>CAWJJQ010000006.1:0-852267 GCA_963843255.1 Bryobacterales bacterium | reverse complement strand
CAGCTATTGAAGAGCTATTGAAGTACCAGCGGGTTGCTATTCGTTGCGCAGGGCCCGCAGCGGATCGAGGCCCGCCGCCCGCCGCGCCGGCAGATAGCTGGCCACCGCGCTGACCATCAGCAGCACCAGCGCTACCAAAACGTACGCTGCGGCAGACGATACGCCCAGCCCCGGAAAGCCAGCCGCGAGCATCGGCGCCGCCAAAGCCGTGAGCACTCCGCCGATTACGATACCCACGCCCGCCAGGATCAGCCCGCGGCGCTCTACCAGCCACACCACGTCGCGGTGTCTTGCGCCAATGGCGACGCGGATGCCGAACTCTTTCACGCGGCGGCTCACCGTGTAGGCGATCAGCCCGTACAGCCCGGTGGTGGCGAGCGCCAGGCCGATGAAGCCCATGGTCCCCACCATCTGGAAAAACTGCAGCCACGTATCCGTCACCCGGCTTTCGTACAGCGTCGCCACGGTGCGCAGGTTGAATACAGGCACGTTGCCGTCGATCGATCGAACCGCCTCGCGCAGCGGCTTTGCGAGTGCACTCGCATCGCCTACCGATTCCACCACCAGCGTCATCCGCGAGCGCGGGTTTTGCTCGTAGGGAACATACACGAACTCGGACGGCGTCTCGTTCACGGCCAGATAGTGCCCGGTCTTGGCCACTCCCACAACTTCCGCCGCCGGTCCGTCCGCGCTGTCCAGCCGGAGCCGTTTTCCGATCGGATCCTGACCCGGCCAGTAGGTCTTTGCAAACTGCTCGTTCACGATGGCCACGCGTCGCGATCCGGCGCGGTCGTCATCGGTAAACGCGCGCCCGCGCTGGATCTCGACGTGCAGTGTGCGGAAGTAACCGGCATCCACCGCCGCGCCGAACGCGAGGGTTGTTTCGCGGCCTTTCGGGAACTGATACCCTTCGGGCGCTACCCTGATGACGGTCTGCGCGGGCGACAGCGGCAGCGCCTCGGTCATCGCCACCGCCGCCACGCCGGCCATAGTGCGCACGCGGCCGGCCAGCGCATGGTAGAAGGCCTTGGTCTGTTCGGGCGAATAGTGCAGCACGGCGGGCGCGGTATCGAAACTGATCAGGTGGTCCGTACGGAATTCGGCCGGCATCACCAGCATGTTCCGGAAGCCCGCCAGGAACATGCCCGCGGCGATCAGCACCACCATGGCGAGCGCGATCTGGCCGGCCACCAGAACGTCGCGGCCGAGCGTGCGCCCCTTGCCGGACGGGCTATCCCCGCCGGTCTTCAGGGCCCTGACGAAGTCCGTCCGCGCCGTCTGCCAGGCCGGAACCAGGCCGAAGAAGATGCAACTCACCAGCGCCGCCAGCAGGCTGAACTCGACCACCCGCCAGTCCAGTTGCACGCTCAGCACGTTCGGTGGGTCGCTGGGTACGCTCATGGTATCGAGCAGCCGTATGCCTCCGTAGGCTACGAACAGGCCCGCCGCGCCGCCCGCCAGCGCTACGATGAGGCTCTCGATCATCAACTCGCGCACTACGCGCTTCCTTCCCGCGCCGATGGACAGCCGTATGGCGATCTCCCGGCTGCGTGCACGGCCCCTGGCCAGCGACAGATTCGCCACGTTGGAGCAGGCAATGATCAGGATCAGCGCGACCAGCCCCATGAGCATCTTGGCCAGCGCGAGCAGTTGCGGCGACTGCTGGATGCGCCTTTGCAGCTCGGTGCGAACCGCGATATGCCGGTCGCGATTTGTTTTGGGATACTCACGATCGAGAGCGGACCCGATAATCGCCAGCTCCGCCCGCGCCGATTTCTGGGAAACGCCCGAGTTCAATCGCCCCTTCACCACCAGGTCGTGACGGCCGCGGTCCTCCAGCGGATCGGCCGCGTCGCCCTCCAGGCGCTGCGCCATACCGAGGGGAACGTAGATGCCGGGCAGCAGGAAACGGTCGAGGCCGGTGAACGACGCGGGGACCACGCCCACGATGGTGAACACCATCCCATTGATGCGCAGTGTCCGTCCGATCGCGGACGGGTCGCCGGCGTAATTCTGCCGCCAGAAGTCGTAGCTGATCATGGCGGCCGGCTGGGCGTGCCCCGCCGTTTCATCCGGCCGAAACGCGCGGCCGAGTGCAGGCGTTACGCCCGCGACCGAAAAAAAGTTGCCGCTCACCAGGTCCGCGTATTGCATCCGGGCCGGCGATGCGGGATCGGCGGCGGCTGCCACGGTAGTCAGGCGATAGGCGGCCAGCCCGCTGAATGACCGGCTTTTATCGCGCAGATCGCGGTAATCCGGATAAGACATGCCCTCAAAAGGATTGTCGGGCGTGGAACTGGTGACGTCCCATAGTGCCGCCGGATTCCGGACCGGCAGGGGACGCAGCAGCAGCGCATCCGCAAAGCTGAAGATGGCGCTATTGGCGCCGATGGCCAGGGCCAGGGAGAGCACTGCCACCGCCGCGAATGCCGGCTGTCTGGCCAGCGCCCGCAGCGAATAGCGGATGTCGCGGAGAATGCTTTCGAGCCACGTCCAGCCCCAGGCCGCGCGGCCATCTTCCATCACCAGCGTGAGGTTGCCGAGCTCGCGGCTGCCCGCTATACCGGCGAGCGATCCCAGTTCCTCGCGCATTTCGCGATCTTCCCGGCGCCGCCGCGGCGGCCACAGATATTGGAGACGGTTCCAGAGCATCATCCTTTCACCTCCGGCAGCGGACCCATGATGCGGCCGACGGCGCTCACGAAGCCGGCCCACTTGGAATGTTCGCGCGCCAGTTGCTTGCGGCCTGCGGCAGTGAGCTTGTAGAACTTGGCGCGCCGGTTGTGTTCGGACGTTTCCCAAGCGGAAGCGATCCAGCCCTTCATTTCGAGCCGCTTCAGGGCGGGGTAGAGCGAGCCGAACTCGATGTCGAGGGCCTCTTTTGAGGTACTACGAATGGATTTGGCGACGCCGTAGCCGTGGAGGGGGCCGGGCAGGAGGGTGCGGAGCACCAGCATTTCAAGGGTGCCTTGCAGCAGGTCCATATAGAGATCGACTATATATGAAGATCCTCTATATGTCAAGTGCACGGCGTCTCCGTAGTGGCCTCTCCTCAGTGTGCCACCACAGCAGACAACCCCACGCCGGCGCGGTAGTTACAGCCTGCCGTAGAGAAAAAAGATGTTGCGCGTTGTCCCGCAGGACGAGCTCTAATCGCCACCCGGCGGCCTGTGACAAATCCAGGGCGGGCAGCAATTCTCTCCGCATACTGCCGATCCCGACAGAGAGACCGTCTGCGGGCTACCTCCGCCGTTGTCGCCGATTTCGATCGTGCCGGACAACGCTCCTGGTCCGCCGGGAGAGAAAGTCACCTTGATCGTGCAAGACGCGAACGCCCCTACGCTCGATCCGCAGTTGTTAGTCTGCGAAAAACCGGGCCCAGAGATCTTGATGCCTGTAATGCTGAGCGTCCGGCCGCTGAGATTGGTCAGCGTCTTTGTCAACGTCTGGGAACTGCACGGCCCGGAGAAACCGCTGCACGTCACTTTAAAGCTCATGGTGGGTGGATTGAGTTGGACGACTGTACCCATGCCGATGAGGGTGACCCTCTGAGGGCTGGCAGGCGCATTATCTGCGACCAGCAGCGCTCCGCTGCGTGCCGCGGCTTGCGTGGGTGTGAACGTTACATTGATGGTGCATGTCGCCCCGACAGCTAGGCTGGAACCGCAATTGTTGGACGCGGTGAAGTCGCCGCTGGCAGTAATACTGGTGATGTTGAGCGGCATCCCGCCATAGTTGGTCAGTGTGACGGGCTGCGGGGCGCTGGTTGTATCGACGATTTCGGTGGCAAAAGTCAGACTGGTTGGGGAGGGCGTGGCGTTTGGTCCGGAAGCTTCGCCCGTACCGCTCACGGCGGTCGACAGCGAACCTGAGACCGAGTTGGTTGTCACGGTCACCGAGGCCGCGCGCGGCCCGGTCTCAGTTGGCGTGAAGGTCACGCTGATCGTGCACCTCGCCTCAGGCGGGATGCCGTCGCCACAAGTGTTAGCCTGGGTGAAGTCCGCGGGGTCAGTTCCGGTAATCGTTACGCCGCTAACCGCTAACGGGAGATAACCCGCCGTGAGGGTCATTAGCTGCGAAGGGGCGCTGGTCCCCACCAACTGGTTGGGGAATTGGAGGCTCGGCAGAAGTGTAGGGTTGAGAACCTGCAGTAGCACCCCAACCGAAGACGCGAGTGGGAGGGCCAGGTCGAGCCACATAGGCGTTTAAATAAGGATTGCTATTTTATGGGCGATGGAGTAGCTTGAGGGCATGGTGCGTCCTGAAAGACGCGTTCTTCTAGCAAGTGAGAGTCTTGTCCGGGTAAGCGCCGGAGCGCCCGGTAGCAGGCCCCAGGCTAGGGCAGAGATGCCTTCGGTCCGAGCGGGGCGTCAAAAGTCCATTCTGTGGAGAGCAAGGAAGCGGGCCGCAACATCAAGTGAACGCTGCAGCCACGTCATATTTTCAGCCGAAAGGTGTTTGAAAGGGCCGAGCCGGTCATGTCACGGCGAAGGCAACAGACAGCAGCCTGGACCGGAACGGCTGCTGGACCTTTCCGGGGTAGCGGGCGGTGGCACGTTTCCAGAGAAGAATGTGGAACAGGAGAGACCCTATCTGGCAGCCCAGTCAGGCGAAGACCGAGCGTATAAAGCCGGACGGCCGAAATCGCGAGGAGCCAGGGGGGAGTCCGAGGGGTCCGTAGTACCAGTGAAGGCGTGCAAGACAACCCGCTGGAGGGAAGGGGCCCTGCTTTGATCGAGCTTGTGGAGAGGTAAGCGCGAGGGCATGCCGGAAACGGAAAACAACCCGGTAGTAGATAAAGTGCGAGAACTCCAACGCAAGCTATGGGTGTGTGCCAAGCAGAGTAAGACACGGCGATTTCATGCGCTGTACGACCGGATCCACAGGAGTGACGTCCTGTGGGAAGCATGGAGGCGGGTGCGCAGTAACGGAGGCGCGGCGGGAGTGGATCGCGAGACGCTGGAGAACATCGAGCAGGATGGTGTGGGCCAGTTTCTGGCGGGCATTGAAGCCGACCTTCGGGCAGGCCGATATCGCCCCTCACCGGTGAGGCGGCAATACATACCGAAAGCTGACGGAAAGCAGCGGCCACTGGGGATACCGACGGTGCGGGACCGGGTGGTGCAGATGGCGGCGAAGATCATGATCGAGCCGATCTTCGAGGCGGATTTCGAGGCGAGCAGTTTCGGATTTCGACCGAAGAAGAGCGCGACGGAGGCTCTGGAAGCAATCCGCATAGCGGGGAACCCAGGGCATGACTTCGTAGTCGATGCAGACATCAAGGGCTACTTCGACAGCATCGATCAGGAGAAGCTGATGGTGCTGGTGGGGGGGCGAATCTCGGATCGGCGGGTATTGAAGTTGATCCGGCAGTGGCTAAGGGCCGGGGTGATGGAAGACGGAACGGTGAGGGAGACGCTGGCGGGAACCCCGCAGGGCGGAGTGATCTCGCCGTTGCTGGCGAACATCTACCTGCACCTGTTGGATCGGTTGTGGGCGGCCAAGTGTGGGTCGCTCGGGAAACTGATTCGATATGCCGACGATTGTGCGCCACGAGCGCAAAGGGCCGAGGAGGGCCCAATGTGTGTAACTGCTTGATCGATGAGGGAAGGCCCCTCGGAACCGGCTGGCAGGAGCAGGTTCCAAACCACCTTCGGCGGCTGTGGTCAAGAGCCATGGTCGTGAGCACAGAAGGAAAAGGCCTGGGAAGAACCAGGTCAGGTGACTGGCAAGGAGAGGACCGTAAGGGAACCACTGATGACGTGTCGAAAGCGTAGGGACGATGTCGAAACCGCAGGGAGTCGTTACTGCGGGATCAGCTCTGGCGAAGGCCTGCTTACGGACGGGGCGGCATCCGGCATTAAGGTGGCCTGAACTTGCCAGAGGCGGTCGAGCGGAACGTGGGAACCTGGGACTCCGATGCGAACGGAGAAGCCGCAAGTGGAAGAACCACGAGGGCGAGAGTACGGAAGCGGAGCCCAGGGGCGGAACAACCCGTAGTAGTGGTGAAGTCCCGGAAACGGGATGGAGCGAAGGGGTTGTGTTATGGGGCCAAATTCAATGAGCCAACCAGGAATGGGAGGAGCCGATGAGTGAGGCAAAGCCGTTCTGTATATCCAAGGGGGAGGTCTGGGAAGCGTATAAGCGAGTGAAGGCGAACCAAGGAGCGGCAGGGGTCGACGAGCAGTCGATTGCGGATTTTGAGAGCAACCGGAAAGGGAACCTGTACAAGATCTGGAATCGGATGTCGTCGGGCAGTTACTTTCCACCGCCGGTGCGCACGGTAAAAATACCGAAGGCGAACGGTGGGGAAAGGAAGCTGGGCATACCGACCGTGTCGGATCGGATCGCGCAACAGGTGGTGAAGTCGAGACTGGAGCCGGCGGTGGACCCGCTGTTCCATCCGGATTCCTACGGCTATCGGCCGGGGAAGTCGGCGCTGGATGCAGTGGGGCAGGCGCGGCAGCGATGCTGGCGCTATGACTGGATTTTGGATCTGGACATCAAGGGCTTCTTTGACAACATCCCGCAAGATCTGCTGCTACGGGCGGTGAAGAAGCACGCCAAGGAACAGTGGATGGTCCTCTATATCGAGCGGTGGCTGCAAGCGCCAGTGCAAGAGGAGGACGGCCAGTTGGTCCCGCGTGAGAAGGGCACGCCGCAAGGCGGGGTCATCAGCCCTCTGTTAGCCAATTTGTTTCTGCACTATGCTTTTGATCGATGGATGGCGAAGCAGTATCCGCACATGCCTTTTGAGCGGTACGCCGACGATGCCATCGTGCATTGCAGGACAGAGGCGGAAGCCCAGGGGGTTCGGGCTGCCATAGCCGCGCGCTTGAAGGAGTGTGGGTTGGAGCTTCATCCGGAGAAGACGAAGGTTGTCTATTGCAAGGATGATGATCGGCGGAGGAAGTATCCGAACGAGAAGTTCGATTTTCTGGGCTACACATTTCGGCCGCGGAGATCGAAGAATCGCAAGGGGAAGTTCTTCATCAACTTCAGCCCGGCAGTTTCCGACAAGGCGGTGAAAGCGATTCGGGTGGAGATTCGAAGCTGGGACCTGCATTTACGCAGCGACAAGCGAATCGAAGATCTGTCGCGGATGTTCAACCCGAAGATCCGAGGCTGGCTCCAATACTACGGGCGGTATTATCGCTCGGCGCTGTATCCGCCGATGCGCCAACTGGATCGATCGCTGGCCCGCTGGGCCGAACGGAAATACAAGACGCTGCGCGGTCATTTGCGCAGGGCGACACATTGGGTCGCGCGCATCTCGAGACGCGATCCGAAGTTGTGGGCGCACTGGCAGATGGGCGAGCGGCGTGGCTCCATGGCGGGAGCCGTATGAGCTGAGAGGTTCAAGTACGGTTCTGAGAGAGGCTCGGGGTGAGATTCCCCGGGCCTACTCACCTCGTGGTGATGGCGCCAACGGAGTCGAAGGCGAAGGAGGCGCTTCGACAAATCCAGTTTGTGATGAGCAAGCTGGGTTTGGGGCTGCATCCGGAGAAGACGCGGATGGTGGACTTACGGCGTGGGAAGGAAAGCTTCGTGTTTCTGGGGTGTACGATCCGCAAGAAGCGCAGTATTCTGCGGAACCCGCGGGCATATTACATGCACCGCTGGCCGTCACCGAAGGCCACGAAGCGGCTCCGGGACCGGGTGCGGGAGATCACCGATAAACGTGCCAGCGGGGAGGACGTGAAGCAGATCATCGCCAAACTGAACCCCGTGCTTCGCGGTTGGGGGAACTACTTCCGGACGGGCACATCGTCTCGGGTGTTCCTGAAAATGGACAGCTTCGTCTATGAGCGGCTCGTACGCTGGATGCATCGGCGTGGCGGGCAGCGAGCGACGCGGCGTGTACTGTGGACAGCCGCTCAGTTTCACGGAATGGGTCTGTATCGATTGCGCGGAACCGTGCGCTACCCGGCGCAAGCCGCACCAGTAAGATCATCGTTAAGCCGTGTGCGGGAAAACCGCACGCACGGTTTGAAAGGGGTTTGTTGAAAACGGGCTGGCTATTTGAGCCAGTACCGCGTCAAAATCTACCTATGCAGCTATTGCCCCTTCATGAGGAAGACTGGGAGTACGTCCAGACGTTGCTGCCGTCCGACTTGGAAGAATCTGCTCGCGCCACAAGGGCCTTGGTGCGCTGCCGAAATGTTCCCGACGCCGCAGCACTCATTCGCATGGCGCTGGCTTATGCCGTGTCGGATTTGTCGTTGAAGGATGTGGCGGCATGGGCGAGTGCGTTGGACGTAGCCCAGATCACGGGGCCCGGCTTATTTTATCGTTTGCGCGAAGCCGAGAGTTGGCTGGAGCACGTGTTAGGAAGCGTGCTTGCCGACCAACTGCCGCAAGCCGCGGGTGGATGGCCTGTGCGCGCGGTAGACGCAACCGTGATCAATGGGCCTGGGAAGAAGGCGGTGCAGTGGCGTGCTCACGTTCAAGTTGATCCGTCCACGGGCGGGTTGCGCGCTGTCGAACTTACGGATGACTCCGGCGGCGAGAAATTGGGCCGCCACCATTTCCGGGCTGGAGAAGTTGTTTTAGGAGACCGAGCCTATGCGACGGCGCGGGGAGCCCACGCCGTCCGGCAGGCCGAAGCTCATATGATCGTCCGCTTCAATCCTGGCAATCTGCGAACCTGTGATAAACAGCGCCGACGCGTGTATCTAACCGAGAAAGAGGCGGAAATCCCAGTCGTGGGGGCAGTTGAATATAACATCTTGATACCAATCCCCCCAAAGGCCACTAAAAGTCATAAAATCTGGAGCTCAGACAAGGCCATTGCCTGGATTCCCGCCCGCGCCATCGCCGCGCAAACGCGCGCCGCAGAGGTGATTTGGATACTCACCACCCTCGATGCCTCTCAAATGCCGAGTATCGCGGTCATGGGTTTGTACCGACTGCGCTGGCAGATCGAGCTACTCTTCAAGAGGCTCAAATCGCTGCTCCATCTGGACACCCTACCGTCTCGGGAAGGGCCGACTGCCAAGAGTTGGATGTTAGCCCGATTGATCGCGGCGGGTTTAGCCCAACGCCTCGTCCAACCATCTGGCCCACTTTCCCCCTGGGGCTACAAATTGCGATCCAATTCCCGAGCAGAATCCTCGCACGCATAGTCCCTGGTCTCGCTTCCGAATGACACTTTGGGCGATGCGGAGTGCGGTCCTTGGAAAAGGCCCCTGGCTGCTAATCCAAAACGAAGACAACCTGAATCGACTACGCAACTCACCACGCCAACGGCGGCTCGTCTCGCATGACCTCCACGAACAGTTGCCCCTGTTTAAGTAGTTCCTTACTTTAACGCCTATGCAGGTCGAGCCTGCCATCCCCGTTGAAATCCCCAATCACTGCCGATGCGGGAAAAGTCTGTGTGTTGAGTGTCACGGCAGGCTGGAAGGTCCCATCTCCGTTACCCAGGAGTAGACTGATGTTGCCGATAGAGTCGCTGTAGTCGTTCGAAACGGCCAGATCCAGCTTTCCGTCGCCGTTGAAATCTCCCACGGCCGGTGCACCGGGCGATCGCCCGACTGGGAAATTCAAAGCAGGCTGGAATGTCCCATCGCCGTTGCCTAACAAAACGCTGACATTGTTGTTGCCGGCGTTCCCGACGGCCAAGTCCAGCGAGCCGTCACCGTTGAAATCGCCAACCGGCCCAAAGAGAGGATACGCGCCGACGGGATAGTTCACTGCCGTTTTGAAACTGCCGTCGCCATTACCCAGCAAGATACTGACGTTTTCGCTGTAATAGTTGGCTACCGCCAGATCCAGCCTACCATCGCCATTGAAATCGCCAGCCTGCAAAGACAGGGGTGCTTGCCCGACACTATATGAAACGGGCGGTTGGAAAGTACCGTCGCCGTTGCCCAGCAGGATGTTAACTTCATCGTTCGCATTCGCTGTGACAGCCAAATCCAACTTGCCGTCACCGTTAAAATCGCCCACTACCACAGCGCTGAAGCTCGGCCCGGCGGCATAGCTCACCGCCGCCTGAAAGGTGCCATCGCCGTTGCCAAGGAGGACCGCCACGTAGTCGGCAGTCGCCACAGCCAGGTCCGGCTTGCCGTCGCCATTGAAGTCTCCCACCGCCGCGGAGGGCGTGCCATGGAAGGTCCCGGCCCCAAGGGCGTAGTTGACCGCGGGCTGAAAGGTCCCATCGCCGTTTCCCAAGAGTATACTGACGTTATTGCTAAGGGAATTCGTGACGGCCAAGTCCTGCTTGCCATCCCCGTTAAGATCGCCCACCGCCAAGGAACTGGGATTGTCCCCAGCGCCGAACTCGGTGATAGCGCTGAATGCCACCGAGGTTGAAGGGTCGGTGACCTCGAAGTAGGCGACGTTCGACGTTCCGCCGCCGGGCGCCGGATTGACCACGGTCACCGCGGCCGTTCCAAGCTGGTAAGTCTTCACCGTGGCGGTGAGACGCGACTGGCTGACGAACGTGGTGGGCGCTGCTTTGCCATTCGATAGGACTTTTGCGCCCGGAGCAAAGCCCGTGCCGTTTACGGTAAGTGTGAATGCCTCGCCGCCCAGTCTTCGGGCATCAGGCAGTAGGGGCTCGTTGATCAGAGGGACTGGATTGACAGATTGCTGAGCCGCCGCCCGCACAGCCGGTATAGTTATCAGACCGATGGAGCATACCAAAGTCAAAACAGCGGATTTCAAATTACCTTCCCTCCTCTTTGTCTCTGCGTTGGTACGGACTCCCCGCCTTGTCGCCCAACAACGTGACCCGTTACGCACCTGTCAAGCCATTTATCTACATGACCGAAATGAGCGTCGGCTGGGTCATGAAAGAACATGACCAGACGCGCGAGTCTTTTTCTCCTTGTCGTAAGATGAAGTCGATCCGCAAGGGGTCGCGCCTGAGCGGAGATCCAAGGCCGATGCGACGGGGCTGGCTCCGAAGAAATCGGCTTCCAACCCTCTGATGGCTACGGCTCTCAGAGGGTTTTGTTTTGGCTTTTGGTTTGCGCCACATTTCTTTGGTGAAGTCTCGGAGCGGAGGCCTTGGATAAATAAACGCGAAGCTGCCGGGCCGTTCTTGCCCGGCTTCCTTATTGGCTGTCGGCGCATTTCCTCTGCAGCGCCATCCGTTGCGCGGCTCCGATTACCCGAATGCCACGGCCCCGACGTCTGGCTCCTGTCGGTTCCGGCGAGTTCTTCGCCTCGGTCGCCGCGAATAGCCGATCTCTTAACTCTTCAATGCGCCTGTGAAGGGCCGCCAAGTTCAGCGAGTCATACCTGGCTTGCAGTTGCTTTCCCGCGGCCTCTGAGATCTGTCCCGACTCCATCACTCGCTGAAAGGGCGTCCGCGGTTCGTCGTACTTGCGATGGATCTTGCCCCCCACCCGGATCTTCTCGACCAGCTTGATGGTCGGCTGGAAGAAGTTCTTGTACAGCGTCACCGACCGATACAACTCACGCAGGATCGCCAACTCCGCGGCCGTGTCCAGCCGTCGGTAGCCAGCCACCTTTCGTACGTGGGTCCAGTTGCGCTGCTCCACCCAGCAGTTGTCGTTCTTTTGGTACGGCCGCGAACGCGACACCTTGATCCTGGGCCTGGCATCCTGGCAGTATCCCCACAGCAGATCGTTGATCATGCCACTGTCGTTGTCCGGATGGATCTCTCGAATCCGAAATGGCAAGCGTTGCCGGATGCCTTCCATTCCCGCTTTTGTGGCTACCTGAGATCGCCCCATGATGGCCTCCCCCTCCCACCACCCGGTGGCGATATCCGCCGCCGAGAGCGTATGCACATACTCGCCCGCCGTCGACCGGCCGCAATGGAACACATAATCCAACTGCAGGTTGCCCACCTCCGTGGTGTCCCACTCCGCAGCCACTTTCACAGGCACCTTCTGGTACAGCAACGGATGCACGCTGGGGTTCCGGTTCTGGCGCAAGCCGCGTAGCCGCTTCTCCCGATCCAACAGCCGGTCGATAGTGCGTGGCGAGATCGCCTCCAACTTGGTCGCCACAGCATCACTGCAACTTAGCTCTTTGGCTCGCCTGAGCCGCGCCACTTCTTTGCGGAGCGCCGGCGCCAGGCGCTGCCCGCAGGGGTAATCGAATAGTTCCCAGACCTTGATCAAGGCCGTCTGCACTTCCCTGGTATAGGTCCGCTGGCGCGGCCCTCGTTTCTTCTTCTGGCGGATCGCAGCGGGATGAGCCAGTTTGCCAATCAGCACCTTCCGATTCAGCCGCGTGCGCTTGCGCGCTTCATTCAGCAGGCGGGTCTTGGTTTTCTTATCCGCGTTCCGATACTCATCCCGAACGCGTGCGAGATACTGCTCCCGTGAGTGCATGTCCATCCTTGAGCCCAAAACATTGGCCCTGATGCACTCGCGCTTTGGGTCATCTTCTTAAATGGCCCAACCGATAGGCCCATGGTCATATTTTAAGTGGCAGAATTCGACGCATTGCAGCCGATTGTGCCGCCATCGTATAATGCGGCACAAGTGGCGAGAAGTGACAGAAGGTGGCGGATGCTGACATTCCATCCTGTCGGGGCCTGACCGAGGGAATCCACATTGGTTGAGAACGGCAATAAGCGGCTGGACTCCTGGAAAGAGATCGCCGAATATCTTGGCCGGGATATCCGCACCGCAATCCGTTGGGAGCGTGAGAAGGGATTGCCTGTGCACCGGGTGCCCGGCGGGAAGCGCCAAGTAGTCTTCGGGCTTAGCGAAGAGATCGACTCCTGGCTGAGGAACGGCGCCGTCGCACAGGACTCATCTACCCAGGCCGTGAGCGCACCGGTCGAGCCACTCGCAGGCGTCCGCCCGTTAGCGCCCACAAGGCTCCGGCGGGCGGCATGGGCCGCCATCGGCATTGCTTTGCTGGGACTGATGGGGTTTTTCGGCCTCGGGTATGAGTGGAGACAACGCTTGGCGCACCATTCAGCCGGTTTAGTAGATCGGCAGCTTACCGCCAATCCCGCGGAGGACCGGGTGCTGACCGCAGCCATCTCCCCGGATGGCCGGCACGTGGCCTATTCCGATTTGACCGGTATCTTTGTGCGGTCGACCGATTCCGGCGAGACTCGTCCAGTACCCGTACCGCCGGAATTGCGCGACCCACCGTTGCGCGCAGGCGCCTGGTTCCCGGACGGCGGCAAGTTACTGGCTTTACGGCCCACTCCCGAAGGAACGGACATCTGGATGGTGCCGGTGCTAGGCGAGGCAGCGGCGCGCCTGGATTACCGTTTCGGTTACGATCCTGCGATCTCACCGGACGGGCGATCGGTAGCCTTTGTCAGCGGCGAAGTCGGTAAGTTGGGACGCGTCCTTTGGGTCGGTGGGATTGACGGCCGCTCGCCCTTGAAGCTAGCTACATCCGACGAGTATCTGGGCCTTCGCAATCCGGCATGGTCGCCAGACGGCCGTTGGATCGCATATTGGAGGAACACCGGTTTTCCCTCCAGTGTGTCCATCGAAGTGAGGCCGGCGGGCGGCGGGCCAGCCAGAACCCTGATACCCGCATCGCGCCTAACCCCCGGACTTACTGGCAGCCTTTCCATGCGATGATCTGGTCGCCCGACTGGCGCCTGTTTTTCAGCATTACTGAAGACTCCGAAGCGGGCCAAGGAGACGGGGGGATTTGGGCTCTGCTGGTGGACAAGGCCAGCGGCGAAGCTCGTGGCCAAGCCGAACGGATGGCGCGCTGGAACGACCAGGTGCTGAGTAGCCTGACCGCGACCGCAGACGGAAAACGATTGGCGATGGTGAAGACGCGCATCTTGGATGATGTCTACGTGGGCGATTTCGAGAGGTGTGGCAGCAGCATGAAGCCGCCTGTCCGCCTCACATTCGATACGCGGGGTAGCGTGTTTAATAGCTGGACTCCCGATAGCGGGGCGATCCTGTACGAATCAAATCGAAACGGGAGATGGGAAGTCTTTGAACAGGGCCTGCACGAAGCGGTGCCAGAAATGTTGGTCACCAGTTCCGGGCGCACCTACGGCGCTAAGCGCAGCCCTGACGGCGCCTGGTTGCTCTATTGGGAGCAGGAATTTGCCGCCCCGTCAGGCCCGCCTCGCCCGATGCGCCTGATGCGTCGTCTCGCTAGCGGCGGACCGCCGGAACAGGTACTCGAAGAGCCGTTCGACGATTTTTTGGACTTCAAGTGTCCGGCCAAACCCGGAGCAGCCTGTGTACTCGCCGACAGGGGCATGGGCAAGGAAATGATTTTCTCCTCGCTCACCCCCGTTGGCGGCAAGGGCGAGCGCATCGCTCAAGTGGAGGTGAAAACAGGTATCAATGCCGGCGAATCGGCTGCCGCGGCCTGGTCGGTCTCCCCCGATGGCTCCCGGCTGGCGGTCGTGGATGCACAGCCCCGCATCGCAGTATTCTCAAGGCCTGACCGTGCGTGGCGTCAGATTTCCGTTGACCCTGTATGGGGAACCTTGAATTGGATCTATTGGGCCGCCGACGGCCGTGACTTATACGCCATCGCCAAAGTACCAGGTGCTTTTGACCTGTTGCATGTCAACGCCGCCGGGAAGGTGAACCGGTTACTGAGCAAACGTGGGAGCCGGAACATCATCCGTCTGATCCCGTCTCCCGATGGCAAGCGCCTGGCCTTTACGGATGAGACGGCCGATAGCAACGTGTGGATTATCCATAACTTCTGAAGTACTGGAAAATGTGGCGGGGACGACGGGGCTCGAACCCGCGACCTCCGACGTGACAGGCCGGCGTTCTAACCAACTGAACTACGTCCCCGCATGCACGCGACCCTTTCATCCTAACATGCCGATCACGGGCTTGCATACAGGCCTGCGGCGCGCCTGCCGTCCGCTTCGGAAATACCCGAATGCGCGCGGATATCCGGCCGCTCCTTGAGTTTCCGGCGGTAGCGGCTAAAGTACTCGACAATGTCGCCGCCGTACTGGAAGCTATACATAATGTCAGCAAATTCTGCGGTATGTTCCAGACCGATGGCGTGACCGGACTCGTGCAGGCACGTCAGGTACACCACGGTATCGCGAAACAGCCTGTCGTTCCGGCCCGCGGCGGCGATGCCGGGGCCCAATTGCCGCAGGTCGGGAAGCACTACAATCGCCGCGCCGCGCTTGCCATTCACGGAAAGTAATTGGGCTTCGCCGTAAAGCTGCGACCGGCCGCTCAGCCAGTAGATGCGAATGCGTGCCTGGTCCTGCTTTTCGGCGGCCACAAATCGCAATCCCGGCCCGGCGGCCATCTGCCAGGCTTCCAGCGCCCAGCGGGCGAGCTCGGGATCGCCGGCATCGCAACCCGAGCGGGCCGCGATATTGCCTGCACAAGGCTGGATCCAAAAGCTGTAGATCTCCCCGGCGGGCGCCGCCACGGCGGCCGCGCCCAGCAGGCAGGCCACACGAGTGCAGATCATGGCCTGCCGGATCGAACCTCCAGATGGTCGCCTGCCAACTGGCGCACCAGGGTTTCCAGATCCGAGACGCGCTGCGTCAATTCTTCCAGCGCCTGTCCTTCCGGGTCGGGCAGCTGGCCATGTTCCAACACGCCGTTGTCCGCGCGTGTGCGCACCACGCGTCCGGGAATACCCACCACCGTGCAATTGTCGGGTACCGGGTGTACCACCACCGATCCCGCGCCCACCTTCACGTTATCGCCGATGCGGATGCCGCCCAGAATTTTCGCTCCCGCGCCCACCACCACGCCCTTGCCCAGCGTAGGGTGACGCTTACCTTTCTCGTTGCCCGTACCGCCCAGGGTGACGCCCTGGTAAAGCAGCACGTCGTCGCCGATCTCGGTGGTCTCACCGATTACCACGCCGGTGCCATGGTCAATGAAGAAGCGGCGCCCGATGCGCGCGCCGGGATGGATCTCGATGCCGGTAAAAAAGCGGCTGCATTGCGAGATGACTCGCGGCAGAAGGGGAATCCCGGCGGAATACAATTTGTGCGCCAAGCGATGGGAAAGGATCGCATGAAATCCGGGATAGCAGAGCAGGATTTCGATCACGCTTCTGGCGGCCGGGTCCTCCCGGAAAATCGTGTCGATCTGCTCTTTGATCGCCCGGAACATCGGTTACTCGTATCGTAGCGCGTCGGTCGGGTCCACGCGGGTGGCGCGGCGCGCTGGCAAATAGCTGGCCCCCGCGGCCACGGCGGAAAACAACAGAGCGCTTCCCAGAAAACTGAAGGGATCGGCGGCACCGGTCTGGAAGAGCAGGCCGGACATCAGCCGGGTCAACGCCAATGCCGCCGCGGTTCCAATCGCCAGGCCGGCCAGCGCTAACAGCAGGCCCTGCTTCACGACCATGCGGACGATGCTGGTGCGGTCCGCGCCCAGCGCCATCCGGATACCCATTTCGCGCGTGCGCTCGGCGACCGAATAAGCGATGGCGCCGTACAGGCCGACCGCGGCCAGCACCAGGGCGGTGATGGAGAATGCCGCCAGCAGAAAGACGCTGAAGCGTTCGGATGCCGTGGATAAGGCCAGCACTTCTTCCATGGTATTCAGCGCGGTCACGGGCTGATCGCGATCCACCTCCGCTACCGCCCGGCGCGCGGCCGCCGCCCACCGGTGCGGGTCGCCGGCCGTACGGAGGATTAGATTCATGGAGGCCCAGGGACGCTGCGGAAACGACAGGTAAACTTCGGCCTCAGGCGGGGCGGCCAGGCTGACGTTATTCACATCCGACGCTACACCAACCACTTCCGCGGCTTTGGTCATACGGCCGAGCAGCAGGTGTTTGCCCAGCGGATTATCATGCGGCCAGTAGCGGCGGACCAGGGTTTCGTTGACCACGGCGACCAGCGGCGCATCCGCGGTATCCGCTTCAGTGAAGGGCCGGCCTTGCCGCAGGGCCACGCGCAGCGTGCGGAAATAGCCGGGACTGACCATCTGGATGGCGAGGATGGGTCGCGCCGGCAGGGGCACTTCCGGTTGACCTTCCACCAGCACCGGCGAAAACCGTACGGGATGCACGGGCAAGGCCGAGGCTACCGCCGCGGACTCCACACCGGGCATGGCCACTGCGCGTTTCACCACCTGGTCGTAAAACGCGGCCATATGGGGACCAGTGGCATAGCGCGCGGGGGGCAAAGCGATGCGCATGGTCAGGACATTGCGCTCATCGAATCCGGCGTTCACGTTCCGCAGGCGCGTGAAACTGCGGATGAGCAGCCCGGCTCCCACCATCAGGACCATAGACAGGGCCACTTGGGCGACCACCAGGCCGCCGCGGGCACGATTGCGGCGGCGGCCGCCGGCCGATCCACGTCCCTCCGCGCGCAGCACCGGGTTGAGGTCCTGGCGCGAGAGCTGCAGCGCCGGAATCCATCCGAATAGCACGCCGGTTACCAGCGATAACAGGGCGGTGAATGCCAGCACCCGCCCGTCGATGACAATCTCTTCCACGCGCGGGAGGTTTCCCTGGCCCAACGCGCCGAGTGCGCGCGTACCCCAGGCGCTGAGAGCGATGCCCAGCGCACCGCCCGCCAGGGCGAGCAGGGTGCTCTCGGCCAGCACCTGCGCGATCAGGGCCAGGCGGCGCGCGCCTAATGCCGCGCGAATGGCCATCTCCTTCCGGCGGCCCAGCGCGCGCGAAAGCAGCAGCGCCGCCACGTTGGCGCAGGCGATCAGCAGCAGCAGAGCGACCGCGCCGCAGAGAATCAGGACCGCGGGGCGGACGTTGGCTACGGTCTGTTCCTGCAGGTTTTCGACGCGGATCGCCTGCGATGGATCGGCATCCGGCATACGCGGATTCTCGCGTTTATACTGCCGGTCGAGGACATCCATCTCGGCCTGGGCTTGTCCGCCGCTTATGCCCGGGGCCAGGCGCGCGACCGCGTTCAGGAAGCCGACGCCGGCCTGGATTTGCGCGGGCGTGGTGATATTCAAGTCGAAGACCCGCGGCGCCCAGAGATCGATGCCGGTGCCCACCGCCGCAAACTCAAACCCGCGCGGCAGCACACCAATAACCGTATATGGAGTCGCGTCCAGCGTGATGCTTTGCCCGGCGATATCCGCACGCGCGCCAAAGGAGCGGGTCCACAAGTTGTGGCTGATGAGGCACACGCCTTTGCCGCCGGGCTGATCTTCGGCGGGCAGGAAGGAGCGGCCGAGAGCCGGGTGGACACCCAGCACGTCGAAGAAATTCCATGAAACGCGGGCCGCGGAAAGCTGCTCCGGATCGCCGCGGCCGGTGAGGTTGAAGTTCTCGCTGGTAAACGCGGCGAAGCCGGAGAACGCGCGGCTCTTTTCGCTGATAAACGTGGAACGCGGGAACGAGAAAGGCTGGAGCACGCCGGGAGTGCCCGCCTTGGCGGCGAACACCAGCATCAGGCGATCTGGATGCCCGTAGGGCAAAGGGCGCAGCAGCAGCGCGTTGGCCACGCTAAAAATGGCGGTACTCGCGCCGATCCCCAGCGCCAGAGTGACGATGGCGACGGCCGCGAAGGCCGGGCTCTTCCAAAGAGTCCGGCCGGCATAACGCAGATTCCGCAGCATTCCCATAGCTTGATGATATCGGAGAGCCGTGTATGCCCGGTTAACGATTCGGATATACGAAGGATTAAGGAACCCGCGCAAAACGGGGCGCGCCCTTTGCGCTGTGTCGCCCCACTTTGATAATGTCCCCTAATGGCCTCGTTAGAAATGTCCCCTAAGCTAAAGATCTCCTGAGGAGGTTTTAGCTGGGAAGGACATGGATGAGCAAGCGAGAGTTGCGGCGGGTGGGAGTGCTGGCCCGCGTGGCGAGTGAAGAGTTGAATTTGGTGGATGCGGCCAGGATCCTGGGTCTGAGCTATCGGCAGGCGAAGCGGATTTGGCGGCGATACGAAGCGGAAGGGGCCAAGGGACTCAAGCATCGTAGCGCGGGGAAGGGATCGAACCGCGCGAAGCCGAGGAAGTTTCGGGCCCAGGTCATCCGGCTATTGCGCAAAAAGTACAGCGGCGTGGTGGGGGAAAGATTTGGCCCGACCTTGGCGAGCGAGCACTTGGCGAGCGAAGACCACGTCGAGGTACATGCGGAGACCTTGCGTCGGTGGATGCTGGCGGAGGGGCTGTGGAGCCGGGCGCGGAAGCGGAGGGAGCATCGGGAGCGGCGGGAGGCGCGGAAGCATTTTGGGGAACTGGTACAGATGGACGGCAGCTTCCATAGGTGGTTCGAGCAACGCGGGCCGGCAGGCTGCCTGATGAACCTGGTGGACGATGCCACGGCGACCACGCTCGCGCGGCTGGGCGCGCAGGAGACCATCTGGGCGGCAGCGGGCATGCTGCGGGCATGGATCGAGAAGTATGGCGTGCCGGTGGCCCTGTACACGGATTGGAAGAATGTGTATGTGCGGGAAGCGACGGAGAAGGAGCTGCTGCGGGGCGAAGTGCCCGTGACGCAATTTGGGCGCATGTGTGAGCGGCTGGGGATCCGGATCATCGCCGCCAACTCGCCGCAGGCCAAGGGGCGGGTGGAGCGGAATCACGGGACGCATCAGGATCGGCTGGTGAAGAAACTGCGGCGCAAGAAGATCCAAAGCTATGCAGCCGCCAATGAGTATCTGGAGAGCGAGTATCTGGCCGAGCACAATAAACGATGCGCGCGCGCGGCCGCGGCGCAGGCGGACTATCACCGCCGCCGACCGAGCCGGCCGGAATTGGACGAAGCATTCCGGCTGGAGACCGAGCGCACGATCGGCAACGACTGGGTGGTGCGACACGAGAAGCGGCTATTCCAGGTAAAGCGGCAAAGCCGCTATGCGCCGAGCAAGAGTCAGGTAGTGGTATGCGAATGGGAAGACGGCCGGCTGGAGATCCGGTACGGGGGCCGACGATTGTGTCACGAGGAGATCGCCGCGCGCCCGGCCGTCGAACCGCCGGTCAAACGGCGGCAGGCGCGACGGATACCGGCGCCGCCGCAGGCCAGCCACCCCTGGCGAAAAGACTATCGACAAATGCGGGCACGCAGGGGGACCGTGGGCTGAACCAAAGAGCTGTGGAAATGGCGGAGTGGTGGAAAGCGTGGAAATCCAAAACCAGGATTTCACCTCTTCCCACCGCTCCTTGGAAATCTCGCAAAACCGGCGAGATTCCCACATTCCCACAACTCCGGCGACGAGACGGTGGAAAAGTGGAAAACCAAGAGCAGGTTTCCCACTTTCCCACCGCCTTCTGGTGGGTTGAAGGAAGAAAAAACCAAGAGCAGTCAAGTGCGGGTGGGGCCAAGAAAAAGGGGACACTTCTACCGAGGTAAGGAAGGGGACATTTCTAACGAGGGTTGACACGCGCCCTTTGCGCTGTTGCCTTACCCTGGCAATTCGGCTAGACTACCTGATCTTCATGACAAATACGAGCGGAGCAATGTGACTTATAAGTACTGGGAAGCCACACCGGTATGCCTAGTACCTGGAAACGTTCGAAACTTTCACTGCACTACTTATACTTAATATCTGGCGAGCCCTGTCTCAGCTACGCCATATTCCGGAGGACATGAGTGATTCAAACGACTGCGCGTGGCGCGCGCCTGGGCGCGAAGTGTTTGCTCTTATTATGCTGGTCGTGCCCTATGTGGCCCCAGACGTTCCAGGGTGTGCTGACAGGCCAGTATGACAACAACCGCTCGGGCGCCAACTTACAAGAGACTACGCTTACTCCGTCGAACGTTTCTCCGGGCGCTTTCGGCCTTCTGTTTTCCCACACGGTGGATGCTCCGATTTTCGCGCAGCCGCTTTATGTCCCCAATCTGACTATCAACGGGCAGCTTCATAATGTGGCGTTCGCGGCCACCATGAACAATTCGGTCTACGCGTTTGACGCGGACACACTGCAGGCGGCGCTGTGGCACGTTTCGCTCGGCACGCCCATCATATTCGGCGGCGCGCATGCGGGAATCGTGAGTACGCCGGTGATCGACGCCGGTCTGAATACCATGTTCCTGGTGACTATCACTACCAGCAATGGCACGCAGGCTTTCACCCTTTGGGCGCTGAATCTTCTGACGGGCCAGCAGATCGCCCAGGTGGCGATTCAAGGCGCGGTGCCGGGTACGGGCGACGATTCGCAGTCCACTCCGTGTACTTCCGGCAATGGGACTACGGTTCCACCGCCCTGCATTCCCTTCGTGACCCCCGAACAGATGCAGCGGCCGGCTTTGCTCGAAGACCCCACACAGACGGTCATTTACATCGCGTTTGGAACCCGCAACGGAGCGGAAGCCACCACCCATTATCACGGATGGCTGTTCGGGTATCAGTACAATGGCGGCGCTTTCACGCAGACGATGGTCTTCAACACGACGCCGAGCGCCACCCAGACCGGGCAGGCTTGTTCCAGCGCGACGCCGCCAACCAATCAATGCGGCCACGGTGGTGGGATTTGGATGTCCGGCCGCGGTCCGGCTATGGATTCCAATGGGATCTACGTGGTCACAGGGAACGGCGGATTCGGCGGCAAGACCTCGGGCAATTGGGGCGAGTCGGTGCTGCGGTTGAATACGCAGGGCGTCGTTCAAGATTCTTTCACGCCCTCCAACTATGCGACTCTCAATCAGCATGATTTGGACCTGGGCGATGCCGGGGTGATTCTGTTCAACAGCACGAACGCGGCGGCGCAAAGCCTGCTGGTGGGCGCCGGGAAGACGGGCAATGCGTACCTGCTGAACCGTGCGGGTATGGGTGGAATTAAAGCCGGCAATACGGGTGGTCTGCAGTCGTTCACCGCGGCGTCGGCAGGTTGTGGTACCGGGCCGGGACAGTCGGGTTGCTACGAGATCCACAGTGCGGCGGTTTGGCCGCGTGTCAGCGCCAATCCAATCCTATACGTCTGGGCCTTGGGAGACACGCTGCGATCCTGGGATTTCAACCCGGCCACCAATCAATTCACGGCAGACCCGGACCAGGGATCGGGACCGGCGCCAAATTACCCGGGTGGAGGGCTGGCGATCTCGGCTAATGGCGACAGCAACGGAATACTGTGGGCCATCGTGCCGCTGCTCGCCGCGGGGAAAGGCCAGGAGGGCGCGCTCTACGCATATGATGCGACGGACGTGAGCACGCCGTTGTGGTCGAGCACGGACTACTGGTTCGCCACGCGCTTTACGATTCCCACGGTAGCCAACGGCAAAGTGTACGTGCCCACTTCGGCATCGCAGGCTTCCATAAGCCCATCGAGCCCGCCGCAACTGCTGGTTTACGGACTGTGCACGGGGTGTCCGCAGTAAACCGCGCGCGGGCAGGCCCGCAGCCTGCGCGGGGCTCTCAGATCCACACGTTTTGGCGGCCTGAGATGCCGCCAGCAGGCCACGGGCCTGCCTCACGAAATCCGGTAGAATCGTAAGACCCCGATGCCCCACGAACTTGCCGCCATAGAAGTGCACGATCTGGTGAAACGGTATGCCAAGGGCACCGTCAACGCGGTGGATGGCGTCAGTTTCAGCGTACGGCCGGGCGAGATCTTCGGCCTGCTGGGACCCAATGGAGCCGGCAAGACCACCACCATCGGGGTGCTGATCACCAGCGTGCTGCCCACCTCCGGTACGGCCGCGATCATGGGTTTCGACGTGGCCGCGGATCCCATCGGCATCAAGCAACGCATCGCGGTAGTGCCCCAGCAGAGCAATCTGGACCGCAGCCTGCGCGTGCGCGAGATTCTCACGTTTCACGCCGCCTACCACGGCGTGCCGCACCGCGAAAGCCAGGCGCGCGCCGATGCGCTGCTGGACGAACTTGGCCTGGGCGACCGCAAGAACGACCGCGTGGCCCGCTACTCCGGCGGCATGGCGCAAAGGCTCATGATCGCGCGCGCGCTGATGCATGCGCCCGATGTCCTCTTTCTGGATGAGCCGACCAACAACCTGGACCCGCAGTCGCGCCTGTTCCTATGGGACCGCATCCGGTCACTGAACGCGCAGGGTCTGACCATCCTCCTCACCACCCACGACATGAACGAAGCCGACCAGCTTTGCGGCCGGATCGCGATTATGGACAAGGGCCGCATCCTGGTGAATGATACTTCCGCCGAATTGAAGAAACTGATTCCCGGTGGCAATGCCGTAGAGATACGCGTAGCCGTACCCGCCCCGGACGCGGGCGAGCGCTTGTTGGCGGGCTTGCGCGCCCTACCGGGGGTGAGCAAAGTGGACGAAGTAGACGCCGGGGCGCCGCCCGCGCCCGACGATGAACCGGGCATTTGCACTTACCGGCTTTATGCGGAGAAGGCGCCGGCGCTGGTGGGCCCCGCGACGCAGGCGGTCTTGCTGGCGGGCGCGCAGGTACGCGATCTGCACGTCAAGCAGCCCAGCCTGGAGGACGTGTTCATTTACTTAACGGGGAGGCATCTGCGATGACGGCATCCATGGAAACCATGCGCCATACCAACCGGCTGTGGCTGGCCACCAACGCCTTTCTGGCGACTCTGCGGCGCGATCTGGCGGTCACCCGGCGCGAGTTGCCGCAGTTCCTGGTGCAGGCCCTGATCCAGCCCATGTTCTTTCTGCTGATTTTCTGCAAGATCCTGCCCAGCATCGGTCTGACCTCCGGAAACTTCGCGGCATTGCTGCTGCCTGGCATCGTCGGCCTGACCGAGTTGATGGCCGCCATCCAGGGGATCACTCTGCCGCTGGTGCTGGATCTTGGCTACGCGCGCGAAATCGACGATCGATTGCTGGCGCCCATGCCGGTATGGCTGGTGGCCGCCGAAAAAGTGCTGTTCGCGGCTCTGCGAGGCATGGTGGCGGGGGCCGTGATTTTTCCGGCCGCGTGGTGGGTGCTGGGCAGCCGCTACGCCGTGCGCGGCGATCGCATCGGCGTACTGATCGGTATGATCGTGCTAGCCGCTTTCGCCGGGTCTGGCATCGGCCTGGTGATAGGCACGGTAGTGAAACCTGAGCAGATCAGCCTGATGTTCTCCATCATTCTCACTCCGCTGCTGTTCACCGGGTGCACGTATTATCCGTGGAGTGCGTTGAGCGCGGTGCGCTGGTTCCAGGTCATCACCCTCTTCAATCCGCTCACTTATGCCGCCGAGGGGTTGCGCTACGCCATGGTTCCACCCTTGCGCGGCGGTCATGCCATGCCCACGCTGCCCATGCCATGGGTCCTGGTGGCGCTGGCGGCCACCATCGCGTTGTGTTTTGGCTTGGGAGCGCGGACGTTCCGGTCGCGCGTTGTAAGCTGAGGAACAGGGTAGGCCGATGATGACCTACCCTGTACCTGACAGACGAATGACCAGGCTACTGAGTGGTGGTGCTGCCCGTGCCCGGATACACGCCCATAATGCTCAGGGTATCTCCGTGCCGAATGAACCCTTCTAACTGTGTCTGCGTGTAAACTGCGTTGGTGTCGGTGATGTAATTATTCGTGGAGGGTTGATACAACAGTCCGTGCACCACTCCATTGATCGTTCCCCTGGCGATCAAGTCGATGTTGCCCAGTCCGGCTTGCGACTGCAACGTGCTCCAATCGCTTTGGGCCGAGGGCGAAGTAAAATTGAGCACGGTCAGCGTGCGCGTATATCCTACCGCCGGCGCGGTGCCCGTATCGAAGCAGATCACGTATGCGGCCATATCGTTTTGCTCCGAGGCGCTGTAGCCACTGAATGCCGAGTGATTGAAGAAATCCGAGAACCCGGAATCGGTGCCGTCGTGCGCCAGTCCAAAGCCATCGATGGTCTCGATGCTGAACCGGTCGAACAACAGTTTCTGATATATGTTGCGCAGTTCCGGCACTTTCAGCGGCTGCGGTTGGAGATTGTCGATTACCCGGTTCGATCCGGGGCCGGGATCGTCCGTGTGACACGACTGGCAGGTCTTATTGCCGGGCTTAGTGGCGCCGATCGTCTTGAAGTCGGTCTCTCCAGTAGCGGGATTGCCTCCGTTGATGGTGCTGGGCAAACTGCGGTCCAGATTCTGATAAGGATTTGGCAGGAACAGGATGCTATTCGCGAACTCCGTGAAAACGTCCATTTGCGTCGTGGTAATTTCGGAACCGCCCATCAATTGATTGAAAGCCGGGTTGAAAGCCGCCAGATTTGCCTTGTCCCCACGCCAGTGATAGGGCGACAGGTTCAGCAGCCCGCGGAAGGTTTGCGTGGTCATGGGGCCCTTCATGGGATGAAAACTAATCGTTACGCCATTCTGCACCGTACTGGTCATGGTGCCGAACGGATCGCCTAGATCCCATGACAGATGGTCCATATCTCCGTCCACATGGCAGGATGCGCAGGACCCTGTCCCGTTGCCGGACAGCTTGGCGTCATACAGGAAACCACGGCCAGCCCGTACCAGCGCCGGCGTCGGGTCGTTTCCCACCACCAGTTCGCTGGTTACCGCCCTGGTGGCGGTGTTGATTACGGAAATGGAATCGGTAAGCCGGTTCAGGGAGTAAAGCGTCTTAGCCGCGGAGTTCAGAGCCAAACCGCGGGGTCCCCGCTTGGTTGCTGGGTCGGCATTCGAACCGGATCCGCTGGGCTGCGAGACCTCCACGAACCAGAGCACATTTCCGTTGGTGTCCACCTGGGCCACGCGGTCGGTCCCAAATGACGCCACATACATGAAATTGCCACTGGGATCGAAAACCACGCCCGCGGGCTGCGACAGTGCCGTAGCGAGAGCCCTGGGATTGGGGAGCACCCCGTAGTTGATATTCGGATTGAGGTCGAAGGGAGAGACAACACCCGTAGCGACCTGGATGCGCGTAATACGGCTGTTGATCCAGTGACCGTCCAGGTTGGGTTCAAAGAAGGTAAGATTCAGGGCGTCCGTGTTGGCCACGAAGAGATCGCCGGTAACCGGATTCACAGCGAGCCCCAGATTGATTGTGCCTACGCCCGTGTAATAGCCGGAGACGGCGGGCGTTGGGCCGGTGTTAATGGCCACTACGTCGTTGTCCGGCATTTTGTAAGTCAGGTAATTGGGGAATGTGGGATCGGTCGATGAGACGATGAGAGAAACGATCGGCGGCGGAGGCAAGGTGGAACCCGGTGGTAGCTTTTGCTGCAAATTCGCGGGTACCAGAGTGGACGGGATCAGGGTGGTGGCGTTTCCGGACAGGGCAAATGCCGCGTAGACGGTCTTGCCGTTGGGGCTTACGGCAAGGGCCCGCGGATTCCCGCCGAACACGGGTACGGTACTGACCAACCCGTGCGTGATGGCATTCAACACCACGATGGCGTTGGAGCGCGAAACGCTGACATAGGCTTGATTGGCCCCGGCGAACACCACGTCCATAGGTTCCACTTTGACGTTGATCGTATCGGTGACAATGCCTTTGGATACGGAGACGACGCTCACGCTATTGGAAACCTGATTAACTACCCAGGCCTCTTCATCGTTGCGCGGATTAACCGACACCGGCCCGATGCCCACCGGTATCGAAGCAATCAATTTCGGCGTGCCCGGGGTGGTTACGTCAAACACCGATAGCGAATCATTCGGTGTGTTGACGGCGAACAACCGCGTCCCGTCCGGGGAGAGGCGGATGGGGTTGGTCTGGGCCGCCTCGAAGTTAGCAAACGCAGGCGGCGGAGACTGTGCTTTAGTGGTGAGACGAGAGGACAAGACCGCCAGCACGCCGATACAAACCACTGCTGCCGGAACTCGCCTGGTGAGCGATTTCATATATCCCTCCAATAACCAGTCGGTGAACTGCTGCGATCAAGGGCTGGTGGCGCGTCCGCTTCTATCGCGGCTAACATTCGGGTACATACTGCGTACAGGATTTTCCCTATTAGACCGCCAACCGTCGGAGGCTGTCAATCGGAGATGGGATTTTTTGCGAACTACGGTACTAATAACCACGCCGGACCAGCACAAAGAGAGACCTTAAGCCCAATGGATCGATGGGTTCAAGAAATGGAGGGATGTTTAGTTATTAACGAACCTCAGTATCGCCTTACGATTACAAATGCAAGGCAGCGGCTAACTCCCGGTCGCCGCGCACTCTCCAGATGCGCGCGTCCAGACAGTAATGTGTAAAGGCCAGCCCCCACACGGCAGCTTTGAAGGTCGTGGTGGGAAAAGCCATGGCAGGCAGGACATTCAGAACCAGATTCAGCGCGATGGCTGCCAGCGCGTAGTAGGCGAAGCGGCGCGCCAGCGTGGCCGCCAGCCCGAAACGGCTCTCGCTGCTGGGTTCGCTGTAACGATTCTGATTATGGAACCACATCAGCCGGTGGTACTGGAAGCTATGGAACAAGCCCGCCACAATACCGGCACGCACGATACCCGAAAAGCCGAAAGTCGCGGCGTAACCGAATGCCAGCCATTGCAGAGGCACCACTGCCAGAAACAACATCAGCTTGGGCGCGTTCAACGGGATGCCGGCGCGCGCTTTCTGTACCTGCCGGCCGATGAAAACCACTAACAGCAGAAGATACGCGACCAATAATATGTCGCCGGCGGCCTGCATTACGCGCGAACCTTTGAAAATGTCGGCGGTGGCAATGGCGAAGCGCGCGAACGGCAGCATCAGTGAAGCCAGCAGAAAATACCGGTCAAGGAAGTAATCCACGCGGTCGCGTTCGCGGTTCTTGTGCTTATACAGCATCACGAAGCCGAAATGCTGCTTGGCAATGTGGAAATGCAGCCAGCTCACCGCCGCCAGGTAGAACAGCGATTCCTGTCCGGCTGCCACCGCAATGGGTCCGACCAGCATGGCGGGCACGATCACCCATAAGACCGGCCCCAGCCGCTTGCGCTCGACCTTATCGAAGTAGGTACGGGTGAAAGTGGCCAGCACATGGGGTCCGTCGATGCCAATCAGCCAGACCAGAAAGAGAGGCGTCAGGGGAAATCCGGCAGCCATCATGGCGAGGGCCAGGTAACCAGCCAGGCTCGATCCAATGAACCAGGTCAGGTCCTGCTTTTCGCTGATAATCCAGTGCGCGCGCTGAAAAGCCAGTCTCTCGATCCCGGCGGACTGAGTCGCCATGTCTTACACCCCTCCGGCCTTCACTATAGCCACTTAGTGGGGGGCACTCAATACACTAATAGACAGCGCCAGGAGATTGACCAAAGTTATTAGTGAGGCAGGCCCGTGGCCTACAAGGGGCTCTCAGGCCCGTCCCTTTTCTGTGGGCCTCACTCATATCGCAACGATGTCATAGGATCCACCGCCGCGGCCCGCCGCGCCGGGGACCAGGCAGCGGCCAAGCCAGTCGCGGCCAGCACAACCGCGACAGACAGGAAACTCACCGGGTCGCTAGGACGCAATCCCGGAACCAGAAATAGCGCGAGAGGCTTCACCAGGAAGAAGGCGCATAACAGACCCGCCGCGGAACCGATCACGATCAGTCTGGCCGCGCTGGCCAAGATCATGCCGGCGATGTCCTTCCGGCTCGCGCCGAGCGCCAGCCGCACACCAATCTCGCGCGTGCGGCGGCTGACGGAATAGACCATCACCCCGTACAATCCGATGACGGCCAAAATCAGGCCCAGGATTCCCATGCTGCCCAGCAGGGCGGCGCCTGCCTGGCTGGGGAGAAAGGCCAGCCCGATGCTGGAGTATAACGTGGCCACTTCCAGGCCGGCATCCGGTTCGATGCGCCGCAAGGCAGCGCGGACCGCGCGCAACTGGGCGCCGGGCGCGGCGGACCTGACCACGAACTGCACATGCGGGTGATCATGATGGGCGCGCGCGATGTCCTCATAGAGTTGTGGCTCATCGCTTTCTCCAATGGAGAAATTTTTAGTCCCGTCGACGATGCCAATGATCACGCAAGGCATCTTGTTCTCGCCCCAGATGAAAGTGCGGCCCAACGGGTCGCGGTCGGAAAGGTAGCGGTCCGCGAACGCCTGGTTCACGATCAGGGGACGCGTGGAGTCATCGCCGGGCGTCAGAAACGTGTGGCCGCGCCGCATGCGAATTCCCATGGCGCGGTAATAGTCGGGCGAGACTGCGTTCGAATAAAAGAAAGCGCGCACGGTCTTTCCAGTATCCGGAAACTTAAGGCCGGTCATGAAGCGCGTAGCTCCGGTGAAGGGGATCACCCGGCTGGCGGCGGCCGCCTCCACACCAGGCAAGGCGGCCACTTCGCGGAGTGCGGCGGCAATATAGATCTTTTCGCGCCGCTGATCCCTATAAACCTGCGGCGGGAGGTTTACATCCGCATACACTGTATGCCGCACATCGAAGCCAGGGTCGATCGCATTCGTACGCAGCAGGTTCCGCAGGAACAGGATACCCGCGGTCAGCACCACCATGGAAAGAGCCAACTGCGCCACCACCAGGGCGCGTTGCATGCGCATGCGATTCTCACGGCGAAGGTTCGGCGCGATCGACTGCCGGATCGAACGCCAGGCGGGCAGAACTCCGCAAGCTACGGTAGCGAAGCCGGCCAGGAGGATGGCGTACAGCGTCACCCTCCAATCGAGCGAAAGATGGAGATGGATGGGGAGCGGCAAGGGTAACTGCAGACGCTCGACGCCCGACGCCAGGGCCTGTCGCATGAGCAGGCCGGCCGCGGCGCCCATCAGGGATAGCATGGCGCTTTCGAGCAGGAGTTGCTGGAAAAGACGGCCGCGGCCGGCGCCCAGTGAAAGCCGGATGGCCAGTTCCTGCCGCCGGGCCGCACCGCGCGCCAGCAACAGGCTGGCCACGTTCACGCAGGCAATCATCAGCACCAGCCCGACCACTACCAGCAGCATGATGAAGAACAGCCCGACGGTCTGCATCTCGGTTTCGGTCTTGATGCGTTCCATCCCGGCGATGGCGGCCACCTGGACGTCGTCCGCGTTCTTGAATGGTCCGGGCATGGCTTGATCCAGCCGCCGCGCCACCGTGATCAACCCGGCGCGGGCCTGTCCAATGGTCATGCCGGGCTTCAGCCGCGCGTACAGGGCCAGAATGGTGTCGTCCAGATAACGGGGCACATAGACATCCGGCGAATAGCCGAAGCCGATCAGGGTGCGGAAGTCCGCCGGCAGAATTCCGACTATTGTGCACGACCGTCCATCCAGGCGGATGGCGCGCCCGACTACGGCGGGATCGCCATGCAGGTGATTACGCCAAAAACGGTTGCTCAGCACGGCCACTTCATCGGGATCTCCAGGCAGAATGCCCCGGCCGTAAGCGATGGGATTGCCCAAGACTGTGAAGTAGTTGTTGGTCACCTGGACGGAGAAGACCTGATGGGTTTCGGCCCCATCGTCCCAATTAATATAAGTCTCTTCGTTCTCGCCCACCACGTCCTGGAAAAGGCCGCTCGCGCGCACGAAGTCGACGACTGCCTTCGAGGAGTGGCTGTTTCCTCCTAGGCGAATGGCCACGATCGATCCGGCATCCCTGACGGATGGCTGGCTGAACAGAAACTCCACCGCCAGAGAGAATATGCCCATGTTCACGCCGATGCCCAGACCGAGCGAGAGCAGCGTGGTGATCACTAATGCCGGGCTGCGGCGCAGGCCGCGCGCCCCGTAGAGCAGATCGCGCCACAGGTTCTCGATCCAGGCAAAGCGCCACAGATCGCGCGCCTGCTCCTGGATGACGGCCGTGTTACCCAGGGGAATGGGGTTGCCGTGCGCGGCCGCCATTTCGCGATGAAAAGCCAACTCGGTTTCGACATCGCGCTCCATAGAGCGGCGGCGGCGCAATTTCAGTAGTAGTGAGCGCATCATGGTTGCTTCGAGAGAACCCGCTGTACGCCCAGCGACAGCCGGTTCCAGGTCTCCTGTTCAGCAGCCAGCAGTTTTCTGCCGTGCTTGGTGAGTTCGTAATACTTGGCCTTGCGGTTGTTTTCGGATACGCCCCAACTGGCGGCGATGGCTCCATCGAGCTCCAGGCGGTAGAGAGCCGGATAGAGCGATCCTTCTTCTACTTTGAGCGCCTCGCCGGAGAGCAGGTGAATGGTCTGCGCAATGGAATAGCCGTGCAGGCGGCCGCGCTGCAACGCGTGCAGGATGAGCAGGTCGAGCGTACCTTGCAGCAGCATGGGCGAATCGGATTTGGCCATAATGCTCTTTCCTATGACGATCTATGGGTAGTATGCGGCCACCTTCCCTAGATTGTCAAGGGGAAAGTGCGGGCACTCCTGGCGCCCCCTTTGGGCTTCTAAGGACTCGCGCAAAACGGAGCCACGGCCGCGCCGCCACTATCCGGCGAGTTCCTATCCTGTTTGGCGGCGCGGACACGCGCCCCTTTGCGCTGTTGAGGACTCGCGCAAAACGGAGCCACGGCCGCGCCGCCACTATCCCGCGAGTTCCCACCCTGTTTGGCGGCGCGCGGACACGCGCCCCTTTGCGCTTCTGATGGCCGATTGCAATCGGTGTGACCCCGCGTTACACTCAGGGGTTTCAAATCCTAAACTTGTGAAACTTGCCCCGGTAGACTACGTTATTCTCGCCCTGTATTTTGCCTTTGTTTTAGGCATCGGATGGAGGCTTCGCAAACGGATTTCCTCCAGCGGCGACTTTCTCATGTCCGGCAGGTCGGTACCGGTGTGGATCACCAGCCTGGCATTCATCGCGGCCAACCTCGGCGCGGTAGAACTCATCGGCATGGCTGCCTCGGGCGCGAAATATGGCATCATGACCGCCCATTTCTATTGGCTGGGAGCCATTCCCGCCATGCTGTTCATGGGTATTTTCATGATGCCGTTTTATTACGGCAGCAAGGCCCGTTCGGTCCCCGAATATCTCAAAATGCGCTTCGATGAGAAGACCCGCGCGTTCAATGCTATTTCTTTTGCGGTGATGACCATCTTCTCCTCGGGCATTTCGATGTACGCCCTGGGGCTACTGCTGCAACTGGTGCTGGGCTGGAGTTTCACGGTTTCGGTGCTGGCATCCGCGGCCATCGTTCTGGCTTATACCTTCCTGGGCGGGCTGACTAGCGCTATATATAATGAGGTCCTGCAATTCCTGCTGATCGTGCTGGGGTTCGCGCCGCTGGCCATCCTATCGGTGAGTAAGGCGGGCGGCTGGCAGGGGATCGTGGCGCGGCTGCCTCCGAACATGACGCACGCCTGGTCTTATATGGGCAGCCCCACCGAGAACCCCATGGGCGTGGAACTGTTCGGGATGGTCGCGGGGCTCGGATTCGTGCTCTCGTTCGGTTACTGGTGCACGAACTTCCTGGTAGTACAGCGCGCCATGGCGGCCGAAAATATGTCAGCCGCGCGCCGCACGCCTCTGATCGGCACGCTGCCGAAGATGTTCCTGCCTTTCATTGTCATCATGCCGGGCATCGCCGCCCTGGTTCTGACCAAGATGAACCTCGGTTACTCGCTCCCGCTCAACGCCAGCGGCGGACCGGATTACACGCAGGCGCTGACCACCTTAATGGCGCAATTCTATCCATCCGGCATCCTCGGGCTGGGAATGACCGGACTGATGGCCTCCTTCATGTCGGGTATGGCCGGCAATGTGACGGCGTTCAACACCGTGTTCACCTACGACATCTACCAGAGCTACATCCGGCCGGGGGCAGAGGACCATCATTATCTGACCGTGGGCCGTGTTACCACCGTGGTAGGCGTGTTGCTTTCTGTGCTGGCCGCGTATGTGGCCACTCGCTACAACAACATCATGGACCTGCTGCAACTGGTGTTCGGCTGTGTAAACGCGCCGCTGTTTGCCACCTTCCTGCTGGGCATGTTCTGGAAGCGCACCACCGCCAACGGCGCCTTCGCCGGATTGACGCTGGGTACGGGCGCCGCCGTGTTGACGCTCTCGACGACCATGGCGGAGGGCAAAGGCGGGTGGATCGCGAACCTGTACCAGTTCCCCTCCCAAATGGCCCAGAACTTCTGGATTGCGATCATCGCCTTCGCCACTTGCTTCGTGATCTCGGTGGCCGTCAGCATGGTGACCACGCCGCGGACGGACAAGGACATGGAAGGATTGGTTTACGGATTGACGAAAGTTCCGCACGATGCCACGGCGAAGTGGTATGAACGTCCCGCGCCGTTGACCATCCTGGTCATCGCATTGCTCATCGTCCTCAATATCTGGTTCCGATAATATGGACTTAAGAGTGCCTTCGGGCTGGTTCTTCACTCTGGTCGGCCTCATCCTGATTGGTTGGGGCTTGTACGCGCCGGAAGTGCGCGCCGCATTGACCACCACCAATGTCAACCTTTATAGCGGCATCAGCATGCTGGTGTTCGGCATTTTTCTGCTGTTGCTGGCGTGGCGGGCCGCACGGAGCAATACATGAGAGATGCGTTCCGGCGGCTCTACGGATCCGCGGATGGCATCCGCGTTTTCCGTGCCCCGGGCCGCGTCAATCTGATTGGCGAACATACCGACTACAATCTGGGCTTCGTGCTTCCGGTGGCGCTCGACATGGCTACCTACGTGGCTACCGGTCCGTCCACGGCGGGAAAACTGCGCATATACTCCGAGGATCGCACGGCATCGGGCGAATGGGAGGTATCGGGAATTGCCAGGCTGAGCCCGCAACACCATTGGACGGACTATCCCCTGGGCGTGGCGCAACAACTGATCCGCGCCGGCTTCGACATCGCGCCCGCGAATCTCCTGATTCGCAGCACGGTGCCGGAAGGCTCGGGGCTGAGTTCGTCGGCGGCGCTGGAAGTCTCGACCGCGCTGGCCCTGCTCGGCGGCCGGAGTTTGCCGCCGCTGGAGCTGGCGCGCCTCTGCCAGAGGGCCGAGCGTGAATTCGTAGGCATGCCATGCGGGATCATGGATCAATACATTTCCGTATTCGGCGAAGAGCACGCGGCTATCTGCCTGGATTGCAGGAGCCTGAAACACCAGGTGGTGCGGCTTCCGGACGGAATCGAGTTCGTGGCGGTGAACACCATGGTTAAGCATGAGCTGGCCAGCTCAGCTTATAAGGAACGCACCGAGCAGTGCGCGGCGGCGGTGGAGATTGTGCGGCGCCGCCATCCGGCCGTCTCGAGCTTGCGTGACGTGACTCCGGAAATGTTCGAGGAGGCCGAAGGATCGATGCCGCCGGTGATCCTGCGCCGCGCGCGGCACGTAGTGACCGAAGATGCCCGCGTGCTGCAATTCGTAGCCGCTTGCCGCGAGGGCGCCGTGGAACGGATGGGCGAACTGTTTGAAGCCTCCCACCGCAGCCTGCAGCACGATTATGAAGTCAGCTGCGAGGAACTGGATTTTCTGGTGGACGCCGCCATGGGAATACAGGGAGTTTACGGCGCGCGCATGACCGGCGGAGGTTTTGGCGGCTGCACGGTAAACCTGATGCGCAAGGACGCGATGGCGCATTTCGAGCGGGAGGTGGCCGGATTGTACCAGGCGCGTTTCGGTATTCAGCCGCGTATTTATCCGTGCCGGCCGAGTTGGGGCGCGGCGGAAGAAAAAAACTTGGAGACGATTCCGGGCACGCCGCAACTACATGGCTAAAGAAACATCCTCTTGGACGGCTCGGTGCCGTCCGAAAAACGTCGTCTCGTGCGCCGAGGGGCCGGTCTCGCAACCCGGTCCCTCATTCCCTTCAAGACTCGCATCACTTCGCGCACGGCCGATTTCCACTCAATTCACCGCCTCAAACTGAAATCCATAACGCAAAACGCGCACTTGGCTAAGTCAATTGTTAAGGTCAGGTAAAGCGCCATGCAAAAGGATACTCGTGCCGTGTTGTCCACGGAAAGCACTGCCGTATCCGACGAAACTCCTAGTACGTATATCAATGAAGATTTTGCTGGCCAAACGAGTACTGGTCTGCGCAATATATAAAGACGCGCCGCGCCCCACGCAACTACCCCCGTAGGCTTTTACGCGAGAGGGCTCGTTTAACCAGCGGCTGAGGATGTTCTTTGCCCGGACTGCACCGCGGCCGGGCTCGTAATCGTCAAGCAACCCGCCGATTGGCGAGGGTGGGAATTGGGGAAAACTTTCTGTCATGATTCTTGTCGATGCGCGCGGGCGGAAGGCCCGCGGGTTCGTTCCAGGGTTTGCTGAGTTACGACGTTTCGCATGCGTTCTTGCCTGCCTGATTTTGGCTAGCCACAGCCTGCTGGCGCACGACCCACACGATCCGTTCAACGTAATCGCGGTCTCGCCGAATTTCGCGCAGGACCACACCGTCCTGGCCGCCACGGGACAACTGTCGATCAAAATCGACGCCCAAGCGCTGCTGAAATCCATTGATGGGGGTATCACCTGGTCAGTGCTAGGGCTGCAAACCAACTCACCGCTGGTGGCTCTGGCGTTTTCTCCGGCCTATGCGCAGGATCAGACCATCTTCGCGGGCGGACCGGGCGGCCTTTTCCGGAGCACGAACCAGGGATCGTCGTGGACTCTGGTGACTTCAAAATCGATCCTAAGCCTGGCGCTATCACCGAACTTCGCGGCCGATAACACGCTGGTGATGGTGGTGAGCCCGAACGTGATCCAGAAGTCCACCAATCGCGGACAAACCCTTACCACCATGCCGGCGCCCGGCGGACTAACCGCCGGATTGAGCTCTATCGCAATTTCTCCCAACTTCGACAACGATAATACGCTGCTGGTGGGCGGCGCCGCGGATGGCTTGTTCCTGTCGGCGAACGGCGGTTCCACCTGGGCCCTGGCGTCATCCGGGCTGACGCTGCCCAATGTGACGGCGGTGGCCTTCTCACCGAACTTCGTGGCTGACCAGACCGCGTTTGCGGCCACCTATGGATCCGGCGTCCTGGTTTCGGCCAATGGGGCCGCCACCTGGGCTCCTTCCAACGCGGGCCTTTCGGATTTGAATGTATCCGATCTGGCGTTCTCGGTCAATTACGCGAGCAATACGACGCTATGGGTCACCAGCGCTACCGGCGGCGTCTCGCAATCGACCAACGCGGGCATGTCGTGGGGCGCACCTACCACCGTTTCGCGCACACTGTCCAGTCTGACCTCGACTCACTATCAAGCCATCGCCACGGGGGCCAGCGGCTCTGGCGACGTGTTGTACCTCGCCATGTTCGAGGGCCTGTGGACGTTCAGCAATAACGGCGCGGCGTGGCAGTACCTGGAAACCTTGCCGACGCGCTTGATCCGATACATCAATGTGTCCCCGGGCTACGCGAACGACCAGACCGTTTTCGCCAACACGTATGGCGGTGGCAACCTCTGGACCACCAACGGCGGCACGACCTGGACTTTCCAGAACGCCGGGATGCAGGGGCCGTACACCGACGCCTCCGGCATCTCCTCCAACTATCCGGTCGATGGCACCGCGTTCAGCAGTAATTATCTGGGCTTGCAGCGGACTATCGACCGCGGAAATAGCTGGCAGATGATGAACGGGCCTCCCGCGGGTAATGGTTACCCGAGGTCCATGGCCGTTTCCCCCAACTACGCCAACGATTCGACCGTGTTCATCGGGACTATCACTTCCAACGAAGCCACACCCATTCGCCCGGACGGGCGCAGCGTTCCGGCTGGTCTCTGGATTTCGAAGGATGGCGGCAACAACTGGACGCTCTCCAGTTTGACGGTGGGCATCACCTCTATTTCGTTTTCGCCTACGTTTGCCTCCGACCATACCGTTTTCGCCGCGAGTTACACCAACGGGATGTTTCGCAGCACAGACGGAGGCACTACCTGGACGCAACAAACGCTGCCCACCGGACAGACCGGCGTCGTGAAGGTAGCAGTTTCCTCGAACTTCGCAAGCGACCGGATCGTGCTGGCGGCCGGCCCTACCGGAGGAATCCTCCGGTCGGCCAATGCCGGGGCGACCTGGAACAAGAACTACACCGTAATTCGCGCATTGGATATCCAGTTTTCGCCAAACTTCGCTACGGACCAAACTGTATTTGTCGGCAGCGCGCAGGACGGATTGATGATGTCCACCGACGGCGGCCGCAACTTTAATACCGTGACCACCTTTCCGGATTCGTTTGTTCTCGCCGTGGGGATCTCACCCAACTTCGCCAGCGACCGGACGATTTTCGCGGCCGGTTATCACGGGCTTTTCAAATCCATCGACGGTGGAAACACGTGGGCCTATACCACCGAACCGGCGCGCATCGAAGAATCCCGCAATGTGATGGACAATTTGCAGGATCCGCCCACCATCTCTTACCAAGGGCTCTGGACTTTCCCGACTCCGTCGCTGACCGCCAGCACCAACGCGTACGCGGTCACCAGCGAGTCGGCCGATACGGCGACCGTTTCGTTTACCGGTTCCGGCATTCGCTGGATAAGCTGGACCGGTCCGAATCAAGGTAGCGCCACCATTCAGTTGGACGGCGTCTCCGAAGGAACAGTGTCGCTCACCGCCCCGACCGATCAATTTCAGTCGGTGTGGGAGCAGCACGGCATTCCTTGCGGTCCGCACACGTTCGCCATTACGGGGCAGCCGCAGACCGGGCAGACGGTGGCGCTGGATGCCTTCGACGTCTGGTCCGACACCTGTCCGCTCATGTTCCCTGCCAACGCCGCTACCCTCGGCACGAATTCCGCAACCGTGGGAAACGCCGAAGGGATCGGCTCCGTTTTGCTGCTGACCAGTGGATCCTGGGTGGCCACCCCCAACGCTCCGTGGCTGCATTTGCTTCCCGGAAGCTCGAGCGGCTTCGGGAGCGCGTTGATTCTGTACAGCTACGATGCCAATCCGAATAGCGATGGGCAAGTGGGAACATTGACCATTGCCGGCCTCACCTTCATCGTCACGCAGGCCGGCAGCACCTATGTGGCGGTGAGCCCGCAGGCTGCGCTCTTGTCTTCGGGCCTGAACGGCCCACAAGGACTGGCGATAGATTCTTCCGGCAATGTTTATGTGGCCAATACGCGCAATAACACCATCTTGCAATGGAGCGCGTTTAAAGGCCAGGTGGCTGTAGTGGTGCAGAACGGACTGAACGATCCGGCGGCGGTGGCTCTGGACACGCAAGGTAATCTCTATATCGCCGATACGGGCAACAACGCGATCGAGAAATTCAGCGTGAGCACCGGTCAGTTAACCACCCTGGTGGCGAACCTGAGTGGTCCGTCGGGCATCGGTCTGGACCCGCAGGGCAACGTGTATTTTTCCGACACTGGCAACGGCGCCATCAAGGTCGTAAATCCTTCCACGCTGGTGGTGAATACCCTGGCCCAAAATCTGGTGAATCCCACGGGTCTTGCGGTGGACGAGGACGGAAACATTTTCTTTGCCGAAACGGCCAACAACGACGTGAAGATGTACTCCACGGCGAGTCAACAGGTATCCGTGCTAGCCGCGGGTCTGGTTGCGCCCGCGGGTGTCGCGGTGGACGGCCATGGTAACGTCTACATCGCCGGCGCCGGGGACAGCACTATCCGGCAGTGGAACGCCGGAACGCAGAGTCTGGTCACGCTGTCCATCGCGGTAGCCAACCCGGTGGGTATCGCCGTCGATTGGTTCGGGAATGTCTACGTGACCAGTCAGAACAGCAACACGGTCACCGAGCTGATCCTTGCATTTCTGTCGCTGGGTGCGAACAGCAAAACGGAGTCGCCGCAGGCCGGGAGAGATTCCGTGCCGGCGTTCGTGCTTCCCATGGGAACGCCTCTCACGCCTTCGAGCGACCAGAGCTGGTTGACCATTCTCGGTACGGCTTACGGTTCGATCAACTTCGCATTCACGGCCAATAACACTACCTCCGCGCGGGTGGCGCACATCATGGTGCTGGGCCAGCAGATCACTGTAACGCAGCGGGCGGATACGCCGTTCAATGTGACCAAGTCCTCCGGCGATGGCCAGTCCACTTCGCCCGGGCAGCCTTTTGCTACACCTCTACAAGTGAACGTTACCGATCCCTTCGGGAGTCCTATCCAGGGCGCCGCTGTAACGTTTAGTGTCACGGCGGGCACGTCAGGCGCCGGCGGAACCTTCGGCGCTACGCCACCCATGCCCATTCTCAGCGACCAGAATGGAAACGCGACTGCGCCGGCCCTCACGGCGAATGCCATCGCGGGGCAATTCCTTGTTACCGCCGGCGTGAACGGCCTTACGGTTACTTTCACGCTGATCAACTCCGGGTACGCCCTGGGGACAAGTAGCATCGTGGTTCCCGCAACCACCGGCAGTAGCGGGGTCTCGCTGGCCGCTTTTGGGTCGTGGACCGCGACCAGTAACGCCTCGTGGTTGCACATCGCCTCAGGCAGCGCCGGCGGCACAGGCAATACGCTGGTCCAATTCACCTACGATGCCAACAGCAGTCCGGCGGCGCAATCGGGCACGCTGACGATCGCCGGATTGACTTTAACGGTTACCCAGGCCGGCACCGCGTATCAGACTTTGAACCTGGCAACCACGCCGGTGGCTGCCGGCTTGAGCGCGCCAATGGACGTGGCTGTGGACGCGCCGGGCAATATATACATCGCAGACACAGGGCACAACGCCGTCGAGGAATGGGTAACGGCAAACCAACAGCTCGTCACCCTGGTGGGTTCCGGTCTGAACGCACCCGCGTCCGTCGCGGTCGATCCGTTCGGGAATGTCTATGTTGCCGACACCGGTAACGGGCTCATCAAAGAATACATCGCTGCCACAAAGCAATTGAACATTCTGCCGGTCACCGGCTTGACTAGCCCGGCCGGAATCGCGCTCGACGCGCAAGGCAACTTGTACATCGCGGACAAGGCGAACAACACGCTTGTGGAATGGAACACCGCTAACGGTTCTACGATTCTGGTCGGCAGCGGACTGAACAGTCCCACGGGAGTGGCCGTGAACGTCCAGGGCAACGTCTACATCGCCGACACAGGCAACAATGCGATCAAGTGCTGGAACCTGCTCAGCGGGCAGACCAAGACGCTGGTCACCGGATTACTGAATCCGGAAGGAGTCGTGGCCGACGGGCTGGGCAACATCTATTTCTCCGATAGCGGCAACAACCAGGTGAAACAGTGGAATTTTGTAAACATGCAGCCGGCCTTATCGGTCTCATCCGGGTTGAACAACCCGGCCGGAGTAACGCTGGACACTTTGGGCAACCTGTATGTGGCCGATACCAACGACAACGCGATTCGCGAATACGGTGTGGCTTACCTCTCTCTCGGCGGGCCCAGCGGAGTCGAAGGGCCAGAGGCTGGGAGCGATAGCTTTAGCGCCCTGGTGCTGCCCGCCGCAACCCCGTTGAATCCCACCAGCGATCAGCCGTGGCTCACCGTCACAGGCGCCGCGGGAGGCGTGGTCAGCTTTTCGTTCAGCAGCAACGAGAGCTCCTCCAGCCGGACCGCGCACGTCTACGTGCTGGGCCAACCGGTCACCATCACCCAGGGCGCGAATACGTTCAGCATGGTCAAGTCCGGCGGCGATGGCCAGGGCGTGCCGGTTAACCAGGCATTCCCTACCCTGCTTGCCGTTAAGATTCTCGACGAAAGCGCTGTGCCGGTTCCGGGTGCTCAGGTGACCTTTACCGTCACGCCCGGCCAGAATGGGGCGGGCGGCGCCTTCGCCGCGGTTCCTCCGATGCCGGTTACGGCGGATGCGAATGGTAACGCCGTTGCGCCGGTATTGACCGCCAATGCGGCCACAGGAACGTTTACCGTGACGGCCAGCGTGCAGAACATCAGCGCGCCGCCTGTCACTTTCACCTTGACCAACCTGGCGTACACGCTCGCCTCTTCGTCGGCCAGCGTGCCGGCTACCGCGGGCAGCGGCAGTGTGCTGCTGCTGGCCGCCGGACCGTGGACCGCCAGCAGTAATGCATCGTGGCTCCAGATACTTCCCGGCAGCGCCAGTGGAACCGGCAATGCCATGATCCAGTTCAGTTACGCAGCGAACCCCAACACCGCCGCACAAACCGGAACTTTGACTATTTCCGGGCTGACCTTCACCGTGACGCAGGCGGGCACCAGCGCCCTGCCGGCCAGCCTGATGCAGACTCTGGCGTCAGTGGGGCTGAAGTCTCCGCAGGCCGTCGCAGTGGATGCGCAGGGTAACCTCTACATCGCGGACACCAGTAACAACGCTGTGAAGAAATGGACCGCGGCAACCAAGCTGGTGACTCCGCTGGTGATTCTCGGGTTGAACGCTCCCCGGGGCATAGCCGTGGATGCGCAAGGCAATGTGTACATCGCGGACAGCGGAAACAATGCGATCAAAGTCTGGAGCGCATCGACGCAACTGGTGACTCCGCTGGTGAGTTCCGGAATCAACTCCCCGGGAGGCGTCGCGGTGGATAGCTTGGGGAATGTCTACTTCTCGGATACCGGCCACAATGCGATCAAGGAATACCCCGCCGCCGCACCGCACACGGTGGCGACGCTGGTTACGGGGCTGAGCAACCCGCAGGGTGTAGCGGTCGATGCCCTGGGCAATGTGTACTTCGCGGACGCCAAGAATAATGCCATCAAAGAATGGGCCGCTGCGCCGCCGAACGCCGTGACCACGCTGGTATCTTCGGGACTCAACCTGCCGCATGGAGTGGCCGTGGACGCCGATGGCAATGTCTACATCGCGGACATGAGCAATAACGCAGTGAAGGAATGGACTCTCCAGGGCCAGATCACAACGTTGGTATCCTCGGGACTAAAGTCGCCGTCCGGAGTCGCTGTGGACCAGCAAGGCAACGTTGATATCGCGGATGCGGGGAACAACGCGGTGAAGGAATTCAGCGCGGGATATATTACTCTCGGCGCCACCAGTATCAATCTGACAGCGCCGGCCGGCACCGGTTCGGTGACTATCGCGGCACTTCCCCTTACGCTGCCAGTGATTGCCACCAGCGATCGCGCGTGGCTCACCATCACGGGCACTTCCGGCGGAGCCGTCGGGTTCAGCTTCACCGCGAACACTTCGGCCAACAGCCGCACGGCCCACATTACCGTGCTGGGGCAGACGATAACCGTGACGCAGGCCGGCGATATTCCAGTAGGTATCGCGCATGTGGGAGGAAATAATCAGACCGTCACGTCGGGACAAGCCTATCCCATCGCGCTGATGGCGCGCGTTACGGATGCAGCCGGCGCTGGGATAGGCGGCGTGCCGGTCACGTTCGCGGTGGCGCCGGGCGCGACCGCCAGCGGCGCGTTTGCCCCCTCCGTTCCGGTGCTGACGAATAATACCGGATACGCCACGGCGTCAACCCTGACGGCGACCGGTACCGCCGGGACCTTTGCGGTGACCGCCACGGCGGGCTCACTGACCACCACCTTCAAGCTGACCGTGACCAACTGACGTTGAAGACGGCTGGGCATGCCGCTGCAAACACGCGGGCACGTGTCCGAGCCGTTGCGTAGGAGGGGACCGAAAGGCGCCCCTCCTCAACGAACCGCACGTACCTGGCCAACCTGGCATCCGCCCAGCGCGCCGGCCCGTCACCCCATGCCGCACACACGCGAGTATTTCTCGATGCCTTGACATACTAGGCATTGCTGCCTTATCCTGAACCTGATATCTCGAATGCCTAGGCACAACACCAAATCACCCGGCGAAGCCGAACTCCTCCAGGGAACCCTCGACATGCTGATCCTGAAGGTGATCGCCGCCCGCCCCATCCACGGCTATGCCATCGTGCAGCGCATCCAGCAAATATCCAAGGATGCGCTCGAAATCCGCCAGGGATCGCTTTATCCCGCGCTCTACCGCCTGGAAAACCGAGGCTGGCTCAAGGCCGAATGGAAAACAACCGAAGGTGGTCGGGACGCCAAGTTCTACAGCCTCACTAAGGCCGGGCGCGGTCAGCTCGAAGCGGAAACCGCCGGATGGAAGCGCCTGTGCGAGGCTATCTCTTTGATCCTGGACAATGCCGTGTAAAAAGCATAAAGGGGCGGCGCGCCCGCGGCCCGTTTTGCGCGAGTTCTTTAAAAGCGCAAAGGGGCGCGTGTCCGCGCCGCCAGACAGGTTAGGAACTCGCGGGATAATGGCGGCGCGGCCGTGGCCCGTTTTGCGCGAGTTCTTTAAAAGCGCGAAGGGGCGCGTGTCCGTGCCGCCAAACAGGTTAGGGATTCGCAGGATCATGGCGGCGCGGCCGCGGGCCGTTTTGCGCGAGTTCTTTAAAAGCGGCAAAGGGGCGCGTGTCCGCGCCGCCAGACAGGTTAGGAACTCGCGGGATAATGGCGGCGCGGCCGTGGCCCGTTTTGCGCGAGTTCTTTAAAAGCGCGAAGGGGCGCGTGTCCGTGCCGCCAAACAGGTTAGGAATTCGCGGGATCATGGCGGCGCGGCCGCGGCCCGTTTTGCGCGTTTAAGAAAAGAAAGGCCCTTCGAAACATGCAATGGCAAGCCTGGTTTAAAAAGCACCGTTGGGAAAAGCGCATGGACGCCGAATTCCGCTTTCACCTCGAAAGCCAGATCCAAGACTACATGAGCCAAGGCCTCTCCCGCGCCGAAGCCGAACAGCGCGCCCGCCGCGAATTCGGCGCCGTCGACCTCGCCAAAGACGAGTGCCGCGACGAACGCCCCAGCGCCTGGTTCCCGCACCTCCTGCGCGACCTCCGCTATGCCGCCCGCCTCCTGCGCAAGAGCCCCGGCTTCAGCTGTGCCGCCATCGGCACGCTGGCGCTAGGCATCGGCGCCAATTCCGCCATCTTCCAACTGCTCGATGCTGTCCGCCTCCGCACCCTACCCGTGCCCGACCCGCAATCGCTCGCCACCATCGAGTTGGCAGACCGCACCGGCTGGCGCGGCAGCCAGTGGGCTCCCTATCCTACCCTCACTAACCCGCAGTGGGAGCGCCTCCGCGATACGCAGCAGGTGTTTGCAGGCGTCCTGGCGTGGGGCACCAACGATTTCGGCCTCGGCCCCGGTGGCGAACCCCGCGTCGCGCACGGCCTCTTCGTCAGCGGCGATTTCTTCCGTGTGCTCGGCGTCCAGCCCCTGATGGGCCGCGTCTTCGCCTCCCCCGACGATCGCCGCGGCTGCGGCCTCCCCGGCGCCGTCATCAGCTACGCGTTCTGGCAGCGCGAATTCGCCGGCGATCCGGCAGCCCTCGGCCGCAAACTCATCCTGAACTACCAGCCCGTCGAGATCATCGGCATTACCCCAGCCGGCTTTACCGGCCTCGAAATCGGCCGCGCTTATGACGTAGCCGTACCCATCTGCTCGCAGGCCGTGCTCTGGACCGAATCCAACGTGCTCGACGAAGGCACCGTCTGGTGGGTCAACGTGATGGGGCGCCTCCAGCCGGGCGACACTCTCCCCTCCGCTAACGCGCGTCTGCAGGCCGCCTCGCCTGCCATTTTCCGCGCCACCCTGCCCTCCAACTATCCTTCCGAAAACGTGAAGGACTACCTGAAATTCAAGCTTGCCGCCGTTCCCGCCGGCACCGGCGTCTCCGACCTGCGCGCCAATTACAGCGAACCCCTCCTGCTTCTGTTGGCCACCAGCGCCCTGGTCCTGCTGATCGCCTGCGCCAACCTCGCCAACCTGATCCTGGCGCGCGCCTCCACGCGCGGCCACGAGCTCGCCGTCCGCCTGGCCATCGGCGCATCCCGCAGCCGCCTCATCCGCCAGTTGATGGTCGAAAGCATCCTGCTGGCCCTGCTCGGCACCATTGCCGCCGCAGTCCTCTCCGGACTGTTGAGCAAGTTTCTCCTCTCCCAGCTCACCACCATGGGCGATCCGCCCTTCCTCGACCTCCATCCGGATTTCCTAATGCTCGCATTCACCGCGGCGCTCGGCACGCTCACCTGCATCCTGTTCGGCCTGACGCCCGCATTCCGCGCCACCCGCCTCTCCGCCAGCGACGCCATGCGGGCCGGCGGCCGCTCTCTGTCCGCCAGCCGCGAAGGCTTCGGCTTGCGCCAGGTGTTGGTGATCTCGCAGGTGGCCCTGTCTCTCGTGCTGCTGGTCGGCGCGCTCCTGTTCTCCGGCAGCCTGCGCAACCTGCTGGCGGTCGACGCCGGTTTTGAGCGCCACGGCGTCCTGATCGCCAACGTCGATTTCGCCCCTCTGAAAATCCCCACCGGCCGCCGCGTCGCGTTCAAACACGACCTGATCGATCGCCTCCGCTCCCTGCCCGGCGTCTCTGCATCGGCCGAAGTCGCTATTCTCCCGCTCAGCGGCGCCAGCATGAGCAACAATGTGTGGAAGGAGGGCGATGCGCCCGATCATGCCGTCGAATCCAAATTCAACTGGGTCGGCACCGAGTACTTCAAGACCATGGCTATCGCGCTCCTCTCCGGGCGCGATTTCAACGATCGCGACACCACCATGTCACCCCTGGTCGCCATCGTAAACCAATCCTTCGCCCGCCGCCTGGGGCTCGGCCCCAATCCAGTCGGCCGCCGCTTTCGCCGCCAGGCCACCCCCTCGCGTCCGGAACAGGTTTTCGAAATCGTGGGCCTCGTCCGCGACACCAAGTATTACACTTTGCGCGAGGAGTACCTGCCCATCGCCTTCCTCTCCACCGGCCAGGACATAGAGCCCAACCCCTTCGCCCAGATCCTGGTTCGCTCCACCGGCACCCTTGGTCAAACCACCGCCGCGGTCAAGAGCGTGGTCGCCCAAGTCAGCCCCATGATCAACGTCAGCTTCCAATCGTTCGATGAAACCGTACGCGAAGGCCTGCTGCGCGAGCGTCTCATGGCCACCCTGTCCGGGTTCTTCGGCCTCCTGGCCGCCCTGATCGCAGCCATCGGACTTTACGGCGTGATGTCCTACCTCGTCGTCCGCCGCACCAACGAGATCGGCGTGCGCATCGCCCTGGGCGCCGGCCGCCGCAGCATCGTGGCTTTGATCCTGGTCCAGGCCGCCAGGCTGGTGTCCATTGGAGTGGCCGCCGGTCTCCTGCTGGCGCTGGGCGCAGCCGCCACGGCCCGCACGTTCCTGTTTGGATTGAAACCGTACGATGCAGGCACCCTGGCCCTGGCTGCCATACTGCTTGCGACCGTCACCGCCGCGGCCAGCTATCTGCCTGCCCGCCGTGCCGCCCGCCTGGAGCCCATGGCCGCCCTCCGCGAAGAATAATTCGGGGGAGCGCTTTGGAATCCGGCGGGCCACACGAAAACGGCGCCAGGGAACGGGCTAATCGCGACCTCGCGCTGGGCCGCGCCAACCGGACATTCTTTGGCAACGGACGGCGGCGGCACGAGGGCGGCATTGCGCAGTGGCAACCGGCAACTTCCCCGGCTATCCCCTGCGGCGGTTTACGAGACGCTTACGGGTAGGGGTTTGCCGCGCTTCACGGCGCGAGTCCGGAATTCATAGCGTGCGATGCGGATGGCCACCGTGCCCGGCGCGCCGGGGATTACCGAACCGTGGATTTCCAAGCTCATCGGGCAGGTGTCGTGCAGCAAGGCGGGCCACTCCAGAACCAGCCGCACCCTCGTCCTAGGCTTAGGGAGTTCAAGAGTTGTGAAGTGCACCTCGTGGCTGCTGATCGCCACGGTTCGGCCCACCCCGGAGGCCAAGAGCCGGGTACCCTTCATACACTCGAAGTGTACGTCCTGATTGATGGGGAACAAACGCTTCTCGCGCGGAAAATATCCGGCAGGTTTGGCGGCCGGCTCCGCGCAACCGGTAGCGATCCTGGTTGCCCAGGTCAAGCTCAATAATCCTGAGTGTAGTGGTGGTTCGATCATGTCTTGCGCGACCTCCTACGGACCGCTGCCAGCCGTATCGTGGAGCAGGGCGTCGGCCTCCTCTATCGCATGGCGGTGGAAGGCCAGCACGTTCTTATCGTTCACCGATTGCCAGCGAGATATTGCCCGGGCGGCGAACTCGTGGGCATGCGCGTGGTTGCCCGCCGCTTGTGAAATGGAAGCCATGACGAAGTACGCTTTGGCAAGGTGTCCGATGCGCCGTCCCGATTGCGGGTCGCCGGCCACGTATGTCTCCGCACGGCTCACGGCGCGGCCGGCGAAAAGCTGTGCGGATCCATGGTCCCCGGTGGAGGAGTAAAGCTCGGCAAGCGCCTCCTCATCCAATATGGCTTGCACCGTGCAGTAAGGAACACCAGCCGATGCGGATGCACACGCTTCAACCGCGGCCAGAGACTTTTTATACTGTCCGGCGGCCGCGGATACCTGCCCCAGCCTCCGGAAGCGGTGCCCGGCATATTCAAGCGCCAGACCCAACTGCGAAGCGATATTACTGGCCTTCGGATTCGCGGCCGCGATTGGTTCGATGGTGGCGATGGCTTCCTGGAGCATTTGCAACGAATCGGCCACAGACTCAGGGCCGGGATCCACCATCCCCAAGCGCGAAAGCGCCACTCCCAGGTCGTACTGCGCGGTCATGTTATGCGGGTCGGCCTTGGCCAGTTCGCGCGCTAGCGCCACAGACTTCAGGCAGTACGCGCGGGCTTCGTCAAAACGGCCCAGATTGGGCTGCCAGGGCATACCCAGGATGGCGGAATAGTTGCCGTAGACGACAATCAAGTCGCGGCGCACCACCAGGTCGTCGGGCCGTGCCTTTAAGATTTCCTCGCGCATGCGGATGGATTGTTCGAAATACCGGGCGGCCAGCGCCATGTCATCGGCGATCGCGGCCGCAGCCGACGCGTAGGCCGATCCGAGCTGCCGTTTCACGTCCAGATCCGCGGGAAACCTGGCGACCAGGTCCAGCCAAAGCGCGATGGCCTGCTCCGCGCGCGCGAGTGCTCCGGGGAAGTCGGAAGCGTGGCGTAGCGCAAAGGCGAGGCTGTGCAAGATCTCAGCCTCCTGCCTGGCCGATTGCAGGTTGTTTGGTTGCAGTTGCCCGAGCCGGTGCGCGACCGGCAAGAGCGCCACATATGTCTGCGCGACTTCCCGCGGGTGAGCGTTACGGCTGGTCAGGTCGGCCAGGCTGCGTTCTACCTGAAGCCAGCGCCACATGACCGCGGGATCATCGGGGCGGCGGCGATACAGCGGGGCCAGCACGGCTTCGCTCTGGCGATAACTGCGCAAGGCGCCCTCGGAATCCTGCAGGCTGGGACCCGTGGGGTCGCCCTGGACCGCCCCGATCTTGAGGTAAGCCGAGCTCAACACCAGCCGCATACGGTCATCCAGGCCATGCGTCTTTTCCAGATTTTGCAGGTAGGCGAGCGTGGTTCGCACCATGCGCTGCCGCACCTCGACGGCTCCCGGCAGCTCGGCTATGGCGTCGTGGATATCAAACAAAGTGCGGTCCGCGAGATCCAGCAGCTCGGTGAGGCGCTGTTCCGCAATAGCACGTTCGCGCACCGCCCGATTGCGCTCGACGTCGGCGATACGGCGCTGGACGGCTTCGGACGACCGCGCCGCCTCCGCGCGCGCCCGTTCCTGCTCCGCAACGGCACGCTGCATTTCGGCCGTCTTCCGCTGCACATCCGCGGCCCGCTGCGCCGTTTCGGCTTGCCGCCACTGCGTCAGCGCCATCACTATACCCGCCACCAGGCTGGCCATCACGATAGCGGCGGCCGCCACTTCGAATCGCCACCTCCGCAGGAATTTCCGCGCGCGGTATGCCGTCGAATTCCGCCGGGCGCAAACCGGATGCCCGTCCAGGTGGCGGCGGATATCGGCAGCCAGCTCGTCCACGGAGGCGTAACGCCGGTTCGGTTCCTTGCGCAGGGCCATCATGACGATGTTGTCGAGGTCACCGCTCAAGCGGCGGCGCAGACGGGCGGCGTGGGGAATTTTCGGACTAACGGTCGCGCTCGGCCGCGGGATCTCTGTCTCGCACACGGCGCGCTGAACTTCGGCCGGCGTGGCGGAATCCAGCCGGTGCGGCTTCGTGCCGCTCAGCAGTTCGTAGAGAATGGCGCCTAAGGAGTAAACGTCCGCGGCCGTGGTGATTGGCTGCCCAAGAACCTGCTCCGGGCTGGCATATTCCGGGGTCAAGGCGATTCCTACGAAGGTTACAGCGGGTTCGCAGTCCGGCGAGAGGAGCTTGGCCACGCCGAAATCCAGCAGCTTTGGTGAGCCATCCGCGGCGATCAAAATGTTGCCCGGCTTAAGATCGCGATGTACGACCAAGGCGCGGTGGGCATGCGAAACCGCCTCACAGACCTTCAGGAACAGGCGGCAGATCTCCTCCACGGACAAGCTGTGTTCGCGGCACCACGTGTCGATGCGATGGCCCTCCACATAGTCCATGACCAGAAACGGGCGGCCCTCGGGCGTGGTGCCGCCGTCGATCAGGCGCGCGATGTAGGGATGGTCGAGACTGGCGAGGATCTGGCGCTCATGACGGAACCGGAGAAGCAGGTCCGCGCTGTCCATCCCGGCTCGTATAAGCTTGAGGGCCGCCTGCTTCTGGAACTGGTCATCGTCGCGGACGGCGAGGTAGACGGTCCCCATGCCGCCGCGGCCGAGCTCGCGGCTTACCCGCCAGTGACCGAAGCGGGCACCGATAACCGGGTCGATGCCGAGCAGCGTCTGCGCGGCGGCTTCGACGGCCGAGTCGATGTCGTGCGAATGCGTGCAATCCGCTGTCAACAAAGAATCTACTTCGCGGCGGAGATCCGGATCACCAGCGCAAGCCTCTTCCAGAAAGCGCCGCTGTTCGGCAGCGGGCAGGTCCGCGGCCGCGAAGAACAATTCCTGGACCTGGTCCCAATTATCCCGCATGGCTGGCTACCGAGTTACGCTCCCTAAAGCGTAATGCGTAAAACGCGAGGGATTTTTATCGAGTATGTTAATTCTTATTGGGGGGCTTTGGGCTGGCCGGACACCAACGTCCGCGAATGCTCCTGACGGACGGTGGCCACGCGATCCTGAATCCGGCCTCAGGAGCTCACGGTTGGCACCATGTCACACATCCTTCCTGTGTTCATGAACGCGGCCCAGCAATAACCGGTCGCGGCGCGAACTAAGACCGAGGTCTCCCTGGAAGGTCGCCGATGTGCCACCAGGTACCGCGCTGGTTGACCTCCCAGCCCTTTGCGTAATGAGGATTCGCGGTTGTGCCGGTGGTCATCAGGGCGACGGTCTCCGGCTTCAAGATGTTGGAATCGACCGAGAATCCATACACATGCATGGCGAACCGGACAATGTGTTTGGGAGTCGCCAACCAGCTGCCAGCCGAGTCCAGCCGAGTGGCATTGAGCCGGAGGGGTCTCCTCCAGACGTATTCGTCCAGCCGCATAGCCGTTTCCGCTGGCTTCGAGACGCACGGTTGCGGGGACAGCAGTTATGGAGCGGCAATTAACCGGGGCGCACGGTAGGTGGTAAGCGCGTTGTTAATGATAAAAGCCGGGGTACCGATGCCTTTCAAACCCGGAACTACTTCGACGGCCCTTGAAAACAAGTGAGTCACGGCGGCGTTCTGGCTATCACCGGCCAAAAACCAGTAGTTGCCGTTGGGCAACTGCTCGGCGGTTCCGTAGGCTTGGCTATACACACCCATGTCGTAACTTAACTGCAGAGTGGCCGTGTTTGTAAGCGTATCGAGCACCCAGACTTGTCCCCGGCTATGAATGGACGGATCAGTCGCGTACCGGGTGTTGCCGTTGTCGAACAGTACGATATTGCCGGAGTTGTCGAGCTCGGCATCGTGTTGATGCGAAAACCACGGGTAAGGAATTCCGTTAGGATTGTTTAGGGTAAAGGTTCCGCCATGCCCCAATGTCCATACCAGGTGTCCATCGCCGGTGCCGTTCTGGTAGCTGATCTTCACTACCCAATCCTGCGAGCGGACCGAGAAGTTCAGATTACCGTCGCTAGGATCATAGTAAATGGAATTTCCGTGCAGCCAGTCATTCGCGGTGGTGGCCAGCTTTAGCGGAACATGAGGGGCGGAAACAGTTTCCCCCAAAATGGCTGCCCGGCTCACCGGAAGCCAGTCATACGCGTCCCAGGCCCAAGTAACCTTGGTCCACGTCGGATCTACGACAACGATCTCATCCCCCAGCACATCTACTGTCACACCCGCCGGACTCTGCACACCGGTGTACAGACGTTCTACATGCCCAAGGATGGCCGTGGAGCCATCCGGTAGCCGTAACGCCTCATGATTGATATCAATCATGAGAGGCTGGCCGAGCACGGCGAGCTGTTTGTCGATGTCGCCCATATTGATTTGATTCACCACCTTCCCCGTAGCCGGGTTGATCTCCTGGACCGTTGCCGCGTCATACACGATCCCCAGAAAGGTCTGCGACTCTGGCAGGTACCGGGTAAGGATTATGGTCGCTTGCGAGCAGTAACTATAATTGAGCCCGCCGGACTGGGAGTAGCCCGAGATAAATGTGTGCGCGAGCTGGTATGACCCGTCAGTGAAAGTCATTAAGACTTCCGGCATTGCGGTGTCGGCACCTCCCGTCGGCAGAAGCGGGACGCTAACTCCGGCAAGCGGGCACGTTAGCGCGATCGCCCGGGCGCTGTCTTGAAGCACCACCATCCCTATGATGGCAACGAGGGTGCAAATCAGTCGCAATGTATTACTAATTGTCTTACAGCATGATCTATTTGCCATGTTTAGCCCTCCGATGATCGACATTTCGCCACAACGCGACGACGCCGCGTGAGAAGCGATGCATCTAGTGTGATAGGGATCGATTATACCGCCTGCACCTGAAAATATCATGAACATTTTGCGTAAGGAACCGGTTTACCGGCAAACACGGTACTGTTACTCGGGGACCGTTCCCTTACTTATTCCTTACTTACAAACAACTCCCGTTGTCCCGTAGAAAAATACAACACTCCCTGCCAGCGGCACATTCCGTAAGGCGTGCACACATATAATCCTCTTGTAGCGCTACTCAGCGTCCCGAGACATGGCGCACGCGCGCCGGTACCCTGGACATTGCAGCACCATGGCATCCTCCTCTTCGTGTAGCCTTCATGTACTTAAGCGGGTTCCGGCCGCAAAAAGATGCATGGGTCACCGAGTTTGCGCCAATGTTTTTGTCTTTAATCAGGTGCCTTATGTGATCGGACGACAAGCTCGCTCGCGCCGGTCCATTCCGAGGTGCGGGGACAGTTACTCGCTGTATTCGGATTTGACGGGAGCTGTAGGATAACTCCTGCATGCGGCGACTTGGCTAAGATGCTTTGGCCGCTGACCAAGACCCCTGTTCCTAATGGCCCGCAGTAAAAGGGAGTCTTTCCGCCGGCCTATGGAATGCACACGCGGAAGTTGGAGTGATAGTTGAACACTTTGGCCGTGCCGAGTGTCGAGTAGGCATAGGGCTGCGGGGAAGGCTCGCACTTAATCATCGGATTAACCCGCCGTTTCGACGAACGTTTACCAATTTCCGTTGACCAGCAGATGATTGTCCGAGGTCCGGTCCACCAGCAGGGCGCAACCTGGGTGCAGGCCGAACGTTGCATTTACGGTGGTGGGGTTGTTTCCGTTCAAGTGGTAGATATCATGCATGGTGACCGGCGTGGTTCCAGGCAATCCCAAGGCGGCCCTCAGGCCCACGGCGCCGTTAGCAGGCCAGCCCGGCGTGCCTCCCCAGCCCCCCAGGTCACCGATGACATACAGATGTTGAGGACCTAACACGTTCATCAGAACGGCGATAAGCACCATGCCAGTGAGGACGCCCTGCAGACCTTGCTGGCCTGGACCTGGAACTCGGGAAGCGTGTCCACCGATTCTCGTGCCATTTGCATAGGTGACGGTGATAGAGACGCAGCTATTGATACCGACATGCGCCAGATCATCATTGGGCTGGGCTATTTTAAATTCACCCTCGTTGACAAACACCATCGAAGAACCTCCTGGGACCGCGGCTAGTTCCCATGCAGGAGCGCAGCGGTTTCCTAGCGATCACTGCTGTTAGCGTAAGGCGGCCAGGTAACTCACGTCAAGCGCAATTCAGGTTCACTTGGAGGCGATGTAATCGATCAGGGTGTCGATGTCGCGGTCTGTCAGCCAGTCGCGGAATGCGGGCATCAGGGCGCCGCCGAATTTAACCCGCACCTTGATATATTCGCGGTTAGGTTTGACTCTGGCAATCGGCATTTGGGCGCGCCGGAAGAGCTGGTAAAAGCTGGGACCGAACTTCTTCGATTGCGGCCGGTCGATGTCGTGGCAAACCGCGCAGTTTTCGCGGTAGAACGCCTGGCCGATGCGGACGTGGTTCTTCTCCCAGGGGAGCGGTGGACGGCCTTCGCCCGCCAGGGCCGCGGCGAAAGCCAGGGCGAGCGCCGCCTTCCGCATCACGCTTCCCATCGCTGGACCTCGACGGCGCCGGCGCTGCGCAGGGCTTCGGCGGCCTGGGCGGATTCCTGGCCGGGGCAGCGGACCCTCAGGCACACCACGCCGGGCTCAACATCCGGCACGGGCGCTTTCAGCTTGCGCCTGCGCGGCCAGCGGAGGATGCCACTCTCCCAGAGGAACCAGCCGAACGTCGATACGATTGCGCCCAACATCGTCATTTCGAACGTGATCACCCCTGTCGCCCAGAACGAAAAAATCGGCATGCCGCCGGTGACCAGGGGATAGTTGTGTTGCGTCCAGCGGATGAAAGCGGTGGCGAGCGTGCCGAACAGGATCGCGCCCAAAACCGACACCACGGACATGCGGCTGGGCCGGTCCAACACGCCGCGCGGAAACTCCACCGGTTCCTCGGAGAACACGTCCAGATCCGCGGGGGCAATGCCGCTGGCGCGCAGCGACCGGATGGCTGCGGCAGCCCCGTCCTTCTCGCGAAATTCGGCAACCAGATAGATGGTCAGTTATCCTCCTGCGGGTGTGGTTTGTACTCCCACACGGCGATCATCGGGAACAGCTTCGCGAAAATCATGTACAGCATCGCCATGGCGGCAAAGGTGGCGGCGGTGATGGCGGCTTCGACCCATGTGGGCGTGTAGAAACCGGACGCCGCGGGCAGTCGCGGGTTCGCGAGCGTCGGGACCACGATTATGAACCGCTCGATCCACATGCCGATCAGCACCGCAACCGATGCCACGGTGGCGCCTGTGATGGTGCGCAGGCGGCGGATCCCGAGCAGCACAAACGGTACCACGAAATTCAGGAACATCATGGTCCAGAAGTACGGCGCGTAATGCCCGCGTGTGCGGGCGCCGAAAACCGCCATCTCCTTGGGATCGTTGCCGTACCAGACGGTCAGGTTCTCGGCGAGCGTGAAGTAGCACCACAGCAGGCTCATGAGAAGCAGCAGCTTGGCCAGCCGGTCGAAGTGGTGCCTGGTGAGATAGACCTCGAGGTGGAGCAACTTGCGGATGATGGCCATGACCAGGATCAGGGCCGCGATCCCGCTGAAGATGGCGCCGGTGACAAAGTACGGCCCGAAGATGGTGCTGTGCCACATAGGCGCGATCGCCATCGCGAAATCCCATGCCACCACGGTGTGCACCGAAACCGCCACGGCCAGGATGATGCAGGCCATCAGCTTCATGGCGCGCTCCAGGGCGTGCCACTCGCGGTCGCTGCCCGTCCAGCCGAGAGACAGCGCGCGGTAGAGCCGTTGCCGCCACAGCGTATTGTGCTCGCCAAGCTGCGCCAGATCGGGGATCAGCGGCAGGTATAAATAGATGACGCTGCCGGTGACGTAAGTGACGATGGCAGTGAGATCCCAAAGTAGCGGTGAGCGAAAGTTGGGCCAAAGCATGCGCGAGTTGGGATAGGGCAGCAGCCAGTAAAACAGCCAGGCGCGGCCTAAATGGATGATGGGGAACATGCCGCCGATCATGAGCGCGAAGACCGTGATGGCCTCCGCCGCGCGCGTGACAGGTTTACGCCATGCCGCGCCCGTGAGGCGCAGAATCGCGGAGATGAGCGTGCCCGCATGTGAGATGCCGATCCAGAAAACGAAATCGACAATGTAGATTCCCCAGAACACCGGCCGCTGGAGGCCTGTGACGCCCATGCCCGAGTGAAGCTGAAGACCCCACGCGGCAAGGCCGGCGGCGCCCACCAGGAAGGCGATTACAGTCGCGAAAACGTACTGGCTGCTGACGCGCGAGAGCGGCCGGAACAGATCTTCTCGAATTTGACGATAGGGCAGAAGCTCAGGCGCGGGCGACATACCGGCTCAACCTTTTTGCAGATAATACACCTTAGGCTTGGTGCCTAATTCCTCGAGCAGCCGGGTGGCACGGCCGTGCCCGGCGAGGCGCGAAACCTTGCTGGCGGGATCGTTGAGATCGCCGAATACCATCGCTTCGGCGGGACACGACTGCACGCATGCCGGTTGCACATCGCCATCTTTGAGCGGGCGGCTTTCCGCGGCCGCGTCCTGTTTGGCGCGCTTGATGCGCTGAATACAGAAGGTGCATTTCTCCATCACCCCAGCCGGGCGTACGGCGACATCCGGATTGTGCTGCAACGCGAGCGGCTCCGGCCAATCCGGGGCGAACCAGTTGAAGTACCGCACCGTATAAGGGCAGTTGTTGGCGCAGTAGAAGGTGCCGACACAGCGGTTGTAGACCTGAACGTTGAGACCCTCCGGATTATGATAGGTCGCGTAAGTGGGACACACAGGTTCGCAGGGCGCGTCGTCGCAGTGCTGGCACAGCACCGGCATGTAGCGGACCTTGATGTCCGGGAACTCGCCCTCATAGTAGCGGTCGATCCGGATCCAGTGCGCGGTGCGTCCTCGAGCCGCCTGATCGGGAGTCGAAATAGGCAAGTTGTTTTCGGCGTGGCAGGCCACGACGCAGGCTTCGCAGCCCGTGCAACGGTCCAGATCGATGGCCATTCCCCAACGGTGTTCCATAGGTGCCTCCTGTCTAGGTTTTGAGTAATCGCGCAAAACGGGGCCACGGCCGCGCCGCCATCATCCCGCGAGTTCCTATCCTTCCTGGCGGCGCGGACACGCGCCCCTTTGCGGCTTTGAGTAATCGCGCAAAACGGGGCCACGGCCGCGCCGCCATCACCACGCGAGTTCCGATCTTTCCTGGCGGCGCGGACACGCGCCCCTTTGCGCTTGCCTTATCTCCCATCGAAGCCCCTTTCCTGCCGGTCCGCGGTCGAGAACTGGGTCAAGCCGCCCCTGCCGCCGGCGCGCTCCAGGCGAACCCGCGTGGCGCCTGAAACGAGCGCGCCGGTCGAAGGCTCCCAAACCGGGGCCAGGATGGAAAGCGGGTTGGCGCCGCGTCCGGAAGCGTAGCGTGTAAAGTTCGCATGCCCGTCGCCTATCGCCATGCTGACAACACCCGGGACGGCGCCGGGGTGGACATATGCCGGCGCTTCGAGCGAGCCGTGCGGAGACTCCACCCGCAGCATGTCGCCGTTCGCGACCCCTAACTTCACCGCAGTCCCAGGATCGATCTCGACTGGTAAGCCCCAGATGGAGCTCGAGGTTGGATCGGGCAGTTCCTGGAGCCAGGGGAGGTGCGCGCCGCTGCCATCGTGAAATTGGAGCGACAGGTAGGGCTGGAAATGGTACGGATATCGGGCGGGATCGCCTTCGAAGCGGGCCGGCGCGATGTCCACGGGAACCGAATTAGGTCGCGCGGGCGTGGATGGGGGCGGGTCGAGCCAGAGCCCGCCTTGGCCCGCTACATCGTCATAACTCATGCTACCCGGGAGCAAGGGCTGGACGATATCTTTGGGAGTCACGGGCAGGCACTCGACGCCGATTTTCCTGGCCAATTCGGCGAGCGTAGTTTCTACGGCGCGCGTGTCGTACAGCGGCTCGACGAATGGCGTGGATACCGCGACCGCCTGTTGCGGGGAGACCGCCGGCAACAACGCCATCCCGGATTCGAGCTCATGGTGATCCGGCATGATGATGTCGGCCCAGGCGGAGGAGTCATCCGAAAAGGTCCCGAAGGAGACCACCAACTCGGCGTGTGCCAGTGCGTCCGCCACGCCCACGGAGCGCGGCATTGCGTAGACCGGGTTCGCGCCATCGATGAACACGATCCGCGCGTACGAGAGCGCCTGCACGATCGCGCGATTTTCGAGAGCCTGCGCCGCGCCGGCGGGAGCGAGCACGCCGCCGGCTTTGCCTATGTTGCCCAACATCAGGTTGAGGTAGTGAGAGGCTACGATCGCTTCCACGGAATTCGTTTGGGGGATGGATGCGCCGGCGAGCACCAGCGGGGCTTCCGATTCGCCGAGTTCCAGGACAATCTGACGCACGCGCTTCTCGTCCAGCCCACAGGCAGACAGCAGATGGTTGGGGTCGGCATCCTGAAAGACGCGGGCCACCGGCTTGGGAAGCGCTCCGGCATTCCGCGCGAACCGGCCATCCAGCAGCAGGCGCCCGACGGCGGCCAGAAACTGCGGCTCGGTGCCGGGACGGAGGGGAAGCCACCGATCAGCAGCCGCGGCCGTGACGGAAAGGCGCGACTCGGCTTGCACCAGCCGGCCGCGGATCTGCCGCCGGCCCTGACGAAATTCGCCGAACTGCCGGGCATAGTAGACCGGCGAAGCCCAGCCGCCGAGGAAATCGGCGCCCACACCCAGCGCGTAGTCAGCGCGAGAGAGATCGTATACCGGCAAGCCCTCCCACCCGAAGACCATCTCCGCGGCCTGGCGCTCGGCCTGGTGATTGGCGATGGAGCAGACTACGGGGGCGGGCGCGCCCAGCGCCTGGGTGAAGCGCTGGATGGCCAGCGAGCGTGTGCCGGCTTGCCCGCCCGCAAGGAAAACGATTCCAGCGGGATCGGCGGATCGCACTTGTGCGAGCTTTTCCGCAACTTGCGCGACGGCATCGTTCCAGGAGATAGCCGCAAAGCGTGCCTGGCCGCGCGGGCCGGTGCGTTTCATGGGGCCACGCAGGCGATCGGGGTGGTACAGCGCCTGCACCGATGCCTGGCCGCGAGCGCAGAGGTGGCCGCCGGAGATCGGATCGAGAGGATTACCTTCGATCTTCTTGATCGCAGCGATGCGCTGGCGAAACTGTTCGCCGTTGCGCTCAACGGTTCGAATGCCCTCCATGATGCGCACCACGGTGGCGCACCCGGCACCGCACCCGGCGCAGACCGCGGGATGCCACTCCTCCTCACCGGGTACGATTTCATGGTCAGGGACGAGTAGGGGAATAACTTTGCCGGCCTTACCGCCGCAGGCGCCCAAGGCTGCCGATGAAGCCGAGAGAATTTTGAAGAAGTTCCGGCGATCCATGGGGTCAGCGTTCCTTGCAGGGCCGCGGCCGCCGGTGTCTCAGTAATGGCATGCGGCGCAGTCCTCGGTGGCCTTATATTGCCTGTGGCAGCTCAGGCACGTGCCCATATTGTGTTTGACCAAAAGCTCGGCGGTGGAGGCCTGGGTCATGTCGCCGTGGCAGGTGGCGCAGGAAATGCCGGCGCGGGCATGCGGAGCGTGTTGGAACTTCACCAGCGATTCCGGCGGAAAGCCGTACACGCGCCGCCAGGGGACTTCAATCTTACCTTGGGCAAAGGCCGCCAGCTTCTTGATCTCAGGCTTAGCGGCCGCCACCTTGGCGTGGCAGAGCATGCATTTGTGAATTGAAGGAAGCGTGGCCGCCGCGCTGGTATCGGCGGAACTATGGCAATCGAGGCACTGCAATCCCAGCGCGATATGCTGCTTGTGCGAATACGCAATCGGTTGCGCCGGCTGTGCAGCGACTGCCTTCGCGATCAAGAGCCAAGATATCCATGGTACGCCCCGCAAGAGTTCCCCCACCAGCCAGAATCCCGCCGGCGCAGCCTGGCACCGGACACAGTCACACGTGTGACGTCAACGGGAAATCAGTCTAACACAGGCGCGGGGAACGGCGGCAGGGCACAGGATCGGGGCCACATGCGCTACGGTGAGAGAATTCCATGATGAAGGATTCTCAGTCGATGGCTTCCTTGCGCCTGGTGTTGACATTGAGTTTTATGGTGGTCGTCTCGCATGCAGCTTTTGCGCGAGACGCTCCTCTGGTTCACGCTCCCGCGGGCGTGGTTCGAGGCGAAGCCAAGGGAGACCTGAACTTTTTCCTCGGGCTACCTTACGCCGCGCCGCCATCGGGAAGGCTGCGCTGGAGGCCACCTGTGGCGGCGCCCGTCTGGCGGGGCGTGCGCGATGCCACCAAGTTCGGGCCCGCATGTTATCAGCCGCAACCGCGAGCAGCCAGCATCTATGCCGATCCTCCAGCCAGCATGAGCGAGGATTGCCTGTCGCTCAATATCTGGACGCCCGCCCATAGCCACAACGTGCCGGTCATGGTTTGGATTCATGGCGGATCATTAACCGGCGGCGCGGGCAGCGAAACACTTTACGATGGCTCCGCGCTGGCGAAGCGTGGGCTCATGCTGGTGACCATCAATTACAGGTTGGGTGCGCTCGGCTACCTGGCACATCCAGGGCTCAGCGCCGAGTCGCCGGATGGGATTTCAGGCAATTACGGCCTGCTCGATCAGATCGAGGCACTCAGATGGGTCAAGCGCAACATTTCGGCATTCGGCGGAAATCCCGAGAATGTAACGATCGCGGGTGAGTCCGCGGGTGGGCTGAGCGTGATGTACCTGATGGCTTCACCCGCGGCGCGCGGCCTCTTCCACAAGGCAATTCTCGAAAGCGCTTATATGATCTCGACCCCTGAGCTCCGCGACAAGCGGTTTGGCGAGGAGCCGGCCGAAGCGATTGGTGTCCGGCTGGCGACCAAACTGGGGGTAGACAGCGTCGCGGGTCTGCGGGCTATGGACGCGGGCGCGATCACGGAGCGGGCTCCGCTTACTGGATATTTTCCGCTGGGCACGATCGATGGACATGTGCTACCGCGCCAGTTGGTGGATGTGTTCGATCGCGGCGAGCAGGCGCGTGTTCCCGTGCTGGTTGGATTCAACAGCGGTGAGATCCGGTCGCTGCGCTTTCTGGCGCCGGCTCCGCCCGCCAATGAAGCGGCCTATGTTGAGGCAATCCGTAAACGGTACGGCTCGCTGGCGGATCAATTTCTGCGCCTTTACCCATCGTCTGACGTCGCCGGAAGCATTCTCGCCGAGACGCGCGACGCGCTCTACGGTTGGACGGCCGAGCGCATCGCCACGAAACAGGCGGCCGTCGGGGTACCTTCGTTTCTCTATTTTTTCGACCACGGCTACCCGGCAGCGGAAACGAAAGGCCTGCACGCTTTCCACGCCAGCGAACTGCCGTACATTTTCGGCACTGCCGATCGCACGCCGCCGGCCTGGCCGGCATTACCAGTCACGGCCGAGGAGGGACGTTTCGGCGAGGCGATGAGCGACTATTGGGCAGCCTTTGTTCGCACAGGATCTCCGGCCGCCGCAGGGCAGCCGAAATGGCAACCCTTTTCTTCCGGTAAAGCCTTTATGGCTTTTGCGGAAGCGCCGCGACCCGGCACGGACCTGTTGCCGGGCATGTACGAGCTTCAAGAAGAGGTCGTGTGCCGGCGCCGGGCACGGGGCGATATACCCTGGAATTGGAACGTGGGCATTATTGCTCCGCCGCTACCCGCAGAACCATCGTCGGGGTGCCGGTGAATCGCGGGCCAATGATTGGAAGATGGCTGCGAACCACAGAGTTTGCGCGGCAGCCGCACCCAACCGGACACCTGTGCTTTTCATTGTGAGAAGCATGACAAACCAGCCGGCCAGGAGGTTGTCAGTGCTCACTGTTACGATACTAAAAGATATCCATGCCTGACCTGATCGAAAAACCAACCATCATTTCAGCCGCCGGCAACCTTCCGAAACTTATTGCGGAATACATTGGCCGCGTCAACTCCGCGACCAGCGCCGTGAGCGTTGCGCGCATGGAGAGTCCGGCAGGTTGGATCGAACCGGGCCAAACTCCCGAATTCGATGAATACACTGTGGTGCTTCGAGGTCTGCTGCGGGTGGAGACACGATCGGGGGCCACTGATGTGAAGGCCGGCCAGGCGATCACTACGCATCGCGGCGAATGGGTGCGCTACAGTTCTCCGGAACCGGGCGGCGCCGAATACATCGCCGTATGCATCCCTGCCTTTGCTCCCGAACTGGTTCATCGTGATCCCGCCTAGCTGACTTTCCGGCCGAAGCCTATTCGCCCCCTGCCCATTTTTGAACAAGCTGCAAAACGGCACGCTACGCTCAAGGGAGGTTGCAACGATGGAACGACGATTGCACATCCAACGTTGTGTGGAAGCAGATCTTGCGGCCGCACTCTGGCCAGCCGGCAGGAGGGATCTATGGCGACATCATCGAGTTCCAAAGGAAAACGCAAAGTCCAGAAGGTCATGAAAGAGCACAAGGAAGGAACGCTCAAATCCGGTAGCGGCAAAAAGGTCACAGGCCGCAAACAGGCGGTGGCGATCGCCCTAAGCGAGGCGCGCAAGTCGGGAGCCAAAATCCCGAAGAAGAAGTCTTAACCATATTTGGTGGAAGACATTGACAGATGCACTCGCCCGGTTTCTAATCGGAGGGCTGGTTGTATCCGCCTTCGCAACGGCCGGCGGACTCTTCAAGCCCACCAGTTTTGCCGGATTGTTCGGGGCCGCGCCATCTGTTGCTCTCGCAACGCTGGCTCTCACAATTTCAAACAACGGCCGACCCTATGCCAGCGCGGAATGTCGCTCAATGATGGCGGGAGCCGTAGCTCTGTGCCTTTATAGCACCCTTGTTAGCCAACTCCTGAGCAGGTTTCGAATATCGGCTCTTAAGGCTACCCTTTCTGCCCTGCCGCTATGGTTTCTGGTGGCTTTTGGATTGTGGCGTATCTTCCTGAAGTAGGGACGGCGATGACTATTAAAATCGACTCATCGGGACTCAAACAAACCAAATGGCAGGAGTATGCGCTTCGCTTCTTCGCCGGGGGTCTCATAACAGTCGTCGCCGGCTTGGTCGCCAGGAAGTGGGGGGCAAACGTAGGCGGGTTGTTTCTGGCTTTCCCGGCGATTTTTCCGGCCAGCGCTACGCTGCTTGAAAAACACCAACGGAAACGAAAGGAGCGTCGAGGCCTGCATGGCGAGAATCGGGGTATGGATGTCGCCGCGGTCGATGCCGTAGGAGCGGCGATGGGAAGTTGCGGCCTCTTTGCTTTCGCGGGAGTCTGCTGGTGGGGTCTCATGCGCTATGCACCTTCGGTAGTGCTACTGGCGGCGACCCTATCGTGGGCGTTTGTTTCACTATCTACCTGGGTCATTCGAAGGCGACACCGACGACTCTTATTTTGACCTCTGGACCCTCGTGGCTTGGGTATGACTTCGGCCGGACGGGCGCAATGTGAGAAAATCGGCAGTGATTCCTTTCCGCCCCGTTTGCGCGCGACCGGTCACACTGGTCGTTTTAATCCTTTACCTCGCCGCTCGGTCCGCCAGCCAAGTGCCCGGGCGGGTACATGGCCTGGTTCAGGACGCCGGGGGATCGCCGGTGGGGGGCGCCCAAGTCGTCGCCCATAGCTTGCCGGAAAATGGCGATCGTTCATCCGTCAGCGCCGCGGACGGATCCTTCACGATGGATGACCTCAGGCCTGGTCATTATCAGTTCAACGCGACGAAACGCGGTTTCGCCGATTCGACTGTAGCGGAATTGGACGTGGCTGCCGGCGGGGATCTAACCCTGCATCTTACGCTAAGCGCGAGCGAAGGATTTCTGAAAAGACTGGCGCAAGCTTATGCCAAAGACTGGCGCGGTACCGGCGAAAGCGGCCCAGAACCTCCTCGCCGCACTCTACCCTCGCCCCTGAACTCGCCACCTTTCCCTAACTCGGACTGGTCCTATGGCGGATCGCCTGAAATCGGCGCGCCCGATACTAATGTTCCCCCGCTAATGGAGGCTATCTACGGGGGCTCGAACGGTAAAGCCTGGGAACACAGCAGAGTCAAGATCTATGGTTGGTTTGAAGGCAGCTTCAACCTCAGCACGTCACACGAATCGAATTATCCAACGGCCTACGACATCTTCGCAAATCGCCCCGAGTTCGACCAGGGAGTGCTTTACATCGAGCGCCTGCCCGACACGGTTCAAACCGATCACATCGATTGGGGATTCCATCTCAGCGCATTGTATGGCACCAGTTATCGTTTCACCACGAACCTGGGGTATTTCAGCGGGCAACTGCTCGACAACCACCGGGAGTACGGGTTTGATCCGGTGCTTGAATACGTGGACCTGTACATCCCCCAGGTTGCCGAGGGACTCAACATCCGCATCGGCCGGTTTATCTCGATTCCGGGAATCGAAGCGCAACTGGCTCCCAACAACTACGTCTATACACACTCATTGCTGTATTCGGTTGACCCGTTCACGGACACAGGTATTCTGGGCACCGTCAAACTTAACGACCGCTGGCTGGTCCAGTTGGGGCTCACGGCGAGCCATGACGTGGCTCCCTGGATCCCGGACGCGAAAGCGTCCGTGACAGCCTGCATCAGCTACACATTCGATCGAGGCAACGATAACGTGTATCCGTGTATAAACGGAATCAACAACGGTCAGTACGCCTACAACAATCTGCAGATGTTTGATACCACCTGGTACCACAAATTCAGCGCCTCATGGCATATGGCCACCGAGGCGTGGTTCATGTATGAGCGGGGCGTACCCAGCGTCGGGGGACCGGTGGCGCCGGAAAAAGGCGCCAACGGCGCGTTTTGCTCCGCGGGCGAGATCCGTTGCCTGGCGCCGGAGTGGGCCGCGGTCAATTACCTCGAAAAGCAACTATCCGCCAAGAGTTACCTTTCGATTCGCTCCGACTTCCTGGATGACATGAAAGGTCAGAGAACCGGCTTCAAGACTCGCTACACCGAGGCCACGCTGATGTGGGGGCACTGGGTGGGAAGCACGGTTTTGTTGCGCCCCGAAATCAGATATGATCACGCTCTCGACCGGCCCGCATACGATAACGGAACCCGAAGGAGCCAGTTTCAGTTGGCCATGGATGCAATCTTCAAGTTCTGAGAATATCCGTTGGCGGTGGTAATCGCGACGGGCACTCCCGGCCAGTGAATTGCACCGTGGCGAGGGTCATGCGCCCTGTAGCAGCAGAGTTAGCCTTAACTATCCGCCTGCATTCTGAACCAAATCGGGAGCTGGCGGATCCCTGCGGATGAATGCACCGCGTACCTCGCCGAAAGCTGGCAATCCGCTCTACCGCCCAAGCACATAGCCCCAAGTAAAATGGAGACCCATCTAACGGAGTTTCGGCGCCATCTCCCCACCTCGGCCACGGGAATGTTCGCCATGGTTTGGGTGAGTTTTCGAGCTCACTCGTAGCCGGTGACAGTCGACGAAGCAGATACCTACCATTGCTTTGTAGAGCTCCATTGGGCCTCGCACTGGTATGCCAGTTCGAATAATCACGTACTTAATTCCATCCTGATCCGACCGGTCACACTGATCGTTTTAATCTTTAGCCTCGCGGCTCGGTTTACACAGTTCAATTTATAACCTCAGTCCCCGGCGCGGAAGAACTGTTTCTTGAGCGTCGACTCGCGACAGTGGGTCATCATCCTGACTGACCCACTGTCGGAATCCAATGCTCGTGATTACTGGTGTCTCAGCTTGAAAACCACGCCGTCATTCTTCGATCCGCCGTCCGTTGCCGTACCCCAGATGTTGCCCTGGGAGTCGAAAGTCAGAGCATTCGGATAATCGCCGTTTTGGCCGGCAAATGTGTTCAGCACCGTCTCATTGCCTGATGCATCGACCTTGAAGACAACACCCATGCCGGCTCCACCGTAGTTGGTCGTTCCAAAAAGGTCCCCGGCGGAATCCCGAATCACGCCCGCGGACGGATTGGCTCCATCGGCTCCGCCCGTAAAAGCATAGGGGACCGTCTCGTCGCCGGCCGTATCCAGCTTGAACACCACCCCAAATCCCCACGCGCCGCCGTAAAACGTCGATCCGTAGAAGTTGCCAGACGAATCGCGGACTACACCCGCGAGAGGGTTAGCGCCATCAGTCCCACCGGTGAAGCTATAGAGCACCGTCTCATTACCGGAGGAATCGACTTTGAAAACCACGCCCGCACCGGAGACGCCGCCATAGGTTGTGGTGCCGTAGAGATTCCCATCCCCGTCCCGAATCAATCCGCCCTCCGGAATGCCTCCATCGGCCCCGCCGGTAAAGCTGTAAAGCACCTTCTCATTGCCCGAAGGATTCAACGCATAGACGACGCCCGAGCCCGATGTACCGCCGAGTTCTGTGGTCCCGTAGAGGTTGCCGGAAGAGTCGCGGATTACGCCCGCGTTGGGGTAGCCTCCGTCGGTTCCGCCTGTGAAGGTGTAGAGAACCGTGTAATTGCGGGAAGGATCCACCTTATAGACGACGCCGTTTCCTAGGCCCACGGTGGCCGGGCTGCTCGTAGCCGTCCCATACAGGTTGCCTTGCGAATCGAGAATCACACCGGCGTTCGGTTTACCACCGCTTTCGTTTCCTACGAAGGCGTGCAGAATGGTCTCATGGCCCTGTGAGTCCAACTTAAATACCGTGCCATCCCCCGCTGCGCCGCCGTAAAAAGTAGTCCCATACACATTGCCGGCCGAGTCGAGGGTTACCGGGCTGTTCGGGTAACGGCCGTCGGTCACTGATGGGAAACTGTACAGTATGGTCTGCTGACCAGCGGCATTCAGCTCATAAACCACGCCAGCCTCACCGTTACCGCCCCAGAGAGTGGTTCCGTAAAGATTGCCAGTCGAGTCGCGGATCACGCCCGCGAAGGGATAATGCCCGTTGTCGCCACGCGCGAAGTTCAAAAGCACCGTCTCGCTTCCGGAGGGGCTCAGTTCGAACACGACGCCCACTTGTCCTGTGCCCCCAGAGAAAGTGGTTCCATAGAAATTACCCGCGGAGTCGCGGACCAGGCCTGCGATGGGGATTGCGCCGTCATTGCCGCCCGAAAAGCTGTAAAGAACCGTCTCATTGTCTGATGGATCGACTTTGAAGACCACGCCCGCGCCCGACGCCCCGCCATATTGGGCCGTTCCGTAGAGGTTGCCCGCGGAATCCCGAATCAGTTCTCCAAACGGATATCCTCCATCGGTTCCGCCCGTAAAGGTATATAGGACCGTCTGGCTGCCCGTGGTTTCCACCTCGAACACAACTCCCGCTCCCGCGGCTCCACCGTATTGGGTGACTCCACAAAGATTCCCGGAGCTGTCCCGCATCACCGCAGCTGGATAGCTGCCGTCGTTTCCCCCGGTGAACGTGTAGAGCACCTTCTCGTGTCCGGCGGCATCCAGCTTGAAGACCACGCCCGCTGCGAAGGTACCACCGCTGGAGGTGGTTCCGTAGAGATTGCCTGACGAATCAAGGACCACATTCGCTTGCGGGCTTCCTCCGTCGGTTCCGCCCGTGAAGGTATACAGAATCGACTCTTGTCCCGCCCTAGCGATCTCGAAAACCGTTCCCGCGCTCGATGCGCCGCCGCCTGACGTGGTCCCATACAAGTTGCCTGCCGCGTCGGGGGTCAGGCTGTTCGGGTACGCGCCGTCCGTTCCGCCGGCGAAGCTATGCAGTACCGTTTCATGGCCGGAAGAATCGATTCGAAAGACGACACCAAGGCCGTATGTGCCGCCAAAAGCAGTAGTTCCATAGAAGTTCCCGGCGGAGTCGCGAATTACGTTTTCATAGGGGTTCAAACCGTGCGGGGGGCTTGCGAAATTATGTACCACAACCTCAACGTCTTGCGTTGAGAGGGCCAGGGGACTCTGGGCATACGGCATCTTGAGCCCGCCGGCCGCCGGTTTTGCGTTAGGCAACCCAATGCGTAATGGCTCCGGTGCGTGGATTGGCACGCCGTACTGCGCTCGCGCCGCCGGGAGAGCTAGCAGCCCGGCTAGAGTGATCGAAACCGTCTTAAACATGATATTTTCTCCTTCCGATTTTTAGACCCTTCCCGTGTTGCGGGCCTGGACAGAACGCGCAGGAACCTGCCAACCGGGGCAAAACTGGGGCATAATCGAGAGGGCGAATCTCAAGAGAGGACATCAGTTGACCGTTTCGGGAATCCCAAGTTGGAAACGACGGACAATCGCGGAGAAGTAACCCGGCTCCTAGGTGAGTTACGCCTTGGCCGGAGCGATGCGATGGAGCGGCTGATCCCGCTGGTCTACGCCGAGTTGCGCCGGATAGCTGCCCGCCAGTTGCGCGGCGAGCGCATGGGCCATACTCTGCAGCCTACCGCTCTGGTACATGAAGCCTTCCTTCGCCTGGTCGACCAGGGCCGCGCGGACTGGCAGAACCGGGCGCATTTCTTCGCCACGGCCGCTATGTTGATGCGCCACCTCCTGGTGGATCGTGCCCGGCGCCGCCGCGCCGCAAAGCGCGGAATAGCAGTCGCGTTCACCGAAGAGATTCTGCATTCGGTTCCGGGCGTTAGCCGTACAGAGGAAATCCTGGCGGTGAACGAGGCGGTTAAGCGGCTAGCCGAACTGAACGCCAGGCAGGCGAGCGTCGTGGAGTTGCGCTATTTCGCCGGGTTGTCGGTGGAAGAGACGGCGGAGGTGCTGGGCATCGCGACGCGCACCGTCAAGCTGGACTGGTCCATGGCCAAAGGGTGGATGAAATCGCAGTTGAGTACGGGATCGCGGGTATGACGCCGCAACGCTGGTCCCAAATCCGGGAGGTATTCGGTGCGGCGATGCAGATGACCGAAGACGAACGGGCGAAGTTCCTTGAGACGGCCTGTGGTGGCGACGCGAGCCTGCGCTCCGAGGTGGAGCGTTTACTGGCAGGAGCCGCTGATCCCACCTGGCGGAGTCCGCTGGCCGAGCTGTACCCGACTCTGGCGAAACTCGAACCCGGCGACACGTTATCGCATTACCGCCTTCAGGCCAGGGTAGGCGCGGGCGGAATGGGAGTGGTTTTCCGGGCCAAGGACATTCAACTGCATCGCGATGTGGCCCTCAAGATCCTTCCCGAGGAATACAGGCAGCATCCACAAGCTCTGGAACGGTTCAAGCGCGAGGCCCGCGCAGCGGCGGCCTTGAAACCATCCGAATATTTGCACTATCCACGAAATCGGCGAGCATGCGGGGCAGCTCTATATTGCCATGGAGCTTCTGGAGGGACAAACCCTCAAAGACCGCCTTACCGGGAATCCGTTTAACCTTCAGCAACTTCTGGAATTGGCTGTTCAGATCGCCGACGCGTTGGATGCGGCACACCAGAGAGGTATCATCCACCGCGACATCAAGCCCGCCAACATCTTCGTTAACTCGCGCGCTCAGATCAAGATTCTCGATTTCGGTATCGCCAAACTGACTCACGATCATTTTGAAACCCAGGCCGACGACTTGACTTCGCCCGGGACCCTGGTTGGCACCGCCGCTTACATGTCGCCCGAACAAGCACTCGGCCGGGCGCAAGACGCGCGAAGCGATTTGTTCTCATTCGGCGTGGTGCTCTATGAGATGGCCACCGGTGAGCGGCCGTTTGAGGACAGTACCGGCGCAGCGCTGCTGAACGCCATCATGAATCAGGCGCCGGTCTCGCCGGTCCAGATTCGGCCCGGCGTTTCCGGTGAGCTCGAACGCATCATTAACAAAGCGCTAGAGAAGGACCGTGACCTGCGTTACCAAAGTGCGGCGGAAATGCGCGCCGATCTGAGGCGATTGCGCCGTGACACAAGTTCAGGCCACACGCGCCCAGCGCAACCCCTTGGGGAGGGGCCGGGAGAAGAAGCCGTCGCCCTTAAGTCTGGTCCTCCGGCGATTGTGCCAGCGAACGCGTCCTCGCAGCCAAGCGCGGCCTCCCGAGGGGGCATAATTAGCCCAACAAGAAAACGAGTATGGTTCCTTGGCGCGGCAGCCGTATTCCTGCTAGCCAATGCCGGCTCGATTTGGTTCTGGTTTCATCGCGCCCCTCAAACGCCGCCGGCAATTACAGAGAGACGCCTGAGTTTTAACACACCGGACAATCCGGTTTTTCGGGCGGAGATCTCCCCGGACGGCAAATATCTCGCCTATACCGATCAGACGGGCTTTCACCTCAAGGGGATTGCGAGCGGTGAAGGGCGCCTCATCCCGACCCCGGCTGGCGCCAGCCCCACAGCGTTTTGGCGGGAGTCCTTCTGGTTTCCCGACGGAACGAAACTGTTGGCGGTTTTGAGAGACAATGCCCCGGTGGTCTCGGCCAAGAGCAGCTACTGGACCATTTCGTTGGTTGGTGATGCTCCGCGCAAACTGGTTGACGGCCCGCAGGGCGGATCGGTCGCCCCGGACGGTGCACACATCGCTTACCCGGACGGTGATACCAGCCAGGGAGTCTACCGTGAAGAACTCCGCGTCATCACCAGCGATGGCACCGGCCAACACACGATTTTTCGAGCGGGGCCGCAAGAAACGGTCAATTTGGTTCGCTGGTCGCCGAATAGCAAGCGGATTGCGTTCTTCCTGGCCGGACCAACCAATTCGCTGGTGAGTTGCAGACCGGACGGCTCGAACCGGGTGACGATCTGGTCTGCTGATGACATAGGCGGCCAACGATGGACCCCACGAGGCCTTCTATACACCTCCGACGACAGCCTTTGGCGAATCCCCATTGACGAAGACTCTGGAAAAGCCAAGGGGGATCCTCAGCGAATCGCGCGGTGGCCCGAACTGAGTTCCGCGTATGTAGCGGCAACCCTGGATGGCAAACAGGCTGTCGTCACTAAGTACTCCTTTCGCGAGTCGATCCGATGGGGTGGTCTCCGGCAAGGCGCGGTCGAACCCAGCGGCTTAGCGCGGGTAACGAATGACGACGCGAATGAATTTCTGGGCACTTGGACCCCCGACAGCCAGAACCTTCTATTCGTCTCAAACCATGGCAATGGGCTGGAGTTGTGGCAACGCTCCATCGGTGCTTCGGATGCCGAAATGATCGGCAAATGCAACTTCACGGGTGACGAGATCTGGATTAGCCCGGATGGAAAATGGGCGCTACGCTGGGCAACCCCCGCCGGCTCCACAACCACACTCATGCGTGTACCGGCGACCGGAAGCCCGCAACAGAAGGTCCTGGAGAGCGAGAATGATAGTCTCCTGGACGCGAGTTGCGCGTCCCTCCCAGCCATCCGCTGCATCCTGGTAGAGGAAAGCCACGACCGCAAGCACATTCTAGTCACGGAATTCGACCCCTTCAAGGGAAGAGCCGCTCTTCTTCGAACCGTCGATACCGGAGGCAAATGGGGCCACGCCGCCGACCCGCATGTATTGGCGGTTTCGCCCGACGGTTCGACATTAGCTCTGGTGCAACAATATGCCGAAAACCAACCCATCCGTGTAATTGGTCTCGCTGCATCCAGGATTCAAGAGATTCCCGCAAAGGGTGCCGCGCGGAAGGTCTCCAAATTAAACTGGGCGCCCGATGGCAGGGGCTTCTATTTGTCCGGCATCGCTAACCAGGCGCCCGCCGTGCTTTACGTCGATCTGCAGGGCCGCACGAAGGTCATTTACGTTATGCCAATCAGCACTTCGGATTGGTACGGCGTGAACGCATTCCCTTCGCCCGATGGCCACCACATCGCCATTCAGGAGGCGCACCAATTCGCCGACGCGTGGCTCATCGAAGGCCTGTGAGAAGCAGAGGTGGCGCCCCGGTATCCGCCGCGTTGCCGCGATGGTTGGCAATCAATCGGATATTGATGTCCGAGATCGCCGCGATCCAAGCCTGACCGTGCCACGCCACAAGGTCTACGTGCTCCCCTACAACGATTTTGAGGAGTTCATTCGCAAAGAAAATCTGCAGATCCTCTACCGCGGCGAGCGTACGCAACTCACCATCCTCGCGCGCAGTGATCCGTCACGCGATCCAGGCAAGTAGGTTAGGCAGGCCATGGTTTTCCACCCATGGTTTTCGCGGCTCACGCGGGTAGACATTTTCGCCGAGGCGGCACCCCTGAACTACTATCTCAGATCAAAACATGCCAACGTCCGCTCATTGCGCACGTACAGTTTTCCATTAGCCAGTGCGGGATAGGAGCGCACCGTGGCTGGAAGCAGTTGGGCGCGCGAAATCGGCCGGAACTCCTTGGGAGTCGCAAGCGCAACGATCAGTTCGCCGTCTTCTCGCATTAGCAAAAGCTTGTCACCGGCCAGAGTGACCGTGCCGGCGCCGAAGTGGTCGAAGTTCCACTGCACCTTTCCGGTTTTCAGCTCGATGGCCCGCAAACTCTGGCCGAATTCCTGGCGGCCGTGATATCCATAGACGTAGCCGTCGCGGTACACGCTGCTGGCATAGTGGTTCGAGAGCGCATCATCGGAATCCCAAAGCTGCTTCACAGACGCGCCCTCGATTTGTAACAACGTCGCGCCGGTACCATAACTGGCGGAGAGAAACACCAAGTCGCCGACCACAAGGGGCGCGGCCGCGTTAACCGAAGCGTGGCTGCGCGAGCGCCGCGGGAACTGGAAGCGGACTTTCCCGGTTGCAGGATCGACGTCCACCAGGCCGGCGCGAGTCCAAAACAACGCGTGGCGCGCTCCGCCGATGGTGGCTACCACGGGCGCGGAGTAACCGGCCTCGTCGTTAGTGGCCGTCCAGAGTACCTTGCCGGTGGCCGCATCGAAGGCCCCAATGCCAGCCCCATTTGGGCCGCCGATATTCATGAGCACGCGGCCGTCATCCACCAGCGGCGAACAGGCGGCTCCGAAGAAGCCTTTGGGCGCATCGAACTTCTGCCGCGTGTCGACGCTCCAGAGGCGCTTGCCGGTAGAGAAATCGAGAGCCTGCAAAACGCCCTCCGCTCCGAAGGTGTAAATTCGTTCGCCGGCCACGGCCGGGGCCGCCCGCGGTCCCTCGTCGAAGCCGAAATCATCGCGATAATCGGTCGGGTACGCGACCGACCAGATGCGCTTTCCCGTGTTCTCATCCAGCGACTCCACGATCGCCTGCTTTTCACGCCGGTGGAACAGAATGACCCGCCCGTGCGCCACGACAGGGGCGCTAAAACCCTGGCCCACGTCCACCTTCCACAGCACTCCGATCCCCGGTTTCGGCCACCCTGCCGGCAACTGGCCCGCATAAACGCCGTTGCGTCCCGGTCCGAGGAATTGGGGCCAATCCTGACCGTGGGCCGCCTGGCTGGCCATAAGCAGTATCAGGATGGCTGTAATCCGATGGGCCCCTTGGCCAACAGGAGCCAACTGCCCTCCGGCCGCGGTTTCTACACCGCCAAGAGCACGCGCAGTGAAGTCATGTTTGAGCACGATAAACGAATCATTGCACGAGTGACCGGCCGCCTGCACGAGTTGCAGATCCCGGAGCAAAAAGCCGCTTCGAGGGAGGCCGCCACAGTTACTTCTCCAGCGGCACGACCTTTGAGTCCACCTGAAACTTGCGGTACTCGCTCCAGGTAATCTCGTCATCCATGGCGACCTTCTTCAACAACGCGAGCCTGCCCGTGCCGCGCATATATAACCGCTTAGGCAGCCACAGAACATCGCCGGTCCGGGACTGTTCGAACTCCAGTTTCGCCCCTGGATTCAGGCGGGCCAGAAAGATACCGTAGGCAATCGTCCCGGTGGTCTCGGCTTCCACCCGCACCCACTGATAAGTCGTCTTATCGATCCAGATCTTGCCGCGTATCTTGGCGAAAGCCTTGGCATCCCGATCCTTGGCCTGGTATCCCGCCTTCGGCGTCCCGGAGATGATCCAAACATCGTTGCCGTCTATTTTGGTTTCTCCCTCAAGACGCACGTCATAAGCATCGGGTATCTCCCGCAGGAACTCGCGCTCCTTGCGCCGCCTCTTCTCGTAATCCGCCAGCCGCTGCTCCTTCTGCTGCTCCGTCTCATGCGCGAGCCTGGTAGCGTTCTTGTCCAGCTTCTCCTGTTCCTTGCTTTGTTCGGCGGGGGTAAGCGAGTGGCCGTTGCGTTCCGTCATCCGGCGATAAGGCTCGCCATCCAGCATTACTGTTTCCCAGGCGCTCTGGTCCTGGGACTTCACCTTGCCACCGGAATCGAAGTGCCTCTCCGTGGAATGCGCGATCCAGGTGTAGTCCTTCAATCGCTGCCAGTTGGCCTGGTCCAGTTCCACCGATTTACGAAGGATTTCGCGCGCATCCTGTCCGCAAAGTGCGCCGGTTATACCGGCCAGGGCGGCCCAGGCCGCAACTAAGGGAATCAGCCGCAAGCTAATGCGTGAGGTCGTAGACGAAATAGTTCACCGCGATGCGATAAGCCAGTGACGCCCACTTCTCGTAATAGCGCGCATCGTCCGACCATTCCCAGGCGTCGCCCAGGTCCATGTTATGGCAGATAGCCACGATCACGCGTCCTTTATCGTCGTAGATGCCGCGCCAGCGTGGCTCGTAACCATCCTGTTCGTACGTCTTATGGGAGTCGAAATATTGCGCGCCGGGTACCTGGAATCGTTCATCCAAATCGTAGACCGTATGAAAGATCGGATCGTTATTGGGCAGTTCCACAATGGGCCGGTCCGGAAACACTTTTCGCATGCTCGCCAGGAACGTGTTCCACTCCTTGGTGCCGTGGAAATCGTCCACCATCAGGAACCCGCCCCGCAGCAGAAACTCGCGAAGCTGGGCCGCCTGATCGTCGGGCAAACGCCAGTGTCCTACTTCCACTGCGTAGAGCGTCGGCCAGTTAAAGACCTCGCCGGTAGAGTCCAGGCTGACGACCTGTTCCACCGACCGGGTATCGATGCGGGTCAGGCGGCGGATTCCCGCCATGAGGTGCCGGTCCGACCGTGGATAGTCCATGGTCCAGTAACCTGGGAACTCTCGCCCGTCCCGCATCCGCAGGTCCACGAAAGGATAACCATAGATATCGGGATAGCGTAGCCGGGCGCGGGTCCATTCTGTTTTCTGATTCCAATCGGTGGGAACCGGAAAATTCTCGTATTCGAGCGCCGGATATTCCTTGAAGGGAGCCTGTGCCAGCAGGAAGCCCCAGGCGGCCAATCCCAGGAAACCCACGCCAAGGGCAGTGCGAAGACGCATAAACGGCTATCTGGCTTGAGAATAGCACACCCGAAGCAAGCCTTGGCTGTGCGCCCGTGGCCGGCAAAAGAGCGCCGCGCCCCCGGGTAGAAGCTGTATATCCTTAGATATCTTGATTCATTAACCGATTTCGGGGTCACATGCAAGCTGCGACTGCTGTATGGTTGTAAGTGCGAATACGCGAAGGAGACGTCATGCCTCAATGGAAGCGGCTGTTACGGGACGAGGAAGGCCAGGACCTAACCGAATATGTATTACTGCTAGCCTTCGTCGCTCTCACTACGGCCGCGCTGGTGACCGGCCCGATGAGCTATGTGAGCCAGATATGGTCCGGGAAAAACGCCGAATTGAGCCAGGCGGTAGTCACCGCCACCTCCTGATTCCGCCGCCCATCGTCCTCTTCGTTTGGCGGCATTGAATAAGCTCCGGACCCTTTGATTGGGTACCATGGAGCTATGGAAAAACTGCCGGCATTCCAAAACGAACCCTATACCAACTTCTCAGATCCCGCAAACCGGCGGGCCATGGAGGATGCGCTTGCCCAAGTGCGCGCGCAATTCGGCCACGAATACGATCTTGCCATCGCAGGCGAGCATCTGAAGACCGGCGACCTTCTCCGCTCCGTCAACCCTTCCAATCCGCGCGAAGTGGTAGGCGTCCATCACCGCGCCACCGCCGATCTCGCGCGCCGCGCAGTCGATTCCGCTTACGCTTACTTCCCCGAATGGTCGAATACGTCCCAAGAAGAACGTGTCCAACTCCTGTTGCGTGCCGCCTCGATCATCCGTCGCCGCAAACTGGAATTCGATGCCTGGCTAGTGCTCGAAGCCGGCAAAACCTGGCCCGAGGCGGATGCCGACGTTTCCGAAGCCGTGGACTTCTGCGAATACTACGCGCGCGAAATGCAGCGGCTCAGCGGCCCGCAGCCCCCGGCGGTCCAACTGCCCGGCGAACACGGCGAAATCTACTACCTGCCCTTAGGCGTGGGCGTGGTGATTCCACCATGGAACTTTCCCCTGGCCATCCTGGTAGGGATGACGGTCGCCTCGCTGGTAGCGGGCAATACGGCCATCATCAAGCCCTCGAGCGAAACGCCCACGATAGCGGCCAAATTCGCCGAAGTGCTGCGCGAAGCCGGATTCCCCGAAAAATCGTTTACCCTGCTCACAGGCAGCGGATCGGCCGTCGGCGACGTCATCGTAGAGCATCCCAAGACCCGCTTCGTGGCCTTCACCGGGTCGCGCGACGTGGGCCTGCGCATCAACGAACTGGCCGCCAAAACCCAGCCGGGCCAGATCTGGATCAAGCGCGTCATCGCCGAGATGGGCGGCAAGGACGCCATCGTGGTGGATGGGGATTGCGACCTCGAAAAGGCCGTGGAAGGCGTGGCTGTGTCGGCCTTCGGCTACCAGGGGCAGAAGTGTTCGGCCTGCTCGCGCGCCATCGTGGATGCCAAGGTCTACGACGCGTTCCTCGAAAAGTTGCAAGCGCGCGTCTCCACGATCAAGGTCGGCCCTTCAGATCAACCCGATAACTACATGGGCCCGGTCATCAGCGACGGCGCCCGCCGTACCATCCTGAAATATATCGAGACGGGCAAAGGCGAAGGCCGGATGCTGCCCATCGCGGTAGCGGCGCCCGATGGGGGCTACTTCGTCCCGCCCACGGTGATCGCGGACGTAGATTCCAAGGCGCGCATTTTCCAGGAAGAGATCTTCGGACCGGTGCTGGCGGTGACCAAAGCGCGTGATTTCGACCACGCCGTGGAGCTGGCCAACGATTCGCAATACGGCCTCACGGGCGCCATCTTTTCGAACGTCCCGGAGCACATCGAGCGCGCCCGCCGGCAGTTCTTCGTCGGCAACCTCTACGTCAACCGCAAATGCACCGGCGCCATGGTAGGCGCCCACCCGTTCGGCGGGTTCAACATGTCCGGTACGGATTCCAAAGGCGGCGGCCCGGATTACATGCTGCTGTTCCTGCAGGCCAAATCCATCGCGCAGCGCATGTAAGGCCGGGGCTGCCGCGTCTTGCTCCAAACTGGATCATCAAGACTGCGGATCGGCGAGAATCTCGGGCGTGGGCAAAGTCAAACGGATGCCTGCCGCGTCGGCCTCGTTCGGGTCCATGAAAGCATGCGTTCGTTCCAGGATAAACCGCGCCCTTTCCAGCTCCGCGAAATCGACCGCCGCTGTGTATCGCTGCGCAAAATCCATCGTGCGCGGCACGGCCGCGGTGATCTTGTTCTGGGATAACGCCTTCAAGGCCATCAGATAATTGTTACGGTAGATCGCCGGTACGATGATTCGGTTTTCGCCGGCGGCAACCAGTTCCGCATTCATCATGATGCGCGCCACCCGGCCGTTGCCATCCGCGAACGGGTGAACCTCGGAAATGAGAAACATCATGAAGATGGCGCGATGAAGTGGACTGGAAAGACCCCGGTAGATCTCAAAACCTTTGGCTGGCGTGCCTTCCGACAATGTTAGAGAGATAGGTTGTCCCGTACAGCGATCCATCCCTGAGGATCACACCAGTGAAAGGATCCACTCCCATCGATGTTTGCGGCCAAAAGCTCTGAAGAGTACGCTCGGTCCAGTTTTCGCTCGGAGGTGTCGGCGGAGCCAGCATGAACACTGTACCCCCTATTTCAGTGATGCCGTTGATCGCGTTGACGAAAGTAGTTCCGAACAGGGCCCCGTTTGGCCCGATGGTTACTCCACCATATGGATTATGCGGGGTGTTATAAGATGCGCTGAAACTGTATAACACCTCTTCGGTCCAGGTGCCGCCCGCCGTGGTCGGTGGTATTAGCTCGAATACCGTGCCCCCATTGTTCGTTTTGCCGCCCACCAAGGTTGTCCCATAAGGTTCCCATTGGCATCGAAAACCAGGCTCGCATCAGGCAACGCTCCGTCGCCTCCATTGAAGCTATGAATTATCGTCTTCGTCCAAGGCGTGCCGGTCGCGGGCGTTAACTCATACACGGTTCCACACAGATATTGAGTGCTGACCCCCTGACAGGCATTTGTACCCCCGACGTACGTTGTGCCGTAGAGCGTTCCATGCTTGCCAAAAATCACGCCGTTGGGCATTGGCGCGTTCGTTCCGCCTCCGAAAAGCGCGCCATCGGCACCGCCCTGGAAGCTGTACAGTGTGGTGAAAACCGGGCTTTGACCCGGCACACAAGGAGCGATCAATAATGCCGAGCCGATAAGCAGGACTGCTATCCGCATATTCAATCTCCACCTCTTTGGCTAAAATGTGTTTCCTTCTTGTCTCTCGATACCGATCAGCACGGTGACGCCGCCGCTGCTGTCGGGCGCCACGATATCTGGGCGCGTCGTCGGCTGTCGATGCGAACAAACAGAGCAGAACACTTCGCATGGGCGGCCCCCGGCGTGCGCGATCTCAGGGATCGTACCACAATCCGCTTGTCGACCATGCCATCTGTTACCGATACGGGCCTACAGTCAGCCGGTCGACCGGCACGAATTCCGGCGCTCGCCAACCCTCGCCGTCAGGTTCGTAGCCGGCTTCCTCCAGGATCTCATGCAGGGTACCAATGTCAGCGCTCGCGGCGAGAAAACCACGCACGGCGTCGCGGATGTTCCGGCGGGCCTCATCATCCGTTGCGCCGCAACTCGACACGTCAAGCGCTGGAACATAGGCGACGAAGGCATCGCCTTCCCTGAAGATGTGCACGTCAAAGGAGAAGTCTCGCTGATGGTGTTGCATGCTTTTGTGACCGTTAACTTCGCTTACGTCACTTGCTTTCAGTGTAGGGCAGCCATGCCGGCGCGTCAAACCAAGCCGAATCGCCAACGGCGCGATACCAAGCCTCGGGTCTCACATGCCTCTTAGATAGCCGTACACCAACGCCACCGGCAGCCCCATCACGTTGAAGTAACATCCTTCGATCCGCTGCACGAACTTAGACGCCAGCCCCTGAATCGCATACCCGCCCGCCTTATCCATCGGCTCGCCGCTGGCTGCATACTCCGCGATTTCTTCGCTCGACAGCGGGGCGAACCACACACTGGTCTCCGCGCAGTCTTCGATCGTCCGCTCGGCCGAGCGGAGACAGATGCCGGTCAGCACCTGGTGCCGCTGGCCCGAAAGCATCTCCAGCATGCGCACAGCGTCCGCGGCGTCGTTCGGTTTCGCCAGGATCTGGTTCCGGATCACCACCGTGGTATCCGCGCCGAGGACAATCTCGCCTCCGTCGGCAGCCACCGCGGCGGCCTTCTCCCGCGCGATCCGGATCACATAATCGCGCGGCGCTTCCCCAGGCCGCGGCGTCTCGTCCACATCCGCCGGCCGCAACACGAACGGAATGCCGGCCTGATGCAGGATCTCGCGGCGGCGGGGCGAACGGGAGGCGAGCACGAGCATCCCTTCATCGTAGGCGATCCGCGCCGGTGTTATCCTGCGAGAATTATGCGTTGGATCGCTTCCCACGTGCTGTGGGATACGGCCGGTTCCTCGCGCGGCGGCTTCCTTGGATCGCTGTGGGCCGCCCGCAAGCTACTCATTGCCGTGCTCGGTTCGGCCGTGCTCACCTGGCTCGAGTGGCTGAAACACCATCCGCCCGAGATCGCGATTATAGCGGTGATCCACTTCGTGTTCGTTCTGGCCGCCGTGGCCGTAGTGGTGTGGATCGCGGAACGGTTCAGCCGCCGCGCCAGGCACGAATGAGTCTCGCGTTGTAGCGGCGTTGGCCCCTCACAAGACCCGCGCGCCGCTACGCTACGCTGAGAAAGGAGGGAACAAATGCAACTCGGGATGATCGGCCTCGGCCGGATGGGCGCCAATATGGTCCGCCGTCTCATGCGGGGAGGCCACCAATGCGTGGTCTGGGATCAGAATCAGGACAATGTCGGCCGGCTGGCCAAAGAAGGCGCCACCGGAGGCGATTCGCTCGACGATTTTCTGAAGAAGCTTGTGCCGCCGCGCGCCGTCTGGTTGATGGTGCCCGCCGCCGTCGTGGACGCCACCCTGGCGGATCTTTCGGTCCGCATGCAACCCGGCGATATCATCATCGATGGCGGCAATTCCTATTACATCGACGACATCCGCCGCGCCAAGGAACTGGCCGCCAAAGGCCTGCATTATGCCGACGTCGGCACCAGCGGAGGCGTCTGGGGCATGGAGCGCGGCTATTGCCAGATGATCGGCGGCGAACCGGATATCATCCGCCACCTCGACCCCATTTTCAAAACCCTGGCCCCGGGACGGGGGAGCCTGCCGCGCACGCCGGGACGTGAGAAGACCGGCGGCACGTCTGAGGACGGCTACCTGCATTGCGGCCCGGCCGGCGCCGGACACTTCGTGAAAATGGTTCACAATGGCATCGAATATGGCATTATGGCCGCTTATGCGGAAGGCCTGAACGTGTTGAAGCATGCCAACGCCGGCAAGCGGCCCGCCGCAGCCGATGCCGAAACCGCACCCATGCGCAATCCCGAAGACTACCAGTACGATCTCAGCCTGCCGGATATCGCCGAAGTCTGGCGCCGCGGCAGCGTTATCGCCTCCTGGCTGCTCGATCTCACCGCCATCGCGCTGCTCGAGCAGCCCGACCTGGCCGGCTTTTCGGGCCATGTCTCCGATTCGGGCGAAGGCCGCTGGACCATTCGCGCCGCAGTCGATGAATCCGCGCCCGTACCGGTTCTGAGCGCCGCCCTCTACCAGCGCTTCAGCTCTCGCGGCGAAGAGGATTTTGCCGACAAATTGCTCTCCGCCCTGCGCTTCCAGTTCGGCGGCCATAAGGAGCGCGGCGCGAGTGTCTAACCCGACGCGCTGGCTTCTGGCATTCCTGGCTCTCGCATCGCCGGCGCTGGCCGGAGAGGCGCCGCAAGCAGCCGATGTCGCGGTCTCCGGCGGCACCGTACGCGGATATGTGGCCGCGCCCGGGGCGGTCTTCAAAGGCATTCCGTTCGCGGAGCCGCCCGTAGGTGAATGGCGCTGGCGAGAGCCCCAGCCGGCCAAGCCATGGCGCGGCGTGCGCGATGCCACCCGCTATTCGGCCGCCTGCGTCCAGATCCCCACCGGTACAGGCGCATTTCTGGCGCCGCTGGCCAAACGTTACGGCGGGTCCTTTCCGACACCACCCTGGAACCTGTCGGAGGACTGTCTCTACCTGAATATCTGGACCCCGGAGTGGCCCGTCACACAATCCCATGCCGTTATGTTTTGGCTGCATGGCGGTTCGAACCGCATCGGCAGCGGCAACGAACCGGGTTACGATGGCGCGGAACTGGCCCGCCGCGGCGTGGTGGTGGTGACCGCCAATTACCGTTTGGGGGCACTCGGTTTCTTCGCCCATCCCGCGCTCACCCGCGAATCGCCGCACCACACTTCCGGCAACTACGGCTTGCTCGATCAGATCGCCGCGCTGGCCTGGGTGCGCGACAATATCGCCCGCTTTGGCGGCGATCCGGCGCGCGTCACGGCTTTCGGCGAGTCCGCCGGCGCCATCGATATCGGCATGCTGATGTGCTCTCCGCGGGCGCGCGGACTCTTCCAGCGCGCCATCATGGAAAGCGGGCCGGTTGTCGGTATCACCTATGCGCACACCCTGCGCCAGGGCGAACTCTTCGGCGAACGCGTCGCCACCCTGGCGCTGCGCGGGCATCCGGGCGGCGCAGGCCTCGACCGTCTGCGCGCGGTTCCCGCTCAGGAGATTCTCGCCGCCGCGACTCAGGCCGCCCGCCAGGAACCCAATCCGGAATTCGTCCTGGACGGCTGGGTCCTCACCGATACCCCGCAGCAGACCTTTGCCCGCAATGCGGAACAGCCGGTGAGCTTCATTATCGGCAATAACGGCCGCGAGGCCAGCGTCTTTCACAGTGCGGCCGGAGCGCCCGGAGCCGGCGATGGCGCTAAAAAGACGCTGCGTATCTCGTACGGCAACATGGCCGCGCTGGCCATGACCATGTACTTCCTCGACGATCGTACCGGCCGCGCGGCCGCCGCCGACGCGTGGCTCAACGACGCCCTGATGACCTGCCCCGCGGCCGCCATGGCCACCCTGAACACCGCGGCCGGACGCCGCGCCTATGTCTACCAGTTCCTCCGCTCCATACCCGGCAAAGGGGAGCGCGATCTGGGGTCGTTCCATAGCCTGGAACTGGGCTATGTGTTCGGCGCGCTGCACAGCCCGGTATGGAACTGGCTGCCATTCGAGAAACTGGACGACAACCTGTCGGCCGCCATCCAAACCTACTGGACCAACTTCGCTAAGAACGGAGATCCGAATAGCGCGGGCCTGCCCCAGTGGCGCGCCTTCTCGCAAACATCGGAAGACTACATGCAATTTGGAAACGATGGGAAAGCGGTGGCGCGCCGCAACCTGCGCCCCACCTTCTGCAACCTGGATGTGGCAAAACTGAAGCAGCGCCTGGTCGAGAACCAGTAGCGGAAAAAAGGCCGGCGACCCGCCCCCACGCACAGACGCTTACTTGCAGGAAGTGGGTGCACAACATAAGGAGGGCGCAGCCAGTGGTCGAAAATGGGAACCAGCTTCGCCCAAGTGGGCCGACGTTGACTGGGCCGGCTCAGCGTTCGATGGAGATAGCGCTCTGCGTTGTCCTGGTGCTCAAAACCGAGGACGGCATTGGTGGCGTAGCGCAGGTCTCCTAGATCCGGCCGGGCGGGACGGTGGCGATGCGGTCCTTGATATTTTCCGGCAGGGCGCGGTTCAACTCGCGATAGCTTTGGCGGAAGGTGCGCTTGACCTCGTCGGGGGAGGCCTCGGCCACGCGGCGGGCGGCATCCATAACGCAAGGCGCGAGGCGCGACTGGGAGAGCATGAGCTTGGGCTGGACGGGGAAGAACGCCATGATGCCCCAAATGACGATGGTGCAGGTGAGCAGGCCGTTGACCACGCCGAAGCCCGCGCCAAGGACGCGGTCGAGCCAGACGAGATCGAGCGAGCGGATGAACTTGGCCAGCATGCCAGCGATCACGGAGCCGAGGATGGAGATGCCGAAGTAGACGATCATGAAGCCGACGGCATTGGCCACGGAGGGGTTGGCGATGTGCAGGCTGTGGCCGACCACGTGATAGTAATGCAGGGCGAAGACCAAGCCGACGATGAAGGCGAGGAAGCTGACGGCGGTGCGCGCGAAGCCGGAGCGCAGGCCGGCGATGATCGAGACGATCATAATGATGCCGAGGGTCAGATCGATCCAATTGTTCATGGGCGCCTCCCAGAATTATACGCCGGGTGGGTTCGGTTTGTTCCGGCGGCGGGGCGGGCGGCGGCGGGGAAAAACGGATTTAGGTATGTTCGAAGCCAATAAGTCATGTGTTTATTATCATTTGCAAAATGAGCGAAGCTACCGGTCCGGTGCGTGGGTGGCGGCGGCGTGGGTTCGGTCCGTAATTTTAATGTTTGGCCTATTTCGCTGCGCGATATTGCGCAGTTCTTGGGATTGGGGGGCGGCGGATGCCGGATGGGGTTCGCGGGTGCGTGCGTTAGGGTCATGGAATCGGGGTTGCCTCGGGCGAGATCACGATAGCATGGGGGCCACGGCGGTCTAGGGGTTATGGGGTTTTCGGCGTTTGTTTTCACCAGGGACGCGGTTGGGCTGGGGTGTCAATTGGGGGCCCGTCTATCGATTCGCGCTGTAAAACCTGGCGTTCAAGTAGCCACACGTAATCATCGACCAACGGAGATCGTGTGGTACCCTTCAAGAGCTACGAGGTGTCCATGCGCCAGCGTGTTGTTTCGCTCTTTGCGACGGTAGTTTCCCCTTTGGGTTTCGCGGTCACTGCCGCGTTGCTGGCTTTCACGCCAGTTCCGTCCCTAGCGCAGGAACAGCCGATCCCGGCGGAACTCGGCTTCCTCAATAAGATAGGCAAGCCGTACCGCATTACCTATGAACCCTGGACCGAAATGAAGATCCCACAGGGAAATGACGGCGGGTTCGGCAAGATGGTGCGCGGAAAGCACTGGCAATTCCCGGTCATCATTACCGGCGCCATAACGAGGGAAGCCGTTTGGGCGATTGTCAAGCCGGCCTTCCTCGCCAACGGATGGACCGCAGTGCATGAGTGGCCAAGGTCAATCGAGATGTTACTTCACTACCAGAAAGACGGGGTAGAGGCATGGGCCGATACAGACACCCAGGGCAATGAACGCGACTCAGTGGAGATTGTCGAGATTGCGCCGATGCCATTTAAGTTCACGCTCACGGCGCCTTCCGCAACTCCTGAAAAGGTTGATCCTAACGGGGGCGATTTTCCCTGGCTTGGTCCTCTGCCGGGGTGGCAGTTCCGCAGCAGCGTCGCCGACACCGATCCTTTCCGCGTCCCCATCACTGGCGCCGCCGAACTCGAACTGGTGGCCCCATCGTCGATCATCAAAACCTACCGTCAGCCCCGGGACGGCATGTCCAACAGCTTGTTTCACATCGCCTATCACGATGCCCTCATCCAAGCCGGCTGGACGATCCTGCATGACCGCCAGGACGTTTCCCTCACGGCGCACTTCACTCAGAACGGCCGCAACCTGTGGGCCACCCTCTACAAGAGCGAATTCAACGAGATCCGCGTAGCCGACGCGGGCGCCGTGAACAAAGATATGAGCAGCGATCTCAAGACCAACTGCCACGTAGCAATCTACGGCGTGCTCTTCGATTTCAACAAGTCAACGCTTCAGCCTGCGAGCGATCCGGTGTTGCAGCAGATCCTGGATCTGTTGAAGAAGAATCCCACGCAGAAGATCGAGGTCCAGGGACACACGGACAACGTGGGCGGCGATGCCTACAACCAGACGCTGTCTGAAGCGCGCGCCAAGGCTATCGACACCTGGCTCACAGAGCACGGGATCGCCGGCGACCGGCTTACGGCCAAAGGCTTTGGCAAGACCAAGCCGATTGCGGATAACGCAACGGACGCGGGCAGAGCCAAGAATCGGCGCGTCGAGATTGCCGACCCGAATTGTGCCGCACATTCGAAGTAGACTCGACAAAACGCGCGCGGTCACTTCTAAAGAACCGCGCAAAACGGGGCCACGGCCGCGCCGCCACTATCACACGAGTTCCTATCCCTCTTGGCGGCGCGGACACGCGCCCTTTGCGCTTTTGACAGCAACGCGCTCGCCTTGGGCGTAATCTGATTACTCTCGGGATCCTGCCGATTGCGGTCGTATCACACACCAACCGGAGCTTGGGCTGCCGGAGCGGCAACCGGGCTGAGAGGACCGAGCTAACGGTCGAACTTTTTTGGGCCCTTACGAAGCACCCACCGCGCCAGTACCGCCACTTGCAAGTCTCCAAACTATGTAGTATTCTACCGAGAATGCCGGATCGCTTGAACCTCACCTATACCAGCGGCTTGATCTTGCAAGCGATCGCGCAGGGCTTGTCATACGGGTTCAACATTATCGATCACACAGGGCTGCCGAGCGGAACCGTTTATCCCGCGCTGCGCCGGCTGGAGGGGGCGGGGCTGGTGGAGTCCCTCTGGGATCACAAAGGAGCGGAGAAGTCGGGTGGGCCTCCGCGAAAATACTACAGGCTGACCGCTTCCGGGCGGGAGCGGCTGAAGGTCCTGTACGGCCGCTACCGGTTGCTCGAAAGGACTGCGAAGTAGATGAATAGGCGCGCTGTTTCGCGATCCGTGCCCGTTGAGGTTCGCTGGCTGCTGGCGGTGGCGGGCTCTGTGCTGCCGTCCACGCTGCGGTCCTGCTGGATTCGCGAGTGGTACGCGGAGTTTTGGCACTCCTTCGGAACCGCACGCGGTCTTCGCCGGCGGATGTGGGCGCGGGCATTCGGTTCGTTCCCGGATGCGTGGGTTCTTCTGCGCCAGGACTACGGACTTGTGAGGCGGCTTCGGGACGCGCTGCGCGCGCGGTCCGCCGCGGTGATCTTGCCGGCTATCGCGATGAGTGCGGTGGCTTTATGCAGCGGCGGTTTTAGCAGGGGGCGGAACCTGTTGTGGCATGACGATTCGGCGGGTCTGGTTTTGATCGCGCAGCCGGTACCGTTCATGGGCGGGAGTTCGCGGGTGCCCGGCACACAGGTGGACGCGTGGTTGCGGCGAAGCGATACCGTAGCGGAAGCAGGCAGGTGGTCGATGGAGGTGCGACTGCGCGGCGGGCATTATGTGCCGGTGTGCAGAGCCGACGCAGGCGCGCTGATACTCTTTGCCGAAGCGCCGGTCAGGCCCGCGTGCGGGCAGTTCGAATTCGCCGGTGCGAAGGAACTCTCGTTCGCGGGCGTTGTGGCGCGGCTGAAGAGCGGCGCGCGCGCGGATGAAGCCGAACGAGAGTTGGCGCAAACTGCGATGTTGCATAAGGGGTGGGGTGAACCGCGGGTTACCGCACTGGCCGACATCCGGACGGCGCCGTTGAGAGCAGCCGGATTGGTGCTGTTGGCTGGTCTCCTGCTCAGCGTGCTGGCGATCCGGGCGATCAGGATGACGGCGTGGATTTGGGCCGTTTCGAGGATCGCGCTGTCGTTTGCGGCGATCGGCGGCGTTTGGATGGAGTTGATGGCGCGCGCGCCGTTTACGGAGACGGCTGGAATCCCGGCTTGGTGGAGCGTGGTGTTGTATCTGGGTCCAACAGCTATGGCATGCCTGGCTACATGGTGGCTACGGCGGGACGCGCACTGGCATTGCCGCATCTGTTATCGCACGCTGGCGATGCCGGTTTCGGTCGGTATGCCGGGAAGATGTCTATTTGAGCCGGGCGGGGTAGAGCACCTGTGCGGGGCCGGGCACGGATCTCTGCTCGCCGGTGGCGTGAACCAACCGGTTGGAGAGGAATCATGGGTGACATGGTCGGACAGTTGGGCGTGACAAGGTTGTGTCCGCGGTTCTGTCGAATGTGGGATAAGGGCGTGAGATACGGTCTTTGGTTTCTACTTTTGTGTTCTCTCGGGCGGGCGCAGAGTCCGACGCCGCAGGATCCGGTTCAGGGAATCATAAAGTTGTTCGAGACGTACCGGATCGTCATGCTCGGAGAGATCCATGAATGCCGGCAAGAGTACGACTTGCTGGACAAGCTGGTGGCGGCCCCGGGTTTCGCAGAGCGGGTAAACGACATCGTGTTGGAGTTTGGAAACGCAAAGTACCAAGACGTGGTTGACGGCTACGTTGCCGGAGGGAACGTACCCACGGAGCAACTTCAGGGCGCCTGGCGGGACACGGTCGGGGCGTTGGGGCCGGTGTCGCCGGTCTATGGCGAGTTTTACAAGACGGTTCGCAGCGTCAACTTGAAGCTGCCGAAAGAGCGGCGGCTACGGCTGGTTTTGGGCGATCCGCCGATCGACTGGTACCGTGTGCGGAGCCGTGAGGACATCGCTTTCTATCTGCCATTTCGGGATCAGTTTTATGCCAGCGTGGTGCGCTATCAGGTGCTGGCGAAAGGGCGGCGCGCGTTGCTCATCATGGGCGACGGCCATTTTCGCCGCTTGGGCGGGAGGCCAGGCGCGATCGAAAACGAGCTGTTGATGGCCTTCGTGAAACCGTATGTGATCCTGCCGGGAAGCAACATGGTGCATGGCTATGACGATCTGGATTCCCGTTTCGATGCTTTGGTTGCGCCATCTCTGATCGAGATGAGAGGAAGCTGGATCGGGAGCCTGCCAGCGCCGGGCCGTGGCGGAACGGCGGGCACGTGGGACCAGACCGCGGACGCCTATTTGTATCTCGGACCGAGGGACAGGCTCACCGTTGTGAAAAACCGCCGGTCGGACTTGGAGGGGACAGTGTACGGGAAGGAGTTGCAGCGCCGATTGACGATTATATTCGACAAGGCTCCCGAGTTCTTGCCGAAGCCGGACAGCGAGACCGAGCAGCCGGCATTTTCGCGCACAGCGACGCCACCGCCGCCTCTTCCCATGCTCCCGAAACCGCGACCGTGAGACCTCTGCCGGCGCAACAAGAGCGCAGCGTGTATGCTGGACTGGCAGGTTCGCGTGGCACAGAAATGCGCGCGGCCTGCTGGAGACTTAGCCGATGGGAAATACCTGTTCCAGTGTCCATATCGCGTGGAGAGGCACTGTAGACGATGCCGCGCGGGCTATCAGCCGGAGCTACGGCAAGCTGGGCTACGAGCGAGTGAAAAATGCGCCGGCTGAAGGCGGCAAGCATGTGGTGCTACTGGCTCGGGCAGGGCAGCCGTACATCTCGGTCTACGACAGCGACAACGCCAAGCTCGATAGCGGCGAGTTGAAGGATCTGGCGCTGGCGGCGTCCAAGGCGATGCGAACGGCCGCAGTGGTCACCAGCCTGTATGACAGCGATACATATGAGTTCGTGGTTTTCACCAATGGGCGGCAGGTGGACCTATTGATGAGCGATGCCGAAAGCTATGACGGGCCTTTGAAGCGGCTGACCGGCAAATCGCGGGCCGTCAAATGGAGCAATTGGTTCGGGCGGGCGTTGAGCACGGAGCAGATCAAGCAGGCGGCCACACGCCAGACCGGTTTCGCCGACGGCATCATCGGCGGGTTAGGGGGACTGATCGGCCTGGGCGGCCAGCCGCAGATGAATTATGAGGATTTCCTGGACGGCGGGGAGGAGATCAGCGCGCAGTTTTATTTTAAGAAAAAGCCCGCAGCGGTGTCCGAGGCGCCCACGGGCGAGATTCGCCTGGCCAACGGCTACGATCCCGACGATACGCGCATGCTGCTGGTTTATCCGGCAAGCTGGCCTGTTCCGGTTGGGAAAGCGACAAATGTGAGATGGATGATTTTGAGCCAGGGAGCAGGATTCGATGGCGGGACGGCAACCATTCGCATTTCCGGGGCGGGCGGACCTGTTTTATCGAAGGGCGCGATGAGAGGCTTTAAGTTCCATAACGGGCAGATTGCCGGCGATCTGGAAACGCGTCCGACGGATCAAGATCATGTGAAGGATTACTATGCATTCGCAGTCGTAGCTTCTAAGGAACCCGCGCAAAACGGGGCGCCCCGCACCGCTGGAGGCTCCGGAGTTCCTGTCCCGTATGGCGGCGCGGGATTCGCGTCCCTTTGCGCTATGGCACAGGCGACTTCCGACTCGCAGCTATACACGGCTGAAGTTCGCAGACTGGGCATCCCACCGATGACGCCTAAGCGGACGACCGAGATTCTTATTCTGTTTGTGCTATATGACCTACATTTCCAAACAGCGGGCGAGTGGGAAATCAACGTGTCACTCAAACTGGGAACAGATCCCGAATATAGCTACGACCTGCCGCCGGTGCGCATCGCGGCGCTGGAGCAGGGGTGGCTGCCGGTGGTTTCGGGACTGAATCCGAAGACCAGTTATGATCGATCCAATTTGAGCGCGGACCCTCGGACCGAGCAAGACAATCTGCGGGAACTGGCGGATAAACAATCGCGGATCATGGATGACCGGCGGCTCATTCATCCGGCTATCACTTCCAGTGTGGCGATACTGAAGGACGGCGGGCAAGCTACGCTGGATGCCTGCAAACAGTGGCTGGAGACATGGCTGCGTGCGGTGGCGGAGCAGGGGCAGGGAGAAATACGAATTCATACCGAAAAGAAACTGCCGCCGGGCGTGTTCAAACCGAGTAAAACAAGGAAGAGCCTGCCGGCAAACGCGTTCCTGCAGGACCAGGCATGGGAAGCGGTTTTCGATTACGAGAAGAACTACCAAAGCGTTCTGATTTCCTTCGTACCGAGAGATCGCGAAGTGGCAGTAGCGGGTATCGGTTTGCAATACAGCCAGGAGGAAGCTTATTTCCCCGATTATTCGAGGCCGGGAAGCGTACATGCGGCACAGATGGCCAAAACCCTGAGTGTCATGCGCGGCCGGCCGTTTACCGAGGAGACATATAGCAGCACATTGCACGCGTTTCAATGGGTCACTAACGATGCGGCGTGCTATGAGTACCTGAAGACGTCAGCCAGTGACATGGCGCAACGGTTGGATTGGTTCGCTGGTGGGAATGCTCCGCTGCAGGCGTGGAGTTGCCAGTCCACGTGGGTACCTATGTTCGACCAGGCCTCGCATATTAAGCCGACGCTTTACGAGGACTACAGTGCACTCAATTGGTTTCGGGGCGTGGACGGGGGCGCTGGACTGTACCGCAGAAAAATGTCGGTGCAATGGTGCAGCAATGTATTGCGGATGCTGGCGCCGCACATGTGGCTGTGCCGGACCCTGATCGATCAGGTGGACAGAGCCGCGCTGGAGCGGGTGGCTGAGGTTAGCGAGACGAACGGCGTGTTCAGGGTGGCGTTGCGGGCGGGTTGCTCGATTGAGGAGCTAGAACTCGCTTTGTTGGGTATCCTGCCGGTTGAGAGCGCTCGGATATTGGCGGCCTGAGAGGCCGCTGCAGGCGGAGCGCCTGCCCCACAGCTAACTTAGGGGCGGGAGGGGAAGATGCCTTGGGTGGCGATGATCCAGTTCATGGTGAGGCGCTCCCGGTAGGCTCCGGCCGGAGTGTCCGGTACGCCTGCAACCTCGCCGATGACATGATTCGGGTGGTTTGGAAGCTGGCCCATGCCGATGGGCGCGCGGCTGCGCAGATCCGGCAGCGCGAAGGTGCGGACACCATCGCCGCCGTAAGTGGTGCCAAGCAGCGAAAACAGCGCGGTGTTCTGGGATATTGGAAGAAGCGAGCCATCGCAGATTGCAAATCCGACGGGCGCGAAATTGAAAGCAACGCAATACAAACTGCCTATGAACGGATTCATGTCGAAAGTCTCCTGTGTCCTGGAACATTATCTCAGGGCCAGCAGGTCTGGTGTGTTCACTATTGCTCACTGAATATGGGATAAAGCGGTCAGGATTGCTCATGCTCACTATGGAGTGTTTATTAATCCGTAGGCCTGCGCCGAGTAGGTCCGAAAGGAGCCCCAAAAAACGTAATCCGCACCCGATCCTTGCGCACCGAAGGTGGTGCCCAGAGAGACGGTTGGAAATGGACGGAGGTTCGTTACCGACCAGTCGTTTGTAGTTCCCGCGGCGCCTACGCCCTGGCCGGTGTCGGCGGGATTGTCCATGTCGACGGCCCCCGGGCTGGACGCGAGCTGAGATCCGCCGGCATCGACAATTGCGTTGACGAAGCCAAACGTGAAGTTTCCGCCGGGGCACACCTTGACGCCGTTGATCATCTCGAAGGGAATGGTGCGGGGAAGCGAATTCATATCCACCTTGAAACCTTTTCCGATACCCCGTACCACATACAAAGTGTAAAGCTCGCCGGCGATGCGTTCGAACAGGAGCGGCGTGCTGTAACCAGAAGTGTTGCCGGATTCGGTGAAATCAAAAAGGTACTGGAATGCCACCGGGTGTGTTCCGGCCAGGAAAGATCCTCCAACGTAGATGTATACGTTGCCGGGACTAGTGTCCACCTGTGACCTGTGTGTTGGCGTAGAACCCCCGGTAGTGATGGCGGGGGCGGGTCCAGCGGGCGTCTGGGCCGCTGTCAGATTCGCCACCATCATACTGCCGGCGAGGGCGAACAGGACCGGGTGGGGCTGAGTTCGGAAAGGCATCGTTTTCCTCCGGAAGTAGACTTACAATTCTGTTGGTTAGGCGTGAAATGGCTGCTTCCGCGCAGTGCTGCCATTATTGTAGCGCCGCCGTGCGGCGGGAGGAGTTGATAGGATATAGCTGCCCAGGTGTTGACCGGAGCCTCGCCGCGAAACCGGGTTCTGACTGAAAGCGCCGAGGCGTGGGACCACCTACAGGTACACGACATGTTTCGAGTGAACGCAGACACTCTGCAGACTTATCTCGACTTCGATCCCATTCGGAAGATCGATTTGCAGAAGCTGGACAAGCTTTTGAGAGAGTTCGCGCCGGGACTGAAGCGCTATTTCCACAAGGGAACGCCAGCGGGAGAACCGGGAATGCGTTTTAAGATGATCGGCTACGGAAAGTTCCACTACCTGGCGAAGTCCGGCCAACAGGTAGAGTGGCCTGTGGTGGGCGTGGCACTGCAAAAGAGCTATATCAGCATTTACCTTTCGGTCACCAAAGATGGCGTTCCGCTGGTCGAGTGGTATGCGGGCAGCCTGGGCGAATGTCGAATCGGCCGAAACAATTTCAGCTTCGTGCGGTTCGATGATTTGAATCTTGCGAGTGTCTCGGCGCTGTTAGCCGAGGCGGACCAGATCTTTCACGCAAGTGGCGGGCGGTGACGGCGGTGCGTCGATGAGGCTGGAGCGTCAGGAGTTGACTTTTCCGACGGTACTTGAGGACGCGGAGGGTCGTTTTGTGGCGGGTAAAGAGCGGGTGATGGACTTGCGGGTAACGGTGCGCACGTGTCTGTGACAGGATAGCGGGCTAGGGTTTGATACTGAACACCGTTCCGTTACCGGTGCTACCGCCGCCCGATGTGGTGCCATAGAGGATGCCGCCCGGTGCGGGAGTTAGGCCAGCCACGGGAACGGCTCCGTCGGCTCCTCCGGTGAAGTTGTGCAGAATCTTTTCGGTCCATGTGCTGCCGGGCGCGGCTGGCGGCGTCAGAGAGAAGACCGTACCGGAGCCGCTAATCGCGTTGAACGCGCACGCGCTCGGGGCCATGGGCCCAGTGCCACCGCACTCGGTGGTGCCGTAGAGTACGCCATTTCCGTCCACCAGGAGGCGACCTCCTCCCGGAAGCGCGGCGTCGCCGTTGGCTCCCGTGAAGCTGTAAATCACGTTGTAGGTCCACGTGCCGCCGGGCGTGGCAGGCGGCGTCAACTGGAATACGACGCCGCATCCACCGGTCCCCGCCTGCGTGCAGTCGCCAGATGATCCGCCCACGGTAGTGGTGCCGTAGAGCGCTCCACCCGGGCCGACTGCGAGCGGCGCTTCCGGACTGCAGCCGTCACCGCTCTGCCCAAAGGTGTGAATCGCCGTAGCTGCCCAAGCCCCGCCCGCGGCCGCCGGCGGTGCGAACTGGTACGCGTTACCGCAGAAGTCCGTCGCCCCGTATAGCGACCCGCCGGTGAAGACCAGTCCCGCAAAGGGACTAACTCCCACATCGCTAGGCGGCCAGAAATTGTAGATGGTGTGGTGAGTCCAATTTCCGCCGAGCGATGAGGGTGGTATCAGGGTGAACACTGTCCCCCCGGTTTCATTGCCGCCACCCTCTGGTCCGCAACCAGAACACCAATTGGCGAAGGTTGTCCCGTACAGCGCTCCACCCGGGCCGATGGTCACTCCGCCGAACGGCGTGTGCGCGGAGTTCCAAACGCCGTTGAAGCTGTAGAGTACCGTTTCGGTCCAAGTGCCGCCGGGTGCGGCCGGAGGCGCCATTTCGAAGACGGTGCCGCCGTCATTGTCGCTGCCCCCGGCTTGCGTGGTCCCGTAGAGGACTCCGTTACTGCCGAAAACGAGGGTGGCGTCAGGCGATGCTCCATCGGGGCCGCTGAAATCGTGCAAGACTGTCTTGGTCCAGGCTGCGCCGCTGGTGGGCGATAGTTCAAAGACCGTGCCGCACCCATATTCACCGGTGAAGCCGCTGTTGAAACACAAATTGGTTCCACCCAAATACGTGGTGCCGTACAGGTTTCCGTTCTTGCCGAGAGTCACACCGGTGGGCATTACTCCGGAGATCGGGCCGCCGGCCATCGAGCCGTCGGCGCCACCTTTGAACTCGTATAGGGTGGTGAATACGGGGCCCTGGGCCGAACCGTGGCGGACCGTCATCGTCAGGAGAGCGATTAGAAGGCTCGCTTGGAAGGTTAGGGTAGGTCGAAGGTGCATCTCTTCTCCAAATTGATATTCGGATTGTATAGCGGTTTGCCGCGGTAGAACGTGCCGGATGCCATAATGTGAGGACTGTGGATGACGACCGTGGTCTGCTGGAGGCGCTGCTTTCCGATGGGCGGTTTCTCCTTTCGCTGACAGGCTTCGTGCTGGTGCTGAGCGGGGGCTTTGCGATTTTTCAGTCCATGACTGGCTACTTCCTGCCGCAGGATGTCAACGCGCTGGGGTTCGATGCAGGGCATCTGGCGGCTATCGCGAACGCGCGCGTGGTGCGCTTCATGTTTCACGACCGGGTGGCGTTCGGGGGTACGCTGCTGGCTATCGGGATGGCTTACTGGTTTCTGGCGGAGTTTCCGCTGCGGTCCGGCGAGGTGTGGGCGTGGTGGACGTTCGTGGTATCGGGGGTGTGCGGGTTTGCCAGCTTTCTGTGTTACTTGAGATACGGCTACCTGGACAACTGGCACGGGATCGCCACTCTTTTTCTGCTTCCGGTGTACCTGGCGGGGCTGTGGCGGGCGAGGCCGGCGAGAGTTGATTGGCGGGATGTGTGGGGTCGCGGGCAAGCGATGAGCGTGGGGCGATGGGGGCTGGTGTTTCTGGCGGCCGGGATGATCGCGGCGGGCGCAACGATCATGACGGTGGGGATGACGAGGGTGTTCGTGCCGCAGGATCTGACCTTCATGCATATGAGCCGGGCGGACCTGGAAGGGATTTCGCCGCGGCTGGTGCCGGTGATCGCGCACGATCGCGCGGGGTTTGGCGGGGGTCTGTTTTCCACGGGAATCATTCTGCTGTTCCTGGCGCGGCATGCTCGGCTGACGCGGAGTTTGGTGCAGGTGGTGGCGCTGATGGGGCTGGCGGGTTTCGGGGCGGCGATTGGGGTGCATCCGGCGATCGGGTATACGGATCTGTCGCATCTGGCACCCGCTTATGCGGGGTGTTTGGTGTTTGTGGGGACGGTGGTGGTTCTAGCGCGGGAGCGCGGGCAGGCTCGGGGCTGAGCGGGCGAGGGGGCGAGGGGGCGAACCCGGACGCGGGGACGCGGGGAGTCCTGACTGGGACGGTGTAGAGATTGGCTGAGCGGGCGAGGGGGCGAACCCGGACGCGGAGACTCGGGGACGCGGGGAGGGACGGTTTAGAGATTCACGGCTGACGGCGCCGCTCCGGGGACTGATGTGGGATAATCTTACTGAAGTCTTACTTATGGAAACTACACGGCTTTCTACCAAGGGCCAGATCGTTCTGCCTCGGGGTATCCGTGTCTCGCGGGCATGGGGGCCAGGAACGGAATTCACCGTTGAGGAACGAGAGGACGGAATTATACTTCGTCCCACTTCTCGCTTCCCGGATTCCAGCCTCGAAGAAGTGGCCGGCTGCCTGCGTTCCCGGCGCAAGCCGAAAACGGATGAGCAGATGGGTTCCGCTATCCGGAGGGAAGTGATGCGCCGCCATGGTGGCGGTCGATACTAACGTTTTAGTCCGGCTCCTGACCGGCGACGAGCCAGATCAGGCTGCGGCCGCCCAATCCCTGTTCGCGTCGGCTCCTATCTGGATCGGAAAGACTGTATTGCTCGAGACCGCCTGGGTCCTGCGAAGTTTGTACGGATATGACGAGAGCGAAATTCGCGCCGCCATCACGAAGTTGCTCGGCCTAAAGAACGTCCAGGTGGAGGATGAGTCATCCATTGCCGCAGCATTGGCTCTCACAGCCCGTGGAATTGAATTCGCCGACGCGATGCACCTGAGCAGCAGGCCGCCCGACGCTCGCTTTGCGTCCTTCGACAGGTCGTTCGTTCAGCGCGCCAAGCGGGCCGGAGTAGTTAACATATCCCTTGTAACAAATCCCTCTTGAAGCCTGAGCGGCCGGACACCAAAACCGTATAAAATACCTCTGGGTCCTAATAGCCCAATTCGCGACCCTGGAGGCGCCTGTGCCACTTGCCCTTGCCAGCTACGATCTGATGGAACATGGCGGACTCGACGCTTTGGCGTCCAGCGAGCCCGAACGTTTGCGATACCGGCCGGAAGGCGGTGCTTATCTTAACCTGACGGGGCTGGCGCTCGCGCCCCTGGCGGGCATCGACGAGGAGAAGATCGCGAAGCTGTGCCGGGTGGTCCGCGGGCTGCTGTTTGCGGCGGTGGATGGCGCGAAGTCGGGGCATCCGGGTGGATCGTCGTCCAAGGCCGAACAGGTGCTCACGCTGCTCGCGAGCGGGACGCTGGCGTTTGACGCACGCTGCCCCAAGCATCCGGGGCGCGACCGGGTGGTATGGTCCGCGGGCCATTGCACGCCGCTGTTCCATGCGCTGGTGGCGCTGGTCTACGATACGCTGCGTATGCAGGGCGCGCCATTGCCGGCGGAGGCTGTACAGGCCGCGGTCTTTCCGGAGCAACTGGCGCGCTTCCGCCGCTTCGATGGGCCGAGCGGCCACGTGGAATCGCGCTATGCGCTGGCGGACACCTCGACAGGCTCTTCCGGGCACGGATTCTCGGCGGGTCTGGGATTTGCAGTGCTGCAACGTTCCTGCGGTCTGCCGGCGCGGGTCTACGTGATCGCGGGCGATGCGGAGACCGAGGAAGGCATGAGCTACGAGGCGCGCAACCTGGCGTCGAACCTGCGCGTGCCGAACCTGCTGGTGACGCTCGACTACAACAACTTCGGCATCGACGGACCGATCACGGAGGTGCTGCCGCCGCCATACCTCAACCACTGGTTCGCGTCAGGGTGGAACATGATCGAGGTGGATGGGCACAATATCCGGGAGCTGGCCTGCGCCTACCGGCTGGCCGCCACGAGCTTCGGCGCGAGCCGGCCTACGGTGGTGGTCTGCCATACGGTGAAGGGCATCGCCTACGGCCGATTGGAAGGCAGCGCGGATTCGCACGGCACGCCGCTGGCGCACGCAGAATATGTGGACGCCATGCGCGATCTGGGTTTCGATATTCCGGGGAAAGAAGGCGACGTGGCCGGCGATATCCGGGCGGTGATCGAGAGCCTGAGCGCCGCGGACCGGGTATATCTGGGGGCGCGGCTGGCGGAGGCGGCGGCCAAGATCGCGCCGGAGCAGGAACTGGTCGCCCGCATGGAAGTGGCGCTGGCGGGGCGGCCGATGGCGGATTATACGCGGCTCGGACGGCCGGACGTGCTGCCGCCGGAACTGGTTTTCCGCGAAGGCGATTCCGTGCCCACGCGCAAGGCTACGGAGGCCTGGTTCGCCTGGGCCATGCAGCGCACCGCGTTCTTCTACCTGGGCGCGGGCGACCTGATGAAATCGATTCTCACGGGCAAGGCCGAGAACGTGTACGGCGTCATCACGCGCGACAACCCGCTGGGCCGCGGGATCCGGTTCGGGATTGCGGAGCAGAACATGGCGATGATGTCGGCGGCCATGGCGCAGGACGTGCTGCCGGGCGGGTTCCGGCCCATGACCGCTTTCGCGACCTACGGCGTGTTTACCCCCATGATGGCGAACGCTGTGCGGATGGCGCTGATCAACAACGCGGTGAACCCGCAGGCCGCGAGCTTCTTCATCATGCTGGCGGCGCACGACGGGCCGGAGACCGGCGAGGATGGTCCGACGCACCACGGCTTGTTCTGGATGTCGCTATTCAGCGCGTATCCGGGCATCAAGGTATACAAACCGCTGGATGCGAACGAGGCAGTGGAGATGCTGTTCTATGCGGCGCACCGCGGCGAGCCGGTGGTGTTTTCGGCGGTGCGTCCGGGGACGCCGGTGCTGAAGCGCGGGGATGGCGTGCCGCCGGCTATCGAAGCGGTGAACGGGGCGTATGTGTTCCGCGCGTTCCGCCAGAACGGCAAGGCCAAGCTGGTGCTGGCCGTGAGCGGCGGGCAGGTGATGGCGAATGTGCTGCAGATTTTGCCGGAGATCGAGGCGCGGGCGGACGTGAAGATCGTGGCGGTGACTTCACCGCAGCTTTACGAAGAGCTGCGCGTACACAATCCGCAAAAGGCGCGGCAGATTTTATCCGATGACGAGCGGCAGTACGTGGTGACGCTGCACAATGGCTGGCGGGGATTCCTGTATCCTTTTCTGCTGCCGGCGGATTATGCGCAGAGGGTGATGGGGATCGATGAATTCTCGCGTTCGGGAAGCCCGGCGGAAATCTACGCCGCCGCTGGATTCGATGCGGCGGGGCTGCGCGAGAAGCTGGTCGCTTACCTGAGATAGGCGCCGGCGCTACGCTTCTTCGGGTTCTTTGCCGGCCTCGCAGGCGGTGGTCAGGCGCTGGCGGCGGAGCTCTTCCTCGGCCCAGAACCAATCCTCATCCGGACTACCTTCCGGGGATCCCCGCATTTCCCAGTGCCATTGCGCCAGGCGGGTGAGTTCGTCGCGATCGACAACTTCTTCGTTGACGGGAGCTTCCGTTTCAAACTGCTCTGCTACAGGCATGACCAGATTATGACGTATGCTGGTTTCGGATTCAAGGGCCTGATAATATTGTTGTGGCGCGGATTATGGCGGAAAAAGTAAAGCCGGTACAGTTGAAGCCGGAGACGCTGGAGGCGTTTACGGCCTACATCGCCGAGGCCGAGGCTGCTATGGAGAAGACGCTCGGCGGAGCGGAATTTCTATGGTCCGATGGTGATTCCAAGCGCGCCCAGCAGGTGCGCAAGGGCAAGATCGTCGCGGAATTCTGGCGGGGCAAGGGTCCTGTCAAGGCGCCGTCGGGTTTGATTCACGACTGGATCGGAGCGGCTTACGCGCCGGGCGCCACCGTGGCGCAGACGCTGGCGCTGATTCAGGATTACGACAACCACAAGGTTATTTACCAGCCGGAAGTGATCGGATCGAAGCTGATCAGCCGCAAGGGGGATCATTTCAAGATTTATCTGCGGGTGCTGAAGAAGAAGATCATCACGGTGGTGCTGGATACCGACCACGACGTCGATTACTTTTCGCTGGAGGGGGGGCGCGCGGGCTGCCGCTCGTACACCACGGGCACCGCGGAGGTGGCAAATGCGGGCAAGCCGGACGAGAAAGTAGAAGCGCCGGACACGGGCTACGGCTTCCTGTGGCGGCTGAATACATACTGGCGGTTTCTGGAGCGGGATGGCGGCACGTACATGGAATGCCGCGCCATTTCGCTGACACGCGACATCCCTTTTGCCCTGCGGCTGATCATCGATCCGATCGTGCGCAGCCTGCCCAAGGAAGCCTTGCTGCACACTTTGAAAGCCACCTGCCAGGCGTTCGCCGAAGCACGCTAAGCTCAAACGAATGCCCACAGATTTGCTGGCGCGCCTGGAGGAATGGAAGACGCGCTTCGGCGCTCCGGATACGAAGAAGCTGCACCGCCTGCTGGCCGGGATTGCGCGGCACCGTTTCCGGGATGCGGAATCGCTGATCCGGCTGCACGAGTGCCTGTTGTTTTTGCGCGCGTATCCGGCGGATGCGGAGGTGATGCGGCTGACGGATGCCATCCTGTTTTCGTTCGCGGAGCGGGTGGCTGGGATGGCGGATCTGGCGCCGTTTGAAGAGGCGGAGGTTTCGGGGATCGCGGGCACGTCGTTCTCGGCGGTGTTCAGCTACGAGGTGGCGCGGCAACTGGCGGCACGTTATCCGCGGCGGATCGAGATCGATTGGGAGAATTATGAGCATCCGGACAAGCTGGGGCCGGTGCTGCGGCGGTTCGTGCCGCTGGTGGAAGAGGATTGGCCGGTGGAGGCGCACGTGCCGTTTCGCGCGTGGATGGATGCAGCGCGGGGGCGCCGGTCGAGTGCGCTGGGCTGGCTGCTGGAGCGGATTGGCGGCCTCGCTGGGAGCGCGCGCGACCGGGCGGATTTGTATGAGTCGCTGGACCTGATGCTGGTGTGGCGGATCGGCGATGCGCGCGCCAGCCGCTCGCGGCTGCGTTTGCCTGTGCGGAAGCCGTTCTATCATGGGGAGCCTTTGTTGCGGCGTAGCGATGTGTCGCTTGCGCGGGAGTTGGAAGCGCCGGCGATTGCGGTGAAGCGCTTATCGAAGGGGGCGGCGCGGCGGGTGCTCGACCTGATTCTGGATAGCTCGGCCATGCGCTATCGCGAGCTTTACGGGTTCACGCATCCGGATGCGCGGCGCGTATGGCGGGCCGATCTGGGCCGGGGCGTGGAGATCGTGTTCTGGGGCGTGCCGCCGGAGTGGCGGCTGCCTTTGCGCGCTTACCACTGCGGGATGTTTTTCAAGAATGGCGTGCCGGCGGGTTATGTGGAACTGCTTTCGCTGTTTGACCGCGCGGAGATCGGGTTCAATCTGTACTACACGTTTCGCGAGGGGGAATCGGCTTGGCTTTACGCCCGGTTGTTGCGGCTTTTCCGGCAGGTGTTGGGAGTTCGTTGTTTCTCGGTCGATCCTTATCAGATCGGGCTGGAGAATGACGAGGCGCTGGATTCCGGCGCGTTCTGGTTTTACCGGAAGTTGGGATTCCGGCCTTTGGATCCGGGGGCGGCGGAGCTGGTGGAACGGGAGGAGCGGCGAATGCGGCGGACGCCCGGGTATCGCAGCTCGCGGGGGACGCTTTCAAAGCTGGCTGGGTCGTACTTGTTATATGAGTATCCGGGGGCTTTGCCGGGGGCTTGGGATTGTTTCCGGGTGCGGGATTATGCTTTGCGGCTTACGGCTAGGCGGCAGGGCGCGGCTTGGCCGGCTCGGTTACGACGGGCTAAGGGGGCTGCGGATGAGACGGATTACTTGCGGTTGATGCAGCTTGATTCGCGGTTACGCGATCAGGTTATTAAGATGGGGAGCCGGGCTGAGAGCCCGGCGCAGGCCGAGGGCCTGCCCCACTTGACTGCACTTACTTAAAGAGTTAGAGATTTGAGTTAGAACTAGAGAGTTAGGATGTTAGAGCACATGGTTAGACATGCAAGTTAGTTAGTGCTGACTTGTAGGAGGGCGGGCTTGAAGGTCCAGGCGACTCCTTCATCGCGGATCGAGCGGGCGCGGTAGTAGGTGGCGTCTTTGCCCCAGAACATGCTGGTCCTTTTCACCTGCAGTTTGGCTTCCGCGTTGCCGCTTACGAGCGACTCCGCCATCAGCCTCAGGAACTGGGCGGCGTTCATCGAGGCGCCGTCCACGGTGACGTGGAACGGGATCATGTTTTTTGGCAGCGGCGTCCAGGAGTCGTCGTGCAGGGTGCTGCTCAACGAGGCGCACTCGCGCGCCACCGATGCCACCGTCACTTCTCCTCCATCCGTTCCCATATCGGCGCTGGTTTCGGCCGGACCGTAGACCCGCAGTACGCGCACCGATTGCGGCAGCTTACCCGTGCGGCTGAATTCGGCCAGCGCATCCGCCATGGACTGGAACATGTCCGCGAGGGACAGGTAATGGCCATCCACGAAGAGATACTTGGGCGGTTGCGGATCCTTCTCCCAATCGCGCAACGCGTCCACGGTTGCGGATCGCAGGCGATCGACGGAAATGGAGAAGCCGGTGCTGGGTCCGGCCATTTCCTGGAGGGTGGCGCCGGTGACGAAGCGGCTGCCGGAATTGGCGGGGAAGAATTCGCGCGTCATCCAATCGAGGAGGGCAGTCTCCTTGGCGTAGGCGGCGTCCACCTCGGCTGCGGGACGGCGGGCTTCGGCTGGTATCTGGGGCTGATCCGGGTGCGAATAGGCATACGCCAGCGGCGGGTTCGGCAGGAACCCGGCGAACGCGGGCGTGACGTAGCTGCGCGGGCTGGCGAGCTCGACATGCAGGATGCGGACTTGCGAGCGGTCGAGCTTGGCGAGAACCTTTTGAAATCCCTCCGGGCCATCGAACGCGCGGAACAGGCGCACTTGGGGGCCGCTCGATTCGGACGAGCGCAGGATGTTGTCCTGCCAGAAAAGCTCGGGGGATGTTTCCGGCACGGGGCTCATATTTTTGCTGAACGAGGCCGACCAGATGCGGAATTTTGGCGCGTGGAGCGGGTCACTATCCGAGATACCGAACATGATCGCCTTGGTATCGAACTTGCGCAGTTCGTGGACTGTTTCTGTGTCGGCGCCGAATTCGGGCATCACACCCCAGCCGGCATCCGGGACGGACAGTTCCACGCCTGTAATCGTGGCGGGTTTGCCGAACACTTCCTGCATTTTCTTAATGCCTCCCACCCGGCTCGAGAGGTCGGCGCCGGTCAGCGGGTCGCGCGCTTCGTTGAATAGCCGCTCGGCGGTGTTGACCCGCATCACCCAGCGGTCGCCGGCAGTGGCGGCTTTCGCCAATTCGCTGGTGGGCCGCCTGCGGTAAGTGGGTTCGTCGGTTCCGTTGTAACCCGGTTCAATGACGCCGCGCTGAATGAAGTCCTTCACATAATCAACGATGTGAGTCTGGCTGTTGCGATCCGCGAGGGCCTGGCTGATCGCGCCTGAAAACAGAATGGTGGCGGATACGTGCGCTTCGGGATGCTCTTTGCGGAATCGTTCGATTTCAGGGAGCACGCGGCGCAGACGCTCCTCGCTCAGGTCGAGGTGGATAGGGTCGGTGACGCGCGCGTAGAGGTAAACGTACACGGGTTGCGGCCCCGCTGGCGCCCCCGCCAGGAGCCACGCCGCTGAAAGGAATAAAAGCGCCAATAACTGAGGAATAAGTCGTTTCAAGTTAATCTCCAAAACAAGAAAGCCCGCGGGGAGTGAAGCTTAAACCCCGAGGGCTGAAGACCGCTTGCTGACGCGCGCGGCTCGGTAGTGTGCTCACGCGCGCGGCTCGGAAATGGGCACGCGCGCGGCTCGGAGCCTACTAGTGCCCGATCGGGATGGTCACAGCCGTAACGTTCGACTGGCAGATGGACGATCCGGAGCTGTTCTGCGGGTCGACGGCGTAATAATACGTGTGGCCGTTAGTCAGGCCTGTGGTGGTGTCGACAAAGACGGTGGAAGTGGTGCTGCCGACCTTGGTAAATGTCCCGCTGGCACTGTTGCTGCGCAGGACATTGTAGGAGGTGGCGTTCGCCTGGTGGCCCCAGGTCAGCGTGACGGTAGCCTTTGAGGTTCCGATGGTGGGCTTGCCTTTGCCTGCGAGGTTATTGATGCACACTACGAATACGGATTGTTTCAGGATGATCAGAGCCCAGGGAGTCTCGAACAGGCTTTGCGTGGTTTGCTCATCGTAGTAGTTCGGGTAACCCCAGTGGCCGTCGGAATTCTGCCGGCTGACGAGTGTTTGCGCGAAGCCGTCGCAGGCCGCGGTGCCACCATTGGCCGGCGACAGTGCGCCGTACCAGTCGATCGGATTGGTGCCCGCCGGCTGATCTTCGAGCAACACGATGGGACTTAGAACACCGCCGGGATTGTGCAAGAGCATGGACTTCGAAAACGACAGCATGCCGTACGTGTAGTGCAGCGGGTCGACGTAGTAGCCCGCACCGGGCCCATAGCTCTGCGCGCTGTTGTAGCAGAAATTATCGTGGTAGAAGGATTCCGCCATGTTCCAGCGCTGATCGGAATTGTTGGCTGCGGTCCGGCCCACCCCATCCAGGGACATTTGCACCATGCCGGAAGGCGTCACGGCAAAGGGGCCCCATGGCTCGTAAGAGTATTCGTCGTAGCCGAAAGCGCCCACCATGGAACTGTTGTTGGCGGTACCGGTGCAGCCCAAGCCAATGCACCCTTCGGTCGAATTAGTCTCCTGGCTGTAAGTAACCCACACCTGGTTGGTATCGGTGGTAATTGCTGGAATTTTCACTCCGAAGCCACGATCGGCCGCGATCAATCCGATGGCATTCCACTGTGACACGGAGTTGTCATCGTATTGATACGATCCGGGAGCGCAATAATACGACCAGCCGCCGCCATCGCTGGAACCCAAGCCACCGTTAGCATCGCCGCCGTACTGGCAGTATTCAATGGCGTCGGCCATGTCCTGCACGATGTTCTGGTAAGTCTGGCCGAAGACGCCAGGCAATCCACCGGATGCGGTGGCGCCATACTTGGCGATACCGGCCGGGTTCTGCGTGGCTACCAGGGCGTCCACGTACATGCCGGCTTCATAATCAGGCTGTCCACTATCATTGCCGGGGACGATGATCTGGCTGTTATTATTCGCGTCAAAGGTAAAGGTGCAGGGCGGTGCGGTGCAGGAGGTGGCGTTCGGAATGTATTGGATGAGAGTGCCAGTGGTGCAGGTCGGTGGGGTAGTAGCGAAATTCGGAGTGGTGCCATCACTGCAGCGAGCGGCCATGATGGCCGGATTGTAAGTAACCTGATGGGAGCCGTCGAAAGCAAGGGTTTCAGGAACCAGGAACGCCAGCATGCGGGCCAGGCCGCGGGCCACGTCGTCGGTATACGGATCGGAGGCCGGGCCATTTTCAAAGTGGCCGTTTACTTCGTAGGCCTGCACGAAGTTGGCGTCCAACCCGCCGTAAGGGCCGCAGATATTGCCGTTGGTGCAGGGCTCGCCGTAATCGTCCCAACCGCCCCAATTCACCGTCTGGCTATTGACCGTGGTGGTGCTACGCCACATATTGGTGTGCGAGAACCAGAGTCCGTTGTCGATGGCTACGTTCACGCGCGAGCTCAGGGTATCCTGCTCCTGAATTACCGGGAAGGTGCCGGTGCCCTGCACGTGCGAGGTGTTGTCCGTAATGGTGAGGACCGCGCTCCAGGTGGTGCCGGCGGCGGCGGTGGCGGGATATTGGTGCGTGGTGGAGACGTCGTAGTTATTCAGGCTGGAGTTGCTTACGGTGAAGGTAAAGTTCGAGCTGCCGTCGCCGAAATTCCAGACTCCGGTGTAGGTGTCGGTAGTGTTCGGCAGAATTGCGGTGGCGCCCAGCCGGATGGTCGCTTCGCTCAGCGTGGCTGGTGCTGTGCAGGTGGGAGGAGTGTTGGAGTAGTTCGGAATGGTTCCGTCATTGCATACATTGTAGGTGGTGTGCGGATTGGCGGTGCCGGGTTGCCAGGGCACGGTGAGCACCGTAATCACCCCTGACGTTCCAGCGAAGCCGGACTGGGGTAGGATCGCAAGAGCCGCGATTAATACCAGAGCCGAGATACCGGCCCCTGCTTTCATGGCGCGGAAGTTCCGGACGCGCCAGAGCGCCAGTCCGGCGATGGAGGAGAAAACCAGAATCCAGGTGCTGGGCTCCGGCGTTCCCGGATTGCCGACCGTCTGGGTCACCGCGCTGCCCTGGAAATAGAGGTTCAACTGCGCCGGATTCGCGCAGTTCTGGCCATTGACGTCGCAACCGTCGACCGGGTGAATCTGCTGCAGGAAGAAGCCGCTGGTGGGGGCAGTTTCCATCAGGCTTAGGGTAATCACCTCCTCCTGGTTGGCCGCGAGGGTGAAATTGAACCCCATGGCCATGGAGGCATCGCCATTGCAGGTAAGACCTGTACAGTCGGCCAGGAAATTGTCCGTGTTTCCGGGTAGCGTATTGGTGTTGCTGAGGGCGTTGAGCGCGGCGTTATCCGCGATGTCTACACCCGGTCCCAAACCTCCCGGCGGAAGCCCGGAATTATAGTAAGCGGACGGATCGCCGATTTCCCAATTCTGACCGGAGGCGGGGGTGCCGCTGACGGCGCCGTACTCGTTATAATTCGGCGCGCTCAGGTCGTTGTCGAACCAGGAAGTAAAGGAGTAGCTTCCGGCCACACCGGGAAAGTAGGTGAAGGTGAGAATCCCTTCCCCGGTGAGGGTGTTGAACGCGCTGCTGTCCAACCCGGCTATGGCAAAAGAGCCCTCTGTAATAGTGCCGTTGACGTTAAAAATATTGTCATAAAGAAGGTCTGTGGTGCTCGCGGTAGCCGCGGAGGCGAGCAGCAACAGAAGAACAAATACAGTGGCGCTTTTTTCCAACCGCATCAAATCCCCCCGGAGGTTCGATCCTTGAGGCACAAACCGTGCAGCCCGCGATCGTAAAAGAGTTGATCAGAGCCTGTTTTCCACTAACCCTCTGCACACAAACAGCCGGTTTTTTGCTGCCCCGGCGCCCAGAATACATCAAAATAAGAATGAAGTCTATTGGTATTTTCTTTATAAGAATACGGTTAGTACGGGAGTCCGCGCGATTTAAAGGCGTTAGAGCAAACGTACCATAAGTACTGTGAGAGAGTGGCCCGGCCTGCTTCGGGTCTGCTTCGGGCAAATCTGATATTCTAGGCGCCAGTGTACGAGTTAGGGGTTCCGCCACAGTGATAGGTTCCATGAAGTCTGCCATCATTAAAGTCGCGCAAAACGGGCCACGGCCGCGCCGCCCCGACCCTTCGACTTCCGATCCTGTTTGGCGGCCCGGACACGCGGCCCTTTGCGCTCCGCAAGCCGCGCAAAACGGGCCACGGCCGCGCCGCCCCGACCCTTCGACTTCCTACCCTGTTTGGTGGCCCGGACACGCGGCCCTTTGCGCTCCGCAAGCCGCGCAAAACGGGCCACGGCCGCGCCGCCACGACCCTTCGACTTCCTACCCTGTTTGGCGGCCCGGACACGCGGCCCTTTGCGCTCCGCAAGCCGCGCAAAACGGGCCACGGCCGCGCCGCCACGGCCCTTCGACTTCCGACCCTGTTTGGCGGCCCGGACACGCGGCCCTTTGCGCTCCGAAAGCCGCGCAAAACGGGCCACGGCCGCGCCGCCACGACCCTTCGACTTCCGACCCTGTTTGGCGGCCCGGACACGCGGCCCTTTGCGCTCCGCAAGCCGCGCAAAACGGGCCACGGCCGCGCCGCCACGACCCTTCGACTTCCTACCCTGTTTGGCGGCCCGGACACGCGGCCCTTTGCGCTCCGCAAGCCGCGCAAAACGGGCCACGGCCGCGCCGCCACGACCCTTCGACTTCCTACCCTGTTTGGCGGCCCGGACACGCGGCCCTTTGCGCTCCGAAAGCCGCGCAAAACGGGCCACGGCCGCGCCGCCACGCAGTGCTTTGCGCTCTTATGCTTTTGGGGCTCTGTCTTCCGGCTTGGGCGCAAGTCACCACCGGAGCAGTCTCCGGTTATGTCCTGGACCCGTCGGGCAGACCTATGGCGGGGGCCAAAGTGACAGCCTCGGATACGAAGCGCGCGACCTTGCGAGAGGTGGCCTCCGACGTTGCCGGCTTTTATTACTTTGCGGATCTGCCGCCCGCACAATATACGCTGGTATGCTCGGCCAAAGACTTCGCCAGCGCCTCCGAGGGTATAACGGTGGCGGTGAACAGCACGGCGCGAGTGGATTTCCGGCTGCCGATCGCTGCCAGAAAAGAGAGCGTGACGCTGACGGGTAGCGCGGCAGAACTCCAGACCGAATCGTCGGAACTTGGCACCGTGATCGACCAGTCCAGGATCGACAGTCTGCCGCTGAACGAGCGCGATTTTCTGCAACTGGCGCTACTCACTCCCGGCGTGCTGCCGCCGGTGCAGGATTCCGAGCTTTCGACCCGCGGATCGTTCGCCATGCACGCCAACGGCGGCCGGGAAGAGTACAACAACTACCTGCTTGACGGCGTGGATAACAACGACCAGGACGTGAACCGGTTCGTGCTGCAGCCGTCGGTGGACTCCATCCAGGAATTTAAGATCGCCACCAACAGCTATAGCGCCGAGTACGGGCGGAATGCCGGCGGCCAGGTAAACGTAATCACCCGGAGCGGCACCAACGAGTGGCACGGGTTCGCTTACGACTACCTGCGCAACCGGGATTTCGACGCGCGTAATTTCTTCGATGGCAGCGTGAAACCCGAGTACGAACGGAACCAGTTTGGCGGCGGTGTGGGGGGAGCGATCGTCAAGAACCGGACGTTCTTCTTTGTCACCTACGATGCCCTGCGCAATAGCGCGGGCGCCAGCCAACTGGCCACGGTGCCGACGGCGGCGGAGCGTTCGGGCGACTTGTCGGGGCTGAATACGCCGATCATGAACCCCTACACGCAGGCGCCTTTCCCGAATGGCCAAATTCCGGGAATTCTGATCGATCCGCTGGCTTCCAAGATCCTGGCCATGTATCCGCTGCCGAACCTGCCGGGGACCGTAGGGAACTACCTGGCACAGCCGATCGGCCACACGAATAACTGGCAACTAGACGCCCGGCTGGATCAACGCATAACCGACGCGGACCAGCTTACGCTGCGGTATAGCTATGGGCACAACAACCTATATGAGCCGTACGCCGAGAATTCCACGCAGGTGCCGGGCTATGGAGACTACCTTTATGACCGCGGGCATAACGCACTCATCCGCTACACGCATATCCTTAGCCCCGCTACGATGAACTCGCTGACCCTGGGACTGAATCTGGCTACGCGGCGGCTGCTGCCGCAGAACTATCAGACCAATGTGAACGCCCTATGGGGCGTGAGTTACCTGCCTACGGATCCGGTGGATTACGGTTACCCGAGCGTCAGCGTTTCCGGGTTATCGCCGGTGGGCGACGTGACCAGCCTGCCGATCAACCGGCATCCGACCACGTATCAGATCAGCGACAATCTTTCGACGATCAGGCGCAACCACGCGCTCAGCGTAGGGGTGGAATACCGCTGGCTGGCCCAGAACGGCATTCTGGATGTTTACGGCCGGGGGTCGATGTCGTTCGCGGGGGCGCTGTCGGGCAGCGGAATCGGCGACCTGCTGCTGGGGCTGCCGACGTTCGCCATTCAATCCACATTCGACAATACACAGACGCTGCGCACCAGTTCCACCAACGCATATCTTCAGGACGACTGGAAGGTCTCGCCTAAGCTCACCCTGAACCTGGGGATGCGATACGAATTCAATACGCCGCCGACGGACCCGACCAACCGCATGTCGATCTTCGATTTCGCTAGTAACCAGGTGGTGCAGGTGGGCACGAATGGCATCTCCCGTTCCGGGATCAAGCCGGATTACAAGGATTTCGGCCCGCGGGTGGGCTTCGCCTGGTCGCTCACGCCGCACACGGTGATGCGGGGAGGCTACGGCATTTATTACGACGCCGGAATGGTGGTGGTGAATTCGGCGCTCTATTTCAATCCACCTTATTTCAATATCCGGGTGTTTTTTCCAAGTACGTCGGGGCTGCTGACGCTGGCCAATCCTTTTCCGACGAACCTGTCGTATGTGCCGCCGGCGTCGCTGTCGACGCTCAGCCCGAACCTGACCACGGCCAACATCCAGGCATGGAACTACACCGTCCAGCGGGAATTGCCGTCGGCCGGGACGGTCACGGTTTCTTACGCGGGGTCAAAGGGCACGCACCTGATCTACTCGCGCAACATCAACCAGCCGCCGCCGGAAGCGGGCGACCCGACCGCGAACGCGCCGAATCCGGCGTACGGGGGAATCGATTATATCGATAGCGGCGCCAACTCAAGCTTCAACTCGCTGCAGGTATCGTTCAACCGTCCTTTGCGGCACGGGCTCTCGGTGCTGGCGGCTTACACGTTCTCGAAGTCGATCGACGATACATCCGCTTTCGAGCCTACCCAGACCGACCAGAATTTCCCGCAGAACAGCTACAATTACCATGCCGAGCGGGCGCTTTCGAGCTTCGACATGCGCAACCGGCTGACGGCAGCGTATGTTTACCGGTTCCCGTTCCACAACCGCTGGCTGCGCAATTTCGAGAATAGCGGCATTCTGACGGTGCAGAGCGGGCAGCCTTTCACGCCCATGCTGGAGTTCGACAACAGCAACACGGGCAACACGGGAGGCGCGGGATCGGGCTACGACCGGCCGAACGTGGTGGGCGACTGGCATCTGGCCAACCCGTCGGCGCAGGAGTGGTTCAATACGGCGGCGTTCGCGATCCCGCCGCAATACACGTTCGGCAACGCGGGACGGAACATCCTGGTGGGCCCGGGACTGGCCACTTTCGATACCTCGCTGGCGCGGCGGTTCCAGATTGGCGAGCGCAATTCGATCGTGGTGGAGGCGCAGGCGTTCAATGCGCTCAATCGCGTGAATTTGCAGATGCCGCAAAACTTCGCCGACGTTCCCAGCACGTTCGGGCATATCTTCTCGGCTTACGCGCCGCGCCAGATTCAGCTCGCCTTGCGGTATAGTTTCTGAATCGTTATTGAATCGTACTGGATGATGGAGGTGGGATGAACCGCCGGCAATTTCTGGGCGCGGCTCTCGGTTCCGGCGCGTCGCTGGCGTGGCCGGCGGAGGAGGCGCCGAAGCCCAAGGTGCGGGCCATGACCGCGTTTCTGAAGCTGGATCGCGCGCGCTACCAGGAGCAGGTGCAGGATACATTGAGGATGCTGCGCCTGGCCAAACGCATCGTGGAATCGGGCGGCTACCAGGTGGAGACCATCCGCATTACCACGCAGCCGTTCCCGGAGTACACGCGCGGGTTGCCGGGGGCGGAAGCGCTGCGGTTTTTCCGCGACTACGATGCGCTGGCGATCAAGGAGGCGTTTGCGGGGAACATCGGGCCGGCCATGTTTTCGGACGGGGACGATGCGGCGCAGGGGGCGCTGCTGGGCGAGATTCTGTGCTCCACCCGGAGCCTGAAATCGAGCCTGGTGATGGGGAATGAGAACGGGATCCAGTGGAAATGCGTGGCGGCTGCGGCCCGGCTGGTAAAGCATGTAGCGGATAACACCGCCGCCAGCGTGGGCAATTTCAATTTCGCGGCGAGCGCCATGCTTGCGCCGTATGCGCCGTTTTTTCCGGGCTCTTATCATCAAGGCGATGGACACTGCTTCGCTATCGGGACGGAGGGCGCGAACGTGGTGGATCATGTCTTCGCGCGTACGGCCGGGGATGCGCCGCGGGCGGCGGAGTTGCTGGCACAAGCGCTAGCGGGCCACGCCGTAGCGTTGGACAAGCTGGCGCGGCAGGCGGAGAAGGAGACCGGGCTGGGCCTATATGGGGCTGGACGGGACGCCGGCGCCGCTGCGGGAAGTGTCCATTGGGGCGGCCATCGAGAAGTTCACGGGCGCGCGGTTCGGGTCCAGCGGCACCATGACGGCATGCGCCATCATCACCAAGGCGGTGCAATCCGTGCCGGTGAAGCGCATCGGGTTTTCGGGATTGATGGTGCCGGTACAGGAAGACAGCCTGCTGGCGCAGCGGTGGAGCGAGGGCGCTTACGACACCGATGCGCTGCTGGCATACTCGGCGGTTTGCGGTACTGGTCTGGATACGATTCCGATGCCGGGCGATGTTTCGGAGCAGCAGGTCGCGCGCATATTGGGGGACGTGGCCACGCTGGCGGTGAAATGGAAAAAGCCGCTGACCGCCCGGCTGCTGCCGATCAAGGGGAAGAAGGCGGGGGAGCGGACGGAGTTCAACGATCCGTTTCTGGTGAATGCGTTGATCCGGCCGGTGCGGTAGGGCGGCACCAGGGCGATTCCGCTTCAGTAGTGGTAGCGGGCCTGGAGGAAGTCAGTGGCTTCATCCGTGACACGGTACACCAACCGGTGTTCCTGACTGACGCGACGCGACCAGCAGCCTGCCAGCACATATCGAAGAGGCTCAGGTTTTCCAAGGCCTTGGAACGGATCCCGCATCACTGCCTCGACCAGATCCAGCACTCTAATTGCAGTGCCGCGTTCGGTTTTGACCCAAAAACGGAGGTCCTCCCGGAACTCAGGTTGAAAGACAGCAACTCGTTTAGGTTTTCGCTTCACCTAGCATCTCAAGACGGAGTCCCGCGGCGGTTCCAGGCTTGGTCCGCCGTTGCTGCGCTCGCCGTAATGCCGATTGGAGACGCCGTGCATTGCGTGGCGACCGTAACAGGTGTGCAGTTTCCATGAGACCGGCGAGTTCGGAAGCCGGAAGAAGGGCGACGTCGCGCGCTCCCCGGCGGCGAACGATCACAGTTTGCTGGTGGTCCACCACTTGGTCGAGAACGCTTGCCAGATTTTGACGGAGGCTGGTGTACGTCGTTTCAGTCGGCATAAGGGCACCTGTTCGTATTGTACAGCATTCCTGTACGGAAGCGGAGGGCAGGGCATTCGCGCATTCGCTCTGTGCATTTGCCTCGCTAAATTACGCGGACTAGCCTTGGCTCGGAGCTGACACCACCGCACTCGATTCGCAGGGAGTGTTCGCCGGGGGGGAAGGCGGGCGGCACGATGGCGTTGATCTGGCTCGCGCCGTTGGGGCCCGGCTCTCCAACCCAGTCCGTGCGCAGGCGGGCGTCGCCCAGGGCCACGCGCACGTTACCGCGGTCGGCATTTTCGGGCAGCCCCTCGACCCAGCAGGTGACAAATCCGGACTCGGTGGCGCGCACCGCGTCGCGCCGCCAGGTGGCCGGGTCGCTGACGCCGAGGCACACGATCTTTTCGACGCGCAGGGGCATGTCCACGGCGATGCGCACGGTGTTGCTGAATGCGCTATCGGCGAAGCGCAGGCGCGCTTCTCTCCAGCCGGGATGGAGGCCGCGCGGGAAGGGAAAGTTCGCCATCCACAATTCTTTTTCCTTCTTGAGGTAGTAGGACGCGGCGCCGAAGCCGTCGATTTCCAGTCTCAGGCCGGCGGGCGAGACCACCGGGCGCGAGGTGTGGAACCAGCAGGTGACGTAGGTTTCCTTGCGCGTGGAGAAATTGACACCCATGTTCGCGCTGTTCAGCACCGAGTGCAGCCGGGGAGGCTCGGCCGCCGCGTCCGGGGGCGCCGGCTCCCACTTGCGATAACAGGCCACCAGCGCGTTGTGCGGCTCGACGCGCAGCAGCTCGACGCGCGCGAAGCCTGCCGCGCGGCACATGGCAAGCAGGCAGGCCACGCTGGGTCCGACCCAGTTATCGAACTGATTTCCCAGCTCGCAGCCTTCGTAAAATTCGAGAGTGGGAATGTCCGCGGTATGCTCCTGCCAGGTAGCGCCGTCGGTGACGAAGGATTCGACGATGGCGATTTCGGTGGTGAGGGCGCATACCATCTCCAGCGCCAGCAGCGGATGGCGCAGATGGTAGAGGACGCCCAGGAAGAGAACGATATCGAAAGTTCCCAGGCCTGCTTCGGGCAGCTCGTACACCTCGCGGATGCGGTAATCGACGTTGGACGACAGTCTTCGATGGAGATCGAGGAAGTGGTCGACTTCCACGCAATCGACGGCAGTGACGGCGGCGCCGCGGCGTTCGGCTTCGAAGCTGAACCAGCCGTCCCACGCGCCGATGTCGAGCACGCGTTTGCCGCGCAGATCGGCGGGGATGGGGAAGCGGGCGAAGCGTTCGCGCAGGCGGGCGAGCGGGTTGACGCCTTCGATGATGGTGCCGTCGGGGAGTTCGAAGCTGTGATACCAGCCCTTGGCGGCCAGTTCCTGGCTATGGTCTTGGCGGCGGCGGTCGTCACGGGTGGTTTGGGGCTGCATGGTTTAGATGATGAGGGGTGGTGGAGGGCGGTTGCTGGATATACGTTTTTAGCCTTTATTATCAATAAGTAGTGTTTGGGGGTAGCTTTTTGAATTGGACTTTCGGCCGGCAATACGTATAATAATACGTAGGGAGTTGCGCAAGGGGTTCTGGAGGATACGATGGCTGCACCAACCATGGTTTTTGGAGACGAGATCTTCACCGCTACTGACCTGAACCGGCGCGCCGGTCAGGTGCTTGACGAGGCGGCGAACCGGCCCGTGACGATTACGCGCAACGACGAGGCTTTTGCGCTAATCAATCGGAAGGACGCTGCGCGCCTGGTGGAGTCCGCGTCGAATGCGAGGCTGATGGTCGACCTTGTGACGGCGATTTCGATGTATAGACTGGCAAACGCGCAAGTACCCGTCGGGCACACGTTTGAATGGCTGAATGCATTCGATATTGATGAACTCAAGACGCTCTTGGGTGAGGCACACGGGTCCTTTCGCCGGGCAGCGGATGCCGAAATTTCATGGGCCGACTTTGAAGGCGTGCTTCATGAATGGCACGAGAGCGCCATAGCCATCCGGAGTGATGCCTTGGCTGCTGCGTTTACGGCGCCAAGTGAAGAGGTTCCCCTTACGCCTGCGACCGTGGCGACCGCTGACTCCGGCGCGGATGCCTGAAGAATCACTGGCTGCACCTCCAAGAGCAGGAAAGATCCCGGCCGCACGGTGGACGGTGGTCGCGCATAACGAGCGCGTCAACCGTGATTGGGAGAAACTGATTCAGGCGGCTGGGGTAAACTCAGCCAAGTGTTACGAGTATCTTTGCGCGACGCCCATGGTGCGCAGGCCGGGGCGCATCTTCCCGTTGCGGGGAAAGCGATATACGGGAGCTTGGGAATATGAAGTCACGGGCGGCGACCGAGTTTTTTATGTCCCTGATTTGGAGCTTAAAAACTTGACCGTCTATTACGCGGGTAAGCACGTGGAGACGTCGCCGTTACTACCCAGGTGAGTTGGCATCTTACACATGGGCCAACGGTTCAATGGTGCTTGCTTTAGAATCTGTAACTTACTGGTTATTTTAACGGCTGATACCGCTCCGTTTATGCGAAGCGACTATACATGAGAGCGTACGCGGTAAAGGCCATTAGCCTAGGAGCAAGGACTTTGCCGGGCGCTCTGCTTTCCGTGCCCTGACATGCCAGGGACATGACTTCAGAATCGGTTCGTTTACGGTAGAATATTAGATCGAAACGTTTTATGAACGGGCTCTTTGCGGACGCGCCATGCCGGGAAGCGGTTGCACGCCATCCCGCCAATCGTGGGGCCGTCCCATAATCCCGCCGCGATGACGAATCACCCGATACCTGCGGATACCGAAATAAGGAATCTCGCTCTTCAACTCCATCTGGACTTGGGTGTTCTCTTTCAAGAGATCAAGTGGGCGTTAGGCGAGGAGCGAATAAACCGGGTGACACCAACTTATGATCAATATCGCGTATGGTCTCGTGAACGTGATGGCCTCAATCGCTTTTGGGAATTTGCCAATCTCCAAATCGGTACAGAGCTATCGCCCGAAGAGATACACGACATTTGGGCCTGCATTGAATTGACGCTCGTGGCTCGCGCTCGGAGGACCTTCAGCTTTCAAGACTATCTAATGATCGCAATACGGTCTGACCAACGATGCGAATACTGCCACAAACGTCCACCGGAAGTGACGCTCGAAATTGATCATATTGTACCGGTCTCGAAGGGCGGTTCCGAGTCCGCCTTCAACCTTCGGTTCCTGTGCCAACATCATAATCGATCACGGGGTAACCGCTTTCATTGGGCAGAGATTTGGCGACGAATGATCTAGAAGAACGGAGAAAACGAACATGAAATCTGTTAGGGCGCTAGTCTTTACGCAAAAGGATGTAAGGCTATATTGTTTTACAATGAATGCGATGGATTTGGAACCCCTTTGTTATGTGGAAGCAGCCACACGTAATCAAGAAAAGGGCATTCAACGGGTTACAGAGGTGTCCCGCCTGAAGGAAATCGGAGAATTTCTGGCGACGGGCGAGAATAGCTTCCTACCCAACAATATCATTCTCAACCTGAAACCCGAGGTTACGATAAGCGATGAAGATGGAAGAATGGCGACGCTTACCTTTCCCTCAGATGCCGGAGATTATGCTTTTGTCGTGGACGGCCAACATCGCATCTTCTCGTTTCGCGATGCGTACCGTCAGCTCCCAGAAACTGATCTGTTCGAGCTACCCGTCGTGTGTTTCCACAACGCGACTGAAGAAGTTATGGGCGCGACCTTCGTTTCCATCAACGTCAACCAAAAGCCTGTGAATCGCGATCTTCTAACCCAAATGAAGGCGATCCTCGGCTTGCTTGATACGGATATCGACAAGGCTTGTATTGACCTAATCCATGATCTGGACGAAGACGCTGCCTCCCCATTGAAGAATCGGATTCTTCGCTATCCGAAAGAAAAGGATAAGTGGATCAAGACCAATCAACTCCTGCCGGTGGTCAAGGGGCTGCTCCTACCCGGAGGCGCACTGCACGAAAAGAATCACGCTGAACGGAAACGAATACTGATTGCGTACCTCGAAGCGATCTCGCATGTCTTTTCAGACGCGTGGGCGGATCAAAAAGGCAAAACCTTTGCTCTTATCCAGACCAGTAGTATACAGATCGTTTTCGGCCTCTTACCCGATTTGATGCAGCGATGCGATTTCTATGAGGGCTTTAACTATAATGTGACTACCTTCGAGCGTCAGTTAGGGCCGTTAACTGATACGGCTCTCCTAGGTGGCTGGAAAAGGTCAGCCGTCGAAACTGCCATCTCTACTCAAAGTCGCAGGCTGATGTTCTTAGGGCAACTGAAAGAAGCATTGAAGCTAAAGGCGCCGGTCCCCAGCCCAAACAAGGAGCACTCAACGTAATGGAGAGTTAGGGGCTAAACAGCGCGGACCGGCTTGCCCGCCCCTACTACTCTGCCTGTTGGTTGGAGTTGTGGCTAATCAGTATACAGCCACTTACACAGGAGCTAACTGCTCCTCGATAGGCTCCGCTCAACAATACCAGGGCTCGGTCATATAGGGAATAGTCACGCGCGGGCGGCCCGGCGGCACATCCGGCAGCCGCGGCGGAGACGTGCCCAGGGCATCGTGCGCCATGCGCCAGGTGTCGTGGAAGATGGTGCGGCGGTCCTGCTTGGCGGTCACCGCCTTGCCGATGGCGTTTTCCAGATTGTGCTGCAGTTGATCGACGCTGGGGTCAGGATGCACCCAGCGATGGCTCAGAGCGGCTTCGTCAAATTCGCCGATGGCGGCGCGCGCCTCGGGCAGCTCGAGCAGCCGCGATCCTGCCGGTACCAGCAGGCGGATGGCAAGCTGTACGGGCGATACGTGCTCGACCAGGTCGAGGTCCGCGATGGTGGCGAGGAGGTCCACATAGCCGGCCAGCGTCATCCAGGGATGAAAGGCAACGAAGGTCGGCGCCAGCACCAGCCCGGCCTTGCGAAACAGGTCCGTCGCGGTTACGAAATCGGCGCGGGTGTGGCCTTTGTCGAAGATGTGTTGCAAGACGTAATCGTCCACCGACTCCACCGCCGAGATCACGAACGCGCAACCGGTATCGCGCAGCAGGGGCAGGTGCCGGCGGTGATCGAGCAGGTGTTCGATCTTGATGGTGGCATCGTAAGTCACGCCGGGAAACTCGCGATGCAGCGCTTCGACCAGGGCGATGGCGTGGGCGACGCCGTTGAAAAAATCGGGATCGCCGAAGGTGATGTGCTGCGCGCCCGCGGCCACCTGCCGGCGGATATCTTCCAGCACGATATCGCGCTGCACGACGCGAAAACTCCCGTTGTACACGGGGACCACGGGACAGTGCCGGCATAAGTGTTTACAGCCGCGGCTGGCTTCGGTATAGCCGACGGTGCGGCGAGCGCCGCCGGGCAGGACGAGTTGCGCGTATTTCGCAAGCGGCGGCAGTCCAGTGCGGTCGGGGACCAGGAACTGCTGTTTCGCTAGCGAGATGACAGGCACCGGAGCGGGCCGCAGCAGCGACAGCAGGCTTTCTTCGAACTCCCCGCCGGCGATGGTCCGCACGCCGAGCCTGCGCAACAGCTCCGCATTCACCGGCGCGTATAGCCCGTAGGCGCAGAGGTGGGCGGCGGGGTTAAGTCGGCGCGCGCGCTCGATCAACGGAATGGCCAGGCGCGTGGCCGTGTGCATGGGCAGGTAAAATGCTATCGCGCCCGCGCGGCGAAGCAGGTCGTCATCCACGGGCGAGCGCGCCAGATCCAGGCAGGCGACTTCGGCCCCGGCGGCACGCAGCCAAGCCGCGGGGGATGCCAGTCCAAAAGGCTGCCGTCCCAACTCGTAGGTGGAAATCAGAAGGATAAACAACGCTACTTCCAGTGTGGCACGTTGAGGCACGCCCTACAGTTTGTGCGGGATAACCATGGAGGACTTGTTCCTGCTGACTGGCGGATGTTAATTCGATAAGAGAGAGGAATCGTCTAATGGCCAGTTGGCGGAAGTTGTGTGTTTTTGCGGCATTGCTGCCGGGTCTGGCGGCGGCTGCGGACCAGGCGATGCTGGAGCTGGTGATGCCCGACGCGCGCGTGGTGATGGAGATTAACCTGGACCACATCATGGCTTCGCCCATCGGCCAGGCGATGGCGTCGCAGATGAAGGCCCAGATGGACACCGTGCACGCGGAGTGGCAACAGCCGCTGGCCGGGTTCACGGGCATCGACTGGAGCCACTACGCGCAGGAGATTTTGTTCGCCAGCACGGGGACGCAGGGCAAGGACTCGCCCACGCTGGTGATCGTGCGCGGGCTGCTGGATCCGGCCTGGGTGGAATCGCTGAACGCGTTTGGAGGTCCGAAGAGCTCGTATATGGGCGTGCCGCTTCTTTCGGCAACCACCGGTAACGCGGTGGTGGCGTTCCTGGACGGCTCGATCGCGGTAGCGGGCCCGGCGGCGGATGTGAAGGCGGCGATCCGGCGGCGCGGCCAGAACGGTCCGCAAGCGGCGGTGCTGGCGGAGGGATTGCAGCGGTTCGAGGGCCAGTACGACATGTGGCTGGTATCGGCGGGTGGAATTTCGGCGGGGGCGAAGAGCCAGGGGGCGGCGCCGGCGCTGAAGTGGCTCGAAAAAGTGGACGCATTCGCGGGCGGCATGCGGATGAGCCCGGATTTCGAGCTGAACGCGGACCTTACGATGCGCACCGAAAAAGACGTCGCGGAGATGGCTGATGGTTTGAAATGGCTGTCGTTCGTGGGACAGACACAGAACCGGGCGGCGGGGCTGGACAATATGAAGATGCAGGTGGACGGAAAGCATCTGTCGTTCTCTCTGCAGGTCCCAGAGCAACAGATCGTGGCGGCGCTCAAGCAGCGGCAGCCGGGGCAGCGTCCGCAAGCGGCGCGGGTGCAGGCCGTGCGGCCGCCGGAGATCAAAAACGGTTTGCCGGAGGTGCCGGCGGGCTCGATCCGGGTGCAATCGTCACCGTCGGATATGGGGACGGTTCTGGTGCCGCTGGGGAAGACGCCGTAGTTAAGTTAGTCAAGTTAGCTAAGAGCTGGCGGGGCTGGGAGCCCCGCCGCGGGCCACGGACCCGCCCCACTTAGCCCACTGCCATCAGGAGTTCCTCTTCCTCACGCGCCAGGTTGCGCTTCCGCTCGCCGGTGTAGAGCTGGCGCGGGCGGGCGATTTTCTGCTCCGGATCCTGCAGCATCTCCTGCCATTGCGCCAGCCATCCGGCCGCGCGCGGGATGCCGAACAGGACGGTGAACGCGTCCGGCGTGAATCCCATAGCCTGGTAGATGATGCCCGAGTAGAAATCCACGTTGGGATACAGCTTCCGCTTGATGAAGTAATCGTCCTCAAGCGCGATCCGCTCGAGCTCCAGGGCGATATCCAGTTTCGGATTGCGTCCGGTGACCTCAAAAACTTCTTCCGCCACCCGCTTGATGATACGCGCGCGCGGATCGTAGTTCTTGTACACGCGGTGGCCGAAGCCCATCAGTTTGCCGTGGCCGGCCTTGATCTGTTCGATGTATGCCGGTACGCGGTGCACGGAGCCGATCTCGTCAAGCATGCGCAGCACTTCTTCGTTGGCGCCGCCGTGCAGCGGGCCGGACAACGCGCCGATGGCCGCCGCGGTGGTGGCGTACGGGTCGGCAAAGGAGCTGCCCACCGCGCGCATGGTGCTGGTGCTGCAATTCTGCTCGTGGTCCGCGTGCAGGATGAAGAGCACCTCCATGGCGCGCGCCAGCACGGGGTTGGCGCTGAACTTGGGCTCCGTGCGTTTCCACAGCATGTTCATGAAGTTCTTCGTATAGCCCAGATCGTTGTCCGGATACACATACGGCAGACCCAGGCGGTGCCGGTAGGCATACGCGGCCAGGGTGGGCATCTTTCCGATCAGCCGGGTGATTTGGAGCTTGCGCACCTTGGGGTCCTGGATGTTGCGCGACTCCGGGTAGAACGTGGAGAGGGCCGCCACAGTGCTCATGAGCATGCCCATGGGATGGGCGTCGTAATGGAACCCTTCCATGAACTTCTTCAGGTTCTCGTGGATCATGGTGTGGCGCGTCACGGCGCGGTCCCATTCGTCAAGCTCATGTTCGGTGGGAAGCTCTCCGTTGAGCAGCAGGTAGGCGACTTCCAGGAAGGTGCAGCTTTCCGCCAGTTGCTCGATGGGGTAGCCGCGATAGCGCAGGATGCCGCGCTCGCCATCCAGGTAGGTGACGGCGCTTTGACAAGCGGCCGTATTGAGGAACGCCGGATCGTAGCTCAGCAAACCGAAGTCGTCGGCATCGGTTTTGATCTGGCGCAGATCGATGGCCCGGATTGAACCATTATATAAGGGTATGGTATAGGTTTTCCCGGTCCTGTTGTCGGTTACGGTAAGAGTCTCGTTAGGCATGGGGTTTGGACGCTCGTATGCACTTGAATTTCCACAGCCAATCGTCTGAAAAAACAACACATGGTGGAAAGCTCGGCCTGCCCGATTGCGCAAACCGCGTGTTTTCGCTTACCTGGATGGGTGGGGTGGCGCAGTCAGTGCGGCCGCGCCTGGATCGCGCGCAGGGTTAACACGGCCTGTTCCTGCACCTTTTCGGGCATCCCGGAGACGCCGCGGGCGTAGCGCTCGACGATTTCGAGGTCGGCGGCGTCGCCCACCGTCCACAGGGCTCGCAGGGCTTCCCAGGCGTGGTCCTTGTCGGCCGAAATCTCGACCAGAGGATCGCCTGCCACCACCGCCGCACCATCCTTGCGGGTGAGATCCAGCACCGCGCCCGGCAGCGGGGAGCGCACCTCGGTATCGCCCACGTGCGCCACCAGGGTGCCCGGGTTGACATACTCGCCCAGTTTCAGCCTGTACCGCACCACTCCGGCCGCCGTGGACGCGATGGCGTACGGACGCAGCATGGCCAGCAATTCCGGCCGGGCCGCGTGATCGCCAAAGTTGGACAGGGCCAGCGCGGCATTGCGCCGCACCATGGGCTGCGGGTCGGCGACCAGTTTCAGCAGGGCATCGTGAAAGGGGGCATAGGCGTGATCCTGCCCCATGATCCAGGCGGCGGTCTGGCGCAGTTCGATCCGCGGGCTCGCGGCCACCGCCACTATCTGCGGATACCAGCGCTTCACTACGGGATCGTGCCGGCTCATCCGCTCGCCGATTTGCACCAGCGCGTGCTGCGCGTGGCGCGGCTTGGCGCTGTCAGCCAGGTACTGGCTGATATCGGAATCGCTCAGCTTGCGCCCAAACCAGGTGCTGTACCAGAAAAGGAAGGGAAACAAGACCAGCAGGAAGGCGAAAATCGTGATGAAAAGGTAGGCGCGTGAGCGAGCCATGGAATGACCCATCTTAGTGGGGCAGGCCCTTGGCCTGCAAGGGGCTCTCAGCCCCGCTCCCGGCGCGCGCGGCTCAAGCGTCCAGCCGCCTCACTCCACCGTGAAAGAGCCATAGCCTGCGTCGGGACAGGATCGGCCGCAGTTCCAGGTTCCTTGCAGCCGATTCGCACCGGGGGATGCCCCCGCCGGTACGGTGAAGGTCAGCGCCGCACTGCCGGCGAATGTCCCGTTAGCATCGGGCGTGACCGAGCCCAGGAAAGTCCTGGGCTCATTCCAGTAAATCTCGACCGAATAAAACGGTGGGAAGCCGTACCCCTCAGCAGTTACGCTGCTGCCCACCGCGCCGGAGCCCGGGTTGAGGACGATGTTCGGTGTGACGCTGAAACTGGCCGCGGCCCGCTCTCCGCTGGTTAGGCCAAGGGCCAGGTAGGACCGTGGGCCATATGGCGGTGCGGGTACGCGGCCCGATACAGTGAAGGAGCCGCTTCCGTCTGCCGTGGCGGTGGACAACAGGGCGGAGCCAATGCCGCTCGTAAAGATGTGGACCGTTTCATTTGGAGCGAACCCGCTTCCGCTGAACGTGTGGTCCGTATCGTAAAAGCCGGCATCCGGGCTGACGCTCAAGTTGGCTGTTGCGAAGAAGGCCTCCCCAACGGTACTGCCATTAAGTTCAGAGTTTCCACCTTCGGTGAACCACAATTCTCCGTCCGGCCCCGTGGTGATCGCAGACGGGCGGGACTGCGGCGCGCACGGATACTCGCTAACCTGCCCGGCAGGCGTGACCTTCTCCCGGGCAGTCTCTCACGGTCCCCTCCTTGGTGCGCTTGCGTGCGGCGGCGCCGATAATCACGCTCCTCGATCATTAAAGGATTCATGAGGAGGCCGGACACAGATCGGCCCGCGACCGCTTACTTCGGCTACATGATCGGGGCGAGCTCACATCTTCCGTGACCGGACAGGAGCACGCTCGATCGCGAAGTTCCGGGCGACCGAATCGAATGCGGTGAACCACATCGCGCCGTCCGCTCCCGCGGTGATCCCGTGGATCTGCTGGACGGGCGGATTGGAGTTGCAGTTAGGAAGGGTGTAGGTGGTGATCACCCCGGCGGTGGTGAGCCGCCCGATCTGGCAAGCGTGGCCACCAAACCACAGCGCGCCACCGCGATCGACGGCGAGGACCTCTACCGCGAAGGGCGGTGTGTACTCCATGGTGGCGCCAGGCGTAGTGATGCGCACGATCTTCACGCCCAATTGCGTAAACCAAAGGGCGCCATCCGGCCCGACTGCGATCGCTTCCGGGGTCCACCCCGACTGGTAATCGTAGCCTGTGATTACTCCGGCGGTGGTGATTTGCCCCAGACGATTGCCGCCTGCCGTGAACCATAGCGCGCCGGCACGCCCTGCCGCGATCGCCATCGGATTGGCGAAGGTGGCGGGCAGCGGGTATTCGGTAATTACCCCAGCGGTGGTGATACGCCCGATCTTGTTGCCGCCCTGTTCCGTGAACCAGAGTGCGCCGTCAGGGCCGGCAGCGATTGAACTGGGAGCGCCGTTGGCGGTGGGCACGGGGTACTCGGTGATTACTGCGGATGTAGTGATGCGCCCGATTTTGTTGCCAGTATATTCGGTGAACCAAAGCGCGCCGTCCGGTCCCGCCGTGATCGCATCCGGACTGCCGGCGGTGGGTATGGGGTACTCGCCGATGGCAATCTGTTGCCCGGGCGAGATGGCCGGCAGGCTCAGAAGCAAAGCGGAAAAAATGAATTTCTCGGCTCTCGGCATACAGACCCCCCTCTACGCTAGCGGTGAGTATACACCCATCCCGCGAAGGGGTTGGGAGCCCGGCGCAGGCCACGGGCCTGCCTACGACGGCCGCCTACTGAACGTCGAACTTAATCGCGGCGTCGGCGCCGAACTTCTTGAACGGAGCGTATCGGAACTCGTCTTCGACCGTCAGTTGATCGCCCGCAAAGCCCCGGTGAGTGACGGCGACGGGGGCCACGAAACCATTGGCATTGAGCGTGTAATCCACCACGGCTTCGTCGCGAAAAATCACCTTGCCATTTTGCCGGCTCTCGACGATGGTCACTCGTAGGGGCAGGCCGTCGGGCACGCGCGCATAAATCCGCCCCTGGATGGGCTGATGGATGGCTTGGCGACCCTGAAAAACCAGCATGCGATCAGGCCCCGAGATCTGAATGTAGGAGATGATCTTCACCTGGTCGGCGCCCACGCGGTCGTCGCCGGCGGGCGCGAACCGGTAGCTGGCCATCTGCCGGCGGGTGAAGAGCAGCAGGAGCGGCCCGAAATCGACGGCGGCGTCGGCCAGTCCGTATTTCTGAAACTGTTCCAGCATGTGTTTCTTGGCATGATCGTCGGAGGAGGCCAGGCCCAAGGCCAGCGATTGCCGGGCGGCCGCGGCGGAGGACACCGGCTTGCCGTCGACCGTGGTGACCTGGCGGAATTCGTGCAGCGATTCCGGCGCGTCTTTGAGCGCGCCAAAGCTGTACTCCGAAATGATCTCCCGCGTTTGCCATGCCGGGACAACTGGTTTGACGGCAGCCGCTCCTATCCGCGGATGAAATCGTCCCGGACCTTTCAGCGCCCGCTGCGTAAGTGTTTCCTGGGAGACGACCTGGGGCGCAACCCGGCGGAACATCTCCGCCTCCTCGGAGACCCGCGCCAGCATTTCGGGTAAGGTCTGCGCCGCGGCGGAGCAAGCGACCGCCAGGATTGCCAAACGCCACATATTCCTATCTTAACTGGCAGCGGTGAGCTAGCGAACAAAGGGCAGATTATCAGCCAGATACAAGGGTCTACGGGCTAGCGAGCAGCTTCGTACGGAACCGTACCAAAATAACTGAAAAAGGCCCTTGCACCACTGTAATGATTCTGATACTCTAAGGAAGTCGCCGATTTCGAGGTTCTAAGCCGCATCTTTACGCGTGGGCTTGCCTGCACGTCTGGCGGTGTGGTACAAAGAATTAGAATCCTCGTGTAAGGAATGGTAACAAAACTCCGGGCGGGCCACCGCCGGAGCGGAATACGGCCTTCCTGGTAGGTTCTTTTCAAAAGATTTCATTTTAGTGGCTGATACGTGCGCGCTTTTGCGCTGGCCGGCAGCCGTAACGAGTTTCGAGGCCTGCCGTGGCGGGCGTTTCCGCAAGGATGCGTTTGGTCATTGGCAAAGATCTTTGACAATCTGGTTGGATGCACTAAGAAACTTCGTCAGAACTTTGAGTTTAACCGGAGCGATTTAAACTCACAAGTATAAATGAGAGTTTGATCCCGGCTCAGAATCAACGCTGGCGGCGCGCCTAACACATGCAAGTCGAACGAGAAAGTGGAGCAATCCATGAGTAAAGTGGCGTACGGGTGAGTAACACGTGGATAATCTACCCTTTAGTGGGGAATACCGCTGGGAAACCGGCGACAATACCGCATAAGCTCGAGAGAGGAAAGCAGCAATGCGCTGAAGGAGGAGTCCGCGGCCGATTAGCTAGTTGGTGAGGTAATGGCCCACCAAGGCTGTGATCGGTAGCCGGCCTGAGAGGGCACACGGCCACACTGGCACTGAAACACGGGCCAGACTCCTACGGGAGGCAGCAGTGGGGAATCTTGCACAATGGGGGAAACCCTGATGCAGCGACGCCGCGTGAGCGATGAAGCCCTTCGGGGTGTAAAGCTCTTTCGGCAGGGAAGATTATGACGGTACCTGCAGAAGCAGCTGCGGCTAACTACGTGCCAGCAGCCGCGGTAATACGTAGGCAGCAAGCGTTGTTCGGAGTTACTGGGCGTAAAGGGTGCGTAGGCGGTTCTATAAGTATGGTGTGAAATCTCCCGGCTTAACTGGGAGGGTGCGCCATAAACTGGGGGACTAGAGTGTGGGAGAGGAAAGTGGAATTCCTGGTGTAGCGGTGAAATGCGTAGATATCAGGAGGAACACCGGTGGTGTAAACGGCTTTCTGGACCATAACTGACGCTGAGGCACGAAAGCGTGGGTAGCAAACAGGATTAGATACCCTGGTAGTCCACGCCCTAAACGATGCATATTTGGTGTGGGTCATTCAGTTGATCTGTGCCGGAGCTAACGCGTTAAATATGCCGCCTGGGGAGTACAGTCGCAAGGCTGAAACTCAAAGGAATTGACGGGGGCCCGCACAAGCGGTGGAGCATGTGGTTCAATTCGACGCAACGCGAAGAACCTTACCTGGGCTCGAAATGCTATGGACCAGCTGATGAAAACAGGCCTTCCCGCAAGGGACCGGAGTATAGGTGCTGCATGGCTGTCGTCAGCTCGTGTCGTGAGATGTTGGGTTAAGTCCCGCAACGAGCGCAACCCTTGTCCTGTGTTGCCATACCGAAAGGTGGAACTCGCAGGAGACCGCCAGGGATAACCTGGAGGAAGGTGGGGATGACGTCAAGTCCTCATGGCCTTTATGTCCAGGGCTACACACGTGCTACAATGGACGGTACAAAGGGCTGCCAACCCGCGAGGGGGAGCCAATCCCAAAAAACCGTTCTCAGTTCGGATTGCAGGCTGCAACTCGCCTGCATGAAGCTGGAATCGCTAGTAATGGCGGATCAGAACGCCGCCGTGAATACGTTCCCGGGCCTTGTACACACCGCCCGTCACATCACGAAAGTGGGTTGTACTAGAAGTCCGCACGCTAACCCGCAAGGGAGGCAGCGGCCCAAGGTATGACTCATGATTGGGGTGAAGTCGTAACAAGGTAGCCGTAGGAGAACCTGCGGCTGGATCACCTCCTTTCTAAAGAGACCGTGGCTGGAGTCTGCGAATCAAGTGTACGATGACAGCCGTTCCAGTCCAAACCTCCGGCAGTTTCCTTCGGGGAATTTCGGAGAGTCCGTTTCGGACTCTTGACTTAGAGATTCGAGAATGTGTTTAGAGTGGTCTTTCAGCTGGTCTGAGAGGTCCCTGCATCCAATCGGCCTCGATTAAAATCGTGGTCAGTGGTGGTGGCTGGTGGATGGTGGATTTAGAGTAATCCACTGGTCACAGCCACTAGCCGCCAGCACGTAGTTTTAGGGGCTGTAGCTCAGCTGGGAGAGCGCCTGATTTGCATTCAGGAGGTCGCCGGTTCGATCCCGACCAGCTCCACCAGTTCAGAAACCCCATGGGCCTGTAGCTCAGGTGGCTAGAGCGCACCCCTGATAAGGGTGAGGTCGGTAGTTCGAGTCTACCCAGGCCCACCAAATCCGCGGCTTGGCGCAGCGATGCTGAGGTGTTCGGTGTTGAATTCTGAATAAAGATCAGGACTTGAGACCCGACGTCTCAGGACTCTGCAATAAGCGATATTGGTCGATCGTTTGACAATTGTAATATGTTGACTGGGCATTAGCACTCACAACGTAATGCAGCTTCGGCGCGAACGGCGCGCCACGTTCTTTGACAATTGAATAGTTGACGGGCATTAATATACACAAGTTGAAGTGAGTAAGTACGAAGCGCTTCAAGAACACTTTGTGTTGCAGAGTAGATTTTATGGTCAAGCTACTAAGGGCGTGTGTGTGGATGCCTTGGCGCAAAGAGGCGATGAAGGACGTGGTCAGCTGCGATAAGCCTCGGGAAGCCGCTAACAGGCTGTGATCCGGGGATTTCCGAATGGGGAAACCCAACCGGTGTGAACACCGGTTACGTTCATCTGAATACATAGGGTGATCGAGCAAACTCAGGGAAGTGAACCATCTCAGTACCTGAAGGAAAAGAAAACAACCGTGATTCCGAAAGTAGTGGCGAGCGAAATCGGAACAGCCTAAACCAGACGATTCGAAAGGAGAGTTCGGGGTTGCAGGACCACAATAATCGATGGCTGATCCGGCAGGTCAAAGCGGGTCTGAGCGAGTCATCTGGTTAAACGAGGGATAGGAAAGTGTTAATCGAACGGTCTGGAAAGGCCGGCCATAGAGGGTGACAGCCCCGTAGGTGAAAATGCAATCCTCCTTCAAGTGGCTCCTAAGTACCGCGGGACACGTGGAACCCTGCGGGAATCTACCGGGACCATCCGGCAAGGCTAAATACTACTTTGCGACCGATAGTGAACCAGTACCGTGAGGGAAAGGTGAAAAGTACCCCTGCGAGGGGAGTGAAATAGTACCTGAAACCACACGCTTACAAGCAGTTGGAGGGCTATGCCGCGCAAGCGGAATGCCTGACATCGTGCCTATTGCATAATGAGCTGGCTAGTTATTCTCAGTGGCAAGGTTAAGCGAAAGCGAGCCGTAGCGAAAGCGAGTCTGAATAGGGCGTTGAGTCGCTGGGAATAGACGCGAAGCGGGATGATCTACCCTTGGCCAGGATGAAGTCGGTGTAACAGCCGATGGAGGTCCGAACCAGTGTTGGTTGAAAACAGCTTGGATGAGCTGAGGGTAGGGGTGAAAGGCTAATCAAATTCCGTGATAGCTCGTTCTTTCCGAAATAGCTTTAGGGCTAGCCTCGCGTGGTCCGTCGCGGTGGTAGAGAACTGATTGGACTAGGGGCCTTCCCAGGTTACCGAATCCAACCAAACTGCGAATGCCGTGAACGTGTAGCGCGGGAGTCAGACTGTGGGGGCTAAGCTTCATAGTCGAGAGGGAAACAGCCCAGACCATCAACTAAGGTCCCTAAATTCATGCTCAGTGGGAAAGGAAGTCGGGAGACTCAGACAGCCAGGAGGTTGGCTTAGAAGCAGCCATCCTTTAAAGAAAGCGTAACAGCTCACTGGTCGAGTCGCCCGGTGCCGACAATATAACGGGGCTCAAGCATGGTACCGAAGTTATGGGTTCCTCGCAAGAGGAATGGTAGGAAAGCATTCTCAATGCTGTGAAGGTCGACCGAAAGGACGGCTGGAGGGTTGGGAAGTGACTCTGCCAGCATAAGTAGCGAAAAACCAGGTGAGAACCCTGGTCGCCGTAAGTCTAAGGATTCCTGAGAAAGGTTAATCCGCTCAGGGTTAGTCGGTGCCTAAGGTGAGGCCGAAAGGCGTAACCGATGGACAGCAGGTTAATATTCCTGCACTACCGAAGCTCGATCAAGACCGAAGGGGGGACGCAGACCGTAAGCCACTGTGCGCAATGGTTTCAAAGGTGGGTGAAGGGAGATCCGGATAGGCAAATCCGCCGGGTCGTCCGCCAGGAAAAGCCTCTAAGGAGAGTCAGGTAACCGTACCACAAACCGACACAGGTGGACGAGATGAATATTCTAAGGCGCTCGGGTGATGGTATGTTCAGGAACTAGGCACATTAGCTCCGTAACTTCGGGAGAAGGAGTGCCCACCGCAAGACGTGGGTCGCAGTGAATAGTCTCAGGCGACTGTTTAACAAAAACACAGGTCTCTGCTAAGTCGAAAACGACGTATAGGGGCTGACGCCTGCCCGGTGCCGGAAGGTTAAAGGGAGAGGTTAGCGCAAGGCGAAGCTTTGAACTGAAGCCCCGGTGAACGGCGGCCGTAACTATAACGGTCCTAAGGTAGCGAAATTCCTTGTCGGGTAAGTTCCGACCTGCACGAATGGCGTAACGATCTGAGAACTGTCTTAACATGCCGCCCGGCGAACTTGTGGTCCCGGTGAAGACGCCGGGTGCCCGCCACTAGACGGAAAGACCCCGTGCACCTTTACTATACCTTTTCATTGAACTATGGGGCCATCTGCGCAGGATAGGTGGGAGGCTTTGATTCCGGGTTCTCGGACTCGGAGGAGCCAACGGTGAGATACCACCCTGATGGTTCTGTGGTTCTAACTTACTCCCGTAATCCGGGAGAAGGACAATGGAAGGCGGGTAGTTTGACTGGGGCGGTCGCCTCCTAAACTGTAACGGAGGCGCGCGAAGCTTGGTTCAGGCTGTTTGGAAATCAGCCGACGAGTGCAAAAGCATAAACCAGGTTAACTGTAAGACCAACAAGTCGAGCAGATGCGAAAGCAGGCCTTAGTGATCCGGTGGTTCTGTATGGAAGGGCCATCGCTCAACGGATAAAAGGTACGCCGGGGATAACAGGCTGATCGGAGTCAAGAGTTCACATCGACGCTCCGGTTTGGCACCTCGATGTCGGCTCATCGCATCCTGGGGGTGTAGAAGCTCCCAAGGGTTAGGCTGTTCGCCTATTAAAGCGGTACGTGAGCTGGGTTCAGAACGTCGCGAGACAGTTCGGTCCCTATCTGTGGTGGGCGTAGGAGATTTGAGGGGGCTTGCCCTTAGTACGAGAGGACCGGGGTGAACGAACCTCTTGTGTTCCAGTTGTCACGCCAGGGGCATAGCTGGGTAGCGAAGTTCGGTCAGGATAAGCGCTGAATGCATATAAGCGTGAAACCTTCCCCAAGATGAGATCTCCCAACGAAAGTAATGAAGAGCACTGGAAGACTACCAGTTTGATAGGACGGATGTGTAAGCGTAGCAATACGTTGAGCTGACCGTTACTAATTGCTCGTTCGGCTTGACCATAAAATTTACTGTTCATACAAAGTGTTCTGTGGGGCAGGCTCTTAGCCTGCAGGCGGCCTCTCAGGCCGCCAAAATTGAAGCGCAAAAACCCGTCAAATATTCAATCCCGATCTTCTGGGTGACCTTAGCGAGAGGGACCCACCCGTTCCCATCCCGAACACGGAAGTTAAGCCTCTCAGCCCCGATTGTACTGCACGCGCGAGTGTGTGGGAGAGTAGGAAGTTGCCCGGTCTAAGCAAGAAGCCTCCGAGAAATCGGAGGCTTTTTTGTTTTGTGCAGGTTTCAGTTGCAGCTGAACGTTGTAGGGACACTGTTCTGCATTTCGCAGTACGAGTTGGCAGCGCCTGCGCAGTCAGACATGCTTGCCGAGCATAAGCTGACTGTTCCCCCCACGGCGGCTTAGAGACTGTTTGCAAGGCGAGAAACAAGGTGCGGCAGCAGAACCCGAAGCGGCGCTATGGTAGTATTGCTGACTTGGTTTCACCAGCCGGGCGGTGCGGCAGCAACGTTGCTTTGCAGATCAGCTCTCTGCATTGCTTCCGGCCGTTCGTAGCGGCTCATGCTCGTTTGCTAGACATAGCTGGGTCCGAAGGGCATCATGGACGTGAGCAGGAGTGAGATGGTCGACGTGGTGCGCCGTGTTCTCCCCATGGTGCAGTTCGAGAGGTCCGCCATCTACTGGTACAAGCGGGTCATCCCCAAGGGCGAGCCGCTGCGGGCTGGCCCACAGACCTTCACGATGCCATTTGATGGCTACCTCGTGTTTGTGGACCTGGCGCCCGGCGCGAACTGGGCGCACCCCTGCAACTTTGTCCTGGTCGGCATCGACGCCCTATCCACTCAGGTCATCGATTCTTCTTTCCCGCCTGCTGCCTGCCTGGCCGGCGACGATCCCATCGTCCTGCAGCCCGCGCCCAAACCGCGGAACGATCATCGCGGCAGAGCCAGTGACAGCTAAGCCGTCCTTCCTTTTCGTCAGGACCATCGCCGCGGGAGTTGCAGAGTCACCTGAGACTGGCCTCTCGCTCGCGTCAATCGGTGCTGTACGCCGGCAGACAAAACCGGCAACCGTTGAAACCCCGTCTCAGCGCCCGATCCAAGTCCTGGTAGGCGACCTTGTGGTGCGCGCTGATCTTGTCGGTCCAGTCGCACGTGAACTTGTGGACCTCGAGTGTGTTTAGATTGCCCATGAACGGGTGCTGCCCCACTGCCAGCATCCGCGTGATGCGGCCCATCTGTTTGCCGTCGATGACCTCCGCCGCCGCTACCCGGTAGAACCCGTCCGCGGCCCCCGCCGGCACCGTGATCTCGAGCGTGGCCTGCGTGCAGTCCGACGGCCGCAACCTGATGTGGTTAAGGCGGGCCTGCGTGCCGGGTGTCAGCGCGAACCGCTGGTACTCCTCGGTCTCCTCGGCCAGGACCGCGTTCTCGAGTACGGCCGGCTCGCTCAGGCGCCTCAGGGTGCGCAGCCTCACCGCCATATCGGCAGGCAGTTCGCTTACGTCGATCAGCAGGTCGGCCGGGACTTGCATCCTGGGCCACCCCTGGATCACAAAGTTGATGCTGTTCACCGAGTTTGCAAACATGTCCACCACGTCGAAATTCTTCCACGTGGCGTTGTTGCTTGCCCGGATAAAGTTGTAGTAGTCGTCGATCGTATGGATCGTCGCCGGGTTAGGGGCAGGGTCGCTGCCGCTGTTGATCAGACCGACGAAGCAGTAGTGGTTGTCCTGGTTTTTGTTGTACGGCGGAATATCGTCCCCATGCCAGACGACCTCGACGATATTCATCTCGCCCGGGTTGACCGCCGGGATGGGGACCGGGTTGTTGGGATCCGTGATCTCGTGCCAGGAGATGGGCGCCGGCAGGGCCGACGGCAAGGAATAGAAGAGCCGCGCCGTACCGTCAGTGGCCTGTGAGCCGCGGTTCTGCACGCGCAGGTAGATGAAGTTGTCCTGCCCGGACTCGACGGTGGTCCCCAGAGTATCACTCCCCTGCGCGGCCGGTGTCCCGAGAGTCGCGTCCGGGTCGAGCAGTTGCTGGTTGTACACGATGATGTCCGGACTGCAGGAGATGCCGCCGTTGATCAGAGGCTCGCGGCCGTGATCCAGCAGGTTGTCGCGCAGGTAAAGGTCGTGCTTGGGCAGGCCCAGGAACATGTACTGCCCGTAGCCGGCAGGCGAGTCGCCTGCGCGCGGGCTGTCGCCATTGCACAGGTTGTGATTGCCCGTGCCGCCGCATGACTGACAGGTGTTCTCGCCGGGCGCCGGACACACCCTGAAGACGCTTCCGTCGGTGTGATGAACGGCATCCGCATAGGCAAAGCACTCGGCGGCCGAGAGCCGGCCGTCGCCGTTGGTATCGACCGTCTGGCTGAGGGGGTCGCCGTTGGCGTACTGCCCGTGGATCCCCGCGATCCAATCCTCGGCGAACGCATCGAAATTCGTGCCGCCCTGCGAATAGTCGTTCGCCACTACCGCGGCTGCCACGTGGGTCCACGTGGCCGGGCTGTGACCGAGGATTTCATCGATGAACCCGCCCGACCGGCACTGCTCCATCATCACCATCAGCACCTCGCAGGCCGGCAGGGTGTTGAGATCGGTCACAAAGTCATTTACGTAATAGGGATTCCAGTTGATGGCCGCGTCATACTCGAAGACGCAGTAGTCGGTGATGCCCGGGTCACAGGGGCCGCCGCCGTGGTTGTTGGTGTGGATGAAGAGGAAGTCCTCCGGCCGGATCATCGCCGCGATATCGTTCAACGCGGCCTTGAAGCCCGTCCGGGTTCCAGCGTGGTGTACGGGCATGCGGTAGGCGGTAGTGGTGCCGGGCAGTTGATCGGTCACCGTGATGGTATGTGTCGTCGTGATTGGACCATGAGGGCCATTCAGGAAATACTTCTGTTTCCCTTCGTGGTTGCATACCCGGATATTTGCCGCTGCGAATCCGTAGTCGTCGATGAGCGTGCGGTACAGGAACTCGAGGTCGTTGTAGTGGCGGTTCTGCGAAATCCCGGAATATAGGATGGCATAGCGCTCGCCCGGCGCCGAGCTCATCGCATTCATGGCCACGGGAGGGCGCGCCCTCCGGCGGGCCCTCAGTTTCTCCCGGTCGATCGGCTGGACGGGCGCCCGCAGCGTAGTCGTCGCCTGCGGATTCGTGGCAAGCTGCGCGGGCGGCAGGGATGCCTCGACCGTTTGATACAGATCGCCCGTGTTGGCGTCGTAGAGATGGTACTCGCAGGGATGCGCCCAGTTGCAGGTGGGGGCTAGGTCCACGAAGACCAGAACTGTGTCGCGCGCCAGGGACACTCTCAGTGCCGCGGCGTTGAGTTGCTGGCCCGAGGCCAGCACTTCCCGGTGCAGAAAAGCATTCGTAACCGTGTCACGATTCTGCGCCCTGGCCCGGTTCTGCGCATCCGCCTCGATTCGCGCCCGGATCGTAGGATTGAGCTCCATTGTTAAACTCCTTCAGTTGACGGCTCACTTTAGTTGGCGAATCGCGGTTCCCTGCCGGCCGGCGGCAAGGAACCGCAAATCTGTGGAGCGGCTGGGTCCGCTCTACGGTGCCGGAGCTATACCCGGCTCGTAAACGATCAGGTTTGTCAGGCCCCAGTTCCGCTGGCTCAGCGGCGAAGTGTCGTAGCAGTCCGTCGCCAGTCCCTGCACCTCGAGGGTGAAGTTGTAGGCGACGGCGGTGCAGCCGATGAGGTCTCCGGAGAGATCCGGAATCGGGAACACGTCCGTCGCATTGTCCACGCCGTCCCACAGCGGGTCCGGGCGGTTGACGGCTTGGTCGCCCACATACTGGGCAGCCTTACCGCGGGTCCCCCAGACCTTGTAGTACAAGATGTGCCCGTCCGTTTCTTCGGCGCGGATCCGGAATGTGATACTCCGGTCCGGCGCAGGCTGAAGCGCCAGCGCCCCGCATTTCATAACCGCGGGCGCGATTGCTTCGATTTCCGCTAACGGCGCGCCGTTCTCTACCCACACTGCGGGCATTTCGACCGGCGGCAGAGCCTTGGTCACGGCGCCCACTGAGTAATACCCGGTGATGCGAACGATGTACTTTCCGTTCGGCACCTTGGTGGTGTCCCACTCGAATTTCAGGGCATGCTCCTGCCAATCGATCTCGGGCTCCGTATCAATGTTCGTGTAGAGGTGGCTCACCGCGTCGGGCCCCAGCAGTTCCGCGTCCCACGTATGCGTCAGCGGGTTCCACTTGCGGTTCTCCAGACTGTCCATTACAGCCGTCCAGCTCGCGGGAGCGGGCGCCAAAGCGTCCCGCCATTCCACCAGGTAGCTGGTCACTCCGGTGGCGCCGGTATCGGGCGGCGTGCCGAACAATCCAAAGACCCGCATCTGGCCGCAGAACGGCTGACAGTTGATCGCGGCGATCCGCGCGGGGTCGTTGGACTGAGCATAGAAATATCCATCGACGATACGCGAGCTATCCACCGGCAGCAGGCCAAGGCTAACGAATTTGAACCCGGTGGCCGGTTTCACGCCTGGCGGGGGGCTGGGAATCAGGTCAGTTTCCGGAACGATGAAGTCCCGCTGGAAATCCTGCGAGATATCCCAATCCACAGGAGCGCTGTACACCTGTTTCCAGACGCTGCCCGAGAACTGGTAAATCCGCGCTTTGACGTCCGGCATTGTGTTGCCGAGCCGGAAGAGCGGCAGCAAATTCACCGGCGACTTGAAGTAGAAATCGTAATGCCCGTCAGGGCCCGTGTACGCGGCTCCCAGCAGCTTGGCGCGCTCCCTGATCTTCTCGTTGACGAGCCAGTACTCAACCTTCAGGTAAGTCACGGGATCAAAAGAAACCAGAGTCGAACCCTTGTAATGGCCGGAGTAGACCGTGCCGTGGATGTGATACTTGCGCGCGATGATCGTCATTCCCTTCACGTACTCCTCGGACAAGGGAAAGTCGAGATGCGCCGATCGGAAGCCGTTTACGCTCATGTAGCGGGTGAGAGGAACCTGACGCGACAACGCTGGTGCGGGAACATCGCCCAAATCCGCGGATTCGACGCGCACTTCCGTGTCTTGGGGATCGCGGTCGTGCTTGAACTTCAGAGTGTAGTGGCCCGACTCGTCGACGGGCGCACACGCCACCGGCTGGCCGTGGACATATGCCCGGACCGCCAGGTGGGCTTTTGCGAGGTCCAGACTGACATCGCTCTTCAACTCGCCTTCGATCATGTACTCGAGTACCTTCGACATGTGTTCTCCTTGCGCTCGTATGCAGTGGTAACTGTTTTCGCGGCCTGCCAGGGCCCGCGATTCCAGGCTGGACTTGCGTGAGGTCGCGGCGGGGACCCGTCCGTCGGCGGCACGGCCCGCCACGACCCCAGCAGCAACGGTTCGGTCTTCGTGTGAGGAAAAAGGTACCCTTACGCCTTGAGACTGCCGGCCACGGCTTTCTCGACAACTCCGCGCTGTTCACCCGCGGGCATCAGGGACGCGAGGGCGAACGCCGCCGAGGTCATCGCGACCTTCGCTTTTGCGAACTCCACCCCATCCGGCTGCCACCCCGGCACTCTGATGAGGTGTCCGCCGACGATCATGAATCCTCCGGCATCGACCTTCACGCCCGGCGAGACATAGGTAGCGCAAAGGGTAACGTGGACTTCGGGACACTCGAGAACGAGCTTCTCAACGTCTGCCAGAAACTCGTCGATTCCTTTTCGTAGCTTGGTTGCAGTCGCCATGTGTTGTTTTTCTCCTGTTATGAACTGCTATTTCCCGTATTCTCGACATGGGACCAGGCGCGCCTTAAATAATTATGATCTCTTTATCCGAAATTGCAAGAGGTTCGTTTGAAAACGGTGCGGGACCGGGTGGTGCAGATGGCGGCGAAGCAGATCGTGCTTCTCCAACAGCCGGGCAAAGAATGCCTGCGTGAGGTCCTCGGCATCGGCCGGGTTGCCCACCTGCCTCTTCACGAAGGTGTAAACCGGCGCCCAGTAGTTGGCGCACAGAGCCTCTAGCGCCGAATGGCAGGCATCCGGGTCCGCCGCCCGAAGAACCAAGGTCCACGATGTTGTGGGAAACATAACCACTCCCACCATCGAAGATTCTAGTCTGACCAGGCAGATAAGAGAATCCGGATATCCCTTGCCAGCGGACTCGTGTGGACACTTCCGTCGATCTCACGGTGCAAAACTAGCGATCACGCCTACATGGTCTGAACCGAAGGGAGGCGCGAACCCCGCCGGTGCCGGCGAGATTGCCTGCTCCGCCGTGAGCGCGGATATGCCACGTGTAAAGAAAAGATCGATCCGCTCGACTGGAGTCTGCGCCGGGAAAGATATCGGATTCAGATCGTCCAGATACAGCGGCCAGGTGTTCCCGGTGTCGCCATCGTGCAGCAACTTCCACACCTCGGTGGCGAACGGGATGGCGCATGGCTTTCTCCTGATTCCCGGCCAGCCAGCGATTGCGTTCGACGCCCCCGGCGCCGCGTCGTACGGCACCATGCCCGTCAGCGTCAATACCCGCGGCGACGTGCTGGGATACTATTCGGACAGCAACCTGTCGTTCCACGGATTCCTGCGCCGCCACGATGGCCCGCTGATCCCGTTCGACGCGCCTGGAGCGACTACCTCTGCGTTCACCGGCACGATTCCGGCCGTCATCAACGACTCCGGTCTCATCATAGGCTACTACCAGGACGACAATTTTGCCTTCCGCGGCTTTGGCCGACAGAATCGGCGACGAGATGCTGTCCGAGACCGAGGAGTTCACCTGCGGTGAGTCAGCCGCCTTTTGCGTGCGTGGCAATGCGCTTGAAGTTCCCGGTCTTCGTATCCTTCGGCGCGGTTGACGTGCCTGGGATGTTCAGATGCGCGGCGTCGCGCCAGTCTTCAACCTGAAATCTAATTGACACCTTCGCCGTGCTGCTATCAGGGAGTGCCTATTGACAGTGCTGAATCAGATCGCTTACACCAGGCCTACAAAGCAGCGGTTGATCAATGGATCGCGCCTATTCGCAAAGAGGACGCCCTCGCAACGCCCGACTACTGTCCCCCTTGGGAGCGCAGGGACCAGGCGAGCTTCAAAGAACAGAAAGCCCTGGACATGGCAGCGAAGGAAGTTTACAAGGAGGCGCTCCGGAAACGCGATTACGGCTTTTGAAACCGTAACTTGCCGCTGATCCCGCCGTCAGACGGGCGCCTCGATGGCGAAAACGGGCACTCTCCCGCGAAAGTACGAGGCGAAGGAGGTGTCCGGATTGACAGATATTAACATCTGCATTATGCTTATGGCCGAATTATATTCGGAAGTTCTTTGCAGCGCTTAGCCGCGGGCTCTGGGGAATTGGCGGGTGCCGATTGGGAATTCCGCTGATCTCGCATTGTGGCCCCGCCCCAGATCAATCCTTGACAGGCTGACGATCAGCACGGCCTTTTTCCATGACTTGAGCGAGGAGGTGGAAAACTCTCCGACAACCTCCTTTGAGCTTGATTTTATGGCGGAGCATCGCAAGAGTGCTATGCAAGATATCATCATTTCAGATGAGGAACTGACCGGTCTGGAAAAACGCTTCGGGCCGGATGTGAGACAAATGGGCCCATGGCTCTCGGATGGCGTGTTCGCGTACATCAGTGTTCCGATTGCCATAGTGGAGAAGGCGGCCGAACTGTTACAGGACCGGTCAGCATTGGAGACTGTCTGTTGTCTTAGAACAAACCGGGAGCGGATCGGCGTGCTGATGGATCTCTTACAGAGCCGCCCGGACTTTCTGGATGAGATTGTCTTCGTCCAACGGCACTACGGCCCTGAAATCGTAAATGACAGCAACGATAAACCACTCGAGCAGGTTGTTGATTGGCAGTTGGCGCAGAACGGTGGCGCAGCATTCGAAGAGTTACCGGTCCCGAACAATTGACTACAAAATGAGTGTTCGAGGCCGGCACGAGAAGTGAGGCAATATCGGCTTTTGAAGTCGTTCTGAAGGGGCTTAGGCAAGGGTAAAGTCAATGGAAAAATCGGCAGAAAACGAGCCCCGCCCGACCAGATACGTCAACGTTCTGTCCGTGAGCCCGATTGACGAGGATGCCGTTGTTCTAGAGCGCATTGTTAATGATCCTGGATGGACTGAACCCGCCCAGATGCAGATGGAGGCTGATAGCAAGTCGCACACTGGCGCTGGCAGTGAAAATGCTGCGGCAAAGCCGAGATCCGATTCCAATCGTTCTCTGTGAGCGCGATTTACAGCCGGACTCGTGGATGGACGTGCTAGAGCAATTGAGGCTATTGCCTGATCCGCCTTTTGTGGTCGTTACCAGCAGGCTGGCAGACGAACTTCTCTGGGCGGAAGCTTTGAATCGGGGCGCTTACGATGTATTGGCTAAGCCATTTGATGGTACGGAAGTGATCCGCACCCTCAGTTCGGCTTGGCTGCATTGGTGCGAAAGCTTAGACGGCGTTGATCGACAAGCTCTTACTGCTGCGACGTCCGCAACGGATCAACTCCCGTGCGTTTTGTGATTTGCTCTCTCAGAGCGCGAGTACGAATACGGCGTAGAAGTTGTTGTTTCCGCCATCTGCCGAATCGAGCTTTGTCTCCGTTTCGATCTGACATACCTCATTAGACCACGATCTTTTCCTTGAGGCTGCTCGCCGGCGAACATCAGGAGAAGTTGGGCACGCCACGAGGTGCACATCGAACGCAATGAAAACACATGTCTTGCGGGTTTTGGCGCTTTTTGTAATAAAAGTAACAACTGCGTCTTGGGGTGGCGAAGAGGCCAGCCACATGAAAAACTGTAACTCGGAGGATCAAGGGACGGCGGCCCGGTGTACACTTAATTAGGATCTGGAAGTCCACAATAGGAACTCCGGAACAAAGGAAGGTCTCAGATGCCGGAATATCGGATTCGGGTTGCGCCCCATACCGTAGCGTATGCTGACGCGGAGAACCACAAGCTAGTCTTGGAGTTCGCAATTCCAGGAGCGCCAACGGATACCATCGATGTGAAGATCCTGGAAGACAGGCTTCACCTGACAGCGCCCGCAAGGGACATCGAGTATGTTTCAGCACTGGCTTTAGGTTGGCCGGTGAAACCTGACAAAGCCGAAGCAACTTACGAGCACGGCCTACTCCGAATAGAGATGCCACTCAAAGATCCGATGGAAAATGCCGTGAAGCTCTCCATCAGAGCAGGCGATTGGCGCAGACTAGGATCATAACGTGATTCTCTCGCGCCCACCAACGTGGGGAGGCGCGTCAGGCCACACCTACACCTTCAAACGTCGTCCCGATGGTTTGACCCGGACCAGATACAGTTCGTGTGGCATAGCCGCCAGTTCGCGGCGGACACTGTGCCATGTGAGCCTGAGTCCACGGTCAAACACGGACCCCATTTTGCAATCCCGTCGGGTTGCCGGACAATAAATCCTCAGCGAGCGGTAAGCAGTGTCTTAAGCGGTTGTCTCAGCCGAGGGGTCCACCCCAACCTGTTGTCAGACATGTGATCTACTGTTCTATCAACTCGCCTTCCGCAAGACGTCTTCTACCGCTTCGGGGTGCTTTGCGATGACTGCTAGCAGCACGCGCGTGGGGGCATCCGGACGCGACCGGCCCTGTTCTCAATTACGCAATGTGGCCGGAGAGAACCCGAACTTGGTCGCGAACTGCGCCTGGCTGAGGCCCATCTTCGTCCGGACTTCGCGTACGTCCACTTCGGGCACTTGGACCAGCGTGACGTGAACGTCGTCGTTCTCGCCGCGCGTCCATTCGATTGCCTGCTCCAGCCCTTCAATGATGCGCGCGCCGACGGTGGGGTGCTTCTTCGGCAGACGTGCTGCAGTCTTTGCCGGTTTGGTTTTCGTTTTCGTCTTCGTATTCACCGTGCCCTCCTGCCTTTGGCCAAATAGCCCGCCACCAGAGGTGGAATCAAACGCTTCATGGCGTTGCGTTCGGCCATGCTGAGGTTCGCCTTCTCGTTCTTTGAGTAAGCACCCAGCAAGAATACCGGCAAACGCCATCGTGGTCATAGTAGATGACGCGTGCGCCGCCGCGTTTTCCTCGGCCGGCTAGTCCCTAACGGATCTTTCGAACGCCGCCTGTCTCTGGAATGATCTCACCGGCCTCCGGGTTCGCGCCCAGGAACGCCACCAGTTCTCCTCGCGCCGAGTCTGACATCAGCGGCTTCACGTCCTTCAGGAACCGCGGGGTCTCGACGACCGTCATCGGCACATTCAGCATGTTTTTCTTACTATACGCAATTTGCGTAGGGAGCAAAACTCGGCAACGCCCACGACTCTGCTTGCGCTTCCTGCTCGCAAGGGCGCGGCCATGTGCCCGACGGAAACTACTGCCGCATGAATGTCCGGGATGCGCGGCCTCTTGGTGCGGTTTCCATGCAGTAGTCGTGCAGTAGTCCTGGCAAAATAGGCACCCGACGCTAAGCGACATCAACCGGCCCGAACTGCCCCCATACTCCAATCGAACTGTAGCAGCTACATGATGTGATTCGAATTTGCTATTGACATCGCGGCCAGATTGTCTACAATGTAGATATTGTGGCTGAGTTGCTGGGTCCGTTCGAGCAGGCAGTTCTGCTGACAGTCTGGAAGCTCCGGCAGGAAGCCTATGGCCGCGCAGTTCTTCGGGGCGTTCAGTCTGCTCTCGTCCGTGAGGTCGCTGCGGGCGCAGTTTACGCGACTCTGGACCGCCTCGAGCAGAAGAACCTGATTGACTCGCACGTGGAGGCGGGAACGGAAGTGCGGGCCGGACGGCCGCGGCGGTATTACCGCCTCACAGCGGCTGGAATCAGGGCCTTGAATGAATCCAAGGTTGCGCTGGAACAAGTCTGGCGAGGCGCGAAGTGGCCGCTGGAGTCCAAGCCATGACCCTGCCGGCGCCACCGGGATGGCTGGAGAGGCTGCTGATACTCTGCCTTTCCCCGCGAGATCGAGAAACGATTTCCGGAGACCTGTTGGAGGAGTACCGCGAAGAGCAGGTTCCGCGCCTGGGTTCCCTGCGAGCAAACGTCTGGTACGTGCGGCAGTCGGTCAGTTTTCTGGCTGCTCGCAGTCTTGGAGGGCCTCTGATGAAAACAGCTTTGACCTGGATGTCGGTGTTTACCGCTGCCGCCGGAGTCTGGCTCCTCGTGATGGAGCATGCTCTGAAGCACGCCGGGTATGCGGGACGAATGGGAATCGCGACTTTCATCGCGTTCGAAAGCCTGGCGACGCTGCTGTTTGTGGCGCTTGACCGTCGCGCCATTTTGCGTGCTCTGGTGCTGGTTTGCGCGGTTGCCGTGGGAGTGTTGGGAGTGTCGGCCATCAAGGGAATTCTCGAGGCCCGGCATTTTGAAGGATTTGTCCTGCTGATCGGCTCTGCCTTGATAGCGCAGAGCCTGTTGACCATCGGCGTTGTGGTTCGCGCACGCCAGGAAAAGACTGTGTAGAGAGTCGGAGGGCTTATGTCAGGCTTCAGCTCCACCAATCGCAATCGCGGACAGAAGGCCATGGCGCTGTTTACAATCGCGCTGCTGACTTCGGCGTATGCGCTGGCGGCGGATTTCTCGGGCAAGTGGTCATCCCCTGGAACCAACTCGGCCACACCGATGTTAGTCGTTCTGCGGCAGGATGGAGCCAAGCTCACCGGAAGCGCAGGACCAACTGATTCGCGCCGGTTCCCGATCGTGAATGGCACAGTGGAGAGCGATCGTCTCGTGTTCGAAGTAAAGATGGGTGGCGGCACGATCCGCTTCGACCTTGTGAGCGCCGGGGCTGAGCTAAAGGGGTCCGCGCTTATCGGGCTTCAGCGTGCTCTACCCTTCAGCCGGCCAGCCCCGTAAGGAGCTCGATGTTCACCACGGGCCAGGACCCCCTCCGTGCCAACTTGCACCTGAACCCGTCGGATATTCGAGCCGTCATTGGCCTGAGTTCGCCGATGCCCGGGCTTTGGCAGTAAAGCCGGGGAGCTGGGAAATCGCGTGCAGGTCGTTGTCGCGCCGGGGAAGGACCATCTGGGAGTTGCTCGCGGGATGCCGGATAAGCGCGACGTCAAACTCGACACTGTGCTTGCGTTTCTTAAGACGCAGGTCACCAAATGAACCCGCGCCGTTGGATGCTGCCGTAAGTCCACGGCGTTTCGCCATGAGAGGACACTGTGACTATCTTCGACCTGATCTTTCTGCTCGCCTTGCTGGCGTCAGCCGTCACGCTGGTTCTTGCGGCAATCGCGGGTATCTGCGGGAGGAGTGCCCGGTTGCTCAGGATTCTCCGCACCTGGGGCATCGCAGCTCTTATATATTGCGCCTGCGCGCTGTCGCTGTCATTTTTCGCGCCACAACGCATCATCCCGCCCGGCGATCCCTGGTGCTTTGACGATTGGTGTCTGACGGTGGAAGGAGTGAAATCGGCAGCGGCGGAGGGGGCCGTCTCTTATCGGGTTGACCTGCGCATTTCGAGCCAGGCGCGCCGCATTTCACAACGTGCGCTCGGCGCCTGGATCTATCTCATCGACGAAGCCGGTCATCGCTACGCGCCGGATTCCGATCCGTCCGCCATTCCGCTGGATGTGCGCCTCGGGCCTGGAGAATCGGTCGCGACTTCGCGCACGTTCCGGGTACCGGCCGGGGTAGCGCATCTGGGTCTGATTACCGGCCACGGCGGACCTTATTGCCTGATGGACGCCCTGATCATCGGCAGCGGCGGTTGTCTCTTTAACAAGCCTGCCATGATCCGGATTCGGTAGGGTGCGACGGGAGATTCCGCGGGGGCGACCCTGTATGACGCCGGCCGTTCACCTGCCCAAACCAGAAACTGCTCAAACGTTAAGGAAGCCTGTCAGCAGCTCCGGGATTACAACGCGCCCGCACGGCATGCAGAATAAATCCCAAAAGATGTCCGCGCAATCCTATACAGGCTCGACAGGATTCTCAAACCAATGCGAGCGCTTTATACTCAATTCGACGGGACAAAACGAATCGCACATACCGCCTGTGACGGCGGTAGACATCTTCGTATGCCGCGCTCACCCACCAGAACGGGCCGAACGAACCACATCAGTGGCGTCTATCATTCGACCTGCCACGGAGGGCAGCGGACCGTCCTGGAAAGTCAGTGCTTCCCTCGTTGTGGATATTGCAACAGTGACACTACATGGATCTTCCTCAGGCGAGTCAGATCTCTGAATCAGCGTACCCTTGTTGATGCCCGCACGTAGAAACGCCCCCAGCGCGGGTGCGGGAGCCTTTCCTCGCGTGTACAAGGAGCGTTTTGTAGCGTGAGCGTTTGACGCCTACAGGACGCGTTTTGGAAGCTATCACCGCATGGCACCCAGGCGCGCGCAATCCTTCCCAGTGTTCAGAAATCCCGGAGGGAAAGACAACTCGCTACGATTCAGGAAAAGCTGAAGCCGCGTTATCCCACATCGGGTTCGCGGGCTTCCCGAGCCGGACTCCCGGCGCCCATTGGAGCGTATCAGTGACCCACAGATTTCTCCAGCGAGGCAACAAAAAAGGCCGCACCCCCTGTTGGGAGCGCGGCCCTTCATGACTTCCGTCTTTACGACTTCTGACGGTTGCTTAGTAATCCATCTCGCCGCCGTGGCCTCCGGGAGGTCCGGAAGGCGCCGACTTCTTCTCCGGAATTTCGGCCACCATGGCTTCGGTGGTCAGCATCAGCGAGGCGATCGACGCGGCGTTCTGCAGCGCCGTGCGGGTCACCTTGGTCGGATCGATGACGCCCGAAACCACCAGGTCTTCATAGGTGTCGGTCTGGGCGTTGAAGCCGAAATTGGGGTTGGAATTTTCGCGGATCTTCTCCACCACGATGGCGCCCTCGGTGCCCGAGTTCACCACGATCTGGCGCAGGGGATCCTGGCAGGCGCGGCGCACGATGTTCACGCCGATCTGCTCGTCACCTTCCGCGGTCAGACCATCCAACGCAGCCGAGGCACGCAGCAGGGCCACACCGCCGCCCGGCACGATGCCTTCTTCCACTGCCGCGCGGGTAGCATGCAGTGCATCTTCCACGCGCGCCTTCTTCTCCTTCATTTCGGTCTCGGTAGCGGCGCCGACTTTGATTACGGCCACGCCGCCGGCCAGCTTCGCCAGGCGCTCCTGCAGCTTCTCGCGATCGTAGTCGGAGGTGGTTTCATCGATCTGGCCGCGGAGTTGCTTGATGCGGCCTTCGATGGACTTCTGGCTGCCGTTGCCGTCCACGATGGTGGTGTTGTCCTTGTCCACCGTGACCCGCTTGGCGCGGCCCAGGTCGTCCAGCCGGACGCCTTCCAGTTTGATGCCGGTCTCTTCCATGATCGACTTGCCGCCGGTCAGGATAGCGATGTCGTCCAGCATGGCTTTGCGGCGGTCGCCGAAGCCGGGGGCCTTCACCGCGCAGGCGTTCAGCGTGCCGCGCAGCTTGTTCACCACCAGGGTCGCCAGGGCTTCGCCTTCCACTTCCTCGGCGATGATCAGCAGCGGCTTGCCGGAACGCGCGATCTGCTCGAGCAGCGGCAGCAGGTCCTTCATGTTGCTGATCTTCTTCTCGTGGATCAGGATGTAAGGATCTTCCAGCAGGCACTCCATGCGGTCCGGATCGGACACGAAGTACGGGGAGAGATAGCCGCGGTCGAACTGCATGCCGTCCACGGTGGTCAGCTCGGTCAGCATGGTCTTGGATTCTTCCACCGTGATGACGCCGTCCTTGCCCACCTTCTTCATGGCATCGGCGATGATGTTGCCGATGGTGGAATCGCTGTTGGCCGAAATCGTGCCGACCTGCGCGATCATCTCACCGGAAACCGGCTTGGAGAGCTTCTTCACTTCCTCGACGGCCGCGCTGACGGCTTTGTCGATGCCGCGCTTCAGAGCCATCGGATTGGCGCCGGAGGCCACGGCCTTCACGCCTTCGCGAAAGATCGACTGCGCCAGGATGGTGGCGGTAGTGGTGCCGTCGCCGGCCACATCCGACGTCTTGGAGGCCACTTCGCGCACCATCTGGGCGCCCATGTTCTCCAGCGGATCTTTCAGTTCGATCTCTTTGGCCACCGTCACACCGTCTTTGGTGATGTTGGGGCCGCCGAACTTCTTTTCCAGAACCACATTGCGGCCCTTCGGGCCGAGGGTTACCTTTACGGCGTCAGCCAGTTGGTTGACACCGCGCAAAATCGCTTGACGGGAATTTTCTGCGTAAATAATCTGTTTCGCCATTGATTTCTACTCCTTACGATGCCTTCTTCGCCACTTTGGGCTGACTTTCCAGGATGCCGAGGACTTCGTCCTCACGCATGATCAAAAACTCGTCGCCATCCAGCTTGATGTCGCTGCCGGAATACTTCCCGAAGAGGATGCGATTACCGACTTCCACGTCCAGCGGAACGAGTTTGCCGTCTTCCAGGCGCTTGCCTTTGCCCACAGCGACTACTTCGCCTTCCTGGGGTTTTTCCTTGGCGGAATCGGGGATATAAAGGCCACCCTGCATGGTTTCCTTGTCCTCGATTCGCTTGACCACAATGCGGTCATAGAGCGGACGAATCTTCATTAGTTTACAACCTCCATGTTTCGGTTTCTGTCTTTAGGGGTTTAACGGATTCCGGGTAGCGGAGTCCGAAGAACTATTATTAGCACACTCTGGCGGAGAGTGACAGAATTCTGACGTAAACGACTGAAACATAACGAAAAATAGTCGCTTGACAAGGATAGCTGAATATTTTGCGGGGGAGGTGGGCTCAAGTCTTAACTTCCAGGTGGTGGTGGGCGAAGTGTGGCAAAATCCCACTCAACTGGGCAATATCGCGCAGCGATGCGGGTGGTGGATGTTTTCCTGAAAAATGTCCTGGATTTACTTAGTACGTTTAGAACTATTGGAATATATAAGATATATTCTTATTATTTCCGCGCATTTCTAATTGGCGAGCCGAATGCCTTAAGAGCGGCCATGGATAACTGCACTGTATTCGACGCCGGCGTCTCGCTGGCTTCTTCTGCCGATCTGATTGGAATTCTCGCAGGACTCGCCGCACCCACCCATCGGCGGGTTTCAAAGAGAGACGCACGCCTGGCTCGGGCGGCGGTGGCGCAACTCTTCCCGAACCTGATGCCGGCGGATGTGGAGATGCCGCCCGTTATCCCGGCCCCCAACGCCGGTCGGCTTCCGCAGCCGAAGGCCGTTCTCGCGGAGAGACCGGCTGAGAAAAAGCAGTTTCGCGGCCGCCGTGTGCGGTGCACCTGTGGGGGGTGCGCGCAGTGCCTGGATAACGCCAAGTGGGACCGCATCTTCAATGAGAAGTTCGCCGATCCGACCTACTACGGTGCCCTCCAGGTGAGACACAATTCCACCTTGGCTCATTCGTTTTAACGGCTGATTGCGGAAGGGGATCGCCGCTTAGAGGATGGATGACGTATGAATGAGCTTTTGCTGAAAGATAGCCCATCGCATTTCGGGGAATGGGCCGGATTGGATGACGACAAATTCGTGAACTTCGTGCGATCCTTGTTGCTGAAAATGCCGATATTCGAAAGGCTGGTATATCTGGCGTCGCTCGCCGGGTCCGGCACGCGCAGCTTGTGCGATCAATTCAACCAGCGCTTCCCCGAAGCGAACTACGACAGCGGTAAAGCGGACGCCGCGATTGCGCACCAGCACGAAGCCGTTTTCGAAGAGTGGTTGGCCCTGAGCGTCGAACGGAAATTAGCCGGCCTGGAGTATTGGGCGTCGCATGTAGGGACACCTCGGGTTGACTTGGCCTGCGAGTGGCTGCAAGGACGGTCTCAGGATCGCCTGGTGCCGCGCCGCGCCCTGGGATCGCAGACCCTGCTGTTCCGGAGTGACATGGCGCTGTTGCTGCCGATCATTTTCGTTTGGGGCAGTTGACCGGATGTTTTTCGCGGCTGAGATCAAAATCCGAATCTCAGAGGTCTTTTGTTGAGGTTCGTGAGAAGAATTAGTGGTTCGATTCCGGCTCGGACAACTTGCCAAGTTCGTGATAGAGCGCAAGTTCGAGGCAGCGGAAGGTGCGGAAACCGTAGAGTTTTCTCATGCTGACTTTAGCCTTGTTGTTCAGGCCCTCTACAACTCCGCTGGAAAGCAGCTTCTGGGCGCGGAAATGGTTGAGGATCAGTTCGCGGTGCTGGCGGATTGACAGGGCGATGTTCTTCATGGGGAACTTTCCGGTCATGCGGGCGAGTTGTAATCCTAGCGATGCTGAAAGGCTTCCTTAAGAAGGTAAGCACGTACGGTCTTCAGGTTGTAGGTTCGCACAAACGATCAACATCACGACGCCGACCGCGCCCGACAACACCAGCAAGGCCAGCCGAACGCGTCCATTGATCCCCTGATCGAGCGGAGTCAGCCTCGGAACCACCCCGTTCCGTTCGGGATGCTGGATCTCCATCTGTTTTGCCAGCAAGGCGAATTCCGGCCGTGCGTTCTCTACCGTAGCGCCGGGCTTCAACCGGCCAATGATCGTCATGGTATTGCCTCGCCGGTTCGTTTCGTCCGTCAACGGCCAGGGGATGAAGATATCCACCGACGTGCCGGGCGCGAATAGTGCGGCGAAGTCGAAAGAGGCAGGCAGCACGCCCGCTACGGTGACGGCGCGATTGTTGAATATCAACTTGCTGCCCACCACTGAGGGTCTGAAGCGAACTGCCGCTGCCAGAGGCCGTAGCAGCACGGCTTGGGGAGCGTCAGCTCTTTGCCGGCATTCGTCCGCTGTGAACGACCGCCCGAGCGCCGGTTCAACTCCCGGCGGCGGAAAAAGGTTCTGCGTCACGGGAACGTCCGTCACCCGTAGGGTTAACGCGTTCATCCCACACCTCTTATGGGCAATATTGCTAGCCACGTGACATTACCTCTCGACAGACGGGGCAGCAAGCGAAAAGCGGCGCGGGTTCTGCCAGAGCCGTTATAGAAGCCAGAACGTTGCCGTGATAAAACTAGACTGAGTCGATGGGAATGCCGATGTCGGCTATGCCCGCGACGACGAGAACCTGCTCGCGAGATGGCAAAACTATGCTTCATCGGGCCAGGGCGGGAGTATACTTCTCCGCAAACGCGATCCTGGAGGCTTCCGCTTCAGCATTCTACAGAGGGGTTTCGCCGCACATTGACTTCGGCCAGGTTCGGGACATGCCTTCAGTTTATCGGGGGCGTGTGATACGCAACGTCAAGTTTTGCTGCAAGTCCGGACCCTATCGGAAGCCTTCTACCAGCATCAGGTCGTCACGAGTCCGGGCGAACTCGGCGAATACCATGTAGGCACCGTCGGGTGAGACAGCCATCCCGTTACTAACTGCATGTTCTCCCAATCGGGCGACAGTGCGGATCCGGCCGGTTTCTTCGTCAAGCAACTGGAGAGTCCTCTCGTCTAATAGGAAGTAGACGCCTCTTGCGGTCACGCTGAAGCCCGAGAATCTACACACCGCTGGAGCAACAAGTTTCTCTTGCCCACCGTTCACCGGCACCCGGAACAAGGCCTTTGTCCGCTCAGAAACGAAATATAGAGACTTCCCATCGGCCGATTCAAATGCCGCTCCACCCTCGGTATGCGTCACCTGCACGGCCTCGCCCCCAGTGGCTGGCGCCTTCCACACCAGCCATTCACCGGACCGTTCAGATTCGAAGTAGACCCAGTGGCCGTCCCGCGACCAGCTCGGAACCTGGTTGTCTGTGGTGCCGCTGGTGAGCCGGCGATGTGGTCCACCGCCGGACGGCATCACGTAAATCTGGGCGTGACCCTCCTCGCGGGAATCAAACGTGACGAAGCGACCGTCGGGAGACCAGCGGGGGCTCCCGCCAACACTTCCATTAAAGGAGGTTAGTTGCTGGCAGTTCGCGCCGTCGGCATCGCACGTCCAGAGCCCCAATTCGCCGGAGCTGTTTGATTGAAACGCAATCCTCCGGCCATCGGGAGAATACTGTGGAATTTGTTGGTTGTAACTGGAGTCGACGATCTTCCGGAATTCCCCTGAGCGCAGATCCAGCCGCCACAAAGGTTCGCTGATATCGATCCTTCCATAAGCCAGCCTGTGTCGCAACCGGGAAATTGCCACCGCACCAATGGAACCCGCCGCCCAATTCAGCCGCATCGGTGACGCCCCGGAAACAGGCATCCGGTACAAACCGCCCGAAGCACTGAAAACGATCTCCCGCTCCCCGATCCAATCTATGCGTCCAAAGCCGTTGGTGATCGTCTGATCCGTCAGCTCTCGCGGCGGACTTTCGGATCGCAGATCCGGTGATACTGGGATTGCAAACAGCTTCCCGTTAAACGTGCCGAGAGTCCTAAGGAAAACTAGCGTCCGCCCGTCCGGCGAAAGACTGCCCGCGAAATCTCCGGTTAGAGCGTCGGAGAGGTTAGGTAAGTTCTCCAGCGGCGTGACCAGACGACGGCGCTCGCCTGTCTCCGCGGAAAGGAGCCAAATGGCATAAGGCTTCTCTGCAGAATCCCGGGCCGTAAGCACCAGCCATCGCGAATCCGGAGCCCAGCAGAGGGATATTGCGTCGATCTTCGCCAGTTCGCGCGGCTGCCTCCCGCCGACCGCCGGGACTAGCATGACAGCCCCATCTTTTCCTGGACCTCGGACGAAAGCTATGTTGCGGTCGTCCGGTGACCAAGTCGTGAACCCTGCGCCGACTTTGGCGTACTCACTCGCGGTCGTCAGCGGTACGGGTGGACCGCCTCCCACCTGTTTTACATAAATCCCGGACTTGTTGGCATCGCACCCGTAAGCAAATGCCACCCTGTTTCCGTCGGCGGAGAACGCAGGAAAGTCCGCACAGCCCGGCAACGAGACGAGCGGAACTGGCGTGAAGCTTCCTTCCCGCTTCGGAACGCGGAGCCAAGCGACTAACTCAAAAGTAGCCACTACCGCAAAGACCAGAACAACTATTAACGCCACCAGATGCCACGTCTTTGGCCGCGGACCGTTACCTTGCGACCGCATTCCATTGTCGCCGGCCAATGCCGCCTCGATGGCGATCCTCGCTTCGCCGATGTTCTGAAGCCGCCTGTTCACGTCTCGATCCAAGCTGCGGCGCAGCAGCCAGACGATGCCAGTGGGCGTTTCCGCCGGCAACTGGTCCCACGGCACTTCATCTCGGGCAAGTGCGGCGAGGGTTTCCAGCGTCGTTTTCCTCGCGTAGATCTTCCGCCCCGCCAGCATTTCGAATAGCATCACTCCGAACGACCAGACATCCGCCCTCCGGTCCACCGGCAACCCCGCCGCCTGCTCCGGCGCCATATAAGCCGGAGTACCCAAAATGACCCCTGTGCGAGTTGCCGTCTCCATTGGCTCATCTTTCGTTGCTCTTACCGAAACGGCGGCCTTCGCCAGCCCGAAATCGAGCACCTTGACTACTCCGTCCGGCCGCAACTTGACGTTGGCCGGCTTCAGATCCCGATGGACGACCCCCTTTTCGTGAGCATATTCCAGCGCCTCGGCGATTTGCCGAGTAATCGCCAACGCCTCCGGAATCGGAATCCGCCCGCTCTGCATTCGTTCCGCCAGCGTTGGTCCTTCCACCACTTCCATGGCGATGGCATGCACACCACCTGATTCTTCGAGTCCATAGATCGCAGCGATGTGCGGGTGGTTAAGAGCCGCCAGAACACGCGCTTCGCGCTCGAAGCGCGACATCCACGCCGAATTCTGCGCGAATCCAGAAGCCAACACTTTTATCGCTACGTCGCGCCGCAACTTCGTATCGGTGGCACGCCAGACCTCGCCGATACCGCCTCGCCCTAGCAGTTCGACAACCTCGAAGTTGCCCAGCTTCGTGCCGGCGGTCAGCGCGTTGATGGAAAACACCGGGGCGCTTTCCAGAAAGGAATTGGCATCCTGATCCAGCAGCGACTGGACCTCGGCGCGGAGTTGGGAATCGTCAAGGCACGCTTTCGCTAGGAATGACGAGCGCTGCTCCGGCGGCTGGCCCTGCACGGCTTCGAATAGGGCCTCGATCTGCCTCCAGCGTTGGGCTTCCATTTTAAGTTGCGGCGCTCTCTCGCGGAATTATAACGCTTTTGCAACTGGCGATAGAGAAGAACCCTAATGTCAGGCAATATCGACCCCCGCGACCCGAGGCTGGCGTGCTATTTCCCTGAAGCGGTGCCTGACACGTCACGAGCAGTCGATAGCGCTTGGGAGTCGTCGGAAAATCCTTCGCGACTACACGGGAGTCTGTGCGAATCTTCGACCACTTCTGTATTGCCGACCCTGGAGACAGTACCCCGTTGAGAGATCTCTCGGAATTGGTGGTATTCAATTCGACCTCAACGCAACCATTGGATCGATCCGAGAGGCGCGCCGGGCTGGAATATATCCGCCTACTGCCGCAACAGCGATCAGCAACACACCCACGCCCAAAAGTTTCTCTGAAGCCTGCGCTGCCGCGGCTTATGAAACCGGGGTCCGAATCAGGCCGAGGCTTCCAGAGCGTGCTCGTCGAAAGGAGTGGGTGGCACCGTGCTCACCGGCGCCGGCTTGCGCACAAATTGAAGGATATGCTCCGTCAGCAATTCCGGCTGCTCCAGCGGGCCGAAATGCTCGCCGCCCGGTAGCAGCACGGGCTTGCAGTTGGGCAGCGCCTTGTGCAGGTATTCGTAAGAGCTGATGAAGTGCGAGTCCCGCCCGTAAACCAGCAGCGTCGGAGTGCGAATGGTGCGCACGGCGTCCAGCGTCATGTCGCCCACCACTTCGTAATCTTTCAGCAGGGTGGTGTCGCGGATCAGGTGCAGCAGTGGCTCGCGATTGCGCGGAAGGCCGCGCGCCGGACCGTAAAACTTGGGAGTCTCCAGGCTGAGCTGCAGCAGGTATTCCGCGTCCGTGCGCTTGTCCTCCGGAACGTGAATCCCTACTTCCTCCAGCTTGGCCACCCAGGCCGCCCAGCCGATCCAATCTTTGTCGTTGCGCAGGTGGACCAGTGCTGCCAGTCCCGGTTCCAGCGCCACCAGCTTCGCCACCCGCTCGGGATACCGCAAGCTGAAATACATCGCAATATCGGCGCCGAAGCTGTGACCCACCAGGATCGGGCGCTCGATGCCCATTTCGTCCAGGAAACAGCGCAGGTCCTCCGCCATATCCGCAGCCGTATACCCGCTTGGCGGCACGTCGCTATAGCCGTGGCCCCGCAGGTCGTAGGTGGTGACCCGATGCTCGCGCCGGAGGATCGGAGCCATGTACAGGTGCCAGACAGCCAGGTTCCCAAGGAAGCCATGTAGCATCACGATGTCGGGCCCCATACCGACCGTGATGTAATGTAATTGAAGCCCGTTAGCCTTAATTTTCGGCATGTGCAGTGAACCAATAGTACATCATGGGCTGGGGGTGGGCAACAGTATGAAAGGGCACAAAGTCCCAGCGGTTTAAGGGAAAATCCTATGAGCTAAACGCCTAAGTCCATGATGGTCTATTGCTTACGGCTCAGGGAGAGATAGATAACTTTTGTAGTACTTAAAGACCCATTACTCGTGGGTTTTCCTACTATAGTTACCACATCCGGCCGGGCGAATGTTTCAGGTAAGTGACGATGGCACAGGGATATACCCGGGGTAGAGTAGAGGGTGGTCATGGCGCGAAAAAAGCAAACTTTCGATATGAAAACGGAGGTACGTAAATTGGCCCGGGAGCGCGTCGGCATCGTGCCCTCCTCAAAGCCAATCTTGCCCAAGGCACAACGCCGTAAGCCAAAGCATAAAAAACAGTTAGACCCCGCGGCCGAAGAATTTACATGAAGTAGTCTTTGACCTTGCCCAGCAGGCTCTTTTCCGCCGGGTGATTCTCCACCGGCAAAGTATCGCGCAACTGTTCCAGCAGCCTGCGCTGGTCGCGCGTCAGCTTGCCGGGGATGTGTACGTCGATGTGTACGTAGATGTCGCCCCTGGCTCCCCCGTTGACTGATGGAACACCCAGATGGCGCAGCCGGAACTGTGCACCGTTCTGCGTCCCTTCCGGGATTTTCAACCGGTAGGGCTCTTCGAGCGTAGGCACTTCGATATCCGCGCCCAGGGCGGCTTGGCCGATATTGACCGGAATGGTGCAATGCAGGTCGTTGCTTTGGCGCTCGAAGAAGGCGTGCTCCTTAACCTTAAGAACGACATACAGATCGCCGTGCGGTCCACCATTGGCCCCAGGTTGGCCTTCGCCCGACAGCCGCAGTCGATTGCCGTCGTCCACCCCGGCCGGAATGTTGACCTTCAGCTTCCGCACCACTTGCCGGTACCCCTGCCCGTGGCACTGTCGGCATGGATTCCGCACAATCTGGCCATTGCCGCCGCAGGTGTGGCAGGTACGCCGAACCGAGAGAAAACTCTGCTGATACAGGATCTGGCCCTTGCCGCGGCAGGTGGGGCAGGTGGTCGCTCCGCTGCCCGGCTCCGCGCCCGTGGCATGGCAGGATTCGCAGGCTTCCATGCGCGGCGCCTGGATTTCGGCGGTCATCCCGAAGACCGCGTCTTCGAAGCTGATCTCCAGGTCGTAGCGCAAGTCTTCACCGCGCTGCGCCCGGCTGCGCCGGCTACGGCCCCCGCCGAACAGGTCGCCGAAACCGAACAGGTCGCCCAGAATATCGCTGAAATCCGAAAACGCGTTCGGATCGAAGCCTTGCGCCGTCGAGCTTTGCAGCCCGGCGTGCCCGTACCGGTCGTACGCCGCGCGTTTTTGCGGATCGCTCAGCACGCTATAGGCTTCCGCTGCCTCTTTGAATTTCTCCTCGGCGTCCGGATTGTCCGGATTGCGGTCGGGGTGGTATTGCAGGGCTAGTTTCCGGTAAGCGGACTTGATCTGCGGATCGTCCGCACCGCGCGCAAGGCCCAGGATTTCGTAGTAGTCTCTTTTCGACACGGGAGGTTATGAGGACCGCTAAGGCCGCACGGCGACCTTCACCATCGCGGGCCGCAGCAGCTTTCCTTTGAAATTATATCCGCTTTGGTATTCTTCGAGAACCGTCTGATCGGGTAGTTCGTCCGATTGCACGCGGTCGACCGCCTGGTGAAGATTGGGATCGAACGGCTTCCCGGCCGATTCAATAGGCTCCAGCCCCGCCTTCTTCAGCGCCTCGAACAGCCGCTGCTCGATCAGTTCGATACCCTTCGCATATTCCTTATCGGCGGTCTCCACCTTCATGGCGCGTTGGAAATCGTCGAGAATCGGAATCAGCGCGCGAACCATTTCCATGGCCGCATATTGCACGTACTCGGAGCGGTCCCGTTCGGCGCGGCGGCGGAAGTTATCGAAATCCGCCAGGGCCCGCAGAAGGCGGTCCTTCAAATCGGCTTTTTCCGCGAGAAGCTGGTCCCGTTCCGCGGTAAGAGCCGCAATTTGGGCTTCGGGAGTAACCGCGAGCGGCTGCTCCTCAACGCCCGAAGCATTTTGTTCCTGATTTTCGTCTGCCACTACTTATTAGATTAGCAAAGGGCGCCAAATTCGTCAGCGCTCGCTTTAGAAAGGTCTAAAATTGGCCTCGTCGGAGAAATCTGTGGGTCACCGATACGCTCCAGTGGGCGCCGGAAGCTCGGCTCGCCCAGCCCGCGAACCCGATGTGGGATAACGCGGTTTCAGCTTTTCCTGTTCGTAGCCAGTTGCCTTTCGAACTAGTTTGCCCTCCCCGGTAAACGCTACGCCTTCAGCGAGGATCTGGCCCGCTGAGCTAGCAACTGTCAGCAACGGGCGTTTTACGGCCAAGTGGAATCTGCAGTACGCGAGCTGAAGTCAGATCCCAGTCGACAGGCCAACTTTTGAGGACATATTGCCTCTCGGTCAGACAGGCAGCGATCCAATTCGATCAACCTTTGGAAGCCAAGGCAATGATCAACGAACCGGGTCTAAGCCTGGTCTAAGCCCAACCCAGCAGGCTTTCAGCATTTTTGCAGGATGTCGTGTCGCCTTCGTCTCCAGTGCTTCGCGCACGTGGGCGAATCGAGCGGATCACTTCCGTTATCGGTGAAGGTCTTACTGCGGAGCCCATGGGTTTTATCCCTAAGAGTGTGATAAGGACGTTATCACACTCTTAAGGACGAGACGAGAGATCCCCATGAATTGGGTGGCTCTGCGGTGCTGAGATCTCATTTTGACGCCCTACGCGGCGGCAGGAGCACCAATTCGGCAGCTCCCTCAGCCTCCTTGAGGAGCGTCTTGCGCGGCGTGCCTATCTGCGCACGCATGGTCAGCCCACGCGCTAAATCCGTTACTTGGGTTGCGCGCGCAGCTACGGGAAAGTCAGATGGAATTTCTCCCGCGCTGATCCCGGCCAGGAAACGCCCTTCCACCAGCCTTACGCCGCCCGCGACCGCGTTCTGTAGGAACTGCCGGACCTCAGCGTCGTTCACAAGCGGCGCGACGCACACCATAAGGCAGCCTGGGGCGGACCCTTTCTCGGTCGCGCTTTCGACGGCGTACCTCAGAAAGCCCGCGATCGAGTCGCGGAGACTCTGTGGCGAGAGAAGTGCCTTCGCGGCTGACGCGCCCTTGCGTTCTGCGTACGCCCTGAGGACGCGCAAGAATATCGCCCGCTTGTCCCCGAAGACGGCATACAGGCTCGGCCGTCCCACACCCATCCCGGCGACGAGATCGTCAATCGTCACACCATCGTAGCCTTTCGACCAGAACACCTGAGTCGCCTTTTCCAGCGCCCCCGTCTCGTCGAAGCTGCGCGGTCGACCCCGCGGTCTAGCGGTATTTTGAATCATTTGGTTCAAAACTCCTTGACAATTTCCATCGAACCATTATATAACTGAATAGTTCGAAATTAGCAAGCTGGCTCTGGCCCCACGGGGCCTCCGGGCTCGGCCTTCACACTTCACCACGGAGATGCCCATGGAACATTCGATCGCGCTCGTCACCGGCACCACCTCCGGGCTCGGTTATGCGGCAGCCCGCACTCTTGCCGAAGAGGGCTGGCGCGAGATCATCGTCACCGGCCGCAGCCTGGCCGGGGTCCAGAAAACGGCCGCTCAACTCGCGGCTGAGACCAAGAAACAGGTCTTCACGCCGCTGGAGCTCGATCTGGACTCGCCGTCCAGCGTTCAGTCCGCGCTCGCCGAGCTGGTCAAGCTAGGTAAGCCGATTGATTTCCTGCTGCTCAATGCAGGGTTGGTCCCATTTAAGAAGCGCGTGCTCACTGCGGCGGGCGTCGAGGCGTCTCAGGCCCCGCTGATCGGCCATCATCAACTGACTGTCGGGTTGCTCCGCGCCAACCTGCTAAGCCCCAACGCGCGGATTGTTATCGCCGGAGCGGAGCCAGCCCGAGGGGGCGTCCCCATGTTCAAGTACACCGACGTGCCAGCCTTCGCGGCCAAATACCACCGGGGTGACCGAACCGCCGCTGTTGAAGCCCTGATTCGCAACGGGCCGAACGTGAGGTACGTGCCCAACAATGCGTATGCCGACGCGAAGCTCATTATCGCTTGGTGGGTCGCGGCGCTGGCGCGCCGGCTACCCTCCGGCATGGCCGTGTATGCTGTCTCGCCCGGTGGGGCGACCGACACCAAGGTGGTGCGAAGCGCTGGCCCGTTGTTGAAGTATCTGTTTATCCCAATCGTGAACCTCATTCCCGGCATGAATCAGACGCCGGAGACCGCGGCCCGTCGGTACCTCCAGGCGTCGGAGTTCGGAACCGACGTCTCAGGGCAATTCTTCGCCTCGGCTCAAGGGAAGTTCTCAGGCCCAATTGAGGCGCAGCGCCACCCACACCTCCACGATCGCGCCAGCCAGGAAGCTGCGTGGCAGGCCGTCGTCAAGGTCTCTGGCGTGGATTTCTCGCCTGTCAGACCCGCGTCGCCGTCGGGTCCGCCGATAACAAATCGGCTCGTCGGATTGACATAGAAAATTCGTCGTCTTCCGCAGCAACTTGAGAGTGGTGTCCTTAAGGAGAGCGCGATCGCGGCTGAACTGATCCCGGTAACGCGCATCAGCAGGCGATTGCGAAACTACATGATCATGCACGGGGTCTTGCGGGATTGTGAAATAAATGGTTCAAAAATGCCTTGACCGCAGCCTCCGCGCCTGATTATCATACCAAACAGTTCAGAATAAGAAAAAGCAATCCTAACCTCGCAAGGAGAATACACGTGGAACGGTACCAAGGTAAAAAGGTGGTGATTATCGGCGGCACGAGCGGCATGGGGCTCGCGACGGCGAAGATGCTCCTCGATGGGGGGGCGCGCGTTTTAGTGACGGGGCGGTCGCAGGCCGGACTTGATTCGGCGCAGAAAGAGCTTGGAAAGGACGCAATCGTGGTTTCGAGCGACGCGCGCTCGTTGACGGACATCGACGCCCTCGCCTCTCGGGTGAAGGCCGCGTACGACACTTTCGACCTGCTCTTCGTCAACGCCGGGTTCAGCATCCGAGCGCCTCTCGAAAGCATGACCGAGGCCGTCTATGACGAGATGTTCAACCTGAACGCCAAGGGACCGCTTTTCGCGGTGCAGAAGCTCGCGCCGCTGATCAATCGGGGAGCCTCTATCGTCTTCACGACCTCAATCGCCAACGTCAAGGGAATGCCCGGCAACGCCGCATACGGAGCAGCCAAGGCCGCGGTGCGATCATTCGCTCGGACGCTCGCCGCTGAGTTGCTTCCTCGCGAGATTCGCGTCAACGCGGTGACGCCCGGTCCCATCGACACGCCGATCTTGGGCAAGATGTTCCCCGATAAAGACGCGGCCGCCCAGCTTAGGGAAAAGATGGCCGCTATGAGCCCGATGAAGCGCTTCGGAACGTCGGACGAGATCGCCAAGGCCGTCCTCTTCCTCGCGTTCGATGCGACCTTCACGACCGGCGCCGAGCTTCCGGTAGACGGAGGATGGTCTCAACTCTAGGTTGGTAAACCGTCCAGAAGGGTACGCTGGCATCGGGAACGGTCTTCAATGACTCGCGTACCATTGCGCACTTGATTGCAACAGCGAAGGCAGTGGCGGCGGCTCGGTCGTCGCCACTATGAGCTGGGAGAAGTAGTTGACATATTTTTGAGAACCCAAAAGGAGATCGCGTGACAAAACGTTTCCTAAGTCTTTCCGTAGTACTATTCGCCGCGTCCACGGCGTTACGAGCCCAGAACCCCATGACCGCCGAGGTAACTGCGGTCTACAAGGGAGTGAGCGCTAATATCCTCAAGGCAGCTGAGAAGATGCCGGAAGCGGATTACGCGTTTAAGCCAGCCCCTGAGGTCCGAACTTTTGGACAACTGATCGCGCATGTCGCCGACGCGCAGATGGCGATGTGTAGCATGACGAAAGGTGAAATGAAGCGCGGCGACGCCGCCACAAAAACAAGCAAGGCCGATCTGGTTGCCGCGCTCAAAGCGTCCGGCGAACTCTGCGACGACGCTTACAGCGGGATGACCGACGCCGACGGGGCGGCGATCGTGAAGACGCCGCTCGGCAATAAATCAAAACTCGGCCTGCTTAATTTCAACGTGGCCCACGATAACGAGATGTACGGGACCATCGCGGTTTATCTGCGACTGAAGGGTCTTGTGCCCCCCTCGACCGAGGAAGCGACGGCTGCCCAGAAAGCAAAATAAGCGTCACTTCGTCGACCTAGCGGGCGCACCAATGAGGCCACCCGAGCAGCGACGTCTTAGCGCGCGTTCGTCGGAAACCAGCCACAGATGGCGTGGAAAAGACCCTGGCCCTGCGTCATCTTCCTATCAACTCTGTTGCTCGATCTTGTTCGGGCCGCCGCGGACAACGTAGAACGCTTCCTGAAATGAAGTGATGCTTTGGAACTCGAAATGGTGAGTACCGGACCACGGAGGCACGAGGTCTCGATGAGCGGAAAGACGGTCGTCATCACGGGCGCGACAAGCGGCCTCGGGGTGGCCACCGCCATCCTACTAGCGGAACGAGGTGCGGAAGTCGTCATGGTGGGCCGTGATCGAACGCGGGCGAACTTCATGCGCACAGAAATCGCGCAATACGCTTCCGGCAGCGAGCCCATCGTGTTCCTCGCAGACCTGTCGTCGCAGGCGGAGATCCATCGCCTGGCCGAAAAGCTCCATGGAAGTCTGTCGCGGATCGATGTCCTCATCAACAATGCGGCCGCAGTGTTCGCAGAAAGAGAAGTGACGCCGGATGGTCTTGAGAAAACCTTCACCGTTAATCACCTTGCGCCGTTCGCGCTAACTCACCTTCTGCTCGATCTCCTCCGGGCCGCGCCCGCCGGAAGAATTCTCACGGCGTCCTCGGAGTTCCATAGCGGAGAACTGGATTTTTCCAATCTCCAGGGTCAGCGGCAATACAACTGGTGGGGAGCCTATAAGCGCTCGAAGCTTTGCAACATTCTGTTTACTTACGAACTCTCCCGGCGCCTCGCAGGATCGACGATTACCGCGAACTGTTTTAGTCCCGGACCCACGCTCACACGCCTGGGTGACAACATGCGAGGTCTACCTGCAGCAGTCCCGTGGTTGTTAAAGCGCATTCCATCTTTGCTTGCATTTCCGGAAGGCGCAGCGAGAACTCCCGTCCACGTCGCGTCCTCGCCCGATCTCGACGGTGTCTCCGGCAGATTCTTCAGGCAGTGCCGAGAGACGCACACAAAACAGATTACATACGACAACAGCGTCGCAGTCAGGCTCTGGAACATGAGTCAAGCGCTGTATGAAAGCCGCGCCAACGCCGGAGCGCAAACAGAGTAAGAAAGGAATGTTGAATGGAAGACGACCTCAGCAATTTTCATCATGAAGATGACGATTAGACCGCGAGCTAAATTCCCTCGTCCGGGAAATGGAGCATGAGGAAGCCGATCGACGGGCCGTAATCGAAATGTTGGTGATGTTGGGAAGCGACGCGGCGCTTAGGTTTGATGTGTGAATCCGGAATGAGCTAACGGACAAACTATGAACAGAGATCACTCCTCCAAGGCAGCCGAGGCCGAACTCGATTTAAGCAACGCGCTCGTGAATGCAGACATCAGCAACGGCTACGAAGAGTACCTCGCGCTTTTCGACCACTTTTATGATGAGAATGTCGAGGTGGCAAGTGACAGTAATCCCGATCCGCTCGTCGGCAAGGCCCGCGTACTTCCCATCATTTTCAACTTCCTGATGCCGCTCCATGTCATGGCCGAAATCGGCGGGCTCTCCCTCCGCCTTCGATATGCTCCACTCTTCAGCGACAAGCGTGAAGAAGAACACGCCCACTGGTCCCTCGATCTTGTAGGCGCCACCGGCCGCAGCGTTATGGTGAGCTGGTCGTCTGCCCGGCGATGGAAAGACGCGCGTGTCATATACGAGCGCCACTCGGACCATCGGCAATTTGGCGAAGCTCTCACGATGATCGATCTTGATTTCGGACCCAGAGGCGTGGGAGCGAAACCCAGGATTTACGACGTTGTGTAGCTGATGACCGAAAGGCGTTCGCTAAGATAAGCGAATTCGCTAAAGATCATCCTGAAACACGGCAACGGGCACGAGAGGCCCGCTCTCATTCGCAATCCACTTTGACGGATTGTCGCCGTCTCGGACCTTGGCATAGCCGGCGGTCGCGGACCTCGTATTCTGCGCCCCAGGTGCTCTGTAGTCGCGCAGCGTTTATCGATCCCGCGGCTCGCGGGTTTGGAGCGCTTTATGGTAGAGATTCGCCGCCGCCCGTTTCCGCACCATGAAACTGATCACGATTCTAAACCGCTGCCATCGTTTCCGGGGTTTTGTCTACCAGCGTGCCTGCTTCAGTGCCGGCAAGAAGAGCATCGAAGTGGCCGTATGACCGCGCAAGGGTTCGGCCGCGGTCTGCTCGCGCTGCCACGTGCTTACCTTCTTAAGGAACCCTTTCAGCAGCTCTGGGATTACAACTCGCCCGCATGGGCCGGAAAGTTCCACCCATCAAGAATATCGCCCGGTCACTCCGCCAGCACCGCGAACTGATCCTCAACTATTTCCGCACCTTCCGCTGCCTCGAACTTGCGCTTTATCACTCACTTGGCAAGTTGCCCGAGCCGGAATCGACCCTCGAATTCTTCTGACGAACCTAAAATTGCATGCTCTCGAGCGCCCGCCGGGTTTGCAGAACGGCCCCCATCACTCGCTCGTAACGCATGCGCATCGGGCCGAGCACAGCGATCTTGGCCCAGATGCCGCTAGGCATTTGGAACGAGATGCCGATGATGGCCATTTCCTTCATGGCCGGATGCGCCTCTTCCAGGCCCACCCGCACCTCCAACGCGCCGGTTTGGGGTTCCAGCACGCTGTTCAGCAACTCCACCAGCCGTTTCTTCTCTTCGAGCGCATGCAACAGATCCCGCAATTTCTCGCGCGTCAGATGCAGATCGAGTCCGATCAGATTGGCCATGCCCTCCATGTGCACCTCGGGCGCGGCTTCCACTTCCAGTAGGCCCTCGCGGTACAGCAGCGTCACCCTGCGCAGTACGGCATCGTAAATGGCGCGATCTTCGGCGATTCGCACCAATAGTTCGCGGCGCGCATCCTCCAGCCGCCACCCGCTGAAGTTCTGGTTCAGATAATTGCGGATACTGATCAGTTCTTCCGAGGGTATGGCTTCTTCGAGCGTGACCACGCGATTGTGTACCGAGTGGTCGCGCGTCACCAGGATCACCAGGATCCGGCGGTCCCCCAGGGGAACCAGCTCGATCTGGTCCAGTTCGCGCACAGCCGGCGGTAGCGCGGCGGTGATCCCGATGTTATGCGTCAGCTCGGTCAAAATGTGGCAGGATCGCTGCACCCGCAGGGCCGCCGTGGGCGCCTCGCTGAGCTCGCTTCGCAGGCGGGCGGCCTCGGCCGATGGCATTCTGCCGGCGTTGAGCGACTGCACGTAGTCCCGGAATGCTTTTTCCGTGGGAACCCGGCCGGCTGAAGTGTGCGGCTGCGACAGGTACCCGGCGTCGGCCAGGTCGGCCATCACATTGCGTATAGAGGCCGCACTCAAGGCTTGGTGGCGGCGGCGGGCTATAACGTTCGAGCCCACCGGTTCACCCGTCTCGATGTAAGTACGCACGATGGCATGCAGGATGTCCTGCAGCCTGGCATTCAGCGGCGCGTCGGAGTCCATGTGGCCTGGATATAGCGCTCCCTAATGCTATTGTAAACATACTAAAGCCAAAAACAAAGCGAATGTTCGGAATCGTACCCCCCGCGCCGCCGCCTTCCGTGACGTTACCTTCAGTTAACCGGTTCCTAACCAATTGCAACGTTAACTATTACCCCGAGTACCTTTGCCAACTTGCCCCGCGGGCGAAGGCGAGGGTATCCCTTTAATGAGGAGTCTCGAGAAGAATGGCGGAGAACAGGAAAGAGCCGCGCCGTTTCACCAACGCTATGTTTGCGCTGGTGTGGCAGGATGTGCGCGGCCAGAGCAGATCGATACGCGTGCGCGGGCTGAACGTCTCCAAATCCGGCATGCGCATCGAATCGGCCGAACAACTCGACCCGGGCGCGCCGGTCACGCTGCAGGCCGAACGCCACGAGCTCAGTGGCCGCGCCTTTGTCCGCAACTGCTCCCGCCGCGGCTCCAACTTCGTGATCGGGCTCGAGTTCTCCGAGGAGACCAAGCGGACCGTCAAACTGCCCCTGGTGGATGCCATCGACTACTACGAGGTGCTGCAGGTCAGCCCTAATGCCGAGCCGGAAACCATTCACCGCGTCTACCGCATCATGGCCGCCCGGTTCCATCCCGATAATCCGCAGACCGGAGATTCCGAGCGGTTCCTGCTGCTGAACGAGGCTTTCGAAGTCCTCTCCGATCCTGCCAAGCGCGCCTCCTACGATGTGGCGCGCAAAGTTGGGGAATGCCAGCCGCTGCCGGCCTTCGAACTGAAGGAGTTCGTGGACGGTATCGAGGGCGAGCAGAATCGCCGCCTGGGGGCCCTCTGCCTGCTCTACAACCGGCGCCGTGCGGATATGGACCATCCCGGCCTCTCCCTGCTCGAACTGGAGCGGCTGATGTCGTTTCCGCGCGAATTTATCGCCTTCAGCATCTGGTACCTGCGCGACAAAGGCTTCGTGCAGATGGGCGATAACTCCGACTACATGCTCACCGCCGCCGGCGCCGATCACGTGGAAGCCAACTCTCCCCGCAACGCCGTCCTGCACAAACTGTTGCGCGCATAGTGGGGCCAGGCTCTTAGCCTGCGCGGGGCTCTCAGCCCCGCACTTTCTTCCTGTCTTCCCCCTTATGTCATAGTCTGTGCCAAATGGACGAGCACGAACAACCAGCCCATACAGCGCAGGGGGAAAAACTGCCGGCGATTTACTGGACAGTATCGGTGGCCCTGGACGCCGCCATCGCCGAGGAATCGGACAGCACTCCGGCTCGTTCTGGGTGCGCGTCAAGTAGCCCGCGCCTACGCGGCTACTTCTCGCTCAACTCCGAAACTGGCCCATCCACATCTTCGACCCGCACCTTGAGGTTCTTGCGCGCGTCGAGCTTAGCTTGCGGGATTTCAAAACGCGCCACGATCATGCGGTCTTGCGTCAGCCGGGCCGGGATTTTGTCGCGCGTGATCAACGACGGATTGAACTTCGGTCCGAGTACCGGGTAATACTCGAAGATGCGCTTGGCGTCCACTTCCGGCACGGGCGTGCTGGTGTATTCCTGACCATCCGCGCCGGTGGCGGTGACATCCACCGTGCGTACCACAAACGGATAGTCCGACGGATTGGCAAACCGGAAATCGACCACCGCCAGGGAGCTGTTGTCGTCCATGCCGAGAGTGCGCACCTTCAGGATGGAGCCCTTCAGCTCCACGTGCGCCCCCCGCTGCATATAAAGAATGCCGGCCACCGCGATCAGGATCACCACCAGGCCGACGCTGAACGTCACCACGAATTGCCTGCTCAGGATCGTGGGGCGGTCGCCCGGCTCGTATCCGGCCATATAGATGAATCATAGCAGCAGCCTGGCTTGCCCGCGCTCACGCATGACACCGCGGTTGCGTACCGGTATCGAAGCGCTCGTAGTCGAGACCTACTTTCGCGATCTACTCTCGGGGGCTATCTCGACCTGGAATACTGGTGCTCGAGCGCCTGCACTGGCTCTTTGCCATTCCAGGCGACTCACTGCGGGAGTGCCGGTAGCACACAAGGTCAGCCGGTCGCCTTTAATCGTTATTGATCGCACCTGACGTTGAAAGATCAGATTTGGTACCAGCGCAACCGAGGGAATATGGGTGACCGTCTTATTCTCCTCGTCAACCTCGTAGACTCCGCAGTAAGCGAGGTAACCGCTTCCGGCGCGCCGGTACTCGTCCGGCGTTCCTCCATGCCAATCGTGTGATTGGAACGAGGGACGTCCCGGCTTCATCAATTGTGCCGATACAAATCCATCGGCCGTATAAATAAGGAAGCCTTCAGGTTTGGGGCCAAACGGAAAGCTGGCTTCGTGCCCATGCTGTTCATCCCTATAGCTCACCAACCTCCACACTCCAACGAGTTGAGAAGCAATGCCGTCTGGCGTCGAACGGGATTGCACCACGGCGAGCGATTATCAGAAAGCGACTGAGCGGATTTATCATGCGCGCGGGGGATGAGAGATATCTGGAACTGCCGCTGGTATCGCGGTGACCGCGGAGCGAGCGGGCCAAGCTCAGGACGCAGGGGGACCGGTTCGCCGAGCCTTGTGCCGGGTGTGATATTGAACCTGTAGCAGGACCGGATGCGGGCGAGCGGGAGCAATTCAGCGGTAGAATGCAAGCCCCCAAAATGTCCTTTCAATTGTAAACAAAGAACATAACGTTCTTGTTCGCCTCTTTCTGGCGATTGAGTTCATCCAGTTTTCAGCCCTGTTCTTCCGGATAGTGTTCAAATGGTGTTCCAAGGGCGACCGTCCGTCGCGAGGCAGCGTTTCATCTCCTCCACCTCCTGCTGATCGATCCGAATGATGCAGAATCGCTGGATGTTGCCTTCGAGGGTCACGCAGGCAACGTTGTCCTCAACGCGGGTGATGCGGATGGTTGAGAAGATCGCCGACTTCCACCGCTGAATCATCGCATGTTCGCAGAATAAAAAGCGCCGCAGCCCACGAGGGACTGCGGCGATTCACAAGAACAAGGAACTGGCAGAGGTTCCTAGTCCACTAACATTAGTCGTGCGTCAATGCACCGGCGCGGGAGGAACACTCGCCGGAGCCGGGTGCTGCTGGGGCATCATCGCGGAACGGATTATTCCAATCTGCGCCATGAGTGCCAAAGTGCGTGCAGCCGGTCCGCTAAACGTGATTTGGCATTGATCGAACGCGGTGTTCGTCGCAGCCCACTCGCCGCCTTCGTAGATCAGCGTGCACTTGGTGTACCGGCAATTGTGAAAGTGCTTGCCGTCGATCATCACCGGCTTGCCTGTCAAAACTTCCGAATCAACCAAATTCATAAGCTTCGGGGATACTCTCGATCCGCACCGCATAAGGGCGCAGATCATCCAAGTGATATGTGGCCGGTAGATGAAGCATGACCCTCTTCGCGCGGGCGCTTGGGTTCGGCATGCTCTTCTCCCGATGTTTGATCATCTGGCGTCGGAACATGCTACCGAAATTGAAGGCGGTCGGGCTTGCCTGGTGCACATTCCAGGTCATGCGGGGAACGCACGCAACCCTCATGCGGGGCTTGAATGCTGCTGATACGGCCGAGGCAGCAGTTGCGAAGTGCATCACCGGACCGAAGCCGCTTTATCGCGAGTAATATGCCGGACCGCGGTTTCTTGCCACTCTGTCTTGTCCCTGCCGGTACGGGCTCTTCGCCATTCCAGGCGGCTTGTTACAGATATGCCATTCGCGGTGAAAGTGCCAGCACGCAGAGTCAGCCCATCGCCGCTCAGAGTCATTGCTCGCACCTGTCCTTTTAGGATCAGATTTGGCACGAGCGCAACCGAGGGAATAGGGGTGACCCTCTTATTCTCCTCGTCCAGGCACAACGGCTTCACGCGCATCGTCCGTCATCGCTTCAAACGTCAAGTTCGTCTCGTGATGTGATTCCGGAACACCCATGCGCCCCCCACGGCGAGCGTTCTTTCCCCGCACTGGCGTTTGCCACCCGCGTTGCGGAATACCCCGCCACTCCAAGACGTGCGCCCGATTAATCGACCCGGATCTCGCGACATCCTATTGTCCCTCGTAACGGACCAGGGCGGCGCCACCCATTCGGCTATTTGCTGCTCTCGCAGCATGCGGCCATTCGGCGTTACGCTTACAGGGGCGAATGCAGGCCGCGCTCCGGATCATCCCGGAAAGCCGTCACGCGGTTTCGCGCGCCAGAAACGCGTCCATGCGCGCGTTGGCCTGCCCCGCAATGGTTATCGGAAAAAAGTTGAACCCGTGGGCGCCGCCCGGATAGACCGCCAACTCCGCCCGGTTGCCCGCCGCGATGTATCGCGCGTACATGAAAAGCGAATCGTCCATCAGGGCGTCGCGCGTGCCCACCGTAAACAGCGCGGGAGGCAGCCCCTTCACGTCCGCATAGAGCGGCGAAATGTCCGGATCCCGCAGATCCGGCGCCGCTCGAAGATGCCCTGGCAGATACGCGCCCATGAACCTCTCAATGTCCACCGTGCGCAGCACCAGTCGCCGGTTGCCGAACTGCTTTTGGCTCGGAGTCATGGAAATGTCGTACGCGCCGTACACCAGGTTGGCCGCGCGGAAGCCCGTGAAGCCGTGCCGGTCGCGCATGCGCAATAGCGTGACGGCGGAAAGCGTGGCCCCCGCCGATTCTCCGCCGATAGCCAGCACATCGGAGCCGAATTCCGTTTTGGTGTGATCCGCCAGCCACAAAGCCGCCGATTCGCAGTCGTCCGGCGCGGCCGGGTAAGGGTTCTCGGGCGCCAGGCGGTATTCCACGCTCACGCACGCCAACCCCGCTTTTTCGTTCACCCGCTCCAGCATGGGATCCTGCAGATCCGCCGCTCCCAGCACCATGCCGCCACCGTGTATGTGAAGATAGGCGCCCCTCGGATTCTGTGGCGCGACGATGCGCAGCGGAATCTTACCGCCCTTCCCTTCGATCGTGATGGTGCGCGCCCGCGCTGACTTCGGCGCCAGGGGAAAAGGCCCCTCCCCGCGCGCGCGGGCATCCCGGGCGGCTGGCGCGCCCACTTCCCACCAGTTAGGCGCCGGCGTAAGCAGCCTGATGATCTCCACGTTGCAGCCGCGCGTTTCTTCGGAAATCGCCTCAGCGCGAAATAGCGCCGGATCCAGCGGGTTCATCGTATCCGGAGTGGCCTGGCTCATCGTGTTCCTCCTGACTCAGAACCGCATCCTATCACCTCAGAAGCGCAAGGGGACGCGTATCCCGCGCCGCCACTTATGAGAGGAACTCCGCAGTTTCCAGCGGCGCGGGGTGTTTCGCGCGGTTCCTTAGAAGCGCAAAGGGACGCGCCTCCCGCGCCGCCACTTAGGAGAGGAACTCCGCAGTTTCCAGCGGCGTGGGGCGGCCCGTTTTGCGCGGTTCCTTGGAAGCATCCGGAACGAATACACCAAGGCGATTGCGTCACGCGGCGTTGATCGCCACGGCTTTGCCATCGCGCAGGGCTTTGATATCGCGCATGGGCGGCTGGCCGAAGAAGCGGCTGTACTCCCGGCTGAACTGGCTGACGCTCTCGTAGCCCACTTCGTACGCCACGCTGGTCGCATCCATCCCGTCCATCAGCATGCGCTGCCTGGCCGTCTGCAACCGGAGCTGCTTCTGGTATTGCAGCGGACTCATGGTGGTCAATGCGCGGAACTGATGGTGCAGCGTGGAAACGCCCATGCGCGCAATCCCTGCCAGTTCCTCCATGTGTAGCGGCTTGGCGTAGTTGGCCCTGAGCCAGGCGATCGCTCTCGCTGTTCGGTGGCTGAGATCTCCCCTCGTCGCGATCGCGCGCAGGCGCTCTCCTTGCGGCGTGCGCAAGATGCGGTACACGATCTCCCGCTGGATCAGGTGGCTGAGAAACGGTATGTCCTCGGGAGTCTCCAGCAGTTCGACCAGCCGGATGCAGGCGCCCAGCAGCCCGGCCGTCGTCTCGCCCACCGCCAGCCCGCGGTATGGAACCGAGGTTTCGGGTTCCGGAAGATCTTCCCGGCTCAGGACCTCCCGCACCGTCGGCATATCCAGCCGTAGATACATCGACAGCAGCGGCGCCTGTTCCGACGCTTCCACGATTTGGCTTTGCGCCGGCACATCGATCGACGACAGGAGAAAGGATGATCCGTCGCAAAGGTACGCCGTGCCTCCCAGGTTGATGCGCTTTCGTCCCTGCGCGAACACTGTGAGGCTGGGCTCGTACGTGGCTCGATAACATGCTGTGGGCGTCGTCCGTCGGTAAAGCACCAGCCCGGGGATGGCCGTCGGATGCTCTCCCGCTGACGGCGCATGTCCCGCAATCTTATTGGCCAGCTCCTTGCGCATGGCCATAGCCACTGTCTGCCTCGACACTTTGCTTTGCATTTCTTTCTTCTTAAGTCTATCGCGCGAAGGCGCACGGCGTGCACAAAATACAGCCTCCGAACAGGATCGGGCAAAGAATCGGCAGGATTGGGAAAGCGCCACTGCGCCGCCCTTCGGTAACTTGGAATTGTGAGGGTGACGAGAAGCCGCAAATGAAAAAACTGCTTCCGGTAGGCCTGCTGTGCCTTTTTATTACTGTGACCGCGAACTCCGGCGCCGCCGGCAGCGCACGGGACCGGTTCGTCGGAGCGTGGCGGCTGGCCTGGCTCGAACAGCCGGCGGCGGACGGCAAACTTCACCGCATCGACTGTTGCGGGCTGCTGGTCTACACCCCCGACGGGCACATGTCCGTTCAGGTGATGGAACGCGATCCGCGGCCGGCAGTCCATGCCGGGCCGGAACAATATTCGCAAGGTGGCTACGAAGCTTCCTATGGCAGCTACGAGATCGACGAACGCGCCGGCACTTTCACCTTTCACGTGGAAGGCGCGCTGGTGCGCACTCTGATCGGCAAAGACCTGCCGCGCGCCTACGAGTTTTCAGGGAAGCAGCTCATCGTAAAGTCAACGCGTCCGGAGGAACACTGGAGAGTTGCCTGGGAGCACTACTGAGAATCATGCAAAAACGCAAACTTGGAAACGGCCAACTGGAAGTCTCGGCTCTCGGGTTCGGGGCCATGGGAATGTCGTCGCAACATTATGGTCCGGCCGGCGACAGGCAGGCAATGATCGTCCTGCTGCGCGCCGCGGTCGAGCGCGGCGTCACCTTCTTCGATACGGCGGAAGTGTACGGCCCATATACTAATGAAGAACTAATAGGAGAGGCGCTCTCGCCCCTGCGCGACCAGGTGGTGATCGCGACCAAGTTCGGATTCGATCTCCACCCCGATGGAAGTCCTGGCTGGCTCGGACTGGATAGCCGGCCGGAGCGGATCAAGCACGTCGCCGAGGCCTCCCTCAAGCGGCTCAAAACGGATCGGATCGATCTTTTCTACCAGCACCGCGTGGACCCGGAAGTGCCCATCGAAGACGTCGCCGGAGCGGTGAAGGACCTCATACAGGCAGGAAAGGTGAAACACTTCGGCCTCTCCGAAGCGGCCGCCCGGACCATTCGCCGCGCGCACGCAGTCCAGCCCGTCACGGCGGTACAAAGCGAATACTCGCTGTGGTGGAGGCGTCCTGAGGAGGAAGTTCTGCCCACCCTTGAGGAGTTGGGGATTGGTTTCGTTCCCTACAGCCCGCTGGGCAAGGGCTTCCTCACCGGAAAGATCGGCGAGAACACGGCATTCCCCGGTATGGACATCCGCAACAGCATTCCGCGGTTCGCACCCGAGGCACGTAAAGCGAATCAGGCGCTCGTGGACTTGCTCCGCAACGTCGCGAAACGGAAGCAGGCGACACCGGCCCAGATCGCGCTCGCGTGGCTGCTTGCCCAAAAGCCCTGGGTCGTTCCAATCCCCGGTACCAGGAGGCTGGAGCGCCTGGAAGAAAACATCGGAGCAGTTGCTTTAGAGCTAACGCCGGCCGATCTCCAGGAGATCGATAGCGCCGCCTCGCGGATCACGGTCGAAGGCGCCCGCTACACCGAACAGGTCGAGAAAATGAGCGAGCAGTGAGCGTCAAAGGAGACGAATTCATGCAGTCCGGCGGCATTCCCACCACCACGTTCGGCAAGACCGGCATAAAGGTCGGCATCATCGCTCAGGGCGGCGCCAGAATGGACCTCCATCCCGACATTCAGGCCGCCGCCGCCCACGTTCGCGCGGTATATGACCTTGGCGTGACCTACTTCGACTGCGCCCGCGGCTATTGGGACGGGCTCTCCGAAGAGGCATACGGCATCGGCCTGCAGGGTGTCCGCAAGAATGTATTTCTCACCACCAAGACCTTGAAGCGCACCGCGAAGGAAGTGCAACAGGATCTGGAGACGTCCCTCCGTTTACTGAAGACGGACTACGTCGATTTGTGGCAAGTCCATGCCGTCCAGGACCAGGAGGACATCGCCAGGATCCTGAGCCCTGGCGGCGTGTTGGAAGCCTTCGAAGCCGCCAAAAAAGCCGGCAAGTGCCGCTTCATCGGGTTCACCGGTCATTACGATCCCGAGGCGCACGCCGCGCTGCTGAAGGCCTACGACAAGTGGGACAGCGTAATGATGCCGGTTCACGCCGCGGACCGCGCTTACTTGAGCTTCGAAGAAACGGCTCTTCCGGTCGCGGCCGAGCGCGGTGTGGCCGTCCAGGCCATCAAGGTTTTCGGCAAAGCGTTCCTGCTGCGATCTCTGAGTCCCACCGAATGTCTGAAATACGCGCTGTGCCAGCCGGGCGTGCACGTCGCCATCTGTGGCGCCGCCACTCAGGGACAGATGGAAGACAACATCCGGCCGTCCAAAACTTCAAAAAGATGACTCCTGAGGAGGTTGCGAATGTCCGCCAGAGAGCCATCGTTGGCGCGGGAGTCCATGCCGGTCCTACGCTGGAGTACTGGAAGAAGAAGGTTTGAACTCGCAATGACCGCATGGCCGCAAGATGAACTGCGCAAGATCGCGGAGGCCGACGACTTGCACATCGCACCGTTCCGCGAGGACGGGATAACCTACGGCACCCCGACCTGGATCTGGTCCGTGGCGGTCGATGCCGTACTTTACGCGCGCGCATACAACGGGCCGGACTCTCGTTGGTACCGGGCCGCCGTGCGGCAAAAGGCCGGGCGGATCGTCGCCGCCGGCCTGACCAGGGAGGTCACCTTCGAGCCGGTGGACGGTCCCATCCGAGACCGGATCGACGACGCCTACCGCGCCAAACACCACGGCAGCCCCTATCTCAAGCCGATGATCGGCGCCCGCGCCCGCTCGGCGACCGTCAGGATCATGCCGCGCGACAATGACTGAGACAATGACTGAAAGGATCAAGCCAATGGAAATCAAGAGAGCCGGCACACAACCTTCCGCCAAAGGCCCCGCCGAGTGGTTCACCGGGACCGTCCGCATCGATCCACTGTTTCAGGCGCCGGACCCGGCGCTGGTTCAGGGCGCCAGCGTCACATTCGAGCCCGGCGCCCGGACGGCCTGGCATACGCACCCGCTTGGACAAACCTTGATCGTCACCGCAGGCTTCGGCTGGGTCCAGCGCGAGGGCGGGCCAATCGAGGAGATCCGGCCGGGTGATGTGGTCTGGTTCTCCCCCGGCGAGAAGCACTGGCATGGCGCGACACCCGCTACCGCCATGACGCACATCGCCATCCAGGAGAAGTTGGACGGCAAAGTGGTCGACTGGATGGAGCATGTCAGCGACCAGCAATACCGCAAGGGATGACGGAGGCGCTGCCCCACAGGCGCTGACCTACCCTGAACGCGAACGGAACGCCGGTTCATGACGGCCAAACAGACTGCGGCAGTTGTACCCGAAGGTCGAGTGGGTTGCCGGAACCTGGCGCGTTTCCCGAGACTAATCCGGACTCGTTGAGAGAAGGGCCGTTCTGTCTTTCGATATGATTCCCAGACAAGCTGAGTTTTGCATCCACAGAATCGTGCGCGCCAGGCGTGGGTGACGCTTACCGAATCTTCTGAGTTCTATCAATGCCGGTACCTTTCACAAAGAAAAAACCGCAGAAAACCTTTCCGATGCACCGAAAGCGGGTATACTACGTGAACACCCGAAAACGAAACACGGAGGATAAAGATGACCCTGCTGTCGGTCACGAGCACGTTCGCTCTACTAGGTACCGCCCTCCACGCCAACTTGGTGCCGGTGACCAATCCGTCATTTGATTTAAGACGAGGGCCGATTGTCGCAAACAGATTGTTGCTGGGAGAATTACCATGCTGAATCGCACGATTGTCCCGTTTCTCGGCGCTCTGATGATGCTACCTTCCGCCGCGCTCGCCAGCACATGGTATGTCAACGGGGTCAACGGCGATACCGGCAATAGCTGCAAGACGAAAGCCAACGCCTGCGCCACCATCAAACGCGCGATCTCGCTTGCGGCGTCCGGCGACACAATTCAGATTGCCGCGGCCACCTACGGGGAAAACCTAAGCATCCCATTTAATCTGACGCTGAACGGCGCCAATGAGGCGACCACCATCGTCGACGGCACCAACACCGCCAATGTCTTCACGGTCGGACCCGGCATCAGTCTTACGCTGTTTAACCTCACCATCAAAAACGGTGTCGGCTATTCGGGCGGCGGAGGTGTCGACAATTCCGGTACGCTTACTGTCAACAAAGCCAATTTTTATGTGAACACGGCGCTATCCGGCGGTGCCATCCTGAACACCGGGACGGCGATCATCAGCAATACCAACTTCAGTGGGAACAGCCCCTATTTCTCCGGGCACAGCGCGAGCTGCGGCGCCATCGACAACCGCGGCACGATGACAATCACGACCTCGACCTTCTTCAACAACTACGCGAATAATAATTTCACCTCCGGTGGCGCCATTTGCAACGGCGGTACATTGACGATCACGGGAAGCACATTCAGCACCAATTCGTCGCAGGGGAACAACGGGGGCTACGGTGGCGCGATTTATACTTATGCTGGGACCCTTTCCGTTACGAACAGTACCTTCAGCCAGAACAGTGCCACCACGAGCGGCGGAGCGATCTACAGCCAAGGGGGGACCGTCCAGATCAGCAATTCGAGTTTTGGCACCAACCCTGAGAATATCGGCGGCGGCGGAGCTCTCAGCAACGCAGGAAGCTTGGTTCTTATCCAAAACAGTATTGTCGCGAACAGCGGCAACGGTGGGAACTGTGCCGGCACAATCACGTCCGACGGCTACAACCTGAGCAGCGACAGTACATGCAATTTCAGCGCTCCAGGGGACCTCAATGGGACGAATCCCAAGCTCGGCGCACTGGGCAACAACGGAGGTCCCACGCAAACAATGGCGCTGCAGAAAGGCAGCCCCTCGCTTGACGCAGGCAATCCCGCTGGATGCCGTGACTTCGCAGGGAATCTTCTCACCACCGACCAGCGCGGCCGGCCCCGTCCCGGGGGAGGGGAAACCACCGGCTGCGACATGGGCGCATACGAAAGCCAAAATTATTGACTTAAGCCGGTTCCCCCATCAATACCTCACGGATCGTCGGCCACTCAGTGAATGGTCACCTTCCTAAGCATCGTTGGGCCATCAGTCCTGGTAGTCCGGTCCACATGAACTGGACGGACGAAACCGGCGAATGCTGAGACCCCGACCGTCTCGCACCGACCTACAATGGTGGCGCCGCTCCTCGTTTGCATCGCATCCGGCGGTGGTGGCGAGGCGATACGACAGCGCGCCGGCTGATATTCGTCCGAAGCCTACCGGGCAGGCCCATGCCTGAGCAAATGTCTGAGCAAATGCCTGCGAGGGGCTCTAAGCCCGGCCCGTTCACAAAACTTCCCAATCCCCGGAACTCAAACGAATCTTTATAGTTCTGCGTCCAAACCCACCCCGCGCAAGCCCCCGCCCAACCGCCGCCAGGCTAAGCTCGAATCGGTAAGTAAGGACAACAACCATGGTTTCCCAAATACAGCTAGAAGCAAACCGCCGGAATGCCCAGCTCTCCACCGGCCCCATAACCCCGGAAGGCAAGGCCCGCGTGCGCTTGAACTCCCTCCGCCACGGCCTGCGCGCCCGCGCCACCCTGCTCCCGCCCGAAAACTCCGAAGACTTCGACCAGCTCTGCGACGACCTCGAATCCGAATGGCGCCCCCAAACCCGCACCGAACAGCTCCTCCTCGAACAGATGGCCGTCAGCCAGTGGCTCCTCATGCGTTTCGCCCTCAGCGAGGCCGGCGTCTTCATGAATCAGATGTCCGTCAAAGACCAGTTCGACCTGCTGGAGCGTTACGCCGCGCAGCGCGCCCGCCTGGAGCGCTCCTTCTCCAAAGCCATGCACGACCTCGAACACCTCCAACAGCACCGCCCGGCCCCAGATCAGCAGCCCGCGCAGCCCGAGCAGCCCGAGCCGCTCGCCGCTTCCCCCGATCCTCACCCGCTCATCCCGTTTCCGCTCCCATCCTCCACGCCCCTGCCCGACGCGCCCTACCTCATGTCGGCGCCCGCGGCCGACACCCGTTAACCAGCACCATCCCTGATCTTTGACAATCCATCCCACCGGCCCCTCCGATACGCGATACGTGTCTCTCTCCCCGCCCGTTCTCGCATGCCCAGGCCGCTTCCAGCCCCCCGACGAGCGTGGCAATACAGGAACTACGAAAGCGCTTTACAGAAGGGCGGCTTCCAGGTTCTGTTCAGTTGCGCGAACAACACCGGCTGCGGCGGTGGCGGACCCACGTTGTACGCCGCAAAGGGACAGGACGATTGGGAATGGAGCGCCGGCCATCGCTACCTGGCGGCCAAGCTGTCGCGGGCCGAGGGAGACGTCTATGTGAGCCTGCATATCGGGCAATGGAGCAATCTGGATAACGGGTCCTCCACGCTGCTTTATGTCATCGAGGTGAAGCCGATGCAGGGAGATCTGGTCGCCGTGAATGCAGTCGCGCTCGCCGGCGATATCACCAAGACCGGCCACTCGGCCGTCTATGGGATCTACTTCGACACAGGCAAGGCTGAGGTGAAGCCGCAATCGGACGCCGCGATCCAGGAGATCGCGAAACTGCTCCAGGAGAACGCCAAGCTCAAGCTTCTGGTCGTGGGTCACACCGATAACATCGGAACGCTGGATTCCAATATGGACCTTTCCAGGAGGCGCGCCGGCAGCGTGGTCCAAGCCCTGACCGACAGGTACCATATCGGAGCCGCACGCCTCAACGCACAGGGCGCCGGACCGCTCGCGCCCGTCTCCTCGAACCAGAACGACGACGGCCGCGCCAAGAACCGGCGCGTGGAACTGGTCGAACAGTAATCGCCGGCAAAATGCCATACATCCGCATATTATGGAACTATTAAGGATATGTAGACCGTATTAACCTGTATGGAGAGCCTTCTTTCCGACCTCCGCCATGCCTGGCGCGTCTTTCGGAAGAGCCCCGGTTTCACCGCCATCGCCGTCGCTGCCCTGGCACTTGGAATCGGCGCCAATACCGCCATTTTCTCCGTCATCAACGTCATCCTCCTCAAGCCGCTGCCTTTTCCCGAATCCGATCGCATCATGGAATTGATGCGTGGTTTTCCTAACGGCAACGGCCCCTCCATCTCCGTCCCGAAATTCACCACGTGGAAAAAGAACGACGTGTTCGAGGCCATGGCTGCTTACGATTTTGCGGGCGTCAGCATGAGCGTCGGCGGCGGAGATCATGCCGAGCAGACGAAGGCCATCCACGTCACTTCGGAGTTCTTCAGAGTGTTCGGCGTATCGCCCTCGATCGGCCGCGCGTTCAGCGCCGAGGAGGACGTACCGGGCGGCCCGCGCGTGGTCGTGATCAGCTACCACCTTTTCAGCCGCCGTTTGGGCGCCGACCTGCGGCAGTTGGGCCAGCCGGTCATGATCGCGGGCGCGCCTACCACGGTTGTGGGAGTCCTGCCGGCCACTTTCCAGTCCGACCCCCCGGCCGATATCTTCGTTCCCCTGCAGCCCGATCCGAACAGCACCAATCAGGGTCACTACCTGATCTGTGCCGGACGGTTGAAGCCCGGCGTAACCATGGCTGCGGCCCGCGCGCAGATGAAGATTGCCGGCGAGCGCTTCCGCGAGGCGAATCCCAAGTGGATGGACAAAACCGAAAGCGTCGCGGTGGTGCCCCTGCAGGAGGCGGTGGTCGGCGGTGTGCGCCTGCCGTTGCTTATTCTGCTGGGTGCCGTAGCCTTTGTACTGTTGATCGCCTGCGCCAACGTCGCGAACCTGCAACTTGCCCGCGCCTCGACCCGGCAACGGGAAATGGCCATCCGCACAGCCGTGGGCGCCAGCCGGCTGCGCATCGTGCGCCAGCTTTTGACCGAAAGCGTGATGCTCTCACTGGGTGGCGGCCTTCTCGGCATCCTGCTCGGCGCCTGGGGCGTGAAGGTGCTGCTCGCCATCACGCCGGGCGACCTGCCCCGGATTAATGACCGGCTTCACGCGGGTTCAGCGGTCTCGGTGCTCGATTGGCGGGTGCTGTGTTTCAGTATCGGCATTTCTTTCGCCACCGGGATTCTGTTTGGCCTTTTCCCCGCCGTGCACGTATCGCGCATGGATGTGAGTTCCTCGCTTAAAGACACCAGCGGCCGCGCCGGCACGGGCCGCCGCCAGAACCGCGCGCGCGGTTTTCTGGTGGTCAGCGAGATCGCCCTGGCAGTGGTCCTGCTGGTTGGCGCCGCGCTCATGATCCGCACTTTGGCCAGCCTGCACGCCGTGAATCCGGGAATCGATCCGCACAATATCATGACGCTGGAGACGTCTCTCTCGATCAATCGCTATGGCACCACCGCGCAGGTGGCCAGTCTGGTGCGGCAGATGACGTTACGCCTGGAGAGCCTGCCCGGTGTGCAGTTCGCCGGCACCGCTGTAGTGCTGCCCATCGAAGGGGGCATCGACATACCGTTCAACATCGCCGGACGGACGCCTGCCAAAGGCGATCTGTACGATGGCGACGAGCAATGGCGATCCGTCTCCCCGCACTATTTTTCGGTATTCAAGATTCCGCTGCTGCGCGGCCGCGTTTTCGACGATCACGACACGGGAACCTCCGCGCGGGTGATCGTGATTAACCAGGCGCTGGCCAAGAAGTACTTTCAGAAGGAAGATCCGATGGGCAAGAGCATGACGCTGGGCAAGGGTCTCGCTCCGGATCTGGAAGAGCCCGCGCGGCAGATCGTCGGCATTGTCGGCGATGTTCGCGAAAATGGCCTGACCGAGGCCAACCAGTCCGTGATGTATGTTCCCGGCGCGCAGCTTGTGGACGGGCTGACGCAGCTTACCAACAAGATGTTGCCGTTAAGCTGGGTGGTCCGCACTGTCAGGGAGCCTGGCGCGATGGCCACTTCCATCCTGCACGAATTCCAAGCGGTCGATGGCCAGTTGCCGGTCTCCAAGTTCCGGACCATGGATCAAGTGATCTCCGGAGCGACCGCCCGCCAGAACTTCGACATGATGCTGCTCACCATATTCGCGGCGGTGGCCCTGCTGCTGGCCGCCATGGGCATTTACGGGCTGATGTCGTACGCCGTCGAACAACGCACGCAGGAGATCGGCATCCGTGTGGCCTTGGGCGCCAGCGCCGGCGATATGCTGCGCCTGGTGATCGTAAGCGGCCTGTCGCTGGCGGGGATTGGCTTGGCCGTGGGACTGGCTGCCGCGTTCGGGCTTACCCGCGTGCTGGCCAGCCTTCTGTTCGGCGTGAAAGCCACTGACCCGGTGGCGTTCGGCGCGGTAGCAGGTACTCTGGCCCTGGTGGCATGGCTGGCGGCTTACATCCCCGCGCGGCGCGCCACCCACATCGATCCGATAATCGCGCTGCGCTACGAGTGATTGCGCATGCTGCGCAGGTTGGCCAGCATGCGGCGATGGAACCGATTGAGTGCGCCCGAATGGATGCGCACCAGCCACCACATCAGCCGGGCATAAAACGGGAACACGATGATCGACTGGTTACGCTCCACGCCGCGTAGAATTTTGCGCGCGGCCTCGGGCGCCGGGACCAGCCGCACAGGCAGCTTCTTCAGGAACTCGTCCTTATCGATGCGGACGCCGATGGCATTCTCATAGATAGCTGTATCCACGAACCCGGGGCAGACCACGCTCACGCGCACGCCCGATCCCTCGGCTTCCGCGCGCAGCGCCGTCGAGAGCGACACCACCGCGCTTTTGGTGACGGAATAAGGAATCAGTCCGGGCTCACCTACCAGGCCCGCGGCGGAAGCGGTGTTGACAATGTGACCGGAACCTTGCCGCAGCATCGCCTGGTAAGCCGCCGCGCACCCGTAAATGACGCCCCACAGGTTGATGTCGATGGCCTTGCGCCAGTCGTCCAGCGACAGATCCCGTACTTCGCCGCCTACGCCGATGCCCGCATTGTTGAACATGAAGTCCACACGGCCGTGATCGCGCATGGTGTCCGCGATCAATTGCCCGACGTCTTCCGCGCGGGTGACGTCCAGGCACGCGGCAACCGCCCGTCCGCCTTCCGCGTTAATGGCTGCAGCCACCGCCTGCGCTCCGCCGAAGTTGATATCCGCGACGATGGCCACCGCCCCGCGGCGGGCCAGTTCTTCGCACAAGGCGCGGCCAATACCCGATGCGCCGCCGGTCACGATGGCGACCTGGTCCTGAAAGGTCATTCCGGGATTTTAGCGCGCCGGAACCCAGTCCTCCGCGCCGTTGCGGATTTGGAGGACCTGCGGCACCACCGCGATCCCGGCGGGAATCCAAGTGCACGCCGCGCGCGGAGTGCTTTGACATCCATCCGTAGGATTGGCCATGACGCGCAGTGTCAGTGCTTCCAGGTCCGGCATGTCTGTGGCAGCCGCCACCGCCATGTCGTGATCCGCCGCGCTTGCGCGCAACAGGTAGATCAGGCGAACATGGCGAACATGGCGAACGCCGCGCGGCAACTGGAACAAGCGCACCAGGGGACGCGGCTGCGGCGCGGTCTGCCCGTCGTGCGTGACTTCCGCGAATGTGAACCGCGGCCCGCCGCGCGGTACGACGGCATAATAGGCCACCTCGTAGCCGATGAAGCCCGGCGCGGAAAGGCTCACGGTGTTGCCGCTGGGCTCTGTTTGACCCAGATCCAGCCGGTAGCCGCCGGACTTGAGGATCGGAACGACCACGCGCAGGCGCCATCCCGGTTCCAAATCGATGAAACTGGGGTCGGCCGGCCTGACTGGAGCCTGCGCGGGGGCGCGCGCATTACGGGCCGCGCACCCGCCCGGGAGGCAGGCCAAAGCCAGGCTTACAAGAGCCGGAAATTGACTTCGATGGTGGCGGCAACCTGGACCGGTTGGCCGTCCTTGCTGCCTGGTTTGAATTGCCATTGACTGATGGCCTCGAGGGCATTTTCGCCCAGTCCCAGGCCAAGATCCCGCACGATCCGTGCATTGTGCGGAAGGCCGTCGGTTCCGATCACCACTTGCACCACCACGGTGCCCTGCAGCATCGCCAGGCGGGCCGCTTCGGTATAGTCGGGCTCTTCCCGCTTGAGGGGCACTGGCGCTGTAATGCCACTGCCCATGCGATAGACACCGGCAGGTAGCGGCGGCAACGGTTTCGCACTGGCCTTCGAGATGGCTTCCGCGTGCGCCCGCGTCTCAGCCGCCTGCTCCGTGCGGTTCTGTTCAGTGAGGAAGCGCGTGTATACGCGCATGATGGTGGCGGCATCCAGGCTGTCCGGATCCGCAGCCGCCAGTGCACTCTGGAACAACCGGTCGGCTTCTTCCGGGTTCTTTTCTTTGTAGCGGACCACCGCCATCCACATAAGCGCCGTGCCGGCATGCGGAGGGTCCACGGCCTGCGCCTGCTGGAAGTATTCGAAAGCTTTCGCGTAGTCCTTCTTCATCAAAGCTTCCACCCCCAGATGTCCGAGCGCTTGCGCCGCCTGCGGACGCTGGCCCAGGATCTGAGCGGCCTTCGCGTAGAGATCCGCCCCGGCGGCGGGATCCTTCTTCTGTACCAACTCCCCGAGCTTTATCAGACCGACGCCGTACTCCACGCTTTGCGCGCCCGCTTTCTGCTCGCGGATAGCGACCGCCGCTTCCAGCAACTTCTGCGCAACATCGTATTGCTTGACTTGTGTGGCGGCCCGCGCCGCCGCTTCGAGGCTCGTGGGATCCTTCTGCGACTGCGCCACCCGGATAGCCGCTTCGATATCGGCCGGGACGGCCTGATAGTCGCTGTCCTGGGCGCGCACCGCGGCCAGCGGCAGAATCAGCACCGCCGACATCAGCGCAGCCGCCCACACGGTGGCTCGCCGGGGCGCACTGCGGTCGATGCCGGAATCCAGGATGGCGAGCAGCCTTCCTTCCAATTGCGAGCGCCGCGCCATGGCGGCGGTGGCCCACGCGGTGACGGGCGAAGACTGCAAACTCCGCGCGACTTCCAACAGGTGGTTGCCGTAATCCGAAGCTCGCGCGCCGGTGTTCAAGACCAGGTCGTCTGCAGCCCGCTCGCGCTCCTTTAGGAATTCGTGCCAACCCAACCACGCCAGCGGATTCCACCAATAAACAGCCACGGCGGTGCGCGCCAACAGATGGGTAGCGGCCTCCCGCCGCCGCACGTGTGCCAGTTCATGCAGCAGCACCACGTTCCGGCGATCTTCGCTCCATCCTGCCGCGTCCGCTGGAATGAGGATGGCGGCATGCCGGAAGCCGAACGTCACCGGCATGGAACCGGCCGAGGATTCCAGAATATCGACCGGCCGGCGAATACCCAGAGCTTCCGCAAGGCGGCCATAACGGTCGCCACCGGGCAGAGGGCGAGCCAACCGGCGCAACCGCCAGGCGGCCGCGTAGGAAACCAGCATGCGGACGAACGCCAGGGCGCTTCCGGCGGCCCACATTAGCATCAACCACAATCCCCAATGCGGGCGCCATGTTCCAGCCTGAACCGGAGCCGGAGCACCGGCCGCAGCCGCGGAATCCGCGATGCCAGGATTTGTAGATACTGCCGTATCGTGGAAGCTCGCGGCGGTAGGCTGCAGCCATTCAGCGGCCACCGGCACGCGCCACGCCGGCAGCGCGGCCGAGAGGAATGGCATCACCAAAATGGCCGCGAAAGCCGCCGTCCACAGCAGATGGCGCTCCGCCGCCGAGCGGGCGCGCAATATCCAAGCGACGCACCACGCCACCGCGAGTACGGCCGCGCCCTTTATCGCGGCTGCCGTCAAAATGGAAAACCACGTTGCTTCGTTCCAGACCGACATTTACTTGTCCTCCCTTCTGGCTTGTTCGATCATTTCCGCCATGCGATCCAATTCCACGCTGGTCAGGCGCGTGGACGAGACATCCAGCAGCGCGGCCACCACCTGCTCCGGCGATTCCTTGAAAAACGTGTCTACCAGATGCTTTACCGCCGACCGCTTGGCTTTATCGCGGGCGATGGTAGGAAGGTAAACATATTTCAAACCCTCCGCCTGGTGCTTGATATGGCCTTTTTCTTCCAGTACGCGCAGCATGGCCCGCACCGCCGAATAGCTCGGCGCGTTGGGCATAGCCTCGCGCACCTCGGAAGCCGACGATTTGCCATGCCGGTAGAGAATATCCATGATCTGCCGTTCCCGCCGGCTCAGGCCCCCCAAAGGAATCATTGCCACCGCTCCTGCTGGATTTTTAGCATCATGCTATAAAATTAGCATTGCGGTTTTTTCCTGTCAAGAGGAAAAACGATTCTCTTAAAGAGCTCGCGCAAAACGGGGCCACGGCCGCGCCGCCACTATCCGGCGAGTGCCAGTTGCTATCCTGTTTGGCGGCGCGGCATGTGCGCGCCTTTGAGATGATCTATACCTGCTATGAAATGATTCGCGATTGCCGCGCGGGGCGGCCCGAAGGCTGGTCTTACTTTCTGGCGCAATATGTTCCGGTGATCCGCCGGGTGCTCGCGCATTATTTCCCGGAGCGGGAGGCCGACCGGAAATTGATCGAACGGGTGCTCCTGAAACTGCACGAGCCGGAGTCCAGCCTGTTCCAGTCGCTCGACCCGGCGCCGGAAAGGGCATTCGTCGCCGAATTGCGGCAACGCGTACTGGGGGCGGTAGAGGTGGATAGCGCGCGCCAGACGCCGGAAGCGCTCATTGAGATCGAGACGCTGGCAACCGCGCTCGAGCCGCTGACCCTGACCGAGAAGCTGGTGATGTGGTTTGAAACAATGCGGTACGCACCCGCCGACGCGGCCCGTATGCTCCGTATGTCGCCGCAAACGGCGGAAAAGATCCGCGGCCGGGGAGGGGAGTTGATCCGGGGCAGCGTGGATACCTGGAATCAACGTCTAGTGGAGGAGAATGGCGCGGCGTTGGGGGAAGCGGCCTACGGCCAATCGACCAAGGATTGCTTAGCCGCTAAGACGTTCTTTGACGTCATCGACGGGCGGGCCACCTGGGGCGGACGCGAAGAGATGGAGCGTCACGTCAAAAACTGCTGGCATTGCCTGGATCATTACTGCAGATTATTGGAAGTGGTAGATCTACTGAGGGACTCAAAAACTCTAAGCGAGGCCGAATCCCAGACGTATCAACAATTGCTGGGTATCCAGCCTCGCAAAAAGTCATTTTGGAGGCGCTAAAGCCGCCGGCCGGATCCGGTTACCCACCGGCGTGAATCTCAGTGGTCTTGCCTCGCAGCACTTCGATTCTCTGGTTGTACACGGTCTGGCCGCCAGGGCCCTGAACCGCGACATCATGGGCGCCGGGCCGCAGCGAGAATTTGTGCATCTTGGCTACGGTTCCGACGAACCCACCGTCCACGTAGACAGAGTCGTTCTTGTCTTGTTTATCGGTCACGATTTTGACATTACCGGCATTGGGTACATAGCCCAGGCCATACCACCCGGCTCCATACCAACCGGGTCCCCAACCCCAACCCCAGCCGGGTCCCCAACCCCAGCCGCCGCCGTACCACCCGTGCCCGTAAAACCCACCTCTTACGAAGCCGCGTGCGGCGGCAGGAGAAGGCATCACCACCAGCATTAGGGTGAGTGCAAATACCGCAAGTAGAGATAACCGAATTGATCGTCTCATAGCATTCCTGTCCTTCCGGTTCCGTCCATCCCTGCTTCCGCGGAACCTACTACATTAGATGCAGGAAACGCACAGTCGATTTCATGCCCGCAAGCACCAGAAACAGCGGGACTTAATGGCCAAGTTCGAGCGATTATCCGACCGGCACGAAAATGATGCAAACCGGTGAAAACACTTCGAAGGGTTTGCCTGCAGGATGCAGCCGGCCATTCTGCGGATCGATATGGAAGACTGCCACGGTGTTGGAGTTCTGGTTAGCGGCGAAGAGCCAGGCGCCCGTAGGATCCAGGGCGAAGTTCCGCGGCTCTTTGCCCAGGGTGGGCACATCTTCTACGAAGGTCAACGTGCCAGTGGCCGGATCGATGGCGTAGACCACGATGCTGTCGTGCCCCCGATTCGAGCCGTATAAGTACCGTCCGGAGGGATGCACTGCGATTTCGGCGGTGCTGTTCTCGCCCTTGAAGTCCTTGGGGAGGGTGGAGACGGATTGCAGTTCGTTGAAGGAACCCTTATCGCCGTCCCAGTCGAAGGCTGTTACGGTGTTGCCCATCTCGCTGATGACATACGCGTAGTGGCCATTTGGATGAAAGGCGATGTGGCGCGGGCCCGAGCCCGGTTTAAGGTGGCCGGAAGGCGGATCGTTAGGGGTGAGTTTGCCGTTCACGGAATCGAACCGATAGACCAGGAGTTTGTCCAGGCCGAGGTCCGCGACGACGGCAAAACGGTCGGCGGCAGCGAGGACGATGTCGTGGGCGTGCGGTTCTTTCTGGCGCTCGGGATCGACGCTGGAGCCGAGGTGTTGGATGAAATCGGAGGAATCGCCCAACATGCCGTCCGCTTTTACCGGCAGGACAGCCACGCTGCCGCCGGTATAGTTGGCTACCAGTACGTGCTTGCCGGTCTTATCGACAGTGAGATGGCAGGGGTCCGCGCCGCGCGACGCGACGGTGTTCAGCGAGGTGAGCTTGCCGGTCTTATGGTCGATGGAAAACGAGGAGATGGAGCCGCTCTTGGCGCCGCCATAATCGCCCACTTCGTTGGCGGCAAAAACGAAGCGATTGGAGGGGTCGACGGCCAGAAAAGAGGGGTTGGTGGTTTCGCCGGCGAGCATCACCGGGGTCAGTTTGCCGCTAGCAGGACGAAAGCGGCAGGCATAGATGCCCTTACTACCCTTACCGGTGTATGTTCCGAAGTAGACGAGGTACTCCTTGGCAGCTTTTCCCGCTCCCGCCAGGCGCGTAGCGGACGTTATGGCCGATAGGATGATCAGGGTACAGACAAATTGCGATATTCGCATGCGCTCCATAGTAGCAATTGCGCTCTTGGAACGGCAGCCAGAGCGGGGAAAATCAGATAGAATAGTCTTATAGCCACCGTGCATCTCAGCGGGAGATAAATCATATGCCCGACAGAACTATACAAATCACAGAACTCATTCTCCGCGACGCCCATCAGAGCCTGATGGCCACGCGCATGGCGCTGGAAGATCTGGCGCCGGCTTGCGCAGACCTGGACCAGGCGGGATTCTGGTCGATCGAGTGCTGGGGAGGCGCTACTTTCGACGCCTGCATCCGGTTCTTGAACGAAGATCCCTGGGAGCGCCTGCGCACCTTCCGCAAGCTGATGCCACATTCGCGCCTGCAAATGCTGTTGCGCGGGCAGAACCTGTTGGGCTACCGGCATTACGAAGACGAAGTGGTGCGGCGCTTTGTGGAGAAGGCCGCCGAAAACGGCATGGATGTGTTTCGCGTGTTCGACGCGTTGAACGACATCCGGAACCTGCGCACCTCGCTTAAAGCGGTGCGGGCTACCGGCAAGCACGCGCAAGGCACCATTTGTTACACCATCAGCCCGGAGCACACCATTCCGGCGTTCGTGACCATGGCCGAGCAACTGGTGGATCTGGGCTGCAATTCAATCTGCATCAAGGATATGGCCGGATTGCTGAAGCCCGCTCCGGCGTATGAGCTGGTGGAAGGCATCAAGACGGCCTGCGGCGACGACACGCTGGTGCACGTGCATACGCATGCGACTACCGGGGTCACGCTGGTCAGCCTGATGAAGGCTATCGAAGCCGGCTGCGACATGGTGGATACCAGCATCAGCAGCCTGAGCCTGGGGCCGGGGCACAATCCGACCGAATCCATGATCGAGATGCTGGAAGGCACCGGTTACAAGACCGTGGTGGACTTGGAGCGCGTGCGGAAGGTGCGCGACTACTTCAATAAAGTCCGGCCGCGGTACGCCGAGTTCCTGACGGGATTCAACGGCGTGGATACGGATATTTTCCGCAGCCAGATTCCCGGCGGCATGATTTCGAACATGGAAAGCCAGCTCAAGCAGCAGGGGGCGGGTGACCGGTTGCGCGAGGTACTGGAGGAAGTACCCAGCGTGAGGAAAGACGCGGGATATCCGCCGCTGGTGACGCCTTCCAGCCAGATCGTGGGCACGCAGGCCGTATTCAATGTGCTGATGGGCCGCTACAAAGCCATGACCGGCGAATTTGCCGATTTAATGCTGGGCTATTACGGCAGCACGCTGGGCGAAAAGAATCCGGAAGTGGTAAAAAAGGCCATCCAGCATTCTAAGAAAGACCCGATTTCCGGGCGGCCGGCCGATCTGCTGCGTCCGGAATGGGATCAACTGCGCGCCGACGCGCTGGCTTTGAACGGGTGCAACGGCAGCGACGAAGATGTGCTGACTGCGGCTATGTTCCCGCAGGTGGCGGCCAAGTTCTTCACTACACGCAGCCAGGGGCCCAAGAATCTCAGTAAAGAACCGGCCAAGGCGGCTCCGGCCAAACCGGAGGCCGCGAAACCCGCGCCCGCGGCGGCCAACGGGCCGGCGGCAGCGCAACTGACGGAGCCAGTATCGTACCTGGTGACATTAAATGGCAAGTCGCACACTGTTACGGTGGCGCCGGCTTAATCGCCGGGAGAGAAGAATATGGCAACCGCGGAACAGATCAATATAGGAATTGACGCGAAAATTCGCGATTTAGAGACTAAGCGCGCCGCGCTGATGGAAGGCGGCGGCAAGGATCGCATTGAGAAGCAGCACCAGTCGGGAAAGCTGACGGCGCGCGAGCGCGTAGACCGGCTGACCGACGCAGGCAGTTTCCAGGAGATCGGCCTATTTGCCAAACATCATGCCACGCTGTTCGGCATGGCGGACAAGGAACTGGCGGCGGATGGCGTGGTGACGGGCGCCGCCACGGTGGATGGACGACTCATCCATTTGGCGAGCCAGGATTTTACGGTGGGCGGCGGCGCGGCGGGCGAAGTTCACAGCGAAAAGGTAGCGGAGATGATGCGCTACTCGCTGAAGACCGGGTCGCCGTTCGTCTTCATCAACGATTCGGGCGGGGCGCGCGTGCAGGAAGGTATCAACAGCCTGGCGGGCTACGGGCGCGTGTTCTACATGAACGTGATGCTTTCCGGCGTGGTGCCGCAGGTGTCGCTGATCTGCGGACCGTGCGCGGGCGGCGCGGCGTACAGCCCAGCGCTTACCGACTTCATCATCCAGACTAAGGGCGCGCAGATGTTTATTACGGGCCCCTCGGTGATCAAGCAAGTAACCGGCGAAATTGTGACGCCCGATCAGTTGGGCGGACCCGCGGCGCAGATGACGTATTCGGGCGTGGTGCATTTCATCGCGGAGAATGATGACGAAGCCGCATTGATCTGCCGGAAGCTGCTGGCTTTTCTACCCTCCAACAACCTGGAAGATCCGCCGCGTGTTCCGTACGACGGGCCGCTCGATCCCGATCCCGCGGTGAACTTACTGGTTCCGGACGAGGGCAAGGTGGCCTACGACATGCGCTCGGTGATCGCGGCGCTGGTGGATCAGGGCGATTTTCTGGAAGTGCAGCCCAGCTTTGCGCAGAACATCCTGATCGGATTCGCGCGCATCGCGGGAAGGCCAGTAGGGATCATCGCCAACCAACCCGCGGTGATGGCCGGCGCGCTGGACATCAATGCTTCGGATAAGGCCGCGCGCTTCATCCGTTTCTGCAATGCGTTCAACATCCCGCTGCTGACGCTGGTGGACGTGCCCGGTTTCATGCCCGGCGTGCAGCAGGAATACGGTGGCATTATCCGGCATGGCGCGAAGCTGCTGTTTGCCTATTCGGCGGCCACGGTGCCCAAGGTGACAGTGATCGTGCGCAAGGCTTATGGCGGCGCGTACCTGGCCATGTGCGGCAAGGATCTGGGTGCGGACCGGGTGGTGGCGTGGCCCACGGCGGAGATCGCGGTGATGGGCGCGGAAGGCGCGGTAGAGGTGGTTTTCCGCAAAGAGATCAACGAGGCGCAGGACAAAAAAGCGCGTCGCAAGGAACTGATCGACCTGTACCGCAACACATTTTCGAATCCGTATGTGGCGGGCGGAACGCGGCTGGTGGACGACATCATCGAGCCGGCGCAGACGCGGCGGTATCTGGCGATGGCGCTTGAAGCGCTGCAGACCAAGCGCGAATTGCGTCCGGCGAAGAAGCACGGGCTGATGCCTCTTTAGGCGGTGGCTGGTGGCTGGCGGATAGTGGCTGGTGGGTTGGCTGGTTTAAGGAAAAGTGAGCTTATGGGCTTGTTACTTTTGCCTCTTGGAATTGTGGCGGGGTGGATGGCGGGCACGGTGATGTCGCGGCGCTTGGTGCGGAGCGAGGTGCACCGGCTGGAAGTTCTGATTGAGAGTAAGAATGGACATGCTGCTCCGGTTGAGCCACCAGCCCCGATTGCACCGGTCGCGGCCGCGATTGCGCCTCCTCCAGTCGCGTCGCCCAAGCCGGAACCGGAGAAAGTAGAAGAGGTGGGGCCGGAGATGATTATGGTGCTGACCGCCGCGGTGGCTGCGTTTCTGGGCAAGCGGGCGCGCATCCGGAGCGCGCGCATGATGCGCCCCGCTCCTTCCAGCGCCTGGGCGCAGCAGGGCCGCGTATTTGTTCAGGCTTCACATAATCTGGGGGTCATGCACGGGCGATGAAACTAAAAATCACAGTTGACCAGAAGACTTACGAAGTAGACGTGGAAGTCGCTGAAGACGACCGGCCGCAGGCTTCCGCCGCGCACGCTTATATGCCGTCGCGCTCCCACGGCGCTGCCGTCGGCTCCTCCTCCGCCGCTGCCGCGGGCGGCTGCTCCGGATAGCGCGGTGAGCGAAGACAAGGTATGCCGCAGCCCTGTGGCGGGCGTGGTGGTGCGGGTGAATGCGCAGGTGGGGCAACAGATCCAGGCCAACGATCCACTCCTGGTGCTCGAAGCCATGAAAATGGAGACCAACATCACTTCGCCGGTGGCGGGTAAAATCAAAGCCATCAACGCGGGCGTGGGCGACGGCGTGCAGGTCGGACAGGTTCTGGTGGAATTCGAATAATGATGAGCGAAGACGTTACCAATATTCCCGGTTTTCAGTTCGTGGACCACGTGGCCATCGCGGTGCGGCAAGGCGAGCTGGATGCGCAGGTGAAGCAGTATGGGCTGCTCGGATTTAAAGAGCTTCATCGCGAGGAAGTCTACGGCGGCGACCAGGTGCGGGAGGCGCTGCTGCGGGTAGGGGAAGGTCCCAACCTGGTGCAACTGCTGGAGCCTTTGAGCGCGGATTCGCCGGTGCAGAAGCTGATCGATAAGAACGGCGGGCGCGGCGGCCTGGCGCACGTGGCGTTCCGGGTACGCAGCGCGCAGACGGCGTTTCAGTATATGAAGGATGCCGGGTTCCAGATTATCGATAAAGCGCCGCGGCCGGGATCGCGCGGCACCACCGTGTTCTTTGTGCATCCGAAGTCGCTGGGCGTGCTGATCGAGATCGTGGAGGAGCCCGTGAAATGACTGAAAATCTCACGTTGGCCGAGTTCCCGCCGGTTGCGACCGCCGACTGGGACGCGGTGGTGTTGAAAGATCAGAAAGGCGTGGCGCCCAAGGCCCGGCTCTACTATCGCGCGGAAGACCTGGCGGGGCTGGAGTATCTGGACTCCGCGCCGGGCGAGTTCCCGTACACGCGGGGCACGCGCGCCGACAACGATTGGCGTATCCGCGAAGTGGTCCACAATGTGGACGAGGCGCGCGCGGCGCTCGAGGGCGGCGCAGAGGAACTTGGCGTGGTGGTGGGCGATCAGGATATTGAAGAGCTGATGAACAGCCTGCCTTTCGACCGCTGCGCGATACATTTTCAGGCGGGTGCGCGGGCGACCGAAGTGCTCAAGTTGCTGACGCGCAGGCCGGGTGTACGCGGGTCCGTGGATTATGAGCCCCTGTCGGATTTCACGCGCGCTGCGGAATTGATCCGGGGGGCGCACGGTCCGGAATTCAAGCCGGTCACGGTGGGCGCGGCGCGATTTTCCGAAGCCGGCGCCACCAGCGTGCAGGAACTGGGCTTCGCGCTGGCGGAAGGCGTGGAACTGCTGGCGCAGTTGACCGGTCAGGGCCTGACGGCGGATGAGGCTGCGCAGGCGCTGGCCTTTTCATTCTCAGTCGGGCCGAACTATTTTCTGGAAATCGCCAAGCTGCGGGCGGCGCGCACGCTGTGGTCACGGGTGGTGGAGAGCTTCCATCCGGCGGCTACGGATGCGGCCCGGATGACCATCTATGCACGCACGGCCCATTGGACGAACACGGTGTATGATGCGCACGTGAACCTGCTGCGCGCGACCACCGAAGCCATGGCGGCGGCGGTGGCTGGTGTGGATGCGCTCCAAGTGGAGTGCTTCGACGCGCCGTACCGCGAACCGGGCGAACCGAGCCGCAGGCTGGCGCGCAACACGCAGCTAATCCTGAAGCGGGAGGCGCTGCTGGACCGCGCGGTGGACGCGGCGGGCGGCTCGTATTACCTGGAAGTGCTAACCGATTCACTGGCGCGGGAGGCCTGGGCGATCCTGCAAAAGATCGAAGCGGCGGGCGGATTCTTGAGATACGTGGAATCGGGCGCGCTGGATGCGGAGATCGCCAAATCGCGCGCCGACCGGGACAAGGCCGCCGGCACCCGCCGGGCGACCATCGTGGGGACTAACCAGTATCCCAATCCGCGGGAGCATATGCTGGCGGAGATCGCCTGCCAGGACCCGGCGCCGCGGCCCGCACGTATTTTCGAGGAGATCCGGCTGCGCACCGAGCGGCATGCGGCGCGCACAGGCCACACCCCGCGCTTCCTGCTGTTAGAGGCCGGCGATCTGAAGATGCGCAAAGCGCGCGCGGGCTTTGCCGCCAACTTTTTCGGCTGCGCGGGTTTTGAGACGCCGATGGCGCAAGCGACCGAGGGCGATCCGGACGCGATCGTGCTGTGCAGCTCAGACCCGGAGTACGCCGCGCTGGCGCCACGGGTGATCGAGGAACTGCGCGCGGCCGGCAAATCCACGCCGGTGATCGTGGCCGGCAATCCGGCGGACAGCATCGAGCAGTTAAAACAGGCGGGCGTCGCGGATTTCGTACACATCCGCAGTAACGCGGCGGACACGCTGCGCGCCTGGCAAGAGAGGCTGGGGGTGAGAGACTAGCCATGCGACCGGATTTTTCGAAAATCGATTACAAGCCCGCGCATCGTACGCCGGCGCCGGCGGCGGGTCCCGAATGGCTCGCGCCGGAACATATCGCGATCCAGCCGTGGTACACGCGCGCGGACCTGGAAGGTATGGAGCACCTGGGGTACGCGGCGGGCCTGCCGCCATATTTGCGCGGCCCTTACTCGACCATGTACGCCCGCCAGCCGTGGACCATCCGGCAGTATGCGGGCTTCTCCACGGCCGAGGAGTCGAACGCCTTCTACCGGCGGAACCTGGCGGCCGGGCAGAAGGGCCTGTCGGTTGCCTTCGATCTGCCCACGCATCGCGGCTACGATTCGGATCACGAGCGCGTGGTGGGCGATGTAGGGAAGGCCGGAGTGGCTATCGACTCCGTGCTGGACATGAAGATTCTGTTCGACCAGATCCCGCTCGACCAGATGTCCGTTTCCATGACCATGAACGGGGCCGTGCTGCCCATCATGGCGTTCTACATTGTGGCGGCGGAAGAGCAGGGCATTTCGCCGGAGAAGCTCAGTGGCACCATTCAGAACGACATTCTGAAAGAGTTCATGGTGCGCAACACGTACATCTATCCGCCGGAAGGATCGATGCGGATCATCGGCGACATCTTCCGCTACACGTCGGCGAAGATGCCAAAATTCAACTGCATCAGCGTGAGCGGCTATCACATGCAGGAGGCCGGAGCCACCGCCGACCTGGAACTGGCATACACGCTGGCCGACGGCCTGGAATATTTGCGCACCGGCATTCACGCGGGCTTGGATATCGACAGTTTCGCGCCTCGCATCTCGTTCTTCTGGGACATCGGCATGAACCATTTCATGGAGATTGCCAAGATGCGGGCGGCGCGTGTGCTGTGGGCCAAGATAGTCAACCAGTTCCATCCGAAGAATCCCAAGTCGATGGTGCTGCGCACGCACTGCCAGACATCCGGGTGGAGCCTGACCGCGCAGGATCCGTTCAACAACGTGGTGCGCACGTGCGTGGAGGCGCTGGCGGCGGCGCTGGGCCATACGCAATCGCTGCACACCAACGCACTCGACGAAGCTTTGGCGCTGCCCACGGATTTTTCGGCGCGCATCGCGCGCAACACGCAGATCTATCTGCAGGAAGAAACCGGGATCACCAAGGTGGTGGATCCCTGGGGCGGCTCATATTACGTGGAAAAGCTGACGGACGAGCTGATGCGCCGCGCCTGGAGTTTGATCCAGGAAGTGGAGCAGTTGGGCGGCATGGCCAAGGCTATTGAAACGGGCTTGCCCAAGATGCGGATCGAAGAGGCCGCCGCGCGGAAACAGGCGCGCATCGATGCCGGCCGGGACGTGATCGTGGGTGTGAACGCCTATCAGACCGATAGCGACGCGGCGCTGGACGTTTTGGTGGTAGACAATACGGCGGTGCGCAAATCACAGCTCGCGCGGCTAGAGGAATTGCGGCGCGGGCGCGATAAGGCGGCGGTCGAGGCGGCGCTGGCGGCCATCACCCGCTGCGCGGAATCCGGCGCAGGAAACCTGCTGGACCTGGCGGTGGCGGCGGCCCGGCAGCGCGCTACGTTAGGTGAGATTTCGACGGCGCTGGAACGGGTGTGGGGCCGCTACCAGGCGGTCACCCGCACCATTTCGGGCGTATACTCGGCGGAAAGCAAGATGGACGAGAATTTTCTGAAAGCCCGCCAGATGGCGGACGAATTCGCGGTGGCGGAAGGCCGGCGGCCGCGCATGCTGGTGGCCAAGATGGGGCAGGACGGGCACGATCGTGGATCGAAGGTGATCGCCACCGCGTTCGCCGATCTGGGCTTCGACGTGGATATCGGGCCGCTGTTCCAGACGCCGCGCGAAGTGGCGCGCCATGCGGTCGAAAGCGACGTTCACGTGTTGGGCGTCTCATCGCTCGCCGCCGGACACAACACGCTGGTGCCGCAGGTGATCGAAGAGCTCCGCAAGCTGGGACGCAGCGACATTCTGGTGATTGCCGGCGGGGTGATTCCGCCGCAGGATTACGATTTCCTGTACAAGAGCGGGGTGGCGGGCATCTACGGTCCCGGCACAGTGATTCCGCTGGCCGCGCAGGAGATCCTGAAAACGCTGTCGTCGGCCCCGGTGGAGAGCGCTTAAGTGGTCCGCAGGCCGCGGCTGGCCCGCGACGCTTACGTCGAGGGCGTGCTGCGCGGCGACCGCACCATTCTGAGTCAAGCCATCACGCTGGTGGAGAGCCTGCGCGCGGAAGACATCGAACTGGGGCAGGATGTGCTAGAGAAATGCCTGCCTTACGCCGGCGATTCCATTCGCGTGGGCATCACGGGCGTGCCGGGGGCGGGCAAGAGCTCGCTTATCGAGGTGCTGGGGACTTATCTGACCGGGCGCGGCGAGAAGGTGGCGGTGCTGGCGGTGGATCCGTCGAGCCAGGTCTCGCGCGGCAGCATCCTGGGCGACAAGACCCGCATGGAGACCCTGGCCAACGAGGAACTGGCTTTCATCCGGCCGTCGCCTTCGGGAGGATCGCTGGGCGGCGTGGCGCGGCGGACCCGCGAAACCATGAAGCTGTGCGAGGCGGCCGGTTACCGCAATGTGCTGGTGGAGACCGTGGGCGTGGGACAGTCGGAAACCACGGTGCGGTCGATGGTGGATTTCTTTCTGCTGCTGATGCTGGCGGGCGCCGGCGACGAGCTGCAGGGCATCAAGCGCGGCATCATCGAGATGACCGACCTGATCGCCTTCAACAAGGCGGAGGGAGGAAATCGCGCCCCGGCCGAGGCGGCGCGCCGCGAGTACGAGAACGCCCTGCACTTGTTTTCGCCCACGGGCACGGGCTGGACGCCGCGCGTGATCACCTGCTCGGCGCGGGCGCGTGAAGGCATCGTCGAGATTTGGGATGCGGTGCTCGAGCACAACGCCTGGCTGACCAGCACCGGACAACTGGCGCGCATTCGCCAGGAGCAGGTGCGGCGCTGGATGCACGAGCTGATCGAACAGTCGCTGCGCGACGCGTTCCTGCAGCACGACGGTGTACGCGACAAGATGGCGGCGTACGAACAGGATGTAGTGGAAGGGCGGATCAGCCCGTTTCGCGCGGCGCGCCGCCTGATCGAGATTTACACGGAGAACCTATCATGATTTTTTCGTTCCCTCTGCTTTCGGCCGAGGAGGCTGCCGCGCTGGTCGGGCACGGGCAGACCGTCGGCTTCGGGGGCTTTACGCCGGCCGGCGCGCCGAAAGCGGTCCCCATGGCGATTGCGGAACGGGCCACCGCCGAACATGCAGCGGGCCGCGATTTCCAGATTGGCGTGCTTACGGGTGCGTCCACCGGCACTTCGCTCGATGGCGCGCTGGCCAAGGCCGCCGCCATCAGTTTCCGCACGCCGTACCAGTCGGACCCCCAACTGCGCGCGCGCATCAACGCCGGGCAGACGCGCTTCTTCGATATGCACCTGTCGCTCATGCCGCAGGCCACCCGCTATGGCTTTCTGGGTCCGGTGCACTGGGCGGTGGTGGAGGCGAGCGACCTGACGGCGGGCGGGGGCATCGTGCTCACGTCGTCGGTTGGGTGCGCGCCCACGTTTTGCAATAAGGCCGAGAAGATCATCATCGAGCTGAACCATCGCCATCCGCCGACCCTGCTGGGCATGCACGATATCTACGAGCCGGCCGATCCGCCGCACCGGCGCGAGATTCCCATTTATGCGGCTTCCGACCGCGCCGGGTCGCCGGTGGTCAAGGTAGACCCAGCGAAGATCGCGGGCGTGGTGGAAACCGCGGCGGACGATGAGACCGGGGGATTCGCCGAGCCGACGCCGGTCACAGACAAGATCGGGCAGAATGTGGCGGAGTTTCTGGCGGCCGAGATTGCCTGCGGCCATGTACCGAAGTCGTTTCTGCCGATCCAATCGGGGGTGGGCGATATTGCGAATGCGGTGCTGGGCGCGCTCGGCAAGCACCCGGACATTCCAGCGTTTGAGATGTACACCGAAGTGGTGCAGGATTCGGTCATCCGCCTGATGAAGAACGAGCGCGTGAAGTTCGCCAGCAGTTGCTCGCTGACCGTGAGCCACGCCACCCTGCGCTCGGTGTACGACAACCTGGAGTGGTTCCGCTCCCGCCTCCTGCTGCGGCCGCAGGAGATCAGCAACAATCCGGAAGTGATCCGGCGGCTGGGGATCATTTCGATCAACACGGCCATCGAAGTGGACATTTTCGGTAACGTCAACAGCACCCACGTGATGGGCCGGCAGATGATGAACGGCATCGGCGGATCGGGGGATTTTACGCGCAACGCGTACCTTTCGATTTTCACCTGCCCCTCGACGGCCAAGGGCGGCAAGATATCGACCCTCGTGCCGCTGGTCAGCCATATGGACCACAGCGAGCATTCCGTGCAGATCGTGGCCACGGAGTACGGCATCGCCGATCTGCGCGGGCGCTCGCCGTATGAGCGGGCGCAGCTGATCATCCACAACTGCGCGCATCCCGATTTCCGCGACGAGTTGAACGGGTATTTGGAGATGGTGGAGGGCGGACATACGCCGCAGACGCTGACGGCGGCGTTCAAGATGCACGAGCAGTATTTGAAGTGCGGCGATATGCGCGGCGTGGATTGGGCTCAGTTCGTGGGGTAGGGGTGGAGCTAGAGCGAATCCGACCGGTTTAGACGCTTGAAACGAACACAATTTCCAGCGTCAGGCGCGTCCGCTTAGAGGATTTTTCGGGGGGCGGAGGAGCAAGGTGAGATCATCTGGTTTTGGCCTTCTACCCACATCCCGGTCTCGACACTCCCGCAGATAACACCGTGTTGCGCCGGTATATGGACTTCGTCAAATTTGTGGGCCTCTTGGAGTGCGGGACACTTTGGTTCAGGCGTGTCGACTTGCTGGATGATCCGCGGGAAGGCCTACTTGCCGACCATGAGTTTGCCCGGCTGTCGGAGCGGCCCGACGGCATGGCTCGAAGCGTCGAGGCATTGAGGTCCTTGAGCCATGTGAACTGCTGGCACGAGTCCGATGTCGAATCAATGGCGATGTGGGATTTGTACGGTGCCAATGGCTGGGGCGTTGCGATTAAAACCACTGTCAAGTCGCTTAAAGACGCTATCGCCAACGCCGAGCCCATTCATATTGGCCGCGTGGAATATCTAGACTGGAAGCAACATGACGGTGATCCGGCGAATGCGATTGGCCTCTGCGTGCGGAAATCGGATGCTTATATGCATGAGAATGAAGTAAGGCTCGTCTTTTGGGCACCTTCAACAGAGCAAGTCCGCCATCCCGGCGCCGCTCGAGACGGGCCCATTGACGGTGAAGGCATTGCGCGCGACGTCCTTACGGCACTGTCCGGGTTACTTCCTTCGTGTGATTTCACCTCCATTGATGGCAGATCCTTGGTAGTTAGGGCATTGTTAGCGCGGAACGAGCGTGAGCGGCTCAAGAAAGCGGGCGCGGGAATATGTATCAGCGTGGATAGGTCTACGCTGGTGCACGATGTTGTCGTCGGCCCGAAGGCGCAATCCTGAAGTTCGTACCTCGGAGCTGACTGTGCCACGAAGTCGGCGCGAATCGACCGATCCACTTGGGCCTTAGCGAGTTCGACGCGGCGAGTCGGGCCTTGGCAATTACGATCCTACCCGGATCAGTGGGCCCTGCGTGGTCACGGTATCACGTGAGGCGCTACAACGCTGATGAACTCCCGGGACGTGATCACCTTTGTTTTCTTCCAGAACATGGGAAAATGCCGCTGGTTGCCGGTCACCAGATAGTCTGCGCGGGCGGCATCGGCACATTCCAGAAACTTGTTGTCATGCGGGTCCATGGTCACCTGAAGTGTCCGGGTCGGGATCACGTGATGCGCGCGGCTCCGAATGAGCTGCAGGAGCTGCAGGCGGAGGCCCTTGCGAATCTGAAGCTCGGGCCGCGCGAGCACCTCCCGATATTCGCTAAGGATGGTTCCCGAAATATAGAGGCGCGCCGGTTTCGTAGCGGCAAAGACAAGCACTGTACGCTGGAGGCCGTCGGGCTTCAGGGCGGCCGATACGACGACGTTGGTATCGATCACCAATCGGAGAGGAATCATCGGCGCCTGGGCTTGGCATCGCGTGCCGCCTTGATCACCAGGTCAATCTGCCGCGAAGTGAGCTTATCCGTACCTTTGCGCTCAGATTCCTTGCCGAGAACTCGAAGCACTTCCGGCTCTGGAGCGGCAAGGCGCACATAATCCCGGATGCTGAGCAGCACGGCCTTATTCTTGGCTGTTCTCATCGGAAACTCATCATTTCAATTATCTGAACTGTGCAGTTGATCCGCAAGTATGGGCAGCGCGGCGTTACTCGCAGTGCGCGGGCGCGGCGGCGTACATCATGTGAAATCCTTCCTGGATGCCCGGCCATACACCCACTATTCAGGCCAAATACCATTCTTGCACTAGCTCTCCCGATCCCGCCCGCCGCATCCAAACAGTAAGCAGGACTACAGGAGAAAACGAGATGAGACTTCAACAACTAACGGCTGCGGCGTTTGTGTCGACCGCCATCATACTGATACCCATGGTTTCGGTGGCGGCCATGCCCCGTGAGTGCGTCGCCGGCAAGCCGACGGCCGCGTCTTCCACCTGGAATTTCCGGCAGGAGGCGGACAATATCTTTACCGCGATCGAGCGGGACGCCTGGCAGGCCGATTATCATGCTGAGCAATTCGCGAGTCTGGTGTCGCGACCGGACACGGTGAGCCTTGAGAGCGACGCCAACGAGCTGGATCGATTGCAGGCGGCGGTCGACGACGCGAATCAGCGGCTGTGCCGGCTGGAAGCCATTCGATCGGCGGTAGAGCCGTGGCAGCAGCGGGCCATCGATCGCATCGCTAAGTCGGTGACCCTCATGACCCATGACACCCGGCAAGCTATGGTGACCGGAGTAGCGAATCGCGAGACGATGTGGGTCCCCAGTTATCAGAGGTCCGCGAACACGCTTTATAGTGAGGCGCGGAACCTGGCGCGATACGCGCAAGGCGCGGTGGCGCACGCCAAGACTGAAGCTGCGTCTTAGATACCGGACTAAAAAAAGCGGGATTTTAGAATGCGATCCCCACCACGAACTGCGCCTGGTTCACGTTCGACGCCGCCAGGTTGCTTGCGGTCGTGGATCCGTTTGTGACGGTGGCGTCAGAGCCCCAGCGTGTGTAGCGCAACTCGGGCTCCAGGCGAATCCTGCCGAATTTCACTTCCACGCCCGCGCCGATCGCGAAGCCGGCCTTCGAGAAATAGTTGCTCAGCGCTCCCGTGGTGGCGCGGAAACTGGGACCGGCCTCCACATATGGCTTGATCAAAGGCAGGGGCAGGATGTGATACTTCACCAGGATGGGAAAATCCCACGAGTTGAAAGTGGTCGAAGTGCTGGTAGCCGACGCCCCGGCATTGAACTGCTGGGTCAGTTCCAGCGGATGATACAGCGCATCGGCTTCCACGGCAAATCCGAATGGCAGGTGAAACTCCACCATCGGGCCGACCACGTACTCGTTCGAGTTGGAATACTGGCGGAAGACTTCACTTCCGGAAGGAAAAGTCTGATCGGAAAATGCGCCCGTAAAAGGAACGCCGCCGCGGATGCCGATGGAGATGGGCTGCGCAAAAGCGGCAGGGGCAAGCAGAAGAATTAAGATCGCGAGAGTCTTCATGTGGTTCGCAGGGACTGACGGTTGCCTCTATCTCCTCTCAGGACAGCATAGGCAAGCAACGGCAGCACAGAGCCCGCCACGCAAACCGGTGCATAACCGTACTTATCGACGACCGCTCCGATAGCCGGTGAGACCAGCGCCTGTACGGCGCCGTACGAAGCTACCAGCATGGATACGGCAAAGGCCGCGCGCGCCCCGCCGAAGATGTCGAGCGGCATGGTGTACATGTTGACGCTGACTGCCGACACGGCCAGGATGCTTAACGAAATTCCGGCCGCCGTCCAACCGGCGCTAGGCAGCAGCGGGATGGCCGCGGTACCTAGCGCCAACAACCCTCCGGCCAGGCAGACGCGCAGGCGCGCCGCCACCAACGGCATGCCCGCGCGCACCCAACGCATGGAAAGCCATCCGCCACCGAAGCCGCCGAGAGTGGCCACCAGCGGCGGAATCACCGCATACCAGTTCGCCTCCACCAGGGGCAGATGGTGTTTGTCCACCAGGTACAGTGTGGTCCAATTCGTCCACAGCGAATAAACGCTCATGTTCAGGGCATTGGCTCCCACCAGGGTCCACAGGCGGCGGTCTGCGAGCAGGGTGGCGGGTGGTGGGTTGTGGGCTATGGATTCGGGAAGAGCAGCCGTGCGGCGCGCTGTGAAGTTCCACAGCGGAATCCACAGCAGGCCGAGCGTTCCGGTGATGACGAAGGCCTCCCTCCATCCGTAACGCACGGCAATCCAGGTGGCGATCGGCGGGGCCAGAATCAGGCCAACGCCGACGCCCGCCTGGTTCAAGGCGTTGCCCAAGGCGCGCTCGGCGGGCAGCAGATAGCGATGGATGGCTTTGCCGGCGCCGGGGATGCCTGCGGCTTCCGACATGCCCAGCACGCCGCGGCATCCCAGCAGCCCGGCGAGCCCGCGCGTGAACCCCGTCAAGATGCCGGCCGCGGACCATACGCCCACCGCCAGGCTGATGGCGCGATTCAATCCGATGCCGTCGATCAGCAGGCCGGCGAAAGGCGCGCACGCGGCGTATGAGATCGAGAATGCCGTGAGGATCAAACCGTATTGCGCATTGGAGAGATGGAATTCGGCACGCACCAGGGGCGCCAGTGTGGCCAGGGTTTGCCGGTCTAGGTAGTTGATGGCGGAACACAGTACGAAGACGCTCAGCACTACCCATCGGGAGCGGTTTGTATTCACTGGAATTCGATGGTAGCTACTTCGCCCTTGGTCGCCAGTCTGGCGTTTGGCTTGGGAAAGTACTCGACTTTCACGCGCGTCGGTTTCTGTACGCCGCAGCCCAGACGAAGCTGGCCGCCGCTACCGCCTCCGATGAGGGCGATTTGCGCGGGGTCGACGACCAGCAGCTTCACCGTTTTCCGGTCCTCGCTTTCGACCACCAGTCGTAGGCGTTTGCCCAAACAATCCACCTGCTTCAACACGCCGCTGGCGACGCCCGATGGTTGCGGTCCGTCCCACCATGGCACGACTTTTTCATCCTTCGCAGCGGGTGCCTGGCCCTGGTTGGCGCGCGCCTCGGCGGCGTGCAGGCTTTCGCGCGCCTGCGTCTTCAGCCGGTCCACCTCGCGCGCCTCTTCCTCGGCTTTGCGGCGCTTTTCGGCGTCTTCCCAATCCAGCCTTTTGGCCTCGACTTCCAGCCGCTGGCTTTGCATGCGGGCGCGATCGGCGGGCGTGGTGGCGGCCTGCTCGGCGGATTTCCAGGCCTGCGCGGCATTCGGGTAATCGTGCGCACCCAGGTAGGCTTCCGCGAGCGCCTGCCAGTAGTCCAGGTTGCGTGCATCCAGTTTCGCCGCCAGCTTCAGCTCTTGTATGCGCTTCAGTTCATCCGTCTGCCGCTGCGCCATCAGAAAATGCGGCTCGGCCAGCTTCGGATTGATTTTGATGGCCTGTTCGAGGGCTGCGACTGCCTTCGGATTGTCCGTCTCCAGGCGCGCATATTCCATGTAACACTCAGGGCTCTTGGCGCCGGCTTCCATGGCGGAGGCGAAATCCGTTCGCGCCTCGGTGGCCTGCTTATCGCGCAAGGCGAGCATACCCAGGCCCTCCCACGCTTCCGCCACGTGCTGTTTCTGTGCGATCAAATCGTGGTAGGCCGCGCGCGAAGAATCGCCTAGCAGCAGATCCGCAATGGCCAACTGCGCGTCGGCGGGCTCCACGGATCTTTCCGGAAAATCCATGGGGCTCATGGGACGCGCGGAGATGGTCGTTACCCCGAAATGGCCCTCGGCCAGGTGCGACTGCGCCTGCTGCTCGATCTGCTCGGGAGTCTTGCTGAAGGCATTGCGGAAGGCGGCGCCCTCATCCACGCCTTTGCGCAGGTTGTAGGTGAGCACGCGCAGGTTGCCGTAATATTGCGGGTCGACCGCCAGCAGGTGAACGCGCGCCCAATCCATATCCGGATGCCGGGGCGGTTCGCCCAGGGTGATTTTGATGCCGCTCACCTGGATAGTCGAAAAAAGCTCAATGAGGCCGTGCTCGATCCGCGCAGGCATGCGGGCGCTGGTGGTATCGAGGAACAATTCGGTCAAGCGCGCGAAGGTGGCGTCGGAGATCCCTTGGCCGCTAGTCAGGACGATGTTGTACTGGTCGCGGCCGCGGATGACCGGCGCGGGAGTCTGGGGCGCGCCGGTCCTGAAAAGCAGGATGCGCAAATGCAGCGGCATCTCCAGGTCGGTCTCGCCGAGCACCTGGCCCAGCGCGTGGCGGAATTCTTCGAACTTCACCAGCGTCTCGCGTCCGTCTTTAGCGCCCGCGCTGCTGAAGACCTCAATCGGCCCGGAGGTGAACCGGATCCAGTGTTCGGCGGCCAGGGCCGTCAGGGGCAGCAGGGCGCACAGCAGGAACAACCGCCGCATGTCTTCATCGTAACAGGGGCGGGCAGCCGCGCCCCGGCCGCGCCGGATATGGACTTGTTTCCGGGGCGCCGCATGACTAAATAATAGAGATATGACGCATGATCAATCTCTGCGCGAACACCTTCTGTATCTGCTGGATGGCGGGGGAGCCCATCTGGATTTCGATGCCGCGGTATCGGGCCTGCCGGCGGCCCTGCGCGGCGTCCGGCCCAGCGGTTTGCCCCACACGCCATGGCAACTGCTGGAGCACCTGCGGATCGCGCAATGGGACATTCTGGAATTCTGCCGCAAAGCAAAGCACGTCTCGCCGCCCTGGCCCGCGGGATACTGGCCGGCCACCCAAGGGCCGCCCGACGACACTGCCTGGGACAAGAGCGTAAAAGCGTTTCGCAACGATTTGGCGCTCTTGCGGAGGCTGGTGAAAAATCCGAAGACCAATCTTTACGCGCGGATTCCGCACGGCACCGGCCAAACCATTTTGCGCGAAGTGCTGCTGGTGGCGGATCACAATTCCTATCACCTGGGTCAACTTGTGCTAGTGCGGCGGCTGTTGGGCGCGTGGAAGTAGCCAGCGCAAAAGGAGTGGCGATGCCTTTTGTGGACACCAGCAAGCTCCATGTGATCGAGCGCCTGCCGGGATGGCACGGTCGCTATTTTCACTCGCCGAGCATGACCTTCGCGCACTATGATTTCGAGCGCGGCGCGTCGATTCACGAGCACTTCCATCCGCAGGAAGAGGTGTGGCAGGTGATCGAGGGCGAAGTGGAGATGACCATCGACGGGATAGCGCAGATCGCCGGCCCGGGGATGGTTGGGATCGTGCCCGCCAACGTCCGGCACTCGGTGAAAGCGCTGACGGACGGGCGGGCCATTATCGTGGATTACCCGCTGCGGCCGGAGTTCGGGTAGACGCGCCGCAAGTAGCTATAATTAGATTCCCGTCGCCCATGCCACTTGACTGGTCCCCGCTCTGGCTCAGCCTGCGGTTCGCCGGGCTGGCTACGCTGCTGGCCGCGATCGCGGGATTGCCGCTGGCGTGGCTGCTGGTCCACCGCCGGTTTCGAGGCTGCGAACTGCTGGATGCTTTGGCGAATCTGCCGCTGGCGCTGCCGCCCGCGGTTTTTTCTTATTACCTGCTAACCGCGCTGGGCCGTTGGCCGATCGCATTTAGCTTGCGCTGGGCCGTCGCGCTATCAGCGATTTATACCCTGCCGCTGGTGCTGCGCATGTCGCGTGCGGGTCTGGAAGGGGTGGACCCCGCGTTCGAAAATGCCGCGAGCATTTTGGGCGCTCCCGAGTGGCGCGTCTTCTGGCGTATCGCGATGCCGCTCTCGTGGCGTGCCCTGGCCGGCGCCGGCTTAGCCGCTTTCGCCCGAGCGTTTGTGGATTTCGCAGCCGCCACTCTGGTGATGAACCGCGTGCACGGCGCCGGCGTGATCGTACCGCTCTTTGGGGTAGTCGCGTTAACCGCCTTGGGCGCCCTGTACATGGGAAATCGCCTGCGCCGCGAGCGGGTATACGCATGATCCAGGTGCGGCTCACGGCCGAAGGCCTGGACCTGGAATTCAATGCCGGGCCAGGCATCACGGTGCTGTTCGGGCCAGGCGGCGCGGGCAAGACGCGGACCCTGGATGCGATTGCCGGACTCGCGGCTCCCGCCGGCGGCCGTATCATCATCGACGATGAAATCGTGTTCGACCGCGCGTCCGGCGTCAACCTACCGCCGCGCCGCCGGCATTGCGGATACGTCGCGCGGCAATGGGCGTTGTTCCCGCACATGACGGTGCACGACAATCTGCTTTTTGCGCTGGGGGCCATGGGGCGCCTGGAGCGGCACCGGCAGGTGAAAGAAGCCATCGACCGGTTCCGTCTGGGGGAGGCGGCGGCACGGCGTCCGCACCAGGTTTCGCCGGCGGAGCGTCTGCGCGCCACGGTCGCCCGCGCGCTGATCGGCGATCCGAAAATACTGCTGGTGGACGAGCCTGCGGCAGGGCTAGACATCCCGCTCGCAATCGAATGGCGCGCCGCAATGCGCATGGTGCGGGACGAAACCGATCTGCCGGTTCTGCTGGCCACGCGCGATCTGGATACCTGCTGCGAATTAGCCGGCTTCATGCTGCTGATGGGTTCGGGTCGCATCCTGCAAAGCGGTCCGCCGCGTCAGGTGCTCGACCAGCCGGCCACCGTAGAAGCGGCGCGCCTGCTGGGCATCCGCAACCTGTTCCAGGCGGAGATCGTGGCGCTCGATCCGGGACGCAACACCAGCCGCCTCCGCTTGGAAGGTTTCGAGCTGACCGGATCGTACTTCCCGGGACGCCTGCGCGGCGATCATGTATGGGTGTGCGTGGAGCCGGGCCGGCTGCGGACCACGGCGCCCAACGGATCGAAGGCGCAGCCGAATCAGGTGACCGCCCGCCTGGAGCGCACCTCCGAGATGCCGCGCGCCGTGCGGTTGGAATTTGCCGGCGGCATCGTGGCCGAGATCCCCCGGCACGAGTTCGAGCGCCAGAAGGATAATAAGGAGTGGCTGGTGGAGTTCCCGCCCGAAGCTCTGAAAGTGCTGTGATGCCTTTGAAAACCTTCGACGAATATGTGGAGCTGGCGGAGCAAGCGCACGGCCACATATGCGCGGGACAGATCCTGGGGCTGCGCATGGCGCTCTATGGTCTGAAATTGCTGGACCTCGACGATCCGCTGGGCAAGCATCGCAAACGGTTGGTCACGTTTATCGAAATCGATCGCTGCGCCACCGACGCCATCCCGGTGGTGACCGGATGCCGGCTGGGCAAGCGGGCGCTCAAGTTTCGCGACTTCGGCAAAGTGGCCGCCACTTTTTGCGACGTGGAAGCGGATCGCGCGGTGCGGGTGGTGGCGCTTGAAGATTCCAAACAGCGGGCGCAGGAGATGTTTCCGGAGATCAGCGATAAGAACGCGCAGCAAATGCGCGCTTATCGCGAGTTGCCGGATACGGACCTGTTCGCCGCCACCTGGGTGCGGGTAAAGCTCGGCCCGGAAGAGTTTCCCGGCTATAAGGCGCCGCGGGTGGTCTGCGCCGAATGCGGCGAAGGCATCAACTTCAAGCGCGAGGTGGTCGACGGCGGGCGGGTGCTGTGCAAGGCCTGTGCCGGCGAGCGCTACTACTCGCCGCTTTGATGCTTCGCTATTACATCACCGATCGCCGCGCGCTGGGGGGATGCGGCGAGTTGTTGGAATCCATCGCGCGGGCGCTCCAGGCGGGCGTGGAGCGCATCCAGATCCGCGAGAAAGACTTAAGCGCGTGCGACTTGGCGGAACTGGTGCGGCGCGCCTTGAGCCTGCCCAATCCGAAGGGCACGGCCATCCTGGTGAACGGGCGCGTTGACGTGGCCCTGGCCTGCGGCGCGCACGGCGTCCACCTGCCATCGGATTCGATTTCACCTATGGACTGGCGGAAGATCGTACCGCGCGGGTTCCTGATCGGAGTCTCGTGTCACGCGGTGGATGAAGTGCGCCGCGCCGAAGCCGAGGGGGCGGATTTTGCGGTCTTTGGGCCGGTCTTTTTCACGGCGTCGAAGGCCGGATACGGTCTGCCGGCCGGTCTGGACCGGCTACGCGAGGCCACCACCGTACATATGCCTGTGCTGGCGCTGGGCGGCGTCAATGCCGAAAACGCCCCTCAATGTCTGGCGGCTGGCGCAGCGGGTATCGCCGGAATTTCCTTGTTCCAAAGCGCTGCTGTTACCATAGACTGATGCGATCCATTTTACTTACGCTTTCGATTGCCGGCCTCTGTTCGATGAGCTGGGCGGCCGAGGATAAAACGAAAACTAATGGCAGGCTGGACGATGCCAGGGAACTCTTCAAAGAAGTGATGGGCACGCCCGATAAGTCCATCCCGCAGGACTTACTGAATAAGAGTCACTGCATCATCCTGGTTCCCGGATTGAAGAAGGGCGGCTTTGTCATTGCGGCCAAATATGGGCGCGGCTTTGTCAGTTGCCGCGCGGCTTCCGGCCAGGGTTGGGGACCTCCGGGAGCTGTGCGCATCGAAGGAGGCAGCGTCGGTCTGCAGATCGGCGTCTCGTCCACCGATCTGGTTTTGCTGGTGATGAACGAACGCGGCATGAAGCGTCTGCTGACCAGTAAGTTCACCCTGGGTGGAGAAGCTTCCGTGGCGGCGGGACCGGTGGGCCGCGACGCCACTGCTCAAACGGACGCCATGATGACTGCCGAGATCTTGTCGTGGTCCCGTTCGCACGGTGTGTTTGCGGGAATTTCGCTGGATGGTTCGACGCTCCGCAATGACATCGACGTCAATGAGGAGATGTATCGCCAGCGCTGGGAGAATAAAGAAATTCTAAACAGCGGTGTCAAGCCGCCGGCCGCGGGTCAACGGCTGATCGCGATACTGAATAAGTACTCGCCCCGCGAAACGAAGTAGAAGTGGGGCAGGCGCTCAAGCCTGCGGCGGCCTCTAAGGCCGCCAAAACCAGCGGGCCTGCCCCACATCACTTACTTGTGTGAATTGAACCGCTGTTCTACCGCCGGCCAGTTCACCACGTTCCACCAGGCGCCCAGATAATCCGCGCGGCGGTTCTGATACCGCAGATAGTAAGCGTGCTCCCAAACGTCCACGCCCAGGATGGGAAACTTACCTTCCATTACCGGGCTGTCCTGGTTCGCGGTGGAAATAATATCCACCTTGCCGCCGCTCGCCACCAGCCATGCCCAACCGGAGCCGAAGCGGCCCATACCGGCAGTCTGCAGCTTCTCCTTGAACTGGTCGAAGCCGCCGAATGTGCCGGTGATGGCCTGCGCCACGTGGCCGACCGGCGCGCCGCCGGCGCCCGGCCCCATAATGGTCCAGAACATCGAATGGTTGATGTGGCCGCCACCGTTGTTGCGGACGGCCGTGCGGATATTCTCCGGTACGATGGCGCAGTTGTTCGCCAGCAATTCCTCTATGCTCTTGCCGGCCAGGTTCGGCGCGGATTCCAGAGCCTTGTTCAAATTCGTCACGTAAGCGCCGTGGTGCTTGCCGTGGTGGATTTCCATCGTTGTTTTATCGATGGATACTTCCAGAGCGTCAGATGCGTAGGGTAGTGGTGGAAGCGTAAAGGACATATCGATCTCCGTTCATCTCCATAGTGAGGTTGAGTCAGTTAGCCGGCCCGGCGCGCTCAAACGCGTCAGCCAAGCGGAACATGGTGGGCTCGTCAAAATGTCTGGCCAGAATCTGCATCCCCACTGGCAGCCCGTCGGCCGTTTTGCCGCAGGGTACGCTCATGCAGGGAATGCCGGCCAGCGAGCCGGTAATGGTGTAAATATCCGACAAATACATTTGCAGCGGATCGTCGATCTTTTCGCCCAGCTTGAAAGCCGGGAAGGGCGACACCGGCGCCACGATCGCGTCCACTTCTTCGAATGCGCGGGCGAAATCCCGCGCAATCAGCGCCCGCACTTTTTGTGCTTTTAAATAGTAGGCGTCGTAATAACCGGCGCTCAGCACATACGTTCCCAGCATGATGCGCCGTTTGCATTCCGCGCCCAGCCCCTCGCCGCGGGTATGCCGGTACATGTCGCTCAATGTGGCCGAAGCCTGCGAACGAAACGTATAGCGCACCCCATCGTAGCGCGCCAGGTTGGAGCTGGCTTCGGCTGTGGCGATGATGTAGTAACAACCGATGGCGTAATCGGTAGCCGGCAGGCTGATGTCGCGCACCTCACAGCCGAGGCGGCGCAGCGTTGCCACTCCCGCCGCGATCAGATCGCCGGTTTCACTCGTCAAATCTTTTAGATACTCGCGGGGCAGCCCAAGCTTCAGACCTTTCACCTTGCCGTCGAGCGCTTGTGTGTAATCCGGCACAGGGGCTTCCGCCGAAGTCGCGTCCGCCGGGTCGCGCCCGGCAATCACCCCGAGCAGCACCGCGGCGTCCCGCACAGTGCGCGCTAGCGGCCCGATATGATCGAGTGAACTGGCGAAAGCCGTTAGTCCGTATCGCGAGACACGCCCATAGGTCGGCGTGACACCCACCACGCCGCAAAAGGATGCCGGCTGCCGGATGGAGCCGCCCGTGTCCGAACCCAGTGCCAGGGCCGCGGTGCCCTGTGCCACGGCCGCCGCCGACCCGCCGCTCGACCCGCCTGGCACGCGGTCGGGCGCCCAGGGATTGCGCACGGGGCCGAACGCCGAGTTCTCGTTCGACGAACCCATGGCGAATTCGTCGCAATTGGTCTTGCCCAGAATGACGCCGCCGGCCTCCTCCAGCCGCACGATGGCGGTGGCATCGTAGGGCGGCACGTACTCGGCCAGCAGTTTCGATCCGCAGGTGGTGCGCAGGCCCTTGGTGAGGATCACGTCCTTGATGGCGATGGGTACGCCGGCCAGCGCGCCCGGATCCTCCCCGCGCGCAATCTTTTCATCCACGTGGGCCGCGGCGCCCAGCGCGCGCTCCGGCGACAAGCGCAGATAGGCATTGGTGGAACCATTCCGCTCTTCGGCGAAGCGCAGCGCCTGTTGTGCCAGTTCCACCGCGCTGAAGCTGCGCGCCAGCAGGCCTTCCCTGACCTGCCGGATGGTAAGCGATCCAATGTCCATAGCTCAGTGTGGGCTCAGTGTAGGATCAGCGCTCGATCACTTTCGGCACCTTGAAATACTCGGCGGCGCGCAGCGGGGCATTGGCTAAAGCGGTTTCAGTGCCCAGCGGCGGTCGTTCCCGGTCGGCGCGCCATGTGGATGTGTCGCCGGCTTCGTAGAGCACCTGCGCCATGGGCTGAACGCCGGTGGTGTCGATGTCGTTCAATCGCGCGATGTGTCCCAGAATCTCGTCCAGATCCGCCTGGAACTTGTGGACCTCCGCATCGCTCAAGCTTAAATTCGCCAGGTCCGCCACGTAGCGGACCTCCTCTTCCGTGATCTTCACGCCAGGGCCTTCTTGCGCGCGGTTTTATAGATGCAGCGCAGCACCGGATCGGCAATCTGGTCGGCATCGTCGAAGGCTCGTGACGGCTGAGCCATCTCCGCCCGCTGCGGCTCGCGGCGCGGCGGAAGAACGCGGAATTCCAGGTCTTCGATGACCCCCTGGCCCAGGTGCCGCTCCAAGTTGGCGACGATCTGCCGCGAAAGAGCCAGGAGTTGTTTCTTCCAGATCATGTCTTCGACTTCCACGATGAGGCGAGTGCGGACCATGCGCAAAGCCTGTGTGCGCGCCGCTACCTTTTTCCCCACGGCCAGCGGCCAGGCAGTGCGGGCGAGATCGTCGATATCGATGGAGCCTTCGCCGGAATTGAGCTTGCTGATGAGTCGGCTGGCGCGTTCCATGTCGGGAGGGGGACCCGAATCATTGTAGCGCAGGGTGAAGCCGGCGGCTATGCGAACGCCCGCGAGTATTGTTTGGGAATCGCGCCTGTTTTGCCGAGCGCCTGGGCGGCATGTAAGGGCCAGTACGGATCGCGCAGGAATTCGCGCGCCAGCAGCACCATATCCGCCCGTCCATCGCTGACGATCGCATCGGCCTGCCGCGCTTCGGTGATCATCCCTACGGCTCCGGTCAGGATTCCGGATTCGTGGCGGATACGCTCCGCGAATGGTGCCTGGTAGGCGGGACCAATTTGCACTTTGGCGTGGGGCACCGCACCGCCGGAGGAGCAATCGATCAGATCCACGCCCAAAGGCCTGAGCCTGCGCGCCAGTTCAACCGAGTCCTCGATCTGCCAGCCGTCCTCCACCCAATCGATCGCGGAGATGCGCATGAAAAGGGGCATGGAGTCCGGCCAGGTGTGGCGCACGGCCGCGGCCACTTCCAGGGCAAACCGGATGCGGCCGTCGAACGTACCGCCGTACTCGTCGCTGCGGTGATTAGTCAAGGGCGAGAGGAACTCGTTGATCAGGTAGCCGTGCGCGGCGTGGATCTCAATCACCTGGAATCCGGCGGCCAGCGCCCGCCGTGCGGCTGCCGCGAACGCTTCCACGATTTGGCCGATCTCGGGCTTGCTCAACTCCACGGGAGCGGGATCTCCGGTCTTAAACGGAATCGGGCTGGGGGCGACGGGTCGCCATCCGCCCTCGGATTCCGGAATCACCGCGCCACCCTCCCACGGTACGCGCGTGCTGGCTTTACGGCCCGCGTGCGCGATCTGGATGCCCGCCGCGGCGCCCTGGTCGCGGATAAAACCCACGATGCGCGCCAGCATCGCAATGTGCACATCTTTCCAGACACCCAGGTCGGCGGGCGAGATGCGCCCGCGCGGCTCCACTGCGGAAGCCTCGGTAATCACCAGGCCCGCGCCGCCCACCGCGCGGCTGCCCAGGTGCACCAGGTGCCAGTCGTTGGCGAATCCGTCCTGGCTTGAATATTCGCACATCGGCGAAACAGCGATACGGTTGCGAAAAGTGACGCCGCGTATCGCCAGCGGGGAGAAGAGATCGGGCATCCATCCGATGATAGCGAGTTGCGCGAACATTAAGAAATGAACTATCGCCTCCTGGGAGAGAGTGGATTGCAGTTTCCTGGATACCCCTGACCTGTATTTGGTTGGCGAGCCGGCGCGGATCTCGGGCCGCGCGCTGCAGCATTGCGGCGTCCCGCGGAAGCCGGTGATGGCGGCGACCCAGGCCAAGGGCGCACAGGAGCAAGGCGGCCGCCGAGCGCACTGGCGACGTCGCGAACTATGGCCTTTTCGCGGCAGTACATCATGGCCAGACCCGCCACCTGGCGCCGTGGTCGCCGCTCTCAGGCGGATTTCCGACCCGCAGGTACGGCCGCAATCAGCAGGGGCGGCTGAGACAGGTGCGGGGGATCAGTCTCTAGCCGCAGCGGATGGTGGAGCGCCAGAACACCCGCCGGCGATCAGTCCATGAAAGAAAACCGCTGCGTCAGCCGCATCAGCTTGAGCACTTTGTAAACATCCACGTTGATGCCGTGCAATGCGACTTTGACGCCCCGGCTGTCCGCGATGCCCGCCAAATCTGCCAGTGCCGCGAGCGATTTCGCATCGATCCGCGCAACGGATGAGAGATCCAGAACGGCTTCTCCTACGCCATCGTCGAGGCTCGCGGCGGCTTCCTGTAAAGCCTGCGGGAGGCGATCATTCTCAATTTTTAGCCACAAGGCATTCTTCGTCATAGACGCTCTCCATCGATTTTGATTGTTTCGCCGGGCCGCGCCCGCGATAGGCGCTCCAGAACAGCTCCACCAGTTCCGTCACCAGAGGCATGCGCGGGTTCGAGCGCCAGGAAGGATCGTCGAAGGCCGCCTTGGCCAGTTCGGGCATGGCCTGTTCGAATTCCGCTTGCGAGATTCCGAGATCAGCGATGGAACGGGGCACGGCCAGTTGATCGAGCAACTGTTCGATAGCCGCCACCAGCTTCTGCACTTTTTCCTCGACGGTGGTGCCGCCCAGGCCCAGCAGGTCGGCGATCAGGGCGTATTTCTTATGCGCCACGTACGCGCGCACATTGGGCGACGGCATGAACTTGCTAGGCACCGCCGCGTTATACGCGATCACATGCGGCAGCATCAGTGCATTCGCGCGGCCGTGCGCTACGTGGAAGCGCGCGCCGAACGAGTGCGCCAGCGCGTGGTTCACTCCCACGGAAGCGTTTGAAAATGCCAGCGCCGCAATGCACGCTGCGTTGTGCATCATGCTGCGCGCCTCTTCGTCGCGAGGATTCTCGTAGGCGATGGGCAAATACTTGAACGCCAGCCGGATGGCCTGCATGGCGTTCGAGTCGGTGTAGGGCGAAGCGTGAATGGATACCGCCGCCTCCAGCGCATGCGTCAGGCAGTCGATGCCCGTGTCCGCCGTGAGCCCCTTGGGCATGGACATGACAAACTGCGGATCGACGATAGCCACATCCGGACTCAACGAATAATCGGCCAGCGTCACCTTGCGGCCCTGTGCCTTATCGGTCAGGACGGCGAACGGCGTAACCTCGCTGCCCGTGCCGCTGGTGGTGGAGATGGCGATCAGCCGCACGCGCTTCACCTTCTCCGTCGGATACTCGACCACCCGCTTGCGAATATCCAGGAACGGCGCGGCCAGTTCCTCCAGGTCGGCCTCGGGCGATTCGTACATGAGCTTCATGATCTTCGCCGCGTCGATCACGCTGCCGCCGCCCAGCGCGACGATCTGGTCCACGCCGTAGAGATTGAGCGCCTCGACCCCGTGGGTGATCACCTTTACTTCGGGCTCCGCATCGGGGATGGCCACGATCCGCACCAGGGTTTCCGGCGGCAGGGCGCGCCGCACGGTGTCCACGTGGCCCATCTGTTCCAGGGCCGCGTTGGTCACAATGATGGTGGAGCGCGACGGGAAATGCCGCAGATTCTGAACGGCATTCATATTGAAATAAATCTGGTTCGGAACGCGGAACCACATATGAGCCTGTGTCCTCCGGGCCACGCGCTTGATGTTCAGGTAATGAAACACATTCACGTTGTCCATGGTGCTGTTCCCGCCGCCGGTGCCGCAGCCGAACGAGAACGTGGGGACCATGTCGTTGTACACGCCGCCGAGAGCGCCGATCGATCCCGGCGAATTCACGATGATGCGTCCGGCGTTGATCACCTCGCCGAACTTCGCGATGATGCTGTCGTTGCGCGAGAAAATCACCGCAGTATGCCCCAGGCCGCCGCTGTGATTCACGTCCACGCACATCTTCAGCGCCTCGCCGGCGGATTTGGCGCGGCACACCGCCAGCACCGGGAACAGCTTCTCGACCGATAGTGGATATCCCTTGCCCACGCCGCCGATCGGCGCCACCAGAAGCTTGGTCTGCGGCTTCACCCGCAGGCCAATCATGCGCGCGATGTCGATGGCCTTTTGTCCCACGGCCATGGGCTGCATGCGTCCGGTCTCCGGATTGATCACCGTGCGCCCCAGCAGCGTGGTCTCTTCTTCGGTGCAGATGTGCGCGCCCAATTCGGCGAATTTTCGCAGCACCGGCTCGTAGATCTCGTCGTCGATCACGACGGTTTGCTCGGAGGCGCAGATGGTGCCGTTGTCAAAAGTTTTGGAAGTGATGATGTCCACCACCGCCATATCCAGGTCGGCCGTCTTTTCCAGGTATACGGGCGTGTTGCCCGGGCCGACGCCCAGCGCGGGCTTGCCGGAGCTATAGGCGGCCTTCACCGCCCCGCGCCCGCCGGTGGCATCGATCAGGCCGACGTCGTTGTGGTGCATCAGGTAGGCGTTGTCTTCGAGCGTGGGCGATTCCAGGCAGGTAAAAACCCCCTCCGGCGCACCGTGCTTCACCGCGGTCTCGTACATGATGCGCACCGCTTCGCTGCAACAACGCCAGGCATTGGGGTGCGGGCTGAAGATCACCGCATTCCGGGTCTTGATGGCCATGATGCACTTGAACAAAACGGTGGATGTGGGGTTGGTAATCGGTGTAATGGAAAAGATGACCCCGATGGGCTCGGCCACTTCCACCACGCCGCGGTCCGGGTACTCGTGTATGGTGCCCACGGTGCGCTTGTCTTTGACGTAGTTGTAGACGAATTCGGTGGCCACCATATTCTTGATGGCCTTGTCTTCCAGCACGCCGAGACGAGTCTCCTCGATGGCCAGGCGCGCCAGGTTCTGCGCCTGTTCGAGCCCCGCCACCACCATCGGCTTGACGATGCGATCCACGTCGTCTTGCGTGAATTGGGTGAAGACGGCGGCGGCGGCGCGCGCTTCGCTCACCAGGCGCTCCAGGTAAGCGACCCGTTCTTCATTCAGGCTTGCAATGTGTTCCGCCATATATTGGTTTTCCCCTTCTCAGAGTTCGGCGTCGCCCGGCGCGCGGTTGTGATGGATCTAGCGGGGACGCGGGCTCAGGTAACTACATATTATAACCTCTTTAACTCTGTAATTTGATTTTTGGCGGTTTTCCCGCCAGCCGATCGGGAGGAGGGGCCGCCTATCGCATTCGCTCAGCACCTCTTCGGTAGTCACTAACGAAGCGCCGGCGTAGACCACAGCCATGTGCTGCCGCGGCCCATGCCCAGGGCAGCCCGCACTCTGCGCGGCGGCTTCCGGGCGGCGAGCGGGGGCTTCGCGACGGCTGGCGCAGCATTCCTTATCTTGGCGGCCGTCCGTGCCATAAGCGATTCAGTTGTAGCAGGCGGGGTCCGGATGACTGGCTCGTCAAAACCGTCAAAACCGTTCCGCGTGAAACTGCAACAGAACCTGCGCACTTGGCGATAGACTCTTAATTCATGCGACAGCCACGCAAGCGAACTCCCGACAAGGTGGAACGTCGAGTGCGGAAGGCGGCGCTCGATCCTTACGGCGAGCTATTGAGCAGCGTAATCAACCTAATCGAACAGGCGCGGCTCGCGGCTGTCCGATCCGTGAACGTCGTGCTGACGTCGACGTATTGGCTAGTCGGCCGGAGGATCGTGGAACATGAGCAATCTGGTTTCGAACGGGCAGGCTATGGACAAGCGCTTCTGAAGCGGTTGTCCGAAGATCTTACGGTCAGGCTGGGTCGGGGCTTCTCCGAGCGGAACATCGAACAGATGCGCTTGTTTTACGTTGGCTGGCCAAATCCGCAGACAGTGTCTGCGGAATCGGCTTCGCCCCAAATTTCGCAGACACTGTCTGCGAAATCTCCTGCATGGCCAAGGTTCCCCCTTCCCTGGTCCCACTATGTCCGGCTGCTCACGGTCGCCGATCCGAACGCCCGGGAATACTACGAGCGCGAAGCGTTGTTGGGCGGCTGGTCAGTTCGCCAACTCGATAGGCAGATCGCAAGCCTGGCTTACCAGCGTACTCGCGGCGCAAGAATTGCAGCGGCCAAGAACGAGACTCTGCCCGTCGACGCGCAGGTGAAAGACCCGCTTATTCTTGAATTCCTGAATTTGAAAGATGAATATTCAGAGACGGAACTCGAAAAGGCTCTCATTCAGAGCCTTGAGCAGTTTCTATTGGAGCTAGGCAGCGATTTCGCGTTCGTCGCGCGACAGAAACGGCTGCGTGTCGGAACGGAATGGTACCGGGTCGACCTCGTCTTCTTCCATCGCCGGCTGCGCTGCCTCATCATTGTGGACTTAAAACTTGGCAAATTCACGCACGCTGATGCCGGGCAGATGAACCTGTATTTAAATTACGCGCGCGAGCATTGGACCCATCCCCACGAGAACCCACCGGTCGGCCTGATTCTCTGTTCCGAAAACGACACCGCGGTCGCGCACTATGCGCTTGGCAACCTCGTAAACCGGGTGCTGGCTCGTGAATACAAGGTGAACCTTCCCGATGAGGCTGAAATAGCAGCTCGAATCGACTCTACCCGCCGACAGCTTTCAAGTGTGCGCGAAAAATAGTGGAAAGCAGTATCGAACAAGGCGAGCCACAGGTAGGGTGATCGTAACGGCCCTACCGCACTACAACCTTGGCCAACCCCGCGTTATTGGCGCTATCCAGAACGCGGATGACGATCAGATGCTCGCCCGGCGTCAGTTTGTCCAGCGTCAGTACGAATTTCTCCTGCGGCGAGTCGATCACACCATCGGCCGCTTCGAGCGGCACCCAACCGGATGCGTCCACGGAGTACTCGCAACGGCGCAGGGACGATGCCGCGTCCTTGGCCTCGAACTCAATCTCGGCTGCCGCGCCGTTGTGACGCACCGGGCCGATGGTCACCACCGGTGGCGTGTTATCGATCATCACCGGCGAACTGGTCAGGTCCGCCTCGCGCGCCGTCGCCGGCGGATTCACTTCGCGGTCGGAAGCCAGCACGCGGAAATAGTATTTGCCGTCCGCCAGTACGTCACTGTCGAAGGAGAAGGCGTTATCGTGCAGGTCCCCCTTCAGCAGCATCCAACGGTGCTCTTCGTCGCTGCGGAAGTACAGGTTGTAGACCAGCCGGTCGCCATCCGGATCCTCGGCCTGCCAGCTAATGGTGATCTGCTGCGCCGCGGCGCGCGAAAGCGTCTGCGTGGGCGTGCCCGCCGGAGCGGAACTGCTGGCATCGCCGGTGTCGGTGACCGTGACCGTGTACGGCGAGATGGCCTGCTGCTGGCTGGCCTTGGCGCCTGAAGCCGCAGCCATTTGCAGCGTCACATTAATGCTCCGCACTATGGGCGGCGAGTTCTGGGGTAGATAGGCGACCGTGACGTTATCCAGAATCGGAGTCACGCCGCCCGTGCCGGAAAGCTCAGCCTTCCATTGAATATAGCGGGCGTTTGGACTGGTGATCGAGGATGCCGCGGCTTCTTTGAGCGGCCCGGACCAGTCGCTCCAGGTCTTGTCTGGTTTGCTGGAGTTCCCGGAACGGGTGCGAAAGGTCAACCCGCTCGCAGGCGCCATCTCGGCGCGCCAACTAAGGCTGCCCCAACGCGCCGCGGTGCCTGCGTCGTGTACCGGCGATTCATAGTAGCCGGATGCGCCGGGGCCTTCGCCGAGCCGGTAAATGCGCCCCATATCGCCCGTCGCCACCAGCACCGATCCCGCCAATGGCAGCAGGCGGGTGGCCTCGCCCTCGTTGGTCTGCAGTACCAGCGTGATTTTGTGATCGCGCGACAGCCCATAGATCCGGCCGTTGCTGTCGGTCGAGAAAAGCAGTTGGTTGGGCAGCGCCAGCAGGTCGTAGACGTTCTCTTCTTTCGAACTCCACAGCGTTTCGACGGTGTTATCCGGATTGATCTTGTACACTGCCGAACGTTCCACGCCCGTCAGGTCAGCGTTGGGTGTAAACTGCGTGCTCACCTGCGGCGTGGGCGCGGGCGGCGCCGGCTTGGTGGTGTCCGTCTGGGTTTTGAATTCCGAGCCGGACTGCGTGTTGCTCGCTTCCACGGTGATCGAAGTCGGCGCGGCCTGTACGGTGGTGCCGCTTACATTCGCTTGCGATGCCTGCGTCGCGGCTTGGGTCCGCTTGGCCAGCGAACCGCCCAGCGCCGCCGCATACACCGTTCCATCCGGCTGCGGGATAATGGCCCGGATCTCCGGCAGGCTGGCGTCGTACAATACAAACGCTTTGTCCTTGGCCGATACGCGATACAGAATGCCGTTCGGTTCGGTGCCGGCCAGCAACCGCCCTTGCGCGTCCACCGCCAGGCCCGTCACGTGCGATTGGCCCGTGTCGTAATACAGCTCGCCATTTCCGGCCGACGTGACGCGATAGATTTTGCCCTGGTCGCCGGTGCCCACGTACAAGGCGCCGTCGGGCCCGGCCGCCAGCGACCAGATGTAGCGCGTCTTGGGCGTGAAGTATTCCGTGGCCTTGCCTTTTTCGATGCGGTAAACCTTGCCGTCGGGAGAGGTGCCCGCGTACAGCGTGCCGTTTTTGTCGGTGGCGATGGCGAACACTTCGGGCTGATCCGCGGTCCACAGGAGCGAGCTTTTGCCGGAAGGATCCACCTGGTAGACGCGTCCGCGATGGCCTGTGGCCACGTAGAGGACGCCAGCCGGTCCCTCGGCCACGCTCCACACCACGGCCTGGTCCGACGAGAACAGGGTGTCCACTTTGGGCGCCAGGGTCATGCGGCCTTCGCGGCTCAACGAAACACCCTGGAACTGGCCGCGGACGAAGTCCTGGTAGCTGGTCATCTCCCAGACAGTGGTCGCCGAGCCGAATGCCGCAGAAGCCAGCAGCAATCCCGCAAATAAGGCGCGCCCGCAATGCTGCATTACTCCTTCACCTCGACTTGGACCGTCTTCGACCCGTTGATCACGAAATCACCCGCGCCCACTTCCAATTCCGCCAGCTTGGAGTTGCGCGTCTGCGTGATGCCGCCGAGCGCGCCCTGCGCACCGCCCAGGATCAGGGCCACCGACGGCGGCGGATCCGGGAAATCTTCGCCTTCCAGCTGAAAAGCCGGGTCCGGACGCCACACCCGGACGTAGGCCTTGGTATTGGCACGGAGGTTGTTGACGGTCGAGATCAGTTGCGAGATGGATCTGGGTTGTGCGCCGATGATCTGCCGGAACTCCGTGAGGTTGGTCGTCATGCCGTCGGCTACGGTGAAATACAGCGGCCCCGGGGAGATGCCCAGCGGAACCTGGTATTCGGTCTTGCGCGCCACTTCCGCGCCATTCTCGCCCACCAGCAGGGTGGTCAGTTCGACTTTCTCACCCGGCCGGACCTCGCGCCGCCCCGCATAAACGCCGTCGATCTGATACTGCTTCTTGGCATCGAACGACTCGATGTCCAGCGCTACTTTCTTCACCTCCAGCGCGTCAAAACCGCTCTGCAGCACGTAAGCCAGCGGGATGGCGGTGGAAAGCGAGGCGATCATGGCGGAGCCTGTATCGGCGGCGTACATATTGTTCACCTTCATCGGCGCCGCGGAGCCCTGGAACTCGATCTCGCCGGTCACGCGGAAGCTGGACGCGCCCACCGTCCGCTCGGTAGCATCGATGGTATTGAAAACGGCCATTTGCACCAGCAGCGGCGAGAGGAAGCGGTCGTTCACCATCTGCATCTGGTAATTATCAAGCCGCCGGCCACCGCGCGAAACCGTGATGGACACTGGCGCCATGGCGGCTACTTTGCCCAGTTCTCCGGCCACCGCGGTATTGCGGTCCTGCAGGATCGCGCCCATCATCTCCTTGGGCGCCGAAATCTTGAACGAGGCCGACATTACCGGAAGCAATGCCAGAACCTCGGAGCGCGTGAACGGCAGGGCCGTCGATCCGACCGCCAGGAAGCGATGCCCGAAAGCGTAAATGCGGTTGCCGTCGATATAGGTCACCGTGCCATCCGCGCCGATGCTCAGGTCACCGGTCATCAATTGCACGCTGATCATGGAGCCGGGTTTCAGAGCCGACGGATCGCCCATGTGCGGGCTGGAAGAGCCGCCGGCGGAGAGGCCCTGCGCGGGTTCGAGCCCCAGCGCGCGAAGCTGAGGAGCAAACTGATCGAGCGTGGCGCCCGTAAATCCCGCGAACGAGACTGGCGTGGCAATGTCCAGCAGTTTGGCGTTCCCGGCGGCGAACTCCTGCCGGCCGGGCAGCAGCCGGGTCAGATCTTTAGCCGCGAAAAGCGACGCCAGGGAGACTTGGTTCCGGGCCATCTGGGTGGGCAGCGGCGGGTTGCGCCCCGCCTCCGTCACCCGCACCATTTCCTCAATCGGCCGGATGCCGGTAATGGCCTCCTTGGCGAACGGAAACGCCAGCGCTACGGCTCCTGCCAGCTTGCCGTCGATATAAACCGGACTGCCGCTCATGCCCTGCAATACCCCCGTTTCAGCCAGGGGACCGCCCGAGAGCCGGGCCAGGATCAGGTTCTGCTTGGGGCCAATATTCTCCAGCACGCCAAGCACTTCCACCTGGAATTCATCGATTTTGTTGCCCGAAAAGACCGTTTTTCCAATACCCCGTAGTCCGGGCTTGATGTCCTTCAAGGGGAAGAACGCAGTCTGGGCATGCAGAGCGGCGGCCAGGGCAAAAACCGCCGGGACAGCGAAACGCGGCACGAACACCATTCTACCGTGGAAAGGCATGGAGCCACAGATGGACACAGATGCACACGGATAAAAACCGACCCTACTAGGCTAATGACGCCGTCCGGCGCAGGATGGTTCCGGACTGCAATGGATGTGGGATGTGTATGTTGCCCAGGTTACTTCTTCTTCTCGTTTTTCTCAACCTCGACTTCCGGTATTCCGAAATGCCCGCCGAGTTCGCTGAGGCTGTCCAGGTCGATGGGTCCGACGATATTCACCAGCGTCACCTCCTTGGGTTCCGTTGCGATTATTGCCAGCCCGCCTATGCCCTTGCTTTCGTTCTTGATGTAGACTTCCACGTTTTCGCCGTCCTCGCTGCTGTGTACCCCCACGATGCGCTGCCAGTCACCCTTCAGCGCCGCGCGGAAGCCATCGATATCGGCCGGCGTGTATTCCCCTTCCTTCTTAAACTCGAAGCTTTTGACGTAGATCCCCTTCAGCCCGCCAACCAGTTTCTTCACCTGGGCCTCGTCTTTATCGTCGTCGGACAGGAACTTGGTCGCTAATCGCAACAGGCCGCCACTCAGGGACACATCCACGGTATCGGACGCCTTGGCCGCCAGTTTGTCGTAGTTCCACTTCACTTCCTGGGCCGGCGCCAGCGCAGCCAGCAGCCCAAGGGAAATCAGCCAGACCGCGGCTTTCATGAATTACTCCGGTGCGAGATCATCAGCACTTTCTTTTGGACCTTGTTCAACTTTTTGCCGGCGATGCGAACCGCCAGCAGCACTTGCGATTTGGCGCGTTCCCCCTGGTAGTGGCGGTATTCGAACGTTCCAGCGGCCAGCAGCAGCGTGGCTGCCATGGCGGCCACCCAGCCCGCGACTGGCCGGCTCGGCCAGGGCCGCGGCATCCGGCGTACGGACGCGGCGGATACTCGCGCCAGCACCCGCTCCGTAAAATCAGCCGAGGGTTGCTGGCGCTGCAGCGCCGACCTTAATTCATCATCCAGGTTCATAAACTGATCTCCCCAAGGCGGCGGGATATTTTCTCGCGCAACAGCCCGAGCGCCCGCTGCAATTGACTCTTTACCGTGCCCACCGGGATGCCCAGGATCCTGGCAATTTCCGCCGGATCCAAATCCTCCTGGTAGCGCAATACCACGATGGTGCGCGCCTTTTCCGGCAGTGCCGCCACCAATTTCCGCAGCGCCGAGCCCAGCATAGGGTCGCCTGTGGACGTCAGGGCCACCGGTTCCGGCGCATTTTCCAGGCTCACCATGGGCCGCCGCTGCCGCCGCCGCAGCACGTCCAGCGCGCGGTTGCTGCTCACCCGGCGCAGCCAGAACAGCACATGCTCGGGCGATTCCAGTTCGGCTCAGGTGCTGATGCAGCGATAGGAATACGTCCTGCGCCAGTTCCTCGGCCACTGCCCGGTCGCGCAGCACGTGCCAGCAAATGCTGAACACCATGGACTGGTGTTGCCGCACCAAGCTCGCGAAATCCCACCCGGCCGCCTGCGAGGGCGTGCGCTCCGGCATTTGCAATGCGGTCACTGCTCCCCTGTATCGTACGCGATCTTGCTGGTCACATTCGCGCGGGTGAAGCCGCTGTTGACCATCGAGATCGACATATTCCGCGCGTAAAAGAACACCGCCCGGATGTGAAACTCGCCCCCGTAGCTTACCGGAAACCATAAGCCATCGTCGAATTTCTCGTAGCTGACCGAAAAGCCCAAGCCCTTGATGTCGGTGCCCAGCAAAATCTTCACCGCCATGGGGATCTTGACGGCGAACTTGGTATTCACCACCACCGGCTGGCACTCCTGGACGTCAATCAGCGCATCGCCCTTCCAGTCGGCGTCCTCCGCGTGCGGCTTGGGCCGGAAGCTGATGCGATAGACCGGCCGGCCGTGATAATCCTCCTTGCCTTCAAGCGTATAGATGTATTTCTCCTGCTCGGTGGCGGTGAGGGGGAACAGGTCGTGGCCGATACCATCCTTGGAGCCTTTATCGGCGGTCATGTCGTTAACCATGTCACGAATCAGGTCGCCATCGATGTCCAGATCGCCCTGGATCCGGTTTGGCTCGTTGTAATCGATGATTTTTCCGTGCCGCTCGACCTTGCCTTCGAAGTGGGTCAGCTTCTTTTCGACGCCGCTGGGTGTGGGAGCCACGGCGTATTCCATTTTTTCTTCGCGCGCCAGTTTGCCGTTCGCACGATGAAAGCGCGCCAGGATCTTCTGGTTGTACACATACGCCCGGCGCATCTCCTGCGCGTGGGTCTGGTTCTCGGCCACGCGCGCCATGATCTGGTCGATACCCGGCTCCGCGCAAAGGAGAATACCAGGCGAAAGCAGGATCAGAGGCCACAACCGCATAAAATCTCCACTCAAATGGTATTACGCGGGGAGCGGCTCTGGCGAATGCATTATATTGCGCTGGTTGTTAGAGCAGGCCAAAAGCGGGGCTGAGAGCCCCGCGCAGCCTGAGAGGGCCGCCCCACTCACGGCCGGTTGCGGCCCATCTTTTCGTGGCTGGTCACCCAGTCGCCATGCATCACCGCGCTGGCCAGAGAGATCTCACCGGCCAAGACCACCGCGGCGCAGATCTCCGCCAACTTGCGGGCCTTTCCCTTCCCATAACAACCCATCATCTCCAGGCACTGCTTCTGCGTCGCCAGGCCCGTACCCCCGCCATACGTGGCCACAATCAGCGACGGCAGCGTGATCGTCCAGTAATAATCTCCGTTTTCGAGCAATTGCCCGTAGCTGACCGCGGCATGCGACTCGGCCACATTGGCGGCATCCTGTCCGGTGGCGATGAACATGGCCGCCAGCCCGTTGGCCGCGTGCGCCCCGTTATTCGCCGATCCCGCCAGGAACGCGCCGGTCATCAGGATCTGCCGCGCCCAGAACATTTCCCCGCTATCCACCCGCATGAAGCGCTGCAGGGTTTCTTTCGGTACTACGGCTTCGGCCACCACCCGGCGGCCGCGGGTCATCAGCATGTTCATCGACGAGTGCTTCTTGTCCGTCTCCACGTTGCCCGAAAAGATGCAGCGCGACGCGGCCGGATAATGCGCCTTGATCCATTCGCAGGCGGCGAAAGTGGCCTTGGCGGTCATGTTCTGTCCGGCCGCGTCGCCCGTGGTGTAGTTGAATCGCAGGTACCGTAAGGGCCCCACCGCGTACTGGCCGATGTGGATCAGCTTGCCGGCCCGGGTAGTGGACTCCGCCGCGGCCTGGATCGACGCGAAGTTCTGGTCGATCCAAACGCCGAAATCGCGCGAGATGCGGGCATCGTCGAGGACGAAAACCGGCGCCCGCTGCATAAACTCTTCCATAACCGTAGTCTTCACACCGCCGCAGGCTGTGAGCAGGTGCATGCCGCGGTTATAGCTAGCCACCAGGGTGCCCTCCGTCGTGGCCAGCGGGATGTAAAAGTCGCCTTGCGCATGTTCCCCGTTGATCCGGATCGGCCCGGCGATCCCGATGGGCACCTGCGCCACCCCGGTAAAGTTCTCGATGTTTCCCGGCAGGATCGACGGATCGAAGGAATAGTGGCCGGCATGCGAGAGATCGGCGCCGGTCTGCTGGTGAATGAACGCGCGCCGCCGGGCCGCCATGGCATCGGTATAATCGTCCTGGCGGTCGCGCGGAATCCGCGCGTGGGCGGGTAAAACTGGGGAAGTGGTCATCAAGCCTCGGTTTGGTCTAAACTTAAAGGACCCTAAATACTTATTATAAGGGGCGTGAATCCGCCGCTTGGCCTGATGCGGTAAAATCAACGATATCCGAGTCTGCCGCGCCGCGAACTGCAGATCCGAATATCCTCAGCATGCCTATGACCTCTGAAACCCGCGCCGAAGAGTTCCGAGAGCAGCTTGTCCGCCGCTCCATGGTGGCCGACGGGGCCATGGGCACCATGCTCTATTCCCGCGGTGTATTCATCAACCGCTGCTTCGACGAACTGAACCTGTCGGCGCCGGACATGGTGCGCCAGATCCATCAGGAATACGTGAAGGCCGGCGCCGAGATCCTGGAAGCCAATACGTTTGGCGCCAATAGCATGCGGCTGGCGGCCTTCGGACTCGGCGAGAAGCTGCGCGCCATCAACCAGGCCGGGGTGCGGATCGCGCGGGAAGCCGCCCGCGAGCAGGCCTTTGTGGCCGGCGCCATAGGGCCGCTGGGCGCCCGCATCGAGCCGCTGGGACCCACCTCGTTCGCCGAAGCGCGCGCGATTTTCCGCGAGCAGGCGGACGTGCTGCTGGATGCCGGCGTGGACCTGCTGATCCTGGAAACGTTCGGCAATTTGGACGAGCTGCGCGAGGCGCTCTACGCCGCGCGGGAAGCCGCCGGGCCCGACATCGCCATCGTGGCGCACGTCACCATCGACGATAACGGCAATCTGCCCGGTGGCACCGAGACCGAAGTATTCACGCGGCGGCTGGACGAATGGCCCGCGGACGTGATCGGCGTGAATTGCTCGGTTGGTCCCAAGACCACGCTCGAAACCGTGGAGCGCATGATGGCCTACACCTCCAAGCCCATCAGCGCCATGCCCAATGCGGGCGTGCCCGTGCGCGTGGAAGGCCGCAATCTTTATCTATGCTCGCCGGAGTACATGGCGCAATACGCGCGGCGCCTGCTGTGGGCCGGTGTGCGCATCGTGGGCGGCTGCTGCGGCACCACCCCCGAGCACATCAAGCTGATCCACGCCGAAGCCCGCTCGCTGCAGCCGGTGCAGAAGAAGCTGGGCGTTACGGTGGAGGAGCCGCATGCCAAGGCGCAGGCCATGGCCAAGGTGCCCGTCGCGGATAAGTCGCAATTGGGCGCCAAGCTGGCGGCCGGGAAATTCGTGGCGTTCGTCGAGATCCTGCCGCCGCGCGGTGTGGACGCTTCGAAAGAAATTGCGGGCGCCCGCCTGTGCGCCGCGCAGGGGATCGATTGCATCAATGTGCCGGACGGGCCGCGGGCCAGCGCGCGTATGAGCTCCCAGGTGACCTGCCAGCTTATACAGCGGGAGGCCGGCATCGAGGCGGTGAACCATTTCTGCTGCCGCGACCGCAACATCCTGAGCATCCAATCCGAGCTCCTCGGCGCGCATTGCGCGGGCGTGCGCAACCTGATCTGCATCACCGGCGATCCGCCGCGCATGGGCAGCTACCCGGATGCCACCGCCGTCTTCGATGTGGACGCCATCGGCCTGGTGAACATCGTCAACAACCTGAACCACGGCCTGGATATCGGCGGCAACCCCATGGGGTCGCAGACGTCCCTGCTGATCGGCGTCGGCGCCAATCCGGGCGCGTTGAACATGGACGAAGAGATCCGCCGCTTCGAGTGGAAGGTGCAGGCCGGCGCGGAGTACGTGGTTACCCAGCCGGTGTTCGACCTGGGGCTGCTTGAGCAGTTTTTGAAGCGCATCGAGCACGTGAAGATCCCGGTGATCTGCGGCATCTGGCCGCTGACCAGCTTTCGCAACGCCGAATTCATGGTGAACGAGCTGCGCGTGCCCGTGCCGGAACATTTCATGGAGCGGATGCGGCAGGTGGACAACGCCGAAAAATCCCGCCAGGAAGGCGTGGCCATCGCGCGCGAGATGGTGGAGCGGGTGCGCGGCATGGTGCAGGGCGTACAATTGAGTGCTCCCTTCGGGCGCTACCAGATGGCCGTCGATGTGGCAGAAGCGATCGGGCCGCGCTAGAGGTCGCGGCGCATATGGCAACTGATCTAGTGGAAGTGGATGCGGAGCAGCCGCAACCGGAGGTGATCGAACGCGCCGCCGCCGCCGTGCGCCGCGGCCGGGTGGTCGCCATCCCCACCGACGCGCTGTACACGCTGGTGGCCGATCCGTTCAACCTGCGCGCCGTCTCCCAGGTCTTCCGCGCCAAAGGCCGCGAGTTTCACCGCTCGCTGCCGCTGCTGGTGGCCGACGCCATGATGGCGGAGGAACTGGCCTCGGAGCTGAACAACCGCTTTAGTATTCTCACCCGCCGCTTCTGGCCCGGACCGCTCACCATCATTGTGCCGGCCTCCGCCCGCGTGCCCTTGAAGGTGACGGGGAACACCGGCCGGCTGGCGCTGCGCCAGTCGCGGGCCAACATCGCCAATGCGCTGATCGCGGCGCTGAACCAGCCTCTGATCTCCACCAGCGCCAACATCTCCGGATCGCCCACCTGCCGCACCGGTATCGAGGTGTTCGGTACGATGGATGGCCGCGTGGACCTGGTGCTGGACGCGGGCGCCTGCTCCGGCGCGGGTGCGACGACGGTGGATATTACGGAGCCGTATTGGAAGATTATCCGGGAGGGCGCCATTCCGGAGAAAGAAATCGCCGAGGCGCTGCAGCCGAGCTAAGGCGGTTAGAAACGCGGGCCGCCCCACTAGCCAATTGCCGCTTTGATTATGCTGACCCGCTCCGCCAGGCTTCCTCGCTCGACCGGGACCAATTCGAAGCCGAAGTCGCGGTAAGTCTCTTCGTGGATTTTCTCAAAACGCAGTGTATCCTCGAAGCTGATTCGCCGCGCTTCGGTCGGCGTGATGAAGCCAAGGTTGCGAATGAAGAAGACCCGGTTTTGGTAGAACGCTGCTTTTTGGATGCGGTCCAGTTCGCTTTTAAGAAAGGGCGAAAAAGGGTACCCGAGGTGCACCGCCAGCGCCGCGGTACAGACAACGCAACGGTCCTGAAACTGAATTTCATCCGGTTGATAGGACGCCCGAATCTGACGGTCCCTTTGCAGGTCGGCGATCGCATCGATGAACGAGGGATGTCTCCAGGGTTCAACCGTTCCTTGCGCGTGCGCGGCGGCGATGATGTCAGTAGCCGCCTCCTCGACTACGCTAAAACCTTCGAGTTCCAGCTCGCGGACGATCGCGGTCTTTCCTGCACCAGGCGCGCCGGTGATGATGAACCGTCTCATTGGTTTTCTTGTTCAGAGAATTGCAGGGGACGGTATTCAATTTCGGGGCGCCCCCTACAGCGTACCGCGCACTGTATCCTGAGGGCCCACGGCCCGTGGCTGCACCGCCAGCACCGGCGGCCCGGTCGGGCTGACCCGGTTCGATTCCAGTTCCGCCATAATCACAGCCGGCTGTGATTCGCAGTTCAGCTTGCGCGTGAAATTGCGGCGCGGATCGCAGCGGGACATCGTCAGATATGCGACGGCCATCCCGCTGGCGATGAGCGGATGCAAAGCCGCCACCGGCAGCAGATACTTCTTCGATTTCAGGAAGGCTTCAAACACCCCGCGCACCGCTCCGCTCCGCGGCAGGGTACCCGGTACCTGCGAAATCACGAAACACGAGAACTGCAGGTCCGGATGGTGCTTGCTGTAACTTACCAGCGACTTGGCAATTTGTTTAGGTGTAGTTATACCCTGATCGGCAAATAAGCTGCGATGCGTGGCGTGGGGGTAATAAGTGTTCATGATGCCGCGCGAAAAGTCCGCGCAGTTATTGAGGAACAGATTAAAGCGGCTGCGATTTTTTGCAGAGTTCAGTTTCACGATCAGCCGGTCATCCTGCGCCTGGGTAGTTTCAATTTCGAAGCTATAGATTTTTCGGTCGTACGCGGCGCCCACCAACTGGGTCCAGTCTCCGTCCGGCATCGCGCCTTGATCCGCATCCGGCGCGACCTGCCGGAGATAGCTGCGCCGGTAGCTGTCGCGCAGGCTGGCCACCATCTCCGCATTGGCAAACAAGGGCACCTGCTCCGGACTTTCCACGGCATAAAGGTAGGGGATTAATGGAACGGCAATCCAATCGTAGCCGTCGATGCGATGATACCGGCTGATCACCCCTCCGGTCTCGCCCGGCTGACAGCGCCGCAACGTGGTAGGTGAAGCCGCGCACACGCGGGATAAGTAAACCGCGGCGTGTCCGGTGGGAGTCACGTGCCCAAACGTCCCAAATGGCTCCTCCATAAATAGGGCCGCCGCCGCGTGCGCATGCGGGACGGCAACGGCGAGAAGCATCACGAAAAACGGCGCGATCTTCCACTTCCTTACTGCGTTGAAGGCGCTTCGTAACTCCAAGACCGCCTGCTCCTCCCACTTGTCTCGACGCGTGCCGCGCAAAAGTTGTTACGCCGGGCCGAGATTGGTAATCCGCCTTACGATTCTTCTTCGCCGATCCTGCGTCTGAAACGCAGAATTTATCGAACAGTAACGGCATGGTAAAACTCGCTCAGTAAACTCGTCGGAGCAGTTCCAATTTCACACCAAAACACTGCCCCGAAGAGGAGCCTTTTCACTATGACGTTGAAAGACATGAAACACCATGCCATTGATGGTTTCCGTACTAGTGCGCTGGTACTGGCCATGTGGCAGATGAGCGTGGGTGGAAGCCTGTGGGCCCAGAATGCTACTCAGAATGCCCAGCCGCAGACTGCCTCGCCGATCAAGCACGTGATCCTGATCATCGGCGAGAACCGTAGCTTCGACCACGTCTTTGCCACGTATGTACCGAAATCAGGCCAGACGGTGGACAACCTTCTATCGAAGGGCATCGTCACGCCGACTGGTACGCCCGGTGCGAGTTATTCACTCGCCTACCAATATTCCGCCGATGTAACGAAAGATCCGAATTACCAACCCAGCCCCAGCAGCAAGAAGCTGTATGCCGCGCTTCCCGCTCCATTGGCCGGCGGCCCTACCAACGTATGCACCAACAATGGAGTTTGCACATTAGCCGACGCCGAGTCGTCCGAAGACGGCCTGACTAGCCAATACTATCCGTTCATGCTGAGCGGCAGTACCGGGCTCACTGGCGGAACGCCGGATACGCGCATCACCGGTGTCACGACGATCGCGCCGTACACCACTTTGCAGCCCGGACCTTTCCACCTCACCAATACTTACACCTCGGACCTGTTTCCGTATGACTCCTATGCCGCCAGCCCGGTGCATCGCTTCTACCAGATGTGGCAACAGGAAGATTGCAGCGCATCGCACGCTACGGCTACAAATCCCAGCGGCTGCCTGGCCGACCTGTTCCCGTGGGTAGAAGTTACCGTCGGTTCCAACAATAATGGCAAGCCGCAACCCGCGAACTTCAGCACGAATTGGGGACCGGGCCTTGCGACCACCGGCGAGGGCTCCACGTCCATGGGTTACTACAATGTTCTGGCCGGCGATGCGCCGTACCTGAAATTCCTGGCCGACCACTATGCCATGAGCGACAATTATCACCAGGCGGCCATGGGAGGCACCGGCGCCAACCATATCATGCTGGGTTTTGCGGATGCGATGTGGTTCAGCGACGGCAATGGCAATCCCGCGGTACCGCCGCACAACCAGACGGTGTGGGCGGGCGGTCCTGTGGATGAAATCGAAAATCCCAATCCCGTGCCGGGCACCAATAATTTCTGGACCGAGGACGGTTACGGAGGCTTCGGTACCAATGGTTCGTCTACCGGTGTCTACGGTGGCGGATCTTACAGCAACTGCGCCGATGTAACCCAGCCCGGCGTCGGTCCGATCGTAAGTTACTTGGCTTCCCTGGCCACGCCCATTAAGCCTAACTGCCAGCCGAATCATTACTACCTGCTGAATAACTACAACCCAGGTTACTTCGGCGACGGCAGCAACGCTTACACCAACACCAATTCCAGCAACACTCCGTTCACGATTCCGCCTTCCAGCCAGCGCAGCATTGCCGACGAGCTCAGCGCTAACAATGTCTCGTGGGCATACTACGGCGATCAGTGGAACGCCTATCTGAGTGACCCGTATCAGTTGAACTACGGTGCAGTGGGACCGTCCAGCGATCAATACTGCAACATCTGCAACCCATTCCAGTACGAGACCGCGGTGATGACCAACCCGGCCATGCGCGCCAATCTCCAGGATACGGAGAATCTCTACTCGGCCATCGCCAGCGGCACGCTTCCGGCCGTTTCTTACGTCAAGCCAAGCGGATGGACGGATGGCCACCCCGCCTCTTCCAAGCTGAACCTTTTTGAAGGTTTCGTGCAGAAGATCGTGGACGCCGTGCACAGCAACCCCACTCTCTGGGCGAACACAGCGATTTTCGTCACGTTCGACGAAGGCGGCGGCTATTATGATTCAGGCTACGTGCAGCCGCTCGACTTCTTCGGTGACGGCACCCGCATCCCCATGCTGGCTATCTCCAAATATACGCAGGCAGGCCACATCTCGCATGTCTATTCCGATCACGTCTCGGTGATCAAATTCATCGAGCGCAACTGGAACCTGAAACCGCTCACGGGACGCAGCCGCGACAACCTGCCAAATCCGACGGCAGGTCCCTCGGCCTACGTTCCCGGTAATAGCCCGGCCATCGGCGATCTGTTCGACCTGTTCAACTTCTCGAACTAAGTAGGTGTGCATGTGGGGCAGCGCCCTGCGCTGCGGCGGGATCTCAGCCCGCCCGGCGGCGTAAGACGCCGCTGCAGCGTGAGACGCTGCCCCACTATGCAAGCGCCAGATTGGCGCGAGCGGCCAACATAAAATCGTCGAACTCCCCCCGCGCCACCCGCGGAAACGCGGCCGCCGCGATCATGGCCGCGTTATCCGTCGAGAGCCCAGGCGACGGGAACAGGGTAGGGAAGGGAAGCCGGTAATCCCGCGCTGAGGCCCGCAGCCCCGAATTGCAGGCCACTCCGCCCGAAATAATCAGAGTCCGCGCGCCAATGCCCTCCGCCGACGCCGCCGCATGCCGCAGTAATTCCTCAATCACCGTGAATTGGAACGATGCCAGCAGATCGCGCGTGGCTTGGGGCGTAACTTCCAGCCATTGCCCGGTGGACGGCCGTGGCGTCGCGCGCAACAGATAGCGTCGCGCCTCAATCTCCGCTGTCATGTTACGGCCCTCCACCCATCTGAGAACGGCCGTCTTCAAACCGCTGAAGCTGAAGTCGAGCGCATTGCCTTTCATGCGCGCCAGCGTGAACCGTACCGCGCGCGGATTGCCGTAGGGAGCCAGGCCGTCGATCACCGGCCCGCCCGGATAGCCGAACCCCAGCAGTTTGGCCACCTTGTCGAACGCCTCGCCGGCGGCGTCGTCCCGTGTTCTTCCCAGCAGCCGATACTGGAAGCCATCCCGCACCTCGAACAGATGCGTGTGGCCGCCGCTCACCACCAGCGCTAACGCCGGATATTCCACCGCCAATCCGTCGCGCGCCGATTCCAGCACCACCGCATGAATGTGTCCCTCGATGTGGTTGACGCCGATCAGCGGAATCCCGCGCGCGAACGACAGGGCCTTGGCGTAGGTGATGCCTACCAGCAGCGAACCCACCAGTCCGGGGCCTGCCGTCACCGCGATGGCGGCCAGATCCGCCAGGCCCGTCTGTGCCCGGCTGAGCGCTTCCCGGGTCACCGGCACGATGGCGCGCAGGTGTTCGCGGGAAGCCAGTTCCGGAACCACGCCGCCATAGCGGCCATGCGTTTCCAGTTGTGACGCAACTACCGACGATAGGATCGCATTGGCGTTCTCCACTACAGCCGCAGCGGTCTCGTCACACGAGCTCTCGATCCCCAGTATGCGCACGGTCAGATCTCACTTTAGCGCAGCGGACCGCCTCACGCGCCCGCATCGTCAACAGCAGCAGGCCCCGGGTGGTCGCGGCGCAACGCATGGCGGCGTGTTGCAATTCAACCAGATCCGCGCTGGCCGGATGCTCCGCGCCCAGCAGGTCGAGGGAAACTTCCGCCTGATTCAGAATCAGGGTCAATTCGTCGTTGAGATCCTTACTGGCAGCCAAAGCCAGGCTGCTCAGCCGGTCTAGCTCACCAGCAAACGTTCCCGATTGCGGAATTACAGAGGCAGTTTGTTCCTTCACACCTGATGATAGCGGGTATACACCGTCCCTGGCGCGGTTGGAATTGTACAGCCTATTGAAAAATAAAGAGATAAACGCGGTCCTGAGGCGTCACTGGCATCGTCGCCGCAGATCCCGATGGATAGCCCCCGTCCGTATGCCCGCGTTCACTATAATAAAAGTATCCCCATGCACCAGAAACTTACTGAACGTGTTGTCGACCCGAACCCGCGTGAAACGTCCGAATGGATCGAAGCCCTTGATCAGATTCTGGACGAAGAGGGGCCCGATCGCGCGGCGTTCCTGGTGGAGCGCTTGATGGAACAGGCGCGCGGCGCCGGCGCCGATATCCCAGTACAGCTCAACACACCGTACGTGAACACCATCCGCCCCGAGGATGAGGTTCCGTATCCCGGCGACCGCGCCATGGAGCGCCGCATCAAGAGCCTGACCCGCTGGAACGCGATGGCTATGGTGGTGCGCCAGAACAAGTACGATGCCGGCATCGGCGGCCACATCTCGACATATGCCTCGCTGGCCACCCTGCTGGAAGTCGGTTTCCATCATTTCTTCCATGCCAGCTACGGCGATCAGCCCGGCGACCTCATCTACTTCCAGGGCCACGCCTCCCCCGGCATTTACGCGCGCGCGTTTCTGGAGGGCCGCCTCACCGAAGAGCACTTGCGTAACTTCCGCCACGAGCTGCGCGAGCATCCCGGCCTGTCCTCGTATCCGCACCCCTGGCTGATGCCCGATTTCTGGCGCTTTCCCACGGTTTCCATGGGACTCGGACCGATCAACTCCATCTACCAGGCGCGCTTCATGCGCTACATGGAGAATCGCGGGATGATTCCGGCCACGCCGCGCAAGATCTGGGCGTACCTGGGCGATGGCGAGATGGATGAGCCCGAATCCATGGGCTCGCTCACGCTGGCTTCCCGCGAGAGGCTCGACAACCTGATCTTCGTCATCAACTGCAACCTGCAGCGGCTTGACGGTCCCGTGCGCGGCAACGGCAAAATCATCCAGGAGTTGGAAGCGGCTTTCCGCGGTGCCGGCTGGTTCGTCCTCAAAGTGCTTTGGGGCGAGGATTGGGATCCACTGCTGGCGCGCGATTCCAGCGGCCTGCTGCAAAAGCGCATGAACGAAGTGGTGGACGGCGAATGGCAGACCTACGTCACCAAGGACGGCGCTTATTTCCGCAAGAATTTCTTCGGCAAATATCCCGAGCTGCTCGACCTGGTGGCGCACCTGAGCGATGAGCAACTGCTCCGTCTCCGCCGCGGCGGCCACGACCCTAAGAAGGTCTACAACGCCTACAAAGCGGCCGTGGAAAATACCGGCACGCCGACCCTGATCCTGGCGCAAACCATCAAAGGCTACGGTTTAGGCGAAGCCGGCGAAGGCCGCAACATCACCCACCAGCAGAAGAAGCTGAACGAGGCCGAAATCGCGCATTTCCGCTCGCGCTTCGAAATCCCGATTCCCGAAGAAGCCGCGCGCAATGCTTCGTTCTACCGTCCGCCGGACGATAGCCCTGAAATCGCCTACCTGCACGAGCGGCGGCGGCTGCTGGGTGGATACATGCCCACCCGTTCCACGCCCGCCAGCAAAGTGGAAGCTCCACCCCTTAGCCTGATGGCCGAATCGTTGTCTGGTTCGCAGGGACGTGAAGTATCCACCACCATGGCGTTCGTCCGCATTCTGACGCTGCTGCTCAAGAGCGAGACGCTCGGCAAGCGCGTGGTCCCGATCATTCCCGACGAAGCCCGCACGTTCGGCATGGAGTCGCTGTTCCGGCAATTCGGCATCTACGCCAGCAAGGGCCAGCTCTACAAGCCACATGATGCGGAGATGTTCCTGTACTACAAGGAATCCAAAGACGGCCAGATCCTGGAGGAAGGCATTACCGAGGCCGGCTCCATGGCGTCGTTCACCGCGGCGGGGGCGGCCTACACCAACTATTGCGTGGAGATGATTCCGTTCTTCGTCTATTACTCGATGTTCGGATTCCAACGCGTGGGCGATCTGATTTGGGCGTTCGCCGATGCGCGCGGCAAAGGTTTCCTGATGGGCGGCACCGCCGGGCGCACCACGCTTGCCGGCGAGGGCCTGCAGCACCAGGACGGCCACAGCATCGTGCTGGCCAGCACCGTCCCCACCTGCGCTGCCTACGATCCTGCGTATGCCTACGAGATCGCCGTCATCGTACAGGATGGTATCCGCCGCATGTATCAGGAGCAGGAAGACCTGTTCTATTACCTGACGCTCTATAACGAGAATTACGCCATGCCGCAGATGCCGGAAGGCGTCACGGAGGGCATCCTGAAGGGCATTTATCGCTATCAGGCCGCCCCCGAAGGCAAAGCCAAACTGCAGCTCTTCGGCAGCGGGCCCATTCTGAACGAGGCCCTGCGCGCGCAAGGGATCCTGGCCGCGAAGTATGGTGTCGCGGCCGACGTTTGGAGCGTGACCAGCTACAACGAGCTGCGCCGCGATGCCCTGCGCGCCGAGCGCTGGAACCGGCTGCATCCCGATCAACCCGCGAAGCAGCCCTACATACTTCAGGCGCTGGCCGGAGCCGAAGGCCCCATCGTTGCCGCCACGGATTACATGAAAGTGGTGGCCGACCAGATCGCTCCCTGGCTGCCGGGCCGCATGGAAACCCTGGGTACGGATGGCTTCGGCCGCAGCGACAATCGCGAGTATCTGCGCCGCCATTTCGAAATCAACGCGGAGTCCATCGCTGCCGCTGCGCTCTCGCGGCTGGCGCGCGACGGCCAGTTCCCTATGGAGCGGGCCACCGCGGCATTCGGCGAGCTGGGCGTGAACACCGAGAAGGTGGACGCCGCACGCGCATGAGTTGAGCATGGGCACTCCCACCAGGCTGATTACCTACGAAGATTCTCTGGCGATGCCGGAGAATCGGCTGGAGGAAATCGTACATGGTGAGAGTAGGCTCATGCCGCCTGTCACTTTTTTTCACGCCTGTCTCATCCGGAAGCTGGCGAAGATTCTCGAGCAGCAACGGGACCCGCGCCGGTATTCCCTCTTCGGTGGCGACGTGGGGCTGGGAATCGAGCGCGTGCCGCTGACTTGCCGCGTTCCCGATTTGGTGGTTTTCGACGCGGAGGCGCTCCGTGAAGGCCGGGCGCGGACGTCCGCCAACGATCCTTACATCTGGACCTCGCCGGATCTACTTGTCGAGTGCCTCTCGCCTTCCAATCGCAAAGGCGCGGTCCTTGACCTTCTGGCCGACTACGAGCAAATCGCCGTTCCGGAAGTCTGGCTGCTCAATCCCGACTTGCCGCGCTTCACGTCCTACCGTTACGAATCCGGCGCGCTACGGGAATTCCAAACCATGGAGACAGGTATCGTGGAGCCGCTTCTCCGGCCAAAGGTGGCGGTGGATCTCGCCGATCTGTGGGCCGCCTTCCAGGGTGATGTGAGATGAGCATGGGCACGCCCACCAAGTTGATTACCTATGAAGATTCTTTGGCGATGCCGGAGAATCGGTTGGAGGAAATCGTACATGGTGAGAGTAGGCTCATGCCGCCAGCAAACAAGAGGCACGTTTACCTGATTGAGAAGCTGTCGGACATTCTGAAGGGTCAGCTTAACCGGCGAACCCATCTTGTCACCAGTTCCGGCGCCGGAGTCGGAATCGAACGAGTCCCGCTCACCTATCGGATTCCCGACCTGATGGTCTTCCGTAGCGAGGCTCTCATTCAGGACAAGGCGGCAACTGCCGGGAACGATCCTTACATCTGGACCACCCCGGATCTGCTGGTCGAATGCCTATCGCCCGCGAATCGCAAAGGCGCGGTCCGCGAACTGCTCAACGACTACGAGCAAATCTCCGTCCCGGAAGTCTGGCTGCTCAATCCTGACCAGCCGTGGTTCACCTCCTACCGTTACGAATCCGGCGCGCTGCACGAATTCGAAACCGCTGAGACAGGTGTGGTGACTGCGCTATTACTGCCCGCCGTGTCGGTAGACACGACAGATTTATGGGCCGCCTTCGCCGGCCTATGAGCCGCCAGGCTTCTCCGGCGGCAGCACCCGTACATTCACCGCCTGTGGCTTCAAGTAAAGATCGAGCGTGGTCTCCACCGTCACGCGATCGCCCGGCTTCACTTCTTCCCGCTTGATCTTCTTCGATCCCGCCCAGTAGCGCGTCTTATGCGTGCACGAGATTTCCATGTCGTCCTGATCAACGCGCGCCAGCAACAGCGTGGTCGAATTAATCTGCCGCACAGTGCCCGTAAAACTGGCCGGCGGCGCCACTTCCTGTGCGTAGACGCCCGCGGCGCAAAGCAGGAGCAGCAAAACCCTCATGCGAGTCCCCATCTGAGTAAATGGTACCGCCCGCGCAGTTCCTCTGATACGCTAGCGGCTTGGAGATCCCGGCTTACCTGGAACGGATCGGTTATCACGGGCCGCTCGACGTTTCGGCGGACACATTGCGCGCCCTGCACTTGGCGCATATGTACACCGTCCCATTCGAAAACCTCGATATTCACCTGGGCCGCGCGCTCTCCCTCGACGAGGCGGCGCTGTTGGCGAAGATCGTCACCCGCCGCCGCGGTGGTTTCTGCTACGAGCTGAATGGCTTGTTCTGCGCCTTTCTGCGCGAGTTGGGTTTCCGCGTCTCGATGCTCTCCGCCGAAGTCGCGCGCGAGGCGGGCGGTTTCAGTCCACCGTATGACCACTTGGCGCTGCGCGTCGATCTCGACGAACCGTGGCTGGCCGACGTGGGCTTCGGCAGCGGCTTCCTGGAACCTCTGCGGCTCGACGATGCGGGCGACCAGCAGCAGGGCGACTCCACTTATCTGATCCTTGCCGACCGCCCCTACCGTGTCCTTATGCGCCGCGACGCCGGCGGCGACTGGACGCCCCAGTATCGTTCCACGCTTGATCCGCACGCGCTAGCCGAGTTCGCCGAACGCTGCCTTTTTCATCAGACCTCGCCCGAATCTCATTTCACCCAGGGCCGCATCTGCACGCTGGCTGTGCCCGATGGACGAATCACCATCAGCGGCATGCGCCTGATCATCACGGGCCACGCTGGCCGCGACGAACGCCTGCTTTCCGGCGAGGCCGAATACGCCGCCACGCTGCGCGAGCGATTTCGGGTGATAGAATAACGATTCAAGGGGAGGGTTTTGGTGTCGTCCTTTATTCAAAACCAGTTCGACAGCAACGTGGTCACTACCTCGGTCGATTACGTCTTCAACTGGGCGCGTAAGTCCGCTCTGTGGCCGCTCACCTTCGGGCTGGCCTGTTGCGCCATCGAGATGATCGCCTCCAGCACTTCCCGCTTCGACATCGCGCGCTTCGGAGCGGAAGTGTTTCGCCCCAGCCCCCGCCAGTCGGACCTCATGATCGTGGCCGGCACCGTGACCCTCAAGATGGCGCCCGTCCTGAAGCGCATCTGGGACCAGATGCCGGACCCGAAATGGTGCATCTCCATGGGCGCCTGCTCCAGCGTGGGTGGCCCGTTCAACACTTACGCCGTGCTGCAAGGTGTAGACAAAATCGTGCCTGTGGATGTGTATGTAACCGGCTGCCCGCCCCGCCCCGAGAACCTGTTTTACGCCCTGCTCAAGCTGCAGGACAAAATCGACCAGATGACCACCCTGGTGAAGCGGCCCACCGAAATCCGGCTGGACGAATCCATGCTCGCGCAGTTCAAAGAGCAGGTCATGATTTCCCAGATCCAGAACCCCGCATAGTGTTTTACCGCGATTCCCAGAATATCTACCGCGTTCGCCCGCTCGAACGTTTCGCCTGGCTGGAGCATGGCTTCGGCACGCGCCATTCGACCGGACTAGCCGCCGACCCGCGTCTCGCCACGCTGCACCAAGTTCACTCCGATATCTGCGTGCCCGCGGGCGGCCGCTCCGGCCTGCTGGGCGATGGCGACGCGCTGCTCGAGAACACCCCCGGCCGTCTGGTTGCGGTGAAGACTGCGGACTGTATCCCCATCCTGCTGGTCGACGACGAGCATCGCGCCGTTGCCGCCGTGCATGCGGGCTGGCGCGGCACGGTGGCCGGAATCGTGCAGCGCGCGGTGCGCCGCATAGGCGAAGAATTCGGCACGCATCCCGATCGCCTGCATGCCGCCATCGGCCCCGGCATCGGCAAGTGCTGCTACGAAGTGGGTCCCGAGGTCGCCGCGCACTTCGGCGAAAAAGGTCCCTGCCATATCGACCTGGCGGAAGCCAATCGCCGCCAGTTGTTGGACGCAGGCGTGCCCGGCGAACAGATCTATGTCGCGCAACTCTGCACCAAGTGTGGCGTAGACGATTTCGAGTCCTACCGGCGTGACAAGGAAAAATCCGGACGCATGCTCTCCTTCGCCGGTGTGAAGTGAGCGCAACTGCGGCCTCCGCGCGCGCGTATATCATTGCAATGCGAGCTGTTTTTCTGATCGCCGCCGCATGCAGCCTGGCCGCGGCGGCGCCCCCGGACGATCCACGCGAAATCGTGCGCCGCTCCATTCAAAAGATGGACCAAAACCTGGCGCTGGCCCGCAATTACACGTTTCTGGAACGTTCCGAAACGCACGAACTGGATTCCAACGCACATGTGAAGAGCCGCAAAATCCTGCTCTACGACGTCACCATGCTGGAAGGCTCGCCCTATCGCCGCCTGGTGGGCAAGGACGACCACGCGCTCTCGCCCGAGGAAGTGCGCATCGAACAGAAGAAACTGGAGGACAGCATCGCCCAGCGCCGCAACGAAACGCCGGCGCAGCGCGCCAAGCGCATCGCCGATTGGGAAAAGCGGCGCCAGAGGGAGCGCGAGCCGCTGGACGAAATTCCCGATGCCTTCAATTTCCAACTCACCGGCGAAGCGCAAGTCGATGGCCGCGCCGTTTGGGTAATCGAAGCCACGCCGCGGCCGAACTTTCATGGCCGCACCACTATCGCCAAACTGTTCCCGAAATTCCGCGGCAAGTTGTGGATCGACAAGCTCGACTATCAGTGGGTGAGGACCGAGGCCGAAGCCACCTCCGATATCTGGTGGGGCCTGTTTGTCGCGCACCTGAACAAGGGCGCGCGGCTCAATATCCAGATGACCCGCGTGAATGACGAGGTCTGGCTGCCCAAGCTCATCGAGGCCAAGGCATCCGCCCGCGTGGCGCTGGTGAAAGCCTACCGCATCGACAGCCAAACCACCTATTCCAACTACCGCAAGTTCCAGGTGGAATCGAAAATCGTAGCCGCCGAGCCGCGCTGATCGCCACCGCCGGGTATCCTGGATGGAATGGCGGAACAATGGCATAAAGGCGAATATGTGATCAGCACCGACCCTGCGCGGCTGGATCTCGCCGTCATTCACGAGTACTTGAGTGGATCGTCGTATTGGGCCGCCGGGCGTGCGCTTGACGTGGTCCGCCGGTCAATCGAAAATTCCCTCAACTTCGGCGTGTACCGCGGTGCCGCGCAGATCGGCTTCGCTCGCCTGGTAACCGATTACGCCACATTCGCCTGGCTGGCCGACGTCTTCGTGCTGCCCGAATTCCGGGGGCAGGGCGTCGGCAAATGGCTGATCGGCACCGTCGTCGCGCATCCGCGCGTGCAAGGGCTGCGCCGCTGGGTGCTGGCCACCAAAGACGCGCACGGCCTGTACGCGCAACACGGCTTTGCGCCGCTGCAATCGGCCGATTTCTTTATGGAACGGTTCCACGAGACAGGCTAAACACTCGGCCTACTGGACCGGCGCGCGCCGCAGCGCTTCGATCTCCCGAAGCATTCCCTCCACCATGGCTTTCGCCACGATCTTGCCCTTCTCGCGCGTGGCTAGCGTAGCGTCGCCATAGATGCCACTCGCGGAATATGCGCCGGGCTGGTGTGGATCGCGGGTCAGCCCGCCCTCTCCCGGGTGATAATCCTTCACGGCTTTACTCATCTCCACCGACGCCGGATCGATGAACAGCATGAGCGAAGTCTCGATCTCGTCGGCATGCGTGCCGCCTTCTTCTTTCTTCACCCGCTCCTCTGCCTCGGCCCCCACTTCCAGCACATTGGTGTAGCGCAACAAGATCCCGTCCGCGGCCAGCATCTCCGCGGCCGGTTTCAGCGCGCGCAGTGTGGAAACTCCCGTATTCAGTGCATAAAACCGCTTCGGACCGTAGTGCGCCAGCACGCGGCAGATATCCACCAGCATGTCGCGCGCGGTTTCCAGGCGTAGCGTGGTCGAGCCTGGGTACTCCACGAACGCCGGATAGAAACTGTAGTTGACGGTGGGCGCCACCACCACGTCCGCGCGCTCCAGAATCTGACGCCTGAAATACTCCGCCTCCAGGTAATCGGTCTTCAACTTTAAGTGCGGCCCATGCTCCTTGGATTCCGCGCCGATGGGGATCACCACCACGGTCTCCGGCTTCAACACCTTCTCGGCTTCCACCCAAGTCAGGTCCGCCAGGACGATGCCGCGCTGCTGCGCGAATCCCACAACGGCCGCCATCGGTACAATCCACCAAGCGCGCGTCATATAGAAAAACCTTGCACAATTCAAGTCTGCCAGTGGGGCAGGCCCCTGGCCTGCAGCGGCGTCTCACGCCGCCCAGGCGGACCGGGGGGCCGCCGCAGCGCATGGTGCAGCGCATGGCGCTGCCCCACAGCCGTCGAAACATGTTAACGAACTTCTGGAACGGTGTATACTTACCACCTATGACTCGCCCAACCGGACTCCTGGCCTTGTTGCTGCTGGCGCCCTGGGCCTGCGCGGCCGCCGACAAGGTCGCCTCCCTCGACGTGCGGATCCTCTCCACCATGCTCACCGCCGACGAAGGCTACGGCGAATGGGGCTTCGCCGCATTGGTGGTCGCCGATGGCCATCGCATCCTCTTCGATACCGGCGCCCATCCGGACACCGTGCTGCGCAATGCCCACGACCTGCACGTCGACCTGTCCAACGTTCCGGACGTGATCCTCTCGCACCATCACCTCGATCACACCGCCGGCCTGGTGACGCTGCGCCGCGAATACGCCAAATCCAATCCCGCCGCGCTGGCCCGCGCGCACGTGGGCGCCGGCATTTTTCAGAGCCGCACCGACGGTACCGCGCGCGAGGCCAACACTATGATCGCCACTAAAGTCGATTACGAAAGCGCCGGCGGAACCTTCGTCGAATACCGCGAGCCCCGCGAACTGTTCCCCGGCGTCTGGCTTACCGGACCCGTCCCGCGCAAGTATCCCGAAAAAAACTGGAGCCCCGGACGCAAGCTCCGCCGGGCCGACGGCACCACTCCGGAAGACAATCTGCCCGAAGATCAATCCCTGGTCATTGTCACCGCCAAAGGCCTGGTGGTGATTTCCGGCTGCGGCCACGCGGGCGTGATCAACACGCTCGACTACGCGCGCGCACGCATCGCGCCCGCCAAAGTCTACGCCGCGCTGGGCGGATTCCACCTCTATAACGCCAGTGACGACACGCTGGCCTGGACCGCGTCGAAGTTCAAAGAATTCGGTCTGCAGAACCTGTTGGGCGCGCATTGCACCGGCATCGAAGCGGTCTACCGCCTGCGCCAGCTCACCGGCCTCGCTCGCAAGACCGCAGCCGTCGGCGCTGTAGGCGGTGGCTTCAATCTGGCCACCGGCCTCGATCCCGGTTCTATCGCCCGCTAACCATGCGCCGCGTTCTGCTCTGGACCGCCGCGGTCGTCCTGATAGCTATCGCCTCCACGTTCCTCTGGCTCCCCGCCTACGTGGAAAATTCCATGAACGGCGTGCGCCAGAAACCGCCCTACCAGATTTCCGCCCGCGCGCATCAGCTCGAAGCCCGCATCCCCATCGTCGATCTGCATGCTGACAGCCTGCTCTGGTCCCGCGACCTGCTGGTGCGCGGCACGCGCGGCCAGGTCGATATCCCGCGCCTCAGCGAAGGCCACGTCGCCTTGCAGGCATTCACGATCGTCACCAAGACGCCGCACGGCATGAACTTCCAGCGCAACACCGGCGATACCGACAACATCACCCTGCTTTCCATCGTGGAGCGCTGGCCGCCCGCCGCGTGGACCAGCCTCACCGAGCGCGCACTCTATCAAGCCTCCCGCCTGCGCGATTTCGAGTCCCACTCCCAGGGCAAATTCACCATCATCCGCTCCAGCGACCAACTGCGCGCCTATCTCGACCGCCGCCGCGCCGACCCGGCCATCACCGCCGGCTTCCTCGGAGTGGAAGGCGCCCACGCGCTCGATGGCAACCTGTCGAACATCGACCGCCTCTACGATGCCGGCGTCCGCATGATGGCGCCCACCCATTTCTTCGACAACGACATCGGCGGATCGTCCGCCGGCGCGGACAAAGCCGGTCTGACCGAAAAGGGCCGCGCCATGATCCACCGCATGGAAGCCCGCCACATGCTGGTGGACCTGGCACATGCCTCGTCACGAACGATCGATGACGTGCTCGCCATGGCCACGCGCCCCGTGGTCGTCTCCCACAGCGGCGTGAAAGGCACCTGCGACAACTCGCGCAACCTGAGTGACGATCAGCTTCGCGGCGTGGCCCGCACCGGTGGCGTGATCGGTATCGCCTATTTCGAAGTGGCCACCTGCGGCACCGATGCCACCGCCATCGCCGGCGCCATCCGCCATGCGGTAGACGTAGCCGGCGTGGACGCGGTGGCATTGGGTTCCGACTTCGACGGAGCCGTGCTTGCGCCCTTCGACACCACCGGACTCGGCCTCATCATCGACGCGCTTTTCGATGCCGGATTCAGTGAAGAACACGTTGCCAAAATCATGGGCGGCAACGCGCTACGCGTGCTCCTTTCCGTCTGGTAGCCTCGTCTTTTCGAGCCGTCGAAACGTCCTCATAATGTGATGCGCCTCTTCCCGCTACTCGTGTCTCTAAGCGCGCTCCCTTGCCTGGCCGCCGCGCCAGCCGCCTGCGTAGGCGGTCAATCGCTCGCCACTTTCCGCCTCTCCGTAGTACCCGCCAAGGGAGGCCGCACCCTCCCCCTCCGCGAAGTGAACGCGCTGCACAAAGGCCAGACGCTGCTCTATGAGCCGGTGCACATCCCTCCCGCGGTCAAAGACAAAGCCCAGATCGCGCTGCTGCTCGCGCCACCTGCCAATTCCGACGCGAAACTGGAGACCCTAAATCCCGCGCCCGCGGATAAAGCGACGGTTTGGATCCTCCCCCGCGATGCCTCCCTGGTGGCGCTGGTATACGGTCCGCAAGGCCTCAGCATGCGCAAGGTGAAATCGTTGATCCAGCAAGACGACCAGATGCTTTCGCAGTTGGCCGACTACGCCGATCAAACCTCGCAGGTGTCCGCGCTGATCGACGCCTTGCAGTCATCCGAAGCTACGGGCACCGGCGTTTCGTCGGCCTTGTCTGGGTTCGCATCCCGGTCTGGTGTGACCTTGCCCGCGCTCGATACGCACACCGCTACCAGCCAGCAGGCGGCCACGCTCTTGCAGGCGTTGCAACCCTCTCTGCGCACCATGGACCCGCTGACCGCTACAGACAATGCGGTGGTGCAGCAGTCCACGGGGTTGGCCACCGCGGTCGCCGGCCTTTTCTTCGGCAGTTCAGTGGGGCTGGTGGCCGGTGGCGCTTCACTATTTCAGAACATGCGCGCCATGCTGTTTCCAGAAACTGAATTCCGCTCCACCATCGCCCAGACCGCGAACGTCGATGCGTTTGTCCTCTGCGCCAAGAACCAGCCGCCCAAGGCGCGCACGCGCACTGCTTATCTGTGGGCTCACCGTCTGCCCGAGTTGCCCGAACCGAAGCTCTCGCTGCCTGCTCCCGTACATCTGCCGGTCGCCTCGAAAGCCCTGGTGGCGGTGCATGCGGATAAGGGGCCCAAGGAAATCGCCCGCCTGCGCGACTGGCAACTGGTCCCGGTGAAAGGCAGCGAAACCTATCACGTGACCGCGGCGCTCAGCAAAAGCGGCGACGAACTGCAATTCGATCTCACCAAGAGCAAAGCCGCGCCCGGAGAGTATTATCTGAAAGCTCTCTGGGATTGGGATGCCCTGCCGGTCAGCGGCAATGTGTACCTGCATCCGCTCGGCGACCTCAAGCTGGCCAAACTGGCGCCTGGCACCGGCGACAAACTGGTGGAAGGTAGCGGCCGTGTTCCCGTGAAACTCGAAGGCACCGATTTCGAGTTCGTCGAGAAGGTGAGCCTCGAAAAGCCCGGCCCCCACGCAACCGCCCCGGTGATTTTGGCCTTCGATCTTCCCCATGGCAAGCGCGGCGGCGATCAGGAATCCATCGAAACGGAGTTGGACACTAACGCGCTCGCGCCGGGCGCCTACAAGCTGCTCCTGGCGCAGTCCGAAGGCGATCCGCACACCATCCCGGTAACGCTCTTGCCGCCCAATCCGAAAATCGAGGACCTGCCGTTGCGGCCGAATCTGGATGAGTCCACCCAAACCGTCACCCTGACGGGCACCGGGCTCGACCGCGTGGAAAAAATCACGACTGATGCGGGCGAAGTAGACCTGCAGCCCTCCGCGCATGCATCCGGCAAGCGCGAGGCTACCATCAAACTGAATCCCAAGGATCGCAAAGGCCAGCACTTCGACCTTCGTTTGCAGGTCAAAGGACTGGACTCCGCCCTGCTGTTGGCGGACGCCGTCGAGGTGCGGGGATCCCGTCCGCGCATCACCTCCGTGCGCAAATCGTACCCGCAAAGCTTCGGCCTGGCGCTCGAGCCCGACGAGATTCCCGCTGCCGTAACCGCCAGCTTCGCATTCGCAGTGGCGCATGCCGGCGACAGTCCCGTGGTCGAAGTCACATGCACCGACGCGGGCCTGTTGCGTCAAAAGCTTCACCTGGCAGCCGGTGACCGGAATGCTGGCGAGCGGCTCGACATGGCCGGCGAGGGCGTCCTGTTCCTGTCGCTCGATCCCGGCACGGTGGGCCGCTCCGGCTGCCGCATCGAGGCGCGCGTGACTTCGTCTGACGGGTCGAGCGATGCCTATCCATTGGGCCGCGTGCTGCGCGTGCCGCGCATCGAGCAATTCGTCATGACCGATCAGAAGATGGGCGATGCCGTCTACGCCGGCACGCTCAAAGGCGAAGATCTGGATACCATCGACCAAACCGGTTGGGACGAGCAGCATGGCTTGCCCGTACAGTCGATCCCCGACTCCATTGCCGGCGAACCACAAAAGCAACTGTTGAAAGTGGAACTCCCCTGGCCCGCGCCATCGCCGCACGCGCCGGTATTTGTCTGGCTGCGCGGCGAATCCAAAGGCCGCGCTACCGGAGTCGGGTATTAGGCCGCCCTACAATCCCGCCGGCTTCTGCGGATTCCGCGATTTTGAGATCGACTGGCGTCTCCGGCGTTTCCGGCTGCAGGTGCGTCAGCAGGTGGTCCTTGAGGATGCCGAAAGCGGTGGCGGGGTCGTCCGCGTAGCGGAACAGGTCCAGGTCCGATGCGCTGATAGTGCCGTGCCGCACCAGCGCGTCGAAGTTGATGATCTCTTTCCAGTAGCTCGATCCGTACAGAATGATGGCGATCTTCTTGGCCAGCTTCTGGGTCTGCGTGAGCGTGAGCACTTCCATCATTTCGTCCAGCGTGCCGAAGCCGCCCGGAAACACGATGAGCGCTTTGGCCAGGTAGGCGAACCAGAGCTTGCGCATGAAGAAGTAGTGAAACTCGAAACTCAGCTCCGGCGTGATGTACGGGTTGGGCAGTTGTTCGAACGGCAGCCCGATATTCAAGCCGATGGTCTTGCCGCCGGCATCGGAAGCGCCGCGATTGGCGGCCTCCATGATGCCCGGTCCGCCGCCCGAACAGACCACGAAACGGTGCGTGCCATTGCTGGTGTATTGCTCGGCCCATTCCGAGACCATGCGGGCCAGCGCGCGCGCGTCGTGATAATACTGCGCCAGCGGCCCCTCGTCCCGCAGGCGCGCGGAGCCGAAGAATACTACCGTGTCGCGGATCTTCTGGTGGCGGAAAACGGCCAGCGGCTCCAGATACTCGGCCAGCAGCCGGATGGCCCGGGCGTCCGGGCTGTTCAGGAAATCCTGGTCAAGATAGGCGACCGGCTTGCGGCCGTTAGGCGTCTTTTCGTTTTCCATTTTCCAGTTGCTCGATTCGGTTTTTCAGTTCGCGCACGGTCTTCAGCAGCTCCGGTAGCTTGGGAAACGCGGTGATTGCTCGCAGCCATTCGTTGGCCGCGAACGCCGGCGAGCCGGAAATACGCGCCCCGGCCGCCACATCGCCGCCGATGCCGCTTTGAGCATACACGATCGCGTCGTCGTGAATGGTGAGGTGGCCGGATACGCCCACCTGTCCGGCCAGCAGTACATTACGCTCCAGGATGGAACTGCCGGCCAGGCCTGTTTGCGCGCAGATGATATTGTCTTCGCCCACCACGCACGCATGCCCGATCTGCACCAGGCTATCGATCTTGGCGCCGCGCTTCACGCGGGTCTCGCCGACGGTGGCGCGGTCTACCGAGGTGAGCGTCTGCACTTCCACGTCGTCCTCAATCACCGTTACGCCCGACTGCACGATCTTATAGTGCGTGCCATCCGCGCGCTTGGCGAAGCCGAACCCATCGCCGCCGGCTACCACGCCGTTTTGCAGAATGACGCGGTTCCCTATGCGGCAAAACTCGCGCACGGCGGCGTGCGAGTGGGCCAGGAAATCGTCGCCAATCTCGGCGCCGTCGTAGATCACCACGTGCGGATGCAGCACGGCGTTTCGCCCGATGTGAACCCGCTCGCCCACCACCGCGAAGGGTCCGATGGACGCGCCCTCCCCGATCACGGCTGTCTCGGCGACAAATGCCAGAGGATGAATGCCGCGCGCCGGGCGCGGCGGTTGATAGAACAGCTCCAGGGTGCGCGCGAAGTCGAGATAAGGATTAGTCGAGACCAGGCTGGCTACGGGCGCGTCGCGCACCGGTTCCGATACCAGAATGGCGCTGGCGCGTGTATGTTTTACTTTATGCGCGTATTTGGGGTTCGCCAGGAAAGTCAACTGGCCGGGGCCGGCGTGTTCCATGCCGGCGACGCCCGTGATGTCGATCTCACCGTCGCCCGCCAGTTGGCAACCGAGCCGGGCGGCGATTTCAGTGAGTTTCATGAGGCCAAGATTCAGATTAACTTACTTCCGGCGGGCGTCCGCGCAAGAAAACCCCCACCGCGCCGATAAGGAATGTGGGCGACCACGTAAATGCCACAGCACCGAACTAAAAGCGGAACTCGCGAGATGGTGGCGGCGCGGTTCCTCGAAACCGGCCAGGCGGTGGTCGAGGTCACCCTTCTGCTTCCCTGGATCGTCATTGCCTTTATCTGCGCGTTCAACTTCGGGATATTCGCTTATGCATTGATCTCGACGCAGAATGCCGCCCGCACGGCCGCCACTTTCGCGTCGCAGTCGCTCACCGTGGCGCAAGCCGGCGGTATCGTGGGCCAAGTTTGTCCCTATGTGCTCGGCGAACTTGGAGATGCGCCTGGAGTGGGCGCGGGGGTGACCTCTTGCACCAGCAGCCCAGTCACGGTCACGGTGTCCCCCCAGACACCTGGCAGCGGCAAAATGAATACGGTCAAAGTATCGGTCACCTATAACACCATGCAAATGATTCCACTGCCCGGATTGATGGCGGGGTCGCTGGCCATCAAGCGCACAGTGGAGATGCCCATTCGGAACTGACATGCGCCGCCGCAACAGCAGAAACGGCAACGCCATCGTCGAATTCACGCTGGTGGCGATCCCCATGATCTTCGCCATCATTTCGATCGTGGAGATCAGCCGCGCGATGTGGGATTATCACAGCTTGGCGCAAGCCGTCAAAGGCGCCTCCCGCATGGCAGCCACGCGCGGCGCGGGCTGCGCGGGCGGATGTTCCATCACGGTTGGCCAGATTGCCACCACCATCGCGGCTTACGCGGTGGGCATGCCGGCGTCTTCGCTCAACGTCACCTTGACCTCCAGCGCGGGCAGCGTCAACTGCAATCCGCTAAGCTCCTGCACCAGCAGCAGCACGGTCTGGCCTCCGGCGGGCGGCAATTCCGCCGGTTCCGATATCGTCATTTCCGGATCGTACAACTTCACCTCCGCGCTGGGAATGTTTGTTCCGGGCAAGGGAGGTCTGCAATTCCAGGGCGTAACCCTAACGGCGAAATCGCGGCAAGTGCTGCTATTTTGATCATGCGAAATCCAACTCACGCGCGCGCGGGCCAGGCAGCCTTGATGATGACGCTGTCGCTGACCTTGATTCTCGGCATGCTGGGGCTGGCGGTGGATCTGGGCTGGGCTTACTACCGGCAGCAGGCGGCGCAGGCCGCCGCCGATTCCGCTGCTATTGCCGCCGTGCGCGCGGCGGTCACCTCAGCCACAGGCGCGCCCGCTTGTGGCGGCGCGATCTACTGCGGCGCGAGCACCAACTGCCCGTCCACCGCCGCCGGTACCCCCTCCTCCAGCTTCGACAATGCCTGCATGCTGGCCGCGGCCAACGGCTTCACCACATCGGGCATCGACACGGTGAGCGTGCAAGCCGGCACTTCCAGCGCGGTGCCCGGCGTGGCCGGGCCCACGGCCGCATACTGGGCGACCGCGCGGGTCACCGAGGCTCTCCCGGCGCTGTTCGGCGCGGCCTTCGCCCGCGGCGGCCTGAGTCCCGGGGCGATCGCCACCGCCGCAGCCATCGGCAGCGCCAGTTCCGGCTCGTGCATCTATGTCCTCGATCCCAGCGGGATCGATGCCTTCCAGGCGGGCAACGGCGCAACGGTGCAACTTGGCTGCGGGATCTACGTGGATTCGAGCAACTCCACCGCCGCCATGTGGGTGACCGGCGGCGCCTCGGTGACGGCGAGCACCATCAACGTGGTGGGCGCATTTAAGAAGGATAATGGCGGCACCACCAGCGTGACACCCACCACGGGAGCGGCGTCGGCAGCTGATCCATTTGTGAACCTGCCCTCTCCCACGCCCGCCGGAAGTTGCCAGTCCGGCAATTTCACGGCCTGGCAGGCGACCCCTTACACGCCGGCGCCCGGCACCTATTGCGGGTTTTCAGTGGGCAACGGCATGGGCCTGCAGATGAGTCCGGGAACCTACATCATCAACGGCGGCACGTTCAGCATCCAGGGCGGATCGACGGTCACCTCCACCGGCGGCGTGCTCATCTATCTGACCGGCGGCGCCACCGTCAACATCGCCAACGGGGCCAGTGTCACGCTGTCGGCCCAGTCTTCAGGCGCCTACCAGGGCGTGCTGTTCTATCAGGACCGAAGCATGTTATCGCCGGGGTCGAGCACCTTCGCCGGAGGAGCCAATATGAACCTGACAGGATCGCTGTATCTTCCGCACGCCACGCTGAACATCAACAACGGCTCCAGCACTAACGGCAACACTATGGCGATTGTGGCGGACATGGTCAATTTCCAGGGCGGCGCGCACATGCTGGCGGATGCCGGCGGCAGTAAAACTGGAATCAGCGCCGGCTATACCGTATCGCTGATCCAGTAAGTGGGGCAGGCCCCCGGCCTGCGGCGGCCTCTAAGGCCGCCCTCTTTCTTCTAAAATGTATACAGCGGCACGCCCGCGGCCGGCTCGGCTGGAGCATCGCCCGCGGCTACCGGTTGCGCCTCGGCATTCAGCGCGCGGTAGAAGATGCCCGTATCGCCGCTAGCAATCGTCGTGGGCTGTCCGGCGTCAATCTCGAGCCGTCTTATTCTTATTGATCACCGCGTTGTTCTTAAGAAACTGAATCAGAACGGTCTCGACCTGGTCCCTGAGTGTCTTGTCCTTGATCTCGATATAGGCTGCGGACTGAACGATCGGCTGCTTGAACCAAAATTTCTCCTTGTGGTCATCCACTCGCTCGGCGATATTCGTCGCCTTGCCCACATAGATTGGTCTGCCGCTAATGTCGTAGAAGACGTAGACACCTGGCTTATTGGGCTTGTCGGTTGGGTCGTGAGGATTGAAGTCGATCAGTTCTCCGATTCCCCGAACCTCGAAAGATTCCTTCTCCTGTTCGGTGCGCTCAAAACTCTCGCCGAGCGCCGCCTCTAACCTCCTTAACGTCCGTTGTTGCGGATTTTGCGCTCCCCCGTTTAGGAGATTGTAGATCGTAGGAGCGCTAACGCCGGATTTTCTTGAGAGTTCGTTCGCAGTTAGGTTTTTCTTTGAAAGTGCGCGCGCCAGCCAGACTGAAACGACAGGTAGAGACTGCCCGGAGCTGTCCTCCTCCTTTGTGATCCCGCCGAGCACCGCTTCCAATTCGGCAATCTGGGCCGCGTCCGGCTTAGATCTTCCGAGCTCCCATTGTGATATGAGCGGCTGGGAAAGCCCCACCTTATCCGCAAGCTCTTGCTGGGATAAGCCGCTCCTCACTCGCCCCTCGCGAATTCTTTGGCCCAGCGCCTCTTGGCTGCCGTTTAACATATTCGGTACGGCTTATATTATTGATCATTCCCTCAGCCTTGGCAAGTCATAACGCCATTTACTGAAGCGTCATCACGGTGAGTCACCCCGCCCTAAGCCCCTTTTGGACAACTAAGCCCACGGCATCAAGGACCAGTGATTTTGGCGCGCTGTTCGACTACCGCCAATGAATATTACGCGCGTTTTGTCAATCGGAAACGGGGGCCGTGCGTTCGATGTCGTCGAGCGGGCCGCCATCAGGTGTCTGGAATGGGTGATGCGCGTTTGGCAATTCGGAAAATGTTGACAGGCGCAGGCCAGTGTGGGATAACTACGGTTGTGAGGGCGCGTCCGGAAGGAGGTACGCTCTATGTCTACTGGTATGCAAGCTGTAGAGTAAGTAGTTCCGTTTGTCCGCCAGTTAGCGCGTGCATACCTATTCGCATGATTTAGTATTTAACTACTTTATTGTTTACCAGACATTCGCTGGAACAATCATTAATTAGCACCCAACAGCCCGACTCCTCAAATGTGGAGCTTGGGCTTTTGTTTTATGTGAGGAAGTTTTATGAATAGACATGCAATACAACAATCCGAACTAAGATCTGCAAAGGTGGATAAGCACAGCTTTGTCGTTGAGAGGTACCTCGACGATGTGAAGCAGGCTGCCTACACGTTTGTGTATGCGGGTGACACCACTTGGGAGAATACGAAGGCTGTGCGCTATCAGTACAACGGTAGCAAAGAGATTCCGATGACTATCTCAAAATTGCCACAGGATGTGATGCTCTACGCGAGGTGGTTTATCTTGACCAAAATCCGGTTCACGTCCGGATCGACCGGTAAACGTTGAGCCACGAGCGTGGTCTGTAGCTGAAAACAGCAAGGGCAGGCGCCTTCGGCCTGCCCTCGCTTGATTGACGATTTCAATCTATTCAGAATGTATACAGCGGCACGCCCGCGGCCGGCTCGGCTGGAGCATCGCCCGCGGCTACCGGTTGCGCCTCGGCATTCAGCGCGCGGTAGAAGATGCCCGTATCGCCGAGGTAAACTTCCAACTCGCCGGGGCGGGGAAGCACACCCTGGATCAAGGCCTCCGACAGCGGATCCTCGATAAACTTCTGCAAAGCCCTGCGCAGCGGCCGCGCGCCGTAGCTGCGGTCGGCGCAGGTCTTCTCCAGCAGATACTTGGCGGCGTCCGTGGTCAGGTGGATCTTCAGCTGCTTGGCTTCCAGGTTCCCGTTGATCTGGTTCACCATCAGGCCGATGATCTTCAGCAGATCCTCGTCGGTCAGCGAGGTGAACAGGATGATGTCGTCCAGGCGGTTCAGGAACTCGGGGTTGAACGCGCGCTTCACCTCCGCGCGTACCATGTCCTCGATCTTCGACGGAATCCCCTCGCCCATCGGCGCGGAGAATCCCAAGTGGCCGCGCTTCTCCAGGAACCGCGCGCCCAGGTTCGAAGTCATGATGATGATGGTGTTCTTGAAGTCCACCGTGTTGCCCAAACCGTCGGTCAACTGGCCGTCTTCAAACACCTGCAGCAAAATGTTGTAAATATCCGGATGGGCCTTCTCGATCTCGTCGAGCAGGATGATGGAATAGGGCGAACGCTTCACCCGCTCGGTCAACTGGCCGCCCTCTTCGTAGCCCACGTATCCGGGAGGCGAACCGATCAGCTTCGAGACCGAATGCTTCTCCATGAACTCAGACATATCGAAGCGGATCAGCGATTTCTCGCTGCCGAACAGGAAGGCGGCCAATGCGCGCGCAACCTCGGTCTTGCCAACGCCGGTGGGTCCCAGGAACAGGAACGATCCGGCCGGCCGGGCGCTGGCTTTCAATCCCGCGCGCGACCGGCGAATGGCGCGGGCCAGTACCGAAATGGCTTTCTCCTGGCTGATCACACGCTTGTGCAACTCTTCCTCAATGCGCAGCAGCTTGGTGATTTCCTCTTCCTTGATGGCGGTCATGGGGACGCCGGTCCAGCGCGCCACCACGTCCTCGATATCGTCCTTGGTGACGATGCCTGTAGAGGAATCGTCCAGATTGTATTTCTCCCGCAACTGGCGCATATTTTCGCGCTCTTTACGCTCCTCGTCGGAGTAGAAGCGCGCCTTCTCGAACTCGTGGTTCGCGATGGCGTTCTCCATGCGGTGCACGATGAACTTGATGCGCTTCTGGATATCGGCCAGGTCGCTGGGCAAGGTGGTCTGGCGCAGTTTCACGCGCGCGCCAGCTTCGTCGATCAGGTCGATGGCCTTGTCCGGCAGGAAGCGGTCCGGGATGTAACGGCTGGAAGTGAATACCGCGGTTTCGATAGCATCGTCGGTGTAGCCCACCGCATGGAACTTCTCGTAGCGGTCCTTGATGCCGAATAGAATCTTGACCGCATCCGACTCACTGGGTGGCGGCACTTTTACGGCCTGGAAGCGGCGTTCGAGCGACCGGTCCTTTTCGATGGATTTGCGAAACTCGCCCGGCGTAGTAGCGCCGATGCACTGGATCTCGCCGCGCGACAGGGCCGGCTTCAGGATGTTGGCGGCATCCAGCGATCCCTCGGCCGATCCCGCGCCCACCAAGGTGTGCAGCTCATCGATGAAGATGATGGCATTCTGGTTCTCCATCAACTCCTTCATGATGGTTTTGAGCCGTTCTTCGAACTGACCGCGGTACTTGGTGCCGGCCACGATCAGCGAAAGATCCAGGGCCAGGATGCGCTTGTCGGCCAGGAACGAGGGCACGTCGCCCTCCGCGATGCGCTGCGCCAGGCCTTCCACGATGGCAGTCTTGCCCACCCCAGGCTCGCCGATCAGCACCGGATTGTTCTTGGTGCGGCGGCAGAGAATCTGCACCACGCGCTCCAGTTCATAATCGCGGCCGATGAGCGGATCAAGGGAGTTGTCCATGGCGGCCTGGGTCAGGTCGCGGCTGAACTCAGCCAGCAGCGAACTCTCTTTGGGCCGGTTCGAAGCCACCTTTTCGGACTGCGAACGCGCCAGTTCCTCGCGGATAGTGGAAAGCCGCAGCCCGCGCTCGTGCAGGATCTCGGCGGCGAAACATTTTTCCTCGCGCAGCAGACCCAGCAGCAGGTGTTCGGTGCCGATGTGCTTGTGGTTCAGCCTTTCCGCTTCTTCCGCGCCGTATGCCAGCACACGCTTGCACTCATGACTCAGCGGCAGATCCACGGAAGTGGAAACCTTTTCCCGGATCGTGGTATGACCTTCGATCTGTTTCCGGATGGATTCCACGGCGGCGTGCGACCGGAGAAAACGGTTAGCCAGAGCTTTGTCCTCCCGCAGCAGCCCCAAAAGGAGATGCTCCGTTTCGATGTAAGGACTGCCGAACTGGCTGGCCTCGTATCGGGCGAAAAAGATTACCCGTCGGGCCTTTTCCGTATAACGTTCAAACATGACAGTGACGCCCCCTACTATTAAAGATACTACCCCTCTCCAAATCGATGCGAAGTACTGTCGGGACCGGGCACCAACGCGCCGGCCTCCATCATCAGGACGCGGTCGCATCTTCGCGCGAACAGGAGATTGTGCGTAACGAAAACCGAGGTGAGCGTGTGCGAACGATGCAGGCGTTCCAAAAGCTCGAAGATCATTTCACCGGTCCTGAAGTCGAGGTTTCCGGTGGGCTCGTCGGCCAGCAGGATAGAGGGCTCTCCGACCAGAGCTCTGGCGAGCACAACCCTCTGCTGCTCTCCCCCGGATAGTTCCCCTGCGCGGTGTGTAGCACGCGCCTGAAGCCCGACTTCATCCAACCTCGCTAGCGAATCCGAAGCCGCTTTCGCGTGCGGAACGCCCCGGATCAGCAGTGGCATCATCACATTCTCAAGCGCCGTAAACTCCGGCAGCAGGTAATGGATCTGCCACACGAACCCAACCTCGCGATTCCGAAAAGAAGCCAGTTCCGAATCGGCGAGTCGTGAAATGTCTGTCGATCTGTAGTATATCGTACCGCTCGTTGGCCTGTCCAGACCGCCCAACAAATGTAATAACGTAGATTTGCCCGTCCCGGATTCGCCCACCAGCGCCAGCATCTCGCCGCGGCGCACTTCCAGGCCCACGCGGTCGAGTACCACCAGATCGGCATCGCCGGACTTGTAAATTTTGGAAAGATTTTCGGCGCGCAGGATCACTTCGGACGATGCCACGGGCATGCAGTCAGGTTAGCATCCATCACCCGGCCCCCATTCCCCATCACCCAGAACCTGATCAGGCGCCATCATCCGTTGTTGGATGTTCGTGGCTCTCATGCTGCGGACGGTAGAACCGCTGCCCGCAACTCCGGCAGCGGTACGGCACCAGGCCGACTATACGCACCAGCCGGTCGATCACGCCGTGCGGCATCGATCGCCGGATGTCCGTCCAACCACAATCCGGACAGCGCGGCGCCTTGTCCGTCTCACTGGCATTGGCTTCCATGACCCAACACTCAGCGTAGCAGGCCGCACCACCGGTCGAACACGGTGGCTGCTACCTCGCACAGCCGTGCGGCGTGGGCATCCGGATCGATGGGGCCGGACGCTTCCCGCAGCGGGCCGCAAGCTTCATCCTGCCGCAGCCAACCGGCGATAATCTCGGCCGTAACTTCAAGGTGAAACTGCATGGCGTAGACGTTACCATGCGCCCGGAAAGCCTGGTTATGACACGCATCGCCATAGGCCAGCAGTTCGCCGCCCGCCGGCAGATCGAATGTCTCGCCGTGCCAGTGGAACACCGTTTCGGGATCAGGGAGGCCGGCGAATAATCGATCGCCGTGCGCGGCCGCGGTCCAGTGCAAGGGCGCCCAGCCGATTTCCTTTACCGCGTTGGGATACACGCGGGAACCCAGGGCGCGCGCGATCAATTGCGCTCCCAGGCAGATGCCCAACACCGGTATGCCACCCTCGATGGCCTGCCGGATGACGGCGATCTCGCGTGGGATCCACGGCAAATCGTCGTTGGCTGACATCGGACCACCCATCAGGATGATCCCAGCGGCATTCTCTATTTCCGCCAGGTCTTCCGGGTTGCGATACAGGTCCACGGCGCGCCAGGCGATGGCGCGGCGATCGAGCGCCCCCGCAATGGATCCGATTCCCTCTAACGGGGCGTGCCGGAAAGCCAGAACCTGCATGTGGCGAAATCAGTTCTTCACTTGGCTGGCGGCTTGCGCCATCTCGAAGTGGCTGAGGCTCTGCGCGTACTTGGAAACGCCGCGATAGAGCGCTTCCGCCAACCGCTGCCGGTGCTCCGGTTTCGAAAGCAGCGTCTCTTCCCGCGAGTTGCTCAGGAAGCCGATCTCCGCCAGCACGGAAGGCATCGATGCCCCGATCAAGACCACGAACGGCGCCTTCTTGATGCCGCGGTTCTTGATGCCCGGATCGTATCGCGCAGCGAACGGAAACAGGGCGGCCTGGATACGGCCGGCGAATTCCCTGGATTCCTCGGCCTTGTCCTGCAGGGTGATCTTTTGGATGAGGTCCCGCAGCTCGAATACGGATTTATCGGACGAGGCGTTTTCGCGGCTGGCGACGGCCAAGGCATCCTTTGCATTCGTGAAGTTCAAATAGTAACTTTCCACACCGCCGATCCGCGGATAGGGCGAAGAATTGGCGTGGATGGAGAGAAACAGGTCCGCCTTCCGCTCATTGGCGATACCCGTCCGGCGTTCGAGCGGGATGAACGTATCGTCCGAGCGCGTATAGATCACTTCGCTGCCCATGCGCGACTCGATGAGTTTGCCCAGCCGCAGAGCGACGTCCAAAACCAGGTCCTTCTCCAACAGCCCGTTCGGACCCGCGGTGCCGTCGTCATGCCCACCGTGGCCCGGATCGAGCACGATGCGGCGCACTTTCAGTCCCAGGGCGCGGGTCAGGGAGCCCGTGCCGTCGGCAGCCAGCTTAGCGGCCCGGCCGGACTCGCCGCCGCCCTGCGCGGAAGCGCTGGCCGAAGTAACCGGCGAACGTCCGGGTTCGGTAAGGGGCGTGGTCATAGGGGCGGCTACGCGGAGCGGTTCGGAAGGCGCCGGCAAGGAGGTGCGCGATGCGGCCGGAACGCTCCCAGATGGGCTCCGCGTGTATGCAGTCTCGGCGGGCACGATAGGCGCGGGCGTCAGCACCGGCGGTGCGGGCAGGGATTGCGCAACCTGGGCCGGCTGCCTAGTGCTTGGAGAAAGGCCGGGAGGACTGCCGGGCGGCGCGAACCCCTTCGGCCGTAATTCGATCACCAGCCGGTCGGGATTGGAGAGCTGCGTGGCGCTATAGTCGGCGTTATTCTCCAGGTCCAGCACCACGCGGGTCATGCCGTCCTGCGGCTCGGCCACGCGAACCTTCTTTACCAGCTTGTCGCCTACGGTTTTGTTATAAAAGCGGCGCCCGTCGATGCGCGGCCGGGAGCTAAGAATATCGAAGAAAATCCGTTCCGGATTGTGTGCCCGCTCCGCGTGAAATTCGAAATCGCCGGTCACCTCGATCACCACCCGGGTGACCTCGCTCAGCGACCAGCATCGCACCGCGGTCACGTGCCGCACCTCTTCCGCGCGCGCGGGCCCGTGCGGGCCGGCCGCCAGCAGCGCCAGGAGCGGAATGAGCGTGCCTTTCATCAGGCCTTAGTGCGAAATATAGTAAATCTTGCCGTTAGCGTCCATTACTTCGCGAATCGGGTTGTGGACCGGTGGCGCATCCGCCGGCGGTGCTTCGGTTGGTTGGACGGCGGCCGGCCTGGTTCCGGTTACCTTTGGCACACCCGAAGCCTCCAGGCGCCGCCGCACTTTATTCAGATAGTCCCGGGTTTCGGCAAACGGAGGCACGCCGCCGTAACGGGAAACGGCGCCCTCGCCGGCGTTATAGGCAGCCAGGGCCAGCGCCTGGTCGCCCTTGTAAAGTCCTAACAAATATTTGAGATAGCGTGCGCCGCCTTGAATGTTGTCGGCGGGATCGAACACATTTAAAACCCCAAATCGCCGGGCGGTCGCGGGGATCAACTGCATCAGTCCCAGCGCTCCCTTGGGTGAAACCGCGTTGGAATCGTAGTTGCTCTCTACCTGGATCACGGAATGCACCAGTTCGGGAGCTAGCTGGTTTTGCTCGGCGATGCGATCCACGGTAGCGGCGATCGCCGGGTTCGGCTTCGCCGCCGGTTGCCCTGTCCGCACTACCGTCCGCACGACCGTCCGCACCAGGCGGCCCGTGCTCGGGTCCGTCCGGACCACCGAAACTGCCCCGCCTTCGGACGCCGCCGCTGCCACACCGCACATGCAGCCGATTATAAAACATTTGCGCACGGTATTGTTTTAATCCTTTCTAATAATAGACCGTTCGCCGTCCGGCTGGCAGTTACAGTCAATGTTATCATTTCTCTGTGAGCAGGGCGGGGTTCGTGCTGGCGGGCGGAAAAAGCACCCGCATGGGCCGGGATAAGGCGTTGCTGCCTTTCGCGGGAGGCGTTTTGGTAGAGCATGTTGCCCACGTGGTAGCCGCCGCCGCCGGAACCGTTACCCTGATCGGCGATCCCCAAAGTTATGGGCATTTGGGCTTCCCGGTACTGGCTGACGGCCGCCCCGGCGAAGGGCCGGCGGGCGGCATCGAAACGGCCCTGCGTTATTCCAGTGCCGACTGGAACCTGGTGCTGGCGTGCGACATGCCCGCCGTATCCGCCGAATTCCTGCGCGGTCTGCTGGACGCCGCCGAACGCTCCGGAGCCGATGCCTTGGCCCCCGCCGGACCGTCCGGCCGTCCGGAACCACTGAGCGCCGTATATCACAGGCGATGCGCCGCGGCCCTCTCGCGGGCCCTCGACGCGGGTGTGCGCAAGGTGACCGACGCCATCGCCGGCCTGGACCTGCGCATCTGGCCTGTAGAGAATGCCGCCTGGTTTGAGAATCTCAATACCCCCGAGGAATGGGCCAGCTACCGCCATGACGCCCACTGACCAATACCCGCACTATATTGAATTCCGGCACGTTTATAAGACGTTCGACCGCCCGGTTTTAGTCGATTCCAATTTTCACGTGGATGCCGGGCAGACCGTGGCCATCATCGGTCGCAGCGGTGTGGGCAAGTCCGTAACCCTTTCACATATCATGGGGTTCCTGAAGCCGGACAGCGGCCGGGTGATCGTGGCCCACGAAGACATCACGGACTTTCCAGAGCCGGAATTGCGGCGCATTCGTAAGAAAGTGACCATGGTTTTCCAGTCCGGCGCGCTCTTTGATTCGCTCACGGTAGGCGAAAACGTCCTGTTTTCGCTGGAACTGCGCGAAGACTACAATGAGCGCAACAAAGAGGACGTGGTCAACGGCCTGCTCGGCGTGGTGGATATCCTGGAGGCCAAGGATGCCTATCCGGCAGACCTTTCCATGGGCTATAAGCGGGCGGTGGCCATCGCGCGCGCCCTGGCGGCGCAGCCCCAGTGTGTCCTTTACGACGAACCCACCACCATGGTGGACCCCATCATGTCGGACCACCTCAGCGATCTGATGCTCCGGCTCAAGAAGCAACTCGGGCTCACTTCCATCGTGGTGACGCACGACCTGGACCTCATGTACAAAGTAGCCGACCAGGTGGTGTTTCTGTTCGAAGGCCGGGTGATCTTCTTCGGCCCTCCAGCGGATCTGGCGAAGTCGGACCACCCGCATATCCAGGAGTTTCTGGAGATGGATCGCGTGGCTTAACGCCTGGCGCGCGCGATTATTTGCTTCCCAAACCTACAAAAACCACGCCGGCTACGATGAGGGCGAGCCCTACGAATTTAGTCCGGGTGAACGGCTCGTTGAAGAAAATGCGGGACCACAACAGCGTGAAAATGTAGCCCAGAGACACCATCGGATAGAGAACCGAAAGCTCTCCCGGCGGGCGGATTCCCAGCACGAAGAAGTAGGAGGAAAGCAGAAACAACCCTACACCCGTGGCCAGGCGCCAGTTGAAGAACGGCGCACGCTGCGCGATGAAGAGATAGATCCAGCCCGCGCGCACCGGCTCCGAACCGGACTTCAGAAAAACCCCGCCGAACGACCCGATGAACGCGGCCAGCAGCACCAGTAGCATGTGGCTGACGGGGGTGCTCAACGCTTGCCGCCCTTCCCCAACACGCCCACGCCGCACACAATCAACCCAATGCCCAGCAGTTTCCAGGGATTGATCTCGTCGTGGAAAATCAGGAATGAGAGAATCGTCACCCAGACGTAAGTGAGCGCGATCACCGGATAGAGCAGCGATAGCTCACCGTCTTTGAGGGCCAGCACCAGCAGCAGCGTCGAGATGCCATAAAGGCAATAGCCCCCCATCAACGGAATATTGGTTGCCATCCCGATCAAACCGGCGTGCGCCATGTGATTGGCCCCGGTCTTCATCAGCACCTGCGCGGCGGCCCCTAAAATAGTGCAGCAAAACACCAATCCCACTGGCTGGCGGCGCGCCGGCCGGTCGGAAGATTCGGTTAAAGGCGTAGCTGCGGCACTCAAGGCGAGGCTCCGTTTTCACCAGAATATCAAGCTTTCCGGTACAATGGTTGACTGTGGACCAAAAGAAAGTAGCAACCGTGGCAGACGAGACGAATACTGCCTCTCCGGCTCCGCCGAAAGGCGATCCTCCACGTGGCTTTGTCGCCGAATGGACGGTAACCATTATCCTGCTGCTATTCGGCACCACCACGTTAGTCCAGGCCTTCGTCATCCCGACCGGGTCCATGGAAGACACGCTGCTGATCGGCGACCATCTGCTGGTCGATAAACTGGCCTATGCCCCTGCGGGCGCCGTTTCGAAATACATCCTCCCGTACGAGCCCCCCAAGCGCGGCGATATTATCGTGTTCCGTTACCCGGTGGACATCCGGCAGACTTTCGTAAAGCGCTGCATGGGCGTTCCGGGCGATCATATCAAACTGATAAACAAGCAGGTCTATCTGAACGGCAGGAAGCTGGACGAGCCGTACGTTTACCACAAGACCGAGTATATAGACAGTTACCGCGATAATTTCCCCAGCGATCCTAACGTGCACCTGTTCGAGCCCGGCCAGGATATGTTGGAACACCATGTACAAAACGGCGAAGTTGTGGTGCCGCCCGACAGTTACTTCGCCATGGGTGACAACCGCGATTCCTCGCTCGACAGCCGCTACTGGGGATTCGTGCCGCGCGACAATATCATCGGCAAACCGCTGATCATTTACTGGTCTTACGACGCGCCTACCGAAGCGCTCTCTAATCCTACCATCGGCGTTGATCATCTGATCGATCTGCTGGAACACTTCTTCACTAAGACACGCTGGAGCCGCACATTCCGTCTCATTCACGGCGTACCGATTAATTAGCGCTGTAACTAACTCGCTGGCATAGGACTTGTAACCTGCCGCGCGGCGGGCGCATCCCTCGTTTGTATACCAACGATGGAAACCTCTATCTCCAGGCGCCGTCTGCTTGCGCTGCTCCCGGTGTTTCCCGCCGCCAGGCTGTTCGCCGGACAACAGACCGGCTCCCCCCCGACTTTCACCAGTGATGTAAACGTGGTGAACCTCTTTGCCACGGTGCGCGACAAGAACGGTCACATCGTTTCCAGTCTGGGCAAAGACGATTTCGTTCTGCAGGAGGATGGACGTCCGCAAACCATCCGCTACTTTTCCCGTGAGACCGATCTACCGCTCACACTGGGACTCCTGGTCGATACCAGCCGCAGCCAGCGCAATGTTCTGGATGCTGAGCGCTCCGCCAGCTACACTTTCTTCGATCACGGGTTGCGGCCGGATAAGGACCAGGCATTCGTCATCCATTTCGACCATGAAGTGGAGTTGCTGCAGGATCTGACGGCGTCCCGCGACAAGCTGAACAAGGCGCTGCGCGAGTTGGAAGTGAACCAGGATGACCAGCAGCAGCAACAGAGCGGCGGAGGAGGAGGCGGCGGCGGTTATCCCGGCGGCGGCTCCGGTGGCGGATCCACCGGCGGTCGCAGCCGCGGTTCGCACCGTGCCGGCACACTGCTGTACGACGCGATCTACCTGGCTGCCGGCGACGATCTGCTAAAGAAAGTGAAGGGACGCAAAGCCGTGGTGGTGCTCTCGGACGGCGTGGACCGCGGCAGCAAGGTGGGCATTTCCGAAGCCATCGAGGCCGCCCAGCGCTCCGACACGCTGGTCTATTCGATTTACTTTGCCTCCAGCGAAGGCTTCGGGCACGGCTTCAGCGGGCCCGGCATGGGACGCGGGGGCGGTATGGGCCGCGGCGGGGGCATGGGCCGTGGTGGCGGGAACCGCTATCCCGAGGAGCGTCCGGACGGCAAGAAGATCCTGCGCCGTATCTCGAAAGAGACCGGAGGCAGCTACTTCGAGGTCTCCCACAAAGAGACGGTCGACAAGATTTACGATCAGGTTCAGGAAGAGCTGCGCAACCAGTATAGTCTCGGCTACACTTCCGACCGGCCGGCTACGGAGACCGCCTACCGCACCATCAGCCTGACCGTAAATCAAAAGAACATGACCGCACAGACGCGCGAAGGCTATTATCCGGCGGTGCGGACCGACTCAGCGCAGAAATAGCTTCATGATCCGCGCCGCCATACCCTTTGGACGCGGCACCCTCACCGGCGGCGGAAGGCGCGCTACCAAATGCTCGGCAGCGGCGACGGCGTAAGTGATCGTCGCCCAGTTCGGCGGCGCGGGCAATCGGAACTCTACGCGCAGCCCAAAAGGATCCCGCCACGCCAGCACGGAATGCGGTGCGATAGAGGCGGCCGGCCAGTCGAGGAGACGTTCGGCAAACGCGGAGTCGATGGGACGCTGACTGATGTGCACCGCCCCTGTTACCTGGTAAGCCGCATCGAATGCCGCCAGCCCGCTCGAGATTTCGCATCCCTCCGGAACGAATTGGTGCGTGCCCGCCGGCCGCGGCAGCAAGGCGAAGTCCGCTGCTCCGCCCAAGCCCGGGAAGCGCAGCCCCATCCGGACGCTCCAACCCCGATCGTACCCGCGCGTGTTTCCGGACGTGAGGATCCAAGGTTCACCGCTGCGTGTCCGCCCGTCGATTCGGAAAGCGGTGGGGTTCCCCTGCCAGCGCGCCCTCCGGAATCTCCACCCCTGGGCGGCGGCCGCCTGCCGGATCCCGCGCATTCCGCGGCGCTGCGCGCGTGTCAGCCACAGATACAGCGCGGCCGGCAGGGCCAGCACGATGCCGAATAAGCCGCTGGCCAATACAAGTGATGGATACCCTTTCATGCCGTTATCTTTGTGCGTATGCGCGCGTTCATTCAGGGCTGATTTGAGCCGTCTATGCTACTGTCGAAAGTAACATGGCGAAGTTCCTATTCGGTCTCATCAGCGGCGTGGTCCTCTGCATTGTGGGAGGTCTGGTGCTGATCTTTGCGCTGGCGCGATCGTTCCGCGAAACACCTCCCGCGGTGGTCCAGAATTCCGTGCTGCAACTGCAGCTCGAAGGCGACATACCCGAGCGCCCGCCCGTGGAAGTGCCCTTCGGCGCGCTGGCGGATCGCCCCGCCCCGACCGTGACGAATGTCTGGATGCTGCTGCGCAAAGCCGCCGTGGACTCCCGCGTGAAGGCAGTCGTATTGGAGCCCTCCTCCCTAAGTGTGGGCTGGGGCAAACTGGAAGAGTTCCGCGCCGGCCTTCAGCAGTTCAAAAAATCGGGCAAGCCGCTGTATGCCTGGCTGAAAACGCCCGGCGCGCGTGAGTATTACCTGGCTTCCACCGCCGACCGCATCTATCTCGGCCCGAGTGACTGGCTCAATCTCAAAGGCATGCGCGTCGAAATGATGTATTTCAAGAACACGCTGGATAAGATCGGCGTCGACGTACAAGTGGAGCACGACGGCAAGTACAAAGACTTCGGCGACATGTTCACCAAAACGTCGATGAGTCCCGAAACGCGCGAAGTGATGACCAGCGTGATCGACGGCTTATACAGTAACCTGATCGGCCGCATCGCCGAAGGCCGGAAAAAGAGCCCGGAGGACATGCGCGCGCTGATGGATCAAGGTCCATTCCTGGCGCACGACGCGCTGCACGACGGGCTGGTCGATGAGCTCCGCTACGAAGATCAGCTATTTTCCGATCTGCAAAGAAAAGTAGGTTTAGGTGAACTGCACAAGCTAACGACCGGACATTATCTGAAGGTCCCGGCCGATTCGCTGGGGCTTGAAGGACGCCACCGCATCGCCATGCTGGTGGGTGACGGGACCATCACCCGCGGCGCCTCGGACGACGATGGAGTTTCGGACGAAGGCATCCAGGCGGTGGGCTTCAATAAGCTGCTGCGCCGCATCGCGGGCGACTCCACGCTGGATGGCGTGGTGGTCCGCATCGATTCCCCCGGAGGTGACGCGGTGGCCTCCGATGAGATCTGGCGCGAGATGAACCTGCTCAGCAAGCGGAAGCCCGTGGTGATTTCCATGTCGGACACCGCCGCATCAGGCGGCTATTACATGGCCATGACCGGCGACCCCGTGGTCGCTTATCCCGGCACCCTGACCGGGTCGATCGGGGTCGTGTTCGGCAAGCCTAATTTGCACGGTCTCTACGATAAGTTGGGAATCAGCAAGGATTCGATCGAACGCGGGCGGTTCGCCGGCATCGATTCGGATTACCACGACCTCAATCCGGTGGAGTTAGCCAAGCTAAAGGAAGGCATCGACGCCAACTATCATGACTTCGTGTCCAAAGTGGCGGAAGCCCGCCGGCGCACCTTCGACCAGATCGACGCGCTGGCCCAAGGTCGCGTATGGCTGGGCGCCCAAGCCGCCTCGAATGGCTTGGTGGACCAGTTGGGCGGCATCGACCGCGCCCTCGAACTGGTGAAGCAGAAGGCTCACATACCGGTCTCCGAAAATGTCACGCTGGTGATGTATCCGGCGCGCCGCAGCATTGTCGACGTCCTGTTCGGCCGTTCTACAGACAGCATTGTGGAATCGCGCCTGCGCCGCCTCATGAAGGACTGGCCCCCGGAAATGTGGGCCAGGGGCGGTCTCCTCCGCATCACCCCGTATACGCTCAACGCATTTTAAGGTGAGGCAGGCCCGTGGCCTGCGGCGGCCTCTCAGGCCGTCAAAAGCGCCCGTAAATCCTTATCGTAATCGTTCCGCACTTCGCACGAAGTGTTGAACACCATCACCGGACCGCTCTCTTTCGCATACTTCGGCCACTGCGGAAGCCCGCTATGGTTCGGATCGCCCTTGCGCGCGAAGTGAATCCATGCGTCGCTAACCTGGGCCGCCAAAGCCCGCGGCGCCGCCCCTCCGCCCGTGCAAAACGCCGAAACGTCCGTGTTGTAGAAAACGAACGGAATCTCCGAGCAGTGGAACGCCCGCGGCCGCCCGTTCATCACCGGCGTCTCCCAGGCGAACTGGTACATGTATGCGGGCGCCGCGTTCTGCGCCGCTTTGCGCTCGCATTGCTTCACCGCTCCCGACCGGAACGTGGCCGCGCCGATAATCGCCGCCAGCCCCACAGGCTTCTGCCCCGGATACAATTTCTGCGCCGTCTCCACAATGCGCTGCGCCCGGTCCCCGTACGATTTCGTCAACTGTTCCTTCAACTGCTCTTCCGTCATGCTCTCCATCTTCGGATTGCCGAACGCCGGGTTAAACTCGTGCAGTACCGTGCCGATCATCATCGGAATGCCCGCCGAGATCTCCGGCGCCGCCGGCTCGAATGGCACGGACGGCAGCGTCTTTCCGTCCAGCGTCGGCCCCCACATCACCGCCGGAATCCGGAACGGAGCGCCGGGCTTCGGCGGCGGCGACAGTTTCGCCATCGCCGCGGTCCCCGCGTCGACCAGCTTCGAAACCGGTACTTCGTGGATCTTCTGGATCTGCGCCTTACTCAGCCCCAGCGCCGCCACCACCGCCTCGCCCAGTTTCGCCGCCACATCCGGCTTCAACGCCAGCGACAGCGATCCGCTCTGCACCACGGCTTTATGGAAGAGCCCTTTGGCCGCCGGCATAGTCATCAGCGTCGTAACCTTGCATCCGCCGCCCGACTGTCCGAATATGGTGACGTTCCCCGGATCGCCGCCGAAATTCGCAATGTTATCCCGCACCCACGCGAGCGATGCCACCAGGTCCAGCATGCCCGCGTTCCCGGACTCCGCGTATTTGCCGCCGTATTCCGCCAGATTCAGATAACCGAGCACTCCCAGGCGGTGATTGACCGAAACCACTACCACGTCGCCCCGCCGCGCCAGGTTCTCGCCATAGTACGCGGGCTGCTCCTGCCCCGATCCCGCCTGAAATCCGCCGCCGTGGATCCAAAACATCACCGGCCGTTTCTGGTTGTCGAGCCCCGGCGTCCACACATTCACGCGCAGGCAGTCTTCACCCGGCTGCCCGTCGTCCCATTCCGATAGGAACGACACCACGTCGCTTTCCCATCCGGTGCGCGCGCCCTGCGGGCAAGTCTTCCCGTACCACAGCGCCGTGCGCGTCTCCTTCCACGGTTCGCACTTCGCCGGCGGCAGAAACCGCGCCCCGCCCGCCGTCGTGGCGGCGTAAGGAATGCCGCGAAAGGTCTGAATGCCGTTTCGCGTGAAGCCCTGCACCTTGCCGCTGGCGGTATCCACCACGGCGTTCGTGTCCGACACCAAGATCAGGGTCTCGCCCGCCGCCGCCCCTTCCGCCCGCGTCGTGGCCGTGTCGCCGCAGCCTACGCCCGTGACGGCGGCTCCTCCCGCCAGCGCCGCGGCAGCCTTCATCCAACTGCGGCGGCCGAAGCCGGAACCATTCTGCTTCTCGATGCGCTCCATCGTTCTCCCCTTTCCCTGCGATCCGGATGTACAGAAAATACGCCCTATTCTAACGCCGCGCCTCCTCCAGAAGCGCTATAATCCCGCGAGAGAGCGCCCGTACACCCTGAATGGAAGCCGAACGCTGGAGGCAGATCGAAGCCCTTTTCCAAGCCGTGCAAGCCCAACTGCCGGAGAAGCGTGCTGGGTTCCTGGCAGAGGCCTGTCCGAACGAGCCTCAACTCCGCGACGAAGTGCAGTCGTTGCTGGATCAGCAGGCGGATTCCTTTCTTGAAAGCGCGCCCATATCGGCGATTAATGCGCTGAGTCCCGGCGCCAAGTTCGGCAACTTTGAGATCGTGGAACTGCTCGGCCGCGGCGGCATGGGCGAGGTCTGGCGCGCCCGCGACTCCCGCCTGAGACGTGAGGTAGCTATCAAGGTGCTGCCCGCCGGTCTGGCGCGCGACCCCGACCGCATCGCCCGTTTCGAACGCGAAGCCCGCGCCGCCAGCGCGCTCAACCACCCCAACATCGTGTCCGTGCACGATATTGGCTGCGACCAGGGCACGTACTGGATCGCTACCGAACTGGTCGCTGGGGAGCCTCTCGTTGAGCTAATCAAACGGGGTCCGCTGGCGGCGCGCAAAGCCATTGAGATCACTGCGCAGATTGCCGATGGGCTAGCGGCGGCGCACGCGGCCGGCATCGTGCACCGCGATCTGAAGCCGGCCAACATCATGTTGGCGCGCGACGGCCGGGTGAAGATCCTGGATTTTGGTTTAGCGAAGCAACGGCAAGTCGGCGCGGATTCCACCACGTTGGATCTGACCGGCGAAGGCACTGTGATGGGGACGGCGGGCTACATGTCGCCGGAACAGATACGCGGTGAGGAGGTGGATCAGCGCTCTGACCTGTTTAGCTTCGGCGTGATCCTCCACGAGATGTTGGGCGGCAAGCGGGCCTTCGCGGGCGACTCCTCGGTGGAGATGATGAGCGCTATCCTGAAGCGGGATCCGCCAGAATTGCCCACTACGGTTCCTCCAACTCTGGAACGTGTCGTGCGGCGGTGCCTTGAGAAGGATCGCGACCGCCGATTTCAGTCCGCCGCGGACCTCGGTTTCGCCTTGGGGATTCCCGCCTCGGCAGCCGCCGCTCCAGCAGGTAGGCGCCGGACTTGGCCGTTGTGGGCATCGGCAGCGGCGATGTGCCTGGCCACCGCGATTGCCACCTACTGGTGGGCGTCCCGTTGGCGGCCGGTTGGAATCGCTGCTGGTACGACGCTCCGACGCCTCACAACCGACGACGGACTGACCACGGATGCGACTCTGTCTTCCGACGGAAGGCTCGTCGCCTACGCCAGCGACCGTGCGGATTCCAGCAATCTCGACATCTGGGTGCAGCACGTCGAGGGCGGCGGCGCGATACGCCTCACCGACGACCCGGCCGACGATTATGACCCGTCGATCTCACCTGATGGCTCACAGGTGGCCTTTCGATCGGAGCGGGACGGAGGAGGCATCTACGTTGTTCCAGTGCTCGGTGGCGATGCCCGCCGCTTGATCCCTGGGGGCTACCGGCCGCGGTTTTCGCCGGACGGGCAAATGTTGATGTACTCGACCGGCGGGGTAGACGTAATCACCGCCGTGGATCTGTTTGTTCAGCGCCTCTCTGGAGGAACGCCAACTCAGATCGGCGTCGGATGCAAGGCGTTCCCGTTCTCCGCCGTGTGGTCGCCGGATGGCAGCCGCATACTGTTTGACGGCTTGTGCGATGGCCAAAGGTCCGACACTAACTCGTTGCCTGGATCCGTTTGGGTTTCAACTCTGGACGGAAGGCGCGTTGGCAGACTCAATCTTCAGTCGTATGTCATTGATCAGTGGCTAGCCAACCCATCGCGCCTTATATTACCTATCTATGAATCGCAACTCTCCGATGGAACATCCATCGTAGCCCTCCCGATTTCGACAGACGGAACAAAGACCACCGGACCGGCGGAGCGGTTGACCTTCGGCACAGGCTCCGAACGCCACGCAGCCGCGGCACACGGGGTTGTGGCGCTGTCTGCATACAGCGGCGTACGTCATATATGGGGTATGCCCGTCGACGCCACCGGTCACGCCAAGGTAGTTCCCAGACAGCTGACCTCCAGCGCCGCGGGGGAGAGGCTAGTCTACTTGTCGAGGGATGGAGCGAAGCTCCTGTTCCGGTCGATGCGTGCCGATCACCACCAATTGTATTGCAGGGATCTTAACTCGGGGAAACAAAAAGAAATCCCATGGGAGGGCGATTCATTGCAGTATGCGGTTCTGAGCCCTGACGCCAACCAGATTGTTTTCACCAGTACTGGTGGCGCTTCCGGCATTTATACGGTTTCGGTGTCGGGAGGTATCCCAAGCAGAATCTGGGGCGACCCTGAGACCTTCTATGGAGTTTGGGACTGGGCTCCGGACGGTTCCACAATCCTGTTCTATACTCACGGCGCCGTGGAAAGCCTGGACGTGAAGTCCAACTCGCTAACCCCGTTCCTTGCCGATCCTGGATCGGAGGTATGGCAGGCGCATTTTTCGCCGGACGGGCATTGGGTCACGTTCATTGCTTCGAAAAACGGGGGGCCGCGGGTGTATGTTGCGCCATACCGAAAGGGCCCGGTGCCCCGGAGCGAGTGGATTCCGGTTGCTGAGAGCGGCTGGGATGACAAGCCGCACTTTTCCTCCAACGGCAAACTGATTTTCTTCTCTTCGGAGCGGGATGGCTTCCGGTGCATTTGGGCACAGCCCTTGGACCCGGATATGCATCTTGCCGGAGCTCCCTTCGCGGTCCATCACTTTCACGAACGAAGGAGGTCGTTGCGGAACCTGCGCATTGTGGAGTTTTCAATCGAAGTGGGTCCCGACATGGTGCTGTTCAACCAGGAAGAACGCACCGGCAACATCTGGCTGCTGGAGCCGGCGAAGAAGGACACTCAATAATGAGTCAAAGCAGAGCGGAGTCAAAGCAGAGCGGCTGACGTCCGTCCCCGGTCTTGAGTTCCTAGAGACAAGGGGCATGCTCCCGCCATCCCAGCCGACAACAGGCGGCCGCACCGGACAGTGGCTTCGCCCAATTTCACAAAACCAAAATCCGGCCGCTTACGCCTCCTTAGCCTTGATCCGCCAGTACACCCCGTAGCGCTGGTCGAGTATCCGGTTCAGCGGCAACAGGACCACATCCCGAGTCTGTCCCTTCGTCTGGAACATGTACGGTTGCCGCCCCGCCAGCGCGACCCACGACCGCAGGTTTGCCCCCGCCGCCACGAAATCCGGCTGGAACATTTCCTGAATTTCACGCCGCCTTTCAGCCCCATTCTGGTGCTCAACGTTTCACTGAAGCCCGTACGACTGAACCCAGCCCCCCGCCCCGCCTCTGGGCCGTCGAGTACTTTCACCCGCTCAATAGAGAAGGCGCTGGAGGTTTGTGGACCTTTTGTCTCGATCAGGCGTCCTCCGCTACAAACACCGTTTCCAAGGCTTTCAACCATAGCCGGTCGCAATAAGTGAAGGCGAGCACCGGTCGGAGCCGCGCATAATAGGTTCGGATCCGTCGATATCGGCAGGCCCAGCGGCTCGATAATAGATCGCACTTTGCTCCAGCCCAATACTCTCGTCTGTTCGAACTTATGCACCACCGAGGTTAGTGGGACAAGCAACGCGAGAGATATGAGCGCCAACAGAAGGAGTTGTCTCGCGAGGCCTGCCCGGCCGCCTCCCGTTCGGCTACGAAATCCACCTGCCAAAAGCACGCCTATTGAATAGCCCATCGCGGAGCATGCCGGAAGGGTGAGAAGAACCACACTCAGACCCTCGTTGCCCGCTGTCACAAAGAACTCTTCAGGCAGCCACGGCACGCGTTGCGGCGGAAGCATGGCCTTGACGATTAACGAAATGACAACCGGGCTCGCCGGTACCCACATCCATCGTCCCGTTGGCGCCAGTGTAGGCGCAAGCCACGCCGCAGTATGCCCGATCCATGGGCCAACGAGTAGAAAAAGGAGCACTGCTGTCCAAGACAGGGCAGACCTGTAACGCGGTCTGCTGAAAGACGCGACTTGGAGAGGGTTCCGTGAGTTATTCGGGTGGAGGTCTCCTGTTTGAATGGTGGCAGCCTGTCCAAGTCACGTCAGAGCCAAAGAAAGTTGTTCGGCAGCTGGGACCAGGGGCGGAGTGCCCATTGGATTGTCAATCCACTGGGCCAATTCGCGGTACGCTCCTTGTAGATGGCGGCGATGGTGCTGGAGCCGAACTCCACCAGATTCGTGAGCAGGACGATCTCGCGCTGGTTTTCCGCATCCCAAACCAGCACGCGGCGCAGCAGGTCGGGATAGTCAGCTTGGGCTCGGGGACCGGTAAGGCGGATGATCTGATCGCTGCGGATGTTGCGGTTCTGGGGAATCTCGCATTCCGTGACCACTTCAAAGGCGGCGTTCTCCTTCAGGCGGGTGACAAAGAAAACCCCGGCCATGCTCCAGCGACCGAACAGGGCGCAGTCGGTGTAGCCGCGATCCACGGCCACAATCGAGCCGGGATTGAGCACAAAGGAGTCGGCCAGTTTGACATCGCTGCGTTTGGCCTCGGTGAGCAGCACATAGGCCGGCAGGTAGTCGTCATGGTCCAGCAGGACGTGGGCCTTGACGCCGCCTTTGGCACGGCGGAACTGGGCCCACGGAAACAAAGTTAAGCAGAGCGAGATGGTGGTCGAGTCCAGGCTGAGCAGTTTGTTCTTGAAGCGGAACTTGTGCTGGCGGGCACCCAGCCCTTCTCGTCAAGAAATACTCGCCAACGTCAATTATAGGAGGGCACTCCTCTATTTCAGACTGCAAGAACCTGTTTTGGACAAGGGTGATCCTGTGACGCAAAATTCTCATACCATCTGTCCGACGCCGACCCATCCTTTGGGGCGGCCAACGACACTCTTCTTATAAGGATTATTGTGGCCGCATAGCATAGGGGGGATAGCGACACGGCAGCGATCGCAGGAATCAATCGTGGACGCGTCCGCATACAATTCATGCGGTGCCCCCGCTTTGTACCAGATCTCCGACAGAAATAGCGTCTTTGGAAAGGGTGGGTTCTGGAGCGCGAATTGGACTAACTTCGGGCCGGCACAGCCTAGCGCGCCGGGGTCGACTCGATCGATCGTATCGCCGTAGAAATCAACTAAGTTCCCGTCCAGATCGGTGGACTTCACGAACCTTATCGCGTTCGCGGTGCAGTAAGTATTAGCCGCTGTCACGGCCGAGCCGGGCGCCGCATCCGACATGGCGAACCAGGTTTTCTCCGTGACGCTGCCCCTCTTGCCGCGCACGCCACCCATCAAGACGCCCATCATGAAAGCTCCACCTACAGGCGCGGCGAGAGTTCGAAAATTGTTGTGAATCGCCAAGGCGATGTTCTTGGCCGCCACGGTTTCGAGTAGCTTGTGATCGCCGCGATCACCGCCACAACGCGGGCAGGTGGCGGAGTTTGCCATTAGGAGTTCCTTGTACTCGATTTTGGGATTCCCAGGGAGGGCGTGCGCCGCCGACGGCGTAAGATACTGGGAGCCTCCTCCGCCGGTTCTGGCCAGCGCAATGGTATCGACGTCCTCGCGATCCTGGGCTCGGCTGGCTCCTGCCCCCGCCTTATACGCTCCGTACTTTACGCCAGTAAACTGTTGGCCTTCACGCCCCACAATTTTACTAACGTAGCCGGAGAAGACCCCATGCCGAGGTATGTAACCGGAGGTGGCATCATACGCTCCACTTTGAACGAAACACCAAAGGTATGGCAGCCCACTGGCGTACATGGCGGTGTCCGCCACCACTTCCACTTTGGTGTTCGGTTCCAACTCACGGGCAGGAGCGAATGGCGTTAGTTTGCCATTGTGGATGTCCCCGAATATAGGGACCTTGCGGGCGACAGTGTAAACCTCAGGCATGACGACCTCCTATGCTATGAAAGGCTATCATACCGGCGGAACTGCTATCTCATCGCGTAAGAACTCAGCACCTTCATGGGATTGGCGCGTTCGAGGGTCGTTCGAGGCGCTTCTCGCGCGTGGATCCCTTGAACACCGTCCGGAAAGGAGAATAGCTGAAAATCAGCGCTCGGACAGGCGTTCAACAGCGGAACACGCCGAGGGCGCACGATCAACACCAGGTATGCTCATCTTGCGTCGGTGCCTTTCGGCCCTATGTTGACGCTGAATGGGACCGCGCCAAGCGTAGCGCTCAAATACTTAATGCGAATGGTAGGAATGGACGTGACATTCGGCGTTAATTGTTTTACAAACTAGAAAATGGACGCAACATAATGAACACTCAGTAATGAGTCAGATCAGAGGCGGTTGACGCCGGTCCCTGGGCTTGAGAAACTCATATAGGCAGCGGGCTCCTGCTATTCGAGCCAAACAACGGCTGGCGCCACCGGACGGTGGCTTCGCCCAATTTGCAACTACCTCACAACAAGTGGCTTATTGGCTTCGAACATATACAAAGTCAAAATCCGGCCGCTTACGCCTCCTTAGCCTTGATCCGCCAGTACACCCCGTAGCGCTGGTCGAGTATCCGGTTCAGCGGCAACAGGACCACATCCCGAGTCTGTCCCTTCGTCTGGAACATGTACGGTTGCCGCCCCGCCGGCGCGATCCACGACCGCAGGTTCGTCCCCGCCGCCACGAAATCCGGCTGGAACATTTCCTGAATCTCACGCCGCCTTTCAGCCCCATTCTGGTGCTCAACGTTTCACTGAAGCCCGTACGACTGAACCCAGCCCTCCCGCCCCGCCTCTGGGCCGTCGAGTACTTTCACCCGCTCAATAGAGAAGGCGCTGGAGGTTTGTGGACCTTTTGTCTCGATCAGGCGTCCTCCGCTACAAACACCGCTTCCAAGGCTTTCAACCATAGCCGGTCGCAATAAGTGAAGGCGAGCACCGGTCGGAGCCGCGCATAATAGGTTCGGATCCGTCGATATCGGCAGGCCCAGCGGCTCGATAATAGATCGCACTTTGCTCCAGCCCAATACTCTCGTCTGTTCGAACTTATGCACCACCGAGGTTAGTGGGACAAGCAACGCGAGAGATATGAGCGCCAACAGAAGGAGTTGTCTCGCGAGGCCTGCCCGGCCGCCTCCCGTTCGGCTACGAAATCCACCTGCCAAAAGCACGCCTATTGAATAGCCCATCGCGGAGCATGCCGGAAGGGTGAGAAGAACCACACTCAGACCCTCGTTGCCCGCTGTCACAAAGAACTCTTCAGGCAGCCACGGCACGCGTTGCGGCGGAAGCATGGCCTTGACGATTAACGAAATGACAACCGGGCTCGCCGGTACCCACATCCATCGTCCCGTTGGCGCCAGTGTAGGCGCAAGCCACGCCGCAGTATACCCGATCCATGGGCCAACGAGTAGACAAAGGAGCGCCTCGTATCCAGCGAAGTGTATGTGAGATGGATGATCGCCGCTTAGCCCAAAGCTACCTAACAGAACGGCTAGAGGCAGCACCACGAGCATGGTAGCGGGATACGAGCTAATGAGCTGAAGGCCATAACACACCGATGCTCGCCCGGCACCGTCATCCCGCATGTTATCCAAAGCCTTTGCCCGCTTTCACGGATCGTGCGGTTTCCAACTCCAACTCGTTCGCAGCTTTAGCGTCAGCGCGCGCATCGCACGGTTGGTGCTTGAGCAGCGAATCGATCCCTGCGATATATCATAGATCAAGATCCGAAAAGCGGTTTACCTTGCTGCCCCAGCCATCCTAATCGAGCGTTGCGGCCCTCTTTGAACGACTTCGACAGCAGGAGGCCTGCACGCCTGAAACCGTCACGAATTGTAACCTCAAGCTTCTTCCCAATCACCTCTGCCAAAAGCGCTATAATTCCGCGAGAGAGCGCCCGCACACCCTGAATGGAAGCCCAAAGATGGAAGCAGATCGAAGCGCTATTCGAAGCCGTGCAGGCCCAGCCGCCGGAGAACCGTATGGCGTTCCTGGCGCAGGCCTGTCCCGACGACCCCCAATTGCGCGGTGAAGTCGAGTCACTCCTGGCGCAGAAGGCAGATTCATTTTTGGAGAGCGCGCCCGCTTCGCCGGCCAAGGCTTTGCGTCCCGGCTCGCGGTTGGGCAACTTCGAAATCGTGGAACTGCTCGGCCGCGGCGGCATGGGTGAGGTCTGGCGCGCCCGCGATGCGCGGTTAAAGCGCGACGTGGCGATCAAGGTCCTGCCGGCCGCTTTGGCGCGTGATTCGGACCGCATCTCCCGTTTCGAGCGGGAGGCGCGGGCGGCCAGCGCGCTCAATCACCCCAACATCGTCACCGTTCACGACATTGGCTGCGACAATGGCACGTACTGGATCGCTACCGAACTGGTGCGCGGCGAGACTTTGCGGCGCATGGTCGAGGCTGGACCGGTGCCCGCGGCGAAGGTAATTGATATCGCGGCCCAGGTGGCCGCTGGCCTCGCGGCGGCACACGCGGCCGGCTTGGTGCATCGCGATCTGAAGCCGGACAACATCATGGTCACGCGCGATGGCCATGTGAAGATCCTGGATTTCGGGCTGGCCAAGCAGTGGCACATGACTGCAGATTCGACCACCGCCGATCTGACGGATGAAGGCATGGTGCTGGGCACCGCCGGATATATGTCGCCGGAGCAGGTGCGCGGCGAACCAATCGACCACCGTTCGGACCTGTTCAGCTTCGGCGTGGTGTTGTATGAGATGCTCTGCGGCAAGCGCGCATTTGCCGGCGGTTCCTCGGTCGAGGTGATGAACGCCATCCTGACGGAGGAGCCTCCCGAGTTGCTTGCACCAGTGCCGTCCGCGCTTGATCGTATCGCGCGCCGGTGCTTGGAGAAGGATCCGAACCGAAGATTTCAGTCCGCCGCCGACCTGGGTTTCGCCTTGGAGTGGACGACCCGTTCGGGGCCCGCAGCCGTTCAATCCCTAAGACGCCGGGTCTGGCCGGCATGGGTGGTTGCCGCGGCGTGTCTGGCCGTGGCGGTCGCCGTTTATGTGCGTAAAGTGCATTTCGGACCGGTCGGCATAGCTGCCGGTACAACGCTGCGCCGGTTGACCACAGATAATGGACTGACCACCGACGCGGCCATTTCCGCCGACGGCAAATTCATCGCATACGCCAGCGACCGTGCGGATTCCAGCAACCTGGACATCTGGGTGCAGCAGATTGGGGGCGGCGGGGATGCGCGCATCACGAACAATCCGGCCGACGATTATGACCCGTCGATCTCCCCGGATGGCTCCCAGGTAGCTTTCCGTTCGGAACGCGACGGCGGAGGCATTTATCTGATGCCGGCCCTTGGGGGCGACGCCCGCCTCCTGATCCCGAAGGGCCGCCGGCCAAGGTTCTCTCCGGACGGTAGCATGCTGATGTATTCGGTCGGTAGTGGAGACGATTTCAGTGGCGCTGATTTATTTGTTCAGCGGCTATCCGGGGGTACGCCCACTCAGATTGGCGCCGGATGCTCGCCCTACCCGGTCTCGGCCGTGTGGTCTCCGGACGGCAGCTGCATCTTGTTTGACGGCTTTTGCGCCGACAACGGCTACAAGGGGGCAGGTTGGGTCTCGACCCCGGACGGGCGCCGTATTGGCAAACTCGATCTGTTCTCCTTTATTAACGATCAATGGCTGCCAAACCCCTCCCGCCTGTTGATCCCTTTCCATACCTTCCGGGCAGAGCTTTCCGATGAAGCTTCCATTTCGGCCCTCCCGATTTCTACCGACGGAACGAAGGTCACAGGACCGGCGGAGCGCTTGACCTTCGGCACGGGCGGCGAACGGCACGCTTCCGCGGCAAACGGGCTTACAGCGCTATCTGTCGTCAACAGCGAAAACCATGTCTGGGGCTTGCCCATCGATGCCAGCGGTCGCGGGAGCGGCCCTCCCAGGCAGTTGACGTTTGGCTCGGCCGGAGAGTCGCTCTGCAACTTGTCCAAAGATGGCCAGAAGCTGGCCTTCACTACGCATCGGACCGATCACCACCAATTGTTCATAAAGGATCTCAAGACCGGAAAAGAACAAGAGATCCCTTGGGAAGGTGTAAGGTTGAGTTACGCGGCTTTGGCTCCTGACGCCTCGAAGGTCGTATTTACGAATTACCTCAACTCTCGCAGAGACTCCTCCGGCTTCATTTACCAAGTGCCGGTTTCGGGGGGCTTTCCGCGCAAGATCTGGGGCGCCCCCAAGACCTTTTATGGGGTCTGGGATTGGTCGCCGGACGGCACCACCATCTTATTCTTCTCGCATGGTGTCGTAGAGCAACTGGACTTGAAGTCCGGCTCCAAAACTACGTTTCTTGAGGCTAAAGGGTACGAAGTGTGGCAGTCGCATTTCTCCCCGGACGGGCGCTGGGTCACCTTCAATGCAGTAAAAGACGGGCGATCCACTCTATTTGTTGCGCCATTCCGTAAGGGGCTTGTTCCGCGGAGCGATTGGATTCCGATTGCCGATAGCGGTTGGGATGACAAGCCGCATTTTTCTGCCAACGGTAAGCTGATATTCTTCTCCTCGGACCGGGATGGTTTCCGATGCATTTGGGCGCAGCTCGTGGGGCCGGACATGCATCCGGTCGGAGCGGCGTTCGCCGTCTACCACTCTCATGAGCGCAGGCGGTCGTTCCGGAACCTGCGCAACTCGTCGTTCGAGATCGCAGTTGGACCGGACATGGTGGTGTTCAATCAGGAAGAGCGCACTGGCAACATCTGGTTGCTGGAACCTGCGAAGAAGGACACTCAATAATGAGTCAAAGCAGAGCGGTTGACGTCCGTCCCCGGTCCTGAGATCCTTGAGATAGGCGGCAGGTTCCCGCCAGTCCAGCCTACAACGATCCACGGCGCCGGACGGTGGCTTCGCCCAATTTGCAACTACCTCACAACAAGTGACTTATTGGCTTCGAACATATACAAAGTCAAAATCCGGCCGCTTACGCCTCCTTAGCCTTGATCCGCCAGTACACCCCGTAGCGCTGGTCAAGTATCCGGTTCAGCGGCAACAGGACCACATCCCGAGTCTGTCCCTTCGTCTGGAACATGTACGGTTGCCGCCCCGCCGGCGCGATCCACGACCGCAGGTTCGTCCCCGCCGCCACGAAATCCGGCAGCGGCGCGGGCGCCGGCATGTCGGGCGGATTGTCGCCTCCCTGCTGCGTCTCGTCGTTCACGCCCTTGTGCCCCAAATCCCCCGCCAGCACCAGCGGTCCGTACATAATCGCTTGCAACTGGTCGTCGTCCGGCATCGGATGCGCGTGCAGATCCATCGGCAGAGAGAAGCGTACTTCGTCGCCATCCGCCCAGAAGCGGTCGATCACAAAATACCCGTGCTCGCGCTTCCCCGTGGCGAGCTTATCGTTTACAAACACCTCCATCTTGCCATCCGTCCAGTAAGGTTCGCGGATGCGCACGCCAAGTTGCAGCGATTTGCCGGTCTGCAGCCGCAAGCGCGCCTCCGGCCGCCCCGGCACCGCATCCTGCCGTAGCCGGACGCCTTTCTCTTCCCAATCCAGTTCCGAGGCCATGAACAGGTTCACATACACGCTCTTGTCGTCGTGGAAGTAGATGCTGTCGGCCAGCTTCGAGAACGACTCCACGCCCGTCCCCGTGCAGCACCAGAACGATCCGCGCGGGCTGGCAAACACCTTCCAGTAGCCGGTAGCCAGCGGCACATAGTACATGGTCAGTCCGTTCTTCGGATTCATCGTGCCGAAGATGCCGTTGTATAGCGCGCGTTCGTAATAGTCGAAGTAGCGCGCCTCGGGCGACCAGCTGAACAGGTGCCGCGTCAGCTTCAGCATGTTGTAGGTGCAGCAGCATTCCTGCGTCGCCGGCCCCAGTTCGCCCGCCAGTTCATCCGGACCCGCTCGCCAGTGTTCGTCGTTGCTGGTCCCGCCGGTCGCATACGCGCGGTGCTGGGTAACCTGCGTCCAGAAGAACTCCGCGATCCGCCGGTAGCGTGCGTCACCGGTCAACTCATACCGCCGCGCCGCCCCGATGATCTTGGGGATCTGCGTGTTCACGTGCAGCCCCTTCAACTCGTCGCGCCCGTCGGCCAGCGGACCGAACAGCCGCTCGTCGTCGAAGCGCCGCGAGGCATCCGCGTAATCTTTCACGCCGGTCGCCGCATACAGGTTGTCCAGTACTTCGTTCATGCCGCCGAACTCCACGCGCAGCACGCGCGCCATGTCCGCGTCGTTGATCGTATCGGTCCAGCGCTTCGTCCACCCGGCCATGCCGCAGGCTACGTCCAGCGCCTGCTGGTTGCGCGCCAGCACATACATATCCAGCAGCCCCGCCAGAATCTTGTGGATCGTGTACCACGGCGCCCATACCTTCTTGCCCGCCTTCAGGCGATCGAAAAACTCCGGCGGAAAAGCGCTCAGATAGCCGTTGCCGTTGGCCTTCTGGCATTTGGCCAGTTCCGCCACCACCAGGTTGCCCTTGCCGCGTAGCGCGGCGTTGCCCTCGCTCACCGACATCAGTGCGCACGCGGAAAGGAAATGTCCGGTGAAGTGGCCGCGCAGTTCCACGGTAGGCTTCTCCCATCCGCCCAGCGGCTCTGCCGACGTGGGCAGTCCGGCGGTCAGACGGAATGTGTGCAACAGGCGGTCCGTCTCCAGGCTTTCCAGGAAGCCGCGATTGTGTTCGGTATACGCGATCAGCCCGCCGTCCACCAGGCGGGCGCTGCCCAGATCGAACGGGTGCGCTTGCGGCGCGATGGAGTCACTCACAGAGGTGGGCCGGGCGCTTGCCGAAAACGGGGCCGCGAACGGGGCCACGGCGGAAGCGGCAATGAATTGGCGGCGGTTCAGATTCATAACATCACCGCCTCCATTTTAGTCGCGATGCGTGCCCTGGTGTTGGCGGTGGGCCCTACATCCCAAACGTCCCCACGGTGGTCAGGCTCGCGGCCGCCGCCGAGTTGCCCAGATACACCGTATAAGTGCCCGGCGCGATCAGCCAGCTATTCGAATTCACGTCCCAATACGAAAGCGGATGCGACGAATCGTTGGCATCCACTTCGATGGTCACCTGCTGCGCCGCGCCTGGCTGGAGGGGAACCTTCTGCCATCCCACCAGCCGCCGCGGCGGTTCGCCGGTGCTGGCCGGCAGCGCCAGGTAGACCTGCGCCACTTCCGCGCCCGCGACTGTGCCCGTATCGCTCAGCGTGAAGCTCACCTGAAAGTTCGGATCACTGGAACCCAGGTTGTTGGTCAAACTCGCATTCGAAAAAGAGAACGTCGTGTACGAAAGCCCGAAGCCGAACGGAAACGCTGGCGTGATGCCCTGCGAGTCGTACCATTTGTATCCGACGTTGAAGCCTTCGAAATAGCTCACCGGGAACGGCGTGCTGGAATCGGGTGGCGTGGCGATCACCGGCCGCGGCAAATCGTTCACGCTGGCCGGAAACGTCACCGGCAGTTTGCCCGACGGATTGACCGCGCCGAACAGCAGCCGCGCGATCGCCTCGCCGCCTTTCTGCCCTGGAAACCAGGCTTCCAGCACCGCGCTCACGCTATTCAGCCACGGCAGCACCTGCGGCCCGCCATTCTCCATCACCACGATGGTGTGCGGATTCGCCGCCGCCACCGCCGCTACCAGCGCGTCCTGGTCGATCGGCGTCATGTGGATCACATCCGTGAAATTCAAGCTCGGCAGATCCATGCCTTCGCTGGCCCATTGGCTCACGAACACGATCGCCACCGTCGATGTGGCTGCCAGCGCGGCCGCGGACGACGTGCTGGTACCCGGATCGAAAGAAACCGTGGCGCCGGGCGCCATCGCTTGAATCGCCTGCAGCGGCGATGACGGATCCCAGATCACTGGCGACCAGCACGGCGGGCATGGATAGCCTTCCGTAAGCGCCGGGCCTCCGGTAGGCGTCACCTGCGCCGAACCGCCGCCGGAGAGCACCGCCACATCCGCGTGCGACCCAATCACCGCGATGGATTGAACCGTCGCGGCATTCAACGGAAGTTGCCCGCCGGCGTTCTTCAGCAGCACCGCGCCCTGCTCCTCGGCCTCCTGCGCGATAGCCTGGTCGGCGGCCGTATCGATGGCCGTCAATTGTTCCGGATAGTCGAACAGCCCCACTGCGTACATGGCCCGTAGGATGCGGTGCACCATATCGTCCACGCGCGATTGTGGCACCTGTCCGCTGGCCACCGCCTGCGCCAGGCTGCCGAAATAGTAGTTGTCCGGCTGCTCCTGGTCCAGCCCCGCCACTGCCGCGGCGGCCGTCGAATGCGTGGCGCCCCAGTCCGACATGACGAAGCCCGGAAACTGCCAGTCCCCCTTCAGCACATCATTCAGCAGGTGCGCGTTCTCGCACGCATAAACGCCGTTCACCAGGTTGTACGAGCACATCACCGATTGCACGTTGGAATCCGTGGCCCCGATCTCGAACGCCAGCAAGTCGCTCTCGCGCATGCCGCGCTCGTCGATCTCGACGTTGGCCGTGGTGCGGCCGGTCTCCTGGTCGTTCAGAGCATAATGCTTGATTCCGCCAATCACGTGCTGCGCCTGAATCGCGCTGATGTGTGCGGCGGTGATCTTGCCGGCCAGAATCGGATCTTCGCCCTTGGTCTCGAACGTGCGGCCGTCGCGCGGCTCGCGGCCGATCAGGTTGACGTTGCCGCCCAGGTTCACGTTCATGCCGTAAGCCCGCAGTTCGGCTCCAATCACGCCGCCATATTTCGTAGCCTCGTTCAAGTCCCAACTGGCGGCGCTGGCGATGGAAGACGGCAGGGCCGTTGCTTGGCCCACCGCGTTGCCCACCCCCACGCTGCCATCCGCCAGATAGAGGTTCGGAATGCCAAGCTCAGGCACGCCCGGCACGTAACCGGCGCCGCCCCGCGGCACGCCGGATTCCGCCCCAACCGCAGCTTCGCCGCCATACAAGAGCTGGATCTTCTGGTCCTGGCTCATCTGCGTAATCAACTGATCCGCGCGCTGGTCCGGGGTCGGCGGTTGAACGGCCATGGTCACCGTGTTCGAAATCACGCCGCCGATCGAAAGCACCACAGGCTCCGCGTCGCCCAGAGCGGCATTAGCCGGCACCAACGCATTCACCTGGTATTCGCCGACAGTCCCCGGCGCGAGCCCGGAGAACAGCACCTGCGCGGACGCGCGGCCGATAGTCACCGAAGGCGTGGCGATCGTTTTAGAGAAAGGGCTATTCGGCGTGGCGGCGCCGGTTGGCGGCTGATTCGTCACCGCTCCCAGCCCCGTGCAGTAGATCAGCACGACTGTAACCCCGGCGCCTGCCGGATTCGCGGAGTTAATCAGATGATAGGAAGAATCCAGAATCGCGCCCGCGCCGGTCCCTTGCCCGTTCATACTGAAGATGCCCGGCGCATATGGCGCGAGATTTACCGTCTGCGCGGCGCCGGTCTGGCCCGCCAGGGTTGCCGCCAGCAAGGCTTGCGGCTGGCCGGCCAGTTCCCACGGTATTTGCAGGTTCACCTGGCCCCCCGAAGCGTAGAACAAGGGGGCCGCGATGGTGCCGAAATCGAGCGAAAGCCCACCCAGGCTCAACGGCAAAGGAACGTCCGTCGCCAAGGCAGGCGCGGCCAGCAGAAACGTACCGTAAACCGATGCAATGCTGCCCGGTGCCACCGGCGCTCCAGCAACGGAACTGGCGGCGTTCAGGATTCCACCGGAGTTAATGGACGGCGCGGGCTGCGCCCACGCGCCTGTGAGGCTGGCCATCAGGCACGCGCCGGCGCGCAAGACAGCCTTCCACGCGGTCATAGTTTATTCAGCGGGTCTCGTCGACCACTTCGATCGCGAACACTGACGCGTAGTTCGCCACCGGCACGAATTCGAAGTCCAGCTTTCCCTGGGCGTTGGGTTTCAGTCCGTGGAATCGTTTGATCAGCGCCTGGTTCGGCCCGGTCTCCTTTAATATATCCAGATTCCGCACCAGCGCCGATCCGTTGCAGAAGATATCAAAAATGCGCGATCCGACGCCGCCGGCGCCCTGGTTCTCCTTGCCCCAGTAAGTCTCGGCGAAATACAATGTCGCCTGGTAAAAACCGGAAGCCACCGGAATAGCATAAGAGAAGTGGCCGTAGCGCTCGTTTCCGAATAGGTCCGCGTCCGGCGTGCCCGTGACCGATTTCCAATGGTTGGATATCTGGCCGCCCGAAAAATAGTTGTCGGCCTCCCAGATGTGGCCGCGGGAATCTGTGACGGAGTTCGGTTGCGTGACTACCCGGATCGGGTTGATCTTGTGCGGCTCGGAGGGCTCAATCTCGATGGCGCTCACGATCGTCTGCTCGCGCCGGGCGTGGAATCCTATCCGCAGGATTCCGTCCGGTCCGGGCTCGACATCCTTGAACACTCTGACGTCGGCGATGAGAGGTCCGCCCGCGTCTGAGACGATATCGAATCCGTAGATCATTACCTTGCCGTTCACCAGGATGTCGAATACCCGGCTATTTTCTCCGCCGCCCGTCTCCAGCCCCGGACCGTACACCGGTTCGACGAAGTGCAACTTCAGTTCATACGTGCCAGGCTTTAATGGAATGTTGTACGCCGTCAGTCCAATGCGCCCGTTCTGGTAGAGCAGCGGATCGGAGGTGCGGGAAATGAATTGACGGAAAGGCGAACCGGGGCGCCCGCCGCCTTCAAAATCGCGGTCCGGGAGCCAGGTGTGGCCATGATGATCCAGGTATTTCCGGTCATACCCGGCAATGATCCGAATGGCATTGTCAGCTACGGTAGCGGTGGGCGCCGGCAAAGTGGGCGGGGGTTCCGGTTCGCGCCGCCCCGCGGTTCTCATGATGGCCATGGTGCCAGCCGCCGCCGCTAACAGGACCATCGCCGCGGCGATCAGCCGCCAGGGCCGCCACCAGGGTTTCCGCGCCGGCGATTCAGTCGGACGGACGGGAGCCTTGACCGGCTCTTCGAGAATCGGCTCAGGGATTAGTACGGGATCCGGTGCGGCCACAGGCTTCCCATTCACCGGAGCCGCCGTTGCTGTTGAATTGCTGTCTTTTTGAAAGACAGGCGTATACATTCCGGGCGGAATGATGATCTTCAGCGCCTGGTGAGCGCCCTCGGCAGAATAGTATTCACGCAACTTCTTGCGCAGGCGATGGATCTCCACCCGCGCAATGGCATCCTCACCGGGATCGAAATCCGCCGGGCGTCCCAGGACTTCGGTCGCAATGCTATATTCGCAAACTTCGGAGTCCTGTCCCTGAAAATGCTTTTTCGAAATGTATTCCAGTAGCTTAACCAGCCGCTGCGCTCGTGCGAAGGTCGGCGACGAAAGTACGGCCGCGAGTTCCGTTCGCTCGGCGCCGATGATACTAGCTCCGGGCTGATCTTCGAGCGCCCCCATTTGTCGAGATTATACACATTCCGGAAGTGCTGTGGTGAGGCCTGTGCAAATGTAAATTCCCTGCAGCCGCGCCATATCAATTTTGTAACAAGGCGTACACTGCTGAAAACAAAGATCATACGTGCCAATATCAGCTGGCGCCTGCAAACGTTACACGGCTAGTATTCTTCACTTTAGGTAGCCTGTGGAAACGATTGGCGGCATAGCGTAACTGAAATGTACTAGCGCCCCGTGAAGCCGCTGCGCTACACTCGCGCATCATCGAAACGCGATTTGTGTGATCGCATCGAACCCTGGAAAGCCATTGAGGCAGGCTGGGGTGTTGTGCCATTAAGCGGGCAACAAGGAAGGGTGGGGCCGCACCAAAACACTATGGAAAATGGGTGCCAACCGATCCTATTTATCGGATCTTAAAGTCCTTGACTTGATGGTGTAGTGCAGTTATGCTACTTGCAATCGATTAGTCGTGCATTCAAGGCATATTTGTGTGCCTTGGGGCGGGGTTTTTTGGTTAGGGAAGTCAATTCTGAGGTTAGAAAGGGGTCAAATGAACAAACCAGATCGGTTGCCGACCTCCGTTATAGTTCGGCACATGAATCCGGGAAGAGCTTTCTGGTTGTTGGGGCTTTTGATAGTAGCTTTGGCGTTCACACAGTTGCCCGCATTCGCCCAATTCGCGAGCGGTTCAATTGGCGCCACCGTTACTGACGCTACGGGTGCGGTAGTCCCACAAGCAAAAGTTGTCCTGAAAAATGAAGCCACCGGCGCACTTCGCGACTCTGTCACGAACAACTCCGGTTTTTTTAATTTCCCGTCGATTCCGCCGGGAACCTACACGATTACAGTAAGCGCACCAGGCCTACAGACGTTCGAAGAACAGGGTATTGTCCTGGTACAGAGCGCCACCCTTGCTCTGCCGAGGGTCATCCTCCAGGTCCAATCCACCAAGCAAGAGGTAGAAGTGGTGGCCGGCGCCGACGTGGTTGTCCCGGTGGACTCCGGAACCACGGAGCAAACGCTGAACAAGAGTATGGTTGAGAACCTCTCGATCGTCGGCCGCGACGCGGCGGAACTGATAAAGATCATGCCCGGTATGGGCATGACCAGCGGTCTCGGCCAAAGCATGTGGAACAGCTACACGACGTCGAGCAACAACGGCCCGATCGGTAACTTTTCCGCTAATGGAACGCAGCCCAACGGCGCCATGACCATGACGTCGGACGGCGCGAACCTGTTGGATCCGGGTAACCAGGGCACCCAGACGGCCAATATCAATCAGAATCAGGTGCAGGAAGTTTCGATTCTGACGTCGGCCTACGGCGCTGAGTATGCCAAGGGCCCGGTTACCTTCCAGGCTATCGGGAAAAGCGGCGGCGCCCAGTTCCACGGCGGCGCGTACTTTTACGCCAGGAATTCGGTCTTTAACGCCAACGATTCCTATAACAATAGCCAGGGAGTAAAGGCGCCCACGGATAGCTTCTACTATCCGGGCGGTGACTTCGGCGGTCCGGTCATTATCCCGCACACCCGCTTCAACAAGAACCACGACAAACTGTTCTTCTACAGCGCGTTCGAGTACATGAAACAACAGCCGGCCGGCGCCTTGAACAGCTACTTCGTTCCGACGTCGCAGATGCTCGGCGGCAATTTCAGCCCCTCGTACCTGGCCTCGTTGGGGACGAACCTGAAAAACGCCAGGAGCGTAGACGTGGCGCCGCTGAACAACGCCAATTTCCCTGGTGGCATGATTCCGGCAAGCCAGCTCGATCAGAACTCGCTGGGCTACCTGGGCCTGTTCCCCCAACCGAATGCCAATCCGGTCACCAGCGGCTCGGGCTCCAATTTCAACTACTTCGTCAATCCCCCGGTCAACCGCTGGGAGTTGCGCCTGAGAGGCGATTACAACATCAGCGACAAGACCAAGCTCTTCTTCTCCTGGAACCGGCAGGACGAAAAAGACGAGAATCCGATCAGCATCTGGTGGCAGCTCGGCGGGTCGCTGCCTTATCCGTCCAGCCAGGACGCCACGCAGAAATCGAACGTCTATAGCGCCAACCTGGTGCACGTGTTCAGCCCGACTCTCACCAACGAGTTCGTGTTCGCTGAATCCACCTTCGTCAACCCGATCATCCTCGGCAACCCTGCCGCGGTGAATCCCGCCAACATCAAAACTCCGAACGGCGGGACATTCCAGTTTACGGGCCTGTTCGCGAACCCGTTCACGCCGCAAATACCCAATACCTGGGGCGGCTGGAGCAACGGTTCGGTCGGTTTAATGACCTATCCCTATGGCGAGCCTTGGGCTCCCGGTGGCAAGACCGGGTTCGGCAAGCTGTCGCAAACTCCGAACATCAGCGACAACGTCACCAAGATCGTCGGCAGCCATACCCTGAAAGCCGGCGTCTACTTCGACTATGCCCGCAACTGGCAGACCGGCGGCGGTTTCACCAGCTCTTCTCAAGGCGCTGTCCAGTTCAATCCTTGGGGGCCGACCTCCACTGGTAACCTGCTGGCGGACATGGTCACGGGCCGCATCGACCAGCTCGCACAGGACCAGAGCGAAGCCGTAGCGGACTTCAAGTATTACCAATACTCGTTCTTCATCAACGACCAGTGGAAGGCCAGCCGCAGGCTCACGCTGACCGGCGGTCTGCGCTTCGAGCACATGGGCAACTGGTTCCCCGCCAGCGGACCCGGTCTCGCGGTTTGGGATCCCGCCACCTACAACAATACGTGCACCACATGCGCCTGGACGGGCCTGCAGTGGCACGCTATCGACTCCAGCATTCCGTTGTCCGGATCTCCATCGCAAGCCATATTCGTGGAGCCCCGGTTCGGTTTTGCTTACGACATATTCGGCAACGGCAAAACGGTATTGCGCGGTGGCGCCGGCCTGTTCCGGTATCAGTTCGCGTATAATACCGCCAGCGGTTCCGCCTTTACCGCCCCGTTAAACATCCCGACCGGTATCGGCACCACCAACAGCGCGATGATCAACGGTGTGGCCACGCCGTGCTGCATGGGCTGGGATAACTTCCTGCCTTGGTCTCCGTCGCTGGGCGCCGCCGGCCTGGGTTCCGGGCCTGCCGGTATCTTGGCCATGGGCGATTCCCGGACGCCGAACACCTGGACCTATAACTTCACCGTTTCGCAGCGCGTGCCATGGCGTTCGGTCGCCGAATTCCAGTATCAAGGTAACCGCTCGCGCGACCTGCTGTTGGATTCCGGGTTGTCAAACGCGGACCTGGTCCCGCTGGGCGCGTTCTTCGGGAAGGACCCCATTACGGGCGTCAACTACACATCGCAAGGGATCCTGCCTTCCGCCGGCAAGTTCAATTTCAACGACTTCTTCCCGTACCATCAATACACGGGTATGACGTTGATCGGCCACGGCAGCTATTCCAACTACAACGCGTTCATCGCCACGTGGCAGAAGCAGTCCGGCCGCATGACCTTTACCACGAACTACACGTTCAGTAAGGTCCTCGGCATCCGTGACGGTGAGAGCGCCAACGGTCCGAGCGCCGGCACCACCGTGGATCCGTACAACCTTAACGCGAACTATGGTGTGTTGGCTTTTGACCATACGCATATCTTCAACGCAGCCTACGTGTTCAACCTGCCCAGCCCGATCAAAGACAATAAATTACTGGGCGGCGCGGTGAACGGCTGGGTACTCTCGGGCATCACTCAGTTCCAGAGTGGAGCGCCGATACAGCCCAACACGAACGGCAATCTCAACGTAGGACTGCCGACCAGTCTGCAAGGTCCGGATTCGTTGGGCACTAACGGGATGACTCCCAACGTCGTCTTTACGTGCGATCCGCGAAGCAATCTGAAGGCGAACCAGTTCTTCAATCCGTCTTGCTTCTCGGCTCCGCCGCCCGGAAGCATGGGCAACATTATCTGGCCGTACATCAAGGGGCCCGCGTTCTTCAACAGCGACCTCGCGATTTACAAGGACTTCCTCTTCAAGGAACATCAGAAGGTGGAGTTCCGCTTCTCGGCCTTCAACTTCCTGAACCATCCGTTGTGGCAGTTCGGCACGGCCGGCGCCGCAGTGGATGAAACGCTGAATTTTTCGGGTCCGAATAATTCGGTGTCGCCAACCAATTTGAACGCGCTCACTAACGGTTCACCGGCTTTCAAGGTCGGCCGCCGCGTGGTCGAGTTCGCAGCCAAGTACAACTTCTAGGCTGATTCGATTCGCAACCCGCCAGTGGCGGGATCTAAAGGGGGGTGGCGCAAGCCGCCCCCTTTTTTTATGGCGCGTTATGCTGATCAGTATGTATTCCTGTGTGGGGCAGGCCCCCGGCCTGCGCGGGGCTCTTAGCCCCGCCTCTTCTCGGGAACATGGCGGGCTGAGAGTCCGCCGCAGGCAGAGTGCCTGCCCCACAATCCGTGCGCTCTTTGGCGCCCTGGTATGTCTGCCGCTGCTCGTACTGGCCGCTGGCGGTCAGGTGGCTCCCATCCGGTTTGAGTTGAAACCCATCCCCTTCCAACTCGAACATGGAGAAGTGACGGCCCGCCACGTGCCTGCCACCATGGCCGGCGGCATTGCCGTATTCGATTACAACCGCGACGGCCGGCCGGACATCTTCTTCACCAATGGCGCGAATCTGGCCACCCTGAAGAAAGACGATCCGAAGTACCGGAACCGGCTCTTTCGCAACGATGGCAACGGCGTCTTCACCGACGTGACAGAAGCCGCCGGCCTGTCCGGCAGCGGATTCGACAGCGGCGTGGCCGTGGCCGACTACGATAACGACGGCTATCCGGACCTCTTGGTCACCGGCGTCCACCACAATACCCTCTATCACAACAATGGCGACGGCACGTTCACCGACGTCACGGAGAAGGCGGGCATCAACAATCGGCCGGATCCCGAGTTCGGGCCGATGTGGGGCATCACGGCGGTGTGGGTAGACGTGAATAACGATGGCTTACTGGATCTGTTCGTCGTCAACTACCTGCGCTGGGACTACGCCACCGAGCCTTTGTGCGACTACAAAGGAGTTCCCGACTATTGCTCTCCGCGGTCGTATAAAGGCCTGCCCAACCAGTTGTTCCTGAATAAGGGCCACGGCGTCTTTGAGGACGTCTCCGAAAAATGGGGAATCCGCGCCCACGTGGGAAAGGGCATGGGCGTAGGGATGGCCGATTACGACCTGGACGGCCGTCCGGACCTCTTCGTCACCAATGACGGCTCTTATAATTTTCTCTTTCATAACCTCGGAGACAAGTTCGAGGAAGTCGCGTTTCAGAAGGGCGTGGCTCTGCCGGAAGACGGGAATTTCATATCGGGAATGGGGCTGGACTTCCGCGATTTCAATAACGACGGCTATCCCGACCTGGTGACCGTAGCGCTCGAAAAGCAGACGTTTCCGCTGTGGCTGAATACGGCGGGGCGCGGGTTCACGGAAGTGACCACGGCGGGCGGCCTCCGCGGGCTGACCATGCACATGGCCGGATTCGGCGTGGGCCTGTACGATTTCGATAACGACGGATGGAAAGACCTGTTCGTCAGCCGCGGCGACGTGCTTTCGCAGCCGCTGCCGGGCACTACGGTCGAACAGCACAATACCGTATTCCGCAATCTGGGAGCGAGCGGCGATGCGGGCGTGCACTGGCAGGCGCTCGGCGGCGAAGCAGGCTTGGATAGCTCGCCGGCCGCCCGGCACCGCGGCCTGGCCTTCGGCGATCTGGATGGCGATGGCCGCATCGACGTGGTGACTACCGCGCTGGCCCATCCGGCGGAGATCTGGATGAACCGCAGCCCTGGCGCCGGGCACTGGCTGGACGTGGCGCTCGAAGGAACCAAAAGCAATCGCGATGGCATCGGCGCCCGGATCGAGGTGACCACTAAAAGCGGAACGCAATTTAACCACATGACCAGCAGCGTCGGTTATGCTTCGTCGAGCTATGGGCCTGTGCACTTCGGGCTGGGCGCCGACGATACCGCCAGCGTGGTGGTCATACACTGGCCATCGGGCATCGTGCAGTCTCTCAAAGATGTGCGTGGCGACCGCGTACTGCGCGTGAAGGAGGCGCCGTAGTGAAGGCACGTGATCTGGCAATCGTCGTGTGCCTGTTTACTGCCGGCCTGTTGCGCGCTGCCGACACGCCGGATACCTTCGACACTGTCACCAAGGACGCGGCGGCCGCGCGCGCCGCGAACCATGCACAGGACGCGGTCCGCCTGTATCAGCAGGCACTAGCCATGCGTCCATCGTGGCCGGAAGGCTGGTGGTTCCTCGGCGAACTGCTCTACGATCAGGACCAGTATCCCGAAGCGCGGGATGCCTTGCGCCGGCTGGTGGCCCTCGATCCAAAGGCCGGTCCCGGCTTCGCGCTGCTGGGCTTGTGCGAATACCAAACACGCGAATACGAGCGCGCCCTAGCCGACATCAACCAGGGACGCCGCTTGGGACTGGGCGAAGACGATCAGGTGAAGCGCGTGGTTCTATTCCACGCCATGGCCCTGTTTACACGCGCCGGGATGTACGAGTCCGCGCTCGAACTGCTGTCGCAGATCATCAACCTGGGCGGGTCGGGAAAGGCTGTACTGGATGCCGCCGGTCTGGCCGGGCTGCGCCGTCCCATACTGCCGGAAGATCTGGGCGCGGACGAAAAGGAGCTCATCGAGCAGGCGGGGAAAGCGGTCTACGCGTACACGGACCACCACCCCGACGAGGCCCAAAAGTACTTCACCGTGTTGGTTGCCAATTATCCGAAAACGCCCAACGTCCACTACCTGTACGGCACATTCCTTCTAGCGAGCGACGCGCAGGCCGGTCTCCGGGAACTGCAAAAAGAACTGGAGCTGAATCCAAAGCACGGCGAGGCTTTGGTGCAGATTGCGCTCGAGTACGTGCAGATCGGCGAGCCCGACAAGGCCCTGACGTATGCGAAGCGCGCGGTGGATGCCGCGCCCCAGTTCTTTGCGGCGCACGCTGTCCTGGGGCGATTACTGGCCAAGGCAGGCGACGTGGACAAGGCCATTCAGGAGCTGGAACTCGCCCGTAGCCAGGCGCCCGACAGCCCGCAGGTCCACTTCGTGCTGGCTTCGGTATATGCCATGGCCGGCCGGGACGACGATGCCGCGCGCGAGCGTGCAGAGTTCGTTCGTCTTAAGAAATTGGCCGACGAGACCATGGGGAACAACGCGAATTCCCGCTAATATTGCTCCACGAAATAACTGGACAAAGGAATCTGTGTCCATCTGTGTGCATCCGTGGCTAATTGCGGTTCCGTGGCGGCGCGGCCGTGCCCCGTTTTGCGCGATCAGTTGGGATAAGCCTCGCCCGGGTGCACCACCCGAATATAGTGATCGTGGAACGTGAACCCGTTACCCGGCGCCTGAACCTTGGGCATGTGGCAGTTGACGCATTTCGCGTCCCCGGCCGGACAGGCTTTCTGGGACACGGCCGCGCCGGCCGCCACCGGCGCGCCCTTCAAGCTGTGGCATGACAGGCACACCTTGTCGTAGCTTGCAGCATCCTCGACCAGTTCATGGTGTGGATTGTGGCAGGCCGTGCAGCGGATCCGCTTATCGCCGCCCATAAAGCACTTGCTGTTTGCCAGGCGGTACGGCTGAAAGCGCACGTTCTTCACGCCGAATTGGCGCTCCTCCACCACCCATGCCCAGGTGTGGTGGCACGCGCCGCAGAACTCCGACATCTCTTCCGCGGCCATCGCGCCAAGTTTTTTGGGCGGCGGCGCGGGCCGGCTGCCGGCCAACGATTGCATGTGCGCATCCGCGCCGGCATGGCAGCGCTCGCAGCTTACCCCCGGCTTCGCCGATTCCGGTGTGACCTTGCCGCCAGCGACGCCTCCCGTCGAGTGGCAGTTGAAGCACGCCGCGACCTCGGCGTCAGGTGTCAGCCGCCCTATGGCTTCCACCAGGTTCTTCGGGCGCAGCGACTCGCGTCCCATGGTGGGCGCCAGTCCGTTGATGGACTCGTAATAGCTCACCGTGCTCTCGTAATAGTGACCCTGGTATTCCAAAACGAACGTCTGGTTGCGGACGCCAAATGCGTACCGGATGGGCATGCTCAGGGAGCCCGCGGCGTCCGCCACGGTGTAGATGCTGGCGTCCCCTTTATGTTCGATCCGGTAGGCGTATCCGTTCTCTTCTACCGCCAGCATCGGATGGGCCTGCAGCAGTTTCAGGTCCGGGGCCAGTTCGAGCCCGATTCCCATGGCCGCTTTTGGAAAGGAGAGCGCTTCGTCGCGATGGCACGTGGCGCAGGTGGTTTTGCGCGTATCCCCACCGGCCGCCATGGCGGCGCAAGCCAGCCACAGACCGAGCGCCCCTACGATCCCGCCGCGTCGCCGTGGCCCGTTTTGCGCGGGTTCAGTAAAGCCTATGGCTGACATTCCGGCGGCCGCAGCCTTCCCTCCCTCCAACCATAGCAAAGCCCCGCGAAAAGCCCGCCCGATCCGTGATGTTTTCACATCTGTGTACGCTGTACACTTGATCTTGAGAGTTCGTCGAAGCCACTTCCCGTTTCCCATCATGCGGTACGCTTGGTTAGCCATAGTGCTGGGTGCGTTCGTTTTACGGGCGCAAGAATCGCCCACCGGCGCCGAACAGCTTCTGCAACACGCCATCGCGCTGCACCAATCGGGGGACCTGGATGGCGCGATCCGCGCGTATCGCGAGTATCTCGCCGCCGAGCCAGATTCGATCGGGGCGCGTTCCAACCTGGGCGCCGCGCTGGCCCGCGCCGGCCGCTACGACGAAGCCATCGCCGAATACAATCGCGCGCTGGAAAAGAGCCCGCAGAATCCGGCCCTGCTGCTGAATCTCGGCCTGGCATACTACAAGACCAGCCGCCCCGCCGAGGCTGCCGCGCGATTTGAGCAGGCCGCGGCCCTGGCTCCGCAGTTCAAAGACCAGGTGACTCTGCTGCTGGCCAGTTGCTACAACGGCCTGGGCAAGTACAAGGAAGCCATCGCACTGCTGGCGCCGCTCGAAAGCGAGAAATCCGCCGACTCCGCGTTCGATTACCTGTACGGCACGGCATTGATCGGCGATGGCCAGAACGCCCGCGGCAGCGTGGTGATCGACCGGATCCTGAGTAAGGGCGAGTCCGCCGAAGCCCGGCTGTTGCGCGGCACCATCAAGCTGCGCAACAGCGATTACGACGGGGCGCGCGCCGACCTGGAGAAAGCTATCGCGCTGAACGGCAAACTGCCCGGAGTCCATGCCCGCCTGGGCGAACTGCTGCTGGCGAGGGGCGATATCGGCCCGGCGGCGGCTGCCTTCACCCAGGAACTGGCTTTGGATGCGACCGATTTCGTTTCCAACCTGAACCTCGGCGTGATGGCCAAGCAGGACCAGGATTACGTGGCGGCGCGCCGGTACTTGGACCGTGCGCTGCAGTCGCGCCCCAACGATCCGGGCGCGCGCTACCAGGTGGCGCTCATCGACCTGTCCACAGGCAACCTGGACCAGTCCCGCAAGACCCTGGAGACTCTGATTGCCGAATCGCCCTCGTTTGCGGAGGCGCACGCCAGCCTGGCGACCGTCTACTATCGCCTCGACCGGAATGCCGACGGCGAGCGCGAGCGGGTGATCGCGGAGAAACTCACCGACGAGCAGGATACGGCCCAGCGCGGAGGCAAGCCGCGGTGAAAAGGCCGTGGCTGGTCCTTGGTGGCTGGTGGCTGGCCGCCGCGGCAATCTCGATCGTGATCGGTCGGCCTGCCGCGAGCGAGAGCCCCGAGCCCCGCCGGCCGCATTTCACCGATATCGCGCCCAAGTCGAACTTCGCCTATAAGACCGATAACAACTTCACCGGGCGAAAGTATTTTCCGCAGACCATGTGCGGAGGCGTGGCCGCGTTCGATTTCGACAACGACGGCCGCATGGACCTATTCTTCACCAACGGCGCCAAGCTGCCCGAACTCGAGAAAACCGATCCGCGCTTCTACAATTGCCTGCTGCGCAACCGCGGCGACGGCACGTTTGAAGACGTCACGGCGCGAGCCGGACTGCTGGGCAAGGATCTCGGATTCAGCTTCGGCGTAGCGGCCGGCGACTACGATAACGACGGTTTCGAGGATCTGTTCATCTGCAATGCCGGGCGCAACACCCTGTATCACAACAACGGCGACGGCACTTTTACGGATGTCACCGAGCGGTCCGGGTTGGCCGCCAAGCCCAAGGACGTGCTCAGTGTGGCCGCCGCCTGGTTCGATTACGACAACGACGGCAAGCTGGACCTGATCGTCTCCAATTACACCGTGTGGACCCCGCAGACCGACAAGGTATGCATGGCGAATGGCCGCGAATATTATTGCCATCCCAAAACCTACACCAACGTCGCGCACCGGCTGTATCACAATCTGGGAAACGGCCGCTTCGAAGATGTGACCGACGCCGCCGGTTTCGGCCAGGATCTCGGTAAGGGAATGGGTATCGCCATTGCGGATTTCAACGGCGACGGCTACATGGACGTATTCATCGCCAACGACACGGTGCGCAATTTTCTGTTCATCAACCAGAAAAACGGCACTTTCAAAGAGTCGGGCTTTCAATGGGGCGTGGCCTACGACGAGAGCGGCAACGCGGGTTCGTCCATGGGCGCCGACGCCAAGGACTACGACAACGACGGCTTCCCCGACATCTTCTACAACAACCTGAAAGGCCAGATCTGGGGGCTGTTTCATAACGCCGGAGGCAAGACCCTGGACTACGCGTCCGGCCTGTCGCGCGTGTCGCGGCTGAGCGCCCGCAGTTCCGGCTGGAGCAATGGCTTCATCGATTACAACAACGACGGCTGGAAGGATATCTACTCCTCAAACGGCGACATCGACAACATGGGCGAGATCTCCCGCCAGCGCGATACCATGTTCGAAAACGTGGACGGCAAGGAATTCCGAGATGTCTCCAGCCTGATCGGCGCGGACTTCGCCCACGCGGGTTTCCAGCGCGGCTCGGCTTTCGTGGACCTGAACAACGACGGCTTCCTGGACCTGGTGGTGACTTCGCTCGACGAGAAGCCGCGCATCCTGATGAACTCCGCCGATAACGGGAATCACTGGCTGCTGGTCAACACCATCGGTCGCCGCAGCAACCGCGACGGCGTGGGCGCGGAGTTGAAGCTCACCACCGCCGCGGGCCGCACGCTCTACAATCACGTGAGCACGTCCGACGGCTTCATGTCGTCGAGCGACAAGCGCGTGCACTTTGGGCTGGGCGCGGAGGCCGGCATCGCGTCACTCGAGATCCGCTGGCCGAGCGGGATCGTGCAGCGGCTAAAGAAGGTGAAGGCGGATCAGATTCTCACCGTCACCGAACCGCCGCGCTGATTATTCCACGATCGCCTGCATGACCGCGTTTTCGAAATCGCGCTGCACCATGGGAACCTGCGTCTGAATCATGACGATGGTCACCATTTTTTCCTTGGGATCGATCCAGGTTTGCGTGCCATAGGCTCCGTCCCAGCCGAAGCTGCCATTCGAAACGCGCATGCCGGCGGCCACGCCGTCTTCTACGATGCCCACCAGCAACCCGTAGCCCATGCCATGAGCGGGACGGCCCAGCTTGCCGTTGAACATGTCGCCTACGTGATTTGAGGCCATCAGCGAGACGGTCCTGGGGCTGAGCAGGCGCTTGCCGTTCAGCTCGCCGCCGTTCAGCAGCATTTGCGCGAACTGCAGATAATCCTGGGCCGTGGACATCAGTCCTCCGCCGCCTGAGAAATAAGTCTTGAATGAAAACCCGTCCTGATTCTCGGCGCGCACCAGGCCGTGCGGGCTCTTGTTGTAGAGCGTCACCACGCGCGCACGGCGGTCGTCCGGCGGATAGAAGAACGTGTCCTTCATCCCCAGCGGTTCAAAAATCCGCGTGCGCAGGAATTCATCGTAAGGCTGGCCCGAGATCAGCTCCACGATGCGCGACAGCGTATCGGGCGCCGCATATCCGCTGTAGGCCCATTGGGTGCCCGGCTGAAAATCGAGCGGCACGGTTGCCAGCCGCGGGATGTAGTTGGCCAGGGTATCGCCTGCGGCCGGCCGTGGAGGTCCGGATTTCGACCCCACGCCGCCGGTCATCAGGCCATTGGTATGCGTGAGCATATCGCGTATGGTCAGCTCGCGATCGGCCGCCACGGTGTATGTATCGCCGGAATCGCCTCGCGCCATGGCCACTTTCGAGTTCTTGAATTCGGGCAGAAACTTCGATACCGGGTCGTTCAACCGGAGTTTGCCCTCTTCGAGCATCATCATCACGGCCGCGCCTGTAACCGGCTTCGTCATGGAGGCGAGATGGAAAATCGCGTCCTTCTCCATGGGACGCTTCGATTCCATATCCATCAGGCCATGAGCCTCGAAATGCACCAGGCGGCCTCGCCGCGCCACCAGCGTCACCGCTCCCGAGATTTCGCCGGCGTCGATATGGCGCTGGATCGCCTCGTGAATACGCCGCAGGCGCTGGGTGGACATCCCCACCTCTTCGGGCCGGCCGGCGGGCACGCCTCCCACGGTGGTGAGCGAAGCGGCCAACAGCGGCGTGAGCAGGAATGGAACCAGGCAAATAGATTTCATCGGTATCTTCTACCTTACCTGAGCCGCGGGTCGGCGAATGCCCGTGATTACCGCCTCGCCGCACCAGTTCCGCAACGGCGGCACGACGGCCAGCAGGCCAGTGTCGAGCGATTCGAGCGTACGAACCAACAGCCGCGCCGAAGCGTCTCGAACCGGCCGCGCAGGAAGCGTTTGGCCATCGCCAGCAGGTTCAGGTGCTCCACCTGCAGCCCGCCAAAATACGGATCGAGCGCCTGCAATTCGCCGCGCGAGAAGATGATGCCTTCGCCCTGCTCCTCAGTTTCGCCGGCCGCGCGTGCCCGAATCCGGCGGGCGAAATTCAAAATAGGATTGCCGCCCCAGGTTTCCGCCAGTACCAGCCGCGCGCCCGGTTTCATGATACGCGCCAGCTCACTGAGCGCGCCGGGGTATTTGAGCGTGTGATGCAAGGCCGCGCAGGCGAAGACCAGATCGAATTCGCCGTCGCGCAGCATGTCCAGCCGGCTGGCATCGGCTGCAATTCCGCGCACCGTGACCGCCGACGCCTGCGCCCGCTTCAGAGCCAGCTCGATGGCTGCGGGCGAGAGATCCAGCAGCGTCACATTCGCTCCCTCGGTGGCCAGCCAGAGCCCGAAATCGGCCGGGCCGCAGCCATAATCGAGGACCATCCGGCCGCGCACAGGCGCCGCTTCGAGCGCCCGCATGGTGGCCCGGTACAGCAGTCGCCGCTCGTAGAGCGGACGCGCGGGGTTCTCGATGCCGGCTTCCAGGACCTGACGATCGATGCGCAGCGCATGGTCCGGCAGCGCCAGGAACTGCGCGTAATGCCCGTCGTAATACCGGCGCTCGGACTCGGATGTGATCACGGTTTTTGCGCGCCGTTCAGCCGGTCGAAGGTCGCGCGCTCCCGTTCGCCATCGCTCTGGCGGTTTAATTTGAAGTACAGGGCCGCCAGTTCGATATGCGGCTGCGCCCAGTTGGGATCGGTGCGGACCACCCGCTCCATATCCTTCATGGCGGCCTCGGACTTGCCTTCGGTGCGCTCCAGGCGCGCCCACTCGTAGAGCGCCAGGTTGGAATCGGGCTTGAGCTCGCGGGCGCGCGCCAGATGCTCCCGGGCGCCCTCCAGATCGCGCTCGGTGTGCATCGCCGCGCCCAGCCCAAGGTGCGCTTCGAAGTCTTTGGGATCGGCCGCCACGGCCTGCCGCAGCACCGCGATGGCGCCTTGCGTATCGCCCAGGTAAGTGAGCACGGTGCCGCGCAGGGTCAGAGCGCCCGGCAATTGCGGATTCAGGCGGAGCGCGGCATCCGCGTAATCGCGGGCGCGCTCGAACTCGTTCAGCTTGAGCGCGGTCTGCCCCGCCAGCAGATACGCTTCTGCGCTGTTGCCCTGCCGCGCCACCAGATCGACAAGCTGCAGCCCGTCGCGCCGGTGACCCGCGTGAATTAACGCGGAGCCCAGCAGCCAGGCCACCGCCAGATCGTCCGGATGAGCCTTTTCCACGGGCGCGAGCACTGCCACCACCCGATCGTCCTGCCCCAGGCGCGCGTAGCAATCGCCCAGCAGGGTGGCCACGCGCGTGTCGGCGTCGGGGTGCAACGCCGTGAGTTGCTCCACCGCCTCGTGCAGAGCGCCTTTCTTGTAGTACGCCAGCGCCAGGTTGAACAGGAGCGCGGCATTGCCCGCATTCTTCGCCAGCGCGGTGCGATACTGCTCGATGCCTTCGTCGAACCGGCCGAGCTTCACCAGCGCCGCGCCAAGATTCGCGCGGGCTTCGGCTGCGTCCGGATAACGTTTCAATAGCTCCTGGTATTTGCGGACCGCAAGCGCGTCGTCCCCGCGCTGCTGCGCCTGCACGGCTTCCTTGAAAAGCTGCTCGGGGGGCGGGGACTGCGCGCAAATGGCGCATGAGGCGATGAGCAGCAATGCCAGAACGCGCATCGTTTCCAGCATAGCGGAGTTGCGTTATCGTAGGGTAAAGCTATGTACCAGTTGGTGGCACGGGGGGCCAGCCTGCTTCTGTGTGTGCTGATGTTGGCCGCGTCCGCAGTCAGGGCCCAGTCATCGCCCCAAGCAAAATTCGAAGATCTGGCGCACCGCGCCCAGGCCGCGCTCGACAGCCGGCCCGAGGAGTCCGCCAAATTGTACAAAGAGGCGCTAACCATCCGGCCGGAATGGGCGGAAGGCTGGCTCTACCTGGGAGGAGCGCTCTATCAATTGAACCGCTTCGCGGAGGCCACCGATGCGCTGCGCAAGGGGCTGGAACTGGCGCCCGGGATCGGCAACGCGTGGGCCCTGCTGGGCTTGACCGAGGTCCAATTGGAAGACCAGGACCAGGCGCTGGCCGACATCCGCAAGGGCGAGAGTCTGGGCCTGGGAGGTAATCGCGATTTTGAGGTAGCCGTACGCGCGCGCGCCGCGCAGATCCTGGTGAAGTCTTCGGCCTTCGACGAAGCCATGGCGCAGTTACAGCCGCTCGCCCAGCAGCAGGCCGACTACGTCATCGTCGAGGAGGCCATGGGGCTGTGTGCTCTGTCCATCCCGGAAGAGATCGCGCAGCTTTCGCCCGCGCGGCGCGCAGTGGTGGACCTGGCCGGAAAGGCGGCCTGGGCCTTTGCCAGCCAGCATCCCGACCAGGCGGCCGCCGGTTACCGCCAGTTGCTGCAGCAGTACCCCAACGAGCCCGGCGTGCACTACGCGTATGGGCTGTATCTGATGGAAACCAACCTCGAGACCGCCCTGGCGGAGTTTCAGAAGGAACTGCAGATCAATCCCAAACACTGGCCGGCGATGCTGGTGAGCGCCTCGCTCCAGATCCGGCAGGGCGCGCCTGAGCCGGCCATCCAGTCGCTGCACGAGGCGCTGAAGATCATTCCGACCAAGTACCGGTGGATGTGTCACATCGAACTGGGGCACGCCGAGATGGATCAGAATAACCTGGACGGCGCCATAGCCGAACTGGAAAACGCCGCCCGGCAGGCGCCCACGAAAGCCGCTGTCCATTTCTTTCTGGCGGAGGCCTATCGCCGCGCCGGACGGAAGCCCGACGCCGAGAAAGAGCGCGCGGAGTTTGAGAAAGCCAAGGCCGCGCAGGATCCGTTGGGAGTGCCGGCGTTTCGCCCGTTCGGGGACACGGGCAAAGACTAGCCAAGCCCGCTTCCCTGGCATAAAATAATATCAGGCCTGAAACTACCCAAGACTGGAATCCGCTCGCGCCGGGCGGAACATAAGGAGGCCATGATGGACACACGCTTCGTCCGGTTGCTCGCTGCAGCCCTCTTCCCGGTGATCTCCGCCTTCGCGCAGCCCGTAATCAGCTCGCAAAGTCCGATCGCGAGTTCCGCCAGCTATCGAGCTTACGGACTGCCCGGGTCAGGGATCGCACAAGGGTCGATATTCAGCATTTTCGGTAGCGGCCTGGGACCCGATCCCTGGGCGCAGGCCAGCACATTCCCCTTGCCCACGAGGTTGGGTGGCTCGTCGGTCGACGTCACCGTCGGAGGAACAACCACGCATGCCATCGTGGTTCTGGCCTACAGCACCCAGATCAACGCCGTACTACCCTCCAGTACGCCTATTGGCGCCGGAACGGCCACGGTTACGTACAACCAACAGACCAGCGCCCCGGCGCCTATCCAGGTGGTCGCCAGCGCTTTCGCCCCTTTCACTTATAACCAGATGGGTTACGGGCAGGCTATCGCCACCGATACCAGCTACGTTAAGAACACCATCATCCATACATTTCATCCCTCCGACTATGTCTTGCTTTGGGGCACTGGGCTCGGGGCGATCAATGGCAGTGACGCGGACGCTCCGACTGCGGGCAACTTGCCCGTCGCGGTAACGGTGCATGTTGGCAATGTCGTGGTATCCCCCAGTTACTTCGGACGGGCTCCCTGTTGCGCCGGGCTGGATCAAATCGTCTTCCAGGTTCCAACGGGAGTCGAAGGATGCTACGTGCCTCTCGGAGTCGAGACGCGCGGCGTGGTGGGAACTGTCACGACCATCGCGGTATCGTCCACGGGCCAGACCTGCTCGGATTCAATTCTTGGGCAGGACCTGGTAAACAAACTGGCCGCGGGACAGAAGGTCGATTTTGGCTATATACGGCTGGAAAGCCTGATCTCGAACCTGGGCCAGATCAGCAACTATGTCAAGGAAGATAACGGTATGGCGTCCTTCAGTGAACTCGATCCCGCCGCAGCCGGACTGGCCCAGTATGGCGTCTCGAACGGCTACTGCTATGCGGCGGACAGGGGCATCTCGATGAACCTGACGCTCTCGGATTCGAGCCCCGCGCAACTCGATGCCGGCTCCCTGGCGGTTACATGGAGATCCACCGTTTCGTTGAGCCAGATGTTTTCAGCCGGATACTACCAAGCCAACCTGGACAGTCAGAGTTCGACATTTCTTTGGAGCGGAAATCCCTACGTGGTGGCCGGCACGGGCGGTGCAGGTGTGGGGGCCTTCTCGGTTTCCGACACCACCGCCACCGGGGCCGTGCAGTTTTCGAACATCGTATACGCTCAGAAAGTCCCTCGCACCAGCGATTTCCAAATTCAGTGGACTGGCGGCAACTCCGCGCTCCAGAATGGGCAGGTCACGATCGGCGGCTATTCGTCGGCGACCAGCGATTTCACGGAGGCGTCGTATTTCCAGTGCACGGCTCCTCTGTCCGCGGGTCAATTCGCGATACCCGCCTGGATTCTCTCCGGACTACCGTCCTCCGGCACGGGTCAAAATGGAGCCTTCAGCTACCCGCTGGGCTGGATCTGGATCGGGCAATATAATAAGCCGACGGAATTCAGCGCGACGGGTCTGGATCGTGGAATCATCACGGACATTTTCTACCAGAGCGCGGGAATCTATTTCCAGTAAGCTACCGGGCCGGCTCAGTGACTGTCACCACCCGGTCGCCCACCACATCGCGCAACACTTGCCGGACGCCACTCGGCCACACAATCTCGATCTCTTTGGCCGCCTGCGCAGCGCCTAGGCCGAAGTGCACCCGCGGATCGCTTGAGGAGGCATAACCGGTGCTGGTGCTGACCTGGTCGTACTGTGTCAGCCCATCCGCCGTAGTCAGCCGGATTTTGGCGCCGATTCCCATGCGATTGCTTTTCGTGCCCTTGAGCTGAAGCAGAATCCAGTGGTTGCCGTTGTGCGTGGTGTTGTGAAAGATCCGCGCCGGGCCGTTCAGAACCGTCACCACTGCGTCCATAAGTCCGTCATTGTCGAGGTCGCCCACGGCCAGCCCGCGGTAGGCGGCGGCCTGCTGGAAATCCGGTCCGGCCGTGCCACTGACGTTCTGAAACCGCCCGTTGCCCAGGTTGCGAAACACGGCGGAAGGCTCCTCGTAAGGACGGGGCGCGAACTTGGCAATGTTGTCCTCCACGTTGGAGCGGGCCACCAGCAGGTCTTTCCAGCCGTCGTTATCAAGGTCGGCGATGGCGTTCGACCAGCCCGACATTCCATACGTATCCGCGGCCAGGCCAGTGCTGCTGGTCTTATCGGCAAACTGCCCGTGGCCCAGATTTTCAAATAGCGGGAAGGTTTCCTTTTCGATAGCCGTCACCCACAGCGCAGGCAGGCCCTTGTTGAACACGTCGCGGAAATCGGCGCCCATGCCCGAGATCACGTTGCCGTTTTCGGGGAACGCCACGCCGGAGTCGAGCGCCACCTCTTCAAAACGCTTGCCGCCAATGTTGTGGAACAGTTGGAAAGGCGCGTCGTCGTTGGCGACGAAAATATCTGGATAGCCGTCGCCGTCGTAATCGGCGACCGCCACGCCCATGCCCCGGCCGGGATGCGCGGCGATGCCGGTCTCGATGGACACGTCGGTGAAAGTTCCGTCGCCGTTATTTCGATATAACGTGCTGGGTAGCGGCTTGTAGAGGCGCGGCGGGCAATAGACCAGTTCGCCGTTGGTCTTGCATTCAGGCTCGTGGTCCGGATCCCACTGGCAGTAGTTGGAGACGAACAGATCCAGCAGGCCATCGTTGTTGTAGTCCACCCAGGCAGCCGCGACGGACCACATCTTGCGGCCCTCGTAAGCCCCTCCGCCCACGCCGGCTTTGGCGGTGACATCGGTGAAGGTGCCATTGCCGTTGTTGTGGAACAACTGGTTACCGTTGACGTTAGCCACGTAGAGGTCAGGCCGGCCGTCGTTGTCATAATCGCCGGCGGCTACTCCCATGCCGTAGCCCGCGCCGCCCACGCCGGCCTTGTCCGTCACGTCGGTGAAGGTGAGGTTGCCGTTGTTGTGATAGAGCCGGTTCTTCTGCCCGGCGCCTTTGACCAGCGAGGGCAACCCGGCGCCGTTGACGAAATACAGATCGGGGAAACCGTCGCCGTCGTAATCGAAGAGGGCCACTCCCGCGATCAGGCCGGCGGGCTGCTGGCGGCGCGCTCCGGCGCCATTGCTGCTCGAAAAATGGACCCCCGCGCGGCCGGCGATTTCTTCGAAGGTTATGGGGCCCAGCGCCGCGCCAACCGCCAGAACCGCCAGCGGAGCGCAAAGCAGCAGCAATCGCCAGCGCATTTATTTGTTGAGTATATCGTGCGACGGCAGCGAAACGGCGAACCGCATTATAATTCCATCAAGTGAGACTCGCGGCATCCCTTCTGTTCCTTTTGACGGTTCCGCTGTGCGCCGCCGCGACCGAGGACCACCTGCGCGAAGCCACGGCCGCCTATCAGGCTGGCGACATGGCGACGGCCATCCGGCTGTATCGCGACTTCTTAAAACAGTACCCCGACGCAGCCGAAATCCGCTCCAACCTGGGCGCGGCGCTGGTCCGCAACGGCCAGTTTGCCGAGGCGATCACCGAATACAACCTGGCGCTGCGCAAGCTGCCGAACAATCCCCAAGTGCGCATGAACCTGGCGCTGGCGTATTACAAGCTTGGGCGCCTTCCCGAGGCCGTCCAGGATCTCGAGATCCTGCACAAGCTCGAGCCGCTGGAGCCGAAGCCGGCGCTGCTGCTGGCCGACTGCCTGCTCGCCATGAACCAGACGCACAAGGCGGTGGAGGTGCTTGCGCCGATCGAACAGGAGTATTCAGACGATCATGCAGTCGTCTACATGCTCGGAATGGCGTTGATGAAGGACAACCGCGGCCAGGAGGCGCAGGTGCTGCTCGACCGCATCCTGCGCGACGGCGAGTCGGCGGAATCGGCCTTCCTGCTGGGCCAGAGCGAGCTGATGCGCAACGATCTGGCGGCCGCCGCCGGACACTTGGCGCGCGCCATCGAACTGAATCCGAAAATGCCCTGGGTGCATTCGCTTTACGCTCAGACCTTGAAGGCCGCCGGCAAGGGCGATGACGCGGCGGCGCAGTTCAACGAAGAATTGAAGGTGAACCCGTACGATTTTGTGGCCAACACCGAGACGGCCCTGCTGCTCAAGCAGGATGGCAATCTCGACGAGGCGCTGGCGCACGTCGCGCGGGCGCTGGAGGTGCGTCCCACAGATCCGGGCGCGCTTTACCAGAAGGCCTCCATCCACCTGGCGCAGGGGCTCGCCGATCAGGCGCGCGGGGAACTGGAGCAACTCCTGCGGACTTATCCGAACTTCTCCGAGGCGCACGCCGCGCTGGCCACGGCGTACTATCGCCTCAAGCGCACCGCGGACGGCGATCGGGAAACTGCCGAGGCCCGGCGCGTGAGGGAACAGGCGCAGAAAGATCTGGAGCAGAAGCGCAAGAATTGACTGCGCCGTCTACCGGCTCTCTGCCTCCGTGACCGTCAGGATCTGGTCGGCCGGCACGTTGTGCAGCGTCTGGTGAATCCGGCTGGGCCAAGTAATCTCGATCTGCTTCACTACTTTCGCGCGGCCCAGGCCAAAATGCACGCGCGGATCGCTTGAGCAGGCGTAGCCCGTGCTGGTGGTGGCGTGATTGTACTGCACGCCGTCGGCGGTAGTGATCTTCACTTGTGCGCCCAACCCCATGCGGTTGCTTTTCACCCCCACCAGCCTCAGCAGAATCCAATGGTTGCCGTTCTGGGAAATATTGTGGAAGTATTGTGCCTTCCCATTGAGCACGCTGGCCACGGCGTCGATGCGGCCGTCGTTGTCCATATCGCCGAATGCCACGCCGCGATGCGGCTGCGCGCTCTGGAAGGAAGAACCCGCGCCCGCGCTCACGTCCTCGAACTTGCCGTTGCCCAGGTTGCGCAGCACGGTGTTGGGTTCCTCGGACTGGCGCAGCGACATCTGCGCAATGTTGTCGAGCGCATGCCCGCGCACGGCCAGCAGGTCTTTCCAGCCGTCGTTATCCAGATCGAAAATACCGTTCGACCAGCCTGACATCGGTCGCGTCACCTTGGCGATACCCGAGATGGCGGTGATCTCCGCGAAGTCGCCCGCACCGCGATTCCGGAAAATCGGGAAAGTGTCGCCCTCAAACGCGGTGAACCAGATATCGTCGAACCCGTCGTTGTCGATGTCCCGGAAATCGGCGCCCATGCCCGACACGTAGGCGCCCGACTCCGGATACGCCACGCCCGTCTGCAGGGCGACCTCCTCGAATTTCTTGCCCGCCAGGTTGTGAAACAGCATGTTGGGCGCATTGTCGTTGGCTACGAAGACATCCGTAAATCCATCGTGATCGTAATCGGCGAAAGCCACGCCCATGCCTTTGCCGCGAATCTGGCTGATGCCCGCCGCGGAGGATACGTCGGTAAACGTGCCGTCGCCGTTATTGTGATACAGCGTGTTGGGCAGCGGCGCGTAGTTCTTGGGGTGGCAATAGGCGCGCAGGTTCGGATTCGGACCGCAAAACGGGTCTTTGTTTACTTCCCACTTGCAGTAGTTGGAGACGAACAGGTCGAGCCGGCCGTCGTTGTCGTAATCGAACCAGCCCGCGGCCACCGCCCACATCTTCAGGCCGTCCAGCACGCCGCCCGCTACGCCGGCTTTCCGGGTGACGTCGGTGAAAGTGCCGTCGTGATTGTTGTGCAAGAGCTGGTTCTGAGTCACATTGGCCAGGAAGATATCCGGCCAACCGTCGTTATCGTAATCACCGATGGCTACGCCCATGCCGTAGCCTTCGCCCTTCACGCCTGCCTTTTCGGTTACATCGGTGAACGTGCCGTCGTGGTTGTTGTGGAATAGGCGGTTCCAGTACTTGGGCGAGTCCTTCTGCAGCGACGGAATGGCCGCGCCGTTAACGAAGTAAACGTCCAGGTAGCCATCGTTGTCGTAGTCGAACAGGGCCACGCCCGCGACCATGGTTTCGGGCAGATTCTTGTTAGGCGTCGGGCAACTGTCGGCGATGAAATCCAGGCCCGCGCGATGCGCGATTTCCTCGAAAGCGATGGGCCCCAGCGCGGCGGCCGCCGCCAGCGCGGTGACGCACAGAAGGATGGCTCGCCCTCGCATTCATCTACAGAATAATACGCGGGCTGCGCCACCCGCCCGAGGTGCAGAAAGCGTTAAAATCAGGGGATGCAGAAGATCGGCTCTCCGCTCCTCGTATGTCTGCTGGCCATGGCAGGAGCCGCCGCCCAGTCGCAGGACGCCGCGCCGTCCAAACCTGCCGCGACGGATGCCACCATCCGGGTCACAACCACGGAAGTGGCGCTCGATGTGGTGGTGCGCGACAAACATGGCCGGGCGGTGAAGAATCTGAAGCCGGGCGACGTCGAGATCTTCGAGGACGGAGTGCGGCAGCAGATTCTGAGTTTCCGCATGGTTCCGGGCCGGGAAGTGCAACGCCGCGAGCCGCAGGAGACCAAGGCGCAGCCGGGGAAGACCGCCGCGCCCGCATCCCTGCCGCTGCGCGAAGTGAACACGCTATGCATTGTGTTCCACAATATCGATCCAGTAACCCGGCCGCATGCCATGGAGATCGTGAAGGAGTTCATCAAGAGCGATCTGCCGCCGGAAACCTACATAGGCATCTTCAATCTGAATGAACGCCTGACCCCTCTGCGCGCGTTCACCAAGAACCGGGACGAGCTGCTGCAGACCGTGGATTCCGCTTTCAATGGGCGTGGGTTGGATTTCGGCCGCGCTTCGGAGGCCTTGCTCACCGCCAGCCCGAACATGGTCACCATCAACAGTACCGTGAACTCTGCTACCCACGCCGAAACCACGACGATAAACGCCACCGGGGGCGAGATCAGTACCGCTGTGATCGTCGGTGCGGATGTAGATACCGGGTTGGGCGCCAACCGCATCCGCGGCGACCAGGCGCGGGAGCGCAGCGATTTCGCAAACATCACCGGCATGCACGAGACCGACCGGATCATTACCATGATCGATCAGCTGGGAACGTTGCCGGGCCGGAAAACGGTTCTGCTGGTGACCACTGGGCTGATCACTACCGGCGATCCCGACCGGTTTCAGAAGATCCTCACAGATGCCAATCAGCATGGAATTACGTTCTACTCCCTGGACAGCACCGAGATGAGCGCCACTAACGACACCGCCCAGGCAGGCAAACTGGCCGTCGGGCAGATGGCTTCGGTGAGCGCGCAGCAGACCAACCTGCATAACAGCGCCGCCCAAATGCGGCAGAGCAGCAGGCAGGGTGACGACATGGTGTCCGCTGTGCGTACCTCGGATACCCAGGCGAGCCTGCGCCAGTTGTCGGAAGGCACCGGTGGATTCCTGATCGCGAACACGAACGATTTCCGCAAGTCGTTTCAGCAGATCGCGGACACCTTGGATGCGCACTTCGAAGCGGTATACCATCCGACGCTGACGAAGTATGACGGGAAGCTGCGCAAGATTGAAGTGAAACTGGCGAAGCCGGACCTGGAGGTCGAGAGCCGCACGGGCTACTACGCCATGCCCGATTTGAAAGGCTCCGGACCGCTGACGCCGCTGGAATCGACCGGCTTGGCGGTGCTGAATGCGGAGCCCCAGCCGCACGCGTTCGATTTCCATGTGACCGCTTATCATTTCCAACATACCGGCGCGCCTTCGGATGGCGCGCTGGCCTTCGAATTGCCCAGCGCGAAACTTGGAGCCACGGCCGATCCGCAGCGCAAGGTGCACAAAGTGGAGGTTTCGTTGTTTGCGCTGATCAAGGATGCCACTGGAACGGTGGTGGACAAATACAGCGTGGATACGCCTTACACGATTCCGGATGCGAATCTGGCGGGGTTGCGGTCCACGAATCTTACCTACACCCATCCGATCGATCTTCCTCCGGGACGCTACACGGTGGAGACGGCGCTGGTGGACCGGGAAGGCGCGCAGGCGACCACCAATGTGACGCAGTTCGAATACAGCGCACCCGCCCAGGGCGTGGCCATAAGCAGCCTGGTCCCTGTACAAGTGATTGAACCGGCCCCCAGCCAGTCGGATGCCGCCGATCCGCTCATCTTCAAAGGCAAGCACGTGATTCCGATGGTAAAGGCAACCGTGGATCCGGCTACCAAGCGATTCGTGTACTTCGTAGTTTATCCGGACAAGAGCAACAGCGAGAAGCCGAAGATCCACATTCAATTCCGCCATGGCGGCGAGGTATTCGCCGAGCAGACCACGGATCTTCCCGCGCCAGATGCTTCCGGAAAGATTCCCATGTTCGTGGTCGCGGCGCGGCAGCCGGGAGAATGCGAACTGCAGATCACCGCGCTGCAGGGCTCCGAATCAGCCACCGAGCGGATGCAATATGCAGTGACCGCGCAATAGGGCGGGTTATTTTGAGCGCCGGTAAACAGTCCGGGAGTCCCCGCCGGTCAATGCGCCCACACCAGCCCCGATAGCGGCCCCACTTGCGATCCAGGCGGCTGCGGGGTTGTCCTGCCCTTCGTTCCGAAACCGTTGTCCAACCGTGCTGCTCAGCACCACACCGGCGGCGACACCGATAGCCGCTCCTACCACCGCGCGCAGACTCCGCCGTGTGCGCGCCTGCCGGTAAACGCGCACCACCCTATCTCGGGCGATGACAGTCGCCTGATCGGTGCGGATCGAAATGCCGGAATCGGAAAACTCAACAAAGAAGCCTTCGACGCGCCGCGCGTCCGACTGGATGACGCCAATCCTGTCCCCCGATTTCAAGGTTCCGAGATTAGTCCAGTTCCGGTCATCTTGAGCGAAGGCCGGAGAGGCCATGCTCACGGACAGAATCACCGCTGCGGCTTGAAGCTTGATCGACATAGTTAGCCCGACTTTTGCAAGAGCGCCGTCTGGCCCCGCCGGACAGAGGGCGCGTCCAGGGGCGTGAATCCCGCCGCGCGCGCGGCCTGCAATTCGCCGGCGAACTCAGCAGCGGTGACATGCCCGGCGGGTTCGGACAGGAGTAGGCGCGCACCGGGCTTTGAGGCCAAAGCAACTTCACGAAAGAACGGAGCGGCGGCCGGCAATTCGTGGACCATGGCAAATGCCAGCGTGAAGTCCACGACACCGTTCAGATCCGCCAGTCCCAACGAATCCGCCGCCGCAAGGCGCGTATCCAGCCGGTCCAGAAGGTCGGCTTTAGCCGCCCGCCGGCGAAGTCCCTCAAGCATGCGAGGTTGAATATCGACGGCGATCACCCGGCCTGAATCTCCCACCAGCCGCGCCAGTTCCAAAGTGAAAAAGCCCATTCCGGGCCCCGGTTCCAGCACGGTCATGCCCGGGCGGACGAGGGGAGCCAGCAAGTTGCCGGGCGAAAGCGAGATCCGGCGTAGAGGGCTCGCCAGCAGGTAGCCGATCCACCAGGGACATAGATGGTGCGTTTTATCCTGTATCGGCACCGAATTCTGCATGCGTCCTCCTAAGAGAGACTACGGCGTCACCGCCTGAAGGTCCCGGCCGGCCACTCGATTTGTGGAGATTAATATCCGCAATAGTAGCATCTTTTCGCGAGTTGCCCTTCTGCGCTCTCGAGTGAGACAAGCGGCCCTGCACACCCACTTGATCCGTTAACGTTGCCGTAAATTAACTGATTTCAGTGTATCTTGCGCCCGCGGGACGCCTTATCGTGTTGGGTTGACGGATACAGGCGCGTCCGTCAGCCGCCGCGGACCCGGGCGCCCCTTGGAGGTTCTTTACATGACCAGGAGTGGTTGCCTCGGAATGCTGTTGGGCGCGCTGGCGCTGGCCGGCGTGGCGTACGCCCAGAGCATCACAGTGACGCCCGCTGAGCCGTCCGTGGTTGTCGGACAGGCTGTCCAGTATGCAGCTCTGGTAACGGGCTTATCCGGTAAAGGAGTCACCTGGTCGGCCGGCGGCGTCGCGGGCGGCAACTCTACCGTGGGGACGATCACGGCCAAAGGCGTTTACAAGGCTCCGGTGACGCCCCCGGGACAGAATCCGGTCCAGATTACCGCTACCAGCACCGTAAACACCTCGATATCGGGAACCGCTTACGCGTACATCATTAAACGCGGCCCACAGATTACCGCCGTTGCGCCGAATCCCTTGCCGCAGGGGACCTATACCGTCACGATTACGGGCACGGGCTTCCGCAAGGGCGCCGAGGCATTCAATGGCGGCATCCAGTTAGTAACCAAAGTGCTCAGTGCTACCAGCCTTACTGCGACCGGTTATCAGGCGCCCGCCACCTCCACTACTTTCTGCGTGGAAAATCCGGGAAGCGCGTGCGGCAATTCGCTGACGGTGCCGGTGACCGGCAGCGGCGGCGGACCGGGCAGTTACACCCTAACCGTCATCAACGGTTCGGGCAGCGGCAACTACAATAGCGGGACCGTCGTCACGATCACGGCCAACGCGCCGCCGGCCGGAAAATCATTCCTCGATTGGACCGGTGCGGCCGTACAGAATCCCAATGCGTCCACCACTTCGCTCACCATGCCCTCCGCGAATGTGACGGTCACGGCCAATTACTCCTCTGGCCCGTCTTATACTCTGACCGTGGTGGGCGGAACGGGGAGCGGCCAGTATGCCGCGAATGCGCAAGTAACCATCACTGCCAACGCTCCACCGGCCGGCGATGTATTCACCGGTTGGACCGGTGCCGCCGTGCAGAACGCCCAGGCGACTACCACCACCCTGACCATGCCCGCGGCCAACACCACAGTGACCGCCAACTTCGCCGCACCACCGCCGATTCCGTATCCCGTGACCACGCATCCGCGCCTATGGATCACGCAGGCCGATCTGCCGCGGTTGCGCGGCTGGGCGACTTCGTCGAACCCGATTTACCAGCAGGGTATGCTGCCGGTCTTGAACCAGGCGGTCAATATCTACAACACGCAGTTCTTCCCGGGCGGTGTGCCCAATCCGAACTATCCCGATCCCGGCGACACGCAAGGCTACACAGGATACCTGACCGAACAATATGGCGCCGTGCTGGCTTTCAACTCGCTGATCGACCCTAACCCGTCGAACCGGATTCTCTACGCGCAGTACGCGCGCAACCTGCTGATGTATGCGATAAACATTGCCGCGCTGGGGCCGCTGGCTAACGCCCCGTTCCGCGATCCCATGTTCCCTGTTTATAACCGCGCCAATGGCCAGGGCGAGCAATGGGGCCTGATTGTGGATTGGATTTATAACACCGTGGATGCGGGCGGCAGTCCCATTCTGACCGCCAGCGACAAGAACACCATCCGCAACGTGTTTATGTTGTGGGCCAACGAATGCCTGAATGCCAGCACCACCGGCGGCGATCATCCGTCGCCCGTGGGAATCGTCAACAGCCTGCAGCTTCTGCCCAATAACCTGCCATACCGCATGGCGTCGAACAATTACTACATCGGGCACGCGCGGCACCTGACCATGATGGCGCTGAGCATCGATCCGGTGGACGATCCGCCGGTGAACAGCAGCCTGCCCGCCTCGCAGATCGGCAACTCGCTGCGCAGCTACATTCTGGATGCTACGGGCGCCTGGCTGTACCAGCAATACGCCATGATGGGCGATCCGGCCGCAGCGGCCAATGCGTATGGCATTGCCGGGGACGGCGCGGGGTTTGGCCTGGCTAGCGGCGGCCTTCCACCCGAAGGCATGCTGTACGGCGAGTCGTTTGGTTTTTTGCTTGGGGAATTGCTGGCGCTGCAGACCGCCGGCTTCAACAACGTGAGTTACGCCGGCCCGCAAATCGGATTGATTGGCGCGCCGGTCTGGGATCGCTACGTGACCGGAATGCTGTCGTCCCTGACGCCGACGCCGTTCGTGCCGCCGACGGAAGTCTGGCTGGGGCCGGTGTACCAGTTCGGCAGCTACGGCGACGTGCTACGGCTGTATGTGACGCCGGACTACATGCGGGCCTTCGCCCTGTTGACGCTGCTGGAGGCCCAAAACGGCGTGACGGCGCACGCCGAGACCGCGCGCTGGTTCGTGGTGAACGTGCCGGAAGGCGGCGCGAGCGGCCTGGATACCCGGTTGACGCAGCCCTGGAGCTTCACTGAAACGATCCTGTATTACATGCTGATGGATCCATCCGCGGCGCCCGGCACGGACCCGCGTCCGACTTACCCGACGTTGTTCTACGATCCCGGCGCGGGGCGCATTTTGGCGCACAGCGACTGGAGTTCGACCAACACCATGTTCGACTATCGCGCCAGTTGGGAATCCATCAATCACCAGGATGGGGATGGCGGACAGTTTGAGTTCTACCGCAAAGGCGAGTGGCTCACCAAAGAGATGAGCAACTACGACAACAACGCACAGGGCATGACCACGGTCTATCACAACACGCTGGCGCTGCAGAATTCGTGCCCGAACGGCACGCCCACCGGACTGCAGTGGTTCGAAACCGGAGAGTGGGCGAATGGCAGCCAGTTCATCCTGGGCCAAAACGCGGGTGATCCTACTACGGTGATGAGCTCGGGCCCCGGCTATGTTTACGCGGCGAGTAACCTGACTAACCTGTTCAACCGCCCGGATTACTGGTCGGCGGCGGATAGCGCGGTCAGCGTGACGCAGGCGACGCGGTCGATCCTCTGGTACAGCAACGACTACATCGTGATCTACGATCGCGGCACTTCGAATCCGGGCTTGTTCAAGCAGTTTCATCTGAGCCTGGTGACCAATCCGTCGTATCAACGGGAACGTAGCGACCGAAACCATGGCGGACGGGCAGCACCTGTTCATCCAGACGCTGTTGCCGAAGAGTCCGTCTTCGACTGCCTTCTATGGCGCGGGCAATCTGAACCCGATCGCGGAACTGGAGCCCACGCAGTATATTTTCGCGGTGGAGGATCCCGCGCTGCCTGCCGATGCGCGGTTCTTGCACGTCCTGCAGGGCGCCGATCCCGGGGTGGCGATGGCGGCGGCCACGTATCTGCAGAGCCTCATCGGGACGGCGTTCGATGGCGCGGTGTTCGGCAGCACGGCTGTCTACTTTCCGGTGAGGGCCACAACGGCCTTCACGGGCGCTATGCTATCTGCACCGGCGGGCGTGCATACCATGCTGGTGACGGGGCTGAGCCCCAACACCGGCTATGGCTATAGCGTGCAGGTGAGCGGTACAGGCCATGCGGTTACGGTGACGACCAGCGGCAACGCCGCTACCACGGACAGCGCCGGGCTTCTGTTATTGAGTTTCTAAGGATCCGCCGCTAAATCCGGCCGAACTTGGCGACCGCCTCGCGAATGGACCGGAACTTCTCGATGAAGGGCACCATGCTGTGTTCGGTGTTGTCCAGTTCCTGCGCCTTCTTCAGGATTTCGGCGGCGTGCGCGCGGGGCACCACGGCCACACCATCCTCATCCGCCACGATGATGTCATTCGCATTCACGCGCGCGCCCGCGCAGGTGACCGCAATGTTGGCGCCCGCGAAGCGATAGTGATTAATCGAGGTGGAGGGCGCAATGCCGCGGCTGAAGACCGGAAACTGCAGGCGCTTGATCTGCGGCAGATCGCGCACGGAGGCGTCCACCACGGCGCCCGCCAAACCGCGATACTTCATGGCGGTGGACATGAGACCGCCGATGCCGGCGATATCCAGGCCGTCTTCGAGCACGATGACGTAGACCGATCCGGGAGGCGCGGCGTCAATGGCGTCGAGCATGCCTTGCGAAGCGGCGGAGCCTTCGTGGTGCTCCTCCTTCTTCAGCAGCACGGTGACGGCGGGTCCGGCGAATTTGGCGGTGAAGATGGGTCGCATGTCGTGCGACATGTAGATGCGCTGGCCGTAGAGCTGTTCGGCGGCGTCGGCGACGGAAGCCACCTCCACCAGGCGCAAACCCTCGACCAGCGGGTCGCCGGCGGGCTGGGCGAAGAGCCATCCAGCCACGCCCAGGGCCAGCACGGCGGCGGGAGGCAACAGGAAGCGGAGTTTCATGGTGCAGAAGGTAGCACATAGCGTTTCGGGGCGCGGCGCGGGCGTGTTACATTGGATTTGTCTTCCGTTTTGGCCAGCAAGTCCCCATCGTCTAGCCCGGCCTAGGACATCGCCCTTTCACGGCGGTAACGGGGGTTCGAATCCCCCTGGGGACGCCAATTTTGGCTTTACCGCCTAGAGACAACCGCGCTCCTGGTATTCTTAAGATTGCTATGGCACGCTCAACCGGAAAGACAAAGGCGATACCGTCGTCGGAGAGGCAAGGGGTCGCCACGTCCCGGAAAATGCCACGCATTGCGCGCGTCGCCCAGCGCCTGGGTCGGCTGATCCCGCCTGAGGAATTGCGCCAGATTCCGAAGGATCTTTCGAGCCAAATCGACCACTACGTTTACGGAACACCAAAACGGTGAAGCGGGTCTTTGCCGACACACTTTACTGGCTCGCTGTTTTCCTTCCTGGTGATCTCTGGGCTGAGGCAGCGCGTGCGGCTACCTTTTCGGAAGCGCTTTTGACCACATCCGAAGAGGTGCCGGCTGAATTCCTTACCGCCGTTTCCGCTCGCGGTGAGCACACCAGACGTTTGGCTTGCCGCTTGGTTCGGGAAATTCTAAACGATCCAGATATCGACGTGGTTTCACAGTCGCACGACTCGTTCCTCGCTGGCTTGGCGCTGTATGGGAGGCGGCCCGACAAGCAATACAGCCTCGTGGATTGTATCTCCATGAACGTCATGCGCCAAAGAGACATCCAGGAGATCCTGACGAATGACCGGCACTTCTCGCAGGAAGGTTTCGTCCGGCTCCTCGACCTGAAAGCCTAACCGCGCCGCAAAACTCCGTTAGCGCCCACCAATCAGCCACGTCCAAAAACAAGAGACTTAGGAAGCCCACGGCATCCCAAGTCTGCCGCCCCGTCCATTCGAATCCCCCTGAGGGACGCCACCATCTTGGTGATAATGGTGCTCTGCGAACGGCAAGCAAAACCATTCGTTCAGAGCATCAGCCAATCGAGGACGGAATGGAGGCGCAGACAAGGAAGCAACAGCAACTCTTAGGACTGGCCGAACGCTTTCGCAACGCTTCCGACCCCGAAGGCGCGAGCCGGTCGGGGGATGAACTCGGACGTATGGTATTTGGCGGCTGATGCCCGGGATTGAGACTTGGGATAACCTGCCCCTCGCGGTACGCGGGCATCTGATCCAACATATACGTGATCGGTTAATCAAGGTGGCGGATCTCGATCAGTTTCGTCTTTGGGTGGAGCCCAAACCGGAAGTGCCGGATGGCGACTGGTACAAAGCTCCGCATTAGGATCGGGACGCTGCTACGCTACGGCAAATCCCCCAACGGCAACGTAATTAACTCCCGTGGCGTTGAGTAACTCGATAAACTCGCGCAAATCCTTGCTGAGCCAAATCCGGATAGATCCTGGCCTGGAGTTCGAAAACAATCGCTATCCCCTGCTCCGGGTCACCGCAGGGTCGGGGATAAAGGATGCCGTTACCTTAACGCCGCTTCGTCGGTCGTAACGCGCTAACGTTTCCAGATGCCAGGAGAACTACATCAACTTCCTGTACTCTGCTTTGGCCTGCGTAAGGACAGGTATGCCGGGATCGGCGTCTTTCCAGAGTGTCAGGAAATCCTGGTAAGCGGTCTTCGCCTTAACCGCGTCTCCCGCCGAAGCGAATGCCCTGCCCAACTGCAAGCGCGCCAGTGCGCTTATGGGATCGCTGACCACGATTCCGCGGTGCGCCAGAATCTTCTGGAATTCCGATGCGGCTTCGGCGCCCCGGTGCGCCGCAAGATAGGCCAGACCACGCACGTAGGCCGGATAGAGAGCCCCGAAGTATCCGTGTATGCTGCTGCGGGGCGTGCCCAGTTCATATGTGCCGGCACTCTCGAGCAGTGCGATCGCCTGTGACGCTGCGCCCCGGTTCAGCGCCAGAAGGGCGCGCAGTTCCGGCAGGTAAGCGAACCTGACCGATGTATCCTGCCCGAAGCGTCTTTCCATATCGTCCGCCAGCTTTTGACACCGGGAAGAATCACCGGCCAGCGCCAGCGCGAAAGCCGCGCCATACTCTACTTCGCGGTCCTTGGCAAGCTCCAGTGCCGCGAGCGCGTTACGCCTGGCCTCTGCGGCATTTCCGAAGAAAGCTTGCCGCAGCGCCGCTCCCGTTTCGAACAGAGCGGCACTTTCCCGGTGCGAGGCCTGCCGGGCCAGGTCCACCGCACGCCCGGACATTGTCCTCGCCTGTCGCAGATGACCGGAATATGCCAGGACAAGAGCTTCTTTGTCGGCCAGCAAATCATCCGCTCCGGACCTTTGAGCCAGCGCCACCTCCCGTTGCATTCCGGCTTGGTCTCCTTTCAGGAAAGCGATGTCGTACCGCATGACGAAAAAGTCCGGGAACTCCAGTTTGCGGGCGGAGGCTCGCTGCAGGGCGACCCCGGCTTCGTCCAGGCGGTCAAGATTCAGATATCCGAATGCAAGATTGGCATGCGCGATAGCAAAATCCGGATCGATCTCCACCGCCTTACGGGCTTCCGCGATCGACTTTTCATATTTGCCGGTAATCTGGCAGATAGTTGACAGGAAGGCATGGGAATTTACTTCGCGCGGATAAGTTTGCGCCCACAACTCACAGGTCTGTTGCGCCTTTTCCAGGTCTCCTGTCACGCGGAACTGGTATGTCAGGGTCAGAAAGAACCTCTCCGGGTCACTCGCGTGGTCCCGCAACTGATAGGCTTTGGTGGCGTTCCCGGCCGAGAGATCAGACTCGCCCATGGCGCCGTAGGTGTGGCCCAGATATGCATAAGCCATCGCGAATTTTGGATCGATCTCGATGGCGTGCTGGAGCAAAGGCAGAGCGCCACCCGTAGACGAGTGAATTTGCAATCCTGCGCTATAGGCTCTTAATGCCTCCAGGGAAGGCGTGGTCGCTTCAGGGAGCGGGGTCGAGTGCTTCTCCACAGTGGACAGCGACTCGCCCGCCCGGGTTCTGAATCGGCTGGCAATTCGACTCAGGGCAGTCAGCACGTCTTCTTTTCTCGTCGCTTGCTCCTGCTCCTCATCCAAGGTGTCTCCGGTGCGGCAGTTCGTCGCGTGCAGACCTAATACGTAATGGGTCCCAAGGGTGGCGATCGAGCCTTCCAGGACGGCGGCGCCCGCGGTCCGTTCGCAGACTTCCCGGGCGAGATCCGGAGTAAGGCGGACATCCGGCGGCCGGCCCATCAGACCGAGCGTCTTCTGGATGCGCCTCTCGGAAACCAGGCTGAGAAACGGGGACTGTTCAAGCTGTACCGCTAATCCCTGGCGAAGCGTTCCGTCGAACACAGGATCGCCCGTGGTGTTTGCGAAATCCGCCAGGACAAGCATGTCCTTGTCCGTTAGATGCATCGTGCGATGCAGATAGAAGTATCCGGCTCCGAGGCACGCCAGCACAGCCGCGGCGGCGGAGGCAATCCACTTCCAGCGTTTGGCGATACCCGCCGTTCCGGTCTTCGCGTCTTTCAGATGCTGCAGGGCTCCGCGTATGTCTGCCGCGCACTGGTAGCGGCGTTCCCGGTCAGCCTCCAGGCATTTCGATATGATGCGCCGCAGTTCCGGCGGCGCCCCACCCTGATCCACGGTGGCCATTTCATGAAGCACCATCCCGAAGGAGAACAGATCAGCCCGCGCGTCGATGGGCTGCCCCAAGGCCTGCTCCGGCGACATGTAACCCGCTGTGCCGACGGTGACACCCGGCCTGGTGATCGGTTCCCCGTGCGGCGTCCCCAATTGAGCCAGGCCGAAATCGAGGATCTTGGCGTGATCGGGGCGTCCGCTTTGGGGCCCCGTGATGAAAAGATTCGCCGGCTTGATGTCGCGATGGATGATGCCCGCGGTGTGGGCCGCATCCAAGGCATCGGCGATCTCGATGGCCAGCGCCAGCAGCGTATCCAATGCTAAAGGGCCCGTAGCGATGCGCTGCTTCAACGTAGCGCCTTCCAGATACTCCATCACCAGGAAGGGCCGGCCATCCTGCTGGCCGATATCGTGAATCGTGCAGATGTTCGGGTGATTCAGGGCGGAAGCGGCGCGCGCCTCGCGTTGAAACCGTTCCAGGGCATCCGGGTCGCCGGCGAATTCAGAGGACAGGAATTTGAGCGCCACGAAACGCCCCAGCCGGGTGTCTTCCGCCTTGTAGACCACGCCCATCCCGCCGGCGCCCAGTCTGTTCACGATGCGGTAATGGGAGATCTGCCGGCCGGCCGCGAAATCGCCGTCTTCGAGACCGCCATTGCTCTGCTGTTGGGCGAGGGCCCGTGCGGCTATTTCGATCGCCGGACTCTCCAGGAAGCCTCCGGCCATTTGCTGTGCGGCCAGCAATGAGCCAACTTCCCGCTCCAAGGCATCGTCGCCCGCGCAGACGTGCCGCAAGAATTCCGCGCGCTCCGCCACCGGACGCTCCAAGGCGGCCTGCAGCAGGTTATCGATCTGTTTCCAGCGCTCGGAATCCATCCGCGGTCCCGCCAGTCAATTCGCGATAAAGCCATGCCTTGGCGGTGTTCCAATCGCGCATCACGGTGATCGGCGACACCTTCAGCACTTCGGCGGTCTCTTCCACGCTGAGCCCACCGAAGAAGCGCATCTCGACTACTTGCACCTTACGCGGATCGAAACGTTCCAGCGAGTTTAGGGCGTCATCCAGCGCGACCATGTCTCTGTCCCGGCCGCCCACCAGCGCGGCTTCATCTAAAGAGATGTGCTCGACGCCGCCGCCCCGTTTCAGGTTATGCCGCCGGGCGTGCTCCACCAGGATGCGCCGCATCAACTGAGCCGACACCGCGAAGAAGTGCGCGCGATCCTGCCACTTCATGCGGTTGTAATCCACCAGGCGCATGTAAGCTTCGTTTACCAGGGCCGTGGTCTGCAGGCTGTGGCCGGGTCGCTCACCCTTCATGTAGCGGCGGGCCAGCCTTCGGAGTTCCGCATAAACGATGGGGGTCAACTGTGCGAGCGCCCCCTGGTCTCCATTGCCCCAGGCGTGCAATAAGCGGCTGATGTCGCCACCCGCAGTTTCGCCCGGTTGTGCCGCGTCCGGCATTGTCACTGGGCTGAATTATACCGCTGATCCGATTCCCTCAAATTTCGCGAGCCGGCATGATAGTTCCGAAATGCTGTTCGCGCCTAATCCCAATGAGGCGGGCTGGAAACGGCTCACTTTCGATGAACTCGCGCAAAACGGGCCGCCCCACGCCCCTTTGCGCTCAATGGTTAGACAAGGAGAAGAAACATGACATTCAAAACTTTGATTTACGCCACAGCGGTAAGCCTGGGCGCCGCTCTGGCAGCGCAGGCGCAAGCAACGCATTACACGATCACCGACCTCGGCACGTTACCCGGCGGCACGTTCAGCCAGCCGTTCGTAATCACGGGCAATGGCCTGATCGGCGGTTCGGCGACGATCGCGAGCGGCGCACAGCATGCGGCCGTCTGGTACCAAGGGCGGCATGTGGACATCGGCGCCCCTGGACTTGGAGGACCTAACAGCATCACCTTTGGCGCAAATGGTTCGGGCCAATTTGTAGGCGAAGCTGAAAGGCAAAAGGCAGATCCGAACGGCGAGGATTTCTGCGGCTTCGGCACGCACCTCATATGCCAGCCTTTCGTGTGGCAATCGGGCGTGATGACGGCGCTCCCCACGCTGGGAGGACACAACGGGTTTGCCAACGAGATCAACAGCCTGGGTGGCGCGGTCGGGTATGCGGAGAACGACACGAAAGACCCGGCTTGCCCGGCTCCCCAGGTGCTCGAGGTGAAGCCTGTCTTCTGGAGAAACGGCAAAGCCTACGAGCTGCCTACATACGCCGGCGACCTGGAAGGAATCGCCCTCGGGATCAACGACAATGGGCAAGCGGTCGGCGCGTCGGGCGCGTGCGCGGCCTTCAACACGAATACTCTGGTCAACCTGTCGCCCATGCACGCGCTGCTCTGGGAAAAAGACAAGATGATCGATCTGGGTAACCTGGGCGGAGCGCAAAACCATATGGCCTTTGCCATAAATAATCAAGGTCAGGCGGTTGGCAGCTCCGACTTGACCGGCGACGCGACCTTTCACGCCTTCCTGTGGAGCCAGAGTACAGGTATGCAAGACCTCCAGACAGTTGCGGGGGACTATGCGAGCTCCGCCTCCGGCATTAACGACAATGGCGACGTTGTAGGTGTGTCGCTCGATTCCAGCTTTAACCCGCGCGCGTTCCTATGGCGGAACGGCGCCATGAACGATCTGAATACGCTCATTCCGGCGAACTCACCCTTGTATCTGTTGACCGGATGTTCCATCAATATCCACGGTGAGATCGTGGGTCTGGCCGTCGAGACCAGCACCGGCGACCTGCATGCTTATTTGGCAACCCCGGGCAGCAGCGCGGACGGAGTCGAAGGGGTGAGCAAGGCGTTTCAGCAGCCGCGGTCCTTCGGCCGGTTCGGAGCCCGGCTGATGACGCGATAAGCGGGCGACTGGCTGCCCTGATGCGGCGCGGGATACGCGCCCCTTTGCACTTTTGGAGAACTCGCGCAAAACGGGGCGCCCCGCGCCGCTGGAAGCTGCGGACTTCCTGTCCTATATGGCGGCGCGGGATGCGCGCCCCTTTGCGCTCTATGCGGCGTGCGCCTTCCTGGCTTCGGCCAGGATGCCGCGCATGTATTCGGCAGCCAGTTGCGCGTTTTTGTCGACGAATTCGAGGCCCACGGTCTGGCCGTTCACCACCGGCAGCGGATGGCAGAGCTCAAAGCCGGCCCAACCTTTGTAGCCGATATCGAGGAGGCCCTGCATTTCCGCCAGCGCCTTCTCATCGCCCTTGACAGTGATGCCGCCGGGGCCGCGGTCGAATTCGCCGCCGTAGTGCCACAGAGTTTGCAGGGGGCCCACTTCGTTCAGCGCTTTGCGCACGCCGGCTTCGTCGAGATGATGTTCCAGACGCGCATCCAGGCAGATCTTCAGGTGCGGCGAGGCCACTTCGTTGACCATGCGCAGGCAATCGTGATAGCCATGATCGATCACCGGTGGATGGTTTTGCAGTGCCAGGGTCAGGCCGAAATCGCCGGCCATGCGGGAGGCTTCCACCAGGCACGTGCGGCACCAGGCCCAGGTCTGCTCGGGTGAGAACTCCTGGTGCTCGGCTTTCCAAGAGGCTACCGCCAGGTCGTAGCGGCCGCCGCCCTCGGGCAGCAGCGTCACGCCCGGCCAGGCCAGAAAGACGCGCATCACTTTGGCGCCCAGCTCGGAAGTCATGCGCATCAGTTCGCGGACGTACACCAACTGCGCTTCGCGATGTTCCGGAATGGGGCTGCTGAAATCGTTGTTGGCAGCCACGGCATAGATATCGAGACCTTGATCGTGGGCCAGTTTGCGCAAGTCGCGGCAGCGTGCGGACGGCATGTCGAGCGGGTTGCCGTGGGGACGTTTGCCGTCGATCTCCACGCCCTGGTATCCGAACTTTTTCGCCCGGCCGATCACCTGCTCGACGGTGAGCGCGTCGCCGCGATACCAGACGCCACCGTAGGTGATGCTGTACAGCCCAATTTTGACGTCGGCCGAGGAAGCCGCGTGCGTCAGGTCCGCCGAGCTAAGCGCTCCGGCTGCCAGCGCCGCGGTTTGGACAAAGCCGCGCCGGCTGATTGGATTGCGATCGTTTGTCATGATGATGCCACCTCCATTGTAGTGCGTGTGGCGCGGACTGCTTGGCGCATGGCCGCGGCCACTTCCTTGGTTGTTTCCCGGTCGCCCAGCAGCGCGCGATGCGGCAGCCAGAAAGCATCCGCGATACACTCTTCCGCGACCGGGCAGGGTTCCACGCGGCAGTTGCCTCGCTGGTACAGAGGATTGCCGTAGAGCGGATGCGGATAGAACGGCGTACACGGGACGCCTTGCGCGGTCAAGGCGCGGTGAAACTCGTCGCGTCCGGAGATGCGGCCTAGCAGCAGATACCACGAGCTGGCATTCTGCGCCGCCGGTATCGACTGCAAGCGAAGCTCAGGCAGGTCCGCCAGCTCCGCGCGCAGGAGCGCCGCATTTTCGGTGCGGCGGCGATTCTGTTCCGGCAGGCGTTCGAGTTGCGCCAGCAGCACGGCGGCCTGCAGCCCGGTGATGCGATAATTGCTGCCCAGCAGGTAGTGGTGGAACCAGCCGCCATCGGGTTTGCGGCCCTGGTCCATGATGGACCAGGCGCGCTCGGCGAAACCCGCATCGCTGGTGGTCAGGATGCCGCCTTCGCCCGCCGTCATGACTTTGGAATTCTGGAAGCTGAACGATCCAGCCATGCTCAGGCTGCCGGCGCGGCGCCCGTTCCACTCCGAGCCGTGGGCATGGGCGGCGTCTTCGATTAACGCCAGATTATGTTGCGCGGCCAGCGGCGACAGGCGGTCCATATCCGCGATGGCGCCGCCGAAATGGACCGCGATGATGGCCCGGGTGCGCGAGGTGATGGCCGCGGCGGCGCGTTGCGGGTCCATATTGAAGCTCAGCGGCTCGATATCTACGAAGACCGGCGTGGCACCCACGCGCGAGACGGCCATGGCGGTGGAGACGAAGGAAATGGCGGGGACGATCACTTCGTCGCCGGGACGTACGTCCGCCGCCGACAGCGCCATTTCCAGCGTGACGGTGCCGTTCATGGCGGAGATGCCGTGCGCGCAGTGCGTGAACTCCGCGAAGGCGCGTTCGAAGCGCTTGACGAAATCGCTATGGCCGCCCCAGCGCCCGCTCTCCAGCACCTGGCCGAGGAGTTCCATCTCGCGCGCGGACGATATGGGCCAGTTGGGTATCTTCATCTACATTCCCTGCAGGAAATAATTGAACTGTTTCTCGCGCCCCAAGGTGGTCACCGGACCGTGCCCGGGCACTACCACGGTTTCATCCGGAAGGGCGAAGTACTTGTCGTGGATCGAGCGCAGGATCTGGTCGCCGTCGCCGAAGGGAAGATCGGTGCGGCCGATGCTGTCACGAAAGAGCGTGTCGCCAGCCACCAGCTTCTTTTCGACCGGCATCCACAGGCTGATGCTTCCGGGCGTGTGGCCGGGCGTATGCAGGACGTGAAACTCGGCGCCGGCCGCGCGCAGGATATCGCCATCGCGCGCGGGCGTATCGATGACGGTGCGCTCGGGGGTACGCACGCCCAGCCAGGCGGCTTGCATATCCATCATGTCCTGCAGTTTGTCGTCATTCTCGTTCATGTAGACGGGCGCGCCGGTGGAGGCATGCAGCTTGTGCGCGCCGCCGATGTGATCGATGTGCGCGTGGGTAACCACGATGGCCTTGACGTGCAGATGGTGCCGCGCCAGGATTTCCTCGATCCCGCGCAGGTTATCGCCCGGGTCCACTACCAGCGCGTCGCCGGACTGCTCATCGCCAAAGATGGAGCAGTTGCATTGCAGCATTCCCACCGGCAGGATCTCGTGCACCATTACTCGATTGTATAATCAACCCATGTTCGAAGCTCTTGGCATTGCCATGCGCTGGCTGCATATCGCGTCGGTAGCCACGTTGATTGGTGGAATGATTTATGGATGGCTGGTGATGGTTCCGGCGGGCGCCGCGCTGGCGGCCGACGCGCGGAAGACGCTGACCGACCGGACCGCGGCCCTGTTCCGGCCGCTGGTGTTCGGCGCCATCACCGCGCTTCTGATTTCCGGTGGGTACAACCTGGCCACCAACCCAGGGCACAACCCGCGCTACTACATTCTGCTGAGCATCAAGCTGCTGCTGGTGGCGCACGTCTTCGCGGTGGGCATTGTGGTGGTGACCAAGAACCCGGAGCATCGCGGGCGGCTGCTGGCGGGGAGCGCGATTTCGGGACTGCTGATCATCCTGATCTCCGCTTATCTGCGGCGGACGTTTTAGCGTTATACTCCAACCGATGAATCCACAGTCACCGTTTTCCAGCGCAAAGGGGCGCGTGTCCGCACCGCCAAGAAGGATAGGGCCTCGCGGGATGATGGCGGCCCGGCCGTGGCCCCGTTTTGCGCGTTTAATCAAAAGCGCCGCGGTGATCGGGTGCCTGCTGGGCGGGTGGGCCGCGGCGGCGCAGGAACTTCCGGCAGCCAGTCCGGAATCGGTGGGGCTTTCTTCGGAACGCCTGGCGCGGATCGGCGCGGCGGTGGACCGGGCAATTGCCGAGAAGCGCATCGCGGGGGCAGTGACGCTGGTGGCGCGGCGCGGGCGGGTGGCGTGGCTGAAGGCGCAGGGCATGATGGATCGCGAGGCCGCCAAGCCGATGGAGCCAGATGCGCTGTTTCGCATCTGTTCGATGTCGAAACCGATTACCACGCTGGCGGCCATGATGCTGTACGAAGAGGGCAAATTCCTGCTGGACGATCCGGTTTCGAAATACGTTCCGGAGTTCAAAAATCCCAAGGTGCTGGTGAAGCCTGCCTCCGGGCAGCCTTATACCATTCCGGCGACGCAGGAGATCACCGTTCGCAACCTGATGACGCACACGTCGGGGATCACGTATCACTGGAACGAAGACCTGGGTCCGATGTACAAAGACGCCAACGTGGCGCACGGGCTGCTGCAGTATGACGGAACCATCGGCGACAGCGTGAAGCGTCTGGCGGGAATGCCGCTGCTGTTCAATCCGGGCCAGAAGTTCGAATACAGCCTGGGGATCGACGCGCTGGGATACCTGGTGGAGGTGTGGTCGGGGATGCCGCTCGACGAGTTTTTCGGGACGCGGATTTTTGAGCCGGCGGGAATGAAGGATACCTACTTCTATCCGCCGGAAAATAAGGTGAAGCGGCTGGCGACGGCCTACACGTTTTATCCGGATAAGGGGTTGAACCGTTTTCCGGAGCAGCCGATCGTGGAGGGCGCGTTCAGCTACTCGGCGGACTATCCGTACCGGGGGCCGAAGAAGCTGTTCTCGGGGGGAGCGGGTTTGTGTTCGACGGCCATGGACTATGCGCGGTTCTGCCAGATGATGCTGGACGGGGGCAAGGCGGGCGGCAAGCGGCTGATCAGCCGCAAGACGGTGGAGTTGATGACCACGGACCGGTTGGGGAAGATCGGGCCGGACCAGGGTTTCGGCCTGGGGTTCGGCATAGACGGAGTGAAGGCACCGCTGGAGGAACTGGGATCGCCGGGCGAATACAACTGGGGCGGGTTTTTTTATACGGCGTTCGTGGTGGATCCGAAGGAGCAGATGATCACGGTTTTTATGGCGCAGTTGCATCCGTCCGGCGATCTGACCCTGGACCGGATGGTGCATGTGCTGGCTTACCAGGCGATTGTGGATTAGCTTTGGGCGATTCTTAAAAAAGCTCGGCCAGCGGGACGGCGATATCGGGATTGGTGGTGCGGAGCTGGCCGTCATCTACCACGTGGGTGCCGGAAGTTGTGTAGATGACCGCGTCCCGTTCGCGTGGATCGATCACCCAGATGTAGCTGACACCCATCTTTAGATAATCACCGACTTTGCGCTGGACTCTGTCGGCGCGGTCTTCGGGCGATAGGATCTCAATTCACAAAAACGGGGGCTGAGCGGGCACCTCTTCCGTGGGTTCCGCGAGCATGACGCAGATGTCGGGAATGCGGTAGCGGGTGGCCGATGCGCGGATGCGCAATTCCACGAAAGAAATGAGCTGGGGATAGTGGGTTCTCAGGTAAAGATAGAGATTGCCCTGCGTTTTGCTGTGGCCCTTTTCTCCTCCGTTTCGGACCTCCAGTCTACCGTCGACGTAGTCGCAATCCGGGTCGTAAGAAGTGGAAAGGTATTCCTCGACTGGGACAAGCGTAACGAAAAAACTGTTTTTGCGTAACATTGTGTAACATTTTGTTGCTTTGTGCGTTCGACCCGGCCGGCTGGCGCCACGATTACATTAGCATGGCGGGAGAAAGACCGCAGAGCACGGATTGGGATTCAGTGCTTGTTTTCTGCACGATGGGCGGCTACCCGCCTGGTGAACGGCTTTTGGCGGCCTGAGAGGCCGCTGCAGACTGAGAGTCTGCCCCACGACTAACGCGTGACAGTGAAGGGGGTGGTGGTTTGTTTGGTCCCGCCCAGGTTTCGCACTGAAACTGGTCCAGTGGTGGCTCCCCACGGCACGATGGCCTCGATGAAGTTCGCGGAGGTGGTGCGAAACGCGGCCTTGACTCCGTTGAACCTCACTTCACACGCATAAGCGAAATGATCGCCGCGCAGCGTGACCACGGTACCCGCCTCACCGATGGCGGGTCGGAAATGCGCGATGGACGGTAACGGCTCGGGGATGCCCAGCCGAATTGCGAACGCAATTCCATCCGTATTCCCGCGGATGCCGCCGCCTTCCGCCTGGAGCAAGCCGTCGAATACCTGATCTCCTTCGCCGAAGGTAGCGAGCGTGGTGAGGCTGCCTGATGGAGTCAACTGAAACGCGGTGCCGCCGAGATAATAATATTCCAGGTCGGTGATGCCATAGAGGCTGCCATCGCTGCCCTCGATGAGCGCGCCGAAAGGATCCGCGCCATTGCTGTTGTCGTCGAACGAAGCCACCACCGTGTATTCGCCGGATGGAGTCAGCCGGTAGACCACACCGAAATCGAACTGGCCGCCAAACGTGGCTGTGCCGTAGAAATTGGCGTCGCTGGCTTCGAGGACCGGTCCATTGGGAAAGTAGCCGTCGATGCCATCGAGCGAATACACCGAGGTGAAGTTGCCCTGCGGGCTGATCTTGAAAACAGTGCCCGCGCCGTACGGATTCGTGCCGCCGGCGAACGTCGTGCCATAGAAATTGCCATCGCTCGCAAGAATCAGCCCGCCGTTGACGTTGTCGCCCGTAGTGCTGCCGTTGAAGGCGAACAGGGAGGTGAACAGGCCCGTGCGGCCGATACGGAAAATGGTGCCGGCATCGTTTGGGCCGCCGAATGATGTGACGCCGTAAAGAGCGCCGTCATCGCCCTCGACCAGTCTGCCCGCGGGTTGTCTGCCGTCCGAGCCTTGAAACGTATAGAGCAGCGTGAAGTGTCCGTCGAGAGTGAGCTTGAAAACGGTTCCGTCGGAATTGGCACCTCCATAGGAACACGTGCCATACAGGTTGCCATCGCTCCCTTGAATCAAGGTATTCACGCCACTGCCCTGGCTGCCATCCGCCGCGAGCGTGTAGACGGTGGAGAGCGCGCCGCCCGGGGTCATGCGGGCAATGCGGTCGGGACCGGCCAGGCCCGCAACGTAATCGCCGCCCGCGAGTTGCGTGGGGCCGGAACTGGGGCCCTGCTCAAAAGGGAACTTGTCAAGGGTAATCAGGCGGACCTGCGCGGCCGCCGCCACACAAAGAAACAACGGAATCGCAACTTTGAGCCACCCGAGCCTGGTAAGCATCACATCCTCCTGCGCGTTACGAGCCTGGCTGTCAGCCAAGTATAACCGACCCGCCATTCTTCCAGGCGCGGCCTAGCCGATTTGCCGGTGTGCGCGGCGGGGCGTCCGCGTCATGCTGGAATCATGGAAAACGAATTAGTGGCCTTATCGAATGAGCTGGCGGGCGCGGTGGAGCAGGCGGGGCGCGCCGTGGTAGCCGTAAATGCGCGACCGCGGTTTGCTTCAAGCGGCGTCATCTGGCGGCCGGGAGTGATTGTGACGGCCGAGCACGCCATCCGGCGGCGGGAGGAGATCGGCATCACCCTGCCGGACGGGCGCACCACTTCCGCGACGCTGGCGGGCAGGGATGCGGGCACCGACCTGGCCGTGTTGAAGCTGGGCGAGAACGGAACCCCGGCGGCCAATTTTGGATCCACCGAGACGCTGAAGCCGGGACAGGTGGTGCTGTCGATTGGCCGTTCGCCGGACTCGGGCGTGAACGCCACCATGGGGATCATGAGCGCGGTCTCGGGACCTTGGCGCTCGTGGCGCGGCGGGCAACTCGATCAATATTTGCGGCTGGACCTGACGCTGTATCCGGGCAGCTCGGGCGGCGCCGTGGTGGACACTGCGGGACGAGTGTTGGGCATTGCCACCAGCGCGCTCTCGCGCATTGCGGGGCTGGCGGTGCCGGTATCGACCGTAAATCGGGTGGTGGATGAACTACTGCGCGCGGGACACGTGTCGCGCGGCTACCTGGGGCTGGGGCTGCATCCGGTGGCGTTGCCCGACGGGAGCACGGGGCTGATCGTGCTTTCGGCTGAAGCCGAGGGACCGGCGGCGCGAGCTGGCGTGCTGATCGGCGACATCCTGGTGACGCTGGGCGGCAAGCCTGTGCGCGACACAGACGATATTCAGACGTCGCTGGACGGGCAGTCGGTGGGCAAACCCATTGCGGCGCGCATCGTGCGCGGCGGGCAGTTCATCGAACTAAACATAACGGTGGGGGAACGGCCGCGGAGGGAGGAGTGAAATGATGCGGGCCTTCGGAGAGATCGCGGAACGGTTGCGCCGTTCGACGGTGGAGGTGCATTTGCGCGGCGCGCAGGCGGGCGGCTCGGGGGTGATCGCCTCAACCGACGGAAAGGTTATCACCAACGCGCACGTGGCGCGGGGTGACGCGACGGTCCGGCTGTGGGATGGCCGCGATTTGGCGGCCAAGCTGGTGGCGCGCGACCCGCGGCGGGACCTGGCCGCGCTGCAGGTGGCGGCGCGCGATCTGCCGGCGGTCACCTTCGGCGATTCGAACGCCGTGAGGGTGGGAGAACTGGTAATGGCGATCGGGCATCCGCTCGGGTTTGTGGGGGCGTTGACCACCGGCATAGTGCACGCGCTGGGAACGCTGGCGGGGTTCGGCGGGCAGAGCTGGGTGCTGGCGGATGTGCGGCTGGCGCCGGGCAATTCCGGCGGGCCGCTGGCGGACGCTTACGGCCGCGTGATCGGCATCAATACCATGATCGTGAACGGGCTGGGCGCGGCCGTGCCGGGCAATGCAGTGACCGCGTTTCTGCGGCGCGGCGCGTCGGGCTTCTCGCTGGGCGTCACGGTGCAGGCGGTAAGGCTGGAGGACGGGCGTTTCGGATTACTAGTGTTGAAGGTGGAGGCAGGGAGCCCGGCTGCCGGCGCGCCGTTGTGGCCCGGCGATGTGCTCACCGGCGCGGACGGACGGCCGTTTCGCGCGGCGGAGGACTTGCACCAGGCGCTGGATAACGCGGGCGGCGTCATTCACTTGTTGTTCTTGCGCGGGGACCGTGCCGTCACGCGCGAGGTGGCGATCCGCTTACACCAGCCGGTGGCGCGGGCGGTGGCGGAGGCGGCGTGATTCGTTTGCTGATCGCGGCTCCGTCCGCGATCTTGCGCGCCGGCCTGGAATCTGTGGGGGTGGGGCGGGCCGGCGGTGGGTCGGGCATCGAAGTGGTGGGGGCCGTGGGGCTGGCCGACTTGGGCGCGGCGATCGACCGGCATCAGCCGGACGTCGTATTGGCGGCGGTGGAGGCGCATCATGATGAGCCGCCGGAGGACCTGATCGCGCTGGCGTCGCGCGACGGGGCGCCCGCGATGGTGGTGCTGGCGCCCGACCTGCAACCGGCGTGGACCGCCGAGGCGCTCCGCTCCGGCATACGCGCGGTGCTGCCGGGGGACCTCGGCGCGCGCGAGATTCTGGCGGCGGTGGAGGCGGTGGCGGCGGGGCTGGTGGTGCTGCATCCGCAGGACCTGGCCGCGCTGGCGCCCGACCGTCCGGTGCCCGCGGGGCCTTCGCAAACGCTCAGCCCGCGGGAGATGCAGGTGCTCGCGATGCTGGCGGAGGGGCACGGGAACAAGACAATTGCGTGGAAGCTGGGCATTTCGGAGCATACGGCCAAGTTTCATGTGGCGTCGATTTTGAGTAAGTTGAATGCGGGGACGCGCACGGAGGCGGTGACGCTGGGGATCCGGCAGGGGTTGATTTTGATTTAGGGGCGCGGGGCGGCAGCTTTCGGAAGAGGCGGCCAGCCGGTCTAGGAGCAGGTGGGATACCGGCAGGTGTTCTTTGGCTGAGCGGGTAGCGGGGAATTCGGCGAGTCGGCGACTACGGGTCAACCTGGATTGCATCGGAGGGGCCGACCGGAATTCAGCCGAGCGGAGAGAAGTCAGAGAAGACACAACTGCCATCAGATTGGGTGCGACGCCTGATCCGGTTCCTGAATCCTAGAATCGATCCGCTTTGGAGGACAATCACCATGAACTATATTGACGTGATGTTGAAACGTAACAAGGAGTACGCGGCCCGGCAGTCCGAGCCGGGCGCCCTCATGCCACAGTCTTTGCCGAATGTGAAGGCTGTTATCATCGGTTGCGCCGACATGCGCGTGGACCCTGCTCATGTTCTCGGAATCAAACCGGGTGAGGCCGTCGTCATGAGAAATATCGGCGGCCGAATCACACCGGGACTTTTGGAGCAGCTGGGTATGCTCGGTCGAATCGGAGAGGTTGCCGAAGCGATTCCTGGAGGTGGCGGGGAGTTTCACTTGATCGTACTTCACCATACAGATTGCGGCATTACGCGCCTCGCGAAAGACACAAACATGCTGGCGCACTATTTTCAGATACAACAACGGGAAGTGGAGGCGAAGTCCATTCTGAATCCGCGCGTGGCGGTGGCTATCGACGTTGCTGCTCTCAGGGCGATTCCGGCGTTGCCTGGCGAGTGGCTCATCTCCGGCCTCGTTTACGACATTGCGACTGGACTTGTCGACGTCGTCGAACCGCCAGCGCGGATTCGTAGTGTAGTACACGAACCGACCGGCGCCGCGTCGTAGAAATACAGCCCTCCCAACTGGGCGGGTCGACTACACCCTCATGTGGATTTCTTCCTGTTTGCCGACGATCCGAGTGGTAAGCGAGTTGTCAGGCGGCCTTCGGGTACTCTCAACGAAGCCGACGGACAAAGTGGAGCTCGATCGCGGATAAAGGAGCGCCGACCTCATGCATCGCACCACCTTTGGCGAGGGACCCCAGATCAATCGCGACTAATCCCGTGCTGTTGACCAATTCGATTACTAGCTGTTTGGCTTCGGTGTCGTCGCCGGATGTAAATATAACGGTACGAGGTTTGTTCGGGGAAAAGTCCTGTATCCAGGCCATGGGCATGTTGCTGATCGATTTGACAAGCCTCGCGCCAACCGCCATCTCAGCGACTATCTCGCTCGAGGTGCGTCCCCTCAACGCGGCCCGCGATCTGGCGACTCCGGCCAGACTGAGATCGGGAGGATCTAGATGAGCGTTCGTCGCATCGATCAGAATTCGGCCGCGCCAATCGATGCCCTCCAGCACTTCTGGCACCTTTACCCAATGTGTGGCGAGAATAACGGCGTTGCACTCGGCCGCCTGCTCCCTGGTCCCCGCGATGGCGTGTTCCACCGAGATCGGCGCAAAAATCAGCCAGTGTCTCGGGGCCTCTGGAATTGGATACCACGATGGTGTGACCAGCGTTTATCAAGTGACGGCCGAAAGTGCGTGTCACGTTCCCCGCTCCTAGAAAACCTATTTTCATAAAGCACCCCTCAGCTACCAAGAACGAATCATCGACTCCATAAACAAGCAGGAATGCTGCAGGCTAGTCCTGCAAGTGAAAAAACAGTGCGGACAATGTGAAATCGAACCCAGCCGGCGCGAGTGGGCGACAAACCGTCGACTGACGAGTGCCACTGTCCGTTACTGAATGCGTTTCCGCCAGTTACTGGAAAAGCCATTCCTCTTGCCGCAGGAAATGACTCACGCATTCACGCGCCGCCCTCAGCCGGCGATCCAGTTACCATGAAATCCGTACGGGACGCGTCGTGGAAGGTGCACGCGAGCTACGGGCTTGCCTCGGAAGTCCGAAGCATCGATGATTACCAGGTCACTGCTGTCCCGGGACGGGTCATAGACGTAGGCCAGATACCATCCGGAGAGTTCGCTCCCGTTTGAATCGGCAGGAGCGAACACAGCTTCGGCAGGTCCACCGGGCGCGGTAGCGGTACCGAACAAATGTTCCTCGGCCGTACCGCGTTCCAGGTCGTAGCGCACCAGTTTACCCGTACCCACAGCAACGCCGTACCGCGCCGGCATACCGGCCAGCCGATCGTCCATCCGCGGGAATTCTATAGCGCGCTCGTCGATCTGCTGTTCTGTGACGGTGCCACGGGTCAGATTGATCGTCCAGGACCACATCACTGCGTCGGAACCAGGGGCGCCATCATCGCGCCACAACTCCGGATAGCGAACAGCTTCGAGCACGACCAGTTTGTCATTATCCTCGGTCTTATCGAAGGCGTTGAGCACGTGAAAGACGTAGCACGGATCGATGTCAAACCAACGGATCGGACTATACGGATTATCGCGGCGCAACACTCCAAGCCGCGCGCCGTAATCATCGCTCCACCGGTATGGCAAGTCGCCGGGACCATTGCGTGCGATGTCGAGCCGAAACACCACCGGTAGGTCCATGAACACGATGTGCTCGGCACTCATGGCGAAGTCGTGCATCATGGTCAAGCCGGGAACATCGACGCCGCGGTTGATGATCAACTCTCCCCGCGCGTTTGCGCGGTGGTAAGTGACAAATGGGCTCGTCAGGCTGCCATAACCAAAGAAATGCAATTCGCCTGTTCTCGGGCAGATCTTCGGATGTGCAGTCATCGAGTCGGCGAGCTTGCCGGCGAAGTCGTAGATTCCCAGCGTTTCCAGCTCATTAGTGATCTGATACGGAAGCGATGACTCGACGAGCGCGAGCGTCTTGCCCGCGTGATGGACCACGTTCGTATTGGCCACGCTGGCATGCAGGTTGCGCGTGCCATCACTGTTATAAACCACGGCAGGCGTATCAAAGCTCTCGGTACGCACCCACCGATTGCGATACCAGGCGGCGCGCCCGTTCTCTAACCGCACACCGTGGATCATGCCGTCACCTGTGAACCAATGCGGCGTCTCATGTCGCGGGTTGGGTCCGTTTTTCAAATACCAGCCGTTGAGTTCCCCCGGGATCGCACCATCAACCGGCAAATCGAACGTCGTCAACTCGTCGGAGACCGGAGCGTAATTTCCGACGCGGAAGAACGGAACCGGCGACTCCGTTGACCATGCATTGACGATGGGGGCCTCTGCTGCTTGTGGTCCCATACTCCCCCTCCTTGCGCATTATATCGGCCTGGACCACCCCCAAACCGTGCTGAATTCTCAGAAAACGGCTCGGTTCACATTTGGCCGTGCAATGCGCAACAATGAGGACGTTTCAAAGCTCCCATTCCAAGGTATGGCGGCAATAGGTCCACGTGGATTGTTTCATTTCCAGCATGTCGGCGAACTGGCCGTGACCTGTGCACTGCTTTGCTCGCTGGGGATCGACACTGAACGAATCGGCGTCAACCCTAGCGAGGACTCGACCGAAGTAATTCCGGCACGAGGCGGCGAACCTTCCTCGTAATGCCGGCAAACCTAAGCCAACGACCCGGTTACTGGTGTCCGCGCTTCGAAGCGCTTGCGGACAAGTCCGTCGATCGCAAATGGGCCGGCCCCGCCGATAACGAGGGCTCCGAGGCAGGCAATATAGAGCAGGATGATTTCATAACCCACGGGTCCGAATTTCGCTCCCGTTGCAGTAACGGCGAGAAGCTTGATCGAGCTGAAACCATACTGCAAATGCACCTTGAACATGGCCACGAATAATACAGCCGTCATCGGCACGGTGACAATCGTCACGAATGCCCCCAGCAGTATAGCAGCGCCGCCGAGCAGTTCGGTCAGTATCGTCAGCCATGCCATGAGGTGCGGAGCAGGGACGCCCATCCCCGGGAGAATCGCGGCGAACGAGTCGGGGCCCCTGGACAGCTTGGCGAACCCGTGCTGCATAAAACCGTACCCAACGATCAGGCCATAGGCGACCATCGAGCCATGGGGGGCCGTGCCAACCCGCCCAAAACGCAATCGCTCAGTACTTTCAGGCGATCATTGACGGAGACGTTTTTTCCCAGGTCTTCCTTCATCTTTGTTTGATGTGTCAACCCCACCTGGAGCATCAGCCGTGCTCCAGCACCGTGCAACCCGATACAACGCCGACCAAGACGCTCGTGCCCTGGTGTGGCTGAGCGGGTTCTAATTGTCGCGATTCGTTTTATTTGCCTTTTCCGGTTTGACCAGCTATTTCGCTGTCAAGTTGACGCCTAACGCGCAATGCTGATTTGTGGCAGGGGTGATAGCTTTGCGTGACAATGTGCTTATGTCCTTTCCGCACTTGTTTCGCGTGGGCGGTCTCGCTTTCCTTTGGTCGTGCTATCCGGCCATCGCCGATTGCGCGGTGCGCATGCCCGGGGTTCTCAGCAGCCACATGGTGCTGCAGCGCGACCGGCCCATCCACATCTGGGGATGGTCGGCGCCGGGCGAGAAGGTGACGGTGGAGCTGCAGGGCGCCCGCCGCGATGCAGTGGGCGACGGTTTGGGAAGCTGGAGCGTCTATCTGCCGCCGGCCCCCGCGGGCGGGCCGTTTCAGGTGACCGTCACCGATGGCGCCGACCGGGTGGTGCTGGATGATGTGCTGATCGGCGACGTCTGGTTCGCGTCGGGCCAGTCCAACATGGAAATGCCGTTGAAGGGCTTTCCCGGTGCGCCGTTGAAGGACTCAGCCGAAGAGATCGCGCACGCCAACCAGCCGCAAATCCGGCTGCTGCACATTCCGACGAAGGCGGCGGATTACCCGCTGCGCGATGCGGACGCGTCGTGGAGCATTTGCTCTCCGGCGACGGCCGCTGATTTTTCGGCGGTGGCCTACTTCTTCGGGCGCGACCTGGCGGAACGCGAGCACGTTCCCGTCGGGCTGATCGATTCCACATGGGGCGGGACGGTGGCCGAAGCATGGATCAGCCTGCAGACCATCTCCGCCGATGCCGGTCTCATGCCGGTCTTCGCCTCGCGGGCGCAGATGATGCGGTCGCAGGCCGATACAGCGGCGATCCTGGCGGACGAGAAGCGTGAGGATGCGGCGGCGCGCGCGGCGGGCAAGACGCCGCCGCCGCACTCCTGGCGGCCGGACCCGGCGTCGTGGGCTCCGGCGGCGTTGTACAACGGAATGGTCGCGCCGGAGGTTGGTTTCGGCATCAAGGGCGTGATCTGGTATCAGGGCGAATCGAACAGCCGGCTCTCGTTTGCGCCCATGTACGGCAAAGTGTTTCCGGCGCTGATCGCGGACTGGCGCGCGCAGTGGCACGTGGGCGACTTTCCATTTCTCTTCGTGCAGATCGCCAACTTCAAATCCAATGCCGGCGAGCAATGGGCGGTGATCCGCGAAGCGCAGCGCCACACGCTGGCGGTAGCGAACACAGCGATGGTGGTGACGGCGGATATCGGCGATCCGGGCAACGTGCATCCGGCGGACAAGCAGACGGTAGGCGCGCGCCTGGCACTGGCGGCGCGGGCGCTGGCTTACGGCGAGAAGGTGGAATACTCGGGGCCGCTGTTTCGACAGGCCACACCGGAGGCAGAAGGCATGCGGGTGTGGTTCGATCATGCCGCGCACGGACTGGCCGTTAAAGGCGGCGACCTGGCGGGGTTCGAGGTTGCCGGACGGGACGGGCGGTTTGTGGCGGCGACGGCGGCGATCGACGGCGAGACCGTGGTGGTCAAGAATCCGGAGGTGCGGGAGCCGCGGTGGGTGCGCTACGGATGGGAGAACGCGCCGGTGATCCGACTTTATAACGCGGAGGGATTGCCGGCTTCGCCGTTCACTTCGGAATGAGCGTCAGTTGCCGCTGACGTAGACCCCGAAAACGGAACTGTTGAAGTAGACGGGCTCGGTTGCGGGGGTGGCCAGCTCGAAGGATGTATTAAACACGCGGAAATTGACTTGGCTGACGCCGGCGACTTCGTAGGGCGCGGGTCCGGCATAGGTCGTTTCGAGCGGCCCGTATGAGAAGATAATACCGCCAACCCTGCCGTAGGCCATAAACTGAATGTCATCGGTGGGGAGCGGAGGCAGCACTAATGCCCCGTCCTGCACGGCCGGACTGATGGGACCCAGGCCGGTGGCAAAAACCGATACGAGCGTACCGGATGGCGCGGGGTTGGTGGCGGAGTTGATGGTGCCGTCCTGGTTTACCGCGGCTGCGTAATAGCCATCCACGGTGAAGACTCCAGGCGCGGCATTTGCAACCGGCCAACTCAAACAATTGGTGGTGGCGCCGTTGTATAGGACGCAGATCTGGGCGCCGGACGCTCCGGCGAGCGACCACGGGACGATGGCATTGATCTGGCCATCCTGCACGTAGAGCAGCGGAGCGGCTGCGCCGTTGAAGGTCACCTGCACGGTCGAGACCTGTTGGGGGTAACCGGTTTGCGGATCGAACTGCCCCTGCGCTCCCTGGGCCGGGCCGAGACCCTGGCCGAAGAGCGAGACGATCTCGCCGGCCGCGACCGGTCCAGTATAATAGCTGCCCGCATTGCCCACGCACGCCAACTGGACGGCATGGATGCTGGTTGCCGGGGCGAACCGGGTCAGCGACCAGAGGGAAGACAATCCGGCGATGGTGCTGGTGGGCGTGTACGCACTTCCGGTCTGGCCTGCCACGTAGACAGCGGGACCAGGTGCGACCGCCAGGGTGTTGGATCCGGCGCCTTCTGGAAGATAAGTCGATTCGAGGATGTTGCCGGTAGGATCGTAGACGGTCAGATACGTGGAGGAATAGACAGACACATCCGGAACGCAAGGGAACAAACTGTTCCTGGTGACGTAGCCGGAGTTGACCGCAGTGCCGGTGGAGTAGATGTTCCCTGCGGCGTCCATTGCGAGCGCCTGGATATATGAGACGCCCTTCATGAAGAGCAGCGCGCCGGACGGGCTGAAGCGATAGAAATTGAGGGCGCCGAGCGCGGCGTTGCCGTCGGAATCCACCGCCAGGCTGGGCGGAAACCCGCTTGGATCGGGCAGGTTCGAGTAGATCAGGTGGGAGCCATCCGGCGCCAGGCGTGTGAGAAAGGTGATGTCGCCGCCAGGGTTCGGGGCAACGACGTAGGCGCCGGGCGTAACGGGAAAATCGGTCGATTGAGTGGCGCCGGCGATGGTGGCGGCGCCGGTTGAGTCCACGGCGATGGGGCCGGGCGAATCGTTATTGCTGCCGGCCACGTAAGTTGCGTAGTCGACCGCGGACCCGGCGGCATTGAGGCGGACCACGAAACTATGCGGGTACTTGTTGTTGGGAATCCTTGTCTGGAAAGCGTTGGAGGTGGTTTGGATGACGCCGGTGGTTGAGGAGTTAGGCAAAAAGGCGGTGGCGCCGAGCACGTAGGCACGGCCGGCTTGGTCGACGGCGATCCCGGACAGAGTGATTCCGGCGCCGATGGTGGCCTGGTAGACGAAGGCCGTGCCGGTGGGGTTGAGTTTGGCGACGGTGCCGGGTCCGGTGATATAGGCGTTGCCGGCGGCGTCAACGGCGAGGGCGGTGGCCACGAATCCAAGGACCGTGAGATAGGCGATCTTGCTTCCATCGGGCGACAGTTTCACGATAAACGATCCGTTGCCGCCTACCGGGCCGAGGGTTGCGGTGGGCTGTAGCAGGCTGGTGTCGTAAGTTGTGTTCAGCGTGTACACGGAGCCGGAGGAATCGGTAGCCAGGATCGGATTGGATTGCCCGGGGAAACCGAAGGCTTCGGAGTAGGTCATATCCAACAGCAAGGCGGGCGTGGCAGACCAGGCTATGGCGCCGTTCAGGAGCGTGAGGCACAGCACCAGATTTCGCAGCATGGCATGATCGCAGGCACGTGATTTGCCACGTTAACCGGCGGAAGAAGCGATCATTTACGCGCGGCGGCGTGTCATTCGCGCCACAGCGGTGGGAAGGCGCGACGCAGACGGTATACTCGTCGGTAAGGAGGTGCTGGGTTGTCGTTTCATTTTATTGTCCGGTTGGCGCCGCACCATGGCAAGGAAGCGGCGTTCCGGGAGGAGTTGCTGCTGGTTTCGGAGCCTACGCGCGCGGAGGCGGGCTGTCTGGATATGAAGATATTCGAGTCGGTGCGGGAGCCGCGGGAGTTTGCGATTCATTCGGAGTGGGTGGACGAGGCAGCGTTTGATTTGCACACGCAATTGCCGCACACGTTGAAGTTTTTGGATGCGGCGAAGGAGTTGTTGAGGCATCCGGTGGAGGGGTTGCGGGGGCGCGCGATTTAGGCGGCGGGGCTGAGAGCCCCTTGCAGGCCGGGGGCCTGCCCCACTGCGGCTGGTGCTGGGTAATGGGTGCTGAACCTGATTAGGCGCTTTTCCGGGAAGCGGCGCTCGCTTTGGTTGCCTGCCAGCGCCAGCGCTCGGGTATAGCCTTCGGCGCGCGCCGAGTGCAGCAGGTGGTAATCGTTCAGATCCCCGCGCGCGGCCAGCGCGTCGATCAGGGCCAGCGCGGGCGCGGGTCCTTCCACCATCGCGATTGCTACGGCGCGATTGAGGGAAATGACCGAGGAGGGCCTTAGGCGCTCCAGCAGATCGTACAGGCGGACGATTTCGGGCCACGCGGTATCTTCAGCGCGGGCAGCCGTACAATGCACCGCCGCGATGGCCGCCTGCACACCGTAGGGGCCAGTCTCCCGCAGGGCTTCCGCGACGAGCGGCAGGGCGTCCACACGCGCATCGCGGCGCGCATCGTGAAGCATCATCAAGGCCAGCAGGCCGCTGGTTTCGGGCGGAGGCGGCGGTGCGAGGAGTGTGCACAGCAAGCGGGCCAGGCGGATGGCTTCGGCGCAGAGATCGGCGCGCACCAGGGGCTCGCCGCGGGTAGCGGCATAGCCTTCGGTGAAGATCAGATAGATCACCGCAAGCACCGCGTCCAGGCGGGCAGGCATGTCGCGCGTGTCGGGCACGATGTAGGGAATGCCGGCGTCGCGGATCTTGCGTTTGGCACGGACCAGGCGCTGCGCCATAGTAGCCGGCGGAACCAGGAAAGCGCGGGCCACGGCTTCGGTGTCGAGACCGCACAGGGTGCGCAGGGTCAGGGCGATTTGCGCTTCGTGCGCCAGGGCGGGATGGCAGCAGGTGAAGATCAGGCGGAGACGGTCGTCGGGTATTTCATCCGTGTTCGGTCCCTCGGGCTGGATGGTGCTGCTCGATACGGTGGCGGCGTATGCCCCGAGTTTTTCGGCGTGGAGCGTTTTGCGGCGGATGCGGTCGATGGCTTTGTGGCGGGCGGCCTGGACGATCCAGGCACGCGGAAACTCAGGGACGCCGGTCGCGGGCCATTGCGCGAGGGCGGCGGAAAAGGCTTCCTGGGCGGCTTCTTCGGCCAAGTCGAAATCGCCCAACAGCCGGATGAGCGTGGCCACGATGCGGCCCCAGCCGGAGCGGTAAAGCTGGTCGACAGCCTCGTTGACATTCATGGGTTTCGCCGCGATACAACAGGATGATAAGAAATTTTTGCGGGAGTTGTCGATTCGCGCGGGGGCCGTTCGATCCACTGGCGGAGGGAAACAAATGAAATACCTGTTCATGGTTTATCTGGATGAGAAGGCGTGGGCCGACCTGGACGAAACGAAGCGGCAGGAGATTATGGCCGAACCCGCGCGACATGTGGAGCGGCTCCTCGCCAACGGCAAATTTCTGGGAGGAGGGCCGCCGCATCCCACCTCGACGGCCACTACGGTGCGGCTGCGGGATGGCGAGCCGCTGGTGACGGATAGTCCGTTTGCGGAAACGCGCGAGCAACTGGGCGGTTACGCACTGATCGAGGCGGCGGATCTGGATGAGGCCATCCGCATCGCCAAAGACTTACTGGGAACGCGCAGCCCTTCCACCATCGAGATCCGGCCGATGCTGGAATTTGTAGGGCCGGCGCACCAGGCCGGCTGAAAAAAAAGATGCGCGGCTGTGTCGATTTGGAGGCGCGCCGTTCGACCTAGATATAGAAGGGAAGAACAGCTATGATGAGCGACACCAATACACGCATGGGTTTGGCGGGAGCATCAGCAACGTTCTGGCGGGACCTGAAATACGCGGCCCGATCGCTGGCCAGCGCCAGGGGGCTCACCTTTACGGTGGTGATCACGCTGGCGCTGGGGATCGGGGCGAATGCCGCGATTTTCACGCTAGTGCGCGGCGTTCTGCTGCGCCCGCTGGTGAACCGTGACGAGGACCGGCTGATTTACATCCACCAGAGCGCGCGTGGAATCGGCTTCGATAATGCCGCGTTCTCGGTGCCGGAGATTCAGGATCTGCGGGCGTCGGTGAAGACCCTGAGCGCGATCGGCGATTTTTCGACGATCGGGTTCTCGATGGTAGGCCTCGGTGTGCCGCGCGAGGTGCGGGCGGGGGTGGTGGGCGGATCCTATTTCCAGGTGATGGGCCTGCGCCCGGTTTTGGGGAGGCTGCTCGACCAGCGCGACGACGGTCCGAACGCCGCCGGCGCGGTGGTGTTGACGCACCGGTTCTGGACGGGGACGCTGAAGGGCGATCCGTCGGTGATCGGCAAGACGATCCGGCTGGACAGCCGTGTGGCGACCGTGGTGGGAGTGCTGGAGCCGTGCGTGCCGTATCCGGCGGAGACCGAGATTATTGCGAACGTGGTAACCAGCCCGCATCACCTTTCGGCCACCATGGTGACCGGGCGGGTGCACCGGATGACCGAGTTGTTCGGGCGGCTGGCGCCGGGAGTGAGTCTGGATACGGCGCGGGCGGAACTGCGCACGATCGAGCGGAACATGATCCGGCAGCATCCGGACTCGTACTCGCCGAAGGCTGATTTCCGGATCGACGCGGTGCGGCTGCGCGACCAGATCACCTCGGGGGCCAAGACGATCCTGTGGGTGCTGCTGGCGGCGTCGGCGCTGGTGTTCGTGATTGCGTGCTCGAATGTAGCGAACCTGATCCTGGCGCGGACGGTGCGGCGGGAAGGCGAACTGGCGATCCGGGCGGCGCTGGGGGCCAGCAACTTCGACCTGCGGCGGACGCTGCTGGCCGAAAGCCTGCTGCTGTGCGGCGCTGGGGCGCTGCTGGGGATTTTGAGCGCGCGGCCGATGGTGGCTCTCCTGGCGCGGTATGCGGCGCGATTCTCGGTGCGGGCGCTGGATCTGACGGTGGACGCCAGCCTCCTCTGGGTGGGCGCGGGGCTGGCGATGGCGGCGGCGGTATTTCTGGCGCTGGTACCGCGGCTGCCATCAGCCAGTGCGTCGCAAGGGTCGGGGCTAGCGCATGCCAGCCTGCGCATCGCGGGCAGCACCAGCCGGAAGCAGCGGATTTTCGCGGTGACGCAGATCGCGGCCTCGTTCGTGCTGCTGGCGGGGGCCAGCATGCTGCTGAAGACGCTGCTCTCGCTACAAGCGGTGCAGACCGGTTTGGACATGCATCACGTGCTGGCGATCAACGTACCAGTCATTTTGTACGGGCACACGCAGGAAGAGACCGTACACTTCTATCAGGAGTCCATCCGGCGCATACACGAACTGCCGGGTGTGGACGGCGTAGCGGTGGGGACGGCGGTCCCGTGGCGGGATTCCGCGGCATTCGGCTTCGGATTCAATTTCACGGCGGACGGGCACGTGCGCGCCCCGGGCGAAGAGGATCCACGGGCGCGGTTCCGGATCATCTCGCCGGGATTTTTTGCGGCGCTGGGTGTGCCGATCATCGCCGGACGGGATTTCAACGAATCGGACCGGAAGAGCGGAGAGCAGGTGGTGATCGTGAGCCAGAGCCTGGCGCAGCGCATGTTCCCGAACCAGGATGCGGTGAACCGGCACCTGATGTGGACCGATCCGGTGATCAAGTTCGTGGATATCAGCCCGGCGCCGCGGCGGATTGTGGGGGTGGCGGCGGATATCGACGATGAAAATCTGGTGCCGGGTCCGGCGGTGACGGTGTATCATCCCATGGCGCAGCAGCAGCTTTGGGGCGGGCGTTTGTTCGTGCACGCGCACGCGAACCCGTACGGGCTGGTGACGCCGATCACGCGCATCATCCGCGGCATGTCGGCCGAGCAGCCGGTGGAACACGCCGCCACGCTGGCGGATATCCGCGCGGAAGTGCTGACGCCGGACCGGCTGAATGCGCTGGTATTCGGGGGCTTCGCGGCGGTGGCGCTGGCCATTGCGGTGGTGGGGGTAGCGGGCGTGCTGGCGTTTTCGGTGAGCGGGCGCATGCGCGAGTTCGGCATCAGGCTGGCGGTGGGGGCGCAGCCGCGGCACCTGGTGGGCGGCGTGATCCTGGAGGGCGCGGTGATGGCTGTCGGGGGGATCGTGGCGGGTAGCGTTTGCGTGTACGCGCTATCGAGCCTGGCCGGAAGCTACCTCAGCGGGGTGCGATCGCCGGGGGCGGTGGTGGTGATCGGATCGGCGGGTGTGCTGATCGCGGCGGCGGCAATTGCGTCGCTCCTGCCGGCGTCGCGCGCGGCACGGGTGGATGTGGTGCAGGCGCTGCGGTCGGAATAGCGCGGGCTGGTTTAACTTTGGTTTAACTAGTGAAGGCGACGCGGGCGATTTCGTCGGGCGTTTCCGCGGCGGCCGGGCGCACAAACCGGCGGTAGCCGTATCGCACCAGGTAAAGCGAGCAGCCGATGGCCACCGCCAGCACAGCGTTCACAATCAGCACGGCGAGAGCGGTGGCCAGGAAAGCGGAGGCGTCCACGCGGCGCATGCGCGGCAGGCGGCGCCAGGTGCTCCACTCGAGCAGGCGCAGGCCGATGTAAGCGGTGACCGCTGCCAGGGCCGGCACGGGAATGCGCGAGATGAATTCGCCGCCCAGACTGAGAAAACCCAGGATAAAGATCGCGTGAAAGATATTAGAGAGGCGCGTGGTACCTCCGCAGCGCACGCTGGCCAGGCTGCGCGCCGGAATGCCCACGCTGGTGGGAGCGGCGAACATGCCCGCTACCACGTTGGCCATTCCGTAAGCGCCTAACTCGGCATCGGCGTCGGCGCGCTTGAGGTGCTTATGGCGCCCGCGGAAATGTTCCACCACGCGCGAAGTGATCAGAATATTGACGGAGCTGACGAAGGCCAGGCCGAAAGCGGCGGGCAGCACGTGGACGACGTCGGCAGGCGTCCAGGCGAAGCCGGCGAAGGCGGGGATTTCGAAAGGCACGCGGCCGATCTCCTTTTCGTGAATGCCGAATAACGCGGCCGCGCCGATGGCGGCAAAGACGCCGATCAAGGGCGCGGGAGCATGCGGGACGAAATAGGAAGAGGCGAACGCCACGCCGATGACGAACACGCTGATGGCGATCGCGCCGGGATGGGATTGCGCGAGATGCGAGAGCACCTGCCAGCTTTGATAGAGGAGATTGTTGGAAGTGCGGTCCACGGCAGTTCGGACACCGGCCATGGTGGAAAGCTGCGATAGCACCATCATGGCGCCGATGCCGCAGGAGAAGCCCGTGACCACCGGTTGTGGCACCTTCTGAATATGGCGGCCCAGGCGCATGAGGCCGAAAGCCATCATGAAGACGGAAGCCACGATGCAGACCTTGGCGGCTCCGCCGAGGCCCTGCAACTGGACCGCGTGCGCGATGAAGGGGACCGTAGCGCTGGCGGTGCCTCCGATCAGGACGGGATTGCGGCCCAGCACCGCGGTGATCGGCGCGCTGACGATCGAGGTGACCAGGCCAAGCACCGGCGGCAAGCCCATCATGGAGGCCATGGCCAAGCCGTACGGAATGGCAATCAGGGCCGCGATAAGCCCGCCCATCAGATCGCCGGCCAAGGCGCTCCATGTATAGCGAAGTTTGAACATCAGTCGTCTCTAAACTCGCGCAAAACGGGGCCACGGCCGCGCCGCCATTATCCCGCGAGTTCCTAACCTTGTTTGGCGGCGCGGACACGCGCCCCTTTGCGCTTTTAAAGAACTCGCGCAAAACGGGGCCACGGCCGCGCCGCCATTATCCCGCGAGTTCCTAACCTGTCTGGCGGCGCGGACACGCGCCCCTTTGCGCTTTTAAAGAACTCGCGCAAAACGGGGCCACGGCCGCGCCGCCATTATCCCGCGAGTTCCTAACCTTGTCTGGCGGCGCGGACACGCGCCCCTTTGCGCTTTTAAAGAACTCGCGCAAAACGGGGCCACGGCCGCGCCGCCATTATCCCGCGAGTTCCTAACCTGTCTGGCGGCGCGGACACGCGCCCCTTTGCGCTTTTAAAGAACTCGCGCAAAACGGGGCCACGGCCGCGCCGCCATTATCCCGCGAGTTCCTAACCTTGTTTGGCGGCGCGGAAACGCGTCCCTTTGCGCTTTTGGGGGCGTAGCCCGTTTCAGGCGTTATAGCACTTGACGCACGCGGTCTTGAACTTAGCCATCTCTTCTTTGGTGCCCACGGTTACGCGCACCCAGGTGGGCCACACGGGCCAGACGCGGCCGATGTAGATTTTCTCCTGAGCCATGGCCTTGAAGAATTCCATCCCCGGACGCTTGGCGTTCATCATGAACTTGTTGCTTTCCGAAGGGATGAATTCGATGTTCTTGGAAGCCAGGAAATCGAGCGTGTCGGTGCGGATGCCGGCGATGATTTTGCGGCGCTCCGCAACCAGATTGGTGACTTTCAGACTGGCGGTGGCGCCTACCATGCCGGTGATGGGCATGGCGCCGGCGGACCAGTCCTTCATTTTGTTGAGAAGGTCGGGGCGACCTATGGCGGCGCCGGCGCGCAGGCCGGCCATGCCGTAGAGCTTGGAAAAAGTGCGCAGAACGATCAGGTCTTTATCCTGCGCCACCAGGTCCGTGGTGGCGACGGCGTTCGGCGAGATATGGATGTAGGCCTCGTCCATCACAAGCACGGTTTCTTTGGGCTTATTCGCGAGCAGCCATTCGATATCGGCGCGGCTGGTGAGGGTGCCGGTGGGGTTATTGGGATTGCAGATGTAGATGAGACCGGGCGAGGGATGCGCGGCCAGCATGGCCTTGACGTCGTGATCCCAGGTTCCTTTGCGCAGCGGCACGTTAATAGTTTGGGCGCCAATAAACTTCGCGGCACGCTCACCGGCTTCGTAACCCGGATCGGCTTTTACGAACGGATGCTCTTTGGAGCAGAACGAGAGAACGCTGCGGTGGAGGGGATCGCTCGATCCGGCGTAAGGAGTGACGTATTCGGGCTTGACGCCGCAGATGGGGGCTAGCGTATCGCGGAGGTTGAAGGTTTCCTCGTACATGTAGCGGCCGCCCTTCTTGATGACGTTGTAGATGGCGTCGGCGGCTTCGGGGCAGGGGCCCATGGGATTCTCGTTGGCATTGATTTTGACGGCATCCGGAGGCATGTTCCGGACCATGGAAAGCTGGGCCAGGGCGCGTTCGTTATAGAACGGGAGCGTAGCGCCGGCGGCGGCAACGGTTGCCAGGCGTCCAAAATCGCGGCGGGAGAACCCGCGCCGAATAAGATCCGCCGAATTGCGAGCGGTGAAAAGCGATGTCATGATCCCTCCTGTGCTGGTTGGCCAAATAGTCAAGACGGCGGGCTCGCCCGGCGTCTGTACGATTCCTAACAGAAGCTCAACCGGAATTAAGCCGCGACGAGGCGAACTCTAACCCGACCTAACTGCTCCGGAAAAAAGCTAAAAACCGCTTGCTCACGCGCGCGGCTCAGAAACGTGCCCAGCTCTTTCCGCAGCCTGCTAGGTAAAAGTATACCCGAACTTGGGGCAATCGGAGTCCGTTGGCCCACTATTCCGACCTATCTCAGAGTTTAAGACCAAGAACCTCTTATGGCGTGGAGTATATCATCCTCGACAAGATGCGAGTCAAAGTTTTTTGGATCGACCCGATAAATGCAAGTTATTAAGAAATATTCCGATCGATTTAGTGCCACACCACAGTGGAGAGGTGGCGCGACTCATTAACAGTTAATTGATCCCAGCGTTGTTGACGGCGGGTTTCAAACTTGTTACCCTCTCAAGAATACGTTAGAGGGTTACTTAGTCCCGCTCGCGCTCTGTTCCCCAGAGGGTTCGCCATTTGCCTATGCTTGCCCGCCTGGTGCGTCCGAGCCGCGACCACACTCAAACAAAGTCTACCTATTCTTACCGGCGAGCGTCTGAGAACGTCAGACCCGCGATAAGAGCAAAGAGAAAGGGAGTTATTTATGATTCGACGAATTTCGGCCGTAATATTGCTGGCCGGTCTCGCTTCGGTATCGCTGATGGCACAAACTTTTCGGGGAGGCGTCGCGGGTACAGTAGCCGACTCCATGGGCGCCACTGTGGCCGGCGCGGCCGTGAAACTCGTGAACACGGACACGGGCCTCACCCGTGAGACTCTGACTTCGTCGGCGGGAGACTTTGTCTTTCAGGATTTGCCGCTGGGCAAATACGAAGTTACGGTTACCCAGTCAGGTTTTGAGACCGTACACGTATCCGGCGTAGTGGTGGATGCGGGCAAGGTTGCCACCGTGGCGCTGAAACTGGAAGTGGCAAAACAAGCCACTACTGTCGAGGTTCAGGCCGAGGCGGTGGCGATCGAGACGGCTTCGTCGGCGGAAACCAGCCTCATCAGCACGAAGCAGATCCTGGATATTCCTTTGAATGGCCGAGATTTCACGCAGTTGTTGAAGTTCAACCCCGGCGCCAACGCGAATGGTTCCCTCAACGGTTCGCGTTTTAACGGCATTGACTGGAAGATAGACGGAGCGGACAACAACGACCTATGGCACAACGTCAATTCGGTGAATCAAGGCGGCGTGTCGGGCATTGCGGGCGTGGTGCTTCCAATTGACGCGATCGACGAATTCTCTTTGCAGAGCAGCAGCAATGCCGAGGAGGGGCGCAACTCCGGCGGCGTGTTGAATGTGGTGATCAAGTCGGGGACCAACAACCTGCATGGCTCGGCATATTACTTCAACCGGAACGAAGCCCTGGCATCGAGTGACTGGTTCACACCTCCTGGCTCGCCGGCCTCCGAGCTGCGTAATAATCAGGAAGGTTTCTCGCTGGGCGGCCCCATCGTCAAGAACCACACTTTCTTCTTCATGAACTACGAGCAGCAGAACTACAGGCAAGCCCTAACTGCGCCGGGAACGACTCCGTCTGCCGCATGGGTGGCAGACGCCACAGCAGTGATGGCGAAGGATGGGGTACCGGTAAATCCGCTCTCGCAGTCGATTATCAATTACTTCTGGCCGGCCAATAGTCTCACCGGACCCGAGGCGGTGCACAATTTTGCCGGCGCCGGTATTAACCTTTCTAATAGTTACAATGGCGTCATCAAGTTGGATCATCAATTCAACGAGAAAAACAGCATAGCCATACGTTATTTCGGAGGCACCGGCAATCAGACGGAGTATGTTGGCTCCGCGATGCCCTCTTACTTCCAGGCGGCCCCCAGCCGCATGCATAACTTCTCGCTAGTGTACAACGCGGTGATTACGCCAGCCTTGCTGGCGCAGACCGTCGTCGGAGTGAACTACTTCAAGCAAGTATTCGGCGACGCCAATCACGGCTTTGATCCGCCGTCGATCGGATTCAATACCGGCGTGACGGATCCCACGGATTTTGGTTCTCCGACCATCAACATTTCCGGCTTTGATTCAACCGGCTTGACGCCGCCCTTGGGACGCATCGACACCACCGGCCACATTGATCAGACCTTTACTTATACGGTGGGCGCCCACCAGTTCCGCTTCGGCGGCGAGTACCGCTATTCGCGCCTCGACGTCTTCTATGACGCGAACGCGCCCGGTACCTTCACGTTCGACGGCACACAGGGGCCGCTTGCGGCCGCAAATCCGACCGACACCTGGGGTTTCGGCAGTAACCCTTTAGCCGCAAACCTGAACGCGCTATCCGATTTCCTGGCCGGCCGGATTGCCATTGGTCATGCCAGCATCGCCTACGGTAACCAACAGCGCATTTATAACCTGCAGGGAGGTTCCGTTTTTGCGCAGGACACGTGGAAAATAACTCCCAAGCTGACTCTGAATTATGGCTTGAACTGGACGTATCAGAGTCCCATCAGCAATCCAAAAGACCTGATCTCGACCTTCATTCCAGCCGACGGCGGCATCACCTATGTCGGCACCCACGGCCTGAACACGCTATGGCCGCGCGATTTCCACGATTTCGGTCCGCGCTTCGGCTTTGCTTACCAACCGACGGCAGGCGGCAAGCTGGTAATCCGCGGCGGCTGGGGGATGTTCTATCAGATTCCCAACATTTCCTACTTCGGCAACAGTTCCTCCGCTAACGGCGCCGCTACGGGAGTCAACGTGAACATCGGCGGCCCGGCGCCGGTTTTGGCGCTGGTGAACCAGGCGCCGATTACGCTCGCGTCTGGTGCTTCAATCTTCTCGGGCATCTCGTCGACCGGCCCTTACGGCGCCTTCTCGGTGAGCCAGCAGTTCGTCACCGGCTATAGCATGAATACGAACCTGAACGTGCAGTATCAGGCTGCCCGGGATGTGGTGTTTGAGGTCGGTTATTCAGGCAGCTTGAGCCGTCACTTACCGGACACCCTGGATATCAATCAGATTCCGATCGGTTCACCCGAATTAGTCAGCTCGCGGCCGTACTATAGCGCATTTCCAAATCTCGCCGCCATTAACCAGGTGGAGTCGGTCGGAAACGGTCACTACAACAGCATGATCGCGGCGGTACGGGCCACGAATTTCCACGGCTTCACCAGCAGGCTGAGCTACACGCTAGGCCACTCCATGGACGACCTGTCCTATGCGCGTGGCATCATCCCGCAGAACAGCTATTGCCTGAAGTGCGATTACGGCAACTCGGATTTCGACATTCGCAATTCGTTTTCCATGTTCCTCACTTACAATCTCCCGCAGCCCGCTAAGTACAGGGCGCTTTTGGGAGGGTGGCAACTGAATACCTTGATGTCTTTCTTTACCGGCACACCGTTCACGGTTTATTCCGGCAACGATTCGAGCGGTACGGCCGAGTTCACCGACCGGGCACAACTGGCCGGCAATCCCTTCTCGGGAGTACCGGCTTCGAATCGTGCCACCAGCACCTATTACTGGTTCAATCCGGCGGCGTTCACATCGCCCGCTCCCGGCACCTACGGGAACGAATTGCGCAACCAGTTTTACGGTCCGTCGAATCACCAGATCGACTTCTCGGTATTTAAGAATATCCCGATCACCGAGCGCGCCAGACTTCAGTTCCGGGTGGAGATCTTCAATATATTCAACTTCGTCAACTATTCCGAACCAGCCAACAACGCTGCGGGCAGCAACTTAGGCCAGGTCGGCTCGACGTACGATGTGTCGTTCGGCGCGCCGGGCATCGGGCCGGGCGCTCCGCGCAACGTGCAGTTAGCTTTGAAGCTGCTGTTCTAGCGGCGCCCCCGCATAGGCAAGAAGGGCGGACTGAGGACTGAGAGCCCGCCCGCAGGCCGGGGGCCTGCCTCACGATTTAGCGGGTGTGTTTCAGCGGGGGATTGCGATCCCCGGCGAACTTCCGGTGGTGCCAGTACGGATACGGCAGCGGGAGAGCGCTGACTTCATCCAGGCGCTCCACCTCCGCCGCGGTCAGAGCCCAACTCGCGGCCGCCAGGTTATCGCGCAGTTGCTGCTCGTTGCGCGCGCCGATGATCACGGTGTCCACGCCGGGCTTCGACATTACCCAATTGAGCGCGGACTGGGAGATGGAGACCCCGCGCTGGGTGGCGATTTCAGCCAGCACATCGACGATGCGGTAGAGTCGCTCCTCATCGAAGACGCCGGGAACTTCCATGTTGTTCAATCGCGATTCCGGAGGCTTGGCCTGGCCGCGGCGGAACTTGCCGGAGAGCGCGCCGAATTGCAGCGGGCTCCAGGCCATAATGCCGGCGCGTTGATCGAGGCCGGCGGGCACCAGTTCGTGTTCGGCGTCGCGAGCCAGCAGCGAATAATTAATCTGCTGCGAGATATAACGTGAGATCCCCAGCCGTTCGGAGATCGACATGGCCTTCATCAGTTGCCAGCCCGCGTAGTTGGAGCAGCCGGCGTAGCGGATTTTGCCGGCGCGGACCAGATCGTCGAAGGCGCGCAGAGTTTCCTCCAGGGGCGTGAGCGAATCGAAATTGTGGGCCTGGTACAGATCGATGTAATCGGTCCTCAGCCGGCGCAGGCTGGCGTCGCAGGCTTCCATGATGTGGCGGCGGGACAGGCCCGACTTATTCGTGCCGGGTTCGAGCGCCACAAAGACCTTGGTCGCCAGGACGATGTCCTTGCGGCGCGCGCCGAGGGCCTGGCCAAGGACCTCCTCAGACTTGCCAAACGAGTAGATGTCGGCGGTGTCGAACAGGTTCACGCCGGCTTCGATACAAATCTCAACATGGCGGCGGGCCTCTTCCACCTGGACGTTGCCTATGGCGGCGAAGCGTCCCTCGCCGCCCAGCGTCATGGTGCCGAAGCTCAAGACGGACACTTCCAGGCCGCTAGCGCCTAATAACCGGTATTCCATATTTGCTCCTCAGGACCAGGATAATCGAGCGCGTTAGGATCGCCGGCCTATGTGCGCGGCCGGGCCGCGGAGGCGGGAGGTTTCGCACTGTTTTGCAGCACTTCCTTCACCTTTGCCAGCAGATCAGCGCAGGCGAATGGCTGCGGAAACACGGCGAATTTTTCAATAGTCGCACGTACCGCGATCCGTTGATCGTCAGGCAGCCCGGACAGCATCAATACGCGCATACTGGGAAGCCTCTGGCATAGATATTTGGCCGCGTCGTGACCCGTGATGTTGGCAACGTAGACGTCCACGATCAGTAAGTCGGGTGAAGATTCCCGGACCATATCGACGGCGACTCCCAGGTCGCCGGTGGCCCGGACTACGTAACCTCCGTTCTCCAGAATCTCCTGAATGACGCCGCGCACGACTGGCGCCGAGTGAAAGAGCAGGATGGTTTCTAACTCGGTCTTCATTTCACTTATTGTGGTCTTCTGTTTGCGCTTGCGCAACCTTTTATTTAGATGGCCGGCCTGAGAGGCCTCCGCAGGGCATTATCAAGCATGGGCCTGCCCCACTTACTGCGCGGTAAAGGGATCGGCGCCTATAGTTCCGACCAGCTCGGCAAGATAGGCCGCGGCGCTGACGCGGGACATCTGTTCGCGGGCCTGAGCCAGGAGCGCGGCGCTGGTAGCTGAGGCCTCGAGGGCGGCGAGGTGACGCGTCCACAGGGCGATATCGCGCTCCTGCTTTACGTGCAGCCGCTCTGTATACCAGTCGCTGGCCAGCAGCGCTTCGCGCGTGAACATGGCGCGCACCTGGGAATCGTCTACACCTTTACCTTGCCAATCGCCATGGGCCATGATGTGGAGCAGCGCCTGCAGCGGCGGACAGGCGGCGTGCACGCTGCCGTCCTGAAAGTAGTTCATGGCCACGCGCTGGTGCGCGGCGACGATGGCTTCGACGCCCGCGGCGAAGTCGTCGATATTCTGCTTTTCGGGCTGGAGCATCTCCTCCGGAAAAACGGCGTCGGGGGTTTCGAAGATGCGGCCGAGGAAGCGTTCGGCGAACAGTGCGGTGATGCGATAGCCCAGACGGCTGGCGAGCACGGCGCGGCCGTTCCACTCGAAGTCGGAGAGTTTTTCGAGAAAGCCGTTGGTAATCAGGAAGCTCGGATCGCGTTCTGGAACGCTGCATGCGGCACCAGACTTCGGGAACCAGCATGCTGATGTCGTGGTCCACCCGGTAGTGCGGACCGACATAGCCCGCGGCGGTGGTGAAGCCGGCGTATTCGGTCAGAATGGCGGACACCAGCGCGTTATTCAGGTCGACCACCGGCCACACGGCATTGAAGGGACCTTTGGTGAGCGCGCCCTCGCTGCCGAAGCCGGTGGTGGAGGGAGACTTGCCGGTCAGGCTGCAGATGAAGTCCATGAACAGCTCGGGCAGCTCCTGGTAATGGATCGGGCTGTAGACGGCCAGGGGCGGCACGCCGAGGTGCGGGTCGGCGGGATTGCTGCGGCGTCCGGCGAGCATCGCGTTGACGGGGAAGTGCACGGGCTGGCCGGTGGGAACGCCGCGATCCAGGCGGGCGCAGACTTCGGCAAGGTAGCGGCCCAAGGGAGCCACCAGATCGGGGCGCTTCTGCAGGTAGCGCGGGTTTTTGGAGCATTTGCCGTCGACCAGGCGCGGATGCGCACGAGGAGACCACATAGCCGGTTTCGGGGTGCGCGACGAAGTTCTGGAGCAGGTGCTTCATGGGTTCGGTGTACTGGTCGAACTCCACCACGTGATCGACAATTTTTTGGGCCTGGGCGACGGTCAGGGGCTCGAAGTTTGAGAGAAACGTCCCGGGCGTGGCAATGTCCGCTTCGGCCTGCGAATCGAAGCCGCGATGGATGGCGTCATCAGGCCGCTGGAACAGGTATGCCTCGCAATTCTCCACCAGCTTGAGCGCTGCGATTGGGGTACTTGGCGTCGAAATCGGCCAGGCTGTGGCGAGGCAGCACCACGGAGGCGGTGATATCGTCCGCCACCTGCACCTTGTCGGCGGGATGGAAATCGGGACGGAGCTTGAAGATGCGCCAGGCGCCTTGCGGATCGAAGCCCACGCGCAGGTAATTGCCGACCAGTTTCTGGTTGTCGTACTTGAGCTCGTGGCCCAGGAAGCCGTTGATGCGATCGACGGTGAAATGCTCGCGCCACGATCGCCCCATTCCGGCCGGTAATAGCGCTTGACGGTGAACACCAGTTGGCGGATGGTCTGGGGCAGGCCGCGGAGCCACTGGTTGTGCTCGTCGGTGTACTCCGCGGAGGCGGTGAGCAGCTTGATCACGGAACCGAGCGATCGCTCCGGGCTAAGAATGGGGCGTTTGGCGCGGCCCTCCGGCTGCGGCGTGCGATAGATGGACGAGAAGTCCTTATTCAGGATTTCGGCTACTTCGTCCATGTCGCGATAATAGTCGCGGACGAAGACCGGGCCGGTGAGCAGGACGCTGGAGATAGATTTGGAGATTTCGGATTTGCCGCCGCCGGAGACGGTACAGGGCTTGTGGCAAAGGGTGCCATGGGCCACCGCGCCGACCAAGCGCCAGGCAGCGCCGCCGGATTGTTTTTCGAGGCGGACGCGGTAACCGGAGGGCAGGATGTAGGTCTGGTTCGGAAGCAGCGTGAGCTCGGCGAGCGCTCCGTCGCGCGGCCAGCGCACAGAGCCGCGGCGCACGTCGAACGTCGGCATTTTCCGGGACATAGAAGACGCCTGGATTCGCGCGGTCGACGGCATAGCCTTCGGGTTTGCGCTCCACGCGATCGCCGAGCAGCAGCATGGCATCGTCGAAGCGGGCCTTCTTTATGGAAAGCTGCCGCCCGGCACTGAAATCCTGGCCCAGCACGAAGGCCGGGAAGGCGATGGCGCCGCCGGCATGTTCCTCTTCGCAGAGGCCGAAGAGATTGGCGGCGAAGCTGATCTGGGTCTTGACCTCTTTCTTGCAGTAGCCGTAATAATTGTCGGCGATGATGGTGACGATGACGCCGCGCAGGCTACGGCAGACGAGTTTGAAGGCGGCGCCGTTGTTGTAGACCTCGGCTTCGTCGCGCCAGCACATGCCGTCGCGGCGCTGGCGCTCGGTGGCTTGATCGAAGTGCGGCAGGCCGAGATCGGTCTTGCGCATGCCCGCCAGGTGGGGAGCCAGGATCACGCAGCCGGTATGGCCGGTCCAGTGCAACACGTCGAGGGCGGCATCGTTTTCGGGCAGGTAGGGGTCGCCGCCATTGCCGAAGATGGTTTCCACGAAATCGAGATTGCTGACCAGACTGGCGGGCGCGAAGAAGCGAATCTCCATGGTCTTGGCCGGATCGCGGGCCGTTTGCGGACACACCAGCGGCCGCAGCAGAAGTGAGACAAAGAGGCTGGCCCGTTCGTCCTGGCCCGCGGTGAAGGGCAGGGTGGAGGTATCGGCCGGCGGACGCAGGGCTTCGGCCAGAAACTTGGCGAAGGCCTGCTTGGGGACGGCGAGTTTATCGGCGGCGATCGGCAGGCCGCCTTCTACGATGTGGAACAGGCCCTCGCTGGTGCGGCGGTCGCTGCGCGGATTGTGCAGGATGCCTTGCGCGACCGCGTAGGAGTGCAGATAGGGCGATGCGAAGCTGCCCGCCCCCGAGGGAAGAGACATGACCCGCGCCAGACCCGGGCGGTCGAGGACGAAGGAATTCGAAGGCAGCCGGACGGCGCCGCCGGGACACACATCTTTCAAGTAGCTGTCGAGGAAGTCCTGAATGCGGGTATCGGCGGGGCACAGCCGGTTGCCGAGCAGTTGGTCCTTCTGATGATAATTGCGGAGCAGCGGGCCCGCGATTTCCATAAAATAAGGATCAACCGTGGCGCGGTTGGGCGCCTGCCCCAAAGCCACCAGCTTCAGGTTGATGTAGCGGACCAGTTCCTCATGATCGGAATGCGGCATTAGTTCAGTTCTAACATGCGGTGGTTGCAGCGGTTTAGCCTGCTGCCAGCGTGCCTGTAGCGTGCCTCTACGGGAGACGTGGAGACCGCCAGCCGGCTCTAGCTCTGTTTCGCTTTTTTCTCTTTTAACCCTTGACGCCGGATGCGTGGAGATATATACTCCCGCTAAGCAGGTATCCAGGTGTATAAGCCTGCGTGTGTGGGAATGTATTTCGGGGGGCCGTGAACCGCAACCAACCGGTTGAGCAGGTGTATTACTGCCTAACTTAGTTCACGCCGCTCCTTTACTAAGACGGAGAGATACTATTGCGACCTTGCCGACCGGTTCGCATAGTGGGGTGGGGCTTTGCCTCCGCCCTTAAGTTTCAAAGGAGAAACGTAATGCAGCGACTTGGTTCCATTTTTCTTCCGCTGCTGATCCTGTTCGCGCCCACGTTGTTCGCGCAGGGTACGGGCTCGATCACCGGAACAGTCAGAGACAACACTGGCGCGGCCGTGGTCAAGGCGGACGTCACCATTACCGATACCGCCACCAAAAACGCGCTCAAAACCAGTACTAACGGCGATGGCGAGTACCTATTCGCGGCAATTCCGCCGGGTAAGTACGATCTTGCGGTGAGCGCCGTGGGGTTCAATACCTATGACGCCAGAGGCATTGTCCTAAGCGTCTCCCAGCGCGCGCGCGTGGACGCCACGCTGGCCGTCGGGGAGGTGAAAACTACGGTCACCGTGGAGGCCGCCTCCGCAGCCCAGGTGGAAACCGAATCGAGCGAGGTCTCGGGCGTGGTCACCGGCAAGGAAGTCACCGGGCTGGTCTTGAACGGGCGCAACTTCACGCAGCTCATCTCACTTACACCCGGCGTCAGTAACCAGACCGGCCAGGACGAAGGCACAGTCGGCGTTTATGGTAACGTCGCTTGGAGCATTAATGGCGGCCGCACAGAATACAATAACTGGGAACTCGATGGCGGCGACAACATGGATAATGGCAGCAACGGCACGTTGAACGTCTATCCCAGCGTCGACGCCATCGCGGAGTTCAAGGTACTGACTTCCAACTACGGCGCGCAGTATGGCCGTAATGGATCGGGCACCGTGGAAACGGTGACGAAGTCGGGTGGGAAAGATTTCCATGGCGATGCGTACGAATTCGTAAGGAACAACGACTTCAACGCGCGCAACTTCTTTGCGCCGACCGTACCGTCATACAAAAAGAACGACTTCGGATATACCATCGGCGGTCCGGTTTACATCCCGAGAGTCTACAACACAAAAAAGGATAAGACCTTCTTCTTCTGGAGCGAGGAGTGGCGCAAGGACCGGCTGCCGGCCACGTTCAACAACCAAGTGCCATCGACCCAGGAGCGGCAGGGCATTTTCAACGACGTTTGTCCGGCGGGAGGAAGTGCGGTAAACAGCACCACCTATCCGAATTGCCCGGTCAACCCTCTGACTAAAGCTTATTATCCAGGCAATACGGTGCCTATTGACGTGAACGCTCAGGCCATGCTGGGCATGGTTCCGGCGCCTACCTCGGGTAGCGGAGCGGAGTCCTTTTTTACCGGTTCTGCAGTGACGCCGACCAACTGGCGCGAAGAACTGGTCCGCATCGATCACAGTTTTTCGGACACCGAGCGATTCTTCTTCCACTACATCCACGATTCGTGGAACACCATCACACCCACGTCTTTGTGGAGCGGCGACACCTTTCCCACGGAGCAAACCAATTTCGTAGGTCCGGGCACCAGTTTCACCGCGCACATGGCGTCCAACTTGTCGCCGTCGCTGCTGAACGAGTTCACATTCAGCTACACCGCCGATCACATCTTCCTGACCCCCTCAGGCTATTGGCAGCGGCCCTCCACCATGAACATGGGGGCGCTGTTCAACAACGGATTTGACGGCAAGCTGCCCGGCTTCAGCATCAACAACGGGTCGCCCTATGGCGGCGGTTTCACCGCGGATGTTGGCGGCAATGCGCCCTGGAACAATGCCAACCCGACGTATACCTTCCGCGACCAGATCGCCAAGATCTGGGGATCGCACAATATTTACATCGGCTTTTACATGGCCTTAGCCCAAAAGAACGAAGACGGCGGCTCCGAACTCGCCGGGTTCCTGAACTTCAGCGACACGTCGCCAATCTCCACGGGGAACGCCTGGGCGGACTTCCTGGTCGGCCGCATCGCGAACTACTCTCAGGTTAACCAGCAGCTCAAGTATTACTACCGCGACAAAGTGTTCGAACCGTATGTTCAGGACGACTGGCACGTCAGCAAAAAACTGACGCTGAACCTGGGGCTGCGCATGAGCGGTTTCGGTGCGTACACGAATAGATACAACCTGTTCTACAATTTCTATCCGTCGCTTTACAATCCCGCGAACGCGCCCCAGATCGACGTCACCGGAAATATCACCGGCGTGCAAGGCGACCTGGTGCCCGGAGTGGGGAACCCCTACAACGGCGAGGTTGCCTGCGGCACCAACGGTACTCCCAATAGCTGTTCCAAGGGCCACTTCCTCAATTGGGCGCCGCGTTTGGGCTTCGCGTTCGATCCCACGGGACAGGGCAAATGGGCCATCCGCGGCGGTTACGGGATCTTTTACGAGCACCTGAACGGGAACGAAGGCATTTCGGGGCTGGAAGGCGCGCCTCCCGGCGTTCTGAATCCCACGCAGTACAACGTGGTCGGCTACACCGCCATCGGCGGCGGCGGATTGTCCGGCACCACCGGCATCACCAATTACGGTACTCAAATACAGTGGCCTTACGTGCAGCAGTGGCACTTTGACGTACAGCACGATATAGCCAAGGACACTGTGATCACCGTCGGTTATGCGGGCAGCAAGGGCACGCATCTGAGCTGGCAGCGGGATATCAACCAGCTTCAGCCCATCAGCAACAATCCGTTCCAGTATGGGCAACCGCTGACCACCGCGATTTGCAATACGGTCACCGGCGGGTGGACCCCGGGCGTGTCGGGCGTGGTAAACGGCAAGACGCTGACCGGAGCCTCGGCGCAGAACCTGGCCGTAGCTTGCGGCTCGAGTGCGGCCGATCCTTACCGGCCCTACACCGGCTATTCCAACATTACGCAAATCGATTGGGGGGCCAATTCCACGTACAATGCGCTGCAGGTTTCGGCGCACCGGAACGCCAAGTACGCCCAATTCACCCTGGCTTACAGTTACAGCCATTCCATCGACGACTCTTCCGACCGCTACGACGGCAGCTTCCTTAACTCGTACAACATGGAGTTGACGCGGGCCAGTTCCAACTTCGACCAGCGCCACATCCTGAACCTCGGGTACGTGTTCGATGCGCCGTTCTTCGCGGATACCACGAAGCTGACCGGCAAGATTCTGGGAGGCTGGCACTGGTCGGGACTTGTAACGGTCCAGTCCGGGGTGCCTTTCAGCGTGTATGCCAACACCGGCAATGACATCATACCGGGCGCCGGCGTGGGCAACGGCACGGGCACCAACTCGTTTGCCAGCCTGATCGGCAATCCCAACGCCGCGCCGCCGATCACCAATGCGGCCAATGTCATTGGTCCGCTGTTGTTCAATCCCGGCGCTTTCGCGGCGCCCACCGGCCTGACCTTCGGCGATGCCGGCCGCAATCTCATGAACGTTCCCAGTCGCTGGAACGCCGACATGGGTTTCTTCAAGAACTTCTTCGTGAACGAGCGCGCCAATTTCGAATTCCGCGCCGAAGGTTTCAACGTGTTCAACCACACGCAATGGAGCGGGGTGAACAACGGAATTAGCTGCTACGGCGGCTCTAACAATTCCCCCGGCGACCCGAGCTGTCTCGACCAGAGCTTCCTGCATCCTAGCGGGGCGCATAACCCACGCATCCTGCAATTGGCGCTGAAGTTTATTTTCTAGGTCACACAAAACCGATTGCTGATGGGGCGGGCTTTTTCTTTGGCCCGCCCTTTGTTTTTTAGCCAGGAAGAAGTCGGCCTTAGAGGCCTCCGCAGGCAGAGTGCCTGCCCCACGCATGCTTATTGCAATTATTTTGGCGATGGCTGCTTTGGCCGCGGCACCGGCGGTCACGGTTGATGTGCGGCGGTTGAGCGAAGAACCAGTCCTCAAACCCGGTGCTGCGCCGTGGATGGCATCCGGGGCGTTCAATCCGGCCGCGGTGCTGGTGAACGGGAAGACGGTGCTGCTCTTTCGCGCGCGCGATGCCGGCGGCACGTCGCGTATTGGCTACGCGGAATCCACGGACGGGCTACACTTCCAGGTCGATCCGCAGCCGGTGTTGGAACCGGCCACGCCCTACGAAGAAGGAGGAGGTGTCGAGGACCCGCGGGTCCTGCGCATCGGTGCCACCTATTACCTGACCTACACGGGCTACAATCGCCGCGATGCGCAACTGTGTCTGGCGACCTCGGCGGACCTGCGGCACTGGCAAAGGCAGGGCGTGATTCTGCCGGCGTACAAGGGCGCGTGGAACAAGGGATGGACGAAGTCCGGCGCGATCGTACCGGAGCGGACCGGCGGGCACTGGTGGATGTACTATCTGGGTACGCGCCACGATTCGGATGGGCAAGACCGCGACTATATGGGACTGGCGCGGTCGGACGATCTGCGGCACTGGGCCGACGCTACTACCAAGCCGGTGCTCGACCGGCGGCCAGGCGCGTTCGATTCGCGCGTGATGGAGCCAGGTCCGCCGCCGCTGGTGACCCGCGCGGGCATTTTGCTGCTGTATAACGGCGCCAATGACCAGTTAGTGTATGGTCCTGGCTGGATCCTGTTCGACAAGTCCGATCCCCGCCGCATCGTGGCGCGCTCGGAGAAGCCATTTATCCTGCCCACGCTGGAATGGGAGCGCGTGGGTACGGTGCCGAATGTAATTTTCCTGGAAGGCATCACGGCAAGATCCGCGGATCCGCTGGATCTTACCGGATATTACGGCGGCGCCGACCAATACATCGGGGCTACGCGGCTTCAGATCAAAGTGCACTGAAACTCACAATTTCCCGCGCCGGGAGACGTAGGACCGCCTATAATCTTTGGCATGCAACTTCTCCGGAATCTCTCTTTAACGATCGCGGCCGGCATTATGGCTACGGCGGCCATCCAGGCACAGGATCAATCGGAAACCTCTCACGCCGTTGCGGGGGGCGGTATTTCCGTCTCGGGTTGGACGGGAAAGGTGGACCCGAACGAGGAAAAAGCGGGACAAACGCTGAATAACGCGAAATTGTCCCAGGAGGGCGCGGCTCTGCACGTGACCACGGGCCCGGCGGTCACTTACTGGAACCCGGCAAACCAAGCTAGGGGCAACTACACGGTAAAAGCCACGTTTACAGAGCCCAAGTACATGAACTTGAATAGTCATCCGCATCCTTACGGCATCATGATCGCGGGTAATAACATGGGAACGGCGCAACAAAGCTTTCTGTATTGCTCGGCGTACGGCAGCGGTAACTTCATCGTGCGCGGATTTGGTCCGGAGCCGTTTCAAATGAACGGCAGGCGGGAAGCGAACGCCGCCGTCCACAAAGCGGCGGCGCCGGGAGAGGCGATCACTCAGGAAATCGCCCTTTCGGTGAAAGGCGACCGGGTGGAGTGCGCGATCAATGGCACAGTGGTCGCGGGATATGACAAGGCGGCATTAGTCACGGCCGGGAAACTTAGTTCGACGGACGGTGTGTATGGGTTACGGTTCGCTCACAATACCGATGTTATTGTTAGTGGGTTAAGCATGAGTAAGAACTAGGGCGGCCTTAAGAGGCCGCCCGCAGGCCGAGGGCCCGCCCCACTTACTTACGGCAGCGCAGGGTGCGGGATCAGTGTTCCGGTGAGTGTGCCGGTGGTGGTCTTGGGCGGCGTTCCCGAAGGGCCGGTGGTCGTGGTGGTGTACTGTCCGCTGAATGTCGTCCCAGTGCTGGATGTGGCAGGCGTCACGATGGCCACGGTAACACTCTTGGAACTCAGGGCTCCGTCGTTATCCACTTCCAGGCTGATGTACTCGACATAGAAACTGCACAGGCAGGGCATCAATTGCCAGATGCCATGACCTGGAGTTCCGTGCATCGCCACTTCTGTGCCATCCGTCTCAATCGTAGAGCCATCCCTGGTAAACGTAGCTAACCCCGGGATCTGGATTACAGGCGGCGTAGGGGGCACGCTGGCGGTGAAGGTCAGTTCCCAGGATCCGGCCAGCGACGGATTTGCGGCCAGCAAAGACATGGGCTGAGCAAGTAAAATGGCCAGCCCGCAAATGATTGACGTCAGTAACGCATTCTTGGACATAAGGGTCCCCTCCGGAGCAATTGTAAACCGCCGTGTCAGATTATGAGACCTGTTTTTTCGACTTAGGGTACTAGTTGCGCGGCAGGATATAATTATCGAAGCATTATGCGCCCTTCGGTTACAACTGTATTTCTAATTCTGCTGCCGCTTGGATTGCTTGCGGGTGCGGATGGTCACCAATTTTCGGGCAACTGGACGCTCGACGCGCCGCAAAGTAACGTGCGCGGTCTGCCTTCGGCTCCGGACGCACTATTGGCCATAAGCCAGGAGGGTTCCATCTTCCGCTGCACGGAGGCGGGTGTTAGCTGGTCGTTCCGCGCGGATGGCACCGAGAGTAAGTATCTGATCAACGGCTCGCACATGAGCAGCGAAGCAAAATGGGAAGGCGCCGCGCTGCTGATCAACACGCTGGCGAACGGGCCGCAGAGCTATGTGGTGGAAGACCGCTGGGAGCTTTCGCGAAACCGTACGATCCTTACGGTTACGCGGACCATCCGGCGGGGCTCTTCCGCGACGGAGGCCACCCTGGTCTACAGAAACCAGGAGCGCCTGGATGCGCTGCGCAGCGCGCCGGCACCTGCAATAGTTACGCAGGCAGCGGCTGTTCCGGCCGCGATTGTGGTACAGGCCGGCACGAAGGTGGCTCTTTCGCTGGTCAATAGTCTGAATACCAAGTACACTGCCGAAGGCGATCGGGTTTATCTGGAAACCGCCTTCCCCATCATCCAGGATGGACACATCGTAATTCCAAAGGGTAGTTATGTAACAGGCACCGTAACCGAAGTTAAGCGCGGTGGGAGGATGAAGGGTAAGTCGGAGCTGTTTTTGCGCTTTGACTCACTCACGCTGCCGAGCGGCGTCACGCGGGATTTCCGTTCGCGGCTGGACAGCGCGGACGGCAACAATGTGGACCGGCAGGAAGGCAAGATCCGCGGCGAGCGCAACACGGCCGGCGATGTGCGCACGGTGGGCGAGGCGGCCGGTGCGGGGGCGACCATCGGCGCCATCGCGGGCCGCAGCGCCATGGGAGCGGGCGTAGGCGCGGTGGGCGGGGCGGCGGCGGGACTGGCCGGGGTGCTCCTGGCGCATAGTCCGGATGTGATTTTGCCGAAGGGCACCACCATGGAAATGGTGCTCGATCGCGAGTTGCGGTACGAGGCGCGCGAACTGGGCCTGCCCACAAATCCGTAACCGGGGACAGGGCGCGCGGGTCAAATAGGCGTACATGCGCAGGGGATGGATCTTGACCGTTGCGGTGTGGCTGGCCGCCGCGGTACCGGTGAAGCCGGAAGAGAACCCGGCGCGGTACGCCTCGGTGAGCGGGGTGGTGTTAAACGACTCGACCGGCAGTCCTGTGCGGCGCGCCCAGGTGACGCTTACCACGCTCGATCCGGCGCCGCTCGAAGCCGTGACATTCAGCGAACCGGACGGCGCGTTCGGCTTCCACAGCATACCGCCGGGAAAGTATCGCTTGTATGTGCACATGGATGGTTACCGGGAGGCCTGGTTCGGGGCGGCTACCCCGAACCGCCCGCGCGCGATCTTGAACCTGGCGGCGGGCGACAACCGCTACGGCATCACGTTCCGGCTGCGGCCGCTGGGCGCCATCTCGGGCGTAGTGCTCGATCTGGAAGGCGATCCGGTGGTCAATGCGCAGATCCGCCTGCTGAAGTCCGGGTGGGACCATCTGCAGCCAGCCTACAAAACCGATGCGTGGGCGAGCACGGACGATCGCGGCCGGTATCGCTTTCCAGGTCTGCCGCCGGGACAATATATCGCGATGGCGGCGTCGTACTACGCCCCCGCGCTAGCCGTGGAGCCATCCGCCGCGGCGAACTCGATCCCGTCCCAGAAGATGTACGGTGCGGCGTTTTATCCCGATACCAGCCGTCTATCGGCGGCCACTCCCATTCAGGTTGAGGGTAAGGAAATCGATGGAATCGATTTCCACCTGGCCGTGCGGGTGGCGGCTACGCTGCGCGGCAAGATTCTGGTTCCGGCCGATTTTCCGCCGAATACAAATGTTTTGATCGGCATCTTTCCGCAGGATGTGCCGGAGGGCGGCGATCAGAGCGTGGCCGCCAACGCGCCGGCGCCGCAATACGAGTTTGAGATCGGCAACCTGGTTCCGGGACCGTACGTGCTGGTGGCCAGCGCGTCCGCCGCGAGCGGCGAGTACTGGGCCGTGGAAAAGATCGAACTGCCCCCCGGCGGCCAGGAGATCACGGTGCAGGCAGAGCGCGGAACTGAGCTGGCGGGACGTGTGGAGGTAGAAGGAAACGAGCCTTCCCCGCACGCATTCCGGGTTTCGTTGCTGCCTTCGGGCTACCCTCCGGGAAGACATGAGGTGCAAGCCGAAACTCAACCGGATGGCGCCTTTGCACTATCCGGCGTCACACCGGGGAACTGGGATATTAACGTGAAGCCGGTTCCGGCGGGCGGATTCGTGAAATCGATCCGGCTGGGCGACCGGGATGTGGCGAGCGGCAGTTTAACGATTGAAACCGGCATGCACGGTCCGTTGCGCGTGGTAATGAGCACGCGCGGAGCGGTAGTGCGCGGCACGGTCGTGATACCGCCAGGCGTGGCGCGGATCGCGCGCGCGGCGGTGCTGTTGGCGCCTGGCGGGGAGCGGGCGGGGGAACTGAGCCTCTATGCGCTGGGAACGGCGGACGATGCCGGGCACTTTGAATTCACGGGTGTGACTCCGGGCCGGTACCGGATCTATGCGTTCGAAGAACTGGATCGCGCGGCTTACGAGGACCCGGGGTTTTTAAAGCCCTTCGAGAAGCTCTGTGAAGCATTCGATGTCCCGGAGGGCGGGCGCGTAGAGCGGCAGACCCAACTGATCCTGACCGGCACCGGCGCGCGGGAGTAAGACATGCGGCCCGGCGTTTATTGCTGCGTCTGTCTTTGCGCGGCGGCCGCGACGGTGGCGGCCCAGATTCAACCCGGGCTGGCGCCCGCCGACGGCAGCATCGAAGGCACGGTTCGGGACGCGGCCACTCATGAACCGGTTAAGAAAGCGGAGGTCACGCTCTCCGGACTGGCGCCGGCCGCCCTCAAAGCCATTACGGATGCCGCCGGCGGTTTTGCGTTTCATGGCCTGGGCGCGGGCGATTACCGCTTGAAAGGCGCGAAATCCGGCTACAATCCGCCGCAGACGCTGGAGATCGAATCCAGCGTGCCCGTTCGGTTAGGACCCTCCGAACGGCGGAAGAACGTCGAGGTTCTGCTGCTGCCCGGCGGAACCGTCAGCGGGAGAGTGACCAACGAAGAAGGATGGCCGGTGCGCGGATGCGCGGTGAGTGCGGCGAAGTTGAGATCCGGGCCGGGCCGGGGCGAATTGACGGCCATCGCCACCACGCTGGCCACCAACGATCGCGGTGAGTACCGGCTGCCCAACCTGGCGCCTGGCCGCTACTATTTATTGGCGCAATGCCGCGTGGAGTTGCCGGCGGCGCACCCGTTGATGGCGCGCAACGATCCCCGTCTGCCGCATGAGACCTACTTACCGCAACTTTACGGCGGGGGGCTGGATCTGTCTGCCGCGACGAAGGTCACGGTAGCGGCGGGGGAGAGTCTGGCCGGGTTGGATTTTCAATTGACGCGGGTTCTGGCGTTGACGCTGCGCGGGAGCGTTTCGGCCCTGGTCCCCGGGGCTTCCGGTCCGGTCAACGTAGTATTGGTTCCGGCCAACCGCATGATGCGGAGCATGCTGGGCATGCTCACCGTGACGGACATGGAGCGGCGCGCCTTTCAGTTCCGGAGCGTGCTGCCGGGATCGTATGTACTGTACGCCTTCGGGATGCATCAGGGGAACCGGCTGATGGCGCAGCGCCCCGTAGAGGTAGGGAGCGCTCCCCTCGAACCGGTCGAAATAGCGCTGGGAATTCCGCCGGAGTTGAAGGGTAGCCTGCAGTTCGATTGCGAGGATCACCCCGCGGCGGAAGGTGTCGAGATCACGCTGGCGCCATTGGATGGTCCTTTATTCATGCCCGTGGCGCGCGCGCAGGTGGGCGCGGGGGGAGCGTTCGTGTTGCCGGGTGTCATGGCTGGACGGTGGCGCCTGGAGGGAAGCGTGGGCGGCGGTTACCTGAAGTCGGTCTCCTTGGGCGGAGCGCCAGTCTCGCCGTACGGCTTTCAGGCCGGCGCCAGCCTCGCGGGGCCGCTGCAGATCGTGGTGGGCTGCCAGGTGGCGGACCTGAGCGTGAACGTGGTGGACGCGCCGGTGGACCGGCCGATTTCGGTGGTCGTCTTTCCGGACGATCCGGAACGTCTGGGCGCCGGCCTGGAACGGGCCACCGCCGTGACGGGCGGCGGACCGGTACGGTTTGGGGATCTGTCTCCCGGCCGTTACCGCGTCTGCGCCCTGGATATGGAGAATCCCTGGCCGATACTCGAACGTCCCGACTGGTTGAAGGTGTTGGAAAGCCGGTCCGCGGCAATTGACGTTCCCCAGGGCGGACACGCCAGTACCGCGGTGGAACTGGTCCCGCGCGGCGAACTGATCCGGTTGCTGGGCGAACGGGACTAGCGGCGGACCTCGCGCGATTTGTTTTCAGGAGCGGGGCTGAGAGCCCGGTGCAGGCCACGGGCCCGCCCCACCAAGCCTAAACTCTCCCGCCGCTTCGACCGATGTTCCCCTTAGGATCGCTTGATTCTCTCGCGGTCCTGCCACTACGAGCTAGGAGACAACATGCAGGTCAGTACCTTGGCGCCGCCCGAGAGCGGCACTGCTACCCGAAGCGACAACCGTACCGGAAAATATCTGGCTTTCCATGCTGGAGGCGGCGGCCGGCGAGGTGCTCGAAACCATGTTCTTCACGGAAGTATGTAGTCCGCGGGAAGACGGCAGCGCGCATTCCGAACCGGGTATCGGGGCACACCTCAGGTTTGTGGGCACTCCCAGCGGCGCCTTGACCATTCGTGTTTCCGAGCCGGCCGCGCGCGTCCTGGCGGCCAATTTTTTGGCTCCGGAGGACGACGAGCCACTGCCGGCCGCTCAACTCGGCAGCGTAGTCTCGGAACTGGCAAACATGATTTGCGGCTCCTTGCTCAGCCGCGTGGGAAGCGAGCAACACTTCCGGCTGTCAGCCCCCGAACCGGTGGCGGCGGAAGGCGGCGTTCCGGTGGCCGCGCCCAACCAAACGCTGCATCTCGGCGAAGGCAAGATCGATGTTTGGCTGGAACTGGAGAACCATGCCGTCTGACGGGAAGATACGCGTGCTGGTGGTGGACGATTCCGCCATCGTGCGCAAGATCCTGACCGAGGCGCTTTCCGGCCAGCCCGACCTGGAAGTGGTGGGGACCGCGCCCGACCCGTACGTCGCGCGGGATAGATTCTCTCTCTGAATCCGGACGTGCTGACGCTGGATATCGAGATGCCGCGCATGGACGGCCTCACGTTTCTTAAGAAACTGATGCATTTCCGTCCCATGCCGGTGATTGTGATCAGTTCGCTGGCGCAGTCCTCCTGCCAGACGGCCATGCAGGCCCTGGCACTCGGCGCGGTGGAGGTGCTGGCCAAGCCGGGCGGGCCTTACTCAGTAGGCGAATTGCGGTTGGAACTGGCAACCAAGATGCGGGCGGCGGCGGCCTCGCACGTGCGGCGTCCGCCGGCGCCGGCAGCTAAGCAACCGGCGCATCTGGCCGCGGGCGCGTACCCGCTATCCACGGTAATTGCCATCGGCGCTTCCACCGGCGGCACGGAAGCCATCGCCGCGGTGCTGCCGCAACTGCCGGCGGGCAGTCCTGGAATTATCATCACGCAACATATCCCGGCCGGGTTTTCGCGCGCCTTCGCGACCCGGCTGAACCAGATCTGCGCCATGGAAGTGAAAGAAGCCGAAGACGGCGACACGCTGTCTCCGGGTCGGGCGCTGGTGGCGCCGGGAGACTTCCATATGGTGTTACGCAAGAACGGCAGCGGGTATCGCGTGGCCGTAAAGACCGGCCCGCGCGTGTGCTACCAGCGTCCCTCGGTGGATGTCATGTTCAGTTCCGTGGCGGAGTCCGCACAGGGCGACGCGGTGGGTGTGCTATTGACCGGCATGGGCTCGGACGGGGCCCAGGGCCTGCTGAAAATGCGCAATGCGGGCGCGCGGACCATGGCCCAGGACGAAGCCACCTGCGTCGTTTTCGGCATGCCGAAGGAGGCGATTCGCGCGGGCGCAGCCGAACGCGTCCTTCCGCTCTCCGCAATTCCACAAGCCATACTGGCGGCAGCCTCCCAATCCAGGCCAAATCGATTGGGAGCGCTGCAGCCGGCCGAGGGCCTTGTCCGCCGTTAATTATTCCAGCCGGTAGGCGACCACCGAATCGCCCATCTTGCTCTTCATTTTTCCGTGGCCTCCGGCGCAAATGACGATGTACTGCTTCCCCTGCCACTGGTAGGTCATAGGCGTGGACTGCGCGCTGGCCGGCAACTCCACGGTCCAGATCTCTTTGCCGGTATCGGCGTCGAACGCATGCAGATGAGGATCGAGCGCGGCGGCGGTAAAGACCAGGCCGCCCGCGGTAGCCATGGGACCGCCGAGACTGATGGATCCGGGCGGCAAGCCGCCCATTCTGCCTAACGGCGTCTCCCAACGCGGCTTACCGGTCGCCAGGTCGAAGGCAACCACGGCGCCCCATGGTGGAGCGTTGCAGGGCATGCCGCCCGGAGAAACCAGCCAGTCGCGGTGCATGCCATAAGGGGTTCCGCGCTGCGGCGCGAACTCGCCGCCCCAGGCCATCTCGTCGTGCTTTGCCATGGCGGCCAGCATTTCCGCGCGCGGAATCAGCTTAGCTACCGCCACCACGCGATTGGTGTTCGCCAGCAGAATGTTGCGCACGGGATCCCATGCGGCGCTGCCCCAGTTCACACCGCCGATGTTGCCGGGAAATGACAGAGTGCCCTGAAAACTGGGCGGTGTAAAGAGGCCTTCGTTGCGGTACGACGCCATCTTCTCCTGGCACCAGCGGCGCGCCTCGGGCGTGGGACCCCAGGCATCGTCTGCCGTAAACTTTTGCGGAACCATGGCGCTCCACACGGGAATGGGCTGGCTGGGCGCGGCGTCCTCACCGGGGATGTCGCTCTTGGGCACGGCGCGCTCCTCCACGGTCGAGAGCGGCTTGCCGGTCTCGCGATCGAGCACGAAAAGATTGCCCATCTTGGTGGTCACGGCCACCGCCGGTTTGCCGCGGAACTCAATGAGCGTGGGCTGGGAAGCCACGTCGAAATCCCACAGATCGTGGTGCACCACTTGAAAGCCCCAAACAAATTCGCCCGTCCGCGCTTTGAGCGCCACCACGGAATTTGCCCAGCGATTGTCGCCAGGACGCTCGCCCCCGTAATAATCGGGGCTGGCGCTGCCTGTGGGAACGAACACCAGCCCGCGCTTGGGATCGGCCGCGATGGTGGACCAGGCGTTGGCGGCGCCGGTGCGCAGCTTCTGCTGGTTGGCCCAGGGGATGGGGTCCCAGGTCCACAGCAGTTTGCCGCTGCGGGCGTCGTAGGCGCGCACCACGCCGCGCGGCATGTCCACGGCGCCGTTATCGCCGATCGAGGAGCCGGTGATGAGCACGCCATCCACGACGGTGGGCGCGGAAGTGACCTCGTAATCGCCGCGCTGATACTTGCGTAAGTCCACGCCCTGGGTAAGATCGATCTGGCCGGTGTCGCCGAAATCCGCGCAAAGCTTACCGGTGCGGCCGTCGAGCGCCAGCAGCCGGGCATCGATGGTGCCTTCGAAGATGCGCAGCCGGCAGGGAGCGTCCCGAGCGCTTTTGGGGTCGGTCCAGGCGGCCACGCCGCGCGAAGTCACTTCCGAATAGCCATGCGTGCGCAGCACCTGCGGATCGAACTTCCACTTTTCCGCGCCGGTGCCGGGATCGAGCGCCATTACCTGGTTAAACGGCGTGCTGAGATACAGCGTGCCATCCACCAGGATGGGGGTGGCTTCGAAAGCGGCTTTCCCGTTGAGGAGGGTTTCCGGCTGGAGCGCGCCGGTGTGATAGGTCCAAGCCGGCTTCAGGCGGCCGACGTTTTCGCGGTTGATCTGCTTGAGCGGCGAATACCGCGTGCCGCCCGGATCGTGGCCATAAGCGGACCAGCCCTCGTCGGCGGCCGGAGCGCTCAGTGCGAAGAACAACGCAAGAGCGAAATAACGCATAGGGATATTATTGGCCGCGGCCGTGGGGAAAGCCAACGGGAACGGGACGAGCGGGCCTATTCGCGGGACGAAGCGGCCCGGAAGCGCCGGGTCCAGATGAGCTCCACGCCGTCTTTGAGCACGATCCGCCGCTCACCGTGGAACCACGGCTGCATCTCCTTCACGCTGTCGAGGTTCAACAGTTCGGAGCGGCTGATGCGGACGAACTGGTCGGGATCGAGCTGGCGGGCAAAGCTCTCCAGCGTGCCGCGGAGGGTATACTGCTCGCGCCCGGTGTGCACCACCACGTTATTGCGGACGGCCTCGATCCAATCCACCTGCTCGACCGGCAGAAAGATCTCGCGGCCGTTCTTTTCGACGAGCAAGCGCTTGAGGAACCTGGCGGGCGGGGGAGGAACGCGTCCGGCCGCGCGCAAGGCCACCTGCTCGCGGGCCCTTTCGAGCGCGCGCTCGAAACGCTCGGGATCTACCGGCTTCAATAAATAATCGAGCGCCTCGGCATCGAAGGCATCCAGGGCGTGCCGGTCGTGGGCAGTCAAAAAGATCACGTGGAAGCGGCGCGCGGGGAGCGCTTTCAGCAGCGCGAAGCCGCCCATATCGGGCATCTGCACGTCGAGGAAAACAAGGTCCGGATCGAAGCGCGCCACGGCGACGATGGCTTCGGCCCCGGAGCCGGCTTCAGCAATCTCGACTGGCTCGGCGTCGCGTTCCAGAAACCGGCGAACCTTGCGGCGCGCGGGCGGCTCGTCGTCCACGATCAGCACCCGCATCATGTATGAAAGGGAACCGCCACGGTCACCGCCAGCCCGCCATCCAGGCAGTTTTCAAGTTGCAGGCGATGGCCGGGCCCGTACAGCTTTTCCAGCCGCTCGGCGGTGTTGGATAGACCCGTGCCTTTGCGCATCCGTCCGGCAGCCAGGCCGGAGCCGTGATCGCGGACGCGCACCCGGGTGTCCGCCCCTTCGCGGCCCGCAGTGACGCGCACAGTAACGGCATTCGATTGCGGATCGATGCCGTGCTTGATGGAATTCTCGACCAGCGGCTGCAGCAGGAGATGCGGCACGAGTGCGTGGCGGACCTCGGGCGCGACATCTACTTCCACGTGCAGCTTGTCTTCAAAACGCTGGCGCATGATGTCGAGGTACAGCTCCAGCGTGGCGATTTCACGCTCGAGCGGAACCTCCTGCGTTTCGGAATCGGTGATGGTGGCGCGCAGCAGCTCGCTCAGGCGCGAGATCATAGCGTCGGCGCGGCGCGGGTCCTCGTACATCACCGCCGAAATAGTGTTCAACGCGTTGAACAGGAAGTGCGGCTGGAGTTGGAGCCGCAGGTTTTCCAGGCGGGCGGCGGCCAGCTTGGCCTCCAGTTGCGCGGCGCGCACTTTGCGGTCGAAAAGGTAAATGATGTTGACCAGCAGGCAGTAGAGCACCACGTCGTGGAAGAACTCCATGGGATAGCGCGCGGTCATGACCCCATAGTCGTAATGGCCCAGGCCGGCCAGCGGGTAGAGCAGGATGCGCGAAATCCAGATCAGGGACGTGTGCGCCGCCGAGAAGATCAGCAAGGCGGCCAGGTGCAGCGGCAGGCGCGCGGCAGCGTTCGCGCGCGAGATGGGATAGCGGCGCGCGAAGCGCAACAGGAACGGGAACAAAATCGCGGCCGTCCAGGCGCCACTGGGCACTTCATTGATAAAAGGGTCCCAGGGCGAGACGTAGGCGCGATTGGCCACGTACTCCAGGTAGCGGTAGCCGAATAAGAGCAGGCCCACGGCGGTGAAGAAGCCGAAGATGGTCAGGCCCGAGCGCAAACGGCGATTCACAGCCCCAGTATACACGCCGTGTCCAATCGGGAAGGTTAAGCACATTGTGCGGGTGATACAATTGTGCCGCTCGATGAACACCTTTCCCATCCTGCTTGGCGCCCTCTGTCTATATGCCATAGGTTATCGCTACTACAGCGCTTTCATAGCGGCCAAGGCGATGATGCTCAATGATCGTCGTCCCACCCCGGCCCATCAATTCAAAGGTGGCCACAACGCGCCCGCGTAGCAGGCAATCCTCGCCGCTGCGTTTGGCGCGAGCTTTCTGCTGAATGGCGGGCCCGCACGTGCGTTGACGCACCCGCGGTTTGTGCAAAAAAAATACTTCCGCCCGATATGCTAAGCCAAAACGGGGCGCACCTGAGCGCCCTCCTGGTAGCAGCAGGCGAGCAGGAGGAAAAGGGCCTTCCGGTCGTCCGATCCACGACCTGCGAAAAACGCGAAATGGGGCGAGCCGTGGGTGTTCGGAATACCGGAAGGAAAGGTTGCACGGAGCGCAAAGACGATCCCACTTTGCGATTGACGTAGGAATTTCCGCCCTGGTCCTTCACAAGTTGAGGCAAGTATAATCGCAAAGTGAGAGAACCCCACGGGCCCGGGAACCTAGCCCGCCGCAGTCGGCAGACCCCACATCGTTCACACCACAGAGGTTGCTGACCTGCTGAACATGGCGCCGCAACACCCTCGATTCGAGCGCTTGCCTGGACCAGAGTCCGGCTGGCCGATTGAACGTGTGGCGCGTAACGATTGAGGAGAAGCCGGGGCGCCTGCCCAGTGCAGTTAGTTAGCGCGGTATGGTGCAACTATGAGCGCTGCCGCTCGGACTCCAATCACCTGCATCAAAAAGCAGAAGCTATGGCAAGCATACGCGGCAGCGGCAGGGGGATTGCGTACGCTTCGCTCCCGTTCAATCCTGTTCAACGCTGGCACTTTCAGCCTTGAGGTGGAGCTTACAAAGGCGTAGGAGCGACTTCCGCGAGCCAGATTCGCCATACTATCGCACCAACAGCAACTCGGCTGCTGAGGTATTCCATCAGGGTTTAGCCCGGTTGCTGGCCATGCGGTAGCAATTCGTAAAAGAGTGTACGGAGCAAGTTATCTCTAGTCGATATTGATTCTCTAAGGCCCAAGGCGCTAACTTCGGACTAGTTGTCCTTCTGTTTCCATGACCCAAGATGAAGCTGGCTGCTCCCGATGCAATCGAGCAGGAGATTGCCGCGGCGTACGAAACATACGCGGACGGACTCTACCACTACGCCGTTTCATTGTTGCGCCAGCCTGAGGATGCCCGTGACGCTCTGCAGGAAGCCTTTCTTCGCTATTTTCTGCAAAGAAACTGCGGCGGCCAAGTGGACCATCCGCGCGCCTGGCTATATCGCGTCCTGCGCAACTACATTTTAGATCACCTCGACAGGGCTTCCCGAAAACATGAGATACCCGGGACTAATACGGACAAGTTTCAGGGTAGCGGCGGCGATCCGGAAGCGCTATCGTACCGTTCGCAGGTCGCTGAGCAAATCCGGGCTATCTTGTCGGATCGCGAGCTCAACTGCCTCCTTTTGCGCACCGAAGGTCTCTCCTATGCCGAGATCGCGGATGTAATGACACTAAAAGTGGGTACGGTGGGAGCGTATCTGGCACACGTCCAGAAGAAACTGCGGGACGCCGCCACAAGAGAGGATTACCGGATCGACACAACACTGGCCTTGGCGATGCTTTGTTTTTGAGGCGGCAGCCTGTTAGTGTGGCGGCCCACGACGTGGTTTCGAGCCGGCACTACCGCCGGCCCGCCCCCCCGAAGCCTGCGGCCCCCCAGACGTATGCCCAGATCCTGGCCGAAATTCACCGCCACGAAGCGCAAATAGTTAGGTCTTCAGGATCCGGAAGCCAACGTGGTGAAGCTGCTCGAGTCCCAATCAATGGAGGTAACAATAACCAAAGGGAGCTAGACAAACCGTGGTCCCATCCCCAAGGTTAGTACTTGGGAGGTACGAATATGCCGCGGAAGCGCAATGGACACAGCGCTTTGGAGTTCGCCTTGTTTCTTCCCTACATGCTTTTTATGTTTGTGGGAGCGTTCGATTGGGGCTTTTATTCCTGGGCGCTGCTCTCCACCCAGAATGCGGCGCGCGTCGCGGCCCTGTACACTTCCAGCAGCTCGACCACTGCCGCCGATTCCACCGGCGCGTGCCATGTGGCTACCGCGGAAATGGCGGATGCGCCGAATATCCAGGCGAATCCGGGGATATCCACCGGCAACGGGTCGGGCAATACAGCCACCTGTACCAGTGCTCCGCTCACGGTTACGGCGACTTCCGTACCCTCGGGAGCGGATGGGACGGCGGCGTCTCAGGTATCGGTCACGTACCAGACGCCTACATTGATTCCAATCCCTGGCTCCCTGACGGGATCGATCAGCATCACCCGCACAGTGGAGATGAAGGTGAGATAGTCTATGCGCAAGCGAAAAGGAGCGGTCACGGTCGAATTCACCCTCGTGGGCATCCCGCTGATCTTTGTCCTGATCTCCACGGTGGAGATGTCGCGCGGAATGTGGATGTACCAGACGCAGGCGTATGCCGTTAATGCCGCGGCACGCTACGTCGCCATGCACGGCGTCGGATGTTCGAGCAACGGCAACAGCTGTACCGTGACGGTCGGCTCGATCGCGACGGTGCTTGCCAACACCGGCGTGGGGTTGTCGACGTCGCAATGGAACGTGACCCTGTATTCGGCGAGCGGCAGCCACAATCAGACGTGCAACCCTCTGAGTACGTGTGCTGCCAATAGCACGGCTTGGCCGCCATCGCCAGATAATACCGAAGGGTATGGGATCGCCATTAAAGGGAGCTATCCCTTCACTTCAGCGCTGGCCATGTTCTACCCAGGCACGAAGGCGCAGCAGTTCGGCACATTTAACCTGCCAGCATATTCGCAACATCTGATTCAGTTCTGAGGGAAGTTATGGCCAACAGACATTCGCCGGGAGAGAGGGGCCAAGCTCTCGTTTTGATCGTGCTGTGCTCCATCATGATGTTCGCGGCCGTGGGGCTGGTGTTGGATACGGGATGGGCGCGCTTCCGCCAGCAGGCGGCGCAGGCAGCGGCCGACTCGGCAGCACTTGCCGCCGCCCAGTTTGCCGCCTCTACTAACTGCTCTCTCACCTGCGCTACTAGCGGTATAAGTTGCCAGTCCGAGACAGCCTGTCCCTCCGGGCTCTCCAGTCCGGCCACTACCAGCACCCAGGCGGCCTGTCTTTACGCCAAGACCAACGGCTTTACGGCCGGCGGCAGCCAGAACATGACCATCACGGCAAACACTACCAGCCCCATACCGAACAATCCAAATGTGACCGCGAGCTACTGGGTAACGGCCAAGGCGACGGAGACGCAGACGGCGTTATTCTCAGCCGTTATGGGCAACAGGTATCTGAATCCCGGCGCTCACGCCACCGCAGCGGTACTGCCAAGTAGCGGCGGTGGCTGTATTTATGTGATGCAGTCGAGTGGATCGTCGGTGACCAACAGCGGGAATGCGTTGCTGCAGAGCGGTTGTGGAATTTTCATCAATTCCTCCGGACCTACTGCCGTCACAATGAGCGGTTCGTCAACGATCAAGACTACTGGTGGATCATCAACCAACATCGTCGCCAGCGGCGGGTCGGCGGTGGTCACGAGCGGTTCCGCGACCATCACACCTTCACCGAACCTGGGATCCACCGCCGTATCCGATCCGTTTTCCAGTATGTCGCCGCCTACGGTGGGATCATGTACTTACTCCTCTCCCGTGGTGGTCACCACCAACACAACTCTCAGTCCCGGCACCTATTGCGGCGGTATCATTACAAGCGGGACGGAAACGATAACGCTTGGCTCTGGATTGTATATCATCAAGTCCGGAATCACGGAGAGCGGCACCCCGACGTTTACGGGCAGCGGTGTCACGCTGTACTTCAATACGGGCGGCATTACGGGAAGCGGCACCGGTTCATTCAACCTTAGCGCGCCGACCTCCGGCACCTGGCAGGGCGTCGTACTCTACGAGGATCGCAGCGACTCGAGCGGCATCACGCTTTCCGGAAGTACCGGCACACAAGTGAGCGGCCTGGTATACATGCCGAAAGGCAACCTGACCTACTCCGGGTACAGCGGAACCAGCGGAGTGATCTCAACGCTGGTCGTGAACGCGATCACTTTTTCGGGGACCTCTTATATTCAGCAGGCCGCCACCACGGCTTACGGCGGCGGCGGAAGCTGTCCCGTAAAGTTGATCGAGTAGCGAATCCCGCTCCACGTTTTTGGAACGCTTGGCTGGGGAACGCGCGACTCGTCGGACGGGCCGCTCGACAGCCAATTCACCGGGCTGACGAGGGCCTTAACCATTAATATCGGAAACTGTTCTTCCCGTATCACGCGCCCTCAATTGGAAAGCTCGAGCCGGCCATTCTGTTGGCGATCACCCTTGCGTTTGTTGCAAAATGTGTAGATGACAGCGCCCAGATCTGATGATTCGGACCGCGATTTGTAATCGGGGATGATACGGCTTCATATTCTCCACCACGCGGTGAAAGGCCCAACAAGCTTACCTTGCGGATGCTTCGACATCACGATCCTGGCCTTATGGCTGCACTCCGCTAGACCCAGCGAATACACCTTCGACGTACCTGGCGCTCGGCACTGCGATCCGTGATAACGAGCTGCCTCTCAGGAACGGTTGCGCCCAATCCAGGCCCGTCAGAATAAAACCCGCTTCGGCTTTCCATTCGGCAACCTCGGCTTGGAAAAGATCTATGCACGCCCGACTGTGCTCGAATAAGGAAGAGGAGAAGGGTTGCCTCCCGAGAAAGGCGCAAACCCTATACAGGTTTGACCAAGCCAAGGAAGTTGGCAATGACGGGTTGACGATATCGGCGGCGCCCAAAGCGCCTGCGACAGCACGGATGACGGGCCAGAAAGCAGATCTACCGGTAGGATCCTGCTTCTTGTGCCCTTTCTTGATCCACTGGTCACTGTCTGCCAATCCATCGCCCACCCAGCGCGAGTTTCCGGGACGCTACTCTGCCCTTCAGCAACTCGCTGTCAGCGCCGTCTCTGCCGATGACGGGGTCTCCGGCACCCCGCCCTTCGGATCTGTTGCAAACCGTGCGGGGCAAATCTGGTAGGGCAAAACAGGAGACAAAAGCGCCGGCCTTCGCCCGGCTGGCATATAATGGAAAAACTGAACGAACATGGAGAATCTGGGCCTGACGGAATTAATCGAGGTATTCGTCGTCATGCCGTTCCTCCTGCTCGGTTTCGCATTTTGGATCTGGATGCTGGTTGATTGCGCCACTAAGGAATCGAGGGGTGGAAACGACAAAATAGTCTGGATTCTTATTATCGTATTCGCCCACATCGTTGGTGCGGCGATCTATTACTTCGTAAGGCGTCGTCCGAGACGCTTCGCAGAGTCGCGGGCCCATAGCTCATAAATGCCCGTCAGGGTCTGCGACACATGCAATAAAGTTTCCCGCGGGCTCACAACGATAAGATAAATGACATGCCGCTCGAATTGCCCAAAAATCCGTGTTGTTAGACTCTTCTGGGTTACCCGCCCATTGGGAAGTTGAATTCGATCCCGTCCAGGATTGGGACCGCCAAACCATCACTTGTCTGGGCAGGGATCCGACTCCGACGGAGCGGCAGGTAGCCCTGTTGAGGCAATTCAACGCGGAATACGATTTCAGCGAGTCGGATTAGACAACCGAAGTCGCTCCCCCGGAATCTAGCGGGACTTAGCCGGTTGGCACGGTCCGCTGGCGGTTAACGGTTTCGCCCGACAGCAGCAAAGCATACGTGGCGAACTCGGGAAGCAACTCGGTGACCGTCATCAATGCCAAAACCTTCCAAGCGTTCACGGTTCCACCTACCTTCCGGGCACTGCAGCTACCCTTCGGCCTATGGCCATCACTCCGGATGGCAGCCACGTTTACGTCGCCGCCAATAATCCGGTTCCGGACTTCGGAAGCTGCGACTGTTACGTCGCTGTTATCGATACCAGCTCGGAAAAAGTCGTCGCTGCCATTCCCCTCGCATATCCTATGGCACTGGCCGTATCGCCCGATTGCGCCCCTGCGCCGTCAAGATCAGACTCGGCTCATAGGTCATTGAACAGGGAGGGCTTGGTGCCGTACGCCGGTGCACTGAGAGACCCGTGGCAGCATGCGCCGCAGGGCCGTCAGGTTCCGTAGGCTGGCAGCAGTCCTGGCTGCTAATGTGAAGGTGCAATCGCCGTTGCCCAGGTAGGCGACCACGCCTCCTGCGCCGCCGCTGGCTCTCCGAACAGCAAGTCCGGAATACCATCGCCATTCAGGTCTCCGGTGATGCGGCAACCCGGTCCGGACATCGTAATGGATGTGCCTATGGTGTATGGCGCACTGGCCTTTCCGGTTCCTACACCCTCCGCCAGCCGCAAGTGCATTCCGGGTGGCGCTGAACGCCGTGCCACCATCTCGAGTGGGGCTCTTCCATGAAGCCATTTTCAAACAATTCGGCACCCAGTATACACGCCGTTCCGGGCTTGGACGAAGCGGTGATAAGATGAGTCCCACAACCGAGGAGGCCGCCACGTGACTTCGATATCCCCGCGCGCCGCGATTCTGTTGACTGCGTTTCTTCTGTGTGTGATCTGTCTCGGAGTTCTGTCGAAATTACCCGAGCCGAAGATGATCGAATCGGCGCAATAGCCCGGAGGATCTGAAAGAGTTGACCCGTTCCTGGGACGCGCCGAAAATGGCGAGCACCGCTTTTGCGCTGGGCTTCGATTACCTGTTCATGGCCGCTTACGTCACTTTCATCGGGCTCGGCTGCGCGACTGTGGCGAACGGCGCGCATGGTTTTCTCCGGGCGCTCGGGATGGTGCTGGCCTATGCGCAGATTGCTACGGGCCTGGTGGATGCTACCGAGAACGCCACGCTCATTCGTCTGTTGGTGAGCGGATACGATCCGGCGGTGATGAGCGTCGCCCGTTTCGCGACTGGTTCCAAATTCATCATCCCGGTTGCCGGGGTGGTGTACATGGCGATTGGTTGGGCAATAAACCGGTTCGCAAGATAACGGATACTCAATCGCGTTGCATTGAGAGCCGGCTTACACCCAGCCGCCATCCACGATGTAGTTCTGGTTGGTGATCGACTGGCTGTCCTCGGCGGCCAGGAACAGGACCAGGCGCGCCACGTCATCCGGCACCAGCGTCCGTTTCAAGGCCTGCGCCGCAAAGATCTCCTTGATGTACTCCGCCGTGTACCACAGGCGGCGCTGCCGCTCGGTCATGATGGCTCCCGGCAACACGCAGTTCACGCGAATATTGGATGCGCCGAGCTCGTGCGCCATGGTTCTGGTCAAGCCTACGATAGCGGCTTTGGCCGCGATGTACACAGGCAGGCCGGTCGAGGGAATCATCCAGGAGATCGAGCTCATGTTGACGATCGATCCGCCGCCGGCTTCCGCCATGCGCGGCGCCACCGCCTGGATCGCGAAGAAATGGTGGCGGAGGTTCACCGCCATGCGCTGGTCCCAATACTCCGGCGTGACGTCGGCGAATTTGTGGCGGTCGTCGTTGGCGGCATTATTTACCAGAACCCGGATGGCGCCCAGGCGCTCTTCCACGGTGGCGATAGCCGAGCGTAGCGAGGCGATATCGGTGAGATCCGCCGGCACGAAGACAGGTGCGTGAGTGCAGCGGCCGCCGAGCGACGCCACCAGTTCGTTTGAACACGCCGCGTCAATTTCGAGAAAGGCGACGCGGGCTCCCTGCAGGGCGAAATGCACCACCATTGAGGCGCCGATGCCGGAGCCTCCTCCGGTGATCAATACCACCCGCTCGCGCAGGCTGGGGTACGATGCAAAACGATCGCTTTCGCTCACTTCCGGCACACCTCCCTCGTCAGACGCCGCGGTGCTGCGGCAGATCCTACGTTCTACTTTAACGTCTAACCAGCCGATTGAGAGCCGTACGCACCCGGCTTGACCCTTGCGGCGCAAACATGATAGCCTCCCTGAGCAAACATGCTCACCCGCAAACTTCGCAGACCTTTGCTGTTAGCCCTATGCCTGCTGCCGGCCGCCTGGGGCCAGGACAAACTGGATCTGGGGATAGTCGCCCGCATCAAGACCGAGGCGTACGATCATTCAAAGGTCATGGACCATTTGTCGTGGCTGAGCGACGTCTACGGGCCGCGGCTGACCGCGTCGCCCGAGTTTTTCCAAGCCGCGGAATGGGCCGCGGGACGGATGCGTGAGATCGGTTTGGCCAATGTGCATCTCGAGCCGTGGGGTCCGTTCGGGCGGAGCTGGTCGGCCGAGCAATGGTCGGTGGAAATGATCGAACCGCGGTACGCGCCGCTCAACGCCACCCCGCTGGCATGGACCGCGAGCACCGACGGACCGGTCACGGGCGAGTTGATCATCGCTCCCATGAAGCGAACCTTCAACCCCAAAAAGGCACGCGAGGAGTTCGCCGATTACAAAAAAGAGTGGACCGGGAAACTGCGCGGCAAGTTCGTCATGCTGCAGGAGGCCAAGACTCCGGCCGAGCAAAGCAAGCCGCAATTCAAGCGGTACACCGACGCGGAGTTGGCGGAGATCGCCGCGGCGCCGGAGCATATCGCGAAGAATTACGCCAAGCTGGAGGATTTGAAATGGCCGGAGGATCCGGACGAGGTCGGCAAATTTCTGTCGAGCCTGCCGGATGCGGTCTACGACGATTTATTCTTCGCACAGATCGACCTGCAAACCCAGCGGGGCCGCTTCTTCAGGGACGAAGGCGTATTGGGCGTGTTGTCGCGCGACGACCGCTCGCACGATGGCACCACCAACGCGGAGCAGGCCGGCTCGCACAAGAGCGCCGACCCGCTGGCGCCTCCCACCTTCGTGATCACCGAGGAACAATACAATCGCCTGGCGCGCGTACTGGCGAAGAAGACTCCGGTGAAGGTGCGCATCTCGCTCAAAGTCAAGGCTTCCGATTCGGATGTGAATTCCGCCAATATCATCGGCGAGATTCCGGGCGGCAGGAAGAAAGATGAAGTCGTGATGATCGGCGCGCACTTCGATTCCTGGCACGCCGGCACGGGCGCCACCGACAATGGCGTGGGCAGCGCGGTGATGATCGAGGTCATGCGCATCCTGAAGACGCTGAACCTGGCCATGGATCGTACCGTCCGGATCGGGCTATGGAGCGGCGAAGAGCAGGGGCTCTATGGATCGGAGGCGTACGTAAAGAAACATTTCGGAGACGCCAAGACTATGAAGCTCGAGCCCGAGCACGCCAAATTCTGCGCCTATTTCAACCTGGACAACGGCAGTGGCAAAATCCGCGGCGTTTACCTGCAGCAGAACGAGGCCATGCGGCCACTGTTTGAAACGTGGCTCGCGCCGTTCCGGGATGAAGGCGCGACCACCATCACCATCAAAAACACGTTCGGCACCGATCACCAGTCGTTCGACGCGGTGGGGCTGCCGGGTTTCCAGTTCATCCAGGATCCGCTGGATTATGGCAGCGTCACGCACCATTCGAGCATGGACACCTATGACCACGCGGTGCCGTCGGACCTGATGGAGGCTTCCGCGGTGCTGGCGGCGGTGGTGTACCAGGCAGCGAATTATCCGACGCTGGCGCCGCGGAAGTAGGGGGAGGCGAGCTGGGCTCGCCCACATCGACATAAGGCGTCGATGTGATGAGGGGGCGAGGGGGCGACACGGCGACGCGGGGACTCAGACTTCGATCAACTTCGACGTCGGAAACGTCCGGCAGTAGGGAGGCGAGCTGGGCTCGCCCACATCGACATAAGGCGTCGATGTGATGAGGGGGCGAGGGGGCGACACGGCGACGCGGGGACCCGACGTTAGGGGGCTCGGGGGGCGAGCGGGCGATTTTCAGGCGATCAAGGATCGATCAGCTTCAACGCCGGAAACGCCTGGCGGTATACTCCGCGATCGAGGGCGAGAAGCGGATATCCGTGGCGAAGTACGTGGGCGCCGATCAGGAAGTCCGCGGGAATTCGACGAGGTCAACTGCGGTGGTTATTGATCGCGCAGCGCTCGAATCCAGCGGAGGATCGCCTGGCGGCCCGAGCCGATGCCGGGGTTACCGCTACCGCGATATTTGGCAAAGGGGCTTCCCAACAGCCTGCCGGATTTCAAGCGGTACGGTCACTTGGCCTTTGCTCGTGATTTTGGCCTCGCGGATCACGTCATTCGATTCCTTACCTGTTCACGATACTCCTTACTCCCGCCAGGAGGCGGCCAGCACACGGGGGATGCCGGCCAGGTCGGGGACGATTTCAAGGTCCTGCCAGCGCGGCGAGAACATGGCGGCCACCCGTTCGTGCGTGTGGAAGCCCAACTCCATGATCAGGCGGCCGCCGGGTGATAGGACTCGTTCCGCGTCCGCGATCAGCCGCTGGTAGATTTCGAGGCCGGTGGGTCCGCCGAACAGGGCCGTGTGCGGTTCCCAGTCGCGCACCTCGCGCTGCAGACCGGCGGCGTCTGCCAGTGGAACGTAGGGCGGGTTGGAGACGATCAGATCGATCGAACCATCCGCGATCGCGGACATCAGGTCGCAGGCGATGAAGCCCACGGGCGCCTGCAGCCGCTCTGCATTTCGCGCGGCGACGTGGAGGGCCGCGGGTGAAATGTCGGTAGCCCAGGTCGCGGCCCCGGTTTCGAGACGCAAAGTGATGGCCAGAATGCCGGAGCCTGTGCCCACATCCAGAATGCGGGCGGCGCGCGGCGCCAGGCGCAGGGCGGTCTCGACCACGTGCTCGGTTTCAGGGCGGGGAATCAGCACATCGGGCGTCACGCGGAACTCGCGGCCGTAGAATTCCTGGCGGCCGGTGATGTATTGGGTAGGCTTGCCCTCCATGCGTTCGTATAGGTAGCGGCCGTAGTGCAGCCACTCGTTGTGCGACAGCTCGTGCTCGTTGTGCGCGAACAAATAGATGCGGTCGCGATGGAGGGCATGCGCCAGCAACACCTCGGCGGTCAGGCGCGGCACGCCAATAGACGCCTCCTCCAGAAGCTGGGCGCCCTGGAGCAGAGCGGTTTGGACGTTCATGCCGGATTATGCGGCCGCGGAGCCGGGTTCGCCCTGCTGCTTGAGCTTCTCGGACTGGTAATAAGTGGTGAGCGCGTCGAGGATGGCATCCAGGCGGCCTTCCATTACCATGTCGAGTTGGTGCAGCGTCAGTCCGATGCGATGATCGGTGACGCGGTTCTGGGGGAAGTTGTAAGTGCGGATCTTCTCGCTGCGGTCGCCTGTGCCGACCATGCTGCGGCGCTCGGCGCCCAGCGCGGCCTGCTGCTTTTCCAGTTCGATCTCGTAGAGACGGGAGCGGAGCACGCGCTCGGCCTTGGCGCGGTTCTTGATCTGCGATTTTTCGTCCTGGCAGGAGACCACCAAGCCGGTCGGGAGGTGCGTGATGCGCACCGCGGAATAGGTGGTATTGACGGACTGGCCACCCGGCCCGGAGGAGCAGAAAGTATCGATGCGGATGTCTTTCGGATCGAGCTTAACCTCGACCTCGTCCGCCTCGGGCAGGACGGCAACCGTGATGGCCGAAGTATGCACGCGGCCCTGCTGCTCGGTCACCGGAACACGCTGCACGCGGTGCACGCCGCTCTCGTACTTCAGCTTGCTGTAAACGCGATCGCCGGAGACCAGGGCGATAATTTCCTTCGAACCGCCCACCGCGGATTCGCTGGTGGAAGTTACTTCAATGCGCCAGCGCTGCGTTTCCGCGTAGCGCGAGTACATGCGGAAGATCTCCGCCGCGAACAAAGTGGCTTCGTCGCCGCCTGTGCCGGCGCGGATTTCAAGCACCACGTTCTTTTCGTCGTTGGGATCTTTGGGCAGCAGCAGGAACTTCAAATCCTGCTCGATCTGGGCTAGTTCCGGCTCCAGGCGAGCCACTTCGTCGGTGGCCATCTGGCGGAGATCGGGGTCCTGCTCCTGCAGCATGCCGCGCGCCTGATCGAGCTCGCTGGAGGCCTTTTTCCACTCGCGATATTTTTCGACTACCTCGGCGATGTCGCTGCGCGCCTTGGCCGCTTTACGGTATTCGCCGGCGTCCGCGATCAGAGCAGGATCCGCAAGTTGCCGTTCCAGATCGGCGAAGCGCAACTCGATCTGCTGGAGTTTGGGAGCAAATTGCATGGAGATCAGGCGATGACCAGTTCGCCGCCTTGGGATTCCTCGAGAGCCATGGCGCCTTCGAGGGCGTGTATGGCCACGGCGGCCTGGTCGTCGGCCGGCGGCTTGGTGGTGATGCGCTGCAACCACAGCCCGGGAGCCGTAAGGGTAGCGAGGAAGGAACCGCGGCGTTTGGCTGCGAAACGAATCAATTCATAGCTGATGCCCGCAATGAACGGCAGCAGGATCACGCGGCTCAGAAGCTTCATACCAAACCCGGAGAAAGGTATCAGGGTGTAAACCACCATGGAGACCACCATCACCACCATCAGGAAGCTGGTGCCGCAGCGGGGATGGTAAGTGGTGAACTTCTGCGCATTCTCGACATTGACGGGCTTGCCCGATTCGTAGTTAAAAACTACCTTGTGCTCGGCGCCGTGATACTCGAATACGCGATGAATATCCTTCATGCGCGAGATGACGAATAAGAAAGCCAGGAAAATAGCCATGCGGATCAGGCCGTCGGTGGCGTTAAACGCGATGCGGCCTTGTAGCGCCGGGTACCATTTCCCGAGTGAGGTGACGGCGTACAGGGGCACGAATTTATACATGAAGATAAAAAACGCCAGCGAAAGCAGAAGGTTCAGACTGATGGCCCAATTGGGGATCTCTTTGGCCGGGGTTGCCGGGACTGGGGTGGTCGCGGGCTGCGGCGTTTCCGTTTCGATCTGGGAGTTGGCCGAGAACTTAAGAGCCTTGAGGCCCAAAGCCATGGCCTGATACAGAGTCCCCACGCCGCGCAGAATCGGATATTTGAAAATGCGGTGTTGCTCGGACATGCGCGCCAGGGGTTTTTCTTCGGTCACGATCTCGCCATTCGGCTTGCGGACCGCGACACAGTAGCTATGCGGGGCGCGCATCATCACGCCTTCGATAACCGCCTGGCCGCCGACCAGCGTTTCCTCGCCACTTTCGAGGATGGGCATCAATTGGATATGGGTAAAAAGACGAAAGTAAGTGCGAAGGGACACAGTTCCTCTCAGAGTCGTGTACTACTCATTATAGCGCAACCATCCGCGGGAGCCTGCCCGAGTTCACTTTAGGAAACACCCGGCGCGGGCGGTCCGTTTTGCGCGATTCGTTAAAACGTCGTCCAGCGCGATTTGACATCTGCGTTTCAGCCCGCTAATCTAAATACTTTGAACCGAAGAAGTGGAGACGTGTGTCAATGAGTACCGAGTTCCCCTCCAAGAACGGGATCGTTCGCCAGTGGCATGTGCTGGACGCCGAGGATATAGTGCTTGGCAAGCTCGCCAGCAAAGCCGCCATGCTCTTGATGGGCAAGCATAAAGCGATCTTTACCCCGTTTATGGATACCGGCGATCACGTGGTGGTCGTCAACGCCGCTAAAGTGCGGCTTACGGGCCGGAAAGACGACAACAAAGTCTACCGGCACTTCACAGGATATCCAGGCGGGCTGGTGGAAACCAGTGCGCGGCGCGTGCGCGCCACGCGGCCCGCCCGCATGGTGGAAGAAGCCATTCAGGGCATGCTTCCCAAGACCAAGCTCGGCAAACAGATGTATCGCAAGCTGAAGGTCTACGCGGGCGACAAGCATCCGCATGCGGCGCAGAAGCCGTCCGTCCTGGCACTGAAATAACGAAAGGTTTATTAGTGGCAGCAACGATCGTTCAATATCTTGGTACCGGCCGCCGTAAAGAATCGGTGGCTCGCGTGTTTCTCCGGCCTGGCAAAGGGGATTTCACCATCAACGGAAGGACGTTCGAATCGTACTTCCCGACCGAAGCCGCCCGCGCGTCCGTGCGCCAGCCCCTGCTGGCTACGGAGACGGCGGACAAATTCGACATCCTGATGCTGATTGACGGCGGCGGTATTTCCGGACAAGCCGGCGCCGCGCGTCATGGAATCGCCCGCGCGTTGTGCGAGTTCAACGTGGAATTGCGGCCCCGGCTCAAAAAGCTGGGTTTTTTGACCCGCGACCCGCGCCAGCACGAGCGCAAGAAGTATGGCCAAAAGGGCGCGCGCAAGCGGTTCCAGTTCTCCAAACGGTAAAATGTTTTTTGGTTGTGGTTGGGTGTGTCAGGGCAGGCGCGCAAATCTCGCTTTGGACCGCGCGTCCGCCCCGGCACGGAAATCTAGGAGGTAGTCTACGCCTGCAATATCAATGAAGGAATTGCTCGAAGCTGGCGTTCACTTCGGGCACCAGACCAAGCGCTGGAATCCGAAGATGAAGGAATACATCTTCGGGGAACGCAACGGCATTTACATCATCGACCTGCAAAAAACCTTGAAAATGTTCAAGGACGCCGCCCGCTTCGTGGGCGAAATGGCCGCGCAAGGCAAGAACGTACTCTTCGTCGGCACCAAACGGCAAGCACAGGAAGCCATCGCCGAGGAAGCCAACCGCTGCCACATGTACTATGTGAACCAGCGATGGCTGGGTGGACTGTTGACCAACATGTTGACCGTCCAGAAATCCATCAAGCGGCTCAAGGAACTGGAAGGGATGTCCAGCCAGGAAGGTGGATACGGTGGCCGCCCCAAAAAAGAAATTATCCGGCTCGAACGCGAGCGGAAGCATCTGGATTCGAATCTGGCCGGTATAAAGGACATGCCGGGTCTGCCCGATCTTCTGTTCGTGATCGATTCCAATAAAGAAGCCATCGCGGTGAAGGAAGCGCGGCGGTTGGGTATTCCGGTAGTGGCGATCGTGGATACCAACTGCGATCCCGACGAAGTGGATTACGTCATTCCGGGTAACGACGATGCGCTGCGCGCCATCCGCCTGTTCGCCAGCAAGATCGCGGACTCGGTGGTGGAAGGCCGGCAACTGGCCAGCGAACAGGAGTTCACGGCGGAGAAGATCGTCACCGACGAGACCCCGGTCGAAGAAGTGCCAGAATATACGGAATACGTGGATCCCAAGTACGCGGAAAAGATCATGGCGGAATCTTTGATGGAAGAAGATCTGCCGCCGGTGTCGCCGCGAAAAGGCCCTGCTTCGGAAACGGCCGAACCGGCTGTGGAAGCGGCGGTAACCGAAGGACACTAAAAATCGGGTGCTGGGTGCCGGGTTCTGGCGTAAGCGCCGAAGACGGTCGAAAAGTTTGCCGGCACCCAGCACCTAGAACCCAAAACCGATTTTTAAGGTTGGAGAATTATGGCGGAAATTACCGCTCAACTCGTTAAGCAACTCCGCGAACGCACGGGCGCGGGCATGATGGATTGCAAGACCGCGCTGGTGGAAGCGGGCGGCGATATCGGCAACGCGGAGGTAATCCTGCGCAAGCGCGGGATCGCATCGGCGCACAAGAAGTCCGCGCGTGTCACCAAGCAGGGCTTGATCGGCAGCTATATTCATTCAGGCGGCCAACTGGGCGTGCTGGTGGAAGTGAACTGCGAATCGGATTTCGTGGCTCGCACCGGCGATTTCCAGGAACTGGTGCACGACGTCGCGATGCACATCGCGGCCGCCGATCCCAAGTACATCCGGCAGGAAGACGTGCCCGCCGCGGCTCTGGAAAAAGAGAAGGAGATCCAGCGCGGCCGCGCGGCGTTCGAGGGCAAGCCGGCCAACGTGATCGATCGCATCGTGGAAGGCCGGATGGCGAAATTTTACGAAGAAGTCTGCCTGCTCGACCAGCCTTTCGTCAAAGAAGCCACTCTAACCGTGGGGCAGTTGATCAAGACCAAGATCGCCAAGCTGGGCGAGAACATCACCGTGTCCCGGTTTACGCGGTACAAAGTGGGCGACGTGGCCATGGCCGAGTCCGGCAACGATGAGTCGTCCGATGGCAGTGTCTCCGCGTAAGCGAATCCTGCTGAAGCTCAGCGGCGAAGTGCTGGCCGGTGGGGCGGCGTTTGGCATCCACGCGGAGCGGGTCAAGGAACTGGCCGCGGAAGTCGCTTCAGTTGCCGCTACGGGCGTGCAGATCGGCCTGGTAGTGGGCGGTGGCAATATCTTCCGCGGCGTCGCCGCCGCCGCCCAGAACATGGACCGGGTAACGGCCGATCACATGGGCATGCTGGCCACCGTAATCAATTCCCTGGCGCTGCAGGACGCCCTCGAACAGATCGGCGTGTACACCCGCGTGATGAGCGCCATCGAGATGCACGAGGTGGCCGAACCCTACATCCGGCGGCGCGCCTTACGGCACCTGGAGAAGGGCCGGGTTTGTATCTTCGCGGCGGGCACGTCGAACCCCTATTTTTCAACGGATACCGCCGCCACCCTGCGCGCGCTTGAAATCCGCGCCGAAGTCATTGCCAAGGCCACTCGCGTGGACGGCGTCTACGACAAGGACCCCTTGAAGTTTCCGGATGCCGTGATGTACCGTGAAGTTTCGTATCTGGAAGTCCTGTCCAAAGGGCTGGGTGTGATGGACGCGACGGCCATCGCCATGTGCCGCGACAACAAACTTCCGATTATAGTTTTCAATTTGACTACCAGCGGCAATATCATGCGTATGACGATGGGCGAGCCCATCGGCACTATTATCAGATAGATTGCCACCACGTCTCATTTCCTCCCTGCACCACTCGTGCACAAATCTGGACGATAGCACCATAGTGAACCACGAGGCGATAGAATGGGGCACATTGCCGATCCCGAGACTACGGCACCCTTCCTCTGGAACCAGGTATATCGGTGGCGGTGCTGTAATGGTCCACGTAAACCGAGTCGAGCCCCCGGCCGTCAGGAACACGAAGGACATCGATATTCTTATCAATCGTACGGACCTGGACCGCATCAAGGAAGCCGCGGCACAACATGGCTTCACGTTTCGTCACGCCGCTGGTTTGGACATGCTGCTTCCATCATGCGAGACGCCAGCCCGGAACGCCGTCTATCTGATTTTTGCCGGCGAAAAAGTCAGGCCAAATCAGGCCATGCCAAATCCGCCTTTGAGGCCGCAACAGCTATCGGTGCACGGCGTCGATGTGGCTATCGTGCCGGTCGCCGATCTCGTCTTGATGAAACTTAACAATAACCGGGACATCGATCGCGTTCACGTTCGGGATTTGCAGTCAGTTGGACTGGTGACGCCGGAAGTCGAAGCGGCCTTGCCACCTGTTCTATACGCCAGACTGCAAGAGATTCGCAGCCAGGAATAAACCAGCTTGCTCTATTCATTCTTGCCGGCGCTCTGGGTCCATCAGTATGGATCAAAAGCGGTTGGCCAGAGCGATTGCCGGACAGACCGTGGTATCGTGAAATGTTCAATGCGTATGACGATGGGCGAGCCTATCGGCACGCTCATCCACTAGGCCACTATGAAAACAGAACATACCGCCGCCCCCGCCGGGCCGGCCTTCAACTCCATTCGAGACGTCGAGAATCACGTCAAGGGGCGCATGGAAAAAGCGCTCGGCGACCTGGCGCACGAAATGGCCACCATTCGCACGGGCCGCGCGACGCTGAGCCTGCTGGATCACATTCGCGTGGACTATTACGGCACGCCATCGCCGTTGAACCAGGTAGCCACACTGCATATTCCCGAGCCCAGTATGATCACCATCACGCCCTGGGACGCTTCGCAGATCGGGCCCATCGAAAAGGCCATCCGCGTTTCGGACCTGGGGCTGAATCCGGCCAATGATGGAAAAATGATCCGCCTGCCGATTCCGCCGCTGACCGAAGAGCGCCGCAAGGAGTTCGTCAAACGTCTGCACGGCGTGGCCGAGCACCATCGCGTGTCGGTGCGCAACATCCGGCGCGACGGGAACGAGGCGGTGAAGGCGCTGTTGAAGGACAAGAAGATCACCGAAGACGAAGACAAGCGGGCGCACGACGAGATCCAGAAGTTGACCAACGCGCACATGGATAAGATCGACCAGGCGGCTAAAGCCAAGGAAAAGGAAATCCTGGAAATCAAGTAGATCCGGGACGATTTGTCCCGGAGCGTACACTGGCCACGGTGGTGCTGGCCTGAGGGCGAGTGATCATTAATCCTGCGGCGCAGCTTGTCTCCGAGGTCGAGGAGCGTCTTCGCAACGCCCACCTGATTTCTCTTTTTCTAGACTTTGACGGTACGCTGGTGCCCATCTCGCCGCTTCCAGGCGTACCGCAGCTTGACGAAGAGACCGCCGGCATCCTGAAGTTGCTTGCGCACCAGGAGGGAATCATTGCCACCATCATCAGCGGCCGCGCCATCGAGGACCTTTACGCGCGCATCCGGCTGGACCGCCTGATTTACGCCGGGAATCACGGACTCGAGATCTTCGGGCGCCAGTTGCGGTTCGTGGAGCCGGTCGCATCGGCGCAGCGCGAACAACTGGACCGGCTGTGCGACGAGCTCGACCTGGAGCTCACATCCATTTCCGGCGCCATTGTGGAGCGCAAAGGACTGACGGGCACGGTCCACTATCGTCTGGCTTCGGAACAGGGTAGCGTGGAGATCGAGCGCATCGTGTTCGCGGCGGTGGCGCGTTATGGCGCGCTGTTCCGTGTCAACCCCGGGTCGAAAATTTTCGACATTGTGCCGCGAACCAACTGGCACAAGGGCGCCGCGGTCAAGTGGATTAACGAGCGCCTGGGCGTCAAGGATTTTCTGACCGTGTATCTGGGCGACGACATCAGCGATGAAGATGCGTTCAGCGTGTTGCCCGATTCCATCACGGTGAAAGTTGGAGATGCTCCGGTCACCAGCGCGCGCTATCAATTGCCCGGCCCCATTGCAGTGCGCGAATTCTTGCGGTGGATAGCGCACGGCTCCAGACGTTGATATCCTAATATAATCTGAGTAACATTTAGTGCGGCAGCACACGCGTAAAAACTTCCGATCTTGTCACGAAATTGCTCCACCTATTCTCCTGATTTTCTAATTTCAAAACGACTTGCGGGTAATGGCACGGCAACTGCCTTAGGTTTGAGCAAGAGTGTCTGGGCTTCGTCCAGATGTTCTCTACGAGACAAGGAAAGGAAGAACACTTTCATGACGCTGCATTCAATTTTTCCCTCTGGGAGGGCGCTGACCGTATTTTGCGGTTTGGCTTTGACGGCGGGCAGCCTGTTCATTCGTCCCGCGCGCGGCGACGAATGGGATAAGAGAACCATTCTCACCGTACAAAATCAGCCAATTCAGATCCGCGAAACTGTATTGCAACCGGGACAATACGTGCTTAAGCTTTACGATTCTCAAAGCGACCGGCATGTAGTCCAGATCTTCGACCGCTATCAGACGCATATCATCAACACGATACTGGCAATTCCCGCCGAACGGATGAATGCGACTGGCAAGACCACTTTTACGTTCTGGGAGACGCCTCCCGGAACCGCGAAGGCCATGCGCGACTGGTATTTTCCGGGCGACTTGACCGGCTCCGAATTCCCGTATCCAAAGCACCTGGAGCAGATAGCCATGGCGTTACCCGCGCCTGCCGCTACTACTACTGAAACCACTGCCAGTAGTGAAACCACGGCCACCAACAACGAAAGCCCGCAGACGGAAACTCCGGCCCAAACCGAGCCGATGACTCCGGCGCCGGCGGAACAGCCAAATGAAGTTGCGCAGAATACCGCGCCGACGCCCGCACCCGAAACTACTCCCGCGCCGCAGGAGCAGCCCCAGCAATTACCGCACACCGGCAGCCCGTATCCTCTGATTGGGCTTGGCGGAGCCTTCCTGCTTGGCTTAGCCGGCTTGCTCCGGTTGAAGCGCACGGCGTAAAGTGATTACTTGGCAACACGTTCGGACCGACTATGAAGCGGCGCACGGCAATTCGAAGTCTGATGGTTGCCGGCGCCGTTTCATTTTTGAAACCCGGATGGCTGGCGGCTTTTTCCGGTGACGAGCCGGACTTCGTGATTCATAGTGATGTCCGCCTGGTGCTGCTAGACGTCAGCGTCAAAGATCGGGACGGCGGATTTATCACGGGACTTTCCAAAGACGATTTCCACGTCGACGAAAACGGAGTCCGCCAGGATATCAGCGTTTTTGCAGACAACGATATACCCGTGACGGTGGGCATTGTGGTCGATAACAGTCGCAGCATGGCGTCGAAGCGCGCGGAGGTCCTGTTATCGGCCATGGCCTTTATTGAGGGCAGCAATCCGCGGGACGAAATTTTCGTGCTGAACTTCAACGACACGGTTAAGGCAGGATTGCCGCAGCCCATGCTGTTCTCCGATGACATTCGATTGCTGCGGTCCGCCCTCGCCCGCGGTTTTGCGGAAGGAAGAACCGCGCTTAACGACGCCATCGTGGACGGTCTGGCGCAATTGAAGCTGGGAAAGCGCGATAAAAAGACTCTGGTAGTGATCAGCGACGGTGGGGACAATGCCAGCGAACACAAGCGGGGGCAGATGCTGGATATGGTCGAGCGGAGTATCGCCACGATTTACACGATTGGCCTTTTCGATACGGAGGATGCCGACCGCGATCCGCGCATCCTGAAGAAGTTGGCCGGCATCAGCGGAGGCCAGGCATATTTTCCGGCCGGCGAAGACGATTTGAAAGAAGTATGTACCAGCATCGCTAAGGATATCCGCCGGCGCTACACGATCGGCTATCAGCCCATGGCGTCGAACGGAGGCGCGTTGCGGCGCATTCACGTGCGCGTATCCGCGCCAGGGCGCGAGCGCATAATTGCGCGCACCCGCACCAGCTACCGCTATGATGAGACGACGAATTAGGGCCAGCAAGCTGCGCCGATCGGTGGAGGTGCTGCTGCTGCTGGCGGGCCTCGCCGGAGTGGGCGTGTGGGTCTGGTCGAATGCGCGCATGAAGCTCGTGCAGCGCCAGGAAGACCAGGCGCTCGAGCGCAAGCTGGCCAGCCGCCCCGCGCCCGCCCCTTTGCCTGCTCCGCGACCCGCACCGCTCGCGACCGATGCCTTGGTGGGACGGCTGGTAATTCCACGCCTGAAGATGCAGGCGATGGTGCGTGAGGGCGACGGGGCCCAAACATTGGATGTGGCACTCGGCCACGTTCCTGGTACGGCCCTGCCGGGCCAAACGGGAAACGTAGCCATCGCCGGACATCGCGATACGCTACTGCGCGGTCTGCGGCATATTGAGAAAAACGACGTCATCCAACTGCAGACCGCCGGCGGAAATTACAGTTACCAGGTGGAGAACACCAGCATCGTCACGCCGGACGACGTTGCCGTGCTGGCCCCCAGTCAAAGCCCTGAGTTGACGCTGATCACCTGCTATCCGTTTTATTACGTCGGCCCGGCGCCCAAGCGTTTTATCGTCAAGGCACGGTTGCAGACGCCAGTGGTTGCCGCATCGGCCCCGTCCATAGCGCCCGCGCCAGCGCCTGCCCCTGTGCCGGTAACCGCGCCCGCGCCAGAGCCACCGGTTAAGCCGCCGGTCAGAACCGCGTCGGCTACTCATCCCAAGACAACCACACGATCCGCGATGCGCAAAGTGAGGTTCCAGGTGAGCCAGGACCACTCCCGCGAGCTGGCTCCGGGAATCAGGCTCGGGCTCTCATCGACCGATGTGAGCAGGGGGCGAGCTACGGGCTGGCTATGGGTTGGGCAGGAACGCCGGACCATCTGGCTGCGCAATCGGGGAGTCTACCAGCCCCTTCTCTTTCATAGCCGGGATAGTCAAGGCGATCAGCGAACCGTGCTGACACTTACCAGTGTGGCCAGGAATTCCGTTTCCGGCTACCTGGTGCGTATGCCGTGAATCCACCGGGTTTCCCGATAAATTGGCAGGTCACGTGCGGAAGTAGCCCCGGAAGGGAAACCAGCCATGGATCGCAAGCTCATTGCAATCGCTACTCTCGTAATTTTCAATACAGCCGCGGGATGGGCACAGAACGAACCGGAACATTCGGGAACGGTGCCTCTTTACCGGGTCACGGTAGTGGATCGCACGATAAGCGCCGTTAATTATCAGTACCGCAACGGCCCTACCATGATCGACTTTCGCGGCACGGTTTTGATGCCGCCCGCCAAGGGCGAAGCCATAGTTGAATCCAAGGAAGGCCGGGTCGAGGTGGATGTGAAGTTCGAACATCTGGCGCCACCGACTCGTTTTGGCCGTGAATATTTGACATACGTGCTTTGGGCAATCACCCCCGAAGGGCATGCCAAGAACCTGGGTGAAATCCTGGCAGGCAGTTCGGACAAAGCGCATATGCGCGTGACCACAGATCTGCAGGCCTTCGGTTTGATCGTTACCGCGGAACCCTATTCGGCAGTGCGGCAGCCTAGCGATGTGGTGGTCCTGGAGAACCAGATAAGGCCGGACACGATTGGCCGTACTGAGCCGATCCAGGCGAAGTATGAGCTCCTTCCACGCGGGCACTATACGTATAACGTTCCCAGCAATCTCGCCGCGGCCGAGGGCAGCGGTCCCATGCTCTCGCAGAGCCAATACCAGGAAGTGGTAGAAATCTATCAGGCCCAGAACGCGATCCAAATCGCGGGCGCCGCCGGCGCGGACAAATTTGCTCCGGACACCTATGCGAAAGCCGCGGATCTTTTGCGCCAGGCGCAGGAGGCCCAGGCACGTAAAGCCGGGATGAGCCAGGTGGTGACTATTGCGCGCCAAGCCACGCAAACCGCGGAGGATGCGCGTATCCTCGCAATCCAGCGCAAGCAACAGGATGAACTGGCCGATGCGCACGACAAAGTAGCGCGCGCGGAAGCCCAGAAGGCGGCCGCTGAAGCCGCCGCGCAGACGGCCCAAACGCAGGCCGACGCCAGCCGCGCCCTGCTCGAACAGGAGCGCGAGGCACGCCGCCAAGCTGAAGCGGCCGCTGCGGCGCCGCCCCCACCTCCGCCTGCGCCGGTACAAACGCAGCCCATGGTGGAGGTGCGGCCGCAGGCCGATGCGAATCTGCAACAGCGGACCGAGTTGCGCATTCAGCTTTACCGGCAATTGAGTTCCACGCTGCCGGCGCGCGATACGCCGCGCGGCCTGGTGGTCACCGTGGCGGATTCCGATTTTCACGAAGGCAGCGCCAATCCGGCGATCTCTGAAAAGCTTGCCGGCGTGGCCACGATCATCAGTTCTCATCCCGGCTTAATGGTGAACGTGGAAGGGAACGGCCCGTACTCGTCCGAGCGGGCATACGCGGTGCGGGATGTTCTGATTCGCCGCGGCGTGCCGGGCAATGCGATTTCCGCCAGCGGTCTCGGCGATACGCACCCGCTGGCATCCCCCTCGACCGCTGCTGGCCGCGATCAGAACCATCGCGTGGAAATCGTCATCGCCGGGGACCCGATCGGGCAGATGCCCTACTGGGCCAAGGCGTATAACCTCATACCATCGAGGTAAGAAAGGTGAAGTAAAGAGTAGTTACCGGCTGGCCTGCACGGGAGGGTCATGCCGTCGTTCATTGGCGAGCAGTGCGTCCGTGAGCCGGTTGACGGCGTGTTCCTCGTCGCGGCGGCTGGCTTGACTACGTGGCAGAGAAGAGAGTTCCAAGTGAATTAATTCGTGCACCACGGTGAACTCCATGTCCGCCAGCATCCCAGGGCAGGGAAGCTGATACTCAGAAGCCTGCAGCACCCGGATCACAGCCGTCTTGGTATTTGAATCCCAATGGATGTTGCCCAATGTTCGGGGCCTGAGGTCCCCGGCACTCGACATCACGCACTGAAAGCTTCCAATCCTGCAACTCGAGACGCTGTTGCCAGAAGGCGAGCTTTTCGGCGAGATAGCCCTCCGGAAGCACCTTGCATCCGGCAGGAGTTTGCCCGATAGCCTGGCTGGTGAGGGTTAGCAAGAAAAGAAAGAAAAGCGTGGTCGACTTCAAACCAACATCATACACCAAAATTCAAATCGATGTACGCTTTTATACGCGCTGCTTTGCCGGTCCGAATACACTTTTGATGTACTTTTTACGCGTCAGGATGGGCCGGAGTCTCTTGTTGTGCTGGCAACATGTTCAAACCACGGTACTGGCATCATAGGTGCATCAGCCAATGCGCCGCTTCGACAAATCACGAATGGAGAGGGAAACAATGCTAAGAATGATTACCCTGAGCGCGGTCCTGATAGTGGCCTCGGCCGTCGCATTTGGGGAAACGTTTACTGGAAAGCTGGTCGATGCTTCGTGCGCCGCCCAGCAAGCCAACGCAGCTTGTGCGCCAACCGCTTCCACGACTTCTTTTGCGATCCAGGTGTCGGGCAAGATGCTGAAACTGGATGCCGATGGGAACCAAAAAGCGTCTGACGCATTGAAAGCAAGCAACAGCAGCGCTGACCGTGCCAAGGATCCTAACGCCCAGAGCGGCCCGGTAATGGCCAAGGTCGACGGCACATTGAGCGGCGACGAACTCAAAGTCCAGACTATTCAAATTCAATGATGATTGGGCGGGAGCCGTTCTTCTGGGAACGGCTCCAACCCCTCTATTTAGTCCTCAGGATTCTCCCCAGTTTTCCCCAGCCAGCTAGAGAGTAAACGTGGGGCAGGCCCCCGGCCTGCGCGGGCTCTCAGCCCCGCAGGCGCCGTGGCCGCCAGTGTGGGTCTTATTTATTGTTTCTCGGCGGGGCTGAGAGCCCCTCGCAGGCCGGGGGCCTGCCCCACGGCGATCACGCCGCGCCTTTGCCAACCTGCTCCAGCGGAGCGCGGCGGCCGCGAGCGCCCGGAAGAGCCTTGGCGACGGCCGCTTCCAGCCGGATTCCCGCCAGTTCCGCGATCAGATTCCCAGCCCAGCGATACACGTTGTGTTCGCTGACGACCGCGCGCATGCGCTGCATACGCGTCCGGCGTTCCTCGGGCGGCATGGTAAGCGCGGTATGGATGGCCTCCGCCAGTTCATCGGTGTCGTAAGGATTGACCACCAGGGCATCCGCCAGTTCGTGGCTCGCGCCCGTAAACCGGCTGAGAATCAGAGATCCCTGCTCATCGCCGCGCGCCGCCACATATTCTTTCGCCACCAGGTTCATGCCGTCGTGCAGGGAAGTCACCAGGCAAACGTCCGCCTCGCGGTAAAAGGGCTGTATTTCGGCGTGGCTGTGGTGCCGGTTCAACAGCACGATCGGCCGCCACGCGCCGGTCCGGAAGCGCTGGTTGATGCGCTGCGCCTCGGCGTCCACTTCCGCCGCCAGATCCTGGTAGCGTTTGATGCGCGTCCGGCTGGGTGCGCCGATTTGAATGAAGGTGAACTTTTCCCGGTAAGCGGGATGTAATTCCAGCAGCCGCTCCACGCCGCGCAGCCGCTCGGGAATGCCTTTGGTGTAATCGATCCGGTCCACTCCCAAGCCGATGAATTCGGGTTTTCCGCCCAACTCGCGATATAACGCCGAGCGCTCGGCGAACGATGGATCGTCGCCATTCTGTCCGGCTTGGTTTCCATTGAACGCCACGCTGATGGGGAACGGGTGCACCGTGGTCAGGTGATTGTGCCGGTTGACCGCGAAGTGCTCCCAGTCGATGCGCGATTCCAGCGCCCGGTCCACGGTCTGCAGGAAATTATTGCAGTGTGCCTGGATATGGAAGCCGATCAGGTCGGCGCCCAGCATGCCGTCCAGCAGTTCGCGTTGCCAGGGACAGATGCCGAATGCTTCCGGGTTCGGCCAGGGAATATGCCAGAAGATCGCCACGCGGGAATCCGGGCGGCGCTCTTTGATCATGCGCGGCAGCAGCGCGAAGTGGTAATCCTGCACCAGCACCAGCGGCTCCTTCTCGCCCGCCATTTCATCCAGCAACACCGACGCGAACTTGCTGTTGACGGACTGGTACTGCTCCCAATCGTCGGTACGGAAAATGGGGCGGGTGTGCGCGATATGGCAGAGCGGCCAGATTCCCTCGTTGGCGAAGCCGAAATAGAACCCTTCCTGCTCCTCCTTGCTCAGAAACACGCGGCGCAGCAGGTATTGCGGATGATCGGGCGGCACGCGCAGCCGTCCAAACTCGTCGGCGGCCTCTTTGTCGGCATCGCCGGTGCCTTGGGCGATCCACACGCCGTTGCTGGCGCGCATCACGGGTTCGAGCGCCGTGACCAGCCCGCTCGGCGGCACCGACCAGACTACCGAGTTGCCCTGCCGGGAGTGTTCATAAGGCTCGCGATTCGAGATGGCGAACACCTTGCTGCCTTTGAGCTTCCCTTCCGTGACAATGCGCAGCCGTTCGGGCGTCCAATGGGAGAGCCCCGCGTCGCGCAGGCGGGCCTCCTCCTCCGCGGCGGCACGCGCCACGTGCAGGCTGTTGGCCAGATGCCTGACTTCCGCCGTGATCGGGCTGAAATACGACTCCTGCGGCGGCAGGCTGACCGCGGAAGCGTTTCCGGTGCGCAGATCGCGCAACCAGGTGGCCATGTGGCGTAGCGGCTTGCCCAGGCTCCAGTGCACAATCAGCAGGGTCATGCCCACGATCAGGAGCGTTTGCAGCCCGCTCAGCACGGCGTGGCGCCATGCCGACGCCGTCAGGAAGGCCAGGTTATGAAAGAAAGCGATCGCGCCGATCAGTTGATTGCCGGCGTGGAGCGGCAGGGCCAGAACGTGCATGCGCTGGCCGTCCAGCCTGATGAAGTCGCTGCGCGGCCCTCCGTCCCGCAGCACGTGCGTCACGGCCGCCGGCGTTTCAGAGAGCCGCAATTCCAGGCCTGAAGTGATAGCCAGCGGCTGCCCTTTTTCGTTGTATACGGCCACGCCGGCCATGCGTTCGTGATTCTGGAACTGGTCCACCAGGGCCTGCAACTGGTCCGACGAGCCTTGCTGCAGCGCCTTTTCCGCCGGCCCCCGCTGGCTTTCCGCCAGCACCAGCGCCTGCCGTTCCACGGTCTCCTTGAGCGCGTGCATCTCGGCCAGCACCTGATACAACGCAAAGCCCATCGAAACCATGGCAACGGCGCCAAACAACGAGAGCATCAACCGGCGGTCCAGATGCATAATTCTCCTCCAGGCACGTCCGGACCGCCAGCAGCAAAAAACGGATGGTCCGCTCCGATGGCTTAGAGCAAGGCTGTTGCCAAGCGGCTTCCGCTCGAATGTCGCCGGTCTGTTATGGTTAAGCCATTTGAGCAACCGCGCAAAACGGGGCCACGGCCGCGCCGCCACTATCCCGCGAGTTCCTGTCCTGCTTGGCGGCGCGGACACGCGCCCCTTTGCGCTTTTGAGGAAATGCACAGGGAAGAAATTACGCTTTATACCAATTGTTCCATCAGGGTGATGAGGTAATCCGTGTCGAACGGTCCGGACCGGTAAGTGCGCGGATCGAAGAACCGCCACATGTTGCGCGTTTTTTCCACGGTGAAAAAAAGAAGTTGCTCCTCGATCAGATCCTTTTCCAGCAACTGCTGGTTGAAGCAGCGGACCGCGCCGGCCAGGATGTACGGGATGCGGAACTCTTCGGTCGAGACCAGCTCCGGCGTGGCTTCAAACTTGATCTGCAGGATGCGTCCGCGCGCGTTGATCTGGAAAAGATTGATACCCTCGTCGTCGAAATTGTCAGCCGTATACTCCTCCGGATGAAATTCCAGCAGGAGTTTGGCCAGCAATTGATTCAAATCGCTCACGAAATCGTGGCACAGGCCGTGCAATTCGATGGCTGCCTGACGGCGCAGGGCACCGATCTCATGTGCCCGGCGAATGGTGTTTTCGTCGTGGCGGGCCAGCGCGTCCAGGCTTTTGGCCAAGCGCGCCAGGCGATCTTTGCGCGGCGAGGGCGTCGCGCGGGCCCCGCTCGCCTTGGACCGCCACATGGTCTTCACAGCTACCAGGATATGCGGGTTGGCGCCCCTATATCAATCGGCCGCACCAGGATGTAAGCCAGAGCCATATCGTACACCCAATCGGCCGCGCGCGGATTAGAAATGCCGGATCACCAGGCGGAGACAACCCTTAATCAGATCCAGCGGACTGCTCCCGGCTGAAGGAATGCGCTGCCAGGTGCGGTATTCATCGTCCCAAAGAAACCAATCGGTCCCTCTGCGGCGCACGCGCGCGATGGCGCCGGAGCCTTTTAAGTCCAGCGCGCAAAGAGTATCTTCGGAGGGATCGCCGCGCGGACCTTCCGCGCAATCCAGAAGAACCACGCCCACGCCGCTCAAGTCCCAGGGACGGCGGGGATCCGGCGCCAGCCAAACCGCAACGGGAACCCGCACACCTTCCACATCCGGCGCCAGGAACGGGTAACCGCCATATCCCATCTTCTCGGGATAAGGATGTCCGGGTCCAATACATCCCTCCATCAATTGCACCTGCCGGTATGCGCCATTTTCCGCCGCCCGGCGAGGAGGTATGGTGTCTTCGCCATGAAGCGCCAGTTCCAGCAAGTCGATGCGCAGCCGGTGCATGATCTGGTCGGCCATATTCATCGAGAGCAGGCGAACCCCTTTCAGGACGTTGTGTAGATGCGGCTGGGATACCCCGGTAACGCGGGCCAGGGCGCGCTCGGTAATCTCCCCGTTTCGAACGCGCGCGCGGATACGGGCGAGAAGCTGGGTCTGGAGGAATGCGAAATCCATGCGCGTGGCGGTCCCTTGCCCTATTTCCGCCAGAAATAGATCCAACCAAAAATCATAATAATACCCTTATATACTTTTTAATTATATCCTATTTTCAGCGTATTTAAATCCGGGGGCAACTTAATCTTCTTAATAATATACGTACTATTACGCCAGTGGCAGGGTGGGGCTGCGGCTTAAATTCCTTCCCGGGCCGGCTTGACGATTTCATGCTTGGAGTTACATTTTATACAGTTTTTCAAAGCGGTTGCCCAGAGGCGTTTGGGCCGCCAAGAGGACGTTTCAACTAATGAATTGGGACCGATCACAAACAATCGCGCTTGCAAAAGCGACATGCACGCATTGCCATGGTTATGGACTGCGTCCCGGCCGGAATAATCGGGAAACCCCGTGCAATTGCGTCTTTCGCGCGGTCTTCCGGGCCTGCTACAACCGTTTTAGGGATTGCGTCTCCGCGGAGAAACATCTGAGCCGTACGCAGTTAGAATTCCGCGGCAGCGGTAAAGACAGCCGCATGTCATATGGGCGTAAAGTGGAGGAATACGTCGCCGATTTTTGCCTGGTTAGCCGGCGCGTGCTTACCGCCTTCGAGTACGATCTTTTCCGCTTCCACTTTCTGCTGGGGGCGGACTGGAAGCTGTGCTGTTGGAGATTGAAGATAGATCGCGGCACGTTCTTCCACACCGTGTACCGCCTCGAACAGAAACTGGGACGGACCTATCGCGAACTGGAACCCTACAGCCTTTTTCCGCTGGACGAATATTTTGGCGGCACCATCCGCAACGATCCGGCTGTCCGCCGCCCAGCCGGGAGCGTGGTTTCCATGCGCATCCCATCCAGGGCGCTGCGCCCTCCCGTCGGCTTATCGGCCGCCTAGCTCCTGGCGGCTGTTTCGGGCGGGCCTGCGACAGGCGATGTAGACAGGCGATGTAGACCCGCCAATTTTTCCTGCTGTGTTACAATCCTGCTTCTCACGCGCCCCTTTTGCGCTCCTGACTTATCCATGGATCCCCTGACCCACTCCGCCACCGGCCTGTTCCTGGGCCGGGCTGGATTGAACCGTTTTTGTAGCCAGGCTCCCTGGATTCTGGTGCTTGCCGCCAATGCTCCCGATATCGATATCGTCACCCTGGCGGGCGGACAACTGGCTTACCTGAATTACCATCGCCACTTGACGCATTCCCTCGCGGCTTTGCCCGTGATGGCGCTGCTCCCGCTCCTGGTGGTACGTCCATTCGCGCGCAAACCGTTTCACTGGCTGGCGGCTTATCTTATTTCGGCGGCAGCGGTGGCATCCCATCTGTTGCTGGACTACACGAATTCTTACGGAATTCGCCTGCTATTGCCTTTCTCAGCGCGATGGTTTCACCTGGACGTGACCTCCCTGGTGGATTTATGGATCTGGGCCGTATTCCTGGCCGGGCTGGCGGGTCCGGTGCTGGCGCGGCTGGTGAACGCGGAGATTGGAGCGCGGACCAACAGCGCGGGCCGCGGGTTTGCCATCTTCGCGCTGCTGTTCCTGCTTTTCTACGATGCCGGGCGCGGAATGCTGCACGCGCGCGCGGTCGCCACGCTCGACTCACGTATGTATCAGGGCGTATCGCCGCAGCGCGTGGCGGCTCTGCCCGGGCCGGTAAATCCGCTTTCATGGCGCGGATTGGTCGAAACCCGGGATTTTTATAGCGTGGGGAATTTCAGTTTATTCGAAGAGTTCGACCCGTCGCGCGGCGCGATTTTCTATAAACCCGAACCCAACGCGGCCATACAATCGGCCAACCGGACGCAGGATTTCCGGGATTTTTTCCGGTTTTCGCAGTATCCCCTGGAGCGGGTGACGCCGTTGGCCGATCCGGAGGGCGCAACGCGCGTGGAAGCCCTGGACATGCGCTTCGGCACTCCGGTTCAGCCGCGGTTCGTGGTTACCGCGGTAGTGAACAATCGCCTGCAGGTAATCCGGTCGTGGTTCAGTTTCGATGGGCCCCGCTAACCGGCCGGTAACCGCTTAGCCGCCAGGAGCATCGTGCGTGCCGGTGCCGGCTTCGTCCTCGGCCTTGGTTCCCCGGTAATCCAGGCGTTGCGGGAGGGTGGCGCGCATATTCACCTGGTCCTCGGTGGCGCCCCAGCGCGACGGGCTGACCTCCGGACGGGCGCGAGCCGAGACCGTCAGGGGCCGCGAGGCTTCTTCGAGGAGGCTGCGCAGCACCTCATCGAGCGGCGCCGCCTGGGGCAGCAGGTCGGGACGCCCCAAGATCTCGCAGTATTTCGAGGGTGTCATGGCTTGCAGCATCACGCCGCCCGCGTCCGGCCAGGCAGCCACGCGGCAGGGCAGGAAGCCGGCAAAACGGATGTCGGCGGCCAACAGGGCCGCGTAAAGCTTGGAATGATAAATAGTGAAGACGAAGGCATCGCGAGCGGCGGCTCCGGCGCCCTCCTGATGAGGTTGGCCCAACTGGCTGACAACCGTTACCGTGGCGTTCTGACGCTGGGCAGCGGCCTTGACCACAGTTTCAATGTCGTCAAGTTTGACCGATGAATGGATCTGCAGCATGGCGGCCTCCGGAGTTTATGATACTCGAAGATCTGAAATTACGCCAGAGCGTTGGGTGCGGCGGCAGCCATAACGGGCACCTGCTCCACGATTTCGATGCCAAACCCTTCCAGGGCCACGATTTTGCGCGGATGGTTGGTGAGCAGGCGAATGGTGTGCAAGCCCAGGTCCGATAAAATCTGGGCGCCGATGCCGCTCTCGTGCTGCAATTGCATCTGGCCGGCGGCGCCCGCATAGTGCATGAAATCGCGCCCGTGCGACACCATACGGTCCACACCGGGCGGATTCTCCTGGATGCGATAACCCGGCCCGGTCTGATGCAGGTACACCAGCACGCCCAGGTCTTCTTCTGCGATGCGCCGCAGGGACCCGCGAATCAGCGTCTGGCAGTCGCAATCCGTGGAGCCGAACACGTCGCCGTACGCACAGTGCGAATGCATGCGCACCAGCACCCGCTCCTTGCCCGCCACTTCGCCGCGGATGAGCGCCATATGCCTTTCCGGCGAGATGTCGCTGGTGTAAGCGACCGTGCGGAAAGGGCCGAATTCCGTCCGGATGCAGCCCTCCACCACGCGCCGGATATAACGCTCGTGCTGCAGCCGGTAGCGGATCAGGCCGGCCACGGAAATCATCTTCAGCCCGTGGCGCCGGCAAAATTCGACCAGTTGCGGCACGCGCGCCATGGTGCCATCCTCGTTCATGATTTCGCAGATCACGCCGGCGGGAGTCAGTCCGGCCAGCCGCGCCAGGTCCACGGAGGCTTCCGTCTGGCCGGCGCGCACCAGTACGCCGCCCTCGCGCGCGCGCAGCGGAAAAACGTGGCCGGGACGCGCCAGATCGCCCGGCCGGCAATCGGGCCGGATGGCCGTCAGGATGGTGCAGGTGCGGTCGGCCGCCGAGATGCCCGTGGTGGTGCCATCGCGCGCATCGATGGATTCGCAGAAGGCCGTGCCGAAGTTGGAAGTGTTTACAGGCGACATGAGCGGCAGCCGGAGCGCGTCGCAGGTTTCCGGCGTTAGCGCCAGGCAGATCAGCCCCCGGCCATGGGTGGCCATGAAGTTGACGATTTCGGGCGTGACCTTTTCCGCGGCGATGGTAAGGTCGCCTTCGTTTTCCCGGTCTTCATCATCCACCACCACCACGATTTGGCCGGCGCGGATCGCGTCGATGGCATCCGGGATCGAGATGAACGGCATGATCTTATTATGACGGCCCGCGCAGCAGTCGTGTGCGTGCGCTGCTGCTGCCAGACATGCCGCCAGCCCGCGCCTTGGCATAAGCTGGAATTGTGATTGTCGCCGGACGGCAAAAATCGATCGCCTTCTTTATTGCGCTGGGCGTCGGCCTGATCTGCGTCATCATCCTGCTGTATGTCGGCTGGGTGCTGCTGAACTGGCGGCACGGCATCCTGCTGGTGCTGGGCGCCCTGCTGATGGGGGCCATCGTCAGCGGCGTGGTCCTGAATACGATTTTTCTGGTGCGCGAGATCCGCCGCAATGCGCAGCACGATGCGTTCATCAATGCCGTCACGCACGAGTTGAAAACCCCCATCGCTTCCATCCGGCTGTACCTGGAAACGCTGCAGACGCGCGAAGTGGACGAAGCCAAGCGCCTGGAGTTTTATCGCATCATGGTGGACGATAGCGAGCGGCTGCTGGGCACCATCGAGCAGGTGCTGCGCACCGGGCGGATCGGAGCCACCAGCCGCCGCCTCAACCTGTCGCGCATCGACCTGAGCAGCGTAGTGGAGCAAAGCCTGGAGCGTGTGCGTGCACTGCACCATGTTCCGGCGGATTTGCTGCGGTACCAGCCGGGTCCCCCGGTCACCATCGTGGGAGATTTGGAAGAAGTGCAGGCGGCGGTTTCCAATCTCATCGACAACGCCGTGAAATATTCCGGGAACAACGTAAACGTTACGGTGGAGACGGCCCGCATCGAGGGCGGATACGTGGCGCTGCGCGTGACCGATCATGGGCCGGGCATCCCGAAAACCGAGCTGAAACGAATCTTCAAGCGCTTCTACCGGGTGCCCGGCGCGCTGGCCACCCGCGTGAAAGGCACCGGCCTGGGCCTGTACATTGTGCGCTCGGTGGCCAAGCGGCACGGCGGGCGCGCCTGGGCGGAGAGTGAAGGACCGGGTCACGGCTCGACTTTTGTGTTACAACTTCCAATCGTCAAATGAGCCGCATTCTGGTAGTGGAAGACGAGCAGCACCTGGCCGAGGGCCTGCGCTTCAATCTGGAAGCGGAAGGCTACAAAGTGCAGGTGGTCGATACCGGGGAGGCAGCGCTGGATGTTTTGCGGCCCGAATCGCCGCCCTTCGACGTGGTGGTCCTGGACGTGATGTTGCCGGGGATCGACGGCTTCGCCGTGATGGCGCATATGCGGGAGTCCGGCCAGTTTGTTCCCACCTTGATGTTGACCGCGCGCGGGCATCCGGATGATGTCCTGCGCGGTTTCGCGGCGGGCGCGGACGACTACCTCACCAAACCGTTCGAGCTCTCCATCCTGATCGCGCGCCTCAGCGGGCTGCTCCGGCGGCGCGAGTGGCTGCGGGCTTCCATGAATCCCGCGAAAGAATCCCGCCCCGAGACCGGCGACACTTTCGTGTTCGGCGACAAGTCCATGCACTTCGACCGCCTGGAACTCGAGGTGCGCGGACAGATCTTTCCGCTGACGCTCATGGAGGCCAATGTGCTGCGCTACCTGATCCAGCATCAGGGCAAGCCGGTCTCGCGGAAGGCCATGCTGGAAGAGGTGTGGGGCCTGCACGAAGATACCGACACGCGCGCGATCGACAACTTTATCGTCCGCCTGCGCCGTTATATCGAGGACGATCCCACGCATCCGCTGCACCTGCTGACCGTGCGCGGGGTGGGATACCGGTTCGTCACTGAGCCGGGAAAATGAGCAGTCAGGCGGATTTACTTTTGCCGGATTCAGGCCCAATGGCCTGCCTGCGGAACTCGGAGCTGGACGTCCGGAAGGCGCACCTTTCGAACTTTACAGCAGCCCGGCCGTCTCTCAGATAAACGATCACGCCGTCGGCCACCAGGTTCAAATGCACCTTCTCGTCGAGCAGCACCGGCCACCCGATACACAGCTCGATCAAGTCGCCTGGCGACACTGGCTGATCGATGGAAAAAAGCGCGCCCCCGCTGCCGATGTTCAAGGTCTGGCCCCACCCGCAGAGCGAGCCAATGTTGTAACGCACAGGCAGCGCCAACGGGAAGCGCCGCGATTGGCGGCGCTCTTTTTTAGGCTTTCGGGGAGTCGTGCGGTCCCTCGTACTCCGGCTGTGGTTGACGGGAAGGGTTGAAGTCCGCATGAGCCCGAATGAAATCGAGCAACCACAATGCCAGTGTGCGGAAACCGCCGTGGGGCAGGCTCCCAAGCCTGCAGCCGGCCTCTAAGGCCGGCATCTCTTCTTGCAGGTTGCCTTCAGATGGCGGATCTGCCGGGCATTTTTTCCAGTACCCTGGAGAACATTACGCGGGTTAGCGAGCGATGGAAACTGCGCGGAAACGGCATCCAGCGGGATGATGAACTCCAGGCCGGCGTTCTGATCCTTGCCCACCCGCACCGTCTGGCGGAAAAAGCCGGCGGCGCGGTGCCAGGCGGCCGCCGTATAGCTGGCCGCCGGCACCTCGCGCAAGGTGAAGCGGCCCGCGCCATCAGCCTTGGTGCTCCATGGGTTGGGACTCCCTAAGATGGCCGCCGCCATATTCGGGTGGAGGTGACAGTTTACGAAAATCAGGCCGGGCTTATTTAAGTCCACGGTGCGGGTGTAATCCCGCGGATAGTTGCCTAAGTCGAAGTCTTCGGTTTCGATAACGCTCTCTTTCGTTAAAACATTGTTAAAAACGCGGTTAAAAACGCGGTCCGTGAAGCCGCTATCATGAGAAATGGAATGCCGGTTCCCCTCGTAAATCGCCCTGGCGGCACGTTCCCGAGCCGCGCGCGTGAGCAAGCGGTCCCTATGTGCGTGCCATCCGTATGCTGAAGGTGGGCCTCACCGGCGGATTGGCGTGCGGCAAAAGCTTTGTCGGCGAGGCATTGGCTGGTCTGGGATGCCATCTGTTGCAGGCCGATCAATTGGGTCACGAAGTGCTTCTCCCGGATGGCGAGGCCTATGCCGCGGTGGTGGGCGAGTTTGGGCCCGGCATTTTAGGCGAAGACAAGCGGATTGACCGGCGCGCCCTGGCCGCCATGGTATTCGGGAACTCCGAGCGGTTGGCGCGCCTGAACGGTTTGGTGCATCCGCCCGTCCAGCAGCGGGAAGAAAAGTGGCTGGCGGAGGTGGCCGCGGCGGACCCGTATGGGATTGCCGTAGTGGAGGCCGCCATCCTCATCGAGACCGGCAGCTACCGGCGCTTCGATAAGCTGATCGTAGTGGCCTGCGATGTGGAGCAGCAGGTGCAGCGGTCCATCAAGCGCGATGGCGTAGCGCGCGAAGAAGTGCTGGCGCGCTTGAACCGGCAGATGCCGCTGGCTGAGAAACGCAAATATGCGGATTTCGTCATTGATACTTCAGGCACCAAGGAGGAAACCCTCTGCCAGGTGCGCGCGGTTTATGCATCCTTGCGGAGAATAGAAAAATGAGATTGCGACCATTCGTTTGGGCCGCCGTGCTGGTGGCTGGTTTTTGGTATTTGACTTCGGTGGCGCGCTGGAACCCGGCGCGCATCCTGCAGCCATTAGGGCAAACGCAGCGGTTATGGACCGCCCCCACCGCCGCGCAGACCGCGGGTTTTAGCACGGATGAGAACAACAATATCGAAATTTACAAGATGGCCCGCCCGGCCACGGCGAACATCACCAGCATCGTTTACCGCGAGGATTTCTTTTTCCAGGTCTACCCTCAGGAAGGCACCGGTTCGGGTTTCCTGGTCAAACCGGATGGATTGATTCTGACTAACAATCACGTGGTCTCGGGCACCGCGCAACTCACCGTGACCCTCACCGGCGACAAAAAGCAATACAAAGCCAAGGTACTAGGCACCGATCCGCGCAACGATCTGGCGCTGGTGAAGATACAATCCGATCGCCCCCTGCCGTTTCTCAAGCTGGGCGATTCCGACAACCTGCAGGTAGGGCAGAAGGTGCTGGCCATCGGCAATCCGTTCGGGTTCGGCGGTACCTTGACCACCGGCATTGTGAGCTCGCTGGGGCGTTCGCTGCAGCCCCAGGAAGGCCGCCGCCTCGAGGATATGATCCAGACCGATGCCGCCATCAATCCGGGCAATAGCGGCGGTCCGCTGCTCGATTCGCACGGCGCGGTGATCGGAATTAACACCGCGATTTACGGCCCGCAGGGAAATATCGGCATCGGTTTCGCGTTGCCGATCAATCGCGCCAAGGCGATGCTCGACGAGTTTCAGGCGAAAGGCCGCGTGACACGCCCATTTCTGGGCATCGAAACCATATTCATTTCCGGCGACGTCGCCGAGGATCTGGGATTGCCTAGCGAGGGCGGCCTCTTGATCCAGCGCGTGGAAGGCGGCTCACCTGCGGCGGAGGCCGGTCTGCGCGGTCCCACGCGGCGGGCCATCGTGGGGGTCTACCAGATCGGGATCGGCGGCGATCTTATTATTGCGGTGGAGGGTCAGCCCGTCGAGAGCACGGATTCCCTGCAACGGATCCTCAACCGGAAACGCGTCGGGGACGTACTGGATCTTACCGTATATCGAGGCGGGCACACCCAGAAAGTACGGCTCCAGGTCGGCGAAGCCCCGCGCACCATGTAGCGATCCGCCGCGGTGAGCCGGTACGCCCTCCGTTTAAGCCGTACCGGATGCACCGGGAGATCAGGCTATTGTCCCGGTGCCCATCGATTTCGGTGTCTTGTTCTTGCTTCCTGGCGGGCGGCCGCGTTTCTTTGCTGTAATCTCGGTCATCCATGACGGAGGCCGGCCGCGTCTCCGTCCGCGGCCCCGAGCCAGCCGCTCCAAACTCAAAATTGCTTCTTCGATTTGCTCTCGTTCTTGACGTAATTCGACGAGAATCTTGGCGACGTCCATTCTGTTCTCCCGCACTTGCTAACTTGTATTACTTCGGGTGTTGCTGGGGCGGACAAGGATTCCGCAACTCCTCACATTCTTTTTAACGTAACCGGGAGCGAATATCAAGTGGTCAGAATATAATTGTGGACTAAAGGGTCTGCAAACTAATGTTTTAGGACCAATGGAACTAGGTACCTCACGGATTCTGTCTTTTCCAGTAGAAATAAAAAGGCAGTCCCAGGAAAATGCACGCCAATCCGAGCAACGACTCCCGCGGTGAGTCGAATAAGGTGGAGAGTACCAGGGAAATTGCTACCAGAACAAACAGTACCGGAAGTACGGGATAGGCTAGGGTCTTATAAGGCCGCGGTAGGTCGGGTCTCTTCCGGCGTAAGACAATCACCGCGGCCGTAGTCATCCCGTATAGTATCCAACTGGCGAAAATCACATAAGTAAAAAGCTGTTCGTAACGTCCCGAGAGAACCACGATCGCGGACCATGCGCTGAGAGACCAAATGGAAACACCCGGCGTGCGGTAAGCCGCGTTCACGTTCGCCATGCCGGCGAAGAATCGCCGGTCGCGGGCCATCGCATAAGGAACCCGCGAGCCGGTCAGGATCGAACCATTTAGCGCGGCGAAAATACTGATCATGGCGGCAATGGACACGGCGTTCGCGCCCCAATTGCCGACCACCCGCCGCATCATATCCGCCGCTACTCGCTGGCTTGCGCCTACTTGAGGCGCCGATAACACGTGAAAATATGCGGCATTCGCGGCCAGATAGATCGCAATTACCGCCAGTGTTCCGCCGATCAACGCCAGCGGCAAACTGCGCTGCGGCTGTCTTATCTCCGAAGCCACCATGCTCACATTGTTCCAACCATCGTAGGCCCACAGAGCCGCCACCAGGGCGGCAAAAAAACCGGCGATGGTGAGAGGATGCGGGCTCGCCGCCGGCGCTGCCGCATGTGCCTTTCCGAAACCCAGCCCGGCTACCACGATAAACGCAATGAGTGAGACTTTGATGATAGTGACAGTAACTTGTATCTCGCCGCCCAGCTTCACGCCGAAATAATTGAGCGCCGCGAGTGAGAGAATCAACGCCATGGCAAACAGTTGCCCGTAGCGTAGGTCGAGCGGCGCCCCGTGCGCTCCCAGCGGTAAAGGTATCGTATAGAAGACACCATCAAGGAAAGGAAAGAAGTTCGTCAGGTAATAAAAGAAACCGGTAGCCAGGGTAGCTATGGATCCGCTCTTAGCTACCCACATTTGCGTCCAGCCATACAGGAAAGCCCAGAGCGGACCATAAGCTTCCCGCAAATAGACATACTCGCCACCGGCCTCGGGCATAGCCGCCGCCAGTTCCGCGTAACTCAACGCGCCGCATAGCGACAGGATGCCGCCGAATATCCAGACCGTAAAGACCAGCGAGGGCGTACCCACCCGCAAAACCATGGTGCGCGGCACCAGGAAAATGCCGCTGCCGATCACCGTTCCGATCACGAGGGCAATGGCGCTCCAAAGTCCCAGGTCACGCCGGAGTTCTATTACCTCTGTAGCTTTGGTCATTCGGAAGGCTCCGAAGTACTAATCTTAAACAGCGACGTGCCATAGCCCGCCACAAAAGTAACCGTGGATCCTATAAGGACCCACCATGTCCACGCGATGGGCGTGAGAAAGCGCACGCAGAGAATGGCCGCTAGCCCTGCCAGTACGCCCGCCATGGCGGCCCACTCGCCCACCCGTCTGGTTAGGGCTCCAAGAAGAAATACGCCCAGCAGGAGGCCTAATGTTACCGACGCGATGGAGAGACCCGATTCCAGCACCGATCCCCAGTGTCGCGCAAGCATGCCGATAGCTACCAGCACGACACCCCAGATCACCGTCATGCCGCGCGCCAGTTTGAGATCGCGCGCGTCACTCCCGGCCCGCTCTCTCCGTGCCGCGGCGCGCATTGGCCGCACGAAATCGATCACGCTGGTGGACGCCAGCGAATTGAGCGCCGCGCTCAAATTGGCCATGGCCGCGGCCAGAATCGCGGCGGTGACCAGTCCAGCCACCCCGGCCGGCAGATGGCGCCACACGAATTCCGGGTAAACGCGATCGAGCGAACGCGGCGCCACCAGATGTGCGTCCTGATAATACACGAAAAGAGCCACTCCAATCGCCAGAAACAGGCTGAATTGGACGAAAATTACGACCCAGCTCGACAACAACGCCAACCGGCTTTGGGCTTCATCGCGCGCGCTCAGCAGGCGCTGCACCATGAGTTGATCGGTGCCGTGGCTGGCCATCGTCAGAAAACAGCCGCCCACCAGCCCGGCCCAGAAGCTATAGGTCCGGGAAAAGAACTGCATGGTCGGCGCGAATCGGAAATCGAACACTTGCAATTTGCCGGCCGCGCCAGCCACCGCGGCCACGTGCGTCCACCCGCCGGGAATCTTGCCCAAAATTACAACCAGGCTCACCGCCGCGCCGAGCACATAAAGCCCCATTTGCGCCACGTCGGTCCAAATCACCGCGGTCATGCCGCCTTCAAATGTATAGAAAAGCGTGAGGCAAACGATCAAAATGATGGACGCCACCTCGCCGGTGCCCAGCACGATCGAGATCACCAGCGAAATCGCAAAAACCCGCACCCCTTCGGCCAGCGCGCGCGTAATCAGGAAAATCGAGGCGGTGAGCCGCCGGATGCGCTCGCCGAAACGCCGCCGCATCAACTCGTACGCGGTGAACATGGACCCGCGGAAATAGAGCGGCAGAAACACCATCGAGATGACCACCCGCGCCAGCAGATATCCGAAGACGATCTGCAGAAAGCCCAGGTTTCCCGCGAATGAAAGACCGGGCGTGCCCACGATCGTGAGCGTGCTGGTCTCGGCCGAAACAATCGAGAGGCTGATGGCCCACCACGGCGCGGTGCGGCCTCCCAGAAAATAGTCGCTGAGGCTGGCCTGGCCCTTGCGGAACCGTGCGCCGAACCAGGTGACGGCGATCAGGTAAGCGAGAATGATCGCCAGATCCAGGAAGCGCATCGGAATGGCGCATTCTAACACACGCGGTCCGCGCCATCCCGCGGAACGAACGCGGGGACCATCCTCGTCGTTCAGATTTTGCCGTTCGGGTTCAGCGCGTCCAGCTTCTCGACAAGCCTTTGGAATTGTCTCAGGCGAAGGCCTTGCGTCCCGGCCGTACTGAAAAGCTGGAGACGAACGCCAGAGCGTAACATCCTAGCGCAATCAGGTAGAGAAACTGAAAGCCGAAATACATGGAGTTGTACTCCAACAGCCCCCCGCAGATGGCGCCCAAAAGGTTAAAAGCCATCATGCCCGTAAGGTCCTTATTGGAGGACAGCAGCGACGAAAATATAATACCGGAGAAAAACAGGGGACTCGTGAGGAGGACCGCAGTTTCCAGGCGTCCGGCCGTTGTTGAGGACAATCCGCCGGCCTTGGCGATCCACCAACCCAGAATAAGGGTGGCCAGCAATACGACAAAGACCAGGTAAGAACGCTTGATACCCAAATACTGCACTACGCAGTTGGCCAGGAAGGCCATGATCAGAATGCATGCGATGACGATGCCGATCACCTGCCACGTGTTCCCAAACGTCAATCCCATTTCCGTTACGGCTTTCGTCTCAACCAACATGAAGCCCGCGCCCAGAAAGAAAAACGACAGATGGCTGCGCCGGGGCAACGCTCTCACAAATGCGCCCGTCACTAGCGAGGACAGAAGCAGAACTTGCAGGACCATGATCAGGTAAGATGCCGGGTAAACGCGACGGGGCATATAGAAAAATGGCCAGTCGTCAGTGGACACGTCGGCATGCAGCGAAGGGTCGGCGTAAACGGAGGTTCCATCAAAAAGACCGGGCCTCGCCCAGACACTCGCCGGAAGCCTCCAGTTTTGGTCGTTCGATTCTATAAACGCGGTCGGACCACCCTTTATCACTGCGCAATAGGGCGCCCGCCCGTCAAAAGCGGCCTGCATCATCAGGTAGATCTTGCGGCCGAGGTCCGGGCTGATCAAGGCGAACGATAGCGATAGGATTCCGTTACTGGTCAAACGTTTCCTGGCGTCCCGCAAACCTTCCACCGTGTAAACAAACGAGTCCAGGCGTACGCTGGATGCCTGGCTCAAAACTGTGTGCGAATCGAGCACTCCGTAAACGATCTCGTCGTAAGTACGATCCGTGGTGCGCAGGAAAGATCGCGCATCATTGATCACCGTATGGACTCGCGGATTGCTGTACGGTTTTTCGGGATGGACCTCACGGCCGATTGCCTGGATGGCCGGATCGATCTCGACCGCATCGATTCTGGCTGCCCCAGACCGAATAGCCGCGGCTACATCGTTCCCGGTCCCTGCGCCCACAATCAGGACATCTTGCAGCGGAACCCGCAGACCGTACGGCAAGTCATAATAAGTCCGCGAGGGTTGCAGGTCCGCCTCGGTCCGCGACGGCCTGAGGTCAACGATCGCCTGGAAATAGTGGCCGGCGGCCCGCAGCAACGGCAATCCGCTGTCGCTGTGTCCGACTTCAAGCAGTTGATACGGCGAATAGATTCGCTGCCAGGCCAAATCCACGGGCCATGCCAAAACCATCATGGCGGCGAGGGAAAAGCCGGCGCCGGAAATAATCCATTTTGGAGTTCGAAAATGAAGCCACAGAATCACCGCGCAGCAGACCGCAAACCAGACCACCGGTGGAGTCCATAAGAAGCTCACTAGGAGCATCGCCAGGATGCCGGCCAGGCTCCCGAGCAGGTTCAAACCGTAGGCTTTCAAATTCGTTCTTCGCTGCATCAGGCGGCCGCACAATTGTCCAATCGGAAGGAATGCCAGCACCGTAAGCAGAAAGATCACCGCCAATAGGAAGTACACCGCGGAGCTGCCGATGATGTCGGGTATCCCCACTCCCATGTTTAACTGTTCCCGGAACGGAATCGCCCGGACCGCTGAGAGCACGCTTCCACCCCACGCATACCGGAGGACAAACATGAAAACGAACTGCCAAACCAATAATGGAATGGAAAGAAACAGAAAGGTACCTTTCCTGCCCGCGAGCGCATACCCAAGGCCGAGGCCGGCGAAACAGGAGAGTAAGCCGAAATTCTTGTAGAAAGCAAAAAACTCGAAGACGGTCGATTGCCATCTGATTACCGCGAGTTCAAGAAAGAGGCTTAGGGCCGCGGATGCGATGATGGCGATATCGACATAGCGAGAATCAAGGTCCCCAAGAAAATCGGATTGCCGTTGCGCCGCCGCCTCAAAATGCGCTCCGGCTTTCTTCATCAGGCCATAAAACAGGGTGGTGGATACGCCGGCCACAGCGACAGACATAGCGGCAAATAACAGCACGCTTGCCAGGGAGGACCCGTCGGCCTCTCTTGAGCGGATTTGCGCGGTGAACCTGATAAATCCGGGCGCAAGCAGGCTGAGGAAGCAAGCCAGCGCCAGCAAACGAGTCAAAGGGGCGATCATCGAGGATCCCGATGTCCCCTCCGGCACTTTCGATGCGACGCTGGTGGCTTGTTCGGTTGTGTTTACGGCGTCTGCGATTGTGCCCACTCATCTGTCCTTAATGTGTTCTCAACTCGGCTAGGGCCTAGTTAACAGTGGCATACCGTGAGTTACCTCACAATGTTTACTTTAGGTAGCGGATATGTAGGGATGGTGGCGATATGCCAAACCTCCGGCGGCCCTGGTGCACGGGAGCCCGCAATCTCAAACCGCAACATGCCGTTGACGGTATTACCTTTAGAGTAATACCATACAGATACGACATGATCCAGTCATTCAAGGATGTGCGGGCCGGGAAGCTAATGAGCGGACAGCGCGTTGTGGAACTGGTGAACATCCAACAGCAAGCTCGAACTCGCCTGATCCGTCTCGACTCTGCGACTTCCCTCGAAGACCTGCGCGCGTTGCGCGGCAACGGGCTAGAAGCGCAAAGGGGCGCGGGGCGCCCCGTTTTGCGCGGTTCCTCAGAAGCGCTGAGTGGCCGCCGCAAAGGCCAGTTCAGCATTCGAATCAACGATCAATTTAGAATCTGTTTTAAATGGAAAGCGAAGGGGCCGGCCGATGTCGAAATCACCGATTACCACTGAAAACAAACTGCCACCGATTCACCCGGGCCGAATCCTGCGTGAAGACCTGCGGGACGAAGGTATTAGCATCAACGGTCTGGCGCAGGCGATCCGCGTGCCGGCGAACCGCATCAGTCTGATCGTGAATGAGAAGCGCGGAATCACGGCGGACACGGCCGCGCGGCTGGGGCGCTATTTTGGCACCTCGGCGCAATACTGGCTGAACATCCAGAACCGCTTCGATCTGGATTCTATAGATCAGTCCATGATTGAACGGGACGTGATACCAAAGCAGGCAGCCTGAAGCCTCTAGGCTTGAAACTCGCCCTGGGACTGATTGCTATTGCGTCGGCCGGAAATTCATGACGTAGTGGTACTCGGCGATCCACACCGACCATACATCACCGTTGTTCATGCAGCCGAAAGCGCCAGTAAGCTGGCACTTGGTCTGGCCGTACGGTGTCTGCGAGTCCGTGTCGTTCAGTTGACCGTTGCTCAGAATCGCCACGTGATTATCGTTGATATCGAACGGATTATTCTGAAAGTCATCGAACGAAGGTCATGCCGTCCGACGCCTGGTAACCCGGATTGGTCATCTGGAACTGGAAAAACACGCTGAATGCGTAGTGGGCGCCGAATGCGACGGGTTGTGAAAGATAGGCCGAGCCGGCCTGGCTGGTCTCGTTAGTGGTCAACCGCAGGCGGGAAGATCCGCTGGGCAAATGCTGGAATTCCGCCGAACCATTTACCATCCAGCTTGGGCTGGTGGTAACTTGCGCGGCCGAACCTGCCACGCCTAGTAACATCGTAGCGAACGCACCCCTCCACTTCATGATTGTGGCGGCCTCCAGTTCCAGCAACTATACCGTAAATTTACTCCTCTGCGGAGCTACCGCTCAATCGCCTCGAATCCCAGCCGCCACCCCAGCTTCTCCGGATCGAACCAGGAAACCCGCACGCCGAACCAGCGCGATTGCGAAGCCGCCTGGTAATGGCCGCGCCGCGCATCCAACAAAAACGCGCAAGGCCCTTCGCCGAACTCCGCGATGCGCCGCGCCAACCACGAGTCCGGCGTAAGCGGTTGCGCCAGGATGACCGGCAACACGCCCAGCAGCGCGAGATGCGCGCCGAAATCCGGATCTACCTGTTTGATGGCGGGCGGCACGCCGTAAGCCTGCCGGTAGCGCTTGATGGACGCCTCCAGATCCTGTACGGCGATGACGATCTTGCCCACGCCGCCGAAATCCTTATTCAGCGGTTTCCCCTGCGGGAAGGCGCGCTGCTCGCGCGGCGTGAAGTCGTGGATCAGGAACGGAAAAAAGGTGCCGTTTGGTTCCGTGCCCACCTGCGCCGTTTCCCATTCCAGCTTGACGCCATCGGGTCGCGCGCGCCCGCTCCGCGACGGCGGCGAAACCGCGATCCCCGCCGCTTCCAGTCGCTTGACCTCCGCTGCTACATCTTTTTCCCGCACGGCCCAGGCGCAAGGTCCGGCGTCCTTCTGCATGGACCTCGCCCAATAATGCTTGCCCACGGCTTGAGGATCGGCGTTCGGCTGCGGCGCGATCAGCTCCAGGTAGGAACCGTCCGGAAAGCTCACCAGCGCCATCTCGGTAAGGCCGTTGCTATGCGGACCGCCGTAGACGGTCTCGATGCCGATGGAGGCCAGGTTCGCCTGCAGCTTTTTGAGACTGCTGCCGGCCACCGTGGCGTGATCGATCTTGAGATCGGCGGCCGTCATCAACGCAGGCAAAACGGCCAGTATCAGAGCAAAGCGCATAGAACGATTGTAAAGCGCAAAGGGGCGCGTGCCCGCGCCGCCAGGGAGGGATAGGAACTCGCGGGATAGTGGCGGCGCGGCCGTGGCCCCGTTTTGCGCTTCCTTAGACGCGGCGATTTCCGGCCACTAAACAATATATAATAAGACCTGAAAGACCTGATAACCATGGAATCCGATTCCCGCCGTTCCTTTCTGCAATTGGCCGCTACCCTGGGGGCCATTGCGCCCGCCATGAAGGCCGCCAGCGAGCCGGCCGCGCCGCCTTTGCCAACCGTCAAGTTCGGCAAATTCCAGATCACTCGCCTGATCATCGGCTCGAACCCGCTCTACGGTTACTCGCATTTCAATCACACGCTCGATCAGTTGATGCGCGAGTGGTACACACAGGATCGCAAAATGGAAGTGCTGCGCGCGTGTGAACGGCACGGCATTAACACCTGGCAGTTGCACTATAACGACCAGCCCATGGCGGATTTCAAACGCTACCGGGCCGAAGGCGGCAAGATGCAACTCATCCTGCTGGCCGACTTCGCCCTGATGAAGGATCCCAAACTGCTGCCCGAGGTGGCCAAACTGGGACCGCTCGCCATCGGGCACCACGGCAACCGCACCGACGAGCGCTTTCGCAACGGCGAGAAGGACAAGATCAAGGACTTCCTCAAAGCCGTGCGCGATACCGGCGTCATGGTGGGCCTGTCCACGCACAACCCGGCGGTGATCGATACCGCGGAAGGCGAAGGCTGGGATGTGGATTACTACCAGTGTTGCCTGTATCGCGTCTCGCGCACCCCCGACGAAGCCCGCGCGGTTTTTGGCGAATCACCTATCGGCGAGACCTTTATGGAAAAGGACCCGGAGCGCATGTGCAAAATGATTCGCCAGACCCAAAAGCCCTGCCTGGCATTCAAACTGTTCGGCGCCGGGCGCACCAGCGGATCCACCGAAGATGTGGAGCGCGCCTTCCGCTTCGCGCTATCCAATATCAAGCCTACCGACGCCGTGATCGTGGGGATGTACCCGCGCTTCAAAGACGAAGTCGGCGAGAACACCGCGATGATGCGGAAAATCCTCGCCGCTGCCTGAGGATAAGCTAAGGGTGCTGGACAAGGACGCCGCCCTTTTCGTTGGGGTCCCGCGTCATCCGGAAATCGCCCGTCTTGTTGGTATCCTCAAAATCCATGATTACGTTGGTGCCGATTCCTTTGAGGGACCGGTAGCGCCACTCTTCGGTCGGAGTATTGGTCTTTTTCATGTCGTTCGAGGCCGGCATGCCGTCCGAATGCCACTCGATCTCATCGGGCGGCCCGTACACGATGTAGATGCGACCGCGATCGGTCTTCCATCCGGCCGTGGAGCGCCACCCGAAATGACCGTCGGCATATCCCAGGCGCCGGTAATGCTCGATCTGAAATGTGTTTTGCGCGGCGCCAGGAGTTGGGTTCCGACGCTCCCAGAACTGGGTGATGAAGCGCTCGTGCTCCTGGTCGGTAGTCAGCGTGAGAAACTCGGCGCGCTCCCGGTCGTTGATGATGTAGGCCACATCTTCTTTGAGCCACTTGGTATAGGGCGACACCTGGGGTGGGGCGCCCGGAGACGCGGCCTGCCAGGCAATCAATCCGCCTGCCACGGCCAGTGCCAGAATCCCGGCGGAAACAAACGGCGCCAAAACAGAGTTCTTCGGTGGATACAGCAATCGTTGAATGCGTTTCACAAGACTTCCTCCATTAGCTGCCAGCGCAGCTTGATTCACAGCCCCTCGGGTTTGCTCCAGCGCCGCCAGCGCCGCGGCGTATTCCTGGGCGCTGCCGCTCGCGGCCACTACCAGATCGTCGCAGCAGTTCTCGCGCTCGGCGCGGATCACGCGCGACATCCACCACACCGCCGGATGATAAAAGAGAAATCCTTCCACCACGGTTTGAAGCAGGTTCACCAGGTAATCGCGCCGGCGGATGTGTGCCAGTTCGTGCATAAGAATCGCTTCCACCTGGCCGGCCGGCATGCCCGCGAGCAGGCCCACGGGCACCAGAATGACGGGACGCAGGTAGCCGATCACCACCGGAACGTCGGCCAGGCAGGTTTCCAGCAGGGCCACCGGCGTTGACAGCCGCAGCCGCGCGCGCAGTCGATCGAGCCTGCGCCGCCAGGGATCGGGCGCGCCACAGACGCCGCGGCGCTGCATGCGCCGCGCGCCCATCCAGCCGGCCACGCCGCGCACTTGAAAGAAGATGACGCCCAAAATCCAAAAGGGCACCAGCCACGGCAGCACATCCGCCATCTGAAACCGGGCCGGCAAGGTCGGCGCTGTGTCGCCGGCATCCCGTGGTGCGTACAGGCTCGCGGGCGGGATGCCAGCCGCGGCTTCCATGGTCGCGGGCGCCAGGCGCGAGAGCGTGACCGCAAAACCGGCGAACACCCCCAGCAGCGTCAGGCAGGCGCAGGCGTAGCGGACGCGCGGCGAACGAATCACGAGCAATGCTCCCGCCAGGAGCAGGGCAGCCAGCGCGCCCTCCCACAGCGAGTGAAAAAGGACCCAGCCCAGCGCCTTCGTCAGGGGAGCTTCCAGCAGATTCGCCCAGGTAGTCATCGCTTTCCCTTCTGGTATTCGTCGAGCAGCGCGCGCAGTTCTTCCAGCTCCTTCTTGGAGGCCTTCCGGGACGAGAGCGCTCCCAGCAGCAGGCCCTTGGCGGACCCGTCAAAGGCGCGGTTCAGCAGGTCGCCCGCCAGTTGGCGCTGTGTCCATTCGCGCGGACGGGCGGGCTCGAAGACATGCGAGCGCTGTTGATCGTCCCGGCGCACCAGCCCTTTCTCCGCCATCACTTGCAATTGCTTCAGCACGGTGGTGTACTGCGTGGGCTTGCGGCCGGCGATCACCTCGTGAACGCCGCGCACCGTGCTGGGCCCGCGGCTCCAAAGCACAGTCAGAATTTCCAGTTCGGCGTCGGTGGGTTTAGGCGGCTCGTCCGGCATCTACGATGACTGTACTACGACGGTCATCGTATGTCAAGGGGCAACCCTGAAAAATTTCAATGCGGATCGCGCGTCTTGAGCCGCAGCGGCTGCCCTTCGGTAGGATCGTGCTTCGCCACCGAGTTGGAAACAATCTTACTGGCACTAACGTAGCTGAGGTTCTGCATCTCTTTCCGCGCTAGCTCCGACGGAACCGTACCGAGCACTGGAATCGGCGGACGGTCGATACTCATGTTCTAATCCAGGCGCACGAACACTTCTCCTCCGGCTGCCACGTCCACGAAAGCCGGCAATCCCTTTTCCACGTTCAACGTATACCGGCCGGGCGCCACGTTGATGGCGAAAAACGTCCCGCGCTTCAGTTGCGCCGCAACCGCCCCGTTGCACGAGATGGGAATCCAGGAGCGCGCCGCCGTCAGCCGTTGCGCGTAGATGTAGATGCGCGCGGAATCTTCCGCCGCGGCGGGAAACTGCAGGAACAGGAGCGCGGCCGCGATCATCCCATGCATGGATTGTTAACCTCGCTCGGTGCGCCGCCCGATGTTTCCTCGTCCGCCTGCATGCGAACCAGTGTAGCGTTTACTCGTGCCGCAACGCCGCCACAGGGTCTACCCGCGACGCCCGCCGCGCCGGAGCGTACCCCGCCAGGATCGCCGCCGCGGCCAGCACCACGGCTGCCACCGAGAGCGCCAGCGGATCGTGCGGCTTCATGCCGAACAGGAACGACGCGACAAATTTTCCCAGGCTGTACGCGACCGCCAGCCCGATCCCCAGCCCCACTACGGCCAGCGCCACCACTTCGCGCAACACCATCCAGACGATGCGGCCGCTCTCGGCGCCTAGCGCCATGCGGATGCCGATTTCGCCTGTGCGCCGCGCCACCGCATAAGCCACGCTGCCGTACAGCCCGATGCACGCGATCAGCAGCGCCAGCGCTGCGAAGCACGCGCACAGTCCGGCGAAGGTGCGCTCCTGGCTGATGCTCTGGTCGATGACGTGCGATTGCGTGTTGACGTCGGAAACCGGAACCAGCGGTCCGGCCTGGTGCACGATCTGGCGGACGGTATCGACCAGCGCCAGCGGATCGCCGGCGGTGCGCAGTTCGAATACGATCTGTCGCAATCCGTCGGGATTCTGGGTATACGGCACGTAGGCGACGGCCGGCGTGTCATCTTCCTTGATCGAATTATACAGGGCGGTCTTGGCCACACCGATGATCTCGATATCGGCCGTGTTGTCGTCGCGGCCGATGCCGATGCGGCGCCCGATGGGGTTCTCCCCCGCGAAGAATTTCTTGACGAAAGCCTCGTTCACCACGGCCACCTGCGGAGAATTCAAGTCACGTTCGGCGATATCGCGGCCCAGCAGGATGGGAATCTGCATCGTGCTCAGGAAGCCCCGATCGACGGTCAAGACGCAGGTCGAGGGCTTCTTATCCGCGGATTGCGCCATGCCCGGAATGGTGAGATTCGTGTCGTTCCAATAGCCCGAGAGCAGCGGATAGTTCGAGAAACTGGTGCTGCGAACTCCCGGGATCGTGCGGAAGCGGTCCCCCAGGCTGCCGTAAAACCGGGCCAGCGCCGCCCCCTGATATCCGGCCTGGCGCGCATTCAGGCTGAACAGCAGCACATTCTCGCGATTGAATCCCGCGGATACAGAGTACAGGTTCGAGAGGGTGCGCACAAACAAGCCGGCCGCCACCACCAATAACAGCGAGATGGCGATCTGCGCGACCACCAGTGCATGGCTCAGGCCGATGCGAATCCCGGCGCGCCGCAGCCGTCCACGCGGAGAGCTGGCCCGCGTTTCCTTCAGCGCGGGCGTGAGATCCACGCGCGTGCCCTGCAGGGCGGGGGCCAGGCCGAACAGCAGGCCGCAAGCCACCGCCAGCGCGAAGGTGAAGCCCAATACGGACCAGTTGAGGGTCGCGTGCAGCGTGAACCCCTCGCGTCCGTTGCCGATCAACCAGGTGATGGAGCGAATGCCCCAGGCCGCCACGGCGATGCCCAGCACGCCGCCCATAACCGAGAGCAGCACGCTTTCGGTAAGCAATTGCCGCACCACGCGCCCGCGCCCGGCGCCCAGGCTCAGCCGGACAGCCATCTCCCGGCGGCGGGCGGTGGCGCGCGCCAGCAGCAGGTTCGCGATGTTAGCGCAGGCGATCACCAGAATCAGGCTGACCATGGCCATCAGGACGAACACTGGTTTCGAATAATGGCGGCGTAGCGAATCGATGCCCGAGCCGCCTTCCTCCAGCCACAGCGCCGGCATATCCACTTTCTCTTTGGCATTGGCGGCAGTGCTCAAAACGAACTCGTGAAACTGGCCCGCGAGCCGCGTCTGCCCCTGCCCCATCGTCACCCCCGGGCGCAAACGGCCCATCATTTCGACCCAATAGTTATTCTTGTCGAAGTACTTTTTCTGATACTTGTCCGGCGACGGTGCGAGCAACGGTCCGGCGTGTAGCGGCAGCATCAGTTCCGGCGCGTATCCCGGATCGACGCCGAAGAAATCCGGCGGCGCCACACCGGCAATCACAAACGGTGTGCCATTGACCAGGATCGACTGCCCCACCGCCGACGGACTAGCTCCGAACCGGCGCTGCCACCAGGCGTAGCTGATCACGGCCACTGGCCGCGCGCCGAACCGGTCGTCATCCTCTACGATCAGACGGCCCGCTGCCGGATTCACCCCCAAACCGCTGAAGAACCCGCCGGATACCAGCTCGGCATCCAGCACCTCGGCTTGCCCTGCCACCACCGTATTGGGCGATCCTCCCCAGGCATACGCAAAGAGGTTCGTAAACGTATCGTTATCCGCGCGGAAAAGATCGAACGTGGCGAGCGGGAAGTTAGGGCTGTTGATGCCATGGAGCTCGTCCTTATGCTGGGTGCCGCTCATGCCGTGGATGACGGGCGGACGATCCTTCGCCTGCCAGTGAAGCAGCACCAGTTGCTCCGGATGCCGCACCGGCAGGGCGCGCATCATGATGCCATCCATAAAACTGTAGATGGCCGTGTTCGCGCCAATGCCCAGCGCCAGCGATAGTACGGCCATGGCGGTAAACAGCGGGTTGGCCGCCATCATGCGCAGCCCATAGCGCAAGTCCTGCGCAAATTGTTCCCAAAACGTCCATGTCCACATGGCTCGGCTCTCCTCCTTGAATAGGGTCACGTTGCCGAACGTGCGGTGCGCGGTTTCCGCGTCGCCCGCCGCCGCCGTCTTCATGGCCAGGTGGTGGCGCATCTCCTCCGCCAGCTCCTGCTCGAGCCGGCCGCGGTGGAAAAAGAACCGCAGCTTGCGCACGAATTCAGGCATCGTAATCCATAGGTAGACTATACAACAGTTAGACTACAGGAAGAGCCGGACGGTTAGCTGCCATTTGCAAGCCTGATCCCGTGCCGGGGCCGGTTAAGTAAGCCCGCGAATCACATCCGTTCCCAGGTACGGGCGCAGGGCTTCCGGCACCACCACGCTGCCGTCCTTCTGCTGATAGTTCTCCACGATCGCTACCCAGGTCCGGCCGACCGCCAGGCCGCTCCCGTTCAGCGTGTGGACGTACTCGGTCTTGCCCTTGGCCGATTTGAACCGGATAGATGCCCGCCGCGCCTGGAACGCCTCAAAGTTCGAACAGGACGAAATTTCCTTATACGCGTTCTGCCCCGGCAGCCACACCTCGATGTCGTAGGTCTTCGCCGAAGAAAAGCCGAGGTCGCCGGTCGAGAGCACCATGGTGCGGAACGGCAATCCCAGCCGCCGCAGGATGTCCTCGGCGTCCGCCGTGAGCTTTTCCAGTTCGTCGTAGCTATGGTCCGGGTGCGCGAACTTCACCATCTCCACTTTCTGGAATTGATGCTGCCGGATAATCCCGCGCACATCGCGCCCATACGATCCGGCCTCGCTGCGGAAACACGGCGTATAGGCGCAAAGCTTCACCGGCAGCCGGTCGCCCTCCAGTGTTTCGTTGCGGTATAGATTCGTCACCGGCACTTCGGCCGTGGGAATCAGCCAGAAATCGGTGTTCTCGCATTTGAACGAGTCCGCCGCGAACTTGGGCAACTGGCCGGTACCGAACATACTCGCCGAATTGACCATGAAGGGCGGCAGCACCTCGGTATACCCATGCTCGCGGGTATGCAAGTCCAGCATGAAGTTGATGAGCGCGCGCTCCAGTTTGGCGCCCAGGCCCCAGTAGACCGCGAAGCGGGCGCCCGTGATTTTGGCGGCGCGGTCGAAATCCAGGACTCCGAGTTCTGGTCCCAGGTCCCAGTGCGCTTTGGGCTCAAAGTCGAACTGTGGCGGTTCGCCCACGCGGCGCACCTCCACGTTGTCCGCCTCGCTGCGCCCCGCCGGCACGGATTCGTGCGGCACATTGGGAATTCCCGTCAGTAATTCCAGGAAAGCCCCTTCCGCGGCATTCTCCTGGTCAGCTAATTCCTTAATCCGGGCGCCGATAGCCCGCATCTGTTGCTGCCGCTCGGTGGTATCGACGCCTGCCTGTTTCAGTTTGCCGATCTCCACGGACTCGACATTCCTGCGGGCTTTCAGTTGTTCGGATTCGGCGATGGCGGCGCGCCGGCGCTGGTCTAGTTCCCTGTAAGTATCCAGACCGGCTATGTTGCCGCGGGTTTGCAGCCGTTCGGCAATGCGGTCAAAATTAGCGCGAAACCAAGCCAGATCGTACATCTACCCATGCTACCAAGCGTCCCGTGGGGCAGGCTCGCAGCCTGCGGCGGCCTCTCGGGCCGCCTTACTTATTCTTCTTCCTCTTCGACGGTTACGGGTTCCAGGTCCTCGGCTTCGAAGATCTGGCGGCAATCGAGACATTCGACGTATTCCACGCCGTCGCGCCTGGCGATGATCTCAGTGCGGTTGTGTTCGCAAGCGGGCTGCATAAAGCAAGACTTACGATTTATTCTAATGAAGCCGCAACCCTTGTCAAGGGCCTATTCGTTATTTTTTTTTGTAACTTAACGAAAAAAAGCCCCAGCGGATGGGTTTAAGTACCCTGAGCTACAATTTGGGTGTGCCGTTCCCCATTCACCGCATGCGCCGGCTGCGCGCAAGCGAGCCCATCCGCAGCCTGGTAAGGGAAACCCGCCTGGATCCCGCCGAATTTATCCTGCCGCTGTTCGTCTGCCCCGGCGAGCGTGTACGCCGCGAAATCGGCGCCATGCCCGGTAATTTCCAGCTATCGGTGGACGAACTGGTGCGCGAGTGCCAGGAAGTAAAATCGCTGGGAATCGGCGGCATCATCCTGTTTGGCCTGCCTGAAACCAAGGACGAGACCGCGTCTGAAGCTTATTCCGATAACGGTATTGTGCAGCGGGCCATCCGCGCCATCCGCGCCGCGGTTCCAGGACTACTGATCGTCACCGACGTCTGCAATTGCGAATACACCAGTCACGGCCACTGCGGCAAGATCGTCAACGGCGAGGTGGATAACGACCAGACCCTCGAATGGCTGGCGGCCTCGGCCGTCTCCCACGCCCGCGCCGGCGCCGACATTGTGGCCCCCTCGGACATGATGGACGGCCGCGTGGCCGCGATCCGCCACGAACTGGACGCCAACGGCTTTTCCCAGGTCCCTATCCTTTCCTACGCGGCCAAATTCGCATCCGTATTTTATGGCCCGTTTCGCGAAGCCGCCGAATCCACGCCCCAGTTCGGCGACCGGCGCAGCTACCAGATGGACCCGGCCAACGGCCGCGAAGCCATGCATGAAATCGAGCTCGACCTGGAAGAAGGCGCCGACATGATTATGGTGAAGCCGGCCCTGCCTTACCTGGACCTGATCCACGAGGCCCGCCGCCGTTTCGACGTCCCGGTGGCCGCTTACCAGGTATCCGGTGAGTTTTCCATGATCGAGGCCGCCGCCCGCAATGGCTGGATCGATCACGATCGCGCCATGCTGGAAAGCCTTACCTGCATCCGCCGCGCCGGGGCTCAGATTATTCTGACCTATTTCGCGAAACCCGCCGCCCGGCTACTGGGCTAACTCCGCAACGCCTTCGAAATCGACGAAATACGCCTTCACCGCAATACCGGGTATTTCCCGGCGAATGGACTCCGCCGCACGCTGCAGTTCCGCCTCGTGGTGCTTGGCCTCCGCGCCCGCATCGCCGCCGAATGCGTCGAGGCCGCCATACCCGCCGCAATCGGAGTGCACCATCAGTATCGCCAGTTTGGTGCCGTGCAGCCGCACCGATTTGCGAATCTGCCCGAGCACGAATTCGCGATCCGTTTCCTGCTCCGGCGATGCCAGAGACTTGGCGCCGCCGGCGATCCTGATCTCGTCCGGCTTCGCGATCCCTATCCGCTTCAAAAACTTGGCAAACCCCAGGTGGAAGCGGTGATCGAAGCACCAGACCACCGCCGCGTCCGCGTGGTATTCCTCGCGCGGGCTGTCGAAGTGGAAGACCTTGTTCATCACCTGCATTTTCGTGCATGCGGCCCCCGTACGCAACCGGACCGCCGATTCTATACTGGTAGAATGAGCTTCCGTCTGGCGGTCAACTATAGTCCCCAGGGCGATCAGGCCGCCGCCATCGAAGAACTCGTGCGCGGCGTCCGGGATGGCGAGGCGCACCAGGTTCTTTTGGGCGTTACCGGGTCGGGGAAAACCTTTACCATGGCCAAGGTGATCGAGGCCATCGGACGGCCCTCACTGGTCATGGCCCACAACAAGACCCTCGCCGCGCAGCTCTATCACGAGTTCAAATCTTACTTTCCCGAAAACGCGGTCGAGTACTTTGTCAGTTATTACGATTACTACCAGCCGGAAGCTTACATTCCCTCGAGCGACGTTTACATCGAGAAGGAAGCCACCATCAACGACGAGCTCGATAAGCTGCGCCTCTCCGCCACCCGCTCGCTTTTCGAGCGCCGCGATTGCGTGATCGTGGCCAGCGTGAGCTGCATCTATGGCCTGGGCTCGCCCGAAGCTTACTACGGCATGCTGCTGATGCTGGAAAAGGGCCAGAAGATTTCGCGCAACCAGATCGTCTCGCGCCTGGTGGATATTCTGTACGACCGCAACGATATCGATTTCCGGCGCGGCTCGTTCCGCGTGCGCGGCGATGTCATCGAGGTCTATCCCACCTACGAAGACTACGCCTACCGCATCGAAATGTGGGGCGACCAGATCGAGAGCCTGTCGCAGATCGATCCCTTGCTCGGACAAGTGCGCCAGACCTACCAGCGGCTGCCGGTTTATCCCAAGACGCACTACGTCATGTCGGAGGAAACCCGCAACAACGCCATGGCGAGCATCGTCACCGAGCTGGACTGGTGGCACAAGGAGCTGGAGAAGCAGGGCAAGCTGATCGAAGCCCAGCGCCTGTGGCAGCGCACCATGTTCGACCTGGAGATGATGAAAGAGATCGGCTACTGCCACGGTATCGAGAATTATTCGCGGCATTTTTCCGGGCGGCTGCCGGGCGAAGCGCCTCCCACACTGCTCGATTATCTGCCGCACGATTCCCTGATCCTGATCGACGAGAGCCACCAGACCATCCCCCAACTGCACGGCATGTATCACGGCGACCGTTCGCGCAAAGAAGTGCTGGTGTCGCACGGCTTCCGCATGCCCAGCGCGCTCGACAACCGCCCGCTCACCTTCGAGGAGTTCGAACACCGCGTCACCCAGGTGCTTTATGTCTCGGCTACGCCCGGTCCGTACGAGCTCACCAAAACGGCGGGCACGGTGGTGGAGCAGATCATCCGGCCCACCGGCCTGCTCGATCCCGAAGTGGAGATCCGCCCGGTGAAAGGGCAGGTGGACGATCTGCTGGGCATGATCCGGCAGCGTGTCGCCAACAACCAGCGCGTGCTGGTGACTACCCTGACCAAGCGCATGGCCGAGGACCTGGCCGAGTATTATTCCGAGGTCGGCGTGCGCTGCCGCTATCTGCATTCCGAAGTAAGCACGCTCGACCGGTTGAAGATTCTGCGCGACCTGCGCCGCGGCGAGTTCGATGCGCTGATCGGCATCAACCTGCTGCGCGAAGGCCTGGACCTGCCGGAAGTCTCTTTGGTGGCCATACTCGACGCCGACAAGGAAGGATTCCTGCGGTCGAGCGGCGCGCTGATCCAGACCATGGGCCGCGCCGCGCGTCACGTGGAAGGCCGCGCCATCCTGTACGCCGACGTGATCACCGACAGCATGCGCCGCGCCATTGAAGAGACCACTCGCCGGCGGCGCACGCAGCAGGATTATAACGAACGCAACGGCATCACGCCGCAGTCGATCATCAAGCCCATCGACATGAGCCTGGTAGCTATCGCCGAAGCGGACTACGTGACGGTGCCGCTCGAATCCGACGACCAGATCGCCGAGATGTCGCCCGCCGACCGCGATCGGTTCTTGGGCGAATTGGAAGAGCGCATGCGCGAGGCCGCGCGCAAGTTCGAGTTCGAGAAAGCCGCGCAAATTCGCGACAAGCTGAAGGCGCTGCGGTCCAATTCAGTCGAAGGACTAGCCGCAACGGCAACGTAGAGTCTCACCCGCCACGCTTTTTCCCGTGCCCTCTACTGAACCCCTAATAATCCCGAAGACCAGGGCAATCAGGATAGGCTACTGCTTCCTCCTGCTTGCGGTGCCAGCCTTCATCTACAACGTTGTTCACAGGCTGACCGGGGAGCCGATCAACTACGTCGGTCGAACCGCCGTCACCCTGCTGGGAGCGATGGCGTTCCTGGGAATATTCTTCGGCCTTTCAATACTAGGCATCTCGGTCATCCGATCAGCCTTCCGCGATTAGCACCGGGATCCCGCTCACACAGTCCTCATAGCATGTGAAACTTGGGCACCGCCGCATCCGCCCAAGCTTCCATGCGCGCCATGGCCGCCCCATCGCCCAAGTTTTTGCGCAAGTGAAGCGCATTCCACCCTACCGTCTGCAATGCCTGCCGCCGGATCGGCTCGGGATCGATCGCTCCGGACTCGCCAAAGCGCGGCAGCGGTAGCGGCATCCGCCGCTCGTCCGTTTGTCCCGTGAACGCCGACAGTTCGACAAAGAACTCCGCCGCCGCCGTTCCCTTCCTGTGAGCCTCCCGCGCGAGCGCCGCGCAGGCCAGGTGCGCATCGGCGGCGAACACCGTCTGCTCCCACGACCCCAGCCGGTTTGGCCCGGCGAATCCGCCGTCCACGAAAAAAATTCCGTCCAGCGTCAGTTTCACCGGCTTCAACCCATCCTCCAGCCGCGCGGCGCCCACACTCCACCATCCTCCTTCCCGCGACAACTCGTCGGGCCCAGGCGGCCTCACGTCCATGTTGTCGCCGTATGACGATCCGTCGCACGTCATCAGCCGCTTCGAACCCGGAAAAATGGTGTTCCAGTAAGCATCGAACTTCTTGGTGCGCTCGTTCATGTCGAATGGCAAAAGCACGGAAGGATTCGTCCCCGGCAGGACGGTCATGGTATTCGACCATTCATAGGCCATAGAAGCAATCGCCACCTTCGCCTTGTTCAGCAGGATGGCCGACCCGCTGGTGTCGTGCTCGGAAATGCGGCTGAGGACAGCATCGGCGATCGGCGGCGAACCCTCCGGCCGGGTCCGCAGCCGCTGTTCGATGTCTGCCAGCAGCTCGAAGTATTCAACCGTGGAGGGCGGGACCAACACCACTCCGTACTGCGCCAGGTCCTCACAAACAACCGCCATACCAAGATTGTAACCACGACCGCGAGCCGCCGGGCGCCAATCTGAACTGTTGTCGCGTGGCTATCCGAACCGCGACGGTTACGGAGCGGAGTCGTACGTGGCGTCCAAGAACGCCCACGTCTGTGCCGAACACCATCTCGCGCCTGTCAATTAAAACACGATCTGCGCCACGGCGAATTTACCGGCATCGTGTCGCCCGATAGCCCCGGCGGAGCGACGGACTGATCAGTACGACCAGCCCTGGCCCAAGCCGGCGGCTTGCGGTTTCCGAAAAGCAAGGTCGCCGTGTGCAGGAGTTGGCCTCTCTGACGGTGTGTGTAGCCGACTGGTGAAGCTCGATCACACGCATCACTCACAGCCCGTCAGATAGCGTGGTCGCGGAGGCCTTGGGCTTTGGTGGCGCTGTGGGCGCGCTTGGAATTGGGGTCCAGCGGCGGCATCGTTGTAAGATCTTTGCGCGCGCAGATACTTGCATATACTGGTGGGATACGAGCCGCCAGCGGTATCGGATGGCGGCACATAGGTTCTTGGCGCTTCAGACGATCCTGCTGCGGATCGTCATGGCTGAGGCCCACGAGCGATCGGGGTGCGGTCTCTCGAAGATCGGAGTTCGACAATGGAAGACCAAAAAGCCGGCGGCGTGGGCAGTCCTGCAGCACCGCGGGAACCGGCGCGTGCTGACCCGATAGCGGGAGAGCTCGTCACCCAGACGTTCGAGTACGGCGGTGGGCGGCAGGTCACGGTTTACGTCCCCCCGGGTCCGCCCGAGGCAGTCGTGTTCGCCGGTGACGGTCAGGGGATCTCGCAGTGGGGCGGGTACCTCGAGGCGGCCGATGTACCGTGCACGATGATCGTCGGTGTACACGGGCTGGCCGATGAGATGCCGCGGCTTCAGGAGTACTCACCGGTCTTTGACGCGGAACGGTTCGCGGCACACGAGAGGTTTTTCGTCGAGGACGTAGGCCGATGGGTGCGGTCACGGTTTGGAGTCGCGCTGCCCGCCGGACGCACCGCGGTGTTCGGTGTCTCGGCTGGTGGAGAGCTCGCGCTCGCCCTTGGGCTTCGGCATCCGGACGTCTACGGTGCGGTCTTCTCCGGCTCGCCGGGCGGGGGTTACAAGCCGGCTGGCGTGATGCCAAGTTGCATTCCGCGCGTGTACCTCGTCGCCGGCACGCTGGAGCCGTTTTTTCACGACAACGCGACCCGGTGGGCGCTGGCCCTGCGCGCGGCAGGTGCCGATGTCGTGATGCGCGAGCGAGTCGCGTCGCATGGCGACGCGCTGTGGCGAGGAGAGTTCCCGCTCATGGTGGCGTGGGCGTTTGGACGATGAAGCATCGCCCGTTCCGGTCGGCAGCATAGCCGTCCCGTGCAAACGAAATCCCGAACGATTGACACTCCGGTACAAGCCTCCTGCCGCTGAAAACAAGCACCATGCCCCGCGAAATCCCGGGATCGTCGCCGCCGTAATGCTATCGTGATCTCGGCCGAAGCAAGCCAAATTCAATGACGCAAATAGCAGCACACGAACAAGCCCCGGCGCCAACCCACCTCGCGTACCCACCGGTGCCGCCCCACAAATCGGAAAAAAGCGAAATTACGGACCAAAGCCACCGATGGGGGATATCGCTCCCCTCAAGTGAGGGTAGTCCGGGCAATCCAGAATCGCCCGCGCCTCTCAGTCACAACCCCGCCCCGAACCCTTACCGAACTAACAATCCAAACCCCATCAACAACCTGGGCCGAAACCCCGTCCCAAACCCTTCCCCAAAGCCCAGTCCCGAACGAACCCGCGTGCTAGCGTGAAGTCGGAAAAACACCATGGCAACCGACAAACAAATCGCGGCCAACCGCCGCAACGCTCTGAAATCCACCGGGCCAAAAACCCCGCGCGGCAAGGCCGTTAGTAGCCGCAACGCCTTCGTTCACGGACTGCGCTCCGCAGCCGCCATCCTCCCCGGCGAGGACCCCACGGAACTTGCCCAACTCCGCTCGCTGTTCGTCTACTCCTCGAAACCTCAAACCGCCGACCAGCTCGATCTGGTCGAACAAATGGCCCACGCTGAGTGGAAATTGCGCCACTGGAAACGTGAAGAGAATCGCCTGATCGGCAAGGCCTTCACCGGCGGCAAGCTCTGTCCGACCGGTACCTTCCTGCGCATCACGCAACGACAAGGCCGCTACGAACGCGCCTATCTAAAGGCCTTCCAGGAATTCAATCGATTGGCCGCAGACAATCCCATCCGCGCCCGCCCCGCCGCCTGACATGCACGCCTGCCCGGTAGCTTCGGTCATTTTGCAAGCGTAACTAAATAAGCTTCTTATTGGCTTCGAACATAGCAATTCGCAAAAAACGTGCCGCGCGGCTTCCCTAAAACCCAACGGCTAATTCGCTCGAATCGCAAACCGCAGCTGTTTCGATTCGCGGATTCGCCGGTCTCGAGTCACCAGCGGAACATCGTATGCCAGGCTGGTGGCGGCAATGATTTCGTCAGCCGGGTCGGAATGGAAATCCAAGGTGCGAAGTTTCATACAAATCGCCACGGTGAGCGGCCATATCGTCACCCGGCGCAGTGCTTCTGCTAAAGCCGGATGCTCCAGCCCCTGGCCGATACGCCCCCGCATATGGAGCATCTCGATCTCCCAGAGAACGATATCCGAAATGCCCCACTCGTCCGAAGCCAGCACCCGTCGTTCCGAGTCTGTCAGCCGCCCGCTGACCGCGTTTAAGAAGATATGTGTGTCAAGATTCAGCATCCCAATCTATGCCAGTGGAAAATAAATCGTCGCCCGGATCGATTACCACTCCTGGCACACTGCCGATCAAGTCTCCACAAGACTTGCCGGCGGGTATTAACTTGGCCACCGGATGACCATGTTTGGTAATCAGTATCCCTTCGGCAGGCAGATCGTCCATGATCGAAAGGCACTTCTGACGAAACTCGCTGACGCTCATCTCTTCCACATACAGAATTGTACAATCAATGTACAATACCGTCAAGGCCCCCGCCGGTTCCGACCCCTCACTCCCAGGCCCCCCTTGCATGGCTTGATATCATGGTACTTTCCCATGCAAATTGAGAAGGTTTACGAGCCCCAGCGGTTCGAACCGCACTGGGCCCAGTGGTGGATTGACTCCGGCATCTTCCACGCCTCCGACAAGCTTTCCGCGCGCGTCTTTTCCCTCGTCATTCCGCCGCCCAATGTCACCGGATCGCTCCATATCGGTCACATGCTGGAGCACACCGAAATCGATGTCACCATCCGCTGGCATCGCATGCTCGGCGATAACACCCTCTGGCTGCCCGGCACCGATCACGCCGGCATCGCCACCCAAATGGTGGTCGAGCGCCAGCTCGCCGAAGAGGGTCTCGACCGCCGCACCATGGGACGCGAAAAGTTCCTCGAGCGCGTCTGGCAGTGGAAAGCCCAATACGGCGATCGCATCAAAAGCCAGATGATCCGCCTCGGCGCCAGTTGCGACTGGAGCCGCGAGCGCTTTACCCTCGATCCCGGCCTCTCCCGCGCCGTGCGCGAAGTCTTCGTCCGCCTCTACGAAAAAGGACTCATCTACCGCGGCGAATACATGGTCAACTGGTGCCCCAGGTGCCAGACCGCCCTAAGCGATCTCGAAGTAAAAAACACCGAAACCCAAGGCAATCTCTGGCACGTAAGGTATCCAATCACAACCACCAGCCACCAGCCACCAGCCACCAGCCACCAAATCGTCGTCGCGACGACGAGACCGGAGACCATGCTAGGCGATACCGCCGTCGCCGTGAACGCCAAAGATCCGCGCTACACCCACCTCCACGGCCGCACCGTCGACCTGCCGCTGATGAACCGCCAGATCCCCATCATCCTCGACGATCTCGCCGATCCCCAGTTCGGCACCGGCGCCGTCAAAGTCACGCCCGCCCACGATCCCAACGATTTCGAAGCCGGCAAGCGTCACGACCTTCCGCGCATCAAGGTCATCGATGAAAACGGCCGCATGACCGCCGCCGCCGGCCCCTACGCCGGCCTCGACCGCTTCGAAGCCCGCCGCCGCGTCGTCGAGGATCTCGAACGCCTCGGCCTGCTCGAAAAGGTCGAGCCCTATACCGTCGCCCTCGGCAAGTGCGACCGTTGCAAAACCGTGGTCGAGCCCCTCATCTCCACGCAATGGTTCGTGCGCACCAAGCCGCTTGCCGAAAAAGCCATCGCGGTCGTCGAAACCGGCCGCATCCAGTTCATCCCCGAAAACTGGACCAAGACCTACTTCGAGTGGATGTACAACATCCGCGACTGGTGCATCTCGCGCCAGCTATGGTGGGGCCATCGCATCCCTGCCTGGCACTGCCGCCCCTGCGGCGAGATCATTGTGGCCCGCGAAGCCCCTACCGCCTGTGCCCGCTGCGGTTCGTCGGAACTCGTGCAGGATCCCGACGTCCTCGATACCTGGTTCAGCTCCGGCCTCTGGCCTTTCTCCACGCTCGGCTGGCCCGACGCCACCGACGACCTCAAGCTGTTCTATCCCACCTCCCTGCTCATCACCGGCTTCGACATTCTCTTCTTCTGGGTGGCCCGCATGGTCATGCTGGGCTGCGAATTCATGGGCGAAATCCCCTTCCGGCAGGTCTACATTCACGGCCTGGTGCGCGACGCCGAACGCCAGAAGATGTCCAAAACCCGCGGCAATACCATCGATCCGCTGGTGGTCACCGAAAAGTACGGCACCGATGCCGTCCGCATGGCCCTCCTGCTCGGCGCCGCCCCCGGTACCGATATCGTGCTCTCCGAAGACCGCATGGAGAGCACCCGCGCCTTCGCCAACAAAATCTGGAACGCCGCCCGCTTCCTGTTTGTGAATATGGAGCGCTCCGGCGTCGAGCCCTGGCTGCCCAATCATCTGGAAACTTTCAGTCCCGAAGCCGGACCCAGCCTTGAAGTCGCCATCGAGGACCGTTGGATCTTCAGCCGCCTCAACACCTGCGCCGAACAGGTGAACCGCGCCATCGAGCAGTATCGTTATCATGAAGCCGCCCAGTTGCTCTGGCATTTCTTCTGGCACGAATTCTGCGATTGGTATATCGAGCTGAAGAAGCCCCGCTTCCAGGAAAATTCCGGCATCAACGCAGACTGGCGCAACGTCCTATCGGCTTTTGAAACCGCCCTACGCCTGCTGCATCCCGCCATGCCCTTCCTCACCGAAGAGATCTGGCAGCGGCTTTCGAACGGCCGTCCCACGCGTCCCGCCTCCATCGCCCTGGCCGGATACCCGCAGTATCGCCGCCAGAGCACGGACTTCGCCGCCGAGCGCGAAATCGGCATGCTCCAGGAAATCGTCACCCTGGCGCGCACCCTGCGCACCGAAATGAAGCTCGATCCCAAGCTCCAGCTTCACGGCACCCTCTACGCCCGAGGCGATGCCCTGGACATCGCCCGCGCCAAGGCCGCCTCCATCACCCGACTGGCAGGAGTCCTGCTCGACTTCAGCCCCGACGCACCCCCGCCCGGAGCCCCCAGCCGCTCCACAGCCCAATTCGACCTGGTGCTGCACGTCCCCAAAACCGAAATAGAAGCCCAGCGCCGCCGCCTGCAAAAAGAAAAAGACCAGCTCGAAAAAAACATAGCCAGCGCAAGCCGCCAGCTAGCTGACGAAACTTTCTTAGGTCGCGCGCCGGCCCACGTAGTAGCATCCATTCGCGAGAAACTGGCCGACTACGAAAACCAATTAACCAAAATCAGATCAGCCCTCGAAGGTCTGAACGAATGAGCCAGCACCCAGCACCCAGCACCCAGCACCAGCGCGCGTTTGACGTAACGCGAGTCCGAGCCGCCCTGCCCGCGCGCCAGATCTCGTTTTTCGAAACCATCACCTCTACCATGCACGAAGCCACGGCGCTGGCCGCCGCCGGCTGCCCTTCCGGAACTACCGTAATCGCCGAAGAGCAGACCGCCGGCCAAGGCCGCCACGGCCACACCTGGCATTCCGAACCCGGAGCCGGCTTATATCTCTCCGTCGTCCTGCGCCTTCCGCTCAGCCCCGACTCTCTTCCCGTCCTCACGTTAGCCCTGGGCTTGGCCGTCGCTCAGACCATCTCCCAATCCACCGATCTCCATCCCGATCTCCGCTGGCCCAACGACATCATGCTCGGCGAAAAAAAGACCGCCGGCATCCTGGTCCAGCTTGTCGATTCGGTAGCCATCGCCGGCATCGGCATCAACGTCAACCATCCTTCCTTCCCGCCCGAAATTACGAACGAAGCCACCTCCCTGCGCCTCGCCGCCGGCCATCCCCACTCCCGCGAAGACCTCCTGATCACCCTGCTCCCGGTCATCGATAGCTACTGCCGCATGCTCGTCGAAGCAGGCCGTCAGCCCATCCTCGACCTCTTCACCCAACACTCCACCTACGCCAAAGGCAAGCGGGTGCGCGTCGATCAACCGGGAGGAGCCGTAGAAGGAACGACGGCAGGTCTCGATCCCAACGGCTTCCTGAAGCTGCGAGCCGACAACGGAACTGAATCGGTCATACTAGCCGGAGGAGTGCGCCCGCTATAATGCTCCTAGCCCTGGACGTAGGCAACAGCAACATCACCATCGGCGCCTTCGACGAGCGCCGCCTCATCAGCCACTGGCGCCTCCGCACCGTTCACGGCCAGACCGCCGACGAATGGGGCGTCCTGCTCCGCAACCTTTTCGCCCTCGCCTCCCTCGATTCCCCCGGCGTCCACGGCATCATCATCGCCAGCGTCGTCCCGCCCCTCGATTCCAACCTCGCGTCCATGGCGCAGCGCTACTTTCAGCTCGAACCGCTGTTTGTCACCCCCCAGACCGACATCGGCATGGCCATCCGCTACGATGATCCCAACCAGGTCGGCGCCGACCGCCTGGTCAACGCCGTCGCCGCCTTCCACAAATACGGCGGACCCTGCGTGGTCGTCGACCTCGGCACCACCATCAACTTCGACGTGATCTCCGCCAACGCCGAATACCTCGGCGGCGCCATCGCCATCGGCATCGGCATCTCCATCGAAGCCCTCTTCAGCAAGACCGCCCGCCTCCCCATGGTCGATTTCCGCGAGCCAATCAAGGTCATCGGAAGCAACACCGTCGCCAGCATACAGTCGGGCCTCTACTACGGCGCGTTGGGCATGATCGACGGTATTCTCGACCGCCTCATCGCCGAGCTCGGCCCCGATACCAAGTGCGTCGCTACCGGAGGCCAGGCCGAGCTCATCGCCCGCGGCTCGCGCCACCTCAAACACATCGATGAGCACCTCACCCTCGAAGGCCTGCAACTCATCTGGGAACGGAACGCGCGCAAGTGAACGACGACTGGGTTCACAACTACTTCAACTACTTCACCGAAATCGAGGAGCACTTCCAGCGCGTCCGCGGCACCAGCCTCTTCCTGCTCTCCCCGCTCGATTGGGCCCTGATCGAAAGCTGGAAGAATGCGGACGTGCCTCTCGAAGCTGTCCTGCGCGGTATCGACGCCGCCTTCCAGCAATGGCGCGGCCGCAAGTCCAAAACCCAGATGGTCAACTCCCTGGCCTTCTGCGCGCAAGCCGTCCTCACCGAAGCCCAGGTCATGGCCGGAACCGCCCAGCGCCCCGCCGCCCATGAAGCCGCTCCGCCCTTCCCGCTCGATGACCTGCGCGACTACCTCGCGCGCAACGCCGCCGCCGTCCGCCAAGCCGGCCCAGCCTATGCCGAAATCGCCTTCGCCCTTGAGCGCCTCGCCGCCGAAGCCGTCGAACACTACCAGGATCTGGAAGACCTCGAACGCCGCCTCACCGTCCTCGAGGAGAAGACCGTGGCCGCCGCCCGCGCCGGCCAGTCCGAAGAGCAGTTGCTCGAAGTCCGCCGTGAGCTCGATTCCCAACTCCGTCCCTACCGCTCCAAAATGACCGCCGGTCACCTGGCCCTGCTCGAGAAGCAATACCTGGAACGTAACCTTTTGGAAAAAGAGGGCTTGCCCCGTTTGAGCCTCTTCTACATGCGCTAGCCGGGTTTTTCCCCGGCTTGCCGCCTTCCGTGCTGTTGCAACTGAGTTGCGTTTTCATACGTCTTACATATTGAAAGCGACCTCTTTCAAGTTAGGTTCCGGTGGCTAGGTCATGCGGAACCGACCGGCGGGCATGCTCCTCCGAGTGCCCGCCGGTTCTTTTTTCTATTCAGGGAATTCCAGCGACCGGACCAGTCCCAACGTGCCCGGCATCACATCCGCCCTTGGCTCGTACTCGATCCGGATGCGCTTGGGCGCTTGCGGCCCGCACGCCAATTCCACCGGCGTGGCGGCGTCCTTCACCCGCACCGCGTCCGCGTCCAGGATGGCGAACGCCTTCGACGTCCCATCGGCCGCGATCCGTACCCGGATCTTGCCGCCCATGCAGTCGATCTGCTGCAGCGTCCCTTCGGCCACCGCCGTCGCCTCGCGCCCACCCGGACGGCGCACCTGCCGCGGTCGCTCCGCTTCGTCCTCAGGCTCCGTTTGCGCCGCCACCCGCCCCACGTAGTCCAGCGCATCCGTCAGGTGGTTCATCTGTTCCACCTGCTCGGAAGTCTTGGCATATTTCCGGCTCTGCGCGAGCGAGGTCCGCGCCTCCTCCTTCCGCCCCAGCCGGTAATAGGTGTACGCCATCGCATGAAAGTAGCCGAAGGCCTGCTCCGGCGTCACATTCTTCATCAGGTGGAACTGCGCCAGCGCGTCGTCGAAGTGTTCATCGGCCAGATCCGCGAAGCCTAGTTCCAGGTGCGCCTCCAGGTATCCCGGATCCAGTTCCGTCGCCCGTTTCAGCGCCGCCACCGCCTCCGGCCGCCTGTCCGACATGCGCAGCAACTGGCCGTACACCAGGTACATCTTGGGATCGGTGGCGCCCAATGCCGCCGCCCGCGCGTAATGCCCGATGGCTTCCTCCCGTTTCAACTCCCGCCAGCTCAGGCGCGCCAGCCCTTCCTCGGCGCGCCAGTCTTTCGGATAGTCGTGCGCCAGCCGTTCGTACGCCTCGCGTCCCTGCGCAGCCTTCGCCTGAATGTGCGCCAGCACCTCCGCCAGCACTAATCCGATTTCGAGCGGATCGGACTCCGCAACCTCCGGCGTGTCCGCCGCCTTGGGCAGCTTGGTGTTGTAAAGCGACGCGCTGAAAGTGGTTGCCCGCATGTACGCCACCAAGTCGCTCTGCACTTCCGCCACCGATTTCCCGTACGCTTTCTGGAACGTCTCGCTCATCGGCGCGCCGCTCTTGATGCCCGCCAGCAGCGCCGGCAGGTGCGGCCGGTAATCCTTGCCCAGATACAGCATGTGTACCAGCGCCCAGCTCTCGGCGTAGAACAACCCGGCGTGGCTCTTCTCGTTGTAGAGCGGCGAGTCGTGGCCCACCGCTACGAGCGTCGCCAGGTCGATCCATTTCGAGCTGCGCAGCATCGTGAAGTGCGGCATGATGAAGTCGCCCACCTCCACCTTGCCGGCCAGCGGCTTCAGGTTCGAATACAACTCCGCGAGGCCCTCGTTGAACCATACCGGCACGGCGATTCCGGAATGCTTCACCAGCAGGTGCGTATACTCGTGTACCGCGATCGGGAAGTGTTCGCTCGACGCGCTCTTCATGATGATGTAGTCCCGATCGTCCGTTCCCAGGTAGAACGCCGTGGCGAAGTCGTTCGGCGAGTAAGGCGCGTACTCCTTGTCTGTACGGAACACCACGATGCGCACCGGCGGTCCGGGCTGCGTTCCCAGCCCCATGGCTTCCGCGAAGAAGCCGCGCACCTGCTCGAAGTGCCGCGCCACGTCGCGCCCGCTGCGTTCGCCGGCGGTGGTGAAGATCTCGAAGTTAGGGGAAGTGACTTTCAGCCAGCGAGGTCCTTCGCTGCCGGCCAACGGAGCGCACAGGATGCACACCAAAGCTATGGCAGCCCGTAATCCGCACTGCCTCATTTGCCGAAGTGTACCATGCCGCACGGAGCCGCCATCCGCGTGTGGCATGCTATGGAGATGCCTTCGCGCGGCCTGCTGCGGGATCCGGATTTCCTCAAGCTGTGGGCCGGCCAAGCCATCTCCCAAGTCGGTTCCTGGATCACCCTGGTCGGCGTACCGCTCACGGCCGTCCTGCTGCTGAAAGCCTCCCCGCTGCAGATGGGAATCCTGAGCGGAGTCAGCGCCGCGGCCATTCTGTTATTCGGCCTGTTCGCCGGCGCATGGGCCGACCGCCTGCGCCGCCGTCCCATCCTGATCTGGGCCGATCTCGGGCGCGCCCTCATCCTGGTCTCGATTCCCCTTGCCGTCATGACCTGGCGCCTCACCATGGCGCATCTCTACCTGGTGGCCGCGTCCACTGCCATCCTCACCGTCTTCTTCGACGTCAGCTATCAGGCCTATCTGCCATCGCTGGTCAGCGCCGAGAACATTCTGGAAGGCAACAGCAAGATGGCACTCTCTGAATCCGTCGCGGGTGTCGCGGGACCGGCTCTCACCGGCGTGCTGATCCAGACCATCACCGCGCCCATCGCGATTCTCTTCGATGCGGTTTCCTTCCTGGTCTCCGCGCTCTCCGTCGTCCTCATCCGGAAACCGGAGCTGCGGCCAGTGCCCGGCGCCGCGCCGCACATCGGCCGCGAGATCATGGAGGGGTTGCGGGCCTCCTGGCGCGATCCCATCCTGCGCGCGCTCTTGCTGCGTAGTTCCACGTCATCCATCTTCCTGGGCTTCGGCAGCAGCCTGTACTTCCTGTTGGCCATACGCGAGCTGAAGCTGAGCGCCATGCTGCTCAGCATCGTCATTTCCGTGGGCGGCGCCAGCGGCGTATTTGGCGCGCTGGCCGCCGAGCGCCTGGCGCGCCGCTTCGGCTGCGGCCCCAACCTGATCGGCGCCGCCGCGATCACCGGCGTCGCCTCCCTGCTGCCGCCGCTGGCCCGTGGGCCCGTGATGGTATGCGCCGCCATTCTGGCAGTGGCGCAATTGGGCGATCTGGCCTGGTCGATTTACAGCATCAACGAACTGAGCCTGCGCCAGTCCATCGCCCCGAATCACCTGCTGGGCCGGATCAACTCCGCAATGCACCTCATGTTCCGCGGCGTGCTGCCCGTCGGCGCGTTCGCCGGAGGAGCGTTAGCAGAGGTGATCGGCGTGCGCCGCGCCATGCTCGTCGGCGCGGCCGGCTTCCTGCTCTCCACCTTGTGGCTGGTCTTCTCCCCCATAAGCCGCTTGCGTGAACTGCCCGAACCCGTGACGGTACGTTAGCATCGGGTTTATGCTTTACGTCCGCCGCTATGCCTGGCGCGTGCTTCCGCTGCTCGTCCTGCTCGCGCTCTATTGGCCGGGGCTGACCAATTGGTTCTACCAGGATGATTTCGGCTGGCTCAACCTGCGGCGCGACGTCCACTCCTTCCGCGATCTGGGCCCCGCCTTGTTCGCGCCCAAAGCTCATGGCAACATCCGGCCGCTGGGCGAGAATGCCTATTTCCTGGTGCTCACCTCGCTGTTCGGCGTGGATGCGCTGCCCTTCCGCATCTGCGCGTTCCTCACCCAAATGGCCGGCATGCTTCTGCTGGGCAGCATCGTGGCGCGCCTGACCGCCTCGCGCGCCGCCGGATGCGCCGCCCCGATTCTGTGGATCGCCAACCAGGGCGTGGCCGCGGCCATGTGCTGGACCTCCATCTATAACCAGGTCCTGAGCGGCTTCTTCTTTCTGCTGGCCTTCTATTTCTTCCTGCGCTACATCGAAAGCGGCGGGACGCGCTTCGCCATCGCTCACTGGGCGGCGTTCGTGCTGGGCTTGGGCGCGCTCGAGACCAACGTAATGTATCCGGCCATCGCGGCGGTCTACGCGTGGCTGTTCGCGCGCCCGTATCTAAGGAAGGTTCTGCCGATGTTCGCCGTCTCGGCACTCGCCGTAGCGCTGCACTTCCACTTCGCGCCGCCGCCCGCGAATGGCGTGTACGCACCGCATCTGAACCTGCGGATCGTCTCCACGCTCTGGACCTATTGGACCTGGGCACTCGGCCCCTCGCGCTGGAGCATCGCGCCGCTCACCTGCCTGGCGCTGGCCTGGCTCGCATGGCAGGCCCGCGCACGCCAATGGATCGGATTATTCGGCCTGGCCTGGTTCGTGATCGTGCTATGCCCCTACCTTCCTTTAAGCGATCACAAGATGGATTACTACCTGACCGTCCCCGTGATCGGCCTGGCGATCTTCGGAGCGCGTGGGCCATAGCCTCCGCCTGGCGATCGAATCTGGCATGGAAACTGGCGGCGTCCGCATGCATCGCGGTCTATCTGGCCGCCTCCGTGCCGGCAGCCTGGGCCATCGCGCAGTGGAACCACGCTCGCGGCACAAGGGTCGCGGACCTGGTGCTGGGCGTCGCCGAGATCCACGACAAACAGCCCGGCAAGATGATCCTGCTTGATGGCGTGGATTCCGACTTGTTCTGGTCCGGCATTGTGGACGTGCCCTTCCGCGCAATGGAGATCCCGCATGTCTACCTGGCGCCCGGATCGGAAGCGCGCATTCAGGCGCCCGCGGACCTGCTGGTGAAATACACCCTGCCCCAGGCGCTCGCCCTTGCGGCCCTGAGAATAAATCGCGCGGTCGTCTACCAAATAGATGGGGGGACCTTGCGTAACATCACCACCAGCTACCGTACGCTCGCCGAGGCCACCTGGAAACCCGAGATGCCGCGCTTCATCAATCTCGGCGATTCCGTCTACGCCCCTTACTTGGGCGCCGGGTGGGACGATTGCGCCGGTGGCTATCGCCTGTTGCGCCGCGCGGCCACGGCGGCAATTGGAGGCCCCCGCACGCCGGCCGAGAAGCTGTACATCGGCGTGTTTCGTACCACGGCGTTTTCCCTTCTCGTGCAACTGGATGGAGCCGATCTTTCACCCGCCGTCACCGAACGCAACGGCGAACTCACCTTGCTCGCGGCACCCCTGCCCGCAGCCGCGGCAGGCCGACCGGAGATCTCCATCACCCTCTCGAATCCCGCCCCCGACCCGTTGCGCTTCGGTTTCCTCGAAATCCGCTGAAAACACGCCATATATTTTCCTTGACAGAATATAGCAGATCGCTATATGATTATAACGATCTGCAATATGAAACTGGGCGAGAAGCTCCGGTACCTGCGGGAAATCGAAGGCGCGCTGCGCGGTCGCGAGCGCGAACTGACGCAGTCGGAAGTGGTTCGCCTGCTCAAGAAGGAGTTGGGCGAGACCATAAGCCAGGCATATTTATCGCAGATCGAAAGCGGCGCGCGGCCGCACCTGACGAATTCCAGCCGCATGCTGCTGGCACGGTTTTATAAGGTGCATCCGGGCTACCTGGTGGACGACCCGGAAGGCTATCAGGAAGAGTTGATCTCGGATGTCGGCGCGCTGGAGGACAAATTGGATTTGTGGCTGATCAACGGCGCAGAGCGTTTTCGCAGAGACGCCGAGTTAAGCCAGGCGCTGCTGCGTGTGGCGCGCCACAAGGAATCGCGGATGTGCGTGGTGCTCTTGGGCGCCATTTTGGATAACCCCGGGCTGGCCGAGCGATTGTTGCAAGTGCTGAAGCCCGCTCCGGCGGCGATGGCCGGAGAGACTTTGCCCAAATCGAGGAGGCGGTCGCAATGACGTGGGCTGATTTCTATCTCATCTGTTTTCTGTTAGGCCTGGCGTTGAGCCTGTTGTCCGTGTTTACGGGCAGCGCCCACCTGCACTTGCCGCATGTGCACATACCGCACGTGCACGTCCCACATGTGCACGGGCCGAGCGCGGAGACCGAAGGCGTCCCGTGGCTGAACTTCGGAACCATGACCGCGTTCCTGGCGTGGTTTGGCGGCACAGGTTACCTGCTGGAGCGGTATTACGCGGTCTGGTTCCTGATGGCGTTGGGGATCGCAGTGTTGAGCGGGTTGGGCGGCGCGGCCGTTGTGTTCTGGTTCCTGGCAAAGCTGTCCTCTGGCGAAGAAGCGCTCGATCCGGCGGATTACGACATGATCGGCGTGCTGGGCAAACTCAGCATCCCCATCCGCGAAGGCGGCACCGGCGAACTCATCTTCTCGCAGGAAGGCGTGCGGCGCGTGGCCGGCGCGCGCAGTGAGGACGGCATCGCCATCCCCAAGGGCGCTGAAGTGGTGGTGCAGCGCTATGAGAAAGGCATCGCCTACGTGCGGCGCTGGGAAGACATGACGGGCAGTACGGAAGATTTGGCGGAGAAGGAGAGTTAGCGCGGGCGCCGCACCGCGAACCAAAAGAGGAGATTTATGCAGAAGGACATGTTGGTGGTGATCGTTTTGCTGATGTTTCTGGCGATCGTATTGATCGCGTCGATGCTGGCACGGCTGTATCGCAAGGCCGGACCGCACGAGGCGCTGATCGTATACGGCCGCAAAGGTACGCGTATTGTCAAAGGTCGCGGGACGGTGATCTGGCCCGTAGTCGAGAGCTATCGCAGCTTATCGCTGGAGCTCATGTCGTTCGATGTGGCGCCGCAACAGGATCTCTACACCCGGCAGGGCGTAGCGGTTACTGTCGAGGCCGTCGCGCAGATCAAGGTGAAGTCAGACCCGGAGTCTATCCAGACCGCCGCGGAGCAGTTCCTGACCAAAACCGATCAGGAGCGCGAAGGCTTGATCCGCCTGGTGATGGAAGGCCACTTGCGGGGCATCATCGGCCAGTTGACCGTGGAAGAGATCGTGAAGCAGCCGGAGATGGTGGGAGACCGCATGCGGTCCACCTGCGCTGACGACATGAACAAGATGGGGCTCGAAGTGATTTCGTTCACCATCAAGGAAGTTCGCGACAAGAACGACTACATCAGCAATATGGGCCGGCCGGACGTAGCGCGCATCAAGCGCGACGCGGATGTGGCGGCGGCCGAAGCCGAGCGCGACACGGCCATTAAACGCGCGGAAGCTACGCGCGCGGCCGCCGTGGCCAAGGCGCAGGCGGATCAGGAGCGGGTGCTGGCCGAGACTTTGTCGCAGGCCAAGCAGGCGGAAGCTTCGCGCGACCTGGAGATCAAGAAGGCCAACTACAACGAGACGGTGAAGAAACAGCAGGCCTCCGCCGACAAGGCGTACGAGATCCAGGCCAATATCATGCAGCAGCAGGTGATCGCCGAGCAGGTGAAGATTCAGCAGGTGCAGAAAGAGCATGAGGTCGCGGTACAGGATGCGGAGATTCAACGCCGCGAGCGCGAGTTGATCGCCACCGTGCTGAAGGGCGCGGAGATCGAGCGGCGCCGGATCGAGACGCTGGCCGAAGCCGAGAAATCCAAGCTGGTAATGGAGGCCGATGGTCACGCCTCCGCCATCCGTGCGCAGGGCGAGGCGGAAGCGGAGATCATCTTCAAGAAAGGCGAAGCCGAAGCCAAGGCCATGAATGTGAAGGCCGCGGCTTACCAGGAGTACAACCAGGCCGCGGTTGTAGACAAGCTGATTTCGGGCATGCCGGAGATCGTACGCGCGCTGGCTGCGCCGCTGGCCAACATCGACAAGATCACCATCGTCTCCACAGGCGATGGGCATGCAGCCGGCATGAACAAGGTGACCGGGGACATGGCCGCCATGGCGGCGCAGATTCCCGCGTTATTTGAAAGTCTGTCGGGCATGAAGATGGCCGATCTGTTCGCCAAGGTGCGGCAGATCGGAGAGAAATCCGATCCGCCCGCGGACAAGACGAAAGCGGCAGCAGGTTAGGCAAGGGGCCGGGATTTCCCGGCCCATTTTAGGAGAACTGTTATGGCACTACTGGAACGAGTATCGACACTGGTAAGAGCAAATCTTAACGACCTTATCGATAAGGCCGAAGAACCCGAAAAAATGATCAAGCAGGTGATCCTGGATATGCAGAACCAACTGCTGCAGGTCAAAACGCAGGTGGCCATCGCCATCGCCGATCAGCACGTGCTGGAGAAGAAGTATCAGGAAAACGAAGAGAAGACCGCCGAATGGGTGCGCAAGGCGGAAATGGCGGTGGACAAGAAACAGGACGACCTGGCGCGCGCCGCGCTGGAGCGTTCCGTAAGCTATCGCAACATGTCGGAAAGCTTCAAGCAGCAAGTAGCCGATCAGAAGTTGCAGGTGGAAAACCTGAAATCGGCGCTGTTGAAGCTGGAGCAGAAACTGGTGGAGGCGCAGGCCAAGAAGGATGTACTGATCGCGCAGCACAGGCGGGCGCGGGCAGCGACCCGGGCGTCGGATGCGCAGTTTGCCACCAGCGACCATTCCACGGCGGCTACTTTCGAGCGTATGCAGGACAAGGTCCGTCACAGCGAGGCGGTCAGCCAGGCGAAGACGGAGCTGTTCAAAGACGATGTTGAGGAGCAGTTCGCGGCCATGGACAAGCAGGAACGTATCGAGAAGATGCTGGCCGAGATGAAAGCGAAGCGCGGCTGAGGAGCGCCCCATGACGTCCCTTGAAATTCTGTTGTTGTTCGCCATCGCCGCGCTGGTCTACCAGGAAATATCCTGGCGAGACAAAGCGCGGCGCATCGAGGCCGACTACGAAAAACGCCTCTCGACCGAAGTAGCACTAGCGTACGAGGCCAGCCTGGGCGACGATGAAGTGCCGGTTCGGGCGCTCACGTTTCAGGCCGAGAAGCAGGAACCGCGCGGCTTGTTCCACGAGGTGACGCGGCACCTGTTCATCGCCGTAACCATGGCGGGAGACGCGGTGAGGTATGCAGCGGGCGATTTGAACGAGATCGACCGGTTCAGTATTCCGCCGGAAATCAAGCGGGCGCTGCTGGAGTTCATGGCGCCGGTGACTGTGGGGCAGGCCCTTGGCCTGCGGCGGGGCTCTTAGTCCCGCTCTACAACGGCATCCAGTTCCGGCCATCGAACTTCATCAGAAACAACTGCTTGATGGGCTGATAATCGGTGGGGCTGGTCCGCAGGCGGATGCCGGGGCGCAGCATACTCAACTCCAGATCGAGGCTGGCGGCCTGCTTCATGACGTTCGCGCAAGTCAGGTCGCCACCGCACTTCTTCAGCACTTCGATTAAAGCCTCGGCCCGCTCGTATCCGGCAACGTAGTTCTGGTCGCGCAGGCTGGCGTCCGGGTTGTACTTCTTCATCCAGCGCAGGAACTCCTGAACCGCCGGGTCGCTGCGCGCTTCCACAGACGCCCAGCCTTTGGAACGGGCATTGGTGATGATGCCGGCGGCTTTCTCGAGACCCGCGGGCGCCAGAAACGCGGCCACCGAAAGCGAAGCGTTGGGAATGAATTGCAGCGGATGCCAGTCGAGGTCATAGACCTTGCGAATAGCCTGGGCGGCGAAGCTTCCGATCGCCATGTCGAGCAGGACATCCGCGCCCGAAGCTTTTAGTCCCTGGATCTGCGCATCGAGCGTCTGGTCCGAGTTGCGGTAGGAAGCCTCCTTCGCGATCATGGCGGTTGCCTCGTCCCCGAGGCCATCGTGAATGCCCGCGACGTATTCGCGGCCAGCATCGTCGTCCGGGTACAGCACCGCGATCCGGGCGTGCGGCTTGTTCGCCAGGATGTACTTCGCGTAAACCGACCCTTCCGTCCGGTAAGTGGCAAAGAAGCCCATGGTCCAGGGGAAATGCGCCGGATCGTTGAACACCGCAGAACTGGACTCGACGAAAAGCTGGGGCACTTTCTGTTCGTTCAGGTAGCCGCGCATGGCCAGGTTGGCTTCCGTGCCCAACGAGCTGAAGATCACCAGGACCCCGTCTTTTTCGACCAGTTCGCGCGCCAGCGCCGCCGCTTTTCCAGGCTCGGATCCGTAGTCGCGGCTGATGAATTCGATCTTGCGCCCCTGAATTCCGCCGCGATCGTTGATCATCTGAAAGTAAGCCGCCTCCGCGCGCGTGACGGAGCCGTAACCCTTGCCCGCGCCGGTATGAGAAGTGATGTTGCCGATCTTGATCGGGTCCGCGGCCTGGGCCCATGCGGGCGATGCCAGGAATGTGCCGGCGAACAGCGCTACGGTCGATAGGCGGGCCAGATACAACATCTCCGGCATTGTACATTAGTGGTGGGTAACAGTGATGCCCAGGAACCTGCTACTTACGGCTGCGCTGCTGATCGGGGTGGGTGCGGCACAAGTCCGCCCCGAGCCCGATGTGGTGATCCGAAGCTCCGCCCGCGAAGTCCTGTTGGATGTGGTGGTGCGCGACGCACACGGGCGCCTGGTCAAGAATCTCAAGCCGGAGGAAGTCACGGTATATGAGGACGGCGTCCGGCAGAACGTGCGCGCATTCCGGCTGGTGGCGGGTAGCGAGGTGCGCAAGGAAGATATCGAGCAGATGGCCGAGGCGCAGGCGCTGGCGACGCCCGCCGCCGAACGCAAAGCTCCGCGCCTTCCGGTGAATCCGCTGCGCACGGTGAATGTGGTTTGCCTGATCCTGAACGATCTGACTCCAGAGACGCGCGCTTTTGCCTTCGACGCGGCGCGCAAGTTCGTCAACAACGAACTGCGTCCCAACACCTTCATTGGCGTGTTCAGCGTGGATTCGAGCGGCCTGCGGCCTGTCTTTCCGTTCTCCAATAACCGCGAGCACCTCCTGAAAGCCGTGGAACTGGCGGCCGTGAACCAGCTTCCGGCGATCAACCTGGATTCTGCCGCCATGCTGAACGGTCTGGGGATGAGCGCGTTCGGCAGCGTGACACCCGTGGTGGGATCGGACGGGACCGCCGACGGCTCCAGCCCGCAACATCCTTTGGGTACGCGCGGCGAAATCGGCTTGGCCGTCAATGACGGCTTGCGCGAGATCGATGCGCTAAAAGCCCTGGTTCGCGATCTCAGCCCGCTGCCTTTTCAGAAGAGCGTCATGATGATGACCACCGGCCTAACGCGCCCGCCGGATCTGCTGGAATACTGGGACTCGCTGATCCGCGCTGCCAACAAAGCCGGCGTGAGCTTCTATGCTATGGACGTCTACGGCTTGAGCCCCTGCCAGGGCGATGACAGCGGCGATTGCGGTCCGGCGCATTCGGCCATGGCTCCCTCGATCGCGATGCTGCAGCAGGCCGCGACGCTGAGCCAGGGGCAGAGGACGTCGGGGCAGATCATCCTGCCCACCACGCCCACTGCCGGACCCGGTCCATCGCCGACCGCGCAACTCATGGAAATGGCGCATGAGGATGACATTGTGAAGTTCGCGGTATCCAGCTCCAACCGCCAGGAAGCCATTCGCGAGCTGGCGGAACGCACCGGCGGATTCCTCATCGCCAACACCAACAACACCGACAAGCTGCTGGCGCGCGTGATGGAGGATGTGGACACGCATTACGAGATCGCCTATCCGCCCACATCGGCCAGCGACGACGGTCACTTCCGGAAGATCGAAGTGAAGCTGACCCGGCCGGGGCTCACCGTGCAGACGCGCGGCGGCTACTTCGCCGTTCCGGATACAGGTGAGGGCCCGGTGACTCCCGTGGAGATGGCCGGACTGAGGGCGCTCGATACGCAACCCCGGCCGCGCGCGTTCGATTTCCTGCTACGCGCTTACCGGTTCCGGGAAACCGGCCGCACGGCGCAATATTCCATCGCGTTCGAAATGCCGATCTCGAATCTTACGGCCACTCCGGAGCCCGTCGAACATAAGTACCTGTTGCATGCGACGCTGCTGGCGCTGGTGAAGAACGCGCAGGGACAGATTGTCGACCGGGTAAGTAAGGATGTGCCGTCGGAAGTCTCCGACGATCACCTGGCCAGCGTTCAAGCAGAGATCATGACCTACCAGCATGCGATCAGCCTGGCTCCGGGAAGGTACAGCGTGGAAGCCGCGGTGGTGGATCAGCAAGGCAATCGCGCGGCCACTGCCAGCGTCGCGATCGATAATCAGGAACGCAGAGGGCTGGCGCTCAGCGACCTGACGCTAGTGCGGCGCCTGGAGGACCTGAGCCGCGCGCCGGACGCTGAAGACCCCTTCGAATTCCCGGGCAAGCGGGTGCTGCCTTTTGTTTCGACGGATCTGCTGGCGGGCGCGATCCCAGTTGCGTACTACGTGATTTACCCGGATACAGGAAACCCAGCCAAGCCGCAATTGCGCGTGAGGCTGCTCAAAAACGGGAGAGTGGTCCGGCGGCAGAGCGTCGAGTTACCTGCGCCCGACGTGTCCGGCGCGATACCGATGGTGACCAAGGCAACCGCCGATCCGGGGAACTACGAACTGCGCATCACCGCCGTGCAAGGCCGCGCCACCGCGGAGCAAAGTCTCAAATACACGGTGGCGCGTAAAAGGGCGGACCCTCGGGCGGTAGCGGCCGCCGGGCGGCGTGAGACGGCGCTGGAACGCGCGAGCCCAACGGGGAGCCAGCCTTAGAAGACAAACGCGGCGCTGCCCCACAAGGCTGAGCAGGCGCGCTCTGTGGATACAATGACAGAGATGCGCTTCGAGTGCCAGCCAGGCTGCACCACCTGTTGCCAGCGGCGCGGATTCGTTTATCTGACCGAAGAAGATGTGGTCCGCGCATCCCGCTTCCTGGGAATGACGGCGCGGGTGTTCGAAAAGCGCTACGTCTACCGCACGAAAAATCTGCGCCGGCTGCGCATCCCGCGCGGGTCGCTGTGCCGTTTTCTGCGGTCGGATGGCTGCTCCATCCATCCCGCCAAGCCCACCCAATGCCGCCTGTTCCCGTTCTGGCCGGAACTGACGGAAGAGCGCGGCGCATGGCGAAAAACGGCGGAATGGTGTCCGGGTATCGGCAAAGGCCAACTGGTTCAGATCTCGACGGTGCGGAGCCTGTCGGCGGAAATGCGCACGGCCTATCCGTCGATGTACCCGTAGCTCATCAGGAGAAATGATGGCGAAGAATTTCAAAGAACTGTCCGAGCAGGAAATCCTGGCGCTGGCCATTTCACTGGAAGAGGAAGACGGCCGTATTTATGGCGACTTCGTAGATGGTTTGCGGGAGACCTACCCGGCCACCGCGCAGATGTTCGAGGAGATGCAGGCGCAGGAATCCGGGCACCGCCGGGCCTTGATCGAGGTCTACCAGCAGCGCTTCGGCGAGCACATTCCGCTGATCCGGCGGCACGATGTGAAGGGCTTCATCACGCGACGGCCGGTGTGGCTGGTGCGGCCGCTGGGCATCAACGTGGTGCGCAAGCAGGCCGAGATCATGGAACTGGAGACGCGCAAGTTCTATGAGAAGGCCCAGGAGCGCGTGACCGATGCCTCCACGCGCAAACTGCTCGGCGACCTGGCGGAGATCGAGCGGCAGCATCAGGCGGCGGCCGAATCGCTGGAGGAGAACCTTACCAAGAATGTGCGCGAGCAGGAGGATGCCGCCAGCCGCCGGCTGTTCGTGCTGCAGATTGTCCAGCCCGGACTGGCCGGCCTGATGGACGGGTCGGTTTCCACGCTAGCCCCGCTATTCGCCGCGGCATTCGCCACCAAGAACAGCGGCGACGCGTTCCTGGTGGGATTGGCGGCATCCGTCGGCGCGGGCATCTCGATGGGATTTGCGGAAGCGCTCTCCGACGATGGTTCGCTCACCGGGCGCGGCCATCCCTGGGTGCGCGGGGTGGTCTGCGGGCTGATGACTACCGCGGGCGGCATCGGCCACACCATGCCGTTTCTGATTCCGAACTTCCACGTTGCGTTTACGGTGGCCGTGCTGGTGGTGGCCGTGGAATTAGGAGTGATCAGCTACATCCGGCATCGCTTCATGGACAGCCCGTACCTCACCGCCACGCTGCAAGTGGTCGTGGGCGGCGTGCTGGTTTTCCTGGCGGGGATCCTGATCGGCAGTTCGTAGCTACTGCTCTTCTATGGTGAGTTGATCGCCGGCTTGTGTGCCGGTGGCCGCGAGCACGCCGGCGGGCAACTCCAGAATCGAATGCGCGGTAAGGCAGGCGGACAGCCGCCATGGCATCATGCTATGGCGGACCTTGCGCACTTTCTTCTGGCGATCGAGGTACACCAAGTCGATGGCGAACTTCATGAAAAAGCTGTGCACGGACTCGCAGGGCACGATCCACAAACCTTGTCCGGGATCCAGATGATCGTGCTTCAGCAGGCCTGTACGGCGTTTCTCGCTGGTATCAGCGACTTCGGCGGAATCGGCGAGCAGCGCGTCGCGCGTCAGGTTGCGGACGGTGATTTGCACGCTCTCCTTATAACAGGAATTGGTGGCGAGTTGATAGTGGCTGGTGGTTAATAGGCCATGCGGGCTAAGCTGGAAACAATGCTACTGCTGACCGGCCCGGCCGGGTCCGGTAAAACTTTCCAGATCCTGGAGCGTCTGCGCGCGGCGCTGCGGCGTCGCGACCCCGGTGTGCGCCTGCTCACGCCCACCGCCACCATGGCACAGCATCTGCAAAACCGCATGGCGCACGAAGGCTTCGTGTTCCGTCCGGCGCTGATCCAGACGCTTTCGCGTTTTGTGGATTCGTTTGCGGGCGGCCCGCCGCAGGTGTCGGAGCCGCTGCTGTACCTGATCGTGGAGGAAGCCGCGCGGCGCGCCAACCGGCCGGAGTTCGCGCGCGTCGTCCGGCTGCCGGGATTTTGCGCGGCGCTGGCGCGCAGTCTGGAAGAATTCTCTTCCGCGGGATGCGATGCGGATCGGCTGGCCGCGGGCGTGGCGCGGCTGTATGGGCCGGTCCCACTGGGCGAGGCCTTCGCGGCCGTATATCGCGAGGTGGACCGGGAGTTGGCGCGCCGCGGGCTGGCGACGCGCTCCGAGCGGTTGGTGCGCGCGGCCGAGCGGATCGGCCGGGAAGGGTTGGGCGATGTGCACACCATCTGGCTGGATGGCTTTCACGCACTGCCCGATCCGGAGATAGCGGTGATCGGCGCGTTGTGCCGGCGGGCGGACGTCACCCTGACGCTGCCGGCTACAGGGGTCACCGAGCCGACGCGCCAGCGGCTGCTGGCCATGGGTTTCACGGAAGAAGTTTGTACGTGGCCGCTGGCGCTTCCGGTGACGGAACTGTGCGCGGCGCCGTCTATAGAGCGCGAGGCCGACGAGATCGCGCGCCGCGTTCTGGAGCAGGCCGCGGCTGGCCGGGCGTTCCGCGAGATCGGCGTGATTCTGCGCAGCCCGGATATCTACGAACCGGTATTGCGTGCGACCTTCGACCGGTTCGGTATCCCGGCGCGGTTCTATTTTGATGGGGATCTGACGGCGCACGCGGTGGTGCGGTACCTGGCTGGGATCGTGGACGCCATGCTGGAGGGATGGGAGCACGCGGCGACGCTGGCGGCCATCCGGCTGGCTCCGGGTCTCGAGTGCGACGCGTTCGATTTTGCGGTGCGCGAGAAAATGCCGGGATCGGGGCTGGCACCGCTGCGACGGTTCGCCGCTGACGCGGAGAGTCCCGCGCTTGGTCTGATCGTATCGCTCGAAAAGGTGGACGACTGGCGGACGTTGTCCGCGACCCCATCCGAGTGGGCGACGCGCCTCGCCGGATTGCGGGATCTGTTTGCGCCGGGATGGCTGGAGCCGAGCGGGTTCGAGTCCGCGGCGATGGCGCGCGGCCAGGCAGCGGCGCTCGAATTATTCGGCGGCGCGATGGAGGAGGCGGCGCGGGCTTTGCCTGACCGGCCTGTGCTGTTGGCCGATTTCTGGCATACGGCGAAATCGGTTTTGCGCCTGACCCCGCTGCGCGTGGACGATGCGCGGCGCAATGTCGTCCATGTGCTGGGCGCGCACGAAGCCCGCCAGTGGCGATTGCCGGTGATCTTCGTCTGCGGAGTGGTGGAGAAGCAGTTTCCGAAATTCCACACGCAGGATCCTTTTTTTCCGGATGCCGCGCGCGCGCAGTTGAAGCAGGCCGGCATACGGGTGCGCACCGCGGCCGATTTCGAGATGGAAGAACGCTTCCTGTTCGACTCCGCCACCGCGCGCGCCACCGCCTCGCTTACGTTGAGCTATCCGCTTACCGATGCGCGCGGGCAGCAGACGCTGCCGTCGCTCTACCTGGAAGGCCTGACGCCGGTTGGTATGCGGCCGGTTTCGCCGCGCGCGGGCGAGGCGCCGCTCACACCGAGCGTTGTTCCGGCGATCGCCGCCGCGGATCTGCGGCAGGCCATTTCCGCAAAGCACGCGGCTTTCCAGCCGACCTCGCTGGAGTGTTATCTGCAGTGCCCGTTTCAGTTTTTCGGCCGCGATACGCTGCGGCTGCGCGGCGCGCCCTTGCGTCCGGAAGAACGCCTGGATTACCGAACGCAGGGCAGTATCGTGCACGGCGTACTGGCTGAGTTGCATCGCGACGGGCTGCCGCTGGCGGAAACCTTCGAAAGGGTATTCGAGCGCGTTGCGAAGCGCAACAACCTGGTGCCCGGCTACCGCACCGAAGCTTTGCGCGAACGCATGCTGGCCGACCTGCGCGGGCTGGTGGAAGATCCTCGCTGGTCGCTCGGATGCGAGGTTCGCGCAGAGCAGGAATTTCAATACAACCTGGCGGGCGACGTGGAGATCAAGGGACGCATCGACCGGATCGACGTGACGCCGGATCACGAGGGCTACGTTATCGATTACAAATACAGTGGCGCGCAGAATACCAAGAGTCGCGCCACTGATGCGAACCTGGTGCAGCCCCAGCTTTATATGCGCGCTCTCGATCGAAATTTCAACCTGCGGCCGAAAGGGATGTCGTACTGGGGGCTCAAAGGGGGCATCCAGCAGACGGACTGGATCCCTTACGAACCGGCTGGCACCATCGAAACCACGCTGCGCATCGTGGCCGAAATTCGGGCGGGCAGCGTAGCGCCCCATCCAGCGGACACAGACAAATGCCGGTTATGCGATTTTCGCGATGTGTGCCGGTTCGTGGCCGAAGCTCCCGCGCTGGTTGAGGCGGAGGGAGAATCCGCGTGGGATTGACGGAGCGCCAACTGGAAGCCGTCGCGGTAGAGCCGGCATCGCGCGATACCTGCGTGGTGGCGGGACCGGGGTCGGGCAAAACCACGGTGCTGGTGCAATATTTCGTCAACCTGGTGGAAAGCGGGGTGGACCCGCTGCGCATTCTGGCGATCACCTTCACCGATAAAGCCGCCAACAACATGCACGAGAAGCTGGCGGAAGCTTTTCACGATCGCCCGGAGCTTCGCGCCCGGTTGGAGCGCGCCTACGTTTCAACGGTCGACGGGTTTTGCACACGGTTGCTGAAAGAGCATGCCATCTTCGCCGGGATCGATCCCGACTTTCGTATCCTGGACGAACGCGAAGCGCTACGCGAGCAAACGGAGTGCGCCGCGAAGGCGCTCGATGAACTGTTCGCGGACGAGCCGGAAAGAGCCCGGGCGCTGATGCGCGGCCTCGCCACGACCGATCTGTCGTCGGAAATGCTGGGCGTTTTTGACGCGATTCGCGCCTCGGGGACGAGCATCGATGAGCTCTCCGCGTTTCCCGCGCCCGGTCCGCCGGATATTGGGGGCTCGCTTTCGGAAGCGCGGCTGGCGCGGCCTAGCGGCTTGAAGTTCGAACAACAGGCGCACCTGTACGAAGCGCAGGATTGGGTGAAGAGGATCGAGGCAGCCTTGCCGCTAGGGCCCGCCGCCGCTTTGCAGGCCATCCAGTCTTTCAACTGCAACCTAACTAAGCTGAAACGCGCCGAAATATTCAAGAAGCTCAAAAACGAGCTTCTGCCGGCGCTCGAATATGCGCTCATTACCGAGTACTACGCCGCGGAGCGCGCCACCATCTTCGATTTGTTCACGCGCTTCAACCGTTTGTACACCACGCGCAAACAGAAGCTCGCCGGGCTCGATTATGCCGACCTGGAAGAATGTGCCGTGCGCCTGCTCGCGGAGCATGCGGACGTGCGCGAGAGGGTGCAGAATCAGTTCGATCAGATCCTGATGGACGAACTGCAGGACACCAACGGGCTGCAGGCCCGGCTGCTCGACCTGCTGCGCAGGCCGGATCGATTCTACGCGGTGGGAGACATCAACCAATCGATCTATGGATTCCGCCACGCCAACCCGGATGTGTTCCGTGAATATCGCGATACCGTCGAACGGGGCGGCCGGAGGCTGGTGGAACTGATCGAGAACTTCCGCAGCCGGGCGGATATTCTGCGCGCGGTGGCAGCCGTCACCGATGGCGCGGAGGGCGTGGTCAGGCGCCGGCTCGTGCCCGGTAAGAGCTTCGCGGAGAAAGCCGGGCCGTCCGTCGAAGTGCTGGGGGCAGCCACGCCGGAGATGGAAGCCGAGTGGGTGGCCGCGCGCATCGTGGAGTTGGAAGGCACATTGCAGTTGCGGAAAGGTGCGGCTGAATTTCGGGATTTCGCTGTGCTGGTGCGCAACTCCGAAGTGCTGGCCGAGTTCACACGCGCCTTCGACGACTGCGGCATCCCCTATCTGGTGAACCGCGGTAAAGGATTCTACGAGGCGCGTGAAGTGGTCGACATGATGCACTTTCTGCGGGTGCTGGACAATCCGCGGGACGAGATCAGCATGGCGGCGGTGCTGCGCTCGCCTTTCCTGGCGATCTCGGATGACGCCTTATTCCGGCTGAAGGCATTGGGCAACCTGGGAAACGCGGTGGAGCAGTTGACGGCGGAATCGCTGGCAGCTTTCGCGCCGGAGGATGCCGTGCGACTCGCGGCGTTTCGCGACCGGCTGGCGAGATTGCGTGCGGCGCGCGATTACACCGGCATCGATCAACTGCTGCTGCGCGCTATGGACGAGTGCGGCTACCAACCGCCCAGCGGTCCACGCGGCGCGGCAAACATCGAGAAATTTCTGGCACAGGCGCGGGCCGCCGGTACCCGCCAGACGCTGGCCGGGTTCGTCGAAGAAGTGGAACTGCTACGCGCATCCAACCCGCGCGAGCCGGACGCCCCGCCCGAGGATTCGGCCAACGCGGTGAAGATCATGACCGTCCACACGGCGAAAGGCCTGGAGTTTCCGGTGGTGTTTCTGGCCGCCATGCATAAAGGCGTCGACTCAAATCCCGGAGCGCTCTCGTTCTCGCCCCATATCGGGCTGGGTGCGAATTGGCGGCATCCGCTGGGCGGCAAGGACAAGAGCGACTCCTTTCACCGGCGCGTGAAAGACGAAATCAAGCAGCGCGAGAAAGAAGAAGGGCACCGCCTGCTTTATGTCGCGATGAGCCGCGCGGAGGAGCACCTGGTCCTCTCGTTTTCGACGAATGGCAAGAAGCCGCAGAACTGGGCGGCGCGGCTGACGGATACGCTGGGCCTGGATGTGCAGTCGGCCCACGACAAAACCATCATACTGGCTGACCCTGAAGGCGAACAATTTCCGGTACGGGTGCGATTCGTGGATGCCACACCGGACGCGTCCGTGGTGCGAGCGCGCGAAGAGGTTGGCGCTTCGGTAGAGGTGCTGGAACGGCCTGCCATCACGGGCCAGCACGACTCCCAAGCCACCGTGACGTCGGTCGCTATATTCGCCGATTGTCCGCGCCGCTATTATTTATCGCGCTACCTGGGATTCGACACCCGGCCGCGCGCGTCTGCTGCTTTCCAGAGCGACATCGACGTCGCATCCGATCTGAGCGCCAGCGATTTCGGCAGACAGGTGCACGCGCTGCTGGCGGGCCTGCCCGTGGCGTCGCCCGATCCGGAAGCGGTGAAACTGGCGGATGCATTTGCCAAGAGCGTGCCTGGCAAGCGTGCCGCGGCCGCCGCAACACTCGAGCGCGAGTTCGATTTCCTGATGGAAGTGGAAGGCGTGGTGCTGCGCGGCCAGATTGACCTGTGGTTCGAGGATGGCGGCCGGATCGTGCTGGTGGACTATAAAACCGACCAGGTCAGCGCCGCCGATGCGGCCGCCCACGCCGCGCCATACGCGCTGCAATTGCGCCTGTACGCGCTGGCGCTGGAGCGGTTGACGGGCCGCGCGCCGGCGGAAGCGTACCTCTGTTTTCTGCGCGCGAACACAGCCGTGCCGGTAGACTTGCGCCCGTCCTTATTCGATTCGCCCGAAACGGTGGTGCGCGAGTTCCGCGAGGCGCAGGAGCGCCAGGATTTTCCGCTGCGCGAAGGGCCGCGCTGCGTCACCTGCCCGCACTTTACGCACCTGTGCCCGGCACAGATCGCTTCTGCGCCTCCCGCCGTTCCCACCCCGGCTTGAACAGCGGCAGGTAGTTCTCCTGTTGGTACGGGTGCTTCAGGATCTCCTCGATGTTCAGATCGATGCCCAGGCCGGGCCGGTCCGAAACCTCAATGTAGCCGCCGGACTGGTGTACGGCGTGCGTCACGATCTCGCTCTCCCACGGCTCGTTGAATTCATCGAACAGCTCATGGATGAAGAAGTTCGGGATCGACGCGTTGAGTTGTACGCAGGCCGCCGAGCAGACCGGCCCCTGCGCGCTGTGCGGCGCGATCATGCCGAAATGCGCGTCCACCATGTCGGCGATCTTGCGCGCGGCAAACAGGCCGCCCAGGTTCAGCGGCTCCGGCTGCAAGATGTTCACCACGTCGTGTTTCAGGAGTTCCGCGAACTGCTGCTTGCTGGACAGGCTCTCGCCGGTGGCGATGGGTACGGGACTGCGGCGCGCCACCTCCACCATCGCCGGAATGTTGGTGTGGGCCACCGGCTCTTCGAACCAGGTGGGCCGGAACTGGTGAATGGCTTCGGCAAATTCGACCGCGGTAGCTACGTTGAAGCGGCAATGCGCCTCGATCAGCAGGTCCACCGACGGCCCCACGGCATCGCGCACGGCGCGGATGATATCCACCGCCAGGTCGAAATCGTAGCGCGAAAGAAAGCGCCAGCTCGAACCGAACGGATCGAACTTCAGCGCAGTGTAACCGCGGGCGGCCACTTCCTTGGCCTTCTCTCCGAACATTTCCGGGGTGCGCGGGCCGCGATACCAGCCGTTGGCGTAGACGCGCAATTTCTCATGGCACTGGCCGCCCCAGAGGTTGTAGATGGGCTGATTGCAGGCCTTCCCGATGATGTCCCAGAGCGCGATCTCGATGGCCGCCACCGCGCACATGTGGATTTGCGCGCCTTCCGAGTACACGTCGCGTATCATTCGCTGCGAAATCGTCTCCACCTGGAACGGGTCCATGCCGATGGCCAGTGGAGTCAGTTCGTGGATGGCGGTCTCGATGGTGCGGCCGAAGTAATTCAGGGTCCCCTCACCCACACCGTGGATGCCTTCGTCGGTGGATACTTTCGTGAACACCCAGTTTTTCCAGGGATTGCCGGCAATGTAGGTATCGATGGCGGTAATTCTCATGAAGTCTCTCTCCTAAAGTTATCTCGATCGTATTGCGCGAGGGCGTGTTGACCACGTAGCTCCAACGCGTAGCGTAGTACCAGCTTGTATTCCTGGCTGGGGCTCGATAGTTCTTCCCACTCCTGGCCGGTCAGCTCGGAGCTGGACAACCATCTGAGCACCCTAGTCAGCATCTGTACCCGCTTCGTGCAAAGCATGCTGCGCTGCAGGTCACAGAGCCGGATTGTCTCTTTGGCCCGATGAGTCTGGGCTGGGTTGAGGCTGGGGTGCGGTTCCAGCCTGCCTGTATCCGGATGTATCCAGAAGTACGGCTCAGGGTCTTCCGCGTCCGGTTTTAGAAGCGTGCCATTGTGGTCCTCTTCGCCCTTGGCGTTATTGCAGAGCCGGCAAGCGGGCAGAAGATTAGTCCACTCAAACGCGAGCGCAGGCGAGACCGTCTTAGCCTCATAATGTTCGATTTCCAAGTAGCTCGTCAATTCCAGCGCACTCTCACAGAACACACACTTTCCGTGAGCCAGTTCGCGTAGCGCCGTCCGTAGAACCGACTTTGCGTTTGGTGTTGCCCAATCCCGGGGAGAACTTGCATTGAGGGCGGACTGAAAGCGGGCTGTCCACTTCACTCTATATTTGACAAGTTGACGTGGTGGTGGAAGCATGCGCGGCGTGTGAATCATGCCTGCCTATGCGCGCTTCCTTCGCTTGATGGGATGTGGCTTGGTTTCGCGGGCCGTGAGGGAACGCAAGACAGTTTCTGGAATCGTCAAAGGCGCCGCAACGATAGAACGCAGTTCCTCGCTTCGGCTGGCAAGGGTAACGGTCAGTTCTTCAAAACGTGACTTGTCCGTGGCCGTCAGCGAGCCGGCCACTTCGCGCTTTTTCAATGTGTTCCACTCGTCCAACTGGCGCTCAGTCAACACGTCGAACCGGCTGTCCACACCGAAGATTTCCTTTAGCGTGGTGGTAACCGACTCCCCGATCGGAGCATCCTCTGAGAATCTCACCCTCGCGTGACCCGCGCCGTCTACATCCAGGACATGCACACGCGAACCCGGACAGGAGGAAATTACAAATGGAGAATGAGAAGTGACGAGAATCTGCACGTCCGGCAGCGCCTCTCGCATCGCTGGCAGGAGCCGTCGCTGCCAGAGCGGGTGAAGATGTGTATCCACTTCGTCGAGTAGAAGCACCCCTGGGCGCTTTCCACCGAAGCGCGGATCCCACTCGATCAGATCCTGTCGCATCATGAAGTCCGCGATCCAGGCGACGGTACTCCGTAGACCATCCGGCAACTGGGAAAAGTCCAGGCTCTTGCCGAATACTCTCAGGCGAAGCTGAAAGCTCGGCTCAATCTCCACTTCCAGCGAGACGTTCTGGCCGCAGATTATCGCCAAAGCCCTTTCAAGCCGCCCGAGCACACGGGCGTACTTCTCGCCGGACTGCTGTCGCTCACGAGCCAGCGCCCGCCGGCTAGATAATCCAAGCATCCAACTTTGAATCGCCTCGTTCTGTGCAGTTCCCTCGAAGGCGAGGGAGTTCCAAAGAGGGTCCAGGAGCTTTTTCGTAATGTCCGGAGCCGCCAAATGCCTTAGCGTTCTTGATGGCGAGTAAGCCGCGATGCTGGGGACTGGAGTTACGCTCGGAAATGGGTGCCACACGCCGGGTCGCTCGTCTGTCATATACATCCCCGCATTGGCAGCCTTCACGCCTTGCACAACGGCACTGTCCGCAAGCACCGAGGTCACCCAAGATACGAAGCCGAGGTCCTTGCGTCCGTCGTCGCTGCTCCACGCGCGCACGCCAGGCGGTTCTCCAAACTGGTGAACAATTGCCAGGGCCCGCGAAACGGGATAGCCCGTCAGAAGGTGTACCCAATCCTCATCGTGGAAGCCTGAGCTTGGAATGCTCATCACCCAAGCTATCGTCCGCAACACGGTAGACTTCCCCGACCCGTTCACTCCCGCAAAAATATGCGGCCCCAAATGCGGATTGCCCTTGCCGTCGGAGAGATCGATATCCAAATGCTCGAAGGGTCCCACTCCTTCGGCAATCAGTCGCAGCAAAGGCATGCATATATCATATCCCGTGCCGCGCGAACCGCTTGTTATACTGGGATTTTAATGCTGAGAGTCCGCTTCGCGCCGTCTCCCACCGGCTTTCTTCACATCGGCAGCGCGCGCACATTCATTTTCAACTGGCTCTATGCGCGCCATAACGGCGGCAGTATGATCCTGCGCATCGACGATACCGACGTCGAGCGCAACACGCAGGCGTCGCTCGATTCCATTTTCGACGGGCTGCGCTGGCTGGACCTCGGTTGGGACGAGCAGTATCGCCAGTCCGAGCGGCTGGCGGTGCATCAGGCGGCGGCGCAAGCCATCTTCGAGAAGGGCCTGGCGTATCGCGATTTCACGCCAGCACAGGCGGAACCGTCCGACGCGGCGCGCGCGGAAGGCGCCTGGTTGTCGAACCCCGGCATGCGCGAACTTTCTGCGGACGAGAGCGACCGGCGGGCGGCCGCGGGCGAGCCGTTTGTGCTGCGTTTCCGCGTGCCGCGCGAGGTGGCGGCCAATGTGTGCTTCCGCGACGCGGTTTACGGAGAGCAGACGAAATCGACGGCGGATATCGAGGACTTCGCCCTGTTGCGCAGCAACGGCATGCCGACCTATCACCTGGCATCCTGCGCCGATGATGCGGATTTGCGCATCAGCCATATCATCCGCGGGCAGGATCACCTGACCAACACGTTCAAGCACGTGCTGATCTTCGAGGCTGCGGGAGTCACGCCGCCGCAGTTCGCGCATCTGCCCCTGTTGATCGCGCCGGATGGCGCCAAGCTCTCGAAGCGCCGGCACGGGCCGGTGGTGAGCGTAACCACTTATCGCGATTATGGGTTTCTGCCGCAGGCGTTCGTGAACTTTCTGTGCCTGCTGGGCTGGTCGCCCAAGGACGATCGCGACCGCATGAGCCGCCAGGAACTGGTAGACGCGTTTTCGTTCGAAGGCATCAATCGCAGCAACGCGGTCATCAATTTTACGGACGCCGACCCGATCGATCCCAAGGCGCTGTGGCTCAACGCGGAGCATATTCGCGCGCTTCCGGTGGAGGACCTCTCCGCGCTTCTACTGCCGGTGGTGCGCGCGGCCGGGTTCGCGGCCGATGGCGCGAAGATGCTGGCCATCACGCCCCTGATCCAGGAGCGCATCAAACTGCTGCGCGATGTGCTGACGGTGGCCGATTTCTTCTTCGTCGATCAACTGCCGCCCTATGACACCGCCGAATTGATCCCGCAGAAGGGCGATGCGGAGATGGCCCTGCGCGCGCTGCGGCGCGGCCGCGAAGTACTGGCCCAGGTGGACTTCACACACGATGGCCTGGAAGGAGCCCTGCGCGCGGCCTCCGGCGATTTGGGCATCAAGGCGGGCCAGATGTTTCAACCCATTCGGGTAGCCGTTTGCGGGCGTAAGAACGCGCCGCCGCTGTTCGCCACGCTGGAAGTGCTGGGCCGCGACACGTCGCTCCAGCGGATCAGCCAGGCCATCGAAAAATTGCAGTAGGAGTTCCGGATAACATGAATCCCACCCCAGGCACATCGAACTTTGTCCGCGATACGGTGATCGAGGACTTAAAGACCAATAAGTATGGTGGGCGTGTGCACACACGCTTCCCACCGGAGCCGAACGGCTACCTGCATATCGGCCACGCCAAGTCGATCAATCTCAACTTCGGCCTGGCGGCAGAATTCGGCGGAAAGTGTAACCTGCGTTTCGACGATACCAATCCCAGCAAGGAAGAGACGGAGTACGTCGATTCGATCATCAAGGATGTGCGCTGGCTGGGCGGCGATTTCGCGGACCGGGTGTTTTACGCTTCCGATTATTTCGACCAGTTGCACGCGTGGGCGGTGCAGATGATCAAGTCAGGCAAGGCGTTTGTCTGCGACCTGACCGCCGATCAGATGCGCGAATACCGCGGCACCCTGACAGAGCCGGGCAAAGAGAGCCCCTGGCGCAACCGGTCCGTCGAAGAGAACCTGGACCTGTTTGCGCGCATGCGGGCCGGCGAGTTTCCGGACGGGTCGCGCACGCTGCGCGCGAAGATCGACATGGCCGCGAAGAATTTGAACATGCGCGATCCGGTGATGTACCGGATTCTGCACGCCGAGCATCATCGCACGGGCGATAAGTGGTGCATCTACCCGATGTACGATTTCACGCACGGGCAGTCGGATTCGATCGAGCACATCACGCATTCCATCTGCACTTTGGAATTCGAGGACCACCGTCCGCTGTACGACTGGTACATCGACCAGTTGGGGATCTATCATCCGCAACAGCTCGAGTTCGACCGGCTGAACCTGACCTACACGCTGCTGAGCAAGCGCAAACTGCTCACGCTGGTGCAGGAGGGCCACGTAACCGGCTGGGACGATCCGCGCATGCCCACGATTTCCGGCATCCGGCGGCGCGGGTTCACGTCGGAAGCCATCCGCAATTTCTGCAATGTCATCGGCGTCTCGAAAACCAACGGCATCATCGAGCTGGGGCTACTGGAGCATTTTGTGCGTGAGGACTTGAATAAGCGCGCGCCGCGGGTGATGGCGGTGCTGCGGCCGCTGCGCGTGGTGATCGACAATTATCCGGAGGGGCAAGTGGAGGAGATGGAAGCGGTGAACAACCCGGAGGACGTCGCCGCAGGCACGCGCAAAGTGCCGTTCTCCAAGGTGCTTTACATTGAGCAGGACGATTTCCGGGAGGTCCCGCCGAAGCAGTTTTACCGGCTCTCGCCCGGGCGCGAAGTGCGGCTGCGGTACGGCTACTTCATCACCTGCACGGGCGTGGTGAAGGACGAAAAGACCGGCGAGGTAGTCGAGATCCACTGCACCTACGACCCGGCCACTCATGGCGGCAACGCGCCGGACGGGCGCAAGGTGAAATCGACGATTCACTGGGTTTCGGCGGCGCACGCCATCGAGGCGGAGGCGCGACTTTACGACAACCTGTTCACGCGCGAAGATCCCAACCAGACCGACGAAGGCGAGAATTTCACGGTGAACCTGAATCCGCATTCGCTCGAAGTGTTGACCGGATGCAAGCTGGAGCCTTCATTGCAGGATGCGGCGGAGGGCGACCGCTACCAGTTCGAGCGGCTCGGCTATTTCTGCGCCGATCGCGATTCCGCGCCGGACAAGCCGGTATTCAACCGGACGCTTTCACTGCGCGACACTTGGGGCAAAATCGAAAAAGCCCAGCGAGGCCAGCAGGCATAATGATCATTCTGGGAATCGGCGGCATTCTGGGAGATGCGGCGTCAGCCATTCTGAAAGATGGCAGTCTGGCGGCGGCCATCGAAGAGTCCAAGCTGAGCCGGCAGGCGATGCAGGCGGGCTCGCACAGCAGTCCCACAGGCCTTCCAGAACAGTCGATGGCGGTGTGTCTGGCGCTGGCCGGGACGGCACCCGAGCAGGTGGACGCGGTCGCCGTCGTGCGGCCTTTCGCCGCCGGTCCGGAAGCGGCGCTGCATTTGCAATTGCGCGCGCGCTTCCCCAACAGCCGCATCGTGGTGGTGGAGCACCACACGGCGCACGCGGCCTCGGCATACTATCCCTCGCCGTTCGCGGATGCCACAGTGCTCACGCTCGATCGCGCGGGCGATTTCCGCTGCGGTACGCGGTGGCGGGCAACGGGCACGCAGCTCACGCTGGACAAGGAACTGTACTTCCCGGACTCGCTAGGAGATCTGTTCGGGCGGGTGACCGAGTTGCTGGGCTTTCGCGCGAACCTGGAAGAGCACAAAGTCCAATGGCTGTCGGCGGGCGGCGACGACCGCTTTCGCGAACTGTTCCTGGAAATTATGCCTATGCGGGGTGGCGAATGGCCGCGACTGGACCGGTCCTTCTTCGATGCCGAGCGGCTGACGCAGGGTGGTTTCAGCGCGCGGTTTTACGAGCGGCTCGGACTGGAAGACGGCGCCCCCATACCGCAGGAATTGCGCGCGCCAGTGGCAGCCGGCATCGAACAGGCCGTGGAACAGATCGTCATCCGCATGGCCGGTGAAGGCGGTCCCTTGTGTTTCGCGGGCGGGCTGGGGTTGAACGCACTTTTAGTCTCGGCGCTGGAGCGCTCCCGGTCCGGTGAGGTCTTCGTGCAGCCGGCCGCAGGGAACGCGGGCACGGCCATCGGCGCGGTGCTGCACGCCTGGCATGCGGTATACAACCAGGCCGCACGCGTACGGCTAGAAAATCTTTACCTGGGGCCGAGCTATACGGCCGAAGAGATCAAGAAGGTGCTGGAGAATTGCAAGCTGCGTTTCCGTTACATTCCGACCACGGAGGAGACCATAGATACTGCCATTGCGCAACTGGCGGACAACCGCATCGTGGCCTGGATGCACGGCCGCATGGAGTTCGGACCGCGCGCGTTGGGCAATCGCAGCATTCTGGCGTCGCCGCTCGACCCATACGCCGCGGAGAACCTGAATGCGTTTATCAAGCACCGCGAGCCGTTCCGCAAATTTGCCGCGTCGGTACCCGCCGAGCTGGCTGCCGAATATTTTGAGTGCGGACCGAATGCGCGCTTTCTGGCCACCGCCGGACGGGTCCGCCCAGCTTATCGCGGCAAGTTCGCCAGCGCCATCCTGACGGGCGACCTGGTCCGCGTGCACACCGTGTCGGAGGAGGACAATCCGCTCTATTGGAAGCTCCTGCATGCGGCCGGCAGATCCACGGGTCTCCCGGTGCTTTACAACACCTCGTTCAACCTTTTCAGCGAGCCGTTAGTTTGCACTCCGCGCGACGCCGTTCGCAGCTTCTACTCGTCCGGGATCGACGCCATGTTTGTCGGGAATTTCTTTCTGCAAAAGTGAGCGGTCGGCGCCGCCCGAAGCGGGCCCCGAAAATGGTTTCAGAGCCGATCCGCTGATCCGGAGCTGCTGTTCGAGGCTATCCAGACGTTCCCGCAGTGCCTGGTTGCCGGGGTCGAGCTGCACGGCGCGGCGATAATCGCGGGCGGCCATATCGAACTGCCGGGCCGCTTCATACCACGCGCCGCGGTAGATGTAAGCCTGCTTCGAAAAAGGGTCGATTTCAATCGCGCGCGCGAAGGCATCATAGGCCTCGGGCGCCTTGCCCTGCTTCGAGCGCATGATGCCGATCTCCAGATACAGTTGAGCGCTGGGCCGCTTCCCGGCCGCTTGGGCGATCAGCTTGCTCGCCTGGTCGAATCTACCGCGGCATTCTTCCGATCTTCCCCATACGAGCAGCACCTCCTCGTTCTCCTGCACGGTGCTGGGGGCTTTGGAGAGCAGATCGCTGGCTTCCCCGCAGCGGCGCGCGGCAATATATTCGACCGCCAGATTGGAGTACGGCCGGATCTTGGCGGGCGCTTTGGCCACCGCATCCTGCCAGAGTAAGATACCGTTTCCCCATACCTGATTGCGCGCGAACGTCAGCCCGCCGCCTATACAGAGTACGGCGACGCAGACGGCAGCCAGACGCGCTGTTGGAATGCGGGTGTGCAGCAGAACGTCCAGCAAAACCAGGCATAGCGCCAGGACAGGCAAATACAATCTATGTTCCGCCATCGGATCGGACAGCGGGATGAAAGACGAGGTGGGCGCCAGCAGAATCAGCCAGAGGAAGACGCCGAAACTCGCCAGGCGGTAACGCCGCCTGAAGTATACGGCCGCAGCGATCAGGAGAAGAATGGCGATCAAACCGATCAAGCTGCCGTACTGGAAGATGGTTCTTGAAATGGGAACATCGTGATCGATGGATTGTCCCGCCGGCAAAAGGAACAGCCGGAGATAAATGAAAAACACACGGCATTCGGTCAGGATGTATTGAATGCCGGTGACGCTCCGCAGGTGAAATCCGGCGCTGGTGGATTCACCGACAATCCGCATGACAGCAATACCCGCGACCACTCCACCGGCCACCAGCGGCGAATATATCCGCCAGTTCTTGCGAAGCGCGGACACGGAGAAATCCACATTCCAAAAAAGATCGGTAAGCACCAAAAGGGGCGCCAGGACCACGGCATTTTCTTTAGTAGCGGCGGCGGCGGCAAACAAAGCTAGAATGCCGGCGGCCACCGGCCACGAAACCGCGCCCGGCAGACGGTACACGAACAATGCCCAGGCGGCCAGAATGAAGAACGCACATAGCGTCTCGGAACGACTGGCGATGTACGACACAGATTCGGTCTGGATCGGGTGCAGTAGAAATAGCGCCGCGGCGAAACCCGCTAATAGCTTGCGAATCGCTGGAGTCGCCGATACGCCGCTGAAGTTCAGCAAGCGATAAGTAATCACCAGGACAAGCGTGGAGTTGAGCGCATGTATAAGTATGTTGACCAGATGATAGCCGAGGGGCTTATCGCCCAGAATCATATGATTGAGCCAAAAGCTGAAGTAGAGCATGGGCCGCAAACCCTCGATCCAGTACTTCAGGGAATGTCCGGCACCGACCAGTTCGGAGTAGCGCTGCGCCCGGTCGTCGAAGACATAGGGACCGGTAATAGCGGGGCCGTAGACTACCAGCGCGGCGCCGAATGCGATTGCGAAAAATAGCAGGACCGCACGCGTTGCACGAAATTCGCGCTCAGGAAGAGCCGGGGCCTTGCGCTTAGAAATTGTGGCGCGACTCTGACTCATGACATTGGGAACTGCGACGATGCGGAATGGGGCAGAATGGACGATCTACGCCCAAAGTTACTCTGTTTTAGTATGCCACGCGGGGTTTCATAAGTGAAGGTTGAGTTCCGTGAAGCGTGCGAAATACAACAGTTATTGGGTGTCGCGGGGCAGGTTTCCGATCGAAGCTACCGAAACGATAACATACTGTATTGTTAGTTAGTTACGAGCTACTGCCACTTAGCGTACGAGAGGAAAGTGGGGCCGGGAGGTCAACCGGATGCGCCAATAAGAATGCCCGGAAGCGGCGTGTGACCGATGGCGCCGTGCCGGCATAATGAGCGCGCAGTCCCGAAAACGCCGGACGGGTATACTTGAAGCTACCATTCCCATGCGTCTCCTTCTATTCTGCCTGGTGGCAGCCCCGGTCCTGTTTGCCCAGACTGGTGACGAGAAAGAAGATCTGAAGAATCCTTTCGCCGGCCCGGAAGCCATCGCGGCTGGAAGAAAGTTGTACATGGAGGGCTGCAGCGGTTGCCATGGTCCCACGGCGGAAGGGGGGCGCGGTCCGAACCTGGCGCAGGGAGATCAGATCCGCGGCGCTACCAACCGACAGCTTTTGGCGGTGCTCACGGACGGGGTGAAGGGGTCCGACATGCCTCCGTCCGGATTGCCGGCGCCGAAGGTCTGGCAGGTGATCGCGTACCTGCGCGACCTGACGGCGGTGGCGTTCGACAGCGCTGCGCTGGGAAGTGTCGCGGAAGGCGGCAAGCTGTTTTTCGGCAAGGCGGGTTGTGCGAACTGCCACACCATCCGCGGGCGCGGCGGCTTTCCGGGGCCGGATCTTTCCAACATCGCGCGCGGGCGGTCGTTGATGCAACTGCGCGAATCGCTGCTCGATCCGGATGCGCGTATCGCGGACGGCTACGGGGCCGTCACCGTGGTTACCAACGCAGGACAGACGATTTCGGGCGTGGCGCGCGACCACACGAATTACGCCATCCAGGTTCTGGATGCGCATGGTGAACTCCATCGTCTGGCGATGGCGGACTTGCGGGAGGTGGTGTTTCACCGTGCCTCGCTGATGCCGCACGACTACCGGCAGCGCTTCAGCGCCGCGGAGACCCAGGATCTGCTGGCTTTCCTGGGACGCCAGTCGATTCGGGATGCCGCGGTGAGCGAAACCGCCGCTCCGAAACCCGCGGCAGGAGCCACCTACGATGCGATCCGGGCGGGCGCCGGCCGGGATTGGCTTACTTATGCGGGCGATTATGCGGCGCACCGTCATAGCCCGCTCGAGCAGATTACGCCTGCGAACGCCGGGTCGCTGGTTTCGGCGTGGGTCTACCACGTGGACGGCGCTACCCACCTGGAAGCCACGCCGCTGGTGTACGACGGGATCATGTACGTCACCAACAGCAACGAAGTGCATGCGCTGGATGCGAGGACGGGGCGGCCGATCTGGAAATATCGCGACGAGCAATCGAAACGCAGCGATGTGAACCGGGGCGTGGCGATTTTGGGCGACAGCGTTTTCTTCGTGACCAGCGATGCGCATCTGGTGGCGCTCAATCGCAAGACCGGCGGCGCGTTATGGGATCGTGCGTATGCGGACACCAGTCGCGGTGCATTCGCCACACTGGCGCCGATGGCGCTACGGGATCGGGTGATTGTGGGCGTTTCGGGCGGAGACACGGGCGTGCGCGGATTCATCGCCGCATTTGGTGCGGCCACGGGCGAAGAGTTGTGGCGCTTCTGGACGGTACCGGCCAAGGGCGAACCCGGCGCCGAGAGTTGGGGCGAACTGGGGCCGGAGTGGGGCGGCGCGGCCACCTGGCTGAACGGCACTTACGATCCCGAGCTCAACATTCTGTATTGGACTACAGGCAATCCTTGGCCGGACTTCTACGGCGGCGCGCGCCATGGCGACAATCTCTACTCCGATTCGATCGTGGCGCTGGACGCGGCCACAGGAAAGCTGAAATGGTATTTCCAGTTCACGCCGCACGACACACACGACTGGGACGCGCAGGCTTGGCCGGTGCTGCTCGATAGGGAGTACGAAGGGCGGCCCCGCAAACTACTGCTGCACCCCAACCGCAACGGGTTCTTCTATGTGCTCGACCGGGTGACGGGCGCATTTCTGCGCGCGACCCCGTATGTGGAGCGATTGAATTGGGCGAAGGGCATTGATGCGAAGGGCCGGCCCATCGAGGTTCCCGGCATGGAACCGTCGCCCAACGGCACGCGCGTATGCCCCTCGGTGCGGGGGGCTTCCAACTGGATGTCGCCGGCCTACAATCCGGGCACGGGCCTGCTGTATGTGCCCACGCTCGAACAGTGCGACGTTTACTCATCCTCCGCCAAAACGCCGGAGCCCATGAAGAACTTCGCGGGCACCGGCGGGGAATCCATTTCGAAAGAGCCGGGAAAATTTTATATGCGGGCGATCGATCCGGGTACGGGGAGCAAGCGTTGGGAATACCCAATGACCGGACATGGCGATATGTGGGCCGGGGCGGTCTCTACGGCCAGCGGTTTGATCTTCTTCGGTGACGACGACGGGCAGTTGGTGGCGGTGGATGCGACGAGCGGCCGGCACCTTTGGCACTATCACCTGGGGCAACCGCTGTGGGCCTCTCCGGTCACCTTCATGGCGGATGGCCGGCAGTATGTGACCATCGTGGCGGCTACGGATGTGTTTACGTTTGGCTTGTTCGAGCCAGCGGTGGCAGCGGGGACGGTAGTGGTGCGGGACGAGCCGTAAAGCCTCAAGCCGGCGTGTGGCCTGCAAGGATGCTACAAAGGACGCGAGCGGTGCTTCACTGGAGTGATCTCCGCCAAACTGCCCTGACGCTCATCTTACGCAGATCCTCGGGTCGCGTGTTGCAACCTCGTAAGGATTACTTCCGGATGCGCCGTAACTCAGGACTTGGCCCGCCTTCTGACCGGCTACACTGAACTGAACCAAGCGAATGCCCCTGTCTCCCGGCAACAAACTCGGTATCAGAGGCCGGTCGTCCAGAAGACCCGTCCCGCGCGGAGGTCATGAGCCTCCCTTCGCCTTCTTCAACTCTCGCTGCCGGTCCAGATAGCTCTCCCCGCCGGTGATCCAGCGCGCGGCTGGCTCGCCTTTCAGATAATATCCGAACCACTCGAATATGCGCCGCTGATAATCGATCTGGTCGGCTTTCTTCCGCAACCCGTGATCCTCGCCCGCGTACTCGAGCAGGACTACGTTTTTTCCGGCCCGGCGTGCAATGTTGTACAGTTCCACGCCCTGGTGAAAGAACACCGTCCCGTCGCTGTCGCCGACTTCAATGAGCAGAGGCGTGGTCATGTTCTGCACGTTGAAAACGGCGGAATTGCGGATATATGCCTGCAAGTCCTCGTACAGAGGAACCGCCATGCGCTGCTGGCCGGTTTCAATGTGATCGGTCTCCGCGATCCCCGAACTCCAATGATGATTTCCGTAGTTGCTGATCAGATCTGTAATCGGAGCGCCTGCCACCGCGGCGGCAAACAGGCCGGTGTGCGTGGAGAGGAACGCGGCGTCGAAGCCGCCCCAGGAATGCCCCACCACGCCGATCTTCTTCTCATCCACTAGGCCCTTCGCGAGCACCGCCTTCAGCGCCGCGGTCACGCATTCGGCAACCGAGAGGCCGGGTTCGCGTGGCCGGAAAACGATATCCGGCATCAGCAGAAAATAACCATGACTCGTCATCGCGGCGGCATTGTAAGAGCTGCGCTCGGAGAGCGGCGTGTAACGGTGCAGTCCGTCGGAGAGCTTCTCGTAGAGGTATACGATCATGGGGTATTTCCTGCCGGGCTCGTAGCCAGCCGGATAATGCAGCGCGCCTTGCAGGCGCCGGCCCTGCGGCGACTTGTATTCGATCAGCTCGGAACGGCTCCAGGCATAATTGCTCTGGAACGTGTTGGTCGCAGTGACGCGCTTCGAGCCGGCCAGGTCCGGGCCTCCGACAAAGACGTTCGGCGATTCCTCAAATGTCTGCATCACATATGCATACACGTCGGCCTCTTTCGCCTTCCCCAGCCGGTCGATGCCCTTGTCTTCCCAGATGAGCCGCTTGACGTCGGGCCGCTCGGGATTTTTCAGGCTCAGCCGCGCGTAACCCGATTTCTTGGTCCAGATGCCGAACAGGCTCATATACATGGGCTTTTCGGTATCGATAAATTCCTCGTCGGGATCGAGCCGGTCATATCGGTGCCGGACCTGCTCAGCCGCACCGTCGGTCAGCTTGACTGCGCGCGTGCCATCGGGCGAGATCCGCCACAGGTCGAACTTGTCGTAGAGAATGACGTCCCGATCGTCTTTCGTCCATCCGGCCACGCCGAACGGCGGCAGTTGTTTCACGGTATGGTCCGACTCGCGGTCCACGAATGAGGTCTTCAAATCCTTAGTGATGTTGACGACCGCGTGGGTCAACACATTGACAGCCCAGTAGTGATCGTCCTGGAGATACACGAGGTACCGGCCGCCCGGACTGGCCTGAAGATATCGGTCATCGAGCAGCCGCTCCTGAATGCGCGTGGGTTTGCCGGTCGCCAGGTCGACGAGGTACAGATCGGCGGCCGGCCTTCCAAGGCTGCGGTCCATCGCGTAAGCCTTCCATTCCAAGGAATAGGCGGTCTTCTGATGTTTGAGCGGCGTTACCTGGCCCAGCAATTCTCGTCCCAGTTCCACGAATTGGTTTTGCTCGACGTGCCAGACCGCGAGCAGGTTGCGGCGGCGGTCCTGGTCAGCGCTTTTCTTCTGTTTGGGCAGCACGTCGGTATCGCGCCAGTGCCAAATATCGACCGAAGCCTGCTCCTCCGGCTCTTTGGCGGCATCCGCAGCTTTTGGGGAATCCGGCTCTTTGGCCGCATCCCTGGTCGCCGCGGCTTGGGAGGAATCCGACGCCTTGGACGCGTCCTTGGGCGGCTCCTTGGCTTTTGGCGGCTTATCGTCCCATTTGGCGAGTCCGCAGAAAACATCGGCCCCATCGGCAGACCAGGACGGTTTTCGGTAGGAGACGATGCGCATTCCAGCGGGGAACTGCGTTCCGGCGCCGGGGTCGAACTGGTGCGCGGACTCGGTGGGTTCGCCCAGGCGGTTCCAGGCGAGCACGATCTGGGTGGGACCTTCGCGTTTCTCGTCGGTCTTCGATCGCAGGACGGCGAGGTCCGCACCGTCTTTTCGCCAAGCGAGGCCGCTGTAAACCGAGTTTGAGGAATCCAGGACGCGCAGCGTTCCGGTGGCGGTGTCGAAGAGTTGTACGCCATTTCCTGTCTTGTCCGGAGTCGCAATCGACAAAGCCAGCAGGTGTCCTTTCAGGCGGAAATCCTGCCAAACGTATTCCGTGGCGGTGCCGAGAACGATATCGCGGCCGTTGGCGAGGTTGCGGACAATCACGGCGGCGCCGGCGGGATTCTCGTCCTCCGGAGGGGGCGCCGCGGAATCCGCGGCAGGGGTTCCGCTTTGGGGCTTCTCGGGCGGATACCGACGCATCGCGAGAAAGGTCCCCGAAGGACTGAAGGCGAACGACTCTATCCCTTCGATCTCGGATTGCTCGCCGGTCGTAAGGTTTGTCAAGCCCAGCTTGTTCTGGACGGGTTTCTTATCTTTCCGGAGCTTCTCCTGCTGCGCTTCGGCGTATCCAATCGTATACGCCACCCACCGGCTATCCGCGGAAAACACCGGTTGCGATCCGAAGGCGATGGGCTTCAGAGATTCGCCGGCTATGCGCGCGAGGCGCAGTTCGTCATTATGGTTGGAGCGATTGATGCCATAGGCGAGCCATTTCCCGTCCGGCGAGAGCCCGCCAGAACGTTCCACGGTCACTAACGTTTCCCACTGCCCGTAGTCGGCGGGGCTCGGTGGTTTCTTGTGCGGGCCTTCCGGGTTCTGCCCTCGGCCGGACAGGCAAGCAAGTGCAATCGCTGTGCCGAGAGTGAAGACGCGCATCGATGGATCAGATTAGCACGAGCGGAGACCGCGGTTGTGGCTTGGCCGGAGGCCCCTTCTAGTCATCCGGCCTTAGCTCCTGTAAACTCCGCCATCGCGCGAAGCGCCTCTTTGACCGGCATTGAGACGAATCCGACGCAGCGAAGTGTATGTCCGTGAGTTCTCCCTTGGCTCGGACGGGAAGCCCGTAGCGGCCGCGAAGCATCCGATTTCAACGAGCGGCGGATATGTCAGGCAGTAGCCCGGCGACGGCAAGGAGCTCATCCACGCTTCCCTGGACGCGAGGTCGGTGCTATCGGCACCGTTCGTCCGCCTCCGAATCCCAGCCTGTAAAGCGCTCTTCCAACTCTCTGCGGGCCGCAATGATTTGTTGGATTTTAGCGCGGTAGCCGCCACCGCCTGCGGAAGACGCGTTCTCGCCGCGATGCCGGTCAACCAGAGCGTGCCGCAGCAATTCACGGTAGTGCAGAATTGGCAGGCGCTCCTGAAGAAGTGAATGCTCGAACCTGGCCCAGGCTCCCAGGACCTGGGTTGTCGGCTACACTTCCCCTCCTTTGGACGCCGGTTCTGGTAGGGTCGTTGGAAGGATAGCTGACGGATACGCCGTAATCCAGGACATATCCGTGTTGTGATCAGCCAGACTAAGCTGATCCCTCAAATGGTTCTCTCTTTCGTGTTAAGCTCGGCCTTAACGAAATCCTCGCGCCAATCGTCGCGAGCGGCATCGGCGGGCGTATCGACCCGAAAGCTCGTTCGTGAAAGTTGCAGGCCCAACTGTCATGGATTCCGAGCCTCTGTCCCTGGCGGCACCGCTACGACGGTACGAGTGGACCGATCGTCGCGCCCCTCGGCCCGGCCTTCACTACGACAGTTCGCGACGCAACCAGGCTTGCGCAAATCGGAGTTCGTGCCGGACCACGTGCACGGTGCGGCGTACGGCGACAGCGATTTCCTCGGCGGTGAGCCCTCCGAAGTACCGCATTTCGATCACCTCCCCGAGCCGCGGATGTTCCTGGGAGAGACGGTCGATAGCGCGGTCAAGATCTGTCAATTCCACACAGTGCGGCGAACCTGCCGCCTCCAGTTCGATGGCGGTATCCCAATCCACGCGCAAGCCATCGCCGCCTCGCCGCCCAGCGCCCCGGGCGCGGGCGTAATCCACCAGAATCCGCCGCATGACGCGAGAGGCAAAGGATATGAAATGGGTTCGGTCGGCGAACTCCGGATGCGAGTCTCCAAACATCCGCAGGTACGCCTCGTTTACGAGCGCTGTGGGCTGCAAGGTGTGTCCCGGCCGCTCCTTGTAGAGATGCTTCCGGGCGATCCGGTGGAGCTGGGCATGTATCCGCGACATCAACTCATCCGAAGCGGACGAATCGCCTGCCCGCGCGCGCTCGAGCAATCCGGTGATCTGCCCCCTTGCGCCACTCACCTTGCGCGTACTATAACAGGCTGGAGGCGGCACCCGCAAACTCCATGGGCTTCGACGCAATGTCCCTGTTCGGCGACGTCGCCGACCTCACCGCGGACGAACGGGAGCGATACTTTGACAAGCTGCAGGTTCCGTCGGAAGTCCGCACCGAGGTAGCGTCGCTGTGCCGCTTCGACGCTCGGAACGTATCCTTGACGAACTGTGTTGCCGAAATTGCAGGGGAGGTTCTGCGGCCCGAGTTTGCGCCCACAACGGGAGCGGTATGCGGCCCATACAGGCTGGTTCGCCCGCTCGGTAAGGGCGGCATGGGAACGGTCTTTCTGGCGGAGCGTTCGGATGGCGAAATCGATCGCACTGTGGCCGTCAAATTCATCCGTGGCGCCTCCGCGCATCCCCGTCGCCGCGATCAATTCCTGCGAGAGCGACAGATCCTGGCGTCGCTGAACCATCCGGGCATCGCGCGCCTGTTCGACGCAGGGCATTCCGACGCGGGTCAGCCTTATCTCGTGATGGAGTACGTCGATGGCGTCACGCTGGACGAATTCGCCGCTAAACTCGACTTGCGAGGCAAGCTGAATTTACTAATTCAGGTCTGCGGCGCCCTGGCGTATGCACATCGCAACCTGGTGATCCACCGCGATCTGAAACCCGCGAATATTCTCGTCGACGCGCACGGCCAGGCGAAGCTGCTGGATTTCGGAATCGCCCAAATCCTGGATGAAGAAGCGGGCGGCACAACCATGGAACGGCTGCTGACACCCGACTATGCCAGCCCGGAGCAAGTCCGCGGCCAGGCGCACACAACCGCGACGGATGTCTACTCGCTGGGTGCGATGCTCTATCGGCTGCTTACCGGGAAATCGCCGCATGCCCTTCCCGAGGGCGCCTCCGAGCCGGTCGAGACGATCATCTGCTCAGTGGATCCGCCGCCGCCCAGCTACTTGAACCGGTCGCTCCCGCGCGACCTCGATTTCATCGTCACCAAGGCGCTTCGCAAGGAACCGGAGGAACGGTACGCAAGCGTGGACGCATTGGCTGAAGACTTGACGGCGTTTCTCGAATGGCGGCCGATTCGGGCCCGCTCCGGCAGCGCCTGGTACCGGGCGCGAAGGATGCTGCGCCGGCACTGGCTGCCGGCCTCCGCCATTGCGGCCGCCATGGTCTGCCTCTCCGCCGGGCTTTACATCGCCAACCACGAGCGGGCTGCCGCCCAGCGGCGCTTCTCGCAACTCCGGCAGCTTTCGATTACGCTCCTGAATCTGGACTCGGATTTGTATGGGCTCCCCGGCGCGACCGGGGTCCGACGGAAGGTAGTCGCGGCTTCCATGCAGTATCTGGAGGGTCTCGGCCGCGAGGCAGGCCAGGACCGGGAACTGAATCTCGAATTGGCGAACGGTTATCTGCAATTGGCCCAGGTCCAGGGCGTGCCGGATGCTCCGAACCTCGGCCAGTACGATGAAGCCGACAAGAGCCTGCGCAGAGCGGAAGACTTCGCCGGCAGGGCGGGAGCGGAAACGGGCAACCGGGAAGCGTTGCTGGTTGCGGCCGAAGCGGATCAGGACCGGATGATGATCGCCGACACCGAACACCGGCGGGCGGATGCCATGGTGCGGGCCCAAAAGTGCGCGGCCCGCGTCGAATTGGTGATGCGCGATCCGGCCGTTCCCAAGGACCAACTCCGCCGGTCTTCTCAGTTGCTGGCCAACGTGGCGCTCGAGTATATGAACATGGACCGCTACCAGGAAGCGGTCCGTTACGCGCGGCGCGAAGTGGAACTGGCGCGCTCGGCGGGAGCGCCGCCAGACTATTTGATCGGCGGGATCGGAGTGCTGGCCAACGCGTTGCGGCAGTCCGGAGATGTCGAGGGCGCTTTGCAAGCCATCACGGAAGCGCGGACCCTCGCGGAGACCTCGGTTTTCGGCACCGAGACCGGCAAGGCAGGGGTGCTGTATGCGGTTCTCAACCGGCAGGGCATGATTCTCAGCGCGGACGATTCGATCAGTCTCAACCGCCCGGCCGATGCCATCGAGGTTTTCCAAAAGGCCTACGATTTGATGGAGCAGCAGTCCTCGCGGGACCCCAATGACGCCAACAGCCGCGACCGGCTCGCCACCGTGGGCAGAGCCATGGCGGACATTCTTACGCATACGGACGCACAGCGGGCCTTAAATATATACGACCATTCTCTGCGGCGGCTGAGGGAGGTAAAGGCCGCGGACCGGGGTCAACGCGACGAAGCGCTGACCCTGGCGCGTTCCTCGTACGCATTGCGCCGCCTGGGCCGTACACAGGAGGCCGGAGAGCGCATCGAGGCTGCCTTCGTACTGCTGCGCGGCACCAAGGACTATCCGGCCTCGCAGGTCGCCCTGGGCGATGAAGCAGAGGCCGCCATCCGGGCCCGCGCCGATCACGAAGCCGCAACCGGCCAGCCGCAACGGGCCCTCGAAAGCTACCGCGATCTTCTGGTGAAGGTGCAGGCTTCCAAACCCAATCCTCAGGAGGATCTGCGCCAAGCCAATGACTTGTCGCGAATTTACCGCGCTGTCGCCGCGCTCGCCACTCTTGCGGGAAATGTCCCGGAGGCCCTTGCAATGGACTCGCGCCGCATGGAACTATGGCGGCTTTGGGATTCTAAACTGCCTCACAATCCTTATATACAGCGGCAACTGGCCGCGCCTTTCGATTCTCTCCGGTAAGGGCGTGCCCTGACCGCGTAGTCCAGGCCGCAAAATTCTTTGCTAATTCTCCCCTGAAACTGCGCTTCCCACAATAGGGCGGGCAGCGAAGGCTGCCGCACAACAACGCAAAAAGGAGATGCTTTATGAAACACCGTAACGAGACGCAAGAAGGATACAGCGATGGAAACCGTAGTCGCCAGCCACTGAGCTTCGCATTAGGCCTGGCGGCTGGGATCATCGCTCTCGCGCCAGCCAATGCCCCGGCGCAAGGGATACCGCCAACAGTCTGGAAGCCCACTTCGTTTCAATATGACACCGGCCTCGCGCCTTCCGTGGCAGTTTCCGGGGTGGTCGTTGTGGAGGTCCATCAGGCCGGCACTGGCCTGGGGCCGCTATGGTACCACACTGGCAAGATACAGGAGAATGGAACCGTCGCATGGGCCGCAGCGGGTTTCCAGTATGACAATGGGATCAATCCATCCGTCGCTATCAGTGGCGACACGGTCATCGAGGTGCACCAGGCGGGTACCGGTGTGGGACCTCTGTTCTACCACACGGGCAAAATCAACGCGAGTGGCACGGTGACATGGGCCTCGAACTCGTTCCAGTACGACACGGGCGCCGTGCCGTCGGTAGCCGTAGCAGGGCAAACCATTGTCGAGGTGCATCAAGCCGGCACGGGCGTAGGACCTCTGTGGTATCACGCCGGGGAGATCCAGATCAACGGCACGGTAAAATGGGCCGCAGCCCCATTCAGCTACGACACAGGGATTCAACCGTCGGTGGCCGTGGCCGGTTCGACAGTCCTCGAGGTACATCAGGCGGGTCCAGGAGCCGGTTTGATGTGGTATCACGCTGGCGAAATTCAAGCTAACGGCACCTTGCAGTGGGCCAGCAGCGGCGCTACCTATGACACCGGCTCGTTCCCATCTGTGGCTGTCTCCGGGCCCACGATCGTCGAAGTACATCAGGCCGTTACAGGAGTGGGACCATTGTGGTACCATACCGGCGGGCTGCAGTCCGATGGCGCCGCGCAATTTGCAGTGCCGTTCTCGTACGACAGCGGCGAGGCGCCGCGCGTCGCCGTGGCTGGTCCGACGATCCTGGAAGTACATCAGGCCGGCACGGGAGTCGGTCCCCTCTGGTACCATACGGCCGCCTACTGACCACGCATGGAGGGCGGGCTCTGACTTTGAGCGTGAGCCCGTCTCCGCTTTCGGGGACTGCTCTACTCCACAGGATCCATCGGGCACGCCCGACGCGCCATTGAGCATGGATGGTCGGGCACTCGGAAGGCAACCCGAAACGGGCTTCTGGGGGATCAATCCTGTGGAGTCGCACTCCGATCAATGATCCAGTACGCTGGCACGTCCTCGCTTTGGCCTCACGTCTGCGGCCTCGCTACGGCGGTTACAAGCGCATCTTTTTCATGAGTTCCGGGTATCGGGGGTCGTGCTCCAGACTCTTCATGAGCGGATCGCCTTTGATCTCCGTAAGTCCGCCGTCGCGCTGGGAAAAAGCGCGATCCAACCACTGAAATGCGGAGCCGGCATCGCCACGGAAAGCGTACGCTTCGGCGATCTGATAGGCAGCATCGGTGGAAAGCTTCGCGGTCAGATCGGCAAGTGCGGCGTCGGCTTCCCTTTTTTGACCCGCGGCGTAGTAGACCAAGGGCAGACCGATGAGCCGCCAGGCTGCATTCTTTTCGTTCTGAACTTCATTCAAGGCGTCTTGCGGACGCGATTGCGCCAGATAGGCCACCGCGACTCGGAATACCGGCAGCCCGGTTTGCGAGTGCGATCGAGAAAGTCTACCGATACAATCGGTCCCGGTTCGGGGTGGCTCTCGACCAAAACAGTTATCCGGCGTTGAAGGAACGGCGGAGACTGGCCGCGCAATTCAGCCGTCGTATGCGGCAACGTTGACGTGTGATGCGAATCTTGAGGATTTCGGTGATGGTGTTCGATCAGGCGGAAGCGCCGGATCGCGTTACGTGAAGCACAGGAACGAGCCGGGGCATTCCCGGCATGGCCGGCGTCGAACAGTGCGACGCTTACACGTCGTCCGCCAAGACGCCGGAGCCCATGAAGAACTTCGCGGGCGCACGGCGGGGAGTCGATTTGGAAAGAGCCGGGCAGATTCTATTTGGGGCGATCGAGCCGGCCACAACCAGCGGGCTGATCTTCTTCGGCGACGACGACGGCAGCTTGTGGCCGTGGATGCCGTGACCGGCCGGCATCTTTGGCACTATCACCTGGGGCAGCCTGTGTGGGCTTCTCCGGTCACGTTCATGGCGGATGGGCGCCAGTATGTGACGATCGTAGCGGCCACGGATGTGTTTACGTTTGGCCTGTTCGAGCCGGCGGCGGCAGCGGGGACTGTGGTGGTGCGGGAGGAGCCGTAGAGCCCAACAAGACTTGCGGAGTTCTTACGCGCTCTCGCTATCGTCGATGGAATAGCCCTGAAGAGCGCAGTTTCCGAGGCGCCTACAAGACCAGCGGCGATGCTGCTTGATCCTTACCAATGAAATTACGGCAATGTAACGAGCACCTGGATCAGGCCTGCCGCGGAGTTAACCACAGCCATGGCGGAGGCGCCGGCGAGCGCGAAGGCGGAGGGCGGCAGCCCGCCGATGGTTTCCGCGTCCGCGCCGATCGGGCCGCCGGGCGTCCTGGGCGGGGGGTGGAAGGTTCCGGCGAATTGCACGAGCCCGAGAACGGCGATGGTGTTGGCGGCAGTTTGCGGTTGTTGCGCGCCGGCTACCGCCAGGGAACACAGCAGACCGACGGCATGCAGGTATTTCGCGCGTCCGCGGGGGAGCCGGGCTGCCTGGGTTAGCGATGGGATGGTTCTACAGGTCATTTGAAACTTGCCTACTGTGCCGACACCTGGGTAACTACCCCGTGGATCGCCTGAGGACCGAAATGCCCGGTTGCAGGTCCGGTGTAAACCAGAGTCATGTTCGAAAAGTCGACCTCCGACCCGCCGGTAAGACAGACCTGGAGAGTGGATGCGCCCTTAGACTCAAACGGGGCCGGATTCCCATTCGCCGAAGTCGTAGCCGGATTGGTTACGACTACGCCGGGGCCAGTGGTGGGAGGGTTGTTGGCCGGGCAGACGCTCGTGTCGTAGCTGACCGTGGCGTTGGTCATGCTGATATGGTGAGTGTGGGGGCTGCGCGTCGCGGGGTTTGTGGGATCCACCTTGGTGGTATCGGAAACCCCGTAGTCGGACGTCTCCATGGTCAAGTCCGCCGTAAAAATGGCCGTGCCGGATCTTTCCACGTCCAGGGACCATGTGCCGCGAATCTCCCACGGACCGCCGGATACGGTGGAGGGTGAGTAGTCGTTAACCAAGCCTTTAAAATGCACCTGCCTCAGATCTTGCGCCGGCGCCAGCCCGGCAGCCAGAGTGAGAGCGATGCCGAAAAAAACATGTCTATATTGAGTTCTCATAGCTTTTCCTTTTGGATCTCCTTTCTGCGACCTAACCAGGTCCAACGATGCTCCTAACGGAAACAAAGAACAAGTCCGGACTCGTTGAAACCATGTTTCATACATTTGCACATCGCTGAAAACAAGAGGTATACTCGATGCCGTGCCCCTCGCGCCGACAGACCCTGAATGCGCGCGGCAGGAGTTGGAACGGGTTCTGGCGAGCCGCGGATTCCTGCGCAACGAGCGCATGAGCCGGTTCCTCAGGTTCCTGGCCGAACGGCACCTGGAAGGCAGCGGTAACCAGCTCAAAGAGTCCGTCATTGCAGTCGAGGTGTTTCGGCGCAGACCGGACCATGATCCGGCGCAGGACTCCATCGTGCGGACCGAAGCCGGCCGGCTTCGCGCCCGATTAGCTGAATATTACGCGGGCGAAGGAAAAGACGATGGAGTCGTCATCGAGTTGCCGAAGGGCGGATACACACCGGTCTTTCGCGGCCGGGAACCAGAGCGGCAAACCACCCTCCCTGCAAAGCGAATGCCGCGGCGGATCCGGCCGCGGACATGGCTGATGCTTGCGGCGGCAAGCTTTGTGGTTGCCCTAGGAGGTCTCGCGTGGTGGCTGATTCGGCATAAAAGCGCGCCTATCCCCATTGCCGTTTTACCGCTGGAAAACCTGAGCCACGATCCTGGCAGCGACTATTTCGCCGACGGGCTGACCGATGAACTGATCCGCAATTTGTCCTTGATTGAAGGGCTTTCGCCGCGGTCGCGGACTTCCTCGTTTGCATTTAAGGGCAAGGCGCGGAACGTGCGCGAGGTGGGAAAAGAGCTGCAGGTAGATTATATTCTGGAAGGTTCGGTCCTGCGCATCGGCCAGCAGTTGCGCATCGACGTCCAGTTGGTTCGTGTGCGCGATGATTTCGCTCTTTGGTCGGGGCGCTACGATCGCGGGCTGACAGACGTCTTTATTATTCAGGATGAGATTTCCCGAGGCATTGTCAATAGTCTGCGATTAAAGCTGGGACGCGGCCGGCGGCGCTATGAGACGAGCGCCGCAGCGTACGATCTGTACCTTCAGGCAAGGAGCCTGTGGATTCAGCAAGGCTTGAAGGGCGAATTACAAAGTGTTGATAAATTCGAAGAGTCGATCGCCCAAGATCCCTCCTTTGCACCCGCATATGCCGGCCTTGCAGCGGCTCACGTGGCCCGCTCCGGAACAGACCTATTCGATTTGCGGGATGAGTTGACCAAAATGCAAGCCGCCGCCGAGAAGGCGATTGAGCTGGATCCTCTTTTGGCCGAGGCGCACGGCGCGCTCGGGATGGTCTACGCACGCCAGGCTGAATGGGTGCGGTCGGAGAAGAATTTCCGGCAGGCGCTGGAACTCGATCCGAACGATTCAGTTATTTATGGGAATTACGCGCTCAACCTCCTTTTTCCCTTGGGCCGGATTCAGGAGGCTGTCGGGCAATTACGGATTGCCTTAAAAAATGACCCGCTCGCGCCGCGGCTCCGCTACATCCTGGCCAACGCGCTGATGGCGGCGAAGCGATTCGATGAGGCAGCCCCATATTGTATGAGCCTGCCGGCGGACTTCGCGGGCAAAAGCGAGTGGTTAGGCCGGATTCGCCTGGGTCAGGGGAGGGTCCAGGAAGCCATTCGGATCTTCGAACACGATATCAACTGGGACGACGATTACGCCGCGGAGTTTAAAGGCTTCCTAGGCTACGCTTACGGACGGGCCGGCAGACGTGACGAGGCCGAGAAGATTGCGGCTGAAACCTCGCAACCCTTTAATCAGGCCCTGACTTTTGCCGGACTCGGCGACAAAGAGCGCACGATCGAGGCATTGGAGCGTATGGCGGTGCTTGGGCCCGTGCGGGTGGGTAGGAGTCTCACGTATCCGGAATTCGATCTGGTTCGAGGCGATCCGCGGCTGAAGGTGCTTCGCAAGAAGGTAGGGTTACCCGGTTAGAGAAGGCTCGCTCCGCAGCGATGATGGCATAGCTGTCCAGACGGGGTTGTGAGAGATCACTCCCATGAAGTGCGGATTCCATTCCGCACGCGGCTGATCCGGAGCAAGAAGGCAAGCTTAAGCATGCCCTGCTACAGCGTTACAGGCGCATTTTTTTCATGAGTTCCGCGTATCGCGGGTCGTGCTCCAGACTTTTCATCAGCGGATCGCCTTTGATCTCCGTGAGTCCGCCGTCGCGCTGGGAAAAAGCGCGATCCAACCAGTGGAATGCGGAGCCGGTCTCGCCACGGAAAGCGTACGCTTCGGCGATCTGGTAGGCGGCATCGGTGGAAAGCTTCGCGACCAGATCGGCAAGTGCTATGTCGGCTTCCCTTTTTTGACCAGAGGCGTAGTAGACCAAAGGGAAACAGACGAGCCGCCAGGCTGGGTTCTTTTCGTTCTGAACTTCGCGCAAGGCGTCTTGCGGACGCGATTGCGCCAGATAAGCCACCGCGAGCGCGGCGTGCGCAGCGGCATAATCGGGGCTGATCTGGAGTACCTTTCGGGCGGCTGCGATGGCCTCATCCTGCCGTCCGGCGTGGTTCAAGGTGATCGACAGATTGTAGTAGTTGTCGGCGCTCAGCGGGTCGATGGCAATGGCCCGTTGAAGAAGATCCACGGCTTCGTCGATGCGCCCCAAAGTTTTATCGAGCGCCGCGGTGTTCTCGATGACTACGGCGTTCCCGGGCTCCAAGGCGAGCGCGCGCTTGAGAGATACGTCCGCCGCGGGCCAATCCCAATCGTAGCTAAGCTGGATCCAACCCAACACGGCATGCGCCATGCCCAGATTCGGGTTGATCGCCAGAGCCCGCCGGACGCATTCTCGCGCGACGCGGTAACCCTCTGCGAGCGGCAGATCGGCCTTGGCCGCCTGATTCGCGCGCACGGAGCCGAGATTCGCCCACGCCAAGGCGTATCCCGGATCAAGACGGGTGGCCTGCTCGTAGTATGCGGCCGCCTTCTCGAGGCCCTCCTTGCTGCGCGCGTGTGAAAAGTATTGGGCCTGAAGATATGCGTTGTAAGCCTCTGGGTTCTTGCTGGCCCCCGGTTGCAGCGGCTCGCCGCCCAAAAGGGTTACTTTCAATGCGCCCGTCACGGCGCGGGCAATTTCCTCCTGAGCGGCCAGAATGTCGCCCATGTCGCGATCGTAGACCTGCGACCAGACCTGGAATCCGTCCGCGGCTTTGATGAGTTGCGCTGTAATCCGGATATGCGAGCCTTGTCTTCGGACGCTGCCTTCGAGTAGCATGGCCACGTTCAACTTTTGGCCGATCGCGCGGGAATCTTCGGTCTTACCCCGGAACTGAAACGAAGAGGTCCTTCCCGTCACGCGCAAGTTGGGAATCCGCGAAAGCCCGTTCAGCAACTCTTCCGCCAGGCCATCGGAAAAATACTCCTGGTCTTTATCGGGACTCAGGTTCAGGAATGGCAGCACGGCGATGGACTGAGTGACCACCGGGGCGGCCGTGTGACGGTACCAGAAAACACCGCCGAGCGCGGCTGCCGCGAGCCCAGCGATGGCCATCAGCGAGGCGCGCCGGCCAGGCAACCCTACAAGCGCGGACGCCCTCCCTCGACCCATGCGTTCGAGATCGGTGCGAAGCTCCAACGCGCTTTGGTAGCGCCGGCTGGGATCCTTTTCGAGCGCCTTCAGAATGATCGGCTCCAGCCCTGGCGGCGCTTGCGGATTTCGTTGGTGGACTGGAGGGGGCGGCTGGGTCAGCACACCTTCCAGAATCACCGCCGCGGAGGAGCCGGTGAAGGGCCGCGACCCGGTTGCCATCTCGTAGAGGACCACGCCCAGGGACCATATGTCGCTGCGGGCATCCACTGCTCCTCCGCGCGCCTGTTCGGGCGACATATAGGCATAGGTGCCCATAGTGGTGCCGGGGACGGTCAGGTCGTCCATCATGGCGGTCTCCTGATCTTCTCCCGGCGGCGCAGAAGTAGTGCTCCTGATTTTGGCCAACCCGAAGTCCAGAACCTTGACCTGCCCTTGTGGCGTGATCATCACGTTGGCGGGCTTGATGTCGCGATGGACGATCCCTTTGGCATGCGCGGCTTCGAGGGCGCGCGTCAACTGGATGGCGAAATCCAGCGCTTTCTCCGGGTTCACCGGTTGAGAGCCGATGAAGCGCCGGAGGGTTTCTCCCTCCAAGAGCTCCATGACCAGAAAGGGACGCCCATCGACGTCACCCAAGTCATAGATGGCGCAGATATTAGGGTGGCTAAGAGCAGAGCAGGCACGCGCCTCGCGCAGGAAACGCTCGTGCGCGGAGGGGGTCGCAAAGCGCTCGGGAAGTACCTTGATGGCGATATCCCGGCCCAGACGGGTGTCCCGGCCGCGATATACCTCACCCATGCCGCCGGCGCCAAGCGGCGCAAGGACTTCGTAAGGGCCGAGTTTGTCGCCGACCGAAAGGGGCATGAGGCTCAGCTAAGTTTAATCGAATTAACCATCGCGGGGGGCGGCCGGCCAATTGTTGGATCGTCCCGGAAAAGTCTCCGAAACTCTTAGTGCCTTTTGCTCATCTTTCATTACAAGAGGCAATATAGATGTCCGAACAGCCGAATCTTTCCGTAGTACCGATCAAGAATGCGGTGCTTTTTCCTAACTTGTTGATGCCATTGTCTGTTGGCCGTCCAAGATCGGTGGAAGCGATCCAAGCAGCGTTGGCGACCGAGGCAAAAGAGATTCTCGTTGTTACCCAGCGTGATTCGTCCATCGAAGTTCCAGGACCGGCCGATCTTTTCCCCACCGCCACCAAAGCCGTTATCAAGCGGTCACGGCGCAATGGGGACCACTATGACATCCTTGTTTTGGGAGTGGAGCGGGTGGCGCTCGACGATTTCACCGGTGACGACTTCCTTTGCGCCAGCTTCCATCCGGTTCCGATGCCCGATGAGCAGGAGGCGGCAAATCCCGAGATCGAAGCCCTCCACCGCGAGGTTATCGACCTTGCCACCAACGTTTTGAAACACACAGGTCTGGAGTTGCCGGCCGAGTTCGCCAATGCGATCACGGCTCAGGCGGATCCCCTGCAAATGACCTGGATGCTCGCCAGCGTGCTCAGCATGGATGTGGCCCTCGAACACGGGCTGCTTGCGGCGGAGAGCCGCGCCGAAGCCTTGCGTCTGATTCATGCACACCTTTCGCACGAACTCCAGATCCTGGAAATCCGGGGTAAGATCGCGTCCAAAGCCCAGAACGAAATAGGAAAGGAACAGCGGGAGTATGTCCTTCGCCAGCAACTGCGCGCCATCCAGCAGGAACTCGGTGGAAAGGACGGCGAATCCGACCTGGAACTCCTGCGCGAGCGCCTGAAGGCGGCCGACCTGCCGGACGAAATCCGCAAGGAGGCAGAGCGGGAAATGTCGCGCCTGGATCGGCTCTCGACGCAAGCTCCGGACTACAACCTGGGCCGTACCTGGCTCGAACTGATTCTGGAACTGCCCTGGAGAAAAGCCGGCGATGCGCCGATCGATATTGGGGGCGCACGCCAGATCCTGGCGGACGACCACTACGGCCTGAAAGACGTCAAAGAACGCATTCTGGAACATCTGGGCGTGCTGAAGCTGAACCCGGGCGCCAAGTCGCCTATCCTCTGCTTCGTGGGTCCTCCGGGAGTCGGCAAAACGTCGCTAGGCCAGTCCATCGCACGTGCGCTCGGGCGCAAGTTCGAGCGCTTGAGCCTGGGCGGCATGCACGACGAAGCGGAACTGCGCGGGCATCGCCGCACCTACATTGGCGCCATGGCGGGACGAATCATCCAGGGTATCCGGAAAGCGGGCGTCAACAATCCGGTAATGATGCTGGACGAAGTGGATAAGCTCGGGCGCGATTTCCGGGGTGATCCGGCCGCCGCGCTGCTCGAAATCCTCGATCCCGAGCAGAACAAGACGTTTCGCGACAATTACCTCGACCTGCCGTTTGACATTTCGAAGGTCTTCTTCGTGATGACGGCCAATACGCTCGATACCATCCCCCAGCCGTTACTCGATCGCATGGAGGTGGTGAGGCTGGCGGGTTACAGCGCGGAGGAAAAGCTCGAAATCGCCCGCCGCTACCAGGTTCCCAAACAACTGAAGGAGGCGGGTCTTTCAACCGACGTCTGCGTTCTGAGCGATGAATCGCTGCGCCTGATGATTTCGCGCTATACCCGTGAGGCGGGCGTGCGGCAACTGGAACGTGCCATTGGCCGCGTGATGCGCAAAGTGGCGTTAAAAGTGGCCGAGGGCACCCCGGGACCAGTCGAAATACAAAAGGAAGAGCTGACGGACCTCTTAGGGCCCGAGCGTTTCTCTCCCGAACAGGCTCGCAAGGACGTGCCTGCCGGCGTGGCAACCGGCCTGGCTTGGACCGAAGCCGGTGGCGACGTTTTGTACATCGAGGCGGCGCTGTTGAAGGACGGCAAAGGACTGTCGCTCACCGGGCAATTGGGCGAGGTGATGCAGGAATCCGCCAAGACCGCGCAAAGCTATATCTGGTCGCACGCCAGCGAGTTTTCCATCGATCAATCGATGTTCCGCCGCTACGGAGTACACGTTCACGTCCCGGCGGGCGCGATTCCGAAGGACGGCCCCTCGGCAGGCGTCACCATGACCACGGCGCTGACGTCGCTGTATACCGGGTTGCCGATCCGCGGCGACACGGCCATGACCGGTGAAGTCACGCTTTCCGGCCTGGTCCTGCCGGTCGGCGGAATCAAAGAGAAGATGCTGGCCGCGCGCCGGCTGGGCATCCGCCGGGTCATCATCCCGAAGCAAAACGAGAAGGACTTGCGGGATCTGCCGCCGGATGCCCGCGAGGAGATGGAGTTCATCCTGGCCGAACACGTACATGATGTGCTGCGAGCGGCCATTCCGGGTATCGGCGAGCAGGGTCGTCTGCGGGTGGCGGCGTAGCTGGTCTCCGGCGCCTGGGAGCGGGGCACGGCAAACCTCACGCTCTCTGCAGAACTACTGCAATACGCGGCACAAGCTGCACCCGTACGGAGTCGTTCTGTTCCGCTTCGCCGCTATTTCTATTCCTGGCGTAGCGCCTTCAATGGGTCAGTGTTCGCTGCGCGTCGCGCCGGCAAAAAGCAACCCAACGCCGTCACGAGCAACAACGCTAAGGCTGCGCCGCCGAACGACCACGGATCCAGTGCATTCACACCGAAGAGCAGTGACTCGATCAGCTTCTTCAGCGCCGCGGCACCGCCCAACCCAAGGGCAATACCAATCAACGTGAGGCGTAGACCTTGCCCGACAATCATACCCAGAAGACGGCCGCGGGTCGCTCCCAGAGCCATCCGCAGACCCATCTCACCGGTGCGCCTCGCGACTGTGTAGGAGACCACTCCATACAGGCCGATAGCGCTCAGCAACAACGCGAGAACCGCAAAGAGTGTCAGGAGCAAGGTAATAAAACGGCGCGTCGCGACCGCCGCAGAAATCACCTGTTCCATGGTGCGGATGTTAGCGACCGCCTGGTCCGGGTCCAGCGTGGCAATCTCGCGACGGACGGCCCCCGTGAGCGTGGCCGGGGCCACTGCTGTCCGCAGGACAATGTTCAGGAATGCGGTTGGAGCCTGATGGTAGGGCAAATAAATCTGTGGACGTGGTTTCTGCTCGATGCTCGTATTTCGGACATCCCCGACGATTCCGACGATGGTCATCCACGGTTGTTTATCCCCGAACCTCATCCGTTGTCCAATGGGATCCCGGCCGGGGAAAGTCTGCCGCGCCAGAGTCTCATTAATCACCGCCACTGGCAGAGTGTTCATCTGGTCTGCGAGAGTAAGAAGCCGCCCGTGAAGAAGTGGAATTCCCATTGCTTCGAAGTATGCGCCCCCCGTCAAGCGAGTGTCACAGGTTAGTGCCTCTCCGGGCCGTTGCGGCTGGCCTTCTACTGACAAAGTATCCAGGCTCTCATTGTTGGTGAGTGGCAGCGACGATACGGCCCCAACAGTCTGCACGCCGGGAATATTCCTCAACCGGGCGAGCGCGCGGTCAAAGAAGGCGGACTGCGCGGATGCGTCCCGGTATTTGGCCGGTGGCAGGCCGACCTCCATGACGAGTGCGGACGCCGGTTCGAACCCCGGTTCGACACCCAGCACACGGATGAAACTGCGCACGAGCAGGCCCGCGCCTATTAAGAGAATAACTGCGAGGGTTACCTCCGCAACAACGAACAGCCGGCGCGCCGTGTCGCCGGAGCTGACTGAGCCTCTGCTCCCTCCCTGCTTCAGGCTGTCGGCCACCGCTACCCGAGAGATTTGAAACGCCGGCACCAACCCGAAGAGAACACCCGTAACCACGGACAGGCAGGCGGAAAAGGCCAAGACCCAACCGTTGATAGCTATCTGCTCGATGCGTGGTATACCCGGCGGACTCAGCAGCACGATCGTCCTGGTCAAGCCAGCAGCCAACAAGAGACCGGCCAGTCCCCCGCTAAATGAAAACACCACGCTCTCCGTCAACAGTTGACGAACCAGGCGAACCCGGCCGGCACCCAGCGCTTGCCGGACGGCAATCTCTTTTCGACGCGCGCTGGCACGGGCGAGGAGTAAGTTGGCTACGTTGGCGCATGCAATCAAAAGCACGAGGCTGACCGCGGCCAGCAGGATCAGCAGCGTGCGTTTCGCGCTTCCGGTGCTTTGCTCGCGCAGCGAAACTACGTGGGCGCCCCAGCCGCGGCTGCCGTCGGCGTGATCGCCGGCGATGTGCGCCTGCAGCGCTTCCATTTCAGATTGTGCCTGAGCGGGGCTCACGTCCGGTCGAAGGCGGGCGACCACAAGTATGTTATGGCTGCCGCGATTGCGGCGCTCCTCCGGGCCGAATCCGAATGGCACCCATACGTCGGGTTGGGTGGCAAATCCGTAAAATGCAGGAAGTTCCGCCCCTTGGGGAAATCGCATCTCACGCGGCATCACGCCGATGACCGTGTGGGCCTCGCCATTCAGTTGTATGGATTTTCCGATGATGTTCGGGTCTGCGCCGAATTGGCGCCTCCACAGGGCATCGCTGAGGACAGCCACTTGCCGCTTTCCCGGCGAGTCTTCCTCGCGAGTGAAAGGGCGCCCAAGCGCAGGCGAAATGCCGAACAGGTGGAAGAAGTCGCCGCTTGCGGTAATCGCGTTGACGCGGATTGGAATATCGCCTGTGCCGGAGAGATTGAAAGGACGGCCCCGGAAGCCAGCCATCTCCGAGAAACTCCGGTTTTGAGTCTGCCAGTCGTAGAAATCTCCCGCGCTGGTGGGCAGTTCGTCGAGACCGATGTTAAGAAGACGATTAGGGGACCAGATGATGGCGAGTTTGGCCGAATCGCGATACGGAAGACTGCGCAAAAGTACGGCGTGAACCACGCTGAAGATTGCGGTATTGGCGCCAATGCCGAGGGCGAGAGTGAGCGTGATCACGCCGGCGAAGGCGGGCGCGCGGCGCATCGAGTGAAACGCATACCGGAGATCTTGCAGCAACATGTCCATATGCTCCTTGGGGGCCGTAATAGCGAGGTCGACTAATATCTGTGACCAAAGCGATAGAGGCGATTCGGTGCGCACCCGTTCGTTAAAATCCGTGACCATCTCTTTGCCATATTCGTCACGGAACTCGGCCGGATAAAGGCTCAGCAAGCGGTCGTAAATCCGCTTCCACTGGTGCCTGCGGTCCCCCATCGCCCTATTCACTGCGGCGGGTAACCAAGCCGGCCGCGCGCGCTTGCCGCAGCACCGACTCCAATCGCGCCGCATCGGCAGACGCTACACGGCGGCCAAAGCGAGTGATGCGATAGTAGCGGCGCCGCTCGTCATCGTTGGCCGGGTCCGGCGCCTCCCGCAACTCTTCGATCAAACCTTGCGCGAGCATCCGTTTGATGGAGCCGTAGAGAGTGCCAGGACTCATACGGAGCTGATTGTTCGTGCGCGTAGCCACATCCTGCATGATGCTGTAGCCGTGCCGGTCGCGGTCGGCAAGCGCCACAAGGATGTGGAAAACCGCTGGTTGCAGTGGTAACAATTCCTCGGGCGAGGGGTCGCGGGCCATGCCTGAATATAACGCATCGCGTTATAACGAGTCAAGATATAGTCGCCAGACCGCAACGGTGCGCCGCAGCCCGCGTGTGCCACGGGTTCAGCGCACGAGGCAACCGCCGAGATACTGTTGCCGCGAGGATACCGCGGACAGGTCGTGATAGACGAACGCGCCCTTGGCAAAGTAGTGTCCCACGAGCGCTTTGCGTGACAAACGAAGATCCCGCCGGGGCGATCCGCCATGCAGCAGGTTGGCGTGCCAGATCAAGACATCGCCCTTGCGCGCCTCAAAGCATTTCGGCCGCAGCCCGCGCTCCGCTATTGACCTTTGGACGAACGGCTCATAGCGGGCCCGATAGGTGGCGTAGCCTTCGTTTTTCATGTCCTCCACGGAGATCTGCAAGTCGTGGCTGAAGACATAAGGCAACCGGTGGCTGCCCGGATAGAACTCCAGCGGGCCGGCATCCGTGGCGATGTCTTCAAAGGCAATCCACGCCGCTGCCAGATAACCCAGCGGATAGGTGGTCATGTGAATGGAGTCGGAATGTGCGGCCTGCTGGCTTCCTTTATGCGACGCGATTGTTTGCAGGAGCTTGGCTGGATGACCCAGCAGGCGTTCCAGCCAACGCATCAACGCCAGGTGCTTCGCTACACGGCAAAACGGACGGACTCGCTTGTGTGGATTCAAGAACCGGCCGGGCAGCGGATCTCCTTCTCCCGCGGACTCCGGCGCGAGCGTGATGTCACCGCTTGTCACCGCCTGCGCATAGGCCTGCCAGGCGGTATCGAGCACGTCGTCGGGAATCAGCTTGGGCAGAATGAGATAGCCATTCTCAGCCCATTGACGGCAGAGTGCGGCCTCGGCGGGGGGTAGAGACTCGATTTCGAGGGCCCAATCGTCGCGATCGAGCCACGGCTTCGGGCCCGCGTCGGGAAAGTACTCGGCTCGGTACGCGGGGAGATGGCGGAAATCCACGGGCAGGTTGGCGATCGAGGGCCGGGCGAGGGTGCGCAGAATGGAATCTACCAAGGGCACTTCCTTGAGGATATCTCTTACCGGGATCCGGGCGCTCACACATCCGCAGTGGTCCCGGTCAGAGAGACGGGAGTACGTAGTTCGCGCGAGCGTCCACGGTAAACTGCGTGATCTGGCGGACGGCGCTCTCCAGGCAATCTTTCGAAAAATTTTGCGGCCGCACTATAGTTCTCGCGCGCCGCTCGCGCCTTTATAGATCGAGGCCGAACAAAGGTTGGCCCAATCGAAAAAGGAGAAACAACGATGAACATACGCAAAAACATGAGGATCCGCCTCGCCCCCGCGGCATTACAGAATCCCCAGCACGATATAAACAAACCATTGCGCGCCGGGCGATAAATATCGGTGCAAAGCCGAGTTCCATTCGCGCATCGGGATCATGATGTCCCTGGCAGCAACGACCTCGTAGCCCTGAGCCCAGATTCCAGACGTACTGAAGAGCATCAGTGCGAAAGTCTTCATTGCTAAAGGCTATCAGACGACGCCAGTTTGGAGGCTCCGCAAACTGGGCAGGGATCGCCATGGATTCACGTCCGCAATGGCACACAATCCGGCGTCGAATCCGCGGCCCATTCGGAGAAAGCAGCGCTTGCGTGGCGGCTCGAAACTTGCTATGCCCAGCCGAGTTCCTTCAGCGCCAGGCCCGCGTTCCATATTTTGGTCATGTGCGCGATTTTGTCACCCTCGAATTGCATCACGTAGACATAATCGGTGGCGATTCGCCGGCCGGTCGGAGAAACCGGGCCGCCCTGACCGGTATGGGTCCCGTAGAATATGCCATAGGCAGCAACATTGTTGCGGGCGATGTCCGTCGCGAATGACTTCACCTCGTAGTGAGCGTCCGGTAGTACGGTTAGAATTCCCTTCATCCAGTCCGTATAATGCGCGAGCGTTTTCACGTCCATCAACGGTTCGGCTTGAGCGGAGAATGTTGCATTCGGCGTGCAGTACGCATTGCAACCCTCCCAGCCCTTGCCGGTCTCGCACGCCTTGAAGAAGGCTTCCGCCGTGGTTGTGATTGATGTTGGCTTCGGTGTCATTATGATCTCCTGTCTTTATCCAGCCGACCCGTTACCAGGGCGCGGGTCCTGGGAATGGAGAATACCACAAGCCTGGCGCCAGTGTTAGCCCAGACGCAATGCAAGACCAGCACGAGCGCCAGACTTCCTTGGGGTCGGCCCGGCGCATTGGAGGCGGATCGCCGGCGACTCGCAGAAAGGGCCTGCGGCGTCCTACGAGTGGCGCGTCAACCAGACGGAGCGGCCCACATCGACGGGATGGCGACTACACAGCCAAGTGGATGGCCGTTTACCAGGACTGATCGTGGTCTGCTTCGGTGGGTTTGGGTCCGTGGTCTCCCGTTCCCAAATGCGAGGCACCTGGGGCACCCATTTCATTGGAAGAACACACTTCCATGGCACCTAGGCCCCACCGCCAAAGTCAGAATCCTCCCCTTCAAGAATCTTCCGCCATTCCGGCATTACCGTGGCCTTCAAAACCACCTTTGAGGTATTCACCAGGGTTGATTCCGACAACTCGCTTGAACGCCTTACTGAAGGCAGCGCCGGACTCGTAACCGACCGACCGAGCAACGTCTATGAGCTTCTTGTCACGCTGTTGTAGTAACTGCATCGCCTTCTGCATCCTCCACTCGGTTACGTATTCCAGCGGTGGTTGTCCGAGTAGCTCTTTAAAACGCGCTGCGAATGCGGAGCGAGACATGCCCGCCGCTTCGGCCAGAGATTCGACTGTCCAAGGTGTATTCACACTGTCGTGAATGGCACTCAGGGCAGTGCCCATTTGAGGATCGAAGATCGCACGAAGCCATCCTTTGTTATGTTCCGGTCCCGACGCGATATGCGCCCGGAGTATTTGGATAAACAGGACCTCGGCTAGCCGATTCGCGACTATTTCAGATCCCGGTACCTGTTCTGCCATTTCTGACGCCAGCGCTCGCATTGTGTCGTGGAGAGCAAGCGTGCGTGCCTGCTCGGCCCTAATCAGAATGAAGCTCGGCAATAACTGAGTGATCGGCCTCAGGCTGGCGCGATCGAAACTCATGGACCCACAGACGATTGTCGTCGGCGCGCCACCCCCTCCATGATGAGCGACATTACCGTTGGCTTTAGCGGCGATTTCGCGGAAGGTTGACCTTGGACGTGTTCGCGGGCTATCGCGCATGACGATCGAGGTTTCGCGGCCCAGCAAGAAGCAGTCGCCACCGGTGAGGGGAATCGGGTCCGGAATGCCTCCGATACTGAGCCAGCAGTTACCGCGCGACAGCATGGCGAAGTGCGCCAGATCTGTGGGTGAATTTTTTTTGCCGGAAGGCGTGACTTTCTCTTCGGTCTGCTTCTCCTGTATCAAGCCCCACGGGGCTGTGGCTTCGAGCCTGTGCTGACCGAAAGCGGTTACGTGCATCGTTCTGAAGATGTCTGTTATCGGGTCCAACTGAGCCTCCATCTGCTCTCGAAAGCCATAGTGTTCTGTGAGGACTGTACGAAACTGCGCAGCTTCGCTTGTCGGACAAGCGAAGCTTCAGGTAGAAGAGGCCTCAACCATGACGGACATTCTCCTTCCTTCCAGCGTCACAACTCCTACACTCCTTTTCCTCGAAGCCGCGCGTCCCAGCTCCATGAAAAAGGTGCAAAACAGCTCGGTTCAGCCCTCTTTCTGGACGAATAGACAAAAATCTTGGACTCCTGAGCAGTTTTCGTCCACCGCCAAAGAACTCTACTCTAGTGTACCGAATGCTTACACATCTCCGGAGGGAGTAATTATGGGAAAGCTTGAAGGGAAAGTTGCAGTTATCACCGGTGGCGCCACCGGCATTGGCCGCGCCGCAGCAAAGCGCTTCATCGAGGAGGGCGCCATCGTCTTCATCTTCGGCCGCCGGCAGGCAGAGCTCGACGCCGCTGTGGCCGACCTCGGGCCCAACGCCCGCGCAGTGAAGGGCTCGGTCTCCGATCTGGCCGACCTCGACCGACTCTACGCGGCGGTGAAGGCCGAGCGCGGAACCCTCGACATCGTCTTCGCCAATGCCGGGGCGGGAAGCCCGCTTCCGCTCGGCAAGATCACCGCCGAGCACATTGACGAGACCTTCGACACCAATGTGAAGGGTACGATCTTCACGGTCCAGAAGGCGCTGCCGCTGATGGGCAAGGGCGGTTCGATCATCCTGACGGGCTCGAGCGCCGGCACCACGGGCGCCCCGACAATGAGCGTCTACAGCGCGAGCAAGGCGGCAGTGCGCAACCTCGCGCGGACCTGGGCGGAGGACCTGAAGGGCACCGGCATCCGGGTAAACGTGCTGTCGCCCGGGCCGACCGCGACCGAACTCGCGAAGGCAGCGCTAGGCGAGGAGGGCCAGAAGGTCTACGCCTCGATGACTCCGCTCCAGCGCATGGCCGATCCGGCGGAGATCGGGGCGGCTGCTGCCTTTCTCGCGTCGGACGACAGCAGCTTCATGACCGCCAGCGAGCTCGCCGTCGACGGCGGCCTAGCGCAAATCTGACCCACTCGCCCAACGGCGCTCCATTCGATGATTCGGAGCGCCGTAGGGTTCGGTAAACCAAAGGAGAACATATGAGCTACGCAATTGTAGGATTCGGCAAGATAGGCCAGGCACTCGCCCACGCCTTTGCCCGCAAGAACATCGAAGTCACCGTCGCGAGTCGCCGGCCGCCCGAGGCCTTGGCACCGGAGGCTCGGGCGATTGGACCCACGGTCGTCGCCAAGTCGCTGCGGGATGCACTCGAGGCCGACACAATCATCCTGGCGGTCCCGTTCGGGGAGCATCGCGAGGTTGCGAAGGCTCTGTCGAGCTGGGAAGGCAAGACAGTCATCGACGCGACGAACGCGTTCGGAGTTTCCCCTGAAGCGCTGGACGGTCTCCTGTCCTCCGCCTTCAGTAATCGATGATTATGTAAGCTTTCGCCGTAAATTCAACAAACAAAACAACGAAAAACAAAAAGGAGAAAACATATGAGCAATAACCATGGACAAAAATTGGCGGGGAAAATTGCGGTTATCACAGGCGGAAGCAGCGGGATTGGCTTGGCCACGGCCAAGCGCTTCGTGGAAGAAGGCGCGCACGTCGTAATCACTGGCCGACGAGAGAAAGAGCTCAAGGAGGCCGCAGCCTTTATCGGGAGAAATGTCACGACGGTCGCGGGCGACGTTTCGCGCTTGGAAGATCTGGACCGGCTCTATGTCGCGGTGAAAGAGAAACATGGTCACATCGACGTTCTTTTCGCGAACGCGGGCGCGGGAACAATCGCACCGCTCGCGGTAGCTACTGAGGCCCATTTTGACCAGACCTTCGACGTGAACGTGAAGGGGCTGTTCTTTACGGTGCAGAAGGCCCTTCCCCTCTTCAAAGATGGCGGCTCGATCATCCTGACCTCTTCAGTCTCGAACGTGTTGGGGCTCCCAGGGTTTAGCGCCTATGCCGCGAGTAAGGCGGCTGTGCGCAACTTCGCGCGTGGCTGGACTCTGGAATTGAAAGACCGCAAGATCCGCGTGAATTGCATGAGCCCCGGAGCAATCGATACCCCGGCCTTAGCGACGACGACGGGCCTTACCGCTGAACAGGCCGAGCAAGCGGCCGCACAGTTCACCACGCAGATCCCAATGGGTCGCAGAGGCATGCCCGAGGAAATCGCGGCAGCAGTCGTGTTCCTTGCTTCCGATGAAAGTTCTTACATCACCGGTGTGGATCTCGCCGTCGATGGAGGCATGGCGCAGGTCTGACCCCGGCGCGGTCGCTTCTCGAAAGAGCAGTAATCGATCGTCGACGGTGTGATTTGGCCCGAGAAGGATGGTTCCGAGACGTCCGATTAGATCGAACACGCTTGATGTAAGGGAAAAGGAGAGATTTCGATGAGCATCGAAAAGAATGTCGAGGTTGTGAAGAATTTTCTTGCGGCACTCGGCCGCCGCGATAAGCAAGGTTTGCTGGCGTTGTCTGCCGAAGATATTGAGTGGATCATTCCGGGCGAGGACTGGCCGCTGGCCGGCACGCACCGCGGGCACGCGGGATTGGCTGATTTGCTTCAGAAGGCTAACGAGGCGGTGGAAACTTCGTACCCAGAGCCCCCCGAGTTCATAGCGCAGGGAGACCGGGTTTTGGTCGTCGGCTTAGCTACCGGGAGAATCAAAGCAACGAATAAGACGTTCGAGGACCATTGGGTCTTCGCCATTACCGTTCGAAATGGCAAATTGGCGAACGTCCGGGAGTATGTCGACACGCAAGCACTGGCGCGGGCCTCCGAGATGGCCGCGGGCCCCAGGTCCTGACCCATCGACACCGATACCATACGAGACGATTCGTAATGTCTACGAATACGTTGAACAGCGGCAACGCCTTCTGAACCGTAAACAGCGTGCCGCGCGCGTTCAGGCATCGGAAGTGGACCGCATCCAGCAGGCGCACCGCGATCTTCATTTGGCGGTCGAAGACCCCACCGAAATCAACGTATGACCTACTTCTCCTGACGAGTCAGTGTTCGTCGATACGGGGATCTCAAAAACCGCGCCTCCCCGAGCGCTCTCAGATCCTAGCGCTCATTCGCCCGAACGTGGCTCAACGAACTGGAGGGTAGGAATATCCGGGTGAACGTGCTCAGCCCGGGGGCAGGTCGACACACCGGATTCCCAGCAACTCGACAAGGAGACGAGGGAGATGTTCGAAATCCCTGATCCCGCGGGGAAAGATGGGTCGTCCTGAGGAAATTTGCGACGGTCGCGCTGTTTCTTGCTTCAGACGATTCGAGCTTCGTGAATGGGGTGGAGTTGTCTGTCGACGGCGGCTTCCCGGCAATCTGAATCGGCGGGTAACCAAGAGTCGGCTTCGCAACACCGTTCCGTCACTTGCCGAAAAACGCGCTATGCGCCGATGCGGCTGCCTGGCTTCAGTCGATTGAGTTGAGGAGTGCCGTGAGAGATTGAGTAGGCACGAGGTGAATTGCAACCCCGACAAGAATATTGACCAGGGCAGCGGCTGTCATCCAGGGGTTCTCGCGATAAAAGCCGAGCACAAAAAAGCAGAATGCAAAGAAGCAGTGGAACCAAAACGGTACAAGGTTTGCGATAGGCGGTAGCGATGCGGGAATGCGATTGCGTTTCCGCCACCTGGAAGCCACTAGCGCGAGTAGCATGACGATAATCAGGCTGAGACGGATTCCGGAGGTGATCCCAAGATAACGGATCAGGAAGGGATACAGGTAGTTCTCAGTCGCGAAGAGCGTTGCGAGCGAGCAGAGAAGAGCCAGCGCCGCAACGATGCTCCGTTTCCCGAATGCGGCAGGGTGGCGACGCAGGAGCCGGTTCTCGAGAACCCGACTGAAGGTGGAATAGCAGAACACGACGGTGACCCAGCCATTGAAGTTTCCGTATGGGATTCCAAACCATTGGCTGGTGAGCGCGACGTTCGCGTCTTGCCAAAACCAATGCCACATGTGCAGCCGGTACGCGACCACGTCCATGCTCAGATCGATATTGAGAGCCAGCAGCGTGTCGAGCGCGGCAGCAGAGAGCAGCGGAAGAGAAAGCGGATCGCTGAAGAGGCGCGCGGTGTAGAGAATGATGGCCCAGCCGGCGCCGATGCACAAGGGAACGTCCAGTGGCGCGTGCCCCGCCATGACGGTGAAGCGTCCGTACACGTAGCTGTGGCTTACCACTTCCATGTACTCCAGCTGAACGCCGAACAGGAAGCCACCCACAATGTACGGCACGGCTTCACTGTGTCGCCGGATCGCATGGAGAATACACAGCGCCAGCAGCACAAACATGCTCCACTCGAAGACCGGGAAGCACCATCCGGGCGCGATTCCGTATGGAATGCCAGGATAAGGCGTCATAATGCTTAAAAAGAGCAGCCTGCGCGCGATGGATTATCCCGTCCACTTTGGGTACGGACCTGATGTCTAGCGAGCGTCCAGCGGCAGAGCTTTCCGTAGTCTACCTCACTGGCTACCACCGGCATCGGAGATTAGGTCCGCGTGCCGGCATGACTGGGGTGCGCCCTTGTTGAAATCGCATTTCGAGGCGCGCGAGCCACTTGGCCAAGAAACGCGCAATGGTTCGATGTGCCTGCGCGAGTTGATCGTAGGCCACTCGGAGAAAGCAACTCTTGCATCCGGTCCGGAGGATTACTCCTCTTGAGTTTCGCTCAGTCATGTGGGCGAAGCGCCTGCCCGCCCGCTAGCGTGCGGCCAGTTGCGGCGCGGGCAAGGCCGGCGATACGCCGCGATTGCGGCGCAGACTGCTCTGGAGGCGCTCCATGTACAAGTAGATCACCGGTGTAATGTAGAGCGTCAACAACTGCGAGACCACCAGGCCGCCAACCACCGCAAGACCCAGCGGCTGGCGCGCATCGGCGCCTTCGCCGTAGCCCAGCGCGATGGGCAAGGGTGCCGAACAGCGCGGCCACGGTGGTCATCATGATGGGCCGGAAACGCAGCATGCAGCCGGAGAAGATCGCCTCAAACGGCGCCTTGCCCTCCACGCGCTGCGCCTCCAGCGCGAAATCGATCATCATGATGGCGTTCTTCTTCACCACGCCGAACAACATGATCAGGCCCACGAAAGCATACAGGTCGAGCTCCTTGTGAAACAGCCGGAGCGTTAGCAGCGCTCCAAACACCGCCGAAGGCAGGCCGGAGAGGATGGTGACGGGATGAATGAAGCTCTCATACAGAATCCCCAGCACAATATAAATCACCAGAATGGCGACGATCAGCAGGATGGAAAGCCCCTGGAAGGATTGCTGGAATTCCTTCACGGTGCCCTGGAAGCTGACGCTGATGGTCGCCGGCATGCGCAGGTCCCGCACGACATCTTTCATCTGGTCGGCCGCGTTGCCCAGCGAGAAGCCGGGCTTCAGGTTGAACGACACGGTGACCGCGGGCAGTTGCCCGAAATGGTTGACGCTCAGCGGACCCACGCCACGGGAAAGCTTCACCACGGTATCCAGCGGCACGAGGGCACCCGGAGTAGAGCGCAGATAGATTTTGGACAAACCTTCCGGCGTGCGCTGATACTTGGGCGCGACCTGCATAATCACGGCATACTGGTTGGCCGGCGTGTAGATGGTGGAGACCTGCCGGTCGCCATAAGCCGCGTAAAGCGCGTCCTGAATCTGCTGCGGTGATAATCCGAGGGCCACCGCGCGGTCGCGGTCGATATCCACCATCACCTGCGGGCTGGCGATCTGCAAGTCGGAGTTGACGTCCAGAAATCCGGGCAGTGTGCGCATCTTATTCATCAACGGATCGACCCAGGCGTAGATTTCTTTCAGATCGGCACTTTGCAGAACCATCTGGTAGACGCTGGTGGTAAATTGCCCGCTGACGGTGATGGGCGGCGGATTCTGAATGAACACCATGATGCCGGGGACGGCGGCGATTTTGGGGCGCAGCTCCTCGATCACCTGGTCAACCGATAACTGCCGCTGGGAGCGGGGTTTCATGGTGGCGAAGAATCCGCCCTGGTTGCCGCTCATCAGAAACGTGCCGGTGTTGATCACGTTCGGATCGGCTTGCACGATGCTGGATACCGCGCGCAGATGCCGGGCCATGGAGTCGAACGAAATATCCTGGCCGGCCATGCCGATGCCAAAACAGAAGCTGCTGTCCTGGCTGGGAATGAATCCGGTGGGCATGGTGAAGAACAGGTAGAATGTGCCGGCCAGCAGCAGGATGCCGGCCATCAGCGTGGCGAACTGATGCCGCAGCACGCCCTTCAGGGTGTATTCGTAGGCGGAGGCCAGACCGCGGAACCCAGCTTCGAATGCGCCATACATGCGGCCGTGATGGCCGGTGTGGCTATAGCGCAGGAAGCGGCTGCCCAGCATGGGCGTGAGGGTGAGGGAGACGAATCCGGAGATCAGGATGGCGACCGTGATGGTGACGGAGAATTCGTGCAGCAGGCGGCCCACAATCCCGCCCATGAACAGTACGGGAATGAACACGGCCACCAGCGAAATGGTCATGGAGATGATCGTGAAGCCGATTTCGCGCGAAGCGAGCAGCGCGGCTTCCATGCGTCCTTTGCCCATTTCCATGTAGCGCACGATGTTCTCGAGCATCACGATGGCGTCGTCCACCACGAAGCCGACCGAAAGCGTGAGGGCCATCAGGGAGAGATTATTCAGGCTGTAACCCAGCAGGTACATGGCGGCAAATGTGCCGATGATGGAGAGCGGCACCGCCACGCCCGGGATCAAGGTGGCGCTGAGGTTCCGCAGGAAAATAAAGATCACCATCACCACCAGGCAGACGGTGAGCACCAGGGTGAACTCGACGTCGCGAATGGAGCCTTTGATGGACTCCGACGCGTCGAAGTTGATGTCCAGTTTTACCGCGGGCGGGAGTTCCGCGCGGAACTGGGGCAGCAGCGCCTTGATGTTGTCCACCACTTCCACGGTATTGGTTCCGGGCTGCCGCTGGACGCCCAGGATCATGCCGCGAATGCCGTTGAACCAGGCGACGGTCTTATCGTTCTCGACGCCGTCAACCACATTGCCGAGCTGCTCCAGGCGTATGGGAACGCCATTCTTGTAGGCCACGATCAGGGGCCGGTAGGCCGCGGCGCGCAACAGTTCGCCGCTCGACTGGACCGTGAAAGCCTGTTTGTCGCCGTATAGCTTCCCGGTGGGCAGGTTGACGTTGCTGCGCTCGACGGCCTGCATGACTTCGTCGAATCCGATGCCGCGGGCGGCCAGCTCGTCGGGGTTCAACTGCACCCGCACCGCATACTTCTGCGCGCCGTAAACCTGCACGCGGGAGACGCCGCTGGCCATGGAGATACGCTGGGCCAGCATGGTCTCGGCGTATTCGTCGACTGTATAGGAGGGCAGGGTATCGGAGGTCAGCGACAGGTACAGCACGGGCTGGTCCGCCGGGTTGGCCTTCTGATACGAAGGCGGATGCGGCATGTTGGCGGGCAGCAGTCCGCCGGCCGCGGCAATCGCAGCCTGAATATCCTGCGCGGCGGCGTCAATATTACGGGCCAGCGTGAATTGCACGGTGATCTGAGTGGTCCCCTGAGTGTTCTGGGAGCTCATGCTCTGCACGCCGGCGATGGTGGAAAACTGGCGCTCGAGCGGCGTGGCCACCGAAGAAGCCATGGTCTCGGGGCTGGCGCCGGGAAGCGAAGCAGTCACCTGGATGTTGGGATAGTCGACCGTGGGCAGGGCGGCCACTGGCAGAGAGCGGAAAGCTACGATGCCGAACATCAGGATGGCCAGCATGACCAGCGCGGTCATAACGGGCCGTTCGATAAAGATGCGCGAGATGTTCATGGTCAGAGAGCCAGGTTATCGACCTTGCCGGCGGGCACGGGTTGGATTTTGGCGCCCGGAAACAGGCGCAATTGACCGTCGGTGACTACGGTCTCGCCCGGCGTGACGCCCTTGGCGATCACCGACTTCTTGCCGATGGTGCGCATGACGGTGACCTGCCGCGGTTCAACCGTCTGATCCGGCTTCACGACGAAGATGAACTGGCCGCGCTGGCCATCCTGCACCGATTCGGAGGGCACCACGGTGGCTTTGCCCTGGGTATCCAGCGTCAGGACGACGTTGACGAACTGGCCGGGCCAGAGCAGATGCGCGGTGTTATCGAAGACCGCTTTCAGACGGATGGTTCCTGTGTTAGTATCGACCGCGTTGTCCACCACTTTCAGGCGGCCGCGCGAAATCTGGTTGGGCTCGGCGTCCGTGGAGGCTTCCACTGCGAGGTTGTCGCCGGCGCGGCGGCGAATGGCGGCGAGTTGCTCCTCGGGCACGCCGAAAGAGACGAAGATGGGGGCGACCTGGTTGATGACCACGAGCGGCACGTCATTCACCTTGATGAGATTGCCGGGGTGCACCAGCAGGTTGCCTGTACGGCCGCTGACGGGCGAGCGGATTTCGCAATACGTGAGATCGAGTTTGGCGCGGGCCACGGCGGCCTGATCGCTTTCGAGCGAAGCGCGGGCACTTTCGATGGCGGCCTGATCGGCGCGCACCGATTCGTGCGCGGCATCGGCGGCGGCGCGCTGCTGGCTGGCCTGCATGGTTGGAGCGACGCCTTCTTTGGCGAGCTGTTCGTAGCGATAGGCATCGGCTTCCGCGCTCTTGGCCTGGGCCTGGTCGCGGGCCACGTTGGCTTGGGCCTGGGTCTGTTGCGCGCGGTCGCGGGAGACGGCGGCTTCCGCCTGCGCCAGCGCGTCGCGGTATGGCTGCGGGTCTATTTCGAAGAGCAGGTCGTCTTTGTTTACATCGCGGCCTTCTGTGAAATGCACGCTCATCAGCTCGCCGGCGACCTGCGACTTGATCTGCACGGTAGTGGAGGGTTCCACGGTACCGATAGCGCGGACCTGGACGGGCACGGCTTCCTCGGCGGCTACCGCGATGCTTACCGGAACGGGAGGCATGGCCCCGGCGGGTTGCGCCTGTTGTTTGCCGCAGCCTGGCAGCAAGAGGAGACTGACGCAGCACACCCCTATGAGCGCCAGAGACCGGAGTATTCCACACATAGAATTTTCCACGGAGAGATGTCCTTATTGTAACCTGGAGATTCGCATGCCGGACTCGCGTATCCCGAATTCCGAACCGTGTCTGCGGATCCTGCGGCAGACACCCGGCATTCTCCGGAGCCTGTTGGCGCCGGCTACGACCGAGCAGTTGGACTGGCGGCCGTCGGACGAACGCTGGTCCATCGGCATGGTGCTGGCGCATCTGGCGGACGTGGAGACCCGGGGATTCCGCGACCGTTTCCAGCCGATGCTCACGGCGGAGCGGCCGTTGCTGGTGAGCTACGATCCGTGGGAATTGTTTCGCGGGCGCACTCGGTTCGATGCCATGGCGGAGCTGGGACGCTTCGAAGAAAAGCGCGCGGCCACGCTGGCGCTCCTGGAGGGGATGCCGGAAGGCTCCGGCGAGCGCACCGGGCAGCATGAAGAACTCGGGCTGATCACCATCGCGCAGTTATTGAACGAATTCGCCTTTCACGACCTGGGCCACATAAGGCAGATCATGGAGCTGTACCGGTCGCACGTCTTCTATCCGGAGATGGGAGTGTACCGAGGGTTCTACAAGATCAACCCGTGATCGGCTTTTGATCAACCGCGCAAAACGGGGCGACGGCCGCGCCGCCACTATCTCGCGAGTTGCTATCCTTCCTGGCGGCGCGGACACGCGCCCCTTTGCGCTTCTTTTTAGTAGCCGCGCAAAACGGGGCGACGGCCGCGCCGCCACTATCTCGCGAGTTGCTATCCTTCCTGGCGGCGCGGACACGCGCCCCTTTGCGCTTCTTTTTAGTAGCCGCGCAAAACGGGGCGACGGCCGCGCCGCCAATATCTCGCGAGTTGCTATCCTTCCTGGCGGCGCGGACACGCGCCGCTTTGCGCTTCTTTTTAGTAGCCGCGCAAAACGGGGCGACGGCCGCGCCGCCACTATCTCGCGAGTTGCTATCCTTCCTGGCGGCGCGGACACGCGCCCCTTTGCGCTTCTAAGAAATCGAAGTCACAACCGCGATCGGCTTGCGTGACGTGTTCCAGGAACATGCGCCCGTAGCCGCGCTCGTAGTGCGGCGGCGGAGGCGTGAAGGCGGCCAGGCGGCGGCCGATTTCTTCGGCAGGCACCTGGAGATCGATGCGGCGGCCGCCTACGTCCAGGGCGATTTCGTCTCCGGTGCGCACGGTGGCCAGCGGGCCGCCGATGGCCGATTCGGGCGCTACGTGCAGCACTACGGTACCGAAGCTGGTGCCGCTCATGCGGGCGTCGCTGATGCGGACCATGTCGGTGACGTTGCGGTCGAGCAGGACGCGCGGCATGGGGATGTGGCCCCACTCCGGCATACCGGGGGCGCCTTTGGGTCCGCAGTTGCGCATGACCAGCACGCTGGATTCATCGACCGGCAAATCGGGGGAATCGATCTGCTCGCGCATCTCCTGATAGTTTTCGAAGACATGCGCCCGGCCGCGATGCTGGAGAAGGTGCGGCGAGGCGGCGGTCTGCTTGATGACGGCGCCATTGGGGGCGATGTTGCCATAAAGGACGACAGTCCCGCCTTCGGGATGGAGCGGCGCAGCGGCGGTGCGGATCACGTCACGGCGGAAACATTCGGCGCGCTCCACGTTTTGGCGGACGGTCTTTCCTGTGACCGTCAGCGCGTCGCCTTGGAGCAGGTGCAAGATCTCGCGCATCACGGCAGGCACGCCGCCGGCTTGAAAAAAATCCTCCATCAGAAATTCGCCGGATGGCTTGATATTGGCGATATAAGGGGTTCGGCGCGAGATGCGATCGAATTCGTCCAAGCGGAGTTCGATGCCCAGGCGGCCGGCGATGGCGATCAGGTGGATGACGGCGTTAGTAGATCCGCCGATCGCCATATCTAGGGTGATGGCGTTTTCGAGCGCGGCGCGGGTCATGATACGGGAGGGACGTAGATCCTCCTGGACCATTTCGACGATGCGGCGGCCGCTCATTTCGGCCATGGCGAGGCGGCGCGAATCGGGCGCGGGCACGCTGGCGCAGCCGGGCAGGGTCATGCCGAGGGCCTCGGCGAGGCTGGTCATAGTGGACGCCGTTCCCATGACAGTGCAGTGACCGGCGCTGCGCGCGATGCCACCCTCGATTTCGCACCACTGTTCTTCGCTGAGGCGGCCGGTGCGGAAGAGATCGAAGAGCTTGCGGCCGTCGGTGCCGGAGCCGAGGCGCTGGTCGCGCCACTGGCCGGCGAGCATGGGTCCGCCGGGCACCATGATGGCGGGCAGGTCGGCGCTGGCGGCGCCCATGAGCTGCGCAGGGGTGGTCTTGTCGCAGCCGCACAGCAGCACCACACCGTCGAGCGGATTGGCGCGGATGGATTCTTCCACGTCCATGGCCATCAGGTTGCGGTAGAGCATGGTGGTGGGGCGCATGAACATCTCGCCCAGGGAAATAGTGGGAAATTCGAGCGGAAAGCCGCCGGCTGCCCACACGCCCCGCTTGACGGCTTCGGCAACGGTGCGCAGGTGGAGATTGCAGTTATTCAGCTCGCTCCAGGAGTTGCAGATGCCGATGACGGGTTTATCCTGGAAAACTTCGGTTGTAAAGCCTTCCGACCGAAGCCAGGCGCGGCGGGCGAAGCCGTAATAGCCGGGGTCGGCGAACCATTCCCGGCTGCGGAGTGGACGAGGGGTGCTGGAGGACATCGAGGGTTATTACAGCGCGGCGCGGGTGGCGGCCGCAAGGTGTGTGAGGCAGCCTACTGGGTGGCGATGCCGCGCGCCTCCAGCAATTCGCCGGTGCGCACGAGCAGGTTCATCAGATTCCGGCGGTAGCTGACGGCGTTCTGGACCACGCTGGATTCGGCCGAAACCAGCGAGCCCTGCGCCTGCAGCACGAAAAAGACGGTGCTGTTGCCCAGCTCGTATTTCTTTTGCTCCGATTCCAGGTACTTCTGCGAAAAATCGCGGGCGACCACGGCCAGCCGCATGGCATCCTTGCTCGACTCGACCTGGCTTACCGCCGTGACCACGTCGAGCCGCACCTGTTGTTGCACGGTGCGCACGTTCAGGGCATCGCGTTTCTTAGACACCAGCGCATCGGCCATGTCCGCGGAGGCGGCATGGTTCTTGATGGGCAGGCGCAAGGTGAGGCCGAAAGAGTAGACAGGGTAGCCGAAGCCGAACATCTGGCTGAGGGCATCGCCGAAGCCGCCCGGGATGGGCGGAGCCGCTATAGCTCCGGTCACGCCGACGCCTGGATAGAAAATCCCACCCAAGCCCTGCGTGGTGTACGCTCCGGTCAGCTCAAGGTCCGGCAGGAGTTCGTTCTTGGCCGAGCTGATCCCCAAATCGTCGATATCCAGATCCTGCATTGCGGACTTCAGGTCGGGCCGGGCAGCCAACCCCTTCTTCACTTGCAACTCGGCGTCGATGGGCGGCGCGTTCACTTCCGGCGAGACGGTTTCAGTCAGCTCGATGGGCAGCGTGCGGATCTGCGGATCCAGATCGGCGCCGATCTGCCGGCGCAACGCATCCCAGGTTTGCTTAAGGAAGTATTGGGCCTGCGACACGCCAATCTGTGAGGTGGCGTATTGCTGCTCCGGGTTGTAGATATCCAGGGGGGAAAGGGCGCCCAGTTCCAGCTCGCGCTTGGAGCGCTTCAAGGCCTGGTCCGCCAGATCGCGCGCGCTCTCGGCTACGCGCAGCGTTTCGCGCGCCAGCACCGCGTCCCAATAGGCGTTTTCGGCGGTGCTCACCAGTTGCAGCAGGCTCGTTTTCAGGTCGTAATTGGTCTTGCGCAGGCGGCTGCTGGCCACCATGATCGGCAAACGGTTGATGTACTCGCCGCGGTTCTTAATGAGGGGCTGCGAGATGTTGATCCCCAGCGAGGAATTCAGGGTCGGATTGTAGTAGTAATAACCGCTGTTGGTAGACAGCTTCTGGGCGAAGAATCCCACATTGTAGTTCAGGCCGGTAGGGAGGGTCTGCGTAAAGTTGAATTGCGCGGGCTGCGAAAGCTCGACCAGGGTGCTGGCGCCGGTTAGCTGATCGCCGGACGGGCTGCGCTGCTCCGTGCTGCTGAAACTCGCGGTAGCCAGTGGATCGAAGATGGCGAAGGCGCGGGTGATGGCGTTCTGGGCCACGTCCACCGTCAGCCGCTGGATGGCGATATCGGTGTTATTGGCCATCACCAACTCGAGATAGGAATGCAGGGAAAGCTCCAGCTTGCCGTTCACCACGTAGTCGGGCAGATGCACGGGGGCCTGCAGCTCAACCTTTCTTATGGGCCTTGAGAACGTCTCGCGGAAGTAATTCGGCTTGGGAAACGAGGCAAGCTGCCCGAACACGGCCACGCTCGCGAGAAAGCTGGCAAGAAACAAGCGGAGAAGCATGGGTTAACTATGATTGGACGCTTCTTCACAAGTTTTCGCTTAGAATTTTTGGGAAAGAATGTCGATTTGGAGCGGCCTGCTTCGTTTTAAAGGTTGCAGAACATCAGACACAGAGGAGAAACCCATGAAACGAAACCTGTTTGTAATCGCAATCGGAATGCTGGCGGCCGGAGCAGTTCTGGCCGGCAGCCCGAAATCGGAAAGCGCCGCGGCGGGTCCGGCGGCATACGCCCGCTTGAAAACACTGGTGGGCGAATGGGAAGCCGACACGCCGATGGGCAAGGTCCATACCAGCTATGAGCTGATCGCCGGCGGGACATCGCTGGTGGAGCGGGAATCGGGTGACAAGATGCCCGAGATGCTGACCGTCTACTACCTGGACGGGGACCGGCTGCTGTTGACGCATTACTGCATGGCGGGCAACCAGCCGCGCATGCAGGCTCGTTCGTTCAACGCCGAAACCGGGGAAGTGGCTTTCGAATTCCTGGACGCCACCAACCTGACCAGCCCGGGCGCGGGCCATATGCACAATGCAAAGATCCGGCTGGGCGACCATGACCACTTCGCGAGCGCGTGGGAATTCTACGAGAACGGCCAGCCCAAGATGACGGAAACCGCGCAATACACGCGCGTAAAATAGGAGAAACCATGGCATATTTCATGCTCTTGCTCTACGACGATCCCTCCGGCTGGAGCCGGCTCAGCCCGGAGGAAATGCAGAAGGCTACCGAGAAGTACATGGCTTGGACGAGCAAATCGTTCACCCGCGACAGTAAGCGGTTGGCGCCCGATCCTGGCCGGGTGATGCGCTCCGAAGGCGGCAAAACCCGCACCACGGATGGTCCTTACAGCGCGACGAAGGAGGTTCTGGGCGGGTATTACACGATCGAGGCCGCGGACTACAATGAAGCCGTCAAACTGTCGTTGGAACATCCGCACCTGGAGTATGGCGGCACGATCGAGGTGAGGCAAGTCTGGGGAACGTAGGCGAATCGGCGAATCCAGGGTTGCTGCTGGAACACCTGTTCCGGCACCAGGCGGGCCGGATGGTCGCGCATCTTACGCGGCTGTTCGGCCCGGCCTACCTGGAGCTGGCGGAAGAAACGGTACAGGAAGCCATGCTGCGCGCCATGCAGACATGGCCGTACCAGGGAGTGCCCGATAACGCCGCGGCCTGGTTGTTCCGCGTGGCGCACAATATTGCCATCGACGCGGTCCGGCACAACCGCATGCTGGGCGACAAGACCGACGCCATCGTGGCTGAGTTGTCGCAAGCGGCCTCGGCCCCGCCGGACGATCCCGATCTGGAAGAGCAGTTGCGCGATGACGAGCTGCGCCTGATTTTCATGTGCTGCCATCCGGAGATTCCGCGGGAGGCGCGGGTGGCCTTGAGCCTGAAAACGGTGGGCGGGTTCGGGGTGCGCGAGATTGCGCGCGCTTTTCTGGCGGAAGACGCGGCTATCGCGCAGCGGCTGGTGCGGGCCAAACGCCAGATACGCAATGAAAAGCTCACACTGGATATGCCGCACGGGGCGGAACTGGCGCGGCGGCTCGACTCGGTGCTCGAAGTCATTTATTTCATGTTCAACGAAGGCTATGCCGCGCATGCGGGGGAAGACCTGATCCGCCAGGATCTATGCCTGGAAGCGCTGCGCCTGGGCCGGCTGGTGGCCGCATCATCGATCACGCAGCCGCGGGTGAACGCGTTGGTGGCTTTGATGGCGCTGGAAGCCGCGCGGCTGCCGGCGCGGGTGGACGAGTCCGGCGATCTGATCCTGCTCGAGCATCAGGACCGCGCCCGATGGGACCAGGATCTGATCGCCATGGGGTTTCATTATTTCGATCGATCCATGGCGGGCGAGGACGTTTCCGAGTACCACGTGCAGGCGGCCATCGAGGCGACGCACGCGCGCGCCACCGATCCGCAGTCGCGGGACTGGCCCATGATCCTGGAAATGTACGACCAACTCCTGGAACTCAACGGCTCGCCCGTGGTGGCGCTGAACCGGGCGGTAGCGGTGGCTAAAGTACGCGGCGCGGCGGAGGCGCTGGCGGAGATCGAACCGCTCGAAAGCGATCCGAAGCTGCAGAACTATTACTTGCTGCTGGCGGTTCGCGGCCATCTGCTGCTGGAGTTGAACCGCAAACTGGAGGCCGCAGCATCGTTCCGCGCGGCGCTTGAATGCCCGTGCTCGGAGCCCGAACGCCGGTTCCTGCGCCGGAAGCTGGCGGTCTGCCGGGCGCTATAATACCGGTCCGCGACGGAGGATCCCATGAAATTCACTGCCGACGATTACCGGCAAAGTTACAGCGGCATGTCCGACCTGGAGTTGTTGTCGCTGCGGCGCGACGAGCTGAGCGATATCGCGCGCCCGTGCTACGACGTGGAAATGGCCAAGCGCGGGATCGATGCGGCGGAGGAAGCCCCGGATCTTGCGGCGGACGAAGTGGCGGAAGCCGGCGAACCCACGCTTGCCAGGCTGGCGGTCGACGGGGAGGCCGAGCAGCGGGAAGAGGAAGAACTGGCTCCGGCCGGAATATTCAAGCAGCGCGGCGAGGCGCAGGCGGCGCGCGCGCGGCTGCAATCGGCGTTTATTCCGACGTTCCTCGAAGACGACAGCCTGGCCCAGGAATGGACTGGCGCCAACCCGGCGGGCAGCTTCCGCCTGCTGGTGCCCACGTCATATTTAGACAAAGCGCGCGAGGTGCTGGCGGAAGACGCGGGCTGACTCGCGTATACAATGGCACTGAGGTGCCCCACCATGAATTACTACCAGGAAAATCAGGCCGTCTTTTTGGAAGGCCTGAAGACGTTCCTGCGCATTCCCAGCATCAGCACGCTGTCGGAGCATAAGCCCGATATCCGGCGCGCCGCGGAGTTCGTCCTCGGCGAGCTGCGGGCCGCGGGGCTTACCGGCGACCTGATCGAAGGCGACGGCAATCCGCTGGTATTCGCGGAGTGGAACGGCGCGCCGGGAAAACCCACGCTGCTCCTGTACGGCCACTACGACGTGCAGCCGCCCGATCCGCTGGACGAATGGAAATCGCCGCCCTTCGAGCCGGACGTGCGCGGGGACGATATTTTCGCGCGCGGCTCCTCGGACGACAAGGGCCAGACTTACATCCTGATCAAAGCTGTGGAAGGGCTGCTGAAGACGCGCGGCAAGCTACCTGTGAACGTAAAGTTCCTGATCGAGGGCGAAGAAGAGACCGGCGGCGAGCATATTGAAAGCTACGTGGGACAGAAGCCCGGGCGACTGAAAGCCGATGCGGCCATTATCTGCGACACGGAGATGTTCGCGCCGGAGCTGCCCACCATCTGCGTAGGATTGCGCGGCATGGTTTACGCCGAGCTGACGGTAGAAGGCGCCAACCACGATTTGCATTCGGGAGTGTACGGCGGCGCGGCGCCCAACCCGATGCAGGCGGTGGCGGAGATCATCAGCGCGCTGAAGGACCGCGACGGGCATATCCAGATTCCGGGATTCTACGATCGCGTGGTGCCGCCCAGCGCCAAGGAGCGCGAGGCCTGGGCGCGGCTGCCGTTCGACGAGCGGGAGTACACGGAAAAGGAGATGGGCGCGCGGGAGCTGGTGGGCGAGCCCGGCATCGACCTGTTCGAGCGGTTGTGGGCGCGGCCCACGTTCGAAGTGCACGGCATTCGCGGCGGATTTACCGGGGAAGGCGCCAAGACCGTAATCCCGGCCCGCGCGGTGGCCAAAATCAGCACGCGGTTGGTGGCGGACCAGAATCCTAAGGAGGCCGCCGAGCAGCTTAAGCAGGCGGTCGCCAAAGCCTGCCCGCGGGGGGTGACGGCTGAGCTGAAGGTGCTGCACAGCGCGCCGCCTTCTTTGGTGAACCCCGACAATCCGTTCATTCAGGCGGCGGCCGAAGCCATGTCGGAGGTGTTCGGCAAGCCGACGGTTTATATCCGTTCGGGCGGATCGATCCCGATTGTGGCGGCGTTTGAGGAGAGCCTCGGCATCCCTAGCGTCATGATGGGGTTCGGGCTGCCGGACGACAATCTGCACGCGCCGAATGAGAAGCTGCATTTGCCTAATTTTTATCGGGGGATCGAGGCGGTGGCCAGATATCTGGACTTGTTGGGAGGGTAGTGCCAGGGCGGGGCTAAAGAGCCCCGCGCAGGGCGTCGCTGCAGATGGGGCCCGCCTCACATGGAATGGTATAATCCTAGAACTGGAGGGTACTAAAACGTGAAGTTTTTTCTGGATACCGCCAACCTGGATGAGCTGAAGAAGGGCGCCAATTGGGGCATCGTCGATGGTGTGACGACCAACCCGACCCTGATTGCGAAGGAAGGCCGGCCGCTCGAAGACCAGATCCGGCTGATCTGCGACATCGTGGATGGCGATATCAGCGCGGAGGTGGTCTCCACCGAATCGAGCCAGATGGTGCGCGAGGGCCGCGAACTGGCACGCATCCACAAGAATATCGTGGTGAAATGCCCGCTGACGCGGGACGGCATCAAAGCCACCTCGACGTTGAGCAGGGACGGCATCCGCGTCAACGTAACCCTTTGCTTCTCGCCCGCACAGGCGCTGCTGGCGGCCAAAGCCGGCGCCTACATCGTGAGCCCGTTCGTGGGGAGGCTGGACGATATCGGCTGGACCGGCATGGACCTGATCAAGAACATCACCCAGATCTATAAGGTTCACGGCTTCAAGACGCAGGTGCTGGCGGCTTCGCTGCGCTCTCCTACACACGTGGTGGACGCAGCGCTGGCCGGATCGCACATCGCCACCATGCCCTTCAAGGTGCTGGATATGTTGTTCAACCATCCGCTCACCGATAAGGGTCTCGATCAATTCCTTAAGGACTGGGCCAAAGTCTTCCAGGAAGCGCCGGTCGCGTAACCGTCATCGAAGGTGCACACAGCGGCTGATGGTATTACCGCGGCGCTGCTGGCGATCCTGGTTGCGATACTCGGAGCGATTGGCTGGCGCGCCTGGCGGCGTTCGCGGATTACTCCGGAAGAGAAGGAACGCCGGCGCCGCTTGATGTTGGTAGCGACCGGCAAAATCAACGACGCAAACCTGATCGACCTCAGCGATGAACTGCTGATGTATTCCTATTCCGTGCGCGGTGTACTCTACACCGCTTCACAGGACATTTCACGATTGAAGGCATTTCTGCCCGGCGATCTTTCCGGCCTCGGGCATGTGTGCGTGAAGTACGATCCGCGTAATCCCGCTAATTCCATCGTGCTGGCCGAAGAGTGGACCGGCTTGCAGCCCGCGTCGCCGCCGGCGCCACCCGTTGCGCCACCAGTGTCACCGGGCCCGTGACAGGCCTGTCACCGGCGCCTCCCCTTTATCTCTCGCCTCGCTGAAAATCGCCGAATCATAACAAGTTACGCTCCGGTTTCCGATGGCAGTCACCATGCATCAGCAAACGCCGTGGAAACGCAAACGAAGTTCGGACCAGATTCGGGTAACGCCATCATGAGAGAACAAAAATTGTCATCCTCGGTTAATTCAGGTACCGCCAGTTGCCAGCAGCAGCCGTCCCCGGACCATGCCGTCTGGGGTGGTGTCACACGGCTTGCCGTGCTGGCAATCTTCGCGGCCTGCAGTATGGCGATGGCCGGCTCGAAGGTCTCGGGTGACCTGCAGCAAATACTGAATGCCGACTCCATGCAGCCCATGCTGGCGTCGACTGGTATTCAGGTGATCGCGCAGTTCAGCCGGATACCAACCAATAATGATGTGGCTGTGTTTTCGGCGAGCCAGGTGAAGAGACGGTTTAAGCACATCAGGGCCCTGCATTTGATCTTGAATGCGGCACAGATCAAGGCGCTGGCGCAGAATCCGGCGGTAACCTATGTCTCGCCGAATCGCGCGGTCTCCGGCAGCCTGGATATCACCACGCAGACCGTGGGCGCAAACGTGGCCTGGCAGGAAGGCCTGAATGGCACGGGCGTGGGCGTCGCGGTAGTGGATAGCGGCATTTATGCGCACGACGATCTGACGAATTCAAATGGCACCGGCTCGCGTATCGTTTACAGCCAGAGTTTTGTGACAGGGTTGACCGGCACGGATCTTTACGGCCATGGCACGCACGTGGCCGGCATCATCGGCTCCAACGGCAAGGATTCGAAGGGACCGGGCTTCACCCGCACCTTCAACGGCGTGGCTCCGAACGTCAACCTGATCAACCTACAGGTTCTCGATCAGAATGGCGCCGGCACCGACAGCGGCGTGATTGCCGCCATCGACCAGGCGATCACACTTGCCGGCGCGTACAACATCCGCGTTTTGAATCTGTCGCTGGGACAGCAGGTCTACGAAAGCTATAAGCTCGATCCGCTTTGCCAGGCCGTCGAAGCAGCCTGGAGCAGCGGCATTACGGTGGTGGTGGCAGCCGGAAACAACGGGCGCAACGCGCAGGGCGGCCTGCCTCTCTACGGCACCATCGCATCGCCGGGAAATGATCCTTACGTGATCACGGTAGGTGCGACGAATACGCACGGCTCGACCAACGTGGCCGGTGATACCGTGGCCAGCTACAGTTCCGAAGGACCGACGGCCATCGATCATATCGCCAAGCCGGACCTGGTGGCGCCGGGAAACGCGATCGTCTCCCTGATGGCTCCTAATTCGACACTGGCATTAGAGTATCCCGCGGACCTGGTAGCCAACTCCTTCTACGAATCCGGCAGCCCTTCCGGTAACTCGTCCAAGTATTTCACGCTAAGCGGGACCAGCATGGCCACTCCGGTGGTTAGCGGCGCGGCGGCCCTGCTCATTCAGCAGAATCCGTCGCTGACGCCCGATCAGATTAAGGCGCGGCTGATGAAAACGGCGACCAGAATATCTTCGCTCTACAGCAACGCGATGGACCGCATCCATTTCTTCAACTTCAGCAACATTTCGGATATCTTCACGGTGGGCGCCGGCCAGGTGAATATCGCCGCCGCGCTGAACAATACCGACCTGGTCAACGTTCCGGCCATCTCGCCGATCGCGATTATGAACCCGAACGGCTCGGTCACCCTGATGTTCGCGGACAATATCGTGTGGGGTACGAACATTGTGTGGGGTACCAACATCGTCTGGGGAACGAATATCGTCTGGGGGACGAATATTGTGTGGGGCACCACGGTTTTCGCGGGACAAACGCAGAGCAGCTATCCGGTTTTGTGGGCCGGTACGGGCGCGCCCTGGATCAGTCCGACGAACATCGTGTGGGGGACATCGGTGCAACCGTCATCGAACATCCAGGCGTTCGCCGCGGATGACGGCGATCAGTAGAACGCTGTCGTGCTGTTTGACGAGGGGAATGACTTATGCCGGGCAACGCGAAGGTTTACATCTCTCTGGTGAGCGCGGCCGGAATCGCAGCGATGGCTTATGCCTTCGCGGATTCCCCCTGGTCTCATGATCTAGTTCGCTTTTTCACCTACCTGCTGCTATCGCTGCTGGCAGCCACGCTGAAACTGCGGCTGCCAGGGCTAAGCGGTACGATGTCGATCGGGTTCCTGTTCGTTCTGCTGGGCATCTCAGAGCTGAGCCTGCCGGAAACCATGGTGTTGGCCTGTGCCAGCGTGATCGTGCAGTGCCTGTGGAGAGCCAAGCCGCTGCCCTCCGCCGTGCAAGTGTTGTTCGGCGTGGCAGCCGTGGCGGCCAGCCTTTTACTGGCGTACCAATGCGCGAACCTGGTGCGGTGGCACTGGCATGCGGATTCGGCGCCCATCGTTCTGGCGGTGGCCACCTGCCTCTACTTCCTGTCGAACTCGCTGCTGGTGTCAGGTGTGTTGTCGCTGGTGAAGGGGGAGTCCTTGCGCGTCATCTGGCAGCAGTGCTACTTGTGCGCATTTCCTTACTACCTGCTGGGGGGCGCGCTGGTATCGGTAATGACGGCATCCGGGCGGGAGTGGGGTTGGAAGCCGCCGCTGCTGATCCTGCCGGTGATGGGGCTGATCTTCATGTTTTACCGGTTCTACCTGGCGCGGGTGGCGCTGCAGACGGTGGCGGTGTCCGGGGCGGGCAAGGGTAGCGCGTAGGGGTTGCTGGGAGGGCTCGCCCGCAAGGCGCAGGGTAGTTTGCTATCCTGTTGTGCTGGAGTTCGATGATCATCTCCAGCGTGCGATCCTTCCTGCTATCCTATCCGTTCCCAGAGCCGGTGCGGCTGCCCTTCTATGGCGGTGAGCGCACCATCCTGAAGCGCGACGCCATGCTGATCCGCATTGAATCCAGCGGAGGGCTGGTGGGTTACGCGCCGGGTCCGGGAAGCGAACGGGCGCAGAACATCATTGAGAACATCATCCGCCCATTTCTGGAAGGCCGTAAGCTATCGGATCCCGACGCGCTGCGCATCCAGTTTTTGGAATGGCCCGGCGTAGATGCCGCCGTAGCCAGGACCTATTGCGCGGTAGAAGTGGCCCTCTACGATTTGTGCGCCAAGGCCAAAGGCCTGCCGTTATCCGAGGAACTGGGGGGACGCGTGCGCGGCTGCATCCGGCTCTACGGCAGCGCCGGAATGTACATGCCGCCGGAGCGCTACGCCGCGGAAGCCGCCGCCATCGCCGGCCTGGGTTTCCGCGGCTACAAGATGCGCGCGGCCAGCGGTCCCGAAGGAGATATCGAAACCGTGCGGCAAATGCGGCGCGCGGTGGGCCCGGATTTCGACCTGATGGTGGATGCGCATACCTGGTGGCGCATGGGCGATCGCAGTTACAGCTTCGAGACGGTGGAGCAACTTGCCCGTGAGATGGCCGACTACAATGTCGCGTGGCTGGAAGAGCCCCTGCCGCCCGACGATCACGAGGCCTACCTTCGCCTGAAGGAACGGGATTACCTGCCCCTGGCCAGCGGCGAGCACGAACCGAGCGAAGATCGCTATCAGGACCTGATCCTGCGGCAGGCGGTCGATTACGTGCAAATGGACGTCTGCTGCCAGGGCGGTTTTTCGTTGGGGCGCAGGCTGCTGGCGGGCATCGCGCGCGGCGGCCTGCGATTTGCCTTTCATAGCTGGGGGACCGCCCTGGAGGTGGTGGCCGCCGCGCATTTGGGCATCTGCTGGCCTGAGGCGGTGGTGGAGTGGCTGGAGTATCCGTGCTATTCCGCATCAGGGCGGGAGGGCATGTACCCGTTCCCGCTGGCGGGCGAGATTCTGCGGGAGCCTTTGGAGATCGATCACGGCGACCTGATCGTGCCGCGCGGGCCAGGGTTGGGCGTCACCGTCGATGAATCGGTCATCGAGCGCTACCCGTGGATTCCTGGACCGTGGTCGTATTTCCGTACGGATTCGCCGGCCGAAACGCGCGCCGTCACTTCGGATCACTCGGTCCAGTGGGAGCGGTATACCACCGGATGAACGTAGACCGCTATCGCTACTACGACATGCTGGTGCACGTGTTCGTAGTGATCCTGCTGATCTCTAACCTGGTGGGTCAGAAGATCACGGCGGTGGGCCCGTTCCGCATTAGCGGCGCGCTGTTGTTTTTTCCGGTGACTTATATCTTCGGCGATGTTTTCACCGAGGTCTACGGGTACGGAGCATCCCGCCGCGCTATCTGGATCGGTTTTTTCGCGTCAGCCCTGCTGGCGGCGATGGGACTGGTGTGCGTCTGGCTGCCGCCCGCGCCGGGATGGCAGGGGCAAGCGGCCTTCGCGACGGTTTTCAATTTCGTGCCGCGTCTGATTCTGGCCAGCCTGGCGGCTTTCTGGTGCGGGGAATTCGCCAATTCCTTCGTGATGGCGAAAATGAAGCTGCTGACCAACGGGCGCTACCTGTGGACGCGGACGGTCGGCTCTACCGTGGTCGGCCAGGCGGTGGATACCTTCGTAGTGACGGTGCTGGCGTTTGGCGGCAGCCTGAGCGTAGCACTGATCGTCAGGCTGGTCCTCTCGGGTTATCTGGCTAAGGTTGCGTACGAAGTGGTGGCCACCCCTATCACCTACTCCATCGTGAACTTCTTGAAGCGGCGCGAGGGCGTGGACCCGTTCGATACCAACACCGACTTCAACCCGTTTCACGCGGAGGCCTGAAGCCGGACGCCAGGCGGCGGCATGCGCGTCCTACAATGGAAGCATGTCAGACATCCTCACTATCGCCGGCCGCTATTTCCGCTCCCGCCTCATTGTAGGAACTGGAAAGTATCGGAGCTTCCAGGAGATGGCCCGGTGCCACGAGGCTACCGGCGCCGATATGGTGACCGTCGCGGTGCGCCGCGTGAACCTCACGGACCGCTCCAAGGAATCGCTGCTGGATTATATCGACCGTTCCCAGGTTTTCATCCTCCCCAATACCGCTGGTTGCTATACCGCGGACGACGCCATCCGCACCGCGCGCCTGGCGCGTGAAGTCGGCCTTTCCAACTGGATCAAGCTGGAGGTCATCGGCGACGAGAAAACGTTGTTTCCAGACAATGAAGGTCTGCTGGAAGCCACGCGCGTGCTGGTGAAGGAAGGCTTCGTGGTGCTGCCCTACACCAATGACGACGTGGTGAATGCGCGCAAGCTGATCGATGCGGGCGCCGCGGCGGTCATGCCCCTGGCGGCCCCGATAGGTTCCGGCATGGGCGTGCAGAACACCGCCAATCTGCGCATCATGCGCGAGATGATTACCTCCGTGCCGATGATCGTGGATGCCGGCGTGGGCACCGCTTCGGATGCTGCGATCGCCATGGAATTGGGCGCCGATGGCGTGCTGATGAACACCGCGATAGCCGCCGCGGAAGATGCACCCAGCATGGCGCGAGCCATGAAACTGGCGGTGGAAGCCGGCCGCCTCGCCTACCTTGCCGGCCGCATGCCGAAAAAGCTGTACGCCAGCGCCAGCAGTCCCCTGGCTGGGGTGGTAGGGGTGTAGGTAAGGGCGGACAACACCCGCCGTCCCCGCACGTGTTACACTCCGATTTCAAACTGGAGCTTTTCTGTGAAGGCCTACGAAAGCAAGGACATCCGGAACGTTGGTGTGGTGGGCCACGGCGATTCCGGCAAGACCACGCTCACCTCCGGGTTGCTGTTCACCGCCGGAGCCACCAGCAGGCTGTTGCGGGTGGATGAAGGCAACACGATTACGGATTTCGACGAGGAAGAAGTCCAGCGCAAGGTCAGCATTTCCACTGCAATCGCCGTGGCGGAGTGGAAGAAGACCAAGATCAATATCCTCGATACGCCCGGCTACAACATATTTATTAACGACACACGCGCATCGCTGGTGGCGGCCGACGCCGCACTGGTGGTGGTGGACGGCGTCGCGGGCGTGGAGGTGCAGACCGAAAAAGTCTGGTCGTACGCCAACGATTACAAGCTGCCGCGGGCCGTGGTGATCAACAAGCTCGACCGCGAGCGCTCTTCGTTCGACCGCGCGCTAGGTTCGGTGCAGGAAGCTTTCGGCCGCACCGCTATTCCGATTCAGCTCCCCATCGGGGCGGAACGGGATTTCAAAGGCATCATCGACCTGGTGCGTATGAAGGCATACACCTATACCACGGACGGAGACGGCAAGGGCAAAGAGGGCGATATCCCGGCGGATATGGCCGCTGCGGCCCAAACCGCGCATGAGGCCCTGGTGGAGCTGGTCGCGGAGGGTAACGACGCCCTCATGGAGGAGTTTTTTGAGAAAGGGACGCTGCCGGCGGAACATATCCTCGAAGGTGTGCAGTCCGGCGTCAAGGAAATGCGGCTATTCCCGGTTTTATGCAGCTCGGCGCTGCACAACATCGGCTCGGACCTGATCCTGAATTTCATGGTGGAGAACCTGCCGGCGCCCACCGAGCGCGAAGTCGCTGCCAAAGTGGATGGCGCCGAGACCATGCGCAAGGTGGTCAGCACCGGCCCAACTTCCGCTTACGTTTTCAAGACGACGGCCGATCCCTTTGCCGGCCGAATTACTTTCTTTAAGGTCTATTCCGGCGTGGTGAAGAACGACGGTAACCTGCAGAATCTACAGAAAGGCACCGGCGAACGACTGGCGCACATCGGGGCGCCGGTGGGAAAGACGATTGTGCCCTTGACCGAGATTTACGCCGGAGACATCGGCGCGGTCGCCAAACTCAAGGACACGCTGACCGGCGATACGCTGGCTGACAAAGGCGTCAATTTCACCTACCCGCCCGTCCAACTTCCCGAACCGTCCATTGCTTTCGCCATAGAGGCCAAGTCGCGCCAGGATGAGGACCGCATGGGCAACGCGGTCCACAGGATACTCGAAGAGGACCAATCCCTGCGCTTCTACCGCGATCCGCAAACCAAAGAGTTTCTGCTGGGCGGTAGCGGACAGCAGCATGTTGAAGTAGTCGTCAGCCGGCTGAAAAAGCGCTACGGCGTGGATGTAACCCTAAAAGCCCCGAAGATCCCTTATCGCGAGACCATCCGCGGTCATGCGGACGTGCAGGGGCGGCACAAGAAGCAGACCGGCGGGCACGGCCAGTTCGGCGATTGCTGGATCCGCATGGAACCGCTGCCGCGCGGGGCGAAGTTCGAGTTCGTCAACGAGATCTTCGGCGGCTCTATCCCGAAGAACTACATCCCGGCGGTGGAAAAGGGCATTCTGGAAGCCGCTCAAAACGGTTTTCTCGCGGGATACCCTATGGTGGATTTCCGAGTGGTAGTGTATGACGGTTCGTATCACGATGTGGACTCCTCCGAGCTTTCTTTTAAGCTGGCGGCGCGCAAGGCATTCAAGAACGCTATGCAGGAGGCCAAACCCGCGCTGCTCGAGCCTATTATGAATGTCGAGATCCAGGCGCCTGTGGAGTACGCGGGCGACCTCATGGGTGATCTCAATGGCCGCCGGGGCCGCATCGCCGGCATGGATACGAAAGGTAATACGCAGTTCATCCGGGCCCATGCCCCCATGGCGGAGATGTTAAACTATCAGAATGATCTGACTTCCATGACACAGGGGCGCGGCTCCTTCACCATGGAGTATGATCATTACGATTTCGTGCCCGCCCTTCAGGCGGAGAAGATTATAGCGGCAGCCAAGGCCGCCAAGACCGGAGAAGAGGAAGAAGAAGAATAAATAGGTCTTGCAGACGGGCCCTTAAAAGCGGCGCTTTAGCCACTGTGTATCGTTTAGACACACGAAAATGTGTATCCCCCGGTTGACCGTGGCCGGGTATTGCGATAGAGTTTTGGTTTCATTTCGGCTACAGCTTCCGCAACGAGCTTTATAAATCCGTTCGAAGGATCGTTTTAGTGGCCAATCGAACTAAGCGTTTTTATTATATTTTTAGCGCCTCCGTTACCCTGGTTCTTTCGGGATGCGGATATAATCAGCACACCAAGTTCCAAACGGCATTCCTGCCTTCACCGCCAGCCGCCACCTCTAGCGCGCAGGTGGATGAACCGCCTGCGCTCGAACCAAACCCTTATCTAAACGATGTGCCTGCAATGGTGTCGGCGCAAAAACCGCTGTCCGCGCCTACCGAAGCCGATTATTTGATGCAGCGTGCCGATCAGGCGTTCCAGCGAGGTAGGAAATCCTATAAGGCAAACGATCCCGAACAAGCGCGTCGGGATTTCGACACAGCCGTCGATCTAATGCTACAAGCCTCCGACCACAATCCGGCGGACCGGCAAGCGTTCGAGGCCAGGCTCGATGAGATGGTGGACACCATCCATCGCTACGATCTGGCGGGACTGGGTGCGGGTGTGGATGTGGACGAGGCGCGCTTTGAGAAAGCGCCGCTCGAAGATCTTCTCCAGATGACTTTTCCGGTCGATCCCACCTTGAAAGATAAAGTGAAGGAGCAGGTGCAGGCCACCGCATCCCAGCTTCCCCTGTCTGTAAACGACGCGGTTTTGGCCTATGTCAATTATTTCTCGGGACGCGGGCGCAAGACCATGATCGCGGGCATGGAGCGGGCGGGCCGTTATCGTCCTTTGATCAGCCGTATTCTCCAGGAGGAAGGTGTCCCTCAGGAGTTGATCCACTTGGCTCAAGCCGAGTCCGGGTTCTTTCCGCGCGCGGTATCCCGCAAGGCCGCCGCCGGAATGTGGCAGTTCGTGGCCTGGCGCGGACAAGAATACGGGTTGATGCACACCGCTTACACCGACGACCGCTACGATCCTGAGAAAGCCACGCGCGCGTCCGCCAGGCATCTGCACGATCTCTACAATATGTTTGGGGATTGGTACCTGGCGATGGCGGCTTACAATTGCGGGCCTGTAGCGGTAGCCCGCGCCGTGGAACGAACCGGATATGCGGATTTCTGGGAACTGCGCAACCGCCGCGCCCTGCCGGTGGAAACCACCAACTACGTTCCTATCGTTCTGGCTATGACCATCATCGCCAAGAACGCATCTGAGTACGGCCTGGACAACGTGACCCCGGATTCGCCGCTCGAATATGACACGATCGCGGTCTCGTCGCCCACGCACCTGGCCCTGGTGGCGGATATGACCGACGCCCCCATGCAGGAATTGCAGGATTTGAATCCCGCACTGCTGAAAGGGATCGCGCCCGCGGGTTACGTGCTGCATGTTCCCAAGGGTACCGGCAGCACGCTATCGGCATCGCTGCAGATGATCCCGGCCGAGCGCCGGGCGTCGTGGCGGATGCACACGGTATCGAGCGGCGAAACTCTGGCATCTATCGGCAAGCACTACGGGATGGCGGCCAGCAGCATCGCGGCGGCCAATACCTTAAGCCAGGGCAGGCCGACCGCCGGCGATAAGCTCGTGATTCCGGCCAGCTATCGCGAAGTATCCACGCCGAAGCACGTGGTGGCCACTCATCGCCGGAAAGTGCAACCCAGACGCACACTGACGCACACGGCCTCTAACCGGACCCCGCGCGTAGCCAGCGGCGAGTAACCGCCGCGCCAAGTCGTTATTTTTCCAATACGGCGTTGAGCGTAATCTTCGTGTTGAATAGCTTGGAAACCGGGCAGCCGGCCTTGGCATTGCCGGTGGCTGTGTCAAAGGCGGCCTGATCGGCGTTGGGGATTTTCGCCTTCAACTCCAGATGGCTTTCGGTGATGGCGAAGCCGCTGTCGGTTTTCTCGAGGGAAACCGTGGCCGTAACCTCCAAACGCTCGGCCGTCAGCCCGGCAGCCCCCAGTTGGCCGGATAGGGCCATGGCAAAGCAGCCCGCGTGGGCGGCCGCCAGCAATTCTTCCGGGTTGGTGCCTACGCCATTTTCAAAGCGCGTGGCAAACGAATACTGCGTATTCGACAGAACACCGCTGGCAGTGGACAAGGCGCCTTTGCCTTGTTTGAGATCACCTTGCCAGACAGCCGATGCGTTACGTTTCATGCTTCCTCCGGGGATTTTTATGTGGGGCAGGCACTTTGCCTGCGGCGGACTCTCAGGCCGCCATCTTGATTGATCAAGGCGGTCGATTCAACGCGGAAAACAGGTCCGAGGGACCCACGCAGGCCATGGCCCGCCCCACAATCAATTAATGGATGCGCTGCCGGGGCCGCGAGATCCGGGAATTAGAGGCTTCGCGTATCGTCCGCAACGGTTACCGCGGGCGTGACCACGTGACTCAGGGAAGGAGCCGCTGTTACGCCGCCCGGAGGCGCGATCAATGACCAGGCGGTTTCCGCGGCCGACGGCCGGCCCAGGTAATAGCCCTGCGCATATTCACACTTGAGGGCCTTCAGTTGAGCGAGCTGCTGGGCGGTTTCCACACCCTCGGCAATCACATTCATGCCGAGATTGTGGGCCAGCGCCAGGATGGTGCGGATGATTTCCAGGCTTTCCTCATCTTGCCCGATGCGGCTGACGAACGACCGGTCGATTTTCAAGGTCTGTACGGGCAGGTGCTGCAACTGGCTCAAGGAAGAATAGCCTGTACCAAAATCGTCGATGTCGAGGCCGATATGCATGTCTCGTAAGCGGGCCAGGAGATGCGCGATCACGTCGGAATTCTGCATGATGGTCCCTTCGGTGATTTCAAAGCTCAACGCGCAACCGCGATTCGAGGGCCAGTTGCGCCGCAGGATTCGCTCGATCTCTTCGATCGCGTTGAATTCCGCCAATTGCACCGGCGAAAAGTTGATGTGGAGTGTCAAAGCGGGGGCAAACGGCTTGCCATTCGGCGAGCTTCCCGCTGCCCGGAGCCATCGCTGCGCGTCACGGCACGCCTGCTCCAGGATCCAATGCCCGGCCGGCACGATCAGTCCCGTCTCCTCCGCCATGGGGATGAATTCGGCCGGCGGGACCAGGCCGCGCAGCGGATGCTGCCAGCGCACCAACGCTTCCAGGCCCGCGATCCTGCCGGAGCGAAGGTCCACAATCGGCTGGTAATACAGGCATAGTTCATCGCGCGTCAAGGCGCGCCGCAGGTCTGTTTCCACTTGCAGACGGGTGATGGCGCGGCGGCGCATTTCCGCGTCGAAGAACTCAAACCGGGCCCGGCCCAAGACTTTGGCACAATGCAAGGCGGTATCAGCGTCGCGCAATAAGTCCTCGGCTCGCTCGTAACCGAGGGCGCTGCCGGCGATCCCGATGCTGACAGTCACAAACACTTCGTGGCCCTCGAGCAGGAATGGATGGCGCATTTCCGCCCCAATGCGCTCGGCGACCGAAACCGCATCGGAGGATTCGTGGATTTCGTGCAGCAGCACCGCGAACTCATCGCCTGCCAGCCGCGCCACGCCGCAATCCTCCTGCAACCGGGCCACCGTGTCGGAGGCGCGCAACGCCTCCTTTAAACGCGCGGCAAGGGATTTCAACAGGAGGTCGCCCGCGGCATGTCCCAGACTGTCGTTGATATTTTTGAAGCGATCCACATCCAGCAGAAGAATGGCAAAGTCCCGGCTGGGATGACGGCGGCCCAGTTCCACGCGGCGTTCCAGCCGGTCGAGGAAGAGAACACGATTGGGAAGTCCGGTCAAGGGATCGGCTACCTTGGCGGCCGTAATGTCAGTTTGTGAGCCGGCAATGCGGATGGCCTCGCCCGCTGCATCCCACACAGCCAAACCGCGGCAGAGCATCCAGCGGTAGGTGCCGTCCTTGCAGTGCACGCGATGCTCGCATTCCAGTTGCGGAATCTCGCGGCGGCAGTGCGCAGCTATGGCAGCCTGCAGGCGCGGAAAATCGTCGGGGTGAACGCGGCATAGCCATTCGTCTGGCCGGTCGCCGACATCGCCATCCTGATAGCCCAACATCTCTTTCCATCGCGGCGAGAGATAGATTTCGTTTTGCTCGAGGTCCCAGTCCCACAAGCCGTCGTTGGCGCCACGGGCGGCGCGCGCGTACCGTTCTTCGCTCTCCCGCAAGGCTGTGGACAGCGTCTTTTGCGAGAGATGCGTACGAATACGGGCCAGTGCCACCGGCATATCCACGGGCTTGGTGATGTAATCGTTGGCGCCCATTTTCAGGGCCTCCACCATGCTGGCGCTATGGCTTTCGGCCGTCACCATGATGACTGGGAGTTCGGTAGCGGAATGTTGCCCGCGAATGTTCTGCAGCACTTCCATCCCGCTCATTCCGGGCATGCGGACATCGAGCAGCACCATGTCCGGCAGCCGGTCTTGAATAGCAGCCAGCGCCTGCGGACCATCTTCGGCCAGCGACACCTCGAAGCCCTGGCGCTGCAAGCGGCGTGCGAGCATGTCGCGATTGCTTTCCTCGTCGTCGACAATCAGCAGCACCATATCAATGTTTCTCCCGCGGTACCGTAAGCGCCGCCCGATTCGCCCGTCCGCTTTTTAGTAGATCGGCAACTTCGCCGGTCAAGCCTACCCCGGCCAGATCGGCTTTCTGCAGAATACGCCCGACCCCCCGCAAGCGCTCGCGATCGGGGGGCCCAATGTCTTTAGCGGTGAGAATGATGATGGGAACGTCCCGCCACTCTTCGACCCGCCGCACGGCGGCGATGAACTCGAAGCCATCCATGCCGGGCATCATCAGGTCCAACAGGATCAGCCCGGGTTTTTGCCGCTCCATCAGAGCCAGGGCCGTGAGACCATCCGCCGCCTCCATGACGCAGCCGAAACGTTTGCGCAAGACGTGCGCCGCCATTTCGCGCGAGGCAGGGTCGTCATCCACGACCAGCAGCGGTCCGGGCAACGCACCCGCCTGGCACTTCTGCAGCACCGAGACCAGCCGTTCGCATTCCACCGGCTTCTGCAGAAAGTCGGCCGCTCCCAGCAGGCAGGCCCGGCCCCGGTCATCGGCGATGGTGAGCAGAACGACAGGTATGTCCGATAACTCCGGATCGGCTTTCAGGGCGGCCAGCACGGCCCAGCCATCCATTCCGGGCATGAACACATCCAAGGTGATGGCGTCCGGACGGATCTCGCGGGCCATGCGCAATCCTTCTTCCCCGCTGAAAGCGACCCGTACATCAAAACCTTCCTTGGCCAGGGAGCGGCACATCAGGTCGTGTACGGTAGCGTCGTCATCGATCACCAGGATGATTTCGGGTTGCTGACCCGCTGCCGTCGCTTCCCCAGCCCGCATTGCGGAACTCGACTGAACTTCTAAAGGCGTACCGCGGGCCGGGTGCGAATATGGCAACCGGATAGTAAAGGTGGAACCCAGGCCTGGCTGGCTGGCAACCGTGATACCGCCTCCCATCAACTGGCAAAACCGCTGGCTGATGGCCAGACCCAGGCCCGTGCCTCCATACTTACGGGTGGTGGAGGTGTCGACCTGGGAAAACGGCTGAAACAGTTTCTGTATCTGATCGGGCGCAATGCCGATGCCTGTGTCGCTGACACGCCACTCGATCCAGTCAGCGCCATCCGTGGTCCCCGGCATCACCTCCATCGAGACCGTGCCGTTCCCGGTGAACTTGCAAGCGTTGCTGATCAGGTTATACAGACTCTGCCGGAATTTCACAACGTCCACATGCATATCGCCAAGACCGGGAGCGCAGGTCACCGCCACGCGATTGCCGTTCTTGTCCGCGAGGGGATGCAAAGCTCCCACGGCATCTTCCAGGATCTCCGCCACCGGCACGTTCTCCCAAATCAAATCGATCCTGCCGGCCTCCACCTTTGACAAGTCCAGAACATCATTGATCAGCACCAGGAGGTGTTTACCCGCGGAGGTGATACGCGCCAGATCGTGCGCGCAAGTCTCCCTGCCGGCTTCCTCGGCGTCCTCGCGCAACATCTCGCTGTATCCGATGATGGCGTTGAGGGGCGTGCGAAGCTCGTGACTCATATTGGCCAGGAACGCGCTTTTGGCGCGGTTGGATTCTTCGGCGGACTGCTTGGCGGCCAGTAGCTCGGCCTGCACGGAACGGCGCTCGGCGATTTCCAGATCCAGCTCATTTACCCGTTGCTTCAAGGCGCGGTCGGCTTCGTGAAGTGCCTTGGCGCGGGAATGAGTCTGCTCCATCATCTCGTTGAAGCGGTCGACCAGGAGGCCGATCTCGTCGTTGCCGTGCCTGGCGGCGCGCAAGGAATAGTCCCGCTCCGCCGACACCCGGCAGGCTAACTCGCCCAGATGCAGCAGCGGTTCCGAGATCACCCGGTGCAGCTTGGATGAAAGCAGCAGCGCCACCAGGGACGCGGCTACCAAGACAGACATTACGATTCCGCAGTACCGTGCCAGGCGGTCGTACTGATCCTGGAGATCCCTGTTCAAATACAGAGTCCCGATCGGCTTTCCCTCGAACCACACGTCCGCAAATAGCGTCAGGTGGCCGCCCGCAAACGAGGCGCCGGCTTTTGCGGGGCGGCGAGGCAGATCCCGCCGGGATGCGCCGCGAACAAAGCTCGCAAACGGCCGCCCGTCCTTGGTATAGAGGCAGGCCGCCACGAGGTGCGGCTCCGCCTCCAGGGCGCCCAGCATGGCGGCTGCGGACCGGTGGTCCTCGAACGCCAGCGCCGCCGTGCTGTTCTCGGCCACGATTCGTGCGAGAGTGGTCAACTGCTGTGCCGCCGCTCTTCTATCGGTGACGAACTCGTAACCGAGGAGAATAGTACAGGCTAAAGCCAGCGCGACGGTGCTGGTCAGCATAATGATGCCGATCAACTTACCCTTAATGGAGAGGTCCCGAAGGGTGCGCAGACGAGGTCGCCGACGGCGAGCCATCCCAGGCTTGGGCATCACTCTGCCTTATCGGCCCAGGCGATTTCAGACTTTATAATGCTTAGGTGTTATACGGCGGGAAGCAGGAATGGCGCGTCGGCGGCCGCCTCTGTGAGTCGCGGACCTGGCAGCAGGATGCCGGCCAGGTGGAGCGGATCAGTGGCAGGCTTTTGGGAACTGGGGAGCGCATCGCCGGCGCGGCGCACGGCGCGCATCAGGTCGAGCGCTTCGGGCAGGGCAAACTGTTCGCCCAGAAAGGCGTCGGCGAAGCGGCCGCCCCTGATTTCGCCGCGCGCTTCCATACGCCGCAGCTCTACCAAAAGATCGCGCCAGGGAGGCGCCAGGTTCTCGCGATACGCCAGGTCGCGGAAGACCACGCCCCAGCGGCGCAGCAACTGGCGGGCGAAGGCTTGCGGCGAGATTTCGGCCTGTGGCGCGGCAGCGTGCCGCAGCAGCGCCCAGCGTCCGGCGGCATGCCGGGGACGCGCTGTACGACCGCGGCCTTCGCCGCGCCGGCGCTTGGGATCAAGCAGCGCGCGCAGGTTTTCGAATCCATCCGCGGTAACCAGGCCGGCGGCCACCAGTTCCCAGAGCGCGTCTTCTACTTCGCTGGCCAGCCGGCTGGTGGCGCGCGCCAGTTCAGGGAAGAAGGACGCGCCGTGTTGTTTGAGCGCGGCCAGGACTTCGCGCGCGGGATGCGAAAGCGAACCCTCCGGAGGAGTATACCCGGGTCCCGAGAGCAGCCAGCCGGCGTCCTCGCGCAGGAAAAGCGTGAGTGGCGCCACGCGCGTGGGGCGGACCCGGTGCGTCCGCCCGGCGGCGTCGTTGTCAAACGCAGGATGCGGGGAAAGGCGGCCCCACATCACCTCGCCGGAGAGGCATAGCTGGTCCAGAAATTCCGGGCTGTAATGCGCCACGCGGCTGGGCAAAACTTCGGCTTCCCAGGCAGCGGCCGGGATCTCGTAGCCCTGCAACTGGCGGATCACCTGCAAAACGCCGTCCGCGCCGTGCAGTTGCGCGCCCGGTGCGGCGTGCTGCCAGCGGTCCAGGAAGCGCACAAATTCCGCCGTGGTAACCGGCTCGATCTCCCGCCGCAGACGGCCGATGGTGAGACGATGGATGCGCGCTAGGAGCCGCCGGTGGCACCATTCGGGCTCGGCGCCGGCGGCGGGACTGGGATTAAACTGCCCGCGCAGGATCTGGCCTTCGGCTTCGAGTTGCGCGAGGCCGGCATCGACGAGTGCGCGCGGCATGGCCAGGCGGTCAGCCAGTTCGCTAGCCCGGTAGGGACCACCGGATTCGAACCAGCCGCGCAGAATCTCGGCGGCACAGGCCTCCTCGGTAGGCGGAACCGGCGCGTCGAACTCGATTGGTGGCGCGAGTGTGGCACGGGGATGCACGGTCAGGGCGATTTTGCTGCGCTCGGCGGGGGTCCAAAACGCCCGGTCGTGGACAGAGAGTGTCGCCGCCCGGCCCTCAGACGCGAGCGCGGCGAAGAACGGTTCCCATTCAGGTACGGGCGGAACGGTGATCAGCGTCAGCAGCGCCTCGTGCAGTTCGTCCGGATCGCGCACCAGCGGCCAGGATTCCGCCGCGACCTGCACGATGGCGTCCGGATCGAGCGCGCCGGCGCCATCCACGAAGTCCGTGCGCACGGTACGCCGCAACTGCACCGCGCGCGTGCGGCGCTCTTCAAGCGGCGCATCGTCCAGGAAAGCGTACGGGTTGGCGTTCAGAATCTCATGGGAGAATGGCGACGCTTCGGGTGTGTCGATGGCGGTGGCCTGAACGGCGCCGCTGCGCATGCCTGCGAGGACGGCGATCAGCCCGTTGACGTCCATGGCCTCGTGCAGGCAGTTACGAATGGTCTCGCGCACCAGCGGATGGTCCGGGATGCGCGGCGGACCCGTGAGATTCTCGGCGCACGCGGCCTGGTCCGGAAAGGTGGCCGCCAGCAGATCGTCGGCGCGCATACGCTGGATGGGCGCAGGCACGCGCGAGCCGTGCGCGAAACGCAGGATGGCCAAAGCCCGCGACGCATTCCAGCGCCAGCGCGCGCCGAACATGGGTGCATCCAGCAACGCCTGCGTCAAGACATCCTGCACGGTTTCGGGGCGCAGGAATTCGAATACCACTTCGAGCGGAAACGAGTGCTGTTCGCCCAGCGAGAGGACGATGCCGTTGTCGGTGGCGGCGGCCTGCAGCTCGAAGTTGAAGGTGCGGCAAAAGCGTTTGCGCAGCGCCAATCCCCAGGCGCGATTGATGCGCGCGCCGAACGGAGCATGCAGCACGAATTGCATGCCGCCCCCTTCGTCGAAGAAACGCTCGGCCACCACGTGGGCGGTGGCGGGCAACACTCCCAACGCGCGCGCGCCCGATTGCACGTAAGCGATAGCCTGATCGGCACCCAGGCGGTCGAGACCGGCCTCCCGCAGCAACCACCCCGGCTCGGGATCGGCCAGAATGTCGGCACGCAGCCGCGAAACCTCGGCGGACAGTTCGGCTGTGCGGCCGGGCGCTTCTCCGTTCCAGAAGGGAATGGACGGCGCCGCGCCATGCGCGTCCTCCACACGGACGCGGCCTTTCTCGATGCGCCGTATGCGCCAGGAGGTGTTGCCCAGCAGAAACACGTCGCCGGCCATGCTCTCGACGGCGAAATCCTCGTCCACCGTACCGACGGTGGCGCCTTCCGGCTCGGCAACGACGAGGTAGTTGGCGTTGTCCGGAATGGCTCCGCCGGAGGTGATGGCAGCCAGGCGCGCGCCGCGTCGCCCGCGCACGCGATGGTTCACCTGGTCGCGATGCAGAAAAGCGCCGGCACGTCCCCGCGCCGTGACGATCCCTTCGCTTAGCATGGCGACGATGTCGTCGAAATCGCTCCGGGCAAGCGCGCGGTAAGAATATGTCGAGCGGGCCAGGGCGTAGAGCGCATCTTCGGTCCATTCTTCCGAGGCGCATGCGGCCACGATCTGCTGCGCCAGGATATCGAGCGGCGCATCGGGAATCTCGGTGCGGTCGAGCACGCCGGACCGTATGGCGCGCACCAGGGCGGCGCATTCGATCAGCTCGTCGCGGGTAGTGACGAATACGCGTCCATGGGGACGTGCGCCGATCCAGTGGCCGGAACGGCCGATGCGCTGCAAGGCCACGGCGATGGAACGCGGCGAGCCAATCTGGCAGACCAGATCCACCGTGCCGATGTCGATGCCCAGTTCCAGCGACGCGGTGGCGACCACGGCCCGTAACTGGCCGCTTTTCAGACGCCCCTCGGCCTCCAGTCGCAGACGCCGGGAAAGGCTGCCGTGGTGCGGCAATACAGCCTCTTCGCCCAGGCGTTCCTGTAAATGATGCGCCACGCGTTCCGACAGGCGGCGCGTATTGACGAAGACCAGCGTGGTGCGGTGCGCGCGTATGAGATCTGCGACGCGATCGTAGATCTCCGCCCACATTTCGTTGCTGGCCACCGGACCCAGCTCGTCGCCGGGCACTTCGACGGCCAGTTCCATGTCGCGGCGGTGGCCGACGTTGACGATGCGCGCCGTATCGCTCAGGAAGCGGGCGATATCTTCGATAGGCTTGACGGTGGCGGAAAGGCCCACGCGCTGCGGCTTCGGTCCACCCGCGGCGGCCACCAGGGCATCCAGGCGGGCCAGCGTCAGCGCCAGGTGCGAACCGCGCTTATCGTCGGCCACCGCGTGAATCTCGTCCACGATGATAGTGCGGGTGGTGCGCAGCATGTCGCGCGATCGTTCCGCCGTCATCAGGATGAACAGCGATTCCGGCGTGGTGACCAGCACGTGCGGGCGGTCTTTGCCCATCTGCTGGCGTTCCCAGGCGGGCGTGTCGCCGGTGCGGACGGCGGATCGGATGGGCGCGAGCGATATACCCTGCCGGGCCGCACTGGCGGCGATTTCCGAGAGCGGCAATTCCAGATTGATGCGGATGTCGTTGCTCAGCGCCTTCAGGGGCGAAACGTAGACTACTTCGGTTTGGTTGGGCAGCGGACCCAGGCGGGCGGCCCGCACCAGGCGGTCGAGACAGAGCAGGAAAGCCGCCAGAGTCTTGCCCGAGCCGGTGGGCGCCGAGATCAGAACGTCGTGGCCGCCGCGGATCTCGGGCCAGCCGAGCTGTTGCGGTTCGGTGACTTGAGCGAAACGTTCAGCGAACCAGTCGCGGACCAGGGGGTCGAAATCGGCGAGGGGCAACACCTGGTTCTATTTTACCGTCACCGCGGGCCGAGCTTCGCTCGCCGGTCCTGGGTGCGGGGTGCGGGTTCATGCGCCACAGCACTTCTTGTATTTTTTGCCGCTGCCGCACGGACAAGGTTCATTCCGACCCGCCTTGGGCTTCGCAGTGGTCTTGGCCGGGCGCGGCTTATCGTCCCCAAAGCAGGCCCACCATCCCATCTCCACTACGGTATCCTCCACCAGGCGGTGATGGGTATTGTCTACCAGTTTGGCGAGCACCCGGTCTTTGCCCATCGCCAATTCGTATTTGACATCGTCCAAACCGATGTAGCCCGAGTCCACCAGTTCCTCATCGTAGGCTCGTTCGATGTCGTCGAGCAGTTCTCCAGGATAAAGGTCGGTGGTGTAAGAGACCAGCGCATCCCAGACGATAGAATACTGTCGCTTCAGTTTGCCCCGGAACAGGAGAGCGAAGTAGCTCAGGATCTCGTCACGGCCCTTCTGTCCCGCGGCAACCAACGTCACCAGACTGCTCAAAGCCGCGGCCCGCGCCCATTCGTCGGTTTTCTCATTCTCGATCAAGGACTGGATCCCTCTCAAGTCGCCGCCGCAGACCGATGCCAGAACCCGGCCGAGGTCCATGGTGATGAAGTCGCCGCATAACGAATCCAGGAGGTCGCCCGGAAGCGATGCAAAGCGGACCACCAGCGGGTATGCGCGCGTCTCGCGGAACTGCGCCAGCAGAAACATGGCATACAGATGGGCCATGTAGTCATCCTGGGCGAGCTGCGCGGACCGCTCCACAGTATCTTCGAGGATGCGGAGGAGATCCGGGACAATTTCGTCCCGGCGGGCCACGGCCGCTTCGACGGCGGCTCGTGCGAACGTTCCATGGAATTTTTCGAACTGCTGTGTGATTTCGGTTTCCATTTCTCACCTTCATTGTCGTACGTCATGGACTCCTCGGTATGCCAAAATTGTCCGCAGGGCAATGTCTGAAAAACACACTTGGACGTTCAAGTCCCGGCTTCGGTCCCGGGCATTCCGATGGAGGGGTTCGCACCTCGCCTGCCAGCGATTGAAGGAAGCGATCACGGAGATCAAGAAGATGGCCAGAGTAGACTCTGTGACCGCCGCGGACGGTTTCGTCGGCCTGATGGAGAGAATCTGGCCGGCATTCCAGGATATCGACACTTCGTCCGGTGCTCTCGGTGGCGCGGTGTACTGGGCGCAGGATGAGCTGTTGCCCATCGCGATCGAGGCTCCCGCGGACCAAAAGACTCGCGGCAAGTGGCTGGATCGTCTCTGGCGGGCGATCGAGGATGACGGCGTCGATTACCTTTCTCTGGTCCAGGACCGGTGGGGGGAACTGTGCCGTTCCCGCGAAGTCGCCTCTTATTGGGCAGACAGGTTCGCCGGTTTGCTGCGGACTGCCTGGTCCGATCCAAGGTCCGGGAACTACGTACGCGGGAGCAGCCTGTGCCTTTCGAGCCTGGTGGCGGCGGGCCGCCATAGTGAACTGCTTGAGGTGCTGGCGCTGCAGCGATACCCAGACTGGCATGGCCGAAAGTTCGGCATGCAGGCGTTGCTGTCCGAGGGCCGCACGGATGAGGCGCTCGCCTATGCGGAAGCTTCTCGCGGACTGAATCAGCCGGATGCGGCGATCGACGCCGCGTGCGAGAAGATCCTGCTCGATATCGGCCGGGTAGATGAGGCGTACGATAAATATGCGATTACCGCGAATGGCTCTCCGACCGGCCTTGCCACGTTCCGGGCGATAGCCAGGAAATATCCCGGACAAGAACCGAAGAAGATACTGCTGGATCTGGCCACATCGAGCGGCGAGCCCGGCCGGTGGTTCGCCGCGGCGAAAGACGCCCGCTTCAACGATCTCGCCCTTCAATTCGCTGACTCGGGCCGCACCGATCCGCGCACGCTGAGCCGCGCATTGCGCGACTTCCTCACCAAAGACGCCCGATTCAGCCTGCAGGTAGGCCCTCTCGCGATCCAGCGAATCCTGGAAGGGTACGGCTACGAGCTAACAGCCGTCGATATCATGGATGCCTACAATCACTTCATGGTTGCCGCGCAGTCTCTGGGGACCACATCGCAAGCCCGCGCCGCCGTGCTGGCCATGGCGACGAAACTACCCGGGCCGGCCAGCGATATTCTCATCCGGCAGTGCTCGGCAGATCCATCTGAGGCACCGGGGAAGGCAGTCACAAGCGCCGCAAACGGTGGAAGGTCGTCGGCATCAGAAATGTCGCACACGACAGCGCGATGGCGGAAGAAACGGCGCTGAGCGCTATTTCCGAGGGTGGCGAGAAACATTTCGACGCGGGCAGAAGTCCAGGTGGCAACTCCGCATCCGAAAAAATCTGCGTCTTCCGTCCAGATGGGACAGCCGATGGCCAACGCGGAAGCCAGAATCGGCCAGTCTTCCGGATCCCGTCCACCCAGCCGGTCCCGGGCCTCAGCTTCGAACTCACCGTAGACTTCGCTTCCAATCAGTTCAACCAGATGGGCTAAAGAGCGAAGCAACGTGAGTGCCTTTTCTGGATCGCCGCCGCGTTTGATCACGAGAGATGGGAGGTGCTCTTCGGCTTCAGCATACGCGACCTCGGGGACGAAAAGCGATACCTGCGCGGCGTACTGCTGAATCACCTCACGCACCCGCTTCCCCAAGACGGCCCGCACCAGAATATTGGCATCGACGACCAGCGCCTTACCTTGCATTCCGCTTCTTTTCGCGGGCAGCGTCGCGGATCTGCTTGGACTCCTCCATCAAGTCGTCTTCGCCGATGCCCCACGACGCGATCATTTCGTCCAGATCCTTCGCGGCGGCACGCATGGCTTCCAATTCGGCCTTGCGGTTTCGCTTTTGTGCAGGAATGTAGAACCCGAGAGTCTCGCCGTGGCGCATAATTGCCAGCGGTCTGCCAGATTCCAGGTAACCCGCGAGGTTCTCGCGAAATTCGCGCATGCCTACTTTAACGGTTTCCATATATGCGTACTCACTGTACGCATTTTACCACCGGGTTCCCTGTTGCACGATCTGAGCGCGGCTCACCCGTCCACGTGCGTGCTGAAGAAGCGGTCGAGCGCCACCTTATTGTGTGCGGCCAGGCCCGCCGACAGCTGCTTCATCTCACCGGCCGGCAGCGGCTTAAAAGCTTTGGCCAAGGCCACGTTCTGGTCGATGAATTCGAGCTTCGGCATGCCCGCGACGGCCAGCGTTACGCCTGGCAGCGACAGCGGATAGTACAGCAGTTTCTCCGGCGGCGCCTGGCCCACCAGCGCCTCCTGGGCGAAGATCTTCATCGCGATCACGCCCATTTTCTTGTTTCGGGCCACCGGCAGCGCCACATCCTCGAAGCTGGTTTTGAGCGCTTCGTTGGGCACCATGCCGCTCTCGCCGCTGCGCATGCCGGCGCGCGCGGCGTTCAGGGCCATCTGGGTGCAATCGAAATCGTGGCGCTCCAGCGCCTTCTTCAGCACCACCGGATCGGTATGGCTGGTGATGCCGACAAAGCGCGTGACCTTCTGCTCGCGCAGTTTCAGCAAAACGTTGAGCACGCCATCGGGCGCCTCCACCGCGGCCAGGTCGTTTTCGTCGGTCAGGCTGTGCACGTGGATCAGGTCCAGGTGATCGGTTTGGAGGCGCTTCAAGCTGCCCTCCAGAATGCGCTGCGCCTCGTCGCCTTTGCGGGCTTCGATTTTGGTAGCCAGAAAGATCCCCTTGCGCCGCGTCTTCATCACCATGCCGACACGCGTTTCGCTGCGGCCGTTGCCATAGCTGTACGCCGTGTCCATGTAGGTAATACCCAGATCAAAGGCGCGGGTGAGGGCTTCGAGCGCCTTGTCTTCGTCTGCGTAGGCCAGGAAACGGCTGCCGCCGCCCATGGCCAGGATGGAAACCCGCGCACCGGTACGGCCCAGGATACGGGTAGGCATGGCGTCCGCCGCCGCGCGCGCCGCTACGGTGGTCAGGGCCGCCGTCCCCAGAAAATCACGCCGGGATATCTTCATAGGGCCAGCATAGCTCAAAGCTCATGAGCGCGCCTGCCGGCCTGTGGTCGGGCGTCAGTAGCCGTTGTCCTCCGGCAAAGAGGGTGGGATTTGGAACAGTCCGGTAGGAACAGAGGAGGGCAGGAATGTATTGGGATCGGGAGCGGTCTGCCCGTCGGACGCGAAGAAACCGGCGATCTGCTGTTGGGCCGCGAGACCGATGATGATGTCATCCACGGTCGGAAAGTCGATCATGGCGCCCGAGATGCCGAAGAATAGCGCCAGGAACGGGTGCGGATCCTGCCCCACATCCAACCCGGCGGCCAGCGCCAGGTCGTGCCGGTATTCCCACGTAGTAGGATGATTGGCGGCCTTGATCAGCCGCGTGGTGGCCATGTTCGGCATGGTCGTATCCAGGCGCGCGAACTGGAACAGAATGCGCTTGTAGGGCACGCCCGGCAGCGGCGAACCGGCCATATGCGGGGCGTAAGAAACGGCATCCCCCAGCGATTCCAGCCATTCGTAAAGCTCGAATGCGTTCTGTATATCGATCGCGCCGGGCACGTCGTTCACCTTCACCGGCTGATAAGGAAATACGTAATTGTCGTTAAAATCGGTGCCCTCGTTTAGCAACGACGGCGTGCGCATGCCCAGCAGTCCGGCCGCAAGCGAATGGTAGGACTGGCTCCAGCGCACGATATCCTCTACCGTGCCGCCGCCGACGTTCAACACCGAAGCGCGCACGTCGGGCTCGATCGCGGAGAAAATGGTGCCGTACATAGAGCCGAGCGACTCGCCGACGTAATAGATTTTGCTGGCATCCAGATCCGGCTTGCCGTCGCCGTCCAGGTCGATGCCAAGTTGGATCTGGCGGACCAGCCCACCAAGATCGAGCGCGGTCTGGCGGAGACAATCGCGCAAGCCCACCTGCGCCGGATTGGCGGCCAGACAGCCTTCATAGGGGCCGATGGCGCCGTCGCCATTCAGATCGACTCCGCGGCCTCCGATGTTGAGCGTCGTGACGTTGCCCTTGGTGTCGGTGATGATGGCCTCGCTAAGAGGCCCGAAGCCGTGGCCTACGGCGTTAATGGCGATGGTGGCGAAGCCGGCTTCGGCCAGCGTGGGCGCCACCACGGTGGGGCCGCCCCACTGGCTATCGCCGAATCCGTGACCGTAGATCACGACGGGATATCCGGCGGCGGGCCGCGGCTTCGACGGCAGGAAGACGTGGTAGTTAATCACGTTGATGGAGCCGGGTGACGCCACATCCTGGCCGGTGGGCGTGATAGGGATCACCTGATCGCTGTTCAGGAAGCTGGGCGTGGCGAACGATCCGAAGCCGATCGCGCCGATGCCCTGGATCAACGGGTTCGTGATGGGCAGCGGAATGTCCACGTATTGCGCGGGGTTCACCGCGACCTGCTCGTGCAGGGTCAGCGAGGCGATATCCGAATATTGGATCAGAGCCAGCGGCTGGATTGGCGTGGGCGGCGGGGTCACGTTTGCCAATTGAGCGTGAGCTTTTTCCATCCATGTGGTCACGTTCATGGTGGTGAAGACCGTGGCGCCCACGATGGTTGGGGTGGCAAACCACTGCCGCTTTATGCTGGCTACCGCCTGCGCGAGCTCGGCGCAATAGATCGTGGCCGTACCCACGCCCGGAGGCGGCGTCGCACAGGCCGTGTAGCCGGGATCCGGCTCGATCGGATCGCCATTCAGGTCGTGTATGACGTTGGTCACGATGACGGCCACCTGGCTATGCTGATCCAGATTGCCGTCCGGCTTGCCGTAGAGCGTGTACGTGGTCGGATCGTAGATCATCTGGGTGAGGTAAAGCATGTCGCCGGGGGCCGTGATGCCATGCTCCTCGGTGGTCAGGTTCTTGATGGCCACATAGTAAATGGCGTGGTGTATGGTGTTCACGTCGATGGGCCCGGAGAACTTCACGCGGATACGCGGCGCGGTCTGGAAGCCATCAAGCTGATTGATCAACTGCACGTCCTGGCAGTCGCTGGGGGCGGCTGTGCAATCGGGCACCGGCAGGTTCACGCGAATACCGGATTTCTGCGTGGCATCGGATATAGTCAAAAAATCGGTAGGAAAAGGACCGATGGTCGGGTCGGAGGGATTCCAGACCACCGATACCCCGCCCGCGCATAGCAGCGGGGCGAGTAAGAAACAGATCAAAGCGAGAGCGACTCGGCGCATATGGTGATTAGGATAACGCCTATCTGACGTGCCTACCGGACCGGCTTGCCCCAATCCACGCCTTGCCGCAGCCGTGCCTTCAACACCTTGCCGCCGGGATTGCGCGCCAGCGGTTCCTGACGCACGGCCACGTATTGCGGCACTTTGAAATCGGCCAGGCGCCCGCCCGCGAAGGCCAGAATATCGCCCACGTCCGGCTTGGCCCCCGGCCGTACCACGATCACCGCGCCCACTTTCTCGCCCATCATCTCGTCCGGCACACCGATCACCGCCACTTCAAGCACAACCGGATGCGCGGCCAGCGCGCTTTCCACCTCCACGCAATAGACGTTCTCGCCGCCGCGGCAGATCATGTCTTTCTTGCGGTCGACGATCTGGACGAAGCCGTCGTCGTCCATGCGCGCCAGGTCGCCTGTGTGAAGCCATCCATCCACGAAGGTCTGCGCGGTGGCCTCGGGTTTGTTCCAGTAGCCCTTTACTACGTTGGGGCCGCGCACCAGCAGTTCGCCGACACCCGAGTGGGCGTCCAACTCGAACAGCTTCAGGTCCACCACCGGCGCGGCGAAGCCCACGGAATCGGGACGGATGCGCGCGTAATCGTGCGGCAGGAATGTGGCCACCGAGGTGGTTTCGGTAAGGCCGAATCCATTGCCCAGCCGCGCTTCCGGAAAGGCTTCGAGCAGCCGCCCCACCAACGCCGGCGCAATGGGAGCGCCGCCATACATCACCCATTTGATGGCGCGGCGGTCGAGGCCGGCGAAATTCGGCTGATTCAGCGCCAGCCAGTAAATCGCGGGCACGGAGACCAGCAGGTTGATGCGCTCGTCCCGGATGGCTGCCAGAAACGCCTGAATATCGAAGGCCGGCATGATGACGGTGGTGCTGCCGGTTTCACAGGTCGGCAGAAGCTGGCTGTTGCAGCCCGTGACGTGAAACAGCGGTACCGAGACCAGATTGCGGATGCTGCCGTCGGTGGGCAGCGTCTGCACGCGATGGCAGGTTTCGATGTTGGCCAGAAACCCTTCGTGCGTGGTCATGGCGCCTTTCGGAAAGCCGGTGGTGCCGCTGGTATAAAAGATGGCGGCCACATCCTCGGCCACCCAGTGCTTGGTGACAAACGGCGGACCGTCCGGCAGCGGCTGGCCCGGTATAAAGGTGAATGTGGAGCCCGAATCCGTGATCACGTAAGCGACCTCCGGCTCGCTGAAGCGCGTGTTCACCGGCACCACCACGGCGCCCGCCATCTGCGCGCCGAAGAATGCCAGGCACCAGTCCAGGCCGTTGCCGAGACGAATGGCCACCCGGTCGCCCGGCTGGATACCTTGCGCTCGCAGGCCCCCGGCTACCCGCGCGGAGCGGTCCCATAGCTCCCGATAGTCTACCCGCCCACCGCCGATTTCCACGATGGCTTCGGCCCGCGGCGTCTTGTCCACCGTGGCCCTCAGCATTTCCACCAGGGAGGCTGGCCGGTTCTCGTAATGCGCAATGCCCTGGGCGTCGCGCCGGATCGCGCTGTAGTCGAATGGCCGTATCATCAGTAAGCCCCCTGAGCTTCAAAAATCCGCCGTGGATTGTCCACCAGCATGGTGTGGATCTGTTCTTCGGTAACACCGCGCGCACGCAGCGCCGGCAGCACATCATTATGTATGTGCCGGAAATGCCAGTTCGGCACGATGGCCGCCGCGCGCCCCGGAATCCAGTCGTTGAAACAGGCGGCGTCGTGGGAAAGCACCATTTTGCCGGCATGACCGCGCTGGCACATGCGCACTACGGTATTCACGCGGTCCTCGAAAGGCAGGAACACGTCGATGCCGAAGCGGTCCATACCCAGCCACGATCCGCGCGCAGCCAGTTCTTCCAGGTAACTGATGTCGGTGGTGTCGCCGGAGTGGCCGATGACCACGCGCGACAGATCCACGCCTTCCTCCTCGAAGATCTTCTGCTGCTCGAGCCCGCGGCGCGTGGCGGCGTGGGTGTGAGTGGAAATAGGTACGCCCGTGCGGCGGTGGGCCTGCGCCACGGCCCGCAGCACGCGCTCCACTCCGGGCGTCACACCCGGTTGATCGGTGGCGCACTTCAGCATTGCGGCGCGCACGCCCGTATCTGCAATCCCCTGCTCAATATCGCGCACGAACATCTCCACCATGGGCTCGGGGCCGTCCAACATAGTGCCGGGACCCTGGAAATGGAAATGAAACGGCAGATCGTTGTATGTGTAGACCCCGGTAGCCACCAGGATCTGGAGCGGCGTCAGCGCGGCCACCCGCTGGATGCGCGGAATGTAGCGGCCCAAGCCGATCACGGTGAGGTCCACAATGGAGCGCACTCCCACTTCGTACAGTTCGTTCAGGCGGGCAGCCGCGTCGGCGATGCGCTGCTCCTCGTCGCCCCAGATTTCGGGATAGTTCTGCAGGATCTCGGTGGAAAGCACGAAAACGTGTTCGTGCATCAGAGTGACGCCTAACTGCGTGGTATCGAGGGCGCCACCGACGGAGTGGATCGCGGTCATTTGGCGTAGTATATCCAATCACCGGACGCTCGCCACTACCCGCGAGCCGCGATTATGTTATGGTCTATCCTGAAGAACTGGCGCAAAACGGGGCTGACGGCCCCTTTGCGCTATTCTGAATCCGTAGGAGGTGCCGCTTGCAAGCAACCCTCAGTCCCGCGTCCCCGGGGCAGGAATCGATCCGGGCTCCGCAACCCTTGGCACGCAATATCGCGGTGGACGCTTACCGCGGTTTTGTCATGCTGCTGATGATGGCCGAAGTTCTGGAACTGGCGCGCGTGGCGCACGCTTTTCCCGGCAACTGGTTCTGGGCCTTCCTGGGCTATAACCAGAGCCACGTGGAATGGGCAGGCTGTTCGCTGCACGACATGATTCAGCCGTCGTTCTCGTTCCTGGTGGGTGTGGCGCTGCCCTATTCGATCGCCAGCCGCCTGGCGAAAGGGGGCACGTTCGGCAAGTTGTGGGCGCACGCCATCTGGCGATCGTTCCTGCTGGTCGCGCTGGGCATCTTTCTGCGCTCCATGAACAGCCCGCGCACCTATTTTACGTTCGAAGATACGCTGACCCAGATCGGTCTGGGGTATCCGATCCTGTTTGTACTGGGATTCCTCAAACCGCGCTGGCAGTGGGTGACCTTTGCCGCCATCCTGGTGGGCTACTGGCTGGCGTGGGCGCTCTACCCCGTGCCCGGGCCCGGATTCAACTGGCAATCGGTGGGCGTGCCGGCCAACTGGTCGCATTTCTATACCGGCTTAGCCGCGCATTGGAACAAGAACGCTAATTTCGGTAACGCCTTCGACCAGTGGTTCTTGAATCTGTTCCCGCGCACGCACCCGTTCGTGTATAACGACGGCGGATATCTCACCCTCAGCTTCATCCCCACGTTGGGCACCATGATCCTGGGCCTGGTCGCCGGACGCTGGCTGCGCGCCAGCGCGCCGCGTATTCCCTTCAATAAACTGTTGATCGCCGGCGTGATCGGCATCGCCTCCGGCCTGTTGCTGCATTTCACCGGTATCTGCCCGGTGGTGAAGCGCATCTGGACCCCAAGCTGGACGCTGTTCAGCGGCGGTATATGCTTCCTTTTCGTAGCCGCTTTCAGTTGGGTGATCGATGTGAAAGGCAACCGGAAATGGGCCTTCCCGCTGATCGTGATCGGCGTCAATTCGATTGCGGCGTATCTGATCGCGCATCTATTTGAGCGATTCATCTTCAGCTCGTTCCGCATTCACCTGGGACCCGACGCGTTCCGCATTCTCGGCCCGGGCCTGGAGCCGTTGCTATTGGGATCCGCCGTGCTACTTAGTTACTGGCTGATCCTGTTCTGGATGTACCGGCGCAAACTGTTCTTAAAAATTTGAAGCGCATCATACTCATCCCGGTACTCTACGTGCTGCTGGCGGGGGCGCTCGTGTATGTGGGCGATTACCTTGTGCTACGCTTCCGCATTCCTAACAACCGCGAGCAATTCGACAGCGTGATGGTGCAGCGCACCTATGCGATCACCCAAAAGGACCGCAAGGTGGAGTACATTTTCGATCCTCCGGCGCCGCAGACCTGTGTGAACTCGCTGTTTCCGCATTTCGGCGATCCTCCATGCTGGTACCTCAGACGGCACACGCAACAACAGGTCAACGCCGGGCCTGGTACGCACCGGCGTGCGGCATCGAGCACCTAGCGCCCGCCGCCGGGGCCCCTCGGATATGATGGGGATGGTGCGCCGTAGCTTCGCCCGCATTTTGACTCTGTCGTTTCTGGCCTGCGCGCGAATGGCTTCGGCGCAGACGACGAAGTACGAAGGACAGCCCGTCACGGATATTCAGTTTGTCCCGCCGCAGCAGCCCTTAACAGCGCGGGAAATCGCCGAAATCGTACCGCTCAAGAAGGGCAGTCCGCTGCGCATGGCGGACGTGCATGCGACCATCGTGCGGCTGTATGCGACCGGCGACTTCGAAGATATCCAGGTGGATGCGGAGCCTGCAAGTGGCGGCGTTACCGTACGGATTATCACCAAGAATAGCTGGTTCATTGGCAACGTCGCCGTGGAGGGCCGGCTCTCGGATCCGCCCAACGCCGGCCAGTTAGTGAATGTAACCCGCCTGAATCTGGGACAGAACTTTATAGAAGCGGATCTCGGGCCGGCTCAGAACGACATGAAGCGCCTGCTCGAAAGCAACGGCGTGTACGAGAGCCAGATCCGGCCGGAAGTGACCTACGATTCGGAAAACCAGCAAGTGAACGTGCGCTTCGTAGTGGATGCCGGTCCCCGCGCGCGTTTCACCATGCCGGCGATTACGGGCGACACCAAAATGCCTTTGGAGGATCTTCTGGACGCCACCCATTGGCGGCGGTGGCTGATCGGCGGCTGGCGATCGGTGAACCAGTCGCGCGTGCGCAAAGGGTTGGACGGAGTGCGCTCCCGCTACGAACGGCGCGGCCGCCTGGAAGCGCGGGTCTCCCTGAAATCCATGGACTACGATTCGGATACGAAGCGTAGCAAGGCCTCAATTGACATTCAGGCCGGACCGCAAGTCAAAGTGCAAGCGATCGGCGCGAAGGTTTCGCAAGCCAAACTGCGCAGCCTGGTGCCTGTATTCGAGGAGCATAGCGTGGACGAATCGCTGCTGCTCGAAGGCGCGCGCAACATCCGCGACTACTTCCAGTCGGAAGGTTACTTCGAAGCCGAGGTGGAGTTCAAGCCGCAGCGCATCATCAACGACCAGGCCACCATCGACTATCTGATCAACCCCGGCAAGCGCCACAAGCTGGTGCTGATCGATATTAAGGGGAATAAGTATTTCCGCACCGAAGCCATCCGCGAGCGCATGTTCCTGATGCGCGCCTCGCTGCTACAGTTCCGCCGCGGCCGTTACAGTGGATCGCTGCTGCGGCGCGACGAGCAGTCCATCGTCAGCCTGTATCAGTCGAACGGATTTCGCGACGTGGCAGTCACGCATAAGATTATGGACGGCTATGGCGGCAAGCCGGACAACCTGGCGGTGTTCCTCCAGATCGAGGAAGGCCCGCAGTACTTTATCCATAGCCTCACCATCCAGGGCATCGAAAAGCTGGATCGCGCGCAGTTGGTTGCGCAGTTCAGCTCAGACGAGGGGCAGCCATTTAGCGAGTACAACGTGGCGGTGGACCGCGACGTGGTGCTGGGACAGTACTCCACGCGCGGTTTTCCGAACGTCACCTTCGAGTGGAGTTCCAAGCCGGCGTCGGAACCCCATCAGGTGGATCTGACCTATGTCATCCGCGAAGGGCAGCAGCAGTTCGTTCGCGAGATTCTGCTTAGCGGCCTCAAAAGCGCAAAGCGCAGCCTGGTGGACAGCAAGATGGACTTGAAACCGGGCGATCCGCTATCCCCCACGGCCATGCGCGACTCGCAGCGCAAGTTGTATGATCTGGGCGTCTTCGCGCGCGTGGACACGGCCATCCAGAACCCCGACGGCGACACCAGTGACAAGTACGTACTCTACGATATGGAGGAGGCCCGCAAGTACTCGATCGCCACCGGTTTCGGTGCGGAGTTCGCCAGGATCGGAGGCTGCTCGAATTGCCTGGAAGCCCCTGCCGGCCAGACCGGCTTTGCGCCGGACTTCACGCTCGATGTTTCGCGCCTGGACCTCTGGGGAGTTGGGCAAAGCCTTAGTTTCCGCGGCCGCGTATCGACTTTGGAGCAGCGCGCGCTGGTCGATTATACAGCGCCGCGTTTGCTCCGTAATGACAAGCTCACGCTAACGTTCACGGTGCTGTACGACAACAGCAAGGATGTGCGCACCTTTACGGCGCAGCGCGAAGAAGCGTCCGTGCAGCTCTCCGACCGGCTTTCGAAATCGCTCACGCTGCTTTACCGCTACACCTACCGGCACGTCACGGTGGATCAATCCACGCTCAAGATTTCGCCGCTGCTCATCCCGCTGTTCTCGCAGCCGGACCGCGTGGGCGAACTGTCGTGGAGTCTGATCCAGGATCGCCGCGACGATCCTATCGAGACCCGCAAGGGCATCTACAACACGCTGGACGTCTCCATCGCTCCGAGCGCCCTGGGTTCCCAGATCTCCTTCGGGCGGTTTTTGGGCCGCAACGCGACGTACCATCCCATAGGGCGGAAGTACGTGCTGGCGCGCGCCACCAGTTTCGGCATCATCCATCCGCTGCAGGGCGTGACCAACCCACTCACTGCGATTCCCCTGCCGGAGCATTTTTTCTCTGGCGGCGCTACCTCAGAGCGGGGCTTCCCCGATCTGCAGGCCGGGCCACGCGACACGGTCACTGGCTTCCCGTTGGGAGGCACCGCGCTGCTGATGAACCAGACCGAATTCCGCTTCCCGCTGCTGGGCGACAATATCGGCGGCGTGCTGTTTCACGACATGGGCAACATCTACAGCAGCCCGTCGGCGATTTCTTTCCGCACCGACCAGCACGGGCTTTCCGATTTCAATTACATGAACCACGCCGTGGGGTTTGGGATTCGCTACCGCACGCCTATCGGACCGGTGCGGCTCGATTTGGCTTACAGCATCAATCCGCCGCGGTTTTTCGGCTATCAGGGGAGCTTTAACGATCTGTTGAATGCCGGCGTAACGCCCTGCTCGCCGCCGCCGGGACAAGTCGATCGCTGCGTGCAGCAGGGGATCAGCCACTTCCAATTCTTTTTTTCGATAGGACAGACATTTTGAGGAACTCGCGCAAAACGGGGCGCCCCGCGCCGCTGGAAGCTGCGGAGTTCCTGTCCTATATGGCGGCGCGGGATACGCGCCCCTTTGCGCTTCTGATGATGCGTTCGATTGGGATGGCCTGGCTGGCGGTTGTCATGCTCCTGGCGGCTGCTCGCGGCTCCCGCGCGGAAATCCTGGATCGTATCGCCGTATCGGTAGGCAATCGCGTGATCACGGAGACCGACATCGATCATGAAATCCGCATCACGGCCCTGCTGAATAGCGAGAGAGCCGATCTTAGCCCGGCCCATAGGCGGGAAGCTGCCGAGCGCATGGTGGATCAGGCGCTGGTGCGCAATGAACTGGAGGCCAGCCGTTACCTGCGGCCCTCCCCGGACGAGGCCGATACCGCGCTTAAAGAACTGAAGAGCCGTTTCGCGGATGAGGCCGCGTATCGTCGCGCGCTAGCCGAATACGGCGTCAGCGAAGAGGACCTGAAGGCCCGGCTGCTATGGGAATTGACGCTGGTCCGATTCATCGATGTGCGCTTCCGGCCCGGCATTCAGATCGGCGACGAAGAGATACGCAATTATTTCAACGACCACCTGCGCGCCATTCTGGAGAAGGCGCATCCCGGGGTGACCGCTTCAGTTGACGATCATCGCGACGAAATCGAGCAGGCCCTGATCAGCCAGGCGGCCAATCAGCAGGTAGAACAATGGTTAAAAGAGGCAAGGCGGCGCACACGCATCCAGTTTCATGACGAGGTGTTCCAGTGAGCCGCGCGCGCAAGCTCTGGATCGCGGCGGGCGCCCTGGCGGCGGTGGCGCTAGGGCTGGCGTTGAGCGCCATCCTGGTGCTGCGCAGCGACTGGTTCCGCGGCAAAATCCGCGACCGTATCGTAGCGGAAGTGGAGAAAGCCACGGGCGGGCGCTCCGAGATCGGCGCCTTCCGCTTCGACTGGAAGCAAATGCGCGCGCAGGTGGATGGTTTCGTGCTGCACGGAACCGAGCCGCCGGATGCGCCTCCGCTGTTCCGCGCGGATGCCGTGGTGGTGGGCATCAAGATCGTCTCGGTGATGAAGCGCTCGGTCGATCTGCAATACCTGGACGTGAGACATCCTCAGTTGTATGTGATGCTCTATCCTGACGGCCATACTAATCTGCCGGCGCCCAAGGCGAAGCACGCGGGAAAAGGCACGGTGGAAACTATACTGGACCTGGCTATCGGCCGCTTCAGCCTACAAGACGGGAGCTTCGAAGTTCGCGGGCAGGGAAAAACGCCGTTCGACGCGCAAGGGCGTAACCTGCGCGCGCAATTCAGCTACGACGCCGGGGGACCGCGCTATAGCGGCCAGTTTTCCATCGCGCACGCCAATCTCCACTTTGGCGATTACCAGCCGCTGCCGCTGGAGTTGAGCCTGGCACTGGCGGTGGAGAAGAATCGCGTGCAGATCGACACGGGGCGAGTGGCCACGGCTCAGTCACAGGCCGATTTCTCGGGAACCATCGACAGCCTTACCGATCTGGCGGGATCGTTCCAATACAAGGTGCGCGTGTCGCTGGCCGAACTTAACCGGACGCTGGTCTTGCGCACGCAGCTGGAAGGACCAGTAACCCTGACCGGCCGGCTACGTTTTCACGGCACATCCGATTACCAGGCAACGGGGTCGATGCACGCGGCGGGCGTGTTGTTTCATCCGGACCCGAACTTCACCTTGCGCGATTTCGCGACGGATGGCGCATTTAATATGGATCCGCACCGCGTCACCGTTACAGGAATGCGCCTGTCTGGCCTGGCGATGGCCGCCCTTACCGGCGGGGGGCGAGAGTTGGAGCCGTTCCCCATCAGCGGGCGCATGGAAACGGTCGTAATAAGGCCCAAAGTCATCGATGCCAGCGGCGTTCACATCGATATGCTGGATGGCTCCTACGCCGGCAAGGCGCAACTCGCGAACTTGAAGCGGATACAAACAGAAGGCGACGTGGCCGGCTTCGACGTGCGGAAGGTGATGCGCGTCTACAACGGACAGAGCGTTCCGTGGGACGCGGCGGCTTCCGGTCCGGTGCAGCTTTCCGTGGAATTGGGCAACACCAGCACCCTGCAACTCGGCGCGCAGATGCAGATTGCGCCGTACGGGCCTGGCGCTCCGGTGCACGGCTCGATCAGCGCTACTTACAACGCCGCCAGCGAGACCCTGGATCTGGGCAATTCATCCCTGTCTCTGCCTTCCACACAGGTGAACTTTTCGGGTGTGCTGGGGCGGCAATTGCGGGTACACGCCGATTCGCGCAACCTGGACGAAGTGCTGCCCGCGTTCAATGAGCAGTCCATCCCGGTCAAGCTGGTGGCGGGCAAGGGGGAAGCCGTTTTCGACGGGATGGTCACCGGCAAACTGGACGATCCCCGCATCACAGGGCGGGGCCATGCCACGGGCGTGGCCTGGTCGGGCCGGGTGTACGATGCGCTGGCAGGCGATATCGATCTTTCCGGCGCGGGCCTCACGGTGCGTAATGGTAGTGTCCAACAGGGCGCGCTGCACCTGCAGGGCACGGGCTCGGTGGGACTGCACGATTGGAAGGCGGACGACTCCAGCAGCATCTCGGCCACCGGGTCGATCCGCAACGCTCCGGTGGTGGACCTGATGGCGGCCGCGGATATCAAGAATATTCCGGCGCAGGGGACGCTGAATGCGGAGGGCAAAGTCGGCGGAACGGTTGGCGATCCGCGCATAGAGGCGCCGATTACAGTCATTAACGGCGCGCTGGATGGCGAGCCGTTCGATCGCCTGACCGGAACCGTGGGCTACTCCGGCACCGCCGTGGATATGGCCAACGCGCAGCTCTCGGCCGGGACCCGGCGGGTCACCCTACAGGCCAGCTACCATCATCAGCCCGGAGGGTTTTCGAAAGGCCAGTTGAATTTTCACGTGGACAGCAATGCCATGCCGCTGGCCCAGTTCCAGACTGTGCGCAAAGACTATCCCGGCATCGATGGCACGGCTGAACTGCACGCCGCGGGGACGGTTGACATCAGTGGACTTGGCGCCGGACCGGGCTTCCGCCTGGTAAGCCTTACCGGCGCGCTGCACGGCCGGGGCCTGCGGATCAACGATCAGCCTTTGCGCGATGCCACGCTCAGCGCCGAAACCAAGGGTTCCGAGCTGGTGGCGCACTTTGATTCCGCGCTCGCGGGATCGGTCATCCGGGGCGATGGCCAGTGGACCCTGGCGGACGACTATCCAGGCAAAGTGCAGATCAGTTTCAAGGATCTCGACCTGGAGCGCCTGCGCGTGTGGCTGCGCGGCGCCAAACCGCCGGGCGGCTTGAAAATTACAGGCTCCGCCGAAGGCACGCTGGCGATTACCGGCCCGGCCATCAAGCCGGATCAGTGGAAAGCCGAATTGCGCCTGCCGTCTCTACAGGTCGGGCCTGGCGGCGATCTGGCGACGACGGGCAAGTCGCTGGCTCTGCACAACGCGGCGCCCATTGCAGTCACGATGGAGCACAACGTCATCAAAGTCCAGAGTGCGCGGCTGGTGGGGCAGGCGACCGACCTGTCGCTTTCGGGATCTGTCAACCTGCAACAAAAGAATCCGCTGGAGCTGCGGGTAGATGGCAAGCTGGACCTCGCCACTTTGCGGGACCTGGTCCCGGATGTCCTGGGAGCGGGGATTATCGAGACCGGCGTGGCCATTCGCGGACCGATAGCGCAGCCGCTCATTGCCGGCCGCCTGGACATCAAGAACGCCACGTTTACGCTGGCCGATTTCCCGATCGCGATATCGAACACCAACGGCGTGATCGTGTTTGACGGCAGCCGCGCCAGTATCCAGAGCTTCTCCGGAGAAAGCGGTGGGGGCACCTTCACACTCTCCGGGTTCGCGGGCTACACTGGCGACGCGCTGGTGTTCCGGCTGCATGCCAACGCGCACGAGATCCGGGTACGGTATCCGGAAGACTTCAGCACGGTGGCCAACGCTTCGCTTAGCCTTACGGGAGCGAGCGACAGCAGCACGCTATCCGGCCGCATCACGGTGCTGCGCACCGGCTTCAATCCACGATCCGATTTCAGCTCGATCCTGGCCAAATCCGCCGAGCCGGTCGAAACCCCTTCAGTGCAGACTGGCCTGGTGGCAAATATGCACTTCGACGTGCAGATCGACAGTGCCCCGGATATTACGTTCCAAAGCTCGCTGGCGCAGGGAATACAGGCGGAGGCCAGCCTGCGCCTGCGCGGCACGGGCAGCAATCCGTCGCTGTTGGGCCGGATTAGCGTCACGCAAGGGGAGATTGTCTTCTTTGGGACACCGTTCACCGTCAACCAGGGCTCGATCGCGTTCTACAATCCGGTGAAGATCGATCCCGTGCTGGATCTGGACCTAAACACCAAGGCGCGCGGGATCGACGTGATCCTGAACATTTCCGGGCCGATGAATAAGCTGAATCTGACGCCCCGTTCGGACCCGCCGATGCCGTTCTCCGATATTGTGGCGTTGCTCGCGACCGGCCGTTCGCCGACCGGAGACTACGCGACGCTGATGTCCAGCCCCGCCTCGCCGCAATCGCTGCAGCAGATGGGCGCGTCGGCGCTGCTGGGCCAGGCGATCGCCAGCCCGGTCACGGGCCGCTTGCAGCGTTTCTTTGGCGTGACGCGGCTGAAGATCGACCCTACGCTTACCAGCCTGACCGGCGCGGAGAACAACCCGGAGGCGCGGCTGACCATCGAGCAGCAGGTAACGCCCGATATCACGTTCACGTACATTACCGACGTGACCAGCGCGAATCCGCTGGTGGTGCAGGTGGAATGGGCGTTCAGCCGGCGATGGTCGGCGGTGGCGCTGCGCGATGAAAACGGTCTGGTTGGACTGAACTTCGTTTACAAGCGGCGGTTCAAATAGCCTTCAAAGCGCTTCCAGGCTGGCGATGTGATCGGCGATCTTCCGCTTCATTTCCTCTTCGTGGAACTCATATTGCGTCCAGGGATGGATTGGCAGGTCCATAATGAGGCTGGCCACAGAAGGCATCCCGGTGACAGAAACGGCCGGGAATCTCAGGGCTGCCGCGAGCAGGCAGGCGATATGGGCAAGCGACGTCAATCCCAGGTTGGTGGCGGAGCAATCCTCATGATGGCAGCCGGCCACCCGCGAATATTCCGGCGGGAAGCCCCATTGCTGCGTGAGCCAGAACCCGGCCTGACAGTGGTCCAGTTGGAAAAGGTCGCGCTCGGATTGCAGACATTCCTGTACGCTGCCGTAGGGCACTTCAAGCACGGGAGCGTACCATTTTCCATAGGCCATTAAGAGCCCTAACCGGCCGATATCATGCAGCAGGCCGGCGGTGTATCCGTGGCCTTTGGAGATTTCGTACAGGGGCGCCAACTCCTCTGCCACAATGGCCGTTGCGAGGCTGTGCTGCCAGCAGACGGCCGTAGTTGTGTCGCTCTCGACATCGCGCAAGAGCGATTTCAACGATACCGTCAGAGTGAGGGAGCGAGTGCGCTGAAAGCCTAAGACCAGAATGGCCCGACCCAGATCATCGATCGGGCGCGTATTGCCATACATCGCCGAGTTGGCCAGCGCCAGGACTTGCGCGCTCAGCGCCGGATCGGATCGCAGCAGCCCGGCGAGCCCCTGTACCTGCGCTTCATCGCTGCCCAGGAGCTTCAGCATCTTCAAGGCTACCGGCCGGAAAACCGGCAGTTTACCCAGACCATTTCGGGCGTGGATACCGGGATGCAGTGCGGCGGCGGCATCCGGAGGTTGCGGCATCAGTCCCACAACCAAACTATCGGCGGGACGTGACGCAACTTCAGCCGCCGAGCGAAATGCGACACGGTTATCCTATTAATATGCCCGACAAACAGGGATTTCGCGAAGCGGGGCGCGAGCAGGAGAGTTTGCTTGCTCCGTACGAGAAGCGGCTGCTTATCCGCATGGCGAAGGCTACGCCGCAGTGGATCAATTCGGATCACCTGACCCTGCTGGGCTTCGTCTCCATGTTCTTCGCGGGCGTATGCTACTGGCTGGCGCGCTGGAACAAATACATGCTGCTGGTGGTGATCCTCTGGCTGGCGGCCAACTGGCTGGGCGATAGCCTGGATGGCACGCTGGCGAGGGTCCGCAATCGCCAGCGCCCGCGCTACGGCTTCTATGTGGATCACATCACGGACGCGTTCGGGACTTTCTTCCTGGTGGCGGGCCTGGGATTATCCGGCTACATGAGCCCGCGCGTGGCGGCGGTTTTGCTAATCGCGTATTTCATGCTGTCGATCCAGGCTTACCTGGCGACCTACGCGCTCCGGACCTTCCAGCTTTCCTACTGGAAGTTCAGCCCTACGGAGCTGCGCATGCTGCTGGCGGCCGGAAACATCGCGCTGCTCTACAAACCAATGGGGAGTCTGTGGGGATACCGTTTCCCTATCTTCGACATCGGAGGCATCTGCGGCATTACCGGCATGTTCCTGATGCTGATCGTCTCGAGCATCCGCAATACCGTCACGCTATACCGGGAGGAAAAACTGCCTACTGCACCTGATAAGACAACCGTACTTCCACGTTCTTAGGCGGGAAGCAGGCGTTGTTGCTGCAGGCCTGGTAGCGCAGCTTGCCTAGCATGATGCCCGGGCCTTGTTCGGCGCCGGCCGGCACTTTGAACTTCGCGGTGAGATCGAAATCGCCGGTGAAAACGGAGAGCGGCTTATCCGAGAACTCGTACTTCTCCATCTGCGGCTTGGGGAAGACTACCTCGCCCGGCACCAGTGTTCCGGGGGTCCAAGTCAGCTTGAGCGGAATCAGGTACGCTTCGTCAGGCGTGTTGCTGTTGACGTGAAAACCGGGCTGAATGGACACTGCAATCTTGGCCTCCGCGGAGGCGCCTCGCTTGGCGACCAGTTTTTGGGGCGCTGCCGTGAGGTATTGGTTACCTTGCGCCCACAAGCTGGGCAGGCAGAGACACATGGCCGCTACCGCCATGCGGCGCGGGCGATTGCAGTAATTGTTCGATGGCATTTTCAATTTCACTCTTGCTGGTCAGGCCTACGTGCACCGCCGCGATTTTCCCTTCACGGTCGATCAGGAAAGTAGTGGGAAGAGCTTCGATGCCCCCGTATTGTTCGGCGGTGGAATCGTTGCCCACCATGACCCGGTAGTTGATGCCCACATCATTGACGAACGGTTTGACGGCATCCCATCCGTCGTCGTCCATGGAGACGCCTAGTACCGAAAAACCCTGATCTTTGTGCTTGCGCTCGAAATCCATGAACCAGGGGATCTCGATCTTGCACGGTCCGCAATAGGTGGCCCAAAAGTCGAGCAAAACCACTTTACCTTTGTAATCGGAGAGGCGGACGGTTTTGCCGTCGGCGTCCTTCAGCGCGAAATCGGGCGCGGCGTGGCGTTCGGCGTCGGGCTTGAGCGACGCGGCTTTCACCACGCGCTCAGACGAGCAGCCATAGATCATGCAGCCGAGCAGGAAGCCGGTAACGAGCACAGCCCCCAGGCGCCAAACGGACATAGATCCTCCTGTACCTTCCACTGTACCGATTATATCGATATTCTTTTGCCCAGATTGGATTCAGCGAACCACTGCCGGCGACGCTCGCGGAACCGGCGGGCCAGGGTGTATTCCCGGTGTGACCGGACACCGGAATAGATCCAGGCAGCGGTATCGCAGAAGCTCTCGCAGGCATATTCGCGCCAACGTCGGGTGCGGCGGTGCGGGTCGCGGGCGGCGAGCGCGTGTTTGCGCCACTCGGCGGACCATCCCAACTCGCCGCGCGCGCGGTCCGCAATTTCCGCGCGCAGCAGGTCTTCGAAAGAGCGGCGGCGCGCATTGCCCAGCCGGAGCCAGGCGAAATGAAACAACTCGTGCACGAAGATGCGGGCGAATTCGTGGGGATCGGCAGCAAGTTCCGCGTCAAAGGCGATGCGGCGCTGGCGGATGAATGCGCCGGCGTGGACGGCTCCGCGGCCGTCGGTAAGCTGGTGGCTGATTTCGAGCCGCACCGGCCGGCCGGTGATAGACGGAAGATGGGGCACTTTAGTGAGTCTCGGCCAGGAGCTTGGTATAGACATCTCGCGCCTGGTCGTAGGCTTTGCGCGCCTCTCCCAGATCCTCGACGCGGATGCGCGGGGCTTTCTGCGTCCAGCACTGGCTGACCGCGGCCAGGCACCATTCGGCACTGCGGCGCGAGGCCCTGATGGGCTGGCCGTCCACCAGCACGAAGATGGGATTGGTGTGGGCCGCGGGAAGAATGCGCACCGCTACCCAACTGCTCTTGGAGATGGGCACGTCGAACGTTATGTCGCGCACCTGGGCGTCCGCCGCCACGGTTTTGCGGGCCGCCACTTCGCCATTGATTACGAGCTCGACAGGGACCTCCCTGGTATCTCCGATGCGCGCGCGTTCTACATCCCAATACGGCTTTTCGCTGTATCGCTTGCCGCGAATTTCGGGATTGGGCAGGGGGTCCAGGTAGGCGGCCACTTTCACCTGCACGTGGACGTTCGCGGCTGCGTTCAGCCGCACTTCGCTATCGCCAGCGCCGACCGCGGTGCCGTTGAGCTGGAAATCCATCAAATGGCTCTTGCCATCGGAGACATAGCTGCGCCCGGCTTTCAGGGCCGCGAGCCAGTTCGCATAGCTCAAGTTGTCGAGCTTGGTGTAGCTGCGCCCGATCCCCACGCGCTGGTCGAAGATGCAGGGGAAATCGGTCTCGCCCGCGATGCGGGTACGGAAGCCGACGTTGAGGGTGTGATACCAGATGCTCAGCTCCCAGACGTAGGGCGTATCCACCGACGAGATGAAGTCCACCAGGCCGGGCTGGGTGACGTCCACGATATATTCGTTAGCGCCGATGCCGTCGAAGCCGGGCATCTCGTAATTGGGCAGATCGTCGCTCATCACTTCCAGGCCCCAACCGGAGTGCGCGAAGCCCACCACGGCGCCCTGCGACTTGGCCCAGCGGAAAATGGGCATGTCCCAGGTGGGCCAGTCTTCGATGCGCTTCGTGCCCGGATAATCCTGCTCTTTCAAGCCGAGCAGAACGATGTGGCCCGCGTGGCTGGAGGGGAATCCGGAAACCTCCAGGTCGTAATGCATGAGCTCGTCCGGCTTGGATAGCGGATCGTCATGGCCGGAGAAGAACTGCTTCTGGTAATAGTAATCCGGGCCCCAGGTGAGCACGGAACCGATGTTCAGGCGTTCGCCCGCGATCTGCCGCATCATGTCGCGGGGAAGCACGCCTTCGGTGGGGTTCTGGTAGTGCGAGCAGCCGGCCGCATGCACGTGGTGGTCGCCCGAATACCAGCCGTATTGCGCGGGATCGATCCAGCGTTCAAGCTGAAACGAAAGTTCAGCCGGTCCCTGGCTATTGACCGCGACTTCCTTGGTGTGGGCGCGGTATTCGGGGCCGCCGGTGTAGGTGATGGTGTAGTAGCCGTCGGGGAGATCGACGCTCTCGCCATCGGCGCGGTAGATCTGCGGCTGGAAGAAGAAATCGGGCGCCAGGCGTTTGGACGGATTCGGGTACAGGCGGTTGAGGCGGTCGCGGATAACGAACGACGCCATGGCGGGCTGTCCCTTTTCGTCGCGCACGTGCAACTTCACAGTATGCGCGGCGAGCGAATGGAACAGGACAAGGATGTCGTTGCGAAAGCCGATGTCCTGGCTGCCCTGGCCGACATTGAAGCTGATCTCGGCGGAACGTTCGCCGCGATCGCGACTGTAGACCTCCAGGATGCGGTATTCGAGCGCCAGGCCGGAGAGGCGCCGGCTCATAGGCGGCTGGTCGTAGACGGAGAAATCGGCCCAGCGGTCCACGGCATTCTGGGGCGTCAGCTCCAGCTTCGGCTCGGGGCTGTTGTTGGACTGAATGTAGACCTTGCCGCTGTTCGGACTGGTGACTTTCAGGGGCGCGGTCACATTGGCGCGGTTGAGCACCTTGACCAGGAAAAGGCGGGTACCGCCCTCGACCACTTCGGCTTTGGCCGGGCCGGGCTCCACTTTTACACGGCTCTCGGCGTTGATATCGACAATCGCCAGGGCATACCTGTCCAGGGTGGCTTCCAACCGCGGAACCGCCGCGGCTTCATCCGGGCTGGCGATAGCCTGGTTGATGGCTGCCTGGTCCGCCGCGGGAAAGGGCTGGCCCAGGTAATTCATGGCGTCTTCCAGGCGGCGGATCTGTTGCGCCAGCGGCTGCATGGGGACAACGGCGGGGGCTGGAGGAGCGTGCTGGTGAGCCGGTTCCTGAGCCGCGGCGATGGCGGCAAACCACAGAAAAAGAAGCGTTTTCTTCGTTCGCATCGAACTTCCCAAACGAACCCATGGACGGACGAACCCAACAACGATGCGCCCCTACAGTATCTGGGGCAGGCAATCGGCCTGCGGCGGTCTCTCCGACGCGAAGAGCGGGTCCGAGGGACCCGCGCAGGCCGCGGGCCTGCCCCACAGTTAATACACCCAGCCATGGGAGAACTAAGCGGCATTGGGCTATAGCTTGGGCGCGTAATACCCTTTGCGGCAGCGCACCACCAGCTCCTTACGTCCCTTCACCTTCAGCTCCACGGTATGGTACAGGCCGTCGGTCTTCAAGGGCTCGGGCCGGTAGAACACGTTGTACTGATGGCGCAACTCGTTGGCGATGTTTTCGAAAGACTGCTCCAGGTCTTCGACCTTGAAGGGGAAGAAGGCCTGGCCGCCGGTTTCCGAGGTCAGATACTTCAGGACCTTGTCGCCTTCGGTCTCATTGCGCATGACGTTGGTCGAAATCGCGTATATCACCACGTCGGCCTTTTGCGCCATTTCGAGGGCCTGGTCGCGCGACACCTGGCTTTGATTGTCGTCGCCGTCGCTGACAATTACGATTGCGCGGCGGAACTTGTGGCGGGGCTGGTCTTTGGAGAGCTTGTCGCGGCAGGCGAAATAGATGGCGTCGTACATGGCGGTGCCGCCACCTGGACGCAAGGCGCGAATGGCGTCTTCGAGTTTTTGGGTGTCATCGGTGAGGTCGCTCACCAGCTCGGCCGAGGTATCGAAGCTCACCACCATGGCCTTATCGTGACCCATGTGAACCACGCTTTGGATAAAGGTAACGGCGGCTTCCTGCTCGAATTTGAACCGGTCCCGGATACTGTTGCTGGTGTCGATCAAGATTCCGAGGCGCAGCGGAAGGTCGGTTTCGGCGGTGAACTCAGCGATGGCTTGTGCCTTCTTATTTTCGAGAACCTGGAAATCTTCTTTGGTCAGATCGGTTACGAACCGGCCCTTTTTGTCGGTCACCGTGAAGAGCATGTTGACCCGGGTGACGTCTAGGATGATGCGGGTTTGGGGATCGTCGGCGATCTCGGCGGGCTTCTGCGCGACCGGTGCTGCCTGTTGCGCAAAAAGAGCCGTACCCCACGCGGCTATGGCCGCCAGGAAAATGGAGGCTTTCATTTGGATTAATTATAGCTGTTCCATCCAGCGGGTCAGGTCGGCGGGGAGGGGAGCCACGATTTCGACGGGTTCTCCGGTAATCAGATGCTGAAATCGGATGCGGTGGGCATGCAGGAAAAAGCGCTCGGACACGGGCTGAGCGGGGTTTTTGACAGGCGCGCCATAGAGTCGGTCGCCGGCCACGGGGTGGCCGATCGAGGATAGATGGACGCGGATCTGGTGTGTGCGGCCGGTGCCGATACGCACTTCGAGAAAGGTATAGCCGGGGAAGCGGCGGAGGACCTGGTATTCGGTCCAGGCCGCGCGGCCCTCGGCGAGGCGGGCGGTCATGCGGGTGCGGTGGCGCGGGTCACGGGTGATGGGCTTGTCGATACGGCCGCGATCTGCCTGCACGGTGCCGTGCACCAGGGCGAGGTAAGTTTTCTCGACCTGCCGTCCGGCGAATTGCGCAGCCAGGGCGCGATGGGCCGCGTCGTTTTTGGCTACCAGGATGACGCCGCTGGTAAAACGGTCGAGGCGGTGGACGATCCCGGGGCGCGATATCCCGGCGAGGGCGGAAAGGGATGCGAAGCGGCCTAGCAGGGCATTTACCAGCGTTCCGGAATGCACGCCCGCGCCCGCGTGTACGACCATGCCGGCTGGTTTGTCGATGGCTACGAAGTCGGGGTCCTCGTAGAGGACATGCAGGGGAATGGACTCGGGCGCGGCGTCGAGAGGCAGCGGCTCGGCGGGTTCCACATCGATGCGGTCGCCTTCACGCAACAGGCGCGAAGACCGGCCAGCCGCGCCGTTCACCAGGACGCGGCCGCGCTTGATCCAATCCTGCATGCGGGCGCGGCTGAGATCGGGGAATTGCCGGTGAAGGACCTGATCGAGACGTTGCCCGGCGTGGTGCTTCTCAGCGACGAATTGCACTGCTACTCAGTCTAGCCAAGCGCGCGCGGTAAAAGCTTCGGCTTGCGGGCCGGTGGGGTTGCCGGCCACGTGCGGGCGCACGGCAGGAATACCACCGAAGCGCCGCTGGCGGGCGTGGAACTGGCGGACGGCGGCTTCCAGATCGAGCGCATCGAAATCCGGCCACATACGGCGGGAGAAGATCAGCTCGGCATAGGCGCATTCCCAGAGCAGGAAATCGCTGAGGCGCTGTTCGCCGCCGGTGCGGATGAGCAGGTCCACGGGCGGACCTAACTGCTCCTCGAGGCATTCGCGACACACCAGACCGGAGTGGGCGGCCTGGCGGACGGCTTCGGCGATGGCGTCGCGGCCGGAATAATCCACCGCAATGCGCAGGTGCAGGCGGCTGCCGGCGGCGGTAGCCGACTCGGCCTGGGTGATGGCGGACGGCAAGTCGCCGCCCAGGCGGTCGCGGCGCCCGATCACCTCCATGCGCACGCCATTTTCAACGGCACGAGGGATTTCAGAGCGGAGATGTTCTGCAAGGAGTTGCATGAGGCCAGCGACCTCCTCGGGCGGGCGGCGCCAGTTGTCGGAAGAGAAAGCGAACAGGGTGAGGACGCCGATGCCCACGCCCGGCGCCGCCTCGACGGTCCGTTTTAGGGCTTCCGCTCCGGCGCGGTGTCCGGCCAGGCGCGGCAGGCCGCGGGCGAGGGCCCAGCGGCCGTTTCCATCCATAATGATGGCCGCGTGGAGGCGGCCGGAATCCCTATGAGTACTTTGTATCATAAAGTATAAGTCCAAAAAAGGGGCGTCGTCATCATCTTTCACGCATCGTCCCGATCAGGGCTTCCATGTGATCGAGATAACGTTCGAGCGCGCGCCGGCCGACGGGGGACAGGCGGTACTCGGTCTTGGGCAGGCGGTTCTCGAACGATTTGCTGCAGGCGATGTATTGCGCGTCTTCGAGTTTGCGCGCGTGCACGCTCAGGTTGCCGTCGGTGGTCTCGAGGAGTTTCTTCAGCTCGTTAAAAGTGAGCGAATCGTTGACCGCCAAGGCGCTCAGTATGCCGAGGCGCAGGCGTTCGTGAATCAGCCGGTCGAGTTTGGGGGCGCCGCCGGTGATTTCCGAAGGGCGCGTCTTTTTGTATTCGCGCCGCAGCGCGTTCTGCTTAGCCACCGTATTTCACCTTAATCAAAATGCCGAACAAAATATGAAAGCCGCCGAAGCCGGCGGCCAGAAGCGTATTGCCCCACGCGGCAGGGGCGAAGAGAGCGACTGCGCCCAGTGTCATGAAGCAGATGCCCATGAGCGGAACCACCTTTGCGGAGGCTGCGCCGGCGCAAAGGACGCCCGTACCGTAGAGCAAGAGCCACACGCCGGGGAGGGCCGACAGCAGGCCGGCGCGGTACAGCACCAGGGTAAGGATGGCGCCCGCCAGCAGGGGCGGAGCAAAGCCCAACAGGAACTTGCGTCCCGGTCCGGAGAGCAGCGGCATCTTCACGGCGCGAGATTTCCGCGCGGCGGCGGTTACACCGATAAGGCAGGCGAGTACCGCTTCGCCCAGCCAAGCTGCCAGCCAGGCGTCCGCGTTCCACATATGGCGCGCCACCTCCGCCACCACCAGGGCGGTACAGCCCAATGCGATGCCGCCGACTCCCGGCACAGCGGTGAACGATCCGGCGCGCTCCATAGCGGAACGGATGTAGCGCAGGTTGTCGAGAGCGTGCTCGTGGATGTCCACGGGGACGGCGCGCGGCTCGCGAATCGGGCGGACTATAGCCACGGAACGATTATAGAACGAAGATTTGCGTCTGCGCAAGTACTTTTCACGACAAAGTCGAATGGGACAGGCGGGCAGGCGTTTGCCGTGCTACAGTACCGGACGTGGAACACCTGATAACCGAGCGCAATGACAACCTTCTGATCCTGACGCTGGCGCGCGGCAAGGCCAATGCGCTGAACAGCGCGTTAGTGGAAGAACTCTACACCGCGGTGACGGCTGCGGCGGCGGACGATACGGTGCGCGGGTTGGTTCTCGCGAGCGACCGGCCGCGGTTCTTTTCGAGCGGGTTTGATATCCGGGAAGTTTTTAGCTACGATCGGGCGGGCATGACGGCGTTTTTCGGCCGGTTCGTGGATTTGTACGAGACGTTATATCGCATGCCGAAGCCGGTGGTCGCGGCACTGAGCGGGCACACGTTTGCAGGGGGCGCGATTTTGGCGATCGCATGCGATTTTCGCATTATGGCGGAAGGGGACTTCGGGTTCGCGTTGAACGAGATCAATCTGGGCTTGTCGATCAGCCCCACAATGTGCCATATGCTGGCGGACGCGGTGGGGGTGGCGCGCGGGCGCGAGATCATGTTGTTCGGCGAAGCGCTCACGCCGGCGCGGGCGCTCGAAATCGGGCTGGTGCGGGAGTTGGCGCCGGCGGGTGAGGTACGCGACCGGGCTATTGCGTGCGCCCGTGCGCTGGCGATGAAGCCGCCGCTGGCTTATGCCCAGATGAAACGCACTATGCGGGAGTTTGGGGGGCGCCAGGATAATTCCGGTGACCGCAGCACGGTAGATGGTTTTTTAAATATCTGGTTTTCCCCGGAAGCGACGGAAGCGCGGCGGGCGGTCGCCGCACGGATGTAGCTGGGCGCCCGAGGCGATGCAGACGGGAGTCTACCAGAGCCCCGATGAAGTCGGTCGCGCGGGCTTTGGAAATGCTAAATTCCGAGGACGAATGGCTTCACGACCACGGGGCTGAGATAGCCGAGAAAATAGAACGGGCTTTCGCGCAGTTCGAGCGCGGTGAATATTTCTCGGCTGAGGAATCGCAAGCCGACATGGAGAAACGCAAAGCCGCATGGCTGCATGATCGGCGCTGATGGCGTCGCTTTACGAGGTTTTCGGCCGAAGCTCAGAACGACCTCTTTCAAATCTGGCAGCGCATCGCGCGCGATAGTATCGAATTAGCCAATCGAGTAGAAGGGGAATTTTATGAGTTATTCGCATCGCTCGGAAGGATGCCGGGCCAGGGGCATGGGCGCAAAGACCTCACTAAACGGCCCATCCTGTTTTTTCCGCTTTACTCGTTCCTGGCGGGTATATCAAACTGACCTAAAGCCTATCCGCATTATGGCCGTGCTTCGCGGCAGGCGGAACGTGAGGCGCATTTTGCGAAAGCGCCTATGATCGCTAGCTTGAAACGCCCGGAACTCCGTTGAAAGGTACTGACAAGCGTTTGGTGTGTGGCGCGATGATCAGGCATGGTGAGACAAACCGCCAAACCCGTTCCGGCGCATCTGGCGCGCTTCATGAAAGTAATGTCAGGACTGACGGCAATCCCGACGGATGATGCATTCCGGGTGTCTTTGAAAGATGAAGGCAAAGGTGCGGTCTCGACGCCGCTGGCTCCTTGTTACTAAAGATATAACGCGGAAACCTGGATACTAGTACTTTTGGATTTTTGCTTGCTTTTCATGATAAACCGCACTATGCTCACAATGAGGCGACGGGCCAAATCATATGAAACGAGCCGTTTTTTGGGTAGTACTAGTTTTGGCGATGAGCGGTTTCGCTCTACAGGCCAACATGCTCGTGGTGGGGGACCCGCCCATGCTGGGGACCGGCAACTGCGATCCATTTGGCTGCCCTGGATTCTTCGGACTGACGACCTATCAACAGGTCTATTTGAGCTCCGCATTTCCGGGCGAAATCTCGATTAGCGGGCTTAGTTTTTATGAAGGGCTGCACAACGGGGGAACGCCGGCGGGCGGCAATTTCACGCTGAGCTTCTCGTACAGTTCGGATGCTCCGGGCGATTTGAGCTTGAGCAATCCCAACAACAACATCTCCACCGGCGACGAGAGTTTTTTTGCGGGGGCGCTACCTAGCCTGACCCGGCAAGGCCTGCAAAACGTTCTGATCATTACGGGCACACCATTCGTATACAACCCTGCCGATGGGAATTTACTGGTGACTGTCTCGGTGACGGGCGCCAAGGACCAATCGCCGGTTTTGTACCTGGAGCAAGCCGCGTGCGGACCGACTACCGTTTGCCCTCCCGGATCATCGCTGGTTACCAGCAACGCTTATTTCGGTAGTAAATCAAACGGCGGGAACACGGTCGGCGGTTTGATTACCGGATTCGACTACACTACCGTGACGTCGTCGGTCCCGGAGCCGGGCAGCTTACTGCTGATGCTCGGTGGAGCGGGGCTCATTCTGTACCGGCGCCGCCGGTTGATGTGAGGTACGGCCTAGGAAAGGGCCGGCGGCCGCGCCGCCACTATCGCACGGACTCCTATCCTGTTTGGGCGCTTTCGAGAAAGCCTACCCGATTTGAGATACCATTAGTACCTGAGCGGCGTTAATTTTGGTTACGACGCCCGGATTTGAGATACTTTTGGAAGGGGCACTCGGGGCGTAATCATGGAGCAAAAGGGACCCCTTCCGCTACAGCGAACCCGCTTCCGGATTGCTGGCTGCGCGCAGGCATTCCCCTCTAGAGTACTGAAGAATAGTGAATTAGCCGTGCAATTGGGTGTGGATCCGGAATGGATCCGGGCGCGTTGCGGGGTGCATGCCCGATTTGTGTCCGGTCCCGGGGAGACCACCACCACGTTGGGGGTAAGGGCGGCGCGGCAGGCGCTGGCGAATGCCCCAGGGTTTCGTCCGGATTGCCTGGTGTGCGCCACGTTCACGCCGGACTACCCGCTTTGCCCGTGCGGCCCGGCCATCGCGCACGCGCTGGAACTGGGGCCTATCCCGGCCTTCGACCTGAACGCGGCGTGTTCGGGCGGTGTGCTGGGGCTGATTACGGCGCTGAGTTTCATCGCGGCGGGGACAGCGGAGCGGGTTCTGCTGGTGGCCAGCGATACCGTCACACATCACCTATCGGACGACGATGCGCACACACGCATCCTGTTCGGCGATGGCGCGGCGGCTTTTCTGATCGAGGCGTGCCCGACCGGGATCGCGCTGCGGTCGTGGGTGATGGGATCGGACGGTGCGGGGGCCAAGCTCTTTCACGTGCCGCACGGCGGGTCGGCGGCGCCCTGGCAGGAGCCGGGGAATGGAGATCCGCGGGCTGCCACGGTATCGATGCAAGGCCGGCCGCTGTTCCGGTTTGCGTCGCAGCGCGGCACGGAGATGCTGCTGGAGACTTGTGCCAGCGCGGGGATCAAGCCGGACTTGCTGGATTGGGTGCTGGTGCACCAGGCCAACGTGCGCATTGTGGAGCAATTGCAGGAGCGGACAGGGATCGCACCGGAGAAGTGGATCGTGAATATGGCGGGGATCGGAAATACCTGTTCGGCGTCGGTGCTGCTGGCGCTGGGGGATTTACTGGATAGCAACAGGGCCAGGGGCGGCGACCGGGTATTGCTGGCGGGTTTCGGCGCCGGCCTTACGTGGGCCGCGGCGCTTTTTGAATGGGGAGACTCGTTCCCACGACCCGCACAACCGGACTGGCGGCGAGCGGCGTTGCCCGGCCGAGGCAGCGTTTAGAAGCGGCAGCGGCCAATACAGCATTTTCCCTGACAGGTCTTGCATTTGAGATGTTTGGGGGACACGCGCCGCGGCACGGTGGTTGCCACGCGCGCTACGGGCTTTCGGACGAATCGGTCAAGCTCCATGGGTGTCGATGCGCTGACCGGTGGGTGAACATGAGCAGTTTCGCTCAGAATGTTGGCTTGATTCAGCATTGCAAATCCCCTCAATCTTTCCATCTTTAGCTGCCCCAACAACTTGCCTGGTTTAAGCCGGGGCGCTGGTTGTTTCTGCGATGTGGGGAGGTGCACGGCGTGTGCCAAAATGAAGTTGCCATGACCTCCCTTCCACCTGTTCCACTTACGCTCGAAGGATCGAGCGTGCTGCACCAGATGATGCGGTTTCGCTGGGCGGCCTGGAAGGCGGTCCAACCGGCGGAGCGCGACGCGGTACTGCAAGAGGCGGCTGCGGCCTTGGGCGCCATGGATCAGACGGCCGTATATTCACTCATTGGCCACAAGGGCGACCTTATGTTCGTGCACTTCCGGCGGTCGTTCGAGGAGCTGAACCAGACGGAACTGGCACTTGCGCGGCTGCGCCTGTGGGAATTCCTGGAGCCGGCGAGTTCTTATCTTTCCATGGTGGAGCTGGGGCTTTACGACTCGACGCTGAAGGTGTACACGGGCCTGGCCGAGCGCGGCATCCAGCCTTTTTCCGCGGAGTGGAACCAGGAGATTGAAACGCAACTGGCAAGGCAGCGGCAGGTGATGTCGCCGCGTTTGTGGCCGGCGATCCCGGACAAGAAATACATTTGCTTTTATCCGATGGACCGGCGGCGGGGGGAATCGGTGAACTGGTACCTGGTGCCGATGGCCGAGCGCGGGCGGATGATGCACGAGCACGGGATGATAGGGCGACGGTATGCAGACGACGTGAAGCAGATTATCACCGGGTCGATTGGGTTCGACGATTGGGAGTGGGGCGTGGATCTGTTTGCGGACGAGCCGCTGGTTTTTAAGAAATTGATTTATGAGATGCGGTTCGATGAGGTCAGCGCGGCGTACGCTTTGTTCGGCACTTTCTATGTGGGGATCCGGGTGGCTGTGGGCGATCTGGCGGCAGTGTTAAAGGTTTAGCGGCCAGAGGAGCCGAAGCCTCCCTGGCCTCGCTTGGATTCGTTGAGCTCGCTTTCTTCCCACTCGATGGCTTCGTAGCGGGCGATCACCATCTGAGCGATGCGGTCGCCGGGATGGATCTGGTAAGGCTCGCGGCCCAGGTTCAGCAGGATGACGCGGATCTCGCCGCGATAGCCGGGATCGATGGTGGCGGGGCTGTTGGGCAGGGTGATGGCGTGTTTGGCGGCCAGTCCACTGCGCGGGCGGATTTGGGCTTCGTAGCCAGGGGGCAGCTCGATGCACAGGCCTGTGGGCACGAGCTGCGGCGCGCCGGGTTCGAGCAGCGCTCCTTCGACGGCCCGCAGATCCAGGCCGGCATCCTCTTCGGGGCCATGCGCGTATACGGGCAGCACGGCGTCGTCTCTTAATCGTCGAATCTTGATCTTCATCGAATCCGTTATCATAGCCTTTTCATGCCGGAATCCAAACCCAAGCGCGTGATTTCCGTATCGCCGATGCCGCCGGAAAAATGCGCTTACGCGCTGGCGCGTTATAGCCGCTCCCCCGATTCGATTCGGGAATCGATTGCGTGGGTACGCGCGCACGACTCGCAAAAATTCCTGGAGAGCTTCTATTTCCAGTACGGGCACGCATCCATCGCGGATCTGGGGCACACGGTGCTGTGCTTCGAAGGGGTGTCGGAGCTGGCGGCCACCGAGATCGAAGAAGAGGCGCTGTGGGACGGGCAGGCGAAGTCGTCGCGCTACCAGGATTTTTCGCGCGGCGGCTTTGTCACACCGCCGGAATTTACGGCGGGTGTGGCGGACTGCTACCAGGCGGCGGGACGGCGGCTGCTGGAGGCTTATGGGCAGGTGAATCAGCGCGCATTCGACTGCCTGGCGGGGCGCCTGCCGCGGCCGGATGAGATGAAGCCGGAGGCTTACCGGCGCAACCTGGCGGCGCGCGCGTTCGATGTGGCGCGGTACCTGCTGTTTTGGGGCATTCCCACGAACGTCGGTCAGGTGACCAGCATTCGCACGCTGGAAAAACAGATCCGGCGGTTGAAAGCTTCGGAATACTGCGAATTGCGCGAGCTGGGCGATGAGATCGCGGAGGCGTGCGCGGCGGAACCGGATTGCGTGTGGGACGGCGGGGCGGGGGCTGAGCCGCTGGCGCCTACGCTGGCGCGGCATGCCGAAGCGGACGAGTACACGGCGCGCGCGCATCATAACCTGCGCCGCTGGGCGGAGCAGAACCTGCCGCCGGCCGCTGATGGGGAGGCGCCGCGAGTGGACCTGGTGCATCCGACGGATTCGGCCGCGGATATTGCGGCCACGCTGCTTTACCCGGTAACGGATCGGCCCTTCCGCGAGTTGTACGAGACGGCGCGCGGCTGGAGCGCGGCGCAGCGCAAGGAAGTGCTCGATGCGGCGATGGAATCCCGTACCCGGCGCGACGATCTGCTGGCGGGCTTTCACGGCGGGCTGTATGCGTACGACTTCGTGATCGACATCGGGGCGTATCGCGATTTGCACCGGCACAGGCGGTGCCAGAAGTTCCGGCAGAGCTACGCGGGAGCACTGGGCTACGACACGCCGGCGCTGGTGGAGGAGTCTGGCGCAACGGGGATCTATCGCGACGCCATGGAAGCTGCACTGGCGACGATGGGGACGCTGCCGGCGCCCGGCGCGCATTACCTGATGCCGTTCGGGGCGCGTTCGCGGTTCCTGTTCAAGATGGATTTCGCGGAAGCCGAATATATTTCGCGGGTGCGCAGCGGGGTGAAGGGACATTTCAGCTATCGCCAGGTGGCTTGGGAAATGAAGCTCAAGATGGAAGAGCTGGAGCCGGAGCTGGGGCGGTTGATCGAGGCGACACCGCCGTGGGTTGAGGACATGCTGAAGCGCTAGGCGCGTATTGGTTTGACGGACCTGGATTCGTCCGGTATCCTTACCTATTGCCTAACGCCGACTCCGCCGCCACGGAAGCCAAGCCGCAACTGAAGCGCGCGCTGGGCGCCTGGGATCTCACGTTCCTTTCGGTGGTGGCGATCGCCAACCTGAACCTGGTCCCGGTGATTGCCGCCAACGGTCCGATCACGGTGTGGCTATGGGTGGCGGCGCTGGTGTTGTTTCTGCTGCCGCAGGGGATCACGGTGATCGAGCTGGCACACCGCTATCCGGCCGAGGGTGGACTGTACGTGTGGGCCAAGGAAGCGTTCGGCGATTTCCACGGGTTCATGTGCGGGTGGGCTTACTGGACCACCAACATGTTCTACCTGCCCACCCTGCTTTTCTATCTGGGCGGAATTCTGGCGTACGCGGGACCGAAAGGCGCGGCCGATCTGGCGGAAAACCGCCTGTTCTTCTTCGGCCTGACCGTGGGATTGCTGTGGCTGACGGCGCTGCTCAACATCCGGGGCATCGGGGTGGGCAAATGGGTGAACAACTCGGGCGGGTGGGGTACGCTGATCGGCGGAGCGGTGCTGGTGCTGCTGGCGGGCGCGGCGGTGTGGCGGCACGGAGTGGCGCTACCGGCGTCAAGTTTCGCGATTCGCGGGCTCGACTGGAGCATCATGTCGTCGTTCGGCGTGATCTGCTTCGGGCTGGTGGGGCTCGAACTGGGGCCCGTGATGGGCGATGAGATCCGCGATCCGCAGCGCAGTGTTCCGCGCGGTGTGTTGTGGGGCGGCGCGCTGGCGGGCATGGTGTATCTGAGCGCGACGATCGCGCTACTACTGTCGGTCCCGCAGCAGGAAGTGAAGGTGGTGCAAGGTGTGCTGCAGGCGGTGGATAAGATCACGTCCACGGGCGTGGGGTCGCGCTGGATGCTGACGGCGCTGGCGATGGTGCTGGCGGTGGCGATTGCGGGCTCGACATCGGCGTGGCTGGGCGGATCGGCGCGCATCATTTTCGTATCGGGCATCGACCGCTACATGCCGAAGGCGCTGGGAAGGGTGCATCCGAAATTCGCTACACCGCACATCGCGCTGCTGACCATCGCGCTGCTGTCGTCGTTGCTGGTTTCGATGAGCTTCATCGGCGCCACGGTGAAGGAAGCTTACGTGACGTTGCTGGATCTTTCGGTGGTCCTGCAGATGATTTCGTATCTTTACCTGTACGCGACGCTCGCGCGGGTGGCGTTCTCGCCGAGCGCCGGCCACGGGTATTACGGCAAAGGCACGCTGCGGTTCGCGGCCATAGGCGGGCTGGCGGCGACGCTGGTGGGCGGGGCGGTGGCGTTTGTGCCGTCGCGGCAGATCGTCTCGATCTGGCGGTTCGAGCTGAAGATGGTGGGCAGCTGCACGGTGTTTCTGGGGCTGGCGGCGGTGCTGTTCTGGTATTACTCGCGGCGGCGCGCGGGATAATCGAGGTATGGCCATCGCATCCATCAACCCCGCGACCGGGGAAACGCTACAGGTGTTTGAGCCGTTATCGGCCGCGGGCCTCGAAGAGAAGCTGGCACGCGCCTGGAGCACGTTTCAAAGCTACCGCCGAACAAGGTTCGAGCAGCGGGCCGCTTGGTTGGGCGGTGCGGCGCGCATTCTCGAAGAATCGAAGCAGGAACTCGGGCGCATCATGACGACCGAGATGGGCAAGACGCTGAAATCCGCGATTGCCGAAGCGGAGAAGTGCGCCTGGGCCTGCCGTTATTATGCGGAGAATGGCGAGCGGCAACTAGCGGATGAAGAGATCGCGACCAACGCGGCGCGCAGTTTCGTCCGTTACCAGCCGATCGGGCCGGTGCTGGCGGTGATGCCGTGGAATTTTCCTTTCTGGCAGGTGTTCCGGTTCGCGGCGCCGGCTTTGATGGCGGGTAATGTCGGGTTACTGAAACATTCTTCGAATGTGCCGCGGTGCGCACTGGCGATCGAGGATATTCTGCGGCGGGCGGGATTTCCGGACGGCGCATTTCAGACGCTGCTGATCGGGTCGCGGGAGACGCCTGCGGTGGTGGCGGACGAGCGCGTGGCGGCGGTTACGCTGACCGGGAGCGAGCCAGCGGGGCGCGCGGTGGCCAGCCAGTGCGGCGATCGCATCAAGAAGACGGTGCTCGAACTGGGCGGGAGCGACCCGTTTATCGTGATGGCGAGCGCGGATCTGGACGAGGCCGTCTCGACCGGGGTGAAGGCGCGCACCATCAATAACGGGCAATCGTGCATCGCGGCCAAGCGTTTCATCGTGGCGGACGCGGTGTACGGCGATTTCGAGCGGCGGTTTGTGGAGGGCATGCGGGCGCTACGGGTGGGCGATCCGATGGCGGCGGAGACGGATGTGGGGCCGCTGGCGACCAGCGCCATCCGGGACGAGTTGCACGCGCAGGTAGAGCGCGCGGTGGCTGCTGGGGCGAAGCTGCTGCTGGGCGGGAAGATGATGCCGGGTCGGGGTTATTTTTACGAGCCGACGGTGCTGGCGGGCGTGCCGCGCGAGGCGGACATTTTTCGCGAAGAGTTGTTCGGGCCGGTGGCCATGCTGTTTCGCGCGCGGGACGCGGCGGAGGCGATCGACATTGCGAACGATTCACCTTTCGGGCTGGGATCGAGCGTGTGGTCGCGGGATGCGGCGGAGCAGGCACGGTTCATCGACGAGATTCAGGCGGGCGCCGTTTTTGTGAACGGAATGGTGGCGTCGGACCCGCGGCTGCCGTTTGGCGGGGTGAAGCGGTCGGGGTACGGGCGGGAGTTGGGGGTGTTCGGCATTCGGGAGTTTGTGAACGTGAAGACAGTCTGGGCTAAGTGATTTGAATGACAAGGCGGAAGATGACGATTCGTATCGCGCCCGAGGTTCGGCGCTCGCTCGACGCACTGGCGGCCGCAGCGGGTCGCGACCGGAGCTGGGTTGTGCACCAGGCGCTGCTCGCGTACATTGCGGCGCAGCACTGGCCGATTGGTCACATCCGACAGGGCCTGTGCGAGGCCGATGCAGGTATGTTTGCTTCCGCGCGGGAAGTAAAGCGGGTCGTGGCGCGACTGCGGCGCCAATAGAGGTTCGCCGGATACGGCTAACTTACAACTCTTGCTTCGGTAATCTGATGACTGCCGTTTGCGTATTCGTATCGCCACGTAACCTTCGTGCGAGTCCGGTACGATTCATCCAGCCAACCAGAATGTTCTTGCTTCCTAAACCAATGGAGCGCCCACTCCTTCCTGCCCTCCCAGTTCGCGGGACCTAATCTCTTGCATTCGTCGTCAAAGTCGGCATCGCTTATTCCCTGCGGCCGGCGGCATACCTCAAACAGTTGTTGAAATCTGTTATCGGCGTGAGCCACGAGAATAATGGGTGGGATCGTGGGTGTTGTACTCATGACGATGGAATCGTAGCACGTCGCGATCGCGCACTCATGGCGCATTACCCAAAAGAGGTGCGTGGTGAAATAAGCGTCCCTACCGCTTACGGATCGCCAGATGGCTGTGGTGCCGACCGTAGCTAAAGTAGATCGTCAGGCCGATGACCAGCCAGATCACCAGCCGGTACCAGGATTCCTTGTCGAGCGAGGCCATCATGGCACAGCAGACTAGGATCCCGAGGATCGGCACTACCGGCACGAACGGGGTGCGATAGGGGCGGGGCAGCGCGGGGCGCGAGCGCCGCATCACCATGATGCCAGCGCACACGATCACGAAGGCGAGGAGTGTCCCGATGCTGGTCATCTGGCCGAGCTTCGAAATCGGCAGGAAGCCCGAGAACAGCGAAACGAAGGCCATGAAGATGAGGTTGCAGCGCCAGGGGGTGCGGAACTTCGGGTGGATGTCGGAGAAAACTTTGGGCAGCAGGCCGTCGCGCGACATGGAGAAAAAGACGCGCGACTGGCCCAGCAGCATCACCAGGATCACCGAGCTATAGCCGGCGATGATGCCGATCACGATGGTGATCTGCAGGGCTTCGCTGGGGAACTGCTTGATGACGGTGGCTACCGGCGAGGCGTCTCCCTTGAAGATTTTGTAGTTCACCATGCCGGTGAGCACGTGGGCGAATAAGACATACAGGATGGTGCAGACGGCCAGGGAGCCGATGATGCCGATGGGCATGTCGCGCTGCGGCTTGCGCGCTTCCTGGGCGGCGGTGGAAACCGCATCGAATCCGATGAAGGCGAAGAAGACCACGGCCGGCCGCGCGCATGACGCCGCTGATGCCGAACTCGCCAAAGGTGCCGGTATTGGGCGGAATGAACGGGGTATAGTTGGCGCGGTTGATGTAGCCAAAGCCCACCGCGATCACGATGATCACGATCACCACCTTGACGAACACGATCACGCCGTTCACGCGAGCAGATTCCTGAATGCCAACGATCAGCAGGATGGACATCAGGCAGATGATGATCACGGCGGGCAGATTGATGATGCCGGGCACGGGGTCGAAGGGGCAGTTGACCAGGCTGGGCGGTAGGGTGATGCCGAACATGTGGAAAAGCTTCACCACATAGCTCGACCAACTGACCGAAACGGTAGCGGCGCCGACGGCATATTCGAGCACCAGGTCCCAACCGATGATCCAGGCGAGCAGCTCGCCCATGGTGGCGTAGGCGTAGGTGTACGCGCTGCCGGCGATGGGGATCATGGTGGAAAATTCGCTGTAGCACATGCCGGCGAAGGCGCAGCCAATAGCCGCCACCACGAAGGAGAGGACCACCGCAGGCCCGGCATTTTCAGCCGCGGCGATGCCGGTGAGAGAGAACAGGCCGGCGCCGATGATCGCGCCGATGCCCAGAGCCACCAGGTTTACCGGGCCGAGCGTGCGTTTGAGGGAATGCTCGCTATCGTCGGCCTCGGCTTTAATTACTTCGAGCGACTTGGTGGCGGTGAGATTCATAGCTTTCCGACCGTCTCCGGCGTTTTTTGCTGGAGGCGGCTGTGATGGCGGCCATAGCTGAAGTAAATCACCAGCCCGATCACCAGCCAGACGATGAGGCGCGCCCAATTTACCCAACCGAGCTTATACATCATGTAGCCGTTGAAAATGATGCCGAGGATGGGGACGAGCGGTACCCAGGGAGTGCGGAACGGCCGAGGCTGCGACGGATTCGCCTTGCGCAGAATCATGACGGCGATGCAGACGATCACGAATGCCAGGAGCGTGCCGATATTTACCATTTTGCCGATGTCGTCGATGGGGGTGAGGCTTCCCACGACGGCGGCCAGAAGACCGACCAGGATGGTGTTCTTCCAGGGCGTGCGGTATTTGGTGTGGATGTCCGCGAAGAAGCGCTTGGGCAGCAGCCCGTCGTTAGCCATGGAATAGAGCACGCGGGTCTGGCCCAGGAGCATCACCAGCATGACGCTGGTCAGGCCGGCCAGCGCTCCGAAGGTGATCACGTGCGAGGCGACGGGAAGGCCGCGGTCCAGGAAGGCGCGCGCGATGGGGGCTTCGATGTTGACTTCGCGCCACGGCACCATGCCAGTGAGTACTCCTGCCACCAGGATATACAAGACGGTGCAGACCAGCAGGGAGGTGATAATGCCGATGGGGAGATCGCGCTGCGGATTGCGGGCTTCCTGCGCGGTGGTGGACACGGCATCGAATCCGATATACGCGAAGAAGATGTATGCCGCTCCAGCGCCGATGCCGGAGAACCCATGCGGGGCGAATGAACTCCAGTCCGTGCCCCAGTTGGCGGTGTTGATGTAGCGCGCGCCTATGGCCACCACGAACAGGACGACCGATACCTTGATGACCACAATGGTGGCGTTGAAGCGGGCACTTTCCTGGATGCCGATTACCAGGATGGCGGTCACCACCAGAGCGATGATGAACGCGGGCAGGTTGAATCCGATCGGGACGCCGAATATTGTGGGCGCGTTCAGCAACTCCGCCCCCCGGCGCAGGAGCTCGGGCGACTGGGCGGTCATGATGTCGCCGACCTTGTTGAGAAAGGCCTGGGTCCCTTGCACCAGGCTGGGATCGGCGGTCTGGGCCATTTGCCGGGCGACGATGTTCTCGGCGGTTTTTAAGGCGGTCCAATGGTCGTAGGCCAGCCACAGCGGCATCTTGATGTGGAAGATGTCGAGCATCTCGATGAAGTGGTTCGACCATCCGGAGGACACGGTGCTGGCGCCCATGGCGTACTCGAGGGTCAGGTCCCAGCCGATGATCCAGGCGAACAGCTCGCCAAGAGTGGCGTAGGCATAGGTATACGCGCTGCCGGCGAGAGGGATCATAGCGGCGAATTCGGCGTAGCACAGGCCGGCAAAGGCGCAGCCCAGGCCGGAGAGGACGAAGGACAGCATCAGGCCGGGTCCAGCGTATTGGGCGCCCAATCCGGTGAGCACGAAGATGCCGGCGCCGATGATCGCACCCACGCCCAGCGCCGTCAACTGAAAGGGTCCCAAAGTACGTTTCAGGCTATGCTGGCCGTGCTCCTGCGCTTCGTTCAGCAGGGAGCTCATGGGCTTGGTGGCGAACAGATTCATATCACACCTTTCGATGGATGGGATTTCGGTTTCCAAATATAGTACACGGGCACGCCGAGCAGCACGATGATCAGGCCCGGCCAGGTGTAGTTCGGCTTGTAGGCCAGCAGCAGGATTTCAATGGCCCCGGCGGCCACGATATAAATCGCGGGCAGGATGGGATAGCCGAAGGCTTTGTACGGGCGCTCCATCCCGGGGCGTGTGCGACGCAGCACGAAGATGCCGGCAATGGTCAGGATATAGAAAACTAGCACGGCGAAGATGACGTAATCCAGCAGGTCGCTGTAGCTGCCGCTCAACGTCAGCACCATCGCCCAGACGCCCTGGATGGCCAGCGCGAACACGGGGGCGTGATGGCGCGCGCCCAGGGTGCCGGCCCGGCGAAAGAACAGGCGGTCGAGGGCCATGGCGTAGTAAACGCGGGCGCCGGCCAGGATCAGGCCGTTGACGCAGCCGAAGCAGGAAATCATGATGGCGGCGGCCATCACCTGGACGCCCGCGGGGCCCAGGATCTGCTTCATGGCGGCGGTGGCCACGCGATCTTCGGGGGCGTGCTGGATGGCTTCGAAGGGCAGCACATTCAGGTAGACGCAGTTGGCCGCGATGTACAGCGTCATCACGATCGCCACGCCCAGGGCCAGCGAAATTGGGAGATTGCGGCGCGGATTGCGTACTTCGCCGGCGGTGAAGGTCACATTGTTCCAGGCGTCCGCCGAGAACAGCGAGCCCACCATGGCCACGCCTACCAACCGGGCGGCGTGGACGGTCCAGCCGGCGCCATCCCAGAAGTGACCGAAGTTACGAGCGAGCGCTTCCGAGTTGCGACCCATGAGGAAGCCGATCGCGACCAGTCCCAGTAGGGCGCCGGTCTTGGCGAAGGTGAATACATTTTGCACCATCGCGCCGGTGCGGATGCCGCGCATGTTCACGACGCTGATCAATCCGACAATCGCGCAGGCCACAAGTTGCTGGGTTGTGAGCCCGACTTTGCCGGTACCGATCAGGTGGTTTTGGGCGGAGATCCAGGGGACGAAGACGCCGGCGAACTTGGCAAAAGCGACGGCTACCGCGGCGATGGTGCCGGTCTGGATGACCAGGAACAGGGTCCAGCCGTAGAGGAAGCCGCTGAGCGGGCCGAAGGATTCGCGCAGGTAGACATATTGGCCTCCGGCCTGGGGCATAGCGGCAGCCAGTTCGCCATAGCTGAGCGCGGCGATGAGGGTCAGGGCGGCGGTGGCCACCCAGGTCATCAGCAGCAAGCCCGGCGAATTCACCTGGCGCGAGATATCCGCGGCGACGATAAAGATGCCCGAGCCGATCATGGAGCCGACCACCAGGGTGGTGGAATCCATGAGGCCGAGTCCCTTGACGAGGCCGGTCTTTACTTCCGTGCTAGTTGTTGCCATTCTTCCATCCGCTCGCGCAGGGACTGGTTCGAGAGTTCAGCGGGAAGCAGATCGCCGATCACGGCTACCGAATCCGCGCCGGCCGCCCAGACCGCGGGCGCCGTATCCCGGGTGATGCCGCCGATGGCTACCAGAGGCTGATCGATCAGCGCGCGGCATCCCTTTAAACCTTCGACCCCCGTTACCGGATCGGGGTTTCGTTTGGATCCGGTGGAGAATACCGGACCGAAGGCCAGATAGTCCACGGGCTCGCCTCCGGCGGCGCAGACCTGGGCTGGGTTGTGGCTGGAAAAGCCGATCACGGCGTCCGAACCCAGCAGGCGGCGGGCATCTCGGGGCGGCAGATCGTCCTGGCCGAGGTGGACACCGGCTTCGAGCAGCATGGCGATATCGGCGCGGTCGTCCACGATGAAGAGAGCACCGGCCTCCCGGCATAGTTGTGCGACCTCGCGCGCCGCGTCGAACAGCGCTCGAGTCCAATGCTGTTTATGCCGCAATTGCAGTATCCCTGCGCCTCCCTCCAGAAAAGCCGCCGCCGCCCGTACCGGCGGATAAATTCTGGCTTCCAGCGCCCCGGTATCCAGAATCGGATAAACCCGCGGCAAGTTCAAGTGCGGAACACCGCTTGCTGACGCGCGCGGCTCGGATACGGGCAGGTCGGAAACGCGCGGGTCGGAAATGTGCTCGTTTGCGATCACTCGCCGCCCAGGTTCCGGTCGAAGAATTCCGACGCCCGCCGGAACGCATCGATCAATGTCTCATCCCGCACAAAAATGTGGCTTTCCTCCGGATAGTAGATTTCCGAAAAATCCTTGCCTTCCTGGATCAGCTTTTCGCTCAACTGGACGGCATCCTGGAACATTACGTTATTGTCCACGATTCCGTGCACCATTAGGAAGGGATTCTTCAGCAGGCTGGAGAAATGGATGGGGGAGCTGCGGCGGTAGGCTTCGGGATTCTCCTGCGGTTTGGTCAGCCGCTGCTCGGTGTAGTAGGCGTTGTAGTTTTCCCAGTCGTTCACGGCCGAAAAAGAGGCGCCCGCGCGAAAGGTGTCGGGCGACAGGAACATGGCCATGGCGGTCATGAAGCCGCCGTAGCTGGATCCCCAGATGCCGATGCGCTTCATATCGATATTGCCGAGGCCGCGCAGGTAGTCGACGCCGCCCAGGACGTCGTCGAGGTCAGGACCGCCCATGTGCAGGTAGACGCCGGTGCGCCAGTCGCGGCCGTAGCCGGAGCTGCCGCGATAATCCATGTCGAGCACCACATAACCTTTGTTCACCAGCGAGCAATTGAAGACATAGCGCAGCTCCTGGTAGGATCCCCACTGTTTCAGGACGCTGGTGGCATAGCCGGAGCCGTGGATAAAGAAGACGGCGGGACGCGGCTTTTGAGCGCGGTCGTCAGGACGATAACCGGGCGGGAGGAAGAGCCGGGCGGCGACGGTTTTGCCATCGCCGCGCGAAGGAAAACTGACCACATGGGAATCCGGCCAGGCGTAGTTGGCGAACTCAGCGCGCGGCGAAGTGGTGACGCGGTGGCCCTCGACGTAGAGGTCGAACGGAGTTTTGGGATCCGCCATCATCATGGCGCGATCGCTGCCATCCTCGGAAACGATGCCGATGTTCAAGCCTTCGTGAGACGACAGGCGCTCCTTGCCGGAGCCGTCGGAACGGATGCGATAGAACTGGCGCTCGGCGGTGCCGGCTTCGGTGGAGGCGAAGTAAATATAGTCGCCGGCCCATTGGGGCTCATGGCCGAAGGTGCGGTCGTTATCCACTTCCCAGGCGCCGTGGGTCAACTGGCGGGGCGTGCCGCCATCATTCGAGACGGTGTAGAGATGCGACCAGCCATCGCGCTCGCTGGTGAACAGGATCTGGGCGGAATCCGGCGACCAGGCTGCCCAGAAAGGCTCGACCCAGGCGCTGTCTTTGTCTTCCGCTATCACGTGCGATCGGCCGTTAGTGGCGTCCGTGACCAAGATGGCCGCCTGCTTCAGATTGGGATGCACGGCAGTGCGCACGAGCCAGCGGGAATCGTGGGACCACTGCGGCACACCGAAGGACAGGATTTTGTCACCCCAAGGAACGGGCTCGATGGCCACGGGCGTACCGCCTTCGGACGAAATCACGTAGGCCTTCACGTCGGTGGCCGGATCGCCGGGGAGGGTGCGCGGAAAGCTGCTGGCGGTGACCACGTGTCCGGAATAGTTGGGCAGCAGGAGCTTGCGGCCGGCGCCGGCGCGCACGGTGTAGACGAAGTGTTTGCCATCGGGAGACCAGCGCCATCCGGCGAGCGAGGCGGCTTCGCCTTCGATCTCGGTGACCTGCCAGAGCTGGCCGGTGTGCAGGTCCTGCACGAACAACTGGCCGTCGCGGGTGAAGGCTAGCCTGGCGCCGTCGGGGGAGAAGGCGGGGTTGGTTTCGGCAGTCTTGGTGCGAGTGAGGCGGAAGGGCGGCTCCTGGCCCGAGGTGGGGACCAGGTAGAGATCGCCATGATAAGAGAAGACGGCGCGGGAGCCATCGTGGGCGATATCGAAATCGGCGATGCCTTCGGGGGGTTCCAGGTAGCGCTTCTGGCGGTCGTCTTTGGCGGCGGGCGGGCGGTTGAGCGGGTCGTCCAGCGGCTCGAGGTTGGTGAGCCGGACCAGGCGCTTTTCGGCGGGATGGTAGGCGTACAGGTCCATGAAGCGGCCGCCTTCGGCGTTCCATAAAAACACTAAGGTGTGGCCTTGTTTGGACCAGGATACTTTGGCGGGCGGCGTTCCCCAGGCATACGGACGGCTGAAGAGGCGCTGCAGGGGCCAGGGTTCGGCGCTTAGAGAGCACGCAAAAACGGCAATCAAGGCGGCGATTCGCATGGGGATGGCGATTGCCAAGATTATCACAAGTGGTGCGGGGCTAAGAGCCCCGCAGCAGGCCAGGGGCCTGCCCCACGTACATTACTACGCAGCGGCCTCGATGTTCTGTGGTCCGCTCGAATTGCATTTCGAGTTTTTGCATGATGCGTACGGAAGCTGTGTTGGCGGGTTGGGCGATGGCCACTATGCGCTGCAATGCGACGCGCTCGAAACCGTCGCGAAGGACGGCGCGCGCGGCTTCGGTAGCCAGACCCCGCCCCCACCAGGCGTACGCCAGCCACCAGCCGATCTCGATCTCGGTGGTTTCGGGCAGTGGCTGGAGACCGCAAAACCCGATGACGCCGCCGGTCGGCCGCGGCGTCAGCTTCCAGAGGCAGAAGCCGCGTTCGCGCTCGAGCGTGATCTGGCGCTCTACGAATTGCCGCGCGCGATCCTCGGTCCACGGCTGGCCATCGCCAATGTAGCGGATCACGTCGGGATCGGCGGCGATGGCGTGGAATTGCGGCCAATCGCGGGCTTCCCACCCTTGCAGAGTCAAACGTTCGGTTTCGATCCGTTCTCCTCCATGGGCAGGCACACGCGGAACACACTGCCTTTGCCCGGTTCGCTTTCCACCACGATCTTGCCGCCATGCTGATCCACAATCTTGGAGCAGATGGCCAGCCCCAGCCCCACGCCTTCCGGCTTGGTGGTGAAAAAAGGATTGAAGATCGACTTCATCACTTCGGGGTCGATGCCGGCGCCGCGATCGATCACCGAGATCTCGGCGGTATCGGCAACGGGCCGGGTCTTCACGGTAACCGCGCCGCCGGGGGCGGTGGCCTGCGCGGCGTTGATCAATAAGTTGTAGAACACCCGCTCCATCAACTCCGCATCCAGCGGAAACGGGGTGATGTCGGGCGAATAATTCTTGTAAATGGTCACCTCGCGGACAGCGGGTTCGCGTTCGGCCATGGCTACTGACCGGTCGAGCACCTGGGCCAAGTCCGCCGGCGCGCGGCGCAGTTCCAGGGGCCGCACGAAATCCAGGAACCGGGTCACCAGGGAATTGCTGCGATCGACCTCTTCGGCGATAAATCCGGCCACTTCGCGGGCCACTTCGTTTTCCGAAGCGACGCTGCGGGTCAGCATCTCGGCGGAGGCGCGAATGGTGCCCAGCGGATTGCGCAACTCGTGCGCCAGGCCCGCCGCAAGCTGGCCCAGCGCGGCGAGGCGGTCAGACCGCCGTACGGCTTCTTCGGCCTGTTGCAGGTTGCGGTTGGCTTCCGCCAGTTGTTCGGCGACCTCCTTGGTCTTGGCAAATTGCAGGCGCAACGCCTCGGCCAGCGTGTTGGCGAGGTTGCCGGCCACCGCCAGGAAGATGACGCGGAGCGCCAGTTCCAGCTTCTCGGGCAGTTCCACCACCCATCCCTCGCGCAGGAAGGCCAGGAAGGAAAGATAGGCGCCGCCGGAAAGCGCTACGAAGATCTGCGTGCCCAGCAGGCCGAACGAGGTGCCGGCCGAAATCACGGGCAGGAGGAGAATCCAGTAATAACTGCTGCTCAGCGATCCGGTGAACCCGATCAACAGATAACAGAGCACCAGCTTGAGAATGATCCACACCACTTTGCCGCGGGTGGTGCCGACGAAATCGAGCTTGGGCTCCAGAATCTGCAGCGCCGCCAGCGCCGAAATCGGGCCGATCTCGTAGATATCGCGATGCGGGCTGAGCACCGCCATCCCCGAGAACAGCAGCAGCCACACGATATCCTGCGCACGGATCCACGAACCGAGGCGCCGCCACCAGTCGAGTTCAGCCACGATGCGTTCCCAGACCGGATTATGCCACAATAAATGAGTAGGTCTCATGCCCAACAACACCACGGTGGAACAGGATGAATCCCCAGCTATGCCCGCGAACGATGAAAACTTCGCGGACATCCTGTCCCAATACGAACAGTCCCACTCTCATAAACCCGAGGCCGGCGGCCAAGGTTTCGAAGGCACGGTGGTAGCCGTCTCGCCCGAGCAGGTCTTCCTTGACATCGGCCACAAGATCGAGGGCGTCATCCCGGTCGCCGAGTTCAAGGATGCCTCCGGCCAGGTCACCGTGCGTGTGGGCGACCAGTTTCCGGTATCGATCAAGGGACGCAACGAGGAGGGCTATTACGAGCTCTCCAAACTGCGCGTGGAGCGGCCCAAGGATTGGTCATCGCTGGAAGCGGCGTTTAACGAGAAGCGCTCTATTGCGGGCGTGGTATCGGGGGTGGTGAAGGGCGGCCTTAGCGTGGACGTGGGAGTGCGCGCGTTTATGCCGGCCTCCCGCTCGGGCGCCAAAGATGTGCCCGAGATGGAAAAGCTGGTGGGACAGGACATCACCTGCCGCATCATCAAGCTGGACGTGGCCGATGAAGACGTGGTGGTGGACCGGCGCGTGGTGCTGGAAGAGGAAGAGGCGATCGTCCGCCAGAAACTGTTCACCGACCTGAAGGAAGGCACGGTGGTGCACGGCACGGTGCGCAGCCTGACCGATTTCGGGGCCTTTGTCGATATCGGCGGCGTGGACGGGTTGCTGCATGTGGGCGAAATCTCCTGGAGCCGCGTCAGTAAGCCTGCCGATGTGCTGACGGTGGCGCAGGAAGTGGACGTACAGATCCTGAAGGTGGACACTGCCAAGCGACGCATTTCGCTTAGCATGAAGCAGCTTCTGCCGCATCCGTGGGATCTGGCCGCCGAGAAGTACAAAGCCGGCGACCGGGTGCGCGGCACGGTGGTGCGGGTGACCGATTTCGGCGCATTCGTGGAGGTGGAGCCGGGTGTGGAAGGGCTGGTGCACCTTTCCGAGATGTCCTGGTCGAAGAAGGTGCGCAAACCCGCCGATGTGGTGAAGGCGGGTGACGCGGTGGAAGTGGTGGTGCTGCACGTGAGTCCCGCCGAGCGCCGCATATCGCTGGGCCTGAAGCAGGCGTTGGGCGATCCGTGGGCGGACGTCCAGCACAAGTATCCGGTGGGCGGCGTGATCGAAGGGCCGGTCGTCAGCCTGACGAAGTTCGGCGCGTTCGTGCAGATCGCCGAGGGTGTGGAAGGCATGATCCATGTGGGCGATATCAGCGCCGAGAAGCGGATCAATCATCCGCAGGAAGTGCTGAAGGCCGGCCAGACTGTACGCGCGCAGATCCTGGAAGCGGACGGCGAGCGACGGCGCATCCGGTTGGGCATGAAGCAACTCCAGCCCACCAGCGTGGACGAGTACATTGCCGAGCACAAGGAAGGCGACGTAGTGACCGGACGCATCGCGGACGTTTCCGGCGGCCGCGCCAAAGTGGAATTAGGCGAAGGCATCCAGGTGCCGTGCAAGGTCGCGGGTCCGGAAGCCGGGCAGCTCGAGGAGAAGGCGGGCGAGGCACAAGCCGATCTCAGCTCGTTATCGTCGATGTTGTCCGCCAAGTGGAAGGGTGGATCGACGACAGGTCCGCGCGTGAGCAAACGCGAGCCGGCCCGCGCGGGGCAGATCCGCAGCTTCCGTATCGTGAAACTGGACCCCGGGGCGAAGAAGATCGAGGTCGAGTTGGCCAGCTAGGTCTCACAAAGCTGTCACCTCCAAGTCGGAATTAGCCACGGATGCACACAGATGGACACAGATTCGAGTGTCCGAATTGATCCTCGTGGCTTCCCGCTTACCCTGCCCCCGGGCGCATCTTTTCTAGAAAGGCGCGATCGACTTTCGCTTTCACTGTTCGCCGGTCGAGCCCCAGGCGCCGCGCGGTCTCCTCATAACTGCCGGTGCGGCTGTAGACGATGGTCACGTAGCGCGACAGCAATTCGTCGGCGGTGAGCCGGCAGCCGCGCACGTCCTGGCTGAACTGCGCCAGCGGATTGCGGCGGCGGACTTCGGACGGCCGGTAATTGCGGCGGATCAGCACGTTCTTCACGCACTGTTCGAGTTCGCGGTAATTGCCGGGCCACGCGTAGTCCGCGGGCAGGCTTGCAGCCATCCACGCGAGCACCTCGGCCGCCAGCGCTTCGGCCTCTTCGCCGGCCACGCGCCGCGACATATAAAAGACCAACTCGCGCAGCACGCCGGGAGAATCGGCCAGTTGGTCCGCCAGCGACGGCGTGACCACCTGGTCGGAGCAAAGCCGGTAATAAAGGTCTTCGCGGAAGCGTCCCTTGCCGATCATTGCACCCAGGTCCTTGTTGGTGGCCGTGATCAGCTTGCCGCGAAACTGGCGGCCGGTGGTGTCGCCCACGGGATGAAAGGTGCGGGTTTCGATCACCCGCAGCAGCTTTACCTGGATCGCCGGATCGAGATCGCCCAGTTCGTCCACAAACACAGAGCCCAGCTCGGGACAGGTTTCGAGCCATCCCTTGCGGTCGGCTACTGCGCCCGTGAAAGAGCCGCGCCGGTGGCCGAACAACTCCGATTCCACCAGCGTGGGCGACAGCGCCGAAATATTGATGGGGAAGAAAGCGGTCTCGTCCGCGAAGGTCAGGCGCCGGTCATCGAAAGGTACATAGCGGGATTGCGCGATAGCCCGTGCGACCAGTTCCTTGCCGGTTCCGGAAGGACCGGTGATCAAGGTTGCGAATTCGCCCATGCGCGCGTACAGGGTGCGGCGATAGCGCCGGATATCGTGCGTGAAAATGGATTGCCAGATGGAGGCGCGCAGGCACGCGGCCGGCATGGAACTGCCGATGATATCGCGGAAGACCTGCTCAAATGCCCGCTGGATCTGGCGGAAACAGGCGAAGGTATGGCGCGGATCGTGCCCGGTGGGGAAGGTCACGCCGTCCATCTGAAAGAAGTGGCGCCAGTCGGCCAGAAAATCGTTGTAGAACCGCCAGCGGGCACCATTGCCCGCAGCCGCCGCGCCGAATGCGGCGTCGAAGAAGTGCCGGTAGTAGCGTTGGTAAAGCAGGTGCAAGATGGCGTCTTCGTAGAGGATGAGGTCGCTTTTGGAGGCGTCGGCGCGCTGCTGGAGGCGGGACTGTAATTGCTCGGCCACTTCTTCCAACCGCTCCACAATCCGCCAGACATTGGCACGCGGCCGTTCGGGATCGTGGACGTGCTGGCTCCATACCGGCTCGCCTTCGATGAAAGCGTCGCCCAGCACGGCGCGCTCGAATTCGACCCATTCGGGCAGGAAAGGGTTGGCGTAGGCGAGCTGCGAGATAGCTTGGAGGAAGGCGCGCTGTGGCGGGGCGAGGAAGGTCATATGTACATCCAGTGTATGAGGATGATCACCCAATGTGGCGGGAATGTCGCGCGCGCAACCGGTTGGCCTTCGTTCGCGTCGCGCTAAGATGACTGCTTCCGGTCATGTTCACTTTCGTTTTGCACGCGTGGCGATCATGGAAAAGCACGAAGGCCGTGGGGCTTCTTGCGGTCATGGCGCTGGCCGCCGGCATCGGCTCCGCCACGGCTATTTACACGGTGGTCAACGCGGTATTGCTTCGGCCGGTACCGTGGCCGCATGGCGAACGGTTCGTGGCGCTGTTCAGTTCCACGCGCAACGCGTCGAGCAAATGGCAGTGGTCCTCCACTTCCTGGCTCGACCTGTTGGAGTACCAGCGCCGCTCTCACAGCTTTGATGCATTCGGCATTTATTCGACCCGGGAGTTCGTGCTGACATCGCCCGGCGAGCCGCGCCATTTGCAAGGGGTGGAGGTGTCGCCGGCGTTTGCCGCCGCAGTGGGTGTCGCGCCGGTGGTGGGACGGTGGTTCGGCGAGGCAGCCAGCGAGAGTGGCAACGCGGGTCTGGCCGTGATTTCGAGCGCACTCTGGAGGCGGCTGGGCAGCGACCCGTCTATCGTAGGGCGGGCCCTCACCATGGATGGCCGCCCGTACACCGTTACAGGCATCATGCCCGACGGGTTCCGTCTGCCGCTCGCTTATGTGGAGGGTTCGGATTTCGACGCGGACGTCTGGGTGCCGCTCAACCCGCAAGGCGGGCAGCGGGTGCGCAACTATGCCGGCTACTTTTGTTATGCGCGGCTGCGGCCAGGCGTGTCGCTGGCCCAGGCGAACGACGATGTGAAGCGGGTGGCCGCGCAACTGGCCGCGGAATTCCCCGACGAGCACCGCAACTATACGGCGCTGGTGGTAAGCCTGGTGGATTCGATCGTGAAAGAGATCCGGCCGGCTCTGCTGCTATTGTTTGCCGCGGCCGGCGCCTTGCTCGCCATCACTTGCGCCAACGTGGCCGGGCTGCTGCTGGCGCGATCGGTAGCCCGCGCGCGCGAAACCGCTATCCGGGTGGCGCTGGGCGGCGCCGGATGGCAGCTTGCCTCACAGTATTTCGTGGAAGGACTGCTCGTGGCCGTGGCCGGCGGCGCGCTGGGGATTGCCATCAGCGTGGGGCTGGTGCGCCTGGTACTTTCGGTGGCGGCCGGCTTGCTGCCGCGCTCCAGCGAAGTGGGCCTGAACGGGATGGTGGTCCTGTTTGCTTTTGCCGCGGTCATCGCCTGCAGCATGCTGGTCTGTCTGGCGCCGCTCTGGCAGGCCGTACGCATCCAGCCGAACGAGGCGCTGGGAGAGGGGGTGCGCGCGTCGGCGCCGGCCCGCAGCCGGCGTCTCTCGCGATCGCTGGTGGTGGCCGAAATCGCGCTGGCGTTCACGCTGCTTTGTGTGGGCGCGGTGCTCATCGCGCACCTCAACCGCTTGCTGCGCACTGCTCCGGGGTTCGATCCCAACGGCCTGTTGACCTTCACGCTGAATACCAGCGCCGCCGAGTATCCGGACGCGGAGCACCTGGCGGCTTATCAACAACGCCTGCAGCGGGCCATCGCGCAGATCCCTGGCGTGGCCGGTGCGGGGCTGGTCGATCACCTACCGCTGGAGGGCTGTTGCTACGTCACCAGCCTCTTCCCCGCGGGAAGCGTTGCGAGTGAGAGCGGCGTGCACGAGGTCAACCTGATCGCGGCTACGCCCGGCTACTTCCACACCATGCGCATTCCCCTGCTTCGGGGACGCTACCTGGACGAGCGAGATAACGGCAAGGGCGACATCCTGGATATTGTGATCGACGAAGCGGCTGCCCGCCAGTATTGGCCGGGCCGCGATGCCCTGGGCGCCGACGCAAGGATGGGCGCTCCCAATGGAACGCGCGTACGCATCGCAGGCATCGTGGGAAGCGTGCGCAATCGCGGACTGGCCGACGAAACCGAAGCGGAGGTCTACATCCCGGCAGGGATTCTGCGCGTCGATCCCATGCATTTCGTGGTGCGCTCGCGCCTGCCGGCCGCGACCTTAATTCCCGAGATCCGGCAGGCCATCCGGAACGTCAACCCCGCACAGCCTTTCTACGACGCACGGCCCATGCGCGAGATTGTGCTGGGATCGGTGGTCACCGAACGCCTGCAATCGCTGCTCACGACTTTCTTCGCCACAGCGGCATTACTGATGGCCGCTCTCGGGGTTTACGGCGTGGTGTCGTACGGCGTGCGCCACCGCACGGTAGAGATCGGCACGCGCATGGCTCTGGGCGCGACCGGAGGAGATGTGCTGCGGCTGGTGCTGGGCGATGGCCTGAAAATGGCAGGGTACGGGATCGTTATCGGGGCTGTGGCCGTGGCCGCTGTTGTATTTCTGCTGCAATCGCGGACCTTCGGCATGCGCATGGACGATCCATGGCCGTTTCTGTATGCGACGGCCATCCTGGCGGGTGTCTCCGCCCTGGCTTGTCTTTTCCCGGCCTGGCGCGCCACCCTGGTCTCGCCCATGGTGGCAATCCGCGACGATCCGGGATCGCTATGGCAGAGCGCGCGCCTGCAAGCGCGAAACATAGCCCGGCGCGCGTCGGAACTGGTGTACGGTTCCGCGGAGGACGAGGCCGCGCAAGTGACCTTCCTGGCGGCGTTGATTGACGCCAGCCGCGATGCGAAATCGTTTCGTGAAGCGATCGGGTGCGCGATCGAAGCTCTGCGCGCGGCTATTCGCGCGGAATCGGCCTGGGTGCTGGAGCTACCAGATAAAGAAGCCCCAGTCTATCGCCTGGCGGCATCCGCGCCCGCCGATTTCGCGCCGGGCTGCGAAGTGCCGGCGCGGGGAGCTTTGACCGGCCGTTTGCGCGGTTATCCGTTCCCGCTGGTCCTCAGCGAAAGCGATCTGGACGCCTGGAGCCGCTGGGCGGCGTCCGAAAAGCCCGAGCATTTGGCCGAGATAGCGTGCCTGCGCTCCACGGGCGCGGCACTTGCGGTCCCCGTGCTGGCCAAAGATGATATCGCCGGTATTCTGCTGCTCGGGCGCCCAGCCGGCCGCGGCGATTATACTGCGGCCGAAAAACGCGCCCTGCGCAATTGCGCGGCACAGTTCGCGCTCATGATGGAGAACGCGCGTTTGACCGAGCGCATGCTCAGGCAGGAAAAAATCAACCGCGACGTGCAACTCGCGGCCGAAGTCCAGAAGCGGCTGTTTCCAGATAAGCCGCCCGCCAGCGCCGCGGTCACCCTGGCCGGAAGTTCACTGCCGGCCCGCTCCGTGGGCGGCGATTACTACGATTTCTTCGATCTGGGCGACGGCCGCATCGGCATCGCGCTCGCGGACGTAGCGGGGAAGGGCGTGGCGGCGGCGCTGATCATGTCGGTGGTGCAGGCTTCGCTGCGGGTCCTGGCCAGTGAGGATAATGCTTCGCTGGCGACGATCGCGGCCAAGATGAACCGCTTTCTGCACCGCTCCACCGGATCGAATGCCTATGCGACTTTCTTCTATGGCGAGATCGACGAGCGCCAGCGGCGGCTGCGCTACGTGAATGCCGGGCACAATCCGCCCTGCCTGCTGCGGTGCGCGGCCGATCGCGTTTCTAACGAACAAGCGCAAAACGGGCCGCCCCGCGCCGCTGGAAACCGCGGAGATCCTGTCCTGCATGGCGGCGCGGGAGACGCGCCCCTTTGCGCTATTGAGGAACAAGCGCAAAACGGGCCGCCCCGCGCCGCTGGAAACCGCGGAGATCCTGTCCTACATGGCGGCGCGGGAGACGCGCCCCTTTGCGTTATTGAGGAACTGGCCGCGGGGGGGACCGTTATCGGTCTGTTCCCGCAGAGCACGTATGAAGAAAGCGCCGTGGATTTGCATCCGGGCGATGTGCTCATCGCCTTCACCGACGGCGTTCCCGAAGCATTGAATCCGCAGGATGAGGAATTCGGGGAAGACCGGTTGAAGGATCTGCTGCGGCGCGTGGCCGGGCTGGAAGTCAGCGAGATGGCATCGCGCATTGCGAGCGAGATGAAGGCATGGATTGATACGGCCGATCAATACGACGATCTGACTTATATTCTGGTTAAAGTCAACCCGTAAGTCTGATTATTCGATTGCACTCAGGCGGGAATCGCATTATACTTAGGTTGCGTAAGTTATGAAGCGTGCGCTGGCATCTGCGATGGCCCTGGTGGTTCTCAGCGTCGTCGCACTGTGCCCGTTCGTGATCTGTCCGCAGACTGACACTGACTCATGTTGTCACAAGCCGCGGACGCATTCGGAACCTTGCTCGTCTAAAGCCGTTCTGGACTGCCCTTATTCGATTCTCGAAAAGAGTAAGACTTCGGGCGCGACGCATGCTGGTTGGACAGGTGCGATTGGCCAAACTGCTGCGGGTTTTTCCCTCGAGGTCTGTAGGCACACGGTTTATTCAGAGTGCCGGCTTATTGATTCCGCCGGACTCTTCCTGCGCAATCGCGTTCTTCTTATCTAAGCCACGGGCGGCGTGAGACGCCGCCGCAGGCCAGGGGCCTGCCCCACTTACTTCCAAATCTATTAAAGGAGAACGTTTATGAAACGTATCATGATTAGTGTGCTTAGCCTGGCGGCATTAGTGGCACTGACACTGGCTCCCGTCACGGCACTGACTAACTCAGGCTGCTGCAACGGGCAGTCCTGCTGCGGTCAGGCATGCTGCCATAACCACCACAAGTAATTGTGGAAGCGCGGGGCGGGCGGCCGGCCTGCCCCGCCGGTTTCATCGCCGCCGCCGCGCCCTCCGCGACAAAGGTATCCTGAAGCGAAGGGCAATTTGAAAACAATCTTCCACGTCGACATGGACGCCTTCTTCGTCTCCGTCGAAGAGTTGTACGATCCTACGCTCAAAGGCAAAGCTGTTGTCGTAGGCGGCCGCCCGAATGAGCGGGGCGTGGTCTCCGCGGCGTCCTACGAGGCGCGCAAATTCGGCGTCCATTCCGCCATGCCGCTGCGCACCGCGGCGCGCCTGTGCCCGCACGCCATATTCGTGGACGGCCATCCCGAGCGCTACCGCGAATACTCCACGCGGGTGCACGAACAGTTGAATTGCTTTTCACCGCTGGTGGAGATGGCCTCCATTGACGAGGCCTACCTGGATATGACGGGCACCGAGCGTCTGCACGGTCCGCCGCTGCGCGCGGCGCACGCGCTGCACGAGGCCATGAAATCCGCCACCCGGCTGAACTGCTCGATCGGTGTATCTAGCGCGCGCCTGGTTTCGAAAGTTGCTTCCGATCAGGCCAAGCCGAACGGCGTGCTGTGGATTATGGCGGGCTGCGAGGCCGCGTTCCTGGCGCCGCTCGATGTGCGAAAGATTCCAGGGGTCGGCAAGGTTACGGAGAAGAACCTGCACGCGCTTTCGATCCGTAAAGTCGGCGACCTCGCCCGTCTGGACGAGCGCTTCCTCGAAGAGCGCTTCGGCAAATGGGGGCTGGCGCTCTCCGGCAAAGCGCGCGGCCAGGATGCGGGCGGGTGGTTCGACACGGAAGTCGGCGAGAGCGCCGATCCCAAATCCATCAGCCACGAGCACACGTATAACGAAGACACCAGCGACCAGGCGGTGATCGAATCCACGCTGGCGCGCCTCTCGGAAATGGTGGGCCGCCGCCTGCGCGAGCATGGCCTGCATGCGCGCACCCTGCAACTGAAGCTGCGCTATTCGGATTTCACCACCATCACCCGCGCGCATTCGATCGAGCGGCCCACGCAACTCGACACCGAGATCTTCGACCAGGCGCGCGCGCTGTTCCTGAAGAACTGGAAGCCGGGCGCGCGCGTGCGACTGCTGGGCGTACAGGCATCTTCTTTCGGCGAAGTGCGGGACCAGTTGAACCTGCTCGACGAAGGCAAGCACGAGCGCTGGGAGCAAGCCCTGGCTGCAGCGGACCGGCTGCGCGACAAGTATGGCGATTCGGCCGTTTCCCTGGCTGCCGGGATGAAAGGCGTTTTTCGCGAACGGACCCACGAAGCCATGCCGCAGCGGCAGAAACCGCCCGGCGGAGAACGGAAGTGACCGCACCGGTCCACATCATCGGCGGAGGGTTGGCCGGGTCGGAGGCGGCCTGGCAGATCGCGGAGGCGGGGCACGCAGCAGTGCTGCACGAGATGCGTCCGGTACGGCAGACCGCGGCGCACCAGACGGACCGTCTGGCGGAACTGGTCTGCAGCAACTCGCTGAAATCGGAGCAGGAGGATTCCGCGCCCTGGCTGCTCAAACAGGAATTGCGGCGCCTGGGGTCGATGGTCCTGCGCGCGGCGGCCGCGGCACGCGTACCTGGGGGCCATGCGCTCACCGTCGATCGCGACCTTTTCTCGGCCGAGGTAACTCGGGCGGTCACAACGCACCCGCGCATCGAAGTCCGCCGGGAGGAGATCATGGAAGTGCCTGCTTCCGGCGTCACCATTATCGCTACCGGGCCACTCACCAGCGAGGCCCTGGCCGCCGAAATCACGCGGCTTACGGGCTCCGGGCGTCTCTTCTTTTACGACAGCATCAGCCCGATCGTGGAGGCCGATTCGATCGATCATTCCATCGCCTTCCGGGCCTCCCGCTACGACAAATCGCTGGACGGCACGGCGGATTACCTGAACTGCCCGTTCGACAAGGCGCAATACGACGCATTCGTGGCCGCGCTGCTGGCCGCGCAACCGGTTTCGTCGCACATCGACGAAGACGTCCCTTATTTTGAGGCTTGCCTGCCCATCGAGGAACTGGCGCGCCGCGGGCACGACACGTTGCGCTTCGGCCCTATGAAGCCTATGGGGCTGACGGACCCACGCACGGGCCGGCGTCCGTGGGCGGTAGTGCAGCTACGGCAGGAAAACCTGCGCGCCGAAAGCTTCAACCTGGTGGGCTTTCAGAATCACCTGAAGTTCGGCGAGCAGGCGCGGATTTTGCGCATGATTCCGGGCCTGGAACACGCCGAGTTTATCCGTTTCGGCCAGATCCATCGCAACACGTACATTAACGCGCCGGCGCTGCTCACCCCCACGCTGCAACTGCGCGCGCGGCCGGAGATCCTGTTCGCCGGCCAGATTTCCGGCGTGGAGGGCTACGTGGAAGCGATCGCCACAGGCCTGATGGCGGGGGTGCACGCAGCCGCGGTAGCGTCCGGAGGCCAGCCGCAGCCGTTCGCCCGCGAGACCGCGCTGGGCTCGCTTTGCCATTACATCTCCGGCGCCGATCCGCGCAATTATCAGCCGGCCAACATCACTTTCGACCTGCTGCCGCAGCTTGATGAACCGACCCGGCAGAGGCTGCGTCACGATAAGCACGCGCGCCATGCTGAAGTATGCCGGCGCGCGGCCGAAGCGCTGGAGAAGAGCCTTGCTTGGGCCCATCCATCCCGTTAGACTCGGAACAAGGAGGTGGACATGCACAATCGAATCCTGCTGCCGCTTTTGGCGATACCGGCACTCCTGGCGACGGCTGCTTATGGCCAAGGCACACAACAAAGCACGGGAGGCACCGGTTGGTACGTAACCACCGGCGGGGGACCCGGAGGGCGGCCCGTGACGGGCCAGCCTTACTCGGCGGAAGAGACTTACCAGACGGTGCAGACACTGGCGGATGGGACGCACATCACGCACCAGTCCACGACGACCAAAATGTATCGCGATTCCCAGGGCCGCACGCGCACGGATCGTATGCTGGGCGGCCGGCGCGGACAAGCCAACGGCGAAGCGGGCCCGGTTATGGTCATGATCAACGACCCGGTGGCGCACGTCATATATAGGTTCAATTCCGACCAAAAAGTAGTTCATAAAATCAGCATGGTAGCGCCCGAAGCGCAGCGCGTCCCGGCCGTCGCGAATGCCCGGGGGACGGCCGCTCCCGCGCCAATGAGCCAGCCTCGCGACGGCGCCCCGATTGCCGCGCCGCAGGTGACCAGCGAGAAACTGGGTACCCAGAGCATGGAGGGATTGGTGGTGGAGGGCACGCGTCAGACCACCGTCTGGCCGGTAGGATCGCGCGACAACGATCAGCCCATCACCGCGGTGGAAGAGACCTGGCGCTCCCCCGAACTGCGCATCGTGGTGATGTCCACGACCAATGATCCCGTCAACGGAACCACCACGCGCAAGTTGACTAACATCACCCGCGCCGAACCGGATGCCTCGCTGTTCCAGCCGCCCGCCGACTATGGCATGCAGGGAGACGGCGGGCCGGCGCCGCGTTAATGTCAGAACTGGAAGTTCAGATCGGCCGCTTCCTGGAAGAGCTGGCGCGCCGGCAAGTCTCGCCGCACACGCTGGAAGCCTACGGCACGGATTTGCGCCAGTTTCTCGATTACTTCACTCCGCCCGCGAGCGAACCGCCGCCGGTGGCGAAGTTCGAAGTATTGGAGATCCGCGAGTGGCTGGCGGATCTCTACGGCCACAAGCTGACGGCCGTGACCATCCGGCGCAAACTGGCAGCGGTGCGCGCGCTGTTCCGTTTCCTCTCGCGCGAGGGACTGGCGCCCATGAATCCGGCGCGGCTGGTGCGCACACCGAAAGCGCCGAAGAGCCTGCCGGACGTGATGACCGCCGAACAGGTGAACGGCTTGATCGATGCCGTGGCGGCGGACAAGTTCGAACGGCCGCATCCGGCCCGCGACCGCGCCATTCTCGAATTCCTGTATGGCTGCGGTATCCGGGTGAGCGAACTTGTAGGGCTCGACCTGGAAGACGTCGACCGTGCCGAGCGCTGGATCCGCGTGCGTGGGAAAGGCCGCAAAGAGCGACAGGTGCCGTATGCCACCAAGGCGGCCGATGCCCTTGACCGTTACCTGGGCGAGCGGCCTGTGCGGCCGCGCGAGCGGGCGGTTTTCCTAAACCATCGCGGCGGGCGGTTGACCGCGCGCGGGGTGGGCGGCATCGTCAAACTCTACGGCATACTGGTGAATGGTGACTCTTCGGTCCATCCGCACGGCTTCCGGCACGCCTACGCCACGCACCTGCTGGCCGACGGCGCCGACCTGCGCGCCATCCAGGAGCTGCTGGGCCACGCGCGCCTGTCCACCACCCAGAAATACACGCAGGTGTCCCTCACCGACCTGATGGAGGTTTATGACCGCGCCCACCCCAAAGCCTGACGAAAGCGCCCCGCGGCGCTTCCGCATCCCGCGTCCGGCCGCGCTGTTCGCCGCCGCGAGCGTTGCTTTTCTGGTTTTTGCGGTGGCGCTGATCCGCGTGCTTCCGTCGCCGCACACGAGGGCAGACTACATGATTGTTGGGACGCTGGCCACTCTGGCTGGGCTGATCACCATCTTCGCCGGGCTGGTGATGGGGCGGCGGCGTTAGAGGTTGCGGCTGTCCTGGGGGGCCGTCTCACAAGCGGCGGTTGAACAGATCCCACTCCTCCGTCGAGGAGCAGACCGCCGCGCGCAACCACCAGCGCGGCCTATCCCGCCTCGGTCGCCAGCACAAGGCTTGGTGAAAGAACTGACGGCGCGGGCGCTGGCGCGCGGGGTGGAACGAGCGGGAAGGTAGATGCGCGATGGCGTCTCCGCCGAATCGCCCGCGGCTGGCCACCACTGCAGCGGTTTTAGTGCTCTCCTTGCCATCGATTTTGACGCGGACCACATCTTTTTAGCCATACCGCCATCCAGGCCGGCCGTCCCCAGACCATCACTCTTGACATGACCGATGAAATGCTCGGTGTCGGTATGCCCCGCGGAGAGCCGCAGCAGGCGCGGCTGGTGCTGTTGCTGGACGTGAGCGGTTCGATGAACCTGTACAGCCTGTCCCTGCTGCGGCTCGCGCACCGGCTGGAAAAGCATTTTCCGAGCGCGGAGACGTGACGTATTATTTCTGCTGCGCGGATTGCAAGCAGGCGTTCGACCAGGAGCCGGACCGAAATCAGGTTGCGGCGGTTTAAGCCGCCATTTTCACCAGCGAGGCGTTACACTGCGTTCGTGACGAAAACTTATTCCTGCGTGCGCGGCGCGGTGGCGCTGCTCTGTGTGGCTTGCGGCCTGCATGCCGCTTCGGCCGGTCTGCCGGTACGCGGCCTGCACGTGATGGCGCCGAAGCCCGAGGAAATGGATCTGGCGTTGCGCTTCATCCGGGAAGCGCTGCCGAAGGAGGGCGTGAACACGCTGGTGATGGAATTCGACTATCACTACCAGTTCACGCGGCGGCCGGAGGTAGCCGATGCCGACGCGCTTTCGAAGGACGACCTCAAGAAGATAGCGGCGGCTTGCCACGACGCGGGCGTGACGTTGATTCCGCAGATCAATTTATTGGGGCACCAGTCGTGGGCGGCCACCACGTTCGGATTGCTGCGCGCGCATCCGGAACTGGACGAGACGCCGGGGAAATATCCGCAGAACGCGGGGATTTATTGCCGCAGCTATTGTCCGCTGCATCCTAAGCTGCACGAGATTGTTTTCGACCTGATCGATGAGCTTATGGAGGCGACCGGAGCGCAGGCTTTTCATGCCGGGATGGACGAGATTTTTCTGCTCGGCGAGGACGACTGCGTGCGCTGCAAAGGCAAGAACAAGGCGGAACTGCTAGCGGGCGAGGTGAAGGCGGTACACGATCACCTGGCGCAGTCGGGGCGGACGATGTGGATGTGGGGCGATCGGTTCCTGGATGGGGTCAGCACGGGCATGGGTAAGTGGGAGGCCAGCGCCAACGGCACACAGGACGCGATCCGGATGGTGCCGAAGGACATCGTGATGTGCGACTGGCATTACGAGCGGGTGATGCCGTCGGTGACGTACTTCGCGATGGAAGGATTTCCGGTGGTGGCATGCCCGTGGCGCAAACCGAATGTCGCGCTAGGGCAACTGGCGATGGTGCGCGATACGCGCGCGCATGCGACGGCAGAGATCGGGGGGCGCATGCAGGGGGTGATGGCGACCACCTGGATAGGGTTTGGCTCGTTTGCGCGGGCTTATTTTGGGGAGCGGAATGGGGATGTTGAAGCGCATGAGGCGGCGCAGACGTTTCGAGCTTTGTTTGAGGAGATCAGCAGCCAGTAAATCGGCGGGGCTTAGGGCCCTTTGCAGGACATTTGTGCAGTCATTTGTGCAGGCATGGCCTGCCCCACAAAGTGTGATAGATTTTTGCTCATGCGGATTTTGTTGGTCTTCTGTTTCGTCACAGCGCTCGTTTCCGGCGCTAGTTTGCCTACTGCGCCTCCGGAGCAGGCTGGTTTTTCTCGCGATCGCCTGGACCGGATCAATTCCGTTATGCAGGAACATATCGCCACTGGCCGGTTGAACGGGGCTTCGGGCTTGATCGCGCGGAACGGTAAGGTCGTATTCAGGGAGACTTGGGGTACTTATAAGCCCGACACCATCGTGCGTATGTACTCGATGACGAAGGCCATCACAGGCGTCGCCGCCATGATGCTCTATGAAGAGGGCAAGTTTTCGCTCAGCGATCCGGTATCAAAGTATCTTCCGGAGTTCAGCAAGACGAGCGTAGCCCAGGAATCGTTCGACGCCGCCGGCCGGCGGACCTACTACACAGTCCCGGCCGAGCGTCCCATCACGGTCCGCGACTTGTTCCGGCATACCAGCGGCCTCGACTACGATGGACCGAAGGATGAGACGGGCGAACCGGCTTACAGGAAGCTGGGGGTGACGGGCGGAAACGGGTGGGTGTCGTTCGATTTGGCGGAAGCGGTACGGCGTCTGGCCACCGCCCCATTAAACCACCAGCCCGGCACAACCTTTCACTACGGCTTCTCGATCGACGTGCTGGGCCGCCTGGTGGAGGTGCTCAGCGGTAAGCCGCTGGACCAGTTTTTCGAGGAGCGGATCTTCCGTCCGCTGGCTATGAAGGACACGGCCTTCTTCGTGCCGGAAGAAAAATGGAGTCGCCTGGCGATGCTTTACACGCCCAAAAAGGGCGGCGGCATCGAACCCTCGACCGCCCCAGCGCAAGAGAACTTCAAGAAAAAGCCCACCCTGCTATTGGGCGGGGCCGGCTCGGTATCGACTCTGGACGACTATGCGCGATTCGTTACGATGCTGCTGAACGACGGCGAACTGGAGGGTGTGCGCATTCTCAGCCGCAAGTCGGTCGAACTCATGAGAAGCGATCATCTCGGCACCCTGGCACGCACCGGCGGCATGCCTCCGGAAGGCTATGGCTTCGGCTTGACGTTTGCCGTGAATCTGGGTCCCGGAAAGTCCCCGAACGTGGGCTCGGAGGGCGAATACAATTGGGGAGGCGCGGCGGGAACCAGTTTCTGGATTGATCCGAAGGAACACATGGTCGGCGTTTTTCTGGTGAACGTGCTGCCCAGCAACGAAGTGGTGGCGGCCGGCCAGTTCAAGCGGTTGGCCTACGAAGCGTTGGATTGACTCAGCAACTCGCCAACGATGGCTTCGACGTGAATCACGGTGGTATCGAGAAACTCGATATCCGAACCGCCGGAGCCGCGCAATAGCAGCGGGAGTTCCGTACCGGCGAGAACTACCGCTTCGACGCCGTCGCCGTTCTTCATCCGTTGCGCAATGCCCAGAATCTCCGCCCTGGTTTCCGGCAGGAACTGATTATGCAGCAGTTCACCGATGTACTTCCGGTGAATGAAATCCAGTTCCGAGTCTTTGGGCCGTACCAGGCGCATGCCGGCGCGCTGGAATTCCTCGGGGTAAAAGCGCGCGCGCATGGTAAAGCCGGTTCCAAACAGGCCCAGCTTCCGGAGGCCGAGCGCCTTGGCGTGATCGCAGGTGGCGCGTACGATGCTAAGAAGAGGTATCGCCGAGCGGCGCTGGACTTCGTCGAAAACGAGGTGGGGCGTGTTGGCCGCGATGAAACCAAAGTCAGCTCCCGCACGCGTTAGGGACTCCACGCCGATCGCAAGATAGTCGGCCAAGTCGCCAAGCCGCGCGGCGTCAAGCAGCGCGATGCCCTTATCGACGTCGAGGCTGTTGATGATTATCCGCGGATATCCCGCATCCGGCTTCCTGGTGCGGTAGCGCGCAATGATGGAGCGGTAATAGTCGATGGTGGATTCAGGGCCAAGCCCGCCTATCATTCCCGCGGTTCGCATGTTACCGAGAACAGATGCTTCGCCGGTAGGGTCGGATTCGAAATACCTGACATGACCGGGGGGAGCTGCAACAATAGGGAACATGGCGTTGATTGTTTTCTTCCGGGGCATCAACGTTGGAGGACACAGGGCTTTTCGTCCGAGCGTGCTTGCCAAAGAACTGGGCATCTACGATGCCGTGAACGTGGGCGCCGCAGGCACGCTTGTCGTTCGCAAGCCAGGGTTACGGGCCAAGTTCCTGGCCGAATTGCGCGGGAAGCTGCCGTTTGAAGCAACCATCGCTTCCTGCGACGGCCGTGATCTGATTCGACTGGAGAGGGACCGTCCGTTTGGAATTGAGCCACCATCCGCAGACGTTGTTCAATTTGTAAGCATCCTGTCGGAGGCAGGCCGCCGCACAGTTTCTCTCCCGTTGGATGTCCCCGAAGGTGGGGAATGGCTGGTACGAATCATTGGCTCAAAGAATCGTCTGGTATACGGCATGTACCGCCGCCACATGAAAACGATTGGCTGTCTCGGCCAGATCGACAGGCTCTTTGGGGCGCCGGCGACAACGCGCAGTTGGAAGACCATACTGTCCGTGCTAAGGATTTTGAAGTCCCACGAGCCCGCCAAGTATACTACCTGAGCTGCAGCGGGGGTTGCGTTATTCGAGGACGAGGCGCTGCTGCAGGGGGTGCGGCGGCGGATCTTCGGTGAACTGGCGGCGCTGGTTGCGCAGCATGGCCGCCACCAGTTGCCAGGTCGGGCCGGGAGTATCGCGCCAGGGTGCGGGAACCGTGATCATGCAATATGCGCGCGTCTCGGGATCGTAATTGAAGAAGCCGGCGTGGCGGGGGATCAGGCGCCGCCAATCGGCGAGCGATGCGTAGCCTGCCTCGACCAGACCGCATTCGGCGGGAATCTCGGCGGAGGCGACCATATCGGCGGGGGTCACGAAGTAGAATTCATTTGAATAGCGCATACCGATGCGGCGCTTGAGGGGGTGGTTCAGTTCGCACAGAAAGTCCGCACGGGAGATTTTCACTTCGTAGCAGACGCGCTTCATGGCGGTGTGGGGGAGAGTATTCAGGGCAAAGGCATCGAGGCGCTGCGCGCCGTTGTTGCGGCGTCCGGTTCCCACGCGCAGTTCGTGGAAGAACAGCCATTCGGACGGCAAGGCATGCATGGCACGACCGACGATTTCGATCAGCGCCAGTTCATTGGGCTGTTGGACGGCTTGGGTCGCCATACAGCGTGATTATGGCATGCGGCGAGGCTGGAACGCGGGGCTGGAGAGCCGCGCCGAGGGCCTGCCCCACTTACGGCGTAACGTTTTGTGTTTTGGGGAGTATCAGCACTTATGGGTCATCTTGCGCACGATTTGCGTTTCGCGTTCCGAACCTTTAGAAAGTCGCCTGTTTTCCTGGCCGTGGCGGTGCTTTCGCTGGCCTTGGGGATCGGCGCGAATACCGCGATATTCACGCTGGTGGACCAGCTTCTGCTGCGGCTGCTGCCGGTGAAGGACCCAAAACAGCTCGTTCTTTTCTGGAGCCACGGTCCGCATTATGGCTCCAACATGGGAATCCACAAGCTCTCTTATCCCATGTACGAGGATTTCCGGGACCACAACCAGGCGTTCAACGGAGTGTTTTGCCTTTACGGCACAACGCTCAGCGTCAGCGCCGATGGGAAGACGGAACGCGTGGACGGCGAACTGGTCTCGGGCACGTACTTTCCGGTTCTAGGTGTGGGCGCGGCCCTGGGCAGGGTTTTCACGCCCGCCGACGACCGCACGCCGGGCGGCCATCCTTATGCCGTTATCAGCTACCGGTACTGGCAGAGCCGTTTCGGCGGCAGCCGGGAGGTGATCGGGAAAAAGCTCTTGGTGGACGGCTATCCGCTCACGATCGTGGGGGTGAGCCAGGCAGGATTCGACGGCACCGATCCGGGGTCCGCGCCGCAAATCCGGGTGCCCATCATGATGCACGCGCAGTTGAACCCGCAACTGGGCGAATTTTACAGCCTGAAGAACCGGCGCGCGCGCTGGGTCAACGTTTTCGGGCGGCTCAAGCCGGATGTTTCGATGAAGCAGGCGAAGGCATCGCTGCAGCCGTTCTTTCACCAGATGCTGGACATGGAGGTGCAGCAAAAGGAATTCGCGCACGCCGCGCCGGAGACAAAGAAGGCGTTCCTGACCATGACGATAGACCTGGTGCCGGCGGCCACCGGAGATTCCGGCTTGCGGCGCCAGTTCGCCAGCCCGCTGCTGGTGCTGACCGCGCTGGTAGGCCTGGTGTTGCTGATCGCATGCGCGAACGTGGCGAATCTGCAGATCGCGCGCGCAACGGCGCGGCAGAAAGAGGTCGCCATCCGGCTCGCCATGGGGGCGGGGCGCGGACGCATCATTTCCCAACTGCTGGTGGAAAGCTTACTCTTATCGCTGGCCGGAGGCGCAGCGGGCATGGTGCTGGCGGTCTGGATCGACCGCGCGCTGCTGCGTTTCCTGCCGTCGGGAGACTCGCCGCTGACGCTCTCCACCACGCCGGACTGGCGCATCCTGGCGTTCACTCTGGGCATATCGATCCTGACCGGGGTCTTGTTCGGGCTGGCGCCGGCGCTGCAATCGACGCGTCCGGAACTGGCCGGCACTTTGAAGGATCAAGTGGGGTCCATCGTAGGGGGAGCGTCGGTGGGGCTGCGCAAGTCCCTGGTAGCGGCGCAGGTATCGTTATCACTGCTGCTGCTGATCGGAGCGGGCCTGTTCATGCGCAGCCTGGGCAACCTGAAAGATCTGGATCCGGGATTCCGCATGGCCAACCTGGTGGGTTTCGGCGTGGATCCGATGATGACGGGCTACAAGCCGGATCTTTGCCGCGATTTCTACAGGCGGCTGCGCGACAATCTGGACGCCATTCCGGGCGTGGAATCGGCCAGCCTGGCGGTGATGCCGGTACTCTCCGGCGACGAATGGGACGAGAGCATGGCGATTGAGGGGTTCCAGCACAAGCCCAACGACGCGCCCGATCCGCACATGCAGTTTGTTTCGCCGGATTACTTCAAGACCATGGACATTCCTATGCTGCTGGGGCGCGATTTCCGGATGAGCGACGGCAAGGGCGCGCCGAAGGTATGCATCGTGAACGAGAAGTTCGCGCGCAGGTTCTTCAAGGACGGCATGGCCTTAGGAAAGCATATCGGCATGGGCGGCGATCCCGGCACCAAGCTGGATATCGAGATCATCGGGGTGGTGCGAGCTACCAAGTACGAAAGCATGCGCGATGAAGTACCGCTGGAGGTTTACCGTCCTTATCACCAGATGGAATTCGTACTCGGGATGTATGCCTATGTGCGCACGGCGCGGCGGCCCGAACAGGCCTTTCAGAGCATCCGGCGGGTGGTGAACGGCATGGATCCGAATCTGCCGGTTTTCCAGATGAAGACGATCGAGACGCAGATGGACGAATCGCTGATTACGGAACGGCTGGTGGCGACGCTGTCCACGGGGTTCGGGATGCTGGCGACGGTGCTGGCGGCGATCGGGCTTTACGGCGTGATGGCATACATCGTGGCGCAGCGGACGCGAGAGATCGGCGTGCGGATGGCGCTGGGCGCTTCGGGGCGCGATGTGATCAAGCTGGTGATGCGGGACGTGTTCGTGCTCACCGCAATCGGCGTCGCGATCGGGCTACCGGCCGCGTGGGGTTTGACGCGCATGGTGCAGTCGCAGTTGTACGGCATCCAGCCGAACGACACGATGACCATCGCGGCGGCGACGGCGGGCATTATTTTCGTGGCGCTGATGGCGGGGTACGTGCCGGCGCAGCGGGCCAGCCGGGTGGATCCAATGCGGGCGCTGCGCTGGGAGTGAGCGGGCGGCAAAGACATAATCACCTCTAACTCCTAAAATGGGGTTATGCACGCACAGCGTCTCCCGGTGACTCTGCTCGCGCTGTACGACGACCTGCGCGAAGCTCTACGCCGTATCCGCCGGAATCCGCGGACTTCCCTTCTGGCCACCGGTACCCTGGCTTTAGGTATTGGGGCCTCCACCGCCGCATTCACCATGGTCCACACGGTATTGCTGTCGCCCCCGCCCTATCGCCGACCGGAGCAGATCGTGAGCCTTCACGCCGCGCGCCCGGATCGCGAGTACATTGGCATCAGCAGCGCCGATTTCGCGGATTACCGGAGTGAGCCGGGCCTGTTCGAAGCCGCCTCCCTCACGGCCTACGCCGAGTTCAAGTGGACCGGTCAGAGCCTGCCTGGCTTCGACGGCGCCGAAGTGCTGCGCGGCCTGATCGTGACCGCGGGCTACTTCCGGGTTCTCGACCAGCCCATGGCTGCCGGGCGCGGCTTCGCTCCGGATGAGGATCAGCCGGGCCGTGACCAGGTGGTGGTCATCAACTATGGCCTGTGGCAGCGCCGTTTTGGGGGGCGGCGCGACATCATCGGCCAGAACCTCACGCTCAACGACAAAGTGCGGACCATCGTAGGGGTCACCGGCCCCGGATTTCTCTCCTACGAGGGCTACGAAGTGACAGCATGGGTTCCAGTGCAGGCCAATCTCGCGTGGCGCGATTCCTTTGGATTCGATGGCGTGGCGCGGCTGAGCGCAACCATGGGCCAGGCGCAGCGCAGGATGGATGCGATCAACCTGCATCTCGCGGAAGCCTATCCCGACAGTCACCGCGGCTACAGGGTTACCTTGCAACCGCTGCTCGCGGACATTCGAAAGGAAACCCGTCCGGCGCTGCTGGCCCTGGCGGGCGCGGCAACCTGTCTGCTGCTGATCGCGGCGGCGAACGTGGCCGGCCTGCTACTGGCGCGGGCCACCACGCAGGCTCGCGAAATGGCCATTCGCGCGGCCCTGGGCGCGGGCAGACTGCGCCTCTACCGAATGATGATCGCGGAAAGCATGGTGCTGTCCTTCGCCGCGAGCTTCGCCGGAGCGTTGGTGGGCGGGTGGCTGGTGAAAGGCGCCAAAGCCCTGATGCCGTCATCGTCACAGGCGGGATGGATGTTCGTTCTGGACAGCGGCGTCTTCCTGGCCGCGTTTTTTATTTCCACACTGGCGGGCGTGATGGCCGGCCTGGCGCCCGCGTTCGAGAGTTTTCGCCTCGCGACAGGAGGCCTGCGCCCCAGCTTCGGCAGGAACCGGATCCAGCGCGGCATCGTGATCGCCGAAATCGCTCTGGTTTGTCTGCTTCTGGTAGGGACCGGATTGCTAGGCAAGAGCTTCGCCGGGTTTCTGCACCGTCCGCTGGGGTACCACACCGATCATCTGCTGGGCATGCGCGTGTGGCTCACAGGCGAACGCTACAAAACCACCGGCCAGCGGGCCGACTATTGGTCGCAACTGATGGAGCGCGCCGCCGCCATCCCTGGCGTGGCCCGCGCCGCGAGCGTCTCCGACCTGCCCATGGGAGACCAATACAGCGGCGGCCCGTGCGCGGTGCGCGAACGGAGCGGCCGTGACGCTTCGGGGCGCCTGCATTGTCACTACATCATCGCGTCGCCAGGTTATTTCGCCACTGTGGGCATTCCGGTACTTAAGGGCCGCGGTTTCGGTGAGGCGGATGGGCCCAAGTCCGACCCGGTCGCCATTGTCAGCGATCTGCTGGCGAACTCCGCATGGCCGGGCCTGGACCCCATCGGGCGCGAAATCAAACTGCCTTGGGGAGAGACCGGCTGGCGCCGCATCGTGGGCGTAGTGCGCCGTATCCGCCACGGGGGGCCGGAAGACGACTTCGAGAACGGGGTCTACATGCCCTATCGCCAGGTAAACGGGGACGAAATGTTTTTGGTTTTGCGCACCCACGTGCCCCCCGAGTCGGTGATTCCCACGGTGCGCGCCACGCTGGCGGGGATCGATCGCAATATCCCCGCCTACGAGATTCACAGCATGCAGAAATCCTTTGAGCGGGATATCGCCTTCCCGCGCCTGCCGGTAATCCTGACCACTGCTTTCGCCCTGCTGGCCGCGCTGCTGGCGGGGCTCGGCCTATTCGGCGTGATCGGCTATTGGGTCACCCAGCGGACCCGGGAATTGGGCGTCCGAGCGGCCCTAGGCGCCGATGCGGGAGAACTCCGTGCGCTGGTGGTGCGCGAGGGCGGACGGCTGGCCCTCATCGGTTTGACGCTGGGGATGGGAGCATCATTCGCGGCCGCGCGGTACCTCCGCAGCCTGCTTTACGGCATGAGTGAGCGCGATCCGCTGGTGTATGCCTCGGTGGCCGCGCTGGCTGGCGTTACCGTGCTGCTGGCGTGCTGGATTCCGGCCGCGCGGGCCGCCCGCATCGAGCCGGCCGCGGCGCTGCGCGAGTCTAATTGAGGCGCGGCCGCCCGCGGTGCGACAATACGCAGATGGCCGGCTTCCACTTCCGCCTCAATCCGCGTGGCGCCGAACTGCGCGATGCGAGCGCGGTACTCAACGGCCATGGCACGCACTACGAGGTCAATGATTACCGCACCACCCTCTCCATCAAATCGGTGGTGCGCGGCGCGGCCCGGTATCAGACCCCGCAAGGCCATTACCTGGTGGCGCCCGATTCTTTTCTGATCTTGAACGACGGCCAGCGCTACTCGCTCGAATTTGAAGGCCGCGGCCAGCTTCGCACGGAGACGCTCTGCCCGTTCTTCCAGCCTGGTTTCCTGGAGCAGGCGGCGGCTGCAATCAGTCTCGACGATCCCGAAGCCGCCGTGCCCCCGCTTGATTTCTGCGAGAGGCTCTATCCCAAAACCGGCCCTGTCGCCGGTGCCCTCGGCGTGCTGCATGCGGGATTGGGCGGCCCGCAGGCATCCACACCGTGGCTCGAAGATCGTATGTATACGCTGGCCGAGGCCCTGGTGGACCTGCGCTGCCAGGTCCGGCGCGAAGCCGAAGCCTTCCCCGGCCTGCGCGCCGGCACCCGGCTGGAGCTATATCGCCGCCTGTATCGCGGCCGCGATTTCCTACTCTCCTGCTACGACCGCCCGCTGACTGTGGCGGATGCGGCGCGAGTGGCCGCGCTATCGCCCTTTCATTTCCAGCGCATGTTCAAACTGGCTTTCGGCCGCACCCCCATGCAGTTCCTACAGGAGACGCGCCTGGATGCCGCGCGCCGCCTGCTGGCGCACACCCCGGACGACATCACCACTATCTGTTTCGCCGTGGGGCTGGAAAGCCTGGGATCGTTCAGCTGGCTGTTCCGCAAACGGTTCGGCGTCTCGCCCCGCGCTTTCCGAGCGGCCGTTCAAAATCGCAGGATTGAAGAAGTATTGCCCGTCGCGGTCGCCTAGTCTGGTGGCATGACCTGGATGCCCGACACCCCTGAACTCGCCCCCGGCGTGACGATCGAACGCCGCACCATTTTCTGGGTTCCGCTGGCGGCGGCCCTCGCCATGCTGCGAGGCGCGCAACCCGCCCGCGCCGGAACCGCTCCCGCGCCCCCGCTCGATTGGGACGATTTCATCCGCCTCTGCCCGGCCGATGCGGCCGATTTCGCCCGCGACGCTTCCGAGATCGGGCAGGATGCTTACCTCAACCGGATTGCGGCCTGGGCCGTGCGGCTGAAAGCCGCGCCCGATACCAGGCTGGGCGCGTTTGCCGGCCTTGATCCCAAGGTCGAATTCGGACCCAGCTTCCGCGGCGTGCCCTTCGCCGTCATCCAGTGGCGCATGGCGCCGCATGCCGTGCTGCCGGCGCACTGCCATCCGCAGGCCAGCGTATGTACGGTCGGGATGGAAGGCGAGGCGCGTCTACGGCACTTCGAAATCCACGGCGCAGCGCCGGCCTTCGATTCCGGGGCCCGCACCCCGTTTTTGATCCGGGAGACCCGCATCCAGATCATCGCTCCGCGCCGCATCAGCACGCTCTCGTCCACGCGCGATAATATCCATTACTTTGAAGCCGGCGACCGCGGCGCGCGCGGCCTCGATATCACTACGGCCTACGGCGGCGATGGCAGCTTTTCGTTCGTAGCGTTCCAGCCTGAAAAGCCCAAAGATCCGCGGCAAGGATTGTACGAAGCCGTCTGGACGGGCATGAAGCTCTAACTAAGAACCAATATGACAAACAACGATCTTTCTTCTGCCACCATCGGCCAGGCCTCCATCAACGTGCACGACATGGACAAGGCCGTGGCCTTCTATCGCGACGCGCTGGGGATGCGCTTTCTCTTCCAGGCAGGTCCCAAGATGGCCTTTTTCGATGCGGGCGGCGTGCGGCTTATGCTGGCCCTCCCCGAGAAACCGGAGTTCGATCACCCCAGCTCCGTCTTTTATTTTAAAGTGGACGACATTCAGGCCGTGGCCGCAACGCTGCAGTCGCGCGGCGTGCCATTCGAGGCGCCGCCGCACCTCATCGCGTCTCTCCCAGGCCATGATCTCTGGATGGCGTTCTTCCACGACAGCGATCGGAACCTGCTGGCGCTAATGAGCGAAGTGCCAAGAGCCTGAGTGGGGCAGCCCCCGGCCTGCGGCGGGCTCTCCAACCCGCCCCCCTACATGGCCCGCACCAGAGCGCATTTAAGATGCATTAGTCTTGTTATGCGGTATCTTAAGTGCGCCCTCATCCTCTACGCAACCGCCGCCGTTGCCGCTAACGACAAGGTAACACTCGATTGTAAGTGGACGCCGCGTGACTTAGTCCAGGCCCGCATTACCAGCGCGCCCGCAGCAAATCCAGAGCGCGAAGCCAAACTGAAGGACATGCTACGTGATGCCGGCTGCCCGGCAGGCCAGCTTCAATTACAGCCTGTGAAGGGAGTGAATCTCCCAAACGTGATCTGCACCGTTCCCGGCGAGACTGATTCCACCATCCTGATAGGAGCACACTTCGATCGCGTGAAGCACGGTCTGGGCATAATCGATAATTGGAGCGGCGCCTCGCTGCTTCCTTCGCTTCTGGAAAGCATCACCTCCGCAACCCGCCGACATACTTTCGTATTGATCGGCTTTACCGAGGAGGAGCGTGGTCTGATCGGGTCATACTTCTACGCCGCCCAACTTAGCAGGCAGGACCTCCAGAAAATCGCGGGAATGATCAATCTCGATTCTCTTGGCGCCGGTCCCAGTGAGGTCGATAACGGTGTTTCCGATCCAAGCCTTGTTCAGCTGTTTATCGATGTGGCGGGTAGCGTGAACTTGCCACTCACCTTTGTCGATATGATCGAATATGGCACGTCCGACTACAAACCATTTCGCGAGAGAAATGTGCCGGCTCTGGCGATTCACTCCATCACGCAACAAAACCTCAAACTGTTGCACAGCACGCATGACAACATGGAGGCGATACGCATGGACGACTACTACCAAACCTATCGCCTACTGGCGGTCTATTTAAGCTACCTGGACGCCATGCTGGACGTGAAGCCGCGCCCGGACCGTGAAGCCGCGCCCGGACACAACACCTCATCGCCCCTCACTGTGGCCGTCAACCGATCGGTAGCCGTTCCGGCCGTCTCTCTCGCCAGGTCCTCGCCGCTTGCCCGCAAGTCCAATCTCGCCAAGCTGCCGTCGTCAGGAGCACGCTGAGCAGTTGTTTGCTCCCCTCAAGCGCTCCGGGTCGCCTCTTGCCAGTGCGAATTTACCCACCGTGTAAATGTCATGAGCTTGGGGTAAGCCTGCCTTACCGTCGAAATATCGACATGATATCCGGTGTCCTGGAACCAGCGGTACATGACAGCGATCTCTCTTCCGGCCTGCGCCTCAAACTTGTCCCACGGCACCTTCACGTATTGCACTTCGCGCCCGCTGACCCTGCTAAACACTTGTGCCAGTTCTTCCATGGACAGCTCATCGCCGGCTAACTCCAGGGTTTGGTCCTGCCACTTGCCTGCATGTTCAAAGGCCATGGCCGCCACGCCGCCGATATCGTCGACCGCCACCATCTGCAGCCGCGTAGCGGGTTCGAGCGGTTGCGGCAGCGTGCCGTTCGCGATCACCTCCCGCATCCCCAGCCAGTTGTCCATGAAGAAGACCGGCCGCAAGATCGTGTAATGTACGCCCATGCGCCGGATGTGCTCTTCAATCTGGAACTTGCTGTCAAAGTGCGGAATTCCCGTATTCTGGTCCGCGCTGCCGACCGAACTGTAGACAAAATGCGAAACGCGGGCGCGCCGGGCCGCCTCCGCCAGGTTGATGCCCTGGCGAATCTCTCCTTCGATCCCATTTTCGCGGGGCTGCTGGACGGAGAAAACGCCGTAGGCTCCGTCGAGCGCACGGTCGAGCGATGCGGGGTCGTCCATGTCGCCCCGCACGATCTCGGTGCCCGGTCCGGCGACGCGGCGCGCTTCGGGTTTATCCGGATCGCGTGTCAGCCCGCGCACGGAAAAACCCCGTTCTACCAGATGCCGTAAGGCCGCTCCACCTTGGTTGCCGGTCGCGCCGGCAACCACGATCAGTTTGCTCTTGTTCTTGTTGGTTGGCATGTTTTTGAACTCTTGCATCCATCGTGCCACAGTTGGCACGCGCACAAGTGGAGCATCGCCGTTTCTCATCCAACTGGCGTACCATGCACAGTGGAGGATTATGCGCACGATCGTTGTCTGGCTGTTGACACTGGGGGTGGCGGCGGCCCAGTCCCATACTCACGCCGCAAGCGATGAAAAGCCGGTGGCCCTGTACCCTGGCCTGGGAGCCTGGCATCACCCCATCCAAACCACCATCCCGGACGCGCAGAAGTTTTTCGATCAAGGCCTGGCGCTAATGTACGGCTTCAACCGTTACGAAGCGCTGCGTTCGTTCCGGAAGGCGTCGGAGTTGGATCCCGCGGCGGTCATGCCGTACTGGGGCATGGCCATGGCGCAGGGGCCGTACATCAACATGGATGGCGACGCCGAACTCGACATGAAAGCCTCCTGCGCAGCGGTGGAAGCCGGCTTGAAGCTTTACTGGCGGACCTCTTCATGAACAAGCCTATCTGCGCGCCGCCGCGTCCCGCTGCCCGGTTTATCAGCCGCAGGCTTACACGGATGCTATGCGGTCGCTGGCCGCGCGCTGGCCCGACGATCTGGATGCCCTCACGCTTTACGCCGAAAGCCTGATGGTCCCGGTGCGCTGGCGCTGGTACGCCAACGACGGCTCCCCCGCCGCGGGCGTGGGCGAGGCGGAACGCGCCCTGGAAGAAGTGATGCGCCGCTGGCCCGGTCATCCCGGCGCCAATCACCTGTACATCCACGTGGTCGAGTCATCGCGCACGCCCGAACGGGCCATACCAAGCGCCCAGCGTCTCATGGGCATCATGCCCTGGGCGGGACACATGGTGCACATGCCGGGGCATATCTGGCTGGTGGTCGGCGATTATGAAATGGCCGCCTCGGTCAACGAGCGGGCCGTAGCGGTGGACCGCGAATACCTGTCGCGCACGCAGGTGACGCACAGCGGTTACGGGACGTATTACATCCACAACCTCCACTTCGTGGCCTACGCGCGTTGGATGCAGGGCCGCCGGACCGACGCTTTGCGCGCCTGCGATGGCATCGTGGCGGCCCTCCCGGTCATCGAGGAATCCATGCCCGATATGGCGGACGCTTTCAATTCGATCACTTATTTTGGACATGTGCGCTTCAACGACTGGGACGGCATTCTGAAAATTCCTCAGCCCAAAGAAAGCCTCCATGCCAGCCAGGCGACCTGGCACTATGCGCGCGCCGTGGCGCTGGCTGCGCGCGGCGACCGGAACGCCGCCCTTCAGGAACAGGCGGCCCTGCAGGGCATCCGGGCCGCCCTACCGGCCGATGCGCAGATTGGCTACAACAAGGCGGCCGAGGTGCTCGAGGTGGCGCTCGAAACCGTAGCCGCGCGCCTGGCGGCCACCCCCGCGGACGCCGTTCCACACTGGCAGCGGGCCGTCGCCCTACAGGACAACTTCAACTACGACGAGCCACCCGACTGGTATTATCCCGTGCGCGAGTCGCTGGGCGCCGCCCTTCTGCGCGCGGGAAAGGCGGTCGAGGCCGAGAACACCTTTCGCCAGGGCATCGAGCGGTCGCCGCGCAACGGCCGTCTGCTCTTCGGCTTGATGCAATCCCTGCGCGCCCAGGGCAAGAACGAAGACGCCGCCTGGATCCAGCGCGAATTCGAGGCCGCCTGGGCTAAGGCCGACGTGACGCTGCGCCTGGAAGATCTGTAAGTTTTCGCCCTGTAGCTGGCTCTCGTGCGGATCGCGTATGTACGGGTTTGGCATTGGCCTGGCATTGGTCCAGAGTGGGCTTAGCTTGACCGCGGCATGACGACAGAACTCGCGTGGGCTTCAGCCGCTGAAGCCTGCGAGGGGCTCTCGGCCTTACTCTCAGCAAGACGCAAAATCGCCAGGGTCTGCTTATCTTATCGGCCGGAAACAACGATCCAATCGCCAGTTCGGACAATGTCACTTCAATCGGGTGCCGAAAATCGCGGGTGCGCGGAAAAACGACTGCACGGCCCCGCCCATCGCCAATCGAAAGCGCACCGCCACGCCCGCCTATGGACGGTTCACGTCCGCCGCGCTGCCCGCCAACGCCGCTAATCTCGATCTCGCGCCGCAAGCGGGCAAATATGTACCACCGCAATCCCTCAGATTCAGGATGCGAGGCGCCAGACTCCTGGTCCATGACCGGCGCGAACGCGGCGCTGGAAAGAATGAAGCTACGCCGCTCGCGATAGGTGCAAATAGAGAATCGCGCGAGGCCGCAATTGCCGATATGTGAATTGAAGGAACACCAAGATGATCAGTCCCATATCGAATGCGACGCCAATTCAGCCGGTGGCCCAATCCAAGACGACATCGGCTAAACAAGCGCCCCCGCAGTCCGCCGACTCGGTTACGCTAAGCGCAACCGCGCAAGCGCACATCGCCGCGCTGCAGGAAGCTAACGAGACGCCCGCGCAAACCGCGCAGGAAGCCAGCCGTGGCGACATGCAGGCTCGCCGGCTGCTGGCCGAAGAGTCCGCAGCGAACCCAGTATCCAAGTGAGGCGACCTAAGAGACCGCCGCGGGCCGGACTGCCCCACCAGGGTTCTCGGCATTACTCTCAGCCATGCGCCGCAAAATCAGCAGGGTTTCCTCATCGGCGGGAAAGAACGATTCGATTGCCAGTTCCGATAATGTCACGTCGATCGGCGTGCCGAAAATCGTGGACGCGCTGAAAAACGAGAGCACGGCTCCGTCCATCGCCAGCCGAAAGCGCACGACCACGCCCGCATACGGACGGTTCACCTCCGCCGTCCTGCCCGCCAGCGACGACCCCGTCGCTGGGTAAGCGCTAAATTCCTCCAGCAGCCCTGCCAGCACCGCATCGCCGCTAACCTCAATCTGGCGCCGCAAGCGGGCAACTATGTACGACCGCCACTCCGTCAAATTCACGATGCGAGGCGCCAGTCCTCCCGGATGCAGAGCCACCCGCAACACGTTGACCGGCGGCTGCAGCAATGCGGCGTCCACACCTTCGAACAAGCGGAGGGTTGCCTGGTTGGCCGCCAGCAGCGTCCAATGGCGGTCGAACGCCAGGGCGGGGCAAGGCTCCAGCCCCGCCAGCACCAGGTCGACGGCCTGGCGAGCGGCACGCAGCACCGGATCGTCCAGCGAGCTCTCCTTGAAGACGGGGGCATACCCACAAGCCACCAGCATTACGTTCCGCTCGCGCAATGGAACTTCCAGCCGCTCGGCCAGATGCACGATCATCTCGCGACTCGGCTGGGAACGGCCGGTTTCCATGAAGCTGAGGTGCCTGGTGGAGATGCCCGTCGTCAACGCCAGTTCCAACTGGCTCAAATGCCGGCGTTCGCGCCACTGCCGCAAAAGCTGTCCGCCGGCCGGTGCGCTTTCCGACATGTGAATATCGAGGCGAAGGGAGGATGCCTTGAGAAGACGGACGATTTTAGGCGCGTTGCCGGCCATCGCCGGCCTGGCTCTGCCGGCAGCCGGAGGCGCTCGACCAGCCGCGAAAGACAGGAACCGGAACAACCCCGGCCCGGAGAAACGGCGCAGGCCATTCATTGAAGCCGGCGACGGGACGAACCTGTTCCATCTGGACTGGGGCAGCGGCCGGCCGGTTGTGTTCCTGCATGGTATGGGATCGAATTGCCGGCAATGGCAGTACAACATGGTGCCGCTGGCCGACCGCGGCCTGCGTTGTATCGCCTACGACCGGCGCGGCCACGGCCGTTCGGACGATCCGGGTACCGGGTACACTTACGACGTTTTGGCTGACGATCTGGCGCGCGTGATCGATCAACTGGGCCTCAGTCATGCCGTCCTGGTCGGCCACTCCACGGGTGCGGGCGAGATTGTGCGTTACCTGTCGCGGCACGGCGCCGAAAGCGTGGCCGGCGTGGTGATGATCGGCCCTACCCTGCCGTTCATCCTGAAGACCGCCGATAATCCCGATGGCATCGATCGAGGTGCCCTGGATCAGTTACGGGCCGCCTGGTTGAAGGATTATCCCGGTTGGATCGCGAAAAACGCGCGCCCGTTCTTCACACCGGATACTTCCGACGCCCAGGTTGAATGGGGGGTGAACCTGATGATGCAAGCCTCGCTGAAAGCTATCATGGATTGTAATCACGCCGTCACCGAGACAGACTTCCGCTCGGAGCTGACGAGAATTACGGTTCCCACTCTGATCGTACACGGCGACCAGGACGTCTCGGCGCAGATCGATTTTACGGGACGCAGAACCGCAAAGCTGATCCCGGACAGCAAATTGAAAGTCTATGCAGGGGCCGCGCACGGATTATTCATTACCCACGCCCAGCGTTTCAACGACGACCTGTTGGACTTCATCGCCGGTTGACTAGTCTCCCGCGAGACGAGCGGCCGATGGTTACTTTTGCGCGGCGATGTTTCGGCCCATGTGGAAAGATGGGCCGACTGAGAAGCGCACCGAACTACGTGCGTTCAACATGTCGGAGAAGAGGTGGTCGCGGACGTAGTCTACGTGCACCTTCAGGCCGAAGTGATTGGTTAGGTTGAAATCGGCGCCGCCGCCGACGCCGTAGAAATATGTCCAGTCGGTCTTGATACCCGTGGGCGCAAAGGAGGCGACCAGGCCTTGGGCGATGAGATCTGTAGCTGGTGCGTGGGGCAGGGCATCCTCGTGGATGGCGCCCAAATCGGGGTGGATGAATAGCGTCACGGACTTGAAGTGGCGGTAATTGAGTTGGGGCCCGGTGGCGTAGGTCTGCGACCGGGAGTGCAGGGGCACGGCGGGCTGGTAACCGGCCGGCAGGTATCCGGCAGCTTTCAAAGGCGCTAACTGGGCGGCGATCTGCTGCTGGAGCGACGATTTCAACATGTTGGTCGTGAGGACGGTGTCGCCGGTGCCGGCGCTGAAATCGAAGCCCAACGAATACCATTTGGTGGGGTTGGTGCCGATTTGGGTATGAAAACCGGACTCGCCGAGGTTGATGAGCGGACTCCGCAGGTACATGTAAGCTGTGTATACGTCGTAATGACCGATATAGTCCTGCTGGGCAGAGGCGACTGACGCCGACAGGAGCGCAGACAAGGCGCAGGTGGCAAACTTCCAGGATGTTTTCATTGTGGGACTCCCACGATCACACAGACGGTGCGCGTTTCCGGATACGGCCGGTCGAGTCGCGTGCGCGCGTATCTGATTAAAGAGTATTATGCCTGAAAAGCTTTAATAAAGATAGGGGGTATCGGGGGGGGAGCGGCTAGCCCGCGGCGCGCTCTTCCAAGGTTTTTTGGAGCGTCTCGACCAGATCGGCAGGCTCGTATGGTTTTTTCAGGAAACCCGCCAGGTTTTTGCCGGGAAAACGTCCGGCGACTTCCTGCTCGCTGTAGCCGCTGGAAAGGACGATGGGAACGTCGGGGCGGATCCGGCCAAGCTCGGCCGCCGCCTCTTCTCCGTTCATCACCGGCATGGTTAGATCGAGCAGGATGGCTTGGATTTCGGCGGTGTGGAGGCGAAAGATACGGATGGCATCATCGCCATTGGCGGCGGTCATAACGGTGAAGCCGGATTTCTCGAGAATGGCGCGGGCGAGGTCGCGCATGGCGGCCTCGTCGTCCACCACCAGGATGGCGCCGCGGTCTGGTCTGGCCAAGGAGCGGGGAAGGATATTCACACGGCCCTGCGCAGGCTTGCCGGCAACCGGAAACAAAACGCGGAAATTGGATCCGTTGCCGAGTTCGCTCGATACTTTGAGCGCGCCATGGTGCGCGCGGACAATACCGATCACGGCTGCCAGGCCGAGTCCCCTTCCGGTGAACTTGGTGGTGAAGAACGGATCGAAGATACGGGACTGCGTTTCGGGACTCATGCCGCAGCCGGTGTCGGACACCTCAAGGAAAACGTAGCGGCCGGGGGGCAGTTGATCGTCGAAATAGGGGCCGGAGAGGTATGCACGGGTGGCCTCGATGACGCCGGTGGACACCCGGATGACGCCACCCTCCGTCCCGATCGCCTCCGAGGCATTGGTGATGAGATTCATGGCGATCTGGCTGATCTGGGACGGGTCGGCCTCGATGGAAGGAAGGGAGGCCGCCAGGTCGAAAAGGATGGCCGTTCTTTTTGAGATGAGGGTCTGCAGGAGATTGGTGACTTCTTCGGCCAAGTGAGAGAGATTGACCGCCTGCACGGTGAAACGGCCCTTCCCGGAGTAAGCCAGCATCTGGTTGGTCAGATCCGCGGCGCGGCTGGTAGCGGCTTCGATTTCGGCCAGGTTATCGAGGGCCGCCGAACCCTTTGGCAGAGCCATCATGGCCATGCGGGCATTGCCCAGGATCACGGTCAGGAGATTATTGAAATCGTGGGCCAGGCCGCCGGCCAGGATGCCCAGGCTCTGCAGGCGCTGGGCATGCTGCATCTGCGTTTCCAGCTTGCGGTTTTCCTCTTCGGCGCGTTTGCGCCCGCTGACATCGGCGATGGTGCCGATGCAACCGGTCACAACACCGGATGCATCGCGCTCGGCAGCGAAGTGCGTGAGCGCCCAGATGGCGGAGCCATCGCGGCGGGCTATGGGGTGTTCGAGGGAACCGGGGCCGCCACCCTCGAGGACTTTGCGCCACTCCAGGGCGAGGCGGGCGCGGCTCTCGTCGTCGAGGATCTTATCCCACCGGCCTTCGCGGGCCTCTTCCTGGCTCATGCCGGTGATCTGGCAGGTGCGTTCGTTCACATAGATGCAGCGTCCGGCGGCATCGGTGCGGAAGATGCCGACGGGGGCGAGATCGGTGAGCACCTGATAGTGCTGTTCGGATTCGCGCAAGGCTTCATTGGCGCGCACGAGCTCGGCGGTGCGCTCCGCGACGCGGAGGGTGAGCTCGTCGCGGGCGATGCGCAGGGCGTCGCGATCGTTACGGGCCTGGGTGATATCGATGCACGAGCCGATGTAACCGGCGAATCTTCCGCCGGGGCTGAATCGCGGAGTTCCGGTGTCGAGGATCCAGCGGTATTCGCCGTCGGCACGGCGCATGCGGTATTCGGATTGGTAGGGCTCGCGTTTAGCGAAAGCGGCTAAGAAATCGGTCATGCCGCGCGGGTAATCGTCGGGGTGGAAATTCTCGGCCCAGCCGCGGCCCAGCTCTTGATCTAAAGTGCGGCCTGTGAAATCGAGCCAGGCTTTGTTGACAAAGACGCACTGACCATCGGTTCCGGCCATCCAGATGAAGACGGGGGCGGTATCTGCCAGGGTCCGAAAGCGGCGCTCACTCTCTTTCAGCGTCTCTTCGGAGCGGACGCGTTCGGTGATGTCCTGGGCATGGCCCAAGACGCGCGGAGCAGCGCCAGGGGCCTCAAAGAGGATATTGCGATAGAGCCAGATGCGCTCGGTACCGTCGACGGCCATGAGGCGCATGAGGCCGGAATCGCTGCCTTTGCGGCGAATCCGGTCGAGATAAGCGGCGAACAGGGGCTGCACCGCGGGGGCGAGGAAGCGTTTCATATTAACGCCGACGCCTTCTTCGGGCTTAAAACCCAGGGAGCGGGCAGCGGCGGGGTTGACGACCAGGATGACGCCATCCAGATCGTGAACGCACATCAGGCCCTGGCTGTTTTCGAACAGCTCGCGATACAGGCGCTGATCCTGGCGCGCGTCCGCCAGCTCGCTGGCTAGCCGTGCCTGTTCCTTAGCTTCCGATTCCGCCATGGATGCCGCCACCTAGTGCGAGCGCCGGTATATCAAATGGAATTACCCGCCAAAATCGATGGAATTCGTGGCGCATTAAGAGGGTAATTTTAAGACTAACGCAAATGGCGGGGCGCGGCAAGGCGCGGCCCGCCGTGGCTGGTAGCTGGTGACTGGTGGTTTTGTTTTGTTAACCTACGGATCTCGAAAGGATGGAGGCAATGACCAGGGAGAAGGTTTATCCGGCGGTGCGAGCTCTTTTGGAGGAGGCCGAGATAAAGGGCGATCCTCCGATGGAGACACTTTCGCCGGCGGAGGCCCGGCAGGCGGCCATTGAGGCTCTGAAGACGACGGCGGGCGAGCCGGAAGGGGTTGGGCGGGTGGAAGATTTTGTGATTCCGCATCCGGAGTACGCGGTCCCAACACGCATTTACACGCCTGCCGGCGATGGTCCTTTTCCGTGCCTGGTTTACTTTCATGGCGGCGGGTGGGTGGTATGCGATCTGGATACGCACGACGTGGTGTGCCGGGCAATCGCGAACCGGGCGGGCGCGGTGGTGGTGAATGTGGACTACCGTCTGGCGCCGGAGCACAAATTTCCCGCCGCGGTGGACGACTGCTACGCGGCCACGTGCTTCGTGGCGGCCCATGCGGCGCGGTTGGGGGTGGACGCGCGGCGCATCGCAGTGGGCGGCGACAGCGCGGGCGGCAACCTGTCGACGGTGATGTGTTTGAAGGCGCGCGACGAGGGTGGGCCGGTGCTGGCGCTGCAAGTGCTGGTCTATCCGGTTACGAATCTGGATTCCTTCGATACGCCGTCATACCAGGATTTCGCGGACGGATACTATCTGACCCGCGCGGAAATGGAGTGGTTCCGCGCGCATTACCTGGCGAAACCGGAAGATGCCCGGAATCCTTATGCATCGCCACTGCTGGCGGCAGACTTGCGGGGGCTGCCGCCGGCGCTGGTGATCACAGCGGAGTGCGATACGCTGCGGGACGAAGGGGAGGCTTACGCCCGGCGCATGGCCAGTGCGGGTGTGGAGGTGAGTGCGATCCGTTACGCGGGGATGATCCACCCGTTTTTCTCGCTGGGAGGCGTTTTGAGCCAGGGCCGGAGGGCGGTGGAACAAGTCGCGGCGGCAGTGCGGAATATGTAGCGACCTTCGTCTTTTATGGGGGATCGAAACGTCCATTGATATGATGGTTAAGAATATGAAGTGGGCCGTAGCCTTATTGTGCTGCCTGGAGATGGCCACGGGCGCCGAACTGACCGCGAGCCGCACGGTATTTCTGATGCCTTTGAGCCACGGGCTGGACCAGTTCGTGGCCAATCGGCTGATCCAGATGCACGTGCTGCGGGTGGTGACGGACCCGGCCAAGGCGGACACGATTATCACGGACCAGGTGGGCCGGGGTTTTGAAGCACGAATGAAGGATTTGTATCCGCCTCCGCCGGAGCCTTCGGCGGAACCCCCGGCAGACGCCAAGGTAACTCAGGCGGCCAAGCCGAAACCGGACAACCCTCCGAACAGGGGAGACATGCCGGAGCAGCAGCAGCACGGCCTGGCATCCATGTTGGGAGATACCGTCAACAAGGCGGACCAGCAAGGCTCCATGGGGGTTTACGGGCGCGGCCGGGGAACCCTCTTCTTAGTAGATGTGCAATCGCGGCAGGTACTCTGGTCGATTTTCGAGAAACCCAAGAGCTTCAGCCCGCAGGCGCTGGATCAGACCGCGGACAAAATCGTGAAGCGGTTGAAGGAAGATCTCAACCCGAAGACGAAGTAGGGTTTTTATCCCGCAAGGCCTGCCGGTAGCTTTCGACCAGGCGCGCGGTGATCACAGCCATATCCCAGTTGGTTTCCACTTCGGCACGGGCGCGCGCGGCGATCTCCGCAATGGCGGGCGTGCAATCGAAGACGCGCAACACTTTTTCCGCAAATAATTCCGGGCTATCGGCGAGGAGGCAGAATTCGCCATCCTGGCGGGCGAGGCCTTCGGCGCCGATCACTGTGGAGACTACGGGAATGCCGCTGGCGAAGGCTTCGAGCAGCTTGACGCGCACGCCGGAGCCGCTGAGCACCGGGCAGACAAAGACAGCATAGCGGGCGAGGGGCTCGCGGATATCGGGGACGAAGCCGCGGATTTCAATGGCGGGCGCGCGGCCAGCATAAGGGTGGCGCGGCGGCGGGTCGGAGCCCACCACCACCAGGCGCGCTTCCGGGCGGCGGGCGATGATGTGGGGCAGCACTTCATTCACAAACCAATCGAGCGCGATCATGTTCGGTTCGTGGCGGAAGCTGCCGAGGAAGAGCATGGTGCAAGGTTCGCGGCCGGCCGGCGAAAAAGTATAGCGGGCGGTATCGATGCCGGCGCGCAGGCCCTGGCGCAGACGGGGGCGAATGCGCGGCAGAAATCCAGCCAGATACTCGGCGTTTTCGCGCGTGCACACCTGCACCTGGTCGCAATGCGGCAGCATATCCAGCTCGTAGCGCAGGGCGCGCAGATACTCGTAGCGAGCTTTCACGCGGGCGAACGAGCCGGGCATGTAGCGTAGGCCGCGGGCGATGGATTGGAAGTAAATATCGTGCTCGAACAAGATGACGGGGATACGCCGGTAGGGGCGGGCGTACTGGCCGAGCGGGGTGTATTCGAGCTGCAGCACATGGACCTGGCGCTGGTAGATCTGGCGGTGAATCAGCCAGTCGAGATCGCGGTTGGCGAATTCGGAGACGGCGTGCGGACGGATGGCTCCCAGGTTCGGAGCGAGGGGCGGGCGGACCAGGAATTCGGCGGAGGCGCAGAAGTCGCGGAGCTCCTGTTGGGCAGGCAATTGAGATGGCTCGTCAAGCATGGCGACGACATGGACTTCGCAGAGTTTCGACAGCTCGCGGAGGGTCTGATACATGAATACGCCGCCGCCGTGAACGGGCGGGCAGATGGGATAGGGCGAAACGAAAAGGACGCGCAGTTGGCCCGGTTCCGCCAGTGAGCGAGGGGCCGCGAAACGGTCGCGGAAATATCCGGCTTGGGGACGGCGGAAGGCTTCGGTATCGTTGATGACGGCCAAGGTGCGGGCACGCCATCGCGCGCCGACGGCGCCGGGAAGCTGGCGGAAGGCGCGCCACCAGCCATCCAGACTGGCACGTCCCGGGGCGTCGCCGGAGAGGAGCGAGAGCAGTGCTCCGCCGTAGCTGAAAAAGAAATGCGCGGTGAGGCGGCGCCATTCGTGGATATTTTTCCAGCAGAACAGCAAGTAATTCTTTTTCAGTACGGCCTGGATCTGCGAATCGCTGAAACACTTGCCGATGGTGCCACGATGCTCGTGGTACACGATGCTGGCCGGCTCGTAGAGCACCTTCCAGCCGCGTTTCCAGGCCTGAAAGCCAAGCGCTGTGTCCTCGAGGTAGAAGGGCGCGAGTATTTCGTCAAATCCGCCGAGTTCCAGGAACTTACGCCGGTCGAAGGCGCAGGAACCGCCGCCGCCGTAGAAGCACGGGAACGGCCCGGTGACGGCGGGATCGATGCGGTGCGAGACTTTGAGGCCGCCATCGTGCCACCAGCCTTCGGTGAGGCCGGTCTCTTCGCGGACGCGTGGCAGGATCGCGGAGGAAGATCTGGCAGGAGACGGCGAACACCAGCTCATCGGTGAATCCGGCGAGAAGCGGGGCGAGGAAATCGGGGGCGACCCGCATGTCGCTATTGAGGAGCACGACGATATCGTTTTGGGCGGCGCGGAATCCGGCATTGGAGCCGCCGCCGAAGCCGAGGTTGCGATCGAGGGCCAGGAGCCGGACTTGTGGGAAGGTCTGGCGGACGAAGGCGGCGCTGCCATCGGAGGAGCCGTTGTCGACCACGATGATTTCGTTTTCGGGATGGCCCTCCACGGCGGCGATGACGGAGGGCAGGTATTGTGCGAGCAGGTCGCGGCCGTTCCAGTTGGGGATGACCACGCTGGCGGCATGGGTGCGGCAAGGCTGATTGCGGGGTTCCTTTTTGCGCCCGAATAGGAGCCACGCAAGATCGGCGAGGGCGAGAGAGGTCGCCGCGGCGAAGGCCATCAGGGGGGAGAGGATCAGCAGGAAGACGGCGCGGAAGAAGCGCGCGAGCGAGCTCATTGCGGCCCGAGGTGAGGTCCTAACCCGACGCGGCGTCCCAATTGAACCCAGCGGGAAGCCTCCAGCAGGGCCAGCTTGCGGCGAAGCTGTTCGATCTCGGTATTGAGCTGCTGGGCCCAGCGGGTGCGCTCCTCGACTGTCTTTTCCGCCTGGTGCAGGTAGTCGACGCACTGGGTAAGTTCGGCAAGTTTGGCGGATAGTTCAGCGTTCAACTGCTCGGCCCAGCGGGTCTTGGCGAGGTTTTCGCTTTCGAGACCGGCCATGGCGGCAGCGGCCTTGGCCTGGTTGTGGGCCAGCTCATCCTGCAATTCCACGATGCGGGAGCCGGCTGATTCGAGCTCCTGATTGAGGCGCGCCGCCCAGCGATTGCTTTCTTCCAACTCTTCGGACTGCTGGCGATGTTGCCGGTCGAGATCGGCGAGATCGCGCTTGGCTTCCTCCAGCCAATCGTTTTTCTGGCGGAGCTCGCCTTCTAGCAAACCGATGTGCGCTTCGCGCTCGCGCAGGACGTTGGCCGCGCTAGGCACATAGATGAACGTGGGATTGCCGGTCTGGGGGCGGTGAGCGCAGACGGCCACGAAGAAATGCGCCCCGGCGGGGGAGGACTCGGCGCCATCCACGCGGACTTCGGCGGTTTCGCCGGCTTCGACTGGGCTGAAGGCGACACCTTCAATGTGATTCTCAAGGAACAGGGAGATGTGCGGAAAAAAAGCCGCAAGCTCGTTGCGGAATTCGCTGAATTCGAATTCGTGGGTGTGAAACGGATTGGCTCCAGCGCTGCCGCGGGACTCGCCGTAGTAGAGCTTGTTGGGGGTGGAGACTATGAACTGGCCGCTGGGCGCGAGGACGCGGCGCACTTCCAGCAGAAACTCGCGCCAGGCGGGCAAATGCTCGATCACCTCGAAGGCCACCACCAGGTCGAACGAGGCATCGGGATGGGGCAGGGCGGTGCAGGAAGCCTGTTCGAACTGTAAGTTGGGCAGGCGGTAATGATCGCGGGCATAGGCCACCGCATCGGCGGCGACATCGACGCCCAGAACGGAGAGAGCCGATTTCATGAGCTCGGCGGAACCGTAGCCGGCGCCGCATCCGGCATCGAGCACACGCTTGCCGCGCGCCAGGCGGGCGGCGAATACGTAGCGCGCCAGGTGCTCATTGAGGAGGTCGGCATCCACCTGGCCGGGGATCACGCGCTCGCCGGTGAACTCAACCAACGGGAGTCTCCCGGAGCGGGGAGGCCAGGCGCGCGTTCACTTCGACGCGGCAGGGCAGGCGCAGGAATCCGTAGATCTCGCCCGGAGAGTGGCCCATTTGCAGGGCGATGGCGTTGTCGATCCAATCGCACATTTGGTAACCGAGCAGGGTGCCGTCGGCGATGGCGGGCGAAAAAGAGAAAGAAGCGGGATAGAGTTCGGGCATCTCGAGGTGAAAGTCGACGGTATAGATGTCGCCGGCCGACATGGCGGGTAGGTCGTAGCTTTCGCGCGCGGTATTGGTGCCGGAGAAATCGATGCCCAGATGGTTGCGCATCATGAAGCCAACGATGGGTTGGGGGACCTCGCGGAGGGCACGCACGCTGATGCGCAGGGTGATGCGCTGGGAGGGTTCGAGCAGATGTACGGGATCGCCCTGGACATCGAGGACTGCGATGCCCAGGATTTCGGCGCGGCCGTCGCCGTAGCGATGGTCGATGTTGGGGATGTGTTCGACGATTTCGGGGGCGCGCACGGTGGCCCCCGCGGCGCCCCGCTCGGGCGCGCCTTTAAGGAGGAGATAGGCGGAATCCTTTTCGACCATGGCGGCCAGGTAGTGGGCGACCACGCGATCGGTTTCGCCGACCTCGCGGATGCGGCCATGGTCCAGCCAGAGGGCGCGGTCGCCGATGGCCTTTACGTCGGCGATGGCATGGGAGACGAACAGGATGGTGATGCCGCGGGTACGCAGTTCGTGCACTTTGCGCATGCAGCGCTGGCGGAAGTAGATATCGCCGACGGCGAGGGCTTCATCCACCAGCAGGATTTCGGGGTCCACATTGATGGCGACAGCGAAGGCCAGGCGGACGGCCATGCCGCTGGAATAGGTTTTGACGGGCTGGTTGATGAAGTCGCCGATTTCGGCGAAGTCTTCGATATCTTTGTAGCGTTCGTCGATCTGGCGGGTGCTGAAGCCCAGGATGGAGCCGTTGAGATAGACGTTGTCGCGGCCGGTGAATTCGGGGTTGAATCCTGAGCCGAGTTCGAGGAGCGCGGAGACGCGTCCGTTTACAGAGAGGTCGCCATGGGTGGGGTGCAGGATGCCGGCCACCATTTGCAGGAGGGTGCTTTTGCCGGAGCCGTTTTCGCCGATGATGCAGAAGGTTTCGCCGGGGCGGACATGGAAGGAGATATCGCGCAGGGCCCAGAAATCCTGGTGGCGTTTGAGGCGGTTGAAGGTTACCAATTCTTTGAGGCGGTCGCCGGGTGCTTCGTAGATGGAATAACTCTTCGAGACCCCCTGGAATTCGATGGCGTTCACTGGAATTATCAGTTTAGCTCGGCCTGAGAGGCCTCCGCAGGCCGGGGGCCTGCCCCACGCGAGCCTCAGTGGGGGGTAGTGACGGTGGCTGTCGAGGACATGGGGGAGAGGTTGCCGCCGGTGTCTTTGGCCTGGACGGCGTAGTAGTAGGTGGTACTGGCGGTAACCGGGTAGTCGATGAAAGAGGTGCCCGTGCCGATGGTTTTGAGGGCCGTGAGGGTGGAGGGCGAGGCACCGCGGTAGATGGTATTGGAAGCCAGCGGCATGCCGCTTTTACCAGCGGTCCACGTAAGGTTGATCTGCGTTTTGGTAGCGGCCGTACCGCTGAGATTGCTGGGGGACTGGGGCAAGGCCAGGGTGGTGGCGGACACGGTGGCGGACATGGGCGAATAGTCGGAACCAGAGTCATTAGATTGCACGGAGTAGTAGTAAGTGGTGGACGGTGGGAGGGAGGCGTCGCTATAGGAGGTTTGGGACACCACCGCCAGCGCGGTCATAGCGGATGGGGAAGTGCCGCGATACACGTGATAATACTGGACGGGCAAACCGCCGCTGGCGGAGGCAGACCAGGTCAGACTGATCCTGGTGGTGGAAGCCGGGGCGCCGACCACATTCGAGGGGGCGGTGGGGGCGGTAGGCGCGGTGACAGCCACCACTGCCGACATGGGCGAAAGATCCGCTCCGGAATCGGCTGCTTGGACGGCGTAGTAGTAAGTGGCGCCGGCTGTGACCGTCGTATCCCGATACGAAGTCGTCAGACTGATGGCAATCTGGGTCACGCCGGCGGGCGTACTGCCGCGCAGAATGCGGTAATTGGCAACCGGCAGGCCGCCACTGGCCGAGGCGGAAAAGGTGACGTTGACTTTGCTGGTGGAGGTGGCGGCCGCCCCTACATTGGTGGGCGCCGAGGGCGGACTAGGGACGTTCACTTGAACGATGGCCGACGTGGGCGATAGATCCGCACCCGAATCGGCTGCCTGGACGGCGTAATAGTAAGTGGTCCCGGCAACCACCGTTGTATCCCAGTACGAAGTCGTCAGGCTGACGGCAATCTGGGTCACGCCGGCGGGCGTACTGCCGCGCAGGATGCGGTAATTGGCAATTGGCAGGCCGCCGCCGGTGGAGACGGCAAAGGTGACGCTGACTTTGCTGGTAGAAGCGGGGGTCGCAGCCACGCTGGTGGGCGCCGAGGGCAGGTTGGGGACTTTAACCTGCACGATGGCCGACTTGGCAGACAGATCCGCTCCGGAATCGGCGGCCTGAACGGCGTAATAGTAAGTCGTTCCGGCAACCACTGTTGCATCCCAATACGAAGTCGTCAAGCTGACGGCGATCTGGGCCACGGTGGTGGGCGTACCGCCGCGAAGAATGCGGTAATTGGCTATCGGCAACCCACCGCTGGCGGAGCCGGAAAAGGTGACGTTGATTTTGGTGGTCGAGGCCGGAATTGCCGCGACATTCAAAGGCGCGGAGGGCGGGTTCGGCACATTCACCCGCACGACGGCGGACATGGGTGACAGATCCGCTCCGGAATCGGCGGCCTCGACCGCGTAGTAGTAAGTAGTTCCGGCCGCGACCGTGCCATCCCAATAAGAAGTTGTAAGGACGGCGGCTATCTGGACCAGGTTAGTGGGAGAACTGCCCCGAAGAACCCGATAGTTCGCAATGGGCAGACCGCCGCTGGTGGAGGCGGACCAGGTAACGTTGACGTTACTGATGGTCGCGGGTGTACCGGCCACGTTGGTGGGTACGGACGGCAGTGACGGCATGACGATGGTTGCCGCCGGAGACATCATGGACTTATCCCCGCCGGTATCGGATGCTTGGACTGCGTAGCAGTAAGCCGCGCCGGCGGTCACGGACGAGTCGGTATAAGAGGTTTTAGAAACGATGGCGAGTTGTGCCAGGTTGGCACACGAGGCGCCGCGGAAGAGGTAATAGTACTGAACCGCAAGACCACCACCGGCCGCAGCGGGCCAGGACAGTGAGACGGCGGTAACCGATAGCGGCGTAGCCGACAGGCTGGCGGGAGGCGCGGGGGGCAGGGGAGTGGTGATGGAGATCGGGGGCGACATCGCCGAGGTGTTGCCGGACTTATCCACGGCTTCCACGCCGTAATAGTAGGTAGTTCCACCGGTGAGGGGATAGCTGATATAAGTGGCAGAACTGGTCAGCCCCGCCTGGCTGAGAGCGGCCGGCGACATTCCCCAGAACACAATGTAATAACTGACGGCGATCTTGTCTGTGGACGGCGACCAGTTGAGGGTCACCTTTTGACAGGACGAGGCGGCCGCCGTAAGGTTGGCGGGGACGGTCGGGGGCGTCACGTCGGCCGTAGTCGCATGGACCGGCAGAGTGGGGGCCGAGGTATTTCCACCGAGGTCGAAGGCTTCTACGGTATAAGTGTAAGTATTGGCTTCGCTCAAGCCGGTATCCACGTAGTTCAGGGCAGCCGTGGTTCCGACGACAACACCATTGCGCAAGACATAGTAGCCTGCTACGCCTATGTTGTCTGTTGATCCGCTCCAACTCAGGGCCATATTCGCCGGATTGCCGGATGCGGCAGTCAGGCCGGTGGGTACGGAGGGAGGAGTAGTATCGGGCGGGGCTACCTGTAAGTTGTAATAACTCATGGCCGTACTGGTGAACATCGCCGACTGCGTATTCTGCGATGCCTGGGCCGTCTCCTGCTCCAGAATATCGGAGATCGAAAGATTCATGGTGGAATCATACGGCAGGTAAGTAGAGAAGTAAGCCGTATCGAATGTAGTCAGAAACGCCATGTGGGTGTAAGTGCCGAGATTCTGCATGGTCTGGATGAACTGCGCATCCAGCGGAGCCCAGAAACTGAACGGATTGCGCGCCCGGGTTTGCTGGAGGGTCAGAGTAGAGAGTTCACTGTCGCGCACCTTATGCAGCCAGGATTCCGTGACGGTTAACGGCAGGCCGGCCGAAGCGGCCGTGCTCGCGATGGCCAAGGCATTGGGCAGGTAGGAAAGGTTCACGGGATAGACGTGCAGATCGATGAAATTGAGCGGCTGGGTAACGAAGTTCTGGACGAAACCCTGAAATCCGGTGAGCCAGTTACCGACACCGGCACCCACCTGCATGCCGGGAACGGGGGATTGCTGCAGGCTGGCGAGGACCTGGCTGAGGAGCGAGGCCGCGCCCGCGACCGTATTCACATTGGTCTGTCCGCTGGCGTTAGCTTCGGTGTCGGGTTCCTGGAGCACCACCATGTAATCCGGCTGCATGGTCTGGGCGATGTTGACCGCCGTCTGCGCGCGGGCCTGCTGATACTGGGTCCAGTTGAGCGAGGCATAATAGGGCCCTACATCCCAGCCGGATTGCACATCGCCGCTCAGCAGGGTGTTGTTTTCGACGACAAGCTTCAGGCCTTGCGCGCGGATTAATGCGGCCACGCGCTGATAGAAAGCCACGAACTGGGCGTAACTTTGCCCCTGCGAAGTAAGGAAAGGTTCGTAGAGCATCGGAAAGCCGACTTCGACCATAGCCGCCTTGGCGCCCGAGGCCTTGATCGCCTGGACTTGAAGCTGGATCCCATTGAAGGAGGCTGAATTAACGAGTTGCGGCCCGACGTTCGCGTCGGCGTTGACCACGTTCAAGGTAGGCAGTCCCTGGTACGCAGAGTTCACGTTGAGCGTGGCATTGAAGTTGGTGAGATAAGTATTGAGGGAGCTATAAAGATCCTGAAATGCCGGCGGCACGGGCGGAGACTGGGCACCTGCTCTAAAGGGCTGTAAAAAGAAAGCGGCGAAAACCACTAAAAAAGAGGTCACCCGCAGGGGCCTAATATCACGCGACCAATTCATGAGAACTTTTTCCTCCGAAAGACCTCATCGGCGGCTCTACCTCGAATATGTGCTAATTAAGGTCTTAATATCTATATTTGCCTTGGTTATTGAAATCGACCGAGGCCTTGTGGGAGGGATGGGCAGGTCTGGATAATCGCGTGAAAACAAAAGTGATGCACTTGGGGGTGAGGAATGGAGTTTATGCCAATTCAGCCACGGTTCAATCAAAAATAACGTGATATCAGAGGGGCAGTGACCCGGAATATTCGCCAGGAGTCATGGCCGGACTGCGTAGAGACTAAACTCGGGGGGAAAGCTAAAAGGGAGGGCAGAGACTAAAATGGGCGGCCGCCAGATCCTGCTGTAACTACCTTGCCGGCCGGTGGAGTCTCTTCGACTGCGGTGCAATGAACCGCGGCGCCTGCTGCGAGAAATCGCGTCTGGCGCGTCACCACTCAGCGGCCGGTCAGCGGAGGAACCCGGTAGCCGCCCTTCTCATGGACTGGTTCTATGAAACCTCCTTTTTCAAGCAGGCTACCCCAGTGGGGTATCACGTACTCCCCTTGTTACTACGGGGCCTTCCGGATGCGAGGAGCAGGCTGCACTCCTCTCTCCACCTTCACTATGCACCCATGCGGCAAGGCTGTCAAGCACCAGCCGATCACTATTGGCGCCCTCATCCCGGGTAGGAGTAGTTTGCGGGGCGCGCAGGTGCGAAGCCATCATGTGCTTGTACTCGTGGTGGCAGCGGTGGCGCCGGAGCAAGTCAAGCGACTTCAAGGCTTATCGTAGCCGCCGCCCGAACCAGATGGGCCAAGCACGTTTCGGCGGCCATAGCATTTGCCGTCCGGGCGCAGGGCGTTGCCACTGATGTCCGCTCGCTAACGTTCGCGGCTCGGATTGGGTCACACGACTACCACGCACTCTATACGAGAGTTCACCAGGCTTGGCCACCCAGAAATTGGCGCAGTGCAGGCGCTACGTTTGCGGCCATTTGCAGATTCTGCTGCGCGTCGAGATCGGAGATGACATAGGCAAGGTAATCGTGGCTCTCGAATCCCACGACCTGAAAGCGGTCGACGCCTTGCTGATAGATACCGCCGCTCAGGAATTCATTGGGCAACTTCTTAGTGAGGATGACGGAGGCGACTTTGCCGCCGCCCGAGATGATGAAGTGGGTGTACATGCGGCTTCCAGCGCGGCATTGATGGGCCTGGATGATGCGGAAATCCGGCGGCAGTTTTGCCTGGATCAAGGGAGCCAGCGCGGCGAATTCGGGGCCGAGGCCCGCGGAGATCTGAGACGCGGGTTCGGGTTGTTTGGAGTACTTGCGAAAGACGGCGCACTCCAGATGGTCCCGTAAGCCGACGTTCATGACGGCGGCGAGGCGTCCGGAGGTTTTGCGCAGAATGGTTTCTTCGGGTCCGGTGCGGCCGCGCCACACATTGAAGAGGGTGATGCACATGATGATGGCGGCGGCCGCGGCGACGGCCCAGATGCCGGTGCGCGGATGGACGCGTTCGGCGCGCACGGAAGCCCGGACGCGGGAATCCAGGCCGGCGGGCACGGGTGTGGCGCGTACAGCAGCCTGCAAATGGGCGCGTACGCGGGCGCGGGCGGCCAGTTCGGCCGTGCATTGGGAGCATGCCGCCAGGTGGCCTTCGATTTCGCGCAAGGCCTGGGGAGAGAGTTCGCGGCTGAGATAATCGTCCAGGCGGGCGCGCTGCGAGCAGCCATTAGGCGGGACGCCGGTCATGCCAGGCCCCCTTTGCCGGACTCGCCGATGCCATAGGACCGGGCGAGCGCGGTCAATTGCTCGCGCAAGAGTTTGCGGCCGCGGCTGAGGCGGCTCATGACGGTGCCGATGGGAACATCGAGCACGCCGGCGATTTCCTTATAAGAGAACTCTTCCACGTCGGCCAGCAGGACGGCGGCGCGGTAATCGGCGGGCAGGCCATCGAGGGCGCGCAGGATCTCCTGTTCGCCGATGTTTTCAGGCACGGAGCAGGCGGCGGCGGTCTGCTCGAGGACTTCGTCGCTCTCCTTTACCTGCCGCAGGTTGAACCACTTGCGGCGGTGATGATGGATGGTATGGACGAGGATCTTGAACAGCCAGGCGCGGCAATTGGTGCCGGGCGTGAAGCGTGCGAAAGATTTCCAGGCTTGTAAATAGGTGTCCTGCACCACGTCTTCGGCTTTCGTGCTGTCGCCGAGCAGCCGGGCCGCGGTCCGATACAACTCGTTCAGATGCGGTAGGGCAGCTCTTTCGAATTCGTCGGTTCGGGGGTGTTTCGAAAGCAACACTCCTATATTTGCATAAGGCGGGGAGGGCCGAGTTTATTCCCGCAGGCCCGCAAATGAGTGGACTTCGCCGCGAATCAAAGTTGGAGAGTCCAGTACTGGCCGTTCAAATCAAAGCCAAAGCTGTGGTGGCGTTCCTCTTTAACCAGGCGAAAGCCGGCGTGTTCGTAGATGCGGCGGGCCGCATGCAGCAGGTCATTGGTCCAGAGATTGAGACGGCGATAACCGGCTTGGCGGGCGAAAGAGATACACTCATCGACCAGCCGCGTGCCGACGCCCAGCCCGCGCGCGGAAGGCTCTACCAGGAGCAGGCGGAGCTTGCCGATGGTCTTCGATTGCTTGACCAGGAAGACGCAACCGATGGGGGCGCCGTCGCGTTCGGCGATCCAGCAGCGTTCGCGGGCAGCATCGAAGCGGGCCAGAAACTCGCCGGCGATTCTGGCCACCAGGGCCTCGAAGCCCGAATCCCATTGATACTCCTGCGCGTAGAGGGCGCCGTGGCGGGCGATGACCCAGCCGATATCGCCGGGCTGATGGGTGCGGACCGTGAATGCCGGGTCGGCCGCGGCAGGCGGATCGAGGAGGCGGCGGATGGCGGCCATGGAGGCGACCAGCTCGCGGGATTGCGGTTCGCTCAGTTTCGTCAGCATGGCGGAGATCTCGGCTTGGGAGCGGGCGTTCAGACGTTTGAATTCGGCGCGGCCTTTGGCCGTCAGGTTGAGCAGGTTGGCACGGCGGTCCTCTGTGGAACTAGTGCGTTGGATGAGCCGCTGGTTTTCGAAGTTCTTGAGCAGGCGGCTGAGGTAGCCGGGATCGAGACCGAGGTCGCGCACCAGGTCGGTGGATCGCGTGCCGGGGCGGGTCCCCAGTTCGTAGAGGACGCGGGCCTGGGTAAGGGAGAACGGGGTCTTGAGGAGACCTTCGCGGAGGAGGCCGATTTGCCGGGTATAGAAACGGTTGAATTCGCGGACTTGTTCGACGGCGGACGACATGAGTCAAGGATGACCGATTTAGTTGACTTAGTCAAGTATTGGGGCGCGGGGACACGGAGACGCGGAGACGCGGGGACACGGGGACAGGGAGACGCGGGGACACGGAGACACGGGACGCGGGGACACGGAGACACGGGGACGCGGGGACGCGGGGACACGGGGACGCCGCGGCTTAGCCTACCAGGACGACGTGGATTTCGCCTGGGCCGTGGACTCCGCGGACCAGGATCTGCTCGATGTCGGCGGTGCGGCTGGGGCCGGTAATCAGGACCATGGAGCTGGTTTGGGCGGAAGGATGGGGCAGGATGGTGAACAACTCGTCCAGACCGGACAGCAGGCGGGCCGCGGGCACCAGGGCGATGTGCACAGGGGGCAGCAGAGAGACCAGGCGCGCTTCGGCGGGACTGGACAGCATCACCAGCGTGCCGGTGTCCGCGAGGGCGTAATCGGCGCTGGTGATGCCGACGCCGGCTATGGCGCAGAGGGCGCGCAGATCTCCGGCATCGGTGAAGCCGGATTGCACGCCGGGGAGTGCGGTAATGCCGCATGCAGCAAGGAACGGTGCGTTGGAGGCGACCGCGGAGCGTCCGGCAAGCACAGTTGAGACATATGTTCGGGCGTCTTCGGGGGTGGTGGCGCGGAAGGTCTTGCCGGCCAGCGCCTCGACCCGGGCGAGCATGGATGCGGCGCGCGCCTGCGGATCCATTTCTGGGATACAAAAGCGTACGGGCGGCGCATCGGCAATGGCTTCACCGGAGGCGCGTCCGAGCGCTGTACGCACCTTGTGCAGCATATTTTCGCGAGACATCAGCGCCTTCTCCACAACTCGCGGAAGCTTTTGGGCGGCGCAGGCGGCAGGTCGCGCTGACTCAGCCAGGCGCGCACAGGGGGCACGTTCATGAGTCCGGGCGCGCGGCGCAGCCAATGGCCATTTTCCGCGGGGGCCACCCCGGCGGCCACCATGGAGGCCAACTCGTAGAGACGCGGATGGCACATCACCCAGGCCCACAGCCGGAATGCCAGGCGCTCCAGACGGCCGGTGCCGGTGCGCTGCTCCTCCTGTTTGACTTCCGCCCGCAGATCGAGCAGCACCTTGGGAATATCGATTTTGACGGGGCAGACTTCGGCGCAGGCGCCACAGAGGCTGGAGGCGAAGGGCAGGGCGGGCTCATGCTGGACACCCAGGAACTGGGGGGTGATGATGGCGCCGATGGGTCCGGAATAAACCCAAGGGAAACTGTGACCGCCGATTTTACGGTAGACCGGGCAGTGATTCAGGCATGCGCCGCAGCGGATGCAGTAGAGCGATTCGCGCTTGGAGCGATCGGCGAGGAGCTTGGTGCGGCCGTTGTCGAGCAGGACGACGTAGAACTCTTCTGGTCCATCGATTTCGCCGGGACGGCGCGGGCCGGAGAGAAAAGATGTATAGACCGTCAGGGCCTGGCCGGTGGCGCTGCGGCCCAGCAGCTTCAGAAAAACGGCCAGATCCTGGGCGCGGGGAATGAGCTTCTCGATGCCCGCGACGGCGATGTGAATGCGCGGGGCGGAGGTGGTGAGGCGGGCGTTGCCTTCGTTTTCGACCAGCAGGACGGCGCCCGAATCAGCGATTAGGAAATTGGCGCCGCTGATGCCGATGTCGGCGGCCAGGAATTTTTCGCGCAGCACGGCGCGGGCGATGAGGGTCTGCTTTTCGACTACAGTTTCGTTGGGGACGCCGAGGGTACGGGCGAACAGGTCGCCGACGTCGTAGCGGGTCAAGTGTAGAGCGGGCGCCACAATGTGGTAGGGGCGCTGATGGGCGAGCTGTAGGATATATTCGCCCAAATCGGTTTCGACGGATTGCAGGTGATGGTGCTCCAGGCGCTCGTTGAGATCGATCTCCTCGGTGGTCATGGATTTCGATTTCACGATCAACTGGGCGCGGCGTTCTTTGGCGAGGGCCAGCACGAAGTCGGAAACTTCGGTAGCATCCTGGCACCAGACGACTTTGCCGCCATGCGCGGTCACGTTGGATTCGAACTGTTCGAGGTAATGATCCAGGTGATCGATGGTGTGCTTCTTGATGGCGTTGGCCTGGGTGCGGAGCTCCTGGTAATCGGGCAGGGCGGGGGCGGCGACGGCATGTTTGCGGTGATCGATCAGGCGCGCGGTGGCGCGGTAGATGGCCAGTTGCAGGTTGGCGTCGGCCAGCGTGTTGTGGATTTTCTCGTCGAATGCGGCGGACATGGTTACTGGCTCGCGAGTATCTCCGCCAGGTGCATGGTGCGCACGGGCAGCGCGGCGCGCGAGAGGGCGCCCTGGATCTGCATCAGGCAACTGGAATCGGCGCTGACGACGGTTTTGGCCCCGGTGCGCATGATGGATTCGATCTTGGTGCCGGCCATACCGCCGGAGACTTCGGGAAACTTGACGGAGAAGGTGCCGCCGAAGCCGCAGCACTCTTCGGCGGAGTCCATCTCGCGTAATTCGAGGCCGCGGACATTGGCCAGCAGGCGGCGGGGACCCTCCTTGATATGGAACTCGCGCAGGGCGTGGCAACTGTCGTGATAGGTGACGATGTCTTCGAAGCGGGCGCCCACGTCATCGACGCGCGCTACCTCCAACAGGAAGCGGGAGAACTCCCAGACGCGCGGTGCGAGGGCCTCGGCCTCGGCGCGGACGGGCGATCCGGGGGGAAAGAGGTCGTGGTAGTGATGCGCGATCATCGAGGTACAGGAACCGGAGGGCACCACCACATATTCGCAATCGCGGAATACGCGCAGGAAGTGGCGCGCGACCTGGCAGGCTTCGTCGCGGTAGCCTGTGTTGAAGGCGGGTTGCCCGCAGCAGGTCTGGTCTTCGGGGAAATCGATCTGGTAGCCGATGCGTTCGAGCACGTCCGCAATGGCCAAGCCGACTTTCGGGAAGAGTTGATCGACGATGCAGGTGACGAATAGGGCGACCCGCTGGGGCATGAAGATGGATTGTAGCAGGGCGCGATTGCGGGGCCGAGAGGCAGGCTAGGCTGTAGAGTCCCGCGCAGGCCACGGGCGCCCCACTAACTTGCGCTCATTTTAATCAGGCGCTCGGCGTGCCTGAGTGCCTCGGGGGTCAGTTCCTGACCGCTGAGCATCCGCCCGATTTCGTGCGTGCGCCCCTCGCGATCCAGTTCCTCGACGGCTGCCACCGTCCGCCCTTTGGACTCGCGCTTTTCAACACAATAATGATGGTCGGCGAAGGATGCGATCTGGGCCAGGTGGGTCACGCACAGCACCTGGTTGGCAACCGCCAGTTTTTTCAGGCGCCGGCCGACGCCCTCCGCGGCGCTGCCGCCGATCCCCGCATCCACTTCGTCGAACACCAGCGTGCGGGCCGGAGCGTCGCCGGATCGCTTTTTCGGCGCCGCCAGGCAGGTCTTGAGCGCCAGGGCGATGCGCGAGATCTCGCCGCCCGACGCCACCTTCTCCAGCGGCTTGGGCTCTTCCCCCAAATTCGGCGAGACCAGGAACTCCACGCGATCGGCTCCCCCGGCGGACCACGGCGTCTCGCTCATGGCGATCCGGAAAGTGGTCCGCTCCATGGCGAGCGACGCCAGTTCCGCCTCGACGCCCTTTTCCAGCTTGCGGGCGGCGCGCGACCGAAGCGCGCTCAAGTCGGCCGCCGTCTGCGCATACTCGCGGCCCAGACGGTCCCGCTCCTGGCGTAATTCCTGCATGCGTTCGCCGGCATGTTCCACCTGTGCGATCTGCCCGCACACCTCAGCCAGGAACGCCAGCACTTCTTCCAACGTGCTGCCATACTTGCGCTTCAACTTGTCGAGGAGCGCCAGGCGATTCTCAATCTCCTCGAGGCGTCCGGGATTTGCCTCGAGGCCGGAGAGATAATCGCGCAGCCCATACGAGGCTTCCTTGATGGCCACCTCGGCGGCCTGAAGGTGCTCCCCTAGCCCGGCTAATGACGGATCGATGCGGCACAGATCGTCCAGGCGCTTGGCCGCCACGCGCACTTGCGCCAGCGCCGATTCCGGCGAATCGTACAATGCCGCGTACGCTGTTTCGCTGTGCTCCTGCAGCCGTCCCAGGTTTTGCAAAACGCGTCGCTCCGCGTCGATCGCCTCATCCTCGCCGGCCCGCGGCTGGGCGCCCTCGATCTCTTTGCGCTGGAACTCCCAGAGGTCGAGAAGCCGGAGTTTTTCCTGCTCGGTGCGCTCCAACGCCTCCAGCGACGCGCCGGCGGCGCGCCATCCCTGGTAGATCACCGCCAAGCGGCCCAGCAACTCTCCAGCCCCGGCGAATGAATCGAGCATATCCCGCTGGGCATCCGGCAAAAACAGAAGCTGCTGATCGTGTTGTCCGTGGATATCGCCTAATAGGGGAGCCAGATCGCGCAACAGGGACACGGCCACCGGCCGGCTGCCCAGGAATGCACGCGACTTGCCGCCCGCCAGGATTTCACGGTCGATCAGCAGTTCGCTATCCTCGATGGCAAACCCGGCCGGTTCCAACAGGGCGCGTACGTCGGGACGGTCGCGCACATCGAAGATGCCCGAAACGCGCGCACGGGCCTCGCCCGAACGGATCATCTCCGCCGATGCCCGGCCGCCCAGCAGCAGGCCGAAGGCATCCACCACAATGGACTTGCCGCTGCCCGTCTCGCCCGTGAGCAGATTCAGCCCCGCATGAAAGCGCACGCGGATGCGATCCACCACAGCGTAGTTCTCGACCAGCAACTCCAATAGCATGCTGTGCCGATTATACCCATTGCTCCCGGCGGGCGAGGGATGCTACCGTGCGGACGGAAGAGACCGATTCATGGCGGATATTTTTCGCGATCATCTACTCGACGGAAAAGTAGCATTCATTACGGGCGGCGGCAGCGGCATCAATCTGCGCATTGCCGAACGCTTCGCCGCACATGGCGCCAAACTGGGCCTGATGGGGCGTAAGCAGGATAAGCTGGACCGGGCGGCCGCCGGCATTCGCGCCGCCGGCGGCACCGCGATGGGCATCGCGGGCGACGTGCGGGAATACGAAGCTTGCGAAGAAGCGCTCCGCAAGACGCGCAGCGAGTTCGGAAGCATCGATATTCTGATTTGCGGCGCCGCCGGCAATTTCCCCGCGACGGTGCTGGACATGTCCGCCAACGGGTTCAAAGCAGTCATCGATATCGACCTGCTGGGAACGTTCAACACCTGCCGCGCGGCCTACGAACATTTGCGCAAGCCCGGCGCTTCTATTGTGGCCATATCAGCCACGCACGCTTTCGTGCCCATCGCCTATCAAGCGCACGTGTGCGCGGCCAAAGCGGGCATCGATATTTTCGCAAAGACGCTGGCTATCGAATGGGCCTCCGCGGGTGTCCGGGTCAACGTGATCGCGCCGGGGCCAGTTGACGAGACCGAAGGCATGCGCCGGCTGGCGCCTACGGAAGAGGCACGCCGCAACGCCATGGCCAGCGTGCCGCTGGGCCGCTTCGCCGGCAAGGATGAGATCGCCGACCTGGCGCTGTTTCTTTGCTCGGATGCGGCCGCGTATATTACGGGCGCGATCTGCGTATGCGACGGCGGGCAATCGCTGCTCGGCTCCCGCATGATGTTTGCCGCCGGGATGGCGACATGATCGCCGGGGGGCTGGAACTTGCGCGCCGCCTGGAAGCGGCGGAGGTGCGCATCGGCGCGGCGTGTGCCGTGGCCCACCAGAACCTCAATCCGACACTCGGAGCGGCGGTATTGGAGATAGGCGACGCCTCCGCCATTTTCGTGGGGGCGGAGTCGCCTCTGACCCACGTGGTGGGTCTGGGGCTGAGCGGCCCGGTGCGCGCGGATATGCTCGACCGGATCGAAGCGTTCTACCGGCAGCGCGGCGCCCCGGTGCACGTGGATCTCTGCCCGCTGGCCGACGCATCCCTGATTGAGCTGCTGGGGCGTCGCGGTTATCGCCTGATGGAGTTCAATACGGTACTGGTGCGCGAACTGCCTTCCGAGATACCGGCAACCTTGCCAGTGGCACGCATGGCGGACGCCACCGAGGAACAACTCTGGGCCTACACGGTAGGCTGCGGGTTTCTCGAAAAAGACGCGCTGACGCCCGATGAGATGGATGTCGGCCGCGCCATCTGGCACATGCCCGAACCCGAGTCGCGCCGTTATCTTGCCTACAATAATGGACACCCATCGGCCGCCGCAGCCCTGGCGGTGCACCAAGGGTTAGCGACCCTGTTCGCGGACAGCACTATCCAAGCCTTCCGCGGGACCGGCCTGCACGCGGCGTTGATCCGCGAGCGGCTGCGCGCCGCCGCTGCCGAGAATTGCGACTTGGCCACGGCCTCCGCCATGCCTGGCAGCATCTCGCAGCGCAATTACCAGCGTCACGGTTTTGGGGTCGCGTACACTAAGGCAGTGCTGGTGCGATAGCTGTCGGGAAACGGCCGCCCGGGCGGTCTTAGGAGATGGCATGCTTCTCCACCTTGGCTTGATCTTCCAAACCCTGGCCGGCGCCGGTTATCAGTATCCCGTTCTGACGGCCGCCCCCGGCCAGGTCATCCCGCTGCTGGTTACCGGCTTGCAAACGGTTCTGCCGCCGCCGGGCACCTTGGCAGCGCAAAAAGTCCCGCTCCCCACCAACCTAGGCGGCATTTCCGTCACGCTTCGGCAAACGCTCCCGGACCGTTCCTGGCAACTCCCTATCTTTGCCATCCGTCAGTCTAATCATTGTGATGGTGTGAACATGACTGCCGCTTGCCTGGTGACCGCCCTAACCCTCCAGATGCCCTATGACATGACTGTTCCCAACCTTCTGGCAGCGACGCCGGTGGCTCAGAGCGATTCTACTTTGGTGGTTTCCGAAGGCGGCGTCTCCAGCCAGACCTTTCAGGTGCAGGCTGTACACGATCGTGTGCACATCATCCAGTCGTGCGACATTGGCGGGCAGACTTACGGCACCGGCGTCTGCTACCCCCTGGTCACGCACGCGGATGGCAGCCTGGTGCAGCAAGATATACGTAGTTCAAGCGGAGAACAGACCCACACCGAGGCACAGCCCGGCGAGACTCTGGTCATGTATGCATATGGTCTGGGCGCAGTGAATACGGCGGTTCCGCTAGGGGATCTCAGCCCGAATCCGGCGGCGGTGGCGGCCGAAATGTTCTCGATGCGCTACGATTATTCGCCGAACGCAGGCCCTTCCATGCCTGGGAATTCGCAATATTTGTTACCCGTCTTCGCCGGTCTCACGCCGGGCCAAATCGGTTTATACCAGGTCAACTTCGTAGTGCCGCGGCCTCCGCCAGGCACCGCGCCTTGCGGATCGCCGGTCCAGTCTAACCTGACCGTCAGCATACTTGCGCTGAGCAGCGGCTCGTTCGACGGCGCGTCCATCTGCGTGGATCCCGGCACCGCTGCGCCATGACCGCCGGTCTCGCATATGGGCAACCCCACCTCATCGCGACTGCCGCGGAGCAATCCCGCTTGACGCCTGAGGAGACCGTCACGGGCCTGTTCGAGGCGGCGCGGGAGGACGTGTATCGCTACCTGCTCACCCTAGGCCTGCTGCCGGCGCAGGCGCAGGAAGCCACGCAGGAAGTTTTTTTGCGTCTCTACACGGTGCTGCGCAAGGGACAATCGGTGGAAAATCCCCGTGCCTGGATTTTTCGCGTGGCACACAACCATGGCCTGACGTTGCGCGCCAAAGACTGGGCTGCGCATCCCTTAGATCCTGAACTGGAAGTGCGTATTCCCGATACCGGCGCCAGCCCCGAACAGCACCTGATCGAGCGCGAGCGGCGCGCGCGGCTGGGACAGGCGGTAGCGGCGTTGTCGCCCCAGCAGCGTCAGTGCCTGCACCTGCGGACGGAGGGATTTCGGTATCGCGAGATTGCAGCCATTCTCAACATCAGCGACTCGAGCGTCGGCGAGTTTCTGCGCCGCGCGATTGTGCGGCTGAGAAAGGCGCTGGATGCCTGACTGGCGCACACACCCCGAAGAAGGCGACCTGATCCGGTATTGCGACGGCGAACTGCGCGCGAAACAAGCCGCCCGCATTTCGAGCCACCTGGAAGCGTGTTGGGAATGCCGTACGCGGCTGGACGATTTCAAGCTGGCGATCGCGGAATATGTACGTTACCGGCGGGACGTCGTGGAGCCGGCGCTGCCGCAGCCGCCACAGCCGTGGGGCGACCTGCGGTCCGAATTCGCCCACATGCCGGCGCGCGAGCCTGCGTGGAAGCGAATCGTGCGCTACCGAACTGTCTGGTTGATTGCAAGCGCCGCCATGGCCGGTACGGGCGTCCTGTTGTACCACGCCAACGAAGCGCACCAGGTAGCCGCGCCGCCGGTCGTGCGGGCTTTGCCCCCGCGCGCGGTGTCCGTTCCGCCCACGACACCGGCCCGGCCGGTAACGCCGGGGTCCGCCCTTCAAAAGGCGCCGACTCCCGATGACGAGCTCCGGGTGGTCTCGGCACTCGATCGCATTGGCGCGAACCTGGGCGATCCTATCGAAATAGTCCGTTCGCGGGATCGCATCGTGGTCACCTGCATGGGGCTTACGCCGCAGCGTACGAGCGAGGTTCGCGCCGCCGTGGCCACCATACCCGGAGTCACTGTGGAGGTCTCGCCGAAGCCATCCACGGCGCCCGGCGGCTCGCCGCTGGAGGTGGTGGGTGCGCCTCACGCCGCCGACAACGAACAACTCGCCGACGAACTGCTCAAGAGCAGTGAAGCGATGATGGCGCGCGCGCACGCGCTGCGTAGTCTGGCCTTACGGTTTCCACCGGCAGTGGAATCGCGCATGAGCGCTGCCTCCCGATCCGAGTTGGCGGGCATGCGGCAGCGTCATGAGACGGCGCTTGAGGGGAATGTGTCCGCTATCGCGCGCTCCGTGCCGTCCGCCCCGCCGCCCGCCGGGGACTCAAGTGACGAGCTTTGGCAATCGCGGGCGTTGCGCGAGTTTTCAGATGCCGAACAAGTCGACCGTCTGCTGGGGCTCAAGTTCGCCGCCAACCGCACGGCCGCCCGCGCGCCGGCAGCCGATCTTGCGGCAGCCCTGGCACGTCTGCTATCGGATCTGAAAATTCGGGAGCCTCGCTGACATGCGGCCGCTGGTTCCGCTTGCCCTCCTCCTTTTCTGCAGAGTGCTCGCCGCCCAGGAAACGGCCGGCCTCTCCGGCTTCGTTTGGGATCCCGCCGGAAGGTTGGTAGCGAGCGCTACGGTCACAGCGGTAAACGAACAGACCGGATTCCGTCACGTCACCGAGACCGACACCACGGGTGCCTGGCAGGCGGCCTATCTTTATCCCGGCAGCTACAAACTGACGGTGCGCAAGACGGGTTTCCGCACGATCGTCCAATTCGGGGTCCCGCTGCATGCAGCCGAATCCCCGCGCGTGGACTTTCACCTACAGATCGGCGACGTGCGCGAAGTGGTCACGGTCACCGATGCGCCGCCTCTGCTCGATTCCGGCAGCGGAGCGGTGAGCACGCTGGTGGGCCGCGACTGGATCGATCACCTGCCTTTGAACGGGCGCGGGATCCTCACCCTTCTGGAGCTGGCGCCCGGCAGCCTGATCACGCCCGCCAGCCAGGGCGAAGCCGGACAATTTACGGTCAACGGCCAGCGTCCCAACGCCAACTACTTTACGGTCGACGGCGTCAGTGTGAACACGGGCGCGAACGGCGGCGGACTGCCCGCGCAACTGCCGGGCCCCACGCTTCCGGATATGACGGCCTTCGGTAGCCTGCACGCGCTGGCCTCGGTCGAGGCGCTGGACGAGTTCCAACTGCAGGCTTCCTCGTATTCGGCGCGCTACGGGCAATCGCCCGGCGGACAGGTGGAGTTGAGCACGCGGTCCGGATCGAACGATTTTCATGGCACCGTTTTCGGCGTCTTCCGCAATCAGGATCTGGCGGCCAACGACTGGTTTGCCAACAGCACCGGCCAGCCGCGGCAGCCGCTGCGCTTCGCGGATTTTGGCGGCGTCATGGGTGGTCCGATCCGCCGCAACCGCACTTTTTTCTTCGCATCCTACGAGGGCCTCCGTCTACGCCAGCCGTATAGCTGGGAATCGACCGTACCGTCACTTGCCACGCGCGCGGCGGCCGCGCCACTCTTTCGGCCGATTCTGGATGCCTTCCCGGTACCCAACGGGCCGAACCTGGGCGGCGGCGTTGCTGAATGGACCGGGTCCAGCGCGCGGCCTTCCACCTTCGACGGCGCGAGCGTACGGATCGACCACGCGCTGACTTCACACGTCATGCTGTTTGCCCGCGGCAGCGACACGCCGTCCTCGACCGGTTTCGGATTCTCTCAGATAGACACTGTGAAGTTGCACGACTACCAGGTCACGGTCGGGGTAAACGCGTCGCTCGCGGCTTCGGCCGAAAATGAATTCCGCCTGAACACGGCCGGAACCAGCGGGCAATCATCATGGCAGGGCGGCAGCCTTTCGTCTACCCCAGGATGTTCCACCGACGCCGCTCTTTTCGGCGCAGCGGCTCCCTGCGTCTCGTTCTACCGTTTCGAAGTGGGAGGCCTGGAGCCGCTCTTTTCCGGGCCGGGTGCCGGTACCAGGCAGCAGCAATGGAACGCGGCGGATACCGCCCAATTCCGCAAAGGCGCGCACGAGGTCCGCTTCGGCGTCGACTACCATCGCCTGGAATTGAGCCGCAGCGGACCGCTCTCGAGCGTGACCCTCACTGCCGCCAACCTGCCTGAACTTCTGACGTCGAATTTCATCCTGGACCTGTCCGAATCCGCCCAGACATCCACAGGGATCGAGCAATTCGCGGCATTCGCCGAAGACACCTGGCACATGAATCCGCGCCTCACGCTCACCTATGGTTTACGCTGGGATTTCGTCCCGTCGCCACGGGCACCTGCCCCTCCGGTTGCTTCCGCACTACGGGCCGGTCCAGGGACTGAGATTCCCATTTGGAATACAAGCTATACCGACCTTGCCCCGCGGCTGGGGATAGCTTACCGGCTAACTTCGGATGGCCGCACGGTCGTACGCGCCGGCGCCGGCCGCTATTTCAATGGCGACTTTGCGGCTGCGATGGACGGCATCAACGGCGCGCCCTACAATACCTGGCAATTCAACAGTGGAATCGCGGGCAGCAGCCAGGCCACCCCTCCGGCGGCCACCCTGGTCACTTACGGTTTTGCGCCGGACCTGCGGCTGCCCGCCACTTGGGAATGGCATGTCACGATTGAGAGGGCTCTTACCGCGAACGACGCCTTGTCGGCCGTCTGGGTAGGGTCGGCCGCGAACGATCTGCTGCGGCGTGAGACGGGCCCGGATGCCGCCCCGGCCGTCGAGATCGTGGATGCCACCAATCATGGGTGGGCCCGCTACAACGCGCTGCAGATCGAATACAGGCGCCGGCTGTGGCGCCGCTGGCAGGCGCAGGTCTCATACAACTGGGCGCACTCGATCGACAACGGTTCGGCGGATTCGGCCACTTATTGGTCTCCCACCGCGGCGGCCGCGACGGCCGATACAGCCTCCTCCGATTTCGACGTTCGCCATTCGCTGGCGGCGGCCGTTTCGGTGGAATTGCCCCGCCGCTTTACCGCGGATGCCATGTTCCGTGCCCGCACCGGCTTCCCGATCAATGTCCTGGACAGCGAGACTGAGTTCGGCCTGGGTTTCGCCGACATCTATCGCCCCGATATCGTGCCGGGCGAGCCATTGTGGATTACCGATCCGCGGGCGCCCGGAGGGAGCCGTCTGAATCCCGCCGCGTTTGCCGCCGTGGCAGGACAGGGCAACCTGGGGCGGAACTCCATCACCGGCTTTGGCACGTCGCAACTCGACTTGGCCGTCCGCCGCACCTTTCAATTCCGGGAGCGGAATTCGCTGGAACTGAGGGCAGAAGCTTTCAACGCGCTGAACGAGCCCGCATTTGCCGATCCGGTTCGTTTCCTTGCCGATCCGCTTTTCGGCCGTTCGCCTTCGATGCTCAACTTGATGCTGGGTAGCGGTACGCCATCCAGCGGCCTAACACCGGCCTTCCAAACCGGAGGCCCCCGCACTCTGCAGATCGTCATCAGGTTGCATTTTTAGTGGGGCCAGACCCGTGGCCTGCGAGGGCTCTCAGCCGCGCTCCGAGTGTCAGGCAAACCCGCAAAGCGTAGTCTTAGAAATATGAAGCAAACAAGCGCCCTCATCTTCCTAACCGCCATCCTCTCTGTGGCGGGGTTCCCACAAACCGCGCCCTCCAACACCATCGCGGCGTTAGGGTACCTCAATCCCGCGCCCGTCCCGGTGGCCCCGGGCCAGCTAATCACGTTGTTTGTGACGGGCCTGGCTTCGGGCGACATTACTGTCACTGTCAAGGAAGGGTCCAGTTACCCGGCGCCGGTGTTGTCAGCCACCTCCACATCCGTAACGGTGCAGATTCCTTATGAAGTACAGCCACCTTGTCCCGGGTTGGTCATGGTCTGCAACGATCTTGCGATTCTCACCCAGATCTTCGTCTCGGCGAACGGCACGACCGGCGCACCATTCCAGGTAACTCCGGTCGCGGATCACGTCCACCTGCTAACCAGTTGCGACACAGTCCTACCTAACGGAGGCGGTGTCGCCCCGCTGAATGGATTGCCCTGTTCGCCCTTGATCACCCATGGCGACGGCTCTCTGGTGAACGCTTCGAGTCCGGCGCAAGGTAACGAAGAGCTGGTAGCCTATGCGGTCGGCTTGGGAGCCACCAATCCGGCGGTCCCCACAGGAAAAGCGGCCAGCAGCGGGGCGGTCACCACGGAGGGATTCGAGCTGGCTTTTAACTGGCTACCGAACGCGCTGGCCGCAAAGCCCATCCCGCTTCCCCTGGGCGCGCTACCTACGCGGTATGGCGTGCCGGTATTCAGCGGCCTGGTACCCGGTTATGTGGGTTTGTACCAGATCAATTTTGTGGTGCCTCCGCCGCCCACGGGCGCAGACGCCTGTGGGGAGGCGGTCATTTCGAACGTTACGATGAGCGTGGGCGGCGCATTCTCATTTGACGGTGCGGGATTCTGCGTGGCGCTGCCGCAGTAATCCGGGATCTGTTTCGTGCGATTTTTTCTGGCATCCAGGCACTACATCACTTAAGGATCACGCAAAACGGGTCAGGGCCGGCGGCGCGGGCGCGCGCCCCTTTTGCGCTTATGCCGATGGATACACTCGATGCCTGGATCGGTGCCTGGCTCGTCCCGCTCGGGGTGTATGTCCTGGTTAGCGGGCTGGACGATCTGTTCCTCGACGCGATCTTCGTGTATCGCTGGCTGGTACTGCATCTTTTCGGCCGAGCTTGGTTCTGGTGGCCCGCGCCCTCCGAAGTGGACGCGGCCCCCCGCCGCCGCATCGCCATCTTCGTCCCGCTTTGGCATGAGCAGACGGTCATCGGCAGCATGTTGGAACGCAACATACCCGCCACGCTCTACTATGCCGCGGAGTTCTTCGTGGGCGCCTATCCGAATGACCGGGAAACCGTGGCCGCCGTCCGCCAGGCTGCCCGCAAATTCCCGCGCGTGCATCTGGCGCTATGCCCACACGACGGTCCCACGTCGAAAGCCGACTGTCTGAACTGGGTGTATCAGCATATGCTCGCGTACGAGGAGCGCCACGGGGTCCGCTTCGATACGGTCATTACACACGATGCCGAGGACGTGATTCATCCTGAATCGCTGCGCTGGATCAACTATTTCACCGGCAGATTCGACATGGTGCAGGTGCCCGTGCTGCCGCTGCCGACGCCCTTGCGCGAGTGGGTACATGGCCTGTACTGCGACGAATTCGCCGAGTTCCAGACCAAGGACATTTCCGTGCGGCAGATGTGGGGCAGCTTTCTGCCGGGTAACGGCGTGGGTACGGGCTTCTCGCGCGGCGTGCTGGAACGCCTGGCGGCCGCCTACTCCAACCGCATGTTCGATCCCGCGTCCCTCACCGAAGATTACGAAAATGGTTGGCGTATCCACGCCATGGGGTGCCCGCAGGTCTTCGTCCCCCTGCGCCGCGAAGGCGATGGCCTGCTGGCAACGCGCGAGTATTTTCCGCACACCTTCCGCACAGCCGTGAGGCAGAGGGCCCGGTGGGTGATCGGCATCGTGCTGCAATCGTGGGAGCGGCGCGGCTGGGAAGCTTCCGGGCGCCACCTGTACTGGCTGTGGCGGGACCGCAAGGGTATTCTCGGCAATCTGCTGACTCCGGTGTTAAACGTAGTGTTCCTGTACGGCGCCATTACCTGGAGCCACAGCCGGTTCACCGGCCATCCATGGATGCTGGGCGCGCGGTACGCGACATGGAAATGGCTCTTCTCGGCGACATTTGTTCTTTCCGCTTTTCAAATGGCGGTGCGCGGGCTTTGTTCCCGCAGGATATACGGCTGGCGCTTCGCGCTGGGAGTGCCCGCGCGCACGCTTTTGGGGAACTGGCTGAATTGCGCGGCCACGCTACGCGCCCTGGCGCTGTATTGCGACGCCAGGCTGCGGCACCGGCCGCTGGTGTGGATCAAGACCGAGCACGCCTATCCCAACCCCGCCGCGCTGGCGCCGGAAACGCTCCCTCTCGGCCAGATTCTGGTGGGCTCTCAATTCGTCATGCAATCGGATGTGGACGAGGCCCTGGTTTCGAAGCGCGCCGGCGAGCGCATCGGCGAATATCTGGTGCGCACCGGCAAACTCACCGAAGCGGACGTGTATGTAGCGCTCAGCCTGCAGCAGAATCTGCCGCTGGGCAAACCGCGGCCCTCGGAGATCTCCGAACCGGCCATCCACGCCATCCCGCCGGCAGTCGCGCGGCGCTGGCGCGTGCTCCCCTTCCGCGTAATGGCGGGCCAGTTAGTGGTGGCGGGGCCGGAACTTCCAACGGCGGAGATGACTGAAGACCTGGAGCGGTGCGCCAAAATGGAAGTGCGCTTCCACCTGATCACGCCGACCGATTATGAAGAGCTGGCCCTCGCCTATCTTGGATAGAGTAGGGCGAAAACTCACCGGCCCTTTCGCGCAGATCCCAAAACTCAGACGTCCGGCCGGCTCCGCGAAAAATCTCCTGCGCCTCGAAGACGGATGGACGATCCAGGGCTCGCCCGAGCGCGGATCGAGGGCCACGCCGTGAAGGGCAGCCCACTCATCGAGCGAATGCGCGACTTCGTCCGGATCGGCGCCCGGTTCGCGGATCGAAGCGCTGGTCATGCCGCTCGAGAAAATCAGCCACGCCCGGCAGCGGACGGGCCGGCGCTACCCCTACCCGCGAGATGGCGCCCATAGAGTTGCGCAACTCCGACACGTGTCCACTGTAGGTGAATACCGCATAGCGCTGCGCGGGAAATGCCAGATGGCAAAAATCGGCGGGCGGGGCGGCCCTATTGGAAACTACCACGCCGGACAAGCATTCGAATCCGGCGCGGCTGTTGGCGCGAAACCGTTGCCATGGCTGCGGAATCGGATGCGCTGCCGCGCTGTAAAATCGCCGCAGAGTCCCGCTATCAACAGCGGTTGGCCCTGTTCACCAGGGGGCGCAGCCGTTTGTTCTGGCGGCCGTCAAGAGGAAAAGCATTCAAGGAATGCTCTTGACCAGCAGGTCCTTCGCGACCACGCTGCACTTGTGGGTCGTACCGCAGTCACCGAATACACCGAACCCTACCAGGCCGTACATTTCCCCGTCATCAGTCACGCGTCCCACCGGACGGTCGTCCACCTGCAGGGTGATTTGCCCGCGATTGCATTCCACCGCGAGCTTGTGCTTTCCGCTCTGTGCCAGTTCCGCAAGTTGCGTCGGCGGTATCAGCACCGACTGTCCGCCGTTCCAATCCCCTTTCACAAGTTCGAACGCGGCCCTGCCATCCACCGGCGGCCTCACCAGCAGCGCGTAGTAGCCGGATTCGTTGACGTTGAACGTCAGCCCCACCGCCGCCGGCGCGCCCCGGTGCGCGTCCACCGATGCCGAGGCGCGGAAATTGTTCCACCACGGACCATATGCCGCCACTATATTGTCAAGCGCTCGCACAATGAAGCCGTCCGTTCCTCCGGACATAATGGCTTGCGGCAGGAACCGCGATACCTCATAGCCGCCCCCCGCCAGATAATGTGCCTCGCCCACCCCGTCGCGATGCGCCGGCCAGCCGCTGCGCTCGTCTAAAAAGTCTTCCTGGTAGATGACTGGCGACGAGGCGCTCGCCGTTACACGCGACTCCCAAGGATAGGGATGTCCCTGGGGCGACACCGCGCAACCGTTCGCCACGAAGTGGACCGCCTCCGCGGCGCTATCGGAGCCCAAACTGCGCCGCGCCGAAATCCTCATCCCGCTGCGTTTCACCTTCACTTCGATTTTCCGCGCCTTGGCAATTCGCCCCGGATAGTAAGCCAGTGTGTACTCCGCCTGCAGCAGCGCCGAAATCCGGTCCAGGGCCTTTTTCAGATCCTGCTCCGAGGTCGGAAAAAACGATTCGGCGCCCGATTCCTTCGCCAGCCGCTCGAATACCACCACGGGATTGTCGATATGCCGCAAACCGACGATGGGTATGGTATTGCCGCTGCGCTGAAAAAGCTGGTACTCCTGCTTATCGTATACGCCGGCCATAAACACCTGCGGGCTGGATGCTCGTACCAGTTCGATCAACTCTGCAAGCCTCAGGCGGCTATGCTCGTCTACCCCATCGCTGATAACAACCACGGCTTGCCGCAGGTTTTTAGCGGTGCGCATGTGGCAGAGTGCCGCCGCCAGCGCGTCGTAAGGAGCCATTCCGCCGTGGCCAGGCGCAGGGATCTTGGGCAGTTGATCAGGCTTCCTCTCCGTGAGCTGTACGAAAGGGCCAACCTCGTCGGTGAAAGGCATGAAGAAGATTTCGTCTTCGGGACGGTTGGCGCGAACCAGCGATTCGAGCAGCGCGCGCGCCCTTTCGGTCTTGCCGCCGAAATCCATGCTGCGGCCCGCGTCCATCAGGATAGCCAGGCTGACCGGTTCCGACTCCGCCCCGAAAAACGCGATCTTCTGGGGATGCCCGTCCTCAAGAAGGATGAAATCGGAAGCCTGCAGGCCATGGATATGGTTCCCGTGTTTGTCGGACACCTGAACGGCGACGGATTGCAGATTCGTCTCGGCGCGAAACACCGGCAGCGATTGCCCCGCGGTCCGAAATATCCCCGCCGCCGGCAGAAACATCGCGAGCCAGACAAAAATGCGCATCCAGCTATATTTTGCGCTAATTTGGCTCTAGTTTTCAGTGGGCCGCTCCACGCGCTCGATTACGAACGCCTCCACCTCCGCCCGCTGCGGCTCCAGTTTCAGCCCGAGCCGCTCAAAAATCTGGAACAGTGTGGGACGCGTCGGGTCCGCCATAGCCAGATCCTCTGCCGTCGGCTCCTGCCCTTCGGGACGCGGCGGCCTGGCACGCATTGGGACCCAACCGTCGGTCTGGATGTTGTACAAGCCATCCAAGCCAGTCTTATCCACCACGGGCCGGTCCGACCAATTCGACACGGCCTGCGCGACGTCCGCAACAGTCACCGCCTCACCGTGCAATCCGCGCCCTTGCCCGCCCTGGAAGCTATGGCACGAATCGGCAAATCCGAAGCCGGTGGGACTCCCAATGCAATCCTTTTCTGCAATCGCCGATTTCTGTAACTTAGGTCCGCCCTTCCGCACCACCACGGCATACACTGCCAGATCCCGCACTTCCCGGCGCATGGCCAGCTTGAACCGGTCCGCCAGCAGTGTCTGCAGCATCAGCCGCATTTTGGCCTCGCGCGCCTTGACCGTGGTGTCTGCCGGAATGGCCCCCTCCTCGGCGGTGGCTTCAATGTCGTACAGGTCGTTGCGAATCCAGTCCGGCCCCCCGCTAAGCTGGTCGGACTGAAACGGCAGGTCATATGCCGTAGTAATCACGATGTACAGCGGCATCTTCCTGATGACCAACCGTCCTCCGGGAAGGAATTGCAGCGCGGGAAAGGACCTGCCCACGCGCGGATCGTTTGACTTCTCCCGCTTGATGGAAGCCGCGCCAAATGCCAACCGCGGCGAGGCCGTGGCCTGCGCCTCCAGCGGCGCCGCGCCCAGCATCCCTATAACCACCGGCCCAGCCACCAGCGCCAGCCCTGCGACCGCCAGCAGCGCCTTTCTTCCGAAATCCAGCTTCCGCGCCCCGCGATGGGCCATGATTTCTTCGATGCGTCGCTTCAGATTCGACCCGGTAACGCCCGCCACCGAAACCAGCGGCTGCTCCAGATAGAACCTGCACACATTCAGAATCGCCTCGGCATATACGCCGGCATCCGGAGACGCGTCCAGCACCTGCTCATCGCAGGCCCGTTCCCGTTCTTCCACCAGCCGCGCCCTGATCCACCACACCAGCGGATGGAACCAGAAGATCGTCTCCACCACCAAGTGGATCGCCGCGGTCAGATTGTCCTTTCGCTGCACGTGGCATAATTCGTGCGCCAGTACCGTCCGTAGTTGTTCCGGCGGCAGCCGGTCCCCAATGCCATCCGGCAAAAGCAGAACTGGTTTCCAGATCCCGAAGACCCCCGGCTCCAACCGCGCGCGTGAAGCCATCACGGGCACCGGCAGGTCGAAAGCCAGCGGTATTGCGGTGCGCCGCGCCGCGCGAATTGATCGCCGCCCGCCGGATCCAATAACCGGCGCTCGCCGCAAAGCCGCAGAACCAGATGCCCAGCAGCCATTCCGGCAGATGACTGGCCGCCGGCGCCGCATCGGTCCCGCGCGCCGCCCGCCCGGGCAGCTTAAATGGTCCGCCGATCTGGTTCACTACTACCGGCATCCTCGGCCGCGGCACCACTCGCGGCGCCTGCCATCCCAGTTCGTTCCCTACGCTGACCAGCACCGCGAACGGCACCAGAAATTTTATCGAAGCCGCCATCCAGATGCCGTACCGCACCGCCGCGCGGTTCCTCCGCAGTCCGAGCGTCAATACCCACGCCGCCGCGGCGCACAGGGTCGATTGCCAGAGATGATTTGCGAATGGGGACAGGTCCATACCGGTCATGATGATTCACCCTTTCTTGCGGGACGCTTTGCGCAGCGCCTGCTCCGCCTCCTTCACATCGTCGAGGGTCAGTTCGCCGGATTCCACCAGGTGCGCCATCAGCAGTTTGGCGCGCCCGCCGAAGACGGACAGTAATTCGTCAACCAGGCGGCGCTGGGCCTCCGTACGCGTGATCGCGGCCTCGAAAATATTCGCGTTGCTGATGCGCTTCACGCAGCGCAGCGCTTTTTTCCGTTCCAGCCGGTAGACCACCGTCTGCACGGTGGTGTAAGCGGGCCGGTCCTCCTCCGGAAAGTTCTCCTGAATTTCCCGCACCGAGCAGGCGCCCTTCTGCCAGAGGGCGTCCAGTATCTGCATTTCCAGTTTCGTGAGCCGTGGTTTCAGCATTGGCGATTTACTACGTCTGCGTCTATCCTACTATGACCATAGTCGGATGGCAATAGAATTTTTTTGTGTGTGGCATCACGAAGTACACTACGATCGGGTGTCCACTGCAAGGCGATTTTCGATCTGCTGTTTCTGCTTCTGCGGGTGGCAGCGGTCATCACGTTGCTCTGTGCCGCCGTCGCCGCGCAGCGCGGGCGCGGCCGGCCCGCGCTGGCGATCGGTGCGATCGCGTACCTCGCAATCGTGGCTGTAGTGGGCCGGGAGTAGAACCTACCCATGTCCAGAGAACGGTTTCTCACGCTCTACTCCGGCGTGCTGACGGCGGTTTTTGCCGCCACGATACTCGCCGGCTTCGCCAGCCGTACCCGCCAAACCAGCTTCGATGAAATCTCGGTCCGCCGCATCAATATCGTCGAACCCGACGGTACCTTGCGCATGGTCTTATCGGGCAAAGCCACGGCGCCGGGCCTGATCATCAAGCGCAAAGAATACCCGCGCCAGGACCGCCAGACCGCAGGCATCATCTTCTTCGACGATGAAGGCACCGAGGACGGAGGCCTCATCTTCGGCGGCGCGAAAAACAAAGACGGCAAGGTGGAAAGCTTCGGGCACCTCAGCTTCGACCAATACCAGCAGGACCAGGTCTTCACCATCGACGCTGGCGAAGAAGATGGCCGGCGTCGCGCGGGCGTGGGAATCTGGGACCGCGGCGATTATCCCATCATGGAGGCGTTCGAGGCATCCGAGCGCATCCAAAAACTGCCGCCCGCGGAGCAGGAAGCGGAATGCAAAAAATTCGTAGCATCGCATCCGAGCGATGCGCAGCGCGCCTATCGCGGCCGGACGCGCGACCGGTCGGTGGGTCTGCGCCTGATGGATGCGGAAGGCCGCGACCGGATCCGGTTACAGGTGAAGCCGGATGGCTCGCCAGTGTTCGAATTTCTGGACGCGGCCGGTAGCGTGATCGCCCAACTGCCGCCGCCATCCCGCGGCCGGTGAACGACGTCAGAAAATGGTCAGCACGCCTGCGCCCGTCGTTTTGAGTTGTTGCTCCTTGGCATCGAGAGATTTCTGTTCCGCGCCCAATTCCAGGAAATGCTGTTTGGCCCGATCCCAAGAGGCGAACTGCATGAAAGGCAGCGAGCTATCGTTGACTCCGTCCCCGGCGATATTGCCTGATAGCCCCGTGATATTTACGGCCACCGTAGTGTGCGACAACATGTGGAGCAAGAATCGGTACTTCATGGATTACGAGTATTCCACAGCGGCGGATTCGCCGGCGCCATTAGCTACATCATTTAACCCAAAAAGAAACTCCCTTGCAGCGAGAGCCGCAAGGGAGCAGTTTTTCAAACCTATGTGCCGCCGGACCGCCTTTAGCTGTCCCGCCGCTTCAGCGTAGGACGCTCGTCCTGATCGGGCTTCTGGTCCTGATCGTCGCCACTACCGGTCCCGGTACTGCCCGGAGCGCGGCGCAGGGTCGGGCGATTGGGATCGTCCTTGCCCTTTTCGACCTTCCGTTTATTGTGCAGCGAGTAGAGGCGCGCCTTTACGTCGTTGAATTCGGAGGTATTGACCACGTACTCGGGCTTGGCCACCAGAATCTTATCGATCTCCACCTGCGACGCCTTGATGCGGTCGTCGGTCATGGGGTGGGTCGAAAACACCTTCGCTACGGTGCCGGGTTTCCGCTTTTCCATGGTCTGGATCTTCTCGAAGAAGTCCACGAAGGAGGTGGGATCGTAGCCCGCCTTGTACATGTATTGCAAACCGAGATAATCCGCCTCGCGCTCCATACTGCGGGTGAAAGCCAGGAATCCCATGGGGATCGCCAGGCTGGCGCCCTGGTATATGGCGTATCCGGTCCAGCCGCCGCTCATCACCATCACCGGAATCATGGCGATATTGATCAGTTCGCCGCGGGTCGCCTGCCGGGTGCCATGGCGGGCCGCCACGTGCGCGATCTCATGCGCCATCACGCCGGCCAGTTCCGATTCGCTGTCGGCCTTCAGAATCAGCCCCGAATTGACGAAGAAGAACCCGCCGGGCAGCGCGAAGGCGTTCACTTCCTCGGAATCCAGCACCTTGATGGTGAAGGGCACCTTGGCGTCGGAGTTGCGCACCAGGTTCTGGCCGACCCGGTTCACGTATTCGGCGATGATCGGGTCGTCCACGATCTTGGCTTGGCGCTCCACTTCCTGCGCCAACTGCTTGCCGAGCGCAATCTCTTTTTCCAGGGAGTAGAAATTGACCCCTTTACCCACATCCCGATTGCCGATCTGGTCGGGATCATCCTTCTTGTTATCCGAGGCAAAAGTATAGCTTGGCAGCAGGGTGAAGGCCGCCAGGAAGGCCACCGGAATCGCTAGAAACCGCTTCATGAGTGGATACTCCTGTTACTTTACACTATAGCCCAAACGGCGAAAAATACACCGTTAAATCTCCCGCCTCAGCGTCCTGGTACGGACTTGGGCAGGCTGACCGCCTGGATGTAGCGCTACCGCTGAATTGTATACGTATGGGAAAGCCGTTGGGTTACTCGATTAAATCGCGCCGTTTGATGGTGGGGCGGTCGTCGGAATTGTCGTCCGGAACGCCGCTTCCGGGTGCCCGCCGCAGCACCGGCGATTTCGCATCTTTCTCCACGGATCGCATCTTGCGCGCGTTCTGAATATCGAGTAAACGGGTCCGCACGGCGGCGTATTCTGAGGTATTGACCACATACTCCGGCTTTTGCGGCAGGATTTTGTCGATTTCCGCCTGCGTTTTCTTCAGCCGGTCGTCGTTCATGGGGTGGGTGGAGAAGACTTTGGCGATGGAACCCGGCTTCCGCTTCTCGAGCGACATCATTTTCTCGAACATGTCGATAGAGGCGTTGGGATCGTACCCCGCGGCATACAGATACTGCAGCCCCAAATAATCCGCTTCCGCCTCGTACCCGCGCGAAAACGACAGAAAAGTCATGGGGATAGCCATGCTAGCCGCCTGCCGGATGGCGTAACCTCCCCAGCCGCCCAAGAAAATTAAGGGAAGCGTCGCGATGTTGGCCACCTGCGCACGGCAGGCCTGACGGGTCATATGGCGCGCGGCCACATGCGCGATTTCGTGTGCCATGGCACTGGCCATCTCGGCTTCGGTCTCCGCGGCTGTGATCAGGCCGGTATTGACGAAGATAAAGCCGCCGGGGAGCGCAAAGGCGTTCAAAACAGGATCGTCGATCACCTTGAAAGTGAACGGCACTTTGCCGTCGGAGTTGCGTGCCAGATTCTGGCCCACGCGGTTGACGTATTCGCTGATGATGGGATCGTCCATCATCTTGGCCTGCCGCTGGACTTCACCGGCCAGCTGCTTGCCCATCGCTATTTCCTTCTCGAGCGAATAGCAAACCAGGCCCTTGCCCACATCGCGATTGCCGATCTGGTTGGGATCGTCTTTTTTGTTATCGGCAAGTGCGGCGGTTAGGGATAGGGACGCTATAAGACTGGCGGCACAGAATAGGCGCATGGCTCCGCCTCCTTAGGCATTTTAACGTATATTCGTGATGATGGGTTTCGAAACGATTGGAAAATCACAAGATGACTTGTGGATTCAACACCAGGACCAGTTCCCGGTCAGGAAGCGCCTGGTCTATTTGAATCATGCGGCCGTCTCGCCTCTCTGCCGCCCAGCGGCGGAGGCCATGCAGCGGCTGGCTGCCGACGCCCTCGAATTCGGAAGCCTGCATTACCAGGAATGGACCGAAACCCAAGAAGCCTTGCGGCGGGCCGCGGCGCGGATGATGGGCGCGGAGCCAGGCGAGATCGCCATCGTGAAGAATACGTCGGAAGGCATCGCCACCATTGCCATGGGGGTGGATTGGCGGCCTGGCGACAAAGTGGTGGCCTTCCGCGAGGAGTTTCCGGCCAATTTCTATCCCTGGAAGCGTTTGGAGCAGACCGGTGTCTCGGTCGAATGGCTCTCCTACCTCGATCCGCTGGACCGTATAGACCAGGCTTGCCGCGGCGCCCGCCTGCTGGCCATCAGTTTCGTCCAGTATCTGAGCGGCCACCGTGTAGATCTGGAAGCCATTGGGGAAATCTGCCATCGCCACAAATGCGCCTACGTAGTGGATGCCATCCAGGGGCTAGGCGCGTTCCCGGTGGACGTGCGACGGGCGCATATCGACGCCCTTGCGGCGGACGGCCACAAATGGCTGCTGGGGACGGAAGGTTGCGGCATCCTGTTTGTTTCGTGGGAGTTCCAGGATTCTGTCCGGCCTCTTGAGTTTGGCTGGACGAATGTCGCGGGTTACGCCGATTATTCCGTCGCGGGACATGACTTTAAGGCCGGATGCGGGCCGCTACGAGTGCGGAACGCTCAATACCATCGGATGCTACGGGCTGCGGGCGTCGATGGAATTCTTGCTCGAGATCGGTGTGGAGGCCGTCGGGCAGGCCGTGCAGAAGCTGGGAGACCAGGTTGCCGCAGGCGTCGAAGCTAAAGGCTATGAAGTGATGGGGAAGCGATCGCCGGCCAATGGGGCGGGGATCGTGAGCTTTCGCAAACCGGGGCTGACGGCCGAGGCGTTGGTCCAAAGGCTGCGCGCGGCAGAGGTGACGGCAGCGCCCCGGCTGGGTTGGGTGCGCGTGTCGCCGCATTTTTATATCAGTCCGGACGACATCGGGCGGATGTTGGAGGCCTTGCCATGAGCGCCCGGCTGCGCCGATCGCTCATGGCGGGGCTGGTGACTGGTGGCTGGTGGCTGGTTGGTTTGTCGGCCTTCGGCGCCGTGCCATGCCCGGAGAGTTTCTTTGGCTCCCGGATGGGCGCCGATAAGTTCGTCCTGGATTGGGGCAAGGTGGTTTCCTACTTTGCCGCGGCCCAGGCCGGCAGCGACCGCATTCGCGTAGAGGAGCTGGGAAAGAGCACAGAAGGACGGCCATTTCTGGCGGTCACCATTGCCTCGCCTGAGACTTTGCAACACCTCGACCGCTACCGCGAGATCCAGCACCGCCTGGCCGATCCCCGTTTGACCTCCGAGGCCGAAGCCGAGCCGCTGATCGCCGAAGGCAAGAGCGTGGTGCTCATCACCTGTTCGATTCACGCCACGGAACTGGCGTCTACCCAGAGCGCCGTGGAGCTCGCCTACCGCATGCTGACCGCGGACACGCCGCGGGTCCGCGCGATTCTTCAAAACACGATTTTTTTGCTGGTTCCCTCTTTGAATCCGGACGGGGTAGACATCGTGACGCGCTGGTACCGGCGCACACTGGGCACTCCTTTTGAAGGCACTAGCCCGCCCGAGCTTTACCAGAAGTACGTGGGGCACGATAACAATCGCGACTGGTACATGTTCACCCAGGCGGAGACCCGCCTCACCATCACGAAACTGCACAATGCATGGCACCCGCAGATTGTCTACGACGTGCATCAAATGGGGTCGAACGCGGCGCGCATCTTCGTGCCGCCATGGCTTGACCCCATCGAGCCGAACATCGACGCGATTCTGATGCAGGAATCCAACATGATTGGGACGGCCATGGCCACCGATCTGACAGCGGCGGGGCAGAAAGGCGTAGCCATCCACGCGGTCTACGATTTCTGGACGCCCTCGCGGCACTTTCAGGCGTTTCACGGCGGCATGCGTATTCTCACCGAGTCGGCTAGCGTGAAACTGGCGAGCCCAATCACCGTGGAACCCGGCCAGCTTGAACGCGACGCGCTGGGATACAACGCGCGCGAGCGGAGCTGGAATTTTCTGGAACCGTGGCCGGGCGGCGTCTGGCGTTTGCGCGACATCGTGGACGACCAGTTAATCGCCATGGAGTCCTGCCTGTACCAGGCGGCCATCCACCGCGAGGAACTGCTGCGCAACTTCTACCACATCGGGCAGCGGCAGACGGCCCGAAAATCACCCTGGGGGTTCGTGATTCCGGCCGGGCAGCGCGATCCGGGAGCGGCGCGCACGCTGCTCGATACGCTGGCCTTCGGGCAGGTGGAGATCGAGCATACCGTCGCGGGAGACGACGTCATCCGGATGGAGCAGCCTTATAGCGGCTGGGCGAAGGCGCTGCTCGAGCGCCAGCATTATCCGGATATGCGCCTGTACCCTGGCGGCCCGCCGCAACGCCCTTACGATGTGACCGCCCATACACTGCCGCTGCTGATGGGAGTGAAAGCCGATGCCGTAGAATCGCCTGTGGCGGGACTGCAGCCGGGCGTGGCAAAACCGCGACTGGCAGAGGGTCTGGCGGCCGCGGATAGCGACTCCTGGAAAGCCATTAACCGGGCCTGGAGTGCGGGTGGTGCGGTTTGGCGGAATCCCGCTACCGGCGATTTCAGCACAGCCGGCCGAACGGACTGGAAGCAGGTCGCGCGGCCCCGCATCGGGCTTTACCGCAGCTATATTCCCAACAACGACGAAGGTTGGACGCGCTGGCTGCTGGAGCAGTTCGGCTTCGCCTACACTTCCGTGGTGAATAAGGATATCCAGGCAGGCGCGCTGCGGAAACAATTCGACGTGATCGTCTTCCCTGATGCGAGTCCCGGTTCCATGGAGAATGGCTACCGCTCCGGCTTCATGCCGCCGGAATTCACGGGCGGATTGGGCGCGCCTGGGGCGGATGCGCTGCGCGAATTTGCCTCCGCGGGCGGAACTGTGATTTTCCTGAACCGCGCGTGCGATTACGCGATTAGCAAACTTGGGGTGGCGGCCCGGAATGTGGTGCACGATGTCCCGAACACCGAATACTATTCGCCCGGGTCGCTGTTGAACGCGCACCTTGATGTGCACCATTCGCTGGCGGCGGGCTTGCCTGAGGATCTGGCCATCTGGTCGGAGGGAAGCCCGGCCTGGGATACCGAACTGAGCGCGCCGGTTCGTTATCCGGACAAGGGCCTGCTGGCTTCCGGCTGGCTGCTGGGGGAGAAATATCTGGCCAACAAGGCCGCCCTGGTGGATGCCAGGCTGGGCACCGGCCACGTGATCCTGTTCGGCATGCGCCCGCAATATCGCGCGCAGAGCTACCAGACGTTCAAGCTGTTTTTTAACGCACTGCTATATTAGCCGGAGCAAGCGATGGAGATCTACATACTGCGCCATGGCATCGCGGAAGAGGGCAAGGCCGGAGCGCCGGATGCCGAACGCGCCCTCACCGACACGGGCCGCGAGAAATTGAAGGCGGTCCTGGAGCGCGCGCGCGCGGCAGCCGTGAAGCCTTCGCTCATTATTACCAGCCCGTACAAACGGGCGTTGCAGACGGCTCACATTGCCGGCCAGGTCCTCGGGTGTCACAAGATTGTGGAAAGCGAGGTGCTGGTCCCGGACTCCACACCTAAGGCGGTGTGGGAGGCAATCTGCGCCCGGCGCAAAGAGGAAGCCTTGCTCCTGGCAGGCCACGAACCGCTACTAAGCATGACCGTGGCTTTCTTGCTCGGGGTGCCGGCCCTTCAAATCGACCTTAAAAAAGCAGCCCTGGTCCGCCTGGATCAAGACACCTTCACCGGGATGCCAAGAGCAGTGCTGAAATGGATGCTGACGCCGCGCCTTATTTAGCTCAGCCCTTCAACTATGAAAATCGAAAAATCGACAACCCGCTACGAACAGTGGCTAGCCCGCGAACTGACCGTAGTCCCAGCCGATCTAGCCCACAAACACGAACTAATGTCCGCCGCGCAATTTCCCTTCATGCGGGCGACCTATTACCGTTGGGCGCAGATCTGGCCGGAAGTCTGCAGCGAACTAGCCTCCGCGCCCGAGGTGCTGGCCGTAGGCGACCTGCACGTAGAAAACTTCGGCACCTGGCGGGATTCCGAAGGCCGGCTGATCTGGGGCATCAACGATTTCGACGAGACCTGGCATCTGCCTTACACCCACGATCTGGTGCGTCTGGCAGCGAGCGCACACCTGGCCATATCCGATAATCACCTGGCCATGGATATGAAGGAAGCGTCGCGCGCCATCCTGGAGGGCTACACAGAATCGCTGAACTTGGGCGGGCGTCCGTTCGTGCTGGCGGAGCACCACAATCTGCTGCGCAACATGGCCGTCCACCGGCTGAAGGAAGTGTGCAGTTTCTGGGAGAAGCTGGAACGATGCCAGCCCATCAAAGGCAAGATTCCGGCTGGAGCCGTGAAGGGCATCTCGCGCATGCTGCCCGATCCTGCGCTGCCCCGCCGGCACGTGCATCGCGTAGCGGGGTTGGGCAGTCTCGGCCGCCAGCGCTTCGTGGCCCTGGCCCATTGGCACGCCGCCAATATCGCGCGCGAGGCCAAGGCCATGGCGCCTTCGGCCTGCTGGTGGGCCGCCGGGTTCAAAGGGCCGGGGCGCATCCTGTACCAGCAGATCCTGAACACCTCGGTGCGCTGCCTCGACCCGTACGTGAAACTGAAAGGTGATTGGATCGTGCGCCGCCTGGCTCCGGACTGCTCGCGTATCGAGATCGCCGACTTACCGAAAGAACGCGATGAAAGGGTCCTGCTGCGTGCCATGGGCTTCGAGACCGCCAATGTGCACCTGGGATCTAAGAAAGCCCGCGCCATTCTGGCGGACCTGAAGAAGCGCGGCGAGGGATGGCTGCCTCCAGCAGCTGAGCAGATGGTGAAAGCCGTAACCAGGGATTGGGATGACTGGCGCAAAGTGCATCCCCCGCCCAAGGCCAAACCAGTCCGCAAGCGCGCATGATATTCTTGCTGGCATGTCTAGAAACCTCTCAGACATCCGGACTCCTGCCGGCGCGTTTGCTCTTCCTTACAGCGTGCGACACGCCTTCGAGCGCTTTTTCCAGGCGGACCTGTCTCTCGTACGGGTTCACATCGACGGCCGCGCGGCGATCGCCGGAGCACGCGCTTTTGCCTGCGGTTCTGACCTGCATTTTGCGCCCGGCGAATACCATCCCAGCACGCCGATCGGGCGGGCCTTGCTGGCGCACGAACTGGCGCATGTGCTGCAACAACATGACAGCCATCCCGGCCGCGCCCTCCGGCCCACGATCTTGAACGATCCTCGGCTCGAGGCGGAAGCCGAACGTGCCGCTGATCTCTGGCTGCAACCCGGCACGTTCACCGCGCACTTTAGCGTGCAGGGGAGAACGCCATCCGGCGCCTGCGTCCAGATGGCGGCCGCTCCCCAAGCCCAGCCCCAGGAGGAAGACCAGCGCACCCAGTGGGGCAAGATCGTGCAAATGTTGAGCTCAAAGCAGGCCCTGGGGGCAATCGGCGTCATAGGCACCGGAGCGCTCCTCTGGTATTACAGAGACGACCTGGTCACCAAGGGGGTCAAACTCGGGGCTAAAGCCGTGGCCGCCGTCGGCTCGAAGATGTTCACGCCTACCGCGGCCGCCAACTTCGTGCTGAATAAATTCGCGGAGTCGCTCGACAAGGCGCCCACATCCAGCGAGCACCTCATGATCGCCGTGAAGGGCTATGCAAGCTTGGTTATTCCAGGTGGAAATCTGGTTACCACCGCGCTTTTCCAGGGAATTAAAGTCCGGTGGAACGGCATCTCGCCGCTGCAGTCGTTCGCCATGCAGGTATTTGCCGAGCTTCCACCCGATTGGCGCAACCAGTTCGCTACCGAATGCGTGAAAGGCATGGCCGCCATCTCAGTGGGTATGTACATCCAAGGTCTGAACACCGTGGCGACTGTCCTCAGCAGCCCGAATAATCCGTGGGGGTAGGAGGAGCGGCACTCATGCCTGCAGAATTCGTCTTAGTTTTTCCGGACGCCACCACCGCGGAGGCCAACCGGCTCGCGGGCACTCTGGCCGATACCGTCCGCGACGTGGACCCGGGCGTCGTCGTCGAACGGCGCAGGGACCGGCCCGACTCGCAGGATTTCGGGGCGAGTCTCGCCATCATGCTTGGAACCGCGGCGGCCACCGCAGTTGCCAAAGGGATCTCCGCCTGGCTGGCGCGAAACAGCGGCGTACGCATCGAGATCAAGCGTAAGGGGGAAACCGTCTTGGTAGCGACTCACCTCGATAGCAAGGACATTTCCCGCCTGGCGAGTCTTCTTTCCGATTCGTGAGATAAACGCCGTGCCCGAAAGCGCGCCATCCCCGCAACAGACTCTGGTCCTGCTCCTGGGAGCCAGCCGGTTCCCGCATGCCGCCAAGCTGGCTCAAGGACGCGCGTTTTACAACTCCGCGGAAGACTTCAGCGACTACCTGGTGAGTTCCGAGGGGCTCTCGATTCCGCGCGAAAACGTCGCCTGGCTTTTCGACGATAGCCGTTCTCCCAGCGAGCAGTTGCTCGAAATCGGCCGTTTTCTGCAAGCGCGGTCGAGCGAACTAACCAGCCAGGGAACGCCGCCCCACGACCTGATCGTGCACTATGTGGGGCACGGTCTTTTCGCCATGCCCGACCAGGCATACTGCCTGGCAGTCCGCGGAACCGACGAAGGTAACGAGGGTTTGAGCAGTATCCGCATGACCGACCTGGCGTCGGTCGTCAAGTCCCGTGCCCGGTTCCTGCGCAAATTCCTGATCCTGGATTGTTGTTTTTCGGCCGCCGCATACAAGGAATTCCAAAGCGGGCCGCTGACCGCCGCGCGCGTCAAGATTCTGAATGAGCTGCCGGAGCGAGGGACCACATTGTTGTGTTCTTCTAGCGCGCAGAATCCATCGCTAGCCCCGCAAGGCCTCAGCCGCACCATGTTCTCGGATGCGCTGGTGAAAGCGCTGCGCGCGGGACACCCGTTGCTGGGGCCGAGAATCTCTGTAAGCGAATTGGGGGACCTGATCACCGAGGAATTGCGGCAGAGCTATCCCAAGGACTGGGTCCGGCCGGAGGTCCACTCTCCCGATCGGAGAGAGGGCGACATTGCCGGCATTCCCATATTTCCCAACGTGGCCTATGGCGCGGGCGCGGCGGTTGAGACCCATCCGGATGCGCCAGCAGAGGCCGGTCGCGCAACAGGCGAAGCTGCAGAGGCCCGGCGTACGGCGGAAGCCGATGAAAAGAAGCTCGATGCACTAGTCCAGGAAGCCGTCAAACGGGCTACAGAAAGTACCGGTAGGCAAGTAGAAGCGCATCGCCAGGCGTTGGTGGAATGGAACGAGGGCCGCACCTGGGAAGTCACAGGCGTTACCAGGCTTCGCCGGAACCTCCTGCTGTTTTCGCCCCGGAGTATTGCGGGATGGGTGCTGCGAATCGTGGCTTACTTCTTCAGCTCCCTGACCGCCATTGTAATGTTCGCGCTGATTGTGCAGAAGGAGGCACTTAAAGCGGACGACTACAAATACGGATCTTTTTTCATCTTGCTGTCGCTTTCCTTATGGGGACTGTCGGTGATGCAGGGCAGCGCACGCCTCAAGCGGGAGTGGCTCGAAAAGCGAGCTCGTGAGCTGGAGCGCGGCGCAAGTCCGATGAATCGGTAAGAAGCTTCACGGCCTGAGACGGAAACGAACGAAGAGATTCCCGCCCAGCGGACGGCCCGCATAATAAGGCTTAATAGCGGCCGGCAGCGAGTAAGCGGAAAAGTTCACGCCAACACCGGTCTCGACCCGTCGGAATATATCGACATCGCGCGTGTAGCCGGCCGTATAAGCGCCAATGCGGAAAACGCTCGCCGGGAACGCCGCGATATCCAACTCATCTTTATCCACCAGTTCCCACCGCCCTGTGACAAAGTTGCGCCGTGTGATCGGAAGGACTGATTCCGCCAGATACGAATTCAAATTCCGGAACGTGGCGGTGGAATGATTGCGCCCCCAGATCAGGCTGCTTGACCAACTGCTGCCCGCCATCGGCCGCGTATAGTGAACCGACGCCGTCACGCGCACCTGGTCTCCGGGGTCCAGCGCTTCGGGATGCGCCAGGCGGCCGGCGGAAACCTGCGCCGCCCAATTGTCGCTAGGAAAATACCATAGCCGCGCCGACCACGAGTCGATGGGTCCGGCCTGAATGATCCAGCGATTTTCGCCCGGCTCGGCGCCATGAAAACCGCTGGCTTCGAGCTTGACCTTTTTGTGCGACACGCCCAGCGTAATCACATCGTCCGCAATATGTGTTGAATCCTGCCAGTGATGCGAAATGGGCGCTTCGGGAAGTTCCGCGGCCGACGCGCGATGTGGGAACGCCACCGGCCCCAGCGCCGGGTCTCCCACCGGCGCGGCGTAGAAATCCAGCGTAGTGTTTTCGCCGGCCTGGTAGGCATAGTGGAATCCCAGCGCCATGATCAGGTTGTGCGGATGCTGCGCGTCCACCAGGGGGTTGCCGTAGGCGGTTTCGCCGGTCTGGAAGAGCAGCGGATAGCGGCGATCCGTGACCGTGGCAGGTTCCAGGCTCAACATGAGCACCGTCTGAAAGGAGCCTCTCGCGCCGGCGCGGCGCTGGGCCGACGCCATGAACCAGTTTGTGGAATAAAGTTTGTCTCCGCCGCGCGGGCCGGTTTGCTGGATGTCCGACACAAAAGCCACCCCCATGAACATCACGTCCCAGTTGCCGGCGCTCTGCATGACCATGGGCATCGGCCAGGACGCCGGGTTTTGCGACGTTCCCGAAGCTACGTTCATGAGGTACATGCCGGCCGGATTCATGCCCTGCATGGCCTGCGGGCTCTGCGCGGAAAGGACGATGGGTATGACCAAAATCAGAAAGAGACTCTTAAGCCCAGGCATAATTCTCCTAATTGGCACGCTGCGCTATTTTTTTACCGAGCCGCGCGCGTGAGCAAGCGGTCTTAAGCCTTCTAGTCTAAGGAACTCGCGCAAAACGGGCCGCCCCGCGCCGCTGGAAACTGCGGAGTTCCTGTCCTAACTGGCGGCGCGGACACGCGCCCCTTTGCGCTTCTAAGGAACCGCGCAAGACGGGGCGCCCGGCGCCGCCGGAAGTTGCGGAGTTCCTGTCCTATAGGGCGGCGCGGGATACGCGCCCCTTTGCGCTTCTAAGGAACCGCGCAAGACGGGGCGCCCGGCACCGCCGGAAGTTGCGGAGTTCCTGTCCTATAGGGCGGCGCGGGATACGCGCCCCTTTGCGCTTTTTAGGAATCAGATGCGGAGGCAGAGACACGACGCGCCGGATACGTCGGGCGGCGATGGTGACGGCGCGCGATACAAGCCCTCGCCGCTGCGCCGCAACGATCCCGCCGGCACGGGAAGGGCCAGGCTAACCAGCGGCAAGGCGGTAACCGCCAAGTGTCCGGCCGTGGGAGTTGTACTGGCCATGATTGCGCAGTGCGGGCAGGGGGCGGGCGAATTCGGGTGGTGCTGATGACACGGTGGATTATCGCTCGAACCATCACCCGGACCAGCGCATGACGCCGGACAGTGGAAGGCCGAGAGCACCAACACCACAGTCACAACCAGGATCAAGTTCGCGCGCATCCCGTTACCGACAGGATACCATTCTAAACATGGACCGCCGCGATCTTCTCCGTTCGTTTGCCATAGCACCCTCGCTGTTCCACATCTGCCGTGGCGCGGTTGCGGCCACCGGCGTGCGCATCGCGGAAGTCCGGTTCAGCTACGAAGACTACCAATACCGTACGCCCTACCGCTTCGGCGCGCAGACCGTTGACCGCGTGACCCTGCTCAACGTCGATTGCGTGGTGCGTAATGCGGCGGGACGCGTGGGGCGTGGCTTCGGCTCGATGACCATGGGGAATGCGTGGTCTTTTCCGTCGAAGACGCTGTCGTACGACGCGACGCTGGGAGCCATGAAGGCGCTGGCGGGACGGATCGCCCGCATCACCGGCGATTACCACGAGATCGGCCATCCCATCGACATCAACTGCGCTCTGGAGCCGGAGTATCTCAAGGCGGCGCGCGAAGTAGGGCAGGAGTTGAAGCTGGCGGAGCCGATCCCCAAGCTGTGCACGCTGGTGACTGCCAGCCCGTTCGACGCGGCCATCCACGATGCCTACGGCAAGCTCCTGGGACTGAACTGCTACCTCACCTACACGCATGCCTACATGCCCTACGATCTGGAGCACTACCTCGGCCCGGATTATCGCGGCGAAGAACTGAGCCGCTATGTGCTCGCGAAACCGGCGCCGCGTATGGCGCTCTATCACTCGGTCGGCGCTTCGGACCCCATCGTGGAAGCCGACATCCGGCGGCGTATCGGCGACGGCCTGCCCGAAACCCTGCCCGAATGGATCCGCTATAACGGCCTGCGCCGCCTCAAGATCAAGCTGGCTGGCAACGATCTGGCCTGGGACCTCGCGCGCGTGGTAAGCATCGACCGCTCCACTGCCGAAACGCAGAAGCAGCGCGGCGTGGACGAGTGGTTCTATTCGCTGGATTTCAACGAACAGTGTCCCAACGTAGACTACCTGCTGGAATTCCTGCGCAAGCTCAAAGAACAAACCGCGGCCGGCTTCGACCGCATTCAATATGTGGAGCAGCCCACCGCCCGGGACCTGAAGGCGGATCGCACCAACGTGATGCATGCCGCCGCCCGCCTGCGCCCTGTGGTGATCGACGAATCGCTCACCGATATCGAAACCCTGATGCTGGCGCGCGAAATGGGTTACTCGGGCGCCGCGCTCAAAGCCTGCAAGGGGCAGAGCCAGGTGCTGCTCATGGCGGCCGTGGCGCAGAAGCACAAGATGTTTCTGTGCGTGCAGGACCTGACTTGTCCCGGCGCGTCACTGCTCCATTCGGCGGGACTGGCGGCGCACATACCCGGCGTGGCCGCCATCGAAGCCAACGCCCGCGAATACGTGCCGGCCGCTAATCGCGCCTGGGAGGACAAGTTCCCGGGCATTTTCAAAGTGCGGGACGGCATGATGGATACGTCGGTACTGGACGGACCGGGGCTGGGCGTGGTCGCATGAGCGTGAACGCGCATGTATAAACTGCGGGTTATTCCAATCGAAGGGCGTGCGTGGGGTCGCGTCGCAGGGCCCGCCAAACAGGAATGTACCCTGTCGTTAAGGCCGCCAGCAACAGGATCAACCCGGCTCCCCCGATGGTCTTCACATCCGTAGCCTGCAGACCAAAGAGCAGAAACGTCAGCAGCCGGCCGGCGGCCACCGCCATGGCGGTTCCGGCGATCAGGCCGGCGAGAATGGCGAACACCAATTGCCGGAGCACGATGCCTGTGATACTCGCCGGCCGCGCACCGAGGGCAATGCGAATCCCGATCTCCTTCGTCCGCCACGCCACTGCGTATGAGACTTGCCGTATACGCCCAGAAGAACAAGCAGGAGCGTCAGGCCGGCAAAAAATCCCGCAAGATCCGCAACTAATACCTCCCGCGCCAGTTTTTGATCGATGAGTTGCTCCAGCGTGGCGGTCTCGACGATCCGAAGCCGCGGATCGATGTCCCGCACCACATGGCGCATGGCGCCCGCGGCAGCGAGTGGTGAAGCCGCCGTGCGGACTTCGAGTGAATAGATTTCCGAACCGCTCTGCAGCGCCGCAAAATACACGAATGGGCCGCTCGGTTGGCGAAGATCGCCGTGTTTTGCGTCCTTGGCCACGCCGACAATCTCATAGGCCTTGCCGTTGAATATCAGGCGCCTGCCGGCCGCGCGATCGGTTCCGGTGTACCGGCGGGCCATCGTCCGGTTGACGACCACCACCGGCAGGGAACTCGCATTGTCTCCCTGCGAGAACTCACGCCCCTCCAACAACGGAATCCCCAGGGTCTCAAAGTATTTCGGTGAGACCCAGTTCGCTGCGGCGCGCTGCTCCTCGCCGGTTGATTCGGGAGAACCCTCCCAGCGGAATCCCCGGATTCCGCTGGCGTTTCCCAGCGATCCATCAAACGATGCGCAAGCCGATTGCACGCCCGGAACCGCTTCCGCGTGCCGCAATAGCTCTCGAACAAAACTCGGCCATGCGGGCCGGTACTCTCCTTGCGGGCGACCTAGTTCGACCGAGAGCACGTTACCGGCGCGAAGCCCCAAATCCTGGTTCTTCAGGTTCTGCAGCGTGTGCACAAACAGGCCGCCCACAATCAGCAACAGCGTCGACAGGGCGGCCTGCACCGCCACTAATCCTCCGCGGAGGCCGCCGCCGCGACGTCCGAAAAATTTGCCGGAACCGTTCATTTTTAGGGTCTCGCCTGCATTCTCACGTACCGCCTGAATGGCCGGAGCCGCACCGAACAGCAGGCCCGTGACAAGCGATATCGCCGCGTTGAACAGCAACACCCGCAAATCGGGCCGGAGAGCCACCGATATAGTCTTTCCGGCGCCCGATACCAGGTCGAGAAGAACCCTCTGGCCCCAAATCGAAAGACCCAGTCCGAGAAAGCCGCCCAAAACAGCCAAGACGAGGCTCTCCGTGATGAGTTGCCGGAACAGGCGCAGGCGGCTTGCGCCCATGGCGAGCCGGGTGGCGATCTCACGTTGCCGGCTGGCGGCGCGCGCAAGCAGGAGGCCCGCCAGATTGGAGCACGCCATCAGAAGCGCCACTGCCACTACTCCCATGAGCACCTTCAGCGGAGCGGAGAAGCTGTCCCGCAAGCCGGAACTTCCCGAACTGCCTGGCTCTATATCGATTCGTTCAATGAATCGATTCTGCATTTGCGGAACCAGCAAGCCCAGGCGGGCGCTTGCCTGTTGGGCGCTCACACCCGGTTTCAGGCGACCCATCAGGTTCAACCACGTGTAGCCGGGACTGGTCCTCATCTCCGGCGGCATCAATGCCATGGTTGCCCACACGTCCACGGACTCGCCAACGGTCTCACTCAAAAAGTCCGGCCTCGCGATCCCAACGATGGTGAAAGCCTTGCCGTCCAGGTCGATTTGCCGGCCAACCACGTCCGGGGAGCCGCCGAGCACGCGCCGCCACCAGCGATTCCCGATCACGGCTACCGGCTGCTCGTCTTCATCCTCCCGGAACGTCCGTCCGAAGGCAGGTCGAACTTCGAGGACTGAAAAATAGTTGCGGGACACGATCTTGCGCTGTACCGTCTCCGATTCAGCGCCGATTCCCGCCGTGACTTGCGCCAGCGTCGAAGCAGCCATGATGCCCGAGAAGGCGCCCTTTTCTCCGCGAATCGCTAGATAGTCTCCATATCCGAAATCCCCGACCCGATCGTCCTTCGTGTATGACGTCAGCACCGCCAGACTCGCGGGATCCTTCACCGGGAGCGTTTTCAGCAGGATCGCATTCATGAGGCTGAATATGGCGGTGTTCGCTCCGATGCCGAGCGCCAGCGACAAAACGGCCGTCAGGGTCAAACCGGGATTACGCCTCATCGTCCGGCGGGCGTACCGGATATCCGCGGCAAGCTGCTCCAAACCGATCCAGGTCCACTTGGCACGGCCCTCCTCCGCGGCGAATGCCAGGCTGCCCAGGTCCGCGCGTTTGCCGTCCAACTCCGAGAGAGAGGCAAGCGACTCCAGTTCCTCCCGCATATCCTCCTCGATGGCCTTGCGGCGGCCCGGCAGCAGATATTTCAGTTTCAAAAGAATGCTCATCTCTTGGCCGGAACCCATCCCTCGACCTCCGCCGTTCGCAGCACGAGCATTTCGCGCGTTTCCTGGAGGACACCCATATAGAGATAGACTATATGAAGATTGTCATAATATCAACTCGTCCCGCCAGCCTCGGAAAAGCACGCACGTGTTCGGAACAGCATACCGAACCCCGACTGTCGCGGAGCGCTGCAGGTGCGGCTATAAATATCGCTTATAAATCTGTGATGCCACCGCCCGCAGGCTGCGGCGCCCCACATGGAACCGGTCGCCGCAGCTGCGGCAGCGAAACGGCACCAAGCCCACCACGCGCAGCAGGTAATCCGCGGCGTTCCTCACTACAGAACGCCTGATATCCGACCAGCCACAGCTTGGACAACGGCGCACGTCGGTCGCCGTCAGGCGAGCGCGCAAGGCATGCCAGTCGAGCTGCGGCCCAGGCGGGAGGGCCGGAAGCACGATCGCGCGCGGTGCGGGGAGCATGGCATCAAAAACGGCAACTCCGGAATCAGCCGGGGCAACCTGCGGACCGCTCACCCGGAACGATGCCATCCGCGGCACGCCGTCTGGCTGAGGGCGGTGTACTAAAAACAGGCCGCCGGTGTCGGCGGGCGCAAACGGCCGGACATGCCGCATAGCCAATGGAAGGTCGGAAATCATGAAACGGGTGCAACCGTTATTCTATCGACGGCGATGCCGGCGGGCGCGTTCTAAGGGTACCGGAGCGGTACCCCCCACCTCTTCCCGCCTGTTCCGATCCCAGACAACCGTCTTGAATTGAAACACACCGCAGAACGTACCGGATGCCGCCGGCGTACGGGCGCACAACTCCGAGCCGCACACGGGAGCCAGCGGTCTTAAACCTTTCCCCGCTATTGGTAGCGACCCAAACTGAAACGCCGGCTTGTGGCCCGCGCCGTGCTCCTGTCGAACCGATGCAGCGGCCCATGTCATCCATCCTTCCGCGGCTGCTGCCTTCGATGACCGACCTCGCTTTTGTGATGCCGCTGATTTTTTTATATTGCGGCATGCAGGGCGCCCGCACCTTACTGAGCGATGGCGACACGGGCTGGCACCTGCGCACTGGCGAATGGATCCTGGCACACGGCCGGGTACCGGATCACGATATCTTCTCTTTTACCCGCCCCGGTCAACCCTGGTTTGCCTGGGAATGGCTATGGGATGCCGGATTTGGCTGGCTGCACGTGCATGCGGGCATGGCCGCCGTGGTTTGGGCCAACAGCCTGATCCTGGCGCTGACGTTCGCCCTTCTGTTCCGGGTGGCGCGGCGCAGGTCCGAGCCCGCCGTGGCGCTGATCTTCACGCTCATTGCCGCCGCCGCATCCGCGGGGCACTGGCTGGCGCGTCCGCACCTCTGCACCATGCTGTTTACGGTGGTGTTCTATGCGGTGTTGGAAGGCGCGGGGGCCTCCGCGCGCGGCAGGCGGCGATTGTGGCTGCTCCTCCCGCTGATGATCCTGTGGACCAATCTGCACGGCGGATTCTTCACCGGCATCGCCCTGATTGCGATCTACGCCGCCGGCGCGTACCTGGCGCTGCTGCGCGAGACTAGCGATTCGGAACGCCGGCAAGCGCTCCGGCATGGACGCAGCTATCTGCTGGCGGCGGCCGGATGCAGCCTGGCGACGCTCGCGAATCCGTACTTCCTGCGGCTGCACGTGCACATTCTGAAGTATCTTCTCGACGGGTTTTATCGCGTCAACATCATGGAGTTCCAGCCTTTGAATTTCCAAACCGGGCAAGCGCGCCATTTTGAGGTACTGCTGGCGTGTGGCGCGGCGGCGGTCTTCGGGCAACTCCGCCGGGGACAGTTTACCGGTGCGCTGCTGTTCGCGGTATGGGCGCACCTGGCGCTCTATTCCGCGCGCAACGTCGAGATTTTCGCGCTGCTGGCGGCGGTACCGGCGGCCGCAGCGGCTTCTGAGTTCCTGCGGCGGGCGCCGGAGCTGCGCGCGGCGAAATGGCTGCGGGCCGGCCTGCTGATCATGCGCGAGCTGATGCGCGACTGGAGCGCTCTCGACCGCGCGCCGCGCTGGCAGGCCCTCAGCCTGGCCGCCATGCTGACCCTCGCGGTTCTGCTCGGCGTCCCGCGCGCGCCGGCGGCCTGGACGGCGACATACGATCCGCGCACCTTTCCCGTGGCGGCCGCGGACCGCCTGGAACAGGCCGGCGTGTTCGGCGGCGTGTTCACCGAAGATCTGTGGGGCGGCTATCTGATTTACCGCCAGTATCCGCGGGGCCGGGTTTTCATCGACGGACGCAGTGATTTTTACGGCCCGGAGTTCGTCGGAAGTTACATCCGGGCATGGGGCGCGCAGAGCGGTTGGGAGCGGTACCTGAGCCGCTATGGCGTAGATACCGTTCTGCTGCCGGTAAATGCTCCTTTGGCCGGCGCGCTGAAACAATCCAGCGCCTGGCATTTGACCTATGACGATGGTCTGGCATTGATCTTCCGGACAAGCCAGGCCTTTGCCTTCCCTCTGACACAAGTTTCCGCCGCTCCTCCGCGCGGCGAGAACCCAATCGCGACGATTCGCGGAAAGAACAAACGATTATGACAACGTTTTGGGCACAGATGTGGGCTGACGAGCAGGGTCAGGATCTAATTGAATACACACTCATGCTGGCTTTTGTGGCACTGGCCTCGGCCGCGCTTTTTTCGACCGCCGGAACAAGTATCAACACCATCTGGTCGGGCGCCAACGCGCAATTGAGCACGGCGGCAGGTTCGTAGCGGGCTGCTACAGTTTGTCCGCCTCACGGCCGATATAGAAGGTGAACCCACTCCGGAGCGGATTTGAGGTTATGACCGGAGAAGCGGGTGGGGCTGGATATCCGGCGAGAGGATAAGGCCCGGTGAGCGGAGCATGAATCAACGACTAATATCGGTTCTGGCGTTTGCGTTTATTGTTTCAGCCGGGGCGAGTATTTTGCTGTACCGGCTCCTGGCTGGCCGCACCACCACGCCGGTGGCTTCGGGATCTACCAAGCTGCTCCTGTCCGCCCGCACTCTGGAGCCTGGCACACTGGTCCGGGACGCGGATCTGCGCAGTGGCGACTGGACAGGGGCGATCCCGGAGGGCGTCATTCAGAAGAAGGAAGATATCGTCGGGCGCGGTGTGATCTCTTCCATTTTCAACGGCGAACCGATCGTGGAAACCCGCCTGGCACCCAAAGGCGGCGGCGCCGGGCTGGCCGCTCTGATTCCCAAGGGCATGCGGGCGGTGGCCATCCGGGTCAATGAAATCGTAGGCGTAGCGGGTTTTGCGGTGCCCGGGATGCGCGTGGATGTGTTGGTCTCCGGCAGTCCGCCTGGCGGGGCGGGACAAGGCGGCGTCACCCGCACGCTGCTACAAAACGTGCAGGTGCTCTCGGCCGGACAGAATTTCCAGAAAGATGTGGAGGGGAAACCCATCTCCGTGCCGGTAGTGAACCTGCTCGTCACGCCGGAGCAGGCGGAGATGCTGAGCCTGGCCAGCACCGAGACCAGCATTCAACTGGTGTTGCGCAACCCGCTCGATACCGAGATCTCGAAGACCAGCGGCAGTGCGGTCGCGCAGTTGTTTCATCCCGGTTCTCCTTTTTTGCAGGATCCCAAGTCTCAGGTACCGAGGCCGGCCGCACCGGTCCGCCCTACTGCTCCGCCCGCGGCATTGCCGGCGTCTCCGAAGCCGCGCGTGGTGGAGGTGATCCATGGTGTCAAGCGGACGGAGACGCAATTCGAGTTACCGGGGGAGATCAAGCCATGACCCGGCACAGTTGCCTCCTGGCGGCTTCCCTGATGTGGGTGGCACTGCCCGGAATCTGCGCCGACGAGGACCATACCGAAGACTTGGCGGTCACCGTAGGCAAGTCGCTCATCGTGGATACTCCGGTGGACCTGCGGCGGGTCTCGGTAGCCAACGGCGATATTGCGGAAGCCCTGGCCGTAAATCCGCGCGAAGTTCTGATTAACGGCAGAGCGCCGGGCGAGACTTCCGTCATTATCTGGCAGCAGAACGGCGCGCGCACCATGTACAACCTTGCCGTGCACCAGAACACGGCCCGTATCGAGGCTGTCACGCGGGAATTGAAGCGCGGGCTGGCAGGCCAGCCGGTGAGTTTCGATTTTGAAAACGATACGGTATTCCTGCGCGGCACCGTCAGGGATCTCTCCAGCGCCGAGCGAGCGGTCAGCATGGTGTCTACTCTGGGCAAGGTGGTGAACCTGTTGCGCGTGGAAGTGCCGGCCGCGGAGGCCCAGATCCTGTTGCGGGTGAAGTTTGCGGATGTGGATCGCTCGGCCGGATCGTCGCTGGGTTTCAACCTACTGAGCACCGGCGCGGGCAACATGGTGGGCCAGGTGACCACGGGCCAGTTCGGACCAGCGGTTCCCACGATCAAACAGAATGACGTCACCTTCACCCTCTCCGATGCCCTCAACATCTTTCTGCTGCGCACCGACTTGAATCTGGGAACGCTCATCAAGGCCCTGGAATCGAAGAGCCTGCTGCAGATGCTGGCCGAACCAAACGTGCTGGCACTCAATGGGAAGCCCGCCAGCTTCGTGGCGGGCGGCGAGTTTCCTTTCCCGGTGGTGCAGGGAGGGGCTACCGCCGGCGCGGTCACCATCCAGTTCCGGGAGTACGGCGTGCGCATCAACTTTTTGCCGGTGGTAACGCCGCGCGGGTCGATAAGGCTGCAAGTCACGCCGGAGGTCAGCTCACTCGATTATTCCAATGCCCTGCAGTTCCAGGGTTTCACTATTCCGGCACTGGCCACCCGCCGCGTCCAGACCCAAGTGGAGCTGGAAAGCGGGCAAAGCTTCGTAATCGCCGGATTGCTCGACAACACCATCACGGAGAGCTTAAATAAGATTCCCGGTATCGGCGACATCCCGCTGCTGGGCAAACTTTTCCAAAGCCGCTCGCGGACCCGCAACAACTCGGAACTGATGGTGCTGGTCACCCCTGAACTGGTGCTCCCCATTCCGGCGGCCGGCGCCCGTCCCGATGTGCGCATGCCGGAGGCGTTCCTGCCGGGTACCGCCAAGGCGGCTCCGCGGACGCCCGGCGCGGAAGTCACCGGGACGGTCCCGCAGCTGCCCGCGCGGAAAGACATCCCGCTCGAAGAATTACTGGCTATCGAAAAGCAGAAGGCGGCCGCGGCCGCGCAGGCTGCTCCGGCCCAGTTGTCCGGTCCGGCGGCAACCGCGCCTGGGGGGGCCCAATAATGTCCTCGCCTGCTGTTGAACACGACAAAGCCCCGGCCATGCCGGCCACCGTGGGGGTCGCCATCGCCGCCCCGGAACTGTGGGAATCGGTTCAGGAATCGCTGCGCAGCATGGCTGTGCGGGTAGTCATGGAACTGCGCGACCTGCGGAACTGGCCTTCCCTGATCGAGCGGCTGGAGTATCTGCGGCCGGAGGTCGTATTGCTCGACCTCACCTCCCTTCCGCTCCCCCTCGAGCAAGCCATCCAGGCAGTGCGCGCGGCGCTTCCCGCGGCCATGCTGGTGGCGCTCGATACCGCCGCCCAGCCGGATACGATTATGGCGGCCGTCCGCGCCGGCGCCAATGAATTTCTCTACCCGCCCCTGGAGAGCAATCTACGCAAGGCGGTGGCGCGCCTGCCCGAGGTCCGGCCCCGCACGCGCGAGACGGCCCGCCCGGCGGGGAAGACGCTCGGCTTTCTATCCGCCAAAGGCGGCTGCGGCGCCAGCACCATCGCCTGTCATCTGGCGGCGGAACTGGGCCGCGCCAGCGCGCTCCGCGGAGAGAAGAGTCTCCTGGTGGATCTGGATCTGCAGTCGGGAATCGTGGATTTCCTGATGAAGTCCAAATCCCCATACTCGGTGCTGGACGCGGTACAGAACCTGCACCGGCTGGATTTGAGTTACTGGCAGGCGCTGATCGCCGCCGGGTGGACCGGCCTCGAAATCCTGGCCGCCCCGTCCGGCTATCTTCCCAAGGATCCCGTCCCGGGCGAGTCGCTGGGCAAGGTGCTGAGCTTCGTGCGCACCAACTACGCTTTCACGGTGGTGGATCTTGGCGCCACGCTCAATCTGGCCACGGTTACGGTGATGGAAGAAATCGACGATATTTTTCTCATTACCACGCTGGAAGTGCCGGCCCTCCACCAGGCCAAACAGGCCGTACAAACGCTGATCAACGCGGGCTTCGGAAACCGGCTGCACGTTATTTTGAACCGTACGCCGCAGCGACCGGATGTCACTTCCGAGGAACTGGAGCGGATTCTCGGATTGCCCATCGACACCATGCTGCCCAACGATTACTACGCGCTTTACGACGCGTTCTGCAAAGGCAAGCTGCTGCCGCCGGGCAGTCATCTGAGCCGGCAGCTCTCGGGCCTGGCGCAGCGCCTGTCCGGCGTTCCCGCCGAAAAGGGCAAGCGCCGCTTCGGTCTGTTCGGATAAGGACGGCTTCTCATGGGCAACGGACTCAACGGCGCGCCGCAGGGCGGGGAATCGGGATGGGTGGCGCGGCTGTTCCAAAGCGAGTCGTCCACGCCGGAATACCAGCAGCTGAAATTCTCCCTGCATGGCCAGTTGCTCGACCGCCTGAACCTGGAAGCGCTCTCGTCCATCCCCGGCGAGCGGGCCCGCCTGGAGATTCGCACGGCTCTGGTCCGGTTAGTGGATCAGGAGAAGACGCCCCTCAGCCGCACGGAAAAGGACCGGGTGGTCGAAGAGGTGCTAGACGAGGTCTTCGGCTTAGGCCCGCTGGAGCCTTTGCTGCAGGATCCCACCATCAGCGACATCCTGGTGACTACGCCGCGCCTGGTGTACGTGGAGCGGGCCGGAAAACTGCAACGCACGCCGGTGCAATTCAAGGATAACGCGCACCTGCTGCGCATCATTGAGAAAGTAGTCGCGCAGGTGGGTCGGCGGGTGGACGAATCCACGCCCCTGGTGGACGCCCGCCTGCCCGACGGTTCGCGCGTCAACGCCGCCATACCGCCGGTGGCGGTGGATGGCCCGCTGCTCTCGATCCGGCGGTTCGGCAGGCACGCGCTCCGCCCGGAGGACCTGGTGCGCAGCCAGACCCTCATGGACGAGATGCGGTTACTGCTCGAGTACGCGGTGAAAGCCCGGCTGAACATCCTGATCAGCGGGGGCACCGGCTCCGGCAAAACCACTCTGCTCAACGTGCTGTCCAGCTACATCCCGGAGGACGAGCGCATCGTGACCATCGAAGATGCCGCCGAGCTCCGCTTGCAGCAAACTCACGTAGCGCGCATGGAAACGCGACCGCCCAATATCGAAGGCACGGGCGCCATACGGATCCGGGAGTTGGTGATCAACGCCCTGCGTATGCGCCCGGACCGCATCATCGTGGGCGAGGTGCGCGGCGAGGAAGCGCTCGACATGCTGCAAGCCATGAACACCGGCCACGATGGCTCCCTTACCACCATTCATGCCAACACTCCCCGCGATGCCGTGGGCCGGCTGGAAGTGATGGTGGGGATGTCCAACGCCAATATGGGGGTGCGCTCCATCCGCCAGCAGGTGGCCTCCGCGGTGGATCTGTTCGTGCAAGTGTCGCGCTTCAGCGACGGCACGCGACGGGTCACCTTCGTCACCGAAGTGACCGGAATGGAAGGCGAGCAGGTGACCCTGCAGGACCTGTTCATGTTCGAAAAGAAAGGCCTCACCGAAAAAGGGCGGGTGCGGGGCTGTTTCCGCGCCACCGGCATCCGGCCCAAATTTTATGAGCGCCTGGCCTCCTGCGGGCTATCCCTGCCCGCCAGCATCTTCTCCAGTTCCCTGGAGGTAAGCTGACCATGCCGGTCTCGTTCTCGCTCTTTCTGGTTCTATTCACCTGGGTGCTGCTTTCCATCGCCCTGGGGTTGAAGTTTTACGAATGGTGGCGGAAGCGCGAAATGTCCGTCATGCTCCGTACGGCGGCTGAGGATCCGGCATCCGAGGGCTCGCAGATCCTGCGCGAAACGACGGCCCGGCGGCCGCAGATGGAAGTTTGGCTCGAGCACCTCGCGCTGCTGGAAAAAACCAAGAAGCTCATCCAGCAGGCCGGTATGACCTGGTCGCCCGGAGGGCTACTGCTGATGATGGCCGGCGGCGCCATGGGGGCGATGATTTTGAGTGTCCTGCTGCCGCCTATGATCCCCCGTACGGAAGCATCCGCGGCTCTCGCCGTCTTGCTGGCGTCGCTGCCCTACCTTTTTCTGCGCCGGAAACGTACCCGCCGCCTGGCGGCTTTCGAGGAGCAGTTTCCCGAGGCGCTCGACTTTCTAGCGCGGTCCATGCGCGCCGGACATGCCTTCACCATCAGCCTGCGTATGGCCAGTGAAGACCTGCCCGATCCACTGGGCATGGAATTCCGTACCCTGTTCAATGAGCAGAACCTGGGAGCCCCGCTCGAAACCGCGCTCACCAACCTGGGAAACCGTGTACCGCTGCTGGACGTGCGCTTCTTCCAGTCGGCGGTAGTCCTGCAAAAACAAACCGGAGGCAATCTGGGCGAAATCCTCACCCGCCTGGGACATCTCATCCGCGAACGGTTCCAGTTGAAAGGCCAGGTCAAGGCCGCCAGCGCGCATGGCCGGGTCACCGCGCTGGTATTGACGGTTCTACCGGCGGCCACCGCAGTGCTGATGATGCTGGCGGCGCCCTCCTATCTGATGTCAATGGTCCACGATCCGGATGGAAAGAAGCTGATCGCGGGGTCCATCGTGGGACAGATCGTGGGCCAGTTGCTGATTCGCAAGATCATCCGGATCAAGGTCTAGGGCGAAATATGAATTTGATCGTTTCGGTGGCGTTGTTCGGATTACTGGCGACCGCCATTACCGCCTACGGTTATAGCCGCTACGCCAAGCCGTCGCGGCTGTTGCAGCAACTGCGCCATCAGCCCGCCGCGGAGCCGGTCACCCTCGATCGCATCGGCCGCCCCAAACCATCTCTGCTCACGCAGAAGGTGGAGGCTCTCGGACAGCATGCGCCGGTGTCGCCGCAAGACGCACAAACCGCCCGCCGCACCCTGATGTCGGCCGGGTACCGCGCGGAGAGCGCGGTGCCCATATTATTCGGCATCAAGCTGATCCTGGCCGTCATCCTGGCCGTCCTTTCGATCGTATTCCGCACGGATATCACCACTAATCCCGTGCTGCGCATCGTGCTGCCCCTGGCCGCCACCGCGGCCGGATACTGGCTTCCCAGTTTTATATTGGAGCGCCGCGTGTCCAACCGCCAGGAAAGGCTTCGACTCTCTTTGCCCGACGGATTGGACCTGATGGTGGTATCGGTGGAGGCCGGCCTGGGGTTGGACCAGGCGATTCAGAACGTAGGCCGTGAGTTGGCCTCTTCGCATCCCGAGCTGAGCGATGAGCTGGGCCTGGTCACGCTCGAGATGCGCGCCGGAAAGCGCCGTGCGGAAGCGCTGCGCAACCTGGCCGTGCGCACCGGCGAGCCCGAACTGCGAAAGCTCACCGCCATTCTAATCCAGTCCGACCGCTTCGGCACCAGCATGGCCGAAGCGCTGCGCACGCATTCCGAGTTCATGCGCACGCGCCGCCGCCAGGAAGCGGAAGAAAGAGCCGCCAAGGTAGGCGTGAAGCTGGTCTTTCCCATCTTCTTCTTCATCCTGCCTTCCATCATGGTGGTGGCGGCCGGTCCCGGCATTTTACAGGTTTTCAAATACTTGTTCCCGCTGATGAGGGGAATTCAATGAGAGAAAGGAGGTACCACAAATGAACAACACGTTGTTTCAAGCCGTTCTATGGCTCGCCGCCGGTGTGGTGCTGGTGCTGCTGGTCGCGCGCCGACGCAAACGCAAAAGCAGCATGTAAATGCTCTGCTAAATGCTTTTCACGGGCGGCGCAGGTTCGGCGCAACCTGGCCGCCCATTTTACCTACGCCTCACTCCACTGTCGCTTCAGATATGTGAGCGCGCGTCCCAGCGCCGCCTCCGGATTGTCCGTGAAGCCTGACTCCACCGTCAGCCACCCGCTATAGCCCCAGCGCTTCAAAGCGTGGAACCCGGGGCGATAATCGAAAGGCAGTGATCCCGGCTCGGTCCGCTTCTCCCCATCCGCCAGGTGCACATATGCCGTGTATTTGCCGTACCGGCTGAGCGTCTCCCCGATATCTTTTTCCTCGATCTGCATGTGATAAAAATCGCTCAGCGTGCGGAAACCCGGCGCCCCCACCGCATCGATCGTCTGCGCGGCCTGCTCCTGCCGGTTCATGAAATGCGTCTCTTTGTGGTTGCAAGGCTCCAGCAGTAAGATCACCCCGCTGTCCGCCACGTCGCTGGTCAACTGCTTCAAACCCGCTACCAGCAGCTTCTCCTCAACTTCGCGCGGCGTCATCAGCGGCGACAGATCCTGGAACTTGGTCGGGCCGAAGACTGGCACTTCGATAATGCAATCGGCGCCCAGCGCTTTCGCCATCCGCAGCCGCCGCCGGTCCAATTCCACGGCCGCGGCCCGCTTCTGCGGGTCGGTATCCAGCAGCCCGATCGATCCCACAATGGCGCTTACCGCTACGCCGGTTCCCCCGATCTGCTCCTGGATCGATTCCAGCGGCTGGTCCAGCCATTCCTGCCCCAACTCGATGCCATCGTATCCCAGCCGGTGCACCAGCATGGCCCGCTCGCGCAGGCTCTCCTTGGGGAAAGGCGTGCGCACGCCGAACCGCACCCCGCGCCCAGCCGTCTGCCCCGAACCGCCGCGCGCCGCCAGCGCCGCACTTCCCGCCATCAATAGCGACCGCCGGCTCATGCACACCTGTTTCATATACGCTCCATGGCGCGCGGATCCCAGCCGCAGATCTTTTGCTCGTAATGGCTGGCATTGGCCAGCAGCGCCGGACCCGCCGCGCGCAGCCCGAACACCGCGTCCTCCACCACCGGCTTGCGGCTGCGCACCGACGCAAAAAAATTGGCCACGTGCGCGGCGTGATCGCTGTATTCGTCCGGCGCCAGAAATTCCTCGGCCGGCGTCATACGCATGCTGGCCGGCGTCACCTCCGCCTCCGGGTATTTCTTGCGATATTCCCGCAAATACTCGCGCTGGGTGGCTTCCGCAAAAGTTTCGATATTGTAGCCCGGCTCCGCCGGACGGTTGTGCCGGTCCACCCGCACGCCATCGCCGTCGATGCGCAGAATGCCTTTTTCGCCCACGAACCGGAAGCCCGAGGTCTCCTCCGACCCCTGCTCGAAGTTCACCCGCAGCAGCAGATTGAAAGCCGGGTGATGCGCGCTCTCCTTGTAGTCGGCCATGGCCAGCATCAGGTCCGGGATCTCGCGCCCGTCGTTCCAATAGCGCGTTCCTCCGGTCGCCATCAGGCGCGCCGGCCCCTCGGAATCCAGCACGAAGTGCACCCCCGAGAACAGGTGCACGAACAGATCGCCCGGAATGCCGGTGCCGTAATCCCGGTAGCAATGCCACCAGAAGAAACGCTGCGCGTCGAAAGGCCGCCGCGTGGTATTGGCCACGAAACGGTCCCAGTCGATGGTCGATGCCGAAGCGTCCGGCGGGATCGAGTTGCGGAACACCAGCTCGTCGCTATCCACGTTACGCTCCCACCAGGCTTCGATCAAGTTCAATTTGCCGATCGCGCCGTCGCGGATCAAATCCCTGGCCTTCTGATAAATGATGGAACTCACCCGCTGGCTGCCCACCTGAATGATACGCCCGCTGCTCCGTTGCGCCGCGATCACCGCGTGGCCCTCTTCGATCGCGTGCACCATGGGCTTTTCGCAGTACACGTCTTTGCCCGCGTTCATAGCGTCGATGGACGCCTGCGCGTGCCAGTGATCGGGCGTAGCCACGATCACCGCATCCACATCCTTGCGCGCCAGCAGTTCGTGGTAATCCGGCGTCACGAACACGTCCTTGCCAAACACCTCGCGCGCGCGTGCGCGCCGGCCTGAGTATAGATCGGCGACCGCCACCAGCGCGACGCCCGGAACACCCAGCGCCATGTGCGTATCGGCCGTGCCGCGCCCGCCCAGCCCGATCACGCCCAATTGGATGCGGTCGTTCGCGGAAGCGGAATTCTGCGCCGCCGCGCTCGCCAGGGGGGCAGCGGCGGCCGCGCTAAGAAACTGGCGGCGGGTGGTGGACATGGGAAACTCCCCCAACGAGTTTACCTCCAACCACCAGCAATGCCCACGTGCCCTTTGTGCGGGTCTCCCATACGGCGCCTCCATGATGCTCGATCACGGCCGCGATCGCTCCAGTCTCCCGCTGCTCGAAACCGCTCAGCAGCGCGATGCCGTCCGCGCGCAGGCAGCGCAGCAGATCCGGCGCCAGCCGCGTGATAGCTTCGGGACTGATGTTCGCCGCGATCACGTCCGCCGCGCCCCTGCCGATCGCATCAACCGACCCGCTGAACAGGTTGCGCCCGCCATTGGCCCGCGCGATTTCCACCGCGTCCGCATCGACGTCGCACGCCCAAACCGGCCCGGCCCCGAGCAGCGCCGCCGCCTGCGCCAGAATGCCCGCGCCCGTGCCCACATCCAGCATCCGGGACCCCGGCCTGACGTAGTTCTCCAACGCTTCCAGGCACAATTGCGTGGTCTCGTGCCGTCCCGTGCCGAAAGCCATGCCGGGATTCACAGTCATGCGGAATCGCCCTGGCGGAGCCGGATCGTCCCGCCACTCCGGAATCAGAAAAAACCGCTCGCCCACACAAATAGGCTCGAAGCCGGCGCGCGACAAAGCCACCCAGTCGCAATCTTCCTCCCGCCGCCAGCTTGCCGCGCGAAAACGTTCGGCCAGCGCCGCCCGGTCCGCCCGGTCTTCGAAAAACGCGCGCACCCGTCCCGCCTCGAGTTCCACAATGCCCGACGAGCCTTCTTCCCAAAGCTCCGCCACAAGCTGGTCGTGGCCTTCGGGCGCGCAATCGATTTCGAGGGAGAACATGGCGGATCGCACCATTATCCCAGCACGGCCGCCATTCGCTAATATTGTGGTTACACCCGTTATGAAGCTACAAGGTATTTTCCCCCCAATCACCACGCCCTTCGATCACGCCGGCAACATCTACGCGGCCAAAGTGCAGCACAATATCGAAAAATGGAACCGCACCACGCTTGCCGGATACGTAGCCACCGGATCCACTGGCGAAAGCGTGTTGCTGACGGCCGAAGAGAAGGTCGAGCTGTGGGAGATGGTCGCGCGCTACGCCGCGCCGGAGAAACTGCTCATCGCCGGCACCGGCGTCGAAAGCGTCCGCGAAACGGTGTGCCTGACCAACCGCGCCGCCGAGCTGGGCTACAAGGCAGCGCTGGTCAAGACCCCGCACTATTACAAGAACCTGCTCAACCGCGCCGACGCGCAGACCCTCTACTATCGCGCCGTGGCCGACCAGTCCCGTATTCCGGTAATTATTTACAATTTCCCTCAAGCTACGGCGCTCGACATACCAGCCGCCGCGGTAATTGAGCTCTCGCATCACCCCAATATCATCGGCATCAAAGAAAGCTCCGGCAATATGGAGAAGGTGATGCAGATCGTGCGAGAGTCGCGCCCCGGCTTTCAGGTAACTGTCGGATCCGCGCCCACCATCTGGCCGTCCTTCCTCATGGGCGTCACCGGAGCCATCCTGGCATTCGCCAACGCGGCGCCCTACGCCTGCATCGCGCTGTGGGAAGCCTACCGCACGCGTGAGGACGACGCGGCGCGCGACTGGCAGAACCGTATCGCGCGCGCCGCGCCGCTGGTCACCACCAAATACGGCATACCCGGCCTGAAGCACGCCATGGATCTGAATGGCTACTATGGAGGTCCGCCCCGCCTGCCGCTGTCCGTCGCGACTCCTGAAGCGAAAAAGGAAATTGAGGAAGCCTTCCAGGATTTGAAGGGCTAGCCATCCCTCGCGCCCGATAATCTCGCCTTTACTTTATATTGCTTGAGATGGTACGCTAAGTGCTTCATAATGCGTACAGTTGACTTGATCCAGAGAAAGCGCGACGGCGGTGAATTAACCCCCGAAGAGATCTCCTACCTGGTGGACGGGTATACGCGCGGAGAAATACCCGACTATCAGATGTCGGCTTTTTTGATGGCCGTCTTCTTCTCGGGTATGACTGACCGCGAAGTCAGCCGGCTCACCGAATCGATGATGCAGTCAGGTGAAACCCTCGATCTCTCGGGTATCGAAGGCGCCAAGGTCGACAAGCATTCCACCGGCGGCGTCGGCGACAAGACCACCCTCATCGTAGCGCCGCTGGCGGCCGCTGCCGGCGTGATCGTGCCTACCATGGGCGGGCGCGGTCTCGGCCACACCGGAGGCACCGTCGATAAACTCGAATCCATTCCGGGCATGCGCTGCAATCTCACCGTGGACGAACTCAAAGCGCAACTGTCCGCCGTGGGACTTTGTTTCATGAGCCAGACTTCCGAACTGGCTCCCGCCGATGGCCGGCTCTACTCGTTGCGCGATGTCACCGCTACCGTAGAATCCATTCCGCTGATCGCTTCCTCGATCATGTCGAAGAAGCTGGCCGAGGGCGTGGATGCCTTGGTGCTCGACGTCAAGGTGGGCAACGGCGCCTTCATGAAAAAGCAGGTGGATGCGCGGCGCCTGGCGCAGGTCATGGTGGGGATCGGCCGGCGCATGGACAAGCGGGTACAAGCGCTCATTACCGACATGAACCAGCCGCTGGGCTACGCGGTCGGTAATGCGCTCGAGGTCATGGAAGCTTCGCAGACCCTGCAAAATGCCGGACCCTCCGACCTGACCCGGCTCTGCATTGAACTGGCCGCGCGCATGATCTTCGTGGCCAAGGTATCGCCCACCCTCGAAGAGGCCCGCCGGCTTGCCGAGAAGAAGCTGGTGGATGGCTCTGGCTATCAGAAATTGAAACAGGCGGTCGAAGCGCAGGGTGGTAATGCGCGCGCGCTTGACGATTTCGTCCTGCTGCCCAACGCCACGGGCATGCGCGAAGTGATGTCGCCCCGCGGCGGCTATGTCAGCGTGATCAACGCGCAGGATATCGGGCTGGCTTCCAATATGATCGGCGCAGGCCGCGACCGCAAGGAAGATCCCGTGGATCCGGCCGTCGGCGTAATCCTGGAAGTCAAGGTCGGCGAAAAGGTGGAGGCCGGTTCCGTGCTCTGCCGGCTCTACTACACCAAAGAAGATCATGTGGAGGAGGCGGCCGAGATGGTCGAGGACGCCTTCCGTATATCTGCGCAACGGCCCGAAGACCGGGAACTGATCCTGGAAGTCGTAGGGTGATGCGCCGCGTGGTGCCGCCGGGACACAAGGGCCGCTGATGCAGCGGTTCACCGGGCTCTTGGGCCTTGTGGCGATGCTGGCTATCGCCTGGCTGTTCTCTGCCCACAAGCGCGCCATCAAGCTGCGCATTCTGTTGTGGGGCATGAGCCTGCAATTCTTGTTCGCTTTGCTCGTGCTGAAGACCGGCTTCGGCCGCATCTTTCAAGGGATCGGCGCGGGCGTCAACGCCATGCTCAACTACGCCGAAGCCGGGAGTAATTTCGTCTTCGGACCGTTGGGCATCAAGTCCGGACCATTCGGCGTGGTGTTCGCCTTCCAGGTGCTGCCCATCGTCATCTTCATCGCGTCGTTTTTCGCGATTCTCTACTACCTGGGCGTGATGCAGGTGGTCGTGAAGGGCATGGCCATCGTGATGCAGAAAGTCATGGGAGCCAGCGGTGCCGAGTCGCTCAATGTGGCGGCCAGCATCTTCATGGGCCAGACCGAAGCGCCCCTGACCATCAAGCCTTTCATTGCCGGCATGACGCAGTCCGAACTGTTCACCATCATGACCAGCGGCATGGCGCACGTTTCCGGAGCCGTCATGGCGGCTTACGTGAAGATCGCCGGCGTCAGTATCGAGCACCTGCTCACCGCCGTGATCATGACCGCGCCCGCCACTATCATGCTGGCGAAAATCTTCTATCCGGAAGTGGACAAGCCCGCCACCGCGGGAAAGGTGGAAGTCAAGATCGAGAAGACCGCTGTCAACGTGATCGACGCCGCCGCGCAGGGGGCCGGCGACGGTCTCCGGCTGGCCTTGAATATCGGCGCCATGCTGATCGCTTTCCTGGCCCTGATCGCCATGTTGAACGGCATTCTCGGATGGGCGCACGGACTGCCCCTGATGGGCTGGCTGCCGCCTTCCATGCAGGAGATCTTCGCCATCGTTTTCGCCCCGCTGGCGTGGCTGATGGGAGTGCCCTGGAAGGACGCGCCCACCATCGGCAACCTCTTGGGCACGCGCCTGGTGCTGAACGAATTCGTGGCCTTTCTGCAACTCGGACCTTTGCGGGCTCAACTCGACCCGCGCTCGTTCACCATCGCCACATACGCCTTGTGCGGCTTCGCCAACTTCAGCTCCATCGCCATCCAGATCGGCGGCATTGGCGCGCTGGCGCCCAACCGGAAGTCCGACCTGGCGCGCCTCGGATTGAAAGCGGTGGCGGCCGGAAGCATGGCGAATTTCATGTCGGCGTGCATCGCGGGGATGCTGCTATGACCGGCGCGCCATCAAAGAAGCCGCCGCGTTTCTCGAAGCGCGTACGGCCATGCGGCCGCGCCTCGCGGTGGTGCTGGGCAGTGGTTTGGGCGCGTTTGCCGGCGAACTCGCATCCCGCGACGAAATCCCCTATTCCGAAATTCCGGCTGGCCCTGCTCCACCGCCGTTGGCCATGCCGGCAAACTGGATGTTCGGCAAGCTCGACGCACTGGATGTGGCCGTGATGGCCGGCCGCGTTCATTTATACGAGGGCTATACGTCGGCGCAGGTAACCTTTGGCGTGCGTGTCCTCGGCACGCTGGGTGTGCGATCGATAGTGTTCACCAACGCGGCCGGAGGAATCAACCTCTCGCTCGAGCGGGGCGGCCTGGTGTTGATTTCCGATCATATCAATTTGCAGGGATCGAACCCCCTGGTAGGAGCGAACGATGACGCGCTCGGACCGCGGTTTCCGGATATGTCGGAAGCCTACTCGCGCAGCCTCCGCACCATGGCTCACGAGGCGGGAAGTGAGATCGGTGTCCGCCTCGCGGAGGGCGTCTATGCGGCGGTGCTCGGTCCCAGTTACGAGACTCCCGCCGAAATCCGCTATCTCCGTGCAATCGGCGCGGATCTCGTGGGCATGTCCACCGTGCCCGAAGTGATCGTAGCGAACCATATGGGGATGCAGGTCCTCGGTATTTCCTGCGTCACCAACATGGCCGCGGGAATTCTCCCCCAGAAAATAAACCATGCCGAAGTCCTGGAGACCGGCGAGATGGTACGCAGCACACTGGTCCGGCTTCTGAAAACCTTGCTGCCGCGCATGGGAGCGCATAATGGATCCGCTGGTTAGCGCAGCCCTGAAAGCCCGCGAAAATGCTCATGCGCCGTTCTCGCACTTCAAAGTCGGCGCCGCCCTCGAAGACGCCGCGGGCCGCATCCACACTGGCTGCAACGTCGAGAACGCGAGCTACGGCCTGACCCTGTGCGCGGAGCGCGTGGCAGTCTTCAAAGCCGTTTCCGAAGGCGCGCGCCAGTTCAAGCGAGTAGCGGTGGTGGCGGATACCGACTCGCTGACGCCCCCTTGCGGTGCGTGCCGCCAGATCCTCTGGGAGTTCTGTGGCAACGCGGAACTGGTGCTCGCCAATCTCCACGGCAAAACCGAAACCTTCCGCCTGAAAGATCTGCTACCAAGGCCCTTCGATGCGTCTTTTTTGTAGTTTTCTGCTTTTCATTACGGCGCTCGCCGCCGAGTCCGCCGACTGGATTTGGACCGGCCACTACGTGGTCACCATGGACGCGCAGCGCCGCCTGATCGAGAACGGCGCCATCGCCATCCGCGGCGACCGCATCCTGGCTGCCGGGCCGAAAGCCGAAATCGAGCAGCGCTACCAGGCGCGCCGGCGCTTGGACCGGCCTGATGCCATCCTGGCGCCCGGGCTCATCAACACCCACACCCACGCGGCCATGTCGCTGCTCCGCGGCATTGCCGACGATCTGAAATTGCAGGAATGGCTGGAGCGTTACATCTTTCCCGCGGAAGCCCGCAACGTGAATCCCGATTTCGTCCGTTGGGGTACACGGCTCGGATGCCTGGAAATGCTGCTCTCCGGCACCACTACCTTCACCGACATGTATTACTTCGAGGACGTGGTGGCGGAAGCCGCCAAAGAGGCCGGCATGCGCGGTGTGCTGGGCGAGACCATCATCGGTTTTCCCTCGCCCGATTCGAAAACCCCCACCGATGCCCTGGCCTTCACCGAAAAATTTCTCACCCGGTTCCACGACGATCCGCTGGTGGTGCCGGCGGTCGCTCCCCACGCCATCTACACGAATTCCGACGAGACCCTCAAAGCCTGCCGCACGCTCGCCAACCAGCATGGCGCGCCGCTGCTGATTCATCTCTCGGAGACCAAACATGAGAACGACGAGTGCCAGTCCAAGCGCAAAATGTCGCCGACGCAGGCACTCGATGCGCTCGGCGTCTTCAACGGGCGCACGGTAGCGGCGCACGCCGTTTGGGTGGATGAGGCCGATCTGGCAATTCTGAAGTCGCGCGGCGTCGGCATCGCACACTGCCCGTCAAGCAATATGAAACTGGCCAGCGGCGTGGCGCCTGTCACCCGCATGCTGGCCCTGGATCTCCCGGTGGGCCTCGGTCCCGACGGTCCCGCCGGCAGCAACAACGACTTCAATATGTTCGAAGAAATGGACTTGGCGGCCAAGCTGCAAAAAGTATTCACCGGCGATCCGCGTAGCCTGCCGGCCACCGCGGCGATCGAGATGGCCACCATCCGCGGCGCCCGCGCGCTGGGCATGGACAAAGAAATCGGCTCGCTCGAACCCGGCAAGCGCGCCGACCTGATCAGCATCCGCCTCGATCAGCCTAATGCCGTGCCGCTCTACAACGTCTACTCGCAAATGGTCTACGCCCTGAAAGGCAGCGATGTGGAAGATGTGATGGTGAACGGCCGCCTGGTGGTGCGGGACGCGCGCGCCCTGACCCTGAACGCCGCGGAAATCGAAGCCAAAGCGCGCGAGTACAAGGTGCAGGTGGAGAAATCCCTGCATTGACGTGCCATAATCTTTGTTTCCGAGCCGCGCGTCGTGCTTCCGAACCGCGCGCGTGAGCAAGCGATCTTGACCCGTTTTCCGCACAAATAAGCGATCTCACAACCATGTCCCGCATGCATGACGAAATTCGCGAACAGCCCGCTGCCCTCGAGCGCACGCTGGCTTCCCAGTTGCCCCGCATCGAGCGCTTCAAAAAGCGCATGGCGAAACAACGCCCCCGCCTGATCGTGCTCGCCGCCCGCGGCACCTCGGACAATGCCGCCGTCTTTGGACGCTACCTGCTCGAGGTCACCACCGGAATCCCGGTCTCGCTGGCCGCTCCCTCCATCTACACGCTCTATGACGCGCGCGTGGATTACCGCGACGCCCTCGTGGTAGCCGTCTCCCAATCCGGCGAATCCACCGACACCAACCTGGTGCTCGAACGCGCCCGGGAACAGGGTGCCGTCACCATCGGCATCACCAACGAAGCATCCAGCACGATGGCCCGCCTCGCCGAGCACGTTTTCCTGGTGCGCGCCGGCAGAGAGAAAAGCGTGGCAGCCACTAAAACCTACACCGGCCAGTTGCTGATGTTGTACCTGCTGGCTTATGCGCTGGGCGGCCGCATCCGCATCCACGATCTGCAACGCCTGCCGGAGCGGGCGCAAGCCGCGCTTGACCTGGAGCCCGCCATCACCGAACTTGCCGGTCGCTATCGCTTCATGGATCACGCCGTGGTGGTCGGCCGCGGCCTGAATTACTCCAACGCGTTCGAATTCGCACTAAAGATGATGGAGACCTGCTACGTGGTCGCCGAGCGCTTTTCATCGGCCGATTTTCTGCACGGCCCCATCGCTATGATCGGCCGCGATTTCCCGGTCTTCGTTTTTGCTCCCAGCGGAGCAACCTGGAATTCGATCGACGAAACCCTGGAAAAGCTTAAGCCCCTCAAGGCCGAAACCGTGGTCATCACCGATGCCGGCAACACCGTCGCCATGACGCTGGGCACCCGCGCCATCCGATTGCCGCACAAGTTGCCGGAACTGTACACGCCGATTCCTTACATCATTCCGGCCCAGCTTTTCGCCGCCTGCCTGGCGGTGCAAAAAGGCCTCGATCCGGATAAACCGCGCACCATCACCAAGGTAACTCTGACCCTGTAAGGTTGTGTGCAATAGGTTAAACTGAGCTTATTCTGAGCCGATTCGTTTTACCGGGCATCATTCTACTGGCCTTGGCCGCTAGAGCCGCTACACCTGAACAGGGCCAACTGGATGCCAGCCCTTCATTATTCGCCGTCATGGCGGCCATTAACGCGGCGGGTTACAACGCGGATGCCGCATCGCCCAACAACAACCCCCTGCGCGAAGAAATCCGGAAGGAGTTGGCCGCCAAAAACATACCATGCCTGCCGGCCCTCAAGCAGTTCTACCGCGAGCACCGTGAGAACGATCCCACCGCGGATCTGAGCCAGTATATTTCGTTCGCCCTGGCGATGGATGGGCCTCCGGATTTCTCCGTCAAAGGGCGCACGGTGGATGTTCCGCCGGACGTCGCGGCCCTCGAAGGCTTCGCTCCGCTGATGGAGCGGTTTTATCGCGAAGCGGATATTGAAGAACTCTGGAAGCATTCCCAGCCGGCCTTCGATCAGCAAATCGAGCGCTATCATGAACTGGTGTCAGCGGCCGTTTTGCAAGTGAATGGCTTTCTGCGCAATGAGACCTCCGGCACCACCCAGCATTTCTTCCAGATCTACGTGGACCTGCTGGCGGCGCCAAATCAGATCCAGACCCGCAATTACGGCCGGAATTATTACGTAGTGGTGACGCCCTCCGCCGAACCGCGCATCAGCGATATCCGGCACGCCTACCTGCATTATTTGCTCGATCCCCTGGCCACCCGACACGAAGAGCTCATCAAACGCACTCGTGGACTCGCCGATCATGCGCAGCGCGCGCCCGCGCTCGACTCAAGCTTCAAAGCGGATTACCCGCTACTGGTCACCGAATCGCTGATCAAGGCGGTCGAGGCCCGCATGGACCGGAAGCCAGAGTTGGCGAACGAGGCCATGCGCCAGGGTTACATCCTGACCGCCTATTTCGCCGAACAAATGACGGCCTATCTGAAGCAGGAACAGTCCATGCATTTCTATTACCCGACGATGATCTCCGCGCTCGACCTGAAGCGCGAGGATGCCCGCTTGTCGGGTATCGAATTTGTCTCGGAAGCCCCCGTGCGGCAGATCAAAGTGGAGCATCCCGCCGCGCCGCCGGAGCCGAAGGGCGTGTACAAGACTCTGGCGCAGGCCGAGCGTTTCTACACCGACCGCGACCTGGAAGGCGCCCGGCAGCTCTATCTGAAATCGCTCGAAGAAAGCCCCGAGACGGCCGCCCACGCGAAAGCGTATTATGGACTGGCGCGCATCGCGGCGCTCGAAAAGAATCCGGAGATGGCCGAGCAGTTGTTCGAGAAAACGCTCGAATCCAAACCGGAGCCGCAAGTGAAGGCCTGGACCTTGGTCTATCTGGGCCGCCTGGCCGATGCCGCGGGCGAGCGCGAAGTGGCCACCCGGCGTTACAAGGAAGCTTTAGCCGTCGAAGGCGCGTCTGACGCGGCCATGCAGGCTGCTGAACAGGGGGTTCAGCGAAGCTTTGCGAAGAAATCAAATTAGAGGAGTTTTTATGAACCGGATCATTCTGAGAGGTGTCTTGGCGCTGGCAGTCGCCGTAACGGGTCTGCTGGCGCAGCCGAAGCCGAAATCCAAAGCCGAATTCGAGGCATTGAAGGCCATGTTCGACGCCCAGACCGCGGATGCCCGAATTGCAGCGTGCGAAAATGTGCTCACCAAATTTGTGGATTCGGATTTCAAGGCCACAGCTCTCTATTTCGAAGCCCTTTCTTACGAACAGAAGGGCAATTACGAACAGAGTGTGGTGTTTGGCGAGCGAACCGTGGAGGCCGATCCCAAGCACTACCAGGCCATGCTGATGCTGGCCACCGCCATTGCGCAGCATACCAAGGAATTCGATCTCGATCGCGCGGAAAAATTGGCGCAGGTGGATAAGTACGCCAAGACCGCCCTGGCCGTATTGAACGACGCCCCCAAGCCGAATGCGAACCTTACAGACGATCAGTGGGCCGCTGCCAAGAAGGATTTTGCCGCGCAGGCTCACACGGCGTTGGGTATGGGCGCGCTGGCAAGCAAGAAGCTGGACGTAGCCGAAGCCGAGTTCAAAACTGCGTTGGAAACCGCGTCTAATCCCGACCCGGGCGTCATGGTTCGGTTGGGCCGTGCTTATAGCGAAGCCGGAAAATATGACGAGGCCATCGCACAATTCGACAAGGTGATGGCCATGTCCGATCTTAATCCTACGATCAAGCAAATCGCGCAGGCTGAGCGTGTACGCGCGATGCAGAAGAAGGGCGGTCCGCCTCCGGCCAATCCCGAAGCCAAGCCGGACGCTCCGAAGCCCGAAACCCCCAAGCCCGAAGCCCCCAAGCAGTAGAGTCGGTCAATGCGCGCGGACCTGGATGCCCTGGAGGTCGCCGCCGGTTACCGGTTCGCGGACCGGGAGATCCTGCGCCGCGCGCTGACGCATAGTTCGCACGTGCACGAGCAGGCCATGCCGGCCGCCGATGCCGCGTTGCGCGACAACGAGCAGTTCGAATTTCTGGGCGACTCCGTGCTGGGTTTCCTGATCAGCGACGATTTGCTTCAGCGCCATCCGGAAGCCGCCGAAGGGCGTCTCTCCAAGCTCAAGGCGCGCCTGGTCAGCGCGGCATGGCTTCACGAAGCGGCACAGTGTCTGCAACTGGGGGAATATCTGCGGCTGGGGCGCGGCGAGGAGATGAGCGGGGGTCGCGCCAAAAAGACCCTGCTGGTCGATGCGTTTGAAGCGCTCATCGCCGCCATCTACCTGGATGGCGGCATGCAAGCGGCCCGCGACTTCGTGAATCGCTTCGTGGTTGCGCCCAGCCTGTCCGCCGCCGGACCGGCGGACGAGCACCTTCCTCAGAGCCTGACGGACTACAAAAGCGCGCTACAGGAATTCGCGCAAGCGCGCCACCTTCCTCAGCCGCGCTACGTGATCGTGCGCGAACGCGGTCCCGAGCATTCCAAAACGTTCACCGTCGAAGCGCGCGTGGGCCGGGAGTGGGTCGGGCAGGCGGAAGGCAATACCAAGAAGAGCGCCGCCCAGAAAGCCGCGCGCGATGTGTATCAGCGGCTGCAGGCAGAGATCCAGCCGGCTCCCTCCGCCGAGACCGAGGGAGCCGGCTTGGCATGATTCTTTTGCGCCGCGCGCTAAAATGAAATTGAAGTGTAGAGCGCAAGGGGCGCGCTTCTCGCGCCGCCAAAGATAGAGTAACTCCGTAGAAGAGAAGCGGCGCGGGTCGCCCCGTTTTGCGCGAGTTCCTTAAAAGCGCAAAGGGGCGCGCTTCTCGCGCCGCCAAAGATAGAGTAACTCCGCAGAAGAGAAGCGGCGCGGGTCGCCCCGTTTTGCGCGAGTTCCTTGGAAGGTCTCAAATGCAGACCCTGGCCGAACAACTCTCCGCGCAGGTCCGCCAGGGGGACCTCTACGAAAAGCTGGATTCCAACCGGGTGCGCTGTTATGCCTGCGGCCACGCTTGCCCCATTCCATCCGGTTTCGCCGGCGTATGCAAAGTGCGCTACAACCAGGGCGGCAAACTGTATGTCCCCTACGGTTATGTGAGCGCGCTGCATTCGGACCCCATCGAGAAAAAGCCTTTCTTTCACGCCCTGCCGGGAACCCGCGCGCTCAGCTTCGGGATGCTGGGCTGCGACCTGCATTGCGGCTATTGCCAGAATTGGGTCACCTCGCAGGCATTGCGCGATTATCGTTCTTCGCTCGATTTCCGGCGCATCACGCCGCGCCAGATCGTGCAGGCCGCGCTGGAGTCCGGCGCCCACAGCGTCATCAGCACTTATAACGAGCCGCTGATTACCGCCGAATGGGCCGTCGCCGTGTTCCGCGAAGCGCGCGCCGCCGGCCTGGTCACCGGATTCGTATCCAACGGCAATGCCACCCCGCAGGTGCTCGAATACTTGCGTCCGTGGGTGGATCTCTACAAAGTGGATCTGAAAAGTTTCGACGACCGCCATTATCACGAATTAGGTGGCCGCATCGCCCCGATTCTCGATTCTATCCGGCGCATCCACGAAATGGGCTTCTGGCTGGAAATCGTCACCCTTGTAGTGCCCGGTTTCAACGATTCAGAATCGGAGCTAAAAGCCATGGCGGAATTCCTGGCTGGCATCTCCCGCGATATCCCCTGGCACGTGACCGCATTTCACGAAGACTACAAAATGTTCGGGCAGGGCGATACCAGCGCGGCTACATTGCGGCGGGCGGCTGAGATCGGCCGCGCGGCGGGCCTGCGCTATGTCTACGCGGGGAACCTACCGGGCCAATTGCGCCAACTGGAAGCGCAAAGGGGCGCGTATCCCGCGCCGCCATATCGGACAGGAACTCCGCAGCTTCCGGCGGCGCGGGGCGCCCCGTTTTGCGCGAGTTCATCGGAAGATACCGTGTGCCCGCGATGCGCCACCGCCGTGGTGGAACGCCGCGGATTTCGGGTTTTGCGGAACCGGCTCACCCAGGACGGATGTTGTCCCGATTGCCACGCGTCCATCCCCGGCGTATGGCGCGGGCTGCCCCGCGAATCGCGCGATGCCTCCGTTCTTGTGAACGGCCGGTGCGGATGAATTTATGCACGCAGTGCACGTTTCGCCGTACGGCGGCACGTGGTATCCGGACTGCCGCCCGGACCTCGAGCGCCTGCTCGAGGACCTTTTCAATTGCTCTGAACAACGGACCGGGCCGTATTTGCTGCCGGATCCCGTGGGGTTCGTGGTGCCGCACGCCGGCCTGGAATATTCAGGCGCCGTGGCCGCGTCCGCGTATCGTTACATCCGCCGCCGGCAGCCGCGGCGCGCCGTCATCCTGGGCTTCGCGCACAAGGGCGGACCGGCGGGCGTTTCCATTCCCGATATCGATGAGTATGAAACGCCGCTGGGCGTGACCCTCGCTGACCGCGCCACCGTAGATCGCCTGGCGCGTCACCGGCCCTTTCAGTTCGTCGCCGAGGACCGCGTTTGCGATCACTCGGTCGAAATCCAATTGCCGCTGCTGCAACATGCCGCGCCGCACGCGCGCGTGGTGCCGCTGTCCATCGGGCATCTCAATGACTCGAGCCGGGATGCAGCGGCCGAGGCCCTGGCGGGACTGTGCGGGCCTGACACAATCTTCCTGGTCAGTTCCGACCTGACCCACTATGGCCGGGCTTTCGGCTACCAGCCCTTCCCCGTGGATTCCGCCATATCCTCCCGACTCGGCCGGTTGGATCGCCAGTGGATGGAAGCCGCGGCCAGCATCGATCCGCAGTTCTTTCTCGATGTCATCGAGCGGCAGCGCGCTACTTTGTGCGGACGCTATCCCATTGGGCTCTGGCTGCGCACACTACAATTTTTAAGCGGGAACGAAACCTTCCAGGAGACGCTCGATTATCAAACCTCCGGCGATATCACCGGCGATTACGATCACACCGTCAGCTACGGCGCGCTGGGTTACTTTCCGGCGCCGTCGTTTTGGGTGGATGCCTCGGACCAGGCTCTTTTGCACGAAAGCGCCCGCCGGACGCTCGAGACGTTGCGCGCCACGGGCGAACACCGGCCCATTCCGCCGCGCGAAGTAACGCCCGCGCTCTCACGCAAGGCCGGCGTCTTCGCCAGTTTGCATCAGGGCGACAAGTTGTTGGGCTGCGTCGGTAATCGCAGTGGCTGCGAGAGCCTCGCGGAAAGCGTGCCCGAGATGACCCTGCGCGCGGCGCTGGATGATCCGCGCTTCCCGACAGTCCTCGGTATTGAAGGCGAGATCCAAATCGAAATCTCGATCTTGTCTCCCATGAAACCGATCGCCGATGCACGCGCCTTTCGCCTGGGAGAACACGGCGCCATGCTGGAAAACGGCGCGCGTCAGAGCCTGCTGCTGCCGCAGGTAGCCAAAAACCGCGCCTGGACCGCTGAGCAATTCCTGAAGGCGCTCTCGATCAAGGCCGGCCTGGGCACGCAAGGCTACCAAGCCGAAGGAGCCAGCCTGAAAGTCTTCCGCGCCCAAGTCTTTTCCTAGTGGGGCAGCCTCTCAGGCTGCGCGGGGCTCTCAGCCCCGCCGCGAGAGAAGCTCGCACCCCCATTGAGTTACGCCGAGCCATTGGCCTACATTATGTCTTCCAAGCGCAAAGGGGCGCGGGGGGGGCGTCCCGTTTTGCGCGCGGTTAGAAGGAGAACTCCGTGCCCAACTTAACCCGACGGCAAGCCCTAGCAGGCGCAGCCGCCAATCTCATGATCCTCAAGCCTGGCATCGCATTCGGCTACCAGGCCAACTCGGCCGTGTCATTCGGCATCATCGGCGCGGGCGGACGCGGCCGCTACGTGGGCGGACACATGGCTCGTGACCCGCGTGCGCGCCTCACCGCGATCTGCGATATCTTCCCCGACCGTATCGACCTCGCAAAAACCCAGATCCCAGGCGCTGCCGCCGCCCGCTCCTTTGCCGCCCACGAAGATCTGTTGGAACATGCGAACGTCGACGCCGTGCTCATCGCCACGCCCGTATTCCGGCATCCGGAACATTTCGAAGCCGCCGCGCGCGCCCGCAAACACATCTATTGCGAGAAGCCCGCGGGCGCGGATGTGGCCGGCGTCAAGCGCATGCTGGCCGCCTCCGCCGCAGCCGATCCCTCCAAGACCGTGCAGTTCGGTTTCCAGCAGCGCTACAGCCCGGAATATCTGGCCGCCGAAAAAATCCTGCGCACCGGCAAGATCGGCGCCCTCAGCGCCATGATGAGCTACTGGATCCTGGGGGACCGGCCGCCCGTCAGTTTTCAGTCCCCCTACCCGCCCGAGGTTTCGAAGCTCCGCCTATGGAATTACTGGATGGAATATTCGGGCGGAGCCATCGTGGAACAGGATTGTCACGGCGTGGACGTGCTGAACTGGTTCGCTGCCGCGCATCCGGTGAAAGCCGCGGGCCGCGGAGGTGTGCGCTATAAAATCGTCTACGGCGACTGGAATTCCGACCATCACGATATCGTGTACACCTATCCGAACGGCATCGAAGGCTGGCTGCTCAGCATCAAGCACACCGCCGGATATCGCGACGTGCGCGAACAGTTCTTCGGGCCCGAAGGCATGCTCGAAACCGCCCGCACCTACTACCGCTGGCATGGCCCCATAGCGCAATCGCCGCTGAAAAACGCAGACGACCTGCGCGACCGCAGCCTGATCGAGAAAGGCGAATCCAAGCGCGAGATCACCATCGACGCGGTGGAGTCCTTCTTCACCAGCATCGTGGAGCGCAAGCCCTACAGCATGGCCGCCGCCGCTGCCGACAGCACCTACACCAGCTTGCTGGGCCGCATGGCGTACGAGACCAAACGCGAAGTCACCTGGGAAGAGTTACTCCAGAGCGCGTAAGCTCTGCCCAGTTCGCCGAACATGGTCGAACAACCTCCCCCGGACGAACGCATCGGCTTGTGCGCCACGTGTGTCCACGCACGCGTGGTTCGCTCCGACCGCGGATCGCAGTTCTATCTCTGCCGGCTCTCGGCTACCGACCCGTGCTTTCCAAAATACCCGCACCTGCCCGTGCTCTCTTGCGCCGGCTATCAGCGCCCCCCTGATCAACCGGCCGCCATGTAGACCGCTGCCTGCCGGGCGCCTTGTATCTGCTCCATCATGCCCATCATGTCCCAGTTTTGCCAGGCTTCCACGAACCTGCCATTGACGATCCGTACCAGCGTCATCCCCGTAACCCGCAACCGCTTGCCGCTCGCCGGAATCCCTAGGCCGTCTCCGCTATGAAGATGCGTGACTACCCACTGCAGGTATACCAGGTCGCCTTCCGCGATGGCTTCGGGAAATTCAAAGTGGATGTCGGAGAAGGCATTCTGGAAACGGTCGAAATACTGCATGAACTCCTGCGGGCCGCGAATGGATGTGTCGCCGTCATGAATGACGCAATCGGCGCCCAGCATCTCGTCGATGGCTTCCCGGCGTCCTTTGTTCCAAACTTCGTCAAACCAGCGTTTCGCCATCTGCTTGTTTGCTTCGGACATGCGTAACCTCCCGCCGGTAAGATTCATATCACAACCAACTCGAGCGCGGCAACCCTGCGTGCTAATATGGCGCATCATGAGCGACCCCGTTCCGTTGCATAATTTCCCCCGCGTACACAATGCCATGTGGCCCGGCCTGGTAGGCAAAGGTCCGGATTCAGAGCCGCCCATCGGGTTGGATACCATGCTTCGCCTCACGGCCGGCGCGGAAGTGAACGGCATAAAATTCGATGGTGTGGACTTGTTCCTGTTCGAACCACACACCAGCATCGACGCCTCGGATGACGACCTGGCGCGACTGGCCGACCACGTGCGCGCCTTCGGCCTGGTGGTGGGATCGGTGGTCGCGCCGGTCTGGCCCGGAACGGGCGGCGGATCGGCCATGGGTTCGGCCGAGGATCGCCGTCGTTTCGTCGAGCAGGTGCGCAAAGCCTGCCGCATCGCCGTGAAGTTGCGCGAACTCGGCGTGCGTCCGTACGGCATCGTGCGTATCGATTCCGCGGCCAGTCCGGCCGATTGGGCCAAGGATCCGGAAGGCAACACCCGGTTGATCGCCGAGACATTTCGCGAGGCGTGCGTTGTGGCCGCCGCCCACGGCGAGCGTCTGGCCGCGGAAGGAGAGATCTGTTGGGGCGGCATGCATAGCTGGCGCCACATGCTGAACCTCCTCGAAATGGTGGACCGCCCGCGCACCCTGGGCTTCCAGGCCGACATGGCCCACACGCTGCTCTTTACGCTCGGCTACAACGCCGCCGACGATCGCATCCTCCCCGCGGATTTCGCCTGGGACCAGACCGAGCGCTTCCAGGCGGCCTTGCGTCAATTGACCGCGGCGCTGCGCCCCTGGACCATCGATTTCCATGTGGCGCAAAACGATGGCACGGTGAAAGGCTCCGGCTCACACGACAAGACCGGGCACCATTGCCTGCCCGGCGATCCCAACGGCAAGCTCGATATCGTCCGCGATGCCGGCCACTGGCTGCGCGACGAACAGGGAAACCTGACCCGGTCCATCCGCCACATCTGCTGGGATGGATGCATGTTCCCCAACGCCACCATGATGGAGCAGGGCACCTGGAACAGCATTCTGGAAACCATGCTGGCAGTGCGCCAGGCGCACGGGTGGTGGGAGTAGCTCATGGCGATCATGGCAAAAAAGTCACTCAACGTCGGCTTGGTGGGCTACGGCTTCATGGGCCGTACGCACTCGAACGCCTTCTCCAAGGTGAACCAGTTTTTCGATCTGCCTTACCGCCCGGTGCTGGCCGCCGTGTGCGCACGCGACGCGTCGAAAGTGGCGGCATTCGCCGAACAGTGGGGCTATGCGTCCATCGAAACCGATTGGCGCAAACTGGTGGCGCGGCCGGATATCGACCTGATCGATATTGCCAGCCCCAACAATACCCATGCGGAAATCGCCCTCGCCGCGGCCGAAGCTGGAAAGATGGTGCTCTGCGAAAAGCCCCTGGGCTTCAATGCCGCCCAATCCGAGCGCATGGTGGCAGCGGTGGAAAAGGCCGGCGTGCCAAACATGGTCTGGTACAACTACCGCCGCGTGCCCGCCGTGACGCTCGCAAAACAACTGATCGATGAGGGCCGCCTGGGCCGGATCTTCCATTACCGCGCCAAGTTCCTCCAGGATTGGACCATCGCTGCCGACCTGCCGCAGGGCGGCGCAGGCCTCTGGCGGTTGGATGTGAACGTGGCCGGCAGCGGCGTCACGGGGGACCTGCTCGCGCATTGCATCGACACCGCCATGTGGCTCAACGGCGGCATCAGCCAGGTGACTGCCATGACCGAGACGTTCGTGAAGGAGCGGCCGCACACGCTGACCGGCCGGGTGGAAAAAGTGGGCATCGACGATGCCAGCGCTTTTCTGGCCCGCTTCCACAACGGCTCGCTCGCCACCTTCGAGGCCACCCGTTACGCGCGCGGCCACAAGGCGCTCTACACGCTCGAAATCAATGGCGAGCATGCGTCCATCTTTTGGGACCTGCACGATCTCCACCGCCTCGAATACTTCGACCATCGCGACGAGGGCCGCCTGCGCGGCTGGCGCTCCATCCACATCACCGACGGCGATCATCCGTATATGAAGAACTGGTGGGTTCCCGGCTTGCAGATCGGCTACGAGCACACCTTCATCCACCAGGTTGCCGATTTCTTAAGCGGTCTCGGTGAGGGCCGCATTCCCGGACCCAGTTTCCGCGATGCCCTGGCCACCGACTACGTCACCGATGCAGTGCTGCGTTCGGCCGGCAGCGGGCGGTGGGAGACGGTGCGCTCCGCCAACTGAGTAAGCGCGGACTTTAGCGCGGTGATACGGTTTGCTCGGACGAGATCTGCCAGGCTCCCTGATTGCGGACCATGGTCATACGCTCCTGTTCTTCGCCGGAAGATCTGGCACGGCCCGAGGTTTTCCAGCGCTTGCGGAACGTAACGACGGCGCGATTGTCACTCACCGGTGTTATGCCGAGCCCGGAGATGCGATAGATATCGAGGCGTCCGTAACGCTCCCGGGATAGCTGAAGACTCAAGCGCACGGCCTCCCGCGCCACGTCGTGATGGGTGAAGTAAGTGCCGACCACCGGCGCATAACATTGCGCCACGGTCCGCAGGTCGCCCCGCTTTAACGCCGCCGACCAGCGATCCAACAACTCGCGAACGCCGGCTATATCGGGCGCGGGTGGAATGGCCGGAGCCGCGGCGCCCTCCACTGTGGTCTCTTTAGGCACTGGCGCAGGCGCGGGTATGGAGGAAGCGGCCGTCGCCGGCAGGCGTACCGGGACTTGCGCCGCGCCGGTTACAGGATGCAGCCAGAGATAACCGGCGGCGCCGAAAATCAAGCCGACGATTCCGGCTGCGATATACCACGGCCATCGACTGGTGGCGCGGCGGCGCTCTTCGGTATCCAGCCGCGCGCGCGGAGCCGGCCAATCCACCGGTGGAGGTCCGGTGGGCGCGGCCGCCGCCACTCCCGCACAGCGACGGATGAAGAAATCCTCTGGGCTCGACCCCATCAGGCCGGGTCGGACCAGCAGGACCAGGTCCTCGTCGCCGGCGAACTCGGACCGCAACAGGTCTTCATCTTCCTGAGACAGCGCGAATTCCGAAAGTGTATGGCCGCGATAGAAACCCAGCACCGAGAGGCCCGGCGGGGCTTCATTGCGGGACCACTGCAGGGTTTCGCGCAACAGTTCCCGGTCGTTGTCGGAAAGCCGGTAGGACGGGCCAAAGCGATGATCGGAGGGCACCGGCTCGAAATCCTCAATCACCAGGCGATCTTCCTCCCGCCTGCCAAGCAGGATGCCGCCCGTTTCCGCGCCACGATGGGGCGCGGCGGTGAATGCCTCACTCACATCCTGGTAAATGCCGTCCATGACGCGGCGCAGGATAGAAACCGGAGGTAACTCAGGCACCTGCCAAGTGACATACTCAAGCTCGATTTCCTGACTCGAAGATGGTCCCGGCATGTGTTACCACTGGCGGCGCGGACACGCGCCTCTTCGCGCTACCTACACAGACGGCTGGGCGTTACCGTACGTTGCGTCTTACTACGCCGTCAGCCGCCGCAATAACTCCACTCCCATTTGAATATCGCGCAACCGCTGAACCGGGTCACTAGCCTCGCGTTCTATCGTTAGTGGGCCGCGATACCCAATTTCCTTCAACTTAGTGACAAAACGCTCCATTCCGACGGAACCCTGGCCCAACGGCCGCTCCTCGCCCAAGGCGCCCGGCGCACCTTTAGGAGGCCAGTCTCCGTCCTTGCAGTGTACCGTAATCAAGTGGGAAGCGAGCGTCTGCAGGGCGTCGATGGGATCGCCGGTACCGTAAAGGATCATGTTAGCGGGATCGAAATTGATGCCGAGGTTGGGGCGCGCGGTCTCGCGCAGGAAGTCCAGAAGCGCGGCGGCGGATTCCTGCCCGGTTTCGAGCGCAAACGTCTGGCCATGCCGGTCGGCGTGATCGCATACCCGGCGCACGACTTCGCGGACGTCGTTATAGTCCGCTGACGACTTGTCTTCCGGCACGAAGCCGATGTGTGTAGCGATGCCTGGCACGCCCAGCACGGCCGCGAAATCGCTGACCGCCAGCGTACGCGACTCCCTTTCGGCGCGCGTGGCCGGCGGCACGAAACCGACCGTTTGCTGAACGGTGGGAATGTCCGCATAGCTTTCGCCATCGTATGCGGCGAAGACCGTAACCAAGGTGAAGTTTTCGTCCCCTAGCGCCTTTTTCCAAGCCGCGCCTTCGCCCTCGAGCGGCATGTCGCCGGGGACGCCCATTTGGCCGCCGCGCACGCCCAGCGACTTCAGCTCGCGTATGGTTTCGTACGGATCGCGGCCGGCCCAGAACATCACGCCGGTTTCCAGTCTCTTCAAAGATTGCATGGGATCTTCTCTCCGTTCAGGGCACGGGACGCCAGCATGAGATGCGCCAGTCGTACCGCCGCTGCCGATTCCTCGGGCGCGCACGCCAGGGGCTTGCGTGCGCTCGATGCGCACTCCAGGAAGTACTCCAATTCCGCGCGATATCCATCGGTCTCCGGCGTGTCGACGTGATGCTGGAGACCGTCCGCGCCATACTCCGACAGCGGCGTGCCGGCGGAATCGAATTCCAGGGTGCCGCCATCGGCCACGATGGTGAATTCCATGGAAAACGGGTAAGCCGCGGGATGATGCCAGCCGCCTGAGATGGCCACCGCGCCGATCGCTGGATACCAGAATTGCGCCAGAATCCAATCCACGCCGCGCGACAAGTCCTCATATCCGGTCGCGGATACGGCATCGGGTTTGCCGAAGGTGTGCAGGCAAAAGTCGATATCGTGAATAAGCAGATCGAACACGCCGCCGCCGCTATGCGCGCGATCTGCCAGCCAGGCGCTCCAGGCAGGCGCTGCGCAGCGGCGGCGAAAGATGGCGGCGCGCACCGGTCCAAGTCGGCCGGATGCGAGGATGCCGGCCGCGCCACTATAAGCGGGAATAAATCGCAACACCTGGGCGGCCATTAGCGTGCGGCCCTGGCGTTCGGCTTCGGCGATCATGCGATCGGCGGCCGCGCCATCGAGCGCCATGGGCTTTTCCACCAGCACGTGCTTGCCCGAGCGCAGAGCCAGCAGAGCCAGCGGTTCGTGGAGATCGGTGGGCAGGCAGATGTCCACGGCTTCCACCTGCGGATCCGTGACTGCATCTTCCGGCCGCGTGTATTTAGCTATTGCGGAGAAATCCAGCTTCTCGCCGGGGCCGCCGAGATTGCCCTGCACGCCGCTGAGGTCGCCCGAAAGGCGCTGCGGATCGCGGCTGGAGACCGCTACCACTTCCGCGCCGGGTATTTGCCGCCAGGCTTTAATGTGCGTGCTGCCCATGAAGCCCAGACCGAGAATCGCGATTTTCATGCGAATGGAAATTCTATCATTGATGGCGGCCGTTTCCAGTGGGCGGTACGGCGGTCTGATACGATACGGCTTCATCAGGCGACTTCATGACTAACTCCAGCCGGCGCGCGTTTCTCCTGGGAATCGGAGCGGCGGGCGCCGGCGCATTTCAAAGGCGCGCGATGGCACAAGCATCCGCGCTGCCGGATCCACTTGGCGCGCCCAGCCAGGTGACGGCATTCGCCGAAAACGAGAACGCCGCCATCCACCTGGCGCGATCCGGCGAACGGTGGCAGGGCCAGGACGTGGAAGTCACGCGCGCGGCTGGCAACGGCCAAGCAACAATTGTGGTGACCGCTCCCCGCACACGGCTGACGCGTATCCGGCTGCGCTGGCAGGGATCCTTTCCCTTAGGCTGGCGTTATCTCGGCGATCACTGGGAGCGCTCCTATGGCGACCTGGAGTGGCGCGGGCTGGTAGGCGAGCGCTTGATGCCCTGGTATTTCCTGGCATCGGGCAGTGGCGGCACGCACGGGTACGGAGTGAAGACCGGCGCGGCGGCCATCTGCTGCTGGCAGGCGGATGCCGGCGGCATCACGCTGTGGCTGGACGTGAGCAACGGCGGCGGAGGCGTGGAACTTGGCGACCGGCGGCTGGAGGCGGCCACCATCGTGGTGCGCAAAGGTCAAGTGGCCGAATCGCCATTCAACGCGGCGCAGGCTTTCTGCCGCATGATGTGCGCGAAGCCGACGCTGCCGGCGCAGCCGATCTACGGCAGCAACAACTGGTATTACGCTTACGGCGAGAACACTTCAGCGGCGGCCAGCCTGAAGGATGCCGCGCTGATGGCTGAACTGGCGCCGCACGCCGCAAACCGGCCGTACGTCGTGCTCGACATGGGGTGGGGCGCCGCAACGGAGGGCGCCGGTCCGGTGGCGCAAACCACCAAAGACTATCCCGACATGCCGCGCCTGGCGCAGCAGATGAAAGACCTGGGGGTGCGGCCGGGCATCTGGACCAGGCCTACGCTGACGTCGGAGAAGCGGGCCGAAGCGTGGCGGTTACCTCCGGCCGGGGGACGATCGAAGGGCGAGTTGATCATGATGGACCCCAGCATCCCTGAGGCGCTCGCGTACGTGGGCGAGAGCATCCGCACCATCCGCGGCTGGGGATACGAGCTGATCAAGCACGATTTTTCCACGTTCGATCTTACGGGGCGATGGGGCTTTCAGATGGGTCCCGATCTGACCGACAGCGGCTGGCATTTTCACGACCGGCGGAAGACCACGGCCGAAATTGTTCTGGACTTGTATCGCACCATTCGCCATAACGCCGGCGAAGCGCTGCTAATCGGCTGCAATACCATCGGCCATCTGTCGGCCGGACTGGTGGAGGCGCAGCGCATCGGCGACGATACCAGCGGCCGCGAATGGAGCCGCACACGCAAGATGGGGGTGAACACGCTGGCCTTCCGCATGGCGCAGCACAACGCGTTTTTCGCGGCCGATCCCGACTGCGTCCCGGTGACCGCGGACATCCCCTGGAACCTCACCCGGCAATGGCTCGATCTGGTGGCGCGCAGCGGCATGGCGCTGTTTATTTCGGCCGATCCGGGAACAGTCAAGCCGGCGGATAAACCCGCGCTGCAGGCAGCCCTGGCCGCGGCGGCGCGCACGCATCCGCCGGGCGAGCCGCTGGATTGGATGGACACCAATACTCCAGAGCGCTGGCGCCTGGACGGAAAACCGGTTCGCTTCAACTGGTACGCGGAAACGTAAAAAGCGCTACCCGTTCGATTGGTACGTCTTCTCGTATTTGTTGCGGCTGTTATAGACCGTGAAGGTGCCATCCGGATGCACGGTCACGCGAATGTAGTTCCCCTGATCGCCCGCTTCATCGGTGTTGGCAATGAAGGTATCGGGCGTATTGTTCTCTTTGCCGCCCGCGATGGAATAGTGCAACTGCCAGATATCCTGGATGCCGGGTGAAGTGTGGATGGCCTGCCAGGCGGGCACCGTGCCGCCCTTTCGCGCGCCATTATCCATGATGGCCACCTCGGAATGGATGGCGTGCACGAAAGCGGGCGAGCCCGACATATCCATGCCGTGATGGCTCACGATATATAAATCCACCTTGCCGATTTTGTTGTTGGGGCAAACCATCTCGTGTTCTTTGTTCCAGGTGAGATCGCCGAGGTCCAGCGCGCGGAAACTGCCGAAGGTGATGAGCGTGCCGACGGAGCGGGCGTTCTCGGTGGCATCGGGAGCGCGCAGCTTATCGGCGGAGCACAGGGGGTTAGGCTGGCCGGCGCCGGGCAACGGGCTTTCGATTTCGTCGCCATCCGCGCTGAGCACTTTAACATCGAGGCCTTTTACCGGGATGTTGGTGCCCGGTTTGGCAAGAATGTGCTGGCCCTTGGCGCGGTATTCCACATATGCGGCATACAGTTCTTTGGCGCGCTGATCGTGTTCGACGCTCTCGCCGTGATCGACGAAGTTGCGGATGGGCAGTTTGGCGGCCAGTTGTGGCACGCCGCCCACGTGATCCTCGTGAAAATGCGTGATCAGCAGGTAGTCGATGGCCTTCACGCCGGCGTGTTTGGCGGCCGCGGCGATGCGGGTGGCATCCCGGCTGTTGTTGCCGGACCATCCGGTGTCGATGAGCATGGATTCACCGGAGGGCGCCACGAACAGGGTGGCCTGGCCACCTTCCACGTCGATGAAATAGATTTCGAGATTCTTGGCGGCGGGCAGCAGGGCCGCGCCGGACAGACCTAGCAAAGCAAGGAGGAATGCGCGCATGGGTAGATTCTAGCGCGCGGCGCTCAAGCGGAAGGCAGTTTACGGCGCGGCGACTTCCACCGGCTCTGTGGGCTTGCTCTCCAAGCCGTTCTTCTTCACCGCCGTGACGGTATAACGATAGGTCTTGCCGCTTTCGATCTTGCGATCGCTGTAAGCCGGCAACTGCTGCGTATCGCTGATTCTTTCGAAGGCGCCGCTGCCCACCGCGCGATAGACCCGGTATCCGGCCAGGGACGCATCCGCGCTGCGCTCCCACACCAGTTCGACGCTGGTGGTGGAAGGCACGGCGGTCAGTCCGGCCGGGATAGCCGGCGGGAAAGTATCGACCGGCGCGATGGATACTTCCTTCGACAACTCGCTTTGCGCTTCTCGCTCTCCGGCCTTGACCAGGGACTGCACGATGTAGCTGTAAGCCTTGCCGAACTCGGCGGTGGAATCGGTCCACTCCGGTTTATCCGAGCGGGCGAGCGATTGGTATTCCTTTTCATCCGGGCCGCGGCGCAGAATGGCGAATGCGGTACCGGCTCCGCGCCAAGTGAGATGCACGCCCTGGGGCACGGCCTCAGCCGTGACATCGTGCGGTGTTTCGGGTGGCGGTACGACGATAAGCGTTACAGGATCGGCCCAGCCGGCGTCGCGGCCGTTCGCGCCCACGATGCGGACCGATACCACCACTTCCTTGCCGATCCAGTCAGTAGCGGGAAACTCGAAGGTGGCAATGCCATTGGCCGAGGTTCCTCCGGGTATAGCTTTCGCCGTGGGGGCCCAGTCGTAGCCTTTGAACTGCCCGGCCGGCTTCGGGCCCACGCGCAGATCCGTTTGCACGCCGCGCTTCAGAACCTGGCCTTCCGTGGTCAGAGTCGGCAGGGTGAAGTGCACAATGAGATTCGATCCGCGCTGCACCGCGGCCAGGTTCTCACCGCGTCCGGGAATATTCAGCAGCGGAGGCAGCGGCTCGCCGATGTATCCGCAGCCGCTCAACAGCAGCAGCGGGATCAGCCCGCGAGTGAGAGCGAACCAGCGCGAATGGAGAGCGGTCATTTGAGTCAGCTTGTGGGATTCGGCTTCGTTCACAGTCACTCGCGGTCTCAAGGGTTACTTCAGGGCGATGGATTCAGGCTGGCTGCACGACTGCTGGCCGCCCGTTCCGGCGACGCAGACGATCAGATTCGATGCCACCGGCTGCAGGTCGGCCGGAACCATCACATTGATTTGCTGCATGCCAGCCAAGCCGGGCGCCGCGCCGGCGTAAAGCGGAACCAGGTTGGCGCGATTTTGAATGGTGACGGTGACTGTCGCCCCCGAGTCCGGCATCCCGGTACCGAAAATCTGCAGGACCGAGCCGAGCGGCGCGGGATGCGCGGCCGAGTTCACCGTGCCATCCTGATTGATCACGCCGGGGGTGAACAGGGCCGGCGCGACCGGGGTCAACTGGACCGTGTACGGCGCGCTGGCTGTGCCATCCGCGGTAACGACGACCTGCGCCGAAGGCTGTCCGGTCAGCGCGGACGGGACCATCAAGTTGATCTGTTCCGCGCCGGTAAAGACGAGGTTTGCGGGTGAGCTGTTGAAAGCCACGGAGACGTTTTTCCCCGCCAGGTTGGATCCCCAGACCGTGGCCAGCTCGCCCGGAACGACCGGTCCGGCATGAAAATCGGCCGCATCGGTTACGGAACTGACAACCACCGCGGGAGGCTGCGCAGGCGCGTTCACCGTGAGGACCAGCAGAATAATCTGGCTGCCGGCGTTGGCTCCGGCGGTGACGACCACGTTCGCCTGGTAGGTGCCGGGCGCCAAACCGCTGGGATTGATCTGGATCTGAATGGTGCCAAAATCGATCCCAAACGATTGCGCCAGGGTGGCCCACCCCGAGCCGGTCTGATAGTTGATGCTGGCGGACCAATCCAACACGCCGCCGCTGCCGTCGCTCACGTAGATATTGCCCATGGTGATCTGTTTGCCGCCGGCTACGGCCGTGCCTAGCAGAGGATTGCTGGTCGAGGTGACTTTCAGTACCGGATAGTAGTGTGCGCCGCAATCTCCCACCGCCGTGCAATCGGATGGGGGCGTGACCGCCACGAAGCGCGGAATGGGCGCGGTGGTGGATGCAGTGGCCACCGAAGATACGGGCGCGAGCGAGAGGCTGCCATTGGCCGTGGCAGGTGCGCTATTAGGTGCGATGGCGAAGTAGTTGGGAATCTGGGCGGTCTCTGTGGCCGAAGAATTGGCCGCTACGACCTCATAAACAGCGTAACCGGCGCCGTTGGTAAGGGGCACCGAACTGGCTCCATCGAGCACCAGAACACCGGCGCCGTTTGGAGCCGGAAGCGTCGCGAGAGTACCGCCGGCCCCGGTGGCATCCGCGTTCAACACCCGCACCAGCAGAAGCGTTTGCGAGTTGGCAGTCCACTGTCCTACCGCGGCGGTGGTGCCCAGGTCGCCGCCCAGCGTCGGCTGGGTGGCGCCCGATCCGGCAACCGCATCGGGCACATAGATGGTCGCGCCGGCGGGGAAGTTCGCATAAGTCAGCAGGAAACGGGTGCCGGTATCGCTGGTGGAATCCTTAGGCTGGAAGGAGTTCGGGAAGCCTTCGGTGACGCGGGTGCTCTGTTCGGCGGTTTTCGCCTTTACCAGATTGGTCATGCTGACGGTGGAAGGCGAGGGAGATCCCGTACAGGTAACTCCTGAGTCCATGCTCGTGGCCAGCAGTCCTTGCTGCGAGTATCCGACGATTGTAGGAGTGTTGCTCAAAGCCAGCGTGCCGCTGAGAAAAGCTTCGATGGGCGCCTGCTGCTGGAGGCCCAGTTGATTTACATTGGCGCGCAGGTCGTCAATAACCAGCGAAGCCACGCCGTTCGCCGGGAAAGTGAATTTGAAGCCGCTGAAGGTGATGCTTTGGTTGGTAACCATACCGGAAACACCCGATGGAACGGGGGTGGATCCGGTGCTGATGGAGAGAGACGCATCCGTCGAAAACCCGCTCGAGGCGATGCGGTTGGTAATCGCCACCGGCAGGGCCACGGTAATCGTTGCCGTGACGGTGGCGCCGGGCGTGCCGGTGCAGAGTAGGTCGATGTCGCCCAGCCGCTCCGCCACACCTTCGGAATGCACGATCAGTGGCACGGCTGAAACAACACAAGTTGTTGGTTTTTGAGCATATAAGCTCAAAGAAACAGCTAAGAATAAGGCCAGAATATGAAGTTTCATGCAAGTTTATTGTATCCGAAGATAGCATCGCACCTAACGCCGCAGTACCAACTCTGGAGTGGGTCTTTCGATCAGCGGCTATCTGCTGTGAACCCGAATTCCAGCGCCCTTGCAACCCCTTGGCAGGCCGGAACATCCATGTAATAAGCGGTACAATGAACAAGGAACCCATTCATCGGAAAATGCGCTTTTTCGCCGCCGCTTTGCTTGCGGCATTACCCTTGCTTGCGGCGCCTTCCTCGGAGTTGGAGCAGGCGCGCAAGCTTTATCAAGTTACTGAATACGACGCCTCCCTCAAGATCCTGCAGGTGGTCAAACCTAAGGACGGTCCGGTTTTTGCTTTGATCGGCCAGAACCATTACATGCTGGGTGAGTATAAGAAAGCCACAGAAAATCTGGAGAAGGCGGTGGCGTCCGATCCAGCCAATTCAGAGTATGAACTGTGGCTGGGCCGGGCGTTTGGACGGCGGGCCGAGACCTCCAGCCCATTCACCGCGGCCCCCAACGCCAACAAGGCGCGCCAGCATTTCGAGAAGGCCGTGGGATTGAACGGACGCAACATGGAAGCACTCAGCGACCTGTTCGAATATTACCTGGAAGCCCCGGGCTTTATGGGCGGCGGGTTGGACAAGGCGGTGGGTATCGCCGATAGAATGGCCGTAATCGATGAAGCGGAGGGCCATTGGGCACAAGCGCGCCTGGCGGAGCGCCGCAAGGAATTCGACACCGCCGAACATCATTTGCAGGCTGCCGCGCGTATGGCTCCGGAACAAGTCGGCAGGCTGATCGACTTGGCGAAATTCCTATCCAACCAGGGGCGTTATCAGGAAAGCGACCAGAGCTTCCGCAGGGCGGAAAAGATCGCGCCCAATAACCCGCAATTGCTTTACGCGCGAGCCGATACCTATATCCGGCAGGGGCGCAATCTGGAGACCGCGCGCAAACTGCTGCAACGTTACCTACAGGCTCAACTCTCCCCTGAAGATCCACCTCGCGCCGATGCCGAGAAACTCCTGAAGAAGGTCTCCGGCGGGTAGTGCATGTTTTTGAGCGAAGCGCTGGATTTCAGCTTCAAGGCCCTGAAGGCCAACCCTGTCCGTTCATTCCTCACCGGGCTTGGAATGGTGATCGGAACCGCTTCGGTGATCCTGGTGGTCACCATTTCCCTCACCAGCCGCGACTATATCCTGGAGCAGATTGAAGGCGTCGGATCGAACATGATCTTCGCCTACTACGAGGCGGGGAACCAGAGCGCCACGCAGGCCGATGCCGATTTCGTGAAGATGGCCGACGTGGACGCGGTGCGCGAACTCCTGGCCGGACGGATCGTGGCGGCCACGGGCATCAGCAGCACGTTCGACCGCATGTTGATCGGCGGCAAAGAACACGATGTGCGGGTGAACGGGTCCGATCAGGACTACAAGACCGTGCGAAACCTGATGGTGACCTCCGGGCGTTTTCTGGATGCCAGCGACACGGCGTTGCGGCAGAAGGTGGCGCTGCTGACTGACAAACTGGCCGAACGGTTATACGGCACGCGCGCGGGCGCCACGGGGCAGATCATCAAGGTGCACGGGTTGCAGTTTACCGTGATCGGCACGTTCAGGGAGCGGGTGGAGAGTTTCGGGCAATCGGAGCTTTCGCAGGATACCATCCTGATTCCGTACACCGTGCTGCGGTATTTTTCGCCGGTGGAACGCATCGATCCCATGTACGTAGAGGTGCGCTCGCCGCAGGAAGTGGAGGCGGTCACCGATGCCGTCCGGCAGATCCTGCAGGCGCGCCACAGGTCCGGCGCAAATTACCACGTGGAGAACCTCACTGCCATCCTGAGTGCGGCGCAAAACGTGGCGCTGATTTTGAGCCTGGTGCTGGTGCTGGTGTCGGCGATCGCGCTGGTGATTTCGGGCATCGGCATCATGAATATTATGCTGGTAACGGTGACCGAGCGGACGCGCGAAATCGGATTGCGGATGGCGGTTGGGGCATCCCGCCGGGAGATCCTGATCCAGTTCCTCACAGAAGCCGTGCTGGTAAGCCTGTCAGGCGGATTGATCGGGATTCTGGTGGGTGTCGCGATCCCCTTGAGCGTGCAGCTTTTCGAAGACACCGTGCGCATTCCGGTATCCACGGTAGCCATCATGGTGGCCTTTGGCGTCTCCATGATTGTGGGGCTGGTTTTCGGAATCCTGCCGGCGAACCGCGCCGCGCGGCTGAATCCAACCGAGGCGTTGCGGTATGAATGAGCGGCTAGGCCGGCCGGTTTTGAGCCCGCGCAGGCTAAGGCCGTGTTACCATGATCGGGAAACCGTTCAAAAGATTGAGGGCGAGATCGGTTTGGGCCGGCTGCGACGAACAGATCCCCACCTGGATAGATAGGAGCACACGTACAGACATGAAGATTGGAGTGTTGGGAGGCGACGGGTACTGCGGCTGGGCCACCGCGCTTTATTTGTCGGCAAAAGGACATGAGGTTTCGATTGTCGACAATTTTTCGCGCCGGCAATGGGACCACGAGCTCGGCGTGGAAACGCTCACTCCGATTCGTCCGCTGGCCGAACGGTTGAAGGTCTGGCAGCAACACACGGGCCGGACCATCGAGCTGTTCGTTGGCGATGTCACGGATTACGATTTTCTATCGTCCACCATCCAGGCAATCGGCCCCGATGCCATCGTGCATTTCGCGGAACAGCGCGCCGCGCCCTACTCCATGATCGACCGCAAGCACGCGGTCTTCACGCAGGTAAACAACGTGGTGGGCACGCTGAACCTGCTGTTCGCCATCCGCGAGCATCAGCCGGATTGCCACCTGGTGAAGCTCGGCACCATGGGCGAGTACGGCACGCCCAACATCGATATTGAGGAAGGCTACATCACCATCGAACACAACGGCCGGAGCGACGTGCTGCCGTATCCGAAGCAGCCCGGATCGTTCTACCACCTGTCGAAGGTGCACGACAGCCACAACATCATGTTCTGCTGCCGCATCTGGGGGCTGCGCGCCACGGACCTGAACCAGGGCGTGGTGTACGGCACGGTGACCGACGAAGTGATGGTGGATGAAGCGCTGATCAATCGCTTCGATTACGACGAAGTTTTCGGCACGGTGCTGAACCGGTTTTGCATACAGGCGGCGGTGGGATATCCGCTGACGGTATACGGCAAGGGCGGGCAAACGCGCGGCTATCTGGACCTGCGGGACACGGTGCGGTGCGTGGAGCTTGCCTGCCTGACGCCGGCCAACCCTGGCGAATGCCGTGTGTTCAACCAGTTCACCGAGCAGTTTTCGGTGATGGAACTGGCACGCATGGTGAAAGCGGCGGGCAAAAAGATCGGGCTCAGCGTGGAGCTGGAACATCTGCCGCCGCCCCGCGTGGAAGCCGAGCAGCACTACTACAATGCCAAGCATTCCAAGCTGATCGACCTGGGATTACAGCCGCACCTGCTTTCTGAATCGCTGCTGGATTCGCTGATGAATATTGCGGTGAAGTATCGGGACCGGGTGGACGAATCGCTGTTCCCGCCGCAGGTGAACTGGCGGAATGCCCGTAACGAGCGGCGGCGCAAGGCGAGCCAGCCGACGCGGCCGGTGCTTACTACCGCGGGGTAAAAGCTGAGCGCGGTCCGGGGCGCGGCTCGCTCATGGGCGTTTGGAGTATCAGTACGCATCACAAACCCGTCCACGGGCAGGTGCGGTTCCAGTGCGCCAGCGCGACAGCTTTGCCGTTTGCCGCTGGGACGGTTTGAGATCGTATTGCTGGCCTCGTCGTCGTGATGAGTAGCGCACGAGGGCAGTTCCGCATCATGATTGCGGCAGCGAGCCATCATTGCAGTACCGGCGTGACTACTTCTCCGCTGTGCAGCGCCAGATCGGTGGGCAGCGCGACCGCATCGCCCTCCGCCAGCCCTCCTGTAACCTGTACGCGCGTGACGCTCGATACCCCCGTCGAGATCGCCTGCCACACGATGCGGTCGCCGCGCCGCACGAACACGCCAACGCCATGGGCATCCCGCCGCAAGCACTCCTTCGGCACGGTCAGCGCGCCCTCCACCGTGGCCGTGCGGATATGCGCATCCACGTTGGTGCCCGGCAACAGCACGCGCCCCGGATTATTGATAGTGCACAAGACTTCGCCCACCTGCCTGCTCTCCAACGCGACTATGTTCGCCGGCTTGCGCTCCACCGTCCCTTCCCACGTCCGCCCCGGCAGTGCATCCCAGTTAATGGTCACCGGCTGGCCCTCCGCTACCCGCCCTAATTCCGGCTCATCCACATAGACCCGCACGCGTAGCCGGTCTGTCTGCCCGACGTTCGCCACCAGGTCTCCTATCTTTAGATAAGTGCCCGCACGCGCCGCCAGGCCGTACACCACCCCGCCGATCGGCGCATGAATCACGGTCTGGGCGATATGGCTCTGGGCCAGTTCCACCGCGGCTTCGGCGTCGTGCAATCGCGCCGCCGCCACGGTCTTGTCCGATTCGCTCACCAGCGCCGCGCGTTTTTTCTCCAGGGCCGCGATCCCCAACTCCGCCGCGTCCAGCTTGCTCTTGATCTCGTCCACTTCCTCCATGGATGCCGCCTGTTTCTCCAACAGGCGCCGCAGCGAAGCGTACTCCTTCTGATCGTGGTCCCGCTCCACGTGCAATCGCGCCAAGTCGCTCTCGATCGCCGTCAACTCTCCCTGTTTACCGCCCGCTTCAATGGTGGCGAGGTCGGCGCGCGCCTGGGCCGCGCGTGCCCGCGCCGCATCCAGGTCCGCCCGCAGTCCCGAATCGCTTAGGATCGCCAGCGCCGCCCCCTGGCTCACTACTTGCCCTTCCTGCACAGGCACGCGGCTCACTACGCCGGCTTGCTCGGCGCGCACCGCCTGCCACTGGATAGGCTCTACTTTGCCGTTTGTCGGCAGCGTGCTCACCAGCGTCTCGCGAACCACTCTGGCAAATGGCACCTGCGGGGCATGCATGTTCCGGTGATAGGCCCACCAGCCGAGAACCGCCAGCGCGGCCGGAACGAGCCACAGAAGTTTCTTCACTAGTACCATCTTATCGGTTTGGCGCATTTTCAAGTACCAGCGCCCGGCCAATCCGCGGGCTTCATCGTCTATCATGTTTCGATGAACATGAGTCGACGCCTCGTCTGACTTCTTCTCCCGGCCCTCTCACAGGCAGCTGGTGTTCACTATCCGGATTATGTCTTAAGTTATGCTCTCTGTTTATAACGGAAGATAACTTGCTGTAGGAGAATGTGTAAATCAAGGCCGCGGATTGATGACTTGATCCGGCCGCTAGGGGTTCTTAATAATCGAGGGCTCTTTCAGGCCACTACAGCACTCGAACGGGTTAGAAAGAATGTAACTAACGTCAAAGTCTTGACGATCGCGCTGATTCGTCAAATTATTGCCGCTAATAGATCGCTTAACCAACTGGTAATAAAACCTATCCCTATTGGTAACGCCCGTGCCCTATCTGCACGCGAGCGTGGCCGACTATTCCTTTCCAAACTCACTCTTTCACGTTGCGCGGCAGTCTGTCTTATGTACAGTTCGCACTCCAGTCAAATGGATAGCGAAAGTCAGACTAAACTTCCAGCCGGCCCGCCACTAATTTATACACTTCTGGATCTGACGCCAAGGCCCGCCAAAAGGAATTGGTCAATCCGGACGTGCCATACGAAAGGAAAAGAGTTATGCTTTCTCGCTGGTCGACAATCGCATCAAGGCTTCTGGTTGTTTCGATAAGTCTGGGAGTCAATTACGCCGCATACGGTCAGTATGTCTATGTTTCTAACGCGACTAATCAGGTCTATGTCGTAAACAGCGCTTCGGCTGCCGTCGTGGGCTCGATACCGCTGGGTGGGCAGCCGGTCGGTCTGGCCCTGACTCCGGACGGCACGCACCTCTATGTAGCGGAGGAGACCGCCAACAGCGTAGCGGTCGTCGATACCGGCTCCAATCACGTGGTCGCCAACGTTTCGGTCGGGACCAATCCCTTGCACATAGCGATTACACCCAATGGTCGAACAGTCTATGTGGTGAACGAGGGCTCCAACGACGTCTCGGCGATCAGCACCGCCACGAAGACCGTAACCGCCACCATCCCGGTGGGTAATTACCCCAATGCGCTCGCCACTTCACCCGATGGCGGCCGCGTTTACGTCATCAATCTTTACGCCGGAACCGTTTCGGTCATTAATACGGCATCCAACAGAGTCATTGCTCTCTGGCACATTGGTTTGGGCATTGGCTCCGTCGTAGTAAGCCCCGACGGCAACACAGTATATCTGGCCAATCGCACGATGAACCAGATCTCGGTGTGCGCGGCCTCCTCCGGCAAGTTACAGATGACCATCGAAGGATTGAATTGGCCTAATTCAATGGCCGTTTCACCTAACGGAAGTTATCTTTATGTGGCGAACAGGAATGGATCGACTATGTCCGTCATCAACACGTCAAACTGGCAGGTCGTGGCTACCGTTGAGGTAGGCCCGTCACCTACCGCGGTCAGCCTCTCTGCAGATGGTTCCACGGCTTTCGTGGCCACTATGAAGCAGCAGACTCTAGCCATCGTGGATACGGCCACCAATAGCGTCGTCAGCACGGTCCGTAACCTGGCCGGAGTGCCCGCCTTTGTGCTGGCGGCAGCGCCGCCGGATACCATTTCCGGACAAGTGATGCTGTCGGGAGGCGGTCTGGGCGGAGTGGCAGTCGCACTGAGCGGCGCCCAAAGTGGAAATACCATGACCGATAACGCCGGAAATTTCTCCTTTAGCGTGCCAGCCGGAGGGAGCTACGTCGTGACCCCCTCAATGACCGGGTACAGCTTCAGCCCCCAGAACCAGAGCTTCAATAGCCTGACCGGCAACCGGTCGGCCACCTTCGTCGCCGGCACAGTGCGGCAGTCGCCGCTGCCGCCGCCCCAGAATTACTGCCAGGCGTCCCCCACGGGATTGCCTCCGCTTACGACTACCGTGCCCGTGGCGCAACTGCCCCAAAGCTGCAATGTCCCGCTCTATCCGACGCCGGCCGGTGCACCTATTGTGGTCACTGACTTCCCGTCGCTGCAGGCAGCCGTCAGCGCGGCCCAGTGCGGTGATTGGATCCAACTCGCCCCCGGCGCCTCCTACCTGGGGAGTCTCGTTGTGCCTGGGCTCGCCTGCCCGGCCAACAACCCCGTGCTGGTGGAAAACCAGGGCATTTATGCGGTCTGCGCGGCGGGATCTCCCGCGCCGTGCTCGCCCGCAACCACCGGCCAACCAGTGATGCCCCAGTGGACCAATATGTCGGCGCAGTACGCCCAGCAACTGGCCGGATCCGCTTGGGTACCCACCCTCGAAAGCGCCACCAACAGTTCCCCGTTTTTTATCTCCGATAACGCCAGCGGCTGGTACTTCTCGGGCTTGGAAATCACCCTCGCTCCCAGCGCCGTAAACATTTATCCCATCGTGGCCATGGGCGAGAATACCACCACTGTGGCGGCCTTGCCCCAAAACATCACCTTCGACCGCGTCCTGGTGCACCCTGCTCCCTGCACGGACGATTCGATGTCGGCGAAATGCAATTACGTGGCGCGCGGCGTGGACCTTAATGCCGTCAACGGAACCTTCATGTTCGGCGCGGTCTGGGGCATCGTCAATGCCGGCCAAGATGCGCAGGCCATTGTCATACTCAATTCCACCGGCCCAGGCCTGGTCCTCGGCAACTACCTGGAAGCCACCGGCGAGAACCTGATGTTCAACACTTCCTGCACCCTGATCAGCTCCACCGTGGGCAATCCGCCACCCGGCACCACCATCGGCTCGCAAGGCTGGATCCCGGGCGATACCGGCATTCCCACCTGCCCTGTTCCGAGCGACTTTACCGTGCGGCTCAATCATTTCAAGAAGCAGTTGGCCTGGCAGACTCTGCCCGCCGGCTGCAACCCCGGTATCTTTCAGTGCTACGACGTGAAGAACCAATTCGAAGTCAAGTACGGCCAGCGCATCCTCGCCGACAGTAATCTGCTCGACACCACCTACGCGGGCGGCCAGGCAGAATTCATCATCTCGAACTGTTGGGCTACCGGCCTTTATGTGTGCCAGGATCTGACGTTTACCAATCTGCTGATCGAGCACGGCCTAGGTTCATCTGTCGCCGCCATTGCCGGCAATGGTTCACCCGCTGTATCTACCACTTGTGGCGCCACCGGACAGCCGGCCTGCGTGGTCCAGACGGGCGTCCGCACGCTGATGCGCAATATCCTGGCGGTCGATATCAACAACGGATTCGGGCAAATTCAGAATACCAACGGAACCATCATCGACCACAACACTATCATCAACGGTTCCGCCTTCCAAACCGCCATGAACACGCTGGATTTCTCCGACGCGCAACCGACCAGCGATTTCAACTTTCAACTCACCAACACGGTGATGTTCGGCTCCCCGTTCAATAACGGCGGCTCCCCTGGGATGGCCATCGGCACTTTGCCGTCGCCCACGCTGGGCGGAGATCTCTTCGTCGGCGATTTCTGGTCCTACCCGAACATCTTCGACGTACCGTATCTCCCGGCATATCCGGCCGGCGTGCAATCTTTGAGCGCGAATGCCGTACCGCCCGGACAACCGGACGGCACGCTCGCCTGCATTTACAACAATTCGCCCATCCAGCCATGCTGGGCGCTCGACTGGCAGACGTTAGGAATGCTGGATTTCGGTGGAGCCTCCACCGGTGCGGACATCCCCGGCGCCGCCCTCTCGCCCTCCAGTCCCTATCACAATTCCGGAACCGACGGCGCCGACGTGGGAGCCAACGTAGCCGCGATTCTAGCCGCGATCAGCAGCATTCAGTAGGAAACGTGGGCCAGGCCCGCGGTCTGAATATCGTGGGGATAAACCGGCGTGAAGTAGTGAATAAAAGAGTCATGAGCTCCAAAATAGCCAAAACCAGGGGCGCCGACGGTGTCAGGCCGGCCGGATGGCAACACTGCGGTGCGCGCCACGACGCGATCGCATCGCAGTCCCTGCGGCGTTCCAGTCCCTACGCACGCATAGAAACTCCGCGCGCGAGAACCTGTGGTTCTCCGTGGCTGGCAGAGGGTGGAAGGCTGGGAGAAGGCGAAGGAGAACGCGGTCCAGCCCAACCCGGACCGGACGCAGAGTCCTGAGCGCGGCTAGCGGGGATACTTCCGGCTGGCCGCGGCACGGAAGGATCTTATCGAACTTGAGAAATGGCATTGGGCCCGCGGCCTGCGCCGGCCCAATGCCCCGCATCTAATTCTGCGGCTTGAAGAAATCCGCAAACGCCTGCGCGTTAGGAGTCCCCAAACCCGTAACGCTGTCCCATCCGGTCTTGACCCGTAACGCCGTACTGGCTGTGCAAAGAGTTCCAAACCCACCGGTCACCGTGGTGCAATCCGTTCCGAACGAGAACACGTAAGTGGTGAATGCCTCGTAAGGGTCGTCCGCCATAGCGCTGTAGAACGGCGATCCGGGTGCGCCGCCGATCACCTGTCCAGGGGTAAATACATCCGCACTCGTGCTGGAGAGATGAATCACCGCCGTATCGTTGCTGCTCGATCCCACGGGAACAACGTCCGTAATGGTTTCCGTGGGCATGGTATATACATAGTTGGCAGCCTGCCCAAGCGGCACGCCGGCTTCCTGGCTGGCGATGGCCCAAAGGGCCGAGAACATCGGACACGAGACGCTGGTGCCTCCCACCGCTTCCCAAATCTGTGGCGGAAATTGGCCCGGTATCGTGATCAGAACTACTACCCCGGTGAAAGGATCGGCCACCCATGAAATATCCGGAAGTTGGCGCATGGTGCCAGGTACGATCCCTTTCTGGAACGAAGGCTTGCTGAAAACTCCGCTCGGGCCGCCGCCCGATCCGCCGCTGAAGCCGAACCATAACGGCGGATTGAAAATGCCTCCGCCCGCTGTGAGCAGGGTCTGGTTGTTTCCCCATCCCGTCTGCCAGGCAATGCTGTTATCCGTGTTCAGTGCAACCGTAACGCCTCCGATGGCCGTGGCATACGTGCCGTCAGCCGGAGCGGACACTGTCGGAGGAAGACCCACGGTGCTAAAGTCGCCGTAATCTCCGGATGAGAAATTCGCCGAAATCCCTGACGTCGCCGCGATCTCATTGATCAGATTTTCGGTATCCAGTTCCGCGAGCGCAACCTCGACTTCCGGCGCGCCGAAACTGCCGGAGATGACCGTTCCATAGCCATAATTCACGGCGTAGAACTCCGCTTGATCCACGTCTTGAAAACTCGCCGAAGGCGGTACGATCAGGTTGATGTTGGCGCCAGGAGCCACCGCGTGCGACCATTCCACGTCCAGGTTGATCTCCAGATTTTCGCCCGCGCATTCGGACGGAGTAGGTACCTCGATGATGTTGAAGTTCGACGAGGTCAGCAGCGGCAGGCCATACTGGATCGAAAATGCGTTGGCATCCTGCTGGATCGTGGGGGAACCGCACCAGTCGATGATGCCGATGGTCTGGCCGGCTCCATTGTATCCCTCGTTATACAGGCCCGTAAGATTGTAGGCGGTGGCCAGCTCCGGAGGTGTGTAACCGCATCCCGGGCTGGTGGCGGTTCCCAGAAAATAGGAGTTGCCCGTGTAAGTCGCGGTCGGAAACTTTCCGTTGGTGGTGTATTTCTCCGTGTTCACGCCCGTAAAGCAGTTGGCGGTGAAAAAGTTCGAGGAATTAGCGGTGGCGGGCGCCGCTGCCGCGGTGCCGCCCGGAGGCGCGTGCAGCAGATTCGCGCGTGTTGCCAGCGGGTGCGTGAAACTCCCGCTGTCGAGCCCCGAAATTGCCCGGACCAGGCCCACTGCCGGCCCATCCACCGACGGATCGCTGGTGGGGGCGCGGAATGTCGCGCCGTTGACGTCGTAATTATTGAGCTGTATGTGGAATGCCTTTTGCACATCCCCCAGGGCGCCCCTAGCCCTGACGAAGAAATTGTTAGGACCGACGGTCACGACCTTCAGGTTGTGCGATGCGAAGAATTGCTTTACGGCCGCGGCCTCCTGCGCCGAAGGCGCGAAGTTCGCAGTGATGTCGGAAGCTTTGAGCCAGTGGCGGTAATTGGGTGAAGCCGGATTGTAGAGTTGCCCAGCCAGGGTATCCAGCATCGAGCGGTTATGCGGGTTAAGCCAAATACTCACATCCATCGTTACGCTTGTGTCCGCGGGACCTAGGTTCTTAGCCGTGGAAACATAACTGGGTACATGATTCGCAACCACCTGACTACTGGCGGCGCTAAGTGGCAGAGCAGCGCAAGTAAGTACACTTACCGTAATCGAATACAGGCGAAGTCTCATAGGCCCCTCCTTGTCGTCCCATGGAACCAGCATAGATTGTAACCGCGCAAGCCAACCTTTACAAGAGTTTATTTATGCTTTTACCTGTGCGTATTTTTCAGTACAGCCGGGGGGGGCCGGCTCGTAGTCAAAGCTCGTAGCCTGCGGATGCCTCTACGGCCTTCTTTCTTGCTAGCGCCTCTCCAACTCTCGCAATAACTCCGACATGCGCGGCGCGGCATCCGCCTGTCCCCCAAATCGCACCGCGTTATACGCCGAAGTGAATTGGCGGACCGCCGTCCCCACCTCGGTGGCAGGCAGAGACCCTGCGAACTCCTGCGGCGTAAACCATGCCGGCTTCTGATATCCGCGGCGCTTCAACAGCTTCAGCATGCGCTGGTAGAGCAGTGTCGCATCCGCCACGCTGGCCTGGCCGCGCCGCAGCCGCCGCACCCCCAGCCGCATACGCCACCAGCGGCGCAGCATCGGTCCGCACCAGAAGCCGAGTGCCCCGCAACCCAGCGCCACCAGTATCCCAACGCCGTACCGGGTGAACCAGAGATGCAGCCGCGGTTTCCATTTCGCGGCCGTATCCACCATGCCATCCAGCCAGTGCAGGCTCACGCGCCGGCTGGCCTGCTCCATGCGGTCCGCCAGGTTCGCCTGGTGCCCCAGGTCATAACTCACCACCCACTCCTGCCAGAACGTCTCGGCCGCGTCCGCATACAGCGCCAGCTTTACCAGCAGCGACGCCGACCCGGGGTGCGGATCGGGCGGTGTCGGATCGAATGCCACCCAGCCACGGGCCGGCAGCCATGCCTCCACCCAACTGTGTGCATCCGACGCGCGCACCACATATAACTCGGTAAGCGGGTTGTAAACCCCGCTTTGGAAACCGGTCACCAACCGGGAGGGAATCCCCAGCGTGCGCAGCATGACTGCCATCGCCGAAGCGAAGTACTCGCAGTGTCCTTTCTTCCGCGTGAATAGAAAATAGGCAAGCGGATCGGCAACTTCATGCGAGGGCAACTCCAGCGTGTAGCCGTAGCTGGTTCTCAGGTGTTGACCAATCGCCGTAGCCCGCTCCTCATCGCTGGCCAGGCCCCGTACCGTGGTGCTCGCCAGATCCGCGATCCGCGGGTCCAGTTTGGGCAGGCTCAGGTATTGTTTTCTTTCGTTCCAGGTCAGAAACTCGTCGCCCGTCTCGGCCGAGGTCCTGTCCAGCCAGCCGTAGACGTCGTAGAAGAACCCGTCCGCCGGAGGATGCCCTAGCCGGTAGCTGCCGTCTCCCCGCGACATGATGGCCAGTTGCCGCAGATATACGATTTCGGGCGTCCCCGCAAAAAACAGAACGTCCGTGTCGATACCGTTCAGGTTCACCCGGTAGTTGAATCGCCGCCCGAATCGCCGCCGCTGTTGATCGTCGGCCAGTTGGAACACGCCTTTGGCCACGGCCGGAATCCATCGCGATCCATAAGAGGGGGCGAACCACGACCGGCCGTCGAAATCGCTCAACGTTGCCCCGCGCCATTTCAGGTTGGTGGGCACCTGTCCGTCGGAAAAGCGCACGTGCATCACCGGACGCGAAGTATTCTTAATCTCCCCGATTTCGCCCAGCGTCACCTCGTTCGAGAATCCCGGCATATAAAAGCGTTTGGTCACCAGCCGCCGCAGGGCCGCGTCGGCCGTGCGCGGCAGCATGAAAAAGAGTCCCGCCGTCAGCCCCAGGATGCCGAGGGTAATGATGCTTGTCAGCACCGCCAGCCGGGTATGGAACCGGCGTAGTCCGCTTCGCGCGATGGTCTGCCGCTTCTGCATGGAACGCCGGATCTCGGAGCTGGTGAACGCCGCCATGGCGAAGAACAGGTAGAGCGCCAGGAACAGGAAGAAATTTGAGTTCGTGGTAAGGATGGCCGCGGCCAGCAGTTCCAGAAATGCGATCATGCCCATGAAAAAATAATCGCGGTTGGTGCGCGACGTGAGGATCTGAATGACCGCCAGGAAAAACACCAGGTGTACCGTGGACTGGATGAAGGTGCGCGAAAGAAAGAAGTAATCCAGCGGAAAGAAGCCGCAATAAGCCAGCGTCAGCACTACCACCAGGCGCGGCGATAGATCGAAGCGGATGGCCCCGGAAATCAGCAGCGCCCGCACCAGTAGGCCGGCGCCGGTCAGAATCACGGTTGGCGTGTCCAGATATTCGGAACCGGTCACCGCCAGGTAACCTGTGACTACCAGCCCCCACAGGGAGAACTGAAAGAATCGCTCCACCGCAGCCGCGGCATTAGCCGGTGAGCGGGACATACTGTTATTGTACCCGTGGCGCAGCCTGCGGCCTGCAGCGGCCTCTAGGGCCGCCTCTTTTCCCCGGTCGCCTTGAAAGCTCGCGCCAACTTTGCGAGCCATCACCAGGCCGCAAAATTCTTGAGATTCCCGACCCCCGCCACCCACGAAACTTTGTGCCGCTACCATCTTCTATGCGCAGGCACCCGCGCCAGCCCTTTGAAGCCCAAGTGCAGGTGACTTGGAAGGACTCTCGCGGGTTATTGAAGAACATTCGCGCCCGCTTTGTGGATCTGTCGGCCGAAGGGGCCTGTCTTGAAACCGATATCCCCATCCCCTCGCGTACCAGCATCACCATCAATTCAGCCCGCTACGGCAGCCTGGGAACCGCGTCGGTCCGGCACTGCGTGCGCCACACCTTGCGCTACTATGTCGGCGTCGAATTTACCTCGTCCCTGGCTTTAGCAGGCCAGGCCCGCAAGCGGTGCATCGAGGAGATCCAACCGCCGCGGGATCCGGCATGACCGCGCCTGATGTTCTGGCGCCGCCTGGCCGCCCCGCCTTCTGGCCGCCCGAGCCCCAGGCCCTGGCCGATCTCGACATCTCTGCTGTCCTGGTGCAGGATCTGTTTATCCGCATCATGCGCGAACAGGGAGAGTGCACCCTAGGCTCGCTCAGCGCCCGTTTGAAACTGCCGCACATGGTGCTCGATCCCATATTCCGCCAGTTGCGCCAGCAGGCGTGCCTCGATGTTAAGGGCATGCAAGCGAACGATTACCGCTTCGCGCTCACCGCGGCTGGGCGAACCCTGGCGGCGGACCGTGCCGCTCTGTGCGCCTACGCGGGTCCCGCCCCCGTCTCGTTGACTGCCTACAATCGTGCCGTGCGCGCACAGACCGCCCATGTACACGTTAGCCGCGCCACCTTGCGCCAGACTTTCGGCGACCTCGTTCTGCCCGACGAACTGCTCGATCAACTCGGCCCCGCGCTGATCTCCCAGAAAGCCCTGTTCCTGTACGGCCCTACCGGCAACGGCAAAACCAGTCTGGCCGAGCGCCTGCTGCGCGTCTACGAAGATGCCGTGCTGATCCCCTACGCACTGGAGTTGAGCGGTTACATCATCACCCTCTTCGATCCGGTCCTGCATCGCCCCTTCGAAGACCAGCCCGAAGATCTGGATTCCCGCTGGCTGTTGTGCCACCGTCCCTCGGTGTCCGCGGGTGGTGAGCTGGTCTCGGAAATGCTCGAGTTGCGCTCCGACGCGTCCTCCGGCGTCTACGCCGCGCCCCTGCAAATGAAGGCCAACAACGGCATCCTGGTGATCGACGATTTTGGCCGCCAGGTAATCTCGCCCCGCGACCTTCTCAACCGCTGGATTGTGCCCCTGGATCGCCGCGTGGATTATCTCACCCTGCACCACGGGCAGAAACTCTGCGTGCCCTTTGAAGTCATGGTGGTCTTCGCCACCAATCTGGACCCGTCCGAGTTAGCCGACGAGGCCTTCCTGCGCCGCATTCACAATAAGATTTACGTGGAACCGGTAACCGCGGAGTGCTTCCAGGAAATCCTGTCCAGGGCGATTGACCGCCGCCGCATGACGTGTGACGCCGAAACCGCCGGCTACCTGGCCGAAATCTGCCTCCGCCGCAGCGACGGCCTGAAGGCCTGCTATCCCGGAGACCTCTGCGATATCCTGCTCTGGCGCAGCGAATACCAGGGCCATCCACCCCAGGTGACACGCGCCGGCCTGGACGGCGCGGCCGACCTCTACTTCACCCGCATGCGCAACTAGTACGAACGCCGCCACCCGCGGAGCAACCATGATAAGAATGGCGAAGAAAAACGTTTGCCTTCGATCGCAAGAACTGCAACGCGCCTATCTGGAGGCAGGCATTCCGGGATGTGCGTCTTCAATGGACGCGGGCCACACCGCAACCCTGGGCCTGCTTAAACCGTGCCGCCTCCCCGACTCGCCAAGACTCCATCGGCAGGTTCTCAAACTCGGTGAACGCGTGTGGAACTGCAAGTGGGGCGGTGCCTCGCGCTACGTCGGGCTCCCACGGCCTACTCCTCCGCCTCGCCCAAATCCGCCGCCCGGTTCTCGAACTTGGTGAACTCGTGCAGAAACACCAGTTCCACCGTCCCGGTCGGCCCGTTGCGCTGCTTGGCGAGAATCAACTCCGCCTTGCCCCGCACACTCTCGTCCTGAGGCTTGTAATACTCCTCGCGAAAGACGAACGCCACCAGGTCAGCATCCTGCTCGATCGATCCCGATTCTCGCAGATCGCTCAGCATCGGCCGGTGGTCGCCCTGCCGCGCTTCGGGCGCGCGGTTGAGCTGCGACAGCACGATGACCGGCACATTCAGGTCCTTGGCCAGCAGTTTCATGCCCCGCGAAATGGTACTGATCTCCTGGTTCCGGTTCTCGAAACGCCCGCGTCCGCTCATCAACTGCAGGTAATCCACGATCACCAGCCCCAGCCCGTGCTCGGCCTTCACCCGGCGCAGCTTGGCGTGGATATCCATCAGGTGGATCCCCGCCGTGTCGTCGATAAACAGCGGCGCTTCTACGATGCTGGATGCCGCTGCCTGCAGCCGCCTGCGTTCATCCGCGCTCAGGTACCCGGCGCGGAACTTCTGGCTGTCCACCCGTGCGGTCGCGCACAGCATGCGCGTCAGCAGCGACTCCTGCGACATTTCCAGTGAAAACACCGCCACCGTCCGCTTTACCTTGGCCGCCACATGCTGCGCGATGTTCAGCGCCAGCGCCGTCTTCCCCATCGAAGGCCGCGCCGCCAAAATGAACAGGTCGCCCGCATGCAGCCCGCTGGTCTTTTCGTCGAATTTGGTGAACCCCGTGCTGATGCCCTTAACCCGCTTGCTCGGATCCAGGAACGCGTTCAGCCCGCCCTGATACTGCTCGATCACCTGCCGTGGGCTCATCAGGCCGCCGCGCACGCGGGATTCCCCCAGCCTCAGCAGCGTCTCTTCCGCTCCGGCCAGGATGTCGTCCGGCTCCTCCTCGCCCACCAGGCAGCGGTTCATCATGTGCTGCGAAGCGAAGATGATCCGCCGCAGCACCGCCTTATCCTTCACGATGCGGATGTAGGCGTCGATGTTCAGCGTCTGCGGCAACCCGTCGTCCAGAGAAACCAGGTAGCTCAGGCCATCGCACGATTCCAGTTCGCCGAACTTCATCAACTCGTTGGCGATGGTGATGCGATCGATGTGCTCGCCGCGGTCGTACAGTTCGCCCATTCGGCCGAAGATGCGGCGATGCTTTTCCAGGCTGAAATCGTCGCGCTGCAGTTCGCCCGCGGCTTGGATGTAGAGGCTGTCGTTGAGCAGGATCGAGCCGAGCACGAAACGCTCGGCGTCTACGTTACTGGGTAGTCCCTTGTCCAGGGATACGGCGGTGGCTGACATGGCGGAATGATCAGCTTAGCGGTCGCATCCGCGCTCCGCACCTGCTATTTTCGGGCCGTGTTTTGACGCGCTTACCCTCTGCATAAAACATAGGTACAAAGACGTTCCCACGGGTGCGGCCAAACCGTTCAGAATCAACCAGCCCCACGTCTGGCCCCGCGCTTGTCCACGCTTTTGCACACTGGGTTCACAGGATCATCCCCAGTCCTGTGAAAACAAATCACATAACCTATGTTTTTACTCTATTTCGGCCCCCCGGCGCAAGCACTTTCCGTTGAAGCACACGCGCCCAGTACCATTTCACACCGCTACTCCAGCCAACTGCCGGAACCGCGCGCTAAAATGCCGCAGAAAAGGCGGTTCCTCCGCGATCTCCAGCCCGCGGATCTCCTCCTTCCGCGCGTTCACCTCCAGAATCGCCTCAACTACGTAGTCGATATGGCTCTGCGTGTACACCCGTCGCGGAATCGCCAGGCGCAACAGTTCGTGCCGGGCCTGCTCGCCGAACATCACCGAGCCGATCTCCACCGACCGGATTCCCGCATGCCTGTACAATTCCACCGCCAGCGCCTGCCCCGGAAACTGCCCGCGCGGGATGTGCGGCAGCATGCGCGCCGCATCGATATAAATTGCATGTCCGCCCGGCGGCTCCACGATGGGCACGCCGTGGTCCGCGATGTGCCGTCCCAGGTAGCCCGTCGATACGACGCGGTAGCGCAGGTAATCCGGATCGAGCACTTCCTCCAGCCCCACCGCGATGGCTTCCAGGTCCCGTCCCGCCAGGCCCCCGTAGGTCGGAAAGCCTTCCGTCAGGATCAGCAGGTTGGTCTCCTGGGCCGCCAGCCGGTCGTCATTGGTCGACAGGAACCCGCCGATGTTGGCGAACGCGTCCTTCTTCGCGGAGAACGTGCACCCGTCCGCCAGCGAAAACATTTTCTGCGCAATCTGTTTCGGCGTCCAGCCGGCGTATCCCGCCTCCCGCTGCTGGATGAACCAGGCGTTTTCCGCGAAGCGGCAGGCATCCAGGTACAACGGGATCCGGTAACGCGCCGTCACCTCGCGCACTGCCTCGATGTTGGCCATCGAGACCGGCTGGCCGCCGCCCGAGTTGTTGGTCACCGTCAGCATCACCAGCGGAATATGTTCCGCGCCCGTCTCGCGGATCAGCGCCTCCAGCGCCGCCACGTCCATATTGCCTTTGAAATCCAGCCGCGCCTGCGTGTCGGCTGCCTCCGGAATGGGCAGGTCCACCGCCCGTGCGCCCGTGAATTCAATGTTGGCGCGCGTGGTATCGAAGTGCGTGTTGTTGGGCACTACTTGTCCCGGACGGCACATCACCGTGAACAGGATCCGCTCCGCCGCGCGCCCCTGGTGCGTCGGAATCATATGCCGGAAACCGGTCAGATCGTCCACCACCCGCTTCATGCGAAAGAAGCTTTCGCTGCCCGCGTACGATTCGTCCCCGCGCATCAGCGCAGCCCACTGGCCGGTGGACATCGCGCTGGTGCCCGAATCTGTCAGCAGATCGATCAGGATATCCTTAGCCTCGATCAGGAACAGGTTGTAGCCGGCCGCCTCCAGCAGCCGCTCGCGCTCCTCTCGCGTGGTGTGCCGCAGCGGCTCCACGCTCTTGATCCGGAATGGCTCTATGATGGTCTTCATCTTGATCCGTAACCTCCGCTGGTGGATCGGCGGCCTGCTGTTCGCCTCCACGGTCATCAATTACATCGACCGGCAGACCCTTAGCGTGCTGGCGCCCACCCTAAAAGAACAGTATCACTGGACGAACACCGACTTCGCTACCATCCTGATCGCCTTCCGCGTGGTCTACAGCATCATGCAGTTCGTTTCGGGCCGGGTGCTCGATCGTATTGGCACCCGCCGCGGGCTATCGATCAGCGTGGCTTTCTACTCGATCATAGCCGCGTGCACCGCCATGGCCCAGGGTCTGGGCAGTTTCCGCCTGTTTCGGGGCCTGCTGGCAGCCGGTGAATCCGCCGGATGGCCCGGCGCCGCCAAAGCGGTCTCGGAATGGTTCCCCGACCGCGAGCGTGCCTGGGCCGTGGCCCTTTTCGATAGTGGATCGTCGATAGGCGGAGCCGTAGCACCCTTCCTGGTAGTCTTCCTGCTCCACACCTTCGGCTCCTGGCGCCCGGCATTCCTGATCACTGCCAGCCTGGGTTTCCTCTGGCTGATCGCCTGGAAAAACTTCTACCACCCGCCGGAGACCCACCCCAGAATTACGCCCGAAGAGTTAGCCCTCATCAAATCGGGCCGGCACTCCGAGAACGAAGTCGCCCCCTCAGCCGCCAGTCCGGCCCCCGCCGCGAACGAGGAATCCCCGCGTCCCCAGGTCCCCGCTTCCCCCCATCTCCTAACCCTTCCCCAAACCTGGGGCATCGTAGTCGGCCGCTCGCTCCTCGATCCCTACTGGTTCATGATCGCCGAATGGTTCGCCATCTACCTATCGAGCAAAGGTTTCCGCATGGAAGAGAGCGCCCTCGGTTTCTGGGCCCCCTTCATGGCTGCCGACCTCGGCAACTTCTTCGGTGGCGGCCTCTCCAGCTACTGGATCCGCCGGGGCTGGTCCGTGGGCAAATCGCGCCGCACCGTCGTGTCGATCTTCGGCCCCGCCATGCTGCTGCTGATCCCCGCTGCTTTTACCTCGCATTACTGGCTGCTGATCGCCCTGTTCGCCTTCGCCACTTTCTGTTACGCGGCCTGCTCCACCATCTTCATCTCACTGCCGGCCGACGTCTTTCAGAGCGGCGCGGTCGCCACCGTCAGCGGCATGAGCGGCACCGGCGCCGGCCTCGTCACCCTGGTCTCCACCTACCTGATCGGCCGCGTCTCCGACCGCCTCTCCTTCCAGCCCATCATTATCGTGGCGTCTATAGTGCCCTGCCTGGCCGCGCTGGTAATGGTGACTCTGGTGCGGTCCCCAAAACGCGGCGGCGCTGCCGGTCTGCTGCGCCAATTTTGAATTTGGTGCTGACCGTCCGGCCTGGAAGATTTCGCGCAGAGCGTCGGCGCCGGCGGTCTGGTGGACCCCAAGTGTGCCAGGCGGGATATGGAAGATATCGTGGCGGCGATCCGGAGCGTGTATCCGGCCACCGGCTAGACAGCCCCGACCGAGATCACTCGCGCAATCCAGCCTTACGGTACACCTGCGCCACGCGGGCAAGCTGTTCGCGTTGCTCCTCGAGGCCGGCCGCTCGGACCATCTCATGAATCGTCATGGCCGGATCGTTCGACCAGAAGATGCCACGGTCCTCGTCCTCATAGTAGTGGAAGCCGGCCCGGTCGCCGAATTGCTCCCGAAACGCCTTTCCGTTTGCCAACTTAGCGGTCCAGGGGAGGATCGCATAGCTCAGGTCGATCTGATCAACCAGGAGGGTTTCGGGCGGGCGGATTTGTGCCGCAATGCGCCCGGTCGGTTCGAACACCGAGGCGTTGTGCCGCCACGTGCTGGACACGATGTAATACTGATTGGCCATGGCGCGCCACGCCGGGGTCGCCGTCTGCGGAGATTGCGTGGGCCACGCCACCAATTCACAATCCTGCCGGGCCAGCTCATCCCAGCCATGATCGAATTCCATGTCGTAGCAGATCTGAATGCCGAGCCGGCCGAAATCACAATGGAACACTGGAGCCTCCCGTCCCAGGGTGGAACCGCTTTCCGTGGATTCGCCGTCCGGTCCCACCACCAGGTGCACTTTGCGATAAACGCCGGCCACGGCGCCGTTGCGGTCGAACAGAATCGCGGCATTCGAGCATCGTTGGCCGTCCGCTTCGAGCAGGTAGGTGGGAGCCACGACATAGCAGTGATGCTCGCGCGCCGCGCGGCTGAAAGCCGCCTCGAAACTGCCCGTGAGCGGGACCGCGCAGGCGTGCGCATCTTTGCCCGCCACGCCGCTGACGGCGGTTTCGGTCAATACGGCAAGATCCAGGCCCCGCCCAAAGTTAGCGCGGGACCGCTCCGCCATGCGGCCCACCAGGCTGGTGAGGAGATCGAGACGCTGCCCGATTCCCGGGTAGGCGCCCCAAAGGTCCTGAATCGCGGTGCCCACGGTCACCTTGCGTGGCGGCGTAAGCGATGTGTTGCGTGTACTGGCCCGAGCGCTTGTGGCGGCAGCCCCGACGGCCCCCGCGGTGGCTAGGCTGCCGGCGCTAGTGAGAAATGTTCTGCGGCGCATCAGCGGTCTCCAGCCTGATTCTATCAAGGCTCGACGGTCTGGTCCGTCTTTGTGATATGGGAAAGCCGATATCATTATCCTAAAGGTGACCCCATGAAAGATCTTTCAAGACGGGCATTTGTGGCGGCCGGCGCCACGGCGCTGAGCTACTCGCATATTCTCGGCGCTAACGGCCGGGTCCGCTTAGGATATATCGGTGTCGGCAACCGGGGCGATCAGGTGCATGACGCTTTTCTCGAATGGGCCGATCAGGAAACCACCGCTGTCTGCGATCTGCGCGACGACTACATGGATCTTGCCATACGCAAATCCCGCGCCGCGCCCAAAAAGTACAAGGACTATCGCCAACTGCTGGACGACCAAAACGTGGACGCTGTAGTCATTGCCACCCCCGACCACTGGCATGCGCTCATGTTCACCGACGCCTGCCGCGCCGGCAAAGATGTCTACTGCGAGAAGCCGCTATCGCTGACCGTATCGGAAGGCCGCCGTATGGTCGAAGTAGCCAACGAGACACGGCGCATCGTACAAGTGGGTCTGAACCGCCGTTCGGCGGCATTCGTCCAGGAGGCAGCGGAGTTCGTGCGCGCGGGAGGCATCGGCCAGGTCACCATGGCGCGCTCTTACCACCTGGTAAACGAGTGGCCGCTGGGCATCGGTCCGGGGTCCGCTGAGAATCCTCCCAGCGAGCAGGAGTGGGAAAAATGGTTGGGCCCGGCGCCCCGCGTGCCGTATGACAAAAACCGCATGTACTACCGCTTCCGCTGGTTTTACAACTACTCGGGCGGCCAGGTGACCAACTTTGGAGTCCACTACATGGACATCCTGCGCTGGTGCCTGGGTAAGGACGCTCCCGTGGCGGTGACCGCCATGGGCGGAAAGTACGCAATTCAGGACAACCGTGAAGTGCCGGATACGGCGGAGATCCTGTGGGACTTTGGCGGGACCATGGTGACCTTTTCGCAGATCAACTGCAACGCGGCGGGCGGGAATCCCAACCGCTCGGAAATGGAACTGCGCGGCACCAAGGGCACCATGTACATCGACATGCACCGCTGGGACGTCGTGCCGGAGATGAATGCCGCGTCGGAAGTTCCGGCGCACACGCCTCTGGACCGGGAACACGAGAAGTCCTGGGGTCGCAGCCGCAAGCCGGCCATGGCGGAACGTCACGGGAAAGGCAACATCGATCCCGCGCCGCATACGCGCAACTTCCTCGATTGCATCCGCAGCCGCAAACAGACCAACTGCGACACACTCACCGGCCATCTGTCCACCGCGGCCACCCTGATCGGCAATGTGGCGCTGCGCACCAGAAGCTATCTGGAGTGGGATGCCAAAACCGAGCTCTTCACCAATAATCAGGCCGCAAATGAATGGCTTTCTTACGAGTACCGGACCCCGTACAAGCTGGGCTGATGATCTGCTACCCTGATCCGCGAGACGGCCACTCGGCTCTCCTTTGTTTTGTTCGAAGCTCTCGTATTTGGGCCGAGCTGCGCCTATTTTCTCCCAATATACGTTGCGATTCGCCAGGTCGGGCCAGGAACCCGGCCCGGGTTTTATCCAGGCGGTCCGCTCACTTCACATGCGGCGCAGTGATCTGCACGTCGTTGGTGATTTCTTCTTTCTCTTCCTGGTTTCGTTTTTGGATTTCCTGATACTGCGCCATGACCGTGTCAGCGCGCGCGGCATCTCCAACCTGCTGATAGGCTCGGGCCAGTTGGTAGTGCAGCGCACCGTCGTCATCCAACTCCAGGGCCTTTTCCAGATGCGGAATGGCTTCGCGATCGCGATTGAGCTTGGCTAGCGACAGTCCCAGCGACGCATGCGCGGGAAGCATGTTGGGACTCGTCTGCAGCGCGGTTTCCAAATAGGGCACGGCCTTGTCCGGCTGTTCGGTGCGGAGCAGGCTTTCCCCCATCATGAAGTTGAGATCCGGTGATTTCGGGTTGTCTTTCATCTGCTTTTCGAGCATTGAAATCGCCGCGTTGTAGTCGTGTGCCAGAAAAAGTGAGGATGCCAGTTCGCCTTCCAGCCGTCGATTCCCCGGTGACAGCTTCAGGGCCGCGCGCCATTCGCCCACTGCCTCCAGGTCGCGATTCCGGCTGTGCGCCGCCTGTGCCCGCCAAACGTGCAACTCCACGGATTCCGGCACCGCTTCGAGACGCGCGAAAACTTCGAGGGCCAGTTGATCGTAGGCTTTAATGCCCCAATAAAGCACGGCATCGCCGGCGTCCGGGCCGGCGGATTTGGCGGCCTCCGCATAGCGATTTTGAAAAAAGTAGCATTCCGTCGGGTTCTTCGCGCAGTCCGGCGGCGGAAGGCTGTCTTCACCCTTCTCTTCCATGGCGGCCCAGTCAAGGTGGCCGGCTTTGCGATAAATCATCGCCAACCCGGAATCCACCCCCCGCAGATTGGGCTGCGAACGCTGCGCTTCTTTGAAAAAGAAAAATGCGCTGTGATACTGCTGGCTCTTCAAGCGCGCCGATCCGATCAGAGCAGCCATATATCCTGAGTGCGGATCGTGCTGCGTCAGCCTGTCATACAGGCGTGCGGATAGCTCCTCGTAGGTCTTTCCCAAACCGTACAACGCCTTCGAGTCGGAGGGCATCTCCGCGGCCAGCTTGCGATATTGGGTAACAGCCTGGTCCAAATCGCCGGCACTCAGCAAGGCGCCCGCGAGCATCTCGCGAGTTCCGTGATTGGAGGGTTCAAGAGCGGCCAATTTCTTGAGCGGGGTGATCGCTGCCTTCGGCTGATCGAGTTGAAGCTGCGAGGTCGCCAGCGAATTGAGAGCAGGGATGCTGTTTGGCTCCACTTTCAGAACTTCCTGCAATCGCGGAATTGCTTTGTCCGGATGCCCGGCCATCTGTTCGGCCATACCCAGGTTCAACAACAGGCCAGTATTGCCTGGAACAGCTTTCACCAACTGCTCGCAGATCGGGATCGCCTGTTCAAACCGGCCCTCCGACATGAGTTCTTTCACGCGCCGTGAGAGCGCGGCCAAATCTTCGCTCTGGAACCCGCAGAGCCTCGCGGTCGCAACTGCCAAGGCAAAAAAAAGGGCGGCCCGCGCGGACCGCCCTTTCCCAAAAACCATCCACTGCATCAACTACAAGATTACCAGTGTAAGCGTAATCCGAAGCGGATGTTCCTTTCGCCGGAAGAACTGGTGACCTGCATGAAACTGGAATCAGTCACGTAGTTGTCAACGCCGCCGCCGCCGTTGCCGAAGCCGCTACCGGTTGCGGACGCGTTGAAGTGCGAGGTGTTCGGCAGGTTCGTGAACTCAGTGCGGAACTGGAGTGTCATTCGTTCCTTGATCACAAAGTCACGAACGATCGAAAGATCGGTGTTCCAAATCCCCGGCTCGCGGAGGATATTGAGTCCCGAGGTCCCGAAGCCCTGCGTGGTAACCGGCGCGAAGGCCGCGGGGTTGTAATAGTATGCCCCCGGCCCTATGTGTCCGAGGAACTGCACGCTCGGCAGAACCTGGTTGGCCGTTTGCGTGTTGGTACCGCCATCGTTGAGCGAAGTGTCCGGCGCGCCCACGGTGAACGGCGTGCCCACGTACATCGCCTCTCTGCCGCTGAGCTGCCAGCCGCCGAAGAGCAATGCAGCCGGTCCGGTGTTGAGATGCGCCTTGTTCTTTCCAAACGGCAGTTCATAGACCCAGCCGACCTGGAAGTTCTGCGGTACGTCGAACCCGGCGGTCGCCCGGTTGCGCTGGAAATCGGGCGCATAGTTGAAGGCCACCCCTGTCCATCCATCGTCATCGGCGTAGTCGATAGCGTGCGACCAGGTATAAGCGCCCTTCAGCATCAGCCCTTTCGAGAATGCGCGGCTGAAAGCCACCTGCATCGAGTTGTAACTGGAACTCAGGTATCCGTCCCACATGTCGGTCGGCTGCGTGCGGCCGTAGAGCAGGTTGTAAGGCAGATTGGCCAGCGTGGAGCCGGGATAGCCGGTATTGATGTCGCGATCCGCCAGCAGGTGGACCGAGTGCGAGCCGACGTAACCCACCGAAGCCACAATATCTTCGGGCAGCTTACGTTCGACCGTCACATTCCAGCTCTGCACGTACCCGCGGTGAATGTATCCCCACGGGCTGCGCTCGCTGGCGTCTGTCGGCAGCGGTACGATGCCGGTGGAAATATCCGGCAGCGGCACCGGCGGAATACCGGAGTCCAGCGTGCTGGCGTAAGAAAAGCTGTTCGGTGACTTTGTCTCGGCGTTGATGGTGAGCGGATAGAAACCGCGCAACGGGCGGGAGTACGGGATTGGATCGTAGTTCAAGCCGTACCCGGCGCGTACCACCATTTTGTCGCCCATGCGATATGCGATCCCGGCGTGCGGCGCGAACAATGTGTGGCTTACATTGATGCCTGCGTTTTCTGGAACGCTGCCGCGGCCGCCCATGTACACTAGGTTGGTGGCCGGAATATACTGCTCGATTCCCTTGCCATTGCTGCGCGTCATCAGCGGGTACAATTCATACCGCAAACCCACCGTAACCGTCAGATTGCGGGAAACCTGCCAGCGGTCCTGTCCATACCAGCCAAACTGCCATTCGCGGCCCGTCATCAGGATGTACTGCACGCCCTTCTGGACGTCGTCCGAAAGGCCCAGCAGGAACTGCGCGTACGCGTTGAACTGGTTGGTGACGGAAGCATTACCGGCGGTATTGAGTGCCGTGGTCTGGCCGCTAAAATCGAGATAGCCGCGCGGACCTCCGAAGCTCAACTCCGGTTGCCAGTGGTTCAGGTGGTGCCGCACCAGGTCGAAGCCGAAGCTGAACTGATGCGCGCCCTTTGTCCAGGTCAGACTATCGTTCTGCGTGAAGGTTTCATCGTTGCGGAACAGCGGCATCCAGTTCGGTACGCCGAATTCCGTATACCCGCCGATGTTGATATTGGGGAATCCGCTATCGCGGATGTCGCTGCCGTTCAGTCCGGGAATGCCTAGTATTTGACCGAACTCCTTACCGTAATCGTTGCCGGTTACGATCTGGTCCAGCCGGTTCAAACCCAAGCTCGCGGTGAGCACTACGTTGGGAGAGAAGGTGTAAGTGGTGCCGATGGTGGCCACCTGGGTGACCGTGTTCCCGAGACCCGGATCGGCGCCCGGCGCCGGTCCGCCGGCCACGCCGAAAATGCCCTGGCCGCCCGAGGTCGCCCACATTCTTCCGTACTTAACAAATATGTGATGCTTCTCGGTGCGGTTCCAGTCCAGCTTTCCATCCGCCTGGTAACGATCCAGAATCGGGCCGCCCGCCGCGTAGTAGTTGTTCACGACTCCAGGAACATTCGCCGCCGGAAAGTAGCCTTGTACCTTCTGCGCAATCGGGCTGATCAGATTCGACGGAATCACGTTGTTGGGGAAAGGTGTCCGCCCGGAGCCGTCCGCGTTGCCCGTAAACGGATTGTAGATGACCGTGGCGTTGGCGCCCGTCAGATAGCTGCTGAAATTCCCGCTCTCCTGATCGGCCGTCGGCACGGTAAAAAAGCCGTTCGAAGCGATTTTCTGGTTGGTTCCGTCAAAACTGCCGAAATAGAACAGCTTATTCTTCTTAATGGCCCCGCCCATGGTGCCGCCGTAGTTGTTGTAAATGGAAACGGGCTTATCCGTGGCAAAGAAATTCCGGGCATCGAAGTGCTGGTTGCTATTGAATTCGAAGGCGCTGCCGTGAATGTCGTTGGTGCCGCTCTTGGTCACCACCGTGATCGCCGAAACTCCCGCCAGACCCTGGTCCGCGTCGGAGGCGCTGGTCGTGATGTTCACCACGTCCACGTCCTCCGCCGGCACCACGTAACCAACGTGATGCGGCAGCCATACGTTGATGCTCTCTGCTCCGTCGATCTGCGTGATATTGGTCTGTGCATTGCCGCCGTTGATATTGGTGCGCAGCGCGCGGCCCGGAGTATCGGTAATCGAGTTCTGAAAAGTGGACGGCGTGGCGCCAGGCACCAGGTCGATTAAGGCCTGATAGTTTCGGAAACCTCCGAGCGGCATATCCACGATGGATTTCGACGTCAGCTCCGTGTGCGTATCGGCCTTGTCCGTTTGCAACTGCACCGCCTCGGCGCTAACTGTTACGGTTTCGGTCGCCTGGCCTACCTGCAGGTGAAAGTCGATGCGTCCGATCACGTTGGGAGTGACAACGAAATTGTTCTGTTCCACGGTGCGGAAGCCGCTGGCCGTCACCTTCACCGAGTACGTGCCCGGGTTCAAATTGGTAATGCTGTAACGCCCCGATTGATCCGTTTTCTCGTCGCGAGTCGCTCCGGTGGCCGAATCTGTCGCCGAGACGGTAACGTCTGGAACTACGGCTCCACTCGGGTCTGTCACGGTGCCCACCAGCGAACCGTACAGGACCTGGGCCTTGGCCGGAATGGTTGTGAGAACAGCGGCAAATAACAAGAACACCGCAAGCAGACTGTAACTGGACTTACTGCGGAACCACTTGCACTGGAACATATTCCCCCCTTGGAATATTTTGGATAACGAGCGATAGCAACCCATACGTTCGCCGCGGTGCGGACTGGCGAACACCAGATCGTGCTTAGACTTCAACCCCTAAAAAGCTTGGGAACCCTATTAAATACCGACTCACACGAATCGGTGAAAGTGTCGTTTGGCAAATTTTATGTCAGATTGACCTGGAGTGCAAGCATTTATTTGTTTTTATTTGGTTTTGGACATTAAAGCGCTACAAAAATGGCCCCACGAGCGTCTAACAGGCTCCGAATCCTTTTTCGAAACCTGTTAGTGTATTAAGACGAACAAGCGAAGCAATCGGTAGGTGTTACGTCCCGCGCGGCTCGCTCAGTGCCCGCGCAGGATCGCTAACGCATGCTTGGCAGACTCGAACGAAGGATCTGCGCGTAATGCGGCTTCGAATTCGGCCAAAGCTTCCTGCCGGCGGCCGAGTTGCGCGAGCACTTGGCCCAGGTTGGTATGCAGTGCCGGATCGTCGGGACGATAAGCCAAAGCCTCCCGGTAACGGCCGGCTGCCTGCGGGAAATTCCCGGCTTTGGCAAAGTCGTCGCCCCACAGATAAAGCACCTCCCCCAGGTGCTGCCTGGCTTTCAGGTTCTGCGGCGCTTCGCTCATTACCTGGCGGAAGTGCTGCGCGGCGGATGCCCAGTTGCCGCCCGCGGCTTCCGCGCTGGCCAGGTTGAATCGCGCATCCGTGTAGCTCGGATCCAGTTCCACCGCCCGGGCGAACAGCTTCGCGGCGTCCGGGAGATTGGATTCCGTCATCAGCGCCACGCCGAGTTCATTGGCTGCCAGCGCGCTGGCTGGCTGTGACAGGCTGGCTTTCTCGAAATAAGGGATGGCATCGGCGGGCTTGCCTTCGTCCATCATCAGCGCTCCCAGGTTGAAGGCCGCGGAGAAATCGCCGGGATATTTTTCCAGCCGGTGCGTCATCAGCGCCTGCTGGATCGCCGCGCGTTGATCGGAATCCGTTACCGGCAGAACCTGTAGCCACAGATGTCCCATCTCGTCCTTGGACCCGTTGCCGGCGGTCACCCGCTTCGGCGGTTGGTTGGGGTTGCGGACGTTGGCGCTCGAGTTGTCGTAATGATAGCGCATGGAAATTACCGATCCGCGCGGAAGAAACACAGGCTGCTTGCAGCGGTAAACTCCCTGCCAGCTCAAGTCCCAATGCGGAATCCGGATCAGCCATTTCCGCGTGCCATCCGGCAGCGTGGCGTAGCCTTCCATCAGTACCGCCAGATAGTGCGCATGCGGATAGATTTCCAGCACATGCAGATCGACGGGAACGGTGAAATCGTCCGACACCAGAAAATCTTTCTCTCCGGGTGCAATGTCGATGGCGCCGTCATGCTCTAACTGCACCAGCATGGGGAATTTCGTCTGCGCATGGGGAGTGAAGTAGAGGCCGATCTCGGGATTGATGGTCTCCGGCTTTCCGGTCGGCCGCAGGTGTACGTTCAACACCAGGTTCATGCCGGGCGTGGCTTTCCATGCCATTCCGTCCGGCTCCACCACGGGCTCGCTGCCAGGCTTCCAGGAGAGGAAGTGGCTGTCGGGATCGAAGGAATCCTCCTGTACGGTGATGTCCATGCCTTCGAATCCCGCGCCCGGTTTAGGTTCCAACCGCCGCGCGCTGCCGGCCCGGTCGAGAATCACGTTGGCATGATGGAAGACCTTGGCATTGCCGGGGCGCACCTCGATCGCGCGCACCCAGCGCTCTTCCTTCACCGGTACCGGGATCACGAAGTTCCAGAATACTTCGCCGCCGTCCGCCGGCAGATGATACGGCTGGTTGACATTGAGCACCAGGTCGGGCGCCCCCAGTTGCCATTCCGAGCTGAAGGCCGGCCGCTTGGGTTCGTTCCGCCGATTCCCGGGTAGCTCTCCGCCGGCCACCCACTGCTGGATGGTCTGAATCTGCGCGTCCGTTAAGCGCCGCTCCTCGGCGAACTCCCCGTAGCCGGCTTGAGGCTGCCATGGCGGCATAAACCGGCTCTTCGTGACCGTGGCGATTTGTGCCGCGTGCCGCTTTACGTCTTCAAAAGTAAGAAGCGAGAACGGTCCCGATTCACCGGGCCTGTGACAAACCGAGCATTGAGAATAAATGATGGGCGCAACGTCTTTGTAATAGGTGACCGTAGAGGCGGGCCGGGCCGGAATTGCCGGCAGCAGCAAAACAAAAAACACCCCAATTCTCCGCATCGCTTATCATCGCAGTATATCGCCATACCGGAGACTTCGCTCTTTGCCCTTTATCCAAGTTATTTCACCGAATCGATTAGCCATCGTCATCTCCTTGTTAGCGCTGACGAGCCTCGCTCCATGCCAAGCGCAGCAAATGCAGGATGCCAGGCCCTGGAACGGCGAATTACGTGACGCCGCCGGGCGGGGAATAACCGGCGCCGTGGTCCGCATGCAGTTGGGCACCGCCGTGACCACAGCCAAAACGGGGCCGGATGGGAAATTCGCGTTCGAGTCCCTCGCTCCCGGCCAATACGTTCTCTCGGTGGAATACAACGGCGCCGTTGCGGCTCTTTCCGCTAAAGCGCCAGTGCCCGGCCAGAGCGCGCGCGTCATCCTCACGCTCGCCACCGGCGGCAGCCTGTCTTTCGCCCCCGATGCAGCTTCGCGCGAGGGTTCCGGCGGCGAACAATTATCGGGCAAAGCGGTGTCGTCACTCCCGCTGAACAAGCGCGATTTCAGCCAACTGCTACTGCTCGCCGCCGGCACCATGACAGACACCAACGGCGCGGCGAATTTCACCCAGCAGTTCGCCGTCAATGGCCAGCGCGGGACGGCCGCGGTGTTTGCCATGGATGGCGCCGACAGCACCGACCCCGAGATGGGCGGCGCCACCTTCACCAATCTCAACGTGGATGCCGTGCAAGAGATCCAGTCCAGCTCCGGGTGGATGCCGGCTGAAATCGGGCGCGGCGCTGCCGGCTTTACCGATATCATTACCAAGTCGGGAACCAATGCCTTTCACGGATCGTTCTTTGAGTTTTTGCGCAATTCGGCATTGGATGCGCGCAATTTCTTCGATTACCGTTCCCTGGCCGAACCACGCCGCATCCCTCCTTTCATCCGCAATGAATTCGGCCTGACCAGCGGAGGACCCGTGATCGTGCCCGGCCTCTACAACGGACGCGACAAGACCTTCTACTTCCTGGAATATCAGGGATTCCGGCAGGTGTTGAGCAATACCGAGATCATCCCGGTGCCCTCGCTCTCCGATCGCGCGGGCCGCGACACCACCGCGTTTCCGGGCGACACCCTGATCGTTCCTGTGAACCCGCAAATCGCCTCCATACTGGCGCGGTATCCCATGCCGAACGATTCGTCGGGGCCGTATGGCGCGCGCACCTACGCCACCTCGGCCAAAGTCACTACGGTGTCGGACCAGTTTTCGGCGCGGCTGGATCACCGCCTGTCGAGCAAATCGCAATTGTTCGCGCGCTTCACCATGGAAAACACCGTGGGCCCGATCACCAACCCCAGCCAGATCGCTATCGACCCCAGTTTCGCCGTCGAGTTCACCGATCAGCAGCGCAACGCCGTCGTCAGCTACACGCACACGCCATCGGCGACCTCCAACATGGAATCGTCGATCAGCTTCACGCGCGCCACTCCTCAGTTCCCCACGCACGATCAGCAGGACCCCGGCTTGACCTTCGGCGACGGGCTCTACGAGGCGTTTAACGCCGCCGCCGGATCGGTGCAGGGATGGTTCGGCAACCTGCTGCAATTGCGCCAGAATTTCACCTGGATTCGCGGCAAGCACACCTTTAAGGCCGGTGGCGAGGTGCGGGGCAACCGCGATACCTCGCTGTTCGGGATCAACCCCAATGGCCAATTCCAGTTCGGAGGCGGCACGGCCTATTCGCCGGTGCCCATCGCTTCTCTCAGCGGGACTCACGACATCAGTCCCGGCCAGCCTTTGCCCGATTCCTTAACCGGGCTGCTGACGGCCAGCGCATTTACCTATACGGTCGCCGTAGCGCCGCCGCTCTTTGCGCAGGGCAGCCGCATCGGCGATTCCCCCATTCACCGCGACGCGTACAACGCATATTTTCAGGACAGCTGGAAGGTCACCGACAAGCTGCTTCTGAACTACGGCCTGCGATATGAAATCGAATCGCGCATCCGCGAGCCTGGGAAGCGCACTTCGGCGCCGGTGCTGACCGGCCCTAACCCAGGTTCCGAACTGCTCATCAATCCGGAACCGCCTTACGTGCTGGATAAAAATGGATGGGGGCCGCGCTTGGGACTGGAGTACCGGCTATCCGACAAGACCGTGCTGCGCGCCGGCGGCGCCATCACCACCCTGCTGATCAATCTTTACCAGGACAACCTGTTGACCGGCGGCACGCCCTTTGTCTTTTACCCGCGCATCACCGCCGCGCCCGGCGACGTCATCCCGTTCGGGCGGAACATCATCACTCCGGCGGAACTGCCGCCAGTCTATTCCACCAGCGGATCGCTCATCTTCGCGTCGGGCGACTCCAAGAACGTGCCACCGAATACGACTATGGACGTGCTGCGATTCGAGCAGGATCTGGCAGCCATCTCGCCCGACCATCGCATCGTGCCGCTGGCCGTGGTCGGCTTCTCGCCAAATTTCCGGAATGGCTACATCGGCACCTGGACGGCCAGCCTGGAGCGCCACCTGGGCAGCGCCACGCTGAATGCAGCTTATGTCGGCACAGCCGGAATCAAATTGCCGGTTACCGACTCTCCCAACGGATATGCCGGCGCTCAACCGCCGTTCGCGCCCTACACGCAATTCGACTCCTCAGGCGCTATCACCGGCGGTTATGGACCCGTCACCATCATGACCAACCGCTCGCATTCGAGCTATGACTCCCTGCAGTTGTCTGCGCAAAAGGAACTCACCTCCACGGGGCTGGGCTTTCAGTCGAGCTACACGTTTTCGAAATCCATCGACGATACCAGCGCCGTATTCGGCGGATTTATCTCCGGATATTCCGGCGCCGTGTCCCAAACGCTCCCCGAGAATCCATTCGACGCTCAGGCGGACCGCGGCCTTTCCAGCTTCGACATCCGGCAGGCGCTCACCTTCAGCCTGTTCCAGGATCTTCACCTGGACCGCCCCGCGCCGTTCCGCTTTCTTGGCAAAACTCTCACCGCCGGATGGCAGTTGATGGGCATCGGCACGCTCATGACCGGGCTTCCCTTCACCGTATATTCCGGCATCCAGCAGACCGGCGTAGGCTCCAGCAACACCGACCGGCCCGACCAGATCGGCGTGCCGGATCTGTCCACCAGCCGCACGGTGCGCGAAGATTATTTCGGCCTCGGCGCCAATAATGCTTCGCTGTTCTATGTGCCCGTGAATGTCCCAGGAGGGACCGGTCCGAATGACGGGACCTTTGGCACGCTTGGCCGGAATACCTTCCACGGCCCGGGGCTCCACAATCTGGATATCGCCTTGATCAAAGATACGCCGCTCAAATTCGGTTCGCGCGGCGACCTGGCATCGCTGCAGTTCCGCGCCGAATTCTTCAACGTGTTCAACATCGTCAATTTCGGCCTGCCCTCGAATATCGTGCTGGGGCCGGGATTCGGGGAAATCAGCCGGACCGCCGGCACTTCCCGCCAGATCCAGTTTTCCCTGAAGGTGATTTATTAAATAGTTTGTATTTTTCCCGCTATTTGTCTATCGTTGAAAGGCATGTTTAAACCATCCAGACGTGAATGGATCGAACTCGGCGCAGCCGCGGTCGGATTGTCGGGAGCGGGAGCGCAGGCGGCGGAGCCGGAAACCAGGCGCCGCATCCGGTTGGGTGTCTCCAGCTATTCGTACTGGCACTTCAAGGGCGACCAGTATCCCATCGAGTCGGTGATTGATGATGCCGGCAGGCTGGGGTTCGACGGGGTCGAGGTCCTGCACCGGCAGATGAGCGGCGAATCCACCGCCTATCTGAATCAGCTCAAGCGGCAAGCATTCCGGAATGGCCTCGATCTAATCCAGTTCGCCATTCACCAGGACTTCGTCTCACCGGATGCGCAGGTTCGCCGCAAAGAGATCGACCACACGCTGCACTGCATTGAGATGGCGGAGCAATTGGGCATTCCTTCGATCCGCTTGAACTCGGGCCGATGGAAAACCATCGCGTCATTCGACGACCTGATGAAGGTGAAGGGCGATGAGCCGCCGCTCCCTGGCTACACCAACGAAGACGCGCTGAAATGGTGTATCGATTCCATTCGAGAGTGTCTCCCCGCGGCGGAAAAGGCGGGCGTGGTCCTCGACTTGGAGAACCACTGGGGCCTGACCACCAAGACTGAAGCGCTGCTGCACATCTGCCACACGGTGAATTCACCCTGGCTCGGCATCAATCTCGACATTGGAAATTTTCCCGTCGATCCCTATCCGGAAATCGAAAAGATCGCTCCGCAAGCCAATATCGTGCATTTCAAAACGTATTTCGGCGGCGGCGTGTGGTATACCCTCGATCTCGATTATCGCCGGATTGCGAAGATCCTCCGCCAGGCCAATTTCAAGGGCTATGTTTCGCTCGAGATGGAAGGAAACGAACCGGCTGCGACGGCCGTCCCCAAAAGTCTCGAGTTGATGCGACAAGTATTGAGTTAGGCTTACTGCGGCTCGCGAACCGTGAGAACCTGGTCGGCTTTCACGTTTTCGATCACCTGGCGCTTACCGCTGGGCCAGGTGATCTCAATGCGATCCAACACGGCCCTCTTTCCCAACCCGAAGTGGACCGGAACGAGGCTGGCAGACGCGTAACTGACCGCGCTGGTCATGTCGTTATACTGGTCTCCGATCCGGATATGCGCGCCGATACCGTCGCGATTGCTGTGCGTCCCGGTGAGCTTGATATCGATCCAGTGCTCCTGCCCGGAACTGACGTTACGCCATAGCTCGATGGAATCGCCAAGCGACGCAACCACGACGTCCATGCGGCCGTCGCCATCGAAATCCGCAAAGCTGCTCCCGCGGTGCGCCTTTACCTGGTTCAGCCCCGCGTCCGGCACGCCCGCGAACGTGCCGTTGCCCAGATTGACAAAGACGAAGTCGGTCTCTTGGTAAGTGGCGGGCTCAAAGAGTTCCACGCGATCGTTCACGTGCGAGTTGGCCGTAAATACGTCCTTCCAGCCATCGTTGTTGAAGTCGTAGAGGCCCGTGCCCCAGCCGCTGTGCTGCGTGCTGAGCGCCGCCATATGGCTCGCGTAAGTCGCATCGCTGAAATGCCCGCTCCCCGAATTTCGAAACAGCGGAAAGGTCTCGTGCGCCAGAGCTGTTACCAGGATGTCCGGCCGCCCGTCGTTGTCGTAATCCCGAAAGTCCGCGCCCATGCTCGCCACCGGTTTGCCATCCTCGCGGAGCGCTACGCCAGCCGGTAGTGCCTTCTCTTCAAACGTCCCGTTGCCGCGGTTGTGAAATAGGAAATTGGGCATGTTGTCATTGGTGATGAAGACATCCGGGTAGCCATCCTGATCGTAGTCTGCAAACGCCAGGCTCATCCCGCGGCCCGCGAAAGAGGCGACCCCGGCCTTCTCCGACACATCCTCGAAGGTGCCGTCGCCTTTATTGTGATACAGCGTGCTGGCCAGCCCCTCGAAATATTTGGGATGGCAATAGACCCGAATCCCGCGGTCCCGGTCGCCGCAGAAGCGATCGTAGTCCGTAGACCATTTCGAGTAGTGCACCACCCAGAGATCCAGCAGGCCGTCATTATCGTAGTCGAACCACCCGGCCGCCACTGCCCATTCTCCACTGCGAATGCCCGCCTTGGTGGTCACGTCCTCAAACTTTCCGTTCCCCAGATTGTGATAGAGGATGTTGCGATTCACCCCGGCGACGAAGAGGTCCGGATGGCCGTCGTTATCATAGTCGCCCGCGGCGGCGCCCATCGAGTAACCTTCCCCTGCTACGCCCGCCTCTTCCGTAACGTCGCGAAATTTAAAGCCGCCTTCATTGCGATATAACCGGTTCCAATACTTCTTGCCCGTCTTGGCGAGCGATGGCAACTCGGCCCCATTCGTGAAAAAGATGTCCGGACGCCCGTCGCCATCGTAATCGAACACGGCCACCCCCCCGGCCATGGTCTCGATCAGGTGCTTCCGTGCAGTAGGGCAGTTCTCTAAAACGAAGCTGATGCCCGACCCGGCCGCGACGTCCTCAAACCGAATGGGGGAAACTGCCGGAGCCGTCGCTCCCGCATATAGCACGAGCAGGAGACACGCACACCCTGCCGCCAAGCTGAGAACTCTGAGCACCCTCGACAATTGTATCGAGCCGGGCTCTGTCTTGGAACTTGCGGTCCAGTTGGCGAAAAGACGGAAGTCCTGGCGAAGAAGCTTCAAAGCAGGAGTATCTTCACGGTGGATCCTGCCGCCCAAGCGTAGACAACCTATGACGCTAAGGCGTGCTCCGCATCCGCAACCGTTGGGTATCGCGTGAATACATCCTCGATCTTGCACGTGCGGAACAACTCCCAAATCCGGTCGTTCAAGCCCGCCAGAAGCAGCCTCCTGCAATTGCGCTCGAACGAGACGTATGCGCCAATGAGCACGCCGAGCCCGCTGGAGTCCACGTATCGCACCCGGCTCATGTCCACTACCAGCGTGGCGGGCTGAGTCTTAAGTAAGGACTCTCGAAATTGAAAAGCCGTCTCGGCGTTGAGTACGCCCTGCAGCAGCATGACTTTCTCACCCGGGTTTGCCCCATCGAGGATTTGCAGCATGAGTTTGTTGTCTGCCATACCAGTGTGGATTGTATCAGCCGCCGCTTTCGTTTCGCTCGCTGCGCGGGCACGGCGGTGTAGTAATTGATCGTAGAATGCTTCAGCGAAGTCATTCGTCCGTAAGGTCAACTCAACCCCTGCGTCACGTTGTTGCCGCAACGCAGATGCAGCCGGTCCCGGTTCTACACCCTTATCCCGATGTGCGCTTCGAGGTCAAGCATCGGCGCATCCGAAGCAAGAACCGTGTGCGTTAGTTGCGCCAGCACTGGTCCGTACGGAGGGCGGCAGGCAACTACCGTCCCTACTGCGACCGCGGGACTCTCAGCCAAGCCGTTTCAAAAACCAATCCGGTGTTTCGCCGAAACGAATCGCCCGGTCCGCCCGGAGACGATCCCAGGATCTAGCCCTTGGCTTTCCAAGAACCGGCCATCTAAGAAGGCATTGTAGGGCTCCGGATTCGCCGGCCGCCGTTTGGCCAACTGAGCGGTCCTGCACAACAGGTCAGAGGGACATCGCCGCCAGCACCACTATGTTCAATATCACGGCCCTGGAAAACGCAATGACCGTAGGACCGCAATTCCATCGCGGGGAAGTTGCGAACGGACTTCCCTCGGTGGCGATCGTCTATGATAGTTCTGACTTCCACTTCACGCCTTACCAATCAGAAGCGCAAAGGGGTCGCGTGCCCGCGCCGCCAAGCAGGGTAGGAACTCGTGGGATCATGGCGGTGCGGCCGCGCCCCGTTTTGCGCGATCGCATTAAAGCGCAAAGGGGTCGCGTGCCCGCGCCGCCAAGCAGGGTAGGAACTCGTGGGATCATGGCGGTGCGGCCGCGCCCCGTTTTGCGCGATCGCATTAAAGCGCAAAGGGGTCGCGTGCCCGCGCCGCCAAGCAGGGTAGGAAGTCTTGAGATCATGGCGGCGTGGCCGCGCCCCGTTTTGCGCGATCGCATTAAAGCGCAAAGGGGTCGCGTGCCCGCGCCGCCAAGCAGGGTAGGAACTCGTGGGATCATGGCGGTGCGGCCGCGCCCCGTTTTGCGCGATTAGAAGAGGCGAATCAAAATGAAAAACGTTTGTCTGTATTCGGCGCTGCTGTTGCTGTTCTGCAGTGCGTGTATTCAAGCACAGCAAAGCCCTGATGTGAGCGGTACGGGCGCGAAGGATTACATCCCCTTGTGGGTGAGCGGGACCACTCTGGGCAACTCGAACATCTTCCAGGCTGCCGGCGGGCAAATCGGCATCGGCACCCTCGCACCCGCCGCGGCCCTCGACGTCAGCGGCGCGGTAAACGCCGCCACCACCTTCAATCTGGGCGGAACCGTCTTCGCCTTTGGCACGCTATCTAGCCAAAACGCCTTCCTCGGCTTCTCGGGGAACTCCACGATGACCGGCCTTGGCAACACCGCCGGCGGAGTGCAAGCGCTCCAGAACGACACCACGGGAGGAAACAACACCGCCATCGGCGCCGGCGCCCTCGCCAGCAATACCACCGGCGGTGACAACACTGCTAGTGGCCTCGAAGCGCTCCACTTTAACACCACGGGAGTAGCCAATACCGCCACCGGCGTAACCGCGCTCCTCTCCAATACTACGGGCGGAAACAACACCGCCGACGGCTTCTATGCGCTCCGCGTGAACACTGCCGGTATCAATAACACGGCCAGCGGCGCTTATGCGCTGTACCCCAACTCGACCGGCAATAACAACACTGGTACCGGCTACGAGGCGCTCCCGCACAACACTACTGGCAGCAACAACACCGCCATCGGCGCCGGGGCTCTCTTCTCCAACGCCACCGGCAGTTACAACACTGCCTTAGGATACGGCGCCGGCACCGGCAGCGGCGACCTGACTTACGCCACCGCCATCGGTGCGGGCGCGGTTGTCAGCCAGAGCAACTCTCTGGTGCTCGGCGGCCCGTTGGCCAGCGGCACAAATGTCAAGGTCGGCATCGGCACAGCCACGCCCACGAATTCGCTCACCATCGCCCAAGGCGCCGGCCCAGCAGTTGCCGACGGTTGGAGCGTCTACAGCTCGCGCCGCTGGAAAACGAATATTCAAACCCTGCACGGCGCGCTCGCGAAAGTCGAGCAGTTGCGTGGCGTTTCTTATGAGCTGAAAGCCAACGGCAAGCGCGAAGTCGGAGTCATTGCCGAAGAAGTCGGGCAGGTCGTTCCCGAGGTTGTCACCTGGGACCCCAACGGCAAAGACGCTCAAAGCGTCGATTACAGCCGCCTTACCGCACTACTGATCGAGGCGGCCAAAGAACAGCAGGCCCTCATCCGCCAACAACAGGAGCAGATCGCCCGGTTAGTTGCGCAGGTGCAGAATATCAAGGCCGCACTCCAAGCCGGCGGCCGTAATGGATCGCAGGTTATGGTCACCAGTCTTGAAGAGGAAAAATAGCATGAAACGAACGGTACTAAGCATTCTGATCTTGTGCGCCGCCCTGGCATCCTGCCAGCCGGCATTCGCTGCCTGGAGCAGTTTCATTTCTACCGGGACGGCCACCGGTTTCGGCAACCCCTCCTGTGCATTCGTCCCTACTGGCAAGGCCGTCTGTGCCGTGCGCGCTGGATCGAGCCAGATTATGGTCAATGAGTTCAGCGGCACCGCGTGGGGCACATGGGCGAATCTGGTGGGAACCGTCGCGTCAAATCCAAGTTGCACCAGTAACGGTGCCGGCGATGTGATCTGCGCGGCGGCCGCCACCAGCGGACACCTGTTCACCACCATCTTTAATGGTTCCACCTGGACCACCCCCGTGGAACTCGTGGCGCAACTCTATTCCGCGCCAAGTTGCGCAAAAATCACCGCCGGAGCAGTTCTCTGTGCGGCGCGCAGTGTTGCCGGTGCGCTCACTTACACCGTCTATAATGGCACCTCCTGGAGCGCCTTTAAGTCCGTCGCGGTCGCGGCCATCTCGGCCCCCAGTTGCACCACCGACAACGCCGGCGGTGTGATTTGTGCCGTGATCACCGTCGACGGCGTGACCTTGGCGAACCGCTACACCGGCGGCGCTTGGGAGGGTTTCCTCAATCTGGGTGGATCGGCGGCTGGCGACCCGAATTGCTCCTCCGTAAACTCTGGCGGCAAGGTCGCCTGCTTCGCTTTGGCCTATAACTCGGGAATGATTTACGGCACCGAATTCCTGGGTGGCTTGTGGGCTATCAACAATTGGACCGCTTACGGCTCGTTGGGCGGTGCGGTCTCCAACAATGCGAACTGCACCACCCAAGCGTCCGGGCTGGTAGTCTGCGGCGTTATCGGTGAGTTGGATAATGCCTTCTACGCTGATGTGTATAACGGATCCAGTTGGGGGGGATGGACCAAAGTCGGCGGTACGGGTCTGGGTATCCCTTCCTGCGCGGCTCTGGGTACGGGCCAGGTCGTGTGCGTCGTCATGGGCGTCAACAACCGGCTGACCAGCGTGGTCGGACCGTAAGGGCTTGGGTCAGTCGCCCGCTCCTGTTGCTTTCCCAATGGGACCATGCTATGCTTCCTGTTGGAAACCCAATAGGCCATGCGGACACTGCGGCGATTCTTCGAGCGCCTGATCTCCCCGGCTAAAGCGCGCCGCAACGAAGACCGCCTGCGCGCCGAAATCGAAGAACATATCGCGCTCCAAACCGCCGACAACATCCGCGCCGGCCTGGCGTACGCCGAAGCGCGCCGTCAGGCCATGCTCAAATTCGGAGCTGTCGAAGCCATGAAGGAAACCTATCGCGACCAGCGCGGACTCCCGTTCCTCGAAACCCTGATCGCCGGCGTCCACCACGCCCTGCGCCGCCTGCGCCACGCCCCGGTTTTCACCACGGCCACCATCCTTACCTTGGCCTTGGGCATCGGCGCGACCACTTCTATCTTTACCTTGGTCCACGCCGTCATCATGAAGTCTCTGGCAGTGGCGAATCCCGTCGAACTGTACCGCCTCGGGAAAGAATCCCGCTGCTGTTACATGGGCGGCTACAGCCAGGATAAAGAGTTCTCCCTGGTCTCCTATGAGCTGTACCAATACCTGCGCGACCACACCACCGGCTTTTCGGAGTTAGCCGCCTTTCCCGCCGTCGTGCCGTCCTTTGGCGTGCGCCGCGCGGGCAGTTCGGAGCCCGCCCAAAGTATTCCCGGCGAGTTCGTCTCTAGCAATTACTTCACCATGTTCGGCATCCGGCCCTACGCTGGAAGGCTGTTTTCCTCTGAGGACGATCATCCTGGCGCGCCTCCTGTCGCCGTCATGAGCTATCGTTTGTGGCAGCAGAAATACGGGTCCGATCCCTCCGTCCTCGGCAGCGTCTTCAATATTGATCAGAAGCCGTTCACCCTCGTTGGCATCACCCCGCCCGGTTTCTTCGGCGACACGCTGCGCAGCGCTCCGCCCGATTTCTTTCTTCCCCTGACCACCGAGCCTTTGATAGAAGGGGACCTGAACAAGTACGACACCCACTGGCTGCAGTTGATCGGCCGCATCCGGCCCGGCGCCCGGCCCGCCGTCATCGAGGCTCAAATGCGCGTCGATCTCAAGCAATGGCTCCGCTCGCATTGGGATGAAATGAGCGCCAACGACCGCGCCGTCTTCCCTGAGCAGACTCTGTACCTCCGCCCCGGCGGCGCCGGCATCACCAGCATGCGCGAGCAGTATGAGCACTGGCTCGAAATCCTGATGATGGTTTCCGGATTCGTGCTTCTCATCGTCTGCGCCAACGTGGCCAATCTCATGCTCGTCCGCGGTCTCGAGCGGCGCCGCCAGACCTCCCTGAGCATGGCCCTCGGCGCACAAGCGTCGCGCCTTGTCGGGCAGGCGCTCACCGAAAGCATCCTGCTCTCGCTGTTGGGCGGCGCGGCAGGCCTGGCCATCGCCTTCGCTGGCACGCGCCTGATCCTGCATTTCACATTCCCCACGGTAGCCGGCGCGGCCGGCGTGCCGATCCAGGCCTCGCCTTCCCTGCCAGTGTTGCTGTTCGCTTTCGCCCTGTCGCTCATCACCGGAATCGCTTTTGGCGTCGCGCCCGCATGGATGGCCACGCGCATCGATCCCATCGAAGCCCTCCGCGGCTCCGGCCGCTCCACCGCGCGCGCCGGCTCGCTCTATCGCAAAACCCTGGTAGTGTTCCAGGCCGCCCTGGCACTGGTTTTGCTTTCCGCCTCTGGGCTCCTCACCGCTGCCCTCCGCCATCTCCAGAATCAGGATTTCGGATTCGATCAGGATCGGCGCATGCTGGTCCATATGGATCCGCGGCTCGCCGGCTACCAGCCTGCGCAGCTTACGCCGCTCTACCAGCGCATTCACGATTCGCTCGCCGCTCTTCCCGGCATTTCGGCGGTGGCCCTTTGCACTTACTCCCCGCAAAGCGGCGGGGGTTGGGGTTATGGCGTCTGGGTGGATGGCCGTCCGGCCCCGGGCCCCAGGGAGGACTACTTCGCGGCCTACGATCGCGTCACCGCGGATTACTTCTCTGTAATCGGAACCCCCATCATCCGTGGACGCGGCATCACCGCGCGCGACGTCGCGGAGGCCCCGCACGTCGCGGTTATTAGCGAAGCTTTCGCCCGCAAGTTTTTCAAAATGGAAGATCCCCTCGGAAAATTTTTCGGACGCGCCCCGATGGCGTCGCGCCAGTACGAAATCGTGGGCATCGTGAAAGATGCCCGCTACTTGCCCATCGACATGGGCCGCGCGGACACTCCCTTCTTCTTCCTCCCTGTAGCCCAGCACGATTTCTCCCAGGCGCCCGAACACCATGAGCCGGATCCAGGCTCGCATTTCCTGCACGATATCGTCATCGTTACCAGGCCCAGCGCCGGCCTCTCCCTCGCGCAGGTGAGCCGCGCCCTGGCTGCCGTGGACCCCGATTTGCCGGTGTCGTTCGGGACCCTCCGCGACCAGGTTGCCCGCCAGTTTACCCCGCAGCGCCTGATCGCGCGGCTGACCTCGCTGTTCGGATTGCTGTCGCTCGTGCTGGCTTCGATCGGACTCTATGGAGTGACCGCCTACAATGCCGGCCGCCGGGTCAGTGAAATCGGCATCCGGATAGCGCTGGGCGCCAGCCGCGGCCAGATCATCGCGCTGATCCTGCGCGGCGCATTCGCTCTGATTCTGTCCGGACTGGTCCTCGGCCTGCCTCTCTCCTTCGCCGCTGCGCGCTTTCTGGGCAACCAGCTTTACGGCCTGAATCCATACGACCCGGCCCTGACTATCCTTGCCGTCCTGACACTAGGCTTATCCGCGCTGGCCGCCTCCCTGATTCCCGCCTGGCGTGCCAGCCAGGTCTCGCCCCAGGATGCCTTACGCGCCGAGTAGCGCGCCTTTATCCCTGGGCACGCCGTCGTGCTATAAGAAAAATAGCGCGCGGGGCGCTTCCAGTCCGCGGAAAGGGCCGTGCCCACCCACCATAATTAAGCTCTGAAGGTCGCGAACCTTCTTTCGGCCTGATCTGTGCGGACTCCAGGCGAACATTGAAAGGAGATTCGTGTGTCAGACGCACTTCCTCTACCGCCGCGCCCCAATATCGAGCAATACAAGAAACTCGCCAAAGATCTCCAACAAGTCATCCGTTCCGCCGGCCCAGGCGCCATCCGCGATTGGGCCGCGCGCTGGGTGGAAACTCTCGCGCGCCTCCAAGGCCGCGAAATCGGCGGCGATATCCAATCCATCGAGCGGCGCTGGGAAACCTTGCACAAGCCCGGTGGTCCCGCCCCACACGGCACCCTCTCGGAAGCCCAGTTATTCGTCGCGCGCTGTCACGGCTTCACCAGTTGGCCAAAATTCGCCAAACACCTGAAAGACCTGGCGCGCGCGAATTCGCCCGTCTCGCAGTTTGAGCAGGCCGCCGATGCCATAGTCAATGGTGACCTGCCTGCGCTCCAGCACCTCCTGAAAGCCAATCCCGCGCTGGTGCGCGCCCGCTCCCCGCGCGAAGACCGCTCGACCCTCCTACATTACGTCTCCGCCAACGGCATCGAGGATTACCGCCAGAAAACGCCGCCAAATATCGTGGCAATTGCCAAACTGCTGCTCGATTCGGGCGCCGGCGTCAATGCCGAGTCCGATGCCTATGGCGGCCGCTCCACCACAATGGGCCTCACCGCCACCAGCTACCATCCCGAGGCCGCCGGCGCCCAAATACCGCTGATGGAATTGCTGCTCGCCTACGGCGCCATCATCGAGGGACCCGATCGCTGGAGCGCCGTGAATGGCTGCCTGCATAATGGGCGCGGTGAAGCCGCCGCGTTCTTAGCCGCCCGCGGCGCGCGCCTCGACCTCGAAGGCGCAGCCGGAGTTGGCCGCCTCGACGTCGTGAAGACGTTCGTCAATGAAGATGGCAGCCTGCGTCCGCCTGCCACCGCGGATCAGTTGCAGGATGCATTCGCCTGGGCCTGTCAGTTCGGCCATACCGCCGTCGCAGACTTTCTCTCCAGCCACTCCGCGCTGCTGGATACCCGCCTCGGCCGCCACGGACAAACCGGCCTGCATTGGGCCGCATACGGCGGCCACGCGGATACCGTCAAGCTCCTGCTGGTTCGCGGCGCGTCAGTCGCCGCCAGGGACGAAAATTTCGGCGGCACGCCCCTCGGATGGGCCATCTATGCCTGGACCAGCCAGTCTGCGCCGCGCCCGCGCGCGGATTATTACGCCGTTGTCGCGCTGCTGGTGAAAGCCGGCGCCGCGCTCGACCCTGGGTGGTGTGAAGAGGATGGCGAGGAGCGCCGTGGCGCAATCCGCAAACTCCGCGCCGACCCGCGAATGCAAGCAGCCCTGAGTGGTGAATAGCGCGTGCTAGACTCTGGTCGGGTCAGCAGTGCGCGCCGCCCCGTGGTTCTTGCCCTTTGACAATCGAAAAAGTCCATCATCAAAACCTGCCCATCTTCCCGGTCGGTAGCTTCGCTCATTTTGGAACTTAAAGAAACCGAGCAACTTATTGGCTTCGAACATGCTCAATATCAATTTCCGCGGCCTGCGCAAACAGCCGCGCCACCGGCGAGACGTCACCGCCGTCCCGCTTCCGCCCCAGGGGGCTAAGGAAGAGTTAGGCGCCGGCAGTCACAAGCCGGAATCGCCTGGAACCCGCGCGGCACTGTCCCCCACAGGATCACCGAGTCCCCCATCGCAGAATCGCCCCCTCGCCCGCTCAGCCAAGACCGCGCGGCACCGTCCCCGATAGGATCCCCGCGTCTCCGCGTCCCCGCGTCCCGGTGTCGCCCCCTCGCCCGCTCAGCCAAGACCGCGCGGCACCGTCCCCGATAGGATCCCCGCGTCCCCGTGTCTCCCCGTCTCCGCGTCTCTCTCCTTGACATCCTAGGAGAACTCTCCTAGAATCCCTAGAGGAGTAGAAAATGGGCAAACAAGTCGACATCCTGCAAGGCACCCTCGACATGCTGATCCTCAAGGCCGTCTCCCTCGGCCCCCTGCACGGCTACGGCATCCTGCTGCGCATCCAGCAGATCTCCCGCGATGCCCTGCAAATACCGCAAGGCTCCTTATATCCCGCTCTCTACCGCCTGGAACACCGCGGCTGGATCGCTGCCGAATGGGGCGAAAGCGAGAACAAGCGCAAAGCCAAGTACTACAACCTCACCGCCGCCGGCCGCAAACAACTGCGCTCCGAACAGCAGGAGTGGAAGCGCCTGTCCGTGGCTATCGCCGACGTGATGGGCGCCGAACCCGAGGAGGTCTGATATGCTATCCCAATTACGTTCGTCCCTGCGCGCCCTCACCGCGCAGTCCCGCCTCGCCGGCGAAATGGCGTCTGAAATGGACAGCCACATGGAGCGTTACGCCGCCGACCTGGTAGCCCGTGGTGTGGATCCCAGCGAAGCCCGGCGCCGCGCCCGTATCGAGTTCGGCAGCATGGCGTCGGCCGTCGAAGAGTGCCGCGAAGCCGTGGGCCTGCGCTGGCCCGACGAGATTCGCCGCGACTTCCGCTACGCCGCGCGCGTCCTCCGCAAGAGTCCCACCTTTACCGCCGCCGCCATCGCTACGCTGGCCCTATGCATAGGCGCCAACACCGCCATCTTCAGCGTGGTCGATGCCGTGCTCCTGCGTCCCCTGCCTTATCCCCAACCCGATCGTCTCGCCGCGGTCGCCCGGCACTACAAGTTCAAAGGATCCGAAAGCGATCAGGTCGGCGAGAATGGCCGCATCTGGGAAGCCGTGCGCGATCATGCCACCTTTATCGACTCCGCGGTCTACGGCGGGTTTACGGGGGTCAACTTCGCCGCCGGACCCCGCGTCGAATACATCAAGCAGCAGCGTGTCTCGGCCGGTTACTTCCGCGTGATGGGCATGCCCCCGCTGATCGGCCGCGAGTTCACGCGTGACGAAGACCGGTCCGGCGGCGCTCCCGTCACCGTGCTTACCTATGCCCTCTGGAAGCGCGCCTTTCGTGAAGACTCTTCCATCGTCGGACAATCCATAACCCTGCGCGGTGAGCCCTTCACCGTCGTCGGCGTGCTGCCCGCCAACTTCCAAAGCAACACCCCGGCCGACCTGTTCACTCCCCTCCAACCCAGCACGCGCGGCGAAGGTGACGGTTGGAACTACGACATCGTCGCCCGTCTGCGGCCCGGCGTTACCTGGCCTCAAGCCGATGCGCAGATCGAGGCCGTGGGCGCACCCATCCTCCGCGCCATGGCCGATGCGGGTTCCGAACCCGAGCGCCTACACGTGATCTCCCTGCAGCGCGGCCTGACGGATTCCCTGCGCACGCCCCTGCTCATTCTGTGGGGGGCCGTTGGCTTGGTGCTGCTCATCGGTTGCGTCAACATCGCCGGCCTGCTGCTCGCGCGCGCCGCCGGACGAACGCGCGAAATGGCCACCCGTATGGCCATGGGTAGCGGACGCGCCGCGCTCGTCCGCCAGTTGCTCGCCGAAAGTCTGCTGCTAGGCCTCTGCGGTGGTGCCGCTGGCGCCCTGTTGGGATGGCTGGGAGTCCGCGCTCTCAAGTTCCTGGCGCAGGATAGTCTCCGTCTCTGGCAGACCATCGCGCTCGATTGGCGCGTGCTCGCCGCCGCGGCCGCTGCCTCGCTGCTGGCAGGCGTGCTCTTTGGTATCTATCCCGCGCTGGTCGCCAGCCGCATCGAGATCCGCGCCGCTCTTACCGAGTCCGGCCGCGGCGTTGCTGGTGGACGTAATCCGTGGCCGCGCCGCTTCCTGGTGGCCGGCGAAGTGGCCCTCGGCGTGGTATTGCTGGTCGGCGCCGGGCTGTTGATCCGCACCTTCGCCTACCTGCGGGGCCTAAATCCGGGCTTCGATGCGAACCACGTCATTACCGCGCAGCTATCGCTGCTGGACGCCCGCTATGCCACCAGCGCACGCGTCAACCACCTGTTCGAGCAGAGCCTTGCCCGCATACGCGAATTGCCCGGCGTCGAATCCGCCGCGGTGATTCTTAGCCTTCCCTACGAGCGCGCATTGAACATGGGATTCAAGCGCGTCGATGGCCGGCACATCGATACCGATTATCAGATCACCAACCTGTTCTATGCCACGCCCCAGTTCTACCGCGTGCTCCGCATTCCGCTGCTGCGCGGCCGCGCTTTCACGGCCGCCGATAACAGTACCGCCGCGCCCGTCGCCATCGCCAGCGAAGACTTTGTCAGGATGTACCTGCCCGGTGAAGATCCCATCGGCCGCCATCTGGATTTCGGCGGCGGCGAGAAACGCGAGATCGTAGGCGTGGTGGGCGCCATCCAGCAAAAAAGCGGTTGGTCACAGAACGATGCGCCCGTGGCCACCAAGCCCGACATTTATATTCCCGCGGCGCAGACCGGCGATAAGTCCCTGCAGATGCTGCACACATGGTTCTCGCCGAATTGGATCGTGCGCACCGCCGGAGCCCCCGAAGGCATCATCTCCGGCATGCAGCGCGCGCTCGAATCGGTCGATCCGCAATTGCCGTTCGCCGGCTTCCATAGCATGGAGGATGTGCGTTACCGTGCGCTTGCCCAGGAGCGTTTTCAGGCCGTCCTGCTGGGTAGCCTGGCCGGATTGGCGCTGCTCCTCTCGGCCGTGGGGATCTATGGATTGATCGCCAACTCCATCGCCGCGCGCACCCGCGAACTGGGTATCCGCCTGGCATTGGGCGCGACCGTCCCGCAAGCCATGCGCGCGGTAGCCTTGCCCGGCGTCGCTTTGGCGCTGGCGGGCGTTGCTGCCGGTTCGGTGCTGGCCGGATTCGCCGCCCAACTGCTGCGACACGAGGTGTGGGGAGTGCGGCCCGGCGACCCGTTGACCTTCTGCGCCGTAGCCTTCGTCCTACTGGGCGTAGCCGCAGCCGCCAGTTTCCTGCCGGCCCTGCGCATCACCCGTCTCAACGCTGCCGAAACGCTTCGCCAGGAATAAACCGTGAGCCAAGCCCTGGGCCGTGGGGCAGGCCCCCGGCCTGCGGAGGGCTCTAAGCCCGACTTCTCGCTTCTTGCCGCTTAACACCACCGGCCTGACGTCGCAACCGGCTGCATGCCGCGGTTCGATTCCACCGTCACGGTGAGCGTGACTTCCTTCTTATCCCGCATCACCACCACCGGAAACGTACGCTTCGCCCGCGCCGTGCGCACCAGGCTGGTAATCTCGTGCACGCTGGTAATGGTCTCGCCGTTCACCTTCAGAATCACGTCGCCGGCGCGCATGCCAGCCTTTTCGGCTACGGAATCCTTGTTCACCGAACGCACCAGCACGCCTTCTTTCACACCGAAATATCCCGCCAGTTGCGATCCCAGCGTCTCACACTCGATGCCCAGCATACCGCTGCGTGCTGATCGCAGAATATCCATCGGAGCAATCTCCGCCATGGACGGCATGTCCGGCATGGGCGGCATCGGTGGCATCGGAGGAACCTCTACCGTGAAAGCGTCGAGGTCGCCATCGCCCGTATGAAACGAGAAACTGTCCGCCCGATGGCCGATAGTCGCCGTGACCGTCTCAGGAGCGCCGCTGTGCCAGACCTGCATTTTCACCTGCCGGTCCATCGGCGTCTCTCGCACCAAACGCACGAATTGTTCCGTGCCCTCGATGCGCTGGCCGTTGTACTCCAGCACCACGTCGCCTTCCTTCAGTCCGGCCTTGGCCGCCGGGCTGTCGCTGTCCACACTCTTCACCTCTACCCCGTGCACTTCTTTCAGGTTGAGCGCCTTCGCCCGCTCCGCGTCGATCTCCGCTACGCCGATGCCCAGGTAGCTGCTGCCCGTCTTGCGGATGACGATCGACCGGTTGCTGGCCGAGCGCGCGCGCGGAGCAACGTCCTGTGCCCACGCCACCGAAGCGGCTGCGCCTACCAGCGCAAAGCAAAGCGATCGATAGATAGCGTGATTCATATGCCCTCTCAATGTTGCCGTTTGATGAAAATCGTGCCGCCCGTGCCCGAGATCCGCAGGATGGGTCCGCCGCCGTTTACCGGTCCGTCGGCCACCACCTGTCCACCTTCCACCCGCACGTTGATTCCAGGAAAATCGGATACGATTCTGCGGATATTGCCGGCCAGTTCGTTCTGCGCCCGGATCGTCACACCGAGGTTAGACGGGATGAACACCGTAATGTCACCGCTGCCCGTCGACAGAAACGAATCGGCCATCCGCTTGCCCGCCAGCAGGCTCGCGATGATGCTGCCCACCGCCGTGGTCACCCGCACGCTGCCCGAAATGTTGTCCAGCTTCACGCCGCCGCCGGCGCTTTCGCAGCTCACGCCCTCCGCCGAGCCCACCTTCACCGGCCCGGCGGAATTCTTCGCCGTGACCATGCCATGCGCTTCGCCCACGTCGATGGGACCGCCGCCCGTGCTGGCGATCACCGCCGATCCCGCGTTCTGGATCCGGATGCTTCCCGCCATTGTTACCGCATGAACCAGCCCGCCCACTTCGTGCGCCGCGATATCGCCGCCGCCGGTTTCGAATGTGGCTTCACCGCGTACCACGTTGGCCGTGATCTTTCCGCCCGCCGTGCGGCAATTAGCCGTGCCCTCGATCGCGCCGATGCTGATATCGCCGCCGGCCGTCCGCGCCACCACGTTCCCGCGGATGCGGTCGCAGTTCACCGTGCCGCCGCCGGTCTCCGCGCGCACCGCGCCATTCAGATCGTAGAACGCCACCGCGCCTTCGCTGGTCGCGATGCTGGTGTCCGCCGTCGTGCGCGGAACCTTCACCTGCAAATCGGCCATGCCCTCGCCGCGTTGCACGATCATGTACGCGTAGCCTGCGCCCTGCTTCGCTACCCGTACGCTAAACGCATTCATCAGCCGCCGCGCCTCTGCCTCGTTAGCGGCCTTCACCCGTATCTTAAGCGTGTAGCTCAGTTCGTCCTGCGCCGCGCCGTTGATCGTGATCGGCCCGCGCGACGTGATCCGCAAACGCGCCTGCCCCGCCAGCGGTTCCGATCCTGACCGCACCTCCACCCAATATTTCCCGTCCCGGGTAAGCGCCGGTTCGGCGCCAAGCGCCATATTTATAAGAACCGAAACCAGGATGGCAGGCCGCAGTATGGTCATCGCTTAAAAGGTCCCGACTGAGGCATTCATGTCCTTCAGCGCCTTTTCGCAGCGCCGCCGCACGTAACCGTTGTCTTCCTTCTGCACCACGCTCTGCAGAACGCCGACCATGTTGTCGTCCGCATGCGCTGTCAGAGCGTCCACCGCCGCGATGCGCACGCCCGCATTATCGTCGTGCAGCAGAACCTGCGCCAGCACCTTGCGCACTTCCGGATCGGTGGTTGAACCCTTCAATCCGTCCAGCGCTTTCAGCCGGACGCCGGGGTTGGGATCTTCCTGCAACCGGTTGAGCAGCAGTTCCCGGACGGGCGATGAGTCCGAATGGGTCTTCAGAAGGTCCACCGATTCCCAGCGCACCCCGGGGTTGTTCTCGTCGTGCGCCGCAGCCAGCATCAGGCGCTGGATATTGCTGTCGTTCAACTGGCCGGATACCACCCGCCGCCGGGTTTCATCCAGTACGATCTGCACTTCGCCCGTACGATTGCCGTCCGATGCCGGCTGCACGGAGCGGACCGAGGAGATGACCTCGGGCGTGAGAGATGCCGCGTTAAAAGAAGTAATCGCGCCGGGGACGGTCAGGCGCGCCGTGATGAAGCCCAGCGCCAGCAGCGCGCTGGCTCCCAGGGGCATCCGCCAGGGGCCCAGTGACGGCAGCCAGGCGGCCCATCCCTCCCGCATGCGGCTGTGCGCTTCCGGTCTCACCCGCTGCATCACGGGAGCTTCATTACGATAGATGGTGCGCATCAGGTCGTGGCGGCACTCTGCGAGCAAGGCCGCCGGGGGCTCCATCACTCGCCGGTCGAACGCCACCTGCAACGCCCTCTGCGACTCCGCCTGGCGGGCGCATGCCGCGCAGGTATCCAGATGCTGCTCCAGGTTGTCTTCTTCATCTGGCGGCAACTCGCCGTAAAAATAGAGCGGAATGAGCTTACTAACGGATTCGCAGTTCATTGAAAGTCTCCCAGCTCCGCGCGCATCTTCTGAGTGGCGCGGAACAGACAATTCTTGGCAGCCTCTTCGCTGGTGCCCAAAATTTCACCGATGTTACGCAGCCGCAAGCCCTGGTAGTGCCGCAGTTCGAAAACCATGCGCTCGCGCGGCGTCAGCCCATCCAGGGCGCCCTCGATCCGCCGCCCCAGTTGCCGGTTCCACATGTTGCGCTCGGGATCGGCGTGCGCCGCTTCCTCTTCAAAATCGTTCATCCGGTCGAGCGGACCATCGGGTGTATCCACCACCGCCGGTTCTTCCTTACGCACCTTGCGTTTCCTCAGATAGTCCAGGCAAATGTTCGTCACAATTCTGTAAAGCCAGGTATGAAAACTGCAGTCGAACCGGAACGAATCGATGCTGCGAAAGACCCGTAAAAAGGCCTCCTGGAAGACGTCTCGCGCGTCTTCCTGGGAGCGCAGCAGGTTCATGGCAAGCCGGAGCACACTTTGGTCGTAAGCGCGGACCAACTGCTCAAACGCGTCCTGGTCGCCCCGCTGGACGGCCCGGATCAGGCCGGCTTCATCGAGCTTCGGGCTCAACTTGGCCCCTGCTGCTCCAGTAGCGTCCTGGGCCATAAGTTCCGGCTCTACTGTAGCTTCCAATCATCCCTTCACCTGATTCGACGTATGTGTGGTGATTTCGTCACGCTGTGCTGTCCAATTTCGGACAGTGTCCGCTTGTGAGCGCAAAGGGGCGCGTATCTCGCGCGCCATATAGGATAGGCTATTCCCGCTTCCACTTCACTTCTTCGATCCGCCCGATCACAAACATATAAAAGACCGCCCCCGCGATGACGAACCCCGTGGCTACCATGAACGCCCAGAAGAACTGACCGGTCCGCGCCACCACCAGTCCAGTCAGCGCCGACGCCGCCACCCCCGCCAGGTTGCCAATTCCATTCTGCACCGCGGTCCATTTTCCGGCCGCCTGCGGCCCCGCCAGGGTCTGGATCAGCGCCCAGTGGTTCGAGCTCCACATCCCGAAGAAAATACAGGCCAGGTACAGCAGCGCCAGCGAAAGGTTCTTGTTGTTCACGATCACCACCGGCAGAATGGTGGTCGATAGAATCAGCCCGCCCGCCGTAAACGTTTTGCGCACTTTTGTTGGCGTAGCTCCCGCCGCGATCCAGCGGTCCGACAGCCATCCGCACACTGCGGCCGAGATCCCAATCGATAGGTAGGCCAGCGCCACCATCTTGGCCATGTAGTCTTTGGAAAAGCCGCGCTCGGTCTCCATGTAGTAGGGCAGCCAGGTCAGCAAAAAATACCAGACGTAATTGCCGCAGAAGAGTCCGCCGAACGATCCCCATGCGGAGCGCTCCTCGAGGATGCGCATCACGCTCGGCGAGTGTTCCTTCCGCACCACTACCATGCCGTCGCCTCGCGGCATCCATTTCAGCCAAGGAATCAACCATGCCAGGCTGGCCGCGCCCAGCACGATGAAGAAGGGCCGCCATCCGAACCGGGCCATCAGCAGCCCGCCGCTCAGCGCCCCCAACGCGGGGCCGAACTTCGATCCCGCGTCAATCAGGGAATTCGCCAAGCCGCGGTGATGCTCCGGAAAGTGCACCGCGAAGATCTTGGAATACGAAGGATAAGCCGCCGATTCCCCGATCCCCAGCAGCAGGCGCAGTGTGAAAAGCATGGCGAAGCTTCCGGCCGCGCCGGTCAAAGCGGTGGCGACGGACCAGATCAGGTACGCCGCGGCGTAAACCCAGCTTACGTCGAAGCGGTCCAGCCACCATCCCACGATGCCCAGTAACTGAAACAGCGCGTAGGTCCAGAAAAATGCCGAGAACAGGTAGCCCAGCCGTTCGGGGTCCAGGTGAAGCTTCGGGTCGGCCATGAGCATCTTGCCGGCAATCGACAGATTCCCGCGGTCGACGTAATTAATAAAGATAGAGACCACCAGCAGCCCCAGCACCGCCCACTGTGCGCCCGACAACTTGGTACGGACAGCGGCTGGAGTGGTCATAGGGGTTAGTTGGTCGGCCGGTCGCGCGGCGGAGCTACCGTGGCAAAGTCGTTCTTCACCCGCTCGACGTAGCGGTCCAGCAATTCGCTCACGCGCTCCCGGCGCGGCGACTTGATAATCATACCGACATGATGCGGCCGTTGCATGCGCCACACAATCTCCGGATCGTCGTACGCCGACGTGTCCGGATGCTCCTGCTTGGCCAGCGATACCAGCAGCGCGGCATAATCGTTGGCCGGCTGTGGCGGCGCGTAAGGCGCCTTACCGCCGGCGATCTCCAGCTTGGCCCACTCGCCCCACAGGTTCAGGCCGGTGCCGGCCTCCACCAGTTCCGCTATGTGCGCTCCACCCACCCGCGCCGACGTTTCCAGGAAGTACAGACCGCCGTCCTCGCCCCGGATGAACTCCGTGTGGGAGACCCCGCGCAATAGTCCCATCGCCGCCAGCACGCGCTCGTTCTCTCCTACCAGCGCTTGCGCCTCTTTCGATCCGCGCTCCAGCAGCCGCGTGGTGAAGATGCCGCCCTTGTGCGAAACATCCAGCGGTGGATGCCCATACTGGCTGGCGATCGCAAAGCGCACCACCTTGTCGTACACGATCGAATCCACGTGGCAGACTTCGCCGGGCACAAACCGTTCCACCAAATAAAAAGACCGCTGATCGCCCAAATGACGGTCGGCCGTGCGCAGTTCATCGAGCGAGTGGATCATCTGGATCCCGATGGCGCCCGCCAGCAGCCGCGGCTTCAACACCCACGGTAGCGGTACGCGTTCAGTGAAGTGCCGCACCTTCTCGTCGTTCAGCAGGTGCACGAACTCCGGCACGCGCAGTCCCGCTTCCATGGCGCGCATGCGCATGGCCAGCTTGTCGCGAAAGTAGCGCGTGGTGGTCTCGCCCATGCCCGGAATGCGCAAGTGCTCGCGCAGCGACGCCGCCATTTCAAGATCGAAATCGTCCAGCGCCATCACCCGGTCGATCACTTCCGTGCGCGCCAGGTGGCTGATGGCCAGCAGCGTATCGTTGCGGTTCCAGTTCTTGTCCTGGTCCGGCATGTAGAAGATGTCGTCGATGCTTTCCCGCGGCCATTGCGCGGTGTGTTGCAGGCTGAGCGACGTGATCAGGAACACGCGCGCGCCCTGCCGCTTGGCTTCGCGCATGAAGTCGTGCCCCTTCTCGTAACTGGCCAGACAGAGGAAGGTCAGCGGGTCCATGGCAGAATCGCGTTCTGCTGTGAGGCGATGATCAATACCGTACAACCGGCTCCATATTTACCAGCGATGCCCTGGTGCGGTGTCATGCCAGCGTTCCAAGCTCCGAGCGTAGTTTCATCATACCCATTCGGATACGGATTTTCAGCGTGCCACAAAGGCACCCGGCCGCTAGCGATTGCAGCGCCGTCTCCAGTTCTCGCCGCAGGCCGGCATCCAAGGCAGCGCCTTGGCGTTCAAGAAGGTGCAGTATAGCAAAATGTTAAGAAATCCTCGACGTCGGACGGGCCGCGGCGGGTGACTCCCCGATCGTGGTGTATAACAGACTAAGGGAGGCTGACTGTGATTCGTCTATTGACCTGTCTGCTGGCTGCAACATTGCTATATGGCGGCACGCCGTTTCGACCTTCGATCGAGCGCGGCGCTACTGGCTGGACCGCCGATCGCGGCCAACTTACCGTGGATACTTCCGTATCGCACGCCAATGACAAAGCGCTTCGGGTCGAGTCCGGCGCCTCGCCCGATGCTTCGATCCACTCTGCCCCCGTCTCCCTGCGCATCGGCCGCAGCTACGAACTGACCGGCTGGGTGCGCACGGAAAACCTCGCCGTGCGGGATCTCGACCGTTCGCCTATCGCGGTCGGCGCCACCCTTACCATGGACTCCATGCCCTTCGACGTCCACTCCGCGGCTGTCGGAGGCTCCCGCGACTGGACACGTCTGGCCCTGAAGTTCGTGGCCAGCCGGGCCGAGGACCGCATCCTGCTCACCGTGGGGAATGGCGGTGCGTTCACCGGCAAAGCTTGGTTTTCCGGCGTTTCGCTCGATGAAGCCGCGTCCGTCGGCGATCCTCCGGCCGAGTCCGTCCAGACCTTCGGTCCGGCCTACCGCTATCCGTCCGCAGGATGGATCTATCTGCATATCGAAGGGCAGCCCTACGAGCGCGGTTATCAGCACGGCCACCTGATGGCCCGCGAAATTCCGGAATACCTGGAGCGCTGCGCCTCCGAACTCGGCGCGAAGGCCGAAGAGCAGAGCTGGAATCACCTCCGCACCACCGTGGATGCGCTGTTCCTGCGCGGGTTCAGCCGCGAAATCCTGGAAGAGATGCGCGGCATCGCCGACGGCTCTTCCGACGCCGGCGCGAAATGGCTGAACCGGCGGATCGACCTGGTCGATATCGTTGTCGCCAACACCACGGTCGAGCTTGGTGAGTTGGACGGCGCCATGCCCATGACGCCCACCGGCCTGGAAGACCTGCACCTGGAGCGGCCGGCCTACGCGGGCGCCGCGCCGGATTCCCCCATGGATCATTGCAGCGCTTTCGCCGCCACCGGCCCCGCTACGCGCGACGGCAAAATGGTGATCGGCCACGTAACCTGGTGGCCCCTGACCCTTGCCGAGCAGACTAACGTGATGCTCGATGTCCAGCCGGCCAAAGGCCACCGCATCATCATGCAGAGCTATCCCGGCGGCATCGAGAGCGGCACAGACTGGTATCAGAACGATGCCGGCATGGTGCTGACCGAGACCACCATCCGCCAGTCGCCCTTCAATGTGCAGGGCACTCCCGTGGCGTTCCGTGCGCGCGAGGCGATCCAGTACGGCGGCAACGTCGATGAGATCGTGGAACGCCTGGGCACGCACAACAACGGCCTGTACACCAACGAATGGCTGATCGGCGACGGCAAGAACAACGAGATCGCCATGTACGAGCTGGGCACCGGCCATACCAAACTCTGGCGCAGCTCGAAGAACGAGTGGTTCGGCGGAACGGAGGGTTTCTATTGGGGCGATAACAACGCCAAAGATCTCCAGGTGCGGTTGGAGTACGTTCCCGATCCGCACGGCGAGCCTGAGTATCTGCCGTATATGCCTTACAAGCGCGACGTGGCGTGGCAGAGCCTTTATCAGAAATATCGCGGGCAGATCGACGAGCAGTTCGGGTTCCTGGCTTTCCGCACCGCGCCGCTGGTGAGCGCCTCCACCATGGACGCGAAAATCGCAACCGCCGCCATGGCCTCGAACCTGATGGTGTGGGCCGCTATCGGCAAGCCCAACCAGCGCGAGTGGGTGCCTTCCGCGCGCCACGGCTACGCGAAGAACGACGGCATGTATCCCTCCGGCTACCATCTGTTCACCAGCGATCCTTCCGACGGGCTGCGCGCCGCCATCCAGGCGAACGAGAAAGCGCGTATCGCGAATCCGTCCGCGGAACACAAGAACGGCAAGACCTCGCACGACAACGCCATCGAGGCAGATCGCCTCTGGAAGGGCTGGATTCTGCCCTCCGGGGATGCCGATGTGTGGTTCGCCGCGGGTTCCGCAGCCTACTATGCCGATCTGCAATCGGACGATGTAGAGAGAAAGATCGACGGCTGGCGCGCCACTTACCGACGCCTTCAGGCTGCGGCGGCTCCCGAGGAACGCTTCACGCTCGATGAGGCCAAGGGTGTTCTATTCCTGGATGCCATGCGCCGCCGTATGGGTGACGTGCCTTTTCTAAAGCTGATGCGGGATTATTTCGCCGCCAATACGACAAAGGCCGTGACCGCGCAGTCGTTCCTCGACCAGGTTGGAACAAACTTCGCCGTAGATCCCGGGGAAGGGCCGCTTTACTTGACCACCGACATCCGCGGCCGCCTGCCCTCGGCCATCCTTATTTACGGCACGGTGCGCGAGGCCGGAGCCAATCGCTATGCCGCCGAACAACTGCAGAAGCACTTCCTCGACATGTACGAGAGCGAGGTTCCCATCCACAAGGATTTCGAAGCCACCGACGAGGAACTCCGCACACATGACGTGATCTTCGTGGGCCGTCCCGAAGCCAATTCGGCGCTGGCCGCCTGGAGCGATCGCCTGCGCCTCGACTACAACGGGAACATGTTCCGCATCGGCGGCGCTGCCCATGCTTCCGAGCGCGACGCGCTGCTGTTCGCCGGCACCAACCCGCTCGACCCGAAACATATGGCGCTGGTAATCGCCGGCAACGACGCGCTACGCACCGTAAAACTTGCTGCGAACATGCGGGAATGGAAAGCGGGAGAGTACGTGGTGGTGGAGGACGGCAAAGCTTCCGCCGGATTCCAGAAGGCCGCTTACAAATGATCGACCGCTTGTAGGACCGTCTCCGGACGGGCACGCACGCGAATATCGCCCGTGAGATTTACCCAGCGGACTTTGCCGTCGGCACCCACCAGAAACTCCGCGGGCCGCGCGATGTCTTGGCCGTCCTGGCGGCCTCGCGGATGCAGTACGCCGTATTGCCGGATGACCTGCGCGCCGGGATCGGAGAGGAACGGGAATGTGTAGCCCTGGTCCCGGCAAAGCTTGCCCGATTCGGTGTTCGAATCCACGCTGATGGCCGCGATTTGGACGCCGCGCGCGCGAAAATCGTTGAGGCGCGTTTCAAAGCTCCGCAACTCGGAGTTGCAGAACGGTCACCAGTAGCCGCGATAGAAAATCAGGAGCACGTACCGGTTGGCCTTCCGCATTTCGGCTAGCGACACGCTTTTGCCGCCGGCGTCCGTCAATGTGAAATCGGGCGCCTGGCTGCCGGCTCGCGGCGCTTCCGCAGCCGCCGGTATCTGCCGCGCGAACACGAACATGCCCCAGTAGAAGAGGACGAACAATGTGACCGCAAGGCCGCCCGCAACTACGCCGCTGATCTTACCCCTGTAGCGTCCCGGTTCGCCGTACGCGCGATATAATCCGGCCGCGATCATCGATCCGCCTGCCGCAAACAGAAGCAGGTTGGCCCAAGGAAAGTCGCGCGTGATCGGGAAACGGACGAAGATGGGAATGTAGCTGAGTGCCGCCAGAATGACGACGGCGAATCCTGTCCAGATCAGTGCATTCCACTTTCGGCGCATCTGGGTTATTTTACCTCGCGTACGTTGCTCAAGCGCGGCCGCAATCCCGCCGCGCGATAGGCCTCGATCAGCGCGCCCGCCGCCGGATTGAACTCTGCGGGCGCCACCTGGTTGCCATCTTCCAGTTCCACCAGCGAACGATAACGCTCCAATAGCATGCGGCTGCGGAAGACACCGCCGATTACAGCCACCCGAGCGGGTTCGCCAGGCTGCCAGAGCTGCGTCCGTACGGACGCGGTCAATATGGCGAGCTGCTGGGCGGCGCCGTGCAAAATATCGCGCGCCACTGCGTCACCGGCCATGGCGGCCTGGTCCACCAGGGGAGCCAGCGCGGCCACACGCGACCGCGGCCAATCCGGCGTATAGAAGCGATGCAGCACGCCGTTGGCGTCCGCGCTGCCTGTCGCCTCGCAGAGCACTCGCACGAGGGCGGTCGGCGGTCCCCAGCCTTCCGCCGCGCGCAGTGCGGCCCGCACAGCCTGCCGCGCTATATCGAATCCGCTGCCTTCATCGCCATAGATGTAGCCCCAGCCGCCGGTGCGCACAGCCCGTCCGGCTGGATTGCGGCCGTACGCGATGGATCCGGTTCCCGCGATGGTGATGATACCGGGCTCACCGGCGGTGGCTCCGGCCAGCGCAATGACCGCGTCGTCGGTCACCACCACGATGCCGGCCGGCAGGATCTCGCGCAGGATGGCCTGCTTGTCTTCAGGCCCTCCGCTCATGCCGAAGCAGGCCGAGGCGAAGCGCGCGTTGCGTGGTTCCAGGCCGGCTTCGGCGAGCGCCGCCGCCACGGAATCGCTCACCGCGCGCTCCAGCTTGCGCCGTCCTCCTTCGGCGGTGGCATGGTTGCACGGACCGCCACTGCCCGCACCGATCACGCACCCGTGCTCGTCGCCGATCATGGCGGTGGTGCCGCTTTGCCCGCCATCCACACCGAGGTAGAGCCGCATGCTTACGGATCATAATAAAGCATGTTCGAACGCTATACAGAACTGGCTCGCCGCAGCATCTTCTTCGGGCGATATGAAGCCAGCATCCTCGGCGCCTCGTATATCGAAGCCGAACATCTGCTGCTGGGCTTAATACGAGAGGACGGCACCCTTCGCAGCCGCTTGCCTGCCGGCGCCGCGGAGAAGATTCGCGCGCAAATCGAGGAGCGCGCGCCGCAGCCGCGCCAAAGCGTCGCGACTTCGGTCGATATGCCGCTCAGCCAGGATTCGAAGCGGGCCCTGACTTATGCCGCGATGGAGGCCGAAGAACTGCATCACAAAAACATCGACTGCTGGCATCTGGAACTGGGCTTGTTGCGGACGGAATCGCCCGCCGCCGCCATGCTGCGCGCCCACGGGATCGAATATGCCGGCTTGCGTCAAACGCCTCCCGAAACCCTTCAGGCGCGCCCGCCGCTGCCCGTGGCCGTCGCTCCTCTGGCACCAGTTGCCGCTAACCTGAAGCGTTTGCTGGACTCCGTTCTGCATCTCGAGGAGCAAAGCAACCAGCGGCTGAAGCGCGCGCCCTGGAGCCGTAAGGACGCGCTGGGCCATCTCATCGATTGGGGCGCCGCGCATCAACAGTGGTTTGCGCGCGCGCTGGCTGGACCCAACCTTGCCGCCGGCGGCTATCCCGAAGACGGCTGGCTAGCGGCACAGAACTATGCCGAGGTTGCCTGGCTTGAACTTGTGGAGTTATGGTCGTCGCTGAACCGGCTGCTGGTTCACGTGATCGCCCACATTCCCGAGCAGAAGATCGATGTCCCCTGCCGGATCGGTATTGCGGAGCCCATCCCGCTGCAGGAACTCGTCCGCCGGTATGGGGCGCACTGCGAGGACATCATCGGGCAGTTGCTGATGCGGGGATAAGGCCCCCGACCGCGCCGGCCGGGGACCCGCCCCACTAGGTCAGCTCTTGTGGCTGGGGTTTTCCACGTGCAGATTGTTGACCACCGGCCCAAAGCTCAAACCGCTGCCCGCGGCGCGCAGACCGGCGACGTTCTTCTCCATGTCCGTGCTGACCACGCCTTCCAGCGTGACGTGCCCGTTATCCACAATGATATGGATCGGCGGCACAGCCTGGATGGCATAACGCGACAGGATTGGGTCGCGATAAATGGCGCGCGCAACCTGCAGCCGCAGCCGGTTGTCCATGGGAGACAACGGCAGGACCTTCAATTCGTTGCTCAAGCTGGTCACGCCCGGGACGCTCTGTGCGATGCGCCCGAGGTCCGCCTTTTTGTACGGTTCGTTGACTTCGCCCAACAGTTCCACGCGGCCTTCGTCCACGAAGAACCGGATGTCGTCGAACACCCCGTAACGCGGATACATGCGGATCTCGTGCGTCAGCTTCTTGATGATGGCGGCATCCGAGGCGCTGACCGTATCGCCTGGAACCGCGCTGTTCGTGGCTGCCGCGGCAATGCCCACAGTGAGCACCGCTGCCGCGAACATGAACTTGTTTAAGATTGTTTGCCTCATTTCTCACCCTCCACTTAGTTGTACGTACCCGGACAGTGGCAGGTGTAACAGAGCGATGTAAAAAGTTGGTAAAAGCGGTACTGCCTGATTAGTTGGTCGTCTTATCTTTGGCGTAACACAGCGGGTCCAGCACACACTCGGCGCAGCGCGGTTTACGCGCCTGGCATAAAGCGCGGCCGTGATGGATAATCTGGTGCGAGAAAAGAATCCAGCGGTCCTGGGGAATAATCTTCATCAGGTCCTGTTCAATCTTAACGGGCTCGGCGTGCTTCGTCAGGTCCAGGCGGCGGGAGACGCGCTGCACGTGCGTATCGACCACTACTCCTACAGCGATTCCATAGGCGGTCCCCAGCACCACATTGGCGGTCTTGCGGGCGGCGCCGGGAATGCTGAGCATCTCCTCCATGGTTTGCGGAACTTTGCCGCCGAAATCCCGTACCACTTTTTGTGCGGCCCCAACAATGGACTTCGACTTGTTGTTGAAAAAGCCGGTGCTCCGAATATCCTGCGCCAGAACCTCCGGCTTGACCGCCGCGAAATCGCGCGGCGTACGGTATTTTTTGAACAAGCCGGGTGTGACTTCGTTCACGCGCTTATCGGTGCACTGCGCGGAAAGAATGGTGGCTACCAGCAGTTCCCAGGGGTTGCGGTGATGGAGCGCACAGGTGGCGTTCGGGTACATCTGGTCGAGCCCGCGCAGGATCTGGTCCACGCGTGCGCGCCGCTCAGCGGCAGTCTTGGGACGTTTTATTTTGGAGGCCACAGCCTAGGTTAAGCTGGTAGCATAGCATGCCGTACCGTGAGGGGAACGCCATGAAGACCTACTGTCTCACGTGCTCCATGTCCGTACCTGTATCGCTGCAGGAGGCCTTCGAATTTTTCGAGGATCCGCACAACCTGGCGCGCATCACGCCGCCCTGGCTGAACTTTCGAATCGCCACGCCGGGGCGCATCCGGATGCGCAAAGGCACTGAAATCGAATACCAGATCCGCTGGTTGGGTATGCCGCTGAACTGGAAGACCGTGATCACGGAGTACGAGCCGCCGTTCTTTTTCGTGGACGTGCAGGCCGCCGGTCCTTATGCCCACTGGCATCACCGGCACGATTTCAAGCCTTCCGAATACGGCGCGCTGGTTTTCGATCGCGTGGATTACGCCCTGCCGTTAGGGCCCATCGGCAGGCTGGCGCACCGCCTGGTGGTCGAGCGGCAGTTACAGGGTATCTTCGCGTACCGGCAGAAGGCGCTGGCCGAGTTCCTCACCGGCGCGGCTACGGCGCGGTGATTTGCACTTCCGTGGAAACGTTCTGCCAGTCAGGCAACTCGTAGACCTTCAGCTTCGTCGCGACCGGAGCGGTGGCTTCCTTGGATTCAAACGGTCCCAAAGCCGGTATTTTGAAATTAAAACTGCCGGCGGCTTCTTCCTCCGATTTGGCCGTGCGTCCCCAGATGTTCACGGTGGCGCCCAGGCCGGCGATGTCCGCCCCGGAATGGTTGATGACCACGAAGCGCGCTTCGATGGCGTCCTTGGGTCCAGATACGAAACGAATGCCGGAGACCTCCACGTATTTCTGCAGGGGATTGAGTTTTCCCGGAGTCTTAACGGCGGCCGTCTCGACCGGCGTGGATGCGGACGCCTGGCCGCCGCCGCGGAAGTAATTTACCAGCCAGTACACACCCGCGCCCAGGCCCACGAACGCCAGGGCGAACAGAATGGAGAGCAGCCAGGTCGGTATTCCAGGGCGCGGCGGAGGAGGCATGTACTGCGGTATCGCGGGCGAGACGGGTTGCTGGATGGCGCCTAAGGGAGCCGCGGGCGCTACCGGCGAAGCATAAGCAGCATGGCTGGGCGGTGGGGCAGCGGCTTCCGCCGGCGGGACGATCCCTTTGGCCGCACAGTCCGGGCACTTGTCGTATGATGGCGGCACTTCTCGCCCGCAGGTCGGGCAGATCCAGGTGAACATGCAGTCCTCTTCTCCCTATGCTACCGCTGAAACAGGCCGCGGCCGAAATCTGGTTCTCGGAACCGGCGGCCCAGTTACTGATCTTCGCGGGCTAATTGCGGATCGGCTGGATGCTCGCCGCTGATTTTGCGTTCGAGTTCGTCGCGGGTGACCTGCTTCAAACGGGCAGCTTCATCGAATTCGGGCTTCGCCTCCGTACGCTTTCCCATGGTAAATAGTACTTGCCCGCGAAGATAGTGCACGCTGGCGCTCTTGGGGTCGATGGCGCCCGCCGCGCGAAGGGCTTCAAGCGCCTGAGGAAACTTACCCTGTTGCTTATAGACCTTAGCCAGCCCGTAATCGGAGGTGCCAAGGCTGGGGTCGAGGCGCAGGGCTTCTTTGAAGTTACGTTCCGCCTCGGGAATTTGATCGAGCGCGTAACACACCGCGCCCAGTTCATCGTAATCGTAGGCTACATCAGGTGCGATGGCTATGTCACTTTGAAATTCCCGCTTGGCCGCTTCGAAATCATTTCGCCGCCGGTAGACCGTGCCCATAAAGTAATGCACCAGGGGCAGCTTCGGGTTCATCCGGGCGGCCTGCTGGAACTCTTCGAGTGCGCGGTCGTACATCGCGTGCGCCATCTGCGCTTTGCCGATCAACAGATGGAAGGCGGCGGAATTTTGTCCCACGTCGATGAGCTGGGCGGCGGCCTTCTGATCGAGTTCTGCGCGCCCGGCCTTGTTGGCGGCGATCGAGATCACGTACAGGTAATTCAGATTCCGGGACTCGCGCGGCCACAGCGGCTCGAGAGTCTGGAGCGCCTCCTCATATCGCTCCGTAAAGAAATAGCAGAGGCCGAGCAGATAGCGCGGCTGGGTCGAGTCGGGTTGATCGCGCAACACGGATTCGAACGGCGCGATCGCGCTCCGGTAATCGGCTTGACGGTAATAGACCAGTCCGATATTGAGCCGGACGCCGGCCATCTGGGGCGCCAGCCGCTCGGCGGCCTGCAACTGGGCCAAGGCCGGCTTCCACTCGCGCCGGCGCATGTATACCACGGCCAGGTTGCCATGTGCGCCGACATTATCCGGCTCGACCGCCAGCACCTCGCGGAACGATTTTTCGGCGGCCGCCAGATTGCCGGCTTCGAGCGCATGCTGTCCGCGCTCAAAAATCTGACGAGGATCGGCGGTTTCCGGGGCCGGTGCGCTCGAAAGCTGCATCGCCGAGACGATCAGGAGGATCGCTCGCACTCTCACAAGTTCAGTGTACCTGCGGACCGGTCCCGGCGGGGCGCCATACTCCACAGCCGGTCCCACGACCGTTCTTTGTCCCACAGGGGAGTGGGCTCGAAGAATCCGCTGTCCGGCGCCAGGTGCTGGTGCACCACGTCTTCGTTCAGGGTGATGCCCAGGCCGGGCTTATCAGGCACGGTGATGAAGCCTTTGTTGATGATGGGTTTGTCGATACCTTCCACCAGGTCCTGCCACCAGGGAACGTCCAACGAATGATTTTCACACGCCAGGAAATTCTCGGTGGCTGCCGCGCAATGCACGCTGGCCAGTGCGCCGACCGGCAGGCCCGCATAGTGCATCGCCATAGGCACTCCATATTCCATGGCGGCGTCGCCAATTTTGTGCGTCTCCAGAATTCCGCCGGAGGTGGAAATGTCCGGATGAATTTTGCTCACCGCATGTTTTTGGCACAGGTTGATGAACGGCTCTTTGAGATAGATATCTTCTCCCGTGAGGATCGGGGTAGGACTCTCCATGGTGATGCGCTGCAAAAGATCCGTGTATTGCCACGGAATCACATCCTCCATCCACGACAGATTGTATTTTTCGTACGCCTTTCCCAGCCGAATAATGGAATGCACTCCGATGTGGCCAAGGTGGTCCATCGAGAGCGGGATTTCCATGCCTACCGCTTCGCGTACCGCGGCCACATATTCGCAGAGTTTCTCAATGCCCTTATCAGTGACTTCGGCAGCGGTGAACGGATGCTGCAGCTGGTTGCGCTCCCACGGCGTGGTGTCGGACGGGCGCGTCAGAGTGCCGGGTATGTCCGCGACCATGTTGACGCCCAGGTCCATCTTGAGCCAGGTCAGGCCCATTTCTTCCTTGCGCGCCTTCAGGCGTTTGGCATACTCCATGACGTTAGGAGACTCGTCGGTGTCGGCGTAGATGCGAATCTTGTCACGGAACTTACCGCCCAGCATCTGGTAGATCGGGACGCCGTAGACCTTGCCCGCAATATCCCAGAGCGCTTCCTCGACCGCAACCACTCCTCCGGCCTGCCGCGCGTGGCCTCCGAACTGTTTGATCTTTTCGAATATGTAGGTGATCCGCAGCGGATTCTCGCCCACCACACGGCTCTTCAGAAACAGCGCATAAGTGGCACTGGCGCCATCGCGGACTTCGCCCAAGCCATAGACACCTTGATTGGTATCAAGCCGGATGATGGTGCACGGGCTGGGACCGGGCTTGCGTACGGTCGCGACGCGCAGGTCCGTAATCTTGAGCGTGGACGGGCTCGAATGTGTGTTCACATTCTGAAAAGGGGGGTCCGGTGCTGCTTGGGCCCGCGTACCCCAAATCGCTCCGCCTATCAGCGCGGCCGATGTTTGGAGCAGTTCGCGGCGGCCCACGACTCGCCGGCTCTGTTTCTTCATATTGCTTCGTTCTCCAAGGTAGAACCTCATTATAGTGCTCGTTGCGCCGCATGGCCGGCCGGACCGGTGATTCTTGAATTCGTCCCGGAACAAAGCTTCGGCGAGACGTTTTATCCACAAAGGATTCAACGTCTGTGTCGTGTATCTATAACAAAATAGGCAAAAACAATGTTGAGGAAAACCGGAAGCCAGCGCCAAAATTCATTTGACTGTAACCTCAATTCAGGCGAACATGACACTTGGTTCCAAGAGGTTCGAGGAACAGCGAGCCGACCGGAAGTGAAGCGGGCCTGGAACGTTGATCCGCAGCCGATACTATCCCAGTAGAGTAGGCGGCGGGGAGCGAAAGGCAATCGGGCACATCCGGAAGGTGAGCCTCTCGGGCAGTAGCCGGGTGGAAGCTTTGATCTGGAGGGGCACAAAAACCCTGAAGGGGAGCTGAGATCCGGAGGCTGGCCGGGATTGCGGGGCCGGAGTCAGGAAACGGGTTTACGGTATTGATCTCGCCCAAACCGGGGCTAACCGGGGAGAGCGAAGGAATCGCAAACCGAACGGGCTTGGTAAAGGTTCCGTAACGCAGCGAAGCAGCAGGCCGGAAACATCGATCCTGCAATGGTGGCTTGGAAACAGGCAGCCATTACGGGGGAGCGAAAGGCCGTTGCGAGATGCGGGTTCCAGCCGGGATTGTTACCGGGCGACCTCCAAGGCGTTAATCCGTCGCTCCCAAAAAGGGTGGCGGGGAGCTGAGGAGTCACCACCGGTCATTCCGGTTGCAAAGCTCTGAGCCGTGCATGCCGGCGTCGGGTTTGGCTGACCTTCGGATCACTTGGAACCATTTTTTTTGCCCCCTGCCGGTCCACAAATCCCTACTCGTCGATTGCCGGTCCGGTCTGTTCGGGAGCCTGGCTGCGCTCCCGCCACCGGTTAAAGCTGAAAATCTCCTTTCGCGGCCGGAAGCCCACGAAGTTGTGCCGGCAGTACTCGCAGCGCCAGCGGTTTGCTCCCAGCCGGATGCGCAGCTTCATGAATGCGGTCGGCCAATATTGCTCGTCAGTCCAGACGCTCAGATCCATGCGCAAGCACTTCGGGCAACGGCTGTGCGTGAATGCCGAAAGATTCCAGGTGCGCGCTACGAAACGTATCCCGCAATCGCCGCAGCGGAGGGGAGAGATCCCCACCAAGTCCCGCACCTTCTCGCGGAAACTGCGGCAGCGGCTCACCCGCAAAAAGCGGCTGCCGCACTTCGGACAACTGACGGTCATGGCTGCGCGGCGGGTACCTGTCTATGGCGGGAAACGTAGTCGTCGAGGTAAGCGCCGAACGCGGTTCGCAGTGTCGCGCACGCGGGGCCGGAGTGCTTGATGGCGCGGCCTTCGATTTCGAATACGGGCAGCAGGCTTCGGGTGGTCGAGGTAATGAAGACTTCGTCCGCTTTCTCCAGGTCCGTGGGATTGAGCGCCTTCTCTCCGACCGTGAACCCGGGAACCTGGATTTCGTGCAGCAACAGGTCGCGCGTCACGCCGGGCAGGCAGCCGGAATTGAGCGGCGGAGTCCACACGCGGTTTCCATCGGCGGCGAAAATATTGGCCGATGTGCACTCCGCGATCTCTCCCCGCTCATTAAGAAGGATAGTTTCATCGAAGCCATCGGCGTGTGCCCGCTCCAGCCAGGTCAGGTTCATGGCCCACGACAGGATCTTGGCGCCGGCGAACTCGCCCGCGGCATAACGTCCCCGCGGCGTGAAATTCAGGCGGACACCGTCGCCCCATTCCTTCGTGGTCGAGGTGAGGGCGATCAGGTCGCTGCCGCGGCCCACGGTGGGTCCTTCCCACATGCCGCCGGTATTGCGCACCACGACCACACGCATAGTCGAGTGGAACGCCTGATTGGCTTCCACCAGCTCCAGCAGTTTGCGTTCGACCCGATCCGGATCGGGCGGGAGCGCGACGTGGAGGGCGGCGGCATCTTTGCGTATGCGTGCCCAGTGATGCGCGAAGGCGAACGGCACGCCATCGATTACACGGATCGTGCTGAACACGCCCCAGCCCGAGAGCAGTCCTACCTGTCCCGGCGACAGAACCTTATCGGCGGCGTCTCGGATTTCATCGTTGTGGAGTATAAAGCGGTGCACAGACTCTCATTCTACCGCCGGGCCGCCCCGATCGAAGCGCTCGCCGGCATAGCGTTAGACGGCGGATGTTATAGTCAGCCGATGCCCCTCCTTGCGCGGCTGGAACGTTATTTCGAATTCGAGAAGCTCGGCACCAACTGGCGCACGGAAATTCTGGCAGGTCTTACCACTTTCATCACGATGGCGTACATCGTGTTTGTGAATCCGGCGATCCTGCATGAAGCTGGTATGCCGCTGGCGGCGGTGACTGCGGCCACCTGCATTTCGGCGGCGTTTGGCAGTTTCATGATGGGCGCGTTCGCGCGTTATCCGATCGCGCTGGCGCCGGGCATGGGGTTGAACGCGTATTTCACCTACACGGTGGTGAAGGGCATGGGCATTCCGTGGCAGGCGGCGCTAGGCGCGGTGTTCCTATCCGGCCTCGCGTTCTTCCTGCTGACTGCCCTGGGCATCCGGCAGTTGATTCTGGCGGCCATTCCTTTTGAGTTGTACGCCGCGGTCGCCGCCGGTGTAGGGCTGTTCATCGCGTTCATCGGATTTCGCAATGCCGGGCTGATCGTGCCGCATCCAGCCACGCTGGTGACTTTGGGCAACCTGCACGATCCGCATACGCTGCTGGCCGTCTTCGGATTGCTCGCGATTTCCGCGCTGCTGGTCAGGCAGATGCCCGCGGCCATGCTGCTGGGAATCCTGCTCACCACAATTGTAGGGATCGCCGCCGGCCTGGTTGCCTGGAAACCGCAGAGCTATAGTCTGTTCGATCTCTCCGCCACCTTTCTGCAATTGGACGTGCGCTCGACCCTTCGCCTGGGATTCTTCGAGATCATCTTCGTCTTCCTGTTCATCGATATGTTCGACAATATCGGGACGCTGGTAGCGGTGGGCAAGCGCGCGGGATTGTTCAACCATGCGAACGTGATCCCCCGGGTGGACCGCATTCTATATGCGGATGCGTCGGCCACCATAGTCGGCTCGCTGACCGGCACGTCTACCGTGGTGAGTTACATCGAGAGCGCCGCGGGTGTGGCGGCAGGCGGGCGCAGCGGCATCACCGCCATTGTGACCGGCGCCATGTTCGTGGTGGCCCTGTTCGTCGCGCCGGTGATCGGCGCCATCCCCGCGGCGGCCACCGCGCCCGCTCTGATCGTGGTGGGCAGCCTGATGATGACGGCTATCGGCGAGGTCGACTGGAAGGATCCGGAGGTTTCGATTCCGGGGTTCCTCACCATGCTGGCGATCCCGCTGACGTACAGCATCGCCAACGGGCTGGCGTTCGGGTTCATCGCCTACACGCTCATGAAACTGGCGCGGGGCAAGTTCCGCGAGGTGAACTGGCTGGTGTACGGGCTGACGCTGCTATTTGTCGCGCGCTTCATTTACCTGAAGGCGGGTTGAGCGCGCGCGCTCCAGCCTTTCCGTGATGTTCGCATCATGTTCGTAAATGGCCAGCGCGGCCGTCGCATCTTCCGGAGCGGTCCCCTCGCCCTGCTGTACCAGGCCGATCAGGTAATCGATGGCTTCCTCGCGCCGTAGCAGCCCGATGGCCACCAGCAGCGTGCGACGCATCCCGCGGGTGGCCGTCCGCGCGAACACTTCCCGCAGGATCGCATAAGCCGGCTCCGCGTGCGAATCGCCCAGCGCCAGGGCCGCGGCTTCGGCGATGGCTTCCTGCTGGTGGTCGAGAAACCTGGCCACGAACTCGATGGATTTCGCCAGGTCCGCGCGCAGCAGCGCGGCGAAGCATTCGCCTAAGACTTCCGGCTCGTCGCCGCTGAGCGCTTTGAGCCGCAGCAGGAGAACATCGCCGGGCAGCCCGGAGGCGGCGATGGCCCGTACCGCACCGATGCGAGCGTCGGGCTCGCGGTCGAGCAGCAGCGGCAGGATCTGTTCCAGCGCATCGGGGTCGCTGGTCAGTGCCAGTCCCATGGCACTCAGCGCGCGCACTTCCGCGGCGGTGTCCACCGGAGGGCCGAAGGAAGCTTCCATCTGCACGTGGCGCATGCCGCGGCGAAAAACCGGCCGCGACGGATATTCCAGTTTGCACAAGGCTTTGAGAATTTCGATCTTGGCCTCACAGCGCCGGTCGGTAATTTCCGGTTTAATCAAAAAACGATCGAACGCCGCCACCAGGTCCGGCGCCAGTTCGGCTGCCAGCCATTCGCCCGCAATCCGCGCGGCCTTGGCGGCGGGCAGATTCGATTTGCCGCCCAGGTACTTGGCGATTTCGGCTTTGCCCTCGGGCGAAGGCGGCTGCCGGCGCAGTTCGGCAAGGCGGTCGAGTTGTTGTTCGAGAGGCGAAATCTTGCGCGCCACCAAACAATTCTAAGTGGTTTCGACTGAGCCGCTATAATACGGGCATGAGCAGGTAATCCAACGATCTTCACCACGAATTCTGCTAATCTCAAGTGTCAAACCATTTTGAGAGCTTCTTATGCCTAAACTATCCGTACGCGATCTCGATTTGAAGGGCAAACGCGTCTTCATTCGAGTGGATTTCAATGTTCCGCTGGCCCCCGGTGGCCAGGAAATTACCAGCGATAAGCGCATCAAGGCTTCGCTGCCGACCATCAAGTATGTACTCGAGCAGGGGGCCGGTGTCATTCTGGCTTCGCACCTGGGCCGTCCGAAAGGCAAGCCCAATTCGGAGATGAGCCTCAAGCCCGTGGCCAAGCGGCTCGAAGAGTTGCTGGGCCGTCCAGTGAAGATGGCGCCGGATTGTATCGGTCCCGACGTGGAGGCCATGAAACCTGCCCCGGGCGAAATTCTGCTGCTCGAGAATCTGCGCTTCCACGCGGAAGAGGAAAAGAACGATCCCGAATTCTCGAAGAAGCTGGCGTCGCTTTGCGACGTTTACGTCAACGATGCGTTCGGTTCCGCGCATCGGGCGCACGCCTCCACCGTGGGGATGATCGCGTACGTGCCGCAGGCCGCCGCGGGCCTGCTCATGGAGCAGGAGCTTAAGTACCTCACCATGGCAACCAAAAATCCACCGCGGCCGTGTGTGGCAATTCTCGGTGGCGCTAAAGTGTCGGACAAAATCGAAGTCATCGCGAATCTGGGCAAGGTGGTGGACAAGCTCCTGATCGGCGGCGCCATGGCTTACACTTTCCTGAAAGCGCAAGGCGAGCCGGTTGGCAAGTCGCTGGTGGAGAACGATAAGCTGGATCTCGCGCGCCAGTTGATGGGCGACCTGAAAGACAAGCTGGTGCTGCCGGTGGACCATGTGGTGGTGTCGGAGATCAAAGAGAATGCAGACAGCCAGGTGGTCGATTCGATTCCAGACGACAAGATCGGAGTGGATATCGGTCCGCTGACGATCGACCATTATTCGCACGTGATCCGAACCGCCAAAACTGTGATTTGGAATGGCCCCATGGGCGTCTTCGAGAAGAAGCCGTTCGACCGCGGCACGGTGGCGCTGGCGAAGGCGGTGGCCGTATCGGGCGCCACTTCGATAGTCGGCGGCGGCGATTCCGAGAAAGCCATCAAATCGGCGGGAGTGGCCGACCAGATTTCGCATGTATCGACGGGCGGCGGCGCATCGCTCGAGTTTCTGGCCGGGATCGAGCTACCCGGCGTGGCCGCGTTGACCGAAAAGTAGCGGCTACCACAAGTGATAATGCTCGTCGCGCTGCTTAAGCTTTGACGGGCAAACCAAATAATCCGGACAGCGCCTGGGCGGTCAGGGCATCCAGTTTGGACGCATCCGCGATAATGCGGCGGGGCCCGCATCAGCACCATTGGGGGTGCCGGCGGATAGACGCTGGCTACAAGTCCCAAAAAGTTCGGGAACGGCTAGCCAGGTTACCGAAATAGCGTCTGATCACTTCGTTGATGGTGAAGTCGAGCTACACGGTAAGGTAAGAGGTGAAACATAGGGCGCAGCCGGAGCTGACCTGATCGCCGTCGCCATGCACGAAACGCCATTGATAGTGGCGCCGGTGCACGTCGTGTTGACCCAATCCGATCGGGCGGGGTTCGGCGACGGCGTTTTCTGATTGGTTATCCCGCTGCCGTTCAGCCATCGCCGACGAAGCGCTGACCATAGTAGTCGAGGTGCCCGGCCTGAAATAGCTGGTTGGCAGAGTATTGCGACAGGCCTTCGCCGCTGCTGTTACCGGAATTCCAGTTGCTGGATTACCGCACGGCGAAGCATCAATGGGTGCAGCCCGATTTTGGTATGATGAGCCCATTGTGCCTCGTAAGGGCCGGAGCCTAAGGCTGTGGCTGATACTTCAGTTTGCATTTGTTTCCGCCCTGGCGGCACAGCGCCCTGCGACCCGTGGGGTGGATGAGGCTTCGGCCGCTTATCAACAGGGTCAATTCGAAAAAGCGACACAAATTCTGGCCGCGTTCCTGAAAGATCATTCCGCGGACCCCGCCGCGCTGTCGCTCATGGGCGCCGCGCTGGATGCGGAGCATCGATTTCAAGACGCGGACCCGTATTACGCGCGGGCGTTAAGGGCGGCGCCGCAGTCGGCCCAGGTGCTCAACAATGCCGCGAACCACCACTTGGCGGCGGGCGATCGCGTACGGGCCCGTGAACTATATCTTCGGGCCGTGGCCGTCGAACCCCACCACGCCAACGCTAACCTGCAACTTGCCCAGATGAGCCTGGATGACAAACAGCCGGCGCGCGCGCTGGCGTACCTGGGCCACCTCGCGGCATCGGACACATCGGATCCGGGCGCGCGCTTGCTCGGGGCGCGGGCGCTGGCGATGGCCGGGCGATGCGCGGAAGCTGCTCCGGTGCTCGGAGAATTTGAAAATATCTCTAACGCGGATGCCTCCGTGTATTTCTCCATCGGGCTAGCAGAAGCCCAATGCAATCTCTACCGGAAGGCCGCGGGTGCATTTTCGCTTGCGTTGAATGCGGATCCGCGCAACCCGGATATCCTCTACAATCTCGGACTGGCGGCCCTTCGGTCGGATGATCTGCCCCGCGCACGCGGCGCTCTAGAAAGCGTTCTGCGCGAGAAACCCGAGGACGCCGATGCCCTCTACGCGCTGGCCCAGGTCACTCTGCGGGATCAGACGGCGTTAACGGCTGCCGGACTCCTCGCGCGGGCCGCGAAAATCGCCCCCCGGCGGGCGGAAATCGTGCTGTTATACGCGCAGGTGGCGGCACAACTGGAATTCTTCGAAGACTCGGCGGCAGCCTACGATCGTTACCTGAAGCTCAAGCCCGGTGATGACGTGGCCCGTCGCGAACGCGGGTTCGCACACGCGCGGGCCAATCAAGCCACCAGCGCTCTCGAGGATCTGCACTCGTACATCGGTAAGCATCCGCGCGACGCGGTGGCTTATTTCGAGCTTGCCGTTGCCCAGGTCCTCGAAGATCGGGCGCAGGCGTTGCGTTCGTTGGATACCGCTGTCCAACTCGATCCCGCGCTCAGCCAGGCACGTTACACGCGCGCATTGTTGAACCTGGAAGAAGGCAGTGCCGATAAGGCCGCGGCGGATTTGCAGCTCTTCCTTGAAAAGTTCCCGGACGATTACCGCGCGCTGGCACGTTTGGGCCAGGCCTTTCTGGCCATGAAGAAACCCGCGGATGCTATTTCCGTTCTGAAACAGGCGGCTGCTCTAGCGCCGGATTCCGCCCTGGTTCTGGTGCAGTACCGGCGGGCTTTGATCCAACTCGGCCGGTCGGCCGACGCGGCGGACGTATTGTCACACCTGCGCACGGTTACGGGAGTCAACGAAACCGCGCACGGAAGGGTCGGGCTTTCGGATTATTTGAACCTGTCTCCGTCGGATCAGCAGGCCAAGTACCTCGCCAATCTGCGTCAGAACAGTGAAGCCGATCCGGGCAATGTACCCCTGAAGATCAGGCTGGCGCGGGAATATCTGGCCAGCGGCCAGAACGCCCCGGCGCTGGACTTGCTGAATAGCCTGACGCCCGGCGACATGAATCCGGCTGAGCTCGCACAATGCGGCAAAGTGCTGCTTGGTTTCGGGCAGTTTGCAGGCGCCCTCAGGTTTCTGCAGCCTGCCGTCGATAAGGGCGCGCCCGGCTCCGTGCGTCTGGATCTTGCCATCGCACTCTACCATGTGCGGGATGCGGGGACGGCGCTCGCCGAACTGGAAAAGGTCCCGCTCCCGAACCGGCAGGGCGATTTCTATCTGCTGCAGGGCCAATTGCTGGATGCTTTGGGAAGGTTTGCCGATGCGGCGGACGCCCTGAACCACGGCATACGAAATGCTCCCACGCGGCCGGAGCTCTATATGCAATCGGCTGCTTTCCTGCTCAAACACAAGTTGAACGAGCGCGCTCTCGATTTGCTGAAACAGGCCGCCAAGGTTCTGCCCGACGATCGCGATCTGCTCCTCGCGCAAGCCGTGACGCTGGCCATCATGCCGCGCGACGATGAAGCCCAGGCCGTCCTGGCCAGGATCCAGGCCCGCTGGCCCGAGTGGGACCGGCCATACCTTTTAAACGGCATCATCTTGGAAATACAATCGCGGCCTGCGGAGGCGCGCTCCCAGTTGGATACGGCCATCGCGCTCGGCGCCGAAACCCCCGAGGCATATTATTACCAGGCGCTGGCCATCAACGACGCCGCGCCGGCCGACATCGACCGCGCTCAAAAGGCCATCGACCGCGCGCTGGAGCTCACCTCCAACGATCCCTACATTTTTCTCCTGGCGGGCAAAATCTCGATCGCACGCAAACAATACCAGCCGGCCGTGGAACACCTGTGCCGGGCAGTCACCCTGCTGCCTAACCTGATTCCCGCGCACTACGCCCTTCGCGACGCTTATAAGGCGCTCGGCGACACGGATAAATCCGCGGCCGAGCTAGCCACCATCCAGAAGATTTCCGACGCCAATGCCGCCGCGGATCGCAGCCCGTTCCCGGTGGAGGAGTTCGTCTTCACGGTACGGCCCCCGGGTTGATTTATGTTGCGCAGCGTTCCCGTGCTCTTGGCGATGGCATTGGCGGCCCTGTTAAGCGGCCAGTCGGATCTTGCGCAGCAGCATGCCGATAAGGCGCTCGAGTTCGTCCAGCAGGGAAATCTTCACGCCGCTGAAGACGAGCTGAAGAGCGCTCTCCAGTTGTCGCCCAATGACCCCGCGCTGTTGACCAGCTTGGGGGGCATACTCGCCATGCAGGGCGAGTTGCAGCGCGCCAACACCTATCTCGCAAAGGCCGTGCTATTGGACCCGCAGGATCCCGCCGCCAGGCGCAACCTGGCCGTCAACCAGTGGCAGCTCGGCCAGTTGAAGGAAGCGCATCAGAACCTGGATTTTGCGTTGAAACAGAATCCGCGGGATCCCACGGCCATTTACCTCATGGGCATGGTATCGGAGCGCGAAGGCGCCTACGCCCGGGCGATCGCGCTGCTCGAATCGGTCTCGGGCGCCGCCGTGCAACACCCGGAGATCCTGGTGGCGCTGGCGAGTTCTTACCAGCACACGGGCCACTCGCGCCAGGCCGTCACCATACTCCGCGATCTTCTGGCCCGCTCCGTAAAACCGGATGTGCTGCTCATGGCTGGAAGCGTGGCGTTGGATGCGGGCGATCCCGCGCTGGCCCAGTCCGCCCTTGCCAGGATCGACTCTTCCTCGCTCGCCAAGATCGGCCGTGCGGGCGAACAAACCTGCGTCCGCATCTCTCAGACGCTGATGAAACGCGGCGACTATCCCGCGGCGCTATCGTTGGCCAGCGCCGCCGCGTCCGCCTTCCCGGCCTCTTCCGCGGCACTGGAAGCCAAGGGCGCCGCCCAGGTGCAGCTTTCCTATTTTTCCCAGGCGGTAGGGTCATACACTGCCGCGTTGCGTTTGCATCCCTCGGCCGAAAACGAGCGCCAACTCGCTCTGGCGGAATGGCGCGCCGGCGACAAAGAGAAGGCCGCCGCCGAATTCCAGCGCGCCATGCGCCAGTTCCCGCGCGACGGCCAGATACGGCAGACCTACGGCGCGTTGCTGCTTGAAGACGCCTCGCCCGAAAATCCCGAAAATAGAGTCCGCGCGCTGACCCTCATGAAAGAGGCATTGGAGGCGGACGAATCACTGGTGGAAGCGCGTTACCAGTTGGCGAACTACGAATTGGAGGAGGGCCGGCTGGAGCCCGCGCGCGCGTATTTAAGCGCCGCGTTGAAATACGATCCCGATGCGAGCCGCTTGCATTACGCGCTGAGCCGCGTCTACCGCCGCCTCGGCCGGGATGCCGAGGCCACCGCCGAAATGGAACGGTACCAGAAGTTGAAGGCCGCGGAGCAAGCCCACCCATGAAGCGACTCTGGCTGCTTCTCGGTTTTGCCGCCTTCGCACCCGCGCCTGCGGCCGATATCTTTACCGATATCACCGCGGCTGCCGGCATCCAGTGGAAGCACTCCAGCGGCGAATCCAAGGATTGCTATCTCATCGAGGCCATGGGCGGCGGCGTCGCCTTTCTGGATTTCGATCAGGATGGTTTGCTGGACATCTTCCTGGTCACCGGCGGCAGCACCCCGCACGCGGCCGGTGAGCGCCCACCGCGCAACGCACTCTATCGCAACCTGGGTAACGGGACGTTCGAAGATGTGACCGCCAAGTCCGGCCTGGCGCAGATTCCTTTCTACGGCATGGGCGTGGCGGTCGGCGACTACGACAACGATGGCTACCCGGATATCTACATTACCGGATATCCTACCAGCGCCCTGTTCCACAACAATCGCGACGGCACTTTCACCAATGTCACCGAATCCGCCGGCGTCGCCAATCCCGAAAAGTTCGCCGCCAGCGCGGCTTGGTTTGATTATGACCGGGATGGCCGCCTGGATCTGTTCGTTACCAATTACGCGCGCTTCTCCTATGACGGGCCGCAGCATTGCTCGTACCAGGGGCAGCCCACGTATTGCGCGCAGACGGCTTATCAAGGCGACGTCTCAAGGCTCTACCACAATGACGGAAACGGTAAATTTACCGACGTGACCGCGCAGGCGGGCCTGGCCAAGATCAACGGCAGGGCACTGGGCGTGGTTGCGATCGATGTGGATGATGACGGCTGGACTGACCTTTTTGTGGCGCGCGATGCCACCCCGAATCTGCTGCTGATGAATCAGCACAACGGAACCTTTCAGGACAACGGTCTGGGGGCGGAAATCGCGCTCAATGCCGACGGGGTGGCGCGCGCGGGCATGGGTGTGGACGCGGGCGACGTTATCGGCAACGGCTGGCCATCCTTCGTGGTGACCAACTTCCACGATGAGCATCACGCGCTCTTTATCCATCCCGGTAAATTGCCGTTCGACGAGCAGACCACCGGTTCGGGACTCGCCCGGTTGACCCGTTCCTTTGTCGGCTGGGGCACGCACTTTCTGGATTTCGATAACGATGGCAATCTGGACCTGATGATCGTCACCGGCCATCTGAACACCGTGATCGAGCAGACCCGGCATGATGTCTCGTATCGCGAGCCGCCGCTGCTTTTGCAAAATGACGGCAAGGCGCACTTTCAGAACATGGAGAAGCAGGCCGGTCCAATCTTCCAGCAGAAGTTTCGCGCGCGTGGCCTGGCGGTCGGAGACATCGACAATGACGGCCGCGCCGACGTCATATTTACCCGGCTCAATGACACTCCCGTGCTGCTCAGAAACACATGCGATCGCGCCGGAGCATGGACCGGTTTTCAGTTGCGCGGCACCCGAAGCAACCGGGATGCGATCGGGGCCAAAGTCATAGTGACCTGCGGCGAGCGTAAGTTGGTCCGCTGGATTACGGGCGGCTCCAGTTATCTCTCTTCACACGACAAGCGGCTGATTTTCGGCTTGGGCGCGCATCCGCCCGCGACCGTCTCTGCGGAAATACACTGGCCCAGCGGCCAAGTGCAAACCGTGCGCGACCTGGCGATCAATCGCTATCACCAGGTCACTGAGCCGCAGTAACCGCAAAGGGGCGCGCATCCCGCGCCGCCATATAGGACACGAATTCCGCCGCTTCCAGCGGCGCGGGGCGCCCCGTTTTTGCGCGACCTCGTTAGAAGGCCCGCGGGCGTCACCAGTAGAGTTTGAGGGCCACCTGCGCTTCTCTCGGTGAATTTGCCGTGCTCGTGATCACGCCGAAGCTGCCTCCGTTCACGGTGGTGTCGGGACCCGAGAATTGCGGATGATTCAAGGCGTTGTAAGTCTCGAATCGGAATTGAATCTTGGCTCCCTCGCGCAAACTAGATAGCGAGAATTCCTTGAATAGCGAAAGGTTCGCGTTGAACTGCCCGGGTTGCCGGCAGCCTCCATAAGTTCGCGGAGCGGTTCCCAATGTAAACGGGGCGGGAACCGTCAACACATCAGGGTTCGCGAAATACTGGTTCAGGATGTCCGATCCGGCGCACTGCAGCGGAGCTGTGAGGTTCGGCTGCTGTCCTCCATAAGTCGGCAGACTCTGGCCTCCCGAAAGCCCGAGGATCATGGGCCGGCCATCCGTAACGCGCCAGATGCCGTTCGTCTGCCAGCCGCCAATGACGGCATTCAGAACCCGTGGCATATCTCCTCCGAACTTCTTGCCCTTCCCGATCGGCAGTTCGTAGGTATAGCTGAGTTGCAGAACCGAAGGTATATCGAAGGTGGAAAGGCCGCGTTCCAAGCGCCGGTTGTTGGGATCCGCCAAATGCGTCGTCCCTCCCAGCCAGGTCACATTTCCGCTGGTAGACGATGCGTCGTCAATCGACTTCGACCAGACATACGTCACCAGAAATTGCAGTCCGTTCGAGAAGCGCTTCTCCGCTTTGATCTGCAGGGCGTTGTAGTTCGAATTCGCCCATGGCGGGTCGTCTCCGTTGAATCCGGTGTATTGCGGATACGGTAATTGAAATTGGTACGCCGGATATTGTTGCGCAGATAGTCCGCTGTTCGGATCGGTGATGATCCCATAAAACGGATTATTCACATAGGTGTTGAGGCCCGAGATCTGGCTGGAGTTATAGTGCTCGATCTGTGGGCCCAGGTAATTCAGCCCGCCGGCTCCGCCGAAGTACAGATGCGTTCCCTTCTTCCCTATGTAGCTCACGTCCAAGAGAATGCTCGATGGCAGTTCTCGCTGGATGCCGAAACTCCAACTCTGTTCGTAGGGATTCACGGTATCGATCGTGGGAATGGGTCCGGCCGCCGAGAGCCCTATGTCATTCAGCAGCCCCAGACTGCTACCCGGCGGATATTTGACACCGTTGGGAAACGGGTTGCTCAGCCTGCCGAAAGGCGTGGCGCCGTTGCTGGGGTCCAGCGCGTACCAGTTGGTCGATTGATCGTATCCCTGGTAGCCGGTCGGACCGGTGCCCGCCGCCCCCGATCGCACCGTCGAGTAGAAGATTCCGTACCCTCCGCGAAGAACCGTCTTGTTGAGCACCTGGTAGGCAAATCCGACTCTCGGACCGAAATCCTTGAAGTCCGTCCCGTAGTTGCTCCGGTTGCTCGGGCTCATGAAGATCTCTCCGCCGTGCAAGGTGCCCAGTCCGGGAGCCTGGATGGGAGAAACTACCGAGGTCGATAACTCGTTCATGCGGTTATAACGCTCCGTGCGCGGCGTGGAGACATCGTAGCGGAGTCCCACATTCAAGGTAAGCTTCGGATTCGCCTTCCAGCTGTCCTGCACAAATCCGCCCGCCTGGAAGCTCTCCGTGCTGACGTAATTTGGAATTTCGTACTGGCCCCATGATCCCGGTCCGCCCACGCCGGTCATAAAACTGGCCAGCGAGTCGCCGCCTCCCGAAAAAGGGAACTCCGACGTGCCAGTGAAATCGTAAACGAAAAGTCCGCCCGGCGTGCCCGGCTGAGTGAAACTGGTGCGGTGCATGCGGCTCTCGGCCCCGAACTTCAGATTGTGAGTACCTTTCACCCAGTTGACGGTTCCGAGTAATTCATGTGTTTCGGTACCTTCCCTCAAATAGCTCCAGGGTTGCGTGCCGATATTCGCGCTGGATGCCCCGGCCGGCGTGTAATTCGAGAGTTCGATCGTCGGAAGCTGCGGGATACCGGAGGCATCCATGTAGGAGGGCATGCCCAAAGTAGATGAGGGTGACAGACCTTTGTACTGGGACTCGTTGGCAATGCTCTCGGAGAAGGTGAAGCTGCGCGCCAGCCCGTACGACACGGTAAGCAGCAGATTCGGGCTGAAGGTGTGCGTAAGGTTGATGGCCACCAGGTTGGCGTCGCCGGTGCTCGGCCCAAAATCACAGGGGTCCGCAACGTTTCCAAAACAGTTCACCGGAAAACCGGGCGCCCACGAGCGCGAGTATCTTGCCGAGAGTAGGTCTTTATCGCTGAACCGTTGGTCGATCTTGATGTCGAACTGGTTTCCTTCTCCCTTGCTGGCGGCGGACCCTTGCCAGTTCGTATAGGGATTGTAATTGGCCGTCCCCACGCCCACATTCGGCAGCGGGAAATACTGCATCATCTTATAAGCGACCGGATCGATCAGGTTCCCCGGTTTCGCCGGAGTGGGGCCCGGGCTCATGTAGGTAGTCAGATTGTCGAAGGGGATGTAGCTCGACCGCACCGGTCCGCCCGCGTCCGAACTGTAAACTCCGGTGTAAGGATCCCAGAGTTGGCCGGCCGCCGCGGAGCATAGGCCGTTCGAGTCGAAACTCCCGCCTGCATAGCTGCACAGCTCTCCGAAATTCCCTGTGCGCTCGGCCGCGCTGGGGACGCCCGCCTGAAAAGTCGAAAGGGACGCCGAACGCGTGCCGTCGTAATCGAAGAAAAAGAATGTTTTGTCGTGGCGAATCGGACCGCCAATGGTGCCACCGAAATTGTTGCGGCGGAGGGGCGGCAGCGGGATGCCGGCGGCGTTGTTGAAGAAGTTGTTGGCATCCAGCTTCTGGTTGCGCAAAAAATCGTATGCGCTGCCATGCAGTTGGTTGGTGCCCGAGCGGATGACCATGTTGACCACTGTCGCGCCGGTGAAGCCGTATTCCGCGCTGAAGTTGGACTCCTGCACGGCGAATTCCTCGACTGCATCCACGGAGGGCGTGTACAGCGGGAACAAAATGCCGCTATTTTGTTCGAAGTTCGTCACCGTGACGCCATCCATCAGAATGTCCGCCGTCGCGTTCCGGCTGCCGTTGGAAACGAAATTATTGGCCGTGCAGCCGGCACAGGCTGAGTCCATTTCGGTGACGCCCGGCGTCAGAAATGCCAAGTCCGTGACCGACCGGCTTACCAGTGGCAGGTCGTTGATGAAGCGCCGGTCCACCAGTTGGCCGGTCACGGCATCCTGCGTCGACAGCACCGGCGCCGCGCCGGTAATCTCGACCGTCTGCGCGGTCGCACCGACCTGCAGCGCAAAATTCACGGCGATGTTCGTGTTGACATCGACGTTGATCCCGGTCTTGTCCTGGCTCGAAAATCCCTGGGCTTCAACTGTGATTTTATATACGCCCGGCGGCACGCTGCGAAACAGGTAGCGGCCGGTCTGATCGGTGGTCCCGGAGAACGAATAACCTTTCTGTTCGTCCAGCAGTTGAACGTGGGCGCCGACAACGACCGCGCCGGACGGGTCGGCCACCGTCCCGGTCACGCTGCCGGTATAAAGCTGCGCGTTACTGGCCTGGCACAACAAAACCACCGCCAGCATGATCCAACAAAACGTTCTATATGGTGATCTTGCCCGCGTTGCATAATCACGTTCGTTCATCAGAACCCCCTCTGTCTACCTGCAGCTTTGCCCGGTTGGCGTCGGGCTTCGAATTTTGGCCCCAATGGCGCTAATGGAAAAGTACTAGGAGCAGCGTTGCAAGATTATGACACCAGTACCTTCTCGTCGTCAAGACCAAAAGAGCGGAGATCGAGACGTCAGGCACCAAAGTGCCGACGGACCGCCAGAGCGGCCCGTGCGGTCTCGGAGCCTATTTCCCTTGCTGCGTCGAAGGGCGGCTCCTGCTAATGTTTCTCCAGCGAAACGTGCACGCTGAGCTGACCCAGCGGGATGGATGCGGCGGACAGTTGCACGGATATGGTGTCTCCGGGCAAAACGGCCGCGGTGTGAGTCGTATCGGTGCATGTGTTGCCGGGCGACAGTGTGCAGCCGATGCTGGTCACCACGCCGTCGACATAGACGGCGACGGCGATGGCGTAGGAGCCGGGGGCGTTGGAGGCAACGGTGAGGTTTGCCAGAGTGCCCGCGGAAGGCATGGGCAAACCGACGACACTTGCCGCCGTATATCCGTTGAAGCAGTTGGGCTGGCTGGCGTCCTCGGATCCCAAGCCCAATAGAACACCGTTCACGGGGAACAGGGTCAGGATCGTCACGGTCCCGCAGAAACCGTTCAAAATGGCTGGCGTTCCAGGAGTTCCGGCCGGGCCTTGAGGGCCGGTGTTGCCGGTAGGGCCAGCGGATCCCGCCGGTCCGGCGGGTCCTATGCCGCCAGGAATTCCTTGCGGCCCTGCGGCCCCCGTGTTTCCTTGCGGTCCGGCGGGTCCTATGCCGCCTTGCTGTGCCAGCAGGCTCCAGGCGCCCGGTGAGACATCCGGTTCGTTGGAAACATTATTGGCTTCCAGGCTGATATAGCTTGTTCCATTGAAGCTTACGGCATCGTTAATGTTGTACGTGGTGCCGGATGCCCATGCCGCGCGCCACGTCATGCCAGCCGGTCCTGCGGGTCCAGCCGGACCCGCAGGCCCAGCGGAACCTTGCGGTCCTGCAACGCCCTGATTACCCTGCGCCCCTTGTGGACCGGCCGGCCCCGTGCTGCCTTGGGGTCCGGCGGCTCCTTGCGCGCCTTGCTGTGCGACGAGGTTCCATGCACCCGGCGAGACGTCCGGTTCATTGCCCGCATTATTGGCCGCGAGGCTAATATAGCTGGAGCCGTTGAAACTCACCGCGTCGTTCAAGTTGTAGGTAGTCCCGGAAGCCCAAACGGATCGCCACGTCATTCCTGCAGGTCCGGCCGGACCTGTGGGACCTGCCGCTCCCGCCGGACCCATAGCTCCCGTGGTGCCTTGATTTCCTTGCGGCCCCTGCGGTCCGGCCGGCCCAGCCGGACCGGTCCCGCCCGTTGCTCCCGTCGCACCCGTAGCGCCCTTCGCCCCCTGCGGTCCGGTGGGCCCCGTGAGGCCGGTGGGACCCTGAGAACCAGCGGCGCCCTGCGGCCCGGCTACGCCCGACGAGCCCATCTGGGCCAGAAGGCTCCAGAATCCCGGCGATATATCGGGCTGTTCGCCCTTATTGGGTGAAAGGCAGATGTAGCTGGAGCCATTCCAGACTACCGCATCGTTTTGATTGTATGAGGTCGTGCTGCTCCAACCCGAACGCCAGACCATGCCCGCAGGCCCTGCGAGACCTTGCGCGCCAGTCGAGCCGGCGGGACCTTGCGGCCCGGTGGCCCCCGCGGGTCCGGTTGCCCCAGTGAGACCTTGCGGTCCTTGGGGACCCGTCGCTCCGGTCGCACCGCGAGCGCCCGCCTGCGCGAGCAGGCTCCAGTCTGACGGCGAAGTGTCCGGCTCGTTGCCCAGGTTGTTGGCAATGAGGTTGATATAGCTGGCGCCGTTGTACTCAACGCCGGCGTTCAATTGGTAATTGGCGGTGCTGCTCCAGCCGGATCGCCACACCAATCCCACCGGTCCTGCTGGACCTGTGGGTCCCGCCGGGCCCTGCGGGCCGCTTGCCCCGGTGGATCCAATCGCTCCAGCGGGACCTTGTGGCCCCTGGGGGCCTGCCGGTCCGGTAGCGCCGTGCGCACCTGCCTGGGCCAACAGGCTCCAGTCCGATGGCGAGGTGTCCGGCTCGTTGCCCAGGTTATTGGCAATCAGGCTGATATAGCTGGCGCCGTTGTACTCGACACCGGCATTCAATTGGTAGTTGGCGGTGTTGCTCCAGACGGACCGCCACAGCAGTCCCGCCGGTCCCGCTGGACCTGTCGCCCCCGCCTGTCCCTGGGTTCCAGTGGCTCCCGTGGCCCCTGTCGCGCCGGTATCTCCTTTTGGTCCCGTGGCTCCTTGAGGTCCAGCGGGTCCGGCCGGGCCTTGCGGTCCTGCCGCGCCGGTCGCACCGCGAACACCCGCTTGCGCCAGCAGGCTCCAGTCCGATGGCGAGGTATCCGGCTCGTTGCCCAGGTTATTCGCAATCAGGCTGATATAGCTGGCGCCGTTAAACTCCACCCCGGCGTTCAATTGGTAATTGGCGGTGCTGCTCCAACCCGACCGCCATGTAATGCCGACCGGCCCCGCCGGGCCCTCAGGTCCGGCCGGCCCTTGGGATCCTGCCGGGCCCGTGGGCCCTTGCGGTCCCGTGGATCCGGTCGCACCGGTTGCGCCCTTGGGGCCGGCGGGTCCTTGCGATCCCGTGGCGCCGGTCTGACCCTGCGGTCCGGTTGCGCCCTGCGGACCTGCCGGTCCCGTGGCGCCGCGCGCGCCTGCTTGGGCCAGCAGGCTCCATGCAGTGGGAGAGGTGTCCGGCTCGTTGCCCAGGTTATTCGCAACCAAGCTGATATAACTGGCGCCGTTGTACTGCACGCCGGCGTTTAAGCCGTAAGTAGCCGTATTACTCCAGGCTGAGCGCCACACAAGTCCGGCAGGACCGGCGGGTCCCTGCGGTCCGGCGGCGCCTTGCGCACCAGTCGCGCCCGACGGTCCTTGTGGACCGGCTGGCCCCTGTGCTCCGGCCGGACCTTGCGGTCCGGTGGCCCCGGAAGCGCCTTGTTGAGCGAGCAGGCTCCAATCCGAAGGTGACTTATCGGGTTCGTGGCCCAGGTTGTTCGCCACCAGACTGATGTAACTGGAGCCGTTGTAACTTACCCCAGCATTGATTCCGTAGGTGGCCGTGCTGCTCCAGGCGGAATGCCACGACAAACCGGACGGGCCGGCGGGACCTTGTGGTCCGGTCGCTCCGGCGGCCCCCTGCGAACCTTGCGGACCCTGCGGTCCAGCGGGCCCGGTGGCGCCTTGCGGCCCGGCGGGACCAGCCGGACCGGCCGGACCTGGGGGCCCTCCAGTGCCAATGGCGTAGCTGAACGGGCTGGAAGTTAGTACTCCAGCAGTAACTTGAATATCGTAACTGCCGCTCGAAAACGTCTTCGACGGCATGTTGGCCAGGATCGACGTGTTACTGTACGATTGCAGCGTCAGCAGGTTGTCGTCGAAATACACGGTGGGCAGTCCGCCGGTGGGTGCAAAGTTCGCACCCGTGAGAGTAAGGGTGTTGGGAGTAGTCGTGGTATTGAGGGTCGCGCCGTAAATCAGTGGCGGCTGCTGCGCGGCGGTTGCGATACCGGCCAACATCACGCCCAGGAGCACGGGGCTCGGAAAACGTGGTTCCATGGCTAGAAATCCCCCGAGGTCAGAGATATGATCAGCGAGTTCCGGAGTTTTTGTTCATCGCCATGGCGCCGGATAGCTCTTTGTCGACCATGGCCCGCAGATCTTCGTACTTCACTGCGCCGCTGAAAAAGTGGCCATTCAGGAAGAAACTGGGAGTGCCGGTGATACCTAACTCTTTGGCCTCCTGTAAACCCTTCTGTACAAGGGCCGTCTCCTCTCCGGAATCGATGCACTTATCGAAGCGATCGCCGTCCAGTTTCAGAGAACGCGCATACTCCTTTAACTGGGGTACGTCCAGCTTGCCGGCGTTCTCGAACAGCATGTCGTGATAGGGCCAGAACGCTCCTTGAGCCGCGGCGCAATGGGCCGCCTCGGCGGCTTTGAGCGCGTGCGCATGCATCGGCAGCGGGCAGTCCTTAAACGCGAAAGCCATCTTACCGTCGAATTGTTCCACCAGTTTTTTTAAGTCAGGCTGAATTTGCTGGCAATACGGGCACTCATAATCCGCGAATTCAATCAGAGTTACCTGAGGGTGTTGGGGGCCATGGACCAGCGCGCCGTCCAGGGATACCTGGGCCGAGGGCGGCGATAACATCACGACGACGCGGTATTCGGTATGCAGGTTCTTGAGATACTCGGTGCGGGCCCTGCTGGTACGCAGTTCGCGAATATGGTTGAGAATCTTGTCACGCACCTTCTCGTAAGGCTCGTCGGTTCCGACGCCCTCATAGTAAACCCGGAGTTGGTCCTCGGTCGGGTCCGTGATGTGGCTGGTAATGTCGCGCTGGATCAACTGCTCCACGGTGATGTGTTCGGCGTGCGCCTTTTCTTCCAGCAGGTGCTCATCGACGAATTGGTTCAAGGCCTCCTTTTCCGCCAGGTAGAACTGATTGCGAGCTTGAAGCAGGCGTGCCGCTTTCTTCTGCTCGAGTTCAGCCCGGGTGTACTTATGGCCAGCGACCTCCGCGACTATGTCGTTGCTGCTCTCGCCGGCCAAATCCTGCGCCACGGCGTACCCGCCGCAAATCAATCCAAGTATGATTGCGAATCTTATGCTGGACATTGAAGTTATCCCCTGGGAAATCGATTCAACAGTTATGAAGTAGTTCTCCTATCAACAGTCTGCGCCAGGCAGGAGAGGGGGCTCCGCTGCCTGACGCAGGCTTCTTACTAATGAAATGCCGTGGCGATGAGCGCCGCTATTAACGGCCTTATCCCGCTTTACTATGTGGTCGTGCCGCAGGTGCAGACACCGTATCCGCTGCTGTTCACCAGGATGCCGGCGCACCGTTGGGACAGGCGGGTAACTTCGGAAGAACTGAGGGTAGCGTCTTGGGCGTCCGTCTCGGTAAGCACGCCACCGGTCTGAATGTGCGTGCCCCATGCGCGGACGGCCGGAGTGGGAGTAAGGTGGGCTGGATTGCAGGTCGGCGCGCCGGTTGACGAAACGATCTTAATGGTCCCGTTGTTGAGCGGCGCCGGGGTGTTTGAGTTGGAGGTGAGATTGCTATCCACTGAGAGCGTGAGTAAGCCGTCCGGGGTGATGGCGCAACCGCAGCACTCTCTTAACTCCTGCGACGGGTCGACCACATAAATCATGGCGCAAATGTTCCCGCCCGACGTCCCCGGGTTGGATACATAAACCGTGGCGCTCGGATAGCCCATATTCGCATTCGAAAAATAGTTAACCTTCAGCGTATCGGCCGGAGGCGGCGTCTGCGCCCGCATCAGGCTGGGCGAAACGATCACCCCGAGGATAGCCAAGGCTGTTCCAGTCAAAATTCGTGAAGCTCGCGTTTGATTCACAAGAAACCCCTCCTCATTGGTCAAGTGGCATTTGCGGCTCGAAAATATCAGGAGCACGCGGTCACTTTCATATCGATCTTAAACGCACTAAGCGAATCGGGCAAGCGGCCATTTCTGCTATTTTGTATCTTGCGTCCACAAGTTCACGGAAATCGTACAACCGCGTAGATAAGTGATGGTGCAGGCAATTAGCGGGTCAGGTATGCGCGGTTTTCTGCTTACAGGGTTATTTATCGCAGCTATGCCGGGCCCGGTAATCCGACGGTGCGGAGCCATAGAGAAGCCGGAAACGGCGCACGAAGTGACTTCGATCTGTAACGCCGACCCGAGGGAAGATAGACGTCATCGGTAACGTGGTTGTAGTAATCAAATGCTCGGCTTCCCGCATCCTGTAGTCCCTGAGGAATCGGGCAGGGCTTACTCCGACGTTATCGCGGAACAAATGCGAGAAACGGGATACCGACATGCCCGCGGCGCGCGCCAGATCTGGAACACTTAGGGGCTTGTCGTAGTTATTTATTATTAGATCCATCACGCGCTGGATTCTATCATCGACTGTCGCGCGACGATCGGCGGATGGCATTCTTGGCAGATTGTACAGTAAGTGCATTTTGCTAACAAGGACCGAAGTCGAAAACCATTCAAAATGCCGCACTAAGCAGTAAGGTGCAGCCGTTATAGAACTATAAGTACATGCCATAAAATCGGTGCTATATCATATTGATTCGACGGATATTGTGCGCAAATGGAACTTACGGGCCGTCTACTTGGTTTGACGCGCGTTCAACGTTGCCGCTGGAAACGAACGTGAATCACAGCAGCGGACGGCGTGGAAGGTAAGACCGGCACCGCGGCGGGGAAGCCGGCGATGTGCGGTTTATCACCATTGCCGCTGTTTCCCCTCTTACACCAGTTTCTCGGAAGTAACCGGCAGGTGGCGGACACGTTTTGCCGGTCGCGTGAAATATGGCGTTGCAGATCGCCGCTGCCGTTCCCGTAATCCGAATTTCGCCCACACCGCGGGCGCTCACGGAACCCAGGTGGTAATCCGGATTGTCGCGCGCCTCGACGCCGCAGATTTCGAATTTCACGAGCCATTCGATGCAGACCTGCAGCGACCCCTGCTTGGCCGCATCGACGCCGCTTTCCGGCCCTTGAGTTCAGCTTCGACCGCGGCGTGGGTGAATGCCACCGCCACTGGAGAATCCGCCCTTCTGCATCACCACCGCGATCCTGTTCCCGAGATCTGCACCGATTCGTAAACCGTGAACAACTGCAGGTTTTTGTATCGGAACAAAGCGATATCCAGAAGAACAGCCAACCAGAAGTGTCCGGCTCTTGGAAACTCCGTCGATCGGCCCTTCCACGAATTCCTGCGGAGAGGCCGAAAGACTAACATCATGCCACCATCTTGTGCGGATCGATTATAAATTTCTTTGCTGCGCCTTTGTCAAAATCCTTGTAGCCCTCCGGTGCTTCATCGAGTGAAATTACGGTGGCGTTGACCGCCTTCGCCGGGTGAAACTTCTCATAAAGAATCGCGTGCATGAGGCGCCTGTGATAGCGCATCACGGGGCACTGGCCCGTGGTGAAGACGTGCGACTTCGCCCAGCCGAGCCCTATGCGGATGCTGAGATTGCCGGTTTTGGCCGCTGCATCTACGCCACCGGGATCGTCGGTCACGTAAAGGCCGGGAATGCCGATCCTCCCTCCCGCCTGTGTGACAGACATCAACGAGTTCAGCACTGTTGCGGGCCGCTCCACTACGGCTTCCGGGCCATGGCCGCGGGCTTCAAAACCCACACAATCGACCGCGCACTCCACCTCTGGAATTCCTACGATCTGCTCGATCTGCTCGGCCAGCGTTGCATCCTTGCGCAAGTCGATGACCTCGCAGCCAAAGCTTCTTGCTTGCGCGAGCCGCTCGGGAATCATGTCGCCGACAATCACGCACGCCGCGCCTAGCAACTGACAGGAGGCTGCGCATGCCAGCCCTACAGGACCAGCGCCGGCAACGTACACGATAGCACCCGGCCCAACGCCGGCCGTCACCGCGCCGTGATAGCCTGTCGGGATTATATCGGACAGCAGCGTGAGATCTTTGATCTTCGCCATAGCCCGGGCTCTATCCGGAAGCCGCAATAAATTGAAGTCCGCGTAGGGCACCATCACGTACTCCGCCTGCCCTCCAATCCAGCCGCCCATATCGACATAGCCGTACGCCGCACCGGGACGCGCCGGGTTGACGTGCAGACATACGCCCGTGTTGCCCTCTTTGCAGTTGCGGCAGCGGCCGCAGGCGATATTGAATGGCACGGAGACCAGGTCACCGGTCTTGACGAACTCCACATCGCGCCCGGCTTCGATCACTTCACCCGTAATCTCGTGGCCCAGAATCAATCCCTGGGGAGCGGTTGTGCGTCCGCGCACCATGTGCTGGTCGCTACCGCAAATATTTGTGCTGACGATCTTTAGAATGACGCCGTGCTCGCATTTGCGCGAGCCTAGTGCCAATTTGGGGAAATCAATGGATTGAACCTCGACCTTGCCCGGTCCCATGTACGCCACGCCGCGATTAGAAGCCATAAACACTGTCCTCGCTGAAAGAAATTGATTTGATGGGTATGTCATCAGAAAATGACGACGGTGTCAAGTGGTTCATCGGGATGAAAGCCATTTGCGTCTTCAGGATTGCAGGCAATCCTCCACCGCGCAGAATTCCCGCTAGGCCGCCGCGGAAGGGTGATATTACTCACATTGCCGGTCGGTCGCCACGGAAGGCTCGGTGATCGGTTGGAAGCCACGCTTCGGTACCGTCCGGACTCACCACCACCGTCGGACGAATTCGAAAGTCAACGCGCATAGCCGCGTATCGTCATGGCTCGTGCAGCAGGCGAGGCACGCACCTGATCCTCGGCACGGGCGAGTCAAATGCCAGGCCAGCGGGAAGGGAACTGTCGAGTGCCACGGCGACTGGCGGCAGGTGAGCCGCTATCGGCCGTTGGTGCGGCAATGGTCCCGTATTTGCAACCGGGCCCACCGGTACGGTCTTCCGCCTTCCAGATATGCCGCTATGCGCCGCTCAGTGCGGCGATTAGCGCACCCTTGGCCGTGGTGGTTAGAGGTTCGCTGGCGCTCCGGATCTCCGAAAGCTCGATTGGGAAATCGGACGAGCGCAGCAGTTTCTCGAATCGCTCCGCAAAACCCGCCGGAACGGCAGTGCCGCCGCTCAATACCAGCGGGATTGGTCTCGAGATTTTCGGCAGATTGCGCGAGGTGGCAAAAGCGTTGCGCAGGCCCGTCACTAGCGACTGGATCATATCGTCGTAGTAAACGGCCAAAACTTGCTGCAGTTTGTTTTCGAAATGGCCATTAATGTAGAACGACTGCTCCTTCTGCATGCGCACCCGGTTGGCGCGTTCCCCGGTCACCGACGCCGCGCTGGCATCGATGAAATCCCCGGCCTTCGATAGGCTGAAAGTTAGCACGGGAACGGAAAGATACGAGAAACACACATTGCAAAGGCCGCCACCACAGCTGATCCCGATGCCCGTGTAATTGGTGCGTTCGAGCTCCGCGTACACCACCGCCAGGCCCTCATTGATGCTGGTTGCCTCGAATCCCAGGTCGGTGAAGATTTGCCGGAGTGTCGCTTCGTGATACGTCAGGGTCTCCTCGGCCCCGGCCGGCGCTGCCGGCACGGTAAAGCAAAGTTTCTGTCCTCGTTCCGCTTTTCCCGCTACCGATCCCGCGATCTCGCGAATGAGCTTCGCGCTCTCGGGCTCTTGCGGATTGATCATGCCATGCGACATGGTACGCCGGATGTCCTTATCCAGGAAGCCCGCGAACCTCTCCGCTTCATTGCCGTGAACGATGACCTCGTCGCCTTGAATCGAGTAAGGTACGCCTTCCTTGACGAGGACCCCTTGCGTAATCTTCGTATAGGGGATGGCGACGAAAGCGTTTAGCTGGGCCTCGTATCGGAATTGCTGACCCGCCTGCCGGGCAGCCACGATACGGCTGGTTCCTACATCAAGACCGATGGCGTTGTTGTTTGTGGTTTCGTCTTTATGGCTCATGTTCAGTTCTCCAAGCTTTCGCTCCGTTCGCGGAGCGCGGACACGATCTGCCCGTATTTCCTTTGCAAAATGCCTCTATAACCGCGTATCGTCATGCCTTGTGCGGCAGCCGAAGCACGCACCTGCTCCTCGGCACAAGCGAGTCCATGCCACAGAGCCGGACTGGTCGACTTTTGATAGTTGTCGTCGTACTCGAACCCGAAGATGGACAACCCGGGGTTGGGATATTCGTAATTGTCCGGCAGACCGAGTTCTTGAAACGGAAATCCGGCTCCCCAGTCGGTATGCCAGCCGACATGCATATTGCTCGGATTGACGGATACCTGCGCGTGGGTTACGCAGTTCTGAGGGGAAAGATGGTATTTGTTCCGCAGCATGTCGACTAGCAGTTTTCCGCTGTGGACCTGCGCAGAATTAATGGGAAGTTCGTGCGTGTGAGTCCGGGCCTCGAACGCCACACCCAGGAAACTCGCGTTAAGGTCCACGTACACCCAGCGCGCATCGGCCCACACGGAATGCCCGGCATGATTGGCGGTATCCGATTCGATCACCAGGCGGAAGACCCGTCCGAAGCGATCGATCAGAAAATGGTAGGCGCGCTTGCTGCGCACATACAGAAGCAGTTCGTGGCCAATCCGGCGGAGTTCCTCGCTCTGCTCCACCTCGAATGGCACCTGGTCGCCTTCGGTGGCATGAAACACGATCCCCGCGGGTTCGGAGTGCACTTGACCGTCGGTCGTGTTGGAGTTCCGGTCTATCGGTATATACAGACGCGGTTCGTTGGAGACCTCGTACCGCGTTTCAATGCGCAGACCGTTGCTGTAGATCTCAAACTGAGCCGCCCGCTCCGCCAGCCAGACGTCGGGCGCACGTAGGCTTACGGAAGTTACCCTATGTGCCCCCGATACGGTTCGCGGAACGTTGATCCGCGCCCGCACGTTGGCATCTGACACCATGGGGATCACGACCAGGGCGAGCGCCGCAGGGGCGAGCCCCAGCCACACCGGCCGCAGTTTCACTCTGGAGGGGGTAGTGGTCGCCTTGCGCAGGTAGCGCAGCCGTTCGATGGGATCGCTCATTCGTGACGCGCGCCGTTCAATCTTACTTTTCTTCGCGAAAGTGGGAAAACTGCACAACATACGAATTTCTCTCGCGATTCCCCGCACTGGGAGGGTCGGATACCCGAGGTTCAGTCACCCCGGCGCCGCGCGCATGATCGAATGAGCGGGAGGTCTTTAAGAAGTCGGCGAGAATTCAAATCTTAGGCGGAGGATAGCAGGCGGGTCCATACTATCTTTGGTTAACTGGCGCGATTACCGTGATCGTTCTTTCGCCGATTGCAGGACGGCCGCACCGGCGAAGAGTTACGAAAGCGCCTACTAAGAGCAAACAGAATTGGGATATCGCTTCCGTTCCAGCATATATCTCAAGAACATCCGTAAGTTGCTGCGCGACCGGAACGCCTACTTCACGGCGCTGGAGCGGGAACAACTCATCGCACTATTGCGGACGCCTCGAATTCGCCTGAGCCGCGAAGCCCGAGGCGAGCGGTACGTCATCCAAACTGGCCCACGAGCCGCGCCTTCAAATCGCAGATCGGACTTGGTCTTCGTGGCGGTGCCATGGGATCGGCAGCACCGTCGGAATCCGCGCTTGATGATCACCGGAAAAACGGCTCCGGCCGATCGGGTGCGCAATAAAGGTCCCTCCGGTGCGGTAATGGCGCCTATTCGCAACCCTGCCCGCCGGAAGCTTCTCCATTCGGTTAGATCTGCGTTCTACGGCGCTTGCGCCGGCACAGACGGGTGGAACGGTCGTAGGTCAATGGGGCTGCCGGTCGGCCTTCTCGAGTTCGACAAGTTGGGCCCGCACGAGGGGCGCATCCTTAGCGGACGGCGCCAATTCCAGGAAAGTCCGCAGGCACTTCTCTGACTCGCTGTATTCGTGCTTCTCCATCAGAATGATCCCAAGTACATAGCTCAGCCGCGGAACCTGATGGTCCTTGTCAACCCGGAGCCCCTCGCGCGCGGAGCGTTCGGCCTCCTCCATCTTGTTCAGCCGGGCATTGGCCAGCGCGTTCAGCAGGTATGCAGCCGGGAAGTCCTCGGGATCGAGTTGTATCCATGCGTGAGAGTACTGCTCGCATTCCACCCAATCCCCACGCCGGTCGGCCAGCGCAGTCAGGCCCTCATACGGCTTGACGTACTTCGGATCGCTGCGCCGCGCCGCCTTCCATGCGTTTCTGGCGCCAGCCGCGTCATTCCGGTTCTGCCGCGCCCGGCCCAGCTCATACCAGGCAATTGCGTACTTCGGGTACGTGTTCACGGCCTTGGTGAATTCGCCGGCCGCCACGTCCCATTTCTCATCTCGCATGGCTGCCAGCCCCTTCTCGAACGCCTTTCTGGCATTCGCGGGAGCCTCCAAAGTGGTTGCACTTACGGTGAGAGCGCTGGCCGGTGACAGCGGACGCAGAATGAGCGTTCCCACCCGGGCATCGGCCAGGCTGCTCTTAACGGCCATGCTGACACGATCCGATCGAAACCCCGCAAGGACGGCCTGCAGCTCGCAGTTCCTGAGCGCGCTGGTTACCGGAAGGGTGTAGCGGGACGCCGGCAGGGTGGGCCGGTTCAGTTCAGCCGCTTGGCCACCCGGTTCAGTAGCATTTCCCTCTGCCTTGTCGCGGTCCTCCGCATCGACCTTGAAACCGAATCTTCCTCTCTCGTCGGTCCAGGCTTCGAAAGTTACCCGGCCGTCGCAGACCCGCTCGATACGCACCGGATCGGGCGGCGTCGACCCATCATCCAGCGTCACCCGGCCCGAGAAGAACACCACCAGTTCGGCTCCGTTGTTTGCATCCGGAATGGGGTTCTGGCCTCCCAAGGTCTGGCCCCTGGCCCCAGTGGTGGCGGCCCACATAAATAAAGCGCCTATGCATATTCGGGAATCCATAAATGCCTCCAGCGCAATTGCCTTGATTATAGCGGTTGTACAAAGAGGGATGTGCTTAATCCGCAACGAAACCAAGTCCGTCCGCGAAAACGGAAATAACTTCATTTTCCGATTCCAGCTCCACAACCGGACAGCTCCCCGAAAGACTCTCAGGGCTCTTCGACTGCCGTTCGATTGATCCGTCTTCCCGGGTCGTCGTCCGCGGCAGCCCGGCTTCCAGATCAGCCCGCTACAGTAGAAAGCGGGGACTCGACCGGCTTTCGGACGTGGCTTTAGGCCCCCGGCCGGTACCTGGATAGAAGGTCATCTTCCTCGCTGGACGAGGTCATCACTACTACCGGGATCAAGCAATGGCCGGGTTTGGGCGATCCGATCGAGTCTTCGACGCGAATCAGTGTCGGCAAACTTCGCTCGGGTTTACTCCGAGTCGGCGACGGTCCACCTGGTGGCGAATTGCGAACGCCGCGGCCTTGTCCGCGGGCTATGCGGGCCGCTTTGAGACGGCTGAGAACTGCAATAGAATTGAGAACATCCGACCAAGCGGACATGCAATATGTTTACTACCGAAGAACGCTCTGACCTGCGCTCCAGTCTCCTGGAGTTGGCCCACAATGACCAGCGCATCACCGGGGCCGCCATCACTGGGTCGGCCGCCGCTTCACACGAAGATCAATGGTCAGACGTAGATCTTGCATTTGGTGTCAACACTGCCGCGAGTCTCCCAACCGTCCTTTCGGATTGGACAGCGCACATGTACCATCAACACCGGGCCGTGCATCATCTTGACATGATGTCTGGCGCGTGGACATACCGCGTATTTCTCCTGCCCAATACGCTCCAGGTCGACCTCGCGTTTGTCGTTGATACGGAATTTCGCGCCTTATCGCCCACGTTCCGCCTGATGTTCGGAAAGGCGAATGAGCCCCGGGATGCTACGCCGCCGCTGCCCGCAGCCATCATAGGGCTCGCCTGGCTTTATGCCCTCCACGCGCGAACCTGCATTGCACGAGGAAAACTGTGGCAAGCGGAATATATGATTAGCGGTGTTCGCGACAACGCCCTCGCACTGGCGTGCATTCGTTATGGCCTCTCTTCTGTCCACGGTCGGGGCATTGACCTGCTGCCGGGCGAAGTGACCGCGCAATTCCAGGACTCGCTCGTCCGACAACTCGATACCGGCGAACTTTCCCGCGCCTTCCGGGTCGTGATTCGCGGACTGATTCAAGAAATTCCAAAAGTGGATAAAGAGCTCGCAACGCGACTGCAAGAAGTGCTCGCGGCGCTAAGCGAGTGCCCGCTCTAACCCCCCCTGGCCGCGCAGCGTGTGACGCGTTGCTCGGAAACTCTTCTGATTCTGGAGCCAGGAGCAGGCGCCGCTACCAGGACGCTTCCGTATCACATCGTTGACGCCCGGCTCGGCGCCATTTTGAAGCGTGTCTTCGGGCGTGGTACATACCAGGTCACCGCGAATCCAGCGCGCCGGCCGAACCTGTTTTACGGCAAAAGAGACGAATCGAAGATTCGCTTCAATCGCCGCGGAAGTTAAGAGCGTGGGCGAACGCGAGGGCCGGGCTGCGCTCGGGGAAATCGCTCGCCAGTTTGCCAGAACGATCATGTTTCACAACGCCGCCGGCGGCGGCTCTTCCGCATTAATGGGCCGTTCCGGTCACCAGGCACGGTGGTACTTTCCAAGACATCGAGGAGAATGCGACCCTTGTGCGCGGGCCGGGCGGAGGTCGATAATTGAGTTGTAGCTTTCTATCTGGCAACTCAGAGGCGCGGTCGCTAATGACAGAAGCCCTCCACTGCCTCGATATCAGCAAAACAACTGAGCAGAGACCCATCTGTGACGGCCGTCGAGATGCTGGACTTATCGGCGTCCGTCGTACCGTAATTGACGGCACATCGTCTGAAACAACCGGGAGCCAGCATCGTGTCGCGGAACGATGTGTTATTCAGTCTTCGTCGAATAACCGGCAATTTAGAATTGCCTCCGTTTAAACACGTAAGGGGACACTCATGAAAATCGTAGCAATTGGCGGTACTGGACTCATTGGATCGAGGCTTGTCAAGAAGCTTCAAGAAGATGGGCAAGAGGTAGTGGCGGCGTCGCCCGCAACTGGCGTCAACACACTCACAGGCGAGGGACTGGCGGATGCGCTGAAGGGCGCCTCGGTGGCTGTCGATGTAACGAACTCCCCTTCATGGGAGGATGCGGCCGTACTGCAGTTCTTCGAGACATCAACCCGTAACCTGATCGGCTATGAAGCGGCCGCGGGCGTGCGACATCACGTGGCGTTGTCGGTCGTAGGAACGGAACGTATGCTCGAAAGCGGCTTCTTCCGCGCAAAACTCGCTCAGGAGAACCTGATCAAAGCCTCCTCCATTCCGTACTCAATCATCCGTGCGACGCAGTTCTTTGAATTCGTTCGGAAAATCGCCGATCTTTCCACGGAGGGCAACATAGTGCGCCTGCCTTCGGTGCTCTTCCAGCCTATGGCAGCCGGTGATGTCGCCGGTGCCGTCGGCAGAATCGCAATGAACTCGCCGGTCAATGCTACTGTCGAAATAGCGGGCCCCGAGCAGTTTCGTCTGGATGAGCTCATCCGATGGGACCTGGCTGCGGCCAAGGATCCGCGCGAGGTAATCTCTGACCCGCACGCGCGTTACTACGGTATACGGGTGAGCGAGAGGACGCTGGTTCCTAATGATGGCGCGCAACTCGGCGAGACGCGCTTCGAAGACTGGCTTCACTCTACGAAACAAGTCCCAAAGACGGGCCGGCAGGGGGCGTAACTGCCGCAACTACAATCTTGACCTTTGGAGGCCGCTATGCCAGTAGATCTTCCCCGAGTCGTGATTGTTGGCGGCGGCTTTGGCGGGCTCTATGCCGCGCGCGCCTTGGGCCGCGCGCCTCTAAGGATCACGCTGATCGACAGGCGCAACTACCATCTCTTTCGCCCGATGTTGTATCAGGTCGCAACGGGTTTGCTCTCTGGCGACGAAATAGCCGGGCCGCTGCGCTCTATCCTTACCCGGCGCAACATCGAGGTGTTGCTGGACGAAGTCACTGGCGTCGATCCGCAGGCGCGGCGGGTCCGCCTGCGCCAGAATGATCTGCCATACGACTTCCTGATTCTAGCCACCGGCATTCGATACAACTACTTTGGACATGAGGAGTGGCAGCAGATCGCTCCCGGACTGGAGTCGCTGGAGGATGCTGACCAGATCCGCGGCAAGGTCCTGCTCGCGTTTGAGCGCGCGGAAAACCTGGCTGCCCTCGGTAGCGCCGCGCCGGAAACCATCCAGCAGTTGCTGACCTTCGTGCTCGTCGGCGCGGGAACGGTCGGGGTGGAAATGGCGAGCACGTTGGCGGAGATGTCCCGTATCGCACTGGTGCGCGATTTCCGGCACATTGATCCTCGCGCGGCGCAAATTCTGTTATATGAGGCCGATTCGCGCGTGCTGCCTGCCTATCCGGAAGCGCTGTCGGCCAAAGCAAAGCGTCACTTGGAAGGACTTGGTGTCAAGGTGCACACCGGCACTCGTGTCACGCTCGTCGATGAAGAAGGTGTGATCGCCGGTGGCCAACGGGTCTTCGCCAGCACCGTGCTGTGGAGCGCCGGCGTGCAGGCCTCGCCTGCGGGACGCTGGCTAGGCGCGGCCATGGACAGGTCGGGGAGAGTCATGGTTAATGCCGATTTGTCGATACCCGGCCATCCGGAGGTTTTTGCGATCGGCGATACCGCCCATGTTGTCGCGCGGTTCCGGAATCTGCTGGGTGTCGAGTCAAGGGAGCCAATGGTGATGCCCGGCGTTGCGCAGCCTGCGATTCAGGAAGGCCGGTACGTCGCGCGGGTCATTCGCCGGCGCGTGCTTGGACTGAAGCCACCGCCGCCCTTCTGGTATTGGGATAAGGGCGATCTCGCCATCGTCGGCCGTACTTATGCGGTCGCTGATTTGCGCTTTCTGCGCTTTGCCGGACTTCCCGCGTGGATTGTCTGGGCGCTTGTGCACATTTACTTTCTGATTGGCTTCGCGAACCGCTTTTTCGTGATATTCCAGTGGAGTTTTGCATTCGTGACCAAGCGCCGGCAGGTTCGCATCTTCACAAGCGAGCGGGAGGGTGAACAGCCTGAAGTGAAACCCGGGGCTTGAAGTGGGTGGTGAGCACGAGTGCGCTGCGGCATGGCGACGCTGCGCCTCGTCCCGATGACATCAATTTTGTTGGCGATGCACGATCCGGAGGCCGCGACTGATTCGGGTACTGCGCCGGATTGCCGTTCATGTTTCCGTGGTTGCCAATTGCATCACGGTGCGCTGACCAGTGTTATTACAGCCTCGTCGGGCAACTCCACCTCCGCGATGCCATTGCGAATCGGTAGCGAATCAACCTTGAGGCAGTTTAATGTTCGGGTAGTGGCGTAGTAGTCCCAATGTTCGGGCAGCCGTCCCGACACGGGCAGGCTGACTTGCAGTCGATTGGGACCGCCCTCCTTTACTCCCACCAGCACCAATGAACCTGTGGCCGGATCGCGGAATGCCGATACGGTCAGGCCAGAGGTGGCGCTCGCGGCGATGCGTTGAAATCCGGGGCGTACGAAGTGGTAAAGCTGCCGCGTGGCATAATACCGCTTTCTGGGAGCGTAGATGTGTGCCGTGCTGGTGAACAAGCCATAGAAGGTGAGCCGGCGCGCGCACTCCTCGTAATCATCGAATGCATCGAAATAAAACAATGCGCTGGCGCCCTGGTTTAAGGCCGTCAGCGCGCGCCGGTTGGCCGCCAGCGAGAAATGCGTCCAGTCATTTTCTGCGGTCTTGTCCTGATCGTTGAGGTCGCCGTATTCGGTAAGCCATACCGGCACGTGCGCATACGGGCTGGACCTCACGCGCTGCACCTGTGGTCCCACTGAGTCCGCGCCGTAAGTGTGTAAGGCGAAGGCGCCCACCTGTTTCATTAGTTCGTCATCGTGAAGGATTGGAGTCACGTAATCGTTAGTGATCACCGCGTTGTCTGCGACTGTCAGGCGAATGTCCCCCAGGCCCTCTTTCTTGAGGCGCCGGGCCACGGTTCGAAGCACCCGCGGCGCATCCGCCGGGTCGATGCGGGGCCCTTCGGCGGGATAGCAGTCTGTCTCGTTGAAAGGGCTGAAGTATTCAAAGTCCACATGCGCCTGAAAGCGGGCATACATCACCATCGAGACTATCTCTTCCGCGAACTCGCCGTACATAGCAGGCGCTAGCGGAGCAATCCGGCTGTCACTATTGCAAACCTTGTGCGGGGGTGGGGTGGATTTGTCGGCCAGCATCCACCCGGGCACGGGACCCATCAGGGCGATGACAGGCCGTATACCGCGCGAATTCAAGTATCGCAGCGCCTTCCATGAAGCTTCGAAGATCGGGGTGGAATAGCGGTCGTTGTAATACTCCCAATTCATCACGTCGGGGTCATCGTTGTCGTTCACCACCTCCCAGTCGCTGTAGACCAGGTAGGGCACCACGCGGAACATGGTTACTCCCAGGTCGTCGATAAACATGTCGAACATGTGCTTCTGGTCGTCACGGAAATATGGCGCCGTGAAGTTCAGCCCGAAGCCATCAATGACTTGGAAGCGGTCTCCTGGGTCGATCGTGACACGCGAGACCGCGGTGGTGGTCTGTCCTTGCGCCAGAGCGCCGCAACACAAGGCCACAGCGAGTCCAATAGAGGCCGTCTTCATCGTTTCATTTCTCCAATTGGCGCGCCGAGGCGGCAATTGCCTTGTATATTTCGCTCGCTTTGAGGTAGCGCGCGTGAGCCCGCGTCCGGTCGTGGGCCAGGTAAACACTCCAATCACCGGGTGGCGTCGTGCGGGCGATCAAGTTGTCGATCCACTGAACAAAGAACTCCGCGTCGGCCGCACTGGCTCGTACAGGCTCGCCCGCTACCGTCACGAAAGTAGCCGCTGAATGGACCCGGTGACCCGTCGCGCCCATCACCCGCGCGCAAAGCCAGCCACTGTGCCGGAATGCGACGGACTGGTGCAATTTCACCGGCGAACCCGGCGCGGCGAGCGCCTCCTGGCTCGCGACAACCTCGCCGTTGCGGACTAATTCCAACCGGCCCAGCGATCTTTCCGCGCTGGACCAGCTAACGTCCACAGTAACGCCCCCTGGCCGCGCCAAACGTATATCCTCGCCCGGCGAGCCGTAAGAGTTCACCGTGACATCCAGGAATTCCTTGTGGCCGTTACGCGATACAACCGTGGCGCCTTTGCCGATTCCCTTGATCCACCCGGTGTATGTCAATTTGCCGCCTGGCACGGAGACATAGGTCAGCAGTGACCCGATCGGCTTGCGATCATTGCAGGGAAAGTCGGTGGAAGCGGCCAAGCCTGGCCGGAAGCCGCAGTTCAGAAGGCGGTAATAGGATTCGATGGCTGTATCGGAACCATCGACGTCTTCCATCAGAAACGAAACCGTTCCGAGCGCTGTCTCTACGGGATACTCCAAGGGCGCGCAGCAATCCAGATCCTGTGGAATACCGTGCGGCAGGTATTGCATGTGCGCGAAACCGACTGTCGAAAGTTGTTCGCCAGCCCAGTTTAGAATCGGCCAGGTGTACTCCGCGAATCTGTGCTCCGCGTGCCCGAGACCGAGTACGATCAAGTGGCCGCCTATGGCCTTCTGCTCGAAGGTTACGCCGCGGGGATCGAAGTGCCACTCGGCGTCCCAATGCAGGATGCGATCCGCAGTGGACCGTGGGTCATCGAGACCGTTGACCCGCGGCAGATCCCGGACTGCGTCTCGAACCTCGCCGTTGCCCATGTCGGCAAGCACCGAAATCACGGAAAGATTGTTGACCTTCATGGCTTCGAGCAGGTATTGCGGCGAGACGGGCTCACCGCTAGCAACCCCGCAATCACAGTGCACGTGGGCATCGCCGGCGAACCAACCGGCGGGCTCCGGATTCCGTGACTGGCCTTTGGCCGCCGCGGTGGCCAAAATCACGAGTACGGCTGCTAGCAGCAGATGCATTTCTATCAAAAAGCATTTTAACGCCGCACCGATTTCGACTTTCACCAGCCTCCGCACAGGGCGCGCGGGGCTGCCGATCGAGCCGGAAATGGTTGCTCTCGGCAACCGCTGACGTGTAACCGCATTCAACCATGTCGATCTGACGCCGAGTACTTTAATTTCCTCGACGCTGCTTTGATGCGCTCTCGTCGATCATCTGCATACGTTCGCTGGTGAGGCGTCGTCAACTGCGCGCCCAGCGCAGGGAGTCGTAGCGAGCCCTTCCTTTTGACTTCAGTTTTCGCTAGAAGTTTCTTCAAGAAGATGAAACGCTTGATGATCTCCGTTCACTATTTAAATGTCCTTCCGGCTAGCCTGCGGAAGTCGACCGCTTCTTCACAAGGGTGATTACAAGAACTTCGCTACGGAACGCCGCTTCTGCCTCTTTACCGGCAACGCCGCGTTCTGGCGTCTCGTCTGACGATGACCTTTGCATCGGCGCGATGGGTGTGGGATCGCTACCTGACAAAATCCATAGGTGCAGTATATTGCCATTGCCTCACGCACAGGAGCTTTGAACCGACAGCCCATACTGCTGGGGCACGAAGAGCCGCAACGCTGGTACGCTGATTTGCGCTATCCTTTTCCGGAATGAAGCGCAAGCGTACCGCGACGCCGAAGGTCCAGCCGTGGCCGGGCTCGACCTTCGCGCTGAAGACCAAGTGGGAAGATTGGATAACCGACCGGCATTTCTGGGTGTTTCTGGAACGTCGCGTACCGGGAAAGTTCGGACGCCTGGAAGCCATGCACGCCATTGTTCCGAAGGGCCGCAAGAAAAGCGAGTTGGGAACCATCTTCGGCTCGGCGAGATATCGGCGCGGCGCGCTGGACGGCGCGCGAGAACTCTTCCGGGAGGCCGGCGTGGCTGACGATCAAGCTGCGGACTTCATGGAGACGATTGCGAGAGAATTCCCTTACCCGACTCGGAACGAGATGTTCGAAGAAGAGATGTCCAACCCGCTGCTCGCGATGGCGTTGGGCGACCGCTACAAAGAGCTCAGTTACCATCGGACTGGAGTGCCGGAAGTGACCGAAGACGATCGAGCACTGATCGAGCAATGCCTGGCGGCATTTGAGGCGAGGGTCAAGGAAGATCCTGCGGAGGGCAGGAAGTTCTTGAAATTCGTGCTCGGCAGCGGCCGGCTCTAGGAAGGCGGATTTGACACCAGGCACGACCGGATGTCTTACCAAAGTATTGAGGACGATATGAGCACGCGCGAGGTCATCGCCAGGGAGTTGGAGCGGCTTCCCGAACAGGATCTGGACAAGCTACTGGCCTTCCTGCGGTCGCTCAAGGAAGCCCACGCCGAAACCGCCGTGCCAACGCTGGCTGCCGAGTCCGCGCTGGCCAGAGACTGGCTGACACTCCATCCGCGGCCCGCAGTTTGGTTACCGTGTTGGCCAGATAATTGGCCACCCATATGTTGGCGCCGTCGAACGCCAGCCCCCGCGGGAACTTGCCCACGCTGAATGTTCCCTGAACCGCGCCGTCGGCAGGCCGCAGCTTGACCACCGTGTTATCGCCGCTGCTCGTCACCCACACATTGGCGCCGTCCAGGGCGATGCCTGACAGCGTACTACCCGCGGTGTAAACTCCCTGGATGCTGCCATCGTCAGCGCGCAGCTTGGTCACCATGCTATTTGCGGACGCGACCCAGATATGGGCGCCGTCGAACGCCACGCTTTGAGGATTTGTGCCCACTTTGACAGTGTTATTGCTTTGCCCCGCGGCGTACCATTTGGTCAACGCCACACGCTCGAAATCCACCCCCGCCGCCGCCCCGCTTTGCCCGAACATCCGTATGCCCGAGCCCAGCAGCAGCCCAGGAAAACCAAGCTCGCGACCGTCTTGCGATTCCCTATAGCCGATCGCTGCGCGCGCTTTCCGCGGCGCGTTCGGCGCATGGCGCCTAGAGCAGGATCAGGCCCGCGCCAATCAGGCAAAACGTTGCCGGCTCGGGCGTGGGGATGCCGTCGACCGCAAACGCCGGCCGCAATTCCCCGGCGGCTCCATACTGCCAACCCGTCGCAAACTGCGTGTCGTTGTAGGCAAAGTTGGCGCCCGTCGCAAAGTCCTGGGTGCTGTTCCAGTTCCAGGCCGCCACGCTCTCGAAGTGGTCAGTACTCAGGTTTGGAATACCGGCTACCAGCCAATATTGGGTGCCTTCATCTAACATGGAACACGCGGTGCAGCCATATGTCACCAGGTTGCCTGCCGGCCACGCCGCCACCGATTGCCCGGACGCGAGTGTCAAGTCGCTGAGATCCTGGCCCGGCAATCCGCTCACGTCCGCCGCCAGATAAACCTGCAACGGCGATACCGTAAGGTTGCTGAAGATGGTCCCCATCGGCAACTGCGCATCGGCCAGCATCTCCGTCACGGTAGGCATGAAAGCTACCGCCAGCAGTTGTCCGCCGGCTACGCCGCCATCTACCGTCCAAGCGCTGGCGTGCCCAGGTGGCTGAACACATCGAGCGTGCCGCCGCCGATTGTGGAGCTCCATGCCGGCAATACCAGGATGCCCGTCAGACATAGCCATCGCGAAAGAATATGAATCGTCATGTGTTTGTCCTTTAGGTTTGGAATAAAGTCCCGGGAGTGCCGGTCACAGTTTGCTCACGGTGCCGGAACTGATGTTGGTCACCCAGATATTGGCCCCGTCCGAAGCCACCCCGAACGGGAGGCTCCCGACATTGAAGGTTCCCAGGTTGGCGCCGTCCGCGGCCCGTAGCTCGGTCACGCTACCGCTTCCGCTGTTCGCCACCCAGACATTAGCCCCGTCGAAAGCCACGCCCTCCGGCCCCGCGCCCACGTTGAGGGTCCCCAGGACGGCGCCGTCCGCGGCCCGCAGCTTCGTCACCGCTCCGTCTCCGAAATTCGCCACCCAGATGTTGCTACCGTCGAAGGCTATGCCGAACGGAAACAGGCCCACGGCAATGGTCCCCAGGTTGGCCCCGTCGGAGGCTCGCAGCTCGGTCACCGAGTTGCTGTCGCCATTGACTACCCAGATATTGGTCCCGTCGAAAGCCACGGCAATCGGTCCACTGCCAGTCGGGAAAGTCCCCAAGATGGCGCCGTCGGCGGCCCGGAGCTTGGTCACGCTATTGGCAAAGCGAGTCGCCACCCAGATGTTGACTCCGTCGAAGGCTATTCCTGTGGGCTGGCCGCTTAGGGCGAAAGTCCCCAGGTTCGCACCGTCCGCGGCCCGCAGCTTGGTAACGCCGTTGTCATTCGCTACCCAGATGTTGGCGCCGTCAAAGACCACGCCCGTGGGGCAATTGCCCACTGCCACGCTGTTGCCGCTGCTCGCGCCGGCGTACCATTTCAGCATCGCCACCTGCTGGTAGTTCACCCCGGCCGCCCTCACTTGCCCAAACATAAGCGCGGCGGACCCGAGCATCCATCCCACCCAGACGAAACTCGTCGTCGTCGTCTTTTTGATATCCATGGATCGTTACCTCTCTTAGTTGAAGGCGGCCATGAAGCCAGTTATCGCCGCGCTATCGTAAAATCGGACATGTTGTCTTACGGGTTCAAAAGAGGATCGCGGCGGCTGGCGGTAAGATCTGGCATCGTTCTTAAGTTATTTTTGGCGGGAGCGGCGCGGAGGAACTAGTGGAGGTTCCGGAAGGACAGGAAGTCACGCAACTGCTCGCCGCCTGGAGCGAGGGCGATGAGGCCGCCTTCGAGCGTCTGGTCCCCCTGGTCTACGGCGAGCTAAAGCACCTGGCGCGCCGCTATATGTACCGCGAAGCGGAAGTTCACGTCCTGCAAACCACTGCCCTAGTCCACGAAGCCTATCTGAAGCTGGCGGTGCAGAAGGACGCGAAGTGGCACAACCGCGTTCATTTCTTCGCCGTCTCCAGCCAGTTGATGCGCCGTATCCTGGTGGACGCTTCCCGTTCCCGCGTGCGCCAGAAACGCGGCGGCGATGCTCCCCAAGTCTCGCTTGATGACGCCCTCACGCTCTCCGCGTCGCGTGCCGCGGAATTTATCGCCCTCGACGACGCCCTCACCGACCTCGCCCGGTTCGACCAAAGGCGCAGCCGCGTAGTCGAGATGCGCTACTTTGGCGGCATGAGCGTGGAGTAAATCGCCGCCGCACTAAACCTCTCCGTCGAGACCGTCATGCGTGATTGGAAGGCCGCCAAACGGTGGCTGTACGCGCAGCTCAACAAAACCGAGAACTGAAAAACCGCGGTGCGCCCGCGGTTTCATCAGGCCTGCGATGGCCGTAGGTGAATGTTATTCGTGCGCGGCTGGGCCACGCAACCTTGGAGACGACCAACAGGTACGCCGAAATCACGCTCCGCACCAAGCAGGCCGCTCTGGAAAAGTGCGTTATCTCCCCGACGCCGGTGAAAGCGGTGAATTCGGAAGATCACGCGAGTGCGTCCCGTGCGGAAATCGACTTCGTGGTTCTGCCGCAGATCTAGGCTCGCTGCCCCTCCTGGAAGACCCCGTCCTTGAGCCCTAGCCGACCGCGGGGAGCGCTTCCATATTTTGGGTGTCTGGGCGGCGGTCGTGGCGTTTTGCGGCTTTCTTGACGGTAGCTCTCAAAATGGACGTCACCGGCTGCTCCTGGTTTTTCCAAAGCGAAACATTACACACGCCTCGGCGGGCACCATCCACGGCCAAGGCTCTAGTGGAACGAGCGCCGTCTCGTTAATCAAGAAGTACGCTTGGCGACAAAATCGATGGTCTGGTCGAAACCCTCCACAGCGACCGTGAACTTGATAGTGTTTGCGTTCGTTATCTTGCCCTTGTAGTTGACCTTGGCGTCGTTCCCGCCCATGCTGATCTTGAGGGTGAACGAGACATCGTCGCCCTCCACCTTCCCGTCGTCAATGGTGGATTTACCAAAATTGTTGCTAGTGGTTTCGCCGGTGAGCTTGTTGCCATCCACTTTGAAGACAAAGCTGCGCTCGATGGTGCCCCCGGGCGTTTCGGCCGTGCCTTTCCAGTTGCCGGAAATGTCGGCAGCGGAAGCCGTCAGGGCGCAGGCCGCCAGAAGGATTAATAGCCACTTCATGATAGTCCTCCGTCGTGCAAAGTAGCCGGTTGAAAAGCCAGGCTGGGGGCAAAATTGCCCACCCCACTTTACCACGGGCGCTGCGCTACGACCGGAGATGTACGGGATACGACTGCTCCCGATGCCGACAACGCTCGAACCGGGCAGTACAGGGAGAGTATATTACGTGTTCGCAAAATCCGAACAGAAAGTGTTTCGCAAAAAGCGAACAGAGCGGCGTGGAAAAATACGCTCGCACGCCTGACTCAGTTCTGTTCGATAGGGGTCTATCTGTAACCGCCCGATGCGTGTACTGCGTGCTGGAGCGGCACACTTTTCACGGTACTACAGCGAACATTGGGCAACGCCGTAGCGAATCTGCTGGCGTGTGCATCTGGGAACCGTGAACCGGTCGCTGCATGAGTTGGAAGAGCGCCGGCACATCGCCATTCGAGGCAGCGGCAAGGGCCGCCGAATCTATCAGCTGTGTTCATTGGTTTTCGGCCAGAAGCAACGCGCCGGCGAGAAGTGATCAGCAGCCCCGGCCGCATACGCCGCGCCTGGCGAGTGTGAGGGCGGCTTGCTGCGGCCGGAGGAAACGGAAGCGTCGCGGATGTACTACGATGCCGTCCTGGCGATTGCCAGAAACCGCGCCAGGATGCGGGGCAAGGCCCTACCTGATGACGTCCCAGGCCGGGAATGGACGCGCCAGATCCATCCACGTAAGGTTTCTCTTCCCTCTTGGATCTCATGCTGTTTTGCCAATTGCTCGGCGGCGAAGATTTGCCCGAAATCGTGCCATTCCGGCTCGCGCTCTCGCCGCGGCGTGACGCCGATCTTCTCAGTGGCCTCGCGCTGCGTTGTGCTGTCCGCCTCCACCCGTTTCAATCAATACAAGGTATCCGTTCCTCTTGGCTCATCGCGATTCGCTCCATCCCTTCATCGTTATGGCTGTCAAGAGGAACTTTCTACTTGGCTCAAAGAGGAACTTCTCACTTGGCCGCGACACGACACGACACAGACAAGAGTAAACGGCAGTAAACCGTGATGATATAATGTTGCAAAGCGAATTATAGCGCTGCGGTCTACCGCTGGCGTTACCCCGATAAGGAGGGCTCGTTCATGATCACCAGGCCGAGGTTTCGGGTCTGGGCGATTGCGGCTGTATGCTTCTCGGTGCTGCCCCTGGTTGCGCAGACCACATTCTCAGAGGAGCGCAATATTGCGCTTTGGGTGCTGCGGATGGGCGGCCAGGTGATGGTCACCGGAACGGACTCTCCCATCGCAGACCCGTTCAGCCTGCCGGGCGGCGACTTCCGGATCGTGATGGTGGATATGCACGGCACCATCACTGAGCCGAAGGACTTGGAGCGGCTCAAGAAGCTGACGGCCATCCGCGAGCTTTATATTCCCGCGCGGGTCTGGAGCCCGGTGAGCGACGTCAAAGCGCCGTTGGCGGATGAATCGTTCGCCTATTACCAGGACATGAAGAATCTGGTTACTTTCCATGCCGGCCTCACTACCCTGGCGTGGTTGGATATCGGGGACAAGGGCGTTGAAAACCTGGCGCCGCTAACCCAGCTGAGATCGCTCCGCCTCGACAACACCACGATCAAGGATCCGAAGTGTTTTGATGCGCTGGTCAACCTCGAATATCTGGACCTGGGAGACGCGTACGTTCTCGACCATTCGCTGGCGCCGCTGGCCAACATGAAGAAACTGCGCCGGCTGGATCTCACGGGAACGCTGGTTACGGATGAAGGGCTCAAGTACTTAAGCGACCTGACCGACATGGAGGACCTGAACCTTTATGGAGTGAAGGTGACGGACAAGGGCATCCAGTACCTGAGCAAGCTTAACAAATTGCGGAGTCTGAATCTGCTGGGTGCGCAGATCACCGATGTCAGCGCCGATATTCTGGCGAAGTTCACGGACTTGCGCGAGCTGGTCCTCTACCGCAGCCAGATCAGCGATGCCGGATTGGCCAAGCTCCGGCAACTGAAGAACCTGGAAGTGCTGGATCTACGGTATAGCGGGGTCAGCCCGTCGGGTGTGGAGGCATTCAAGGCTGCCGTGCCCAAGTGCCAGGTGAATTACGTCGCGACGGCTCCGCCGGTGATGATGTCCCATGCGGCCGCTGCGCCGGCAGGCCGGGAAGACGCCGCGGTGGCGAAATGGCTACAGTCGCTGGGCGGACAGGTGCAGATGGCGGACGGAAAGATCACCTCCATCTCCCTGGCCCGCGTGGAGTTCACCGATGCCCAGGTCAAGTACCTGGCTTCGCTTTCGGGCCTCGGGAAGCTGGATCTGGAAGCCACGGACGTGAGCGACCTCGGTTTGGAATCGCTGGCCGGGCTATCCGCTCTCCGGGATCTGAACCTGAGCTTCACGGCGGTCTCGGACCGCGGCTTGGCGCAACTGGCGCCCCTGACGATGATGCGCCGGCTGTCGCTGGCGGGTATACGCGCTACGGGGTCCGGATTCGTTCATTTGGAAAAGATGGCGGGGTTGAAAGAATTGGATCTGACGTCCACTTCGCTCACGGACGAAGCCATGACGCCCATCGCCAAGCTGACGGGCCTGGAGCGACTGTCGCTGGCCAACTCCGATATCACCGACGTGGGGATCGCACAGCTTGCCAAGCTGCCGAACCTCTTCTCGCTCGATCTACGGGCGGTCGATATCAGTGACCGCGGGATGGCGACGCTGGCTTCGCTCCATAGTCTGCGCGAGTTGAATCTGGGCGATGGCCGGTTCAGCGACAAAGGCCTGAAAAACTTGTCGCAGCTTTCCAACCTGGAGCGTCTCGAAATGGTTCGCGTGAAGGTCACCGATGACGGCATCCAAAACCTGGAGACCATCAAGGGGCTGGAGGCCCTCGAACTGGACTATACGGCGGTCACCGACAAGTCGCTGCTGGTGCTCAAACAGATGCCGCATCTGGAGGAGCTCAGCCTGGACCATACGGGGGTGACTGATAAGGGCGTAGATAGCCTGAAGTCCATAAGCGCGCTGAAATTCCTCAACCTCTACCACACCACCGTATCCAAGGCCGGCTTCGAGACCTTGAGGACCTCTCTGCCGCAGTGCCGGATTATCTACGACGACGCATCCAGTACCCGGCTGGGGCGCACCGAATAAACGGATGCTAAGGAGCCTGGCTCAATGGTGAAGGTTGGCTTTTTTCTGCTGCTGGTGGTTGGCCGGATCTTGCACGCCGGGGACGTGACCGACTGGGTTGCTGGGCTTGGCGGGAAGGTGCAGCGCGATGCGGCCGGCAATGTGGTGGCCGTGAACCTGCGCGGCACCTGGGCCGGTGACGTCGAGATGGTCGATATCGCGCGACTGCCCAAGCTCCAGCGGCTGGATCTTTCGCACACGCGCATCACCGATGAAGGCATGCTGCATTTGAAGCCCGCAAACCAGATTGAGGAATTGAATTTGTACTACGCCGAGTGGGTCACCGACCAGGGCATGACCGCAATCAGGAACTGGAAGAAGCTGAAGCGTCTGGACGTGCGCGGTACGCGAATCTCCAACGGCACGCTGGAAATTGTCAGCCACATGCCGCAGTTGGAAGCCCTGGATATCTCCTACAGCCAGGTCACCGACAACGGCATGGACATACTGATCACATTGACCGGCCTCAAAGAGCTTTCGTTAGGGCAGGGACGTATCAGCGCGGGGGATCTCGGATTTCTGCGCATGCTGACCACGCTGACGAGTCTCGATATCGGCGGCGCCAAGCCGACTCCCCCGGACATGGGTGACCGGCAGGTCCGTCGCGATCCCACCCCGCCGCTACCCGCGAACACCGTCCAAGCCATGGGCGAGCTCAAGGAGTTGCGCGTGCTGAGAATGGCCTATACGGGAGTTTCTGCTGCCGATTTGAAAGCCCTAAGCGTTCTCAAAAACGTGGAGAAACTGGGGCTACAAGAATGCCCGCGAGTGGATGACGCGGCTCTGGCCGAGTTGCTGAGTTGGAAAAGCCTCAAGTATCTCGATTTGCAGGATACCAAGGTAACGGGACAGGGTGTGGCTGAGTTGCGCAAAGCCAGACCCGGATTGGTGATTCTGACCACCCTCGGCTCGCCTCCCCAGAGTTGAGCCGTCCGCGCCATGACTGTGGTTAGGCCAGAAGCTGCGGAATCTTGCCGTTGGCCGCCGGGTAACGGCCGAGACCGGCGCCCAACACGCCGTCAGCGAGCGTCAGGTACATGTCGCCGATCGTTCCGGTCAGCCTCAGATGCTGTCCGTGCGCCACCTGCTTCCGGCACCCCGCTATCAGATTGACGTGGCCGATGCCCTTGTGCGGCCCGGCTTCCGCGTGTTCGTGCACGTAGATCAACAAAGTGTTGTCCAGAAGATTTCCATCGCCCTCCGGAATGGACTTCAGCTTGGCCACCAGATAGGCAAACTCCTCCACATGCCACCGGTTGATGTCGCGCAGAATCCGCTGCCCTTCCTCGCCATTCTCTCCCGGCGCTTTGCCATCCTGGTGGGTATAGTCATGGTGGCGGGCAGCCGTCAGACCGAGCCACGGGAAGCGGGCCAGTCCCTGGCACTTGGTCAGCATATAGCTGGCCACCCTGGTCTGTCCCGTCGCCAGGGCGTTGGCGAGCAGGTCACTTTGCAGCTTGGCGACGCGCGGCCAGTCCTTCAAGTCGAAATCCTCTTCGGAAGCCGTGACCTTCATGTAGTTCGGCGGCAGCGACGCTACGGATCGTTCCAGATCGCGGATCGAAGAAAGATGCTCGTCCAAGCGCTGCTGATCTTCCTTGGGCAACCCTTTGCTTAGGATATTGGCGTCCTGCTGTACCGCATCCAGGATGCTGCGCTTGCGGTCAATCCAGCCCTGGTCGCGCGCGCCGAACAGACGGTCGAACAAGCGGTGCGGAAGTTCTTCGGGCGGGAGCGGGCGATTCAGACCCGACCAGCTCATATTCTTCTGTATGGAACCGCCGAACGATTCCTGAGATACGCCGATCTGCAACGAGCGGAAACGGGACTTGTCGCCCAGTTTGTCGGCAATCAACTGATCGAAAGAGCGGCCGCCGCCCCCTCTTCCGGTGTACGGCATTCCGGTCATCAGGGCGCTCATCGCACCTTCGTGTCCCGAGCCCGTCTTGCCACCCATGACGGTGTTGTCGAGGCCGCTTAAAACCAGGATGTCGTCCTTCAGTTTGGCGAGCGGCAGGAGGCAAGGGGTAATCTCATAGCCAGGACCAGTCTGGCTGGGGATCCAATAGCGCTCCGCGATTCCATTGCCGTTGAACCATAGCACGAACCGCTTCGCGATGACACCTCCCTGCCCGTTTGCGGGGATCCGATCCGCGGCATAGGCGGTCCCGGCAGCGTTGAACATGGATACCAGCGGTGGCAATCCAACGAGGACAGAGGCATGCGAGAACGTCAGCCCCTTGAGGAGCGTACGGCGGGACAGACGCGGGCGCTTAGTGATTATTTGCGACATCGAAAAACCTCCCCTCAGAACGATTATCCCTCTCCGTGGTTAATGAGAGCAGAATCGACTTGAAATTAAAGTCCGATTTTCGGAACGCTTCCAAAGCACGATTCAGCGCCGGGCGATCGGCCGGGGTCAGGCTGCGGCCGGCCATGTACCGGAAGACCTGTTTGACGATGCACTCCTGGCACTGCGGCGCGCGAGCCAGCAGTTCGCCCAATTGGCGGGCGCTGGTGAACTCCGAATTGGCGATACCGGCCACGCGGGCGGTGGTATCGACATCCAACAATACTTCGTTGGGTTTGGCCCGGCGGCCGGCCCCACCATGACCGGCCGGGAAAAACAGCAACTTCTGTTTTTCGCGGCGCTCACCGATGGCGTCGTACTTTTCAAGGCCAAAACCGATCGGGTCTATCAGGTTGTGACAGTTCGCGCATACCGGGTTGGTGGCGTGAGCCGACATCCGCTGCCGGTTGTTGAGCGGCTTCGCTTCGTCGAAAGGCGGCAGGTTGGTGTCCACGTTCGGCGGCGGCGGGGGAACCTCCTGGCACAGAAACTGTTCTCGCACGAAAAGGCCGCGTCCGGTGGGTGTGGTTTCGTCCGGCTTGCTGGTGAGGGTAAGGAACAGAGCTTGCCCAAGCAACCCGGCGCGCTCGGAATCGGCCGGGAAAGCCACCCGTTCCCAATCGTGCGCCGGCGGCGGGACTTTATAAACCGCCGCCAGGCTGGAGTTCGGAAAACCCCAGTTAGCGGAGTAGACCTGCATGAAGTTCCGGTTGTTCCAAACCAGGTCGCCGACAAAACGCCGGGCTTCCTCCGTCATGGAGACTGCCAGATCGGCGTTGAAGAGCGGATAAACGCGGCGTTCCCGTGGCGGCGGTGAGTACGCGATCGAAACGCAGCCATTCGGAAACAAACGAATCCAGCCCGTCCTTGGCGCGCGGGTCGGCGAGCATCTCGCGGGTGGCTTTCTCGATGCCGGCGGCCGTGTCTAACTCGCCGTGCGCGGCCGCGTCCAGCAGTGCGTCGTCCGGCATGGTGTTCCAGAGGGAGTACGAAAGGAACGACGCGGTGGCATAGGGCTTCCACTTCGGATTCGGCGTTTCATCCAGCCAGAAAATGAAGTCCGGGGACTGTAGCATGGCTTCGATCACCGCCTGTGCACCCTTGAGGAAGCTGATGTTTCTGGCGAGTTCCTCTTCTTGGCGGCGCGGAAGGACGCGGCCCTTTGCGCTCGTGAGGAACGGCTTCTCGGAGCGGAAGAGCTTGCTGTATCTCGCCACCTCCTCCGGTTCCAGAGGGCGGCGGAAAGCCCGGCGGCCGAAGGTCTTGATGAACATCGTCCGGCAGGCCGGGTCATCGTCGGAGGCCGGCTTGCACGGAACCAAGCCGTGGAAATCGCCGCGGAGAAACGCATCGGCGGCCAGTTTTTCGGCGCCATTCCCATACGCCTCCGCCAGCAGCGGCGTGACACTCAGCGCCTCATACTGATTCCTGAACCCATTGACGAAATCCTCGGGCGGGAAATCGCTGGCCGGATTGCTGGTGTCCTTGAGCAGGTCGCGGATCGTATTGTTGTATTGACTGTTGGTCAGGCGCCGTAACACGACCACCGGAGCCTTGCCGCCACCGGCCGCTTCCTCCTGCCTGTAACGGCGTGCCTCTGCAAGTTCGGATTCCGGCATTTTCGCCAGATATTCGATCCACTGTTTCAGGATGGCCTCTTCCGGACTGCCGGGTTTAATGCGCTGCCCGCCAGTATGCGCGATGCGCGCCGTCGGCTTTAGAAACAGCAGGGACTGCTCTGGGTTTTCACGCGTGACCAAGTCGACCAGTGATCGGCCAAAGACCTCCACGCGCGACAAGGGCGCGTCTTCATCGGGGAAATGCAGCCGTGTGGCGGAGGCCACACCGTTAAGATTATGACAATTCCGGCAGCCCGCCCTCTGCATAATCGGATACAGCGTGCTAACGAATGTGGTCTGCCCGGGCGCCTGCCAGGCACATGCAACAGCGGTGAGAACAATCAAAGTAGAGCGCTTCAACCCGCCGGTTCCCTCCGACGCGCGGTGTCCCCTCCGGTTCAGCCATCGGGCCGGACACACCAACGATGGCTTCGTTTTATTTCCCACGATCCGAGTCCCACTAACGGAGCTGAGTGCGCAGACCGCCACTTCATTCGCGGGGCAGCTACACCGATAGTGTAAGTCCATTAACCAGCCGCTTGCAAGGCTTAGAATTGTCCAATACAAGATGAGCCTGAAACGAGGGCCCGTTTCCAATGGACGATGAGCCTGAAATGAAAAGTCGTTTCCAATACAAGATGAGCCTGAAAACGCGGGCGGCCAAGGGGGCCGCCGGAAGGTGCATGCTGCGGGTAGATGAATATTACCATGCAGAATTTGGAGCGATTGAGTTTGGCCGAAATGAAGGAGTTCGTCGAGGGGAACCGGAAAGTCTGTTTCTCGACGGAAGTGCGCGGGGAGACCCATGGCTTCATCGAAGGAACGCTCAAAGGCCAGCGGTATCGAAAGCTGAGCAAAGGACAAAAAGGGATTGTGCGCCGATTTCTGGTGAAGGTGACCGGTCTCAGCCGGGCGCAGATGACGCGCTTGGTGGGGTGCTGGATGAAGCAGGGGTACATCCCGGTGAAGACGGTGGTGAAGAGGCGGCGGTTCGCGCGGCGGTATACGGCCGCGGATATCCGGCTGCTGGCAGCGGTAGACGCCGCCCACGAGGACCTGTCGGGGCCGGGAGTCCGGCGCATCTTGCAACGGGAGTTCACGGTTTTCGGCAAGCTGGAGTTCGAAAACCTGGCCGGCATTTCGGCTGCGCACATTTACAATCTCCGGGATTCGAAAACCTATGCCAGTGTGCGGGTGCACATGACCCACACCCAAGCGCGGCAGGTGTCCATCGGCGAGCGGCGGAAACCGGATCCGCTGGGGCAACCTGGTTACGTGCGGGTAGACACGGTGCATCAAGGTCATCACGATGGGCGGCCGGGGGTGTACCACATCAATGCGGTGGATACGGTGACCCAATGGCAGATGGTGGGTTGTGTGGAGACCATCTGCGAAAATCACCTGGTGCCGGTGTTGGAGAGCATGCTGCACCAGTTTCCGTTCCGCTTTTTGGGCTTTCACTGCGACAATGGATCGGAGTTTATCAATCAGAAGGTGGCCCAGATGCGGAACAAGTTGTTAGCGGAGTTCACCAAATCGCGGGCCTATCGGACCACGGACAACGCGCTGGTGGAAGGCAAGAACGGCGCGGTGGTGCGCAAACACATCGGCTACGGACCGATCGGGTGCCAGCATGCCGCAGCCTGGCAGAAGTTCTACACCGCTTACTTCAACCCTTACCTGAACTATCATCGCCCCTGCGGATTTGCCACGGTAGCCACCGATCGGCGAGGCAAGCGCCAACGCCGTTATCCGGTGAACAACTATCGCACACCTTACGAAAAGCTGGTGTCGTTAAAGAAGTGGCAGCAATATTTGAAGCCCGGCATTCCGGCGGAGTTGCTGGCGCGGCAGTCCCAACAACGCAGCGATACCGAAGCTGCCCTGCGCATGCGAAAGGCCAAGCTGGAACTGTTGGCCAAATGCCGGAGCATACCGCGATGATCCGCACCATCACCGCCTCCCGTTGGTCGGGCCTGCGGCGCCGCAGAGATCCGCGGCCAAAAGCAAAACCCAAAACCTTCTATGAGAGAAAAAACCAAAACCGCTCAACTCCGCGGCGCGCCCCCGCCTTCCGCTGGTCGGCCCTGAGCACTGACAGCAGAGATCCGACATTCAACAGAAAGGAGAATACCCGTACAGAGGACACAGTCTCCAGCGGCAGCTTTTCAGGCTCATCGTCCATTGGAAACGAGAATTCGTTTCAGGCTCATTCTGTATTGGAAACGAGATCGGGATTTCAGGCTCATTCTACGATTGGAAAATGCTGGCTTACGCAGGCGGGCGCCACGACTCCTGATGAGCAACTCCCTGGCGTACACTATACCGATGAAGCGCTTTCTCCTCCTGGCCGTTGCCGCCACGGCGTTCGCGCAACAGCCCGGCACCCCGGACAATTACTACGCGCCCGAGGATGACGCTCGGGTTGGGCAACGGCTCGCCACGCAATTGCAGACCAACGTCACTGTGGCTACCGAACCGCGCCTTGACCAGATCGGCAACCGCCTTGCCGCTCATACGCCACAGTTCGGCTATCGCTTCTTCGTTTTCGACGGTGGCCAGCCATCCCAAGACACGGCGCCCGCGGCGGCGTTTCCAGCAGACTGGCGCCGGCTCCAACTCGACGAGGCTATTGCGGTAGCGGGCGGCATGATTTTCGTTCCGCGTGCATTGGTGTCGCGCGATGACGCCCAATTGGCCGCCATCCTGGCCCACGCCATGGGGCACATTGTGCTGCGCCATCCTACCGTGGGCATGACCCGGGGCGAGTTGGCACAAGTCGAGGTGCAGGTTGCCAGCCGAGCCATGGCGGACGAGGCTCCCCTGCGCGTCCACGCCGTCGCGTTGAAGCGATTTGCATTCGATCGCGCCTGCGAGACGGCGGCCGACGGCTACGCCGTTAAGCTGCTACAGGATGCCGGCCTCGACCCCGCCGCCCTGCTGGCGTATCTTCGTATGCTGCCGGCGTCGCAGGGCGAGGACCTGTCCGTCTATCCGCCGGTCGCGGAACGCATCGAGGCCGCGCAGAAGGCCATTACCGGTCTCAGGCGGTGAAAACTATGGATCGAACGTCTCGCTGTCTTGCCGCCACTCTGATCGTGGCTGGCTGTTGTATACCGGCGCTTTTCGCGGCCACTGGGGAGACTGAACTTAAAGACGAAACGGGCAAACCCATCGTCAGTTATATAGTAGAAGCCCCGGCCAACACCGCGCCGCCGGGCACCACCGATCCCGCGCGGCAGGTGGGGCTGATCTTCTGCTTTCAGGAACACACGTCCCCGCCCGGCGCCGATATTTTTCCAGTTCGCGAGTCGCTCAAGCGGTTGAGATTGAGCGACGACTACGTACTTCTGGCCATTCGTGCGCAAAGCCCCCGCGGAGGGCTGGGAGCGGCCGATTACATGCCAATCCAGAAGCTGCTCGAATGGGCGGAAAAGACTTACCCCGTCAACCCCCGCCGCATCTACATGTATGGCAAAGGCGCGGGCGGCTTCGTGGCGGGCGAATTCACGATGTTGAACCCCAATCTGATCACTGCTTCCATCTCCTACAGTTGGGGCTGGTGGACCATGCCCTCTGAGCTGGATAAGCCCATCGATGCGGTGAACAGCGCTCCCGAGTTTTACATGGTGCTGGGAATGCGGGACTTCACGCACCATATCACGACAGTGCGCGACACCTACGAGCGCGTCAAAGCCAAGGGCTATCACGTCATCTACCGCGAGTTCGAAGAACTCGGCGAGAGAAGTTACCACCCCTCGAGCAATGACGACGCGATCGGCTGGGCGACGCAGTTGCGCAACAAAAACATCCCGCCCTCTTCAGAGGAATTGAAACTTCTCGCGGCCTTCGAGAAAGCTACGCCGCCCGCGCCGGTTGCGGGCTACTATCCATCCCTGGCGCTGGTGGGCGGAGCTCCTGCGGGCGAGGTGCTCCAAAAGCTCTTCGTATCGAGCGACGCCGGCGTCCGGGCGGCCGCGGCCGAGACGTGCAACCACGGTATTTTTGGTGAGGCTACCACTACGGCCCTGGGCAAGCTAATTGCCGACCCTTCTCCGGAAACGCGCAATGCGGCTCTACGTGCCTTGGCCTCCTATGCCAACTGGCGTTCGGCAGCTGCCCAGCAGGTCCTGATCGAGCGGGCGACCGACAAGAGCCTCGACCTGGACGCCCGGCTCGACGCCGCCGACGGGCTGGCCCAGGCGGTGAAGCTACAAGCTACCGGCGTGCAGCAGGACCCGCCCATGTTCCGGGCGCTGGTCTCGCTGCTTAGCGAAAACAATGAGCCGTTGCGTGCCGTGGCGTTTCTGGCCCTCGCTCCGATTCGCCGGTATATCGTGGGGGGCGCCGATGAGGGGCAATTTCCGCCCGAGGAGGGCTGGGAGAAGTGGTTGGAGAGGATCACAGCCCAACAGGCCGGCGACCTGACCTATTACGGTGTTTGCGATCCGGCCGGCAGCAGGCACGCGGGCGCTGAGCCCGTGGATCTGTTTTGTGCGGGGGGCGCCCTCGTGAACCATAACCCCTCCCAGGCGTTTCAGTCCACGTTGCAAGCCGCCCAGCGCGGCTACGTACCGGCCGAGGAGGTGGTGGGAATGATGTACGCCATCGGAAAAGGCGTCCAGCAGGATTACCACGAGGCGGGAAAATGGTTTCTCGCCGCCGCCGAAGCCGGCAATACGCGCGCCGCTACCAATTACGTCGGCTCGTTGCGCAGCGGCATGGGAAACCTGCGCCGCGATCCCGAACTAACCGCGCGCTGGGCGAAGTTTCTGTTGGCGCACCCGGAGTACTCTCCCGTTCCCGGCCGATGACGGAGCTTACGGCTATAGATCTGCTCCCGTTAACCAACGCTCGACTACAGCGTGCGCCAATTCTGCGCGCGGGCGTTGCCGGCGCGAAGCGCGGTGTGGCGCGACTCAGGCGTAAGCCAATCTCGATACCTTTTTCGTTGCCACACACCCTCGTTCCGCTGTGTCCCCTTCTCTGCGGAAGGCCGGGCGGCGTCCTCAGCGTGCCCCAATTGCCTGGAGAGCCCGTAACGCCTGTTGACGGATTGCCGGGTCGGGGTCGGCGGCCGCCTCGCGGAATTCCGCGGCGGCTGCGGGCAGGTCGCGGCGCTTTGCCAGCACCCGGCCCAAGTCGAAGTGCGCACCGCCAAGATCCGGGCGAATTCGCACGGCTTCGCGGTACTGGACCTCCGCGGCATCGAGGCGTCCTTGTTTTTCGAGAAGGCCTCCCAGCACATCATGCCCTTCGGCGAGACCCGGGTTGGCTTTCAGAGCCGCTTCGATATGCGTTTGCGCCTCCGCCAGACGGTTCATGCGGGCCAGCGTCACGCCGTAGCGGAATTGGGTGATGGGCTTGCCACCGGCCCGCTGGTAATGCCAGACGGCTTCTTCCAGATCGTTTCTGGCCGCCAGAAGATCGGCCAGATTGGCATGCGCGTCGGCGAGGGTGGGCTGAATGCGCAGTGAGGAACGATAGGCTCGTTCCGCCAAACCAGTCTGGCCTGTCTTGGCCAGAACCGCGCCGAGACGGTTTTGCGCGTCGGCGTATTCGGGATCGAGCTGGTTGGCTTTCGCGAGGGATGCGAGAGCGTCCGTCTCCTTGCCGAGCTCGCTTTGAATCAGAGCCAGATCGTACCAGGCTTCCGCATCCGCCGGCTGCGCTTGAGTGGCGCGGAGCAGCGGATCGAGGGCCTGCTGCGGCTGGCCGGCCCCGAGGAAAGCGTACGCCAGCCGGCGTAACACGACTGACGAGTTGGGCTGGTGGGTGGCCGCTTGCTGATACGGTCCGACGGCCTTGGCGTACTGGTTGGTGCTGCAATAGGCGTCGCCCATCTGGAGATAGAACACCGCGCTGGCCGGCTGGCGCTCGGCGAGTTCAGCTTCCAGGCGCGGGACACCGCCCGCGAGATTGGTCTTTGCCGCGACCTGCGCGACCGCGGTGTAAAGATCGTCCGCAGGCAGATCGCGGGCGCCGTAAGGCACGACCTCGCCCTCGTATTCTGTCTCGGGGCGGTCGCCTTTGGGGAACTCGGCGACCAAGTTCGCCGGGGCGCGCCGCTGGATCAGGTGGTCTGTCATCACCACGTGCGCGACGTCTTCGGTGCGACGCTTGGGCATATGGCAACCAATGCAATTCCCAGCTTGCGGATGGCCGCCGGCCAGGCTGCCGGAGTGGCACTGGCGGCAGACCGCGTTGTAGTGGCCGGCCGCTTCCGGGCCATGCGGAATGTCGTGAGGATTGTGACAGGTGGTGCAGGTTAGCGCGCCGTTGCTGCGCAGGAAGCACTGCGACTTGCGCAGACGGTAGACGGAGCTGACGATTTCGAACTTGTCGTCTTTCCCGCGGCCAGGCGCGTGATCGTAAAAAAGCATGAAAGCGGTCAGTGTCTCGCCCGGACGGTAGGAATACGGCGCGCGGTCGTACCGGCGGATCGCATTGGGCAAAGGGAAGCTGGTGGTTTCCAAATGGCACTGCATGCACACATCCATCGCCCGCACAGCAGGGAGCCGCGCGGGGTTGACGATGGCGCTTCTTAAATCCGCCGGCTTGGCGTTGCGCAATTGAGCCAGGCGCACGTGATTTGCGCCGGGTCCGTGACATCGCTCGCAATCGATTCCCTCGGGCAAGGGCAGCGCATAAACCGGCTCGGCGCCCGGATCGTCGTGCCCGGCAGGGATCGATGGATACCCGTTATGGCAGAACATGCACTCGTAGCCGATGTTGCGCCGGGCGGTCGCATCTTCGTTGTCGAAACCCGGATTCATCGCCCAGTAGCCGCCCTTTTCCGCATACCAGGCCAGCGGAAGCTCGATCAACGTGTTGCGGATGGTGCGATGCAGATAGCTGCGGACGTGATTGCCGGAGCCCATTACGTAGTCGATTTTCCATTCCGAGAAGTTCTCCTTCTTCCCGCGGTAGCCAACTTGCCAGACCCGCTGATAGTAGGCTCCGTCCTTCGCAACCATCTGGAACCAGGTGCCGGAGAGACGGTGAAAATAGGGCAGGGAATTGGGGAAGCTCTCCGGCGACGGCGGATAAAACGCGCGAGCCATCCCGGTGTGCCGGTAGCGTTCATAGATATTCATGTGGCAGCCCGCACACACGCGCGCATCCACGTGGCGGTTCCGTTCGCCCTCCGGCGATGGTGCGGCGGCGAGGCGGCGCGAGCAGCCGGCGCCTGCCAGAGCCACCAGCAGGGCCGTGGCCGTCGCCAGTTTTCGAGGAAAGGCCAGGGGCACCTCACTGATTTTCGCACCTTCGCTACGTACCGTTGAACGGCGATGGGCACGACTCCCAGGACGGCGGGTTCCATGGCTCGCGGTGGGTCCTGATGCCTTCTGCTACATCCCGAGCAAGGTCTTCGTTGATGACGGCTTCTGCACCACTGGCCTCGAGCGCCGCGATCACCTCGAACATCTTTCGGCTTTTCACGACAGGAGCTTTAAATGATGGCGATGGGGTGGCTGTCTCGCTCGACGCAATCATCGACCCAAACACCGTTTAGTTGGCCGGCCATGGTTCAGAGCGTAATCGGAGCTGCACGAGCTCCGCTCAGGGGCCGCTTTCTCGCTGCGCAGTCCACGAAAAAGCGTAGGAACTTTCTCACATTGCCTTACCTTGCCATAAGCGTAGCTTGTGATTGACACATTCGTAGCTTGTGATAAACTACCTCAAAACTGACCGGAGGGGCTATGAAACGATTACTACTGTTGTCGACGTTTCTGGCGTTGCCGCTGGCGGCGCAGCTCGATAACGGAATCATTGAAGGCACCGTTCGCGATGCCTCTGGAGCGACTGTTCCGAAAGCTGTTGTCACTATCAACGCGACCCAAACCAACAACCGCTTTGAAGTTTTGACCGATTCCCAGGGCAACTACGTATCGCCACCGCTGAAGGTCGGAATCTATTCGGTCAGCGCCGGTTCGCCCGGGTTCAAGACTTACACCCGCGAGAACATTGTGCTCAACGTGCAGGATCGTCTGCGCGTGGACGCCACGCTGGAGGTGGGTGGACGTACCGAGCAGGTGCTGGTGACCGCAGAAGCGGCGCCGTTGCAAACGGACACATCCTCGCTGGGGCAGGTAATCAACCAGCAGACGCTGGAGGACATGCCGCTGAACGGCCGTAACTATATTTCCATGGCCACTTTGACCACCGGCGTGATCGACACGTCCTTAAACAATACCAACGGGAACACGGCCGGAGCGTTCTCCGCAAACGGCGTGCGCGGGGATCTGAACAATTACGTCCTGGACGGTATCGATAATAATTCGAACGACAACGGAGGATCCACACAACTGGTGAACCTGGAGGCGATCGCCGAATTCAAGATACAGACCAGCTCGTACGATGCCGAATTCGGCCGGGCGGGCGGCGCGGCGCTGAACGTGGTCATCAAATCCGGGACCAACCAGGTTCACGGCTCGGCGTTTGAGTATTACCAGAATGCCTATTTGAACGCACAGAGCTTTTTCGCGGTTACGAAGGCGCTTTCGACGAAGTACAACCAACCGGGCGCAACCCTGGGCTTCCCGATTATCAAGAACAAGCTGTTCTTTTTTGGAGACTGGCAGCTCACCGACCAGCATACGCCGACGGCGGACCGAACTTCGGTACCGGTGGATGGCGAGGCCACGGGGAATTTCTCGGGGGGCATTCCGGGGGTCAACACCATCTACGACCCGAATACGCTTAACGCGGCCACCGGGCTACGCCAGCCGTTCCCAAGCAACATCATTCCCGCGAATGAGATTTCGCCACTCGGGTTGGCTTATGCGGCGCTCTATCCGCAACCCAACGTCCCGGGCGCAGTGAGGAACAATTACCTCACGGAGCCGACTACGCTCAGTTCGACCATGCAGGGCGACGGGCGCGCCGACTACCGCATCTCCGACGCCGACGCTGTTTTTGCCCGGTATACGCAATCCGGCGAGACTACATTTACGCCGCCGAAGATGCCGGGCCTGGCCTGCGGCTGTAGTTACAGGTCCGGGAACACTTTCTACGATTCCAAGGCTGCCTCGGTGGGCGAAACTCACATCTTCACCCCTACTACAATCAACGAATTTCGAGCCGGTTTCAGCTGGTATTACACTCACGTCGGCGTACAGCAGAGTGGATTTCAGCCGGTACCCTCCAGCCTGGCGATTCCCGGAATTGTCGCAGATCCTTCCGATCAGGGGCTTCCCAACATGTCTGTGGCTGGTGGTTACAGCAGCCTGGGTTTGGCAACGTTCACGCCCACCTGGCTCAGCACCTCGGAACGGGAGATACGGGATACGCTGAATCTGGTCCGCGGGCGTCACACGATCCGGGTCGGCGGCGAATTCCGCCGGAGCCAATTCAATCTCTTTCAGCTCAACGACCCGCGCGGCTCTTTCACCTTCACCGGACAGTATACGAGTCAGGATGGCTCCGGCATCGGCAACGGACTTGCCGATATGCTGCTGGGCGTTCCGCAAACCTCTCTCATCGATTCGTATGTTTACCTCGGCAACCGGCAGTCCGTGCCGGCGCTGTTCGTCCAGGACGATTTCAAGATCGGTCACAATCTTACGTTGAACCTGGGTCTGCGTTGGGAGTACTATGCGCCTGTTGTGGACGTGCACAACCACCAGGCCAATTTCGATTACACCACGGGGCAGTTGTTGCTGGCGGGGCAGAACGGCAATTCCGATGCACTGGCCACGGCGCAGAAGACCAACTTCGCGCCGCGTGTGGGTCTTGCTTACACTCCACTCGCCAACACGGTGATCCGCGGTGCGTTTGGCATATTTTACAGTGGGCAGGAGATTCGGACGGGCGATCCTTTGCAGCTTCAGTATAATCTGCCGTACTACTACCAGCCGACGTTCGTGGGCGACGGCGTGACGCCGGCCCTCACGCTCGCCCAGGGTTTTCCGTCGCTGAATCCGGCCCAGGCGATCAACCCGGGAGCGACGAGCCTGGACACGAACCCCAAGACTCCCTACTACGAGGAATGGAACTTGGCTGTACAGCGGGCGCTGCCCGGCCAGTTGTCGCTCGAAGTCGCATATGTCGGCTAGTAAGGGCGTGCATCTGCAAGGGCTGACGGATCAGAACCAGGACATGGTGCCGGGTCCGGGCGACGTACAGTCGCGGCGGCCGTATCCGTTCTACTCGGGATTCGCCTCCCTCCAGATGCGGGGCAACTCTGACTTCAATTCGCTTCAGATCAAGATGCAGAAGACCTTGAGCCACGGTTTGTATTTCCTGAGTTCCTACACGTTCAGCCGCGCCCTGGACGACCTCGTGCCGATCTGCTGCAACAGCCCGTGGCCCGACGACAGCTATAACCTGCATTTGCTAAAGGGCCTCGCAGATTACCAGCAGAAAAACCGCTGGGTGACGAGTTTCGACTATCTGCTGCCTTTCGGCAAAGGCCAGGCGCTGTTGAACCAAAGCAGAGCGTTGGATTTGATCCTGGGCGGCTGGCACTGGACAGGGATCTTCACCATGGCTTCGGGTTTTCCCTTCACGCCGACGATGGGTTACGACTCTTCCAATACCGGAACGATGGGTTTCACCCTGCCCGACCGCACCGGCAACGGCAACATTTCGGGTAGCCAGCGCACGATCTATAACTGGTTCAACCTGAACGCATTCCAGGACGCACAGCCTTACACGTTCGGCAACTCCGGCGTCAATGTGCTGATCGGACCGGGATTGATCAACCTGGACCTCGGCCTGCGCAAGGTCTTCAACATCACCGAGCGGCAAACGCTGCAGTTGCGCCTCGAATCCTTCAACACGATTAACCATCCGAACTGGGGTTTGCCGGACAGTGGTATCGACGATGGCCCGGGCGCTGCCGGCGTGATCACCTCGCTTGCGAACAGCAACCGGATCGTCCAGCTAGGTCTGCTATACCGATTCTGAAAACGGTTCCAACATTTTGCCGGTTTCAGTGGCGCTGCGGACGATTTGGTCGGCATTGTCCGGGGCAGACCGTTACCGGCGTTCCCGAATGAAACGTGACCGAAAGCGCCCTCCTGGTAGCAGTAGGCGAGCAGGAGAGTTTTCGCTCCTTTTTCGCCCCACAAAAAGTCAGTAGCAGCCTTTTGGCTCTTTGGCTGTGGCGGCGTCTCAAAAACGTCACCTTTTGGACACAGTTCTCACCGGGGCGGAAGTTTTGCTGCGGGTCGCCGAGCGGACAGCTTGAGGGCCGTTTTCCTCCTGCTCGCCTGCTGCTACCAGGAGGGCGCGTGGGGCGGAGGGAAGTCGAACGCGCCCTCCGCAAGATCGCTCGCCCGTGGGACCGCGTGACATTTTCGATGGCTATGAAGAGACCAGGAACAGGCGCACTCATTTTCTTATTATTCGGCGCCGTGAGCCTGATGAATATGGAGCTCAATCATCGGCTTGAATCTTTTCGCGCCGTGGATGTGGTCCAATTGATCGGTACCCGGAATAGACCCGGATTTTTGGTCCAGCGCATGTGCGCTCATGTCCCCTTTTGTTCGTCACTCATGTCGCAGTGCCATGAGCGGGTCAACGCGGCTGGCTCTCTGCGCTGGAATAAGACACGCCAATAGCGCCACCAACGCGAGCAGCGCCGTGAGGACGCCAAACGTGATCGGGTCGGTAGGTTTGATCTCGAAGAGCAACGTCTGCAGGAATCGCGTCAACATCGCGGATCCGATGAGCCCAGCCGCCACTCCGAATACGACCATCCGCGCCCCCTCTCCCAGGACGATTTTCAGAATGTCGCTGCGCTGCGCCCCGAGCGCCATGCGAAGGCCGATTTCACCGATACGACGGCTAAAGGTATAAGCCATTACGCCGTAGATACCGATGGAGGCAATAAGAAAGGCGACCGCCGCGAATACGCCCAGGAGTTCCAGAGCAAACCGGCGCGCTGCCAGATCTTTGCCGACGACCTCGTCCATCGTTCGGATGCCGTAGACCGGGACGCCAGGGTCCACCGCTTGCACCTCGTGGCGAATCGCTTCGCCCAATGTACCCGGATCCCCGTCCGTACGCAGGTATACGACCGATACATAGGGTGGAGCTTGAAGTTCAGAAACGTAGATACACGGTGCGCTCGCCGTATCGAAGCCGTCCGATCGAATGTCACCGACGACTCCGACAATGGTCAGATCCGATGAAGAACGAAATGCTACCGTTCGCCCCAGCTTAATACGCTGTCCGACAGGATCTGCGTCGGGCCAGTACCGGCGTGCCAGCGCCTCATTAATGACGGCGACCTGCTGACCCTTGGAGTTGTCCAACTCGGTGAACACCCGCCCTCTCTTCAGAGGAGTCTTCAGCACATCGAAGTAGCTCGAACTTACGCTGGCCGCTTCAGCGACTGGCACGCGCTCCGATTCCGTGGCGCGATTTTCGATAACGAAAACGGTTTGATTCCGGGAGTTGTTCATGGGAAGACTTGCATCGCTTCCGATAGCCGCCTGCTCGATGCCGGCGAGCGCGCTGACGCGGCGCAAGACTTCTTGATAAAACGCCGCGCGCTTCTCGGTCACGCGATAAGCATCCAACGCCTTATCATTCGGCAGAGGCAGCGGTATTTTTGCCGTCATGAGCCGGTGCGGTTCGAACCCCGGACGCACCTCAAGCAGATGCCGGAAGCTTCGCAAGAGCAGCCCGGCGCCGATAAGCAGCACGAGGGAGAGAGCGATTTCTGAGGAAACCAGAATGCGCAAGATTCTTATCTGGTGTTTGCTCGATCCGGAGCCCCGGCTGCCTTCCCGGAGATTGCCTGCTTGGTTCGGACGCACCGTCTGCAGCGCGGGCACCAGGCCGAAAATAACGCCTGTCAGGATCGAGACGAAAAATGCGAATAACAGAACGCCCGGACTTAAGGCGACCTCATTGACTCGCGGAAGATCGGACGGGGCCAGTTTCAACAGCGCCGTTTTCATAAGCGCAACGCTAATCAACGCGACGGCGCCCGAGACGGCTGAGAGCAAAATGCTCTCGGCAAGTAACTGTCCGATCAGCCGTGCTTTTCCGGCGCCGAGCGCGAGCCGCACTGCTATCTCGCGCTGACGTCCGGCCGAGCGCGCCAGCAGCAAATTTGCGAGGTTCACGCACGAGATCAGCAGAACGAACGCGACCGCGCCGAACAGCACGAACAACTCCGTCCGCATATTGCCGACGAGATCTTCCTCGACCGGAACCAGGCGCAAAGCCCATCGGGCGGGCGCCGGATAATCGTTTGGATACTGCCGGCTTAGCTGGTCGGAAAATGCATTCAGGTGTGCTTGCGCCTGCGCGACCGACAAACCGGGCTTCAATCGGCCCATCGCTCCCGGCAACATCCTGAACGACCTCAGTGCCGGTGCTGGAAACGGCCGCGCCTTGAAACCCGCGGCCATCCACACATCGACCTCGCTCGCCAAGGAGCGGCCCGGGTGCCGGAAGTCCGGCGGCATGACCCCGATGATCGTGTAGAGATCATTGTCGAGCCGGATTTTCTTGCCGATGGCATTCGGATCGCCTCCGAACGTTCGCCGCCAGAAACCGTCGCTCAGCACGACGCCATCGATGAACCCCGGCCGCTCATCGTTTTCGGTATACAGGCGACCTAGCTGGGGTCGCGCCGCCAGCATTCTGAAATAATTCGTGCTCGTTGCCAGCCCCTCGATGCGCTCCGGTTGGTCGGCGCCGGTAAGATTTGCATTGGTGGGCCACAGCGCCGAGAGGTCCTGGAAAATGCCCGACCTGTCCCGTAGATCCCATAATTCCGGCGCCGATATCCCGACATCGCGGCTGTTCGAGCCACGCAAATCGTCGAAGACGCGCACGAGTTGCTCGGGATGCGGATAAGGCAAGGGATTGAGCAGCACGGCCCGCACGACCGTAAAGGCGGCCACGTTCGCGCCGATCCCAAGCGCGAGGGTTAATATCGCTACCGCCGTGAAGCCCGGACTTCGCCGCAACCTGCGTGCCGCATAGCGCAAATTATTAGCCAGAAATTCGACATTCATTATGCGATCTCCTTCAATACCGATTCTTGACTGCGTTGCTCGCCTTAACGCGCCGCCCAGTACCTAAGAGAACCCACCGCTTGGTTTGGCCTTTAGGATGTCCGCTAACTGTGGCAGCAACGCGCAATAACCTTGTGCCCGGCGCGAAAGCTTGAAAAATCATCAAAGTGACAGACCCGACGGCGGATTACTCCGCTCGGCATAGTTCTCCTTCGAAAGACGCTAGCGTCATGACAGCCTCTGCAACCGGCGTGACATGACCGCCGATATAAATTCCGTCATCTTCTGCCTGAACCTCGACATGCAGCAAGCTGCGACGGCCCATTTTCGTTCCCTGCTCGCTAATGAAGCGCGTACCCGCCTGGCCCGACACCAGCTTGTGCCGGATCATGTATGCGGCGAGGGGCCCGGTGGAGCTGCCGGTCGCCAGGTCTTCGGCGACCCACAACTCGCCAGCCGCCGGCTTCTTTGATCGCTTGAATACTGTTGATGCCGCGCGCGACTTGCTTGCCGTCGCTGTACAGCGCGTGGCTGCTCCATAAGTGCGCGATGTTGCCGTAGCGCTCAGTATGTAATTTGAGCTGCTTTTCTTCCAGCGTGGCGTGGCCACGGGCTTTGATACGGGCGATCCAATCGTCCAAGGTCTGGAGCGTATAGGTTGGCGCTCCGTCCGCGCCGAGTGAAACGAACATCATGCGCGCTGCGGGTATTAACAGCGCCTTCATGCAGGCTCGATCCTTTTCCTTGGGCCCGGTGATTGCCGCATCGATCGCGGCGGGAATGCTCTTGGGTTCCGAAGGCAACACACAGCCGGCATTTGGCGCCTGCGCCATCGCACTTCCGGCGAGCGCGCCGGCCAGAACCGTCGCTGAAAATAGTGTCCGCAGCATTCTTTCTCCCTCGTGAATAGCGGGCCATGCCCGCTACGCGGCCGCTTGCCGCGTGGACTACTGTAGGATGCGTTGACCCGCACAAAATCAGCTCGCGGCGTGAAGTTGACGATCATCGAGGCAAACGCCGGCGACGCTCTTGAGCCCGCACGTCTGGTCACTCCTTGCCGCCGGTTTACACGCACCCTCGACGGTCTAAGACACAAGCGCGGACGGCGGAACCTCGATTTCGCCGCTAGCGATGTAGGTCGTGGCACCACCAACGCTGACAGAGGTCACGACGCCTCCGCTTTTACGCGCCTCCGCTTCGATTTCGCTTCGGCGCCCCATCGAGACACCTTGCTGGATCGAAAGGCGATAGGCCGTCCCGCCAAAATCATGCTTCGATGCCATGGCGCCGACGAGTGCGGCACAGGCGCTGCCCGTCGCGGGATCCTCTTCGACGCCCAGCGCGGGTGCGCACATGCGAGCATAGAGGTTGCCGCCGTCCCGTAGATCTCCGGCGAAGAAAAAGAGGTGGGGGGACCATGCTCGCGAGAGCGTTGCTGTCCAGGCGGCACGATTGACCGCCGCCCGATCGACAGCCTCGTTCGACTTCAGTTTGGCAAAACAGAATGGAAGACCGACGCCCGCGAAAAAGGATTGACTCACCTCGGCAGGCTCGATGGAGAGGACGGCGGCGAGATCGGCCGGAGCAGGTGCGCCGGCAGGCGCGTCGATCTTCGCTGCCAACGTCAATGTGCCGTGATACCCCCCGTTTCGCTGAGCGACATCGACCATCACGGGACCGATATTCTCCTCCAGAATCAGTCGGATGGGATCAACAGTCTGGGCCTGCTGTTTCATCACCAAAGCACAGGCGGTCCCGATCGTGGGATGTCCCGCGAAGTTGAGCTCTGCCCGAGGCGTGAAGATACGCACTCGATAGGAGTTCGCGGGATCGTTCTTCGCTAGGACGAAGGTCGATTCAGGAAAGTTGAACTCGCGAGCGATTTTCTGCATGCCCTCGGTCGAAATGCCGGTGGCGTCCGGCAGAATCGCGAGTTGGTTGCCGCCGAACGGCGTTGAACTGAACACATCGACGAGGTGAAAGGGATATTTCATAAGATCTTCCTGCTTGCGCCGGCTCAAGCCTTCACGACTAGGTCCATCTCAACGCAGGCCCCCAGTGGCAGGGCGGCAGTTGCGATCGTCGTACGGGCCGGGAAGGGCTGTCTGAAATGCTTGGCGTAAACGCCGTTGAGCGCCGCGAAGTCACTCATGCTCGTGAGAAACACACCGACGCGCACGACATCATCGAAACTCTTGTCGGCCGCCTTCAGAACCGCCGAGAGATTCTGGAAGACGCGCTCCGTCTCGGCCGCAATACCTCCCGCCACCAGATTGCCCGTCGTCGGGTCTTGGCCGACCTGACCGCTGAAATAGATGAAACCGCCGGCTTCAACGGCCTGCGAAAACGGGCCGACCGGCGGGGCGAGTTCCGGCGAGGTAATTGTGGTCTTGCTCATGGAAAACTCCTGTGGACAGTGGGTTCGGTTATCAGGACGGCGGAGCCAGAGGTGGCGCGCGCTTCCAAGGCTTTGTGGGCGTCAGCGGCATCCTTGAGCGCAAAACGCTGATTGACGTTAATGCGCACTTTCCCCGAAGCCACCACGTTGAACAACTCGTTAGTGGAGGCCTCAAGCTCTTCTCGTCGCTCGATGTAGTGCCCGATCGCCTCGACGGTTCCGGCACCTTCGAGACCCGGAATAAAGGGAAGCGGCTGCGAGTAGTAGCCCGTGCGGTGAGAAACATCGATGTAGTTGAGGCCCGCCGCTGCCTGGCCCAGGCGCACCTGACCCGACCCGGGCTCACCGACCTCGATCGGTGTCCAGTTCAGAACCTCGGGGCCGCCAGTCTGCCGAATTTGAATCGCATGAGGCATCAGGGCTTCCTTACTCTTTATGACGGAGAACCGACAATTCCGCAAGTTCATTATTATCACGATGATATTGACGTCTCCGCACGATTCTGCTGTTGGGAGGAAGTTTTAAGAGTACTTTAAGAGGTTCCCTTGCCCGATGATTTGCGCGCCCTCGTAGGGTTTGCCCAGGCCGGGTTCATAGCCCGTGCAGCCGATCGTCTAGGCATCCGCAAAGTAGGACCTCCTCACCGCCGTAAGAACCGAGTGTGGGTTTGCGCGTTCTGTCGCGGACTCATTTCATCACCGACAGATACGCCGCCCACGGGCCAACCTCCTGCTTATAGCGCTTGGCCATTACGCGACTGATTTGCAAAAGGTGACCCAAATCGTGCGCGGTCCACGTCGCCAGCAGCTGCCGGGCGGTTACAATGCCAAGTCCTGGATGCATCCCCTTCAATTCCAGTTTCTCTGGCGTCAGGTGCATTGCCCGAAGTCTCGCGATACTATCCAGTCGCGAATCCGCGAATTCCTGCAACAAGGCCGGGAGCGATTTCCCATCACGCTCGCGGAGCTGAGCCTCGCGATCAAAAGGCTCAAAGGGACGGCCGGTGCCATACTCCAGAATGATCGCTAGACGCGGAATCCAGTCGGCTTTCTCTGCGTGAATCAAATGGCCAATGACGACGAAGGGACTCCATGTTCCGGGGCCCTCGGTGGCGGCAGTCCAAGCGTCCGGCAAATCACCCAACAATGCGTCGAGCGTTGCGGGCATGCGGGTCAATACCGACAGGCATTCTTCGACAAAATCTGGTTCCATAGCCGGTCAGTTCTGCTCCCAAATACCCAAATCAGCGTGACTGATCAAGGTTTTCATCACATCCCGCACCACTTCGAATTGCGGCGACGCAAGGGTAACGCGAAATAACGAGGTTTGCTCGACGATGGTTCTGGCCGCTTTGGGAGCGCTCTGTCCGCCAGCCATCAGCGTCATCAGGCTACCAGCCACCACGAACCTTGCGATCGCCGCTGCACTAATCCAAATTCCGCCCATAAGGACCCGAATCTCCTTTTTCTGGCTCGCCGTCCTGCCCGCCTGTTGCCAGGTTGCGTTGGATGCGAAGGATCGTTATCGCATCGGCGACGGCCAGATTACCCCGCGGCGCTCCTACTTAGACCAGGGCGGAACCACGCCGTTGCTGCGCGCGTACGCGATCGACTGCCCCAGATGCTCGTGTTGATCCTCGAGAAGCAGCATCAGCGCGCCCTGCTTCGTCATGTCTCTTCCGAACAGTTTCACCGGCGCCTGCAGGTCGTTGTCGGAAAGTCCCGTAATCGCTTTTTGCAGATTGACGTAAGAAGCCTTCAGAGCTTCCTGCAATTTCTCCGGATCGGTGATGGGCGCGGGCCGTGCCCCCGTATTCGGTGTGCCCGAGAGCACGCCGACGAGCGTGCTGTTCTCCATAACGATCAGGTTGAACACGTCGCCGACGGAGCGAACGCCCTGGCCGGGCTTCCAGTCGTACTTGCCCGACATAACGCGCGCGAGTCCGGTGAATTTGTCGGAAAGCGTTCCGGCATCTTTTCCGAAGGCGGCCTGCATTCCGGCCGGCTGCGCCTGCGCCATCGGTACCATCAGAGCGGCCGCAAGCGCGCACACTCCATACTGAGTCAGAATCTTCTTCATGTGGAAACTCCTCTACGTCACTTTAATCTGAAAAAACTACTCCTCCCACTTCCCATTTCAACGCCACAACCGACTGAGTGCCTGGCCGAGGCATTGGCAGCCAAACGGCTACCACTACATACAGCCACCCAAGATGCGGTCGATCTGCCGAAGATGGTTCAAGTCGTGTGCCGCTTCCAGGCGGACGAACTCCTCGACCGTTTGCCGTCCGCGTACCTCGTGGACCCCATAGCACTCCGCCCACCGTGCGCGCGGGACCGACTCCAACAGTCGCAGGTTGCTCTCGCGCAGCGCCCGAAAGACCCCTGCCGAAAGACTCGCATCTTGCTGCGCGTAACCCAAGCGCTCCGCCCATGCCGCCTCATCCCACCACGTTAAGGCCACGCCCGGATTCGCCAGCATGTTTCGCAATCGCCACCCCATCGCCAGCTCTGCGTCCGCCAAGTGCGCTACGATCTCGGCAATTGACCACTTTTCAGGTGCAGGGCGCCGGATCAACTCCTCGGGCGCGACATCGCGCAGACGCCGATCGAGTTGCGATGGGGTGGCCTGTTGGACACCGATGGGCTCCTCGTCGCCAAGATAGCTTAGGACTCGAGTTCGGTATGCTTCGAACGTCTCTGCCATTGATCCTCTCGGTAGACTGCGTTTGCGGCCGAACATCTCGTAGAGTAGACCTCGTAACGCCGAATGCATGTCTCAACGCGGCGTTTTTAACTCCCACCCGCATTTTATGTCCGAGTACGCCGTCTCAATCAGCCTGCTTAGCGCGGTGGCGTTTGTGGATCTACTCGCTTGCAAAGTCCCCTAATCCTGCTGTTTCAACTCTCGTGCAAGGCGACGAACCGGTGTTCAGTTCAGAACCTCGGAGGCGCCAGTCTGCCGAATTTGAATCGCAGGAGGCATCAGGGGCTTCCACAAAAGCGCAAAGGGACGCGTATCCCGCGCCGCCAGTTAGGAGAGGAACTCCGCAGTTTCCAGCGGCGCGGGGCGGCCCGTTTTGCGCGGTTCCTTAGAAGCATTAACTCCTTACTCTTTATAACGAACAACCGACAATTCCACAAGTTCATTATTATCACGATGATATTGACGTCTCCGCACGATTCTGCTATTCGTTGGGAGGAAGTCTTAAGAGTACTTTGGGAGGTTCCCTTGCTCGATGATTTACGCGCCCTCGTAGAGTTCGCCCAGGCAGGGTCCATAGCCCGTGCAGCCGATCGTCTATTCCGTACGCCCTCTGCTATTACCCGGCAAGTGCAAAGGCTGGAGGCTGCATTGGGTGCCGAGTTGCTCGACCGCTCGGTAAAGCCTCCGCGTTTGAACTCGCTCGGCTCCAGGGTGCTCGAACAAGCGCGAGATCTGCTACAGCGGACGGAGGCGCTGAAATCTCTTGCGTCGAGCGACGCGGAACCACACGGCCTCTTGCGCATCGGGCTCGCGCATGCCCTGGCCGAGGGGACGCTTATCGAACCTATTCAGGCGCTGACTGAGAAATACCCCAAGGTCCGACTGCGGCTGTCGAGCGAGCTCACGAGTGAATTATTTAACCGGCTCCTCGCGGGAGACCTCGACGTTGCTGCCGTGCTTTTGCCCGAAGGTAAAACCGCGCCTCCACCTCTTCTGACGAATATCATTGCTTGCGACCGCATGGAGATCGTTCAAGGCGCCGCAGGCAACGTTGCCGGTGATTGGAAAAGTTTGGGCCGAGCACCCTGGGTGCTCAATCCGCCCGGGTGCTTTCTTCGGGCAAGGCTCATCGATCAGTTGGAGCGTGCCGGCTTCACCCCAATGATTGCGGCTGAAATCCACAACATGCATTTGCAGTTGGCGTTCGTTCAGTGCGGTTATGGTGTCGGGCTGCTGCCTGCTCGCTTTATTGCCAGGAATCATTCTATCGATTCCGTGAAAGTATTGCGTCCCCCATCGTTTGACCTGCACCGGTCCGTCGCGATAGTCCGGGTTGGGCAACTCGGCGCCTTGGGGAAGGCCGTCGAACTGTTGGAACACGGGTTACGGCAATTGTTTGAGGCAGCCGACACTCCAAAGCCCGTGACGAGGCACCGAAGAGGTGTGCCCGCGAATCGGCGGGCGGCGCGACCGCCCAAGTAGTTCCCGGACATCGCTTGTTGCATCTGAGCGGTCTTGAGTGTAACGGGCTGCGATCGTTGCCCTCTTGTCGGGCCATTTTTCTCAAATTGAGTTTGCTTGGAACGGAAGGCTATGCGGCAGCGGGAGGGGCGTCAGCATGGGAGACGGGAGCCAGGATTCGCCGACAGGCGCCGCAGCATTTCTTGAATTTCTTGCCGCTCCCGCAAGGGCATTGCTTATTCCGCCCGACCTTCTGGCTCCTCAGGGGCGCGGACGTGCCGCGAAGTATGGCCGCCATATTCGACATCTCGTTGAGCCGCAGCCCTGCTCCGCCGATGTTGACCTGAGACTTTTGACTTAAAACCTTACCGGCTGAACTGACCCCGCGCCGCTCCACGCGCCCTCCTGGTAGCAGTAGGCGGGCGGGAGGAAACGGCCTTCAGCCCGCCCGCTCGGCGACCTGCGAAAAACGTGCGCCGAGGTGAGAACTGTGTCCCAAAAGGTTAGCATGTGTTTTGTTCGAGAATCAGCCTCCGGCAGAAAACCGAAAGCTGCTCGATTTTGTACTCTCGAACTGCGATGGAAGGGCGGACAGTTAGGGGCCGAATACCGGAAACCCTTTGATATGCTTGCAGTTGCTATTGCGGCGCAAAAAGCTGGCGGCGAGGTTGTTGCGCAAGAAATAGCCCAAAATGAGAACTGGCTCCCCAGAAAACCCGGAATAAAACGACCTCTCCGTGGCGCAAGTTATTGAATCTAAAAGGCGAATGGATGGCGATGAGAGAGGGGCAGTTCTAGCGTCAAAAGAGCGTGACCAATCAGGATTGGTACGGACCCACGAAGAGCATCCGGTCGTAGTCCACAATGCCGATGCGCAGCCGGTCAAGCCAACCGGAGCGGCCAAGGAAGTTTCGGCTGAATGTCGAATCTTGGGCGAAAAAGACAACCGCCGGAAACTCAATGCCAAGCGTCTGAATGGTGACCTCGTGTTGATAGGCTGCGAACGATCCAGCCACGGTCCGAAAACGCTGAAGCCGGCCGGATTCAACTTCCAATCCGAGGATCTCGGCGTACTTGCGCTCAAAGATGCAGTGCGCGGCGCCGGTATCCAGTTTAGCCAACAGATCGACCGACTGGCTCCCTATGGACAGCGTGATCGGCACGTTGATGCCGTCCGTGGATTCAGTGTACTGGTGCGTGTTGTCGAATTCGAGCGAAACCGGCATCCTCACCAGCCCGGAATGAACGGAAGCGAATCTTCAGGAAGCACGTGAACGACGAATGGGGTTTGGATTCCTGCGGCCTTCGCCGCGGAGAAAACATTAAGCGGGTCTACGTTGGCAGCGATCAACCGGTCGCCCTCGACAGCCACCCACTGATCCGCGTACGCCGCACGGTTTTCATCGAGCCATTTCATCTCGCTGGACCGATCACGTGACGGGACTCTTCTCGACGCGGCATTCCGCTCCAGTCCATCTGCGAAGCGCAACACTTCTTCCTGCTTCGCCGGCGGCAGGCGGCGGACTTTGTCGAGGATGGCTTCTTCGAGACTCATGATGTCTTCCTCTTGATGATACCGGAGTTGGGTGCAGCAGGCACGACCCGAGTCGTGACGGCCATTGCGCCGGAGTGGATATGAGCCTAGGAAGTGAGCCGGCGCGCCCGCGTGGTTTATTGGGAGGTGGCGTCTGCGTTTGCGCACGGGAGTTTGCTTGAGGTATGCTGAGCGCATCGCTGGAGGGACCCCCCTAAACAAGAATCGAACCGGAGAAGGAGACTGAATGATGAATGCATCCCTCTTGTTCGGGGCTGGTTGGGAGAACGACTCGCCAGAGGTGCTGTGGCGAGAGGCGGGACGCGCCTTCTGCAGATTGAGGCGGGATGATGCTGACGGCGGTCGGTACGCCTTCATACCAATCCTTTCCGATGGTGAGCATCCGAACCTTGATAGCGTCAATCGTCTCGCCCATGAATGCGAACTGCGGGAGTACCTGGACGGCGATTGGGCATTGCGACCGGTGGAACTCGTGCGCGAGCGCGGCCAGGCGATGCTGGTTGTCGACTACACAGGGGGTGAGCCGCTTGATCGCTTTGTCCGCGAGCCCATGGAGATCGGACGATTCCTCCGAATCGCAATCGCCCTATCCGCCGCACTCCGTCAGCTCCACGGACGCGGCCTCATTCACAAGGACGTCAAGTCAGCCAACGTTCTCGTAGACTCCAAAACCGCGAACGTCTGGCTCACCGGCTTTGGCATGGCGTCGCGTCTTCCACGCGAGCGCCAATCGCCCGACCCTCCTGAGTTCATCGCAGGAACGCTCGCCTACATGGCGCCCGAGCAGACGGGGCGAGTGAACCGCTCGATCGATTCCCGGAGTGACCTTTACTCAGTTGGAGTCACGTTCTACGAAATGCTGACCGGCAATCTTCCGTTTGCGGCCTCCGATGCGATGGAATGGGTGCACTGTCACATCGCGCGACAACCGACCGCACCCAGCGAGCGACAGCGCAGCGTTCCGGCATCGGTCTCCGCTATAACAATGAAGCTGCTCTCCAAGACGGCCGAGGAGCGATATCAGACGGCAGCCGGAGTTGAGAGTGACCTTCGGCGCTGCCTCGCCGAATGGGAATCCGAGGGATGTATCAACGAGTTCACCCTCGGTGCTCATGACATTCCGGACCGTCTTATGATCCCCGAAAGGCTCTACGGCCGGGACAGCGAGGTCGAGACCCTGCTCACCGCCTTTGACCGCATCGTTGCCGGTGGGCGTCCGGAGCTAATGCTGGTCTCCGGATACTCCGGCATCGGCAAATCCGCTGTCGTAAACGAGCTCCACAAGCCACTCGTGCCCCCGCGCGGCCTGTTTGCCTCTGGCAAGTTCGATCAGTACAAACGCGATATTCCGTATGCCACGTTGGCCCAGGCATTTCAGAGCCTCATCCGGCCACTTCTGAGCAAGACCGAAGAAGAACTGGGTAAATGGCGTGATGCGCTCCGCGAGGCGCTGGAGCCAAACGGACTGCTCATCGTCGAGCTCGTCCCGGAATTGAAGCACGTCATTGGCGAACAGCCACCCGTTCCTGAGCTCCCGCCATCGGAAGCGCAAAGACGTTTTCAGTTAGTCTTCCGACGATTCATCGGCGTATTCGCGCGACCGGAGCATCCGCTGGCGCTCTTCCTCGACGACCTGCAGTGGCTCGATGCCGCGACGCTTGACTTACTCGAAGATCTGTTGACGCGTGACGATCTGCGGCACTTACTGCTTATCGGCGCATATCGGGACAACGAGGTCACGGCAACGCACCCGCTGGTCCGCAAGCTCGATGCGATCCGTCAGGCCGGGGCTGCAGTGGAGGACATCGTTCTGACACCGCTCCGGCAGGACGACCTGCGTCAATTGTTGGTGGACTCCCTGCACTGCGAATCGGGACGTACCGCTCCGCTCGCGGAATTGGTTCATGAGAAGACCACAGGTAATCCCTTCTTCGCCATCCAGTTCATCTCCACGCTGGCAGAGGAAGGCTTGCTCAGCTTCGGCTACGGTGAAGGACGCTGGGTGTGGGATCTGAATCGCATTCACGCCAAAGGCTACACCGACAACGTCGTGGAGCTCATGGTTGGAAAGTTGAGCCGGCTACCAGTAGACACGCAGGAGGCACTCAAGCAGTTCGGCTGCATGGGAAACAGCGCCGCGTTCGACATGCTGGCGATGGCTTACCAGAAGTCGATCGAAGAACTTCACCAACACCTTTGGGAAGCAGTACGGACCGGACTTATCTTCCGCTCGGACGATTCCTATCGATTCCTGCACGATCGCGTCCAGGAAGCAGCCTATTCCATGATTCCGCCTCAGCTACGTTCCGGGGCGCATCTGCGCATTGGCATGCTTCTGGCTGCGCACACTCCTGCTGCGAAACGCGAGGAGGCGATATTTGAGATCGTCAACCAACTCAACCGGGGCTCCCATCTCATCACCTCTGTCGAGGACCGCGAGCGGATCGCAGATCTGAATCTGATCGCGGGCCGGCGCGCGAAAATCTCGACCGCTTACGACTCGGCGCTCAAGTATCTCACGGCCGGCCGGTCCCTTTTGACAGAAGCTACCTGGGAACATAATTACCGGCTCATCTTCTCAATCGATTACCTGATGGCCGAGTGCGAGTTGCTGACCGCGGAGAAGGGCGCGGCCGAGAATCGGCTGTCATCGTTGGCGAAGCGTGCAACAAATCGCCACGATTTCTGTGTCGCTACGCGTTTGCGGCTCACGCTGTACACCACTTTGGATCGAAGTGACCTCGCGGCAGACGTGTTCCTGGACTGGCTCTGCCGCGACGGCACGGTGTGGTCGAACCACCCGACCCAGGACGATGTAATGCGCGAATACGAACGTATCTGGGAGTTGCTCGGGCGTAGGGCGATCGAAGAGTTGATCGACCTGCGGTTGATCACCGACCCGGATGTCCTCGACACGCTGGATGTCTTCACCGAGATCATGACGCCATCGCAGCTTTTCGACGAGCACCTCAATTCACTTGTCATTTGCCGCCTGGTGACTCTCACCCTCGAACACGGCAACTGCGACGCCTCGTGTTTTGCCTACGTCTGGCTGGCTATGTTCGCAGGTCCCCGTTTCAATAATTACAAGGATGGCTTTCGATTCGGCCAGCTTGGCTTCGACTTGGTCGAGAAACGTGGATTGACGCGTTACCAAGCTCGCATATGGATGAACATGGGTTCCACCGTGCTCCCCTGGGCGAAACACGTAGCCAGCGGACGCGAGCTCGTGCGGCGCGCTTTCGACGCCGCGTATCGGATCGGCGACCTCACTTTTGCTTCGTACAGTTGGGTTCAGCTGGTCACCGTTTGCCTGGCGGCCGGGGACCCACTCGCCGCGGTACAGACGGAATGCGAGAACGGACTCGCGTTTGCCAAGAGGGTGCGTTTCGGCTTTGTCATCGAGCTCTGCGGAGCGCAGCTCGGCCTGATCCGCACTTTGCGTGGACTGACCCCGGCGTTTGGGAGCCTGGATCATGAGGACTACGGCGAGCTAGCCACTGAACGTCGTCTGGGGGATAGCCCTAATCTGGTGTTCGCCGAGTTCTATTACTGGACCCGCAAGTTGCAGGCGCATTTTTTCGCCGCAGACCTTGCTTCGGCGGTCGACGCCTCTCTGCGCGCGGAACCGCTGCTCTGGACGTCCGCAGCGATGTTCGAGTCCGCGGAATATCGGCTCTATGGCGCGCTAGTGCATGCGGCGGCCTGGGATAACGCCACTCCGGAACAGAGACCGAGGCATTTCGATTCTGTGCTGGAACATCACCGACAGATGGAAGTCTGGGCAGAGGTCAACCCAGAGACCTTCGAAGACCGTGTTGCCCTCGTTGGCGCCGAGATCGCCCGCATCGAAGGCCGAGTGCTGGACGCTCAGGAGCTGTACGAGAAGGCCATCCGCTCCGCGCACAAATATGGCTTCGTACACAACGAGGCGATTGCCAACGAGCTTGCGGGATGCTTCTACGCGGCGCGCGGTTTCGAGAAGATCGCGACGACCTATTTGCGGGACGCGCGGTACTGCTACCTGCGCTGGGGAGCCTACGGAAAGGTTCGCCAACTCGAGCAGATCTATCCCCAACTCAGAGTGGACAAGCCGATCGCTGATTCTACGGCAACGATACTCACACCCGTTGAGCACCTCGATCTGGCTACGGTGATAAAAGTCTCGGAAGCGGTTTCTGGTGAGATCGTTTTCGAGAAGCTGATAAACACGCTTATGCGTTCGGCGATCGAACATGCCGGCGCGGAACGAGGTCTGCTGATTCTCCCGCGAGGCGAGGGACATCGAATCGAGGCGGAGGCCACAACCAGCACTGACAACGTGAGCGTGGTTCTGCGAAAGGCGGGCGTCACGGCCGCCGATCTACCGAACTCTGTTTTTCACTATGTCGTCCGTACCAAAGAAGCCATTCTCTTGCATGGTGCTTCCGGTCAGAACCCCTTTTCAGCGGACCAGTACATTCGCGATCACTGCCCTCAGTCTGTGCTCTGCCTACCGCTCCTCCGGCAAACCAGGTTGCTTGGTGTGCTTTACCTGGAAAACACTCTCACGCCCGATGCCTTTACGCCTGCCCGAATGGCTGTCCTCAAGTTGCTGGCCTCGGCGGCGGCGATCTCCATGGAGAACACGGGCCTCTATAGCGACCTCCAAGAGCGCGAAGCCCGCGTTCGGCGGCTGGTTGATTCCAACATCGTCGGAGTTATGATCTGGGACCTCGATGGGCGAATCGTTGAGGCGAATGATGCGTTTCTCGATATGCTGCAGTATCGGCGCGAGGACATCGTCTCAGGTGGTATGCGCTGGACCGACTTGACACCATCCGAATGGCGCCAGGAAGACGAGCGCGCGACGGCCGATCTGAGAGCGACTGGGACAGTGCAGCCGTACGAGAAGCAGTTTGTCCGGAAGGATGGTACTCGGATCGCCGTACTCACCGGCGGTGCGCTGTTTGACCTGCGAGGCACCGACGGCGTCGCCTTCGCCTTCGATTTGAGTAAACAGAAACAGGCTGAAGCAGAGATCAGGGCGCTCAAGGATCAACTCTATAGGGAAAACCTGGCGCTGCGAGACGAGGTCGACCGCGCTCTGATGTTCGAGGAAATTGTGGGTTCCTCCGGGCCATTGAAGTCGGTCCTCTCAAGGATTGCCAAAGTGGCGCCAACGGACTCCACGGTGTTCATCACGGGCGAGACTGGCACGGGCAAGGAACTCATCGCCCGCGCCGTCCACAAACGATCCCAAAGGGCTGGACGTGCCTTCGTCAGTGTGAACTGTGCCGCACTGGCGCCTACGCTGATCTCATCGGAGTTGTTTGGTCACGAGAAAGGAGCCTTCACAGGAGCTACACAGCGTCGGCTAGGCCGGTTTGAACAGGCTAATGGCGGTACGATCTTTCTGGATGAAGTAGGTGAACTTCCGCCCGACACCCAAGTCGCGCTCTTGAGAGTCTTGCAAGAGCGAGAGTTTGAGCGAGTCGGGGGAGCACAGACGATCCGAGTCGACGTTCGAGTCATTACGGCGACCAACCGTGACCTGACAGCCGCTGTTGCCAATGGAGGCTTTCGGCAAGACCTCTTTTACCGCCTCAACGTATTTCCCATTGAGGTGCCGCCGCTCCGAGACCGGACGGAAGATATCTTGATGCTCGTCGAGTACTTCGTGCGACGCTACGGCGGGCGCGCTGGCAAGAACTTCAGGTCGATCGACAAGAAGACGTTGGATCTGTTGCAGAAGTACGATTGGCCAGGCAACATCCGTGAACTACAGAACGTGATTGAGCGATCCGTAATTCTAAACTCGGGTGAGGTGTTTTCGGTTGACGAGTCATGGGTATCGAAACAACCAGCCCGACCACGACCTCAGGTTGCTTCGCCCGCGCCGTCCGAAGGCGAGCACCGCACCGAACGGGAGTTCATCGAAGCGGCGCTCGCTGCATCCCGGGGTCGCGTCGCTGGGCGATCAGGGGCCGCGGCGAGCCTTGGCATTCCATCATCCACGCTGGACCATCGCATCAAAGCGTTGGGTATCGATAAGGCGCAGTTCAAGTTTCGCTGACGTCCTACCAATTTCACCAAATTCACCACATTCACCAGATCTGCCAAATTCGCCGCGCGGCCATACGGCTGGATCACTTGCCTTTTCAATCACATGCGAATGGCGTGCCATTTGCAATTGAAGATTGACGACAGGCGTCTGCGATCCAATGACGTGCCGAATCGATCGATTTTCGACTGAACAGGGTCTGATGCTTTACATCAGCGGTCGGCTCGCGGCGGAGGATCTGGATGTCGTTCGCACCGCGCTCGACGCTGGCCGAGTCGTCGCCGTCGAACTTGCCGAGGTAGAGGTGGTCAGCCGTGACGCTGTGAAGCTTCTGGTTCAGGCCGAAGCCGAAGGCATCGAACTCAGGAGCTGTCCGGCCTATATCCGGGAGTGGATCACGAACGAACGGGAGAGCAGCTAGCGCTCAGGGTTGTCGCTAATGGGTCGGGCCGTTGGAGGAGTTAGCTGCCAAAGAGGAATTTATGACGATGGCTCGCAGATGTAGTGCAGGAGACGGCGATTCGCCCGCTTCATTGAACGTCCAGAAATCAACTTCAAAAGGAGAAAGACCATGACCGCAACGACAGCCACACAAAGAACCACTGACCAGGCTACCGACAAGACCGCCATTCGCCCCTTCCATGTGAATGTTCCGGAAACCGAACTGACCGAACTGCGCAGGCGCATCAATGGGACAAAGTTCCCTGAACCAGAAACGGTCACAGATGCAACGCAAGGAGTACAACTCGCGACGATGCAGGCTCTGGCGCGCTATTGGGCGACAGAGTATGACTGGCGCAAGATCGAGGCTAAACTGAACGCCCTGCCGCAGTTCCTCACCGAGATTGACGGGCTGGACATTCATTTCATTCACGTCCGTTCGAAACACGAAAATGCTTTGCCGCTGATGGTTACGCACGGATGGCCCGGCTCGATCACCGAACAGATGAAGATCATCGATCCGCTGACCAATCCCACCGCACATGGCGGAAATGCATCCGACGCGTTCGATGTCGTGATTCCGTCGATGCCCGGCTACGGGTTTTCAGGCAAGCCGACGACCACGGGCTGGGGCCCTGCGCACATTGCGCGCGCATGGACGGTGCTGATGAAGCGCCTCGGCTACACAAAATTCGTAGCGCAGGGTGGTGATTGGGGCGCAGTCATCACCGAGACAATGGGCGTGCAGGCGCCGCCGGAATTGCTGGGCATTCACACCAACATGCCTAACGTGATTCCGCCCGATATCGACGGGATGGCATTCACCGGCAAGCCGGCGCCTGAGAATCTCACGGCCGATGAGAAGCTCGCTTACGACCGGCTGAGTCACGTCTATGCCACGGGCATCGGCTACGCCTTCCAGATGGGTTTGCGGCCGCAGACGCTTTACGGAATCGCGGATTCACCGGTCGGCCTGGCGGCATATTTCCTCGATCACGACGCGCGCAGCTACGAGATGATCGCGCGTGTTTTCGCCGGGGGGACCGAAGGCCTCACGCGCGACGATGTTCTCGATAACATCACGCTCACCTGGTTGACGAATACGGCGCTCTCGGGGGCCCGTCTCTATTGGGAAAACAAGGGGGCGTCGTTCTTCGCCGTCAAAGGCGTCGTGGTCCCGACGGCCGTGAGCGTCTTCCCTGACGAACTCTTTCCGGCTCCACAGAGCTGGGCAAAGCGGGCGTATCCCAAACTGATCCACTACAACAAAGTGGAAAAAGGCGGACACTTCGCGGCCTGGGAACAGCCGAAGCTCTTCTCAGAAGAGGTTCGCGCGGGCTTCCGATCGCTGCGCTAGTGGGAGACCAAGGAAGAGCACAAGGAGAATCCCATGGTTTTCGAGACACTTGCTATACGCAAGGAGGGGGCCGCTTTGTTTGTGGAAATTGCGGCCCCACCTATGAATCTTTTCGGGCCGGAGCTGGTCCGCGATCTGGGCTCCCTCATTCATCAAGCTGAGGCCGACCCCTCTGTCCGTGTGCTCGTGTTTAAGAGTGCTGACCGGGACTATTTCATTTCCCACGTCGATTTGACAAGGGTCAAAGAGCTAAGGGAGGAGTCCGCGAAGCTGGACGAAAAGTCGGTCGGCCTCCTGTTCCACCACCTGAGCGCAAGCCGCCTCGTCACGATCGCTCAAATCGAGGGTCGCGTACGAGGTATCGGCAGCGAGTTTGTGCTCGCATGCGACATGCGCTTCGCCGCGCGCGAGTCGGCGATCTTCGGTCAGTTCGAGCCGTCCTTCGGAGTGATCCCCGGCACGGGCGGGGTCCAACACCTCACTCGCCTCATGGGACGCGCGCGGGCGCTTGAGGTCATGCTGAGTGCGGAGGATTACGACGCCGACTCGGCTGAGCGCTATGGCTGGATCAATCGAGCTTTGCCCGCCGAAGAGCTCGGTGAGTTTGTGAAATCGCTGGCTCATCGCATCGCCGGCTTTCCGGCTGCGGGCCACGTCGCAATCAAAGATCGAGTCAATGCGATTGCGCTCGCGCCGGCCGAGGACTTCCGCCGTGACTCCGAGGTTTTTGGAACGGGATTGCGCAACCCCGAGGCGCAAGACCTGATCCAAGCGGCTTTCAAACGCGGATTGCAGACCCGAGACGCCGAAATGGACTTGGCCGGAATGCTGGGCGGCTCCGCGCCAAGCTAAGCCAAGTGACAAACAATTCCGATCTAAATGATTCAAAGGAGAGTGGAGAATGGAAGACAGCACCTTGGTTCAGTCAAGTTTCTCAGCAACGATCAACGCTCCGATTGAGAAGGTCGATATTACGTCGTGGTGCTTCACGCTGCCCGAGTCAGAGTACCAAGCGTGCTCACCGGCTCACTATTCCGCCGGTTCGACGACCGCCCCTGATGGCCGGCGCATGTCGATCAATGTTGAGGTTCTCGGCGGAAGCATAATCGTGCAGCACTACGTCGAGGAGATCGGTCAACCGGATCATCTGAGACTGGTGTCCACCTCGGACGTATTCACTCCAGCGGGCCGCACAAAAATAGGCGTTACCTGGGACCTTGCGGTAAGAAAGATCGACGACAAAACGTGCGAGTTCACAAATACCGTGCAAAGCTGTGCCACTCCTGAGTTGATGGACTTTCTTGGCAAACAAGGAATACCGTTGGAGGTCTTCCGGGGAGCTCGTAAGCCTATTTCAGAGGCCCACAACCGCCAGGAGACGCCGATGTTTGCAACGAGCATCGAACGTCACGCGTTACGACAAGTTGAGATTGAGCGGAGGAAACATGCCGGATCTCACCTATGAGAAGGAGATTACGGGGCTTGTCGTGATCGATCCTTATAATGACTTCATTTCCGAGGGCGGCAAAATATGGGATCGAATAAAGAACGTTGCCGAAGGTAACCAGTGCGTTCCGCACATGCGGCAGATTCTTGGAGCGGCGCGAAATACTGCTATCCGGGTTTTCTATGCGATGCATCGGAGATATCGTCCTGGCGACTACGAGACCTGGAAGTACATTGCGCCGATTCAGAAGGCAGCATGGTCGCGCAAATCGTTCGAACACGGTACATGGGGCGGCGAGATCCGCGCCGAGTTCGCACCTCAAGCGGGCGATGTCGTGGCTGCGGAGCATTGGTGTTCCAGCGGTTTCGCCAACACGGATCTGGATTTGCAGCTCAAGAAGCACGGTATTCACAAACTGATCGTCATGGGACTGATCGCGCACACCTGTGTGGAGGCCACCGTTCGCTATGCCGCCGAACTCGGCTATGAGGTCACGGTGGTGAAAGACGCGACCGCAAGCTACTCCGATGAGCACATGCACGCCGCTCTCGAAGTCAACATCCCAAACTACGCTAGTGCCATTGTTACGGCAGATGAAGTCCTCGGCGCCATTTCAGCATGATTGGAGCCCACCGCCCTCCGCTTCCCTATGGAAAGGTCACGCTGCCGAGGTCGTTTGGCAGCGGTAAGGGCCATCCGAACAGACAGAAGTGTCGAAGGCCCAGAAACAAACGACTGGAATGGACTGGATGATGGCACTCACGTACGCCATCGGCCACGGGTCGCCGCCGTTGAACCACGGGACCAGGTATGCGGTCGCGGAGACCGGCCAACTTTAATAGATAAAGGAGCAGTCATCATTTGTGGGCAGCGGTATCGGCCATCCGAACAAACAGAGATGATCGTAAGCCCAGAGCTTGATTGCCGGTAGCCCGACTCGGCTGACGTTCACGAACTCGCGCATCCACGGCCAAGTGCCGTAATAGATGCCCATCAGATAGCGGCAGTGGGCTTGGTCCCAGGCGAGTTCCTTCCATGGGTACTGCGCGCACCGGGCTGCCTGGTCGAGATTGTGATTGATTCCCGGATACTGGTAACCCTCGATGAGGAACGTGTCGAAGCCAGAGCCCGAGCGCGTGGTCCATTGCGATGGCAGGTTGATGTACCGCAGTTCAGCTTGCAATTGTCCGGGTCGTTTACGTCCATCGGCCACAGCAACTCGAACACGGCAGAGGGGCACTGCGACAGGACGTAGCTTTGGATCGCGGCAACGTAGTTGTACAGGCGTCTCCGCAGAAAGTTGGCGTCCGCGTAGCTGTTGATCGACGGATCGTCGTTCGGCGTGTGAAACGTGGCCAGCGCGCGGCCGAGCGCCGACTGTGCGGCGGCCTGCGTGTCCGCATCGTGAAACGCCATCCCGGACCCATTCGCCAGGAACCACCAGAGGATCTCGCCGAACTGGAGCTTGGGTGTCAATCCCGCCGCCAGCATCAGGCCGGCCATCGCGGCGAAGGCCTGCCCCATGTAGGTCTGCGGCCCGGCGCTGAAGGCGATCTGCGAACTGTTCAATGTGCCGAATCCCGTGGCCGTCTCCACCGCCGTGCCGTCGCGGAAGCGTTGAACCCACACCGCGCCGGCAGTGGGATTGTCCGGCGGCTGCACCAGTTCCTGCGAGAAGGAGCAGACGGCGCTCATGCCGTTCGCCTTGAGGAGGCCAAAGAAATCCGAGTTCCAGTCGCGGAACGCCCGGTTGAGCACTGGCGTCTGGGTTGGATCGATGACCCACTTCACGCCATACGTACCACCTTGCATATCGCCGGTCACCGCGGCGTGGCCGCTGCCGGTATTGGACGCGGGCAGTTCCGTGTAGACGTGATACTGCCACCCGCTCGCGAACGAATGGGAAGTGACCGTGAGCACGCTGCCGGAGACCGAGGCCCAGACGCCATCGAAGATCGCGTTGATGAAGTTGGCGAAGTGCCGCGCGATGGTATTGCTGCTGTCCTGGCCGCCGAACACCGTCTTGCCGATCGCCGAGCCGCCGATGTGCAGCCAGACGACATCCTGATCGTTCCAGTTGCCGGAGAACGTGACCGTGCATTGCGGGTATGACGGGATTGGACGCCACCGCCTGCTTCCACCAGAAGACGCCGCAGTAGTGATCGATCTCGCCCAGCAGCCCGAGCTTCTGAATGTTCCACACCAGCCTCTGCGGCGACAGCTTGTAGGTGTTGTCCGTGTCGAAGTCGGTGGCCACCGCCACGGCGGTAGTCGTCGCGACCGGATCGGGGACGTCGCTCGCGACCGCGCATTCGAGGAAATCGAAATAGAAATACCAGCCCTGGCTCGACGGGTTCTTGTTGCCCGACAGCGTGATCACCACCTTGTGCTGCCCTGCTGCGACGCCGGAGAAGAGCAGGCGTCGTGTCTGGGAAGTGGTGGCAGTGGGATAGTAGCAGTCGAGCGTCACCGGCGCGCCGCCGTCCAGCGTGGCGGTCACGATGCCGCAGGTGGTATCGAGGCGCGTGCCGACGTAGATGGCGTGGGTGTACTGGCAGTGCGTCTCGACGGTGACGCTGGCGCCGGCCGCCGCCGCCCGGATCGCGCGCCCCTGGCTCCAGAAGGCGAACGCGCCGTTCACGGGGTCGTTGCCGGGGGCGGCCTCCCAGTATCCGGACGTGGTGACCCAGGTGCTGTCTTCCTCGATCCGGACCGAACCGGGCCCAGCCACCTTGAGCGCGCGCTTGCTCGGCGGGACTGCTGGTCACGGTCCAGTTGGTGACCACCATCTTCCACTCAGTGGACTGGTACGCCTGGCTGTTCGGGAGCGCGGGAGCGATGGTCCACCAGACCTTGTCCACATTGCTCCAGCCGAGCGCCGTGAAATCGATGTGGACGTGCCAGGAGACGTTATCCGAAGAGCCGCCGGACAAGTTCCAGTTGGTCGCGGTGAAGTACAGCCGGCTGCTGCCGTTGTTGTCCGTCTGGTAGAACGCGACCATGTTGCCGTCGGCGCCCGGCGCGGCCGTGACGACCAGTTGGTTTCCTGTGGTGGTGGCGGCGAGCACGACGGGGCCGTTCAGCACCCAGTTGACGGCGTTGATCTGCTGCGCAATGGTCTGCAGGATTGACGCCGCAGCCGTCTGCGTCAGCGTGTCGGATGCCGATCCATCCGAACTCGACACCGCCACCGGCCCCGACACCGCCGCCTTCAGCGTGATGAAGATCTCGTTGCCCGAGGCGCCCCCTGCGGTGGCCGTGCAGTTCGGATCGGAGGCGTTGATCTGGCCGGCGATGTTGTTCGCCACGCCCGCGCTGTTCAGCGAACCTTCCAGGCAGGAATACGTGGCCGACCCGATGTTGACCCAGTGATTGTAGGCGGCGTTGCCTTGCCACCACATCGCCTGGTCGGTCGCCGCGTGCGCCGCCGAAATCGCCGGGCTGATGAACGACTGGTTCTGATACCACAGCGTGACCTTGTCGCCGGCCTGCGGACTGTTCAGGTTGAGTACGTAGGTGGCCGACGCACCCGCGCGGCCAGTCGTGTTGCACGTGACCGTGATGCCAGGCGTGCCGATCCACTTCACGTCGTTGTGGCCGACGCCGTTGATGGAGTAGTCGAGCGTGTTCCAGTCGGTCCAGGCGCTCTTGAGCGATTCCCAGGATTGAATGCCCTGCCAGGTGACGTCGAAGTCGAGCACGAGACCGGTCAGGTCGCCATCCGGCAGATAGGAGAACAGCGGGTGGCCGAACGGATCGTCTTTCTGGAACAGGACCAGCACGGCGAAATCGGCCAGATCACGAAACACGCCGGAGACGGTGAATCCCGTGTCCGACGCACCCCACAGCGCGGCCGCCGCACCGTAATCGTCAAAGCCCTGCAAATGCATCGTGCGATGCGGTTGCAGCTTGTAGATCGCGTCTGGCATGAAGCCGGCCACTCCCCCACTCACTGAATCAGAAAACCCACGTACACGTCAGCTAGCGTATCTCCCGACGCCGCTGTGGACTGCACCTTAACGGTAAGCTGCTGGCCCGCTGCGATAGTTGCCGTGTGCGTCGTATCGTTGCAAGTTGTGGCCGTGCTCAGCGTGCAAGTCACCAGCGTCGCCGCCCCCGCCACGAACACCGTCACCACCCCGCTCCCCACCGTGTTGCTGGCCGTCTTCGCCTGCACGTACAAATTCGAAATCGTGCCCGCCCGCGGCATCGGCGGCCCCGCCCACGAAGTCGTTGAACTGCAATTGATCGACGCCAATTGAAACGGCGTCAACACTACCGTTGCGTTCGAAGCCACTGTGCTGGAGCAGCCTCCGAAAATCGGGTTGCCAGGTATCGCCGGCTTGTTGCTCAGGTCTGTGTAGCTTCCAGACGTGGCCACGGCTGCCAGCGCCGGCCTGTTCAAGATTTGAGCGACGCCGCTCACAGCCGCCCAGTCGGAGTTCACCTGCGCCGCCGGTATCGCCGGCTTGTTGCTTAAATCGCTATAGCTGCCGCTGACCGCCACCGTCGCCAGCGGCGTCCCGTTGATGCTCAACCCACCCGCGTCCAGCGTCCCGTAACCGCTCGATCCGTTGGTCACCTTCAGGATGCCGCCCGCTACCGCCCGCGCCAGTCCCACGTCATAGGCACCCGCGTAAGCGTTGTTCGAGTTCTTCCAATTCCACACCGCGTCGCTTGCCATTCCCGCCGTCGAGCCCGAGAACAGGAACTTGTAGTTCGTACAGTCGCCCATCGCCAATCCCGACGTGCCCATAAATCCGCACTTCGTTCCGGCATTGTTGTAAATCAGCAGCGACGCCTGCGAATTCGCCAACTGCGTGCCGGAGTCCTGCAAGGCGAGCTGGGTATATCCCGCGCCGCTGTTGTAGATCGTTTGCGCCGCCGTGGGAGACGTGCCGATAAACCCGCTCGTGGAAGGCCATGATGAGATGCACACCAGCGGAGCACCTAAGCAAGCCTGCCCGGAACTGTTGATCTGGAACTGGGTTGTCCCTGCCCGGCTCTTCACCGTAAAAAATGGATTCGATGCCTGCGCCGTCCCGCCATTGACGGTGAACGACGTGTACCCGGTGGCGTCCTGATTGTAGATTTGATAATCTTCCGCCCAGGTCCACAAGTGAGGGATGGCCGTGGTGCTCTGGCCCGCGATCCACAGGTCCGCATTGCCCGGCCCGCTGGCCTGCATGGAGATCAGCAGGTTAGTCGGGTCGGTGATGGTCTGCTGTCCGAGCAGCAATTGCGTGTTCTGAATCGCGTTGAAGAATCGCGCCGTATTGTGCACGAGCTGGTAATCCTCGGTCAATGTGGTGGACCCGTTGTAATCGCTGGCGCTCACCACCACTCGCGCCCCGGTGTTCAGCTTGACGGTCAACGTCACATAGATGCCGTTGATCGTGGCTGTGACGTTCGGATCGGGCGCGGCGTTCACCAGTCCGGCCATGGTGGTGGCGATCCCCGCCGAGGTGTCGCCCGGCAATTGCGTGTAGCTGTAAGTGGTCCCCCCCACCGTGATCGAGTGCACGTAGCCAGTGCCGGTGGCGTAGGGCGCCGTTCCCGTTGAAGAGAACGCGATGGTCCACGCGGACGGCTGCAATGGCTGCACGTCCAGCGGGTAGAGCGGCGCCACATTGACGCCGAGATACTGATTCGTGTTGTCGATCTGCATTGCGGAGTTGACGCAGGGGATGCTGTACTTGGTCGCCAGCGCGCCCTGTGGGCCGCCGATGTTGATCTCCACGCAGTTATTGAGTGGGAATCCCTGTATTCCGCGGGGATCGAAGAGAGTCGTCGACCCCAGCACTCCGGGCGAGCCGAAAAGATTGGCTTCGCCGGTGATCTTGATGATGTTGTTCTGTGTGCCGCCGCGCACGTAGAGCATCGGACCATTCAGATCGAAAAAGTTAAAATCCAACCTGGAAAACTCGCAGCCGTTGAAGAAAATGCCGGTGGTCGTTGTGGCGGAATTGCCAAAGAAGCCTTGCAGATTGTTGTTGGCATTGGCGCACGACAAGCCGTATCCGTACCAGGATGCCCAGGTTCCCATGGTCACGTTGATGCCACCGGCATAGTACGGGATCAGTTGGCCCGGGCCGGTAGCAGTGGTGAATGCGCAGTCCGTGCATATGACGCCGTCTTCGGTGAAGGCGCCGCCGAGCGTGTCCAGGTAGGTGTTGAGGTGGCTGATATGCACGCCGCCGCCGTTCCAGAAGACACCGGGCGGACTGGTAGGCTGCCCATGCGTCTGATTATGGAAGCCCCAGCCGGTGTTCTGATACGCAATCACGTTTTGCATCACGCTGTCATGCGGGCCGCGGAACAAGATGCCGTCGCCGGTCTGATTCTCCACCAGCGTTCCAGGCGTATTTCCATCAGTCGCAGAGACGGCCTGAGACACGCTGCTATTGGCTGTGGCCGTGAGCGTCACCGACGACGCGCCGGTGGCCGTGGCGTTGGCGTTCGGATCGTTGAACGCCAGCACCAGCGCGGCTGCCACGCTGGCCGCCGTGTCTGAGGCTTGCTCCAGATAGTAGTAGGTGTTGGCCCCGATGGTGATGGAGTGCAGGAAGCCCGCGCCCTGCTTGGCGAAGGCGAAAGTGACCGTGCTTGGCGAGATTCCCGTGCCATTGAAGATGGCTTTGATGTTGGTGAAGCCATCTTCCAGGTCTTGCGCTGTAGTCGCGAAAGTGGAATCCGTTCCCCACTCGGAATAGATCCCGCCGGTGAGACCGTTCTGCGCGATCAGATTCTCGAATGAGCTGCCATGGTTAAAAAGCCGGATAGGCCACGACGTGCCGCTCTGGTTCGACTTATTGCCGTCCAGGGTCATGTCGGACAGATGCAGGCGGAACACGCCGCCGGGCGAGTTCGTGCCTGTCAGCGCGCTGAAATCGGCCTGGGTCATCAGGTCCGCGTTAGCCCCGTTTTTGAGTTTGACGGTGGTGGCGTCTACGCCCTGCCCCTGCATCCAAAAAGGCACACCCTCCGGCAGGTTGATGGTGCTGCTCATGCAAGTCCCTGCCGGGATAATCAGGTGCCCGCCGCCATTCGCCACAATCGCCGCTATCGCATTCGTGAACGGCGTCGTATTGTCCGCCGAACCGTTGCAGTTGCCGCCATAGTCGCTCAGGTTGTACAGATCGTTCAGCTTCGCCTGGATGGGCCTCACCACCGCACCCGTTCCTGATTGCGTGGTCGTCATGCCGGTTACGTTGATGTTCGATGGCATCCAACTCGATCCATTCCACTGCGGGACCTGCCCGAGGGCCGCGCCGCCCTGGTCTATTTGCGGCCACAAGACTTTCCACGACGGGCTTGGCGGCGGCGAGGTTATCTCAACCGTGCCAATGTCCAGGGCTGTGGTATTGGTGGGCACGAGCCAGTAGCGCGGCCCCCACGAATACGGGCCGACCGTTCGCCCGCTGACGGTCTGCGTTCGGCACGGAGCATGTCACTCTGTAGTATTGGCCGGATGGCGTGGCGCTGTCCGTGGGCGCCAAGGATGCGGAGAATGAGCCGCCGGAGAAACTTGACCACCATGGGCGCGCCCGTGACGCGCCAGCCAGTGGCCGCGCTGAATGGCCCAACGGCCTGAATCGAGCACGATCCGGAAAGCGGATCGCCGGCGGGATCGGTGATCGTGCCAGTCACCGTGGTCGTCTGCGCGGCCGCAGTTGCCGCTGCCAATAACAGCAGAATGATGCACGTCTGTTTGATTGTCATATTTGGAACTCGCTGTCTACGAGTAGATGAAGACCGAGAGGTTCGAGCCGGGAAACGTGGTCCCCACCGCAGTGATGCCGATGGAGACCGCCGTGTTCGCCGGGATCTGCGGTAAGAGCGCTGATCTGAGATGGAGTGGCGACGACCGCCGTCTGGCCGGCGGGAATCGTCAGTGTCAGCCACGCCGCGCCGCCCACGTAGATCGTGAACGTGATCCCCGAGCCGGTGGGCGCCGCCTGCACGTAAGCCTTCACGTCGCCCGCCGTGACCGGGCGATTCAAATAGAGCGGCTGCGCGGCGTTGGATTCGATGCCCAGCGTGCCCTGCATCTGGAAAACGAGGCCGGCGACCTTCGAGAGTCCCTCCGCGCCGAATATCCAGTCCTCGCGGATCGGCGCGTCGCCGTCCGGCGATTCGTTGCCGTTCACGTCCACCGTGAAGCCGGCGATCAGCGAGCGTCTCGTCCACGAAATTGCCGGTGGGCATGTTGATCGTCGTCACCGCCAGCGGGTTGCCGTTATCGAGCGAGGTCGTGTCGCAGGAGTAGGGCCAGGTCGGCTCCTCGATGATCCACACGTCGCCGGGATTGATGACCATCGGGAGGTCCCACGTGATGGTGGTCGCCGTGTTGGCGACGATCTTCCGCGGCGGCGTCCCGCGCGAGGCGCCCTGAATCACGCGGACCAGGTTGCCGACCTCCGCGCCGGGCGTCATGCCGTTGGGATAGACCGTGCTTTGCCAACCGGAATCCGTGATCGAGGTCGGGTTGCTGGCGTTCGAAGCATCCGCATTGAACCGCAGCGCGATGCAGTCGCCCGCCTGGACGATTCCGTTGGGGTCCGGAGTGACGCCAACGGTGCCGGTGGTCTGGTCCCACGAAGTGACCTTCCCGCTGAAGTACGGCGTGGCGCCTTCCGGCCTGCCGATGACCGAGATGAAGCGGCCGACCGGCGTCCAACGTTGGGTTCGTGGAGGGCGGCGGCCTCTTGGAACGATCCGACCACAAGCTGACCGGCGGACGACGCTCCAGACGGAATCGCCGATGATTCCGCTGTGTCTCAGGTGCTTGGCCTTCACCCGGACCTTGCTGACATACGGAGACGGCAGCGCCCACGTCGAGCGCACCAGCGGCCCGCCGAACGTGATCGATCCGGGCGTGTAGGTGTTGTTCGGACCCGCCGTCAGCGCTCCGGTGGCCTGCGCGCAGATCAGATCGTCCTGCGTCGCGACGAACAGCACGTAAGAAACGAGGCCCGCGACCGCCGGCCAGGTGATGCCTTCCAAGGTGAACGTGTCCGTTCCAGAGGCCGAGGTCCCGATGATGGCGATATTCGACGGGGCCGAAGGAAGCCCGCTTGAATCGATCGCGCAGATGGCCACGCGCAGCGTCACGTTGGCCGGCAACGATCCGCCCGTCGCGGACTGCGAGATCGATCCAATTCCGGGCGCACCCGCGCCGGTGGCGCTGAACTCGTTCACCGGCAGCTTCCCGGTCACCACCAGGTTCGCGAGCATGCTGCCGTCGGCCATCTGCGCGTAGGACTGGTTGGTATCGAAGGTCCACTCGCCCGGAAACAGCGCGTCATTCGCCGCCGCCTGCACCTGGTACGGCGCCCACGCCGGCCCGAGCGGAATCGGATAGAACAGAGGCGGCAGGGGTCGCGGGCACGACGTCCATCGGCTTCGGCCCGACGTCCAGGTCGTACATGGAGTCGGTGACGGTCTGCCCCTCGATCTGCACCGACCAGTCCTTCTTCAGGCTCCATCGCTGAATCCGGAAGGACATCGTGACGATCTGGAACGGAAGATTGGTCCCGTTGCCCGGCGCCGAAGCCAGGAGCAAGCCGGTCACCGTGGTGTAGGTCGGGTCCGTGAAGCAGCAGCGTGATCACGGTCTGCACGCCGTTGATCACGACTTCCTTGTTCTGCATCGACTTGTCGAAGGCATCGCCGCTGACCCAAGTCACCGAGGTGCCGGTGACGTTGCAGGTCCCATGGAGGCCGGGGATGTCCGGGTGCGTCATCGAGACCACCTGCCCGACTTCGTTGCCGAGGCCGAGCAGCGTGGTCTGCCATGCGGCGTTGCGCGCGTCGCGCCACTCCGTGTACTTCACGCCGCCGATCTCTTCGCGCGTGCGCGTGGCCGCGATCCGCAACGCCTGGCTCAGCGTCGAGCACCCCACCGAGTGCATCTGGCTGGTGAGCGGAGATCCGGCGCGCCCGTAGTAAGCCGCGTGGCTCTTGTCGCAATACTCGGCCGTGTTCGCCTGGTATTGATAGGCGACATCGGCGAACGAAAGCACCAGGTGCTCGAAACCAGCTTGGATCGGCGTCAGCCGCAGGCTTTGAAACAGAGAGTTGGCGAGCGTGTAAGCATCCACCGCGCTGGCGTTGATCCGGCAGCCGAGCTTCAGCTTCCCGAACTCCCAGGTGTAGAAGCCCAGGCAGCAGTTGAGCACCTCGGTGAGCCAGTCGCGAAACGGCTTCTGGCTGCTGATGATTCCCTGGAACTGGAACTGCGTCTCGATGCCAGTGCCGAGGATGGCGGTCACCTGGTCTGCCGCGATCTCGGCCGCGCCGCTTCCATCGCCCACTATCAGCGACGGCAGCACGAACGTGGCGAGCTGCGCGGACGACGTCGGGCCGCTTCCGCCGGCGGGATTCGAGCCGGTGGACGGATCGCCGTACAAGCCCATCGCGCGCAGCAGCATGTTGACGGCGATCCAGAACGGATTGATGAGTCCCTTGACCGCCGTGCGGTTGCCGTTCTGGTCCCACGTCCAGCCCCACATCCCGTAGTCGATGGGGACGGTCATCTGGTGCTGGTCGGGCGTGCTCGGTTGGATGGTGTGACGACTTGACGATGCGAATCTCGCACGCCGCCGTGCCCGCGGCGTAGACGTTCGGCTCCCAGACTTGCGGGACTCCTGGCCGAGAGAAAAATAGTCCGTGGCCGCATTCGCCGGATCGTGGCCAAGCGACTCGCGCGGCGCGCCAATCCGGCGAATTCTTCGACGACGTTCAGGTTGCCATCCACCTTGAAGCCCTGCGGCGTGAAGCCGTCGACCATCGGCGCCACCACGTAGCGGTAGCCGTCCGCGTTGGTGACCACGTACATACCCGGTGAATCCGCCGATCGGCCCGGCGCCGAGAATGCCGAGCGAGTCGGCGTAGTCGGATTCATCGCGATAGGCCACCATCAGAGCGTTGGCCAGGAACGCATAGAGCGGATTGCCGCCGCTGTTGCACCAGATCTCCGGGAGCGCCAGGCCCCAGATCGTGTCCGAAAGGATCGAAGTCGCGGTGACGGTGTTGCGGCCGAAGCCGAGGAAGCCGGTGGAATTGTCCTTGATGACGACGCCCTGCGGGTCGGCCTGATGCCCGCCGAAATAGGGAGCCATGCCGTGGACCTGGCATCCGTTCGCCGATTCGAGGTAATAGTCGCAGCTTGTGGGATCGCCGCCCGCCGCCGTCACCGCCGCGGCGCTGCGACCTCTTGAGGCCCACGGGCAGTTCACGCCATCGTTGTAGGTCTTCCAGCACTGGCGGCTGAGCTGCCGCTCGGGGTACTGGTTCATGATCTGGAAGAAGCCGTCGGAGCAGGTGACCGGGAAGATCGGCGTCCCATCGCTGGTGAAGTTCTGGATGACGCCTTTCCAAAGCTGCAGCAGAATCCCGGAGTTGACGTGGAAGAGGCAGAGGTCGATCTCGGCGTACTTCAGGTCGGTGTCGTTGGCGAGTTGCGTCATCACGCGGTCGCCGTTGCCGAAGGTGAAGCGCACGTTGTCCGAGGTGCCTTTGATGTCCTGCGAGATCAGGACGTCGGAGCCGGGCTCGCCGATCCCGATCAGGCGCGGCAGGTATAGCTGCCCGCCCACCGTGACGCGCCGGTCGGAGACATAGATGTCGGCGACCGCGGATTCGCGCACGCGGATGTGGACCAGGGGAATGATCTGCTGGACTTCGGAGAGCAGCGCCGTGGACAGCGCGGTCGAGGGGAACCGCAGGCAGGTGGAGTTGACCGCGTAGGTGGGCGCTTGCGTCGGATCGACGACCTCGATGAGGTTCAGTCCGACCTGGACGGCGTTGCGCAGGTACTCGAACGAGATCGGCGCCTGCTCGAAGGTGACCAGCACGCCGGTGGTCGTGCCGTCGGGATTCGGGACGGTGTAGGTGAACGCCTTCCACGGCCCCTGCATGGACTCCCAGAACGCCTTGAGCTGGTTGGTTTCGGCCCAGTTCAGGTTCGGGTGCTTGAACTGAAACTTGCGCGGGCCGATGCCGACGTAATACCGCTGCTCCTGCTTGGCGTCGAG
>CAWJJQ010000005.1:0-592540 GCA_963843255.1 Bryobacterales bacterium | reverse complement strand
CGGATTGGTGCCGCGCATCCTGGTTTCCACCGACGCCGGCGGTGAGGGCCTGAACTTGCAGTTTTGCCACGTTGTGGTCAACTTCGATATCCCGTGGAATCCTATGCGGCTTGAACAGCGCATCGGCCGCGTGGACCGAATTGGCCAGGGCCATGTGGTTCGGGCCTTGAATTTGGTCCTGGAGGACACCGTCGAATTCCGCGTGCGGGAGGTCCTGGAAGAGAAGCTGGCCGTGATCCTGCGCGAGTTCGGCGTCGACAAGACCGGCGATGTACTCGATTCCGCCGATGCCGGAGAGATCTTTGACGAGTTGTACCGCGACGCCATTATCAATCCTGCCGACGTCGAGAGTAAGGTGGAATCTGTTCTCACCAAGGTCCGGGCGCAAGCAGATGCCATGCGGCGAAGCACTAGTCTGCTGGCACAGACAGCGGCGCTGAGCCCGTCAGAGGCACAACGGCTGCTCGGCCATCCGCTGCCCTACTGGGTTGAACGGATGACGGCGAACTATCTCGAAAGTACGGGTGGCAAGGCGGAGAAAGCCAAGGCTGGCTGGAAACTGCGATGGCCCGATGGAACGACCACGCCATCCGCAGTCTTCACACTCGCAGACGCACAGAGCCAGCCCGCAGCAGTCCATTTGACATTGGAAGAGCCACGGATTCGGGGCATCGCGACGCGGGTTCCGCGTTTCGTGCCCGGCCAACCCATTCCATCCATCGAGGTGACCGGCATCCCGTGGGAAATCCGAGGGTATTGGTCTCTGTGGACGGTCGCAATTCGCAGCGAGGGATGGGCCAAGGAACGGGTACTCGCGTTGTTTCTGCACGACGATGGACGCGTACTGCCTCCAACTGCCCGGCACCTCTGGACGTTGCTGCTGGAACAGACGCCGAGTCCTGGCCGCTATTTGGACGGCGGCGAGTCGACGCGGGTCTTCGCGGAAGTGACGACCGCTGCGGAGCGTCACGGCCATTCTTTGTACGAAGAACTGTTGCGGTTCCACCATGGGCGCCTCGAGCGGGAGAGAAAGAACAAGCGCTATGCCTTCGACGCCCGGCGCCGCGGAATCGAGCGGATCGGGCTACCTGCCGTGCGCCAACATCGCCTGAACGAACTTGCCAAGGAAGAGACAGCTTGGAACCTTGAATCGCAATCGCGCGCCCACGTCCATCCTGAGCTCGTTCCGCGGTTGATAATCCGAGTGGAGGGTCTCGGCGATGTCTGATTGGCGCAGCCACATTCTGAAAGAGTTTACGCCGGGTGTCCAGCCGATAACGGCAGTTGCCGATCCGGACGGATTGCTAACAGAACCCCGCCTGAGCCAGGCGCTCGCCGAACGAGGCTTCGAGTCGGTCTTGTTCGAAGACTCGATCTCATTCCGATTCGCTTACGAGTCACGCTTTCGTTCGCGGTTGGATGCCGGGGAGAGCATAGATCTGGTAGTGCTGATTGGCGATGGCGCCTCTTCCTTGGTGAAGCTGCCTTTCGATGTCCTCGCCGGCGCCCGGAGGCTCTCCTTCGCGCTGGCGGATATGTTCCCCCAGTTTAGCTATCCAGTGCTGCGCGCCTTGGAGCCTCAGTACCTCGACCTACTCTATGAAGCGCAGCATCGCTTCAATCCTGGGGTTCTTGGGGAAAACGCCACGAAGGACTTCATCCTACGCCACGTCTTCGAGATCGCGGCGGAGCTGATCAAAACCGATGCAGATCTCTTGCGGACGTTGTTGCGGAGGCACTACAGGCTCCAGTTGATTCCAATGCCCTTCGTCGACCGGCTGGTAGCCATTCTGCATCAGAGTGGACGCTTTCGAGGCTGGCCGCTTGCCGAGCTGTTCACGGACCGAAGCCTGTTTTTCGCCTTTTTGCAGGAGCGCTGGCCGAGATTCCTCGGCATCCTAAGCCAGGTGCCGTTGCCCGCGAGACATTCCACTATCCGTTGAGGGACCAGCGGATCTTCCGTTCGATAACCCGGACGTGCGCGTCTACATCGATAACCTGTTCATGGAAGGCACGCTGCAGCCTATCGAATGGACCAGCGTTCCCAAGGGATGGGCCGCCGCCGGCGTGCGGCACGATCCTGAGCAGGATCGAATAAGCCGTTTCGCGGCACTCGCTGAGGCTGCGGCGCGGGAGCTACCTGGCGAGGACGCTCGTCACGGCGACTGGCTGTCTTTCGCCACAATCTGGGCGCAATTCAATCTCCTGGTTTGCGAGATCGGTGCACAGATCCAATCTGGACGTGACCGCGCGAGTCTCCAGCATTCGATCTCAGGTCGACGCCCGTTTCAGTCAGTGGCTGCAAAGGCGGTTCGGCAGCCTCTACAGCTTGCCGGCCACGCCGCCGGTGATGGTGCACCACATCGCACGTTTTCTCGCCGCGCAACGCGATGGCGGCGGTAGGGCGGCCCTCGTCGTAGTGGACGGGCTCGCATTCGACCAGTGGCTGGTGGTCCGGCATGAGATCAGCCAGCAACGTCCCACGTGGCGGTTCGACGAGAGCGCTGCCTTTGCCTGGGTGCCGACGATCACCTGTGTGTCGCGACAGGCCATTTTCGCTGGAAAGGCACCGCTCTACTTTCCGTCGAGCATCTACGGCACAGGCAGAGAGGCGAGCCTTTGGCAGCAATTCTGGGTTGATCATGGTCTCGTCGGCAGCGAGGTCGCTTACCTTAAGGGCCTTGGTGAGCCGTCGACGCTGCAAGCGCTCGAAGAAGCGTTGTCGGCAGCCCAAGCTCAAAGTGATCGGTGCCGTTGTGGACAAGGTCGACCGTATCATGCACGGCATGGAGTTGGGTGCGGCGGGGATGCATAACCAAGTGCGGCAATGGGCGGCTGAAGGATTCTTGTCCGCGCTCTTGGACTTGCTGCTTTCGAACGGATTTGTTGTGTTCCTAACCGCGGATCATGGCAATGTGGAGTGCGTTGGCTGTGGAAGGCCGAAAGAGGGTATGACGGCTGACGTCCGTGGTGAACGGGCGAGGATCTATTCCGATGCTGTGCTCCGCGCCAATGTTGCCGCGAGATTTCCAGCAGCCATCTCCTGGAAGACCTCTCGGGCTTCCGGAAGACTTCCTGCCGTTGTTGTCCGCAGATCGGAGCGCCTTCGTGCAGGAAGGGCATCGGACTGTTGCGCACGGTGGAGTGACACTGGAGGAGGCCATTGTGCCGTTCATTCGGGTCGTGGGAGGAAAGGATTGAGTGATCGCCAGCGCATGATCGGATATAACCGGACGGTCAAACTCCGTTGGCTCGATGAGACGGTGGACCTGTTCCTGGCAGGCATGTCCGACGCCGACATCTATGAGGCGTTGCGCGAGCGCTTGAAGGACGAGCTTTCCGTCGGGAGCACGGCACAGCGCGGCAGCAGGGAAAAGACGATCACGCTCCTGCTGAAGACTTGGGTGCGCGTGCCACCGACGGCTCAGGAGTTGCGGCATGACGGCGCCCGCCTTCTCCAAGGAGTGCGGCCGATCGGAACGTCTGCCTTTTCATTGGGGCATGACGATGGCCGTCTATCCCTTCTGGCGGGTCGTGGCGGATATTACGGGCGACTGTTCCGGCTTCAGGGTACGGTGGCGCCGCCCAGGTGCAGAGGCGGGCCAAGGAGTTGCTGGGGGAGAGGAGGTCGTCGCACGGTCGGCCCGGTACGTACTGCGCGCGTTTGCGGACTGGGGCGTGATCGACGACTCCGCCGGCAAGGGCGAGTACTCTCCCGTACCCCGGCGTTCAACGTCACCGACTCGAGAGTGGCGATATGGCTGCTCGAAGCCGCACATGCTCGCGGCATCTGAGGCATCAGTCGACTTCGGCAGCTTGGTGAATGGCCCGTCCCTGTTCCCGTTTCAGATCGGCAGGGTCATTCCCAGAACAACTCATGGAATCCGGCCGCCTGGACGTAGTCCGGCACGGGCTGGAGAACACCCTATTGTGTACGCGCCCAGCCACTCGCGGCGCGGCTTCGGTGAAAAAGAAAGGGAGCAGCGCCGAGCTATTATGGGACGAGCAGAAGACCTGGCTGCCCGTATCTCATCGGGGGGTGAGGCCGCAATCGATGAACTGATCGCTGGAACGACAATCGGAAGAACTCTTCCTCGATTTCAAGAGATCCTCCGACAACGGCTCCGGTGCGCGGCTCTCCGATGCAGATCGTGGGAATCTCGCGAAGGCGATCTCAGGGTTCGGGAACTCTGAAGGGGGAATTGTCGTATGGGGTGTTGACTGCCGCCCTAATCAAACGCTCGGAGATGTGGCTGCTGCGAAAGTCAAGATCCAGAACCCGCGGCGATTCAAGAGCTGGCTTGAGAGTGCCGTCTCGGGCTTGACGCTTCCCCCGCACCCCAGCTGTCAGTCATATGGCGGTTGAAGATGACGCGGGAGCCGGCTTCGTAATCACGCACATCCCGAAGAGCTACTTGGCGCCGCACCAGTGTCTCCGGCCAATCCAGTATTACATGCGTGCAGGTTCCAATTTCGAGCCCGTTCCTCATGGCGTCCTGGCAGGGATGTTCGGACGTGCGCCCCAGCCGGTGATCTTCCACATGTGGGGTGCCCCGCCTGCGGAGCTTCGGAGCGACGGCTCTGCCTTTTTTCGGATTGGACTTCTTCTAACCAACCGGTCGCCAGCGATCGCTCGCGACGTCTATCTGAGCGTGACGATTTTCCCTCCAGGAGCCAACAACCGGGTTGCGATGGAGTTTCCTGACCTCCAAAACTGGTCTGCGAATCAGGCCTTTGGTTGCATTACGCAGATTCTTGCAAAGGAGAACTTTCAGGCTCGCGCCCCAGGTCGTAGTGCAACCTGTGTTGCTCACGTTCTCTCTGCTCCCGCCATTTCCGGAGCGCCTGCATATGAAGATCACAACTGGATGCTCGGGCTCCTCGATCAAAGAATTCTCTCACGCTCTCTCACCGGAACAGCTTCAAGACTTATACGACACTTTCATCGCCAAACATCACAGCACTGACGATCGAAGGGAGTTCGCGCGCCGAATCGTCGGGGCGCTGGGGACGGACCAAGCGGCAGGCACCCGTGAGGACCAGTAGGATCCTGATGTACGCCGCACCGCCCACCGGCCCCATCGCGACGCACTTCCACGAGAATCCCCTATGTTTATGGTCCAGTTTGAAGAGCTCCGTTGGGCGCCGCGTTGAACAGTGCCGTCAACAAAAGCCACCCTGTCAACCGGAGAAACCGGAGAGTTCGCAGCGAAAACCTTGGACTCCGGCCTGAACCCTGGCGGTTGGCCGCGCCCCCGCTGCACATCTCGCGTCAAACGGGTGAGAGGCCGCGGACCGTAAAACCTGCGGAATGTTGGCGGATAACGGCGACTCGGCGGAAGGCGCTGCTGTCAACAATAACGGGCGCTCGAAGTTGGGGCGCAGGAAGTATGGCTCCCCGGCATGGATTCGAACCACGATTCACGGCTCCAAAGGCCGCTGTCCTACCATTAGACGACCGGGGATTACAGATACGAACGGTACCTTTAGTTTATCCTCTTGCCTCCGCACCCGCAAGACGCGCTTTACACCGCCTACCGCATAGCCTAATATAGGGAAACAGCACACACTCGGAGGTGCGGATGGCTGTTCGATCGTTCCTGCTCGGAATCGCTGCGTCTGCCTTGGCATTGGCCGCCACGATTCCTTCTCAACCTACGTTTTACAAAAATGCCCTGCCGGTCATGCAAAGCCGCTGCCAGGAATGCCACCGTCCCGGCGAAGCGGCCCCCATGTCCTTCCTCACATATAAGGATGTCCGTCCCTGGGCCAAGGCTATCCGCGAAGCCGTCATCACCCGCAAAATGCCGCCATGGCCCGCCGACCCGCACTTCGGCAAATTCAGCAACGATCGCTCCCTCTCCCGCGACGAGGTCGACACCCTGGTAGCCTGGGTCGACGCCGGTGCCCGCGAAGGCGATCCCGCCGACGCGCCTAAGCCCGCGCAATTCGTGGATGGCTGGGGCATTCACACGCCGGACGCCGTCTTCGAAATGCCCAATGAGTTCTCCGTGCCCACCTCCGGCACTATCGACTACCAGTACATCGTCATCCCGTCAGGCTTCACCGAAGACAAGTGGGTGCAGGAAGTGGAAGCTCGTCCCGGCAACCGCCAGGTGGTGCATCACATCATCGCCTTCGTCCGCCCGCCCGGTTCCAAGTGGATGAAAGATGCCCAGCCCGGCATCCCCTTCGTGCCCGTTAAGGAAGAGAACCGCGAGAAGCGCAAACACCGCCGCGATGACGACAACAGCGGCCCGCCCGAGTTACTGGTGGGTTTCGCTCCCGGATTGCCGCCCGGCATCCTGCGCCCCGGCCAGGCCAAGCTGGTGAAGGCTGGCTCCGATTTCGTGTTTCAGATGCATTACACCGCCAACGGCAAGGCCGGCATCGACCGCAGCCGGATTGGTCTGGTATTTGCCAAGGAACCGCCTGCCGAACGCGTCTACACCGTGGCCGCTACAAACGATAAGTTCGAGATCCCGGCAGGCGACGGCAACTTCGAAGTGGAATCCGAAGTCACCTTGCAGGAACCCGCCAAACTGGTCGACATGATGCCTCACATGCATCTGCGCGGCAAAGATTTCGTCTATACTGCCCACTATCCCACTGGCGAATCCGAAGTGCTGCTGCGCGTGCCGCACTACGATTTTAGCTGGCAGCTCTTCTATTACCTCACCGACCAGAAGGTGCTGCCCGCGGGCACTCGCCTGCACTGTGTCGCGCATTTCGATAATTCTCCGAACAACCCCGCCAACCCCGACGCCACCAAGCCCGTCCGCTGGGGCGACCAGAGTTGGGAAGAGATGATGATCGGCTGGTTCGATGTGGCCATGGCCCCCAATAAGGATCCCATGGACCTGTTCAAGGAAAAGAAAGCCGCCAAGAGCGGCGACTAGCGCCCATCAAGCAATTATCGCGGTTTGGAAATCGCGACCGTCTGGCGTATCATCTTTCCAATGGCCGCCGTTGCTGAAGCCCCATTTCTGGTACGGCAGGAACCCGGTTGGATCTATAACAAATCCTGGGACCTGTCGCGCATCATCCTCAGCGCCGTGCTCGTTCCTATGCCTTTTCTGTTCGCTTGGGCGGCGCAGAAAACCGGCTGGATCTCCGAGCGGCAGGCAATCGACGTAATCAACATCCTGGTAGCGGGCCTGGTGGGCGGACCGCACCTGTTCTCCACCTTCACCCTCACTTTTCTGGACGCCTCGTTTCGCCGGACTCACCCGGTCTACACTTGGCTGTCCCTGATTATTCCAGTAATCGTGGTCTACCTCGGTGTGTTTCACTACACCGCCCTCATCACGTTCTTTTTCTCCTGGGCCTCGCTGCATGTGCTGCATCAGGTGATTTATTTGAGCGACTGCTACCGCGCCAAAAACGGCGGACGCGATCCGCTATGGTCGCGCGCCGTCGATTACGGCGTCATCCTCACGGGCCTCTACCCCATCGGCATGTACAAACTGTCCCAGCGCCAGTTCCGCGTGGGCGGTGTGGTGCTGCCGTATCCGGACTGGCTGCGCGCCCTGCATCTGCCGGAACTGGCCGGCGTCACGTTCGGCATCCTCATGATCGTCTGGATATGGAAGACCGTGATCGAAGCCCGGCTTGGCCGCCTCAGCCAGCCCAAGACGCTGCTGATCGGCATCACCAGCGTCGTCTCCTTCCTGCTGCCTATGGGATCGAACCTCGATATCCTCTTCCAGGGCTACAACACCTGGCATTCCTTCCAATATCTGTTCCTGATGTGGCTCATCAACCGGTTGCGCTACCAGCGCGGCGAAATCGACAATCCCTTCGTGCGCTCGCTGGCCGGCCGCCGCAGCATGATCCCTTACTATCTCTGCTTCCTGGGCGCCACCGGGGTCACCGTGATTGTGACTTTCATCGTGCGCGCGCTCACGCCCCTTTCGGCCGACCAGAGTTATTTCGTGGTAATCCTCAGCACCCTTCTGATGCACTACTACTTCGATCACTTCGTTTTCACCCGGACCGAATACGTGCTGTAAGGGAAATAAGCAGCAACCGCAGCTTTTGGATGTACTCGAGATCGCGCTGGTTGTTTGTTGCGAGCGGGGCGTCGAGCGCCAGTGCGGTGACAGCGATCCAAGCATCCTGCGTTTTAGTGCTCGGCCGTGCCCGTCGATCAGCGCGTATCCTCGCCCCAGCCAGCCCTGGCTTGTTGCATATGCGTCCGTCAGCCAAACCCTCGCTCCATTATAATTTGAAGAGGTGCGCAAGCGATTCCTATACGGTGGCGGCCTCGTCCTGCTGGCGATCTCAGTCGCGCTCGTCGTCTGGCAAGGCTCCTTCAACTTCGGCAAATACGGCCCCACCGATCCCGAGCAGACCTTCATCTTTTGGGCCATCTCCAGCCTGATTTTCGTGCTGATGGTGACCCTCGGCTTCATGCTGGTGCGCACCGTCGTAAAGCTCTACATCGATCGCCGCAGCAGCCGCGAAGGCTCCCGCATCCAGACCAAACTGGTTGTCGGGGCACTGGCGCTCAGCATCACCCCCGCCCTCTTTCTGGTGCTTTTCAGTTACGAGGTGCTCAACCGCAACCTGGACAAGTGGTTCAGCCAGCCGGCCGAAGCCTCCCATCAGACCTTCCTCGAAATCTCCGAAACCTTGCGCAACGAACTGCGCGATGAGGCGGATCTGCAGGCCTCCCTATTGGCCGCGCAGCCGGAAACGCTTCTCTTGCTCGAGCAAGGCACCCAGACCCCCGGCTTCCTGCAGCGTTTCGCCAAGGAGCAGAACCTGGCCGCCGCGGCCATCATCCCGGTTTCCGGCGACGTGCCGCTCGATTCCGTCGGTCCTTTTCCCATCCGGTCACCCCGAGACAACCAGGCCGTCGTCGCCCGTCATGCCGTCGAAATCGATGGCGCTGTGAAGGGCACCGTCGAGCTGGCTTCCCGCGTGCCCATCGACTTCGCCGAAAAACAACGCGAAATCGATAAGTCCGACCGCGCCTTCAAAGAGCTGGCGCGCTCCCGCCGCAACGTTCGTACCTTCTATCTGCTGTTTATGGCCATGATCACGCTGTTCGTGCTCTTCGTGGCCACCTGGATCGCCCTGTTCCTCTCCAAACAGATCAGCGGCCCCATCTCCGCGCTGCTCCACGCTGCTGGCGAAGTCAGCAAAGGGAATCTGAAATATCGCGTGCAGGTGCGCGCCATCGACGAACTGGCCAGCCTGGTGCGCGGTTTCAACGAGATGACCCGTGAGCTGGAGGCCAACAGCCGCGAACTCGATGCCCGCCGCCGTTTCACCGAAGCCATCCTTGAAAGCATTCCCACCGGCGTCATCTCCATCGGTGCCGATGGAAATATCCGCCGCGTCAATCGCGCGCTCTGCCGCATGTTCCCCGCCGTGCAACTGGCCGGCGCCACCCGTCTGGAAGATCTTTTCTCCCGCGAGGACACCGCCGAAATCAAATACCTGATGAAGCGCGCCCGCCGCACCGGCCTGGCCTCCCGCCAGCTCGAAATGCAGAACGAGCGCCAGACCCTGCACATGGCGGTCACCGTTTCCGCGCTCGAAGAAAAGTTGACTTCCGGCTTCGTCATCGTCCTGGAAGATACCAGCGAGCTCCTGCGCGCGCAAAAAGCCGCCGCCTGGCACGAAGTCGCCCGCCGCGTGGCCCACGAAATCAAGAATCCGCTCACCCCTCTGGCTCTCTCCGCCGAGCGCATGAGCCGCCAGTTGGACCGCCTCCAGATTCCGCCCGAAAACAGCCGCATCCTGCACGAATGCGCCAGCACGATTTCGCGCTCCGTCGAATCCGTGAAGACCCTGGTGGACGAGTTCTCCCAATTCGCCCGCTTTCCCGCCGCCCAACCCGTACGCAGCGACCTGAACGAAGTGGTGGAAACCGCCCTCGCGGTCTTCCATGGCCGCCTCGACGGCATCGACATTCGCGTGCAGCTTGCGCGCGATCTGCCCCCGGTCAACATCGACAAAGACCAGTTCCAGCGCGTGGTGGTGAATCTGGTCGATAACGCCGCCGAGGCCATGCAGGATTCGCTCCTGAAGCGCCTGCTCATCACCACCCAAAGCGGCAGCGCGGAATCAGTCGAGCTAGTCATTGCCGATACCGGCTGCGGCATCTCCCCGGATGAAAAGGAAAAACTGTTTCTGCCCTATTTCTCCACCAAGGGCCGCGGCACCGGTTTGGGTCTGGCCATCGTCAATCACATCCTGTCCGATCATGGTGCGCAGATCCGGGTTGAGGACAATCAACCCACGGGCGCGCGCTTTACCATCGAGTTGCCTGCGCTGGTGGACCCCGAAAACGGCGATCCCGCGCTGAAGCCGGCAGCGGCCGGCGTATGAAACCGGTTCGCATCCTGGTGGTGGATGACGAGCCCGACATCCGCCAGTCGCTCAGCGGTGTGCTCGAAGACGAGGGTTATGCCGCGCATGCCGTGGAAAGCGGCGAAGCCTGTCTCGAAGAGTTGCACCGCCAGCCCTGCGAACTGGTGCTGCTGGATGTCTGGCTGCCCGGCATCGACGGCATGGAAGCCCTCACCCGCATCCAGGAAATTCCGTTTCCCGAGCGTCCCGTTGTGATCATGATCTCCGGCCATGGCAACATCGAGACGGCCGTGAAAGCCACCAAGCTCGGCGCCTTCGATTTTCTCGAAAAGCCGCTCACCATCCAGAAAATCTCCGTGGTGGCCAAGAACGCCTTGGAGCATCGCCGCCTGCAGATCGAGAACAGCCGCCTCAAGGAGGGCACCGAATCGCGCTATCGCATCATCGGCGAGAGCGTGCCCATGAAGGCGCTGCGCCACGAGCTTGCCCTTATGGCCGGAACCAACGGACGCGTACTCATCTACGGCGAAAGCGGCACCGGCAAAGAACTGGTGGCCCACGCGCTGCACGCCATGAGCCCGCGCGCGCCCGAGCTGTTCGTAGAGGTGAACTGCGCGGCCATCCCCGAAGAGCTGATCGAAAGCGAGCTGTTCGGACACATCAAGGGCAGCTTCACCAGCGCCCACGAAACCAAGATCGGCAAATTCCAGAAGGCCGACGGCGGCACCATCTTCCTCGATGAAGTAGGCGACATGAGCCTGCGCACGCAAGCCAAAGTACTGCGCGCCCTCGAAGAGCAGCGCTTTGAACCGGTCGGCGCCGGAGCCTCCGTGCAGGTGGACGTGCGCGTGGTGGCGGCGACCAACAAGAACCTGGAGGAGGAGATCGAGCGCGGCAATTTTCGCGAAGATCTTTTCTATCGCCTCAACGTGATCCCGTTCCACGTTCCTCCGCTGCGGGATCGCCGCGAAGACATCCCCCTCCTAGCCGACTATTTCCTGCGCGAATTCACCACCGCGTACGGACGCAAGGCGAAAGAATTGACGCCGGAAGCCTACCACATCCTGCAGGATTATCATTGGCCCGGCAACGTACGCGAGCTGCGCAACCTGATCGAGCGCATCGTGATCCTGAACCCGCAGATCCGTGTGGACGCGCGCCATATCCCGCTCAACGTGACCCGCCGCCCCGCCGAACGCCCCGTCGATCGCTTCGGCAGCCTGGCCGAGGTGCGTGAAGCCGTGGAGCGCGAATATATTCTGAAGAAGCTCGAAGAAACCAACGGCAACGTCACCCGCACGGCGGAGCTGCTGGGCCTCGAGCGCAGTAACCTCTACCGCAAGATGCGGACGTTGGGAATTGCACCCAAGGAGTAGACCGCCCGGTCGCCCGGCCAGGGGTATTCACTTTAACGGCTGCCCATTCACGGTCAACTGAGCGAGTTGCTCTTCGGCCTTTTGCAGCACCGGAAGCGGCAGCTTCGCATACGACAGACGTTCCACCGAGCCCTGTCCGATCGAGAGTGCGTATGCCACAAACTCTCTCACTGCCATCTGCTCTTCCTTCACCGCACGATCCTTGGGTATCAGGAAAAATGTGAACCCCGTGATTGGATAAGCGTACGTGGCCGAAGCGGGAGGGTCCACAATCGGCGTGCGGAAGTCCTTCGCCAGATCTCCTTTAAATGCCTCGATGGCGGCAGCCGCCGCGTCCGGGGCCGGAACGACAAACTGTCCGGCCTGATTCCGTATTGCCGCCACGGGCACGCCGTTCTCCTTGGCATAGTTGAGTTCAGCGTAGCCGACGGTTCCTGGCGTTTGCTTGACCAGATTGAGCACGCCGTTGCTGCCCTCGGCGCTCAGCCCGATGGGCCAATTGACCGTAAGACCATGGCCCGGCTTCCGCGACCATTCCTGGTCGACTTTACTGAGATAGCTCGTCAAAACGCTCGTCGTGCCGCTCCCGTCCGACCGGTGTACCACGATGATGGCTGTCTTTGGCAAATGCGCACCAGGATTGTCGCTTGCGATTTCGGGATCCTGCCAGCTGATGATGCGGCCGAGATAGATGCCGGCCAGGCTCTTCGGACTGAGCCGCAAGGGGCGTTCCAGGTCGGGCAGGTTGTAAATGACGCAGACGGGTCCGGCAGTGGCCGGGACTTGGACCGTGGGAGCCATATCCTTCAACTGCTCGTCGCTGAGGGGCGCGTCGCTGGCGGCAAAACCGAGCCACCCTTTCTTCAATTCGTCGATGCCCCCGCCACTGCCGATAGCACGATAGCTCACGCGCACACTCGGGTGGGCATCCTGGTATCCCTTGATCCAAGCGGATACCAACGGGGCCACAAAGGTGCTTCCGGCCCCGGCGATCGCATTTGCCGGCGCCCCCGGGGCCGCGGTGATTTCGGCGGAATTCGAGGCTGAACTACACCCAGCCGCGGCCATTATAAAGAAAGCCGCCAGCGCAGCGGCTCCTGCTTTGACTGTGCCATTATCCATGATCTTTACCCCTCCTGCTGTTTCAGTTGATCTTTAGGCGCCGGAAATCCGCGCAGGTATTGCCGCATCTCATCGCGAACCCGCCGGAAAATCGCGAGCCTTTCTTCTTCTGAACCTTCGATCGCCGCCGGATCTTCAAAGCTGTGATGGATCATCACGGCCTTGCCCGGAAAAATCGGGCAGCTTTCCTTCGCGTTGTCGCAGACAGTAAGCACGTAGTCGAATTGCTGGCCCGCGAATTCATCCACACTCTTCGACCGGTGGACGGAAATGTCGATGCCCAACTCGCGCATCGCCGCGATGGCTTCCGGTCGCACGCGGCTCGGTTTGGTCCCGGCGCTTTCCACTTCGAAGCGGTCGCCCGCATCGTGGCGTAACAGACCCTCGGCCATCTGGCTGCGCGCCGAATTGCCGGTGCAGAGAATCAGAGTCCGCTTCTTTTCCATCGCTAGATCCTTTCCGCCGCGGGGAACCAATGCCGCGTGCGGTTACATGCCGCGCAGACGGAGAGCATCACCGGCACTTCCACCAAGACGCCCACAACCGTCGCCAGCGCCGCGCCCGATTCCGGCCCGAACAGCGCAATCGCGGTGGCCACCGCCAGCTCAAAGAAATTCGAAGCCCCGATCAGTGCGCCCGGCGCCGCGACGGAATGCTCCACTTTGAGCCATTTCATCAGGCCGTACGCCAGGCCCGCATTCAGATAAACCTGCAAAGTGATCGGAACCGCAATCAGCACCACATGGAAAAAGCGCCCCGTAATGTTGTCCGCCTGAAACGCGAAAATCAGGACCAGCGTGCCCAGCAGCGCCGCAATCGTAATCGGAGCGAACTTCGGCAGCAGCACTCCTTCGAACCATGCCCGCCCGTACTTGCGCACCAGCACCGCGCGCAACAGCGCGCCCGCCGCCAGCGGCACCACGATAAACACCAGTACCGACGTGAGCAGTACATTGAACGGCACCGTGAGCGACGAGGCCCCATGCACCAGAAACTGCACGATCGGCACGAACAGCACCAGCATGATGAGATCGTTCACCGACACCTGCACCAGCGTGTATGCCGCGTCCCCGTTGGTGAGATGGCTCCAAACGAACACCATAGCCGTACAGGTGCGGCGGCCAGAATGATGCAGCCCGCAATGTACTGGTCGGCTTCGGACGGCGTAATGAAGGATGCAAAGACGAACCGGAAGAACGCCCAGGCCAGCAGCGCCATCGAAAACGGTTTCACCACCCAGTTGATGAATAGCGTCACCAGCAGCCCGGTTGGGCGGCGCCCCACGTTTTTCACCGATGAGAAATCGACCTTCATCATCATCGGCGTAATCATCAGCCAGATGAGCACGGCAATCGGCGCGTTAATCTGGCTTCCCGCGCCGAATTCGACTCCGCGCACGCCCGCGATGGCGCCTGGCCGCAGCTTACCTAAACCGACACCCGCCGCCATACAAAGCGCCACCCACACCGACAGGTAGCGCTCAAATGTGCCCAGTCCGCCGCTTGCCTGGGCGGCCTTGATTGCGATCGCTTCAGCCATTGTTTATTCCCGCCACGGCGTTCAGCGGCAGCATTCCGGCCCGCAGCACGCGGTCTTGACAGGCTTCACGGCGCGAATAAAGGCGCTGATGAACTTGCCTTCAACCGCGCCGGCAATGGCGTCCACGTCGACGCCTTGGCCGCTTAAAAAGGTCCGCGCGTCCTCAATGTTGTAAACGCGCGTGGTTTCCAGGTCGACGCCTTCGAACCCCGCCTGCGCCAGTTTTGCGACGTATTGCCAATCTTCCAGCGCGCCGGCAATACAGCCTACCCAAAGCATCATATTCTGCCGCAATTCGGCGGGTACCTCCCCGCGCGTCACCACATCGGAAACAGCGAACCGGCCTCCCGGTTTCAAAACCCGGAACGCCTCGCGCAGCACGCGGTCTTTGTCGCCCGACAGGTTGATGACGCAGTTGCTGATCACTACATCCACCGAATTATCCGGCAGAGGGATATTCTCGATGTCGCCTTTCAGAAATTCCACATTTTCCACGCCCGCCTTGCGCTGATTCTCGCGCGCCAGCGCCAGCATTTCATCGGTCATGTCGAGGCCGTAAGCCTTCCCGGCCGGGCCCACGCGCCGCGCCGATAGCAGCACGTCGATGCCGCCGCCTGAGCCCAGATCCAGCACCGTCTCTCCCGGATTAAGCTGCGCCAGCGCGGTAGGATTGCCGCACCCCAACGAGGCCAGTACCGCCTCCTGCGGCAGTTCGCCTTTTTGCGCGGCGTCGTAGAGATTGGAGGTGATCGGGTCGCAGCAGCCGTCCGCCGCCGCCGAAGCTCCGCAACAGGAGCTTCCGCCGGTCTTGACGCGCAACGCGGCCTGACCGTATTTCTCACGTACCTGCTCTTTTATTTCCATTTTGATTTCTCCCTGGGGCAGGCTCAAAGCCTGCGGAGGGCTCTTAGCCCGACCCCTTTCTCACTTACAAAGCTGCGTAATCTTGGCCGGTTTGATGGCCTTATTACGTGTGCAGCACTCCGCGTAAAGGAACCCAAGCAGTTCCTCCAACACCGCGGTATTGGCCGTATATCGCAAAAAGGTGCTCTCCCGGCGCACCGAAATGAGTTCCTCATTCTTGAGCTTGTCCAGGTGATGCGACAAAGTCGAGGCGGCGATGCCCAGTTCGCCCTGAATCTCGCCGACCACCATGCCTTCCGGATGAGCCGCCAGCAGTGCCCGCAAAATGCGCAAGCGCGGCTCCGCCCCCAGCGCGCCGAACATATCCGCATAGCTGGCCGTCCGATCGGTGTCGGGCGTGTCCTTCAACCGCGATGCTTCCATAGTTCCATTATCTTGGAATGACGGAATCTGTCAAGAAGTATTTTAATCCCCGCTGACGTCCGGCCCTTGCCGGGTATGCTCGCCCAATCGCGGCGGCGGACCGCCCAGCCGTCCCGGCGTCTCGCTCAACCGCGGCGCAACCAAAGACTCGCCTCTGCCCAGGCCGAAATGCGCCGCGACTTCCGCGACGTTGCGCACCGGCGTGACGCATACATCCACCGGCCGCAGCCGCGCGAACCATTCCTCAGCCGTGCGCGTGCGAAAGATGCGCGCCACCTCCGCGATCGCTTCCTCCCGCCGCGCACCCTCCGCGAACTGATCCGCGATCAAGTGTTCGCACCCAAGCGCGCCGCACAAAGCCTGCCAGAATTTCGCCTCCAGCGCCCCTACCGCAATCCATCGCCCATCGGCCGACTCGTACACGTGGTAGCAGGCATACCGCCCGGTCAACACGCTCTCGCCGCGTGCGGGCGCCTCGCCAGTCGCCGCCCACATGCCCAGCGCCACCGGCAGCATCCACGCCACCCCGTCCGTCATCGAGACATCCACCGCCTGGCCGCGCCCGGTCCTGCCGCGCGCCGCCAGCGCCAGCAGCACCCCGGTGACCGCTTGCAGCGCCCCGCCCGCCAGATCGGCAATCTGCACTCCTGGAATCACCGGCGGGCCGCCGCCCGCACCGTTCAGGTCCAGCGCCCCACCCAGCGCCAGGTAATTGATGTCGTGGCCGGCCATCGCCGCCCATTCGCCGTCCTGACCGTAGCCCGTGATCGAGACATATATCAGCCGCTCGTTGCGCGCGCGCAGCGTCTCGAATCCCAGCCCCAGCCGCGCCATGGTGCCCGGACGGAAGCTCTCCACCACCACGTCCGCGTCCGCCGCCAGCTTCAGGAACGCCTCGCGCCCGCTATCGCTTTTCAGATCCAGCGCGATGCTCTTCTTCCCCCGGTTCACCATGTGGAACACCGCGCCCTCGCCATCCAGGAACGGCGGCATCCACCGCCCGTAATCGCCGCGCTCCGGCTCCTCGATCTTGATCACCTCCGCGCCGAAGTTGGCAAGCTGCATGGTGGCCGCCGCGCCCGGTAGCAGGCGTGTAAGGTCCAGCACCACCAGGCCGTCGAGCGGCCTCATTTCTTTCTCTTCAACAGCAGCTTGTCCGTGTACACGATCACCGGCTCGTTGTTCTGGTTCAGCACCTGCGTCTCGAACGTGATGATCCCGCGCTCCGCGTCTTTCTCCTTCATCTCCGCCACGCGCTTGGTCACCCGCACCGTGTCCCCGATGAACACCGGTCCCGTAAAACGCAGCTTGTCGATGCCGTAGAATGCCAGCACCGTATCGTTGATCAGGTTCATCTGCGTCATCAGGCCGGTCGAGATACTAAACACCAGCGCCCCGTGCGCGATGCGCCGCCCGAACGGCGACTTCCGCGCGTATTCCTCGTTGGTGTGCAACTCCACGAAATCCCCGGAGAGGCCCGCGAAGTTCACGATATCGGCTTCCGTTACCGTGCGCCCGCGCGACTCGTGAATGCTGCCGGTGAAAAAGTCTTCATAAAAATGGCTCATGCATGGTTCCTCATTTACCGCGAGAGAAATGATACCAAAGCGCGGCGCGCATGTAACCCGCGCTTCCACGCACGCGTAGGAAGCAACATGCGAGCGTTGATCCTGTTCCTTCTGGCGCCGATTGCCATCTTCGCCCAGCCTTTTTCAGCCGGCATCAAAGCGGGCATCCCCATAACCGACCCCCTGACCGTGCCCCAGAACGGCCTCGTGCAATACACCGCGCCCACCCAGCGCTACATCGTGGGCGGGGTCGCGGAGTTGCATCTTCCGGCTGGCTTCGGCATCGAGGTCGATGCCCTCTACCGGAATCTGCAGTATTCGAGCATCGCCGGCGCCACGAATATCCTTAGCGCCAGCGGCAGCAACTGGGAATTTCCGCTGCTCCTCAAATATCGCTTCCACACGCCCCTGGTGCGGCCCTTCGTCGACGCCGGCGTGGCCTGGGACACCATCACCGGCCTGAAGGAAACCATCAACCAGGTCGTTTCTTCCTCTCCCCAGGAGTTGCAGCACAACACCACCATGGGCGTCGTTGTGGGCGCGGGTGTCGACATTCACCCTATCTTTCTCCACATCTCACCCGAGATTCGCTACACCTGGTGGGCGACGCGGCAGATCGACTCCGTCCAGTCCACCTTCGACGTGCTGCGCTCGAATCAGAACCAGGCCGAATTCCTGGTAGGCATCACTTTCTGAAGCGTGGGGCAGCCGCTCCGGCTGCGGAGGCCTCCCAGGCCGACCTCTTGAATGGTATCCTCGTTTTTCCATGGCTCGCCAAACCCTCTCCGCCCGCCGCTATCTGGTGCGCGGACGCGTCCAAGGCGTCGGCTATCGCGACTACGCCCAGCGCACGGCCGATGCATTGGGCGTCACTGGCTACGTGCGTAATCTGGACGATGGCCGCGTCGAAGTCTACGCCGCCGGATCGCCCGACAAGCTATCCGACCTGGCCGCCGCGCTGCGCAAAGGCCCGCGCTTTTCCGATGTGCGCGGCGTAGAGGAGCAGGAAGCCGCGCTGCTACATTATTCCGATTTTCAAATTGAGGTCTGATGGATAACCTGAAGATTGTCTTCGCCCCGAATCGGGATGATTTTACTCTTTCGCGATTTCCCTTACCGTAATCGACAGTGAGTCAAATGTTGCTTGCGGAGAAAGAGTCTTTTGCAAATGCATGGGTAACCGTTCGCACGGCGCTCTTCGGCATACTACACGAACGGACATCGCAGAGTTCTATAGGAAACTGAATTGTCGAATTGTTGGTTGAGCGCACAACGCCCGAAAGCGAGTCAAGAACAAGGTTCTGACGTGCAATGTTCTTTATTACCGCGTGAAACACCGGGCCGTTGTTTGACCATTCAAATGAAGCTTTGATTCTGACCAACACGTTGTCACCGTTGTCTTTCTCTTCAAAAACTGTACACCCGGTTCCTCCACATGACGGCGACAGTGAAAGGGGCATCGCGGCTTCAGTCTCACTCTTTGTGTTCACGCCGTTGCTGAGGGCCATCATGCAGCAGATAATCACGGCAGCAGCGACGATCCCAATTGACACAACGAACGAAGTTCGGGCAACATTCTCTGGTTTCCCCGGTTCTCCCGGTAAAGTCGCCGGTAAATGAATATTTTGGTCGGGCTGTTCCGATTCAAGGGTCGGGACTGCTTCTGGCGTTGGCGGCATCTGCGGTTCGATACTAGTCGGCGCAGGTAGTTGACGGATAGGTACGTCACGATTACAGAATCGGCAAATTGTCGCCTCGCTCGGATTGTTTCCGCACAGAAAGGACAAGTCTTCCATTCGCTAGGTGACTTGATACTTGACGAAGCATACAGTACCCAGAGTTCTTTCAAGCGTCGTTGGCGCCCGGATGGAGACGAATTGCCGAACTGCGACATCCAATGCTGTTGTGCAGGGGTCAGCTTGGAGTCGGCGTCGCAGAGATCCATTGTTGAGCCTTCCCAGTCCACCAATCGGACTTGCACAGGAGTGCCGAATTTCGTGGCTTGAATGGTACGCCAGAGTGTTTTCGTGGCCTGTATAGGACGGATTCCGTTGGTCGGGCCATTGGGACCGTCTTTCATTTTGGCGAAGGTGCCAGTTCCGAATTCCGGGAATTCGAGTTCAAAGCATGTTCCAGAGGGAACCCAAAGAATCAGTTCCCTTAAAAGTTCATCGTCGTGAACTCCCTTGGCCCATGTTACAGAATCTCTGGTCTCGACGAACCCCATCAGCATAAGATTACCGGGATCTATACTGGAGCGTCAAAGGGTGGTTGAGAAGCGTTTGGCAGCGCGACGGTAGGGGGCCGATCAGCGTGGAGCCGGATTCGTACAAGATGTACAGCGCCAGGGCAACAAACAGCCCCCCGCGAATCGCGGCATCATCGGCCTGCATCGATTGCGGTGTTCGCGTCGAAGGCGATCTGTTTGGGGCGAAAGCTGCTATTTGGTGTGCTCTTGGCGGCTGGTGGCGTCGAGTGAGACGCGGCGATCTTTCAGCGTCGCGCCCGGTCGGCTGCACTTGGGAGGTGGCCGAGTATTCATCTGCCCTGCTGAATCTTGCAGGACCTTCCTCGAAGCCACGAATTGTTGAATCGCTGCGATAGTAGAATTCGCCTGCCAGCATAGGCGCAAGCTCGATGTGCATCCGGGTAAATTTTCTCGCCGGGTTACGCACAACCGTGAAAGTCGGCGGGTGTAGTCTCCGGGTTCTTCCCAACTCAGAATCCGCCCCAGTACCGCGCTGCTTGCAAACCGGCAAGTTTTAGCAGTTTCCCCTGTTGTCCGTTTTTGCAGGTAGTAGAATCCGATAATGGATGATCTTGAAGCCGATTTCCCGATCATTCCTCATGAGGCAACCGAGGCGGATTGGTGTGGCTGAATTGCTGTGAAGGTGAACGGCAGGGATACCGAACTGCAATGCAACGAGTGTGGAACCGTCGTTTGTGTCGTGCAGGTTGGAATCCTGTGGGATTTGGTGTCGTTGATTCGCGATGCCTAGTTGAGCCCTAAGCCGGAGTCGAAATGCCCCGGGGTTTCTTTCTTCGTGGCGGGCGAACCGCTGCGTGTCTATTGGACAGCCAAAAGAAAATGCTAGTGGATTTTTCGCGTTCCAATCCCGTGCTAGAATGCGGCTTCATCTCGAAAAGATACGCACGTCTGCCCGATGCGTACCGGTTATTTTCTGAACTGCTGAAATGAACAACCCCGAAATTTTACTGGAAGCTGATGGTCTGATGGATAACCTGAAGTCCCTGATCCGCGAAGTGCCCGACTTCCCCAAACCGGGCATCCTCTTCTACGACATCACCACGCTCCTGAAAGACAAAGAAGGTCTGCGTGGCGTGATCGACGCCCTGTGCGCCCACTATCGCGACGCTCAGGTCGACATGGTCCTCGGCATCGAAGCGCGCGGCTTTATCTTCGCCCCCGCCCTGGCCTATGCCCTCGGCGCCGGCTTCGTGCCTGTGCGCAAGCCCAAAAAGCTGCCCTCCGACTGCCTGCGCGTCAGCTACGACCTCGAATACGGCACCGACAGCCTCGAAATGCACAAGGACGCCATCGTCCAGGGCAGCCGCGTCCTGATCGTGGACGACCTGCTGGCTACCGGAGGCACCGCCGCCGCCGTCGCGCGCCTCGTCGAACAGGCCGACGCCAAAGTTGCGGGCTTGGCCTTCGCCATCGAGTTGACCTTCCTGAACGGCCGCGCCAAACTCCCCGGCTACGACGTATTCTCGCTCCTCAAGTACGACAAATGAGCGACGCCCGCCAGGTCCGGCTGCGCGCGCTCGCCAAAATCAATCTGGATCTCCGCGTCCTCCACCCGCGGCCGGATGGCTTCCACGAAATCCGCACCATCTTCCAGACCATCTCCCTCGCCGACCGTATCGACGTCGAGTTCACCCCCGCGCGCCGCACCGCCATCCACATCGAGGGCGATATCGATATCCCCGACAACCTCATCGTGCGCGCTGCCCATCTCGCGCTCGGTGCCATGCGTCTCACCGCCCGCATCGAGTTCCGCCTGCGCAAGCGCATCCCCATGGGCGCGGGCCTTGGAGGCGGTTCGTCGGACGCCGCGGCCGTCCTGCTGGCGCTACCTGTTCTGGCTCTCCGCCGCGTCGATCTCCCAACCCTCATGCAACTGGCCGCCGAACTGGGTAGCGACGTGCCTTTCTTCCTGTTGGGCGGCACCGCCGTCGCCTTGGGCCGCGGCACCGAACTATATCCGCTGCGCGATACCGCCGCCCGTCACGGCATTTTGATCGCCCCCGCCCTGCATGTCTCCACCGCCGCCGCCTATCGCGGCCTCGCCCCCCGTTTGACAACCGAATCGCAACAAAATAAAATAGTTAGTTTCCAGTCGCAAGTTTGGGGTCAGCTAGGGGACGGGACCGGCGAGCCCTTCGACGCGAATGGTGTTAACGATTTTGAAACCGTAGTTTTCGAGCAATTCCCGCAACTGGCTTCGTTGAAACAGCAGCTCGTGAAACTGGGCGCGCGTCCGGCGATGATGACCGGCAGCGGTTCGGCGCTCTTCGGTTTGTTTAGTGCCCGGAAGCAGGTTAAGCGAGCGATTCGATCACTTGATGAAGAACGTGTTTTCCCGATCTCTCTGGTCAGCCGGGCGCGCTATCGCCAGCTATGGTGGCGCGCGCTCCAGCCACACACAAAAGGCAAACTATGGCCGCCGTTAAGCCGATCCGCGCACTGACCCCCGATCGCCTGAAGATCTTCTCCGGAACCGCGAATGCTTGCCTGTCGCGCGAGATTTGCGCGGAGTTGGGTCTGGAACTCGGGAAGCTCATGATCGAAACCTTCGCCGATGGCGAGGTCTACCTGCAGTATCAGGAGAACGTGCGCGGCGCGGATGTTTTCCTGATCCAGCCCACCTGCCGGCCTGTCGATCACAACCTGATGGAATTGCTGCTCATGATCGATGCCGCCAAGCGCGCCTCAGCGGACCGCATCACCGCGGTGTTACCCTATTATGGATACGCCCGGCAGGACCGCAAAGATAAACCGCGTGTCCCCATCTCGGCAAAGTTGATCGCTTCGCTCCTCGAAACGGCCGGCGCCGATCGTATCATGGCCATGGATTTGCACGCCGCGCAGATTCAGGGATTCTTCGATGTTCCGGTGGATCACCTGTTTTCCGCGCCCGTGATGATTGATTATTTCAAACCGCTCGAGATACCGGATCCCACCGTGGTTTCCCCCGATCCGGGCGGTGTGGAGCGCGCCCGCGCGTTTGCCAAGCGGTTGAACGCGCCGCTCGCGATTATTGATAAGCGCCGCGAAAAGCCGAACGTGGCCGAAGTGATGAATGTGGTTGGTGAAGTGGATGGCCGGAATTGCCTGATGGTCGACGATCTGATCGATACGGCCGGCACGCTGGTGAAAGGCGCCGAGGCCTTGATGCAACAGGGCGCCAAAAGCGTCAGCGCCTGTGCCACACATGCCGTGCTTTCCGGCCCCGCGGTCGAGCGCATTAACGATTCGCCGCTCAAAGAAGTAGTGTTTACGAATTCGATTCCGTTATCGGACGAGGCCAGCGCTTGTAGCAAGATCCGGTCTCTCTCGGTGGCGCCCCTGCTGGCGCGGGCGATTCAGTCGATCCACGAGGAGACCTCGGTTAGTATTTTGTTTGTGTAACGAATTAAGAATAAGCGCAAAGGGACCGCGTGTCCGCGCCGCCGGACAGGTAGCAAGTCGTGAGACAGTGGCGGCGCGGCCGTGGACCGTTTTGCGCGGTTTATAAAAGGGCACCGTAACCCACGAAAGCCTTACCGCCGAAATTTCCGGCGGCAGGAAATCGGACTTGCGCCCCTTGAAGGAGAAATAGAAGTGAGAAAAGAAATAACCGTAGCCGCGCAGCCACGTACCACGCGCGGCAAAAACGAAGCGCGCCGTACACGTAAGCAGGGTTTGATCCCCGCGGTGGTCTACGGTGCATACAAAGATCCCGTACCCGTCGCCGTCAGCCCCAAGGCGATCATCCAGATCGTGCACTCCTCCAGCGGCTACAACACCATCTTCAACCTGGATATCGAGGGCGGCGAAAATACCCCTGTGATGGTCGTCGATCACCAGAGCGATCCCATCCGCGGCACACTGCTGCACGCCGATTTGAAGCGCATCGACCTGACCAAGCGCATCCGCGTCTCCGTCCCGATCCTCACACAAGGCGAGCCCAAGGGCGTCAAGACCCAGGGCGGCCTGCTCGAAGTCATCTCCCGCGCGGCCGAGATCGAGTGCCTGCCCGACGAGATCCCCGAGAGTTTCACGATCGATGTGACCGAGCTCATGATGGGCCAGAGCAAGCGCTTCAGCGACCTGCAGGTGAGCGGATCTATGAAGTTGTTGAGCTCTCCCGATACCGTCGTTGCCCACGTGGTCGCCATGCGCGCCGAAGAAGTGAAGCCTGCGGCCGAGGCCGCGCCTGTCGCCGAAGCCGCCGCCACTCCGGCCGCCGCCGAACCGGAAGTCATCAAGAAGGGCAAGAAGGAAGAAGCCGCCGAAGAGGCCAAGCCCAAGAAGAAATAGCGCCGCATGTTCCTGGTGGCCGGTCTGGGCAATCCTGGCGAGGAGTATGCCGCCACCCCCCACAACCTCGGTTTTATGGTTGTGGACCGGCTTGCGGAAATGCATGGAATCCGCGTCACCAGGCGCGATTCCAGGGCGCTCACAGGTGTGGGGCAGATCGCCGGCCAGGATGTGATGCTGGCCAAGCCCCAGACATTTATGAATCTCAGCGGCACGTCGTTGAAGCCGCTGATGGAGAAACATTCGCTCACGGCAGCAGACCTGATTCTGGTCTACGATGAATTGGCCCTGCCGTGGACCAGTCTGCGCATCAAGCCGCGCGGCTCCTCCGCCGGACATAACGGAGTCGAATCCGTGATCCGTAGCTTGGGTACCATGGAATTTGCGCGGGTGCGCCTGGGAGTTCATCCCGGCCATCCGCTGGCGAGCGGAGTGGACTATTTGCTGTCGCCGTTCAAGCGCTCGCTACATAAGGAATTGGAGCAACTGGTGGCCGATGGGGCCGACGCGGTTGTCTCCATAATTACCGGGGGCGTCGAAAAGGCCATGACGAATTTCAATCGTCGCGCCCCAGGTTTAAACGAGGATGCATGAGAATCTACGAAGAGCTTTTTATAGCGAAGCCGGACGCGCCGGAGGAAGAGGTGGATGCCTTCATCGAACAGATGAAGACGACCGTCTCCAATGCCGGCGGCACGGTGGACAAAGTGGAAAAGTGGGGCAAGCGCAAGCTGGCCTATAAAGTCGACCGGTACCGCGAGGGCGCCTATGTCCTGGTGCAGTTCACCGCGGGTCCGGAAACCGTCAAGGAGTTCGAGCGCCGCCTGCGCGTCTCGGACCTGGTCATCAAGTTCCTGACCGTGCGCATCGACGAGACCCTGAAGCGTCTCGAAAAGCGCAAGAAGGAGCGCGACAAGCGTGCGCATCGCAAGTCGATCGCTACCCCCGCCGCGCCGCCGCCCTCGGTCGCGCAGCAGATGATGGGCGAAGGCGCCCCCGCGCCGGCCATGCCCGGCTTGCCCAAGGAGTCCTAAGGAGAACCCATGCCAGAATTCAAAGGAAGACCAGGCAGCGCCGGACAGCGGCCCACCGGCGGCGATAAAGCCGTCGCCACCCAGAAAAAACAATATTTCCGGCGCAAGAAAGTGTGCCGGTTCTGCGTCGAAAAGATCGACGACATCAACTATAAGGATATGAAGCTGCTGCACTCGTTCGTGGCCGAGCGCGGCAAAATCGTCCCGCGCCGCATCTCCGGCGTGTGCGCCCCGCACCAGCGGCGGCTCACCGACGCCATCAAGAAGGCGCGCAATATCGCCCTGCTGCCGTTCGCGGCGCAGTTCTAGGAGCCGAACCATGGAAGTCATACTGCGCGAAGATATCGAACGACTCGGCAACCGCGGCCAGGTGGTAAAAGTGGCCAACGGTTATGCCCGCAATTTTCTATTGCCCAAACGCCTCGCCGTGGCCGCCACCGACGCCAACCGCAAAATCGTGGAGCAAGAGCGCCAGGCGCACCTCCGCCGCGAAGCCAAACAGAAGAGCGAAGCCGAGGATCTCTCGAAGCTCCTGGCCGGTGTTACCGTGACCATCGCCCAGAAGGCCGGCGAGAACGATCAGCTCTTCGGCTCGGTCACCTCCAAAGACGTGGCCGAAGCCCTGGCCCAGAAGAATTTCACCATCGACCGCCGCAAAGTGCAGCTCGAGGAACCCATCAAGCAGCTCGGAGAATTCAAGGTTCCCGTGCGCCTGCACAAAGATGTCACCGCCGAAGTCACCGTACAAGTGGTAAAAGAAGAGTAAATGCTCTTCGATCTGGCGGGCCAGACGGCTATCGTCACCGGCGCCGCTACCGGTATCGGTGAAGCCATCGCCCGCCGCCTGGCGCACGCGGGAGCGGCCATCGCCGCCGCCGACTTGAATTTCGATGGCGCCGCCGCGGTCGCCCAATCCATCGGCGGCGCCTCCTTCGCCGTACCCATCGATATCACCCAGTCCGATTCCGTTAATGCGGCCGTGGCCGAGATCATCTCGCGCACCGGCCGCATCGACATCCTGGTGAACAACGCCGGCATCGCCGGCCGCACCGCGCCCGTCTGGGAACAGACTGACGACGACTGGCAGCAGATCGTCGCCGTCAATATGACCGGCGTGTTCTACTGCTGCCGCGCCGTGCTGCCTCACATGCGCTCCCGCCGCTACGGGCGCATCGTCAATATCGCATCCATTGCCGGCAAGGAAGGCAATCCCAATATGTGCGGCTATTCCGCTACCAAGGCCGCCGTCATCGGGTTTACCAAGTCGGCCGGCAAGGAAGTAGCTACCGAGGGAATCTGCGTGAACGCTGTGGCTCCGGCGGTGGTGCGCACCCGGATCCTCGAGCAGTTGACCCAAGCCCAGGTGGATTACATGACCGCGCGCATTCCCATGCGCCGTACCGGCACGCCGGAAGAGATCGCCGCCGTCGTGCATTTCCTTGCCAGCCCGGATGCCTCCTTTGTCACCGGACAGTGCTACGACGCCAGCGGGGGCCGCGCTACATATTGATCAATGGCGCCATTCCATTGCGCCGCCGCTTTGCTTCTTGCGGCCGCGATTGGCTCCGTCCAGAGTCCCTCCCAAGATCCCGCCCCCCAGGAGCCGCTGGCGCGCGTCAACGTGGACCTTGTCCAGGTGGACGCCATCGTCACGGATGCCCAGGGTTATCACGTCGCGGATCTGAAGCCGGAGGATTTTGAGGTCCTCGAAAACGGCAAGCCCCAGCGCATTACGAATTTCTCTTTCATCACCGCCGGGACATCTGCCGCAATCTCCGGCACTCCGGCGTTGCCCGCTACCCTGAGCGGCGCGCCGCCGGTGGCGCCCGCCCGCCTAGCACCAGGGCAGGCCCGCCGCACCATCGCCATCGTGGTCGATGACCTCGGCCTCACCGATCATAGCTTCGCCACCGTCCACCGCGCGCTTGAAACGTTCGTCGAGCAGCAGGCCGGTCCAGCCGACCTGATCGCCATCGTCACCACCAGCGGCCGCCTCGGCGCGCTCCAGCAACTCACGGCCGACAAGCGCCTGCTGCGCGCCGCGGTGGCGCGGTTCCGCTCCCTTCCAAATCATCGGCCTGGAGTCGAGGATTCCGATTTCACCTGCGTCTGGTTCAACCACAAATCGCAAGCCACGCCTTCGCGCGATGTCCAGGACGAAGACGTCTGGCTAGGCGGCCAGACCTGCGGCGCAGACTGCCCGCCCGAACTCGATCCCCAGGCCGAGTTGATCAACGACCGTCGCTCCGATTACTATGGCCGCCTCAGCATCGCCGCCCTGCACCACGTGGTCGACGGCCTGCGCGAACTCCCTGGACGCAAGTCCATCCTGCTGTTCTCCGAAGGTATGCCCCTGGTGCGTGGACAGGGGCTCGGCGACGTCAACAGCGCGCTCAACGACGCATACAACGCTTTCCTGAACCATGCGGACCGCTCCGGAGTGGCCGTCAATACCATCGATCCCAGAGGGCTGCTCACGCTAACGGGTATGGCCGAACGGGCCCACTCAGGCGGCGACTACTGCGCCCCGGCTCGCCAGGCGGAATTGGCAAACAGCCAGCAGGAACTTGCCGAAATGGCGCGCCGCACCGGCGGAATATCGATCGAGAACAATAATGATTTCTCCGCCGCCATAACCCGCGTCATGAACGATCAGGCCGGCTACTATCTGATCGGCTACCATCCGTCCTGGCCGGTCACGACGGGAGGCCATTCGGAGTCACGCTTCCGCAAGATCGCGATGCGCGTCGCGCGCCCCGGATTGACCGTGCGCTTCCACTCCAGCCTCTATGAAGAGGATCAGGATCAGCCTTCCGCCTACGACGGCAAGAAGAAGTTGGCTGCCGCCATCCTCTCGCCCTTCGCCATGCCTGACGTCCGTCTCCGCGTCTCCGCCAGGTTCTGGGACGCCGGAGCTCCTGGCCTTATCCTCGATGCGCTTCTCCAGATCGATGCGCGCGATCTCAATTTCAGCACCGAAGCGGATGGCCGCCGTCAAACCGTTTTCGAAGTCGTCGCCGTAGCCTATGGATCAGAAGCCCTGCCGCTTGAAACCTTCGAAAAAACCTACACGGTGTCCCTGACTCCGTCGGCCTATCAGACGGCGCTAACCGAAGGCCTGGTCCAACGCCTGGAACTGGCCACGAAAAAACCGGGAGCCTTTCAGATCCGTGCCGCCGTACGCGACCCCAGCACCGAGCACATCGGTTCTGCCGGCGAATTCCTCGAAGTCCCGGACCTGTCCCACGGTCTCGCCCTCTCCGGCATCGCCCTCAGCAATTCTCCCGGCGCACCCAGTCTCGCCCGATTTCACCCCGGCCAGATCGTCTACTACGCGTATCAGGTCCTCAACGCCAAGCCTGGCAGCGAGAGTTCGATGCACGTCGAGACGCAAGCCGCACTCTTCCACGATGGCCGCTCACTGGGTGCCGCCAAACCGGCCCCCCTCGATACCAAAGATCAGCCCGACCCGAAGCGTCTCGTAGCAACCGGCGATTTCCGTCTGGGCAAGCAGTTGACTTCCGGAGACTACACCTTCCAAGTCACCGCCGTCGATAAGAACGCGCCGCCCAACCACGCCACCGTCACGCAGTCAATCGATTTCGAAATCAACCAATGACCTTCTGCGCGCCTGAGTCTCACAAGCACCACAGTTAATCCCATCGAGCGAAAGTCCGCGTCAAACGTTAAGCAGGGCGTCCATTCCAGATGAATAGACACCACCACATACGACAGTGCGTCGCACAACGAGAGCCTCAGATCTTGGCGGCGCAGAAAGATCCGGATAGCTGCTACCCGATCGCTTTCATTTGGCTGGAGCACATTCAATTCCGGGACTGCCCGCGTGAGGAACTTGCTGGCTATCTCGTAGTTTGAACGATATCTCAGCAGTGTCGCCGTTTCCGAAACGATGTCCCAGGTCGTAAATACCTCAACCTGCGCTACGGCGATCTGTTGTGCAATGCGCCGCGCCCTATGGTGATCCGGATCTCTGGCGCTGAGCAAGGCGAAAAAGTACGAGGTGTCCGCGAAAGCCCTACCGGCGCCTTCGAGGGTTGGCGAGGGACCTGTTTCTATAAAGGAATTCCTTGTAGTTCGCCGCCGTCACCTCGCCGGGTCCAAAGTCTTCGCGCGGAGATTGATTCTCCACCTCCAACGCCAGTTTCAACAAGGTTACCCCGGCGTGTTTCGGACGCGCAGCGACCGGACTCGGCAGCTCGGCTACCACTCTTTTCCGAACCAAAATCCGGTAGCCGGCACTCGGGTCTTTTTCGATCTCGCGCAAAAGGGCGGACAGGTTCTTGCGCGCATCCGTCAGGCTGATATCCCGCACCATGATCCTCTGTACTCTTTAGACTAATTGTACAAATCGCGGGCCGACCCAACACCAATCACCCACCACCCATCACCAGCGGCCGAAGGCTGCCCGCCCGAAGGACGCCCGCACTTTACCCCGAAACACAATTAGTGCATAATGTTTTTATGCCGTAAGGCAAAGGAGTTAGCGTGCATGAAATATCACCCCATCGGCACCGACATGAAGTGCCCCTTCTGTGGACAATTCAAACTGGTCTATAAACGCCCCGGCCTGAGCGGCGACGTCTACCGCTGCGCCTCTGAACTGGGTGGCTGTGAACGGACCATCGTCCACCGCCGCCGCAAGGGCGATTCCCGCTGCGGCGTCGTCGCCGTGCTCAACTTCGGACAGGTCGGCCAGTGGAGTCCCTGCGTCGAAACCGCCCAGCCCGCCGCCAAGCAGTGAACCGATTCGCCATTCGGTGTTAGGATGAGATTGAAATGATCCCGCTAGACGAATTGGAACGCCAGTACACTCCCCTCCGCGAACAGGCCCTCGCTGTGCGGAGGTATCTTTGACGCTCCCGCCCAAAAATCCAAGCTGCAAAAAATAGAAGAACAAACTTCCGCGCCCGACTTCTGGAGCCAGCCCGAGAAAAGCCAGAAAGTCATGCAGGAACGCAAGCGCCTGGAAAAGAATATCGGAAACGAGCAGCGCATCACCGCGCTCACCTCCGATCTCGATACCCTGTTCGAACTCGCCCGCGAAGGCGAGAACGTCTCTGGCGATCTCGAGCGCGATCTCGATTCCTTCCGCCAGTACCTCGAGCGCGTCGAAACCGCCATGCTGCTCTCCGGCGAAAACGATCAGCGCAGCGCCATCATGACCATTCACCCCGGCGCCGGCGGCACCGAAAGCCAGGATTGGGCCGAGATGCTCCTGCGCATGTACCTGCGCTGGGCCGAGCGCGAAGGCTTCTCCATCGCCATCACCGACCGCCTCGAGGGTGAAGGCGCCGGCATCAAATCCGTCACCTTCGAAGTCAACGGCGAGAATGCCTACGGCCTGCTCCAGTCCGAAATTGGCGTGCACCGCCTGGTCCGCATCTCTCCTTTCGACGCGAACGCGCGCCGCCATACTTCCTTCGCATCCGTCTTCGTTTATCCGCAGGTGGACGACGAGATCAAAATCGATATCCGCCCCGACGATCTGCGCATCGACACCTTCCGCTCCGGCGGCGCCGGCGGACAGCACGTCAACATGACAGACTCCGCCGTGCGCATTGTTCACCTTCCCACCAATATCGTGGTGCAGTGCCAGAACGAGCGCTCCCAGCACAAGAACCGCGACAGCGCCATGAAGCAGCTCCGCGCGCGCCTCTATGAATTCGAGATGGACAAGAAGCGCGCCGAAGCCGCCAAGACCGAGGCTTCCAAGCTGGATATCAACTTCGGCAGCCAGATCCGCAGCTACGTGCTGGCCCCGTACCGCATGATTAAGGATCACCGCACCAAACTTGCCATAGGCGATGTGGACCGCGTGCTCGAAGGCGATATCGAGCCGCTAATCCACGCCTACCTGGTCTTCCGTAAGACAGGCAAAATCGCCGGCGACTCGAAGGACGACCTGCCGGAGTGAGCGGTGCCGCCGAGACTCCGGAACTACGCCGCGCGGCGGAATTAATTCGCGGCGGCGGTCTGGTCGCTTTCCCTACCGAAACGGTTTACGGCCTGGGTGCCAGCGCCTTTGACGCGGACGCCGTCGCGCGCATCTTCGAAGCCAAGGGCCGCCCGCTCGAGAGCCCGCTCATCGTGCACGTGGATTCCATCTCTATGGCGCGTTCCCTGGTGCTCGATTGGCCCGCCGCCGCCGATCGCCTGGCCGAGCGCTATTGGCCCGGCCCGCTCACGCTGGTGCTGCGCAAGCAGCCTTCGATTCCCGATATCGTAACCGCTGGTCTCGACACAGTCGGCCTGCGCATGCCGGCCCATCCCGTGGCGTTGGCCCTGATCCATGCGGCCGGCGTGCCCATCGCCGCGCCCAGCGCCAATCCGTTCACCGGCCTTTCGCCCACCCATGCGGACCACGTGCGCAGATCCTTAGGCGCCGCGGTTGACCTGGTGCTCGACGGCGGTCCCGCCAGCGTAGGCATCGAATCCACCGTGCTCTCGCTTGCAGGCCCGGAGCCTCTGCTCCTGCGTCCCGGCGTGATCCCGTTGCCTGAAATTGAATCCCTGATCGGCCCCGTCCGTATGGCCGCTCTGCCTTCCGCGCCCGGACCGCACGCCTCGCCCGGCATGCACCCGCGCCATTACCGCCCCCGCACGCCTTTGGTTTTAATCGCCGCCGGAACCCAGCCACCCGCTGGCCGCGGCGCGTGGCTACGCCTCGGCCTGGAAATGCCCATCGAGCCGCGTGCCTATGCCGCCGCACTCTACGCCGCGCTGCACCGTCTCGATGAACGGTCTTTCGATTGGATCGCTGTCGAACTTCCCCCGGATACGCCCGAATGGGCCGGCGTCCTCGACCGCCTCCGCCGCGCCGCGCAATAAATTCATATTCGGTCCAGCTTCTCCACCGTCATCGCCCCGCGCACATTGCCTGTGTTCAGCGTGCTAGCCGGTTCCAGCAGCATCACGTGAACTTCCTGTCCCGCGACCGGCCTGTGCTCCACCCCGCGCGGCACGATCAGAAATTCGCCCTCGTGCAAATCGATGGCGCGCTCCCGCCCGTCGTCATCGCGGTAATCCATCCGGAAACTGCCCTTCACCACCAGGAACATCTCGTCTTCGGTATCGTGATGATGCCACACGAACGGGCCGTGAAACTTCACCAGCTTCACCATCTGCCCGTTCAGTTCCCCCGCGATCTTCGGCTTCCAGTATTCAGTGAACAGCGCCAGCTTCTCAGCCAGGTTTACCTTTTGCATTCAGCGTATCGACCTCACTCAGAATCGTCTTGATCACCGCATCGTCCCCCACCGCGGAGTTCACCATCAGGTGGTAGAGGTGCCGGCTGGGCCAATCCTTCCCGAAGTATTTCTTTACGAACGTGGCGCGCTCTTCGTCGATGGCCTCCACCAGTTCCACCGCTTCCGCTTTCGTCTTGCCAAGATCGCGCACGCGCTTGACCTTTTCTTCGATCGGCGCATAAATGAACGCGCGAAAGGCATCCGTGCGCTCGCGTAAAAGATACGGCGCGCCTCGCCCCACGATCACGCAATTCCCCGCCGCCGCGGCGCTCTCGATCACCCGCCGCATAAACACCACCATGCTGTCCGCGTCCAGGTGTTCCAGACCGCTCACCGGCAGGCTGCGCTCGTAACTGCCCCGCATAAACACCTTCATCAGCCGGTAGAACAGCGGGTCCACGCGCTCTTCCAGCCGCGCCACCATGCCCCGGTCGCACTTGGCCATGCGTGCGATTTCTGAAGTCAGTTCCTGGTCCCACAGCTTCCATTGCAGGTGTTCGGCCAGCTTTTGCGCAATGCCCGAACCGCCCGCGCCGTATTCCCGCTCGATCGTGATGATCCGGATCACGCTCTGGCTCACTCTAGATCAACTCCACTTCTGTCTTCGTCTCCTGGTGGGGCAGGCACTCTGCCTGCGGCGGCCTCTCAGGCCGCCAGTCTTATTTGACAGCAATAAACGAAATCTGCTCCAGATCCGGCCACGATCCCCGCGCGCTCTGCTTGCGCTCCTTCACCGGCGCAATCTGCTGGATGGTGGTCCGGGTAGGCGGTGTCTCCGCAAAGAATGTCTTGTACACCCCGTTCATCAAAGGAAACTCCGCGATGTCGTCCAGGTAAACGTTGGCCGATACCACGTCCGCCAGCTTTAACCCGGCTTCCTCCAGCCCGTCCAACAGATTGCGGAACGACATGCGCACCTGCTCTTCCACCCCTTGCGCGTAAACGCCGCTGTTCGGCCCCGGAATGAACGCGGATTTTGCCGAACAGAAGAAAATGTCGCCCGCAAATACGCAAGGGCTGGCCGTTGGGCTGGGCTCCATATTCTTGGGCCGCACGGCGCGGCGCTTAGCCAAATCCTGCACCGCCACGCCAGTGAACTCAATGGTGCCGTGCTCCAGGTTCGCCACGCTGATCGTCGCCCGCGCCGGTGTGTTGCCAAACTCGAAAAATGGCGCGTAAGCCTTGTTCATTTCCCCATAGCTAACCGCGCTCGTCAGGTACGGATTCACAAACACCATATGGCGATAGTCCAACCCCGCCGCTCGCAGCACTTCTCCCATGCGCTCCAGCGCCCGCTTCGGATTGTCGTCCGCCACGCCCGACACGAACAGCAGCCCGCCCGCCGCCACCGCATCCGGCGCCAGACCATCGCCCGCCAGCCGTATCTCTCGCCGTGTGCCCGCATCCACCACCGCGATCGCATTGATCTCCACCGGCGTGTTCTCCGGCAGCTTCGCCACTCCCAGAATCGCGCGCGCCGGACCGTTCTGTCCGAAAGTTTCCTTCCAGACCCCGTCGATCCCCGTGTAGTCCCAAGGCTCCGGCACGTACACCTGCGCGTAAACCAGGTTGTGCATGGTCAGGCCGGCCGCTGTCACCACCGACTTCACGTTATCCAGGCACTGCCGGACCTGCGCCGCCGGAGAATCCGGAAATTTGCCATCCGGCCCTTTAGCGCCTTGCCCTGAAATAAACAGGAAGCCACCCGCCAGGATGCCCGGACTGTACGGACCCGCCGGCCGCGCGCCCTCCGGAAAAATGATTCGCTTAGTCGCGCCGGGCATAATCACCGCGCACCCCAAAGAGCACGCCAGGACAACAATCGCGGTTCGCGCCATCGCTCACGCCCGCTGTGCCGTCCACTTTGCCTGCCCGTACTCGCCCAACTTCACAACTCCCTCCATCCGGCCGCCTTCTACATCGCCCGAGAATTCATAGTGAAGCGTGGCGCCTTGGATCCGTTCGGAGTCGCGCATGGTCACCCGGCGACCGTCCACCGTCCCGCTCAGGTTGCCCTGCAGAGTCTCGCCGTGGTGCACGCCGCTCAGCTTGGCCTCGTGCTGTTCGATCGTGAAGCGATGTCGCGACGATCCCGACATATAAGTCAGCTCCGCCACCCATTCTCCACCCACGTCCACCGCCGGCGGTTGTGGATCGGGCACCGTGATGTGCGGCGGCTTGGCCAGCAGCTTGCGAATCGCCGTCGCCGCGATCTTGTCGTCACCCGGCATCATCATGTAAGGCATAATCACCAGTGAGCTCGGGTGGTCGTCATGCCGGGAGCCGCCGCCTCCGTTCACCGCGACGCGGGGCTGCCCGTGATACAGAATCTCCTCGGCCTCGCCGCCCGTGATGCCCAGCCGCGCCGTGTCCCACATAATGCGCAGCCGCGGCGCATGGTTTGACAAATCCTCCGGCTGCAGGACCTCCGTGGTTACCCCGGGCACCTGCTTCACCTGCTCGGCGATGTTGTCCAGCCACCCTTGCCACTGCTTCCACTCGGCGTCGTGGTCCCGCTTCACCCACATCTCCACCGCGGCCAGCATGCCCATGATCTCTTCCTTGCCGGCCTTCAGCGAGCGCCCGAACGCATGATGCGGCGCACTGTTGATCCATGCCGCGCGCACCAGGTCCTTCTGGCCCAGCAGCAGCCCGCCCGCCTGTGGACCGCGCAGGCATTTGCCGCCGCTGTACGCCACCAGGTTTGCGCCGTGTCCCAGGTGGATATTCGGGATAGTCAGCGTCTCCGCCGCCGCATCCACAATCACCGGAACGCCTTTCCGCCGCGCGATGGCGCATGCGTTCGGGATGGAGAGTTCGCCCTTCTCCGCGGCCGGACACGAGAGGATCATCACCATGGCGGTTTGCGGTCCGATGGCCGCCTCGAACTGCGCGGCGGTTTCCACTTCCACCATCTTCACGCCCAGCATACGCACCGCGTGGTCATATTCATTGCGCGAATACCGTGGCACCACCACTTCGTTCTTGAGCCCCGTCAGATCCGGCAAACGCTGCATCTTCTCCGGATCGCCGCCCGCGATGCAGGCAGACGTGGCATGGGTGAGCGCGGCCGCGCACCCCGCCGTGACCATCCCCCACTCCGCTTTGGTCAGTTCCGCCAGCCGCTGGCCCACGGCGTCCATCAACTCGTCCATGTGAACGTAGGAGTGCGAAGCCGCCTCCATGGCTCGCTTCACTTCCGGCAGCGTCTGCGACCCGGTGATGATTGTGTACGTCCCCCGGCAGTTCACCAACGGCGTGACGCCGATCGATTGGTACAGGTTCTCGCCTACCTCCAGCGTGCGGGCAGGCACAGCCAGAATGGGTTCCGGCAGAGATGCCGAAACTCCGGCGGCGGCCAGCGCAGCGCCCGACCGGAACAACCCGCGACGGCTCAATTTCTTTGATGGCATATCAGCCCCTCCACTTAGGTGATCCTAAACGGTCGAACGGCCGAAAGCAAGGCGGGTACCGGTATTCATGCCCTCGCCTTGAGCCCCAAAGTACCCCGTGCCTCCCGTAACATTCGAAAATTGGAATATTATGATAGAATCCGAAGTGCAGCCCTGGGTTTTGGGTTTCCAAAATGTGTAACGAAGCCGTAGCCGGTTGCGTCGAATCGCTATGAGCAGCTCCCGCACGTCACTGACGCCTCTGGACGAAGATGTCTGAGAACATGGAGAACACCCCAGTACCGGATCCAAACAACCAGCCGAAGTTTGATCCAGACGAACATTTGGACCACCTGCTGGCGCCCGATGTTTCCACGCCCTGGTACAAATCGCTCATCGAGAGCGTGCGTGAACTCATTCATCCAACGGTTCTTCCGCCGCTGCAACTTACCTCCAAGCCGGTCGCCGTCAAAGACATTTGGGGCCTTTACGGGCGCAAGAAACAATCCGGCGCGTATTCTCTCGCCATTCACGTATCCGTCATTGTTCTGCTGTTCACCTTGGCCTCCAGCAAGGCGGTTCAGCAGGCCGCGAAGGATCTCACAACCACTTTGATTGCGCCAGACCTGGCGCCCTATCAGCCTAAAGCGGGTCCGCAAAAGCCTTCGGGCGGTGGCGGAGGCGGTGGCGATCGCTCTCCTCTTCCCGCGGCGAAGGGCCGCTTGCCGAAGATCTCACCCCGGCAGTTTACGCCTCCAGTGCAGGTATTCAATAATCTGAACCCCAAGCTGCCGATGGAACCCACCATCATCGCGCCGCCGGATGTAAACATCCCGAACAACAATATGATGCAGTACGGCGACCCGCTCGCCAAAATCGGTCCACCCTCCAACGGTCCTGGATCGGGTGGCGGCATCGGGTCCGGTTCCGGTGGCGGCGTCGGTTCGGGTAAAGGCGCGGGATTCGGTCCCGGCGAGGGCGGTGGTTTCGGCGGCGGCGTCTTTCGTGTGGGTGGCGGCGTTACAGCCCCCGTTCCGCTGTACCGGCCTGAGCCCGAGTACTCCGAAGAAGCCCGCAAAGCCAAGTATCAGGGAACCGTGGTGCTCTACGTCGAAGTGGATGCGACCGGCAAGCCGCGCAACCTCAGAGTGGTCCGCAGCTTGGGCCTCGGCCTCGATGAGAAGGCCCTCGAAGCAGTAGAGAAGTGGAAGTTCCGTCCCGGCTATAAGGACGGCAAGCCCGTCACCGTTGCCGCTACGGTAGAAGTAAACTTCCGCCTGCTATAGCGCGACGCGCCTATTGCTTAGTCGCCGTCCAAGTCCCCTCGCCAAGGTCCCCGATCTCGACCTTCCCCTTCATCTTCTTATCGCTCTCGATGGTGCCGCTGTAATGCGCCACCCCGCTCTGCCCCGAGTACTCGAATTTGAACGAGAAGTCGATCTGATCGCCCTTCACCGTCCCCGTTAAGTCCGCCTTCCCAAACAGTCCGCTGTAGCTGCCGGTCAGCTTCTCACCGCTCTGTGTGAACACAAATGATGGACTGCCGCTGCCCGCGGCTGTTTCCACGGCGAACTCCCAATTGCCAGACACATCGTGCGCCAACAAGGGCGCGCAGGCCAGCCCGGCCAACATCGCAACCAAGAGCAATTTCGACATGCGTTAGAGCATACCACGAACAAATAAAAAGGGGCCACCAATCCCGGAGGCCCCTCATCTAATATAGCAAACAAGCAGTTTATTTAGTGGGTTTGTTCGTCCGTAGCTTCGTTCGGAATGTCCTTCTCGCGACTCTTACCGCTGCCCCGCATCGCCCGTCTGGATCCCGATGCCTTCGCCCGACACTACCAGTTCCACGCGCCGGTTCTGCTGCCGCCCGGCAGCCGTGTCGTTCGACGCCACCGGATCGGCTTTACCTAGTCCGACCGCGGAAATGTTTTCCAGTGGCACGCCTTCTTCCGTCAGGAAATCGCGCACCGCATCGGCGCGCTTTTGAGATAGCGTCAGATTGTAGTCGTCGCTGCCTACGCTATCAGTGTGCCCTTCCAGTTGGAGCTTCAATCCAGGGTAGGCCAGCAGAATGCCGGATACCTTCGCCATCTTCTCGCGTGCGCCGGGCTTCAGCGTGTATTTGTTGAAGTCGAACAGCACGTCGTTGATGTTCACGATCAGGCCGCGCGCTGTCTCGCGCGTCTCCAGCACGGTGTTCAATTGCTGCATCAGTTTCTCGCGCATTTGCGCCTTTTCGGCCTCGGCCTGCTGGCGCTGCGCATCCGCCTGGGCGGCGGCCTGCCTTGCCCGTTCGGCGTCCGCCTGGGCTTGCTGCTGTTGTTGCAGGGCGGCTGCGCGTGCGGCATCCGCTGCGGCCTTGTCCTGGGCCGCCTGGGCGGCCGCGGCTTGGGCCTGTTGCTGTGCCTGCTCTGCCGCCGCGCGCTGCGCTTCCGCCGTCTGTGCGTTCGCCTGCGCCTGTTCGGCCGCGGCCCGCTGCGCCGCCAACTGTTCTTCCTTCATCTGCCGCTCATGCGCCAGTTGCTCGTCCGCGATCTTCTTGTAAGTGATCAGTCGCGCGTCCTCGGCCGTCTGCGCCGCTTCCCGCGCGTTGGTCTCCACCGGCTTGCCGCCGTGATTGCTCATGAAGCCTTCGGCGTTCTGCAATGCGATCATGGCCTTCTGAAACGTATCCGGAGCGTAGCGGTCCGCGCCCGCCAGCCGCGCGATCTCCACCGCGTTCTCCGCTTCAGCTAATTGCAACGGACCCTTCGGGTTGATCTTCACCGGCTGGTAAGCCGCGCGGTTCAGTACGTACTGCCCGCGCTGCAGCAACTCGTACTTGGCCTCCACGTGTTCGATCGTGCCGGTCGTGTCGTTACGCACAAAGTTCTCCATCACCACGACGTCGCTCGGCTGCGTGACTGCGAAATAAGGTTCGGCCGTAACAATCAGCCCGAACACCTGCAGCGAACTGGTCGCCATCAGGCTGCTATGGTCGCCGCTGAGCGCCAGTTCACCCAGATTCTGCGCTCGTCCTTCCGGCGTGATGGCCCACAACACATAGGTAAGGTATTCCGGACCGAACTGGTTGGCCGGCGTCAGGTGGTTGACGTGAACATCGACCTTGGTCGCCCCCATCTGGCTATCCACCCGCGCCTCTCCCTTTGCCATCGGCATCAACTCCGTGCCGCGAAAATCGATATTGGTGGTTCCGCTGCGGTGGTGATAGTTGATCGCGCTGATGGTGCGGGAGACCACCGTAACTCGAAAGATGGGCATGGGCTGCCCCGTCTGCTCCGGCGTCATGGCGCCACCCTGTTGCGTCGGATTGGGTGCCTGCGCACATACCGTCGCCACCACGATGAAAAACAGGCCTGCGGGTTTCATAATGTTCGATTTCAAACCTCCGCAATCCTACGAGCAAGTGCCGGCCCTCTGTACGCCGCATCACTGTGGCGCGCCTGGCATCGTGTAGACTGAAGACAAGTCCGCTTGCTTACGCCCATGACGCCCACTACGCGTCTATCGGCAGCTGCCGCCGTAGGCTTCTTCGCCGATCTCTCCGCGATGGGTGATGCGTACCGCCATCAGGAATGGATGCGTGGAGATCCCCCGGTGCTGCTGGTCTGTTCGCTATCCGCGCTGCTGCTTGTCCACGCGGTCCGCAATTTCGGTGAGCGCCTTACCTTGCTGATCACCGCGGCTGTCTGGGGCGGCCTGGCACTCGCACACACCATGCGGCAGATCGCCGAAATATCCAGTGATCCCACGCGGCACAATCTCTGGTCTTTTGCACCTATGCTCCTGTTCGTTCTTGCGGTCCCGCCTTTAATTGGCGCGGCGACCGGCCACTTCGCCGGCCAGGCCTGGGCGGCGCGGTCGTGGCCCCGTTTTGCGCGGTTTCTCAGGAGCGCAAAGGGGCGCGTGTCCGCGCCGCCAAACAGGATAGGGACTCGCGGTATGATGGCGGCGGGGCCGTGGCCCCGTTTTGCGCGGTTTCTCAGGAGCGCAAAGGGGCGCGTGTCCGCGCCGCCAAACAGGATAGGGACTCGCGGTATGATGGCGGCGGGGCCGTGGCCCCGTTTTGCGCGGTTTCTCAGGAGCGCAAAGGGGCGCGTGTCCGCGCCGCCAAACAGGATAGGGACTCGCGGTATGATGGCGGCGGGGCCGTGGCCCCGTTTTGCGCGGTTTCTCAAAGGCAGCGTCAAAGGCAAGGTCTGATCTCTTGGCGGCCGATCCCTTCTTTTTTGAAATCCAGGCCGAGTGTCCGGTCACCCGCGCGCGCGCCGGTCTGCTCCACACGCCGCATGGCGTCATCGAGACGCCTGTCTTCATGCCCGTCGGTACCCAGGCCACCGTCAAAGGATTAGCTCCGCGTGAACTGGCCGGCGAACTCGACGTCCGCATCCTATTGGCCAACACCTATCATCTGTATCTGCGTCCCGGCCCCGATCTGATCCGTCGCATGGGCGGCCTGCATCAATTCATGTCCTGGCCGCGCGCCATCCTGACCGATTCCGGCGGATTCCAGGTCTTCAGCCTTAGCGGCCTCCGCAAGATTACAGACAATGGTGTCGTCTTCCAGTCTCACCTGAACGGCGATACCCACACCTTCACGCCCGAGTCGACCGTGGAAACCCAACTGGCCTTCGGCAGCGACATTATGATGGTGCTCGACGAATGTCCCGAGTACCCCGTCAGCCACGAATACGCGCGCATCTCCACGGAACGCACGGTGCGCTGGGCGCGCGCCGGGCACGCCTTTCTTGAAAAGCGCCGCACGGAGATCTCTACCCGGCATGCGTTGTTCCCCATCGTCCAAGGATCTATGTTCGCGGACCTGCGCCGCTCTTGTGCCGCCGCGCTGGTCGATCTGAATGCGGACGGCTACGCCATCGGTGGCCTGTCGGTGGGCGAGCCGCGTCCCCTGAGCCTCGAAATGGTGGAGATCTCCGAAGCTCTGTTGCCGCGCTCCCGGCCGCGCTACGCCATGGGTGTGGGCATGCCTGATGAGCTGCCCGAATACGTGGCCCGCGGTATCGACATGATGGATTGCGTGCTGCCTTCCCGCAACGCCCGCAACGGCTGCCTATTTACTTCGCAGGGCGCCGTGCGCATCAAGCAGGCGCGCTACAAAGACGATCCCGGGCCTCTTGATCCGAAATGCGGGTGTTATACTTGTAGCAGCTTTTCCCGAGCCTATCTCCGCCATCTTTTTCAGGCTGGTGAGATCCTGTACGCCGCGCTCGCGACGCTCCACAATGTCAAGCGCTACCTTGACATCATGCGTGAGATCAGGCACGCTATACTATCGGGTAGGTATCCTGAATATTTGCAAACCGTCCGCTCGGCGCCGGTTGAAATCGAGTAGTTTGCCAACGTGGTTCCAAATCTAATTCTCCAAACATCGTCCCCAAGTGGCTCTATCCTGGGCTTCCTCCCCATTCTCCTGATCTTCGGCATTTTCTATTTTCTGCTGTTCCTTCCCATGCAGCGGCAGAAGAAGAAGCAGCAGTCGATGCTGAGTTCCCTGAAGAATGGAGACACCGTCCTTACCAGTGGCGGAATTGTCGGTACGATTATCTCCATTGGAGATGACGACACGATGGTCCTGCGCGTGAAGCCCGACAATATCAAGCTGCAGGTGGCCCGCAGCGCGGTTTCCAATCAGGTGACGGGCGACGGCAAGAAATAAACAGTAAGACAATAGTTTACAGAAGCAAGGCACAATCCTCATGCGAAAAAATGTGACGGGTAGGACCGTAGTGATCGTGGTCACGATCCTGGTTTGCATCTTCGGCATTATCGGCTTTCCGAAATCGAAAGATGCCCTGGTAGACAATCTGAGCCATAACATCCGGCTGGGGCTGGATCTCAAGGGCGGCAGCCACATGGTGCTGCAGGTACACGTACAGGACGCTCTGAAAACCGAGGCGGATGGCGCCATCGAACGCATGAAAGATGACATGCACAAGCAGTCCATCGATTACGCCAGCATCGACCGCAACGACCCCGCCACTATCGAGGATTCGGATAAGATCGAAATCGATGTGAAGGGCATCCCCGCCACCAAAACCACCGCGTTCCGCAATCTCGTCACCGAGCGCTATTCCCAATGGGTGCTCACGCCCATCAACGCCACCGATTACCGGCTGAATATGCGGCCCTCCGAACTGGTCACGCTCAAACGCGACACCGTGGATCGCTCCCTGCAAACCATCAGCAACCGTATCAATCAGCTTGGCCTCACCGAACCCACCGTGCAGCAGTACGGGCAGGCCGACAAGGACTACGAGATCCTGGTGGAACTTCCCGGCGTGGACGATCCGGCGCGCGTGCGCGAAATCATGCAGACCACCGCGCAACTCGAGATTACCGCCGTCAAAGGCGATCATCCGTACCCCAGCCGCGAGGCCGCCCTCGCCGATAAGGGCGGCTTCCTGCCCTTCAATACCAAGCTGGTGAAAATGCGGCCGCAGGCCGACGGGCGTGAGCAATGGTATCTTCTCGCCAAGACCCCCGTAATCCGCGGCACGGACGTGCGCAACGCGCGCGCCGGCCAGGACGAAATGCGCAAATGGGACACTCAGTTCACCCTCAGCCCCGACGCCGGCAAGCGCTTTGGCAGATTTACGGAATCGAATATCGGAAATTACCTCGCCGTTGTAATGGATAATCAGATTTACAGCGTGGCGGTGATCAAAGGCCGCATCGAGGATAGTGGCCAGATCGAAAATATCAGCAGCGAACAGGAAGCATCCGACCTGGCCCTGGTGCTGCGTGCCGGTGCCCTCCCGGCCACCATCGAAACGGTCTATGAAAGTTCCGTCGGGCCGTCGTTGGGCGCCGATTCTATTCGCGCCGGTATTATAGCGGGTCTGGCCGGCCTGGCTGCCGTCATCGTGGTGATGCTCGTCTACTACAAGCGCAGCGGCGTCAACGCGGTCCTGGCTCTGCTGCTGAATACCGTGATCCTGATGGCCGCCCTGTCGTACTTCAAAGCGGTCCTGACCCTGCCCGGCATCGCCGGCGTCATCCTGACCATCGGTATGGCGGTTGACAGCAACGTCCTGATCTTCGAGCGCATTCGCGAAGAGCTGCGCTCCGGCAAGGCCATCGTCTCCGCCGTGGATGCGGGCTTTTCCAAGGCCTGGTGGACCATCGTGGATACCCACGTCACCACCGTGGTTTCGTGCGCTTTTCTCTTTATTTTCGGAGAAGGGCCGGTGCGCGGCTTTGCCGTCACCCTGACCATCGGCCTCATCGCCAATGTCTTCACGGCCGTGTTTGTGTCGAAGGTCATCTTCGACTACGAGTTGTCGGGCCGCCGCCAGCTGGCGGAGTTGAGTATATAATGTGGCGCAGGCATCCGTTGCCGGGCCGCGGCATTCCGCGCGGCCGTGAGGGGACGGGGTATGCCCCGGCGCCGCGGGCTTATGGGAACAATTTTCGAAAGTCCGGTGTCGAAGTAATGTTAAGCACCGGTATGGCTTATTCCGATGCAAATTTTTAAGAACACGAATTTCGATTTCCTGCACTACAAATGGCCGTTCATCGGCGCCTCGCTGGTGCTCTCCGTAGCCGGGATCGGCAGTATCATCGCCCACGGCGGTCTGCGTTACGGCATCGAGTTCAAAGAAGGCACCCAGATGACCGTCAAGTGGAACGGTCCCCCGCCTGAACGCCAGATCCGCTCGGCGCTCTCCAAGAAGATCAGCGGTGAAGTTACGGTGCAGCCGCTGAGCGACATCACCTCCAGGAACGAGGTGGTGATCGGGACCGAGCGCATGCGGGAACAGCAGATGAATGTCGCCCGCAAGTCCATGCAGGATACGCTCGAGGCCACCTTCGGCGATCCGCAGAGCGGCAAGCTCGACTTCAACAATGCCGGCGCCACTGAAATTGCCGACCGTATCACCGTGCCCCTGCAGCAGGCTGGCGTGCAGTTATCCGATCAGGCCCTGCAAAAACTCGCCAATGATATCCGCACGTTTCGGGACACGCCGCCGCGTTCCGGCATCCTCAGCAACTTCGATCAACTTGCGGCGGTGCCCGGCGTAAACTCTGCTATTATTAACGTTCTCAAACAGCAATGCTACCTGGCCCCTTTCTCGATCTCCGAGGTAAAAATGGTCGGGCCCAAGGTCGGCGCCGAGTTGCGCACCAAAGCAGTGCTGGCCACCCTTTACGCGCTGGGTGGAATGTTGATATATATAGCCTTTCGATTTGAATGGATTTATGGCGTGGCGGCGGTGGTTGCGTGCTTCCACGATACGATCATCACGATCGGGCTGTTCTCCCTATTTAATAAGGAGATCACGCTCACGGTGATCGCGGCTTTGTTGACGTTGGTCGGCTATTCCATGAACGACACGATCGTCATCTTCGACCGCATCCGCGAGAATCTGAAGATTCTGCGCCGTGAGCCACTGGAATCGCTCATCAACAAGAGCGTCAATCAAACGTTGAGCAGGACGGTCATGACCTCCGGTCTCACGTTCCTGACTGTAATCGCGCTATTCTTGTTCGGCGGCCCGGTGCTGCATGGCTTTTCCTTTGCATTAGTAGTAGGTATTATTATCGGTACGTACTCTTCCGTTTTCGTGGCCAGCCCGATCGTTCTGTTCTGGCACAATTGGGCAGACTCGAGGAAGAGGACGGCTCCGGTGCCCGTGGCGGCAGGCAGGCCGTCACCGCCGGCGCGTAAGAGTCCGGCCAAAGCCGTGAAATAGGGACGTAAGGAGGATTTTATGTTCGAGCAAACTTTCGTCGAGGGCGTGGGCAAGACGCACAAAAGCTGGACCGTGCTGGTGTCGTTCCTCGCCCAGATCGGTGTGATCGCGATCGCGGTCCTGATCCCGATGATCTATTTCGATGCTCTACCCAAAAGCCAGTTGACCAGCTTCCTGGTGGCGCCGCCGCCGCCTCCCCCGCCACCTCCACCGCCGGCCGCCGCGCCTCCCAAAGTCATCAAAATCATCCCGCGCCAGTTCGATGCCGGCCGCTTGATGGCTCCCAAAGTCATCCCCAAAGATGTTGCCATGATTAAGGAAGAAGAGCTGCCTCCGCCGTCCTCGGGCGGTGTGGTTGGCGGCGTTCCCGGTGGCGTTCCTGGTGGCGCCGCGGGTGGTGTGATTGGCGGCATTATCGGATCGGTTCCCACGGCCGCGCCTCCGCCTCCGCCTCCGCCGGTTAAGGTCGAAAAACCGGTCACCCCGCAACGCATCCGCGTAGGTGGCAACGTCCAGCAGGCCAAGCTCATCCGTCAACCCCGGCCCGTATATCCGCCGCTCGCCAAGCAGGCGCGCATCTCTGGCGTGGTAAGGCTTAACGCCATTATCGGTAAAGATGGTACCATTCAAAATCTCACGGTCGCCAGCGGCCATCCGCTGCTGGTGCCTGCCGCCATGGAAGCGGTGAAACAGTGGGTCTATCAGCCGACTCTCCTCAACGGCGAGCCGGTGGAAGTGGTTACTCAAATCGACGTGAACTTCACGTTGAGCCAGTAAGCAGTCAGTTACACTAATTCAACTCGCAGGAGAACAGGACAATGCTTTTGCAAATGCAGGTTTGGGCGTTTTTACTACAGGAGCAGGCCGGCGGTGGCATCGGCTGGGACCCGCGCTCTCTGTGGGCACAGATGGGCGTTCCCGCCAAGTTGGTGGTTATCGGTCTATTCATCATGTCGGCTTGGTCAATCGGCGTCATGATCGACCGTTTGTTGGCCTATAGCGCCGCGCGTAAGCAATCACGCGCTTTCGCTCCGGCCGTGGCGGGCGCCTTGAAGGAAGGAAAGCTCGACGAAGCGATTAAGATTGCGGACCGCTACAAGAAAAGTCACCTCGCTAAAGTGGTGGTAGCCGGCCTGCAGGAGTTTCAGGCTCATCAGATGAGCTCTGAGATTTCAGGCGATGATATCGAAGCTTCCCAGCGCGCTCTGGAGCGCGCCGAAGCTATCGTACATGCCGAGCTGAAACGCGGTATCAGCGGCTTGGCGACCATCGGTTCCACCGCCCCCTTCGTGGGATTGTTCGGAACGGTGGTGGGCATCATCAACGCGTTCAAGGGGATTTCAACCGAGAAGTCTACCGGTCTGGGCGCTGTGGCCGGCGGTATTTCCGAAGCCCTGGTGACCACGGCTATCGGACTTTTCGTGGCTATTCCCGCGGTCTGGATGTTCAACTACTTCACGGGCAAGATTGAAGCCTTCGACGTGGAAATGGGCAACTCCAGTTCCGAATTGATCGACTACTTCCTGAAGCGGTCGCAGCGCGGGGCCGCCGCTCGCAAGTAGGTAGTGCAGACGAAAACATCCGGCGAGTTGAATAGGGGCGGACCGGCACGCGCCGGGACGCCCCAGACCCTGCCTGGACTGGAGGCTTTATTATGTCGGTAATTCTTAAACAAAAGTCCCCTCCGCCCGTGGCGGACATCAACGTCACGCCCATGGTGGACGTGATGCTGGTGCTGCTCATCATCTTTATGGTCATCACGCCTATGCTGTCCAAAGGCATTAGCGTGGATATGGTGAAGACCGTGAACCCGGTCCCCATGCAGGCTGCGGATAAGAGCGACGCCATCATCGTCGCGGTCACCCGCGACGGCCGGACCTATCTGAATACCACCCAGATGCCTGCCGACCAGCTTCCCGGAAAAGTCAAAGATATGCTGACTAACCGGCTCGACAAGATGTGCTTCGTCCGGGCGGATTCCCGGGCCCGGTATGAGAAGGTCGTGGACGTGGTGAATAATCTGCGCGCCGCCGGTGTCGATCAGCTTGGATTGCTCACTGAGCAGTTGCAGAAAAAGACGCCGGGTGCGACAACAACAGCGCCGGCGGGACAGTAGGCTTTTTTCGAGAACTGAAAAGGAGTATTTCATATGGCAATGGCAGTGGGGGGAGCGAAGGGCGCGATCTCCAGCATCAACATGACGCCCATGATTGACGTGCTGCTGGTATTAATCATCATTTTCATGGTGATTACGCCTCTAACGCCAAAAGGTCTGGAAGCGTTGGTACCACAACCGCCTCCGCCTGGGCAACAGCAGCAGTCGGATACCCGCACCGTGGTGATCGTGATCAACAAGGATAAGACTTACATGATCAACCAGGAGCCCACCCCGGAAGCTAACCTCGGTACGCGCCTGGAAGAGATCTTCAAGACCCGCGCCGAGCGCGTGGTCTTCGTCAAGGGCGACCCGGATCTCGAATTCCAGTATGTGGCCAAGGCCATCGACATCGCGCACGGTGCCGGTATCGATAAGGTGGGGCTGATGACACCGCAAATGGAGGCTGGACAGTAATGAAACGCAAGGCGCTTGTGGTGCTGGCGCTCGCCGCGCTGTCGGTGTTCGCCACCAGTTGCGAAAAGCTGAAAGCCCGCGACCAGTTGAACAAGGGCGTGCAAGCCTTCAAGAACGCGCAGTATCCGGCCGCCGTCGAGCATTTCAAGACCGCCGTCGAATTGGACCCGACCTTCGATACCGCGCGCTTGTATCTGGCCACCGGCTACATGCAGCAATATATTCCGGGCGCCGATTCGCCGGAAAATATGCAGATGGCCAACGCCGCCCAGGATCAGTTTCAAAAGGTACTCGACAAGGATCCTAAGAACGAACTGGCCATCGCTTCGATCGCTTCCCTGCTGTTTAACGAGAAAAAGCTTGATGACGCTAATCAGTGGTATCTGAAGCTGGTTTCCATCAACCCCAAGAACAAGGAAGCCTACTACACCCTGGGTGTTATCGCCTGGACGAAGGCCTTGGTGGCAAATGGCGAAGCGCGCGCCAAGCTGGGCATGAAGCCCGACGACCCCGGTCCGCTGAAGGACAAAAAAGTCCGTGCCGCCGTCGCTGAGAAGAACGCCGCAATCATCGATGAAGGTATCAAGGATCTGGACAAATCGTTACAAATCGATCCTGAGTACGATGACGCCATGGCCTACGAGAACCTTCTCTACCGCCAGAAGGCCGACTTGGAAGATTCGCCGGACACCTACAAGCAGGATATCGACAAGGCCAACGACTACTTCCAGAAGACCATCGATACCCGTAAGATTAAAGCCGAACGGAAACCTACCGGTGGTGGTATTACTACCGACTCGAAGTAGTTTGCTGTAACGGTCAGAACGTTTGGGCGAGGCAGACATATTGTCTGCCTCGCCTTTTGCTTGATAATCCCACCGCGAGTCCTGTAACCTGACTTTAACGGCCTCTGCGCCCGTCGCTGATGCATACCCTGGTGCTCGCCCTTCTCCTGCTGGTCGTCTTGGGTATGCTGTGCCGTCCGGTCCAGCGTGGCTTGCGCGCGCACCTCTGCGCCCGCCCTGTGCTGATCTTTGTCGTCCCCGGCGCACTGACTCTGCTCTTCGTCGCGCTGGCTGCCGCTTCCGGGGCCTTTAGCGTCCCGTTGGCGCTCTTGATTCTCTCATACACCCTGTTGCCTGCCTTGGTCGCATTTCTTCAGGGTCCCGAGGCCAAGCCTTCCTGGCTCGATTTCGCCGTCATCCTGATGCTCTGGCTGCCGCTCGAGTTCTCCGCCGGACAGCACCTCATTCCCCGGCCGGCGCAGGGCTTCCTGCACAGCGTGGCCTACGCAATCGCTATCATTCTGGGCCTCGTCATCTTCCTGGGGTTCCGTGCGCTGCCCGGCATGAAATACAATCTGCCGAACGTGCGGGACCTGGGAAATGGCGTCGCCGCGTTTGCCATTTCCGCGCCTGTCCTGGTCATCGCGGGTCGCCTGCTCAGCTTCATCCCGCCCTTCCATCCGCCCGTGCATTCCGCGCCGGCCGGTATCGCCCTGACCTTTGTCGCCATTTTTTTCGGCACTGCCCTGCCGGAGGAGATTCTGTTCCGCTCGCTGATCCAGAACTGGCTGATGCAGCGCTTCGGATTTACTATACCGGTGCTCCTGGTAGCCGCCTTAATCTTCGGCGCCGCGCACCTGGATAACGGGCCGCAGCCGCTGCCCAACTGGCGCTACATGATCCTGGCCACCATTGCTGGCATCGCGTACGGCAAGACGTTCCAGAAATCGTCGAGCGTGTTTTCCTCTGTAGCCTGCCACGCCCTGGTAGACGCCACCAAGCACATCTTTTTCTGAGCGAAGCGATGTTGACCCGTGCACAATGGCTGACTGTGGGAGAGGCTGCCGCCGGCTTCGCCCTGATCATGTTTTATATCTGGCGGCTGCGGTTCACGGCGCCGCGGGCCTGGATCTTCATCGTGGCGCTCTTCATCCTGTCGCACATCCTGCACGGCGAACGCACCGCCAGCGTAGGCTTCCGCTGGACCAATTTCCGCGAGTGTGCCGAGCGCCTGGCGCCCGCCCTGGGCTTGATCGCGCTTTCGCTCCTTTCCTTTGGCCTATTGCTTCAGACTCTTCGCCCCATCAGCCTGGAATATGGCCTGATGTGTCTGCTGGCCTATTGTCCGTGGGGGATCTTTCAGCAATACCTGCTGAACGGCTATATCGCCAATCGCCTGCTGGGTGCGTTTTCGGCGCGCTATGTGCCACTGATCGCCGCCGCTCTATTTTCCGGCGCCCACCTGCCCAACTGGTTTCTGATGCTGGTCACCTTTGTCACCGGATACATCAGCACCAGGGTTTTCATGCGCTACCGCAACCTGTATTTCCTGGGCATGGCGCACGCGGTGATCGGCACGCTGTTATTCGTGGTGATCCCAGACTCGATCAGCCATCATCTCACCGTCGGGCCGGGATTCTTCCTGCACTAGCACCGCTTGCTCACGCGCACAGCTCGGAAACCGCAGCGCACTGAACCGTGACCGTCAGAAGGCTATCTCACAGCTTCAGCAGTTCCCGCAGCCGCTTGGTCTGCACCCGGCTCACTGGGATCTCGGTGTGCTTCTTATCGTCCATGCGGAGCTGGTAGCTCGATTTGAACCACGGCACCACTTCCTTAATCTTGTGAATATTCACCAGGAAGGAGCGGTGTACCCGCCAGAACGTCTCCCGGTCCAGGTTCGCCTGTAGATCCTCGATAGTGCGGTAGTTCGAGTGCCCTTCCACATTGGTGGCCACTAGAGTAATCAGGCCATTGTCAATTGTGGCGTAAATCACATCCTGGGCATCCACGATAAAATTGCGGTTCGCATTGCGGATCAGCAGTTTCGTGCGATGCGGAGTTGCCGGCAAGGCCGGTGGGTCGGGAACCGCGGATGCCTTCTTCTCCTGCTCAGAGCGCCGCGCCCGCTCGATGGTTTCCGCCAGCCGGGATTTGTCGACCGGCTTCAGCAGGTAGTCCATCGCCTCCAGCCGGAAAGCCTCCACGGCATATTGGTCGTAGGCGGTAACGAACACAAAATGCGGAAGTTCCATGCCGGATTCACGCAGTTGCCGCACCACCGAAACGCCGTCCTGGCCCGGCATGTGGACGTCCATGAATACCAGGTCCGGCTCGACTTTTTGGATCAGATGAACGGCTTCCAGGCCATTTCGGCCGGTGGCCACGACTTCTATCTCAGGAAAATCTCTGAGCAGATAGGCTAACTCATCGCAGGCCAGTTGTTCATCGTCAACAATGACCGTTGTTAAAGTGGCCGTCGCGCGCTCTCGCATCGAGTTGGTATTATAGCATTTCGCCCCGTACCGGCAGTTTTGCCGATGTATGGTCAGGCACCTACCCCTTGGGCTATCGAGCCCGCTGGGTGCGCACGCTTCAGGTGCGCCCTGAGGTGGCCTAAATTGAGAGGAGCAAAGTACTTGCCCAATAAAGACCAGATGTCGATTGCGCCCGCGGAAGGCAAGCTGGGGGTATTGATCCCCGGCATGGGCGCCGTCACCACCACCTTCATCGCCGGGGTAGAAGCCATCCGGCGGAATCTTGCCAAGCCTATCGGCTCAGTCACTCAGATGGCCACTATACGGCTGGGAAAGCGTACGGAAGGCCGCAGCCCCCGCATCCAGGACTTCGTTCCCCTCGCCAGCCTCGACGACCTTGTTTTCGGAACCTGGGACATTTATTCGGACAACTGTTATGAAGCCGCCGAGAAGGCCGGCGTGCTGGAGATGCCCCTGCTTGAGAAACTGCGCGAGCCGCTCTCGGGCATCCAGCCGATGCCCGCGGTCTTCGACCATGAGTTCGTGCGCCGTATCGACGGGCCGAACAAGAAGCCCAAGGCGTCCAAAATGGATCACGCCGAAATGCTCATGGACGACATTCGCAAGTTCCGTGAGTCCAGCGGAGCCGCCCGCCTGGCGATGATCTGGTGCGGATCCACCGAGGTCTTCCATAAGCCGGCCGCGGTCCATCAGACGCTAGCCGATTTCGAGTGCGGCCTGCAAAAGGACGATCCCGAAATCTCGCCGAGCCAGATCTACGCCTACGCAGCGCTGAAATCCGGCGTCCCCTATGCCAATGGCGCGCCGCATCTGACCACCGATACACCGGCTTTGCAGCAGCTCGCGCGCGAGCGCCAGTTGCCGATCTGCGGTAAAGATTTCAAGACCGGCCAAACGTTCATGAAGACCCTGATCGCTCCCGGCTTGAAATCGCGCATGCTGGGCCTGAACGGCTGGTTCTCTACCAATATCCTGGGCAACCGCGATGGCGAGGTGCTCGACGATCCAGGGTCTTTCAAATCCAAGGAAGAATCCAAGCTGGAAGCGCTTGAACAGATCCTGCAGGCGGAGCTTTATCCGGATCTGTACAAGAACTTCTACCATAAGGTGCGCATCAACTACTACCCGCCGCGCGGCGATGCCAAGGAAGGTTGGGACAACATCGATATCTTCGGCTGGCTCGGCTATCCGATGCAGATCAAGATCGACTTCCTGTGCCGCGATTCCATCCTGGCGGCGCCCCTGGTGCTCGACCTGGTGCTGTTCATGGACCTGGCGCAGCGCGCCGGCATGCGCGGCATACAGGAATGGCTTTCGTTCTACTTCAAGGCCCCCATGCACGCGCCTGAGTTATATCCCGAACACGACATATTCATTCAATTGATGAAGCTGAAGAACACTCTGCGCTGGATGCGAGGAGAGGACCTGATCACTCACCTCGGACTGGAATATTACGATTAAGTGGCGCTAACCCATAACCCATCAGCATCAGCCGGAACCAATCACCCTTTATGAAGGTTCTAGTCATCGGCGGTACCTTATTCGTCGGCCGTCAACTGGTCAAGGAGTTGTGTGACGCCGGCCATGAAGTGGCGGTCATGCACCGCAAGCCGGCGCATGGACTGTCGCGCCGTATCGAGAACCTGGTTGCGGACCGCAACGATGCCGAGGCCGTCCAGCAAGCCCTGGAAGGCCGCCGCTTCGACGTGGTCTACGACAATGTCTACGACTGGGAGCGCGGCACCACGGCCTCCCAGGTGCAGGCCACCGTGCGCGCCTGCGGCGACCGCTTGTCGCGCTATATCTTCATGTCCAGCGTGGCCGCTTACGGTGACGGCCTGAACCACTATGAGGGCGACGCGCTGGCCCCCGACAATCATCCCGAAGCCTACGTCCGCAACAAGGCTATGACCGAGCGGATGCTGTTCCGCATGCACCAGCGGCACGGGTTGCCCGTGGTCACGTTCCGGCCGCCCTTCATCTACGGGCCGGGAAATCCGTTCTACCGGGAAGCCTTTTTCTGGGACCGCATGCGCCTCTCGCGTCCGATCATTATTCCAGGTGACGGCCACCGCCTGATGCAGTTCGTCTACCTGAAAGACCTGGTTCGCGCCCTGGTCCGCGCCATGGAAGTGCCCAACGCCGCCGGAGAAGCATTCAACATCGGAGACTCCCGCCCCTTGACGCAGGCCGAGGTCGTGCACGCGCTCGCGGCCGCCGCGAGCAAGGTTCCGCACGTGGTCCGCATCCCGCGCGAGGCTATCCTACATTGGGGGGGCAACCCCATGGGCGATCCGGCCTACTTCGGCGTCTATTTCGACATGCCGCCGATCACCGAGAAGATGGGTAAGGCGGCGCGCGTCCTGGGCGTGCGTCCCACGCCTTTCGAGGAAGGCTTGAAGGAAACCTGGCGCTGGTATTTACGCAACCGGAACGGGCGGTTTCCGCAGCCCGACTTCGCCTTCGAGAACCGCGTCGTGGCGCTGGCCCAAGCCAAGACCGCCAACGGTTGAGCCGATGGGCATTCAACTGGACGACGCGGAAGTACGGGTGCTGGGTGCGCTCATGGAGAAAGAGGTCACCACCCCCGAATATTATCCGCTCTCGCTCAACGCCCTGGTGAACGCCTGTAACCAGAAATCCAACCGGGAACCCGTTGTTTCCTATGACGAAGATATCGTCGAAACTGCGCTCGCCGGCCTGCGCGCCAAGGGTCTGGCGGCTCGCATCAGCGGCCCGGACATGCGCGTCCCCAAACATGCGCACCGCTTGTCGGAAGTCATCAATTTGGGGCGCCGCGAAGCCGCTGTGCTCTGCGTGCTGATGCTGCGCGGCCCGCAGACCGTCGGCGAGCTGCGCGGGCGTACCGAACGCCTGTTCGAGTTCGACGATCTGGAAGCGGTGGAAGCCTGCCTGACCCGCCTAATGGAATGGCAGCCGGATCCGCTGGTGACCAGCCTCCCACGCCAGGCCGGATACAAAGAGGGGCGCTATGCCCACTTGCTCTCAGGCGAGCCGCCCGCGCAGGCGCCGCCGCCGCGGCAGCTGGTCGAAACGCGGCCCGATTCCGTTGCGCATCTGGAAGCCGCAGTCGAGCGCTTGGAAAAAGAGGTCGAGGAACTCAAGCGCCAGTTCGCCGAGTTTCGCAAGCAGTTCGAGTAGTAATCGTTACCCTGAGTCCGCCAATGAAAGCCGCGGTCTTTGACCACTACGGTTCCCCGGACGTCGTCCAGATCAAGGATGTGGCGAACCCCGTTCCCAACGACAACGAAGTATTGATCAAGGTTCGCGCAGCTTCCGTTAATCCACTCGACTGGCATGCAATCAGAGGTTCTCCATATGTCGTTCGCATGATGGGCGGGCTGCTCACACCGAAGAATGCATGCTGCGGCGTGGACGTGGCCGGCGAAGTTGAAGCAGCCGGCAAGAACGTGATGCGTTTCAAACCAGGCGATCCGGTTTTCGGAATGTGCAAGGGAGCTTTTGCCGGCTATACGTGCGCCACCGAAGCGGCTTTGGTGATGAAGCCTCAGAATTTGACATTCGAGCAGGCGGCCGCGGTGCCGGTGGCTGCGCTCACCGCACTGCAGGGTCTTCGCGACAAGGGCCGGATTCAACCGGGGCAAAAGGTCCTGATCAACGGCGCGTCGGGCGGCGTGGGCACGTTCGCGGTCCAAATTGCCAAATCGTTCGGCGCGGAGGTGACCGGCGTCTGCAGTACGCCGAATGTGAACCTGGTCCGGTCGCTCGGAGCGGACCGGGTTGTCGATTACACGCAAGAAGATTTTACTAAGCGCGATCTGCGTTACGACCTCCTCTTCGACTGCGTGGGGAACCCATTCTCCGCTGGCATGCAGGCGCGTCTTGAGCCGCCGGGGGATCTGCGTCGTCATAGCAGGACCGAACGGTCGCTGGCTGGGTCCAGTGTCCCGTTTGATTCAAGCGCTGGTGTTGTCGCCGTTCGTGAGCCAGAGCTTTGTCCCGTTTATCGCCAAGGCCAGCGCGGAGGATCTGACCATCATCCGCGACTTCATGGAGGCCGGTAAGGTCACGCCCGTTATCGACAGGCGTTATAGCCTGAGCGAAGTTCCTGAGGCGATCCGCTATCTGGAAGCAGGGCACGCTCGGGGAAAAGTAGTAATCACTTTGGAATAGCCTGTTAGAATCACAATCGAATGCGCACCTGGCTGACGCTGCCCAACCTGTTTACACTGATCCGGGTGGTGCTGACGCCGGTGATCGTTTGGGCCATTCTGACGCATCGCGGGTTTGATGCACTGGCTCTGTTTGCCGTGGCCGCGGCGACGGATTTGGTCGACGGATACCTGGCGCGGAATTTCGGGGCTGCATCGGCAGGCGGGGCGATGCTCGATCCAATCGCGGATAAACTTTTGATGACGGGTGTTTACCTGGCCCTGTCGATCGAGGGAAGCGTGCCCTGGTGGCTCACGGGGGTGATTTTCGGGAGGGACCTGCTGATCCTGCTGGCGTCGGTGGTGGCCCTGCTGACGACAAAGCTGCGTGCGTTTCCGCCCAGTGTCTGGGGTAAAGCCAGTACCTTTTTGCAGATCCTGACAGCGGTCGCATTTCTGGGCCGGAATGCGCTCGGATGGCCGGTACTCGCTAAGGCGGCCGCAAGTCTCGTCTGGCCAGCAATTGCGCTCACGGTATGGAGCGGCATGCACTATGCATGGCGTGGAGTCCGGCTTCTGCGCAGCGATGTCGCCCCACTTTGATAATGTCCCCTAATGGCCTCGTTAGAAATGTCCCCTAAGCTAAAGATCTCCTGAGGAGGTTTTAGCTGGGAAGGACATGGATGAGCAAGCGAGAGTTGCGGCGGGTGGGAGTGCTGGCCCGCGTGGCGAGTGAAGAGTTGAATTTGGTGGATGCGGCCAGGATCCTGGGTCTGAGCTATCGGCAGGCGAAGCGGATTTGGCGGCGATACGAAGCGGAAGGGGCCAAGGGACTCAAGCATCGTAGCGCGGGGAAGGGATCGAACCGCGCGAAGCCGAGGAAGTTTCGGGCCCAGGTCATCCGGCTATTGCGCAAAAAGTACAGCGGCGTGGTGGGGGAAAGATTTGGCCCGACCTTGGCGAGCGAGCACTTGGCGAGCGAAGACCACGTCGAGGTACATGCGGAGACCTTGCGTCGGTGGATGCTGGCGGAGGGGCTGTGGAGCCGGGCGCGGAAGCGGAGGGAGCATCGGGAGCGGCGGGAGGCGCGGAAGCATTTTGGGGAACTGGTACAGATGGACGGCAGCTTCCATAGGTGGTTCGAGCAACGCGGGCCGGCAGGCTGCCTGATGAACCTGGTTGACGATGCCACGGCGACCACGCTCGCGCGGCTGGGCGCGCAGGAGACCATCTGGGCGGCAGCGGGCATGCTGCGGGCATGGATCGAGAAGTATGGCGTGCCGGTGGCCCTGTACACGGATTGGAAGAATGTGTATGTGCGGGAAGCGACGGAGAAGGAGCTGCTGCGGGGCGAAGTGCCCGTGACGCAATTTGGGCGCATGTGTGAGCGGCTGGGGATCCGGATCATCGCCGCCAACTCGCCGCAGGCCAAGGGGCGGGTGGAGCGGAATCACGGGACGCATCAGGATCGGCTGGTGAAGAAACTGCGGCGCAAGAAGATCCAAAGCTATGCAGCCGCCAATGAGTATCTGGAGAGCGAGTATCTGGCCGAGCACAATAAACGATTCGCGCGCGCGGCCGCGGCGCAGGCGGACTATCACCGCCGCCGACCGAGCCGGCCGGAATTGGACGAAGCATTCCGGCTGGAGACCGAGCGCACGATCGGCAACGACTGGGTGGTGCGACACGAGAAGCGGCTATTCCAGGTAAAGCGGCAAAGCCGCTATGCGCCGAGCAAGAGTCAGGTAGTGGTATGCGAATGGGAAGACGGCCGGCTGGAGATCCGGTACGGGGGCCGACGATTGTGTCACGAGGAGATCGCCGCGCGCCCGGCCGTCGAACCGCCGGTCAAACGGCGGCAGGCGCGACGGATACCGGCGCCGCCGCAGGCCAGCCACCCCTGGCGAAAAGACTATCGACAAATGCGGGCACGCAGGGGGACCGTGGGCTGAACCAAAGAGCTGTGGAAATGGCGGAGTGGTGGAAAGCGTGGAAATCCAAAACCAGGATTTCACCTCTTCCCACCGCTCCTTGGAAATCTCGCAAAACCGGCGAGATTCCCACATTCCCACAACTCCGGCGACGAGACGGTGGAAAAGTGGAAAACCAAGAGCAGGTTTCCCACTTTCCCACCGCCTTCTGGTGGGTTGAAGGAAGAAAAAACCAAGAGCAGTCAAGTGCGGGTGGGGCCAAGAAAAAGGGGACACTTCTACCGAGGTAAGGAAGGGGACATTTCTAACGAGGGTTGACACGGCTTCTGCGCAGCGATTGACGAGGGCGGCGTACGGGAGTAGTCTATAAGTGGACGCAGTTCCCATGACCCGCTACACTCCGGCGCGACACTATTTAACGTTCGGAATCGTAGCTGTAGGTCTAGCTGGTTTTTCGGCTTGGCTGGGGCTGGATTGGGCGCCTGCGTTCGTCCCGGCAGCCCTCTTTATTTGCAGTGCGGCGGTGTTACTGGCTCTGGCGTTCCGTCCGGCCGTGGAGATTCACGAAGGTTATCTGGGCATCGGCAAGCGGATCATACCGTGGATGGACATCCGGCGGCTGGACCGTACGGGCTGGATCTCGCCCCTGATTATCCGTTTGACTTTATTCGACGATTCGCGGATGGTGCTGGTTTATCCGGGGGATTTGGATTCCTGCAACAGCCTGCTACGGCACCTTTGCCGGCTCTCTCGCGACGCGTTAATTGACGGCAAGCCGTACCGGCAATACTGGGGGGAAGTGCTGGCGCCGGGCGCGGACCGTAAACAGGTGCAGTCCCCGCGCTACCGGATGCTGCTGCCGGAAGACGAGGCGGAAGTGGAGCGCCTCTATCAGCGGCTGAAGACGGTCGGTCATCTCGATCAGAAGAATTCCGCGGACGAGAAATAGTTCGTGGCGCGGCGGTCCTCGCTTTCCCTTAAAATCATTGGCATTTTGGCGATCGTGGTAGCGGTCGGGTGGGTGGCGCACGCCTGGTGGATGACGGCCCTGGGCCGGCTGCTGGTGCGTGACGACGGGCCTGCGCGGGCGGACATTGCTGTGGTGTTGGCCGGTGATTTCTATGGCAACCGCATCATAAGGGCGGCGGAACTGGTGAAGCAGGGGTATGTGCCGCGGGTGCTGGTCAGCGGGCCGAACCTGATCTATGGTGCCTACGAATGCGACCTGGCGATTCCGTTCGTGGTGAAAAAAGGCTATCCCGAGGAGTGGTTCGTACGGGCGCCCAATGAAGCCCACAGCACGCGCGATGAAGCGGCCGCGATTTTGCCGGATCTCCGGCGGCGCGGCGTACATCGATTCCTATTAGTGACCAGCGACTACCATACAGCGCGCGCGGCGCGCATCTATCAGGCGGCGGCGCGGGATTTCGATATACGGGTGGTGGCGGCGCCGGACGATTATTTCCGCCCGGATGGCTGGTGGCGGAATCGCGAAGGGCAGAAGATATTTTTCATGGAGTGGTCGAAGACCGTGGCCAACCTCTTGGGGATGTAGCGCATGTGGGAATCGTTGCGCACGGTGCGGGTCTATTTGTGGCGGTACCGCCGCGGGCTGGCGCTGGGCTTAGGCGCGCTGGTGCTCAAAGATTTCGCGGGCGCGGCACAACCCCTGGCGATACGCGCCGCCATCGATACGCTGTCGCACGCATCGGGACTGCGCAAGTTGCTGCTTTACGCGGGGCTGCTGGTTGGCCTGGCGATCGTGAAGGGGCTGTTCCAATACTGGATGCGCGTGATCATTATCGGGATCTCGCGCGACATCGAGTATGACTTGCGCAACGACCTGTTTCGCCACCTGGTAGACCTGTCGCCGGATTACTACGGTCGGGTGCGCACGGGCGATATTATGGCGCGGGCCACGAACGACCTGAATGCCGTGCGCATGATGCTGGGGCCGGGCATCATGTACTGGACCGAGACCAGCCTGACCTTCCTGCTGGCGATTTCCATCATGACCGCGGTGGACTGGCGGCTGGCGGTGCTGGCGATTCTGCCCGCGCCGCTGGTGAGTTTGGCCGTGATCTTCTTCGGGCGCGCAATCCATGCCCGGTTCGAGCGCATTCAGGCGATGTTTTCGGATATCAGCAGCCGGGTACAGGAGAACCTTGCGGGTGTGCGGATGGTGCGGGCATTCGTGCAGGAGCAGGCGGAGATACGCCACTTCGAGAAGTTGAACCGCGAGTACATCGCGGAAAACATCAGGCTGGTGCGGGTGTCGGGCGTTTTCCAGCCGCTGCTGGAGGCATTGATCGGCCTCACATTCCTGGTGGTGCTGTGGTATGGCGGAACCCAGGTGCTGAGCGGGCGCATTTCACTGGGCAGCTTCGTCATGTTCAACACGTACATGGGCATCCTGGTGTGGCCCATGATCGCGCTGGGATGGGTGGTGAACCTGATGCAGCGGGGCAGCGCGTCGCTCGAGCGTATCAACCAGATTTTCCGCGAGCAGCCGTCGATTGCGGCGCCGGCGCATCCGGTGGTATTGAATCCGGTGCGAGGCGAGATCGAGTTTCGCGGCGCGTCGATGGCGTACCCGGCAGGGCGGGCGCTGGATGGCATCGATCTGACGATCGAGGCAGGCACCACTGTGGCGGTAGTTGGACATACGGGATCGGGTAAGAGCACGCTGGTGAGCCTGGTGCCGCGATTGATGGATCCGACGGAAGGGCGCGTGCTGCTGGACGGGGCGGATCTGCGCGATCTCTCGCCCGCGGAATTACGGCGGTATATCGGCTTCGTACCGCAGGAGACGTTTCTCTTCAGCGCGACGATTGCGGGGAACATTGCGTTCGGGGTAGAAAGCGCGACTGAAGACCAGATCCGGCGGGCGGCGGAACTGGCGGGTCTGGCGGCCGATATCGAGGGATTCCCCGATGGTTACGAGACGATGGTCGGCGAGCGCGGGATCACGCTATCGGGCGGGCAGAAGCAACGGACGGCGATTGCGCGGGCGATTCTGCGCGATCCGCGGATTCTGATTCTGGACGATGCGCTATCTAGCGTGGATACGCTGACGGAAGAACACATTCTGGAAGGACTGGCGGGCGTGATGCGGGGGCGGACGGTGATTCTGATCTCGCATCGCGTCTCCACGGTGCGGCAAGCCGGTCGCATCGTAGTGCTGGAGCGCGGGCGGATCGTGGAACAGGGTACCCACGCGCAACTGGTTTCGGCGGGCGGGTATTACGCCGACCTTTCGCAGAAACAAACGCTCGAAGAGGAGCTGGAAGCCATCTAGTCCGGCCGCCGGTTTGGGCGTAGAATTAAGGCATGGTGCGTCCTGAAAGACGCGTTCTTCTAGCAAGTGAGAGTCTTGTCCGGGTAAGCGCCGGAGCGCCCGGTAGCAGGCCCCAGGCTAGGGCAGAGATGCCTTCGGTCCGAGCGGGGCGTCAAAAGTCCATTCTGTGGAGAGCAAGGAAGCGGGCCGCAACATCAAGTGAACGCTGCAGCCACGTCATATTTTCAGCCGAAAGGTGTTTGAAAGGGCCGAGCCGGTCATGTCACGGCGAAGGCAACAGACAGCAGCCTGGACCGGAACGGCTGCTGGACCTTTCCGGGGTAGCGGGCGGTGGCACGTTTCCAGAGAAGAATGTGGAACAGGAGAGACCCTATCTGGCAGCCCAGTCAGGCGAAGACCGAGCGTATAAAGCCGGACGGCCGAAATCGCGAGGAGCCAGGGGGGAGTCCGAGGGGTCCGTAGTACCAGTGAAGGCGTGCAAGACAACACGCTGGAGGGAAGGGGCCCTGCTTTGATCGAGCTTGTGGAGAGGTAAGCGCGAGGGCATGCCGGAAACGGAAAACAACCCGGTAGTAGATAAAGTGCGAGAACTCCAACGCAAGCTATGGGTGTGTGCCAAGCAGAGTAAGACACGGCGATTTCATGCGCTGTACGACCGGATCCACAGGAGTGACGTCCTGTGGGAAGCATGGAGGCGGGTGCGCAGTAACGGAGGCGCGGCGGGAGTGGATCGCGAGACGCTGGAGAACATCGAGCAGGATGGTGTGGGCCAGTTTCTGGCGGGCATTGAAGCCGACCTTCGGGCAGGCCGATATCGCCCCTCACCGGTGAGGCGGCAATACATACCGAAAGCTGACGGAAAGCAGCGGCCACTGGGGATACCGACGGTGCGGGACCGGGTGGTGCAGATGGCGGCGAAGATCATGATCGAGCCGATCTTCGAGGCGGATTTCGAGGCGAGCAGTTTCGGATTTCGACCGAAGAAGAGCGCGACGGAGGCTCTGGAAGCAATCCGCATAGCGGGGAACCCAGGGCATGACTTCGTAGTCGATGCAGACATCAAGGGCTACTTCGACAGCATCGATCAGGAGAAGCTGATGGTGCTGGTGGGGGGGCGAATCTCGGATCGGCGGGTATTGAAGTTGATCCGGCAGTGGCTAAGGGCCGGGGTGATGGAAGACGGAACGGTGAGGGAGACGCTGGCGGGAACCCCGCAGGGCGGAGTGATCTCGCCGTTGCTGGCGAACATCTACCTGCACCTGTTGGATCGGTTGTGGGCGGCCAAGTGTGGGTCGCTCGGGAAACTGATTCGATATGCCGACGATTGTGCGCCACGAGCGCAAAGGGCCGAGGAGGGCCCAATGTGTGTAACTGCTTGATCGATGAGGGAAGGCCCCTCGGAACCGGCTGGCAGGAGCAGGTTCCAAACCACCTTCGGCGGCTGTGGTCAAGAGCCATGGTCGTGAGCACAGAAGGAAAAGGCCTGGGAAGAACCAGGTCAGGTGACTGGCAAGGAGAGGACCGTAAGGGAACCACTGATGACGTGTCGAAAGCGTAGGGACGATGTCGAAACCGCAGGGAGTCGTTACTGCGGGATCAGCTCTGGCGAAGGCCTGCTTACGGACGGGGCGGCATCCGGCATTAAGGTGGCCTGAACTTGCCAGAGGCGGTCGAGCGGAACGTGGGAACCTGGGACTCCGATGCGAACGGAGAAGCCGCAAGTGGAAGAACCACGAGGGCGAGAGTACGGAAGCGGAGCCCAGGGGCGGAACAACCCGTAGTAGTGGTGAAGTCCCGGAAACGGGATGGAGCGAAGGGGTTGTGTTATGGGGCCAAATTCAATGAGCCAACCAGGAATGGGAGGAGCCGATGAGTGAGGCAAAGCCGTTCTGTATATCCAAGGGGGAGGTCTGGGAAGCGTATAAGCGAGTGAAGGCGAACCAAGGAGCGGCAGGGGTCGACGAGCAGTCGATTGCGGATTTTGAGAGCAACCGGAAAGGGAACCTGTACAAGATCTGGAATCGGATGTCGTCGGGCAGTTACTTTCCACCGCCGGTGCGCACGGTAAAAATACCGAAGGCGAACGGTGGGGAAAGGAAGCTGGGCATACCGACCGTGTCGGATCGGATCGCGCAACAGGTGGTGAAGTCGAGACTGGAGCCGGCGGTGGACCCGCTGTTCCATCCGGATTCCTACGGCTATCGGCCGGGGAAGTCGGCGCTGGATGCAGTGGGGCAGGCGCGGCAGCGATGCTGGCGCTATGACTGGATTTTGGATCTGGACATCAAGGGCTTCTTTGACAACATCCCGCAAGATCTGCTGCTACGGGCGGTGAAGAAGCACGCCAAGGAACAGTGGATGGTCCTCTATATCGAGCGGTGGCTGCAAGCGCCAGTGCAAGAGGAGGACGGCCAGTTGGTCCCGCGTGAGAAGGGCACGCCGCAAGGCGGGGTCATCAGCCCTCTGTTAGCCAATTTGTTTCTGCACTATGCTTTTGATCGATGGATGGCGAAGCAGTATCCGCACATGCCTTTTGAGCGGTACGCCGACGATGCCATCGTGCATTGCAGGACAGAGGCGGAAGCCCAGGGGGTTCGGGCTGCCATAGCCGCGCGCTTGAAGGAGTGTGGGTTGGAGCTTCATCCGGAGAAGACGAAGGTTGTCTATTGCAAGGATGATGATCGGCGGAGGAAGTATCCGAACGAGAAGTTCGATTTTCTGGGCTACACATTTCGGCCGCGGAGATCGAAGAATCGCAAGGGGAAGTTCTTCATCAACTTCAGCCCGGCAGTTTCCGACAAGGCGGTGAAAGCGATTCGGGTGGAGATTCGAAGCTGGGACCTGCATTTACGCAGCGACAAGCGAATCGAAGATCTGTCGCGGATGTTCAACCCGAAGATCCGAGGCTGGCTCCAATACTACGGGCGGTATTATCGCTCGGCGCTGTATCCGCCGATGCGCCAACTGGATCGATCGCTGGCCCGCTGGGCCGAACGGAAATACAAGACGCTGCGCGGTCATTTGCGCAGGGCGACACATTGGGTCGCGCGCATCTCGAGACGCGATCCGAAGTTGTGGGCGCACTGGCAGATGGGCGAGCGGCGTGGCTCCATGGCGGGAGCCGTATGAGCTGAGAGGTTCAAGTACGGTTCTGAGAGAGGCTCGGGGTGAGATTCCCCGGGCCTACTCACCTCGTGGTGATGGCGCCAACGGAGTCGAAGGCGAAGGAGGCGCTTCGACAAATCCAGTTTGTGATGAGCAAGCTGGGTTTGGGGCTGCATCCGGAGAAGACGCGGATGGTGGACTTACGGCGTGGGAAGGAAAGCTTCGTGTTTCTGGGGTGTACGATCCGCAAGAAGCGCAGTATTCTGCGGAACCCGCGGGCATATTACATGCACCGCTGGCCGTCACCGCAGGCCACGAAGCGGCTCCGGGACCGGGTGCGGGAGATCACCGATAAACGTGCCAGCGGGGAGGACGTGAAGCAGATCATCGCCAAACTGAACCCCGTGCTTCGCGGTTGGGGGAACTACTTCCGGACGGGCACATCGTCTCGGGTGTTCCTGAAAATGGACAGCTTCGTCTATGAGCGGCTCGTACGCTGGATGCATCGGCGTGGCGGGCAGCGAGCGACGCGGCGTGTACTGTGGACAGCCGCTCAGTTTCACGGAATGGGTCTGTATCGATTGCGCGGAACCGTGCGCTACCCGGCGCAAGCCGCACCAGTAAGATCATCGTTAAGCCGTGTGCGGGAAAACCGCACGCACGGTTTGAAAGGGGTTTGTTGAAAACGGGCTGGCTATTTGAGCCAGTACCGCGTCAAAATCTACCTATGCGGTGGCTGCCGGTGGGGGCGGTTTGGTTGTGGATAGCGGGCGGTTTGCAGTTGGCGTCCGCGCAATCGACGCGGCCTGCCGATCTGGGCGCCGGAAAATTTCTGGTTGCCAGCAAAGACCTGAACGATCCAAATTTCGCGAAAACCGTGGTGCTGCTGGTGGAGTATAACGAGGACGGCGTCGTGGGCCTGATCGTGAACCGCCGGTCGAAGGTCCCGATTTCGCGGGTGCTGGAAGACGTGAAAGCCGCGAAAGAACGGGCGGACCTGGTCTATGCCGGTGGACCTGTGGATAGGACAGAGATCCTGGCGCTGGTGCGTTCGACGCACGCGCCCGACGATAGCGAGCGCGTGTTTGGGGACGTCTATCTGGTCACGTCGAGGAACTCCCTGCAACAGACCTTCGCGTCGCAGATTGAGTCGAACAGAATGCACGTGTTCGTGGGATATGCGGGATGGACCGTACCGCAACTGGAAAACGAACTGGATCTTGGCGCGTGGTATATTTTCCCGGGTACGGCGGCAACGGTCTACGATGCCGATCCGGACACGCTGTGGCCACGCATGATACGCGAGACGGAACTGCGCATCGCCAGCACGGGTCACGTCGCGGCGGCCCGCTAGGCGATCAGGCGGCCTGCGAAGGACGGGGGCCCCGGACGGCGCGATTAACCGCATGCGATTCCTGTGCAGGCAATTGCCGCGGCTGCATCGGTGTCTCGGTGTAAATCACAGTGGAGAAGAGCTCGGACTGCAGGAACTGGTAAATCCGCTGGAGTCCCAGGCATTCCGGGCAAGGCGCGCCGCTCGATTTGCACCGATGTTCGAGCAACATCTCGAGATAATGGCGAAGTTCATCCATGACGTTAACCCATGGTATGCCGCAGGTGGACGGCTATCAATTACATCTAAAGATAGCAATAGCGGCTATTGGCTGATGGTTATGGGTAATGCGTTATGGGGTGGTGCGCAGGCGCGCTTTTTGGGCGCGCCTGTGTTTGGTTGCAGTTCGAGTTATTGTTCTTTTTTCTCGTCGGTCTTCTTCTTTTCAGGCGGCCGCTGAGTGGTCTTCTGGCCCTGGCCGGGCTGTACGCGCGGCTGGGGTTGGGTGGGCGGCGGCTGCGTGGCTCGTGGCGCCCGCGGCGGTGGCTGCGTAGCGCGCGGCGACTCGGGCGGTGGTTGCGTGGCTCGTGGCGCCTGCGGCGGTGGCTGCGTAGCTCGGGGCGCCTGCGGCGGCGGTTGCGTAGCGCGCGGCGACTCGGGCGGTGGTTGCGTAACACGGGGCGCCGGCGGCGGCGGCTGCGTGGCGCGCGGCGCCTGCGGCGGTGGTTGCACCGGCCGTGGATTCGTCTCGGCCGGGCGCGGGTTGGTCTCGGCCGGGCGCGGGTTCGACGGCGGCGTCTGGACTGGTGGCCGGTACCCGGGTTGCGGCGTGGGCGCCGGCTGGGGCGGCCGGTTCACGGGTTGCGCTGATGGTGTGGGTTGGACCGGCGCGCGGTTTACGGGTTGAGCCGCAGGCGCGGGCTCCACGGGCGGGCGGAAGTTGGTCTGTCCCGGAGGTGGACCGGGTGCCTTAGGCGGCGCGGCGGCCTTCACCGGTTGTACCTGCGGCACCACCTGGCGCGCCGGGGCCGCCACTCTCACGGCAGGCGAAGCCACGGGGGTTCGAGGCGCGGCGGCCTGGCGAATGACCGGAATGTTCACGGGACGTCCCAGATTCTGCTGAAAGGCGGCCTGCTTGGCCGCGAATGGAACAGGCGCCGGCGGCGGCGCGACTTTGGCCACAACCGGCATACTGACGGCGCGGGCGGGCGGCCGCATGGCGGGCCGGCTGCCGGCCATCGGGGCGAGCGCCTGCTTCACGGGCGCCACGGCAGGCGCCACAGTCATCGAAGCGGGCTGCACTTGCGCGACTTGATTGCGCGTCACCACCACTCCAGCCTGCCTCACGGGGCGTCCGCTGGCGAAGGCATTCTGCGGCATGGCGTTGACTGCGTTTGGCGCCGCCATATTCGCGAAATGCTGGTTCACCGTGACATTGGTGACCGTCTTATTCACGTACACGTTGTTATACACATTCGTGATGTTCACGGTGTTGACGACAGTCGTACTGGATACATTCACGGTACGAAAATAATTCTGGCTGACCTGATAGGCGGGCGCATAAACCTCGCCGGGACCAAGAGGTACCCATCCAATCGCCGGACCGCCGGCAGAGATAGAAGCGCCGAAACTGCCGCCGCCAATGAATGCGACCAGGGCCGGCGCGTACATCGGACGCATGGCGGGCGCGCCACCACCGGAAATGATCATAGGTCCGGGAACCCATCCCCACCCTCCACTGACATAGGCCCAGCGGCCATAGTGGCTGGGGGCGAAGCCCCAGGGGGCATCATCGACCCAGGTCCAGCCCCATGGTTCGACCCACGCCCAGTGGCCGTCGTGATACGGGGCCCACGAAGCGTCCACGGTCGGATACCAGACAGAGCCGTACCCTGGGGTGTCGCGCCAATGGCCGTGGTGCTCCAGTTCCTCGTAACCGATAACGTCGGGCGGGAGATAGTGCGCGGACTCCGCGCGGGCGAAATCGGCATCGCGCGCGGTGGACCATCTTTCGAACCAGTCGGGATCGGGCGCGTACTGCACGTTATAAGAGAGTTGATCGGTTCCGATTAGCTGGGCGCTATTGCCGGGCCGGAGTGTGAAGGCCTGGCCTCCGCCGGTGACTTCGGCTTCCCCGCGCCGCACCATGGTCCAGGTGGTTGCCGAGTCGGGATCGGCATTGAACCGGTACTCACCCTCGCGCAGGATGGTGATGGCGGCGTTGGGAGTATCCACCTCGAAGCTTTCGTTGTCCCCGAGGCGCCACACGATGAGCACCAGCTCGCCTTGTGAAAAGCGGAGCTGCGCGAAACGGTCATCGAGGTTGAGAAAGCCCAAGCTGGATTGCGGCGCCAACCGGATGATGCCGTTATTCAAATGCAGCTCGGCACTGGAATCAGCGTCGGCCCACAGGTAGTCACCGGTGGTGAACGGACGGTTCACGACCGCGGGCGACCATTCGTCGGAGCCGGCAGGCTGCATGGAGACGTTGTTGTTAATGTAGTTCAAATTCGCCACGCGCATGGGCGGGTCCTGGGCGTGAGCCGCCGACACGAACAGGGCGGGAAACACTGAAGTTAGTAAGAAAAACCGGAGAGATCTCGGGGATTTCCTGGTAGCCATCATGGTAGCCTCTGTGCTCCTCAGACGTGAGTATAGCAACGCGAGTTCCAGATGAGGGGACGGATAAACTAACTTTAATTCCCGGCTACGGTCTGACAGTCGAAGTTTGCGGAATCGTTGGTATCGCCGCTGCCCTTATAAACGGCAATCTGTGGGTAAGCGCACAAAGGGCGAGTCATCTTAGGTCCTTTGGCGGGGTCGTCTTCGATGTACTTAGTGGTGACAATAACGCCTGGTGCCTCGCCTTTTTCGACCCAGTGTTCGAGGGCGTCGTACATGCCATGTTCCGGACCATTTGTGGTGGTGGTGCCAAGCTGGCCGAAGGAACTGGGTCCCGGGCCGCCGAAGCAATGTTGCATGCCGGGTACCATGTACAGACGCACAAACTTCCCGGCGGCCTGCGCGCCCATGGCGTGGAGCACTCCGTTGTAATAATTGATGGTGTTGGCGGGTGCGATGGCCGGATCGTTCCAGCCATGATAGAGGATGAGTTTGCCGCCGCGAGACTGGAAAGAGTGTAAGTCGGTTTCGGTGGCATTCAGGGCGCGGGCTGTTTTTTCGTCGGCGGTCTGGAGAACAGTATCCACTTTGGCAGTAAGTGGGTTCCATGTCGGATCCTCAAAAACCATGTAGCGGAAGTAATTCTCCATATAAACGGAGCTGCTGCTGCCGCCGGGTCCATTGCCGATGAGCCACGGGACCCAGCCGCCGCGCCCGTCTTCGGCGCCGGGCGCATAACCGGGGAAGATAGTAGCGCCCTGGCTGTTTTTTCCGCCGGCGTATAACTTCTTGAGAGATGCGACCTGGGAGGCGGTGAGACAGGTGCGCGTATCGAGGTCTTTGCAGAGAAGCGTGGATGGATCGAAGTGACAGCGAGACGGATCGTTGATGATGCCATCCTGGACACCGTCCTGCGCGTCGCAGGCTGCGACCACTGCGGCCGCGATGGCTGGAAACTTGATACTCGGTATGTAGCCCGCGGGGTCGGTATAGATGGCTTGACTGATATCCACGCCGGCGGCCAGCATGTGCGTCCAGAAATTAGCGGGCGCGCCGGCCAGGATGCCATCGAAATCCGCGGGGAAGCGCTGGGCTTCCATGAGAGCTTCACGGCCGCCGTCGGAGCAGCTATCGAAATACGAATGGCGGGCGGGCTCGGCATAGAACGCCTGAATTAGACTTTTGGCATTGGCCATGCTCAGGTGCAGACCGCGGTATCCGAAATCGATCACCTTTTGCGGATGGTGGTACGCCCAACTGGCATCTTCGCCGTCGGCTTCGTGGCCGGTGTCGGTACCGGCGGTAGAGTAGCCGCGTTTTAGATTGGCGCCCATGGAAGAGAAGCCGATGGCGCCGGCGAACCCGCCGTTACCCACGCCGAGGAATTTGCCATTCCAGCCCGAGACCGGCAGCCAGGCTTCGAAACGGATGTAGGAATCGCTGGAGGGCTTGATGACGCCGGCCACGCGGCAGAAGGCGGGAAGTTTGTCGATGGGGCTGCCGTAGGGCGGCGTGAAGGATCCGGTAGGGACGGATTGGGTGATAGTGATGGTGGTATCGGGGAGAGAGGTAGAGGCAAGGCTCTCGCAGGTGGCGGCGAAGGCGGGGAGCGCCGCGAGGAAAGTGCAAGCGATGAGAGTACGCATTTTGGGATGATACCACCGGGGCGAGCCACGGCCCGCGCAGACCTCCGGCCCGCCCCACTATAATTAAGCGAAGTGCGGGTATTCGCTTTAGGGTTGGTTGTTTGCGCGGTCATCTGCGGCGCCGACACGGTGCAAGATCTCGAGGCCCGCGGCGCGGCGCTGAAGGCGCAGGGAGATGCCGCCGGGGCTTTGGCGGTCTATCAGCAGGCGGCAGCGCTCGATCCGAAATCGGCGCAACTGGAAGACCAGGTCGGATTTCTGCTGGCGGTATTGGGGCGGCGGGACGAAGCCATTCAAAACTTTCAGCGAGCCATCGATCTGGATCCCAAACTGGCAGTGGCGCAGTATCACCTGGGGGCTGCGTACTGGCTGGCGCAGGATCAGGAGCACAGCGTTCCGCATCTGCAAAGCGCCGCGGCGCTGGAGCCGGGCAATTTCGAATATCAACTTAAATTCGGAGAAGTGCTGAAGTCGCAAGGCGACTATGCGGCGGCGCTGCCACATTTACAGGCGGCCGTCGCGGTAGACGCCAATCACGCGGACGCATGGAACTCGCTCGGCATGGCGTTGCAGAAGACCGGCGACCTGGCGGCGGCGGTGGAGGCGTACCAGCGCTCCGTGGGTCTAAATCCTAACGATATCGACGCCCGGAACAACCTCGGAACCACGCTGGTTTACACGCGACGCGCCGACGAGGGGATCGCACAATTCGAAAAGATTCTGCAAACGGATCCGTCGTACAACATGGCGCGAGTCAACATCGCATTTGCATACATACAGAAGGGCGACCAGGACAAAGCCGTGGAACAATTGCGCGAGGCGATCCGCCGCGATCCGGACCTGGCCAGCGCGCATTACGATTTGGGCGTAGCACTGAAAAACAAAGACGACATCGAGGCAGCCCGGGTGGAACTGCAGCGGGCGCTGGAGCTCGATCCCAGTATGGCGGAGGCGCACTATACGCTGGGTATCGCCTACTGGCAGACAGGCTCGTTCGAAGATGCAGCCAAAGAGATGCGGGCGGCGATCGCGCTGCGGCCGGATTACGCGGAGGCTTACTTCATGATGGGAACGGCGCTGAAGCAAAAAGGCGATCGCGAAGGGGCGGAAGCCGCGCTGCGCACTGCGATCAAGCTGAACCCCGCCGATCCGGGACCATACAACACGCTGGGTCAGTTGCTTCGGCTGAAAGGCGATCTGGAAGGCAGCAAAGAGGCGTTTGCCAAAGGGGAGCACGTGAAGCAAACCAAAGAAGCCGAGCTGGGCCGCATGCTGCAGAAGAAGGACGGAGTAAAATAGGGCGAGAGCGGTTCCATGCGGGCCTGCCTACCAGTCATTCTTGTAGTTCTTCTGCCGGGCACGGCGGCATTTGCGCAGAGTGCCGGCATCAACACCGAGACCACCAGGGAGCTCAATGCACTGCACGAAATGGCCACGCCTACGGTGAGGCCGGAAACCCTGCTGCGGTCTCTGTCGTTCGAAGAAGGTGACGATCCTACGGTGGCGGCGCAATCGGTTCCCAGGCACGAACCGGCGCGGGCGGCACGTAAAGTGGCTGAAAGGGCGGAGCGCCTGGCGAAGAAGAAGCAGCACGAAGAGGCGGCGGAAGGGTATCGTCAGGCGGTTAACCTGGATCCGCTGTATTACGAGGCCTGGAATAACCTGGCGCTGGAACTGGAAGCTGCAGGTCATGCGGATGAAGCGGCACAGACTCTGCGGCGTATGATGGAGGCGGACCCAAAGCACGTTCTGGCATTTACCAATCTGGCGACGCTGCTTTGCGCGCGGCGGCAATACGCAGCGGCGGAGACCGTGTTGCGCGAGGCTATGAAGCTGCACAGCTATTCGTTCAAGGCCAATTATTTGCTCGGGGCGGTTTTGATCGATCAGGGCAAGTGGACGGATGAGGCTAAAAGCAAGCTTCAATATGCCCAGGTTAGGTATCCGGAAGCTAAGGCGCTTTTGAGTAAGTGGAAGTAGAGCCCCTGCCTCACTTCCTACATCGTTCCCGTCACCGCGGTAGAGGCGCCTACCGAGTTCGTTAGCGTTACCGAAACAGAGCCTATGGCGCTGGTGCTGCCCTGGAAGGTGAAGGGGACTTGCATTTCGAATGCGCCTCCCGAAGCCAGCCCCGGTCCCGTTGCCCCAAACCAGATGAGCGCCTGCGAACTTAGGGCATTCCCCGATCCGCTATAAGAGAAGGTCGTGCCATTCAAGGTCGCTCCGGTGGCGGGGGTGAAGGTGAAGCTGGCGCCCTGCAGATCGCGCGAGGTGGAACTAGCCACGATATCCACCACGAAGCCGCTCGAAGCCACGTTGATGATGCGCACGGAGGTGATCACGGGCGCGAGCGGCGGGATGGTGATGGTGGCGTTCGGATTGGGAGCCGGTAGGGCGAGCGACTGCTCTTGACCATTTACAGTCTCGGTCAAAGAAGTCAGGGTAACGGTGATGTTCCCGGCCACGCTGCCGATGGAGATCGCGTCACCGGCGGGGAGCGACGCACTGGTGCTGCCCGCGGGGATGGTGAGCGTCGCGGTGAGGCCACCCTGGCCGAACTGGAGACCGGGATCAATATAATTATCCGGGAGACCGGCGGCATTACCTGTAAAGGAGATCTCGAGCGTCGCAGTGAGATCGTTGGGGCTGGGAGTATTCAAAGTTACCGTCACAGTCGGCTGGCTGGTAGTTGCCGTGATTTGCGTGATGCTGGGCGTTAGCTGGATCGCCGGGATCACGGTCAGAGTCACCGGAACGGTCAGCGTTGTAGCGGTCGCGCCCGGCGCGCTGATCGTGATGGAGCCGTTGTAGATGCCGGTCGCGAGCGAGCCGGGCACGACGGAGACCGTGAGATTACCGGGAGTAGTTCCGGTGGCGGGAGTTACAGAGAGCCACGTGCCGCCGGCCGGAGTCTGCACGGCGGCCGCTGCGGAGAAGCTCAACGCGCCCGCGCTGGCCGCTAACGCTATTTGCTGGCCGGCAGGACGGCTGGCGGTGTCAGCCTGGACGGTAAACGAGAGGGCCGCTGGTGTGGCCGACAAAGTGGACGGAGTCGTTACGGTCAAGGTGACCGGAACCGTCAGTGCGGTGCTTGGCGGCACGGTGTTAATGGTGACTGTTCCGGTATAGGTGCCATCCGGCAGTCCCGCGGGATTTACCGAGACGCTCAAACTTGTGGGCGTAGTTCCAGTGCCGGGGCTCACCAGCAGCCAATTGCTGTTAGCGGGCGTTTGCACGGCGGCGGAGGCGGTGAAACTCAACGCGACGCCGCCGCTGGTCAGAGCGAGCGATTGCGCCGCGGGGTTGGCTGCGCCGGTCTGATAGGTGAATATAAATGCGTTGGGCAGGGCGGAGAGTGCCTGCGGCGCAGTTACGGTGAAAGTTACCGCCACGGTCAGCGGAAAGTTGGACGTGCCGGCGGCGGCCAGCGTAATGGTGGCGTTATAAGTGCCGGCCGGAAGCCCGGCGGGATTCACTGAGACACTCAGGCTGGCCGGGGTGGTGCCAGCCGCCGGGTTCACGGAGAGCCACGCTCCTCCGGACGGGGTTTGCACGGCGGTGGCGGCGCTAAAACTCAAGGGGGCGCCACTAGAAGTTAGCGCCAGCGTTTGAGCGGCCGGCAGAGAGGCGCCGATCTGATAGCTGAACGCAAGAGAAGCGGGCGTAGCGTTCAACACCGGCGCACTACTTACGGTCAATGTCACCTGGACGGTCAGGGGGTTGTTGGAGGCCTCAGACGCGGTAACAATAACGGAGCCGGTGTAAGTGCCTGCGGCGAGTCCCACGGGATTCACGGAAACACGGAGACCGGCGGGCGTAGTTCCGCTGGCGGGGGTCAGGGATAGCCACGTGCCGCCGTTAGGGGTCTGAACCGCGGCCGCGGCGGTGAAATTCAAGGCGGCGCTACTGCTGGCTATATTCAACGCCCGAGCCGACGGCACGGTGGCTCCGATTTGATAGCTGAACGCCAGAGAAGCCGGCGCGGAGTAAAGGGCTGGCTGCGCGCTTACGGTGAACGTCACCGCGATAGTGCTGGGGCTGTTGGATGCGCCTTGGGCCGTGATGATGATGGATCCCGTATAGACACCGGCTTTCAATCCGCCGGGATTCACGGCGACGCTGATGGTCTGGGGCGTGTTGCCGCTGGCCGGACTTACGGATAGCCAGGTGCCGCCGCTGGGAGTTTGCAGCACGGCCACCGCGCCGAAGTTCACCGCGGCGTTGGTACTGGCGATGGTCAGCGGCTGGGCCTGCGGCGAGTTCGATCCGATTTGATAGCTGAACGCGAGGGACGCGGGGGTGATTTGGAGCACCGGCTGCGGAGTCACAGAGAACGTTACCGGGACCGCGAGCGGACTATTGGAAGCATTGCCAGTGATCGTAACCGTCCCGCTGTAAGTGCCAACCGGGAGGCCGGTGGGGTTCACGCTTACAGCCACATTTCCCGCGCTGAACTGGCTGGAAAGGCTGGCGGAAAGCCAGGCGCCGCCGGCCGGTGTCTGCACCGTGGCCGCGACCGTGAAGTTTGATCCGCCCGCGCTGCTGGTCACTGCCAGCGCTTGTGAGGGCGGAGTTGTGGACCCAATCCGATAGGTGAACGACAACGCGGCGGGATTCACCGAGAGAGTCGGTTGCGCAACCACTGTGAAAGTCACAGGTACCTTTAGCGGACTGTTGGAAGCGGCTTGGCAGGTGACAGTTATGGTGCCGGTATATGTACCGGCGGCCAGGCCCGCGGGATTGACGGACACAGTCAGGTTTCCGGGTGTCGAACCGCTGGGAGGGGTCACGGCGAGCCATGTTCCACTGGCCGGTGTTTGTACGCTGGCCACGGCGCCGAAATTCACCGCGGCACCAGTCGTGCCGATGACCAGTGGTTGTGAAGAGGGTGGAGCGGACCCGATCTGGAAAGTGAAGGAGAGACTGGCAGGCGTAGCGGTCAGGGCAGGCTGCGCGGTCACTGTGAAGGTCACAGGTATCGATAGCGGGCTGTTGGCGGCGACTCCACAGGTGATGACGATCGTGCCCGTGTAGGTGCCGGGTGGCAGTGTCGTGGGATTTACGGATACGCTCAGGGTTCCGGGGGTGGTTGAGTTGTTTGGAGTGACCGAGAGCCACGCGGCCCCAGCGGGAGTCTGTACGCTGGCGGCAGCCGTGAAGTTCAACTGCGTGTTGCTGCTTGAGATCACCAAAGGCTGCGCAGCCGGCGACGTAGATCCGATCTGATAGGCGAAGGAAAGGCTCGCCGGTTGGGCCGAAAGCACCGGCTGCGCCACCACGGTGAACGCCACGGGGATCGTTATCGAGCTGTTGGTTGCCGTGGGTGCGCTGATGACGATGCTGCCGCTATAGGAGCCGGCGGCGAGTCCGGTTGGAAGGACAGACACGCTGAGGTTGGCTGGAGTCGTTCCGCTGGCCAGGTTGACGTTGAGCCATTCGCCGCCAACGGGAGTTTGCACCTGGGCCGCGACGGTGAAATTCACAGGGGCGTTATTGCTGACCACCGCCACCACCTGCGGAAGAGGCTGCGGGAACCCGATTTGATAACTGAAAGAAAGAGAAGAGGGCTTGACGACCACCGTTGGCTGTGGATTCACAGTGAACGTTACAGGCACCGACACGGGATTGTTGGAGGCCCCCGTGCCGTTGATGACGATGGTGCCGCTATACGTGCCGGCCGGCACACTGGCCGGATTCACGGAGACGGTCAGGTTCGCGGGCGTAGTCCCGCTTCCCGGGCTAACGGAGAGCCAGGTGCCGTTGGATGGGCTTTGCACGGAGGCGGTCGCAGTGAAACTCACCTGAGCGGCGTTAGTGGATAACGCGAGTAGTTGCGAGGCAGGCGCGCTGGATCCGATCTGATAGGTGAAAGAGAGGGAAGCGGGAGCGACAGACAGTGCCGGCTGCGGATTGATGACGAAGGTCACCGGTATTGACAACGGGCAGTTAGACGCACTTCCGCAACCGATAATGACGTCTCCAGTATAGGTGCCGGGCGCGAGGCCCAGAGGGTTCACCGAAACCCCGAAGGTTGCCGGAGTGGCTGCCTGGGCGGTCGTTGTGGAGAGCCAGGTTCCACCCCCTGGCGTATTCACAATAGTCGAGATGCCGAGGCCCTGCTGCGCACCGTTGCTGGTGATGGTTAGTTGTTGAGATCCCGGCGGGTTGAGTCCGATTTGATAAACGAAGGTCAGGGATGACGGTACGGAGGTGAGCACCGGTTGCGTGACCGTAAATGGAAGAGTGTTGGAACTGCCGGTGCTGGCGGTCACGGAGATGTTGACGGTCTCGACGGAATTAAGCAGTTTGGAGGAAATGGTTGCGGTTGCCTGCGTGCCTGCGCTGTTTATCGTAGCCGGGAAGCTGATCGTGTTGGAAGCCGGCGCCGACCAATTGACGAACGAGCAAGGTCCTGACGGGCAGTCGGACATGTTGGAGCCGGTGACGGTCAGGATAAACGACGGTCCCCCGATGACGGCTGTGTCGGGTGAGAGGCTGGTAATGGTAAACGCCGGTTCGGCGAAGGCTGCCGGCGAGAGCGCGAAAGCCAGCGAGAGTGCCGCGAGCAGACGAGGAGAGGTCATTAGTTCTGGCCCTCCCGACGGGTTTCGACCGGCACATGTTTCTTGGCGGCTGGTATGAAGACCGCGATGGCATCATTGCTCTGGCTGGCCTGCCGGAAAAAGATCCAGGCAGGTTTTCCGGAAGCGGAGGCGATCAGGAACATGTCTGGGCCGGGAAGACGGTCGAGCGTAGCTGGTGCAACCTGCAGGTTGAAAGTGCGGACCTGGGCCGTCTGCATTTCCACTGACCAGATGGATTGAGCGGCGGGATTTGAAATCCATAGGCTCTGGCCATCGGCGGAAGCCTGGATCACCGCCATACCTGCCAGGCCCGACGCCAAGGGGCGCGCGGTACTTGATCCGGGGGCGGACGGCCATACGTTAACAGAGCCGGATTCCGGATCTCCGATGGCCGCCTGCGGGCTATTGGGGAAGAACGCCAGAATGGCGGGTCCGGCGGTGCTGAGAATCTGTTGGGGCTGGCCACTCGACGGAAGTTCGAAGGCGCCGCCCGCGGCTGCGAACAGCACGCGTGTACCGTCATCGCTGAGCGCCGCGGCCTGAAGGGTCGCGGAAAATGCAGTCGCGTTGTAGTTGGCTGCAATGCGCGGCGACGCAGGCAGCCCAATTATGACCTGAAGACCCGCGGCCTTGGAATAGAGTAGGGCAGCCTGTCCCGTGGGACTGAAGGACACCAGATCTGGTTGGCGGAGGCCTCCGGCCAGCGGAACAGCGGCCAGTGAGGCGGCCACATTCAAGGCGATCACGGCGGGATCGTCTCCGGGGCGGACGGCTAATGCATAAGCTTGGCCCGGGGCGGGGTAGAGCTGAGCGATGTTCTCAGGCAGGGTGAGCGCGCCTGTCATGACGGCGGACCCTGGAACGCCAAGGATGGCGCGCAGGCGTAGCGGCGAGGATTCGGTAACGTAGCCAAGGACCGGCCGGCCCATCAGGACATCGGCGGCCGGCAGCGCGGTAGAAAATAAGACCGGCACAGCGGCAATCAGGAATAGGGGAACTCGTAGCATGGCGACCGCAAACTCCGATTTTCTTCTTAATGTGGACCGAAGACGGGACTGCCTCCCAGCCCGATAGTCCCGGACACCGCCGACGCGGAAGGCGAATTGGATTTTCCCGAGATGGCCACCTCTGCCACCACCACGGCGACTGCAGCCACGCCCGCCACGATCGCGCCGATGGCCAGACCGGACAGACCATGTGACACAGCGATGCCGGTGGTGGCAGCACCAGCCGCTTGGGCGGCGGCCATCGTGGCATAGTTGGTTTGAGTGATTTCCTTGCTGGTGGTGCGGCCGCGGCTGGAAATGCTGACGTTGATTTTGAACTGGCCGGTGCCCAAGGGCCGCATGCCGGTGACGGTGGCACGGCCGGCGCTGTCGGTGAGGACGGTAATAATTTTGCTGCCGTTGGCGAATACGCCGCCCGAGCCCACGCTGGGTAGCGTGAACGTGACCGGGATCCCCGCAACGGGTAACTTGTTCCGGTCGCGGACCTCCACCACCGGCTTGACCACGGTCTTAGTCTTGACGATATTGATGCCGTCCTCGCCCTCGAGAACGGTGATGGTGAGATCGGACGTATCGGGCGTCTCGCCGGCGGCGGGCGCCTGTGCCGCGGGCGCCTGGGTTCCGGGAAGGAGCAAGATTTCCGCCACGCTCCGGGCGGGACGAGGCAAACGATAATCAGTACCGGAGCTCTGCGCAAAGGCCTGCGCGAAACAGGCAACCAGGAGCAGGCCGAACAGCAGGGAATTCCCGATCAAATTCTTTCCCATTGACGTAGTCACTTTATTCTTTAACGCGCCAAAAACAGGCCGACCGCCGCACCATCACTATCAGGCGATTCCGGCCCTATCTGACGGCGGTGATACGCGAGACCTTCGCGCTCTATTAACCGCGAAACCGCGCAAAGCGGACTCGCGAACGTGCCGTCACTATCCTGCGATTCCGGGCCTGGATAACGGCGCGGACGCGCGAGCCCTGTTGCGCTCTCTTGTTAATAACGCAAAATGGGCACAATTCCCTGCGTCTTGCGCTTCTGAGCCTTTGGGGAGTATACGCGCTGGGGGACCGTTAAAGCAAGTACTTTTTATTGTTCGAGGGGCAGTGGTACGGCTACTTCATGCGAGCCAGGAGCCCATCAATCTGCTCAAGATAGTTCTTGGCATGCCCCGACATATCGAGGTCGGGATTTATCTGGATCATCTTGGCATAGTTCGCCCGGGCTGAGACCAGATACTCTTTCTGCTTGCTGGAAATGAACAAGTCCCGATATACGTTGCCGAGGAAGAAATAGCTCAGCGGCTCGGTGCTATCGTACTGAATCGCACGTTCGCAGGCATAGCGCGCGCGAAGGAAATTGCCAAGTTTATCCTGGCAATCGCAAAGGCCCATATAAGCCAGGTTCCGCTGGTAGGCGTACACGCCCTGGCGGTCGGCATGGCGGCGGGACCCGATACCAAAGCCGATGAAGTAATAAGCGAACTTTTCGTAGGCGGGGGTGGAGAAGTTAGTGAGATTGAGATAGTGGTCGAAAGTATCGGCGGCCTGTTGATAGATTTTAGCGCGGCCCGGACCTTTCTCGTCGGCCGCCTTGTGACGCAGGGCGTCGGCCTTCCAAAGGTATGCCTGATCGTTGCCGGATTTTAGCGCGATAGCTTTATTGGCTGATTGGATAGCTTGATCCCACACACCTTTATCCAGAAACGCGCGCGCCTGGTGGGACCAGGCGACGTCATTATCTGGTTCGCTGCGGAGGGCTTCGGTGAGTTGGCGGATGGCCTCGTCGGGATCGCCCTCTTCGATCAATGCGCCGGCGAATTGGACGCGCGCCTCCACGTAGGAAGGATTGATGGCGATGGCGCGGCGAAAGGCATCCAGCATGGCCTTGGGATCGTTCAGAAGCTGGCAGGTCATGGCCAGATCGTACTCGGCCTGGGCGTAGGAAGGCTCCTCCTGCAAGGCTTGAGTGAAGTATGCGCGGGCCTGTTGCAGATCGCCCTGCGTCTGGCGATCGGGCAGGTAGGCGGCCAGGGGGTTGAAGGTTGAGGTTCGCTTGAACAGGAGCTTTTCGCCGCGATCCAAGAGATCCATGGCAGTCTTCTTGTATTCCAGCCGGTATTGAATGCGCAAGGTGACGGTGCGATCCTGGCCGGGTACCACCATGACTTCCTTGGTATCGGGCTGATAGCCCTTGCGAATTCCTTTGACGGTGTGAACGCCGGTGGAAAGACCGGGCAGCTTGAGCGGTTTGGCTTTTGCTACGGACCCCTGCAGTTTGTCGTCGACGTAGACATCTACGTCGTCCATATTGGTCTCGATAGTGAGGCTGCCGAGCGAGAGCGAGGCCGGCGGAGAGGCGCTGGTGCAGGAGGTAGCGCCGACGACAAAACTATCCGGCTCGAAATCGCCGCGTTCGGTGGGAGTTTGGGAGACGCCGCGGGCGCGCGCGTATTCGCGTACGTGTTCGCGGACATACTCGATGATCTCGTCGGCGGTGATGAGACCGTCGCAGTTAGCGTCCGCGGCGCCCTGCATGCCCTGGGTCAGAAAGTAAGTGAACAGGCCATATCCCGTGGACAACTTAGGATCCTCATAACTACTCTCGCGCTCGCGGGTGGCGGTGAAGGTGAGAAAGCCGTGCGTGAACTGGCCGAACTGTGCATCCACGGCGTCATCCGTAGTTTCGGCGTTGATTTTCTGGGAGTGGCAGGCATCCGCGAGCAACACTTTCCAGCGGGCTTTGACTTTCTCTCCGAGCACCTTTGCCAGGCGGTCCATGGGGTAGGCGGTCGTTTCTGGATGCGTCGCGTCCACATCCCACGGCGCGATATAGCCGCGGCCGTGGGCGACCAGTCCGTGGCCGGCAAAATAGACGACCACCCGGTCAGGCTGCTGCGCGACGGACGGCAACCACTCCTCCAGTTCGTGGCGGAGGTTTTCAAGCGTCGCATCGCGGCCGATCAGGCGGTGGACGTTTTCGGCTGGAAACGCGCCGCCCTGCTGGCTGATGAGCACGCGATAGACGGCTTGCGCATCGGATTCGGAGAACTTCAGGAATTCTTCGGGCGCCAGGTTCTGGTAAGCGCCTACTCCCACGACCAGGGCATAACCACGCGGAACAGTGAGCGGCTGAGTCCTGCTCCGCTCTTCGAGGGGGCGGATCTTGATGTCGCGCTGCTCGACGCCGGTGGGAGCCTGGGGCGTTTGCGCTGCCAGGCTGCCGAGCCCAACCAGCAGGACGGCTTCACTGATGCGCAATATGGAATTCATAGACAACGATCCCGCCGGCGGACTGGGGCGCGGAGATGTAAGTGGATCCGGCATCGGAACGGAACTGGAGGTCGCGCGATATCAGATGCTGGGAAGGGGGAAGAGCGATAGGAGCATCCTCCGCCCGTTTGGCTGGGCGGGGGCCGGCCCGCTCGTCGGTGCAGAATCCGCGGGCCTGCAATTCCTGCGTGCGGCAGCGAGGTATCAATGTGCTCGGTTGCGTTCCGGAAGGGGACGGAATCGTCGCGCGCGATTCGATAGCGACCGGGCTGAGTACCCAATAGGTCACATCGAATCCGGGCGCGCCGCCGACCACGAAGGAGCCCTTGGTGCCGGGAACGAGATACTCGGGGCCGGCTTCTACGCGACTCATCTGGCCCTCTCCGGAGCGCGGGAAGAGCCACGAGGTCTCGCCCCCGGTGGTGCGGTCGAGAACATACAGAAATCCGCTGATGGAGGTGTGGAAACGGAAGCGAATTTCGTCGTTGTTGTGGAAGACGGTCTTGCTGTCGACCGCCTGCCAGCGATCGGCGCGGCGAAGTTCCAGACTCACTTCAATCGCCAAGGCGGTGCTTTGAGCCGGGGTCTGCGGCGCCGCGGGGATGCGGGCCAGCACAAGCGCGACGATCAAAGCCGCCCATCGGTGAGTCATAGTTCAACGGTGCTTGATCGTGATTTGGAGAATCAGCCGGTCGGAACCCGTGTCCGAGACATTGGTCACATAGACGGATTGTGGCGGATCGTTTTGTTCCGGCTGGGCGATTTTTTTGATAGTTATATCGCGATTCTGGAGAGCGGACACGCGGCGGATGGCTTCGTCGAGGCGATTGTCGGCGGAGAGCACGGCGGCACTGGAGACGGGCGCTGAGGTCGCGGGGGCGGGCTCGGAGGTGCGGCCGTTCTTGATGGCATCGTGTAGATCCCAAATATCCTCGGGGTTACGCGAAAGAACGATAAAGAAGCGCTCTTCGCCAGGTGGATCCCCTATTTCGAAGCAATATTTCTGGGGCACGCGCATGGCGGTGTAGGAGCGCGCGATGTTGGCTTCCTCGGGCATGTCGGGAGAGGGCAGCAGAGGCTGCCATTTCTTGCTGGAGCCTTGCTCGATAACATAGAGATAACCGGAGCGATTGGGAAAGAATTCAATTTGCACGCAGTCGGCGGGATGGAAATTGCGGTCCGGGTCAACGGGCGTGGCGTTGCCTTGTGAATCGACCAGCAAAATGTTGTAGCGCAAGCCGAGGTGATTGACGGCCATCGAAACCGGCACGATGGCCGCGCCACCATGAGATCCCTCCGGCTGAACCGACGCCTGGGTGGTCCTGGGGGGCGTCTCGGACTTGCCGGCCGCGGGCGGAGACGTCTTTTTCGCGGCGGGCCGGGTTGCCGGAACTGGAGGCAGCTTGTCGTTATCCTGCTGCTCGCGGTAGAAGAGCGCGCGCGCGTTCAGGCTGGATGACGAATCCTGGCTCAAACAGACAGCCGGCACGACCAGCAGAGCCCATATAATCGAATTTCTTCTCATAAGCGCCCTTCAAACGATACCACAGGCGGTGCGGGGTGTTGGAGCGCGTGAGCTTCGGGGGCACACCTGGTCCGCGCGATCCGGCAGTCGTGCTATACCTCTTTTTATGGCTCCGCATCGCCCACTCCCTCAGCTTGGAAGATACGAATGCCGCGAGTATCTGGGCGGGGGCATGTCGGACGTGTATAGGGCCTTCGACACCATGTTGAAGCGGGAAGTGGTGCTGAAGGTGCTGACGGCGGAGGCATCCAACGACACCGAGCAGCGCGAACGCTTCCGGCGCGAGGCGGAACTGGCATGCCGCTGCCGCCACGACTTCATCGTGCATACCTACGACGTAGGCGAGCACGAGGGCCGGCCTTACATGGTGATCGAACTGCTGCGCGGCGAGCCGCTGCGGTCGCTGATGGATCGCCATGGACTGGGCGACCGGGAAAATACGCTGCGCATCGCCTGGCAGCTCGCGGCCGCGCTCGAATACATTCATGGGCTCGACATCATCCACCGGGATATTAAACCGGCGAATGTTTATATCGAAGAATCCGGGCGGGTGAAACTGATCGACTTCGGAATTGCGCGTACCTCGGAATGGAACCTGACCCAAGCGGGAATGACGGCGGGGACCTTGCGGTACATGGCGCCGGAACAGATGATGGGCAAACCCGGCCGCGGGTCGGACATTTATGCATTCGGCGTGCTGCTGTTCGAGATGTTGACAGGGCAATCGGTATCGAAGGGCGAGACCATCGGCGAGATCAGCGCGTGGATTCTAAATCAGACACCGGATTTGACGCCTTTATCCGCCTGCGCCGTGCCGGAGGCTTTGACGCAGTTGATCGCGGACTGTTTGGAAAAGGACCCGCAGAAGCGGCCTAAGGATTTTGGGGAAGTGCGGGCGCGGTTGAGCGCGTTCATCACACCCAGTTCGGCAAGCATGTCGGCGATCGGCACGGCGATCGAACCGGTGCGTCCCGCACAGACGGCGACGCAGCCGGCGCTGGGGATGGCTGCGCCGGTTCCGGTGGCCCCGCGCCGCGGAAAGCTGATTTACGGGATTGCAGGCGCGGTGCTGGTGGTGGCGGTCGGGTTAGGGACGTGGTGGGCGTTGTCACGGAAATCCGCGCCCCCAACTGTCGTGCCTGTGCCCGAGGAACCCGTGGCCACTTCCGCCAAGTCTCTGGATCTACCCAGCGGCGGCATGGTGCTGGTGGAAGGTGGACCGGCGAAGTTGGGCGCGAACGGCGCGGTGCAGCAGGTGGCGGCATTCTATATCGATAAGACCGAGGTGTCCAACGGGGCGTATTTACAGTACTGCCGCGCGACGCAGGCGCCGCCTCCGGCCACGGCCGAAAAAGATCCGGCGGACTGGCCGGTGGTGAATGTGTCTTTCATAGAAGCGCAGGCGTTCGCCAAATGGGCGGGCAAGCGTTTGCCGACGGCCCAGGAATGGGAGAAAGCCGCGCGCGGCAGCAACGGCCAGAAGTTTCCGTGGGGCGACGACGTGGATGTGGCGCGCGCGAACCTGGGATCGGCCAAAGGGGAATCGCACCCCGATCCTGTCGGTGCACATGGGGATGGCGCCAGTCCTTACGGGGCGCTGAACATGGTGGGGAACGTATGGGAGTGGGTAGATACGGATGCGCACCCGGCCAAAGAAGAATATGACAGCCTGACGAAACAGAGTTGGGCCAAGCAGTTAAAGCGGCCACTTAGCCGGTCCGAGCGCTATGCGCAGATACGGGGCGGTTCTTACTCGTTTCTGCGGAGTTATAAGGTATCCGACTTACAAAGTCTGGTCTATGACAACGGGTCTCTGCCTATTCGGGTGGCGCGGCCCGAGGTGGGATTTCGCTGCGCGAAGTAATTGAAGATTCATCCAAAAATCACTCATTTGTAACTCAACATAAATCTTCTTCCTGCTACATTCCCTTGAGGACTGCCCTCTGATTTGTAAGAGGACATCCAAAAACTACCCGTTCAAGATCAAGAGGTGACCACACAGTGACGACGAAAATCGTGCTGCCAGGGCTACTGGCTGCTGCAATGACGGCGAGCTGCGCGCTCGCGGCCGAAGGACCTGTACCCACAGGCATTCCGCACCTAGACCATGTGTTTGTGATCATGATGGAGAATCATGGTTACGGCCAGATCGTAAATAACCCGAACACGCCGTTTATTAACGATCTGGCCGGGCTGGCGAACACGGCAACCAACTACTTCGCGGTGGCGCACCCCAGCCTGACGAATTACCTGGAAGTGGTGGGTGGCTCGAATTTCGGCGTATTGACCGACAATTCGCCAGACTGGCACGACTTTGCATGTACCACCAACCTGTCTTCGGGGACCGCGGCGACCGACAGCCCTTCCTCGCCCAATATCTGCCCCATCGCGGGCACGGGAACGGATGCCGCCACCGTAGCGGTGGATACGACCAATGAAACCAGCGGCCCTCCGGGCGTAAACAACATCGACGGAACCAAATCGATCGCGGCCGCCGCCAATACCATCGGCAAGACCATCGCCGATCAACTCGCGGCAACGGGGCGCAGCTGGAAGAGCTATCAGGAAAGTCTGCCGCTGGTGGGCGCCGACACTATCGACTATAGCGACGGCCTCTACACCAACAATACGGATTTCACAACGATCACGCCGGCGCAGACGCCGGCCTTGTCGACCAGTGACGTGGTCAATCTGTACGCGGTGAAGCACAATCCATTCGCCTATTTCCGGAGCATCCAGGAAGGCGACCAGCCGGGCAGCGACCTGACAAATGTGGTTGGATTCGAAGGCGCCAACGGCCTGTATGCCGATCTCAGCGCGGGTTCTTCTCCGACTTACTCTTTCATCGCGCCCAACCAGTGCAACGATCAGCACGGGCGGGGAAACGCCGGCCCTTTCTGCAACTATGATCCAAACGACAACGGCACGCAGGCGGGGCTGAATCCGGCACTGATGCAGCTTGGGGATGCCGCGGTAAAGCGGATCGTGAATGCGATCAAAGGTTCTCCGGCATGGAAGCAGGGGCAGACCGCGATCGTTGTAGTGTGGGACGAAGACGACTACAGTGTGTCGCCCACTACGAACAACGTACTTACCATCGTGGATACTAACTATGGGAGCCACGGTTTGACCAGCTCGACGTTTTATACGCATTTCTCACTGCTGAAGTCGATCGAGGCGGGGCTAGGGTTGCCATGCCTCAATCATGCGTGCGACAGCGATACCAGTGTCATGTCGGATTTGTTTGGCTATGGATATAACCCGGTGAGTACGAACATCAACGATCCGGCGTTTAAGGGCGGGATTCGTAAGTCGCATTAGGGGGCGGCCTGAGAGGCCGCCCGCAGGCCACGGGCCTGCCCCACTTCACACGGCGTCGGAAATACTGGTGAAGGAGAAATCTTTTACCACTATAGGCGGGGCTATCATGCCTCCTCCTTCACCGCCGCGTACACGCACCGGCTGGCCCATGGCGACGGTGTTCTTCAGCATCTCGACGGGGCTTTGATTGAAGCGGAAATTCATCACCGGCGAGGTGACTTTGCCTTGCTCGATCAGGAACACGCCGTCGCGCGTCAGGCCGGTCACCTGGGCGGTCTGTTGATTGACCACGCGGATATACCAGAAGCGGGTCACCAGGAGGCCGCGATCGACGGAAGCGATCAGGTCGGCCAGGCTCTTGCCGCCGCCTTCTAGCACCAGCCGATTGGGAAACGGGGTCGGTTGTTTGCCGGCCTTGGCGGCATAGTAGCGATCGTAGACCAGGTTCTTGACGACGCCGTTCTCGATCCAGGTCATGGGCTCGGCAGGCAGGCCGCCAGCGGCGCCGCCGCCCCCGCCGCCGAAGCCGAAGCCCCCTCCACCTCCCCACGGCAGCACGGAATAAAGCTTGTTGAACGGATCGGAGCGGAGGGTGATGAAATCCGGGAAGAGCTTTTCGCCGGCCAGAGTGCCGCCGCCCTTCTTGCTGAGAAAGCTACGGCCCTCCTCGGCGGCGCGCGCTTGCATGCTGAAACCCATCAACTGGACCAGGTCGCCGGTGGCGGTGGGTTCGAGCACCACGGTGTACTTTCCGGGATCGAGGCGCTTGGGCTCTTTCCAGTGCAGGCACTTGTCGATGGCGGTTTTGGCTAGCGCCGCGCCGTCGATCGATTCGATCCTGACGGCCGGCTGCGAAGCCCAGCCGGAGCTGGAGCCGGCGGCGTTTCGGACGGTGGAGGAAAGATACGCGTCCGTGACGCGGCCATAACCGAAATTGCCCAGTTTATTGGCGATGGCGGCGGTTTCGGCGGAGCGCTCGAAGAATCCGGCGGCCACCAGGCTGTTCGATTTCGCGCCATCGATGATGGCGTGAATGTGCGGAATCATCACCTGATTACGCGCCCCGGCGGTACTCGAGGCGAAATTCTCAGCTTCCGGATATTTTTGCTTTTCGAGCGGCGGCATGCGCTCGGGGTTAGGCGGCGCAATCATGGCTAGCTGCTCGGTGCGTTTGACGGCTTCGCGCAAGGAATCGTCATCGAACTCGTCAATGCGCGTGCTGCCGGTCTTGCCGTCGCGCACGGATGAGATCGACATGGACTGCTCGACGGTGAAGCCTGAGGTCGTGACGTCGTTCAGCGCGAAGCGGATGAAAGCGCGCTCGGAACTAGTGACGCTGATATCGCACTCGGGAAAGGTCGAAAACGAGAGCGCCTTTTCGGTAAGTTTCTGAGCCTGTTCTCTGGTAAGCATGGATGTGTCTCCGAGGGGCTGGCTAATCCGTCTGGATCACATTGACCCGGCGGAAGCGCGCAGGGGCGCAGCCATGGCTGACGGAATTGATCTGCTCGGGCTCGCCTTTGCCATCGTTGGGCGCGCCCCATTGCTGCCAGTAAGCGGGGCCGGCGATCTGGTCGCAGGCCTGCCAGAAGTCGGTGGTGCGCGACTGGTAAGCGACACGCGAGACCATGCCCTGCTTCTTGCCGTGCTTGATCTCCCAGAAGGCGTCGCCGCCGAACTGGAAATTGTAACGCTGCTGATCGATGGAGAAGCTGCCGTCGCCATCGATCAGGATGCCGTCGTCCACACTGGAGATCAGGTCGTCGATGCTGGTTCCCGACGGGCCCGGCTCCAGCCAGACGTTGGGCATGCGCTGGAAGGGGACGCTGGACCAGTTGTCGGCATAGCAGCAGCCGCGGGATTCGTGCTCGCCGATCAGGTGGGCCTGGTCGCGGATGGTCTGATAGTGCTTGAAGACGCCCTTTTCGATGATGGGGAACTTGGTAGCCTTGACGCCGTCATCATCGAAGCCGGTGGTGGCCAGGCCGCGCTCGGTGGTACGGTCGCCCCAGATGTTCATGAGGTCGCTGCCAACGCGGTAGTTGCCCATCTTCTCGGTGGTGAGGAAGCTGGTGCCCGCGAAATTCGCTTCGTAGCCCATGGCACGGTCGAGTTCGGTGGAATGGCCGATGCTTTCGTGGATGGTGAGCCAGAGATGGCTGGGCATCAGGACCAGATCCTTTTTGCCAGGGCTGACCGGCGGGGCATTCAAATGCTCGATGACCTCTTCGCGGATGCGTTGCGCGTTTTCCACCAAATTCATCAGAGGAACGTATTCGTAGCCGGCGGTCACCTGCTGGGGCTGATAGCGGCGGGACTTGGAGAGGCCCTTCTTGAAATCAACCGCCGTGGCGTTGACCATGGCGTAGGTCTGCAGATTGAGCTGCTGGATGGAGGAGCCCACCGAGGACGCGAAGTATTTGTCTTCGGAGCGGAAGGAGAGATTGCAGGCAGCGGCGAAGACGCCTTCCTTCTTCTTCACTTCGGCGGCGGCGGTTCGGATCAGCTCGAGCTTCTCTTCGATCGGCACGGCGAAAGGATCGCGCTCGTGCGGGGTCTGCCATCTTTCGTGATAGACCGGTACGGGCGCCAGTTCCACCGGTTTGGAGCGCAGGGCCACGTTCGCGCGGGCCACTGCCACCGCTTCGCCGATCATGCGCGCGATTTCTTCCTTGGTGACCAGGGGCGACGCGGCGAAGCCCCAAGCGCCGTCGGCGATGACGCGCACGCCGAAGCCGAAGGATCCGCCGTCGTTGATGACCGGCACTTCGAGGGTTTTGCGGGTGCCGCGCTCGGGGTTGAGACGGACGGTAAGAAACTGCTGGCGGTACCGGATAATGCGGATGTCGGCATATGATGCCTTCAGCTTTTTGGCTTCGCGCAGGGCCACCGCGCCCAGGTTTTCCAACTCGGGGTTAGGTTTGGTGGAACCTTCGCTGGCGGCAAACAGGCGTGTGGCCAAGGCCGTCGCGGCGCCGGATTGGATGAAGGCACGTCTGGTAAGCATTGGCGTAGTATAACCGGGCTCGCTTTGCCCGCAGGGCGGGTCAACGCGAGCCGTGGCTGGTGGATGGTGGCTGGTGGATAGTGGTTTTGTCGGGCAATGATACAATTTTCGTGCATGGTTAGAGCTGGGGTTTGCTTCGCTTCCATTGTGGTTACTGCGACGGTTTTTGGGCAGGTGGCTACTCCGCCTACTCCCAAGCGGCCGGTTACGGATAGTTATGACAAGGTTACGGTTACGGATGATTACCGGTGGCTGGAGAACTTCGACGACCCGGAAGTGAAGAAGTGGGCGGCGGCTCAGAATGCGGCGGCACGGTCGGCGCTCGGCGCGATGCCGGGGCGCGATGCGCTCGCGGGGCAATTGCGACAGATTTTTCAGCCGGCCAAGGCTCGCTACTTTCCTATCGAGCAGCGGGGCAAGCTCATTTTCGCGATGAAGAGCGATCAAGCGCATCAACACCAGACGGTTGTGACGCTGGCGTCTCTCGACGATCTGTCCGGCGAGCGCACGGTGCTCGATCCCGAGGCGGTCGATCCGAAACATCTTACCGAAATCGATTTTGCCGAGGCCTCGGTGGATGGGCGGTACCTGGCGGCGTCGCTCTCAACCGGGGGCAGCGAGAGCGGGGACCTGCATGTCTTCGAAACGGCTACGGGCAAGGCGCTGCCGGATGTCATCGCGCGCGTGAATTACGCGACGGCGGGAGGCGGCGTCGCCTGGAACAACGACAGCTCCGGCTTCTACTACACGCGCTACCCGCGGGATGGCGAACGGCCGGCAGAGGACATGCATTTCTACCAGCAGATTTACTTTCACAAGCTCGGCGATAGACCGGAAAACGACAGCTACGAGGTTGGGAAGGAATTTCCGCGGATTGCCGAGATTTCGTTCAGCACATCGCCCGACAGCCGTTACATTGGCGCGAGCGTGGCTTATGGCGATGGCGGCGATCACGAATATTGGCTGCTGGCCCCAGGGCGGCCATGGCGCCGGCTGGCGGGCGCCGCCGACCAGGTGAAGCAGATGGCCTTCGGCTACCACAAAGACATCTACCTGCTGTCGAGGGTCAACGCGCGCCGCGGCAAAGTGCTGCACATGGATGCCGCGGAAACGATCGATCAAGCTACCGTGATCGCCCCGGAAACCACGGCGGTGATCCAATCGATTGCGCCGACCGTTGACGGACCGCTGGTGAACGAGCTGTTGGGCGGCCCATCGGAGGTGCAGTTCCTGCCCGGCGACGGCAATCCGGCTAAGGTAAAAGTGCCTCCCCTTTCGAGCGTGGATTGCTTCAACCTGGATGGCACGGGCGGGGTCTGCTACGTGGGTAGTTATCTTTCCGCGGGCGGATATTTTCATTTCAATCCGCACACCCGTAAGCTGGAACCAACGGTGCTACAGATAGCGACGCCTGTGGCCCTGGACGATTTCGTGGTGACGCGGCGGTTCGCCATCTCCAAAGACGGTACCAAGGTGCCTTTGAACATCATCCACCGCAAGGGCATCACGCTCGACGGCAGCCACCCCACGTTGTTGACGGGATATGGCGGTTATAACATCAGCCTGACTCCCGGCTACCAGGCGCCGTTTATTCCTTTGCTGGAGCGGGGGGTGGTGTTCGCCGAAGCCAACCTGCGCGGTGGCGGAGAATACGGCGAAGACTGGCATTCGCAGGGCAACCTGACCAAGAAGCAGAATGTCTTCGACGATTTTACGGCCTGCGCAAAGTACCTGATCCACGCCAAGTACACCGAGAGCTCCAAACTGGCGATTCTGGGCGGAAGCAACGGCGGGCTGTTGATGGGCGCGGCGTTTACGCAGCACCCGGAGTTGTATCGCGCGGTGGTTTCGATGGTGGGAATTTACGATATGCTGCGCGTGGAGCTATCCCCCAACGGCGCTTTCAATGTAACCGAGTTTGGAACGGTGAAGGAACCGGATCAGTTCAAAGCGCTGTACGCCTACTCGCCGTATCATCACGTGAAAGACGGGACCCAGTATCCGGCGATCCTGCTGACGACGGGCGACAACGATGGGCGGGTGGATCCGATGAACTCGCGTAAGATGGCGGCCCGGCTGCAGGCCAGCGGGACGAAACAGCCCGTGCTGTTGCGCACCAGCGGCACCGCGGGCCATGGGATCGGATCGTCGATCGACGAGAACGTTGCTTTGTTTACGGACATCGACACGTTTATCCTGCAGCAGCTCGGCGTTTCAACGCAATAAAGCGCGGGCAGCATCCACGCACAGCACCGCAGCGTGCCTGGATTCGGGGCTGAGACCGCCTACGGCATCTTCGATCTCCGCGGGGCGGAGGGCGGCGATTTCGGATGCGGTCCTGCCGGCCAGCAGTTCAGTGAGCGCCGAGCCGGCGGCGATGGAGGCGGTGCAGCCGCGGGTCTTATAACGGACCGCCGCGACGCGGTCCTCACGAAACTCGACCGACAGGCGCAGAATGTCGCCGCAGGCGGGATTCGATACTTCCACGGTCACAGCCGGCGGGGGCAGCTCACCCACATTGCGCGGATTCTGGAAGTGGTCCAGCAGGCGTTCGGAATACATCTCGTGCTCCAATGATTTTAATGCAGGTAACGACAGTGGTAGCGGCCATTATCCGGCGGAACGGACGCATCTTAATTTGCCGGCGAAGCGCCCGGCAGCCGCACGCGCTCAAGTGGGAATTTCCGGGCGGCAAGGTGGAGGCGGGGGAGAACTCGCGAGAGGCGCTGGAGCGCGAACTGAGAGAAGAGCTGGCGATCGAGGCGCGGATCGGGGATGAAGTGGAGCGCTACGAATTCTGCTATCCCGGGAAGAATCCGATTTTGCTGATTTTTCATGCGATCGATGAGTTCGAAGGCGAGCCCCGCAATTGCGTGTTCGATGAAATCCGGTGGGCGAGAGCGAGCGAACTGCCGGGCTTCGATTTTCTGGAAGGCGACGTCGAATTTGTGAAGCGCCTGGCAGCCGGGTAGCGCTGCACTACTGCGGCAGGTGCACGCTGATGTTGCGGTCGCGGTTGAGCTGTTCGGTCAGGGGGCGATCCACCAGCGCAAGCGACACTTGGTTGTGGATGTTCCCGGAGGTGAAGTAGTGCAAGGTGTCGCCGTCAGTATAATAGGCTACCGCTGAATATATAGTGTGATCCTTGAAGGCGATCAAATAATAGGACGGCGCGGCGCTGCTGGGTACCGCTTCCGCACTGGCCGGCGCCTGGTAGAAATGGAAATTCGAATCGGCGGGGGCATCCGGCGGCGGTCCCTGATCCGGTGGAGGCGTGCCGAAATACTGGTTGATCACGACGGGCGGCTGACTCTGCGAGACTGCGCCGTTGGCTTGCGGCTGATCCGGCTGATCCGGTCCGTTGCCGTAGCCGGGAGCATATCCGTAACCGTAGCCGCCGATGTAGACGGGAAAAGCATAGATGCTGGAGCCGCGATGGTGGCGGTAGCCACTCCCAGAGCCGTTACCGCTGAAGCTCAGCCCGGGGACAAGCCCTGTAGCCCGGTTGGCAGCCGCGGGGCCGTTGGGCATCGCCGGAAACACCACGTTCCCCCACGGATTCACCCCTGCGGGCGGACGTCCTGCCGGAAAAACGACGTTGCCAAAGCCGCCGACCGGCACGTATTGCGCCGCAAGTGGTGCAACGGCCAGAAACGCGGCGAGGACTGCGCCCGGAAGTCTCATGGGTACAGCTTACCACCAGCGGTCGATCCGCGCGCCTCCCAATCCCTACGGCTTGGGCGGCGCAGCCGCGGGCTTGGCGGCAGCCGGCGCCGGTGTAGCGGCCCCAGGCTTCGCCGCGGATGCGCCGGCGGACGGTGCGTTCTTGTCGTACAGGGCGATGATGTCCTGCGTGATGTCGGTGCCATTGGCCGCGAATATCACGGGTGTCTGCTGTGAGCTGACATCCAGGATCAGGGTATAGCCGTTATCCTTGGCGTACTTATCGACTACGGCCACGATCCGCTGGCCGAGTTCCTGCATGATCTTGTTCTGTTCCTGGTCGAGTTCGGCCTGCGCGTCCTCGGTCTCACGGTTGAGCGACTTGGTGTTCTGGTCGATCTCGCGCATGAGCTTCTGCTTGGCATCTTCGCTCATGGTATTGCTGCCCTTGCGCAGCTGATCCTGCAATTGGGCGATGGTGCTCTGCTTCTTTTCCAAATCGGCTTTCCGCGGGCTGAACCTGGAGGTGAGGTCGGCGGCCGCTTTCTGCCCATCCTTAGTGCTGATGATGGCATTCTGGAACGCAATGATGCCGACTTTGGTCTGAGGCGGTGCCGCATTCTGGGCCGGGGCGAGCATGGCGGCCCCGAGCGCGATAGCGGGAAGAAAAATGCATTTCTTTGTCAAGCTGAAAACTCCTTGAGTTGTTTTCGATACTAGCATATTGCACCAGCGCCGGCCCTTCAGAACGTGCGTCCCACGGTAAAGCGGAACATGGAGTGCTGCTCGAAGAACGGGTACGCGTTACCGAATGACGCGATGGCATTGGTGAAGGTGGCCTGGTTCGGGAAAATCGAGCGGTCCGCCACGATGGGCGGCTGCAGATACTCCTGCACCGTGAGCGGGTTGTAAGCCCAATAAACGCGGAAGGGCGCCTGCACCACGGGGAGCATGACCTGTAACTCGAGACCGGTGGACATACGCGGCTTCTGCGTGCCCGGATAGACGAGCGCTTTGCCTTCAAACCCGGCCGTAGGATACGCGTTGTTCAAATAGGCGATCCGGCTGGGGTCCATGGTGAGCTGGCCCGGACGCAGAATGCGATTGATACCGGCGTCGGCGAAGATCGCCAGCACCACCGGGCCAAAGATCGGGATGCGGTATTCGAAGTTGCCCACCACGTGCGTATCGCCGCCCGGGAAGGCGAGCTGATAGATCGGGATATTCATGGTGACGTTGGTGGGGGTCAGCACCCCGTTGGTGTTGATAAGCTGGGTGCGCTGCGAGCCGTCGTTATTGAGCACGTTGACAGTGGCTTCGCTGGGGATGAAGGCGATGGGACTGATACCCCAGATCTGGAAGCCGCGGATATCCTGCTCGCCGCCGATGTAGGTGCGCGAGAACGGAGGGATCTCTTTGCCGCCGTAGCCCGTGATCATCGATCCCAGAAGGTGGAAGGCAAGAATATGGGTCTTATGCCAGGGCGCCGGCTTGAAGTATTTTCCTTCAATGACCGGCTGGATGGTATTGACGTTGCCGCCCAGCACGCTGCCGGAGAAGGATGCCGAGATGAAGAGGCTCTTACCGCCGGTCGGCGTGATGGGATGATTTACAGTGTTGTAAGTGAACGAGGGGACGATGCGGCTGGTGCGGACACCCTGTAGAGCGTTCGGACCGGCGATGCCGCTGAAATTGATGTAGTCGAAGTAAGATTGGGCCGCGGTGGTTTCCGTGCGGATATCGGAGATGTCGTAGCCGTAAGTGATGCCGACGCGCGAGAAGCTGCGGCGCAAAGGATAACTGGCCGATACCGAGAAACCGTGGCCGGTCTGGATGTAGTTCAAGAGGTTCTGGGAACCCAGGGCGTTGAACAACGGGATCAGGTTCTGGCCTGCCAGAATGGATTCCTGCTGGCCCTGGTTGAAATTGTAACGGGTGAGGTGAGCTTCGAAGCCGAGCTGCAGCGGGCGGTCCAGGAAATACGGCTCGGTGAAACCCGCCGAGACGCTCCGCATGGCTGTGCCTAACTGGGAATTGAGTGAGAGGGTCTCGCCCAATCCCAGGAAGTTATTGGTGGCATAGTTCAAGCCGACGAAGCTGCCGGCGATTTCCGATACGCCGCCATTCAGGCCGATGGTATTCTTGCCGCGCTCTCTGACCTTGAGGGTAATGTCGACCGTGTTGGTCTGGGTGTTGCGCTTGATGTCGGCGGCTTCCTCGGCTTTTAACTGTTCGAAGTAACCGAGCTGGTTCAAGCGCAAAACGCTCAACTCCCAAAGGCGGTTGTTGAAAATATCGCCTTCATCGAGCAGGATCTCGCGGCGGATGACTTTATCGCGCGTGGTGACGTTGCCGGAGAAATCGATGCGGCGGACGAAGAACTGTTTGCCTTCATCGGCGGTCAGTGTGAGATCGACTTTGTCGGTGTTGGGAATGATATCGAACGAGGGCTCGGGCACGAAGTCGATGTAACCGAATTCGCCGTACAGCTTGCGCATATTGTCGAGACCTTTGCGCAGCTTGCTGGTAGAGAAGACATCGCCCTCGGTCATACCGAACAGGGGGCGCATCAATGTTTCCGGCGTGCGGAAAAGCTTGACGCCCACGAAATTGATTTTGTTGAGGTGATACTGGCGGCCTTCCTCAACGGGAATGTCGATGTTCACTGCCTTGCCAGGATTGTTCTCGCGGATCAGGGGAATGCGGAAGCCGTGTCCGCCCGTATCGACGATGGCAGTGCTGGCATCCAGCACCTTCGCCTGGAAATAGCCTTTCTGCTGATAAGCGTCGCGGATGCGGTCTTTATCTTCTTCCAGCTTGGTGGAGTCGTAGGTGCGAGCGAAGATATTTTCAAACAAGATGGAGTGCGGGATGCCGTAGTCGTGCAGGTTCGACATGGCGCGGATGACATCGCGCTGGCTGAAGGCCTGATTGCCCAGGATGGTGATCTTGCCGACCTTGACCTTGGGACCTTCGTCCACGTTGAACACCACTTCGAGCGAAGATGGCGGGATCTGGCGTACTTCGGGCGCGACGGTGGCGAACTGCCGGCCGCGTTCGGCCAGATAGTCCTTGATCACCACGGCGGCACGCTGGACCTTGTTAGGATCGTATTGCGATTCGACGGAGAGACCCACCTTCTTCTCTTTGAAGCGATCCAAAATTTCGGAGACGGTCAGGGACTTAACACCTTCATACTTGATGGAGCGCACCACCCGCCGCTCGGTGACGACGAAGCGCACGATAAGGCCGCCGCCAGGGCCCGGTTCGGTCTCCATGCGGATATCATCGAAACGGCCGCTGTTCCATAACTGCATGAAATCGCGATGCAGGTCGTCTTCGTTGAAGATATCGCCTTTCTTGCTGGATACTAAAGCGCGCAGAGTGTCGAGAGGCACGCGACGCTCGCCGCGAAATTCGATGCCTTCAATGACCTGTCCGGCCGCGGGCGGTTTGGGCTGTTCGGCGGGTTTAGGCGCCTCCAGTTGGGGCTGGGCTTTAGGCGGTTGAGCCGGCTGCTGGGGAGCGGCTTCGGGTACGGTTTCAAAAGGATTCTGCGGCTTCTTTTCCTGCGAAGGAGGCGGTGTTTGTGGCGCAGGAGCGGGCGGCGTCTGCTGCGCTGGCGGATTCTGAGCCCACGCAGTAGAAGCAATCGCAACGCAGAGACAAAGTAAGGCACTCGACAGGCAGGCGCGCCTGTAACAAATCATGAAAACATACCTTTCCACTCTGCGCTGTTACGGAGACGTAGATTTCCGGGAAACAGTTTCACCAGGATTGCCAGATCGCAGATTGAGCAAAAGTCCATTCTAGCCAATGCGGACGGCAGGTACAACGAGGCTGGATTTGCACAGGTGTGAGTCAGACGCACAGGTTAATTAAGCAGCTCCAAAGCAAGAGAGAAAAAGATCTGTTCCGCATGTAGATGACGGCGCGGTTACAGTACGACCAGTTCCAGCGGAGCGCCCGCGGCGCAGCCGAGCAATTTCGCGGCGGAGGCCTGGCCTACGGAAATCTCGTAATATCCGGCGCTGCCCACGATGAGGAACGGCTCGCCAGGACCGCATTCGGCATAGTGCCGCGCGAGGACGTTGATGCGGCGCGGGCCGGCGGCCATCTCGAAGGCGTGTTTCGAGAGGTCCGGAAAATCCGCGGCCGCGAAGTTGGTGACCATGTTGCCGAAGCGGTCGACCTTGAGGACGGCGCCGGTCCAGGTGCGGCGGCCGGTGCGCGCGGGTTTATCGAAATCGAGGCGCAGATAATCGCCGATCAGCTTGCCGAAGCGCGCGGGGAGCACTCCGGAAGCGAGGTGAGCGGCGCTCGGCGCGAAGATATCGCGCCCGTGAAACGTGTTACTTAACGGCTGGAGAAAGTAACGTTCATTGCTGATGACGCGCACCCTGTGTTTCTCGCGCGCATAGACCATGGACAGGACGCCGTTATCCGGCGCGATGAAATACCGGCCGGCGGCCTGCACCATGATGGGACGGCGGGAAGTGCCCACGCCGGGATCGACCACCACCACGTGCACCGCGCCGCGCGGGAAATACAGGTAAGACTGGGAGAGCAGAAAGGCCGCCTCGGCGATCTCGAAGGCGCCGATCCCGTGGCTGATATCGACGATGCGCGCGCGCGGGCAAATGGACAGGATGACGCCTTTCATCACACCCACATAGTGGTCGGAGAGGCCGAAATCGGTGGTCAGGGTAATCAGTGGAGCGGCCATTGTTAGAATGAAGGAAAGTGCAGCGTTTCTACTTCGATCACAACGCGACGACCCCGGTGTCTCCGGAAGTGCTGGAGACCGCGGTGGAGTGTCTCGGTCAAGTGTATGGTAACGCTTCGAGCATCCATCATTTCGGTCAAGCGGCCAAGCAGCGGTTGGAGAAGGCGCGACGGCAGACGGCGGCGCTGATCGGATGCGACGCGCGGGAGATCGTGTTCGTAAGCGGTGGGACCGAGGCGGACAATTTGGCGATCCTGGGCGTGGTGCGGGGTGCGCGGCGGATAGAGCGGCACGTGATTACCACTGCGATAGAACATCCGGCGGTATTGAATACGTGCGCGCAACTGGAGCGCGAGGCCGTGGCGGTCACCTATATTCGAGTAGGCGCGGACGGTGTGGTGGATCCGGACGAGATCCGGCGTGCGCTGCGGCCGGAAACCGTATTGGTTTCAGTGATGCATGCGAACAACGAGCTGGGGACGGTGCAGCCTGTGGCGGAGATTGCGGCCATCACACGCGCGGCGGGCGTTTATCTGCACGTAGATGGGGTGCAGGCGCTGGGCAAGATCCCGGTGGACGTGGACGATCTGGGCGCGGACCTGTACAGCATGAGCGGACACAAGATCTATGCGCCGAAGGGCGTGGGCGCGCTGTACGTGCGGCGAGGCACGCGCATGGGCGCGATCCAGTTTGGCGGGCATCACGAGCGCGAGCGCCGGGCAGGTACGGAGAACGTGCCGGGAGCGGCGGCGTTCGGCTGTGCGGCTGAAGTGGCTGGCGAGAAACTGGAAGCCGAGGCGAAGCGCGTGCGCGAGCTGCGCGACCGGCTGGAAACGGCGATCCTGGAGCGCATCCCGCACACCGGCGTGAACGGCCGCGGCGCGGCGCGGACGCCGAACACCACCAATGTATATTTCGACAATCTGGAAGGTGAGGCGCTGGTGATTGCGCTCGATCTGCGCGGGTTCGCAGTATCGAGCGGAGCGGCCTGTTCGAGCGGCGCCGTGGAGCCTTCCCATGTGCTGACGGCGATCGGGCTCACGGCTGAGCGGGCGCGCGCCAGCATCCGGTTTTCACTGGGGCGCGGGAACACGGCGGAGCAGGTGGATGCGCTAGCCGGCGCGGTGGCGGCCTCGGTGGCGCACTTGCGGAAGCTCTCTCCGGTGACGGTATGAGCGCCGCGCCGATTGCCGTGGCCATGAGCGGCGGCGTGGATAGCTCCGCGGTGGCGGCGCTGCTGGCTCGCTCGGGCCAACCGGTGGTGGGGCTGACGATGCAGCTCTGGAACCAGCGGCGGCTGCCGGAGCTATCCGTCGAAGGAAGTACGGGGCGCTGCTGCTCGCTCGACGATGTCTACGATGCGCGGCGGGTAGCGGAGCAGATTGGCATTCCGTATTACGTGGTGAACTTCGAGCGGCAGTTTGAAGCGCGCGTGATCGAGCCGTTCATCGCGGATTACCTCGCGGGGCGCACTCCGATTCCCTGCACGCTGTGCAACAACTTCATCAAGTTCGACCAGTTCCTGGAGATGGCGGACGCGGTGGGGGCAACGCTGATCGCCACAGGGCACTATGCGCGCATTACGTACGATGCGGCGGGCGGGCGATATCAGCTACGCAAGGCCGTGGACGAGACCAAGGATCAGACCTATTTCCTGTTTGGGCTGACGCAGGCGCAGTTGGCCCGCAGCCTGTTTCCACTGGGCGGGATGCGCAAGGCGGAAGTGCGGCAACTGGCGCGCGAGATGGAACTGGCAGTGGCGGATAAGGGCGAAAGCTTCGAGATCTGTTTCGTGCCGAACGGCGATTATGCCGCGTTCATGGATGCGTATCTGCGGCAGAAGGGCGTGGGGACGGCGCGGGTGCACGGGGAAATCGTGACCACGGACGGCCGTTCGCTGGGCGCGCATGAGGGCGTGCATCATTTCACGGTAGGACAGCGCAAGGGCCTGGGGATCGCGACGGGCGAGCCGCTGTACGTGATCGCGACCGATCCACAATCGCAGCGGGTAACGGTGGGCAGGAACGAAGAATTGCTGCGCGGCGAACTGACGGCGCGAGACATGAACTGGGTTTCGGTGGCTGGGTTGGAGGGGCCTACGCACGCGGCGGTGAAGATCCGCAACCGGCACGCGGCGGCTCCGGCTACGCTCAAGGCGATCGACGAGGGGAGGCGCGTGAGGGTGCGGTTCGACGAGCCGCAGAGGGCGGTAACGCCGGGGCAGGCGGCCGTGTTTTACGACGGAGATTTGGTGCTGGGCGGCGGATGGATTGAGTAGTCTCGTGGTGAAGCTATGAACCTATCGTTGCTGGCGTCTTTTCTTGGCAGCCATACTTCGACGGCCGCGCGAACGGCGGCGGTGGAAGCGGCCCTGCGGACTCCCGCGGGGCGCCGGTTTCGGGACGAGTTGGGAAGTTGGGTCATCCGGATCCTGCCGGCAGAAAAGGTGGTGCCGGAGATCTACGCGGCGTGGCGGCCGCTGGTGCGGGACGCGATGCTGTTCATGATCACGCACCTTTCTACGGCGCGGCTGGCGCCCAAACTCGTGGAGCAGTTGGAATTGCCGGCGGAGACCACGCCTGAGAAGCGGCTGCTGCGGCTGATCGCCAAGGTACCCGGCCTGCAGAAGATCGGGCAGGTGCTGGCGCATAACCGGCATCTGGACCCGGCTCTGCGGGACGCGCTGTCGGAGCTCGAAAACGGCATTGCGGACGTACGGCCGGAGGAGATCCGGGCAGTGATCCGGGAGCAGCTGGGGAAGCGACTGGCGGCGTACGCGGTCGAGATTGCGCCGGAGATGCTGGCCGAAGCCAGCGTGAGCGCAGTGGTGCGGTTCACCTGGCGCAATCCGGCCACTGGTGAACGCGAACGAGGGGTATTCAAGGTCCTGAAGCCGTACGTGGCGGCGTGCTTCGCGGAAGACCTGGACCTGCTGCAGCAGCTCGCGCATTTCCTGGCGGAGAAACATCCGGAGTACGGCCGGGCGCTGCCGGACACCATCATGGAAGTGCGGCGGCTGCTGGAGCACGAAGTTGATTTCGCGCGTGAGCAAGCGACGCTCGTGGAAGCGGCGCGGATGTACCGGCGGGTATGTGGGGTGCGGGTGCCGCGGCTGGTCGGCAGGCTGTCGACGGATCGGATTTCAGCGCTTAGCGAGGAGCAGGGCGTCAAGGTTACGGATGCGCTGGCCGGGGCGCGTGGCGGCGCAAAGCGGCACGCGGCGGAGCTGCTGATCGAAGCGCTGGTGGCCGTGCCCCTGTTCGCGCCTGGCGCATACGGCATCTTTCACGCCGATCCGCATGCGGGCAACCTGCTGTATGACGAAGGCACGGGTGAACTGGTGATGCTCGATTGGGCGCTCACCGAACGCCTAACGCGCGAACAGCGGCGCCACATGGCGATTCTGGCGTGTATGCTCGGGCTTCGCGATCCTGTCGGCGTATCGGGCGAAATCGAGGCGCTGGCATCGGACCGGCCGCTGAGCAGGGTGCATGCCAGTTTCATCCGCGACGAAGTGAACCGGTTCATCGGGCGATTGCCGTTCTCGCGCCTGCCGGACAGCATGGATGCCATGCGGCTGCTCGATCGCCTGGCATTGGAGGGCATACGGTTTCCAGCGGGCCTGATGATGTTCCGGAAAGTGCTGTTCACACTGGACGGGGTCCTGCACGATATTGCGGCGCCGGATCTGCGGATGGACCTGACCATCGCGCGGCGGCTGGTGGCGCGCTGGGCGGGCAACCTGACTGCGGTGGGCTCGCCGCTATCGCTGATGGACTGGATCGCGGTGGAGGCTAGCGCGCTACTTTATGGGGCGAGGCTGTGGGTGCAGTGGGCGCAGGCTGCCCTGCGGCAGGCGGAAGGCTAACTGCCGGCGCAGCTAGTCCGAATCGGACTAGTGGTCCAATTCGACCTAGCGGGGTTGGCAGGGGCGGGGATCCTGTTGTTTACTCATAGGTGTGAAGGAGCCGCGCCTGTGATCCAATTCGACAATCCCGTTCAGTTAGCCGAAGATCTTCGCAAACTCGGGTTAGATGTATGGCACGAGATCGTATTTGGTCCACGCGGATACCAGGAGGGGCTGGACGTGGGCGCCGACTTTTTCCCGCTATGGGAACTCACGCTGCCGGAAAACCGCGATGCTCTGGCCAGGCTGGACTTCGCGGCGATTAAGGCGCGGCGAGGGCGGGACTGGTCGGTAGCGCCGCCGGCAGCGGCCTGAGAGGCCGCTTGCAGGCCACGGGCCTGCCCCACCGGCTCTATAATCGGAGAACATGCTCGATGAACTGCGCGAACAGGTGCTCGACGCCAACCTGGAACTGGTCCGCAAGGGGCTGGTGCTTTACACCTTCGGTAATGCCAGTGGGATCTCCCGCGCCGAGGGCCTGGTAGCGATCAAGCCGAGCGGCGTTCCCTACGAAACGATGTGTCCGGCGGATCTGGTGATTACCGACCTGGACGGACGGATTGTGGAGGGCACCCTGCGGCCATCCTCCGACCTGGAAACGCACCTGGCGCTTTACCGGTCGTTCCCGGCCACCGGCGGCGTGGTGCACACGCATTCCCGCTTTGCGACAGCATGGGCCCAGGCGCGGCGTCCCATACCCTGCCTGGGAACTACGCACGCGGATTATTTCCGCGGTCCGGTGCCGGTGACGGAGGCGATGGAAGCGCGGGAAATCGAATCGGCCTACGAGGCCAACACCGGCGTGGTCATCACGCGGCGGTTCGCCGGAAGCGACCCCATGCACGTGCCCGCGGTGCTGGTAGCCGGGCACGGGCCATTCTGTTGGGGAGCGACCGCGGCGGAGGCGGCGCACAACGCGGTCATCCTGGAATATGTGGCCGAGATGTCCTACTACAGCGTCACGCTGGCGGAGGCGGCGCAGGAACTGGATCCGGCGCACCTGGACAAGCACTTTCTGCGCAAGCACGGTGCGAGCGCCTACTACGGCCAGAAATAGCGCCTATGGGGCCGTCGAGAAGCGGTAGACGGTGGTGTAGTGATACGTTTCGCCGGGCTTGAGCTCCGCGGACGGAAATTCCGGATGGTTGGGGGAATCCGGATAGTGCTGCGTTTCCAGGCACAGCGCCGCGCGGTGCCCGTACACTTTGCCGCCCTTGCCGCGAATGCTGCCGTCCAGGAAATTGCCGGTGTAGAACTGCACCGCTGGCTGGGTAGTGAGCACTTCCATGACGCGCCCGGTCTTGGGGCTGGTCACTTTGGCGGCCAGCGATAAATCGTTTCCGGTGCGGTTCAAGATGAAATTATGGTCGTAGCCATGGCCCAGCACCATCTGCTCGTCTTTCGATTCGATGCGCTCGCCGATCACATGCGGCGTGCGGAAATCGAAGGGGGTGCCTTCCACGTTGCGCAACTCGCCCGTGGGAATCAGGCCTTTATCGACCGGCGTGAACCTGTCCGCGTTGATAGCGATCTGGTGCGCCAGAATGTCGCCCTCACCCTGGCCATCCAGGTTGAAATAGGAATGATTCGTCAGGTTCAAGACTGTGTCTTTGTCGGTGGTGGCGGTGTAGTCGATTTTCAGCTCGTTGCTGTCGGTAATGGTGTAGACCACCGTGACGGACAAGTTGCCGGGATAGCCTTCCTCGCCGTCCTTGCTCAGGTAGGTCAGTTGCAGTGCGGGGCCGTCGAGCGGTTTGGCCTTCCATAGCACCTTATCGAATCCGCGATTGCCGCCGTGCAGCGAATTATCGCCATCGTTTTTGGCCAGGTGGTACGTGACGCCGTCCAAAGTGAACTGCGCGTGGCCGATGCGATTGCCGTAGCGGCCGATCAGGGCGCCGAAATAGGGCGGGGGCTTCAGGTAGCCGTTGAAATCGTCGAAGCCGAGCACCACGTCGCCCAGCGCGCCGGAGCGGTCGGGGACCTTGAGGGACACCACCACACCGCCATAGGTCGAGATATCGGCCTCGACGCCTTTGGCGTTCTTCAGAGTATAGAGCTCGACCGCCTCGCCGGACGGCAGCCTGCCGAATTCGGTTTCTTTCTTGGATGAACAGTTCATGGTCACGACCGCGGAGAGAAGCAATAGGGGAATCAGATGGCGCACAGCAGCCTCACCTTGAACATGGTATCCGAATGCGGCCGGGGCGTGGCGGCGGAGAATGCGACTGTCAACGCGCGGAATCTAAGCTGCCGCCGGGAAGCGACCCTCTGCGTCTCTCCGAGCCCAGTTGTCCGCCTGCATAGAATATTTTCGAAGCCAGGATCGTCGAGCGGTTGACAAAGCCTGGATTGTGCTCAGCCGTTCCCGAGGAACGGCTTCTTGCGCGGATCACAATGCCGCGAGCCAAATACGTCGAAAGTGCGTTCGTGGCTGGGCTTGGCAGAGTGCAGTCACAAGGCCAGGATCGTGGTCTCGAAGCATCCGCAAGGAAATGGGAGGTTCTTTAGTCGGAGAGGTCGTTACGGTACCTCACTGAAATGTTCGGAATCCTGCCGCCTGACCTCCATGAGCTGTTCTCCAACTTCAGAGAATTGGAACACGGCAGCGGCGAAGATTTGGCCAACGGTATCTCGCCTGCTGCCAACGCGCCAGCTTGCCGAAACCAGGCCATGATTTTTGGAACGTGTTGAATCTACCCGTCAGCGGCCTACGGTGGGCGCGAGGCTGCTGCTGAGTGCGGCTTCCACACGCGCAACTCTTTCCTCCAAGAATTGGATCTGTTGTTTCTGCGCGTCAATTGTGGCGTGCTGCTTCTGCAATTCGTTCAGCAACATCGAATCGAGCAACTGATACCGTACAGACTCGATCTGGCCATCCGCTGAACGGGCAACCAGATCAGGATAGGTTTCGTCAACTTCTTCGGCGATCAATCCAAATTGGAGCGGTTTCGAGCCGTCTTCATAGGCTTTCTTGTACCTGAAGGTCACCGGACGCAGTTTCATCAATCCATCGCTGGCGTCCCCCATGTCTTGGATGTTGTCTTTGTATCGCCGGGAGGATGAGACTGTGCCAAGTTGCCCGTTGGAATCGACCACAACAGGAACTCCAGCAAGGCCGGTCATGGAGCCGTAGATTCCGGCGATATATGCGGAGGTTTGGTTGGCATTATTGAGGCAATTACTCGTGCAACCGATGCGGATTGTACCGCTGTCGGTGTTGCTTCCCAAATGGCCGATGTCGATGTTGTTGCTGTTTGTGATGTTGTAGCCGGCGTTATATCCTATAGCCGTATTGTTGAAGCCCGTGACGTTTGAGAACAGCGCACCGCCACCGAGCGCCGTGTTTCCCTGTCCGGTCGTGTTGAGGGCCAGGGCAGAGGAACCGATGGCCGTGTTGTTTTGCCCGCTGGTATTGAAGCCAAGCGTTCCAGAACCGATGGCCGTGTTAGCTGACCCGATGGTGTTGCGGGATAGCGCGGAAGAACCGCTGGACGTGTTAGCGTAGCCGGTGGTGTTGGAGTTGAGGGCGAGGTAACCGCTCGCCGTATTGCCGCCCCCGCTCGTGTTGAGGCTGAGCGCACCGAAGCCGCTCGCCGTGTTTTGCACCCCGCTAGTGTTTGCCGTGAGCACGTTGTTTCCGAGGGCCGTGTTGTCGCTTCCCGTGGTACCGGTTGGCAAGGCCCCCAGTCCCGCGCTGAAGTTGCCTGATCCATCGTTCGGTACCCAAATTAGCGTGCCCGCGCCGCTCAATAAAATGGTCCCACTCAGCGTGAAATTCCCATCTACCTGGGCACTTCCGTCAACTTCAAGTTTTGCAACTGGTGCCGTGGTTCCGATGCCCACGTTCCCGCCCGTCGAAGAAATGGCCGAGCTTCCTAGTGTCGTGCTGTTTGTCCAGATGGCAATGTGGTGAGCATTGCCGGTCCCGGAAATGGCTGGCGTGGTCTGGCCGCTAGGTGCTGCGTCCTGGGCGCAGCCGCAAGGCACAAAAAAGGTGACAATGGCCGACAGGGTAATGATCGGCATGAAGCAACGCGATAGTCTCATTTTCTTCTTCTCTTTTCTTTGGGGCAACCCAGGTGCGGCAATGGGACGCCAGATGGCAGGTCATTATATGCCGAACCGGACGATCCGGGCAACGGGGACTGAGGTCGGAACTGTGCTCTGGAAACTGGCGAGCTTTTGAGCGGAGGATTATCGCAGGGGGTAAAACGGGCTGCCTCAGGACGTTCCACAAATCTACAAGAACTGGAACGTCCAAGGTGATTTTTCCGGGTCCACATCTTCCCCTTCGAGTTTCCCAACTACCCCTGGAAGTATGATACTTTACGATTTCAAGATCTTCTTGACTGTATATTTGCGGATCCTGATCTGGTGCGGGCACTCGAGTATCAAAGAGGGTTAGTGTATGTTCAAAACCGCTGGGTGCGTTAGCGGTCTTATTCTTATCGCGTGGCTATTTCCTCCGACGCAAGTTCACGCCGGCCGTCCCGCACCCGCCCCTGCCCCCGGCGTCCTAATCGACTTCCCTGAGGAAGGATCGATCTTTCCGCCCGACATCACCTCGCCGAAGATTCTCTGGCATGAAACCAATGAAGCGGCCACCGTGTGGCGGATCGAAGTGGTGTTCGAGGAACACGCCCCGCGCGTGCGAGTGGTCTCGCACGGCGAGAAGCTGCAAGTCGGCGAGGTCGATAACGCGCTAGTGGGCTATGTGCCGCCCACCCTGACGCCCGAACAGCAGGCCCAGCACACCTGGAAGCCGGACTCCGCGCTCTGGGAGACCATCAAGAAACACTCCCAAAAACACGCCGCGACCCTGGTCATCACCGGATTCCGCGACGCGCGCCTGAAAGAGCCGGTTTCGAGCGGGCGGGTGACCTTCCAAACCTCGCTCGATCCAGTGGGAGCGCCGGTATTCTATCGCGACGTCCCCTTAATCCCGCCGCGTCCCGAAGAGCGGGAGCGGGGCGTCATCAAGCCGCTGTCCGATTCGGTGCTGCCCAAGATCAAATGGCGCATCCGGTATGTATCCGATCCGGCCAGCAAGACGGTGATGGAGAACCTGCCGACGTGCGCCAACTGTCATTCCATCTCGCGCGACGGGAAGACGCTGGGCATCGACGTGGACGGGCCGCAGAACGACAAGGCGCTCTACGGGCTTATCCCCATCAAGAAGGTCAGCTCGATTAGCAACGAATACGTGATCCGCTGGAGCACTTATACCGAACAGGGATCGCCCAAGCGGTTCGGCTTCATGTCGCAGGTGTCGCCGGATGGCAAATACGTGGTGACCTCGATCGAAGTGCCCGGCACCAAAGGCAAGCGCGTGACGGACAGGATCTACCAGGGCCTCTACGACAACTACGGTTTCGGACAGGTCTTCTATCCCACGCGCGGGATTCTGGCCTGGTACAGCAAAGAGACCCAACAGTTGGAGCGATTGCCCGGCGCGGACGATCCGGATTATGTGCAGGCGGGAGCCTTCTGGAGCCCGGACGGCAAGTTCCTGGTCTTCTCGCGGGCCCGGGGGCGCGACCCCTATCCGCCGGACCTCAAGCATTCCGACTATGCCAACGATCCGAACGAACTGCAGATCCAGTACGATCTCTATCGCATCCCGTTCAACAACGGCAAGGGCGGGACCGCGGAAAAGGTTGCGGGCGCTTCCGAAAACGGCATGAGCAACGATTTCCCGAAAGTCTCCCCCGACGGAAAGTGGATCGTGTACGTGGAGAACAAAAACGGGCTGCTCATGCGGCCGGACAGCAAGCTATTTATTGTTGCTGCGACAGGCGGCGTGGCGCGGCCGCTTCGCAGTAACCAGAAGGTGATGAACTCGTGGCACAGCTTCTCGCCCAACGGGCGCTGGCTGGTGTTTTCCTCGAAGACGCCTTCCGTCTACACGCGGATGTACCTGACCCACATCGATGCAGACGGAAACAGTAGCCCGGCGATCCCGATCGACGACGCGACGGCCTCGAACCGGGCCGTGAACATCCCGGAGTTCATGAACGTCGGGCGCGACGGGCTGGACCGGATCGACGCACCTGCCACCGAGTTCTACCGCCTGTTCAATGTGGCGGCGGAGATGATGGAGAAGCGCCAGTTTGAAGCGGCGGTGCCCGCCTGGAACCAGACTATCGCGTTGAATCCGGAAGACCCGCGCGCGCATAATAACCTGGGCGTGGCGCTCGCCGGAACCGGCAAAGCGGACGCGGCGCTGGCGGAATACCATCGGTCGCTGGAACTCAACGACCTGAGCTCACAAACGCACAATAACCTGGGCAGCGCGCTGGCCGAACAGGGCCGGATGGACGAGGCCATGGCGCAGTTTGAGCGCGCGGTGGAACTGAATCCGGATAACGGGCGGGCGCATAGCAATCTGGGCGGCGCGTTGTCGGAAAAGGGGCGTACCCCGGAGGCGCTGGAGCATCTGCAGAAAGGCGTCGAACTGGAACCGAAGTTTGCCGATGGACAGAATAATCTGGGCGCGGCGCTGGCCAGGGCCGGAGCGTTGGATGAAGCCATCCCGCATCTGGAGCAGGCCGTGGAATTGGGGCCGCAATCCGTCGGATACCGTTATAACTTCGGGCGCGTACTGGCCGCTAAAGGCCGGTTCGCGGACGCGGCGGCGCAACTGGAGCAGGCGGCGAAACTCTCGGATATGAAGGAACCGGCGATACTCGATCTGCTGGCGGCTATGTATGCGGAGATGGGCCGGTATCAGGATGCCATCGCCGCGGCACGGCGCGGCATTGACGCGGCCACCGAGCAGCGGAATTACGACATGGCGGTATCGATGAAGTCGAGCCTTGAAAAATACGAAGCGTCCGCGCGATAGTCCCCCCTCATTTGGCTGTCAATAATCGCTTGTACAGGCTCCAAAATCTAGCGAAATCCAGATCGAGCATCACCTTTACCGGTGTGGCTGAGGGCGCCAGTTTGCGGTCCAGAGGCACGGTAGCGCCGTAGGTCTTGCCGAAACGCGTGTCTACGTCCAGCCACGAGGTTTCGGACTTCGTCACGAACCCGGTATCGAGCAGCCAGGCGGCGGCCAGTTCATCCCAAAGGTAGCCGGTGGCTTTTGGATTTTTCACGAAGCCTGGATAGCGGCGGCCATAATCCTCGTTGTAACGCTCGGTGATGGGGGTTTTAGCGGCCACAATCTCATCGAAGCGGGCTTTGTTCAGCACCGCTCGATTACAAATGTCCAGCGGGAACATCACCTTCTCCGGAATGCGGGAGCGCATCACGATCTGGGCGGCCTCAGGATCGAACCAGAAGTTAAACTCCGCGGCGGCGGAGGCGTTACCGGGCACATGTACGTTGCCGCCCATGAAGACGATGCGCTGGATCCTGGTTTCCAAATCCGGATGCAAGCGAATGAGCATCGCCACGTTGGTCATGGGCCCGAGAGCCAAAATTGTGATGCGTCCCGGATCGTGTTCCACGGCGGTAACCATGGCGTCGATCGCGTGACGCGAAGCGAGCGGAGCCAACTTCATCGGACTGGCGAACGCGCCCTGAAACTCGAGGGGCGACTCCAGTTTGGCCAGATCTGCGGAGTGGACCAGCGGCATCTGGGCGCCTACCGAGGGCCTCAATTCCGGGTTTCCCAACAAACCCAGAATCTCCGTAACGTATTGAGCCGTTTCGGATGCCCAGACGTTGCCGGAGACCGCGGTAACGGCGGAGAGCTGCACTTTTTCGGGACTCCTGACGAGCATCACGAGCGCGGAGCCATCGTCACCGAAGAAGCCGCAATCGGTATCGAAGACGGTTTTGGCGGGCGGGGTAGCGACGGCGGAGAACAGGAGGAGCGGCCACAGGGTCATACGGCCATTATCGGACTTTGATGAACCGCGCAAAACGGGGCGACGGCCGCGCCGCCATTATCCCGCGAGTTCCTAACCTGTTGGCGGCGGGCACACCCGCCCCTTTGCGCTTCAGACGCAGTTCGGATTAACGCCCAATGAGCACGCCCACGGCTGAAGGCTCCACATCCAACTGCTGGATGCGGTGCCCCAGTTCGAACGGCTCCCCGACTTTGGCGTTGGGGTAGGCGGGAAGGACGTAATTGCGGATCAGAAACTCGAGCATCGGTCCTTCGATCGTAACGCCGGAAATTTCAACACTTTGGACATCGACTGTGGCGGTTCCGGCCGACGACCGGATGTGCGCGGTAATGGTGACCGGCCGTTCTCCGTCAAGGAGGTAGGCCATCAGGCGGCCGGGCGGTTTGCCCTCGGAACGGCGGATTTTGCCGAAATCGATCAGGGCGGAGGCGGTGGCAGTGCCTGGTCCCAGGTCCAGGTGGGCGTCGCGGATGCCATCAGGGACCGCTTCGGCGATCTCCTGGCGGGCATAAGCATTCAGTTCCTCCGGGGTCAGCATAACGCGCGATCCCGGTTTCAGGCTGTCATGTTCAATGAGGGAAAATTTCCGGACGACGGCTTGATATTCAGGAGATGCGGCAGCAGAAAATAGCAAGGCCGCCGGCAGGGCCAAGGCCAGAAGGATACGTCTACCCACACCTGTGCAGACGCACATGCTCATCCGTAAGTTGCCGGCGGCGTCGGGGGAATGTACCCACCTGGTTGTGGGAAGGAACCCATGACGCACCGGCCGGCGGACTTTATTCCGGCAATGTGGTCCTTTCTCCTCATATAGATACACGGTGGTGCTGCGCGTGCATGCACGGGAACCGGTAGGTGAGCTCTTGCATATTTTGAGCTTTGTAGTCATGACCTTGATCTTGCTCGGACTACTAGTCGCATTTGGATTTGTTTTCTTTCAAATGTACGTGAAGTTCCGGGGCGACCGTGTAATCACCTGTCCCGAGAATAAGCGGCCAGCCGGGGTAGCGCTGGATGCCAGGCACGTCTTTTTTTCGGGACTGCAGGGCAAGCAAGACCTGCGGTTAAAGTCATGTTCCCGCTGGCCGGAACACCAGGACTGCGGCCAGGAATGCCTGAAGCAGATCGAGGCAGCGCCGGAGGATTGCATGGTGCGCCACATTCTGACGCAATGGTACGAAGGCAGAACCTGCGCCCTGTGCGGCAAGCCGGTCGGCGAGATTCAGTGGGCCGACCACAAACCTGCTTTGCTCAACGCGGAGCACAAAACCATCCTCTGGCAGGACGTGCCCGCGGAACAAGTCCCTGAAGTTCTGGCGACGCATCAAGCGGTCTGCTGGAACTGCCACATCGTCAACAGCATGATTCTGCAACACCCGGAACTGGTCGTTGACCGGTCCCGGCACGTCTAGCGGACGCCGTCGTCGGGTCCACGCGCGGATTGGACAATCCTGCCAGATAGCGGAGTCCGCCCACTCCAATATGAGAGTTTAAGGTCTTTAATCTCTCTATGCGCTTTGAGGGTCTGATGCGACACCACGCAGTGTTTCTCACGCTTATAGGGCCGGCGCTGGCATTTCCCGCTGAAAGGGATCCATTACCCGAAGCGGCTGGCGAGATGACCATCTATACTCAATTCGCACACCTCCCGGAAGCTATTTCCGTGGAGAATATGAAGACGGAACTCGATTCGATTATGAGTCCGTTGGGTATCCGTTTTGACTGGCGTTCAATGGACCAGGCGACGGGCAACCAGGTGACGGCACAACTGATGGTGTTCAACTTCCAGGGACAGTGCAAGGCGGATTGGCCTACGCCGATTCCATCACGGAGCGGTCCGTTGGGATGGACGCACATCTCCGAGGGCGAGATCCTGCCTTTTGCCGGCGTGGATTGCGATCGGATCAGGGAAGTACTAACGCAGCCGCTGGCGGAAGCGTCAACACTACAGCGCGCCAGGATGATGGGCCGCGGTATGGCGCGGGTGGTGGCGCACGAAATGTATCACTTCCTGATGAACACCACCAAGCACGCATCGACCGGTATTGCCAAGCCTTCGTACAACGCAGGCGAACTCGCGAGTGAGTACCTGCGGTTTGACGATCGACATTTACTCCTGATGCGGCAGGAGATGCAGCGTCCCTTCCGGAGCAGGGCGAATCACGCGGCCGGCACGGCAGGGGAATAGGGCGCCGTGGCTTGTCGCTATTCGTGCGCCTTGCGCCAGTCCTCTTCTGAAATGATGGCGATGGGCGGCAGCTTTTTCGCCTGCAGCCCTTTATTTACGTCAGGCAATTGTTTGTTGGTGGTTTCAGTGAACTCGTGGACCACGTCGTCGAGTTCATGGCCCAGCACGTCGCCGCGGGCGGCTTGCGAATCCGTGGGCCGTCCCTCGTAGGAATTCACGTCGCCGTATAGTTCGGCCAGGTACTCACGCAGCCGCTCCTCACCCGTGATCATGCCGCCTTCTTTGGTGGCTACGATTTTGGACCGGAGGGCATCCACAGATTCCGAAAACTGCGTCAGCCGGGCGCGTAGCGGGTCTGCGGCGGGCAACTTTGCGGCGCCGGCCGTGGCGCTATTGCGCACCGCGATGATGGCGTCGACGGCCCAGCTCATGTGATTCAATTGGCCGCCCAATTTTGTGACCAGGTCGAACTGGGCTTTGCGATCTTCGAGCGTGAATTTCTCGCGCGGATCGAGCACCACGTTAACCTGTGCGTTGTAGACTTTGTCGCCCTTAGTCATTTTCACGGTATAAACGCCGGGCAGCACGCGCGGTCCGACGGCTGCGCCAAAGGCTCCGGTGGCAGCCGGCGGGACTTGCGGCGGCTTCAGGTGCATGGACCAGCGGGCCCGGTTCAGGCCGCGATGCCCGCTGGCCGCGAGGGTATCCACCAGCTTTCCCTGCGCATCGAAGACCTCGATCTTCATGTCCCCGTAGATGTGGCGGCTGCGCTGGTAATAGGGGATCATGGCGTCGATCGGATGGTTCGGGCCGACGTAGGTGGCATCGCCCTCGGACCAGCCGCCGAAGGTATCCATCCACTCGACTACGGGAGGCATGGGCAGGAACGTGGCGTAGTCGGACATCAGGTCCGGCGTGAGGGCGCGCAGCGGGGAAATATCGTCGATGATCCAGATACCGCGGCCGTGCGTGGCCAGGATCAGGTCCGAAGTGCGCGGGTGAATGAAAATGTCGCGCACGGCCACAGCCGGGAAGTTGGCGCCCTTGTATTGCGCCCAGCGCTGGCCGCCATCCACGCTGATCCAGAGCCCGAATTCGGTGCCGAGGTACAGCAGGTTGGCATTTACGTTGTCTTCCCGGATAACGTGTGCATAACCGCGAATGCCGCTGTCGGTAACAGGAAGGGGCGTCCAAGTCTGGCCGTAATCGGTGGTTTTGTAGAGATACGGCTTCATATCGCCATACATGTGGCGATCGAAGGTGGCGTAGGCGGTTCCTTCGGCATAGCGGCTGGCTTCCACCCAACTGACCCAGGGCGCCTTGCCGACGCCTTGCACGTTGGCGGTGACGTTAGTCCAGTGCTGGCCGCTGTCGCGGGTGATCTGGACGTTGCCGTCATCGGTTCCGGCCCAGATGATCTGCCCGTTCTTGGGTGATTCGGCAATGGAGTAAACCGTGGTGTGCATTTCGGCCACGGAGTTATCGATGGTCACGCCGCCGGATTCTTCCTGCTTCTGCTTCTCGGGATCGTTGGTGGTCAGATCGGGCGAGATGCGGTCCCAGGACTGGCCATGGTCGCGCGAGCGGAAGACGTACTGCGCGCCCAGGTAGATGGTGCCCTTCTCGTTAGGGCTGATGACGAACGGGGCGTTCCAGTTGAAGCGCAGTTTCTTTTCGCCGTACTGCGCGTAAGGCTTGATGCCGCGGGTCTCGTGCGTGTAGCGGTTGACGCGCCCGATTTCGCCGCCCTGGGTCTCGACATAGATGTAGGCGGAATCGGCAGGATCTTCCCACATCCAGAAGCCGTCGCCGCCGCACATGTTCTCCCAACGCGCGTTGCTGACGCCGCCGGGATAGGACGAGTCGGCCACCCAGCAACTATTGTCCTGCAAGCCGCCGTAGACGTGATAAGGCTCGGCGTTGTCGGCGCTGACATGATAGAACTGCGAGACTGGCAGGTTCATGAGGTGCTCCCATCGTGTGCCACCGTCCTGGCTGCGCCACAGGCCGCCGTCGTCACCAGTGAACATCATGTTGGGGTTGGAGGGATCGATCCAGACATCGTGGAAATCGCCGTGCGCGTTGGCCACGGAGCTGAAACTACGTCCGCCGTTTACGCTGAGCAGCAAGGGGCCGTCAACCTTGAAGATTTTGTTTTCGTCCTTGGGATCGACGATCAGGTTGGCGAAGTAAAACGGACGCCAGACCTGAAACTGGCTGGCGTCGAGGCGGGTCCAGTTCTGGCCTCCATCGGAGGAACGGTAAAGAGCGCTGCTTTTGGATTCGATGCTGGCGTAGACCACTTGTGGTTTAGAAGGAGCCACGGCCAGGGCGATACGGCCATAGGGCTTTTCGGGGAGGCCTTTGGCAGTGGCCGGAGTCAGCTCGGTCCAATGGTCGCCGCCGTCGGTGGATTTAAACAGGCCGCTGCCGGGTCCGCCGGAGCGAAAGGTCCATGCCTGGCGGCGAAAGTCCCACATGGAGGCGTAAATGGTTTTGGGGTCCTGCGGGGCCATGGACAGCATGCCGCACCCGGTCGAGCCATTTGCGCCGCCCAGGACCTTTTTCCAGTTCTGGCCGCCGTCGGTGGTTTTGTAGATGCCGCGCTCGTCGTTGTCGTCCCAGAGGTGGCCTGTGGCGCAGACGAACACAGTGTTGCCGTCTTTGGGATCGATCAGGATTTTGGCGATGTGTTCGGAATCTTTGAGACCGAAATTCTTCCAGTTCTCTCCGCCATCGACGGATTTGTAGACACCGTCGCCGATGGAGACGCTGTTGCGCACCCAGCTTTCGCCGGTGCCGGCCCACACGATTTTGGGATTGGACGGATCGATGGCCACGGCGCCGACGGATTGCACGTCGGGGAGATCGAAGACGGATTTGAAAGTGGTGCCGCCGTTAATCGACTTCCAGACGCCGCCGCTGGCCGAGGCGGCGAATACGGTGAGACGTCCACTGTCGTTGATGGCGGTGACGGCGGCAATGCGGCCGCTCATCTCAGCCGATCCGATGTTGCGCGCGGGCAGGCCGGATATGGTGCCGGAGTCGTAACGGACGGGGGCTTGGGCCAAGAGAGGGGCGGCGAGGAGGACGGCGAATAGTGGTTTCAGGGTCATGGTTATCGCTCCGTGTGGGGTGTGGCCTGGGCGGGGGCGCCGGCCGGTTTGGAGGTCGCGGGCATCTTGAATTCGGCGGGGTCGAGGCTCGGATTGGCCTCTATTTTGTCGATCGTGATTTTGCCGGTTTCATTGGAATTACGCCCGCTACCGGACTCCATCGCGAAAGGGAAATAAACCCCGTTCACTAACTTGTAGGAGCCCATGTCGGAGAATGTTTCGCGGACTGAGCCATGAATATATTCCAGTTTCTCAGTACGGATTTCGAGGAAGGTTTCGGGGTCCAGATAGTAGTAGATGATGTCTCCGTTTTTGAGAGTGACCTTCAGGCGGTAGGCATCGTCGCCATCCACGGTGTCGTGGCCGAGGTATTCGATGGTATTGCCCTTGGCCTTGTAGTCCACCAGGGGGCCGTCAAAATCGGCTTCCTCGCGGAGGCCGCGGAGGTCGTCTTCACCCATCAGTTCCGGGTCCTTACGGCCGCCGAACGGCATGATGCGCCAACCGGACGCGCCGTCATAGGCGGTGGTGCCGGTCATGCCCATTACGGTGAAATCCTGACGAAGGAAGTCGGGCGACATGGAGTCGATCCGAATTTGTACTGAAAAGCTGCCTTGCTGCATTTTGCCAGTCATGCGTAGCGAGTGCAGCGCTCTGAGTTTCTCGATGCCGCCTTTGGCGTTAAGATTCTTCTCCACCAGTTCTTCCGCGGTCTGCGCGGAGAGCAGAGCGGCGAAGGTCATGCCGAACACAATTCGACGAAAGTGACTCATTAGTACTCCTTGGGACGTGAAGGATATGGTAGCGCAGGCTGGCGCCCTTCGGGCGCGGTGCTGGGTCTTGGGTGCTGGGTGCTGGGGATTCTGGAGGCTCGGAGCTTGGCGGGTGATTTCGCGGCGCCGCTGGATGCGGCGCCGCAACGGGAGTTATTAGTTGCCTACGGCTATGGTTACTTTGTCCGACGTAGTTACGCCACCTATCTGGATCTGGACCGAGACGGCGCTTCCGGTGGGTGTGGTGGGATCGGGCAGTACACCGATCTGATATTCACTGACAAATTGCGGCGACAGGACGGAGTAAATGAACTTAGCCTTGACTCCGCCTATTAGTACCTCTGGTGTTAGCACGGTATTACGAATCGTGCCATCCGAGGCAGCTACGTTGTTATCGATAGATGGAGTCACTGAGCCGAGTCCGGTGCAGGCGATAATCAGGGCATGGCCGGAGCTGAGCGAGATGGGCGTGGTGGTGAAGGCTCCGATCACCGTGCCGGCAGGCGCGGCCACTGCGCCGGTGGTATTGTCGTAAGCGAATGCCTGGCCAACACCGTTCTGTGTAGTGGTAAATATTCCGGGTGATGCCTGGACTACGGTTACACTCTGCGGTGTTGAGGCTCCGCCAGTGCGTGTGACCACCAGGTTGACCGTGCCGGTAGTCTGGCCCGCCGGGAGCACGTTAAAGGGAAGCTGTGCGTTGATCTGCAGCGGACCCACGAAGTATAAACCGGAAGGAACGCCGGCGAAGCTCACCGATGTAACATCGCTCAAGGTGGTGGATAGGGGGATGGTGCTGGCGATGGCGGTGCCGGCGGCGAGGTTCGAGCCAAATATCGACACCAACGAACCCGGTGCGACTCCGCTGGTGGTGTAACTGCCAGAGTTCAAGACGCCCCCTGCATTCACCGAAGGCTGTGCGCTTGCTACCGCTGCCAGCACCAGGGTTCCGATTACCAACCCGACCGATCGCATATACCCTCCGCTTCGATTCTAGTCGATTAAACCAGCCAGTCCCAAGCCTAAAGGCAAGATTTTACTTGTGTAGTGGTTCTATGGGCGCGCCACGTAGCGCAGACCGAATGTGAACCAGCGTACTTGTGACTTCGGGATGCTTCGCGCCATCGAGGGTAGTGGCGGTCGCGGCTTCCGCTTCGGCCTCGGGGAGTCGCGCGGCGGCGGCCAAGATTTGGGCCAGCATCCAATGCGGCTTGAACCAGTTTGGCGCGCTCGCGACGGCTGCGCGCAGGCTCTGCTCGGTATCCCGGAAGTCATTCAGGCTGGCATAGAATGCCGCCAGGTTGTAATAAGCATCAAATGGCGCTTCGCTGGCGGTGATGGCGCGGCGGGCCGCCAGGATAGCCTGTTGGAAGGCCTGGGCGCGCACTTCCGGCGCGGCGCCTCCACGCGCGACCAGGACCAGGCGGCGCGAATACCAGAAATCCGCGCTGACGCCTGGCCAGCGCCACTTTTCGTAGCCGGCATAGCGACTTTCGGCGGCAGGCAGGTTGTTGGCGTCGAGAGCGCGCCGGACCGCGGCCAGAGCAGTTTCGGCGCTCCATAAGCGCACGCCGAAATACGCTAGTACGGCGGCGCAGGGCACGGCCGCCGCCCACCTTTGCCAGCGCCGGGCGGGTAACGCGCGCGGCAGCGGATCGCGGACCGTGAGCGCCACCAGCAGGGCGATATCGACATAGAATGCCAGCGCGGTGGGCAGCATGAAACAGGCGAACTGGCCGCTCACTATCATGGCGAGCAATCCGGCCGCGAGCGCGCCTGGCAGCGGTTCGCGCCGCATTTTCCACGCAGCGGCAAATCCAACGAAGCAGAGCGCCAGCAGAAGGGCGGCGCCGGCGATGCCCTGGCTTACCAGCACGTCGAGAACGATGTTGTGCGGCGACTCGTGATAGAAATCCGGATAGGCGCGGCTGAGATCGGGCGATTGGTGGAGTGCGAAGGCCGAGATGAAGGTCTCCGGTCCAAAGCCTAAGGGCAAGCGCGCGCCCGCCATACGCAGGCTATCCCTCCAGAGCAGCAGGCGGGCGCCCCCGGCGGGCTCTTCCAGCGACCAGTGGACGCGCGCGCGCAGCCGCGCTCCTGCCGGCGAAAGGTAAAAGGCAAACGCGGCCGCGGCGATGAGGGCCGCCGCCAGGGCCACGCGGCGGGTGGGGCGCAGACCGCGCCAGAGGACCAGGAAGAGAGCACCGGCAAGCAGGCCAATCATGGCCGCGCGGGTGCCGCTCAGTACGATAGCAACAGCGCAGAGCGCCACCGAGAAGCGGCCGAGCCATTTCCAAAACGCCACGCGCTCGGCGGAGAGGAGGGCCACACCGGCGAACAGGGCTGCCAGCAGCCAGTTGGCGAAATAATCGGCATGGCCGAACGTGGCGGGGGGACGAACGATGGTAAAGATACCCTCGCCGGCATGGTAGGCACGCGCATCCAGCAGCGGGTCCCAACCGAAGTATTGCGCGATTCCGTAGAGTGCGGCTAGCGATCCGGCGGCCGAGATCGCACGGAGTATTACGCCCAAGCGGTCCGGACGCCCCGCGCAGCACTCCGCCACCAGGTAGGCGAGGCCGAGGGCGGCGACTTGCGTGATGAGCCCCCAATAGCGCCAGTTGCTGCCGCCCAAAGACAGCGCCGGATTCACGGAGAAGAGCGTGGAGACTGCCAGTGACAGAGCCATACCGCAGAGCGCCAGCAGGAACCAGGCTGCCTCACGCGAAGTCCGGTAAAATCCGGTCACGCGGGACCCGTATGCGGCCCAGCCAATGGCAGCCGCGGCAGTGCCCAGAAGCAGCACTACGATCTTCGGTGTAACATCGAAGTAAAAGAACATTCCCGGTGCTATGGCCAGCGGAATTAACACTATAATGAAGGCCAACAGCAGGGTCATATAGGCTACACTATCTCACAGGCCATGGCGGAGCATGTAAACACTTATCGCTATCTCACCTTCCTGGCCTCACGCTGGCTCTTCATTGCGATTTCATGCGCTGTCGCGGTGGCCATGGCACTGACCGTCAGCCTGATGCGTGCCAGGCAGTACACTGCCACCTGCGGTATTCTGATCGAGCCGCCGGCGGGCACGGATGTGAGAGGCGTGGTGGGAGTAAGTCCCATCTATCTCGAGTCGCTTAAGACTTATGAACATTTCGCGGCCAGCGACAGTCTGTTTCTGCGCGCGCTCGACAAGTTTCACTTACGCCAGCGCTTTCCGGGCACGCCCGTGGAGTCACTTAAAGCGGCGATCCTGAGAGTCGGCATGGTGCGGGACACCAAGATCCTGGAGATCAAGGTCACACTGCCGGACCCCAAGACGGCGCAGGCGCTGGCTTTGTATCTGGGCGAAGAAACCGTCCGGCTGAGCCGCACAGTGGACGAGGAAGGTGGACGCGAGCTGACGCAGGCGATCGAGAAAGAGGAGTCGGAGGCGCGCGCGCGGTTGGATGAAAGCGAGAAGGCCTGGACGCGCACCGTCTCGCAGCAGCCGGTCGAGAAGCTACAGCAGGAGATCCAGAGCGGCAGTGACTTGAAGGGCAGCCTGGAGCGCCAATTGCTACGCGACGAGACGGACGCCGGGGGTGCGCAGCCGGCGGAAGCCGCGGCCATCCGGGCGCGGTCGGAGACGATCCGCAGACAACTGGCGCAGATCGACAAAGATCTGACCGCGCAGCAGGAATTGCTGGCGCATCGCCTGGGCGAACGCGACCGGCTGGATGCCGAACGAGCGGCCAGCCAGGAGGCCTACTCGGCCATCGAGGCGCGGCTGGGCCAGGCGCGCGGCGATTCGGGGTACCGTAACGAGCGGTTGAAGATCATCGACCCGGGAATTGTTCCTGAACGGCCGTCGGCGCCGAATACAGCGCTGCACGTGTTCGCCGCGCTGCTGCTTGGATTGGTGTTGCCCGTGATCTACCTGACTCTGGAACTGAGTTACCGGACCCAGCGATCGAGCACTGTGCCGGCGGCGGTCACCATGCCGCTGCGGCCGACGGGGACGACGCGCGATGATTGAGCGCACCAGGCTGCGCGCGGGCTCGTGGGCCGTGCCGGCGCTGGTGGGCGGGTACGCAGCGGTGATCGCGCTGGCGCCGAAACCGAGTGTATCCCTGGCGCTGGCCGCGCCGCTGGCGGTGGTGCCACTGGCCTGGTGGGCGACCCTGAAGCGCGACCGGTGGCTGATGCTGTTCTTCGCGGCGGCACTGCTGCTGCCGCCGCTACCCTTCGGTTGGGGCAACTCGGGACCGCACCCATCCGTGATTTTCATTGCATTCGGCCTGCTGGCCGGCCTGTTCACGGCGGGTGAGTGGCGGATTACCGCGGCGCCGGTGAACCGCGCGCTCGGCATATTTTTTTTGATTTTGCTGGCCAGCAGCGCGGAGGCTGTTTTTTATTCGGGGTTACGGGTGGGAGTGGGCAGCCTGGTGCGGGTGCTGTTGTTTGGTATCTCGGTGTACGTGTTTTTTTACCGGGCATACGCACCGGACGGGCAGGGGGTGGCCGATGCCGTGGCGCAAACGCGCTGGCTTTACTGGATCGCGGTCCTGTCGGCTTTGTTTGCCTGCGTGGATTTCTACTTCCAGTTTCCGGCGCCGGCGGGATATGGCGCCCAGTTCGTCTGGCTCAGTTCGGGCGTTTTCCGCCGCGCGCAAGGCCTATTTTACGAAGCCAGCACGCTGGGGAATTTCTGTGCGTTCTTCCTGGTGATGATCGCGGCCGCACTGTTCACACCGCGCGGGGAGGCTCCCGTTTCGCGCAAGGGTCTGCTGCTGGGCGGAATGATTTTCACGGCGGCGCTGGTGCTGTCCTACTCGCGAGGATCGCTGTTGAACGTGCTGGTGGCGGTGGCGATCGTCCTGTGGCTGAACCGCGCACGATTGCGATGGGGGCGCATCTTGTTGGTGTTGGGCGGCGCGGCGCTGGCGGGAGTGCTGGCGCTCCGCGCACTGGTTCCCGTGTTCGCTGGGGCCTACTGGATGCGCATTTCGACATCCGTCGAATACGTTTTTTCCGAGACCGAGGGATTGCTTTCGGGACGGTTGGCAAGCTGGCGCGCGGTACTCGGATTTCTGGCACGAACACCCGTGGCACGCGCTGACCGGCATCGGATACAAGACGCTCCCGTACTCCGATTATCTCGGGCACACCGTGATCACGGACAATATGTACTTAAGCCTGCTGGCGGAAACTGGGATCGTTGGCTTGGGAGCGCTGGTGTGGCTCAGCGTAGAGATTCTGCGGGCGGGCCGGCGCGCAGCGCTGTCGGGCGATCCGCGACGGCGGTTTTTCGGAAGTTGGATGCTGGCGTTTTGGGCCGGCCAGATGGTACAGATGTTTACCGGCGATCTGCTTACCTATTGGCGGGTGCTGCCAGTCTATTTCTGGGTGCTGGCGGTGGTGGTGCGCCTTGAAAATTCTGTGTCTTGATCAGTTCAGCGAGCTGGGCGGCGCGCAGCGTTGTCTGCTCGATCTGCTGCCGGCTATGACGGGCCGCGGATGGGGCGTACACGTGGCCGCGCCGGGCGACGGCGCCCTCGCCGAACGGGCAACCGCATTGCACGCCACCTTCGATTCGATTCCGTGCGGCCCGTATTCCTCGGGCGCCAAAACAGCCGGGGACGTGGCGCGCTTCCTGACCGACGTACCGCGGCTGGCGGGCGGCATTCGTGGCATGGCGCGGCGTTACGATGCGGACCTGATTTACGTTAACGGTCCCCGGTTATTGCCGGCGGCGGCGCTGGCGGCGCGCAAGGGTCCGCGTTTGCTGTTTCATTCGCACAGCCTGCTTTGCGGTTACGTGCGGCGCCTGGCGGGACGGGCGCTTTCGATGGCGCGCGCGGACATGGTGGCATCGTGCCGTTTCGTGGCGATGCCGTTGCTTCCGTATTCCGGAGACCGCGGCATCCGGCTGGTGTACAACGGCGTACGGCGGATCGCGCTGCCGGACCACGCTCCGGCAGGACGGAGGTTCCACATCGGTGTGATCGGCCGGATTTCTCCGGAAAAAGGGCAGGCGGATTTTCTGCGCGCGGCGCGGATTCTGCATACGGTGGCGCCGCAATGCCGGTTTCTGATCTGCGGAGCGCCGCTGTTTTCGAATCCGGCAGCCATACGCTACTCGACCGAATTGGAGGCGATGGCCGATGGTCTGCCGGTGGAGTTCGCCGGTTGGAAAGAGAACGTGGAGGAAGTGATGGCAGGGTTGGACCTGCTGGTGGTGCCGTCGACGCAGGTGGATGCGACGCCGCGGGTGATCCTGGAAGCGTTCGCCGCGGGCGTGCCGGTCCTGGCATTTGCCTCAGGCGGAATTCCGGAGATTGTGGATCGGGATGTGACCGGTTTTCTGGTGGAAGAACGCACTCCCAAAGCACTGGCGCTGGCCATGCTCGATGTACTGGAGGCACCCGACCGGCGGCGCGAGGTGGCCAAGCGGGCGCGCGCCAAAGCCCGCGGCGATTTCAGCCTGGAGCGGTATCAGGCGCAGATGCTGGGCGCGATGGAAGCGGCTCTACAGCATTGACTGAAATCGCATCGGCAGCCGGCAGGGTACGGAAAGCGACGGCGGCGACGAGCGCCAGACCCGCGGCGCAGGCCAGCATCGCGGAGTAGCCAAATCTGGCGATAGCGGCGCCTCCCGCCAGCGATGAGACGAATTGGGCCGCAAAGGAGACCAGCATCATCAAGGCCGATGCGCCGGTGCGTTCCTGCTCGCGCACGCGATTCATCAGCAGGGTATTGACGCCCGGATCGGTCATCCACTGGCAGGCGGTATAAGCCATGAACACGGCCGCGGCGGCTGCGCCCGTCGGTCCCGTGGCAAGCCCGCCCATCGCGACGGCGGTGGCGAGCAGCATGGCGGCCGTGCCGTTGACCAGCCCCATTTTGCGCAGGATGACCGGAGCCAGCATCAGGGCGACCACCTGCGCAAGCTGCGATCCGGAGAGGATCAACCCGATGCGCTCCATTGGCGTGTGCAGGCGGGCGAAAAAGGTGGTGAAGAAGGGATTGAAAGCGCCCGTCGCCAGGTTCCAGATGGCCCACACCATGAGGAAGCGCACGATGAAACGGCCGCGCGGGTAGAGCTTGGCGTCCTCAGCCGGGGCGGGGGCCAGGCGCAGCAGGGCGGAGGGGGCCAGCGCCAAGGCCACCAGGGCACATCCGGCGAGCATGGCTTGACGTTTGCCGCCCATCAAGCCGGGCAAATGGCCTCCCAGCCAGTTGCCCAGAATCCCCAGCGCGATGGAACTGGCGGTGGAGATACTGAATCCGATGGATCGCGCTTTTTCGCTCGTCAGGCGGGCGATGGCGGGCGCCAGCGAGACCGCATACAGGGAGAACGTCACGCCGCTCAGAAACGCGAGACCCAGCAAAGGGGCCGCGCCGGAGACCAACACGCGCAACGCGGAGATGACGCCGACGGATGCAAAGGAGACCAGCAGCACCTTGCCCAATCCCCAGCGGCGGGCCAGCGCGGCAGACGGCAGAATCGCCATCACCATTCCCGCGGTGGATGCACTCGAAACCTGTCCCACGAAGTCCTCGCGGAAGCCGAGATCCAGCAGGTACAGGTTGTACAGGAGCGTGTAAATGAACATGCCCAATACAAAAAACGAGCTGGCGCCCAGAAACAGCCAGTAGCCGCCGCTGAGGCCGCTCGACCCCATCTTCCAGCGCCGGGCGCTTTCAAAGAGCGCGCCGAACGAGCGCGCGTGGAAGACCGCGCGGCGGGACAGAAATTGCGCGGTCCGGGCATACTTCAGCAGGCGGCGGGAGAAGGTGAGCTGCTCCTGCGGGATGCAGACGGCATCCACAGGCCCGGGCATCTGGGTTGGAAAAAGGCGCCGGCGAGTGATGGCGAGCTTGTCGCTGGTCGATTCGAGCAGGGCCAGGTGCAGCCAAAGCTCGTCTTTATTGGGATGAAACTCGGCCTCGAGGGGCGAGAAGGCGAAGACCTCGAACCATTCCTGCACGCGCGCGGGCAAGCGGGACACTTCATCTTCGGCGGCCGGACCGAGCGCGCAACTGAACCACTCGCGGGCCAGCCGGAAAGCGATGGCTTCGAGACGCCGCAATTCGGGCGCGTGCAGCGACTGCCAGCGACTCCAGAATGCTTCGTCGGCCGCATGATGCTCCAGAAACCAGGCAATTTCGTAGACATTGCAGGCACGCACGCTGCCGCGAAAGAGATGGCGGACCAGGTGTAGAGCAGAGTAGGCCAAGGCATCCGGCGTGTCGAGCGTGTGGCCGGTGCGGCGCGTCCAGAACTCCTCGACTCCGGGGGCGGGCAGACGCTCGGTGCGATCGTCCCAAAACTGGTGGTGTACTTCGATGGCCAGAGGAATCTGCGGATCGAAAAAACTGCCGCCGGAGAACTCCCAGCCGGTCTTCAAGACCAGGGCAGGCAAGTGGTCTGTAGGGTGCGTGCCGGGCTTCTCCACCGGCTCGTAGCCTTGCCCGATGAAGAGATTCCAGGCACGGCGCGCGTCCTCGGGCGGGCAGAAAAGATCCAGATCGTACTGCGGGCGCAGGCGCGGGTCGGAAACAAAGTGGGGCGATTGTGTAGTGCCCTTCAGGAAAATATAGCGAAGGCCATCCGCGGCGAGCCAGTCTCCCACCCGCTGCTGCAGGTCCAGGACGTCGTTCACGCGCAAGGTATTTTCCGCCAGATTCTGCGCGATCCGGGCGCGCACCCACTCCGGCAGCATATCGCCTACCGCGGCGCCGAAGAGGAGGGTGAGCGATGATCGATCCGCATACTCGAGCACCGCGTTCCAATCGAGTCCGGGCTCGAACGGAAGTTTTTCCGGGGCGAATTCGAGCGCCGCCATCACCGCCGACACCGCGCGCGGAACCCGGGGAGTCACTTAGAAATCGTACCGAATTGCGAACTGGAGGCGGCGGGGGGCGCCGGCGCCGAGAATGCCTCCGAACAAGGGCGGCCCGAAATCGGCATACGTCCCGGGAACGCCCCAGTTCGGATGATTGAAGATATTGAAAGCCTCGGCGCGGAATTCGACGGAGCCTCGTTCGCGAATCGAAAAGCGGCGATGCAGGGCCATGTCGAAGACGTTATTGCCCGGACCGTTGACGATGTCGCGCCCGGCATTGCCGAAAGTATACGGCGCGGGCGCGGTGAAGGCCGCGGTATTGAAAAACTCTTCCGGGGTGCGCTGGTTGCGCGGCAAGGTCAGGCTGACACCGGGAACGATATCGGGCCGGTTGGGCAGTCCGGTGTTGGCCGGATCGAAAGCGTAATAGAAGACGTTGGCGGGCAACCCGTCCTGCAGAGTTACCGTGCCGGTCACTTGCCAGTCTCGCAGCACCGGGCCGAGTGCCTGCACAGCGGGAAGGCTGACGACGTAGCCTCCGCTGATGCGGCGCCCCACGTTAAAGGACGACAAAGCGCGTTCCAGGCGAAGATTGTTTTCGTCCTGCGCGCCGAGGCTGTCATAGAAGCCTGGAATCACGGTATCGGCGTCGTCTATGGCTTTCGACCAGACGAAGCTGGCGAGCAGCGACACATGCCCGGTCAGGCGCTTCTCGGCTTTAACCTGCAGCGCGTTGTACGAGGAGTTGGCGATGTGCTGGCGTTGGATGATTTCGCCCAGGGACGGCCAGGTGCGCAGCGACTGCAAATCTCCCGGGCGCGGCGAGAGATCGGCGCCGGTTTCGGTCTGGAGCGGCGTATTGAACTGGCGGAAGCGGCCCAAATGCGTACCTTTGCTTCCCAGATACGATACTTCGCCCAGGATGTGGCCGGCGAACTCGTGCTGAAAGCCGGCATTCCACTGCTGAACATAGGGCGTGGGCGCGTGAGGGTCAATGCCAAAGTAGGTGGGGAAACCGGTCGAGGCGGACTGCGTGAAACCGTTGCGGGTGGTCAGGATGGGCATCTGGCTTCCGTCGGTCACATTGTTCTGCACCAGGATGCCGTTGAGGATGAGGTCGTAAGTCTCAACGGCGATCTCGGGACTGTAATAGATGCCGTAGCCCGCCCGGAAAACCGTCTCGCCGCTGGAGAAGGGGATCCGCGGAATCCGCCACGCCATGCCGATGCGCGGCGAGAAGTTGTGCGTATCCGGATCGACCGCCTGGCCGACGCGCTGGAGTTGCGGCGGAGGAGGATTGGGTCCCGGTGCGTAGACCAGATTAAGCAGGTTCCCGCGGGTCTCTGTAAACGGAGTGACGTACTCGTAGCGCAGGCCCAGATTGATGGTGAGCCGGGGAGTCACGCGCCAATCGTCCTGCAGGAAGCCGCCAAAGCTGTTTTGGCGCAGGTAAGCCTGGGTGTTGCCGATGTCGCGGCTGGTGTCCTGCGGGAAGCCCAACAGGAAGTCGGCCATGGCGTCACCGGTAGCGCCGGGGTTGCCGTCCGAACTGGTGAACGCTCCGGTGTAGGTGTAGGAACCGCGCGACATCTCGTTATGCTGATAGTTCAGCTGGAAGCGGATGAAGTCGATGCCCGTCTTGATGGTGTGGGCACCGCGCACCCACGACACACTGTCGGACGCGTTCCAGGTGTTGTCGCGCTGTACCTGCGGCAGTGTGGGATCGTCGGTCACCAGGGAATAATCGGCCAACTGAAAATAGGGCAGACCATAGTTCGCCGGATCGCTGGACAATCCTTGGACTCCCAGTTGCTGGACCACATTGGTTTGGAAAGCGCTCTGGGGAGTGTCATAAATGCTCAGGCGGGTAAACGAAAGCCGCGCTTCGTTCAGCCACGACTTGCCGGCATAGGCGTAAGTGACAGCAGCCTGCTGGCCGCGCACCCGTTCCTCGGTGGGGCGCAGCGGGAAAGATCCAGCGATATCGTTCTGTTCGCCGTTGTACGTGTAACGGCCGCTGAACTGGTTCTGATTGTGAAACTGATGATCGATACGGGTTGAGAAGGAATCGTTGCGATCCGTGTTGGGGGTCTGATCTACGAAATTGTTGCCATCGCCGTTGTTGAGATTGGGCAGGGGCTGGTACTGGTTCAGAAAATTGGTGGCGATGGGATCGATGCGCGTTTGCGGAATGATGTTGTTGGGGAACGGGGTGCGCGCGCCGGTGGCGTCCAGGGTTAACGGATCGTAGATGACGTTCTGGCCCGTGAAATCGCCGGTACGCAGCGGCGCCGGCGGGACCAGGCTTTGCACCGGTGTGCCGATCCTGGAACGTAGTCCTTCATAGGTGGCGAAAAAGAAAGTGTTCGGGACGGGCAGGCGTCCGCCCAGCGATCCTCCGAACTGGTTCTGGCTGACAGGCGGCGCAGGGAGCGTAGGATCGCCGAAATAACTGAGCGCGTCGGGTGCTTTATTCTGAAGATACTCGAATGCGCTGCCGTGAAAAGCATGGCTGCCCGAACGGGTGACCACATCGATCGAGCCGCCGCCGGCTTGCGGGAACTCCGCCGGCGCGAGCGAAGTCTGAATGCGGAACTCCTGCACCGATTCCATAGGCGGGTAGACCGCGATGGCGAAAGTATTGCGATCCGTGTCGTAGGCGCCGTCGAGCAGAAAGGCATTCATGGTGGAGCGGCTGCCATTGATTGGCGGATTGAATGCGACGGAGCCGCGCGAACCCTGCTGGACGTCGTTCACCACGTCGTGCGTGAAGCCGCCAAGCTGGCGCGGAATGGCGCCGGGGCCGAGCGTCACCAGCGCTGCGATATTACGCGTATCGAGGGGCAGTTCTTCCGCGGTTTGGGAATTCAGCCGGTATCCGATAGATGCCTGGTCGCCTTCCACCACGCTGACCTGGGCGGTGGTAGTGATGCTATCGCGCGCCGTGCCCACGAACAGCTTCAAGTCGAGGCGCGCCTTTTGATTGACTTCGAGAGTGAATTGTCCGGAGGCGGTGGTGCGGAAGCCGGTCTTCGACGCAGTCATGGTGTAGGTTCCGGGCGGCAGTTCCTCGATGACATAGTTCCCTTCCGGACCGCTGACCGCCGTGCGCGTGAAGCCGGTGCCCTCTTCGCGGGCGGTGATGGTAGCGCCCGGAGCGGCGGCGGCGGATTCGTCCAATACGATGCCGGACAATGTGGCCGAAGCGACTTGCGCCAGCACCTGGCCCGCAATGAGCGAAAGCAACAACAGGGCGCGGATCACGCGGATTCTCCGCCGCGCACGATTTGTTCGAGGCGGAGCACGGCTTCGTCATAACTGGAGTAGCACAGCGCGACGGCGGGGAGTTCGCTCATCGAATCGATCAAAGCCATGCGGCGCGCCTGCAGTGCAGGATCGAATATCGCAATGTCCTTTAATATGCGCTCGCGGGCCTCTTCGGGGCCGACCGTTCTAACGCTGACGGCGAGGCCGGCTCGGCGGTCGAGAAAAACGACGCGCTCGACCCGGCACTCGGGGGCGGTGCGAATGGGGAGATTGGCGGTGTGCACTTCGATGGTGGGCTTGCGATCCAACTGGCGGCCCACGGTCAGATCCCGCAACTCAGGGAACAGGTCCGGCGCATCCGCACGAAAGCGGAAATGATGCGGCTCGCCGATGACGCTCCGGCCGCCATCCCACAGAACACTGCTGGCATCGTCCGAGATATAGGTCCAACCGCGCCGGGCGCAGGCATAGGACAAGGTGCTCTTGCCCACGCCCGAATCGCCGTATAGCAGCAGGCCCGCGCCATCCAATGCGATACAGGCGGCGTGCAGCGAGGTGAAGTAATTCAGCTCCAGCAAGGTTGAGACGACGGCATCCAGAAAGTGCCAGCGGAAGAAAACCTGATCCGCCAGGGTGGCGCGCGTCACAGAGGAGTATCCAAATCGCTGCAGGTAGTCACAAAATGCGAAGTTTTCCCGATCGCATATCCAGATGAGCATGTTGCGCTGGCCGCGCAAGATCGGGTCGGGCGGCAATCCGGCGCCTCCTTCGGTGACCAGGACATGCATGCGAATGGGCGGCTTGTCGAACCGCGCAGCATACGGTCCCCAACTCGCCTGCGCGGCGTCCAGGACTTCCCGCATATTGCTGGCGAGATCTACCGGAAAGCCGTAAGGATAATACCGGGCCTCGAATGGCAAAGGCGTCATGTACAGCAGAGGGTCGTTGAGTTGAGTTTCCACAGCTTGAATTACAGGCATCTTCTCGACCCAGTAATAGCACAAGGGCTTGAGTAAGAAGAGTAAATACATACCTCCCGCATGGCCTGCCCGAGTTGAAACGGCTATGCTGAATGGGGATGCGGGCCGCGATCGTTCATTACTGGCTGCTGAACTGGCGGGGCGGCGAGAAAGTGCTGGAAGCGCTCTGCCGCCTGTTGCCCGACGCCGATATTTTTACACTATTCTACGATCCGCTGGCGGTCAGCGCGGAGATCCGGCGGCATACGGTCACGGCATCGTTCCTGAATCCGCTGCGGCGGCATTACAGGGAACTATTGCCGCTCATGCCGCTGGCGCTCGAGCAATTCGATTTGCGCGGGTACGACCTGGTGATCAGCAGTGAATCGGGTCCGGCCAAAGGCGTGCTTCTGTCATCCGCGGCACGGCACATCTGCTACTGCCATACGCCCATGCGTTACCTGTGGGATCTGTATCCGGAGTATGTCCGAGAATGGCTTCCGGCATGGAAGCGGGTCGTGTTCGCGCCGGTGAGCAACTACCTCCGGCTTTGGGATTTCGCGTCGGCCGCGCGCGTGGACGAGTTCATCGCCAACAGCGAGAATGTCCGCCGCCGGATTCAAAAAGCCTGGCGGCGGGAATCGCGCGTGGTGTATCCGCCGGTGGCGGTGGATGGATTCTATTGGCGGCCTGCGGAAGACTACTACCTGATCGTATCGGAATTGGTGACGTACAAGCGCGTGGATATGGCCGTGCGAGCGTGCGCGAAGTTGGGACGGCGTTTGCGTATCGTGGGCGACGGGCCGGAGTTCAAGGCCCTGAAGCGCATCGCGGGCGATGGTGTGGAATTTTGCGGGCGCGTTTCAGACGACGAATTGCGGGGCTTGCTGGCGCGCTGCCGGGCGTTGCTGCTGCCCGGCGAAGAAGATTTCGGCATTACGGCGGTAGAGGCATTGGCGAGCGGTAAACCGGTGATCGCGCTGGGGCGGGGCGGGGCACTGGAGAGCGTGCCCGTCGCGGACCCGCTGGGCGGAGTTTTCTACGACGACCCGGAGGAAGGGCAGATGGCCGGAGCGATCGAACGGTTCGAATCGATGGAACGCCGGATCCGGCCGCAGGAGTTGCGGGAGTGGGCCGATCAATTTTCAGAGGCGCACTTCATGGCACGTATGCGGGCGATTCTCGACGCGCCGCCGGCCGTATCCGTGACCCGTGACATTATGGAATCTGTTTCTTCTTCTCGTGGCTCACTTGCGTAACGGTCCTCTCCTGCACGGTACCCGTGACACTGTGGCTTGAACTCAATTCGGGGGAAACCGCCAACGGCTGACGCTGCGGTCAAGCAAGATTAGTTGATCCGTAGGTACGGCGGTGGGCCAGGTCCCACAAGACCGGCTGATGGCGTCGATTTGATCTCCAGCGTCGGGCCGTCGGCAAGGAAATGTAGCCGATTTGGTGCGTCCAAAACCAGCTGTTACTTGTCAGCGGCCTTCTGAAGAGCCTTCTTCTGGCGTCGTGGCAGCTTGGACTTGTTCTTCTTGGCCAATTTTGGAATCTTCGGTTTCGGCGGTGTGCTTTTCTTCTCGACTGGCACCGCAGGTGGCGCCGGCGCATCGCTAACGGCTGCCGCCTTGTCTTTCTTATCCTTCTTTTCTGGCTTTTCTGCCTTCTCTGGCTTCTCTGGCTTTTCTGGCTTCTCGGGCTTCTGGGGTTTCTCTGCCATATCGATTGACATTATGTCTCCTCAAGTGTACTCCACAACCGGCAGGGGCCGCCGACATTGGCGGCGTGAGTTTTCGCCTCGCCCATACAGGACGCGGGCGGCCGCGTGGCGATGGACTAAAGCAGCCGCCCGGCCTGCGGAAGCCGTAGTAGCACCCGAGATTCTCGTGCGATCGTGCGGTATCGGTCATTGGCAACCTGGTTGCGAATTCAGGCGATACGTGGGTGCGACGCCTGATGCGCCAAGCCCAATTTTCAGTGAGGACTCAGGAGGATGCGTGAGTCTCTTGCACAAGTTCTGCAGCTTTTTATTTGTCTCTTGTATTATCGTGTGGAAGGCTGCCGGACAAGTACACGAAGGCCCGGCCCACTCGTCGAACATCAGGGGTGAAGTCATTTGGGAAGGCAAAACCCGGTGCGATTCGCTTTCAGTGGAACTGGTATCTGGCGACCGCGTACTGAACCGGTCGGCAGTGATGGGAGACGGAACCTTTGAGTTAGCCGGTGTACAGGCCGGTAACTATGAGATCAGAATAGCCGACCCGCTCGAAACGGTCCTGGAAAGGCGGGTGATCGTAGTGCCCGGGCCTGTCGACGGCATTCAGCTAAAAATCAGTAATGCCGCCTCTGTGAGCTCAACTGTGGGAACAGTCACGCGCAATCGACTCTTACGCAAGGTGCCTGGCGCCGCCCGAAAGGAATTCGAGCGTGGCGGCAAAGCGGCTCTCAAAGGGCGGACTGAGGAATCGATTGAACACCTGCGGAAGGCTGTAACCATCTATCCGGAATATATGGAGGCGCACAATGACTTGGGTGTGCGTTACCTGCAACTGGGACGGTTCGAAGACGCGGCCGTCGAGTTTGAAGCGGCCGCGAGACTGGACCCAGGAGACGCCAGTCCCTTCAGCAATCTGGCGCTAGCGTGGCTCGCGTTGTCGCGCTATGGGGATGCCGAGTTCGCCGCGCGACGAGCGTTGGTCCTCGATCCTGGCTTCAGTTGCGCCCAGCGAGTGTTGCGTTTGGTCTTGGCGCGGGTAGCCATTTTGCCTAATCCCAAACCCAAGGAATTGCGCCCGGCTTTGCACACGAATTAGCCAAAACCGTTGCAGTTCCGCGGCAGCTTTTCGGGCTCGGCGTTCTTCCTTCCGAATCGCAAACTGAAGGAGAGCGGCGACAGGAGAACGACCAGTCCATAAACGATGATGCGATCCGCTGGCGCACCTTTGATCCTGCGTGGCGCGGAGTTCTTGCCGTCTCCCCCGCTTTGTTGCGGCTCCGGGGGCGGCAAATCGGCCCACCCAGAACAGCCCGCGGAACCAACACATAGTCAGCCGGATCAAGCTAGCACGGGCCGGAATTCAAACACCTGAAGCGCGTGATGTTTCGCGAGAGCATGATTGAAGCACTGAAATGGGCTGCGAAATTGCGAATTCGCAGATAGTGGCGAATGCGTGCCGGTCCCGGGCAGGCCTAGTGACCGCGCTTCAGCACTTATCCGATTGGCGGTAATCTTGCTGTTGGACAGGATATGCCGATCAACCGCCGCCAGTTTGGATTTGTGCTTGGTTCAGCGCTGACGCTCGCAGGCGCGCAAGGCTCCGGGACAAAGCCGTACGGCTCGGGATATTTTGGCGAATGGATCGAGGACGAATTCGGGCTGCCGGCCTTTCGTTATACCTGCGACCAGGTGAACGATCCTAAGGCCGTCACACAGGTGAGCCCCGGAATCCTTTCGTCTACCGAGCATGTGCACCAGGTCGGCAACGACCGGCTGGTCGCTATCGTCTCCAACTACGGCCACGTGCAGGTCCGGCAGGACGAAGGCGCGCCTAAATTCCTGAACATGTATTCGCCCGAACGGAGCCAGTTCGGCGGCGGGATCGGTTATTTGACCGATGGCACGGAAACGCTGGGCACGTTCTATACGGGCAAGGCGCAGGGATTCGACCGCGTTTTCGGCGCGGGATATTTCCGCAAGAAAGTTGCGGGCGCGAAGTATTCGATCGACCAGGTGATTCTGGCGCCGTTCGGCGACGATCCGGTGCTCCTATCGCAGGTGACCATCGCCAACCACGGCCCGTCGCGCGCGAACCTGCGCTGGGTCGAATATTGGGGATGCCATCCGTACCAGTTCTCGTTCCGGTCGAACATCGAACAGTTTGGAGGGGGCGGCAGCGCGGTGGAACTGCGCCGGAAGTTCGGCGACCGGTTCACGCACCGCTTTCGCAACGAGCACGGAGTTCTTGTCGAGACGAAGGAGTTCATGGGCCGCGCTCCCGAGGAAGAGCAGTTGTTCCAGAAGATGAGAGCCAGCCTTTCGGCGCGCACGAATCCGTTTCTGGCGCCGATTGGAGAACAGGCGCCCGAGGCCGATTTTGATGACCTGCATCCTCCGGCTACGTTCCTGGCATCGCTGGACGCGCGGGCCGAGGGCTTCACTACGGACGCGAAGGGCTTCTTCGGCGCGGGAGGCGCGGCCGCTCCGGCAGGCGTGGCGAACCCGCTCGATGGACGTCTGGATTCGAGCGGTCCGGAGAGCGGGCTGCTGCTTGAGCGCCACATCACGCTCGATCCGGGCGCCGAACGGACGCTCTATTTTCTCTACGGCTACCTGCCGCGGGGAGCGGATACCGCAACGCTCGTTGAAAAATACAAGGGCCGCGCGGCGACCGTATGGCAGGATTCCAGCCGCCAGTGGAAGGAGCACGGCCTGCGGTTCGAGGCCAAAGCGGAACCCTGGGTGAAGCGCGAGATGGCTTGGCATTACTACTATCTGCGCAGCAGCCTCACCTACGACGATTTCTTCGGCGAACACATTCTCTCGCAGGGCGGCATCTACCAGTATTCGATGGGATTTCAAGGCGCCGCGCGCGATCCGCTGCAACACGCGCTGCCGTTCCTGTTCAGCGATCCGCAACTTGTGAAAGAAATTCTGCGTTACACGCTGAAAGGGGTGCGGGCGGATGGTTCGATCCCGTACGGGATTGTGGGGCACGGAACGATTGCGCCCATGTCGATGGACAATTCGAGCGACATGCCGCTGTGGCTCTTGTGGGCGGCCAGCGAATATGTGCTGGCGACGCGCGATACGGCGTTCCTGGACGAAGAGATCCCAACCTGGCCGCTGCGGGGGCCGGCCGCAGACAAAGAACCGGTCCGCAAGCTGCTCTCGCGCTGTTTCAAGCACCAGGTAGAAGACGTGGGCGCCGGCGAGCATGGCGTGATGCGCATGCTGAACGACGATTGGAACGATGCCTTGGTTTTGTTTTGGGGCATGCGCACGATGAAAGAGACCGTCGCCAAGGGCGAGAGTGTCCTGAATTCCGCCATGGCGGCGTGGGTCTTCGATTACTACGCGCGCATGCTATCGTACGCGGGCGGCGACCATGCGCATATCGCGCAGGCACGTGAAAAGGCGGAGGACAACCGTAAGGCGGCACGCGGCCAGTGGAGCGGCAAATGGCTGCGCCGCGCGTGGATTGGTCCGGCTGTGGGATGGCTGGGAGACAAGGGGCTATGGCTGGAGCCGCAACCCTGGGGGATCCTGGGCGGAGTCACCAACGAAGAGCAAACGCGCGCGCTGATCGGCCAGATGGACGAATTGCTGCGGCACGGTTCACCCATCGGGGCGATGCAGATGAACAAGAATCCCGACATCGCGTCGCAGGCCATGGCGGAGCCCGGCACCTCGATCAGCGGCGGCATCTGGCCTTCGCTCAATATGACGTTGGTGTGGGCGCTGGCGGGGGCCAACCCGGCGATGGCTTGGGACGAATGGAAAAAGAATACGCTGGCGCGCCACGCGGATGTGTATCCGGACGTTTGGTACAACACCTGGAGCGGTCCCGACACACTGAATTCCACGCTGAGCAAACACCCTGGCGAGACCGTCAACAGCGGGTTCCTGCGGTATACGGATTTTCCTATCGCGAACCTACATTCGCACGCCTGTACGCTGTATTCGGCGACGAAACTGATGGGGATCGAATTTACAGAAGGCGGCATGGACCTGGCGCCGGGCCTGCCGCTCGACGAGTACCGCTTCGATTCGCCGCTGGTGGGGTTGGCGAAAGGGCCGGGCGGCTACGAGGGTTGGTATGCGCCGTCAAAGGCGGGCGAGTGGCGGGTCCTGATCCGGTTGACGGGCGAAGAGGCGCGGCGCGTGGCAGGCGCGTCGGTTAACGGAGGCAAGGTTCGCGCGCGTCCTGCCGACGGAGCCATCGAACTGCGCGGTAAAAGCGCGCCTGGAAAGCCCCTGCGCTGGACGCTACGGTTCGCCTGACCGCACCGTCATGCGGTGAGGTCGAGCGTTTGGACGACAGGCTCCGGCTCTTCGTAGAAGACCAGCGGGGAAGGCTCGGCGGGCGGACGTCTCCGGTAAAACAGCAGAGTCGACAGCACGGCACCGAGCACGGCGAGGCAGGCGGTCGCGGCGATCCAGTTTTTCAGGAAAGTCCAAAGCACCCGTGCCATCTAAGGTTTGCAGAGTGATTTTGATGTGGCTGGCGCGCTGTTTTTCGATCTCGCCGAGCGCCCAGGCAAGTTCCTTTTGCCGCACATGCCGTAGGGAGACTGTTGAATTTCCGTACACAACATGGCGCTGGTGCTTTTAATCGAACGGGATGTCCGCAACTTGAGAATTCTTTGGCGTGGGCATACCCTACTTCGTAGAAAACGTTCGGGTTCTGGCCGGTCATGTCGGCAATCACGATGTCGGCAAGTTCTATCTGCCGGTAGATACGCTCTAGAATTCCCTCCCGGTAGACCTGCTCATCCACCCGCTACGCCACGAGATCGTCGAAATGTTCGACCGCTCCTTTGATGCCGAGCTTGTAGACGTCGTCAAATGCCGCATCGAACGGCATCAGCACGAATGCGAAGTGCTTCGGTTGTTGCATGGCTGGTAGCAGAGCTAAATCTCCCATGGATTGAGAACTGGCACACGGGCCTTGTCATACTGGCTCCGGTCGCGTGTGACGACGGTAAGTCCGTGGTGAGCGGCGGTCGCGGCGATTATCAAATCCGGCTGTGAAAATGTGTGGCCGATCTTGCGCCCTTCCTGCAGGAGCAAGCGCCACTTGACCACGATGTCTTCAGTGACCGGTAAAACCCGGCCTTCAAACGCCGGGCGCAGTGTCAGCGTGAGCCAGTCGCTCAATTCCGCGCGTCGCACCGGGTCTGCCCTGAAGCTCGATACCGAAGCGGATTTCCGCGAAGCTTACGACGCTCACATAAAGCTGCCCGAGAGGCTGCGTCTCATAGAATGCCGTAACCTTGGGTTCGGGCCTCGGCTTGCGGCCTTCCGACAAAATCATGGTGTCGAGCTAAAACGCCATCAGAGCGAAACATCCCTCACGGGCAAGGGATAGCGTTCGGGAGTAAGGTCAACATCTCGACAAGGGGAAGCTTGCAGCGCGGCGAGAATAACCGCGCCTGTGAGGCCCACCGCAGGCGAGACGGGAGCGCGTTCATTCATGAGCCGCTCGATCAACGCATCGACGGATACGCCCTGCCGCAGCGCTTCTTCCGTCAACTGGGCTTCGTTCCGCCCTGAAATATGGATACTCATGATCGGCGCTCCTTTCTCCAGAATAGCCGTTACACTAGCCCGACGGGGCCCCGGGGAACCAAATCGGCGACTTGGTTACCCGAAAGCGGGTTTTTTGGGGCTTTTTGGCGGGTTGTCCATAGGCGGCATGGCGAGTTGGTTGCCGCCGGGGCGCGCTTTCGTCCTGGCCGGAGGGGTTGCGCCAATCCCCTGGCTTAGGATCGGTCCCGGCCGCCGCGGCTCCTCGTTAATGGAGGCAAGGTTCGACGAATGGTGGGAACTGGTGAAAGGGCCGGGCGGCTACGAGGGTCGGTATGCGCCGTCGAAGGCGGGCGAACGGCGAGTCAGGATTCGCCTGAACGGCCGCGTCACGCGGTGAGGTCGAGCGTCTGGACGACGGGCTCCGGCTCTTCGTAGAAGACCAGCGGCGCAGGTTCGGCGGGCGGACGCCTCCGGTATCGCAGCAGAGTCCACAGCACGCCACCGAGCACGCCGAGGCAGGCGATCGCGGCGATCCAGCTCTTCAGGAAATAGCTCTCCGCCACCACCATGAAATCGGTGTAGGCCATAAAAGCGAGCCAATAACCACAAAGGAGCGCGACCACCGGGATTTTGCCCGGCGCGTAAGAGCAGGCGAAGGGGAGTTTCTGAAAACGCCAGAGCAGCACTTCGATCATGATCAGCGATAGCAGCGCGCAGTAAAGTGCGTGGACGATAGCAGTCCCGGCCCCGTAGAGCAGCGTATATACCGGGAGGATCAGGCAGGCGAGGGGCGCCACGACTACCAGTGCCATGCATTTGCGAACGCCCGCCAGGTAGCCGCTCTGCGCGCCGCGTTCGGTCACCTGGAAAACCCAATTGGCAGCTAATTCGCTCGGAATGTTGAACACGAAACGCATGCCGGAAAGTAGGAAGAAGGAGATCACCAGGGGCAGGGAAAGCAGTGCCATTTCGCGCGCTTCCCGCCACGCTTCGCCGCCGCGAAACGACAGGGTGACGATCTCCTCCAGGACGATGGCGAGGCCGGTGCCCACGTAGGCTGCCAGGATCAGCCGGTGCTTGGGGCTCTGAAACATGGTTTTCAAAGTGAAGCGAAACGTGGCGCGCTCGAGCGGATGGGGCATCAGCCGGCTAATCAGCGCATCGCTGCTCCAGCGCGGCTGTCGCGCACGCGCGGGTTTGGCGGGAGCCTCCAGCGATGCGCGCGTATATCGCCCGTAGGCAATCACGTAGGCGGCGGTGGCCCAGGCGCCGGCCACGGCCAGCGCATACACCCCTGTGCGCGCGAGCCAGTGAAATTGCGGGTCGGAGGTGCCCTGCAGCACTTCGCACAGCCCCACGTACCACATGGCGGGGAACCAGCGGAACATGGCGCCGCCGTGATGCTTCCAGGCCGGCATCTGATCGAGCACGGCGGGGAAGAAGAACATGGCGGTCAGGAGGGTGAGGATGGCGATCACTTGGATAAAGGTCGAGATACGGCGAAACCACCGCGGCCGAAAAATGTTGATCAGGGTAGCCTGCAGCGAGACGACGAAGAGGAACGTAAATATGCCCGCGCCGATGGTGCCGGCGGCATGTGCGAAAGCATAACGCGCCAGGGTGAAGAAACCTGCGCCCCGCAGTTCCACCATCTCAAGCGGAGGCAGCATGAGGATGGAGCCTGCGTTAACGTCCGCGGAAAAGATCAGCATGAACTGGGCCAGCGCCCAGAACTTCGCCGCAAAGATGATACGGGGCCGCAGGGGGAGGGTCATCAGGATCGACTGGTCGCGGGAATCGAGCATCAAGGCGTCCCATTCGAGTATGCTCAAGACCCCCATGACCAGCATCGACAGGAACACGAAGATCAGCTTGCCCGACCAACTGCGGGCGGCGGCGGGGTCCATCATCAGCAGGGGCAACATCAGGAGGGGGATGAACAGGCCCGGGGAAGCCAGCAGGCCCAACGCCTGGCTGAGCGTGGCGCGAAAATCGGCTTGCGGCGAAAGCAGATCGCTTTCAAAGAAGCGGGCGAGGAAGTTCCGCGCCAGCTTGTGGAACTGTTGGCGTTCGCGCATGGCTCAGGCCTCCATGAGTTCGAGGATATTGGCCGCGGTGTGTTCCACGTTTTCGGAAGCCACCAGGTCGGAGAACACGGCTTCGAGCGAGGGCAATTGGCGCAACTGGCGCACTTCGTCGATGGCGCCGCTGGCCACCACTTTGCCGTGATGCAGGATCACGACCTCCGCGCAGACGCTTTCCACAAGGGCCAGCTCGTGCGAACTGCACAGGACGATTTTGCCTTCGCGCGCCAAGCTAGCGAGCAGCTCACGGAAGATCATCGCGGCGGTGATATCCAGGCCGGAGATCGGTTCGTCAAAGATGAGGATCTCCGGGTTGTGAAGCAGGGCGGCGATGATGAGGATCTTCTGCCGCATGCCTTTGGAGTAGGAGGAAATGGGCGCATGCTTGTAGAAATCGAGCGAGAAAAGGCGCAACATGCCGTCGATTTTGCGTTCCAGCGGGCCGGCCGGCAGGCAGCGGAGTTCGCCAACCAGGCGCAGGTATTCCCAGCCGGTCAGATATGAATAAAGGTTGGGTTCCTCCGGAACGAAGCCCAGGAGGGCTTTGTATGCGATCAGGTCGTCGCGGATATCCTGCCCGTCGTAGAGCACCATGCCGGTGCTGGGCGCGAGCAGGCCTGTGATTATCTTGATGGTGGTGCTTTTACCGGAACCGTTGGGTCCCAGGTAGCCGCAAACGGCATGCGGCCGGACGGTGAAGCTTACGTCGTTGACAGCCTTCAACCGTCCGTAAGATTTGGTGACGTGACGGATCTCAAGCGTCGGCACTTAGCATAGACGGAGTGTGTACCGCGATTGTTCCCGCGGCGCCCGTGCGGGGCGCGAATTGAGGGGTAAGAGATCGAGTTATAGAGAATATTCGTTAGTAACGACTACTATTCCCGTATGACCTCGCTTGCCGAGCGCAGTGCAGTGCTGTGCCTGACTTTTTTGGCCGCCGGGCTCGGACACCCGGCGCGCGGCGATTCCGTTACCCTGACGCAGGCAGTATCGGCGGAGCTTGCGCCAGCGGCCAAACTGGCTGTGCCGGCCACAGTTTCGCTGGTAAGCTCGGGCGCCACGTTTCAGCAATTTGCCGGTACTCTGGCGATCAGCTATCGCGTGCGTACGGGCGCGGCGGGTGGGGGAACAATCAGCTTGGAAGCGGTTTCGGACTTTGCGCCGGCGGGCGGCCCTTCGGTAGCGGCCGGCAGCCTGGTTTACACGTGCAGCGGCGGAACGCTGGGGTCGGCATGCTCCGGGCGCCAGACGGCCGTTACCGGGACGCAGAGTCCGGTGCTGGCCCTGCCGGCGGCGGCATGTACCGGCGGGGGCGGAGCGTGCAGCACGACGGATCCGAATTCGGTGCAGGTGACCTTCAGCCTGGACGATGATTCCAGTATTGGAACCGGAACTTACGCGTCTCAGATCATGTTCGTGATCAGTGCAATTTGAACTCAGGAAACTCTATGACGATGCGAAAAGTATTAATGATCGTTTTGTTGGCGAGCGCCGTTGTCGCGCTTGTCCAACTGCCGGCGCAGGCGCAGTCTTTTGGCCCGTCGGCAACCACCACGTTGTCGGTGGCGATAGGACCAGAGGCCTCCATTCAAATCCTAACCGCCAACAGCGGGCTGTCGGCTAATGGCAATGCGTTTAATAGTGACTTTATTGGATCCACCAGCTTTACTTATAAAATCCGGACAACCAAGACGGGCGGCACGGGCAACATCGGCGTGGAAGTGACATCGGACTTCTCGCCGGCGGGAGGCCCCTCGATCGCCACGCCTCCCAGCACAGGGGATGCATTGGCATACACCTGCACGGTAACGGCGCCAGGTACGGGCTGCACGGGAGCGGTACCGGCAAGCACCACGGCGGCGAGTTCTGTCGCCACTTTCGGCGCCGACGCGCATTCGGCAAAGGGTGGCAACACAGGATCGCTTAACTGGGATCTGACGAACGACCCCAAATACGGCACGGGCACGTATTCGGCCACCGTCACCTTCACCATCAGCGCTACCTAGAGCCGGGCGATGGGCGTACGGCAGATGTGCGCAATCGGTTGCCTGCTGGTGTCCGCGGCGGGAACGGGACGCGTTCCGGCGCAAACCCGCTCGCGGACACTTCGTGTGGTGAACGTTCGTCCTGCCGTGGCAAGTATCAAAAACGCCATCGTCACGCCCCAGTCGCTTGATTTTGTGACCGCCGATCCGGACCTGGGGGGTGTGCCCGCCAACTCGCCGGCTATGGTTAGTTGGGAAATTACCGGGGCTCAGGCCACGGGAACCTGGATGCTGAGCGTGCGCGCGGGAGGGCCCGCATTCTCGGGCTGTGGAACGGTACCGGTCTCCGCAGTGACGGTGCGGTGCGCCTCGGCTACTAGCGGCCGTCAAGCCGGGCCGGCTACGTGTGGCGCACCGTTCCAGCTCTCCAATCAAAACCAGACGGTGGCATCCGGGAGCCAGGGAGGCGTGAATTCCCGGTTCACGGTAACGATTGACTTCAGTTTCTTAGATGGCTGGCAATACATTGCCAGCACGAGCTCACCATGCACGCTAAACCTAAGCTACATAATCGACGCTTCATAGTCCGGCTAGCGCTAATGGCGGCGCTCATGGCGGCGGCCGGCGCAATGAAAGCTCAGGTTGGCCTGGGGCTGGCGCCCATGCGCGTAGAACTCGATTTGGCCCCCGGAGCACAACACTCCGGCGCCCTGGCGCTCAATAGCGATTCGGAGGGTTCGGTGCGAGTGGTCTCGGAGGCTTTGGACTTTTCCATCGACGCCGATGGCAACCCGCAATTCAGCCGCTCGCAGCCGAGCGAAGCTGAGTATAGCTGCCGGGACTGGCTGGCGATCAATCCGATGGAGATGGAGCTAACGAAAGGCGGACAGATCCTGGTGCGGTATACGGTGCGGGTGCCACCAGGCGTTCCCGAAAGAAGCTATCACTGCGCGGTGGGCTTCACTACGCTGCCGACGGCAGGTGAACTGCAAACTACCGGGTTAAAGTCCGCCGTCCGGATTGTGGGAGCGTTCTACATGGTAGTGGGCCATCCGGGCCTCGCAGGCGTGCTCCAGGATCTCGCATTGCGGTACGTAAAAGCCGGAGAGAATTCGGGCTGGCGGGCGGTGGTGTCGATTGAGAACCGGGGCCTGATGTACTTCCGGCCGGAGGGCCAATTGGAGGTTTTGGATTCCTCCGGAGTGGTGGTGGAAACCGCGTTATTCGTTCCTTTACCGGTGCTGCCGCGGCGCGTCCAACAGTTCCAATTTCCGTTGAAACTCGCGGGAGGGGTGGGGCGGTACACACTGCGCGCGCGTGTGGATTTAGGCGGCGGCGAAATTCAGGAAGCGACCGCGGCGGTGACGGCGGAACGTCCGGCGCCGTAACATGAAACCGGCCGCGCTGGCCGCGCTGTTGTGCAGCTTGCCGGCTCTTGCGGCCGAGAGCGGCGGCCAAGCGGACATCACCGCACAGGGCTACTACCAGGGCGGAAACGGGCAGCTTCCACAACGGCTGGCAGGACTGGCCCTCGGCTTTCGCGACTTCTTTCCCGGCCTTGGGCTCCTGGACGGCAACCTGGAGGGATACGGTAACGGGCAGTTTCAAACCGGTGATAATTTCCTCGAATTGCAGGGTTTCCCATGGATGGGGCGGCGCTGGAGCGTGCGCGCCGGGGATTTCCAGACACCTGCCATGCTGGTCGATTTTCCGTTTCATAATGTCTTCACTCCCGAACTGACCGCGCGCGGCGCGCAAATATCAAACGAGCACGGGGCCACCCGGTACGAGCTGTTTTGGGGCAAGGAAACTTTGGAAGAAGGGCCCCTGGTTCCGTTTCGCATTACCGCTCCGCAAACCATCGTGGGGGCGGCGGCGCAATACAAGCGCGGCAGGCTGCAGGCCGGCCTGCGCTATATCCGATTTGCGTCAAGCCCGGAAGACATTCTTCAGAACTCGCCCCTATTTCCACCAGGCCGCGATTTCGCCCGGGTCGACACGTTTGCCGCCCAGGCGCTGTACCGGCTGCCCCACAACCTGAGCTTCTACGGCGAAACGTCCGTGTCTGCCACGGACAAGGCCGTAGTGGCAACTTCCGCGGCAAGCAGACCGTGGTCGGCCTTTGGCGGATCGGCTTGGGAGACGCCGAAGGTGACGATGCGGGCCAATTACGCCCTGGAGGGTGCGCTGTACCTGCCGCTGGCGGGATACTACGCGGGCGATCGCGCGGGACCGTTTGCCGAAGTGCAATATCGACCGTGGAAACGGCTGGAACTCTCGGGGTCCGCCAGCCATTACCACAACAACCTGGAAAAGAATCCAGGGCTATCCAGCTACCGCAGCACCTCCACCTCCGCCGGGGCTACCCTGCAACTGCCGTGGAAAATGAGCGGTTCTGCGCAACTCTCGACCATCCAATTCTCCGCGCAACCTCCAGGAGGAGCACCGGCGAGCACATCCAACGACCAGCAAATGAGCGCCAGTCTGGCGCGCCCATTTCGCCGCCATACGGTCCGCTTTTCGGTGGATGAGCTGAAACTGGTCACGAATACGTTGCCGCAGCGGCAGCGATGGGCCGAGGTGGAAGATACCTTCCGCATCAAGCGCCTTATGCTGGGAGCCGACCTGAGGCTGCAACAGATCGCCAGTGACCAGCGCCGGGACACGGTTTACGGACGGGGTACGGCACAACTGAACACCCGCCGTATCACGCTGTTTGGCAACCTCGAGATCGGCAACGACCTGGTGAATCAAAGTGTATTTGCAACGAATACCTATCGCACGGAGGTGGTGGGGATCACGGCTCATCTGGGTCACTGGGACCTGCAGGCCGAAGCGTTCCGCTCCACGCTGAACATGACCCTCAACCCGGAGAGTATCTTCCTGCTCGAAGGCGGCGGACTGGGGGTGGCCAATGCGCTGGCGGCGGCCAAACAGGTGGGTGTTCTCATCCGGCTGAGGCGCCGGGTGGAGTGGGGCAAGCCGCTGCCATCGGGCGGGTTGGACGGGAACCTGGCGTCGCTTATTCCACTGGCGGGGACCGTGGACGGTATGGTATTCGAGCAGCGCATGTCGGGACGCTGCGTCGCCGCAGGCATACCCGTAAGCCTGGACGACGGGCGCACGGTGGAGACGGACGCGGAAGGCCGCTTCCACTTCAAGGATGTGGGTGAAGGGATACACCAGGTCATGCTCTCCCGTTCGGAATTACCCGCGGACTACGATCCGGGGACAGATAAGGAAGCATCTATCTCCGTCCTTCCGCGGCGGACGGCGACGGCGGAATTGACCGTAGTACGGCTGACCTCGTTAAGCGGCGCGGTAACCGGCCCAGAGAAGGCGGCGCTGGAGCATATCTTGATTCGGCTGGTGCCGGGCGGCAGGTATACAACCACAGGTCCCGACGGCCATTTCGCTTTTCACAACCTGCGCGAGGGAGATTACGAACTGGGTCTGGATGAGCGAAGCCTCCCGTCCGACGCTGTGCTAACCGGGGCGCCGCGCATGCCGGTGGCGGTCCGCCTGGACGCTCCGCCACCGGAAATGCGTTTCAGATTTACGCAAAACGAGAAGCACAAGCCGGTACGAAGGATCGAACTATCGCCGCCGGTCAGTGGCAGGAAATAGAAAGAGCCATAGAGGGCGACGCAGTTACGTCGTAGGGTAGTTCCCAGGACAGAGTCCCGGTGTAGCCTTCTTTCGAAGTATGCGCGTCAGGACCGAAGCTGGCCACCGTGAGGGTGCCGGATTCGGGGATAACGTTGTTTCCGGAAAATGCGGCGCTGCCGGGCAGGTTGACGGTGTATTTGAAGAGGCCGCGCACCTGGTCGAGTTTCAATTGGATAGCCGCAGCGCCCGCGCCGCTGGTGCGTAGCTTGTAACGAAACGTCGTAACGCCGCGCAGGGTCCCGTCATCGTGATCAGGCGAGGTGCTGGTGAAGTTACTGATGCTACATTCCGGTTCGACCCGGAGTGACAAAGTTCCGCGATTTACCGACTGCGGACCGGCAGGCACCGAGGTCACAGCCACAACGAAAAGTAGCGCCAATGGCGAAGGACGCAAGCCGCGTCCTGAAATTCCGCCCATGCTTTCTCATCGGCCGAAAAACGAAGATCGGGCTCAAGCCGGGTTGATTTTTGTTCAAGTGGCCGGATGGTAGGCGATGCAGTCGATCTCCACCTTCAGGCCAGGCATGGCAAACTGGCAGGCGACGGTGGTGCGCGCCGGCTTGGCATCGCCGAAGAATTCGGAGTAAACCTCGTTCATGGCGGCGAAATCCTTACCATCGGCCAGAAACACCGAACACTTCACCACGTCCGAGACGCTGGCGCCGCAGCCTTCCAGAATGCGGCGGATGTTTGCCAGGACCAGGCGAGTCTCATGACGGATGTCGCCCAACTGCACCTGGTCGGTGGCCGTGTCCACCGGCACCTGGCCCGACACGAAAATGAAATCGCCCGCGCGCACGGCCGGGGAATAAGGCCCGCGCGGCGTCGGCACACCCGGCGGACTCAGTCGTTCGATCATTAATGTCCCTCCGCTTCCAGATACCGCTCTGCTTCCATAGCCGCCATGCAACCCGCCGCCGATGCTGTGATGGCCTGGCGGTACACGCGGTCCTGCACATCTCCGGCATGGAAAACACCCGGAATATTGGTCTTGGCGCCGCCTTTGGACAGAATGTAGCCTTCCGGATCGGTATCGATTTGACCCTTGAACACAGCCGTGTTGGGAATATGTCCAATGGCTACAAAGAAGCCGTCCACTTCCTGCTCCCAAACCGCGCCGGTGGCCAGATTCTTGAGGCGCGCGGCGGTGACCAGGTGCTGATCGGCGTCCAAAACGTCTTCCACCACGGTGCTGGTCAGCAATTTGATCTTGGGATTGTGCCGCACGCGGTCGAGCATGATCTTGGAAGCCCGGAACTGGTCGCGCCGGTGGACGAGCGTAACTTCGGAGCCGAAGCGGGTGAGGAAATTAGCTTCCTCCATGGCCGAATCGCCGCCGCCCACCACCATGATCTTTTTGCCGCGATAGAAGAAGCCGTCGCAGGTGGCACAGGAGCTGACCCCGCGGCCGATCAGCTTTTGCTCGGAATCGAGGCCCAGCCAGCGCGCCGAGGCTCCCGAGGCGACGATCAGCGTGCGGGTTTCGATCCACTCGTCTTCGACGTTGATGCGGAAAGGACGGCAGGAAAGATCCGCATCCAAAACGTCCCCGTGCACGTATTCGGCGCCGAAGTTCTGGGCTTGTTTTTTGATGTTCTCGACCAGGTCGGGGCCGTTGATGCCTTCCGGAAATCCGGGGAAGTTTTCAACCAGGGTGGTCATGGATAACTGGCCGCCGGCGTGCTTTCCCATGACCACCAGCGGGTTTAAATTGGCGCGGGCCGCATACACGGCGGCAGTGTTTCCGGCGCAACCGGAGCCTATGATCAGAACGTTTCGCATCTGAGTTTTAGACTCTACAATGTAGCACGGGGATGCGGGGCGCTTTCCGGGCCGAATCCGAAGCACCCCCGGCTACCGTAAGACTATCCATGAAGCGGTTATTTGCAGGTTTGCTATTGACGGTTTCGGCCTGGGCCGCCGCGCCGGCCGGCCTCGATTGGGTTCCGTGGTCGGATGACGTGTTTGCGCGGGCTAAGCGGGAAGACCGGTTCGTGCTGCTGGACCTGGAGGCGGTGTGGTGCCACTGGTGCCACGTCATGGATGCCACAACCTACCAGGAGGCCGAGGCGGTGGGACTGCTGCGGTCGAAGTTCATCGCGGTTAAGGTGGACCAGGATGCACGGCCGGATCTGGCCAGCCGGTACGAAGACTGGGGCTGGCCGGCGACGATCGTCTTCGATCGGGACGGCCATGAGATCGTCAAGCGGCAAGGGTACATCGCGCCGCGCGAGATGGTTTCCATGCTGCGGGCCATCATCGTGGATCCTTCGCCCGGGCCGTCGGTGGAAGCCGAGCAGCCCATTGAATTTGCCGCCAGCCCGGTTTTGCCGGCGGAACTGCGCAGCCAGCTCGAGGCCAACTACCGCGTGCGTTACGACGCGCGGAACGGGAGTTGGGGATTCAACCAGAAGTTTCTCGACTGGGATGGCGTGGAGTACGCCATGCTGATGGCGCGGCGCGGCGATCAGGGAGCTGAGAAGATGGCGCTTCAGACATTAACCGCGCAACTCAATCTGATCGATCCGGTTTGGGGCGGTGTCTATCAATATTCGACCGATGGCGATTGGAAGCATCCGCATTTTGAAAAGATCATGCAATTTCAGGCGGAGAATATGCGGATCTACGCCATGGCGTGGCAGCAGTTTCATAAGGCGGAATACCTGCAAGCCGCGCAGTCGATCCGCCATTATTTGAAAACGTTTTTGATGTCGCCGGACGGGGCATTCTATACCAGCCAGGATGCGGATCTGATCGACGGGCAGCACAGCGCGGCTTACTTTAAGCTGAGCGACGCGGGTCGGCGGCGCCTGGGAGTGCCGCGCGTTGACCGGCACATCTATGCGCGCGAGAACGGATGGGCGATCGGCGCGCTGGCCGTTTTGTACCAGGCCACCGGCGACAAGACTTGCCTGGATGATGCGTTGCGAGCCGCGCAGTGGGTCATGGAGCATCGCGCGGTCGAGGGCGGCGGATTCCGGCATGACGAGAAAGATCCGGCGGGCCCGTATCTGGGCGATACGCTGGCCATGACGCGGGCTTTCCTGAACCTGTACAGCGCCACCCAGGATCGCGCATGGCTGGCGAGGGCACAAAACGGGCTGGAATTCATCGCAGCTAATTTCAGGAACACCGCGGGCGCCGGATATGTGGCTGCTGCGGGTGCCATCCCGGGTTCGGCATACCAACCGCAGCCGGAGCGTGACGAGAACGTGGCGCTGGCGCGGGCGGCCATGGTTGCCTGGCGCGAATGCGGCGAACTGCGGTTCCGTAAAATGGCGGAGGAGGCCATGCGGTATGTGGTAACGCCGCGGATTGCGCGCGAGCACACCGCCGCTCCGGCCTTGCTCGCCAATGAGGAACTCACGGCGGAGGTGGAAAAGCGTACGCTCTAAATATGAAGCGCGTAATAGCGGCCTCCGTTCTGTTGTCTGCCCTGGGATGTTCGCACTCGCGGCCGCTGACGGTCGGGTCCAAGAATTTCACCGAGCAGATTGTGCTGGGCGAGATCGTGGCTCAGCAGTTGGAACGCCGGTTGGGTGTAAGGGTCGACCGCAAGTTAGACCTTGGCGGCACGCTACTGGCACAGCAGGCGTTACAAAATGGCCAGATTGACGTGTATCCGGAATACACTGGCACGGCTCTGACGGCGGTTCTGAAGATGCCGCCTTCGCCGGATCCGGCCGCGGTGCTCGATCGTGTGCGCGGGGAATACCGCCGGCGCTGGAACCTGGAGTGGCTCAATCCGTTAGGTTTCAATAACACATTTGCCATGGTGGTACGCGGGCCGGACGCGCGCGCGCAGGGCCTTGAAACCCTGAGCGACGCATCCCGCCGCAAGCAACCCTGGCGGCTGGGAGTGGGTTACGAGTTCCTGCAGCGTCCGGACGGGCTGGCGGGCTTGCAGACGACTTACCACCTGCCGCTGGACGGCTCGCCAAAGAGCATGGATCTTGGGCTTCTTTACAGCGCGCTCGAACAGAAGCAGGTAGATATGGCGGCCGCGAATTCCACTGACGGGCAGTTATCCGTGCTGGATATCAAGGTGCTGCAGGATGACCGCCACTATTTCCCGCCCTACCAGGCCGCCCTGGTGGTTCGCGCGCAGACCCTGGCCGCTCACCCGGGAATGCAAGCGGCGCTCGATCAACTGTCAGGCCGGATTTCCGATTCCTCCATGCGCAACCTGAACTACCAGGTGGACGGCAAACACCGGCAGGTGGCGGAAGTCGCGCGCGAGTGGGTGTCCGGAGTAAAGTAACGAAACTCACATTGGCGGGATATAGAATCTGTCATAATATCCCCGGAGGCGAGTATGTTGAACCGTCTGACTCAGTTAGTTGTTACTTCGGTGTTACTGAGTGCCGGATTAGCGGCCCAGAAGGATCATAATGATGCCTTCGTAACTGGCGACGCAAACGAGAACCGCATTGCGCGCGAAGTGCGGCATCAACTGGTGATGCTTCCGTACTACGGGGTATTCGACGATCTGGCGTTTCGGGTAGAGGGCGGAACCGTGACCCTGCTAGGCAAGGTGGTCCGGCCGACGTTGAAATCGGACGCAGAAAACGTCGTGAAACGGATCGAGGGAGTGACTCAAGTGGTTAATGAGATCAAGGTGCTCCCACCGTCGCCCATGGACGACCAGATCCGGCGGGCGGTCTATCGAGCCATATACGGCGATCCGGAATTGTCAACGCGCTATGGTTATCGGGCCATCCCGTCGATTCATATCATCGTCGAAAACGGGCATGTAACGCTCGAAGGCGTGGTTGCCAACCAGACGGACAAGAACCTGGTCAATCTGCGGGCGAACGGCGTGCCGAACGTTTTCTCAGTTTCGAATGAATTGCGGGTGGAGGGGAGCTAGCGGCGGCGGGCCGCGCCCCGGACTGAGCCCAGTGTTCGGCCCAACGATGGAGCGGCATCAATGCGTCCACCAAGCTGGCGCCGTGGGGCGTCAGTTGGTAGACGGAACTTTCGTCCCGCGCGACCAGACGAGCGGTTTGCAAATCCTGCAAACGCTGGCTGAGTACGCTGGGCGACAGGCTGTCGCAACGTGCCTGCAACTCGCGAAAACCCAGGCCGTCGTCGCGCAGTTCCCAGACGATGCGCAGGACCCAGCGGCGGCCCAATAAGTCGAGCAGGGCCATGATAGGCCGCCCTGTTTGGGAGCCGCGCACGCGCCGGCCGGGCAATGGTGTTGGCATCGTGGGGACAAACCTCTTGCGCTTCGATTTTCGAAGCGTTATTCTGAATGCTACGAATTTCGTAGCACGGAGAGATTATATCCCATGCCGCCGCCCCGCATTGCGCCTATCGATCCGCCTTATACGCCGGAAATCGCCGAAGCGCTCGCCAAGTGGATGCCGCCGGGATCGCGGATCGAGCCCCTCAAGCTTTTTCGCATGCTGGTCCGCAATCCGGAGATCAGCTCGCGGCTGCGGGCGCTGGGGACCGGAATCCTGGGGCCGCAGAGCCGCATCGCGGCGCGCGAGCGTGAGGTGCTGATCGACCGCACGGCGGCGCTGTGCGGCTGCGAATATGAATGGGGCGTGCATGTGACCGCCTTCGGCGAGGCGGTGGGGTTGTCGCCGGAAGCGTTGAGGGCCACCGCGAATGGCACGCCGTCCGATCCGGTCTGGACCGATCGCGAGGCACTGCTAGTCCGGCTGGCCGATGAACTGCATCGGACCGCGCATGTGCCGGATGAATTATGGGCCGCGCTCTCGGCGCACTGGGACGTGCCGCAGATGATCGAACTGCTGATCATTGCCGGCATGTATCACACGATCGCGTATCTGGCGAATGGCGCACAGGTGGCGCTGGAAGATTGGGCCGCGCGATTTCCGGATGGCGGCGCGAGGGGCTAATCGAGATCGATATCCCGGCGCGGTGGCGTGAGGTCGGGATTTTCCTTGGCCTGCTTGAGCAACTCGTCGAACTTCTTTTCGAGCACTTTGCCGTGCGACTTTTCCGCCGCGAACTGCTTGCGGAAGACTTCGTCGCGCCGCCCGGCTTCGCCCTTGAGCTTGGCCACGGCGGCGGCCAGATCTTCGATGGGCGGCGGCTTCACCGGCACCGTGTGCGCGATGACGGCATGCGTCTCGGGATCGATTTTCAGGACGGCGTCGCAACACGGGCAGGCGACTTCGAACAGAGCTTGCATAGTGCCCATCGTAGCACCGCCCGGGTTGGGCGAGTCAGCGACAGCGAGGGAACGGAGAACGGAACCTGAAACGGAACCTGAAGCGCCCGAGGTGTCCTATAGAGGGGCGTATACTTGTAAGAGACAATCCATGGACAGTTTGCGCAAGGTAGAAGACCTGCTACCGTCGCTAACGCGCGCCGAGAAGGCGCAATTGTTGCGCGCGGTGGTGCAGGATCTCGACGACGCGTTTCCCGGTATCGAAGCAATTCCAGGCGTTTCCGGTGGCGGACCCTGTGTGGTTCGCACGCGCATTCCGGTCTGGGTCCTGGAGCAGGGCCGGCGGCTGGGATCTCGCGAGGACGAGCTGTTGCGCTCCTATCCAACTCTGCGCGCAGAGGATCTGGTCAACGTATGGGCCTACGTCCGTTCGCATCGCGCGGAAATTGAAGAACAAATCCGCGAGAACGAAACTGCCTGATGGCGAGGTTCTACGCTGATGAGAATTTCCCTAAGGCAGTGGTGGAAGAACTCAGACGTTTCGGTCACGACGTGTCTACCGTATTTGAAAGTGGTATGGCAAACCGGGCCACACCGGACGCCGAGGTTCTCGATTTAGCGATTGCCGAACGGCGGGTTTTGCTGACTCTGAACCGGAAGCACTTCATTCGGCTGCACGCACAGCGACCGATCACTGCGGGATCTTGGTCTGTACGTTTGACCCTGATTTCACGGGCCAAGGGCAGCGAATTCATGCGGCCTTGATTCCGTATCGCGAATTGTCCGGAGTTCTCATTCGCGTGAACCGACCTGGCGTACAGTGAAAAACGTGCAGAGCCAAAGGTAGGCGCAAGGGCAGGCCGGGCCTGCCCCTTTAGCATTGCGGACTTACGCCGTGCGCATGGATTCCGACTTATCGCCGGAGATAGCCGCCTGCGCCGCGGCCAGGCGCGCTATCGGCACGCGGTAGGGCGAGCAGGAGACGTAGTTCAGACCTACGCGATAGCAGAACTGCACCGAGCTGGGCTCACCGCCGTGCTCGCCGCAGATGCCGATGTCCAGGTTCGGATGGGTCTGGCGGCCGAGCTTCACGCACATCTCCACCAGTTTTCCCACGCCTTGCTGATCGAGTACGGCGAACGGATCGTGCTTGAAGATTTTAGCGTTCTCGTACTCTTTCTGGAACTTCGTGTAGTCATCGCGCGAAAGTCCCATCGTGGTCTGTGTCAGATCATTCGTGCCGAAGCTAAAGAAATCGGCTTCCTTAGCGATTAAGTCGGCAGTAAGTGCGGCGCGCGGGATCTCGATCATACAGCCGACCTTATATTTGAAGTCTTTTAGGCCGGCCTTCCCCAGCACCTCATCGGCGACAGCCAGCACGATCTTCTTCTGGTTGACGAACTCCTCCACCGAGCCGATGAGCGGGATCTCGATTTCCGGAACGACTTTCACGCCCTTTTTGGCCACCTGCACGGCGGCTTCAAAGATGGCGCGCACCTGCATTTCGGTGATCTCCGGATACAGGATTCCCAGGCGGCATCCGCGGAGGCCGAGCATGGGGTTGAATTCGTGCAGTTGTTCGACGCGCTCCAGCAACTCCGTCAGGATCTTCTTCAGATCTTTGACGGTGGCACCGAAACGGTCGTAGCGGCTGACCATTTCTTTCTTAGCCTTGAGGTCGGCGGCGGGCAGCTTGGCCAGATCGACCATGAGCACTTCGCGCTTGGGCAGGAACTCGTGCAGCGGTGGATCGAGAGTGCGGATGAGCACCGGGAATCCATCCATGGAGGTGAACAGGCCCGCGAAATCTTTGCGCTGCATCGGGAGCAGTTTCGCCAGCGCCTTGCGGCGGCTCTTCTCGTCGCGCGCCAGGATCATGGCCTGCATGTGGGCAATCCGGTCCTCGGCGAAGAACATGTGCTCGGTGCGGCAGAGGCCGATACCTTCTGCTCCGAACTTGCGGGCGACTTTAGCATCGCGCGGGATGTCGGCATTCGCGCGGACGGCGAATTTGCCGCGGAACACGTCCGCCCAGCTCATGAACGACGCCAGCACACCGGATGACGGATCGGCATCCAGGGTATTGGCTTGTCCGGCGAAGACCTGTCCGGTGGAGCCGTCGAGCGAGATCCAATCGCCTTCTTTCAAGGCCATCTTCTTGCCGCCGACCGATACGTTCATTTCCTTGCGGTGTTCGTTGACTTCGATGGCGCCGGCGCCGGCTACGCAGGGAGTCCCCATGCCGCGCGCAACCACGGCCGCGTGGCTGGTCATGCCGCCGCGCGCTGTGAGAATGCCTTTGGCCACTTCCATGCCGTGAATGTCGTCCGGAACGGTTTCGGCGCGCACCAGGATCACGGGACCCTTCGCGGCTTGCGCCACGGCTTCGTCGGCGGTGAAAACCACGCGGCCGACGGCGGCGCCTGGGGATGCCGGCAGGCCGGTGGCGATGTTGGCGAGCGTTTTCTTCGAAGCCGGATCGAGCACGGGGTGCAGCAGTTGATCGAGCTGCTGCGGATCGACGCGCTGGATGGCTTCTTCCTTGCTGATGAGCTTCTCGTTGACCATGTCCACCGCGATGCGGACAGCGGCGGGGCCGGTGCGCTTGCCGTTGCGCGTTTGCAGCATGTAGAGCTTGCCGTCCTGGACGGTGAACTCGAAATCCTGCACGTCGCGGTAGTGCTGTTCCAGGTTGGAGGTGATTTCGTGGAGTTGATGGTAGGCTTCGGGCATCAACGTTTCGAGCGCGGAGATGGGCTGCGGCGTGCGCACGCCGGAGACGACGTCTTCACCTTGCGCGTTCACCAGGAACTCGCCGTAGAAAACCTTTTCGCCGGTGGAAGGATTGCGGGTGAAACCGACGCCGGTGGCGGAGGTATCGCCCATGTTGCCGAACACCATGGCCTGCACGTTCACCGCTGTACCCAGATTGTCGGGGATGTTGTTCATCTTGCGGTAGTGGATGGCGCGGGCGTTGAACCAGGAACGGAACACGGCGTCGCGCGACATGGCGAGCTGCTCGATGGCCTCCTGCGGAAAAGGCTTGCCGGTTTTCTTCTGGACCAGCTTTTTGTAGTCTTCGATCACGGCCTTCAGATCCTCGGCGGTCAGGTCGGTATCGAACTTGGCTTTCACCTTTTTCTTGCGGCCGTCGAAAACGGCGTCGAAATCGTGCTTTTCGATATCCAGCACCACGTTGCCGAACATCTGGATGAAGCGCCGGTAGCAATCGTAGGCGAAGCGCGGATTGCCGCTCTTTTTCTCCAGCGCGATGACGGTCTTATCGTTCAGGCCGAGGTTGAGGACAGTATCCATCATGCCCGGCATGGAGAACTTGGCGCCCGAGCGCACGCTCACCAGCAGCGGGTTTTCGGTGTCGCCGAGGGTTTGCCCCATCTGCTTCTGGAGTTTCTCCAGCGCCTGCAGCATCTCTTTGTGGATCTCCGCGGGAACCTGGTTCTTGTTGTCGAAGTAAATGTTGCAGACTTCGGTCGAGATGGTGAAGCCGGGCGGCACCGGCAGATTCGCCCGGCACATTTCGGCCAGCCCGGCGCCTTTGCCGCCAAGCGTATCTTTCATCTTTCCATCGCCATCGGCCCCGCCTGGGCCGAACTGGTAGACATACTTTTTCATCATGTTCTCCTATGAATTCGTAACAATCTCCGAAAAATCGGCAAACGTTCGAAATTGTTCCAGCAAACCGTGCAGCATGGCCAGGCGATTGGCCCGGACCGCGGCATCCGGCGCGTTCACCAGCACCTTGTCGAAAAACAGGTCCACTTTGGGCCGCAAGGCGCCGATGGAGGTTTCAATTGGTAGTCCTTTGGACCGATTGATCTCATCAAATAATTCGCTTTCGGGGCCTGGGTCGAGAAGCGCCGGGCTGAACGGACCACCGTCGAAGCCGGCCTGGCGCAGGATGTTTTTGATGCGTTTGAAGCTGGCGGCGAGGGGCTCGAAATCGGGCGTGGACCGAATCTTTTGCAGCCGGCGCAGGCGCGCTTCCAGGTCCAGCAGATCACCCAGCCCGCCGCCATCGCGGCATTGACTTCGTCGTAAGGGAAGCTGCGCACGTCGCGGAAATAGAATCTGACGCGGTCTTCGAAGAATTCGGCGAGCTGCTGTGTCGCCGAAGACCAGGCTCAACAGGGGTACATCAAGGCGGCCTTCGACGATGATCTTGACCACGCCCTGCGCGGCGCGGCGGAGGGCGAACGGATCGCGCGAGCCGGTAGGCGCCATGCCGATGCGAAAGCACTCGCGCAGCGTGTCCAGCTTATCCGCTAGAGCGACCAACCGCCCCGATTCGGTGCGCGGAATCGAGTCCTCCATGCTCTCTGGCTTGTAATGATCGTAAATCGCAAGCCAGACTTCTTCCGGCTCGCCTTGAGCGCGCGCGTAGAGCCCGCCAACCACACCTTGCAGTTCGGTGAACTCCTTTACCAATTCCGTTGTGAGATCGCACTTGGCTAAGCGTGCTGCGTTCTGGGCGTTTGCATTTCCACCGAGTTCGCTAACCAGCCTCTCGACACGCCAAGTCTTTTTAAGGTATGACCCGATTTTTGCCTGGAAGGTAACGTGGTCGAGATCCTCCACGCGATCCGCCAGCTTCTTGCGCTGATCCGTCTGCCAGAAGAAACGCGCATCGTTGAAGCGGGCGCGCAACACGCGTTCGTTGCCGCGGCGTACCAAGCCTTCGGGGTCGGCACTGGTGTTCATCACGGCAACGAACTGAGGCGCGAGATGGCCGGATTCGTCCTCCACCGAGAAATACCTCTGGTGGTGGCGCATTACGGTGATGAGAACTTCTTCGGGCAACTTCAGGAATTCCGGATCGAACTCGCCCAGGATCGGCGTGGGAGATTCGGTCAGGTAGACAAGCGTTTTCAGCAGAGAGGGATCGGGTTTCAGCTTTACGCCCAGCGCGGCGATGCCTTCTTCGATCTTCCTTTGCCGTTCGGTGGCGGAGAGAATGACAAAGTTGGCGCGGAGTTGCTCTTCGTAATGCCCGATGGTTACCGAAACGGCCGCCGAGCCCAACCGCCGATGGCCGCTCGAGACGTTGCCGGACCGGACACCGGCGATTTCAAACGGAACCACGTCATTGCCAAGCAGCGCCACAATCCAGCGAATCGGCCGGATGAAGCGGGGGCCGCTCTTAGCGGTCCAATACATCGTTTTGGGGAACGTAATTTTCAGGATGATGCCGGGAAGGGCTTCGGCCAGGATATCGATCACCTTGCGGCCTTCGACCTTGCGCAGGTAACTGTAGTATTCGCCTTTGGGGGTCGTTTCGATGGCAAGGTCTTCGGCAGGGACGCCAAGCTTGCGGGCAAAACCTTCGACGGCCTTGGGATTGGCTGCGCGCGGCGGGCCCATCACGCGCTCCTCGCTATCGGCCAGCCGCTCCGGCAGCCCTTGGGCGCGCAGGACCAGGCGCCGCGGCGTGGCATCCAGCGTCACATCCGTGCCGGGAATATTCAGGCCGGTGAACAAAGCGCCGAGACTTTCGAGCGCGGCCGGAATCATCCAATCCGGTATTTCTTCTGTGCCGATTTCGAGCAGGAAAGGCAGACTCATTGGGCCGCTCCCTGCTGGTCGGCCCAGGCTTGCGCGACGCCCACGGCCAACTTGCGTACACGCTGGATCACGCCGACGCGTTCGGTCACGCTGATGGCGCCGCGCGAATCGAGCGTGTTAAACAGGTTCGAGCACTTCAACACCTGGTCATAAGCGGGCAGGAGCGGGAAGCGCGCTTTTTCGGTGGATTTCGGATAAGCCGCCAGCAGCCGGGAGGCCTCGGCCTCGTGCAGGGCGAACAGCTTCCAGAGGGTATCCACGTCGGCCATCTCGAAGTTGTAAACCGAGAACTGCACTTCGTCGGCCAGGCGCACGTCGCCGTAGGTGAAGCCCGGCGCCCACTCGATGTCGTAGACGCTGTCTTTGACCTGCAGGAAAGCGGTGAGACGCTCCAGGCCGTAGGTCAACTCGGCGGGGACCACATCCAGGTCGATGCCGCCGCATTGCTGAAAATAGGTGAACTGGGTGATCTCGAGTCCATCGAGCATCACCTGCCAGCCGATGCCCCAGGCGCCCAGCGTGGGAGCTTCCCAGTTGTCTTCCTCGAACTTAATGTCGTGCTGCTTAAGGTCGATGCCGACGGCTTCCAGGCTGCCGAGATATTGCTCGATGACGTCGGCAGGCGACGGTTTCAGAATCACCTGCAATTGCGAATGCTTGTAGAGGCGGTTAGGATTTTCGCCGTAGCGGCCATCGGCGGGGCGGCGGCTGGGCTGGACGTATGCCACGCGGTAATGCTTCGGCCCCAGCACGCGCAGGAACGTTTCGGGGCACATGGTGCCGGCGCCCACTTCCACGTCGTAAGGTTCCTGAATAATGCAACCGCGCGCGGCCCAGTAGGATTTCAGCTTGAAGATGATGTCTTGAAACGAATCCATCGTCTATTCGGCTTCCAGGACGGGCGCAGTCAACAATTTGCGCTCGATATGCTGCTCGATCTGGTAGACCAGGAAGCGGCGCAGGTCCGCGCCTCTTTCCCGCGGGAAATCACCCGATCCGGCCTGCGCGACAGGCTTTCGCAGCATCTCTTCCGCCATCACTCTCGCTTCCACACTCAATTCCCAACTGCCCGCGCCCGCCGTGCGGCGGCATGCGCCACACAGCAACCCCGCGCGTCCGCGCACAAAGAACGCACGCTCCGGCGCCTCGTGGTCGCCCAGGACGCTGCCACAACCCAGGCAGACATCCAACTCAGGCAGAAAACCCGCCAGCCGCACTGCCCACAGGCTGAAGTACGTCACCGCGCGCCACACGCTGCCGCTCCCGGAAGATTCGCCCGGGACGCGCATATGTTCCAGCACGGTCGCCAGCAGGCGGAAGAACCGGTCATTTGGCTCGGCCGGTGGCAGTAACTGATCTGTAACTTCGGCCAAATAATCCAGCGCCACTGCCGCCCGGTAATCCGACAGTAACCCGAATTGGGAAACCAGCAGATCGCAGGAATCCAGGTTGACCAGTTCCCTGTTCTCGCGTTGGAAATACGACAGGCGCACTTGCGAGAGCCGTTCCAATCCGGCGCCGAACACACTCTTCGGACGGCGAGCCCGCTTGGCCACGCCGCGCAATTTCCCCTGGTCGCGAGTCAGAAAGCTGACGACGAGGTCCGCTTCCTTGAGGGGATAAGTGCGAAGCACGAAAGCCTCGCTTGCTCGGGCCGGCACGCTTGGAAATTTAAGAGTATCACATCGCGCTTGACCGCGCTGTTGGAGCGGCGCGCTTGGTGGCGCGGGTGGATTTACCTACCTCTCGACTATGTGTAGCGCGGGAGGCGATTGGGTGAGTGGGGCGGCGAATTTGGGGGCGGGATCCATGGAGTAGACGGACGGTCCGGCCGCGCGCCGCGGGTTGGACGCAGCGAATTTTGGAGTGGATTTTTCGGTTTTGTTGCGGAGTTGAACGAGGCGCCGTAACTCGGTGTATGCCTTGAAGAAGGAACGCTCGACGCGGACGAGCCAGCGGGAGATGCGGTCGAGTTCGACGGTATCGATGTCGTCCTGGCCGAGGAGGGCGGATTCGATGCCCACGAGGCGGTCGCGGCGCCAACTGGCGTCGGAGATCTGTTGGACGAGGCAATCCTCGATGAGGGTACGCGGGTCGAATTCGTCGCGGAACTGGGCAAGGCGGGCTTCGAAGGCGGCCGGATCTTCGCCGGGGGCGACCGGGTTGCGGGCGCGCATGCCGTGGCGGTAGGCGTTGTTGCGGCTGATGGCCTTGCCGGCAGCGGTCCGGGGGCCGGTAGACTTGCGCGCGTTGGCGCGGCTGGCTTCTGCTTTTTTTAGACTCGAGACAGGACTGGACATAATGTTCCGAACGAAGCTACGGCGGATAAACCGCGAGCTTGCTTACTCCAGATCGAGGGTAGCAGTCGGGCGAGCGGCGGGCGGGTCGCTGGGGCGGTCCTGAGGGCGGCAGGGTATTGATGGGCTTGGGGTTAGGGGATTTGGTTGGGGGCGTGACCGGGAGGAGGTAGGCGGGGATGCATGAAGGGGCGAACCGAAGGCGGGTGATCAAGCCCCGCCCTGGCGGGAGACGCGCGATGGGAGGAGGCGTCGTCTTGTCGGGTGGGTCGTTGGCGGACCGTACGCAGGTGCGGGCGCAACGGGCCGGCGGGCCGTTTTCGGTGTGGCGCGTCATCCGAGTCGGTGCGGTGGCGCTTCCCAAGGGAGACCTCGCGCCAATCGAATCGGAACCTCATCCGCGAGTAGCGCGTTTTTCGGCCAAGTGGCCGCTCACATGTGTGCGGGCCGGGCAATTTCTGAGAGGAAACTACCTATCGAGAATGATCAATTGATCCCGCGAAGTAGGCAGTTCAGCGATGCGGATCGCGTTGGGGCGAAGCACGCCCGGGGCGGGAGGAAGCCATGTGCCGCAGCGTATTCCGGGAATCGTCTGCACGATCACCAACACCCGCCAGCCCATTTCGAAGCGCGCTCTCCGATTCAGGGAACAGGTCGCGTAATAGTGGAACCAGCCGGGGTGACAGGCTCTCCTCAAAGAGGAGCTTCATCCTCTGGAAGCTTCGGCCCCCGCTGCCAATTCGGCGGCATACCCGTACACGGCAAGAAAGTCATCCGGCTCAAGTTGGGGATAGTCGGCCAGGATTTGCTCCTGGGATGCCCCGCTGGAAAGCCATTCTAGAACTTCCTGAACGGTGATCCGGTGACCGCGAATGCAGGGCTTGCCGAACCGCACGTCAGGATCGATCGTGATTCGCCCTGATAGCGAGCTATGAACTGCTGGCATTTTGGCTCTCTTGAGCCATTGTAACCGGCGTTGCCCCAGGCAATCAAAGGCCGGCGCGGGCGTTTTGCGGGCAAGGCGCTTTGGCCTGTTCAGCGGTGAGCCAGTTACCAAGGCGACGCCGAGGTTCTTCGGCCCTTTGACTCTCCGATGCCAGCGGCAAGATCCGGGCTGAGGAGGCCGGAATCAGCAGCTTCGTACGCAACCCGACGGACGGCCGCGAGCCTGCCGTTAATCGTCCCGGGTGCAAGTTGGCGTGATTCCAGGTGAATTCGGTAGCGAGTGACGACGGCTCTGTTGAACGATAGCCGAGGTTCGGAACAGTACCAGTTGATGAACTCGTCTATCGAGTGACGGTATCCCCGCTGGGACTCTTTGGAGGGGAAGCTGTTCAGGACTGCCGGTTTTCCGTTGTCGAGATCAGGCAGATTCAAGCTCTGCTTCAGAGAAGACTTACGGCCGCGTTTGCCACGTTTCATGAACTGGGGCCTCCATGCCGCCGCAGTGGAGTACGTGGCGATATCGCGATGGCCGATGGCGTTACACTAGGGACGAGGGCAGGAGACCATCGTGGACGCCTTGGCGGAGAAACTAGACGCTCGATTGCGCGAATGGAAACCGGAGACAGCGGCAGAGGCCAGGGAGCGCATTACTGAGGTTATAGACCTGGCCGATCGCGACATCCTGGATATCGCGCGCGCGCGCGCCGCCGAACAGGAAGTCCTGGACCTGCTCGATGAACCCCCAACCCGGTGAGATCTGGCTGGCGGACCTGGGACTCGCTGCCAAGACTCGTCCCATAGTCATCGTCTCCCGCCAGGATCCTGACCCGCCGCGGTTTCTCGTCTTGTACGTGCCTCTTACCACCCAGCGGAGGGACAGTCCGTACGAAGTGCCGCTGCCGCGGCTTCCGTTCCTTGATCGTGAATCAGTAGCCAATGTTCAAGGCCTGGGATCCCTGCCAACTGTGCGCCTCGAACGCAAGATCGGCAAGCTTCCCAACAACGTAATGGAACGCTTGAAGGATGCGCTGGCTTTTGCGCTCGATCTTCAACTAGGCTCCTGAGTCACGGACCGCCACCCTCTGGGCCGTGTTGTCGCCGTTCCGCCGATTGGTGCGACACGCGACCTGTGCGGCGAAAGAAGAGCGCCGGGCAAATTCCGTCAATTGGTACGCCTTCACGGCCGGCGATTGCTTCGGCGCTCCTCCGCGATGTATGGTGAATGTATGGCGCGCTCTATTTCGACCACGGTGCGGCTCGGCGAAGAGGATGTTCAGGCATTGAGGCGGGCACGCGCGGCGGGGCTTTCTGCCTCCGACCTGATCCGCAAAGGCCTGCGGGTTGTCGCGTCACGATACTATTCCGGCCGCCGGCCCCCCTCGACGCTTCTGTTCGAGTCCACGAACAGCAAGCTGGGCGATGAATCGGAGCTTTTCCGGGATAAGAAGGATTGATCCCGCCGATCATTGCCGACACGAGCGGTCTACTACGCGGCCTTGCCCGGACGCCAGCCGGCCAGCCATCCTTTCCAGAATACGAACATATCCTGACCTCGGCCGCCGCAGTCATTGTGCCAGGACTGATCCTGGTGGAGGTGGACTATTTCCTGCGAGCGGAGCGACGGGCGATGCGCCGACTGATCGCCGAAATCTTCGACCCTGGCACACGCTACGAATACGAACTGCCGCTGGCGGCCGATATCGCCCGAGCGCTGGAGTTGGATGCGAAGTTCGAAGAACTCGGCCTCGGGCTGGTTGACGGTATGGTAGCTGCTGTAGCCGAGCGCCGCCGGGTTTATCGTGTTCTTACCAGCGACCGCCGCGATTTCGGCGCCCTCCGGATTGGGCCGCGGCTATCGCGAGCCCTGGATCTGTTGCCGTGAGCCGTGCTTGGCGGCTTGCGCGTTTTCCGTCAACTTGACGTGCCGTCGACTTCACGGGGAGTGATGGCCGAACGACGCTTAGGGAGGTTACTATTCTCCGGGTGACGCGGGGAGGTGCAGGCGTCTCCGGGAACGCCGTATCCGGGGAGGTGCGCCCGGCTTTGTTTTCGCAGCAGACATTCGCGACTATGCGCAGCCGCCATCGCGCTACCTGATTCAAAGGGCCGGTGGACGCGACGCGATGCCAGCGAGACTGGAAAATCGCGATCAATTTGCAATAGACTTTTGCAACTCTCGACCGGCAGATTTTATTGCTGTTGGCTGCCGTTGCGAAACTTACGCCTTCTAAGCCTCGCGCAAAACGGGGCCACGGCCGCGCCGCCACTATCCCGCGAGTTTCTATCCTTCCTGGCGGCGCGGGCACGCGCCCCTTTGCGCTTCTAAGCCTCGCGCAAAACGGGGCCACGGCCGCGCCGCCACTATCCCGCGAGTTTCTATCCTTCCTGGCGGCGCGGGCACGCGCCCCTTTGCGCTTCTAAGGAACCTCGCGCAAAACGGGGCCACGGCCGCGCCGCCACTATCCCGGGAGTTCCTATCCTTCCTGGCGGCGCGGGCACGCGCCCCTTTGCGCTTCTAAGGAACCCGCGCAAAACGGGCCACGGCCGCGCCGCCACTATCCCGGGAGTTCCTATCCTTCCTGGCGGCGCGGGCACGCGCCCCTTTGCGCTTCTGAGGAACCCGCGCAAAACGGGGCCACGGCCGCGCCGCCACTATCCCGCGAGTTTCTATCCTTCCTGGCGGCGCGGGCACGCGCCCCTTTGCGCTTCTGAGGAACCCGCGCAAAACGGGGCCACGGCCGCGCCGCCACTATCCCGCGAGTTTCTATCCTTCCTGGCGGCGCGGGCACGCGCCCCTTTGCGCCTCTGAGACAGGATGCTTTCGAGTCGGTTCGGGAACTTTGAAAGCCGAGGTGAATAATCCGCTGGCTGGTGTGCTGAGTACGCAAGCTGCAGCCGTCAGGCTGCATGCCTCTTATAACGACGCTCCAGATCGTGCCATAGCTCCCCGCCAAATGGACTGAGGCGGGTGAAGTCCAGAAATTCAGGTACGGCAGCAGCCGGCTTGACTTGACCGGCTTCCTGCATCCAAGGCGGGTGATAAGGTGCCCGTTCCGCGAGTTCAGACCATTGGCATAAGAGGTGGCCCTGCTCGTTTTTCCAGGACACGTTCATGGCTTCCTCCCGCAGGCCGCCGATTGCTTTCGCACGAAGTCGCGTTCGAACCGGATGGTTAATTCTCCGAAGGTTTTTCGACTTTGTCAATCACCAAAATGTCCACTTGCGCCTTGGTCGACTCCAGCTTCAGTCCCAGTTGCTGCTGAATGGCCGTGAACAGATCCGGTTGCGTTTCGGCTCCCTCGGGAGGCTTCGGCGGCGCGACCGGGACGCCAGTTGGGCCGAACTGAGTCGTCTGGTCGGGCGTCCATTGCAATTGGAAGTCGAACCGTCCCTTCAGCCCGGTTTGATCGACCACCGGGCGATCCAGGTGGGCTTGCATGACGCTCGCGACTTCCTCCATGGTGGCGTTCCGCACAGGCCAATTACCGGGCCCTCTGGGAACCAGGTTGGGGAAGGGACTGGCGGCTTCGCTCCTGGTCAGCCTGGGCCCGTTCTTTCCCACCGTCAACGCGTACACCGTAAGCTGCTTCTTATCGCGATGGAAAGCGAGCTGAGAGCGATCCGCCAGGAGCTTCTGAAGCATGGTCTTAAATTGAGCTGGGTTCGGCCGCCCGTCACCCTCCGGCTTTCCTCTGATATCGAACTTGTCCGACTCAACCCAGGCAGGTGCACCAATGATCTGCCGGGCGTGAACGTTATAGGCGAAGACGATCAGGTCGTTTACCGTCGCACCAACAGCGCTCACCTGAGTACCATTCCCTATAGAGAACAGTCTCCGCCCCGTCCGGTTCGGGTCGCTGGGTTTGATACTGGCTACTTCGAATACTGGATCGGCGTCCGCAGCCATCATTTTCGGTGCTGGTGGCGGCTTCGGGATTTCCCATGCGGCGTCGTCTTTCACATGCGCCAGGGTCAGAGGCATCGGCATTCCTCCCGCAGCCCACTTCCCCGTCAGGGTAATCGCGTCTGCGTCCAGTTTGCCTTCGTAAATGCCCCCGATCCCCGGAATCGTGATAGTAACGTTCGAGCCTTGAATCGCAACCGCGCTGGCCGGCAAGCCCGGGACGGGCCGGTCGATCATGTAAAACGTCGCCTTAAGAGCGCCCTCGTCAGCCTTCAATATCCTGAAGACAATTCGTAATTCTCCATTCGGCGCCTGGGGCACCAGCAATTTGCCCTGCCAGGTACCAGTGATATCCTGTTTCGGGACTGACTGGGCTTGTAACCGCAGTGCAGGGGCGTTGGTGATGCCAAGAATCACCGGAATGGCGACCGCCAGGATTCCGGCGAGCATCAATCCTACCTTCTTTGGCAGATTCAGGTTTAGCGTAGGTCGGTTCGCCATGATCGCCTCGATTCTTTTCTTGAGATTTGCCCCCGATACGCCCGCTACGCATCTGAGCGGCGATTGCAGGTACAGCTCGCAAACCTTGAGGATTCCCTCCGCATAGGCTCTCGCTTCACTCCCCCGCCGCAGCACCTCCTCGTCGCAGGCCCGCTCGCGCTCGGCCATCAAGCGAGCTCCCAGCCACCAGACCAAAGGATGAAACCAGAACACGGCCTCGACAACCATGTGCATCAACGTCGCCAGATTGTCGCGGCGTCGAACGTGACACAACTCGTGGGCGAGAATTGCCTGGAGTTCCGATGGCGCGAGGCGATCCCCAATGCCGTCCGGTAACAGCAACACCGGACGGAATACGCCGAATACTCCAGGCTCAATGATCGATGCCGAAGACAGCGTTGGAACGCCGATCCCGAAAGGCACCGGCGACGCCGTCTGGACGGCAACCCGTACTCGCCGCCATCGCACCCACCACGAGCAGGCCAAAGCACCGCAGCCGATCGCCCACAACGCCACCAGTATCGGAACAACCCAGGTCCCCGATTTCGACCCGTGCGGCATCGCTACTGCTCCCGGTGGAACTTCGGCGACAAAAGGCTCATTCACCTGCTCGACGATAACCGGTACGCGCGTGGGCGCAGGCAGGACCACCGAATGCCGTCCAACCAGCCCACCAACGAGCATCAGTAGCGAAAAAGGGATCAGAAACTTGGCCGAAGCTGCCAGCCACAGACAATACCGCGCATGCGCCCGATTGTTTCTCAAGAGCAGAGTCAGGAGACCTGCGATTCCAGCAAATAGCGTGGATTGCCACAGGTGGTTTGCGATGGGCAGGAAGCTGCTCGGGATCATTCCGGCTTCTCCATTTTCGTCGCCTTTCGCAGCGCGGCGCGGGCCTCGCGCAGTTCCTCCGGAGTCAGTTTCCCCGACTCGATCAGGTGCGTCACGATCGGCAATCGCCTGCCGCCGAACAGCGCCACTAAATCGTCGATCATTCGATGCTGCGCAGAATCCCGTGAAACCATCGCCTCAAATACATGCGCGTTGCCGAATTTGCTCGTACGTCGTATGGCTTTCTTTGCTTCGAGGCGGTAGACAACCGTCTGAACCGTTGTGTAGGCCAGCCGTTCGTCCTTGGGGAATGCCTCCAGCAACTCGCGAATGGAGCAGGGCCCCTTGCTCCAGAGCGTGTCCATGATTTGGAGCTCCAACCTGGTCAGCTTTGGCAGGGCCATGGCAAGGTCAGTCTACTACACGATGCGGTAGATTGCAAGGCTTTTTTCGGGGATTGCTCGTGGTGCGTAAAGCAATTAGCCGATTCGTCAAGTTGAAGCGGTGCGGCTCTGAGCGGATCACTCGTACAAAGCGCGGACTAGGGTGTTAAACGCCGGTCACGGAAACCGTATGAGCGTGTAGTCGCCAAAACCAGCGGTAAGGGGGGAGTGTAAATTCGGTGGCAGCCCATTGCGCGATCGCGTGGCCGACCGTCAAGGACCGAGGAGGGTTTGCAGAGGAACGCGCCGGCTACGTGGCCGGCCCCCAACTAATCACACACGCGGCAGTGCGTGTACGACGATCGGGACGAGCGGCAAACAGGCGATGCCGTTCGTCCCGCGGCACCTATCATTAGAAGCCTGCTCCCGTGGACACCGGAACCGAAATGGCCGGTTCGGCGCTCGCGCGCAGCGCTTTGTTCTTGACCGACTTGGTCACGCCAAACGCAAACGATTCGCCGATGAGGCCCGCGTCGAACGCGCGCACTACATAGGCACCTCCGACGTCAGCGATCTGCAGCGAATTGCGTCCGGATTCCGCTTCCGGCCTGGCAACGGAAAGGAAGGTCTTCGAGATGCCTTCTCCGCTCACGTGGATGACCGGCACGCGGCCCACATCGTGCATTTCCATGCTCATCCAGATGGTGTACTGGCCTGGTTGCAACAGTGTATCGCCCCAGTAGGCGGCTGTGGGCAGTTCGAAACTACCCTTGAGGACGGATTCCGCGCGAGCGGGCACCGCGGTCAGACCTAGCGCTAAAGCTCCCAGCGCCAAGCCCATGGTCACGTATTTCCGTACGTTCATGTTTGATTCTCCTTTGTTATTAGCCGGATTAAGCTCCTCGGGTTGAAGCCTTTAGAGCCTTTGCTTCGTCTATGCAGTAGATGAGAGCATCGCGTGCTACGTTTATCAGCAGGGCGTCAAATGTTTCTGATGATGGAAGTAGCGGATTTGAAAGGGTTTGATCCACTATGTCATTTCCTGCGCCCAAATCCATGAGCGGCATCCAACGATTGCGTTTTGGAGTGTTTGAGGTAGATCTTGAGAACCGGGAGCTGCGCAAACACGGCATCCGCATCAAATTGCAGCGAAAGCCGTTTCAGATCCTGGAATTTCTGCTGCGCTCGCCGGATCAACTGGTGACGCGCCACGATCTGTCGGAGCATCTGTGGCCGGGCTTGCACGTGAGCTTCGACCGCAGCTTGAATACCGCCGTGAACGCGCTACGGCGGGCGTTGGGCGATACTTCGCGCAGCGCGCGGTTCATCGAGACACGCACCGGGTTGGGATATCGCTTCATCGCGCCAGTGGAAGAGGTGGCCTCGCCGTCCGCCCCGCGAATACAGCTCGTACACACGAATTCCAGCGTCGCGGAAACCCCGCAGGACTGCCTGAAGGGCCGCTACTTCTGCCACAAGTTGACGGAAGAAGACCTGCATAAGGGTGTGGCGCAATTCAATGCCGCGCTGGCGCAGAATCCGGATTGCGCACCGGCGTATGCCGGGCTCGCGGACGCGCATTGCTTATCCGCGCTGCTGAATATGGCGCCTCCGGGCGAGGTCTATCCGCGCGCGAAAGAGGCGGCTTTAAACGCGTTGCGGGCGCAGCAGGATCTGGGCGAAGCACACGCCTCGTTCGCCACGGTGAAGAAGCTTTTTGAGCGGGATTGGGAAGGCGCCGAGGCGGAATACCTTACCGCCCTGGTGTTGAGTTCTAATTCGGCGATCGTGCATCAGGCGTACGGCGCGCATTTGGCGGCGATGGGACGAAGTGAAGACGCGCTACGGGAGTTGCGGCGGTCGGAAGAGATCGATCCCTTGTCGCCGATGTTCAACGTGGGCGTGGCATGGGGATTGTATGTGGGGCGAGATTACCAGGGAGCATCGGAACAATCCTGGAAGATTCTGGCGATGGAGCCGAGGTTTGGCGCGGCGCAATATACCTTGGGACTGGCATACGAGCAAATGGGGCTGATAGAGGATGCCATCGTGGAATTGGGCAATGCGCGCACCTGTTCCGGAGATCAGCCGGCGGTGCTGGCGGCGCTGGCGCACGCGTATGGCGGGGCGGGAGATGCGGCCGGCGCCTCGGGAATTTTGGCAGCGCTGGAAGATCAGGCCCGGCGGCGGTACGTCTCACCTTACTGGATGGCGGTAGTGTATGCGGGGAGGGGGGACCAGGCGCGGGCTCTCGAATCGCTGGACAAGGCGTTCCAGGAAAACGATGTCTGGCTGACGTGGCTGAAAGTAGAGCCGCGGTTCGATAGTTTGCGCGAGGCAGCCGCTTTTCAGGAATTACTGCGCAAACTGGGGCTGGCGCCGGCGGCCTGACTCGAAAGCGCAAAAGGGCAGACAGTCCCGAATCGGGAAGCCTGCCCTGTCGCGTCGATGTCACAATTTGCCTACAGATCGGCGCCGGTCGAAACCGGAACCGTTACTGGTTGCGGGACGCTCCCGGTCAGAGTTGTGTCGCGGGCAGCCTTGGACATCGAAAACCGGAAGGACCGGCCCGCCGACCCCATGTCGAGCTCCCGGATGATGTATGTGCCGTTGATTTCATCCGCCTTCAGGCAGGTGAGTTGGGATGTTTCCCCGGCCGTGGTGGGCGCTACCATTCTGACCGCCAGGTCTTTCCCCCGGATGTAGATGGTATTCATTCCGTTTATTTCGGAGGTCAGGACCAGAGTGTAGGCCCCGGCAGGTAGAAAATAACTGCCCCAATACGTTTGTTGAGAGAGCGAGAAGGTGCCTCGCATAATGGTTTGCCCGGCGGCTCCAGTCGCAGCCAGACCGACGAGCGCGATAACAAAAAGCGATAGTACGATTCGTCTATGAGAGATCACTGGTTTTTCCTTTTTGAATGGAGGGCTTGCAAGCCTCTCCTGGATCTCTCATCGGCTGTATTTTGATTTCACGCTGCGATGCGGGGATGTTACGAGCTGCGGAGGGGATCTATACTGACTGCGGTCCGGCACTTGCAGAGGACTGTGGTATCTATAATCTCCGCAAATGCCGGCTCCATCGGCTGCGGCTCACAGGCCGCCGTTGGCAGAGAGCGGAACGGTGACCGGTTTCGCGACGCTCCCGCGCATGGTCAGATCGCGAACGTTCTTGGACACGCCAAACCGGAAGGACCGGCCAGAGTTTCCGGCATCCAATTCCCGAATGACGTAGGTGCCGTTGATGTCATCGAGCTTGAGGCAACTGCGCACCGGTTTTTCCGCGCCATTAGGAGCCGCCAGCAGAGTTGCCGAAACACCTTCGCCGCGCACGTATACCAGGTTGATTCCGACCGGTTGCATGACCAGTGTCAGCGAGTAATCGCCGGCCGGCAGGAGGGTGCTGCCCCAATACGCCTGCTCGGGCAATGTGAAGTTTCCTCTCATTTGGGTTTCGGCGCTGGCTCCCACGGCTGTGAGGCCAAGAAGAGCGACAAGCGTCGGAATAAGTACGAAGCGATTTCGTAGGTTCATACAAGTTTCCTTTCGTAAGTGGGACGAACCGCGGCCCGTCCGGGGCTTTCGCATTCTGCTTTATCGTGCAGGTTGCTTACAAGCTAAGACGATCTAAAGCCGTCGAAGTATGTCAGCCGAAAATCAATTGTTTGTTAACTGGCTTGAGCCCGGTTCGAGAGGCGCAATGTACAATAGGCGGAACGGTCCGGAGCAAAATGGAACACTACAGTTGGGAGAGCGTCGCCACCGAAGTTTTGAATCCGCGCATTTCGCGCAAGGTGATCGCCGGTGAAAAGGCTATGGTGGCGCAGGTTTTCATCGCCAAGGGTGGGATAGTTCCCGAGCATCACCACGAGAGCGAGCAGATCACTTATATTCTGGAGGGCGCGCTGGAGTTCGAGTTGGAGGGCCGCACCATCGTGGTCTCGGCGGGGCAGGTGCTGCGCATCCCGTCCAATGTGCCGCATAGGGCCGTGGCGCTTGAAGACACGCTCGACCTGGATATCTTCAGCCCCATCCGCACGGACTGGTTGACCGGCCAGGACGATTACCTGCGGCGCGGTTAGTCATTATGGATCTGGGAATCAAAGATCGCGTTGCCATCGTAGCGGCTTCCAGCCAAGGTCTGGGTAAAGCTGTCGCGTGGGGCCTGGCGAAAGAGGGAGCCAAACTCGCGCTTTGCGCACGCAAGCAGGCATCGCTGGATGCAGCGGCGGCGGAGATCCGCAGCGGGACGGGGGCCGAGGTGATAGCGCGCGCACTGGACGTCACCAATTATGACCAGGTGCGGCAGTTCGTCGCGGACGTGGTCAAACACTTCGGCCGGTTGGATATTTGCGTGGCGAACGCAGGCGGTCCGCCTTCCAAAAGCTTTGCGGAGACGACCATCGAAGATTGGCGGGCGGCAGCCGATCTCAATCTCATGAGCACGGTCTACCTGGCCCGGGAAGCGCTGCCGGAAATGCGCCGGCGGCAGTGGGGAAGATTCATCGCCATTACGTCCGTCTCTGTGAAGCAGCCGATCGAAGGGCTGGTTCTCTCCAACTCGGTACGCTCGGCGGTCAGCGGGTTAATTAAGACGCTGGCCAACGAATATGGGCGGGACGGGGTACTGGTGAACAATGTTTGCCCAGGCTACACGGCCACCGCGCGACTGGTGGATCTCAGCCACCAGCTTGCGGCTAAGGAAGGCGTGGAACCGGAAGCGATCGAGCAGCGCTGGGGACGCCAGACCGCCCTGGGGCGAGTGGGGCGGCCTGAAGAGTTTGCTGATCTGGTAATTTTTCTGGCCTCCGAGCGCGCCAGTTATGTTACCGGCTCGTCGATCGCGGTGGATGGCGGCCTGGTGAAGGGCTTGTACTAATGCAAACCTTTGCGTTCCAATTTGGGACGCTTTGTGCGGTCAAGCCGCGGCGATACGCGGCACGGCAGCGGTGGCCATGCGCAAAAGCTGTTGCGTGCTCAGAATACGGCTCTCAATGCCGGCGAGAAACACCGTTTTCCGGTTAGACTCCGGCCAAGCCAGGACCACTTCGCGCCGGTATTTGAGGAATGCTAACTCTTCCTTCATGGCATGCCTATCAGCATGCGACGTGCCAACGTCCTGCCAGTTGCGAAAAAGGCAGGGAAGCGCTTGCTGGCGCGCATGGCTCAGAAACGCGCGCTACCGTTCGACGATCTCGCGCAGCGGGCGCCAGTAGATATTCCGGAATGCCACCGGTCCGTGATCGCCCTGCAGCATGATGGGATTCTCGGCCGCCTCGGAAATGTCGTTCGCCGCGCGGGTGGGCCCATCTACCTCTACATTGTTCTGTACGGAAAGACCGTTAAAAACCACCCGGATGAATTTCGCGTTCTCGGTCTTCTTGCCGGCGGCATCGAAGCGAGGCGCACGGAACCAGATGTGATACGACTGCCACTCGCCAGGGCGGCGCGACGCATTGCGGCTGGGCGCCGATCCGCCTACGCCTTTGTTGTCGATCCAGCGATGGTAGATTCCGCCGCCATCGGAAGAGGTAACCGGTTCGGTTGATCCCCAGCTGTCAAAGATTTGGCATTCGTACAAGCTGTGCATGTACACGCCCGAGTTTGATCCCTTGGCCAGCATGAACTCCACGTAGAGCTCGATATCGCCGAATTTCTGATCGCTGATCAGGTTCACGGTGCGGCCATTCAAGCCATTGAGGATGCGGTCGCCGGAGGTGGGCACCGCGGAGAGCCGCGTGGGGCCGAGCAGGCGGTCCCAGATAACGCCGGAGGTGGTGAGCCAGTCGTTCTTGCCGGAACCCAGCCCGTGCCATCCGGTTACGTCGTGTCCGGTCAGAAGAGGTTTCCAGCCTTCTTCAATCAAGTAAGGCGCATCACCGTGCGCGTCGCCATCATTGAACTGGTATCCTTTTTGCGCGAAGGCGGCCAGCGCAACGGCCATGCAAAGTATTGCTTTCCGCATACCAGATGAGTGTAGCTCGCTTCAGGCGCTCAGCTTCCGGACTATCTGGCCGTGCAGTCCTCCCAGGAGCTCGCGGACGCTCTTGCGCGTTAAGGGGTCGCGCAGATCGGGAGCCAGATCCGCCAACGGCGCCAGCACGAAGCGGCGCAGGCGAAACCGGGGGTGGGGGATCTGGAGCTCCGCTGTTTCCACCATGGCGTTTCCAAATAGCAGGATATCGATATCAATGCTGCGCGGCCCTTTGGGAGTAAGGCGGCGGCGGCCGAGTTGGGCCTCAATTTTGGCGGTGCGGCGGAGTAATTGCAATGGGAACAGGTCCGTCTCCGCTTCCACCACCAGATTGAGGAACCACTGCTGGCCCGGCATATCCATCGGCTCCGTTTCGTACACCGGGGAGACGCGCAGCGTGTGCAGGCGCGGCGATTCGAGGGCGTGTATGGCCTGGTCGAGCATCGCCTGCCGGTCGCCAAGATTAGAGCCCAGGCCCAGGTAGACCTTTTTCATTTAGAAGAGTGCCGGATGGTCGCCGCGAAAGCGGCGTTCGATATGGAAATAGTCGTATGCCGCGTCGGTCGCCACGCGGCCGCGCGGCGTGCGATTGAGGAAGCCAAGCTGAATGAGATAAGGTTCGTAGACTTCCTCGATGGTATCGGCCTCCTCCGAGATCGAGGCGGCGATGGTGTTCAAGCCCACTGGTCCGCCGCGATATTTTTCCAAGATGGTGCGCATGATCTTCTGGTCGATTTCGTCGAGCCCGTAGCGGTCCACCTCCGCCAGGTTGAGCGCGGTCTGCGCTACGCCCTGCGTAATGTGCCCGTCGGCCCGCACTTGGGCGTAGTCGCGCACGCGGCGCAGCAGTCGATTGGCGATGCGCGGGGTGCCCCGGCAGCGGCGCGCGATCTCTTCGGCGGCATTGTCGTCGATGGCTACGCCCAGCAGGCGGGCCGACCGTTCCACAATGACTTTCAACTCGGGCACGGCGTAGGGATCCAGCCGCAGCACCAGGCCGAAGCGTCCGCGTAACGGCGCGCTGATCAGGCCCTGGCGCGTGGTGGCGCCGATGGCGGTGAAGCGGGGCATGGGTAACGAGTGGGTGCGCGCGCCGGGGCCCGCGCCCACCAGGATGTCCACCCGGAAATCCTCCAGCGCCGAATACAGCATTTCTTCCACATCGGGCATGAGACGGTGGATTTCATCGATGAAGAAGACCTGGCGTGCGCGGATGTTGCTGAGGATGCCGGTCAGGTCGAGCTTTTTCTGCAGCACGGGTCCGGAGGTAGTGGTGATGGGTACTTGCAGTTCTTCAGCGATGATGCAGGCGAGCGTAGTTTTGCCGAGGCCGGGCGGACCGTAGAGCAGGACATGATCCATGGCCTCACCCCGCATGCGGGCGGCTTCGATAGCGATGGATAGATTGTCCTTCAGCTTTTTCTGGCCGGCGAAATCCGCGAGGGTGCGCGGGCGGAGTCCCGCCTCGAACTGCGCATCTTCGGGCTGGCGCGCGCCGGAAACAAGTTCCCGATCGGGCATTCGTTTCAGCTTACCGTACCAGTTCGAGCGCCCGCCGGAAGAGCGGCTCGAAGCCCGTATCGGCGGCCGGCGCGGCGCCCGCTACACGGGTCTTGCGCACGGCGGCTTCGGCGGCGGGGCGCGCGCATCCCAGGTTGAGAAGCGCCGACAATACGTCCTGTTCGACGGCGGTGAGGGCGGCGGACAGGCCGCCCGGGGAAACGGAAGGCTCCTCGCCGGTGGGCGCCGGCATTTTGTCGCGCAGTTCCAGCACCATGCGTTCGGCGGTCTTCTTGCCGACGCCGGGGATGCGCACCAGGCGGTCCACCTCGCCGCGCCGGATGGTCGAGATGAGGTCCACGGCGGGTATGCCGGAGAGCACGGACATGGCCATCTTAGGCCCTATGCCACTCACGGAAATGAGTTTCTCGAAGAGGGCTTTTTCGTCCTGCGTAAGAAAGCCGAACAAAGCCAAGGCGTCTTCGCGCACGTGGGTATAAACGCGCAGTCGCACCTCGGAGCCAGCATCGGGAAGGTGCGAGTACGTGGAAACCGGAATGGTCACGTCGTATCCCACACCGCCTACGTCTACTACGGCCTGATTCGGGTGCTTCTCGACTAGCACGCCGCGCAGTAAAGCAATCATAAACCTTGATTGTAAGCATCCGCGGCTGCGTGCGAATATTGTCGCATGGCCCGCCGCCGCTTTCTGGTCGATCGAATTTGCGACAACACTGCCGAGTTGCTTGGTGAAGATGCCCGCCACCTTTCGCGCGTGCTGCGCGCCGAACCCGGCCAGCAGTACGAGATTTCCGACGGCGTCAATCTCTATCTGGCTGAAATCGTAACAGTCGACAGGGACCGGGTGACCTTCCGGGTAACGGAACCGATGGAGCCGCCGGCCAGCACGGCGCGCCTCACGCTGGCGGCCGCGCTGATCAAGTTCGATCGGTTCGAGTGGCTGGTGGAGAAGGCCACCGAACTGGGCGTCGCAGCCGTAATTCCGGTGGAAACAGCGCGCAGCGAAAAGGGATTGCTCGAAGCCGCCCGGAAACGCGGCGAACGCTGGCGGCGCATTGCGCATGAAAGCAGCCAGCAGGCGCGCCGGATCGGACCGCCAGAGATTGCCGAGCCGCAACCGCTGTACCTGGCGATCGCGGCGTCCACCGGCCTGCGCTACTTCCTGGATGAGAAGCCCGGCGCGCGGCCTTTATTGTCGGCGATTCCGCCTCCCCCCGAGCGGCGCGGAACGGATTCCATCGTCTTGCTTACCGGCCCGGAGGGTGGTTGGACAGACAGCGAAAGAGAGACTGCCGCCGCGGCCGGATGGCTTCCCTGCGCGCTGGGTCCGCTGATTCTGCGGGCGGAAACCGCCGCCATCGGCGCGGCGGCCCTGCTACTGCATGCCTGGTGGGCATCTCAGCTAGAATGAAGGACGTAGGGAAGCATTCTTGCACACTTCGTTCGATCTTTTAGCTATCTTCATCGTTTCTCTCGCACAGGGACACATGAGCCGGCGGCTTCTGGCCGCGATCCGGCCGAGGCTTTCGCCGCGCGCCATGCGCATGGTGTGGGTCTTCGCGCTGCTGTTTTACACGGTTGTGGCGTTCGCATTTGCCCTGGGCTTCTCTTTCCTGGTGAGCCGCTACCGACTGCCGGCCAGACCTTCGGAGGTGGCTGGGGGAATCGCTCAAATTCTGGTGTTTGGTTCCACCGCCAGTTACCTCGCCTACCTGGTTTTCCGTTTTTTGGCGGATCGCGCCGGGAAGCCGAACTTCAGCCCCACGCGCCGGCGGCTATTAAATGTCACCGGAGGGGCGCTGGTGGCCGCGCCGTTTGCGATGGTAGGTTATGGCGCCTTCGTCGAACGCTTGGATTTTCACGTGCGGGAGGTGGAGATACCGATACCCAATCTCCAAGATAATCTCGACGGATTGCGCCTGCTGCATTTGAGCGATATTCACCTCAGCGCCTTCTTGAGCGAGAAGGATCTGGCGCGGGTGATCGACAGCGCCAACGAACTGCGGCCGCATCTGGCGCTGGTCACGGGTGACCTGATCACTTCGGTGGGCGATCCGCTGGATGCCTGCCTGCGGCAGATTTCCCGCCTGCGCGCGGACGCCGGTATTCTGGCCTGCATGGGGAATCACGAGCACTACGCCAAGGTCGAGAAATACACCGAGCAAGCCGGCGCGCAACTGGGTATTCCCTTTCTGCGCAACCAAACCCGGGCGCTCCGTTTCGGAAATGCGACGCTCAACGTGGCCGGCGTCGATTACCAGCGGTCCAACCGTACCTATCTACAGGGGGCCGAGCGGATGGTCCATCCCGGCGCATTTAACCTGCTTATGTCGCACAATCCGGACGTTTTTCCGGCGGCGGTGAAGAAGGGCTACGATCTGACACTAGCCGGTCACACGCACGGCGGCCAGGTAACGGTCGAAATTCTGAACCAACCCGTCAACGCGGCCAGGTTTTTTACTCCTTTCGTTTACGGCTTGTATCGGGATGGCGCAGCCGCCGCCTACGTCACGCGAGGCATAGGCACAATTGGTGTTCCGGTGAGATTCGGAGCACCCCCTGAGATCGCGCTGCTGCGCTTGAGAAAGGTATAGCGGCACGTGCGATACCTGATCCTGAGCGACATTCACGCCAATTGGGAAGCCTTGGAGGCGGTGGTCGAGCACGCCCGAGGCAAGTACGATCAGGCGCTCTGCTGTGGCGACCTGATTGGGTACGGAGCGGACCCCAACGCGGTGACCGAGTGGGTGCACACCAACAGTGCCGCTGTCGTCCGGGGCAACCACGACAAGGCGTCCGTAGGGCTCGAAGATCTTGAATGGTTCAATCCCGTCGCTCGCGCCGCCGCGGTGTGGACGCATCGCGAACTTACGCCGGAAAACGTGGAGTACGTGCGGAATCTACCCAAGGGGCCGGTGGTGCTTGACGGCTTCCAGATGGTGCATGGGTCGCCTCTCGACGAAGACGAATACATTCTGGGCATCGCCGACGCCGGGCTGGTATTCGGCTACCTGGATGCGCCGCTCACGTTCTTTGGGCATACGCACTTGCAAGGCGGATTCATCTGGAACCGCGCGCGCGTGGAAACCATTGGACAAACAGCCGCCTCGGAGGAGCGTTATACCCTCGAACTCGACCCGGAGTGCGCCTACATGATCAATCCCGGGTCGGTGGGACAGCCGCGGGATGGAGATCCGCGGGCGGCATACGTTATCTATAACCCGGAAGAGCATTTTCTGATTTTCTACCGCCTGCCGTACGACGTGGGAAAAGCGCAGGAGAAGATTCGGCGGGCCGGTCTGCCGCCGTTGCTGGCGGACCGTTTAGCGAACGGACGCTAACTGCCGGGCGTTTTACTGTTGTCCCGCGCCCTTGGTGGTCTGGCCGTTAGTGCCGTGCAGCAGGTCACGGACCTTGCGCGTCAGCGCCGTCGGAGTAAACGGCTTCTGGATAAACGCGGAGTCGCTCGAGAGAAGTCCGCTGTTGACGACGGCGTGGTCCGTGTAACCGGACATAAACAGCACCTTCATCTGCGGCCGTTTGGGCCCCAGCTGATCGGCCAACTTACGGCCGCTTTCTTTGGGCATCACCACGTCCGTAATCAGGAGATGAATCGGTCCCTTGTAGCTGCTTACGATGCGCCGCGCTTCCGCGGCACTGGCGGCGTCCAGCACCTTATAGCCTTCGCGGCGCAGGGTATCGTGCACCAACTTGCGGACCGGCTCTTCATCCTCCACCAACAGGATGGTTTCGTGGCCGCGCGCGATCGTCTCATGGACCGTTTCGGTGGGCGCGACCGCAGGCTGGTCGATGCGCGGTAAGTACACTTTGACAGACGTGCCCTGGCCAGGCTCACTGTACACTTCCACCCCGCCACCGCTCTGCTTAACGATGCCAAAGACAGTGGTCAGCCCTAATCCAGTGCCTTTTCCCTGGGCCTTGGTAGTAAAGAACGGCTGGAACAGCCGCGCGCGGGTCTCGGCATCCATGCCCAAGCCGTTGTCGCTGACCTGCAACGCCACATATTCTCCGGGTTTCATAGTGGCGTGAGTGAACGTGTAATGCTGATCGAGATCCACGTTGTGGGTTTCAATGGTGAGGACACCGCCGTTCGGCATGGCATCCCGCGCATTGATCACCAGGTTCATGATCACCTGCTCGATCTGCCCGGGATCGGCGTTTACCTGTCCCAAGCCGCGGCCGGGCACGAAACGCATTTCGATGTCCTCGCCGATCAATCGCCGCAACATGTTGTCAAGCCCGCTGACCAGATCGTTCACGTTCAGGGGCCGCGGCTGCAGCTTCTGTCTGCGGCTAAAGGCCAGCAACTGCCGGGTAAGAGCCGCGGCGCGCTCTCCGGCCTTCATGATCTGCTCGACCGCGCTATGGTTCGGATCGCCTGCCGGAAGGGCATTCAACAGGATCTGGCTATAGCCGTTAATGATGGTCAGCAGATTGTTGAAATCGTGCGCGATGCCGCCCGCCAGCATGCCTACGGCTTCCATCTTGGCAGCTTGGCGCAAGTGTTCCTCGAGTTGGTTGCGCTGCGTAACATCGTGGAGCACGGAGAGCACCGCGGGCCGCTCCGCATAAGTCATGGTGTGCGAAGCTACTTCCACCTCAATGAGGCGCCCATCTTTCAACTTGTGGCGCCACTGAGCGGGTACAGCCAAACCTTCTGCCGCGGCAATGGTTTCCTTGAGCCGGGGTATGTCCTCCGGCGGACGTATGTCCGCCACGGTCATGTTCAGGAATTCTTCGCGGGAGTAACCGTAGCGCACCGTTGCCGCCTGATTAACTTCCAGAAAACGCAACGATTCGCGGTCGAAGACCCACATCGGCAGAGGGTTGTCCTCAAATAACAACCGGAACCGCACATCCTTCTGCTTCAGAAGCTCTTTCACGGGCATTTAGCCTTGCCGTTACGCCTTCACCCTGGTTCCAGCATAGTCGCCCCGCTGTCCCCATACAATGACGTTAACTATTGGCTAGTAATTTATCACACAATAACACGGGGCAGGTATTAGCACGGCCAGTTATTTGAGAATACCGTTTTCCGGTTTGTTTTCTGCGAAATTCGAGGGATATATCGGCATTGGAGGATGACTTCCGGGTAGGGCTCGATAGTACCAAACGGCTTAGTGCGCTCCTTGACTTTCGCCTAGTCCATAATGATACTGGATAAGCGCTCAATTTTGACTGTCTGATGCCGCTTCAACGCGGTGTTTCGCCTTTGCCTGGAGTCCGCCCAATGCACGGAACCTAGATGCGAAAGCCCTGTCTCCACTTCTACGGCGTGCTGGCCATGGTCTGGCTAGCGCATGCCCCGTTATACGCAACCGTGCGAATTTTGTCCCTGACACCCTCGATTGCGTCGCCGCAACCGTTGGGCACGCCGGTTACCTGGACCGCCACAGCCAGCGCTAACGGTTCGGATCAGATCACCTTTCAGTTCAGCACGGGTATCGGGTCAGGCTTGGCTATCAACGTGGACTTCAATGCCGGCACGTATAGTAACGGTATTTGGACTTCGCAGCCTTTCACTTGGGCTACCATTCAATCCGAGGGAACTTACCAGGTTCAGGCAGTAGCCAAAGATTTTAAAGCCAATCAATCGGCGACCAAGACGGTTCTGTACACCCTGACTTCCCTGGTGACCGGCAACAGCGCCGTGGTCAACCCTACCGCTAATTCCCTGGTGGCGTTGTTCAGCGCGCCGCCTTGTCCGGTAGGCAGCCAGATGCAAATAGTTTTCCACGGGCCTGGCGAAGCGCCGGAAGGGGCCAGCGATTGGAAGGCTTGCACCGGCGTTAAGAGCATGAACTTCTATGTGGCAGGCATGTATGGCCGCACCAGCTACAACATAAACTACCAGGTGAAGACGGGTGGAGTCATTACTCCGGGCCCCAGCCCTCTCGTATTCACCACAGGCCCGCTGCCATCCGACGTTTCATTTCCGAGATTCACCGTAATTACGCCTGTCAGCGCGCTGTCCGATCACGGCCAGAGAGTCATGGTCCATTCGCTGGCTACTATCGGGCCGTCCAATAAGTTTGTTCCGCTGGCGACGGATTTGTCCGGCAACTTCCTCTGGTATTACGACAATCCGTCGGCCCAACCCTTGTTGACCCGGCCGCTGATGAATGAGACGATGCTGACCATTCAATTCGGCACGGCATGGCAATCGCTCAGCATTAAACAACAACTCATTCGCGTGATCGATCTGGCGGGTAACATCCAAAAGGAAACCAATACCGGCATCATCCAAAATCAGCTGGTGGCTTTGGGTGCGGCGGATGCGGGACCGTGTACTGTGATCTCACAACCGGCGCCGGTCGGCTCCGCCTGTCTGGGCGCTTTTCACCACGAGGTCATGCAAATGACTAATGGTAATCTCGTGGCCTTCGCGGATATCGAGAAGATATTTCAGGCAGGCACCCAAGGCGATACCAGCGGTTTGCCGGTAGACATCCTGGGTGACATCGTGTTTGTGATGAATCCGAACCTGCAGGTGATCTGGTATTGGGAATCATTCCAACACGATGGCGGAGGCACGCAATTGGACATCAACCGTCCCGCGACGCTGAACGAGACTTGCACCGTCAATCAAGCGGGCTGTCCGTCCACTTTTCTGATGGGCTCCGGCATCTCTCCGACGGCGCATGACTGGATGCACACCAACAGCATTTTCTACCATCCGCAAGATGGGAATTTCGTGATCTCCGTCCGCAACCAGGATTGGATTATCAAGATCGACTATGCCGGCGGGACCGGAAACATCCTGTGGCGCATGGGTTTGGGTGGCGATTTCGCGATTCAGAGCACCGACCCATATCCGTGGTTTTCGCACCAGCACGACGTGACTATGGCAAATGCCGGCGCCGGACCCATGACCGTGTTCGATAACGGCAACACGCGCGTGGCGCCGCCGCCCATCGGGTTGGGAAGCGGCGACAGCCGGGGCATGGCGCTCAGCGTTGACGAAACAAACCTGACGGTTACTCCGGTTTTGAGCCAGGATCTGGGAGTGTATGCGAGCGCGCTTGGCAGCGCTCAGTTGCTGACCAACGGCAATTATTTCTTTCAGCCGGGGCTGGTCAATTTTCAAAACAGCTTCGGCCAGGAGGTTATGCCCACTTCCGGCGCCACAGAAGGCTCCATTGTCTACAGCCTGGAAGGCCCGACCTCCTATCGCGCCTTCCGCCAGGCCGATATGTATTCTCCTCCGGTGCCATAAGAAACCCTGGCGAGTGTCCTACGACGAGTGTCCCACCGGCAGGCCAACGCTGCCCAAGCTGCGATAAGCTATTGTTTGTGCGGCTGCTCGTAGTCGAAGACGAAAAACGCATCGCGGATTTTTTGTGCCGGGGCTTGCAAGGGGCCGGCTATGCCGTGGATGCCGCACCCAACGGGACCACCGCGCTCGAGTTCGTCCACGCCACCGATTACGACCTCGTCATTCTCGATATCATGCTGCCCGATATGGATGGCTTGCAGGTGCTCGAGAAAGTGCGTAACCGTAAGTTGGGCCCGCCGGTGTTGATTTTGAGTGCTCGGGGGGCGCTTGACGATCGGGTCCGGGGTCTGGAGCAGGGAGCGGACGATTACCTGGTGAAGCCGTTCGCCTTTGTGGAACTTCTGGCGCGTGTACGGGCCCTGTTGCGGCGCGGTCAGCCCGCGCCGGAACGCCTCCAGGTGGCCGACCTTACGCTCGATTGCATCCGCCGCAAGGTCACCCGCGCGGCCGAGCCCATCGATCTGGCGCCCAAGGAATTCGGCATCCTGGAATACATGATGCGCAACAAAGGCCGCCCGCTCAGCCGCACCATGATTGTGGAGCACGTTTGGGACATGGACTACGACGGGCTCACCAATATCGTGGACGTGTACATCCGGCACCTGCGCAGCAAGATCGACGACCGCTTCCCGCAGAAACTGATCCAGACGGTGCGCGGCATCGGGTACATGATCGAGGCCCCGGATAAGTCCGCTGAAAAGCCGGCCGAGCAGCCGGTTGAACGGCCGGTGTAGGGTGTCGGCCAAACGTCATTTCACGCGCGGCCTACGCTTCCGTCTCACGTTAGGGTACGCCCTACTGTTCGGCTTGTTGCTGCTGGGAGTGGCTTGGCTCTCGCGCGAGCGGCTGGCTTACACGCTGGACTCCGAAGCGCACGACCTGCTGGAGCAGGAATGGGTGGCGATGAAAGGCTACCTCCACGTGGAGCGGCTGCCGGCGAAAGTGCGCACGCCGGAGCACGTGCCATGCCCGCCGCACAAGGCCATTTGGGAATACGACAAAAACGATCCGGATGAGGATTTTGCCGTGGAGCGGCTACGCCGCGTTTATGTGCTGGCGGATGCCACAGGCTGCGTGATGGAAGTTTCGACCATCTACCAGTCGATCGGTATCGAGCGGTCCGGCGAAATCGAGACCGCCATCCGGAGCGGCTTGCCGGTGTGGAAGATCCGTCATAGCCCCCACGGAATCCCGTACTTGATCCGCGGCGGTGTGGTGTTTGAAGAGAAGCACCATAACCCGTTCTATGTGGCTGTCGGCCGGCCGATGGACGAGAGCGACAAGATTCTGAAGCGTTACACCTGGATGTACGCCGGCCTGATCCCGTTTTCGCTGCTATGCGGATGCCTGCTCGGATGGTTCCTGGCAGGACGGGCCCTGATGCCGGTCATGGAGGTGGCCCAGGCTGCCCAGCGGATCAGCGGCTCCAATCTAAGCCTGCGCATTCCGGCGCGCGCCGCGGGCGACGAACTGGATTACCTGATTCTCACCTTTAACCGCATGATCGAACGGTTGGAAAGTTCGTTCCAGCAGATCCGCCAGTTTTCGACGGACGTATCCCATGAGCTGCGCACTCCCATCACCGCCATCCGCGGGCAACTCGAAGTGGCGCTCTTCACGGCCAAAACGATCGAGCAATACCGCGACGCCACGCTGAATTCCCTGCAGGATATCGAGCGGCTTTCGCAGATTGTGCGGGCGCTGCTGCTGCTCTCACAGGCCGAGTCCGGGCAACTGGCGCTGCAGAAAGCACGGTTGGACCTGGCATCGGTTGTGCGCGACATCGTCGACCAGTTTCAGATTCCGGCCGAGGGCGCCCATGTGGAGCTTTCCGCCGATCTGCCGCCGGAGTGCCCGGCGGATGTGGACCGGGTCCAGATCGAGCGTATGCTTTCCAACCTCTTATCGAACGCGATGAAGTTCACGCCGGCAGGCGGTAGCGTGCGCGTGGTGCTGCGCAATCTACCGGAGTCGATTGAAATCGAAGTGGCCGATACGGGCTGCGGCATTCCCGAGGAGCACATTCCGCACATCTTCGAGCGCTTCTACAGGGTTCCGGCACAGGTGACCTGCACCAGTCCGGAGCCGGGACTGGGCTTAGGCTTGAGTTTCGTGGCTTGGATCGCGAAGGCCCACGGAGGAACGATCCGGGTGGATAGCGCGCCGGGTAATGGCACCCGGTTCATTGTTTCGCTGCCCGCGACTCCCGCCGAGCCTGCCACCGACGCGCCCGTTCCCGCCGCGGCCGCAATCGGATGAATAAACTTTAATTCGGAGTTTACCCACGCTTCATTCCTTTTTCATAAGCTAATTGATGTGCGGTCTCTCTCGTTGTGCGTGATTGGTGTGTGCCTGGCCTGGGCCAGTTCCAGCGCTTTACGCAGCCAGGATCCGCCGAGCGCCGCACCGCCGCAAGATCAATACTTTGCAGGCACCATCACGGCGCTTAGCGAGACCAGTGTCACCGTCACGCGCACGGTTTTAGGCAAGGATTCCACGATCCGGACGTTCGCTATTACAACGGACACGGTTATACAGGGCGGCAAGCCCAAACTGAAGTCGAAGGTGACAGTGAAGTGGGTATCCGGGGATGATGGCGACCGCGCCATAAAGATCATTCTGCGTGCCACGGTTCCCCCGCCCAAGAAGCAGTAATTCCGCGCACAATTCGTCCCACGCGCTATGGATCACCACACCGACTTGGCATAAAATGAGTCAAGTTTGGAGGCTCACGATGCGGGCTGTCAGGCTGGTGCTGGTGCTTTGCTTTTCTTTGCGGCTGTTTGCCCAGGGCTGCGTTACCTTTCTGGGCGTGGAAGTAACCAGTTTTTATAGCGGATCGAGCATCACAGGTCTTCTCCATCAACCGGATGGGTCTTACACGGCGGTTACCGGAAACTCCAGTTCCCCTTACAAAATCGAGAACGTAGTCCCAAATTATGACCAGTGGATCGGAAGTTGTAACACCCCGCCCACGAGCCTCAGCCTGCCGTCTGCCTCGGTATCGCCAACGGCCGTCGGAGCGGCTTCTCAAGTTGTGGCCTTCGGGGACTTTAACGGCAGCGGTCTGCCGGGAGCCGTGTTCACAGCTACAGCGTCACCGGAACCTATGGTCCGGGTGGGCGTGATCTCTGGCATGGCTGCTGGTGTCACGAGCTATACGGTTCCGGCTGGAGCGGCTACCGTGGCCACGGCGGACTTCAATAAAGATGGCAATGTCGATCTGGCGGTTGTTTACACGGGTAGTTTCACCAACACAGGCCAGACGCCAGGCGGCGTCGCGATCCTGTTGGGCAAAAGCGACGGGACCTTTGGCGCCGCGGTCAGTTACCCCGCCGGAGTCAATGCCTTGCACGTGGCGATCGCGGACTTGAACGGGGATGGAAAACTGGATATGGCGGTGGCCGCCGATACCGCCAACAGCGTCACGATCCTGCTGGGAAATGGCGACGGAACTTTTGGTACCGGCTCGACCATCACCACCGGGTTGGGCCAGGGTCCGGCGGCCGTTATTGCCTCCGATTTCAACGGTGACGGCAAGCTGGACCTGGCGACTGCTAATGAAGACGGCACGGTGTCGATTCTCCTTGGCAACGGCGACGGGACTTTCAAAGCACCTCAGAATTTCCGCGCCGGCTCGGACTGCGCGTATCTGACCGCGGCCGATTTCAACAAGGATGGCAAAATGGACCTCGCGGTTGCGAATTTCCAAGCGGGGCTGGTGGCGGTCCTCATGGGCAAAGGCGACGGCACGTTCGGTTCGCCTGCGCTGTACAACGCGGTTTTTGGGCCTACCGGGCTGATCGTGACGGATTTCAACCACGATGGCAAGCTTGATATTGTGATCGGCTCCGGCTCGACCGATATCATCGCGCCGGATTTCGGATCAGGCGATGTGGGGGTGTTGCTGGGTAATGGCGATGGAACCTTTCAAGGGGGTCCGGTGTACAGTCTTCCCAGCCAGCCATACGGGATCAGCGCGGGTGACCTCAATGGCGACGGAAAGCCGGACGTGGTGACGCCCAACCAGATGAGCGACAGTCTGTCGATTCTGCTTAACCAAGGAAATGGCACCTTCGGCCAGCCGGCATCCTATAGCCTGGCTTCATCCGGCGGGAACCCCGCCGGTCCGCATGGCGTGGCCATCGCGGATCTCAACGGAGACGGCAAGGCGGATCTGGCGGTTGCCAACATCTCCTCTGGCAGCGTTGCGGTCGCATTCGGCAACGGCAACGGAACCTTCCAAGCGCCCACCTTTTATACGACCGGCAATAGCTCCTCCAGTGTGGCGGCGGGCGATCTGAACGGGGACGGGAAGCCCGATTTGGTGGTCGCGAATCTGGGCAACATCGCGGCCGGTGGCACCGACAGCGGTAACGTTTCCATCCTGCTGGCGAAGGGCGGTGGTACGTTTCAGGCGGCTGCCAACATCACCGCCGGTGTGCAACCGGGTGCGGTACTGATCAAGGACTTGAATGGAGACGGAAAGCCCGACCTGGCAGTCCTCAATGTCGGTCTGACTCAGGGTTTCTCCGCGGCTCCAAATGCGGGCGGAGTCAGCGTTTTCCTGGGCAAGGGGGACGGCACATTTCAACCCGCCGTGAATTACGCCGTAGGTACGAACCCGAGCGCCATGGCCGTGGGCGACGTGAACGGCGATGGAAAACCGGACCTCGTGGTCGCCACCGCCCAATCGAATTTCTCCGGCGTGGTGGCCGTTATGTTGGGCAACGGCGATGGCACATTTCAGTCTCCGGCTTACTACCCGGGACAAACGGGCGTAGTCTCTCTCACCGTCGTCGATCTCGACGGCGATGGAAAGCCGGACATCGTGTTCTCCAGTTGCTGCGGGGATACCCAGATGAGTTACCTGCTGGGCAATGGCGACGGCACTTTCCAGCCTCAGGTGAATTTCAGTGGCGGGCCGTCGCCCTCCGCTTTCGCCGCGGCGGATTTCAATGGCGACGGCAAGACCGACCTGGCTATAAACAACCAAATCGGCACAGGCTACCTGACGGTTTTGCTGAATAGCTCCCAGGCGGCGGCATTCATCACCAAGTCGGCTACGGCGGGGCAGATCGAGCCTTTCGCCGCGCAGTCCATCGTGGCGGCGTACGGCGCCAACCTGGCCACCGGTACCGCCGTGGCTACGCCACCGCTGGGCACCTCGCTCGACGGCACGACGGTCACCGTGACGGATTCCGCGGGAGTATCGCGCCCGGCGGACCTGTTCTACGTTTCCTCCACGCAGGTGAATTACGAGATACCGAATGGAACAGCGGCGGGTCCAGCTACGGTGACTATCAAGAACCAGAATGGCGTCAGCCAGACCACCACTATCCAGGTGGGCAACGTTTCTCCCGGATTGTTCCAATTGAATTCTTCGGGACTGGTGGCTGCTTTGGTCCTGCCGGTGATATCGGGAGTTCAGCAGGGCTTGCAGCAGGTCTACCAGCTAAACTCGTCCAATGCGGTGGTACCGCTGCCCCTCAATCTGAATACACCGAATGCGCAGTATTACCTGGAATTGTATGGCACGGGCATTCGCAATGCGGCCAGCGTCACCGTGACGGTGGGAGGTGTGAGCGTGCCGGTGTTGTACCACAGCAGCGCCCCCGGTTATGCGGGCGAGGACCAGGTGAACGCCGGTCCGTTGCCTATTTCGTTGGCGGGGAAGGGTAGCGTGAATATCGTGCTGACGGCGGATGGCCAGGCGGCCAATACGGTTAACGTGACCATTCAGTGACGCCGGGCGCGCCGTGCCGCGCAAGGTCAACGCGGCGTGGATATTTTTCGATGGCGGGTGCGAGTTGCGGGGATACCGCCGGTGCTCTCTGCCACAGGCACATCGCCGCATAAGCTCGCCACGGCCGCCAGGCCTTTGATCGCTGCTCCAATTCCTTCGGCTGGCGGATGGCGAGGGCGCGCAACAGGCCCAGGTCGCTGGCGGGGAACGCATCCGGGTCGCCGAAGGCCCTCATGGCCACATATTGCGCGGTCCAGTCGCCGATGCCCGGCAGTTCGCGAAAGCGGGTCATGAAGGCCCTTACATCGATGACGCCCGTAAATGAGATGCGGCCCTCGGTGACCGCTTGGGCCATGGCACGGATGGACTCCGCGCGCGCGCCGGGCAAGCCGATTTTCGTAAGACTACCGCGGGCCAAAACGTCCGGTGACGGAAACAGATGAGTCAGGCCGTCGCCCGCGGCCATGGGAGTTCCGAACTCGCGCACCAGGCGGCCGGCCAGCGTACTCGCGCCTTTTACCGTAACCTGCTGGCCCAGAATCGCGCGCACAGCCAGCTCAAAACCATCCCAACAGCCGGGCACGCGCAGGCCGGCGTGCTGCGCCAGTAAAATGCCCAAGACAGGGTCGGCGCTTAGGTGGGCTTCAATGTCGAATGGATCGGCGTTGAGGTCGAACAAGCGGCGCACGCGCTCCACGATCAGGAAAAGCCAGCGCGGGTCGGCAAAGCGGATGCGCACGGCCACGGCGCTGGCAGTCTGGTCGAGCGAAGCCTGGATGGTACCCTGGCAGCCGTTCAGGGCGATGGTTCGCCGGTAGCTGCCCTGGTCGACGCACTCCACACCCGGAATCGCGCGTTGCCGTAGAAATCCCAGCATCCCTTCCCAATCCAGCGGGATGCGATAGCGCAGGCGAAACAGGTATTCGTTTTCCGGCTCTGAGGCGCGATTATGGGCCAGCTTGCGGATCTGCATGGGGGTCCGGTTGTACACCGCGCGGATGGTGGCGTTAAAGCGGCGGACGCTGCCAAAGCCGGCGGCCAGCGCTAGCTGGCTCATGGGCAGGGTGGTTTCATCGATCAGCTTTTTCACGAAATGCAGCCGGCGCGTCTGCACCACCGCGCTGGGCGGCGCTCCCAGGTGCTGTAGGAACAGACGCCGCAAGTGACGGGCACCGATGCCCAGGTGGCTGGCCAGCGCATCCACTCCGCCATCCTCCAGCGGGCTCTCTGCGATCAGCCGTAACGCACGGGAAACTGTAGCCGAGGTGCCCATCCAGCCGGGCGTCCCAGGGGAGCATTCCGGACGGCAGCGCAGGCAGGGACGAAAACCGGCTTCGGCGGCCGCGGCGGCTGAGACGTAATAGCGTACGTTCTTTTCCTGGGCGCTGGGCGCGGGGCAAATCGGGCGGCAGTATACTCCGCTGGTCAGAACACCAATGAAGATGCGTCCATCAAAGCGGGGATCGCGCGTTTTGCGCGCCTGGGAACAGGTTTTTTGATCGAATTCCATGCCGCTACTTCCAAGATAGACGACGGGCGGACTCAACAGTAGACGTTTTCGGACTTCACTCGACCGGTTCCGGCACAGGTGAGCGCACCGCGCGATAATGGAACATCATGGCCACCGAGACTGCGTGTCCGCACTGCGGCGGAAGCGGCTGGAAGATCATCGAGCGCGCTGGATTGTCGGGCGCCGAACGCTGTGATTGCGTCTTCGGCGAACGTGCCCGCCGGCTGGAAGAAAACGCCGCCATACCCTCGCTGTACCGCAATGCCTCGTTCGATAACTTCGCGCTGCCGCGCGACAATCCGATCGGCAACCGGGAACTGGCCAACGTTCTGCTTACAGTGAAGACATTTTCCCGCGAGTTTCCCACCGGCCGATATTTGGGCCTGTTGCTCATAGGCGAGCCTGGCACCGGCAAGACGCACCTGGCAGTAGCCGCACTCCGCATTCTGATATCGCGCGGATTCGAGGGCCTTTTCTTCGATTATCAAAACCTGCTCGACCGGATCCGCAAGGGCTTCGACCAGGCGTCCGGCTCGGCGGATCGCGAGGCTTACCGGTTCGCGCTGGATGCCGAGGTTCTGCTGCTCGACGATCTGGGCGCGCACCGGGTGTCCGACTGGGTGGAGGATACCGTCACGGGAATCATCACCTACCGCTGCAATAACCGGAAGCCGTTGATCGCCACCACGAATCTGCCCGACCCCGATGCGGGCAGCATCATGATCGACCGTACCAACGCGCTAAACCGGCCGGATCATCGAATTTCTTTATCCGAGCGTATCGGAGCGCGGGCGCGCTCGCGTCTATTTGAGATGTGCAAAGTCGTGCGCATGCCCCTGGTCGAGGACTACCGATTGCGCAGGTCCGTTTGATGCGGCTCTTCGGGTTGCTGCTGGTTTGCGCGGCGGCGCTGGCCGCTCCCGCGCCGCGAGTCCCCGGCGCAATTCGTGGAGGCGGTCGAGTTCCCCTACTACCTGTATCCACGGACGCTTTGGGAGCGCGAGCTGGTCTGGCTCAAGACGGTGGGCATCCGCACGGTGGAATTCTCCATCCCCTGGAACTGGCATCAGGTCGAGGATGGAACCTGCGACTTCACAGGCAGCACCAGCCCGCGCCGCGATTTGACGGGATTTATCCATCTGCTGCGCCGTCTGGACATGCGGGCCTGGATCCGTCCTTTGCCGCCGGTGAAAGGATGGCTCAACAACGGCTATCCCGCCGGTGTGGCGCCGGATCACAAATCCGTGCGGCCCTGGCTGCACGAGCTGGAGAATCTGCTGGCGCCGCAAACCGAAAAGCACGGCGGGCCGATCGCTATCGTGGAGGGCAATGCCGGTATTCTGGATGCTCCTCCGCCGCCGCAGCCGGTGACTGTGGTGTCGGCGCACGATACGGCCGCCATGGCGCGCAGCCGCCAGGCGCTGAATACGGCGCACGGCGCTCTGCTTTGGGAAGATGTCGAGGATGCGTTGATCCCGGCTGGGTGGGAACGCCCCGGCACGCCGCTTTACCGGGCCGGCGCCGTCTCGCTCAATGGCGATGAACGGCCGACGGTCGCCGCCCTTCGGCGCAATGCCGCCTTGCTGCGTCATTGGGAAGCGCTGCTGCCGGACATGCGTCCGGAACGCCTGCATCCGGTGCGGATGGCAAGCGGCAAACTGCCCCCGGGAATCACAGCGGTGGAACTGGTTTCGAAAACGCCCGGGGTAGCTTCGGCGGTGAGCATCATCAATGAAAGCCACAAGCCTTTGGCGAGCATGCTGCGGGCCTGGGATCCTTTTGCGAAGCGATCCGTGGATATCGAAAACGTCCATTTGGCGCCGCACGAGACGTTGTGGCTGCCAGTGAACGTATCGCTGGGCGGCGTCGGCTTATGCCACGAGTGTTCCGCGTTCTCCAACTCCGAGCGCATTGTCTATGCGACGGCGGAACTGCAGACGATCGAATACGAGAATGGCACGCTGGCCATGGAGTTCGCCGCGCCCGCACCTGCCGAGGCTGTACTGCAACTGACGCGGCGTCCCAGCGGGCCTTTCCTGGCGGCCGGCCATCCGTCGGACATCGATTTTGACGAGAAGACCATGCGCGCACGCTTGAAGATTCCGCAGGGCAAGGGACCGGCCAGCCTGGTGCGCGTGGCGCTGGCCATCGAAGCGCCCGAGCATTCCGCCTTTTTCGAAGAAGCCAAGCGGTTGATCATCGGCCGGGAGAATCTGATTTCCACGTCTTATTCCTCCGAGGCCCTGGCGGACCGTTCGCGTCTGCGCCTGCCCGCGGGCTTTACGGCCAAAGCCACCCGAAAATCGCCCCAGGCTATCGACTATGCGGTGACCGTGCCCGCCGAGGCGGCACATGGCGACTGGGTTAACCTGGCCATCGAGGCGGATGGCGTGCTGCTCGGCCGCGCGCATTTGCAGCTATTTCGCCCCGCATCGGTGCGTCTGGCCAACTCCATCCGTTTGCACTTTGGCACCGCCGCGGACCTGGTCGTGGAGCCGGCCATTATTCCCATCGATGCCACCACGGGTCGAACGGTAGACGTCAACATACGGAACAACTCGCCTGAAATTCAGACCTACAGCATCGATCCGGCGAGCGATGGTTTTCAGTTCCTGCCGCCTAAAACGGAGCTGAATTCGGGCGCCCTTATGGACCGCCCGATCGAGTTCCGCGTTTTTCCGCAGGATGCCGCGGGCGGCCTCCACGATTGGAATCTGCGCTTTTCCGGTGGAACCACTTTGGACCTGCCGGCCCGGTTTCTGGCCATTCCCCGCGGCCAGACCGTAGTGTGGTCGGCAGATTTGGATGGCGACGGGTCACCCGAGTGGGTGCTCGAAAACCAAAAAGCGCGGGCCGTGTTTTCCGCTCAGGACGGAGGCCGGTGGCTGGAGTTTGTGTGGAAAGACGCGGCTCCCAACGGTCTGAATGTGCTGCCTGAAAACGGCGCTCTTTCCGGGGTAGGTGCGGTAGAGGTACGCGCCGGCCAAGGCAAGCTGGAGTTCAGCGCGAAGGACTGGAAGCGAACCGTAAGCCTTGCGGGAGGTGAAGCCAGCCTGACCGTGGAACAAAACACGCCGCTGCCAGCCGGAAACGTGGAAACCGGGAAGCACAACGAAATCACCCTGCATGTAGCGCGCGAATCCGCTAACCGGACGGTCTATACCTTAGCCAAGTGATGGCCAAGTGATGGCCGGCCTGCCGGCTGGGATAAGGAGTAGAATTGAATGCAATGCTTCGACGCGGCTACCAGGTGTGTTTCGTCGTTCTAACCGCACTGGCGGTAATTGCCATTGCGCAAACGCCGCCGTCGGATCAAGTTGGAGAATTAACCACCCACGATACCCCAGCCACCTTCCGCACGAAAGTCAACCTGGTGCTGGTGCCCGTGGTGGTGCGCGACAAACAGGGACACGCGGTCGGCAATCTGCGCAAGGAAGATTTTCAGCTCTTCGACAAGGGCAAGGCGCAGACTATTTCCACCTTTTCCATCGAGACTTTGAACAGCCCGGTGCCCGCGCCTGCAGCGCCTGCCAAGGAGCCGGACACATGGGAAACTCCCGAGGTGAAGAGCGGCGAGGTGATGCCCAACCGTTTTGTGGCATACGTCTTCGACGACGTGCACATCAACATCGCCGATCTGATGCAGACTCGCGCGGCCGCTGAGAAGCATATGACCGGATCGCTGGTGCCGACCGACCGGGCCGCGATTTATACCACCTCGGGCCGGACCACGCTGGATTTTACCGACGATCGCGCGAAACTGCTCGACACGCTTCTCAAGCTGCGGCCGAGTCCTCTGGGACGATCTCCCGTTCAGGACTGTCCCGATATTTCCTACTATCAGGCGGACCTAATCCAGAACAAGAACGATCCCATGGCTTTGACGGCGGCGATACAGGACGCTATCGCCTGCCTCACTCTGGATCCGACGGATCCGTCAACCAAGACAACGGCGCAAAACATGGCGATGGCGGAAGCCAGCCACGTCCTAACCATCGGCGAACAGGAAAGCCGGGTCTCGATCGATGTATTGAACCAGGTGGTGCGGCGCATCTCCACCATGCCAGGCAAGCGTAGCGTGATTCTGGCTTCGCCCGGCTTCATCACGCTCCCTGAGTTGCAGCAGGAAAAGAGCAGGTTGATCGACCGCGCCATACGCGGCAACGTGATCATCAGCAGCCTGGACGCGCGCGGTCTGTACACCGTGATTCCCGGTGGGGACGCCAGCCGGCCCGGCCCGCAGAGTGTGGTCGGTGGGATGATCAAATCGCAGTACGACACGGCCAGCGCCTTGGCCGAGGAAGACGTACTCAGCGAACTGGCGTATGGGACCGGCGGCTTATTCTTTCACAACAACAACGACTTGCTGGAAGGATTCAACCGGGTGGCCGCGCGGCCGGAGTTCGTATACATATTGGGCTTCTCACCGGAGAATCTGAAACTGGACGGCCGGTTTCACGCCTTGAAGATCACCCTCAAGAATGCCGCCAAACTCGACATGCAAGCCCGCCGCGGTTACTACGCGCCCCAGCATCTGACCGACCCGGCGGAGACCGCCAAGGAAGAGATACGGGACGCGCTGTTCTCGCGGGAGGAATTGCGCGACATTCCCGTGGAACTGCACACGCAGTTTTTCAAATCGAGCATTGAAGATGCCAAGCTGGCGGTCCTGGCGCGGGTGGACGTGAAGCACCTTCATTTCCGTAAGGAGAATGGCCGGAACCGGGATGACCTGACGGTTGTTTCGGGGCTCTTCGATCGCAACGGGAATTTGGTAACGGGTAACGAGAAGACCGTCGAGATGCGCCTGCGGGATCAAACTCTCGAAAGCCGCCTGAACTCCGGAATCACGGTGCGCAGCAGCTTCGATGTAAAACCGGGGAGTTACGTAATCCGGCTGGTGATCCGGGACTCTGAAGGCCAACTTATGGCGGCGGCTAATGGCACTGTCGAAATTCCGATGAATTGAGGTGTAAAAAATGCAGCTTCAAAGCGTGCTCATTCTGGGGGCAGTCATCTGCGCCGCCGGTGTAACGGCGCGGGCTCAGGACGCCAGTCCTCAGGCTACCGCCTCCCAGCCGGTGATCAGATCCGAAACACGGGTGGTCCTGGTGGATGCGGTCGTGACCGATAAGAAGGGTGAATACGTTCGCAACCTGGAGTCCAAGGACTTCAAGGTCTGGGAGGATGGCAAGGAACAGGCCATCAGCAGCTTCTCGTTCGAAGCCGACCCTAATTCACCGAACAATACGCAGAAGCATTTTTTGGTACTCCTGTTCGACAATGCCACGATGAACGCCGGCGATCAGATGCGCGCGCGCCAGGCGGCGGTCCAGTTTATCGATGCGAACACTGGCCCGAACCGGCTGATGGCCATCATGAATTTCGGCGGCAGCGTGCAAGTGGCGCAAAACTTCACGGCGGATACCAACCGGCTGAAGCAGGTCGTGAGCGGAGTCAAGTTTTCGTCGGTATCGCCCAACGAACCAGTGGAGCTCGCCTCCGCATCTACCGGAATACCGAATTTAGGAAGAGCCGAGTCGTCGTTCGGCGTATATGACGAACTGCTGGCCCTGAGCAGCACGGCGAAACTTCTGGCGCCGATACCCGGCCGCAAGATGGTGATCCTGTTGACGTCGGGCTTTAGGGTGCCGGCGGAACAAATGTCGGAGCTGAGCTTAGCGATTTCGGCGTGTAACCGGGCCAATGTCGCGATCTATCCGATCGATGTGCGCGGGCTGACGACCGGCATTTCGGCAGGGCCAAACGGAGCGAGCCTGCGGTTCCCGTTATTCTCCGGCTCAGTCGACCTGGTGCCTGCGTCCTTCACTCCTTCAGCCGCGCTGGGCATGGCATTCTTCCAGCATGGCGGCGGTGGGGCCGGTGGGGGCGGCGGCACGGGAGGTGGTGGGGCCGGCGGTGGCGGTGGCGGTGGTAAAGGTGGAGGCGGCACCGGCGGCGGCACAGGGGGCGGTACCGGCGGCGGTACGGGTGGCGGCGGAAAAGGCGGCGGCACGGGAGGTGGTACGGGCGGAGGCGGCAAAGGTGGTGGTGGCACACCAGGAGGCTCGGGAGGTAGAGGCGGGGGCGGCACCACGACGACTCCCATGAACCCCAACACGCTAAACCAGTACGGCGCGGCTCGCAGCCTGATCAATTTCCCGCAAAGCGTGTCCGATAATCAGCAGGTGCTGTTTGCGCTGGCATCGGGCACCGGCGGCTTTGTCATCGTCAACACCAACGATCTGTTGGGAGGATTGGAGAAGATCAGCAAAGAACAGGACCAGTTCTATCTGCTCGGCTATACACCTCCGGAATCGGTGGAGGGTAGCTGTCATTTCCTGAAGGTGAAGCTCGATCGGCCCGGAACTTCCGTGCGCTTCCGTAACGGATACTGCAACGTAAAGCCCGTGGACGCGCTGGCCGGAAATCCGGTTGAAAAAGACCTGGAGAATCGCGTGGCGGGCGGCGCCGCCGGGGTCGCAGGGGTGAGCATGCAGGCGCCCTTCTTTTATACTTCGGCCAACACGGCGCGCGTAGATGTAGCTCTCGAAATTCCGGGCGACGCCATCAAGTTCGAAAAGGAGCATGGCAAGTTTCACGCCGAGCTGAACGTTCTGGCGATTGCCTATCGTCCAGATGGCAGCGTGGCGGCGCGTTTCAGCGATACCAAGAAACTGGCAGCGGAGAACAAGAAGGAGATGCAAGCCTTCGCCGAGCAGCCCTATCACTATGACAGCCAGTTCGACATCGCTTCCGGGCAGTACACGCTAAAGGCGGCCTTCAATTCGGGCGGCAGCACTTTTGGCAAAGTGGAAATGCCGCTGACGGTGGATCCCTACGACACCAAGAACTTCGGCCTGAGTGGGCTGGCGCTCAGCAAAGAACTGCATCGCGCCGCGGATGTGGGATCCGATCTGGACGAGGTTTTGATGGAAGGCCGCACGCCGTTGATTGCCGCCGGATATCAATTCACTCCCGCCGGCTTGTACCGTTTCAAGAAGACGGATCGCGTAGCGGTTTACGCGGAAGTCTACGAACCTCTTGCGAAGGAAGCGACTCCTCCCGTGGTGGGGATGCAACTTCGTGTACTGGATCGGAAGACGAAGGAGGTGAAGGACGACTCCGGGTTAGGAAGCGTGACCAACATGATGCGCGCCGGCAATCCCGTGATTTCGGTGGGCCTCAAGCTGCCTGTCGACAAGCTGAATCCGGGGGCCTATACGGTTGAAGTCAAGGCTATGGATTCCAAGGGCGCTTCCAAGATACGGGTGACCGATTTCGACGTAGAGTAGCAATCCGCGCCGCGGCTGGGCAGGGTACAATGCCCCTATGAAGGTTTACCTAGCCGCACTCGCGCTATTGCTGCCTTCGCTCGCGGCTCCCGTCGATTCGATCAAAGGAAACGCTTTTGGCGATCCGAAGGCCCCCATTCTGCTGGAGGTATTCAGCGACTTCCAATGTCCCGGTTGCAAGAGATTTCATGATGAAGAACTGCCGCAGATCATGAGAGAGTACGTGGATACGGGCAAGGCATACCTGGTTTATCGTTACTTTCCCCTTCCGCAGCATCCGTATGGGCGTAAGACCGCGGAACTGGTTTGTGCCTGCGCGCAATTTGGTAAGTACGAACAAGCGGCCGATGTTCTGTTCGCGAACCAGCTTTCCTGGTCCACGAGCGGCAAGGTGGAAGAGACGGTCGCTTCGGTGCTGACGCCCGCGGAGATGAAGAAAGCCGCCGCGCTCATGAAAAATCCGGAGGTCGCGAAGCTCATCGACCACGATGTGCAGGAGGGCAAGGCGCTTCCGGTGGAATTTACGCCCACCCTGGCGATCACTTACAAATCCAAGCAATTCCACTTATCCGGCCAGGGTCTGTTCAATTACAGATGGGTTGAGGCATCTTTGGATGGCTTACTTAAACAATAAGACGCCCGCCGGAATCGCCGCGATGATCTTGCGTATTATCGTGGGGGCTCTGTTTGTTTATGCGGCATGGCTCAAGTTGCGCGAACCATGGGCGATGTTCGCCATCGCCATCGATTCTTACCAGGTGCTGCCCACGTGGGCGGTAGAAGTTGTGGCGCGCACGCTGCCGTGGTTTGAACTCCTGCTCGGCCTGTTGCTGATGACCGGTATCTGGCAACGTGTTTCGACAACCTGCATGTCCCTGCTGCTGCTCGTATTTATGGGTCTTATGGTCCGGGCGATGGCCAAGGGTATGCAGATTGAGTGCGGCTGCTTTGGGTCCGGCGAACAGATTTCGGGGTTGACCCTGCTGCGCGATGGCGCGCTTTTGGCCGCGTCGCTATTCGTTACCTGGACGGCATTCCGTCCGGCGATTCTGCGACCAGTGCTTCGGGAGGGCCATCAACCGACGCTTCAGAAGCCAGACGACGAACCGCCAGTTCCCGTTGAATCCTATGTACCGCGCGGCGATCGAGCCGGTAGGGAATGATAAAGGCCAGGGACACCAAAAGCAGTATGGCGGGAACGGCGCCGTACAAAACGCCCAGGTAAGGTGTGGCTGCCGGCGCGCCCTTGGGCACGCCGTGCGATAACTTCCCGGCGACACTCAAGAGCGCGCCCGCCAGGAGCAAGGCCCCGCCGGCGGCTATCTTCTCGCCGAAATTGGCGATTCCGAAATAGATCCCTTCGCGGCGCAGGTTGGTTTCCAACTCGTCAGTATCCGCCACGTCGGCCAACATGGATGCGGGGATTACCCAAACGGCACTGGCGAACATTCCGCCCACCACGCTGCCGATGATCAGCGGCAGGGCATGGCCCGTGCCAAACAGACGTCCCTCTCCGACAAGAAACGTGGCCATGAACAATACGGCCGCCAGTGCGGAGCACGCCATTATGGCCAGAGTGCGTTTTTCGGTACGGCGGGCCATCGCCATCCATCCCAAAACGCCCACCAGCGCGCCGGCATAGAACGAACTCTGTATGCCGCTCATCACGCCGGCGCCGCTCAATCGCGCGTACCAGGTGAAGTAATGGATGGCCATGCTGGTATTCAATACCACGGCCAGGAAAAAGACGGTTGAGGATCCCCAGATCTTCCGGAACTCCGCGTTGCGCATGGCAATGCGGAAGCCTGTAAGGAATGATGGCATGGAGGAGGCTTTGCCTGCGCCTTGCGTGCGATGCCCGAGCGTGCCGAAGAAGCTGATTAGGCCGCTTGCCGTCATCAGCACGCCGAAGGCTAAACCCAGATGGGGGTAGCCTGCATAATTCAGCTTAGGCTCGGAGCCATCCGGCATGGCGGGGAAAAACAATAGAAACGATAATCCGGCGGCAGCCAAGGTACCTACCAGTCCGAAAACCGCGCGGATGGCCATGGTGCTGGTGCGGTCGTCATAACCGCGGCTTAACTCGGCGCCCAGGCCGAGATAGGGGATGCGATAGATCGCACTGGTGGCGCGCAACGCAATCATCGAGCCCATCAGCCAGAAAAACAATCCGGTATGGTTAAGGCTCCGCGGAGGGCTGAACAGTAAGTAGAGGCAAGGGCCCATACCCAGCGCACCGGGAAGCATAAAGATATGGCGGCGGCCCAGAGGGTGGCGGCTACGGTCCGATAAGTGGCCGATCAGCGGGTCGGTAACTGCGTCAAGCGCCAGGCTGGCAAACAAACCGAAACCAACTAAAGTCGCCGGCAAGCCCATCACCGAGTTGTAAAAAAATAAGATATAGAGGCCGGATAAGACCATCAATACGGTGATAGGCATCTCACCCACGCCGTACAATAATTTCGCGGAGAGCGCCAGCGGGCGGGGTTCATCGCCCGTGGTGGAGGATAGGGTCAGCGCCGGGGTGCTCATGCGAATGCCGATATTGCCTGATGAAGCGAAGGCAGGAGCCTTCAGGCCCAGCCGGTGCGACTCCTTCTAACTAACCGCACAAAACGGCCGCGCCGCCACGATCCCGCGAGTTCCTTCCTGGCGCCGCGGACACGCGCCCCTTTGCGGTCCTGCGACTCCTACTATTTAACCAGACGAGGCGTGTATGTCAAGCTGTAAGCGTACTGGGGGCGTGCTATCCGCGGCAGTCCTACAACAGATGTTAAGGCGCCTCAGTCAGGGCTTTGAGATAGCGATAGTAGAACTCCACGCCATCGTAGAATGCGCTGGTACGGATGCGTTCATCCTTTCCGTGCGCGCGGATGTCATCTTCGTCGATACCTGCCCCGCTGACCCCATAAGTAGGGATACCAGCGGCGATGGTATAGATGCTGTCGGAGGCCCCGGTTTCCATATCGGGAATCACCGGCGCTCCCGGCCACATTTCCGCAGCCACCTTTTCGAGCGGCTGCAAGATGCCGGGTGACGGCAGAATCGGCGAAAAGGAAATCTTTACCGGAGCCTCATCGGCCACATTACCGGAATTATCGATGAAGCGAACCGATACTTGCGGATCGGCGAAAATGCCGACCAGTTTCTGCCGAATCTCCTCCGCCGAGTGGCCGGGCAGAATCCGGCAATTCACGTTCGCCTGCGCGAGTTGTGGCAGCGCATTGTTGGCATGCCCGGCGCTGAGCCGCGTGGCTACGCAGGTGGTGTGCATGGTGGAGTTGAAGCGCGCGTCCCGGGAGAGGCGCGCGATGGCCGCCTCATCGGGAGGGGTTCGCAGGATGGCGCGCATATCCGCGGCCTTCTCCCCGGTTTCGAGCCCCGCGCGGCGCTCGAAATAAGCCCGCGTCACTTCGTTCAATTCGAAGGGAAAAGGCGAATGTTCCAGCCGGGTCAGGGCGCCGGCAAGGTGGTAAATCGCATTGTCGGGCACGGGTAACGAACTGTGGCCGCCGGGATTGACGGATGACAGTTGAAAGTCGGCGTAGAGCTTTTCGCTGGCTTCAATATCAAGGTTTACAGGCTGGCCGTGCCGGGTAGTCAGGCCGCCGCCATCGGGGTTCAGCGCGAATTCCGCATCCACGAGATCTCGGTGGTTCTTCAGCAGCCAATCCACGCCATTGGATTTGCCGCCCTCCTCGTCGGCGGTTAGCGCCAGGATCAGGTCGCGATCGGGCCGGTATCCTTCGCGTTTGAAGCGCATAAAGGCGGTGACCACGGCGGCATCGTTCATCTTCATGTCCTGCGTGCCGCGGCCGTAGAAATAGCCGTCTCTCTCCACGAACTGAAACGGATCGGTGGTCCAGTCTCCGCGGCGGGCCTCCACGACGTCCAGGTGTCCGATAATCAGGAGCGGGCGGTGGGCGCCGGTTCCATGTAGCCTCGCCACCAGGTTTCCCTTGCGGTCGTTGGGGCCGAGAACCTGCAGATCGGCTGCGGGGAACCCGGCATCGAGCAACCGCCGGCGCATGGCCTCCGCGGCCACCGTCGTGCTGCCGACCGAATCGGTGGTGTTGATTTCAATCAACTGTTGGAAGATATCGCGCGCCAGCCGGCGGTCGCCGTTATCGAGCGGCTCCGCGACCGCTACGGCCATGAACAGTCCGGCCGCCATTAGCCGAACCCTGTTTGCCAACATATTTATGCCTTCCCCTCCGTCAGCGTGACCACCTGGTTGGCCTTCGCCCCGGCGACACGGTCGATCTGGCCGCTGGGCCAGTGAATCTCCAGATCCGCCTGCTTCGCCCCCGCCAGTCCGAAGTGCACCCGCAGGTCGTTCTGCGAAACGTAGCCGCTGCCGCTACGGACCTCGTCCATCTGCCGGTGTCCGCCCTCGGGCGTGCAGTAGATCCGCGCGCCGATCCCGGACCGGTTCGATTTCACGCCGATAAGCTTGACCTTAAGCCAGTTGTTCTTTACCTGGCTATCGCAGCGGAGTAACTGCGGTTGATCGTTGACGCAGTTGATCAACACGTCCAGATCGCCGTCATTGTCAAAATCGCCGAACGCACAGCCGCGCGCCGATGCCGGCTCCAGAATGCCCGGTCCGGCGTCGTGCGAAACATCCACAAAGCGGCCGTTACCAGTGTTGTGATAGAGCACCTTGCGCTGGCGATAACCCTGCTCGTCATTGGGTTGCCCAACTTCCGGGTAGACGTGGCCATTGACCGCCAGGATATCCGGCCAGCCGTCATTATCGAAGTCGAAGAAGCCCACGCCCCAGCCCATAAAACGCGTATTGCGGCCCAAGCCTGCCTGAAAGGTCATGTCTTCAAAAAAGTTCTTTCCGAGGTTGTGGTACAAGCTGGAGGTGTCGCCGGCGAAGTTGGTTTTCACGATATCGAAATTACCGTCGCCATCGTAATCGGCCACCGATACTCCCATGCCAGCCTGGGGCTTGCCGTCGGGACTGTACGCCACACCGGCTTCGATGGCAATTTCAGAGAAAGTACCGTCGTGGTTGTTCCGGTATAGCGCTGAGGAGGTGGAATCGTTGGCCACGTAGATGTCCGGCCACCCGTCGTTATCGAAATCGGAGATTGCAACGCCCAGGCCATAAGTGCCCTGGGTTTTGGTGATACCGGCCTTTTGGCTGACATCCGCGAAGGTGCCGTTGCGATTGTTATGGAACAGGATATTTTTGCCGCCCTGGAGGCCGGGCGGTCCGCAAGCCACTACGATCCCCTTAAACAGGCACGGTCCCGATTCCGGGAGCGGGGCGGTCTTAGGATCGAAATCGATGTAATTGGCGACGAAGAGGTCCAGATGGCCGTCCCGATCGTAATCGACGAACGCACAACCCGTATTCCAGCGGCGCTGCCCGGTACCGGGATCGGTGGTTACCCCGGCTTTCCGAGCCAGCTCCGTAAACTTCCCGTTACCGTCGTTGTGCCATAATGCGCAATCACCCCAATAAGTTACAAACAAGTCATCGTGACCGTCGTTGTCGTAATCGCCGACGCAGCAGCCTTGCCCCCAGCCCGTGCGGGCGATTCCGGCTTTGAGGGTGACATCGGTAAACGTTCCGTCGCGATTGTTTTTGTACAACCGGCTGACCGGAGCATCCGGCGCCTTCCAGTCGGCTTCAAAGCGGGTCCCGTTTACCAGGAAGATGTCCAGCCAGCCGTCGTTATCGTAATCGAAGAAGGCACACCCACAGCCGGTGGTCTCCATTAGAAACTTGTTTTTCTGTTCTCCGCCAAAGATGGTCTTGGCGTGCAAGCCCGCCTCGCGCGCAACGTTAACGAAAGACACCCCAAGAGGGACGGCGCCCACAAGCTGGTCGAAGGAGAAAACTGGGACGGCAGCGCAGAGTGACCGAATGAACCCACGGCGAAGCATCCCGCGTCAGATCCCCCCTGGGAAAGCCTCGCAAAACAAGGCCAACGCCCGCGCCACAATTATCCCGCGAGTCCCTGCCCTGCTTGGCGGCGCGGACACGCGGCCCCTTTGCGCTTCTCTCATAGCTTATGGCTTTACGGATTGCACGAAACCGGCTGGCGTTTCAACAATTGTACCTGACGAGAGGCGGACCGCCTACGGCGAAGAGCCAAAATTTCGTCCGGGCAGCTTTTCAGCGGTCCGCATTTCCATATCAGCGGAATATCAGCACAATGTAAGCTCAGCCCCGTACAAAGCCTGTAGGTGCAACGTTTAACAACGTAAATCAGCGGCGTAACAATGCTGTAAGCCATTGAAAAATATTGGCAAATACACTTTAACCGTAACAAACGCTGCCGCCACTTGCCGTCTGCATAATAAAGATCTATTATGCAAAAACAACGACAAGGCCGTACGATGCCGTACGGCTATGGGTACAAAGGTTCAATTTAACAAGGTTAGGCTTTGGCTCTCACGAAAGGGAGGAGTAATGCTCAGTCTGCGGAAAACGGCTCTGTTTGCCGTGTTGATCGTTTTCGCGCTATCCAGTTTTACCGGAATTCTTAGCGCACAACAAATTTTTGGTAGCATTTATGGAGTCGTCACCGATCCCACTGGCGCTGCGGTGAATGGGGCTAAGGTTACCATCACGGAGACGACCAAGGGTACCAAGTTCGAGGTCGCGACCAACGAGTCTGGCAACTACACCAAGGGCCAGCTCATTCCCGGTACATATCAGGTCGCGATCGAAGCCCCGGGTTTCACCAGGGCAGTGTCGGACGCGATCAATGTCCAGGTCGATTTTGCGGCGCGCTACGACGTGTCCTTGAAGGTCGGTAACGTCAGCCAGGAAGTGGAAGTGACGGCGGCGGCGCCGCTGTTACAATCCGACCGCGCGGACGTGGCGCAAACCTTTTCGGCTAAACAGATTGAGGAACTACCCAGCATCGGCCGTAACACGCAGGAGATGGAATTGCTGAATCCCGGCACCGTCCGCCTGGGTTGGGCGCACGCCTCGGATGAAAATCCACAGGGCAGCATCCAGATGGAAGTAAATGGCCAGTTGTTCAGCGCGATGGGCTATGAACTGGACGGCACGACCAACCAGGACCCCATTTTGGGCATCATCGTTATTAACCCCACTTTCGACTCCCTCGCTGAAGTAAAACAGGCCAACCAGAATTTCGATGCAGAGTTTGAGTATGTGGGCGGCGGCGTTGCCACCTACTCGACCAAATCGGGATCGAACCAGTTCCATGGCGATGCGTTTGAATATGCCCAGTCGAACACGCCGGGCTTCGCGGATTTCGCGCGCAATCCCTTCACCGATGCCAATCCGACGTACCACCAAAACCAGTTTGGCGGGTCGATCGGCGGGCGCATCATCAAGGACAAACTGTTCTTCTTCGGCGACGCGCAGTTGAACCGGCAGTCGCAGGGCGGTTCGGTTCTGACTACCGTGCCCAACGCAGCCGAGCGTACGGGCAATCTGGGCGACTGGCTGGCGGCGAGCGCAAACTATCAGATCTACGATCCCAATACAGGTAACCAAACCAATGGTACGGGGCGTGTTCCCTTTGCGGGCAACATCATTCCGACCAGCCGCTTAAGTCCTCAGGCAATGGCCATCATGGCTTATTGGCCGAACCCGAATACCAACATAGAAGGCACCACCTATACCAATAACTACAGCGCCAGCGGCGCGGTGGGGATCACCGGCAACCTGTGGAATACCCGGTGGGATTACTACCTCAACCCCAAGAACACCATCTTCGGCCGGTATAGCTACGCAGCTTACACAGAGCAGGCTCCTGGAGCCTTCGGCCTGGAAGCAGGCGGGCCGACCATCGGCAACTACTCGGGCGATTCGCAGGGCCTCAATCAGAGCGTGGCAGCCGGCTGGACCTACACTGTCAGCCCAACCCTGGTCAATGAGTTCCGGCTGGGCTATATGCGGTATCACATCTTCGACGTTCCGAACGGTTATGGCACCGATCCGGCAACCCAGGCGGGCATCCCCGGCTTGAACCTCGACAAGACTTACACATCCGGCATGCCAGCGTTCTACATCAACAACCCGACCGGACCTTCGGCGGAATTAGGCTATGCTCTCGGGGTCAACCAGTGCAACTGCCCGTTGACGCAAACCGAGCGGCAGATCCAGTTCGTGGATAACCTGAACAAGATCCACGGCAACCACAGCCTCAAGTTCGGCGCGGATTTGCGCTACGCCATGAATCTCCGCGTGCCTAGCGATTCCCACCGCGCCGGTGAGCTGAGCTTCAACAGCAGCAATACGGGCGTTGTGGAAAGCGCGGGCGGCAACACCGTGGGCGGCTTGGGCCTGGCTAGTTTCCTGTTGGGCGATGTATCGAGCTTCAACCGCTACGTGAGCACCAGCACCAACGCCCAGGAACGGCAGCCCCGGTTCTTCTGGTACGGTCAGGATGAGTGGCGTGTGAATCCCAAGCTGACCGTCACCCTGGGTCTGCGCTGGGAGATGATCTTCCCGGAGAGCGTCAATGCGAACGGTAACGGCGCCACACTCGACCTGAACAACGGCCTGATGTACGTGTTCGGCGTGGGAGGTGTTTCGTCGCACGGCATTCAGACCATGAACTGGCACCTGCTGGCGCCGCGCGCTGGCATCGCTTATCAGCTCGACCAGAAGACCGTGATCCGCGCCGGCTATGGCTGGTCTTACAACCTGGGTACTTTCGGATCGACCTTTGGGCACAACGTGACCCAGAATCCGCCGGTCCTGACCAACCAGACTCCCAGCACGCCCAATGGCGTGAATTTCCTGCCGGTCTTTATGCTGGCCGACGGGCCGCCGTCGCCTCCCGCGATCACGGTGGGTTCGAACGGGACGTTCCCGCTTCCGGCGGGCATCAATCCGAAGTTCCGTCCGAATCAGATGGTCGTGCCTACGGTTTACCAGTACAACCTTACGGCTGAACGGCAGTTGACCAACAAGATCGTGGTCTCGGCCGGTTACGTTGGAAACTCCAGCCGGCACGGGTTTATCGGCACTGGCCAGACGACCAATCCGAATGAGCCTATTTTCTTCCCGGGTCAGACGAATACCAACCTCGACAGACCGTATTTCGGCCTTTACGGTTGGTCGCAAGATCTGTCGTATTACTGCGAATGTTCCAACGAACATTACAATTCCCTGCAGACGACCTTCAAGATAAATGCCTTGAGCGGCTGGACGTTGCAGGGTAACTACACCTATCAAAGGCAGTTCGGCGATGGCTGGGGATATGACTCGAATTACTACTTTGAGTACGGTGGCATTGGACCCGTGCCGGTGACCCGCGCACAAGGCCAGGGCTACGACGGCCAGCTGCCCCGCAACCAGTTGACCTTTGCCCAGAACTATGACATTCCTTTCGGGCACGGGCGGAAATACGGATCCAGCGTTAGCAAGCCGGTGGATGCCGTTCTGGGAGGTTGGACGGTAAGCGGTATCACCACCTTCTACAGCGGCCTGCCGATCGAACCCAGCCTCGAAAATTATGGATCGAACACGCAGCCGAACGTGGGTCCGAACAACCGGCCCATGGTTGGAAGCGGCGGGGTCTATCCGTCGTCGCAAAACCGCAACCAGTGGTTGCTAGGTTGCCCCAACGGCGACTGCACGAGCGGTCCTTACCAGTTCCCGGCGTCCAATACCTTCGGCAACTACCCGATCAACACGCTGTACGGTCCACACTTCATCAATCAGGATTTCTCGATTATGAAGACTTTCCACATTACCGAGCGCGTCTCGTTCGGGTTGCGCATGGACTCGACCAACTTCTTCAACCACACGAACCTGAACACGCCCAACACCGACGTGCAGAGTCCGCAGGTGGGACAGATCACCAGCATCGCTTTTGGCGGCAACAACGGCGTCGGGATGCGCAAACTGCAGTTCTCCGGGAACCTCCGGTTCTAAGTTAGCGCGTCAAACAAGAAACAAAAGGCCGGCAGGGCAACGCCCTGCCGGCTTTTTTTATTCTGAGATAATACCTACATGCACCGGCTGCTGCCCGTGCTGGCGCTGGGCGTCTGCGCCGCGCAGGCCGAGCCCATCACGTTTTATAAACACATCGCACCGATAGTTTACCAGTCATGCGCGCCGTGCCATCGTCCCGGGGAACCTGGACCGTTTCCGCTGCTCACTTACGCCGACGTCAGTAAGCGCGGTGCCCAAATTGTCGGCGTGATCAAACGGCGATACATGCCGCCGTGGCTGCCAGAAGCCGGCCACGGTGAATTCAAGGAGGAACGCCGGTTAACGGATGAGCAGATCCGAATGATCGAGCAGTGGGTCGCGGCGGGCGTGCCGGCCGGTTCGCCCCAGGACGCACCGTCGCCGCCCAAGTTCACCCCGGGATGGCAGCTAGGCGAGCCGGACATGGTTCTGGAAGCCGCGGGGCCATATCATTTGCGGGCCGGCGGTCCGGATGATTATTGGAATTTTGTGTTGCCTCTGCACCTGGCGGCTACACGGTGGGTAAAGGCCATCGAGATCCGGCCGGGCAATGCCCGCGCGGTGCATCATGCCAATGTGCTGATCGACCGTACAGGCTCGGCGCGCACCGAGGAACCATCGCCAGGCGCCGGCTTTGGAGGCATGGATCTGAACATCGAATCCGACACTTTCGATCCGGACAGTCATTTTCTTTTCTGGAAGCCGGGCGGAACTCCCTGGGTCGAGCCGGAGGGCATGGCCTGGCGCGCCGATCCTGGAACCGACCTGGTGCTAAATGTCCACATGCAGCCCACCGGCAAGCCGGAACTGGTGCAGCCGTCGATCGGGCTATACTTCACCGGCGGGCCAGGCACGAAGTTTCCGATGCTGGTGCAACTGGAGCACGATGGAGCGCTCAACATTCCCGCCGGGGACGCAGACTTTCCGGTAAGCGACGATTTTGCAGTGCCCATGGATATGGATGTGCTGGCCATCTATCCGCACGCGCACTACCTGGGCCATGTGCTCGAAGGTTACGCGACTCTGCCCGGTGGGAACCGGCGGTGGCTGATCCGCATTCCCGATTGGGACCCCAACTGGCAGGCCGTCTACCGCTACAAAGAACCGGTATTCCTGCCCAAGGGGACGGTGATCTCGATGCGCTACCACTACGACAATTCGGCCGCGAATCCGCGCAACCCGAATCATCCGCCCGCGCGCGTGCGGGGCGGAAACCAGGCGACCGACGAAATGGCGCATCTATGGCTACAGGTGCTGCCGCGCGGAGGCGGGGATCGCCGCATGGAATTGCAGGAAGCTATCATGCGGCACCGGCTGGACAAATATCCGGGCGAGTTCACCGCGCAATTCAATCTGGGTGCTCTGATGCTGGCGCGGGGCGACGCGGCGGGGGCCGCCGGGTATCTGAGGGCCGCGGTCGTGGCGCAGCCGCGCAATCCCGTAGCGCTGAACACGCTCGGCGCGGCGCTACTTTCCAACGGTCTGGCGGACGAGGCTGCAGCGCTGCTACAGCGTGCGATCGACGTGAATCCACGCTATACCAACGCGCGCTACAACCTGGCGAACGCGCTGGCGGAACAGCAGCATTGGGAACAAGCCGCCGCTGAGTTCCGCAAAGTGATCGTGGACGATCCGGACGATCCGGCGGCGCGGCAGCATCTGGGCGAAGTTTTGCGCTTGTGGGGCGACGACAGGGCCAAGTCGGGCAAGCTCGAAGAGGCCGCCGCGCACTTGCGCGAGTCGCTCGAATTTCGGGCGGACGATGCCGTGGTGCATAGCGATCTGGGAGCGCTGCTGGCGCGGCTTGGGCGCTTCCGGGAAGCCGTGCCCGAATTCGAAGCCGCCCTGCGGCTGGATCCGAACCTGGAGGCGGCCCGGCGCAATCTGCAGGCCGCCCGGGCCCGGCTGGAACGATAGCATGGGTCCGCTGCTTCTGTTGTTTCTCCAGGCCGGCGCCTATCAGGCGGGATTGCAGGCGTTCAACCAGCATCGCTACGCGGATGCCATCCCTCTGTTTGAAAAGGCCGCGGCGGAGGGTCCGCAAGCGCTGGTAGCCGAGTACATGTTGGGCAATGCCTGCCTCGCCGCGCACCAGGACGAGAAGGCTTTACAGGCCTATGCCGCTCTGTTCCAGGTGCGTCCGGAATCGGCCGCGGCGCACCTGTTGACGGGCGAGATGATGCTGCGCATGCAGATGATGCAGGCGGCGCGCGGGCAGGCGGGCCGGGCGCTGGAGATCGACCCTCGCATCCCGCAGGCGCATTACATTTTGGGTGAGGCGGCGCTGGCCGAAGGCGAGAACGATCTGGCAATCGCGGAACTACGGAAAGAGATCGCGGGGAATCCGGATTTCGCGATGGCTTATTACAGGCTGGGCGATGCCTACGTCAAAGGCAACAAGTGGGACGACGCCATATCGTCGCTGGAGCGCGCCATCTGGCTGAATCCGAATCATAGCGGACCTTATGTGCTGATCGGCAAGGCCTACCTTCATAGTGGGAACCGGGAGGATGGAGAAGCCGCCCTGCGCCACGCGCTGCAGATGGACCCGCAGAACCAGGAGGCGCGCCAGTTGCTGGATCAGCCGCGGCCCGCGTCGGGCGTCGCAGCTGATGGGCATGCTTCAACGGCTGCTTTACCCGAAGCCCCGGTTCCGGCCGCCGCGCCCGATCCCGCCTATGTGCGGGGGGTGGCCAATTACCGTGCGCATGACTATGCGGCGGCTGCCAAGTCGCTGCGAGAAGCGGTCGCATCGATGAAGGAGAGCGGTCCGCTTTACGGGGAAACCATCCAGATGATCGGACGAAGCGAGTACCTGGCCGGTCACATCGCCGCGGCGATTCCGTGGCTGGAAAAAGCACGCGCGGGCGGCGCGCGCGGCAACGACCTGTTTTTCGTGCTGGGGAACAGCTATCTGCAGGCACGTCAGGTTCAGAAAGCGCGGGCGGCTTTCGCCGAGTTGTTCGGCGTGCCGGGGGATTCCGGCGCGGCCCGCCTGTTTACCGCGCAGATGCTGATGCGGCTGGAATTTGAAGACGACGCGCAGGCGGAGCTTGACGCTGCCCTGTTGCGCGAGCCGAAGCTGGCGGCCGCGAACTACATGCTGGGCGAGATCGCCATCTATCGCGCACAGATCGACCGCGCGGTGGAGGAATTGCAGCGGGAGATCGCGCTCAATCCCGATTTCGCGATGCCGTATTACCGCCTGGGCGATGCGTACACCCGCCGCGAAGACTGGGAACACGCCATCCCGCCCCTGCAGCGCTCCGTGTGGTTGAATCCTACCTTTAGCGGGCCGTACATCCTGCTGGGCAAAGCTTATTTGAAGACCGGAGATCTGACCGAGGCGGAGCGCATGCTGCGCCGGTCTTTGCAGATGGATCCGCGCAACGCGTCGGCGCATTATCTGCTGGGCCGGACGTTGATTCAATCGGGACGCGCCGAAGAGGGGAAGAAGGTGCTGAAGCGCTGGGAGGAATTGCGGCAGGAATCTGGGCAGTGAGCGGCGGGGTCAGCCGGTAACGACGCCGCGGCATTCTCCAAAACCGATGCGCGGGAAGCCTGCGCGTTCGCAGTAGCCGCGGAAAATGATCTCGTCGCCATCTTCCAGGAACCTGCGGGTTTCGCCATCAGGCAATTGGATGGGATCGGCGCCGCGGCGGGTCAGTTCGAGCAGGCAGCCGCGTGCCTCGGGCAAGGGGCCGGAGACGGTGCCGCTGGCCAGCAGGTCGCCGGGACGCAGATTACAGCCGTTACTCGCATGGTGCGTGAGCAATTGCGCGGGCGTCCAGTAAAGGTCCTTCAGATTGCCGCGGCTGAGCCGCACGGGAGCGTCCATGCGCGGCGATCGTATGTAGACTTCGAGGTTGAGATCGATGCCGCCGTGCCCCTGATCCTCCGGCGAGGTGAGGTAGGGCAGGGGAGCGGGATCGCCCGGCGGACGTTCGAAGGCAGCGAGCGCCAAACGGCGCGAGCGCCTCCATGGTGACGACCCAGGGCGAGATGGTGGTGGCAAAGCTCTTGGCCAGGAATGGACCGAGCGGCTGATATTCCCAGGATTGGATGTCGCGCGCCGACCAGTCGTTGAGCAGACAGAGGCCGAAGATTTGGGCCTCGGCTTCGGCGATAGGAATCGGCTCGCCTAACGCATTGCCGGGACCCACGAAGAACCCGACTTCCAGTTCGTAGTCTAGCGCGCGGCTGGGACCGAACGTGGGCGCGTCTGCCGCGCCGTCCTTGATCTGTCCGCTGGGCCGGCGCACCGCGGTCCCGCTGATCATGATGGACGAAGCGCGGCCATGGTAGCCGATGGGCACGTATTTGTAGTTCGGCAGCAGGGGATTGTCGGGACGAAACAGGCGGCCGACGTTGGTGGCGTGGTGGATGGATGCGTAGAAATCGGTGTAATCGCCGATGTGGGCGGGCAGCATCATGACCGCTTCCGGCATGGGCACGAGCAGCGGCTCGACAGCGGCCTGATGTTCGCTACCGGCGCTCAGGAGGTCGATCAGGCGATTCCGCAGCGGCGACCAATGATTTCGGCCAAGCGACATCAGTGAGTTCAGGCAGGGAGCCCGGCACGCCTGGACGGTGGCTGCCTGAAGCCGGTCGAGTAGGCCCGCGGCGGCGGCGCGGCGCAGGTCGAGAATGCGATCGCCGATCGCCACGCCGATGGAACTGGAAGGCGGCGTCAGGAAAACGCCGTAAGGAAGGTTCGCGAGCGGAAAGTCCGTGCCGGGATGGTTGGCGGAATCTACCCAGCTGGCGCTGTGGTTGCCCGCAAAAGAAAATGGTTCCAAGTGACCCGATCTCGCAGCCAAACTCCCCGCCGGCATGCATCGGCACAGAGCTTCGCAACCAGACTCGCCGGGTGATTTCCCTTCCGCTCCCCGCCGCCTTCTTTGGAAGGCTGCGGATCAATGCTTTCAGGTTCACCTGCCAGCTTCCCTGGCCGGAACTGGTATCTCGAAGCGGCCTTTCACTCTCCCGAAACGACTGCCCGTTTCCAGGCCACCATTTCGAGGTCGAAGCTCCCGACCTGCTCCTTCAATACCCTGCCGTACGTCCGTCCTGCCCGTTCGGATTCCAACTCCCTGACGTGCGCCGGTTCGCCCCGGCCCGCGCCAGATCACCACCAGAATCCCGTTGCCTGACTTCCGTCCGGCACTCCCAACCCTTCGTCGGATCTCCACTCCCCTTTAGGGCCTTTCGGACCCTGCCGGATCAAAGCGTTCGATCCGATTCCTGGCCGGGAAGCCCGCCTTCCAAGCGCTCCCGATGGCCCTTCGCTCCCTGGCTTCAATTCTATTTTACTAGCCTCGATACCAGATCACCGCTCCGGGCTCGCTAAGCGTTCAGTGGCTTGCTGTTCCTCAGACCTCTTGGAACCTCAATCATCATGCACCCTCCCGATTGTTACAGTCAAATGAAAATCGCGGTTCAGATCAATTTTGCACAGGTTTTATTACCATTCTGTTCAGTGGGTTAGAGCAGAGCCCCGGTGTATCGCTTGTGGAAAAAACATCGCGTTAGGAAAGTGTTTGCAGCAGCCGGATCTGGTGCGAGGTACTGAACGGACTGCGGAGAGTGCGAAGTCGTACGGAATGCGAGCCCGGCTGCAGTCCTGCCGGCAGCCGTGAGTTGGTCTGCCAGCAGCCGTTTCCCAGGTCTGTCAGGAATAGAACAGGCTGGGCGGCTTCGTCGATTTCGAGGATGACGGCCGCGCGGTCGAGCGCTGTTTCCGGCGTGCGGAAGCGGCAGCAAACATATTCGTTGCGATGGCCGTGGAAGACTTCGGAATCCGTCATGCCGTTGCGCACTTCGTAAATGACGGGTGGTTCAGTGAAGGTGTCCGGCGCCGGGGGATGCGATGCTTTGCTCGCGGTCGATCCGGCTACGCCGCCCTGATCCTGCATCTCGATCTGGAACGAATTGCTGAACGCGCTATGCACCGTACGCAACCGCACCGCATGCGCACCCGCCCCCAGACCGGGCGGTACACGCAGGTTGGCCTGCCATTCCTCGTCGCGCAGTTTCACCAGCACCAGCGCCGGGGCCCCATATTCATCGATTTCGATCCGCAGGCGATCGCGCGTGAGATCCGCGGACGCGCTGCGGAAATAAACGCAGATGTACTCGTCTTTGCCGGGATGAAACAGGATATCGTTGGTTCGGTTATTGACCGCGGAATAGAGCAGCGGGGCCGGTTCGGTTGGATGTGGAGCGGGCGCTTCCCACTGCCGGCGGCAAGTGAATCCGGCGCGCCGGTCGGACACGTATTCGGGATGGACGCGCGCGAACCCTGCGGAGCGGCACAAGGCCGCGGCGCACTGCACGCTGGGACCGAACCAGTTGTCGATCTGTCCGCCGAGTTCATCCGTTTCGTAAAACTCCATGGTGCAAGGCGCGGTGCCGTCGTCGGTGACAAATGTTTCGACGAAAGCCGTATCCCGGGTGAGCGCGCACATCTTCTCCAGACCGAGCAGCGGATTGCGCAAGTGGTACAGCACGCCGAAAAACAGCACGTAATCGAAGACGCCAACGGTGACGGGGGTCAACTCCTCCACATCGAGAATGCGGTAATCCACGCGCGAGCCGATCATGCGGTGCGCCTCGCGGAATTCTTCGAACTCGATGCAATCGACAGCCACCACTTCAGCGCCGCGGCGCTCCATTTCGAAGCTGCACCAGCCGGTCCACGCGCCCACGTCGAGCACGCGCTTGCCGGTGAGGTCGGCGGGGATCGGGAAGGCCGCCAGCCGGCCTTTCAACGCCTCGATGGGAATCATGCCCTGGACGATCTGCCCGTCCGGAAGTTCGATGCTGTGATACCAGCCCTTGGTAGAAAGCAGCGCCACCTGCTGCTGCACGAGATCGGAAAACCTGGGATTGCCGGCGGCGCGATCGACCGGCATTCAGACGAGCCTCAAGGGCGCGGGGGCCGAGACGGCATCGCCGGAGCCGGCCGAGACGCTATATTCGCCGGGCTGCGCGCCGGAGGGCAACATGGCATTGATCTGGCGCAGACCCTCGGGATCAGGCTCGGAAAGAAAGATGGCGGGAAGAAGATCGCCGTTCAGCCATATCGTGACGTCCTGATGCGTGGCGTCGTCCGGCAGGCCCGAGACCCAGAGTGAGATACAACTGCCCAGGCCCGTGTGGACCAGATTGCGCTCCCAGGTCTTGCCATCCGTAACGATAACGATGCGGATGTCCGATGCCGCGGCCGGACGGGGCGGCTGGCGGCGCTGCTCGGCGGACAGATCGACCGCGATGCGCACGGGATTCGCCCAGGTGCTGCCGCTGATGCGGAGCGTGGCCGGATGCCAGCCGGAGCCGAGGCCGGGGGGCAGCTTGCAGTTCACCTGCCAGCCATCGCCGCCGGTGTTGTGCAGGAACGCGGGGTGCGATCCGTAGGGGCCGATTTGCGGGAAAACATCCGCGACGGTCAGGTCCGCGCGCGCGCATTTGAACCACAAGGCCACATAGTCGTCACTGGTGCTGGAAAAGACGCGATCGCGCGTGGCCGCGTTTTCGACTGAGGTCAGGTAGGGCGCCGGTTGGGTGACGTTCTCGATCTCCTGCCAGTGCCGGTAGCAGGTGACGTGCGCGCGATGGTCGAGCACGCTCTCCAGTTGAACGCGCGCGAACCCGGCGGCGCGGCACATCGCCAGCAGGCAGGCGACATTCGGTCCTACCCAGTTATCGAACTGGCCGCACAGTTCCGTGGTTTCGTAAAACTCCATGACGGGCTTGGCGGTGAGATCGGTTCCATCGTCGATGACGAACGATTCCACGCACACCATGCCGGTGGCGAGCTCGCACACTTTTTCCAGCGCCAGCATGGGATGCTTCAGGTGGTAGAGCACGCCCAGAAACATGACCACGTCGAAGTAGCCGATCTCGGCGGGGGAAAGGCGGCAGACGTCGGCGATGCGGTAGTCGACGCGCGAGCCCAACAATTCGTGGGCAATCTGGAAGCGCTCGAAGGCGGTGGAATCGACCGCCGTCACCTGTGCGCCGCGGCGCTCCAGCTCGAAGCTGAACCAGCCGTCCCACGAGCCGATGTCGAGTGCGCGCTTACCGTGCAGGTCGGCGGGCAGGGGAAACTGGGCGATGCGGTTGCGCAGCACATCGAGGGTCTGGAAACCGGGGATGACGCGGCCATCGGGCAGCTCCATGCTGTGATACCAGCCCAGGCGCGCGAGTTCGTGGAGCTGTTTTTGGTTGGGATCGGTTATGGGGGACATGGCGACTCTTCAGGACCGGCGATTTTTGCTCCCCATGAATGCCATTATAGGATGGCGTCAGGCGCGTGTGGCTTCTTCGAGCAGATAGAGGAAAGAGCGGTAGGTGCGTCCGGTAGCCCGGGTCATGCCGATTTCGCAGGTGCGGCTACTCGAATAGTAGCCATCGTATGATGCGGCGCCTACTTCGGCGCCCTCCGCCCGCGTGGCTGCCGCCGTCAGTTCGGGAAACAGGAAGCCGCGGTCGCCGGCGAAGCCGCAACATCCGGCGCTGGGGGGCACGACCGCGTTTTCGCAGCAGGCCCGCGCTAGCGCTTCGAACTTCGGAGGGAGTCCCATCTTCATCAGCGAGCACACCGGGTGCAGCGCGACGGTGCTGGCTCTGTGGTGGATGGTCAGACTGGGCAGAAGTCGATCGTGCGCGAAGGCCACACTGTCGAGGATGGTGAGCCGGTCGAACTTTTCCTGGTTGGCGGCAGTGAGCGCCGGGCGGCAGGTGCGCAGCCCGTACGTGCAAGGGCTGGTATCCACGATCACCGGCAGGGCGCCTTCTCGCGACCAGGTCCAAAATCGTTCGATGGCACGGTTGGCGGCGAAATCGTGTGCTTCGTCATAGCCTTTGGAGGAGAACGGCACGCCGCAACAGGTTCCGGCGATGTCAGCGGGAATGTATAACGGCACTCCCGCGCGCTGGCAGACGGTCACGAACGCTTCCATCAGCGAGGGACCGGACGGCTCGCCGGGCAGTCGCCCCATGACGCGCGAAAGGCAACTCGGGAAATAGACGCCCTGCGCTTCGTCACTGTTAGTCGCCGGGTAACGCGTGCCGGCCGCCAGGGGGACATCGCCGGTCCATTGCGGCATGCGCAGGCCGCGGCTGATCGCGGCCATGGCGGCGGGACCGGCCAACGACTGGCCCAGGTGCCCCAGGCGAAGCGCCAGGCGCATGCCGCGCTCGACCGAGGCAAAGTGCCTGGCCACGAAGCGCGCCCGTTGCTGCGCTGCCGCCGAATGGCGGAGACGGCGGAAGCGTTTGGTCAACTGTCCGGTATCGATGCCGACCGGGCAGGCGGTAGCGCACAGCCCATCCACCGCGCAGGTGTCGAGCACCATGTAGGGGAACTCTGCCTCCAATGCCGCGGCAAATTGACTGTCGTCACTCGCAGCCAGGCGAGTCATCTCGCGGCGCACCACGATGCGCTGGCGCGGCGTCAGGGTCAGGTCGCGGCTGGGGCACTTGCTCTCGCAGTAGCCGCACTCGATGCACTTGTCCACCTCTTCCTCGACCGTGGGTAGCGGCTTGAGATTCTGGAGATGCGAGCGCGGGGCAGGGTTGATGATCACGCCCGGATTGAGCAGGTTGTTCGGATCGGCCAGTTGCTTCAGCCGGCACATGATGGCGTATGCTTCAGGCCCCCATTCGGATTCCACAAAAGGCGCCATGTTGCGGCCTGTGCCGTGCTCCGCCTTGAGCGCGCCGTCATACCGTTTCACCACCAGTGCGACGACATCGTCCATGAGGCCGGCGTACTGATCGATGGCCGCCTGGTCGTTGAAGGATTGGGTGATGACGAAGTGCAGGTTGCCATCCTTGGCATGGCCGAAAAGGATAGCGTTCGGGTAGCCGTGCCGGGCGAAGAGGCGCGTCAGATCGAGTGCCGCGTCGGCCAGCCGTTCGACGGGAAAGGCGACGTCTTCGATAATGACGGTAGTGCCGCTACGGCGCACCGAACCGACCGAAGGAAACATGCCCGCGCGAATCTTCCAGAGCGCCGCCTGTTCTTCGAGCCGGTGGGTGAACCGCGGCGGCTCGAGCAGGCGAAGGCCGCTCACCGCATCGTGCGCCAGGGCCGCCAGCGATTCGCGCTCGCTTTCGTGCGCCGCCTGGAATTCGGCCAGCAAGCCCGCCGCGCCTTCGGGCAAGGTCTTCAGGGACTCCGGACTGCCCGCCTGATTTTCAACCGAGCGCAGGGAGGCGCGATCCATCAGCTCCAGAGCCTTGGCCCCGGCATCGCGCAGCGGGACGATGGCTGCGCAGGCGGCGTACAGATCGGGGAACAGAAGCAAGCCGGTGTACTTCACGGGCAGATCGGGAACGGTGCGCAGCACGGCTTCCGCGATGAAGGCCAGCGTGCCCTCGGAACCGATCAGCAGGTGGCGGAAAATATCCACCGGGCGCTCGTAATCGATCAGCGCGTTGAGCGAATAGCCGGTAGTGTTCTTGGTGCGATACTTGGCGCGAATGCGATCGTGCAGCGCGGGATGGTTCAGGATTTCGGCACGCAAGGCGGTCAGGCCCTCGGCGAGCTGCGGTTCGCGCGCGCGAAATTGGTCCGTGGCGTCCGGCGCGGCCGTGTCGATCGCGGTCCCGCTGGGAAGCACGAAGGTCAGCGATTCGAGCGTGTGGTAGGCATTCTGCACAACGCCGCAGCACATGCCGCTCGAATTGTTGGCGAGAATGCCGCCCATCATGCAGGCGTTGATAGACGCCGGGTCGGGGCCGATCTTGGCGGCATGGGGTTTGAGAAGCTGATTGACGTGCGCGCCGATAACGCCGGGCTGCACACGCACGCGGGCGCCGCCGGCTTCGATGGCCGCCTGGCGCCAGTAGCGGGCCACCTCCACCAGCACGCCGTCTGTAATCGCCTGGCCGGACAGACTGGTGCCGGCGGCGCGAAACGTGAGCGGGACCGAATACAGATGGCTGAACCGGAAGAGAGCTTGAATCTCCTCGATGCCGCGCGCCAGCACCACGGCTTGCGGGATGAGCCGGTAAAAGCTGGCATCGGCCGCGAATGCGATGCGATCGATGGGACGCGCCAGCACCCGGGTCGGATCCACCACGCGCGCCAGCATATCCGCGCAGGCTTCGGACGATAAGACGCAGTGCATGTTCGCGGAAGGTCCTACTTCGATGCTAGCGGAATCATCCACGGAAACACATAGGCAATCAAAAACACGACCACGCCTACCAGGCTCGCGAGGGCGATGCTGTGCCAGAAAACGTACCGCAGGATGGTACCCTCGCCGCCCTCCTGGCCGGTGGCTACGCCCGCAACCACGATGCTCTGTGCGTCGATCATTTTGCCCATCACCCCGCCCGCGCTATTGGACGCCGCGGCCAGAACCGGAGAGATGCCGAGCTGCCGCGCGGTGATCTGCTGCAATCCGCCGAACAGAACGTTCGAAGAAGTATCGCTGCCGGTAAGGGCCACGCCCAGCCAGCCCAGCAGCGGCGAGAAAAACGGGAAGAGCACACCCGTGCTGGCGAATGCCAAGCCCATGGTGGCATCTATGCCTGCGAAGCGCGTGGAGAAGCCCAGTGCCAGCATCGCACCGATGGTGAGCAACGAATTCCGCATACGGCGTAGCGTGCCGAGGAAAACTCCCGCGAGTTTCACCGGTGTGTAGCCCAATAGCAGGCCGCCCAGGATGCCGGCGAACAGCAGGCTGGTGCCGGTGGCGGAGAGCCAGTTGAACACGAACACCGCCGGTTCCGCCGTGGGTTTCGAGACTACAGGCACGGTGCGGATCACCGCCCGGTTCAGCACCGGCACGGTGATGCTGACCTGGGAAATGCCCTGCAGGAAATTCGGATGTCCGGCGGGGCCGCCGTTGAGGAAATCTTTGACCGGCTTATAGCCCCAGCAAAAGACGAAGACGGAGACGATGATCCAGGGCATCCAGGCCTTGAGTTTGCGGCCGGATGAATAGACCTGCCGCCTGGCATGTTCCGCGGCGCGCTCCACCTGGGTCTCGTGGTCGAACGACCAGGTGTCCTGCGGCTGCCAGAATTTGAGTAGGATGACCAGCGCGACGATCGAAACCAGCGCCGCGCCGATGGCCGCCAGCATAGGGCCGGTGGTGTTGCTGATCCAGAATTGGGTAGGAGCGAAAGTGGCGCCGACGGTGAGGCAGGCAGGCCAGACTTCCATCATTTTGCGGCGGCCGCATAGCGTCCAAACCACCCAAAAGGGAACGATGGCACCGAACAGGAGGAGAATGCGGCCGGCCATGGCGCTGACCAGATCCAGCGGCAGGCCCGTCACGGCGGCCAGGGTGATCACGGGCGTTCCCAGCGCGCCGAAAGCCACCGGCGCGGTATTGGCGATCAGGGCCAGGCCCGCCGCTTGCAGGGGACGGAATCCGAGCCCGATCAGCATGGCGGCCGAGATGGCCACGGGCGTGCCGAAGCCGGCGGCCCCTTCGATGAACGCCCCGAAACAAAAGGCGATCAACAGCACCTGGATCCGGCGATCGCTGGCCAAGCCGGCGATGGTGTCCTTCACGATTTCGAAGTTGCCCGACTTTACCGTGACGTCGTAGACGAAGATGGCATTCAGCACGATCCAGCCGATGGGAAAGAGGCCGTACGCCGCACCGTTCAGCGCGGCCATGCCCGCCAGCTTTACGGGCATGCCGTACACCAGCACCGCCACCGCCAGCGAAGCGCCCAATCCGCAGACCGCGGCCCAATGAGCCTTTGCGCGCCCGAAGGCCAGCAGCCCGAGCAGGACCACAATGGGGAGGGCCGCCACGGGCGTGGAAAGTGCCAGGCTGCCCGCTACCGGAGTGTAGACTTGGGTCCAGTTCATTTTGGCCAGGATCAGATCCCCTAGATTACTCGCAGGCGATGCTGTGGTCAATTGGTCCATTGGTAGAAAACGGTGAGCGCGAGTGTCTATGCCATCCTGGGCTGCTCGCCCAAAGCGGTGCGCAACCAGCGGCGCTGATCCGGTTTCGGAACCCGTTCAGCCGCGGCCCTTGGATGGATCCTTCATCTCGATGAACAGCATTTCCATGGGCTGCGTGTTGAGGTTCCGCGTGGAGTGCGTGTCGCCCCACAGCCAGCGCGTCTCGCCGGTCGCCATGTGGACATCTTGTATGCGGCCGCCGGGCTCGGTGAAGCGCAAATGGCAATCCTGGATGCAAACGGCGAACGCGTCTACGTCGTCGTGCATGGGGACCGCCTCGTCGGCTTTGAGTGAGAGCCGGATTACGCGAATGCGTTCGTTTTCGAAATCCAGGTGATAGTGTTGCGTGTCGATTTTCAGGGGATCGCGGCGGGCAAAGAATTCCGGGGGAACAATGTCGGGCGGCATGACGGGAGGCTGCTGCCCGTACGCGCTGAATGCCAGCATTGCAAACAGGACCGGACGCATGTCCTCATCGTACCACCGGCGGTTGCGCGCCTATTTCGGTTTGGGCGGAGGAAGTTCGCGCGCGACGCAGGAATCCTGGAAGCCGGTGCGCGCATGGGAGCCGTCACAAAACGGCTTGTTGGCGGACTGCCCGCAGCGGCATAGCGAGATGACCGTGCGCCCCGCCAGGCCGAATTCCGCGCCCGACGGGTCGTGAATGGTGAACTCGCCTTCGATACGTATGGGACCGTTGGCGATTGCCGTGATTTTTGCCATCCTGTGGATGGTAGCACGGCGAACAAACTACGGCTTTTTCGGTTCCTGCTTGGGCTGATCCTTCGACTTATCGTCCACCACGTCGCCGAAGTGAATGGTGGATTTGCCTTCAAACTTCTTGTAGTCTTTGTAAGTCACCAGCATGCGGATCTTCTGCGGGTGATCTTTGAAGTGCAGCGTATCGTCGGCGTGCGTGTAGGTGGGGAACCAGTATTTGCCGTCGATCTGCTCGCGCAGGGTCTCGAACTTAGGAAACTGCTGATCTTCGCTCTTCTTCTGATAGCCGGTGGCCTTGCCGTACGTCTTCACGATCTGGAGATCGCGGTCGTCCACCCAGATCTGCCCTTCAAAAAAGCGCTTGCCGGGAGTCAGCTTCTTGGGCTTGACGGCGAAAACATAGCACGAGATTTCGTCCGCGTTCTGTTTGCCCAGGTAGCGAATGTCGTACAACGGAAGCTGGTCGGTAGTCAGGACGAAAGGCTGCGTGTTGCGCAGGTCTTCCATGTCTTCCGGGGTGAGCAGGAGGTTCTGTAGCGTAGAAACCGGAGCATGCACCACGTGCTCACTCCGCTTGCCCTCCTCTGTAAAAATGATGTCCTCCGTGATCTCCCACTTCCCCACGGGAGTGCCGGAATCGTCCAGTTCCTGGATCTTCGAGGTCTGCCGGTAAGTGTAGTTTTCGCGCGCTTCGGAGAATTCCTTTTCCTTGGCGGCGAACTTACGGATGATTTCATCCGGGTTGACTTCGGGAGCGGCAGTGGTGGCCGCGGTGGTTGCCGCAACGGCCGTAGTGCTGGCAGCCGGATGCTTGTCATCGGCCGCCCAAAGTGAAAGGCAAACAGCTGAGAACAGAGCAACTCTGGCGGGTTGATACATTTTCCCCTCTTTCCAATGACGTCAACTCGGCGCGGAGGGTTTCTCTACTTACCCAGCAGTTTCTTGGCGATGGTCATCAACTGGATATTGCTGGTCCCCTCGTAAATCCTGCCGATTTTCGCATCACGGTAGAGCTTCTCCACCGGGTAATCCTTGGTGATGCCTACGCCGCCGTGCACTTCGATCGCCTTCGACGCCACCTTTTCCGCAATCTCGGAGCTGTAGTACTTGGCCATGGCGGCTTCGGTCTGAAAGGGCATTCCGGCGTCGCGCAAACGTGCGGCATTGTACACCAGCAGCCGTGCGGCTTCCACTTCCGTGGCCATGACCGCAAGCTGGAACTGTACTCCCTGGAATTCGCCGATGGTTTTTCCGAACTGCTTGCGCTGGCGGGCGTAGGCGACCGCATGATCCAGAGCGCCGCGCGCTAGTCCGATCATCTGCGAACCGATGGCGATGCGTCCTTCATTCAGCGTCTCGATGGCGATTTTGTAGCCTTTGCCCACGTCACCAATCACGTTTTCTTTGGGCACGCGGCAATTGTCGAGGATCAGCTCGCAGGTAGATGATGCCCGAATGCCGAGTTTGTCTTCTTTTTTACCGACTTGAAACCCTGGAAACTCGCGCTCGATCAGGAGAGCCGTGATGCCGCGGTAGCCGGCGCCCGGGTCGGCATTGGCGAACAACAGGAAGAGGCCGGATTCGGCGGCGTTGGTGATCCAGAGCTTGCGCCCGGTAACCAGGAAATGATCGCCGGCATCCACCGCGCGGGTGGCCAGGGCGAAGGCGTCCGAGCCGGAGCCGGCTTCCGAGAGCGCGTAGGATGCGACCGTGTCGCTCGCCAGGCGGGGCAGGTATTTCTTTTTTTGCGCCGGGCTGGCCCAGCGTAGGATGGCGTTGTTGACGATGGTATTCTGCACGTCGGCGATGACGCCGGCCGAGGGATCCACGGCCGATAATTCTTCCACCGCCAGAATGCATTGAAAGAAACTGCCGCCGCTGCCGCCGTACTCTTCAGGGATCTCGATACCCATCAGGCCGAGCTCGAAGAACTGGCGGATGATGTCTTTGCGGAAAACGCCGGCTTCGTCCATTTCGCGGACGTAGGGTCCGATCTGCTCGCGCGCGAACTGGCGCACGGTGGATTGAAAGAGCTTCTCTTCTTCCGTCAACGCGGTGAGAGGCTGCGGAGGGATCTCGATATGCTGCGCGCTGGCTGGCATAGCTTTACCTCTATACTACACCGGCGAATTCACGGCACGCGCGCCCTTGCGACTCGGCCACCCCCGCATGCGTGACCTCGCCGTTGTAGGTGTTGACACCCTCGCGCAAGCCGGGGTGTTGGGTGCAGGCGCGCTCCAGGCCTTTGTTCGCCAGTTCCAGCAGATAGGGGAAGGTAGCGTTGGTGAGCGCGAACGTGGAAGTATGCGGCACGGCCGCGGGCATGTTGGAGACGCAATAGTGCAACACGCCGTCCACAAAGTAGATTGGCTCGGTGTGGGTGGTGGCGTGCGAGGTCTCGAAGCAGCCGCCCTGGTCGATGGCTACGTCCACCACCACCGCGCCGGGTTTCATGTTGGCGATCATGGCGCGGCGCACCACTTTAGGCGCGGACGCGCCGGGGATGAGCACGGCGCCAACCACCAGGTCGGCGCTTTTCAGCGTTTCGCTGATGGTCCAGGCGTTGGAGGCCAGGGTGACGATGCGCGCACCGAAGATATCGTCGAGCTGGCGCAGCCGGTTCAGGTTGCGATCGATGATGACCACGTGCGCGCCCATGCCCAGCGCGATTTTGGCCGCGTTGGTGCCCACCACGCCGCCGCCGATAATCACGCAGTTGGCCGGAGCCACTCCGGGCACGCCACCCAGCAGCACGCCGCGGCCGCCGTTGGGAGCTTCAAGGTACTGCGCGCCGACTTGCACAGACATGCGGCCGGCCACCTCGCTCATGGGGGTGAGCAGCGGCAGGGATCCATCCAGATCGTGTATGGTCTCGTATGCCACGCCGCTGACCCTGGCCTCCAGCAGGCGGTTGGTCAGTTCGGGCAGCGGCGCCAGGTGGAGGTAAGTGAAGAGAATGAGACCCGGGCGAAGATTGTCGTATTCCTGCGGCTGCGGCTCTTTGACCTTCACCACCAGGTCGGCGCGCTTCCACACTTCCGCCGCCGTGGGCAGGATGGATGCGCCGGCATCCGCGTACTCGCGGTCCGTAAGCGCGCTGCCCTGGCCCGCCGTCGATTGGACCACTACCTGGTGGCCCGCCTCGCGCAGCGCGGTGACACCGCTGGGTACGAGGCCTACTCGTGTTTCATGATCTTTGACTTCTTTGGGAACGCCGATGATCATCGGGAGTGCTCCTCTAATACGTGGTGCTGAATTAGCGTATCATACGCCAGTGGAAGCGAGCTCAGCGCTCGGCGCCTTGCAAATCCAGGGTGACGCGCTCGCCGTTGATCAGCACGAAACCTGAGTTAACGATCTGCTGGCCCGTACAATCGAACTGCTCGTAGCAGCGGAGGCTGTCCACGTCAATGATGTATTCTACGGCTTGACCGGCAGGCTTCACGGTGGTGCTGAAGTCGATACCCGCAAACTTGGGCGCGTCCTTGAAACAAGCCAGAACCGGACGGATCAGGTGCGCGATGTGTTCGTCAAATGCCAGCGCGGCGGCGCGGTAGCGCGAAGCTCCTTCGGCCGACGCGACTGTGGTGGTTACCGAAAGCTGCAGATAGATACCCTTGTGAAAGCTGACGAAGACGGGAGGCGCGTAACTCACGAAGTGCGCCGCCGGGTCCAACTCGTGGACCATTTTGTCCAGCGTTGCCTGGTAGGAAGCTTGTAGCGCATGCAGGGCATCGGGCGTCGGTTCAAGTGCGGTAATAGGCGCAGTGATAACGGGGGCAGGAACGGGAGCAGGAGCCGGCTTTGCGGCCACCACGATGGGAGCGGGAGCCGGCGGCGGCGCCGACGCCGCGACAGGGGCGGCTGGCGGATCGTTGGTCATGCGCCCCCAAATCGTGGCCGGCTCGCCATTAATGAAGAGCGATCCGTCTTCGAGCGCCAGAGCCTGCGCGGCTTCGTCGGGCGCGGCAACCAGACGCTGCGCGGCGGCCTTCGGAATCACCAGAACCACGTTTTCCGCATGCTCCCCGCTCACGCCCAGCACCTTCTTGCGCACGTGATGCGAGATCTCCAGGGCGAATCCCTGCAGTTTCGGCTCGTCGCTCAACTGCGGAACTTCCGCGCGCAGCAATGGCAGCATTACATCCTCGAATGTGCGCCGGGCGCGCTCCTCTTTTTTCACCAGCTCGTCGGAGTAGGCGGCAAAGTAGTTACCGGTGATCTGGACGACGGTCTGATGTCCGTATTTGGCGAACTGAATGGAACGCTGGTCCCGACTCTTCTGCTGCTCCTCGTTAAGGTCCAGCGTACGGCTGAAATAGAAACGGTAGGGGAACTGGTGCGAACCGATAGTCACTGCCGCGGCCTTCAAATCCGCGAAATGTTTCTGTTGTAATTCGCGCAACTCCGGGTCGCGAACCTCGGGCGGCGAAAGCACCTGCCCGCACATGAGACCAGCGCATAGAAAACCGGCGAGAAGCTCAATTCTTTGCATAAGTCAGACCCTTCAGGCGATAGGGGGGATCGGCGACGGCGCGAATATAGGCGATCAGCGCGTCCACGTCAGCCTTGTTCAGAGTGTAGCCGTAAGGCGGCATTTCCGGCGATTTGTTCAACGCCGGTCCGCCGTAACTAATGATGGCGGCCAAGTCTGCATCGCTCATGGTGTTCAATACGGCGCCTTCGGTGAAGCCATGCGGTTTGGCCGTAAGATTATCGTGATTCGAGACGCGTTCCGGAGTGGATTCCGAATCGTGGCAGCGTGCGCAGTACAGATCGTTCAACACGCGGCCCTGCTGTTGCTGGTAGCCAAGAGCGGCCTCGTCGAGGCGGAGTTCGACGGGTTTGCCGGATTTATCGCGCGTGGTGACGACGATCTGGTATCGCCCGGCACTTCCGCCCAGCGTCACGTTCGAGGTCAACTGTCCGTCCGCGCCGGTAAGGCCTCGATCGGGCGTTGCGAAACCGCCACCTGCTATGCGCAATTCAACCAGTGCGCCGGCAACCGCACTTCCCTGCGCGTCGTTCACTTGCACTACGACGGGCTGATCGAGGGCTGCGCCAATGGCGCCCACCTGCTTACCGCCGCCCACCTCGGTGATGGCCGCGCCGAAGTTTTTGGCGACGAGTTGCGCGGGCGGCTTAGCCGGCCGGTTGCATCCGGCCAGCGCGGTCAGAGCGATTGCGGCACAAATGAGGCGCTTCATTTCCTGGCTCCCTCTTTGTTCTGCTTCATCAGGAAGGCGGTCAGAGCGCGAGCGTCCGCATCGTTCATGTTCCGGTTCGGCTCGACCGTTCCGGGCCGCAGCGCCTGCGGATTCTTTAGCCAGTGGAAAATCCAGGCCGCATTGAGCCGCGATCCCACTTGCGTGAGCGTCGGACCGATGTAGCCCTTGTCGCTTTGCGGATCGACGATATGGCACGACTGGCAGGCGTACTTGGAATAGAACAACTGCTTGCCCAACTCGACGTCGGTCGAAGTGAACTTGGCCGCGTCCAGCGCGTCACGATCGAAGTCCGGCGTCTGGTAAACGGCCGAGAGGTAATCGGCAATGGTCTCAGCCTCCGCATCGGTCACGTTGAAGCGGGGCATGCGGCGAATCAGCGCGGGACGCAGCGTGTTGGGATTCTTCATGAAGCTCACCAGCCAGCGGCGCTGGACGGAGCTGCCTTCCCAAGTGAGATCCGGGGCCATGGAGCCTCCGCGGCCGTTGATGGCGTGACAACTGAAGCAATTCATATCGGCCATCAATTGACCGGCCTTGCCGGCTGGGCGATATGTGGACTCGCGCTTGCCCGCTACACGCAATGCCGCCGGCAGAGTTCGGGCCCGGTCGGTCTGCGCCAGCAGGGCAGTGACCAAAGCATCCACTTGCGCATCGGTGAATGTATATTGCGGCATTTTGGCGCCACTGAAAGCATGCGGCTGCCGGATCTTGGCCTGCAAATAATCCGGCAATGAGTGCGCCACACCGGGCGCGAACACGATCTTCATCAACGATTCGCTGCCGACTACCGTAAGATCGGGCGCGAAGTTGGCAGGCTTTTGGATCCCATTGATCTCGTGGCAGGAGGCGCAGCCGCGCTCCGTCACCAGCGTCTTGCCGTGCGCCACCTGTTCCGGCGTGGCGGGTTCGATGTGCACATTCGCCAGAAAATCCGAATCGGTCTTGGCTGTCAGGAAGCCGTTCAGCAGGCCGAGTTGCTTCGGGTCGAAGCGGTAATGCGGCATGGCAGTCGCCGGATCGTAGGTCTTCGGATTGCGCAGCCATTCGGCCAGCCATTCGGGCTTAAGCTTTGATCCGACGCGGGTGAGTTCGGGTCCCACATCCCCGCCGACTAACATGCCGGCCGCATTCACCGTGGCATGGCAGGAAGCACAGAACGATTCCCCGTAGACGCTGGCGCCGGCTGCGGCATCGCTGGAAGGCGCGGACGGCGGGGAAGCCTGTCCGGCAGACAGATACGGCGTGCTTTGCGACATCAGAAACGCGGTCATGTCGCGCGCGTCCGCATCCGTTAGCTGGAAATTGGGCATGGTAGCGGTCACCGCATAAGCCTGTGGGTTTTTCAGCCAGGCGAAGGTCCACTCGCGGCTGGTTTTGTCGCTGATATGGGTAAGCGGGGGAGCATCGGCTGTGGATGACACCCGGCTGCCTTCCGGCGTTTTGAGAACGTGGCAAGCCACGCAGCCGTAGCGCGCCAGCATCTGGCGCCCCTGGTTGAGCTTCGGTGTCCCGGTGAGCGTGTTCGAATGGCACTGTCCGCAGGAAGCTTCCAGATAGCGCGCGGGCAGTATGGGCTGTTCCCAAGCCAGCGTGCTGCGGTGCGCTTCCTCTACTCCAGTGGCCGCTCCCTGGCCGCGGTGGCACATCACGCATCCGAATTCGGTCAGCGAATGAGGAATCGGCGGATGCGGCCGGAACGGTTGCGTACTCACGTCCCAGAGGCTGGCTTCTTTCAGGCCCAGGTGACAGGTGCCGCAACGGTCGGTCACGCCCAATTCCGGCATCCAGATCTGTTGCAAACCGCCCTGGAAACGCCGCTGCAGCGTGGCGGCTTCTCCGCGCCCGCGAATCAGTTGGACATATTTATGCTGATAGCGGGTCCACTCGCGGAAGCGATCCTTGGCTGGCGCGATGGCCAGCGCGACCAACAGAACGACGCTGAGCGTTCCAAAGGCCCGCGCGCTATCGCCGAATAGGAATTGCCACAGCTTTTCTATTTTCTGCCGCATGTGTTCAACTCCTCCAGGGCCAAACCCACGACCAGCCCGCGCCCCGGAAAAATGTCCCGATCATCGTCAGGATGCCGGCCTGCACCAGAAACCAGGTCATGATCCAGAAAGAGAGCGGTTTCGAAACCAGCCAGCGGCGGAAGCGAGTGGGCTCCGGGGGGCCGGACGCGGCCAGCAACATGAAACCCGCGATCGCCAGCGTGGGGATCAGGACCGCGTACACGTGGAAGGCGAACATGATGGCCGTGAACACCACCAGCACGGCAATGAAAACCCGCAGCCGCCGGGCGCGATTCCGCACCCATACGCCGTCGGATTCCACGTTGATGTTGAAATACGGGATCACGATCAGCGCCAGCACCACCACAGTCGGGATGAGCACGCCCGCCACGAATGGCGGGAAGTAGTGCAACAGTTCCTGCAGGCCCAGAAAGTACCAGGGCGCCTTGGCCGGATTCGGTGTGTGCATCGGATCGGCCAGTTGTTCCAGAGGCGCGTCCCAGATCAGCGAGACGATCACCAGCAGGATTGCCAGAATCTCAATCGCCACGGCGGCCCGAAACAGGCCTTCCGGGAAGGTCATAACCACGGAATCGTCCTGGGCTTTTACCTGCGGCGACGTGCGGCGCGTAACGAAAGCTACGCGCAGCGGCGTGCGTCGCGCATCGGAATCGAATTGCGCGGCAAACTTGGGATTGGGCGGCTCACTCATGGGATTCCTTATGGCCCGTGTACAGGCCTCCGTCTTTGCGGATGCGCCAGAAGTGGATGGCGATGAACAGAATCGCGGTCAGCGGCAGGATCACGCAATGCAGTACATAGAAGCGCAGCAGGGCGTTGGCGTTTACGGTGTTTCCCCCCAGCATCAGAAAGCGGACCTTTTGTCCGAGCACCGGCACGGCGGACATAATGTTCGAGCCGACCGTGATCGCCCAGTAGGCCAACTGGTCCCACGGCAGCAGGTAGCCGGTGTAACTGAGCAAAAGGGTGACGATCAGCAGCACCACCCCGATGACCCAGTTGAACTCGCGCGGCTTGCGATACGCGCCGCGGTAGAACACTTTGAACATGTGGGCGAACACTAGCAGGACCATGGTGTGCGCCGACCAGCGGTGCAGATTGCGCAGGAACACTCCGGCCGAAACCACGAATTGCAGATCCTTCATATCGGAGTAGGCTTGCGGCGCGGAAGGATGGTAGTACAACATCAGCAGGATGCCGGTCACCACCAGGATCATGAAAGTGCCGAAACTCAACGTTCCCAGGTACCACGTGACGTTGAATTCAAGGGCACGTTTGCGCGCTTTCACCGAGGCCAGGTGCAGGAAGACGTTCTGCTGAATAGCCATCGACCGGCGCAGGTTGTTGGCGCCGCTGCCGCCCCGGAAAACCGAGCGCCACACGCGAGTGTCGCGGATATCTTGAATGGTCATCAGGTCCTCAGGTACTGTTTGGGCGGAATCACGGAAGCGCGATCGACCAGCAGTTCGCCTTCATCGCTGAGCCAGACTTTCAACCAGGGCAGGCCGCGGGGCGCGGGACCTTCGAGTTTGACCCCCTGCTCGCTGAATTTGCTGCCGTGGCACGGGCAGGCGATGATACCCTGGTCCGCGTTCCAGGCCGTCAGGCAACCGAGATGGGTGCAGGTTGCCGACAGCGCGTAAAAACCTTCCGGTCCGTGAATGATGTAGATGCCGGCTTCGAGGTTCTGGGTGACCGAACCGCGCGGATAGCGGTCCGGCTTGCCCGCGTTGGCGACCGGCGACGGCTCGTACAGCACGTTGGGAGACAGGTAGGAGTATCCGAACACGGCCGCGCCGGCGCAGGCTATCCCCACCGAGCCAACTCCCAGCTTGATGAACGCCGCACGCCGGGTAGGTTGTGTTTTATCGTCTTCTGGCATGTTTGCTCTTCCTGGCTAACTTCTCTTAGCCATGGCAGGCTGAATTTCCGCCACGCCTATGCTGTAAGCCTCCATGGTGATCACGCTTACCGGGCAGCGCTCCGCGCACAAGCCGCACCGGATGCAACGGGTCTCGTCCTTGAGCATGGCCGAACCGGTAATCACGCCTAACTCCTCGGCCGCCACGTCATCCAGTTCCACTTTGTAGAGTTGCGGATTGGCGCGGATCTCGCCCAGGACCTCCGGTGGAAACTCAATTTGTTCGAGGGGTACCAGGCGCAGGCATTCCTCCGGGCAGACGTCCGCGCATCCGCCGCACAGGATGCATTGCGACCCGTCCGGCTCGTTACCTTCGAAAACCGTGTTGATCCAGCAGCGCAGGCAGCGGCGCGCCTCGGCCATCGCGGACTGCTCGTCGAAGCCGATCTCCACTTCCGTTACGCCGGTACGGCGCTCCAGAGGCAGCATGGGCACCGGCTGGCGCGAGAGATTCATGTAGTCCGCGAACATGCGGTGGTGATCGAGCACCTCGACTACGATTTCCGGATCGGGATGCTTGCGCCCGGTAAGGTACTCGTCTATGGCGATGGCGATGCGCTTGCCGTCGCCTACGCTGTCGATGATCAGGCGCGGGCCGAATACACAGTCGCCGCCGGCAAACACGCCGGCAGACGAGGTCATTAACGTTTCGCGGTCCGCTACAATCAATCCGCGCGGGGACACGCGCACGCCGTCCTCCGGCTTAAGAAAGTCCAGATTGGGAGCCTGTCCGATCGCCAGAATGACGGTGTCGCACTCGATGACAGATTCACTGTTCTCGTAAAACGCGGGGTTAAAGCGTCCGCCGGCATCGAAAACATGCATGGTCTTCAATGTTTCAAGACCGGTGACCTTGCCATCTCGCCCCAGTACGCGATGCGGACCCCGGCCATCATGCAGGATGATGCCTTCGGTCTGGGCTTCTTCGATCTCTTCCAATGCGGCGGGCATCTCCTGCCGCTTTTCCAGGCAGACGATGCTCACCTCCTGCGCGCCCAGGCGGAGGGCGGATAAAGAGACGTCCACCATCTCGTGCGCGGCCACGGCGGCCACATTGTCTTCGCTGGGAACGGCGTCCTCCGGCGCCGCAGCGTGCTGTCGCAGGACTTCGCGCGCGGCCGACCGGGCCACGTCCATGGCCACGTTGCCGCCGCCGATCACGACTACTTTCTTGCCAATGGTGAAGCGATAACCCAGGTTGGCGTTGAGCAGAAAATCGACAGCCTTGTGAACGCCGTCGAGATCCACGCCGGGGATGGAAAGGTCGCGGCTGCGATGCGCGCCGACCGCGATCACCACCGCGTCAAAGCCCTGCTGGCGCAGTCCCGCGATGGTGAAATCGCGGCCCGCGGCTTGATTCAGCTTTAGAGTGATATCGCCTGACTCCAGTATTTCGCGCACTTGCGCTTCCACCACGCTGCGCGGCAGGCGGTATTCGGGGATTCCGAGCTTGAGCATGCCACCGGCCACCGGAGCGGCTTCGAAGATAGTGACCGCATAGCCCATCAATCCCAGGTCGTGAGCGGCGGAAAGGCCCACGGGGCCGCTGCCCACCACGGCTACCCGATAAGGTTGCGGCGCGGCGCGCTCACGTTCGATGCGCAACGGACGCCGCGATTCCGGCCCGTAGCGCTCCGTGAGCATACGCTTCAAGGCGCGGATCTGGATGGGCTTGTCCACCGCGCCGCGGCGGCAGGCCGTTTCACAGGGATGCGCGCAAACGCGTCCGCAGATACTGGCCATGGGGTTCGGATCGCGGGCGTAGCGATACGCCTCTTCGAACCGGCCCTCCGCGATGAGCGAGACGTACCGGCCAGCGTTGGTGCCGGCCGGACACGCCATCATGCACGGGAAGTTGCTCCGCAGCCAGTCGGGGTCGACTTTTTTGTCGCGAAAGCGCGTCAGCATGCGGGATTATTTGGAGAGGGAGAAATCGACTGTAACATCGCCACCCACGGTGACAGGTTTCGACTGCGGCGTCTTTACGCCTTCGTGCCACGCCACCACGTTGTAGGTGCCTGCCGGGACATCGGCAATCTTAAAATTGCCGTCGGCATCTGTTTCAGCGAAATACGGCGTCGGAGTGACGATCAGGAACCCCGACATTTCCGGGTGTACGTTACAAAGCAACGGCACGATTCCGGGAGCGTCGAACTTGAATTCGCGCTTCTGCCCGGTGGGCCAAGTGCCCAGGTTATGTCCCAGTTTCTTGTTCCCGCTGATGGCGGGCCAGAAGATGTTGTGCGCTACCTTATCGCTGTTCAGGAACTCCACGGTGGTTCCCACTTGCACAACCAGGATGTGCGGCGCAAAAAGCAATTGTTTCTGGTCCATCACAACACTCTTGGCGGGCGCGGGGAAGGTCTTGCCGGCGACGGCATCTATATACACCACCGAAGCCCCTTTCCCCGCGGTGACCTTGCCGCTGATGGTGGCCGCGTAGGCGGCCAGTGAAGCCGCGAATAAAACGACTATGACTCTCTTCATGGAACGGTCCTCTTTTCGTGTGTTTCGATTTGAGCTGCTGCGTTAGTAAACGAACTCCAAAGCCACTAGCGCCGTGTTTACCCGGAAAGGATTGAGCGGCTGTAGTAGTCCGGTGGATGGGTCGGTGACCACCTGGACAATCTGCCGGGGCCGGAACTGGTATTCGAACGAGGCTTTGATGTTGGGGTGAATCAGGAACTGAATGCCGGGCGTAAAGCGGTTGCGTGTGGATTGCAGCGGCCCGAAATACGACGTTCCGCCTTGGAGGGCCAGTCCGTTGATGCGGTCGGCGCTGGAATTGACTCCGTCCCAACGGCCGATGGCCATAATCCAGGGCAGAACCAGGTAATCGGCTTCCAGGAAGCCGCCGCTGAATTTAGCCGGCACGCTGGAAACAAATCCGACCGGGACCGCCGAGGTGGAACCCACCGGCAGCGGCACCAGGGCTCCGCTGGCGGTAACCGGCAGCAGGTTGTTGTCGTGCGCGAACATATACAGGCCAAACAGATTGAAGGTGCGGAAGTTGAAGCTGAAATCGCCGCCCACGCGATAATACGGCTCGCGGGCATAGAGCACGCTCGGGTTTCCGTTAGCGTCCGCGCCGACCAGGCCCTGCTGGGATTTGCCCTCGAGATAGAACGTGCCCAGATTCAAATAGGTGTGGTCGCGAGGACCTGTGGCGCCGGCGGCTTGAATCGAGTGACGGCTCTCGCTGTCCCGCTCCAGGTTGACGCGATAGGAGAAACGCGCGTAAATATCTTTCAGGCTGGAGTCGGAAGCGAAGCCGACACCGCCATTAGCGCCGCCTGTCGCCGAAGGGACATAATTGCTGGCGTTGGCGGACTGGGTAACTCCGCTCGTATTTTGATCAATCACGGCCACCGAGTAGTGGTAGCCGCCGTAGAGGTGTCCGCCGCTGAACTCTATGCCCTTTTGCGCCCCCGCGAAGTTGAACTGGTTGGTCACGTTTTGTTGCAGCCCAGTCATGGAGTTGATGGCGCCCACATTACTTTCGGTGTAAATGTCATACGGGCTGATGTTGATGCTGCGCGCTTGTGTGAAGGGCAGGTCCAACTCGAACTGGCCCGTGCGCACGCTGAACGAATCTTTCGGAAGCTTCAGGAGGCGGCCTAAATCGACGAACTTCAGGTAGCCATCCCCCAGGCCGCCCGCGCCGTTATCGCCGGCCACGCTGATATCGTCGTCCACCCAGAAGGCGATATCGCTGCCGAAATTCCCCGCCATGAAAATGCTGAAGAACCCGGTTTCAAAATCGTTGCTGGGAATGACCGGAGACAGGGTGCCGGGCGCGGCCAGCGCGTTGAAGCGGCTGGCGTTGGTGCTGGTGACTTGAAAGAAGTTATTCATGCGCAGGCCGATGGGTGGCATGCCCGGAATGGTGCCCGGCCAGACGGTGTGCGGCCATACATCCTTCTGCGCGGGAGCTCCCAACATCACGGGAGGCGTTTTCAGGAACGACTCGTCGTCTTTAGGGAACTTGAAGCCCGCATCTTTAAAAGCTTTGCCGAAGTCGTTGAGCTTCGGAAAGTCCAGGTGGCAAGTGGTGCACGAAGTGCCGTACTGCCGTGAAAAAGCGGGAATCGCGTAGCTTCTGGTGCTAAGCGTCGAGAGCAGGAATGGCGTAATCAGAATGGCGGCTGGAATAAACGTTTTGGGCAATAGTTTCAGGGTCCACCTCCTTACCCAGGGGTCTAACCCAGTAATAGGTCAGATTCCACAGGTTTGGCCTTGTATGGCATATCGAGGACCAGCTCGCAAGTCATGTGTTTTCAGTTATGGGGCCGGAGAGATGCGTGAATAGACGCAGTTGCGCTGCGAAGTCCAGTGGGTGAAAATCCGCAGGTACGACCTTTTTAGGTCTTTTTAGGCGTTTTGAGGCATTTGTTCTTCTATCGCAGCAGGGATAGGAGTGCTGCGGGGCTTACCTCCGGGGCTCGAGAAGGCCGCCAGGTAGGTGTATACAACCGGTGTCAGGTACAAGGTGATCAACTGCGAGAACAGCAAGCCTCCCACAACGGCCATGCCAAGGGGTTGGCGCGCCTCGCCGCCCGCGCCATAGCCGAGCGCGATGGGAATGGCTCCCAGCAGCGCCGCCATGGTGGTCATCATGATGGGGCGGAAGCGGATCAGGCAGCCTGAGTAAATAGCCTCCAGAGGTGTTTTGCCCTCCAGTCGCTCAGCCGCCAGCGCGAAGTCGATTTGCATGATGGCGTTCTTCTTGACAATGCCGATCAGCATGATCAGGCCGACAAACGCGTAGATGCTCAACTCGATATGGAAGAGGTACAGCGTGAGCAGGGCGCCGAAGCCGGCTGATGGCAGGCCCGAAAGAATGGTCAGCGGGTGGACGTAGCTCTCATATAGGATGCCGAGCACGATGTAAACGACCAGGATGGCGATCGCCAGCAGCAGCCACAGGTTACCCAGGGAGCTCTGGAATGCCTTCGCGGTCCCTTGAAAAGTGGCGCTGATCGTGGCCGGGAGTCGCGCGAGAAGGTCTTGGATGCCGCCCACCGCATCGCCCAGCGAGGCGCCCGGTTTCAGATTGAAGGACAGCGTTACCGCGGGGAGTTGGCCGAAGTGATTGATGGTCTGCGGTCCGGTGTCACGGACCATGTGCGTGACGGTATCGATCGGCACTAGTTTGCCGTCGCTCGAGCGCACATAGAGAAGTGAAATCGCATCCGCGGTGGATTGGTATTTGGGCATCAACTCCAACAACACTTTGTACTGGTTGATGGGCGCGTAGATGGTAGAGATCCAGCGCGGTCCGTAGGAATCGTACAGTGCATTTTCGATCTGCGCCGCGCTGACGTTGAGCGCCGCCGCCTTGTCGCGGTCGATATCCACATAGATCTGCGGATTCTTGATTTGCAAATCGCTGGTCACGTCCTGCAAGCCGGGCAGCCGGGTGATAGCGCGTTCCAGCCCTTGTGCCTCGCGGTACAGTTCCGCCGTATCGGGTCCTTGCATGGTCACCTGGTAAAGACTTTTGGTAAGCTGCCCACCGACCCGGATGGTGGGAGGGTTTTGCATGAACACGCGGATGCCCGGAAAACCCGATAGCTTGGGCCGCAGTTCCTGCATGATCTGAGTGACATCCAAGTCTCTTTTCGCGCGCGGCTTGAGATGCAGGAACATGCGACCGAAATTCTGCCCGCCCAGGCTGGCGGCGGACGTTCCGCCCACGCTCGACATGAATTCCTCCACGTAGGGATCGGAAATGCCCACGTCGGCAATCAGCTTCTGGTACGCTTTCATCTGCTCGAACGAGGTGCCCTGGGCCGCTTCCGTGACCACGAAAATCTGGTCGTTATCCTGGTCCGGGATAAAGCCTTTGGGGATCTTGATAAATAGCCAGACTGTGCCGGCCAGCACCGCGAAGAAGACCACCATGGTGACCGGACGGTGACGCAGCACGGCTTGCAGGCTGCGGTCGTAGCCTTTCAACAGGCCATCGAAAAAACGCTCCGTCAGCTTATAGAGCGCGCCGTGCTGGCTGGCGTGCCGAACGCGCAAGAAGCGCGAGCAGAGCATGGGCGTCAACGTCACCGAAACCAGCCCGGAAATTAAAATCGCTGCGCAGATGGTGACCGCGAATTCTTTGAACAGCCGGCCCAGAATACCGCCCATGAAGAGCACTGGTATAAACACGGCAGCCAGCGATAGAGTCATCGAGACGATGGTGAAGCCAATTTCGCGCGATCCCTGGAAGGCCGCCTCCATCGGACGCGCCCCCATTTCCATATGGCGCACGATGTTTTCCAGCATCACGATGGCGTCGTCCACCACAAATCCCACGCACAGAATCAGGGCCATCATGGACAGGTTGTCCAGGCTGAAATCGAAAGCATACATTACGGCAAACGTTCCAATGATGGAGAAGGGCAGGGCAAGGCTGGGGATGGCGGTGGCGGATAGGTTCCGCAGGAACAGGAAGATGACCATGATCACCAGGCCCAGCGTGAGCAGCAGGGTGAACTGCACGTCCTGGAAGGATTCGCGGATGGTGATGGACCGGTCGTACAAGACGTGCAGTTCCACGGTGGGCGGCATCTGCGACTTGAACACGGGCAGCAGTTTTTTGATCGCGCTGGTGACTTGCACGGTGTTGGTGCCGGGCTGCCGCTGGATGGCCAGAATCATCGAGCGGCGGCCTGCGACTTCTTTGCTGTAGAACCATGAAGCGGTTTTGTCATCCTCCACGCTGTCGATGACCCGGCCCAACTGCTCCAGGCGCACCGGGGCGCCGTTACGGTACGCGACCACCAGCGGCCCGTACTGCTCCGCGCTCATGAGCTGTCCGTTGGCCAGCACGGTGAAGGAGTTGTGCTGCCCGAACAGTGTCCCGGTGGGAAGATTGACGTTCCACTTCTCGATGGCGCTTTCCACCTCGTCGATCCCGATCTGCTTGGCGGCCAGCAGATGGGGATCGATCTGCGCGTGTACCGCATATTTCTGGGCGCCGAATACCGAGACCTGCGCCACCCCGTTGATCATCGAAATCCGCTGTGCCATGGAGGTTTCGGCGTACTCGTCCAAGGTGTAGAGCGGGAGAGTAGGCGAGGTCAGCGCGAGGTACAGGATCGGCTGGTCGGCAGGGTTGACCTTACGGAAGGTGGGCGGTGTCGGCATGCCGGGCGGCAGGTAAGGGGAAGCCTGCGTGATGCCGGTCTGGACATCCACCGCGGCGCCGTCCAGGTTGCGGCTCAGGTCGAACTGCAGCGTGATCAGAGTGACGCCTAGCGAACTGGTGGAACTCATCGTATCCAGGCCCGCAATGGTCGAGAACTGGCGCTCGAGTGGCGTGGCCACGGCCGAGGCCATGGTATCGGGATTGGCGCCCGGCAGGCTAGCCGAAACCACCAGCGTGGGAAAGTCGACATTGGGCAGGTCGCTGACCGGCAGCGCCTGGTAGGCCACCAGCCCGAACAGGGCGATCGCCAGCATCAGCAGGCTGGTGGCGATCGGACGGCGGATGAAGAGATCGGATAGATTCATAGCATCCTGCTCCGCGGACTATCCTGTCGCGCGCGGGCTGCGCTTGATCTGCACGCGGACCCCGGGTGCCAGACGAAGCTGCCCTTCGGTTACGACGGTCTCGCCCGGATGCAAGCCCTGCTCGATTACCTGTTCCTTGTCCACGCGTGCTCCCACCGTCACCGGGCGGGCATCCACCGTCATATCCGGCTTCACCACGAAGATGAACTGGCCCTCCTGCCCGCTCTGCACGGCCTCGGTAGGAACCAACAACGCATCGCGCGCCACGCCCAACCGCACCGTGGCGCGGACGAACTGGCCCGGCCACAGCTGGCGCGCGGCGTTTTCGAAAGTTCCCTTGAGCTTGATCGCGCCGGTAGTGGAATCCACGGCATTGTCGATGAAGCTGAGGCTTCCGGTTTCCACGTCCTCGGAATCCGGAGGGCTGGCCAGCACTTGCACCTTGCCTTCGGCCATGTACCGTTTAATGTCCGCCAGGCGCGCCTCCGGCACGGTCAGGGTCACGTAGATTGGCTGCAATTGATTGATGGTGACCATGTCCACGTCATTGGCCTTGACGACGTTGCCCTGCTTGATCATCAGGTTGCCGGTGCGCCCGTCGATGGGGCTGCGGATCTCTGTGTAGGAAAGCTGCACCTGGATATTGCGCAGGGCCGCATCGTCCGCCGCCACGGCTGCGCGCGAACTGTCCAGCGACGCCCGGTCGGCGTTCACGGCCTCGGCCTGTACGTCGGAGCCGGTCTGGTATTGATCGAAGCTCTCGCGCGAAATGACGCCCTTCTGAAAAAGGTTGCGGTACCGGGCGGCCTGGGCGCGCGCGTATTTTTCTTGCGCCACGTCGCGCGCCAGGTTGGCATCCGCCAGGCTGGTCTGCGCGTTGTCGCGCGCCAGCGTGGCTTCCGCCTGCTTCACCTGTGCTTCCAGCAGGCGGCGATCTATGGTGAACAGAACGTCGTCGCGCTTGACGAAATCTCCCTCGCGAAAGTGCACCCGGGTAAGCTCACCGCCGACCTGAGACTTCACGCCGATAGTGGCGTACGCCTCCACATTGCCGATCACCCGGATATCGACCGGCACGGTGCGCTGGCTGACCGCGGCCACCACCACCGGTACTGCCTCTGTCTTGCGCGGAGGCGTCGCGCTTTTCCCCGTGCATCCCGTGGCCAGGCACGACCAGGCAAGCAGCGCGGCGCAGGGGAGCGCGGCGCAGTTTTCCCAATAGCTCATCATGTGAAGCCGATTCTATTTAAGGGTAGTATTAAGCAAATAAGATATCAAGATTACTTTATCGGCAGCGCTCTGCCAAGGGACAGATGGAGGTCCGGCGGGCGGGATTGGGGAGGGGGTACGGCCGAAGATGCTGAATTCTGCCTGGTTGGAGAATGATAATATATAAGGAACGGTGAGGTGCGAGAGCGGTTGAATCGGGCGGTCTCGAAAACCGTTGAACCTTTACGGGTTCCGTGGGTTCGAATCCCACCCTCACCGCCATCCATAAGTCCAATTCACTCAGCCAGATAGCTCTCGTGTAGGCGTTCTACATGTACACGTTTTTGTATCGTAATCTGGCTTAACTCCTTTCCGATCAGTAGATTCCAAAATCGCGTCTTGGTCCTGAGAGATCTTGCTTTGTACAATCTTGCCGGTTTGCTTTAATTAGGGAAATGTCGCAATTCCAATAACAAAGAATAAATGCCACATCTCAGAAATGGAGAACCGGCTCCGGGGATGTCCCGGCTAGTCCGGCTAGCTTGGCTAAGCTAGTCTTGTTCCCCAAGCGTTTGGGCGTAGGTTTTGCCGTAAGGGTAGAAAAGCTCCTTGCGGCCCTGCTGCCAAGCCGCTTTGAGTTCGGGTGTTGAAATGTCCCAGTCCGGCCTGCACTTCCGGGTGACGGCACGCAGATCCTGCCGGAGATCTTCCAGAGTGGGCCGGCCGAAGAACCAGTAGCCGTTGTAGATCTTATAAATGACCAGACCGGGCTCGAGGACGATGACGTGGGGGATCATGGGATTGTTGACAGGATCGGTGTATTCGGCAATATCGAGATCCTTTTGGACGACACGTCCCGGGTCGGAGAGGAAAGGCCAATGGGCGCCGACTCCGGTGCGATATTCGCTGGTTTGAGTGATATTGTCGGTGCTAATCGTGACCAACCGGCAATAGGCAACCTCGAGCTCGCGATGGAGTGCAACGAGCCCTTCAGCCTGGCGGCGGTCTTTCGGGCAGAAACCACCGCGGCTGAGGACCAGCACCATGGGATGTGGTCCTTGCAGTTCGGAGAGCTTGCGCCGTTTCGCGGTGTGGTCGGAAAGCTCATAGTCGGGGAAGACGGCTCCGGAAACGATGTCAGGTCGCATAGGAAGTCTTTAAGCGTTGGATGCGGGCTGCCGCGTTAGGTCGCAATCGTGAGCGGCCGCTGCACCGGTCCGGCCAATCCTGATCGGGACGGGCCGAGCGCTCCAGATCATCGACCAGACGAAACCGCTCAGCAGCAGTCCCACGTACAGATAAGGCAGAATCGAGTAGGGAGGGGTGGGTACCGGATACAAACTGCCCAGCAGAGCGGCGCCCATCGCCAGAACGGCAAGACAAGAGATGGCCATCGCCTGCGGCGAAGGCCGCGGATTTCAGACCATAAGAATTGGAACTTGGAGACTCCGGCGCGGACGGGGCGGCGGAATTCACCAACCTTGCCGAGGTATTGCCAAGTTCCATCCAGGTATACTAGCATCAGATGAAGCGATGGACCCCGCTTTGAAGCACGGGGGGCGCTTCATCCGCCAAGGCGCACGTCCCGCCGCTTGTCAGCCCGGTTGCTGAAAAATCGTGACCAGTTCAGAAAGGGGCGCGTGTCCGCATCGCCAGACAAGATAAGAACTCGCGGGTTAATGGTGGCGCGGCCGATCCCCGTTTTGCGAGTTCGTTAAAAAAGCGCAGGGGAGGCAGCCATATGGCCACACTTACCAGCGTCGCGGTTCCGGAGTGGTACTTCTACCAGGACGGATCCATTCAGTGTGAGATCAAGCTGACCGGCTTAGTTAACACCACCACTCTGGCTCCCGGGGAGCGTTCGCGTTATGGCGTAGAAGTGGCGCCCCAGTTGAACGCGCCGTTTCATCAGCACAGTTTTGCGGTGCGATTGGTGCCCAGCGTGGACGGTCCGAACAACTCGGTGTACGAGGTGAACAGTGTAGGAGTGCCTACCGGGAGGGACAACCCGCACGGTAATGCATTTATTGCCGTTAAGACGCTGCCGGCTACCGAGCAACATGCTCAGCGACGCGTGAATGGGGCGAGCGTGCGGTTCTGGCGCGTGGTGAATCCGGACAAGAAGAATCGATTGGGACGGCCGGTGGGCTATCGCCTGGTGCCGGGCGAGAACTGTCCGCCGCTGGTGCAACCGGACGCGGCGATCATGCGCCGGGCCGGGTTTACAGCGAATAACCTCTGGATGACGCCGTACCATCCGGCGGAGCGGTACGCTGCCGGAGATTATCCCAATCAGCACCCCACCGGCGATGGCCTGCCGTGCTGGACTCGGGCCGATCGCAAGGTGGAGAATACGGAATTGTCCTTATGGTACGTGTTCGGGCACAATCATGTGCGGCGTCCGGAGGATTGGCCGGTGATGCCGGTGGCGATGCTCGGATTTCAGTTCCGGCCAGACGGATTTTTTGAGCGCAGTCCGGCGATGGACGTGCCTCCACCGCCCGCCAAGGCATGCTGTCATTAAAGGGGTGGTGCAGATGCCTGGTCTGCGCGGGGCTAGTGGCCCCGCGGAATGCTGACGATCACTTATGACGCGATTGATAATTTTGCTAGCCCTGTGTTCCGAGATGATGAGCGCCGGTACGCTGTATCTGCCTGCCTACCCCGCAGCCATCCTGGTGTTTGATGAGGCCAAGGGCCAGGTGGTCGACCGCATTCCGCTCGAAACCGGCACGCCCATGACCCTGCGCGTAGCGCAAGACCATAAGAAGATCTACGTAACCACGATCGATCACAATGGCATCGAAGTGATCGACGTGGCCACGCGTAAAGTGACCAATCACTTTGTTCTGAATACGGCCACTGCACAGTACCGTTTCCGCGGCGGCGCGGTGGATCCCGCCGGCAAGCTGTTCTATACCGTTACCAAACAGATCGACAAGTTCCCGGAACATTACGAAGTCGGCAAATTCAAGTACACGGTGATCGATCTGGAGCAGCAGAAGATCGTCAAAACGGCACCCATGTCGGTAGAGGACGAAGCTTCCAGCCGGCTCTCGTTTGAAGTTTCGCCCGACGGCAAGTACTTGTACCAGTTCGGGCCCAAGATCACTATTCTGCAAACCTCGGACTTCAAGAAGGTCGATCAACTGGACCTGGCGGCGCCCGATTTTGCCGGCATGGAGAATATCCGCCTGGGGGGTGACATGGATTTGATCGGCCACCCGGGCATGCACACATCCATCTTCACTTCGTCCGATCCAATTGTGCACAACCGTGTTTTCGGTTTGGCGCGCCTGGACTTGGCGACGCGGCAGGTGAACTACGATCCGATCGGACCGGCGCCGGCAGGCATGGCGGGTATTCAGATCACGCCGGACAAAACGGCGGCGTTTACGATAGTCGCCAACGGGGCGCACGGAAACAAGCGCTGCGAATTCTGGTCGTTCGATTTGGCGAACGATCGCCTGAAGCAGCGGGCCGAAGTGCCCTGCCGGACGCGTTTCAGTTTTGGCATGTCCAGCGATGGCAAGAAACTGTATATTTACGGCGCGGGCTTTGACATTGAGGTCTACGACGCCGCCACATTCAAGCTGGAAAAAACCTGGAACCTGGAAACAGACGTGACGTATGCGGGCATGGTAGTTCTGCCTTAAGCGTGGCGGTCGTAGAGGACGCGGCCGCCCACCATGGTCATATCGACTTTCAGGCCGAGTAACTGATCGGGCCGCATGCTCAGCGGATCATCGGGGAGGACGATCAGGTCGGCCAATTTGCCCGGCTCCAGCGTCCCTTTCAGCTTCTCTTCGCGGGTGAGGAAGGCTCCGTTGCGCGTGTACATGGTGATGGCGTCTTTCATGCTCACCGCCTCATCCGGACCGTACACCTGTCCGCTTTCCCCTTTGCGTGTTACGGCTGCATAGAGGCCGACCATTGGCCCGACCGGCAAATTGTCGCTGCCGAAGGCCATATAAATGCCATGCCGTAGGGGCGTTCCGATCGCATTATTAGTGACCAGGCGCGAGCCTTCCAGATTCTCCACATAGCGGCGCTCCAGGTTATAAGTGAAGTTAGGCTGCTGTGCAATCAGGATGTGATCGCGTTCCATCAGTTGCAGGGTCCTCTCCGGGGGCAGCACAGTAAAGTGGCAGAGATAATGCCGGTGGCCGGCGCGCGGGTCGTCACGCAGCACGCTGTCGAGGGCATCGACGGTCATGGCGATGGCCGCGTCGCCTATGGCATGAATCCCGAATTGCCAGCCGAGGCGATGTCCTTCCGCGATGTTCGCGCGTATCTGCTCCGGCGTGAAGAAAGCGCGGCCGCGGAATCCGGGCTGGCCTTTATAATCTACCAGCGCCCACGCCGTAGGGCCGGTGAAGCCGCCATCGGCAAACATCTCGCCGATCGAACCCAGGCGCAGACGTTCGTTTCCGTCACCGGTCTTGCGGCCGAATTCTTTCAGCTTGGCCGCACCCTCCCGGGCGTGCCCGGCTTCGGACGGGTAGGCGATTTGAACGGCCGCCCGGGGCAGATCTGCCCCGTGTTTGGCATAAAGCAACTCCCATTCGGCGTACGATCCGACGACATCCGGTTCGATGGTGGCGCCCGCTTCGATCACGCTGGTGATGCCTAACCGGAGCGGCTCGCGAACGCTGGCGAGCAGGCTCTCGCGAACGTCGTGCGGCTGGTCGGCAGGCACCAGCCGGGTGTACAGGTCGGAGCGCTCGCGAATGACGCCGTTCGGTTGGCCGGCGGCGTCCTTCTCAATCAGGCCACGCTCCGGGTTGGGCGTCGCGGCATTGATGTCCGCCAGTTCCAGCGCCTTCGTGTTGCCCACCGAACTGTGCGCTCCGGCACGGGTCAAGACCACCGGATTGTTCGGAGCAGCCTCATCCAGATCGCCGCGGAGAGGCTTACGCTGCTCGGTGAAATGGTACTCATTCCAGTCGCCGCCGGTGATCCACTCGCCGGGGCCGAGTTCCCTGGCTTTGTCGCGAACCTGTTGTTTCAGTTCGGCCAGAGATTTCGTCTCACGAAAATCGATGTAGCGGCGCGAATGGCCCTGCAGGTGAATGTGAGTATCGAAGAATCCCGGCAGCACGGTACGGCCGCCAAGATCAATGGTGTGGGCGTTAGGATAGCGCCGGCGAAGCTCGTTCGTCCCCACGGCGAGGATCCGGCCGTCCCGGATGGCAATGGCTTGGCGGATGGAGAAGGCATCATCCACCGTAACGATCTTGCCGTTGAACAGAACTAAGTCGGCCGCCTCGCCCGATTGCGCCTGGAGGGCGACCGCACCCGCCGCGCCTAAGAATTGCCGCCGGGACCAATTCATTCCATCACCTCGTGAAACACAAGTGCTAACATAAGCCAGCCCGAATGAAGATTGCAATCATCGATAGCGGAATTCATCCCGGCCATCCGCACGTGGGCGAGATTGCGGGCGCGGTCGAAATTACGGCTGCAGGCGAGGGCCCGGACGCGATCGACCGGCTGGGACACGGTACGGCGGTGGCGGGCGCCATTCGCGAAAAAGCGCCGGAAGCCGAATTGTACGCCGTCAAGGTATTTGACCGAAAGCTGTCGGCGAACATCAGTGTGATTCTGCGCGCGCTCGAGTGGTGCCGGAAACATGAGATGGACATCGTCAATCTAAGCCTTGGAACCGAGAATCCGGCACACCGCGACCGGTTTCTGCAGGTCATCGGTAACGATCTTCTGGTTGTTAGCGCGGCGCAACTGCTGCCTGGTTGTCTGCCGGACGTTATCGGGGTAGCGGGCGATCCGGACTGCGCGCGCGAAGAGTTCCGCTATCGCGACGGCACATTTTATGCCTCCCCGTATCCCCGGCCGATCCCCGGCGTGCCGCTCGATCGCAATCTGCACGGGACCAGCTTTGCCGTAGCCAATATGACCGGCCTGGTGGCGCGTACCTGGAAGAGCGCCTCGCGAGCAGCAATCCGCGAAGCGCTCAACCGGCAAAGCACGACTTAGAACGTAAAGCGCCCAGTCAACTGCATCGCGCGCGGGCCCGCGCCTTCGGCGCTCTGCAGGCTGGTGATCTGACCGAATCCGGCAACCCCCAACACCAGGTTCGACGGAGGCGCATAATTCGGATGGTTGGCGACGTTGGAAACCTGAACGCCCACATCCGCGCGGGTGCGCTCTGTCAGCAGGATGTGCTTGATCAGTGACAGCGAGACGACGCTCGTACCGGGACCGACTACGGCGCCCGCTTGGGAGTCACCGAAGCGCCCGATGTTGTTGGCCGGATCGACGAATGCGCTGGGGTTGATCCACTGGTTGATCAACTGGCCGAGGTAAGGGCTGACGCCGGATACTGTGTCGGCGCGGCCACCGTTCGCGTTGAATATGTTATAGCCCGTACCGGAAGGATCATTCAGAGTGGCTATAGACATGAACGGCCCGGTCTGAATCAGGCCGATTCCGCTGAGTTCCCAACCGCCAATGATCCGGTTGACAACGCCGCCGGCATCACGAAATAGAGCCTTGCCTCGGCCGAACGGCAGGTTATAGAGGAACGTCACAAGGAAGCGCTGGCGGCGGTCATAAGGTGTGTTGCCGTAGTCCAGATTCGGGTTGTAAGGATCGGACAAAGTATTCCCAAACTCATTGACGAAACTGCCCGCGCTGGCCACTGGGGCGCCGTTGACATTGGTCAGATCCCGTGTGTACGTATAACTGGCTTCAAACTGGAAATTGGCGCTGTGTTTGTGCACGGAAACGGTTCCGGAATTGTAGTTCCCATGGCCCAATAACGATGTTCCGGTGGCGATATAGGAGAGCAGAGGGAACGGAATGCTGGCCTGCGTCGCCGGATCGGAAAAGCCCAGCGCGTTGGTATGGACCTGGTCCGAATTGATTACTGCCGGGATGTTATACGAATGGTTGCCGCTGTAGGAAACCCGTATGCCGATTCCCCTGTTCAGGTCCCGCTCCAACGTGAGGTTCCACTCTTCCACGATGGGATCTTTGTATTTGATTTCGGAAGCCAGATCGAAGAATTGCGTGCCGGGCTGCGCGATGTTCGACGGGAAGGAATACGGGAACTTATAAAGCGGATTGCCGCTGTTATCGAAGCTGTTGGAGAAGTATCCAACGTCGCTCGATCCAACCGACCAGCCGTTGATTGCGGTGCCGCTCAGCAATGCTTCGATGAAGCGTCCGTAACCGCCGCGAAGCACCGTCTTGTTGTCCTTACCGATGCGCCAGGCGAAGCCCACGCGAGGCGCGAAGTCCTTCTTTGATGAGTACCGCAGGTCGGATGGCACCCCAGCTTGCGAAGCCAGGATCAGGGGCGTCGGCGCGATCGACTGCGTGAACTCCGGATTGATGTTTGCGAACGCGGCCTGGTTGGGCAAAATGATCGCCCCGTTCACGGTCTGGCCGTTGATGGTGCTTTTGTAGTAGGGATCGAAGTTGACTACGTTGTTGTTCTTGTCCCAGAAACCCGGATGGTATTCCCAGCGCAAGCCGAAGTTGAGGGTGAGCGACCGAGAGATCTTCCAATCGTCCTGGCCGAAGAAGGCATAATGCTCGGCGTAGGCGTTCGTATTGGGGTTCACCACCGAGGCTATAGCGGTAAGATCCGGATAGCCCAGCAGGAACGATGCGTAGGGCGTGGCCGCGCCGCTCCCCAGCAACTGGCTCATCACCGCGCCATTGAACTGATAGTTCCCCATGCGATAGTTATTAAACACCTGCGTGAACAGGCTGCTGAGGTACCGGAAGTCGCCGCCAAACTTCATGGTGTGCTTTTGCCGGGTCCAAGTTAGAGTGTCCAAAAGCTGATAAGTGCCCTCGTGGGGATTGGTATCATTGGCCTGGCTCACGATGCCACCAAATCCGGTGATGCTCAGGGTAGGAATGTCGTCGCCAGGCGGAACGCCTCCCGGCAAATTGGTCAAGCCTAGCGTGGTTGCCGCTTGCTGGGCGGTGATACCGAAGCTGACGTCGCGGTGAACCAGAGTGAAGCCGCCACGCAGTTCATTTACAATCGCCGGGGAAATGATCCAATTGTAGGATGCGGCCATGGCGTTATAGATCTGGGGAGTGGAGACATTGCCCAGTAACGGTGTAGCCGGATTGCCCGACGGATCGGTCTGCTCCGTGCTGATGCGCCGGTTCTTGTAGGTGTAGCGCACGTAAACCAGGTGTTTCTGGCCAATTCTTTGGTCGACACGAAAATCGGCTTGCGCGCTGTTGATGGGTATGGAGTAAGTTGCCAGATAGTTGTTGGCAATCGATCCGGGTGGTCCATAATTCGGCAGCGGATAGATCAAGTTGGTTAGCTGTTGCGCAAAGGGGCTGATCTGACTGCTGGGAATGATATTGCCCGGGTAGCTGGTCAATGCGTTGGCGCCGCCGCCCTGGCTGGGGTCGAGATAAGCGGACAAATCGCCATTGCGCATGGCCTGCGTCGGCACGCTTAGGAGCGCAGTCAACGATTTCGGGAGCCGCAACACTTCGAAGCTACCGAAGAAGAACGTCTTGTTGCGCCCGTTGTAGAGTTTGGGAATCAGGACCGGGCCGCCCATGTAGACACCAAAGTCATTGAGCTTGACTGGCGTTACTTCATGACTGAACGTATCACTGGCGTTGAAGTAAGTATTCTGGACATTTTCGAACAATCCACCGTGAAATTCATTGGTGCCCGATTTGGAAACGGTCGTAATGTCGGCGACGCCGCCATACTCGGCCGGGTTTAACGTCTCGCTGATTTTGATTTCTTCAATGGCATTGAACGAAGGAAACATTTCTGTGAGCGAACCCAACGAACCCGGCCCTACCGAGGAAATTCCGTCGATAGTGAAGGAAAGCTGTGACGGCAAAGCCCCGGATACCTGGATGTTGTTGTTGGCGTCGATTTGTACGCCAGGTTGCGCAGTGAGCGTGGAGTACGCACTGGTGGAACCGCTGGCGCGGGTGCCGATCGACACGGGAAGATTGGTCAATTCCAGGCTGCCCTTAGTCTCGGCGATGTTGGAGGCGTCCGTCTCCAGTACTGAGACCGCCTCCACGTTCACCGTGGTGGCTTGGGACGCAACGCGCATCTGGATGTCGAGGCGCACTGTGGCACGCGCGGCCAGTTCGAATGTCTCGTATTCGGTGACCTGGAATCCGGGGGCCTCCACCGCCAACCGGTAGCTGCCGACGTTTACGTTCACGAATTCGTAGGCTCCGTCGGCGCTGGTGATGGTGGAGCGGCTTCCGTTGGTGCCGGTATTGAGCAGATCCACTTTGGCCTCGGGAATTACGCTGCCGGAAGGATCTTTGACGGTGCCGAGAACCGTGCCGAAAGTGGACTGGGCATAGCTGGCCCGGTCGATGGAAAGGAGGCAAGTGACGGCGATAGCGAGATGGAAAACGAAGCGCAACAACCCGGCCCGGCGGGCGGGGGGAAACAGATTGGACATCCGATCTCTCCTTAAGGAAGATCAGTCTCTTCAGATCGCGAGACTCAATCAAATTTTTCGATGGACCTTATGCCGAACGCATTGGGCTGCTCATCGGAGAGCGGGAGCCAACTTCGGGATGGCTCGTGAACCTTCCAGGTAGGCTACCGGATCTGCCCGTGAAGGTGACATTCACAGCACAAAGCATTTACGCCGCAACAAGTTAGATCTGAGTTATACGGTGTTCGCTTCCGCTGCTTAGTAACCGGCAAAACCGACATGGGTTACGTGAAATTTTGAATCAGTGTAACCAAACCTTGCCCAAGTGTCAAGGGGACAGAAACGGATTGTCAACCCTCGTTAGAAATGTCCCCTTCCTTACCTCGGTAGAAGTGTCCCCTTTTTCTTGGCCCCACCCGCACTTGACTGCTCTTGGTTTTTTCTTCCTTCAACCCACCAGAAGGCGGTGGGAAAGTGGGAAACCTGCTCTTGGTTTTCCACTTTTCCACCGTCTCGTCGCCGGAGTTGTGGGAATGTGGGAATCTCGCCGGTTTTGCGAGATTTCCAAGGAGCGGTGGGAAGAGGTGAAATCCTGGTTTTGGATTTCCACGCTTTCCACCACTCCGCCATTTCCACAGCTCTTTGGTTCAGCCCACGGTCCCCCTGCGTGCCCGCATTTGTCGATAGTCTTTTCGCCAGGGGTGGCTGGCCTGCGGCGGCGCCGGTATCCGTCGCGCCTGCCGCCGTTTGACCGGCGGTTCGACGGCCGGGCGCGCGGCGATCTCCTCGTGACACAATCGTCGGCCCCCGTACCGGATCTCCAGCCGGCCGTCTTCCCATTCGCATACCACTACCTGACTCTTGCTCGGCGCATAGCGGCTTTGCCGCTTTACCTGGAATAGCCGCTTCTCGTGTCGCACCACCCAGTCGTTGCCGATCGTGCGCTCGGTCTCCAGCCGGAATGCTTCGTCCAATTCCGGCCGGCTCGGTCGGCGGCGGTGATAGTCCGCCTGCGCCGCGGCCGCGCGCGCGAATCGTTTATTGTGCTCGGCCAGATACTCGCTCTCCAGATACTCATTGGCGGCTGCATAGCTTTGGATCTTCTTGCGCCGCAGTTTCTTCACCAGCCGATCCTGATGCGTCCCGTGATTCCGCTCCACCCGCCCCTTGGCCTGCGGCGAGTTGGCGGCGATGATCCGGATCCCCAGCCGCTCACACATGCGCCCAAATTGCGTCACGGGCACTTCGCCCCGCAGCAGCTCCTTCTCCGTCGCTTCCCGCACATACACATTCTTCCAATCCGTGTACAGGGCCACCGGCACGCCATACTTCTCGATCCATGCCCGCAGCATGCCCGCTGCCGCCCAGATGGTCTCCTGCGCGCCCAGCCGCGCGAGCGTGGTCGCCGTGGCATCGTCCACCAGGTTCATCAGGCAGCCTGCCGGCCCGCGTTGCTCGAACCACCTATGGAAGCTGCCGTCCATCTGTACCAGTTCCCCAAAATGCTTCCGCGCCTCCCGCCGCTCCCGATGCTCCCTCCGCTTCCGCGCCCGGCTCCACAGCCCCTCCGCCAGCATCCACCGACGCAAGGTCTCCGCATGTACCTCGACGTGGTCTTCGCTCGCCAAGTGCTCGCTCGCCAAGGTCGGGCCAAATCTTTCCCCCACCACGCCGCTGTACTTTTTGCGCAATAGCCGGATGACCTGGGCCCGAAACTTCCTCGGCTTCGCGCGGTTCGATCCCTTCCCCGCGCTACGATGCTTGAGTCCCTTGGCCCCTTCCGCTTCGTATCGCCGCCAAATCCGCTTCGCCTGCCGATAGCTCAGACCCAGGATCCTGGCCGCATCCACCAAATTCAACTCTTCACTCGCCACGCGGGCCAGCACTCCCACCCGCCGCAACTCTCGCTTGCTCATCCATGTCCTTCCCAGCTAAAACCTCCTCAGGAGATCTTTAGCTTAGGGGACATTTCTAACGAGGCCATAAGGGGACATTATCAAAGTGGGGCGACAGGGGACAGAAACGGACAGGGGACAGAAACGGACGGGGACAAAAAGACAGGGGACAGAAACGGGGGACATAAACCGACGAAACGGGACAGAAACAGACAGGACAGAAACGGACAGATACGAGCACTTTCGATGGTCCTTACCGGTTCACGCTGGACCCGCGACCGAATGCGGGCTATACTCTCAAACAAGACTCCAAGCTCAGAAGGGTAATGGCATGCAGATTCGATTCGCCGCTTTGATAGTCTTGGTGGCTGCGCCCGCGTTCTGCGCGGACTGGAACGCGCGCGCCGCCGAACAATACATGGATGCGCGTCAAAAAGAATGGGTCGCGTGGCCGGTAGCCTCCCACTCGGGTGTCGCTTGCGTATCCTGCCATACAGGTCTGCCTTACCTGGTCGCGCGGCCGGCGCTGCGGCAGGCTCTGAACGAGAAGAGCGGCCCTACGCTCTACGAGGGGTTGCTGGTGTCGAGCATGCGCGCGACCGTGTTTCGTGCCGACGCCAAGGATCTGTTCGGCGGGCTCAAAGGTCTGATCGTGGATCAAGTGTATGGCGCGCAGGCAGTGCTGGCGTCGCTGGTGCTCGCCATGGACGATGCGCCGCGCGGCAGGCTGAGCGCCGAAGGCGAGAAGGCCTTCGAGCGGTTGTGGTCTACGCAGGTGAAGACCGGCCCGGACAAAGGTGCCTGGCTCTGGTCGAACTTCGATCTCGATCCTTGGGAAACTAAAGACGCCGTCTACTACGGTGCGGCGCTTTCGGCCCTGGCAACCGGCGTTGCGCCGGCCAACTATCAGGCACGTCCGGAGATCCAGCAGAATGTAGCCGACATGCGGGCGTACCTGCGCGACGCGGCCAAGACCCAGCCACTACATAACCGATTGTTCCTGCTCTGGGCCTCAGGCAAGATGCGCGACCTGCTGTCCGACGGCGACAAGCAGGCCATTCTGGATGAACTGTGGCATAAGCAGGAGGCGGACGGCGGATGGACTTTACAGTCGCTCGGTCCGTGGAAGAAGCGCGATGCTGCACCGGTTGCCACCGGTTCGAACAGCTACGCCACTGCTTTAACCGCGCTATGCGCCCAGCGGGCCGGCGTGGCATCTGCGCAGCCGGGCCTGGCAAAGGCGCTGGCATGGCTCCGGGCTCACCAGGACGCGCGCGGATACTGGGCCGCCGACTCCATGAATCATAAGCACGATCCGGGGACGATGCCCGAGAAGTTCATGAGCGACGCCGCCACCGGTTACGCTACAGCAGCCCTGCTGGCGGCGGGTAACGGCAGCGTTCAAGTGACCGCTTCCAACTCGAAGCCGCGCAGCCGGTAACGGAAACCCTCGCGGCCCTGAAGTTTGGCATCGCACCACTGGATGCCGCGGCGGATGGCGTCGAGTTCGTGGCGCCACAACGGCCCGGAGCCGCCCAATTCGTAGAAGCCCTGGCATAGCTGCAGGTGACGGCGGAAGCCGCCAATGAGGCGGGTTTCGTAATGCGAAAACAGGTCTCGCTCATCGCCGCCGTTGATTAACGCACGGATGACCGCCGCCGCCAGGATGGCTTCCCGAATGGCTTGCGCGGTACCGTCTCCGCAAATCGGATCGAAGCTCATGGCGGCGGTTCCACAGGCCAACCAGCATGGACCGCAGAGTGGATCTGTAACTCGCGCATAAGCGGGAATGACGTCTGAGGGCGGCCCGTATCCGGCAATCTCGCTGGCCACCATCCTGCTTTCGGCCTTCAAGACCTCCAGCGCGGCGCCGATGGCGAGCATCCACCCCGATCTTGGAGGGTGTGGAATCAAGAAGAGCCAGCCATCGTCCATCGACTCAATCCAACAAGCGCCGGGCTCTGCGTTCGGCTGGAGAGTCACTGGCGTTACAGAAGCCGTACGCGATCCGAAGGGATGGTCGGCGGTTCCAACGGGAAGGGGTCGTGAGGCGAAGATGGTCCAGCGGCCTTGCCCCGCCGCGGGCAGCGACGGCCGGATGGCCTGGAGCAGAGCATCCTCCGAAATGACGCGCGCCGAGTGTTCCACCGCGATGGGTTGCGCAGCCGGTCCCCAAGCGACCACCCGCCTGGTAATGCGCGGCAGGTCCGCGAAAAGCGCAGGCTGTCCGAAGACATCGCGAATCAGCGCGAGGGCCTGCTCGCCCAGCATGATGGCGGGCAGCCTGGGCCGATCGGCCGGTTCCAGAGCCACTTGAAGACCGGCCTTTTGCAGCAGGTGCGCGCAGCAGTATGCCGCGACCCCGTCCCCACGTACCAGCGCATCAAGGCTCAAGGCTATGGCACAACCACGATGCCCGCATAAGTGACGTCGTTATTCAGGTCCCAGGTCTTTTCATACTTCAACGTGGCGGCATCGTATACCTCGATGTCGAAGCCTGCGCCGTAAATGTACAGCTTCTTGCCGTCCGCGGAAATGCCCAGCGTGAAACGCGTACGGCAGGGGACTTCGGCCTTCTGCGTCAGGCGATCGGTGGACAAATCAAATGCCCAGAATTCGCAGCGTTTGTTTCCATGCACGCCGTTCTGCACTACGGTGTACGCCCATTTCTTGTCGGGCGTGACCTCAATTCCGACAATGCCTGCCGGTGCGGGGCCAATGGGATTGAAGTCGATGTGCCGGGTGGTGAGGTCGAAACGGCCGAGGCCGAAAACGTGGTTATGGACCACGGGGTCGGACCACACGAAGATGCCGGTGTGCTCCCCCGGCTCGTTGAACAGATCCAGATCGCTGCCGAAATGTACGTTTTCCATGCCGGGCGCATCGGGGCGGGACAGGTCGATATGATCGAGCACCTTGAAGTCTCTGGCATCCAGGATGGTGATCCTCTCGCCGAACTGGTAAATATATTTGCCGTCAGGTGAGATCTCCATCCAGCCGTTTCCCCAGTCGCCCTGGTTCTGCTCTTCCTCTTCCTTGGGAATGTCCACGGTCTTGACGATCTTTTGCTGCTCCAGATCCACGACCGTGTACTTTGGTTTGCCGACCTCATAGTGCTCGGGAAACTGGGTGATTTCTTTGGTGACCGCGTAGAACAGCTTTCCAGCAGGGTCCGGCGTGCCGCCAAAGAACCGGAACTGCTTGTTCGATGTATTCAGCACGAAGTGATTGGTGACCTTGCGGGTGGCCACGTCCAGCACTTCAATGCCGTTGTGGTCGTTGGTGGTCACGTAGATTCTTTTGTGATCCGGCGACAGGCGGATCGACATGGGCGTACCCGTGGTCAGCGGAATACGATCCACGATCTGGGCTTTCTGTTCGTCGAAAACGAGGATGGCAGCGGGATAGGCGGGCAGGTACAGCGTGCCGGCGCGGGCCAAGCCGGCGAACGCGCAACAGCCGGCGGCCAGGAGCTTCAATCGCGGAATCGGCATGGCTACGGGAACACCAAGTCCAGATTGCGCCAGTCTTTTGTGGCGCTGGCGCACTTGGCGGTCCAGTCGGTAGCGTTATTCAGGTGGTCTGGAACCTGCGCCGGCCAGTAGCAACTGACGTAGCAATCGTAGATGTCGCGCTCCACTGGCTGGCACAATCCCGCCGTGCCGCCGGCCGCGTCCACTTCCCAGCCGGGGGTGAACATCAGGGCGCATCCCATGGGCACGTGGGGGCGCTGCTGCTGTGCCGGCTTGTCCTGCAAAGCCACGACGTCGTCTGTCTGCGAGACGACGTAAGCGTCGATGCGCGCCGCCTTTTTGTTCAAGGGTCGCATGTGTCTCATGATGCTTTCCTCTCCGCAAACTGCTGTAGAAATCCGGGGTTTCGGGCGGCCAGCGTGCCGTAGATTTCCAGGCACAAATTGGTCCAATCCCTGATCCAGTCACAGTAATGGAGATTCGGATGGCCCGTATCTCCGTAGCGCACGTAGGCCTCGTGGTGGCAGCCGCCGGCGCATAAAGGCCGCGCCCAACAGGTGTGGCAATCGTACTTGGAATCGATGTGGCCGCGGCGCAGGAAGTCGGCCTGCCGGGCGCGGTCGATCCCGGTCGAAATGTGTCCCAGCGCGTGGGTATCGGAATCCACGAAGCGATGACAGGGTGCGATGTCGCCCGAGGGTCCAACACCGAGCAGGCCCAGACCCGCGCCGCAGGGATGCGATTTGTTCACGCCCTGGCACAGTTCGGCGAGCGTGTCGCTCACGTTCGAAAAGCCGTGCATCTCGCCGCGCAACGCGTATTCCAGATACTCTTCAGCGAGCCTGTGAAACTGCTCCAGCACGCCGTCCATGCCGCGCTGGCCGATGGCGTAGAGTTGGTTTGGCGAAGTGGTCACCGGGGCGAAGCCGACCTCGTGGAAACCCAGGTCCTGTCTTAGGTGGCGGAAGATCCGCACCACGTCGGAGACGCCGGCGGTCAGTGTGACCCGCGCCGTAATGGGCCGGGTACGATGGTTCTGGATCAATGCGCGCACTTTCGGCTCGATCACATCGTAACTGCCGCGGCCGTTGGCGAACACCCGCAGATGGTCATGCATCTCCTTGGGGCCGTCCATGCTTACGGTGACGCCGATCCGATTCTCGGAAAGAAATTCGATGATCGCGGGCGTGAGTAAAGTCGCGTTGGTGGTGAGGCTGAAGTCGATCTGGCGATCCTGCTCTTTGGCCCGCTGATTGGCGTAGGCAACCACCTGTTCGAGCAGCGAAAAATTCATGAGGGTCTCGCCGCCGAAAAACGTGATGTGGATAGATCGCCGGCCGGCCGACTGCGCCAGGAGGAAATCAACGGAAGCCCGCGCCGTTTCCAGATCCATGAACTTGGGCTTGCCTTCCGGCGTGGCGACCTTGTCCGCGCCGAATTCGTAGCAATACTGGCAGGACAGATTGCACTGGTTGGTGAGGTTCATCACCAGGGTCTGAATGGGGAATGTCTCAGGCAGGCTCTGCGGTTCTTCGGGCGCGGAGTCATTCGCCAGGATCACGCCCGCGTGAAACATCTCCGCGATCAGTTCTTCGGCGTCTTCTGGGGCCATGCCCCCCGCCGCCAAGCGATCGGCCAGTTGTTCCTGCGGCAATTCGTGGTGCGCCAACGCATCGATCAATTTCCGCGTGGCATCGTCCACGGCGAAAATAGCGCCCGCCGGCACCAGGTAGAGGAAGTGCGCACCGGCCGATTCGAAGCGGTGAAACTCGCCCAGCCGGTAAACGCGCGTCGCAGTCGCGGCCGCTGTCATTGGCCCACCTCAGGCTGGTCCCACTGCATGTAGGCCGGAACGGTGACCACCAGGTACGATTTGCCGGTCAGCGGGCGGCCGTCCTTGTCTTTTTCGTCTTTGGCAGTAGCCACGATCCAAACGTCGCCGTAATTGTTGCGGCTGAACTTGCGCTGCGGATTCGGACCGTCGGAGGCCGGCGTGAAGAAGCCTGTGGGACCGAGCGCGCCGACGAACTCTTTGTCATCGTCGCCGTAGACCGCATAGAACTCCTCCATCGACCAGGTCGCATCGATGGGTCCGAGCTCGATGTCGTCCGCGGTATGCGATTTGCCGTCTACGCCGCGCTGGTAAGCGACAGCCTCAAATTGCTGGAAGCCCTTGGGATGATGTTCACTGCCCAGCCGCGCCAGCGCCGATTCAGGCAGCACCTTCACGTAGTCGATCCGATCGTATACCGCGATCGCGTTTTGCAGCACCGAGCGGCGAAATGCGATATCCCGCTTGCCCGGTATGGCGTCCCCGGCGACATCCACTTCAGTCACAATCTCCGCTGGGGAATGGGAGACAATACGCTTCACCGTGATGCCGGTTCCGAAATCGAGATCCGCGGGCGCAATCTGTGCGGGCAAGCTATCCGCAACCAGGCGGACGCGCGCGGCCTGCGAGCCTGTCTTCAATGCTGTGCGGTCGGCGCCGATCAAAACCGGATCGCCGAAAGCGCGATCGAGCTTCACATCGAAGCCGAATTCCTGATACTGGCCCCAGAACCAGCGGCCCTCAGCGGAATTCTGATCGGGCGAGAACCACATGACTTCGCGCATCTCGCTCGACACATCGTCCGGAGCCGTGCCGGCTGAGCCTTCGCCTTTGGAGCGACCGCGCCAGGCGTATCCCGCATATACCAGACTGCGTCCAGTACGAGTAATCGTGGAGCCGTCTTTGAGAGACGTAAGCTTGACGCTGGTGGTGAATTGATCGTCGGTGCCGGCGGCGGGTTCTACATTCATCTGGCCATAGAATCGTCCGCGGCCCGGCAGGTGGGCGGTAACGATCCAGCGTCCGGCGAGTTTCGGGGCTCGCATGCGGGCCTGCCAGGCGGCCCATTCGGGCGTGTGCAGCGGAGCCGTCTTGGCAAGATAAGCCAGGGCCTCGTCCACGGGAAGCGGCGCGCCCGGCTCCTGGTGATGCCGCGATTCATCGAATCCGCCGGCGCTGATACCCAGGCGGAAAGCTTCGTCGGCGGTCGGATACAACGCGACATGCAAGTTGGCCAGCAGCTTCCAATCTTCCGCCGTGCGGCGCCACGAGAGCGGCCGCGCCAGCGCGTGGCAGTTGGCACAGGCTCCGCGCACGTTGTCGGTGGGGATATTGGTTTCGTCCTGAATGCGCTTCTCGGCGTAGTACATCACCGGCTTGGCTTCTTCTGGAGCCAGACCGTGATAGGTCGCCAGGTATTTCAAAATCGAACGGGCTTCGTCCGGAGTCAGCACCACACCGCGCAGGCGAACCATGCGCTTGATGGCTTCTTCCCAACCCTCGGGGGTGGCGCGCTCCCAGGAGATGCGCAGCATGTTGCCGTGCTGGTCTTTGGTATGGCAGCCCCCACATTTGGCGATCACGAGTGCGTTGGTGACCGGAATACCTTCTTCTGGCGCTGGTTTGGCCGACTCTGCGGACGTGGCAGCTTGCGGCTTCTGGCTTTGCGCTAGCAGAGGTAATACCAGAATCGATGCAAGCAGTACCCTCATAAGCTTATCCGGATATGATACCCCGCCCTTCCGGGTCCGGAAACAGCCGGTCTCAGAAAAGTTTTTTATGCAGGCCATGGCATTTGGCGGGTCTGCCCGCGCGTCCGACTTGTGCTATCAACAAAGAAATCATGCCGGGACACGGGATTCCGCTGGATGGCTATCGCCGCGCGCTGCGCTTCGTGGTGCCTTACCGCGCGCGCCTGGCGATGGTACTGCTAGCCGGGATCGCGGCTACCGGTTTTGGACTGCTGCAGCCTTACATCTCAAAACTGCTCATCGACGACGCGCTGTTAAAGCACAACCTCCGCATGCTGCTGGTGGTGAGCGGCATGATGTTCGGCGTCACCGTCGTGGGCTTCGTGCTGAATATTCTGTCGAGCTATCAGTACGTTCGGGTATCCGCCTCGGTTCTGTTTGACATGCGCCTGGCGCTCTACCGGCACCTGCAGAGCTTGTCGCCGCGATTCTGGGCGGGCACCCGGTTGGGCGACGTGGTTTCGCGCATTAATAATGACATTGCGGAAGTGCAGCGGGTCTCGGCGGACAGCTTGTTGAGCGTGCTTTCGAACGTCGTGTTTCTGATTGGCAGCGCGGCCATCATGATCGCGCTTAGTCCGCGGCTGTTTCTAGTGAGCGTAGCAGCGGCTCCGGTGAGCATTTGGGCATTACAGCACTACCAGCATCGCCTGGCCGAGCGCGTGCGCACGGTGCGCGAACGCAGTTCGGATATTGGGAGCTTTCTGCTGGAGACGCTGCTGGGCATCCGGCTGGTGGTCTCGGCACGGGCGGAGGCCCGGGAAGTGGAGCGCTTTCGCGCGCACAATCAGAGTTTCTTGGACGCGCTGCTGCGCATGCAGTTGATGTCGTTCCTGTCGGGCGCTGTTCCCGGAACGATCCTCACCCTGGCCACGGCGGCCATTTTCCTCTATGGCGGCAAACTGGTGATCGACGGCGCACTCAGCACCGGCGCTTTGGTTGCGATTATGTCGTATCATTTGCGACTGCTCTCGCCGGTCCAGAACCTGATGAGCCTTTACAGCAACCTGGTAACTGGCGGTGTGTCGCTGGCCCGAGTGTGGGCTCTTTTCGATACGCGCGCCGAAATTGTGGATCCGCCCGGAGCCAAGCCGCTAGGCGACGTGCGCGGCGAGGTGGAGTTCGATGGCGTTTCGTTCAGCTATGGCGGCGACCTGGTTTTGGACGACCTGTCGTTTCGCGTGGCGCCCGGAACCATCTGCGCGATCGTCGGCCCGAGCGGCGCGGGCAAGTCCACGCTGGCGGATCTGCTGGTGCGTTTCTACGATCCGGCTGCCGGGACCATCCGTATCGATGGACGCGATGTGCGCGGGGTTCCCCTCGCCGATCTGCGCCGCGACGTTCTGCTGGTGGATCAATCGCCTTACCTGTTTCATGCCAGCGTGCGCGAAAACATCGCCTATGCCCGGCCGGAGGCCAGTGACGACGAGATCGCGGAGGCCGCCCGCGCCGCCTCAATTCACCAGCGAATTCTGGATTTGCCCGAGGGATACGCCACCATCCTCGCCGAGAGAGGGCAAACGCTTTCTGCCGGCGAACGTCAGCGCGTGGCACTGGCACGGGCATTGCTGGCGAATCCGCGGGTGCTGATTCTCGACGAGCCGACTTCGGCGCTTGACGAAGCCAACGAGCGGGCCATCGGCGAAATGCTGGTGCGCGCGGCCGAGGGGCGCACCGCGATCGTGATTACGCACCGTGCTTCCCTGGCGCGCATCGCGCACCAGACGATTTTGCTGCCTTCGGCGAAAGCCAGGGCTATCGCCGCTATTGCCGCGGAATAGGCGGCAGCCTCTTGGTTCCAGCCAGTTCTTCCGCCGTCTGCTGGATGCCGGCGGCGGCATAGTCGGAGAAGAAGCCCCAGGCTCCGTATTTCGATTTCATGACCGGCAGCAACGCTTGTACCAGGGCATCGCCGGTCTTTCCGACAGCCTGCTCGCGGCGCACGCCGGCGCGCAACTCTTCCAGGTACCGGCGAAAGGCCGTGATCTCCGCGGCGCCGGACACATCCCCGTGGCCTGGCACCCAGGTGGCCTTCGCGAAATCGGTTTGCATGGCGTTTAGCGATGCGATCCAGGGTCCTGTGGAAGCGTCGATCAGGTTGGGAGCATGCGCCTGCCATAGCATGTCGCCACCGAACACCACGCGGGCGTCGGGTATCCAAACCACGGTGTCGCCGCCGGTGTGGCCCGGGTAGTATTGTAGGTGGACGCGGCGCGATCCCAGGTACAAATCGAGTTGCGTGTCGTAGGCCACCGCTGGCAGCGTGAGCGACGCGGCGCGCGCCTTCTTCTGCGGCGTGACCGGAGGATCAAGCATCTTGATGTTTTCCGTGCGCATCCAGTAGCGCACGGCGCGGTGCGCCACAATCACCGCGCCGGCAGCCGCGAACACATCGTTTCCATTCACATGGTCCAGGTGGTAGTGCGTGTTCACGACAAACCGGACCGGCAGGGGCGTAAGCTTGCGAATCTGCGCGAGGAGCGCCGCCGCGGGACGCGGGTCCTGAAAGGTATCGATCACCGCGACCCCATCGTCGCCGATGACGAATCCGGCGTTGCCTCCGGCCAAGCCTTCGTCGCTCACGATCGCGGCCCAGACTCCTTTGCCGATTTGACGGAGCTGGAAATCCGGGACCGCCGTTGCCGGCAATGCCGGAAATCCAAGCATGACAAAGAGTAGTGCCGCCACCGGTCCGCGCATAATCCTGCAAGGGTAACACGGCCGGTCCGGTAAACTGGATCGATATGGCCGAGCAAGACAAGGTCGACTGGAAGACCAACGGCGTGAGAGTCATCCCGGGAGACTCACTAGACACGAACACGCCGCAAACGCCCGGAATGCAGCGCGCCGCGGCCATCAACTACGCTCGCGTGGGGTCGCAGAAGATCTGGGCGGGGACCGTCAATATCCAGGCCAACGCGAAAACCGGCGCGCATCACCACGGCGCGCTCGAAAGCGTCATCTACGTGGTTAGGGGCCGCGCCCGCATGCGCTGGGGCGACCGCCTCGAGTACGTGGCCGAGGCTGGACCTGGCGATTTCATCTATGTGCCGCCGTATGTCCCGCACCAGGAGATCAATGCCTCAAGCGACGAGATCCTGGAGTGTGTGCTGGTGCGCAGCGATAACGAAGCCGTGGTCGTAAACCTGGCAATCGAACTAGTGGAGGAACCGAGCCCGGTCGCATGGGTCGATCCGATCCACCGTTAGGCCGGACAGTATTCGCACGCGCGTGGACTACGCAGCGCCAGGGCACCGGTCGGACAGGCCTCCGCGCAACGCCGCGCCGTTTGACGCAGGCCCTCGGATAGCGGTTTACCGAACGGCACCGCTACACTTACATCGAAGCCGCGGCCGATGAGGGCCAGGCCAAATTCCTCGCCACCAGCGGCGGCTATCCGGACGCAGGCATCGCAGCAGATGCATTTTCCCGGCTCATAGATCACTTCCGGGTGCGAAAGGTCCTGTGTGAAACGCCGCCGCGCGCCCGCGAACCGGTAGATGTCCGCGCCGTATTCGGTGGCCAGCGAGCGTACCAGGCAGCAATCCGATTTGCGGCAGCCGCAGGTCAGGCAGCGGCGCGCTTCATGGACCGCGTCTGCATCGGGCAGGCGGTTTTCCACCTCATCGAAGCCGGCGCGGCGGCGCTCCATGGGGATCTGTGGCGCGCGCACCCGCGCCGCCTGCTCGATTGTGCGAAACAGCGCGGCGCGCTCGGCATCATCCACCGGTTGCATCGCGATGCGGGCGATGGCCGGCTCGCCCACAACCGCCTCGCCCGAGAGAAATTGATGGATCGAGGCCGCCGCGATTCTTCCCGCCGCGACTGCCCGCACTGCCAGGTCCGCACCCAGAACCCCGTCTCCGCCAGCGAACACGCCCGGCAGGTTGGTGACGAGCGTGCGGGTGTCCGCGGCGATGCCACAGACAGTTACGGCGAGCCCTTCCCGCTCGGCCAGCGCGCGTTCTACAGATTGCCCCAGGGCCGCGATTACGGTGGTGCACTCCAGTTCGAAATCCGAACCCGCTACGGCTACCGGGCGGCGGCGTCCTGAGGAATCCGGTTCGCCTAACGTCATCCGCCGGCACGTCAGGCGCAGGCCGCTGCCGTTTTGCTCCAACCTCACGGGCGCGGCGAGCAAATCAAGCGCGATACCCTCGGCTTCGGCGGCCTCCACTTCGTCCATCAGACAAGGCATCTCTTGCCGCCCGCGGCGATAGAGAACTCGCACGTTATGCGCGCCCAGGCGGACTGCGGAGCGGGCGCAGTCGATCGCGGTATTGCCGCCGCCCACCACCACCACGCCGTCGCCCAACGCAGGCGGATTCCCTTGGGCCACCCGCTGCAAGAATTCCACGCCAGCGAGCGCATGCTGATGGCCTTCGCAGCCGAGTTCCTGTGCGCGCTGTGCGCCGATGGCGACAAAGACTGCATCGTGGCCTTCCCGCAAGCTGGCCAGAGTAAAGTGCTCGCCCCACCGTTGGCCCATCTGGAATCGTGCGCCCAGTTCGCGAATGATGGAGATTTCCAAATCGAGCGCATCCTTCGGCAAGCGGTAGGCGGGAATGCCGTAGCGCAACATGCCGCCGGGAAGCTCGTGCGCATCGAATAGGATGCACTGATGCCCTTTGCGCAGCAGGTAGTAAGCGGCAGCCAGGCCCGCCGGTCCCGCGCCCACGATGGCCACGGATTTTCCGGTCGACGGGCTGCGCCGAGGCGCATACACATGCAGGTCTGCGACATAACGGTGCAGGGCGCCGATCGCCAGGCCCTGATCGAGATCGCATCGCCGGCATTGCTGTTCACACAGGCGCGGGCAGATACGGCCCAAGGAGCCCGGCAGCGCCAGTCGCTCCGCAATGAGTTCCGCCGCGCGTGAGTGATCTCCGGTGGCGATGCCGTGCACGAAGCCGGGAATATCGAGACCGGCGGGACACTGGGCTGCGCAGGGCGCGACGCAATCGCCGGCGTGATCGGAAAGGAGCAGTTCCAGCGCCATCTTGCGCGCCGTGCGAACGTCCGGGCTATCGGTCACCACGGCCATGCCATCCGCCACGGGCATGGCGCATGCGGGCGATAGCGTACGGCGTCCCTCGATCTGGACCGCGCACACGAAGCACGACGCAGCCGGTTCGATCCCTGGCACATGACACATGGTCGGAATGCGAATGCCGAGCCACGCGGCGGCTTCGAGCACCGTGGTTCCCGCCGCCACGGTGATGTGCCGGCTGTCGATGGTGAGAGTCGGCATGGCTAGATCACCTCGACCGCATCGTCCTGGCAAGCCTGCCGGCACATGTCGCAGCGCGTGCAAAGGCAGTCGTCCACCACGTGCTTTTCATACGGGCGGTACGCAATGGCGCCTACCGGGCAGGCCTGCGCGCATAGCGTGCAGCCGATGCAGTTGTCCGTGACGCGGTAGCGGATCAGCGCCGGGCAGCGTCCTGCCGGGCAACGCCCCTGCAGATGCGCTTCGTACTCGTCGCGGAAATAGCGCAGCGTGGTCAGCACGGGATTGGGCGCGGTTTGTCCCAACCCGCACAGGCTGGCCCGGCTGATGTAACCGGCCAGAGTTCCCAGTTCCTCGAGATCCCGCGGCCGGCCTTTTCCCGCGCAGAGTCGCTCCAGAATCTCGAGCATGCGCTTGGTGCCGATGCGGCAGAAGGTGCATTTTCCGCAGGATTCGGCTTGCGTGAACTTCAGGAAGAAGCGCGCGATATCCACCATGCAATCGCGATCATCCAGCACCACCAGTCCGCCCGAGCCCATAATAGCCCCGGTTTCGGCCAGCGCTTCGTAATCGATGGGCGTGTCGGCCAGGCGCGCGGGGATGCACCCGCCGGAGGGTCCGCCAAGTTGCACGGCTTTGAATTGCCGCCCGTCACGAATGCCGCCGCCGACCTCCTCCACGACTTCGCGAATGGTGATACCCATAGGGACTTCGATCAGGCCGCCGCGGCGGATCTTGCCGGCCAGGGAGAAGACTTTCGTGCCGCGGCTCGTGGGCGTGCCGAGCGCCGCGAACTCCGCCGAGCCGTGCCGGATGATCCAGGGCACGGTGGCCAGCGTCTCTACGTTATTGATGATGGTGGGGCACCCGCGAAAGCCGTGCTCTACGGGATAAGGGGGCCGCAGCTTCGGCATGCCGCGTTTGCCCTCGAGCGACTGAATGAGTGCAGTCTCCTCGCCGCAAACGAATGCGCCCGCTCCTTCACGAACCTCCAGCCGCAAGCCGCCGAGAAGTCCGCGTGCCTCTGCGTGCGGAATCGCCGCTCGGACCCGCTCCACCGCCAGAGGGTATTCGGCGCGAATGTATAGGTAGCCTTCGGCGGCGCCCACGGCGTACGCCGCAATGGCCAGCCCCTCGATCACCCGGTGCGGATCGGATTCCAGTACAAGGCGGTCCATGAAAGCGCCGGGATCGCCTTCATCGCCGTTGCAGATGACGTATTTCACCGCGCTCGCCTGCGCCCGGCCGAGGGCCCATTTCCGCCCCGTCGGAAAACCCGCTCCGCCGCGCCCGCGCAGGCCCGCATCCGCGATCTCCCCGATGACTTCGTCCGGTGTACGATTTTCGATGCAGTCCGCCAGCGCCCGGTAACCATCGCGCGCCAGGTAATCCTCAATCCGCAGCGGATCGATCTCGCCGCAATTCTCAAGGACGATGCGCTTCTGCTTGCCGGTGCTCGCAGGCGGGTCGCCGGCAGGGTGGCGGCGCGCGAAGAACCGGCCGGGGCGAAGATGCTTCCCTACGATGAGCGGCGCCGTCTCCGGCGTGACGTTTCCGTACAACGCGATGCGCCCGTCCCGCCCGGCCACCTCAACCATAGGCTCGCGATAGCACATGCCGTTGCAGCCGACCACTTTGACCGCGGCGGGTGCGCCCAACTTCGTCGCGGCCTGTTCGAGCGCCACGCGCACCGGCTCCGCGCCGCTCGCTACGCCGCAGGAGCCCAGGCCGATACGGATTTCGATCATACCGACGCCCGCACTGCCTGGCACGCGGTGGCAGGCGTCAACTTGCCGGAGGGGCGGCCATCCACCACAATAAGGGGCGCCAGGCTGCAGCAACCCAGGCAGGCCACCTCATCCACTGTGAACCGGCGTGCGGGATCGGTGTCGGCGCCTTCCGGAATCGCCAGGTAGCGCCGCAGTTCGTCGGTGATCTGGCGCGCTCCGGTAACGTGGCAGGCGGTCCCGTGGCAGACCCTGACGACATGTTCCCCGACAGGCGAGCGGCGGAAGCGTACATAGAACGACGACGTGCCGGCGATCTCCGCGGGCGTAATATCGGTCAGCTCGCAGACCAGGCGCAGAGATTCGTCGGGCAGGTAGCGATATTGGGACTGGATGGCCTGCAGCAGCGGGATGGTGGCTTCTTTACCGCGGCCGAACCGGGCCACCGCATCCGCAACGAACACCGAAAATTCGATCGCGGGCGCCGGCTGCGAACCGCGGAGGGCAGTTTGCGGCAATCCGGAATTCTCGCGGGGTGGCCGGGAAGGTTGACGCCGGCCTTGAGCCTCTCCCGCCAGCGGCAAAAAGGCGGCGGCCGCGGCGATCAGCACCCACGAAACCATGTTGTCCCGGCGCTTGCGCGCCAGCCGCGCCGCGGTGGTCGCTTTCGGACCCGCGATGATGTAGTCGGCCAGCAGCACCGCCACGCACAAGGCGACCATAACGCCCGTAATCCAAACTCCTTTGCGCGCGGTCATGCGAGTTGCACCAACTTGCGTTCGCGCGGGCAGGACGCATAACATCGCGCGCAATACAGGCAGTTCCGCCGCACCGCACGCATTTTTTCGATGGCGCCGTACGGGCAGGCGTCGGTGCAGAGCCCGCAATCCAATTCTTTGTTGGGCGTGATGGTCACACCCCGGCGCGCCAGCCGTGTGCACCAGGCCAGCAAGGCTCCGTAGGGACACAGCCAGCGGCAGTAGGGACGGCCCACGAACATGCCGGCCACCAGAAAGGCTCCGCCAACCATCAACATGTGCGGCGGGCCGGTTCTGCGAAACAATCCCACAAATGGGTCGAACCTGCAGATGAGGAAATCGCGCGCCAGTGCCGGCTTCACGGCGTAGAGAATGGCCGAACCGAGATATACGTACTTCAGCAAACCCAGCAGCCGGTCGAGACGGCGCGGCACCTGAACAGGCCGGATCACCACAAGCTCCTGGATCGCCCCGAGCGCGCAAACGCCGCCGCAAAAGGCTCGCCCGAAAAATAGCGCCACCACCAGTGGCAGGAAAAACGTAGCCGTGACTACGATGGGGATGGAATACTTGGGATCGATCATCGCCACCGTGACGTTCTGGATCGAACCGATGGGGCAGATGCAACCCTCGCGGTAGAAGCCGAAATAGGCCAGCGATCCGGCAGCCAGCGCCAGCAGCCATTTGCGATTGCGCCGCGCCAGCACCAGCCAGACCGAAACGCCCATCGCCGCGGACAGCAGGGCAACGTCCGTCACCTGCAGCCAGTAGTCGCGCGGCAGGGGCCGCTGGACCGGCGGGGTCTTGTAGCCGCCGCCGATGGTATCCGGTTGGGGAGCCGTTTCCACAGGTCTCTGGTACGGAACTGTCTGGGCGGGTGCGCCGCGGAAAAGAACCAGGCAAAGAAGGGCGGCGGCCAGATACGCTCTCATATCGCTTGCCGGCGCGGCAATTGTACGACTGCCTTCTGCGGGCATGACCTGGCGATGGTGCAGCGGTTGCAGTTCACGCACTTGTCATAGCGCACACGCAGTGTGATCGAGCCTAGACCGAGCGGTTCCTTGCACTCGATCGCGCACTTGCCGCAGCCATCGCACTTGTCTTCGTCGATGATGTACTCGTAGAAATTGTTGGCGGGGTCTTCGGGATCGACTTTGCCGATGGGCTTGCGTATGATCGCGTCGCGCGGGCACAGCTTTTCGCTGGGGTAGCCTTGCGCGTTCACCTGACTGGTGATCTTGAAATACGCCGGACAGATGTTACAGCGGCCGCACCTGGAATGTTCGTTGACGGCGCGCACGGCCGACAGGGCCACCACGCATTCAGTGGTGCACAGGCTGCACGCCGGAAAGCCGCTTTCACCCAGACGGCTGTTGATGCAGCGGGACGCGTCGACTTGCCAGACGATCTGTCCGTTGGCCTTTTTGACCAGAAAGCCCGCACCGCCACCCAGCACGGCCAGAACTGTGCCGCGAACCACGGTATGCAACACGTAGCGCCGTGTCAGATCTTTGCTCATGCGTTCACCGGTTCAAAGATGGAGATGGTGAGTTTCACCGTGTCGGAGACGTAGACGCGGCCTTCGCGGTCGGCGGCGATGTCCATGTTTTTGCAGTTGGCATCGAATATGTCGGTGGCGATCACCGTCAACAGACGGCCCTCGAAATCGTAAGCCTTCACTCGCGGGCCTGCCTTTTCCGTAGTGAAAAGCGCAGCGCCCACCGCCACGTTAGTGGGATTGCAGCAACCCGTGAAGCCGGCCGGATCGTTTCCATCGAACGAACCCATGCGGCCGAGCAATTGGCCGCCGGCGGCATACCGCTCCACGCGATGCTTCCCCGGATTGGCCGCATAGATGGTGCCGCCGCCATCCACCGAAAAATCCACGACGCCGTTGGGGATCAGCAGGCCATTCACCGGATTGTCTTTTCCGATGGTGTTGAGGAACGTGCCGTTGCGATCGAAGCGGTGGATCGCGCGCGCCTTCGTGTCCCCGGCCAATACGCTGTCGCCGGTGAACCCGATGGCCGTCACGCGGCCAGCCAATGGTTGGTTGCGCCAGGTGCGCAGAAGCTTTCCAGTGCCCGTGAAAACTTCGATCTGGCCAAGCTGGCCCGCGTACACCGTGCCATCAATTGCCACCGCGAGGGAAAATACCGGCTGGGATGCCACCCATCGCCGGAGCGGCCTGCCTGCGGGATCCAGTAGCTGAATACCGGAATCGCCCGCAGCGTAGATCTGCCCGTGCGCATCTACAGCCACGCCGGTGAGCGCGTTCTTGAACTGCGTACTAACCGTTCGCACGTGGCGGTATCGCATAAATCACCCGCGCACGTCGAGGCAGATCATCTCGCTCAAGCTGCGCAAGACCAGCTTGCCGTCGGACAGTGCCATAGGCCCCCAAACCTCGTCGCCCGTGAGCACCTGGGCGCTGGCCAGTTCGTTAAAAGCCGTAGCGCTCGCCTCAATCAGGTGCAGCTTACCGGTATTGCCGTCCATGGCAAAGAACATCCCGTCGGCCAGCAGGAAGCTGCCCAGGCCGAATGAGGCTTTGCCTTCGCTGGTCCAGACCTCTTTGCCGTCCAGACCCAGGCAGGTGAACAGGCCGCGCTTTTTCTTTCCCACCGCGAACAGATGGCCCTGGTGCACGATGGGCGTGTGAACTTCGGAGTTCCACTCGTTGCGCTGCATATCGAACACGCTCTCGGCATGAAAAGCGCTGCCGGCACGGCGTACCCGCACCATCACACAACCGGCGTCGTAACTGGCGGTCATGAACACGCATTCGCCGTCCACCGCAATGGGTGACGGCGCCACAGCCACATTGAATTTCCGTGGAAACGACCACAGCAACGCGCCGTCGCTGGCGGAAACGCCCAGGGGTCCAGCAAGCGTTCCGTACACATACTGGCGGACGCCTCCCAGAACGGCGGGCATCACGGACGCGTGCGACATTACCAACTGCCCGGCATTCGGTGTGCGCCAAATCTCCTTCCCGGTGGCCTTGTCGAGCGCTACCAGGATCGCGGCGCCGCCGGTAGCGACGATCACCCGGTTGGCTTCTTGCAGCGGGTTCTGGCCGTTGTACCAGGATGGGATGGTGGCCTGGTATTCCGTAACCAGGCTCTTGCGCCAAACCTGTTTGCCGGTCCGGGCGTCCAGGCAATGCAGCACGGCCTTGGGGTCTAGCGAGATCACGAACCGCCCATCCACCGCCGGGACCGTGCGGGTGATGGCGTGGTTGGGGCGGATCTCGCGCGCCTCGCGGTACTGCCAGATCTGCTGGCCGGTGGCGAGGGAGCGGCAGTTCACCATCCACTCGGACTTCTTGGTGTCGTAGTCGTGATGGTAGACTCGCCCGCCCACAATCGCCGCGCCGGCATAGCCCTGCTCCACAGGGACGGTCCACAAACGCTTCGGTCCGCCGTTGGGCCACTTGCGCAGCAGGCCGGTTTCCCGGGAAGTGTTAGTGCGATCCGGACCGCGGAATTGCGGCCAGTCCGAGCCGCGCACCGCCGGCAGCAGAGCCGACACACCTAACGAGCCCATACCCATGATCCAACTACGTCGCGTGTACATGCCGCCCTCCTGCCAAGCGCGAACCCAGAGACTAAACCATATTTTAGCGGCCTTTTATCCTTATTGCTGCCCGGATGTGGCAATTGCGCGGAGAACTCCGCCGCATTCGCCCCACTCCCCTAAGTGGCCCAGGCAGCCATCCCTACCAGCGCGCAGACCGCCATCGAGCGCTTTCTCAAATCCTCAAGCCGCCCTGCCCTGTTGGAGCCCGGCGAGCCGCTGCTACCGCTCGAATCCGACAACTTCACCCTGCAACTGCGCAGCTCGCGCCTGACCCTGCAGGCCTGGGATCAGAACCGCAACCTGGTCCGCCGGATCACCGGCGTAGCGGGCGAGGCGCGCGGCCGCCTGGAACTGACCGTCGAGCGGTTTGCGCGCAAAGAAGGCCGCCTGTTCCTGATCGACCTGGCGCGCCCTTCCAGCCAGGATTTCGAGCGCCGCAGCGAGCGTCTGGTTTTCCGCGAACGCTTCCGCCAGTTCCTTACCCGCCAGTTTGCCGGCTGGACGCTGGCTGAGATCAGCGTCGAGGCCAACCTGCAAGCCAGTCTGTCGCCCACCTTCCCGCGCGCGTTCCTGCGCCGCGGGCAAAGCGGCTGGGCCGCCATCGGCGCGGCTCCGGATAACGATGCGTCCGGTCTGCTGACTTTCGGCTTGATCTGGCTCGATCATCTCCGCCGCCGCGAGAAACGCGTGGCTGTGGAGGGCCTGGCGCTGTACGTGCCGCGCGGCCACGAGCGCCACACCAGCCTGCGTTTGCCCTGGCTCAACGAAGATGCCGCCCGCTACGTGCTGTTCGCCTACGACGAGCACGATTTCACCTCGCACATCGATCCACTCGATTTCGGCAACGTGGAAACGCACGTGGAACTTTGCCGCCGGCCCGCGCCCTTGGGTTCGTTTGAACACCTGACGTCGGTGCCCGAAGTAGAGCAGGTGGCGCTGCACGATGGCGCCGTCAGCCTGCGCGTGCGCGGCGTAGAGTTCGCCCGCATATCCCAGGATGGCGCTCGCTTCGGTCTGGCCCAGCGCGCCGCCGCCCGCCCGCATCACCTGCCCGAGATCGAGCGACTGGCGCGCGACCTGGCCGAGCGGCGCTCGCCGGCCGCCGAAGATCGCGAACATCCGCTCTACCGCCAAAACCCGGAGGCGTGGCTCGAATCGCAGGTGCGCGCGCAAATCGAGCGCATTTACGCGCCCCTCATTCCGGCCCCGGTCTACGATCAAGTGCCCGCATTCGCCGCCGGCGAGCGCGGCGTGATCGATCTGCTGGCTGTGGAACGGTCCGGTCGCCTGGCCGTGCTCGAACTGAAAGCAACCGCCGACCTGCACCTTCCCATGCAGGCGCTCGATTACTGGTTACGCGTGAAATGGCACTTGGATCGCAGCGAGTTCACTCCCAACGGCTATTTCCCCGGCATCGCCCTGCGGCCCGACCCGCCGCGCCTGTTCCTGGTTTCGCCCGCGCTGGAATTTCATCCCGCCACGGAAACCGTCTTGAGCTTTCTCTCGCCAGCCATCTCTGTGGAGCGTATAGGCGTCGGAGTAGAATGGCGGAAGGGGCTACAAGTGATGTTCCGCCTGAGCGGAGCCGACCGCCCCTAGCGCCAAGCCAGGCGCAACGTTTGCGAAGCTCACCATGCTCCAATATTTGAAACAAGCCAAATCGGCTCTGTCGCTGCTGAGTCCGGATGAAGTGCGGCGCCGCGCCGAACGTCCGCTGGTGGTTGGCCTGGTCGCGGAGGGCACCCAGGCATACGCCGACATGGAGGCCTTCCTCGCCCCCGCGGAGGTCTCGCACGAGAAGCGGATGCAGTTGATGCAATTCATCCATCGCGCCAGCGATCCGGGCATTCCCGAAAAATACGATCTGGTGCTGTACGAGCAGGGTCTGCCGTGCCCTTCGACGGCGTTCACTTTCTTCCGCGACGATCCCGTGCGCACCGTGGAAGAGATCCTGGCCGCACGCGAGGATCTGGGGCTCGCACTAGCGCGCAATTTCCATCCGTTCCGCAAGCCGGTGGTGGATCACGTGATCAGTTCCGTGGCGCGCGAGAACGCCATCTTTGCCGTAGCCAGCGCGCTACCTAACGTGGTTCCCAGCATTCTGGAAATGGCGTGGTCCGTGGGCGAGTTCGCATCCGACACGGCTTTCATCACCATGAACCAGGTACGCATGGCGTTCATGGTGGCGGCGGCCAGCGACAAAAAGGTGGGATTCAGCGAACAAATCGCCGAGCTCCTCTCCATCGCCGCGGGGGCCTTCGGCTGGCGAGCGCTGGCGCGCGAATTGGTGGGATTCATTCCGCTAGGCGGCGGCCTGCTTCCGAAGGGCGCCATCGCCTTTGCGGCAACCTACGTTCTGGGCAAGGGTTTGGAGCACTTCTACGGGGTCGGCTACGGCTACACGCGCGCGCAGCGCCGCGATGCTTACCAGGTGGCGTATGACCGCGGCAAGCAGGTCGTGGGCGCGGTGCTGAGGAAGAGCGAAGCGTGAAACTGATCTCCCTCAGTTGCCTCACCCTGTTGGCATGCTGCGCGGCCGCCCAGACGAAGCCCGACCCGGCGCGCGTCGAGCGCCTCCTGAAGCGTGCCGTGGTGCTCGACCTCCACGACGACACTACACAGATGATACTTGATGAAGGCTACGATCTGGCCCAGCGCCACGACTACGGCCAGGTCGATATCCCGCGCATGCGCGAAGGTCATGTGGCGGGCGTCTTCCTGTCCATCTGGACAGATGCCGTTGCGTACACTCCCAGTGAAGCGATCCGCCGCGCGCTCGATCAGATTGACGCGGTGCGGCGCCAGGTGGAGCGGCATCCGGCGGAACTGGCGCTGGCCACTACTGCCGACCAGGTGCTGGCGGCTCACAAGCGCGGGCAGATCGCGCTGCTGATGGGCGTCGAAGGCGGCCACATGATCGATTCCGATCTGGCCGTGCTGCGCACTTATTATGATCTTGGCGCGCGCTACATGACCCTCACCCATACACAGCACACGCCATGGGCCGATAGTGCCAGCCTGCCGCCCGTTCACAACGGCCTGACCGATTTCGGCCGCGAAGTGGTGCGCGAGATGAACCGCATTGGCATGATGGTGGATATCTCGCATGTGGCCGACAAGACCTTCTACGACGCCGTTGAAACGTCGGCCGCGCCGGTGATCGCCTCGCACTCCTCCTGCCGCGCGCTCGATGATGTGCCGCGCAACATGACCGACGACATGCTGCGTGCCCTCGCCAAAAACGGCGGCGTGGTGCATATCAACTATTTCGAAGGCTTCCTCGACCACGGCTTCATGGAACGCATGGATGGTCTCAAAGACGAGCAGAAGCAGCAGGACGAAGCCGAGGCCAAAACGCCTAAATTTGGCGATCGCAGCCAGGACGGCCCCGCCGTTCGCAAGATCAACGCGCAACGGATTGCCCATCTAGGGAGGCTGCCGCTCAGCCGCCTGCTCGATCACTTCGACCACGCCGTTAAAGTGGCGGGCGTCGATCACGTGGGCCTGGGCTCTGATTTCGATGGCGCCGACGATCAGTTTCCGGAAGGGATGGAGGATATCTCCAAAACCCCGGACCTGGTTCGCGGCCTGATGGAGCGCGGCTATTCGGACGAAGACATTTTGAAGATCCTGGGCGGCAATACGCTGCGCGTCATGCGCGAGGTGGAGCGCGTTTCGCACCGCAGTATGCCTTAGGCTTGCTGATGAGACAATCCGCGCACTACCCGCCTTATCCGCACATTTTCCTGCTGCTGCCTTGTCTCGTATATACGGTGTTCTACACGGCTCGGGGCTTGCTGGCCGCGCAAGACGCTCCCAAGCCGACCACGGCGGCGGAGGCACCAAACCGCGACACCAGCTACATTGACGCCCTGGGTATGGCGCACATTACGCGGATCGTTCCCGTCCCCAAGACCATCAGCACCGAGGCGCAGCGCCGCCTGAGCCGGCCCGAGCCCGACCAGGGTCCACCTCAGTCACTGGCCGACCGTCGCAAGGGCACAGATGCCTACACGGCTCGTGCGCGCGTGGAGTGGAGCCGCCGCTGCCCCAACCAGATTGTTGAAGAGCAGATTGCCGGTGTTCCGGTTCGCATGGTCACGCCGGAAGGGCTGCCCGAGGCCAACCGAGACAGGGTGCTACTTAACCTGCACGGCGGCGGCTTCAACTCGGATTCCGGTTCTTTCACGGAATCAATTCCCATCGCAGTTTACAGCAAGATCAAGGTGGTCGCCGTGCTCTACCGCCTGGCGCCGGAGCATCCATTTCCCGCGGCCGTGGATGATTCTGTCGCCGTCTACAAAGAGCTCCTGAAGACCTACCAGCCCGGCCACATCGTGATCTACGGCACTTCAGCAGGGGCCATTTTGACCGCTGAAGTGGCCGCCCGCTTGAAGCAACTGGGCCTACCGCTCCCGGCTGCGCTCGGCATCTTCAGCGGCATGGGTGACTTCAGCCGCGACGGCGACTCGCAGGCGATCTATGGCTTGCGGGGCTTCTCAGGGCATCTGGATCCACCTGAGCCACAACGTCATGACTCAGAGTACGCAGCCGCCACCGACCCGCGGGATCCGGTGCTGTCGCCGATCTTCGGCGACCTGCATGGCCTGCCGCCTACGCTCTTCATCACCAGCGGCCGCGATCTGCTGCTCTCCGGCACCGTCAACCTGCACCGCGCCTACCTGAACGCCGGTGTTGATGCGCGGCTGGTGGTCTTTGATGCTCTGCCCCACGCCTTCTGGTACGATTCCACGCTTCCCGAGGCCATCGAGGCCAACAAAATTATGGCGGACTTCTTCGTGCAGCAATTAAGAAAGTAACCAGAAGTTGGGTGAACACCTTCATATAACTCAATTGCTTTCGCGGGATGGACGGTCTTGACTGATTGCCCCAGTACGGCCACGTTTAGAGAGAATTAGCGAACATGAGATTCTTTGCCACTCACCTTTGCATGTTTTCATTCGCCGCCGGCTTGGTTGCGCAGCCTCTAGCGCCGCTGCGGCCACCCGCTGTTCCGTTGATAGCCCACGACCCCTACTTCAGTATCTGGTCGATGGCTGACCGCCTGAATGAGGCGGGGACATCTCATTGGACCGGCAAACCCAATCGGCTCTCAGCCGCGATTCGGATTGACGGCAAGACATTCCGGGTGATGGGACGCGACCGTGCGCCTTCGCCTGCCCTGGAGCAAACCGGGCTGGACGTGTTGCCCACCCGCACCATCTATCACTTCGCCGGCGACGGGGTGAGCGTGGCTCTGACGTTCCTTACGCCGGCCCTTCCGGACGATCTGGAGGTTCTTTCGAGGCCATTAACCTATATCGAGTGGGCCGTCTCTTCCACGGATGGGAAAGAACACCAGGCCGCGATCTACTTCGATGCGGCATCGGATCTGGTTGTGAATACCGCCGACCAGCCGGTCTGGAGCGAGCGCTACCAACTGGACGGGGCGCCGCTGCTCCGCATGGGATCGCGCCATCAGCCGGTGCTGGTGAAATCGGGCGACGACTTGCGAATCGACTGGGGCTACTTGTACCTGGCACCCGATCGCCCGGCAGGCGCTTCCGGGTTCACCGGCGCGCACCAGCAGGCGCAATCCACGTTCGACACCACTGGACGGACTCCTGACTCCGACGATTTTTCCGAGCGGTCCGCCGGCGCAGACAGGCGCGGCAGGGTGTTGGCGTACAACATTGACCTCGGCCGCATCGGATCGCAACCGGTCTCGAGGTATCTCATGCTGGCCTACGATGACATCTACTCCATCGAGTATTTCGAGCGCAAGGAGCGGGCTTGGTGGCGCAGAAATGGAGCGGAGGCGGCGGACTTACTTCGCAGCGGCCGTCGCGACCACGATGGGCTGCTGGCACGGGCTGCGGCCTTTGATGAAGATCTCATGGCGGACTTACGCAAAGCCGGTGGAGAGCGGTACGCGCGCCTGGCGGCGTTGGCGTACCGGCAAACGTTGGCCGCGCACAAACTGGCGGCTGACGTTGACGGCACGCCGATGTTTTTCCCCAAGGAGAATTTCAGCAACGGATGCATCTCCACCGTGGACGTGATCTACCCGAGCGCCCCTTTTACGCTGTTGTTCAACCCGCGTCTGCTGGAGGCGCAGCTCGAACCCGTATTGAAGTACGCCAGCCTGGAGCGCTGGCGCTGGCCTTTTGCTCCGCATGACCTCGGTACGTATCCGCTGGCAGACGGCCAGGTGTATGGCGGGGGCGAACGGACCGAGACCAATCAGATGCCGGTGGAGGAAAGCGGCAATATGCTGATTATGCTGGCGGCCCTGGCGCACGTGGAGGGTAACGCGGGGTTTGCGGACAAGTACTGGCCGGAAGTGACGAAATGGGCGGAATACTTAAAGCAGAAGGGTCTCGATCCCGAGAACCAGCTTTCCACCGACGACTTTGCCGGCCATCTCGCGCACAACGCTAATCTGTCGATCAAGGCGATCCTGGCGCTGGGCTCGTACGCAGCACTGGCCGGCATGACGGGGCGGAGCGCGATCGCAACTCAATACCGCGCCACCGCGGAAGAGTTCGCGAAGAAATGGGTAGAGATGGCGGATGATGGAGATCACTATCGCCTGGCGTTCGACAAACCCGGCACATGGAGCCAAAAGTACAATCTGGTCTGGGACAAAATACTAGGCTTGAACCTGTTTTCTCCCGAGGTGCCGCGCAAGGAAATAAGATTCTACCTGGCCCACCAGAACAAGTACGGTTTGCCGCTGGATAATCGCAAGGACTATACCAAGCTGGACTGGATTCTCTGGACGGCCACGCTAGCCGAGAGCCCAGCCGATTTCGAAAATATCGTTGCGCCGGCCTATCAGTTTGTCAACGAGTCTCCCAGCCGCGTTCCCCTGACGGATTGGTACGACACTGTGACTGGAAAGCAGGAGGGCTTTCAAGCGCGATCCGTGGTGGGCGGGCTCTTCATCAGGATGCTGGCGGAACCAGCCACATGGAAGAAGTACACCGACCGGGCGCTAGCCGCGCAAGCCGCCAGGTAACCGGCTAGACCGTACTTAAAATTGCGCCATGGACCTCACCAGATCGAGCCTCAGGTTCTTGCATTCTCCCACTCCCACGCTCGAAGTAAGGCGCGCGCAACATTCTCAACTTCAATGGGACAAGCGTGTCTTGTCCAGGGCATGGATTTCGATTACGACGTCGAGTCACCGTATACTTACCGCTACGCTCTTCGAAAGGATCCGAGACGTACAGGCACCGCGATTCACCGCGCAGGAACTTGTCCAGCGTGGTTCTACCTATATCCGCAGACCCTTGGGGTTTATCGCATGGAAAGAGTCATCGACAGGCTTGTGAGCACGAGCACTCAAAAGCGCAAAGGGGCGTGCTTCTCGCGCCGCCAAAGATACAGGAACTCCGCAGAAGAAAAGCCGGCGCGGGTCGCCCCGTTTTGCGCGGTGCCTCAAAAGGGACGTGCAAGCGGCGAAAGATTCGCTCCGAGCCCTCTCCTGCGGCGCGATCCCAGAAAGTCCGATTGAAGGGGAATAGTTTGGCCATCAGAAGGGTGCATTTACCGGTGCAACGGGCGCCCCGCAGGGCTATCTCGAGCAGGCCGGCGAGGGCCCTATCCTGTTAGACGAAATTGGTGAGCTTATCCTCCAAACATGCCGGTTTTCAAGTCCACGGCGGGTGGTACAGGTCCGCCTGGCGGAAGGTACGGTAGCAATCGGGACCTTCCAGGGTATCGACAACCGTGCCCTCGTCGGTACCGGAGATGGGGAGGAACTCCTGGCTATAGCTGTCTTGAAGACCGACGAGTCCTGGTTGGAAAAAGTAGTTGCCGTTGCTCAACAACTGGGCGCTGCCGAAGGCGCTGGCGTAAAATCCCAGATCCTGGCTCATTACCGGCGTGACGCTCAGGCTTCCTTCGTCGACCGTCAATGCCATGCCCCGGCTGTCGCCGCTGCCTAAACCCACGGGCGGCGGGGCTACGCGCGTGTTGCCGTTGTCGAAGACGGTCAAGGGGCCGGCGCCGTTATTCTCCATGCCTACGTCGTGCTGGTGGGAGAACCAGGGATAAGGATCGTTGCTCTCGATGGCGAAATCGCCGCCGAGGCCCATGCGCCACAGGATATTCCCGGTTCTGCCCGCGTAATCGATTTTGATGACCCAGTCCTGGTTGCGGATCGACACAATGAAGTTGCCATCCTGGGGAGAGTAGTAGACGCTGTTGGTGTGCATCCAGTCATGGGCCATTGAGGAAATGCCCGGACCCATCAGAAACGACGAGGGGCAGCCGGCCTGGTTGGCGGCGCAGGTTTCGTTCAGCGTGGCGGGGCGGTTGATGTCCAATTGAGTGCCGCCGCCCAGGTGTTGGAAGGCTTCCCAAGCCCACACCACCTGCAAATTCTGATTCAGCACCAGGACCATATCGCCCAGGATATCCACCGGCAGGCCGCTAGTATCGCCTTGAGTTCCGACCGGGAAGATCTGTTCCAGGTCTGCGAACGCCACCAGATAGCCGTTGGTCAGCTCGGTGAGCTCGTGGTGAAACGCGCCCAAACAGACGGAGCCGACGGGGGCGGGTTTGGAAATCGCTGTACAGGGTCCGGCGTCGGTGTAGCCCATGGCGACCAGTTGATTCTGGATGATGCCGGTATTGGTCTCACGCACGATGTTGCCCGCCAGGTCGATGACCCGAATCAACTGCTGCTTGGTGCTCAGGCTCTGCCATGCGGGGCCGGACTGCAGGGTCAGCATAGTTTCGTTGCCGAGCGGCCGCGTGAGCAGGGGCTGGGCCGCGGAGTTTTCGTAGTACCACACTATGTGGCCGGACAGGTCGGTGGCCAGAGGGAGGAAATGGTTCGTGGGCAGGATGGTGGCCAGCGAATGAACCAGGATCCGCTGAGCGGAATCGGATTGCGAGGTGGTGGGGACGGTTACTTTGAATTTGGGAAAGGTGATGCTGGAGGGCAAGGCTCCAGTGGCAAAGGTCATGGGGTTGGAGCCGCTGGTGATTACGCCACCCGTATTGATCTGGTAGTTCATGGTGTAGGTGGTGACGCTATACATCCCGGCGATGTAGAAATTCATGCTTTTCGTGCCGCTGCAGGTTTTCCAATCGGTCGTTCCGGACGGCATGCCGGAAGAGGACCCATGGAAAGTCACTTGCATTTGGCTGCCCGCCGGGCAGGGCGGGGCGCTGTATATGGCGACCAGGGGATTGGACGTGGAGGTTATGACCGGGTTGCCGGAGGCGACCAGCGGTGTCAGCGTAAACAGGACCGTCTTGGTGGCGGTTTGATTGGAGATGAAGTCCTTGGCAATGACCTGGACCTGGTATGTCCCTTCGGCCTGGATGGTAGTCCAGACGAAAGGTTGCGCGGTCCAGACGCCGGCGCTGTTTGTGCCGGCATTGAAATCCTTCACTACGGAGAATTGGTTGCCGAGGGCCGCGTTGAACTGGAAAGTGAGTTGGTTGGGATCGCTGTCGGTCGCGGTGACGGTCCACGTAACCGGGGTACCCAGTGGTTGCGGGGAAGCCACGGACGGGGTCATCGAAAGAATCCGCACCGTCGCGCAAAGTGGCGTATGTAATCCGGCTATGGCCGCCAAGAGAGACAAATAGTAGTAAGGGCGCAATTGAGTCTGGTCCTTCCAGCGGTCCACCTGATGAATCTGCAGGGCGCTTGAGAAATTGAGTATACAGTATGGCACTCCGGTACTTCCAGGGAAAGTAGCCCATGCGGTACTTCCCTTATCCAGGGCGGCCAACGGCAGTATCTAATGGATTCCAAAGCGCATATCCTTCGATAACGTTCTGGTACCGGAATTCGGACTTTAGTTAGGACGGGCGGGCCTCCTGGTGGTCAGCGGCGTGGCGCGGCAAAACCCATTGGGCGGCGCGGATTTTCGCCACGATTGCCGCGAATCCGTGTTGGTAAGTACGAGTACGCCGAGCGGATTTTTGGGGCCGAATTTGAGAACCAGAATCGTTGGTTCAAAAGACTGTCTGTGTTATACTACTGCCAACTTATTCCTATGCTCACTCAGAAATTGTTGTGCCTGATTCCCGCTCTAGCAATGATAGGTCTGGCGCAGGCGCCACCGCCGATACCAACACCCGATCCGCAGGTGTCTAACATCTTCTATGGATCGATTCCGTCGAATGGTACCACGGCGCCGGTGATCGTGTTTGTGCACGGGCTGTCAGAGGCGGCGTCGGTATGGTGGAATAACAGCGATATGTACGACACCGCCTACGCGGCTGGTTTTCGCACGGCATTTGTCAGTCTCAACCCTAACAATTCGCCGAACGTTTCTTCATGGCAATTAAACGGAGTCACTCTGAAACCACTCCTGCAGAGGATTGCTACATTCTGCAACGTACAGAATTTTTATATCGTGGCGCACGGGAAGGGTGGGTTGGATATTGAGGCGGCATTACTTTCCGGATCGAACGGCAGTTACACCGGGTTAGACATGTCGGTGGCTCCACTGGCCAAGGCCGTCTTCACACTGGGCACTGCAAATACCGGAACACCGCTCGCCGATTGGGCCTTTGGAGCGGGTTATCAGCAGGCGCTGCAATTCGGTTTGATCAATTCCGGTTTTCAATCGCTGGAAGTGGCCACGGTACAGGCATTCCGTACCCAGGCCGATCCCATCTTCACCGCGGGCTTAGGCGCGGGATGGTCGGCGAAGGCGCCGCTGCTTGAGTTTTACACACTGGGCGGGAATACCGGTCAGGGCAATCCGCTTCTACAAGCCACCACTAATATTCTGGCCGGCATCGTAACAGGTCCAAACGACGGTATGGTTCCCCTGGCTAACACCACGCTGCCCTTCGCTTATTCCATGGACATCGGCCAGACCAACGCCAATGCCTACCAATTGGACGAGGGCTCGGTTTCATTTGGACTAATCAACGGCATGATACAGGGCATCGAAAAGCAGCTGCCGGGATACCAGAGAATTGCGACCAACGGATTCGCCGATGCGCACAACACCTGGGCATGGTCGATGGCCTGGTTCAATGGCAAGCTTTACGTGGGTACGGGGCGGGATGTGGGGTGCATCGACGCCAGCGGGCAGGCCACCCAAGGGACGCCCCAGAACCGGTGCCCCGCGGATCCAAAGGATCTCAGCCTGGCCGCTGAAATCTGGTCGTACACACCGCAGACCAAGACGTGGGCGCTGGTGTATCGATCGCCGCTCACTATTCCCATAGGCACGGACTCATCCGGCGTCAACATCATCACCGCGCGTGACATCGGATTCCGCGGCATGCAGGTTTTCACGGAGTCGGACGGCACCCAAGCGCTGTATATCGCGGGTGTAACATCGCAATCCCTTTACGGCACGATAGCGCCCTACAACACCCAGGGCTATCCTCCGCCGCGCATCCTGCGCACCACGGACGGCGTGAACTTCACGGCGCTCCCACAGGATGCCGGTACGTTTCTGGGTAACATCACTCTGAATTCTCCAGCCGGTTTTCCGATCTGCAGCTTTCGCTCTTTCGCGGTGCTGAACGGCAGCTTGTTTGTGACGGCCACGGATTACGGCGGGAGGGGTTACGTGGTAGGTAGCTCGAATCCCTCGGCCGGCGACAACGCCTGGTTCCAAGCCAGCCCCCTGCCGTCCGGACCGGGCGCCATGCCGTCGTTCGATATCGTTGCTTTTAACAACCGCTTGTATGCCTCCGGTTCCGGGCTGAACGGCGCCAATGGTTATTTCGTTTCCTACACCAACGCGCAGGGGCTGCCGCCTTATACCTTTACCAACGTAATCAACAATAGCGGGGGCGCCACGGGAAATCAAACAGCTACTGCCATGGTGGTCTACAACAACAAACTGTATGCGGGAGCGGGCCTTTTGCTGAACACCGAGTTGGTGGCCATCAACCCGGACAATACTTGGCAACTGGTATTCGGATCTCCTATCACCCAGGCCTCCGGGCCGGCAATCGCTCCCACCAGCGGCATCAGTTCCTGCTTTGACAATCAATTTACCGAGCAGGTGTGGATTATGCGCGTGATGCCATCGGGCCCTCACCAGGGATTGTATGTCTCGCAGTGGGATGGCAGCGTCAATTACGACAAATATTACCAGTTGGGTAATCTGGCGGAACCAGACTGGGGCGCCGACTTACTGATGTCGAGCGACGGCTCGCATTGGACGGCGGTAACTACGACGGGTTTCGGCGATGGCATCAACTACGGGGTACGCAGCATGCAGGCCACTCCTTTCGGGTTCTTCGCGGGCACGGCGCGAGTTACGGGCGGGTTACAGGTCTGGCTGGATCAGACGGTGCTGGATTTCAATGGCGATGGCGTGATCGACCAGAACGACGTGAACATGATTGTGGCCGCGGAGGGCCAGACGGCACCGCCTAACGATCCGATGGACCTCGATCAGGACGGAATGATCACGGCCAACGATGCGCAGTTAGAGGCCACCCAATGCACGCTTACGGGTTGCGCAACACCTACCATGTTGCCGGACATGTTGCCGGCTCCCCTGAATGTAACTGCCGCAACCGCGAAACAAGCGCCGGGTCAGGCCTCGTTGAAATGGGCAGTGGTTCCGGGCGCGGTGGCTTATCGCGTTTACCGGCAAACCACCACTCCGGTCCCGCAGTTCTTTCCGCCGCAGGGTGTGCAGATTACTATCGGCGGGCAGACTTATACTTTACCGCAGGACGCTCTGTCAGGATCCTTGAGCTTTGCCTGCAGCACCGGTGGACTGCTGCAGAGAGTGTGCACGCTGGTGACCATGATCCAGAATGGCGAGAAGCCGGGCAGCACGATCGGCTTCCCGACGGCACTCGCGATGGTGGGACGCACTACCACCAATAGTTATGCGGAGACACTGCCAACTTCGCTTCAGTCTATCTACTTTGTCAGGGCTGAGGATGCAGCGGGTAACTTGTCCGGACCTTCGAACTCGGTCGGCGCGCCTGCCTGGTCGTCGGTCCCGCCGACTAATTAGCGCTTCATTTTCTGTTGCGGGGCCAGGGGCCCCGCGCAGGCAGAGTGCCTGCCTCACTTATTGCGTTAGATCGAAGACGGTACCCTTATTTGATGCGCCGCCCAGGGAAGTTGTGCCGTAGGGTGCGCCCGACAGGCCCAGGGCGACGCCATACTGCGGATGTCCTCCGTCACTGGCGCCGCTGAACCGGTGCAGGACCTGCTCGGTCCAGGCGCCCCCCGCGACGGTGGGAGGGGAAAGCTCGAAGGCGATTCCATCGTTGCTAGGTCCGCCATAAACCGTGGTTCCGAATATGCCGCCGTTTTGGCCGATTGCAGGGGCGCCGTCGGGGAACGCTCCGTCGTCGCCGCTGCTAAAAGAGTGCAAGACGATTTCGGTCCAATTGCCGCCAGCTACCGACGGGGGCTCCAACTCGAAGGCGGTTCCGAAACCTCCTGTTCCGCCGCCATAGGTGAAGCCGAAGAGACCGCCCTTGGCGCCCAGCGCGAGCGAGCCGATAGGAAAAGATCCGTCCTTGCCGCCCTTGAAATTGTAGAGCACGGCCTCGGTCCAGTGGGCGCCCTTGGTAGAAGGCGGTTGCAGTTCGAATACCAGGCCGGCGTTAGAAGTCCCGCCAATTCCATTGAGGCCGAATAGCGCGCCGCCTTTGCCCACCACGAGGCCGCCCGCCGGACTCCCTCCCTCGTTCCCGCCGGCAAAATTGTGCAGCAGGACATATCGCCAATTGCTGCTGCCAGTGGCGGGAGGGGCCAGTTCAAAGGCCACACCGTAGCCTGAGGTTCCACCCGGGGCCGTGCCGTAGAGACCGCCATAAGTGCCCACGGCGAGCGGCGCAAACGGACCCGTTCCGTCGCTGCCGGCGGTGAAATTGTAGAGCACGGATTCGGTCCAGTGTCCGCCGGACGACGTGGGGCGCGCTAATTTGAAAACGGTCCCGAAGCCGGCACTCCCTCCCGATGCGGTGACCCCGTACAAGTCGGCATCCGGCCCGAAGACCAGGCCGCGGCCGGGGCTGCTTCCATCGGCGCCGCCGGTAAACGAGTAGAGCACATCATAGGTCCATCCGTTGCCGGTAACGGCGGGTGGCAGAAGCACGAAGACTACGCCGTGGCCGGAGGCGCCTCCATTGGCGGTGCCGTAAAGGGCGCCATTGGCGCCGATGGTGAGCACTCCGGCAGGATTCGATCCGTTCGTAGTCGAGAATGAATAGAGCGTGGTCAGCGAGAAGACATCGGGATTTACCTGGGCTTCCAGCGCTCCGGTTGCAGCGAACAGGACCACTAGCGGAAGCGTAGCGGCAGTCGTCAAGTATTGATTCATATGTTTTTTAGCCCGTTATAGAATTTTGGGATACATCAACCACTGCATCATCGATGGCGAGCCAATTTGAAGGCCAATTTGAAAGAATGGATTGACGAGGTGCAAGGCGAACACCACCATGAACTCACTCGAATCGCAATTCAAGTATGAACCCTGCGATCTGGCATTCGGCACCAGTGGACGGCGCGGCAAGGTATCCGATCTCACACAACTGGAGATCTATATCAATGCTTCCGCGGAACTGGAGTACCTGCAGTCGCTCGAACGGGCCGAAGGTGGGATCGTCCGCGGCGACGAGTTCTTTTTGGCGCGCGACCTGCGTCCCAGCTCCTGCAGCTTCGTGGCGGAACAGGATGGCCGCGGCGAGATTGCGCAAGCCATCGTCAGCGCGACTCGGGATGCCGGCATGCGTCCGGTGAACCTGGGGCTGATTCCTACGCCGGCGCTGGCCTGCTATGCGCTGACGCGTGAAAAGGGCAGCATCATGGTGACGGGCAGCCATATTCCGTTCGATCGCAACGGCTACAAACTAAATACCAGCCGGGGCGAACTGCGGAAAGAGCAGGAAGCGCCTATCTACGATCGCGTGTGCCAGGTGCGGCGGCGGCTTTACGAACAGGATGCGAGACTTTCTCCATTTGACGAGAACGGCCGATTCAAGGCGGGCCATCAGGAACTGCCGGCGGAGCAAGGCGAGGCGTGCGCGGCATGGATCGCGCGGTTCACCCGCTTCTTCGGCGGCGGTCCTGGCGCTCCCCTGGATGGCATGCGCGTGCTGGTATACCAACACTCCGCGGTGGGACGCGACCTGCTGGTCGAGATTCTGGAACGGATGGGCGCGCACGCGATCGCGGCTGGGCGTAGCGAAACCTTCGTTCCCATCGATACCGAGAATATCGGCGCGCAGCAACTGGCCAGTATTCAGGCGCTCGCGGACGTCGGCGCTATTGATGCCATTGTCTCCACCGATGGGGACAGCGACCGGCCATTGATTCTGGGAATCGATGCGGCTTCGGGGCATGCGCGCTTTTTTGGCGGCGACCTGGTGGGCATGGTGGTGGCAGAGTATCTGGAAGCGGATGCGGTGGTGGTTCCGATTACCTGCAACGATGCTATCGATCGGGGAAAGTTGGCAGCGATCGTGGAGCGGAAGACGAAGATCGGGTCGCCATATGTCATCGCCGGTATGGAGGAGGCCCGGCGCCGCGGAAAAAAGCGGGTATGCGGATGGGAGCCGAACGGTGGTTTCCTGACCGGATCGGACATACAACGGAATGGCGCGGTATTGAGCGCTTTGCTTACGCGCGACGCTTTCCTGCCGATTCTGGCGGTACTGATCGCGGCGCGGCAGAAGCGGATCTCGCTGATGGATCTTTTCGGACGGCTGCCAAAGCGCTTCAGCCGCGCCGCGCTGCTGCCGCACTTCCCGCGGCCTCTGGGATTGCAGGTCGTGGCGCAGTTCTCCGACGGCGGCGAACCGGGTAAAAAGCGGCTGGAAGCGTTCTTCCCGCGGGAACTGGGGTATGGCGGGATCGCGCGGCTGGATTCGACCGATGGCGTGCGCATCCTGTTCGACAACGGCGAGGTGGTGCACATACGGCCTTCCGGAAACGCGGACGAGCTGCGGATTTACGCGGTGGCGGATACGCAGGAACGGGCGGACGCGATCGCGGCCATGGGGATCGCGGAACCGGATGGGATTTTGCGCCGCATCGAGCGTGCGATTGGCGCGTAGAGCGGCGGGTCAGGCCTTGCCGACTGTGAGGCCGGTGCGCGCGGCTATGGCTTTTGCCAGATCCTCGGAGTGCGCGGATCCCACCAGCACGCGTTCGCCGCTCTCAAGCACTAAACGAACCCCCTGTTTGCCGTGCGCGTGATAGACGATGCCGCGTGCGGCCCAGCGCACGCCCCATCCACCGAAATCAAGGATGGGACGGTAGGTGCGGGTCTCGATGGTACGGATCTGGTCCCAGGGAATGGTGCGCTCGGGCCACAGCCAGACAAACCAGATGAAGAGGCCGTTGTCGCGGACTTCGGTTACCAGTTTCAAACGCAGGAACCAGATGGCGACCACCACGGTTACGAGGAAAGCGGGCCACAGCAATCCGGCCGGCATAAACGGCTGGTTCATCACCACCTGGCGGTACAAACCGTAGCCGGTCATGAGCGCCGGAACGCAAAACATGACTGTCCAAAACCATTCGAAGCGCTGCTCTTCGCGGAAGTTTGCCATCTGGATTCGATCCAATGTAGCAACTTGCGCGGATGCGGGGCTGAGAGCCCCTTGCAGGCATAGTGTGCCTGCCCCACTCTCACTCCCAGCGGAGGGCGCGGACGGGATCGATGGTGGTGGCGCGGCGGGCGGGGAGATAGCCGGAGAGCGCGGCCACCAGCGCGATACCAGTTGCGGCGGCGGCCATGGTCAACAGATCGGTCGCCTGGATGCCGAAGAGTTGGGCCTGAATCAGGCGCGTGGCCGCCCAAGCGGATACCGCGCCGATCGCGATGCCGATTCCGGCCAGCCACAGGACCTCTCGCATCACCATGCCGACTACCGCGATGGTGTCCGCGCCCAAGGCCATGCGGATGCCGATTTCCTTGGTACGCTGCGCCACCATGAAGGCCATCACGCCGTACAGGCCCATGGCTGCGAGGAGCGTGGCCAGCCCACCGAACACGCTCGAAAGGCTGGCCAGTAGCCGCTGGGTGAAGAGCGAAATCTCAATCTGGTCATCCAAAGTGCGCAGGTCGTACATGGGCACTCCGGGATCCACGTCGTGCACCACGCGGCGCAGGGTATTGAACAGGCCGGCCGGCTCGCCGCGGGCCCGCACGTAGGCGGTCATGCCGTCCACGAAGTCCACTTGGGTAAACGGGATGTAGAGTTCGTAAGGCATTTCTTCCTGCATGTTCTCGTACTTGGTGTCGCCGGCTATGCCCACGATCTCGATGTCCATTTTGGTGCCGGGATCGATTCCCATGCCTACATGGCGGCCCATTGGGTTGACGCCGGCGAAATAACGGGCGGCGAATTTCTGATTGATGATGCCGACCTTGGGCGCCCCTTTGACGTCTTTGATGGTGAAGTCGCGGCCGCGCAGCAGAGGTATCTTCAGCGCCGCGAAAAAGCCCGGCGCGCAGTATTGCATGTGCGGATCGGGCGTCTCACCCTGTTTGGGGGTATAGCCTTCGATGGTGACCCAGTTGTCCCACTCGTTATTCTGCAGGACCGGGATGATGGCCAGGCTGGTGGATTCCACGCCCGGGACAATTTTCAACTGATCCTGGAGGCGGCGAAAATAATCCAATGTCCAGGGCAGGTCGTAGCGGTTCAGGGTGGGCTCGACCGCGAAGGAAGCGAGGTTGCGGACATCGAAACCGGGGTTGACGAATTTCAAATTGCGGAGGCTCTGCAAAAACAGGCCGGCGCCGATCAGCAGCAATAACGACAGCGCCACCTGCGCCACCACCAGGCCTTTGCGCAGCCGAACGGAACCCCCGCGGGCGACCGCGGTGGCCTGATCCTTCAGGGTGTTGGACAGTTGCAGGCGGGTGGACTGCAGCGCGGGCACCAGTCCGAAAACGACGCCGGCGATTACCGAGACAAGGGCCGCAAACCCCAGCATGGTCCAATCGGGCGCGCTCGACAGCGAGAGGGGGGTGCCGCGAGTAGGCAGAAAGTCAATCAGGGCGCGATCGATCAGAACCGCGAGAGCTACTCCCAGACCGCCTCCCAAGATGGAGAGCAACAGGCTCTCGACCAGCAACTGGCGGATGAGCCGCGCGCGGCCGGCTCCCAACGCGAGGCGAACGGCAATTTCCTTTTGCCGCGCGGAGGCCCGCGCAAGCAGCAGGTTTGCGAGGTTCGAACAGGCAATCAGGAGAACCAATGCGACGATGGCCATCAATGCCAGCAACGGCTTGGAATAGATGTCGCGCAGGTTGGAACGGCCCGTAGCTCCAGGCATCACCTCCATATGCATCTTGAGGAACTCACTTTTCACAAAGGGCGACGCCTTGGCGAATTCCTTTTGCTGGACTTCCATTTCCAGAATCTGATGGAAGAGCGGCTGCAGGCCGGCTTGGGCTCTTTCCAGGCGCATACCCGGTTTCATGCGGCCGAAGACTTCGACCCACCGGAAGCGGCGGTCACTGAGGCGGTCGAAAGTGCCGCCTGGCGGCAGGCTGTTGTACATCATCATAGGGATGCGAATCTGGGGCGCCCAGCCGGTCTCCACGCCGTCAAAGCCCGCCTGGCTCACGCCGATGACCGTAAGCGGGTAACCGTCCACCACGATCTTCCTGCCGAGTATTCCAGGGTCGCCGCTGAACCTGTTTTTCCAATAGGCGTAACTGAGAACGGCCAGCGGGTGGCTGCTCCGGTAGAGATCGTCGGAGCCGGTGAAGACGCGGCCAATGGCTGCGCCCACGCCCAGCACGCGGAAGAAGTTGCCGGAGACGAATTCGCCGGTGATCAGTTCGGTGCGGCCTTCGAACGACGTGCTGACGGTGTTCATATGGGTGCAGAACATCCCGCTGAAGACCTGGTTTTTGTCCCGCAGGTCCTGATACATCGGATAGGACAGTTTGGCTTGGCCGTTATTGCCGCCGTAGTGGCGGCCCCGGCCGGCGAGCATGACCAGTTGCTCGGGGTCCTTGACGGGAAGCCGCCGCAGGATAAGCTGGTGGATCAAGGTGAAGATCGCCGTATTGGCACCGATGCCGAAAGCCAGCGAAAGCACCGCGATGGAGCTGAATAACGGGGATTTACGCAGGGTCCGGAGAGCATAGCGCAGATCTTGCGGAAGAGCGGGCATGCTGCTCAGTACTTCGCGAGCGGGAAAAAGTTACGGAAGTACCAGAGGGCGGCGGATGGGCTATTGGTAACATAACCATAGGCGGGCAGCGTCAACCCATCTTTGAGTGATGGCGTGCGTATCGTTAACCAACTGTAAGTGGTGCTTACTTAATGTGCTTTTTGTTACACTCAGAGTGGCGCCGATCGAGGGCAATTCGGATGGGACCACGCCTCATTATTATCAGTCTGTTGATCGGTTCAGCGTGTGCCCAGGAGCCGGCCAAGCTCGCGCCGTATTATCCGACGCCGGAAACCATTGTGGTGAAGATGCTCGAATTGGGGAGCCTGAAGGCGGGCGAGAAGATGTTCGATCTGGGCAGCGGGGATGGACGGATTGTGATCGCGGCGGCACAGAAGTTTCATGCCGACGCGGTAGGCGTGGAGTTAGACAAAGATCTGTTTAAGCAGAGTATGGAGCGCATCCGGAAATTGGGACTGGAAGGTTCTGCGCGTATTATAAATGGAGATATCCTAAAGCAGGATTATAGTTCCGCGGACTTAGTCACGGTGTATCTGTTGCCAAATTCCAACGACAAGGTGCAGCCGCTGCTGGAACGGCAACTTAAAAAAGGGGCGCGCGTCGTGGCGCACGATTTCGAATTCAGAGGCTGGACGCCGGCCAAAGTGGAAGACATTGAGGATGATGGCCAAGGACGCAGCCACACGCTTTTTCTCTACCGGCGCTAGCCGCATGACGAGTACCAGTGTCAGGTGAGATCATACCGTCCACCGCCTCCTGGAGGCGAGCGCGCTTATGGACGCGGGTGGCGTTTGCGGCCACCGGATTAGCCAGCGCATTTTTTCTTCATCCCTACGCCAAACCCTGGGTGCTGGCGGTAATAGGGGCATTCCTCCTATTCAGCCTGCTGCTTCCTTTGAAGAAGCGGGAGAGCGGGGCCTTCGCCTTGCTGGTGCTGTTCATTGACCTGGTCTTTTTTCTGATACTGATCGCATCGGGCATCGGAGGCGCTCTCTGGCTGCCGGCTTTTTACTACCTGTGCCTGGTGGCCGAGGCGGTATTCCTGTATCGTTCGCCCGAGGTGCTGGTGGTCGTATTTTTGAGCGCGGTCTTCTGCATCGCGCTGCAAACGCCAAATGTATTTGTGCTCCGGCGCACCACGGTGATGATGGGAACGCTGGCTTACGCGTTCTCGCTCTACAAGAGGCGTCTGGAGACCTGCGCGCAGGACCTGGCGCTGGAAGCCGCGGAAACCAAAGATGAGGCGCGCCGGGCGCGGGAGGCCGAGCGGCAGCGGATCGCGTCCGATTTTCACGATGGCCCGCTGCAAAGCTTTATCAGTTTACAGATGCGGTTGGAGATTCTGCGGAAACTCCTGGAGCGCGATTTTCAGGCGGGCATGGAAGATCTCACAGACTTGCAGAAACTGGCGCAACAACAGGTAAAAGAATTACGGGCGTTCGTGCGCGGGATGAAGCCGGCGGATCTGCAAGGCTCCAATCTATACGCCTCGGCGCGGCGGATCTGCGAGAATTTTCAGAAGGAGAGCGGCATTCCGGTGACCTTTGTGGGCGGCGACGGGATCTTGAAGTTTCCGGAGGAGATGGCCTCCGAAGTCATCCAGATGCTTCGCGAGGCGCTGCACAACGTGCTGAAACACGCGGCCGCCACACGTGTAGCGGTTTCGGTGGAGCGGGTGGCCAAGGCGTTGGAATTGTCAGTGGATGACAATGGCCGCGGCTTCCAGTTCAGCGGCATCTACTCGCTCGACGAATTGGAACTGCTGCGCCTGGGGCCGGCCAGCTTTCAACGCAGGGCGCGCGCGCTGAATGCGGAGATGACGCTGGAATCGCGGCCGGGGCGCGGCGCGGGGCTGAAACTGCGCGTTCCGATTCCATGAAAGCGGCGCTGGCTATGGGCTGCTGCGGTTGGGCCCTGCTGGCATCTACCGGATGCGGCCGTTACGCCGATTTCCGGCTGCCCCCACTCAATCTTGCGGAGCCCGAGTTTCACTACGAGTGGGCGCCGCGTGACGCGCCGGTCCTGCCGCATGGCGGGGTGGCGGATTGGGATTCGCACGACGCGTTGAATCCTTCGATCGTGCGCCGCGGCGGCTCCTATTTCAATTTCTATTCAGGCTTCGACGGCGCGGTTTGGCGGACGGGCCTGGCGACATCAGCCGATGGGTTGACTTGGAAGAAGGGAGGCGCGATTCTGTCTCCGGCAGCGGGCGCCGGCGAAGGCGGATACATCGCGGCTAACGGCGCTGCGGTTTTTGACGGCGGGCAGTTTTGGTATTGGTATCAGGCGGGGCCCAAGGATACGCCGCGCCTGGGGCTGGCGCGCTCGGCGGACGGGCGGCGATGGCGCAAGTCGGCGTTCCCGGTGATGGGCTTTGGGCCGCGCGGAAGCTGGGACGAGCGGGGGATCGCCGATCCTTACGTCATCAAGGTGGGCCAGTACTTCTACTTGTTCTATCTGGGGCAGGATCGCGCGCGGCGGCAGCGGTTAGGAGTGGCGCGGTCGCTAGATGGCGAGCAATGGGAGAAGCTGCGCACCAATCCGATCCTGGAACTGGGCAGCTATGGCAGCTTCGACGAGATGGGGCTGGGCGAGCCCGCGGTATGGATCGCACACGGGTATTATTGGATGCTTTATACCGGCCGCGCCGCCCACGAAATGCGGCGGCTGGGCATGGCACGATCGACCGACGGCGTCCACTGGCAAAGGATGCCACAGGTTTTTGAAGGGCGCGGGGCGTGGGACAGCAAGGTGATTTGCGATCCGGCGATTGAAGTATCGGGCGGAAAACTGGCGGTATGGTTCGGCGGCGGCGATGTCGCGTCACCGGACGAAAACCTACATGGCCAGATCGGCATGGCTACCCTCGAGGCGGTCAGTTCCGGCATCATGAAGTAAGAGGCCTGAGATGCCTGAGCCGGTCCGCCTGCTGCGGCGCGCATTGCCATTTTTGAGCGTGGTGGTTCTGGCCGCCATCTTGTACGACGGCTGGATTTTCTACTCACGATGGAGGGACGCGCGGGAAGCCCGGCAGGCTGCGCGCAACGCCGAAGTCGAGCGGGCGCGCCAGACCATCGACCTGATGGGCGGGACCGACTTCCGGATCGTCGATCTGTACGCATCGCCACAGGTGATCCGGCCGGGGCAGCGCGCCAGGATTTGCTACGGCGTGTATGGAGCGAAGTCCGTGCGCATGGAACCGCCGGTGGAAGGGGTGCGTCCGCTATACAGCGATTGCGTGGAGGTAGAGCCTCGACAAAACACCGTATATAAGTTGATCGCGGAAGACGGCGCCGGGCACACGGCCACCGCCGAGGTGACCATCCAGGTGGCTAATGAATGATTACGGGTGCAGGGGCTGCCTAAGAGGGCGATTTGCCCGAATGGGGCATGTAGGGCCCTTCAGTAGAAGTTGTGCGCGGCCGATGCTCCCGAGCTTTTTCCGAGCGGCGCGTGACCCGTGCTGAGGAGAATTCGCCAGCTTCCCACAACTGGACTTTGGGATAACGGCCGGAACCACAACGTGAAGCGCCCTACTCGTGCGCCGAAGTGTTACCTGTTGGAGACGCGTTTGATGGTCGCCAAATCCGGCAGGAACGTGGACCAGCGCGTGAGTTCCGATTCACCAACGGGAATCGAGTATCCCAATCGCTTGACGAGCGCCTCGACTTCCTGCAATCTGTTCGGCGGAGCCTTCGGTGAAATCACAATACGCTCAATCAGGCCGGGGACATCGAACGCGTGCTCTGCACCATTGGGCGTATCGTGCGGATAAGGATTGCGATCACTCATTTCAGGCCGCCAAATGAAGGCCCTAACCTCTTGGTCAGTCATGTACTCGGGGCGCTTCGTCGCAATGAAGTGCAGCGTGTTGTAGCGTTTCGGCCTCATGCTATACCAGACCCTTCCTAGGTACGTTCGTTCAGCTAACGAGTCGAGTAGAGACTTGAGAGACGAGTATCGTGAGCAGATGGCAAGACCAGCTGGCCCGTAGGTTTCCCAGAGCTCGGCAGTCTCCATTTGAAAGAGATTCCAGCATAGAACGAAGAAGGCCTTCCTGTCTTCCCTGAGGGTCTGGAGGCTGTAGTCAGCATCGTGCCCCGGCCCCATGGCCGCGCAAACCTCCCTGATGTAATCCATCGGAGGCAAGCCCTCCTGGTCGTCAGCGGTGAATAAGTCAGATCGGCAAAAATACAAACGCTGAGTCTCCATCATCGTGCGGAAACGCTCATATCGCATAAAACGCCAAATGGGTGCTTCTTCAGTTTCCGGCTCCACGCATTCCACATATGGCTCAAGTGGCATCTAAACAGGACCTTAGCACGAAGGACGCTCGAATGCCGCGAAGTCGGTGCGCATGGACTGGGAAGGGGTTCGTCCGGTATACAACGATTGCGTGGAGGTAGAGCCTCGACAAAACACCGTATATAAGTTGATTGCGGAGGACGGAGCCGGCCACACGGCCACCGCCAGTGTTACTATCCAGGTGACCAATGAATGATTACCGGACCGGCCGAATCAGCACCGCGTCGCCCGTGCTGGTCCTGCGCACTATCGCAAGTTGCTTGCCCGACCGGGACCAGGCAAACCGGTCTATTCCGCCTTGCCGGAAATGCGTGACTTGCCGCGCTACGCCGTGAGTCAACGGTACGGCCCAGATGTTTTGCGCCCCTTGTTCGCTCCGCACATAGGCCACCTCATCGCCCGCCGGCGTCCACTGCAAGGAGCAAAGTCCCTGTACGTTCGCAGTCTTGACCGGTTGACCACCGCCGGACGGGATCACCACGATCTGATCGCTATGTTCCGCCGGATCGTAAGTCAAGAAGGCGATGTGACGGCCATCCGGAGAAATTACCGGCTCGCCCGGCAACATCGGCTTATCGGAAAGGTTGATCTGGTGGTTGCCGTCTATATCCATCCTGCGCAGCCAGCGTCTTCCTTCACCCATAGACATATAGGCTATCCAAGTCCCGTCCGGGGAAACGGTGGCTTGTGAATCCGCACCGCTCCTGGTCAGTTGTCGCGCATTCGTGCCATCCGAACTCATGCGCCAGATGTCGTGGCCTCCGCCCCGGGTCGAGGAACAAACCATAATCCGACCATCGCGAGAGAGAGACGGACGAAAATTGCGCGCGTCGTTCCTGGTGATCTGCTCTTTGTGACTGCCGTCGGCATCCATAGTCCATAACTCGTTCATGCCGGAAGCAGTGGATGAGAAAACCAGCCGGCCGTCGCTACTGAAGGTCAGCCCGTCCGACCCGTCGGCGCTCGGACCGGCCCCGGTGACGGGCTGCATATCCTCCTCCGGGTTCGCGGCACCGGTCTGAAGGACGAAGATCTGCCACACAGATTCCCTGCGCAATGCGATTAATAGCTTCGAATCGCCGGTCACGCTAAGCCTGAAGTATGAATTCAGATCGGCGGTGATCCGTTCCGCGCGGCCTTCCGGATAGCTCACTTTCCAGATCTGGTGCTCCGCGTTGGGATCGCGCTGCCCTTCCACGAGGAGCGCGCTCCCGTGATTGATCCAGACAAGCGAACCAATCCGATACCAATCCGCGGGAGTGATCTCGCGTGCGGGCGTTTTGCCGGATGCCGAGTGCGCCATCAATGCCATGTGAAAGTACTTCTCGGGCGACGCTACGTAAGCGATGGTATCGTCCACTGGCGACCAAGCCGGCGCCTGCAAGAAGAACGGGAACCTCGACCGCGCCAGGATGCGTTGCTGGCCGCCGGTTCGTGCAACGACAATCTGATCTTCGCCGATCAGTCCGTCTGCCCGGGCGAATGCAAATTCGTCCCCTCCCGGCGAGAACGACGGCGGGCTGCTCACGCCGGCGGCAGCCTCCAGCGGTACGCCGCCTTTGGCCGAGATACGGAACAGCGTGCCCGGCGCCCAATCCGGTCCCTGGATGAAATAGATCTCATCGCCGTTGGGTGAGACGGCCAACCCGGGTCTCAAACCTCCCACCGCGCCGACCTCGCTATCTACGCCCGTGATCAGGTTTCGCAATCGCAAGTTAGTCTGCCCGGCGCCCCCCGTGGTATAAACTACGAAGCGGCCGTCAGGAGAAATCGCCGCGTCCTGGACCTGACCTGTCGCTGTCAGGCGCGACACCACAACGGCATCCCATTGCGGGACCTCTGACGGGCTCCCGTGGTATCGGGACGCGATTGAGGCGAGCATGGCGGCGGACCGGGCTCCCAGCCAATAGATCGTGCCAGCCGCTATTACGCAGGCCGCCGCCAGAGCGGCCCACTTGCGCCACGGACGGCGCGGCCACTCTTTTGCGGGTGTCCCGGCGATGGAGGCGATGGAGGCAACCGATAAGTTCCGCAGCGCGGATCCCAAATCCGCCGCCGACTGGAACCGTTGTGCGCGGTCCTTTTCCAGACAGCGGCGCACCACGCGCTCGAGCGCGGGAGGCACGGTACGCGGCAACGGCGGCGGATCTTCCTTTTCGATTGCCTCGATCACCTCGGCGGTGGAATGACCGGTGAAGGGCGGCTTGCCCCCCAGCATTTCGTAAAGAACCACGCCGGCACTAAACAGATCCGTGCGGTGGTCGACTTCTTCACCGCGGGCCTGCTCCGGCGACATATAAGCCGCCGTCCCCATGGGTGCGCCGGGGGTTGTCATATGCATGCTGACGTTCGGCGGCTGGCCCTCCCCGGCGGCGGACGGCTGGTGCAGCGTGCCGAGTCCGTAATTCGGCGCGAGCTTAGCCAGCCCGAAGTCCAGAACTTTGGCATGTCCACGGGTGGTGACGAAGAGGTTGGCGGGCTTAATATCGCGGTGAATGATGCCCTGGCTATGCGCGGCGTCCAACGCATCGGTGATCTGAGCGGCCAAGGTCAAGACTTCTCTTACCTCAAACCGGGCGGCGGTCAGGCGGTCCTTGAAAGTTTGCCCTTCCAGCAGTTCCATTGCAATGTACGGCCGGCGGGCGTATTCCCCAATTTCGTAGACCGTGCAGATGTTTGGATGGTTTAGCGCGGCGGCGGCGCGCGCTTCCCGCTGGAAACGATGCAAAAGCTGTGGATGCAGGCAGTATTCTTCGGAGAGGAACTTCAGCGCGACGCGGCGATGTAGCGCCAGATCCTCCGCCCGGAAGACCACCCCCATCCCACCGCTGCCCAGTTTATAGAGCACCCGATAGTGGGAGAATGATCCGCCCTCCGGCCCGGCCGTTGCATCGAAACCGGAGCCGGCGGGCGTGGGCGGGGCTTCCGGATATTCCTCCCAGACAACCTCGATTTCGGCAAGGAACCGGTAACCGCGGCGCGCGAGCGTTTCGATGTACCGGGGATTTTCGGCCGATTCCCCCAAAACATCGCGCAGTTTCTTGACGGCGGCGTTAATGTTCGGGTCGTACTCGACGATCGTGTCGTTCGGCCAAAGCTTCTGGCGGATTTCTTGTCGTGGCACGATTTCGCCATGATGCTCCAGGAGCAGAAGCAAGATGCGGAAAGGCTGTTCGCGCAGCCGGAGCCGCGTACCGTGCTTGCGTATCTCGCCGGTCTTTACGTCGAGCTGAAAAGGGCCGAAGCGATAGGAGCGTACCCGCCGCGCGACACCATCCGCTTGACCCATGCGAAATCGCAAAAGTGTAACATACCGGACAATTCGAGGCAAGCAGGTTAGTTTCAGCGTGTTACGCGACTATCTCCAAATCATCCGCAAATCATGGGGAACTCATCGACTTAGCGCACCGGAATCCCGACAATCGTGCCTGCAAGCTGCGCTGGATGCGGCGGCTAAAATCACTCCGGGACAAAACATCAATGAATACGCAGACAAACTCGATACCCATTGGATGCAAATGGGGCATCGCACGGCTTTGTGCGGATTCCATAGACATCCGCCGGGCGAGCCGGGGAACCTCAATGTCCCGCTCCTCGCCGCTTTGGCGCTATTGCCTAACGATGCATCAAAGGCCAGAACGAACTGCGAAAGGTAGAAGAGGATGACGACAAGAAAACATGTGTTGGATTTCTGTTTGACAGTTCTGACAACGGTGGGCTGTGGAACGGCCTCCGCTGCGACTTTGACAGTTGCGCAGTCCAGTTGGTTTGCCCGGCCCGTACAGGCGAGCCGCAGCGTCAAACCCCGGGCGGCCACCGACAGCGTTTGTACGAGCAGCCCGTACACCACGATCGGCGCGGCGCTCAGTGCGGCCTCGTCCGGCGACGTGATCGCCATATGTCCCGGGCTCTACACGGAACAGTTGGTCATCACCATGCCATTGACGCTCCGCGGCTTGGCGGCCAATGGAACCGGCCGGGTTTTGCTTGCGCCCACATTGACCGACCTACAGAGCCTGCCTAGCGAAGCGGTCATCACGGTGATGAATACGCACGACGTGGCCATTGAAGATTTGGCCATTGACGCCAGTAACAACACGGTGATGGGCTGCAGCCCCGGCGTAGCCGGCATTCACTTCTATAATGCCTCGGGGAGCGTCACCAATAATGCCATTTACGGTGCCCATCTGGCGAACCCGCTAGGTTGCACATCCCTTCCGTTTGGCAATGGATTCGGCGTGCTGGTAGATGGCAATCAGCCGGGCCCGTATCAGGTGTCGATCAGCCAGAATAGCATTCACGACTACACCGCCAACGGCGTGGAAGTGAATGGAACCGGCACGGCGATCACGGCGGACATTGTGGGCAATACGATATCGGGGGTTGGCCCGGCGAACGGTATTTTTCAGTTTGCGATATTCGTCCTCAACGGCCCCGTGGTCACCATCGCCAACAATATCATTACAGAGGGGCTGTGCGGCGCTTTGGCGAGTTCGGATTGCATCAATGTCCGCAGTGAAGGAATCACTCTGCGCGCCGTGGGGGATGGGACCCTGGTGGACAGCAACACGATCACCAATGCGCAAAGCGGCATTTTCATCAACGGCGGAAACCTAATTACCGTCACCAACAACCAGATCCGGAACATTGATGCTATGAGCGGCATGGATATTCAAGGGTCCGCGTCCGGGTACTTTACCAACAGCGTCATCCAGGGGAACAGCATATCCAACGTCGGGCCTATCAATCAGGATGCGGTCGACGATGGAGAGGGCTGCGGCATCAATGAGTACTCCGGGACCAATGTTTCGAACAACCTCATCTCGAATAATACGGTCAATGATGCCTACTGCGGGGTAGCCTTTGTAGAGGCGGATCAACTCAACTCGGGTGTGTACCACAACGTGCTTTACGGCCAACTCGACGGGGATAAGTTAACGGTGTTTCCACCTGCCGCCGAGCCATAAAACGTGCAGGGCGAGCGGCGCAAGCGGGCGCGCCAGGCTGCCGGCGACCATCGCGTCCGCACCGGGTCAAAGCCCTACCATGGGGAGGCGGTTGGATGTACACTATCACCTTGGGTTCTAAGGCAGAATCCCGGCTGAAAGGATACACACAATGCGAAAGGTATTGACCCAAATTATCATCGGCGTCCTGGCTACAGCAAGCGGAGCGTTTGCGGCGGACAACTCGCTTGGGACGTGGAAGCTGAATATGGAGAAATCGAAGTTCAGCCCATCCACTCCGGTCAAGAGTCTCCGTACGACGCGCGAAGCATCTGACGGCGGGATTAAAGTGACCACTACCGGAGAGCAGGCTGGCGGCACAGCGATTAATTCCAGCTACGCCGCAAAGTATGATGGCAGCGAGTCGCCGGTAACCGGTGCGCCCTATGACACGATCTCGATCAAGCAGGTGAATGCAAATACCTTCACCTACAGCGCAAAGAAGAAGGATGGAAAATACAGAGTCACGGCGCGGACCGTCGTCTCGAAGGATGGCAAGACCATGACCAACACCATCAAAGGTACGAACGCCGATGGTAAGGCGTACGCGGCAACGATGGTTTGGGACAAGCAATAACCGTGCGTCGCGAATCAAGCGGCCATATGAGGAGACCCGCTCTCCACGTCTTCGCCGGTGGCAAGCCAGCGAGCACATTCGGGCCCTAATTCGGCCACAGCCCGGGCCTCGTATTCCGCGGATTCCTCGGCGGTCAGGGTATCTCGCCACCGGCCGTTGGTGCCCTTGTTGATGAAGGTTTTGGTTCCGCCCACCCACAACGCACCGCGCAAGGGCACGATTTTTTCGCCGTGCTCCCGCATCCATTCGAAAGTGCAGTGCTCGACGATGGTGTCCCACTTCGCCTCGTCGATAGGGATATCCAGAAATCGGGCGATGCGCCGCATCTCTCCCGGCAACCGCTTTCGCAGAACGTCGAAGTGCACCATCAGAATATTCGGAAGATGGCGGATTGCCCACCAAGTACGAATGTTCTCCCAGAAAGGCCAATATGGGTAACCTTCCCGTTCGAACCAGGTGTGCCAGTATTCGCGAATGTCGGCCGGTGGAGGCTCCAGTGGAGGGCCAACCCGGCCGGGCCTGTTATTCAGCCCGTTGTACATGGCCTGGGTGCCTGACGAATGGTGGTTGTAGAAACTCCATAAGACATCGCGGCCGTCGCGCCCGATGTAAATGTATTTGGCCTTGGGCGAGTAGACCAGGGCGTCCACCGGCAGATGCGTCTTCACGAAGCGGCGGTGCGTCTGCGCCTCAAGGGCGGCGAGTTTCACATCTTTCGGAGGAATCACATAGTCAACCCACGGAGACATGGCCTGTGTATCCATCTCGGTATCGCCTGCGAAGAGCATCTGTGAAATGATCTGCTGCATCCAGGTTGTGCCGGACTTGCCGTAAGTCGAGATGATCATATCGCCATCCCGAAACTTAAACTCATTCCAAATCGTGGAATCAAGATGCAGGGTCTGTAGCTCCCGGGTCTTCTTAGGCCAGATCACATCCGTCGCAGTCATTTCTTTTCCGCCTCTGTTTTGCTCTCTGACAAAAACTCCAGGATCTTCTTCATCAGACGTTCCGCCTGATCGGTCTCGAAGAGGAACTGCGCATGAGCCGATCCCTCCAGGATCATCAGTTCCTTGGGCTGCGGCGCCTTTTCGAATTGCTCCCTGACTTTGGCGGCGAGCGGATCGCCACGGCCGACAGCAAATAACTTCGGGCCGGTAAGCCGCTGGGGTTCCGCCACGGGCACGGGAGCCAGCAGAATGAGGCGATCGATTTGGCCGGGGTGCGCGTGAATCAACGCGGTGGCCGCGGCGCCGCCTCCCATGCTGGCGCCGATCACACTGACGGTCCTGGCGCCGTTTTCCCGAAGGTATCGAACCGCCGCCAGAATATCCTGGTACTTCTCTCCGCTGCCAGGCGCGGACGTATCTCCGCCGCGCGACTGTCCATAACCGCGAAAATCAATGGCGAGCACGCGGAAGCCGGCCTTCGCCATGGCCTCCGCCTGCTTCCCCCAACTGGCTTTGTCGAAGCGAGCGCCGTGGGCCAGCACCACGCCGCGGTCTCCGGCGCCGTACGCATCGGCCCAGATTACGCCGCCGTCCGCGGTAGGGAACGAAACCTCTCTCGGCGCCGCTGCGAGTCCCGTCATCATGAGAGCCGCAATTGCAAACTTCCACATCACCTAGTACCTTACTTACGCGGAGGGGTGTAGAGATCCGGGACCCGGAAACTGCGATAGGTTCCGGCGCCGTCAGTCTGCTGTACGTAGACGATCTTGCCATCCGCTCCCACCTCGGTCGCCCGGCTGGAAACCGCCGGCATATTGAGAAAGCCGGATTCGAAGCTGAACCCGCCGCTGGAGAGCGACTGAGCGGACCCGATGGCGAACGAATACACTCCCAAATCCGCATTCATTACCGGGGTGGCGGTCATGGTTTTCTCATCCAGTTCCCACGCCTGTCCGCGGTTGTTAGCCTTCGGATCTTTCTTTTTCCGCCGGTCCCCGTCGTCGAAGACGATCAGGCGATTCGATCCGGGGGGATCGAATCCTACGTCATGCTGGTAAGAGAACCACGGGTATGGATCGTCCGATTTTGCCTTAAAGTCCCCATCCAGTCCCAGCCGCCAAAGCACTTTGCCGGTCCCTTTGCCATCCTTGTAGTCGATCTTCACCACCCAGTCCTGCTCCGGAATCGAGATCACAAAATCGCCGCTGCCCGGAATGTAGTTCAAAGCATTGCAGTGCAGCCAGCCATTGGCCGTATCGGCGAGGAAGACCGAGGCACAGCCGTCGCTGCCGGGCCCCAGTTTGCATTTCTCGTCGCCCAGAGACTTGCGGGCCAGATCCATGTGGTCGAAAGAGTTCCAGACCCAGGCGACCTGAAAGTCCGGGTCCAGGTCGATTACCAAGTCTCCCATGATATCCACCGGATTCTTAGATCCTTGAGCGCCATCGGGAAACATGCGCTCCAGACCGGCCATGACCAGTGTGTGGCCATTCGGCAAGCGGATGGCTTCGTGATGAAATCCCGAAACGCACTGCTCACCGTCCTTCATGCACTTGGAGCGGATGCCGCGGCTCGCCAACTGTTCCGCCAAGCGGCTGGCATTCGTTTCGCGGATGGTATTGCCAAGCAGATCCAACTCCCGGACTGCCTGCCAACGCTTGATGTCGTTCTGGGAATTCGCCGCCTCGGCCAACACCAGGAACCGGCCGCCCGGGAGAATACGGGTCAGGAAGCCCTCCGAAGCCATCGTCCAGACCACATTTCCCTCCAGATCGGTGGCCTGATTATGAAAAGGCTCCGCCACCATGCTGCTCACCAGCAATTGGTCGGCGCTGCGGGCGCCGCCGGCGCGCGGCGTGGGAATGCTCACCGGCGGGAAACGGCCGTCCAGAAGGCCGGTATGGAAGGTGATCCAGGCACCCGATGCGGTGGCCCCGCCTATGGTCTCGGGCCGCATTTCATAATCCGTATCGGCTCGCATTCCGGCTACGTAGACGTTGCTGCTGCGGCCGGCGCGGCAAGGTTCGGCCGAGGTATGGCTGGAAAACGAATCTCCCACTCTGCGAAACTCCACGCGGAACTGGCTCCCCACGGGGCAAGGCGGCGCGCTCAGCAGAGCCACCAGCGGATGCGCCGTAGGCGTGACCACCGGCCGCCCATCCTTAATGCGGGAAACAACCTTGAAGGGCAATTCAGCCGAGGCCGTTTTCATGGTGTCGTTGTCCCGCACGGTGACGCGCACGCGCGCTTCATGTTCGTAGAGTTCCGGCGACCAGGTGAACATCATATCCTGGCTGAAATCCCGGATCATGTGGAATGGGCCGCCGTCCACGCTCACGCTGTATTGGGCGACATAAGTGGCGCGGGTCGAATGCGCCAGCCGCGGCACCAGGGTGAGGATTGTTCCGACCTTCTGAGGGGATGGGAGATTCGGCAGGAGAGTAACGGCCAGCGGTTCCTCGCTCGCCGCAAAGGCAGCCAAGCCAAGGGCAAGGGCAGAGATTAATAGCTTCTTCACAATTTGTGCATTATTGCACATCCCGGCAAGTCCGGGTGTGTGTACTGGATCAAAGCCGGGTTTTTTTGACGGGATTACGCGGGATTTGCAGGATGAGGAGGAACGTGGCGCCGAGCAGACAAATATTCAGCGAAAAGGCCCTGGAAAGCGCATGCACGAATACATCGGCGCCCGTGCGGCTGCCCAGGGCGCTGAAGAAGACGGTGCCGATGGCGGCCACTCCAATGGCGAAAGAGCACTGCTGCACCGTAGTTAGCACACCCGACGCCGATCCGGCATCATGGCCCTTGATATTGATGAGGATCGTGCTGACCAGCGTGGGCATGACGAAGCCCTGCCCGGTGCCGTAGATCATCAGGGCTGGCGCGAGTTCGAGGCCCGTCAAGGCAGCGCCTCGGGAACGCGCCATCCACAGCAATGTAACCAGGCCGCACATCATGAGCGCGGCGCCCACATTGATGATCCGGCTGCCCAGCCTCGGCTGCAGGCGGACCGACGCCAGGGAGCTGCACAGAAAGGCAATCGCGAAGGAACCGAACGTCAGCCCCGCGTCCCGCGCGGCAAACCCAAGGCCGTTCTGCAGGAAGATCGTTGAGATCAGGAAAAAGGACGCCGTGGTGCTAAAGAAACATACAGCACTGAAAAGGCCGATCACGAAGGCGCGATCGTGGAATAGCGAAAGCTCCACCAGAGGCGAGCCGCCGCGTCCGGTGACGCCTTGTTCGTAGCGCACAAACAGAGCCAGCAGCAAGGCCGACGCCACCGCGCAGGCATACGTCCAGGCGGGCCACCCGGCTTCGCGTCCCTTTACGAGCGGATAGAGCAACAGAGACAAAGACGCAGTCATCAACGCCACGCCGCCCAAGTCCAAGCGTCGCGCGTTCGGCGAACGCGATTCCCGGACCGTCCGCCTGGCCGCCAGTATGGCAATCGCTCCGATAGGCAGATTAATCAGGAATATGGGCCGCCAGCCCAATCCGAAGACATTGGCACTGACGAGCAAGCCGCCCAGCACATTTCCGGAAAAAGATGCCGTGCCCACGACCATGCCGAAAAAGCCAAACGCCTTGGCCCTTTCCTGTACGGGGAAGGTCACTTGGATCAATGAGAGCACTTGCGGCAACAACATGGCGGCCATGCTTCCCTGTATGGCGCGGCTGGCGATGAGGAGACCCGGAGTGGGCGCCATGCCGCAAAGAACCGAAGCCGAGGTAAACCCGGTGATTCCGCAAAGGAACATGCGTTTGCGGCCGTAGATATCGCCCAGCCGGCCACCGGTGATCAGAAGAACGGAATAGGTAAGCCCGTAGCTGGCGATGACCAGTTGCAGGTCGGCAAACGAGGCGTGGAGGCTAGCGCGGATCGAGGGGATCGAGACATTCACGACAAAAAAGTCGAGAGTGACCAGAAATGCGGCCGACAAAACCACGGCCAGAGAACGCCAGCGGCCGGGATCGAGACTGTCCGTGGAAGCCGCGGCCGCGATTGAAGTCGCCATTTTGGGGAATCGCCTCCGGATCGCCGCCGGAGAGAGCAAATACGATATTCTACACCTTGCGACTCCTCAACCGCCGTTCGGCGCTCCGCCTGGCATCTCTCGCCCTGTGGGCGCTCGGCGGCGTGCCGCGTCTCGTGTTTCCTTCCGAATCGGCTACCGTGATCATTCTCGGTTCCGGAACACCGATACCGGACGCGCTTAGTTCCGGCCCGGCGGTTGCCATTGTGGCCGGCGGACAGGTTTACCTTTTTGATGCGGGCGCGGGCGTGGTCCGTCGCGCCGAAGAGGCCGCCGAGCGGTATCGCATCCCCGGCCTGGCAGCGTCCAATTTGACCAAGCTCTTTGTAACGCACCTGCATTCCGACCATACGTTGGGGTACGCGGACGTAATTCTGACTTCATGAGTAGATGGCCGCCGGGAGGCTCTGGAGGTGTTCGGCCCGAAAGGCACGGCTGCCATGACGGAACATCAAGCTGGCATTTAGCGAAGATATAGACATTCGCACTCACGGACTGGAGCAAGAGGACGCGGCGGGCCTGCGCGTCAACGTGCACGAAATCTCCGCCGGACCTGTATATCGCGACGCCCGCATCTCGGTGCGGGCTATCGCTGTGCGGCATGGCTCGTGGCCACAGGCTTTCGGCTACGCCGTTGAGGCCGGCGGCCGGACGATTGTATTGTCGGGAGATACAGTTCCTTGCCCCGCGATCGAGGAAGCCTGCCAGGGCTGCGATGTCCTTGTTCACGAGGTCTACTCCGCGGCACGGTTCGCCCAGTTGGAGCCCAGCCTGCAGGAATACCATGCCGCCTTTCACACATCCACCTCCGAACTGGCGGCCATCGCAGCGCGGTCAAGACCGAAACTGCTGGTTTTGTACCACCAGATCTACTTCGGACCCGGAAAGGAGTCGATCTGGTTAAGGAGATCCGGCATGGTTATTCCGGGAAAGTAGTCAGCGGCCGCGACCTGGATTGGTTTTAAGTTGTGAACGCTCCCTCTGGGAAGTACGCTGCCCGGCTGGCTGGTTACCGCACAGGAGGATGAATCAGGGGGATCGCTTCCCGGCGGCCCCGGCGGTACACCCGGAAATCTGCGAGATCCGTGGTGATCACCGGGTGCCGCGGATGCAATTCGCTAAGGCGAATCACGCAAAGGTCTGCCAGATCCGGTTTGCGATCCGCGTAGCGTGCTGCCAACTCCGCCAATCGCGCAACATGCTCGTTCAACACAAATGTGGATCGCACCAAGCCGTCGTGCAGAAACGCAAGTACGAGAGCGCTACTGCCGAGATGAAATGCGGTCTCGGCAAGCACTGCTTCACACGTCAACAGCGGTTCCGTGACCCCTTCAGCAATCCCGACCGCCCACTCATGATGGTAGTCTCTCCGGTTCCCGAACGCGACAAGAAAACCTGTGTCCGCGATCGCCTTCATTTGCGAGAGAAGCCTTTGCGCATCGAGAGGTCGCTTGGTCCAGCGATCACACCGGCCCAGCGAAGGAACGGACGTTTGGCAGAGCTTCGGGCTTTCTCAAGTTCCTCTCGAACGATGCGTCCCTTAGAAGTACCCGTTTTGCGCGCTTCAGTTTCGAGCCACTCCGCTAGATCCTCCGGCAGCCGGACAGTGATTGCATTACTCATCTGCCCGAAGTGTAACACATGCCCGGGTCTGTACGGCCGGCGACCGAACTCTTCCTCCCTGCGGGTGTGTTTCGTTATGTTGCGGCTGGCGCAACCGCCCCCAAAGGGCGGCCATCTAGGGATTTTGGCGAATACACACCGATTTCGTGTACAATGCCCTGATGCCCAGGGGCGCCGATGAGCCTGCACAAACCGAGACGCGAATAAGCCAGACGTTCGATGTCGCGGCATTGCTCGATCGCAGTTCCTGGTCGACCTATCAGAAACTGCTGACTGCGCTCGCAGCGCTGGCCGTCATCTTCGATGGTTTCGACATTCAGATCCTCGGCTTTGCGATCCCTTCCCTGATCAGGGAGTGGCACGTAGCGCGCGGCGATTTCGGTCCGGTGCTGGCGGTCGGACTGGCGGGGATGGCAGTGGGCGGCCCCCTGGCGGGCTATGTAGGCGATCGTTTCGGCCGGCGGATGGCGCTGATCGGTTGTGTGGTGACGTTTGGCCTGGCCACCATCGCCACCGCCATGGTCCACGGGTTGGCGGCCCTTACGATCTTGCGTTTCGTGACCGGTATGGGCACCGGCGGCGCCCTGCCGAACGCCAGCGCCCTGACGGCAGAGTTTGCGCCGCTGCGCCGGCGCGCGATGGCGGTGAAGCTCACGTTGGTTTGCTTCCCGCTGGGCGGAATGCTGGGCGGCCTGCTGGCCGCCTGGGTGCTGCCTCGATTCGGGTGGCGCGGTCTGTATTCGATCGGCGGCACTTTGCCGGTCCTGCTAGCGCTGGTCCTGATGGCGCTTCTGCCGGAATCGCCGCGATTCCTGGCGCGCCGGTCCGGCATGTGGCCGCGGCTCGTCATTCTGCTGGGCAGAATGGGGCACGCCGTTCCGGCCGGGGCATCGTTTGAAGATCGCGCCGAACACGAAGGCGCGGAAAAGGCTTCGGTGCGGAGGTTATTCCGTTCCGGCCTGGGTCGCGATACCACGGGCCTATGGATCGCCTTTTTCTCCAGCCTGGGATCTGTTTACTTGATCTTCGGTTGGCTGCCGGCGATGCTATCCGCGCAGGGACTAAACGTCGCCACTGCCAGCACCGGGCTGGCCGTCTACAATTTCGGCGGCGTGCTGGGGGTGCTGTTGTGGGCCGCGCTGGTGACCCTGCTTGGGTCGCGCGGGCCGATGCTCTCCGGCGCCCTGGCTTGTGCCGGGAGCGCGCTGGCGCTACTGGTGGTCCCGATTCAGGCGCATGGCGATCACGTTCTGCTGATCGCATGCCTCGGGATCAACGGTCTGCTGGCCAACGCCGTACAGACCTCCATGTACGCGCTCGCCGCGCACGTGTACCCAACCAGCATACGGGCCACCGGAGTGGCGTACGCGGCGACCATCGGGAGGTTGGGAGGTCTGCTGAGTTCGTTGTTCGGCGCGTTTGTGATTCAGTCCGGAGCCAAGACATACTGGTCTGTCCTGGCAATCGCGATGGTTTTCGCTTTCGCCGGACTGGCTTGGGTGCGCAGCCATTACCCGGCGATTGGTAAACTGGAAACCTAGGTTGGCGCCGCTTCGATCGGCTTACCGCTCAATGGCGCCGAGCCAAGATAACATCTGAAACGAGGCCGGTTCCGTGAGGGGTTCCGATTAGAAATATGCAAACGCATGATGTCATCGTGATTGGGGGTGGCCCGGCCGGTTCGACCGCGGCCGCCGTGCTTGCCGCAAAAGGCCGGCGCGTGGTGGTCCTGGAGAAGGAGAAGTTTCCGCGCTATCACATCGGCGAGTCTCTGCTGCCCTACGGCTACTACACGCTCGAACGCATCGGCGTGCTGGACCGGATGAAAACCTCGCATTTCGTCCGCAAGCATAGCGTGCAGTTCGTGGGCATGAGCGGACGGGCTTCGGTGCCTTTCTATTTTTCACAGCAACTCGCGCATGAGGCCTCCGCAACCTGGCAGGTGCTGCGCAGCGAGTTCGATCAGCTTTTGCTGGACAACTCACGGGAGAAAGGCGCGGAAGTGATCGAAGAGATCACGGTTCGCGAACTGATTCAGCAAGATGATGCGGTGACCGGGGTCAGGGCGGTGGACAAAGACGGCGAGACGCGCGAATTCCGCGCGCCGGTCACCATCGATGCCACGGGCCGCGAGGCCTTCGCAGTGACTCGCAATGGATGGAAGGTGCGCGATAAGGTGCTGAATAAGATCGCGCTATGGACCTACTACAAAGGCGCGCAGCGCGACCCCGGCATCGACGAAGGAGCTACTACCGTTGCCTATCTGCCGGGCAAGGGCTGGTTCTGGTACATCCCGCTGGCCAATGACGTCATGAGCGTGGGAATTGTGGCTGAAAAGGATTATCTGTACCAGGACACGCGCGATCCTGCCACCATCTTTCACCGCGAAGTGGAAAAGAATGCCTGGATTAGAGACCATCTGGCCCCCGGCCAGCAGTTCGGACCTTATCGCGTGACCGGAGAATACTCCTACCGCTCGCTCCATTGCTCTGCGGATGGGCTGGTGCTGGCGGGCGATGCATTCGGCTTTCTGGACCCGGTATTTTCCTCGGGGGTGATGCTGGCGCTGCGCAGCGGCGAAATTGCGGGCGACGCGGTTGACGCCGCGCTCACCGCCGGCGACGTTTCCGCGGCCCGCTTCGCGGATTACGGCGCTCAGTTTTGCCAGAGCATTGAGGCCATGCGCAAGCTGGTCTACGCCTTCTACAACCAGGAGTTCAGCTTCCGGGAGTTCATCACGGAATTCCCGGAACTCAAGGGGGATCTGACGGATTGCCTGATGGGCAATCTTTCCCGCGATTTCAAACCCCTGTTTGATGCGGTTGCGAAATTTGCGGCAGTGCCCGAACCGCTCCCGCACGGCAAGCCTCTAAACGCGGGAGAGGTCCCGCAGTCTTGCGGCCGCTGATTCGGATAACTTAGCTCAGGCAGGAGAACCGAGTCAGTTTCTTTGCGCGGCGGACAGCTTGGGAGTGGCGAACGTGTAGTCGAACCACCCGATCATCATTTCTTCCCAGGTTTGGTTTCCCCAGCGGACTTCCTTGCGCGGGTCCGGGTTGGCCGGATTGTTGGGCGAGTTATCGAAGTGCGCGACACAGTCAAGGCGCGTGCCTTTGGGCAGGAGTAGGGGATCCTGTTCGCGATACACCAACTGCCAGTTGAAGTTATATTTGGGCACACGCAGCAAAACTTCGCTGTGTCCGTCGGGATAGACTGCCGTGTAAGTGAAGTCCTTACCGCGAAAATGCATGTGGGGCATCAGGTCCACGAGTCGAATGTCGTCGGGCGCGGTCCAAGTGGAGTGGACCTCGTAGTTGGCATCGCCTGGAGGGATGGCGAAGCGGAAGTTAGTCGCTGTGCCGGTGAGAGCTTTGTGGGTGATGGGAGCACGGGCGAAAATCAGACCGATGGAGGTCTGATCGGTGCCGGCTTTTCCGTTGGGTGTGTAGTGCAGTTGAAAGAGCAGCTTACTCCCGGACTTGAGCAGTTTGGCGGTTCCCGGGGGATAGATTTTGGGCTGTTCGCCGGGCGCGAAGCCGGCCAGTTTGGCGCCCGCCCAGTCACGCCCGCCTTCTCCCCTGCTCTCAGAGGACTCCTCGCGGCCGTGAGGGTCCTGCGCAAAGACGATTACATGGTGGACGACGGCGCGGTTGCCGGGGCGGATCTCGGCGGCTTGCACCCATTTATCCTCCGGGAAGTTAGTAGGGACGACCACGTACTTGTAGGGGACGACACCTTCGGCCGGCACAGCCACCGGTTCGGCAAGCGAGATCACCACATCGGGCTGGCCGATGGTCCAGCCTTGCTCGAATCGCGGCGTGGGCGGCAGATCGCGGGAGTCGCCCTCGGGCGCGCCGGCGTCCACCCAGGTAACCAGTGTTTCGATCTCTTGCGGAGAGAGCCGGCGGTCGTTTGAAAAGTGACCGTAAGCCGGGTCGGCGAGCCAGGGCGGCATGCTGCGTTCCAGCACTTTTTCGCGGATCGCCTTGGCCCAGGGGCGGACTTCCTTATAACTCAAGAGCTGCATGGGCGCGGCCTCGCCGGAGCGATGACACTCGGCGCAGCGATGAAAAAGGATGGGCGCTACGTCTTTGGTGTAGGTAGGGGCGGACGCGGCTTGAGTTGCGAGGGCGCACAGGGCGGCGACAGTCATCAGGCGAAAGTGGTGCATGAACCCTCCTCAAAGGCGCGATCGCTTCAAGTCTCTTGAATCATAAATCATCAGTGCGTTTGCCGCAATTAGGCTGCGAAAGCGGTTTGCGTCTCTCCTTACTTCGGGTGGAAAATAGGAGCGCACCATGCGCCTGTTCACCGGCCTCGATCTGCCCGCGGAGGTGGTCGCGAATCTAGACCGTCTGGTCGATCAACTTCGCCCGGCGGCGCGGATCAAGTGGAGCCCACCCGCGAATTTACATGTCACCATCCGGTTTATCGGCGAGTGGCCTGAGGCGCGACTGCCGGAGATGCGGGCGGCCCTCGCGGGGCTGCCGGGCCATGCTCCGATCGCAGTCGCTGTGCGCAAGCTGGGATTCTTTCCGAATCCGCATTCCCCGCGGATCTTCTGGGCCGGGGTAGAGGCTTCGCCCGACCTTGCCACGCTGGCTGCCGAGACGAATCGCGCCCTCGAACCGCTGGGATTGCAGACGGAGGGCCGGCCGTTCAGCCCGCACCTGACGCTGGCGCGGGTCAAGGATCCTGTTCCTATGCAGACACTGCGCGAGGCCATTGCCGCGCTGCCGTCCCTCGATTTCGGCAGCTTCACGGCCGATCGTTTCTTCCTCTATCAGAGCCGCCAGGGCGCGGGCGGTTCCGTGTACACTAAGCTTGCGGAGTTCCCAATCTCAAAGTGATGACGGCTGCCCTCGGTCTTGTAATCGCCTATCTGCTGGGTGACATTCCATTTGGATATTTATTGGTCAAGCTGACAACGGGGCGCGACGTGCGGTCCGCCGGCAGCGGCAACATTGGCGCCACCAACGTGCTGCGCACCACCGGACGCGCGGCGGGCGTGGCCACGCTGCTGCTGGACATGGCCAAAGGCTTCTTGGCGGTGTGGCTGGAGGCGCGGCTCAGCGGGGGAGACGTGAACTGGATGAGCGCCGCGGCGCTGGCGGTGATGATCGGCCATTCCTACCCGGTCTTCCTGCGCTTCCGGGGCGGCAAGGCGGTGGCAGCGTTCGTGGGCGCGTATTTTTGCCTGACGCCCCTGCCGCTGGTGGCGACGCTGGTGGTTTTTGTGGCGATGGTGGCCTGGACCCGGCACATTTCCATAGGATCGATAGTGGCCGCGGGCACCTTCCCGCTGGCGGTATGGCTGATCGCGCATCCCCCATTGACGGTCATGGCATCGGCCATGCTGAGTGCGGTACTGATCATTTATCGTCACCGCGAAAACATTGTGCGGCTGCGTGCGGGCAGCGAGTCCGTGTTCTCCTTCGGGAGCCGCAAGTGAGGGTTCTCGCCATTGTGGGCGCAGGTGGCTGGGGCACGGCGCTGGCTATGGTGCTGGCGCCGCGGTTCTCGCAGATCCGGCTATGGGTGTACGAGAAGGATCTTGCCGAGCGGATGCGCGCGACCCGCATCAACGATCTGTATCTGCCGGAATTTCCCTTACCCGCCAATGTCGCGGTGGAAACGGAGTTCGCCGCCGTGGTGCCGGATGCGGACATGGTGCTCAGCGTGATGCCCTCGCACCTGGTGCGGCGAATTTACGGCCAGATGCTGGGCTGCCTGACTCCTTCCACGGTCTTTATTAGCGCAACCAAAGGACTGGAAAACGGCACCCTGATGCGGATGTCGGAGGTAATCCATGAATGCGTTGCCGTGCGGTTCGAACCACGGGTGGCGGTTATCTCCGGACCCACGTTCGCGCGCGAGGTAGCCCGGGGCGATCCGACCGCGCTGGTAGTGGCGTCCACCGATCAGGCTCTGGCCGATAGCGTGCAGGTGAGCTTTTCCGGTCCCACGTTCCGGCTGTACACCAGTCCCGACCCGGTGGGCGTCGAGGTAGGCGGGGCGGTGAAAAACGTGGTGGCGATCGGCGCGGGCGTCTGTCACGGGCTGGGATTGGGCAGCAATACCCAGGCGGCGCTGATCACCCGCGGTCTAGCGGAGATGACCCGCCTGGCCACGGCCATGGGTGGACGCCCGGAAACGCTGGCCGGGCTGGCCGGCTTGGGCGATCTGGTGCTGACCTGTAGTGGGGAGCTTAGCCGCAACCGTATGGTGGGCCTGGAGTTGGCACGCGGGCGTAAACTGGAAGAGATTGTCAGCTCGATGAAAATGGTGGCCGAAGGGATCAAAACCACGCAGGCTGCAGTGGATCTGGCATGCCGCCATCAGGTAGATATGCCCATCTCGGCACGGATGTTTGAAATGCTCAATGTGGGGCTGCCTCCCCAGGACGCGATTCGGAGCCTGATGGAACGAGCGCTCAAACGAGAGTACTAAGCCACCACAACCCAGGAGTGTTCAGAGTTTTCCGAAGCTCAGCGCAACCTTATATGGAACCGAGGGTTCAGACTGATATGGGGGTGGGCGCAGCGACCCTGGACTACGATGCCGAGCTGATGCTCCGCGTCAAGGACGGGGACAGCGCATGCTTCGGCCTTCTTTTAGAGAAGCATCGCAACTCCGTGATTCACTTCCTGTACAGGCTGGTGCAGGAACAGGCGGTCGCCGAGGAGTTGGCGCAGGAGGTATTTCTGCGCGTGTACCGCTCGCGGTTGAGCTACGAGCCTACGGCCAAATTCACGACGTGGCTGTTTCGGATTGCCACCCACCTGGCGCTGAACTGGCTGCGCGATGAAAAGCACGACCGCGGGCAGGAGCGGCTGGATGACGGGACGCCGGACATGCCGGCCCGTCAGGTTCTGGACCGGCGTCCTTCGGTGGAGCAGGTCCTGGTAAACGAGGTGAAGCTGGAAGAAGTCCGGCAAGCTGTGGCCGCGCTGCCAGAGAAGCAACGCGCGGCGGTACTGATGCACAAATATGAAGAGATGGAATATTCGCAGATCGCCCGGGTGTTAGGCTGCTCGGAGTCGGCGGTAAAGTCGCTTTTATTCCGCGCATATTCCACGTTGCGCGCCACTTTGGCGCACTTGGGAACCCTATGAATTGCCCAATGGAAAGCCGGAGAGGAGAAGTGCTGGTGGAGTATGCCGCCGGCGAATTGGATCTGGAGACTGCCGGCGCTCTGGAACGGCACCTCGCCGATTGCGAAGTGTGCCGTTCGATGGTAGCCGAACAGGCTGCGGTGTGGAAAGCGTTGGACGACTGGAAAGCGCCTGCGGTCTCGGCCGATTTCGACCGCCGCCTGTACAACCGGATTGACCGCGAAGCGCCGGTATCCTGGTGGGACCGGCTCACACTCCCATTCCGTCCACTGCCGTTGCGCCGGGCATTGCCGCTGACCGCCGCGGCCTGTCTGCTGCTGGCAGCCAGCCTTTTGTTACAGCATCCAGTCAAAACCGCACCGGCGATGCAGCGCGGAGAGACGGTGCGCGCGGAACAGGTGGAACGGAACCTGGACGATCTTGAATTATTGCGGCAATTTGGCGCGGCGAACTCCGCGGAAAGCGGGCACTCCGATGCCATGTAGCCTGCTGCGCCAGGCCATCGTCGGTGTGGGGCTGGCGGTATTAGCGCCGGCCACGCCACGATTGTGGGGCGGCCAGGCGTCACAGCAGCAGGCAGGCCCGAGTCTTCCTATCGACAAATGGAACCGGATGCCGCCCGACGTGCGGGAGCGGGAGCTTGCGAAATTGCCGCCGGCGACCGCACGGCTGATCCGGCAGCGCCTGCGCAAGTACAACCAGATGCCGCCGGACGAACAGCAGGCGCTGCGCGAGCGCTACCAGGTTTTCAGTTCTTTGCCGCCGGCATTGCGCCAGGTGGTGCGCGGACGGCTGCGCGAGTTTAACCAACTGCCGCCTGCCCGCCGCAGGGTGGTGTACAGGGAAGTGGAGGTGTTGGGCGCTCTACAGGAAGCGCAGCGGCAGGCGCGCACCAACAGCCCCGATTTCCGCAGCCGTTTTTCACCCCCGGAGCAGCAGATCATCCGGGACCTGACACAATACTTGGAACCGCCGAAGTAGAAGCCGACTATGTGCCGCAGTATCAAAGTGCTACGCCGTCCGGACGACGCTCCGGTCCCGAGCGAGGAAATTTCCGCCGCCGCGCTGCAATTCGTGCGCAAAGTGAGCGGATACCGCAAACCTTCAAAATCGAACCAGTATGCTTTTGACCGCGCCGTGCGGGAGGTATCGCACGCCGTCGACCGGCTGTTCGATACGATTAACAATGGTAAGTATCATCAAGAGCGCGGTCAAGGAGCGGCTGATTCCGCCGATTGATAAGCTGTAGATTGCCATGGGCAGCAGCTCGTCAAAGGCTCTCCTTGTGATTGCCGGCGTGCTGGCGGCGATCGTGTTCTTCGGGCACGACGACGTCGGGCGGCCGGCTCCGGATTTCGATCTGCAAGGCGCGTACGGCGGCGCCTTTCATCTGGACTCGTTTCGCGGCAGGCCGGTGCTGCTGGTCTTTTGGAACACCAACTGCAGCATCTGCCGGCACGAGCTTCCGCTGCTCGACAGGATGTTTCCGGAGGCGATGCGCCAGGGCGTGGAGATCGCCGCCGTCAATATCGGCGATGCGGATGGCGCGCGAGAGGTGATGCGCCGGATGCATCTGCTCAACCTGGTGGATCCGGACGGGCGCACCGCGCAGCGCTACGGCGTGAACGGTGTGCCGAAGCTGGTGATGATCGGACCGGATGGCACCATCAAGCACAGCTCGTCCGGGATGGCGGGCGAATCGACGCTGCGGGCTTGGTTTCACTCGTAGCGCGTGACCCGCGGGATCGGATATTCTACTCCGTGACTTTGGCGGTCACCACCAGGATGAGCGACTGGTCGGGGCCGATGTTCGATTTGCCCACCACCACTTTCTGGCCTTCGCGCACCGTGATCTCGGTGTTGAATCCGGGTTCGTTGCCCACGCGCACGTGCATGCCTAGATTGTCCAGCCGGATCAGGCGTCCCTTAGGATCTTCGCTCACGGCGGAGGGCGTGACCGAGAAGGTATAGCTGTAATCGTGCGTGGAGAGCGTGATTACTCCCTTAGCCTCCGCCCGATTGCCGGGCTGGGTGCGCAGCAGGATGGTGTCGAGCAGGTGGAAGCCCTTGTAGGAAAATATCTTCTTCAGTTCCGCCGCTACCGGCTGCAGTTCGGAAGGCAGGCCGTCGGCGGTGGTGGTCTGTTCCGACGCCATGACCATGTAGACGGTGAGTTCGATGTCCTTGGGCGCGGCGGCCGGTACGTCGAGCCGCTTAATAGCGTCTTCCACGGCAGACATAGTTTCGGCCGGGGCGCTGACCGCTACTACGTGCAGGTCGCGGTTGGCATTGATTCCGTAACCAAAGACGCCCAGCACGTTGGCGACATCCCGCGCGTCGGCATATTTCAACTGGAAGATGCGCTGCTGCCGGGCAGGCTCCGGTTTTGCTGGGGGAGCCGCCGGAGGCGCATCCTGAGCCAGCAGCCCGCCGGCAACTGCCAGTCCGAATAAGATTTGCTTCACGACTTTCATGTTTTCAATCTCCTTGAGGTTTCTGATCTACGAGCCAGTAAATAACAATGTCCGGGTTATTAGTTACGAACTGCACCAGCAGCGGCTCGCCGCGTTCAACGGGCGGCGCGGGGCGATGGCGGCGAATCACGCGATGTCGCGCCGGGAGTACTCTTACGGGCGCGACGGGCGCCGGAATTGCAGGCGCTGGAACTACACGCGCAGATGGGACGCGAGCTACACCTACGGGCTGCTGCACCGCACGATTCCGCGGCCAGGCGAGCACTACGGCCAGCACTACGGCAGCGGCGAAGGCCAGCCGCCAACCCCACAACGAGCGCGACGGAGCGCTGACCCGCGCCAATACATTGTGGCGCACCCGCGTTACCATAGCGTCCGCGAGAGGTTCGTCGCGCAGATCGGCCAACAGCGACTGCTCCGAGCGCAGTTCGTCCAGCAACGCGCGGCAAGCGGCGCAGCCGGCCAGATGCGATTCCACGGGCGCGGCGCCGGCGGCCGGTAGATCGCCTCCGGCATACAGCGCTACATCGAATTCCCATTTCGTACAACTCATATTCGCCTCCTTAACAGGCGGCCGGCAAAATCACGGAGCTTGAGGCGCGCCGTACAGATTTGCGAGCGCACCGTGGCCTCCGAAGTACCCAGGATTCCAGCCACCTCGCGCGTGGACAGGCCCTCCACGTCACGCAATACAATCGCGGCGCGCTCCTTTTCGCCCAGGCAACTGAGGCCACGGCGCACGACTTCGCGCTGCTGGGCGCGCGCGGCATCCTGATAGGCGTCGGGCAGCGGAGACGGCGGATCAAGGGGCAACCCGGCTACGTCGTCGAACCCGAGGGTACGCCGCCGGCTGCGCGCGATATCGCGGCAGACGTTCACCGTGACGCGAAAAAGCCAGGGTTCGTAGCCGCGCGTCTCGTCGATCCGGCCAAGATGCTTGTACAGCCGCAGAAAGACTTCCTGGGCGGCATCCTGGGCATCCTGCGGATTATTAAGCAGGCGCAGCGCGATGCGCAGCACGCGGCGTTCGCATTCGGTCATGATGCGCTCGAAGGTTGCCAGATCGCCAGAGTTTTCCCGCTGGCAGGCGGCCATCGGCAGCACGAGTCCTTCCGGCTCCATTTCTAATAGGTATTACTGCGGGGCGTGCCGGATCGTTGAGGCTATTTTGCTGAGCTATTGGGAAATGCACCGGCCAGGCGGTCGAGCCCGCCCTGCAGCGTGCCTTCGCCGCGCAGGTAGGGCAGCCAGTATTGATCGAGCTGCGCGTGGCCAGGCAGGCCGCGTGCCCACAGCGCGTCGGCGTAGGGGCGATGGCCGGGCACTGCCTGGGCGGTGGCGTAGCCGGCAGTATAGAAAATGAGGGAGTGAAACAGGTCGCGGGGGATGTCCGCGTGCAGGCGCGCGGCCGTATCCCGCAGGCGGGGAATCATGGCGTCATCCCACTGGTGCATGGCTTCGTGGAAGATGATTTCCAGGCCTTCGCTGCCGGCCGATCCCGGGTCGGTACTGGCCATCACGATGAGGCGGCTAAAACCGCCTTGAAAAGTGGAATACGCGCCGGCCCAATTGGCATAGGCGGACATCTGTACGGTCAGGCCTTCCGGCGGCCAAGCCTGCTGGTAGGCCTTCGTGAGCATGGCGGATATAGGGCGGCCGTAGCGCGCCAGCAGCGGCTGGAGTTCGTCGATCCGCGCGCGATTCGCCTGGGCATGCCGCTCCCACCAGGTCTTACGATAGACGTCCGCGGCGCTTTCGAGCGCCGTGCGCATGGCCGCCGGGATGGGAACGCGCTCGAGCGAAGGGGCATCGCCGGCGTCTCCCAGGGCGCTGGTCATGGCAGCCAGGTCGCCATCGAAGATGGCGTCTTTAGGGGACACTTCTTTCTGGTAATAAGCCACCGCGCGATCCCAAACCTCGCGGTCCTTTGCGGGGGCGGATTCGAGACGAGTAGCATCGGCGGGAGCATCCGCGACGGCGCGGCGGCGGCTATCGGGCGTGCCATTCTTCGCGCGCCCCAGCACATACAGGAAATGATGCAGATTCAGCCAGAGGCCGGAGCGGAAGGTGAACAGCGGCTTGCCGGCGGATGTTTCGGGAGGACCGCTTTGGGCTGACGCCAGTCCGGCTGCCAACAACGCGATGCCCAGGAGAGGCTTCACTTCTCGGCAACCGATTTTTCAGCCAACTCCCCGATGATGGGCAGAGAGAAGGCCTCTTCCTGGCTGGCTTTCACCACCATGAACATGGCCACGCAGAATAAGACCGTCTGAATGATACCGTTGACGTGCAGGTGGGGGATCTCGGCGAAGATGGGCTTCAGCACCCAGTCTTCGATCAGCCAGGCGACAAAAAGGTACAGCCCCTGAAAGGCATGGAAACGCACTACGCGGTTGGTGCGGAAGCGCTGTGAGGCCAGCACCACGATGGATGCAATCCAGCCGATTCCGGGAATGTAACACAGAACCGAAGCCGTACGCGGGCTGATGGAGGAAAACGGATCGGACGCGGCGCCCTGAGCGCGGGGCGGCACGCCGGGCTGGCGCGAGCCGCACTTAGCACAGAAGACATCCGCGGGGTCCACCTGGTTTCCGCATTGGCTGCAAAAGGGCATCCGTAACTTGATACGTTACGCTAACACGGAATGTTCCGGCAAGATGGTGTCGCCAAAGCACTTGCCGGGCGGGCCCCGCGGGTCGAGCTATTTCACGGTAAAGGGCACTGACGCGATATGGTTCTCCCATTCCATCTGGAGCATGCCGCCATGTTCGCCGTGACCGGAGAGGGTGATCTTGAAGGTCTCGATCGGCGAGGATGGCTTTTTCATATCCATCTTTACGCGGCCGAGATCCATGTTGTCTTTGTACGCCAGGCCCCATTCCTTGGTATCCTTGCTGACGATCAGCTCCCAGTGGTCGGGGTCCGCCACGTTGACGAAGAGGGTATAGTCGCCGGCGGGCACGTGCAAGCCTTTGATATCCAGATCGGCGTCGGTGTGCAGCGCCGTAGCGGCATTGGCGCCGGCGCGCCATACGGGATAATGGGGATCCTGCGAGAGCTTACCGCCAGCGCCGAAAATCTGGCGGCCGTGGATGGACGGCGCGGAATACTTGATGCTGATGCTTTTGCCGCCGACGGTTACGGAAGTTTCGGCCGGCGGGCTCTTGAATTGGGCTGCTGCGGGACAGACTGCGACGGCGGCGGCAGCAGCGAAAATCAGTACAGACTTGGTCATTGACTTGATCTCCTTAGAAATGGCATACGGCGGCGTGCGCGGGCCAACGCACCGCCGCGAAATGCGCCTTACATGACTAGACTACTCCAATGACGAAGGTCTGTCCTATTGGTATCGGGGCAGGGGATGACTCTATAATCGAGCGTAACCTGGCTCCCGCGGCAACCAGGTGATGGTTCGCACGGATGCTTCACCATTTGTGGCGTCAAGGATTAGCGGGATGCGTTTGGGCTGCGGCGATTTTGTGTGCGCAGCAGCCGGTGCCCGCAAACCACGCCGAAATAGAAAGTGCGGGTGAGCAGCGATGTCTATGTGCCACCTCCACCGTACGTGCTGCCGTCGAGACGAACTTGGTCGAGGCCGGGATCGTGGTGCGCGACGATGACCGCCGGCCCGTCGGCGGGCTTACTAAGGACGATTTCCTAATCTTCGATGACGGAATGAGCGGGGATCGCGGCGTTTTCCGTCGAGAGTGCCGTCCGAGGCGCCGCGTCGCGATCCGTGGCTTTGCTGTTCGACCATGTGCATACCGGCCAGGGCGATCTCTACCATGCCAAACTGGCCGCCACGCGGTTCGTGAAAGAGGCGATGCAGGCTGGCGGCAAGATGGCGACCTTGAGCCAACCGGTCGAGATCCGGTGAGGGCGGAAACCAGGAGCGCTCAGGCGAGGGCGGATTTGATTTCCGCGATCTGTTCGGCGTGGCGGCGGGGATGTACGGCGATCCTAAGCAGGATCTCGTGACAATTCACTTTTGCCGGCGAGCGGATGGGGTGTGCCTGGCGCGCAGATCTTCGCTGCAATTCTCGACGAGATGCGTGGTTTGTTCCCGGCGCTGAGAAAATGCCCGAGCGCTTCGTCGAGCGTGCGGTAACGGCCGGTGGGCCGGCCCACTCCGGGTGAAGCAAATGGTTGGGCGCGATTGAGGCCCACAGCCGCGATGCGGAGCTCGCGCTCCGCGCTTCCAACCGGTGCGTCCGCGCTCTGCGCCGCCGATATCATCGCGAGTAGGGCACTCTCCGAAACCGCCAGATGTTCAACGCATTCGAGGATCGACCACTTTCCGGGCGCGGGTGCGCGGGTGGCCAGATCTTTGTTGACGTTTGCCAGGACAGCTAAAAGGGCCTGGCGCCCAGCTTCCAGATCGGCCAATAGTTGCCGTTTTTCGTGGGGCTGCATCTGCAGACAATCTTTATTGTAAATGGCCGCCAAAGACCGGGGTGCGGGATGAGAAAAATCCGCCGGAGCCCCACCTCATTCCTTGGCACTATTCAAGACCCGCAGCGCAGCCGTATATGGCATCGATGCCCACGTGATCGACGTGGAGGTGGATATGTACGCGTCGGGGTCGGCGCGCGACTTCGTAATGGTAGGAATGCCGGACACCGCTGTGCGCGAGAGCCGCGAGCGCATCAAGTCCGCGCTGATCAATTCGGGCTTCGGCTATCCGAACAAGGCCGTGACCATCAACCTGGCGCCGGCCAACGTGCGCAAAGAGGGGGCCGGCTTCGACCTGCCGATGGCCATGGGCATTCTGGGCGCGATGGGATCGATCGGGTCGCTCGATCAGCATCTTCTGCTGGGCGAATTGTCTCTGGATGGAGGCGTGCGCCCGGTCCGCGGGGCGCTTTCGGTGGCGGTGTGCGCGCAGGCGCAGGGGATCGCGAACCTGGTCCTGCCGCAGGCCAACGCGGCGGAGGCTGCGGTGGTGGAAGGTGTGCGCGTGTTCGGCGTACGGCATCTGGGGGAAGTGGTGAAGCTGTTATTGCAACCGGACCAGTTTCCGCCGGCGACGCCCGCGCTACAGGATAGCGGCCCGGATTCGGGCGCGCCGGACTTCAGGGACGTGCGAGGCCAGGCAACCAGCAAGCGCGCGTTGGAGGTGGCGGCGGCGGGCGGGCACAACGTGCTCATGATCGGGCCGCCCGGTTCGGGCAAGACCATGCTCGCCAAGCGGCTGGCGGGTATTCTGCCGCCGCTGACGTTTGCCGAATCCATCGAGACGACCAAAGTACACAGCGTCGCCGGATTGCTGCAGGACGGGGCAGGGCTTCTGCGGGAGCGGCCGTTCCGCTCGCCGCATCACACTATCTCGGATGCGGGATTGATCGGCGGCGGCGCGGGCATGGCGCGTCCGGGCGAGGTCAGCCTGGCACACCATGGGCTCCTGTTTCTGGACGAATTTCCGGAGTTTCCGCGGGATGTGCTGGAACTGCTCCGGCAGCCGCTGGAGGACGGGTCGGTCACCATCGCGCGATCGAATATGACGCTGCAGTTTCCGGCCAGCTTCATGCTGGTGGCTGCGATGAATCCGTGCCAGTGCGGATTTTACGGCGACGCCACGCGGGAGTGCCGCTGCACGCCGGGCATGATCCAGCGCTACCTGGGCAAGATCAGCGGACCGCTCCTCGATCGCATCGATATCCACATCGAGGTTCCGGCGGTGCCGTACAAAGAGATGCGGGCGAACGGCGCCTGCGAATCGTCGGCGGACATGCGCGCGGTGGTGGAGCGCGCTCGGGCGGTCCAGATGGCGCGTGGTTTCTACAATTCGCAGATGCCCGCGCGATTCGTGCGCAAGCTGTGCGCGTTGGACGAAGCCGGCGAGCGCACGCTGGAAATGGCGGTGCGGCGGCTGGGGCTCTCGGCGCGCGCGCACGATCGCATCCTCAAACTGGCACGCACTATTGCCGACCTTGGGGAGTCGAAGGTAGTGTCCGCCAAGCATGTGGCGGAGGCGGTGCAGTATCGCAGTCTGGACCGCAATTACTGGAATTGAGGGGACGTATGAATTTCTTGGCGGGAAGTTGACGGATTGCCCACAGAGAAATGCCCGGACTGCGGCAGCTAACCATGCCTGCGGCTTTTGTGCTTCCCGAAGGCGTGCCCGTTCCTGCCGAATGGCTGTGATTCGGTCCCTTTACTCTGGCTGAAGTTCAGAAAAGAACGACGTCGGCTCCGAGCCAATAGCGCGGCGCCGGCCATGGCTGTGAGCAGCAACGTGCCAGACTCAGGACTCGATTGCCCGACGGAGCCAATCTCATAGGTTACGCCGCTCAACGGGTTACCGTAGACGTCATAGAACCCAAGAAATCCGTCATAAAACGCCTCTCCGTTGGCTGCGGCAGACTCGTACAACTCGCCGAACGTTCCGGCGCCCGCGTTCAAAGAGAGCGTCAGTATCTCGGGGACGCCGAATAAGAACTGCACTGAGTTCCAACTGCAGTATTCACCGGGTTGATACACTTGACACCCTCCGAGCGATGCCGTTGCGCTTCCCGCGGAACCAAAGTGCTCACTAATCGAAAGCGTTAGCCAGGGTTGGGCAAAGCCTACTCCGGTTCCTCCAAGGAACGTGATTACCAGGTCCTGGCTGAACGACGCCGCCGCATTACTGGCGTACCAACCGGGGGCCGCCGACGCGCCGGCAGCCACGTCGAATCCGTTAACGGTCGCGGTCGCCGTGTCAAAGGAGTCCCCGCAGGAAGCCGAGCCGGGTCCTTGAGTGGTGGGTGCGGTCATGCACCAGGCGCTTACGATGATGCTGGAAGCAGAAAGCGGAATGGACGCAAGAAGAAACCAGAGGGCAATGCGCATCGTAGTCCTTTCCAAGATTCGGCCTTGGCTTTATCCAGACGACATACAGTGTACATCAAATCAGTTAAAGGGACCTTTTAACCTTATCCACTGCCAATGCTCGCGGCAACTTGGTAGGGATGCGAGATGAGAAAACGTCGACCAGCCCCGGGGTACGCCGGAGCACGCGGGAGATTTGACGCGGCTTGCGCCGTGTGAGAGACTCCCACCGTGCCGATTCTCTTTCGCAATGCCTGCATCTTCGATGGCGATTCCGAGGTTCTCCGGGAGGGCCACGATGTTCTCGTCGATGGCGGTGTGATCAGCCGGATCGCGCCCGCGCCGATTGAAACAACTGCCGGCGCGGAAGTCGTGGATTGCGCCGGACGCGTGCTCATGCCCGGGTTGATCGATGCGCACGTGCACGTTTACGCCGCGGGCCTGAACTTCACGCGCATCGCGCAATCGCCTTTTTCCTACCTGGCGCATTTCGCGGCGCAATTCATGCGCGCCAGCCTGGCGCGTGGATTCACGACTCTGCGCGATGTGGGCGGGGGCGATGTGGGACTGGCCGCGGCCCTGAAAGACGGGCTACTCGAAGGTGTGCCGCGCCTGTTCTACGGGGGCCGGGCGATCAGCCAGACCGGCGGGCATGGCGATTTTCGTCCTGGCGATCACGCGCTGGCGCATGCCTGCCAGTGCGGCTGTGCCTGCCATATGGACCTGTTGACCGTAATCGCGGATGGCGCCGACGCTGTACGGCGCGCAGTGCGGGAAGAATTGCGGCGGGGCGCGTCGCACATCAAGCTGATGGCATCCGGCGGGATCGCCTCCCCGACTGATCCGCTGGAGCGCTGCCAGTATTCGGATGCCGAGATTAGCGCGGCAGTGGAAGAGGCGGCGCGCGCGGGGTCGTACGTTGCCACGCACTGCCATCCGGCGGAAGCGGTGCGGCGGTCGGTGGCGTTGGGTGTCCGGTCCATAGAGCACGCCACGCTCATCGACCAGGAGACCGCGGAATTCATGGCGGAGCGCGGGGCGTTCGCGGTGCCTACCATGGCCACGCTGGCGGCCCTGTCGGAGGAGGGCGAGAGGCTGGGCTTTCCCGCGGTCAGCCTGGAGAAGCTACGCCGTATCGGCGACCGGGCCTTTCGCGGCCTGGAAATCATGAAGCGAGCGGGCGTCAAGATGGGCCTGGGGACCGACCTGCTAGGCGCGCAGCACGTACGCCAGACCAGCGAGTTCACCCTGCGCGCGCAGGTTCTGCCGGCCATCGATATCCTGCGCTCGGCCTGTGCGGTAAACGCCGAGATCCTGGGACAGACCGGGCGGCTGGGAACGGTCCGGGAAGGCGCGCCGGCAGACCTGCTGGTGGTGGATGGGAATCCGCTGGAAGATATCTCGCTGTTGGCCGCAAACGGCGCGCGGCTGTCGGTAATCATGAAAGACGGACGCTTGTACAAACGCCCGGCCTAACCGGCGCGCCCGGCGCACCGTCAAAGCTTACGGAATTCAACACTCGCGCCTTTGTGAATTGTATCGAAGCTCGCGCAGTTCGCCCCCAGCGGCTTCGGAAGACGCGTGATCGTTAGTCGCTCACCCCGGAACTTGCGCCGGTACGCCTGCCTCGCCTTGAAATCGTAACTGCACCAGACGGGCGATGGCCGCCCGCAGCCCCCAACATGCTGATCGCGCACCCCTGCGCAAGTCTCGTTTTTCTTAGCGTCGAGCAGATGGTGCGTTCCGCAAACGGCCAGACGCTGGGCATTCAACAGTCCTTCCGCGACGACGCTTTAGGCTACTTCACCGAAAGCCTGGAACCGCCCGGACCCGCGCGTTGCCCCGACCGATACCTGCCGCGCGGTAAGCCCAACGGGCCTTCCAGAATTGTCACTTGGCCGGGCTGGCCATCGCGATGGAACCACTGCCGGCCACGTCCAGCAGCAGGCTGTGCTAACTGCCGGCCGCAGCATGATCCGGCGCGCCATGCGGCAGTTGGGCGCCGGTTTGCGGATTATTTGGTGGCGGATGGCGCGCGCCGCAGGTTGTGCATGCCGTAGTCGCCCGACTGAACCATAACCTGCCGGAGTTGATGCAATCGGCATCGCAAGCGTGATGGCGGCACCCTGGTACAAGCCTGAGGCGGGCTTTCCGCCGTGTCGGGCCCTCTCGCTCCACCTATCCTCAGATTAGCCGCCCGTGCGCTGATCCTATCGGAGATACCTCAAAACCGGATCCGCCGCGACCAGCCTCGCTCTCGCCTGGATGGAGTTCCCGAAACTGCTGGCCTCCAGCCTGAACCCGAACTGCAATGTGTATTAGAATCAGTCCTGAGGAATTGCATGCGATCCGCGGTAGTCATCCTGGCTGCACTGGCATTGGTGTCCTGTAGCCGGGATCCCAACGTAGCTAAAAGACGTTATCTGGAGAACGGCAATAAATATTTCGCTAAGGGCAAATATAAAGAAGCTTCGATCATGTATCGTAACGCCTTGCAAAAGGATCAGCGATACGGTCTGGCTTATTATCACCTGGCGCAAACCGACCTGAAGCTGGGCCGTATTCCAAATGCCCTCGGCGAGTTAAGGCGCGCTATCGAGCTTATTCCAAAAGATCAACCCGAGCACCTGGAATCCGAGGTCCGCCTCGCGGAAATCTATTTGGCCTTCACCCACGAAACACAATACCTGTCGGAAGTGGAAGACATCACCAAGGAACTGCTGCAGCGCGACCCGAATTCATACGATGGCCATCGTCTCACCGCCGACCTGGATTTCGTGCGCGCTCAGGCGAGTTTCCACGCCGGCAAGCCGGAGGAAACCAAAAGTCTGCTCGAGAGCTCCATCGCCGAGTATCACAAAGCCATTTCATATAAGACGCCCACTCCCGCGCTAAAAATGCAGTTGGCCCGCGCCCTGGCGGCCGACCGCCAGTTTGCAGAGGCAGAGAAGCTCTACAAAGAGGTAATCGACCAGGACAAGACCCTGGTGACCGCCTATAGCGAGTTATACGGCGTCTACCTTCTGCAGAATAAAGGCGCCGATGCGGAGCAACTGCTCAAGACCGGTGCCGCCAACAATCCAAAGCAGATGAGTTTCCTGCTTTCTCTGGCCGGTCATTATTCCAGGCTGAAGCGTCACGATGAGATGGTCGCGGTGCTCAATCAGATTAAGGCCCACGCCAAAGATTATGACCGCGCTTACCTGGTGGTCGGCGATTTCTATTTTCGCAACGGCGACTATGGGGAGGCCCTTCGGCAGTACAAAGAGGGCATGGCGGCCGACCCCAAACAGAAGGCCACCTACCAAAAGCGCATGATCGAGATCCTGATGCGTCAGAACCGCCGCGCCGAGGCGGCCGATATCGACGCTCAGATTCTGAAAGACAATCCCAAGGATTCCGATGCGCGTGGGTTGCAGGCCTCCTTACTCCTCGACCGCGGCGATGTCCAGAAGGCCATCTCCGAATTGCAGGCAGTGGTCAACGCCGCGCCGGATAACTTCGTGGCGCGTTACAACCTCGGCCGCGCCCACATCGCCCGCAGCGAGTGGGAGCAGGCCCGCCAGCAGTTCACCGAAGCCATTCGCGAACGCCCAGACTATCTGCCCGCGCGGCTGGCCCTGGCGCAGCTCCAGGTGATGCGGTCCGAATTCGATACGGCCCTCAAGTCCGTCGCCCAGATTCTCACCATTGATAAGACCAACGGGCCGGCGCGCCTGATCGAAGCCGCCGCCTTGCTGGGCGAGAAAAGATATACGGATGCCCGCCAGTTGTTGGAGGCTATCAAGCAGGCTAATCCCAACGCTCCGGATATCGAGTTCTCCCTCGGCATGGTCTCCCTGAAGGAAGGCAAGCTGAAAGAGGCCGAAGACATTTTCCGCAAAGCGTACACCGCCAATCCCAAAGACCCGCGGGGCATGGTTGGCCTGGTGGAAGCTATGGCCGCTCAGAACCATTTCGATCAGGCCATCCAATTTCTGCAAAGCGAGCTGGCTAAGTACCCCAACCGCACCGATCTGCAAATGGCCTTGGGCAACCTGGCCGTGCGCGCCGGCAATTTCGATCTCGCCATCAGCCAGTTCCAGGCGGTGCTCAATGAGCTGGATAAGAATTCCAAAGGCCGCGGTGAGGTTTACTTCCGCCTGGGCGTGACCTTGCGCCACAAGGGCGATCTGAACGGCGCGGTACAGGCGCTGGCCAAAGCCGCCGAGGCCTTGCCCGACAATTCCATGGCCATCGATGAGCTGGCGCTCGCCTATCAGTTCGCCCAGCGCAAACCGGAAGCCCGCCAGGCCTATGAGCAGGCTGTAAAGCTGGATCCGCAAAACGGCCAGGCCTTGAACAACCTCGCCTTCCTTATGGCCGAGACGGGCGGCGACCTCGACCAGGCCCTCACCTATGCCCAGCGCGCTAAGCAGGTGCTGCCTAACTTAAACGAGGTCTCCGATACCCTTGGCTGGATCTACCTCAAGAAGAACATGAGCGATAACGCCCTCGATATCTTTCAGGATCTGACCAGGAAAGCTCCCGACAACTCCACCTTCCGCTTTCACATGGGCATGGCCCTGGCGCAAAAAGGCGATAAGCCCGGCGCTTTGGCGCAACTCCAGCTCGCCCTGCGCGACAGTCCGCCCAAGGACGAAGAAAACAAAATCCGGGATTTAATCAACAAACTGCATTAACGTTTGGGGTCCTGACCGCTTCTCTCACCCTGTTCCCGAACTGCGCTACGATGGCTATCCGGAGGCGCGCCAAATGGTTCTGTCTGATGTAGACATTAAGCGCTACATCGAAATGGGGAAGATCAAGATTGCCCCCGATCTCCCGCCCGAACAGTACGGCAGTTGCTCGGTGGATTTCCGCCTGGGCAGTGAATTCAGCGTTTTCGAATATAGCCGGTATGCTTACATCGATCCGCGCGACCGCGAGAGCCTCCAGCACATCATGCGCACCGTCGATGTGCCCCCAGGCGAGCCTTTCGTGCTGCAGCCCCGCGATTTCGTCCTCGCCGTCACCGAGGAATCGCTCGAGCTGGACGCCGACGTCCTTGGGCGTCTGGAAGGGCGATCCAGTCTGGGCCGCATCGGCATCATCGTGCACGGTACCGCCGGCCTTTTCGATCCCGGCTGGATCGGCAAAGCCACCCTGGAACTCAGCAACCTGAGCCGCATGGCCGTAGCGCTGTACCCTGGAATGCGCATCTGCTCGTTCACCTTCGAACAGCTTTCCTCGCCTTCGGCCGTGCCCTATAGCAAGAAACCGGGCAATAAATACGCCGGGCAATTGCATCCGCTCGCCAGCCGTCTGGGCGCCGAAGCCAAATGAAGTTGACATTTCGCGGTGCCGCCGGCGAGGTGACCGGCTCCATGCACCAGATCGAAGTCGATGGCCGCCAGTACCTGCTCGACTGCGGTATGGCGCAAGGCCGCCGCAAGGACGCGGACCGGAAGAACCGCAATCTGCAAGTAGATGCCGCCGCCATCGACGCCGTCCTGCTCTCGCACGCCCACATCGACCACAGCGGCAACCTTCCCACACTGGTGAAGAACGGCTTCAAGGGTCCCATCTACTCCACCCCGGCCACCATCGACCTCTGCAACGCCATGTTGCGCGATACGGCCCACATTCAGGAAAAAGATGCCGAATTCGTCAATAAGCGCGCCTCGCGGCGCCGCTCCGGAAACGCCGCCGGCGCCGTGTTCCCGGACCCCGTCCAACCGCTCTTCACCATGGAGGACGCCGAGCGCACCCTGCCCCTGTTCCAACCCGTCGGCTACTACACGCCCAAAACTCTGACCCCGCATTTCAGTTACGAATGCTACGACGCCGGCCACATTCTCGGTTCGTCGTCGTTGATTCTCAACTACCGCAACGACGGTACCCGCGTCCGTCTGGCGTATTCGGGCGACGTCGGCCGTCCCAATCTGCCCATCACCCGCCCGCCGGACGCACTGCCGCCGGTCCAATATCTGATCCTCGAAAGCACCTATGGCGGCCGCTTCCACAAGAGTGCCTCTCACGTGGTCGGCAAGCTGCGCGACGTGGTGAACCGTACCTGCGCCCGCGGCGGACGCATCATCGTGCCGGCATTCGCCGTGGGCCGCACCCAGCAGCTTGTGCTCTTGCTGCACCAACTGGCCAACTCGGGCAGCATTCCGAGCGTTCCGATCTTCGTTGATAGTCCCCTGGCCGTCAATGTGACCGCAGTGTTCCGCAACCATGTAGAGTGCTTCAACGCCGAAACCCGGCAGTATCTGCTGGATGGCGAGGACCCCTTCGGTTTCAGCCGCCTCCAGTATGTGCGCGAGGCCGCCGAATCGAAGAAGTTGAACGATCTCCACGGCCCGTTTCTGGTGATATCCGCTTCGGGCATGTGCGAGCAGGGCCGTATCCTCCATCATTTACGCAACAATCTCGCCGATCCCCGCAATACCGTTCTGATCACCGGATTCCAGGCGCAGGATACCCTCGGCCGCAAACTGGTGGAGAAGATGCGCGAGGTGCGGGTCTTCGGCGAGCCCATCATCGTGCGCGCCGAGATCTCCAGTCTCGACGAATTGAGCGGCCACGCCGACCAGGGCGAGCTGATGGAATGGCTGAAGCCTCTAGCGCCCCATTTGAAGAAAGTCTTTTTGGTCCACGGCGAACCTACCCAATCCCAGGCGCTGGCTGCCGTGATAAAGTCGCGTTACGGCCTGGACGTTACGGTACCCTCGCCCGGCGATAGTTTCCAGTTGGACCCTGAAACGTAAATAGATCCGTAACAGTCTATAATGGGGTGATTCCCAGTAAGTTAAGGAGTATAGATTTGTGAGCAGCCCGATGTATACACCCCCGCCCAGTGGCTCCGGGGTGAAAACCGCACTGGTGGCTGGCGGGCTGGTGGCCCTCCTGGTCTCCAACATTGCCTTGTGGTATCGCCTGGAGACCACCCGCACCGACGATCGGGCCGCCAACCAGGCCCTGCTGGCCGAAGTTGCCAATCTGAAGGAAGCCGCCTCGGTCACTACCGCGTCGCAGAAACGCAACGTGGAGACCCTCAAGGAAGAGTTGGAATCCGCCCGCCAGCAGGCGAACCAAGCTGCCGGCCACGCCAAGCAGGAGGCCCAGGCGCACGCTGACGAGATCGCCCGACGATTGGCCGCCGAACAGGCCAAGCAGCAAGCCGAGGTACAGTCCAAGATTAGCGACGTCCAGCAACAGACCACTGCCGCCAACGCCAAGATCGGCGAGGTGAGCGGCGATGTCACCAGCGTCAAGACGGACCTCGGCTCCACCAAGGCTGAGCTGGATAAGACCATTGCCAACCTCAACAAGGTGACCGGCGACCTGGGCGTTACCAGCGGCTATGTGGCCACCAACGGTAAAGAGTTGGAAGCCTTGAAACGCCTCGGCGAGCGCAATTACTTCCAGTTCACGCTGCTGCGCAAGGATAAACAGCCCAAGCGGGTCGGCGACGTTTCCTTGAAGCTCAAAAGCGCGGACAAGAAGCACAACCGCTATACCATCGAAGTCCTGGCCGACGACAAGACGGTTGAGAAGAAGGACAAGACCATTAACGAGCCGCTGCAGTTCTACGTCGCCAAGGCCAAGCAGCCGTACGAAGTGGTCGTGAACGAAGTCGGCAAGGATCAGATCACCGGCTACCTCGCCGCGCCCAAAGACACTACGTCGCGGTAATTCCGGGTCTCCGCGCCTCTACTCGAGGGGTAGCGCCGACACGAATACCTTCTCCGGCCGTCTTACCTCAACTTTCACCTTCTCCCCCAGCGAGAGGTTGCCCCCCACGGTCAGCGTGTAGGATGACCGCAGCACCTCAAAAATCGTTGGGCCCGCCGGTTCGTTGCTGCTCTTCTTCATATTCCGGAGGCTGAAGGAAGCGCCTCCGGTCTCCCGCGCGAGCGATTCCATCATCCACTTCTCGTTGCCCAGCACATACACGGGAAAGATGGAAACAGCATTCTTGCGCGCCAGCCGGATCACTTCCTTATCCGTGGTCTTGCTGTACCCTTCCACCCCGGCCGTCAGCAACAGGATCACTCGCCGGAACGTGCTATTTTGAAACCCACCGTCGATCGCGGCGTACAGCGCGTCCACCACGCGCGGCGAATTGCCGTATTTCACCTGAGAAACGGCCCTGCTCAAAAGCTGCTTGCTGGAAGTGAAATCCTGGATCAGGTCCGCCGACGAATGGAATGCCACAATCGCCATCTGCTCTTTGGGCTGCAGTTGCGCGATCAGATTCGCGGCAATCGGACGCACCATCTCGCCCACCAGGCTGGAGTCCAGCAGCATCATGATGTCCAGCGTCGCCGGTGCGAACTCCGCGCCTTCGACCGGCCGCGCGGTCTTGTCGTCGAGCACCGAGAAATCCTCGGCCTTCAAGTTCGAAACCACCGTCCCCGACTTCGGATCGACCACCGTAACTAGAATCTTTGAGGCGCCCGCCAGCGTCGATATAGTCACTAGAAAAACGGCAAGCATGCGCATGTCACTCAGCATCGCACAATTTTACAAGTCCAGCCTTGACAGATGGCGAACAAAAAGCGAAACTAACCTGTGGAGGAAAGCTAATGATCCGCGACGCGTTATTGCCCGAGTACGATCACGAGATGGCCAACACTCGCAAAGTTCTGGAGCGCTGCCCCGAGGATAAATTCGGTTGGAAACCACATCCGAAATCCTTCGCCATGGGTTCGCTTGCCACCCACATCGTGAATATGGTGGGTTGGACCCCGGACACCATCACGAAAGACTCTTTCGATATCGCCCCGCCGGGCGCGCCGCCTTACAAAGAGGAACCGTACACCACGACGAAGGACCTGCTGGCGCAGTTCGACAAAAACGCGGCATCGGCGCGCGCCGCCCTGGCCGGCGCCAGCGATGAGACTCTGCTGCACGAATGGTCGCTGCTGAACGGAGGCCAGCCTATCTTCACCATGCCGCGTATCGCATGCATCCGCGGGCTGATCATGAACCACACGATCCACCATCGCGCACAGCTGACCGTATATCTGCGCCTGAACGATGTGCCGGTGCCCGCGATTTACGGCCCGTCCGCCGACGAAACCGGTTTCTAATTCTTAAAGTGGGGCGGGCCCCAGGCCTGCGCGGGGCCTCTAAGGCCCCGCTTTTTTCAAGCCGAAAACGGAAGTACTTCCTCCCGCTCCGGATCGAACCGGATTCTCCGCTTTTCCAAATAGCTCTGATTGGCCAGCAGCGCGGCCTGCGCGGCCCGGTGTCCGATCTGCACATCCGCGTTCGGCAGCTTGCGCGACCGGCAGCACTCCAGAAAATTGCTGACGTGCTGATCGGTAATATCGCCCGGAATCCGCCGCGTTACCGGCTCCGCACCCTTCTCCCCGGAACGGAATTCGTACTTATTGCGATTCACAAACAACCGCCCGTTCGCGCCCAGAAATTCCACGCCGTAATCGGGCGCGCTCGGCACCGCCAGCGACGAGAAGCTCACGGTGAATCCGCCCGGATATTCAAACAACGCGCTGATCGTATCCGGCGCCGTGCGTCCGTCGCGAAAATTGTAGTAAACCCCGCCCGCAGCCACCGCCGAGAGCGGCGCATCCTGCCCCGTGAACATGTGCGCCACGTCCATCCAATGCGCGCCGAAATCAGTCAGCTTGCCGCCGCCGAAATCCAGGAAGGCGCGGAAATCCAGATATTGCGCGGGAACCCAGTCGCGATATTTCAGCGGTCCCAGGAATCGCACCCAGTCCAAATTAGCCGGCTTCTGCGCCGGTTCGGCGGGCAGCGCCTGCGCCGCGCCGCCGTTCCACACGCAGTCCACGTGCGAGATCTTGCCCAGCATGCCCGACCGCACGAACCGTTCCCGCGCCTCCAGGTAAATCTCGCCGGACCGCTGCTGCATGCCTACCTGGCACACCCGGTTGTTCACCCGGGCCGCCCGCACGATCTCCGGCCCTTCTTCGCGCATGCGAGTCAAAGGCTTCTCCACGTAAACATCCTTGCCCGCATTCAGCGCGTCGATGGCAATCGCCTTGTGCCAGTGGTCCGGTGTGGCGATCAGGACCGCGTCCAGTCCCTGCATTTCCAGCAGCCGGCGGTGATCGCCGAAGAGTTGCGCCCCCGCGGCTTGCGCCACGGCTTTGTCGATGCGTTCGCCATAAACGTCACACACGGCGCGGAAATCGATTTGCCCGGTCTTCTGAAAGATCGAGCCCACGTACATCCCTCGTTCGCCGCATCCGATCAGCCCCATCTGCACGCGATCGTTGGCGCCCAGCACGCGGGCATACGAAATAGCCGTCAGCGCGGCCGCTTTGATTCCTTCCCGGCGAGTAAGCATGGTGAGCATATATTAGCGCCGTGCGTTGCTATAATCACGCCGGTGGCCCTGCGAACCGTTTTCCTAGCCTGCCTGCTCCTGTCCGCCGCCCGCGCCGCAGAAATCGAGATCTACTACACCGCCATCCAGAAGATCCTCGCTCAGGAGGTCTTCACCCAGGATGGCCGCCGCTACGTCAAAGGCAGCCCCGCCGCCAAGTGCAGCTTCGCTTACCTGGAGCACCCGGAACTGCGCGGCGACAACGGCCGCCTCTCTCTCAAAGCGCATTTCACCGGACGCTCCGCCCTGGATGTTTTCGGCCGTTGTATCGGCATGGGCGATTCATTCGACGTCTACATCACGGCCCTGCCTTACTACCACGGCCAGACCATCGGCCTCAAAGATGTACATGTCGAGAGCCGCGCTGCCACCGGCGCGCCGCGGAACGGATACTACCTGCGGCGGGTCTGCGCGGCGCTTTCAGACAGCCTCCGCAAACAGTTCGAATATCGCGTGGCGGATCAGGCCAAGAAGCTTTTGGAACAGACCGCGCCGCAAGCTGCTTACCGCCAGGAATTATCGGATTTCACCGTGCCCCAAATCCGCGTGATGCCTGACTCGCTGATCGTAATTGTGGATTTCAGGCTAGCCGTGAAATGAACCCGCGGCCAGTCACCTCTGGGGCGCCGCGGCCATCTCTTCGATCTTCGGCAGTTGCTGCCGCACAATCGCGGCATCGCTGGCATTGGGCGCCAGTTCCAGGTATTTGCGGAAACACTTGGCCGACTCGCCGTACTGCTTCTTGTCCATCAGGATCAGTCCCAGCACGTAATTCATGCGCGGGATTTTCTGATCTTTATCCAGGCGTAATCCCTCGCGCACGGCCCGCTCCGCTTCTTCCGGCTTGTTCAGGCGCGCATTCGCCACCGCGTTGAACAGATAGGCTCCCGGGAAATCCTCTGGATCTAGCTGGATCCACAACCGCGAATATTTCTCGGATTCCGTCCACTGCCCCTGCCGGTCGGCCACGGCCGTCAGGTTCTCGTAAGGCTTCACATACTTTGGATCCGCCGCCTGCGCCTGCTTCCACGCCTCGATAGCCCCCGCCAGGTTGTTCTGGCTTTGCCGCGAGAGGCCCAGTTGATACCATGCCACCGCGTACGGCGGATAGCTCTTTACGGCCTTGCCGAATTCCGACGCCGCCATATCCCACTTTTGGATTCGCATGGCCTCCAGGCCACGCTGGTAAGCTTTCTTGGCAGTCGAGGGCGCGGCCAGGCTGGTCGTGCTCACCGTGAGCGCGCTCGCCCGCGACAGGGGATGCAAAATCATCGTGCCCAGCCGCGCATCGTCCATAGTGCTCTTGATATCCAGGCGGACCGGCTCGGACTGGTAGCCCGACAGAACCGCCTGCAGCTCGCAGTTCTTCAACATGCTCGTTATGGGCATGGAATACTGCGTCGACGAGGAATTCATCGCCTTGTTCACATCGGCGGGCCGCGCGCCCGGCAGGCTGGCATCCCCGCTCATGGCGCTGGTATCCCCCGATCCCACCTTGAAGCCGAAATGCCCTCGATCGTCGGTCCAGGCTTCGAAGAGCGCGCGACCATCGCACACCCGGTCCAGCCGCACGGGGTCCGCCGGTACGGACCCATCCTCCAACATCACGCTGCCGGAAAAGAAAACCGCACGCTCGGAGCTCTTGTCGATTACAGCTTGGCCCGCAGCTTGCTGACCCCTCATCCCTCCTGCAGCTACCAGACTCAGTCCCACACATACCCATGTTCGGGAGCCCATAACGCCTCCTGCCGCGTTTATTTCATTATGCGCCCGTTCAGTCGCGCCAGACGAGAGAGATGCGCCAGAGATATGATGGGGATCCGCGCAGGCCAAGGGTCCGCTCCCACAATTAATGCAGAATACGCATCCATTGGAAACTTGCGGGCCTTCCGGCGTGTCACCCTACGTCGCGTCTGCGGCTGTCCTCTTTTTCAAGCCCGTGTACGCCTCAAGATATTCTTTCAATGCGACCGCATTGTTGTGCTCGGTATCATGCGCGCTGTAGACGAGCGTGACCCGGCCTTGGCGCGCGGCAGCCCGGATCGGTTCGCAGGCTTCCGGATGGGCGTCTAGTTCGGCGAAATAACGGCGACGGAACGTGGCCCATCTCTCGGGATCGTGCCCAAACCAGCGGCGCAGCGCATCGCTCGGTGCCACATCCTTTAGCCAGCCGTCGATCCCCAAGTCGGTCTTTTTCACTCCACGCGGCCATAGCCGGTCCACCAGAAAACGCTTGCCGTCTTGCGGCCCGGTTTTTTCGTACGCTCGTTTCAAAGCCAACATCGTCAGTCTTCCTTCGTTAACCTTCCAACTTAAGATCCAGTAGCCAAATGATGAGGAAGGCCTAGCCCGAACCTGATCCGGTCGACCTCCTGAAGGGGTTTGAGAAACACGGGCTCCTCCAGCGGCCAGAGTTGAGCCGCGCCGGCGGTCGAGCCGGCGGCAATTAGCAGGCAGTTCACCGCCCTGCGCGCGGCTTCATTAGCCGCCTCCATGCAGGCGATATCCGTATAGGTGCGCACGTAATCCGACGCCACAAACAAATTCTGCAATTCTACTTGCGCGTCGGGCCGGTATTGCAGCGATCCCGCGGTATTGATCAGCAATGGCTCGGCATTCGTTGCCGTGCTCGGATTGGGGAATTCGATGTCCGGATCGAGGAACCAGGCGACCAGGTTCGAATCCGCGATCGGTGTCGCGCCGCCGGTGTTCAGGTGCTGCTTCAATTGAGCCCACACTTCCTCTTTGATCTGCACGGCGGTGCACTCTTGCGCACTCTTACCGTAGACCACCCCCGGCGCTTGCCACTCGGAAATGTCCACCGACAGAATTCCGCGCACGGTACCGTCTCCCAGTTGCGAAAAATCAACACCGGTCCAAAATTGCCGCTGCGAGATAGACGTGAGCGCCCAGGGAGAGTCAAGGTAGATGGTGTGGCCCTGTACCAACGGTACATCCTGCGCAAGGTAGAATTGGATGCCATTCATCCACCGGGTCTTCAACTTGTCCAGGTTGGCGAGCGACGGGGCCGCGCCCTTCAGTTCGTCCGTCATTAAGGCGCCCATCACTTCCACCGGAAATGCCGCGATATAGTAGTCCGCGGTGATCGAAGATCGGCCGGACGTGTTCTCTACGGTTGTGCCGGTGACTCGCGCGCCGGATGTTTCGATCGCCACCACGCGGTTTCCGGGATAGAATTCCACACCCAGTTTTTTCAGGTACTCAATCCAAGGGTCGATCCAGACATCGTCCGTGGGCCCCGACAGCAGACGATCGAAGACGCGATCCGGGCAGATCAGGCCGTACAGGAGTTGCAATTGAGTGCAGCCGACGGTCCGCGTGCTGCTCTCTTCGGCCCGCATGGCCACCAGCGACCGCGTAAGGCCCTGCCCGAGATAAGCCTGGTACTCCTTCGACATCTTTGCCGCCGCAATGAAATCCCACCACGCAATATTCTCGAATTCCGTCAGCCGGCGCTCCGCACAACTCGTGGCCACGATCAGGAGGCGGCTGACGAAATAGGTCAATTCGTCCGGTGGGACACCGAGTGGGGTAAACAACTCCAGAAGAAACACCCGAAAATCTTCAAGCGAGGCGGGGGAACGGGCGAGCCACGTGATTTCAGCCTGGTTCGATCGGGCAAGCAAGATGCGCGTCGCTACCGAGAGGTTGTCGAATGTGTTGCCACCGGCACCGTACGGGATGCGGCGCATGGTGTCGGTAACATGCTTATAGAATCCAGGGAAGAATCGGAAGCCGTGCTCGCCGGGAAGCGGCCTCCCGCCGTTGCGGGCCGAATTCGGAACGGGAATGCTCCGGGCCTTTCCTCCCCAAAACGGCTTCCGCTCATAGACCCGCACGGCGAATCCGCGCTCTGCCAGTTCATGCGCCGCACTGAGTCCTGCAACCCCGCCGCCGAGTATCGCCACGGTCTGCTGCATTCCGTAATTCTACGACAGGCAGGCTGGCTGGTGAAAATACCGTATCCATGGCGCAGTCATTGTGCGCGTACTCGAGCGAGTCCTTAAGCCGGCTGATTCATCGTGCAATTTCGGGCTATGCTACGCAATGATTCGGGTGAGTTCTTTATCCAGGTACGTGAGAGCGTCGTCCACGTGGCACTCTTGCGTGAGCGCGGAATGAACCGAGCTCGCATATGCCTTGGAAACCGCATCGTAGCTTAGGCCGGCAGCCCGCGAGGGGCGGGCCACGATGCCCTCCATCACAATCCCTGAAAACCCCTGAGAAAACGGGGTTTGCGATAGGGCCGAAGGATCGCGGTACAGGCTCGGCCGAGGCGGTATCGCGCCGGTCACCTGGGCCCTCTCCCGCTCAACCGCCTCCGATGTGAGGCAAAGTATGGCCGCCACTGCCTCCTCTCTGAATCGAGAGTATTTCGAAACTGCAAGTGCCATGCCACCGAGCGTCCGCGCGCGCCTGGTCGAGCCCGCGGGGAGCGGCGCGACACCGAACTTATCACGAACGGGTGACTTCCCGTTTCGCGTTGTGCGGTAACAATACACCCAATTCCTCATGAAGGCCGCTCTTCCTGCGAGCCAGAGGCTCTGACAGTCGTCCTCGTCGTATTCCACTATTGCGGGTGGAGATATCGTTCCTATCCAAGACTTAGCGCGTTCGATCGCCCGCCGGAGCCCTTCGTTTCGGACCTGCACGTGCCCTCCGGCATCCAGGATCGTGCCGCCCCCTTCGGAAGCCTGCCACTCCAGACCATTGCAAGTGAGGCATTCGCCGCCCGAGCCTTGCCATAGATAACCCCAGAAGTTGCCTTTGCCCTTCTTTCGTTCACCCGCTTGGATCCTTCGCGCCATGAATTCGAGCTCCGCCCATGTCTGCGGGGCGCCTGCGAACCCATAGTCTTCGAGCAGATCAGCGCGGTAGTAGAGAAGCCCGGAATCGATATACAAGGGCAAGGCCACCAGCCGGTTCCCTATCGTATAGTTCTCAATTAGCACCGGATCGAACCGCTTCACGCCATCCCCCACATAAGGGGAAAGATCCACCAGATGGTCGGCGAGCATTTTAGGCCAAATCACATCGATCTCGCAGATGTCCGGCTGGGGTAGTTGCCTCTCGAACAAATCCCGGTACAGTGACAGTTGGATCGTGATCGAGTTGAGACTCGGCATGGTCTGTACGCGGGTTGATCGTTCCTTCAGCAGCGTATTCAACGCTCGCTGGGTGAAATCGCTGTCGATCACCTCCGAGGCCGACATCATGGTCAGTGACGGGTTATCCCGCCTGCCGGCAGAGCTCTTACAGGCTGACGTCCAACCCGCACAGCTGCCCAGAAAGGATTCCAGAATAAAGGCGCGGCGGTTTATGTACCCGTTGGTCCGTTGTGCTTGGCTCGACACCGTAAAATCGACCCTTCCGGTTGAACCGTTTTATATCATTCCCCAAGGCTCGTTAGAGTCCTATGGAGAACGGTATCAGCAGGTGTACGGAATAGCAATTATGCATGGAACCAGCTAGCCATATCCAATGTTAGCCAGTGATGACGCGGCAAAAGCATTACAATTAGGGCAAAGATCGGCGACCACCGAGAACCGCTCCCTGGTTCCGAATGTGAATGATTGGTGAGTGCCACAGTTTCAATTGCGGAACCCATCGCCTGGACCCAAACAGAGTCTACGAGCCTTCGCTTGAGTCAGTTGCGAATCGGGCTGCGCCTGGGTCTTTGTTTTGCCATCATCGTCGGCTTGTTCACGCTGGTAGGGGTGCTTGCCATCTGGCAGATCCACATGCTTCACAGTCAGATCCATCGAGTCGACGATCTGGACCGCGAAATTCTCTCCGTTTTGCGCGCCGATAACACGATTCTGCGGTTTTCAGAGCTGGCGCGAACTGCTACGTCCGCTCAGGATGCCCATCAGTTTAAGGCCGAAGCCCAGGCCATCGAAGTGGAACTCCACCTCTTCATGGACGCTGTCGATAGCTCATCGCATGCCGCCCCCGACAGTCCTGGCATTTCTGCTTCAGCTTGGACCACCTTGGTCTATTGCCGCAGGGCAATTGAAGAACAACTCTATGACATGGGACGCCTGGCGGATAAGGGGGATTGGAGTGCCATCGATCTCCGGCTGGCGGAACAGATCACGTGGATGGAACGCGCTTTTAACCGCGCCGTTCGTGAGCTTGATGGTCAGGTGGCGGCCCAAAGAATCAAAAGCCTCTCCGATATTCGCAATAGGGAACGGTGGACTTACGTCTCGCTACTTTCGTTGGCGATCCTGATCGGGGCGGTGTCCGCGGCAATGGCATTCTTCATGACGCGTAGTATCGCGGAACCGCTGCAAAAGCTGGACATCGCTGCCCGTGCGCTCGCGGCCGGAAACTTCAATTATGAAGTGCGCATCTCCGGCAAAAACGAATTCGCAATCCTGGCGCGCGCCTTTAACGTGGCTACCACCCACCTCCGCGATTTGTATGCCGCCCTGAGCCGTAGCGAGGCCTACTTTCGGTCGCTCATCGAAAATGTGGGCGACCCAATCTTAGTCGTCGATCAATCAGGCGGTGTTCTCTACGCCAGTCCGGCCGCGTGTACTGCGTTTCGCGTAAGCAGTGCCGCGTTATCGGGGCGGAGCATTACCGATTTCCTGGCTCCTGCCGACTGTCAAGCCGTTCGCGACCTCCTGCGGAGCGCGGCCGTGGACGACCAGTCCCGCATCGCGATCGAATTTCACTTGCCTAGTCCGGGTCCGCTAAGGCGGGTCTTGTCTGCCATCGTCACAGATCATCGGGACGACCAGGCAGTGCAAGGATTCGTCATCAATGCGCACGATATTACCGAGAGGAAGGAAGCCGAAGACCGTATCCGGAATTTGAATGAGCACCTGGAGCAACTCGTGCAGGACCGCACGCAGGAACTCGAGATCGAAAAGCATGAGTTGGTCGTGACGCGCGAAGCCCTGCGCGAACAGGCCACCCGCGACGGTCTGACGAAGCTTTGGAACCGGACCTCTATCCTGGAGATTCTCAAGCGCGAAATCGAACGCGGCGTTCGCGAACGGCAGGCCATCGCCATCGTTCTGGCCGATGTCGATCATTTTAAAGTAATCAATGACACTTACGGTCATCTGTCGGGAGATGCGGTTTTGCAAGAGATTGCACGGCGTCTAACGGCGGCGATCCGGCCGTATGACAGTCTTGGCAGGTACGGCGGTGAAGAGTTTCTCCTGGTGCTGCCTAACTGGGGCGCTGACCGGGATACATCGCGCATCGAACAACTCCGGGCAGCTATCGGCGATGCGCTCTTCTCCCTGGCTGACGGCAGCATATCTGTGACCTGCAGTTTTGGAATTGCATGGGCGAAACCAGGACATTTCGACCAGCAGGAACTGATCCGCCTTGCTGACCAGAGTCTATACCGTGCGAAAGCGCTCGGCCGCAACCGCGTCGAGAGCCTGGTTCAGGACCCGATAGACGTCTAATGGCGCGGCCCTGGCCCGTTTTGCGCGATTTCCTGTTACCGGGCTAACAAACTTGGGTGCGCGTCCAAAACCTGAAGGACCAACTCCCCAAAGAGAGTGTTGGCCCAGGCAAACCACTTGCGCGTAAAGCGGGTTGGGTTATTCCGAAAGAAGGATTCGTGCATGAAGCCCGTGCCCGCGTGGGTGGCTTTCAGGGTAGCCAGGCATGCGGCGATCTCTTTTTTATCGCTAGTAGTCAAGGCGCGTGTGATGATCCCAAGCGGCCAGATCATCTCCAGTCCGGAATGAGGCCCACCCAGGCCTTCGCCGGCAGTTCCCTTGTAGAAATAAGGATTGTCGTCGCTGAGTACAAACGCCCGCGTTCGCTGGTAAAGCGGGTCGTCGATTGCGCAGCAGCCCAGATAAGGCAATGACAGCAAACTCGGGGCGTTGCCGTCATCCATGAAAAGCTGGTTGCCATAGCCGTCGGATTCGAAGGCATAGATTTCGCCGTGGCGGCCGTGTCGCGCTGTAGCCCACGCGGCCATGCCTTGACGCACTTCATCGGCGAGTTCGCGGCATCCCGCGGCGAAGGATCTGTCGGAGAGCACGCTGGTGTGAATCTCAGCGAGTTGCTCCAGTGAGGCTACGGCGAACAGGTTCGAGGGGATCAGGAACGGAAAAATGCAAGCGTCGTCTGAGGGGCGGAAGGCGGAATGAATCATGCCGCAGGGGCGCGTCGGATTGCCGTAGCCGCCTTGCGGGAGCGAATCGCTGGGGTTCTCGGTGGTTCGCTGGAAGGAATAAGGACCGCGGTCATGTAGACGCTGCTGCTCACGGAAGGTCTTGAAGATCAGCGCGGCGGACTGCCGCCAGGCTGGGTCGAAGCAGGAAGTGTCGCCAGTGGCTTTCCAGTATCCGTGAGCCAGGCGGACCGTGTAGCACAGCGAATCGATCTCCCACTTGCGCTCGTGCAACTCCGGCTTCATCCGGGTGTGGTCTCGCGACCATTCGCTGCCCGTTGCGCCGAAGTTGAAAGCATTGGCATAAGGATCGATACGGACACAGCGCGCCTGGCGGTTCACCACCCCGGCCAGTATAGTCTTAAGCCTCGTGTCGTATTTGGCGAGTGAAAGATAAGGCCAGACCTGCGCAGCGGAATCCCGTAGCCACATGGCGTTGATATCCCCTGTGATGACGAAAGTGTCGGGCTTGCCGTCGAGTTCCCCGGCGTGAACAGTGGTATCCAGCGTATTGGGGAAGCAGTTTTCGAACATCCAGGCGAGTTCGGGGTCGGAGATGCGTTTCTTGACCTCCTGAATTTTGGCCTCCACCGCATCGCTGGTGAACTTGCGGTCCGCCAGCGGGGGGCGTCCGGTCGCATACTCTCTCGTAGCAAGCCCGGGCAAAGCGGAAGCCGTCAGCACGGCCGACTGGAGGAAAGCGCGTCGGGTGGGCATCGAATAGCCATGGTAGTACAGTGCCGCTCCCGGAGTTTATAATTCCGGCAGTCGTCCGCAACCAGTTCCGGCACCTCGTCGGCACGTGAAAGTGCCGGCGAGGCAAAGGTCTTTCGTGTGCCAATCCAGGCCGTTGCAGCGTCTGAATCGCACGGCGAAAGGTTATCGCGCCGTCGCTGCCTCCAGCGCGAGATACCGCTCGCGATCGCCTTCAGGTTCAGCTTGGCACTTCACGTCGATGCGCATGCGCTGGTAGCCGTCGTCGTCGCGGTATGCAGGCCAGTTCGGCAGACCCGAGCCGTTCGGGTTGAACGTCTTGATGAAATTCGCGAAGTACGCCTGCATCGTTTTGGACACTTCAAAGTCGGCGGGCTCCCAGGTGTATCGCTTGTCCAGATCCAGGTTGCCCATGGCATATTGGATCTCAGCGGAATGCGCCGCGCCGCGGGGCGCCCCGGCCCCGCTGTCGCCCGCGGGCGCAGCGGGCAAGGTCTCACCCGGCATACCGAGATAAGGCGGCCGGGGACGCGCGTATAGGTAACGGTACACCGGTTTGCCGCCGGTCTTCATCTGCAGTTCAGCCCACTTCCATGTGCCGTACGAAATGAAGCGGGCGCTGGCCAGGTGGGTGGCAGCTTGGTAGACCTCATCGGTAGTGCCGGCGGCGTAAGCCTTCAGCACAGGCTCGGCCTTATCCCCATAGAACTTCCGGATGGCGTTGGCCAGAGTTTCCGGAGTGGGGTCGCCACTGCCCAGAACGGAGCGCGCCGGCTGCTCCTGGGTATTCGACCCCTCCAGGAGCGGAATCTTAGCCTGCTCACCGGCTTCGAAGGTCTCCGTCAAGGGCTTCCCAAGGAAGTAGCCGTCCATCGCCGTGCTGAAGCGGACACCTTGGGTTTTGGCAGCGGCCTCCTGAATCTGCTCCGCGGTCATCGCGCGAAGGTCGGCAAGTGTGTTGACGCCGGCGGCGGCGGCGAATTTGACGCCCTTCTGTTCCGCATCCGCAAGAGGCTGCGGTGGCAGGCTGGAAAAGGCGGCGCCGCTCTCGCCGATCGCGGCGGCCATCAGATGCTTGGAGAGCGGCGAAGCCATGAGCGCGCTGACCGAAATCGAACCGGCAGATTCGCCGGCGATGGTGACGTGCTTGGGGTCGCCCCCGAAGGCCGCGATGTTTCTCCGCACCCACTGCAGGGCGGCCACCTGATCCAACAGACCGTAGTTACCGGCGGCGTGGTGCGGCGACTCCTTCGTCAACTCGGGATGGACGAAGAAGCCAAAGATATTGGTGCGGTAGTTGATTGATACCGCGACCATGCCCTGGCGGGCCATGCTCTCGCCGTCGTAGCGCGGTTCCGAGCCATCGCCGTTCTGGAAGCCGCCGCCGAAAATGTAAACGAGAACCGGAAGTCTTTGACCACCCGATTTAGCGGAGGTCCAAACGTTCAGGTAGAGGCAATCCTCACTCATACCGTTGCTGCGGAACCAATAGTCGGCGCCGGGCGAGGTCCGCTGCATGCAGCGGGGGCCGAACTGGTCGGCGTTGCGGGCGCCGGTCCAGTTCTTGGCCGGTTGCGGCTCGCGCCAGCGTAGGTCGCCCACCGGAGGCTGTGCGAACGGGATGCCCTTGAAGATGCGCACACCGTCTTTGGGCGCGGCAGTGGATTCAAGGATGCCGTTCGATGTCTTTACGCGGTCGGCAGCGATGGCCGGCAATATCCCGGCGGTGCAGATAACAATGGTGAGAAAGAGAAAGCGCATGCGAAGCCTCATCTGGATTTCCGTCTTGGAATCCCAAAACTGAGTGTCGCCCATTGTGCCTCCGAGGTCAACGCAGTGGGATTCATTTGAGGTGCTTCGCGCCGGCTTCAGCGGCAGGTCGCGCCCCAACCGTGAGTTCTTGGTCAAACCGAAAACCAGGTATACGATCTCCCTTACCCTACCCCCCTGCGCCCCATTCCCTAAGCAGCGCAACTGTCCTCTCTTGGCTTTCGCCGCCAAACAACAGCGCATATCCCATGGGCGTACATTCCACAATCTCGCCCGGCCGCTCGTAGCTTCCAGGCAGCTTCACTCGCAGGCTGAGATCCGCACCCCGTTCAAGCAGTAGTTTTGTTACCCGGAAACCGTCATCGCCGAACTGCGTCACGGCATGGAAGATTGCCGTTTGCCCGCCGATGCCGGCCGCATCGACCGTTGCGCGGGCATTGACGTCGGCCCCACGGTCAAGGAGCAGAGCGGCGGCTGCAACATTGCCGTATTCCGCAGCCACATGCAAAAGCGTTCCTCCTCGCAGCAAAAGCAAACGTCCGCCGCTTTGGCCGCAATCGAGATCCGGGAAACATTGATTCACGACTCCAGGTTCGGCGCCCACCAGCTTCGCCAGATCATCAAGCCGCCCGCGGAGCACTGCCAGCACAGCCGGTATGTTGTACCTGGTCTCGCCACCGGCCTGCAAAAGAAGGTCGATACAGGCGCTCAACCGTTCCAGGGACCGCGCGTAACCCGCAATCAGATAGTCGAAAGCCGTGCCCGGATATGGATGGCCGCTGATCTCGCACCCATGCTCGCGACAGTTCGGATTTGCGCCATGGTCGAGAAGCCACTTAAGAGCGGCCGGGTCCAGTGACTCGCATGGGGCAAAAATGATGGGGAAATGTCCGTGCCATAGGGCGTTGACATCCGCGCCGTGCGACACCAGAAGCTCCATCATCGGGATGCGATATCCGTTGAGCGCCGCCCGCATCAGGGGTCCGTCGCCCCCCTGGTGCACGTCCGACCCATGCGTAATCATCCATTCCGCCATGGCCAGTCTCACGGGACTCGGAGGCTCCCAAGGCACCCGGCATTCGGCAACCCAGGTAAGCGGCCCATCCTCGCCGTAGCCAAGTGGGGCTCGGTGCAGCGCCGGGTTGCGCGTCATCATGGTCTCGACGCGCGCGATGTCGTTGTTATCGATTGCCTGCTTGAGTTGTCCGGCCAACTCGAGGGACTCGACATGAGCCTTCAGCTTAGGCCAACTCGAAAACCCGTAGAGGCGCGCGATCTGGAACTGCGCACGGGCGAGTGATAGTGCCGTACCCTCCTTGAGCAGGTCCTTGGCTTGGTCCCTCAGATGGCGGAGATTGGGACGGTCCGGAAGAGGCCGTGAGGCCTCGTTTGGTTCAGTCGACATAGCGACCTCCTTTCATCAAATCGCCCGCCGTCCGCATAATCGGGCTGAAAGAAGGTTGCTGAGAGTGAAACTGAAAGGTGGGCTTCTACCCTTTCCGCGGACCGGATGCGTCCCTCACGCTAACCATAATCCTATCATGGTCCGCATCCAGTCGCCGCTCGCCTGGAGCAATTGCGTCGTGTCCAGGCGCGCGGCGCTGAGTAATCGATTACACTGCAATGTGTGAAGGGATTCGGGTCTGTTTTCATTGCCGTCGTCCTGGGTTTTGCGCTTACCATCAGCGCTTTTCTGATCAACCGGGCACGGCCGGGAGCAGAATCGGCGCAACCAAATCCGGAACTCGTGCGTGCCTCTGGAAAATGCGCCGAGTGCCACTACCGGTTGCAGTACAGCGTGGTTCACGAATACGAGATGAGCGTGCATGCGGCGAAGCATGTCAGTTGCCTGGAATGCCATCAACCCGCGGCCAACCAGGAACACAACGACCACCACGGCTTCGTCATCGCCAAACACCTTACAGCCGGCAACTGCCGCGGATGTCACGAACCCATCTACCAGGAGTTCCTGCGAAGCCGTCACGCGCTAGTATCCTGGGCCGCCATCTACGGCGACAAGGGCCTTCCGGCCGAACAGGTTGCATTCGCCGAACAATATCACCCTGGTTATGCCAAGAGACCGCCGCATCCATTCACTACCCTGGAAGGGTCATCTGCCATGACCAGCGGCTGCGAGCAATGCCACAGCATCGGCAAACCCAACGCGGACGGCACCATCGGTACCTGCACCGCCTGTCACACGCGTCACACCAGTTCGGTGGCGATCGCCCGCGAGCCGCGGACTTGCGGACAGTGTCATATGGGACCGGACCACTCGCAGATCGAAATCTACGAGGAATCCAAACACGGCGTAATGTTCAACGCCCAGGCGAGCTTAATGAATCTGGGCCGTGCTCCCAAGCAACTAACCACACGCGATATGTGGATACCGACTTGCGCCACCTGCCACATGAGCGGGATAAATGGCAACAAGGTGACGCACGATCCGTCCGACCGGCTATCGTACTATCTGGCGGACGCCATTTCCAAGAGGCGCCCCAATTTCTTGTATGCCCAGAACAACATGAAGCAGATCTGCGCCCAATGCCATTCGAAAAGCATCATAGACCGGGTTTACGCGCAGGCTGAACAGGTCGTGAATGTCACCAATGAGCGGGTAGCCGCCGCGAAGTCCCTGGTGGATAGCTTGCGCGCCGATGGCAGTCTGAAGGGTGCGCCGTTCACTAATCGCATTGATTTCGTCTACTTCGACCTGTGGCATTACGACGGCCGTACATCCAAGCACGGCGCCTTCATGGGCGGTGCGGATTTTGTGCAATGGCACGGCAATTATCCGATGCTCTCGAAAATGGTTGAGTTGAAGGCCATGGCGCAGGATCTCCGCGGCGGGCACGGTCATGCCAGGTAGTCGTCTGCAAGGCTGGGCTTCCGATTATGTCCTCTGGGTGGAGGTGTTCTCGCTGGGCAATCTGGCTTTTCTGGCATTGGACATCTTCATCGCGCACTCTGAGAACGGATTTCTGCGCCGCGCAGAGTACTTCCCACTCTATTTCTCTCTGGCCGCGCCGGCGCTGCTGCTGGCGGCACTTTGGGCTCGCGAGATCTCGGAGCGGCCTGGCTGGTGGCGCGGTATCGGATTTGCCGTCGGTCTGGTTTCTATTGGATTAGGGTTGGGCGGCGTCATTTACCACTTGGATAGCCAGTTCTTTTACGAACGCACCCTCCGGTCTCTGACATACGCGGCGCCTTTCGCTGCGCCGCTGGCCTACACGGGAATTGGCATGCTGCTCCTGCTCAATCGCATCGAGACCGCGCCATCTGAACAGTGGGCGCGATGGATCGTGTTTCTGGCTTTGGGCGGTTTCTTTGGCAACTTCGTTTTAAGCCTGTCGGATCACGCCGAGAACGGTTTCTTTCATTGGACCGAATGGATTCCGGTGGCGAGCGCCGGCTTCGCGGTGGCTTTTCTGGCGGTGTTCTTCTTCAGGCCGGTAACCGGGCCATATTTACGGGCCTGCGTCGTCGTATTGCTGCTACAAGCATGTGTTGGACTGGCGGGCTTCCTGTTTCACACTGAAGCGGACCTGCACGGTCCGTCCCGCAGCCTCTTCCAAAACATCGTGGATGGTGCCCCGCCCTTCGCCCCACTATTGTTTCCCAATTTGACGGTTTTGGGGCTGATCGGGTTGTTTGTGATTCGCTCCTTAAGGCACTCGACAGAATAACGGTTGAGCAAGATTAGCCGGGTTGAACTCCCTCTATTCGGCCCGTAAAGCCTCCATGGGGTCTACAATCGACGCTCTGTTCGCGGGTACATAACTGGCGGCCGCCGCGGCTGCGAGCAAGCCGGCCGATACGGCGCAATATGTCGCCGGATCGACCGGGCTGACTTCAAACAGAAGCGAAGACAGGATGCGCATCAGCGCAACAGCCGCGATGAGACCGAGAGCTACTCCGGCTGCGGCGAGCAGCACACCCTGGCGCACCACCATTGCTCTTAGCCGCGCTCCTTGGGCCCCCAGCGCGATGCGAATCCCGATCTCCCGTGTGCGCTGCGAGACCGAATAAGACATGACACCGTAGATGCCGATTACGCCTAGCAGCAGCGCCATCCCCCCGGCGATGGCCAGCATCACCAGCGTAAAGGACCTGCGCGCCAGTGACGCGCGATAGACTTGCTCCATAGTGCGTATGTCAGCCAGCGGGACATCCGGATTGACGGACCACACGGCCTGCCTGACTTCGTTGATGAAGCTCTCGGAACCGGCCCGGCTGCTGCGGATGGTGAAAATCGCGGAGCGCTGGATGAAAGTCTCCTCACCGTCAAAGTTCTTCATCATGACCGGCCAGTACACGGTGGTGGGCGCCTTCCGATCGGCGCCGTCGCTGTGGATATCGGCTACCACGCCGACGATCTCGCGCCAGGGATCTATCGTGCTCCCGCGCACGCGTTTCCCGATGGCTGCCACTGGGTCGCGCCAAAGCTCGCGCGCCATATTCTCGGAGACCATGACGACCGGCCGTTGGCCATAGATGTCTGTCCATGTGATATCTCGTCCGGCAATCAGCCGCGTTCCCATGGTTTGGAAAAGGCCTGGCGCGAGGAACTTGAAACGGCGCAGCGGCGGCAACTTCCCCTCAGTGTGCGGCCGGTCTTCGGGGTACACCACGTCGGTGTAGTCGTTTCCGCCGGTGGGGATGGTGTCCACCAGCGCGGCCGCGGAAACGCCGGGGATGGCGGAAACCTTTCGCAGAATCTCCTGCTGCGCGCGCACCACACGCTCCGGCTCTTTTACCTGACTTTCCGGAATGGAAACAGACACGGTCTGTAATTCACGCGGCCCTGTGAAGCCAGGCTGGACATTCCGCAATGCTTGAAAGGTGCGGATCGTCAGGCCGGCGCCGATCAACAGAACCGCTGCCAGCGCCACCTGCAGCACCACCAAGGTATTGCGCGCGCGATGCGTCTCTCTACTTTGGCTTAACGTTCGCCCGCCGGCGCGCAGCGCCGCCATCAAGTGAGGCGCGGCGAATCTGAATACCGGCATCAGCCCACACAGGACTCCGGTTACCAGCGATAGGGCAAGCGTGAACAGCAAGGCCAGAGGATCAAGTTTGATATTTTCGAGACGAGGAAGGGAGACCGGCGCCAGCCTGACGAGGAGGCGCAAGGCCCCATACGCGAGGCTCAATCCGGCGGCTCCGCCCAGTACGCCGAGAACCATACTTTCCACGAGAAACTCGCCGGCGATTTGAGCCGAGCTGGCGCCCAGAGCGGTGCGAATGGCAAGTTCCTGCTGGCGTCCTTCGGCGCGGACCAGAAGCAAGTTGGCTACGTTGGCGCAAGCAATGAGCAACACGATTCCTATACTTGCCATCAGTAACCAAAGCACTCTACCGAGGTCGCCGGTTACGTCCTGCTTCAGCGGGCGCAGACTGGCCTGGATCCGGGCGTCCTCGAATTGTTTCAAGGTGAAACCGGGAGGCGGCGGGAAGTTCGCATCCACCAGCGGAATCATGCGTGCAACGTCGGCATTGGCCTGCGCCAGGGTGATGCCCGGTTTTAACCGCGCTAGGGCTCGGTAGCTGAAGTTGCCGAGAACCACATTGGCACGCTCGAACTGGATCGGAAAGATCAAGTCCGGCTTCTCATCGAGAAACCGGAAGGATTGCGGCATGACGCCGATGATTTCTCTCGCCTTGCCGTCCGCCACGATGCGGCGCCCGATCACGGAAGCATCGCCGCCGAATTTGCGCTGCCAGTAACCATAAGTCAAGATCAGTGTTTTCGGGCTACCGGAATCCTCGTCCTTTATGGTGAACCACCGGCCGAGAATTGGCTGAACGCCGAGGGCTGCAAGCGTGCCTGAAGTAAGGTCGAGTCCCCGCACACTCTCGGGGGCCGCGAGCCCGGTGACGCTGGCGCTGCTGGTAATCCAGATACCAAACTGCTGAAATGTGCGGTTTTCCTCGCGAAAAATGAAATAGTCGGACGGGGAGGCATCCAGATCCGCGGCGCCGACGCCCGGCGCCGCCTGCCTGACGCTTACCAGCCTTTCGGGCTGGGGAAACGGAAGAGGTTTGATAAGAATGCCGTTGATGACGCTGAAAATCGCGCTGTTGGCGCCGACTCCAATCGCGATGGTGACCACGGTCACTGCCGTGAACATAGGCGCACGCCCGAGCCTGCGCACGACGTGTTTAAGCCTGTTTCGGATGCTTCCCACGCCCACCTCCTGCCATCGGCGAATTTGAGTGCGACGGGCCTTCTCTGCGCAAGCTCCCGATGCGGTGCTGCGCCCTCGAGCATGGCAGTTTCATCTTCCCGGTTGTGGCATTGTATCACCGCCGCCATCGGAGCTCGCGAGGGCGACACAGCTGCACCCACGCAGCTGCCCACTGTGGCCTCCGCAGGCCTGGCCTGTCATTCTTGGCGGCACAAGGCGCGCGCCTATCGGCGAGGAAGCTATCACCGCGGAAGCGCTGAGGCTGCTGTATCTGAATTGCATCAATTACGCTGGCGACAGCCCCGGTACAGAGCTTGCGAAATGCTTTCTGGCGCTTGACGGCGAATGGAATGGGATTCTGCCGCACGAGGAGCCAGAGTGAGGCGAAACGGCCATTTACTCCGCGATCGCAAACAGATGTTTCGCGCCGCGTACCAGCAACAGGTCGCCCGCCAGCGCCGGAGTCGCCAGGATAGGTTCGCCGATAGGATTTTTCGACAGCAACTCGTATTGAGCTCCGGTCTTTACCACGTATATATCGCCATCCTCGCTGCTGATATACAGCTTGCCAGCTGCAGCCACGGGCGAGGCCACAAACGAGCCGCCTTCCCCCACGCGCTGCTGGTATACCTTGGTTCCGTTTTTGGCATCGTATACGGTCATCACGCCGTTGTTGCTCACTGTGTACAGATGTTCGCCGTAAACCAGGGGCGAGGGCAGGTAGACGCCTCCGCGCTTGGTGCTCCAGGCGATGGCATCGCTCGAATCCTTGCTGTCTTTTAACGTCAGGTCCCCGCTCGACCCCACTTTGATGGCATAAATCGGCTGCACAGGCGGATATCCCGCCGTCACAAAAATCAACCCCTGCGACGATACCGGGGTGGTGCATGTGACTTCCGAGTTGGGTCCCAAGGTCCACAGTTCCTTGCCCGAATCGGCATCGTAACCCCGAATGGCCTTGGAGCCGTTCGTGGCGATTTCTGTGCGATCCTTACCCGTCACGACTGTGGGGGTGCCCCACGACGGAATCTCCGCCCGCGCCGTGCGCCACAGTTCGTGCCCGTCCTTCAGGTCGTATGCGGCGATGAACGAGTCCTTTTGCCGGTCGCATTGCACGATCACCTTGTTCTTGTAAATCACCGGCGAGCTGGCGGCTCCCCATTCCGAATCCGGATCGAAGAACCAGCCGGCGTTTTGCAAACCGAGGTCCGCCTTCCACAGCAGCTTGCCGGCGCTGGAGTAAGCGTACAACCCTTCCGAGCCGAAATAAGCCACTACCACCTGGCCGTCGGTCACCGGCGACGGCGATGCCTGCGACGATTTCGGATGCCGCTTGGTCTTGGGCACGCCTTCATGCGCGGTTTGCTGCCATATGATTTGGCCGGTCTTTTTATCGATAGCCAGCACCATCCACTTATGTGGTGAACTGTCGTTGGCCGAATCGGTATCGCCATATAAACCGGTGCGGAAGGTCTGTTTGGGGTCGCTCGAAACCGCCGTGGTGACGAAGACCCGATCCCCCCACACGATGGGCGACGAGTCCGCCAAGCCCGGAATCTCGACGCTCCAGACGATATTGGCGCCCTTGGCGGCGTCCCATTTGACCGGAGGTTTCGCGCCGTCGCCAATGCCCGATGCCGACGGACCGCGGAACTGCGGCCAATCGCCTGCGAAGGCGATGCAAGCCGCCAGCAAAGCCACCATTGCGGGTCTCATTTTGCCACCACCTTCTTGAATTTGAACGTTCCCCCGCCTTGGCGAAGGGTGAAACTCGCCGCCGAATCGAACTCGATCTCCAGGCCGTATTGCGGAAAGGCGTATACTGTGGCGCTCTTGGCCTTCGGTGCAAACGCGTCCTGGCCGGTTGCCTGGAAAAACAGCTTGCCATTCTGAACGAATACCTTGATATCCAGCGGAAGCTGTTCCGTCTTGTAAGCGCCGGTGTAGGATTCGAGCACCTTGGCATCCGGCACGAAAGGCGGCGGTGGCTCGTGCGCGCCCGACTTTTTGAGCGCGTCCGCGACCTCCGTACGCTTGTCCTCGAGCGCCTGTTCATAGGCCTCGTCGACTGCTTTCTGGCTGGGGGGACCCTTCTGAATGACTGCCTCCACCAAGTCGGCTTGCCCTGTACCCGCCACTTCTTTCAGCTCGTCATCGGCCTTGCCGTGGCTCTTGGCGATGAGCATCTTCGCCACGCCGTAATGCTTCCGCTGGAGCACGAAACCGAGCATGGAGGCTTTGTAAAAAGTGTCATTCACGTCGGTGCTGGCGCCCTTGTCCAGGAGAAACCGAACGACCGCCTCGTGACCGTTCATTGCTGCCAGGTACAGTGGCGTTTGACCGTACGAAGTCTTGGCCTCCAGCGGCGCGCCCTTGTCGATCAGGGTTTTGACCGTTTCCAAATCCCCTTTGCGCGCGGCGGCGAGCAGGTCGTCACCGCTATCACCCGCGCCGAGCACTGCAACCGTAGCGAAAACCAGGCAGACGAATCGCTGCATATCGGCCCCCTTGAGTAGTGTACGACAGCCGGAGGAATCGGTTAGGGAGGGCGTGCAGGCTGCCGGCCAGTCCAATCGTCTGCTACGCCTCGGCGGCCTGATCGGACAGCTTGTCAGTCCCCGGATCTCAAAACGGCTACGAACCCAAAACGCCGCACGCAATCCTCTTCGACGAGTTCTATATGTTCAGTCGGTTTTGCCGGACCCAGGGACATGGTTCCTGATCAAGCAGCGGTATAGCCCAAAACCACGGCCTGTGCCTCGCACTCGCGCCTCCAGCAAGCTCCCTTAACGCTCCGGATTCCACAACGCCCGGCCGAATCGCTCCGGCGAGATGTAGCGCGTGTGAAAGTGCTGCCAGTCGGCTGGATGCATCAAGTAGCCCTTGTCCTGCTCCAATTCCGCGAGGGGAACCGTATATTGCTTCATCGCATGATAGGGGAGCGGCAGCACCGTTCGCGAGAATTGAAAATTATAATCGCCTTCCTTCATCCATCCGTCGCCGATGAAAACGTAATCGCGCGTCCAGCCCGCCGCGGGCGCCGCAACCTCGGGAAAGCGCATGCGGATTTCATCGCCCGAGTTGGCAATCACGATCCGGTCGTCGGACTTTTCCAGGAGTTCCCGGACATTGCCGTATGCTGTGTAGTAGCCCTCCAGGTTCCGCCATTGCTGGCCTGTGGCCGCGATGACGTCATAATGCGCCAGTTCCGGCGCCGATGGACCATCCTGTGTGATCGAAGAGAAGCCGCGATAGCGCAGTTCGGCATCGGACAAACTTAGCCGCTGTGTCTTCGCCTGCCCCACGGGCAAACCTGCAGCCCACGCCAGCCGGTCCCAATAGACTTCCATGGTAGTGCGCAAACGCAGCTTGCGCGGCGCGCCCGGCCGGAAGATTCCAGCCAGGTCGAATACCACTGTCTTCAGCCGGCCTGCCGGGATCCCCAGATGATCGCGGACCGGGGCCCAATGCCCCGCCTTGTCGGGAACTTCGATGCTCAGATCCTTCGGCTGGGACGCACTCCCCTGGCTGCGGGCCATGGTGATGGTGTCGTCCCAGGGATGCAGAAAGCCATCGCCGATCAGGTAAAGAGGCCCGGCGCGCGGTGCGTCATCCGGCAAATCGAGCTCCACCCAGTGGTCGCGCGTCAGGCCCTGATATTGCCCGGCCCCGAAGGTATCCACGTAATGGGCATCCAGCGTCCCGACCGCTGCGCTCACATCCGCCCCGCGGTCGTCTCGAGCGGCGGCGAAACTGCGTGGCGCGGACGTTACGTAGATCTTGAGAGGCGCCGGCGGATCGGCAACGCGTTCATCCACGTAGATCTGCGATCCGGCGGGATGATCCACCACCATCAACGCATAAGAATCGATATAGTACGTCTCCCAGTATTCGTCCGTCAGCCGCAGGTCGTAGTAGCCGTTCCGCGGGACCAGTTGGTCGCCGTCGATCTTGAACCACTGCTCCGTCTGTTCGATTGGCTCCAGCGACGTAGCGGTCAGGTGCGCGCCCAGCGGCGCCGACATAGGCGCGACGTCCTTCAGAAACCGCATGGCTTTCCCATCCCAAGTAAAAAGGAACGGACAGGAGCCTTTCAAGCGCTGCTCGGCGAGCACTGGCTGGCCCGGCTTGAGGTTGAACTCGGTCTGGATCAGGCCGTTCGGCCAAACGATCCGGGCGAATTCCACCTCCGTGTGGTCGCCGGTTCCGAAGTGCAGAACGGGCGATGTGATGATTTGTTTCTGGGTGAGCAGGTCGGAACGGATCTCCATCTCCCCGCCGATGCCATATGGATTAATGCGCTGGTCTCCCGTGGTGGTGGCGGCGCGGGTGCGAATCACCTGCCAGTGATAGTTCTTCGTGCCGCTGTTGGCGAATTCGACCGCCTGGTGATTCGCGTTCAGCCCAATGCCATCCAGCCGTCCGTTCTGCGCTAGATCCGTCAGGCTCCAGCAAACGGCCGGCAGTCTGCCTGCCAAGGGGGTGAAACCTTTGCCGCTACCCAGGAACAACTGGTCTCCGGCGACTATATCCAGGCTGCCGTTGTTATCCAGATCGCCCAGCAGGAGCGTGGCTGGTCCGGGAGCGCCGGGCGGTGGGGTGGCGGCGATTTGCGCGAAGTTCCACGACCTTCCGTAATCCCGGTCCGAGAGCCGCATGATCTTGCCATCCGCCTGTAGCAAGACGAAGTCGATGAGGCCATCGCCATCCACATCGCCCGCCGCGAGCGCCAGGTTGTGCTCCGCCAATTGCGGCGGAACTGCCCGCGCTGTATAGACCCCGTGCCGCTCGTTACGAAACACGTGCAACTTCCCGGCGCCATCGATCAAGGCTGCATCCGGAACGCCATTACCCTCAATGTCGCCGTAGGTGAACGCTGTCATCCCGTTTATGCCCTGAAAAGGACGGACCGGCTTGAACGTGCCATCGCCATTGTTGCGCAGAACCACGGGCTCACCTTGCGGCACGCCGAGAACGATGTCCAGGTCGCCATCGATGTCGAAGTCGAGCGCCCACGCGCCGGTGTAAGACCCATTCACGATTTCAGCGGGCAGTCTGGTCTTAGCTGTGACATCGAGGAATTTTTGCGGAGTCTGTTGCTGGTAGATTCGGACTCCGGCCGGCGTGGCCATTACCAAGTCCGTTTTGAAATCATAGTTCAAGTCCGCGCCCAGAATTGAGTTGGGATTTAGCGGCGCGGCGGGAAGTGCCAGTGTGGCGCCACCCTCGATGTGGACGGCGGATGCGTCCGCCCAGACCAAGTGCGCGGCTCCATCCGCATCGAGGATCAGCGATCCAATCCATGTCACATCGCTGCCCGGCACGCCTTTCAATGGCTGCGGCTCGAAATGCACCCCCATATCCGGCGCCGCCGGTTCGGAGGTGGGCGAGGGCAGCTTCAGAAATTTTGAGAAAGGATCTCCCACGGTAGTGGCGGGAGCCTTGACTTCGTCCAGGTTCTGGCGGTAGCTGGGAACCCGCACCAGCGTGTTGCGCAGGAACTGCACCTGAATACCGGCGGTACGGAAGTCGGACCCGGTGGCCGCTTGTTCTAACCGGGTTAGTTGTTCTTTCGCGGGTACCGGCCAATTCCCGGCCGTCCGCGCCAGCGCGGCGACCGCTTCCCGCAACCGCGCCCCGTCGTTCCGCCGGGCGGCCAGGTGCGCGACATCGAGTAATACCGGGGCATTATCGGGCCGCAGCTTCAGAATCCTTTCCAACAGCCTCTGCGCGTCAGCATCGCTCGATGCCGTCTGTTGCCGCTCCGTCTCGCCCGCCCATGAATACAGTGCCCGCAAGTTACCGTTATCCAGCGATACGGCCTTCTGGTAATGTGCCAGGGTTTCGGCGGTCTTGCCGCGCTTGGCCTCCACCAGGCCGAGCAATGCCTCGATCCGGCTGCTATCCGGCGCCAGGCCGCGGGCCTTCTCGAAGCTCTGATAAGCCGCGTCGAAATCCTGTTCGCGCGCCTCCAAAAGACCCAGGTCGGCCCAAGCTGCCGGCTCGCCGGGCGCGATCTGGGTGGCCCGCGTCAGTCCTTTCCGTGCGTTCACGTCTTCGCCGGATTCGAGCGCGGCGAGGCCCAGGTAGAACGCCGAACATAACTCCCGGTACTGAGGCGATCCGGCCTCCGGAACAGACGAATTCCGGTTACAAGCGGAAGAGACAAGTATCGTCGCGAATAAGATCGTCGTTACCAGCTTCTGACTCATAATGACGCACAGGTGGCTATGGGGCAGGCACTCTGCCTGCGGCGGACTCTCAGTCCGCCATCTTGCTTGCTCAAAGCGGCCTCGCCGGCGGGATAAGCGGAAATTTCCCCCATGGGAAAACTAAGCGGCATTGACGATATTAGGACAAGTGTACCAAGCCGTTCTTCACCGCCCATACGATCAAATCGGTAGTGCGGTGAATTTCCAGCTCCGCCATCAGATTGGCGCGATGCACGGCCACTGTATTCTCACTTAACTCGAGAAGGCCCGCGATCGCTTTATTCGACTTTCCCTGCGCGGCCAGCTCCAGGATCTGCTTTTCGCGCGGGGTGAGCCGGCCGTACTTGGGATCGGGCGCGCGCGCTGCCGCCATGACTCCCGGACCGATCACCGGCTCTCCCGCCGCCATGATCTTTACCGCGGCCGCCAGGTCCACATCCACAGCGCCCTTGAGCATGTAACCGCGTGCCCCGGCATCCAAGGCATTGCGTACGTAATTTTCCTCGGAATACATGCTTACGATCAGCACCGCCGTATCCGGCTCGTGTTTCAGGATTTCACGCGTCGCCTGCACACCATCCAGGCCGGGCATGGCCATGTCCATCACCACCACACGAGGCCGCAGCTTGCGCACCAGCCCGATGGCCTCCCGGCCGTTCGAAGCTTCACCCACCACTTCAATGGCGGCATCGTCTTCCAAAAGGAGCCGGAATCCCTTACGCACCAGGGCGTGATCGTCCACCAGTAGAACCGAGATTTGCCCCTCAGGCACAGTTCCCTCAAGGTAACCGCTGGGGCCACCGCTTCACAATAATGGAAAGCAACTATCCGAGGTCTGAACCTTAATACTTCTCCATTATTGACCGCCCTCCGCTTGCATGTGATAATCCGACAGATCGGGAGAGGATCGCTCATGGCAGCGTCTAGTTCCAGCATGGAGGGGGCCCACTACGCATCCGCGGCCGGCCCAAGCTTTTACGAAAAACTGAATTCCGTTTGGCACGAGCGCGCCCTACAAATCTTTATGGCAATCGTGCTGGCTCACTGGGGCGAACATCTGGTGCAGGCCTGGCAAATCTACGTGATGCACTGGCCGCGCCCGAAAGCCGGGGGCATATTGGGATTATGGTACCCCTGGCTAATCAGCTCGGAAACGCTGCATTACAGTTACGCGCTGGTCATGCTGGTAGGAATCTGGGTGCTGCGGAAGGGCTTCACCGGCACGGCGCGCACCTGGTGGACGGTGGCACTGGTGATCCAGTTCTGGCATCATATCGAGCATCTGCTGCTGATCACGCAGGCCACCATGCATCACAATTTCTGGGGATCGCCCGTGCCGGTCAGCGTCCTCCAATTGGTGTTTCCGCGCGTGGAACTGCATCTGTTCTACAACACTATCGTCTTCGTTCCGATGGTGATCGGTATGTACTATCACATGTTCCCGCCCGCCGGTGAAAGAAACGCGGAATGCACCTGCGCGTGGCATCCCCGCACGGCGGAAGCCAACGCTTACTAACAGGCTGGTTCCCCTCGTTGTACTGGGCGGCGCCGTATTAGTTGCGGTAGGGTGTGGGAAACCGTCAGCAACGTCGCCTGCAGTTGAGATCGAGCACGAAATTACGCCATGGCCGCCTCGCGTGGGTCCGGCCATGGTGACCTTCAGGATGTTGAACTCCGGCGGCCAGGCGATCACGGGCGCCCGAATCGCTTTAGAAGCGGACATGTCGCATCCCGGCATGCGCCCCGAATTCGGCCAGGCAACCGAAATCGAAACCGGACGCTACCAGGGCCGGTTATTACTTAGCATGGCTGGCGATTGGGTCATTCTTTTGCACATAACGCTGCCGGGCGGCCGGACCGTGGAACGGCAATGGGACGTTAAGGGTGTCCGCGCAAAGTAACGTTCCGGAACCCTCCGTGTTCGATTTGCTGCGCGTGCCGGTGATCGGGCGCTTCCTGGGGTGGCGGCACAGCCGGACATTTCTGCAGATCCCGTTACTCATCGTGGGCTTGGCCATGATCGCCGACGGACTATTCGGACCCACGCTGGCGCCCAAGAACCTGGCCACCTCCGTAAGTTGGGTTCATTTTCGCGGCGCCCTGGTGCTGGTTCTGCTGTGCGCCGGGAACCTGTTTTGCATGGCCTGCCCGTTCATGCTGGTGCGCCAGTGGGCGCGGCGCCTGATTCGCCCGCGCTTTAATTGGCCCGCCGCGCTGCGCAACAAGTGGCTCTCGGCCGGCCTGTTCGCCCTGATTCTGTTTGTCTACGAACTGTTCGACCTGTGGTCGTCCCCCTGGTGGACTGCGTGGTTGATCGTGGCTTATTTCGGCGGCGTGCTGGTGATCGACGGCCTGTTCAAACACGCCGTGTTCTGCAAATTCGTCTGTCCCATCGGGCAGTTTAACTTCATGGCTTCCACGCTTTCGCCGCTGGAGGTGAAAGTGCGCGATCAGGCTGTGTGCGTGCCCTGCAAAACCAAGGATTGTATCCGCGGCCGCCGGGATGCCGACGATCTGGTGGTCATCCAGCGCGGATGCGAGCTGGCCCTTTTTCAACCTCTCAAGGCTGGGAACATGGATTGCACTTTCTGTTTGGAATGTGTCCAGGCCTGCCCCCACGATAACGTGGGGATTCTGAGCCGCGCACCCGCCAGCGAACTGCTGACCGATCCCCGCCGCTCCGGCATCGGTTTCTTTTCGCGGCGGAAAGACCTGGCGGCACTGGCACTAATCTTCACCTTCGGCGCGCTTTTGAACGCGTTCGGCATGGTCAGCCCGGTGTACGCTCTCGAAACCTGGCTGGGGCGCGTCATGCACGTGAGCCGGCAAGCGCCCGTGCTGGGCGTGATCTTCGGGTTTTCGCTGGTACTGGAGCCGCTCGCGCTTCTCTCCCTGGCGGCCTGGCTCACGCGCGTTTGGGCGGGCAGCCCGCGCGCCATGCTGCCGGCGATGGTCCGCTACTCTTATGGCCTGGTCCCGCTGGGCTTCGGGATGTGGCTGGCGCATTACAGCTTTCATTTCCTCACCGGCTTTTTGACTTTCATTCCAGTGACCCAGAATGCCGTCGCCAGTCTCGGCCGGCCGCTTCTGGGCGAGCCGCTCTGGACCTTGACCGGCATCCCCGTCCGTTTCGTGCAGCCGCTGGAGCTGGGTTTCCTCGTTCTCGGCTTGGCCGGGTCGCTGCTGGTAACCCATCGCCTCTCGGAAGAGGATGGCGCGGCGCATCCGGGACGCGCTTTCGTTCCGTGGGCCGCGGTGTGTGCGATCGTCTGGATGGCCGCCGTTTGGCTGATCCTTCAGCCGATGGAGATGCGCGCCACATTCATGGGATGACCTGCGTGAGACACATGCGCCGCAATTTCGCTCGATTCTGGCTTTTGCTCACGCTGGCGATTCCGGCTGGGGCGCACAACGGCCCGCCGTTTCCGATCATTGTAGACCGGCGGGTTGGGCCTTGCATCATTTCTCTCTGGACCCATCCGGATGTCGGTATAGGCGCATTCTGGGTGATGGTGAACCCTCTGCCTGGCGGCACGGTCCCGAAGGATCTGAAGGTTCAGGTAGGTGTGCAGCCGGTGAGCGGCAGGCTAACGGAGAAGCGCTACCAGGCGCGCCTCGACTCCATGCGCGGCCAGGTTCAATACTACGTGGAGGCGGCCTTCGACGCGCAGGAGCTCTGGCGCATCCACGTGCTGCTGGATAGCTCCGCTGGACACGGAGAGTCGAGCGCAACGGTTGAAGTCACGCCGCCTGGATTGGGACGGTGGGATTTGCTTTGGTACGCTTCTCCGTTTGCGGCGGTTGCGTTTCTTTGGATTCGCGCTTTGACCAGAAAGAGAAAAAGGCGGCCTGGGAGGCCGCTGCAGGCCGGGGGCCCGCCCCACTAATACATTTTTACTATTGCGGAAGCGCTTCGATAAAGCTATTCTCGCCTAGGCGGGGGGAGGGGTGTGTTTCCATGTCTGAAACCGATATCATCGCCAATCAGAAACTGATCATCGAGAATCAGGCCAAGATCTTGGCCAACCAGGAAACCATTAAGAAGAACCAGGACACATTGGATACGATCGTTCGGAATCAGGAACGTATTCTGGCATTGCTGCAAAAGTGACTACCCGGCGCCAAGTACTGTTGATTCTCCTGCTCGCCGCTCAACTTGCATTTCCCCTGGTGTACAAGCGTCTGGAAGCCCGTACGAGCGTGCTGCCGGGCAGCTATGGTTTTCGCTTTCGGGAATCCTCCAAAGTTGCCGGCATCGATTTCCGGCACACGGCTCCGACCTTCGACGCCAGGCTTCAGCACATCATGCCCCAGGTTGCATCCATGGGCGCCGCGGTCTCCATTGTGGACTTCGATCGCGACGGCTGGCCGGACATCTACGTCACCAACAGTGGGGAAGGCAGCCGCAACGCGCTGTATCGCAACTTAGGGGACGGAACGTTTCGCGACGTGGCCGCGGAGGTGGGGCTCGCCGACGTCAACCAGCCCGGCACCGGCGTCTCCACCGGAGCTGTGTGGGGTGATTACGACAACGATGGCTATGAAGACGTCCTGATCTACAAATGGGGCTGGCCGGAGTTGTACCATAACGACGGCGGCAAGCATTTTACCCGCGTCACGGAGCAAGCCGGGCTGCCGAAATGGATCAACGCCAATTCGGCAATCTGGTTTGATTACGACCGCGACGGAAAGCTCGACCTGTTCGTAGGCGGATACTACGCCGAGGATGTGGACCTGTGGCATCTGAAAAACACCAGGATAATGCCGGAGAGTTTCGAATACGCGCAGAACGGCGGCCGCAAATACCTGTTCCACAATCTGGGCGGCGGGCGTTTTGAGGAAGTATCCGCGCAGATGGGCATCCAGTCGCGGCGCTGGGCCCTGGCCGCTGTAGCCGCCGATTTGCGCGGCACGGGCTATCCCGACCTGTTCATTGCTAACGACTACGGCGTCTCGGAGGTCTATTTCAACGAAGACGGCAAGCACTTCCGCGAGGCCGGCAAGGAGACCGGTATCGGCGCCGCGCCCAAAAGCGGCATGAACGCCGCCGTGGGCGATGTGCTCAATCAGGGCCGTTTCGGCGTTTACGTCTCGAATATTTCGGAAGAGGGCGTGCTCGTGCAGGGCAACAATTTCTGGATGCCGCGGTCGGGCGCTTCCCCCTCGAACATTCAGTACGACAACATGGCCACCACCATGGGAATCGATCTGGGCGGCTGGAGCTTTGGCGCGCAATTCGGCGACTTCAACAACGACGGCTTCCTGGACCTGTACGTGGTGAACGGCAATGTATCCCTCGACCGCAATCGCAGCTATTGGTATGACTATTCCAAGGTCGCGGGCGGCAACCAGGCCATCATTTCCGACGCCGCCAACTGGCCTCCATTGGACGGCCGCAGCCTGTCCGGCTACCAGCAAAAGCGCGTATGGGTTAATGACGGCGCAGGGCAGTTCAAGGAGGTCGCGCAGCTTGTGGGCATCACCGACGTGTACGATGGGCGCTCCATTGCACTGGCCGATTTTCAAAACCGCGGCGCGCTCGACGCGGTGGTGGCCAATCAACGCGGACCCCTGCTGCTTTACCGCAATACGGTCTCGCCCGATAACCACTGGATCGAGTTTGAGTTGGAGGGCCGCCAAAGCAATCGCAGCGCGATCGGCGCCGAAGTGAGGGTGATCTGGAACGGCCAGCAGCAGGTGCAGGAGGTTTCCGGCGGTAGCGGCTTTTGCGCGCAGAACCAGCGTCGTTTGCACTTTGGATTGGGCAAGGCTGCCGCCATCGACCGCGTCGAGATCCGCTGGCCGTCCGGCAAGACCGAGACTCTGACCGCCCCGATGCTGGATCACATCCATAAGGTGGTGGAACCCGCATGAGCACCGGCCTCGCCACCGCCGCCGCGCCCAAACCCAGATCGCCGCTGGGGCGCTTCTTCAGTTCGGAAAACCGTTATCTCTCGCCGCTGTTCATTACCCTGATCCTGCTGGTGGGCAATCTGTCCTTTGGCTTGCTCGAGAGCTTTTCGCGCACGCTGCTGGCCATCGGCACCGCCATCGTGTTCGAACTGGCGCTAGGACGCTGGGTATGGGGCAAGTTCCCGAACCTGGCCAGCGCCTATATCACCGGTATCAGCGTAGGCATCTTGCTGCGCTCGCCCGAATTCTGGCCCTACGCTTTGTGCAGCGCGATCGCCATCACCTCCAAGTACGCCATTCGCGTGCGCGGCCGCCATATCTGGAATCCGTCTAACTTCGCTATTTGCGCCATGCTGGTGCTGGCTCCCGAATTTGTGGCGGCGCTGAGCGTCCAATGGGGAAATACCGTCTGGCCCATGGTTGTGATTTGGGCTCTGGGCGCCTTCATTGTTTTCCGCGTGGATCGATTCCACATTACCGCGACTTATGTGATCTCGTTTGTGCTGCTGGCTCTGCTGCGGACGCTGATCACCGGCCACCCCTTCCTGGCGGAAGTGGCGCCCATCACCGGCCCGATGTATCAGCTTTTCATCTTTTTCATGATCACTGACCCTAAAACCACGGTCACGCCCAAGTGGGCGCAGATGCTGGTTGCGGGCCTGGTCGCGGTGGCCGAGCTGATTTTACGCCTGGCCCACGTGGTGAACGCACCGTTCTTCGCTTTGACGATCGTGGGACCGGCGGCCATGCTGGTGGAGATCTACAAGCCGGGCGCCGGGCGCCGCCACTGAACCGGCCGCTGGCAGACGGTTCGCCGCTATTGTTTCCCACCGGATAATATTTAACAATAACGTTTGGCATTCTTTTTAATCAGGTGCGCGTAATCAGGGTGAGCGGTGAATTCAAAGAATCTCCTTGCGTGTTCGGCGGTGTTGGTCCTGCTCGTCTCGACGAAAGGCTCCGTCGCGCGCCGGACATCGGATAGTTCCCAGTCTCCTGCCGTTCCCGCCACAGTAGACGAGCGGCCTGAACTCACCCAACTGCGTGACCAGGGCAATAAACTCTACCGATCCGGCAAATATGTGGAGGCTGCCCGTACCTATGAGAGCGGATATGAAATGGCGAGGAATCGTGGGGAATTTAAGTCCGCGGTGCGGTTCTTGAACAACTTGGGAAGTGCGCGTTATCAGCTATTTCAATATCGCGACGCCGTAAAAGCGTACCTGGAAGCCCGGCGTCTCGCGGCTGTCGTGGGAGATTGGCAAACGCTGGTTGCCCTTTGTTTCAATCTTTCGTCGCTCTATAGGGACATGGGAGATGTCGATGCCGCGGCACAATCGGCCCGGCAGGGTCTTGGCGCGCTGGGCGGAACATCCAGCGACTATCCGGTCCAAACTGCTCATGCAATCCGGCCAGATTAAACTTCAGCAGCAAAGACCCGGCGGCAGTGGTTGAATTACGAGAGGCGTTGAATTTGGCGATGCAGGACGAGGATCCGGCAACGGAAAGCCAGGCCTGGAGTGAACTTGGGAACGCGCTGCTCGAAGACGGAAATCCGCAGGCCGCGGAACCCCCGCTATTGCAGGCTTACCGGTTGCGCCGCCTGCACCGCGACGCACGTATCTACTATTCATATGAGACACTTGGGGAATTATACATGGCGCAGGGCGACCCATCCGCGGCTTCCGCTTTATTCAGCCGGGCGATCGACGCCGCCCGGCGTATCAGTCCTGCCGCCTTGTGGACCGGCTACTTCCAACGCGGTAAAGCCAAACTCGAGCAAGGACGGCTGGAGGAAGCATTTGCCGACTTTGGCGCTACCCTGAACTGGCTGCGCCGCTGGCGTGCCGAGGTACTGCCGGCAGATACGTTTCGCGTCAGCTCAGAGGTCCAACTCCACGATGTATTCTCCGCATATGTCGACCTCGGGAGCCGGCTCTATCGGGAAACAGGGCGAGAGTCCCTCGCCGAGGAGGTCTTTGCGGTGGCTGAAGAGAGCAGGACGGCCAGCCTCCGCACTCTCCGCTCGGCCTCTGATAGTTCGGCCACCTTCCTTCCGGCAGAGTATTGGGAGACTCTGTCACATTTACATGAAGCCGAAGCGGGCCTGGTCGCCTACCAGTCGGCGGATACCGATGCTGTACGGCAGTTGCAGTTGAAGCTGGCGGAAATGGAAACCCGCGCCGGGCTGGAACTCTCTCCGGACGCGAGCGATTCGGGGTTGAGCGCCGGGCAGATCCTAAACCGCACACGCAAGCTACTGGGGCCAGATGCTGCTTATCTCGGCTTCACGCTGGGTAAATCGGAATCCTGGCTATGGGTTGTGACAAGCGATGGATTCGAGCTTCAGTGTCTGCCACCGGAAGCCCAAATCTCTACCGCGGTCCGAGAATTCGCCCATTCCGTGGCGGAAGGCGCGCCGGGAGCAATTTCCGCGGGACGGAGTCTCTACGCGCTGCTCTTTGGCGGCGCCAGCGACCGGCTTTTAAGGAAGCGCGTCTGGATCATGGCTCTCGACGGGCCCCTGTTTGAAGTCCCTTTTGCCGCCTTGGTGAAAGGCTACCAGACTGGAGGGGGTGACCCTCTCTACCTGATGGAGGAACATGCCCTCGAGATCACTCCAGGAATCTGGTCTCTGTTGCGTGCCCCGGCCTCCGGCACATTGGGACCCTATGTTGGGTTCGGCGATCCAGTTTACAACAGAGCCGACCCGCGATTTCGGTCCTCCGGCAAGCCTGCCTCCCTCGCGAATGGCACAGAATTGTCCAGGCTGGCCGGCAGTGACCGCGAAATTAACCAGTGCGCCAAAATCTGGCGGTCTTATGGTTCGGAAGTGATTCTCTTGAAAGGAGCAGCCGCCTCCAGAGAAAACATAGTGGAAGCCTTGCGCCGGGGGCCATCCGTGCTGCACCTGGCCGCGCATGTCGTTTTTCCGGCCCAGGATTCGGGCTCCGGAATGATCGCGCTCACCCTGCGGCCGCAGGGAGGTGTAGACTTCCTCAGCGCAACCGAGATCTCCCGGATGCACCTTGGACTCGGGCTGGTAGTATTAAACGGTTGTAGTTCCGCACAGGCGGCGATCCTCCCGGGTGCTGGCTTGATGGGGATGACACGGGCATGGCTGGCCGCCGGGGCGCAGGCGGTAATCGCCACGCGATGGCCGACCCCCGACGACGACACCGAACTCTTCTCATCCTTTTATGAAAATCTCCATTCGCTCGCGCGATCCGCGGAGCCTCATCCTTTTGCCCGCGCGTTGGAGCGCGCGCAGATCAGGCAGTTGCGAACGGGGGGAAGCCATTCCGGACCTGCCTACTGGGCAGCTTATTTCTGTGTTGCCAGGAACTGAACCAGGCGCAAAGGCTGGTTCCGGTGCTCCTTCTAAGCAACACGCGCAAAACGGGCCGCCCCGCGCCGCTGGAAACTGCGGAGTTCCTCTCCTAACTGGCGGCGCCGGATACGCGTCCCTTTGCGCTATTGAGGAACCGCCCAAAACGGGGCGGCTGCCACGCCGCTACTATCCTGCGAGTTCCGATCCTTCCTGGCTGCGCGGGGACGCGCCCCTTTGCGCTCTCAAGGCCCTGGTCCGGGCGGGCGGCGGAGGGTAAGTGCCGCAGGCTGTCGACTGGAAGTCCGTAGTGGAGCAGATCCGGGCCGGCGATCCGGCCGGTCAAGCGACACTCTACGACGTTTTGGGGTCGGGGGCCCGCCTGTTTCTAAAGCGGCGCTTGCCCAGCAGCGAAGACGTCGAGGACCGGGTTCATGACGTGTTTGTGATCGTCATTGACACCATCCGGCGGGGCGAACTGCGCGAGCCGGAGCGCCTGATGGGGTTCGTGGGCACGGTGTTGTCGCGGCAATTGAATGCCGAGATCGGCCGGCTCATTCAATCCAGGAACACAGCCTCGGATCCCCAGGAAAGCGCGGACCTGTCGGCTTCCGAACCGACGCCCGAGCAAGAGGCCATTACCCGTCAGAACATCGATCTGATGAAACAGCTCCTGGGCAAGCTGAATACCCGCGATCTCGAAATTCTCACGAGGTATTACCTGGACGAGGAGCCGGAAGAGCAGATTCGCCGGGAAATGGCGCTCACCTCCGACCAATTTAACCTGGTCAAGTCCAGAGCCAAAGCACGATTTGCAAAGCTGGTACAGCGCAGGTTGGCGCGGCGCTTCTTTATTTCACTATGATAATCACGGGCTCTTGAATCGCCGGGGCACCGCTCGCCTGCCTGTGTGTACCCGGCGCGGTCGTCCCTGCGTTTAAGATCATCAAAACAAGCCACAAAGCCGTCAACATGGTGGTGCTCCTTAAGCTGGATTAGTAGGCGCACACTTCGAGCACCGGTGCGGTGAGGGTCAATTCTTAAAATCCCTTAGATTCGGCCCGTGTGTTCAGTTATGAAAGTGTGCTGAAAATTACTTTATGCTGGCTAGCCTGCCGGTACAAGATTGCGTATCGATAGGCTCTCAACGGAGAGGTTCTCTACGGAGAGGTTCTCTACCGGGCATTACATTTAGTTAGCAAATCACCTGATAGAGAAGCGCCCTTTGCCGCACTGCAGATTTAGAGTCGAAAAAAGCAATGCAAGACCGGGCTTCTACGATCCTCTTGCTGGAAGACAATATCGCGATCTCGAAGCTGCTGTGTATTGTCTTGCGGCGTCAGGGATATACCGTATTGGCGGCCTCCAACGGCGATGACGCCGTTCGGATAGGCGAGCGGTATCAGAATGCGCTGGATCTGGTGTTGTCCGACGTGGTGCTGCGGAACGAACTTGCCGCTCCCGTAGTGGCTAAACTGCGGGAACTAAGCCCGGAAGCCGGGGTGATATTCCTTTCCGGCTCGAATCTCGAATTACTGTTCGAGCGCGGTTACCTGGAACCCGGCATGATGTCGAACGGTCGCACCCTTTTCCTGCAAAAGCCATTTCCGCCTGAGGTGTTGATCCAAACAGTCGGAACCGTGCTGCATCCGGAAGGTGGCGCGAACGAGGCGGACCGGGAGCGCGCAGAGGTGAATTACATTGTCAGACACGCATATTGAAGAGAGCCTCTTGGAGCAATACGCCATGGAAGTCTTGCCCGCACAGCAGCGGGCGGGGGTCGATGAGCATTTACTCGGCTGTCTGGACTGCCAGTCCAGGCTTATTCAGCTTGATACTTTTTTGCATGCCTTCAGGCCGGCCGTTGTTGAGATGAAGCAAAGGCCCGTCGTGAAGCGGCGGATACGCCTTTTTCCAAGGCTGGTGTGGCTGGCTCCAGTCGCAACTGCGGCCGCATTGCTGCTGTTTCTGATCTTTAGACCCGGAGTCCAGTCCGTCGCTCCTGCGCTGATTCAGATGCGCGCTTTGCGAGGGCTGGAGAGTGTCGCGCGGCTTACCCCTGGGCGACCTGCCGTTTTAGTTTTCGATATCGCCGCAAGGGATCAGGCGGATAAATATGAGGTCGAGGTGGTGGATCCGTTGGGTAAGGTAGTCCGGACCGCCGCTATCGAAAACAAAGGGGGAAGGCTGAGCGTACCGGTTAGAAACCTTGAGCCCGGCTCTTACTGGGTGCGTGTCTATCGTAGCCAACCCGAAAAAAGCTTATTGGAAGAGTACGCCCTCAAGGTTGCCAAACCTTCCGGAGTAACCAAATGAGAATTGCGGGAGCATATCAAATGAAAAGTATGTCAGTTCATCCAGAATCCTCCGTTTTGACAGTGGGCGTTCCGTCGCACCTCTTGCGAATCCCAGCCCTGCCTCGAAGGTCCGCTATCGCATCGGTTGCCGGCCGCGCGCCCTTTACCGGCGAGCCGTTACCGGCAATCATCGCCGCGGAGATGCGGAAAGCCGGCGAGGCGCTCGTCAGATCCAGGCGTGTGCGGCGCTGCGCCGAGCGGTTGATGTGCGAACACTTTGGAACCAAGCTTTGGTGAGACAACTGCCGGACCAGGGCGGTCATGACGCCATACTGTAGGCGGACGAGTACGCGCATTTTGTCAACCAAGTGAAACCCTTTATCGATAACCTGCCGTAGGCCCTCGTGGTACACTGGGCACGTTCCGAGCCGCACGCGCGTGCAAGCGGTTCCCCGCGTTTTTCCGCAACCTGTTATGAAGGGATTGCAAAGGTCCAAGGATTGGGGACTAATTATGCGATTTCCTCGTATCTTAATCCTTGCAACCGTATTAGCTTATTCTGTAATACCTGTGACTACCTGCCTTGCGGCATCTCCGTCGCTATCGGTGGCCGGCCTGCCTGCGGGTCAAGTGAGCGGCCTGGTGATGGCTACCGACGCGCAAGGTAACATCTTTCTGGCCGGAAGCGCGGCGACGTTCCCCGTGACTGCCGGTGCCGCACAGGTTCAGCCCGGCGGCGGGCAGTGTTTCATCAGCACTTATCCGGTCGGCTCTATTCCAGCCCAGTGCACCGATGTCGTCCTGATCAAGGTTCGCGCCGAGGACGGTATGATGTCCTATGCCACTTACCTGGGGGGAGACAAGGATGATGTCGCCACCGGCATCGCGGTGGACAGCCAGGGGAATGTCTATGTGACCGGGAATACGCAAGGCGCCCTGCCCACCACAGCGGGGGCCTTCCTGCCTGACTCGAACGTTGGCGGCATCTTTGCGGCAAAACTGAGTGCCGATGGCAGCCATTTTCTGTACTGCACCTATCTTCCGTATTCCGGGTACTCGCCTTCCTCGGCAGGGGCTCCCTCCGCGATCGCGGTGGATGGCCAGGGAAACGCCTACGTTACCGGCCAGACGACGGATGGGCACGTATTCGCCGCCAAATTGAATCCGGATGGCTCCGCGCTTTTGTACAACACCAAGATTGCGGGTAGCGCTGAGGATGCCGGGACGGCCATCACTGTGGACACCGCCGGCAACGCTTACATTACAGGCCGCACTATGTCGGCGGATTTTCCGGCCACGGCGGGCGCTTTTCAAACGCGCCTCCACGGCACACAGAACGCTTTTGCCTCCAAGCTCGATCCATCGGGAGTCATCGTGTTCACAACCTTTCTGGGCGGTAGCGGGTCGGATATGGGCGGCGTAGTCGAAGCCGACTCCGCGGGATCGGTCTACGTGGCCGGCACGACCACTTCCCTGGATCTCCCCACCACCGCGGCATCGTATGAGACCAACCCGCTGGTGCCTTTGTGGGCTCTTGCGCCCGGCGGCTTCGCTATTAAACTGTCTGCCGCGGGCGATTCGCTTTTGTATTCCACTTACGTGCCAGGTGGTGGCCTGGGAGATACGGCAGCCGTCGCGGCGATGGTCCTCGATAACACCGGTGGCGTCTATCTGGCGGGCCAAAGCGCCGCCGGTTTTCCCGCCACGTCCTCCGCGCCTCAGCCTTGCCTGGCCGGCGACAGCGACGTTGTGGTCACCCACCTTGACCAGCACGGCGCGCTGGTGGACCGCAGCTATTTCGGCGGCGTTTACCAGGAGCAACCCATTGGCTTGGCGCTCAACGGCGAACATAGCGTCTCCCTGGCCGCTTACGAATTCGATGCCACCGGGCAATCCACCCCGGTTCTCGCGAAGCTCGATTTTGGCGTGGCCGGTTCCCAACCGCAATCTTGCCTCTCGCCCGACGTTTTGAACGGCGCCACGTTCTACGGCAGCCGCCCGCTGGTTCCCGGCGAGATCGTCAGCCTGACGGGTTTGGAAATCGGGCCGCAAGAAGGTGTGTCATATACGCCGGGACCCGCGGGCCAGGTTCCTGTGGAACTGGGCGGCGTGCAGGTATTCTTCGACGATCAGCCCGCGCCGCTGTTGTACGTGCAGGCGCAGCAGATCAACCTGTTAGTGCCGTTCGAACTAGCCGGCCACACCAGCACGCACGTGCGCGTTCTATATAACGGCAACATGGCCGGCTCGCTGGATACGGCGGTTGGTCTCGCGAATCCAGGACTCTTGCGCTCCAGTGCAGGCTATTCCACCCAAGCCGCGGCCATCAATGAAGACGGCACCGTAAACGGGCCATCCCACCCCGCGCCAGTCGGTTCCTGGATTATGCTGTTCGGCGTCGGTTTCGGCCAGACGCACTTGCCCGGCGTAACAGGTGCGCCTTTTCCCGGTGTCGCTTCATCACTCGAAATTCCGGTTTCCGTCGAGATTGGGGGATCGCCGGCCGAGGTGCTTTATGCCGGCGCGGCCCCCTTCCAGTTGGCCGGAGTGACGCAGATCAACGTTCGCGTTCCCACACCCGTGGCCGGCGGGGGTGATTCCGTGATGGTCTCCATTTGGTCTACTCTACCCTCAGGCGACTTGGTGAATAGCTTTGTCTATTCCACCATCGCCGTACGTTAAAGTTCTGTCAGATCTAATTCCTATTCGTGTGCATCCGCGTCCATCCGTGGCCATTTAATATCACAAAGATCTTGGCGAGCGCCGCGAGAACTCGCGGCGCCCGATGGGAAAAACCGCTACAGATCCTGACGGTAAAGCCGCCATCGCGATGGCGCAAAGCGACCTTAGAACAGGAACTTCAGAGAGAACTGAATGTGCCGCTCGGTCCCGGCCAGCGTGCTGGTGACTTTGCCAAAATTGGCATCGCCGAAGTTACTGTCCGGGAAATTGAACTGCGGGGTGTTAGCGATGTTGAAGACTTCGGTCCGGAACTGCAATCGGTACCGTTCCGTGAAAGCAAAGTCCTTAAACACGGAAGCGTCCAGATTCCGCAGGGGCGGCCCGTAGTTGGTGTTGTCGCCAACGTTCCCTTGGGTGAGCGACGCGGGGGCGGTAAAATTCGCCGTGTTGAACCATTCCGACGGCGTCCGCCCACCAGAAGGCGCGGCGTTTGCACTGCCGGATACGATATCGGGGAAGCAACCCGCCCAGACTCCCTGGCAGTAGGAACCATTGGCGCTTACTGTGTACGGCTGGCCGGAGTGCAGAGTCAGAATACCGTTCACCTGCCATCCGCCCAGCAGCAGGTCCGCGGCTCTATTCATGTTGGCCCCAAACTGCTTGCCTCGGCCAAAGGGGAGATCGTAAGTGAAGCCAGTGGTGAAATTCTGACGGATATCCCATGCGGCGCTCGAGTAATCCAGCCCGTAGTTGAGGTTGCTGATGGTCTGGAAACCTTGCGAACCGCTAAGCGTAGTTCCCGTGTTGGCCAGCGCATGGCCCCAGGTGTAGGAACTGATGAACTGCAATCCCTTGGAGAAGTGTTTCTCCAGTTTTGCGGTCAAGGCTTCGTAGTTTCCGAACCCGAAGCTGGAGGTACCCGAAATACCGCCAATGTCGGGATACGTGCGGAGGGCGTTACAGTTGATGGTCGAATCCAGGGTTGGAAAATTGGGACACGGATTGAAGTCGGGCTGGAAGAGTTGGTGTGACGAGTGATTTCCCTGGTAACCCAATTCGAAAGCCATGTCATGCCCCAAATCCCGCTGCACGGAGACATTCCACTTCTGCACCATTGGGTTGCGGAAATCGTTCGCCACTTCACGGAACTGTAGCGAACTTACCGGATAGGTGGTAAAAACAGTGAGCGGATAGCCAACGCTGATTCCACCGATTGCTGCTCCGTTGGCAAAGAAGGGATCGGGCTCGAATTGGCTGACGCCCGACGGCCGGTTCAATTGCGGCGACTCGTTGAAAGGCGCGGACTCGCCGCGATTCGGGTTTCCACCCTGCTGTTCCTCGCCGCCGTAGAATATGCCGTACGCCGCGCGCAGCACCATCTTCGGCGCGAAGTTATAGGCAAAGCCAATGCGCGGGCCAAAATCGTGCTTGTCCCACGGAATCAGGTATTGCGATACACAGCCCCGGCAAACTTTCACGTTCGGAAAATCGGCGGGGTAGGTGATGCCGCCTAGAGTATACGGCGTATTGAAATTAGGCGGTAGCGCGGCATTCTGGTTCGGTCCGCTGGGGATTTCCAGCGTCAGGTTGTTGATGTCAAAGTTGGATTGCCGCCCGAACTGCTCGCCTATGGGCGACCACAACTCGTAGCGCAAGCCGTAATTAACAGTCAGCTTGGGCGTCACCTTCCAGTCGTCCTGGGCGTAGAAATCATAAGACTGCCGCGTAGAAGAGATGAAGTTTGTCGTTGAAATCTGCCCGTTATCGATCGCACCCAACAGGAACGAGGCAAAGGAATCGCCGGTTGTCGCCGATGGCGTACCAGGTATGGGCTCCGCGGTCTCCACGCGCGAGAAGTTCATTTCGCCGTGCGGAAAGGGCACCTGGAAGAAGGGGAACCGGATGGGCTTCACTTCCGCGCCAAATTTGAACGCGTGCGTGCCCTTCGTAAGGGACACGTTCTGTATGAAGTCCCAAACGTTGCTGTATTCCTTGGTCGGCAGCCAGTCGTTAGCGCCGACTTGGCTGTATTGCCCCATGCCGAATTGCGGAAGGCCGCCATTCAGGGTCGTGGTAGGATCCAGGCCGCCGATGCCGGCCGCCTTGAACTCGTCTGTGTTCGCATTGGCCTGCGTGCGCGCCGTGACCAGGCGGCTGAACGCGATGCGCGTTTCGGAAATCAGCGAAGGATTCCAGATGCGCGTAAAGCCGATCTGCGCGTTGCGGCCAAGATCCTGTTCGCTGCTGCCGTAGAAATTGCCGCCGTCGAGCGCGCCTTGAAATGGCGGTGTGTTGTACTTCGAAGTATCGGACCAACTGATACTGCCGAAGATACTGTCCTTATCGTCGATTCTGTAATCTACACGTCCGTCACCCTGATCCGTCCGCAAACCACCGGGCGTGACCGCATAGTAATCGTTCGCGGGATAGTTTCCGGGCACGATCGGTTGATTTGGCGTTGGATACAGAGCTGCGATCTTGGCCGCCGCTGGATCCATCTGGCTCGCTGGAATGGTGTTATTGGTGTACGGCGTACGTGTACAGGCGCCGGTGCTGGCGTTGCATACCGTGGTTGTCGGGTCGTAAATCGGAGCGATCCCGGTAAAGTTGCCCGCGATCTCCGCCTGGGTAGGAATCGTGTAGAACCCGCCATAGCCGAGGTTCTGCACCACGCCGCCGGCCGTCGCGATTTTGGTGCCCTGATAGTCGCCGAAGATGAACAGCCGGTTCTTGATAATCGGTCCGCCGGCCGTGGCGCCGAACTGGTTCTGCTGCAGACCGGGGCGCCCCACCCCCGCTAAGTTGTTCTCCCAACGGTTGGCATCCAGATCGGTATTTTGCAGGTATTCGAACAGGTCGCCGTGCAGTTGGTTGGTGCCCGATTTGAGGGTCACGTTCACCACGCCGCCCGCGGACCGGCCGTACTCGGCATTGTAGCCATTCGTCAGGATACGCATTTCGCCAATGGCATCCAAAGACGGCCCAATCACGTACGAGGTCTGATTGATGAAGTCGATCACATTGACGTTGTTATCGACCCCGTTCAACAGGAAGTTATTTTCGCCCGTGGACCGCACGCCGTTGGCGGAGAAGCCGCCGTTCTGTGCGTCGCGGGCCCCCGGTTCAGCCACTAGAACACCCGGTGAGAGCCGCGCCAGGTAGGCGAACACGCGCTGTCCGCCCATAGGCAACTGGCTCACTTCCGCGGTGTTCAGATCGGCGCCTTGCGCGGTGTTTTCCGTCTGCAAGAGCGGCGCCGCGGCGGACACCTCAATCGACTCGCTGATCTGCCCTATCGGCAATGTCAAATTGATGCCGATGCGGTCACCGGCAGTGACCACTACATTCTCCTGCGCGACACGCCGGAAGCCTTGCGCCTCCGCTGTAACTGTATATGTACCGGCCTTCAACGCGGGGCGGACATATTCGCCGGACGCGTTAGTCGAAACCTGATAACTCAGGTTGGTGGATACTTCCGTAATGGTTACCTTGGCGCTGGGTATCGCAGAACCCGTCGGGTCGCTGACAATACCAGTAATGGTCCCCAGATCTCGTTGCGCAAAAACGACTACGACTAGCAGTAGCCCCAGAAGCACTGCTCTTATACCCGCAACTTGGCGCATATCTCTCCCTCCGCGCGGCCAGACCGGGCCGGCACTTCCGAACAGGATTGTAATTACATGAAACCGAACGTTACCCTCAGGCCCCCTCTTTGGACCAAAAATGCAAACGTTTGCACTGATGTTAAGCGAGGTAAGAATCCCAAGTCAAGAGGGTCTAGTATAAGTTTGCTAATTTTTTTTGACTTATGTCTTGTTTTGCGGAGGCCCAACGCGGTATAGCTACGCATTAAGAGGCGAGCCAGTCATGAAAATTCAGGAGGTCGCGCGGCGTGCCGGGGTTTCCACGGCCACTGTATCCCGCACAATCAACAATCCTTCTATGGTTCACCCCAAAACCGCCAAGCGGGTCTGGAAGGCTGTGGAGGAATTACGATATTACCCGAACTCGCAGGCCCGCTCCCTGGTTTCCGGACGCAGCCGGATTCTCGGCTTGATTGTATCGGACATTACAAATCCATTTTTCCCGGAGTTGATCAAAGGCTTTGAGGACGTAGCTATTCAAAATGGCTACGAGATTCTGGTAAGTTCCACGAATTACGATCCGACGCGCATGGCTCTGTGCGTGCGCCGGATGCTGGAGCGCAGTGTGGAAGGCGTCGCCATTATGACATCCGAGATGGACAAACATCTGGTTGACCAGCTTTCGCATCGCAACGTGCCGATGGTCTTTCTCGACATAGGGCCAACCGGCGAAGGCATCAGCAACGTTGTGGTGGATTACGCCATGGGCGTCAACGAGGCCGTGGAACACTTGCTGGCATTAGGACACCAACGCATTGGTTTCATCAGCGGAGACTTGGGCTTGAAGTCCGCGCGGATCCGGCGGTCCGCATTTCTGCGATCGCTTAGCCGCTATGGGATCGACGAAGATAGTCGCCTGGTGGGAGAAGGCGACCACACCGTAGATGGCGGATTGAACGCCATGACACGCATGTTGGAGTCGCGCTGTTCGCCGACGGCCGTGCTGGCTTCCAACGATTTGACCGCTATAGGCACCATGTGCGCGGTGCGCCGCGCAGGCTTTTCCGTCCCGAAAGATATTTCCGTGGTGGGTTTCGACGATATCCACCTGGCGGAGTTTACGGAGCCGCCGCTCACCACCGTGCGGCTCTCCCGTACGGAACTGGCCGAACATGCGTTTCACTCTTTGCTGCGTGACGCGGCTGGACAGGCGAAGGCACAGAACGGCAAACTGGAGACGCACCTGGTAATACGGCAGAGCACCTGTCCGGCTCGCCGGGCGTGATCGAATTCCTTACCAGGCCCGGAGAGATGAACCGCCCGGCGCATCGCGTCCGGCGCTAGTCCGCGAGAGGTTAATGTAAGCGGTTTCCTGGAGCCGCCACAATTTCCTGCGCGATGCGCAGCGCAAGCCGGTGATGGGCCAGGCATCGCTGGGGATGAGGACATCTCCGCGCCTGCAAGGCGGTTCCAAGACCACAATGCAGGTGTCTTGATCTAACAGCTATTGGTTAACAGGTGGGTACGTTTCCGAGCCGCGCGCGGTAAACAAGCGGTCTTCAGCTAAGGCTTCCCCACTTCCGGCGTACCTTCCGTAAGAACCACCGTCTGGTCCGCCGGAACCTGCTTCCACTCCTGTACTTTACCTGTCGGCCAGCGCACCTGGATGCGATCCACCACCGTCGCCGGTCCCAGTCCGAAATAAAGTGCCTGGTCGTTTTGCGAAAGGTAGCTGCCCCCGCTCATGACTTCGTCGATCTGCTTCCGCCCGCCCGCCTCCACCGTGGCCCGCGCGCCAATGGCGCTGCGATTCGACTTCGTCCCCACCAGCCGCAAGCGAATATAGTGCCGCCGCGGCGATTCGTTCCGCAGCAGGCTGGGAGTCGCATTCATATTCGAGATCACGATCGCCGGCCTGCCGTCCCCGTACACATCCCCGATCGCCATTCCGCGCCCCGGCCGCGGTTGATCGAAAGCCGGCCCGGCCCGGTCGCTGATATCTTCGAAGCGACCGTTGCCCAGATTGCGGTAGAGCAGCGTCTTTTGCAGATACCGTTCGCCTATCGGCGAGTTGTCCACCTCCGGATACACGTGTCCGTTGCTGATCACCAGGTCTTTCCAGCCATCTTCGTCAACGTCCAGAAAAGCGATTCCCCAGCCCAGCAATTCGTGCTTGCCGAGACCCGCGGGCTGCGCCACATCGTTGAAATACAATCCGCCGTCGTTTGCATAAAGCGAAGGCAGATCGCCCGAAAAATTGGACTTCGCAATATCCAGAAAACCGTTACCGTCGTAGTCCGCCACCGCCACGCCCATTCCGGCTTGCAGATGCCCATCGAAGTTGTACGCCACGCCGGACTCCACGCCGCGCTCCTCAAACGTGCCGTCGCCGCGATTGTGATACAGCAGGCTCGGCGTCATATCGCACGCCACAAAAATATCCGGCCAGCCGTCGTTATCGAAATCCGCCGCCACCACGCCCAGGCCATACCGTCCGCCGGGCTTCAGGATGCCCGCCTGCTCCGAGACATCCGTGAACGTGCCGTCGCGATTGTTGTGGTAGAGCGCATTGTGGCCCAGGGGCAGACCGCTCGGCCCGCACATCACCGGCAGGCCCTTCCAGAAGCAATTCGGATTGGCGCCGGCGCGCGGCGTCTTGCTCAAATCCAGATCCACGTAATTCGACACGAACAGATCCACATAGCCGTCGCGATCGTAGTCGATAAAAGCGCAGCCGGTGCCCCAACGCGTGCCGCTGGTGGGCAGCTTGGCCGCCGCGGTGACATCTTCGAACTTACCGTTGCCCAGATTGTGATAGAGAATATTGTGGCCGTAATAAGTGACCAGCATGTCGGGCCGGCCATCGTTGTCGTAGTCGGCTACACATACGCCCTGTCCCCAGCCCTCCTGCGTGATCCCCGCCTGCCGGCCCATCTCCGTGAAGTGGCCGTTCCCGTCATTGTGATACAACTGCGAGGTCAGGGGCGGCTGCTGCCCGCCGCGCTCCAGGGTGGTGCCGTTCACCACGAAAATGTCGTTCCGCCCGTCGCCATCGAAATCGAAAATCGCTACGCCGGTCCCGGTCGTCTCCAGAATGTAGTCCTTTTTGGCGAGCCCGCCGAAGGTAGTGGGAATGTTGAGGCCCGCCGCCGCCGCGACGTCCACGAAATGCACTTCGGCCCCGGGCGCGCCCAGCAGGACGATGGCAGCCAGAAGCGCAGCCCCTCCGATAGCGAATCGAAACACTGGACACCATTTTAAGCACAACCTGGGACGGGATCGCGCATCTCACGCCAACGATCCCAGCTATCATGAAAGCGACAGATCCATGTGGATGTTCCTGCTGCTCTTCTGGGCCAACCCAACCTCGTTCGACAGCGCCCTGAGAGCCGGCCTGGAAGCGCTCCAAAGCAACAATCTCCCCGTAGCGCGCGCCCGTCTGGAAGAGGCATCTGGAATTCAGCCGCAAAATTCAAGGGCCCTCCTCGGATTGGCGCAAACCTATTGGCGGCTGGGCCTCGGCGACCTGGCGCACGCGGCAGCCACCAGGGCGCAATCGGCCGATCCCGACAACCCGGTCGTCCTGCATGGGCTCGCGTATTTCTATAGCGAGACCGGCGAGCCGGCCAAGGCCGCCCCGCTTGAAGCCCGCTACGCCGAAAGCGCGCCGCGCGATTCGGATGCTCTCCCGCGCGCGGCGAATCTCTATTTGCAGGCCGGCCAGCCTAAGCCGGCCATCGAACTGGCCCGCAAAGCCCTGCTCCAGGATGATCGCGCCAGCCTGCACGCCCTGCTCGGCCAGGCTTACGAAATGGATACCCAACCGGAGAAAGCTGCGGCCGAGATGCAAGCGGCCATCAAGCTGAATGCTTACGAGGAGTCCTATTATTTCGACCTCGGGCGATTCTACCTCCGCCACAACAATCCCGCGGCTGCCGTACAGATCTTTCAGGACGGCAGGAAAATATTCGCCAGGAGCGCCCAACTGGAACTGGCGCTCGGAGTGGCCGACTATGGCTTGCGCCGCTTTGCCGACGCGGCCGATTGCTTCCTGCGGACGATTCAATTCGCGCCGCAGGCCGAGCAGCCGTACGTGTTCCTCGGGCGCATGCTGGACCAGGTGGAGGACCGCCTGCCGCAAATCACGGCCAGCTACGCGGCGTTCCTTGAGGCCCGCCCCGATAACTATCTCGCCCCATTTCTTTACGCCAAAGCCCTGTCCGCCGCGGCCGCCGGTCCGCAACAGGTGGAGCCATTGCTGCGCAAATCCATCGCCTTGAATGCCGGCTTCTGGGAATCGCATTACGAACTGGCCCTGCTCCTCGAGCGGCGACACGATTTCGAGACGGCTTCCGCCGAGTATCGCCGCGCCATCGAACTCAATTCCGCCAACGCCGACTTGCACTACCATCTCGCGCGTGTTTACGAGCGGCTCGGTAAGAAACAGGAAGCGGCCGCCGAGCACGCCGAACATCAGCGCTTGAGCAGCGCGGAAACCGCCGCCATACGCCGCCAGCAAAGCGCCCTTACGTACCAGGATCTGCCCGCAAAGTGACGGATGCGGTGGCTGGGATACAATAGCAGCGAGTTGGGGGATTCCATGATCGCGGTTGGCTTGCTTTTTTTTCTGGCTGGCTCGGAGCATGCAGCGCTTATCCAGCAGGTGGCCGATTCGGGGCGCGTGCTGGAGCTTGCCGTGCCGGCCGCGCAAAGGCTCGCGCCGCCCGCGCGGATCGCCCCAGGCATGCCGCCGTTGCTCAGCTTCCGCTTTTTCGAAGGCAAGCAGCGCCACCGCTTCGGCGACCTGGATCTGGTGATCGACGATGCGGGCCATTAGTGCGCTCTTCGCGCTCGCCGTCCTTTCGGCGCAGGGCCAGGAGGACCCGCTGGCGAAGGGGATCGCGGCCTTCCACCAGGGCCGATACACCGTCGCTCTCGCGGCGCTCGAAAAGGCGCCCGATACCCCGCAGCGGCGCGTTTTCCTGGCGCTTTCCCGCGCCGGCCTGGGCCGCTGCGATGCCGCCGAATCCGAGCTCGCCGCCGAGTTCGACCGGAATGCCGATTCCCAACTGCGCCGCCTGGCTGGTCTGGCGCTGTCGCAATGCCGGCTGGCGTCGGGTCGTTACGATGAAGCTCTGCCCGTCCTCGCGCGTCTGAAATCCTTGTATCCCGCCGACGCCGACGTGCTATACCAGACCGCCCGCCTGCATATGCAGGCGTGGAACGACACGCTCTTCGAAATGTTTCAGAAAACCCCCGGCTCTTTCCGCGTGAACCAGGTTTCGGCCGAGATTTTCGAAATTCAAGGGCGCTATGCGGAGGCCGCCGCCGAATACCGCAAGGCCATCGAAAAAAATCCGGCGGCTTTGAACCTGCACTTTCGCCTGGGCCGCGTGTTGCTGATCGAATCGCATGCGCCGGAAAATCTGGCGCTGGCCCGGACCGCGTTCGAAGCGGAGCTGGCGTTGAATCCCGGCGATGCCGTGGCCGAATACGAAGTGGGGCAGATTCTGCTGACCGGCCAGCAGACTGACGAAGCCGTCCAGCACTTCGAACGCGCCGCGGCGCTGAATCCTGACTTTCCGGAAGCGCTCCAGGCGCTCGCCAAAGCGCGCATGGAGGCCAAACAATACCCCGCAGCCATCGCGTTGCTGGAAAAGGTCGTCCATCTTCAGCCCGCCAACGAGCCCGCGCATTACAGCCTCATGATGGCGTACCGCAATTCCGGCCGCGCGGCTGATGCGGCCCGCGAACAGGCCGCGCTCGACAAATTGCAGCAGGCGCCCGAAGGCGAGTTCACCGATTTTCTGAAACGTTTGGGAGAGAAGGCGCCCAAACCGTGATTCGCGGTCTGGCGATCGCCGCCCTGATCTCGGTGTCAGCGCCGGCGGCCGACTTCCACAATGTGGCGCGCGAGGCGGGCCTGCTCGATTCCTTCCCGAACGGTGGCACGCAGTCCAAACAGTACATTATCGAAACCACCGGCAGCGGCGCGGCCTTTCTGGATTACGATAACGATGGCCTGCTGGATGTTTTCCTGGTCTCCGGCCCGGGTGGCTCCAATCGCCTGTACCACAATCTCGGTAACGGCAAATTCGCCGACGTGACCAAAGAGATGGGCCTGGAACATACCGGCTGGGGCCAGGGCGTCTGCGCGGGTGACTACGATAACGATGGCTATACCGACTTATTCGTCACTTACTGGGGCGGCAACATACTTTACCGTAACTTAGGCGGCCATGGATTCCAGGATGTAACCGCTAAGGCTCACTTACAACAGGACCGCATCCGTTATAACACCGGCTGCGCGTTCCTGGACTACAACAACGACGGCCACCTGGATCTGTTCGTAGCCAACTATCTGAAATTCGATTTCGCTTCCACGCCTAAGCCCGGCGAAAACGCCTATTGCTGGTATCGCGGCCTGCCTGTCGCCTGCGGCCCGCGCGGACTGCCTTTCGACCGCAACATTCTCTATCGCAACAACGGCGACGGCACGTTCACGGATATCTCCGAAGCCTCCGGAATCGCCAGGCCTGCGCGCCATTACGCGCTCGGGGTGCTGACCGGCGACTTCAATAACGACGGCCTGACGGATATTTACGTGGCGTGCGATCAGACTCCGTCGATCCTGTACATCAATCGCGGCGACGGCACCTTCTCCGACGAAGCCTTGATGCGCGGTACCGCTTACGACGCGAACGGCAAGGCCCTCTCCGGCATGGGCGCCGACGCGGCCGACTACGATGGCGACGGCTGGACCGATATCTTCCGTTCCAACTTCTCCGATGAGCGCGAAACCCTGTACCACAATCGCGGCAACGGCGAGTTCGACGATGCTACGCTGGCCGCCGGCATGGCGCTCAATACCCGCTTCGTGGGCTGGGGCTGCGGCTTCTTCGATTTCGATAACGACGGATGGAAAGACCTGCTGCTGGTAAACGGCCACGTTTTCCCCGAAGTCGACCGGCTCGGGATTGACGTGCGCTACAAGGATCGGGCCATCCTCTACCATAACAACGGCAAGGGTAAGTTCGTGGATGTCTCGGAATCGTCGGGCCCGGGTATCCTCGAGAAACACTCCGCTCGCGGCGCTGCATTCGGCGATTATGATAACGACGGCGCGGTGGAAGTGCTGGTCAATAACCAGAACGAACCGCCGTCGCTGTTGAAGCAGTCCATCAAACCAGCCGGCAATTGGGTGCTGTTGAAGTTGGTAGGGGTGAAGTCCAATCGCAGTGCCATTGGCGCGCGCGTCCGTCTCAGCGCCGGAGGACTCACCCAGACCGGCGAAGTGCGCAGCGGTGGCAGCTATCTTTCTCAAAACGACCTGCGCCTGCATTTCGGCCTGGGGACCGCCCGCCGCATCGAGTCGATTGAGATCCACTGGCCGTCGGGTCAACACCAGATCGAAAAAAACCTTGCCGTGAACCAGGTCATCGCCATAACCGAATCCAACGGGCCAGGCACCCGGCCTACCCATCCCGTGCGATAATCCATTCAGTTTCTGGAGCGCTTATGGAACGCCGCGAATTTGTGCGAAATGCTACGGGAGCAGCCGCCTGGACCGCGCTCTCAGCCAGCCGGATTTTAGGCGCCAACGATCGCGTCCAAGTCGGCATCATCGGCTGCGGAGGCCGCGGCCGCACCGTGATGCGCGAGATGTTGCGCGCACCGAACACGTCGCTCGCTGCTGCTTGCGATGTTTACGATACCAACGCGCAACGCGCCGCCACCGATCTTTCCGGCGGACAGGCCAAGACCATCAAAGATTTTCGCCGCCTGCTCGAATTCCATGAGATCGATGCCGTGCAGATCTCGACGCCCGACCACTGGCACGCCATTCCCGCTGTGCTCGCCCTCGAAGCCGGCAAGCACGTATACGTCGAAAAGCCGTTTGCGCTGACCATTCGCGAAGGACGCGCCATGGTGGAAGCCGCGCGCCGTACCGGTCGCATCCTCTATCCCGGCACGCAACATCGTTCGGCGCCGCATATCGCCGAAGCCGCCCGCATGGTGCAGAATGGCGAAATCGGCGACGTTTCCCTGGTGCGAGTTTGGAACAGCGGCAACATCGCCCCGGATCTGATAAAGAAGCAACCGGATTCCGATCCGCCCGCCGGTCTGGATTGGGATTTCTATCTCGGCCCCTCGCCCGTGGCGCCGTTCAACCGCCGCCGCTTCCTCACCACTTACCGCCTGTTCTACGATTATGCCGGCGGCTACATCACGGACTACGGCAACCATCGCGTCGACAGCGTGCATCAGATCATGAATGCCTCCAGCCCGCACACGATCTCAGCCGTCGGCCGCCGTCTGTGTCCGGAAAACGCGGGCGACATCTTCGACCTGCACGTGGTCACCTATCAGTACCCGCAGTTCATCATGGAATACGTGGCCAACTGGGTAAACAGTAACGGTGTCGGGGGCCGCTCCCCGGGCATGCAGTATTACGGCATGCGCGGCGCTTACAACCGGCCGCACGGTTTTGCTTTTTACGGCACGAAAGCGGCGCTCTACGTGGATCGTATCGGCTACGAGACGTTCCCCGAACTGGAGCCCGGCCCGGCTTATGAAACCCCGCCCGCCGGCGAGACCAATCTGAAATACCGCGCCCAAAGGAAGGCTTTCCAGGGCGCGGACGCCACTTCGCTGCACGCACAGAACTTCATCCAACAAGTGCACATCGGTCACAAGGGCGCGGTCGACGAGATGACCGGGCACAATGCCACGATGGCCTGCCATCTGGGTACCATCGCCGCCAAGACCGGCCGCACGCTGCGCTGGGATTCGGAAAAAGAAGACTTCGAACACGACCCCGAAGCGTCCATGCTGTTGACGCGGGAACTCCGCAAACCCTACGCCCTGATCCGGATATAACTCGCCCGTCAGAGCGGCTGCCCGTGTGCCCAAGCGCACTCAAAAAGCCCTCGGTTTCTCGTTTTCTGGAATTTCTTTTATTATATTCCTTGACAGGCATATGCCTGCTGAGGTATATCTAGAGCGTGGAATCCGTATTCGAAGTCATTGCCGAACCGAACCGCCGCGCGATATTGAGCCTCCTGGTGATGTCGCAACAGTCAGTAGGAGAGATTGAGCGTCAGCTTCGGATGCCGCAGCCGGCCGTGTCAAAGCACCTGCGCGTACTGCGCGACGCCGGTTTCGTGGAGTCCACGGTGGACGCACAGCGCCGCCTCTACCGGCTGAGACCTGAGCCGCTCCAAGAGGTGGATGCCTGGCTGGCGCCGTTTCGACGGCTCTGGTCCGCGCACATAGATGCTCTTGAGCGCCACCTCGAGCGCATGGATCAATCGACACTAACGAAGGGCAAAAACAAGCAGAAGACACCGCGGCCCAAACCGCGAACGTGACAAAGGAGAAACGAAATGAAAATCAAAGTGACCAGCATATACGTGGACGATCAGGACAAGGCCCTGCGCTTCTACACGGAGGTATTGGGCTTCGCCAAGAAGGTGGATTTCAGCCAGGGGCCGTATCGCTGGCTGACCGTGGCCTCGACCGAGGAGCCGGACGGCACCGAACTGCAACTGGCGCTGAACAACAACCCCGCGGCCCAAGCCTATCAGCAGGCAATCTTTCAACAGGGCCAGCCCGCGATCATGTTCTTCACCGACGACGTCAAGGGCGACTACGAGCGGATCAAGGCCCGCGGCGCCGCGTTCACGATGCCTCCCACCGACGTGACCGGATCGACCATTACGATGCTGAATGACACCTGCGGCAACCTCATTCAGCTCACCCAACTGGCACGCTATTCAGGCTAAGGAGAAGAAGATGATTGATCGCGAGCAGTACGTACCGGGTCCGGCCGGTGGGGCGCAGATACAAAAGGACGGAGAGAAATGGACGCTCATTCTAGTCAGAGAGCTGCGCCACTCGCCGGAAAAAGTCTGGCTGGCGCTTACGGACCCGGCGCATCTGCGCGAGTGGGCTCCCTTTGAAGCCGATGGGAGCCTCGATACGGTTGGAAGCACGGTAAATCTCACCACGGTGGGAGCGCCCCGGCTGCACGTTACAGAAACAAGAGTGACGCGAGCCGACGCTCCCAAAATGCTTGAGTATAACTGGGGCGACCACGATATGCGGTGGGAACTGGAACCCTTCGGTGCCAGCACGCGCCTGACACTGTGGACCAACATCGGCCACCGCTTCATCGCCATGGGTGCCGCCGGGTGGCATATTTGTTTCGATGTTCTGGATCGCCTTCTCAGCGGAACTCCCATCGGGCGCCTGGTCGGCGCCGACGCCGTAAAGTTCGGCGGCTGGCAGCAGTTGCATGCGGAGTACGCGCGGCTATTCGGTATCGAAGCGCCCAACCTGCCGTCTCAGGCGGCTCAAAAATCTTGAATGGAGAACAACCTAATGATGAAAGAGGCCACCAAGCGTTCGATTTTTCGATGGATTCACATCGTCTTCAGTATTCCGATAATCGGTTACATTTACAGTCCCTTTGAAGAAATTCCGAAGTACGCCGATTTTGTCCGGCATGTCGTCGTTCCGGTAATACTCCTTTCGGGACTCTGGATGTGGAAAGGCCATGTCGTGCGACGGCTTCTGTCGAAGAGACCGGCCATCCACTCTGGACGGGAAATCGAGGTATAAAGATCCAATGAATGCATCGGAGCGTATCGATCAACTGATCGCGGGAATCCCAGACTGGCGTGCCAAAACGCTCGCCAGCGTCCGCAAGAGCATCCTCGAGGCCGACCGGCAGATCATCGAGGAATGGAAGTGGATGGGAAGCCCGGTGTGGTCTCGCGACGGAATCATCGCGGTCGGCAACGCCCACAAAGACAAGGTGAAGCTCACCTTTTCCCATGGCGCGAAGCTCCCGGATCCCGACAAGCTCTTCAACGCGGGCCTCGGCGGCGGCACGTGGCGCGCGATCGATCTTTTCGAGGGCGATAAGATCAATGCGGGTGCTCTAAAGAATCTCGTCCGTGCCGCCGTTGAATACAATCAGATCAAATTGAAAAGCAAAGCGCCCGCGCGTCGAGCGAAAGATGCATAAAAGCGGAAAGTGATGGCGCTAACCACAGCCCGAGGCGCTCCGTTGCGTCACCCCGCATTCCAGCGGCTTTGGCTGGGATTGAGCATTTCGTATGTGGGCGACCAGTTCACCATCATCGCCCTGCTCTGGTTCGTGCTGCAGTTGACCGGGTCTGGGGCGGCGGTGGGCCTCGTCATCCTTTGCTTCAACCTTCCAGGTGTCGTTACCGGGGCGATCCTCGGGCGTTTGCTGGATCGGTACCAGCCGCGACTGGTGATGGGCGTCGACAACCTGGCGCGGGCGGTGCTCATCGCGGCGATTCCCGCGCTCTACGCCCTGCGATCGCTGCACCTCTGGCATGTGTTCGTGCTGGCGTTGCTGGCGGGAGCGCTCTCGCCGGCAACCACCGCTGGAGTACGGGCGCTTGTGCCGAACCTGGTGGACGACGCTGACCTCGATCGCGCCAATGCGCTCACCGGCGCCAGCCTGCAGTTTTCATATCTCGCCGGCCCGATGGCGGCAGGCTTCGCGGTCGCCAGGTTGGGCGGTCCCTGGGCGCTGTTCATCGACGCCGCCAGCTTCCTGCTGATGGGCCTGCTGGTGCTGACCCTGCCCGCAATCGCTCGCCATCGGTGTGCCGCTCGACCTGCGGCGGCCAATCGCTGGCTCGGTTTCGGCATGCTATTCAGCCTGCGCCACGTGCCTGCCCTCACGCTACTCTCGCTGGTGTTCTTCTTCTCTTACGGCCCGCTGGAGGCAGCCCTGCCGGTCTATAGCCGCCAGACATTACACGCCAACGCCGGCGGCTACGGGCTGCTCTGGACGGGCTTCGGCATTGGGGCCTTCGCCGGTGTGCTGACGCTGACCAGACTCTCGCACCGCTGGCGGCCGAGCATTGCCTTACCGATGATCGCGGTGCTCTGGGGAGCGCTGCTATGCCCCCTGTTTTTCATCCGGCAGTTACCGCTCGCGATGCTGTTCCTGGGTGTGGCCGGGGCATCCTGGGCACCCTATACGCCGATGGAGACGACCCTGCTGCAACGGCTAGTTCCGGCCGAGATCCGCGGCCAGGTCTTCGGCGCGCGGCATTCGCTATTGGTAGCAGCATCGCCCCTCGGAGCGGCGTTCGGCGGCGTGCTGTTGCAATATCTTTCGGCGCCGCTGGTGATCGGTATCTCCGGTCTCGCCTGCATCCTCGCCGGGCTGGGTGGCCTCGCCTCACCGTCACTGCGCCAGTTGCAGCGAGGAAGCGCCTATGTGGCTAAGAACGAATACTGAACGACCAGGAGACTTTATGCCCCAGGAATACATCGAGATTCGCGGCGCCCGGGAGAACAACCTCAAGAACGTTTCGCTGCGGATTCCCAAACGCAAGATCACGATCTTCACCGGCGTCTCAGGCTCCGGCAAATCGTCGATCGTCTTCGATACGCTCGCGACCGAGGCACAACGCCAGATGAACGAGAATTTCAGCATGTTCATCCGCACCTTCCTGCCGCGCTATTCGCAGCCGGACGCGGAAGCTATTGAGAACCTGAGCATGCCGATCATCGTGGACCAGAAACGGCTTGGCGGCGGGTCCCATTCGACGATGGGCACGATCACGGACATCTACCCGGTGCTGCGGCGATTGTATTCCTACATCGGCAAACCGCATGTGGGACATGCGAATGTCTTTTCCTTCAACGACCCAAAGGGCATGTGCCCGAACTGCAACGGCCTGGGCCGCAAGATGGGCGTGGATGTGGATCTGTTCCTCGATAAATCCAAATCGCTGAACGAAGGTGCCATCCTTTTCCAGGAATATGCCGTCGACAGTTGGGGCTGGAACTTCCTGGGCCGGTCGAAACTCTTCGACATGGACAAGAAGCTCTCGAAGTTCAGCGAAAAGGAAATGGAGCTGCTTTTATACAGCAAGCCATATAAGTTGAAAACCAATGTCGGAGGCAAGACCTTCAATTTGACCTGCGAAGGCATCATCAACAGGTTTACCGCCAAGTACATCACGCGCGACTTGAAGACCATGTCCGAGCGCACGCAAAAGACCGTGGCGCCTTATATCACCATGGCGCCGTGCACGGTGTGCAAGGGCGCGCGCTTGAGTCAGGAAGTGCTGAAGTGCAAGATCGACGGCTATAACATCGCCGAGCTGGCTGCGATGGAGGTGGACCAGTTGATCGGAGTAATCAAGGCGATCAAGGGACCAAAGGTCGCACCTATTTTGAATACGCTGACCCAGCGCCTGCAATATCTCGTGGATATCGGCCTCGAATATCTCACCTTAAGCCGTGAAACAGACACGCTCTCCGGCGGCGAATCGCAACGCGTGAAGATCGTCAAACACCTGAGCAGCAGCCTGGTGGACGCCATGTATGTGTTCGACGAGCCCAGCGTGGGTCTGCACCCGCGCGATGTGCATCGCTTGAACGAACTTTTGCAGCAATTGCGCGATCGGGGCAATACGGTTCTGGTGGTAGAACATGATCCCGATGTCATTAAGGTGGCCGACCATGTCGTGGACCTGGGTCCGCATGCGGGGAGTCAGGGCGGCCAGATCATGTATGAAGGTCCGTTCAAGAACCTGTTGAGCGCGGACACGCTGACCGGCAAATATATGAAACAGCCGGTCTCGATCAAAAGCGGATTCCGTTCGCCCCGTGGAAAGCTGCCGGTCAGGAACGCGAAGGCCAACAACCTGCAGAACGTGAGCGTAGACATCCCGCAGGGCGTGCTTACGGCGATTACAGGCGTGGCAGGTTCGGGGAAGAGCTCGTTAATTCATCAGACCTTTCTCCGCCAACACCCGGACGCCATTGTGATCGACCAATCCGCCGTGGGTGTTTCGAGCCGTTCCAATCCAGGTACTTATACCGGCATCATGGACGAGGTGCGAAAGGCCTTCGCGGCCGCGAACAAGGTGAGCCCATCCCTGTTCAGCTTCAATTCGGAAGGGGCCTGCGAGAACTGCCAGGGACTGGGGGTGATCTACACCGAGATTCCCGCCATGGGCGAGGTCAAATCTCCATGCGAGATCTGCGAGGGAAAAAGATTTAAGGATGAAGTGCTGGAATACAAGCTCAACGGAAAATCGATCAACGATGTCCTGGAAATGACTGTGAGCCAGGCGCTCGAATACTTCAAGATCGACAAGATCACGAGCAAGCTACAGGCCATGAGCGACGTGGGCCTCGATTACCTGACCCTGGGCCAGCCGTTGAGCACCCTCTCCGGGGGCGAATGCCAGCGCATCAAGCTGGCGAGCGAACTGCACAAGCAAGGCAGCATCTATGTGCTGGACGAGCCCACCACCGGTTTGCATATGTCGGATATCAGGCACCTGCTGGAGATCATGAACCGCCTGGTGGATGCCGGCAACACGGTGATTGTGATCGAACACAACACCAGCGTGATCAAGAATGCGGACTGGGTCATCGATATGGGTCCCGAAGGCGGCACGAAGGGCGGCAAGGTTATGTTTGAAGGCACGCCCAAGCAACTGCTCACCGCAAAGAACTCGCTGACCAGCGTGTACATGCGGAATTAGCGCGACGGCAAAGGGATCATCGGATTCTGGGTCGCCGACCCCGATCGGTGGACCAGCCTCCCAACCGCAGCGCCGCGGACTTGGCGGCGGTTGCCGCCGCTTTTGGCAAGAAGCTCTTTGCCGGAGGCGAAGAAATTTCTCATACCGCTGAATCGATCCATCAGGAGACTGTGTTCCAGGCGAGCCGGGACCGGGTCTACGCGGCGCTTACCGATGCGCGGCAGTTCCACGAAGTCATGCGGCTCAGCGATGCGATGCGATCGATGGCGCTGCCGAATAACCCACCGGCGATCGCGCAAGAGGCGGGCGGCGCTTTCAGCCTCTTTGGGGGGCACATTGTGGGTCGCCACATTGAACTGGCGCCGCCGGAACGCATCGTCCAAGCGTGGCGCGCCGTGGACTGGAAGGCGGGCATCTACTCGATTGCCAGCTTCGAACTGCGGGCAGAGGGTTGGGGCACGCGAATCATTTTTGACCATACGGGATTTCCGGCGGGCCTGGCGGAACACCTGGCGGCGGGGTGGACCGCGAATTATTGGAAACCCCTGACGAGCTACCTGTCGTAGGATTCTAGCTGCTGCCGCGATCGCCGACCCTTCAGTCCCCGCGGGGACCCAGATAATCCGCGCCGTAAATCGCGGCTCGTATGTCTCGATGCATGGTGCCATCAAACGGCATGGTCTGGACGAAGAAAACGGCCGCCAGGTGATTGACGGGATCTACCCAGAACAAGGTGGACGCGGCGCCATCCCAGAAAAATTCACCCACCGCTCCCCGGTTTTCTTCCGGCTTTTGCGGCTGCAAACGGCGCACCGCGAAATCGAGACCGAAGCCCACGGAGCCCTTGCCGGGCAGGAACTGCCGCTCGGTGATGCGCGGATCAAGCTGGTCCACGGACATCAGCCGCACGGTGGACGTTTTGAGAATCCGCGTGCCATCCAGCTCGCCGCCTCCCAGCAGCATGCGGGCAAACCGCATGTAGTCGTCGAGGGTGGAGGACAGACCGAAGCCGCCGCCGGTAAGCCGGTTGTCGTGAAAATTGAGCCTGCGCGTGGCGGCATCGGGGTTGCGTACCAACTTGCCTTCCGTGTTGCGGTATAGCGCGGCCAGGCGTGGTAGCCGGTCATCGGGCTGGCGCCAGGCGGTATCGCGCATGCCAAGCGGCTCAAGTACGTGACGGCGGACATAATCCGCAAAAGGCTGGTCCGACAATTTCTCCACCAGCAGGGCTTGCACATCTACGGCAATGCTGTAGCTCCATTGCGTACCGGGATCGAACAGCAAAGGCACGGTAGCGAGGCGCCTCCCCATCTCAGTCAAGTCGTTGTCGAGCGACAGCGGGTCGGCTTTCACGAAGGCGTCGTGCGCGGGCGTGCCGCCCGCTCCATAGGCAAACCCGGCGGTGTGGCGCATCACATCCCGCACAAGGATGGGCCGCGACGCCGGCCGGTAGACCGGCGCCCCCGCGGCGTCCTTGCCCGCATAAACCTGCATGGAGGCGAAGTCGGGCAGGTAGCGCGAGAGCGGGTCATCGAGGCTGAACTTGCCCTGCTCCCACAGTTGCATCAAAGCGACGCCGGTCACGGGCTTGGTCATTGAATAGATCTGCACAATGGCGTCGCGGGTCATAGGCCGCTGCGCTTCGCCGTCGGCAAAGCCGGCGGTCCCGAAATACGCCTCGCGGCCATCTTGCCAGATCAGCACGGAGGCTCCCGCGGCGCGCCCGCCGGCCACCATGCCTTCCAGGGCGGTGGCAACGCGCTGGCGGTCGAGACGCAGCGTGGGGGCGCCGCTGTCCGCCTGAAAAGCTGAACAAAGCAGAGCGAGAGACAGCGACGATAAGGCCAGCCTTCGCGTAAGGGAATGGAACCGTTTCATATTGCGATCATTGTGGTTGGCTGCGCAGCAGATTGACAGCCTCTTCCGCGGAAGGGAGGCGTCCAGTCTCCTTTTTCGAATAGATCTTCTTGCCATCCGCAAAAATATCCAGCGAACCGGGAGCGCCCAGACGAATGCGCGTGGGAATCCGCAGCTCGCGTTCGATGCTCTCTTTCAGGCTCACGGCCTGCGCCTTGATGTCATGTCAAAAGAAGCAACGCTTGATTTCAACGGTCATATCGGCTCTTGCGATTGTAGCAAGCCATGACAGCGATGCTCCGGGCGATGAGTTTGCGCCGCCCTACCGCCTGTCATGGCGGTGCTAAACTGGATCGCGGGTTTGCGGAAGTAACCCTGGTTGCCGTGATTTGCCTTGAAGAGGCGCCTCGCAGTTGGGCTGCATAGAAAGGGTCACATCCATGACACGAATCGCGAACGCAAGGTGCGAACTAAAGTGGAGGAATAGGACATGTGCTGCTGTTGTGCTAATGCGCAACGGCGGCAAGCGGCTTACCTGCGCAGACCGAAACGGCCGCCCCGGCCATGCGGGCTGGAACCACCAAAGTGAATCCGAAGGACTCTCTCACGTACGTGCGGATTCCGCCGGGCGCGTTTACCATGGGTTGCTCGCCGGGAGATGACGACTGCGCAGACCGCGAAAAACCTCACCAGGTGACGATCACCAAAGGATTCTGGATGGGGCAAACCGAAGTGACGCAGGAAGCCTATCAGCGGGTCATGCGATCCAACCCGAGCAGTTTCCGGGGGACCAAGCTCCCGGTAGAGAAGGTAAGTTGGAGCGACGCGCACAGCTACTGCGAGTCCGCCGGCATGCGGCTGCCCACAGAAGCTGAGTGGGAGTATTCGGCACGCGCAGGCAGCACTTCGAGCCGGTATGGCGATATCGATCAGATCGCCTGGTACCGTGGCAACAGCCAAAACACGACTCACGATGCCGGACGAAAAAAACCGAACGCGTGGAATCTATACGACATGCTCGGTAACGTGTGGCAGTGGACGGCGGACTGGTACGAGGATTACCAGGCAGGCGCGCAGCGCGATCCATCCGGGCCGTCGAGCGGACATGACCGTGTGTTGCGCGGAGGTTCCTGGAACAATCCGCCGGACAAAGTGCGTGTCTCACTTCGTCTTAAGGGTGATCCACGGATCCGTTACAACTATATCGGCTTCCGGTGCGTTGGGAATTAATCTCCTTAGCACGCGCGGGAAGTCTAGAGGTGGGAGTCTCAGCGGGATGGGCGTGCCGCACGGCTTCGCGGGCCGCACTTCGGAATGGGTTCGATCGGAAGATCTCAGAGGTATTTGGCTAGAATTTTCGACGATTGGACTGGCTGGGCGCGGGATCGGAATAGGGAATGTTGTTTTTGTGGGGACCGATTTCGCGGGCGGGATCGTATTCCTGCGGAGGGCCGGCGATCTGCTGCCGTTTGTTGGTTACGGGGTCCCACCAGTAGACGCATTGTTCGCCGGTGTGCAGCGGGCCAGGTGCGGCGGATTTCGGAGTGGATTTTTCGGCGCCTTCTTTGGCGCGATCTTCTTTGCGGAGTTGGATGAGACGCTGCAATTCTTTGTACGCCTTGAAGAAACAATTCTCCATGCGCACGTGCCAGCGGGAGACGCGTTCGAGTTCGGCGGGGTCGATAGGATCCTCGCCAAGGAGAGCGGCTTCGATGCCGATGAGGCGTTCGCGGCGCCAACTGGCGTCGGCGGCCTGTTGGACGAGGAGGTCCTCGCTCGGGGTGCTGGGGGCGAATTCGGCGCGGAGTTGGGCGAGGCGGGCGTCGAAAGCGGCCTGGTCTTCTCCGGGAGCGACAGGGTTGCGGGCGCGCATCCCATGCTTGTAGGCGTTATTGCGGCTGACGGACTTGCCTTCGGCGGTGCGGGGTCCGGTAGATTTGCGCGCGTTGGCGCGACTTGCGTTGATTTTTGCTTGACTGGACATGATGTTCCGAACGAAGCTACGGCGGGTGATCCGCACGGTGGCTTGCTCCAGGCTCAGACTAACAGGCGGTTGTGCGGCGGGCGGGGTGTTGGGCGAGGAGGGCCGGTGGCAGGGCGATGACGGCGTTGGGGTTTAGGTGTTTTTGGTGGGGGTGTGACTGGGGGGGCGGAATGGACGCGGCCGGCGGTCGGGGACGCCGCCAATGGATGGCTGTTTATCTACCGCATTGAAGACCGGGCGGACACCACGATCGAGGGCTTCCATTGCAGGTCCGGCTGAAACGGCCAACTAGGGACGCGGTTTTTACTCTCGAGGTGTTCGACGTCCTGATTTACGGCTCCGCCCGTGAGAGCCATCAGGTTAGGATTCGCTATCGCGGCGATCTCCGGGACGAGGTAGCCGGCCTTTACGACAAGGATCTTGAAGCGGACCGGATCGAGGCCGAGGACGGTGAAATCCTTGATCTCGTGGAATGGCCGGCGCCTAGCTGTCAGCACTACCGATATGCCGTTCACATTCACCACAGCCTGGCGCTCCAGCGGGTTGTCGGTTGACAAGAGGGTATCGACCCTGGCGGTCACAGGAACAGGGGGGCCTGCCTGCGGGTCGATGGTCCCTCCGATCCGCAGTTGCAGAGTGGCGGCGGTTCCGGCGTGGTAGCATGCATCCGTTGCGGGCCGGTCGGCGATGCCGGCAACAAGCGCGTCCTTAACCTGATGCTGAACCAGAGTGGCGACGACCTCGGCACGGTCCCCGGTGCCTCCGCCGGTGGGGTTGTCGCCCGAGTCTGAAATCACTACCGGTTTGGTCGCCAGCGCGCGGGCTTTTTCGATACACCCGGCAAGCGTGCCGGTGAAGACTCCGAACTTGAATTGGTTGCGTGCGTCCCAGTATGCCTGGGCCAGGGACAACGCGTCGCGTTCGAGTACCCGTCTATTCGTTCCCGTGAGGATTGCGCTGGCGGTGGCCCGTGGTTCGTCGGCCCAGACATAGCCCACCATCAGAGAGGCGTCCATGACGCCGGGGTCACGGTTCATGGCCGGCAGTTGGCCCCAGAGCCGTTTGGCAGGCTCATATAGAGTGCTGGTCCGTTCGCCGGGCAGGAGTACCGGGATAGGGGCCCAGACGAGGGTGGGCCTGATGCGCCGGCTGAGACTGTTTACGAGCATGCCGCAGGCGCGCCGCATGGTCTCTTCACGGTCGATATGGGGCGCCGTACGAAATGCAGAGAGCATGTCGAGATGATCGATGACGCGCCTGCTCAGATTCCCGTGAAGGTCGAAACTGGCGGTGATCAAACAGTCTTTTCCCACGAGTTCGCGAGTAGCCGCGATCCAATCGCCCTCGGCGTCCTGCATGCCATCGACGTACATGGCGCCGTGCATGGCGAGGTAAACGCCGTCGAGCGGGAGAAGGGCTTTCAGACGATCGAGGAATTCCGATTTCAATTCACGGTAAGCTGCGCGCTCAACGGGATCTCCGGGGACCGCCTGGGCAAGCAAGGTCGGCTGAAAGGGCCAAGGATAGCTTTTCAGGGGGGCGAAGAACGGATCGTCGGCCAGCGCCTGGCCCCGCTGCACCCTGAAGTCGATCAACCGGGTGAGGTTGTGACCATAGGTGCTGCATTCGATCTGGATGCCGCCGAACGCGATGCGGCGCAGTGGGGCGCTTCGGATAACTTGTGCGACGGCGGCGGGGGCCCATGCGGCGGCCGTATTCTTCAGAAATGTTCTGCGCTGCAAGTGTTTTGCTCCTAAGCGTAATGCTGAAAAGAACAGTCTACAACGCGCGACGCGACAGGAGGGTCCGAATTGGGCCGACGGGCTGTTCCGAGTTGACAGCGGGCTTGGCGTTGGAGCGCTGCCCGGGTGGTTGCTGCCGATGGTAGTGTGGGGATCGGTTAGTGGATCTGGTGGACGATGGGGCTGGCGCGATTAGAACTCATCTGGGGAGCCGCAGAAATGCCGGCGGCAATGTCTCCGGCGTCGCGTGGCGGCCTGTCTCGGGATGATTGTCAGTGACGGCATGCTTGCCAACTGTCTTGCTGCGGCCGGCGAAGAAATCGGGTGGGGAGGCGACACAGAGCTCGTTGCTAGGCGACCCATGATTCCGGGTATCCCCTGGTCCATAGTTGATATTGTAGCGCTACATAATTGTTGTGCAACAATAATGTAGTTTAGTAAAGCCCGCCCTGCGGTCCCTCAGAGGGATTGGTTGAGGCGCTTCTCAAGCAGTATGCGATAGGTTCGGCTGGCGTGTGAACGATGGCCGTGCTTCCGCACGAGCCCAAAGCTCGTTGTGAGAGATGGGCTGAAGCTCCAGGATGATGAGCTACGTTCAATGGGGATCGACGAACGCGGACGAATTGGACGGGATCGAGTTGGCCGGCCAGATCGTTGAGTGCCGACCGGGGCGACGCGAAGCGCGTCGTTTTGGGTGTGGGCGTGACCGGGGCTAGTCGAATTCCACATCTACCCAATCTCCGTCTTTGAGTTGATACGCATCGCGCAGGCGGATACGCTACGCCCTTAGATGAGCAGTTCGTAGAAGCTGACCCGTTTGAATGGTCACAAGGATTGGCCCAGGCGCTTTTCGAGCTGGATGCGGTAGGTTCGGCTGACGCGGGAGCGGTGGCCGTCCTTCAGCACGAGCTCGAACTCGCCGTGAGAGATGGGCTGAAGCTCGAGGATGCTGTCTATGTTGACCAGGGAGGATCGATGCACGCGGACGAATCGCATGGGATCAAGATGGCCGGCCAGGTCGTTGAGGGCAGACCGGTAGAGCAACTCTTTCCCTCCGATGTGCAGATTCACATAAACTCCCGCGGCTTCAATCCAGTCGATGTCAGAGACGCGCACGAAGCGGGTGGTGCCGATGCCCTTCACCACCAGGCGATCCAGATAGGGGCCGGCCTGCGACCGTTCGGCTAACATGCGCAAGACGCCGCGGCCAAATTCGCGGAGGCCGAGCTCATCATGGCGAGTCCTGGCGCGGGCGAGCGCGGCTTCCCAGCGCTCATCGCTGAACGGCTTCAGGAGATAATCGAGCGCGTTCGCTTCGAAGGCGCGGATGGCGTGCCGGTCGTAGGCAGTGACAAAAATCGTTAGCGGCATGGCGGCTGGGCCAACGGTCTCGACTACGCGCAGACCGTCCAGCTCGGGCATCTGGACATCGAGGAAGACGAGATCCAGCGCCTCGCGCGCGATGATCTCTACGGCGGCTTTTCCGTTTACCGCTTCGAGTACCGCGCCGACCTGCGGATCCTTTTTGAGCAGATCGATCAGGCGCTGGCGCGCGGGCGCTTCATCGTCCACCACGAGAACGCGCATGCGTTCAGCCGGTTGGGCCATTGGCTCCCTCTCCGGCGAAGCGTAACGGCAACGAGATCTCCACCTCGGTTCCGCCTGCGGCGCGCGGCCGGACGGAGAAGCGGCTCTTGCCGTCGGGATGGAGGCCAAGGATGCGTTCGCGCGTGACGGACAGTCCCATGCCGGAGGATGTATCGAGCGTCCACCCTGGCGGCAACCCAACGCCGTCATCCGCGACACGGATCTCAACCTGATTCGGGCCTTGCGCGGCGGTTACGGTCACGGCGCCACCCGAGGCACGCGGGGAGATGCCGTGGCGAATGGCATTTTCAACCAGCGGCTGCACGATGAGGCAGGGCACGAGCGCATACTTCACCTGGGGGGCGACTTGGATTTCGATGCGCAAATTTTCGGCGAAACGAATCTTCTGGATAGCGAGGTAGTGGTCGAGAAAGGCGAGTTCCTCCGCCAGCGGGACCTCCTGCCGGTGGCGCGCCTCGAGCGACAGGCGAAGCAGATCGCCCAGGTGCTCGATCATGGTGCGCGCCAGCCTGGGATTGCGCTCGACCTGCGAGGAGATGGTGTTGAGCGCATTAAAGAGGAAATGGGGGTCAAGCTGCATGCGCAGTGCATTGAGGCGGGCTTCGGAGAAGCTGCGCTCCAGGCGCTCCAGGCGCAGTTCACTGGCCAGGTAGTGTTCGTAATAACGGAAGGTCTGGCGCGCGCCGAAGATGGCCCAATAGACGAGCCAACTCCACAGAAAACTTTCGCGGAACGCAGCCGGAAGAAAGCTTCTGGCCGCCAGCATGTTCCATGCGCCGACGCCGAGCAAGGCGCGCATGGCGACGAGCACGTAAAAGTAAAGGCTGGTAAGAGCCACGCTGGCGAGCAGATGCGCGAGGATACGCATCCGCAACTGGTTCTCTTGGAAAGGGAGCCGCGCATCCGCCCAGAAGATAAGAGGCGTGACCAAGCCCCAGGACCACCACTGCGCGAACGCACCGAGGAGAGCGCGGCTCCAATGGCCGGACGAAAGAGCCGGCAAGGCGAACAGCACTCCGAGAGCGGTCCACAGTAGAAACGCCGCTATCCAGCGCGCCGCGCGATTCTTCATCCCAAAATTCTAGAACACTGAAAGGGGGCCGGTGGCCTATTCCCGATCGTACACAAGGATGTTTTTGGGTTTACTTTCGCCCGGCAGGAGCACGGAAATGGTCAAGGTCTTGAGATCCGTTGAAAGCTCCATATGGCGGGTCGCGGTGGGCTTGCGCTGGAATTTATCCGTGATTTCGAGGCTGCGCTGGTTGATGCGGCGGCCCGAAGACGCGTAGCCGGGACCCGCACTCGGGTTCGGACAATCGTTCCCGTCGAAGTTGATGTTTCCGCTGAGTCCCGCGCTGGTCCCCTTAAATGAGAGGCCATCGCCCTGGTATGGCTGGAATCTCGAGCTCGATCACCGAGTTCATCTCCTCGCTCGCGCTATCCCAGGTCCCTATGAATCCGGAACCTTCAGCGGTGCGCGCGTACACATAATGCAATTTCATGGTGGAACCGCCGGCCCGGTAAGCGGTAAAGTCGTCGTCGAGTGATTTACCGTCTGCAGAAAGCGTCCAAAGCCCGGTGACGAGCGTGCGGCCCTCGCGCTTACGAACGACCTTCCAGTGGCTGGGCCCGTCCACCGTGACAGACAAGGTGGTCCCCTGCAAAGCCGGCTGGTCGGTGCCGTCCGCTACGATGGTGTCGACCGCGCCGGGGCCAAACGTGATGGCGTATCTGTTCGCACCCAGGGCCGCGACCTTCATTTCGTCGGTGAGTTTGCTTTGGGACGGATTCACTTTCCATTTGCCTACGAAGGGGTCCGACGCCGCCGATAACGTGCCCGTAACGAGACAAGCAACCAGCATGAACCGAAGCGAGGCAGTTGGAGGCGTTGCATGTTGTATTCGCATGGGGCAATGCTAACCGCGGGTGGCTGGCCGTGTCGTGGGAAATGTTGCCGGACGGACCAGGGTATTGCGAGGCGGGCTTTTGGGTGACCGGTCCGGCAAGGGGAAGCTGGATCGACGCGAGACTGAGGCTGCGGTCGCGATAGGGCCACGTGATGTATAACCATGAATTATGCGGCGAACCCAGCGATCGTGCGGGAGGGCCATGGACCGGCATCTGGCCAAGGGAGACGGGCAAGCGAAGGCAATGCAGGAGTTCGTCGGAATTCGCCAGGACCGCTCAGAATCCACCGACGCGGTGAGGTACATTCGCAGTCTGCGCCGTGGTGACCGTTGGGAGCGTCTTAAAGTTAAGTGACAGTTGGGGGTCCGTTTTTAGGTTAAGACTCTGTGCGGGTTTCCAGGTTGTGATTTGGGCAGACGCCGCGTGCTCTCCCCTGGGCCCGCAGTGCTGCCGCCTCACTGACCGGCGATGTAGACCTCAAAGGGCGGGCTTTGAGACGACGGCAGGGTTACGTAAATCGCGCCATAAGACGGGAAGGAGCCAACCTGGAAATTGATCTGGCTGGCGCCGGCGACCAGGTAGGGCGCGGGTCCCGAATAACTGACGGCGAAGGGCAGGTTCTCGGGAACCGGGTTGGGAATGCCGAGGCCGTAACTGGCCATCACGCTTACCGCCAGAACGTTGGTGGGCAGGGGGAACTCCACCAGGGCGCCATCGGGCGGGGGCGGCGCGACGGGACCTAGCCCGGTGGCCCACACCGAAACGATAGAGCCCACGGGCGCGGGATGGCTGGCGGAGTTGAAGCTTCCGTCCTGATTCACCGCCGCGGCGTAAGTGCCATCCACGGTGAATACCGCGGGGGACGTTTCGACTACGGGCCAAGCCAGACAATTAGTTTGCGCTTTGTTGTATGAGACACAGACCTGGGTGGTCTGGCCGGGCGTCAGGGACCACGGCGCCACCGCGTTGATTTGAGTGTCTTGCACCCACAGAAGCGGGGCCGGCGTCCCATCGAAAGTCAGTTCCACACTTGCCGCGTTGGTGGGGTAGGCGGTCTGGGCGGTGGCCTCAGTCGGAATCCCCTGCGAAGGCCCGAGGCCGTTTCCAAACAGGGTGACAATCTCGCCCGGCGCGAGCGAGCCGATGGCCCAACTCGCCGCATTGCCTACACAGGCAAGAGGGTAAATGTGGGCGGCGGCATGGGGGGAGAAGCTCGAGAGGAAAATGCCGCCGGAGGTTCCCGCCGGGAATGGCCCGGCTTGGGTGGGCGTGAAACCGGGGCCGGCTGTCGCCGCAACATATACGGTCGAATTGGGGCCTGTGGCAACCAGCGGAGAACCCAAATTATCGCCGCCGGGGATGTAGGTGGTCTGCAGGATGGAACCGTCGGGAGCAGCCACGCTCAGCAATTCAGCATATCCGGGCGGGGCTGTGGAGGGGTCGAACCCGCAGGCCGCCAGACTGTTCTTGACCGGGTACAACTTGTTGCTGACCGCCGTGACGTATGCATTCCCGGCAGCGTCCAGGGCAAACTGCCCGCCACTTGGCACGCTGACGGTTGTGGAAAGTGTTACGGCGCCGGTGGAATCCACGCGATCGACGATCCCCGATCCGAACACCACGACATTCCCGTTTGGGTCGACGGCAACCGTCTGGCTGACGCTGAGGGGCAGAATTGTGTAGAAGCCGGGGGCGCCATCCGGGGCCACACGCGCGAGAAAAGCGGTGTTGACACCCTGCGCGTTGGTTTCCGTGCCCAAAACGAATGCCGCGCCGGATTGATCGACGGCAAGCGAGGTGGGTGTGCCCATTACCTGTGCGGTGTAATCGATTCCGCTGCCGGCGGCATTCAGTCGAACCACGTCCGCCGTTTCAGTAATAAAGTTGGTCGTGATGTATTGCGCAGCCAGATAAGCGCGGCCTTGGGAGTCGGCTGCCAGGGCGGGCGGCGACATGGGAATGAAGCCGGCCGATGTCTTCCACGCAAGACCCGTGCCGGCGGCGGCCAATTTGGCCACGTAAACATCATTCCCCGGCCCGGCCACCGGGGTCACGTAAACGCCGCCGTTGGGATCCACGGCCATCGCGGACGCCACGAATCCGAGCTGGTTTTGCCACAGAACGGTCTTTCCGTCGGCCGACAGTTTGGTTACGGTGGAGGAGGTGGTGGTGGACAGTATGTACAAAGCCCCGGAACTGTCGGTGGCAATCTCCGCGCTGGTGTTGGGCGGGTAGTTCAGCCATTCACTGTAATTGAGTCCCAGGAGAAAGCTGGTGGATGATGCTGCCATGGCGCCGGTTACGGTAAGGAGCATTAAATAGATGAATGGTTTTGCGGGCATGGTTTATGACGGCTAGCACGTCTGATGCCGGGAAATCGGGTTGATATCGCTGGTTTTTAATTAGGCGGGTGTGTCCTGGTGACACGCTTTGGGCGGCCTGAGAGGCCGCTTGCAGGCGGAGCGCCTGCCCCACTTTGAACCGTGCCGCCTGATACACTGGTGGTTCCGCATGCTATCGATCGTTATTCCGATCCATAACGAGGAGCATTCCATTTTGCCCCTCTATGACCGGCTTACGGCTGTGCTCGAGCCGCTCCGGCAGTCTTACGAAATCCTGTTCATTGACGACGCTTCCACGGACCGCAGCTTCGAACTGCTGGCCAACCTGGTGGAAACCGACGCGCATCTCAAGGTCATCCGGCTGCGCCGCAATTTCGGACAGAGCGCGGCGCTTTCGGCGGGCTTCCACGAAGCCAAGGGCGACGTGGTGATCGCGATGGACGGCGACCTGCAGCACGCTCCGGAGGATATTCCGGCGCTGCTGGCGAAAATCCACGAAGGCTACGATATCGCGAGCGGCTGGCGCAAGGAACGGGTGGATAATCCGCTCACGCGCAAGATTCCTTCGCGCATCGCCAACTGGCTTATGGCGAAGGCCTCCGGAGTCAATCTGCGCGACTTCGGCACCACCTTCAAGGCGTACCGCGCCGAGGTTTTGAAGGACGTGAACCTTTACGGGGAACTGCACCGGTTTATCCCGGCTCTCGCCAGTTTTTATGGCGCGCGCATCGCGGAGGTGCCGATTCAGAACACGCCGCGATCCTCGGGCGATTCGCATTACGGTATCGGCCGCACGTTCCGCGTGATGTTTGACATCCTCACTATCAAGTTTCTGCTAAAATACTTCACTCGCCCGATGCATTTTTTTGGGTCGCTGGGCATGGCCGGGACTGGTCTCGGGGGCATGATCATGGTCTGGCTGGCGGTCCATAAGCTGTTGGGCCACGAGTTGATCATGGTCGAGCATGGCCCGCTGATGATTGCGGGCGGCCTGTTGCTGCTGGGCGGTCTGATGATGTTTTCGACCGGCTTGATGGGTGAAGTGATGATCCGCACCTATTTCGAGAGCCAGGGCCGCCGTATTTATGCGGTGCGCGATATCCTGACGCGGAAGCAGCGCGGAGTGGCCGGCGGCACTCGCGGATAAAACACAGGGCGCGCGGCCTTGTAGTAAACTGGAATTTAATACCAGCAATTCCAAAGTTTGGAGGTTCCATGAAGTACGGCAATGTGGCCTTGCCCGCCCTGGGAGTTCTGCTTTTTGCGCTCGCCGGTTTCGCTCAAACGTCCTCGATGGAGGGTACGGTCAAGGGTGAAGACGGTGCGCCGTTGAAGGGCGCGGTGATCAAGATCGACCGCTTGGACATCAAGGGTCATTACGAAGTAAAAACCGATAAGAAGGGACACTACTTCTACGGTGGGTTGCCGCTTGGCAACTATAAAATTACCCTCGTCGTCGACGGCAAAGACATCGATTACGTGAATGGGGCGCGCACCCGCCTGGGCGATCCGATCGAGAACAATTTCGACATGCAGGCGCAGGCCAAGAAGCGCCAGGAGTTGACCAAGGCGGCCGAGACGGGCAGCCTGACCAAGGAACAGACGCGCGGCATGAGCGCCGAGGAAAAGGCCGCGTTCGATAAGGCCAATAAAGATCGCGAAAAGGCGATGGCCAAGAACAAAGCGCTGAACGATGCGTTTAACGCCGGCAAGGAAGCTTTGAACCAGAAGCAGTACGACGTGGCGGTGACCCAGTTCAGCAAGGCTACCGAAATGGCTGCCGACCAACCGGTGGTGTGGGCCAATTTGGGCGACGCGGAAGTTGCCCTGGCAAAAACCAAGACTGGCCAGGAACACGACGACGCCCTCAACAAAGGCATGGAAGCCTACCAGAAGACGCTAACGCTTAAGCCCGACGATGCCGGCGTCCATAACAATTACGCCCTGGCGCTGGCGCAATCCAAGAAGTTTGACGAGGCGCAGGTAGAGCTCGGCAAAGCGGCCCAACTGGATCCGCCAAACGCCGGCAAATACTATTACAACCTGGGCGCCCTGCTGGTGAATAACGGCCAGACCGATCCTGCCGGAGAGGCTTTCAAGAAGGCCATCGAGGCCGATCCCACTTACGCCGATGCGCAATACCAATACGGCATTTTTCTGATTGGGAAGGCGAAGCTGGGTGACGACGGGAAGTACGTCCCCGTGCCCGGCACGCGGGAAGCGTTCGAGAAATACCTGCAACTGAAGCCGGACGGACCGTTCGCCGATTCCGCCAAGGGCATGCTGGCTACGCTTACCGGTTCGGTGGATACGTCGTATCAGAATCCGGCAGCTAAGAAGAGCACCAAGAAGAAGCCGTAGCTACGGCTGGCTTACGCGCGCGGCTCAGATTGCCAAGTGCGATAATGAATGAGGGGCGCCGGAAAGGGCGCCCCTTTTGATGATCCGCTTCCTGTTTCTCCGATTGATCGTGCCGCTCTTAATTCTCTGGGTGGCGCGCAGTATCTTCCGTTCCCTGTTCGGCGGGACTCCTCGCGCCGTGTCGCGTCCGCCTCGTCCCACACCGACGGTTTCCCCGGGTGGTGAACTCAGGAAGGATCCAGTGTGCGGAACTTATGTCTCGGCGGACACCTCGGTCACCCGGCGGATCAACGGCGAGGTTGTGCATTTCTGTTCGCCCGCCTGCCGGGATAAGTACCGCGTCGCATCCTAGCCGGCAGTTTTGAAGCGGGGCTGAGAGCCCCTTGCAGGCCAATGGGCCTGCCCCACCCACCGCATGACATCCAAACGGCCTACGGCGGCTGCCTGAGAAATATACTTACAGGCCGCCGCGCCGGCTTTCACTTCGATTCCGGCGGCGGTGAAGTAGCTGGGTTTTCAGCAGGCGTGCGTTAGGTCGAGTAGCCTGGCCTGTTTAGGGTCCAATTCGGAGGTCCGAAGAGGTCAAGTCAGATGAGGTGCGCGACGCCGGGAACCTTGCGCAGGGCAGCGACGCTGGCCCAACTCAGCGCCAGCGCGCCGAGAAACACAATGCTCCCCTTTGCCATCGCGGCGAGAGGGGCTCGCAGCAGGGAGTACTGCAGCCAGATCACGAAGAGATAGTGGACTAAGTATATTCCGTAAGCATTTTCGCAAAGACTATCCATAACCCTGACGCGCGTGTTACCAAACCGAAGGAACATCGCAAGCCCCCAGAGCGTGGATGCGGTGCATGACAGCACCCATGCCATGGCGGCAACGAGTTTCCACCAGGGCGGCGCCGCGGACCGAATCGCCGGATAGGTAACAACAACCAGTACTCCAAATGCGGCCGAAGCCCAACCCAGCCATCTCAGCCAGTTCTGTGCCAACGCTCCATCCGGCGCAATCACACCGCGATTCATCCCGTAAGCACCGGTGAAGACGCCGGCAAAGAACAAGACTGCGTAGTGCGGCAACCGGCTGGTCTGGAACATGAATGGCCCGCACGCCGTCCAGCGCACAGGACCGAAGGCGAGCACCATTGGAACATAGGCAATTCCGGAAACGGCCGTCAGCGTCCAGAAAAACCTCGCCGGGCTGCGGAACAGGCGAGAATACCAGCGGCTGGGCAGGTCACCCCACTTCGGCATCATGAGGTAGAACCCTGCAGCGAGGCAATCGAACGCCAGCAGAATCCAGATGAACCATGCGGGTCCAGACGGCCATTCGCCGAGGGAAAACCACTGTCGGAGGAAGGTCTTGGAGGGCGGACCGCCAGCGGTGGCCAGATACGTCGGATAGTAAGCGGCAGGTGCCAGAAAAGCAACGGCAACCGCGAAAGGTAAGCCCAGTCGTGTCGCTCGATCGCGTCCGAATCGCGCAATGCCTTTCCGCTGCAGGCTGTTCCATACGAACAGCCCGGACAAGAAGAACATGAGTGGCATTCCGAAAGGGTCGGTAAACCCGACAAGCGGATCGAAGCCAGCCCAGCGCCGGCCGTCCACTATGGGATATGCCCTCCAAAGGCCCGACCTCGACCCAAACAGGATTTGCAGGGGCGCGAAAGAGCAGTACGCCAAGATCGAGTGGACTGCGACCACGACAACAATGATGGCCGAGCGAAGATACCCGATGGCAATGCTGTAATTCGCGTTACTGGCGGGTTCAGACCGGGTTATTAGTACCGGACCTTTCATGAATTGGCACCATCGCATTCCGCGTTTTGAAGGACGCCCTGCGCACCAATGATATCGCGTGACTTGGTCGCCAGATCGATGTCATACGTTGCGAGACGCGAGAGGCCGCCTGGGCTGCGGCCCCCTATTTCTTCATCATTCACGGATGCGATCGCTGCAATTGGTCGTGCGTGGACACGCGGGCATAGAAGCCACCCCGAAATACACTTGCCGGTTTTGGCTGCTGGCCAAAAACCCGATGCGATTCTGTTTTGCCAGAGCTCCGTTTTCCGGCCATGCTCCTGTGACGTTCTTACATGGCCGCAGTGGATCCTTTTCGGCCAGGCCAAACCATCATATAACTAAGGAGACGAATCGCCGTACCCCGGCGGCTGCGAAACACGAACACGCATCCGGAAAATGGATCTTCGGCGAGTTTCTCCTGGCAAAGCCGCGCCAAGGAGTCAATACCCTGCGACCATCGACGGGTTCGATGGCCACCCACACGCGCATCTGCGCCGTGATCTGGATCATCCTTCCGCGTCCCGCCAAGCGCGCGGCAAGCTGGCCCAATCCGGCGGGGCGGCCCCCTTCCAGTGGATACGCATCTTGGCTCCGCCCGCGGACTCGAACTCGATGACGCAGTCCTCCAGCGTCGCCGGATGCGGAGTGATCAGTTCAACGAATGCAGGCTTGGGTGGCTTGTGTCGAACGCTGGGATCTCCGCCGAGCCGTTTCTTCAGCCCCATATAATCCAACCGTAGCGGGTGCGCCACGGCGTACACACCGTGGTGCCGGGCCAGTTCGACCGCAGCCTGCCAGAGTGACTCTGGCAGCTTGATCCAACTGGCGCTGGAGTTGCGCGATAGGTTCGGGAAAGGGTAGGGCGCTCTTGTGATTCACGATCAGCCGCTCCTCAGCGACTGACCTGAACTTAACAGCACGGGCTAGCCGGCGTCATGCAGGCTTACCGAACGGTCACGAAGTAGCCGGCTCAGCGGGGCTTAGAGCCCCGCGCAGGCAGAGTGCCTGCCCCACGGCTACCGATCACCGAAGTTGTAACCCACCCAGACCGTCCCGGCGGGCGCAAAAATGGAACCGAACTGATCCTTGAAGCCGGGTATCACGTGAATGTCGAACTGCGGCCGGATGAAGATGTGTTCCGTAACAAACAACGATATGCCGAGGCCAGCGTGGAACTGGAAGTGATTCGACGTGCCTACGGGCTGGATGGAACTGGAGCAGACCGCGGTTCCCACGCAGCCGCTTTGGTTGATGCTGAACCCGGTGTGCGCGCCACCGATACCGGCCTGCAATTGGACCGTCACGCGCTTGGAGTTTATGGGTGCATAGATGCCGTTGATGTCGTAGAACTCCTGCCGGAAAAGGAGCGGGCCATAATTGCTGCGGGAGGGCTGTACGTTGATTTCAGCTCCGATTCCGAGATGTTTCCATAGCATCGCGTCGCCGCCGATGCCGAGAAAGAATCCGCCCAGTTTGGGATTGGTCAAGCAATTCGGATCTCCGGTTCCGGGGGTGCAGACGCCATAGGCATTTGCCGAGCTGGCACTATCGATGCCGCCTCCGTTCGAGCCGACATGGGTGGTTCCGAAACCCAACATGAAATCCACGGAACTCTGTGCGCTGGCAATGGGCAAACTGAATGGCAGCAGGGAGAGAAGGGGAAGGTAACGGCAAATTCGTTTCACTTGAGAAATTCTCCTGTTAATTTTGGCGCAATGTGCGCGAACCACTTCGTAGCTTTAGGTTCATTATCCCGCATCCATCGCGGTTTTGGTCCGTACTGACAACAACTTACTGCCCACGTTTGTAGGCGTTATCACTTACGACGCCATGGGAAGCGATGACGTTTCAGGCAAAGATACCGGATCGGAATTTGCGGCTAATCGTCCAGTTCGGCGAAGACCTCGGCCAGAGGTACGCGGATGGTGGAATCCGCCACTTCGAGGATAGCTGACTCAGGGTCATGAAAGCCGGTTCGGGTGCAAACGTACGCCTTCCTCAAGACCGGATCGAGAATCCAGACATTGGGAACACCGAAGGCCAGATAGTCGTCGACACGTTCCTGCATATCGCGCAGCCGGTCGTCTTTGGAAAGAACCTCGATGCAGATCAGCGGGGGCTCAGTGAACACTGGCTCAACAGCCTGAACCCGGCGCACGACGCAAATGTCCGGAATGCGAAAGCGATGGGCGCGTATGCGCAGGCGCTGTTCAACTACGACCCGAATCTGCCATTCGCGCTGGCGAACCCGAAACCAGGACGCCAAGCCGGTCTGTAAATTACTATGCGGGTATTCTCCCACGTTGCGCTCGCGCACCTCACCGTCTACATAATCGCAGTCGGGCCGGTAGGCCGTAGACAGATATTCTTCAACCGAAACGCCTGCAAGGCTCGACATCTTCTCTATTGTAGCCCGGCCCACGCGCCACTCCGTCCGTCCGCGTTGTAACATATCCCCATGCTGCACCCGGAGCGAATTGTCCTGCCGGTCCTCTGCGTAGCCCTCGCCGCCAGTGCCGAACCGGTGAAGTTCAACCGCGATATCCGCCCCATCATGTCGGATACGTGCTTTCGCTGCCACGGTCCCGATAAGCGGGCGCGCATGGCGGGCATGCGTCTCGACCACCGGGATGAAGCCCTGAAGCCGACGGCTTCCGGGGCCATACCCATCGTCCCGGGCGATCCGGATAAGAGCGCCATCATCCAGCGCATCTTCGCCCCCGACCCCGCGCGCCGCATGCCGCCGCAATACGCGGAAAAGGTCCTCACCGCGGCGCAGAAAGATACCATCCGCCGCTGGGTCTCGGAGGGCGCCGTCTATGAAGGCCACTGGGCCTACCAGGCGGTGAAGCGGCCGCCCGTGCCCGACGTGCCGGATGCCAAGGCGCCCATCCGGAATCCGATCGACAACTTCATACAGGCGCGGCTGGCCCGCGAGCAGTTGACGCCCTCGCCCGAGGCCGACCGGCGGACCCTGATTCGGCGCGTTTCGCTGGACCTTACCGGCCTGCCGCCCACTCCCGACGAAACCGCCTCCTTCATTAACGACCGCTCCGCCGACGCTTACGAAAAACTGGTGGACCGGCTGCTGGCCTCGCCGCGCTACGCCGAAATGCGCGCGCTCCACTGGCTGGACGCGGTGCGCTTCGCGGATACCGCCGGTTTTCACGGCGACAACATCTGGCCCACATGGCCCTACCGCGATTACGTGCTGCGCGCGTTCCGCGAGAACATGCCTTTCGACCAGTTCACGCGCGAACAACTGGGCGGCGATTTGATGCCCAATGCCACGCCGCAGCAGAAGGTGGCCGCGGCCTACAACCGGCTGAACCGCGCCTCGGCCGAAGGCGGATTGCAGCCCGAGGAATATCTGGCCAAATACGGCGCCGACCGGGTGCGCACGCTCAGCACCGTGTGGCTGGGGTCCACCATGGGTTGCGCGGAATGTCACGATCACAAGTTCGATCCGTTCCTCTCGAAGGATTTCTATTCCATGAAGGCGTTCTTCGCGGACATCCGCGAAACGGGCCTGATTCCGGATCGCGGGCGCGGCGCATGGGGGGAGAAGTTGTCGCTGCCCACCAGCGCACAGGAAAAACACCTGGTCGCGCTCAATGACGAGATCACCGCGCTGCGCCGCGGTCTGGATGCCCGGGCGAAAGAAATGAAGCAGCAGCGCTGGGCCTGGGAAGATCGATTGCTGCCCGATTTTCAGGCCGGCAAACTGGCATGGAAGTATCAGCACCCGGTATCCGCATCCACCGCCAACGGCGCGACCCTCACCATTTATAACGACGAACTGGTCGATAGCAATTTTTATCTCAAAGGCTCGCTCAGCTCCGAGCACAAGCGCGGCGATGGCCTGATCGTGGCCTCCGGCGCGAATCCCAACAACGAGACCTATACGGTCACGCTGAAACCGGGCGCGGGCGACTGGACCTCACTGGGCGTGGATGTTTTCCAGGATGAAAGCCTGCCGGGTTCCCGCTTTGCCCGCGGCTCCGACCGGTTCGTGCTGACGGAGGTGGATGCCGAGGTTGCGGAGCCGGGCGGCGCGCCGCGCAAGCTGACCTTCGTGCTGGCCACTTCGGGCGGTATCGGCGAACGCATTGAGAACCCGCCCATGGCGGCCATCGATGGCGATCCCAAGACCGGATGGGGCGTCACCATCGTGGAGGAATACAATCCATTTCTGGCGCTACGCTTCGCGGCGCCGGTGCACACCAGCGCCGATTCGGTGGTGACCGTACGTCTGCATCAAGATTCGGATTTACGCCGCGCCACGATCGGCCGCTTCCGCCTGGCGCTTTCGGCGGCCGCGTATTCCTGGCCCGAGAATGGCGAGTCGGAAGACAAGACGGAGGCCAGCCCGGCGGACAATCCGTCGCTCACCTTGACCGTCGCCGCAGGGCGGGGGCTGCCGCCCGATCTGCCGAAAATCCTTCGCCGGCCGGAAGACGAGCGCAGCCAGGAACAAAAGGACGCGGTGCTGGATTTCTTCGAATGGTCCAACCCGGAGCTGCAGCCGGCCTACTTGCGGCTGGCGCATCTGCGGGCCGAGCGCGATCTGCTGTCGGCTTCCATCCCGCGCATTATGGCCACCGAAGCCACGCGCCCGCGCATCACGCGCATTCTGCCACGGGCCAACTGGATGGATGAGACGCACGAAATCGTGGAGCCGGCCGTGCCCGTATTTCTGGGCAAGCTGGAAACGGATGGGCGCCGCGCCAACCGCCTGGACCTGGCCAACTGGCTGGTTTCGCCGCAGAATCCGCTCACCGCGCGCGCCTTCGTGAACCGTTTGTGGAGACAGTTTTTCGGCACGGGCATCTCGAAGGTGCTCGAAGACCTCGGCTCGCAGGGGGAATGGCCGGTGCATCCTGAATTAATCGACTGGATGGCTGCCGAATTCATGCATCCCGAGTGGAACGCCGCCGGAGCGCACGACTGGGACATGCGCCACATCGTCCGCACCATCGTGACCAGTCACACCTACCGGCAGTCGTCGCTGAGCAATGCGCAGATCGACGAGCGGGATCCAGACAACCGGCTGCTCGCGCGCCAGAGCCGGTACCGCGTGGACGCCGAGATCGTGCACGATATCGCCCTCTCGGTTTCGGGGCTGCTAGTGGAAGAGTTTGGCGGACCGAGCGTACGACCGTACGAGCCGGAAGGCTATCTGGCCGCCATGAATTTTCCGAAGCGCGAATATTCGGCCAGCCGCGGCATCGATCTGTACCGCCGCGCACTGTACACGGAGTGGCAGCGGACGTTCCTGCATCCCACGCTGCTCACTTTCGACGCGCCTACGCGCGAGGAGTGCACGGTGAACCGCGTAAGCTCCAACACGCCGCTGCAAGCCCTGGACCTGTTGAACGATCCCATTTTCGTGGAAAGCGCGCGGGTGTTCGCACAAAACATCGTGCGGCAGGGAGGGCCGGCCTTCGACCGGCAACTGGACTGGGCCTTCGGGCGAGCCCTGGACCGCACGCCAACTCCGGAAGAACGCCAGATCTTAAAAGACCTGTACCGCAAGAACCTGGCCCGTTTCCAGGCGTCGCCCAATACCGCGGCGCAACTGCTAACCATTGGCGAAGCCGAAAGCCCCACAGGCCAAACGGTTCCGGAAATAGCCGCCATGACCCTGGTGGCGAGAGCGATTCTGAATTCCCATGAAATCATCACGCGAAACTGAAGAACTAAACCGCGGCGGGCAAAATGAGCCATGCTCGGTCTGCCGCCGCACGTTCCTGCGCAACGGCCTCTCCGGCGTCGGCCTGCTGGCATTGAACGCGCTCATGGACCGCCACCTGTTCGCTTCTACAGGCGTGGTGAATCCGCTGCACCATCCCGCGAAAGCCAAGCGCGTCATCTTCCTATACCAGGCGGGCGGCCCGTCGCACCTGGAGACTTTCGACTACAAACCCAAGCTGGCCGAAATGACCGGCAAGCCCATGCCCGACTCCTTCACCACGGGGCAGCAGATCGCCCAACTGCAGGGCCAGCGCCTCACCTGCTTCGGCCCGCAGCATCCGTTTCAGAAATTCGGAAAATCCGGACAGGAGATCTGCTCGCTTTTCCCGCATATCGGCAGCGTGGCCGACGATCTCTGCATTGTGCGCTCGATGTGGACCGAACAGATCAACCACGATCCCGCGCACACGCTGATGAATACGGGCTCGATCATCACGGGGCGGCCCAGCATGGGGTCGTGGGTGCTTTACGGACTAGGCGCGGAGACGGACAACCTGCCGGGGTTCGTGGTGCTGATGTCGTCCGGCAAAGGCGGGCAGATGCAGCCTATCGCGGCGCGGCAATGGTCGAGCGGGATTCTGCCCAGCCGGTTTCAGGGCGTCAAGCTCAATTCCTACGGCGATCCGGTGCTGCACGTGCGCAATCCTCCGGGCATCAGCGCGCAGGCGCAGAGCGAATCGGTGGACGCCGTGAATGCGCTCAATCGCATCGAATACAAAGTTACCGGCGATCCCGAGATTCAGACGCGCATCGCGCAGTACGAGATGGCTTTCCGGATGCAATCGAGCGTGCCCGACCTGGTGGACATGAGTAAAGAGCCGGCCAGCGTCCTCGAAATGTACGGCGCCAAGCCGGGCGATGGATCGTTCGCATCCAACTGCCTGCTGGCGCGACGGCTGGCGGAGCGGGGCGTGCGTTTCATCCAGCTTTATCACCGCGATTGGGACCACCATTCGGGCGTGAAGGCGAACGTGGTGATCAAGGCGCAGGAGACCGACCGGCCCACCGCGGCGCTGATCAACGACCTGAAGCAGCGCGGCATGCTGGACGATACGCTTATCGTCTGGGGCGGGGAATTCGGGCGCACACCGATGTCGCAAGGCGACGGCCGCGACCACCACATCAAGGGATTCACTTTTCTGATGGCGGGCGGCGGCATCAAGGGCGGCATCAGCTACGGCGCCACCGACGAGTTGGGTTACGCGGCGGTGGAGAACGCGGTCGCGGTGCCGGATTTCCACGCCACCATGCTGCACGTGCTGGGCATCGACCACAAACGCCTAACCGTAAAATTCCAGGGGCTCGACGCGCGGCTTACGGGGATCGCGGGGAACGTGGTGAAGGGCATTCTGGCCTGAGCGGGTAGCGAAAAATTCTCGAAGCGTTCTGCCGCAACGTGGCGTCTATGGTATCGACGTCTGGAAGATTTGTTTCCGCGATCTGGCGGCTTTATCTGGCGGGGAGTACATGAGCTTCACCAATCAACGTAAGCTTCGACAAGAGCCTGGACCGAATTGCGAACCAGATTCATAACTACTACCTGCTCAGCTTTAAGCCCGCCGCCACGGCCACGCCGAGTCTGCACACATTGCGGGTGCGCGCACCGGATTATCCGGATGCGGTGATGCAGGTGCGGCAGAGTTACTGGTCGGGAATGCCGGAGTAGCGCGGCGATAAGCTGGATTTCACCACCGGCGCATGGCGAAGACCCGGCGATCGGACTCGACAATCGATCTATTGCATTCGATACGAACATGATTGCGGCCTGCTTGAAATTCAATTACGTTGCCATGAATATGGCCGGCTTCGACCCAGCCGGTCAGTCCCCCGTCCGCCTGGTGGCTGGGCATTGGATAGCCACTGACGGCAGCGCCTCCGTTTCGGGGGTGCGATGATCCGCTGGTTCCTGTGCCACACCCTGCTCCCGCCGCCGCAGGCGCTTCAGCGACTGGTTTCGGACTGCACCGAAAAGATAGGTGCGGATGGTGGTGCGAGCCGGATCGAAGCCGCAATTCGGCATCAGGAGCGCTAAAAGGCATTCTTGTACGATATCCTCGGCATCGGTAATCGAGCCAGTAAGTCGCCAGGCGAAGCGGAAGAGCGGAAGGTGGTGCTCGTCCATGAGCCGCAGGAACGCCGCTTTCTTGCCCCGGCGGGCATCAGGACTGAGGTGCCCGGGCCTTTTCGCACGTCCGGACAGTACTACCTGATCGTGCGGAAAGGAATCGCCGGCCAGTACGCCGCTGAATGGCCACGGATGCACACGAATTGGGATATCTTTCGTTTCCAGTCTGTAACGAAGGGCGTCACAGAGGCGAATGTGTAGCCCACCTTGTTCATGGGTTTTGTATTTCCGCGTCCGTTCGGCATTTGACGATTCCGGCCGGGGGGTTGTAAGATGGACGAAAATACACAGCATTCGTTCGGAATTGGTTATGCGCAACCCAGAGCAACAGCGGAAGCTGGATGATCTCAGGGATGAATTCTACGATGTGCGGGTGGAATTCTACGCCGCAAAGGAACAGTTGTCGCGTGCCTGTAAAACTGTCCCGGATCTAGGGGTAGATTTCAAGTGCGCCCCGACGTCAGACGGCGCATTGATGTGGCATTCCGCAGTGAGCCGGTACAGGCGGGCGGAACAATCGTACGCGGACATCCTGAAACGATTCGCAGCTGCCTCACACGATCTCAGACTGCTGTGAACGTTTTCGCGATTTACCGGGCCGAGCGCAATTCAAGAGAGCCCAGAGGGCCGCGCCGAGGAATCTCGTCTGCGACCGCGGGCCTCCGGCATAGCGCTACACCGCTCGACACCGCCAGGCCCGCGGCAATCACGGCGTGCCCCACCACGCGGGGATCGAGCACCTGACCGATGCTGACGCCGAAGGCCAGGGCCACGAAGATCCAGCCAACGCTTCCGGCCAGTGTCAGACCCGAAAGCGCGCGGTCCGTTGGGCGTCCGGACGCGATGAGGCTCACTCCGCCCAGCAGCAGTCCGGCCAGCGACGATCCGAGCGACCAGACCCAAATCGGGCTCATCGCCGGATAGCCCTTCAGGGTGCCCAGCGTATGGCCACAGCATGCGAGCACCAGCAACCAGCCAAAGACGCGATTTGCGGTCCTCATTGCGCCGCCTCCGCTTTGGCCCGGAAGCCGTCCAGAAGGCCGGTCCAACCACCGGACGAATCCACCGCGGTACGCAGCGTTTCCGCGCCTTCGCCGCAACGCTCGAAGTGGCGGTGCTCCAGTTCCACGCGAGTCACGCCGTCGCCTTCCTGGGTAAAGCGCACTTCCACCTCGCTGGCTTTGGCCAAATCCGGCTCAAACTGCCATGCCGGGCTCAACATCCATGCCATCACGAAGCGGTGCGGGGGGTCCCACACCTGCACGCTGCCCCAATCGCACTGGGCGCCATCCTCATGTTCGCTGTAGCAGCGGCCGCCGACACGCCCTTCGATCACATTCCGGGTCATGGGCGTTTTCCCGGTGTGGTGGGTGCGCGGCCACCAGGTATCGATCCCGCTGGTAAAGACCCGAAAGGCATGGCTCACGGGAGCCTTGACTGTGAGGGTTTTGCGTACCGGTGCAATTTGTATGGTCATCATCATTTCTCCTTTGCCGGGATTTCCTCGGCTTTTTTCTTGAATGCGTCCAATGCGTGGGTCCAAAAACGGTCGAAGTATTCGCGGAGCGAATCGAATCCGGCGTGGTCGAGCTGGTACAGCCGCCGTGTGCCCGAATTCTGGTGGGCGACCAGACGGGCGCGTTCGAGTACCCGGAGGTGTTGAGAGATGGCCGGGCGGCTGACGGGGAAGTTGGCGGCGAGCTTGCCGACGGGCAGCGGGCCATCGAGGAGGCGGGCGAGGATGGCGCGGCGGGTGGCATCGCCTAAGGCATCGAGCTGGGTTTCTTGGTAAGTCACTGCTTACGGTAAGTATATGCTTACGGATTTGAAGTGTCAAGGATTTTTTCCGAGTCCCAGATCGGTCCATTCCCCAGCGCTTCGCGCCGACCGGCCGAGAATATGCGGGGCTTAGAGCCCCGCGCAGGCATTTATGCAGGCAGGGGCTGCCCCACGGCTTCCGTGGTACACTCCCCCGATGCGTTTGCTACCCTTGTTGAGTTTGGTGCTGGCGTGGCCCGCGGCGGGCGAATACGCCGAGGTTCACGGCTTGAAAATGTACTACGAGGTGCATGGCGATGGGCCACCCGTGGTGCTGTTGCATGGCGGGATGACCACGATATCATTCTCGTTTCCCGCGCAGATTCCGGCGCTGGCACGCAATCATCGTGTAATTGCCATCGAGCAAATGGGGCACGGGCACACGGCCGATGTTGCGGGACGCGAATTGTCGTATGCAGGCATGGCGGAGGATACGTTCACGTTTCTCACGCAACAGGGAATCCAGAAGGTTGATCTGATCGGAATCAGCGATGGCGGGCAGATCGCGCTGCGGCTGGCGTTCAAGCATCCGGAGATGGTACGGCGGGTCATCGTGTCTGGGGTCGGATTCGGCCCGGTCACGGCGAAAGACCAGGAGGCGATGCTGGCACTGTCCGCCGACCGCCTTCCGAAGGTGTTTCGCAAGGACTACGAGCGTATGTCCCCGGACGGGCCGGAGCACTGGCTCGCAATCTTCGAGAAGGTGAAGACGATGTGGTCAAAGCCTGGATGGGGCATCTCGAAGCCGGAGCTGGCGACGATCCATGCTCCGGTGCTGCTGTTTTTTGGAGATCACGACTTCACGAGTGTTGAAGAGGCGGCCGAGATTTTTCACAGCATTCCGGGTGCGCAGCTTTGCATCGTGCCGGGCGCGGGGCACGGCGCCGTGCGGGAGCGGGCGGAATGGGTGAATCCGGTCATTCTCGATTTTCTGGACAGGAAATAAGCCCCATTTGCGGCCGCTGAAGCCGCCACCGAAGTTTCCCTCCTATCGATCATTTAGAGAAGCACGTAACCTTTTCTCACGCCAGGCGTATTAAACAGGTAATATGCTTTAGTCGATCATCGACAGGAGAACATGCCAAGACGCGCTTCGCCTCTGCAATCCGAGATGGTCCAGGGGACGCTGGACATGCTGGTGCTCAAGACACTCGCGGCTGGTCCGGCGCACGGGCAGACGATCGCCTGCGCCATAGAGCGGGGCTCGGAGGACGTGCTGCAGGTGGAGCACGGATCGCTTTACCCGGCGCTATTTCGTCTGCGGAACCGGGGCTGGATTGCGGCGTTCTGGGGAACGTCGGAGAACAACCGTAAAGCCCGCTATTACCGGCTCACGCCCGAGGGCAAGAAGCAACTGGCAGCGCAGACCTCGCGTTGGGAGGAAGTGGTGCGCGCGATCGGGCGTATCCTGAATCCGGCTACGGAGAGGCGGGCGTGAACTGGCGGCGATTTTTCCGGCGTGGGGAAGCGGATGCCGAGCAGCGGGAGGAAATCGATTTTTACGTGGATGTCACGACGGAAGAGTACATCGCGCGCGGAATGGCACCAGGCGAGGCGCGGGCAGCGGCGCGGCGGAAGCTGGGTAACGCGACTCGGATCGGCGAGGAGGTTTATGGCATGCACACGATCGCATTCATGGAGGGGGTGGTACGGGATGCACGTCATGCGGCGCGGATAATTCGAAAGAAGCCGGGATTCAGCGTGGCAGTTTTGCTTTCGCTGGCTCTGGGCATCGGAGCCAATACTGCGATTTTCAGTGTCTTGAACGCGGTCCTGATCCGGCCGTTGCCCTATCCCGGTTCAGACAGGCTGGTGGGGGTCTACAACACGCTGGTGGTTCAGGGCGAGGTGTACCCGGACGCGGACCTGTCACCCGGCATGTACGCAGCCTGTAAAGAGAGCGCCAGGGCTTTCGAAAGTTTCGGCGTGTGGGCTCCGGGAGCGGCTACGGTGACCGGGCAGGGAGATCCCGAGGAACTGGTGGCGGTGACCGCGACGCAAGGAGTGCTGCCCACACTGGGGGTGCCGGCGTACATCGGCCGATGGTTCACGAGCGAAGACGATTCCCAGGGCTCGCTGCAGACGGTGATCCTCAGTTACGGATACTGGCAGCGGAAGTTCGGTGGCGATCGCGAGATACTGGGCCGCACGATGGTGATCGATTTCGTTGCACACCAGGTGATCGGAGTGATGCCACGAAACTTTCGCTTCGTGAACATCGCGCCCGACCTGCTGCTGCCGCAACGGTTTCCCAAGAGCCCGAACGGACCGGAGGAGTTGAGCTATACGGGCATCGCACGGTTGAAGCCGGGCGTCACGGCCGCGCTGGCGAATCAGGACTTGGCGCGTGTGTGGAAGGCTTGGGGGGAAGCGGATGGCGGCGTAGGCAACATGCTCGCAGACTTCCATGTGAAACCCAACGTGCGCCCGCTCAAAAAAGATGTCGTGGGAGACGTGGGCACAGTGCTGACCGTTCTGATGGGAGCGCTGGGGCTGGTATTGCTGCTGGTTTGCGCAAACGTAGCGAACCTGGTGCTGGTGCGGGCGCAATCGCGGCAGCAGGAGTTTGCGATACGAGCGGCGCTGGGCGCGGGTTGGGGAAGGATCGCGGGCGAGTTACTGGTGGAGAGTCTGACGCTGGGCGCCCTCGGCGGTGCGCTGGGGGTGCTGTTGGCGTATGCGGGGCTGCGAGCGCTGGTGGCGGAAGGTCCTGCCAGTCTTCCCAGGCTGGAGGAGATATCGATGGACGGAACGGCGCTGGCATTTGCGCTGGCGTGTTCGCTGGGGACGAGCCTGCTGTTCGGGCTGGCGGCGGTCCTGAGGTCCGGCATTCCCGGCCGCATTGCAGGCGCCCGCGGCGCGACGCAAGGGGTGCAACAACTTCGGGCGCAGGGTGCGCTGGTGGTGGCGCAGGTAGCGCTTGCATTTGTGCTGCTGGTGGCGTCGGGCTTGATGATCCGAAGCTTCTTCGCGCTGCGAGCGGTCAGGCCGGGGTTTACGCATCCGGAGTGGATACAGACGGTCCGTATTGCGATTCCGGCAGCACTGACGCCCGATCCGGAACAGGTAACGCGCACGCAGGGCGAAATTCTCGACAGGCTTTCCAGGATTCCGGGCGTGACCGCGGCGGGATTCGCCAGCGGCCTGCCGATGGAATTGGAGTACCGGAACGGTGTCCTGATCGACGTTGAAGGAAGGGGTTCGCCGGGCCAGATTTCTCCCAACCGGGCGGTGAAGAGAATTTCACCGGGGCTGCTGGCGGCGCAAGGCACGCGGCTGGTAGCCGGGCGCGATTTCACCTGGGAGGATGTGCGCGGCCACCGCGGCGTGGCGCTGGTATCGGAGAATATGGCGCGCGAGAATTGGGGCCCGGCTGACAACGCGATCGGCAAACGGATCAGGCAGGGCAAAGACAGCCCCTGGCTGGAGGTGGTGGGCGTAGCGGAGAATGTACGGGCGGACGGCGTGAATCTGCCCGCGCCGGCCACGGTCTATTTTCGGGCGGGAGGGCGCGGCGCGACCTTTGCGATTCGCAGCGTGCGGGCGGGGACGAAAGCGTTCCAGGGAGAGGTGGCCGCCGCGATCCACGCGGTTAATCCTAATTTGCCGCTGGCCAAAGTGCGGACTTTGAACGATGTTTACAGACACTCCATGGCGCGCACATCCCTGGCGCTGGTGCTGCTGGGAGTCGCCGGAGGGTTGGCGTTGACGCTGGCGATTGTTGGAGTATACGGCGTGCTGGCGTATGCAGCGGCGCAGCGGCGGCGCGAGGTCAGCATCCGGCTGGCGCTGGGCGCGGAGCCAAAAGCGCTCAAATGGTTGTTCGTCCGGAAAGGGCTGGTGCTGAACTCAATGGGCGCGGCTGGCGGGCTGGCGTTGGCGGGGGGGCTATCGCGCTGGATCTCTTCGCTGCTGTTTGGGATTACGGAGCTCGATCCAGTGACGTATGTGGCGGCGGGGGCGGTCATCTCGGCGGCGGCTTTGGCTGCTAGTTATGTTCCGGCGAGGAGAGCGGCGTCGGCGGACCCGATGGAAACGCTGCGCAACGAATAGGCGCGGCATAGACGCGATAAAACGCCGAAATCCGGGTAGTGGGGGAAGGACAACCTTCCGCCACTACCGAAATCCGGCGTGCCGCGGAGCCTGATAAAATCCAGGTTACTCACTCGTTGGAGAATCCATGCGAAACATTTTGTTTACGGTATTGCTCACAGTTTGCGCGTCGCCGTTATTCGCCCAAGGCGCTCCGCCGCAGGGTGGCGCCGATCAGCCCTACACGATGGAGTATTACTACAAAGTGCAATGGGGACACCAACAGGAGTTTCTGCAACTGTTCCTGAAGAATCACTATCCGCTGCTGCAGAAGATCGTGGAGAGCGGGCGCATGATTTCGGTGAAGATTGAAACGCCGTCGAACCACATGACCGAGGAGTCGCGCTGGGATTACCGGGTCACGATACGGTTCAAGAATTCGACGCTGGCGACTACGGCGAATCCCGACGAGGAGAGATTGATCCATCAGCTTTGGCCCGACCAGGAAACTTACAAGCGCGAAGAGCAGCGGCGGTTCGAGATCCTGCTTTCGCACTGGGATCTGCCGTTGACCGATATCACGCCGGCGAGGAAGTAGGACGATCGGGAATTGGAACCATGACTTGGGCGGATGACGGCGAACTTTTCGAGATGGCGCGCCGGGAACTGTTTTCGGCCGTGATTGGCGACGTGATGGACAAGATGGGTCTGCGCCGGCAGTTTCTGCCGCAACCGGTGCAGCCTCTTCAACGCGAGATGGTGGTGGCGGGGCGCGCCATGACGGTGCTGGAGGCCGACTTTTTCGAGGAAGCTCCTGCGGGCACGCACAACGCGGCATTCACGCGGCCCTTCGGATTGATGCTGGAGGCGCTGGACGATCTGAAGGCCGGGGAAGTGTATGTGTGCACGGGCGGGTCGCCGCGCTACGCCCTGTGGGGCGAACTGATGACGCGGCGGGCCATGCGATGCGGGGCCGCGGGCGCGGTGCTGGACGGCTTCTCGCGCGACACCCGTGGCGTGCTGGCATCGGGATTTCCGGTCTTCTCGCGCGGATCCTATGCGCAGGACCAGGGACCGCGCGGGAAAGTTTTGGACTTCCGGGTGCCGATCGAGATGGAGGGCGTGCGGATCGAACCGGGCGACATCCTGTTCGGGGATTGCGACGGGGTGTGTGTCGTGCCGAAAGCCGCGGAGCGGGAGGTATTCGCACGGGCGATCGAGAAGGCGCGCGGCGAGAAGACCGTGGGGAAGGCGCTGGACGAGGGGATGAGCGCGGGCGACGCTTTCGCCAAATACGGAATCCTGTGAGCGCAAATTCGATTTCACGGGGGCTGCGATCATGAAACTGGGACTCGGGCTTTACCGCCATATGCTGACGGCGGAGAATTTCCGCTACGCGCGGCAGGTGGGCGCGACCCATATAGTGGCGCACTGGGTGAATTACTTCGCGCAGTCCCCCAACATTCCGGCCACAGACGGCGAGAAGTGCTGGGGTGTCAGCGATAATCGCGGGCGGCTGTGGACCTACGAAGAACTGGCGGATCTGAAGCGCGCGGTGAACGGGGAGGGATTGGAACTTGCGGCGATCGAGAATTTCGATCCGTCGCACTGGTACGACATCCTGCTGGACGGCCCGCGCAAGCAGCAGCAACTGGAAGACATCAAAACCATCATCCGGCGTTTAGGCAAAGCCGGGATTCCGGTGATGGGTTACAACTTCAGCATCGCGGGCGTGTGGGGGCATGTGGTGGGGCCGTACGGCAGGGGTGAGGCGGAGAGCGTCGGATTTCTGGGGCCGGAGGGGCCGGCGGAGACGCCCATCCCGAATGGCCAGGTGTGGAACATGATTTACGATCCGGAGGCGCAGCCCGGAACGGTGGGACAGGTGACGACCGCGCAGTTGTGGCAGCGGCTGGAAGACTTCCTGAAAGCGGTGGTGCCGGTGGCAGAGGAGGCGGGGGTCAGGCTGGCGGCGCATCCGGACGATCCGCCGATGCCCACCATACGGGGCACGGCGCGCCTGGTTTATCAGCCGCACCTGTATCAACGGCTGCTGGATATCGTGCCCAGCCGGGCAAATGCGCTGGAGTTCTGCCAGGGGACTATCGCGGAGATGCAGGGGGGCGACGCGGAGGTCGACGACGTGTACAGCGCGATCGATAAATACAGCCGGCAAGGCGACATCGCGTACGTGCATTTGCGGAACGTGCGCGGTAAGGTGCCGCGATACACGGAGGTGTTCCTGGACGAGGGGGATGTGGATATTGTGCGCGCGCTGAAGATTTACCAGCGCAATGGTTATGACGGCGTGATCATCGCGGACCATACGCCGCACCTGGAATGCGGGGCGTCGTGGCACGCGGGGATGGCGTTTGCGATGGGGTACATCAGGGGGATTCTGCAGGCGATTGGCTAGGCGGGGCGGGGCTGAGAGCCCCGCGCAGGCCAGGGGCCTGCCTCACGTTCGTTACAGCAGCGTTAGCAGGTATGGGTGGTTTTGCGGGTCTGGCGGCGCGGTCAGTTTTTGGGTTCCCACTTTGGCCGAGAAAGAATATTCGGCGAGCGCCGCGCGCGTTTCGAACTCACCCAGCTTCACTTCGTAGGTGCGGCGGCCTAGCAGGCTGGCGGGTATGGTGGACCACTGGCCTCCTCGCGGGCGCACGTGCAGGTCGACACTGGTCACTGGCGCGTCTCCCGTGGCTACTAACATGACTCGCACGTTCTCGCCCCTTGCCAGCATGGTGGGAAGGGTGGGGACGAACAGGCGCGGTGGCGCTTCGAAATCGGGCTGCATCACCTGATGGAAAGCCGCTTCGATTTCGGGCGCCGACATCCCTTGAAACTCGCGGATCGACAGGCGGAGGCGCACCAGCGCCAGGCGTTCCAGTTTGTTGTGCATGGAGGCGAGCGTTCCCAGGTCGTTGCGGGTCGCGACGATGCGCTGGAAGGCCAGAATCGCGCGGCGCACTTCGGGCGCCAGTTGCAGCCACAACGGCACGGCTTCCCGCCCGACTTTCTCGCGCGCCTGTTCCAGGTGGCCCTTCTGACGCATCTCCAGGGCCGCGTTCAGCACCAATTGCACGCGATGGGCCAGCATCCACGCGTTGGCGTAGGGCACCAGAAACTCGAGGTGTCCGGCGAGATAGCCGAGGCGTTCCTTTTCGAGCGGCGAGGCCGCGGCGCCGGCCAGATCCCGGAGTGCCGCGGCCACCTGTTTCTGCGACTCGAGCAAGGCGGGCTTGATTTCGAAATCGCGCCAGAATTCGAAAGCTTCGTCGTAGTCGCCGGAAAATTCCTGCTGGACGGCGTGGCCGCCGCGAACCTCGCCGCTAAAGGTGCAAAGCAGTTTCCGGTCGCGGTCGGCGGTGTCGAGGGTGGCTGCCAGACGCGCGGCACGATCGCCGGCCGCCTGGGTGCGCGCGTATGAATTGTAGAGATCGAGCGGCGTCAGATGGCTGTCCCAACTGAAGCGCGCCTGCCAGGCGGCTGTGGGATCCACAATGCGATGCCGCCAGTGGATTCCCATCAGGCCCTGGCAGCCCATCTGGGCGGCGCGGTTGATGTCGCGCTCGAAGCGGTGCACGTGAAACTGGGGGAGCCACATGGAGGGATCGTCTTCGAGCCAGAGAATCGGCCAGCGCTCACGGCCGTCGAGTTTGCCGAAGGCCTCGTTTACGGGGTCCCAGCCGAGAGAATCGCTCAAGCAGGCGAAGACGATATCGCCGGGCAGGCGGCGGTGGAAATCGGCGAAGTGGCGGGCCGCGCCACCCCATCCGGACACCACCAGTTTTTTATGGGGAGCGTGGCGGCGCAGAAAATCGTGGGCTTCGATGAAGGGCGTGACAGAGAGCGGCTGCCCGGTTTTGCGGCTTTCCCAATTCATGGACTCGTCTTCCCAAAGCCAGACGTAGTCCAGCTCCGGGTAGGCTTCGAGGAGTTGCGCGAGGCGTGTTTCGAGCAGGTCGCGTGCGGTCAGCGATTCCACATCGAAGCGCGGCACGGAGCCTTCCCGTTTGATTTCGGGCGGGAGGGCGCGAAAGATCTCGTCGGGAATCTGATAGGGTTCAAAGCCGAGGCCGGTGCGCAGTCCGAGCTTGCCGGCATAGCGCAGCGCGTTGTCGAGCAGGGTACGGGTGCGCGCGGCGATTTCCCACGGATCGCGGCCGAGGCGGGTGGCGTCGGAACCGAAGACTTCGCCATCGTAAAGCTGCGAGGCGCCCATGCCGTAACGCGAGGTGCGCTCCGGCAAGTAGCCCCAGCGATGGCTGGCCGTATTATCGAGAAACGCCAGGTGGCCGGCGCCGGCGAATTCGAACGAGAGGTAGGATTCGGCCCACTGCTTGTCTCCGGTGTAGACGTGCATGCCGAACATGTTGAAGCGCATGCGCAGCATGTTCTCGAAGTAGGAGCGGAAATCTTCTTCGTTGTATACGGTGATGCAATTCAGGAAATCGGGCCAGGGGAGCAGGCCGCGCACGGTGAAGCGCGGGGAGGCGGTCCAGGGCTGGTTGGGCGGAGGCAGTTGCAGGCCGGCGCTGCGCGCGATGGGATAGCTTTCGCCATCGATGCCGAAGAAGGCGCCCTGCCGCTCGAGAAAATCGAAGACCGCGTGCAGCAGGCCGGTTTCGCCGGCAGCGGACAGGGTCACGATGTTGCCGGCGCTGGCGATTGTGTACGACTCGGCGTGGGGGAAGGACTCAGGGGCGAGACGGAAATCGAACACCAGGTCGCGTGACCCGGCGGTGGCGCTGCGATCGATCAGGCGCGCTTCGTCATCCGGCTGAACGCGCGTCAATCCGCGCAGCAATTCGCGTTCGGCCAAGCTGCGCCGGAAACTGGGCGCGGGTGCGGCGCGCACCAGCAGACGGCGGGGTGGCGCGGCATCGAGGTAGGCCGCACCGGCCATCGCCATGCCGGTTTGGCGAAGAAAATCTCTGCGATCCTGCATTATGTTGCGATCCTCTCGGAGCTCCGCGCAAAACGGGGCCACGGCCGCGCCGCCACTATCCCGCGAGTTGCTATCCTTCCAGGCGGCGCGGACACGCGCCCCTTTGCGCTTTCAAGTATCCGCGCAAAACGGGGCCACGGCCGCGCCGCCACTATCCCGCGAGTTGCTATCCTTCCAGGCGGCGCGGACACGCGCCCCTTTGCGCTTTCAAGTATCCGCGCAAAACGGGGCCACGGCCGCGCCGCCACTATCCCGCGAGTTGCTATCCTTCCAGGCGGCGCGGACACGCGCCCCTTTGCGCTTTCAAGTATCCGCGCAAAACGGGGCCCCGGCCGCGCCGCCATTATCCCGCGAGTTGCTATCTTTCCAGGCGGCGCGGACACGCGCCCCTTTGCGCTTTTAAGTATCCGCGCAAAACGGGGCGACGGCCGCGCCGCCATTATCCCGCGAGTTGCTATCTTTCCAGGCGGCGCGGACACGCGCCCCTTTGCGCTTTTAAGTATCCGCGCAAAACGGGGCCCCGGCCGCGCCGCCATTATCCCGCGAGTTGCTATCTTTCCAGGCGGCGCGGACACGCGCCCCTTTGCGCTTTCAAGTATCCGCGCAAAACGGGGCCCCGGCCGCGCCGCCATTATCCCGCGAGTTGCTATCTTTCCAGGCGGCGCGGACACGCGCCCCTTTGCGCTTTTAAGTATCCGCGCAAAACGGGGCCACGGCCGCGCCGCCACTATTCCGCGAGTTGCTATCTTTCCAGGCGGCGCGGACACGCGGCCCTTTGCGCTTTTAAGTATCCGCGCAAAACGGGGCCACGGCCGCGCCGCCATTATCCCGCGAGTTGCTATCTTTCCAGGCGGCGCGGACACGCGCCCCTTTGCGCTTTTAAGTATCCGCGCAAAACGGGGCCACGGCCGCGCCGCCACTATTCCGCGAGTTGCTATCTTTCCAGGCGGCGCGGACACGCGGCCCTTTGCGCTTTTAAGTATCCGCGCAAAACGGGGCCACGGCCGCGCCGCCACTATTCCGCGAGTTGCTATCTTTCCAGGCGGCGCGGACACGCGGCCCTTTGCGCTTTTAAGTATCCGCGCAAAACGGGGCCACGGCCGCGCCGCCAGTATCCTGCGAGTTGCTATCTTTCCAGGCGGCGCGGACACGCGGCCCTTTGCGCTTTTAAGTATCCGCGCAAAACGGGGCCACGGCCGCGCCGCCAGTATCCTGCGAGTTGCTATCCTTCAACGCGGCGGACACGCGCCCCATTGCGCTTTTAAGTATCCGCGCAAAACGGGGCCCCGGCCGCGCCGCCACTATTCCGCGAGTTGCTATCTTTCCAGGCGGCGCGGACACGCGGCCCTTTGCGCTTTTAAGTATCCGCGCAAAACGGGGCCACGGCCGCGCCGCCAGTATCCTGCGAGTTGCTATCCTTCCAGGCGGCGCGGACACGCGTCCCTTTGCGCTTTTAAGTATCCGCGCAAAACGGGGCGACGGCCGCGCCGCCACTATCCCGCGAGTTGCTATCCTTCCAGGCGGCGCGGACACGCGCCCCTTTGCGCTTAGGGCGCGCTGCGGCGCATGATCAGGCGCAGGGTCACAATGCCGAAACGCGGCAGGGCAACGGCGATACCGTCGTCAACATTTTGGATCTCGCTGACGTTCTCTTCCGCCGCGTTCGACAGCCACACACGCTCGAAACGCAGCAGCCTTGAACGGATGCGGACCTGGTGGGCGCTGCCGGACGTCTCCAACAGGCGCAAGACGTAGCCGCTACCATCTTCGGCCGGTTTGAGCGCTTCGATTTCCACTCCGTCGCCGTCGATATCGAGGAAGCTGCTCTCGGTGGACGGCAGCGAGCCGTGCGCCGGTTCCACTTTATCGTTGGCATCGAGCTGGCCGGTCTCGAGTGGAGCCAGCGCCTCGCGGCCCATGCGGCTCAAGCCGGCGGCAGCAAGATCGGAACCGCTGGTCACCAGGTAGCGGAAGGTGAAATCGCCATCCTGGACACGGGGAAAGTTGGTGTGCCAGTAATTATTGAGGACGTAGGAGAACATGGTGGCGGACCGGGGCGCAAAGGTTTTAGGCCACAGGCCGCGATTGATATCGCCGAATGCCGCCAGGGGCGAATCGAGCGGGATGACCGCCGCGCTGAGGCCGCCGCCGCTGACGCGCATCCAGTGGCCGACGGTATACCACTCCCGGTTGCCTCCAGGGAGTTCGTCGCGGGCGGGATCCACCACGCCGGACTGCCCCTCATATTCGAAAGCCGGGCTGGCGGCGGCAAAGGGAAACGCAAAATAGATGGCTTCCTTAGCGTTCACGGGATCTTTTCGGAAATGGTTCACGAACTCGATTTTCTTTTCGCCATCGAAAAGGCGCACCTCTGTTTGGATCTCCTGCGCGTGGGGACCGCAGGTGGTGTAGGTGAGCACCCGACCCCAAGGCGTTTTGCGGATTCCGGCGACCTTGCCGCCGGAAGCGGTGGTGACGGTGAGTTTGGCATCAGGCAGGCTATCGCGCATGTGCACAATGCGGGAACCTTCGCCGCCGGCAACATAAACGTACTGGCTGGCGAGATAAGGACTGGCTGCATCGATCAATTCGCGGCCCAACTGCTTATCGAAAATGCTCGCTACGCCGCCGCGTGCGGGATTCACCCGGATGCGATAAAAGGCGTTCTCGATGGTGTCGCGGGTGGCGACGGTTTGGGCCGCCTCGCCGGGATCCGCCGCGTCCCGGCTCATCTGGTAGACCCGGTACCCCATCGAGGGCACGGCGGCGGCGAAGAAGCGGACATGCCGGTAGCCTTCGCCCTTGCGCAAGGTTTCGAGGGGCACAGCCTTGCGGGTAGCGGTGGCGACAAGTTGCACGCCATCGGGCAAGTCGAGCTCGACCAGCCCGCCGCGAGGATGCCCCAGGGCATTGAAGACGACCAGTGCCGGAGCGGGGATGGCGATGCGGTCGAGCAGGCGGCTAAAGCTCTCCTGCGCGATCCAATGCGCCTCTTCGCGGGCGGCGGTCACGTAGAAGTGTTTGCTCTCGATCTGGCGGCGGCTCTGCTCGTGAGCCGGTTGATCATAGCCGCCGAAGTAGGTGTAGGTGTGCTCGGCATACATGATCACATCGTTCCAAAGGCGATGCAGGCGGTCGAGGGGCGGGGCCCACGCGGGAGACTGCAATGCAGCAAGTGATGAGAGCTTCTCCACGGTTTGCGCGCGGGTTTCGACCTCGCGGTAGGTGGCGGCGAACCGCGCATCCGTGCCGATACCGTCTTCCCAATAGGGACCAAAGTCGCCGCGAACGGTCTCCAACTGGCCGCCGTATTGCTGCTCGATGAGGTGAAAGTAGTCGGGAAAAGTAGCGAGCTTCAACTTGGGCCAGAGGTAGTGTTGGTTCCACGTGCGGACGAATTCGCCTTCGCCGGGAATCAGGTCGGTGTTTTCGAGCTGGCTGCCGTACATGAGGACGGTGCCGGGTTGGTACGACGGCGAGTCGAAGGTCTGCAGAAAAGTGGGCAAACTCGCGCGGCAGCCGGCTTCGCGCGCGGGCAGGCCGCAGACGAACCAGAGATTGGAGTACTGGCGGTTGTAACTCATGAGGACCTTCGCGCCGTCGGGGCCCTCCCACCAGAAGGGCGAGCGGGTTTGCCAGCGGCCGTAGAGCGGCTGCGGACCGCGGTCATCATTTGCGCCGGCGGCGAAATATTTCACGCCGGCGGCATGCAGGGCGGACGCATACGCCCACGGGTACGCGGGCACGTCGGTGATGTTGGCGTACTCGGCCGCCTTACCCGCCTCGCGATTGAGGGCCTGGCCGTAGGTCAGGGAACGGAGCATGGTTTCGAGGCCGGCGCCACCCTCCATCAGGTTCATGGATTGGGCAGGGACGCTGATTTTGCCATCGCGCAAACGATCCATGAACTCGCGGCGCGATTCCGGGGTACGCGTGCGCAGGAACTGTTGGGCCAGCCACGCGCCATCGAGCGAGAAGCGCATATCCGGGTCGCTACGCATTTCGGCGAGTAGTTTATCGAGGTTGCGGTTCTGCAATTCCTCGATCTTCGGCTGATAATCGGTGAAGCCGATATCGAGGTGCGTGTTGGGGACGACGTAGACCGTGAATTTGCGTTTGGGCGTGAGTCGCGCGTCCTTCTCGTACCGGCGGCCGTTGAGGTCGAGGAGAATGCGGGCCGGGCTATCGGGGGCGAACTCCGGGAGGGCGTATTCGAACCGCTGCTGGCCGAAGCTGCCGGGCGCCAACTGGCCATGGTACTCGGCCCCGTCGAGGGTTAAGGTGAGGGAGCCCTGGTGCACTACCGCGGGAGCGGTGATGGTGAGTTCGATGAGTTCGCTGGGGCGGCCGTTGGCGGAAGTGTAGAAGACGGTTGGCTGCAGGGAGGTCTCGGGTTCGGCTGCGGCTTCTGGATCGTCGTTATGCAAAAGCGCCAGGGCGTCCCACTCGATGAAGCTGTCTCCGTTCTCGTCGGGGGCATCGTCGATGGCGGTGATCCGGAGTTCGTTCGCGCCGCTCTTCAGAAGGCTGGCGGGGACTGGGATGTGCTCGCGAGCCTCGCCGCAGACGGGCGAGTCCATGCGGCCCTCGGCGTGATAACTGAGGGTGCGGCTGAGGTAGACGAGGGCGGTGGTGCCGTTGAGTTCCCACTGCAGGTAGGGCACGCGAGGGTAGCCCAGCATCAGCGCCATATCGAGCGTGTAGGAACCGCGAGGGGTGGCCGGCAGACGGAAACGAATGGTGCGGGTGGCGGCTTGCGCCTGATTCCGGGAGTTGCGCGAGCCGGCCTGCAGAGCGGGCCAAGCGGCGGCGGCGCCGGGGGTGGCGGGATCGATGGCGATGGCCGGCCGGCTGGGGCCGCGGAATTCGGAAGAAGAATGGTCGAAGTCGCCTAGCCGCCAGACGGTGGACTGCGCGGCATGGAGCACGCCTGCCAGACCGGCCAGGAGCAGAATGCGAAGCGGGAGAGTTAGAGGTCCAGAACTCATGTTGCTGAGATGATTCTATCTCGCGGCTTCGCCGGCCGCTGGTTTGCACGGCGGCGCAAAAAATGGCTCGGGAGAGGAATCGGTGGGTCGCCGTGACGGGTTCATCTGCTCCACGGTATGCAGTCGCAGCCACGCACGGTCAGGACGCAAGCTCGTACACGCGAAAACGCAGACGCGCGGCAAGGTGCGTTTGCTCACACATTAGCAACTGGTCAGCGGCTACACCTGTGCGCAAGACCGGTTCGAACGCGCCGGCGCTTCCGACCGTGTGGGCGATTGTTGCCAGCGCCGAGTTTGAACGGACGATGGTACGAGGGGTAGTACCGAATCGCGCAGAAGAGGGCCTTTCCGGCTTGATTTGTCAGGAGCACCCTGCCTAATCTTAAGAAACGCTCTAATCCCAATAGAACGTAAATCCAGAATAAGAGGTTCTATCTCAGTATGGAAATCGCACGCCATTTTTCGATTACTACAGGCATCATTATCAGTTGTTTAGCAGCCTCGAGCGAACTGTCCGCGGCCACAACCGTCAAGTACGTGGCGTCTGGGACATTTGCCTCGACGCCGACCAGCGGAACGGACGGCCTGAGGTTGGCCGGCGAACCTTTTAGCATTGCCATTTATGTGAGCGAGTCGAAAACGCCCACCAAAACCGGGACGCAGAATGGCTCTTCATACGCCGATTACGCGCCTCTGGACATGACGGGCACGGTAACATCCGCTCTGCTTCCGGCGCCGAGCAATTTTACGGCATACGCGAGTGCAATTCTCACCCAGGAGGCGAACGGGCGGGACGAGTTTACGTTGTATGCTCCCGTCAAAATCGGAGGTACGGTCAATGTCCACGCCGTTATTCTGCTACCGGCCGGGACGCTGAGCTCTCTTAACATCGCGCCGTTTCCGACCGCCCACTTTATCCCCGCGGGATCCTTTTTGACGTACTCTACCACCACCGCCACGACAACCTTAGGCCTGACCGGGACCATTTCCGGATCGGTTTACACGCCGGCCAGCACGGCTCCGGCTATGCTGCATGCCAATGGCATTCGCGTGATTACGGGCCACGCGGACGGTACCCAATCCGTGCGGCCAGTGGGAGCGGAGCCGGCCAATGTCAGCGCTGCGTCGGACAAAGTCATGCTGCAGTTCTATGCTTCCGGCGTAGATGCGTCCAGTGTGCACATGCAACTGGCCGGACAGGAGGTCCCGGTGCTATTTGCCGGGCCGTCGGGCCATTTTGAGGGACTGGACGAAGTAGTGGTAGAGGTGCCAAGCAGTTTGCGAGGCGCCGGTGAAGTGGAGGCAGTCATGACGACCGCCGGCCAAACAGCCGATCCGGTGCGGGTTCGCATCCAGTAATCTCGATCCGTCTTTCCTGTTGTAATCGAGCTTGGCAGGCTGCGGAAAGAAGGCCAAAGGCCGCTTGCTTTACGCGCGCGGTTGGGAGTCTTCTTTTCGCAGCCTGCTCTTTGGCATGCAGGCCCGATAGCGAGCTCTCTTCGTTGCTGACGCCGGTTCCGGTAATCGAAACGGTCTGCGCCGTGCCGGAACCATCCGTGATGGTCAAAGTTGGCAGGCTGCAGAAGGGAGGCTTAAGATCGCTTGCTTACGCGCGCGGTTCGGCACCCTCTTTCGGATTCGGGCTCCTCTTAGCTACACTCGGCTCTAGCACCTGCAGGGGTATGGAGTCGTGAAGATGCGGATGTACCAAGAATCAAGAGCCGAGGCCCCTTAAGCGCACCGGTGGCCAAATCACGTCCGTAGAGTCGCCGGCGAAAACAAACGCCCATGTCTAATGTCATAACGATCTTTCTGGTTGCACTCGCGTGCGATGTGGCCTTCTCGCAAGGGATCAAGACTGACGTCAGCTACGGTAACGACGCTGCACAGAGGCTTGACCTGAGGATACCAGCCAAGAAAGGGTTCGAGACCTTGATCTTTGTCCACGGCGGCAGTCTGACCAGTGGCGACAAGGCGGACTCTGATTACACCCATGTTTGTGATTCGTTCCCTCCGGTCGGAATCGCTTGCGCGAATGTGAACTATCGATTGGGGCCGCAACATTCCTGGCCTACGCAGGCCGAAGATGTGGCCTCCGCCATCGCGTGGGTGCGCAATAATATCGGGGCTCACGGCGGAGATCCTCGGAACCTGTTCCTTTTAGGTCACAGCTCCGGCGCTATGTTGGTTGCATTAGTCGGCTCGGACGACCACTATCTCGCCAAGAACGGGATGACGCCGTCGGATTTGCGAGGTGTGATGCCGATGGGCTCGATTATGTGGGACGACGAACTCGAACAGGCTATCGCGCAGCGCGGGCGCGACATGATCGCCCAGAATTTTGTGCGCGACCCAGACAATCGCATGTTTGGAAGTTTGGAAAGGTATGAGGACCACTGGCCGATCCATCATGTGCATGCCGGTTTGCCACCTTTCCTGTTCCTGATCGCGGAGGCAGAGCAGGAGCAGCCGCCAGTCCTGAGAACGGACGCGAAATTCGTGGATGACGCGCGTAAATCCGGCAACCAGGCCGACTATAAGGTATTCGCCGGCCGCAAGCACTACACAATGGTCCGACAACTTCACAACCCCGGGGACGCCGTGTTCGCCGTCATCGTGGAGTTCATCCGGCAACACGATCTCTGAACCCGTTTACTCGAATTTCGGTGAGCGTCGATCTCGGCCCCCTGGGAACAGTGCCGCTGGCAATGAAGTCAAGCGGGGCTTAGTTGCTGACGCCGGTTCCGGTAATCGATACCTTTTGCGCTATGCCGGCACCATCCGTGACGGTCAAAGTCCCGGTGTAATACGCGGCCGATTGCGGGTAGAACTTCACCGTGACTATACAACTCGCGCCCGCCGCCAGTGTTGCCGGACACGCATTGTGCAAACGATACACGGGCGCCGCCTTGAGGGTAACGGCGATGGCCGCCGCGGAAGCTCCGGGATTCGAAACCGTAACTGTCATGGACACGCCGCGGCCGCTCGCCGGAACGTTCCCATAATTCAGCGCCGTGGGAGAAACCGCCACCAACGCTCCGATGCCGCTGAGATGCACAGTCTTCGCGGCGCCCTGGGCGAAAGTGAAAGCCAGCGATCCAGTCCGGGTCCCGGGCGCCGTTGGATCGAATGTCACGCTGGCGATGCAATTCTGTCCGGCGGGCAGGGTGCCCGGACAGGTGTTCGTCTGGGAAAAGTCGCCGCTGGGGGCGATGCCTGTAATGGTCAGCGGCGCAGTGCCGATATTGTTCAGCGTCACGCTTTGGGAAGCGCTGGGCGTGCCCACCACCGTGTCGCTGTATGACAGGCTGGCGTTCGAGATGGTGGCATCCGGGGCAGGGGTCTGGAGGGGAAGCGCAAACACGCCCATGGGAAGGCCGAACTGTCCGATACCGAGGCAGCATGAGCCGTAAGCAGTCCAGGCATCCGCATTCATGTCGTCGAATTGCGCGATGCGGTTGTCATGCGAATCCGCTACATAGATCGTCCCGTACGAGTCCGCGTACATGCCATAGGGGTTGATGAACTGCGCGACTCCGCCGCCGAAACCGCCCATCTGAGCGAAGTTGGTGCCTACCATGTCATCGGTACGAAAGACGTGAGCAAAATACCAGTCGAGGACGTAGATTCTGCCGGCGCCGTCCAGACTAATGGCCACCGGGGCGCCCAACTGATTGGGTACGAGACCGCTGAAGGTGGTCCAATTGGCACCGGAGATGTTGTCCATGCGCACGATTCGGGCATTGTTCGTGTCAGAGACGTAGATCTTGCCGGCGGAATCGAGGGCGATGCCGACGGGCGAGGCGAATTGGCCGGTCCCGGTGCCGGCGACGCCGTAGGAGACCCAGCCGTCGCCGGCCATGTCGCTGACGCGCACGATCCGGTTGTTGCCGGTATCTGTTATATAGATCCTTCCGGAAGAATCGACGACCAGGCCGGTGGGGTTGTTGAACTCCAGGTTGCCGGAGCCGCAGGAGCCGAACGAGGTCCAATTCTTGCCGGCCATGTTGTCGAAGCGCACGACCCGGCAGTTGAGGTTGTCGGTGACGTAGATCCTTCCATTGGCGTTCACGAAGATACCGTAGGGACTCTGGAACTGGTTGGTGCCGGCGCCTGGCGTGCCAAACGAAATCCAATTGGCGCCGGACATGTCGTCGATGCGCACGATGCGGCCGTTGCCGGTGTCGGCGACATAGACCGGCTCGTACTCTGTATTCACGAAGATGCTGCCGCCAGCGAGGGTGCCAGTGCCGAGCTGGCTCTTGGATCCGGCCAGAGACTGCGTGGTGTAGCCAGTAACGGCTTGCAATTGGCCGCTGAGGCTGATGGTTCCGGTGAAGGCGCCGGTAAAGGCGTAATAGTAAGTGATGGGGGTCCCGTGTCCGCCGCCGGTGGCTGTTTCTACAAAAGTGCCGGAGGTCAGGTTGCCGTTGACGGTGGTCAGTCCGTCGTTCGACTGGATGGTGATGGTGCCGCCGGTGCAGAGCCATTCCGCCCGATAGGTGCCGGGCGGGACCGCGGTGGCCGGGCAGCTCACGGATAAGGTTCCGGCCGGGTTAGCGACGGCAGCCCCGGCAATTGTCAGATCCGCGCCTAGCGTGACTGTGCCGCCAGTGTCTGTGATATTCCACTGTTGTGCGGACGCCGCGGCGGTCGCCAGAATAATTAGTGTCAAAACTCTCAGTTTAGTAGTCATTCTTCCCCTCGTTACGCGACAGATCGTGAGTACTGGAACGCTCACCCTCGAGTGCCCAGTGTCTTTTACTTACAGGTTTGTGCCATTATCGCAAGTCTGTCGGGGAGTGGCGAGTGTTTTTCTTGAGTCAGTACTACTAGCCCGGAGCGACCCAGGGAGACGAGTTACTAAAACTGTCTCCCAGTTAGGCCAGCCCCTACACCAGATGCACGGCCGCGGGTACGATATTCCTGAAATGGTCTTGGTTGGCAAGACACTAAACGTTGGAGAGACGACAGATGGCACAAAGAATGATCGTGCATGACAAGCGGCTGGCCGGCACGCCACCGCCTATTGTTGAGAATACTTACGACGTCGACGGTAACGTGAATATCCAGCATTGCATTGCCTGGGTCGGCCAGCACGCCAGGGACGTGGGCGGGCTAAGCGAACTGCTCGTCATGTGCCACGGATTTGAAGCCGACTGGGATCTGGCGAACCAGATGTGCACGGGGCGGCCGGTGGGAGGGTTCGGGCTGCAACTCTGCAGGGAAGGGTTGTCGCTGAGCAACGTCATCCTGGCGCGCAGTTGGAACAATGGACGGCCATTGATCAACCGGATCACGGTGTACGCGTGCGCGTCAGCCGATACCGGACCGGGGAACGCGGGTACCATGGGGGACGGCAGGCGATTGATGGGGGAACTGGCGATGTGGAGCGGCGCGGAAGTGATCGCGGCGCGCGACACACAGATTTATACTTTCGGCGGTTCGGCGAACGCGGCGATCGATTTCGGGCAATGGGAAGGACCGGTATACCGTTTCGACCCGGATACAGGCTATCCCGCGCTGTTCAATCCCGGACCGATGCAGTAAGCGGGCGCGGCGGCTGATATAGAAGTTGCAGTAGACAGGCGCAAGACTGTTTTTCTTGGGTGACTGCAAGCGCCTAAGTGCACGGCGGCGCGCTCACGTTTTCTTCAGATTCTCGATGAGATGTTCGGTTGTGCGCAGAGCAAAGGCGAGAATCGAGATGGTGGTGGTTTTGTCGGTGCAGTTGGGGAACACGCTGGCATCGCAGACGTACAGGTTCGAAACGTCGTGCGCTTGTCCGAAGCGGTTGGTGACGAACCGCTTCCGATCGTTTCCCATGCGCAGGGTGCCGGTTTCGTGCAGGCTGGTGCCCGGTATGTCGGGTTGGGACGCGGCTCCCAGGTATTCGGCGCCGCTAGCGCGCAGCAGTTGCTCGCAGGCATGCTTGCCGTGCTCCCACATCAGCAGGGTGTTGGGGTCCCACTGAAAGTGCAGGCGGGCGGCGGGGATGCCGTAGATGTCATCCACCACCGGATCGATATCCACGAAGTTGGCGTCGCTACGCTGGGTGGGAGCCTGGATGTAGAAGCTGACCGGCGTGGGATAGCGCCGCTTGATCTGGCGCTTGTAGTCGCGGCCGAAGCCTTCGATCTCGTCGAAATACCAGGGGAACGCACCGCAGCCGCCATCCGGATAGACCGAGTAGCCGCGGATGAATTTCTCCTGGTGGGGATGGTCGAGATTCTGCCAGCGCGGCATCCAGGCGATGGTGCTGGAGGAGACGCCGTCGGGAAAGCTGGGCTGGCCGAGCAACTGGGGAAAATAGCCGCGGGCAGTGGTGCCGTACAAATGGTCGCAGAGGTTGCGGCCGGCCTGACCGCTGGAGTTCGCGATTCCGTCAGGCCAGTGGCGCGATTTGGAATTCAAGACGATGCGGGCCGACTCCACGCAGGAAGCCGCCAGCACCACGGCTTTGCCATAGACCTCGACCTCCTGCCGGGTGTTGCGGTCGATATAGGCGACGCCTTTGGCGCGGCCGTTTTCATCGACCAGAATGTTCTTGCAGAGGGCGTTGGTGCGCAGTTCCAGGTTGCCGCTCTTTTCGGCGGCCGGCAGAAAGAACCACGGCGTGGAGAAGAAAGCGCCGACATCGCAGCCGTCCGTGCAATTGGCGCAGTAGTGGCAGGAGGGATGGCCGGCGTGCGGCACGGTAAGCTGCGCGATGCGGTCGGGCAGGTAGGGAATGCCGATTTTGCCAGCGCCCGCTTCCAGAATGCGATCGATACAGCGGAAATTCATGGGCGGCAGATACTCGCCGTCAGGATTGCTGGGGCGGTTTTGCACCGTGCTGGCCACGCCGATCATACGTTCCACGCGGGTGTAGTAAGGCGCCATCTCGTCATAGGTGACGGGCCAGTCGACATCGTAGCCATCGCGGGTGGCGGCGCGGAAATCGATATCGCCGAAGCGCGCGGATGAGCGGCCCCAGAAATTGGTCTTGCCGCCGACCGCGAAACAGCGGCGCCAGGTCCATTTGGTGCCGGGAGCGGTGGTGTAAATGATGCCGTGCTCCCAGATGCCCTCGGTGTACTCATTGTCCATGTAGCCGACCCATTTGGGCCGTTTGGCGGGGTCGCCGAAGCCGCGGAAGGGCATGTCGTAGGGCTGGCGGTGATTACGGAAATCCTTGGCGGGGTTCAGACGGCGGCTGGCATTGAGCGCGCAAACTTTCGCCCCGGCCTTGCAGAGGGTGTTGATGGCCATGCCGCCGCCGGCGCCGGTCCCGATCACGATCACGTCGTAAATTTGCTTTGGCATGGTTAAACCTTGGGCGGCGGCAGATGGCGATGCTCCGGATCGTTGGTGTGCGGGCAGGCGGGAGATTCGGTATAGAAGCGCAATCCGGGATAATCGAGGGCCTGGAGGCCGGCGCGGCTGGTGTAGTAGCCCATCACCGTATAGCGGCGGATCAGGTGGAAGAATGCACGCCCTTCCGGGGCGTCGGACGGGGCGCCCTTCGAGTAGGCGATAGCGGTCAGAATCTCGTTCTGCTGCGCGGGCGCGAGCTCGGTGAAAATCGCCCCATGATTCTTGCGCGCCGCGGCGTCCAGCCATTTAAGGCCGTCGCGCATGGGCTGCTGGATGTCCTGTTCTCCGTGCGCGGCGAGAAAGTCGATGAATTCGCTGACGCCCGCCTCGCGCGCGCCGGGGTTTTCGTCCTGGGGAATGATGAGGCCGGTCAGGACGTCGATGGTGTGAAACTCGGACGGCGAGAAATACGCCGGCTGATAGCTGGTGGCGCGCGGCGGCGGGGCGGTGTGGTCCGCATGTTCATGCTGTTGCGCGAAAGTCCAGCGGAAGAAGCCGGGGAACTGGCTGGCCGCGGCGGCCTTGGCGAGCATTTCCAGAACCTGCCGCCGATCTGCTCCCTGGTTCGCCATGTTCGTTACTTTCCGCGGTAAAAGACGCGCCAGATTTTGCCTTTCTGGCTTTCGGTTATGTAGAGCGATCCGTCGGGCGCCTGGGCGACTCCATCCGCGCGGGCCAGCGCGTCGTCGGGATTCATGATTTGCGGTTTGCCGGCAAAGCCGCTGGCGAACACGTCGAATTTGCCTGATGGTTTTCCATCGGAAAACGGCTGGAACGTGACGTTCGAGACTTCCTGCGCAAAGGGCGCGCGATTCCAGGAGCCGTGGAAGGCGATGAATGCGCCGCCGCGGTACTGATCGGGAAACTGGCTGCCGGTGTAGAACATCAGGTCAACTGGCGCCCAGTGCGCGGGAAAGCTGGTAATGGGGAGTTTGAAATCCGAGCAGCGGCCGACGGTTTTGCCGTCGCCTCCGTATTCCGGATTGAGCAGCAGCTGCTTCGCTTTGTAATCGTAGAAGCAATAGGGCCAGCCGAAATTGTCGCCTGGCTGTTCCATGCGGTACATAGGCTCGGCGGGGCGATTGGCGTTCTCTTCGGCGGTAAATTTGCCGGGCCAAAGCACATCGAGCTGGTCGCGGCTGTTCATGACCACGTAGAGCGCTGCATCGTGCCAGGCGATGGCGGGCATCTGGCGCATGCCGGTGGCGTACTTGACGCCGTCCTCCTGTTTCTGGCCGAGCTTGTTGTCGCTGAACCGCCAGATGCCGCCGTTCTTTTCCAGCAGCGGGCAGGGGTCGCGTCCGGGCGACAGCTTGGTGCGATCGCGCACCTGGCAGGCGTTGGAGGGAGCGCCCACGTTCACGTAAAAATATCCTTTGCCATCGAAGGCGATGCCCTTGTCGCCGTGCTGCGGAACGCCGGGAAGGCCGGAGACCACGACTTCGGGATCGCCCGAGGGCTTGAGCTGGCCGGGAGTCATCTTATAGCGCTCCACCGAATTGCGCTTGGCGACCCAGAGATAGCCGTCGCGATACGCGATGCCGGTGGCGCTGCGGTCGCCGAATTTTTCGGTCACTTCGAAACGGCCGTCGCCATTGGCATCGTGCAGCGCCACGATGCCGCCATTCATCAAGGCGACGTACAGATCGCCGTTGGGGGCGACGGTGGCGTGGCGCGCCTCGCCGAGGTTGTTGGCGACCACCAACGCGCAGAAACCCGGTGGCAGCTTAAGGCCGCCGTTATCGGGATCGCAGGCGATGGGAGCGGCGGCGCGCGCCGGCGGCTGCGCCAGCAGAATCGCGGCTGCCGCGGTTGCCAGGCAAAGGGTGATCTTTCGGGTATGGATCATGGAAAATTATCCGGTACGTGACAGTGTACCCCTCAGCTTACAGGGTACGATAGGCACGTGAAGCTCATTTTACCGTTGACCGGCCTGCTGGCGGTGATGGCCGCGGTACAATTCCGGGGGCGGGCGGAACAGCATGCGTCGACGCGCGACGGAGTTTATACCGCGCAGCAGGCGGACAGCGGACGGACCGCGTACCAGAAATCGTGCGCTTCGTGCCACCGCGAGTCGCTGATGGGTTCGGGAGCGGCGACCCCTGCCCTGGCCGGGGAGGACTTCATGGCGGAATGGACCGGCCAGACCGCCGACGACTTGTTCGAGAAGATGCAAACCACCATGCCGGCCGATCATCCGGGAACGCTTTCGCGGGCGGAAAACGCCGATATTCTGGCTTACATTCTGCAAGTGAACAAGCTGCCGGCGGGGAAGAGCCCGCTGCCCAGCGACGCGGAGGCGTTGAAGCAGATCCAGATCGAAGGGCCGAAGTAATTGGGTGCGCGTGACTCAATTCTTACCGCTTCCTGACGGTCGCGGCTCGGCTTGGTCGCGGCTCGGCTTGTTGTTCTCTATAATGAAAGCTGTCGTTTATAGAGGACAATGCGGTTTATGAGGTTTTGCTTTCGAGCGCTGTTGATGCTGTGCCTGGGGGCGACGCTGGCGCACGGCCAGTCCGGCCAAGAACCGGCGGCTCCGGCGACCCTCACGATCGGCGGCGACATCCCGTCACCGCTGGTTCTCAAGGCCGAGGATCTTGCCAGGATGCCGCGCGAGAAGGCATCGATTCCGGAACAGGACGGGACCACCGTCGAGTACGAAGGCGTGCCGCTGCGCGAAATTCTGGCGCGGGCAGGCGCACCGGCGGGCAAGGCGCTGCGGGGCAAGGCGCTGTCGAGCTACATTGTGGCCAAGGCCCGCGATGGCTACCAGGTGGTGTTTACCTTGGCGGAGGTGGCGCCCGAGTTTGCAAACGAATCCATACTGGTGGCGGACAAGCGCGATGGAAAGCCGCTGTTTGGATATCAGGGGCCTTTCCGGTTACTCTGCCCTACCGATAAAGCCGGCGCGCGATCGGTGCGCATGTTGGAAGGGATCGATATCGTCCGGCTCCAGAAGTGAGTGGCGTTGCCGTGGGTAAGAGGTTCCTGGCCGCATTACCGCTGTTCGCCGTGATGGCGCTTGCGCTGCCGGACGCAGGCGAAACATACGCGTGGAATCTGCCCAAGGGCTTTCCGAAACCCTACGTCCCGGCCGACAATCCCATGACGCAGGCGAAGGTGGATCTGGGGCGGTATCTGTTTTACGACACGCGGTTGTCGGTCAACGGAAAGGCATCCTGCGCGAGCTGCCACAAACAGGAACTCGCCTTCACCGATGGGCGGGCGGTGAGCATGGGAGCCACCGGCGAACTGCATCCCCGCGGCGCCATGAGCCTGGTCAATGTCGCGTACAGCGGCACGCTCACATGGAGCAATCCCGGGATGAGGAGCCTGGAGGAGCAGGCGCTGACGCCCATGTTCGGCGATCATCCGGTGGAAATGGGTTTGCCGAAAGGCGAGGGGGCGATGGCCGTGTTGCGGGCCGATCCCACGTACCGGCCGCTGTTCGCGCGCGCATTTGCCGGCGGGGCGGACCCTTTTACCGTGCAGAACGCGGTAAAGGCGATCGCCTGCTTCGAGCGCAGTATGATCTCGGCGCGCTCGCCTTATGACCGGTATCACTATGGCGGCGACGATGGAGCACTATCCGCTTCCGCCAAGCGCGGCGAAGTCCTGTTCTTCAGCCAGTCGCTTTCCTGCTTCCGTTGTCACGGCGGATTCAATTTCAGCGACGCCGCCGTATCCGAGCGCAATGCGGGGCGCACGATCGAGTTCCATAACACAGGACTCTATAACCTCGCCAGCCAGGCGGGCGCGCTCTCTTATCCCGCACCTAACACCGGCACGTACGCTTACACAGGGGCGGCCGCCGACGTAGGAAAATTCAAAGCGCCGACGCTGCGGAATATCGCGGTCACCGCGCCTTATATGCACGATGGCAGCATAGCTACGCTCGACGGTGTTCTCGATCACTACGCCGCCGGAGGCCGGGCCATCGCATCCGGCCCGCATGCGGGGAAGGGCCGCGACAATCCGAATAAAGACGCGCTCATAGGCGGCTTTCCGCTTTCGCCGCGGGATCGACTGGACCTGATCGCCTTCCTGGAATCGCTGACGGACGAAGATGTGCTGCACGATCCGCGATTCGCCGACCCATGGCCGCACCGGACAATTTCTGCTACAACGGTTCGACGGCTGAAAAAATAAGGAGGCGGCAATGAGTACGGTTCTGGTCACCGGCGGCTCCGGCTTCATCGGCAGCCATGCAATCCTGCAACTTCTGGGCGCGGGCCACCAGGTGCGCACCACGGTGCGGAGCCTGAAACGCGAGGGAGACGTGCGCGCCATGCTGAAGGAAGGCGGGGCTGAGCCGGGCGATGGCGTGTCGTTCTTCGCCGCCGATCTGGAAAACGACGCGGGCTGGCCGGAAGCCGTCGCGGGCTGCGACTACGTGCTGCACGTGGCATCGCCGTTTCCGCAGCATGTTCCCAAGAACGAAGATGAACTGATCGTACCGGCGCGCGAAGGCGCCATCCGCGTGCTGCGCGCCGCGCGTGACGCGGGCGTGAAACGGGTGGTGCTGACCAGTTCGTTCGCGGCGGTCGGGTATGGCCACCCACTGCAGAGCGCGCCGTTCGACGAGACGGCCTGGACCGACCTGACTGGCGAAAACGTGCTGCCCTACGTGAAATCGAAGACGCTGGCCGAGCGCGCCGCCTGGGATTTTGTGGCGAAGGAAGGCCGCGGCCTGGAACTCGCGGTGGTCAATCCGGTGGGCGTATTCGGTCCGGTGCTGGGGCCGGACTATTCGACCTCGATTCTGCTGGTTCAGCGGCTGATGGACGGCGCCATGCCCGGATGCCCGCGACTCTATTTCGGGATTGTGGATGTGCGTGATGTGGCCAGCCTGCACATTCTGGCCATGACACATGCCGCCGCAAAGGGCGAACGCTTCCTCGCCATAGCCGGGGATTTCATATCGATGGCCGATATTGCCAGGATTCTGAAGGCCCGCCTGGGCGCGGCTGCGCGGAGGGTGCCCACCCGTGAACTGCCCGACTGGCTGGTGCGCCTCGCCTCGCTGCGCGATCCGGCGGTAAAGCAGATTCTGCCCGAGCTGGGCAAGAGAAAGAACGCCACCGGCGAGAAGGCGCGGCGTTTACTGGGATGGTCGCCACGGTCCAACGAGGAGGCCGTGGTAGCTACGGGCGAGAGTTTGGTGCGGCTCGGGCTGCTGAAGGACAGCCGGAAGAATGTAGCCGCTTAAGCTAGCGCGCGCGGCTCGGAAATCTGCCCAGGTGTTTGCAACAGGTCGCGCGGAAATGCTCGTCCTTGTGGGGCGGCCACCTTGGTATCCTTAAAACTGCCCGGGCGAATACAATGACCATCCCAGCCAGATACGAGAACGGTGTTTTCCGTCCCCTTGAGTCTGTGACCATCCAGGAGGGGACCATTGTGGAAGTGCATCTGCCCGCCGAACGGCATGCGTCCCTTCAGCGCCGATCCATTAAGGATCTTCCATTCTTCGGTATGTGGGCTGACCGCGACGACATTACCGACGGTGTGAGCTACGTGGACAGACTCAGGGACAATCCTCGCGGTTGAGATAGCATCATGGCTCATTACCTGGTCGACACAGACGTAATGATCGATGTGTCCCGCCGGAGTGCCGCAGCCGCGTCCTACGTCGACTCTCTCGACGACGTAACAATTTCGATTATTACAGCACACGAGCTCATCGTTGGCGCCAGAAACCAGCGAGATGCCGAGGGTATTGATAGCCTGATCAAGACGTACCCGGTGCAAGCCACCTGGATGCCCGCATCACCGGCCGCGCATATGAATTGCTCAAGCGCCACGCACGACGCGACGGATTGCGGACGTTCGATGCCTTGATCGCCGCGACGGCTATTGAGGAAAGAATCGGAAACACTTTTCGAATTTGCGATAAAATTCGGAATGTAATGGAAGAAACAGAGAAAGAAAAAATCATCGCTGCCGCGGCGGCTTCCGTGGGCGCCGGCGTGGGTGGGGCGGGCGGCGCCACGGTCGGCGTGCTGGAACTTGCGGCCATGCAGGGCACCGTCACAGGGCTTTCGGCCAGTGTCGTTATCGGCCTGGGAACCGTAGCCGGCGGCTTGCTTTCGTTTTTCGGATACAAGCTCTACCGGCATCTCCGGCAGAAAAAAAGCTGATCCGGCCGGTTGCCCGGTCAGCGCGTCTCAAAATCGTACGAGCCTGAACCCACCGTCACGATCCCCGTGCCGTCCGGCCCCTCTTTGGTCTCGACTCTCCTGCCATTTTGGCGTATAATGCCGCCCGCTTTGAGCGGGACATACACCGACGCCCGCGTGTTCGGCGGAATGATGACGTGCAATTGAGCCGGCCGTCCCGTACGGTCCAATCGCTCACGATCTTGCCGTACACCGAATCGTATTCGCCGCGCGCGTGCGTGATGGGGCCCGCGGTGCGCGGACGAATGACGATCTCCCGGAATCCCGGCCCGCCGGCCTCGGTATCGATTCCTGCGACGTAGCGGTAGATCCATGCCACCACCGATCCGAAAGCGTAATGGTTGAACGAATTCATGGCCGGATCGCCGGAGTCGGAATTCCATCGCTCCCACCAGGTGGTGGCGCCCTTGCGGATCATGTATCCCCACGACGGATAAGTCTCCGTCAGCAGCAGCCGGTAAGCCACGTCGATGTGTCCGCTTTCGGCCAGCGCAAACAGGATGTGGGGCGTTCCCAGGAACCCGGTGGAGACGTGCCATCCTTTGGCCTCGATCTCCTTCACCAGATGCTCGGCCACCGCCGCGCGCAGCGCCTCGGGAACCAGGTTCATGTGCAGCGCCAGCACGTAGGAAGTTTCGGTGCCTGTCCCAACCTCGCCGTTATCCTTCACGTAAGCCTTCTCGAACGCCGCGCGGATGCTGCCGCCCAGGTCGGAATAGCGCGCCGCGGCGGATTCCTGGCCGGTGGCATGCGCCATCTGCGCCATCATGCCCGCCATCATCGACCAGTAAGCAGTGGCAATCAGATCGTGCGGTGTGCGGCTATCCGGAGCCAGCCAGTCGGCAAAATTCGGACCCACGCGTTTGGCGCGCAGAAAATCAGGATTGCCGTCCTGGATGTATTTCATCCAGCGCTCCATGGCGCTCCAGTTTTCCTGAATGATGGCGGTATCGCCGTACTGCTGCCATGCGGTCCAGGGCACGATGACGCCGGCATCGCCCCAACCGGGCGCGCCCGCGGCGAGGAACGGACCCAATTTCGCCACTCCGGGCGCCACGTTGCCGAAGGCTCCTTCCGCGGTTTGATCGTCGGTCAGATCGCGCAGCCACTTGTGGCCGAACGCGGCAATATCGGCGTTGTAGGCGCCGGTGCGCCAGAATACTTCGGCGTCGCCGGTCCACCCCAGGCGCTCGTCGCGCTGCGGGCAGTCCGTGGGAATGCTCAGAAAATTGCTGCGCTCGCCCCAGATGGCGACCTGCCACATCTTATTGACCAGGTCGCTGGATGTGGCGAGTTTGCCGGTGAGCGTCTGCGCCGACGAAACCACTTCGCCGGTGAAATTCGAGAGTTCGGGCTTGCCGGGAAACCCGCTGACCTCCACGTAACGGAAACCGTGGAACGTAAATTGGGGGGTCCAGGTTTGCTCCCCGCCGCGCAAGTACAGAACATCGGTGGCGCTGGCATTCCGCAAGTTGTCGCGGTACAGGCTGCCGTCCGGCGAGAGAATCTCGGCGAAGCGCAGACGGATGCGAGTGCCTGGTTCGCCGGCCGCTTTCACGCGCAACCATCCCACCATGTTCTGGCCCATATCGACGATCCACGCGCCGCCGCGGGCCGCGGTGATGGTGCGGGGCGGGACGGTTTCGATAATTCGCGGCGGAGTCGTAACCTCGCCGGACAGCACGCCGGGCGGCGGACCGGCGATGGATGCCTGCGTCCAGGCCGCATCGTTGAATCCGGCTTTTTCCCAACCCGGCTGTTCGAGGCGCGAGTCGTATACTTCGCCGGCGTAGATCTCGGAATGCAAAACCGCCGATTGCGCCGTCTTCCATGAGGCATCGCTGACGACCGTGGCGCTGGCGCCGCCGGCATAATCCATGCGCAACTGGGCCAGGAAGCGCGTGGGCGGAGGCAGAAACGAAAAACGAAGACCGGTCCAGGTGAGGCCGCTGCCGAACCAGCCGTCGCCCAAAATCGCGCCGATGGCGTTCCGGCCCTGCGCCAGTAGCGACGTCACATCGTAGACCTGGTAGGTCACGCGCTTGCTGTAGTCGGTGTACTCAGGAGTCAGGATGTCGCTGCCCACGCGCGTGCCATTCAAAAACACGCGATAGCTTCCCAGCGCGGTGACATACAATCGCGCGGATTGCACGGGCTTCTCCGCGTCGAACTCGCGGCGGAACAGGGCGGCGGGGCCCGGGAGCGGTCCCATATCCTTTGCCAGACGTTCATCGGAAAGGTTCGCGACTACCGCCGCCGGATGGAAATTCGGATCTTCATCGAGGCGGGCCTGCCAGCGCGCATCGCTGGCGTGGATTTCGGTTTCGCCGGTGGCCGTACGGATCTTGAGCAAGGCAGCCACAGCCGCCGTTACGCCCGCGCCCTGTGTTCCGCCCATTGGAAAACCCGGAGGCATCGCCGTGACTGTGACCTCGACGGTGTTCTGTCCGGCGGCCAGCAGATTGGTGACGTCCTGCCGGTCAAACGCGCGGAAGTCACTCTTGGAGCCTGCATCTTGCCCGTTGATCTTCGCCTTGTAAGCGCCGCGGACCGCCACAAAGAGGGCGGCGTTGGACGGCTTAGCGGCCAGGTTCAAATCCAGGTGAAAAATCGCGACCGTCTTGGCCGGGACGGCGAAGGCGTCCTGTCCGGGAAGCCAGATCCAGTGGATGGCGGAGCGCCCGGCATTCTCGTCAGGATCCTGCCGGCTGATCCATTGGGCCTTCCATCCGGCATTCGAGAGGATGCCCATTTCCCACCATGCGGGCTGCGCGGGTTCTTCGGCACGGCCGCGCGCATCCCAGACGCGCACGGTCCAATAATACCGGCGGCCGGATTCCAGCTCAGGCCCGCCATATGGAATGCCGATTGATTCGGCGGATGGCTGCTTGCCGCTGTCCCAAACGCCGGCTTGTCCGGCTTGGAGCGCGGCTACGCTAGAGGCCACGCGGATCTGGTAGGCGCCCTGGCTCCAGTTGCGTTCGGTGCTATCGCTGCGCCACGAAAGGCGCGGTTGGAGCGCATCAATCCCCAGCGGGTTGATCAGGTAATCGCAGCGCAGATCGACAGGCCGTGCCAGGGCTGCCGCCGTGGTGAGCAAAACAAGAATAATGGCTCTCATCAGGTGAAACCACCTGACGAATTGTATCAGGTATGGGTTCGCGCTTCCGGCGAAGAGGGGCGCGAGGGCTAGCTTTGGCCAGCCTGGTGCGCGGGCTTGTTGCGCCGGCCCATGAACTGGTGCAGGGCGAAAGGGACCTCGTCGGGGTGGGATGCGCACCACGCGATGATGCGCTCGAACTTGATGGTATCGTCGGCGATGGCGCTGATCTCCATCAACTCGGCGTCGATGATCTCCGGATCTCGCATAGCACCTCCAGCATGGCACATTGCGATGCGCGGCTGCGGCGGAAGGTGCGCCGGCCGCTGGCTTACGTTCGCGGCTCGGACCGGCTCAATATGCCGGCGAATCGCTGGCGGGAAAAGATTCTTCGGAGGCCTCGTCCACCACGTCATCCTCCCGGCGAATCTCGTCCTCGGCGCGCAGCCAGTCCTCAAGCGCAGAGCCTGGCTGCTGGCCGCGTTTCAGATACAATTCATGCGCGCGCCGCCTGATCCGGTCCTCCAGGCCGCGGGTATCCGATCGTGGCTTCTTTTCGGGCACCATCGCTGCTCCAATCCGGCTCCTTACTTCCGGCTCAACGCGGGGCTGCCGGGGCCGGCCAACGCCAGCGCCACGGAGGCCGCCAACAAGGTCAACGGAAATTCATAACCTCCCTTATTGGCGAAAAACCCGTTGTGCAGATGCACCTTTCCCACCGCCACCGCCATATCGATTGCCAGCAGGATCGCCGCGTAGCGCGCGCCGAACCCCAGGATCAGCGCGATCCCCCCGGCGAATTCCACCAGCGTAACCACGACAGCCGCCGGATAGGCCAGGGGGATGCCCAAGCCGTGAAACATGTGCGACACGCCACCGATGCCGATGGTGAAAAGTTTTTGCGCACCGTGCGCAGTGAAAACGATACCAACTATAATGCGCAAAATCGCAATTCCGAGCGGTTGCATTCGCGTCATTCAGAGACCTCAACTTGACATTAACGGTGGCCTGAGCTACCAGCTTATCACTCTCTCTCAGCCGTTTAAATCCGTCCTGAGGCGACGAGCGCGCGCGAACGCGATCATAAAGACGTGCAGGAAATCCCGACTATTTGACAACTTGCAATTTTACCTTCGCCGACCCGGCATTCACGAAGTCCAGTTGTTCGGCAACGCGCCGGGTTACACGGATGATGAAGCCGGGCCGCATAACTCCACGATCATTGACTCGAACGGTGGCGCTACGGCCGTTCTTGAGGTTCGTGACTCGTAAACGGGTGCCCAGCGCAAAATCTCGACTGGAGGCGGTCATGGCCTGGTTGCTGAATATTTCACCGCTCGCGGTGGGATGACCTTCTAAATCGTCCCCAAGAAAGTCAGCCCGACCAACGGGCTCAACCGGCGCGGCGGGCTTCGCCTCGATCTGGGAAGGCGCGGTTTTTGGGGGGGCAACTGGTTCACTTTCGGTGCGGAGAGCCGGAGGACTCGCAACAGGCGCTACGGCCGGCGTATGCGCATGATTCCGTGACCACCAGGCGACAACCAAGCCACACACGATGACTGCGAACAGCGCCGCTGCGATCAGCGCGCGGGAGCGGCGGGGCGCAGCTTCCGGGCGTGATATTCCGGCAGGTACCGGTTGCTGCTCTCGCAGGCTCCGGATGCCCTTCACCGAAAGCCGTGTCCTGTAATCCGGATCGAGGCAGCCGCGCACAATGGCGTCGAAGGGTGACGGTATCGGGCGCCCCTCTCGGGCGAGCACATCCCGCAGGAGTACTCCAAGTGCAAAGACATCCCAGGCGGGAAGGATCAGACCGGACGTTGCTTCCGGCGGCGCATTCTGCTCCATCGCTTGGCCAGGCTCGAATTGGCCAATCGCATGCAGCCGGCTGAGATCGGCCAACTTCCAGCGCCCCGCGGCACGCACTACGGTGTCCGGATGGAGGTTCCGGTATACCAAGCCCTGTCCGTGCAGCCATTCGAGCGCCGAGAGCAAGTCGTCCAGCAGAGCGGCGGGGTCCGCCTTCGCGTTTGCCAGTGAATCGGCCAGGGTCCCTTCGGCCGCTTCGGTGACGATGAAGAGCATCTCCACGCCGTCCCGTGAGCACTCTCCGCCGTCCAGGATATGCAGCAGATTCGGATGCTGCAATTGCTTCGCCCTATTGATGGCGGCGAGTTCCCCGTCATCTACATCCGGGTCCGGCTCCATGAGAGCCACCGAAACGGGCTGCTCGTCTCGATCCGGCGTGTTGGCCAAAAACTCAGCTTGTCCACTGCCGGCATATACTAGCGTGCGTAAGGTGTACCGCCCCGCAACGACGTTTCCCAGATGGTCCTGCCAATTCCCAGTGACCATGATCTTTCTACTATAGCGAGGGGAACCGATCATCTCTAGCCTATGCGAGCGGGTGGGTGAGATGCGACACAAAACCGGCTGTTTTGGTGCGGCGTTTTCGGTCGAGGGGATCCCCACCCGGCGAAGTTGCTCGCGCATCGTATCCAGCATGAGTAATAGGGGCGGAGGTGTCCCCGCATCGCGCGGCTGGATGTATACTGACCAGGACATGGGAATTCAAGATGGAAATTCCGGCTGGTATGAGTCCTGAGAGCCCCACCAAAGAATACGTGTGCCGCCGGACGCGGCGTCCTCCAGCGATGAACGGCCGGCTGGATTCGCCGGATTGGCAGCAGGCCGAGCGGTCGCCGCGATTCGTGGACATGGTTAACGGCGAGCCCGCGTTCTTCGGCACACAGGCCGCAGCGCTCTGGGACGACGAGTACCTTTATATTGGTTTCTGGATCGAAGAGCCCTTCGTGCGCGCCAGATTGACGGAGCGCGACTCGCTTATTTTCCAGGAGAGCGACGTGGAGGTGTTCATAGACGGCGGGGATTGCTACTACGAGTTCGAGATTAACGCGCTCGGGACCATCTACGAAGTATTCTTCATCTGGCAGGACGCATTCGCCCGGTTCGACCCGGCGGAGTGGGACGTATTGCGGCGAACGGCGCTAACCTTTGGAGGCGACTACGACAGGCACCCGGAATCGTTCTGGCGAGGCACGCACCCGCGCGGGTTGCGGTGGGCGTTTCTCGATTACGACATGCCGGGGCTGCGCTGGGCCACGAACGTCGACGGTGTCATCAACGATGACTCGGTGGTCGATAAGGGCTGGACCGTGGAGATCGCATTTCCCTGGTCCGGGATGAAGTGGCTGGCGAATGGACGATCTCTGCCGCCCAAAGACGGGGACGAGTGGCGGGTGTTCTTTGGCCGGTTCGAGGCGCTGCGCGTAGGGGGCCAGGAATTATCTCCGCATCCAGCGTGGGCCTGGAACGCGCACGGGGCTTACGACACGCACCGGCCGGAACGATTTACGCGCATCCGCTTTTCCGAAAAAGAGCTCGCGGACAAATGAGAGGCTCCTGTGCTCCGCGGTTGCGATCCGCATGCGCAGGTTCAGGCGATCTTGCGCAGCAGGCTCTGGAGATCGACCCCGGTGGAATCTACCGTCCCTTGCGGCATTTTGGGGCCTACGGCCACTGCCTCGGCGTGATCTTCGAACCAGACCAGGAAGACCGATCGGTCGGATCCGCTCAGGCGCTGCTGGTTGAGCCAGGCGTAATAGGCGCCCATGTCCGCGTCGACGATGGAGCCCGCAGGATCCAACTCGGCCGTCTGGCGCACTCCTTCCAACAGCTCATTCATAGGCCGTTCGCGTACGCGCGGCTGAAAGCGCGCCAGCAGGGTAACGGGTTGCGCGCGGCGGTACACCTCGCGGGCGGCCCACTGAACGAAAGTGGTGCTGTAGATTTGTGTACCCGAGCCTTCGGTCAGCAGGCTGACCTGAAAACGATTCAAGACGGGATCCGCGCCGCCTTCCATTTCCAGATCTTCGGGGCGCATCCGCGCCAGCAGGGAACGCAAGGCTTCGGCGCCGAAAGCCGGCGACTCATACGAGCGGCGCATCTTGTCAGCGAGCACCGCGCGGGCGTGCGTCAAGGCCGCATAAGAAATGCAGCTAAGACCGTCGCCGGCGATGGCAGCGGGTGCGCCTCCATCGATGTACCAGTGCCCGTACGGGACGGGGTACTGTGCGACGCGTTCGCGCACGGCATTCCGGATCGCCTCCCAACCGTTTTGCGGATTGACCTTTGCAAAATATACGCCACGGCGGCGGAGCTTGCGAAAGAGGGCGTAGCTGTTGTCCGTGACCCCGCGACCGATCAGAACGATCCCGAGCCGCGGCACCGGCAATGGAGCCACCGGCATGGACGCGTGAAATTTGGCCACATACTTCTCGGAGGCGGATCGGAAGCCATCCATCTGATCGCTGGCCCACAAGTGGGCGGAGAGCTGTTCCAGGAAGCCACCCGGGTCGTTGATCCAATCCGAGTTCTCTAATTGAGAAGTCAGGCGGAGATGGGCGAACGGCGCCATCTCCTGGCGGCGGGCTTCGGGGGGGAGCTTTTCAAGATACGCCAACTGGCCGGCGATCTCCTGTTGTTCGACCGGGAATTTCCAGTCGTAGCCCGCGATCTCCTTGAGCAGAAAAGGCACGAAGCCGAGCGGTAGCTGGCGCAGCAGAGGAACCGAGCCAGCCGCCAGTTTTTGCGCCTTGGGAGGATAGTTCGGAAAGTCGCCCGGCTGGATCTGATCGGGCAGCATCACAGAACCTCCGACAGCGGTTTGCCCTGCGACAAACGCGCCGAAAATCCCAGCAGCGAGCCCAGCGTGGGGACCACGTCGGTGCATTCCACGGGACGGTCTACGATGACATTTTCCCGGACACCCGCGCCCAGCACCATCATCCACGTGGTGCGCGAGACCGCGTCGCCGGTACGATGATGCTGGAATCCGTTCCCGCCGACGCTCTGATCGGAGTCGCGTCCGAAATCGGGAAGAATAAACATGGTGGTCTTGCCGGCATATTCGGGCTCGGTCTGGATGGCGTGCCACAAATCGGCACACAGGCGGTCGGACCGCTTAATGCCCTCCAGGTATAGCGAAAACGTTCCGGAGTGCGCGATGTCGATATCGTGCAGCGTGATCCAAAGCATGCTGGGCGCGAGGCGGTGCATCAACTGGCGGGCAATATAAACGGAGAGTTCGTCGGGGCTGGCTAGGCTGCGCGCGTGAGCCGTAAAATCCTCGACGGAAAGATGCAGAACCTCGGACATCTGGTGCATGTCCAGACTGTTGCCGCCGACGACCGGGCTGAACCGGGTGGATTCGTAGTTGTCGCGGAGCAGGTGATCGTACTCGCCGCGGCCTGAAGGGAGGGCGGCAGCCAGGAGGCGTTTCGGCAGAACCACGCTGGCGCCGAGCCCAGTGCCGTAGGCCCGGTTGCCGCTCTCGCCGATGCGGTTAAATCCGTTGCTAGGCGCGATCACGAAGGCGTCGTCAGGGGGGCGCTTCAAATCCTTGCGGAAATATTCAAAGACGGTGGGGTAATCCGGAGCCACGGCTGCGAAGTTATTGAAATGCTCGTAGGCACCGGTAGCGATGCTGGCGGTGGCTACGTAGTGGCCGAGAATGCCGCGGTTGACGACCTGGGTAAAGAACGTAGCGTGCGGCGCGAGTTGTGCGAGCAGGTGGGGAATATTCTCCTGGCCGTCGGGCGCGAAGGTCTCGTCGTCGCGCGCGCCGCCGCCGAAGGTTACTACCATCACCTTCGCGGAGCGGCGGGCAGCAAGGGCCCGCTGCGGATTGAGGCTGAACAGGGTGCGGCCCAGAGTTGCACCGGTGGCCGCGCGCAGGAAGTCGCGGCGGCTGCGGGAGATGGAGCGAGCCACATCGCGCTGGCAACGGGCGCCAGCAAACGGGTTGAATCCACTATCGCGCAGCATCCTATTTAGCCTGAGTATAGGCGCTCGGAAACGACGATATCAAGGCGCGATCAGGCAAGCTCGTGCTCGATCTGTTCGAGCGTCTTGCCGCGAGTCTCCGGCACGCGCAAAACGATGAACGCAAAACCGGCCAGGCAGATGGCGCCGTACAGCCAGAAAGTGCCGCTGGAGCCGAGCAAACGATTGATCAAGGGGAAGGTGTAGGTGAGGATAAAGCAGGCGATCCACAGCGCGGAAACAGAAATGGAGACGGCGAGCGCGCGGATGCGGTTGGGAAAAATTTCCGCGATCAGCACCCAGGTGACCGGCGCCAGCGACATGGCGTAGCAGCCGATGGCACTGAGCGTGAGGATGAGGACGGGCAATCCGGTGAGCCCGGCACGGTACGCGAATCCGATGAGGATGTGCGAGATGCCTATGCCCGCGCAGCCAAACAACATGAGCGGGCGGCGGCCGAAACGGTCCACTAAGCCGAGGGCGACCAGCGTGAAGACGAGGTTCACCGAGCCGGTGATCACGATGTTGAAGAGGATATCGTTGACGCCGTAACCGGCGTTCCGGTAAATTTCTTCGGCGTAATTGAAAATCACGTTGATGCCGCTCCACTGCTGCAGGACGGCCAGGACAATGCCTGCGACCAACGCGCGGCGCACGCCCGCAGTAAAGATACTGGCTGTCGGTCCCACTGTTCCGGCGGCCGGGGCCAGGGTGTCACGGATTTCTGCGAGGGCCTGGTTGGCATGCGCATCGCCACCAATGCGCGCGAGGGTGCGGCGCGCCAGTTCGAGACGATTCCGGCTGAGCAGCCAGCGCGGGCTCTCCGGAATGAACAGAGCCGAGAGAAAGAAGATCACGGCCGGGACGGCGACCGCGCCGAACATCCAGCGCCAGGCGAACTGGCCGTTCCAGGATTGACGGATGAATTCGTGGGTAGCGTGCGCGGGGACCTTTTCGGCAATGAGCCAGTTGATGATTTGGGCAGCCAGGATGCCGACGACGATGGTCAATTGATTGAGGGCCACGAGACGTCCGCGCCACGGCGCCGGGCTGACCTCGGCGATGTAGGTGGGGGACACATTGGAAGCTATGCCGATGGCGACGCCCCCGAGGATTCGCCAGGCCACAAAGAAGTTGAAGGTGGGAGCCAGACCCGTGCAGGCGGAGGAGAGCGCAAAGAGAAGCGCGGAGAGAAGCAGCATCTTCTTGCGCCCCAGGCGATCGCTCATCCCGCCCGAGATGATGGAGCCAAGCAGGCAACCGAGCAAAGCGCAACTCACGGCCCAGCCGATGGCCGCTTCGGAGCGCAACTGGAAGAACTCTTCGTAGAAAGGTTTCGCGCCGCCGATCACCACCCAGTCGTATCCGAAAAGGAGGCCGCCCAGCGCCGAGACGGTGCAGATCAAGCCGACATAACGAGCGTTGTAGGCGCCGGCGGAGGTGGTGGCGTTAGCGGCGGGGGCTTGATGCATAGATTATTTTGACGCGAGGACCGGGCGCTTCCGGTGGAGTTCCGATTCGCAGGCAATTTCTTCGCGGAAGTCCGCCGCGGCCGCGTGATTGGGGTCGAGGGCCAGGACGGCGTCCAAGAGTTGCGATGCGCGCCGGGTCCGGCCGAAGCCCTGCGCGGCCTGTGCCTGGAGGAAGGTAGCGGTGATTTCGGCTCGTTTTTGCAGATCCTCGTGGAACAGCAGCATGGCAGGTAGCGAAGTGGCGAAATAATCCACCTTAGCGGGGGTGCGTTTGAGTTGCAGCGCGTATTTTCGCAGGCTTTCGAGGAGCGCGGCGGACTCCCGCTGCTTCCCCAGACGAGCGAGAGCCATGGCGCTATAGTAGGTCATTTCGGAGTGAGCCACCACGGCCATTTCGCGGAAGTCGCCGGTGGCCGCCGCGGCTTTGCGCCACCACGTGTCGGCGCCGGACCGTCCGGCCAACTGGCACGCGCTGCCCAGCCAGTAGTGGATGTTGCTTTGATTCGCGAGCACGTGCTTGGCCTCCCCAAGGTTTTCCGGGCTGGCTAGCGCGGCTTCAAAAAGGCGGCAGGCCTCGGCGGGTTCGCCCTGCAGTAGGCGGCGGCGTCCAAGGGCCAGATGCGTGTGGACGTGCTGGGCGAGCGCCAGTCCTTCTCCGCCCTCCCAAGGCTGAAATCTGCGCGACGCCAGCAGCGCGGCCGCTTTTTCGGGCTGATTGGTCTGGTTGTACAGGGTGGCCAGTTCGATGGACAGGTCGTCACGGAGTTGTACCAGATCGAGGCGCTTTTCCATTTCCGCAAGGCGGGTTTGCGGGGCCGCTGTGCGCTTCCAGAGCTGGTCGCGTTCGTAGAAAACGCGGGCGTCGGAAGGACCGGCTCGAAAGGCTTTTTCAAAAGCGGTGCGGGCTCTGCGAGGGCTGTGCGAGACGTTGTAGTAACCGATGCCCAGATTCCGCCAGACAGTGGGCAAGGCAGGATCGAGTTTGGCCGCGGACTCCCACAGAGCCAGCGCTTCGGTGTGACGGCGGCGGTCGTAAAGGAGATTGCCGAGATAGTATGGGGCGCGCGCGTCTTGCGGGTTGGCGCGCATGGCAAATTCCAGAACGATCATTTCTTCGAGGCGGCTGGGGAAACAGTAATCGGGACTGGCCTGCGCGGCTTGCGCAAAATGCCGGCTGGAGCTTTCGGGCTGGCTGGCAAGCGCGCAGAAATATCCCAGCGCGTAGTGGAGCATGGGAACTGAGCCGTCGCGCGCGGTAAAGTCAGCCATTTCGAGCAGGCCAACCGCTTCGTCAAAAAGATTTGCGCGCGCGAAATCGAAAGCCACATCGAGCCGGACCTGGTTGTCGCCCGGGAAGGCCTGGCCGGCCAAATAATTAGCCTGTGCATCCAGCGGATCGAGCGACAGTGTGGTACGCAGGCACTGCGCGGCCGTTTCGGATCCGCCGCGGCGCAGTGCGATGGCTTGGAGGTTGCGCGCCTGAAGGTTTTCCGTGTTGACCCGGAGAGCCAGATCCAAATGTTCCCGGGCGGTAGTCCAATCGTTGCGGCGCGCATCCAACTCCGCCAGCGCGTGATAGGCGGCGCCCCGCTGGGCATAGTTCCAAGTGGCCTTGTAGAAGGCGGCATACGCCTCGTGGTCGCGGCCGGAATAACGCAGGGTCAGTCCCAGGTTGTAGTAAGGCTCACCGCCGGCGGGGTTGGCGTTCAGCAGAGTGAGACGTTCGATGGCGTTGCGGAAGAATTTTTCGGCTTGCTGAAATTCACCGCGACGCAGATGCCACAAGCCGAGCGCGTTATTCGATCGCGCATCGCCCGGGTCGCGGCGCAACGCTTCGCGCCAATAGGCATCGGGATAACGGGTGGCGTGCCGGTATTGCTCCAGATGCAGACCCGTAATGTAGAGTTCGTCGAGACTGGCGATGGCTTCCGGAAGGGGCGGCTCGGTGGCGGGAAGCGGGGCTTTGGGTGGGGCAACATCACCCGGCGCGTACGAGATCAGATCGCGGCCCGCGGAGGTACGGACGTGCAGCGCCACGCCGGTCCCGGAAACCGGATGGGTTTCCACGAATGGCGCACCGGGGGCTAAATTGCGCTTCCATTCCGCGGCAGGGCCGTTGCCCTCCAGGCTGACCACCGCATTGGGGAAGGCGCGCGACACGCACACTCCCACGCGCGCCCGGCCATCTTCCACGTGCAAGCTCACCGCCGCATCCAGGTTGGCCTTCTGGGCAGGGCCGATTTGCTGGATGGGATACCAATACTGGCTGAACGTGCGGGTCTCGCCGGGCGCGAGAAAGGAGAAGTCGGGCTGGTTGTCGGTGTACACACCGGCCATCAACTCGATGTAGGAACCGTCGCGATCGGTCAGGTTGCGGTCCCAGGCGTAACCGAACTCGTGATTGCCCCAGGTCCACTGCTTTTTGCCGGGCGAGATGTGGTGGTTGGCGATGTGTACGAGCCCGGCGCGGCGCCCGTGATCATAGCCGCCCAGGAAATCCTCGCCGGAGCCCACCGCCATGTAGCTGGTGGGAACCGGAATATTGGCGTAGCGGCTGAGATCGTTGGGCGGATAACTGCCGTCGGGGATGAAGTGACGAGGCATCTCTTCTTTGGGGATGCCGTGGCGCGCGCGCGCACCGTAGTCGATGCCATAGTAGCTGCCGCTGCACAACGGAAAATTGCTGATGGCGCGGCGGGCATGGTCGGCGACGTAATGCACGTCTGTTGGAAAAAAAGACTGATAGTGCTCGTCCACGTGCACGCCAACGTTGGCCCACCAAAGAAAAGTCTGAATAAACGGTGTGCGGTTGTAGAGCCGGACCTTGAGTTCGATATAAGCGGAGCCGGGATGCAGGCAGACGCCATGCATGCCTTTGAGTCGGTTCATCGGATCGTGGTCGCTCGACCAGACCGTGCGCGAACCGCCGTCATGCTCTTCGACGTGCGTGACCACCGGCATGAACGTGGCCGGGCGGTGATGCTGGGGCCAGTTGAATTCCACGCCGCCGGAGATCCAAGGTCCGGCGAGGCCGACCAGGGCCGGCTTGATCACGTTCTGTCGATAGAAAAAGTCGTAGCCGTTGGTTTTGTCCAGGCCCACATGGATGCGGCCGCCGATTTCCGGCAGAATCATGACGCGCAGAAATTCGTTTTCGATATGAACGGCCTGCCAGGTACGCGGTTCCGCCTCGGTGCGAATGCGGTCGATGAAAGGCAGCGGATATACTTTGCCGTTACTGCCCTGATAGACGCGCTTCTCCAGGAACATGGGGTTCCGGTCGGGCGGCATGGGCGCGTAGGTGGGAATGACGACCGGCTCGCGCCAGGCTTTGACGGGACCGGCCTGGTCCGGCGGAGCGGACGGCAATTCGAAATGGTCTAAGCCTTCCATTCCACCGAATAAGCGGAAAACTGCGTTGGCCGCAGCACATCGAAGCGGACATGCCACGGTAGCGTTTCCGCGAAAGTCATTTCCAGGGTGGCTTCCTGTCCGGGAGCGAGATCCGGCAGCATCACTTCCTTCCGCTCGACCGGAATATCGCCGTAGCCATACGAGAGGCCACGCAGGGTGTAGCCTTTCAAGGTATAAGCGGGCACGCTGCGGCGGGTGCGGAGCGTTATTCGGAGCGCGGAAGGATGACCGTCGACAGCCAGCGATTCGATGGGGCTCGACTCGGTGCGCAGCAGGTCGTACGATTCCTTTTGCCTGCCGTACACGTCGACGACGCCGTGCACGCGCTGGCGCATCACGCCGGCGCCGCGATCGCCGACATGGGTGCGGTAGTCGTTGTAGCAGAAAAAAATCAGGCCGGCGATGTAATCCTTCTGGCGCAAGACGGCATCGTGGGTCCGCAGAATCTCGCGCCGGTGTTCGTCGCCTTCGGGACGGTCGGCGGTACAAGCGCAATAGCCGTACTCGGAGATGACGATGGGTTTGTTCGGGAAAGCCGCGTGAACGTCGTCCATGTTGCGCCCCATCGCTTCCGCATCTCCGGGATACCAGCTACCGAAGTACTCGTTGCATTCGACGAAATCCATGAGGCCCGACACATCCTTGCCCGGATTCTCGCGGAGGGAATGCGACGCGTAAGAGCAGAGCCGGTTGGGATCCAGGCGCTTGGCCTCTTTCAGCATGTTTTCGGCGAAGTGATATGCCGGCGGATTCTGGCCGCCGATCTCGTTGCAAAGCCCCCAGGAAACGATGGAGGGATGGTTGCGGTCGCGCGCGATCATCTCGCGCAACTGCTCGATGCCGTTCTGCATGATATCCGCGTCCGGCTGATCGCCCATGCCTTTGAAGGTATCGGGGCCCCAGGTGGGAACTTCGGTCTGCATCAGGATGCCGTGGCGGTCGCAATAGTCGAGGACCCGCCGGTCCTGCTGCCAGTGCACCCGCGTGAATATGCAGTTGAGGTTCTTGAGATCGTCGTGGTCGTGGTCGATCCAGGCGGCCGGTTCCGCCATGCCGAACTCCGGGTTGCTCCCGGCCATCCGCTCCACACCCATGAGGCGTACGCGCTCGCCGTTCAAATAGAATGCCGTGCCTTTCGTTTCGAAGCGGCGAACACCGAAGGTGGATGTGAAGATATGCGATGGCGAAACACCGTCCGCGAGCGCGGTTTCCAGCCGGTAGAGATGCGGATGATCGAAGTGCCAGAGCCTGGCGTTGGGCAGATCGACGGTCAGTTTCGCGACGCCGGTGGCGCCGGCATCGATGTTCAGGCTGCCGGCATCGCGGGTTTCGACGGTCAAGCCGGTGGCATCGTCGATGACCACCAGCGAGAGCGATCCCTGGTACGGCTGTGATCGGGTATTGCGCGCATAGGCGGCGATTTCGAGGCGGGCGCTGCCGGTAGCCAGATCCGGAAGCGCGTCCACGTCCACGCGATCGAGAAAAACGGGGGGCGAAACCAGCAGGTGGACGGGCCGGTAGATACCGCCATCGTGCGCCCAGTCGCTGGAACGGCCGCGGGGAAGCATGTGCTCGTCGAAAGAGTTGTCGACGCGAACGGCGATGGTGTTGGGCCGTCCGGCTTGGAGGAGATGGCCGATATCGAGCGTAAAGGCGGTGTACGCCTTGCGGGTATGTTCTCCCGCGGACACGCCGTTGATCCAGACGTGCGCGGAATGAAACACGGCTTCGAACTCGATCCGGACGGCGCCTTGCTGCCACGCGGCAGGCACATCGAAAGTACGCCGATACCAGGCTACGCCGCGATATTCCGCCAGTTGCGCCTCGATTTGCCAGGTGTGCGGCACACGAACGGTGCGGGAACCAGAGGGAAAGCCGTCCGGGCGAAACCAGTTTCGCCGTTCACCGGTGTTGCCGGGGTCGGTGTGGAAGAGCCAGTCGCCATCGAGGCTGATGCGATGAGTGGGCACAAGCTGCGAAGTAGTGGCTGCGAGGGCGGAAGGAGCGGCCGCCAAGGTGAGAGTTCCGGCACTTACAGCCGAAGTCTTAGCGAGGAAATCGCGGCGTGAAGGAAGGTACGGCATCCCCGTGTACGTTAACGTCATTCAGTTAATCATAGGGGCCGCGAGCCTGTCAACACATCACTTGTCCAGCACCTCCAAATCGGTGGGCTGCATGGCCAGGAACAGGTCCAGATTGCTTTGCAGGATGATGTGCGGCGGCAAGCGGTGGCGCGGCGGCGGGCATGTGCCTTCCACCAGGAACTGATAGAGAGATTGAAAGGCCATACGACCTTGCGACCGGGGACGCTGGTAGATGGTGGCCAGTACCTGTCCGGAACGGATCAGGGGCACCAGGGCGGGGAACAGATCGGTGGTAATGACGGCCGTCTTGCCGATGCGTCCGGTTTCCTCAAGGCACTGGACCACCGAAGCGGAATTAGTAGTGCTCACGTAGACGCCGGCAATTCCGTCGTGCGCACGCAGGGCATCGCGGGTGAGGCGGTACGCCTGATCGGGATCGTCATGCGCTTCCAGAACCGCGGCGACTTGCAGCGGACTGTTGAGGCGGGCGAGCGACTCCTCGAACCCACGCACCTTTTCGGCGTGATCCACGGTGTTCAGGTCGCCGGTAACGACCAAGACTTTGCCAGCCCGCCGGGTGAAGCGTGTCAGGAGTTCAGCCACCATGGCGCCGCTGGTATAGGCATCGATGGAGACGGTGGTCAGGCGTTCGGTTCCGGGAGCATCGGTGGCGATACAGACGACGGGAATGTGGCGGCGTGCCGCTTTGCGAATCCAGGGCTTGAGGTCGGCAGGATGACCGGGAACGAGAATCATCCCGTTGGTGCCTTCTTCCAGTGCCTCGGAAAATAGCGCTGCATCGCCCTCGCCCAAGTGCGGATAAGTGCGGAACTGCAGTTCGATGGACGAAGCAAACGGCGAGGCAGCCTCCTGAATGCCGTCGCGCATAGCGTCGAAGAAGGACGCGATCTCGCGGGGAAGGTGGACGGAGATCCGCAACTTCCGGTTTAGTTTCAGATGGCGGGCAGCGACGTTGGGGCGATAGTCCAAGGTCTGAGCCATTTTCAGGACCCGCGCGCGGGTCATGGGGTTGATGCCCGGACGCCCGTGCAGGGCGCGGTCGACGGTACCGATGGAGACGCCGAGGGCCGTGGCAATCTCTTTGATGCCGGCCACCTTGTCGCGGGGCGGAACCTGGTCTGAGGGCTTCATGGGACGGGAATCTTTTAGAACCATTTAAGCATATGCGGAATTTTGCCGTGTACGATAACGTTATTTTGGCGCAGTTTTGCAGTGGCGGAATGGTCAGTTATCTCATTGAAATAACTATGTGAAATACAGGACATCTTTCGGGCTTGAACGCCGGAAATTACCGTGTACGTTGACAGTCTTTCCCTAGCATGGTAGCGTTATCCCAATGCGCGGTGGTTCTCCGGCTGTCGGGAGCCCAAGTTGTGAGGCTGGAGGCAACTCGCACTCAAAGGGAAAGGAACCTCCAAGCTATGTCGATTGGGCTATCGAGTCGAACCCTCGTTGGTTTGGCTACCATTTGTCTCGCCATTACCCTGCGTGCGCAGGTTGACACCGGAACCATTCTGGGAACGGTTCGCGATGCTACGGGCGCCGTCATTCCTGACGCCAAAGTCAGCATCTTCAACGAAGGGACGTCATTCACCCAAGCCGCGACCACGTCCGCTTCCGGCAATTATGTATTCACCCCGCTGCGCATCGGAACGTACAGCGTATTGGTGGAGCAGCCGGGTTTTAAGAAAGAACGTAAGTCGGGCCAGCAACTGAACATTCAGCAGCAACTGGTGGTGGACTTTGTGCTCGAACCGGGCGAGGTCACCACTACGGTGGATGTGACCGGCCAGGCGCCCATCCTGCAGACGGAGAGCGGCTCAGTAGGCCAGGTGGTGGGCAGCCAGTCGGTGAACGACTTGCCCCTGAATGGCCGTAACTACACCTTCCTGGCGCGCCTGACGGCGGGAGTGAATCCCGGGCAGCCGGAAGGGCGCGGCTTAAACGCGAACGGATGGTTCGAGGCGAACGGCACGCGCGCGGATCAGAACAACTACATGCTGGACGGCATCGACAACAACAGCAATAGCGTAGACTTCCTAAGCGGCGCCGCGTATGTTTTGAAGCCTCCTATCGACGCGCTGGCCGAATTCAAACTGCAAACCAACTCGTTCAGCGCCGAGTTCGGGCGCGCCGGCGGGGCGGTGCTGAACGCGAGTTTGAAGTCGGGCACGAACGAGTTTCACGGCAGCCTGTGGGAGTTTCTGCGCAACGACGCGCTGGATTCGGCGGACTTCTTCGAGAATGCGACCGGATCGAAGAAAGGCGCCTTCCGCCAGAACCAGTTTGGCGCCACGTTCGGCGGTCCGATCAGAAGAAACAAGACTTTCTTCTTTGGCGACTACGAGGGAACCCGCATTCGCCAGCAGGTGCCCGAAACAGCGACTGTGCCGACGCAGGCGGAGATATCGAGCGGCTATACCAACTTCTCAGACTTGACGGCATTGCAGAGCGGTCAACTGACGGATGCTTCAGGCAAGAGCTATCCGCTGGGAACGATCTTCGATCCGGCCAGCACCACGACCCTCAGCAACGGGCAGTTTGTGAGGACTCCGTTCACCGGGAATGCGATTCCTTCCAGCCGCCTGGATCCCAACGCGGTGAAGCTGCTGCAACTGTTTCCGGCGCCGACCCAAGGCGGACTGTACAACAACTACAACGTGAATCGCAGTTCTTCAAATGATGTGAACGCACTGGACGTCCGCGGCGATCAGTACTTCTCGGAGAAGGACCAGATGTTTGTGCGTTTCAGTTGGGCGCATAATCCGCAGTTCATCCCCGGCCCCTTCAGCGGCTATGCGGACGGCGGCGGCTTCGGCGACGGGAACCAGCAGGTGGACACCATGGGCGCCGCGCTCAGCTACACGCATTCCTTCGGCCCGACGCTGGTCAACGAAGCCCGCGTCGGCTTCAACCGCGAACATACTTCGCGCGTGCAGCCGTTTGGCAACGATACCAGCAACATTCCGTCGCAGTTCGGCATTGAGGGCGTGCTGCAGACGCCGGGCAACGGCGGGCTGCCGTATCTGGGCATCGGCGGACTCAGCCAACTGGGATCGTCCGAGTGGCTGGTCAGCGATCGTTACAGCAACACCATACAATTCACGGAGAACCTGACCAAGATCTATGGCAAGCATACCTTTAAAGCCGGTGTGGAGATTCAGCAGGTCGGATTCCCGTGGACCGCGCCCCCTTACTCGCGCGGCGGTTTCGACTTCAACGGCGAATTCACTTCAATTCCGAATGTGACGGACGGAAGCACGGGGCGCGCTCAATTCCTATTGGCGCCCACTGCCCAAGGGATAGGCGGACCGGACAACATCTCCGTATCGAATTTCGGAGGAGTCGCCGCTACGCGCGCCTATCGCGGCGCATTCGTTCAGGACGACTGGAAGGTGACGCCGAATCTGACCCTGAACCTGGGGGTGCGCTGGGATTACTTCACGCCCACGGGCGAAAAATACGGGGCGCAAGCCAATTTCGTGCCGGGTACGCCGTTTTCAGGGGCTGAATACATCATTCCCAGCAACCGGCAAAACAATCCGCCATTGTCGGCCAGCTTCATGCAGACGCTTCAGCAGGACGGAATCAATTTGGTCTATAGCAGCGGCCACGGCGGTAGCGGGCTGTCCGATGTGCAGTCAACCAATTTCGCGCCGCGTATCGGCTTCGCTTACAGGGTAAATTCCCACCTGGTGGTGCGCGGCGGCTACGGCATGTTCTACGGAGCTTTTGAAAATCGCGGCGGCTATCCGAGCCTCGGATACAACTACCCGTTCCAATATAGCTTCTATTACTTCGCGCCGACCTCGCAATCGCCCATGGTTTTGCCGAACGGACAAACCGGCACATTGGAGAACTCGCTCACCGGTATCCCGCTCAATCCAACGCTGGTACAAGGCGCGGGCCTGACCCTGCGCGGTATCCAGTTGAAGTACAAAACGCCGTATGTGCAGAGTTACAACTTCACGCTGCAATATCAGCTGGCGCCATCGATGACCCTGGAAGCGGGCTACGTGGCTTCGCTGAGCCGGCACTTGGAGGCTTTCGTGGGTACGAACGATCCGTCCGTCCTGCTCCCGCCCGGCACCAACATTACGCCGTATATTCCGTTCCCGGATTTCGCTCCGGGGTCTTCTTACGACGACACCATCGGCACGGCCGACTACCATTCGCTGCAGACCAAACTCGAACGGCGGTTCGCCAAGGGCTTATCCATGCTGGTGGCTTACACCTTCTCGAAGACTTTGACCGATGCCGGCGACTTGTTAAGCGGCGGCGGAACGGGCGGCTTCCGCGCACCCTATCTGCCGGGATTCGGCATCCAGGGCGATTGGGGACTGGCGCCCTTCGACATCCGGCATTCGTTTTCGGCCAGCGGAACTTACGAGCTTCCGTTCGGACGCGGGCGCACTTACATGAACGGCGGCAGCAAGCTGGCGGAAGGGATTTTGGGTGGCTGGAGCCTGAATTGGATCCTGTCGCTGCATACTGGTAATCCCCAAACCATCAACTGCACCATCGGCACGGGCGCGGACAATGGATGCTTTGCCCTTTACACCGGTCAGCCGCTGTACACAAACCAGAGCGTGGAGCACTTTTATAATGCGGCCGCGTTCAGCAATCCGCCGGTAGTGACGCAGGTGGGGCAGACGAATTACGCGCCTCTGGGCGGCGGCAATACGCAGGTATCCGGACCTTCCTTTCATCGCCTAGATTTCTCGCTTTTCAAGGCATTCCCCATCACGGAGAAGAAGCGATTCGAGCTACGCGTGGAAGCGTTCAACCTGACCAATACGCCGAACTTCGCGCTGCCGTCGAGCTTGAATTTCCAGAATACGGTAAACTTCGGGCAAATCACGTCGACGGTGGACAATCCCAACGATCCGCGGGAACTGCAGGTTGCGCTGAAATTCTATTTCTAAGCAACTCGCGCAAAACGGGGCGCCCCGCGCCGCTGTAAACTGCGGAGTTCCTATCCTAAATGGCGGCGCGGGATACGCGTCCCTTTGCGCTTTTAAGCAACTCGCGCAAAACGGGGCGCCCCGCGCCGCTGTAAACTGCGGAGTTCCTATCCTAAATGGCGGCGCGGGATACGCGTCCCTTTGCGCTTTTAAGCAACTCGCGCAAAACGGGGCGCCCCGCGCCGCTGTAAACTGCGGAGTTCCTATCCTAAATGGCGGCGCGGGATACGCGTCCCTTTGCGCTTTTAAGCAACTCGCGCAAAACGGGCCGCCTCGCGCCGCTGTAAACTGCGGAGTTCCTATCCTAAATGGCGGCGCGGGATACGCGTCCCTTTGCGCTTTTTGAGCAACTCGCGCAAAACGGGGCGCTCCGCGCCTGGCAGTGTGCGGTTACGCGCTCCTGTGCGCTTTTGGGATGATGGGATCGAATGGCGGCAATGCGAGGACTGTGCCTGTTTTGGATAGCGGCATCTTGTTGCGCCGCGCAGGTCGATTCGAGGGAGGCCGACCTCCGGCGGCAGGCCGCATCGCAGCCCGATAGCTTTGCCTCTAACCGGCAAGTAGCCGAATATCTGATCGGTCAAAAACGGGTGGCGGATGCGCTGCCCTGGCTGGAACACGCCGCACGGATCAATCCGGCAGATTACGACAACAGCTACGATCTGGCCCTCGCCCGCCTGGAGACCAAAGATCTGGACGGCGCGCGGAAGCTCATCGGCGAAATGGTCGCGCGGCAGGATCGCAGCGAACTGCACAATCTTTTGGGCGACGTAGACGAAGCCGCGGGAAAGCCAGATGACGCGGAAAAGCAATATGAGCTGGCGGCGCGCATGGATCCTACGGAAAAGAATCTGTTCGACCTGGGCACCGACCTATTGCGGCACCGCGCTTACCGGCCGGCGCTGACCGTTTTTCAATTTGCAGGGACGAAGTACCCGAAGACGGCGAGCATCCAGGTGGGGTTGGGGGTAGCGCTCTACTCGGCCGGGAAATTCGAGGAAGCCGTGGAAACTTTGTGCCGTGCGGTAGATCTGGATCCGCGCGATACGAAGGCGCTGGACTTTCTAGGCGGCATGTACGACGTCTCGCCGGAACTGGCGGACGAAGTGACGAAGCGCCTGGCCCATTTTGTGGAGCTGTATCCGGATAGTGCAGCGGCGAATTACTATTACGCGCTGAGCTTGCGAAAACGCCATCTCACGCCGGGAGTGGCCGGCGGGCAGAAGGTAGAGGCGCTGCTGAAGAAGAGCCTGGCGATCCGGCCGGATTATGCCGACGCGCATTTTCAATTGGGACTGCTTTACTCCGATGAAGATCGCGGCAGCGAGGCCATACGCGAACTGGAAGAAGCCGTGCGCCTGAATCCGGGGCTGAAGCCGGCGCACTACCGGCTGGCGCAGCTTTACGCGCAGGCGGGGAAGACGGAGCGGTCGCGCCAGGAATTTCAGGTGTTCCGTTCTCTCAAAGACCACGAGTGATGCGCGGCTGCCGTTTCGATAGAATAGGAGTCGTTTGCAACGCCGCGAATTTTTAGCTGCGCTGGCCGCATCAGGTTTCCTTCCATCCCGCGGGCATGCCGGCGCGCCTCTCCCGAAGAAATTCCGCCATCAGCCGCCCTACGCGTCGCTATTTAAATATGTGGAACCCGGCCTGGATGAGTTCCCTGGCGAGAAGACGGCCATCGAGGTGGAAAGCCGGCTCGCGGACGCGGTTCTGAAGGGCTCGCTGCCGCTGGCGCCGGATTGTACGGGTAAGTTGCCCAGCGGGCATCGCGCGGTTGCCGCGGGGGTTGACGAAACGGTCTTCGCCGCGGGCGATATGGCGGCGGGCTGGGAAAAATGGCGCCGCGGATTAGGCACTGTCGATAGCGCCCGATTTTTTGTGCTTCCGGGCGACATCGCACTGTATAAGATCCGCAGCCGCGCGAGCCGGCTGGAGTATCGCGTGGGCCGCTGGCGGCTGGTGTGGGGGAATGGGCGTATCAGTCATTTAGAGCCGCTCGAAGAGATCGTGACTTATGCGGACCAGCCATGGTTTCGCGATGTGACGGCCGCGGCGTTCGACGGCGATCCGGCATTTCGTGAGCAATTAGCGCGCGGCGTGCCGTACTGGCGGGCGAATCTGGATCCGGCCTGCGGTATCGATCTCTACGGCGAGCTGGGCGTCGCGGTTGCGGACATAGATAACGATGGCTGGGACGAAATCTACGTCCTGCAGCCCGGCGGCTTGCCCAACCGGCTCTACAAAAACTTGGGCGACGGCCGTTTCCACGATATTTCGAAACAGGCCGGCTTAGATATTCTGGACAACACACCCGCCGCATTATTCGTGGATTTGCGGAACTCGGGGCACCAGGATCTGGTGTTGATGCGCAACGTGGAGCCGGTCTTATTCCTGAACGATGGATCGGGCCGCTTCACCATGGTTCCCAATGCGTTCCGGTTTGCTACACCGCCGCAGGGCGCATTCACCAGCCTGGCAGCGGCGGACTACGATCGCGATGGCCGGCTGGATCTCTATCTCTGCTGCTACTTCTTCTTCCAAAGCGAAGGACAATACCGCTACCCGGTGCCTTATCATGACGCCCGCAACGGGCCGCCCAATTTCCTGTTCCGCAACCGGCTGGATCACGATCCGCCCTACTTCGAGGATGTTACGGCCTCAAGCGGGATGGACCATAACAACAACCGGTTCAGCTTCGCCGCCACCTGGTGCGACTACAATGGCGACGGGTGGCCGGATCTTTATGTGACTAATGATTTCGGCCGCAAGAACCTTTATCGCAATGAAAAGGGCCATTTCCGCGATGTGGCGGAGGAAGCCGGAGTGGTGGATCTTGGGCCGGGCATGAGCGCGGCGTGGCTGGACTACGATGGCGACGGGCGGCCGGATCTGCTGGTGTCGAACATGTGGAGCGCCTGCGGCCAGCGCATCGTCAACGATCCGCAATTCGGACCGGCCAGGTTGGACCCGTCGCTGCGGGATGCGTATCGCAGTCACGTGAAAGGCAATTCGCTTTATCACAATGAGGGCAACGGAACGTTCACTTACACCGGCGGCGCACAGGGTATCGAGATCGGCCCGTGGTCATGGGCGTGCGACGGTTCCGATCTCGATAACGACGGAAGCCCGGAGCTGTACATCGCCTGCGGCATGGTGAACAATGGCGGCGCGACCGACTTGATGAGCTATTTTTACCGGCAGGTGGTGTCCAAGTCGCCGGTGGAGTCCGCGGCGAAACCGGAATACGAGAACGGCTGGAATGCGTTGAATCAACTGATCCGGGAAGACTACAATTGGGCCGCGCCGGAGCCCAATCTTTTCTTCGCGCGCCGGGCCGGCCGTTACTACGATTTTTCTGGAGTGAGCGGCGTGGATTGCGCCGACGACAGCCGGTCATTTTCGTTCACCGACATTGACGGGGACGGCAATTTGGATGTCGTGCTGAAGAGCCGTTTGGGGCCGCAGCTTCGGATTTACCAAAATGCCTGCGGAGGAGCGCGCCAGAAGATTGTGCTGGCTCTGCGCGGGACGGAATCGAACCGGGATGCGATTGGCGCGCGGGTGGAGGTGGACGGGCAAGTAAAGTGGGTGGTCGCCGGATCGGCGTATCTTTCGCAGCATACCAAGCGGCTGCATTTCGGGCTGGGTGATCGCGAGCGCGCGGAGAAGGTCAGCATCCTATGGCCCAGCATGAAGGTGCAGCAATTGCCTCCACTGGCTGCGGGCTTTTCATATGAGATCACGGAGGGTGCGGCGGAGATTCGATCCACACGGCTCCGCGCTTTTGAGGAACTCGCGCAAAACGGGGCGCCCCGCGCCGCTGGAAGCTGCGGAGTTCCTGCCGTATCTGGCGGCGCGGGAAACGCGTCCCTTTGCGCTTTTGAGGAACTGGCGCAAAACGGGGCGCCCCGCGCCGCTGGAAGCTGCGGAGTTCCTGCCGTATCTGGCGGCGCGGGAAACGCGTCCCTTTGCGCTCCTAAGGAACTGGCGGTTAATCGCGCGATGGAGGTGGATAACCGCCCCCGGCTGCGCGATGCGTGGTTCTGGCAACCGGTGCCTTTGCCCGAAAAACGCCGCGGCCCGGCGCTGATGGTGCTGCACGCGGGCGAACCGCTCCCGCGGTTGCCGGTGTCCGTAGATGCGGTGGATCTGCGGCAAGCCGGCGCGGACCTGACGGCGGTGTATTCCATTTTCCGGCGTTACCTGTTCGACTACCGTGCGGACCTGGAAACGCCGCTTTGGCTGCTGGTGGATACGGCCGGCTGCGTGCGCAAGATTTATAGCGCCGCACCGGATGCGGCTACCGCGGAGCGGGACGTGCGCGCGGCTGACGCTCCGCTTCCCGATCCGCGCGGTCTGCCGTTCGCGGGCCGGTTTATCGGTCGCCCTACGCGCGATTACTATAAACTCGGCGGCGCGCTGCTGGAGGCGGGATACGGCGAGAATGCGCTGCCGTATTTTCAGGAGATGCTGCGGCTCACTCCGGACAACGCCAAAGCGCTGCTGGCTGTCGGGCGAATTCATCTGCAAGCCAAGCGCTTGACCGAAGCGCGGGAAGCTTTGCAGCGCGCCATGGCGCTGGACGCGCGCCTGCCGGAAGCCTGGAACGAATTGGGCGGTGTGGAGGCCGAGGCCGGAAATGCCACCGAGGCGCTGCGCTGCTTCGAGAAGGCGCTCGAGCTGGCACCCGGCGCGGGGTATGTGTTGGTGAACGCGGCGCAGGCGCAAGAGAACCTGGGACATGCCGCGGAGGCAGAGCGATTCTATCGCCAGGCTCTGGAGACAAATGCGCATAATGCGGACGCCGCCAATGGCCTGGGCCTCATGCTGGCGCAGCAAGGCCGCAACGACGAAGCGCGGGAACTATTCAAGTCGGCCATTGCCGAGCAACCGGACGACGCTTCGGCCATCAATAATCTCGCCGTGCTGTATATCAACACCGGTCAGGCCAACGATGCGATTGCCGCACTCGAATACGGCATCCGGGTGGCGCCGGACGAGGAGATTCTTTATCTGAACCTGGCCCGAGTTTGGGTACAACAAGGACGTCGCGATAAGGCGCGGGCGCTCATGCAGGAACTGCTGACGCGCAAGCCCGGCAGCCAGATGGCAAGCAAGGCGCTGGCGCAATTGGGAGAGCGGTAAGGCTCGCCTGTCGCCAACGCGAGCCGGCCGTCGCGGGCGCCATATTGTGGCTGCGGTGATACAGTACTTTTCACTCTCCGGCGGCCGTCGAATTCCGCGAAAACCCTTGAGCTTGCACCTCTCTGCTGCTATAAGTAAGCCATTGACGGGGCACCAGCCGGCGCCAAAAAAAATCTGACGGGTGTTTTACGCATTACAGATGTAGGCATAGGAGGATGTTATGGACGGACCCGCTGTCGTCATCTCCTCGGAAAATTCCGCGTTACGGCGTGAACTCGCGCAAGTCCTTGAGCGCTTTGGTGCTGGCGTAGATCCGTTTGAAGCAGCTGAGTTTCGCAATGGCGCGGTATCGGTGCTGCTTAGGGCGGCCGCCGCGATGGGTGACGAGGTCCTCAAGAGCCTGCAGTCCGCCATCGAGACTCATCTCCGGCAGCACACCGCGGTAGTGGGTGCGCCGCGTTCGCCCGGTCTTTTGGGTGGCGACAGGCTCATCGGCGACTCCACGTCCATACGGCAGCTCCGCGAGTCGATTGAGCGCATCTCAGCTAGCGATTCCAACGTCCTCATCACCGGCGAGACCGGAACGGGCAAGGAGCTGGTTGCCGAATTAGTCCAAAGCAACAGCTCCCGGCGGAACAAACCGTTCGTTTGCATCAATTGCGCGGCGATTCCCGACAACTTGCTCGAAAGTGAGCTGTTCGGTTACGAGCGGGGCGCGTTCACCGGGGCAGATACTGCGCGCGCCGGCAAACTGGAACAGGCCGACCGGGGCACCCTGTTCTTCGACGAAATTGGGGAAATGAGCCCGTCCGCACAAGCCAAGATTCTGCGCGCCATCGAGACCAGGGAGGTCCAGCGTCTGGGTGGGAAACGGAGCGCCAAGGTGGATGTGCGGATCATAGCCGCCACAAATAGCGAGTTGGATTCACCGGAAGGAAGACGGACCTTCCGGCGAGACCTATACTTCAGGTTGAACGTCGCCGGTATCCATCTGGCTCCGCTGCGAGAACGTACGCCGGACATCCCGCTGCTGGTCCGATATTACATCGGAGAGTTGAACCAGCGATTCGGGCGGAATGTGGCCGGTCTTGCGCCGGACATCCTGCCGCATCTGCTCCGATACAACTGGCCGGGGAACGTGCGCGAGCTGAAGAACATGCTGGAAGGCAGCTTCGTGAGTCTGGCGTCGGGGCCCGTAGAGTGGATGCAACTTCCCGAGCCCTTGCGCCGGCGGATTATGGGCGGCGGAGAGTTGGCGCCTTCGGAACAGGAACTGCTCCTCAACGCGCTCTGGTCCACCGGCTGGAACAAGACCAAAGTGGCGCGGCAATTACAGTGGTCGCGGATGACCGTCTACCGCAAGATGGCCAAATACGACCTGGCGAAAAGCGGGCTTTCAAAAGCCCAAGCCGGTGTGTCCTGATTCCGCTTGTTACACGTCATGTGACGCGAGTGAGACACTCGCGAGCGTGAACTGTCACATCTCGTGTTACATGCCGTACTTCAAAGAACTGTGATGGCGCAACGCGGGACGTGCCAAGTCGTTACTTCAAGAGCACCAATCGCCTGTTTGTGACAAAACGTGCTATTTGGCCCTTGGAAAGCTATGGCATCCAGCGGTCTCGTCAAAAGGCAAGGGGAGGCGGGTATTGACTGATGATGAACGGCGGATTGAAGCGCGCTACAGCAATCATATCGAGATCGGGCAGAACGCTTTCGAGTTCCTGTTCGATTTCGGTCAAGCCTGTGATGGACCAGACCGGCCGGCTCTGGTCCACAGCCGGATCATACTCAGCCCTTTTTGCGCCAAGCATTTTGCAAAGTTACTGCAAGACTCTGTCCACCGGTACGAACAACAGCACGGAACGATTCCCTGTGAGGAGCCATAAACTATCCGTGGCCCTGTTTTGCGCGGTTCATCAGAAGAGGAGATAAACGATGCCTGTCACGCTTAGCTATCCCGGTGTCTACGTTGAGGAGATCCCCAGCGGAGTCCGCTCCATCACCGGAGTTGCCACTTCCATCACCGCTTTTGTCGGATACACGACCAGCGGTCCCGTGAACCAACCGGTTGAGGTCTTCAACTTCGGCGACTATCAGCGCACCTTCGGCGGCCTCCAATTGGGAAGCGAACTCGGCTACGCCGTGCAGCAATTCTTTCAGAACGGCGGAAGCGACGCTTTTGTAGTGCGGGTGGCATCGGGCGCCGTGCCTGCCCAGTTAACGCTAGGCAATGTTGGCGGAGCATCCGTGCTGAGCGTGGCGGCCGCCAGCGCCGGCGCCTGGGGGAACTCGGTACTGCTGGAGGTCGATTATCAGACCGCCAATCCCGACAGCCTGTTTAATCTGACCGTAACCAGTTACACATTGCAGAATGGCAAACCGGTGGTTTCCGCGACGGAGAGCTACCGGAACCTGAGCATGAACACTCTCTCGTCCGCGTATGCTCCCAGCGCGGTGAACGACTCACAGCTCATCCAGATTGCCGATCTAGGCGTAAGCATCTCGACCGCCGGCTGGGCGCTCAGCAAAGACCTCAGCCCCTTTCCGACATTGACCGCGCAGGACACCATCATCGGCGGTCTGGTAGATACGATCCTGCCATTTACACTGGTGCTGACCAGTGTACCGTCCGACATGGGCAGCCTGGTCACGGCCGTGGGCAATGCCATTACCGCGGCCGGTTTAGGCGGGAACCTGGTGGCAGCGCAGGCGGATGCCACCGGACAGGTAAGCGCCAGCGGTACTTTTCTGCTCCTGACTTCGAAGACTAACGGCCCTAACTCGTCCGTGCAGATCCAGCGGGCGGCCGCAAACGATGCGGCGGTGAAGTTGGGTTTGGGACTGGTGAACGGAGGACGTGAGAAAGAGGCGGCCAGTGTCAATCGCCCCGCACCTAACGGGACTCTCTCGGCGGATCTCGCCGCTACCGTCCCCAGCCCGCCGCCTTTGACCGTTACGGTCACCGACCAGTCGTCTAACACGCAACTGGTACAGGCCAGTGTGACACCGGCCGTAACCACTTCGCTGACGGGCATGCGGGATTCCATCCAAGCGGCCATTCGCGGCATTGCCAACAGTCCGGCAACCGCGCAGGCCACCGTCCAGTTGTTCGGCACGTTCCTGAACGTAGTGCCCAGTGCGAACACGCCGAACGCCTCGATTGACTTGGGAGTGGCCAGTCTGGATATCGCGGAGAACGTCCAGGAATACAGCCTGGGGACGGGCGCCGCTTATCACGCCCAAACCGGCGCGAATCCCGGCAGTGACGGAACGCCCCCGGGCGCCGCGGACATCATCGGCGACTACAACGCCAAGACCGGGATTTACGCGCTGCTAAATGTCGACCTGTTTAACCTGCTGGCGATTCCGCGTACGACCATGCTGGGCGACAGCGACGCGCTGGCCACGCTGGGCGCGGCCATGTCCTTCTGCGAGGAGCGCCGTGCTTTTCTGATTGTGGATCCGAACCCCGCCAAAGATTTCACCAGCATCGGCGACTGGGTGGGCACGAGTTTGCAATCCAGCAGCAACGCCGCCGTGTTCTTCCCCCGGATCCTGGTGGCGGACCAGTTGCAGAACTTCCGTACCCGCCCCATGCCGGCCTCCGGCGCGATAGCCGGTATTTTCGCGCAAACGGATGCGCAGCGCGGCGTCTGGAAGGCGCCCGCCGGCATCGACGCCGTCTTGCAGGGCGTGCAGGGGTTGAGTTACACACTCACCGATCCGGAGAACGGCGTACTGAATCCGCTGGGGATCAACTGCCTGCGAACCTTCGCCGTCTACGGCAGCGTAGTCTGGGGATCGCGCACGCTGTTCGGCAGCGACGCACGCGCCGACGAGTACAAATATATCCCGGTCCGCCGCCTGGCCCTCTACCTGGAAGAGAGTCTGTACCGCGGCACGAAGTGGGTGGTGTTCGAGCCGAACGACGAACCATTGTGGTCGGCGATCCGGTTAAACGTGGGCGCCTTCATGCAAACCCTGTTTCGCCAGGGAGCCTTCCAGGGAACCAAACCGTCGGATGCCTATTTCGTGAAGTGCGACAGCGAGACTACTACGCCCACCGATCAGAACAATGGAGTGGTCAACATCGTGGTGGGCTTCGCGCCTTTGAAACCAGCCGAGTTTGTAGTCATTCAGCTGCAGCAGATGGCCGGTCAGACGTCAGCTTAAGGAGAACCACATGGCACAGTTCAGCGTCAATCCACAGCGCTTCGATCCATATAAGAATTTCAAGTTCCGCGTCAAGTGGGACGGCAAATACGTCGCCGGAATGAGCAAGGTCACCATGTTGAAGCGTACTACCGAGGTGGTGAAGCATCGCGAGGGGGGCGATCCGAGCAGCAGCCGCAAATCGCCGGGGCGCACCGAGTATGACGCCATCACCATGGAGCGCGGCGTCACGCACGATGTCGCGTTCGAGCAGTGGGCCAACAAAGTTTGGAACTTCGGCGCGGGACTCGGGTCGGAAGTATCGCTCAAAGACTTCCGCAAAGACGTGATCATCGAGTTCTACAATGAAGCCGGCCAGTTGGCCATCGCATACAAGGTCTACCGGTGCTGGGTCTCCGAGTATCAGGCGCAGCCGGATCTGGACGCCAACGCCAACGCGGTGGCCATCCAGCACATCAAGCTGGAAAACGAAGGCTGGGAGCGCGACGTGGAAGTGACCGAGCCGGTGGAGCCCAGCTTCACGGTGCCGTCTGCATGATCCGCGTGCGCGCGCTCGCGGCGCCGGATCTGGTAGGCGTCTGGGAGCGCGGTCTGGGCCAGCATCCCATAGATCGCGCCCTGACGGTGCTCAGCGCCTCATCGGACGAGCTTTGGGAGGCGTTGACGCGGGCCAGTGTGGGCCGGCGCGATGCGGCTCTCCTGGCGGTTTACGAGGGTGTCATCGGGGGACGGTTGGATGCGTTTGCCGAATGCCCTTTGTGCATGGAGCGGCTGGAGTACACGCTCGAAACCAGCGATCTGCTGGCGAATGGCGGACAGGCTCCCGAGGAGGAACTGTCCATGACCGCGGGCGAAATCTCACTGCGGCTGCGGTTTCCGAACAGCCTGGATCTGGCAGCCGTAGCGGCTTGCGGCGATGCCCATGCTGCCGGCCGTTTGCTCGCGGAGCGATGTATTGTGGATGCCCGTTTGGGGCCGTCGGCCGTGTCTGTGGAAGTCCTGCCCGCCGAAATCATCGAAGACGCAGGGGCGCGCCTGGCGGCGGCGGATCCCTTGGCTGAAATGCTCATAGACCTGAAGTGCACCGCGTGTGGGCATGCCTGGCAGGTAGTTCTGGACATCGAGTCGTTTCTTTGGGCCAAGATCGGAGCAATCGCCAAGCGCCTGTTGCGCGAAGTGCACGTGCTGGCGCGGGCCTACGGCTGGCGTGAAGCCGACATCCTGGCAATGAGCCCGGCACGCCGCGAGTTCTACCTGGAGATGGTGAGCTGATGGCCGGATTCTTCCAGAGGCTGGCGGCGCGGACGTTGGGTGCGGGAACGCCCGTGGCACAACCTGTCGTTCCTTCGGTGTTTGCCAGTGGCGGAACGCTCGAGCCGACGGTGGCCCTATCTTCCGAACCTCCATGGGGCGCGCGGACGAACTCTCAGCATGTGGTCGCCGATGCGGATCGCCCATCGCGGGAAACGCCGGCGCCCCTGGTGACGCCCGTGCCCGGCGCTGTGGCGCGCGAGGCGGTGCGTCACGATTTCGACGAACCCGCGCTTGCCGCGCACGCACCCGACAGTCCCATGGCACCGCCGCTGGTGCAGCCATTGCTCGTTCCAGTTGCGGCTGCCGCTTCATCCGCGGTTGTCTTGAAAGGCGAATCGCACTTTGCCATGCCGGAAGCCGGCCCCGCATCCGGCAGCCAGAGAGACGCGTCCCCCGCTCGCGCTCTCCATGCCGCGGAACAAAGCGCGCCGTCAATTCGGGTGACGATCGGCCGCGTGGAAGTGCGCGCGGAGTTTCCGTCCGGCGCGCCCGCGCGTCCGGCCCGCGGTTCGTCTTCGCCCGCGCTTTCACTCGAGCAGTATCAAAGGCAGCGGGATGGAGGCCTGCGATGAGCAATTACAACTCGATCGCGGCGGTCACCGGAGCCTTGCGGCACTTGTTGCAGCCCGCGGTAGGTGCCGCTGTTACCAATGCTCAAGTGGGCTTCCAGCGGCCCGATAAAGATGCCGCCGCGCACAAAGAAGCGAAGGTCAATATTTACCTCTACCAGGTGAGCCCCAACGCCGCGTACCGCAATGCGGATCTACCTACGCGGCGCGCGGGTGGCACGTTGGTGCATCGTCCGCAGGTGGCTCTCGACCTGCACTATCTGTTCACGTTTCACGGCGATGAGGGGAAACTGGAGCCGCAGCGCCTGCTCGGCGCGGTAGCCGGCGCGCTGCAGAGTCAGCCGCTCCTCTCGGCGGACGACATTACGAAGGCCGAGAACCATCTCGGCATGCAGCCTACGGGCCTGGCGAGCCAGATCGAACGGGTTAAGTTCACGCCCACCTCTTTGACGCTCGAAGAATTCTCGAAGTTGTGGTCGGTCTTCTTCCAGGTGGAATATTTCCTATCCACGGCATACCAGGCCTCGCTGGTGCTAATCGAAAGCGATGATACTCCGCAGGAGGCGCCGCCGGTGGAAACGCGCAACCTGTACACGTTTCCGTTCCGCGCGCCGGCTATCGATCGGGTGGTCTCGCAGGCCGGTGCTGCGCAGCCGATTGTTGCGGGCAGCACGCTTTCGATTCAGGGCCAGCAGTTGCGAGGCGCTAATACCCAGGTGCTACTGGAGGGGCAGGAGTTCACGCCCACATCGGTGACCGACACCGAGATCTTATTGCCGCTGCCGGCCGGTGTGCATGCCGGAATGAAGAGCTTGCAGGTGATCCAGAAAATGTTCGTGGGAACGCCTCCGGCGCTGCACCGCGGGGTGGAGTCCGCGGCCGCGCCCTTCGTCCTGCGCCCTACCATTACGTTTCCCACGGCTCAGCCGGCGGCCGCCCCGCCGGGAGCGCCGACGTGACTTTGACGTTGACGCCCAATATCGGTACGGGACAGCGCGCCGTGCTGGTGCTAAACAACCCGGCATCCAGCCCGCCGGTGTCTTATGTGTCCCAGCCTGTGATCGCACCAGCCGAGTCGAATCAGGTGACGATCAACATCGCGGGCGTACCCAGCGGGACTTATCTGGTGAGAGTGCAGATTGACGGCGCCGAGAGCTTACTCACGGTCGCGGGCAACCAGTTCAGCGGACCGACAGTGAACATGCCATGACCAGCGCGCTCCCGGCCACATGGCACGAAGCCAACCAGCGCTATTCGATGGCGGTGCTCGCGGAAGTGCGCTCAGCGCTGAAAACGCTGCTGGCGGAAGCCGGTGGCGCGGCCCCCGTTTCGCCGGAGACTCCCCCGGGAATGCCCGACTCCGCCATCGAAACCCTTTGCCGGGCGTTCGATCTCTCGGCGTTTGAAAGTAAGATTCTGATTATGTGTGCGGGGGTGGAGTGGGATTCACACTTCTCCGCACTATGCGCGGCAGCGCAGGGCGACACGTTGCGCGGGCGGCCCACGTTCAGCCTGGCCCTGGCGGCCTTTGCGGACGCGCACTGGAGTGCGCTCTCGCCGGAGCGGCCGCTGCGCTGTTGGCGATTGGTGCGCGTCTCCGCCGGCGACAGCTTGACCACGGCGCCGCTCCGCATCGATGAACGTATCCTGCATTATCTGGCCGGCGTTCCCTGTCTCGACGAGGAATTGCGTCCCCTGTTACAGGCGGTCCCGGCGCCCGAATGGCTGCCTCAGTCGCAGCGTGCCATTGCCGCGGAGATCGCGGCGATGCGGTCGCGGGCGATCGTGCAATTGTGCGGCGACGACCGCGCCAGCAAGCGGGCTGTGGCAGCGGCGGCCTTCGCGCAAATGGGCCTGGCGCTACAAGGAATTTCGGCGCATCACCTTCCGCAAAGCGCTAGCGAACTGGACATCTTTCGGTGCTTGTGGGAGCGCGAGGCGGTCCTGAGCGGCGCCGGGTTGCTGGTCGAATGCGACGATGCGGAGAGCGGTCCGGTCGAGGATGCCACCGGGTGGATCATGGAAAGGTTTCGGGGCGCCCTGGCGATTTCGGCCCGCGCTCCGCGACGGTGCCCGCACCGCCCTCAAGCGCTCTTCGAAGTTCGCAAACCCACCTCAGCCGAGCAGGAGGAGATTTGGCGGGGGGCTCTCGATCCGGCGCTGCCCGGCTTGAAGGGGGACGTGCGTACCTTAGTTTCGCAGTTCAGCTTGGGCCCGATGGACATCTGTTCCGTGGCCGGCGAGGCATCCATCGCCGGTGAGCAGGATTTGCGTGCGCGCCTTTGGGATGGCTGCCGAATGCATTCGCGGCCGCGTCTCGAAGGTCTGGCGCAGCGCATCGAGGCCGGGGCTACCTGGGACGACCTGGTCCTGCCGGACAAGCAACGGGGGATGCTCGCGCACATCTCGACTCACGTACGGCGGCGCGCGCAAGTCTACGAAGATTGGGGCTTTGCCAAACGCAACGCGCGCGGCCTGGGCATCAGCGCATTGTTCGCCGGGCCCAGCGGCACTGGAAAAACCATGGCGGCGGAGGTGCTGGCGAACGATTTGCGATTGGATCTCTATCGCATCGATCTAAGCCAGATCGTCAACAAGTACATCGGCGAGACCGAGAAAAATCTCGCCCGCGTATTCGACGCTGCCGACGAGGGCGCGGCCATCCTGCTGTTTGACGAAGCCGATGCCCTGTTTGGCAAGCGCAGCGAAGTGAAAGACAGCCACGATCGTTACGCCAACATCGAAGTGAGCTATCTGCTGCAGCGCATGGAAGCCTACCGCGGCCTGGCGATCCTGACCACCAATCGCAAGTCGGCGCTGGACCAGGCCTTTCTGCGGCGCATCCGGTTTGTGGTCGACTTTCCGTTTCCGGAAACGGCGCAGCGGCTGGAAATCTGGCGGCGCGCGTTCCCGCCATCCACTCCCACGGAGGGCTTGCGCTTCGACCGGCTGGCGCGGCTAAGCGCCTCGGGTGCGCACATTCGGAACATCTCGCTGGGAGCCGCGTTCCTGGCCGCCGAGGCCGGCGAGCCGGTGCGCATGTCGCATCTATTGTCGGCCGCGCGCAGCGAGTTCGAGAAGCTGGAAAAACCGGTGACGGACGCGGAGGTGGCGGGATGGCTATAAACCGCCCTTCCAACGTGGAGCTTCACATTGAGGAGTTGCGGCTGGCCGGCTTCTCTGCTTCGCAAGGCCGCCAGATCGGAGATGCGGTCGAAGCGGAACTGACGCGTCTTCTCGGCGAAGCCGGCGCCGGCGCGTTTCCGGCGAGGGCGCTGGCACTCGACCGTCTGGATGCGGGGAAGATCCGCATAGCGCCAGGTTCGCCCGCCCGGCACACAGGTTCGCAGATTGCGCAGGCCCTGATGCGCGGCCTGGCGCCCGCGAACAAGAGCAGGCGTAAATGAAGAGCCTGGCGGTGAAACAGCAAGCCCGTGCCAAGCAGAACACGGCATCCCGATTGGTCGAGGGTGTGGTGCAATCGCCCGGCCAGCCGCTGGATGCCGAGACCCTCGCGTTCTTCGAACCGCGATTTGGACACGATTTCAGCCAGGTGCGCGTACACCGCGATGCGGCGGCCATGGAATCCGCGCGTGCGATTCACGCCGTGGCCTACGCGACGCGGCAACACATCGTGCTGCGGGACGGCGCGCCACCTCCGCAAAGCGCTGCCAGTAGAGAGTTGCTGGCGCATGAACTAGCGCATGTAGTACAGCAATCGTCCAGGCCGTCCGGCTTGTTCGACGTTCCCCACGGGCCGCGGTTGGCGGTCCGTCCCGCGCAGGACTTGTTCGAGCAGCAAGCGGACCAGATGGCCGGCCGGGTGCTCACCTGCCCGCCGCTCGAAACCGGATCGATCCGGCCACTGATGAGTATCGCGAGCGGTCCGCTGGTAGTGCAGCGGCGCCCGGACGGACGGGACGAACCCAAGGGAATTAATCCCGACGATGAACAGTCTGAAATCGAGCTGCACCAGGCGCTAATGGCGCAGCGCGAAAAAGAGCGCGCGGCCGAGATCGCGGAGACTAAGAAAAACCCTCCCGAGGCCAAACTGCGCGCCCGAATCCTGCACGGTGAATTCAAAGACGAAGGGGCATACGAGTATGGCGAAGGCAAGCCCTTCCGGTTCAGAAACCCCGAATTGCAATCCGTACTCCGGTACTTTCAAGTGGTCTGGACGGCCAGTGTTCCTTTGCGCGCGGAACCGCCCAAGGGTAGCTTCGACAGCTTCGCCAAAGCCATCGCGGAGCATCCCCAGTGGGTCAAGGAGTTCACCGAAAGGCTCTTAGGACAGCAATCGCCTGGCTTTCCCGACCAGCAAAAGGTGCAGCTTAACCCCAAGGATCCGCCGCAGTGGAACGAGGATAGCCGGGTGGCTCAGCGGCTGATCGAGGCATATCTGCGCGCCTGGGATAAGAAAATTAACGATCGCGACTATGTGAATGCCAACCTGGGCGAAATGTATGCGGCCGTGGGCTTCAGCGAAACCAACGATCGTGCGCGGCTGCGCGGCGGCGATCGCAGTGGGACCAACTGGTGCGGCCCGGCATCGCAGAACGCCATCGCGCTGGCGCTGATGAAGACCGGGTATCGCTTCCGGCAGAGGGCTGTGCCGGGCGTCAATCCGGCGGTTATGGGCAGTCCGAATTCGTACAACATGGCGGTGCCGCCCAAGCAAACGGAAAAAGATACCAAGGATGAAAAGAGTAAGATCGCTTACCTCAGGCAGGTGGCGGTCGCATTCCGCACGGAAGTCACCAAACAGGGCGCTTTCTTCCTTACCAACTGGGCCAAGAACAAAGACATCTATAAGAAGCCGGGTAAGAGCGGCCCGCTGCGAAATCCCTCGGGAAAGGCGGCCTCGACAGAGAAGCTCTTTCCAGGTGACTTCATTTACATCATCAACGGGAACAAAGGCAGCCCGCTCAGCGGACACGTGGCCACCGTGATTAAGGAGGAGCCTGTGCCTGATATCGAACTCGGCACAGGGAAAACCGACTATCCGGGGGGCACCGTTTTGAGCAAGATCTACTGGGTATCGGGAAACAGCCGCGGGGCGGTGGCCCATGAGGGAGGCATACGGCCCGAAGTCGTAATTCGCGAAATGCCGCATTCGAAGTACGAATACTTCGTGACCGCGGCCTGGGGAAACGATTACGACAAATTGCTGGCCAAAGAGAAAGTGATCAAGGGAGAGGGAGAGAATAAGTTCGCCCAGAAGCTGCTGGGGTTATTCTCGCCCGTGGATGCGAAGATCATGGAAGCCCGCCGCAGCCATGGGGAAAAAGCCGATAGGGCCAAGGCTCTGCTGGGCCGCGAGGTAACGGCCCAGAATTATTTCAAGGCCAACAAGTACAACGTGGAGGCCATGCGTCCTCTGTTTGCCTTCGCGGGCACCAGCTTCGCCGAATACGAGAAGAACGCGACGCAGCGGAACACGGAGTTCGGACCCAGGATGGAAGCGGCCGCGAAAGAGACATCCGAATATAAGGCGGACATGCAGTCGAAGAACCAGCCCTATAGCAGGCGCGAGGATCGCGATCCCACTTATGCGGCCAAAAATGTGCAATTCAAAGGGACTGAGAACACTGGCAGGTTCAGCCCATTGATCGATGATCATACCTGGGTGGTCTCGATTGTGCGATCCAGCCAGTTGGATGCCGACCAAGCCATCAAAGCCAAGATCGATGTCCACAAAGCGTACAGCAGCCTGGTCGATTTCTACAACGCGATCGCCCCGAGTGCGCTGAGTGTCGAACAGAAGAAACAGTCCGATGCCGACCTGAAGCAAACCGTGCTGGACGATCTTGGTTTGGAGCCGATGCCTGCCAAAGTGGACGACCTTTGGCCCGGCGCCATCAATTATTGGGAGGGTTACGGAGCCTTCGATTAAGGAGCAAGTATGCGCACCCGAACCACTTTCGACAAGCCCGCGGCGCCGCGAACCAAACGCGGCAAACCGCTCGAACCCGAGGCCCGCAACTTTTTCGAACCGCGCTTCGGGCACGACTTCAGCCGCGTGCGGGTGCACACCGGCGCACAGGCCGCCGAATCCGCGCGAGGGGTCAACGCCCGGGCATACGCGGTGGGTGAAGACATCGTACTCGGCTCCAACCAACAACCATCGACGCCGCAAGGCATGGGTCTGCTGGGGCATGAACTGGCGCACGTGGTTCAGCAAAGCCGGGGCGGCCGGTCCTCCGGAGCCGAGACTGGGGCCCAGGCCGCCGTGGACCGGCTGGCGAGCGGTTTCGCAGTTCCGGCGCAGGTGGTTGGGGGCGCGGAACCCGGCATGTACCGGGCCGGCACGGATGAGACTCCGCCCATTCCGATCGATCCGAGTTTATTGCCCCCCTCGATGCGGGCCGCTCCCACGGGAGCGCCACCGGTAACGCCGCCAGCGAAGGGTCTTATTGGCTTCCAAACCCCGCATCTCGCCGATCTCAGTGCAAACATGCCGAAGGCTCCCATGCCAAGCCTGGTAGACAAGCCCCTCCCGGGACCGCGTGCCACTCCGGCGGCCCCAGCGGCACTTCAGTCGGCCGGCTCCAAGAAGGCTGGGCCGGCGGCGGAGGCTCCCGAGACGCTCAGCGTACCGGGCGTCAATCGCTTTATCAGGCTCCAAATCCGGCTGAGCCCTCCTTCGCCCGATATCAAACTGGTCGATGGCAAAATCCCCGACGCATACGTAAGGGCTACCTTGCAGCAAGCCTTCGTGAAGGCGGAAGTAACCGGGAACCCACCCCCCGACCTGGACAAAGGGCAGTTGGGGAAGATCGGCTACTCGATCGCGTCCACATACTTCCTGGCAGACCTCACGGCGAAACTTGCCGCCTCCCTCTCAAGTAAAGAGAAGGGTGGTTTCTCATGGGAAATCACCATAAACATGCCATCCACTAACAGCGGGGCTTCCACGGCGAAGGCCAAGTTCAGCGGCGCCGGTTTTCAGGCGCTCAGTGTCCCCATGATCGGCATTGGCGGCAAATTCTAAAGGAGCCATGGCATGTCATCATTTCCCAATTCGCCGCGGTTGTTGAAAGGCGGCATCGTGTTGATCGATCCGGATACCGGCGCGATCTCCCGCATCATCACGCTGCAATACAATCCCGATACCCTCACGCGTACGCTGCAGATCCAGAGTATCGATGCGGGCCAGAAGGATCGCTTGGAGGCGCTGCGGTTGAAGGGCCCCGCCATCGAGACCTTCAAGCTGGATGCGGAGATCGACGCTACGGATCAGTTGGAACAGCCGGACCAGAATCAGAACGCCGTGCAATATGGCATCTATCCGCAACTGGCGGCGCTCGAAACCATCATCTATCCGAGCGTGGCCCAGCTTCAGAACAGCAATACGCTGGCGCAATCCGGTGTACTCGAAATCGCGCCCATGGAGGCGCCGCTCTCGCTGTTCGTTTGGAGCAAAAATCGCGTAGTGCCGGTGCGTATCACCGATTTCAGCATCACGGAAGAAGCCTTCGACGTGAACCTGAATCCCATCCGCGCCAAGGTCAGCCTGACGATGCGCGTGCTCAGCGTGGACGATTTGGGCTACGCCGATAAGGGCGGCAACCTGTTCCTGGTGTACCAGCAGCAGAAGGAAAACATGGCGAGTAAGAGCCCGGCCGGAACGCTCGCCAATCTTGGCATTGGAGGAATCTCATGACCAGCGCGATGCAGGCGATTTTCCAATTCGCCGGCGTACAGCCCAGCCTGTTCACGCCCAACAGCCGCTATCTGGGAATTGCCACGGGCACGCTGGTATCGGCGAACGGTCGCAGCATCACGTATATCCGCCGGCGTTTCCTGCCGCAGCCGCAGCAACTGGCGCAAGTGCAGCAGCACACCGTCACCGAAGGCGAACGGCTGGACGTGATCGCGGCGCAGTATCTGGGCGACCCCGAATTATTCTGGCGCATCGCGGACGGGAATTGCGCCATGCGCCCGTCTGCGCTGACCGAAACCGTAGGCCGCGTGCTCCGCATCACGCTGGCGCAAGGTGTACCAGGCTCACCGAATGCTTGATGGAATCAATCTCGGATTGATGATCGGGCCGGCCGTGCCGGCGCCCGTCTCCCAGGACGTACTGAACGCCTTGACCGACGTGCAGGTGACCGCGCGCAGCGACAAGCCGAGCCTTTTCCAGTTGAAGTTCACGATCAACAAGAACTCTCCCTTGATAACCTTGTTCCTGCTGGCCGGCGGCGCTTCGATTCCGCTGGTACGCGTGGTCATCTACGTGACCATCGGCGGAACGACGGAAGTGCTGATCGACGGTGTGATGACCGACCATCAGTTGACTCCGGGAGCAACGGGCGCGAGTTCGGTGCTCACTATCACCGGCGAGGATCTGACGCGGGTGATGGACTATATCGACTTCACCGGCATTCCCTATCCGTGCATGCCGCCGGAAGCGAGGGTGCTCCTCATTCTGGCGAAGTATCTGGTGTTCGGCGTCGTGCCGGTGGTCATTCCCAGCATCCTGATCGACATCCCCATACCTATCGACCGTATTCCGCGGCACGAGGGCAAGGACCTCGGCTATATCAAGGCCCTGGCCGACGATGTCGGATACGTGTTCTACGTGGAGCCGGGTCCGTCGCCGGGGAATAGCGTTGCCTATTGGGGGCCGGAGATCAGAGTAGGATCGCCGCAGCCCGCCCTCAACGCGGACATGGATGCGTACACCAACCTTGAATCGGCTAATTTCGGCTGGGACAACGATCATAAAGAACTGCCCATCCTACTCATCTTCAATCCCATCGTGAAAGTGCCCATTCCCATCCCGATCCCGGACATCACGCCGCTTAGTCCGCCACTGGGGGCGATCCCGCCGTTCCCCAAGAAGATTGACTGGCTAACCGGCACGGCGAAGCTGTCGCCCATTCAGGCGGCGTTGATCGGCATTGCCAAAGCCGCCAAAACGGCCGACGCGGCCAGCGCCAAAGGCACCGTGGACGTGCTGCGGTACGGGCAGGTGCTGAAGCCGCGGCGGCTGGTCGGATTGCGCGGCGTGGGCACGGCTTTCGACGGCCTGTATTACATCAAGAGCGTAACCAGCAATATCAAACGCGGCGAGTACAAGCAGAGCTTCGAGGCTGTGCGCAATGGACTCGTCTCCACGGTTTCGAGTGTACCCGTATGAGTCCCCAACCAGACACAATCACTGACCTGCAACACATGATTCAGCGGTCTACCGGCCGCCAGCGGTTTTTCGGCAAGTATCGCGGGGTGGTGGTGAACCCCATCGATCCCATGCAGATCGGCAGAATCCAGGTGATGGTTCCGGATGTGTCGAACTTCGTGCCCACCAGTTGGGCGATGCCCAGCCTCCCCGTCGGCGGCATTCAGATGGGCATGTTCACAACCCCCCTGGTGGGCGCCGGCGTGTGGGTGGAGTTCGAACAGGGCGACCCGGATTACCCCATCTGGTCCGGCTGTTTTTGGGGCAGCGCGGCAGAGGTGCCGGCCATCGCGCACCTGGTCCCGCCTGGCGTGCCCGGTATCGTTTTGCAGACCCCGCTGCAGAACAGCATCATGATCAGCGATCTGCCGGGCCCCACCGGCGGAATCATGCTCAAGAGCACCACTGGCGCCATGATCATGATCAATACGCTGGGCATCACCATCTCGAACGGGCAGGGAGCCATGATTCAAATGACCGGACCGAGCGTGGTGGTCAATGCCGGCGCGCTGACGGTGATCTGAGGAGACCCGATGCCTGGATTTGTTTTGCATCTCGGAGCGACGGTGATGTGCGCGCACGGCGGCATGGCCCAACCCACCGCTCCGGTTCCGCGCGTGCTGGTCAGCGGGCAGCCCGTGGTGACGATCGCGGCGCCATGGGTGGTGGCCGGATGTGCCTTTCCTCCGCCGCCGGCGGCCAATGGTCCATGCCTCACGGCGCAATTCGTTACCAGCGCGGCGCGCGTGATGGCCATGGGTCAGCCCGTGCTGGTGTTCGACAGCCAGGCGGTGTGCGCTCCCACCGGAACGCCGCTGATCGTCGGGTATGCCCAGACCCGGGTGGTGGGAATGTGAGGCGGCCATGAATATCAGCTTTCCATTTCAGATCGACGGGCACGGCCGCACGGCGTCCACCGATGATGCCGACCATGTGCGCGACCTGATCGAACAGATCCTGTTCACCAATCCGGGTGAGCGCGTGAATCGTCCGACCTTCGGCAGCGGGCTTCTGCAAATGGTATTTCAACCTAACAGCCCCGAACTGGCGGCGGCCTTGCAGTTCACCCTGCAGGCGGCCTTGCAGCAGTGGCTCGGCAGCCGCATCCTTTTGCGCTCGGTGCAGGTGGACAACCTGGACAGCACGCTGCAAGTGACCGTGCAGTACATGGTGCCGACCGATCCGGTGGTGCAGACGGCACAATTCACGCGGGAGATATAGGTATGGGCACCCAATACTTCTGTAAGAACCGGCGGCGGCGCGCGCAGGTCCTGGCCGCGGTCGATGCGCACGGCAATCCCGTGCTCAACGGCATCGACTATCTGGAAGTGCTGGGCACCGATCCCACCGTGCTGGAAGTGCATTTCCTGTTCCACGTTCCAGGCGCGCCCAATGCCGTTCCGCCCAGCCCCGCTCCCGTTTTGAGCACCGCGAATGTGCGCATCGAGGGCGGCGCCCGCGTCACCGGAATTCAGCCCGCATTCGTGAGTTTCGCCGGCCCGATTCTCACCGTGTTTGCCAGCGCTGAAGGCGACTTTTCCAACTACACGCTGCGCCTGGTGGCCGGTCCCGGTGAATCCGCGCCTCCCGCCGGATTCGATCCGCAACTGGCGGCGGTGGAATTCAACTTCCGCGTGAATTGCCCCAGCGATTTCGATTGCCAGCCCGTGCACATCTGCCCGCCGTCCCGCTTGCCCGAGCCCGATATCGACTACCTGGCGAAAGACTACGAAAGTTTTCGCCAACTGATCCTCGATCGCATGGCCGTGAACATGCCGGCCTGGCAGGAGCAAAGCCCGGCGGACATTGGCATCGCACTGGCCGAATTGATCGCCTATGCGGGCGATCAATTGAGTTACTACCAGGATGCCGTGGCGACCGAAGCCTACCTGGGGACCGCGCGGCAGCGTATCTCCGTGCGCCGGCACGCGCGCCTGCTCGATTATCCGATGCACGATGGGTGCAACAGCCGCACGTGGATCTGCATCTCGGCCGCGCCGGGACCGGGCGGTCCGATACCGGCAGGTTCCACGTTTCTCACCCGGGCGAACGTGCCGGGTGTGATGTTCCCGCCGGATCAGATCCCGGCGGCGATCGGCCAGGGTAGCCAGCCCTTCCAGACTCTCGCCGGACTCAATATTGTGCCGGCACTCAATGAAATCGATTTCTACACCTGGAGCGACGATCATTGTTGCCTTCCGAAAGGCGCCACGGAAGCCACACTCGTGGACAATAGCGCGAGTTCCTACCTGGCCGCCGGCGATCTGCTGCTGTTCGAAGAGGTGCGCGGACCATCCACGGGCGCGGCCGCCGATGCCGATCCGGGTCACCGGCACGTGGTGCGGCTGACCGAAGTGATCCCCGGCCAGGATCCGCTGAATAGCGCACCGGTGATTCAGATCGCCTGGGCCGCGGCCGATGCGCTCCCGTTTCCGTTGTGCCTTTCGAGCGTGGTCGAAGGAACGTTGCAGGAGATCGTCAACGTGAGCGTGGCACGCGGCAACCTAGTGCTGGCCGACAACGGCTTGAGCGAGCCGTCCGAGACGTTGCCCGCGCTCCCGCCACCCCAGTATCTCTACCGTCCGAAACTCAGCAATCCGGGTCTTACTTTCGCGGCGCCCTACGATGAGTCGCAGGCTCGCCAGTTGCCCGCCGCGGGCTTGCTGATCCAGGATGTGCACCAGGCGTTGCCGGATATCTCACTCGCGGAAGGCAATATCATCTGGACCGCGCGGCGCGATCTGTTATCGAGCACTGGCAATTCAACCGACTTCGTTGTGGAGATGGAAAACGACGGCACGGCGTCCCTGCGCTTCGGCGATGGAATCTTCGGAAGCGCACCTGCCGGCGGAATGCTCGCAACCTACCGGACGGGCAATGGCTCCGCCGGAAACGCTGGCGCAGACTCTATCGGCCATATCGTCACGACTCCCGGCCTGCCGGCCATCGTGGCCGTGCGCAATCCGCTGCCCGCGCAGGGCGGAGTCGATCCGGAAAGCCTCGACGATGTCCGCCAGTTCGCGCCTTGGGCTTTTCGTACGCAGGAACGCGCCGTCACCGCAGCCGACTACTCCACGGTCGCCCTACGCCAGCCGGAAGTGAAACAGGCCCGCGCTACGCTGCGATGGACCGGAAGCTGGTACACGATGTTCGTTACCGTCGACCGCAAAGACGGCCAGCCCGTCGACGATGCCTTTCGCGCCACCGTGCGCGATTTCCTGGAACAGTTCCGCCTGGCTGGATACGACCTCGAAATCGAAGCGCCGCTGTTCGTGCCCCTGGATATACGGTTCACCGTTTGCGTAGCGCCCGGATATTTCCGCAGCGCCGTGGAAGCGGCCCTGCTCGATGTCTTCAGCGACCGCCTCTTGCCGGATGGACGGCGCGGCTTCTTCTATCCGGACAATTTCACGTTCGGCCAGCCGGTTTACTTGAGCCGGGTGGTCGCCGCAGCCATGCAAGTACCCGGCGTGGTTTGGGTGGATACATCCGATGTGCCGCCGCAGACGAACTACTTCAGGCGTTGGGGCCAGCCGTCCCAAGGCGAAACCGCGGCCGGCCGCATTGCGATGGACCGCCTGGAAATCGCGCGCCTGGATAACGATCCGAGCAACCAGGAAAACGGCCGGATTCAATTTCTCATGGAAGGGGGCGTATGAGTAACGGCTGCTCCGAAACCAATCTGAACCCTTGCGGCTGCTGCGCCACCGATCCGCCGCTCGCCGAACCGCAGAACCGTCCAGGCCTGCCGGCTCTTTCGTATCGCCTGGGCACTTACGCCGTATTCTTCGAACAGTTATTGGACGGAATATCGGGCGCCGCGCTTCCGGATGGTCCAAATCAGGGCGGAAGGCCGTTGGCGGCGCTTACCACGCGCTCGTTGGACGATGCTTCCATCGCCCTGCTGGACGCCTGGTCCACCGTCGCCGATGTGCTCACGTTTTATCAGGAGCGCATCGCCAACGAAGGCTACCTGCGTACCGCGACGGAACGCCTTTCCATTCTGCAACTGGCGCGCGAGATCGGCTACGAACTGGCTCCGGGCGTGGCTGCCACAGCCTACCTGGCGTTCACCGTCGAGGAAATCATTGGAGTGGCGCCCTCGACCGGCGCGCTCAGTGCAACCGGTCCCGGCAATTCGCCCTACAATTCCGGGGTGGTGGACATCCCACAAGGGTCGCAGGTGCAGAGCGTACCCGCCCCCAACGCGCTGCCGCAGACCTTCGAGACTTCCGAAGATTTCGAAGCGCACGTGGAATGGAACAACCTGCAACCGCGTCTCACACGGCCTCCCGATATCGCCATGTACCTGGGCAGCTTTTACCTTCTGGCTATCGGCGCCAGCTTCCCGTCCAATACTCAGGGGTTGTTCACTCTTCCTACCGGCCAACTCTATCCGCTTAACGCCACTACCATTCTGCCTTCAACGCCCACCATGCAGGCCGTTCTGATGCAAGAATTATTCCTGCAGGGCGTATCGACGAATTTGAAGTACGGCGACCGCCTCCTGCTGGTCGGCGAGAACCAGGGACAGCTCGAAACCGAACTTTATACGGTGCGCGCAGTGGAAGCCGATGCCACGCTCAACCAGACGTGTGTCACCTTTGTAGACAATCCCACTCTGCCGCCGTTCCAGCCCGATCCGGTACCGTCCACGCCGCTGCCCTCGGGGACCATCCCTTTCACCGCCGCCAACGTAAACACCTACATTCTGCAAAACACCGTGCGTGAGAGCGACCTCCAGGCGTTCCTGAAAACGAGCGGCTGGGACGCCGCCGACCTGATGGCCCAGGTGAACAATCCGCCGGCGCCGGCCAATCCCGAAAACGGAGTGTTTGCGATGCGCTCCGTCGCGGCCTTCTACGGCAATAACGCGCCTTTGTGGAAGAGTCTTACGAATCCTGGCACGGTCCTGCGCGCGGATCCCTACCCGATTGACTGGGATGCGCCCAACCACGGCAAAGGGCGCACCATTTGGACCGATTCCCAAGGCGACGCGCATCACGATGCCGACGTGCTGCTGGAGCGTTCATTCCCGCAGGTGTTGCCGGAGAGTTGGGCTTACTTTTCTTCGCCACAGCAGTCCGGGAGCTTCCGGATCACGGATGCCGCGGACCAATCGGTTGCCGATTATGGGATGAGCGCCAAGGCTACCGGCCTGACCCTGGATCTACCCTCTATTGACAGACCGCTGATAATGGGCACGCCATCGGTGGCCAGTTGGGACAAGAACCGCATGGACCTGTTCGCCATCGGCTCCGATCAAAACCTCTATCACTGGGTTTGGGACGGCGCATGGCAGGCCCACGAAAACCTGGGCGGAGGCAACTTGTTCAACGCACCTTCCGCCGTGAGTTGGGGCCCCGGACGGATCGATGTGTTCGCCGTCGGCGAGGACGGCAACTTGTATCACTGGCCGAATAATTCTGGCGCGAGCGGTTTGCAGAATCTCGGCGGCGGCTACCTGATGAACTCGCCTTCGGCAGTCTCCTGGGGGCCGGGCCGCATAGACGTATTTGCCGTGGGATTCGATGGCGCGCTCTATCATTTCTGGAATGCAAATCTGAACAGCACCCAACAATGGAACGGACCGGAGTACCGAGGCGGCAATAACCTGGTCAATTCGCCTAAGGCGATTTCGCAGGCCGCCGATACCCTGGAGATCTTCACCAACGGTTCCGACGGCCACGCGTACAGCCACCAATGGGCCAACCACAAGTGGACTGGTCCAGATAAAATCGGCGCCGCGAGTCAGTCCGAAAAGTTTGTGAACTCACCCGCAAGGGGCCCTGACGTTCAGATATACAACATCGCCACGGACGGAAAGCTCTATCTGTTTCTCTATCAAAGCTCCGCCATCTGGGAACCATGGTACGGCCAGAATCTCACGGGTTCGCCCGCCACAACCAGCGCAGGGAACGGCCAGTTCATCTTCGCGGTAGGAGCAAATGGCGACCTCCAGCAGGTTATTACCGGAACCGGCCAGCGCGATCTCGGTGGTAATGCCAGCCTGACCGGTTCGCCTGCGCTGGCGAATCGCGGCGGCGATTTGATCGACATCCTGGTGAGCAACGCGTCCGGTCACATGATCCACTTCAGTTTCGACGGCAAGGTCTGGGCGCCGCCTGTCGATCTCGGAGGCCCCAGTGTGCCGCCGTTCCTGGTACGCAAGACCACCGCTTACGTGCAAAGCGAAGTGCAGCCACTGGCGGGGCTTCCGATTACGGATGACATTCCGGCGGGTACCGGCTCCCTGATGCTCAACAACTTGACCATAGGTTTGGCGCCTGGCGGAAGAGTCGCCTTGAGCGGCATGCGGTCGGATGCTCCGGGCGTGGTGGCCAACGAGATATTGACGCTGAACGATGTGGTGCATGCGGGTGGGTTGACCATCCTCGAATTCGCCGGGAGCCTGGCTTACAGTTATCAGCGCGATTCCGTTTCGATCAACGCCAACGTGGTGAAAGCGACGCATGGGGCGACCGTGCAGGAAGTGCTGGGCAATGGCGACGCCTCCCAACCGAACCAAAGCTTCACGTTGAAACGGCCGCCGCTCACTTATGTCCCGGCAACTACGCCAAGCGGCGCCGCCAGCACATTGCAGATTCAAGTGAACAACCTGAACTGGACCGAGTCCCCCACGCTATACGGGCTGGGAGCGAAAAGCGAAGATTACATCGTGCGGCTGGCCGATGACGGCACACCTACCATCACGTTCGGCGATCCCGCCGCGCGCCTAAAGACCGGACAGCAAAATATACGCGCCACTTATCGCACCGGCATCGGCTCGGCGGGCAACGTGGATGCCGCCAGCCTGTCGATCCTGATGACGCGGCCTCCTGGAACGCGCGGCGTGATCAACCCTCTTCCGGCGAGCGGCGGCGCCGACCCGCAGAACCTCTCGGACGCCCGCGTCAACGCGCCGCTTACCGTTCTCACTCTGGATCGCATTGTCTCGCTCGACGATTACGAGAATTTCTGCCAGGCCTTCGCGGGCGTCGGTAAGGCGCAGGCTGTCGAAATCTGGAGCGGTCAAAACCGGCTGGTGCATATCACCATCGCCGCAGCCAACGGTGAGCCGGTGGATCCCATCTGGCCCCTTTACGGGACGCTGATTTCGGCCATCGAGGCGGCTCACGATCCCGTGCAGCAATTCCTCCTTGGAGGCTTTCAGCCGCGTGTGTTTAACCTGACAGCTTCGATACTGGTGAATCCGCGCCATCAAGCCAGCGATGTTCTGGCTGCCGTCACAGCGGCCCTGCAGGATGCCTTCTCTTTTTCAAATCGTACATTTGCTCAAGCCGTTACCGCCGCCGAAATCATGACCATGATTCAATCCGTGCCGGGCGTAGTAGCCACGGATCTGACCCAACTTTATTTCACCGGCGATCCCAACGGTCCCAAGCAAACCGAGCCGCCGCCCTACCTGCCATCCTTTCCCGCGCGTTGGGAATTCGGCTTTCTGCTACCCGCGCAGTTGCTGTTGATCAATCCTCTGGGAGCCGCCCTAACGGAGATGCAGCCATGAGTTCCGCCGCCCAGGACCGCCTCTACAACCTGCTTCCCGCGGTCTACCGCGTGCGCGACATTGCCCAAGGCCAGCCCTTGCGCGCGCTGCTCTCTCTCATCGACCAGCAATATGGCGCTATTGAACGCGACATCACGGGTCTATACGAAAACTGGTTCATCGAGACCTGTGCCGAGTGGGTGGTGCCCTATATCGGGGACCTGCTGCAAGTACGGCCGCTCTATCCGGCCAGTCCGGGAACGTACAGCCAGCGCGCCTATGTCGCCAACACGCTGAATTATCGCCGCTGCAAAGGCACCGCAGCCATGCTGGAGCAACTGGCCTTCGACGTGACCGGCTGGCCCGCGCACGTGGTCGAGTTCTTCCAACTGCTGGCCACCACCCAATTCCTGAATCACCTGCGCCCGCAGAACGTGATCACGCCGGACCTGCGCGACGCCGAAGCGCTGGAGTTGCTCGGCGGGCCCTTCGAGACCGCCGCCCATACCGTTGATGTGCGCCACATAAACGACGGCCGCGGCCGCTACAACATACCTAACATCGGAATCTTCTTATGGCGGCTGAAAAACTATCGCATCGAAGCCGGCGACGCGCGCGCTGCCGCCAGTCCCACCGACGGCCGCTACACTTTCGATCCCCTGGGCACCGGCGCGCCCCTATTTAATGCGCCGCAGACGCAGACGGACGCTAGCGGCCGCACCGCTGAAATCAACATGCCGGCGCCTTTACGCCGCAGCCCGCTTTACGATGAGCTCGAAGCGCGCCGGCAAGCTATCGCCGATCAGCAGGCCGCCCGCGCGCCCGTGTACTTCGGCGCCGATCCGATCTTCCAGATTTCCGTTGGAGGTACGCCGGTGCCCTTCGAGCAGGTCCAGATCTGCGACATCGAAGACATCTCCGCATCCGATTGGCGGCGGCCGGCTTCGACAAAGCCCTACACCCCTTCGAACGGCGGGCCGGCCGTCGATCTGCCGATCACGCTGTCGGCCGATCCGGTGCGCGGCCGTATCGCCTTTCGCACGGGAGTCAGCCCCGCCGAGGTGCAAGTCAGCTACACCTACGGGTTCAGCGGCGATGTCGGCGCGGGCCCATACGACCGCACGGCTTACTTCAGCGATGCAGCCACCGCGCCCGGTCCCATCCTCAATGCGAACCGCTGGCAGGTTGGAGTCAGTCCGGATCTCGCGCCGGATGCGCAAACGCGCTTCACCACTATCTCGGACGCCGTCTCGGCCTGGAACGGCCAACCCGCTGGAACAGACGGCGTAATTGCGCTGCTCGACAGCCGCACCTACAGCGAGAACGTGAGCATCACCGTCCCGCAGGGCAGCCGTCTGCTTTTGATTGCCGCGGATTGGCCCGCCTTGCGCGCTCCGGGCGCTCCCCAATCACTCATTCTGAATGCCGCCGGGTTGCGGCCGCACCTGCACGGCAATCTGGCGGTGAACGGCACGGCGCCGGAGAGCAGTCCCAATCAGGGGCAAATGTTCATTGACGGCTTGTTGATCGAAGGCAACCTATCGCTGGCGCCCGGCAATCTCGGCGCGCTTAGCCTGTCGCATAGCACAGTGACGCCTGGCGCCGGACTCCAAGTCGCCACGGGCACCGGCACGGCCGACGAAAACGACGCGCTCCAGGTGACGCTCTATCGCGCCATCTGCGGACCCATCACCTTCAACGGGAAAGTGTCTTCCCTGAGCGCCACCGACAGCATAGTGAGCGCCATTGCGGGTTCGGGTGCGACCCTCAACATTGAATCGTGCACCGTTTTCGGATCCGTCAACGCAACCATCATCGACGCTTCTAACAGTATTTTCACGGGCATGGTTGTCGCCGAACGCCGCCAGGCTGGATGCGTCCGCTTCTGTTCGCTGCCGGCCGGATCCCAAACCGCGCGGCGCTATCGCTGTCAACCAGATCTCGCGCTGGCCGGCACCACCGATCCGGCCGCGCAGCAATACGTCGAAGACCGCCTGACCCCACAGTTCACGTCGCTCGATTCCGGCCAGCCTGGCTACGCGCAACTGTCCGCGCGCTGCGCCGTCGAGATCTCGACCGGCGCGGACGACGAAGCGGAAATGGGAGTCTTCCGCTATTTGCAGCAGCCCCAGCGCAGGGCCAACTTGCGCACCGCACTCGCTGAATATCTGCGCTTCGGCCTGGAGGCCGGCGCCATAGAGCAGACCTAAAAGGAGACCTATGAAAGGCGACTTCACCCGTTGGACTTTTCGGCCCGAAGAACACTACCACGGCGTTTTGAAACAGCAGGGCCGCGTGGATCTGGATGCGGACTGGAACGAACAGGGGGCTATCGTATCCCATCGCGTCGAAACCGAAACGTTGGACGTAGTCGGGCCCTGCGGCGCGCCGGTAGGCGACCCCGGCTTCATCCTGACGCCTTCGCCCGACGGCTCCACGCTGATGGTTCGCCATGGCCGGGCTTACATCGACGGCATTCTATGCGAGAACGAAGCCGATATTGCCATCGATCAACAGCCCTATCTGCCGGGCTTCAAGTTGCCCACCCAACCGGGCGTCTACGTGGCACTCCTTCGCGTCTGGCTGCGTCACATCACTTTTCTGGATGACGCCGAGATTCGAGAGGTGGCCCTGGGCGGGCCGGATACCTGTACGCGTGCGCAGACCATCTGGCAGGCGGGGGTCGTGCCACTGCCCAACGCGGCCGGCATCACGTGCTCGTCGGATTTTCCGCTGTGGGATGAAATTATCGCTCCGTCCACCGGAACGCTCGCCGCGCGCGCCCAACCGGACCCCACCGCTACCGATCCGTGTACCATACCGGCGACGGCCGGCTACCGGCGGCTGGAAAATCAACTCTATCGTGTCGAGGTCCACCAGGGGGGAACCGACGGTAATGCCACGTTCAAGTGGTCGCGCGACAACGGTTCGGTGGTAACCAGCCTGGTCTCCTGGGTCCCCGGCTCGACCGATCAGATCACCGTGGCAAGCGCGGGCCGTGATGCGGCCACCGGTTTCGCTGCCGGCCAGTGGGTGGAACTTACCGACGACTCCCATGAGCTGGAAATCATACCCGGCACGCTGGTGCAATTGGCTAATGTGGAAGGCACCACATTAACCCTCAATACTTCGACCGCGAAAGGCCCCCTGGCACAAGCCGATTTTCCGCTGAATCCCAAGGTCCGGCGATGGGATTCGAGCCCCAACAATCCCGCCCTGCAAACCGTGGCCACCGGCGCGTGGATCAACCTGGAGAGTGGCGTCCAGGTGAACTTCGGCGCCGGCACTTACTTCTCGGGAGATTATTGGCTGATCCCGGCGCGCACCCTCACATCAAATGTGGATTGGCCGGTCCAGAACGGGGTCCCGGCAGCCGAACCACCTAAGGGCATCCGGCGTCACTTCTGCCGGCTGGCTTTAGTGACGCTGAGCGCCGCGGGCTGGTCGGTGCAGCAATCCTGTATGCCGGTATTTCCGCCGCTCACGGCGCTCGGCCCTGCGTCCGCCGTCAAAGCCATGCATGTCACCGCGGTCAACCTGATCTCGGAAGCCGGTAACGTGGCCGCACTGCAGAACGATTCCAACGTCGCCGTTGCAGTTGTTGCGCGCGACGCAGCTATCGAGGTTGTCTGCGATGCACCTGTAAATCCGGTATGCGCGCATCCGGCTGCCTGCTTCGTCACCGTGGAAATACCCCGCCTAGCGCCCGCAACTCAGGGAGCCGGCACGCCCATAGGCTTTGCGCCGTTCATCCTGGCCTGTCCTATGACCGTCAGTTCCCAGGGAAACGCTTTGCACTTCGCGTTCGATCAGGTCATAGGCGAATTTCTGTTGCAAACTGTCAAAGCTGCCGGAAACCGTCTACTCACACGTGTGACGCTCAAAGGGAGCGTGATCTGGAATCGCGACGATCCGACTATGTATCTCGACGGCGAGGCTTTCGGCTTGCAACGCCAATCGTATATCGGTTTGCGTCTGCCAAGCGGTGGCGGCCTCCGCGGCAGTGACTTCGAAATGTGGTTCTGGCTGGTGGCAGGGTGATGAACTCCCCAAATTTGCTTTAATGGGAAATCCGTAGGAATATCCTGAAAAAACAGGTCAGTGAACCGGCAGCGGATCGAGAACATCGCCGCGCAATTCCAAGCGTGCGGCAATGAAGTCGGGCTGCGCCTCCACGGCCTCGGCCATCAGTTTCTGTGCTTCGGCGTTCTGGCCGGCACGCTTCCGGATCAAGCCCAGAAGGTAGCGCGCCTCGGCGCGGCGTTCCGCGGACTTGTCGTCCCGCTCGGATTGCGCAAAGTTTTCGAAGTGCTGCTCCAGGCGCCGGGCATCATCGGCGCGGCCGAGCCTTTCGAGCGATAACACCATAAAGTAGTTTTCACTGTTCCAGCTATCGCGATCGCCCGAGAGGCGCTCGACCCCCGCCACGGCTTTTTCATAGGTCCGGTGGGCCTCGTCGCCGCGGCCCAATGCCTCGAGCGCGCGGCCCAGGTAATATGCCTGCCGGGGCGAGGCTTGCGACTGGAAGTCATCAACACCCAGTGACACCGGAGGCCGCAGTGCCGACTCGAACGAGTCGCGTGCGGCTGCAAAGTCTTTTCGCTGGTAAGCCTGGGCGCCCAAGGCATAGCGCATGAGGCGATACTTGTCCCGCAGCCCGTAGGTGCGATGCCGCGGCGCAAACGGATGGGACGCGATCACGCGGGCCGCATCGTCGTAGCGGCCACGGTTGAGGTCAGCGGTCAGGATCCCTTCCGCCAGATCGTCGTCATTGGGCGACCGGAGGAGCGCGTTTTGCAGAACGGCCAGTTGATCGTCGAACCGGCCGGCGCGCGCATAAAGCGCACTCAGATCGTTCAACGTGCGCAAATGCGCCGGATTCAGCGACACGGCTTTTTCCAGTTGTGTGGCCGCCCGATCAATGCCGGCTCCCTGTTCGGCGTAAGCCAATCCGAGCGCGCGCCGCGCGGAAAAGTTTTGTGGATCCGACTCGACCGCCTGCTCCCAATGATGAATGGCAACTGCATGCTGCCCGCGAAAATAGAGCAGGCAAGCCAGGGCAAAGTGCGCCACGGCATCCGCCGGACCGGCTTCAGTCGCATAGACGAGCGGCGGCTCGCTATCGTCGCGGTAGGGAAACCGGTCGATATTCCCGGCTGCGGCGAGGGCTTTTCTTAACGAGGCGGCGGCATCCGTGGCCTCGCCCGCTTCGTGCCGGCAATAGGCGAGGACATAGTAGAACTCGGGCGGCGTACCCCACGGATCGTGGTTGTCCTGCTCGACCAGCCGCAGAATCCGGATGGCGGCATTCCAGCGGCCGAGGCCCCGATAGAAGCCGGATGCGCTGATGGCTTCCTGGCTCTGCCCGCCCAGCAGGCGCAACAGTTCCTGTTTCGCAGCTTCGCCGTTTGTCAGGAAATAGCGCTCCGCGGCGGCCAGCGGGTTGGCTGGGTCGATGCGCTCGACCTTGGACAAAAGATCTTCCGCCGGGACGCGAGCGCCGCGTTCGCGATCGCACATCGCGAGGGTCAACAGTGAGAGCAGATCGTTGCCATTGGCGTCCACCGCTTTTGCCAAATGAACGGCAGCCTCATCGTGATTCTGACGCAGCAAGGCCTGGCGGCCCAGCCAGTATTCGCGCTCTCCGAAGTACGGGCTATCGGTCCAGACGTAATAGAGATTGCGTTCCGCTTGCTGGTCGCGGCCCAACGCGAACTGGCTGATGGCGAGGTAATAGTAAGCTTCCGAGGAGTACGGATCCCGTTCAATGGCCTTCTCCAGTTGCTCCACGGCGGCCGCGTACTCTCCGCGGTTGAAGCGATCGATGCCCGCCAGAACGTGCGCCCGTGAAAAACCGGGATCGAGCTTCAGGGCTTGTTCCAATAAGTTCCGCGCGCCCGTACCGTCGAGTTCCTTCAGCTTGAACTCCGCCGCCAGGGTCAGTTCTTCTGCGCTCATCTTCTCCGGCGGCTTGGGCGTTTGCTCCAAAGGCTTGGTGAACGGCGTATATTCCCGGCGGCCCGGATTTTCCGAGGGCTTGTGGTAGTCGAACAGCGAATGCCCATCCGCACCGGCCACCGAAACGGACAGGCCGGCCAGGTCTTTGCCGGCGGGCAGCGAGATGCGAAGCGTCTTGGCGGGATCGAATTTTGCCGCTGTGCGCAACAGTTCGCCGGCGTTCGATCGAACTACGAGTTGCGCCCCGGAAATGACGCGCGTGGCGGCCAGGCTGAGGTTGGTTCCGTCCACGCTCAGCGCCAGGTCGCGGTTGATGGTGGTCAGTCCGCCCGTGCCCGCCACAGGCACCCACCACTCGCTCCAACTCTCCACCTTGTGCGGCGCCACCCACTCGTAATGCCCGTCCCAGACGTAGCGGCCGCTCTGGACTTCGACGTATGGACCCGCATGATCGGTGTAGCCGTTTTCGTAACCCTTCGATCCCTCGCCGTAGCCGAATGTCCACAGTTTCATACCTTGCACCACGCGGCGATCGGCATAGCGAAACACACCGTAATCGTTCTCGAACTGGTATGCGCCCTGAAAATTGTCGTAGATATCGATGCCGAACACGCCCAGCATGTGCGTATTGTTGCGGTCCCAACTGTAATCGATCCCGTTATAGAGCGGCCAGTCGGCGATCTCGGCGGTGGTGTGGCCGACCGTGCGGCTCATCGGATAGATGAAGCGCGTCTTGGGCGTCGCCGGCAGGGCGGTGTTGATCCACAGCATTTGCGGCATGCGGCCGTCGCGCGCGTTGTAGCAGAAGACGCTGATCTCGAGCGCCGCGATGCCCGGATGGAGCGTGGCGGTCAAGCTCACACGCATCTGGTACACCGGGTCGTTTTCGGCGAGCACCAGCGAGATGGCACCGTCGTCATGCGGCACGATTTTGTAGGCCCAGAATGGCTCGCCGTACAGTGTCATCATGTGCAGGTCGTGCGGGCCGGTCAGTTCGAGACCGGACTGCGGCCAGCTCAGCCGCGGATTGTAGGGCGCCGGCTTGATGACATCGTTCCGATAGAAAACTTCCCGCCGGCGAATCTTATCGTAGAGCGAGAAGATGCGGCCGCCCAGTTCCGGCAGATACGTGAGCTTGAGATATTCGTTCTCCAGGAAGATGGCGCGATAGCTCTTCGGCTGCGGGCCGTCGGGCTTGAACGGCATCACGTAAGTGGTGAACGGATACATGCCGGTCAAGGTCGAATTCGCAAATAACGGCGGCTCGGTTTCGCGGCGGCTGTGCTCGTAGGTGGGAATGGTGAGCGAGCCTTCGTACGATTTGACCGGCTCCGCGGCGGCCAGCGCGACCGGGAACAGGGTGATCGCCAGCAGGGCGCGCGTCATTTCACGTTCTCCCGCGGGTCCGGGTTGGTCTGGCTGACGACTTCCACCAGGCCGGCCGCATCGCCCAGGCTGTCGTAGACCGGAGCCAGCACCGAAATCATACCCGGCCGGCGGCCCACTGTAACGCGCGCGCCGGTATCCAGCACCCGTTTCATCTCCGGCGGCATCTCCTGGTGGAGGTCACCCCATTTCCAGAACTGGCTCATCTCGTGCACGTTTCGGATCATGATCTGGATGCGCGGCGGACTGCCTGGAACCGGCATCCATAAGTTGACATCGCATGCCGACGGGCATAGACGCGCCAGGCGCATCAGCGTCTTTTTGGTGCGGATGAAGGCTTCGTCATTCACGTCGTAGTTATCCTGTGCGCGCCAGGGGTCGCGCGGGTCTGTCTGGAGCAGAAACTGCGCGGAGCGCGGGGTTTGAATCTGGCGGCAGAGATCGCCATCCACCATCGCGGTGGCTGTGCGTGCTACTTGATCGAGTTCGCGCGCCGGATCGCCGGCGGCAAACAGGCCCGCGGCCAGAAACAGGGGAGCGAATGCGCGCATCATTGAGCCTCCCCGGCCAGATGCATGACGTAGTTGTGGACGCGCTCCCACGCCGCCGCATCCATTTGCGTGAACTTTGGGTTCTTATTCGAAGCGTCTTCGTAGTCCGCGTTGCTTACGTCTTCAGGGTTCCGGTCGGCGAGCGCCGGACGCGGGGAGTGCCATTCGGCGAGGGTCGTCTTGTTGTATTGCGCCGCCACTTCCGCGCGCAGTTGTTCGATGGGCCGGTTCCGGCTAACCGCATGCAGCAGGGCGATGTCCTGGACAGCGTTCCGTTCGAGCTTGAGACGGAGGGAAGGGATCGGGCCGTCGATGCCGAAGCGCTCGCCAGGGTAGACCATAGTCTCGGCGCCGCCTTCCAAATGGAACCACGGATCGGCGCCCGGATCGGTCGTCTGCCAGCGGACGAAGCCGTCGATGCCCCAGATCCAGGGGCGCAGAACGTCCAAGGTCACCTGCGAACTCGTCTCGGTCACGGCCGGCGTGCCGCCGTAAATCCACACGATGTCGCCGCGATCCTTCAGCATCCGGGCGGCATAATCGTACCAGCCAAATTCCGTGCCGCCGCACACCCAGAAATTTACTACGCCCGCCAGTTCTTTGAACTGCCGTTCCATGGTCCAACTGGTGTCGGCGCGAAAAACGAATTTCACCGGCGAGGCGGCGGGCACGGCTTTGCGCAGCCAGGCGGCGTACTGCTTGAAGTACGCGTTATCCCGGGAGAAGCGGACTTCGTCTCCATCCCACGGGAAGCCTTTGTATCGCTTCTTTTGGTTGAAGAACATTTCGAACCGCGTTTCGATCCACCCCTTTTCGCGAAAGTGGCGCTCCATTTCGGAAACCACGTTGACGAACTCGCGTTCGTAGCCCGGCTCACCCCAGTTCACGAACGAGGCCGGCCATTCGGGATTAATGGGCAGATAGACGAACGGAACCGGCCGCGCACCGCGGCGCGTCTGCGCAAAGGCGGAGCCATCCAAGAGCGGACCGTAGTGCTGGTCATACGCGGTCCAGCCGGCGACATGAAGGTTCTTTCCGGATCCTTCCAGTACCGGGGCAAATTCCGGCCCGACTTTTCCGGCGTGGCCGTAGCCTAACTGATGAAACACGCCGCGGTGTTCGTAGAAGATGCGGTGGTAGGCGTGAATCAGGTGATAGAAACGATCGCTGGTCCAGAAGTCCGGACCGGCCCTCCGGACGAGTTCCGGGTACTGGCTCGCGAACCACGACGTGCCGTAGGAATTGTGATCGATAGCCACCGCGTCTTCATTCGGAACCACGGCCGGCCGTACGCGCACCTCGACTGGCAGGGTGGCGGAATTGGGACCTGCACGCAGCGTCGCACTGGTTGTATATCGCCCTGCCGGCGTCGCTGGAGACACCCAGAAATCCAGCCAGAACGCCTGCACAGTCTGCCCCGCGACGTGGTTGTCCGGCTCGGGCAGATGCGATCGATACGGGCTCCGCACCGGAATCAATGCATCGGGAATATACCGCTTCACGGACGGCACGAAGTGATACCATTCGCGATACAGATCGGCCTGGATGCCACTTCCGGGGGAGAACGGCTGTAAGTCCACCTGGTAGTCGCCACCCTCAGGCAGCGCGGCGATCAGATGGCACGAAGCATAAGAACCGCGCGCAGTTTCGAGGGTGATCCGGTGTGCCGGCCGCGCGTTTTCCAGGCTGTCCGATGCCACGATCGCACCGAACGGATCGGGCCGCAGATACGCGGGCGAGACGCTCAGGTCGGCGGCTTGGCAAATCGCCAGCGAAGCGAGCACCGCTGTCGGCCAAAAGCGGTTATGGTACATTCTCAAATCAGACATGCGAACCCGTATTCTAACGCTGGCGATTGCGCTGATGGCGGCGCGCGCGGACACGGTGACGACCTTGTGGTCGCGTGGCTATGCGGTGTTGCCCGATCCGCAGAGGGTCGAATTGCAGGAGGGAGATGTTCGCGTGGGCCCCGAATGGAGCATCGCGCGCGGCCCTGGTGTAACGGAGGATAACGGCGCGGGGGCGGTCCTGGCGGAGGAACTGCAGTCGCGCTTCGGCCTGCGCCTGGCAGCCAGCGGTGACCGGCAGATCAGGTTGGAGATCAAACCCGGCAGCGTGACTCCAGGTGCTTCGCTCGATCCCGATAAGGAATCGATTGCGGAGCAGGCGTACCGGCTCGATATCGCGGACTCGGGCGTCACGATCGCCGCGAATGCGGAAACAGGCCTGTTTTACGGTGTCGGGACATTGGTGCAGCTTCTGCGCCGTGGCGGAGGCGTCTTGTATCTGCCTCATTGCCGCATCACGGATTGGCCGGACCTGCACCTGCGTCACATCTATTGGGACGACGCGCATCACCTGGAGCGCATGCCCGAATTAAAGCGCGCCATCCGCCAGGCGGCTTTCTACAAGATCAACGGCTTCAGCCTGAAGTTGGAAGGTCACTTTCAGTTTCCGAGCGCGCCGGCGCTGGTGGAACCTTACGCCATGACGCCGGCCGAATATCAGGAATTGACTGACTATGCGCTGCGCTATCACGTGCAACTGGTGCCCTACCTCGACGCGCCCGCGCATATCGCCTTCATCCTGAAGCACCCCGAATACGCGAAGTACCGGTCGTTTCCGGACAGCAACTACGAATTGTGCGCCGTCAATCCTGACGCGGTGAAATTCATATCGCGCATGTTCCAGGACCTGCTGGACGCGAACCACGGCGGCAAGTTTATCTATTTCTCGACCGATGAGCCGTATTACATTGGCTTGGCCGACAATCCGGCTTGCCAGGAGAAGGCGGCCGCCGCGAAACTTGGCAGCGTCGGCAAGTTGCTCGCGCAATTCGTGCGCGAGGTAGCCGAGCCCATGCATGACCAGGGTCGCACCGTGATCTTCTGGGGTGAGTTTCCGCTGGTGATTCCCGACATCGATTCGCTGCCGCCTTATCTGGTGAATGGCGAGGTCTACGGGCCGGCCTTCGATCCGGTGTTCCATAAGCGCGGTATCCGGCAGATGATCTATACGTCGACGCAAGGCGAGGAACGATTCTTCCCGGACTATTTCGGACTGCCGAGCTCGCACCGCCTGCACCCGGGCCGCGTCGACACGGGGCGTGTGGCGGATGCCTACGGCAAAATCTCGTTCGACCCGGCGCGCGCGCAGACGGACGTGATCGGCGCCGTGGTGGCGGGATGGGCGGATTCAGGGCTACATCCGGAGACCTTCTGGCTGGGCTACACGGCCATTACAGCCGCGGCGTGGCATCCCGGATCGCGGCCGGTACAGGAATCCGCGGCCGCGTTTTACCGGTTGTTCTACGGCGACGGCGCGGATAATATGAATCGCGTCTATCAGCTCATGAGCGAGCAGGCGCAGTTCTGGAGCGACAGCTGGGAGCAGGGAGGATCGTCGCGCAAAGGCCTGTTCGGATATTCCGACGGAATCTACAATCCGCGCAAGCCTGTCAAGGACCAGACACTGCCCCTGCCGCCGGCCCCGGGACAAGGAGCGGACGGCGACGGCGGATGGCAGGCGAATAACGCGCGACGCCTGCAACTTGCGACCGAATCGCTCGCGGCCAACGATGAATTGATCGGGCTGCTCGAAGAAGGCGTGCGCCGGGTAGAGTTCAACCGCTACAACCTGGAGGTTTATCTTTCTGTCGCGCAGCTCTATCGGCAGAATCTGGAGATGCTCCTAGGCATCGGAAGCATGAGTGCGCAGGCGGGCGAGGCACAGAAGCAGGCGGCGAAGGGTAAACCGAAAGACGCCATCGAATCGTACGATCACGCGCTCGACACTGCCGAGTCCATCCGGCGCGCGCGTAATTCCGCGCTGGCGGGCGCCGTCGTCACCTGGTACAAGAGCTGGTATCCGCGTGTGGCGGAAGCGAACGGGCGGAAGTTCGTGCATGACCTCGACGACGTGAAGGATCACGTGCCCGATCGCACGGTGGACATGACCTACCTGGTGAATCGTGAATTGCAATTGCCGTTCGGCGAGTGGGTGGCGGCGATCCGCACCGCGCGTAACAAACTGGCCGCGGCTGCTCAAATCCCCGCAGACCGGCGCACCTTCGACTGGCGCGACCTGGAGACCGGGCATTGAGCGTGGCGCCGGCCAGCCTGAAGCGCGTCCTTTCGCGCCGGGACCTGATCCTGTACGGCCTGGTCATCCTTACGCCGACCGCGCCGTATCCGGTGTACGGCATCGTGCAGCAAACCTCACACGGGTACGCCGCGCTCAGTTACCTGGTGGCTATGGTCGCCATGTTGTTCACGGCCGCGAGCTACGGCAAAATGTCCGGAGTGTTTCCATCCGCCGGGTCCACCTACACCTACGCGCAGAACGCGCTGAACGCGCACGTGGGATTTTTGGCGGGATGGGCCATGATTCTGGATTATTTTCTGATTCCGCTGTTGAGCGTGATTTATTCCGCGCTGACCGCCAACCGGCTGGTGCCGCAAGTGCCGTACTGGATCTGGGCCGCGGCTTTCACGGTAGCGATCACGTTGATCAATGTTCGCGGCATCCGCGTGACGGCGCGCGCCGGCAACGTCATGATGGCGCTGATGACCGTCTGCGCCGTCCTGTTCGTAGTGCTGGCGGCACGGTACGTGGCGGCGCAGCACGGCCTCGCGGGTTTGATCGCGCCCAAGGTTTTTTACGATCCGGCGACGTTCAGTCTGCGTCCGCTGATGCTCGGCGCGGCCATCGCCAGCCTCTCGTACATCGGTTTCGATGCCATTTCCACGCTGGCCGAAGACACCATCAACCCGGAGCAGGATATCTCCGTGGCCACGGTGCTGGTGTGTCTGATCCAGACCGTCTTCTGCGTGGGGACCGTGTATCTGGCGGCGTTGGTCTGGCCGGATTTCAAAACTTATCCGGAATCGGAGACGGTGATCCTGGATATCGGCCGCCGGGCGGGCGGTCCCGCCATGATGGGATTCCTGACTTTCATCCTGCTGGTGGCGGGCTTGGCCAGCGCCCTCACAGGACAGGCCGGCGCCTCGCGGCTGCTGCTCGGAATGGGCCGCGACGGCGTGATCTCGCGGCGTATCTTTGCGCACGTCGATCCCCGCTATGCCACGCCGTCGCGCAGCGTCTACCTGATGGGCGCGGTTTCGCTTGCCGGATCGTTGCTCATCCGCTTTCAGCTCGCGGTCGAGCTGTTGAATTTCGGCGCCTTCGTCGGATTTATCCTGGTGAACTTGAGCGTGATCCGCCATTTTTATATTCGACTGCGGCGTCGCGGCGGCGCGTCGCTGTTTACCAATCTGCTCTTTCCGCTGGCCGGAGCCGTTGTGTGTTTCTACGTCTGGTGGAGTTTGAGCTGGAAGGCGCAGGTGGCGGGATTCGGATGGCTGGCCATCGGCGTAGTCTACCTGGCGATTCTCACGCGCGGCTTTCGGATTCCTCCGCGCGCTTTGTCTGGTCTGAAGGAGGTCAACTGAATGGCGAGCTCGATTGAAACGCGCGTCATGGATTACGTCGCTGGCCGCCACGAGCGCCTTTACGGCCTGATCGCGGCGCTGGTGCGCGAGGCGTCGGAGAACACTCCACCCACGGGGAAGGAAGGCGCCTGCCAGCGATACGCGGCATCGGTCCTCGAAGCAGCCGGATGGATGCCCGAGCTTTACGAGATGAGCGCCGTCGCGGGCTTGACCGATCATCCTCTCTTCGCGGGCGGCCGTGAATATGCCGGGCGTCCGAACCTGGGAGCGAGGCGCAAGGGAACGGGCGGCGGTCGTTCGCTGGTGCTATCCGGACACATGGATACTGTGCCGCGCGGGACGCAGCCGTGGACGCGCGATGCTTTCGGCGGGCAGATCGAGGGTAACAGGCTTTACGGCCGCGGCTCGAACGATATGAAGGCCGGTGTAGCCATGAACCTGTTCGTGGCCGAGGCTGTCGAGGAACTGGGGCTCCGGCTGGCCGGCGATCTCACGGTCGAATCCGTGGTGGACGAGGAATTCGGCGGCGTGAATGGCACGCTGGCAGGGCGGCTGCGCGGCTACGTGGCGGATGCCGCGGTGGTGACGGAGCCGTCTTTCCTGCGAGTGTGCGCGGCGCAGCGCGGCGGGCGTACCGCGCACATCACGTTCAGCGGCGCGGGCGGAGTGTTGAGCGAAGGCGCCTATCCCTCCGGCGCCATCGAACAGGTGACCCACTTTCTCCAGGATCTGCCGCGATTTGCGGCGCAGCGCCGCGACCGCGTGAAGCCACATCCGCTCTATGCGCACCACCCCGATCCGGTGCCCGTTTCAGTGACCAAGATTTTCACGGCTCCCTGGGGAACCGGCGAGCCAATCACCACGCCGGAAGAATGCAAAGTGGAACTCTACTGGCAGCTCATGCCGGGTGAGACTCGGGCCGATGTGGAGCGTGAATTCCATGCCTGGTTCGAGCAAATGATGGGGAGCGCGCCGCACTTGTTCCGCCGCAGGCCGGCCCTGGAGTTCCCGATCCGCTGGCTGCCCGGCTCCGCGATCGATCCCGCGCAGCCTGTGGTGACGGAATTGGTCGAGTGCGCGGCGCAGGTGCTCCACGAGCGGCCCGCGGTGGTCGGAATCGAAGGCCCTTGCGATCTGTACGTCTTCCACGAATTTGGTATCCCGGCAGTTCTGTGGGGACCGCGCGGAGGCAACACCCATGCCGCGGACGAGTACGTGGAACTGGATTCGGTCGTCGCCGCGGCGAAGGCGCTCCTGCTGTTCGTCTGCAATTGGTGCGGAGCGGCCTGACATGCGCCCGCTCCGTTTTCTGGCGGCGCTGATCCTTGCGGCAGGTGGTGCCGCCGCGCAAGTCTACTCACCCAAAGTCTTGCTCGAGGGTCAGCCGGACCCGACTGATTTGCAGGCGCTTGCGCAGGGTATTTACCGCCAGGCCGGCGCGCACACGCCGCGCGAACGTGCCGAAGCTATCTGGCGATTCTTTCTCACCGACGGGCGCTTCGTCAAGCCGGGCTTCTGGTATCACATCGCCGGCTGGGCGTATGAAGAGCCTTCGGGCGAAGTGCTCGATCCGGTGAAGCTGCTCAATAGCTACGGATTCGGATTGTGCTATCACATCGCGCCGTTGCTGGAGGCGGTGTGGAAGGCCGGTGGCTTCGCCGACGCACGCGTCTGGTTCCTCACTGGGCATACGGTGGCCGAGGTCTATTACGACGGCGGATATCACTACTACGATTCGGACATGATGGGCTACAATACGGCCGGCCGCGGTCCGGCCCGCGAGTCTCCGGTGGCTTCGGTCCACCAGATCGAACTCGACGGGAATCTTATCCTTTCCAAACTAAAGAATCCCACCACCGTCGATGCAGCGGTGGTGGACGCGCCGTGGTATCCGGCGGATGTGCGGGAAGCCGCCATCGGCGGGCTGGCCGAATTGTTTACCACCACTGGCGATAACTGGCTGTTCCCTTACGAGCGCGCGCCGCAAGGGCACCGCATGGATTTCGAACTGCATCGCGGCCAGCGATTGGTTCGTTACTTCCAGCCGGAACAGGGGAATCTCTCTTATCTGCCTTACAAGTTTACGGGTCGCGCGTGGGAAGAGTTTCCGCAGGAAGTGGCGCAATACCAGATCCGCACGGACGACGGACCGCACAGCCAGAAGGATGCGCGGCGCTGGGCAACCGGGGTGCTCGAAGATCGGCTGGATGACCTGGCTGCGGGTCGCGTGGTCGAGATGCACAGCCCTTACGTGATCATCGACGCGCAGTTTCAGGTCGAAGCTGCGCTCTCAGCGGGCAGTCGCGTGGCTCTGGAAACGTCGCGCGACGGCGGACGGAATTGGGACCTCGCCGGCACCTTGTCTGGTCCACGTCAGGGAATCTGGCAGACGGGGCCTGCGGTGCTGACCCGTTCCGCACACGGCAGCCGCAACGCGGCCGGCGGCGCTTACGACTATTTGGTGCGCGTCAATCTCGATGGCCAGGCGACGCTGCGCCACGCGCTGTTGCGCACGCGCTTCCAATTGAACCCGCGCACGCTGCCTGAACTGGCGCCGGGCCACAACGAATTGATCTACACGTCGGGGCAAGCGATCATGCGGCGCGAACTGGCCGGCGAGCCCGAGCAATCCGTCAACGCTCGTTATGTTTCCGACGGCGGGCAGGGTTATTGGATACCTCAGGCAGGCGGCGCCGGCGACCTTCTGTTCCGCATCGCAGGCCAGGACGGTGCGCCTCTGACCGGCTTCGATGCCGGCGGCCGCTTTCTCGATCTCAGCGGCGGGCTAGCGCCCGATAAGTTCACGGCCGAAGTTCGTCGGGTGACACCGCTTCCCGCGCGCCAACCGGCCGCATCCATTGCGTGGAGCCGATCGCCTGATGGTCCATTCGAAACGATTTGGGAATTCGATCCGCGGCTTTCGTGGAAAGACGGCGTGCCCATCGATCGCGTTTTGCGCTGGCCCGAGGTCGACCGCCACGTGGCTGTTCCGAACCTGAGTGCGGTGTACGTGCGCTACCGCATCCGCGATCTGGGGCTCGATAGCTTCCGCCTGGCGGTGGAGTCGCCGGGAGGCGCTGCGCCCCAACCGCTGGCTGTCACACATGCCTGGAAGGAGAACGGCATCGCCAGGACTTACACGCAACTGGTGCCGGCCGGAACCCGCGAGTTACGTTATGCGATCGAAATCCCCGCCGGCGCGCGCGTTGAAAACCAGGCTCTGGTTTTTGAAGCCAGGTAGCGAACCCTTCACTTGCCGTTGAGCAGGCGCCACAGGGTTCCGGCAAAGATATTCTGCTGTGCGGCCGGCGGTACGCCGCATTCATCCAGCATGCGGTGGTATCGTTCCAACGCGCGATCGAGTTCCGCCAGGTCGCCATCGAAAACATCGGACCCGAACACGACCTTTTCAAACGCGCTGCTGCCGCTCTGCGGGCTGTGCGGCGTGGCTGCACCGGTCCACCAGAACAGATCGTTGAACGAGCGATAGTCGCGCTGCTTCTTGATCAGCGTCGATCCGGAAACATCCCACCAGACGTTGGGGTTCCAGCGCGCGATCTCGGCGGCCCAGGCGTAATCGGGATTTCCCATGTGCGCTCCGATCAGGCGAAGCTTGGGAAATCGCCGCGCGATCAGGTCCAGAGTGCCCGCGCGCATCCGGTCGGAACTGACGTCGGATGGCGTATCCGGCGCCGTGCGGTTAACGATCCCGGTGTGGAAGAGCACGATCATGCCATAACGTTCGGCCCGTTCGTACAGCGGCCAGTAGCGCCGGTCGTCATAGGCATATTGCGGCTGCGTGATCTCTCCCAGGCCGATGAAGCCGGCTTCGTGGAAGCGGTCGATCTGCGTCAGGGCACGCGGATCGTCGAGCCGCAGTTCGCCCAATCCCGCCAGCCTTCCGGGATGCGCGGCCATGACGGTTTTCACGCCCGGCACGTCATGGATCGCGGTGATGAGCAATGCCATCCCGTCTAAGACGTCAAGCTTCGCTGTCAGCCGGTCGAGAAATTCCCGTTGACCGTTATGATGCACGTGGCAATCGATCAGCTTGGGCGGCTGCGTCTGCGCCTGCAGCCACACCGCACTGCAAAACAGTGCCACACTAAGTCTCATAGAAAGTACCCCGATTATAAATGAAAGCGATCCTGCTGCTTTTCCTTGCATCGGCGGTGTCGCGTGCCGCGTCGCCGGGTGAGCTTCGCGGTGCCCTGGTGGTGAGCGAACGCTGGCCGGAGTGCAGCACGCTCGCCGGCTGGACCCGCGACGTCATGCGCCTGGAAGGCCTGGAAAATGCCGGCGAGACGGCGCAAGCCAAAGCCTTTTTTCAGTGGCTCCGGCTTTTTTCGCGCATGGCGACCGGCGGCATGATCCAGGCATGGGAGGGCGATGATGGCCGCGAGAAGTATGTCACCGACGCGCACAAGAACCTGTTCGTCTACGGCTGGGGATACTGCGACACCACCAGCCGCATCGCAGAGGCGGCCTGGACAGAGTTCAAACACGATCCGCAAGCCGCCGAGAGAGTGGTGCTGCAGCATGGCGATGGCGGATATCACACCATGTACCGGCTCCGGTTGGACGGCCATTACAGCGCATTCGACCCGCGTTATGGCTATTATCTGATCGAGAGCGACTCGCCCACGGCACGCATTCTCGACTGGTCCGAAATCAATGGCCACATCCTGCCGAACCAGGCATATCGGAATCGCAGCAGGCCCTTCTTCGAGTATTTCGGATCCGAGTGGAAGCGCGCCCTCCTGATCCAGCCGGCGTATTACGCGACGGAGGACGATTGGCGGCGCGCTGGCAGCCCTAAGGAGACCGCATTCGGTAACCGCCAATACGAACCGGGCACCCAGTTTCACGACATGGATTTTGAACTGCTGCCCGGCATGACCATCGAGCGCTTTTGGGACAATACGGCGCGCAAGTTCTATGTGCCCACCGGACCGCAAACCAGGAAGGAAGAAGCTTTTCTGCCGAGCGGGCGATTCTACCGGGTCACCGAAACCATGCTGAATGGCAATTGGGTGAAGCACGACCCGAACTATCAGAAGGCCAAGCCATACCTGTCCGCCGTACCGCGCAACGAAGGCTACAATCCGGACGTCAGCGGAGGACGCACGATCGGTCAGGCCTGGGGGCGCATCGTCTACCAGCCCGTGCATCCAGCCGGCGGCGAAGTCATCGATATCTACAGCCCCTACATCCTGGTGGATGGCACGCTCAGCGGCGGCGGGACGCTGCAGATGCGCACGTTGCGCGCCAAGGCGGCGAGCGAAGCCGAACCGGATGCCTGGTCGGCTTGGCTGCCGATCACGGATGGCGCGCTACCGCAGGTGCGTGGCGTCTACCGCCTCCAGATCCGGGGCGTGGTGAAACGGATCGAGCTCAACTTCGAAAACGGCGTTATGTCCATTCCCCAAATCTTCGCGGGACGGAACACGATCCGCTTCAAGGTCCGGGACGCCTCCTCGCTGGCGCATCCGGTCACGGTCACTTATCGCTACCTGACCGCCGCCGGGGAACAGACGAATCGACACACCATCCTTCCCGCCGACGTTCGCGGCAACACTGCGGTCTTCGAGATCAACGCGCCCGGATTGATCCACTGCAACTCACTGGCGATCGCCTATTGAGATGGCGAAGGCGATGATCTGTTCTTTGTGGCGGATGTTTGGATCCGCCGGTTTCACCGGGTGCAGATCGACCGTCAGCACTCCCACCGCCCACTCGATATTGGTTTCCGGTGCGTTTCCGTAGGGGTTGAACGGATAGACCGGCCAGACCAGTCGCGCCGTGGGATCGAGATGAAGCGTCCAGCCATGATGGCGGATCCACCCGCCCAGATCGGCCACACCGAACTCCACGTGGTCCGGTCCCAGCAGGATCTTTTTGCCCGCTCCGGTTTCCAGCGTCTCGCCCGGGTGCAAAACCAGTTGCAGGTTCAGCCGGCCGTTTTCGGTGGCGCCGTCGCGCTCCGTGATGCGAAATCGCAGGGTGAGTTCCTCGGGCGAGGGCCGCGGAATGTACAGGTCGCTGAAGAACGTGTTGTAAGCCAGCGACAGACGGTCTTCCCGCGGGTCCATCTGCAAACGCGTGCTGATGGGCATGTGCACGGTCTGGCCCATCACCTGTTGCGTAAACGTTGCCAGCTCCGGCTGCCGCTTCGACCCCGCGCCTGTAATTATCAGGCCGGTCTTCTGATGCAGCACGCTCAAGCTGCCTTGCCGGTCCAGGTAGTACTGGTTGTGAATCGCCTGCGTGCTCATCAGGCCCGAAAGCGCTACCTGCCAGGGTCCGGTTTTGCGAATCCCGGCGGGCACGCTCATCTGGTGCTCGTAAGTTTCGCGCATTTGCGGCGGAGGTTCCACCGGTCCTTCGTGATAGTAGAGCGCATCCTGCGCGATGCGGCCCAGCAGGTCGGCATTCATGTGTTCCGGGTCGAAGAAATCCGCCAGGAATTGCGCGTAGCCCCGGCCGTCCGGAAAATTGGAAAACGTGAAGTGCGCCCACGAGCGCACGCCCCAGTGCCGGTTGCGATCGTTGATCACGTCCACCGGTGTGCCGTCCAGGAACGTGTAGTTTTCGTGAAATGTGGTCGCGCGGCGCAATGCGGCGAGCGCGCCGGGATCGTGCGTGAGCTCCCAATACAATCCCACACTCTGCAAGGTCAGGTGATTGTAGCCCGTGGTGGGGCCGGAGTTGTTGTGCTCGCCCCAATACCCGTCGGGAGATTGTTCGGTAGTGGCGAACCGTTTCAGAATCCGTGTGCCCAGCTGCTCCCATTCGGGGTTGCCAAAAACGCGGCCGCTCAGCATCAGTAGCGACGCCCACTGCGCGTAATGATTCGGCGAAGTGAGAATAAACGGCGATTGATACCAGGCCGCGTCTTCCCGATCGATCGCGCCTGCCACCAGCAACGCGGCATTCCGTACGATCGCCCGCTGCCATCGTGCGCGCCGCGTTTCGCCCAGTTCCGGGGCCAGCAGCCGGTACGCTTCCAGCCACGTGTAAGTGTCCCAATCGCTGTCCAGGCGCGGTTCGAATTCGTCTTTCTCGTCGGCGTCGGCCAGCAGATCGCCGATCTGAATGGCCAGCGCCAGCAGTTTCTTGTCGTGGTAGCGGTGATTCGCCGGGTGCTGTTTGGCGTATAGCATCGCGGGCGGCAAAATGGTGTATCCGAAGTGCGCCCAGGTGATTTCGAGCGACGAGCCGGAGTGCGGCTGTTGCGGTTTTTCGATGGTCTTCAGGCCGGCACCAGGCAACTCCGCGAGATGTTTCTCCACGGCGGCGCAGCCCTTTTCCATCAACTCGTAATAGCGCGCGGGAAGCTCCGCCGCGGCAGCCGCACCTACCGTCGCGGCTACGAACATCCACAACCGCGCCATGTGTTTCATTTGAGCTTCACCTCCGAAAGGGTGTATTCTGCCCACAATGAGTTTCTTCTGTCAACACGTCTCACTTGGTCTCATCTTAATTGCAGCACTTCCGGCAACCGCACAGGAGAAAGCCGAACTCGATTTTCTGGGAGCCATCGGAGAATTTCACGAAGTCCGCAAAATGCTGCCCGCGTACCTGATGCGGCAGGCCGACGAGTGCCTGCGTCAGCGCGCGGAGGCGGTCGCTGGAATGACCACGCCGGACGCTATGGCCCGGCGCCGCGCCCTGGTACGCGAGACGATCGTCAAATCGGTGGGCGGATTCCCCGCGCGCACGCCGCTGAACGCGCGCATTACCGGAACCCTCGACCGTGGAGATTATCGTATCGAGAAGATCATCTTCGAAAGCCAGCCGCATTTCTTCGTGACCGCGAATCTGTATCTGCCCAAGACCGGATCTCCTCCGTATCCCGCGATTCTCTATCCACTCGGACACGAACTCGGGGGCAAATCGCACTTCGCATGGCAGCAGATGCTGGGGTCGTTCGCGCGGCGCGGCTACGTGGCGTTCGCCTGGGATCCTCTCGGACAGGAAGAGCGCATGCAGTTCTACGATCCCGACTGGAACGATTCGAAGTTTTTCGCATCCACCGTGGAGCACACCGAACTGGGCGCGCAATGCATGCTGGTCGGCGATGCGCTGGCCCGCTACACCATCTGGGATGGCATTCGCGCGCTGGATTATCTGCTTTCGCGCCCGGAAGTGGACGCATCGCGCGTAGGCGTGACCGGGAACTCCGGCGGCGGCACACACACCAGTTACCTCTCCGCGCTCGACGATCGCATCAAAGTGGCCGCGCCCTCATGCTACATCACGTCGTGGCACGTCCTCCTCGAAGCGCTGGGGCCACAGGATGCCGAACAGGTGTTCCCAGGGTGGCTCAAGAGTGGCATGGACTTTGCCGATTTCATTTACGCCTTCGCCCCCAAGCCGTTCCTGGTGCTTTCGGCGATCCGCGACTTCTTTCCGATCGGCGGCGTGCGCCAGACCGTGGCTGAAGTGCGCCCCAAGTACGATGCTCTCGGCGCCGCGGATAAGTTCGCCGCGTTTGAAGCCGATGACGGCCATGGATACAACAAGGCCCGGCGCCAGGCAGCGTATCGCTGGTTCGGCCGCTGGTTGAAGTCCCAGGATGACGATGGGAGCGAACAGGAAGTGGCGATCGCGACTTCGTCCGAACTGTGGGCCACGCCCACCGGGCAGGTGGCCACGTCCCTGCAGGGTGAAGATGTCTTTTCGCTCAACCTGAAACGGTACGAAGAAGTAAAGGCGCATCGTCCGCCGTTCTCGCTGGCGAACGTGCGCCAGGTTGCCTCCTTCAAGCCCGCCGCGGGTGATCTAGACATCCATACCTACGGCACGCTCGAGCGTGATGGCTATCGCATCGAAAAACTCACGTACGAGAGCGAACCGGGGATTCTGATACCGGCGCTTATTTACGTGCCTGCCAGCAGCGGCGGCAAGTCCCCCGCGGTGATCTGCGCGGATGGCAACGGCAAGCAGGCCTGCGCGGGCGTAGCCGATTGGCTGGTGCACCGGGGCAATATCGTCATGTCGCTCGATGCCCGCGGCATGGGCGAGACCCGGCCGGTGCTCGACGAGCACGACTATTTCTTCCGCTACTTCGCCGATCACGATAATGCCGAGGCTGCTATCCTGCTGGGCGAAACGCTCGTCGGGAGCCGTGCCGCCGACATCGCGCGCGGCATCGACCTGCTGGCCGCGCGCCCTGACGTCGATCCCGGCCGCATCTCCGGTTTCGGCCGGAATACCGCCGCGGTCGCCATGCTACATGCCGCGGCCCTCGATCCGCGCATCTCGAAACTTGCGCTGCAAGAGATGCTGTTGAGCTACGATGCCATCGTGACGCACCGCATCCATCGCCAGATGTTCGAACAGATTGTGCCGTCGGCGTTGAAGTACTACGATCTGCCGGATCTGGCGGCATCGCTCGCGCTGCGGCCTGTATCGTTGATCGATGCCGTCAATCCGTTAGGCCAAGTCTTGCCCGCGCCGGAAGTGCGCGCCGCCTACAAGGGCGCCCAGGTCTATGCGATCCACGGCGCCAATTTCAGCCATCCCGTGGACGCAGTGCTGGCACAGATTTTCAAGTAAGGAGATCCTACGTATGTCAGAGATCACACGCAGACAATTGGTTACCGCTACCGCGGCATCGTTCCTGGGACGCCGCGTTCTGGGCGCCAACGATCGCATCCGTATCGCTATTCTGGGTCTGGGCGGGCGCGGTGGCGACCACCTGAAACTCGCGGCGCAGATTCCCGACGTGGAAGTCGCCACGTTTTGCGATCCGGACGCCACCCAGTTGGAAAAGCGCGGCGCCGAGTTTGAAAAGCTTACCGGGCGCAAGCCTGCTTTCGAGCAGGACCTGCGCCGCGTGCTGGACGACAAAAGCATCGACGCGGTGACCATCGCCACCTGCAATCACTGGCACGCCCTGGCCGCGATTTGGGCATGCCAGGCCGGCAAACATGTTTACGTCGAAAAGCCGGTCTGTCACGATCTGTTCGAAGGCCGGCAGATGATTGCCGCGTCCCAGAAATACAACCGCATCATGCAGGGCGGCACACAGCGGCGGTCGAACGGCTATTTCCGGCACGCCGTGCAGGCGCTGCGGGAGGGCGCCATCGGTGACGTTTACATGGCCCGCTCGATTCACTACCAGCTACGCGAGTCACTGGGCTTCAAGTCACCGGAGACCCCGCCGGCCACGCTCAACTGGGATCTGTGGGTCGGGCCGGGCCCCATGCAACCCTTCCACCGCAACCTGGTGCATTACAACTGGCACTGGTTCTGGGACTTCGGCAACGGCGAGATCTGCAACAACGGCATTCACTACGTCGACGTCGCACGTTGGGGCTTGAACAAGGGAGTGCCCGCGCGCATCCATTCCACCGGCGGACGGTTCGGATATCAGGATCAGGGCCAGACGCCCAATACCCAGGTGACCACCTGCGAGTATCCCGATGGCACGCAACTGGTGATCGAAATCCGGGGGCGCTATACCAATACCGAAGAAGGCATGCGGTCGGGCGTGATCTTCTACGGCTCGAAGGGGTACATGATCGCGCGCCTGACCGATGATCGCGTGGAGATCTATCCCGCCGGATCGGACAAGCCCGAGCCGCCACTGACCAAGCTGGACGACGTGGACCGCTACGACGAAGACCAGCTTTCGCACTTCCACAACTTCTTCGACGCGATTCGCGCCAACCGCCGCGATCTGCAGACCGCCGAGATCCACGAGACCTACGCATCCACTGCCATTACACTGCTCAGCAATATCTCGTACCGGCTGAAGCGCGAGCTGCATTTCGACCCGGCATCGCAACGGTTCACCGGCGACGAGGAAGCCAATGCCATGCTGACCGGACGATACCGCGCGCCTTTCACTGTGCCCGAGAACGTCTGATCGCACCTACGCTTCCAGTTTCCAGGGTGGGCGATAATCGCGGCGCAGCAGTGGAGCGGCCTCGCGCTGACGCACGGTCTTCGACGAATCGTCCCAATCCAGGCGCAGTTTGCTGCGCAGGGAGACGTTGCCCAACAGGCACGCGGTAGTTGAGCGGATGCAGGTTTCGATCTCGCTATTGGGTCGTTTGCGCGTGCGCACGCAATCCAGGAAATTCGCCCAGTGCGCGGGGTGCCCGTCGATCCCGCGTTTCACCTCCAACGGTTTCAGGTCGGAATCCTTCTCCGGCTCCAGGCGGAACAAACTCCGGTCCACGTACAGCGTGCCTTTCTCGCCGTAGAACGTCACGGCCATCACGCGGCTGGCGTTCCCCATGTTGTTCGTGCGATGGTCCCACGAGCTTACGAACCCTGGATATTCGTAGGCCGCCACCATGGTGTCCGGCGTTTCGCTGTCGTCCTGCAGCCACAGCTTTCCACCGAATGCCGCGACTGCCGACGGCATCGGATCGTTGAACGCCATGTGCATGATGTCCACCATGTGAATGCCGGAATCGGTCAGGATGCCTCCCGCGTAATCCCAGAAGAAACGAAAATACGAATAGGCGTTCGGGTAGACGCCGAAGCGGTTGGGCTGGAACTGGCGTTCCGGCGCGGGACCCAGCCATAACTCCCAGTCGAGGCCTGCGGGCGGCTTGCCCGGCGGCGGATTGCCGATGCCGGCCTGCGGCAGGTTCTGATACATCCAGGTCTTGGCCATCGCGACCTTGCCCAGCGACCCGCTGCGCACCATCTCGCAGGCCCGCTGGAAATGATCGCCGGACCGCTGCCAGGTGCCCGCCTGCACGATGCGGTTGTACTTGCGCGCGGCGGCCAGCATGACCCGGCCTTCCTCCACCGCCACGCACGCCGGCTTCTCCACATACACGTCTTTGCCGGCTTTGCAGGCTTCCACCATCATGTAGGGATGCCAGTGGTCCGGCGTGGAGATGCACACGAAGTCGATACTGCGGTCCGCCAGGATTTCGCGAAAATCCCGGACCTCTCTCGGTGTGTTTCCCTTGCGCCGGGCCGCCGCTCCGGCGCGCTCCATGTGCGGCTGGTAGACGTCACATATCGCGCCCACACGTGCGCCGTGATCCATGGCCACGTTCAGGTTCTCCGAACCCATCACGCCCACGCCGATGAACGCACCGGTCAGCCGGTCGTTGGCGCCTAATACGCGCTGCGCACTCGCGGCGGTAGCCAGTCCCGCGGTCACCGAGCTTAGGAATTCACGGCGATTGTTCATATCGGATGCTCTCCTTTTACTAAGGAACCGCGCAAAACGGGGCCACGGCCGCGCCGCCATTATCACACGAGTTCCTATCCTTCTTGGCGGCGCGGACACGCGCCCCCTTTGCGCTTTTACTCAACTCGCGCAAAACGGGGCCACGGCCGCGCCGCCACTATCACACGAGTTCCTATCCCTCTTGACGGCGCGGACACGCGCCCCCTTTGCGCTTTTACTCAACTCGCGCAAAACGGGGCCACGGCCGCGCCGCCATTATCACACGAGTTCCTATCCTTCTTGGCGGCGCGGACACGCGCCCCCTTTGCGCTTTTACTCAACTCGCGCAAAACGGGGCCACGGCCGCGCCGCCATTATCACACGAGTTCCTATCCCTCTTGGCGGCGCGGACACGCGCCCCTTTGCGCTTTTACTCAACTCGCGCAAAACGGGGCCACGGCCGCGCCGCCACTATCACACGAGTTCCTATCCCTCTTGGCGGCGCGGACACGCGCCCCCTTTGCGCTTTTACTCAACTCGCGCAAAACGGGGCCACGGCCACGCCGCCACTATCACACGAGTTCCTATCCTTCTTGGCGGCGCGGACACGCGCCCCTTTGCGCTTTTACTCAACTCGCGCAAAACGGGGCCACGGCCGCGCCGCCACTATCACACGAGTTCCTATCCCTCTTGGCGGCGCGGACACGCGCCCCTTTGCGCTTTTATCGAACTTCGATGGTACTCCGCGACTGGTTTCCTGTCAGCACGTCGCGCACGCGCACTTCCCACTTGCCGGGCGGGTCATTCACGGCGAAAGGGATCGTCAGTCCGCCGCGACTGCCCGTGGACACCATGTTTCCGCCATATTGTGGCTTCGCGGTGCCCTCGGGGTCCGTCACGTCCACGTGGAACACCGCCGCCGCGGCGGGCGAATCCGCCGAGAAGCTGACGAAGGCCCGTTCGCCGCGCGGCGCAGCGGGCGACACTGCCAGGTGCAGGCTGTCCACCGCGCCGGGCAGCACGGCGAAAACTGCCGGCTCATACGGATCCAGGTGCAACTCCACTTCCTTGCGCCGGCCCATCGCCTCGCCTTTGCGTACGTCGTAGACGAAGGACTCGCCAGGCAGCACCAGCCGCAGATCGAGCGGCTTTTCGAAGCGCTCGTTCGATTTGAATTCCGGCGGCCCGAGTTCATCCACGCGCAATTGCGGGTTGGAAAGCAGGCCTACGATCTCGGCCCCACCGTTCCGGAATATGTGCGTCTCAACGCCCACTACGTTGTGGCCGTCGCGATCTACCACATGGAAGCGCGGCGCGACGCCCGCCGCTTGAAACACGACGCGCGCGCCTTCGAGCACCGTTCCTTCTTTCCCCATCAGCCGGTCGCGATGGTAATTGAGGACATCGCCGGGCAGGCGGACGAACTGGTTCTCGATAGTCGCGAGCGGCCGCTCCGCCAAGCGCCGGCTGTGCTGATCGAACGTCCCGATATCGCCGCTGGCGACGACCTTTCCGCCGCGCCGCACAAAGTCGGTGATGGCGGCCGCCTCTTCCGCGGACAGAGCCATCGAATCGGGCAGGATGAGGACCTTGTAAGCGCCCCGGACGAGTTCTCCGCTCTCCATCTGGTCGTATGCCACAAACCGGTATTGCAGCCCCAGGTCCTCCACCAGGCGGCAGTACGACTCCCGCAGGCGCAGAAAGTCACTATCCAGCCGCTCCGAACTCGACGACCGTCCGGCCCAGGCGTCCCCTTTGGGTTGGTTGCGCAGCATCCACTGGGTGCGAAAGCTGGCCTGCGAATAATGAATGGCGACCGCATCCGCCTGCCGCCGGCTGTTGATCAGCAAGGCCCCGATGCCATTCCGGATTTCGTTGTAGTAGACGCCGGCTTCCTTGCCGCGTGCGCCCGGCGATCCGTCGCGCGCCACAAATTCGTTCTTGTCGTCCCAGATGATCAGCCCACGGTTGCCGTGCAGCAGTTCGTACCAGACGCGATGCTTTTCCCAGGGACCATGCGCGAAGGCCGTAGTCACCACCGCCGTTGCGGGCGCGATGGAACGGATGATCTCGATGTTGTTGCCGATATCGTACGGCTCGATGAAGTTTATCGCCTTGGTGATGCGGGAATAATCGTAGCCGCCCCACCCCGGCATCTGCCCTCCGGCGATGCCCACGAAAGCCTTCGGATCGACCGAGTGCACCGCCTCCGCGCCCATCTGCAGCGCCCGCGCGTAGGCAATGTCCATCCACTCCTTGTGGTCGGCCCACGACGAGTAGTTGCCGTCACTGCGTTTCATGGCTTCGGCGGTGGTCTCCGGTGTAACCAGGTCCCACGAGGAAAACTGAGTTCCCCACTGCTGGTTGAGCTCCGCCAGCGTGCCGTATCGCTGCTTCAGCCACACCCGCATCTCGGCCAGCGATTGGTCCGAGAAATCGAAATCCCAGAACGCGGCCAAGTCCGCAATGCCGGATTCGTCGCCCAGGTCGTAGAAGACCGGACGGTAGGGTGAGTGTTTTCGCGTCACCGAAATCAATCGTTCGCGGATCCTCTCCTGCCACGCGGGATCCGAAAAGCTGGGATGCCGCTTGAATGCTTCCTTGGTGGTGGGATCGCGCTTATAGAGTTGCTTGGCTTCCACGAAACGCCAGTTCACCGGCCGGTCGCCGAAGTAGCGGTGATACTCGGAATAGAAATCCGTGGCGATGTTTTCGGCATACCATTGCAGATCCGTGCCGGCCAGGAATTCGGCCGGGGGCTCGCCGCGCCCGCCGTACTGTCCGGCATTGATGCCGAAAGATTCGAGCGTCTTCCACGCGGACTGCGGATAGTCCTGCCACATGATGATGCGGTAATCTTTCCAGTCGCGGTCGGTGGGCCGCGCGATGAAACGGACCTGCGCGTGTTCGTCGCGGCGGTCGGGTTCGCCCTTGTGGTTGGTCCCGTCCAGAATCAAGTGCGCTTCCACCGTGTTCTCCATGGCCACCGCCTTGCGCAGATCCAGTGGAAAGCGAATTTCGGTTTCGTCGTTCAGAACTAGCGGAATGATGCGCTCCTCGACGGCCCGGCCGAGCGCATCGGTCCATTTGAGGGCGAGCGATCCTTTGCCGGTGGCCAGGTGGCCGGTGCGGTATACCGCGGTCACCACCTGGTCACGCTCGAAATCCGGCCCGGGCAATATGATCTCGGCGGCCATCGCCGCCACGCTGGCGAATCCCAGAAGCGGGAGCAGACGGATGCGAAACATACGCGCATTGTCGCAGCTTTCTTCCAACCAAACCAGGAATCTGCGAGAATGGTGCTCTGCGACTTACCGGGCTCATCCTGTTTTTCCTGGCGGGAGCCGGCAGTGCCGAGTCGCCCGCCAGGTCCGCATTAATCCGGCTGGACGACCAGTTCCAGACTCCCACCGCCGCCGCCCCCGCTGCTGTTACGGAGATGGCTGTCCCGCTGGTGTGGCGGAATTTTCTTTCCGAGGACGACATCACCTGGAGCGTCCTGCGCGGGCGCATTGGTTACCGTAAAGGCGACCTGATGGTGAAGGGCGATGGCAGTACGCCCGTCATCGTTTCGCCCGACGCGCAGCCGATCGACTGGAGTCTTTACGAAGCTGTCGAGATCCACATGCTGGCCGAAGCGGGCCAGGAGATCAAGATCAAAATTGGCGATCAAGAGTACCGACAAGCCATTCCTTCGCTGGGCGAATATCACGATTACCGTTTCGACGTGAATGCGGGCGGCGTGCGCGGCAGCCGGCCACTCGCCATCATGCCCACAGAGAGCCTAACCGGCGTGGTGGCGATCAGTTCCATCCGGCTGGTTCCCAAAAAGGCTGAATTTCCCGGCGCGGCGGGCAAGCTGCATCTCGGCAAAAGGGACGAATACCGCAACGTGCTGTACGCGCATGCGCCGTCATCGCTCAAATTCGATGTCAACGTCCCCGCCGGCGCCCACCTGCATTTTGGCCTGGGATTGCCAACCGCAGGCGCGCCGGTGACATTCCGCGTGATGGCACAATCGCCGGAGAAGGAATTGTTCGCCGCCACGGTTGCCTCCGCGGAGGAGTGGCAGGATCACGATGTCGATCTGAGCGCGTACGCCGGCCGCAAGCAGACGCTCGTGCTGCGGACGGAAGCGCGCCAGCCTGCAGCGGTCGGCTTCTGGGCCAATCCGCTGGTAACCACCCGCGCATCCAAAACCCGGCCCAACGTGCTGCTCTACATGATCGACACGATGCGCGCCGATCACGCCAGCCTGTACGGTTATGCGCGCGATACCACGCCGTTCCTGAAGAAGCTGAGCGCGGCCGGCATCGTGTTCGACGATTGCCAGGCACAAGCCACCTGGACCAAACCGTCGGTCGCGTCGCTGTTCACATCGCTCTATTCCTACACCCATGGCATCTTGAATGACTACGACACCATACCGGCGGGCGCCACGACTCTGGCGGAACAACTGCGCGCCGCGGGCTATGTGACCGCCAGCGTCACGGCCAGCCCTTGGGCAGGGAAGATCACCGGCCTGCAGCGCGGTTTCGATTACGTGATGGAGTTTCCAGTAGTGCAGCGTTACCGCACCGACGCCGCGGACCGCGGCACCGACTCGGCGGCCGTCAACAAGGCCGTTTTTCCCTGGCTCCAACAACACCGCGACGAGCCGTTCTTCCTCTACGTGCATTCGACCGATCCGCACGCGCCGTACCGTCCGCCGCCTCCCTTCGAGGAGAAGTTTGCCAATCCGGCCGAGACCGCCGAGTTCAATCGCGACTACGCCGCCCTTCGCGACAAGGCGCAGTACGGCGGCGGCACGGTGGTCAGTCGCGAAGGTTGCCGCCGCAGCGGGATCGATCCCGACAAGTTCATCCGCCGGGCCATCGATCGCTACGACGGCGAAATTCTGCACAACGACGCCAGCCTGGAAGCCCTGGCGGCGAAGCTGAAACAGATGGGAGTACTGGAGAACACGCTTGTGGTCGTGGTCTCCGACCACGGCGAAGAATTCTGGGATCACGGCTGGACGGCGCACGGCCACTCGCTGTATCAAGAGCTGACTCACACCGTGTTCCTGATGTGGAACCCCAAGCTCCTACCGGTGCCGCGACGCGTCCGCGAGCCCGTGCAACTGATCGACGTGATGCCCACGCTGCTCGAACTAGCCGGAGCGAAGTCTCCGGACGTGATGGAAGGCCAGAGCCTGGCGCCGCTGATTCAGGGCCGCCCGTTTCATCGCCGTGCGCCCGTAATGACGTCCCGTTATCAGTATCCGCAAGCCAAGCCCGGCGGCTTCGTGCCCGAGAATAGCATCAACACTTTCGCCGTCATCGAAGCGGATTGGAAGCTGATCTATCGCGAGAAAGGCAAGGATGTCGGCTTGAATCGCGTGGAACTCTACGACCGCCGCCGCGACCGGGTGGAAAGCACTAACGTGGCCGCCGCCCATTCCGCGGAAGTCGAACGGATGATGACAGAATTGGGCAAGTGGCTGGACGCTCAAAAACGCCTGCGGGCGCTCCTGGGGAAAGGGGCGCGCTCGGTGCTCGATCAGCAGACGCTAGACCAACTCCGCAGCCTCGGTTATATCGGCGGCAAGCAGTGAAGCGTCTTCCGGTTGCCGCGGCGCTTGCGGCCCTGCTACTGTCCGCGGCCGGATGCCGCTCATCCGTGGCTACCGGCAAACAGGTCATCGTATTGGGTGTGGACGGCATGGATCCCGGCTTCCTCGAACGTCACTGGGACGATTTGCCTAACGTGCGCCACCTGCGCGATACCGGCGGCTTCCGCCGTCTGGGCACTACCACTCCGCCGCAAAGTCCGGTCGCCTGGTCGACGTTTATCACGGGCCTGGATCCTTCCGGCCACGGCATCTTCGATTTTGTGCATCGCGATCCGCGGACGCTCGCGCCATTTTCCTCCATGAGCCGGACCGTCGAACCGCGATTTCAGATTCCCCTCGGCCCCTACCTGATTCCACTTTCTTCGGCGCGGGTCGAGACGCTACGCCGCGGTGAGGCATTCTGGCGGATTCTCTCGGACCGCCACGTTCCGGTGCTGATCCAGCACATGCCGACCAACTTTCCTCCGGAAAAAGCCGGCCGCGCGCTGGCGGGCATGGGCGCGCCCGATCTGCGCGGCACGCAGGGGACATTCACTTTCTACACCAGCGATCCGGAAGAACTCACGCGCGATGTGCCCGGGGGACGGATCGTCAAGATACCGTCGGGCACTTTTCACTACGTGTTGCCGGTGGAAGGTCCGCCCAACTCTATGCGCAAAGATCAGCGCTACAGTACCGCGGACCTGGTGGTCGATGTGGATCCCGAAAACAACGCGGCGCGCCTGGCGATTGGGGACCAGGCGGCCATTGTGAAGCAAGGGGAGTGGTCGGACTGGCTTGCCGCGGATTTTCCGCTGCTGGGATGGCTAGCCGCGGCGCACGGCATGTTCCGCGTTTATGCCAAGGAACTGCATCCACAACTAGCCCTATACGTGACGCCGGTGAATATCGACCCTCGTTCTCCGGACCTGCCCATCTCCGCCCCGGCGTCCTACAGCCGTGAGATGGCTGACCATATCGGGCCGTTTTATACGCAGGGCATCGCCGAGGACACTTCCGCCTATCGCCAGGGCGTGCTCACGCGCGCCGAGTTTCGTATGCAGAGCACCCTGGTCGGAAACGACGAACTGCGGCTGCTGGGCCGCTCGCTCGACGAATTCCGCGACGGGTTCCTGTTTTTTTATTTCTCTTCGATCGACCAGAATTCGCACATGCTGTGGGGCAAGTTCGACTCCGAATTGCTGGACGTTTACCGGGCGGTGGATCGGGCCATCGGATATACCGTCAGCCGCTTTCCAAATGCCGACATCGTGGTGATGTCGGACCACGGCTTCAACAGTTTCGACCGCAGCGTCAACCTGAATACATGGCTGTGGCAGCAGGGCTTTCTGGCGCTCGAAGGGCCGCCGCGCGGGGATGACGAAGGTTTCGCCGACGTGGACTGGTCCCGCACGCAGGCGTATGCCTTGGGCCTCAACGGCCTTTACATCAACCGTGCGGGCCGTGAAAAGAGTGGTTCCGTGCAGCCCGCGGAGGTGGCCGCGCTGACCGCCAGGCTGACGAGCGAGTTGCTCGCATTTCGCGATCCGGTGAGCGGCCGCCAGGTCGTGGAGTCGGTGCCAGAGACGCATGCGCCGGTGGGCCCGGATCTGATCGTCGGCTATGGACGCGGTTATCGCGCTTCCTGGCAGACGGCGCTGGGGGCGGCCCCGGCGTCTATACTGGACGACAATACGGACGCCTGGATCGCGGACCACTGCATCAACGCGGATGACGTGCCGGGAGTGCTCCTCAGCAACCGCGCCATTCGCGCCTCCCATCCAACGCTGAAAGATCTCACGGTCACCGTACTCGGTCTGTTCGGCGCGCCGCCTGCGCCTGGCATGACCGGCAAGAGTGTGTTTTGATGAAACCGGCCGCTCTCGCACTCTGCTTCGCCGCGCTCGTTTCGCGCGCCGGCGCGCAGCAGCCGTTCCTCGATTGCACTTACCAATCCAAGGTGTTCGGCGAGCCGCGCCACTACCGCATCCTGCTGCCGCCGGCTTACGATACCGGGACCAAACGATACCCGGTGATTTACTATTTTCACGGCCACAGCGACCGTTACACGGTGGAACTGTACGATCACGGTCAGGACACCATCCCCAAGATGGCGGCGTGGGTGGCGCAGCATGACGCGATCGTCGTCGCCGTGGACGGCTACGTGGCCTCCGCCTACACCGGCTTTTACGGCGGCTCACCCTGGGACCTTCTGCAGCAGGGCGGCGATCGCGACTTTGGCCCCTACTTTCTTGAGTTAGTGCAACACATAGACGCAACCTACCGCACGCTCACCGATCGCCGTCATCGCGGTACCTCCGGCCTCAGCATGGGCGGCTTCATGAGCCTGTACCTCAGTGCGCGCTACCCGGACTGGATCGGCAGCGCCTCCGCCTTCAATCCCGGCCCGGAGTTCTATACCGGCGAGCCAGGCCGTCGTGTGCTCTGGAGCCCCAAAGAGCACATCGATTCCCATACCCACACCATGGTGCGGCTGGTCCGCGCGAGCGGCGATTACATCAGCCAGTACCACGAAGAGACGCGCAACGCGTATGCCCGCGCCCCGGAGGTGGACTTCGAATTCCGGCAGGACGAGTATCATCGCCATTGGGCCACTTCCATCGCTGAAACTTTCGATTTCCACGCGCGCGCCTTTGCCAACCCGGCGCTCGACGATGTGCCCGAGACCTGGAGCTACTCGAGCGCCTACCGCGACTTCGACGTCTGGGGTTATCACGTGAATGTGGATGCTCCCGGCGGCGGATTTACTTATCTCGAAGGCGTGCGCCAAGATGGCCTCCGGATTACCACGCGCCGGTGGGCTGCGGACGGGCCTCCGTTCGGTCGCGCCTCTATTCGCATCCAGACCGCGGCAGTTTATGCACCTGGCGCAGTCTATCGCATGCTCGACTGCAGGCTGCCGGCGGACAGCGCCGAGTCGCGCGAAGTCACGGCCGATGCGCGCGGCAGCCTTACGTTCACGGTGGATGGCGGCGGCCATCAGATCAGCTTCAACGGCCCTGGCGCAAGCGCCGCCGCTCCTATCCTGATGCCGGTCACCGCCGGCGACCGGTTGCGTGTACCGCCGGGCAAGGCCGTGCAACTCCCGGTCCGCATCTTCAACCCGCGCACGGAACCGCTTGCCGGCGTCACGGCCGCGCTCAGCTCAGAATATCCGACGGTTGAGATCCTTTCGCAGCCAGTGACGCTCCCGCGGATCGATGCCGGGCGCATCGCGGATCTGACTGCGAAGTTCGCCGTCCGCTTCACCTCCGGTAGCGGGTACTTCGCTCCAGCGCGCCTGACCCTGAAACTGACCTACGACGGCTGGCACGAGGAGACCTCCGACATCGACGTGCTGCTGATTCCCGACGGCCTCACCGCGCCGTTAGCCTACGAGGTCCTCGATGGCCGTAGTGTCACGCTGCCCGTCTTCCGCCAGAAAGGCAACCAGGGCGGCGGCGCAGCGGTGGATCGGACCGTCACCGAGGGGAAGGGAAACGGTAACGGGCGCATCGAGCCCGGCGAAGACTTCACCATCTGGGTGAAACTCGCCCAGGGGCTCGACCCGTTCGACAAAAGTAACTGGTACCGCACCAGGATCTATTCGGATTCGCCCTTTCTCACTGAGGTGGCGCGCCTGGAAGAGGAAAAACAGCGCGAGTGGACCGGCGCGCGCGAGCGCACCAGCGTCATGCACCTGGATTCCGCCGCGCCGCCGGGCGCCGCCATCCCGCTACTGCTCGACAACGAAAGCTGGAGCTTCAGTTTCGAGCCTGATATGCGCTACGGAAAGGAACTCCTGTACCAGGCTTTTCAACTGCACGCGCACCACCTCCACCGGCTCACGCTCACTGTTGGCGGAGATAGCGCTCGAAAAAATTCCGCCAGGCGGGATCGATCGCGGGCCCGTTCGGATGATGGCCGTCCGCAGTGAGAACGAATTGCAGCCGGTCGGGAATACCCAGCAACCGGTACACTTCCGCGGCACGGTTGTAGTAGCCCCAGCTCTGCCGGTCGTCGGAGTCTCCGCCACCGGACTCGGTGTCTCCGCGGCCGCCGATCACCAGCAGCGCGCGCGGCGCCGCCAGCGCCAGGATCTCGTGATGATCGTGCTCGAATCCAGGCCGCGCCGGGTCCGGGTTGAGCAGGCTCAGCACCGTATGTTGGGGCGTTGGGATATCCGGGAACACGTGCAGCCAGTCGAGATACCAGGGCGCATACCAGTTCGTACCTCCGTTCACCGCGATGTGTGGATCGATCGCGGCGACGGCCTTGAATTCCGGCGCGAACGCCGCTACGTACAGGGCAGCCTTGGCGCTCAGCGAGAAGCCCATGAAACCGATGTGGCGGGAATCCACGTTACGTAAGCTGCGCAGGTAGGCGGCCTCGCGCCGCGCGTCGTATACCATCTTGGCCATGGGTAGCCAGTGGCCGAAGCGTTCGTACAGTTTTTGCGCGGCGCCCGTGCCGTAGTTGGTTCCGCCCCGGTAATTCCGGATGAACGACCATCCTGTGAGCACGGCATAGCCATGCTCCGCCAGCCACGCGCCCCACCACTGTTCGGGCGCGGTGTAATCCGGCGTAGTTGAGGTCCAACAGATCACCGCTGGAAACGGGCCCGCACCCTGGTTGCGCGGCAGCAGCAGAATGTGCGGCTGCAGGAAATCTTTTTCGATCGGCAGGTCAAGCACGGTGCGCGTGTATTTCTCATGGGTGGTGGTCTCCCGCTCCACCGTGTGCCGGATGTCGCCAAACCATTTGCGATCGCTTCTGTTTGGTTCGATCTTGCCCAGAATCGTCGTCCACAACCGGATCAGCTCGGGCCGGCGGACGTGCCACCATTCGGCAGGGGTTCGGATCCCGGCAATCAGCGAGGGAATCTGCTGATCCTCCGCGCCGGGTTCAGGCGCCGGGCTGGAGGAATTCGTCACCTTGTGCTGGTTCAGCCGGAGTCGATCGTCTCCTGGCTGCGCGGACAGCAGCGCCATCGCCACCACTGCCGGCAGCCACCGCGCGATGCGCACTAGACCAGAACTTCCCTCGGCTCGGATTCCGGTTTGGGCTCGGTGAACATGAGATCCCACGGCAATGCCGCCACTCCCACCAGCGCCGCCTCCCGCCCGAATAGCGACGGACGCAGCACCAGGCTCTGCCTCGTTACGGTCTGGCCCCCCTCCGGAAATTGATCCAAAATCACCGGCGCCACCATGGCCCACGCCTCGGTAATCACGCTGTGGATGATTACCGTGTCGACATCCAGGCCCCAGACTACATTGGAAATTCCGATTCCCAGATACCTGGATGTTTGCTCCAGCGCCGTGCGCGCCGCCTCCTCGCCGTTTTGCGCGCGATGGCAGATCATGCGTACCCGCGCGGCCACATTCCCCGAGCCGGTAAAAGTCTTGTTGCCGGCCAGCGCGGCGTACCGTTCGCAGAGCGCCGTATTCGACGCCAGACGCTCCAGACATCCCGGACGGTCGTACCGTTCCTCCGAGTCGCCGGCCAGAATCACCATCTGCCCGAATTCGCCCGCCGCCATCCGGGGACCATGATAGATTCTCCCGTCCAGCACCATGCCGATGCCCACACCTTCGTCCACCACTACCACCAGCAGCGAGCGGCTGTCGCGTACGCCGGGGTTGCCGAACTTGTATTCGGCCAGGGTCGCCGCACGCACGTTGTTCTCCACGTGCACCCGCACTTTTAGACGTTCTTCCAGCACCGCCTTGACCGGCACATTGATCCACCCCGGATCGGCGCCCTGTTCGACTACCCCGGTGCGGCTGTTGACGATGCCACGCACGCTGACCCCCAGCCCCTCCAGTTGTCCGCTGCCGTACTGCTTGCGCCAACCGGTGAACTGGCGGGCCAGCATGTCCAGCGTTTCCTCGGGCGTCCGGGGCGTCCGCTGCGATGCCATCTCCACCATCCGGCCACGCATGGTGCTCACGCCGAACTGGGTTTCCCAGCTATGGACGTCGGCGCCAACCGAGAAGCGATTCTGTTCCAGCCGCAGGCAGGTGGCCGGACGTCCACCGGTGGAGTTTTCGGCTCCATCTTCCATCACCAGCTTGCGCCGGATCAGGTCGTTGATGATCCGCGAGACGGTTCCTTCCGAAAGTCCGCTGATGCGGGCCAGTTCGGCGCGGGAGATGCGTTCGTGCCTTCCCAGAAGTTCCAATAGCGCCGCAATATTGGCGCCCCGGACCTGACGCGGCCGGAGAATCCTCGTACGCTGAGGCAGCTTCATGACTTTCTTGAGCAACGCAAGGAATTGCGGCTACTTTACGCTTGACACCGCACCCAATCTTTGATAGTCTCAGCACAATTTACCACAAATATGGCTGGGAGGTTCCAAATGCTCACCGACGCTTTCTTGCGACTGGTCAGAAAGTCGGCGATCGCTCTCGTGCTGCTGGCGGTACCGCTAGCCGCGCAAACAGGCCTCGGCGTGGTCCGGGGAACAGTTCACGATGCCAGCCAGGCCGTGGTGCCGAACGCCAAGGTCACTTTGACGGATACCGACACCGGCATCGACCGAAACGGACAGTCCAATTCGGCCGGAATTTACTCTTTCGAAGCTCTGCCCATCGGACCGTATCGCTTGATGGTGGAGGCCGCGGGGTTCAAGCGGTGGGAAGCGACCTTGACGGTTTTGGCGGGGCAGACGGTTTCCATCGATCCCGCCATGGAAGTCGGGAGCCTGGCCAATGTGGTGGAAGTGACCGGCGCGGCGCCCATGATCGAAACGCAGGGCGCCCAGGTCAGCGACGTGAAAGATGCGCTCACCATCCACGACCTGCCGCTCAACGGCCGCCAGATTACGAATCTCTTTGACCTCACCCCCGGCGTGGTAGGCGGCGGCAATCCCCGTACCAACGGCATGAAAGTCGGATCCACCGAAATGGTTCTCGACGGCATGTCTTACGTGGACCGTTTCGGCGGCGGCATGTCGCGGGTCCAGCCGGGCCTCGATACCATCCAAGAATTCCGTGTCGAAACGGCCGGCTCGGGCGCCCAGTTTTCGCGTCCCGCGACCATCGAAATGGTCACCCGCAGTGGCACGAACGAAATCCACGGTGCCGGTTTTGAGACTTTCCGCTCTAATGCCGACGGCCTGCGCTCACGCCAGCGGCAGGATGGCTCCACGCCCGCCAAGTACATCCGCAACGAATACGGCGGCTTCCTCGGCGGCCCCGTCTGGATTCCCAAGGTGTACAACGGCAAGAACAAAACTTTCTGGTTCTTCGACTACGAAGGGCTGAAACAGCGGCAGAACAAGTTCGCCACCACCGCGGTTCCCACGCAGGCCATGTGGAACGGCGACCTCAGCAGCATCACCGACAGCTCCGGCGACAAGTACACCATCTACGATCCCTTGACCACGGGTCAGAACGGGTCGCGTACCCCATTCATCGGCAACGTGATTCCGACCAGCCGCATCAGCTCTACCGCCAAAGTCTTTCAGAGCGTTACACCCACGCCCAACATCGGCGGCGATCTGAACCCCTGGACCGATCTGAACTTCCAGGCATACTACTCGGTGCCGTCGAACCAGTACAGTTGGACCATCAAAATCGACCAGACCTTCTCGGAAAAAGACAGCATCTCAGGGCGCTTTACGAGCTCTCCCTACTTCAACGCACAGTACGGCGGTCTCTACGGTTACCCGCCCGTCGGTTGCACCAATTGCGGCGGCACCAAGGAGGAAGATGCCAAGGTCCGTTCCGGGTACATCCGCTGGAACCATGTCTTCTCGCCCATCCTGCTGAACGAATTGCAACTCTCGGCACACCGTTCTCCGACACATTACGGCACTCTCGGCGATAGCACCAATTGGGCCGGTCAGCTCGGCCTGCCAAATCCGTTTGGCGTGACGGGATGGCCCACCGTGTACGCCGCCGGCTCGGGTGATCCCTTCGGCCACATGCTGTACTACGGCGGCTGGGACGGCGACAACAACCACCACCAGAACCTGACCTCCTTCCAAATCGATGACAACGTAACCTGGGTGAAAGGGAAACACTCGGTGAAGTTCGGCTTTAAGGGCCGCCAGGAATATAACAACATCGAGGAGTTGCAGCAGGCCGAAGGCTCCCACAGCTTCTATGGGGACTGGACCCAGTTGTACGATCCTTCCGCCCAGGCCGCCGCGCCGTTTACCGGAACCGGATTCGGCAGCCTGCTGCTGGGCCTGCCGACTTACCTGAGCAATCAGTACAACCGCGGTTATTTCTACTTCCGGCAGAAGGAATTCGGATTCTACGTGGATGACACGTGGAAGGTGTCGCCGCGCTTGACCGTCGGCTTGGGATTGCGGTGGGATCACTGGAATCCCTACTACGAGAAATACAACCGCCTGGTCAATCTTGACCCGGCGAATCTGACCGGATTTACGGTCATCAGTCCGGACAGCACTTCCATCAACAGCATTCCCGGCATTCCCCCCGGCGTGCTGCAATCCTGGACGAATCGTGGCTTGTCCTGGGTCACTGCCAGCCAGGTTCCCGGCTTTCCCAAGGCGCTCATCCCGCAATACTGGCGGGACTTCGGCCCGCGGCTCTCGCTCGCCTACCAGCTCAGCAACAAAATGGTGATCCGCGGCGGTTATGGCATGTTCTACTGGCCCATGCCGCTGTCCCAGATCCTGCAAGGATCGCGCACCAATCCACCGCTCAACCTGCGTTTCCAGAACAGTGTTGCGGACCAGAATGGCGCTACGCCCAATTACGATCTGTTGAACGCACCCGCCAATAGCGATTTTCTGCCGAACGCCACCGTGAATATCAACGGTACGGCCGGCATTTCAAGCACATCGCAGGGCATCTGGGTGTTCGATCCCCACAACTGGGCCGACAACCGCATGCAGCAGTGGACTGTGAGCCTGGAGTACGCACTGCAGAAGAACACTTCCCTCCGGATCAGTTACATCGGCAATCACGGCAGCAACCTGGAGCAGCGCGTCGCCTTGAACCAGCCGGAGTCGGCCTGGAATTATCAAACCCGCACGGGCCTGGAGGTCCAGCCCGGCGCCGCAGGCGCTGACGCGCGGCGCGTCGACCCGAATTGGAACCCCACCATGATTTCGCACGTGGGCTATTCCAATTCGACCTCGTTTCAGGCGCAACTGCAGCACCGCTTCTCGCAAGGGTTGAGCCTGCAATGGTTCTACGTGTACAGCCACATCCTGACCACCAGCGACTCGGGCGGATTCAGCGACGGTTCCGACGGCGCCCTGGTGCCGCTGAACGGCAATATTCTGGGCGAACCCAGCCTGTCCCTGAGCCAGCGCCTGAAGCTGGTCTACTACAATACCTCGCAGGTACCGCCGCACCTGATCAGTTGGAACGGAATCTACGAGCTTCCCTTCGGCAGGAATAAGAAGTTCGCCAGCAATGTTTCGAAAGCCCTCAACGAAGTGGTGGGGGGGTGGCAGGTTGCTTTTATCGGCACTTGGCGCAGCGGATTCTGGATGGGTATCAACCCCAGCGAATATATTTACGGCAACCCGGTGCTGGGCGCCAACCAGCGGCTGACCATGAACATCTTCGGGCAAAACCAGATGCTCTATTTCGCGGGCGACTTCGACCCCACCGGCGCCACCAACGTGAGCCTCAACCAGCTTGAAGCGCTGGTGCCCGTGGATCGTAACAACCGGGCCATACACCCGGCCGGATCTGGCTTCAACGGCCGTCTCCCGTTCACGCTGGCCAACGGACAGGTGGTCCAGACCACGATTACCGATAATTTGACTTGGGATCCACACAACTTCTTCCTCGGGCCGCGCAGTTGGAGCGCCGACGCGACCCTCTTCAAGTACCTCGACATTACTGAGAGAGTGCGCTTGCGCCTGGCGGGCGATTTCTTCAATTTCCTGAACCACCCAAATGACCTGAACCCGAATACCACAACCGGGTTGATCAATCTCGGGCAGCAGCCCAACGATCCGCGCACCATTCAGATCGGCGCGCGCGTCGAGTTCTGAGCCATCGCTTCTGAAGTTTTGCACGCATGCGACAATAGCCTGTGGGAAATCTCGCGCCGGTCCCGACGCTTATTCTTGGCTGGCTTTGCGGGATCGCATGGTGCGCCGGGCCACCCAGCCTGCAGCGACTCGACGACCTGTTATCCAAGGCTTCGGTTTCCGCCGCGGCCACGCCTTCTCGCGCGCTGCTCACGCAGCCTGTTGTCTGGCGGAATTTTCAAAGCGAGCGCGACCTCTCCTGGATTCTGTTGCGCGGACGTATGGGGTATCGCGCGGGCGACCTGGTTGTCAAAGGAGAGGGCAATTCCCCGGTGATCCTGGCCCCGCCCGAGCCGGCCATTGCCTGGGACCTGTTTGAGGCCGTCCAGATCGAGATGCTGGCCGAGGGCGGACATGAGATCAAAATCCGCATCGGCGATCAGGAGTGGGAAAAGCAGATCGGGCCCCTCCGCCAATACCAGATTTATCGTTTCGACGTCCGGTTGGAATCGGGTTCCGGCGTGCGCCCACTCTCCATCATGCCCACCGATGGTCTAAACGACCTGGTGGCCATCAAATCCATCGAGTTGATTCCGCGGCGGATCGAATTTCGCGAAGCCGCCGGCCAGCGCTTCATCGGCAAGCGCGAGGAATACAGAAACGCCATCTTCACACACGCGCCTTCCTCTATCGCCTACCAAATCGACGTGCCGGCTGAGGCGCAGCTGCATTTTGGCGCCGGCATCGCGACGGGCGAGACGGCCGTGAGTTTCGAGGTGGCGGTCAATGGGCGCGCAGTCTGGGCGCAAACGCTCCGGGATCCGGAGAACTGGGAGGATGCCGGCGTGAACCTGGTCCCATACGCCGGCCAAAGGGTGAAGCTCGAGTTGCGTACCGATGCGGGGAAAGCGCCGGCGGTGGGCCTCTGGGCAAATCCGTTGATCGTAGCGGGCGGGAGCGCTGGCGGCAGTCGTCCGAATGTCCTTATTTATATGATCGACACCCTGCGTGCCGACCATACCAGCTTGTACGGCTATGGACGCGACACGACACCGTTTTTGCGGAAACTCGGCGCCCAGGGCCTCGTCTTCGAAGATTGCCAGGTGCAGGCCACCTGGACGAAGCCATCCGTCGCCTCCATGATGACGTCGCTATTCTCCTTCGCGCACGGCATCCGCCGGGACGACGACACCATCCCGCCCGGCTCGGCTACCCTGGCCGCCCAGTTACGCGCCGCTGGTTATTTCACCGCCAGCCTGATCGCCAATCCCCTGGTAGGACGCCTCTCCGGCTTGCAGCGCGGGTTTGACTACCTGTCGGAGTGGCAGGCGGTAGGGCGTCAGATTCGCCTCGCCGAAGATCGCGCCACGGATTCCGCGGCGCTCAACCGGCTGGCCTTCTCCTGGCTCGATCGACATCGCGAAGAGCCGTTCTTCTTATATATTCATGCGACCGATCCGCATGCCCCGTACGAATCCCCGCCGGCATTTGATGGTAAATTCGCGGTTCCGGCCGAGACGCCTCGATTCGACCGCGATTTTGAACGGCTCAAGAAAATGGCCCTGGAGCGCGGCGGATTCGGCGTTGATCGTGCGCTCTGCTTGAAAGCCGGCATCGATCCGGACCAATTCATCCGCCGCGCCGCGGACCGCTACGACGATAAAATCCTGAACAACGACACGAACCTCGCGCGCCTCGCCGAAAAATTGAAACAACTTGGCATTCTCGAAAACACCCTGATCGTGGTCGTCTCCGACCACGGCGAAGAGTTCTGGGAGCACGGCTGGACGGGTCACGGTCAATCGCTCTACCCCGAGCTCACGCACGGCGTGCTGCTATTCTGGAACCCAAAATTGATTCCTACGCCGCGCCGCATTGCCGAGCCCGTGCAGCTTATCGATCTGATGCCCACCATCCTCGACTTGCTCCGCCTTCCCACACCGAACGTTGTGGAAGGCCTGAGCCTGGCGCCTTTCGCTGTTGGCCAAACCGTCGCGCGGCGCACACCGGTGATGACTTCCCGCTATGCCCACCCGTACTCCCAGCAGAACGAATCGTTGCCGGAAAATCACATCGACTCAGTGGCGATGCTGGACGCCAGTTGGAAGCTGATCTACCGCGAGAAAGGCAAAGATGCCGGCCTGCGCCGAGTTGAGCTCTACGACCGCCGGCGTGACCCTCGCGAATCGAACGATATCGCCGCATCAAATCCAGTGCAGGTGGAGAAGATGATGTCCCGGATTGAGCAGTGGCTGGAGGCGCAGAAGCAGGTTCACCAGGCGCTGGGCGGCGGCGCGAAGGCCCTGCTCGATCGGCAGACAATGGAGCGTTTGCGAAGCCTCGGTTACCTAGGCGGTGGACATTGACAGACCGCCGGCGCACCTCAAGGCCAGACTGGCGAACGCAGGAGGACCGAGCAAGAGTCGGCGGTATATGGCCGCCTGAAAGAACGGCGACGCGTTCGGTCCCCCGCCACCACCAGTCGTGCGCTTTATTAAAACGATCAGGCGGTTTTGCGTTTATGCAGGCCCATGCCGGCGATCGCCATAAGCCCCGCTGCCAGAGTTAGCATGGAACCAGGTTCCGGCAGGGCCACGGAGGAAACTCCGGAAATCCGAGGTTGCTTCAGATCATCAAAGCCGGTGGAAGCATCGATTGTGGTGCTAATGATCGATTCTCCAGGGGTGCTGGTGATCGTCAGAAAATTCTGCCCGTTACCCAGACCGCCGGGAGCCTACGAGGCCCGGCGTTGGGGGAATGTGAATACTTGCGCCTACCGTAGCGAGGGAGGAGAGCGCTTCGTCCACCTTGTTCCACTTCCGCGCGCAATGCTACGGCTACCTCGATCGGGCTTCGACTGTGGCCAGAGAAGTTGGTGGAGGCGTAAAAGCAGTCCGTGGCCTTGAGGGGACAATTCGGCGGCGGGCAGGGGCCTGCCCCGCTAAAGATGAGCGCTACAATCTGGTGGTGAGTAATCGACGGATTCTGGTCACGGGCGGCGCCGGGTATATTGGTGCGCATACGGTGCGGCTGCTTTCGCGGCGCGGTTATGCGGTCACGGTAGTGGACGACCTGTCGCGCGGGTACCGGCACAACGTAGAGGCGGGCGACTTCCACCAGTTGCAGATACAACGAACAGATGAACTCGCCGAACTACTGGCGGGCCACGAGGCGGTGATTCACTTCGCCGCGTACATCGCGGTGGGTGAATCGATGCGCGCACCGGAGTTGTACTTTGAGAACAACACCGGGGGCTCGCTATCCTTGCTGACCGCAATGCAGCGGGCCGGCGTGAAACACCTGGTGTTCTCGTCAACGGCGGCGGTCTACGGGATTCCGCACGCGTCGCCGATTCTGGAGAGTTTCCCAATCGCTCCAGTGAACCCATACGGCGAGTCGAAGGTGATGGTGGAGACCATGCTGCGGTGGTTTGATGCGATCCACGGGCTACGCAGCGTAGCTTTGCGATATTTCAACGCCAGCGGGGCAGACCCGGCGGGCGGACTCGGCGAGGAACACGATCCGGAGACACACCTGATCCCCCTGATGCTGAAAGCGGTGGAAACCGGGCAGCCGTTCACGGTGTTCGGGAACGATTACGATACGCCCGACGGCACCTGCATCCGGGACTATATTCACGTGAACGACCTGGCGGAGGCCCATATTCTGGCGGTGGAGGGGCTGCTGGAGGGCGGAGCGTCGAACCAGTTCAACGTAGGTACTGGCTGCGGACATTCGGTACTGGAAATGATACGCGGCGTGGAGGAAGTGACCGGACAAAAAGTGCCGCATACGGTGGGGGCACGGCGGGAAGGAGATCCGCCCGCTCTAGTGGCGAACGCGGATAAATTGCGCGGGGCTTTGGGTTGGGCTCCGCGGTATCCGGGCATCCGGGAGATCATCGGCTCTGCGTGGGAATTTGAACGGGGAAGGAAACGAGGTTGAAAAGATGAAGTGGCTGATAGGGATTCTCCTTGTATATTCTATGTGCGCACAAACTTCGTACGATTTATTGCTCAAGGGCGGCAGGGTCATCGACGGCAAGAATAAGATCAGCGCAGTAATGGATGTGGCAATCGCAGACGGCAAGATCGCGGCGGTGGCGGCAGATATTCCAGCGTCGAAGGCCGGCAAGGTGGTGGATGTCTCGGGACTTTACGTGACGCCGGGACTGATCGATATGCACGTTCACGTTTATGCTGGTACCGGGCAACGCGGGGTCTACAACGGTGACAACAGCGTGTATCCGGATGGTTTCACATTTCGCGCGGGAGTGACCACGGTAGCGGATGCGGGGAGCTCAGGATGGCGCAATTTCCCGGATTTTAAAGACCGGGTAATCGACCGGGCGAAGACACGGGTATTGGCGTTCCTCAACATCGTCGGGAAGGGTATGTCGGGCGCACCCGAGCAAGATCTGAATGAGATGGATGCGAAAGCAGCCGGGGAACAAGCGCTGCGATACAAGGATACGATCGTGGGCATCAAGACGGCGCACTATGCGGGTCCGGAGTGGACACCGGTGGAGCGCGCAGTGGAAGCGGGGACGCTGGCGAACATCCCAGTGATGGTAGATTTCGGCACCTTCCGCCCGGAGCGACCGTTTCAGGAACTGGTATTGAAGAAACTGCGGCCGGGTGACATCTATACGCACACGTACCTGAGCTGGGTACCGATGCTGGACGATCAAGGGCGGTTGCTGCCGTATCTTTTAGAGGCGCGGAAGCGCGGCATAATTTTCGATGTGGGGCATGGGGGAGGCAGCTTTCTGTTCCGACAAGCGGTACCGGCGATGCAACAGGGATTCGGCCCAGATTCGATCTCCACTGACCTGCATATCGGCAGCATGAACGCTGGCATGAAGGATATGCTTAACGTCATGTCGAAATTCTTGAACATGGGGATGAAGCTGGATGAAGTGATTGAGCGCTCGACGTGGACGCCAGCACGTGAGATCAAGCACGAGGAACTCGGCAACCTGTCAATAGGGTCGGTGGCGGACGTGGCTGTATTGCGCGTGGAAGAAGGCAATTTCGGTTTTGTGGATACTTATGGCGCGCGCATGAAGGGGACACGGAAACTGACGTGCGAGCTGACGATCCGGAATGGGCGGGTGGTATACGACTTGAATGGCATTACCCGGGAGGATTGGGACAAGCTGGGCAAGTACCTGGCGCAAGGGGACGCGACCTGGGATGGCACTTTGGGAGGCGAAGTAAGGAAGAGGAAGTAGCGAGATCCAAATCCTTCTGCCAGCAAGAAGGTAGTGGGGCTGCCGCTGTGGAAGGCGCACCGGAATGGACGGGGGTCAACCGGACCGCGCTCAAAGAGACCAAAGTACCGATCACGCACCCGAAGATAACTTCTTAACCTGCAAAATCTACATCTTAGCTGTAAGTAGCGGCGGCGGTGCGATAACCCGATGTTAGTCTCAAATCGGGACTAAGGTACTGCGGATGACACAAGAACGGGAGCACAGAGGGCGGATAGCCTGGGGTGCAATCGAAAGATTGCAGGCGATACCGGGAACTTGTCAGATCAAAAGGGCGATGACGGCCCTGTGCCGGTGGCTGCGGATCAAGAGAGACTCTGATGCCTGTAGGTGCGAGGTCGCGATCATATGGGGGTATCTTGCGAAGACCTCACCCCGCACAGAAGCGTAGTCTATAGGCCCCTTCCATCCCAGCGGGCATTTCACGATAGCGAGGCGCGGTTCAAGGGCTTTTCCGGACCGATAGCGTCGGGAAAGAGTCGAGCCTTGTGTCAGGAAGCAGTCAGGCTGAGCATATTGAACAAAGGCAGGCTCGGGCTTTTGGGCGCTCCTACTTATGCCATGCTGCGGGACGCCACGCAGAGCACTCTATTCGAGATTTTAGAGAACGAAGGGATACCGTACCACTACAGCAAGGCCGAAAACACGCTGACCATCGCAGAGAGTAAATCGCACATTATCTTCCGGCCGCTGGATGACTTCGAGCGCCTGCGCGGAACTAATCTGGCCTGGTTTGGGCTAGACGAACTGACGTATGCGCCGGAAGCGGCGTGGTTGAGGCTGGAAGGCCGGCTGCGCGATCCAGAAGCGGCACAATTATGCGGTTTCGCGGCGTGGACGCCCAAAGGATTTGATTGGGTTTATCAGAAGTTCATATCGAGTCCGGTACCGGGTTACACGGCGATCATCGCCAAGCCGCAGGAGAACGACTTTCTACTGGAAAAGGTACCGGATTTTTACGAACGGCTGAGGGGCAGCTATGACGAGGCCTTCTATCAGCAAGAGGCGCTGGGGCAATATCTGAGCCAACAAGGGGGGCTGGTATATCGCTCATTCAGCCGTGACTGCAACGTGCGGAGCCTGCATGCCAACCCGGGCTGTCCGCTGCTGTGGGCCTTGGATTTCAACGTAGATCCGATGTGTTCCGTGGTGGCACAGGTGGAGGGAACGACAGTGTTGGTATTGGATGAGATCGCGATGCGGCATGCCAGCACGCAGGAGGCATGCGAGGAGTTCGAAAAGCGATTCCATGGCCACCGCGCCGGAATCGTAGTCTACGGCGATGCGTCTGGAAATAGCCAGCAAACCACGGGGGCGTCGGATTACCAGATTGTTCGGGAGTACTTTCGCGGTCAGCGCTGCAAGGATGTTTCCTATCGGGTGCCCAAGGCGAATCCGAGCGTAAGAGAGCGAATCATGCTGACCAACTCCAAGCTGCGCACCGCGGCCGGGGACGTGCGCCTGCTGGTGGACCCAAAATGCAAGGAACTGATCAGGGACTTCGAGCAAGTGTCCTACAAAGCAGATAGCAATGCGATCGACAAAGACAAGGACCGGCGCCGGACACACCTCTCGGACGCGCTGGGATACTTGTTGTGGCAGGAATGCAGGCCGCAACCCGGAATCGGGGAACACCAGGAACGGCTGATTTGAGGAGCACATGTTAAACATTGACCGGGAGCATCCGGAGTATGCCGCCAAGAAAGGCATGTGGAAGAAGTACCGAGACCTCTACGCCGGCGGCGAACAAATACGAGAGAACGCGTTTGAATACCTGGTGAGGCGGCACAAAGAGCCGAATGACATTTATGCCGAGCGGCTTAGCCGGGTTTTTTACGAAAACTACATCGGTTCGATTATCGACTGGTACGCGGCGACCCTGATGCGGCGCGAGGCCGCGCTGCTGCTGGACGGGAGCGACGAGGCGGCCAAAGAGTTTTATAACGACTTCGCCGAAGATTGCGACCTGAAGGGCACCAGCATCGCGGAGTTCTTCCGCAAACAGATTGTGGAGACGCTGGTCCAAGGCCGGAGCTACATCGTGGTAGATTTTCCGCGCTCTCCGATTTCCGTCAGCAACCGCGCGGAGGAGGACGCGGCCGGCCGCTCGCGCGCTTACCTGGTGGATTACTCGCCGGAGGAACTGATCAATTGGAGCTACGACGACAGGGGAGGTCTGGAATGGGCGGTGATCCGGACTTCTTCTCTGCGAAAGCCCAAGGTTAGCGAGAAGGACTGGGCTCGCGAGACGCGCTGGATCTACTACGACCGTTGGAATTACCAGGTATTCCAGCAACTGAAGGAAAAGGAAATCCGATTGGTGGATGAAGGTCCGCACGGGCTGGCAGGCCAGCAGCGTGTACCCATCTTTCCTTTGCGAGTGACGGAAGGGCTGTGGCTGATGAACAAAGCGGCCCTGTTGCAACTCGAGCATTTCAACAAGTCGAATGCCCTCTCGTGGGCGCTGACCATGGGGTTGTTTGCGTCGCCCGTGATCTATTCGGAGCGGGAATGGAATCAGATTGTTGGCGAGTCGTATTTCATTCAGCTCGCACCGGGGGATAAATTCGGATGGGCCGAACCTGAGGGAAAGGTTTACCAAATCGCGGCAGACAACCTGGTTCAACTGAAGGAAGAGATCTACCGGGTGTGCTATCTGATCACACAAGCCGCCGGTATAGACTCGCTGGGCCAGCACCAATCCGGCGCCAGCAAGCAGCGAGACTTCAGCATCACGCAAGAGGTGCTGCGGGCGTACGGTGCGGCGGTAAAGGAAACGATGAAGCAGGTATTGCGGGCCATTGCCGCGGCGCGCCAGGACAACATATCGATCGACGTATCCGGCTTGGATGAATTCGACATTGGCGATTTCAGCACCGAACTGGATGACGCGGCGAAATTGCTGAGCTTAGGGATCGACTCGACGACCTTGAAGAAACAGGTATTCAAGAAGCTGGCATTCAAGTTCCTGTCAGACATACGACAGGAGATCAAGACTCAGATAGCGCAAGAGATTGAAGCCCAAGCCTGACCTACGATTAGCAGTCGCAAGAAGCGGAATAGTGGGGTAAGCCAGGTTGTTTGGCAGGCTTGAGGGAGAGGTGCGTATGGAAGAAATAGACGTGCAGGCGATCGTGAAGCAGGCGGTTCAGGAATTCCTCCAGGAGCAGCAGTCGAAGAGCGAACCGGCTTACAAGACGGAACTGGTAGAGGAGCGCAAGCGCCGCGAGCAACTGGAACGGCGGCTCAATGAAGTGGAGGAAGAGAGCAAGCGTAGCCGGCAGGCGGCGGAGCACGCGGAGCGAAGCGCAGCGATCCGGGCAGAATTGCAGCGGCTGGGCGTAGCGAAGGTGGACCTGGCGTATCGCGCGGTGGCGGAGGGCGTTTTCCGAGGCGAAGACGGACGTCTGCTGGCGCACAGCGAAGACGGCGAAGTGACGCTCAAAGAATATCTGACGAATTTTGTTGGCGAGAATCCAGAGTTCCTGCCGGCGAGGATAGCAGGCGGTTCGGGAATTACCACGGCACACAAGGCGCCACGCGAGAACGTTGAGAGCGTGGACCTGGAGGGTATCCGGCCGGGCATGAGTTCCGATGAGATGGAACGGGTGCGGAAGGAGATTTTGCGAGTAGCTTCGCAGAGTCTCCGAGGCATCTAGGCAGTACAGGCAGGAATGCCTGAAGTTTTAGAGGACAGGCAGGAAAGCCTGCTCAACTTAGGAGAATGAATGGCGACAATTACTTCAGCTAATGTGGCCAGCGCGATCGTGAAGCTGGTGGCGGCAGATGCTCTGCCCGCCTTGGTCGGGAACCTAGTAATGGGTAACCTGGTCAACCGAGACTATGAACCCGTTTTAGCCCAGGCCGGGGACACGGTGAACATACCGATTCCTCCGACACTAGTGGCTAACAACATAGCAGAAGGCGGACAGGTACAAGCGCAGAACCCCAGCTTGGGGAACGCGCAGATTGTGCTGAATACGCACGCCGAAGCTACCTTCCAGATACCGGACGTGACCAAGGTGCTGGCGGTGCCGGACCTGTTACAGGTTTATATGCAACCGGCGGTAGTAGCTATCGCCGAGAACATCGAAACAAGTTTGTTGAACCTGTTCGCCGGATTCAGCGCGAACACGCCAGTGGGGACGCCGGGGACGCCGCTGGTAGAAGCCGTTATCGACCAGGCGGAGAGCTCTCTGTTTACGGCGAAGGTCCCGCCATCGGAGGCGAAGTACCTGGTGGTGGACGCGGCGACGTATTCACAATTGCGCCAGATCGAAAGGTTCAGCGAATACCAGACGGCGGGCGAAGCGGGGCTGCGAGCCTTGATCGATGGCGCGGTGGGGAAGATCAAAGATTTCTTCGTGATGCGGTCGCAGTACATCGCGCACACGGGCAGCTCGCCTATGACAACCCACAACATGGCTTTCACCAAAAATGCGATAGGTCTGGTCATCCGGCGGCTACCACAGCCACTGTATGGCACGGGCGCGGTGGCGCACTATGCCGAGATGGGCAACTTCGGCATGCGGGTGGTTATGAGTTACCAACCGAACACGCTGGCACAGCAGTTCACGGTTGACGTGTTGTACGGTTGCGCTGTGATCCGCAACAACTTCGGTGTGCAGGTTAACGCGTAGAGGCCGTTCGGCGAAACTGGCCAGCAGGCACTTTGCAAAAAACAGCGCTGGGGGGCCGGGGAAGCTCGACCCCTCTTACGAGGCGATCATGGACTTACAAATCTACTACAAAAAAATTCGGGAAGCTGAAGCAGGCTTAAAAGACCCATCGGCGGTGGTGGTCAGCCTGGACACGCCGGACGGGGGAAGGGCGGGGGTACGAACCGAGGTGCCGAGGCGGATCGCGGCCAAGATGATGGTGGAAGGCTACGCGAGGCTGGCGAGCGCGGAGGAAGCGCGCGAGTTCCAGGAGCAAAAGGCGGAAGCCAAGCACCAGGCGGATCAAGCGGCAGCGGCCTCACGCATGCAGTTCACTGTGATTTCGCCGACAGACCTGCGAAAGCTCAAAGGCGCGGTGCAGGCAAGCAAAGAGTAGTGCGATGGCTCTATTCACGGACGGCATATCGACGATCCAGGATCTGACGAGCCAGGACTCGTCGGTCCTGACTACAGCGCAGACAGAGAATATCGATTTAGCCATAAAACTTACGGCGGCACAGCAGGAACTGGGCATAGAACTGACTACAATCTTGCAGCAAAGCAACACATACGACTGGCAGTTCTGGCTGCAACCACAGCCGCAACTCAACAACATCGTGGTGACGCCGCCGCTGCAGCTCTGGCACGTATTCCAGACCCTGCTGATGATCTATCAGGACGCATACTTCAACCAGTTGAACGACCGCTACAAAAGCAAGCGGGACCAGTTTCAACAGATGGCGAAGTGGGCAATGGACAAGTTGATCGAGACCGGGATGGGGATCGCATCGGACCCCATACCGCAGGCGGCCGCGCCGCAACTGACATCGATTCCGGGCGGCGAGCCGGGTTCAACATATTTCGTCAGCACGTCCTGGCTAAACACCGAAGGAGAAGAGGGTCAGGCCGGCCTTCCAGGGTGTCTTACGACCGCGGCGGGCACCGCGCTGGTGGCGCAACCGGTGAATCAGCCATCGAACGCGACCGGCTGGAACGTTTACATCGGGCTAACGGCGGGCACAATGACGTTGCAGAACGCGACGCCCCTGGCGCTGAATCAAGTGTGGGTGCAAGCGGGGCCGGTGTTTGCGGCAGGTCAAGGCCCAAGCAGCGGGCAAGCGCCAGACTATTTGCGGGCGTTACCGCGGATCATTCAACGAGGCTAAGCGATGGCATGGGTTGGCAGCGCCGTTACGGCTCAAGTGATCAGTTTGCTTACTGCTCCACAGGGATTGAACGCGTGCGTCGCGACGCTGGCGCAAGTCCAGAACGCCACGCTGGCGCCGGTTGGACAGGATCAGATACTGGCTCAGAACGTGCCGGTTGAGATTGCGGAGCGCAGTACGGACGTAAAGTATCCGTCCGTCAGCGTGTACTGCGAAAAGATCGCCAACCAATTAAAGGAGAAGTTCCGGACTTTTTCCGGCAAGGCGGTCGTCACGATAGAGGTACGCGTATCGCAAGACCGACTGGAAGGGATCGAAGAACAGATGCAGATGTATCTGGATGCCGCCACTCAGGTGCTGGATCAGAATCGAGGCGACTGGGGCGCGGGAATGTACTATACGGGCGGCTATGAGGCAAGTCTGGGAGCCGTGAAGCACGGCGGACAAAACCTCCTCCAGATTGCCAAAGTCACGTTTGATGTGGGAGTGAGCGACTAAGTTTATGGCTTCATATATTTCATCCAACGCGAACCGTTTCTACGTCGGGCTGGAGAGTACGTACGGACAGACGCCGTCGATTACGGCACAGAACCGGTTCCCCGCCGTGAAGGTGACTGCCAAAAACCAGTTGGAGAAAGCCGACCGGCGAGACAAGACCGGGAGCCGAACCTTTGTGGGAATACCGGCAGGGCTCAGGCGAACGACCAGCTTCGATGTGACTACCTACATGACAAGCTGGGGCGGGCAGGGGGCGGGCCCGGCTTACGGTCCGTTGTTTCAAGCCAGCATGGGAGCCTCTCCGCTCGTCTATACTGGTGGAATCGCGGCGGCGGGGTGTAGCGCGACCTCACTGGTATTTGCAGGGCCGCACGGTCTGACCGCGGGACAAGGAATCTCCTACGGCGGAGAAATCCGGTTTGTGACCGCGATCATCAATGCCACCGCCGCACAAGTGAATGCACCTTTTTCGACCGTGCCAGGCGCGGGCGCCGCGATCGCACCCAGCGTTTCGTACTTTCCGGCGACGGTATTGCCTAGCGTCAGCGTTTTCGATTATTGGGATCCAAGCAGCGCCGTACAGCGGGTCTTGTGTGGGGCCGGGATCAATAAGATGACCGTGAGGGTGAACGGAGACTTTCACGAATTTGAATTCAGCGGGATGGCACAGGATCTTCTCGATAGCTCCAGCTTTGCAGGAGGAATGGGACAACTGAGCGATTTCCCGGTTGAGCCGGCGCTGGGAAGCTTCGATTACTCTATAGTTCCGGGCAACATGGGCGAGGCATGGCTAGGCAGCTCGCCGACCAAGTTCTACACGATCACGAGCGGAACTTTTGAATTAGACAACGGCCTGGATATGCGATCGAAGGAGTTCGGGACGAACCTACCACGAGCGATTGCGCCTGGGCCACGTTCCGTGACGGCCGCTTTCAACCTGTACGAGTTGAACGACTCGGCCACGCAGGGGCTGTATCAAGCGGCGCGGCAGCAATCGCCCATAAACATCATGTTTCAACTCGGCCAACAGACCGGGCAAGTAATGGGCGTCTACATGATGAGCGTGGTACCGTCGGTTCCTGAATTCGACGATGGCGATAACAGGCTGCAATGGAAATTTCAGGGTTCGAAGGCACAAGGCACGACAGACAACGAGCTAGTGGTAGCGTTCGGGTAGCGGAGCGATTTATGGAATACGCGAGTTACACGGTGATCGATTCGGCGCTCGCGGCAGGGGTGCAGTATACGGTCGCCAGGATGTCATTCGGGCGCCGCGTGGAACTGACTCGGCAAATCCGGGAACTGGCGGGACGAAGAGAATTTCTGGATGCCGGAGCCAGTCCCGCCGATAAGATGGATGCCGCCCTGCTTACGTCGGAAATCGATCGGATCTATATACAGTGGGGCCTGAAAGAAGTCAGTGGCTTGGAGGTAGACGGACAGCCGGCAACCCCTGAGAATTTCGCGGCGTCCGGACCGGAGGATCTGTTCCGGGAGGCCTTGGCCGCCATCAAGCAACAATGCGGACTGTCGCAAGACGAAAGAAAAAACTGATCGTCGCACTCCATTTTCAATTCTCCAACCAGGCCGGCTGGGAGTGCGGGAAGTGCCGAGAGTCCGGCCTGGAAACGAAGCGCAGGTGCGGATGGATACACGCGGCAGTGGAACAGCCAGCGCGGGTGGTCTGGGCGACGGACGGCGTGGGGACCAACATCTGTCCGAAGTCGTTCGTTACAGCACAGAGTATGGCATGGGTAGAGGAGTATCTGGTACGGCGCAAGTTAGGTCAGAGAGGAATCGACGGCTTAGGAGCACGGGACGTCGAAGCATTTTTGATTTTAGAGCATGAACTGCGAGAGCGGGAAGGCGGCCAGCGGACACGACAGGGTGTGACACAAGGAGACGATGCCTAACAACTCACAAGACAGCATATTGGCGGCCTTCAACCAGGCGTCGGGGGGATCGGGTACCAACGCGAGCGTGACGTCCCTATCGAGCGATCTTCTCACGACGACCGAAGAGAGCATGACGAGCGCCCTATCGCAAGCAACACAAGTGATTAATGCGCAGACCCAAGCCACCAGCTCCAACACGGCGGCACTGGCGTCAGATTCGCAAAGTAAGGGCAGCAGCACTGGCCGCGATGTTACGAGCGTGCTCAATACGGCGAGCGAGTTCCTAGGCGGTGGGCTGACACTGATGCCATTGGTCTCACTCTTCTCGAGTCTGTTCGGCGGCGGAGATTCCACACAACCGGCCCCCCTCGCGCCATTTTCGCTTCCACCCTCTCTGAATCTGCAGTCCACAACTAACCAACAGAACGTCAGTTGGGGGGGAACGGTCTACCGCGAGCATCCGGTGGCAGCACTTCAAACACACCGCTACAGATTACGGTGCAGGTGCAGGCCATGGACAGCCGGTCATTCCTGGATCATAGCGATGACATCGCGCAGGCCGTCCGGCAGGCGATGCTGAACATGAACTCCTTGAATGACGTGGTGACGAGCCTGTGATATGTTCCCCCCGCTAAAGACCGGCGCCGTGGTGCAATATCCGGCGAAGCGGACGCTACAGTTTCACACCGACATCATACGTTTTCTGGATGGCACGGAACAACGGTTTCGCGACAACCCTGCAATTCTGCATGAGTGGACGATTCAACTTGATTTGTTGGATGAGGCAGAACTTGCCACCCTGGACCAGTTCTTTGTCACTAACCAAGGACGGTTCGGCAGTTTTTCGTTCACAGACCCATGGGACGGGACCGTGTATCCGAATTGCCGCCTAAAGAACGATTCGTTCCGCTTCCAGCTTGGGGCGGAGATGCGAGGCAAGGCCACGGTAACCGTGTGCGAGAACAGAAGCTAAGATGATCTACTTTCCGCAACTATCGACCGGTGCGACGGGCCAGTTTCCGATCACCAGGCAACGGGACGCCAGAACAGTGATGAATCAGAGCATCCAGAGCTACGAGGTCAAACTGGCTGATCCTGGGGCCGCGACAACCCAATGGCACCTTGCCTTCGAGGAGATGAACGATCAGGAACTGGCGGCACTGGCGGCACTCTTCCAAGCTGCCGAGGGAAGCCTGACATCATTCACATTTTTGGACCCGACCGACAACCTGCTGGCGTGGAGCGAACAATTGAACCAACCCGTCTGGCAGACGAACTCACTGCTGACCGTCACGGGCGGCGCGGCCGATCCGTTTGGCGGGACCGCTGCGTACCAGTTATCGAACGCGAGCGGCGCGACGATCGGCATACAGCAGTCGATCGATGCGCCGGCTTCGCTAGATTACTGTTTCAGCCTGTATGCGCGGAGCGACCAGAGCACGCGAGTGTGGCTGTTTCGCGGGTTGCAGACCGATGCCCACGCGATCGCCTCGCAGTGGACGCGGGTGGCTTCCGCCGGTCAAACAGAGGACACCGCCGATTCTATCGCGTTCGGCGTGACGCTCGATCCCGGTAGCACCGTGACAGTATTTGGAATGCAGGCCGAAGCTCAAACCGCAGCTTCTCCATATAAAAAGACGGCGGAAATAGGCGGTGTGTACCCGAACACTCGGTTCCGCGACGATACGCTGACTATTACGACGATGGGCCCGGGCCGTCATTCTTGCGAGTTGGATATTATAAATGCTGAGCATATATGACTTGAAGGAACTGGCGGTTACGGACACTCCGCTGCTCCTTTTCAGCTGTGTTCTGGAGAATGGGCAAGCCGAGTATTGGAGCACGCACCAAGTGGTATACGGCGGGAACACGTATGCGCCACGGGTGATGAAACACAACCTATTTGAGCTACAGACGTCGTCGGATCAGGGGGTCGACGCTATTCCACGCGTGTCACTATCGCTGGCCAACGCCGATTCATACTGCTCAGAACTGGAGCGATCGGTTGGCTGGAAGGGCGCCAACCTGACAGTCACATTTCTGTTTTATAACCTGCTGGCAGGCGCGCCAACGTCCGATAGCGCGGTTGTATTTCAAGGAATGGTCAACCCGCCGGATCAGAGCACGGAGTCACTGTTTCAGCTTTCCGCAGTGAACCGCATGAACATGCAGCGGGTGCTTCTACCGCCGGTTCGTATCCAGCGGCGATGCCCGTGGCTGTTTCCCGGCAATGCGCGACAGAGAACGGAAGCAGTCAACGGAGGCGGCGCTGGACAGTACTCACTGTTTTATCCGTGCGGCTACTCGCCAGATCAGGCCGGCGGGATGGGTGCGATGGTGGGCGGCGCACCGTACACGTCTTGCGGCTATACGCGGACGGACTGCGAGGCGCGCGGCATGTTCAACGGTCCGAACCGATTTGGCGGGATCGAGTTCGTGCCGTCGTCAATCCAAGTTAGAAGTTACAGAGGAAACTGGCAGTACGCGCCGGTCAACGACAACACAGCGATCTACAATGATTGTGTTCCTCTCTTGTATGGTACGGCCTGGTATTATCCACCGGTCGTTTTCAGCCGCAACGACGGCAACCTGACTCACCTGGAAGTCTTGTTGGGGATGGGCCCGATACAAGGTGTCCAGAAGGTACTTGTCAATCAGATTGATATACCCGTAGGGCAAGCCGGTAAAAACATGACGGCGACGGGCTGGTATAGTGTGATCAGCCTGGGCAGCCGCAACGGTGCTTTTAACTCTGATTTTAACGATGCGGCGGGCGATCCGGCGGGCGACCCATACGGCGGCATGGCATACATTTCCGTGGTGGTGCCCAATCAGATTAGTAACGGACAGTCACTGCCTACGGTGCAAGTGCTGGCAGATGGTTTACAACTTCCGATCTACGGAGGCGACGGCACTCTTCAGAGCACCACCTTCACGGCCAACCCTGCCTGGATCCTTCTAGACATTCTGCAACGCAGCGGATGGAGTACGGGGGAAGTCGATCTCGCCAGCTTCGCCACGACGGCGGCGTTTTGCGATCAGCAGATCCAAACGCAAGATCTCAATGGAAACGCAATCATGGTCGCGCGGTTCCAATGCAATTTGTGCCTGCAAGGGCGACGCAATGCCAGCGATGTAATTCGCGGTATCCGGAACGGGTCGCGGCTTCTTTTCACATACAGCGTGGGCGGGCTGCTGCAATTGCAGGTTGAAAACTCCATCGCATTACAGCAACCGGCTCAGGTGGCTTGGAGTAATAGCACGGAACCCCTGAATGGCGGCTGGCCAACGTATGAATTCAGCGACGGCTCCTCAGATGTCGCGAACGTTTTGCGTAGGGCCAACGGCGAGCCCAGCGTGCAGGTGACGTCGCGAAGCATCGCCGATACTCCGAATCAGGTCACTGTAGAGTTTCAGGACGCCTTTAACGCGTATCAACAAGACAGCCTGCTGATGGTGGATGTAGGTGATATTGACCTGACCGGTCAACTGATTACCACCACATTCATGGCCTTGGGCCTTCCCAACTACGACCAGGCAGCTCGAATGCTCCAGTTTACGCTGGACAAAGCGATCAAGGGGAACACCTACATCAGCTTTGAAACGAGCGTGAAGGCCCTTGGTTTGCGCCCTGGCGATATCATCACTGTCACCTATCTGAAAGAGGGTTTCCAGCGTCGGCCTTTTCGAATTGTCAAAATTGCGCCCGGCGTTAATTATCGCGTTACCAAGATCACCGCTCAGATCAGTGACGATGCTTGGTATCTGGATACCAATGGCCAGATACCAGGCGACACGAACGGAAGGCCTCAGCCCAAGTCCGGGGTGGGTGTGCCGCGCCCACTGCTGGGTAATACAGTGGATTCCAGCGGGAACCCCGAGTACCAGATCACTGAGAGTTCGGCAAATTCGAGCGATGGCGGAGTGAGCGAGCAACTTACGGTTGGCTTCGTTGTCCCATCGACGATCCCGCCCGGGGGCCCGGGAGTGCCGCTGGTTAGCTTGGCGGCCGATATTGGGAGTATCGGGACACTAGCAGGGGATCAGAAGTTATATTACGCCGTTAGCGCTTTGGATTCGGCTGGAAGCGAGAGCGTCATGTCGTTTATTGTACTAGTCGACATACCGCCAGGCTCGAATGATAACAGCGTAACGCTTAAGGCATTGAGTTTCGCTGCGGGCACGCAGGCCTTCAATGTGTATCGCGGTGCAAACCCACAACAGATGAGCCGCATCGCGTTTAACGCGCCTCCGGCCGGCACTTTCACAGACACCGATTTGCCGGCACAACCGTACGGACCTCCAGACCCGGCATTCGATCATGCAAACTTCTACTGGCGGATGGAACTGCAGCCGGAATACGCCGCCACGATGGTCACCGCGAACACGATCGGCAATAGCACGGCGGAAATGGGCAGCGTAAACTATGCCGGCATGGTCGCCCGAATCATCAGCGGGACTGGGGCGGATCAGGAATATACCATCGCCTCAAATACCACAACTATCCTGACCCTGACACAACCGTGGGCCGTGCAACCGGATGCAACCAGCCTGTTCGTGGTTGCGGAGTCGGCTTGGCATTTCGCCGCCTCAAGTAAGGCTAGCCCGGTGCAATTCTCGATACCGAACGAGACAGGAGTCACGTTGCACATTCAAGGCAGAGGCGCCAACGTCAATAACCTGGAGGGACCTCCGCTGCTTTCGACGCTAACCCGGTGGGAGATTGGGGGTGGTGGAACCGGAGATGTAGCCGCACCACCGCAAGCGGTTTTCGGAATCGGAGCGTCTTCCCTGCAAAACGGGACTGTCGAACTGAGCGGCATATCGTTCTCGACATTGACAAACACCGACAGCGTGACAGCCGGTACGTTGAGCCTCTATTACTGGGATGAGCTGCTCGGGAACACCCTATTCACGCTAGCATCGGCACTAGCGGCGAGCGACACCGTCTTGAGCCTAACGCAACCCGGGACGGCGCTCCCGGCGTCGTTCGTGCAAGTCGAAGCTGAAGTAATCCAAGTGACCGCGGTACAGAATGGCGGACTACAATATCAGGCCACGCGCGGCATGCATGGAACAGCGGTGGCAGCGCATAGCGCGCAAGTACCTGTATATCATTTAGCGAAGCAAGTTAAGGCGGTCTCTTTTCCATTGAACTTTTTCGGCAGCCCGCTGAGCGGAAACTGGAGTTACACGATACCACTGGCCAATACGAAAATCGCGAGCGCTGAACTGTTTGTAACGAACACACGAGGCAACAGCCCCACAAATGCGATCAACCTGACGCGATCGGTGGATTATGGGCTGCGGACGCTTTCGGGAGGCCAATTCTCATTTCAGGTTCAAGGCTTTCTGGCGGTCGATAGCAATCCGGCGCCAGATGTGCTCGTAGAGGCTCCGCATGCAGTCCGGGATATCTACGCCGTAGTGAAGCAGGCTCCTGTTGGAGGTCCCGTTCAACTCAACTTAAGCCAGAACGGCACACTTTACTGCACATTGACGATTCCGGATGGTGCAACGATCTCAGCCAGCGTGGACGGCTTCGGATTGCCGCTCGCGGCGCAGGCACACCTCAGCATGGTAGTCACGGCCGTGGGAGCAACCAGCCCCGGATCCGACCTGACGGTAATTGTGAGGCTGTGAGCCGATGGCGAAGTCCATGTCCAATCTCCAGAAACTTACGCCCAGTCAAGACCTGCAGTGTTATTTCTATCAACCTTCCGCGATCGCGGCACTAAGCGCTACCGGTCCAGGCGGATTCGCTGTATCGGGCTGCTGGCGCCAACAGTTTGACTGGGCTGTGGTCGAATGGAATCGCGACAACGTTTTTGAACAACCCCGTTTCCGAAACCTGCCTGACGGCGATTTGAGCGGACTGCAACTCTCATACATCGAGACCCGAACCAATTGTATCGCCATCGACTCTAACCTTTATGCGACGGTGGATTGGCCGTATCTGCGCGTGTGGGCCGACCCGGGAACAGGAGAGCAGGTTTACAGAATTCCACTGAGAGACCATGCCACACCCGTCGGCGGCGGTTACTCGGCGGCCTCGGCGACGTTCGAACTGCACGGGTCTGCAATGACGAACGACTACATCGAACTCGGTTGGGACCAGGAGCACTACAGCTATCAGTTGTACGGTATCGACACTCTGGAATCCGCGGCAGCCGCGTTGGCAACCAGCATTAGTAAGTACTCGCCTACCATGCAGGCATCGGCATGCGGATCTACGATTACACTGATTCTTACCAATAGCACCTTGGGCGAAAATGGCAATCGCATCGGCGTTTACGGAAACACCTATAGCCCTACCGACAGCGGACCGACCGAAAGCTGGCAGCCAACGTGGCAGATGCTTAAAGGCGGGACTTCGCCAAGCCAATGGCAAATCAAGCTGGATTTCACGTCGATTAGCGGGTTGAATTCCGACGGCATGACGGTGTCGGTCCCCATGAACGCCGTGAGGAAGATGCGATGGACGTGGGCGGCGGATCTACAGCCAGGAAACTTCGGACGGAGCGAATTTGCGGTGAGCGTGTCCCAGTGGACCGCCAGCGGAGCGAACCGCGCATACTTCGTGGCCGGTCCGGGTAGTTGGCGAGCAGAGGATGACGATATTGCCGTTTCGTATCAGGGAGCGTGGAGTAAGTCGACCGGCAACTACTCCGGTGGGTCAATAAGCTATTCAAGCGTGCCGGGCTCCAGTATTAGCTACACGTATCAAGCGCCGCAAGATCACAGCCTATTCCTCGGTACTCGCCGAGTACCGGATGCCGCTCAACTATCTGTCCAGGTGGATCATAATCCGGTCCAAGTATTGAATGTGGCCCTAACAGGGGAAGATGTGCTGGTGCGGTGGGATTTGGGAACATTGCGGGGACAGACTGAACACACCGTCACTATCATGCATGCTGGAGACAGCGGGACAACGTTTTACTTCGACTTTCTAGAAATTGCGATTCCTGCTGAAAACCTGGTCACCTTCGCGCCCGACTCGCAGACGACGCTGGCTACCGACTGGGATACTTTGCATTCGCAAGCGTTGGCGCCTGAACGGACTGCATGGCTGATCCAGGCGCTCGGCTTCACCGGCAGAGCCAATCACTACGCGGGCGCCCTGTGGTTTTACGAACTGACTTACACAGGGCAGCAGTATGCTACGGGGACGATTACATTCTCGGGCACGTCTGAGTTTGGAAAGACGACACAGATTTGGCTTGGGCCGACCATACTCACGCATCTTAACCTGATCGGTGATACGCCCACCAGCCTGGCGGTAGCGTTTCAGTTGCTGATCAACGAAGGCTCGACCGGGGCGTGGGCGCAGGCGAACGATGGCGTTCTAACCATCACGGCGCGGGCGACGGGCGGCAGCGGCAACGGGCTAAAACTCGCGACGGATTTGGGCGGCAGTAGCACGCTCGTCGCGGTTATCAGCGGTCCGCTGGCCGGCGGCGTCGATGGAGAATGGCTTACCGATTTGACGGCGGCACCGCGTATTAATCGGGCGGCGCGCGACTGGAGCCAGAGCTTTTTTACGGCTCTCAAGAGTTACGGAATCACCGCTACAGCGTCGTTTAGTACGGAGCTTGGAAACGGCGATCCATCGCCGGCGGCGGGGATCGGACAGCGCTATCCGGACGGAAGTCCATGCATGGTCAATACGCCGGCCCTTCAAACTAATTTTTCGCCGGGGTGTCTGGCGTTTTGGCAGCAGGTCTATCTGGATATGGCCGATTTGATGACAGCGGCCGGGGTGAATCCATTTCTGCAATTCGGAGAAGTTCAATGGTGGTACTTCTGCCCACCGACCGACCCCGTCCACGGCAATTGGACGCCGATCTCCAATGGTGGAATGCCATTTTATGATGCGTACACCACGAGCACGTTTGAAGCGCAGTATGGACGGCCGATGCACGTTTTCGTGGATCCGAGCAATGATCCCACACCGTACGCTCAGGAATCCGCGTTCCTGCCGGGGCTGATCGGCAAATTCACCGCCGCAATCATGGCCTTCGTTCGTAGTACTTACCCCAGTGCACAATTCGAGGTTCTATATCCGCCCGACACGAATGACGCACTGCTTACTCGGGTAGTCAACCTGCCGGCACAGTGGAATCCGGCCAATCTAAATTGCTTCAAGACCGAGAACTTCACTTATACGGGTGACTACAATCTTGATAAGGTTCTGACCTCAATACAAATGCCGATGCAATTGGGTTTTACACCTGCCGATAGCGCACACCTCGTAGGTATCGGGAACTACACTGCTCCGTGGGCAAAGGAGACCCGAATTGCGAAAGGGCTGAAGCTAGGGTCCGTGGTCTTGTTTGCGTTGGACCAATGCTGCCTGATCGGCTACCGGTTACCTCTGTCTGCCTGGCCTGGCGCGGGCATGTTTATGGGCGCATGACGCTCGGCAGCTAAACGCTACCCTTCAGCCCCAATTCTTCCGCCCGCACCTGCATGGCCTTCACACAAAAGCCGATGTGCTCGTCAAGTTCAACGCCTAATTCGCGCGCACCGTCCACAATATCCTGGCGATTCACGGAGCGGGCGAATGCCTTATCTTTCATCTTCTTTCGAATAGAAGGCGGGTCCACTTCGAAGACGCTGCGGTGAGGCTTCACGTACGAGACAGCGGTTATGAATCCGGCCAACTCGTCGCAGGCGAAAAGTGTTTTCTCCAGCGGAGACTGTCTTGGCACGCCAGTGAAATCCGCATGTGAGAGGATGGCGCGGCGGATTTCCGCATTGACGCCTCGCTCGGCAAGAATCGGTTCACCTTTGGTCGGATGATCGGGAAGCTGCGGGTGAATCTCCCAATCGAAATCGTGCAACAGAGCTGTAACCGACCACTTCTCTTCGTCCTCACCAAGCTTGCGCGCGTACGCCGTCACGCAAGCCTCCACGGCCAGTGCGTGTTTCCGCAGTCCTTCCGACTTAGTGAATTCGTGCAGGATCGCCAACGCTTGCTCCCGGTTCATTTACACTATGATACGCCAAAGATCGGGATGTGCTATCACAGACTGTGGAGTCCGATTCTCATGAAGCATCAATGCCTCCTCTGCCTTCTCCTGCTCTCGTGGTTGTCAGCCGCGGCCCTATGGGCGCAGCCCGCCACCCTGAAGGGGCCCGGCGATGACTCGACTTTTTATCTCTACGTGAATGAAGACCGGGTCGGCACCATCAAGGTGAAGTGGTTGCCTGGCGGCGCGTACACGAACGACGCCACACTCTCCATGGCAGGCCAGAGTATGACCGTTTCCACGTCGGCTACGGTGGATGGGGACGGACTATGGACACAACTCACCGCTACCGCACCTACCGGCACTGCAACCTGCACGCGCGAAGGCGCCGTGGCTCGGCGAACGTTGATGGATAAGACCACCACGATCGATGTGAAGCCGGGCGCACGCGTCTTCGATAACTATGGCCCGGCACTGATGAGCCAGGCGGTGCGGCTTTATGATCGCGCGAAGGGAGGCAAACAGCCGTTCCCGGTGATCCTGTTGCCGGGCGTAGCAGTGGAGGGGGCGATCGAGTTCAAGGATCAGGTGGAGCGCACGGTGGCGGGCAAGGATCTGGTTTTTGTCCGGTATATTTACAACATCGCCGGTATCGACATCACGCTTTGGACTGACGCGGATGGCAAATTGTACCTTGGTGAAGTTCCCGCGCAACACGCTGCGTACGTGCGTGAGGGCTATGAGTCGCTGCGCAGGGAACCGGTCTCCGATCCGCTTCTCTCATCACCGAAATACGAAGTGAAAGTGGAAGCTGGCGCGAAAATTGGCATGCGCGACGGAATCAAGCTCTCCACTGATATCTACCTGCCGCAAACGGACAGCAAAGTCCCGGCTATTCTGATTCGCACTCCTTATAAGAAAGAGATGGGCGAAGTGCAGGGCCGGTATTATGCCCGGCGTGGATATGCCGTCGCGATTCAGGACTGCCGGGGACGCTTCGGATCCGAGGGCGCGTGGGAGCCGTTCATCAACGAACCAAAGGACGGATACGACGCTATCGAGTGGCTGGCCGCACAACAGTGGTCGAACGGAAAGGTCGGCATGATCGGCGGATCGTATGTTGGCTGGGTGCAATGGTGGGCCGCGAGCGAACGCCCGCCGCACCTGGTCACAATCATTCCGAACGTGTCACCACCGGATCCTTTCTATAACATCCCGTATGAACACGGAGCGTTCTTCACCCTGGGAGCCATCTGGTGGGCGGATATCCTGGAGTCCAAAGCAACCGGTGATCTGTCGGGCGTAGCGTTGAGCAAAATCGGCGAGAAGAAGTACGGCCAGATGCTGCGCGCGCTGCCGGTGATCGATCTGGACAAGGCCGTGCTGGGCAAGGAGAACCAGTATTGGCGACAGTGGATTGCGCATCCGGTTGACGATAACTGGTGGGCGCAGGCGGATTTCTTGCACAAATTGCAGGACGTGACGATTCCTGTGTTTCACCAGTCCGGCTGGTTCGACGGCGACGGAATCGGCACCAAGTTGAATTATCTGCAAATGAGAGAGTATGGGCATGGCAACCAGAAACTCACTATCGGTCCGTGGGGACATACCGACACCTCGGCCCGCAAGCTGGGGGAGCACGATTTCGGACCGCAGGCCGTGATCGACCTGCAGCGGGACTATTTGCGCTGGTTCGATTACTGGTTGAAGGGCGTCGACAACGGAGTTACTAAGGAGCCCCTAGTCAGCATCTTCGTGATGGGTAGCAATCAGTGGCTGCATGGCGACACCTACCCGCTGCCCGCAACTAAATTCATCAAGGTATATTTTTCCGGGAGCGGCAAGGCGAACACCTCAAAAGGCGATGGCAGGCTCACGTTCGACGAGCCGGCTGCGGGGGGGCCGGCCGACAAGTATGTGTATGACCCCGGCGATCCAACTCCGGATCCCGATTTCTATGAGCTGACCGAAGAGCAGGAGAAGCAGGTCAGATCGGCCGACGAGAAGAAGAAAGCGGCAGAGGCTCATCACGAGCAAGTCACGGCCGAGCGGCGAGATATCCTGGTCTATCAGACCGACCGATTGAAAGAGCCGTTGACTTTCGCGGGTCCGGTATCAGCCACGATTTACGCATCATCGTCAGCGAAAGATACGGACTGGTATGTGACCCTGGTGGAGATCGAAAAGGACGGCAAGACGTTCACGCTGTGCGCCGGGAAACTGCGGGCACGGTTCCGCAATAGCGTAAAGAAAGCGGAGTTGCTCAAACCCGGCCGGATCTACGAATACAAGCTGGACCTGTGGCAGACAGGAATTACGGTTCCCCCCGGCGACCGGCTGCGCGTCGAAGTCGCATCGGCGGTATTCCCTATGTTCTCGCGTAACCTGAACACCGGGGGACATAACGAGACGGAAACCAGATATGTAACTGCCCGGCAGGCAATCTATCACGACCAGCAACACCCGTCTCACGTGCTGCTGCCTGTCATTCCGGCGGACGCCTTGAAGAAATAACGTCGCGACGTTTCAGCACTGGCCTTCCATACCGCAAGGCGGCATCTCGCCCTCAACGCATTTGCCGCCTGGAACAAAGGCGAATTGAGCTTCTTCGGTCGAACCGGTTAGCGCCGTGGTGGACGATTTGCCACCCGATATCGTTTGCGCGACTTCGTCGAAGTAACCCGTCCCCACGAAGGTCTGGTGCTTGATCGCGGAGTAACCATCGTCACGCGCGCAATCGAATTCCATCTCTTGTAACTGCGAGTATGCCGACATCCCTGAGGCCGCATAGTCTTTGGCCAAACGGAACATGCTCAGGTTTAGCGCATGGAAGCCGGCGAGGGTGACGAACTGGAACTTGTAACCCATGGACGCCAGTTCCTTCTGGAATCTGGCGATGGTGGTGTCGTCCAGCTTCTTCTTCCAGTGGAAAGAGGGCGAGCAGTTGTAAGCCAATAGTTTGCCGGGGTAGCGGGCATGTATAGCTTCCGCGAAGCGGCGCGCTTCGCCTATGTTCGGCTCCGAGGTCTCGCACCAGATCAAGTCGGCATAGGGCGCATAGGCGAGACCGCGCGCGATGGCAGCCTCTATACCTCCGCGGAATCCGAAGAAGCCTTCCGGAGTGCGGGTACCCGTCAGGAACGGCTTGTCGCGCTGGTCGATATCATTAAGCAGCAGCCCCGCGCTGTTAGCGTCGGTGCGGGCAATCAGCAGGGTGGGCACACCCATCACGTCCGCTGCGAATCGGGCGGCAATTAATTTCTGCACGAATTCGGAAGTGGGAACTACGACCTTGCCGCCCATATGGCCACACTTTTTGGCCGAGGCGAGCTGATCTTCAAAATGCACGGCAGCCGCTCCAGCTTCGATCATGGACTTCATCAGTTCGAAGGCGTTCAGTGCACCCCCGAATCCGGCTTCAGCGTCGGCCACTATCGGGGCAAACCAATAGGAGCCCTTGCGTCCGGTCGAGTGATGGATCTGATCGGCGCGCAGGAACGCGTTGTTGATGGCGCGCACCAGCGTGGGAACGCTGTTAACCGGATACAGGCTCTGGTCAGGATACATCTGGCCAGATAAGTTGGCGTCACCCGCCACCTGCCATCCGCTGACGTAGATGGCTTTCAATCCGGCTTGCACCTGCTGCACGGCCTGGTTGCCGGTGAGGGCGCCCAACGCCGGGATGTACGGCTCGGTGTGAAGCAGGTTCCATAGCCGCTCCGCGCCCATTCGGGCCAAGGTGTACTCGATCGTAATCGATCCGCTCAAGCGAGCGACGTCTTCCGGCGTGTACAGCCGCGTGATGCCTTCCCAACGCGCCGCTGAGTTCCACTGGCGCAAAGTGTCGTGATGTCCGTTTTCGTGCGTTCCGTTGTTCAACATTTTGGGATGCTGCTCCCTCCACTTGCAGTAGATCGCGGAATCGGAAAAAAGTAAATTGCGACAGGACAGAGCGGACCAGTGGTCCGATTCGGACGGGTTGTTACTCAGAGCTGCCCCGCAGGAGTTACGCTGGTATCGAGGAAGACCATGAGTTACCCGACAACCGCACCCATCCAAATCGCCGGACCAGTCACGGAAGCCGACAAGACGATCCTGACTCCGGAGGCCGTAAGCTTTATCAGTTCGCTTTCACGGAACTTTGAGGGAGCGCGTCAACAACTCCTCGAGCGGCGGCGCGAACGGCAGCAGGAGATCGATCGTGGAATTATGCCGCAGTTCCTGCCGCAAACCGAGTGGATCCGCAATTCGGATTGGGTGGCGGCGCCTATTCCCGCCGATTTACAAGACCGGCGGGTGGAGATCACCGGACCGGTCGATCGCAAAATGATCATTAACGCGCTGAACTCGGGCGCCAGCGTTTTTATGGCGGACTTCGAGGATTCCAATTCTCCCACATGGCGGAATAATCTCGACGGGCAGTTCAATCTGCGGGATGCGGTTAAGGGAACCATCAGCTACGTCAGCCCGGAGGGCAAACGGTACGAATTGGGTTCACGCACGGCGGTGCTGATGGTTCGCCCCCGCGGATGGCACCTTGATGAGAAGCATTTCCTGTTGGAAGGGAAGCCCATTTCCGGCGCTCTTTTCGATTTCGGGCTGTACTTTTTCCACAATGCTAAGGCGCTGATGGCCAAAGGCACGGGTCCGTACTTCTACCTGCCGAAAATGGAGAGCCATCTGGAAGCGCGTCTTTGGAACGATGTTTTCCATTTTGCGCAGGGGCAGTTGGGCGTGCCGCGCGGCACGATTCGCGCCACCGTGCTCATCGAGACGATCCTGGCAGCTTTCGAAATGGACGAGATCATTTATGAATTGCGCGAGCACTCGGCAGGGCTGAACTGCGGGCGGTGGGACTACATCTTCAGCTTCATCAAGAAATTCCGCAACCGTCCGGATTTCGTGCTGCCGAACCGTGCGCTGGTGACCATGGAGCGGCACTTCCTCAGTTCGTACGTGAACCTGCTGATCGCTACCTGCCATCGCCGCGGCGTGCACGCCATGGGCGGCATGGCCGCGCAGATTCCGATTAAGAACGATCCAGCGGCGAACGAGCAGGCACTGGAGAAGGTGCGGCAGGACAAATTGCGCGAGGTGCGTGCCGGCCACGATGGAACCTGGGTGGCGCACCCCGGCTTGGTCCCCGTGGCGAAAGAGATCTTCGACGCGCACATGGCCGGACCGAACCAGTTGGATCGCCTGCCCGAAGCGCGGATTAACGCGGCGGACCTGCTGGCCGTGCCGGATGGCGAGATCACCGAAGCCGGTCTCCGATGGAATATCGACGTGGGCATCCAATACCTGGAAGCATGGATGCGCGGCAATGGCTGCGTGCCGATCTACAACCTCATGGAAGACGCCGCCACAGCCGAGATCTGCCGGGCGCAGGTGTGGCAATGGGTCAAGCATGGGGCCAAGCTGAATGACGGCCGTCCGGTGACGGCGGAACTGGTGACGCGCACGATTGCCGATGTGGCGGCAGGATTGCGCGGGTCGATCGGCGGGGACCAACTGTCGCGCGCGGCAGGGATGTACAAGGATATGATGACCAGCTCGGAATTTCCAGAGTTTCTGACGCTGGGGGCATACCAGTACATCGACTGAGAGTCGCGGCGATATGCCCATCGATTACCGGCGTGGTTTGCCCGTGGCCGCGCGGGCCCGGCGGTACACTCTGGGTAGGAGCGATTCATGTCAAATCCTGACGGCAGCCACAATCATGTGCGGCCGCGCACGGCAGTGCTTACCCGAGGCTTCGATCCACAACTCTCTTTAGGGTCCGCAAGGCCTGCCGTATTTCGCAGTTCTACCTACGTATTCTCCAGCCCGGAAGAAGCCGAACGGGCCTTCTCGGTGCTGGCTGGGCGCGTGGAAGCCCAGGAGGGAGAGCGGGCGGACCTGATTTACTCGCGCTTTTCACATCCCAACGCCGAGATCCTGGAAGATCAGATTGTGCCCCTGGAACCGGGCGCCGAGGCCGCCGCCGCGTTTAACTCGGGGATGGCCGCGATCATGACGGCTTTTGTGGCGGTGGCTCGTCCGGGCACCACTATCGTGTACACGACGCCTCTTTATGGCGGCACTACCGGGCTGATCCACAGTTTCCTGGAACCTTTCGGCGTGCAGGGTATTCCGGTGACAGGCGGCGATACCGAAGCCATTGACCGCGCCATCCGCTCCGCTCGCAACCTCAGCATCGTGTGCCTGGAGACGCCCGCCAACCCAACCATGGTGATGACCGACATCCGGCGCGCCGCTGAAGCCGCGAAGCAGCATCCGGACCGTCCGGTAGTGATGGTGGATAATACTTTCCTGGGTCCCGCCTTCCAGCATCCCTTGATGCTGGGCGCCGACCTGGTGCTTTATTCCGGAACCAAATATCTTTCCGGGTTCAGCGATATGGTGGCTGGCGTAGCTCTCTCGAGCGATCCGCAACTGATGCGCAAGATCCTGGCGCGGCGTAACATGTTCGGCAACATTCTGCAGCCGGACGAATGTTGGATGCTCAACAGCCGGCTGTGCACGGTGTCCCTGCGCATGAATCGCCAGAGCAAAAACGCGCAGCGGCTGGCTGAAGCCTTGAACGGACACCCCAAGATCGCGCGGGTGCTTTATCCGACGCTCTATAAGGATCCGGAGCAGCGGCGCATCTACGAGGAACAGTGCGCGTATCCGGGGGGACTATTTTCGTTGGACTTCCACGGCGGCCGGACTGCTGCTTTCGATTTTCTGCGTAATCTGAAGATCGGGCGGAATGCCGTATCGCTGGGCGGCGTGGAGACGCTGGTGTGCCATCCGAAGTCCACCACGCATTCGGGAATGAGCGCGCGCGAATTGGACGAAGCGGGAATTGGCGACGGGCTGGTCCGCGTGTCTGCCGGGATCGAGGATTGGCGCGACCTGCTGGCGGATTTCGAGCAGGCGTTGGAGCAGGTGAAGTAAGTGGGGCAGCCCCTCGGGCTGCTGCGGCCTCTCAGGCCGCCGGGAGCGGGGCTAAGAGCCCCGCGCAGGCCGCGGGCCTGCCCCACGACGGCCTCGGGGATGCGTTTGTTTTGTGGCGCTTCAAAAGCGCCATGAATCACTCGTACCGTAACGCGCGCATCGGGTCGAGCCGCGCGGCGCGGCGGGCCGGGATGTAGCAGGCCACTAGCGCTACCAACACCAGGAAGCCGGCGGTGCCCGCAAAGATCCCCGGATCGCCGGGCTTGACTTCGTGCAACAGGCTCGACAGCACCCGTCCGGCAGCTAGCGCGCCGACCATACCGACGGCGAAACCCACCAGGGCGAGACGCATGCCGTCCAGGATCACCTGGGCCAGCACCCGCCAGCGGCTAGCCCCCAGCGACATCCGGATGCCGATCTCGCGCGTGCGCTCAGTCACCACAAAAGACAGCACGCCGTAGATCCCTACCGCCGCCAACAAGACCGCCAGCCCTGCAAACGATCCCACCAGCAGGCTCAGGAATTGTTGACCCTGCGCGTTTTCGCCGATCACCTGGTTCATGGTCCGGACCGAAAACAGCGGCAGGCTGGCATCCAGTTGTCCCAATACGCGGCGCACCTCAGGCGTCAGGCTGGCCGGCGGCCGGGAAGTGTGCAAAACGAGAAACATGCGCGAGCCGCCGTCCAGCGGATCGTATGCCTCGGGTACTGGCTTGTGCGTGAGCCCCCATTCGCGCACATCGTTCACCACGCCGACGACCTGCTTCCAGGGTCCGTTGTCGCTGCCTTGCGAAAACATCTGGCCGAGCGGGCTCTGCTTGGGCCAGAAGGCGTGCGCCATGGTCTCGTTGATCACCGCCGGCATCACGATCGCATTCCTTTCAGCGGCCGAGGGTTCGATCCCTTTCTTGGTGATTTCCTCGTAGCGCTCGTTGAGTTCAAGGGCGCGCTGCAGATCGGCCGGCGTCAGCACCCGGCCTTCCAGCAGGCGAACCCCCAGGGCGTGAAAATATTCGGGCGAGACACTGTGGCTTTCGACCAGCAGATTGCTCATCTGGGTAGTTTGGCCGCGCAACTTCACGTAGTAATTGCTGCCGCCTTCAAGCGGCAAGTGGTCGCTGATACCGGCCGCATCCACGCCCGCGATATGCGCGGATTTTTCGAGCAACGACTGCGCAAACTGGAACTGCTGGGCCGCCTGCTTGTACGCAGTCTCGGGCAAGCGCACGGCGGCCGTGAAGACGCCTTCGGTACGCACCCCGATATCCAGGTTCCGAATCCGCGCGAAATCCTTGAGCAGAAGGCCGGCCGCGACTAGTAGCAGCAACGAGAGCGCCATCTCGCCCACTACCAGCACATTGCTGGTGAACCGGCGACTCTTGCTGTGGCTGATGGCGCTGCCGGCGCCGCCTTTCAACTCTTCATGCAGATCGGGACGCGAGGTCCGCAGCGCCGGTACCAGGCCGAACAAAACGCCGGTGATCACGGCCAGTGCGAAGGTAAAGCCGAGCACTTCGCCATTCAACCGGATCACGTTGAACTGCGGCAGGGCCAGGCTCTTGGAACTGGTGACGAGCGCGATCGAGGCCCACGCCACCACCAGGCCGAGCGCGCCGCCTAAGCATGACAACAGCAGGCTCTCCGTCAGCAATTGCCGCAGCAGGCGCGTCCGGGCGGCGCCCAGCGCACTGCGTACGGCCATCTCCTTCTGCCGCGCGACGGCCCGCGACAGAAGCAGATTGGCCACATTCGCGCAGGCGATCAGCAGCACCAGCCCCACGGCCGAAAGCATCATCAGCAGGGAGGTACGGGAATCGCCCACTAGGTCGTCGTGCAGCATAACGGCGGCCGATCCTACTTTATCGTTGGAGTTCGGAAAGGTCTTCTCCAGGCGCCCCGAGATCAGTTTCAGGTCCGCGCGGGCCTTCTCCAGGGAAACACCCGGTTTCAAACGGCCGATGGCATTGGCCCAGTGGCTGCCGCGCGTGCCTAGGCTCTTGCCGTCCATATCGAGCGGGATCCACATCTGGGTCTGGAACGGAAAGCGGAAACTGGCTGGCATCACGCCGACGATCGTATATTTCTTGGAGTTCAATGCGATGGTGCGGCCCACCACGCCCGGATCGCCGGCGAAATGCTCGCGCCACAGACCGTAACTTAGAACCGCCACCTGGTCTTTGCCCGGCTCGTCCTCGCCCGCCATCCAGGTCCGGCCCATGATCGGCTGCACGCCCAAAAGCGCGAAAAAGTTGGCTTCGGTGGGGACGGCCAGCACATGATCGGGCCGCCCCTCGCCGCTGAGGTTCATGTCGCCGGACCAGCCGAACATGGCCATGTCCTGGAAAGTCTTGTTCTGCGCCTTCCAATCCACGAAGTCCAGACCGGCGAAAGGATAGTGGCCGGGCGCGGCTTCGGTCTCATAGAGCCGGACCAACTGGCCGGGATCGCGATACGGCAGAGGCCGCAGCAGGATCGTGTCGATGATGCTGAAAATGGCGCTATTGGCGCCAATCCCTATGGTCAACGTCAAGGCAGCGACCACCGTAAAACCTGGCGACCGCAACAGATTGCGGACTGCATACCGCAGGTCCTGCAGGCACGTGCGTATCAACTCCATTTTCGCGATCCTCCACTATCACTTACGCCTGGCATGTTGGTTTAGACGCAATTTCGCGGTAACGGTTAACTGCCAGCGGACAGCGGCACCCGCGGCGGTTTTCGTTGGGCGTGGCTTTTTGCCCGGCTCGACCGTTAATCTTATGTGAGGGCGGTTTGCGGAGCAACCATTGAAGGCCGATCCGGCGATCGATGACGAGCGCTTACTGATCGAGGCCGCCGGGCTGACCGGCTTCTTAAAAGGCATTCGGCGCGCAGGAGACGTTTCGCGGCTCGGCCGGCGGCATCCATGCCGAAGTTCGCATCGGCGGCTCGACTATTACGATGTACCGAACGTGGACGAAGTCTTCGCGCGGGCCGTAGATGCCCGCCGGAACCGGGGTGACGGCGATTATGGAAGTCCACGTAGACCGCTTCGGCGCGGCACTCACCTGGGCGCCGGATATGTGCCCGACAGGCTGCGGGATGTCACCATTTACCTCCCTCCGGTGGAAACGGCGAAGCTGATCGATTTTCCTTAAGGCGGCGTTCGGCGTGTCGGAATTCGCGCGCTTCTATTCGGCAGAGGTGCTGGTGATGCACACCAAGCTGCGGATCGGCGATTCCATGATCGAGACCGGCGAAGCGCACGGGCGGTGGCAGCCGATGCCCTCTACGATCTACCTGTACCTGCCGGATGCGGATGCGGTGTATCGGGGCGCCATGGCCGCTGGCGCGACTTCGCTTTCGGCGCCGGCGGATCAGCGCTTATGGCGGCCGTTTGGCGGGCGTAAGGGACACATTCGGGAATTCCTGGCACATCGCCGCTCACATGAAGGAGGTTTAGCCGTAGCGCGCGGCGCTGCCCCATCTGCCCGTTGATATACTGCGCATCATGCGTAGCGGAACTGTCATGGCAGCTGTCTCTGCGTTTACACTTGTATCGGGCACCGCGGCGGGACAGTACATGCGCGGCGTGAACGTCTCGCAGGCGGAATGGGGCGATCCCTTCAGCTCAAGTTACGGTTTTGGCTACAGCTATCCGACGGCTCCGACCTTTAACTACTTCGCGGCGCGCGCGCTGGGCTTCATTCGTTTGCAGGTGCAATGGGAGCGGCTGCAGCCGGCACTCGGCGGAGATCTCGACCCGACCAACCTCGGGTATCTGCAGAACAACATCGCTTACGCCAAAGCCGCCGGCGCACTGGTCAGCATCGATCCGCATAACTTCGGCCGGTACGCGCCCAGCGAGAGCTTCGTATCGAATCCTTGCATCATCGACAATCCATGTGCCGGCAGCCCGGTGCAGGTTACGTCCGACGACCTGGTGAATTTCTGGGTCAAGATGTCGAACGCCTTCAAGGATGAACCGGCCGTGGTGGCCTACGACCTGATGAACGAGCCGCACGATATGGGCACGGCGAACTGGGGCGCCATCGCGCAGAAGGTGCTCACCGCGATTCGCGCCAACGGCGACAAAAAGCTGATCATGATACCTGGCGACGGATGGAGCAACGCCACCAACTGGTCGCTTTACAATGGCGCCTCCGCGTATATCAACGATCAGGTTAATAACTACTACTACGAGGCCCACGAGTATTTCGATTCCGATTACAGCGGTAGCTATGCGATGACCTATGCGCAGGAACTGGCGGCCAACCCCAACATGGCCCAGATCGGAGTGACCCGGCTGACGCCATTTGTTACCTGGTGCACAGCCAACAAGGTTCCCTGCTACCTGGGCGAGTACGGCATTCCGAATAACGATCCGAACTGGCTGACGGTGCTGAATAACTTTCTTACCGCGCTGGATGCGGCGGGCATGCCGGGCACCTATTGGGCGGCCGGAGAGCTATGGGCGAATGTGACCGGGTGCACCTGCAGTCTGCTCTCGGTGCAGCCCGCAAACAACTTCACCACCGATGCGGAGCAATTGCCGACCTTGCTGGCGCACGTAGCGCCGAACGCTTTCCGTACGGCTTCCACCGCGGCGTCGTACGGATGGGCCATCGCGCCGGGTGAATTAGCCGCGGGTTATGGCCAGAGGCTCGCCACCGGAACGGGACCGGCCACCCTGCCCCTGGGCACCGAACTTCAGGGCGCGCAGGTGCAGTTGACCGACAGTAAGGGGAGTGTGTCTTTCGCGCCGCTGCTGTATGCATCGCCAACGCAGATCAACTACCAGGTGCCCTCGGGCGTAGCGGCCGGGCTGGCCACCACCAAGGTCCTGAACGGCAGCACCGTGGTGGCCACGGGAGTCATCGAGGTGCAGAACCTGGCGCCCACGATTTTCTCCGCGAACTACACGGGATCGGGCGTCGCCGCCGCGTATATTCAGCGTGTGCACTCGGATGGCACGCCGGATCCGACTCCCGAGTACGTTTTCACCTACGATGCGGGCAGCAAGCTAAACATAGCCGTCCCCATCGCGTTCAACGGTGACACGCTATACCTGGATCTGTTCGGCACCGGATTCGACAGCGCGTCCGGCGCCAGCGGTACGAAGGTGACGATCGGAGAGACTCCCGCATCGGTCACATTCTCGGGATGGCCCAAGCAGTTCGCGGGAGAAGATCAGATCGTGGTGCAACTCCCCAGTTCGCTGAGCGGAGCCGGGGAGGTCGTCGTATCCGTTGTCGTGGATGGTCAGGTTGCCAACGCGGTGACCCTGACCTTTCAATAGGGCGCCAATAATCCGACAGATTATTCGTATCGCAATGCCACCATGGGATCGACCCGCGAGGCGCGGCGTGCCGGCACATAGGCCGCAACCAGGCCCACGATAGCCATGATCGCCGCGCAGGAGACCATCGTCATCGGATCGTCTGCTTTCAGTCCGAACAACAGGGTGGCAATATAGCGCTCGGTCCAGAGTGCAATAGGAATGCCGCAAGCCAACCCGATCGCCACCAATGTCAGCGCATCGCGCAAGACGAACCACAGCATAGCCGTCTGCTGCGCGCCCAGCGCCATGCGGATGCCTATTTCGTTGGTCCGCCGCGCCACCGCGTAGGAGATAGTGCCGTACAATCCGATGCAAGCCAATGCCAGGGCCAGGATTCCGAAGAAGCCGGATAGTTTGGCGATCAACTGCTCACGCGCCAGGGAACGGTCCACAACTACCGCCATAGTGGTGATGTCGCCAATGGGCAGGTTGCGATCCGTTTCCACGATGGCCTGCCGGATGCGCGCAATCATCGGCGCGGGATCGCCGGCCACACGCACTTCCAGATCGTTCAGATATTGATTGCGCTGTGTGATGGGGAAATAAACCATGGGCGGAGTATCCTCGCGCACGCTCTCGTACTTGGAATCTTTCACGACGCCCACGACCTCGATTGGGGTCTTGTGATCATCGCCCTCCATCGCGAAGCGCTTTCCAATCGGCTGCTCGCGGGGAGAAAACCGGCGCACCCAGGCTTGATTCACCACCGCGACCTTGGATGCCTGGCCTCCGTCTCCAGGACCAAAGGCGCGCCCCGCCATCAGCGGTAAGCCCATCGCATCGAAGTGCCGGGATCCGATCACATTGCAGTGCACTTGCCGGTTGTGCTCGGAAAGCTGGGCGCCGGGCACGGCGATACCCGTGCTCCACTCGCCCTCGTTGAAGCCGAACATGGAAAAACTGGCGGCGCGCACGCCGGGGATAGACTCAATGCGCTGCTCGACGCGCTGGTAGAGATTTAGCAGCCGGTCGTCCACTTTGTAGCCGCTCGAATCGGTGTCCACTTTGAAGAACAGGACGTTTTCGCGCAGGAACCCGGTGTCGATGGTTTCCAGGTTCCGGAGGCTGCGCAGGAAGAGGCCCGCGCCGATCAACAGCAGAAGCGAAAGCGCTACCTGGCCGGCCACCATCACCCGGCCGAACCTGCCCTTCGCGGCCATGCCGGCGTCGGTCTTGCTTTGGCGCAGCGTGGGGTTCAAATCGAGCCGCGTGATTCGTAACGACGGGGCCATGCCGAACAGCAAGCCGGTGAGCAGCGATACCGCCAGGGTGAAGCCCAGCATGCGCGCATCGGGCGCGATCCGCAGCGGCACCGCCGCCGGACCGTCCGAGACCAGCTTGAGAAGCAGGGTACTGCCCCAGATCGCGAAAGCCACGCCGCATGCTCCTCCCAGGGTCGCCAGCAGCAGGCTTTCGGTCAGGAATTGCCGGACCAAGCGCACCCGGCTGGCGCCGATGGCCAGGCGTAGCGCGACCTCCTTCTGCCGGGCCGTGGCGCGCGCCAGCAGGAGGTTGGCCACATTCGCGCAAGCGATCAGCAGCACCAGTCCGACCAGGGCCATGAGGACGCGGAGCGAAAGGGAGAACTCGCGCCGCAGGGCGGATAACCCTTTGCCGGCCGACACCAAGTCCACACGCGCGCGGGCCAGCTTGTTCCGGTCCTCGGGCGAGATGGCCGAACCGGTGAGGTGTTCGAAGAACTGATGGAACAGCAGGTTCACATTGGCGCTCGCCTGACCGGTGGTGACGCCCGGTTTCAACCGTCCGATCACGTAGAGGAACTGGCTTTGGCCTTCCGCCAACAGCTTGAATTCGGGCGGCACTTGCGCCTGCATGCTCAGCGGAATCCAAACATCCGGATATTCGCCTACCTTGGTGCCGTAGAAATCGGCCGGCGCCACGCCCACGATGCTGAAAATGGTTTCGCCCACGGTGAAGGTGCGGTTCAGGATCGCGGGATCCTGCCCGAATTTGTTCTTCCAGCACGCGTAGCTCATGACCGCGACAGGCCGGCTACCCGGTGCCGCGTCGTCGTCTCCTTCCAGGACCCGTCCTATCAGCGGATTCACGCCCAGCGCCGAAAAATAATTGCCGCTGACCAGTTGGGTGTCGACCGGGACCGGCGCCCCGCCGCCGGACAATTTCACATCCGCCCGGGTGCTAAAGCTCTGCTGCGCCAGCACGTCGGAGAAAACCTGGTTCTTTTCGCGCAGCTCGCGATAGAACGGATGCGAAAATAACTGCGCGGGGAAACCGGGGAGCCCATCGGTGATTCCCACCATGTCGCCCTTGCCCAGCAGCACCAGTTCCCGCGGTTGCCGGACCGGCAGGTTGCGCAGCAGCACCGCATCGACCAGGGTGAAGATAGCTGTGTTGGCGCCGATACCGAGGGCCAGGGAAAGCGCGGCAACTACGCTGAAAACAGGGCTTTTCAGCAGCAGGCGAAACGCGTAGCGGAGATCGGACAGCAATGCCATAGACTCTTTCGACGCTAAGGCCGTAGATCGGTTAGCGTGATGGCGGCCAAACCCGTCGGCATCGATCTTTTGAGACAAGGCTCGCGTCTTCCTCCGAGATACGGTCCGACCGGCTGCCCCCTAGCCCCATCGACAGCAGGAAGCAAAAATCCACAGAGCCGCGCACGTCAGTGAGCGGTGTTTTGGGATCCCTGAAGTCGATGGCAGCAGCCGCGCTCCGAATCATGCTCATGTGTTACTTTGCCCCGGCGGCCGCCGCCGCGCGTTTCTGCATCTCTTCCGGCGAGACATCTTCTATGTGCGAGGCGAAGTACCAGACGTGCCCGAATGGATCTTCGAATTGTCCGCCGCGATCGCCGTAAAACTGGTCCGCGACGGCGCGGCGCACTTTCGCTCCGGCGGCCTCCGCCTGCGCGGCCAGCGCATCCACATCCTCAACGTAGATATGGATGGTCACCGGCGAGCCACCCAGCGTTTGCGGGCTCAGGAAGCTTATTTCCGGATGCTCGTCGGCCAGCATCAGATTTGCTTTGCCGATTTTGATCTCGGCGTGGCCGATGCGACCGTCGGGCCGCGGCATGCGCATCTTTTCCGTCGCGCCAAAAGCTTTCTTATAGAAATCGATCGCGGCGGCCGCCCCTTTAATCGCCAGGTACGGCGTCGCACCCTCAAATCCCTCTGGTATTGCTTTTACTTGGTTTGCCATGAACCCATTTTGGCGAAGGCGGCGGCCGCCTGTATTGTAAAAATTTGAAGTCAGTCGATCAGGGGGACGTGGTTGAGATGTTCCGTACACTGTTCCAGGTAAGTGGTTGGGTTGATCCCGGAAAACGCGCGGAAGTCGTGGATGAAATGCGCTTGATCGAAGTAGCCGCAGTCCGCTGCCACGGCCGCCCATGCAACCGGCCTCCCCTTCCGCAACAACGTGAGCGCACCCTGAAACCGCCGGACGCGACAAAAGAGCTTGGGCGTAAGCCCTACCTGGCTGCTGAAAAGATCGATGAAGCGTCGCGCGCTGAGGCCGATCTGGCCGGTCACATCCGCGACGGTACGGGTATGCGGCAGGCCGTGAAACTCGCGCAGGGCGAATTCCACGGCGGGGTGCCGCTGCAGTCGCTCCGCCCCTCGCGTGACCAGAGCTTGTTCCAGAATGCGAAATATCTTTGGCGGTGTGGCCGCCTCGAGCAGACGATCGCGCAGCGATCCTGCCTGGCTACCCCATAAATCTTCGAGCGACACCACGGTATTGTGCAACTCGCCGGCGGGCAGATCGAAAAAGGGGAAGGCCCCGCCCGGCTTGAAATGCGCGCCCAAAACGCGCTTCTGCTGGGCGGTGTCGATGACGAAGAATTCCGAATGCGCGCCCACCAACAACGTTCCGCGCAGGGTTTGAAAACGGGACGTGTCGCGCCGGTCGTAGATGCGCGCCCGATCGTCGTTCAGGTTGATGACCAGTTCCATGGCGCCGTTCGGCAGCAGGCGTTCCTTGTCATGCGGCTGCTGGTAGCCGTCGTAAAGCCACAGAAGCTCCACGAAATCCGATAACGGCGGTGCGGGGATGTAGTGGTGAAACTGCATCAGCGCGAACAGGTCGCGGCGACGCGCAGATAGCCGCGCGGAATCAAATTGCCGGGTATGTGCGCCAGGGCTAGGGTCCAGTCGCCGGACTCGAGTAACGTGGTGTCTACCGTGCGACCGCGGGTATCCATGTGGATCAAACGGACATCGCCTTTGTGCGAGGGATTAGCTGCCTCGATCAAGTATAGATCGTTGCCGTCGGCGGTGACTGCCATGCGATTGACGCGGATGGAAGAAGCGATACGCCGCACTTGGCCGCTCGAAGGATCGATCACGTCAATGCCGCCCACCTCCGCACCCGGGCAAGCCGCGCGTCGATCCACCTTATATCCGAACACTTCGGACAGGAAGAGCTTATCAGACGAACCCGCCAGCATCAGCAGGACAGGCTGGCTGCATGCGCCGTGCAGATCGGGCAGCCGAATTTCTCTTGACTCGGCAAGCTCGCTATCCTGCGGCTTCACGCTCCACAGGCGGCCGGTTCCGGGGGCGGAATAGCTGAAGACGTAGAAGGTCTTGCCAACCCAGGCTCCGGTAGCTGGGCCCATTGGAAGCGGCAGGCGCCGGCGCAAGGTCTTTTTGTCCAGGTCGAAGATATCCAGCGATCGCTCCCCGGAATTGGTGAGTCCCATCATCCAGCGGCCATCGGGTGAGGGCTGCAGGTTGTATGCGCTTCCCCCAGGCATTCTGGCGGCGGAGAAACTAAAGTTGACCGGATCGATGATGCTGAAAGCTCCCCGGTCGCCTTGAGCAAAGATGTAGCGGCCATCGGCGGAGGGGATTACGAAAATCGATGGCGGGCCAAAGCCGCACATTTTGTGCGTATCTAAATCGAGTGTGTAGAGGCCGCAGCAGTCGCCTGGAACGGAGAGGCTTTCCTGGGCAAGGTACAGCGTGCGCCCATCCGGACTGGCGCTGATGCTTGCCACCGGCGAACCGAGGACGATGCTGCCCTCCAAGGTTAACCAGGGGTCGAAAGCCTCGATGCGCCCGGAGCGCGTGCCGGCCAGGATCACCAGCGGATCTTCGGCGCAGAGGGTCGTCGCCACAAGCAGCAGGATCGGCAGTGTGGAGAGCTTTCGCATGGTATCTACTTCACCGGTTTATCCGGATCCGGCAGCTTCGGCCGGGTTGGTTTGGGCGGCGGCAGGGTCGACCCGGAACCGTGCGGCGAAGCCGGTTTGGGCGGATTTTTCGACGTGGAAGACTTGTATCCCGGAGGCGTGACCACAATAATTCCGAGGTACGCGGGCACGACCGATTCAAATTCCGCGGAATTGTCTTCGATTTGAGGATCAGGCACAGGCGCCGGGGCAGGCGGTCCGTTCATGTATGACGTATTAACGGGCGCAGGCTCGGGCGACGGCGCGGGATCCGGCGAACCCTGGAACGCGACGCTGCCGGCCACCGGAACAGGCTTCGTGCTGCCGGCGCGCAACGCAGGGCGGAAAGCGTCCAGGCGAACGGCCGGGAATGACGGAGAGGGTAGTGCCTGCACGAAATTGGCAGCCACGGGCGGATCCTGCGGGCGCGCGGTGTAGCCCGCCGGATCGATCTCCCGCGCCTCCGCCTGGTATGGCGCGTAGGTGGTGTTGGCGCTTTGAGAAAGACGCGGCGCGTCGGGCGGTTTCCAACTCTCGCCAGGGGCCAGCGGTCCCCAGCCGGCAAGTTTGGCGTTTTTGAGCCAGTACACCTCGCCGGGCATGAAAACGGTGTCGTCGGCCGGCGCCCACACCCAACCGGTGCCCTGCAGCTGCGACCAGCGGCCGTAATGATACGGCAGCCAGCCCCATGGCTCATCGGCGATCCAGGTGTAGCCGAGGGTGTCGTACCAGAGCCACTTGCCGCTGCGGAAGGGCGCCCACCCGGGCTGTACTTTGGGTTTCCAGACGGTGCCGAGGACGGGGGATTCTATCCAGGTGCCGCCCGCATCCAAGTCGGCCAGGCCATACAGCAGCCCGGGCACGCGCGCGCCGGAACTGCTGGAGAGGAGCAGTTTATCCCGTTCGTCAACCCAGCGGTCCGTGTCGAGGGGCGGAATTTCGCGATAGAGAAAGAATTTCGCGGGATGGCCGGGGTCCAACTTCACCATCTGCCCTTCGGCGATATCGAACTCGGCGGTGGGAGAGGAGTAACGCGCCGTACCATTGCCGGCGGCGATCAGGCTCCACGGATCGCGCGCTTCGAGCCGCAGGCGGGCGCTCTGATGAATGGTGACCTGCGCCCCAGGCAGCGCCAGGACAGTAGAGTCGTTCCCTTCGGCCGCGCCGGTGAAATAGGCCACGCCGTGATCGAGCGAGATAAGGGTGATACGCTGTCCTGTGGATAGGCGTGTGTAGTCGGAAAGCTCCACCTGTGAGTCGGCGCCCAGTCGCAGAATGCAGCCGTCATCCAGTTCCACTTCGAGGCGGGCGCGGCTCTCAGTGCGCAGCCAGGACAATTCGCGTATGGGCATATTGCGCCGTACGGCTTGCCAGTCGTCGGCGGCCTGCAATTGGACTTCGACCGTACCGTCGAAGTCGCCTATACGTGCGTAGCGCGCCGGTCCGGCCGACAATGCTATCGGAAACAGAAGAAGCGCCCAGCTTTTTGTCATCCTACGCGGCGTCCGAACATGTGACGCTCGCGGGTCCCGTGGTGTGGATGTATTTTGTAGAAAAACACGACCAGTTTCACCGCAACCACTTCGCCGTGCGGCACGTAGACCATCCTAAGTACCCAAAACGAATAATGCAAGGACGGGGATTGGTGTGCGCAGCGCTCCTGGTATGGCAGGCTGTAGCATACGGCGCCGCGCCGCCGGCGGAATTGTCACTCGAAGTTTCCGTTGCCGATACATCGGGGAGTCCGGTGGCGGGAGCGCGCGTCGATCTGAGCGCCGATTCTGGCGCGGGGCCGGCCGTAGTCGCATCCGCCGTGTCCGATGCGGAAGGGCATGCCCGATTCACGGAATTGAAACCAGCGCGCTATGCGGTCACCGCTGCCAAAGAAGGATTCGAGACAGCCAGGAAAGGCGATCTTCAGTTATCGCAAGTAAGTCCGGCGCGTGTTGAGCTGACGCTGGCGCCGTTATCACGCCGGGATAGCATCGAGGTGAAGGACACCGCTTCGCCGGTGGAGGAAGGAGCTTCCGCGCCCAGCGACCTGCACGTCCACACTGTCACGGAACTTCCCGGCCGTCCGGCGACCGCGGCGGACGCTCTACCGCTGCTGCCCGGCATTGTACGCGACCCCAACGGCGGCTTGATCCTGTCCGGCGCGGGCGAGCATCGCTCGGCGTTGATCGTCAATTCGGCCGATGTGACCGATCCCGCTACCGGGCAGTTCGGCCTGACGGTGCCTATCGACAGTGTGGCGACGCTCAATTTTTATCAGACTCCGTTTCTGGCGGAGTATGGGCGGTTCTCCGAGGGGCTGGTATCGGTTGAAACGCGCCGCGGCGGGGACAAATGGAAATGGGAATTGAACGATCCGTTCCCCGATTTCCGCATTCGCAGCTACCACATGCAAGGGCTGAAAGACGCCACGCCGCGGGTGAATGTAGAAGGCCCCTTAATCGCCGGCAAGCTCTATTTTTCCGAAGGTCTGGAATACGAAATGCGCAAAACCGAGGTCTACGAACTGCCGTTTCCTTATAACCAGAAAAAACAGGAAGGCGTAAACTCGTTCGCGCAATTCGACTGGGTGGCTTCGAGCAAACACCTCGTTACCGCCACGTTTCATGTGGCGCCACAGCGGCTGGACTTTGTGAACATGAATTTCTTCAATCCGGAAGCCACTACGCCCGACGCGAGCACTCACAATTACACGGCCACCCTGGCCGACCGGCTCACCATCTTCGGCGGGCTGTTGGAGAATACATTTTCCGCCACGCAGTTTAACGCGCGCGTGTGGGGGCAGGGAACGGGCGGCCTGATTCTGGCTCCCAGCGGCAACAGCGGGAGTTATTTCGCGCAGCAGGCGCGCAACGCCTCGCGCATCAGTTGGACGCCGGTCTACGGTCTCGGCGGCGTCAACTGGCTCGGTACGCATCATTTTAAGGTGGGCAGTTACATGGCCGAGAGCACCGACAACGGGCAGGTGACCGACCATCCCATCGATATTCTGGACGGGTCGGGCCAGTTGATCGAGAGCATCGCTTTCACCGGCGGGCAGCCATTCCGCCGCTGGGACGTGGAATACGCCTTCTTCGGCCAGGATCACTGGATCGTGTCTCCACACCTGGCCATCGATTTCGGAGTCCGCACCGAATCGCAGCAGGTCTCGGAGAGTTTCCGGGTGGCTCCGCGGGCGGGCATCGCCTGGGATATTTTCCCCAGCCTGGGCACGGTGGTACGCGCCGGCGCGGGATTGTTTTACGACCGGGTGCCGCTGGGCGTTTACGCGTTCAATCAATACCCCAGCCAGACGATCACGTTCTTCGGCCCCGGCGCGCAGGTGCAGGCCGGCCCGTTCGTTTATCAGAACGGATTGGGCACGGTGGATGTGCGCTATCCGTTCGTCTTCCAGGAGTCAGTGGCCGGCAATTTTTCGCCGCGCACCGTCACGGGCAGTCTACAGATCGAGCAGCCGCTGACCGCGCGCGTCAAGCTGCGCGTGGGCTATATGCAGAATGCATCGTCGGGCCTGGTGATTCTGAATACCCAGGCGCCTAATCCCGCGACGGGCACGGGCGCTTACCTTCTTTCGGGCACCGGGCAGGCTCGCTACAAGCAGTTTGAAGCCACCACGCGGGTGCGCCTGAGCGACAAACGCGAGTTGTTCTTTTCCTACGTGCGCAGCCGGGCGCGCGGCGATCTGAACGACTTCGGCGGATTTCTGGGCAGTTTTCCGGCGCCCATTGTCCGGCCCAACCTGTTCGGCAACCTGCCCACGGACCTGCCCAACCGCTTTCTGGCCTGGGGACTGGTGCAATTGCCTGCCGGCTTCCGCATCGCACCGGTTTTCGAATACCGCAGCGGGTTCCCGTACGCGGTTCTGAATGCATACCAGAATTACGTAGGGATGCCATTCGCCAATCGGTATCCTGGATTCGTGTCGCTGGATTCGCGATTTTCAAAAGACATCCGCGTGAATCCGAAATACAGTATGCGGCTGTCGATCAGCGGGTTCAATCTGACGAATCATTTCAACCCGGATGCTTTTCATGCGAACATCGCCGACCCCGCTTACGGGCTTTTCTTCGGCGTGCGCCACAGGCGGTATACAGCCGATCTGGACTTTCTGTTCTGACTCGGTGTGATAGATTCTAGGTTCCGATGTGAGCGGCTCCGGCGACATTCGCAGGCGCAGGTTTCTGAAACGATCGTGCCAGGGAGCCTCCGCCATGCTTTTGCGCGGCTTCGGCTGGCCCTTTTGCGGCGCGCGGGAAGCCCGTGCAGACCCGGCGGCATTCCACCTACACCCACGCTATCGCGCCGCGATACCGCTCGATGCGGTACTGAGCAAAATTCAGCCTGGCACGGACGAGTTTGCGAGCGAGAAGGAACATGACCGCATAGCCGTGGTGCTGGCCGAATGGAGCGCCGGCTTACGCGCCTCGCCCGCAAACGTGGATGCCATCGCCCGGGCGCTCGCGCCTGATTTCCTGGGTGTGCCTTTGCAGTCGGCGGCGTCGCGGGTGATCCGGCCGGGGGCTGCGCTCGAAGTCCGGCGGGTTACGTTCGCGCAGGAGTCAAACGCTGGGCGGGAGGACTTCCTGCGCGGGTGGCGGGCGGAGATGGCCGGTTATGCGAAAATCCTGACCGCGGAATTTCAAATCACGCAACTTGATGCGAGTCCGGGAAGGGCGAAGACCCGCGTGCGGTATGAACTGGTCGGGGAGGGCGCGAATTTTTATCGCGAGCAGCGCGCCGGTGCCTGGGAACTGGACTGGACCGCCGGCGCTACAGGCGAATATCGCGTGCGGCGTTGGCGGGCGATGGAAGAGATCCGCAGCCGGGCCACGGCGCCTTGGTTCTCCGACATCACGGCGCGGGCGCTCGGCCACAACGCATCGTACCGGGACCAGTTATCGCACGGTGTCGATTACTGGCGAACCATGCTGGACAGCGCGTGCGGCATCGATATCTATGGGCACAACGGCGTATCCGCCGGCGATATCGACAACGATGGTTTCGACGACCTGTACGTTTGCCAGCCGGCCGGTTTGCCCAATCGTCTGTATCGAAATCGCGGCGACGGAGCGTTTGAAGATATTACCGAGGGCTCCGGCGTAGGGATCCTGGAAAATACGGCCTGTGCTCTTTTTGCGGACTTCGACAATGACGGACGGCAGGACCTGGTGGTGGTGCGCGCTAATGGTCCGCTGTTATTCCTGAACCAGGGGGACGGCAAATTTGCGCTCAAGCCCGGCGCATTTCGCTTCGCGCAGCCTCCGCGGGGAACGTTCACGGGCGCGAGCGCGGCCGATTACAACCGGGACGGCCGGTTGGATATCTACTTCTGTCTGTACGTCTATTACCAGGGCACGGATCAGTATAAGTACCCTGTGCCCTACTACGCCGCGGAAAACGGGCCTCCTAATTTCCTGATGCGCAACAACGGCGATGGCACCTTTAACGATGTCACCGCGGAATCCGGTCTCAACCGGAACAATACGCGCTATAGCTTCTGCTGCGGCTGGAGCGATTACGATCAGGACGGATGGCCAGACTTATACGTGGTCAACGACTTCGGCCGGAAGAATCTATACCACAACAACGGCGACGGCACCTTCACGGACGTGGCCGCGCAAACCGGAGTGGAGGATGTGGGCGCCGGCATGGGCGTGTGTTGGTTCGACTACGACAATGACGGCGCGCAGGATCTCTACGTAGCGAACATGTGGACCGCTGCCGGAGAACGCATAACCTCGCAGACGGGGTTTCAGAATGCCGCCGCGGAACCCGTGCGCCGCGCGTACCAAAAGCACGCCATGGGCAATTCGTTGTTCCGGCAGCGCGCCGGCGGGTTTCAGGACGTGACGGCCGCCACCGGGACGGGCATGGGCCGGTGGGCGTGGTCGAGCGATGCGTGGGACTTCGATCATGATGGCTTCCCCGATCTTTACGTCGCCAACGGCATGCTGTCCGGTCCGGTGCGGGAAGATCTGAATGGCTTTTTCTGGCGGCAGATAGTTGCCAAGTCGCCGCAGGAAGCCAAACCGTCTCCGGATTACGAGATGGGTTGGAACGCCATCAATGAAGCCATTCGCGCCGACTACACCTGGAGCGGGTACGAGCGGAACGTGTTCTACGCCAATAACCGGGATGGCACGTTTTCGGATGTTTCGGGCGCCGTGGGCCTCGATTTCATCGAAGACGGCCGCTCGTTCGCGCTGGCCGACTTCGATCGCGATGGGCGGCTGGAGGTCGCGCTGAAGAATCGCAATGCGCCCCAGTTGCGGCTACTGCGCAATGTGGCGGAGCCGTTGCCGCCTACGATTTCTTTCCGGCTCCGCGGGGTGAGGAGCAACCGCGATGCCATCGGCTCGGTGGTTACGGTGGAAACCGGTGCCGGCAGGCAGACCAGAACCTTGCAGGCCGGGTCGGGATTTTTGTCGCAGCATAGCAAAGAACTGTTCTTCGGCTTGGGCGCGTGGAAGGGGCCGGTAGAAGCAGCTATCCGCTGGCCCAGCGGACTGGTGCAGCGGCTTGGCAGCCTGCCGGTAAACCATCGGATTTACGTGGATGAAGGCGCGCAGCCCTCGCGGATGGAAGCATTCCGGAGCGTGGCGGCGGACCCGTCGCCGCCGCAACAGGAAGAGGAGTCCCTGCCGGAAACGCTGGAGACCTGGCTGCTGGTGCCAGTGGCCGCGCCCGGTTTGCCGTCCGGAGTCACACGCGGCCAGCCTGTGCTGGTCACTCTACGCGCGCCGGGATCCGCGGAGCACGTCAGCGTCAGGCCGGCGGGAATTCAAATGGTCGGCATAGAAGCAAGCGAGACGGACGATTTGGCGGCGGCTTACAATATCGTCTGCCGCTATCTATTCGACCGTCACCGCGATTTATCGCTGCCCACCTCATTTCTGATCGATGAGCACGGAGAGATCGTCAAGGTATATCAAGGCCCCGTGAACCGGGCTCAGGTCGAGGAAGACGCGGGCCGCATCCCCCAGACCCGGGCGGAGCGGCTGGCGCGTGCGCTGCCTTTCGCCGCTGTCAGCGATACGTACGAATTCGGTCGAAACAATCTTTCATTCGGGTCGGTATTTTTTCAACGCGGCTACCTCGATCAGGCGGAAGCAGCCTTTCGGGTGGCGTTGCGAGACGATCCTGCCAGCGCCGAAGCGCACTACGGGTTGGGCAGCGTATATCTGAATCAGGATAAGCGGGCCGAGGCGCGGGAACACTTTGAGCGCGCCGTTAAGCTGAATGCCGGCTATCCCGATACGCTGCCGAATGCCTGGAACAACCTCGGGCTGCTGGCCACGCGTGAGGGCCGCACCGATCAGGCCATCGGTTACTTCGCGGAGGCCCTACGGGTAAGTCCCGAATACTGGATCGCCCTGGAAAATTTGGGCAACGCTTACCGCCTGGAAAAACGGTGGGATGAAGCACGGAAGACACTCGAACGGGCACTCGCGGCACGGCCGCAGGATCCAGAGGCGAATTACAACCTGGCGATGGTGTTCGCGCAGACCGGCGAGACTGACCGCGCTTACGATTCTCTGCAGAAGGCCCTGGCGCTGCGGCCGGATTATCCAGAAGCCTTGAACAACCTGGGCGTCCTGTATCTGCGCACGCGGCGGCGAGACGAAGCCGTTGCTAAATTCGAGGAGTGTATGCGGGTGGCGCCGAAGTTCGATCAATCGTATTTGAACCTCGCGCGGGTTTACAGCCTGGAAGGGGCGCCTGAGAAAGCGCGAGAAATTCTGGTGGCCCTGCTGAAACAGTCTCCCGGCCATGTGCAAGCGCAAAAAGCGCTGGAACAGCTTCGCTGAAAAAAGCCGCCTGATACCGCCTGATACAATGTCGGAAGGCAAATGTCCTTCACCGGCATCGCCGCATTTCTCCTGGCCGCGGCCGCGTTGTTCGGCCAATCGCCCAATCCGGAAGCTTCGGTACAAGGGGTAGTCCGCGACTCGCAGGGCAAGGCCGTAGCCGGGGCCACCGTCCAGTTACAGGTGAAGTCTACAGGCCGGACGTTAGCTGCCGAGACGGATGCACACGGGGTCTACCGCGTGGCGGCACTTAGCCCCGGCACGTACTCTCTACGCGTCACCGCGGCGGGAGCGGGCGAGGCCGCCGAGGGTCCATTCGTTCTGGGCACGGGCGAGCGCAAGAGTTTCGACCTGACCCTCCAATACGCGTTCTTCGACGAGCCTAACTTTATCGTGGCGGGGGTGACCGATACAGCCAGCCGCGGCGGGCATGGCTCCGATACCGTGATGCGTTCATCGGAATCGCTCGCTCAAGCGACCGCGGTACTCGGCCACGGAGCAGAGAGTCCGGCCGCGGGAGAGGCGTCCCTCCGGGAAGCGATAGCAAAGGATCCGGCCAACGCTCCGTTGCATCACGCGCTGGCGGACAGCGAGGAGAAGCAGGGCAACGCGCTCGAAGCCGTGCGCGAGTACCAGCTTGCCGCGGAGCTGGAAAGCAGCGAAGCGAACCTGTTCGATTGGGGAGCCGAGTTGCTGAAGCATCGCGCTAACGAGCCGGCCACCGAAGTATTCATCAAAGGCAACCGGTTGTTTCCACGTTCGGCGCGCATGATCCTCGGCCTCGCAGCCGCCTGGTACGCACGCGGCTCTTACGACCAGGCGGCCAGCCGCTTCTTCGAAGCCTGTGACTTAGACCCCGCCGATCCACAGCCTTATATGTTTCTTGGCAAGGTGGAAAGCTTAGAGATTACTCAGTTACCGGGGTACGCGGAGAGACTCAAACGGTTTGCCGAGCGCTATCCCGACAATGCCTGGGCCAACTACTACTTTGCGGTCAGTCTGTGGAAGCAGCGCATCGCACCGGAGGATACCGGGACGCCCGCACGCGTGCGCGAGTTGCTCGAAAGGGCCATCCGCCTGGATGCCGGCCTGGGCCTCGCATACTTACAGCTTGGCGTCGTTTACTCCAGCCAGGGCGACTCCCTGCACGCCATTGCGGCCTATAGGAAGTCGATCGACGCGAGCCCGCAGTTGGATGAACCGCACTATCGCCTGGGCCAAACGCTCGCACGAACCGGCGATCAGGAAACCGCGCGGAAAGAGCTGGAAGTCTATCAGCAGATGTCCAAACGATCGGCCGAGGAGGCACAGCGCGAGCGGGATGCCATGCAACAGTTCGTGTATGAACTGCGCCAGCGCAAATCCGCTCACTAATGCGCGGTCATAAGCTTCTCGAACATCGCGTAGAATTTCGGCGCGTTCAAATCCAGATGTATCTCGACCGGCTGCGTGGCCAACTGCGGCTTATCCCGCTCCATCCAGGTCAGCGTATTGCCGTAACCCGGACCATGGTCGATATCCACACTCATGTAGCGAATCTCGCGCCTGGTGATGAGGGAAGGATCGATCCACGCCGCGGCGGCCAGCTCGTCCCACATAAAATCGGCGCCCTGGCCGCTTTGATAAAAGCGTTCGACATAGCGCCCCACGGCGGTATCGCTCGCTCCGATGCGCTTGGCCATCTCAGGCGTAAAGCGAGTTTTTATGGAGATATCCGTGGGGGTGCAGATGATTCTTTTCCAGGGAGCCCGCAAAACCATGTAGGCGGCCTCCGGATCGAACCAGAAATTGAATTCGTGCCGCGGGTTGGTGGCAAACTCCGGGTAATCGGTCTGCGGATTCAAGCTGCCGCCCATGAAGACCAGCTCGCGCGCCAAGCCGGCAAACTCGGGATCGAGTGACTGGGCCAGGGCCAGGTTGGTCATCGGCCCGCCTTCGTAGATAGTGACTTCGTGTGGATACTGATGCACCGCTCGCACCAGGAAATGGACGGCGTCTTCTGCGGCGGGCTTGGCCGCAGGCTGGCCTTCGGGAAGCGCCGGTACAACGAATGGCTCGTGCCACCAGCGGTCGTCCCACGCTCCGGCGTATGTTACTTTGCCGTAATGCGCTTGCCACAGTTGCGCTTCCTCGCGCGTGCGCACCAGTGGAAAGGCCGCCCCGCGAAATACCGGGATATCGGTGCGGCCGATGATTTCAAGCAGGCGCAGCGTGTGCGCTACTTCCTCATCCCGCCACTGATCTCCGCTCACAACCGTGATGCCGAGCACTTCGACACCCGGCGACTGGATCAATGTCAGCAGTGTCTGCAGGTTGCTGCCCCCGGGCCCGGAGCAGTCTTCGTTGATGATGACTTTGCGGCGCGGCTGGGTCCACGCAGCGGAGGACGCCAGCAGCGCCAGGACCAGGAGCAGGCTGAACCGGCCAGCCGAGGCTTTAAAACGCGAGTTTAAGCGCAAGTTGTATCAGTCGCGGATTATTCACGGTAGTGTTGATGGCGCCGAACCCCGGGGTGTCGAGCTGCGGACAGGCCGCGCAAACACTGCCGCCGGGTGTGCCGAACTGCGGGTGGTTCAAGAGGTTGAAGAACTCCGCCCGCAAGTCGAGCCGCATCCCTTCTCGCGGCAGCATGAAATGCTTGATGGCCGAGAAATCCGTGTTCACAAAATCGGGACCCGAAAGCGGAGTCCGGGACGCATTCCCCAACTCACCGCTGGCCGGATCGGCAAAGCACGAGGTGTTGAACCACTCACTGAGTGTCGGATTGCTCAATACCGGGTTGCAGACCTGGTTTGGCCGGATCAGGCTGTTTCCGTTGTTCTGGAAGTTGACACCCGAGCCATTGGCGGCGACCACGAAAACCGGGAATCCGGAAGTGGCCTTCTCAATTACAGTGAACTCCCAGTTTCCCAGAATCGCGTTGACCGGCCCGCTCCATGAGTTGCCGAACGCTTTACCCTTGCCGAAGGGGAGCTCGTAGATCAGGCTGGCGGTGAAATCATGATTTAGGTTGATTTGGGATAAGCCCCAGTCTAGCTGCTGCCATCCCGGCAGGGGGAAGTAAGTCGCGCCCAGGTTACTGCCCAGCCCGTCCGAGTAACCCGTGTCGTGATTTCTGGAGTAAGTGTAGCCGATCAACGCATAGAGGCCGTGCCGCGCGCTCTTGGTTTCCGCTTTGATCTGCAGCGAGTCGTAGTGCGCGATGCCCACGTCGTTGATATTCGACACGGTCGAGTAGGGGAAGTTGGTCGCCGGCCCGCCAAATGCGGTGCCGCCGGGGCCACAGCCCAGCGTGTATCCGGAGACCACGCCGCAGGCCGAGGGGGAGCCCACATTCAAGTTGTTGCCGTCAACCAGGATGTGGGAAGCGCGCGATCCAGCATAGCCCGCCGTCAGCACAACCTGCCCGGGAAGCTGGCGCTCCACGTTCGCGTTGAACTGCTGCACTCGACCCTGTTTGAAATTAAGATTTTGGGATTGGATCGTGCCCGTGAAACTGGCCGGATCGGGTGGCGCGGTGAATAGCGGGAAGCCCGCCGACATGCCGATCGCCGTAGGCGTCATCGGATGCGCGGTGTTGGCACAGAAGGAAGTGGCGAACGGGCATCCGCCGCCAAAAGCGAAGGCATCGGACTCCGCATAATACGGCGGGTTCTGCCAGAGGCCCTGCGCGCCCTGGTTCCACGACGAATCGTGGAAGATGGCGTAACCGCCGCGGATCACCGTAGTCTGGCTGCCGAATGGTTTCCAGGCCAGGCCGACACGCGGCTCGAGCGCGGTCTTGTCGAACTTGACTCCGGCCCAGGAATTGGCGCCCTGCCCGGCGATCAAAAATGTCTGGGTAGAAAGATCGAAGTTTGCCTGGCGATTGGCTACTTCGCTGATGGGAGTCACCAGCGCCCACGCCAGCCCGAGATTCACGGTCAGGTCCTTGCTGACCCGCCAATCGTCCTGCACATAAGGCCGAAACATCTTCCAACGGCGGCCGGTGATGTTTCCGTTGAAGGTCTGATCGTGTATGGCCAAGTCGGGGAAGCCCAGCAGAAAAGAGGCCATGGTCTCTCCGGCCCAATCACCGCTGAAAATCCAGTAGCCATCCTGAAAACCTTCCGTCATCACGTTCATCTGATTCGCGCGAATCGACCCGCCGATCCGGATGTCGTGGCTTCCGCGAATCAGGTCGAGCGTGTCGGACACCGTGAATACATTCGTACCGCCCTGGAAGGGAGCAAATCCACGGTCACCCAAAGACCAGTAGCCGCTCATTTGCGTGGAGGTGAGGCCACAACTGATTCCCCCCAGGTTGGCGCCTGGAATGCCGAGTTTCTCGGCCTCGCAACTGCCCGTGCCATAGGAAGTGATGAAGTTGAAGATCCGGTTATAGCCGGCGTTCAACTGGTTGACCGTGCGCTCCGAGAAGATGTGGGTTTCTGAAATGGCGGCGTTGCGGCCGTGGTTGGTGATGTTCTGGGTGCTGGCGAAGGGACTGGCCTCCGCGAATCCCGGCGAACCGCCCGGGACGAACGATGCTGCCTGATCGTAACTGAAGCGCGCAAAAGCGGCGTCCTTGGCCGAGAAGTTATGATCCAGCCGGATATCGAACTCGCCTTCGTTCAGCTTGCGCACCGGCTCGTTGGTGTAGTTATAGCCGAGTGCCGGGTTGTTGGCGTTAGGCAGAGGATAGAGATTGATCATCTGCTGCGCGATGGGGTTGATGAGACCCTGCGGAATCTTGTTACAGGGCGTGCCGGGTGTCTGGCTGCCGTCCGCTGCCGCGGGAAGCGGAAGGCCCGTGCCGGTGCACATGAAAGGGTGCAAAGTCACCTGGCCGCTGGCATCCTGGGTGCTCACATACGGATTGTTCAAGGTGGCGGCCGGCGGATTGCCGAACGCGTCATTGGTGAAGTCACCGCTGCGCATGGCTGCCGAGGGGACCAGCCCCACGAACGGTATGCCGTGGCGCTGCATCTTGGCCTGATAATCCGCGAAAAAGAACGTCTTGTCTTTCTGGATGGGGCCGCCCAGGGACCCGCCAAACTGATTCAGATTGAATTTTTCGGTGTAGTTGGCGAAGAAGCTGCGTGCATCCAGGTCGGTATTGCGGAAGAACTCGAACAGCGAACCATGGAAGTCGTTGGTACCGGACTTAGTGGTCACCAGGACAGTCGGACCCGCGCGCGTGCCGTACTCCGCGGAGTAATTGTAAGTCAGTACCTTAAATTCCTGGATGGCATCAATCGATGGCAGAATCGAGATGCCGCCCGCGGTCAGCTCGTTATTATCGTTGCCGTCGAACATCCAATCGGTGCTGTTAGCCCGGGAACCTCCCACCGAAAGAGAAAACGATCCGCGCGCGGATACTTCGCTGCTGGCGCCGCCATTGAAGAAGCTGGTGGGATTGGTTTCGGAGATGGTGCCCGGAGTCAGTGTGGCCAATTGCACGAAGTCACGTCCATTTAGCGGCAGTTCGGCGACCTGTTGCGCGGTGATTACCTGGCCCAGCGTGGGATTGGCGGTCTCCACCGCGACCGCCGTTGCAGTCACTTCCACGCTTTCCTTCACCGATGCAGGGACCAGTTTGAAATCCACTTCGCGATGCTCGTCTACTTGCAGCCGCACACCGGTCTGCTCGGCGGGTTGGAAACCGGAAAATTCCACGTGCACGGTGTAGCTTCCCACTGGGAGCAGCGGAACCAGATAGTGCCCGGAATCGTCGGTCGTCGAATCGCGCGTCAGACCTAACGCCGGTGCGGTGACCATCACCTTAGCCCTGGCGACCGCCGACCCCGTAGTGTCAGACACGGTCCCAGAGATGATTCCGGTGGACTGGGCACGAACGAACGGACAAGCCAGTATCGATAAAAATACAGCCAGCAACGTTTTTCTGGTTGGCATCAGCGCTCCCTATTCAGTGCCACGCCGGAGTGGCGGAATGCGATTTCCCTGCGACCCCTGCAACCTAAGTCGTGAATTGCGTGAAGGCAACCAGTATCCCTTGCCATTACGTTCGTGTCAAGCCACGTGCCCCGCGGCTGGGACTACGTCCTATAATAACTTCTTAGCCCTCTAGAGCATGCGAAAACGAACCTTGAGCCGGCTGCTGCTGCGCGTCGCCCTGAGCGGTGCGTGCCTCACCGGGGTGTCAAGTCTGTATCACTACCAGATCCGCGCCAACAGCACCACAGCAGCGCTGACCTATCTCCTGGTCGTGCTGGCCGCGGCAACGCTTTGGGGTCTGCCGGAAGCGATGTTTGCTTCGGTCTGGAGCATGCTCTGCCTGGATTACTATTTCTTACCTCCGGTGCCGGCCATAGGCATCGAAGATCCGCAGAACTGGGTTGCCTGGTGCACTTTTCTGATCACCTCGCTGGTGGTCAGCGAGCTTTCCGCTCGATTGAAGAAACGGGCTTCGGAGGCGACCCAACGGCAACGTGAAATCGAACGCATGTATGCCCTGAGTTGCAGCCTTTTGCAGGGCGGCACGCCGGCGGTATTGGCGCAGCGCATTCCCGAGCAGGTGGCCGAGATCTTTGGCTGTCGCGCGGTCTCCTTTTTCGACAGCCTGTTCGGAAAAACCTATCGCGCCGGCGCGTCCGAGCGTATTTCCGAAGCGGTCTTGGTGCAGGCGGCCGGTTCGCCGGATGTGCTGCTTGCCGGCGAAAATCCGGTGGTGGTGCCGGTAAAATTAGGAGCCGCCGGCATTGGCAGCCTGGGATTCGACGAAGCCACCATCTCCGCGCCGGTGATGCAATCGATCGCCAACCTGGCGGCCATGGCCATGGATCGCGCCCGCAAACAGGAGGCTGCGGGACAGGCGGAAGGCGCGCGGCGCCATCAGGAACTCAAGTCCATGCTGTTAGACGCGCTGGCGCACGAGTTTCAAACGCCGCTGACATCCATCCGCGCCGGCATCGCGGCCATGCTTGCGGAATCGCCCGCCCGGGACCAGCAGGAGTGGCTCGAAATCATGGACGAAGAGAGCGGCCGCCTCACCGCCATGATGGCGGAGGCGATTCAAATGGCGCGGATCGAAGCCGGCCACGTAGACCTCGACATGCAAAGCCACACGGTGGAAGACCTGGTCTGTTCGGCGTTGGGAAAGGAACTGGCGGGCGCCCAAGTCGAGATCGACTTGCCCCGCAGCCTGCCTCAAGTCTTCGCCGACGCGGGACTGATCCGCCTGGTGATCCGGCAAATTACCGGGAATGCCATGAAATATTCGCATCCGGGCGCGCCGATCCAGGTGCGTGCACGCGCTGAAAATGCCGGCGTAGTCATCAGCATCACCGATCATGGGCCGGGCATTCCCGCCGATGAGCAACAGCGCATCTTCGACAAATTCTATCGGGGCAAGCGGGATTCCGGGCATGTCACCGGGATGGGAATGGGACTTCCCATCGCGCGCCAGGTCGTGGAGGCGCATCACGGGCGAGTGTGGGTCGAAAGCCGGCCTGGTGCGGGCGCGACTTTTTCCTTTACCCTGCCCTATTCGCATGAGGAGGCCAGCGTATGAGCGGAGCCAAGATCCTGGTAGTTGACGACGATTTACAGATTCGCCGCGTAATGCGAAAAATGCTGACGGCCCAAGGATACGCCGTGAACGACGCGCGCAGCGGCGAGGAAGCTTTGGAGGTGTTACGCCGCGGACGCCACGATCTGGTCCTGCTGGACATGGCCATGCCTGGAATGGGCGGACTGGAAGCCTGCCGCGAGATTCGCGCCGGCTGGGACCTCGCCATCATCATCCTTTCGGTACGGGAAATGGAAAAGGACAAGATCAGCGCGCTGGATGCCGGCGCGGACGATTATGTCACCAAGCCGTTCAGCATGCAGGAACTGCTGGCGCGCATCCGTGCTGGATTGCGCCGCTCGCCGCTGGCGCCCGAGGCCGGACCGCAACTGCTGCAGATCGGCGAACTGGAGATCAATTTCGCGGCCCGCCGCGTCATCGTGGGAGGCCAGGAGGTGCGGCTTACGCGGAAAGAGTTCGACCTGCTGCAGTATATGGCCAATTCTCCTAATACTCCTATTCCGCATCGCCGCCTGCTGCAGGCAGTGTGGGGACCGGATTATGGGAATGAGGTGGTCTATCTGCGCGTGTTCATCAATCAGCTCCGCAAGAAGATTGAGCCGGAACCTGCCAAGCCGCGCTACATCTTGACCGAGCCTTGCGTCGGATATCAGTTCCACTTACCCGTACCGCAGAAGAAAGAGGACGAATGGCAGCCGAGCAGCGCGACTTGAACCTGCCTTCCCCGAAGCCGCTCCGCGATCCGCCGGCGGGGCTTCGCCTGAATTGGTGTTCGACATGATGAACGCCTATCAACGCAGCGCCGAGTTGCGCGCAGCTATTTGAATTGGATCTGTTCCGCGCTCGGCGCTGCGGCCGGACGGGAGCGATCGAATTCTTGCCGGATGAGGACCGGGTCTCGCCGCCAATGGCCGCCGCCTTCAGCCTCATGATTCTAGCCGGCGAGGCATACACCTTCAGCGAGTTGCAAAAGATCTACCATGCGGCGGGGTTCACGAAGGTCGCGGCGCACTCGATCCCGCACAGCCCGCACACGGCGGTAATCGGGCTGGCTCAGCGGCTGTGAGCAGGTCCGGCCCACCGGCCTGCGCGGGGATCTTAGCCGCTGGCCCCGTTTACCCGGTGCCGTCCAGTAACCCGGCCGCGCGGAGCACCCGCCGCACCTTCTTCGGCGATATCGAAAGCCGCGCCGCCACCCGCGACACTTTGCGTTCCTCGCGCTCCCACACTTTGGGAATGATGATGTGTGCGAAGTCTTCGGTGATCTGCTGGAATGTTTTGTCGCCGATCAACCCCTGCGACCACTCGCGCAGCACGGTATCCACCGGGCCGCGCCGCAGAATGCGCGCTTTCAGCTCCAGCAGGTCGTCCCAGATATAGTCCGGCCCCTGCGGTTTCAGCAGCGCCGCCGCGGAGTCACAGCACTGTCGCGCGGCCTCCAGGTTTTCGAAGAACTCGCTCGCCAGCGTCATGCCGTGCCACACGTAGGCGCGCGCCAGCAGCCGCCGGTTCTGGGTGTGCCTGGCAAATTCCACCGCTTCGCGCGCGAAATCGTGAGCCAGTTGCGCGTGCCGCTGGATCCCGGCGGCCTCTTCGATCTGCTCGTCGAACTTGGCATTCTCCACCATGCACTCCAGGATTCTCGCGCGCGCCATCAGGATGTAGTCGGTCTTTGGTTCGCCCAGCCGGAACGCCATGGCCGCCTCCGACCCGGCTTTATCCAGTTCGCCGCTATCGAGCGCCAGAAAGCCGCGCAGGATGTGGACGGCGCCCATGCCGCGGTGATTGCCTTGGGCCTGGTAGATCGCTCCGGCCTGCTCCAACTGGCCGAGCGCCGTCACCCGCAGCCGGCTTAGCCGGGCGCGCGCGTGCGCCATATTGGGGGACGCGTCCGTCTCCCGTCCCGCTTTCCGGCTGGCCGTGGCCGCGTCGATCTTCTTACGCAATTGCAGGCACATCAGCCGCTCGGCCGAAGCCATATTCACCAGCGACCGCGCCAGGTTCTGATGCCGCGGATTGCGCCGGGCATATTCTTCCATAGCTTTTTCGAAGTACTCTAGCGCGCGCTCGTAACGCGCCTCGCGCCGCGCGATTCGCCCGTAGGCGGACTGAATGTTTCCCCGGTTCACGTAATCGTCAGTCTGGCTCAGCGCGGCTTCGGCTTCCTGCAAAATGCGCGCGGCTTCCTGCAGTTTACCTTTCTGGAACGCCAGCCAGCTCTCCAACACCTGCATCACGGCGGCCATCTGGTCGTAACCTAGCTCCTGCGCCAGTTCGCGAGCCTTTACCGTGAAATCCAGCGCGTCGTCGTAGCGGCCCTGGCTGCGCAGGCAGCGTCCAATCCAGAAATTGGATATGGCCAGCATTTCGCGGTCGCGCACTTCTTCTTCCACGGACTCGACAAAAGCGAAATGCTGTTTGGCCTGTTCGAACTCCTCCTCGCTCATGGCCACCAGGCCTTCCGCCATGCGCAGGTGTAAATAATCGATCAGCGGCAAACCGGCTCGCGAATCCTTGGGGAAGCACGTGAGCAGGCGCTTGATGAGTTGTGGGCCTTCAAACCCGATATCGACCCACTGCGCGAGGTATCCTAGCAGGACGCCGGCGCTCTTCTGTGACGGGGCGAGCGATCCGATCAGCTTTCGGTTGGTTTCCAGGCATCGCATGCCGCTATCCAGCCTGCGATAAGCGATGTCCTCCCGAAGCTGCCGCAGTAGCTCGCCAAAATCGGCGGCATCGGTCATCATTACAGAGTATGCGCGGCGAACCGGCGGATGTCCAGCGTGTCATTTTTCGTGTCACTTTTCGGCGGCGGCCGTCGTTTCTATCAGTGTGGACGCAAGCGAGGAGATGCCGCTGAGCTTACCTGTAACCAGTTGCGCGGCGGCCCATCCCAGCCTGGAGGATGTTTTCCGGCTACAGTACCCGCGTGTGGTCGGCCTGCTGGCCCGCATTACCGGCGATCGCGCGCGCGCCGAGGAACTCGCGTCCGAAGTATTTTGCCGGCTGTCATCGCGGCCCGCCCTTTTCCGTCCAGGCAGCAACCTGGATGGCTGGCTGCGCCGCACGGCGGTCAACCTGGGGTTGGATGCCTTGCGCATGGAATCCCGGCGGCGGCGCCACGAGCAGGCGGCTGGCGCCGAGGCGGCCCGCATCTCCGGCGCACCCGACCCGCTGGTGGACGTATTGCGCGCCGAACAAAGAACGCGCGTCAAGGCGGTACTGGCCGCGTTGAAGCCGGTCTCGGCGCGGTTGCTGCTGTTGCGGCATGCCGGGTTGTCGTACGGGGAACTGGCGGACGCGCTCGAAATCAAGCCGTCGTCCGTGGGAACGCTGCTGGCGCGGGCTACGGCCGATTTTGAGAGACGGTATCGCTCAATGTATGGGGGCGAATCATGAAATGCCTGGATGAAGGTACCCTGCAATCGTATTTGGATAATGAATTGCCGGCCGCGCAAACCGCGAGCGCGTCGCGTCATCTCGAAATCTGCGAAGTGTGCCGCGCACGGTTGGATCGCATTGAAGCGGCCGCCTGCCGCGTGGACGCGCTGTTCGACGCTCTGGATCCGGAAGATCTGGCGGCCGTGCATCGTGCATCATCGCCGGCCGTGGCGCATCGCCGCGCGGCGTGGCTGGGTTGGGGTGCGGCGGGCCTGGCAGCCGCGCTGGCCGCTATAGCTGTTTTCCTGCTGGCGGGCCACCGGACGGCCCCGGCCCCCGTGCCGGTCGCGAGGCAGGCGGCGCCGCCGTCGCCAACGCCGGCAGCCGCGCCTTTGCCCGTGGTGCGGCGTGCGAAGCCGAAGCCTGCCGCGGCGCGCAGACCGCGGCAACTTCTGGCCGTCGACGATTTTATACCCTTGGACGGTGCCGGTCCCATGCAGGCAGGCATCGTAGTGCGCGTGATGCTGCCCGTTTCCAACGCGCAGCAGATTGCCGCCGACCTGGTGATCGGTGAGGACGGGCGGGCGCGGGCGATCCGGTTTGTGGAATAGATAGAAGCGCAAAGGGGCGCGGGTCTCGCGCCGCCATACAAGACAGGAAGCGGCGCGAGGCGCCCCGTTTTGCGCGGTTACTCAGAAGCGCAAAGGGGCGCGGGTCTCGCGCCGCCATACAAGACAGGAACTCGCGGGATCGTGGCGGCGCGGCCGTGGCCCCGTTTTGCAGCGACTTCATCAAAAGGAGAACAAAACGTGAAACAGATCAGCATCTTCATAGCTACGGCGGCGATTGCCTCGAGCGTCGCCTGGTCCCAGAGCGAAATCACGGTTGACAAGGTGAAACTGCGCGCGGAATCCATGGCGGGTGTGATAACCTCCGCCAGGTTCGGCATGATGGGACCGCCCGTCAAAGGCGCGCCGTATTCCGCGGAAGCCGTCACTGAAGTCACCCAGACTTTGGCCGATGGCACGCATATCAACCGGCAGGAGACTTACAACATTTACCGTGACGGCGAAGGGCGCATCCGGCGCGAGAGCGGCGATCAGGCGTGGATTTCGGATCCGGTAGCGGGAGAAACCTATATTCTCGATACCAAACAGCAGACCGCCCGCAAAATGCCCCTGAAGGGCCCCGTAATACTTGATGATGGAAAAATGCAGCTCGACACGGCCCTGGCCGCCAAAATCAAGGCGGAGGGTATGGCCGGCGCCGGGATCAATACCGTGCGGGTACAAGGTGGCGTGGCCAGCGGCTACACATTCCGTTTCGATGGCGGAGAGGGTCCAGGCAAGACGGAATCGCTGGGCAAACAGGAAATGGAAGGCGGGGAAGTGGAAGGCACTCGCAACACCACCGTCATCCCGCAAGGGCAAATCGGCAACGATCGTCCGCTGCAAATGGTGCATGAGCGCTGGGAATCGAGCGATCTGCACGTGACCATCCTGGCCAAGCACACCGATCCGATGGTGGGCGACCGCGTGGAACGGTTGACCAACGTGCGGCGCGGGGAACCGGATCCCGCGCTATTTCAGGTGCCGGCCGGGTACCAGGTTTTGGAGAAGGTAGAGAAGGACAAGTAGCGGCTAGTCGAACTCGCCGCGGGGCGGGGTTTGGTCCGGCCCCACCCGCCCGGCGGCGATGTCCGCCCGGTGGTAGTTCTCGCCGCGGATAGCCTCCCCCGACATGCGCCGCAGCATGGCGATCTGCCCCACATGCGTGAGCGCGTCCGCAATCGGACCCTGGAACAGCTTTTCGGGTGTTTCGGCGAGCGGCGCATCCGATGCCAGGTAAGCGTCAAACGCCTCAAGCGCGCCGAAGAAGCGTTTCACCTCCTGCGCCCATGCGAGCGGCTTGGAGTTAAACCACTCTTCCTTCCCCTTAGCCACCGACAGCGACCATGCCAGCAGATCGCCGATATGGGCCAGGATCTGGCCCGGTGTGCGGGTGGTTTCCGAGGCGCGGTAATCCGCGAACCCGGCGGGCGCCCCGTGTACGGCTTTTCCGCCACGATAGGCCAGAGTGGCGAGCGTGTGCCGTAGGATGTCTCGTTTGGGATCGGATGCCATCCCCAGTATTATGGCAAACGTATCGCCAGCGCCGTGGCCAGAGCCTCCGGATCGTGACCTTCCGCGACGTTGGCATAGCCCACGATGTAGCGCTCGTGCCGCAGGAAGCACAGCCGCCCCAGATAGCGGTCCGTCAGTTTCAACGGATCGCCTGCCTGTTCGAAGCGGGCGCCAAGTTTTTCCATCACCGCCGCGGCCGCTTCGGGCGACGTTTCCCTCACCACAAATGCTTTCCCGAATTCGTACTGTGCTACGTAGCCGCGCTTCAGCAGGCGAATGCCCAGCACGCTTTCGGGAATGAGACGCACGGAGACCTGCCCTTCCGCGGGAAACCAGGCGAGTGCCGCGGGGACCGCCGTGCCGCCGGGCAGCACCTTATCCATCGCCGTCGCAAAAGAGCGCAAGGCGGCGGTGTGATCCTTGTCGGGATTGGCCGCCAGTTCGGCATAGAACCGGTCTTTGACGAAGATCGCGCGCCGCGTGGTGAGTTGCCCGCCCGCGCCCAACGCCTCTCCGGGCATCCGCGGATCGCGATTGGCGCTGAACATCCCGTAGGCCGAATCGCTGTCCTGAAATTCCGAAACGTCGATCAGGATGGAATCGCCGCCGCGCACGCAGGTCACGCCGTGCATGGCTAGGAAGCCGTACAGCAGGTAGCCCTCGGCGTTACCGTCCATGTACTCGAACAGGTTCGAGGCTTCGTACGCGCGCGCGCCGCCCTGTTGGGTCCAGCCCGCCGCCAGGTCGCACGTAGGAACCTGGGCGGCGCACAGGGCCGTCGCCGCCAGCGCCGCCAGCAGCGTTTTCACGCGAATATTTCCTGCGCGCGCGACAGCCGTTCCACCACGCGCACGCCGTGCGGGCAAGTCACCGTGCACTCCGGACAGTATCCGCAGCGTACCCGGGCGCTCTCTACCGGCAATTGGAGAAATTGTTCGCGGCCAAGCGAGAATTGGCCGTATCCATCGGCATATGAGAGATACCGCAGAATATCGGCTACAGGCAGGCCCTTGGCACACGTGCCCGCGCAGGCGCCGCACATGCGGCAGTAAAGCGGCGCGATGAACTCAAGCTGCCGGGCCAGCACGTTTTCGTCCGGCGTGCTAAAACCGCCGGTCATGGCTTTCAGATTCTCTTCCAGTTGATCCGCGTCGGTCATGCTCGGAATTGTGGTATCCACGTCCGGGCTCTTCAGCACCCAGCGCAGCGCCGATAACAATGCGCCGTCTTTCTTGAGCGTGTCGTACACCTTGCTGCCGGGCTTTACAAAACGAAAGCCCCCGGCCATCACCTTCATGGCCACGACGCCCTTGCCGGCGGCGTGCGCAGCCGCGATGGCCGGATCGAGCGTGGCGCCCATGCTGAAGTTGTAAGCCGTCAGGATGACGTCGATGTGGGGGTTGGCCGCCAGCGCCGGAATCAGTTCGGCCTGTCCGCTGTGCGTGCTGACGCCGGCGAAACGGATCTTGCCGGCTTTCTTGGCGATTTGCTGCGCCTCGATCAGTTCGTCGGTCACATCCGCCGGCGCGGTTTTGGCGTGCAGGTACCAGATGTCCAGGTGATCGGTGCCCAGTTCGCGCAGGCTGGTATCGAGGTCGCCCAGAGCTGCTTCTTTGGTCTTGGCGCCCGACTTGCTCGACAGTGTAATGCTCTGCCGCTTGCCTTTGAGCGCGGCGCCGACCATGCGCTCGTTGTTTCCGCTTTGATACACGCGCGCCGTATCAAAATAGGTAATCCCGCTATCCGCGGCCCGCTCGATCACGCTGGCGTCGGACGTGATCATACAGCCGAAACCCACCGTGGTGACCTTAAGCCCGGTCTTGCCCAGGATGCGGTACCGCAATCCGGGCGGTATCACCAGAGAGTGCGGGGGAGCAGGGTTCTTTTGATCGTCCGCGGACGAGCGGGCGGCGGAAGCAGCCGCGGGCGCAGCCAGCCCGGCGAGCAGGAAATTGCGGCGAGAAGATTCCGGCATAGAATTTATCCTATTCAGATGTTAACATCCTATTTAAAGCGGGAGATGTTGAATATGGCAAATGATTTTTCACGACGTTTGTTTTTGGGTGGGTCGGGCGCCTTGCTGGCCGGGAGCCTGTTCGGCGGAACGAAGCCGAAGCCGGTTCCGGAACCTGGCGGCCCGAGTACGCCGCCGGCCGCCGTCTCCCTGATCAAGGGCGATGACCGGCGCCAGAACGCGCACGCCGCGCTGGAGGCTATCGACGATCGCATCCGGCCCTTGCTGCGCCAGAAGAAATACGTGGTCATCAAGCCCAATAATGTTTCGACCGTAAACCCCCTGGCGGCCACCAATGTGGACGCCATCGCCGGCATTCTGGATTACCTGGAATCGCGCTTCAAGGGGCCGGTCATCATCGCGGAGTCGTCCGCCGGCGAGACCATGGAAGGTTTCGAGAATTTCCGTTACGACCGCCTGGCCGCCGAACGTCGCGGCCAAAAAGTGAGCCTTATCGACCTGAACCGCGAGGCGCGCTTCGAAACCATGCCCCTGGTCGACTTCGACATCCATCCGGTGCCTGTGCGGCTGGCCGCCCGCATGTTCGATCCGGATGCCTTCATCATCTGCGCCGCCATTCTGAAAACGCATAACACCGTGGTGGCCACGCTATCGGTGAAGAATATGGTGCTGGGCACGCCGCTGCATTCCGCGCCCAAGGAGACGCCCCGCTGGAACGACAAGCGCCGCTACCACACGGGCATCCGGCAGACGCATTACAACATGTTCCTGACCGCCCAGAAGCTGCGGCCGTTCTGGGGCGCCGCGCTGATCGACGGCTTTGAAGGCATGGAGGGCAATGGTCCGTCTTCGGGTACGCCTGTACCTTCGCGGGTGGCCATCGCCTCCACGGACTACATTGCCGCCGACCGGGTGGGCGTCGAGACCATGGGGATCGATGCCAAATGGATCGGCTATCTGAACTTCTGCGGCCAGTTCGGCGTGGGGCAGTTCGACCTGGAAAAGATCGACCTGCGCGGCGAGAAGATCGCGGACGTGCGGCGGAAATATCAACTGCACCAGGACATCGAGCGCGAGTTGCAGTGGATGGGTCCGATGACCGATCTGCCGCCCAAGTTAGGTTAAGCTAGCCGGCGCATCATTGCGCTACTATCGGAGCACGGACGATGCGCTGGATCGGCTCCGAGACCTTCCGCCTGACCCGCCTGGTCTTCCAGCGCGGGCTGGCGCTGATCCTGCTCATCGCTTTCCTGAACGCCGCGTTTGAGTTTAAGCCGCTCCTGGGCGAACACGGATTGCTGCCCGTGCCCCGGTTCACCAGCGCGGTCCCTTTCTCCAGTTCACCCAGCCTGTTCTTCTTCGCGGCCAACGACACGGCCTTTACCCTGGCAGCGTGGCTGGGCGTGGTGCTGGCCCTGGTGGCGCTGGCGGGCCTCGCCGACCGCTATGCGACGTGGCTTTCCATGGTAGTTTGGGCGTCGCTTTGGGTGCTATACATTTCATTCGTCAACACCGGCCAGATCTTCTATGCCTTCGGCTGGGAATCCATTCTGCTCGAAGCCTGCTTCTACGCGATCTTCCTGGGCAGCCGCCGCGTCGAGCCGCAAACCATCGCCGTCTGGCTGCTGCGCTGGCTGCTGTTCCGATTGATGTTCGGCGCGGGCCTGATCAAGATGCGCGGCGACCCCTGCTGGCGCGATCTTACCTGTCTCGATTATCACTATGAGACGCAGCCCATGCCCGGCCCGCTGAGCTGGTTCTTTCATTGGGCGCCGGAGTGGTTCCACAAATCCGGCGTGTTGTTCAACCATTTTTCCGAGCTGGTGGTGCCGTTCGGCTATTTCCTGCCGCAGCCGGTCGCCGCCATCGCCGGAACAATCACCATCGCTTTCCAGGCGTCCATCTTTGCCGGCGGAAATCTGTCGTGGTTGAACGCACTCACGATTGTGCTGGCGTTCAGCACCTTCGATGACCGCGTGCTGGCGCGGCTGCTGCCCCGCTGGCGCATGCAGGCGACCGCGCCTCCGGCCCTGGCGCACCGGCTGGCCACCGCCGCCCTGGGCATCCTGGTGGTGATCCTAAGCGTCCAGCCGGTCCGCAATATGCTCTCGCCGTCGCAAGTAATGAATACGGTCTACAATCGTTTCCATCTGGTAGGCACGTACGGCGCGTTCGGGTCCATCACCCGGCCGCGCTACGAGGTGATTGTAGAGGGAACGGACGATCCTTTGCTCACAGCTTCCACCCAATGGCGCGAGTACGAATTCAAAGGCAAGCCGGGCGACCTGGCGCGCCTGCCGCCACAGGTTGCGCCGTACCATCTGCGGCTCGACTGGCTGATGTGGTTTGCGGCCTTGTCGTCGTATGACCAGCAGCCCTGGTTTGAGCCGTTCATGGGAAAGCTGCTCGCCGGCGATCGCGCCGTGCTTTCGCTTTTAACGACCAATCCGTTCCCCGGCCGTCCGCCGCACCTTGTGCGCGCGCTTTTGTATGAGTACCACTTCAACACTCCCGCGGAACGCAAGGCCACGGGCCATTGGTGGAAGCGGAAGCTGGTGGCGCCGTATTTCGGGCCGGTAGCGCGGGAAGGCGACGTCCTGGCGCGTGCCCTTCCCGCGAGTGAAAAACACCCATGAAGCGCAACGGCTCCGCGTCGGTGGTGGGGTCCGGACCCAACGGCCTGACCGCGGCCATCCTGCTGGCGCAAGCCGGGCTCGAAACCACCGTGTACGAGGCCCAGGCGACTATCGGAGGCGGTGCGTGCTCAGCCGAACTGACGCTGCCCGGATTTGTGCACGACGTCTGTTCAGCGGTGCACCCGTTTGCCGCCGGCTCACCGGTATTTGCGTCTTTCCCGCTGGCAGAGCACGGGCTCGAATGGATCCACCCGCCGCTGCCGCTCGCCCATCCGCTGGATGATGGAACCGCCGCGGTGTTGGCGCGCTCGCTGGATGAAACCTGCGACCGCCTGGGCGCCGACGGCCCGTCGTACCGCCGCGCGATCGCACCCCTGGTGCGGCGCTGGCCCGATCTGGTGTCCATGCTGCAGGCGCCGCTGGTACGCGTGCCACGGTACCCCTGGCTGCTGGCCCGTTTTGGATCGGTGGGCGTCTGGCCCGCCGCGGCCTTGGCTCGCGTGCTGTTCAGCACCGCAGCCGGCCGCGCCATGTTTGCGGGCAATGCCGCGCACTCTGTGCTGCCGCTGGAGTCTCTGGGATCGGCGGCCTTCGCCTGGATGCTGGCCGGCGCCGGACATAGTGTCGGATGGCCCATCCCGCGCGGCGGTTCGCAGGCGATTGCCAATGCCCTGGCGTCGTATTTCCAATCGCTAGGCGGACGCATCGTTTCGGGCCGCCGCATCGGCTCGCTCGACGAGTTGAGCGATGCCTCCCTGGTGCTCTGCGACGTAACGCCGCGGCAATTTCTGGCGATGGCCGGGCCGCGCTTGCCGGCCGGTTTCCGCCGCAGCCTGGAGCACTATCGCTACGGACCTGGAGTCTTCAAGATCGACTGGGCATTGAGCGCGCCCATTCCCTGGAAAGCCGCGGAATGCACGCGCGCCGGCACCGTGCATGTGGGTGGGACGCTCGATGAGATCGCCGCTTCCGAGCGTGCCATGATGGGAAACGCTCCGTCCGCACGGCCCTTCGTCCTGGTGGTGCAATCCAGCCTCTTCGACTCCAGCCGGGCACCCGCTGGATGCCACACGGCCTGGGGTTATTGTCACGTTCCGCATGGATACAACGCCGATATGACCGAAGCCATCGAAAAGCAGGTGGAGCGCTTCGCGCCGGGCTTTCGCCAGTGCATCCTGGCGCGCCACACCATGACCCCAGCGGACCTGGAGCGGCATAATGCCAACTTGGTTGGCGGCGATATCACAGGCGGCGCGCAAAATTTGTGGCAGTTGGTATGGCGGCCCACCCGGCTTTTGTATCGAACGCCACTCCCGGGCGTCTATCTGTGTTCGTCATCCACCCCGCCCGGTGGCGCCGTGCACGGGATGTGCGGATATCACGCGGCGCGTGCCGCATTACATGGCAATTTCTACCCGGTTTAGCGCATCCTAGTAGATATGAGGGGATTTCTATGCGCGGGGATGCTGGCTGCCAGTCTGATTCCCATCTGGGCGCAGGATCCGCCCCTTGCCGACTCCGACATCTCCGTCCCGTCCGCCCCGGCGACGGTCACTCAAAAGTGGCAGTTCTTCAAGGAAGAGACCATCGGCCCTTTTGTTCTGCTGGCCGGCAGCATCACTGCCGTGGTAGAGCAGGCCGCCCGCGCCGACCCGCAGTATGGTGTGGGCGGCGTGGCGCTGGCCAAGCGCTTTGGCGCGTCTGTAGGCGATAACGTCAGCCAGAACTTCTTCAGCGATTTTCTGATGGCTTCCGCGTTTCATGAGGACACCCGCTACCGCCGCAAAGGCGAGGGGCACCGCTTCTGGTCGCGCTTCGGATATGCCATCAGCCGGGCGGTGGTCGCCCGCACGGACGCCGGAGAGCCGGTCGTCAACTGGGCCAATCTGACCGGCTGCGGCCTGCAAGCAGGGCTTTCGAATGCATATTATCCGCCTCCGAGCCGCAACTTATCCGCTACGGCGATCAATTGGGCAAACAGCCTGGCCGGCAGCGGATTCGGCAACCTGTTCCCTGAATTTCTGCCGGACTTCAAGCGCTGGCTGAAGCGCCACCATCTTTAGTTGCCGTGTGAGGCAGCCACACGGGTTGCGGAGGCCTCACAGGCCGACCTCTTTCCTCCCTGAGGACCAGCCGGCCGCGGAAAGAGGCCAAAGATGACGCGCCTACCGTGATCGCCACCCAGCGAGCGGTGCCTTCAGGACCTTTTTCGGCTCTGAGCGAGAATCTGTAAGAGGATGCCATATCACGCGGCTTCCAAGGGCGGTTCACGCTATCGCGGAAAACACGATCCGCCAGGTCACGGTCCGCCAGGAAAAGATCTATCTGCCACGCCCGGAAGACGGTCACATTTCGAAGCTTGCGGCCGGCAGTTACAACTCCGCCGAGTACGGGATTCTCAAAACCGCCGAGGAGCACATTGCGCTCGGCCAGACCGTGATGTTCCTGGCGTCCTGCTCCTACATGCTCAAGCCGGTCGTTCAGGTGCTCCGCAAGCATGGCGTTCCGTTCCACAATCCGTATCGCCGATCCAACGGTTTCTGGAACCCACTCCGGCTCGGCAAGCGCGGCTCGACTCCCTGCCGGATCCTGGCGCTGCTCATCACACATCCCGAACTCGGCGAGTACCACCGCCCGTGGACACAAGGCGACGTGGCGCTGTGGGCTGGGTGGCTAAACTCGAAGGGCATCCTGCGTCACGGCGCGAAGAAATCGCTCCAGCAGGCCGACACTGACCGGGAAGCCGGCCTGGAATATCTGGACAAGATCTTCGAGACCGGCGCGCTCGAATCGCTTATGGACTCCTGGGAGGGTGATTATCGTGGGCTGCTCGCATGGTGGCGCGAACGGCTGAGCGCCGACGCGGCCAAACGGTCGGAATTCCCCGCGGAGATCGCAACGAGGCACGGCCCGCACGCGCTGCTCGATCCGCCGAAAATCATCGTCGGCACCATCCACTCCGTGAAAGGCGGCCAGGCCGACGTGGTTTACCTGTTCCCGGACCTGTCGCGCGCCGGCGACGCGCAATATCAAACCATGGGCGCTCCGCGCGATTCGGTCGTGCGGCTGTTCTATGTGGGCATGACACGGGCGCGCGACACGCTCTACATCTGCCAGCCGGAATCTCATAGGGCGGCGTCAATATGAACGCCCGCATCCGTCTACCTCGGCCACAACAGGCGCCAGGTCGGAGGGCGAATTGATGGCCGTCGTGTCTCTGCTCACTCCTACCCAGATCGCTGAACGACTTCAGGTCTCGGTCGCCTGGGTGCGCGACCATAGCACCCGTAAACATCCACGCCTGCCGGTCGTCCGCATCGGCGGCCTCCTGCGCTACGATCCCGCCGACATTGACCGCTGGATCGCAGACCAGCGCGCGGCCGGCCTCCGGCGGGCTTCGTAGAGGCCTTGATGATGCTTGCGAACGGAAGGTACCTTCACCCTTGCAGGAGATAGAATGCAACGCGAACGGCACCAGAAGGGCTGGATCGTGCTTTCTGGCAAAACGGAAAAGAAATGGATCGGGCACTGGATGCCCTGGCGTGCGGACGGCACGCGCACCCATGAGCGCGTCGTGCTGGGTCTCAAGGCAAAGCTGACCAAGTGGGAGGCTCAGGATAAGCTCCGCGCCCACATCGCCGAACAGGAGAAGCGGCCCATAACGCCCGAAGGCGAGCCAACGTTTCAGTGGTTTTGGACCCGCCGCTTTGTTCCGACGCGAACCTGGTGCCCGAAAACCGAAGCCGTGATCACAACGATTTTTGACCACCACGTCCTGCCGGTGATAGGCGCACGCCTGCTGCGCCGCGTCGAGAAGTTCGAGATCGACATGCTCGTCAAGAAGATCGCTGAGTCGTGGTCGGCCAGCATGGTGCAGAAGGTTCGGATCTACATCAAGGCCGCGCTGGAGGAGGCAATCGACCAGGACTTGCTCGAGCGCAATCCCGCGCGCAAACTCATCCGGCCAACGACGCGGGCGACCTGCAGGCGGTTTCTCTCGCTGGATGAGGTTACGCGCCTCCTCGACGCCATGGAGGGCCGCGATCGCCTGGTTGCCCGCATCTGCATCGTCCTTGGTCTACGGCCCGGCGAGGTGTTCGCCCTCAAGTGGGACGACTTCGATGCCGAGGGCGGCCGCTTGCGTATCGACGAATCGGCGGTGGACTCGCAGATCAAAGACACTAAGACGCCGGGTTCGCGCGCATGGGTATGGCTCCCGAAGTCGATTACCGAGGAACTCTTGAAGTGGCAGGCGACCAGCACGTCGACTCTGATTTTCCCCTCGTCGAACAGTGCGCGCCCGATCAGCACCCGAAACTTCCTGCGGCGCCATATCTGGCCGGCGGCCGAGCGCGCCGGCATCATGCAGCCGAAGCCGAAGGATTGGCCGAAGGGCAAGCAGTGGGTCGATCCAGCGACATCGGTCAATTTCCGCGCATTCCGCCGCACGTGCGCCACGTGGTTCCAAAAAGTCGGGACAACCAAGGATATCCAGGCGCAGCTACGGCACACCACGCCGATCACGACGCTCGGCGTCTACGTCCAGGAGCTTCCGGAGAGCGTCCGCACGGCGGTCGAGGCGCT
>CAWJJQ010000004.1:0-233081 GCA_963843255.1 Bryobacterales bacterium | reverse complement strand
GGGGAGCATTTCCCCGGATTTTCCGTATTTTCTGTGATTTACCGGGGGGCATTTTCTTCCGCTCGAAGAGACCTGCGCGGCGTTGCCATTCCACCAGAACTGGAGGCATTTAAGTGCAGGAGATTCCCATGACAACTCGAATATTTCTTTTCTTCTTGACAGTGTCGCTCGTCGCGGCGCTGCCCCTTTGCGCGCAGTCCACCTGTGTACCGGCGGGCGGCGTTCTGATAACCAATATCGCTGCCATTGACGGCACCTACAATCTGGGCCCCGTTTTTGGCGATCTGGAAGGCAGCGTCGGCGCCAAGATTGTCAGCGTGAATTCGGATGGCTCTTTCACCCTCCAACACTATTGGGTCACTACGGCGGGCGCTACCATCCTGATGAACCCCGCGGTCCTGAAGCCGGCTTACCCGACCACGGACAAGAACATCGTAGCCGTGCCCTGGGGACATTACAGCAGTGATATCGCTGGCGGCACATATAAATTCGCCGGAGCCACCGGGACGATCAACTACTTCGGCATGGCTGACTTTAACAAAGCCACCCTGGTGCTGAGATATTCCGGCACGGTCTGCTACAAACAGCCGCAATAGTCCAGACGTTCCTGTTGGGGGATTCAAAATGGACACTTCTGTTCGTAATGGCCTGCTGCTTATAGCCGGGTTCCTCTCCTCTGTTGCCTTCGCGCAGCAATCCCAAAACACGGCCGCTGCGACCGCTGTTCCCAGACTTGTGCGTTATAGCGGATCGTTCCACCCTCCGCCAATCCCCCTGCTGGACCTATTGGCGCCACATTCGCCATCTACAGCGACAGGATGGCGGCACGGCGCTGTGGAGCGAGGAACAAAATGTGGAATTGGATGACTCCGGCAACTACTCGGTGTTGCTGGGGTCCGCCAAAAATGAGGGCGTGCCGCCGGAACTCTTCGCGCCCGGCCAGTCCCGCTGGCTGCAGGTGAAATTCTACCTCCCCGCGGAGGTGGAACTGCCGCGGGTATTGCTGGTTAGTGTGCCCTACGCGCTCAAAGCCGGCGACGCCGCCACCATTGGCGGCTTGCCCCCGTCAGCATTCGTATTGGCCGCGCCAGGTGCGTCGGCTCAGTATGTCGCACAGCCGGCTACCGTCCGTCCGGCTGACACCACTCCCAACGTCGGCGGCGGCGGTACCCAGAATCACCTTCCCATGTGGCTCGATAGCTCTGGAAACCTGGGCAACTCCATTCTGTTCCAGTCGGGCAGCGGCACCACTGCCAAGATCGGAGTCAACATCACCACTCCGGCTTCCACCCTGGACGTCAAAGGGGCCTCCACCCTCCGCGGTGTCCTGACGCTGCCGTCTTTGGCGGCCGCAACCGCCACGACCGGCTACAAATCGGAGCCTCTCGACCTCAGCGCATCGGTGTTCAATAGCGGCATCGGCACCGCTGTGAAGCAGACATTCCAATGGCAGGCCGAGCCGTTGGCCAATAACACTACCAATGCGGGCGGATCTCTTAACCTGCTCTACGCCACTGGCACAAACTCACCCGCCGAAACCGGCTTGCGCGTAGGCAGCAACGGCCTGGTCACCTTTGCCGCGGGCCAGATCTTTCCGGGAACCGGCACCATCACGGGCGTCTCGCCCGGCACCGGGCTGAGTGGCGGAGGAACTACTGGCAGCATCACCCTGACAAACACCGGTGTGCTGGCCGTAAGTCCCGGCACGGGCATATCGTCCAGCGGTGGCAACTCACCTACCCTAAGTCTCAACACGAGTTACACCGACGCACGCTACCTGCAGCTAGGTGGCGGCGTGCTTACCGGCAGCCTGATTCTGCCTGCTAATGCTTTGGTGGCCGGCGGTAGCCAGTTGGTGCTTTCGTCCGGTAGAGTCGGCATCGGAACTTCGGCTCCCGCCGCTACTCTGGAGGTCAACGGTGCGGCACAGGTGGATGGCAACCTGACCATGAGCGGGAGCATCCTGTCGTCCGGCGTTCCAGTGCTACAGGCTCCCAACAACGCTTCGGGTAATTTCAGTGGCGGGCTGGCGGCATTAACGCGCACAACGGGGACCTATAATACGGCGTTAGGCGCCAGCGCGCTTCAACTCGACACCGCCGGTTTGGCGAACACGGCCTCCGGTTATCAGACGCTGCTGAACAATACCACCGGTAACTGGAACACGGCTGGGGGTGCCCAAGCGCTGACAACCAACACCACAGGGTTCAACAACACGGCCGTCGGTGGCGTCGCGCTTCAATACAACACCACTGGCAACGATAACGCTGCCGTCGGTTTCATTGCTTTGAACGCTAATACCACCGGATACGACAATGCGGCGATAGGTTCCAGCGCCTTATCTTTGAATTCCACCGGAAATAACAACACCGCGTCCGGATACGGCGCGCTATACAGCGATACGGCCAGCGGTAACACCGCTAACGGCGCCTTAGCTCTGCACGCCAACACCACCGGAAGCGACAGCGTGGCCGCCGGCTTCTTGGCGATGTATCTCAACACTACGGGCAGCTATAACACAGCCGCCGGTTACGAGGCGCTCTCAGCTAATACGACGGGCTCGTACGACACGGCCATCGGGGCGGAGGCACAAATGTCCAACACGACCGGCTCCTATAACACAGCTATTGGGCAGCAGGCGCTCTACTCCGCCACCAGCGGTGACAACATTGCCGTCGGACGGTACGCCGGGGGCAACATCACAACCGGTTCTTACAATATCGAGATCGGAAACGTTGGGTTATCCAACGATAACGGCGTAATACGCATCGGCGACTCCAGCATCAACGGGGCCACCTTCATCGCCGGCATCCGCGCTATCAGCACCGGCATCAACAACGCCGTGCCTGTCCTGATCGATTCCAACGGCCAACTCGGGACCTCCTCTTCTTCCCGCCGCTTCAAGGAAGATATCAACGATATGGGCGATGCCAGTAGCGGTTTGCTCCGCCTCCGGCCGGTGACTTTCCGCTACAAGAAGCCCTTCAGCGATGGCTCGAAACCTATCCAATACGGGCTGATCGCCGAAGAAGTCGCCGAGGTCTACCCTGACCTGGTAGCCCGTGGCTCCGATGGGCAAATCGAGACCGTGAAGTACCAACTGCTCGATCCCATGCTCCTGAACGAACTGCAAAAACAGGGCACCGCTATCGAAACCCAGAAGGAACAGATCCGGTCGCTCCAAGATCGTCTGGCGAAGGTCGCGGCTGCGCTGGCGGGTCTACTGCTCACCAAGGAACGCCACTAGCCCCGGCGCCACGGCCTCCGCCCGCGCGGAGCACAGCCGGATGCGCTCCAGCACATTCGCCAGGTTGCGCTGCCCGCCGCTCAGCGATTGAATGCGGCTGGCGAAAAACGACTCGACTTCGGCTCTATGCCCTTCGTCGCAGTAGCGCCCCGCCACGAACGGTAGCGTGGCGCCGAACGGAATGCCGCGCGCGCCCGGAAGCTTCGCGTTCAGCCGATCGAAATTCTGCTGCGCGAAATTCCACGCGATGTCACGCGTCTCGCGCCGCGCGGAAAACAGCACCGGCGTCAGCTCCCGCGCGTCGATATCGCTGTTGAGCACCAGGTCCAGGGCGCTCTTCTCAATCGCCGGATCGCGGAACGAAGCCAGCCCTGTAATCATCCGGTCGCGCTCCCTCTTCACTTTCGTCGCCCGGATCTGCGCCACCAGCGCGTCGAAGAAGGACCGGTCGCCGTCAAACGCGGCTATCTGCATCACTGCGCCTACAATGTCCGGACCGACCGAACTGTGGTCCTGCAGCCACTGACGGGCCAGCCGCGCTGCCTCCTGCCGGAGTGAAGGATTGGCACCCAGCTCCGCCACAAACGGAACCAGCGACAGCCGCAGCAGGCGGGTCTCGGCCGGTTCGCCCGGCTTCGGCTTCCAGCCCAACTCACGCGCCCGCGCTCCATATAGCGCTTCCACGAACCGGGCGTAGTTCGGCCGCAGATCCTTGGGCACCAGCGCGTTTACGCTGCCCACGATGGCCTGGGTCTCCTCCACGATCACGCGATTGGCGTCTCCACTCAACCCGCGCGCCGCCTGCAGCGCTGTGCGCGCGTCGCTCTTGCCCGACGAGAACAGGAACTGCATATCCCGCAGCACGCTGGCTCGCTCCGCCAGGGTAAGCTTCGCCATCCCCTGGCTGGATAGATTGTCAAACAGCTTCGCGTCATACGCTACCGCGTAATAACCTGCGGCATTCTGGTCCGCGAACACCCAAGCCGGGCAACCCGTGCCGCCGCGCAGCGGTATGGTATCCGCGGCCTTGGTGGCCGGCGCGCACTGGCTGTGCTCGCCGCCCACATCGCTCCACCGGACGCATAACGGCACCTGCCACACTGCCTCCCGCTGCCCCGCGGACCCGAGCGGAAGGAACCGCTCCTGCGACACATCCAGCGCCGGCGTCGAGCCCTCGCAGTTCAGCTTCACATGCAGCCACGGCACGCCGCCCTGATTCAGGAACGTGGCAAACGCCGCCCCGTGCCCCGGACCGGCCACCTGGTCCAAAGCCGAGAGCAGATCCGCCGACGTAGCATTGCCCCACTCATGCTGCTTCAGGTACTGCCGGATCGTCTGCTGAAACACGCCCGGCTGCACGTAATTCTCAAACATGCCGATGACCGCCGACCCCTTCGAATACGTGATCCCGTCGAACGCGTTGGCAATATCGCCGGGCGCCTCAATCGGCTGCCGGATTTTCCGCGCACTCGCCAGGCTGTCCGTCTGCATCACCCCCGATCGGCTGGCCTCTTCGGTGCGCAGCCTCCAGTCCGGATGCGCCTCGTCCAGCAGCTTGGTCGAAATCCAGCTCGCGAACGCTTCGTTCAGCCAGATATCGTCCCACCACGACATGGTCACCAGGTCGCCGAACCACTGGTGCGACATCTCGTGCAGCATGGTATGTGCGCGCCCACGCTGCCGCAGTTCCGTATCCTCCTGCTTGGGCGACAGCAGGAAATCGCCATACGCAATCAGTCCGGCATTTTCCATGGCGCCCCACGCGGTGGTCAGCGGCACCACCACCTGGTCCAGTTTCGCGTAGGGATACGGTGTGCCGTAGTAGTTCTCGAGCAGTCCGATCAGACCGGGCGTGGCCGCCGCCGCGAATTCCGCCTCGCTGGCCCGCCCGCGTGGCACGATGATGCGCCCCGGAACGCGGTTCCTGCCGATCGGTGGAGTCGTCACCACATCCAGCGGACCTACCGCGAACGCCACCAGGTACGATGGCAGCGGCTTCGTCTCGTGGAACCGCACTGCCTTCATACCCTTTTCTTCGATGTGTTCTGCCTCCACGGGAGAATTTGAGAACGCGCCTACCGCCGCCGGCACGTGCAGCGTCAACTGCCAGGGAATTTTGTATGAGGGCTCATCGAAGCACGGGAAAGCGTGCCGCGCCGTTACCGGCTCGAATTTCGTGAAGATGTACCAATCGTCGCCCTGGTGCTGCTGGAAAACGCCGTCCGTCAGCGTGCGGCTGACCTCGCCCGTGTACGCGATTCGCAGCGTCGCGTTGCCGGGCGGTAAATCGCGATCCGCCGTAATCGCTACGAAGTCGCCGCCCATGGGCTCGGCTTTTCCAGGCCAATCCGCTCCGGCCACGCGGATCTTCACATCCTGGAAGGTCAGAGACCTCGCATGCAGCCAGACCACTGGCGTGGCCTGCAGCAACGTCAGATCGATTCGGACCACCCCGGTGAAATGATCCTCGCCGGGAATCAGCCACAAATCGGCGCTGATCCGAGTCGGCCGCGCCAACTCCGGCAGCCGCAGCTTCGGCGGAGTCAACGCGGCCCCGCGCGCCAGCCACACTACGGCAAAAAGAAGAGCGGAAGTCCGGCGCATCGGAAGCTCTGTTTACGGTTTGGGCGGATACTTCTTAAGCGCCTTTTTCACCATATCGTCGATCTTGCCCTCCACCTTGAGCGCGTCGCTCTTCTCCACGCTCGAGATGGCCCGCCAGACAAGCGAATGCGTCGTGGGATCTCGCAAATCGATCACCAGCGTGCCCTCCGCGTACGGCACACGCACGATCGCCGTCCCCCAACCGCGCCATCCCGCGGGATAAGCCTCGGTCTTGAGCTCTCTTGCGGCCCCGAATGTGTAGACCACATTCAGATCTGCCGGACCGTTCGGCACCATGGCCATTCCCCGCGCCGTCAAGTCGTTCGCGATATCCGCTTCAATGCGCTTCTTCACCAGTTCGCCGTTGAGCGCCGGATTCCGGCTGCTTAGCCGTCCGTTGCGGATGGCGAAGGTATGGTATCGGGCGAAATTCGCGCCTGGATCGAATTCGACGTTCACCTTCTGCGCAAACCCGCTCAGGGCCGTAAGAAAGACGAGAAGGACAGTTCTCATCCCTGCGACTCTATCATAAAGTGGCGCGGACTCTCCGGTCGCGGGCCTGCTCTCAGCGGGTCCCCGGGCTGCCTTCCTCCGCCGGATACCCCTTGCCGAACCAGTCCTCGTGCATGTTGGTAGCGATGTTCAGCACCCGCACATGCTGGAATCCCATCTCCCGCAGCGTGCGGTATGCCGGCCGGATGTTGGGACACCTCGCCATCGGGCAACACCCGCAATAAACCACAATATCGGCGTCCTTGGGCAGGTCTGCGACCGCCTTCTTGAGCAGCGCGATGCCTTCCGGCTTCGATCCCGGCCCGGCTTCGAGAGCGTGCGGAATGCGCCGGCTGCGATACAGCACCGAGAACGCCGTACACAAAATGACCGGAGGCTTCGCCGAGTGCAGTTCCGCGGCCAACGCCGCCGGCTCCATCAGCTCACCCTTCGCCCAGGGGTCGCCGGCCTCCTGCCCTAAACAAATCACCGCCAGAATCAATAGGCCGAACCATCGCAACATCCCTTCAGCATACTCCCCGGCGTTACAATCGTCCGCATGAACCGCACCGCTCTGGCCGTCTGCCTCCCGCTGGCCGCCGCGTTCGCCTGGACGGCCACCCGCCCTCCCGACATCCCCTTCGAAAAACACACGCTCGATCTGGGCGCCAACGAAAGCTGCGCCATAGCCGACATTAATGGCGATGGTAAGCCCGATATCGTCTCCGGCGAGAACTGGTACGAAGGTCCGCGCTGGACTAAACACAAGTTCCGCTCCCTGCCCTACACCAACAACTACATCGATAACTTCTCCGATCTGCCGCTCGACGTCAACGGCGACGGCCACATCGATATCGTCAGTTGTTCCTGGTTCGCGCACCGCCTGTTCTGGAGCGAAAATCCCGGCCGCGGCGCGGGCGAATGGAAAGAGCACATGATCGAGACCGGCTCACCCCTGGAGTTTGCCTTCCTGGTCGACTTGGATAATGACGGCAAAGCCCGCGAAGTGCTCCCGGAATTCGGTGACGCCAACATGCCCCTCGCCTGGTACGAGGCCGTAAACGGTCAGTTCGTCAAGCACGTGGTGAGCCCGAAATCCTGGGGACATGGTATCGGCGCCGGCGATGTCAACGGCGATGGCCGCAACGACATCATCACCCCCAAAGGCTGGTTCGAAGCGCCGCCCGATCCGCGCACCGGGACCTGGAAGTGGCACCCTGATTTCGACCTCGGCGACACGGGTTTCATCTATGTGTACGACGTGAACGGCGACGGGCGTCCCGATATCGTCACCTCCATGGCCCACAACTACGGCATCTTCTGGCTCGAGCAGGGCGCCCCCGGCCAGTGGACCAAGCACATGATCGACGAAAGCTGGTCGCAGGCGCATGCCGTCACCATGGAGGATCTGAACGGCGATGGCCGCTTGGATCTGCTTACCGGCAAGCGCTACATGGCCCACAACGGCCACGATCCGGGCGAACGTGAGCCGCTGGGCATCTATTGGTACGAATTCCTGCGCTTGGACGGCGGCAAGACCATCGAATGGGTGAAGCACGTGGTGGATTACAGCACCCGCACGGGCGGTGGTATGCAGATCCCCGTGGCCGACCTGGATGGCGATGGCGACCTGGATTTCGTGGTCGCCGGCAAGAGCGGCTTGTTTCTCTTTGAGAATCTGACCAAACGCAACCGTTAGCCAGGATTACTGAACATGCAGGCGCGCGCCGGAGGATCGTCCCTGGGCGCCTGTCCAGGCCTTGACCGGCTGGCCCGCATTCTCGCGCAGGATGCGGTACAGCGTCGCCCGGCTGATCCTCAGAATCTGCGCGGCGTGCAGCTTGTTGCCTCCCACACGGTCGAGCACGTGCTGCGCGTACTGCCGCTCCACGCTGGCCAGCGGCATCAGTTCCGCATCCTGCCCGGCGGTTCTGCCGGACCCGTTGCGCAGATACTCCGGCAAATCGCGCAGGTCGATGAAATCCGATTCCGTCATCATGCAGCCGTGTCCCACCACGTTCTCCAGCTCGCGCACATTGCCCGGCCACCCGTGCTCCGCCAGCAGGGCATGCGCCCGCCGCGAAATACCGCCAATGCACTTGCCGTAGCTGCGCGCGAACTGCTCCACGAAGTGGCGCTCCAGCAGCGGCAGATCCTCCCGCCGCTCCGCCAGCGGCGGCAGCGCCACCTCTACCATCGAAAGCCGGTAATAAAGGTCCTCGCGAAACAGGTTATCGGCCACCAGCGCGCGCATGTCGCGGTTGGTCGCCGCGATCACCCGCACGTCCACCTTGCGCACCTCCGGCGAGCCCACCCGCTGCAATTCCCGGTTCTGCACCACGCGCAGCAATTTGCTCTGCGTGGTTAGCGGCATATCCGCGATTTCGTCCAGAAACACCGTGCCGCCCTGCGCGTACTCGAACAATCCCAGGCGGTCCTGGGTGGCGCCGGTAAACGCGCCTCGCACGTGGCCAAAGAGCTCGCTCTCGAACAATGTCTCCACGATGGCCGAGCAATTACATACCGCGAACCGCCGGTTGGCCACCGGGCTTAACGCATGCAGCGCCTTGGCCACCAGTTCTTTGCCGGTGCCGGTTGCACCGCTCAGCAGGGCCACCCGGTAATGCGGCGCCACCCGCCTGATCCGCGCGAAGGTCTCCAGCATGCGCGGGCTGCGCCCTACCATGCCGTGGAAGCGGTAGGTCTCCAGCAGCTTTTCATTCAGCGCCAGGGTCTCGCGCCGGAGCCGGGCTTCGTCCAGCACCTCCGTGATCCGCTGCCACAGGGTCTCCGGCGAGAGGGGCATTTCCAGGTACCCGCAGGCTCCCCGCTGGACGCTCTCGATCGCCGATTCCGCCGTATAACCGTCGGCCAACAGCAGCACGTGCGTACCCGGATCCCACTCCGTGATCCGTTCCAGCAGCCCCGTGCCTTTCGTGATGCCGGTCTCCAGGAGGATAGCATCCGCGTGCGCCAGCAGGATCGCCTTCCAGCCTTCGGCCGCATCCCCCGCTGCCCGTACCTCAATGCCTTTCTCTGTCAGGGTGTTCCGGATAGCCTCCAGGGCGACAGGGTCCCGCACGATGGCGACAATCGACGCTTTAGGCTCCACGCCACCATATCGGCAGGAGTAGCCAATACTTTAGTGGGCAGGCCCTAGGCCTGCAGGGGGCTCTCAGCCCGATGCCACTTAGTTTTCATGGACGGTCTTGGCAAATGGAAAGCGGCCTCGAATATGTCGATTAAAGAAAGATCCCTTGGAGTTGGCATGGCACCAAGCAGGTCGCGATACAAATGCGGCGCGACGCCAAAGTATACGTAACGCGTTCCATCCCGAAAATCCAATTCCAACCTTGCCAAAGGGTCGTCGTATGCTGCGGCCGCCAAGGTGGTGGACTCCAAACTGACCCGAGTCATCTTGGTCATCAGGGGACCTCCGGGTGGGGAGCATGGCGAAAGGGAAAATGTCCGCCGTAGCCCCAGATCGCACGCGGATACGAACGCCGGCGAGAGCGCTTCGGCTGCTTAGCTTTTGCCACCACCTGCAGCAGTCGTTGCACTTCCTGGTGGAAGTCGGCGGCGGTCCGGGCATGTTCCAGATAAGGCCATGCCGCCATGACTGCGTCTTGGGCTACGGAAAAGCTCAACTGGCGCGGCGCCAAGCCGGCCTCCGCCGCGGACAGGTACATGACCGCCCGTACCACGTTATAGGCGCAGACGGCCATCAATATCTCCTTCTCCACCATGTCCCGGCTCTTTCCCGTCACCTGATGCAACTCCAGCGTACGTTTCAGACTGCGTAGGTCCGTCTCCATATTCCAGCGCAGTTTATACAACGCCAGGACGCGTTTGGGTGGCAGATCCAGGGTCGTGAAAAAGTACAGCATCTGGCCCTTCTCATATGGGTGCCGGCAAGCTATCACCCACCCCTGCACGCACGCCCCCTTCTCAAGCTGGGGGTGTGCCCGCCGCTCCCACACGCTGGCCACCCACTCCACCTTGCGCCGTCTTCCCGCACCTAAGCCATCGCCGGACAGCATCTTCTGGGCCCGCGCGGCGGTCAATCGCAACAACATCGGGCGCTCCGCCTGCTGCACGGCATGCGCCAACCAGAAGATCCCAAAGTTGGCATCCGCCAGTACCATCGCATCGGCCGGCAATCTCTGCAGCGCCGCGCGCGCCAAGTCTTGCTCGCTGATGGCCCGTGGGCCATACATCGGTCCCCAACTCGGCCGCATCGCCAGCCCCGTATGCGCGTCATGGAATGCCACCATCAGCAAGGTGGGCCAGTGATGCTCGCCATGCTGATTGCGCCCAGGCGGAAAGGCTCTCACCAGCTCGCCTTCGTGCGGCAGTCGTAAAGTAGTGCCGTCTATCACGAACACCGGCCGCGGCACATCTGGCTGGGGTGCTCGCATGCGCACCTGGAGTTGTTCAAATATGTGATCGCACACCTGATTGGCTACCAGTGTGGGCATCTTTCGCCGCGCTTGGCAATAGCCGCCCGTCCCGCTAGAGATGCGGCCCTCGCGCACGCGCTTGCCCAGATGCGCATCCTGCTGCCAATGAATCGCTTGCCGGGTCAGAAATTGCACCGCCGATGACAGGGTTCCCTTACTATGCAACCGCTGGTAGATCATTAGCCAGACCACCACTGCCAGGTTGTAGATCCCCCTACCAGCCCGCACTTGGTGCTCGCGGCAAAGCTGGTCCAGGGAAGAGGCGGACATCGCCGTTTGCAGAATCCGCTCGCAGGTAACGAAATCGATCAAAGTGGGGAAAGTCACATATAAAACATAACCCATGCATTATGCTTTATATATGCTCACCCAAGAACTAAGTGGCATTGAGGCTATAAGCCCCCGTTCTGCCCCTAATGCGCCAGTGGCGAACTAAGCGATGGCGTCGACCCGTCCGTGGGCGGCGCAGGCATCTCGTCTGGGTTCAAATACGAAACGAATTTCCAATCGTTGTTATCGAGTTGGAAAAGCGCCACCGAGTTGCCTGATAACTCAAACCGCGGCATGCACGCCTTCATATCCTCGGGAGCCTTGTCCCAATCGATATCCCAGCGGAAAGCGACGTTCTTGGTGCCCGGCTGGCTGCCGTCCGTGATGTTGTTCACTTCGATGCGATAAGGCCCCTTCAACAGGATCTCGTGCCCCCTGCCGGACTCTTTCAGGTCGATCGCCGTTACGATCTTGCTGCCCTTCTCCGTCAGCCGGTAGGTCGTCGTCCAGGCATTCCCATTACGGTCCGTGATCTCCACCAGCTTCCACAGTTCGTTCTTCACCCCGCACTCCACCAGATCGTCGGAATGGAACGTCACCTTGAAGTGATTCATCTGTTCCTGCGACCATTTTTCGGAAATCGCCGCGGCTGCCGCGGGAGGCACCAGGTCGGGAGGCGGCGGCGGGTCCGATCCGCAGCCGGTCATAGCGGCGGCTGCCAATAGGAACGGCATAGCCAGCCAGTTCTTAGAAGCGCAAAGGGGCGCGAGTCCGCGCCGCCAAACAGGATAGGAACTCGAGGGATGGTGGCGGCGCGGCCGTGGCCCCGTTTTGCGCGGTTCCTTAGGATTAAAGCAGGGCATCTTTCTTTGGCAGGTACTTACCACAACGTAACCAGGATAGACCCGCCACAGGTATTTAGACAGATTCCAAACCGTAATCATTCCCCGTGCTATCGATGGTTAATAGAGGATTACCAGCCGCTGTCGAGCGCCGTATGCGATCATGCTGTTTTCCAGTGCGCACTTGCTTAATCAGACCGGCGTCCAGCGCCGTAATTGCCGCCGCCTTATGCTGTTTGCCGGGCGCCGGAGGGGAATTGTCAAAGGAGATATCGAAGGACGTTTTGTCGGTCGATTACAGCAAGCCCAAGGGACTCGTCGCAGCTGCTTACCGCGGCGGGCAAGTGGTGGTTTGGGATTTCGAATCCGGCAAAGTCAAAAACACTTTCAACCCCTCCTCGCCGAAAAACACCCTGAATCAGCCGCTGGTCCAATTCAACGCCTCCGGCCGGCTACTGGCCTTCACCCAGGAAGGTGATGCCGGCTTGATCTCGCTCGATGTGGATACCGGTAGATCCACCGTTCTGGTTCCACGCCGGCTGCTCGTACGGGGCATCACCGCCTTTAGCTGGTCGCGCGACTCCGATTACATGCTCGTGGCGATCGGCCGCGACATCTTCCGCATCGACGCCGCCGGGCACTCGCAGTGGCAGCGCCGCCTCGAGACCCGCGCCCTCATTACAGACGTCGTGTGGCATCCGTCAGGTCAGTTCTACACCGTAGCCACCGATAACGGCGAAGTTTCCACCTGGGAAACTACCAGCGGCCGCCTGATCGCGGCTTCCAAGCTCGAAACCGGCGGGCATACCGGCCCCGTCAAGGTCGGCTGGACCACCGAAGACTGGCTGGTCGCCACGGTTCGTGGCGTCGGCCTGGCGATTCTCGACCCCGAGACCCTCAAGCCGAAGAAGACCGTCCCCTGCAACTGCGCGGATCTAGCTTGGAGCGCCAACGGCAAAGAGATTTTCGTGTGGACGCCCCCGGCAATCTCCGTCTTCGGCGAGTCCGGTCAGCGCTCCCGCGAAATGCGCACGCCCTTTACCGGCGAAGGGCCCATCGCCTGGGCCGGCGAAGGCCGCCTGCTGACCGGCCATTCCGACGCCACCGTGGCGCTTAGAGACGCCCGCAGCGCAAAAGTAATCCGAACGTTCTCCGCGTCAGAATAAATGAGTGGGGTCATCTGAGTTATTGCGTCAGGCATTTTCTGAAGAAATTTTCCTGAAAGCCGGCGACGGGCTGCCACTTCAATTGGGTGCCTAGGAGCTGGCTCAGCCGGGTGTGATTGTCCAGCAGGGCGCGCAGGTCAACCTGTTCGTGGTAGTGTGCAATTCTTCCAACTGGCGAACAGCAACCGCATCCATTTGAATGCCAGGACCCGCATCGCCGCATGCCCTTTCCTTTGCTGATTTGCATGTCGTAATAGGCTCGCGTCCATACTGACTTGGCCATGGAGCGAGGCGAATTCGTGCCAGGTCTTGCGCAGCAGCTTGGGGCAAGACCGGCGGAAGTGTACCCATTTGCTCTTACCACTCGGTTGCGTGACCGGAGCGATGCCGCTATGGCCTGCAGTTCCGCGGCACAGGCGTACCGTTCGCGATGGGTGCCGGAGGCTACGATGAGGCGCGGCAGAAGCGCCGGGCCAGCGGTTCGATTCGTTGCTCCAACTCTTTAATGTTGGCACGCAGCGTCCGCCTCCAACTTGTTTCCGTTGCCGCGTAGGCTAAAGACCGCAGGCTACGCGCGCGGCTCGGAAGTGTGCATGACATTGAGCAACAGAGTCAGTAAATCACCTTTAGCGAGAACTGGATCTGGCGGGAGTTGTTGGCGGTGCGGCTGATTTCTCCGAAGCCGGGGCCTAGCAGGACGTTGCTGGGCAGGCCGAGGTTGACGATGTTGAAAACGTTGAAGAATTCGGCGCGGAACTGGAGGTTGGCGGCTACGGCGCCGCCGCGCTCAAGGAGCGGCGTATCTTTGATCAGGGCCAGATCGAAGTTGTGCATGGCGGGGCCGCGGAAGGTGTTCCGGCCGAGGGTGCCGAAGACTCCGTTGTTCGGTCCTGTGCCGCCGGGCATGTTCACGGGGATATAGAAGTACGACGCGTTGTTGGCGCCGAGGCCGAAGTAGTCTTCGCGCACAGTGCGGCTGGTGGAAAAGACGGGTGTGCCGACCTGGTCTGGGCGATCGGTGCCGTCGGCGCCGGCTCCGGTCTGCTGTTCGCCGGAATAGACAGTGAAGGGGGCGCCAGAGAGCAGGGTGCCGATGCCCAGGACCTGCCATCCGCCGGTGATGGTCTTGCCCAGCAGGCGGAGGCCCGGGACGCGGTCGGCATGCAGGTCCTGGAAAAGGCTGAAGGCCAGAGCGTGCTTGATATCGAAGTTCGACGGTCCTTTATCGATGGCGGCATTGAAGGGATCTTCGGGTGCGGTCTGGGCGACTGCGCCGGACGCTCCGGAGATGAATCCGCCCACCACGGCGCTGGTGTCGTCGATGGATTTCGAAAAAGTATAGCTGGCCTGGAAGCCGAGGCCGAACGAGGTGAGATTCTTCTGCGCGGAGACCTGCAGGGCGTGGTAGGTGGAGTGGGAACGGTTGGTCACGATGGTGACCGGTCCGTAACCGCCGGCGAACTGGCCCGCGGAGTTGAACTGGGTGTAAGGCGCGAAGCCCGGGGAGGCGCCGGAGTAGCCGTTCGGAAAATCCATGGAGGGCAGCTTGATGCCGGCGGTGCCGACGTAGCCGGCATTCACGCCGACACCGCCGATTTTTTGTTCGATGCCGGCGGTCCAGGTGGCGATGTAGCCGTTCTGGAAATCGGGTGAAATGCCGAGCGCCGAGATGGGAGTGATCTGATGATCGGGCGAGATGGCGGCCAGATCCTGCTCGTAGCGGAGCAGGTCCATGACGGTGTTGCCGGGCACCTGCTTGGAATCGCCGGATGCAAAGACGGTCGATCCGGAGACGGTGTAGACGGTGGGAAGCTGCTGGGGAGTGATGGTGGTGCCGAAACGGATGGGCTGGCCGGGCGCGGCGTTGAGGTGCGGATAGACGACGAAGGGAGTGCTACCGGTGAGGGAATTATCCTGCCAGAGGTTGATCAACAGGGTTGAGATGGCGCCGCCCACGTGGACGACCGTATTGGGCGCGGCATGCCAGTCGAGGCCGAGGCGCGGTCCCCAGCCGCGCGGATCGAGCTTGTAGGCGGGGTCGGGGTTGATGAGCAATTCCGAACCGGGCAGCGCGCCGTTCTTCAAGCCGATGATAGGCGCGGAGGTGCGCTTGTCCTGCTCTCGGATGCGCGAATCGATTTCGTAGCGAAGACCGTAGTTGATCATCAGGCTGGGGGAGACTTTCCAACTGTCCTGGAAGTAGAAATTGTAGGCGTCGCGATGGATGGCGGAATCGCCGATGGCTTGACCTTGTGCGAACATGGCGGGCGCGACGGCGGAATTGAAGGCGAAGGCGCTGGCTTCGAGCAGGCCGGTGAGCGCGTCGGGGAGCGGGGCGCCTGGCGGGATATCGTGCAGGCCGCTGGTGGAAGCGATGGGGGCGGTGGCGTAGGCCGTGCCTCCGCCGAATTGGTAGGAGCCGTTGATGCCGATGCCGAAGACGGTGGTGTCGCGATTGGACCGGACCTCGCCGCCGATTTTGAACGTATGGCGGCCGCGGGTCCACTGAAAGCTCTGGCGCACCTGGAAGAGATTGCCGTAAGCGCCCATGACGGAGCCGGCGGCGGCGTTGAAGGCTTCGTAAGAGGCATCGCCGAAGCTGAGCGCGGGATCGGTGTGATCGAGGGTGGGGAACGAGGGCGTGCTGCGGGTGAAACTGATGCCGGTTTCCATGGTGGAACTGGCGGACGGGGTCCGGGTGTAGGTGATGGCGGCGTTGCGCTGGCGATCGAGGAACTCCACGGCGAATTGCGGGTCGAGGGCGGTCTGGCTGGGGTTGGTGGTGGGTCCGGTGTTATCGGCGAGGGTGAAGCGGCCGAAAAGCCGGGACTTATCGGAGAGCTGGTGATCGATGCGCACGGAGACCTGGTTGGCGACGGTGGTGACTTTGGAAGACGTGGCGTAAGTACGCGCGCCGTAGGGGCCGGCCGTGTCGTTGGGCATGGGGTAACGGGCGATCAATTTAGCGATGCGGGGATCCACGGGGACGATTAAGGTGTCGCCTGGGAAGGCGGTGGTATCGAGGCCGGAGCGCTCGGCGGCGGTGGGGACGGGCAGCACTTCGGTATTGCCGAGGATCTGGCGGAAGCCCTGATATTCGGCGAAGTAGAAAGTGCGGTTGCGGCCGTCGTACAGGCCCGGGATGTAGACGGGGCCGCCGTTGGTGAATCCGAATTCGTTGCGGATGAAGGGCGGGATGCGGCCGGGCTGAGCGAAGGAGCGGCGGTCGAAGAAATTGCGCGCGTCGAGGGCGGCGTTGCGCAGGAATTCGAACATGGAGCCGTGCAGGGCATTGGTGCCGGAGCGGGTGATGATATCGGTGTAGCCGGCGGCGCCGCGTCCGATTTCAGCGGGCATCCAGCCGGAGCTGGAGCGGATCTCTTCGACGGCATCGACGTTGAAGTTCGTGAAGGTGGCACCGCCCATTTCGGGGTCGCTCGAATCGGCCCCATCCATGGCGAAGACGGCGGCGGTGCCGCGCTGGCCGTTGACGGCGAACTGCTGGGTGAAATTAGAGGCGCCGTTGGAATCCGTCATGGTGCCGGCGGCGAGGAGTAGCAACTGGCTGAAGTCGCGCTTGTTGAGGGGCAGCTCGGAGACGGCCTTGCTGGACAATTTCTCGCCGCCGGTGCTTTCCTCGGCTGCGTCGGCGAGGGAGATGATGGTATCGGAGGAGACATCGAGAATGGCGGCGGCCTCGCGGGGGAGAGACACGGGGCGGGGGAGGGCGGCTTTAACGCCCGGGAATTCTACCGCGAGGGTATAGTCGGCGGGAGCGAGGGAGGGGAACGTGAAGGCGCCGTCTTCGGCGGTAGTGGCGGTCAACTGATGGCCGGCGGATTCGAGGCGCAAGATAGCGCCCGCCACGGGCCGGTGATGGCTATCGCGGACGATGCCGGTCCAGGGACGGGCGACCGGTTGCTGAGCCGCGGAGCCGGCGAAGGCGATGGCGACGATCGCGACAACGGGGCCGAGACGTGGATGGATCAAACAATAGAATAGCGTGCGGCGTTGGGGATGTCACGATAACAAAAGAGTTGGCGGTCCCTTACTGAATATTTCAGCCGGCTGCGGGTGGTCGGTGGGTGTGCCAGTTGCGTCCGCCATCTGCGGGTGGAGAGGATTGTGCCATTCAATCCGACTGCCCATCCGGGACGGGCATTCAGACATTCGACGCTGGTCAGCAGGTTTTGCGTGGCTGTTTCTTGGGGGTGCCAGGTGGTTCCGCCATCGGCGGTGCTGAGATGGTGCCGCAATCCCATCCATGGGCGGCGTCGAGGAAAATACAGCACTGCTTCAACGGCCATAACGCTCTGCTAACGAGAGCGGGAACGTTGCCTGCGACGTCCAAGCGCGTTATGCTGGCCAACTAAGACGAAGAGAGGAGGAGGCCCCGTGCGGCAGGTCAACGTCGTTACGAATACGATCGAATATCAAAAGCTACTCGTGTCGTCCGGTCCCAATCGTCACCGAGAGATATCGGACCAGGAGTTGAAAGCCCTCCCGAACGATGCCTATATTTTGACCGGCGAGAAAACAAAGAGCTTTGGCGGCGGTCCGAGCCCTGATGGATTCGTAATAAGCGGCGGCAAAATGTCAGGTCGCATTAGGCTTGCCGGAAGACCGTTGCAGAACGGAAAGGTGACGATCTTAAAATAATTCCTAGTCTACACGCCTTCAGGCTGACGAGGCGTGTGTCGCATCGCGTTTTTGCGTCAAGTTAACGTGGCGGGAGCTCACGGTGCCAGTGTAAGAATCGCAACTGAACGTTGTTTCCGAGAGACTCACGCGCTTTGGCGTCCCTTATCTGTTAAGCGCGAATCGGGACGCCTCAACCTCGACAGTTGCAGCGCAGCGTCGGCGGGGATGGTGTCGGGCCTGTCCGGCTGTTATAGTAGGGGCATCCCAATCACCCGAGGAACGGCATGACCTTAAGTAACTTTGGAATATGCTACGAAGGCATACAGCGAGTCTATCGCAATGCGATCGTCCGTCATCTCCGAACAAAACTTACTGCAGAGTTTCCGTCCGACTTCTTAGAGAAACTTCGTAAACCGTTCAAGGAGGCCGAGTGGAAATCGATCGAGCAGAGCGCTTATGCACCGCGTGTAAGTGGCCAGCTTGACGCGCCGTTGAATGGTGAATTCGACCTGCTCAGCGTGAACCACTTTTTTAACCTCTTCGACAGTTTCTACGAGATCCTGACTCCGATACCGGCGAACGCCGACAAGCTAGGGAGCATCAATGACAAGCGGAAATTACTGGAGTAGCTGCGCAATGTCAAGGAATTGCGTGATCCCACGGCCCATCCGTCAGAATCGGATTTAAGCTTCGAGGACTCATTCGTGCTGCTTGATTGCGCCAGGAGGACTCTCGTTCGAATCGGCCTATCCGCGGATGCCCAACTCATTCGCAACATGATGTCTGAGTTGTCGGGCCGGCCGCTTGCTCGAAGCGATCCACTGGAAGGCAACCTCCCGCCGCAGGAAGCAATCGTGGTGGATTTCATTGGGAGGGACATCGAACTGAAGGCTCTGTGGGAGTGGGTGAATAATCCCGTCGCCAAGAGATGGGCACTGTCCGGCGCTGGGGGGAAGGGAAAAACCGCAATAGCGTATGAGTTTGCCCTGGACGTGAAAGCCAAGGCTCCCGAGCCGTTTCAGGCGGTCCTTTGGTTGAGCGCGAAGAAGCGTCGCTTCGACGAGGGCGTAACGAAGCTAATTCCCTCGCCCGACTTCTCCAACTTTGATACGGCGCTGACCCAGGTTTTGGCCCAATATGGGTGGGGAGATGAAGCTGCTCGCTCTATCGACGGCAAGCGAGGTAGGGTTCTCGAACTTCTCGTTCAAGTTCCCCGCATTGGTTGTTGTTGACGACATTGATAGTGTCGAACAGGATGGCGAAGATGTCATCGAGTTTTTCAGCCTCACTGTTCCCCAGACCAAGGCAAAGGTCTTGTTCACGTCTCGCAGGGTGATCTGGGGAATGGCCAAGACAACAACCCCGGTGACCGGTTTTTCCGAGCCTGACGCAAGCCGCTTCATAGAGTCGCGGTGCAGACTCATGGGTCTTGACCATGCGCTGTTTACCAAATCAGTGATTAAGCGAATCGTTGAGATCACGGAGAGTTCACCGCTCTATATTGAAGACCTAATTCGACTCATGGCGGCACTTCCCGTGCAGGAAGCGGTCAAAGCCTGGGCCGAAAAGGGTGGCTACCAAGCGAGGCAATATGCACTGGGTCGTGAGATGGATATTCTGAGCAACGATGCTCGCTTTGTTTTGGTCGCGGCATGCGTGCGAGACGGCCCAGTATCTTTCCCTGAGCTACAGGCGGTTACTGGGTTACCTCAGGACGTTGTTGCTGATGCGTTGCGGCAACTCCAAGGGCTATTCTTGCTTCCAAAGCCCAAGCTTATCGAAGGCGAATCACGTTTTGAGGTCAACATCAACGTGCGGTCTCTGGTTCGAGAGACTCAGTCCAAGTCCAACTACTACAACAAGGCTGCCGCGGCGTACCAGTCGATCTCCGGGGAGCTACCTAGGGCGGGGCGATCTGAGATTGCGTCCATTGTTCGTCAGGCGGTCTTTATGGTGCGCTCCGGCGAAGAGCAGCAGGCAGAGCAGCTTCTGAACAATGCCTTAGAGAAGTACCAAAACGACGTAGATCTAATCGGGGTTCTGGGCTGGGTCTACCGAAAATTTCATCCGCCTCGATACACCGATGCCCGTGACTGCTTCCGGCGCAGTTCTGCGCTCAACAATCGGAATGAAGAGATGTACCACCATTGGGCGAGAATGGAGCTGGACCTTCACGACTGGATAAAAGCGGCTGAAGCCGCGGAGAAGGGGTTACAGAAGCGGCCGACATCGAAGGATCTACTTTTCCTCGCCGCTTACGCCCGTAGTCGACTTGGCCAGGAGATGATGGCGCGGCTGCAGAGGGTTACGGCGGCTGACGAGTTACGTCGATCTCTTCAACATCTTGAGAACGCTGTCAAGACGCCTCCTTCGGGTACCACGCAGGATCGTGAAATGGATCGGCAGATATATAGGGCCATTGCCATCGATTGCTCATGGCTGCAGGAAGTTGACAAGCTGGTCAGGGTCTTCGATTCGTGGTTTGGCGAGTTCCCGGATGACTCCAATGCCCAATCGGAATGGGATAGGATCGCCCCCCGTTTCGGCCTCAGTAAGAAAACCCCGGTTGCACATTAGCGAGTGTCTCTTTGTAACCGTTGCAGCGATTGCTCCTTGAAAGCGCCGGCCACGGCAACGGATCGGTTGATTTTGTCGCGGCTGCGGAAGTGCCCTTGAAAATCCGAGTTCGTTGGGGGTGAAGGCCGGGCGTCCAGTCGGAACTGGCGCGGATTTCCTCGACGGCATCGACGTCGGAGTTGGTGAAGGTGGCGCCGCCTATTTCGTGGTCGCTCGAATCGAAAGTTTAATACCGCGGCGACCCCACGGCAAGAGGCGGTGACTACTCTACCTTTCGGGCCGTAATTGGCGCTCTGCGTCCATCAGATTCGTGAGGATGTCGTTTATGCGCGTCAGGTGACCATCGCCCTTAGACCTCAGCCAATCCAGAACCCGCGTGTCGAGGCGGACGCTTACGGCTACTTTGCGTGGCCGGGCATCGCGGAGCCGAACCATGTTGGCCAACTGTTCACCGGTCAGTCGCGGTATGTCTTTAAGGTTGACGCGCGAGTCGTCCCCGGCCGCCTGACGTCTGGCAGCACGGCGCAAGATTTGACGTTCCTTTTCAGTCCATTGCCTGTTCCTGATATCTTCGGATTTCATGCTTTTCAGCCTCGCGGGCCGAGATGATGCGGATAATTTCTTCGCCATAATCGTCCTCCATGTACGCGTGAACAACCAACAGCACCGCGCCGGCTCCGGGCTCTATCCATGCGACGCTAATCGCATGCCATCGCTGCTCCGCGGTTTTGTTATCGATGCGCTCCGCGTAGACCAGGCAACTTCGTCCTCGAAGACCAGCGCCGCCAGTTCAAATTAGGTTCCAGTGTGCTTCCGTTGGTTTCGGAGATTCTTCGTTTCACCCCATTCCTAGCGCATCTCGTACATACATGTTGTAATGCGCCAGATGCGTCATGGGAAGCCTCGCTGAACATGTTAATGTTGCCGTCTTTTGCTTAACCGGCGAGTCCAAGCTAAGGGCTGACGCAAGAATTGAATCACATCGGAACAATCGTATAATTCCAGGCTGGTAGAGTGGAATGTCGTTTGAGTGAAAGGCGGCGGACCTGCTCTGGATCAGGTGAGTTGCCGGTTGGATACTGCCGTCGGTCGAGGTGGGCCGAGACGGTGAGGCCGGTTCGGGTGCAGGTATTGCGGATGAAGTTGAGGATTTTGGCGTAACTGTCAAGAGGCTCGGCGGCCCAGTTTTTGGAGATCTCGGAGAACAGGCGGTGCTCGATGGGGTTCCATTTGGAGGCGCCGGTGGGGTAATGAGCAACGGTGACCGTGAGGCCAAAACGGTTGCAGAGTTGGCTTTGCAGTTCGGTCTTCCAAGCACCGGTACGGCAACTGTTGCTGCCACCGGTATCGGCAAGGATGAGCAACCGTCGGCGGCGATGATAGCGATCAGCGCCGTCGCGCTTCCACCAGCCGGCGATGGAGTTGGCCGCGAAGGCTGCCGTATCATGCGAGACGCCTACGAAGACCGAACCTCGGTTGGCGAGCAGATCATAGATACCGTAAGGGATTGCGATGCCGATGGCATCGGAACGGAAGTCGTGGTCATTGACGCGCACAGGTGTGCGGCCCCACTTGGCGCCATGGTTTTTGAAGTTGCCGACCAGTTCTCGTTTTTTGGTGTCGACGCTGATGATGGGAAGCCCCCGGCGCTCAAAGCGGGTACGCAATGACGAGATGTAACGGAACTGTTGGTCGCGGTGCGGGCTAGAGTCGGTGGCGATGGCTTTGCGATTCACGCGGAGTGAAAAATCCATATCGTGAAGCAGCCGCGCCACGGTATTGGCAGAGATCTCAATATCGAGTTGGCGCAGCAGTTCGGCGATTCCGGCAGGCGTCTTGTGGGTCCATCGAATGCCGGTGATGGGATCGCCGGCGGTGTCGTGTTCCAGCAGGATTTCGATAGCCTCGATTACTTGGGGCGTTTTTTTTCCACTGGTTTGCGCCCGGCGCCGGGCTGTCGGATCCGGCCGACCTCGACCTCCTGATCCAGCAACTGTCGGCGGCCGCGGGCGATGGTATGGGGATCGAGGCCAAGAAATCCGGCCAGCAGGCTGTCGCCGCCGTGGCCGAGTTTCATGGATTCCAGACCGGCATACAAGCGGCGCTGCCGCTCGTCCAGCAGACTGTAGAACAAGATGATGGCGGCTTTCATCTCATGCGGAGACACTTCCAGACGGGCGGCATCGACAACCGTGGGAACGGACTGGTTGCTACGACGGGTCAGAGATTGTCGCTGGCGGGTGGCTGGGTCGATGGAAGTGTAGAGGAACAGACCGGAAATCAATTCCCGGGCGATTCTCTTTTGCTGGACCAGGTGGCGTAAGACATCTTGCGCTCCTACGTGCAGGACCGCAGCCAGTTCTTCCGCAAAATATCCCGCGACCGAGCTACGGATGAACGCCTCGGCGGTGCTCAGCAGGGTGCCGTAGCGGGAGAACCAGGCCGGTGTGCAGGACCACAGACCATCGGCACCGAAACGGGCGATCTCGCGAAGAGTGTAGAAACGGCCGCCATGAGAGTAGCTGGTTAGGTAGTCGAGTTGTTTTAACTTTCGGAACACGGTGACGTCGACGTCCGTGCCGAGGGCCCGTTTCAGATCGGAGAGGGTTGCGACTTGGTCATGGAGCAGCAGCTTCCGCAACGAATCGGGAGAGAAGGCGAGAGGTCTCATAATGTTATAGTTGCGACTGAAAGAACCAATACAATCGACACTATAACATAACCAGCGATAAATTGGGCAAGACACGAATCGGCTCCCACTGCCGTCGATATTGAGGAAACCTAACCAGATGGGGAAATGTGCTGGAAGCGCGCAGGCGTCGGAAATGTTGATGCTACGACTACGACTGAGTGGTTATTGTTGCGTCAGCCCTAAGGCCCGAATCCGCGGTTCATGTCCCACAGCGGGTAATGCGGGAGGCTGGCGGCGGGGTCGCGCTGGGACATTTCGGTTTGGGCCACCAGGTCGCGCATGCGCTGGCGGGCCGCGGCGGCTATGTCGCGCCGGCCGAGGGCGGGAGCTTGTTGGCCGGCGCGAATGGTTCCTTCGGCAGGGACCAGTCCCTCGGCGAGGAGCGCGCGGTTTGCGCTGCGGGGAACGAAGAGTTCGCGGAGAGACTCGCGCAGGCGGCGGATATGGTCCTGTCCGAATCTCGTCTCCCAGTCTTTCTCGATTTCGGAAACCAGCTCGAAATACCTTTGCCGGGTGGCGAGGCCTAGCGGGGTGAGGCGTACGACCTTGCCGCGGCTTGCGGCGGGATCGGGTTCCACCAGAATGTAGGGCTTGATCTGCCATCCGGTGCCGCTGGTTTCCGGGGATGATCCGGTCAAGCGCGGGATGTCGGCGACGGGTATGGGCTGTTCGCCCAGGACGCGCAGCGTGACGGCACACAGCCGCAGCGGGGCGCGCGAGTGGCGATCGAACTCTATGGTGAAGGCCAGCAGCAATTGCGACAGGAGCACCGGTAGGGATAGGGGACCGCTGGCGTGCGGGCCCATGGCGGGATAGGTTTCGGCGCGTTCCCAATCGGCCGGCAGACCTTCGGGCAGGGCGAGGCCGAGGTGCGCGTGAACGGCTTCGAGTGCTTGACGGAGTTCGGCGATCTGATCGTCGCCAAAGCGCTGTTGCCATCGCCGCTCGATCTCGCCAGGCAGGGTCGGCCAGATTTCGGCGGCCTGGCGGCCTTTGGCCGTGAGACGAACGATCCAGCCGGAGCGAATGCCGCGCCCACTGCCCCAGCCGTCGCGCAGAGTGCGTTTGGCACGGGGGTGTGCGCGAGCCGGGATAGCGCGGCCGTCCGCCGGGCCGGCTTCGAGCACCACGAACCCCCACCTCTCCAAACATCCCAGTTGAAATTTGACTCGCTTCTCGGGTGCCAGGGACTGCACGGCCAGGTCGCGAACCGGGACGCCGCCTTTGTCGAGGAATCGGATAAGGTTGGACCAGACGACTAACGACAGAATCGCGCCGGGATAGCCGGCGGCGGCCATGCGCCGCTCGAACTCGTTATCGAGCTCGACGGTGAAGGCGACCAGCACTTGAGACAGCAAGGCTGACAACGGCCGATGGGCGGCGAGATCGTTATCGCCGGAGGTGGCATGCGGGCCCCTGCCCATGCTTCCATTTTAGCGGGGATGGCTGAAATAATTGTCGTCTTCCTGTCGATTTGCCATACCGGTTGTTCGACGTTCAATTAGAAGGAGAGATCGGATAAAGAGGGGCAGGTAGAATCAAATATCGAGAAATGGAGACAAACTATGCGATTCCTTAGCATATATAAGACACGCGAGCGAAGCACGCCGCCTTCCCAGGAAGAAATGACTCGGATGGGCAAGCTGGTAGAGGAATGGATGAAAGCCGGCTACCTTCTGGGGACGGACGGTTGCATGCCCAGCGCTTTGGGCGCCAAGGTCCGGCAAGCCGAGGGCAAGATCACTGTGACCGACGGACCGTTTACCGAGGCGAAGGAAGTGGTCGGGGGTATGGCGATTCTGAAGGCAAGTTCGAAGGCGGAGGCGATTGAGATTACCAAGAAGTTTTTAGCCGTAGCGGGAGATGGGGAGTGCGAGCTTCGGCAGTTGTACGATTCGCCGGCTCTATAGAACTTAGATTAGCTTCGGGGCCTGGGGCCTGCCCCATGGGCGGGCTCCATGGTATCGTCAAAAAAACGATGCCGCATTCCTCCACCCGACATCCCGTTCGCGTTCGCCGTGTTGATGAATGCGCTACGCTCGACGAGATCTTTCGGCACTGCCTGCCGGCCTTCGGCGGGGCTTATTTGCGGCGTATTTACACGATACTGGATCGCGCGGTTTCGTCGGGCTGCCCGTTGACTCTGGCCATTTCCGGGCCGGTCACGATTTCCGGCCAGCACCTGGCGTGGCTCATTCCGCTGCTCGAGACCGGGTGGGTGGCCTACATCAGCACCACTGATGCCGTCTGCTATCACGATGGCCATCGCAGCCTGGACGGCCACACAGACGACCCGATCCACGAGGTCCCCATCCAGAGCGACGATGGCGCTCTGCGCGAGGAAGGCACCATCCGGGTGACGGACATGGCTTTCGACGAAGCCGTCCTGCTGGATCAGGATCGCTTCCTCAGCGCGTGCCTGTCGCGGCCGGAGTTTCAGCGGAAGATGACCGGCACGGAGTTGCGCTACCGTCTGGGCGCGTATTATGCGGCGCAGGAACGGCGCAATGGCGTGCCCTCGGGACTGCTGGCTACGTGTCACCGGCTGGATATCCCGGTGCTGGTGGGCGCGCCGGCGGATGGCAGCGTGTTTCTGAATTCCATGAAGCTGTGGGCCATGCGGCAGGCAGGCATCCTGCCCGAGTACGGATTCGATCTGGACTTGCACGGCGAGGTGTTCGAGGCGTGCGCTTATCATCGCTGGGGACTGTTCGAAAGCCCCGCGCGGGCGCTGGCCACGCTGATTCTGGGCGGCGGCGTGCCCAAGAATTACAACTTGCAGCCGGAGCCCGCGCTGGGCCAGGTGCTAGGCCTCCCGGACGTGCGCGGTTACCAGTTCGATGTGCAGATTGTGACTGCGCCGGTGACCGACGGCTCACTGTCATCCTGCCCGCCGGCGGAAGCCGTCACGTGGGGGAAGGTCGATAAAGACGCCTATCTGCAGACCACGGAAAGCATGCAGGCGGACTATTCGATGGTGATGCCGTTCGTAGTGAAGGCACTGCTGGACACGCATGCGAAGCGGGACGCGTATCGCCTGTATGAACAGCGCGAGGCGCTGTGCGAGAAGCTGCGCACGGACGTCCGCGCCAACCGCGACTGGCTGCTGCGTAGCGTCGCTTACCCGCTGGCGCAGTAATGGGTGCCGCCGGTTTGGCCCTGACGGGCGCCACCATTTATACGGACCCCACGCGGGAGGCGGTGGCCGATGGCGTGGTGGTGATCCAGGGCGAGGGCATCGCGGCCGTGGGGACGCGCGGGCACGTCGAAATTCCGCAAAACATTCCTACGCTGGATTGTTCCGGGCTGACCATCACGGCCGGGCTGTGGAACAGCCACGTACACTTCTTCGAACGCAAGTGGGCGAATGCGGCGGCCATCCCGGCGGCGGAGCTGGAGCGCCAGCTTCAGGATATGCTGACGCGCTACGGCTTCACCAGCGTGTTCGACCTTTCATCGCTGTGGGAGAACACGCGGGCGCTGCGCGGGCGCATCGAATCGGGGGAAGTCTGCGGTCCGCGGATCCGCTCGACGGGGGAAGGGCTCATTCCGCCGGGCGGGATGCCATCGGAAACAGTCGTGCGCATGATGGGCACCATGCCCGTGGCGCTGCCGGAGGTGGCCGATGCCGGGCAAGCCTCGGCCGCGGCGGGAAAGCTGCTCGATGCGGGCGTGGATGCGATCAAGCTGTTCGCCTCGACGCAGGCCGGAGTTAAGCTGAGCGAGGGCGCGATGGAAGCGGCGGTCAACGCAGCGCACCGGGTGGGGAGGCCGGTCTTCGTGCATCCCAATAGCGCGGCGGATGTAGCGGCGGCGGTCGGCGCGGGGGTGGACGTGATCGGCCACACCACACCCAGCTCCGGCCCGTGGGACGAAACGCTGGTGACGGCCATGGCGGAGCGCGGCGTGGCGCTCACCCCGACTCTGACCCTGTGGAAGCATTTTTTGCGGCACGATCGCGCGTCGGTGCAGGACCACGTGGTGGGCGCCGCAATGGGCCAGTTGCGGGCATGGCTCGACGCCGGCGGCGAAATTCTGTTCGGTACCGACCTGGGCGCTGTGGAGTACGATCCCGGCGATGAATACGCGCTGATGGCGCACGCCGGCATGAGCTTCCGCCAGATTCTGGCGTCGCTTACCACGGTTCCCGCCGCGCGCTTCGGCGAAGGCGCGCGCACGGGACAGGTCGCCCCCGGTTTCCAGGCCGATCTAGCGGTGTTCGCGGGCGACCCGTCGCGGGACATCCGCGCGCTGACGGCGGTCCACTACACGCTGCGCGCGGGGAAGATCATCTATCGCGCGGGCGCGTGAGCCGCTATTCCAGCACGAAGATATTTTTGCTCGCGCACATCTCCTTTAGCACTTTGGGCCAGACCGTGACGGTGACTTCGCCCAGGTGGGCTTTGCGCAGAAGCAGCATCAGGGTGCGCGATTGGCCGATGCCGCCGCCGACGCTGAGCGGCAGTTCGTGCTCCAGAATCGCGCGGTGATAGGGGTAGTTCAGGAAATCGAGCTGGCCGGTCATTTCGAGCTGCTGACGCAGGGTCTGGTCGTTGACGCGGATGCCCATCGAAGTGAGCTCGTGGCGCCGTTGGGTGACATGGTTCCACACCAATATGTCGCCGTTCAGCCCGTGCACCTGCCGCCCGTCGGCCGATACGCCCGGTGTGACCCAATCGTCATAATCGGCGGCGCGCATTTCGTGCGGATAGCCGTCCTTAAGCGTCCAGCCGATGCCGATGATGAAGATCGCGGGGCACTCGCGGAGGATGGCGATTTCGCGCTGTTTGCGGGGCAGGTCCGGATACATGTCGAGCAGATCCTCGGCGTGGAGGAACGTGAGCTTCTGCGGCAGGTTCGGATACTTGCCGCGCAAGGCCGGGAAGAGGTCCTGCACGAAGCGCTCGGCTTCCACCAGCACTTTCCAGATCCGGCTGACGATTTCTTTGAGGAAATCGAGGTTGCGCTGGTTGGCGGTGATGGCGCGCTCCCAATCCCACTGGTCCACGTAGGCGCTGTGGTCGTGATCGAGGAAATAATCCTTGCGCACGGCGCGCATGTCGGTGCACAGGCCCTCGCCGGGCTGCATGCCGAAGCGGCGCAGGGCTACGCGTTTCCACTTGGTGGCGGCCTGGACGACCTGCGCATCGATGGGGTGCTGGTTGCGGTCGTTGGAGATGTGGAACTGGATCGGGGTGCGCGATCCGTCCCGGTCGAGGTAGTCGTTGACGCCGCTTTCGACGTCCACGATGAGCGGCACCGTCACCATCATGAGGTTGAGGGCCTCACAGAGGCGCTCTTCGATGAAGTTTTTGGCTGCGAAGATGGCCTTTTGGGTCTCCTTGGGGTTGAGCAGGGAAGTGTAGTTCTGGGGAAGGATCTTCTCCAGGTCCTCGTAGTCACCGATACCCGGTCCGGCGAGGTCCGCGCGCTTGTCGACGATCATGGTCGTTTCCAGGCATATAGTACAGCACGGCAGGGTGGGGTGCTAGGGGCGGACGGGAGCCAGGTCAATAACACCTGACTTATGCACAGAGCTACCCTGGGGAGCAGCCTGAGCAACTGACCTGACGGCTTAGCGAACGCGATCTTTGTTTTTCCCTCGACGTGTTGTGTGCCGGCCTGATTCCCTCCACTCGCAAGTGGGGCCGCGTGTGCATAGGATTCTATGCGCACCCTTCAGCAGCGGAGGGCCAACGCGATCACCGGCGCAAACCCCTCGGTGTTGGCCGTCACAGCCCGCAGCCGCGCCATCAGTCGCTGGAATAAGGGTTGCTCCGGATAGTGATCGCTGTAACGGACACCTACGGTTCCCGCGTGGCGCCAGATGCGCGCTGCCAGAAATAGGAATCGCAACCGAGCCGTGGCCAGGGTGATATGGCTGAGTTGCTCGACCTTGGCCTCCTCTTCTCGATTGAACAGCATCAGCCAACAATTGAGGTTGTAAGCCACCATAGCGAGCTGAAAGTAGATGCAGTTCATCGGCCACCGCCCCGACGGATGGTCCGTCAGCCCCGCGTCGTTGTTGGCTTCTTTAATGAGGTTCTCCGCGCCTGCCCGCTGGCTATAGAACCAAGCCAGCACGGCGATGCCGTCGCTCATATCGGTAACGAAGACGCGATAGGTGTACTCCGCGGTGTCGAACAGCTGATATTGTTCCGGCTTCTCCGCCGCGGGCGGCTGCTTCTTCTTGATGTAGCGCAGAGCGATGAATCGATGCGCTCGGCTCCAGCCCTCCGGCTGATAACGAAATTCGCACTGGGCGTCGGCGTCGGTCTTCGGCGAACCAGTCCAGGGCGCCCCCTTCAGTTCGTCGATCAGCCGCGAGGTCTTGCGCGCCGAGACGATGTACCGCGCCCCGGCTTTCTCATACGCCTCCACCGCTTCGTTGCAGTAAAACCCGGAATCGGCCCGCGCATAGATCGTCTGCACCGCCGGCGGCAGCGCTGCGAATACACTTTCCAGGTGGCGGGCGATCTGTTTACCGGTGGGCCGATCTCCATTGCGCAACTCGCCCCCCACGTATTCGCGCGTCTCGGCCAGAAACGTCAGGATGGGTAGGGTCGAGGACTGGCGCGGCATTCCGTAGGTTCAGCCTATCCGTTGGCTCCCCGTTTCCTCTGGGAGTGCCTCACTAGCCAAACCGTAAACCCGTTTCCAGTCCCCGCCGCATCAAACCCACCGTGCGGATTTCCCGCAGTGAGCTTTCCTGTTTGCTTCGCATCAAGGTCTATGGGACGTTTGGCATTGGACTGGCTTTCGGGAATTGCTGGGTCCTCACGCGGCGGTAGTCATTGAACAGTCCCACCCCGTCGTAAAGCCACTCCCTACTCCACCGTTTCCAACCCATCCCCTTGCGTTTACTGGCACGCATTAAGTGCCGCCGGACCTTCTTTTCTACCCATCGTTTCACCATAGAGAAGCATCGGCTCGAATCGCCTATCCGAAAGTAATTCACCCAGCCCCGCAGGATCGGATTGATCCTCTCAATCACTTTTCCCACAGGCTGGCTGACGTTGCGTCGGAAGACCTCCCTGAGTTTGGCAAACAGCGCAGTCCGCTTCTTCAGCTTCGGCGCGTAGTAAGGTCGCCACACTCGATTACGGCTCCGAATGCGACGATATTCAAAACCCAGGAATGAAAAACTCTCTCCCTTCGCCAGATCGACCATCCGGCTCTTGTCCTCATTGATCTCGACTCGCAGTTTCGCCACCTCCTCCCGCAATCGCCTTTCCACCGCCTTCACCAGCCAGTCATGCCGCGGATGAGCGTCGATCAATATCACCAGATCGTCCGCGAATCGTGCATATTGGACGTTGGTGTATTCCCCGCGCCGCGTGGTGGCGATCGCCTTTTCCAGCATCCGATCCACCTCGGTGAGGTAGAGGTTACTGAGCAACGGCGAAATCACCCCGCCTTGCGGTACGCCCTTTTCCCCAGTCGCCTTCAGCATCATCTTGAGCAAATGCATGACCGCATCATCCTGTACCCGTCGAGCTACCTTCTCTAACAGCAGATAATGCTGAACGTTATCGAAGTAGGCCCGCAAGTCAATGTCAATGATGCGCGTCTTGCCCTCCACAATTGCCTGTGCCACTCGGTGTCACCGCTTGATGCGCTGTCCGTTTCGGTCGGTATCCATACGACCCCGATTGAAAATCAGCTTCGAAGATCGGCTCCAGGATGAGCTTGAGCGCCCCCTGGACCACACGGTCGCGGATCGCCGGAATCGTCAGAACACGGACTTTCTTGCCCCCGTCCTTGGGAATTTCCTTCTTCCGTCCCCGCATGGGCCGATACGTACTGGAGACCAGTTCATCCCGTATCTGCTGCAGAAAACTCTCCTCTCCACTTTCCTCGATGGCTTCGAACGTGACCCCGTCAGTCCCGGGTGCCCCGTCATTACTCTTCGCCATCTGGTAAGCCTCCTGGAGCGTTTCCATCTTGCAGATATGGACGTATAGTCCCCAAAACCGCCAAGTTGGCTCCGCCTTCGCCTTGACGTATAGGCTCCTCCTCAGGTCTTGCAAACTAATGGGCGTCTTTGTCATCTCACCCTTGCCTTCCTTGTTGTTGGAACCGTTACAAACAGCAGGGCCCCTTGGCTCCACGGACATTACTCCGCTTCTCCGCTACTCCGGACCCGTCCGCCACCCTCTCGCCGTTCCCCGATTTCCCGGTTTCGCCGGTTATACGGTTCCCTGCTCCGCCGATTTCGTGGCGGGACGAGGAGGGCTTCTCCAGTTGCTCGGTGCATCCTTGTCATCGTGCTGTCGCTACCGCCCCGCCAGAGTGTTCCGCCGCTCCAGTCAGTTGCGACGTTCCATGCAGCCTTCGCCCTTTCAGCGGGAGCTCGGCCTCTGAGGTAAAAAGTTTCGGGGTCACCTGTGCGTTCACTTTCGTTACGGCCCAATGACTTGCTCACCATCCCAAGGATGGCTTTGTCGATAGACTTCCGGGGTTCAGTTTCCTTCCCTCCCGGCTATCCAAGCTACAGAACTCTGACTTTTGTCCTGGTGGGGTTGACTCCCACTGAATACACCAGCCTTCGCTGGACATACGCTGAAAGCTTTTCTTGCCCCGGTTCTTCGGGTTGTAACTCTTGCGCCCGCCCATTTGGTGGCCGAACACGGTGTGCACCGTGGTGTCGGTGTCCAAGGTGATGGTTTTCAGTTCCACATGCGCGGCTTCCCACACGCGCTGCCGCATCATCTGCTGGATGCGCAGGATCTGTCCGGCCACGCTCAGATGCAGCGAGGCCAGAAACCGCCAAAAAGTGCATTGCCGCGGCAAACGCAATACTTTCAGAATCCCAGTCAGCATCGGCTCGCGCTCCAGAAAACGCAAGTGATTCAGTCGCGAAAATCCCACATACAGCGCCAGCACCATGGCCAGCACAAACTGCCACACCGGCATCGCGCGGGTGAGTCGCTTGATGGTGAGCGTCTCCTCCACCAGTTGCTGGAAGCCAAGCTTTTCCAACATGGTCGCCACCGGCAATAAACCACCATAGGCCGTCAGATTCCGCGCCGAGAAGTCAAAAGGCGTGCCAGCCCCGATTTTCAAGGGTTCCGCGCTAGCCGCTTCCGCCCCTTGCCTGGCGGTTGTTTGATTGTTATGCTTTCGATTGTTATTCACCTTTTGGGTGACTCCTGAGAATGAGTTTGCGAAGCGTCACCTTCGCTACTCCACCTGGTTTTAACGCAGGATTCTCAGGTCCCCAAACGGCCGTCCCTCTCACGCTACGTTCGGCGGATCGGATATTGTGCATAAGGCAGGTAACACTAACAGGACTCAACCAGGCGTTGGATCTCCCGGCACAGCCTGTCGAATGATCTGCAAGACCTCGCGGCTACCAGATCCATTCCCGCAACCAGAGCGGCCTGGTCGGCGGAAGGCGAGTAACTCCTCCCGGTAACCATGTTCCGGCTCAACCATTCCTTCGTTCCGCGTATCGCCTCCGGATCGGAAGGGGGCAGGAGACCTTCGCGTAATCCTCGTCGACCGCCAAGGGATTGGGCGGCCACTAGGAACCATGTTTCAAATTCGTATTTGGGAATGACAATAGAGACGAGGCGCGGGCCGATTATCGAGATGGCTCTCGATTTGAAACTGGATCCCAGCACCGCAGGACAATCCTCATCCGCGTTCACCAACACCAGAACCGGCCCCTGCGCCCGGTGGGTCGTCTGAGCGAGCCGAACAGCACGTTCCAGTCCCCCAGGGCGGAGCAACTTCGATTTCGTTATCCGAACGGGGCGCGCAGTTCGGACCGCAAAAACACCCAAAAGCTCATTACAAATTCGCCGAATGAGGAGGGTACTGCAGCGACTTCTCCCTCGCCCTCGATTACGAAGGCGAAACGGACGACGTTACCTGGCATCGGCGCAGTCGGGCGTGCCCTCGGGCCGGAGTTGGTCCATGCGCATCAGTTCTCCGGCCGTGTAGAGGCGCTCCCGCAACGCGGAGCGGCCGACGTTATCAACCTGTCCGCTGATCGTCCGGCCCTCATGGATAGCCACGGCTTTAATTGCGTCCTCGGGGATGTCATCCCGGTCCAGCAAATCGGGGCTGTGACTCGTCACTACGACTTGTCCGAGGTAGCTGGCCTCCACCAGGCTGTCAAACAGGACTCCGGCAGCCGCCGGATGCAGTCCGGCTTCGGGTTCTTCCAATCCGATAAGACTTAATGGATATCGATCGCCTTTTTGAAAGAGGGCCACCAGGACAGCAAGTGCCCTCAGAGTCCCGTCGGACATGTTCTGCGACGGGAAATCCTCGCGGATATCTCCGCCGCGGTCAACTTCAAAGCGCAGGTTGTAGCTTCCATCCTGGGAGACCGCTTCAATGTCCAGCACGCTGGGATTGATTCTGCGAAGATAGTCGGTCACGCGAGACAGTCTCTCGGGGGCCGAACTCTTCATCCGATAAATCGTTTCCGCCAATGCGCTGCCTGTGCGATCAAGGTTTCTATAGTGCTTCTCCGACTGGAACCCTCTGATTTCATCGGGGACAGGATTATAAACCACGATGCTGGAGAGGGCTCGGTAAACAGGTTCAAAAGCGGCGAGGCCGGAAGCATTTACCAGGTACAACTTTTCCTCGGAAGCGGCCGGCGTCACCCCCTGATTGCTTGTGACGACTCCACGGCATACCTTGAACCAATCGTGGCGTTGCCCGGACTTGACGGTACACTCCTCTTTTGCGACCGAGATGGGTCCATTTTTGATGGCCCCAATCTGGACGAGATAGTTTCCCAGTTGGTCACTCCCGAGGTGAAAGAAAATCTCGAAGGATATTGTCGATTCGGCACCAGGGCCTTGGTACAGGATGCTGCGAAAACCGGAGCGAGCATCAAGGGCTTGCTCCAGCGAACCGGCCAACGCGTAGGATAAAAACCGAATTGCTTCCACGAAGTTGCTCTTGCCTGCACCGTTCGGAGCGACTAAAAACGTGATCGGCCCTAGGGACACGTCACAGTCCCGAGGCTTTTGTAGTTCCGCAAAATCACGCGCGAGATCATCGTACGGTCCGGCATTTGAGCAACTTCCGGTCCTTTTCAGTATAGAGGTTTTGGTTATGTATCCTCGAAGGATGGTTAGGCCAACCTGAGATTCACTTGGGGGTCGGGTCCGGGCTCCCCTACCGCGCCGGGACCTGCATGCCCAGCGCCTTCAAATAGCCTTCGTTGACCCGGCAATTTGCCAGCTTGATTTTTTCCAGCAACTCCTCCATCACCGCGCGGGTCCGGTCGGCCTGCGGGCGCCTCTTCATCTTTTCCTCCGCCGCGCCCATGCCGCCGGGCAAAGCCGCGTAGGCCACGATGTCGTCCCAGTGCTGGGGGCGCGCATAGCTCACCGGAGACGAGGTGGCGTCCATCTTCTTATAGGGCCAAAAGGCCCAGCCTACGTCGTTCTTCTCGAGCGTGGCGGCGAATTGCGCGATCCAGGTATCCTGGTTCTCGCCCGATTCGCCCATCCAGATGGGAACCTGGTAGCGCTCGCGGAAATCCAGGTAGCTCTGGATCACGTCTTTGGTCGGGGCGGTCCAGTATTTGTGAAAGGTGTAGATCGCGTTTTTGTCGATGGGCGGGCCAAACACGTCGAAGTTACTGTCCCATTGCGCGCCACCCAGGATCACAGCATGGTTTTGATCGACCTCGCGGATGGCGGCCGTGATCTTGCGGTACACCGGCTCAAGGCGCGGATTCAGCCTGTCCACCGCCGGCGGGATGGGCTCATTCAGCAGGTCGTAACCGAGGACCGTGGGCTCATCGGCGTAACGCTGGGCGATGCTGCGCCAGAATCCCACGGCGAACTGCTGCTCCTCATCGCTTTCGAAGAGCCACGGATAACCCCAACTGTCGTCGATGTTCGTTCCGGTCTGGCCGCCCGGGGCGCAGTGCATGTCGAGGATTACAAAGAGGTGCGCCTGCTTCGACCAGCGGATCACCTGATCGAGCAGCGGGAAGGCGGTGCCGTCTTCAATCATTTTGTAGTCGAAGGGAACGCGGATGGAATTGAAGCCGGCTTCGTGGATGAAGCGGATGTCGGCCTCGGTGATGTAGTTGTCGCGATACTGCTTCCAGAAGCTGGCGGCTTGCGGCGGACCCAGCAGGTTGTTGAGCAGCGCGGAAATCTCGCGGAACGAGGACGGCCCCTTGTCGAAGTGCCACATGTAGCCTTCGGGCACCAGCCAGTTGCCGAGGTTGATGCCGCGCAAATGCAGCTTTCCGCCGTCGGGGGCAATGATGTGGGGGCCCTCGGTATGGACGAATTTGTTCGCGGCGGCGGCCACGCCGGCGGTCATCAGGCCGGCCAGGATCATGGTTCTCACTAGGAAGCGCATCATCCGTTATGATACAAAACCGGAGATTCCCATGCGGATTTCCGTTGGGGCGGTTGACTTCGGCCGCGCACCCAAAGATACTGTTTCACAGAATTGCTATGCGGAAACTCGTCCAGGTTGAAGACGCCAAGTCGCTGCTCGAAGTAGCCAAGGACTGGGGTGTATGGAAATGGCTCACCGAAAAGAAAAGAGTGCGCACCACCGCGGACACGGCTTGGGAAGCCTTCGACGCGCTGGAAAAAGAGGTCAAGAGCAGCTGGAGCGGCGATCTCCAGAAAGCCTATGCGGAATTAGTGGCGGAAGACGGAGTGGCCGAGGGCGGCGCGCCCGCCAAACGTAAATACGAGAAGGCCAAAAAAGAGGCGGCCGACGTAGATCCGAAGATCAAGGGCTTGGCGCGCAAGCTGAAGGCGACCGACGACGAGGCTTGGCAGGTCCGCATGGAGGCCGAGCGCATGTTTGACGAAGCGGAGAAACGGCTGAGCGCTAGCATGGCGCGCGAGGCTTCTCAGGTGGCAATCGACGCTTACAACATGAGGGAAAAAGCTGTCAGGAAGTCTGAAACGGCCAGGTCGGCCTAAGAGGCCTCCGCAGGCGGAGCGCCTGCCCCACTGCATTGGTATACAAACTGCACACCCTTCTGTGCAATCTCAACGGTACACAGTTTTGAGCGGGTCGGTTCACTGGGTCCCAAAGCCGTAGGTGTATTCGCTCAACGCCGCAAACTGCTGAAGATGCAAGATTTTCGGCTCCATTCGAGATGGGGCGGAGGGAGATGAGGGGCATGATGATTTCGAATTACCAAATGCGAGTGGGTGAGGGCACCCAGTTTGACGCACAATTCCACACGGCCGATGCGGATGCTAGCGCCGCGCTGCGAGTTTCCCTTGACGACGAAACTGAGGAATTCGACCGGCCGGTCGCGTCGGATGAACCTGCGCGCCGTCCCGAAGCCGATGATTCCGTGCGGCGCTACCTGCGTGAAATCGGCTCCGTCCCCCTGCTCACACGGGCGCAGGAAGTGGAGTTGGCGCGGCGGATGGCGCGGGGCAGGATGCGGCGCGAAAAAGCCATCTGCCGATCCATACTGGTGGAGCATCGCGCGGTGGAACTGCTGGCGCGCATCGCCGCCGGTGCGGTTGAAATGGAAGACGTGATGGAGCGCGGCGATGTGGAAGATGGTTCAACCGCGGACCGGGAATACCGCGCCCAGTTGCACAATCTCTTTACCCGGCTGAAGCGCCAATACACCAAGCTGCGCCAAATCGAGCAGTCGCTTGCCGAGACTCCCGCGTCCGATCGCGCCACCCGGCGCAAATTAAGTGGGCGAATGTCGCGCGCGCGGGTCACCGTCGCGCGATCCCTCAGCCAAGTCCCTTTTCGTACGGATCAGTGGAAACAGTTCACCACGGAACTGGAACAACGCACGGCGGAACTGGAACGCCTCGATCGCGACTTAAAGCGCAGCGCCGGCTCTACCGGTCGTGAAGCGCAATCTTCCGCCCGCATGCTGCGTAGCGAGATCAAGAAGTGTGAAACCGCCGCCGGCGCGCCGCTAACTGAACTCCAGGCAACTCTGCACCGCATTCGCGAGGGTGAACACGAAGCCCAGCTAGCCAAGGCCGACATGGTCCGGGCGAACCTCCGCCTGGTGGTTTCTGTGGCTAAGCGCTATATGAACCGCGGACTGCACCTGCTCGACTTGGTCCAGGAAGGTAGCCTGGGCCTCATGCGGGCGGCCGAGAAGTTTGACCATCGGCGCGGATTCAAATTTTCCACTTACGCCACGTGGTGGGTGATGCAAGCCGTATCGCGGGCGCTGGGCGAGCAGGCGCGCACCATACGCATTCCGATTCACATGAACGATCAGCTCAACAAGTTCTTCCGCGCTTCACGCCAACTGGAACGCCAGTTGGGGCGTGTTCCGGTGGACGCCGAGCTGGCTGCAGAATTGAAGACCACCAGCGACAAAGTGAGCAAGCTGCGCACGATTTCGCGCGAGCCGGTCTCGCTGGATACGCCGGTGGGCAGCGACGAGGTATCCACGCTGGGCGAATTGATCGCCGACCGGCACGGCAGTTCTCCAGCGGATTCGGTGCTGGCGGCGGAGGTGAACGCCGAGACAAATGCTTCGCTGCACACGCTGGTCCCGCGCGAGGAGCAGGTGATCCGGCTGCGGTTCGGTCTGGGCTGCGCGCGCGAGCATACGCTCGAAGAAATCGGCGCGGACCTGGACGTGACGCGCGAGCGCGTGCGACAGATTGAGTTGCGCGCCCTGCGCAAGCTGCGCCGGCCGGAGAGCGCCCGCCGCCTGCGCTGCCTGCTGACGTAACCCGATTCGGCCGGCGAAACGCGTGCGGGCCACAGTGCATCAAAGACTACAGGTAGCCCAATACTTTGAAACGTCGTCAGGAGTTTATCCCTATCATTCTATTGGCCGTCGCCTCGGTCCCCCTGTTTGGGGCCGATGCGGCGGCTATGGACATCCCCAGGTTTCACCAGGTCAATGACCGGGTGTACCGGGGCGGGCAGCCGTCTGATAAGGACTGGGCGGGTTTGGCCAAACTCGGGATTAAGACCGTGGTTGACCTGCGTCCATCGAGCGAGCACTCCACGGTCGCCGAACAGCGCGCGGTGGAAGCCGCCGGCATGCATTACATCAATGTGCCGATGCATGGAGTGGAAGCCCCGTCGGATGAGAATGTGGCCAAAGTGCTTGCCTTGTTCAATTCGGATAGTGACGGGCCGGTTTTTGTCCATTGCCGGCGTGGGGCAGACCGGACGGGGACGGTGATCGCCTGCTACCGCATCTCGCACGACCACTGGCAGAATCCCAAGGCTTTGCAGGAAGCCAGATCGATGGGGATGAGTTGGGTGGAGATCGGCATGCAGCGTTATGTGCTGGAATTCGTGGGCGCGCGATTAATGGCCACGGCTCCGGCCAGCGTGCAACAGCCCGCCACCACCACTACCCCCTGATAAGCGTCCCGGCCTCCTGCGCTCTCCTCAGCTAAACTAAGCAATAGTGGAAGAAGAGGTCCTCGGCAAAGCTTACGATTCCCGCCTGATGCGCCGCTTGCTGGGCTATATGCGCCCTTACCGCGGCTACGTGGCGCTGTCGCTGGTCTTCCTCCTGCTGCAGTCGGTGCTGCAGGTGCTTGGCCCGCTACTCACCAAAATCGCCGTGGACCGCTACCTGGCGCCCAGCCGCATGCGCGTTCCCACCCCCATCGATCCTTATCTTCCCTCGGGCGCGTGGAACGGGCTGGAGGCGGTGGGCATGCTGTACCTGGGCGTGCTGGTGGGCACCTTCATATTCGAATTCGTGCAGGTGTACCTGATGCAGTACACCGGGCAGCTCGCCATGTTCGACCTGCGCAAGCAGCTCATGGGGCACCTGCAGGAGCTGGACATCGCCTTTTACGACCGCAACCCAGTCGGACGCCTGGTCACGCGCGTTACCACCGACGTGGACGTGCTGAACGATCTCTTCGCCTCTGGATTGGTGACCATTCTGGGCGACGTGCTGGTGCTGGGCTTCATCGTGGCCATCATGTTCAAGCTGAGCCCAGGCCTGACGCTGCTGATGCTCACGGTGATGCCGCTGGTGATCCTGGTCACCGCCGTCTTCCGGCGGAGCGTGACGCAGAGCTACCGCCGCATCCGTATCGCCATCGCCAAGATCAATGCCTATTTGCAAGAGCACGTGACGGGCATCGTGGTGCTGCAACTTTTCAACCGCGAGGCTAAGAGCCGGCAGGAATTCGATGGCGTGAATCGCGAACACATGGACGCGTATAAGGATGCCATCCTGGCATACGGCTGGTTTTATCCGGTGGTCGAGTTTTTGTCGATGCTGGCGCTGGCGGGCATCCTGGCGTACGGCGGATTCCGCGTGCAGCGGGGCGCGCTGACGCTGGGGGTGGTGGTGGCCTTTCTGCAATACGGGCTGCGCTTCTTCCGCCCCATTCAGGATCTCAGCGAAAAGTACAACATTCTGCAAGGCGCCATGGCGTCCGCGGAGCGCATCTTCAAGCTGCTGGATACCGCGCCCGACCTCGAGGTGTCGACGCGGCCGGCGCCGCCGCCCTCAGCCGCGCGGATCGAGTTCGACGGCGTCTGGTTCGCTTACAAGGACGACGATTGGGTGCTGCGGGACGTGAGCTTCACCATCGAACCGGGCGAAACCATCGCGGTGGTGGGGCACACGGGCGCGGGCAAGACCACCATTATCAGCCTGCTGCTGCGGTTCTACGATGTGCAGAAGGGCGTGGTCCGGGTAGGCGGCACGGACGTGCGCGATATGGATCCGCGCGATTTGCGGCGGCAGTTCGGCGTGGTGCTGCAGGACCCCTATCTGTTCACGGGGACGCTCGAGGACAACATCCGGCTGGGCACCGAGGGCATCGGCCGTGCGGCCATAGAGGAAGCCGCGGAACAGGTGAACCTGATGGACTTCATCCGGTCGCTGCCGGATGGCTTCGCGCACCCCATCAGGGAGCGCGGCAGCGGCCTGTCGACGGGCCAGAAACAGCTCATCAGCTTCGCGCGCGCGCTGGCGCATCATCCGCGGTTTTTGATCCTGGACGAGGCTACGTCCAGCGTGGATACGGACACCGAGTTTCGCGTTCGCGAGGCGCTGAGCCGCATGGTGGAAGGGCGCACGTCGATCATTATTGCGCACCGGCTTTCGACCATCCAGCGAGCCGACCGGATCCTGGTGATGCACAAGGGGCGGCTGCGGGAGGCGGGGACTCATCAGCAGTTACTGGCTACGCGCGGGATTTATTGGAAGCTTTATCAATTGCAGTATAAGGACCAGGAGATTCTGGCTTAGAACGGCAAGAAAGAGCGCGCCGCAATGTTCCGCGGCGCGCTTGGTGTAAGGAGGGAAGAACTACTTCTCCTGCAGGGTTCCAGCGGTGAACACAGTGCTCCAGTTCCCGCCGGTATTCCGCATGAGCTTAAAGGCCATCGGTTCGCCCGGCTTGGCCGATGCCATGAGGTTGCGCACATCGGCGGCCGAGTTCACGGGATGACGGTTAATGGCCAGAATGACATCGCCCTTTTGCAACCCGATGTCTTCGGCGAAGGATCCAGGTTGTACGCTGGCCACGGCTACGCTGCCGGCCGACAGGCCCATCTGTTCGCGGTCGGAGGGGGTCAGGTTCTGCACCGAAACGCCCAGTCTGGCATGCGTCGGTTCACCCTGTTCCGCACCCGGAGCTTCTTCGCCGTTGGCGTTGTCGGCCACAATGGAGGCGCGGTCGCCGATCTTTACGGAAACGTCCACGGGCTTGCCTTCACGCAACAGTTTCATGTTAACGGTGGATCCGGGTTGCGCCGCCGAGATGGTGTTCACGAGTTGCTCGCCGTCTTTCACGGTCTGCCCGTTGAGGCCCACGATCACGTCGGAAGCCAGCACGCCGGCCTTGGCGGCCGGACCACCGGGCGTCACGGACTGCACGAACACGCCGCTGGATGCGCCGTAGGCTTTCAGCAGCGCCGCATTCTCTTCACGCGCGAACTGAATGCCGATGGCGCCGCGCGATACTTTGCCGTTCTTCACGATCTGGTTGTAGGAGTTCACAGCCAGATTGATGGGCAGCGCGAAGCCGATGCCTTCAAAATTGCCGCTGCCACTGACGATCATGGTATTGATGCCGATGACTTCGCCGTTGATGTTCAGCAGCGGGCCGCCGCTGTTGCCGCGATTGATGGCTGCATCGGTCTGGAGGAAGCGCTGCAATTGATGGTCGCGCTCGCCGAGGTCGCGGCCTTTGGCGCTGATGATGCCCGCGGTCATGGTCTGTTCGAGCCCGAACGGAGAGCCGATAGCTACGGCCCAATCGCCGGTTTCGATGGCGTCGGAGTTGCCCATACGCAGCGGGTTGAGCTGCTTGCCGGCGTCGATTTTCAGGACCGCCAGGTCAAGTTCCGGATCGGTGCCGACCAGCTTGGCCGCGTATTCGGTCTTGTCGTTGGGCAGTTTCACCTGAATGCGGGTGGCATTTTCCACCACGTGATTATTGGTCAGAATGTAGCCGTTGTGGTCCACAATGAACCCCGAACCGAGGCCCATGGCCCGTCGCGGCTGTTGTGGCCCTTCGAACGGATTCATTTCGCCGAAGGGATTCATGTTGCCGAACGGGTTCTCCGACGGACTTCCGTTGAAGAACTGGCGCATTTGGGGACGCTGCTTCTCCTGGATGGTGCTGAGGATCTGAACGACAGAAGGTTCGGATTCCTTGGCGATCCGGGTGAAGGAGTTGGATAGTTGGGTCGCGCTCGGTACGACTAAGGCGGCCGGTGTGGCGGATGCCGCGCTGGCGATTCCAACGCGGCTCACCAGGTTTGCGGTGAGTAACCCCGCGCAGAAGAGCATGAGCGCAAGGGTGACGTAGGTTTTGTTGAGCTTCATCTAGTTGTCCTTTAAGCTGAGAGAATTCGTTACTGATGGCCATCACCAGGCGGGCGAAAGCCAGTCCGGTGAGGCGAGTCTAAATACCGTTCAGCGGGTGCGCCGGCGGTGGTTCAAAGAAGACCACCGTGATCACGTAGTAGGTGGGCGATACTTCTACGCGCCATGCGTTCACCAGCAGATAAGGAACATCCGTAACCGGGGCAGCCGGCGGTGCGGCCTTCGCCATCTGGTTCAGTGGGATCCGGCCGGCTAACATCCGTGGCCGGTCGAGTGAGCTGCGGCGAGGCGCTAGGGCGATGACCGGCGCCGCAGGCACGTTGAGCCGCGCAAAGGTCATGGGAGCCACCGGGATTTGTTGGACGCCCACCGGCGGCGTAGTTTTGGCGGCCACGATCAGCCCCGCGCTCACCAGTGCGACGGCTGCCACCCATCCGGAACGGGCCAAGCGCGGCGTGGAGTTCCTTCCGGGTTGAAGCAGCGACTCGATGCGCGCACTGATTTGCCAGCGCTTCCGGGTGGTCGCGCCGGGCGCCAGTTGCGGCGCCGACGCCCGCCGCGTCAGTTCGTGGAGGTGAGTCAGGCAGGCGGCATATGGGCGCGCTTCGCCCGTCGTAGATACCACCCAATCGTCGCAGGCCATTTCGCGCTCGATGCGCAGGCGTCTGCCGATCCAATGAATCGCAGGATTAAAGAACAGGACGGCTTCGCCTATGGCCTGGATCAACTGCGTCCAGTCGTCTCCACGGTGCAGGTGGGCCAGTTCGTGGCATAACACCTGGTCGAATTCTTCGGAGGTGAGCTCCCCGATCAATGCCTTGGGGAATATGATGGCGCGGTGCACAAAACCGGCCGCCATGGGAACGCGCACTTCAGTGGACGCCAGTACGCGGATATTGTCGCGGCGGCCGACCGGCGTGCCTCGCCGTTTTAGCCCGTGGATGTGGGCTAAGCTCCAGGCTACGCGCGCCAGCAGGATGGCGGAAGTTCCCATCCAAGCCAGCATGATATATAAGGGCCAACCGGCCGTAGTGGGGACTACCAACGGCGTTGCGGCAGGTACAGCGGCGGCTACGGACGAGGGTGCCTCGGTGCGTGGAATCAGCAGCATAGCGGGTGCCGCACAGACCAAAACCAGAGCCGCAAACCAGACCAGATAGCGAGTGGCCGCATTGGAGCGGGGCAAAACCCGAAGCATTCCAGCGGCAATCGCGGCGATCAGCAAACCAAGCCACAAGCTGTTGAGTCCCAGCGATACCACCACCGCGGCACCCATATTCGCTAAATCAAGCGCGTTCACTGGTTGCCCCCTCCCTCACCGGCGATGAGCCGTTTCAGCCGGTCGAGTTCCGCTTCTTCCAAATGCTCGTCTTCCAAGACGTTTAGAATCAGCAGCTCAGGAGAATCCTGGAAAAATCGCTTCATCAGGTTTCGTACCGCTTTTCGGCTGGCTTCGCCGCGTTCCACCACAGGATGATAGACGAACGCGCGGCCATCTTTGGTATGGCGAACATAACCCTTACGTTCCAGAATGCGCAAAGTGGTCAGGACTGTGTTGTAGGCCACTACCGTATTTCCCAGGCAAGCCACTACGTCGGTAACCACGGCGGATCCTTTATCCCAAAGGATTTCCATGATGGGCAGCTCGGCTTCGGTAAGCGTCGACGATTGTTTCCGTGCCATTTGTAGAACTCTTAAAGAATTAAGAACTGCTCTAATTCTGTTTTACCGCGAACGGAGGAAGCTGTCAACTAATTTTTTAAGAATTGAGGAGATTTGCTAGAGCGCTTGCTTATCCGCGCGGTTCCGAGGGCGTTATGGCGTGGCGATCCAGTGCCTTACGGATCGCGAGGGCGAGATCCGAACGCGTGAAGGGCTTCTTCACACACTCCACATCCTGCCGGTCCGTGCCTGCTTCAGCCGCGATCCCTTCGTGCAGGCCCGAAATCAGAATTGCCGGCAATTCCGGACGCACATCCCGCAGCCTGCTGATGAATTCACGCCCCGTCATCTTGGGCATCGTGAGGTCGGAAATCACCAGGTCAAACGCATACGGATCCGCTGTGAATAGCTGCAAAGCCGACACGCTGCTGGTCTTGGGGACCACCGCATAACCCAGATCCTGCAATACGCGGGAGCCCAGTTTCACGATGTCTTCTTCATCGTCTACGAGCAGAATTCGCTCGGAACCGCCGGGCGTTGGGCGGGGCACTCTCTCCTCCACGCGCGGCACGGGCGTAGTCCGCGGAAGGTAGACATAGAACGAGGTGCCTTTGCCAGGCGTGCTTTCAAAGCTTACGCTGCCACCACAATTGGTGACGGCTCCATGTACCACCGCCAGCCCCAAGCCGGTGCCCTGGCCGGCTTCCTTGGTGGTATAGAAAGGTTCAAAAACGCGGTTGGCCATCTCGGCCGGGATTCCGGGCCCCGTATCGCTGACGGTGAGCTTCACATACTCCCCCGGCGCGAGGGTGGGTTGCGAGGGATGATCGAGCACGGTGGGCGCCAGAATTACTTCCAGGCGTCCTACGGTTCCCTGCATGGCCTGGTAGGCGTTCGTGCACAGGTTCATCACCACCTGGTGGATCAAGGTAGGATCGGCCAGCACAAAGCCGCAATCCGGATCGATCTCCTGCCGCAATTCGATGCTGGAGGGTATCGATGCGCGCAGCAACTGCAGCGTCTCCACCACCACCGGTACGATCTCCACGGGCTTCTTAGAGTCGTCGCTCTTGCGGCTGAAGACCAGCAGCCGCCGCACCAGGTCGGCGGCGCGTTCTCCGGCCTTGGCAACCTGGTCCAGGTGCTCCTGGGCGCGCGCGTCGGGATCCAGTTCATCTTTGGCCAAAGCCGTGAAGCCGATGATCGAGGTGAGAATATTGTTGAAGTCGTGTGCGATGCCGCGCGCCAGGATGCCGATGGCCTCGAGCTTCTGCGCGTTTTGCAAATGCGCTTCCATGCGCTCCCGTTCCTGTTCCGCGCGTTTGCGCTCGGCGATTTCGCCTTGCAATAATGCGACCGCGTCGTTCAGCTTGGCGGTGCGCTCGTGGACCCGGCTTTCCAGCACCTCGTGCGACTGCCAGAGCGCATCCTGGGTAAGGCGCTGCTCGGTTACGTCGCGATTGGTGCCGGTGATGCGCAGCGGCTTGCCATCATGGGTGCGCGCCACCACCTTGCCGCGCGACCGGATCCATTTCCATTCGCCGTTGCGGGTGCTCATCCGCTGGTCGCATTCGAAATACGAATGAATGCTCGACAGATGCTGATCGAACGCGACCTTCCTTTGCGCGCGGTCGTCGGGATGGACCAGGTGCTCCCAGGTCGAGATGGCCGGGGGCAGTTCCTCCAACTCGTATCCCAGCATGGCCGCCCATTGCCGGTCCCAAAAGATCTCTCCCGTTTCGATGTTCCAGTCCCACAGGCCCAGGTCCGCGCCGAACAGGGCCAGCTCCAGCCGTTCCTCGCTCTTTTCCACGGCCTCGGCGGCACGCCTGCGCTCGCCGGCCTCCTGCTTGAGTTGCTCGTTCAGCACCTCAGCCTGCTGGCGGGACAGCCAGACGCTGGCCAGCAGATCCTGATTCTCAAAACGCAGCCGGAGCGACGAAGCGATGGTCTGGTGTACCCGCCACGCAGTGATTAGCGTGGTCAGGGTGTAGAGCACACCCAACAGCCCCATGGCCAAATGAAAGTTGTCGCCCCCGAAAAGCAGGCGCACCGCCGTTGGCAGACCGCTGAGACATATGAACACGCAGAAATCCAGCGCGCGCGCGGCCAGCACTGAAGCTGCGCCCACCATCATTCCGCCCAGTACAAATGACAGGAAAACCTGATTGCTTAAATGATCTGTCGGAAATAAAAAGATGCCGGAAGCGGCCCAGCCAGCGGCAGAAAGCGCCACACCGATCGAGAATTGCAGGCCCCAGGTGGAAACCTTCTGCGCGGGAACGCGGCGGCGATACAACTGCCAAAGATCGAAACGTCCGATCGACACCACGAACATGTAGCTGACCCAGGCCACCACGGTGCGATGCGGAATAACCGGCCATTGCAGGAAGCCCAGCACCGACGACACCGCCATGGTTACCACTGCGCTTAGCGCGGTGTTTTCATAGAGCAGCCGGATCTGTTCGCCGCGGACGGCGTGCTCCCATGCACGCGCAGGGGTCGGCTCGGCAGTGGAAGGAGTTGACATGAACGCCGACGATACTACCGATAAGGGTACCGTAAAAACTAACTATTCAGCAACTATTTTTGGTACTTTTTCTCCTTTAAAGCATTCAAAACAATCAGGCATTTCTGCCAGGCAGGCAAGGAGATGCGGCGCGAAAACACATCGTAATTACTGCGCTCAATCCGGTCCAGCAGCCGCGAATAGATGGTGATCAACGCCGTCAGCGAAGCCCGGCTGCCGCGATCCACCAGGCCCACCAGCGGCCGTGATTCCTGATAATAAGCGCGCGCCCGGGCGGCTTCGAAATCCATCAGGGCGATGAACTCCGGCGTGCGCGTGCCGGTGCGGATGTCTTCTTCGCGCACACCGAAGCGAGCCAGATCCTCCGCCGGCAGATAGATGCGCCCGCGGTCCGCGTCCTCGCGCAGATCGCGCAGAATATTGGTCAACTGAAACGCGATGCCGCATTTCTCGGCCAGCGGCAAGGCCTCCGGCGACTGGAAGCCCAGGATGTGAATGGTGGTCAGCCCCGCTGTCGAGGCCACCTGGTAGCAATAGCGGTAGAGCTGGTCGAAAGTCTCGCAGCGCCGCGGCTCCAGGTCGGATGCCACGCCTTCGATCATTTCGTGGAAATAACGCGCCGGTATCCGGTAGCGGGTCACGGTATCGTGAAACGCCGGCAAAACCGGATGCGCATCCGTGCGGCCTGCCAGAGCCTGTTCGAGAGCCCCGCGCCACCCATCGATGGATGCCCGGTTGGCGCCGGGCTCGTCGCTCAGGTCGTCACAATAGCGCATGAACGCGTACACCGCGCACATGGCGTCCCGTTGCAGACGCGAGAGCAGCACGAATGAGTAGTAAAAGTTGCGGGCGCGGGTGCGGGCTACGCGCCGGCAATAGGCGTACGATTCGGCGACCGCCGTCATTTACGCCGCCCGCGATAAAGCGACGCGCGCCAGCGACCCCAGCAGCAGCCAGACGCGCTCCGCCTTGGAGATCGCCGGACGCCGCGCGAGCACGTCGTAGTCCTGCTCCGCGATCTTGTCCAGAATGCGCATGCCGCCGCGGCTGAACAGATCGATATCGAGCGCCAGCCGCCTATCCACCATGGCAGAGAGCGGCAGACCCTCCGCAAAGAATTCGCGCGCCCGTTCGACAATCTCCCGCATCACCGCGCCGAAGGCCGGCGTCATCCGCCGGGCGTAAAGTTCGTCGAGTGTGTAGCCGTAGCCGCGCAGGACTTCGAGCGGGATGTAAACGCGATCCTTCTCCAGATCGACGGCCACATCCTGCCAGAAATTGGCAAGCTGCAACCCGGTGCAGGTGGCGTCGGAGAGGCGCTGCCGCCGGGCGTCCGCGTAGCCGCAGAGATACAGAACCAGCCGGCCCACGGGATTGGCCGAATAGCGGCAGTAGCAGAACAGCTCTTCCCAGGTAGCGTAACGAGCCACCGTTTGATCCTGTTCAAAAGCGTGGATCAGGTCCGCGAAGGGTTCTAGCGGGATGGCGTGCCGCGCGACGGTTCCGCGCAGGGCTACGAAGACCGGGTGAGTGGCGTCACCCGCGTACATGGCAACCAGTTGCGCGCGCCACCAGGCCAGCAGGCGCAGGCTTTCATCCCTGTCGCCCATTTCGTCGCCCAAGTCGTCGGCCCACCGGCAATACGCATAAACGTTGTAGAAATCCTGGTGCAGGCGCTTGGGCAGCAGAAAGCTGACCACCTGAAAGTTCTCGTAATGATGAGTAGCCAGCCAGCGGGTGTAGGCTTCCGCTTCGGCGGGTGTGTAGCGGGCCGCGGCCGCTTCAGGTGATCGGACAAACTCCCTGGGCGGCAGCAAAATCACGGAATGATCGCCGTCTTCAAGTGACCGTTGTGGCTCATCAGGTGGCGCATGACTTCGAGCAGGTTGGCCAGCGGCTCCTCGCTGTTGACGAAATCGCGTGAGCTGATGTCGCCGCGGATTACCAGGTCGAGCGCCTTCCGGATGTACTGCGGCGTGTGATGGAAGCTCGCCTTGCAGGTGATTTCGGAATAGTGCAGAAGATTGGTGTCGAACATCACCCGGCTCTCGTTGGGACATCCGCCGAAGAAGTTGAGTGTGCCTCCGCGCCGCACCATATCCAGAACCCAATGCCAGGTTTCCGGCTTGCCTACGGCTTCCACCGCGATATCGGCGCCCCGGCCGGCGGTCAGGTCGCGCACCGCCTGCACCGTGTTGGCGTGCTGATCGGCCCGCACCAGTTCGTGCGCTCCCATGGCCTCGGCGCGCTCCAGTTGCGTCCGCCGCCGGCCGATGGCAATCACGCGGCAGCCGTAAAGGCTCGCCAACCGCACAAACATCAACCCGATCGGACCCAGGCCCAATATGGCAATCGTATCGCCCGGGCGCGGCGAGGTCTCTTCAAATCCCTTCAGCACGCAGGCCAGCGGCTCGATCAGCGCCGCATTGTGGTAGCTGACGCCTTCCGGAATCAGGTACGTGTTGCGCTGCACGATGCGCGCCGGAATCCGGATGTACTCGGCGTATGCGCCGTTGTTGAACAGCAGGTCCTCGCACAGATTCTGCAAACCCCTCCGGCAGAAAAAACATTCCTCGCACGGCGCCGAATTCGCTGCCACCACACGCTGGCCGACCTCGAAATTTTTGACATCCGCTCCCACGGCTACGACATCACCCGCCAATTCGTGCCCGAACACGGCGGGAGGCACGATCATCCGCGCGTGATAACCGCGGCGGAATACCTTGACGTCGGTGCCGCAGGTCAGCGCGACTCGGACGCGGACCAGGATGTCGCCTTCGTCGATCTTAGGAATGGACACTGGCTCTACCTGCAAGTGTTCCTTGCCGTAAAGCACACCAGCCATCATCTGCGTTTTCACTGTGACCACCTCTGTGGCTGAACGATAATTTTCAATGATTCAGGACCGGGATGCAATGCCAAATCGAATCCTGAACGTATTTTAACGAGCGGTAACCGGTGGGAGATAAGCTCCTCCACCGGCAAAGCCCCGCTGAATACCAGTTCTGCCGAATCCTTCTGTAAATCTACGGAAGCGCTGTAACAACCGAATAAAGTGCGCTCTCCTACGCAAATTGCCGCGCCGGACACTTCCACCCGTTCCGTCTCCGCCGTCTGCGCGAACAATAGAATTCGCGCGCCCGGACGGGAGAACCGGATCGCCTGCTCCGCAATACCGGGAGCCGAGGCAGCTACGATCACCAGGTCGGCGCCGCGCTGTTCCGTTAAGCGCCGGACTTCCGCCGCCACATCTGTCTCGCGCGGGTCCCATGCTTCGAGCGCTCCGCAGCGTCGCGAAAGCTCCCGACGCGCGGCTATGGTATCCGTGGTTACAACTGTTGCCCCTGTCCGCCGCAGCAACATAGTAAATAGCAAGCCAATGGGACCCTGGCCGATCACTACTGATACTTCATCGGGCAGCGGGGCACATTGCACCACGGCTTTCAAACACGTATTTACCGGCTCCACGAAACTGGCGCGCTCGAACGAAACACCGTCGGGGATCTTTTCCACACCGCGTTCGACAATCCAGTCCATGGCGCGCACATACTGCGAAAATCCGCCCCCGGCGGGCTCGAAACCGGCTGTGACTCCCACCTTCTTATAGATGCCGCACTGCGCGTACAGTTTCCTCTTGCAGTAATAACAATCGCCGCACGGGATGTGGTGAAATACAACTACCCGGTCACCAGGTGTGAACCGCCGAACCTGCCGGCCCGTGCGGACCACCACGCCGGCCGTCTCATGTCCGTAGATGCGCGGCGGGGCCAGCAGGTTATGCTCAATCTTTTTCAGGTCGGTGTGACAGATGCCGCAGGCTTCCACACGTACCAGAATCTCGCCCGGACCGATCTCGGGAATGGGTACCTGCTCTACCGAAACGACACTCTGACCTTTGTACACAGCCGCATGCATGGTGGGCGGGATACTCCAGTCAGAATCGGCAGCCGGCAATGAACTCTCCTAGTGTACGCGTAGCAATGCGGCACGAACTTTGCAACCGGATTAACTCCGGAAACGCATTGCTCGGATTACGTAATGCAGACTTTAAAATTCTAATTGTACCGAAGTGGCCGTCGGAAAGGAGCGCCCTGTTAAAATCCGTAACAAAGTCCTGGGTCGCCGTATCCGTAACAGACCGTACGCAAAAAACGGGGATGCCGTGCGCCGCGGCACGCTGCGCCACGCCGCCTGCTTCCATCTCAACCGCCGCCGCGCCAGAAGCGTGCAGCCCCCGCTTTTCGGCCGCAGTCTGCGCCACGTGATCGATAGACGCCAGCACTCCCGCCGCATGGGGAGCGTCATTTCGCGGCAGGCACACCGGCAACTTCCGATCGCCCGAAGCGATCGCCGTGGCCACAAACACCTCTCCGACTTTAAGCGCCGGATCCAGCGCTCCGCAAAATCCCATACTCACTATCGCTTCCGGATGGCACTGGGCGCACGCGGCGTCCACCGCCTCGCCGGCATACTTCGCGCCCGCGCCATTCGCCGCCATCCAAAACTGCCGGCCGCTGGATTCGCCATAGCGGGCCCAATCCACCGGCCAGGACAACTTCCTCACAGTCCGAGCAAAACCGCAGCAGGCCATCGAATTCCCGCGGCTCGGCGGCCACTAACAATATCCGTTGGCCTGAAACCATTCGACGGCCTGGGCCAGCGCGCCTTGGGCCGGTCCCGGTTCAAATCCCAACTCGCGCGCCGCCTTGGCGTGCGAGACGAACATCTTCTTCCGCGCCATCCGCACGGCATCGAGGGGTGCGCGCGGCGGTTTTCCCGTGATCTTCGCCCATCCGGTGGTCACTACACCCGCGGCATAAGCCACCGCGTAGGGTAATTGCAGCCGCGGCGCCTTGCGGCCCGTAATGGCGGCCAGTTTGCCTAGAATCTGCGCCAGCGTCAGATTCTCCGATCCCAGGATGTATCGCTCGCCGCTGCGCCCGCGCTCGCACGCCAGCACTTGCCCCAGGGCTACGTCGCGCGCATTCACCACGTTCAAACCCGTATCGATGAAAGCGGGCATATCTCCTTTCAAAAAATCCAGCACGATCCGGCCGGTCGGCGTCGGCTTAATATCGTGATCGCCGATGGGCGCCGTGGGATTCACAATCACCACCGGCAGACCCGCCGCCGCAAATTCGAGCGCCACCCGCTCGGCCAAAAACTTGGAGCGCTTGTAAGCGCCCTTCATGTCTCCGAGCGTTACCGGACGATCTTCGTCGCCTTCGCCGCCCGCCGGCACGCCGATGCACCCTACCGTGCTGGTGTAGACCACCCGGTCCACGCCCGCCTGCCGCGCCGCCTGCAATACATTGCGTGTGCCATCTACATTGGAGCGGTACAATTCACTCTCATCGGCTGCCCACAGCCGGTAATCCGCGGCCACATGAAAGACCAGGCCGCATCCCGCCATGGCGCGTTTTACGGAATCGGGATCCCGCAAATCGCCGCCTGCCTGCTCCGCATCCAACTCACGAATCTTACTGGAGGGCCGCACCAGCGCCCTCACGCGATGACCGCGTTCTATCAGGAGTCGCGCCACGTGCCAGCCCAGAAAGCCCGAGGCGCCCGTTACCAGTGTGGGCTTCACCTCACCTGAGCGCCCACGTCAGCATTTTGAAGCTATCCGCCAGGCTGGCGTTGATGCCCAGCGCGGCTGAAGGCTCGAAGCCGCAGTGCATCATGCAGTGTTCGCAGCGCGGATCGTTGCCTGGACCGTAGTTCTCCCAGGGTGTCCGCGTCATGAGCTCTTCGAACGTTTTGTAGTGCCCGTCGGTGATCAGGTAGCACGGGCCTTTCCAGCCTTTGATGTTATAGGTGGGGGTGCCCCAGGCGGTGCAGGGGAGTTCCCGGACGCCCCGCAGGTAATCCAGGTAAAGGGGCGTTTGCTTGATGTAAAAGCGTTGCGCCATCCGCTCGATGTCTTTGAACTTCTCGCGGATATCGTCGCGCGTCATGAAAATCTCGCGGTCGTTCACGGCCGAATATCCGTAGGCCGGCGCCATCTGGTGGCCGTCCAGACCGAACTGTTCGAGGTACTCGAAGAGCGCCTCGATTTCCTTCATGTCGGTTTCTTTGTAGACGGTGGTGTTGGTGCACACCATGAAACCGGCGGCCTTGGCGGCTTTGATCCCTTCGATCGCCTGGCGGAACACGCCTTCCCGCTCCACGCAGATATCGTGGGTCTTCTCCAGCCCGTCCAGGTGCACGTTGAAGAAGAAACGCTTGTCCGGCTTGAATTCGTGCAGGCGCTTGACGATGAACATCCCGTTGGTGCACAGGTAAATGTTCTTGTTGCGCTCCAGGATGCCGGCTACCAGTTCTCCGATTTGCGGATACATCATGGGCTCGCCGCCGCAGATGGATACCATGGGCGCGCCGCACTCATCCACCGCGGTCAGGCACTCTTCCACCGGTATGCGCTCGCTGATGGTGGATTCGTACTCGCGAATGCGGCCGCAGCCGGTGCAGGTCAGGTTGCAGGCGTGCAGCGGCTCCAGCATCATCACCAGCGGGAAGCGCTTGCGGATCATGGGATGCGGCTGCCGGTTGGCGCGCTCGACCGGGGTACCGCTGAGGATGCGGAACGGATTCTGAATGTCCGCCGCCGCCCCGTCCTTCTGCCACTCCGGCCGCGGGCGCATCCGGTTCTTGAAAATGTATCCGGCCATGCCGGCGGTCATCGATAAGGGAAATCTCATAGGTGTCTGGCTCCGGACGTCGCCGTGCCTGCTTCACTCTTTACAAATTCGGAAAGCGCCAGCAATGGAAAGTACAGACGGTAGTAATGGTAATTCAAGTAAAAAACCTTGGGGAAGCCTGTGCCGGTGGCCAGTTCTTCCTCCCAGCTTCCATCGGCGCGCTGCGTTTCGAGCAGATACTCGATGCCATGGTGCACGCTGAGGCTGTTGGTATCGCCGCCGGCGATCAACCCCATCAGCGCCCAGGCTGTTTGCGATGGTGTGCTCCCGGCTGGAACAAAATAACCGCGATCGTAGCTCGAGCAGTTCTCGCCCCAGCCGCCGTCCGCGTTCTGAATGGAGCGCAGCCATTCGCCGGCGCGCAGAATGCCGGCCTCGCGGTCGTCGTAACCGGAGGCGCGCAGGCCCGCGCAGCGCAAAGCACGTGCCGTAAATATAGGCTACGCCCCAGCGCCCGTACCAACTCCCATCCTGCAGTTGGTTGCGCACCAGGAAGTCCATGCCGCGCTTGACCGCCGGATGCGTTCCGCCCAGCCCGTGCGCGGCCAGCGATTCCAGCACACGGCCGGTGATATCCGGGCACGTCGGATCGAGCATGGCATTGTGGTCCGCGAACGGGACGTTATTCAGAAACTCCCAATTGTTGTCCACATCGAAGGCCGCCCAGCCGCCGTCCGCTGCCCTGCATGTCCAGAATCCACTGCAGCGCCCGCTCGCTGGCAGGCCTTCTGCGCGGCTGCGTCGGTCGCACGTGAGCGGCTCAGCGCCAGCAGGATCATGGCCGTATCGTCGATGTCCGGATAATGATCGTTGCGGAAGAAAAAGCCCCAGCCGGAAGGCTCCGTTTTCGGCCGCTTCACCGACCAGTCGCCCTTCAGCCGGACTTCTTTCGATAGAATCCAATCCGCCGCCTGCCGCAGCGCCGGCGCTGCAAACGCGTCGCCGTTGAGCGCCTGGGCCTCGCCCAAAGCAAAGCCCGCGATCCCGGTATCCCAGATCGGTGAGAAGCAGGGCTGGAACAGGAACCGCTCCCCATCGTCGATCATCAGGCGATCGAACTGATAACGCGCTTCCTCGCTGGCGGGATGATCTGCCGGATAACCCAGCGCATCCAATGCCATGATGGCGTACATCATGGGTGGATAGATGGCGCCCAGGCCGTCGGAATGCTCGCACCGCGCCAGCATCCACTTTTCGGCCACGCGCATGGCTTTCTTCCGCAGGGCGCGAGATCCATGCTTTTCCCAAACCTTCAGAAAAGCATCCACGCCCAGGAAGAAATTGCGCCAGGAAAACAGCGCATCGCTGCGTTTGAACGCGAGAGTAACTCCCGGTTTATAAAGCTCGTCCAGGTTGAAACCCGCGGGTACAGGGCGGCGCGGATTGCTGGAGTGCACGATGGCCAGCGATACCACGATGGCGCGCGTCCAGGCCGACATCTGGTACAGGAAATTGCCAGGCAGCAGCATCACCTCGGGTGGAATAGAGGGGCAATACTGCCGCGGGTACATATCGAACAGGCTGAGGTTGATCTTGACGTAACTGTTGGCCGCCTGAATTCCGCCCAACGCGAGAATCCGGTCGCGCGCGCGCACCAGGCGCGGATCGTCGATCGCCAGCCCCGCCACTTTCAGAGCGAAGTAGGCTTTCACCGTCGCGCTGATCTCCGACGGCCCTTTCACATAGATATTGAAGCCGCCGTCCGGCAGTTGGCGCTCCAGAATCGAGCGCACTGCCTTATCGACCAAAGGACGCGTGGGCGGGTTCCAATTCGTCCCGTCCGGCGGATGCAGCCAGAGCTGCAGCAGAATGTAATCGGATTCGAGCGTGGTGTCGGCCGTCAGATCCGCGCACCAGTATCCGCCTCCATCCTGCAGCGCCAGAAGGTGATCGGCCGCCCGGCGCGCGGACCGCGCCGCCGTGGAAGCCAGAGTTTCCCTTGCTTCAGCGATTGATGTGCTCATCGTGCGGAAATCGTTGTCAAACCGGGCGTAGCCCTTGTTAGTTCCGGAGGCAGCGAGAAGCGCACATCTTCGTCAATGAGCTCCACTTCCTCCAGCCGGTTGAAGCCTTGGTCCCGCAGGAATCCGACTAATTCCTCCACCAGATTTTCAGGAGCGGATGCGCCTGCGGTGACCGCTACGTTACGGACACCGTTCAACCACTCGATATCGACCTCGTGGCGGTCGTTCACCAGATGCGCGCGTACTCCCGCATTGGCACTTACCTCCACCAGCCTCTTCGAATTAGAGCTATTCTGCGAACCCACGACCAGCAGCAGATCGCAATACTGCGCCACGCCTTTGACCGCCATCTGGCGGTTCTCCGTGGCGTAGCAGATATCCTGCGCCGGCGGTCCTTCGATCAACGGGAATCTTTGCTTCAGACGCACGATGATGTCGCGCGTTTCATCTAAACTCAGCGTTGTTTGGGTAAGATAGCGGACACGCGTAGGATCAGGCAATTGCAGGCTGTCCACATCCTCGACGGTTTCCACCAGGTAGCTCGAATCCGGCGCCTCTCCCAGCGTGCCGATCACTTCGTCGTGATGGCTGTGGCCGATCAGCAGGATGCTGTATCCCTTGCGCGCGAACTGCACCGCTTCCAGGTGGACTTTAGTCACCAGCGGGCAAGTGGCGTCGATCACTTCCAGACCCCGCGCGGCGGCCTCTCGCCGCACTTCCGGAGCTACGCCATGCGCGCTGAAAATCGCACGCGCGCCCACCGGCACCTCGCTAATCTCCTCTACGAAAATGGCGCCCGCTTCGCGCAATTCCTCCACGACGTGCTTATTATGTACGATTTCCTTACGGACATACACCGGTGGCCCGTAGAGGTCCAGCGCGATCTTGACTACATCGATGGCCCGCACGACACCCGCGCAAAACCCTCGCGGTTTCAACAGATACACTTTCTTTTCCGAGCCGTGATTGGCGGCTATGGGCTTCAAAGGCATGTTGTGTTTGGACGGCTCTGAATCATTCAATTATATCAGGTGAGGAGATGCGCGCCCTAAGTGGAAAGATGCGCGAACATCAATTCCGTAGCATTCGGTTAAACTGAATTAATGTTTGAATGGACCCGTTTTACCATCCCGGAGGGCTTCTCATTTGGTGTGGTGGCGTCCGATGCCGGCATCTGTGCGATCGATTTACATGGCGTCGCCGAATTGCCTGGCGAGGAGAAGCCGTCGCACCCGGCACTGCGCGAAGCAGTTGGCCAGTTGCGCGCCTACTTCGTGGGCGAACTGCGGGATTTCGATTTGACGCTCGACCTGCAGGGAACGGATTTTCAGAAACGCGTGTGGCACGAGCTGCAGCACATTCCCTACGGCGAGACGCGCAGCTACAGTCATGTGGCCAACAGGATCGGCGCTCCTAAAGCAGTGCGGGCCGTGGGCTCGGCCAACGGGAGCAATCCGATCCCAATCGTAATTCCGTGCCACCGCGTTATCGGCGCGAGCGGATCGCTTACCGGGTACGGTGGCGGATTGCCGCTCAAGCGCTTCCTGCTCGATCTGGAAGCCCGCCACTCGCACCTGTTTCAGACGGCCTGACCACCTGCTATTCGATTCTGACCGAACCCGAGCCGGTCCGTACATCCACCAGTGCGCCGCCGCCCTTCACCTTGCCTTGAATCTCGTGCCCGCCCACGGTGCCCTGGACCGTGATGGGATGATCGACATACACCCGCCCCGAGCCCGTGTGGGCGTACAGATCGAACGCCGCGTCCGCCGGCAGTCGTACATTCACGCCGCCCGATCCGGTATGCGCTTCCACCGGTCCCGTGCCCGTTTGCTCCAGGCGCACGCTGCCGCTTCCCGTGTGCGCGTTGATGGGACCGGCGATCCCAGAGCCTTCAATCGAGCCGCTGCCGGTCTGCGCGTCCACTTTGCCTTTCACCATGTCCAGCTCGATACGGCCCGACCCGGTGTGTACGCGTACTTCATCGTCTATCCGCGCCACTCTTATCGAACCCGAGCCGGTCTCGAGTTCCACCGGACCGTGTACGCCTTCCACACTCCCGCTGCCAGAGCCAGTGCGGGCGCGAACACGTGTCTGCGCGGGCACCTCCAACTCGTAGCTGATGGAGATGTGCCGCCGCAGCCGCTCGTCGGTGGGGACGGTGATGCGGATGGTGTTTCCGCTTTGTGAAATCGGCGGATTGGTCTCTATCTGGCGGATGCGGTCCTCATCGCTGCGAAAGAACTCGTCGTTCGCCTTGACGATTCCGTGAATGCGGACGGTCGAGGCGTCGCCCGGGCGCACCTCGATTCGTCCCGCGCCGGTCTCCACGCTTAAATCCACGGCTCCGTTCACTGTGAGCGTGCGCTCGAACGATCCTTCCCGCTCGGCCGCTGCCGGCCGGATCATCAGCCCGGCAAATGCCAGCGCTGCAAGGGCATAGCTAAATCTCATAAATCCTCCGTTCCGAAAGGGATAGACGTTGATCCGCGGCGAATGTTAGGTTGACGGAATGCATCAACCGGTTCCCCGGCCGCTGCCTCCCCACGCCGCTCTGCTGCTGATCGATCTCCAAAGAGCCATCGATCACAAGGACTGGGGACAGCGAAACAACCCCGATGCCGAGCGCCAGGTGGCCGTGCTGCTCGCCGTATGGCGGTTAAAAGGGCGTCCCGTCTATCACATCCGCCACGATTCCACAGAGCCGCAGTCGCACTACCGGCCCGGCCAGCCCGGCCACGATTTCAAGGCCGAGGCGCAACCGGCCGCCGGTGAGACGGTCATCGCCAAACGCACCAACAGCGCATTTATCGGCACCGATCTGGAATCGCGGCTGCGCGCCGCCGGTCACACCATCCTGGTGGTCTGCGGCGTGATTACTAACAATTCCGTGGAAGCCACCGTCCGTATGGCAGGCAACCTGGGATTCGATACTTTCCTAGTCGAAGACGCCACGTTCACGTTCGCGCGCAAGGACTGGTCGGGAACGATGCGCACCGCCGAAGAAGTACACGCCATGAGCTTGGCGAACCTGGATGGCGAGTATTGTTCGGTGGTGCGGGTGCAGGAGGTGCTCGACGCTCTCCGCTGAACCGCGCCGGTCACGATTGCGGAAATCCGGGGTTCCGCCGCACCTGCGCGGCCTGCCACAGGTGCCGCCGCTCGTGCGCTGCGATCCAGGAGAAGGTGACCAGCAGGTTGAAGCTCAGGGGCCCTAATCCGGGCGCCGGTGCTTTGATGCTTCCCAGATCCAATCCGTTGGACTGCTGCACCTGTAGCGCCAGTTGCCCCTGCAGATGCAGGAACGTTGGCAGCACTGCCGTAACCGGCTGGCCATAGACCGGCCTGAACGACCTCCCGGCCCTGAACCTGCGCTTGGGCGGCGGCTCGGTGTTCTTCAGAATCCATCCGCCGACCAAGCCGTATGCGAAGGGACCATCCGCCCGCGGTCCTTGCGCTTCGGCCTGTGCCAGTGTCTTTTCGAGCACGTGCACGTAGCGATCGCCGATCATGTTCAGATGCTGCAGGCACTCCGCCATCGACCAACTGGAGGCGTCCGGACGCCAGTTGAATTGCGATTCTTTCAGCCCTTTCACCAGTTCGGAAGCCTCGTCTTTCAAGGCGCTGAACTGGCGTTCGAGCTCGGCGAGTTGCGGTTGGAGCGGTGGCATGGTCCAGATACTCTTATACCGAAACCGCGCCGCGCGTGTCAGTCCCGCGCGCCCGTATAGATTCCCGCGGTGCGGGCCGGGAGCGTGACGTGGACCTGGCCGCCCGCGACGCGCAGCTCCGGCGCCGATCCTAAACGGTCCACCAGCCGCGCGCCATCCGCCAGGCCCAGCGCGGAAACATTGCAATTGAGGTCCGCCGGGGCTTTCGCATTGTTGATCAGCACCAGTACCGGACCCGCCTCGCCGGTACGCGCGTAGCCGTAGCTCTGATCGCTCACGCACAGGTTGAGCATTTGCCCGCGCCGCAGGGGTTCGAGTTCGCCGCGCAATTTTGCGAGGAGCCGCACGCGCTCCCAGATGGACTGTTCCTCCGCCGTGCGGCCGGCCGCGGTGAAGGCGTTGTGCGTATCCTCGCGCCATCCGCCGGGAAAATCGCGCCGGTTGTCAGGATCGCCGCCACCGCGCATCCCGATCTCGTCGCCATAGTAGATCATGGGAATGCCGCGCGCCGTCATCAGAAACGTGAAAGCCAGATCCAGGCCCTGCGGCGTAGCGCCTTCGTCGCTCATGAACCGCCCCACATCGTGCAGCCCGAGAAATGTCACCAGCAGGCTGGGGTCCGGGTACAGGTAGTCGTGCCCGTTCGTGACCGCCACCTCGCGCACAGGCTTGCCCTCCGCGAATGCGTGTCGAACGGCGAAGAAGCCCGGAAAATCGAACACCGAGTCTACGCCTGAATCGACGCCGTCAAAGCGAGCCTTGCCGCCCTGAAAGAAGGACACCAGGGCCGGATCGCCGTCGAACATCTCGCCCACCACGCGCAGCTGCGGATACTCGCGCTTGATGGCCGCCATCCAATCCCGCCAGAAACGGCGCGGCACATAGGGCAGCGTGTCCTGCCTTATGCCGTCCAGCCCGGTCGCGCCCACCCACCACAGAGTGTTCTGAATCAGGTAGCGCGCCACTTCCTCATCGTCCTGGTTCAGGTCGGGCAGGATATCGATGAACCAGCCGTCCAGCGTAGGCGCGCGCAATTCGGGCGTGGCGTGCGGGTCGATCAGTGTCCAGGTCTGCCAGGTGTTCGCAACATGATGCGCCTCCGTGCCGTGGAACCACGTCGGCGTCGGCGGATCTTTCACCCAGGGATGATACGGCCCCGTGTGGTTGGCTACCTGGTCCTGAATCACCTTGATGCCCTGGCTGTGCGCGCGGTCCACCAGTTCGCGGAATTTGGCCAGCGTTCCGAAGTGCTCTTCCACGCCGTAGAAATCCACCGCGCCGTAGCCGTGGTAATCGGTGATGCCCTCGTTGTGGTAGCGTTCGCGCTCGTTCAGCCGGTTCACATTGTCGTAAACCGGATTGATCCAAAGCGCCGTCACTCCGAGATCTTTCAGGTAGGGCAGGTGATCGATGATTCCCTGCAGATCGCCGCCGTGATAATAGCGCGGCTTATGACGGCTGAACAATCCGCGCGAAATGGCGGGGTCGTCGTTGGAGGGATCGCCGTTGGCAAACCGGTCGGGCATGATCAGGTAGATCAGGTCGTCCGGCGAGAATCCCTGGAAACGTCCGGCGCGCGGCAGCGGTTCCAGCACCTCAAAGGGGGCAGCGGCTTCGCCCTCGGCCGTGGCCAGCCGGACCGGATGCGGACCCGGCCGGGCGTTGGACGCGATGGAAACGTCCACGAAGGCATACGTGCCGGATGCGTTCACGCGCGTGAGCCCCACCGTCACGTCGGGTCCATCGGCGGTGGCCCGCGTGCCTGCCAGGTTGCGCCCGCGGATCAGCAGCCGTACAGGATTGATCGAGTGCCCGATCCACCAGTTGGGCGGCTCGACCTTGGTGACCTCGGGCGGCGCTGCTGACAGCCCGGCCGCCAGCAGCAATAAAATCCACCTCGGTTGGAGCACAGAGCGATTGTATCCGAAGACTCGTCGCCCCGCGCGCCGCTTACTTTTTCCGCGAGGCCGGCGGCACAATCCCGTTGGCGCGATAGTAAGCCACCAGCAATCCGTAGTGTTCGCCGGCGTGTTCGATCACCGAAAGCCACGGCTCCACGGTCTTCTGGAAATGTTCGGGCGGCTGCGCTTTCAACGTGGCGGTGGCGTCCGCGATGGATTTCTCGAGCAGCGCGACGGCTTGCTCTTTGGTCTTGTAGTTCGCGGGATCGATCTCGTCCCACTTCACCTTCTCGCCCTTTCCGGCCTTGGCGGCATACACGTTGCCGGAAGCAATGTGCACGATTACGGCGGCGAAGGTGCGCATCTCGGGCTTCAGGTGATAGTCGTACTTGTCGGCGGGAAAGTCCTTGGCCATATCCAACACCTGCTTGTTGACATAGGCGAAGGCGCCGGCGATTTCCTTGGCCGGCGTGGAGGGCGCTTGCGCGCAAAGAGTCCCGGCCATCGCCGCCAGGACCGCGGAACCAACGTAACCTGCTAATCTGGACATAGTGGTTACAGAATATCACGTTCCCCGTAACCTGTCTAAGCTGGCTGACCAGTTACATATTAAATTCATCGCGGGCAGCCTGTGCCTCGATTTCGTCAATACCGTGGGCGGACGCACCGCGGACGGCGCCGCCATCCGCGACAAACTGGCGAGATATGAAGACGTGCTGGGCTGGAGTTTGTTAGCCGGATCTCTGGATAGCCCGGCGGTCCGCCGGCTGTCCGCCGTGGCCGCGCGCGATCGCACCCGGGCGGCAGCCGTCATGAGCCGGGGCATTGTCTTTCGCGAAACGCTTTACCGCATCCTCATCCGCATGCTGAATGGAGCCCGGCCCGACGCCCGCGATATCGCTGCTTTCGGCGCCGAATTGGCCGATGCCCGCGCCAACCAACACCTGGTCCTGCGCGCCGGTAGCTTCGTTTGGGATTTTCCCGAAAGCGCGGAATCTCTCGACCGCGCGCTCTGGCCGGTGTCGCTATCGGCCGCGGATCTGCTCACCTCAGGGGATCTGGCCGCCCTGCGGCTGTGCAGCGGGCACGAATGCGGATGGCTGTTTCTGGATACCAGCCGCAACCGCCAGCGCCGCTGGTGCGACATGCGCGATTGCGGCAACCGGGCCAAAGTGCGCGCGTTTCGCGCCCGCCGGACCGCCTGACTTCACCGGTACAACAGGTACTTATCCCGCATCTTGAGGAACTCCGCCGTGCCATCCACCAGCTTCTGCCGGATGTCCCGCGGATCGTCTCCCGCCGCCAGTTGCCGGATCACTTCCGCACTGCCGATCAGCTTGGCGTTCCCGGCGAAATCGATCTTGCTCGGATACAGCTTCTCGACCGCCGCTGCAATCTCAAGGCCGAGGCGCGCGGTGTCGAGGTCGTCGCGGCCGGTGATCACGAAACGGACGCCTTCGATGGCCTTTCCCGCGAAGTTCGACGACGTGGGTTGGAACTGGGTGGCGTACACGCGCACGCCCGGAATCCGCCGTGCATTGAGGTATGCCGCCAGTTCGGGCCCGTGAATGAAGTCTGCGCCGACCTGCTCGAAGGGCGCATCCGTGCCGCGGCCCACCGAGTAGTTCTTTGCGTATTCGAGCATGGCCACGCCGGGATAAAGCAGCGCCGCGTTCAAGCTGCGCATGTTCGGCGAAGGATTGATCCAAGGCAAGCCTCCCGTATCGAACCAGTCGCCGCGCTGCCAGTCTTTCATCGGCACGACGTTCAGGGTGGCGCCGATGTTGTTCTCGGCGTCGAACATTTTGGCCAGCTCGCCCATGGTCATGCCGTGCCGTATTGGCAGCGGGAAATAGCCCACGAACGAATGGTTGTCGCGATCGAGCGGCGGCCCTTCCACGTGCACCCCCGTGATGGGGTTGGGCCGGTCCAGAACATAGTAAGCGATTCCTGCTTTGGCGGCCGCCTCCATCCCATATGCCATGGTGGTCTCGTAGGTGTAAAACCGTGTGCCCACGTCCTGGATGTCGAACACCAGCGCGTCGATACCGCGCAGCATTTCCGGCGTGGGCCGCTGCGTTTTGCCGTAAATGCTGAACACCTTGATGCCGGTTTTGGGATCGGTGGTGTCGCCGATGCCTTCCCGGTCTTCGCTGCCGGCGAATCCGTGCTCGGGCGAGAAGAGCGCCGTGATGTTGACGCCCGCCGCGCGCATTACGTCGATGTTGCGGCGCCCCATGTGGTCCACGCCGGTGGGGTTGGTGATCAGCCCGACGCGCTTGCCCTTGAGAAGCCGGAAATTGTCCAGGGCAAGCACATCCAGGCCGGTCAGCGTTTGCTTGTTGGGCTCCACTTCGCGCCGCAACCCGGCCCCGCTGATGGTCTCGTTATAACCCGTGAGCGTGACGGCGGGCCCATCCACGCCCAACGCCGCCGCGGCAATGGTCGCGACCTTTCCGCGCAGCCCGGTTATGGCGGGCCGGCGGAACGGGTGCACGCTATTGGCGAGCAGGATCACGTACGTATCGCTCACGGGATCCATCCAGATGGACGTGCCCGTGAACCCTGTGTGGCCGTACGATCCGATGGGAAACAGGTCGCCGCGGTTGCCTGAAAATGGCGAGTCGATGTCCCAGCCCAGGCCGCGCAGAATGGGCTGGTCGGGCGGGCTTTGTGGGGTCGCGAACTTCTCCACCGTGAGCGGGCTGAACAGCCGAACGCCGTCCCGTTCGCCCTGGTGCAGGAGCATCTCGCAATAGCGCGCCAGGTCGTCCGCCGTGGAGAACAGGCCCGCATGTCCGGCCACCCCGCCCATGAAGCGTGAGGTTTCGTCGTGCACCACGCCGCGCAACAGCGTTCCATTGACGCGCTCGGTGGGAGCGATGCGGCGCTCCAGCGACGCGGGCGGCTGGAACATAGTCTCCTTCATTCCCAGCGGCAGGAAGATCTCCTGGCGCGAATATTCGGAGAGCATTTTCCCGCTGAGGCGGTGCACCAGTTCGCCCAGCAGGATGAAGTTAATGTCGCTATAGACGAAGTGCACGCCCGGCGGCCCGGCCGGCTTCTCCGTCATGGCCATGTGGATGCCGGTTTGGTATCCGCTCCATGCCGGAGTCAGGTCCAGGTCCGGCGGCATACCCGAAAAGTGGGTCAACAGGTTGCGCAGGGTGATGTCGCTTTTGCCGCCTTGAAATTCGGGCAGATATTGGGTTAAGTGGTCGTTCAGGCGGAAACGCCCCTGCTCGAATAGTTTCATCAGAGAGGGCGTGGTGGCCACCACTTTGGTCAGTGAAGCCACATCGAAAATCGTGTCGAGGGTCATAGGCTCGGCGGTAGGGTCGAGCGCCCGTTTGCCGTACGCCTTGCGATACACGACCTGTCCTTTGTGTCCGATCAACAGCACCGCGCCGGGGATGCGCCCTTCGGTGATGGCTTGCTCGATGGCTTGATCGAGGAGCGGCCCGGCGGAGAAGGTTTGCGCGCTTAGGGCGCTCGCCGCCAGCAGGCAGGAGAGTAGAAGTTTGACGTGGGCTTGGGCGGCCTGAGAGGCCGCCGCAGGCCAGGGGCCTGCCCCACTATGAGTTATAGCCATCCTCTACACTATACTGATTGAACATACTCATCAAAAACGGCACGGTGGTGACCTCCCGGCAAACGTTTCCTGCCGACATCCTAATCGCGGGCGAGAAGATCCTTGAAATTGCTCCGGGACTGCCACCCGAGACCGCCGGGCGCGTTCTCGACGCCTCCGGTATGCTGCTGCTACCCGGCGGCATCGACGTGCACACGCACCTCGAGATGCCTTTCGGCGGCACCACGTCCAGCGACGATTTTGAAACCGGCACGCGCGCCGCGGCTTTCGGCGGCACCACCACCCTGATCGATTTCGCCATCCAGGCACGCGGCATGAAAATGCGCGAGGCGCTCGATATCTGGTGGAAAAAGGCCGAAAACCGCGCGTCCATCGATTACGGCCTGCACATGATCGTAACCGATCTCTATGAAGCGGGCCTGGAAGATATGGACGCTATGGTGGCCGAAGGCGTGGCCAGCTTCAAGCTCTTCATGGCCTATCCCGGAGTGCTGATGGTGGACGACGCCACCATCTTCAAGGCGCTCTCGCAATCGGCCCGCAACGGCGCGCTGATCTGCATGCATGCCGAAAACGGCGGCGTGATCGATGTGATCGTGCGCCGCGCCCTCGCGGAAGGCAAGACCGCGCCGATCTATCACGCGCTGACGCGTCCCACCACCGCCGAGGCCGAGGCCGTGCATCGCGCGATCGCCCTGGCCGAGATGGCCGGAGCGCCGGTCTACATCGTGCACCTGTCGAGCGAAGACGCTTTGAACCAGGTGCGCGAGGCGCGCGACCGCGGCCTGCCGGCCTTCGCCGAAACCTGCCCGCAATACCTGCTGCTATCGGTGGACGACCTCGCCCGTCCCGGATTCGAGGGCGCCAAGTACGTTTTCACGCCGCCGCTGCGCGAGAAACAAAATCAGCCGAAGCTCTGGGACGGGCTGGCCCACGACCATCTGCAAGTGGTCTCAACGGATCATTGCCCTTTCTGCTTTGCAGATCAGAAGTCTCTGGGCAAAGACGATTTCACCAAGATTCCCAACGGCGGTCCGGGCATCGAAAACCGGCTCCAGCTTCTCTATCATCACGGCGTAAACCAGGGACGCATCAGTTTGAACCGTTTTGTGGAACTGGTCTCCACCACGCCCGCCCGCCTTTTCGGCCTGTATCCGCGCAAGGGCGAACTGGCGCCAGGAAGCGACGCCGACATCGTGATCTGGGACCCGCGGGCCGAGCACACCATCAGCGCCGGCACGCATCACATGCGCGTGGATTACTCCATGTTCGAAGGTTTCCAGGTCAAGGGCAATGCGCGCACCGTGCTCTCGCGCGGCGAGGTGATCGTGGATAAGGGCATCCACCTGGGCCGCCCCGGCCGCGGACAATTCCTGAAACGCGCGGCTCGCGGCGGAGCCTGGCAGTGAGCGCTGGCCCCGCGGCTGACATCCACGCGAGTCCCCTATACAACGAAGACCTGGCGCCCGTGCCGCCATCCCGCCGCGACTGGGGCGTGTACAACTACGCTTCGCTTTGGGTAGGGATGAGCGTTTGCATCCCCACCTACATGCTGGCCTCGGGCCTTATCGCCGGCGGCATGAACTGGTGGCAGGCCATCGGCACCATCCTGCTGGGCAATCTGATCGTGCTGGTCCCCATGCTGCTGAACGCGCACGCCGGCGCGAAGTACGGCATTCCGTTTCCAGTGCTGGTGCGGGCTCCTTTCGGCGTGCTGGGCGCCAACGTTCCCGCCATCCTGCGCGCGCTGGTGGCCTGCGGCTGGTTCGGCATTCAGACCTGGATCGGCGGCCAGGCCATCCACGCCATGCTGCGCATTCTGTGGCCTGCGTGGGGACGCTTCCCTTACGGCGCGGCCGTCTGCTTCCTGTTTTTCTGGCTGCTCAACATGGCGGTAATCTGGCGCGGCATTGAAACCATCAAGGTGCTGGAAGGCATCGGCGCGCCCTTCATGCTGGCTATCGGGGTGCTGCTGCTGTGGTGGGTCACGCGCAAGGCCGGTGGCTTCGGACCGGTGCTCAGTGCACCCGGCCGCTTCCGCGATATCGCCACATTCCTGCGCTTCTTCGTTCCCGCGCTCACCGGCATGGTGGGTTTCTGGGCTACCGTGGCGCTGAACATCCCCGATTTCTCGCGCTACGCGCAATCGCAAAGAGCACAGATGTTGGGACAGGCGCTGGGGCTGCCCACGGCCATGACACTGTATTCCTTTATCGGCGTGGCCGTCACTTCTGCTTCGGTGGTGATCTTCGGCGAGGCCATCTGGGACCCTGTGGTGCTGCTTGGGCGCTTCAACCAGCCGGCGGTGGCATTCGTAGCATTGATCGCCTTGCTGCTGGCGACTTTGAATACCAACGTGGCGGCCAACGTGGTCTCGCCGTCCAACGATTTTTCCAATCTGAATCCGCGGCGCATCTCGTTCCGCACCGGCGGGTTGATCACCGGATGTCTGGGCATGGCCATGATGCCCTGGAAGCTGTTGGGCGATTACAGTTCCTACATCTTCGGCTGGCTGGTGGGCTATTCCGCATTGTTGGGACCGATCGCCGGCATCATGATCGTGGATTATTTCATGGTGCGGCGCCGCGAACTGGTGGTTGACGATCTGTATTTGCGCCACCGCCGCTACGAGTATACGGGCGGCTTCAATTTTCGCGCTATCGCCGCCCTGGCCGGCGGCATCGCCGTCGCTTTGCTGGGTTTGGCGGTTCCCGCCATGCGCTGGTTGTACGATTACGCCTGGTTTGTGGGCTTTCTGGCTGCCGGCGCGCTGTACCGCGTACTGATGCCGCGCGAAACCGCACGATGAAGGCCCTCTCCGTACGCTCGGATACGTAATCCCGCCGTTTCTTCCCGCGTCCAATTGGCTAGAGGGGAACTTTATGCGAAGGAATCTATTCACAACTGCCGTGCTCACAGGTGGCGCGGCTCTCCTATTGGCGGTTACTCCGGTTTTGGCCCAAGCCCCTGGTTCGATGGCGTCTCCGCAGTCGGCCGGACAACCAGGGCGAACCACGCCTGCCAACCCGACCGCGACGCAGCCGGGCATGCCCACCGATACCATGCAAACAGCTCCCAAAGTGGACGATAAGAAATTTCTCCACGATGCGGCCCTGGGTGGCATAACCGAGGTGGAATTGGGGAAACTAGCCGCGGATAAAGGATCGAGCGATGCCGTGAAACAGTTCGGCCAAAAGATGGTCGATGACCATTCCAAAGCCAACGACGAGCTGAAGAAAATCGCGAGCGAGAAATCCGTCAACGTTCCGGATTCACTCGATTCGAAGCATCAATCGCGGGTCGACAAGTTGTCCAAGTTGTCCGGACCAGCGTTCGATAAGGCGTACATCAAGGATCAACTGAAAGACCATCAGCAGGACGTGCGCGATTTCCAGAACGAAGCGCAGAATGGCAACGATGCAGCGGTAAAAGATTTCGCCGCGAAGACGCTGCCCACGTTGCAGCAGCACTTGGCCATGGCCAAGGATCTCAATAGCGGCAAGAGCTCCGAAAGTTCGGCGGACCGGTCCAAGTAGTCGCGGCCGCCTACTCCGCACGTAGTGCTTTCATCGGATCGACGCGCAGCACACGGGCGGTGGCTCTCCATACCGCCAGCGCCGCGGCGAGTGCCAGCCATAGCGCCGCCGCGGCCGACGTGCGCGCGTCCAGCCCGTCTACTCCGAACATCAGGCGCTGCAGAAACTGCCCCAGTTCCAACGCGCCGGCGATTCCCACCAACATGCCGGCCGCCATAGGCAGCATGCTTTCGCCCAACAGCGACCGCCGCAGGCGGCCCGATGGCGCACCCACGGCGATCCTGATGCCGATCTCATGCGTGCGCTGCGAAATCGTGTAAGATGCTACACCGTAAATTCCGATCAGCGCCAGCAGCCAGGCGAATCCGGCAAAGAACAGAATGGCGATGGTGTAGAAGCGCGGCTTGGCCAAGGCCGCGTTCAGCCGCTGGGGGAGCGTCATTACATCGAAGACAGGCACCTGCGGGTCCACCTGCTGAATCGCATCGCGGCCGACTGCCAGGTAACGGGCAGGGTCGCCGTGGACGCGCGTTACAAATGTCGCGAACGCCGGAGGCCGTTGGTCGACGGCCAAATAAACTTGCGCCAGCGCGGGAGCGGCGGGATCGAAACGGGTATTGCCCACAACGCCGACAATGGTGGCCGGCTTCGAACCGCGGAACGGCGGCGTCAGCTTTCTCCCGATGAGCGGGCCGCCGCCGGCCTTGCGCGCGAACTCCTGATTCACAATCGCCACCGGCTCCGCGCCGTCCTGGTCGTCATTGGTAAAGTCGCGGCCGGCGATAATCTGAGCGCCGATCGCGGCGAAGTAGTGCGGCGTGGCCATCACCGGCATCGCGCCCACTGATACGCCCGAGTCCATTTTCACGCCCAGAAAATAGAGGGCCCGGCTGCTCAGGGGCAAGTATTCTACTGCTCCGGTGGCTTCCACGCCGGGCACGCTCTCCAGGCGCCGCAGCGCGGCCGTGAAATACTGCCGGGCCGAGGGATCCGGCTCATTATGCGTGCCCAACAGCGACACGCTAAACGTCGCCACGTTTTCCGTGCGGAAGCCCAGATCGGTGCCCAGCAATTTCAAAAAGCTGCGGCCCATGGTGACGGATCCCGCAAGCAACATCACAGTCAGGGCCGCCTGCAGGGCGATCAACGCTGTGCGGGTGCGGCTCACGGCCGATCCCCCGGCGCCTCCCTGCGCGCGCACGGCATCCACCGCGGGCTGCGCGCGGCCGATCAGCCACGCCGGTAGAACACCGAAGATCACGCCGGTCGTGAGCGCCACCGCGATCGCAAATCCGAGCACCCGCCAGTCCAGTATCGAGTAGCTTTGCGTGGTCAATTGCGCGGGCTGGACGCTGGATGCCAGGCGCGCCGCCCAGCGCGCCACCACCAGGCCGGCGGCGGCGGCCGTGAGCGTCAACACCATGCTCTCTGTAATCAACTGCTGTACCAGTCGCGCGCGGCTGGCTCCCAGCGCGGCGCGGACGGCCATTTCGGGACGCCGCTCCGTCATACGCGAAAGCAGAAGATGCGCCACGTTGGCGCAGGCGATCAACAGCACGAACGCCACTACCGCTAACAGCACCCAGGACGCCTGACGGACCCGGCCGGCAAGCTGATCCTGGAGCGAGATCAACCGCGGCCGGTCATCCGGATTTTGCGCCATGGGAAACTTCATCCCGCGCAGCTCGGTAGTCATGATCTGGTTGGCCTGCGCTATCGTCATGCCGGGCTTGAGCCTGCCGATAGTATGGGCGAAGATGGCGCCCGCATCCGGCAGCCGCTGGAGATCGAAAACGGTGGAAGTCCACAGCGCGGTTTTGGCGGGATAATCGAATCCCGGCGCGGCCACGCCCACCACCTCCAGCGGGACGCCGTTCACATGGATGATGGCGCCCAGCGCGCGCGGATCGCCGCCGAACATCTGCTGCCATAGACCGTACCCGATGACCGCCACGCCGGATCCACCCGGTATGTCCTGGTTCGCCCTAAAGCTCCTGCCGAATCCCGGTTCGGAACCCAACATGGCGAAGAAATTGGCGGACGTTTCGGTGACTGCTGCGCGCGCCGCTCCGCCCGTCCGGGTCAGGTTCATGTACGACGTGCGGTAGGTGGCGGCATCCTCCCAATACAGGCTGCGGGCCCGCCAGTCATAAAAGGCCGCGCGGCCCTGAATCATGAGCTGCGGATAGCCGCCGGCTTCCATCAGGCGCGCCGGTTCGTGAAAGGGCAGGCTGCGGATCAGCAGGGCGTTCACCACGCTGAACACGCCTGTGGTCGCTCCGATGGCCAGCGCCAAGGCGGCGAGCGCCAGTCCCGTCACCAGCGAGCGGCGCCGGTAGACTCGTCCGGCATAGGCCAGATCCTGACGAAGCTCCCGCAGGAACTCCCCGGGGATCGATACCGCCAGGTCGCAGATCGCGCGCAGCCAGAATCGGGCACGGCCGGCGGGAGTGCCTGCCTCCCGGTATTCATCGCTGAACTGGCGTTCGAGCGGCGCTTCGTATTCCTCGCGGAAACGGGCCGGATACAGCTTCAACAACCGGCGGTAGATTTGTTTGGCATCGGCCATGGTACACCTCTGGCTCAGGCGGGTTCGGGCAGCCCCAAGCGATCGTCGGCCAGCCGCACCAACTGGCGCATTCTGGCGGCTTCCGCCTGCGCCACATGGCGCCCCAGCGGGGTGATGCGGTAATAGCGGCGGCGCTCGTCGTCCAGGTGGGCGTCGGGCCGTTCTTCGGATTGTTCGATGAGCCCCTGCTCCAGCATTTTGTTAATCGAACCGTAGAGGGCGCCGGATCCAAGGTTGACCTTGCCGCCGGTGCGGTGCAGGATCTCGCGCTTCAGGGCGTAGCCGTGGCGTTCGCCTTCGCCGAGCGCCAGCAGCATATGGAAAACGGTCGGAGAGAGCGGCAGTAGTGCCTCAATGCGCGTTGAATTGTCTCTTGGCATACTATGTCTCAACTTGACATAGTATGCCCAATTTCGCCGGACTATGTCAATAGACACCGGACGGGAGGCGTGAGTTTTGCCACGTCGGCGGAACAGGCGCACATCAGTTTGGCATTAGATCCGCAAGCAACCCTCTTGTGGGCCTCTTGATCGCCACCTTCGAATGGTTTGGAGCGTTGGCCCTATTTTGTGTGCGGCTGGCGCGAGCGGCCGTCAAGCCGCCGTTCGAATGGCGCGAGCTGATCCGCCAGTGCGACGTGATCGGCGCCAAATCGCTGCCGCTAGTGGCCCTGGCGGGCGCCGCTACCGGCGTGGTGCTCTCGCTCGAGACCCGCGACGCCCTGGTGCGCTTCGGTGCCAAGTCGTTTCTGCCGGCGATTATCGTATTCGCCATGATCAAAGAGAGCGGGCCTGTTATCACGGGGCTGGTGGTGAGCGGGCGGGCCGGCGCGGGCATCGGCGCGGAACTCGGGTCCATGAAAGTGACCGAGCAGATCGATGCCATGGAGGTGTCTGCCGTCGATCCCTACAAGTATCTGGCAGTCACCCGCGTGCTGGCCTGCATCCTGATGGTGCCCTTGCTTACGGTGGCCGCGAACTGCTGCGGCATCCTGATGGGCTGGGTTGCGAACACGCTCGCGAACCCTGTGTCCCTGCGGCTGTTTCTGATGTCGGGCTTCAAGGAAGCCGCCTTCAGCGACTACATACCTCCCATCCTGAAGACAGCCGTTTTCGGCGCGATTATCGGCCTGGTGGCCTGTTTCCAGGGCATGCGGACCAAGGGCGGCACGGAAGGCGTGGGGCGTTCCGCCACCAGTTCCGTGGTGCTCTCCTCGCTGTTCGTGATTCTGGCGGACGTGATTCTGGTGCGGATCATCCTGATGATCTGGCCCCTGGCGTGAGGTGCTCATGGCCGCGGAAAATCAAGAACCTGCCATTAAGATCGAAGGCCTGCGCAAAGCCTTCGGCGAGCAGAAGGTGCTCGACGGCATCAACCTGGAAGCGCGGCACGGTGAAACTCTGGCCGTGTTGGGCCGCAGCGGCACGGGCAAAAGCGTGTTGCTGAAGATCATGATCGGGCTGCTCGCGCCGGATGGCGGCTCGGTCAAGATCTGCGGCACCGATATCGCGCAACTTCGGCCCGACGATCTGAACGAGCTCCGTAAGAAAATCGGTTTCCTCTTTCAACAGGCGGCCCTGTACGATTCCATGACCATCGAGGACAACGTGGTGTTTCCCATGAGCCGGCACGGCAAAGTGCAGGAAGAGGAAGCACGCAAGCGTGCGCGCGAACTGCTGGCCAGCCTGGGCATGAAAGAAGGGCTCGACAAGCTGCCGTCGCAGATTTCGGGAGGGATGCAGAAACGCGTGGGGTTGGCCCGCGCGCTGGCGCTCGATCCGCAGATCCTGCTGTTCGACGAGCCCACTTCCGGCCTCGATCCCATCACCTCCGCCGAGATCGGCAAGCTGATCGCGGACCTCAAGGAAAAACGCGGCATCACGTCGGTGGTGGTAACTCACGACGTGCATGCGGCGGCTGTTTTCACCGACCGGTTCATTCTGATGAATGACGGCCACATCGTCGCGGAAGGCACGCTCGCGGACCTGCAGAAGAGCCAGGATGCATTCGTGAGCCAGTTCGTGGAAAAGGGGTTGCAGGTGACCTATGCCTAAGGAATTGCGGTTGGGGATCTTTATCGTGGCGGCGCTGGTGATGTTCGGCGCCGGCATTTTCCTGATCGGAAACCAGCAGCTCCGGTTCAGCTCGACTTACCGGGTGTATGCCGATTTCCAGAACGTGGTGGGTCTGGAGCAAGGCGCCGTAGTGCGCGTGGGCGGCGTCCACGAGGGCACCGTGGGGCACATCGAACTACCGCACCGGCCGGATGGAAAAGTGCGCGTGGCGCTCGATATGAAGGCCGCCACCCGCGATGTGATCAAGAAAGATTCAGTGGCGTCCATCCGCACGGAAGGCCTGGTGGGCGACCAGTACGTGGAAGTCTCCTTTGGAACGGCGGACTCCGCCAGGGTGAAGGAGGGCGATACGATCGGGGGCGAGACGCCCCTGGAGATCTCCGACATGATCAAAAAAGTCAATGGCCTGCTGGATTCGGCGCAGGGAGCCGTCCAGAGTGTCACGCAGAGTGCCGCCAATCTGGATGTCATGAGCGCCAAAATGAATAGCGGCAAGGGCACGGTGGGCGCCCTGATCAACGACCGGTCGATGTATCAGCATCTGAACCAGGTGGCATCTAATCTTCAGGACGACACCGAAGCCCTAAAACACAATTTCCTGTTGCGCGGTTTTTTCAAAAAGCGCGGCTATGAAGATGCCGCCGAGTTGAAGCGCGATGCCGTCAACCAAGTGCCCTCCGCCACTCCCGATCAGCAGTTCCAATATCAAGCAGGCAAGCTTTTCGACCATCCGGATGATGCCAAGATGAAAAACAGCAAGACTCTGAATCAAGCCGGCGAATATCTGCAGAACAATCCCGTTGGCCTGGCGGTAGTGGCGGGTTACGCGGATCAGAAGGGCGACAGTGATAAACAACTGCAACTGACCCGCGCACGCGCCGCTGCCGTGCGCGAATACCTAGTCCAACATTACAAGCTGGACGATACCCGCATCAAAATCATCGGCATGGGCAAGACCGCGGGTGTGCCCGACGGTGGCGCGGTCGATGTGCTCGTCTATTCCCCGGCGAAAGTGGCGCGACAGGCTGCCAAGTAAGCTTCGCGCGGTATCTCAACTGCGCCCGGACGGTTTAGCCAATCCCTCGGCTGCGTGCAGGTGCTTCTCCAGCACCGGAACCATTTTGGCGGCGTAGGCTTTCACGTCTGTGTCCTGGCCGTGCGCCGCTTCCCGCTTGAATACCGCTATCGCGCTCTTGTGGGCCGCGACTTCATCTCTCGCGAACTGGGTGTCGAAGCGCGCGCCCTTGGCGTGCACAAGTTGCGTGATGGTCTGATTCCTGGCAACGTCGATTCCCTTTGGTATGGTCACGTTCAGCTTCGCGGCCAGTTCCGACAGTTCCGTATAAGCGGCCGTGTGGTCCTGGACCAGGGTTTTGGCGAAGTTCTTGACGTCAGCCTGAGTCGCCTGGTTCTCGGCCATCTGGCCCTCATGGGCCTCAGTCATATCGGCCCGTGCGGCTGTAATCATAAACTGCTGGTCCGTGTTGCTCACGGTCTTGGTCGCCGTGGTGGCCTGCGCGATCCCGGCTGTTGCGAGCAAAGCAAGGCCGCAGGCGCCCGACAGGATATTGCGAATCTGCATTCGATTGCTCCTTTCAATTTCAGTTTGCGGCGGAGCGACTGCCGACCGGCATCCTGCCGGGAAGGTAGATGGGAACGGATCAGTAACGTAGCGTACGCGCCAGCAGCTCGGACTCATGGTACAGGTTGTCCGCATATCGTCTGTAGGGAGCCAGCCATAAGCCTTGCCGGTGGCGATTGCCGAAAGAGATCGCATCTTCGGCGTTGTCCGCCATCAGGCGAATCGTAGTCGGGATCCGGTCGATCTCGGCTTGCTGCCGCGGCGCAGCTTCTGCCCGCATCGCCTCCAGGCGGCAGACCTGCCCGCCCATTTCGTTGATCTCTTCCTTGATCGGCTGAAGCTGGCTGGCATCGGACTCCCAGGTTAAATTCGAATCGCGGGCAAAAAGGTGCAGCTTGTCGGCATGGTCCAGGGCATGCCGTGCTTCCAGGTGCATGTCGCGAAGGATCGCGTCTACTTGCGCCGGATCATCGCCAGAATATAGTGCATGCGTGGCGTTACTCGCCACGCATTCGCTGTCCGCCGCCATGGCGGAGAGGGGTAACGCAGTCATGGCGGCGGACAGGAAACCGCTAATAAATAAGATTCCGAGTTTCATTCCCGACTCTCTTCCTTCGTGCACTTCATCGGATGCGCGGTTTATGGCGAGCCGACATAGTGTCGAGGCTTGATATCGGCCCCTGATTTAGCACGAGATTAGGGTTAACTGGTGGGACTACAATGAAGCGTGCGCCGGCCTGTTTTTTGCGTGCTAGTGGTCTCACTACTGGTTGGATGTCACTCCACGCAGCCCTCGCACGCGACGACAGGTTCGATCAAGGCCGGTAGTTTTTGGGCTTCATCGAAGAATTGCGGTCTGATCCACGATGTTCGTCCGGTCTACCCGAAAGAAGCAAAGAAATCGCACATTCAGGGTGAGGTGAAACTCAGAATCGTGGTTAGCAAAACGGGCCAGGTCGGCAACCTCGATTTAGTATCGGGCAACCCGGCGCTGGTTCCTGCGGCGATTGCGGCGGTAAAGCAGTGGAGGTTCGCTCCCTGCCGCCTGAACGGAGATCCAATTGAGGTGAAGACCGAAATCGTCGTTGCGTTCAATCTGAATCAATAGGGCTCCGCGGCCGGGGCTGAGAGCCCCTTGCACGGCATTGTGCAGGCATGGCCGCCAGGCCGGCTTCAGGCCGCGGTGGATGCCAGTTCGTAAAGGTATTCCACATGCGACCGGGCGCCGCCATCCATCCCCTGGATCTTCGGATTGGCAGATTCGATCACGTAATATTCATCCGGAGCGTGCGCGCCGTTGCCATGTCCCAGGCCGAAGTGGCCCGCCGGCAGTTTCAACGGCTCGCCGGTGAATACGTAGCCGGGCCACGATCCCGCCAGCCGCGGCCACAGGATGGGATCCAGGCCCGCCCGCTTGTACACCGCCATCGCCGCCCGGATAATCGCGCTATCGGCGGGAGTGTTGGTGGGATTGTATCCGCCGGTCATGTTCACCTCGATGTCCGCGAAGCCGCGTTGCGCCAAGTGCGCTTTCAGGGCCGCCAGCGCTTCCGCCGCGGTCATATCCGGAACCAGGCGCAGGTCCAGTTTGGCCACAGCCTTGTGCGGCAGAATCGTTTTGCCGCCCGGCCCGGTATATCCGCCCACCAGGCCCTCGATGTTGACGGTCGGCTGCGAAACCAGCATTTCCAGCGACTCCAGCCAGTCCACGTCGTGTACCCAGTGCTCCACGCCCATCTGCTTCTTGGCCACGGCTTCGCTCTGACGGCCGGCGGCTTCCCGGATGAGGGCCTTCTCCGTAGGTGTGAGCGGACGCGCGCGCGAGGCGAAACCCTCAATCGCCGGTGTGTGGCCGTCGGGTCCGACCAGCGTGGCCAGCGCCTGTACCAGGTGCCACGCGGGACTATCCACGCGGGCCGCGTTGCTCGAGTGCAGATCCTGCCGCGGCCCGCGCCCCCAGCGCTCGCCGCTCGAAACCAGTTCCAGTTCCACCACGCCTTTGGCGCCCAGGTTGATGGTGACGCCGCCATCCAGCGACTGCATCCCCATGGGCATGAATACGCCGCTGCACTTGCGCAACGCGGCCATCACATCGGCTTGCTGTACCACCTGGGGAAAATGCGGCGAGCCGATCTCTTCTTCGCCCTCCGCCACAAACACGAGGTTCACCGGCGGCTTCCGCCCCGCATACCGGAAAGCGTGCAGGGCCGCGAGAAATGTCGCTTCAGGGCCTTTCTGATTGGTGGCGCCGCGGCCAACCAGGATCTTTCCAAGTCCCGGCTTGTCCACGATGGCGGCGTCCCATGGCGGGGAAGTCCACTCCTTCGGGTCGGCCTGCTTCACGTCGTACATGAAGTAAATCCCGATAGTGCGCGGAGCGCCCGCGTCCAGTAGTGCGAAAATGCCGGGCTGCCCGTCGGTGGGGACTTTCGTTACGTGGTCGAAGCCGGCCTCGCGCAGCATCCCCATGGTCAGGTCGCAACCCTCGGTCATGCCCCGGTTTTCTGCGGCTATCGACGGTTGCCTGACCCATGTCTGCAGCCGCTGGACGGCTTCGTCGTGGTGCTTCTCTACCTCAGCCGCCACCGCCTTCTTGTCCGATGTGTCCGCGCCGATGGCCCGCCGCGCTGCCCCAAGCGCCGCGGCACCACCCAGAGCGCTTTGTAAGAAAGCCCGCCGATCGATCAATGTGTATCCTCCTCCCGAATCGCGCGCAAAACCAATTCGGCTGATCGCACGATTATGCGTCGCCCGCGCCGTGCCGTCAAGCCACATAATGAAGAATCATGCCCTCGGGATACGACGCTTTGCGCAACACCGCGGCCTGGCTCGACCTCTCCGCGCGCGGCCGCATCTACGCCATCGGCGAGGACCGCGCCCGCCTGCTGCACGCCATCACCACCAACCACATCCAGCAGTTGACTCCGGGCACGGGTTGTTACGCTTTCTTCCTTAACGCGCAAGGCCACATTTTGGCGGACGTGAACCTGCTCTGCCTACCGGACCGTTTGCTGCTCGACACGGAGCCCGAGACCCGCGAGCGCGTCTTCCAGCACGTGGACAAGTACATCATCGCCGACGATGTTGCGCTCGAAGATGTCACCGGTGCGCTGGCTTGTATCGCCATCGAGGGTCCGCAATCCGCCGCCATGTTGGCATCGTTTGGCGCGCCCGCGCCGGAAGTAGAGTATTCGCACGTGCCTTTTGACGGAGTCCTGATCGAGCGCGTCAGCCTGACCGGTGAGCCGGGGTACCGCCTCTTCCTGCCGCCCGCCGAAAAACCGGTCTGGATCGCGAAGATCGAGTCGACCGGCGCCGTTGCCGCCAAACCCGAAGACGCCCGCATCGTCCGCCTGGAACACGGTCTGCCGCGCTACGGGGAAGATATTTTCGACACTACGCTGCCACAGGAGACGCGCCAAATGCATGCCGTCCACTTCACCAAGGGCTGCTACCTGGGGCAGGAGATCGTGGAGCGCATCCGCTCTCGCGGCCACGTCAACCGCCTGCTCGTCAAGCTGGAAATTGAGGGCGAGTCGCCGTTGCCCGTCGGGGCCAAAATCATCGCCGGCGCCGCCGAGGCCGGGGAAATCACGTCATTCGCCTTTTCGCCGCCACTGGGCAAGGTGGTCGCCCTGGCCTACGTCCGCGCGCCATTTGCCGCCGGTGGCACGGTACTCGAAGCGGCCGGACGCGCGGCTACCGTGGCGTAAGCGAGCTTGCGACCGGCAGACATGCTACGCTGCCTCTAAATGCTGAGCGATCAGTTGCTCGAATCAGGCGTGGTAGGCGCTGGCGGTGCAGGCTTCCCGGCGCACGTAAAAGCCGCTTCGCGCGTGGAATTCGTGATCGCCAACGGCGCCGAATGCGAGCCGCTGATCCATAAAGACGCCGAATTGATGAAGCACTTCCCGGCCGAAATCCTGTCTGGCATGGCCGCCATGATGGAGTCCACAGGCGCACTGGTAGGCAAGTTCGGCATCAAAACGAAAAACGCGGAATCGCTCGAGGCGCTCCAGGCGCAGAAGCCGGCGAAGAAAATCGAGTACGTCATGCTTGGCGATTTCTACCCTTCGGGCGACGAATTCGAGCTGGTCTATGCTGCCACAGGACGCCTCATCCCGCCAGCAGGACTGCCGCTGCACGTGGGCTGCGTGGTCAACAATGTGGAGACGCTTTACAACGTCCACCAGGCGACGCGCGGAATTCCGGTCACTGAGAAATTCGTGTCCATCGCCGGCGCGGTCGGCCAGCCCAAGTCGTTCTGGGTACCCGTGGGAACCTCTTTCCGTGAGTTGCTGGCGCTGGCCGGCGGTGCGCGTGTCCCTGATTTCGGCGTCTTCGTCAGCGGGCTCATGATGGGATTCTTGACTTTCGACCTGGATGACGTCGTCACCAAAACGACCGCCGGCCTGATCGTGCTGCCGCGCGATCATTACCTGATCACGCGCCGCGACCGCTCCCTCAAGGAGATGAGCCACATCGGCAAATCGGCATGCGACCAATGCAGCTACTGCACCGAATTCTGTCCGCGGTATCTGCTGGGCTACGAGGTGGTGCCGCACAAGGTCATGCGCAGTCTGGGCTTCACCCTCACCGGAGCGCAGAACTGGAACCAGTGGGGCGAGTTGTGCTGCGCCTGCGGCCTTTGCACTTTGTACGCTTGCCCAGAGGATCTGTACCCCAAGGAAGCCTGCGATCAGGCCAAGCACGATCGCCGCTCCGCCGGCTTGAAGTTCGTTCAGCAAAAGCCGGTCGAGGTCCATCCCATGAAGGAGTACCGGCGGGTGCCCCTCTCCATGCTGCGAAAGCGCCTGAAAGTGGAAGAGTACGAGGCGGAGACGCCATTTGAGGAGCGCGAGTATCGACCGAAATCCGTGCGCCTTAAGCTCCGCCAGCACGCCGGCGTACCGGCGCGGCCGGTGATCGAGGCGGGCGTTCAGGTGTCGAGAGGCCAGCCCATCGCCCGCGTGGAGGCTAACGAATTAGGCGCTGCGATCCATGCGTCCATCGATGGCCGTGCGCGCACCATCACCACAGAATTCATCGAGATCGTGGCATAAGTTATGGCTAAAGATTCCATTGGGCTCATCGAACTGGGCAGCATCGCGGCGGGATATCAGGTGTGCGACGCGATGCTGAAGGCGGCGGACGTGGAACTGGTGCTGGCGCGCTCGATCTGCTCCGGGAAATACATGGTGATGGTGCGCGGTGAAGTCGGCGCCGTACAAGCAGCCGTGGCGTCCGGCAATACGGCCGGTAGTTTTTCGGTGATCGACTGCTTTACCATCCCCAACCTGCACGAGTCCGTCTTCCCGGCGATTAGCGGCACCACGAAGGTGGAGAAACTGGAAGCGCTGGGCATCGTGGAGGCGTTCTCGGTGGCTTCGCTCATCGAGGGGGCCGACGCCGCCGCCAAGTCGGCGGATGTCCGGCTGATCGAAGTGCGTCTCGCCATGGCGTTGGGCGGCAAGGCCTTCGTCACCCTTACAGGAGACGTGGCCGCAGTGGAAAGTGCGGTGGCGGCCGCTGCCAGGGCCATCGCCCAAAAGGGCTTGTTAGTGAACAAGGTAGTGATCCCCAGGCCAAGGCCCGAACTCTTGAACGAAATGATCTGATTTCCGCCTGCAATTCCCTCGCGTTGCATTTAGTTACCCCTTGAATTCCGGGTGTAATCGACATACAGTGAAACTAGAGGCGGAGATTTCAGATGAAACTGTCTTTTGTAGTGCCACTCTTGCTGGCCGCAGGCCTGACGGCGTTCGCACAGCAACCTATGCCGCGAATGACCTCGGTCGACCCAGCCAATGGGAAAGCCGGGGATGAACTCACGGTAGCCGGGGAAAACTTGGAAAAGACGTTAGTAGCCAAGGTCTACCTGACCGACGGCAAAAACGACGTTCTGGTGGACCTTACCGAGCAAACCGACACCACCCTGAAGTTCAAAATCCCTACTAAGGCGACATCCGGGCGGTTCGCGCTGATGCTGCTTACGACGGGCAAGGAGCCAAAGCTGATCGAGCAACCCGTCAAGGTCACCGTCGACTAGCGGTTCAGCCCTTTTCCCGGCGGTAGGGAGAAGATATGTAGCGGCGCGATTCCCGGGCCGCTTCGGCCTCGGGAGCGTACGCCATAGCCTTTTTGTATGCTTCGATCGCCAGGCCATGGCGCGCGGTGAGATCGTAAATCTGGCCCACCCGCATCCACGCCAATACGCCCGTATTCAGATCCACCTCATCCGCGTGCGCAGTCACTCTTTGCATATTTGCCAGCGCCGCATCCAAGTCGTTGTACCAAAACTGAATGGTCCCCAACTGATAGTAGATAGCTTCCCAAGGCACCCGCATATAGCCCGCGATTCCCTGCTTCTTCAATTGCGCTACCTGCTCCACGCAGGTGATCGCCTTCTTGCCGTCGCCCAAGGCCGAATACATGCCAGCCTGCTCGAAACGCAGCAGGTAGTTACGCTGAAAGCGCGCGATCAGGCTTTCGACTAGGGGCAAGGCCTTGCGGGGCTGCCGTTCGCGGCGGTAGATCGCAGCCAGGAAAACCTCCGCGTCAACCCGGTTTAGCGATCCGTGCGCCGCTACGTCTTCGACCGTGCGAATGCCGCGCTCTTTATCGCCGTGGAAGCCGATCAGGAACCCGAACATCTTGTAAAGAGGCGGCAGGCTGCCGATCACGTAATCGTGCAACCCCTGGACCAGCCGCGCGTCCACATTCGAGGGATCCAGTTCGCTCACCCGGTTGTGCAGTTTGCGCGCGATGGTAGAATCGTGCAGCGCGTCCACCCAGGCCTTCTCGACCAGGAAGTAATAGTTGGCGCGCAACCCGTACGTGATCCCCATGGCGTAGAGCGCCGCCATGTCATTCGGATTTTTGCGCAACCGGGTTTGCTCCAAGTCCAGAGCCTTCTGGATCTCCGAAAGGAACCGTTTCCGCACCGCCGGCGGGGGATTGAGCTTGGCGCGCCGAAGCAGCGAATTGCTGCCGGTGACCAGGGCACTTTCCAGCGCGCCATCCCGGAACATTTCCTGGAACACCACTGTTTCCGCGGCGTGATTGTGTAAATCCGGGTTGCCCGGGTCCGCGGCGATGGCTTGGTCGAAATCGGCCAGCGCCTGATCGTAGTCGAGGTTGTAGAAGTACTCGTAGCCGTTGTCCACCAGCGCGTTTCCGGCGAACAAGCGGGTGGTCAGACAAATAGCCGCGAGCAGGGTGCTTTTCAATACGATCATTATACTGGCCCGACCCGCGGACTGAGGTAAATTAGTCGCTATGGCGAAAGCAAAGGTCGAACTACCGGGGAGCCAGCGGCCCGAACCTCCAGGCGCCGCCGTCGTCGGTACTCCTGATCCCAACGAAGTCGTGCAGATTTCGGTCGTAGTGCGGCGCCGCAACCCATTGCCCGCCCCCGGCGCCGGGCCTGCCGTGAGCCGCGCGCAGTTTGCGGATCTCTACGGCGCCGATCCGGCCGATATGCAGAAAGTTGCGGATTACGGCGCCGCCGAGGGGTTAACCTTTGTTAGCTCCGACGCTGCAAGGCGCACAGTGGCCCTCTCCGGCACGCTCTCCCGCCTGAACCGGGCTTTCAGCGCCACCGTAAAACTTTATCAACAGAACGAGAACACTTTCCGCGGCCGCAGCGGCACGCTGCAGATTCCTGCCGAACTCGCTGGCGTCGTGGAAGGCATATTCGGATTCGATCAGCGGCCGCAGGCCCGCACTCGCTTTCGATTGAGCAGCGCCGCCGTTGCCCCGCTGGCGGCGGCCGCAACTTCCTATTCGCCGCCCCAGGTGGCCCAACTCTACCAGTTTCCCTCGGGTGCCACCGGCGCCGGCCAGACCATCGGAATTATCGAATTGGGCGGCGGCTACCAGCAATCCGACCTCGATACGTTTTTTTCCAATCTGAATCTGGCGACGCCAGCGGTAACTGCGGTCTCGGTGGACGGCGCTTCCAACCAGCCCGCCGGCGATCCCAATAGCGCCGATGGCGAAGTGCTGTTGGATATCGAAGTCTCCGGTTCGGTAGCGCCGGGCGTGGCCATTGCCGTCTATTTCGGGCCCAACACCACGCAGGGCTTTCTGGACGCCATCACTACCGCAGTCCACGACCAGACCAATCACCCGAATGTCATCTCCATCAGTTGGGGAGGCGCCGAAGCGACCTGGACCGCGCAGGCCATGCAGTCCTACGACCAGGCCTTTCAGGATGCCGTGGCCCTGGGTGTCATGGTATGCACCGCTTCCGGCGACGACGGGTCGAACGACGGCCAGACGGATGGTCAGGCGCACGTCGATTTTCCGTCGTCCAGCCCGAACGTGCTCTCCTGCGGCGGCACCACCCTCACCGGTTCAGGAGGCAGCATCAAGCAGGAGGTTGTGTGGAACGACGGCTCTGGTAACGGCGCGAGCGGCGGCGGGGTGAGCGAAACGTTTCCATTGCCCACCTATCAGCAATCGGCCAACGTCCCCGTTTCGGTCAATACCGGTTTCGCGGGCCGCGGCGTGCCGGATGTGGCGGGCGATGCCGATCCGAATACCGGCTACCAGGTGGTGGTTGACGGCCAGTCCCTGGTCATCGGTGGTACCAGCGCGGTGGCGCCGCTATGGGCGGGCTTAATCGCATTGCTCAACCAGCAGGGCGGCGCGAGCGTCGGCTTTCTGAATAATGCGCTGTACGGATCGCTTTCCGCCACCGGTTTCCACGACATCGTCTCGGGAAACAATGGCGCGTACTCCGCCGGCCCGGGCTGGGACGCCTGCACAGGCTGGGGCAGCCCCATCGGAAGTGCTATCCAGGCCGGCTTGCCGGCGAAATAGTATTGGAACACCTTCACACAGAGCGCCGGATTGATTTCGCGGCGATAGTTGGCGGTGTTACAAGCGATTCCGCTATGCCCCATTCTCCAACGGCTCACTCCTGACCGACTCCGCCGCCTGCAGCGAGAGAGCTACCTTTGTTCTCAGCTCGGCCGGGGTGAAAGGCTTCGGCAGGAACGCTGAATCGCCGGCAAAGGTCCCGTGGCCGGCAACTATGTCTTCCGCGTAGCCGGATGTGAACAGCACTTTCATTTCGGGCCGTGCCGTCTTCAGAGTCTTCGCCAACTCGCGTCCGTCCATGTGCGGGAGGATGAGGTCGGTCACCAGCAGGTGGATCCTCCCCCGAAATTGTTCCGCCAGTGCCAGCGCATCCGGGCCATTGGCAGCATGCAGCACGCGGTAGCCGGCCTTCTCGAGAACCATGCGAACATATCGCCGCAGGGCGTCCTGATCTTCCACCACCAGCACGGTCGCGGAGCCTTGCCCCGCGGGGACGGGATCGTTCGCGGCGCGTTGTGCAGCTCCCGCGTTCTTGACGGCCGGCAGGTAGATATGGAACGTGGTGCCCTCGTCCAGCTTGCTGGTGACCTCGATCCGTCCGCCGCTCTGCTGCACAATCCCATAAATCGTAGCGAGCCCGAGCCCCGTTCCTTTCCCCGGTCCCTTCGTTGTGAAGAATGGTTCGAACAAGTGCCGCTTGACCTCCTCGCTCATCCCGGTGCCGTTATCCGTCACGCCCAGATATACGTACGAACCCGGTTTGCACCCGGGATGCCTGCGCACGAAATCCTCATCGGCCTCGACATTCCTGGTCTCGATGACGATCCTGCCTGGGCGGGGCATGGCGTCGCGCGCATTCACCAGCAGGTTCATCAATATCTGGTGAACTTGGGCGGAATCGGCCATGACCTGTTCCAGCGCGGGGCTGAGCCGGGTAGTTAACTCGACATCCTCGCCGATCAGAGGTCCGAACATCTTTTCTGCTTCAGCCACCACAACGTTCAAATCTAACGCCTTGCGTTGCGCCATCTGCTTCCGGCTGAAGGCCAGCAGGTTCCGCGTCAACTCCGCAGCCCGCTCCCCCGCTGCGCGAATCTCCTTCAGGCCGGCCCAGTAATCGTCGTCGTCCGGCCGCCTCCTCAATAACAGGTCGCTGTAGCCGTTGATCACTGTAAGCAGGTTATTGAAATCGTGCGCGACGCCACCCGCCAGCCTGCCGATGCCTTCCATTTTCTGCGCCTGCAGGTACTGCGCCTCCATCCGTTTGCGCTCCGTGATGTCGCGCAGAGCAGCCTGCGTTCCGACGGTCCGTCCAGCTTCTTCTACGTTGGTGACCAACGCCTCGATCCAGATGCGCGTGCCGTCAGGTCGAATGCCTTCGTATTCGTAGTGGTCGGGTACGCTCGCGCCGCTGGCACGGCGGTCGCGTTGATCGCGCAGCACGACGCGCCATTCCGGGGCCACGAAATTCTCCAGAACGACCTCGCTGAGGTCCTTTCCCTCCAGTCCGAACCACTCCCGGAAACGGCGGTTGGCAAATACGAGCCGCCCCTCTGTGTCTTCCAAAATAATGGCGTCGTTAACGTTTTCGACCAGGAGTTGATAGCGGGACTCGCTTTCGCGCAGCACTTCCCGGGTGTGTTCCACCGCCGACTCCAGTTGTCGCTTAGTCCCTTCGGCCCTGCGTTTCTCCAACTGGTAATTGAGCAGGGTGACGACCGGAAAAGCACAAACCAGAGCCGCGGTCGCGGGCAGTGGAGAGAGCAGCAGGCCGGTTTTGGCCAGAAGGAGGGTGCAGCCGACCCACGCTACGGGCGCAATGCCGAGTACGGGCAAGGCGCTCCACCAGGAACGAACCCGCGCCAGCAGGAAAATCGCCGCCAGGCCGGTAAATAGCGCGAGGAGCAACTCCCACAGGCGGAGACCGGCGGGCCGATTAAACGAATTGCCCTGCAGGAGATTGTCGATGGCCGTGGCCTGGACTTCGACCTCGGGAAGTTGTGGATCTACCGGTGTCACTACCGGGTTGGGCAAGCCAAGCGCAGATCCGCCGATGATGGCAATCTTGCCCTGCAACGTCTCCACCGGCATTCGATCCTGCAAAACACTGGCGGCCGAGATGTACGAAAATGTTCGGCGGGCGCCACAGTAGCGCAAGCGCATGGAACTGGGACCCTCCAGGCGGATCACCTGTGTGTCCACGCGCAACCGCGAGGCTTCACCGGCATCCAGACTGAGTTGCATCGATGATGGACGCCGATAAACGTAGAAAGCGGCGAGTGCCAGGCTGGGATACTGCCGATCACCGGATGCGATCACCAGGGGAACCCGTCTCAGCTTGCCGTCACTATCGGGTGCCGCGTTCAGAAATCCGCTGCCTGCGGCGGCCATGGAAAGTTGGGGAACACTGCAGAGAGCGCCAGAAGCGTGAAAAAATCCGCTTTCCCACGAATCATTCGGTCCGACCACGGCCAGCGGCAACGGTTGGAGGGCGCAGGGGGACGGACTCGGAGGGGCCCCGTCGAATCGAAAAGCGTATCCGATTACAACAGGTTTTCCGGAGAACACGCCCGCCAGAACTTCGTCGTTAGTGCCGCCTCGAGAGCCGCCAATCCCCTTGGCCGGGAGTTCCGAGGGCGCTCCGCGATCTTCTTCGTGCAACATTATGTCGAGCACGACCGTTGCCGCCCCGCGATCCAGAATGCGGCGTACGACCGATCCCAATAGATCTCTAGGCCATGGCCAGCGGCCAAACTCAGCGAGGCTTCTTTCGTCGATTTCGACGATCACGACTCGCCCAGACGGTTTGCCTTGGCCGAGAAATCCGGTGAGCAGGTCGCATATTTTGTCGTCCACCCTCGCGACGGGACCAGGGCGTACCAGGAAAAGGCCGGCAACCAACACTACAACCGCCGTCCCTACGAGGGTGACGCGCATTGTTGGAGTCCTAACGGACAATTACTTCCACTCTACGGTTGCGGCGTTCGGCCACGCCGCGCGCCGTCTTCACCGCGAGGTCGGCATCCCCGTGAGAAGTGACAAAGAGGCTGGAGCTATCTACGCCTTGCGACACTAGGATCGACTCCACGCCATGCGCCCGGCTAAGGCCGAGCCGGTAGTTGAACTGTGGATCGGCAGTCGTGTCGGTATGGCCAGTTATCACGATGGCCGTTGAGCGACGTTCCCGGATCGCCTTCGAGATTGCCGGGATTTGCGCCTGCGACTCGGGAATCAGCGCTTCGCTGCCCTCATTGAAATAAAGGGTGAACGCTATCTCGGGCAGTGGAAGGGAGTCCAGGACGGGGCCAAATATACGCCGCACCTCACTCTGTTCCATGGTAACCGGAGGCGCCGGGGCAACGTCCTGCCGCTCCACGCGAACCATTTGGTATGGCTGGCTCAGTGTTTGTGTGCCGGCCGGATTGGATACGACGATAGTGCTGGACTTACCCTCCGGGTCCGGCAGTAAGACAACCAGGTTCTGCTTGGGCACCGGGGCAGGTGGGGGAGACTGTGCTTTCTTCTGTGCACATCCCGCGGCGAGGAGAAGCAACAGAGCGATCGCGACCGGAAGCCATTTATTAGACATCAAATTGCTCTCCTGGCAAGTGGCCGAAAAGGCGGGAACCGCCTGCTGACGCCCGGGGCTAAGAACCATCCTGCCAGACGTGTTTTTCCGCATCCTGCTAAGTTCCTTCAATTGAGACAGCGAAGTGTGTTCCCCTCAGCCCGAGCACGCCTACGGGCGTCTCGACGCTGACGGATTCCGGTGAGAATCGGGCGATTCCGCCGGAAATATACGCCAGCAAGCCCCGGCTTAGCCGCAGCAACAAGCCGAACTTTCCGTCTACCGGCTGGTAGACGAACCGGTCGATCTTCATCTCTGTGTTCGGTCCAAGAGAGATGCGCGTGCCGTCCTGAAGAATTGCACCAAGGCGGCCGTCGGCGGACGTTTGCAAGACATCGTTCAGCAGGAGGTGCATCCCTTCCCGGACGGGAATGCTATCCGCCCCGCGACGGACAACCGCACCGCCTTGTGCCGTTTTGACGCTCCCGACGACTGTCTCCGCACCCCGAACCGCGCAAGTTAGCCCAAAGAGTGCCAGAAACAAGCACACGGTTCTACCCGCGGGCGCAGTCACTTCAGCTCACCGAGACTTATTGGCCAAATTTCCATGTTCCGCGTCCCTAGCAGACAGAAGTATACACCAAAGATCCCATTACTTCTAGTAAACATAACAAGGTGGGACTTACTCGGGAATTGAGCCTGTGTCAACTCACGGACACATGCCGCGCGGAACTTCGACGGCGTCATTCCGCACGAGAGCCTCTGGAGATGCGCGGGCAAGATCCTGGAAGTCGGCACACATGTGAGACTGATCGAAATATCCGCTCTCGACCGCGATCTGGGACCACTCTGCAGCGCCATGGGAAGCGCGAGCCACCGCTTGCCTGAAACGCAGGATTCGGGCGTAGCGTTTGGGGGAAAGCCCCACAAGCTGAGAGAAGGCGCGCCGCAGGTGGCGCTCGCTCACGTTCAGCGTATGCGCGACTTCATGCAACGTCACCTGGCGTGTGGAAAGCTGTTCGGTGGCCTCTCTTATCATGGGCACCGCCACGGGTTCGAACGTTTTGGGTGCGCGGAGTCTATCGGTGAGCGCGGTCTTCATCTCCACGATACGTCCCGCGTTGGATTCCATATGCACGAGTTTGTCGAGCAGGGTATCCGCACTTGGTCCCCAAAGCTCGCGCAAGGGGATCGCGCGATCGGCGAGTTCCACAAGCGGCACATTAAAGAATGCATACCCGTCGCCGGGCCGGAAAACGACCTTCAAACAAGCACGCGCGGACGAAACCCGCTTGTACATGGCGCGCCTCCGGCGGCCGAGGACGTGGAGGTCGGCGTGCCCATTGTCCATGAGGCGGAAGATCAAGGTGCTGGTGCCATCCGGAAGATGGTTCACCAGATGGACAGTGGACGGGGCGACCTGCGTTCCGGCAATGTACGGAGAAAGAACGCCGATGTTACCATTATGGCCGATTTCTCCAAGATACTTGCGGCGTGCTCGTTGCATAATCCACTCATGCGTAGTGTTTTGAGCAACCGCGCAAAACGGGGCCACTGCCGCGCCGCCATTATCCCGCGAGTTCCTAACCTGTTTGGCGGCTCGGACACGCGCCCCTTTGCGCTTCTATCGTTGTTGCTCGCGGTCCCCCTTATCGAGGGCTCGAACGATTGGCCGGGTTGGCGCGGTCCTTCGCTGAACGGCGTCTCTCCGTTGAAAGACCTCCCCACGTCCTGGAGTTCCGACCACAACATCTCCTGGAAAGTTCCGGTGCCAGGCCGGGGTCACTCGTCGCCGGTCGTATGGGGAACGCGCATCTTCCTCACCACCGATCTGGAAGGCGACTTTGTCCCTGACAAAGTCATCCCGGTGCACACCCTGATGGGCAAGCCTTTTCGAAACCCCGACAGCACCGGCGCCGACCACAAACACACTCTCCAGGTTTTGTGTTACGACGCCGCCACCGGCAGGGAAGCCTGGGCGCGAACTGTCTATAGTGGCGAAGTCTACGACGAAGTTCACAGAAATGCAGACTACGCCACTTCCACCCCGGTGACGGACGGCAAGTACGTGTACGCCTCTTTCGGCGCGGAAGGCTATTATAAGCTCGACTTCGGTGGCCACGTGATTTGGAAGGCCAATCTCGGGAAGATAGATGCACTTGGGTACGGCTATGGCCCATCACCTGTGCTGTACGACGACAAAGTCATTGTCCTAGCCGATCAAGACGACCCCGACAAGTCCTTTATCGCAGCTCTCGCCGTCAGCGACGGAAAGGTTGCCTGGAAGACCCCGCGAAAGGTGACAAACACATAAGCAACGCCGGTAATCGTGAAAATGAACGGCCGGCAGCAACTCATTGCCAATGGCTGCTCCAACGTCATTGCCTACGCGCCCGAGGATGGGAAGGAGTTGTGGCGTGCGGAGGGCCCGGGCGGCGTCATCGTCCAAACACCTGTGTTCGGCGCGGGGATGGTCTTTGCCTCAGTTGGCCACCCCAGAAAAAAGACGCTCGCGATTCGACTGACCGCCGCCGCGGGCGAGGACCGGGTGGCTTGGAGTTACGCCAAGGGAACCAGTTACGTTCCATCGCCGCTGTTTTACGAAGGCTATCTCTACTTAATGTTGGACTCGGGTATGGTCACCTGCCTGGACGCGAAGACCGGTGAGGCGAAGTATGAAGCCAGGCGCGTACCCGATCCCAGCAATTTCGTCTCCTCCATGGTGGCATTCGATGGCAAAATTCTGGCCACCAATGACGAAGGCGATACTTATGTGATGAAAGCCGGCCCCGAATTCCAAATCATGCAAAAGAACTCTATTGGTGAGCCGGTGGTTTCTTCTCTGGCGCTGGCGGGCGATTCGATCTACATCCGGTCGGACAAGTCGCTGTTTCGAATACGCGGTAGTGCCCACAGGGACTGAGTGCGCGAGAATCGCTTCCGAAAGGCTGCTTTTAGTGACGTTTGATGGTATTTATAGTCAAATAGAATCATGAACCGAGTCATCGCAGGGCTCTTGTTTGCCGCTTGCGCCTTCGCGGGAGATCCTGCATGGCCTGGTTTTCGGGGACCCTCTTCCAACCCGTCCGCCATCAACTCCAATCTGCCCGACAAATGGTCGAAGACTTCCAACATCGAATGGGACGCGACCCTCCCCGGCCTGGGCTGGTCTTCTCCGATCGTAGCCGGCACAAACATCTTCGTCACAACCGTCACAACCGACGGCAAGGCGAAACAGCCGCAGGTCGGCACCGACTATTCCAACGACTACGTTGCGGAACTCATGAAGCAGGGCCTCAAGGAGAAGGAGCTTCTGGAGCGCTTGAACGCGCGTGATTTTGAATTCCCCGACCAGGTCTTCCTCCATTATTTCCTCTATTCCATCGACCTCGACACCGGCAAGATCAACTGGAAGCGCGAATTCTATACAGGCCACCCACCCGGGGGCCGTCATCGCAAAAACAGTTTCTGCTCGGAAACCCCGGTCACGGACGGCAACCGTGTCTACGTCTACATCAATAACCTGGGCCTCTTCGCCTACGATCTGGACGGCAACAAGATCTGGAACACCCCACTCGAAAGCTTTCCGACGATCCTCGATTTCGGTACGGCCTCTTCCCCCGCCTTGGTCAATGGCCTCGTGATCATCGTCAACGACAACGAGAAGCAGGAGTTCATCGCGGCATTCGATAGAAATACCGGCAAACAGGTCTGGCGAACAAATCGCTCCATTCACGTTAAAGGCTCCGACCGGCAGACGGGCTGGTCGAGCCCGTACATCTGGAAAAACGCCGAGCGCTCTGAAATCGTCACCATTGGCCCTGGCTTCGCCATCAGTTACGATCTGAAAGGCGAGGAACTATGGCGTCTGGGCGGGATGTCCTCCATGCCAATCCCGAGCCCTTTCGCGTACGGCGGCCTGTTGTATCTCAATGGCGGGAGAGCTAAGGACTTGGCCGCGATCAAACCAGGGGCGCACGGCGACCTCACTACGCCAGACGGCGCCAAGCTCAACGACTTTGTGGCTTGGATACAGCCTAAAGCCGGTACATATCTGCCGACCGAACTGGCCTATGACGGAGGTCTCTACGTCCTCACACACAACGGCATCCTCACACGTTTCGACGCAAAAACCGGAGAGCAAACTTACAAGGCGCGCATCGGCGAAGGGGGCGATTTCACCTCATCGCCCTGGGGCTACAACGGAAAGATTTTTTGTCTGAACGAAGAGGGCCGGACGTTCGTTATCCGTGCCGGTGATATGTACGAACTGCTCGATTCCAACGACCTCGGCGAGATGGCTCTGGCTACCCCTGCCCTGGTTGGCGATCGCCTGATCCTGCGCACCGAGAATCACCTTTACTCCATCCGCAACCTAACCGTTAAAAGGCGCCAGTAAAGAACCGCATCGAAGCCTCACGCCTATTTCGCATAATTAGAGGATGAACCTTGAACGAGCCCTGTTGCTGATGTCAATGTTGGCGCCCGCCGTCGCCGCGCAATCCGTCGCGCTCTCCGCGAATGCGCAGCAAACGGCAGCGATTATCGGTATCAAGGAAATCATCGACCAATTTGCGGAGTTCCGCTCCCAGCCGCCCTCTACCGAAAATACGCTGCGCAGGCTCGTGTTACGGCAACAGATTACCGATGCAATTCTTGAAACGGACCTGGATGTGGACGCGACAGTGTCGTCGATCCAGCGCGAGCAGACCCAGCTTCAGGTAACGAGGGATTACCTGTCCGCGCAACGCGACCGGCTGGTCGGGCTTACCACGGCGGCGGCTACGATTAGCGGAAGCGGCATTGGAATCGTCGGCAGCGCCATGCAGTTCAGCGACAAGACGGCTTACGCGGGCGATGGCGTCAGCGTCGGTTCGGGAGTCGCTTCGACGATTTTGTCACTCCTCAGCATGCGGCTTCAGCGCGGGGGTAAAGCTCCAATCGAGATTGCACCCAACATGCTGGCGCATCCTTTCGGCCGTCCTTCGGAAAGGGTGAGCGCGTGGCCCGATGATGTCTGGGCTTATCTTAACGCCACGCGTCCGTCCGGCGTCCGCCACCAGACCCGGCTGGAGTCGCTGATCGAGGATTGGACGAGACAGGGCCGCATCAGTTCTCAGCCGTCGACGGCAACAGAGCGGAAAATCGAGTTTCTAACCAGCAGTTTTTCGGAACGGCGCCGGCTGAGTTTGAACGACCTCGGCGATCGTTTTTCCATGTTGGCCGATCTGAGCGCCCAGGTGGCGCTTATGAAGCGCGATCTGGCGGAACTGGCGCACTACTTACGCACGGTTGGATGGTGAAGCCCGGCTACAATGCAATCATCGGTGAAGACTCCCCTCCCTGCCAATGAGCTCCGCGCGTTCCTCGCATCCTGGGGCGGCTGGGCGCTCGATGGAATGGACTCCTTCATTTACGCGCTGGTACTGCTGCCCGCCCTCAAGGACCTTCTACCCCGTTCCGGCCATCTGGCGGACGCCGCAAGCATCGGCTACTATGGCGGGCTGCTGTTTGCCGTTTTTCTGGTGGGCTGGGGCTGCGCGTTTCTGTGGGGACCGATCGGCGATCGTTTCGGCCGTGTACGTGCGCTCATGCTCAGCATCCTTTGCTATTCACTCTTCACCTTCCTGGGCGCAGTGGCGGCGAATGTCTGGCAACTCGCGGCATTCCGGTTCTTGGCTGGGCTGGGGATCGGTGGGGAGTGGATTCTGGGCGGGATTCTGGTGGCAGAAGTATTACCTGAGGCCCACCGCAAGATGGGCGCAGGACTGATGCACACCGGGTACTATTTTGGTATCTTCCTGGCCGCAATTTTGAATTATTGGATTGGCGCACGGTACGGTTGGCGGGCCATGTTCGCGATCGGAGGCGCGCCGGCGCTGCTGGTGGGCTTCATCCGGTTCGGGGTGCGCGAGCCGGAGCGCTGGCAGCGGAAAGCCGCGCGGATTCAGAGTCTATGGCAACCCTTGCGGGTGTTGTTTAATCCCCGGCACCGTCGCCGGACGTCGTTGAATATGGCCTATGTGCTGGTTTCGATGACCGGCTTGTGGGCAGGCTCCGTGTACGTGCCATCTTCGGTGACGCAGTTATCCGTACGGGCCGGATACGATGCCGCGGGCGCGGCCCACCTGGCTTCCTGGGCGACTATGCTGCTATCGGCCTGCACCATTGCCGGCTGCCTGATCACGCCGCCGCTGGCTGAGTCGCTAGGACGGCGAGCGGCCGTCGGCTTCTTCTTTTTGTTGATGCTGCTCTCCATCGCCTTTGGCTTTGGCTATGCATTCTATCTGCCGCAACATGCCCTGTTCTGGTTCTTCGTGTCGCTCGTATTCGTGGGAGTGGGCGGGGCCAGCTTTGCCGTGTACACGATATGGCTGCCCGAGCAGTACCCCACGGAGTGCCGCGCCACCGCGTTCGCCTTCGCGACTTCGGCTGGCCGCTTCGTCGCCGCGGGCGTTACGTTCCTCGTCGGAGCCGCGGTGTCGCATTACCGGACCATCGGCACCCCGGTGGCCTGGACCTCGGTCGCCTTCATCGCCGGAATCCTGCTGCTACCTTGGGGTGAAGAGACGAAAGGGAAACTGCTTCCCGAATGACTATCACCGGCATATTCGACTTGTCTTTTCTCGGCCGTAGTGAACAGCCGGCCCTGGAATTCCAGGGCAAGACCTTCACATTTGGCGAACTGGACGTGAGGGCCAACCGCGTGGCCAATGTGCTCGCGAAGCGGGGCTTTGAGCCCGGTGATCGTTTAGCGGTGCAACTGCCCAATAGTCTGGAACTGATCGACCTTTACCTGGCGTGCGTGCGATTGGGGGTGATCTACGTTCCTGTCAATGTGCTTTATAAGGATCGCGAAGTGTCGCATATACTGAGTGACGCTGAGCCGCGCTGGTTCCTCACGGCCGCCCAACTCGGCGAACTGTCCCGCGATACCGAGTCACAATCGGATGTCCGCCCTGAGGTCCTGCTGGATGGTGACGCACCGGCTGGGATCATTTATACATCGGGCACCACAGGCCCATCGAAGGGCGCGCTCCTTACCCACAATAACTTTTTGGCGAACGCATTGAACCTGGTAGGGTGCTGGCAGATTACAGCGGCGGATCGCTTCCTGCTTGGGTTGCCGCTGTTCCATGTTCACGGTTTGGGAAACGGATTACATTGCTGGATCATATCCGGCTGCCGCATGCGTTTACTGGAGCGGTTCGAGCACGAAAAGGCTGCCGGCGAATTCCTCGATTTCCAGGCGACTCTCTTCTTCGGCGTGCCCACCATGTACGTCCGGCTGCTGGGCTGCGATCCGGAGAAAGCGCGCGAAATTGGGGCGCGCATGCGGCTCTTTGTTTGTGGGTCCGCGCCGCTGCCCGCGCCGGTTCTGGCAAGTTTTCGCGCGCTGTTCGGCCACACAATCTTAGAGCGGTACGGGATGACGGAAACGCTCATGAACATCGCCAACCCCTATATTGGCGAGCGCCGGGCCGGCAGTGTGGGACTGCCGCTGCCGGGCGTCTCGGTGAAACTTCTGGATCATGACGGGGTCCCGGCCGGCTCCGGTTCGACGGGCGAGGTACATGTGCGCGGTCCGAACGTCTTTGCAGGCTATTGGCGTAACGAGGAGGCGACCCGCCAAGCTTGCCGCGATGGCTGGTTCCGGACGGGCGACCTGGCCGTGCAGTCACCGGATGGATATTACACGCTGAGCGGCCGGCGCAGCGACTTGATTATCTCCGGCGGATTTAATATCTATCCGCGCGAGATTGAGGAGTTTCTGATGGAGCAGCCGGGTGTGTCCGAAGCAGCCGTAGCCGCCGCGCCGGACCCTGTGCGCGGCGAGATTCCGGTAGCCTACATTGTGGTGTCCGCCGGCGCCGCCTTCGAACCCGAAGAACTGGAGCGACGGTGTCGCGAACAACTGGCATCGTTCAAGGTGCCTCGCCGGTTCAGGCAGATAGCCGCCCTGCCGCGTAATGCCCTGGGAAAAGTTCAGAGGCACTTATTACCGCCGTGCGACCGCCCGAAGTGAATCGCCGCCTGTGCGGTTGTAGCCTGGCGATGAACATCAAGGCTCGTGCGCGAGAAGATCCACCTGCCAGGAGGATCGAAGAACTTGCTCAAGTACTCCGCGCTCATCCCGATGCCGGTATCGCGCTTGCGGCGATGTTACCGGTTGGTGTCGTACCCAATCCACGCGATTGACAGGTCCATTGACCGTCGATCGCGCAGACGGGCTGTGAGCGGGAACTGCTGCGTCCAGGTCACCCGATGCCAGGTCCACGTTTGGTTCGAGTCAATGTTGCCGTTCAGGACAGCGGCGAAAAGTACGCCGGTTCCTGTTGTCGCGTCGTACGCCATCCCAGTGTTTGCTGAAAGCGGTGGCGAAACGGCGGCTGCGAGTTGCTTCCGTACTCTGCCTTTGGACAATGCCCAGGCGACACTAGAGGGCTCATGGTGTTACGTGCGGCCGTCAAAGAGCAATGTTGTCCCCATTGCGTGGTCATGGAACATCGGAGCACAGCATCTAGAGGTGGCAGACCGATTAGCGAGGGCTTGATCCATTCCAGCTTTTGAGCGCGCGCGACTGATCAAGACGGAGCAAAAGATAGCCGATGATGCCGGCCAGGTGATGCGTCGTCAGGATGATGCCGTGCCAGCAGGATGCGCCGGGCTTCTCCGACGACATTTCACTGACCGCGCATCCGGCTATATTAGGGACTTCGAGGCGCGAGGATCTCGCTGGTTTTCCATTCGATCCCGGGAGTGATCTCGCGGTACGGCTGCACGGCGACGCTGCCGAAGAAGCCCGACAGCACTGCTTCGCGCACGGTAATGTCGCGTGCGCAGAGCGCCACCCAGCCGTTAGATACAATGCCCAGCAGCGGACGCAAATCAAAAATCTTCCAGCGCTCCTTGCCGAAGATCGCCATGCGTGAGCCCCCGCGCACCAGCGGATAGCATTCGCGCATGATGGTTTTTGATGAGCGTGGATTTGCCGCAGCCGTTTGGCCCCGGGATGGCGACGTGTTCGCCAGCGCCGATCCGCAGGCTCTCGTCATGCAGCACGATCTTGGCGCCGCGCATCACTCGCATCCTCCAGTTCGATCAAGGCGGGCTACTCAGAGGGCACGGGTGAGCAAGTCCTCCAACTGCTCGCGCGAGAGCGCGATGGGATTGGCCTTCATGCTGCTGGCGACGGCGGCTTTGGCGGCGATATCGGGTACATCCGTGGGCCGCACGCCGTAGGCGCGGAGCGGTTGGATCTCCAATTCGCCGCACAATTGCCCGGCCCATTCCGCGCCGTCTTCCGGCTGCGCATCCGGGCGGCCCGTCAGAACGCGCGCGACCTCGGCGTAGCGGCACAGTCCGGTCTGCCCACTGGCGGCCCTCAGAGCCGCGATATTCACGCGCATGGCATGCGGCAGCAGCGCCGCACATAACGCACCGTGCGGCGCATCGTACATGCCGCCCAGGGGTGCCGCAAAGCCGTGCACCGCGCCGAGTCCGGCGTTGGCGAGCGCCAGCCCTCCCAGCAGGCTGGCGAGCGACATATCGGTGCGCGCCCCTAGGTCGCCCCCATCCCGCCAGGCGCGCCGCAAAGCGCCCGCCGCCAGCCGCAGACCCCGCAAGCAGTACAGATCGGTGAGGGCGTTGGCGCGGATCGAAACGTACGGCTCGATCAATTGCGTCAGGGCATCGAGGCCGGTAGTGGAGGTGAGCGACGGCGGCAGATCAACAGTCAGTTCCGAATCTACGACCGCCAGCGCGGGCAGCATGTGTGGGCTGCGCAGGCTGGCCTTCACGCGATGTTCGGCGGAGTACAGCACCGCATTGCGGGTGACTTCGGAACCGGTGCCCGCGGTGGTCGGGATGGCGATGAATGGCACAGACGGCCGGCTGAGCGGCGTTCCCATGCCCACCACTTCCAGGTAATCGAGCGGATCGCCGCCATTGCCGAGCAACGCGGCGATCGCCTTGCCGGTATCGATGGCGCTCCCGCCGCCTATCGCGATAACCATGTCGCACGCTTCCGCGCGGGCCAAGGCGGCGCCCTGCCGGACCAGTTCCACCGAGGGCTCCCCTTGGACGGCGAACGGAACACCTTCGAGCCCGGCCTTCGTGAGATCGGCCGAGCGCCGGCAGGCCAGCAACACGCGCTGCCCCATTTCGCGCGCCGCCGCGGGAGCCTCGCGCACTGTGCCTGGACCGAACACGATCCGGGTGGCCGTCGCGAACTCGAAACGCATTGGGCGCTACCAGCCCTCGTCGCCGGGAAACACGTTGCCGTATTTCACGCTTGTGCGGGGCTCCGCCATCATCTCCGCAACCGCGTCGCGCCACACGGCATAGTGGGCCGTCTGCCTGTGTGCGGCTTGAGCTTCCGCGGTGCGATAGACTTCCACCAGGGCGAAACGGTCCGGCGTGTCGGACTGCTGCAGCAGGTCGAACCGGGCGATGCCGGGCTCCTGCACGCTGGCTCGCGCATTCACCATGGTGGCCTCGCGAAACGCCGCCACGAACTCCGATTTTACATGGACCTGGACATGCACGATCAGCATACGTCCATCGTATAATGGCGCAGCCCGCAGTGTAAGATAGGGTGACGGAGAGCACACCGATGAAAGCGGAAGAGTACAGCGAGCGCGTGGTGGATGTAGATACGTGGCAGGTACGGCTCAGCTCCTACAAGCTCGGCGACGTTTATCACACCAAGGCCGACAATGTATCGCCAGGGGCCGCGCTGACCCGCACCACCGGCGCGACGCGCGAAGAAGCTGAGCAGAAAGCGCTCGATCGCGCCCGGCAATTGCTCGCGCGTACGCAGCGCCACGAAGTGTAATCCGGACCGATGCCCAACTCCCACGATAACCATTACGACCTTCCGGCCCTCGCGCGGCAGGAGATGATCGATAGGGGTTTCGTTCCCGACTTCCCGCCGGAGGTCGCGCGGCAGGTGGCTGAATTGCGTGCGCAAAGGCCGCATCCCGCCGCCTCGGACGCAATACGCGATTTGCGCGATCTGCCGTGGTCATCCATCGATAACGACACCTCGCGCGATCTCGATCAGATTGAAGTAGCCGAACGCCTGCGGGACGGAGGCATCCGGATCCGGGTGGGCATCGCCGACGTAGATAACGACGTCTCCAAAGGGTCGCCGATTGACGAGCATGCCGCGGCCAATTGCACGAGCGTCTACACGGGCGTCAGGACTTTTTCCATGCTGCCTGAAGATCTCTCCACCGACCTGACGTCGTTAAACGAACACGCCGACCGGCTGGCGGTGGTGGTGGAGTTGACGGTCTTGGGCGATGGGTCAGTGCAGGGAGGCACCGCCTACCGCGCGATCACGCGCAACACGGCCCAGTTGACCTACAACGCGGTAGGCGCCTGGCTCGAAGGTAGGGGCGCGGCGCCCGCGAAGGTGGCCGCATCGCGCGATCTGGAAGCCCAGCTTCGCTTGCAGGACGAGGCGGCACAGCGCTTGCGCGAACTGCGCCACCGCCTGGGCGCACTCGATCTCGACCGCGCCGAAAGCGAGCCGGTCTTTTCGGATGGCCATGTGACCGGCATCCAGGCACGGCATCGCAACCGTGCCACGCAGCTGATCGAAGACTTCATGGTGGCGGCCAACGGGGTGATCGCGCGGCTGCTCTTCGACCGGCATGTCTCGTCCATCCGCCGCGTGGTGAAGACTCCCGAACGCTGGGACCGCATCGTGGAACTGGCCGTGCGCACAGGCGACCGGCTGCCGCCCGATCCGGACTCCGGCGCCCTCAACCAGTTCCTGACGAAACGCCGTGCCGAGGATGCCGTACATTATTCGGATCTCTCGCTGGCGGTGGTCAAGCTGATGGGGCCGGGCGAGTACATCCTGGAGCGTCCCGGCGATACGCAGGTCGGCCACTTCGCGCTAGCCGTGCACGATTACACACACTCCACCGCGCCCAACCGCCGCTTTGCCGACCTGGTCTCGCAGCGCCTGGTAAAATGCGCCCTCGCGCAGCAGCCGTGTCCTTACTCGGATGGCGAACTGGATCAGGCGGCGCGCAATTGTACCTTACGGGAAGATGCCGCGCGCAAGGTGGAGCGCGCCATGGCCAAGCGCATCGCGGCGGTGGCCATGCACGATCGCATCGGCCAGGAATTCTCCGCGGTGGTGACGGGTGCGTCGCCCAAGGGCACCTACGTGCGCGCGCTGGCGCCGCCTGTCGAGGGCCGACTGATGCGCGGCGAAGAGGGGCTCGACGTGGGCGACCAGATTCGCGTCAAACTGCTCCACACGGATCCTGTGCGCGGCTTTATCGACTTCGGAAGATCGTAGGAAAGGTCTCCGGGCTCGCCTTGCGTTTCGACACCAGCGGGGCGTTCAGAAAATCGAGAAACGGCGCCATTGCGCGGAAGCGCCTTTCCAACTCCGCGAACAGCTTGGGTGTGGTAACGATCTCCGGGCCCAGCTTGGTGAACAGCAGGAATTGCTTGAAACGCAGCAAATCCGCCGCGGGATGATCGGCCGGAAACCCCTTGGGTACGCGCGAAAGCCGCTCGCCCTGGACCGCGCCAAACAGCCGCTTGACCGTGGGCGCCGCCGATAACCGCCGGTAGTCCCCGTGCTTTTCCGCGATGTGCGTGCGCACGGCCAGCAGCGTTTCCGGCGCTGGCATGTAGATGCCCCCACCCACGTCCACGCCTTTGTGCGAGATGGCGAAATAGTATCCTGCTGCGCCATGTTTTTCCATGCCCCGCCGGGCGAACGACGCCGCGATCTGGGTTTTGTAGGGGGTCTTGTCCGGGCTGAACCGCGTATCGCGATAGATGCGGTAGATGGCCTTGCCGGCGTCGGTCACGTAGTCCGGCGCGAAGTTCATCATCGCGCGGTTCAGCGCGGTCACCAGTTCGACCATGGGCGCTTTCACTTTGTCGTCGTAGACCGGCTTGCGCGGCTGGAACCATTCGCGCCTGTTGTTGCGCGCCAAGCCGCGGTAAAACGCCAGGGCCTCCGCGGGAAAACCTGGAAAAGCAGAACGCATCAATTCCCTCCTCTATAATTGAATCAATGGACCCCACGCTCGCGCGTCTGTCCGAAATTCCTAATTTAACTGTTTCCCGCGCGGCGCCGCTTTCCGCTTATACGCGCTTCGCCATCGGCGGCCCGGCGGATATCTACGCCGAAACGGAGAGCGTGGAATCTTTCGTCCAGGCGCTGGCGGTAGCGCGCTCGAGCGGCCTGGATTATATGGTTATGGGCGGCGGCACCAACCTGATCGTCTCGGACCTGGGCTTCCGCGGCATCATGTTGCGCTTTGTGGCGCGGCGCATGCTCGCCGCGGGCGACCGGGTGCAGTGTGATGCGGGCGCGGTGTTGCAGGACCTGGTGGATTTCTCCATCGATCGCGGACTGCAAGGTCTCGAAACTTTGGCGGGCATTCCCGGCTCGGTGGGCGCGGCGGTGTACGGCAATGCCGGAGCTTATGGCCACTCGATCTCCGAAAGCGTACGCCAGGTACGCTTTTTCGATGGCGAGTGTGTGCGCATGTTTGACAATGCCGCCTGCGAATTCCATTACCGCGAGAGCATTTTCAAACGCCATAAAGACTGGATCATCTTCTCGACGGAACTGTGCCTGGCGCCCGCCGACGCCAGGGTGCTGCGCGAGACAGCGTCCGGCATTCTGAAGGTGCGCAACGAAAAATTTCCGGTGACCATGAAGTGCGCCGGCAGCATTTTCAAGAATCTGCTGCTGGCCGAACTGCCTGAACCGGCTGCCGCGGCCGTGCCGGAGAGGGTGATTCGCGAAGGCAAGGTTCCGTCGGCGTACTTCCTGGAGCAAGTGGGAGCAAAGGGCATGTCGCGGGGCGATATTCACGTCGCCGCTTATCACGCCAACCTGATCTACAATGCGGGACAAGGCACGGCCGCGGACCTCCGCGCTCTGATTGAAGACCTGAAATCGCGCGTGCGCCGCCAGTTCGGGATCGAACTGGAGGAGGAGGTGCAATACGTGGGGTTCGCCGATGCATGCCCGGTGGGCTAGGCGATTCCTGATTTGCGCCGCGCTGGGCGTGTCCGTCACGGCGCTGGCTGCCTCAGAACTGCACGAGGCCGTCACCGCCGCGAATGTGGAGGAGGTGCGGGCGCTGGTGGCCGCGGGGGCGGACGTAAATGCGCGCGACAACCTGGGCGCTACACCGCTGCACGATGCGGCCTGGATCGGCAATGCCGAAATCGCCGCGATACTGATCACGCACGGCGCCGATATGAACGCGCGGCACATGGAGGCCGGCTCCACGCCGCTCGATTACGCCGTGATCAAGGACAATCGGGCGGTGGCCGAACTGCTGCTTTCGCGCGGCGCATCGCTCGAAGTTCCGGACCGGTCCGGCGCCACGGCGCTGCAACTGGCGGCCACGCGCGGATATAAGGATATGGTGGCCCTGCTGCTGCTGCATGGCGCGCATGTAGACGCGCGCGACAAGTCGGGCGCCGCGCCGCTGGATGATGCCGCCTGGAAAGGCTACCGCGATATCGCCGGGATGCTGATCGACAAGGGAGCCAAATTGGATGCGGTGAACGGCGACACCGGCGCCACGCCCTTGAACGAGGCGGCCATAAAAGGGCATGCGGATGTGGTCGAATTATTGCTCGCGCGGGGCGCGGACGCCAACACGCGCGACAATACCGGCGCCACGCCGCTTGAAAACGCCTCGCGATTCCGGCATACGGCTGTGGTCGAGGTGCTGATGGCGCACGGCGCCTCGCTAGCGCTCAAGGATCAGCCCGGCCCGACCTTGTTGGGCGAGGCCGTGCTTAAGGGCCAGGCCGACATGGTGGAACTGCTGGCCGCCAAGGGAGCGGACGTGAATGCGCACAACCCGGAAGGGGAACCGCCGCTGTCGGACGCCGCGCTGAAGGGCTATGTGGAGATCGCCCGCATCCTGCTCGACCATGGTGCACAGGTGAATACCCGAAATTCCACGGGGGCGACCCCTCTGCACGATGCCGCGCTGGGCGGGCACCGCGAGGTTGCCGCGCTGCTGCTGGATCACGGCGCGGACATCAATGCGCGCGATACCGCGGGCGCCACGCCACTGTACAATGCCGCTTCCTGGGGAAGGCGTGAGGTGGTGGATTTGTTACTAGCGCGGGGGGCCAGTATCTCACTCGCGAATAAGTCAGGTATTACCCCGCTGCAGGGTGCTGTTACGAACGGATACGACGACGTTGCCGACTTACTCAGGCAGCACGGCGCCCATTGATCGGACCAGATTTTACATTTCACCATACGTTGAGTCAAAAAGTGCAGGCTATAATCAGGTTGCTCAGTGCACTTGTACGCCTCGGGTCTTATGGATCGTTTAGTTAGTTTCCATACCAAAGTTTCGATTGAATGGGAGGATGAGTACAGTTATGCGTACTCGCATCGCAAGAATTGATACGCGGGTGATCGTGTGTGTTGCCTGCCTGGCTGCATTTACCGGCACGCTAAAAGCCGCAAACGCCTACGTGGTCCGCAATCTGGTGTCGGATATTCCAGACCTCGCGGATTTCACCGATCCGAACCTGAAAGGCGCATGGGGCATTTCCGAATCGAGCAAGAGCCCGTTTTGGATCGCGGATGCGGGCACCGGGCTCTCCACCGTGTACGGTGCCTCAGGCAGCATCATCCCGCTAGTGGTGACGATCCCGCCGTCGAAGGCGGGGGCCACCACGGGCTCACCGACCGGGACCGTCGCCAACGGCGACAGCACGGGGTTTGCAGTTGCTACCGGAGACTATGCCGGTTTTATCTTTTGCACCCTGGATGGGACGATCTCGGGCTGGAACTCGACAGCCAACAAGGGCGCGGCCATTGTCATGGTGGATAACTCCGCCAGCGGCGCGGTGTACACTGGACTGGCGATGGCTACTAACGGATCGAATACCTATCTATATGCCGCGAACCTGCACTCCGGCACGATTGACGTATTCGACTCTAACTTTGCAGCGGTCACTCTAACCAATGCCTTCCAGGATGCCAATATTCCGGCCGGCTATGCTCCCTTTAATATTCAAAATCTGGGGGGCAACTTATATGTGACTTATGCTCTGCAAAACACGGGTAAGAACTTTATCACGCCGGGCGCCGGCAATGGCTATGTGGATATTTTCAGCCCCGCGGGAACGCTGATGCAGCACTTCATTGCGACGGGCAACCTGAACGCGCCGTGGGGCATCGCGATTGCACCCGCCAACTTCGGCGACGTGGCCAATGATGTCCTGGTGGCAAATTTCGGGGACGGCACGATCAATGCATTCAATCCAACCACGGGCGCTCTCGTCGCTACGTTGAACGACACTTATGGCACGCCGATCGTAGTCCCCAACATTTGGGCGCTGCAGGTAGGCAACGGGGCCAGTGGCGGAGACGCCAACGCCGTATATTTCACGGCGGGAATTCCCGGCCCGGACAGCCAGCCGCATGGTGTGTTCGGGCGCATTCAATCGGCGCCGGTGGTGGTGGCCACCAACGTGGTGAATGGGGCGAGCTTCCAACCCACGATCGCACCGAACACCTGGGTAACCATAACGGGGTCCAACCTCTCCGGTACCACTCGCCAGTGGGACAGTGAAGACATCGTGAACAACGTGCTGCCCGTCGTCATCGACAATGTCGGTGTGAGCGTGAACGGGACCTGGGCATATGTGGAGTACGTAAGCCCCACGCAACTCAATGTCCTGCTGCCAGTAAGCACGCCCACCGGCGCCGTACAGTTGCAGACGTACAGCGCCGGCTTGACGGGTGCGGCGGTGACCGTGCAGGTGGCCGCGGTAGCACCGGCCTTCTTTATGCAGAGCGATGGAAAGCATGTGGTCGCCACGCACCTGGACGGGACCCTGATCGGGCCGGCGGGCACGGCAGGCGCCACACCGGCGGCGGCGGGTGAGACCATCGTGCTCTACGGTACCGGATTTGGCGTTACCAATCCGGCCGCGCCGGAGGGTATGGTGTTTACGACGGCGCTCAACCTGGCAACTTTGCCGACCATTGTGTTCAACAGCGCGGCCAGCCAGCCAATCTTCGCCGGTTTGGTCAGCCCGGGTCTTTTCCAGATCAACGTGACGATACCCTCGTCGACAGCCAGCGGAGACGTGCCGGTAGTAGCGCAGGTGGGCTCCGCCAGTTCTCCTTCTACGGCTGTCATCGCGGTCCAGTAGAGAAGAAATCGCCGACCGGGCCACAACTACTAGTGGCCCAAATGCATGCCGCCGGAGTGCCCGTTCCAGGGGACGCCGGCGGCATTTTCAGTGAATCGTGCGCGCGGCAACTGGCTGGCTTCACCCGGCTGGTGGAACCGCTCCTGGCGCGGATGGAGGCGATCCTTAACCGTCAATTCAAGGGCGCCCCGCGGGCCGGCAAGCGCGACCCGCGGCAATCGAAGGCGCTTTCGTTGATCACTTCCGGGGCGGCAGTGCGCCTGCTGAATGCCGGCCGGCCCCTGGCTGATTTTTACGAACAGGTTGCCTACAACAGCCGGCGGCTGGCTAAACTCAATGTCGCGCCGGCTGAGGTGGTGGGAGCGCTTGCCGCATATGACCGCGAGGTGGACCGGCTGTTGGCTCGCCACGGTGCGCGGCAAGCCGCGGCACTTCAGGCAATTCGCCAGGAACTGCACCTCCGTACGCTGATGGCCGTCAACGAGGCCTACTACCAGGTCCGCGAGGCCGAGACCCAGGCGTTTTACGGGCTGGTGCGCGCCGAAATGGAAGCTGTCGGCCTGGACGACCTGCTGCGCCGCTTCATCCTGATCCTCACGCGCACGTTCCGGGCGCAGTCGGGGCGCCTGATACCTTTCGCGGAGCAGCCGCACCTGAGCGCGCAAAAGCTCAAGAGCCTGGCGCGGCCCCGTTACATTACAGGCGGAACGGGCGACGAAAAGCTGATCCTGGATGCGCGCATGCGCGGTGTCCACCGGTCGTATTGGTCCATTCCCTTTTTCTCCGGGGAGCGCCTGGCGGGCCTGATTCAGTTCGGCTTTCCCACTCCATACCGCTGGCTGCCGCGGGAACTGGACCTGTTGGACGGATTCGCCGAGCGCTGTCTGCGGGCGGCCGAGCGCGCCCGGTTGATCGAGGAACTGGCCGCGCGCGAAGCGCAGGTACGCGCCCTGGCGGGCCACCTGCTGCAGGCAGAGGACGAAGAACGTACGCGCATCAGCCGGGAACTGCACGACGAAGCCGGGCAGTCGCTGCTGTTCCTGCGGTTGCAATTGGAGATGCTCGAACGCGGCGCCCCGGCCGACATAAGGCCGCGGCTGGCGGAGGCGCGGGCCGTAGCCGAGCGGATCATCGCCGAGATCCGGCGTATTATCGCGGCGCTGGGACCTTCAGCGGTCGCGGAACTCGGACTCGAAGCCGCCATCCGACACCTGAGCTCCCGGTTCCGAAAGCTGCATTCGGTCAAGCTGCGCCTGAGGCTGGGCGGGGGCGAGCCCCCAGCGCCGGGCGCGGTGGCGAACACCGTATACCGGGTGGTGCAGGAATGCTACCAGAACATTGCCAAGCATTCCACTGCATCGCACGTAAACCTTTCCCTGAGATCGACCGATAAACAACTGGAGCTAAGCGTCGAAGATGACGGCGTCGGATTCGAGGTAGACCAGGCGGTGGCTCGGCCAGGGTCGTATGGTCTGAAAGGAATGCGCGAACGGATCGCCCTGCTGGGAGGCGATTTCCAGATTCGCAGCAGCCCGGGAAATGGGGCGACGATTTCCATTCGGCTACCGGTTTCTCCATCCTGACCGTTACGTTCCGGCGAGCCGGGCGGTTGCCTCGCTTGGCGCGAGTTCCTGTGCAGGAGAAAGCGGTCAGATACTATGGCAATTCGAACTTTTTTGACAGACGATCACACCCTGTTCCGCCAAGGAATCAGGACTCTGCTTTCCGCCGAACCAAACCTGGAAGTAGTGGGTGAAGCGGCCAATGCATCGGAGGCCATCTCGCAATGCACCGATCTCCGGCCCGACATCGTCTTGATGGACATCAACATGCCCGGGCTGAGCAGCTTCGAAGCCACCCGCCAGATTCGGAAGAACCAGCCCGATACCAAGGTGCTGTTCCTAACCATGTACGACGACGAAGATTATCTGGCCGAGTGCATGGAGGCTGGCGCCAGCGGGTACCTGCTCAAAGACAGTCCCGCCGAGCAACTGGTTTCGGCTATTGGCGAAGTGCACCGTGGCGGCAGCTATTTGAGCCCGCGCATGCTCTCTCACCTGGTGGACGATTTTCGCAGCCGCGTGCGCTCCTCAACACGGCAGCCGCGCTTCAGCACTCTGACCCGCCGCGAGACCGAGATCCTCAAGTTTCTGGCCGAGGGTAATTCGGTGAAAGAGATTGCCGGCACGCTGGACTTGAGCGTGAAGACCATCGAGGCGCACAAGTTCAATTTAATGCGCAAGCTCGACATTCACAACAAGGCGCAACTGGTGCAGTACGCCATTCAGAAGAAGGTAATTCGGCTGGCGGGATAGCGCTGGCCGTCAAAAACTGCCAAGTGTCACTCGCAGCACTTGGGGCGCGGAACCGAAATTCAGGGCCCAGTCCGTCTGATCGCCATTCAAGATGCGAATGGGCTTGAAGGCTCCGTCCTGATAGGCTCCTTCTTCGACGCGCACGAACTCCCGCTGCTTGTGCTCCGGGGCGCCCGCGTCGCCGGGCTGAAAGTCCACGCGGCAGTAAAATCCGGCCACCAGGAATTGATCGGCCGTCAACTGCGCGATGAGGACGCGGCCCACGGGGTCCGGATTGCCTCTGGGGTTATTGCCGAATCCAAACTGAGGTACGCCATAGGAGACGATCGCTTTCCAGCCGCCGAACTCCAGCGTTTGGGAGTGCTGGTCCTTCTGTTCCGCCACGGCTTGCAGCTTTCCATCGAAATTGAGCTTGGCGATCTCGCGCATCATGGGCTCGACGAGCTGGTAGTTCCGCGCAAAAGGTGCGAGCGCGTCTTCGGTGATGCGCGGCGCACCCAGCGGCGCGTTCGAGAACCCGGTATAGTCTATGCCGAACGGGGAAAAGCCAATCGCTCCGTGCCCCAGGGCGGCAAAGAAAAAACGCGCGGTAGCCGAAGAACTGCCAGTCTCCGGCACGAAGAGCGGGTTATCCGGGCGGGTGTATAAATCGAGTGCCTTCAGGTAACGCGCCGGATCGTTCTGGTAGATGTCCGGTCCCAGCAGGTCGAGCGCCGGCGCCGCGGCCTTCCAGATGGCAATCACGTTATCGGTAGGGCCGCCGCTTTCATAGCTGCCGGCCGGCCCCGGCGTCAATGGATCGCGGAGGGCTGCGTTGGTGTAGAGCGGCAGCGGGTACTCGGCCTTGCCCGCGGCCGCCACCTGGCCGACGAAGCGCGCTACGAACCAGGCGTGGAAGAACTCATCGGCGTCCGCGCCGAAGGTTTCCCGCCAATTCGTGCTGCCGGAATCCTTGTGCAATGCGGCCAGCAACTCGGCGGGTACTGGCGATTCGAACAGCTTTTGGGCCGCGAGGGAATTGTCGCGCACACTGCCCCATGCGCCGGGCTCGTTTTCGACCTGAACCATGATGACGGTGTGGCGTGGATCGGCCTCTTTCAGATGGCGCATCAGGGCGGTGAAGGCGCGCTGGTCAGCGGCCAGGGTGGACGCGGCGTGTGGCGAGGGCGAATCCACCGGCCGGCCGCGGGGTCCGATGAGGCGTGGATAGCGCTGGGGCTCTCGCTTCATCCACAAGGGCATGTAGTGGGCGCTGCCGTTTTTCCAGGTGCCGAACCAGAGCAGCACCAGCCGCACGCCGTGCGCACGCGCTTGGCCGAGCAGGGTATCGACCATGGAGTAATCGAACCGGCTCTGCTCCGGCTCGAACTGCTCCCAATAGAGGGGGAATTCGACGGTGTTGGCGTGCAGATATTCAACAGCGGGCCAGACCTTCGGCAAAACGTCGGGCCACGCGCTGGAGTTATTGACCTGTGCGCCCAGAATGAGGTAAGGCGCACCATCTACCATCAGTGCGTAACGGCCGTCCTTGTGCACAATGCGCGGCAGCGGGCGCGAAGCCGGTTCTGCGAACAGGCTATGTGCGCTGAGGGCGACTGCAGCCAGCCACGCAAACCCAGGCCAAATGTTGCGTAATTTCATGCGATGAGATCTGAAACTTCATGATCTCCAGCGCAAGAGGGCTTCGTCAAGTCACTTTGTTTCCTGACGATGGACCGGACATGAGCGGCCTGCAGCAGAATATGCAGATGTGCGGCCTTGGCTTAGAGCCCGAATTCCAACGCCACGACGGACTGGCGGTCCCGCAAATACACACACCGGCCCACCAGTGTGGGAGGAGTCCAGGCATTTGTCTTGAGTACCGCGGCTTTCCCTTTCAGGTTGAGCCCCTGTTCGTCGGGTTCTGCCAAGGCGAGCGTACCGTCTTCGTCCAGGATCAGAAGCTGCTTGCCGGCGGCCACCAGCGATGCCCGTTGAAAATCGCGATTTCGCCAGAACACGCGGCCGGTTTCCATGTCCACGGCGGCCAGCGGGCACGGTCCAAGGTCGCCCGACGCGGCAAAGATGATACCTCCGATGCGGACCGGATCGGAATGGTGCACGCGAACCAGCCGCTGTGCCCAAACTTCGTCCACCTTGGTGCCCTTTCCTTCCGCCGTGAGGCGCAACATCCGGCTGCCGTCGCTGTAAGCGCTGCTCAAGAACAGCAATCCGTCCATCCAGACCGGATTCGCCGCGTTCACTTTCTGATCGTTGGTGTGCGGATGGGACCACAGCAGATCGCCCGAATTGGGATCGATGCCCGCCACCTCGTCTGAGAATTGCACGATGAGTTGGGGGATGTCGCCCACCGTGATCGGCAGAGGGGTTGCGTAGGAGACCATAAACGAGTGCTTCTTCCAGACCATTTCGCCGGTGGATTGCCGTAGTGCGGCGATGGCTGCGTTGGGCGCGTTCGGGAAAACAATGACCGTGTCGCGCCAGGCGATCGGGCTGGGAGCGTACCCGTTAATGCGGATTTTTCCGTCGAAATCGGTAGTGAAATCGCGCTTCCACAGAGGCTCGCCGGTGCCGCGGCGCAGTGCATGCATCTGGCCTCCGGCGCCGACGGCCAACAGCCAATCGCCCGCAATCAAGGGCGTGGCTCGCGGTCCTGAGCCGGCGTTAAAGCGATCGAAATCGGCCGGTAACGGAGCATCGTAGGCGTATTCCCAGAGAGTGTGACCATCGCTGGCGCTCAGGCTCACGATGACTTCACGATCGCCGCGGCGAAACATGGTATAGAGCGAAGCGTTTGCTACGACAATGCTCGAGTAGCCGTCGCCCAGTTCGCGCTGCCACAATTTCCGCGGTCCGCCTTCGGTCCAGCGCAAGGGCGGATTCGTCAGCTCTGCCTGGAAATCACCAGTGGGGCCTCCGAATTGGCGCCAGTCGGCGGCGCACAGCGGGAGCGCCAGAATCACCAATGCGGCGCGCATCTCTACGGCTCCGCGATCTTCACCCGCGGCCGCAGCCTTGTATCAATGTCGGCAGGGTTCAGCTCATACCTCTCGACTTTCCACGAAAGGCTGGGCGGTGCAGGCTCGTCGTTTCCCTCATCAAAGGCGTCGGCACGGAAGGGAAGCTCGACGCCATTCACGGCGCGGTACTCAGAGTAACGGATGTGGTGGATGACGTAACCGCTGGGGCTGGGACCGAGCCAGGCGACGTCCGCGATCCGGCCGGACTGCGGATCGTACGACAGCGTCGAGATGCGGCTCTGGTCGTTGACCTGGAGCCGGTCGGCACCGCCCGCGCGGCCTGTATCGTAGACCGCGAAGCCGGGCAGCCGGCGGTCCAACAGAAGCGGCAGCAGGTCTCTCTGGGAGACAGCCAGGATGGCCCGGCCAAAGTTGTCCGGCAGCCGTGTTCCTGTATCGCGGAAGAGGTTCAACACCAGTTCGGGCGTGACCAGGCTGCCAAACGTGTTGGCGCCGGCAGTGGTTTGGGAAATGAACGAGGCAGGAGGTTTCGCCGCTATCCGGATCGTCAGGTCTCCGGCGGGACCGCTCGAATGCCGTGTCTCGGCATAGCTTTTGATGCCGGCCCACTGATCGCTGCTACCCATGGCGGCAATGGCCTTGTCCAGCACCGCTTGGCCCTGAGCGCGCGTCGCCGCGGACGGAGCCCATGCGGGCTTGGCCTGCTCCGCCTCCAGGTATTTCTTCGGGTTGGCGGTAAATCGCCTGTAGCATTCGCGGCTGCCGAATACGTAGATGCGATGATTATAGACCCAATAGGCATCGGCTGACCCGCGAACCGGGGCTCCCATGCGGGCGCATGCGCCATCCAATTGAATGCCATAACGTTCCGGGTCCTGCCGGAAGCGGGAGCGAGTTTCTTCCGTGGAGAATTGGTAGAGGAACGGTCCACTTTCCAACCGGACGGACTCTTTGCCCTGCGTTTCCTGGCCTTCGGTGAGCAAGACAGGATCGAGCCCTTCCAGTGCGGGGTTTTTGGCGGTTTGCGCCCGGACGCCGATCAACCACGTTATCTCGAGCGCAAAGACAATTGCAGTCCTTGCCACGTTTCCCTCCTTACGGTTCAGGTTCGCCTTTAGCTATGGCGTTCCTCGCTATAGCGTTTGACGACGTATCAGAGGAAAAGATAGGTCAGACGGCGCAGGTATCGCCGGGGATCGAGCGGGCTGAAAAGTTCAGCTTATTCCGAATCGGTAACGAACGAGCCGACGAAAGCGCTGCGCTTGTCGGGGCTGCTCCACGTGGTGCCGAGTCCCTTGCCATCGAACTCATGCTCCAGGGCGTAGGCCGGCATGGCGTGATCGAGCTTGGTGAGCGGCCGGTACCAGACTTCCTCGTTGTGGCAGATCTGATCGCCTTCCGCCAGCGCACGCGTGCTGATTTTGGCAAGGTTGCCCGCCGTCAAGTTAGCCTGCATGCTGTGGATGCTGTTGCCGGCGAAGGTCAGCTCGATGGGCTGGTAGTCCACCCGCACCACATCCTGGAATAAGTCGCCACCCATATGTTTGGCGAAACCCTGGAGGGCCAGCCGCTGCTCGGTATTGGCGCGGCTATCCACGATCAGGACGGCTTTCACGGGATAGGCGGATTCGTAGGCATCGCCGAAGGTGTGATGCGCTCGCACTACGCCAACCACGGAGAGGCCATCGAGGTTTACGCCCTGCCAGGCGCCCTTGGACACGCTCCAGCCCATTACGGCCAGATTACCAACCAAGCCGACTTCGGAGTTGGCGAAGCAGGGGCCGGTATAAACGTCCGCCGTGCGGGCTTCCACGTAGTTGCCATAAATGCTATGCGCGGGGATTTCCGCGGCCAAACCAAGACCAGCCACCGCCAGCAGCACGGCAGCTAACGCGATTGTTCGATGCATCCCAGATGCCCTCCTATGGCTACTATTATAGCGGCTCAGCGCGGGCCCTCGTGATAAAGGCCGATTACGTTGCCTGCCGGATCCCGGAAATCGGCGATCCAGGAGGTGCTGCCGGGGGAGTCTGGATGGGGCGGCTCCACAATTTCTCCGCCGTTGGCCACCGCGCGGGCCAGCGTGGCATCCATGTCGTCCACCCAGAAGGATGGTAGCAAGCCAGGCTCGCGCGAAGGCGGACGGCCCGTAAACCAAGCCCCGCTCACGTATCCGGTGGCATCGTCGAAGCTGGGATGGCCGCCGTCGCCGCGGCGGATATTCCAGCCGAATACCTTCTCATAGAAGGCGGCGGATTGTTCGGCGTCGAAGGCCGGGATCTGCAGGTAGCATAACCGCGGGCGCGGCAACAGTTCCAGCGGATGTTTGATCTGATTGACGATGGCGCCCCAGTCTTCCGGCGCCACGTCCGCCACAGACTGCGTGAAGGCCCAGCGATTGCCGGCGAAATCCTCGGCGGCGTACTGCCGTTCCCCGAACTCTTTGGTGCCGGGCTCCATGACGATACGTGCGCCGAATTTCCGGGCGCGTTCGCAATGCGCGTCGGCATCCTCAATGTGCACTAACATCGACTCACCAAAGCCAGCCGGCGGCGTGGGCCCCGTGGTCAGGATGATCGACCCTGTGCCCACCGCCAGTTGGGCATGATGAATCGATCCATCCGGCCCGGGAGGTGTGCGCAGCCGCTCCGTGAACCCGAAGGCTCCGCAGAGCCATGCAATGGCCCTGGCGACATCCTCATAATCCAGGCAGGGAACTACCGAACCCGGCGGGGCGGAACGGTTGTAGATCATCAGTCCATGATAATGAAACGGCGCGGCGGCGTATTGTAGAAAAACGTCAATCGCCCGCGCAGGCTAGGGGCACGTGATTATATTCTTCACGAGAGCGCGGCCGGTAAGCGGCTGGAGTCAGGCCGGTCAATTCGCGAAAATCGTGGATCAGGTGGGATTGATCGGCGTATCCGTGGCTGGCGGCAAGGCTCGCCCAATCGGCCGCGGCGGGATCGTCGATCGAGGCCAGGAGGCGCCGCAGCCGGCGCACCCGGGCAAAGCGCTTCGGGGCTGAGTCCGGTACCGGAGCGAAAGCGGCGGACGAAAGTCTTCGGCAGCAAACCGAGGCGTTCGGTGACATCGGAAACGGAGGCGCCGCGCTCGAAGGCGGCAGCCGCGAAGGGAATCGCGCGGTCGGGAGCCTGGGCATCGGCCAGGTTGCGGAGGAGCAGCGATCTGAGAACTCGAAATTTGCCTTCCGGTGAAGGCGCCAGCAGCAGACGCTCGCGGAGAAGCGCGCCGTCGAGGCCCCAAAGCTTATCCAGATCGACGAGCTGATCGCGCGCTTCGGACAGCGGTGTCTTGAAGAAATGCGCGGCGCCGCCGAGTTTGAAGTCCACGGTAACCAAGTGGCGCTGCTCGTGGGTATCGATCACCGTCGCCCGCGAACCGGGGCCTCCCAGCACGGCGCCGCTCGTGCGTTGTACGACGCCGGACTCGTACGTCCTGAACTCATCCTCGTCGAGGTTCACCATCAGGTGGATGCGGGCGCCCGGCAATACGCGTTCGAGCGCCGGGGCGTTGTCCCCTGGGATGCCACCCGAGATATAGGTGAGCGACGAAATGAAAGGAGCCAGGGCCGGCTCCGTTACAGCGCTCTGTAGCACTCCCGTGAAGGGTTGCATTCGTCGTCGTCAACCACTTTGCCGTCCGGGCCCAGGCAATTGTAAGTGTGCTGGCACCAGAACAGCCGGTCGTTGCCGTGCTGCACCGTAGGGTCCCATTCGGCGTCGATGAACTGGCCCTTCCAGTTCAGGTTGTGGCAGCGGTCCATGCCGATGATATTCAAGCCCGCGCGTTCCATTATGCAATCCTCCCGGTGGCGGCTTTGAGCAGCGCGCGTTTGACGGCCACGCGCGCCAGTTGCACTTTGTAGCGATTCTGGCTGAGCGGCGTGGCTCCATCGACCGCGGCTTTGGCGGCTTCGGAGGCAACCGCCAGCGAGAGCGGCTTGCCGGCGACCATCCTCTGGGCGTCTTCGGCAACCCACGGCGTAGGCGCCACGTGACCAAGCACGATGCGCGCGCTGGAAACCGAATCGCCGGCCATGTTCAAGAGCACCGAAGCCGTGGCCAGCGGCCAGTCCAGGGCCTCCTTTTGCCTGACTTCGTAAGTGGAACTGTGGGTATCGACGGACGGCAGCACGATCTCAGTCAGCAGTTCATTCGGCAGCATGGCAATTTCGCGGCTGCTCGAATTTTGCGGACTGACGAAAAACTTCTCCGCCTCCACGTCGCGGCTGCCGGAAGCCGACACCAGCCGGATCTTTGCGTTTAGCGCGACCAGCGCCGGACCCAGGCTGGACGCGCTCACGAAGTAGGCCGGACCGGCGTTGCCGAAGATGGCGTGAAACTTGTTCTCGCCGCCAGGGATCAGCGCTTTGCCGTCTTTATCTTGGCCCAGCAGACCGAAGCCGTTGCGGAAGTACCAGCAGCGCGGCCGCTGGCATAGATCCCCGCCGACGGTTCCCATGTTGCGGATTTGCGGGCTCGAAACGCCGCGCGCCGCTTCGGCCAGCACGGGGTAGAAGTGGCGGATCTCGGCGCTACGCTCCAACTCGTCGAAGGTGACCGCGGCGCCGATACGGAAGCCGCCGCCTTGTTTCTTGATACCGCCCAGTTCCTTGATGTTCTTGACGTTCACCACGCGGTGCGGCGCTTCGATGTTTTCTTTCATGAGGCTCAGCAGGTCGGTGCCGCCGGCCAGCACGTTCACTTCGCCCCAGCGCGTGCCGAGCATGCCCACCGCCTCGCGAACGCTAGTGGGGCTGGCATATTCGAAGGCTTGCATTATGCGTTCCTCCCTTCCAGGGCGGCCAGCACGCGGTCCGCGGTAAGCGGCACGTGCGGCACCCGCACCCCGATGGCATTGGCCACGGCATTGCTAATGGATGCGATCACGCCGATCGCGCAAGGCTCGCCCAGCCCGATCACACCGCGTTTATCGTTTTCCGGCGTGATATCCAGGTGGACTACGATCTCACCGATATCGGCGATACCGGCCAGCTTGTAGAACTCCATGTCGGCATTCAAGTATTTGCCGGTCTGCGGGTCCATGACGCGCTCTTCGAACAGGGCGCCACAGATCCCCATGATGGCCGCGCCGTGGATCTGGCTCTGCGCGGTCTTGGGGTTGATGATCATGCCGCAATCCTGCACGGCCACGAATTTGTTCATCTTGACGATGCCGGTTTCCGTATCGACGGAGACATCGGCCATTTGAATACCGCCCACGCCCTGGGACATCAGACCGCCCGGATTGCGCGGGTTGTTCTCGCCCATCTCCGAGATCTTGGTGGTGCCCAGCTTGCGGCAGGCATCCTGCCACGGCATGCTCTTGGACGGATTGTCTTTCACCTGGATGCGGCCATCCACGGCAACCAGTTGGTCCGGCGTTGCGCCCAGGGCGGGGGCCACCACCGCGAACAATTTGTTGCGCGCGTTGGTCGTGGATTTCAGCGTGGAAGGCGATACGCCGCCCACCGTGGTGGAACCGCCGGATGCGCCGTCGGGCGGATAGTCGCTATTGCCGATACGCAGGTTAATGGCGCCCAGCGGCAGTCCCAGGGTTTCGGCCGCCACCATGGTGATGACGGTGCGGGTGCCTGTACCCAGATCCTGCGTGCCAATCTCGATGACCACCGAGCCGTCCGGGTTGATCGTGGTGCGGCACTGGCTGGCGTGTCCGCCGCCGCCCCAGGTGTTGATGGCCACGCCGAGTCCCTGCTTCACGGGGCCGTGGCTTTCGCCGCGTGGATGCCAGCGCTTTTTCCACTCCATGATCTCCGCGGCCTTCTGCAATTGAGCCTTGTAGACGGCTTCGCGTGCGGTGTAGCCCGTGTTCTTGGTGAACAACTCCAGCGGATCCATGTGCAGCTTGGCGGCCAGATCTTCGAGCGCGGCGCAGGTCAGGAACGAAGCCTGCGGATGGTTGGGAGCGCGCCAGGCGCGCGCGCCGCCCGCATTTATTGCGACGGCCGTGTGGTTCAGCCGCTTATTTGGGATTTCCGTGAAGACGTACGGCAGCGGAGGCATGCCGCCGCCGCCCATGCCGCCGGTAGCCCACGAAGCGGATTGCCAGGCGGTGATGGTGCCATCCTTCTTGGCCGCGACCTTGATGTTGGCGAATGCGGAGGGCCGGTTGCCGGCGATCTTCAACTCGGTGGCGCGGTCCAGGTACATCTTCACCGGCTTGCCGCCGGCGGCCTTCGAGAGCCGGCCCGCTTCTACGCCCCACAGATCGGCTGTGAATTTGCTGCCAAATCCGCCGCCGATGAATTGCATCTCGGTGTGGATGTTGGCGGCCGGCACTTCGAGCGACTTGCCGAGATCGCCGCCGATGCCCGATACGTTCTGCGTGGAGGGCCAAAGATTAATGTGATCGCCATTAAACTGCACGATGTTGCCGTGCGGCTCCAGGCAGCAATGCGTGATGACCGGAATACCGTAGCTGCCCTCGTGCACTACATCCGCTTCCTGGAAGGCTTTATCGGGATCGCCCGTCACCTGCTCGCCGGCGGCTTTGGCGCGATTACCGGCTTTGGCGAGATCGTCTTCCCGCACCAGGTGCGGCAGGATTTCATACTGCACCTTGATCTTGCGCACGGCATCGTTGGCCTGTTCTTCCGTGGTGGCGGCGATGGCCGCGATCTCGGCACCTTCCCACTGCACTTCCTTGCCGGCGCCCAGGATCACGCGCACCGCCGCGACCCCCGGCAGGTGCTCGGCTTCGGAGGTGTCGATGCTGGTGATGCGCGCGTGGGCATAGGGCGAAGTCAGCAGCGCGCCAAACAGCGTGCCTTCCGGCTTCAGGTCGGACGAGTACTTCGCCTTGCCCGTCGATTTGTCAATTCCGTCGCGGCGGTTGGTGGGCTTGCCGATCACCCGCCGCTGATCCATCGGAGGCCAACTGTAATCAGGCACGATGTCCTCCCTTCATCTCTTTGGAAGCTTCCAGCACGGCCTCACGCACACCCACGTACGTTCCGCAGCGGCACAAATTGCCGCACAGCCCCTCCTTGACCTCTTCGTAGCTGGGATTGGGATTGTGGTCCAGGAATGCCTTGGCCGCCATGACGAATCCCGGGGTGCAGTAGCCGCACTGCTGCGCGTCGTTGTTGACGAAGGCTTCCGAGACTGGGTGCGGATGGCCGTTCGAAATGCCTTCGATGGTCTGGATGTCTTTGCCTTGTGCGTCGATGGCTAGAACCGTGCAGCTATACACGGATTTGCCGTTCAGGATGACGGTGCAGGCGCCGCAGGTGCCGCGGTCACAGACGCGCTTGGCGCCGGTCAGGTCCAGATGATTGCGCAGCGCATCGAGAAGCGTGACGCGCGGCTCGAGGTTTACGGTTTGGGGCTTGCCATTGATCTTGAGAGTGATGGGGACCTCGCCGGGGCCCACGAACTTGCCTTCGGCCGCGGGCGCAGCCAGGGCTTTTTTGTCGAGTATCCCGACACCCAGGACGCCGCCGCCGATGCCGGCACCGCGAATAAATCCGCGCCGGGAGACGCCGCGTTTGGGTTTGCCGGGGACCTCAGAATCTTTCTTTAAACTCACCAGAGACACTCCTTTCGAGTCATAACAAGTGGGGCTCGTGTTTCCAGACGCTCGGAAAACCTAATAGATTTGATATTTCCCAGAATATAGCAGATTTTTGGCGAGGCGGAGGCCGCTGGCCGCCCGTTGTTATTTCGAATACAGATCGATGATGCGCTCGATGGCGCGGCGGCAGACCGCGCAAAACCCTACCTGGTCGCGAGTGAACATGATGCAATCGGCTTGCGGCCGGTAATAGCCGCGGCCCTCGTACATCGCGCCTTCAAAGGCACCCACAGCGTGCCCGTACGGGCCGGAGGCGAGCAGGGCGGTGTCCTTTTCACGCTCCTCCCGGAACAACGCTTCCATTTCGTCTTCCGGGCGATGCGCGGCGCGGATCTCGTGGCGGCGCGCCTGGATCTGCTTTTCGAGCGATTCGAAGGCATCTTTGGGCCATGGCGTAGGCAAAGGCGTGCCCGGCGCAATAAGCGCGCTCCATTTCGCGGCGTGCGGATCGGCCGTGGCATTGGGCTCCCACGGCTCCGGCCGGGCGGTTACCGTTTCGTAGGCGACGTCGGAGGTGTAGTATTCGTCGGCCAGGCCGGCGAAGTGATGGCCGAACTCGTGGACGAAGACGTAAGGCGTGAAAGCGTTGTCGGCGGATACGGTGGCATAGAGATTGAATATCCCGCCGCCGCCATACTTGCGGTCATTGACCACGATTTCGATGAACTCATAGGGCGCGGCGGACGCAGCCTCGCGGAGACGCTTGTTGTCGAAAGTCAGCACGTAGCGCTCGGAACCGAAGGCATCGTAGGTGGCGCGCAAGGGCGAGCGGTGGTAGACGCTGTCGGACGGTCGCGAGACGCCGCTCTCTTCGGCTGGCGTATCCATTGCCCAGACATTGAAATCGCGGCGGCGTTCTTTGAATGGCGAGGCGGCGAACAGGGTATCCGCCAGGCGGCGCGCGTCGCTGTGCCATTTCTCCATTTCCGCGGCGGTGTAGCCATCGCCCATGAGCAGCAGGTCCACCTTGTCGCGCGGCTCGCCATTCTGCATGACGGCCCACACCTTGACGTTGCGCGGCGGGTCGGAGCGGTCGATCGCCGGATCATTAGGATCGATGACCATCGACCAGAATTCGCGGAAGGCGTTCTGCGCATCGCGCCGCTTCACCACCACCTGCACGGGCGCGGCAGGGGCAGGGAAGCGCAGTGACTCGTGAAACTGCCGGCGGATCTCCTTCGCCTCGGGCGTTTCCTGCCACTCGCCGAAAATGCTGGCGAAGCCGCGGGAGTAGAGCACGCGATTGCTCTGGCGGTCGAGCACTTCGAAGAAGTATTTACCGAGGTTGGTATCGTCGATGGTACGGTCGAGGCGGCCGGGCCATGGTCCTTCGAGCACGATGCCATCGAGCGAGAGACTCTCTTCAGTGGCCGTGCCGCCGTGGAAAAGGTCCAGCCGCATGGTGCGCGGATCAGCGGCGTGCAAAGAGGAGAGCGCCATGAGCGCCATGAGCATGACCGTGAGATATCGCAAATCGTAAATAGGTTAACTCAGAGCGCGGTCCTCGGCTTCGTAATCGAACGCGGCGGGGTTGGCCGGTGCGGGATGCGCCCGTTCCCAGGCAATGGTACGGGCCAGAGCTTCGGCGCGCGGAATGGTTTCGCGATAGCCCAATTCGCGGCGGATGCGGCTCGAATCGGCGGTCCAGTGCTGCGCGGTATTGAAGGGTGGGACCAAGTGCTGTGGGGTGCGGTCGCGCGGCAAGGTCACCACGCGGCCCTGCCATCCGGCGGCCTGGCCGACAGCGCGGGCCCAATCGGCCCAGGAGAGTGGATCGGCTTCGGCCACGTTGTAGGTTCGTCCGGAAGCGGCATCATTCGTAACTGCCAGGGCGATCGCCGCCGCAACTTCTTCCACATAGCCCATGGGGCCTTGCCACAGCGCCCAGCCTTCCTCGATCGGGATGGCGGGACGGCGGTCGTCCATGCGCTTCAGGAAGCCGTGGAAACGATGGAGTGGGTCGCCCGGACCATAGACCATCGGCAGACGGAGGATGGTGGCCGCTAGCGAAGGCTCGCTGCGGACGACTTGTTCCACGACGGTCTTGTCGTATTGCGGCGTAACCCAGTCGAACGGGACGGATCCGGCCGGGCGACCGGCAAATGGATAATGCTTCGTCCGGAGGTCGGAATCTTCGGTCACCGGCACGGGCTGGAGAGGTCCGGGCGCCAGGCCGAGCGCGACCTCGTAGCAGCGATAGACGTCGATACTGCTAGTGGTGACCAGACGACGGGCAAGGCCGCGAAAGGCATCGACGACTGCGCGGGCGTGGCGCTCGTCACCGGCGATCATGTCGAGCACGACATCCGGCGGGTGGGCGCGGAATTCGGCGGCATGCGCGTCCAGGTGGTCGCGATCGCCGGTGAGTTGGCGCACATTCGCGGAGACCGCGGGAGCATGCCGGCCGCGATGCAGAACCGTGACGTCGTGCTCGCGGGCCAGGCCGGCGACGACATGCGAGCCAATGAAACCGGTTCCTCCAATGACCGTGATGCGCATTTAGGTTTTGAAGAACCCGAACGCGGTGGGGTGATACTCGCCCACCAGGTCCACGTTGCTCTTGGGCGGGATGCTGGCTTCCATGCCCATAGCCCAGTAGCAGGCGTTGACGATCATGCGGCGCAGACCCTCGCTCAGCAGATCCTGCGACGCGCCCATGGTGGTGGTGAAGACACGCGCGCCTTGGTAGGTCTTGGTCCAGGCCACCGGCAGCATGGGATCATTCGGCCGGCCAGGCGCGGGCGGATCGTCCGGATGCATGCCCGTGAGGACCTGTCCCAGCACCAACGGACGACTGTCGCCGGGCAGCGGCAGGCGCACTTCGTAGACATCCGTGGGACCCCAAATGTCGCCGTCGTGAATGCCGCGCAATATAGGATGATGTTCCACGCCCCTGGCCAGGATGCCGCGCGTACTCTGCTTGCCGTGCTCGCCGTGGTGATCGATCCAGGTTTCGCCCAGCACCTGCCGCCCGAATCCGCCATCCCAGGTTTTGCTGTTCCAGCTATAGCGGGCGTAGGTCGGGCTGTGCTTCAGGTCGAAGGCGTGCGTGGCGGTGCGCAGGCCCACGATGGGGCGGCCCGATTCCACGTAATCGACAATATGTTTCATCTGGCTGTCGGGCAGATCGCGGAAGCGAAGCAGAAGCAGCATCAGGTCGGCCTTGTCGAGCGCTTCAAGGCCGGGGATATTGCTGTGCAGGTCGGGCCGGACCGCGCCGGTAGAGGGGTCGATGGAGTACAAAACCGTGCAGTCGAAACCGTGCCGCTGAGAGAGGATTTTGCCCAACTGCGGCAGGCCTTCTTCGGAGCGGTATTCATCATCGCCGCTGACCAGCACGATCCGCTTGGCCTGCGCCGCGGCCAAGGCGAGCGGAACGGTCATGAAATCGCGCCGGGTCATCGCACAAACACCAGGTAAATAGTCATGGCCACACCGGTTACCGCCAGGATCAGAGCGATGACGACTGCCATGGCCACCGGGCGATCCACCACCTCTGTGCCGGACTTCACGGCCTGGACAAAACGAACATGCTGCACGGCGGAGAACAGATTGACCATCACGCCGATCAGGATGAGTGCGGTGCCCACCCACAGGGTGAAGCGCGCGGAATGCAGAGCCAGAGGATGCTGGCTGAATTCGATCTCGCGCAGGAACAAGCCGAAGCGCGCCACCACGAAACCGAAGCCCATCAGGGCCAAGCCGGTCCTGATCCAGGCCAGGAAGGTCCGCTCGGCGGCGAGATAGACGCGCGGGTCTTCCACCTAGGCCACCGGCGCAGCTCGGAGTGGGCCTTCGGCCAGGTCGACCCACTGGTTTCCACCCGTGTTCTTCACGAAAACGGTATGTACGGCTTTAAACTGGCGCGGGCCCTGGAACTCGCGCCAACGATGCTCGGCCAAAGCGCGGAGGGACTGGACGCGATCCGGCGGGATCTCCTGCGCCAGCGTGACATGGGGGTGATACACGAACGGCTCGGCAAAAGCCAGAGCGCCGCGATTCAATTTCGAGTGCAAGTCCCGCAATTCATCCGCGCCGCGCCTAAGCGAGATAAAGATGACGTCGGTGGCGTCGAATTTCTGAATATCTCCCAGCTCGATTTCAAATGGCGCGAAAGCCGCAACGGTGACCAGGGCCTCCTGAACGGCGGTCTCTGGATCTACCGGGAGCGGCCGGGGCGGAAGGACGCTGACGTGCGCGTGCGGATTGCAGCCGGGCACCATTTCGATGCGCAACTTGTCGAGGAAACCGCATAGAGGGTCCGGAAGGTAGATCACCAGCGCGTAAAGACTCGGGCCTGTTTCCTCTGCGCTCTGAGGCGCTCCATCATGATCCGCTACCATCTCGAGATGCCGACTGCACTGTCGATTATGGCACATCGTGCACCCGGCGACGGCCAAACTCCTGCTAACCTCTAGAAAGAAATGTCCGATACCGCGAATCACAATCCTTTATTGAACCTTCCCTTCAGGATTCCTTTCGACCAGATCCGCGCCGAGCACGTGCAGCCGGCAGCCGCGGAATTGCTACGGGACGCCCGGCACCGCATCGACCGCCTGGCAGCCGATCCCGAACCACGCACCTTCGACAACACCATGATGGCGCTGGACGCGATTACCGAGCCACTGGACGAGGCGATGTCGGTGGTGCGGCACCTGGAATCGGTGGCGACGTATCCGGCTCTGCGCGAGGCGTTTAACGCTGTGCAGCCGGAGGTGAGCGCGTTCTATTCCGGCATACCGCTGAACGCCGCGCTTTGGCAGGCGATCAAGACGTATGCCGCTACAGAACAGGCGGGGACATTATCCGGCACACGGCGGCGGTTTCTGACCAAGACCATGGACACGTTCCGGCGGCACGGCGCGGAACTGGATGCGGAGGGCAAAGCGCGGCTGGAGGCGATCGATATCGAGCTGGCCACGGTGACTACCAGGTTTTCGCAGAACGTGTTGGATGCCACCAACGCGTTTGAGCTGGTGATCACGGACGAAGCGGGGCTGGCTGGATTGCCGCCATCGGCCCGGGCGGCGGCTCGGCACAGCGCGGCCCAGAAGGGCGTCGACGGGTGGCGGTTCACCCTGCAGGCGCCCAGTTACACGCCGGTGATGACCTACCTGGACGATGCCGCCACGCGCCAGAAGATGTATCACGCGTATGCCATCCGCGCGAGCGGCGGAGCGCACGACAACCGCGCGCTGCTGAGCCGCATCCTGGAACTGCGGAGGGCGAAGGCCGAGCTGCTGGGGTTCCGCAATTTCGCGGACCTGGTGCTGCACGACCGCATGGCGCACACCGGCGATCGCGCCGAGGCGTTCCTGCGGGACCTGAAAGGCAAAACCGAGGCGCAGTTCGCTCGTGAGAATCGTGCCCTGCTGGAGTTCCGGCGCAGCCTGGAGGGTCCGGTCGCGCCGGAGTTGCAGGCCTGGGACGTGGCTTATTACGCGGAGAAGCAGCGAGCCGCGCTGTACGATTTCGACGAAGAAGAGTTACGTCCGTATTTCCCGCTGGAGCGTGTGGTGGCCGGGCTTTTCGAGACCGTCGAGCGGTTGTACGGCATTCGTGTCACGGAAGAGAAGGGCGTGCCGGTTTGGGATCCGCAGGCGCGTTATTACGCGGTGTACGATCGCGACGGCAGTTTCATGGGCGGGTTTTATGCGGACTGGTATCCGCGCGAGAACAAACGCGGCGGAGCCTGGATGGATGCGCTGATTACGGGTTACCCGGCCGGCGAGGGCGCCGAGTTGCGCTTCAAACCGCATCTGGGGTTGATCTGCGGGAATCTGACGCCGCCGCTGGCGGACCGCCCCGCGCTGCTCACGCACTACGAGGTGACTACCATTTTCCACGAGTTCGGGCACTTGCTGCATCATCTGCTCAGCCGCGTGGAAGTGCGCAGCCTGGCCGGCACCAGCGTGGCATGGGACTTCGTGGAGCTGCCGTCGCAAATTATGGAGAACTGGACATGGGAGCGCGAGCCGCTGGACTTGTTCGCGCATCATTACCAGACCGGTGCGCCGATTCCGGACGCGTTGTTTGAAAAGATGGTGCGGGCGCGCAATTTCCGTAGTGCCAACGCGCAGATGCGGCAGCTCGGTTTCGGTTTTTTGGACCTGGCTCTGCATATCCAGTACACGCCCGAGCGGGATGGCGACGTGATCGCTTACACGCGCGAGATCCTGCAACAATACGCGCCCGCGCCGTTGCCGCCGGATCATGCCATGGCAGCGGCTTTCACGCATCTGTTCGCCAGCCCGGTAGGTTACGGCGCCGGATACTACTCGTACAAGTGGGCCGAAGTGCTGGACGCCGACGCTTTCACGCGATTCCGGACGCACGGGATCTTCAGCCCGGAGGTGGGGGCGGAGTTTCGGGACAAGATTCTTGCGCGCGGCGACAGTGAAGACCCCGCGGAACTGTACCGGCGGTTTATGGGGCGTGATCCCGATCCGAATGCGCTATTGGAGCGGTCGGGGCTGCTGGCGGGGTAGCCGCGCGTTGTCTCTGCTGCCGGAATTGGGCGGCAAACTATGCGTCGGGATAAGGATAGGGGTAAGGATACCTGCCGTAGCGCTTGTAGAGGAACCAGTCTTCAGCGCAGTTGATGAGGACTCCGGTCAGTTTCCCGGTGGCGTTCACCTTTTGCAGGGTGGCGAGACACAGGTTGCGGTCGGAATGGTTGGGGCGCACGACGAAAATGACGCCATCGGCCGCGGCCTGCACCAGGTCGAAGTCCGTCACCGCGGCGATAGGCGGCGTGTCGATGAGGACGAAGCGGAAGCTGCTTCTCAAGATGCCGCAGAGCTGACGCCAGCGGGCCGAATCGAGCAGTTCGGCGGGATTGTCGCGGGCAGTTCCGGCCGGGAGGACGTAGAGGTTGGGAAACTGGGCGGTGCGGATGATCGCTTCTTCCAGGGTGCAATCGCCGTGCAGCACCTCGGCCAGCCCGGGACCCTCCGGCAGGCCCAGGATGGGGGCGAGGCTGGGATTGCGCAGGTCCGCGTCAACCAGCAGGACGGTGGTCTCGCCCTTAATGGCGAGGGCGCCGGCGGTATTCACGGCGGATAATGTTTTGCCATCCCCGGAACCGGAACTGGAGACGACCAGTAGGCGCGGGGCGTCGGGATGCTGCAGGAGGTTGGTTCGGACCGTACGGTATTGTTCGCCGGCCGTGGCGCTCAAACCATCGTAAGGAAGGAGCGGGGAGTCGGCGTCGAGTTGGATGGGAAGGACACGAATGGCTCCACTTCCTAATGGCCCCGGGGCCGGATCCGCGGTGCGCGGCGCAGGTGGTTCGGCCTTGCGGCGCGCGAAGCCGGGGATCAGGCCGGCTTTTACATCGAGAGCCTGGAAGATGGTGCTCATGCGTGCTTCCTTCCCGCGGAGAGGGCCCCGTTCCACCACGGCCGGCGCGGCGAAGCGGCGGGAGAAACCGGGGGACGGCGTAGCGGTGCCGATAATCCCGTGCGGGGTTGGGGGCCGCGCAAGTCCACCAGCCATTCGGACGGATCGAGCGGTGGTTCGCCCAGTTCCAGAGACCCGGCTGCTTCACTGATGGTATCCGGCCCGATGGAGACAGATTCCGAAGTGTAGGCACGCAGCAAGGCGATGTCGCAGATCGCATTCATCACGCGCGGAATGCCCTGCGAGGCAAGCGCGACCATATCCACAGCATCGGAATCGAAGGGGAAATTACCGTTGCCGCCGCCCTGGTGCCAGCGGTGGCGCATGTACTGATCGACTTCGGCGGGCTCCAGTGGCACGATATCGAGGCGGACGGAAACCCGCTGGCGCAACTGGCGGAGATCCTCGCGGCGCAGGAGATCGCGCAGCTCATTCTGGCCGGCCAGGATGACTTGAAGAAGTTTCCGCTCGGCGGTTTCGAAATTCATTAGCAGGCGGATCTCTTCGAGCAGTTCGGCGGAGAGCTTGTGGGCTTCGTCGACGAGCAGGACGGGCGTGGTCCCCTCTTCATCGCAGGCCATCAGAAATTCCCAGAAACGCAGAAGGCGCTGGGCGTGTGAGAGGCCCGTGACGGGGACGCCAAACCCGATGAGAATGAGCTCGAAGAATTCCGCAGGCGGGACGTTGGTGCTGAAGACGGAGCAGAAGCGGACCTGGGCGGCCGGAACGGAGCGGATCAGCTTACGCAGCAGCGTCGTCTTGCCGGTGCCGACTTCTCCAGTGAGAACGGCTGTTCCGCGGCGGCCGAGGACCGTAAAGATCAAGCCGGCCAGAGCCTCCCGATGGGTAGGGGATAGAAATAGAAACTCCGGGTCCGGAGTCATGGAGAAGGGCGCCTTCGACAGATGAAAGAATTGTTCGTACATATCAAGCCACTAAGTCGCGGACCGGCCCGCGCGGAGGAGGGATGGCGGACACGCGGCCCACGATGGCGATGTCGGGCGGCAGTTCCCATTCGCCCAACAGGACATTGCGCTTCAGTTCGCGAACCAGGCCGGCGGTAACGGCCACGAGCAGTGCGATGGAAAAGCAGGTTCCGGCCAACTGCGAGCGGTCCGGCGAGAAGGGCCTGGAAGGCGGCTGGGCCGGATCGATCATGGTGAAGCGCTCGCCCTGCTGGCGGCGCTCGAGGTCGGTGGCCATATCGGCCGCGATGCGTTTATCGATGAGCGACTTGTAATTGGCCTTGGCGATTTCGTAATCGCGCGAAAGAGCGGTCAATTCCTGTTCGCGTACGGGAAGCGTGTCCAGGTGGGCCTGCAGTGCGGCGATCTTACCCAGAATCTCGGTGCGCTCGGCGTTGCGAAATTCGAGTTCATGGTTAGCCACGCCCAATTCGGTACGCAGGCTGGCGATGCGTTCGCGCTGCTGCAATAGATCCGGCGGAACCGCGGCGGTTTCGGTAGCAGGCCACAACTGTGGGGACGCGGTGGCCTGAGCGTTTCCCAGGCGCGCGGTTTTCTCGGATTGATGTGCTTGCGCCACTAGTTTCGCGAGGCGCTGGACATCGGGATGGTCGTCGGTGTAGCGGAGGCGCAGTGCGTCCAGTTCAGCTTGCAGGGCCGCGGCAGTTCCGGGCGCGGCCACGGAAGCCGCGGGACCCCGGGCGGCGGAGCGCTCGAGCACTTTAGCGGTCGATTCCGCCATGCTCAGGGAGCTTGCCAGCAGGGCCTTGGATTGTCCGGCGCGGTTCATGGCGTCCTGATTGCCCTGCAACTCAATCTGCAATCGTGAAAGCGAGCCGGCCAGGGAGCTTTGCTGCTCCGGCAACTCTCCTTTATGTTTGAGCTTGTAGCTTTCGATCTCCGCCTCCAGGTCGTCGAGTGTTTTGCGAGCCTGGCGCACCTGGTCTTCAATAAATTCCGACGTTCCTTCGGCGTGGGTTTCGCGGGAGCGCAGGTTCTCCTCGATAAAAAGGTTGCCGATCTGGTTGGCGACGTTGGCAACTCTGGCGGGATCGCGTCCCTGGTAGGAAATGCGGAAAGCGGTTGTGCGCTCCTGACTCCATCCGCGCTCGAGCGTGATCCGGGTCTCCTTGCGCATTAAGTCGATGATCTCTTCCGGCGACAGGGACGCGCGTTCCCGCTCGTACAAATGGTTGGATGCGATAATTTTTTGCAGGCGGTTGGTGGAAAGGATGTGCTGCGAGATGCTGGCCAGGCGATCCTGTACATCTACGTTAACGGTCGAGGCCACGTAGCGTTCCGGGATTTTCTGGCTGTCCACCAGGATGACAGCCTCAGCTTTATAGGTGGCGGGGAGCGTGTAGACTACGGCCCCCGACAGCAGGCACAAAAAAATCCAGATTAGGGCGATGAGAAGTTTCCCCTGCCAGAGCATGCGCGCGATCGACAAGGGAGAAAGTTCGGGATGCGCGGACAGCCCCGGCGTTATCGGGAACATGGGTTGCTCAATTCGGGGTGCACGGCTTCTACCAAACTACGGCCAGCCCGTTTTTCGACGCTTTTACCCAGGGAAACGGCGCCCGGCGAACGCGCGGGCAATTCTTCGGAACTAAGTGCAAAACTTTGGCTAGCGCTTACCCTACGCGGTCCGCCACGCATAGCGCTATCGCGCGGTCTGGCGCCGGCCGAGAAAACCGATGCCCAGCAGAAGGCCGCCCAGCGTCAGACTCATGGAACCCGCTTCGGGTACAGGGCTGGGTTCGTACGCAGGGACAGAAGCCACGCTGCTGTCGATCACCTGCAGAGCCCCCTCCACGAATGCGGTTGCATTGGTTTGGACCTCCAGTACCTCAGTGGAGGACCCAGGGGTGACGCCGTTGGGGATTGCAAAATTGAAACCAATGACCGAACCATTGCTGCTGCGATCCACGGTCCGGGGGACGGTGGAATCGGGAATATTGCCGGCGCCGATGGAAAAGCCGACATCAGTCAGGTAACCGCTGAAGGAAGCGAGGGTGACGCGCTCGATGTCATCGATGGAAGCGGCGCTGCTGGTTACCGCGACGAAGAAGTCAAGGCATCCGGCGCAGAACACATTGCTTGAGTCCGAGTATACGGTGGCGCGATAGGTCCCTTCGATGGTGGTCTGTCCGAGAGCGTTGGTCGCCATGAAATTCTGCAGGCCAGTATCGGCCAGGAAGGGACCGTTGACGGTCGTGTTGAAGACATCCGGCGCTACCGGCGGCGAACCAGTCGGCGGCAGTATGGTGGCGTGAGCCAAGCCGACGATCGACACCATAACGAGAAAAGCACAGGCGCGTATTTTCATTGGTCTCCTTATTACGGCTGGTACTGCGCCCTGGAAGAGCAATCTGCATACCAATTGTGTGACATCGTGAGAATGTAAACGGATGTGCAACTTCGGGGAATTAAGCGGAGCTTAACCGTACTAGGAATTTGGATTTTTCAGAATGAGGGAAAAAGTTTGGTGCGCGCTGTTAGAGCCCGCCCTCCAGTAGATGTTCGGCCATGCGCGCTTCGGCGAGGCCGGGCGCGTCCTGCAATACGGCGCGCAGTGTGGGAGCCCCGCGTTTGTCGCCTATCTTCAAATAAGCCATGCCGAGGTGGTATCTAATGACCGGATCGTTCTGGCCTTGAGCGGCGCTCTCCAGATACTTCACGGCGGACGAGTACAGACCCTTGCGATACATAATCCAGCCGATGGTGTCATCCACACCTTTGTTGTCCGGCGCGATTTCCTTAACCTGTTGCGCATACTGCAGGGCTTCGTCGATCTGGCTGGTCTGGGAAGCGAGCAGATACGCGAGGTTGTTCAACGCGATGACGTCCGACGGCTCGGCATCCACCACTTTCCGGAACCAGGTGATCGCCTCCTCATAATTTTTTTCGCAGTTTGCGAGCCAGCCCATGTAGAGCCAGAGTTCGGGTTCGTTTGGACTGGCGGCGAAAATAGCGGCGACGGAACGGCGCGCAGAATCGAAACGGCCCTCGGAAACATCGAGCCGGGCGAGCGCCAGTTGCGCGGACCGGAAGTGGGGATCGGCGGATTCGGCGGCAGTGAACGCAGCGCGTGCCGCAGCCAGTTGATTATCGGCGAGCAGGAGTTCGCCCAAATAGTTCTGAAGGGATGCGGAGTTGGGATGGCGAGCCACATATTCCCGCACTGTGTGGATCGCGGCGGGGTGCTCGCGGCGGGCGTCATACATTTGAACGAGGGCCCGGAGCGCGCGCACATCTTCGGGGCTCTGCCGCAATAAGCGATCGAGGGAAGCGCGCGCACCGGCGAAATCCCGGCCGCCGATTTTCAGCAGCGCATCCTGCAGCAACAGATCGGGCGTGCGCGCCAACAGCAGTCCCTGGGCGATTCCTTTACGCGCCTCGTCGCGGCGGCCGAGGTCGAGGAGCGCCCAATTGGATTCCACGATGTAGGGCAGCGTCCGTTTTTGCGAATCCGGGGCCTGGTCCAGGATCTCGAGCGCCGCGGTAGCGCCTTTGGAGGCAATCAAAAGCCGAACCAACTGCAGCCTTACGGAGATTAGGGACGGGTTGAGCTTCAGTGCTTCGGCCAACTCCTGCCGCTGATTGAGAGTCTTTCCCAGTACCGCATACAAATGAGCCAGCACGGCGTGGGGCTCCGCGGCATCCGGATGGTAGCGGAGCACGAGGTTCAGGTCGGCAAGTGCCTTCTGATATTTTGCGGCGTCGATGAAAAACTCACCGCGCTGGAGGAGAGCGTCGGCATCCTTTGGATTACGCGCCAGAACGCCGTCCAGGAGCTTTTCAGCATCCGCGTTCCGGCCAGACGCGAGATATATCTTAACCAGGCGCGTGCGGGCGGCGCGGTCGGAGCGATCGAGTGCGGCGAGGTGCTCCAGTTCCGTGATGGCCGCACCGGACTGGCCAGTTTCGACGAGGAAGATCGCATAGACCGGCTGGTAGGTCTTGTCGGGAAGCGCCGCGAGGCGCTTGAAAATCGGGCCGGCCTCGTCTCTGCGCCCCGCATGAAAAAGGGTCATGCCGAGGTCGAGCAGGGCAGGACCGTATTGGGGATTGATGCGGATGGCACGTTGGAACTGCTGTTCGGCCTCTTGCGTGTGATGGGTTACGAGGTAGAAGCGGCCCATCACCAAGGCAACTTCAGCGGACTGCGGCGATTTGCGGAAACACTGCTGAATGGCCTGTTCGGCGCCTTTCGCATCGCCCTGCGCAAGCCGGGCGCGCATGAGGAGCGCGGAAGAGGTCAGGCCGCCTGGGAGAAGATCGAGGGCCTGCTGCAGGTGCACGACGGCGTCCTGAGGATCGCCGAGGCGCAGTTCGGTAAGGGCCAGTGCGTTCAGGGCGTCCACGTTGTCCGGAAAAGCAGCGGCCACGGACCGGGCGCGGCGCTGGGCATCCGCGAGCGCGGCTTTGTCTCCGCCGGCCGAAAGCAGACCGGCGAGCTTCAACTGCGCAGCAGCGTGTTTGGGATTCAGTTCGGTGGCCTTACGGAAGCACTCGATGGCGGCAGCCTGGTTGTCCGCAGCCAAGTAACACAGCCCGAGTTGGTAGTACGGCTCGGCATCGCGGGGCATGGCCTGAATGGCGTTGCGCAGCATCAGGGCGGCGCGCCTATATTCCTTCCTGGCGGCCAACCGCCGGGCAGTCTCCATAAAGCGGGCTTCACGTTGGGGAGGCGTGCGCGCGCACCCTGCGAATAGCGATGCGACGGCGGTCAACAGGCACAGGTTGCGGAAACGCGATTTCAATTAGCCCCCTCTGGGCCGCTGTGTTCCAGGATCTGCGCGGCGGAGGCGTACGAGCACTTCCATTACCAGTGGCCAGGCTTTGATTTACGGGTACATTTTGGTGCAAGCGCGAAAAAATGGTACGAAATCCAAGTTGATGGAAAAGGCCGAAGCAATAACGAAGCGCCGGGATGGCACGTTGCATGCTGCCAGGAGCACGACGCATCGCCGGTTGCGACTGTCTGAACTTGAGTGGCGCCTGTTCATAATGATTTTGATTTTGAGAAAGTAGTTCGGATTAGTGGAGCGATTTGTGGGCACGAGGCAAGATGAAAGCCGCCATGTTTAACGCGGACGAAAGTACGGCCGCGATCGAGGAGCGGCGCGCGCGGCCGCGAGTGCCGCTTGGTTGCGCGATCTCTATCCGGAGCGGGCAGCAGGCTGGGCACAGTCTGGAAACGGTTACCGAAAACGTCAACAGCCGCGGATTCTGCTGCGTGGTTGCGGAACCGCTTTCGGCCGGCGCTCCACTGGCTTGCGTTCTCAGATTTCCTGGACGGCCGGGCCCGGCCAAAGCTTTGCTCTGCGAAGCCCGGGTGGTCTGGGTGAAATCCCTCGGCGAAGACCGCTTCGGGGTTGGATGCCAGATTCAGAACTATACAGTTATTAGTTAAAGCAACGAAATTCTCAGCTACAATTCGAGATGCGCGCACCTGATTGGTGGCTCTTTACGGGATTTTCCGATCCGGCATGAGGCTCATCCAGCGCGGCTTGTAGCGCGCGAAGGAAGAATTCGATCAGAGATTTCCTATGTATCCCTCAAAGATTTCTTAGAAGCTCTATAGTAAATCCTTAATTGACTCTCGTTGAGAGACCTGTTTAATTGAGTCACACTCTAATTTAACAATTGGAACTAACGCCACGATGCAGGTTACGCTCATCTCGCGGGATGACACCCTGAAACAAGTATGCCAGGAGGCGCTAGCCTCACTTCCGGCAGAGTGGCGCATGATTGCAGCCGATCCGGACGAACCGTTTTCCGCCGGGGAATTGAACATCTGGGACTGGGGGTGGCATGCGCCGCTCGTCCATCTCAGCGGCGGCCCGCACCAGGGAGCCCATATCGTAGTGACGAGCCGCGAGGACGCGGGCACGGTTCTCGAGGCGTTTCCTTTCCCGGCCGTCACCGTGCTGCTCAAGCCCGTTAATCCCGAGACGCTACGCTGCTTTCTGGAACAAGCGGCCAGCCGCCATCAGGGCTCCGGCGCGGCGAAAGCGTGGCCCCAGAGTTCTCTGCGCAAGGACCGGGACTCCATCCTGGATTGTCTGCTCGAAACCATGCTGCGCATGCAGGAACACGATCAGGACCGCACGAATTTTCTGGCGCGAGCGGTGCACGATTTCCGAACACCGCTGACGGCCGTCACCGGGTACAGCGGCATGTTGTTGAGCGGGCAGCTGGGGCCGGTGAACCTGGCGCAGCGAGAGGTTCTGGAGCGCACCCTGTACAGCACGCGTCGATTAAGCCGCCTGGCAGCCGCGTTGTTTCATTGGAGCGTGGGTTCTCAAGTGGGATTGCAGCCGCATGCGGAGTCCGATATCGAGGAATGTTGCCGGCGAGCGGTACACGAGATGCGGCCGCTGGCCGGGGAAAAGAGCATTTCGGTTGAGGTAGATCTGCAGACGCCCGAACATGCGTTGTATTTCGACCCCGCGCAGATGGAGCAAGTTCTGGTGAATCTCCTCGAGAACTCATGCAAGTTCACGCCGCGGGGCGGCTATATCAAGGTCCGCGGATTTTCGACGTTTTTGGCGCAGCGCGAGGCGGATGTACCGGAAGGGTCTTCGATCGAACGGCGGCGCGATGCAGCGTATTCCGCGAACGCATACCGGATGGAGATTTCCGATAACGGCATGGGTATGCGGCCGGAGCACCGGCAGACGATTTTTCAGGAATGTACGCCGTACGGCGGGGGCAGCGACCGTTCGGGCAGCGGGCTGGGGCTGGCGATTTGCAGGCGGATCCTGGCCGAGCACGGGGGAGAGATTTTCGCCGAGTCGGGTCAGCAGGGCGTGACGTTTGTCTTTGTGCTGCCGTTTGCGGACGGGGAAGGCGCAGCCGTACAAAGGAACGAAGGCATCCACATGGTTGCGGAAGCGGTGGGGAGGAACGAAACGTGAGGCGCGACAAAACCATTCTCATTGTGGAAGACGAAGCTGACGCGCGCAACTATTTCGAAATGGTGGTGCGATGCCTGGGCTACTCTCTGGAGGTCGCTGAGGATGGCGACGAAGCGCTGGCATGCCTGGCGGTGAACCGGGGCATTTCGCTGGTGCTGCTGGACCTGCTGATGCCGCGGCGGGATGGCCTGGAGACTTTGCAGGAAATGCGAAACGCCGGGCATGCGCAGCCGGTCATTATGATTTCGGGCGCGGCGACCACCACCAATGTGGTGCAGGCCATCAAATCGGGCGCCACCGATTTTCTGGCAAAGCCCATCAGCCACGAGGATCTGCGGGTTGCGATCCAGCGTGTGCTGCACGATGGGCCGCCGGTGGAGGAAGTGGCCGCGCCCGCCTCGGCGGCGTGCCTGAGCGAGAGCTGGATGGGGAAGGGTCTGCAGGCGGCGCTCGAACGAGTGGCCGCTTCGGATGTGCCGTTGTTGATCGAGGGCGAAACGGGCGCGGGTAAGGAAGTCCTGGCGCGGCGGATCCATGCGCAGTCGCCGCGCGCGGCCAAGCCCTTCCTGAAACTGAACTGCGCGGCTCTGCCGTCGGAGCTGGTGGAGAGTGAATTGTTCGGGTACGAGCGCGGCGCATTCACCGGCGCGTTTACTAGCAAGCCGGGCAAATTCGAGATGGCCCAAGGCGGGACCATCCTTTTGGACGAGATCGGCGACATGGACGTCCGCCTGCAGGCCAAGCTGTTGCACGTCCTGCAGGACAAGGAATGCGAGCGGCTGGGCGGCAGAGAACGGGTGCCGCTGGATGTACGGGTGATGGCGGCCACGCATTGCGACTTGTTGAAGGCCATGGAAGAAGGACGGTTTCGCAGCGACCTGTATTACCGGCTGAACGTGGTCAGCATTCGCGTCCCATCGCTGGCCGAGTGTAAGGGAGCGATTGAGGCGGGGGCCGAGTTTTTCTTGCGCAAACATTGTCCGGAAGGGCCGCCCATGTCGCTGCTTTCACCGGCGCTACGGGAGGCCATGCTGGAGTACGAATGGCCGGGTAATTTGCGGGAACTGGAAAACATGATGCGCCGGCTGCTGGTGATGCGGGATCCGGACGATCTGGCGCAACAGTTACTGTCTCTGCGGGCGCGGCGCGAGACGCCTGCGCCGGGTTCCGCGGTGATCCGCTTTCACGCGGCAGGCAACGGCGTGGGCGCCGGGTTTCCGATCCTGGAAAAGGTAGACGAAGCCAAGCGCAAAGCGGAGACCGAAGCGATTCTGCGCGCGCTGAATGCGTCGCGCTGGAACCGGAAGCAGGCAGCCAAGATTCTGCGGGTGGATTACAAGGCGCTGTTGTACAAGATGCGGAAGTTGGAGATCGAGGGTGGGCGAGCAGGACTCGCCAACATCGACTGTGTCGATGTTTTGACGCGGGGACACGGCGACGCGGAGACGCGGAGACTCCGGGATTCGGGGCGACTGGCTGGTTCGGGTTAAGGTTGCGGATACAATGGAACCCTGAGGATTTTGGGATGGTCCTACGTTTCCGCTTCGTCACTACGTTTTTGTTTCTCTTTTTAGGTGGTTCGCCTGGCTGGGCTCAATCGGGACGCCCGGCGGCGTCTGAGCACATTCCTTCCATCGAGGATAAGACATCGGGCATGCGGAAGCTCGATGGTTTTTTCCCGATTTACTGGGATGAGCGCACGGGCAGCTTGTGGCTGGAGATTCCGCGCTTTAATGACGATTTTCTTTTGACCACAGGGCTGGCCGCGGGTCTCGGTTCGAACGATATCGGACTGGACCGGGGCCTCGAAGATGGCGGACGTGTGGTCCGGTTTGCGCGGGTGGGCCCGAAGGTCTTGCTGGTGCAGGGAAACGAGTCGTTCCGTTCGTCGAGCATCAATCCGGCGGAGCGGCGGTCGGTAGAGGATTCGTTTGCCAAGTCCGTATTGTGGGGGTTCACGGTAGGCGGCGAGACGAGCGGGCGGATATTGGTGGATGCCACCGATTTTTTCCTGCGCGACGGCGGTGGCGCGGCGATGGGCCTTTCCGGTGGGGGCGCAACCTACAAGTTGGACAAAACCCGCAGCGCGTTTTACCTGGAGCGTACCAAAGCATTTCCGAAAAACACGGAGATCGAGGTCACGCTGACCTTAACGAACGAACCCTCCGGCGGCCGCGGTGGCTTCAGTCCTTCGCAGGGACCGCCTCCCATCCAGGTTCCGGCTCCCGGCACTGGCGTGGTGCGCGGTGGGCGCGGTTTTGGCGGCGGACTGTTCTCCGGTACGGTGGGCAGCGTCACGCCCACTGCCGAAGCGGTCACCCTGCGCGAACATTATTCGCTGGTGGAACTGCCCGACAACCAATATCAGCCGCGCGTGGACGATCCGCGCGCCGGCTACTTCGATTTGACCTACATGGATTACAGCGTGCCAATAGGCGAGCCTATGCTGAAGCACTATATCCATCGGCACAGGCTGGAGAAAAAAGATCCGGCCGCGGCCATCAGCGACCCGGTCAAACCTATCGAGTATTGGGTGGATCCGGGCGCGCCAGAGGACGTTCGCAAGGCCCTGATCGAGGGCGCGAACTGGTGGAACCAGGCTTTCGAGGCGGCCGGATTCCGCAATGCGTTCAAAGTGGCGGTACTGCCCGAGGGCGCCGATCCGATGGACATCCGGTACAACATGATCAACTGGGTGCACCGGTCCACCAGAGGTTGGAGCTTCGGCGGTACGGTAAGCGATCCGCGCACGGGCGAAATCATCAAAGGCACGGTGACGCTGGGCTCCCTGCGCGACCGGCAGGACTACATGATTTTCGAAGGGCTGCTCTCGCCTTACACGAAGGGCGACGAGAAGCCCGATATCCTATACCAGTCGGCCCTGGCACGCATACGGCAACTGGCGGCGCACGAGGTCGGCCATACGCTGGGGCTGAACCACAATTATTACGACAGTACCCAGGGTTGGATCTCGGTGATGGACTACCCGCATCCGCAGGAAAAGCTGCTCGAGGATGGCACCATCGACATGTCGCAGGCGTATCCGGCGCGGATCGGGGAATGGGACAAGGTGACTATCAACTACGGCTACCGGCAGCTTCCGCGTGGGGATGAGGCGCCGGCGCTGGCGCAGATTCTGGACGAAGCCTGGGGCAAGGATCTGCGCTTCTTCTCCAACCAGGACCTGGGCACGCATCCGCGTGTGGATCAATGGTCGAACGGAGTGAATCAGGCGGATGAATTGAACCGGATTATGAAGATCCGGCGTGCGGCGCTCAACCGCTTGGGCGAGCACACCATCCGCAATGGGGCGCCCATGGCCACGATCGAGGAGCCGCTGGTGCCTATCTTCATGTATCACCGCTATACGGTGGAGTCGGCTGCGGCAAGCATCGGCGGGCAGGATTTCATCTATGGGATGCGCGGCGATGGCAGGGTTCCGGTGAAGTGGGAGTCGGCGGCCAATCAACGGAAGGCGCTGGAGGCGTTGGCAAATACGCTGAAGCCGTCAGAACTCGCGGTGCCGAAACAGGTGCTGGACGCGATTCCCCCGCGGCCGCCGGGTTTCGGCCGGCATCGTGAGCTGTTCCCGCGCACCACGGGCGATGCCTTCGATCCATTGAGCCCGGCGACGGTGGCTTCGGACGTGACAATTGGTTTTGTGCTGCAGTTGGACCGCGCCGCGCGCATGGTGGCTCAGCATGCCGTGGATCCGGCGCTGCCGGGTCTGGAGGAAGTGATCGACCGGTTGACCAAAGCCACGTTCAACGCGGCGGCCGCGTCGGCTTATGAAGCGGAGATCCGGCGCGCCGAGGAACACGTGCTGGTGGACCGCGTGATGTGGCTGGCAACCGGAGCGCCGAACAGCCAGGCACGGGCGATTGCGTCGTTGAAGCTGGCGAAACTGGCGGAGCGATTGAAATCGGAAAGCGCTGGCAACGAGGCGGAGCAGGCGCAGCACGCGCTGCTGGCGGGCGATATCAAGCGTTTTCTGGATCGCCCGGCCGATCCAGGGCGACCGATGCCGGCTCCCGACGCGCCTCCGGGCGCACCGATCGGCGGGGATGCGGGCATGGACTGGCTGGCGCCGGTCCCGGCGTATAGCAATAACGTGGAGCAAGCCGGCGGGTGGGAGCAGGTGGACCGGCAGCCTATCTAGCGCATCAGGCGCGACCGCTTTCGAGGCCGGCGAGGATCTGGGCGGCGGGCGCGTCACCCGCGATCAGCGTGCTGACATCTTTCGTCCGAATTCCCTTACGGCCGGTGGGGTTCTCCCGCCAACGGTCCGGAATGTTCACGCGCAGTATTGCGATGCCGCGTGCGGCGGCTAGCGCAGTTGCATCGCCGGACACCTCGCGCGCGTTGCTGAATAATGCTCCCGCCACAGTCACGTTGGGGATCGAGATACCGCGGCTTTGTGCCTGAACCCTTTCGTGTTTGGTAGCCTCACCGAGGCGGACGGCAAGCTTTTCCACTTCCTTGAGGGTGATCAGATGCGGCTCCGACGTTGTGCGGAACTTGCAACTGACCACCAGGACAATGAGGCTGTTCCGCGATTCCGAGCGGGCATACACATCCACTTCGCCGCCCAGAAAAGCCGGGTGATAGGACCAGTAAACCTCATAGTTCAGGCGGGCGCGAATGAGCTCTGCCACTAGCACCTCGAACATCTCAGCGGAGAAACTCTTTAGTTTTTCGTGGATGGGCTGGTAATGCGGCGCCAGTCCCTGGACTTCGAGGTTCAGGATTTCCGAAAGAAATCGCGGGGAACGATAGACGGCATGATCCACATGTGGACTGAGTTTACGGGCCATCTTATAAATTTCATTGATATCGACGGCGGCCAACTTCCAGCGGCCTGGCGACACGTTGCCGTTCTCAGAAAGCTCTCGAATGGCTTCAATGAGAGCCCAGATGGCTTCGTAGGCAGCAATCAGGTGACGGTGGTATTGGGGGCAGATCAGCTTCGGTAACTTCTTGGACCGGGTCCAGTAAAGCTTGCCGGGAACGGGATGATTCGAGACGCCGCGGAGAAAGATTTCGCGATTCACCTCACGTTTGATCCAAGCCCAGAGCGTGTTGGGTTTCTGGCCTGGCCGGCGTGGCTTTATATAATGATCGCCCCAGAATGGGATGGGCGTCTTGCCGGGAGCACCGGGGTAATAGCCGTACAATTCATAGGGCGGGGAGCGCTTGGTAAAGACGATTTCGCGCGCGTTGTCGGCAGCGAAAACCGTTCCTTGCGGCTCGGAGTATAAGCGTGAGAGCCGGGAATCGAAATGGATCAGGACCGGATGGCCGGTGGGGAGATCATCGCCGATGAATGGCTCCATGGGTGAATTATGATGCGCCGGTGGCGCGGGGGCAATTAGTGCACCGGCCAGCCGGTCTTCTCCAGCACCTCTCTGGCGACATGCGCGGTGTTCGTGTGGATAGCGATGGTATCCTGCACGTTTACCGCATAGCCTCCCGCCAGCACGATGGCGACCGGAATATGGCTGTGCAGGGCGGTCCAGATGACCAGGCGATCGCGCTCGCGCAGGCCCTCGAAGCTGAGGGAGAGGCCGCCCAGTTGGTCTTCGCAATATGGATCGGCGCCCGCTACATAGATCAGCACTTCGGGGTGGAACAGGTTGAGCGCGGCGCGGTATCCGTTGGCGAGCCGGTGAAGGTATTCTTCGTCACCCACGCCGTCCGGCAAGTGAATATCGAGGCTGGAAGGCGGTTTCTCGGTCGGGTAATTGTTGAATTGGTGAATCGAGAGGGTGAATACCGAAGCATCGTTAGCGAAAATGCCGGCGGTACCGTTGCCATGGTGGACATCGCAATCCACAACCATGGCGCGGTGGATGCTGCCCGCGCGCTGCAGGCTGCGGATGGCAACGGCGATATCGTTGATGGCGCAGAAACCTTCGCCATGTTCCGGGAACGCATGATGAAATCCGCCCCCGACGTTAAAGCCGATGCCCTGCTCGATCGAAAGGCGCGAGGCCAGCATAGTGCCTCCGGCCGCGAGCCAGAAGGCTTCCACCAATTCGCGGCTGTAAGGGACTTCGAGTTGCATGATCTCGTGGTAGGTGAGGGTCCCTGTGCGCAGGCGGTGGACCCAGCCGGCTTCGTGCACTGCGAGGATATCGTCGTCGGTGGCCGGTTCAGGCCGGACGAAATCTTCGGGCGCGGCGAATCGATCGTGGATCAACCGGTCGTGGATGTAGCGGTACTTACGGGACGGGAACACATGGTCTCCCAGCCGTAGGTCGTAACCCTCGTGGTACACAAGGCGAAAGGGCAGCATAGGATGACCGCGCGCGGCCGTTAGATATAAGCGATGACATCCATTTCAACCAGGGAGTCGCCGGGTATGCCGCCCGCGGCGGCGATGGTGGTGCGGACCGGCGGGGTATCGCCAAAGCGTCCTTGAAACACTTCGTTCATGCCCTTATAGTCTCTAAGGTCATTGAGGAAGACGCTGCACTTCAGGACTTTGTCCATGGACGATCCGGCATTCTCCAGGGCTTTCTGAATTTCATCGAGCACGTGGGCGGTATGCGCTTTGATGTCGCCCTTGAAATGCGCGCCGATGCCGGCTATGAAGAGAAGATTGCCATACGATATCGCGCCGTTAAACAGCGGAGTGGTCTTAGGTTTTGCGCCTCTGTAATAAACCTTCTTCTCGGGTTTCTCGGGGGCGGCAGACTGCGCTTTCGCCGCCCCGCCGGCGGCGGCCGCGAGGGCGCCGCCACGGATAAATGCTCGCCGGTTCGAGTTGCTCATATTTCTCCAGTCACAAATCGAGATTGTGTCTTGCAGATTCCACAAGGTCAGCGACGAGTATAACTTGGCGCGTGGAATGGGTGTTTGAACGGGGCGGCGTCGCCGCGCCTGACAGCTAAACTGAGGGCGGAAGAACTGGCATCGATTTAGCGACCCCGGGTTCGTCCTGAGCCTGGGGCCTTTTCCCGGAGGATCTATGTTTGCCCACAAATTGGTATGCGCGGCACTGGGTGTGTGTTTGGCGGCTCCGCTGGCGGCGGGGCCGGTCCTGACGACGATTCAGGATGTCATTTACAATGCCGACGGCACCCCGTACAACGGCTTTGCGACGATTACGTGGACGCCGTTCGTGGCGGGGGACACGTCGCAGATCGCCACCCAGCATTTAACGGTCAACATTGTCGGCGGAAACCTGATGGTGGCGCTGGTGCCTTCTACCAATGCGACCCCGGCGGGATATTACACGGTGACGTTTGTGGGCGCAGGCAACGATCAGTTCACCGAGACCTGGGCCGTGCCGCCGAGCAGCAAACCGCTGCGTGTGCAGGCCGTTATGGTGCCAGTGGTTACGGTGACCTCGCCGCTGACGACCGGAAGTTCGCCGATACCGGAGTCAAGTGTCATCGGGCTATTGGCGGACCTGGCGATTCGTCCGATGGAGGGCGCTATCTGGTCGACGGGACGGGTGGCAATGATCGATGCTACAGGCGCACTGGAAGCGGTCGCCGGCACCGTCTCGGATTGCGTGCACGTGGATGGCTCATCGGGGCCGTGCGGGACGGGCGGCGCTGGTGTGGCGGGCCCGAATTTCACCGATGGGGAAGTGCCGTCAGGCGCGGTGAACGGCACCAACCTGTCGTTCACGGTAAGTGCGGTCCCGGCGCCGCCATCCAGTTTGGCGCTGCACCGCAACGGCGTGCTGCAGAAAGCCGGGCTGGATTATTCGATTTCTGGGAACACTATCCAAATTATGGCGGCCTCCGCCCCGCAGGCCGGCGACATGCTGCAGGCGTCTTACCGGGTGACGCCGACAGGGACACCGCAGGGTCCGCCGGCGCCCGAGATTCTGTGTTCCGGGATGGGTACTGCTACTTCGTCGACAGTGATGACCACGCTGGGGACGTGCAGCATCCCGGCGGGGACCGTGCAGCCGGGCGACCGGGTGAAGGTCAGCTTCGATTACTCGCATGAAGGCACGTTTACCGGGTTCACGTTTACAGTGAACTGGGGAAACACGGTAGTGGCGCAGCGCAACGCTGCGGCAACCGACGCGCTGATCTCCGGGCGGGCGGAGGCGGGAGCGAATACGGCCGCCAGCCAGGTATCGGTGGAAAGTTGGGGCACCGTGCTGGGCTTCGCGGCGGGTGTGCTCAACGCGTACGATTCGTTGGGCTATCCGCTGACTGTGACTTTCAGCGCCAACATGGCCGCCACTACACTGGACACAGTGACTCTGCGGAACTTCAGCGTGATCCGGTATGCAGCGACCGAATAAGTATCGCACCCACTGACGGCAGATTCCGCGGGGCGCATCCCGATATACTATGACTTAAGGCTCTACCGCGAACTCCATGGCTGAAATGAGTGTCATCTGGCTGCGCGTGGCCGCGGCCCTTTACTCGCTCGGCCTGCTGCACGCCATCCTCACACTAGTCCGCAAACGCGAACATCTTTTCCGCGTGGCCCTGACCGCTCTTTCGATCGGGGCGGTACTGCATGGCGTCTCCATTGTGGAAGAGGGGCTGCTGATGAACCGCTGTCCCATCGCCAACTTCTACGAGACGCTCTCGATGTGCGCGTTCCTCATCACCAGCCTTTTCCTGCTGATTTACTGGCGCTACAAGACCGAGAGCCTCAGCGTTTTCATTTTTCCGCTGGTGTTTGTGATGACCCTGGTGGCGACGCTGAGCAATCCGGTGGATGCCTGGTCCAGCCCGGTGATCCGGAATGCATGGCTCGATGTGCACATCACCCTGGTATTGCTGGGCTTCGCGGCGCTGGCGTTCACGGCGGGCGCATCGCTCCTGTACCTGTTTCAGGAGCACGAGCTCAAACGTAAGAAGCCGCGCAAATTCTATTACCGGCTGCCGCCGTTGGGCACCCTCGATGAGCTGATTTCGCGCTCCATGGCGCTGGGCTTTGTCCTGATGACGCTGGCGGTGATTGCGGCCACCACATGGGCGTTTATCGAACATAAGACCGAGTGGATCGCCCAGCCGGCAATCGACATTTCCTTCATCACCTGGGGCTGTTACCTGGCCATGGTATTTCTGCGCGTCACCGCGGGCTGGCGGGGGCGCAAGGCCGCGCTGATGGTAATCGTGGTGGTGGGTCTTTCGGCTGTTACCTGGGTGGCCCACGCGCGGTTGGGAGCCATGTTGCTGAAGCCATGAAACTGCTGGTCACAGGCGTCAGCCACAAGACAGCACCGGTGGAGATCCGGGAATGCCTGGCGTTCCCGGAGCCGTCGCTGCCCGCCGCCTTGCAGTCGCTGAAATCGCGAGACGGGGTCACGGAGGCTTGCATCCTGTCCACCTGCAACCGCGTGGAGATCACCGTCACTACCGAGGACTCCGCCGATCCGCAAGCCATGGTCGATGAGTTTCTGCGCGAATCGCGCCTGGTGGCGCCTGCCAACATCGAACCCTACCTGTACCGCCACGAGGGGCAGGCGGCCATCCATCACATTTTCCGGGTGGCCGCCAGCCTGGATTCGATGGTCATCGGCGAGCCCCAGATCCTGGGGCAGCTCAAGAACGCTTACGGCGTGGCGAAAGATCAGGGTGCGCTTTGCGGATGGCTGGAAGGGCTGCTGGCGCGGGCTTTCGGCGTAGCCAAGCGGGTCAGGTCGGAAACCGGCATCGGGCAGATGGCGGTGTCGGTGAGCTATGCGGCGGTGGAACTGGCGCGCAAGATTTTCGGTTCGTTGAACAATCGCACGGTAATGATCGCGGGGGCCGGAAAGATGTCGGAACTGGCTGCGCGGCATCTGCGACGCTCGGGCGCGACCAGCGTATTTGTCACCAACCGCACGCACGAGCGGGCTATCGAGATGTCCAAGCTGTTTCAAGGCACGCCCGTCGAATATACCCGCTTCGTTTCCATGCTGCCGGAGGTGGACATCCTGATCGCCTCCAGCGGCGCGCCCCACTATATCCTGCACAAAGACGAAATGCAGCGGGTGATCGCGGCGCGGCGCAACAAGCCGATGTTCCTGATCGACATCGCCGTGCCCCGCAATATCGAGCCGGCGGTCAACGACATCGACAACGTCTTCCTGTACGATATCGACGATCTGCAGGAAGTGGTGAACGCCAACCTGCGCGAGCGATTGAAAGAAGCCGAACGCGCGGAGGAGATCGTGAAGCAGGAGGTGGAGCGCATGATGGCCCGCCTCAAGGTGCAGGAAATCACTCCGACAATAGTCAGCCTGCAGGAAGAGTTGGAGCGCATCCGGCAAGCCGAAATCGAAAAGGTGCGGCGCAAATATGGTCCGGCGACGCGCGAGCAGGAAGAGGCTTGGGATATGCTGACGCGCGGCATCATTAACAAAGTGGCGCACGGCCCCATCTCGGAGTTGCGGCTGCAGGCAGGGCGGCCGGATGGAGCGCCCGTGATCGCGGCCATCCGCAAAGTATTTCATCTTACCGAGCCGTAACCGTGAGGCGGCATTAAATCCATGCTGGTGATTGCATCGAGAGGATCGCAGCTCGCCCTGTGGCAGGCCAACTGGGTGCAGCAACAATTGGCGGAATTGGGATATCCCAGCCGCATCGAGATCATCCGCACTACCGGCGATAAGATCACCGACGTACCGCTGGCGCAGGTGGGCGGCAAGGGGCTGTTCACCAAAGAGATTGAGGAAGCGTTGCTGGCTGGGCGCGCTGATCTGGCAGTACACAGCCTGAAGGATCTGCCGACGGAACTGCCCGAAGGATTGATGCTGGCGGCCACTCCGGAACGCCAGGATCCGCGCGATGCCATCGTGGGCAAGCGGCTGGCGGATCTGCCGGCGGCTGCGAAAGTTGGAACGAGTTCCCTGCGGCGGGCCGCGCAATTACGCAAATTGCGGCCGGATCTCGAGATCGAGGGGGTGCGCGGCAACCTGGACACCCGGCTGCGAAAGTTGGATGCCGGGCAGTATCACGCCATCGTGCTGGCGGCCGCTGGCCTGAAGCGGCTCGGCTGGGAAGCACGTATCGCGGAAGTGTTTTCGGCCGACGTGATGTGCCCGGCGGTGGGGCAGGGCGCGCTGGCCATCGAAACCGCCAATGCGGATCTGCTGGCCCGCCAGGCTTGCGAGAAATTGAATCACCCGCCTACGCAATTCGCCGTGACCGCCGAGCGCGCTCTCCTGGGCGCGTTGGGAGGTGGATGCCAGGTGCCCATCGGCGCTTACGCCACGGTCGCGAGTGGGCAACTGCAACTCATGGCGGTGGTAGTTTCGCCGGATGGCCGTCAACTGGTGCGCGATCGAGCGGAAGGGCCGGTCGCGGACGCCGAACAGATCGGCCGCAGGCTGGGCGAGGCGCTGCTGGCGGCCGGCGCGGACCAGATACTGGAGAGCGTCTACGGATGAGTAAGGTCTACCTGGTAGGCGCCGGACCAGGCGATCCTGATCTGATCACCGTGAAGGGACGCAGGCTCCTGGAGCAGGCTGACGCCGTCCTCTACGATTATCTCGCCAACCCCGCGCTGCTCGATCTGGCGCCGGCGCAAGCTGAACGCATCTATGTAGGCAAGAAGAAATCGGTACATGCGTTTACCCAGGAGGAGATTTGCGCCATGATGATCGAGCGCGCGCGCCGCGGGTTGAACGTGGTGCGGCTGAAGGGCGGCGATCCGTTTATCTTCGGGCGCGGCGGAGAAGAAGCCGAAGCGCTGGCCGCGGCCGGCGTGGCGTTTGAGGTTGTACCGGGAGTGACCTCGCCCCTGGGCATCGCGGCCTACACCGGCGTGCCCCTTACGCATCGCGAACACACTAAGATCGTGACTTTTGTGACCGGCCACGATGCATCGGCCATCGATTGGAGCAAAGTCGGCACCACCGAGACGCTGGTGATCTTCATGGGGATCACCTGTTTCGACGAGATCGCGCGCGCGTTGATCGCCAACGGTCGCGCGGCGGAAACTCCCGCCATGGCAGTGCGCTGGGGCACGCGGCCGGATCAGCATACGGTCGCGGGGACGCTGGCCACGCTGCCGGCTCTACTTCACCAACACGACCTGAAACCGCCGGCTACCATTATTATTGGCGAAGTCGTGGGGCTGCGCGGGAAGCTCAACTGGTTCGAGCAACTGCCGCTATTCGGGCAGCGCATCGTGGTGACACGCGCGCGCGGCCAGGCGGAGGCGCTATCGGCAAGGCTGCGGGCACTCGGCGCGGAGGCCATCGAAGTACCCACAATCGAAATCCTGCCGGCGCTCGACTATGAGCCGCTTGACCGCGCCATAGCGAACCTGCGCGACTATGACTGGCTGATCTTTACCAGCGCGAACGGCGTGCGATTCTTTGTGGAGCATTTGGACCGGTCGGCGGTGGATCTGCGAGCGCTGCGGGCACGGATTTGCGCCATCGGCCCGGCCACCCGCGCGGCCGTCGAAGCGCTGCACCTAAAAGTGGATGTGATGGGGGAGGAGTACGTGGCGGAGGGATTGCTGGCGGCCCTGACCGAGCACGATCTTACCGGCCGGAGGATCCTGCTGCCGCGTGCGGCGGTGGCCCGCGACTTGGTCCCGCTGGAACTGGCACGCCGCGGCGCGCAAGTGGATGTGGTGGAGGCATACCGCACGACTGCCCCCGCAGCCGGTTTCCATCTCGATGAGAAGGCGGATTGGATAACCTTCACCAGTTCTTCGACGGTGCAGAACTTTGTAGTGATGGCGGGGGCGGAGGCGCTCGACGATGTCAAGGTGGCGTCGATCGGTCCGGTGACTTCGAAGACGGCGCGCAGTTTGGGGATTGAGGTAACGGTAGAGGCTTCTGTTTTTACGGTGGACGGGTTGGTGGACGCGATCCTGGGCGCGGTAAGGCCGAGCGGGCTGGACCGTGCGCTTTAACCGCGGGTTGAGCGCCGCGAGGAGGTCCAGTTGAGCACCAGCATCTTCGAGTTGTTCAAAATCGGCATCGGGCCTTCAAGTTCCCACACAGTAGGCCCGATGCGGGCGGCGCGCGCCTTTGCCGTAGGCCTTCGCGGAGCCGCGGTGGAACGGATACAAATCGAACTATACGGCTCGCTGGGCCTCACCGGGCGCGGCCACGGCACCGATCGCGCGATTATTCTCGGCCTGCTCGGAGAAGAGCCGGACCAGGTAGATCCGGCGCGCATCGACAGCATGGTGGCAAGCGTCCGCCAAAACAATTGCATCGGCGCGATTCCGTTTCACGAGACCGCGGACCTGCTATTCCGCGGCGACATCGTGCTGCCCGCGCATCCCAACGGCATGCGGTTTACGGCCTTCGATTCTACGGGCGCAATCGTTCGGCAGGAAGTGTATTACTCGGTGGGGGGCGGCTTCATCGAACGCGAGGGTCAGGGGCGGGCCGGTACGGAAAGCAGTGCGCCATTCCCGTATCCTTTCTCCAGCGCGGCTGAGATGCTGGAGCGGGGCGAGGCTGCCGGCCTGCCGGTCTGGGCGATGGTCCTCGAGAACGAGAAAACCATGCGCGGCGAAAGCGAGATCCGCGAGCGCATCGCGCGCATCTGGTCAGCTATGCAGCAATGTACCGAGCGCGGTTTGACCACCGACGGCCTGCTGCCCGGAGGTCTGAATGTCAGGCGGCGTGCGCCCGAGATGCATCGACGGCTGCTGTCCGCGGCGGGTGACGATCCGTTGCGCACCATCGACTGGATCAACCTGTACGCCATCGCGGTGAACGAAGAGAACGCCGCGGGTGGACGCGTGGTGACCGCGCCCACCAACGGAGCGGCCGGCGTGATCCCCGCAGTGGCGCATTACTACCGGCGTTTCGCGCCATCGCCGGACGACGAAGGGGTCATCCGATTCTTCCTGGCGGCTGGCGCGATTGGGATTTTGTACAAGGAGAACGCCTCCATTTCCGGTGCGGAGGTTGGCTGCCAGGGCGAGGTAGGGGTAGCTTGCTCGATGGCCGCCGGCGGGCTGGTGGCGGCGCTCGGCGGGTCGAACGAGGCGATCGAGCATGCCGCTGAAATCGGCATGGAACACAACCTGGGAATGACGTGCGATCCGATCGGCGGACTGGTCCAGATTCCCTGCATCGAACGCAATGCCTTCGGCGCGCTAAAGGCGGTGAACGCGGCGCGCATGGCCATGAGCGAGCAAGGCGGTCACAAAGTCACGCTCGACCAGGTGATCCGAACCATGTACCAGACCGGGCTGGACATGCGTTCGCACTACAAAGAGACGTCACTGGGCGGGCTGGCGGTGAACGTAATTGAGTGCTAGCAAGCCGGCCAGGGTCGCCAGCGATAGCCAGGTGAGCATCCAGCCAATGCGGTTTTCGAGCGGCATTTCGAACACGAACCGGATCTCCTGATCGCCGGGCGGCACTTCGATCACGCTGAAATCCGCCGCCGGGTCGCGATCGACGCGCAATGCCCGGCCAGCTGCGTACGCATGCCAGGCGGGATCGTACGTCTCTTGCACCAGAACTGATTGGCCGGGCGCCACGCGGGCGTGGATGCGCAACATGTCGGAGCCATTCCATGCGGTGGCGGCCGGCGAATCGGCTCCTTGTTCGATCACCGTGGTATAGGCGCGCAGCAAATCGAGATTGGTTTGCTCGAGCGGCGGCAGGGCAGCCAGGCGTGCCGTTTCCACGACGCGCGCCAGCGAGGCATAACGGCGGGGGACTTGATAGATCACATCGCCCTGGTGATCATCGTAGAGCACTGGCAGCACGCCGGCGAATTTATCGGGGAACTTGAAATCGCGATATGGATCCTGCGACTCGCGGCTGGTGACGATGACCGCGTCGGCGCCCAGGGCCGTTAGCCAGCGCACGCCGAGCTCAGGCGTGGACCCCAGAATGACTTCCCATTGGGCCTGCACCGGGTGCGGGTTCAGGATGCCCTGGTCGGAGCCGCCGCCAACCTGCGCCAAATCGTGCCAGGTATCCCACCAGAACCGGATCGAACCGGTGACGAACGTGCGCGACTGCGGCAGATGGGCGGAAATCCATTCGGACAGGCGGTATTCGATGCGCTGCTGGTAGTTCGAATCGCGGGGATACAATTCCCAGGCATGCCGCACGTAGTCGCGCGCGGTCCCGGCGGAGCAGAGGACGATGACGACCGCCGCGGCGCGGGCCCACATCCGGCGAGAGGGCGCCAGGGGCCAGTTCCAGAGGCGCCGGAGCAACTCGGCAGCGCACAAAATCATTACCAGGTCCAGTTCCGGGACCAGGCGGTGCGGTTCGCCGATTACGCGGAAATTAAAATAAAAATGACCCAGGACGTTCAATCCCATAAGCAACAGACTGCCGGAGAGAAACACGGCGCAGGTCCGGGCGGGCCGTCGCGATGCCAGTCGCCAGGAGAGCGCGACGAACAGCGCAATGGCCAAAACGAGCAATACCGAGGACCCGTGGTTGCCGGGCGACGATACATATTGCAAGTTGCGGACGGTTAGGCGCAAGTACGAGGGCGTGAGCCAGAATGCGGAGAGCCCGTAGGCTAGCGCGGGAATCGCGGCGGCGCGCAGCAGCAGAAGGCGATCGCGGTGCGTCACCCACAAGCTCCAGACCAGAATGGGATAGAAGATGGCAAGCGAAGTTGCCGCATAGAAGTTGGTCAAGGCGACCAGGGCGGAGAAGGCCGCGGCGGCTGCCAGCGACGCAGGGCGAAACTTCTCGATGGCCAGCCACGCAAAGGCCAGCGCGAAAGGAACCAGAGTCAGCGCGGTGATGTGCGGCCCTTCGCCGTAACGGATCAGCACCCATAGGCGACAGGGCGTGAAATACGGTGAATCGAGGCGCATTTCGCGCAGCAGCAGGAACGCCGGTGAAACCAGGCAGGAAGCCACGCCGGCCAGCCAGGCCGCGCCGCGCGATCGGTTCATCACCCACACCATGAGATACACTCCCGCGCCGCCCAGCGCGTAGAGCAGTCCGGTGTAAAAGTGATACGCCTTGACGGGAGCCCACACGCGCGCGAACAGCGCGGTGCCGTACCGCAACACCGGCGGATACAAATAGTCGTAACGCGTGCCGCAATACCAGAGCGGCTGCCATTGGGGGTGCGGCCAATGATCCTTCAGAAAACGGCCGTCGGCGATGAAGGTGCTCTCGATCGAGTCCCAACGGTTCAGGTATTTCGATTTGAAAAGCGGCTTGATCAGAGCCGCGGAGAAGATGAAGATCAGCACCAGATCCAGCAGGATCCAGGTGCGGCCCAACCTAGCTTTTCGGCCCGACCGGCGCGACTCCGGGGTGATACCGGCGCTGTAAGCTGTCAAACTGCTTATGGTAACCCCATCCCCAGCGATACATCATAAATTTCACTAGCAGCAGGAGGATGGAGCAACCATAAATGCTGCTCTGGATGAAGGAAGCCGAGGAGGCCTGCGCGAAATAACGAGTGGGCACGGGAACTTCGGTGATGCGCATGCCTAGCGCCACCATTTGGGCCATGATCTCCTGGTCGAAGATGAACTTGTCGGAGTTGGTTTCCAGGTTGACCGATTCCAGCACATCGCGGCGGAAAGCGCGGTATCCGGTGTGATACTCGGAAAGGTGCAAGCCGAAAGTTACGTTTTCCAGCCAGGTGAGGAAGCGGTTCGAGATATACTTCCACCACGGCATGCCTTGTTTCATGGGATTGGTGCCCATGAGTCGCGATCCGAACACCGCATCGGCGCGGCCCTCCTCAATAGGCTTGACGATTTCCGGCAGGAGGGTCGGGTCGTACTGATAATCCGGATGTACCATGACCACGATGTCGGCGCCGGCCCTGAGCGCCTCCCTGTAACAGGTCTTCTGATTGGCGCCGTAGCCGTAATTCCGGTTGTGAACGAACAGCTCGAGCCCCATATCGCGCGCGATTTGGGCGGTTTCATCGGAGCTGCCGTCGTCCACCAGAATGACCAGGTCGACTAGCTCGCGCGGCAGATCGGCGTAGGTCATGTGCAGCGTTTTGGCCGCGTTATAGGCGGGCATGACGACTACGACCTTGGATTTACCAGTCACGATTCTCTCTCCAGCGCGGCGGTGACTATGAATTGGTAGGCGAACAGGTTCTTCCACATGCGCGCGGACTCAAAAGACATTCGCTCCATCGCGCGCACCGCAGCGGAACCTTCCCATTTGGGCAAAGCCAGCCCAATAGGAACGCCAGAGCAGCGCAGCGTCTCGACGCGGAAGCCCGCGGTGCTGAACAGATCCAGCCAGCCGCGCCAGGTGTAGAAATGCAGGTGGGTGCGGTCGAATAGGCCGCGGTCTTCAGCGGGAAAGCGTCCGCGGAGGATGTTCCAGCGGAAGTAAGCGTGACCGCTATTGGGAAGGGAGGCGGCCAGGCGGCCATCGTCGGCCAGCACGGAACGCAGGTCGCGCAGCAGTATCGCGGGCCGGCGCAGATGCTCCAGGACGTCGGCGCAGATGATGAAATCGAAGCGGCCGTCGAGGCGCGGAAGTCCGAGGTCGAGATCCGCTTCAACGAATTCGACCGAATCGGGGAACCCCGCGCCGGCAGCGCCCACCGAATCGATGCCGGTTACGCGATAGCCGCGGCTGGCGAGGATGGCGGCGAGGTAACCGCCGGCGCAGCCTACGTCGAGCACTCGCCGGCCGGCGCCGTTGGGGGGGAGGCTGGCGAGCAGTAGGCCATGACTGCTGTACGGGCTGCCTTTCAGTTGATACGGCGTGGGTGCGACTGGTACCATCCAGTCCGATTATCCCCCAGGGGGATGGTGTGCGCCAAGGGTTTTCAGGACGCGGCTGTTCTAAGGGGGACAGTGTATTTGATTTCGGCTTAGCGGGCGAGGGGGCGGCCGGGCGATCCCTAGACGCGGCAGCGCCATGCTTCGCTGACATAATGACTCTAGGAGTTCAATGAGATCTTGGATTGGATTTTTTGTCTTGGTTTCCCTGGGGTTGGCTGGCTGTGGCGGCCGTTTGACCCGGCGCGGGCCATTGGATCCTGCTATGAGCGCTTTTGTGTCGTCCGATACGGTGGCTTTGTTGGGGGTTCGGATGGATCAAATCCGGGCCACTTCTTTGTATCGTGTGTTGGCGGCGCGGCAGCGGGTTCCCCGCTTCGGAGATTTTCCAGCCGAGGCCGGATTCGATCCGGCCACCGATGTGAGTGAACTGCTGCTGGCCAGCGATGGCAACCGGGTGCTCGCCGTGGCGCGCGGTGAATTCAAAGGCAAGAAGCCGAGTGGACTAGCATCCGCACCTTACAAGGATTACACGATATTCACCAGGGACGACCGGGATGCCTTGGCATTTGTGGACGAGCGCACCGTGATCGGAGGGCCGGTGGCAGGTGTGCGGGCGGCCATCGACCAGATGAAAGCCGGGGGCCGCGGCGCGCCTCCGGATCTGGTGGCGCGGGCGCAGGCACTCCCCGGCGATGCTCAGATATGGGCGGCCGTTGTGGGGTGGAAAGGACTGGACGCCGGCACGCTGCGCGGAATGGGAAATGCCGCCAATCTCGACCGCGTGCTGCGGTCGGTGGAAGGCGCGAGCCTCACCGTCGATTTACGCACGGGAGTCCACGCGGCGGCCACCGGCGATTGCCGGACCGAAGCGGATGCGCAATCGCTCTCGGAATCGCTGCGCGGGCTGGCGGGGATCGCGCGTCTCGGCGTGCCGCGAAACCGGCCGGAATTACTACGGGTATTCGACGGCATTCGGGTGAAACAGGAGGGCTCGGCGGTTAAAGTGAATATCGATATTCCGGAAGACGCCGCGGAGCAATTGTTGAAATAAGGAGAATGATCCGGTCCGGTTGGCGGTGTTAGAATGCCCAACAGAGGGTTCCCATGAACAGCCGAAGGAGTTTCATGTTGGGCGCCGGCGGGGCGGCAGTGTCGCTGATGGCCGGCAAGGCGTCCGCCAATAGCCGTGTGCGCGTGGCCGTATTGGGCGTCAACGGACGCGGCCGGGACCATATCAACGGATTCAACGCCCTGCCCAATGCCGAAGTGGTGATGCTGTGCGACCCCGATCGGAACCTGCTGGCTGAGCGGTCCGAGCAGTTCGAAGCCAAGTATCACCGCAAGGTGCAGACGGAGCAGGATCTGCGGCGAGTCTTCGACAACCGCGAGATCGACGCGGTCAGCGTGGCCACGCCCAACCACTGGCACGCGCTGGCGACTATTTGGGCATGCCAGGCCGGCAAGGATGTTTACGTCGAGAAACCCGGTGCGCACAACATCTACGAAGGCCGCAAGATGATCGAGGCGGCGCACCGGTACAATCGCATCGTGCAGCACGGCGTCCAATTGCGTAGCTCGGAGGCGATCAAGGAAGCCGTTGACATGATGAACAAGGGCGTGATCGGGAAGGTCTACATGGCGCGCGGGCTGGTATACCGCTGGCGCCCGTCAGTGGGCCACAAGGGCGACGAGCCCACCCCGGATTATTTGAATTGGGATATTTGGCAGGGGCCGGCGCAGGAACGCGCATTCACCCGCGCGCTGGTGCATTACAACTGGCACTGGCACTGGGATTACGGCAATGGGGACGTGGGGAACCAGGGCATCCACGAAACCGATATGTGCATGTGGGGTCTGGGCGTAGGGCTGCCCAGCCGCATTACGTCGATGGGCGGTAAGTTCCTGTGGGATGACGACAAAGAAACGCCCGAGACGCAGAGCTCGATCTATCACTATCCCGAACAGAAGAAGATTATCCAGTTCGAAGTGCGACCCTGGTGCACGAATCTGGAAGGCGGCGTGGGTGTGGGAAATATCTTCTACGGGTCGGAAGGTTTTCTGGCGATCAACGGGTACGATTCGTACGAGGTGTTTTTAGGTGAGAAGCGCGAGCCCGGTCCCAAGCGCAAGGCGGGCGGCGATCACTACGCCAACTTTATTAAGGCGGTAGAGAGCCGCAAGACGAGCGATCTGGATGGGCCGGTGGAGACGGCGCACCTGGCTTCTTCGCTGGCGCACCTGGGTAACATTTCGTACCGGTTAGGGCGCCAGTTGCAATTCGATCCGTCAGCGGAGCGATTTGTAGGTGACGAGGAAGCCAACCGCATGCTGACGCGGAATTATCGCGCGCCGTATGTGGTGCCGGAACGGGTGTAGGCGTTAGGGCTGCGGAGGGGCGGAGCCCGTATCGCGAATCAGATAGCGTAGGATTGCCAGAAAACCCACAATACCGCCTCCCCACAGTAGGATTTCGCGGCGGCTCCGCGAGCGTGCGCGTCGCCGCTCTTCGGGACGCTTGCGCGGATGTTGCCGGACGCTCTCCCATAAACTTGTGGCCGTCTTGAGATAGGATCGGGACAAGCATTCGTGGCAGCGGTACGGGTAGAAACCCAATATTCCACGAAGTTGATCGAGAGGACCGGAGCGGCGCGACCGCTGAATGTGCTTGCTGCCGCATCGAGGACACGCCAGCGCGCGCTCCGGCTGGAGTTTGGGCGCGGCTGCCGGGCGGCGCAAGGGTTTCTCGCGGTGGAGCGGAGCGGCGGGCTCCGGTTCGGGCGCCATTGCGGGAGCCTCGATAACAAATTCCTGGTAACTCGAGTCGGCGCGCATCTGGCCGGACTCTTCGCGGTAGAAGAAGCCGGCGCGAGCCGCGGATTCATGCGAGGGATGAATCACCAAGGCAACTTGGAACGGAGCGGGGAAATAACTCTGATGAATCTGCCGGTCGCGGTCCGAAAGGAAGATCCGGCTGCGGATGTGCGCGTGATACCAGCCGAGCGCTCGCATGCCACGGAGGGCGGCATCTGTGGACGGAGACGCGATCAGTTGCTCAAGGCGCTTCTCATCCCGGGCCGAGAGGATGAAGCCCGGACCCATGGAGTGCTCACAGGGTATGGGGCGGCACGAAAGGATGCGGATGCGCTCCCGCTCGGCCACGCCAAACAGCACGCCGCCGGTTTCCATTTCTCCGCGTTGCGAATGGCGGCCGCGATCCACGTCGCGGCGGATCTGCTCCAGAAGAGCCTCTGGGCATTCTATGTCGAATGAACACTGCGGAAACCGCCAGGTTCTGGTTGGGAGACCGGCAGCGGGCTCAAGTACTTCCTTACTTCGCTTACGGGGTTTAAGTGCGGGAATGGAGTGCATCTGAGATCACCTTCTAGGGCTCAAATAGGCCCGTTCAGCACGATATCCGCGATCCTTTCGGCGGCCCGGCCATCCCATTTTTCCGGTATTGAGCCTTGACGGGAGCGGCCGTCGAGGATGGAATCGGCCTCTTCCTGGATGCGCCGGGGATCGGTGCCGACCAGGATGTTGGTCCCGATATTGCAAGTGACGGGCCGCTCCGTGTTGGAACGCATGGTCAGGCACGGCACACCTAATACAGTGGTTTCCTCCTGAATGCCTCCGCTATCGGTCAGCACCAGTTTGGAGCGCGCCACCATGCCCAGGAACGGGAGATAGCTCATGGGTTCCACGGTCCGGATGGAGGGATGCAGTTCTACGTCATGCAGGCACGATGCGGTGCGGGGATGAACTGGGAAGACCACTGGAATACGCTGCGCGATGGCATTAATGGCGCCGAGAATGCGCCGAAATCCTGCCGGCGAATCGACGTTCGAGGGTCGGTGGAGGGTAAGGACCGCGTAGCGGCCGGATTCCAGGCCGTCCGGCAGCGGAAGTTCTCGGGCGCGGCCGATTTGCGCGAGGAGGCTGTCGATCATGGTATTGCCGACGAAGTGGATCTTAGACGATGCGACCCCTTCGCGTTCCAGGTTTTGTGCAGCGATCTCGTCTGTGACGAAAAGGAGGTCTGAGATGGCGTCGGTACAGAGGCGGTTGATCTCTTCCGGCATGGACATGTCGTGCGAGCGGAGGCCCGCCTCTATGTGGGCAACCCGAAGGCCGAGCTTTTTGGCAGTCAGGGCGCAGGCCAGCGTGGAGTTGACGTCTCCCACCACCATCACCCAATCCGGACGGTGTTCCAGGCAGGCTGGCTCGAACGCCATCATGATGCGGGCGGTCTGCGCGGCATGCGACCCCGAACCGACCTCCAGGTTGATGTTCGGTTCGGGAATAGCGAGATCCCGAAAAAAATCGCCGGACATGCTCGCGCCGTAGTGCTGGCCCGTGTGAACCAGCAACAGGTCCGCGGCAGCGTGCCCGTTCTGGCGGGCGGAGAACGCCCGGTGCAGGGGGGCGATCTTCATGAAATTGGGCCGGGCTCCGGCGACTAGCAGGATTTTCATCGCAGACTATACGGCCGCGGCAGCGCGGCGTTCGCTTACTTCGGCAGACAACTGGCGGGCTCTCATCTGCGGCAGTTTCTGGCGCAGGGCGGAGCTTAGCGCGTCCACATATGCGCCTACGATGGGCGGTGTATCGGCATCCGCGCGCCTCGCTAAGTTAACCCAATCCGACCCGGGCAGAGAAATGCGGACGACCCAGGAACGGGCGCCGCCATCGATGGTCCGGTCGGCGTACACTTTGCCGTTGATACGCAGGTCGATTTCGTGGAATCCGAAGGCGCGATACGTTCTGTGGACCGCGCTCCAGATCTGGTCGGGGTCGGAGGCTGCGCCGAGCGATTCCTGGAAACTGCGCAGAGTCAGGTGAGAGTTGAGCAAACGGCGGTAAGTGCCGGTTACTACCATACGGTGCGCGAGGCTGAATTCGGTGTAACCCAGATGCTGGATGCCGAGCCATGCAACCACACAGAAAACGATAATGATCAGCCCCGCGAAACGGTCATGCGCAGCGCTAAGCACCAGGGATAGAGCCGCGCTGATGCCGCAGGCCGCATACATCAGCAGCACCACGCGGCGGGGTGATAGGCCGCGCTGCAACAGCTTGTGGTGAATATGTTCCCGGTCGGGACCGAAGATAGGCTGCTGGCGCAGCATGCGGCGCGCCATGGAGACGAGTGTGTCCAGCAGCGGTATGGCGAATGCCAGCAGGGGCGCCGTCATGCCCAACATGGTCGCGGATTTCTGGCTCCATTGGATGCCAAAAGATCCCACCAGGAAGCCGATGAGGAGGCTTCCGCAATCGCCCAGGAAGATGGATGCCGGGTTAAAGTTAAAGCGCAGGAAGCCCAGCAGCGCGCCGGCCAGAGGCAAGGTAACCAGGACCAGTTGGAAGTTATGTTGCAATAGGCCGGCGGTCAGAGTAGTTATGGTTGCAAATAGGCCGGCGCCCACAGCCAGACCGTCCACGCCGTCAATCAGGTTGAAGGCGTTACTGCAGCCGGTGAGCCAGAGTATGGTGGCGGGGATGCCGATCCAGGCCGGAAACGCGTGGCCGGCGATGCCGTGTATCTGAACTCCGGCCCAGACCGCCAACCCACTGGCGGCTAGCTGGCCCGCCAGTTTCTGAGATGCCTTCAATCCGATGACATCATCGAGAAGGCCGATGAGAAACACCAGCGCCGCGGATGGCAGGTACTTGAGCGCGGCAGGAAATCCATTGCGAACGATGTTGCCCGCACTCAGGGGAATGACTAAGAGCAGCGCGAGCGAGGCCAGATAAGCCAGCGCAATGGGGATGCCGCCGACGCGCGGTACCGCAATGCAATGAGTCTTACGGTGATCCTGATGGTCGACCCAGCCACGGTTGCGGAAGATGTTCCGGCAAACCGGTGTCAGGAAGAATGCCAGGGATGCGGAAGTCAATGCGAGAAACGATAAGGCGTACATGCTTCACCTTGTTTATGAATTCGATACATTCTGGCCCAGCCGCCGGGGCCAACGCCGGGTCACCTCGGGCGGCGTCCGGAGGGCGGACTCCAGGCTTGCCAGCATATTGCGCGCCTGGCATTCGCGGCTGTAGCGCGGCGCGGCGTTGGTGCTGCGCTCCGCCAGTTGTTGCAACAGCCGCGGGTTTTCTTTGAGGAAGTAGACGGCGTCAGCCAACGCCAGAGGATCTTCGGCCGGCACACAAATGCCGGCGCCTTCGCTATTGACGATGGAACTTGCTTCTCCCTCGGGAGCCGTCAGCAGGATCGGCAGGCCCATGGCCATCGCCTCGAACATTTTGGAAGGAATCACGGTTCGAAATAGCGGCGTGTTGCGCAGATGGACGAGCGCCACATCACAGATCGCCCAGAGCGTCGGCATCGTTTCCTTAGGCTGGGCGGGCACAAAGCGCACATTGCGCAGGTTACGGCTTTCCGCTTCGGCGACCAGGCGGTTACGCGCGGCCCCGGTGCCCACGAACAGGAACGTGATATCGGAATCCTTGACCAAAACGGCCGCGGCAAGCACGTTCTCCAGCGCGTGCGCCATGCCGTGCGTACCTATATACCCGACTACGAAGCGCGTGTCCCCAAGGCCCCACTCTTCGATCATGGCTGGATCCTTCGGCTTCGGCTGATAGCGCTGCAGGTCGACCCCATTGATCACCACGTCGATCTTCTCGGGCGGAACTCCACGCCGGACCAGGTTCTCGCGGAATGCCGGGGTCAGCACCACGATGCGGGCCGCGCGGCGGTAGAGAAACAATTCCAGCTTTTCCAGCCAGCGCAACATGATGTTCCGCTTCATGGCGCCCACGGCCACGATCGAATCCGGCCACAGGTCGGAGATTTCGAGAACAAAGGGAAGCCGGCGCACAGCTGTGAGAGCACAGCCACCGACCGCTGCGAAGAATTGCGGCGATGTGGTGACTACCACGTCCGGACGTGGGAGAGTTAGACCGGCCCAGAAGCTGCTAATCATGAAAGAGAGGTAATCTACGATGCGCAGCACTCTTCCCACATTCGGAGCGATGAAGGTCTTAACCCGCACCACGCGAATGCCGCCGATTTCTTCTTCCGCCCACAAGCGATTGCGGTACCCAGGGAAGAGCTTGCCTTCCGGAAAGTTGGGAAAGCAAGTGAGCACGGTTACCTGATGGCCCCAGCGAACCCAGTAACAGGCACGCTCGTAAACGCGGGAGGCCTGCGCGTTGCGTTCCGGGGGGAAATTGTCGGCGATGAAAAGAATGTTCATTATGAATCGCTCCTGCCATGTGGGCTCAGTAGGACCGTAGTTATGAATTTTGCCGGGCACCGGCCCTGCCAGCGGCCCGCGACCGTCGTATTGGAGACTGCCCGGTTAAACTCCGGATGCCACGAGGTGGACTGGCTGGCGCGGATGAACTTCTCGTCCAGGCGGATATCCGGATCCGCCTCCGGGTGCAGGTGCAGAAAGATCTCGATGGCGTGTTCGCGGCGAGCTTCGACCTGGTCGGTGATCACCACCCGGTCCGGCTTCAGATCCAGCCGCCGCCGATGAATGGCCGGATCGCCCAGCCGTTTGTAGCCATCGTGCGCGGCCTCGGCAAATGTTCGATAATCGGTTCGCACGTCGAAAGCACGCGCCCGTTGGGCCACCCGGAAGGCGGACCAGACTTCGCTCGAATCCTGACCATCGATACGGAGCGTGTTGTGCGCGTCGGTACTGCGCTGGGCGAGCCGTTCCGCATTGTTTTCGTAAGTGGAGATTCCCGAATTCACAATCGCCCGGTGGCCGTCGACGGAAAGCTCAAACGAGAGCGAATCGGCATGCGCATGGCCGGGTTGGTAATCGGGGCCGATAGGAGCGGCATCAAACAGCAGAACTGCGCGGCTGTTCTCAAGGCGGATGTAGCCGCTTTCACCCAGCGCAGTTTGAGTCCGCGGAACGCCGAGGCGGGCGGCATAGGCTTCGAGGGCGGCTGGGCCAGGCGCGATGGCGAAGGCTGCATCGTTAAAAAACGCGATCTCGCCATCGGGATGGGTCATCTGCCGCAGCCAACTCAACATGCGCCCCGCCGCCCTGCTCCAATCCGGAAGCAGGCCGGGATACGCACGGCCCAGGTTGATGAGATCCAGCAGGTCCTCAAGGATCAAACTGTGATACATGGGACTGCGCTCGAAGTGGCCGCCATCGCTGAGAATCTGTTCGGGCAGTTGTTCGGCGAGAATCCGCAGCCCGGTGGAGAGCCAGTCTTCAGCGGTGCTGCCGTCGAAGAAAGCGCCGGCGAAGATCATGGCTTTGGCATTCGCAAAGAGGTGATTGCCGAGCAAATGATATTCGAGAGTCTTTGACAGATAACCGGCCTGCGCAGCCAGGCTTTCGAGAGCGGTGTGCTCCAGAGGGTAGCCGGCAAGATGCCACTTGATCCAGTTGCAGATGCGGAGCGACAAGGGATAAGGCTCCCATCCGTTGCTGTGGCCCGCTGGATTCTCTCCGATCCAGCTTTTGAGCAATTCCGTACTGGGATGCTCGTGATAGTGCAGGTTGTACAGCCAGAGCTTCGGAATACCGCTGTCGTTCCAACTCTCGATCTGGCGTTCCTGATTCAGGAAACGGAACTGCCGCTCGCCGGTCTGCGGGTTGTCGCGGGCGATAGCGGCCACCCAAAGTCCGGCCGGAGCGCGCCTGGCCGGAATCGCCAGTGTGGCGATGCGCGGCTTGGGGCGGTACACCCGGCCGTAGACTTGCACGGGCTTGAGGTATCGGACCGTCTGCAGCATGCGAGCGATCATGGGCTTCTGAGGAACTCGCGCAAAACGGGGCGCCCCGCGCCGCTGGAAGCTGCGGAGTTCCTGTCCTATATGGCGGCGCGGGAAACGCGTCCCTTTGCGCTTGTGAGGAACTCGCGCAAAACGGGGCGCCCCCGCGCCGCTGTAAACTGCGGAGTTCCTATCCTAAATGGCGGTGCCGGACACGCGCCCCTTTGCGCGCTTTAAAGAGACGCGGCTTTAATGGTGGTACGGGCGACTTCCACCAGTTCGTCAAATGCGATGGGCGACGCGGCGCCGGTGTGGATGGCACTCACAAACGCGGCAGCCATTTCATCCGCGCCTTTGTTCTGCCGCCAGAGCTTCATGTTTTTGAAACCCGGCCAGCCATAGCCTCGCAGGTTCCGGAAATTGTCGAGTGCCAGCACGCGGCCGCCGCAGAAGGCTTCGAGCCGTTCCTTGGGGAATGACTTATGCCCCTGGCTGAAGTAATGAATCGTGCCGGTGGAACCGTCTTCATAGGCGATTGTGATAGTGATAGTGTCGGCGCCCTGGCGCGCTGTTTGCACGTCTTTGGCAGGAGAGCCGGCCAGGAAACGCAGCAGGTCGATGAAGTGACACGCTTCGCCCAGGATGCGCCCTCCTCCCAATTCCGGGTCTTGAGTCCAGTGGTCGCTGGGCACGGAGCCGGCGTTGACCGTATAGACAAATGTTTTAGGATCCTTGATGCCGGCCAGTAACTCGCGCATGCGAACGGCATGCGGTGCAAAGCGGCGGTTAAAGCCGGCCATCAGCAGCCGCGGTTCGGCGAGATAACGCCAGGTCTCTTCGATTTCGTCTAGTTGTTCCAGGTTGAGGGCCAGCGGCTTTTCGACGAAGACGTGTTTGCCGGCCCTGGCCGCGCGGCAGACCAGTGGCGCGTGGCTATCGTGCCGGGTGGCGATGGAAACCGTATCGATCGCGGGATTCGCGAGGATGTCTTCGACATCGGTGGTTGCTTCATCGAAACCGAACTTGCGGCTGGCGTAGGCGGCGCTCAAGCCGCCGCTGGAGGCGATCGCGGCCAGCCGGGCACCGGCTTTTTGGAAGGCCGGGATCAAGACTTTCGTTGCATATCCGCCGGCGCCAATGAACCCAAGGCATGCGCGGGAGCGCGGACCCGAAGGCGAGACGGACTGCAGAGCGATGCGTCGCGACAGCAGTTCCACGTCTGTTTCTCCGGACGGATATTCCAATAGGATGCCGAGATGGAACTCGTGGCCGTCGAGCAGTTCGTAGGCATCCAGCGCGCGTTCAAACGGAAAACGATGGGTGATCAGAGGCTCCGCCTGCAGCGCGCCACGATCCATCATTTCGAGCACGGCTTCAAAATTGCGCTGCGCAGTCCAGCGGACGTAGGGCAGAGGGTAATCCTGACCGCCCCCTTCGTATGCCGGGTCGTAACGGCCGGGGCCATAGGAGCAGGAGACCTGGAAACTGAGCTCCTTTTTGTAGAAATCGTCGCGGGAGAGTTCCAGTCCGGTGACGCCCACCAGAACGATGCTACCGCGCTTGCGGCACATGCACGCGGCCTGATGGACGGGTTCGCTGCTTTGAGTGGCCGCGGTGATGATGACTGCATCTACTCCACGGCCGCGCGTGAAAGAGCTGGCCGCCGCAATCGGGTCCTCGCCCGCCGACAGATTCACAGGTTCCGCGCCGAACGACTGCGCGAGGTCCAGCTTGCGGGCATCCAAATCGATACCAATAACGCGGCACCCGTGGGCGCGGAGGAGTTGGACGGCGATCAGACCGATGAGACCGAGGCCAGTGACCACCACCGTCTCGCCCAAAGATGGCTCGACCAGCCGGATGCCTTGCAATGCGATGGCACTAACCACTGCGAACGCGGCGGCATCATCGCGGACCCCATCCGGAATTCGTGCGCAAAGGTTTTTCGGCGCTGTCACGACCTCCGCGTGCGCGGCGTTGGACACCACCCGGTCGCCCACTCGGAACTCCGTGGTGGTCGAACCCGGGTTGATCACTATGCCGGCATTGGAATATCCGAGAGTGATTTGACGGTCGAGTTTGGCCCGAACGGAGTCCAGCGTCGCCAGCGCGCCGTCGGTTTTGAACTTCTCAATGACCATGCGGACCTTGTCGGGCTGCTGTCGGGCTTTGTCGATCCAGCCGGCGCGGCCGAACTGGAGCAACATCCGCTCTGTACCGGCGGAGATCAGGCTGGCGCGGCTGCGGATCAAAACCGAATTGGGTGCGGCGGCGGGACAGGGAACGGAGGCGATTTCCAGTGCACCCGTGCGCAGGCTCTGCAGAATCTGATCCATGGAGGTGGGGCAGGCCCGTGGCCTGCAAGGGGCTCTCAGCCCCGTTCTTTTTGAAGCGAGTTTCCAACTCGGCCCGCTAAGTCCGGAGCGACGCGCTCGCTCTCGATCAGCTTGGCGTCTACCAGCACGCGGTACCAGAAAGCGTGCAGGAAGTGAAAGACGAATCCTTCACGGCCATCCAGGAAACCGCACAGAACGAAGTATCGATAGAACCAGTAAGCCGCCGCGCGCCATAGGCGAGGCATCCGCCAGAAGAGCTTTTCCTTCAAAACGCGGTGCCGTCGTGCCGGACCGGTGAGTGGGGATGCAGTCTCCGCCACGCGGGCCTGCTGTATATCGCGCATCTCGCGATCCGCATACGAGTTGTGCTTCTCGGTCCAAAATCCCACGGACTTGCGATTGTCGTGGATGAAATCGCATTTGAGGGTGATAGTGCGACCGTGCGACAGAACGATATGTTCATCCATCCACCGGTCTTCGCAGCGCGCGCTACCACGGCGCCATACCCGCAGCAAGACCGTTGGATAGACGCCGCCGTAACGGATCCAGCGTCCCAGGAAGTAGATGCGGAGACGGAGGAAGAGCCCGGTAACGTCCGGATCGACGGTCTTGACCCGGGAATTCAACTCCTCGACCAGTTTGGGGGTGAGGCGCTCGTCGGCGTCCAACCGCATGATCCACTGGCACGTTGTTTCGATGTTATCCAGCCCCCAATTCATTTGTGTCGCGTAATTCTTCCAGGCGTGCGGAAGCACGGTAATGCCCTTCGAGCGGGCCCATTCGACGGTGCCGTCGCGGCTGCCGGAGTCGATGAGGAACACTTCGGCATGCAGGCCTTCGAGACTCGAAATACATGCGGGCAGATTGACCAACTCGTCTTTGGTCAGGATGACGACCGCAATGGAACGCGGATCATTACTCATAGCTGTTTATAATTGCGGAATGAGACGAACAACAATTTGTCCGGCTTTGCTGGCGGCGCTGGCGGCTCTTTTGCCCGCAGTCCACTGCGTACAGGCTCAGACCGGCGCCGAGGCCGTGATTTACCAGCATGGCGGCCCCGGCACGATCAAGCGAAGCGTCGCGGACAAACTGGCGGAGACCCTCTCCGTTCGCGACTTCGGCGCCAAGGGCGACGGTGTAACCGACGATACAGCGGCGATTCAGGCGGGCTTGAATTATTTCGGCGCGCCCAACAATCGCAGCGGAAAAATCCTCGTCCCGCAGGGGACTTACAGGATAACCGCACCACTTTTCTACCAGGGCAACCCCGGCACCGGGCTCACTCTCGAATGCGAGGAGGGCGGCACGCGCGGCCCGAGCGGAACGAAGTTCGCCTGGCACGGGCCGGCGGACGCCCCTGTGGTCTGGCTGCTGGGAGCCAATGAAGCGCTCATCGATGGCTGCGAGATTGAAGGAGTGAATCCCATGCTGACCGGCATCTGGATCGATGCTACGAACACCAGTCCGCCGGGAAGCGTGGCCGTTGCCGGCGTGACCCGGTCGGACAATACCGTAACCGTCCAGACGCAGTCCCCCCACCCCTTCGTGGCCGGCTCTACGCTCAGCCTTTCCGGCGTATCGGATAACAGCTTCAATGTTGCAGTGGCCAGAGTCCTGGCCGTCACGAGTTCCACATCGTTCACCTTCAGCCAGATAGGCAGCGCCGCGAGTTCCTTCGGCGGCACGGCGAAACAGATCGTGAGCGCGGGCAGTTCGGGTGTCACCCTGCAACGCATTACGGTGAGCGGGCCTGCGGGGACGAGCTCCGCGGCCATCCGCATCTCGCACCTGCTGCCCACCGATCGCGGCACCAACCAGGTAAGCGAAATCTATATCAAGAAATCGGTCCTGGTCGGCAACTATGCGGCGCGAACTTCTACATATGGCGTCAGCGTCGATAATGCCGGCAATACCAAGAATATTTTCGTGGAAGATACTGCGCTGACCGGCTTCGACTACGGTGTCAACACAACAGCGAGCGGCTCCTTCACCATGACCAACTGTAACTTTCACAACTTCGTGGCCGATATCAAGACCGGACCGGGGGTAACTACGTTGTTTGGCGGCGAGAGCGAGTCGGTGGCCAAGTTCGTGACTGGAACCACGGGATCGAATCCCGGCACCGTAGCGGTATTCGGCTTTTCCTGGGAGGGCAAGGCTCCGGACACGTCGGATGTAATCGCGGATTTCGCCGGGAACTATGTGTTTGTAGGAAGCCGGTTTTTCAATTTGCGGGATTATCCCACACTCCGTGCCTAAGATACGCGTGGGTGATCCAAGCCACGCCGGCAATAATAGCAGCGGGGTTTACAGCATTGGAAACTATTATCAGGCGGCCGGGCCCTATGCTCCGTTCGTGGGCGCGAGTCCGGCGACTCTTCTGTTGGACCCTACGGAACCCTCGTATAATTCGCAGTTCCTGAACGTCACCAGCATTGACGACAGCGGCGGCGTGGGCGGGGCGATGCTGAAGTTGCCATCGGTCACTTTTTTGAACGAGCTCAACGTAGGATCGCTCAGGATGCAGGAGGCGCAGACTCCCGCCAGTTCCAACGCCGCCTGTTCCGCGGGCCAGATGATGTGGGACCCCAGCCATCTCTATGTCTGCGTCTCCAGCGGACCAGACGGAAAGGCGCTTTGGAAGAGGGCCGCGCTGGGGACGTTTTAGCATGCCGGTCATCTGGTTGCCACCAGGATCATCAGGGGATGGCGGCCGCGGCGAACGGTCTTTAGCTCCCATCCGGCGCGGGCCAGGGTTCGTCGCCATCCGGCGGCGCTGAACCGGTTACGTGAGATCCGCAGATATTCGAAATACAGGTTCAAGCGCTCGGAGCGATGGTGACCGGTCCATGCGATTAATGGCCGGATGGCTTGCTCGATCCAACGCCCAGGAAAACGCATATCTGGAACGGTGACGACCAACACAGCGCCGGCGCGGCAAACCCGGTATAACTCGCACAGAATAGCTTCCGGAGCCGCCACATATTCGAGCACGCTGGATGCAATCGCGGCATCAAAAGCCGCATCATCGTATGGCAAAGCGGCCGAATCCATGTCTAACAAGAGATCAAACCGCAGATCGGCCGAAAGGTAGCGCTGGCGGGCGCGTTCGATCATAGAGCGTGACGTATCGGCCCCGCGCGGATCGAATCCGGCAGACTTGCAGGCGGCGGTGATATCGCCGGTGCCGCAACCGAAATCGAGGATGCTGCCGTAGGGCCGCGCAAATTCGCGCAACAGATCCACGAACAGGCGCGGCCGGTCCGCCATGGAACCTTTGGACGCCAGTTTCTTTTCCCAGGCAGCCGCCTGGCGGTCGAAGTGTTGTTGGACAACCAAGGTCATGGCTGGACCTGCAGTTCAAAGGACTCCGCGGGCGAGCCTTCTTCAAGGCATGGCTCTACCAGGCCCAACAACTCGCGTACATACGTTTCCCAACTGCGATCGCGCGCGCGGAATTGCCTTTCGCCGGCCGCTTTCAACTCGTTCAAAGCCGCCAGCGCGTGCGCGATCGCGCATGCGCCGGCCTCCGCGCTATCGCCGCTGAAATAGCAGGCTGCCGGTCCACAGAGTTCGCGATTCACTGGTTTATCGACAGCAACGATGGGAATGCCGAAGGCCAGCCCTTCCAAGAGCGGGAAGCCGAAGGATTCGATCGGCGATACGTACAGCATCAGATCGCAGGCGCGATACAGAGCCTGCATGGCGGATTGGCGGATCCGTCCCAGGAAGACGATCCTGTTTTCCACGCCCAACGCGGCAGCTTCGCGGCGAACGCTGTTGAGCAGGTCTCCACCCTCATCGCCGCCGGTGAGAAAAATGGTGGCCGGTAGGGAAGGCGGGAGAGCCCGCGCGATGTGCAGGAGCAGGTCGATGCCTTTGTGCGGACCGGCCAGGCACGGGTACACGATGCGGGTTCCCGGAACGTCCAGCCGCCGCACTGCTCCGGGGTCCAATTCCTCACGGTAGCCAGCGGAGGAGAAGGCATGCGGCAGTACGTGGAACAGGTCAGCGCGAAGCGATGGACAATCCTGGCGTACGAGGTTGACCATCGAGGCTGATGGACTAATGACCGAGTGGGCATGGCGCATGCACGCGATTGCCAGCCGGCGCTGCAGGCGGAACCGGGCAGTTTGCCGGAACCCGAACATCCGCCAATGTTCTCGCGAAAACAGAAGCGCGTTGCGCTGCATTATGAAGTGCGGCAGAGCCGGGCGAATGGGTCCGATATTCATGAGCGAAAGCAAGGCATCCGCGCGAAACTCGCGGGCGAGCCGGGGAACCCGGACGTTATCGAACCAGGCCCTGGCCGGCCCCACGGCGGCGTACCGGTCGGGGACGCGGCAGATTTCCACGTTGGCAGAAGCGGGGGCCTCGCAGGTCTCGCGCACCAGCACCTGAAACAGATGGCCGCCACCGGCCGTGGAGAGCGCCGGCAGCAAGCCGCTCAGGTGGCGTTGGGCGCCGCCCATGGTGGCCCCGAGGGCATGAATCAAAAGCCGCATGGCAGAGGTTCTACTGGAATGAGAGCAAGTACGTGTGATAGACCTGTCTCGCCCAGGTGCGTTGCGGCATCTCGCCGCGGATCGGGGTGCGGCGCCGCGGGTCGAATGCCGGAATCGAGAAGCCGGTCTTGGGACGGTTGAGTAGTTGCGGCGACAGCGGGCGAGTGGGGGTCTCGGCCATCATCGCCTTGGAAGGCCACCCGAAGCGGTTGACGTGGTTGATTACGCCCTCGAGAAACACGGAATCCACCAGCGGCGTGCGCACTTCGACGGAGCTGGCCATGGAGGTCCAGTCCGTATCTCGGAGCAACTGATTGCGCAAATAGTAATTCATTTCGAGCGCTATCAGTTTTTCGCGCATTTCCCCGGTCCAGGCGCAGACGCTATCGAGCTCCAGAAGAGGCTGCAACTCGCGCATGCCCTGGCGCACCAGGTCCGGATCGAGGATCGAGGACAATTCCCAAGGCAGGAACATGCCGCGGCGCAGAAGATAGGCACGGCCGGGCGTACGGCCGAGCTCGAGCATACTGGCGTATTTGGGATTTGCGATGGAACGGATCAGAGGGGCCGAAATCATCCGGAACCCCGCTCCAGCGCCGGGGATTAATCCCAGCAAGCGCGTGCTTCGCACCAACCGGGGGATGGTCCGGAAGCTGCTGTAGCCGCCGAACAGCTCGTCGCCGCCTAACCCCGAGATGGCCACTTTCAGGCCCGCCAGCTTGGCGGCGCGGCTGACCAGATAGACGTTCAAGCCATCGACGGTGGGCTGGTCCATGTCCGCCAGGAACGGTTCGACCAGCGCTTCTACTTCGGGAATCGAATAGCGAAACTCGTTATGCTCGGCGCCGTAGGCCTCGGCGGTGCTCCGGGCGAGAGGGATCTCATCGCTGGGCGTGCCGGCAAACTCCGAGAAACCGACGGTGAGCGTCTTCAACGAGGATTTGCCGTTATCGCTGGCCAGCGCCAGCAGGGTAGAGGAGTCCAGCCCCGCGGATAGAAAGAGGGCCACCGGGACGTCGGAGACGAGATGATAATTCAGGCTCTGCTGCAGCAGCGCGCGTAGTGAGTCGTGCGCGGCAGGGGACGTGTCGGGCGGCGTACTCGCGCGGCGCTCGCGCGAGCCAAAGGCCAGGCGGGTTGACCAGAATTCGCCGGCCGCGCGTTTGCCATCCTGGCCAAAACGCAGGAAGTGGCCGCCGGGTAGCGAGCGCACGCCGCGAAAAAGAGTGTAAGGCTCGGGAACGTGGCCCCACAACATGTAGCCTACGTGCCCGGCCGGTTCTTCGCTGGTATCGACTTCGTCGATCAGGGCGGCCAGGGGGCGGACCTGCGACGAGAACCAGAGGGTCTGCCCGTTGTCGGCGACGTAAAGCGGCTTGATGCCGAACGGGTCACGCGCCAGGATCAATTCCCTGGCCTGCGAATCCCATAGCGCGAAGGCATACATGCCGCGCAGTCGCCGGAACATGTCCTGGCCGTCGAGTTGGTAGAGATAAAGAAGAACCTCGGTATCGCTGTTCGACCGCAGCTTGTACCCGTGGCTTTCCAGCCGGTATCGCAATTCCAGGTAATTGTAAATCTCGCCGTTGAACACGATCACGTAACGGCCATCGTGAGAAGCCATGGGCTGCGACGCGGCGAAGCTGAGATCGATGATCGAGAGGCGGCGGTGGGCCAAGGCGACGCGTTGGTCGCGCGATTTCCAAAGGCCCGCGTCGTCCGGTCCGCGATGGCTCATGCGGTCACGTACAGCCAACAGCCGGTTCACCGGGATGGCGCGGCCTTTTGCGCCGTAGGAGAATGCTCCCGCTATGCCGCACATACGATCAGAGCGCCTCCTTTGCCAGCAATGCGGACCGCTCCACAGCCGCGCCGTCGGTATCCGGCGGGAATCGCTCATCCAGCTTGGCCATGATCCGTCGCCAGTTCTCCAACATGGCCGGAAAGGCAAAGCGTGTCGCGGCCCGGTCGTACGCGTTGCGGCCCATGCGTTCGAGCATCGGACGATCGTCGAGGAACTGGTGCAGCCGGCCCTCCAACTCCGGTACGTTCCCGTAGTCCACCAGGAATCCATCCACACTATCGCGGATCACTTCCGGCGTTCCCCCATGGCGGCCGCCGATGCACGGCTTGCCGTAGCGCATGGCTTCGAGGAAAACCAGCCCGAATCCTTCCTTCTTGCTCGGCATAGCGAACAGAGTGGAGGCAGCGTAGACCTCCGGTAGCCGCTCATTCGAGACATTTCCCAGAAACTCTATGGAACCAGCAGGCGCAACCGAATGCGCATAGGCTCGCAGGCGCTCTTTGTCATTGCCGTTGCCCACGATTTGCAGGCGAATGGGTAATCCCTCGCGCGCCAGCGCACCTACGGCCGCGACCAGGGTATCCACACCTTTGTACCGCTCGGAGGAATCGATCCGGCCGACCGTAAGAACCGTGAGACTGTCCGAACGACGGTGCAGCGGAGGCGCCAGCGAAAGGTAGTGATCGGGCAGGCTGATCGGAATGACATACATGTACCGGTGCGCGAATCCGTTTTGCACCTGGAACTCGCAAGCCGTGTAGCGGGTAGTCGCGACAATGGCGGCCGCATGGCGGCATGCAACACGCACAGCGCGGGATCTTCGCGCCCAAGCTTCGATTCCGTGCAGCACCATTACGTAGCCATCCAGCAGGCCGCCTCGCCAAAGCCAGTACGCGGTTGGAGCCAGGTTGACGTGGCCCAGAACCGCAATGCGGTGCTTCCGGGCACGCAATGCCCGCACCGCGCTGCACACAAAGCTCAACTTGTTTTGCCGCGAGCCGACGAACTCCGAGTAGCGGACCGGATTGGGATGCACGTCGCCTGCGAAGTTGGAATCATTTAGCGAAATCGAGACGAGGGGCTCACGCATCTCTTCGCAGATGATACTGAGGACTTCCGCGAGACGCCGCATATAGGTTTGCACGCCGCCATGGCCTTTGTATGTCTGGGTCTGCAGGAAGAGCATGACGATCGGTGAACTCAGGCGGCGCTCTCGTTCGCAAGCGGCCGCAATTGCCTGGCTTTCACTCTGCGGCACACCACGGCCAGGATGAGGGACCACACCAGATATTGTTTCAGCACGCTGGGCCACAGCATGGTGACGCTGAAGAAGTCGTTATTCTGGACAATGATCGCTGCGACGATCAACGTGGCGATGAGGGGTGACGACACGGTCCGGAACAGACAGTCGAGTAGCCGGAAGAAAAGCCCTTGCAGCCAGGAAAATGCGAACAATCCCCACGTGCCGAAGTTGATGTAATATTCGGAGACGAAATCAAACTTGGCGCTGGTTTTGGTGTCGCCCTTTCCGATGATGCCCACCTGTTGCGAATAGCCGTCCAGGAGACGACCGATCTCGGGCTTGTCAGGCCAAAGCGCGCGGGGCACCAGTTCCTCGGCTTCTAGTACGAATGTCTCCCCTCCGAGCCAGGGAAAAACGTGCGGATAAAACTGGCAGTACACGGCGGGGAACGAGATCAGGGAGAGCCGCTGGGCTAGGTTCGAAACCACGTTCTCGATGGTCAGGGAGTAGTCGGTGCTGGCGACCTGGTCACGCGCTTCCTGCAATCCTCCGATGCCGCCACTGCCGCCGTGCTCAATGATCTCGTGCTTGGCGGTGTTCAGAATCGGCAGACCCGCGAATATGAGCACTAACACCGCGACGAACATGGGGATCCAGGGGATGCGCCGGCGGGCCGCAATATAGCCCATGGTTGCGAACATAACTGGCTTGATGAAGTCCTCGCGTGCTCCGTTAGTCAATCCCTGCATGGCGAAGAGCGCGCAACCGGCGGCGCACACCATCCACCAGCGCTGGCGATCGGCGTGCGTCCTGGAACCGGCCGCGACGTACGCCGCGACCGCGATCATAAGGCTGCTAAAAGAGCCCAGCACCTGCACCAGTTGCTGCCACTCCGCGGATATCCTCGGGACAAACAGCAGCACTAATCCACAGATTGCCAGCAGGACAGCCGCCACCGGCCTTAGTTGGCGGATGTCGGCCTCGTCGGTATGCCTCCGCGATAGCGGGAACCGCACGTTGATCGACGAACCGGCATATAGTCCGAGGCCGGCGATCAGGGCAAGGTAAGTGCCAGAGCCGATGTTCGCCTGTACGGAATGGATGTCGAAGGCGCTGCGATTCACGGTAATGGTCCAGGGCAGGGAATTCCAGACGATGACCACGATCGCTCCAAAGCAATAGTGAATGAAGAAGGCTCCCATAACAAGCGCCGGAGAACTGGCCAGATAATAGCGGGATTTGGCGCTGTCCTTAATGGTGACGGCCAGTAACGCAACGCCCGACGCCACCAACAAGAAGACCAGAAGGGCCACGGGCGCGGATTGCGCGCCGTCTTCTCCCAATACGATGAGCAACAGGGCTGCGCCGTAGCAACAGTACCGGGTTGCCTTCCCAAGTGGGCTGGGCATAGTTTTTTCAGTGTCTTTGGCCTTCAACGGCAAGCGGCAGACGAGCCTGCATTCATTTGAGAGGAAACACAGCGCTCGCCTTGCGAACGCCGTAGATGCCATTCCAGGAGCGTCTGCATGCGGGAGAGGTAAGAGTACGAAGGTACGCAGCGGGCATGGCCGGCCACCGCGATACGCTGCCGTTCGCCCTCGGTTCCCAGATAATACATGATCTTCTCGGCAATCTCCCGCGGGTCTCCGAAGCATGCCACTTCATGCCCCTCCTCGTAGAGATTTAAGATCTCGGGTGTGCGTTCATGGAGCATGAATCCGCCGCAAGCAGGAATTTCGAATGAGCGCGTGGTGGTTTCATCGCCTTGTGACGCTCCGGGTACGCGGCCGGATAGCAGCGCCAGGTTGATGCGGGCCAGGTGAATCGCTTTGGCATATTGTGTACCCGTGAGGGCGAAGCCTCTCACGCGGCTGCGAACGGCCGCGGATTTACATCTTTCGGTCCATTGATTGCCGAAAATGGCCAGGTCCAAATCCGGGAGCAACGAGAGCAGGTTTTTGAGCGAACGTTCCTTGTGCGCGGTATAGGTGGCGACGACGGTCACGTCATGCTGATAGCGCCCGAAATCGTCTGCCTGTATACCGGGGACCGTGTGCACCTCGGGATCGTAACCATGGGGCAGAAATACGGAATCGCGGAGGCTGATTCGCGCCCGAACATTGGCATCCCAGAATGGTTTGGTGTAGAAGACGCAATCGTAGAGCGGGAGCGTGTGCTTGAGCAGCGGTCCATGCGCGAACGCCGATGTATCCGGGTAGTAGTTGTAAAGGGCAATGCCGGCGGCCCGAAGGCGTTCGAGCGTATGCGGATGGACTGAGTGTCCCTTGAAGGCCAGCAGCAGGTTGGGGTGGAAACGCGCTGCGGCAACCTCGATCGCGTGCGCGTACTCGGCGGTGATGAGCGGGCGTATCAAACGCACGCCCAGGCGCATCGCGCGGTTGCTCCATTGTGGACTGAACGTCTGGCAGTCGATATCCATCACGTCACAGCCGAGACGGCGCAAGGCATAACAGCAGGCACGCGCGCAACTTCCGTACCAGTTCTCGCCCAGGAACAGCACCCGCAGAGCGGCGTAGCGATTCGTCACCATCGATTCCTCACCACGATTCCTCACCAGCGGAACGCCGCGTCCTTGGCTGCCCGCACCACCATGTTCCGGGTGTAGACGCCGCTATTGATGGAACCGGTCTCCACCAGGTTCCAGACGGCGCAGCCGCTCCAGATCACCCGCCACGCCAGCCATCGGAAAGCGCTCTTCAGGCCATGAACTGTAGGGCCGATGGGCCGCACTTCGACATTCGTGAAGCCGCTCAGACGCAGCAGGGAGGCGAGGGAGTGCGGGCTGAAGATCCACTCGTGTGTGAAGTCTCCATAGCGCAGATGCGAGGCCCATGGCGAATCGGCGTTGGGCGTCTGTATGATGCAGGCGCCGGATGGCGCGAGCCGCTGCCAGATCAGGCCCAGCAAGTCGAGCATTTCGTCCTTGCGGAAGTGCTCGATCACATCGAGCAGGAAGATCAGATCGTAAGTTTCGTTGGAATGTTCAAGGTAATCTCTGAGGTCCGTCTGCACCACGTCCAGACATTCCGCTTGCGCAATGGCGGTTGCCTCGGAGCCAATATCCACGCCACGCACATTGGCGTATCCGGCGGCGCGCAGGGCCTTCATCAGAGATCCCGCGCCGCAGCCCAGATCCAGGCACTTGAGATCCGTATCAGCCAAGAGCCAGCCTTGCAATCTGCGCAGCATAGCCTTGGCCCACACGCGTTCGGCGTCTGGCACGGGCTCGCGCCAGGCAGGATGCTGGACGGTCACATAGCGGTCGTACAGTTCGCGGCGATAATCGCGAGCCGGCACTCTACTCATTTGGGGATGCCTCTCTCCAGAGCTGATTTTGCGGCCGTGAAGCTTCGCGATGCGCCAGCCATTCGCTGGTCACTTCCACCGGTAGGCTGGGGCGCAGAGCGGCCGATGTGGCGCATCCGGCGACAGCCGACGGAGCGGCGCCGGGCCCCGGCCGTGACGGATTTGACGGCGGGATTCACAACTCGGTACCCGACTTTCGAATGTAAGCGAAAGCGGCGAAGCAGAAGGCCAGTTGCATCACGTATGCGGCCGCGCAGGTCCGGGCCACACCCAACGCCCCCCAGCCGCGGTGGACGCAATAGACGGAGCCCGCAAAGTACAGCACGGCCCAGATGGCATTCGATATCATGATGGTCCACTGATATCCGGCGCCCGTCAAATAATAAGCAACCGGCGCAGACGCCAGCATCAGCGCACCGGAAGCGACATTGGCAACGACGACACCGCCGTGTCCTTGAAAACTCTTGCCAAACATGCGCATGAGGAAGTCGGGAGCGATCGATGCCGCGGCTACTCCGGCCAGTCCGGCCAGCGTATTCATCGCCGTGGTGGACCACAGCACCTGGTCTCGTTTGGCCCGCGAGTGGGAGGAAAAGATGGGCAGCAGCACCGCACCCGTCGCACCCTGAAAAAAAAGCAGGGCTGTTCGGAAGTAGATGCCGGCAGTTAGAATCGCCAGTTCCGGATAGCCGCCCTGCGATCGGACAATCAAAGCACTAACCAGCCAATTCACTGGAGTGACTGTGATGCCAGTCAGGAAGGTGGGCAGGGCGCAGTCCCTGATCATTTTCAGGTCGCTCCAGCGGATTGTGAACGACGGCCGGATTCCGTGCCGGCGGCACTCCAGCGAGATGAACCATCCACCGAGGACGCAGGCGGCGGCGCTGGCGATTCCGATGGCCCAGAGCGCGCCGGAAAGGCGCGCGGCCCGCATTCCCAGCACGGCGAGCGGGATCAGCGGAAGTCCCCGCGCCAGGTTAGTAAAAGACGCGGCACGGAACGACTCGAAGCCAGTCAGAACGCCCTGCTGTACGCTCAGCAGCGACGTAGCAAAAAGGGGCAGGGCACAGATGCGCAGCAGTCCGGTCAGATCGTCGTGGCCGGATACGCTGCGCGAAATCGTGTCGGCGAACAGGAAGAAGACCACGGACAGGCTGCCGGCAAGCGCGAAGCTGATGGTTTCCGTCGCGCCGATCACTCGTCCGGCTTCCGCCGTGCGATGGAAACGGTACTGGCTCAGATACCGGGTGGCCGTCAGACTTAAGCCGAAGCCGGTGAACAGAGAGGAAACTGCGATCGTGCTTTGTAGTAGCCCGAATTTTCCGTAGCTTTCTTTTCCGAGCAGCCTGGCGACCAGAACGCCGACGAAAAAAGAAGAGAGCTGCGCGGCCACGGTTCCGATCGCGGTCCAGGCGGTCCCCTGGGCAATCTGTTTCCAGAAGCCGCCGAAGCTGAGCAGGCGGTGTACGGCCGCCAAGCCCGAATGGCGGGGTTCGGGCAACTCGCAAATCAACTCCGCGACAGAGGAGACCGGATTGGCAGGCGGACGAATCGGCATGATCGTTGGCTGCGTCAGGCTGCGGTCGCCAGGCTAAGCCTCGGGGCGGTAATACTTGTTGTATTTGCCGTAATATCCGTAGTGGCCGTAGTAGTGATACGTGTCACTCAAGTCCCTGGTGACCTCGTTTAGCACCAGCCCCACCACATTGGCGCGGACCCGCTGCAGGGTGTTGAGCGCCGACCCGACCGCATCGCGATTGGTTTCGCCGGCTTTGGCCACGACCACCACCCCGTCCACGGCGGCGGCCATCTGCAGGGGTTCCGGGAACCCCAGGATTGGTGGTGAATCGATCACGATCAGGTCGTAATCCGGCGTGGCTTCTTCGATGATGCGTGGCAGTCCGGCGCCGATCAGGTCGGCGGCCCTGCGGCCGGAAGGGCCCGCGGGAAGGATATCCAGATCGGGCAGTTCCGCCAGTCGGACCAGCTTTTCCCGCCAGAGCATGCCGTTTTGCAGCACGGTAGACAGACCCACATCCGATTTGATCCCCAACCTGCCCTGCACCCCGGGACGGCGCAGGTCGCAATCGATCAGCAGCGTCTTGTGTTTCTGTTCGGCGTGGGCTATGGCCAGGTGCACGGCGGTGGTCGTTTTGCCTTCCGATGGGGTGGCGCTGGTGATCATGAGGGATTTCAACTGGCGATCGAATGTGCCCAGCAGGATGGAGTTGCGCAGGGTTCGGATGGCTTCTTCGAAACCGGTTGTGGTACGTTCCGCCTTCTCGGGAGCGCCTTCAGATCGCACCACGGCCCCGCCGCCGTTTTCGGTGACCCGCGCCACCAAGCGGCGGCGCCAGTTCTTCACCTGCGGCAAACTGCCCATGACTTCGGTCTGGAAAAGCGTGGCGATCTGCTCCGGATCGCGGATGGACTTGTCGAGCACGTCGCTGAGCACCGCGGCGCCCACAGCCAGTAGCGTGGAGAAGAGAAAGGCCAGCAGGACGTTGAGCTTGATATTCGGGAACACCGGCCTGATCGCGGCGCGGGCCGGATCGGCGATGCGGATGGCGCTGTTTTCGAATCCGGCATTGATGCCCGCCTCTTTGATCTTGCGGATCAATTCCTCGTACAGGTTCTTGTCGGCGTCCGCTTCGCGCTTGAGCGCCTGATATTCGAAGCTGCGGGCATTGAGACTGTCGAACTCCGATTTGGTCTCGGCGACGGCCTTCTGCAGCATCTGTTCCCGGTTTACCGATTCATGGTACTCGACTTCAACTCGCTGCGCGGCGTTCTGGCGCGCGTCGCGCAACTGGCGTTCGATCTCTTCCACCTGCACGGCGGCCTTTCGGTACTCCGGATGGTTCGCGCCATAATGCGTCTTCACGTCGGCAAACTTCTGGCGGGCCTCGTCGAGTTTCTGCGCCAGTGTTTTCAGATTCTCGCCTTGAGTGGAAACCTGGGCAGCCTCGAGAGAACCGCTTTGCACCGATTTCCAGGCGGATTCCTTTCGGACCCGGTCGGTTTGCGCGTTGGTGTACTCTGTGTTGAGTTGCAGCAGTCGCGCCGACAGGATACTGGTTTTCTCCTCCGGGTTGATGACATTTAATTCCCGCTCGAATTGGGCCAGCGCCGCGGAAGAACGTTCCATCTTGGCCTTCAGTTCCTCCAATTGCTTTTCCATAAAGCTGGCGAGAGACGCCGAGGAACGGAAACGGATGTTGTAAGTGTGCTCCACATATGACCGCGCAACGCCGTTGGCGACGTCCGCGGCTAAGTGCGGGTTAGCCGACCGGTAGCTGATCAGCAGAAGGTAGGTGTTCGGGGGACGCGCCACCCGCAGGTTCGTCAGGCGGATGGGGGCGCCCTCCTGCGCCGGAGACGGCTTATCGGAGCCCTGCTTCTCGACATTGAGCAAATGATACTGCTCGGCTACCGGACGAATGACCGAATCCGACTGGATGATCTTGACCTGCGTGGCCAGGAACTGGTCGGAATCGTTCGCCGGTACCCGCGAGGCATCCTGTCCGATAACCGCCGACGGCATTTGCCGGTCGACGTCCACCGTTACCGTGGATTCGTAGATGGGGATCAGGCGCTCTGAGATGATGATGGTCGACACCACACAGAAAGCCACGAAGCCTAGGATCTTCCACCTGTGGCGGCGCAGGATCCAGAGATAGTGAGCCAGCGGTACGGCAGTTTGGTCGGATGGCTCGGCGTCGTAGCCGTACCACGTAGGCTGCATGGCCTGAGTTGGAGCGGGAAGCGATTTCCGTTCGGACATAAGATTTCACCTGTGGGGCAGGCCCGCGGCCTGCAGCGGCCTCTCAGGCCGCTTTACCGGACAGTGCCATAGATCAACGCCGTGGCGCCGGCGGTCGTGCCAAACGTCAGTATCTTCTCGAGTGCCCCTATGGTCAGCCGGCGGCTCTTGTTGTCGGGCACATACAGAATGTCGTTGGCGAGCAATGGCGGATCGGCTACTTTCCTTTCCATCACCTTGCTGAGCTCGATGGGAATCTCGTTCTTGTTGCCGTTGCCTTCGCGGCGATAGATATAAGCTTCCTTCGCGGCGTAGGGCATGAGGCCTTGGGAGACGGCCAGCATCCTCAAGACGCTGCTCTCGGTGCCATCGCCCATGGAGTAAGCGCCGGGCATTTTGACGTTGCCGATCACGTACACCTTGCCGACTTCAGGCACCCGGACCTCCTCCCCGCCGGCCAGCAGGACATTGAGAGAGGGGTCCGCGGCATCGATGAGGCCTTTGACCAGGATGCGCTGGACCAGCGCTGTAGGGGCGCCGTCCGAATCGGTTTGCGTGCGGCTGACCAGGATCTCCGGGCCGGCTTCGGGCGCCAGGCCGCCGGCGCGGGTCAGGGCTTCGAGCAAGGTGACCGGTCCGGTAGCCTGAAACGTGAGCGGCTGCTTCACCGCGCCCGCGACCGAGATGGGGTGGCTGTTATACTCCGCGACCGTGACCGTCACGAATGGATCGACAATGAGTTGCTCCGATTTTAGAGCGTCGGCGATGGCTGTTTCCAGTTCGCCGGGCATCAGGCCCTGCGCCTTGACGCGCTGCCGCAGCATGGGAAGGCGCATGAACCCGTCGGACCCTACGCGGACCGTGCGGGTGAATTCGGGAGCATCGTAGACGGATATGGCCACCAGATCGCTCGCGCCGATGCGCTGGGCGGGTAGATTCGCGTTGACCGTCTGTTCGGTTGGCGCCAGGGGACGGACCTGCGCGGAAACAACAGAAAGGCTTAAACAGAGACTCACATATAGGCAAGCCCTCGAGACGTATTCAAGCTTGGGCAGAATCTGCATTTGGTTCTCCTTCCAGGAGACGGTTAATTTGCGCGATCGAAGCTTTTAAACCGGCAATCTCTCCTTCGAGCGCCGCGAAGCGGTGATTCAGCCGGTCAGGCCGGGTGGCCGAGTTCAAGAAACCCAGGACCTCGGAGCGAGTGAAGTCCGAGATATTGCGTGCCCCGTGGCGGTCGCACGCCTCCTTGAGAGCGCGATACTCTTCCTGGCTCAGCCGGAAGACGACGATTCGATTGCGAGGCCGGTCAGTCATATCGATTAAGCTCTGAGTTAGAGTTGAGCCGCCGGGGCGTACGCGCCGCCTTGCACTGCCGAGAGCATGCTTCGATCAATCTGGATGGCGACCGCGCGGCGCAGAGGCGCCACCGCAACGACCACGCGGAACGTTTCCCGGTCGCGCAGAAGCAGACCGTGCAGACCCGTGAGCAAGCCGCTCACGACGGTATCCTGCTGTCCCGCGCTCAAGTACTGCCACGGCTCCGAAGGCAACCCGGACGTAACGATCATCCGCACAGCTTCGATTAATTCAGCGGGCACCGGTATGGGTACATGTCCCGCCGTGGCCACGACCGCGGCACGTGGCGCAATCAGCGCTGGAACTTGACTGTTGTGGCTCAGCCGGCAGAAAACGAAGCCGGGAAACAGCAGCGCGTGGGGTGCCCGCCCGCCATCGGACCCTGAACGCCGCGGCCGGCACCGTGGAAGGAAAACCTCCAAGCCCCTATCGCGCAATGCCCGCGAGATGGATTTTTCGCGGCGGGTCCGGACACTCACCGCGAACCACGCCGGATATTTCGTCATGAGCGTACGGTATTCTTCGCCAGGAGGTGGTTGAGATGGGTGATGGCGTCCTTGAGGCCGGCGACCTCCTGTTCCAGTGCCGCCACCGAGAGGTGTGGACCGTCCGGCAGCGTGCTGGTCTTCAGGTAATCGAGAACCTCTGAGCGCGTGAATTCCGAGAGGCTTCGTCCTCCACAGAGCTCGCAGACTTCGTTCAGGGCGCGATACTCATCCTGGCTAAGTCGAAAAATGACAATTCGGTTTCGTGGTTGGACTGACATGGCACTAAAGCTCAGACGTCAGGGATTTACATCGTCGCGCAATACTGCAGCGGCACGGCCCACGTGTTTTCGATCTCCACCGACAGGGAGCGCTGCAGCAAATCAATGCTGATTACCAGTTGCGTGAAACCGGATTCGCGAACCACCTTGCCTTGCACGCCTTTCAACGGCCCGCGAATCAGTTTTACGCTCTCACCCACCCGGATGTAGGCGCATTGGGCAACCGGAAGTTGGGAGGCAGCGATGCGCTCCAACGCTTCGATCTCCTCCGCGGGAATGCTGCCGGCGCTGGTTCCGCCGCCTAAAATCTGAAGCACACCTGGGGTGGTCACGATGTGGAACGGATTCCGCGCATCGGGAACGGCGAAAACGTAACCCGACAACAGCGGTTTTTCGCTCTCCCAATCTGCTCCCGAGCGTCTCGTATGGCAGCACTTCCGCAGGGGCAGGGAAGTTTGATAGCCCTTGAAATCCAAAAGCTTTTTGACTGCTTTTTCATGCCGCGGTCGTACATAAAGAGCGCACCAATTATCTGAAACGGGGCACACAGTGGCCTTACTCTCCTTTGGGGAACTAGTACTAAGGGTCTGGGATCAGGCAGGCTGCCGCCATCGTGGCCGTTTAATTCGGAATCCCTATAAGCCAATGATTCAGAGGTAGATTCTACCGCAAACCTAGGCTAGCACCGCATTCCGAGTTTCAGAAAACCCCGGTATTCCTCCGCACTTAGCCTAGTACCTTTAGTACATAAGCAGAATCGTATACGCGATGTAGGCGAGTGTCAAGCAAAATGTTAAGTTTTTGCCAAATTTAATCTGAATGCGTGCTCATTTACACTATCTATTCAAATTCGGCGATGATTGCGTTTACGATTTATTTGTATTCCGTTAACTTTGTCGGAGCTGAAAATCCCATGTGTTATCTAAGGTTAACGTGATTGCTGCCGGACGAGCACAGCGGTGCCTGAAGCGAGGGACGTATGACGTCCGAATTGCGAGGTCCACCAAGTCACTTCCATCAAGTTTGCATCTCGCAACACGATTTTGATCTGTCCTTTTGCGCCGTCCTCCGACGCCCATGCGGCCGTGGCGGCATTCTCAAGCCCCTTCCCTTCGACCGGACCGCCCGAAATCCGGAATTGCACCTCGTGCGAAACGGCTTTGTCCGGAATCTGGTAGCGGGCGCGATAGGTGCCGGACAGGATCCCGTGATCTTCGGCAAGGAAGAACTCGATAAATTCCGGCGGATACAACCCCGCCGAGCGCGGATCGAGTGCTCGCCGCGCATAGAACCAGTGGCCGCTCAAGGATGGCACTCCGCGCATTTGGGCCACGGGTTGTGAGTGGACCGCTGATTCTCTGTCAACCAGTGGAGCGGAAACCGGTGCGCCGTCCAGCGTGGAAGCCGGGAGCACGCCGGCTGGTTCGGCCGGTTGAGGCGGAGGAACGGGCGGATTTGGCACAGCACTGGCTTCCCGGTGCTCCTGGGGCCGCAACCCTGGAGGAATCGCTGAGAGTCGCGTGCGCCGATTTTCGCGTAATAGGGGTCTTTCGCCGGGTAGCACCGTGGTATTCATTGGGGCCGCGCGCGCCGGTTCGACTGTGGGAACAATTGCAGGCGGAGGAGCCTTCAATGCAACGGGCTCGCTCCATTCGTTCGAGCGCACATACCAGAACCCGGCGAGGACCAGAATTGCGCAAGCCAAGGCCCAGGGCCAATGCGATCCGCTAGAGCGTGCAGGAAGTTGCGGCGCTGCCGGTGGAAGCAGCACAATCAGTTTCTGCTGCCGCAAACCCTCGTCATATTTGCGGCGTTTCTCCGGCACGGTCAAAGTAGCCAGAATCTCGTTTAGCCGGACCATCTGGCGTTCGGACGCGGACTTTACTCTGGGATCGGAGTGGTTGTCCGGATGGAGGAGCCGGGCCATCACCCGATAGGCTTGGTGTATCTCCTCAGGAGATGCCTGCGCGGTAACTCCCAACTCCTCGTAATAGTTCACTTGGAGACTCTTTTCGTCTACTCTTTGTAATTAGTTTTAGGTCTTGTATACCATCCGTATTCTACGTGTCTCATAGTAGTATTTTCGTCACTAAGTCTGGCGAATTTTATTGTCTTTTAACCACTCGAGGTGTAGTATGACATAGAAACTGCCCGGAGGTCACAAAATCATGCGCTCTGCAATACGCTCGTTTCTTTCGCTGCTCGTCACCGGATGCCTGCTCTTCCTCATGGCAGCACCGCCCTCGATCGGAGTAGTCCAATCGAGCGGCGAGTTTCAAATGGATGGGTCGACGGTGAGAGGCAACGCTACGGTGTTCGATGGCAGCACCATCGAGACCGTCTCGTCGCAATCCACAATCCGGCTGGCGGATGGATCGGAAATCGTACTCGCGCCGTCTTCCCGCGCGCAAATCTACAGCGATCATACCGTTTTGCGGCGGGGGTCGCAGCGCGTGAAGAACAGCCAAAGGCATCCGATCGAAGCTGCCTCGCTGCGAATTTCGCCGGCCGACGCGCACTCTGTAGCTGAAATTGTAACTAGTGACAACAACCGTGTTTCAGTGGCGGCTCGCGAAGGGTTAGTCGATGTTAGAAACGGCGCGGGCGTGTTAGTGGCGACAGTCCGTCCGGGCTTGGCGCTCGCCTTTACCACACAAGCTGGAGGCGCGGCCACCGCATCTAAGATGGGCGGTTGTCTCTTAAAAAAAGGCGATAAGTACCTGCTGACTGACTCTACCTCCAATGTGACCGTCGAATTACAAGGACCCGCGGTTGCGGCAAGCGCTGGTCATCAGGTGCAGATTACAGGCTCGATGATTCCGGGCGCCACGCCGGCGGCGGGCGCTACCCAGGTAATCCAGGTAGTGACGGTGGACTCCGTTGGCTCTTCCTGCACGGTTCCGACGGCTGCGAAAGCCGCGGTCGCCGGGGCTGGTCTATCCACTGGCGCGATTGTCGCCATTGTCGCGGGAGTAGCCGTAGTCGCCAGCACTGTGGGTTTGGCGGCGGCGGGAACTTTCAGCAGCCGGTCGTCTACCAGCACACCGTAACGCTACTCGATGGATTGTTCTTCGGGCGCGCAAGCCAGTAAAGCCAGCATGACCACGATCCAAGCGGCCAGGGCGGCGCGCGAAAACGGGTAATCGACCGCCGCGTGCAGCAACACGGCGACCACCCCGATGCCCCACACCGAACGGAGCGCCGGCCGCAGACACCAAATAAACACGGTGGCCATCGCCAGTCCGAAAGGAAGACCTCCCTCGGCGGTCCACTCCAGCCAGTCGTTGTGAGCGCGATTGGCATACGTTCCCGGATCGAAGATCGCGTAAGCGGGGTAGACGATCGGCCAGGTGCCGAGGCCCGAGCCGAGCCAGGGCCGGTCCGCGATCATGCGAAGTGTGGAGATCGCGAATTCGCGCCGGAAAGCGAAGGTATCGGTAATTTGCAAACGATGCCAGAGTTTGCCCCATCCCACTACGGCGGTGAATGCCGCCAAAAGAACGGCCACGCGCAGCAATGCCATACCCACCACGCGTCCACTGGCGCCCCGCATCCACAAAAGGAGGATCACAAGCAGAAATTCAGCGGCGGCAATTGCCACTCCGGCGCGGGAAGCCGATACCACGACCGAGGCGAACAGGACCGCCGCCAGCGCGGCATAGAGCAGGGCGTCGCGGGTCCGGCGCAAGGATTCGTACACGGCCAGCGGCAGGATCACTTCCACGAAGGCCGCATAATGATTGGGCGAGAGAATTGGTCCCATCACACGGCCTGCGTAGTCGCTGTGGAACATCCAAAAAATCTTGCCCCCGGCGGTAAAGGTCTGCAGCGTGGCCAGCATAGCGATCAAAGATCCGAACCACAGCATGGCCATGCGGAACCAGCGGTGGATGCGTGGGTCTTGAAAAACCACCCAGCCTGTCAGAAATACCGCCAGCATGGTGGTCCAGCGCGCCAGCGCGATTCTGGTCTCGAAAGCGGACACGCTCCATCCGGCGGACCACTGCAGAGCGCCCCAGGATACGCAGAACAGCAAGGGAGCCAACGGATAAGTAAATCGGCGGGGCGCGCGTGTCCATCGGAATACCGCGCAAATAGCCAGGGCAAGAATGGAACTCTCGAAAACCGCGACCGGCCAATAGGCGGGCACCCAAAGAGTCAGAATGCCGAAGAACAGAACCGCGGCCAGCAGATAGTGCATCGAGCCACGTAGTGTAACCCGAAGCGCACGGATACCGCGCCGCGATCGCTGATGCTATATAAGTTAGGGGAGTATTATTGACTCAGAACAGGCCAGGCAGGATCGGTTGGATAGCCGCGGCCGTCGTACTGATCCCGCTGTTTATGCTGACGGCCGCCGGAAATATGCGGCTGGCCGTGGCGGATTACTGGTTCCGGCGGGAAACACTGCCCGGCGTCGAAAAAGCGGTGGATCTGGAACCCGATAGCGCCGCTTATAGCGCGCGGCTGGCGGCGATGCTGCGGGAGAGCGACACGCCTGCCTCGTTGCGGGCGCTCACGCGCGCGGTCGCACTGAACCCATGGGATTCCGAATCGTGGATCGAACTCGGTTTGCGCGCGGAAGCGGCCGGCGACCGCCGGGGTGCGGAGCGCGACCTGTTGGCGGCGGAACGCGTGGACAAGCTCTACTCTCCGAGATGGTCGCTAGCGAACTTCTATTTCCGCTCCGGAGAACTGGAAAAATTCTGGTTCTGGGCGAAGCGGGCGGTCGAGCTTGCTCCGGACGATCTGGCGCCGCTCTATGCACTGTGCTGGAGAGTGACGGACGACGGCGAACTGGTCGAGCGTAAGTTGGGTCTTGCTAACTCCGATGCCGAGGCCGGTTATCTGACTTACCTGACCGGACAAGGTCGCGCGGAACCGATGATACACGCTGCCCGGCATTTGCTGGCACGGAATCGCGCCGCCGACGTTCCCGTCCTGCTGGCGGCGTGCGACCGCTTGATCGGGGATGACCGGCCAAGGCAGGCGCTGGAAATCTGGAACGGCCTGGCTGCGCGGCAGCGCATCCCTTACCCGGTTCTGCAAAATGGCCAGTCGGTGGCGAATAGCGACTTTCGTACGGTGCCCTCGCCGCACGGCTTCGATTGGCGTCTACCGGACGTTTACGGCGTCACGGCTTCGCCCGGCGATAGCTCGCCTGGTCTGCGGCTCACGTTCTCCGGCCGGGAGCCGGAGTACTGCGATGTTCTCACGGCGATCCTGCCGGTGGCGGAGAACTCGAATTATGAGTTGCAATACCTGTACATAACTTCCGGCATCGCGCCCGGCGCCGGTCCTCGGTGGCACATTGCGGATCTTCACGGTGGTGGAACCATCGCCCAAGGCCCCGCTATATCATCTGATCACGAGACAGAAGGGCAGCTGTCTTTCCAGACGGCTGCCGGCCTTGGATTTGCGCGCCTGACGCTCGCTTACCAGCGCGCCCTTGGCACCACCCGTATCGAAGGTTCAATCACGCTACGCAGTGTCAGAGTGGTGCCGGTAGGGCATCAACCATGAGCATCGAAAAGCGCTACTGACTGGGCGGTCCGCCTTCGAGCGGCGAGAGACCATACACTTGTGCCAGAGCATTCAAATCTGAGCGGAGCATGTCCCACTCGCGCTGGAGCCTGTCGGTAAAGCGGTGCTCGACCATCACGTGATTGAGCTCGCTGGCCGCCGCGATGGTTTTGTCGGCCTGGTCGCGAACTGCCGGGTTGTTCTTGTCTTTCTTATCGTGGAACACGTCGCCTAACTTATTGGCCGCGTCATGTAAGTCATCCGCCCGGTGCTTTGCATTGGTTTCCAGCCGTGTGCCGTCGACCATGCTATGAGATACAGCCTTATCGAATGAGCCTTTGAACTCTCCGGACAGCTTTTGCACCCTGTCCACCACTCCGCCAACATCGCTGGGGGCCACCACCACATCACGATTGGCATCCTGTGCGCGCGCGGTGGTAAGCGCTCCGATGAGTAACATTCCCGCTGCTAGACATGAATATTGTAAGTACTTTGACATTCGTCACCTCCCGCCGATGTATAGGCAATCTTGTCGCCAGGACGCGGCTAGCGGCGAGTGCGCACGTGTCGAACCGTACTCGCCGCTATTTTGTCCAATTTGCGGCGAACCGCTTTGAGGTCGTTGACGAACGCCTCATAATCCGCGTGGCGTTGTTCGGGTGCGGGCGCACGCAGAACAGCGGACGGTTGCACCGTCGCTGTCACACTGCCAGCCAGGGAGTGATCGAAGAAGTCTCCCCGTGCCTTCAAAAGCGCAAGGGACGCGTATCCCGCGCCGCCAGGAAAGGATAGGAACTCGCGGGATAATGGCGGCGCGGCCGTGGCCCCGTTTTGCGCGACTTCCTTAGAAGATGATGCTCTTTTCCAATGACGGCCCGCGCGGCGGTCGCCCCCAGGCAAACGATGACCTCCGGCTGAAAGCGCTCCAATTCCGCCCACAGCCAGGGTTTACAAGCAGCAATTTCGGTGTCGGATGGTTTCTTGTGAATGCGCCGCTTGCCGCGCTCCTCGAACTTGAAATGTTTGACTGCGTTGGTAACGTACACTTCGGTCCGATCGATGCCGGCATCCTCCAACGCGCGAGTCAACACTCCGCCGGCGGGGCCTACAAATGGCCTGCCGGCAAGGTCCTCTTTACCGCCTGGCTGTTCGCCCACCATCACGATGCGGGCGGTGGATGGCCCTTCGCCTGATACCGCTTGAGTCGCGCGCTGGTAAAGCTCGCAACCTTTGCAAGTCTGGACAGCTACGCGGAGTTGGGCAAGCGTCGCGCGGGCTGGTATGTAGGTTTCAGCTCCCGCGGATTCCCCGGCACTCATGGCTGAGTCATCTCCCGTACAAATGCCGAAGTTCTTCCTTGGCGTCGGTCAGAACGCGTTTGCGCTTAGCCGGCAGTTTGCTACCGGCCCGGTTTATGTAAAAATTTAGCATCGACATCGCCGACTGAAAAGAGGTACCCTTGCGCCGGCGGCTTCGGTCGGCGGAGCGTTTGAGCGATGCGGCGACGCTTCTGGGACTGTTTGAGGCAAACACCTTTGACTCGAGATCGAGTGCGTTGCTGGTTTGAGTCACATGTTGCGACCAGCGGTTCGATTTGGTAACCATACGCAAGCTGTCGGTGCAATTTTGCAGCCATGCCGCGCTATCCGGATCCCGCCGCTAACCGTGCTTGGCCGATGCCTGCCAGATCGAAAGCCTTCCGGATTTCCGGATTCCTCATAAACCAATTCCACACATTGCCGGTGCGCGCATTTTCGGCGGACAACAGCGTGATGCCCTGATCGATGCCGATCACGTCCGGATCGGTCCACCCGTTCAGGGGATGAAAGGCGTCGGCGAAACCGTAACGGCCCCACGCCCGCTTGCCGAAACGCTCTTGCATCGTCATCAAAGCGTCGACGCACAATTTGGGCTGGAACATCAGGGAGCCGCCCGCCGCGCAGGGCACCAAAGATCCGTCAATCGGACCGCTGCGGGGAGGTCCTCCCCACGCAACGTAACCTTTGGTACTGTCTGACGCGGTAATACCCCACTGATTCTCTTCGTAGCAGTTTCGGAACTCTTTCTTTCCCAGGTCTACGCAGAAGTCGCGGTGCGCCAATGTCGCGGCGATGGAATTTTCAAACCAATTAATATGCTCGCCGGCGCGTTCCCGGCGCCCGCGGAAGTCGGCCCAGGCATGGGAATACTGATGCGTGAACAGGGTCGGAGCGCCGCTGACATAGGTCCGCCCGTCGTAGGTGATTTTGGGCCGCCGCCATGCTTCCCACGATGCTGGAGGGAGCGGGGTGCTTGGGGATCCCATCCCCAGCAGGTAGAGAATCATTAGCTCGCAATACTGGCTCCAGCGCGCGTCTATGAATCCTGACTCAGGCTTCCAACCCATCGACAGCAGCAGTGGATCGCGGTTCAGCATCCAGTGCCAGTCGATACGGGTGTAGATGGCGTCCGCATACCGGGCGATCTCCGGATCATTGAAATACTGTTTGGCGGTGAGAACACCTGCCAGCAAGAGTGCCGTATCGATCGAAGAGATTTCGCAATTCCACAGCCGCGCGCCGGTATCCATGTCCACGAAGTGATAGAACCAGCCGTGTTCGTGGACGGACCGCACGGCATAAAATCGCAGAATGGCGAGCGCCCGCTGGCGCGTTTGACGAACGGCTTTCCACCCGCGGACGGACGCGATCGCCAGCGCCGTCAGGCCGAATCCCGTGGCGGCTGACGATGAGACCTTACGAGGATCAGGCCTGTCATTGTTCGAACTCCGGTCGAGCACCAGACCGGTGGTGGGTGAGGCGCGCTCCCAGAAAAACAGGAAAGCCCGCCGCGATAGTTCTTCCAGGAAGGCATCCTCCGCCGGTGAAAGCGAGGCTGCCCCCTGGGCCAGCAGCGGGAGGGCCGCCAAGCGCAGCACCTCGCGGCGTGTTAAGGCATTTGTCATTCAATCTTCCCGGGATTAACCACAATACTGTAGCGCACGGAGCAGCTCCGCTAGTCCGTACTAAGAAATACACGTCTCGCCGCCACTCCTGGCTATGTTTCTTGACAACTTATAAAGCCGGACATATGCTTCAGATAGTAAGTGGGTCTATAAGGCGCGCCGGGCGATCGTGCGGGTCCGCATCGCCGGTCACCAGGAGGCGAACTATGTTGTTCCCACGCCGCATTTTCGTGTGCGGCTTGCTCGGGCTGATGCTCGCGTTTTCCGCCGCCGCTCAATTCAACGCAGCGATTCAAGGCACCATCACGGACGCCTCCGGCGCATCAGTGCCCGCGGCCAAAGTCACTCTAACAAATACAGCCACCTCGCAACTGCAAGCTACACAGACCTCGGCCGAAGGCTTTTACCACTTTGATGGCCTGACTCCGGGCCGCTACTCGTTGTCGGTGGCGGCCGCCGGGTTCAAGCAGGAAACCAGAGAAGACATTAACGTACTTGCCGAACAGACGCAGGGTGTAAATATCTCGCTCACCCCTGGGGCAGTAACTGAGTCTGTGACTGTTTCGGCCGATACTATACCCGCCCTGCAAACGGAAAACGCGGACGTCGAAGGCACGCTGACCACCCAGGAAGTCGAACGGCTACCACAGATCGGCCGCGATCCATATGAATTGCTGCGGCTCACGCCTGGCGTCTTCGGCCTGGGAGCGCGCGATGGCAGCGGTAATTCGGTCGGCCTTCCGAACACCACCGGACCAGGTGGCTCGAACACTTCCATCTTCCAGACCGAAAACCAGGTTCCTATCTCGGCGAACGGGCAGCGTCTCTCGGCGAATAATTTTATGCTCGACGGAGTGACTGTAGATAGCCAGAACTGGGGCGGCGCGGCGGTGCTCACGCCCAACCAGGAATCTGTGAACGAGATTACGGTGCATTCGGAAGCCTATGATGCCCAATATGGACGCAACTCCGGCGCGCAAATCGAGGTCGTATCGAAGAACGGAACCAACCAGTTCCATGGCAGCGGCTTCTTCCAGTTTCAGGATCCGAATCTGAACGCATATAACAAGTACGGTGGACCGTTCGATGCGCCGCCCGTGCGCGTGGACACACGCTTCCGGCAGTACGGAGGGTCGGTTGGGGGGCCATTCGTCAAGCAAAAGCTGTTCTTCTTCTTCAGCTATGAAGGCCTCACCAACCGGACGGATACGCCCTACGAAAACTGGGTCGAAACACCGCAATACCGGCAGGCGGTCATAAGCGCTTATCCTGACAGCATCGCGGCCAAAGTGCTTTCGTCTCCCGGTATCGCGCCGCGCGTCATTTCCGTTCTGAATGTCCCTTGCTCCAGCAGTTTTGCGCCTGGGACCTGCGAACAGGTCAGCGGTGGGTTAAATGTCGGTTCGTTGACTGGAACCACAGGCCAGTATGTCGATATCGGCAAGAATCCCACGGGCGGTGGGCTGAATGGAATACCCGACATTCAATACGACGTGCTTGCGGCACCTGGCCTGCAGCGCGGCAACCAATACAATTTCCGGGCCGACTACAACTTGAATAGCAGTAACACGCTGGCTTTCAGTACTTATCTCACACCGCTGTCCGGCACGCAGGCACAAACCGCCAGCCAAAGCCGTCCCATGGCCGACCTGCCTGTCAATCCTTTCAACAGCGCCTACTTTGTAACTTACAACCATGTCTTCTCGCCGACCTTGTTTAATGAGGTCCGGGCCAACTTCACGCGTTTCGCTTACAACCAGATTTCGGGCTCCGCGGCCGTAAACTGGGGCATCCCCGAGTTACAGATCCAGAATATTCCGGGTGTCGCCAACAACATTCAATTCGGCGCGCCGCAGGCCAGTACCACGCCGGCCATATTCGCCCAAAATACCTACGAGCTCAATGACACACTCCACAAGAGCATGGGCCGCCACGCCTTGAAGTTCGGCGTGCTCCTGCGCCGGATGCAGAATAACGATAACCTGGCAGGCGGCGCGCGTCCGGTGTACACGTTCCAGGGAATGTGGAACTTCGCCAACGACGCACCAATTTACGAGGCCATCAACGCCAATCCCGCCACCGGGGCTCCGGCGCCCGCGCAGCATTACCTGCGCGATGGCGATTACGGCGTCTTCGTACAAGATGATTTGAAAATCCGTCCCAATCTTACGCTGAATCTCGGCTTGCGTTGGGAGTACTTCTCGCCTCTTTCCGATGCGCGCGGCCAGTTGAGCAATGTATTCTTCGGGGCCGGCGATAACTACAACACATCCTACACCAAACTGGTCAGCCAGCTTTATAATCCCGACTATAAGAACATCGCGCCGCGGCTGGGCTTCGCCTGGAGCCCGAACTTCGCCCACAATAATCTCGTGGTACGTGGTGGCTATGGCTGGTTTTTCAATGCGATCCCGGGTGTAGTATTTGAAAACGTCTTTCAGGACCCGCCCAATTTCGGTAGTTACGGCATCTGCTGCGGTACCGCGACCACGTCATTCGGAACTCCCTTCGCGAATGGCCAGATTCTCTACGCGCTGGGAACCAGCAACAGCCCGTTCAGCTACCCAGTGAATCCCGCGCTGGTTACCGGCATCGATCCTACCACCGGCGCGCCCCGCGGACCGTCGAATCCTAACGCGCCGCAGGTGCAGGTCTACATGGCACAGCAGAACATGGTGAATCCGTTTGTGCAGGTGTATTCGTTCGACCTGCAGTATCAGTTGCCGGCGAAGATGGTCTTGACCGCCGGATATAGCGGCTCCGAGGCGCGGCATGAGATACGCCTGGTCAACGAGAGCTTCATCTACCCGACCGGTCCGCTTTTTCCGTTCACCCAGGTATACAGTCCCCAGCCGGACGTCAATTCCAACTTCAACGCTTTACTGGTGACCCTCGCGCGCCGTATGTCGAACGGATTCCAGTTCTCTGCCAATTACCGCTGGTCGAAGAGCCTCGACACGAACTCTTATGAGGGGCCCGGATTCGTCACTAATCAAACGTATCCTCAGAATCAGAAAACCGAGTACGGACCTTCTGATTATGACGTGCCGCAATACTTCAACCTCACGGGCCTGTACGACTTACCTTTCTTCCGTAAGCAGGAAGGCTTTCTGGGTCACTTGCTCGGCGGCTTCAACCTGAGCGGCATATTCACGGCCAGCAGCGGCTTCCCCTGGACGCCCGTGACCTGCAGTGCCGCGGAAGCGACTCCCGGCGGCCAGACGCTGTGCCCGATCCGACCGATCGCTTATTTGGGAGGCGCGGGGCACGACACGTCCAACAGCGCCTATATCAACGGCGCCAACTTTCCGCAGGGCGGTCCGTCCTATTTCGTGATAACCGCTCCCACCAGCGGTCCGACAACTTTGCCCCCTGGTATCGGGCGTAACTCCTGGCGCGGACCCGGCTTCATTTCTACCGATATGAGCATTGGCAAGTCCACCAGCCTCAGCGGCCTGCACATGGGTGAAGCCGCCAAACTGGATTTGCGTGCTAATTTCTATAATATCTTCAACAAACTGAACCTCCAGCCTATTGCGTTCGGCAGCGCGAATTCGACAATTGAGAATCAGGCGTTCGGATTATCACCCGGAGGTCTGTCGGGGCGCGTGGTGGAACTAATGGCGCGATTCAGTTTTTGAAGACACGGTTATTTGAAATGGCGGATCAGCACCACGTCACTTAGCGCGCGCCCGCGCGTGGCGGCGAGTTTGCCCCCGTCGAATGACCAGGCCAGGTCGAAGATCTCGTCAGTGGGCAAGTTGGTCAATTCGACCGGAGGCCCGCCGCTCATGGGCAACCGCCAAACATTCGACGCGCCATCGAGAGTGCGGACCACCTCGAGCGACCTTCCGTCGGGAGACCAGTAGACATGCCGGCCGGCGCCCGCGGGCCACGGTAATATCCTCACCACGCGTCCGGTTTCCGTCGAGATTAAGGCGATGTCTGTTGACGACATGTGGAAATCCTGAGCTGGAAAATGCACGCAGACGATAAGCTTTCCGTCAGGAGACACCTGCGGAAATGTGGCTGAGAAGTCGCCAACGCGGGCCGTACCTTGGCCGTTCACGGACATCTTAAAGAGCCCTGGCTTTCCACCTATAGCCGGCGACCAGTCAGCGAATGACGCGTAATATACCCACTTACTGTCCGGGGTTGCGGTGGGGTGAACGTCGAGTGCGCCGTGGGTTAATTGGAGCTGGTTATTACCATCGGAGTTCATCCGCCAGATCTTGCCGCTCAGTTGATAAAAGATATACCGGCCGTCCCTCGTGGCGGCGACCTCGGCCTTGTCCCCCGGGCCTGCGGTAAGTGGTTTGGCATCGCGTCCTTCGGGGTCCATCGTCCAGATGTTGAGGTAATCGCCCGTCAGCGCGGAATATAGGATGGACCCGCTGGGTGCCCAGGCTATGCTGTTCAACTCGCGAAGATCGCCGGAAGTAAGACGGTTGGCGCGGCCGGCTTCGCGCGACGGGATAGCCCAGATATCGGCGGATCGTTCGCTTTGAACGGCCACCAGCGTCTTGCCGTCGGAAGTCAGGCTGAGTGTGGCGTAGTTGTTCAAATCGTTGGTTACCCTGCGCACCGTGCCGCTGGGATAAGTAACCAGCCAGATCTGCAGACCTTCCACTTCCGATTGCTCGTGGCCGGCCACCACCAGGGTATGACTGTCCGCCCAAATTGACGATCCCAGTTGGGCCCAGGTTTGCGCACCAATACTTTCTTCGTGCCCGCCCGCAACCGGATACGCAGCCAGGTGGAAGGCTTCATGGACGTAAAAGGTCGCGTTGCCGGTGCCATAAAGAATTGAACGTCCGTCCGGCGACCAGGCCAGTGCGCTCCGCGACAAATAAAAGGGCTTTCGTTTCGTGAGCAGGTTTCGCTCGCCGCTTCCATCGGCGTTGGCGATGACTATGCTTCCCTCGCCCTTGGCGACGTCCTGCCGGACGAAAGCAAACTCTTTGCCGCCGGGAGCGAACGTAATCGGGCCGAAGACATTCTCTGACACCGGCTTGGGGTTTCCGCCCAGCACCGGTAACTGGAAAACTGTATCGGGATGAGCGCCATTCTGGGCAATGTAGTAAATGAAGTTACCGTCCGGAGAGAACGTCAACGCGGTGTGACCGGTGTCCTCCGGGGCCAGCACGCGGATGTCACTGGCCACCGCCAGTTGTCTGATCCAGAGACTTTGCCCGCTGGCTTCGTCCAGCGCGTACACCACGAACCGGCCGTCGGGCGAGATGGCTGCCGCGGCCACCTTACCCCGCGTGGTCAGCCGCGTGATCTGCATCGTATTGAAAGGCGCGGGCGGCGGGCTGGTGGGCCAGGCGAAACGCAGTAGCGCCGCCGCCACAATAGCGAGACCGGCCAGGATCGCATTCCGCAGCCGCTTGCGGGGTGCCGCGGCCCATGTGCCCGGCGCCGACGGCGTCGTCACACCCGCCAGGTAAGTCCGCACGCTCTCCGCCATTTCCGCCACCGAGCCGAATCGATCCTGCGGCGATTTACGCATGGCTCGCAGCACGATGTAGTCGAGCGCCGGCGCGGCTCCCACGTCACCCGGTGAAGTGAGCCCAGCCTGGGTACCGATCACCGTGCTTGGCAGAGCCGGGTCTGTCTCGCAGATTACCCGCATCGCTTCCATCGGGCTGGTGTCCTGCAAATTGAACGGCCGCCGGCCGGTGAGCAATTCGTACAGTACGGTTCCCAGGGAATAGATGTCCGTGGCTTTGGTCACTGGCTCGCCGCGCACTTGCTCCGGGCTGGCGTAGTCCAAGGTCATCAAACGCCCCGTGTGGCTGGTCTGCGATGCGGGGAGTCCGGCGCGTTCCGGTTCCACCAGCTTGGCAATACCAAAATCCAGCAGTTTCGGCGTGCCGTCGGGCGTGACCAGGATGTTGCCCGGCTTCAGATCGCGATGGATCACCAGCTTGCCATGCGCGTACTCGACCGCCGAGCAGATCGAACAGAACAGTTTCAATCGATCGCCAACGGACAGCCTGCGCGCGCGGCAGAAATCGTCGATGGCCATGCCATCGATGAACTCCATGACCAGGTAGGGCAAGCCGGAAGGCGTGGTTCCACCGTCCAGCAGTCGGGCGATGTTGGGGTGATTCAGGTCGGCCAGGATCTGGCGCTCGGCGCGGAACCGCGATTGCATTTCGGCGCTGGCGCCAAAACTCGCGCGCATCACTTTAACGGCCACCCGCGAGCGGTATTGGCCATCCGCGCGCTCACCCAGGTACACCCGTCCCATACCGCCCTCGCCCAGCGCGCGCGTCAGGCGGTAGGCGCCCAGCCGGATGTCGGACCCCGGGGCGTCCAGGAGAAACTGTTCGGCCACCCGCTCCACCGGCGCGCGGAGCAGTTGTAGAGTGGATTCGGGTACGGCCAGTAGGGCTTCAGCTTCCCGGCGCAGCTCTGGATCGTCTCCGCAAGAGTGTTCCAGGTATGCCCTGCGCTCGGCGGGCTCCATCTGGAGCGCGGCATGGAACACTTCTTCCAGGCGCCGCCAGCGGCCGGAGTCGGTCCCGGGGCTCATCGATGAACATCCGTAGCATCTGGCGCCATAGCTGGGACTGAGCGCTGCCGGCGCCCTCGTCGGTAATCCCTTTAGCAATTCTAGCCCAGCCCGCCCGGGTTTTTGAGGGAACTCCCAGGAATTCGTCGCTTCACCACTTGAATGCACTCTTCAGAGCAGCAATCAAGCGCAAAGGGGCGCGAGTCCGCGCCGCCAGGAAGGATGATTGGACTCGTGGGACAGTGGCGGCGCGGCCGTGGCCCGTTTTGCGCGGTTCCTAAAGAGCGCAAAGGGGCGCGAGTCCGCGCCACCAGGAAGGATCAGAACTTGTGGGATAGTGGCGGCGCGGCCGTGGCCCGTTTTGCGCGGTTCCTAAAAAGCGCAAAGGGGCGCGAGTCCGCGCCGCCAGGAAGGATGAGAACTCGTGGGACAGTGGCGGCGCGGCCGTGGCCCGTTTTGCACGGTTCCTAAATGAAGGAGGAAAAACAACGAGGTGCATCTATCGACTCCGTAATGGCCGTCTGGCCGGCCTGATCATTCTTCAGGCGCCGGTGGCGACTGCCGCACTGGGCGGCACCATCGGCGATCCGATTAAGAACTACGGAAACGCCGATACCGCGGTTGGCTCCATCCAAGTGTATCTCGGCAGTTTCCCGGACGTAGGCGATGCCGTCCACAGCTTTACTTTTGATGGCGCCGTCACCAAGGGCGCCACTTGGCTTACCCCGCTCTTGTTTACCTCGGGAACAAACAGCCAGAATTGGATTCTGGCGGGCGTCGGGCAAAGCATCCAGAACATAAGCGGAGTCCAAACGGATAGCTATGTCCCGCTCTACGGCAGCAGTTTGGTCACTGCCGGCATGACCTTCGGCTGGTACTCCGGCCAGGACGTAAATGGGGTATTAACCGGTAACCAGGGCGTGGTCGAGTTCGAAACCACCAACCTGGTAGGTGATAGCCCCGGCACCGCGCAGAACGATTTCTTCAATTCCGCACCGCTGACGATCGGTAACGATTACAGTTTCAACCACGTTTTCAGCGGCAACAGTCCGACGAACGATTCGCCACGGCTCTACGCCGTCGAAGCTTCGGCCACGCCCGAGCCTGCCACGTTCATCCTGCTCGGCGGCCCGCTGGCCGCGATCGGGTGCGTCCGCCGGCGTCTGCCGCGTGCCTAGAGGATTTGCCGGCGGCGATATACTATCCGTCAAAGCCTCTCCGTCCAGTCTCAAGATATGTCCCTCGACCGCAATACCGTAACCCGTCTGTTGAAAGACTGGCGCGCCGGCAACCAGCAGGCGCTGGATCAACTGGCGCCCATCATCTACGATCAGTTGCACCGGCTGGCGCGTAACTCTCTTCGCCGCGAGCATCCGGGGCACACGTTGAGCACCACGGATCTGGTACACGAGGCATACCTGCGGCTGGTGGATGCAAACGTCGAATGGAACGACCGCGTGCATTTCTACTCCGTAGCAGCGCGGGTCATGCGGCGCGTGCTGGTAGACTACGCGCGCGCGCAGGATCGCGAGAAGCGGGGCGGTGGCGCCGAGAGAGTTTCGTTCAAGGAAGCCTCGATCATGGGTAACTCGCCCTCGGTAGCGCTTCTGGATCTCGATGAAGCGCTCGACCGCCTGGCGGCCCGCGACCAGCGCAAGAGCGAAATCGTGGAACTATTGTTCTTCGGCGGATTGACTTACGACGAGACCGCCGAAGCACTAGGGATTTCGCCGGCCACCGTGGATCGAGAGCTGCGGATGGCGAAAGCCTGGCTGCTCGTGCAACTGAACACTGCCGCCCACACTTAGCCCGCCATCAGCCGGCTACTTGACAGGTCACCCTGGCTTGGTGGAAACTACAGTAGTCCGCCTATGGGAAAAGAGCCGCCGCGCACGGAAATTCCGCCGGGAACCCTCTATATGCTCATCCTGCGCAGCCTGGCGCGCCTGGGGCCCATGCATGGCTACGGTATCGCGCAACACATCCAGCAGTTGTCCGAAGATGTTCTGCAAGTCGAGGAAGGATCGCTTTACCCCGCGCTGCAGCGCATGTTGATCAAGGGTTGGGTAACGGCCGATTGGGCACAATCGGAAAACAACCGGCGCGCGCGGTATTACCGGTTGACTCTGGCAGGCAAAAAACAACTGGGCGTCGAAATGTCGGAATTCGACCGCGTGATGCGGGCTATCGCCAACGTGATTCAGCCCGCATAAAAGCGCTAAGGGGCGCGTGTCCGCGGCGCCAAAGAGGTAGGAACTCGCGGGATAATGGCGGTGCGGCTGCGGCCCCGTTTTGCGCGAGATCCTTAAACGGAACCTATGGGCTTCGGAGAATTGTGGCGGCGTATCGCATTCCTCCGCCGCGGCCGGCGGTTCGATACCGATCTGGACGAGGAGTTGCGCTTCAACGCCGCCATGAAAGCGGACGCCTACCGCGCGCAGGGCGCCGCGCGCCAGGAGGCGCACTACGCCGCCATGCGCCGTCTCGGCAATCCGGTAGAGATCCGGGAAAGGAGTAGGGATATGTGGGGTTGGCGCTGGTTGGAATCGTTCGCGCAGGACACGCGGTATGCGTACCGCCTGATGCGCCGGAGCCCGGCGTTTACGATCATTGCGATCGTGTCTCTGGCGCTGGGAATCGGCGCGAATATGGTCGTTTTCAGCGTGCTCGATGCCCTGGTGCTGAAGGCCCTGCCCATCGCCGATCCCGCGCGCGTATATTTCGTTAATAACTCCGGCGGACCGGCGCAGTCATTTCCCAACTATCTCGACTTGCGCGATCGCAACTCCGCTTTTCAATCTCTGTTCGCGTACCGCATCACCATGATGTCGCTAGATGACGACGCGGGCGCGCATCGCGTTTGGGGCTACCTGGCGACCGGCAACTATTTTGACTCCCTGGGCATCCAACCGGCCCTCGGACGCTTTTTCACCGCGGCGGAGGACCTGCATCCCAATGCCAGCCCTTATGCGGTGATCAGCTATACCTGCTGGCAGAACCGCTTCGGCGGCGATCCGCAAATCGCCGGCAAGGATGTGCGCATCAATGGCCATCCGTACACCGTACTGGGAGTCGCCCCCCGCGGATTTCACGGAACCGAAGTCTTCTACTCGTCCGAGATCTGGGTGCCCATGATGATGCAGCCTCAAATCGAAGGGCACTCGTGGCTCGAGGAGCGGAGTACGCACAACTCCTGGGTGGCGGGGCGGCTGAAACGCGGTGTGACGGCCGGACAGGCGGAGGCGAACCTGAACGTCATCGCAGCCCAACTCGCGCGCGAGTACACCAGCAACGAAGGCATGCGGCTCACGCTTGGCGTGCCGGGGATGATAGGGTCGGCGGGCCGCGAACCTACGCGCGCCTTCGCCGGCGGCGTGATGCTGCTGGCCGTGCTGGTCTTACTCGCCGCCTGCGCCAACCTGGCGAGCCTGCTGGCGGCACGCATGGCCGATCGCGCCCGCGATCTGGCAATTCGCATTTCGATTGGCGCCGGTACCGGCCGCATCATGCGCCAGTTACTCACCGAATCGTTGTGGCTTGCGATTCTGGGTGGCGCCGCCGGATGCACCCTGGCACTGTTTCTGCTGCGCCTGCTTAGCCAGTGGCACGCCCCGCTCGACTTTCCTGTGCAATTCGACGTCAGCCCCGATTGGCGGGTATTCCTCTTCGCTTCCGCGGCCACGCTCATCACCGGAATCCTATTTGGTATCGGTCCCGCGCGGCATGCCTGGAAGACCGGTCCGGCCCCCCGCCTGAAAGGATCTGCCGGATCGCCCTCCGGCCGGCGCTGGGCCGCGCGCGATGTCCTGCTGCCGGTGCAGATCGCGCTGTGCGGCGTGCTGGTCACTGCCAGCCTGGTGGCGGTCCGCGGGTTGGCGCGCTCGTTTCAGACACCGCTCGGCTTCCGGCCGGACGGTGCCGCCGTGATCGGTTTTGATGTAGGTTTAGCCGGACACAGCGAAGACCGGGGCCGCGTTTTCGCCCATCGCGCGCTGGAAGCCGTGGAGCAACTGCCGGGCGTCGAATCCGCTGCTTACTCGAGTTCCGTCCCGCTCAGCATTGATCAGTCCCACCTCGGCGTATACGCTGAAACGGTTGCCGATTTCCGGCCGAAGAACGCGCATAACGCGAGTTTTTATTCCGTGTCTCCCGGCTACTTTAAAACGGCCGGCACGCGACTTCTCGCCGGCCGTGAGTTCACCTCCGAAGACCAGGCCGGCTCGCCGCTGGTGGCCATCGTGAATCAGACCTTTGCGCGCCACGTGATGGGCAGCGCGGACGCAGCCGGCCGGCGTTTTCGGCTGGGCGCGGGCGGGCCGCTCTGTCTGGTCGTGGGTATCACTAAGGACGGAAAATATGAAACTCTGACTGAGGCACCCGAGCCGGCCGTTTTCTTCCCCATAACGCAGCACTACTCCTCTACCCTCGTGCTAATGGCGCGATCTCACCGCCCGGAGTACGAATTGGCCGTGGAGATGCGCGACGCCGTCGGACACCTTGATCCGCACCTGGCGGTCTATGGCGTCGGCAGCCTGCACCAAATGCTGGGCCTCGTTTACCTGCCGATGCACGCCGCTATCGTCGCTCTGGGCGCTTTCGGCGTGCTGGCCCTGATGCTCTCGGTAACCGGGATTTATGGCCTGGCCTCGTATACCGTGTCGCGCCGCGTGCGGGAGATCGGCATCCGGGTGGCGATCGGCGCGCGTCCCGCGCAGGTTCTACGGCTGGTCTTCGCCCGCACAGGCGCGCTGGTGATCGCGGGCGCCGCGGCGGGGCTTGCCTTAGGCGCGGCCGGATCTGGAGTGCTGGCCAGCATCGTATACCAGGCTAGTTCGCGCGATCCGGTGGTAATCGGCTCGGCCGTGTTGGCCATCGCCGCCGTGGCCCTGGCGGCCGCCTGCGGACCGGCCCGCCGTGCGTTGCGTATCGATCCCGTGCAGGCCCTGCGCCACGATTGAGCTGGGACCTAACCTATTTGCGCCGGAACCACTTCAATCGCGCCAGTAGCCCATAAAAAACGAGGCAACACCAGAAGTCGATCGCCAGCCCCCAGTCGATCTTGTACGGCACATGGCGCCCGGCCGGCGGCAGAAAACGATCCAGACTGAAATAAACGGCATTGCCCAATACCACCGCCGCCAGGCTGTGCCAGAACTGGCCCGCCGTGAACAGCCGGGCTTCAGCCATCCGGCCGCCTTCCATTCCCGGATCCGCTCCAGGGAGCGTCCAGCACCTGCCGGATCTTCTCCGACAAGCTAACTGAAGTAAATGGCTTCGGCAGGAAAGGCACCGCGTCGCGGCCCTGCCGCTGGACCGCCGGGTCCTCCGCGTAACCCGACATCAGCAGAATGCGCAAATGCGGACAAGCGCGGCGCAGGTGTTCGGCCAACTCGGTACCCTTCATCCGGGGCATGACCAGATCGGTCAAGACCAGTTGGATCGTCCCTGGGTGGGTTTCGCAAATGCGCAGGGCATCGCGGCCGTCGCACGCTTCCATCACCCGGTAGCCGCACTCGACCAGCATGCGGCACACTAGGTTGCGAACGGCGTCACCGTCCTCCACCACCAGGATCGTCTCCCTCACCAGGTCTCCCGCAGCCTTCGTACCCAGTTACTGCACGTGCATCGGATCGCCAAAGTGGGACAGGATTTGCCCCGCGCAGATCTGGCAAGCCTCCTCTTCGTCCGGATCGCGGGCCTCGCACCGGATCAGTTCGTGGTCTTCGAATGCCATGGTACGTCCGCAAACCCATTCCTCGCCGTCGCGGATATGGATATGATTGAACTCTGTCACGTCGCCTGTCCTGTCTACAGCCTCTTTGGGTTGCGGAGGCGGTGCCCCCGCTGTTAGAATACTAGTTTCGCAGTTTTGAGGAGATTCTTGTAGCATGGCACGAATTTGCGAAGTGTGCGGCCGCGGTCCGCAGTTCGGCAACCGCATCAGTCACGCCCATAACGTCACCAAGCGCCGCTGGAATTTGAATTTGCAGATGGTGCACGCCCTGATCAACGGCACCACCAAGCGGATGCGCGTCTGCACATCCTGCATTCGCTCCGGCAAAGTTCAGAAGGCAGCGTAAAAGCGCAGAGTGGCGCTTGTCCGCGCCGCCGTCAGATAAACATCTCTTCGTCTTGGGTAACGTTCTCCGGGTTCCGGTTGCCGCCCTGCGCGTAAGTCGTCAGTGCCGCCTTTACTCCCGCCATGATGCCGTTCACTTCCTTCACTGGCTTCATGACGGCGCTTTTTACGGCGTCGCGGGCGTGCTCGACTTCCACCACAGTCTCCTGAACGCTCTGGTCGATCTGCGCGATTCGCGCCTTCACGCGCACGTTCGCTTCATCGATGATCTGGCTGACATGCTCGGCCTGCTGCCGGGTGGACCGGGCGATAACCAGCGTGTCCGACGTGATCTCGGCGATGTGGGAGCGGTTCTCTTCCAGGATCTTACCGGCAATCGTGAGAAAGCTTTCTAAGCGGTCGACCAGCGGCGCGACCTTGGCCTGCGCATCTTTGCCGGCCTTGGCGGCTCCTTTACCGGCCCGAAACAGCGCGGCGAAAATGATCGCCTGCGCCACGGCGGAGAAACACGCCAGGATGACGGCTATCGTGATCACCCACCGGAAGACGTCTTCAGACATGGAGAACCCTCCCAGATCGGTATTTAGTGAGCGGTTCCTTCGGCAGGAGGGGCGGGTTGCTGCTTCACCGCGTCGCGGTATGCCTGCTTGCCCGCTTCCATGGCGTCGGCGATGGTATCTTTCTGCCGGTTCAGCGCATCTTTGCTCTTCGATAGCAGGTCTTCGGCTGAATCCCGCACATCGGAGGCGCGCTGCTTGAGAAAATCCGTACCTTCGCCGGTCTTATCCTTGATGATCTGGCGAGTCTCCGCTCCGGACTTAGGCGCGAAGAGCATGCCAATGCCGATGCCCACGCCGAGGCCCAGCAGGAAACTCGAGAATCCATTCTTGTCCATATCGGTGCTCCCCTTTACAGCCTTTAGTATAACGTGCGTTGGCCGATGACATGGTACACTGCCATACCATTAATGGATCTACCCGATGAAGCAGCGAGCCCCCGCCCGCTTGGATGCTGATGCTTTGTGGGAATACGCCCTCCGAGTCCTATCCGGGCGCGCGTACTCGACCGGCGAATTGCGCGAGAAACTGCGCAACAAGGCCGCACACGCAGCTGACGTTGATCCGGCCCTTGCCCGCCTCAAGGATTACGGCTATCTCAATGACCGTAAGTTCGCCGAGAACTTCGCCACTGCCCGGCTGGAAAACGAAGGGCTCGGTAAGACGCGCGTACTGGCCGATCTCTCGCGCCGCCGCGTGGCGCCCAACTTAGCCGCGCAAACGGTTGGCAAGGTCTATCAGGATGTAAGTGATCAGTCTCTGGCCGAGGACTATGTGCGCCGCAAGTTCCGGATGGCCTCTAAAGACAGTCTGTTTCAGAGTGACAAGGATATGGCTTCGGCCTACCGCCGCTTAATTCGCGCCGGCTTTCGTTCGGCGACAGCGATTACCGTCCTGAAGAAATTCGCGCGCGATCCCGAATTGCTCGATACCTTCGAGCCTCCCGAAGAAGCCGCCGAAGATTAAAGCGGGTTGCGGGCGAACACGAATTCTTCTACTGGACGGCCGCCGATCAGGTGTTCCTGGATGATCCGCTCGATCACTTCCGGCGTGGCCGAGTGATACCAGGTGCCCTCGGGATAGACGACCGCGATCGGACCCTGTTCGCAAATGCGCAGGCAGTTGGCCTTGGTGCGGTAAACGCATTGGTCTCCCGAAAGGAGTCCCAGTTCCGCCAGCCGGCGTTTCAGATACTCCCAGGATTCCAAGCCCGCCTCTTTCGTCGCGCATTTTGGCTTGGTCTGGTCGCAGCAAAGGAAGATGTGGCGGCGGATATGCCCGATCCCCAGGCCTTGCGCGATCTGAGTCAATTGGCCGGCGTCCATGGCATTCGCTATCAGATTTCGGGGTCGCGATCCTCGATTGTAGCGCGCACCAGTTCCACCAACTCCGGAATGAACTGCGGCGGGAGTTTGTCTCGTGACAGGCTCGCGCAGATGCCGGCCAGATTTACGATGCGTGCCAGGCGCCGCCAATCGTCCGCCAGCTTCCCGCCTGCCGCGGCGTAGCCCGCTGAAAAGTGCGGCTCGGCGAGCGGGCGTGCCGCGCGTTCGTAACAGAGGAAATTGCCCAGATCGGCGAGCGAAGTGCCAGCCACCGCAAACTCCCAATCGAGCACCGCTGCCACCCGCCAGCGGCCGGCATTCTGCCGCATCAACACATTGCGCCGGTTGAAATCGCCGTGCACCAGGCAGGGGGTGTCATCGAGGGCTGCCAATCGCGGCGCCACGGACCACATGAGGCTGTGCGTCCGGGCGCGCAGTTCCTCCGGCATGCGGTTCCGCAAGATGTCTGACTCGAGGCACACATCCACGAAGCGCGGCATGGGATCGGCGCCTTCCCGCAGCGGCGCAGTGACGGCCGGCCCGGGACCGATCCACCCGGACCGCGGAAATGTGTAGCGGCCGATGGCGGCCAGGGTCTCGCCGACGGCAGAGGCAGCCTGCGCGGTCGCTTCCACATCGCCGCCGCGTTTCAAGTCGCGGAAGGTAATGCCCTCGATCCAGCGCAGCAGGGCGAAGGGCGGCAGATCGTCCCATCCGGCGGGCTCGAAGTAGACCACCTCGGGAACCGGCACCGTGTCCGCCACCATCCGCATCACGTCGATCTCTTTCCGGCAGAGCGACGGGTCGTGTTCGTAAATGCGCAGCACGAACTTTTCGGCCGGCTGCTCAAGGTGCAGCCTGAAATTTGAATTGCGCAGGCTGTCGTCTAAGGGCTCGGCCGACAGCACGCGCCGTCCGCCAAATGCCGCATCGGCGATGCGCTTGAGAACGGCAGCGGGCAAGTCCCGGCGCGGTGCATCGCGCACCCAGCGGGCCTGCCGCGGAGCGGCCGAGACCACGCTACGCTTTCACCTTGCGGTCTTCGCGATAGGCCAGGTTCGCCATGTGCGGCCCCGCCACGGCGGCCGCTGCCACTTCGATCGGGCAGTTGGGCTCTTGCCGCGAGCGGATGCAATCCAGGAAATTCTGCTGGTGCGCGGTGGCGCTGTCACGATCCGGCTCCTCCGCGATCATTTCCGGCTTGCCCTTTTGAGTCCAAGGCTCCGGCGATGCACCGTTGTCTTTATACAACCTGTAGCCGTTGCGATCCAGCACCATGGTCGCTTTGTCCCCCAGAAAGGTGACTGACCAGTCCCAATCGTAGGTGCTGCAATAATCCAGCGTCCACTGCGCCAGGAAGCCCGGATATTCGAACACCGCCGTAAAAACGTCCGGCACTTCCGCCTCCGGATTGCCGATCAACTGCCCCTGGCACACGGCCGAGCGCGGCGGGCCGGAGTTGGTCATCCACTGCACTACATCCATGAGATGCGTGCCCTGGTCGGTCATATTGCCGCCCGAATAATCCCAGAATCCGCGCCACCAGCGGAAGCGCTTGGGTTCCAGCGTTCGCGGCGGCGCGGAACCGAGAAACAGATCCCAATCCAGCTTGCCCTCGAGCGGCGCGTTGTCGAGCCACTCCGTGAAGTGCCAGTTCCACATGGGCTTCACCATCGATATGCGGCCCAGCGCGCCGTCATCCACCATTTGCTTGGCCTTGCGGATGAACGGCATGCTGCGGCGCTGCATACCGATTTGCACGATCTGCCGGGTCTTGCGCACGGCTGCCACCATCTCGCCGCTCTGCTCCAGGTTCAGCGACAACGGCTTCTCCTGGTAGACATCTTTACCCGCCGCGAGGGCCGCCAGCAGGTTCGGTTTATGCTGATGATCTGGCGTGGCGATGACCACAAAATCGATGCCGGGCTGCGCCAGCAGATCGTGATAATTCACGTACGCTTTGGCATCCTTGGGCGATTCCGAAAGCGCGCGCTCCCGGGTGGGCCCGTAGACATCGCACACCGCCACGCACTGCGCGCCCAGCTTTTGAAACGTCTGATGCAGCCAGCGGCCGCGATTGCCTACGCCGATGATCCCGAACGCCGGACGGTCATTCGCTCCACGCGCCGAGGTGGGGACGAACAGCGGCGCCGCGGCCAGGCTTTGCAGGAAGGCTCTGCGATTAGGTTCCATACGCCTTAGATTGTATCCGCCTTTGAGCAGCCGGGCCGGGCGCCCGTTAGAATAATCACAGCGCAAATGGATCTGCACCAGCTCAGAGTATTTCAGGCGGCCGTCAAGACCGGAGGCTTTACGCGCGCCAGCGAGCAACTGCATCTGTCACAGTCCACCGTGAGCCAGCACATCAAGCTGCTGGAGGAGGAACTGGGCTGCCCGCTCTTTTTGCGCGTGGGCAAGCGCGTGCAGGTGACCGAAGCAGGGCGCGTGCTGCTGCAATACGCCGAAACCATCTTCCGCGATCTCAAGAACGCCGAGATGGCGGTGCGCGAGATGAACGACCTTAAGCGCGGCACCGTCCGGCTGGGAGTCGGACCCACCACCCTCACGCATCGCCTGCCGCACGTGCTGGGGGACTACGCGCGGCGGTTTCCGGATATCGAACTGGTGGTGCTGGCCGGCACCACGGAGTTCCTGCTCGACGCGCTGCGGGCGCAGCACCTGGACCTCGCGGTGGTGATGCGCACCGCCCCGCAACCCGGAATCGCGGTGACGCTGCTTGGACAGGAGGAGATGATCATCGTGGTGAACCGGGATCATCCGCTTGCGCGCCGCAAGACCGTGGAGCCCGCCGATCTGGCGTCGCTGCGTTTCATCCTCTACGAGAAGAACACCGCCATGCAGAACCTGATCGATCGCTTTTTCGAATCCCTGGGAGTCACGCCGCGCATCGCCATGGAAGTGGAGAACAACGAGGCGGTCAAGAGCCTGGTCCGCATCGGCCTGGGTGCTTCCATCATGCCGCTCTGCGCCGTTGCGAGGGAGCCGCGGAACAGCGCGTTACACGTTTTACGGGTCAGGGGCAAGCCGCTGGCGCGGGAGCTGTGCCTGGTATCGGCCGGCTCGGAAATTCTGCCCAATGCCATTCGCGAGCTGGCCGCGTTGTTGATCGGCGCCTTGGGAGGCCCCGGCGCGCGGCGATCCCGCTAAATCGGTTATATCGATCAATCTTAGCGAATTAATCTATTGGACAGGAACTCTCCGATCTGAGATCGTATCTCGCAGGCACTCACCGGGACCAGGGGTAGTTCCGCCCGGGACTCAGTCGTCACAGGAGGTAAACCGTGATTCGGTTGTCCAGGTTGACATTCGCAGGTGTGTCTCTTTCCTTACTGTTTTGGTTGTGTGCGCCTACCGCCCGCGCGCAAACGGTCGCAGTGGCGGAAATCAGCGGAACGGTGACCGACGCCAGCGGCAGTGCGATCCCGGGCGCCATCGTCTCCATGACCGAGACCGACAAACAGACGGTGCGCTCCACAGTCACCGGCAGCCAGGGCGGTTACGTGCTGCCGGATCTTCCGGTGGGGCCGTACCGCCTGGAAGTCCGAGCCAACGGTTTTAAGGATCACGTAGAGTCGGGCCTCGACCTGCAAGTGGGCAACAACATCCAGGTGAACGTCACCATGCAGGTCGGCGCGGTCACCGAGAGGGTCGAAGTGCAGGCCAATACCAGCCTGGTCGAGACCAAGGAAAACTCGGTCTCTTCGGTCGTGGATACGGCGCGCATCAATGAGTTGCCCCTCGACGGGCGGCAGGCGACGCAACTAATCATCGCGCTGGGCGCGGCTTCCTATGGCGACAGCGGCGATACTGGCAGTAAGACCTTCTGGAGTTCCACCCGGATTTCGGTGGCCGGCGGCCAGGGCAACGGCACCGCCTACCTTCTGGATGGCGGTGACAACACCGACGCCATGTCGAACGTCAACATGCCCTTCCCATTCCCGGATGCGCTGCAGGAGTTCAGCGTGGATACCAGTGCGGTGTCCTCCCGGTTCGGCGAGCACCCCGGCGCAACGGTCAACGCCGTCACCAAATCCGGTTCGAACCAGTTCCATGGCGATTTCTTCGACTACATCCGCAACGGCGAAATGGATGCCCGCAACTTCTTTGCCCCGGCGCACGACACCCTGAAACGGAACCAGTTTGGCGGTACCACGGGCGGAAAGATTATCGCCGACAAGCTTTTCTTTTTCGGCGGCTATCAGGGTACCCGCAATCGCTCGAATCCGCCGCAGTCGATCGCTCATATCCCTACCGAAGCAGCGTTGAGCGGAGACTTCAGTACGCTGGCCTCAGCTGCCTGCCAGTCCAGCGGCAAGGCGATCACCTTGAAAGACCCCAGCGGCAATCCCTATCCGGGCAATCAGATTCCGGTGACGGCACTCGACCCGGTGGCGCTCGCCATCACATCGAAGTACCTGCCGGTATCTTCGGCCGACCAGTGCGGCAAAGTGACTTATGGCATCCCGGTAACCGGCGACGAAGACCAGTTAGTGGGACGCGTCGACTGGGTACAAAATTCGAAACACACCCTGTTTGGCAGATATCTCTTCGACGATTACAGCAACCCGCCCACCTTTAACGGCACCAACCTGCTCACTACGACCGCTCCCGGCAACTTCGAGCGTGCGCAGTCGGCCACCATCGGCGACACATACACGTTCAGCCCCACCACTTTGAATTCTTTCCACGTCAGTTTCAACCGGGTGCGCGATAACCGCGGCCCTACGGACATCCCGATCAATCCCACCATGCTGGGTTCGGATATGTACAGCGCGGTCCCCAATTTCCTGCTGCTGACCATCAATAATGCCTTCAGCACGTTCTGCGGGACCTGCGCACCAGGACATTTCGACGTCAACAGTTACCAGCTTGCAGATGACGTCGATCTGGTCCGCGGGCGCCATCAGATCGCCGCCGGCTTTAACCTCATTCGGGTGCAGAACAACACCATTTCCGGGTTCGATGAAAACGGAACGTTCACCTTCAATGGCTCCTTTACCGGCAGTCCGGTTTCCGACTTCATAACTGGCCTCGCAAGCGATTTCCAGCAGACCAATCCCACTCCCGACGACCTGCGGCAATGGGTGATGAGCTTCTATGCGCAGGACAGTTTCCGCGTTTCTCCTCGCTTTACGCTCAACTTCGGGCTACGTTGGGAACCGACGTTCGCGGACCCGGATAAGTACGGCCGCGGTGATTCCTTCAGTGAGGCGGCATTCCTGGCGGGCCAGGTCAGCGTAGTGCATCCTACCGCCCCGGCCGGCCTGTTCTTCAAAGGCGATGCCGGCATTCCCCCGGCCATGTGGAACGGGCATCTGGCGAACTTCGCGCCGCGCCTAGGCGTGGTCTGGAGCCCGCACGGCGACGGGCGCGATACCTTGCGCGCGGGCGCCGCCATCCTCTACGATTCCACCGAAACCTGGTTCAACGAGCGCGAAACCACCAACCCGCCGTTCGGCAACGATATCGATGTCGGGTCCACCGGAACGCTGTCGAATCCCTGGGCCGGATATCCCACCGGAAATCCGTTCCCGCAGCACGGCAACCTGTTTTTCCCGGTGGCCGGCACTTACGTGAACATGCCCATCAATCCCAAGCCGACCCACGTCGCGCAATGGAACGTGACCTATCAGCGCCAGCTTCCCGGAAACTGGCTGGCTTCGGCCAGCTATATCGGCAACGAGACCGCGCACATCTGGATCACGCACGAGATCGATCCGTCCCTGTACATTCCGGGCACCTGCAACGGCAAGCCGTGTTCTTCCACCAGCAACACCAATCAGCGCCGCCTGCTGTACCTGACGAATCCCGCGCTGGGCAAGTATTATGCGAGTATCGACACCATGGATGACGGCGCCGTGGCGCACTACGAAGCCATGCTGCTTTCCATCCAGCACCGCTTCGCGCATAATTTCACGTTTCTTTCCAACTACACCAATTCGTACTGCCTTTCCGACTACGATTTCGGCGCGGCGCTGGCCACTCCGGCCAACTCGCAGCCGTTCAACCGGCATGCCGACTACGGTCCCTGTGTCTTCGACACGCGCAACAATTTCAATGCGTCGTTTGTGGGGACCAGTTCCTGGACCGGCGGCGTGTGGGGCAGCCGCCTGCTCCGCAATTGGACCCTGGCTCCCTTATTTCACGCTGCGAGCGGCCAGCCGCTCAACGTCACCTCCGGCAAAGACTATTCGCTCACCGGGCTGAACAACGACCGGCCCGACCAGGTGATGTCCGACGTCTATCAATCCAACCAGAGTTGCAAGAGCCCGCCCTGCGTGCAGTGGATCGACCCTACGGCTTTCGTGCCGAATCCTACCGGTACGTTTGGGAATGTCGGCCGTAATGCCCTGCGCGGGCCCGGTACGGTGAACGTGGACGTGGCGCTGAGCCGCATCTTCGGCATCACCGAGCGATTCAAATTAGAGGCACGCGCGGAAGCCTTCAACATCGTCAATCACCCGAATTTTGCGGGTGCGATTTCGCCTGCCGGCCTGGTAGCGGCCTTTACCACCATGAACACGAATCTGAGCTCCGCGTCATTTGGCCAGGTGCAAGCGGCCTTCGATCCGCGCATCCTGCAGTTCGCATTGAAGGCGTATTTCTAAGCCGCCAGTGCCTTCACGTGCGCCACCGCCGCTGCTGCCAGGCCGGTGAGGCTGTAGCCGCCTTCGAGTACGGAGATCAGGCGGCCGCCCGCATACTGATCCGCGATCTCCAGCATGCGTGCGGTCAGATCGCCAAAGTCCGCGTCGGAAAGCGTGAAGCGGCCCAGCGGATCGCCCAGGCGCGAATCGAATCCCGCGGACAGCAGTACCAGGTCGGGCCGGAATGCGCGCACCGCCGGCAGCAGCCGGTTCTCGAACGCGCCCAGGATTTCCGCGCGTCCCGACCCGGCGGGAAACGGGCAGTTCAGCGTGGCGCCTTCGCCCGCTCCGTCGCCGGTTTCGTCCGCCGGACCGGTACCTGGATACCACGGATACTGGTGCGTGCTGAAGAAAAAGACCGAACCATCATCGTAAAAAATATCCTGCGTACCGTTGCCGTGATGCACGTCCCAATCCGCGATCAGCACCCGGTCGATACCGTACCGCCGCTGGGCATAGCGCGCTGCGATGGCCACGTTGTTGAAGATGCAGAATCCCATGCCGCGCTGCCGCGTGGCGTGATGGCCGGGTGGCCGCACCACGCAGAATGCATTCGCCGCGCGGCGCTCCACCACGGCATCCACTGCGTTGAGCACACCGCCCGCGGCAGCCAGCGCGACTTCCAGCGAATCCACGCTGAGCTCCGTATCGCCGGTCGACAAGGTCTCGTATCCATGCCCGGTATCGTGTCTCACGACGGCCAGGTACTGCCGTGTATGGCAGGCCGCCAACTCGTCTTCGGTCGCCGGACGCGGCGCGATGAGCAGCATCTGGCTCGACAATGCCGCTTCGTCGAGCGCCGCGAGCACCGCATCGAACCGCGCCGGCTGCTCCGGGTGTCCGGGGCCTGGGATGTGCCGCTTATAAAGAGGATCAGCGAGCAGGGCGGTCATTTCGTGGGCCAATTCTCCAGACAAAGGTAGCACGGCCCCGCAAGATCGCTTGACACGTAGTTGCGAGTACTTTACAATGCAAATTACTCTCAACAAGAAAGGCTTATCGATGCAAAAGCCCGTCGCCCGCCGCATATTCAAAACCCTTGCCTGGCTGGCGTTGTCGGCGGCCCTGGGAGTTGTGGCGGTACTAGCCGCGCTCCGGGTGGAGCGAGGAAGGGACCTCACGCTACCCGCACCCACCGGACCATACGCCGTGGGTCGCGCGGTATTCGACTGGGTCGATGCCGGCACTGTGGACGACCTCGCGCCGGCGCCGGCAACCGCGCGCGAAGTCCTGGTCTGGATGTGGTATCCGGCGGCCGGTCAATCGGTGGCCGGTTCGGACTACCTGCCGGCTCTAACGCGGGCAGGCGTCGAACGCGATCTCAGCCCTTTGTTCCGGCTTCTGACACGCGATCTCGCCAAGGTCCACGCGCATAGTGTTACCGGCGCCGCGGTCTCGCCGCGCAAGTCATCGTACCCGGTGGTGATCATGCGTGGCGGCGCTTCGGCTGAGGTTTGGAATTACTCCACCCTCGCCGAGGATCTGGCCAGTCACGGGTATTTTGTGGTGGGAATCGATGCACCATGGCGAACCAGCGTCGTAGCTTTTCCTGACGGCCGCGTCGTCGCCAGGAGGCCGGAGAATAACCTGGAACTAAGTTCGGGCGAGGAACAACTCCGGGTGGTAAGTAAATTGCTCACGGCTTGGACCGCCGATATCGGATTCGTCCTCGACCGGTTGCAGCAACTGAACACGGCCGCGGGACTGTTCGCTAGGCGCCTGGATCTGGCCAAGGTAGGCGTCTTCGGCCACTCCTTCGGTGGGGCGCAAACGGCCCAGTTCTGCCATTCAGACGCACGGTGCAAGGCCGGCATCGATGTGGATGGCCGTTTATTCGGCAGCGTTGTTCAGGAAGGCATCCACAAACCGTTTATGTTCCTGATGAGCAGCCATGGCGATGTGTCGTCGGACCCGGAGGGGCGCCGGATCATGGCCGAAATCCACTCGGTTTATGACCGCCTGCCGCCGGATGAGAGGCTGCTGGTTTCCATCCGGGGCGCGAACCATTTCACCTTCAGCGACGATGGCGCTCTGCTGAAAAGCCATCTTATAGTCGGCGCGTTTCGCAAATTAGGCCTGCTGGGAATCGACGGGCCCCGGCAACTTGCAGTAACCACGTTCTGCATCCACACCTTCTTCGACGCATACCTGAAAGGGGCACCCGGATCGCATCTAAAGATCGAGTCACCCCTGTACCCGGAAATCGAGGAGTGACCGGTGCCCCGCCAAGCTGCGATCACCTACCGGCGCCAGTGGCCGCGAACAAAATGGTAGCGCCCACCCGCTGCCGACCAATGAGCCGGAACCCATACAGCGCCGCGATAGGGCGCATGCCGCCAGGAGCCGCCTACCCACACCCAGTTCCCGCCCCGCCAATCCCAGAATCCGTCTGTCCATACAAAACCCGCTCCCGGCGCCACCCCCACCACGCCATAGCGCGGCTCCGGCGGCGGTACCCGCACAACCACCCCCCCGGAGCAGGCGCTAATCGCCAGTAATCCGGCAGTGACTGATAGCAGCAACGCAAGCCTTCGTTTCATGTTGTCTCTCCTGTCATCTTAGAACGCACTTAGACCGCAGTAAGTTGCGCTGCCGCGGTGAACCTAAATGTTATTTAATGCAGACGTTACGGCACCAGCACGAATCGTTCGATAGCTATCTTTGCGCTCCGATCCATACGGATGATATCGCGATGAAAAACCACCCTGAACTCATCGAATTTCCACAGATCTATCGTGTGGGGGATTGCGAAATTCAACGTCTGCGAAAACGTCGCGGAAGATTCCAGCGCAACCGCCCCAAGGCTCGCGAACTGGCTCCTGACTGGCTCGTTATCGATCAGGATCAACTCCACTGAGATCGCTCCCGGGCTGTGGTCGGTATTCGATAAAGCCAGTTGAATTCCACTGCAGCACCTGAGTTCGACCGGCGGGTCCAGCTTTTGATGCGCTTCCATATTGAGAGGCGTGCCGTCGGTGGTATGGAACGAGATCTCGGCCGGATTGCCGCGCCGGATGAACGAGCGCAGCGGGGGACGCGTCCGCGGCGGCCGGAACAGCCAGTATTCGCCCGAAAACGCAATGCCCACCGGGCGCGTAAGAGCCGCGCTAAATACCGCCGGCGATGTAGGAACCGGCACCAGCAACACGTGCGGCTTCAGTTCCGGCAGCAACACCACCCCCGGAAAATCGCCGCCGAAGGCGTCGCCCTCATCCCGCCGCGGATCCGTATCCGAAACCGGCCGCGTGGCCGCCTGGTTGCCTGCGTTCGTGTCTGTACCAGCCGCCGATGCGGAGCCGCCCGCGTATCCGCGTCCCACCACGATTCCGCCGAACGAGAGCGCCGCCGCCAGCAGGAATGTCATGGGAACGCTCAGCAGCGAGGATGGCAGCCCGGGCAAACGCGCCGGCCGGTACGCGCCGGTGACAATGGCGAGCGATGTCAGGATACCCGTGCTGGTGGCTAGGCACGCGGCAGCCCGCAGAGGATGATGCCAAAGGAGTGCGACCACCCCCACCTGGGCGGTGAGTGAACAGGCCAGCACCCATCCCCGGTCCTGCCGGAAAACTGCCCCTTCCAATCGGGAACTGTCGAACAGAAACGAGTTTCCGCCCTGCACCGGCTCGAGGCGCCGTATGGGCGATTCGATGCCGACCCACTGCGCCACCAGCAGGCGCGTGGCGTACGTGATCAACACCAGGCTGACCACAAACGCCGCCGCGAACGGCGCCGACAACAGGATGATCGCGGGTGCGAACCACATGGCCGGTGCCGACGAGCGCATGGAAAAACGCGTGGTGTCCCGCACCTCGTCGAGCGCCACCACCATATATATGCAGAAAGTGAGCAGGCCGCCCGCTAGCCAGGCGATCGCCACCGCGCCCATCGCCTCGCCTGCCAGGCTGGCCAGCGATTCCCAGCGGAGGCGCGGCAGAATGGAATGCAGCCATACCCACCAGCCGCTTAGAATGACTCCGGCCACCTGCAGGGCGGCCAGCAGCCGGCCGGATTGCGGCGCTGCCTGCGTTTGCGCCATATTGCATTGGACACCGCCAGAGCCGATAATGTCCAGATCTCAGGAGCCATAAATGACTAAACGCATTTTGCTCGCCGGCCTGCTGGGCGGCATCGCCATGTACATCTGGACCGCGATCGCGCACATGGTTTTGCCGCTGGGCGAAGCCGGAATAAAGGAGATCCCCAACGAAGCCACGGTTTTAAGCGCCATGCGCACGTCGCTCGGCGATACTTCCGGCCTCTATCTTTTTCCCGGCATGGGTGTCGGGCCGGGCGCCACCTCCGATCAGAAGAAAGCGGCCATGCAACATTATGGCCAAAAACTGGCAGCAAGTCCCTCGGGAATCCTGATGTACAATCCGCCCGGCATGCAGGCCCTCGCTCCGCGGCAATTCATAGCCGAGTTTTTAAAAGAGCTGATCGAGGCATTACTTGCGGCCGTTCTGCTGGCGAGGGCGAGGCTCGCCACATTCGGCGCACGCTTCGGTTTCGTGGTGATGGTGGGAGTGGTAGCTTCGATCGGAACAAATGTTTCTTACTGGAACTGGTACGGCTTCCCGCTGGGTTACACGTCCGCTTACATCACCACCCAAGTGCTAGGATTCGTGTGGGTAGGGTTGATCGCGGCTGCCATAGTAAAGCCGTCCACGGCGTCAAGACCGAGCTAAGATAGGTGTTTTCAGAAGCGCAAAGGGGGCGCGTGTCCGCGCCGCCAGGAAAGGATAGGAACTCGCGGGATAATGGCGGCGCGGCCGTGGCCCCGTTTTGCGCGGTTCCTTGGAAGCACAAAGGGACGCGTATCCCGCGCCGCCAGTTAGGAGAGGAACTCCGCAGTTTCCAGCGGCGCGGGGCGGCCCCGTTTTGCGCGAGTTCATTGGAAGCGCAAAGGGACGCGTATCCCGCGCCGCCAGTTAGGAGAGGAACTCCGCAGTTTCCAGCGGCGCGGGGCGGCCCCGTTTTGCGCGAGTTCATTGGAAGCGCAAAGGGACGCGTATCCCGCGCCGCCAGTTAGGAGAGGAACTCCGCAGTTTCCAGCGGCGCGGGGCGGCCCCGTTTTGCGCGAGTTCATTGGAAGGAAAGGAAGTCTATGCATCTGTCCAGACGGGAGTACCTGGGATTATTAGGCGCAGGCGCCGCGCTGGCTGCCGCGCCCGGCGGCGATGCGGATCGCGAACGGCGTATGCGCTGGTGGCATGAAGCGCGCTTCGGCATGTTCATTCACTGGGGCCTCTACAGCGTTTTAGGGCGCCACGAATGGGCCATGGAAGAGGAAGGCATTCCGGTAGCGGAATATCAACTCCTGGCCAACCGCTTCACGCCCAAACCCAATGCCGCGCGCGATTGGGCGCGGCTGGCCAAGCAGGCCGGCCAGAAATACATGGTGATGACCACCAAGCATCACGAAGGTTTCTGCCTGTTCAATACCCAATACACCGACTACTGCGCACCGAAGCAGGCCTGCGGTCGCGATCTGGTGAAGGAGTTCGTGGACGCCGTACGCGGCGAGGGACTGCGCGTTGGCTTCTATCATTCTTTGATGGACTGGCACCATCCCGACGGGGCGCGCTGCCTGAACGACGAAAACGCGCGGCGCCGGTTCGTGGATTACGTCCACGGCGAGATCCGCGAGCTGATGACCAACTACGGCAAGGTCGATGTGCTCTGGTACGACGTGCCGTGGCCGCTGGATGCCGCGGGTTGGGAATCGGAAAAAATGAACAAAATGGTGTTCGAACTGCAGCCCGACATCATCGTCAACAACCGCAATCAGCTTCCCGGCGATTTTTCCACACCCGAGCAGCATATCAGCGCCGACAAAGCCGGCCGCGCCTGGGAATCCTGCATGACCATGAACGATAGCTGGGGCTACCAGGCCGCCGACGACGACTGGAAATCGCCTAAACAGATCGTGCGCAACTTGGGTTTGTGCGCGCGCGATGCCGGCAATTACCTGCTCAACATCGGCCCTCGCGGCGATGGCTCCATTCCCGACGATTCCGTGCGGATTCTCACGAAAGTCGGCCAGTGGATGCAGCGCAACGGCCCCACCATTTACGAAAGTGAGCCCTGCCGCGTGCGTTCCTCTGAATTCGCCGGCTTCACCCGCAAAGGCAACACCCTGTATATGCACGTGCATTTCTGGCCGGGAGAAACCGTGGCGCTAGGCGGGTTAAGAACCAAGGTGCTATCCGCCAGGCTGCTGGCCAGTGGAACGCCCGTAAAGTTCGAGCAGGAGCAATTTCGCGTTCGCTTCACTGGGCTGCCCAAGAAAGCACCGGACGATCCGGTGACCGTGCTGGCCATCGAATGCGCCGCCGAGCCGGTACAGGATATGGGCGACGTGCGGCGGGACCGCCCGCGGTTGAAGGCCTAGGGCAAGCGCCGATGGAGCAGGTGGTCGGGCCGTATCAGATCCTTGGAAAGCTGGGTGCGGGCGGCATGGGCGAAGTCTACAAAGCCCTGGACTCGCGCGTAGGCCGGCACGTGGCGCTCAAAATTCTTCCGGAATCGCTGGCGCTCGATCCAGACCGGCGGCGGCGCTTCGAGCAGGAGGCGCGCCTGGCTGCTTCCCTGAACCATCCGAACGTAATGGCGATCTACGATGTGGGGCTCGACCAGCACCCGCCCTATATCGTCGGCGAACTGGTGCCGGGCGAATCGCTGCGTGGCATGATGAGCAAAGGCGCCATCGCGCCGCGAAAAGCGATCGATATCGCCGCGCAGATTGCCGCGGGCCTCGCCGCCGCGCACGCCGCCGGGATCGTGCATCGCGATCTGAAGCCGGAAAACGTGATCGTGACGCCTGACAGCACGGCCAAGATCCTGGATTTCGGAGTGGCGCGTTTGGAGTCGAAAGCTCCGGCGGCCAGCGATGCCACCGTGGCCATGGGCAGCACCGCTCTGGGTGCGGTAGTCGGGACGGCGGCTTACATGAGCCCCGAACAGGCCCGCGCACTCGATGTGGACAACCGCTCCGACCAGTTCAGCCTGGGCCTGGTGCTGTACGAAATGCTCACCGGCAAGCCTGCCTTTCAGGAGCCCAGCGCCGTCCAGACCATGGCGGCCATCGTGGAAAAAGATCCGCCGCCGGTGGAGCGTGGCCTGCCCGTGGCCCTGCGTAATATCCTGGAGCGCTGCCTCGCCAAGGAGCGCGCCGACCGCTATGAATCCACGCGCGACCTGGCGCGCGAACTGGCTCAGCTTCGCGATCACTACGGCGAGTTCACCACCCAGACCGGCGTACAGCCGGCGGTGATCGGGCCGCGCAAACGACCGGCGATCGGAACGGTGGGAGCGGCCGCGGCCGCGATCGCCGTGCTGCTCGGCTTGTGGGCAGTACGCCCCACCGACCGGCACCGCATCGATCTAGCCAGGTACAGCCTCACGCCGTTCGCCACCATGCTGCCCTACCAGGCGTGGCCTTCCTGGTCGCCCGACGGCAAGAGCCTGGCATTCTTCGGCGCCGCCGAGACCGGGCCTCAGCAGCTCTTCGTGCAGGCCCTCGACGCCCCCACAGCGGTGGCCATCGCCGGAGGTAATGGCGTCGATCTGCACTCCTGGTATCACCCGTTTTGGTCCGCGGACTCGCGCGCCGTCTACTTCCGCTGCAGCCGCGGCAGCGATGAAGGGCTCTGCCGTGCGCCCGTGTCCGGCGGTGAGACTGTGGTAGTGCAGCGCAACACCCTGGCTTCGGCGCTCTCGCCCGACGGGCGCACCTTGGCCATGCTGGCCTACCGGCAAGACAGCGGCTTCCGTCTGCAACTGATGATCGCCAGCCCGCCCGAGGCTGCGCCGCATCCCTACGAGCCGGCGCCGTTCACTCCCGGCATCCATTACAACAATCCTTCTATCTCTTTCTCGCCGGACGGCAAACAGATCCTGATCGCCATTGCGTTTCAAGACCGCGGTGAAACTACTTACCTGGCGCCCTGGCCCCCGGGCAAAGCACGCCCGCTATTCGCGCACGCGCCGGAATTTTCCTTTACGCCGGAATTTTCGTGGCTGCCGGATTCGCGCTACGTGGTCTTCTCCAGCGCCACCGGGTCGCACCATTCCCAGCTCGATATGGCCGATGTTCACGACGGCAGCTATTGGCCCATATTCGTGGAGGATCGCGGCGCCGCCTCGCCCACCGTTTCGCCGGATGGCTCGCGCCTGGCCTACGAATCGGGCCTCTCGCAGGCCGATGTGATCGCCGTGCCATTGGGTGAGGGTCCCGTGCGCACGCTGTTGGGTAGTTTCCGCACCGAACAGATGGCTGGCGTGTCGCCTGTGTCGCAGCAGTTGGTCTACGTCACCAACCGGCGCGGCGTGGAGGAAGTCTGGATCACCAGCCTGGCCGAAGGTTGGGACCGGCCGCTGTTCACACCGCGCACTTTCCAGGTGCAAGGATCGCCCGCGCAGCTTTTCTTCACCCCCGTTTTTTCGCCCGACGGCCGCCGGGTCGCGCTCGCCGCCAAAGGCATCGGACAAATCCATGTGTATACGGCCTTCACTTCGGGCGGCGAGGCTGTGCGCGCGACCTCGGGCCAGACCGGTCTCGAAACCGCACCCGCCTGGTCGCCCGACGGCAAGTGGATCGCGTACGTGCGGGTGGTCGGCGATGCGCTGAAGCTCTCAAAGGTCCAGCCCGGCAGCGGCGAACCGCCCGTGGATATCGGAGCCGTGGATTCCAATCCGGTGCCCGTCTGGTCTCCCAATGGTGACTGGATCGCAGCCATGGGCGCGGACGACAAGCTCACTTTGTTCAGCCCCGACGGAAAGACTTCGCGGAAGCTGCCCTCGGGCGACCAGGGCCCGCTGGCCTGGTCGCGCGATGGCAAGACCCTCTATCATCTGACCCTCGATCCGCCGGCATTGGTGGCCATTGACGTCGCCACCGGCAGCCAGAAGAAGCTGCGCGATCTGGTGGGGCTCATGCCTTATGCGGGAATGAATCCAGGCTTGTGCGCCGGCCTCACGCCGGATGGCAAGGACATCGTGTATACGGTGAACCGTGTGAGGCACGAGATCTGGATTCTGGACGGTCTCCAAGAGCCGCCCGCCTGGTACCGGCGGATCTTCGGCCGGTGAGTCCGCCGGGAGTCGATCAGGGCTTTTGGCAATAAGGAGATACGTTCCACACTCGAGGTGCGTGAATTGAAACGTCTTTGCAGCCGCCACAGGGACGTCCACCAGATGAGACCCGTAGAGTTGTAACAGCCGGACGGTCGATACTGTCGATTGGCTCAAAGTCCGGCCAAAGATCGCGCAATCGAGGACAGGACTATCAATGGGGTCGAGCGCCATTGCGACCGGCACGACCTGATCGAGTTGCTCAAGGTCGATCGACAGGCTCTGCGAACGAGCCCCACCCGCCGCAACCTCCAACGTGTGACGGCCGCACTTCGCCTGGAAGGGTTTACCCTGTTCGGCGGAGGTTACGGCCCCATCGGTGGTCAGACGGATGTGAGCCGTTTCATTCGGGTTGCCATAAGTTGTCCGTCACGTTGACAATGACGCGGCACGGTCCCGTTTGGGCGAACGCGACCGCGGATGCGAGCAACGCGGCAAATAGAGTGTTCATGGCTGTCGGGCCGCGTGGCGGCATTCGAAGCAGTCCTCCAAGACAGAATGATAGCGAGCGGCGCGCTGACCGGGGATCTGCCTTCGGAAGGATTGGTCCACTGCCGAGCCGGCACCGTGGTCGAGAACTGGCTTCAGGACTCTCCGCCGTCTCCACCGCGCGGAACAGCGCCATGTATTCGGCGGTGCGGTGGGACGATCGCCGGTCCTAAATCGGCTTGCCGTCGGCATCCAGGAACTTCAGTTCGCCCAGATTTACTTCGCGCACGCCGGCCTCGATCTTGGCCCGGTCGCCCACCACCACCCACACCAGATTCTCCGGACGCACAACCCGCTTGGCGGTCGCCACGATATCGGAGAGCTGCAAGGCGCGCACCCGGCCCGCGTACTTGTCGTAGTAGTCGTCGGGCAGGCCGTATTCCACCAGCGTCTCGATGGAGTTCGCCACCTCGGTCATGGTCTCGCGCGAGCCCGGCAGGCTCAGCGTTTCGTTGGCCTGCACCTTGGCCAGCTCTTCCGCTGTGGGCGGTTTGTCGCTCAAGATCGCGCGCAACTCTTTGTGGATCTCGATCAGCGATTCCTTGGTCTTGTCGGTCTGCACCGGCGCGATCACCACGAATGGCCGTTGCCCGCGCGCGCTGATTAGCCGGCTGGACGCGCCGTACGACCAGTGCTTGTCCTCGCGCAGATTCATGTTGATCCGTGCGCCGAAATTCCCGCCCAGAATATTGTTCATGGTCTCGATGGCGATCTCGTCGGGATTATTGCGCGGCGGCGCGATTTCGCCCGCCAGAATCACCGATTGCGCCGCTCCCGGACGGTCCAGCAGGTAGACCACCGGCTTCGGCTGATCCTCCACCTTGGCGATATTCTTCGCCGGCACGTCGCCGCGCTTCCAGCCGTCCAGCAGCTTTTCGAGCTTCGGCCTTAGCTCGGCCAGCGTGGTGTCGCCCACCACGATGAGCGTGGCGTGGTTCGGCTTGAACCACGTGTCATGGAATTTCACCAGGTCTTCGCGCGTCAGCTTCGAAACGCTGGCCTCCGTACCCGACCCCGTGAGCGATGAACCGTACGCGTGATTCGCCCCGTACAACAGGCCCGGAAACACGCGGATACCCATGGCTTGCGGCGTAACTTTTTCGCGCTGGATGGCCGCGATCTGCTGTTTTTGCTGGCGTCGGAAATCGGTATCCGGGAAGGAAGGATGGAGGATCACGTCGGCGTAAAGGTCCAGAGACGCATCCAGGTTGCTCTTCAGCGCGGAAAGCGAAACCGTGGACGAATCCAGGCCTGACGTGGCGCGGATCTGCGCGCCCAGCGAAGCGGCCTCGTCGCTGATTTGCAGCGCCGTGCGTTTCTCCGTGCCGCCGTCGAACAGAGCCGTCGCCAGGCTCGCGGTACCGGGCGAGGCCAATTGATCGGACGCGTAGCCGGCATCCAACTGCAGCCGGAAATCCACCACCGGAATCTCGTGCCGCTCCGCCAGGATCACCTGCAACCCGTTCGAGAGCGTCACGCGCTCCAACTTCGGCAGCTTCAACTCCGGCGGCGTGCCCGTGTCCGGCAGTTTGGAGCGGTCAGCGCTTTCGGTGGCCGTCTTGAAATTGGGGAAAGGGTGCACTTCCAGGATGTAGACGCCATCTGCCAGCCAACGCCGCGCGGCGGATTTCAGATCCTGCACATCGGCTGTCTCCACCCGCTTCAACTCCTCTTTATATGCGTCTGGATCGCCCAGGAATGCCTGCCCGCGCGCCAGCACGTCCGATTTGCCGCCAAATCCGCCGATGCGGTCCACGCCGCGGATGAACGCCGCTACGTGCTGCGTCTTTACGCGCTCCAGTTCTTTGGCGTCCGGACCACCCTCCAGGAAGCGCGCCAGTTCCTCGTCGATCTCTTTTTCCACCTTGGCCAGGTCCTGGCCCGGCCGCGCCGTGGCAGTGATTATAAACTGGCCGCCAATCTCGTTGGCACGTACGTTTGACTGTACGTCGGTGGCAATCTGATCGTCGTAAACCAGCCGCTTGTATAGCCGCGAGGTTTTGCCTTGCCCCAGGCAATTGGCCACCAGGGTGAGGTAATCCGCGTCCGGCGAGCCATACTGCGGCACGTTCCATACTTTGTAAATGCGGGCTTGCGGTACGCGATCCTGCACCGTGCCGCGATGCGTGCCGGTCATCTTGGCCACCCACGCTTCCTGCTTCCCGATAGGTGGGCCCGAGGGGATGTCGCCGAAGTATTTCTGAACCTTCTCTTTGGCGGTGTTGAAGTCGATATCGCCCGCCAGCGCCAGCACCGCATTTGCCGGACCGTAGTAGGTCCGGAACCATTCCTTCACATCGTTCATGGACGCGGCGTTCAAATCGTCCATCGAGCCGATGACGGTCCACGAGTAAGGATGCCCCACCGGATACGTGTTCTCCGTAATGAGCTGGAAGGCCACGCCGTAAGGCTGATTCTCGCCCTGCCGTTTCTCGTTCTGCACTACGCCGCGCTGCAGTGTGAGGGTCTTCTCGTCGAACGACCCCAGCAGATGGCCCATGCGGTCGGACTCCAGCCACAGTGTGTAGTCGAGCGCGGAGGTGGGCACGTCCTCGAAATAGTTGGTGCGATCGTTATTGGTGGTGCCGTTCAGGTCTGTGGCGCCCACGCGCTCCATGGCTTCGATATAGCGGCCATGATAATTCTCGCTGCCGCCGAACATGAGGTGCTCGAACAGGTGCGCGAAGCCAGTCTTGCCGGGCTTCTCGTTTTTCGATCCCACGTGGTACCAGATGTTAACGGCCACGATGGGGGCCTTGTGGTCTTCATGCACGATTACGGTCAGGCCGTTCGGGAGAACGAACTTCTGGAAGGGGATATCGATGTTGGGGGCTTGCGCGAGTGCGGCCGCGCAGAGCGCGAGGGACAGAAAAGAGGTTTGGAGAAACATAATGCTGTCTATAATAACCTCGATGCGAGACTGGGGCCCAGCGTGCGTTTTGGTACTGTACCTTCCATGCCTTCCGAATAAATACAAAAAACTGTTGCAATCCGGAAGAAGATCTTCTAATATTGGAATTAAGCCGGGGAGGCAACTCCCACCAAAGCGAGACTAACCTCTAAATAAAAAGACCCCTGAAGCAACCTCCCCGGCGCCCGAAAGGGTTGGGTCTTTAAAGAAACCAAAGGTAAACCAGACCAGGACCAAGCCGTACCTTTGGCAGGCCGACTTCCGTGCTATCATGGCACCAGCCGCGCAACTTCTTGAAATGAAAAGCTTGACCCTGCTCGGATCGACCGGGTCCATCGGCTGCAGTACGCTGGACGTCGTTCGGCATAGTCCCGGTCTCTACCGCATCCATGCCCTCGTCGCCGGTCGCAACGTAGAAGCTATCCTTCAACAAATCATAGAGTTTCGGCCTAAAATCGCGGTCCTGGCTAGCTCCCTCGCGATGGACCGCCTGGCTGTCGCGCTATCCGAATCCGGGCTGCCGCGTCAAAACTGGCCAGAGCTTGCTTTCGGACCATCCGCCCGCGTCGAGGCAACTATTGCCTCCGAGGTCGATATGGTAGTTTCAGCAATCGTCGGCGTGGCCGGGCTGGAGGCAACCTATGAAGCAGTGCGCTTGGGAAAGCGAGTCGGTCTGGCTAATAAAGAGGTCCTGGTTTCGGGCGGACGGCTGGTCATGGACGCAGTCAAAGAAAGCGGCGCGGAACTGCTGCCCATCGACAGTGAGCACAACGGGGTCCACCAGTGTCTGCGGGCGGGAAATCGCGACCAGGTGGCGCGCCTGATTCTGACCGCTTCGGGCGGTCCTTTCCGCAATACCCCCCGCGAAGCCATGGAGTCTGTGACTCCCGCCGAAGCCCTGAATCATCCAACGTGGAAGATGGGTAAGCGCATCACGATCGACTCGGCGACGTTGATGAACAAGGGTTTTGAGGTGATCGAAGCCTGCTGGCTGTTCGGCTTTGCGCCTTCGCAGGTGGATGTAGTGATTCACCCGCAGTCGAGCGTGCATGCCATGATCGAGTATTCGGATGGCAGCGTGCTTGCCCAGATCTCAGCGACGGACATGCGGATGCCCATCCAATACGCGCTTACTTGGCCCGAGCGTTGGCAGGCGCCAGTGCCCAAAATCGACTGGAGCCAATCGCGGCATTGGGATTTCGCGCCGCCCGACCTGGATCGTTTCCCGCTGCTCAAGCTGGCTTACGAGTGCCAGGAGGCAGGCGGTTCCGCTACCTGTACCCTCAACGCGGCGGACGAGGTAGCCGTCGAAGCTTTTTTGGAGGGCGAAATCGGATTCCCAGGGATCGCGGCGCTCGTGGAAGAAACGCTTGCCCGGATGCCCATCCGCCAGCCCTCCACCGTGGGCGAAATTCTCGAAATTGACAAGGAATCGCGTGCGCTGGCCCGCGAGCTGACCGGCCGCCAAACGGCTGGCGCCGCGCAAGCCGTTCCGGCAAGGGTTTAACTTTATGGCATTTTTTCAAAGCGCTTTCTGGTTCCTGATCCTCATCGGTGTGATGATTCTCATCCATGAGCTCGGCCACTTCTGGGCAGCGCGCTTCTTCGATGTAAAAGTCGAGGCGTTCAGCTTCGGCTTCGGTCCCCGGCTGTTCGGTTTTCGCAGGGGAGAAACAGACTACCGTGTGTCGGCGGTTTTCTTCCTCGGCGGATTCGTGAAGATGGCAGGTGAGTTACCCGGGGACGACAGCGCCAACGATCCTCGCGGGTTTATGGCCAAGCCCCGCTGGCAAAGGCTGATCATCGTACTGGCCGGACCCATGATGAACGTGGTGCTGGCGGTAGGTCTGCTTACCGGCCTGTATATGGTGAAGTACCAGCGGGTGGTGGACGCCGATAATGGCGCCGTGATCGGCAGCGTGGCGCCCAACACTCCGGCCGCCCGAGCTGGCATTCAGGAAGGCGACAAGATCGTCAAGCTGGATGGCCAGCGCAATCCCACCTGGGACGACATCATCCTTAAGGAAGCCGAGAGCGCATCGCGCTCCATGCGTCTGACCATCGAACGCAATGGGAAGGATATCGATACTACCGTTACGCCGGTGCTGGACGAGCGCGCCGGAGTCGGGTCGGCGGGTTGGTCCGAAAAGGGTGAAGTGCAATTGGGTCCCGTCACCGCTGGCATGCCCGCTCAGAAAATGGGGCTACAGCAGGGTGACCTGATCCTGAGCGCGGCCGGCCATCCGATCCACGCCACGGTCCGCTTTCACGAAGTGATTCGCGGCAGTGCAGGCAAGCCCGTTACCATCGATTTCAAACGGAATGGCCAGACCCATGAAGTCACCGTGCAACCCATCTGGAGCAGCGCCGATGGGCAACCTCGCTGGGTGATCGGCGCGTTCGTCGAGCCGAAGCTGAATATCGTCACCACCCGCCTTTCTCTTCCCGCCGCGGTGCGCGAATCCGTGCAGGAGAATATCCGTAGCGCCAGCCTGATTTTCCGCCTGCTGGAAGGGATCGTCGAGCGCCGCATTTCCGCGAAGTCGCTTAGCGGACCGGTGGGGATCGCACAAATGTCCGGCCAGGCGGCCAAACAAGGACCTTCAGCTTTTCTGATGCTCATGTCCATGGTCAGCCTAAACCTCGCGGTGATCAACCTGATGCCGCTGCCCATCCTGGATGGCGGCAGCGTGGTGATGCTGGTGATCGAAATGGTCATGCGCCGCGATATGAGCATGTCGGTGAAAGAAGCCGTATTCAAGGTGGGCTTCGTGTTCATCATGATGCTGGTGGCTTTCGTGCTTTACAACGACATAACGAAGATTCTTCCGGCCGGGTGAGTCAGCTTGCATCCTTCACCTCCGCCTGATCATCTCTAACCCGGTACCATGGACTGTACGTGTATCCGTTACACGGATCTGCCGCACACCAGCAAACTGTTCACGGATTTCTCCTATCATCCGGATCGCGTGCAGTCCTTCTATCCGCACGCAGCCGCTGGCGCCGCTGGATATGAATCCATCGCGCGCGAAATGCAGTTTCCGGCGGACCGGCGCGCGGCCCTGGTAGCGGCCCTCCGTGCGCAGAACGGCGATAGTCCAGCCCTCGAGCAACTGGCGCGGGAAGGTACCGTAGCGGTGGTTACGGGCCAGCAGGTCGGCCTGTTTTCCGGTCCGGCTTACACAATTTACAAAGCTCTCACGGCGGTGAAACTGGCGCGCACTCTTGCAGACCGCGGCATTCCGGCCGTGCCGGTCTTCTGGCTGGCGACCGAGGACCATGACTTCGCAGAGGTCAATCACTGCTGGGTCTTCGACGCGGAGCATCATCCTATCAAGCTCGAAAAGGCCCACTCGCCGTCCACCAACCAGCCTGTAGGACAGTTCGTGCTCAGCGCACCGCCCGTCGCGGAGTTGCGCGCGGCGCTCGCGGGATTTCCGGACGGCGATGAGATATCCACGCTGGTGGAGGAAACCTATCCACCCGGCCGCACTATGGGTGAGGCCTTCAGCGCCCTCTTGAAGCGGCTGCTGGGGCAATACGGTTTGCTGCACGTGGACCCCATGGCGCCGGCTATGCGCGAACTGGCCGCGCCTGCGCTGCGCTCCGCCCTGGCTGCTGCGCCGGACCTGACCGCCGCCGTGTTGCAGCGCAATCGCGAGCTTGAGGAGGCCGGGTATCACGCGCAGGTCCACGTGGAAGACCAGACGTCGTTCGTTTTCCTGCTGGAGAATGGCCGCCGCATCACGCTACGCCGTTTCGGCCGTGATTATCTGCAGAACGGCCGCCGCTTCTCGACCGAAGAGTTGATGGATCGCGCGGCCGAACTGTCGCCCAACGCACTGCTGCGTCCCGTGGTGCAGGATTCCATGCTGCCCACCATCGCCTACGTGGGTGGACCGGCGGAGCTCGCCTACCTCGCGCAATCCGAAGTCATCTACCGCGCCCTGCTGGGCCGCATGCCCGCCGCCCTGCATCGGGCCGGATTCACGCTCCTCGATGCACGCAGCCGCAAGCTGATGCAGCGCTACGGCCTGACGTTACCGGATTGCCTGCATGGCGACGATGTAGTGCGCGACCGCATTGCCGCGCGGCTCATCCCGCCGGCGCTTTCCGGGACCTTAGCCCACACCAAAACCGACGTGGAACATGCCCTCGATCGCCTGGCGCGCGATCTCGCCGGCTTCGACGCCAGCCTGACCGCCGCGCTCGACAAAAGCCGACGCAAGATGCTCTACCAGCTGGGCAAGATGGAGCGAAAAATCGGCCGCGAGACCATGGCCCGGGACGCCCGCGTGGCGCGCGATGCCGAGTACCTCTCGGGCTTGGTCTATCCGCATCGGCACCTGCAGGAGCGGCTGTATTCGATCCTGCCGTTTCTGGCCAAGCATGGCACCGGCTTGATCGACGACCTGTATCAGTGCCTGAACCTGGATTGCGCGGACCACCAGCTCGCAGTGGTATAGTCTGGGCGAATGCGACCCGTTTTCTGCCTTCCCTTTGAGGAACTCGCGCAAAACGGGGCTCCCCGCGCCGCTGGAAGCTGCGGAGCTCCTATCCTGTATGGCGGCGCGGGACACGCGCCCCTTTGCGCTTTCGAGGAGCTCGCGCAAAACGGGCCACGGCCGCGCCGCCACTATCCCGCGAGTTCCTATCCTTCCTGGCGGCGCGGACACGCGGCCCTTTGCTGCGCTTTGCTGGCGTGTCTGCCTGCGGCCGCGCAGCTCTCCCAAAACACGCCCGAGCTGATCCGAGTTAACGAGCACGTCTATTGCGCCACCGGATACGCCCTCGGCAACGTAATCTTCGTCCTGACGGACCGCAGCGTGGTAGTGGTGGACACCACCGAAGGGCAGGTCCCCGCGCGTGCCGCCCTGGCTGACTTTCGCAAGATTTCCACACAGCCGGTCAGTTACATCGTCTATACCCACCACCACGGCGATCACATCAACGGCGCCAAAGCCTTTCTGGGGCCGGCCACGCAGGTGATCGCGCAGAAGAATCACATCGAAGAGATGCGCAAATACCGCCTGATGCTGGGTTATAACCGCATCCTGAACCAGGTGCAGTGGGGCGCGCATGTTCCGCGGGACCAGCGCGGCGCCACCCTGGGCGTGGACCTTTTGCATCTGCCCGAAAGCGGCTACGTTCCCCCTCGGATCACCTTCGACGAGGAGTATAAATTCACCGAAGGAGGCGTCCGCTTCGAGTTGTACCACACCCTGGGTGAGACCGTCGATCACCTGATGGTCTGGCTTCCCGATTTTGAAACGCTGCTCCCTGGCGATCTCTTTTACTGGAGCTTTCCCATGCTGGCCAGTCCCGGCAAGCCCGACCGTCCGGTGCTTGAATGGGCCGCCTCGCTCGATCGCATGCGGCAATTGCATCCGGCATATTTGGTTGGCTCGCACAGCCGGCCGCTCTCCGGCCGCGAGGCCATCGATCAGGCGCTAGCCAACTACGCGCGCGCCATCCGCTATGTGCACGACGAGACCGTGAAGCGCGTCAACCAGGGCGAGCCGTTATACCGGATTCGCGACGAGGTGCAATTGCCGCCGGACCTGGCCGGGCAGCCCTACCTGCAGCCTGTCTACGGAACCGTGGCATGGGCCGTAAACGGCGTCTTCCGCCAGTACACCGGCTGGTACGATTTCGATCCCGCGCACCTCGAAGCCGGCGATCTGGCGCCCCTCCAGCGCGCGCTCGCGGAAGCCGCCGGGGGCAGTGCCGCGATCCTGCGGCGGGCCCGCAAAGCGGAAGAAGACGGCCAACTGCACCTCGCCCTTGAACTGGCCGAGGTCGCTATCGGCGCGGATGACGACGCCGAAGCGCGGCGCCTGCGCGCGGAAGTGCTGGAGCGCCTGGCCGCTCAATCAGGCAACGGTGTCGCGCGCAATATCTACCGCGAGGCCGCGGCGGGAGGGAATTAGCCGCATGCCCGCGTCCCGCATCCGCATAGCAGCTCTTCTGTTGGCTCTGTCCGTGTTTGGCTGCATCTCTGCGGCCCAAGCCCCGAAGAACCCGCCCACCTGGTATGTCTTCCGTATCAAACAACTCTCGCGAGTCACTCACAGCGCAAATAAGACTTACGCAATTGTGGAAGGCGTGACGATTAAAGACAAGCCCTTCAAGATTAAGCTGGTGTGGTCCGCACCTTTCAAAAATACCTTCCCCAAATCGCTCGACAGGTGGATGAAATTGTCCAAAGAGAATTTCGCCGCCGGCGTTCCCTACGTCATCGCCGGGAAAGTGATCGCTAGGGACCCGCTCACCATAGAGCCGGATACGGTCGTCTCCCACGCGCCTCGCTTCGGCGCCCCCCAGGAGAACGTATTCTAACGCTTCTCTTCGTCCGCCGCCTTCACTTCGATCGCCGGAATGTTCGCGTCGCGCACCTGCTTGTTAAACGCAGGCAGGTCGCTATCCAACAGCGTTTTCAGCTTTGCCATCTCCGCATTTGACTTGGTGGCCAGATCCTCGTACACCATCTGGGCCTGCTGCGAGGGCGACGTGTCGCTCTCTTCCACGTCGCCCTTCAACGCGGCCAGCTTGTTGTTCAGCTTGATCGGAAAGTTCAGCGCATCTTCGCCCGCTTTCAGCTTGGTCTGATACAGCATCTCCTCGACCTCGGTTAGTCTCTTGTCCAGCGCCTTGGCGGCGTCCTTCACCTTGTCTTCCTTCTCGTAGCGCGCCAGTTGCTTCTTGGCTTCGCGAATGTCGATCACGGCCTGGTTTACGGCGCTGAGCTTATCCCGGATCTGGAGCGCCAGCGCCAGTTGCGCGGCGTAGTCCTGAGGGCGAGTTTTCAGGCGCGGATCGGGCCGCACATCGAATGTCTGCGACTGGCTCTGGCCCTTGACTGTCAGCTTCGCGGTGTATTTCCCCGGCGCGGCGGTGGGGCCGGTCACGCTACCTGCCCACATGATCAGGCCGGGAAACTTAGTGGAATCCTCGTAGCGCATGTTCCACACGAAACGGTTGAGTCCCGCTTCCACTGGCAGTTTCTCGGAACCGCGGGGAGGCCCGAAAGCTTCCGCCTCGGGATCGCCGGGTCCTTCCTCGTGTTTGATGATGTTCGAATATTTTTTGACCAGGTGGCCGGCGCCGTCCAGGATCTCCAGCGTCACCTCTTCCTTATCCTTGGGCTTTTCGCTGAGCGCGTAATAGAGGGCCACGCCGCTGGCCGGATTCTGTCCCAGCGGACGGCCGGACGGAATCTCGAAACCGCCGCGCACGCCGCGCACCGCTTCCTTGGGCTGGAACAGATGGGCCGGTTCCTTCAGGGCTGCCGGTGTCAACTGATACAGCAGCGGTACATCGTCCAGAATCCAGAATGCCCGCCCCTGTGTGGCCACCACCAGTTCCTGTTCGCGTTTGTGGAACGCGAGGTCTGTCACCGGCACCAGCGGCAGGTTGAGTTGGAACGCCTGCCACTCTTCGCCGCTATTGAACGAAATGTACATGCCGGTCTCGGTGCCGGCCACCAGCAAGCCTTTGTGGTTGGGATCTTCGCGCACCACGCGCGTGAAGGAGTGATCCGGAATGCCGTGATTGATGGCCGACCAGGTCTTGCCGCCATCGCGCGTCATGTACAAGTAAGGCCGGAAATCATCCCACTTGTACATGGTCGCGGCCACGTAGGCGGTCTGCGCATCATGCGGGGACGCCTCGATCGAGTTGATCTGGATCCATTCCGGTATGCCCTTAGGCGTGACATCGTCCCAGTGCTTGCCGCCATCCCGCGTCACGTGCACCAGGCCATCGTCCGATCCGGCCCAGATCAGGCCTTTTTCCAGCGGCGATTCAGCCACCGTGAAGATGGTGTCGTAGTATTCGACCCCGCTATTGTCCTTGGTGATCTCGCCGCCCGCGGGACCCTGCTTGCTGCGATCGTTGCGCGTCAGGTCCGGGCTGATCGGGGTCCAGCTCTTGCCTTCGTTGGTGGTCTCGAACAGAATATTGCCGCCGGCCCAGAGCTTCGCCGGATCGTGGATCGAAAACAGTAGCGGAAAATTCCATTGGAACCGGTACTTCATGCCCTCCGCACCGTAGCCCATGGGATTGTCCGGCCACACGTTGACGCTGCGGTATTGCGCGGTCGAATGATCGTAGCGCGTCAGGTAGCCATCGTACGATCCGGCGTAAACGATCTGCGAATTGTGTGGATCGGGGGCGATCCAGCCGCTCTCGCCGCCGCCCACCGAATACCAGTCGCGCTCCCCGATGCCGCCGCCATCTGCACGGCTCGAAATTCGCACCGTGGAGTTGTCCTGCTGCGCGCCGTAGACGTGATAGGGATAGTCTTCATCCAGAGCCACGCGATAGAACTGCGCCGTGGGCTGGTTGTCCTCCGACGACCACGTTTTGCCGCCGTTCAGCGATACCGTGGCGCCGCCGTCATCGCTCTCGATCATGCGTTCGGGATCGTTGGGCGCAATCCACAGCGCGTGACGGTCGCCATGCGGCGCGCGGATCATGGAGAACTTATGGCCGCCATCCACCGACTTCCACATCGAGGTGTTCAGCACGTAGACCGTTTCCGCGCTTTTGGGATCGGCAAAAATATGCGAGTAATACCAGGCGCGCTGGCGAAGATTATTTTCCGAGTTGGTCTTCTGCCACTTCTTGCCGCCGTCGTCGCTGCGGTATACGCCGCCCTCCGCGGCTTCCACGATCACCCATACCCGCTCCGGATTAGCTGGCGAGATGGTCACGCCGATGCGCCCGATGATGCCTTTGGGCAGGCCATCGTTGCGCGTAATTTCGGTCCAGGTATCGCCGCCGTCGGTCGATTGGAACAGCCCGCTACCCTTGCCGCCGCTGTCAAAGGTCCACGGCTTGCGGCGGATCTGCCATAGCGTCGCATAAATCAGGTTGGGGTTCGAGGGATCCATGGCCAGATCCACCGCGCCCGTATCGGCGTCGCGATAAAGCACCTTCTGCCAGGTCTTGCCGCCGTCCTTTGAGCGGAACACACCGCGCTCCTCGTTGGGACCGAACAGGTGGCCCAGGGCGGCCACGAACACGATATCCGGATTGCGTGGGTTTATGGCAATGCGCCCGATGTGGTAGCTCTCCGCCAAACCCACGTGCTTCCAGGTTTTGCCGCTATCCACCGACTTGTATACACCGTCGCCATTGGCGGCGTTGCCCCGCACGCAGGCCTCGCCCATGCCGGCGTAGATCACGTTGGGGTCCGACTCCGAAACGGCCAGCGCTCCCACCGACCCGCTCTTCAACTGGCCATCGGAAACCGAAACCCACGAGGCGCCGGCGTCGGAAGACTTCCAGATGCCGCCGCCTGTCGCGCCGAAGAAATACGTGAACGGCTGCGAGCTGACGCCGGCCACCGCTACCGCGCGTCCGCCGCGAAACGGACCGATATTGCGGTACTTGAATTCCTTGAGAGTGCTGAAGTCTACCTGCGCCGCGAGTACACCTACCGACAGCAGGCCCAGAAAAAAGTTGCGCATAGCAGGGTCATGATACACCAGATTCGGGCCCCTTTGGCGAGTTGCGGCGGAGGCGGCTACTGCCCCAGTTTGCGCTTAAGAAAATCGAGCGTCAGATCGTAAGCTGCTGGCCCGATAGAGTGCGGGCGGCCGGGAAATATGTGGATCTCGAAGTCCTTGTGGAGGGCCGTGAGGCGTTCGCGCAACAGTAAAGCTTGGTTGACGGGGACGTTGATATCCTGATCGCCATGCAGGATCAGCACCGCGCAATGCAGCCGGTCCATCCGCAGAATGGAGGAGCGTTCGCGTATGGCCTCGGGCGTCATCCCCGTCTCCGCCCGCATGTTGGCGCGCACACCACGTAGTGTGGAGTCGTCGTAAGCCCGCTTGAAATCGTAAATGCCCGCACCGAAAACTGCCGCCTTCACGTCGTCGAGTTCCACCGCGAGCAGCGACGCCGCCATGCCCCCGCGTGAATATCCGTAGATGGCCATGCGATTGGGAGCCACAAATGGCTCGTGCTGCAGTCTACGATATGCCTCAGTGAGCACGTGCAGCGTCCCCGGACCCACAAAATCGGCCGGGCCCTGCGATTTCCCAAAGCCCGGCTGCGAAACGGCGAGCGCCGCGAGATGCGCCGCGGCCAACCGCTCCCCCAGCGGTATCAGGTCGCGAGCCGTGCGCTCGTAGCCGGGAATCAGCAGCACGCCAGGAAACGGACCGTCGCCTTCGGGTCGAAACAGGATCGCCTCGACGGCTTTGCCGTCAACGACAAAATCGGCGCCAGTTTGTACGCTGGCTGGCGAAATGGCGGCCGCGATCAACCCGCATATCAGAATGCGTTTCATGACAGCTTTCGGAATTATAGCGTGCCACCATGGTCGCCCTGCCATCTTCGATAAGATATGGACATGGTGCGTCCTGAAAGACGCGTTCTTCTAGCAAGTGAGAGTCTTGTCCGGGTAAGCGCCGGAGCGCCCGGTAGCAGGCCCCAGGCTAGGGCAGAGATGCCTTCGGTCCGAGCGGGGCGTCAAAAGTCCATTCTGTGGAGAGCAAGGAAGCGGGCCGCAACATCAAGTGAACGCTGCAGCCACGTCATATTTTCAGCCGAAAGGTGTTTGAAAGGGCCGAGCCGGTCATGTCACGGCGAAGGCAACAGACAGCAGCCTGGACCGGAACGGCTGCTGGACCTTTCCGGGGTAGCGGGCGGTGGCACGTTTCCAGAGAAGAATGTGGAACAGGAGAGACCCTATCTGGCAGCCCAGTCAGGCGAAGACCGAGCGTATAAAGCCGGACGGCCGAAATCGCGAGGAGCCAGGGGGGAGTCCGAGGGGTCCGTAGTACCAGTGAAGGCGTGCAAGACAACACGCTGGAGGGAAGGGGCCCTGCTTTGATCGAGCTTGTGGAGAGGTAAGCGCGAGGGCATGCCGGAAACGGAAAACAACCCGGTAGTAGATAAAGTGCGAGAACTCCAACGCAAGCTATGGGTGTGTGCCAAGCAGAGTAAGACACGGCGATTTCATGCGCTGTACGACCGGATCCACAGGAGTGACGTCCTGTGGGAAGCATGGAGGCGGGTGCGCAGTAACGGAGGCGCGGCGGGAGTGGATCGCGAGACGCTGGAGAACATCGAGCAGGATGGTGTGGGCCAGTTTCTGGCGGGCATTGAAGCCGACCTTCGGGCAGGCCGATATCGCCCCTCACCGGTGAGGCGGCAATACATACCGAAAGCTGACGGAAAGCAGCGGCCACTGGGGATACCGACGGTGCGGGACCGGGTGGTGCAGATGGCGGCGAAGATCATGATCGAGCCGATCTTCGAGGCGGATTTCGAGGCGAGCAGTTTCGGATTTCGACCGAAGAAGAGCGCGACGGAGGCTCTGGAAGCAATCCGCATAGCGGGGAACCCAGGGCATGACTTCGTAGTCGATGCAGACATCAAGGGCTACTTCGACAGCATCGATCAGGAGAAGCTGATGGTGCTGGTGGGGGGGCGAATCTCGGATCGGCGGGTATTGAAGTTGATCCGGCAGTGGCTAAGGGCCGGGGTGATGGAAGACGGAACGGTGAGGGAGACGCTGGCGGGAACCCCGCAGGGCGGAGTGATCTCGCCGTTGCTGGCGAACATCTACCTGCACCTGTTGGATCGGTTGTGGGCGGCCAAGTGTGGGTCGCTCGGGAAACTGATTCGATATGCCGACGATTGTGCGCCACGAGCGCAAAGGGCCGAGGAGGGCCCAATGTGTGTAACTGCTTGATCGATGAGGGAAGGCCCCTCGGAACCGGCTGGCAGGAGCAGGTTCCAAACCACCTTCGGCGGCTGTGGTCAAGAGCCATGGTCGTGAGCACAGAAGGAAAAGGCCTGGGAAGAACCAGGTCAGGTGACTGGCAAGGAGAGGACCGTAAGGGAACCACTGATGACGTGTCGAAAGCGTAGGGACGATGTCGAAACCGCAGGGAGTCGTTACTGCGGGATCAGCTCTGGCGAAGGCCTGCTTACGGACGGGGCGGCATCCGGCATTAAGGTGGCCTGAACTTGCCAGAGGCGGTCGAGCGGAACGTGGGAACCTGGGACTCCGATGCGAACGGAGAAGCCGCAAGTGGAAGAACCACGAGGGCGAGAGTACGGAAGCGGAGCCCAGGGGCGGAACAACCCGTAGTAGTGGTGAAGTCCCGGAAACGGGATGGAGCGAAGGGGTTGTGTTATGGGGCCAAATTCAATGAGCCAACCAGGAATGGGAGGAGCCGATGAGTGAGGCAAAGCCGTTCTGTATATCCAAGGGGGAGGTCTGGGAAGCGTATAAGCGAGTGAAGGCGAACCAAGGAGCGGCAGGGGTCGACGAGCAGTCGATTGCGGATTTTGAGAGCAACCGGAAAGGGAACCTGTACAAGATCTGGAATCGGATGTCGTCGGGCAGTTACTTTCCACCGCCGGTGCGCACGGTAAAAATACCGAAGGCGAACGGTGGGGAAAGGAAGCTGGGCATACCGACCGTGTCGGATCGGATCGCGCAACAGGTGGTGAAGTCGAGACTGGAGCCGGCGGTGGACCCGCTGTTCCATCCGGATTCCTACGGCTATCGGCCGGGGAAGTCGGCGCTGGATGCAGTGGGGCAGGCGCGGCAGCGATGCTGGCGCTATGACTGGATTTTGGATCTGGACATCAAGGGCTTCTTTGACAACATCCCGCAAGATCTGCTGCTACGGGCGGTGAAGAAGCACGCCAAGGAACAGTGGATGGTCCTCTATATCGAGCGGTGGCTGCAAGCGCCAGTGCAAGAGGAGGACGGCCAGTTGGTCCCGCGTGAGAAGGGCACGCCGCAAGGCGGGGTCATCAGCCCTCTGTTAGCCAATTTGTTTCTGCACTATGCTTTTGATCGATGGATGGCGAAGCAGTATCCGCACATGCCTTTTGAGCGGTACGCCGACGATGCCATCGTGCATTGCAGGACAGAGGCGGAAGCCCAGGGGGTTCGGGCTGCCATAGCCGCGCGCTTGAAGGAGTGTGGGTTGGAGCTTCATCCGGAGAAGACGAAGGTTGTCTATTGCAAGGATGATGATCGGCGGAGGAAGTATCCGAACGAGAAGTTCGATTTTCTGGGCTACACATTTCGGCCGCGGAGATCGAAGAATCGCAAGGGGAAGTTCTTCATCAACTTCAGCCCGGCAGTTTCCGACAAGGCGGTGAAAGCGATTCGGGTGGAGATTCGAAGCTGGGACCTGCATTTACGCAGCGACAAGCGAATCGAAGATCTGTCGCGGATGTTCAACCCGAAGATCCGAGGCTGGCTCCAATACTACGGGCGGTATTATCGCTCGGCGCTGTATCCGCCGATGCGCCAACTGGATCGATCGCTGGCCCGCTGGGCCGAACGGAAATACAAGACGCTGCGCGGTCATTTGCGCAGGGCGACACATTGGGTCGCGCGCATCTCGAGACGCGATCCGAAGTTGTGGGCGCACTGGCAGATGGGCGAGCGGCGTGGCTCCATGGCGGGAGCCGTATGAGCTGAGAGGTTCAAGTACGGTTCTGAGAGAGGCTCGGGGTGAGATTCCCCGGGCCTACTCACCTCGTGGTGATGGCGCCAACGGAGTCGAAGGCGAAGGAGGCGCTTCGACAAATCCAGTTTGTGATGAGCAAGCTGGGTTTGGGGCTGCATCCGGAGAAGACGCGGATGGTGGACTTACGGCGTGGGAAGGAAAGCTTCGTGTTTCTGGGGTGTACGATCCGCAAGAAGCGCAGTATTCTGCGGAACCCGCGGGCATATTACATGCACCGCTGGCCGTCACCGAAGGCCACGAAGCGGCTCCGGGACCGGGTGCGGGAGATCACCGATAAACGTGCCAGCGGGGAGGACGTGAAGCAGATCATCGCCAAACTGAACCCCGTGCTTCGCGGTTGGGGGAACTACTTCCGGACGGGCACATCGTCTCGGGTGTTCCTGAAAATGGACAGCTTCGTCTATGAGCGGCTCGTACGCTGGATGCATCGGCGTGGCGGGCAGCGAGCGACGCGGCGTGTACTGTGGACAGCCGCTCAGTTTCACGGAATGGGTCTGTATCGATTGCGCGGAACCGTGCGCTACCCGGCGCAAGCCGCACCAGTAAGATCATCGTTAAGCCGTGTGCGGGAAAACCGCACGCACGGTTTGAAAGGGGTTTGTTGAAAACGGGCTGGCTATTTGAGCCAGTACCGCGTCAAAATCTACCT
>CAWJJQ010000003.1:0-1079446 GCA_963843255.1 Bryobacterales bacterium | reverse complement strand
GTAAATTGAACTGTGTAAACGGCCATCGAAAGAAGGAGACTAAGGAGACACGATGGCCATCGACCTCAACCTCATCGACAAATTGCTGGCGGACTACAAGAAGCCCGAAGACATCATAGGCGAAAACGGGCTGCTGAAGCAGCTCACGAAGGCCCTCCTGGAACGGGCCATGCAGGCCGAGATGACCGAACACCTCGGCTATGAGAAGCACGACCAGGCCGGCAACAACAGCGGCAACTCGCGCAACGGCAAGACAACCAAGGCCCTGAAAGGCGACTTCGGCGAACTGCCGCTGGAGACGCCGCGGGATCGCAATGGGACGTTCGAGCCGAAAATTGTAGGCAAAGGGCAAACCCGCTTTACGGGCTTCGACGACAAGATCGTCTCCATGTACGCGCGGGGAATGAGCACGCGCGAAATCACCGGGCACTTGGAAGAGATTTACGGCGTGGAGGTCAGTCCGGCGTTGATTTCCAATGTCACCGAAGCGGTGATGGAGGAGGTCAAGACGTGGCAGAGCCGGCCGCTGGATGCAGTCTATCCGATCGTTTACCTGGACGCTTTAGTGGTGAAGATTCGCGACGCGGGGCACGTTCGAAATCGGGCGATCTACGTCGCGATCGGCGTCAATCTGAAGGGGAATAAAGAAGTGCTGGGGCTGTGGACGAACGAGGCGGAGGGGGCCAAGTTCTGGTTGCAGGTGCTTACCGATATGAAGAACCGTGGGGTGGCGGATATCTTCATTGCGTGCGTGGATGGACTGACGGGATTCCCGAAGGCGATTGAGACGGTGTTTCCACAAGCCCAGGTGCAGTTGTGCATCGTCCACCAAGTACGGGCGTCGTTGAACTATGTGTCGTTTAAACACCGCAAGACGGTCGCCGCGGACCTGCAGGCGGTCTATCGGGCGAACAGCGTGGAGGATGCCTATTTGAAGCTGGAGGGTTTCGCTGAAAAGTGGGACGGGGCGTATCCAACAATCAGCCAGATGTGGCGCCGGAACTGGGAATACCTGACACCGTTTTTCGGCTACCCGGCGGACATACGGAAAGTGATCTATACGACCAATGCTGTCGAATCGCTGAACATGTCGCTGCGCAAGGTGATCAAGACGCGGGGATCGTTTCCGAATGCGGATGCGGCGATGAAGTTGCTCTTCCTGGCGCTGGAGCATATTGCCCAGAAGTGGACGATGCCGGTGCAGAACTGGAAGGCGGCCTTGCAGCGCTTTTCGATTCTGCTGGGCGACCGTGTTCCCCAAAACGCGCTGGCGTAAGTTGAAAGGACAAGCAATCGCCGAATGACCGCTCTGCTCAGGCCCCCGGAGCGAGCGCTGAATCTCGCTCAAGCGGCCGGAGTCGGGGCGCGGTTCCGAGAAAACACATTTCTAAATTGAAAGCCGAACGCGAAAACCAAGAATTAATTTATGGGCGGTGGAAAAGTGGAAATCCACACCCAGGATTCCCACTTTCCCACCGCCCCGACAGCCTGCGGCGCAAGGAAAAAAACAGGCCGTTTACACAAAACACTTGACGCGCCCCGCGAGAACGCCGCCAACCGCACGACGCAGTTGGTGCGCGAGCACAACCGGCAGATCTTCGACTCTCTCAAGCAGCAGGCGGGTGGCGTGTTCGACGCGCTCCTCACCAAGTCGCGGTCGGTGTGGAAGGCCATCGGCAACTCCCTCAAGACCGCGCTCCTGACGGCCATCAAGGAGGTGGTCACGTCGCGGGCGGACTGGCGCTATCCATTACCAACCGCTACGAACGGGTTCTACCCCTCAAATCGGCGCGACCCCGGAACTCCCAAATCTTCCAGGACCTAAAGGTATTGATCGACGAAGCGCCGCCGCATCCGTTTCGACCTTAGGCCGCATCGCGCAGAACTTTCTCCCAAGCGGCAATCACTTGCTCCCGGTGTGCCGGTCCCCGAAATCCGAACGGGATCGAACCGAGTCCGAGCCGCACCTGCCGCCCACCCGCCACCAGATCCGCCAGGGCGAACACAGGTTCGGGCGCCATCGGCTCGCCTGCCGGCCCTAATGCGCCCGGGTACACCAGAAAAGTATCCACCCGAGGCGCCTCGGCAAACATGGCATACGCAAGAGCCTGGTGCAGATCAGCCCGGTGCGACTCTCGCAAGGCCACGGGTAAACCCGACCAGTCCTGGACCGCCAGTCGACGAAGGTGATCCTTGTACTTGGCATCGATCCAGACAGCCCGCCCAGGCAGGTCGAGAAGAAAGTCCGGAGCCAGGTGGCCCATGGATCGGGTGCGCGTTCGCCACACAAACGGCCTGCTGGTCGAACCCTCCCGCCCGGTGGACAGCCGTCCCCCGAGCCGTAGGGCCAACGAGTGTAGGAACGCCTCCACCCAAGCCTCCCAAACACTGTTCACGGGAAGGGACCAGGGCAGGCCGTCGAGCGACCTCGCGCCGCCCAACCCGCGCTCATCGCGAATCCAGGCCATCGCTTCGACTGCCAATCGCAGCCACTCGGGCGCAATCGAAGGCGCTACCAGGCCACCCAACCCAGGACGCCGTGCCGGACCAGGTCCGAGCCCGCGGAGAAGGTCCCCGATCCGCTCCATCAGCCGACGCGCGACCAAGAAATCCGCGGACGGCTCGAGGTCCTGGCCGACGCGACGAAGAGTCCATCGCAGTGCCGCTACTAGTTCGGGATCGCTGCTCAATTCGGAATACGAGCACTGGAACGAAGTCCACCGCCCGGTTGGAAGTGCCCGGCCAGCGTACCAGTTCCAGTCCACGGTCCCCCGCGGCATCTCTCGTTCCACCGTGGTCGGCACAAAGGTCCGCGTCATTTGCGCGATCAGAGCAGCAACCCGCGAGACGAGCGGACCGGCCAGGACCCAAGGCGGAACCTCGCGAGCGGAACCAGGAACGAGAGCAAGTCCTCCGATCTCCGGCTCGACACGGAACCCGACCTCCCCCAGGACTTGGCCGATCGACGACCACCCAAACCGCGGTTCAACCAGGAGGCCGCCCGTAATCTTGCGTGTAATCGGGGAGCGGATGGGAATCGCGCCGAGCCTGTCACTTGAGGTGAGGACCACCAGGGCGCGGCCCTCCTTTACGCGGACACTCGTAGCGATCGCGAGTCGTGCCAATGCATCTCGATTCGCTGTCAAGAAACTGTCAATCCAATCGGGCCGGTCCGGCCCTCCGACTTCGTCGTAAGATAGCTCCGCTTCGCCGCCTTGATCCGGCAGCTTCTTGAGCGACGGCGCGGCGCGGCTTCGCGCCCAGATTAGAGAGCGACCTCTGCTCGGGCGGCGTCCCGGTCCGGTTCGCCTACGATTGGGCATGTTCATCTGCCACGGACCGGAGTCTTCCGGCGATCCGATCGACCAGCCCCTGAACCTCGCCGGTCGCAGGGCCGAGCAGGCGCTCATCCACGTAAGCCGACAAGAGCGGCAACAGTTCATGTTTAAGCCGCCGTCGCACCCGTTGTTCCCGTTGCGCAGGGTCGAGATCTGGACGCGGGTCGAGGAAGTAGGCATGACCGGGCACGAGATTGAGACCAGCCTCGTCGGCATGCTCGGTAAAAGTATCGAGAGTGTCCTCGAACACTTCGATGCTCAGGCGGACACCTTCTGCGTTGACGACATCGAGGTCGGGCCACATATCGAGGAACGCGAAGCGCCGACGTATCGCGATGTCGAAGCGTGTAATCGAGCGATCGGCAGTGTTGAGCGTCGCGAGCACTCGTAGTCCGCCCTCGAGCCGCAACTTCCGGCTCCCCTCATACTCATGGGGGAGTTCAATCGTCCGATCCCCGTCGCCGCTTTCGAATAGGAAGATCGCCTCGCCCAGGACGCGAGACAGGTCGCCTCGATTGATCTCATCAATAACCAGCACGTGTGTTCGCCCCTTCGCCGCCGTATTCGCTCGAAGCAAGTCCCCCTTCCGGACGTCGAACCGAAGTCCGTCCTGCGCAGGCACCGGAGCCAGCCCAATCACGAAATCCTCGTAGGTGCGAGCCGGATGAAACTGGACAACGGTGGGTTCACCGTGCCTGCGAGCCGCCGCCAAGGCCATGCGGGTCTTCCCGGTTCCCGGTGGCCCCTGCAACACCACGAACCGCCGGTCATCCAGCAGTTCCGCGACCTCCGTTTCAGTACGTTGCGGGAACAGCTTTCCGAGCATAGCGCTGCGACGGGTGTCCCAGCGTTGCTTGAACGCACCCTTCATGCGCACGCGGTGCTCGTGCGCGAAAAGGTCCATCAGGTCTTCAACGGCCTCCCGCTCGGCCACGCTGCCACCCGTAACAGGCACGGCTGCGTAAATGACAGCTCGGCCCTGCTGGTCGTAAACTTGGAGGCCCGCTTCGATCGCCGGCCAGTTCCGTCGGGCAGATTCCGGGATCGTGGAATTTAGGTCAAGCGGATCCGGCTTCACCCACAAGCGGTTACCATGCAAACGAGCGAGCGCTTGTAACCGACGACGATGACCAGGCCGGCCGAGAATATGTGCATCTGGACCAAATCCTGCGGTGCCAATTACGAGGACAGCAACACTGCCGCCATCGCCGGGGAACCAAACGAAACTGGTCCCCTGATAGGGCCCGGAACCCGGATTCTCAGCCAGAATCCAGCCAGCGTAGGATGCGTGATCCTCGCTCATGTACGATGGGCGCGCCTGAAGAAGCTTCCAATCCTGTTGGTAATAGCGTTCCTCGAACAACTCGGCGAGAAACTGACGTAATTCTTCCCGTGCGGGTTGCCAGGAGCGACCATCGCGAAGACTGCATAACAACTTGTCTGTGGCTGGCATGCGTGAAATACTTATCCTACTCGCCCGTCACTAGCGAGCGCTACCATCCAATGAAATGGGACGAAAGGACTGATGTCCGTTCCGGATGATAGGCAGGTCGCCAAATGCACGACGCCAATCTCGGCCGCGCCGGTTTTGAGCAGATCAGCTAACGATCTTTGTTTGCCGCGGTTTCGCTGTCGCTGTTGGGACGCCAAGCCGAACACGGCTGCGGATGGCGTGGCGGGACCGTCCCGGCAAACTGCCTGGCCGGCCTTTGAAGCGAAGTGGACCACCTCCGGCGTTGCAGGGATACTGGAAGATGTCGCCGACAAGGAGCCTTCATGACGGTCCACGCGCATTTTGACGACAGGACCATCATCCCCGATGAGCCGCTCGACCTCCGGCCGAATCAAGCCCTGATCGTTCAGATCGAGCTGATCGGGGCGAGACGGAAGAGTCGGCGTTGGCATGGATGGCCACCAACGCGGTTGACAGCGGCGCGCTGCGCACCGATCTGGCCGATCAGCACGATCATCACCTCTACGGCCGCACTAAGAAGGACGCGCGCGGTTAGAGTGATAGTGGCCACTTGCTTCGCCGGAACCTCCTTTTGGATCGGGCAAGCGTGACCAGCATCGGCCGAAAATCTCGGGTCTGGCGTTACAGGAGTTCGCGGAACTGGTCTGGAGTCAGACCCACCGAACGAAGAATGGATCGCAGGGTGCCGCGATCCAGGGTCCGGTGGTCCGGCACGACTACCTGGCAAAATGGGTTCTCACGGCGCAAGACAATGTGGCTTCCAACTTGGCGGACAATGTGGAAGCCCGCACGCTCCAGCGCTCGCACACACTCCCTTCCGGATACAACGGGGAGGTGGCTCACACGGTTACGAGGCGGGCGTCGAAGTGTTCGTCAGGGACCGCCAAGTTGTCGGCTTCCAGGGCGCCCACGTACGCCTGGACGGCTTCCTTCATGTTGGCCAGCGCGGCATCCTGCGTTTCGCCTTGGGTGACGCAGCCGGGCAAGCTCGGGCACTCGGCGATCCAAAAGCCATCTTCCCCGCGATAGATGAGAACTTGTCGCATACGGTCATTATGCCCGATTCCGAGGGCGATAGTGGGAAAGCCATGGCCCGGCTGGGTTTGGGCATTGTGCGGCGGTTTACCTGCATCTGCTCGTGTTGACGAGAACCCTCCGCGTTCTTCCCAGCCTGCTAACCGGCAGGCACGTAAAGGTCGCGGTCGATCCCTGGAACTGTCTCTGTCTCTAACGTTTGCCTCCATTCACCGCGCCGAGTTGGTATCGAGCGCGACGCTGACAGCCAAGTGCTAGACGTTCCAAACGGAGACGGCGACTTTGGGCCAATTTGAGTAGCCCATTTAGAATCAGCACTTTTGCCAGTGTCTCTCCGCCGTGAAATACCCTTTGTTTGCCCGAGTTTTACACTTTCCCCTCGCGCGGCGTATATAACCGGTTGGGAGCGGTTGCCCGCTTCTGGGCCAGACGACGCGATTACCGCCGGGCGGAAGGCGTTGTGGGGGGAAACCACAACGCGTCTTTCCCGCCGGCGTTCCCACCCACCGCATCCTTTCCTCCTGGCTCAAACGGAGCCGAGGAATGAAAGACGACGACATAACAGACGCCGCGATCGAGGAGATCGCTGCGATCCTGGCGGCAGGCTATTTGCGCTACCGCCTTGAGCAATTCTCCGCCAAGTTAACCGCAGTTCGAGTTGATACTTCGGTGTCTTCGAGCCCTTATGGTATCGAGGTTAACGGCATTGAGAACCAATGAGAAAACGATGGCCCTCCGCGTGGAGATTGAGAGCCTGCGATCAATGACGGTGGGCCAGTTGAAACACAAGTACGCCGAGGTCTTCGGCGAGCCCAGTCGCTCCTCGAACAAGCAGTTTCTGTTCCGGCGAGTGGCATGGCGAATCCAGGAACTGGCGGAGGGCGGCCTTTCGGAACGGGCTCGCCGCCGCGCGCTCGAAATCGCGAACGACGCTGATCTACGCACCGCGGGCGCGGGCCGACGGCCCGCCAGCAGAAGATCGGGCGACGGTGGTTCGAGTGGCCCACCCGGCTGATGAACGACTCCCCATGCCCGGCAGTTTGTTGGTCCGCGAGCATCGTGGTAAGCAGATCGTTGTGAAGGTGATGGAAAACGGTTTTGAGTACGGCGACCGTCGATATAGCTCGTTGACGGCGATCGCATGCGAGGTGACCGGCACCAAATGGAATGGCTTCCCATTCTTTGGCCTGACCGGGAAAGAGGGTGCCAGTGGGTAGTGTCTGAAAGTTGCGGGTATCGCAAATTGCTATAACTTTAGCGATTTCACCATCGGTTCAAGGATGAATCGCGCGGCTGATTCTGGATTGAGAGTGTCCATATCGCCGAATAGCGCTATCGATCCGTCCTGCACATCGAATGGATACTGGCTTGCGCCGTCTGCTGATGTTGGATAGCGCCGGATGGCCGATTCGCCTTCGTTATAGAACAGGTTCACGTAGGCTTGCCGCGTGGGGCGGTTTACTAAGCGGATTTTGACCTGGACGCCCTTCTCGTTGACGTTGTAGGCATCCAAGACCGCGCCGGTAATGCCGAGCCGTTCTAGCGCCTCTACGGCGATATAGAGTTCCTTCTGGAGTTGTCGCCAGTAGGTGGGACCGTCCGCGCGGATGATTTTGTCAGTGAGAGCCGCATCTAGTGATTTAGCGCGGGATTCTGCGGACAGTCGGTTATGCTCTACTTCTAGTTCACGAATCCACTTTGGAACGACAGTATCGGTCATGCGGAAACTCCCTTCCAAACATTTTAGCATTGTCATGTAAAATTTTATATATCGCCGTGCTGGGTCCGATATCCGGCACCATTCGGATGATCTAATAGGCCATATCTGTGGTATGCTCTCTGGCGCGGGAGGGCCGCAAAGATGTGGAATGAGTCTCTCGTCAGCGTACTTGTTCTGTTGATGGCATGTGGGCCGCTGGCATTTGCTATGGATCATCCGTGGCGAGACGCAGAAGTGGTGGCGGTCGGCGGAAGCGCAGTGAGCGATACTGGACATCGGTTCAGTACTGTCACTGTTGTTCTCTATGACGATTCCGGCGTGCCATGGAAAAGGTTCGTCATATCTGAAGACGCCTTCGACGGGAAAACCAAGACGGATATGTCAAAAGGCGCGAAGTTTCGGGCATACTGCGATGTCATCCGCACGCAGGATTTACAGACGACTAGTCTGATGGTCGAGTACCGTGACAAAAAGAACCACAAGAGGATGGAGTTACATGTTGTCGATCAGGAACAATCCGACAGTTGTTTTTAAGGCAGGCTGACGCCACGGTTTCGTAAATCCACGTTTATGTATTCAATGGTCATCGCCTGCCGGTCACGTTCCTGAATCATGCCTACGAGGCCATCTGTGCTCACGCCGGACTCCATGCCAAACTTTAACGAATTGCTGAGGGTTTCGTCATTATAGAGTTTGACGGCGGGACTACGTTCTATGTAACGCAGAAGATTATCGCCTACTTCGCGAAATCTATGTGCCAGTTGTTCCAATTTGGTGTTTAGTTCCGCGACCGCCTTTGTGGCACTGGCCTTACGCTTGAGTAGATCCGCTAATTGCTGATTACTTTCGGCTTCGCTCACAAAGCGCCTCCACTGTTCAGTGCTCGCTGAATCCGTTTGCATTTTGTACACGCTCCGCTTAAAATGATTTTGAGCGAGTACTCAAACCGATATTCGATAGGCCCGCTGTGGCGGCGGGCCTTCGTTTCCAATCCTACCACTACGCCAGCAAATCTTTCATATCCCACACGCGGTCTGTGATTCCTGCTTCCATTGCAGGGGTGACGCGGATGGTTTTGTGAATGCGGCAGAAGTTGTAATAGGCAAAGTGCAGGCAATACGCGCTCCACAGATGATCCCACTTCTTGCTAAAGGCATTGGTTAACCGGGTGAGCCGCCGCATGTGCATTCTGATGGTGAGGTTCTGCCGCTCTACGTGCGAAGTGCAGATGCGCTTTTTATCGGGATTACCCATGACTGGGACTTTCTCCGAGCTAGTGACTTCGGCGGGACTGTAGCGATGTTCTTCGCCAACGGGCTGGCCGTAGACTTTGATGTGCTGCGCGAAATCGCAGCGATCACTTAGCGTGGTGGTAATGGCCGAGATAAAGGGCTGGAAACCATCGGTGGTGATTTGGAAGCGCTCACCGGGCGCGGTAGCATGGCGCAAGCCTTCGATAAAGGCATCGGTCGTGGCCTGATTGCGACGGCCTAGTGCGAAGTTTAAAACCAGTTTGGAATGGCGCTCGATTGCCACAAAGCAGTAGGCATCGCCGATGGAATCGTCATGCGCTTCGGACGGCAGTTTGTGCGATTCTTTTTTGGAAACATAAGCCCAGATCTCATCAGCCTGCACGTCCTGGACTTTGACTGCAACGATTAAACGGCCCATGACCTTCTCGCACTTCTCACCGGCGCGAACCAAGAGTTTCATCAGCGTGTTGATGTCGATGCCTGTAATGCGCTGGATGGACCGGAGCGAATTTCCTTCAACCATCAGGCTAAGCGCAAGCAGCGCTTTTTCGTCGTCCAGGTTCATGCCGTCCAGCATCCGCTTGTGGGGTTCGGTGAAGGTCTTGCGGCATTCGCGGCAACGAAACCGGCGAAGCCCGTTGCTGTAACGGGTCACGATATTTCCCCCCGACTTTCTCAAGATAGTTTCCTGCTGGTTTATCAGATTAGTTCTGGCGTTGAGCCTGTGGTGTGATGGCGACAAGTGGGACTTGGACTCACCTCTTATCGGCATCCGATATCCCAGCGGCAAAAGGCGGGATTTTGAGCGGCCGGCAAAATCAGCCGGCCGGTCTTCGCGTTTGAATGCCCAAGGCCTCCGCTCCGAAACTTCACCAGAGAAATATGGCTAAGGGCAAAAGCAAAAACCCTCCGGCACAGGGTGAGTGCACCGGAGGGTTTGAGTAAGCCGATTTCTCTGGAGCCAGCTCCGTCGCATCGGCCTTGGGCATCCGCTCGGGCGCGACCCCTCGCGGAAGATCGATATCGCGATTACTTCATAGCAGCGCCTCGGTGGTGGCATCGAGCAGCACCACTTCATCCACCATCTGCGCCCTGCGCTCCGCGGCCAGACGCAGAGCGGTCACGGCGAGTTTGTTGACTTTGCGCGGAATGCCTTTGGTGACTTGATAGAGTCCTTGCCTGGCGGTGTCGTCAAACAGTGGTTGTGTGACGCCGGCGGCTTTCAACTGCTGCGTCAGATACGCGTCGAGTTCCTCGCGCGTGAGTCCCTCCAAGTGATAGTGCACGCCAATCCGCTGACGCAGCGCCTCATGCATCTGGAGCGACAACGTGCGGCGCAACAACGGCTGGCCGATGAGCAACAGCGTGAGATAGCGCGAGGAGTCCATGTCGAAGTTCAACAGCAGCGGCAGTTCCTCGAGCGCGGGATGCGGCAACAGATGAGCTTCATCGCAGATGAGAATCGGATGTTGCTTTTTGCTTTGGTTCAGACGCACGATGGCTTCGGCGATCTGACGCACCAAATCGCCGCGAAAGTGTGCGGGCTGCAGGTCCAACGCCAAGGCAATCTGGCGCAATAGATCCAGGGCCGAGCCGGTAGCGAAGTGGACATAGAGAATCTTGTACAGGCTCGGATTTAGTGAAGTGGCGAACACGCGCGCGGCAGTGGACTTGCCGGCGCCCACTTCACCGGTGAGCAAGCCCGCACCAGGATGTTTGGTCAGGAACTCAAAGCGTGTCGCGACTTGCTGCCATGCGGCCGAGCCGAACAGTTGTTTGGTGTCCGGGCAGTCGGAGAAGGGCGTTTTCTTGAAACCAAAGTAGGATTCCCACATTACCGGTAAGTCCTTCCATTAACGACCGCGTCCACCAGACGAGCAGCGCCCTCTGATTTGCCGTCGCAGTAGATTTCCACGTGCTCCAAATCGAGCGGGTCGAAGCGCACCTCGATCTTTTTGCCGGCCAACTGTGGGGGGGCTTCAAAGAAGCGGTTACGCAGCAGGAAGGTGGAGTCGCGGCGGACCAGACGATCGAGCCGGTGAAAGAACAGACGGCGCATTTCGGTGTCGGGCGGTAGTTGCCGGACCTTTTCGATGTCGCGCTGCCAGCGCAGCAGGGGCGTGGTTTCAAGCGCACTGTGTTGGTGGCGATGATAGACGGTATCGAGCCAGTGCCAGAGCTGCTCGTTCAACTGTTCGAGAGACAGCAGGGCTTTGGGATCGAGCGAAGCGAGAAACTGCTCGCGCACCGAACGGAAGAAACGCTCGATCTTGCCACGTCCTTCGGGCTGATAGGGCGGTGTGTGAATGATGAGGATGCCGATGGAGGCGGCGATGCGCGCGAGTTGCGGCGAGCGGTATATCTTGGCGTTGTCCATGTAGAGGCGGGTGGGAACCCCGCGCGCGGCGATGGCTTGGCGCAGGCAATCGAGAAACGAATCTAACCCCTGATTGGGATAGAACTGCGCGTGCGGAATGAGGCGGCTGGCATCATCGAGCGTGGCCTGAAGGAAAGACCTGCATTTTGCCGCCGCCGGTGCGTTGCACCCAGGGGCCAAACAGCATGTCCGACTGCCAGGTTTGATTGGCAAACTGCGCCTCATACTTTTTGTGGGCGGTGGCTTTATCGAGGAGCAGTTCGCGCTCCGTGAGTCCGCGGGCGCGCAGAAAGCGGTAGAGCGTGGAGGGCGAGAACCCGTCGGGCATATCCTGTTCGCTCGATGACGCCAACTCGCGAAGCAGCGCGGTTCCGGTGCGATGTGGATTGGCGCGCTTGAGACGCTCGATGAGCGCGGCGGTTTCCGGTGCGATGGCGCGCTGTTGACCACGATCCTGGCGAGGCTTGGGGGTGAGTGCAGCGAGTCCGTGGCGGCGATAGCGTAAGGTCCACTCCAGCAAGGTGTCCACCGAGACGTGACGGCGGGTGGAGTGCGGAATGTCGTAGAGGCGTGCGGCGATCTCCTGAGCGCGACGTGTGAGTTCGCCACGCGGCAACGTTTCGAGCACGAGCGGGGCGATGAGTCCATAGCGGAACAAGGCGGTTTTTTCGGCTTTGTCGTCATTCATCAAGGTTGTTTTTTTCTCCCTGGCTTCGAGCGTAGGGCGAAAGGCGTCGGGTTTCCATGCAAATGGTGTGTGGGGCGGCTCAGGCGGGCGCGGCGGGGGGAATGAGGGCGGCGCGGCGGCCGTCGGGAACCAGCGAACGTGGCCAGCCCAACAGATGCTGGCGCACGCTGGCGAAGAGGAAGCGATGAGCGGGGATCCAGCAGGTGGATTTGAGCATGGCGAGTGCACGATGGACGAAATCGGGAGCGGGTACGGGTTTAGTCAAAGCGGCCAGCGCGGCGCACAAGGCTTCGGCTTGCGAGCGGAAACGGCGCAGCCACAACTGGCCGCGCTGGTAGGGCGATGAGGTGGGCAGTGATGCTGCGAGGGTCTGGGCTTCGAGGAGTCGCGCAATGAGAAACAGCGCGATCACCGTGATGCTGGAGCGCAGATAAGGAAGCGCGAACTCGGGCAGCAGCGAGACGGTGCGACAGCAGGCTTGGCATAAGTAACGGCGCACGCGGACTGAGCCGTCGAAGGTGGTGTCGATGATCGTGCGAGTGTAGAAGCCGTGCGCAGTGAGCGGACGATTGGCATGGCACTGCGGACAACGAGCGGGACGATACTGGTTTGGGTCGGCGAGTTGATCGAGGTATTGCTGCACGGAGCCGGCAAAAGGGTGTAGGATCTGCATTGGTAGGATCTGCCTCCGGGAGCTCGAACTCCCAAGGTTCGTTCTGCGCAGCGGGAGAGTTCTTGGGTAGGGAAACCTTTGGGAACCCTCCCGCACACACATCGATCCTACATGCGAAAACCAGCGGGCTGAGAAGGTATGGATTGAGGCGCGACCGGGCTTGCCGGCCGCTTCCACTTCGGACCGCGCGCCGGGTCAAATTGCTGCCGGGAAAGGGCGGCCCTAACGTGAGAAAAACTGCCTACTAAGAGGGGAAATATCGTGACCCGTTACACGTTGCGATGTACGCCGATGCGGTTACACTTCACGTCGCATAGTGTGCAAGTCATTGTGATTTCGCCTGTTGTCTCGATAACCATGAACCAATAATACAGCTACCGATAGCTGTTGTCAATACGCTAGGGCAAGATTTTATGATCTATATTGATTGCGTTTTCAATGGTTTAGGGATAGAATGGTTTACGAACTCCGCGCTAGGGCAACTACTAGCGCGGGCCGATTCGTTTGCTGCTAACTCAAATCGTTATGGCGGTTGCATAAACCATCCTTTCGGGGCGCTCGATGCTACGAACATCGGGCGCTCAACACTTCCGTACGGCGAGCTTTCCGCTTTCAAACCGTCCGCTCTGTTGCCTAAGAGAACATCGTTACTTCCAAATCCAATATTCGCAGTGTCGATCTTACGGAGTCTTCCGGTATCGTTACGGTTTTATTCGGTTTTCTTCCGGTTTCAGTGCGGCGCATCTGGCCGACAAGCACGACTGTGCGGCGGTTGTCTACGGCAATTATTGCGGTTTTCTTCGGTTTTCTTCCGTTTTGGTTACGGTTTTCTTCCGTTTTTAGTCTGGCAGTTTTGATTCGCTGATATCCAGCGCCCCAGCTAATGCGTTTCGGTTCTCAGGTCTCGGTGTGGATGTCCCATCAAGGTAGCCGTAAACAACGTCTGGATGAACACCGGCCCTAGCAGCCCAACCACTACGCGTTAGTCCCTTCTTTTCCAGAATCGGCATGATGAAATCTGAGCGGGCTTTGCCCTTCGTTGCTGCCGTCGCTGTCGTAGTCGGCTCCATAGCGGAAACAGCCGATGACGGTTTGAACGCATCAATCCTCAATTTCAGTGCATCGCGGACGGCTGCGGTCATTTCTTTTCTGGAAGCATGGTACGAAAGCCCCTCGGTAAAATTGAAAGCCTTGCTGGATTTGGCGGTTATTGATATGGCGTGACCGAGTACATCCCGCTCAATCCTCCGCGCCAGTTTTTGAATCCATGGCCGCATCGCCTCGGTCTGTGGATAGACAGCGGATTCGTTGTCGAATAGTTCAATCGCATATGCCGCCAGCGTACGGCGTACAAAGAGTGGCCGCTTTGGTGGTGGCGGAAGTGCGCGAGGATTATGGACGAATCCTTGCAATGGCAGGATTGAAGGCAAATCTTCCAGAAGGGGCAACAGGATTTCGGCGTAGCGTTTCTTGATGGAGTACGCTTTGCGCGAGATTTCCTCCAGCACTTCAGCGCTGAGCGGTGGTGTTTCGTCTGATCGCAAAGAACGATTTTAACGGTATGCGATCAGAATCCAAACCCGGAGCTATTCGACTTGCTTGCGCGGTCTGCCGCCACCGAAGGTTTTACGCGCAGCCGCCATCTTGCGGTAGTGGTCCGCGCCGTGACGCTGTGATGTAGTGCTGCCGCCCTTATGCCCAAGCACAACGGCAGGAGCCATGCGCGTTTGCTTGATGATGTCATCCGTCAAGGCAAGCGCGGCCTTCGTCAGTTCCAGGCCTCGCGGCGTACGGTTCTGGGGCATCGGTTGCGGGCTGGTGGAAACCAAGAGGTCGATTTCGGTGAGGATATTTTTCAGGGCTTGCAGGCTGGCTTTATCGACTGGCATACTTCCATGGTGAAGCACGGCAGAGCAAAAAGCAACCGATAGCTGTTTTTCTGTACCCGCAAGATTCAGACACTACCTGCCAGTGCGCAACGGTACCCACCCCCTGTTCCTGCTATCATTGCGATTCCATGGATGCGGTTCAGATTTCAAATGTCACAAAGACTTTCGGCAGCGTGACGGCGGTTGACGACCTTTCGCTTACCGTGCCCGAAGGGTCCGTGTACGGCTTCATCGGCCCGAATGGTTCGGGCAAAACCACCACCATGCGGCTGATCACCAGCATCTTCTATCCCGACTGCGGCGACATCCGTGTGTTCGGCAAACATCTGCTCGGCTCGCGGTCGGAACTGATCGGCTACCTGCCGGAGGAGCGCGGCCTGTACCGCAAAATGGCCGTGCAGCCGATGCTCGAGTTTTATGGAGAACTCCGCAGCGGGCGCAAGGTGACCGCCGAAGTCGAAAGCTGGCTGAAGAAGCTGGACCTGGCGAAGTCCGCCACGCAGAAGGTGCACACGCTGAGCAAGGGCATGGGGCAGAAGGTGCAGTTTATTGCGACGGTAGTGCCCGCGCCTAAACTGCTGGTCCTCGACGAGCCGTTCAGCGGCCTCGATCCGGTGAGCGCCGAAGTGATCCGGTCCGCGATCCTCGATCTGCGGCGCGCGGGCGCCACGGTCATCCTGAGCACCCACGATATGCACGTGGCCGAAAACATGTGCGACTACATTTGCATGATATTCCGGGGCAAGAAAGTCCTGGACGGAACCTTGGCCGCAATCCAGGATCGCTACGGAAGCGATACGATTCGCGTGGTGGCGGAGGGCGGGACGCAGGTGCTCGAAGGCTTGCCGGACGTGGACCGGGTGCGCGATCTGGGGCAGGTGCAGGAGCTTCGCATGGCGCACGGCTGCGATCCACAGCGGGTTTTGCAGGCGCTCGTGGCACGCACCCGGGTAACCAGTTTCGCGGTGGTCAGGCCATCGCTACAGGATATCTTCATACGGATCGCCGGGCCGGCGGCGGAGGAGGCGCAACATGCCAACGCGTAGAATCTGGCTGATCGCCAAACGCGATTACCTGGCAACCATTCGCACCAAGGCATTTATCATCGGGCTGGTGGTTCTTCCTATTATTTTCGGGGGCGGTTTTCTAGGCGTGGCGCTGATGCAGGCCAAGCCCGATATCGAGGACCGCCATATCGCGATCGTCGATCACACCGGCGTGCTGGCTGCGGCGGTGATTCAAGCCGCCGAGGAAAGAAACGCGAGGGTTTTAAGAGATACCAAGACGGGTCGCCAGCGGCAGCCGAAGTACGTGTTCGAGAATCCGGCCCCTTCCCCGGATGTGAAGTCGCAGCGCCTGGCTCTGTCGGATCGCGTCCGCCGGCGGCAGCTTTTTGCCTTTATCGAAATCAACAATTCGGCACTCGATCCCGGCAAGGACGATCAGGGGCTCAAAGACGATAAGACAAATGCCGATCCAGCCGATAGCCAAGTCGCTTCGTTTACCAACGCCGGCGGGTTCGACGAGGTGGGACGCTGGCTCAACGGATCCGTCAGCCTGGGGATCCGGCGAGTGCGTCTGACGCGTCTGGGCGTTCCCCCCGGCCGGTTCAAGGAAGTTCTGGATGATCTGTCGATCGGCAAGTTTGGCCTGCTGTCGCGCGACGAGAAGACCGGTGAGATCCGGGAGGCCACCAAGAAAAATGAGATTGCGGAGTTCGGGATTCCGTTCGGCCTGATGCTCCTGCTGGGCATGATCGTGATGGTGGGCTCGAGCCCCATGCTCTCGGCGGTGACCGAGGACAAAGCGCAGCGGCTGGTGGAGATGCTGCTGGGACTGGCCACACCCTTCGAACTGATGATGGGCAAAATGCTGGGAGCGCTAGGCGTCTCGCTCACCAGTTCAGCCTTCTATATCATCGGCGGAACGCTGGCGCTGGAAGGCATGGGCATGGCGGGGCTGGTTCCATTTGGGTTGTTCCCGTGGTTCTACGTCTACCTGTTTGTGGACGTGATGTTTCTGTGCTCGCTGGCCGCGGCGCTCGGCGCTGGGTGCAGCAGCCCGCAGGATGCTCAGCAGCTTGCCATCGTGCTGCTATCGCCGGTGATTATTCCGTACTTCATGCTCACCTTCGTGATGCAACAGCCGAACGGCGCGATTGCGACTGCCATGTCGCTGTTTCCGCCGTTTACGCCTATGTTGATGCTGTTGCGGCAGGCCCTGCCGGGCGGCGTGCCGGCGTGGCAGCCCTGGGTTGGGTTGGCAGGGGTGGTGATCTTCGCCTTCATCATGGTCTGGATAGCGGCCCGCATTTTCCGCGTCGCCATTTTGATGCAGGGGCGCTCGGCTAAGATCGCGGATCTGGTGCGCTGGGCGGCGAAAGGCTAGGCAGTCACTCGTACCTGAGTGCCACTGTAGGATCTACCCGCGCCGCGCGGCGGGCGGGTAAGTAGCACGCCGTCAGAGCCACCATGATCCACAGGAGTGACACTGCCGCATAAGTGGGCAAATCGGTGGGACTCACTCCGTACAACAGGCGGGCCATGCCGCGCGCCAGCCCTAGGGAAACGAGCAGGCCGATCCCCACGCCGAGCAGGGTCAGCCGCAATCCCTGGAGCAGTACCAGGCGCAGCACATCGCGGGGTTGCGCGCCGATGGCCATGCGGATACCGATCTCCCGCCGGCGCAGGCTGACGTGACAGGCGATTACGCCGTAGAGTCCGACTGCGGCCAGCAATAGGGCGAGGCCGCCGAACACAGCGAGCATGGACGCCTCCCAGCGCACCTGCCAGTAGGAGCGGTCTACCCACTCGCTAAGGGGCCGCACGCCATAAATACGTGCGCCGGAGCTCGCATCGATTACCGCTTTACGTACGGTCTCGACCATAGCGGCGGGGTCGGCAGCGGTCTCCACGATGATGTTCTCTACGCCGCCGTAATTCTGCGCGAACGGCCGGTAGACATATGGCTTGGGCGCTTCGCCGAGGGACACCAGCCGGGCATCCCGCGCGACACCGGTCACTTCCACGGCGGTGGCCTCGCGGCATCCCAGCAGCAGCCGTTTGCCGACGGTGGTCTGGCCCGGCCACAGGCGATGCGCCAGGGTTTCGTTGACGATGACGACGGGCGGCGCGCCTGGCCGGTCGGTTTCGGCGAAATCGCGGCCCGCCACCAGCGGGATGCGGAGCGTTGCCAAATAGCCGGGGCTGACCGAGTTGCTGTACGCCTGGATGGGATCGCGGCCCGGTTCCGAGACACAATCCGGGTTGACCGGCGTCAGTGGCAGCATGTTGCTGACGGCGGCGCTCTTCACACCGGGAATGGCTCGCAAGCGGTCGAGCACCCGCGCGTAAAACTGGCGTCCGGTTTCCGGCGTGAATTCGGGAGCGGATGCGAGGGCTGTTACATAGATGCGATGATCGGCAGCGAAGCCGGGATCGGCCGACTGAAACGCGAACAGAACCCGCAGAAACAGCCCGGCGGTAAGCAGCAGCACCAGCGACAGCGCAACTTGCGCCACCAGCGATACGCGGCGCAGTCCGAACCGTGCCATACCGGGCACTTCTCCCTTGAGCGCGGGCAGCACATCGGTGCGGCTGGCGCGCCAGGCCGGCGCGAGGCCGAAAACAAAGGTGGTGAAAAATGCCAGGATGGCGCAGAAGATCATGACCCGCGCGTCGGGCTGAAGGTCCAGCCGCAGAGCCTCGCCGAATGCCGTGGTAGGGCAGCAGGACCTGCAGCAAGCGGCCGGTCCAGGCGCCCAGGACAAATCCCACAAAGCCGGCGGCTACCGCCAGCAGCAGGCTTTCCGTGAGGAGTTGGCGGACGATGCGGGTGCGCCGCGCGCCCAGCGCCATCCGCATGGCGAACTCTCGTTCGCGAGCCGCGCCGCGAGCCAGAAGGAGGTTGCCCGCATTTACGCAGGCAATCAGCAGCACCACACCCACCACCGCCATCAGGACCGCTGCGATGGGAACCGAGGTCTGGCGGCTACGGGGATTGGGCACGCCGCGCACGCGGTCTACCCCCAGCGGCGCCGACCGTGCAAGACGAGATGGTTGCTCTGCCGCCGCGATGGCGTTCAACTCCGCCGCGGCCTGCGCCGGCGCGATGCCCGGTTTCATCCGGCCGAACACGAAGACGCGCGGCCGCGCGCGGTCCTCCAAGCTCGCCGCGAGGTCCGGATACTGCCTTGACCAGACTCCGAATGGCACCCAGATATCCATATTCAACGGCAGATAAATGCCGGCGAACTCCTGGGGCGCCACGCCCACCACGGTGTACCACAGCGTCTCCGAGCGGATGCGCCGGCCCAGGATGTTCGGATCGCTATGGAACAGACGCTGCCAGGTGCGATAGCTGATGACCGCGGCCAGTTCGTCATCGCGTGTGAACCAGCGGCCCAGAAACGGGTGCACGCCGATGACCTCCCGATAATTTGCAGAGACGGCTTCGGCCGCGGCAGAGTGCGTCTCGCCGTCGAATTCGAGGCTCGATTCGGTGGGATTCGAGGCTGCCAGGCCTTCGAGTAAGCGGGTGCGATCGCGCAGATCGCGGTATTCGGGCCAGGAAATCAGCGGGTTGCCGTCGCGGCTCAGCATCACCACACGGTCCGGCGCGCGCACGGGCAGCGGCCGGAAGAAGAGGTAGTTCAGCATACTGAAAACGGCGGTGTTCACGCCGATCCCCAGCGCCAGGCATAACACCGCCAGGCAGGCGAACCCGGGCGACTTACGCACCAGGCGTAACGCGTAAGAGAGGTCCCGCAAGCAGCCGCGCATGGAAGTAATGACACCAGCCGTCGGCGATTGTTCCCGATGCCGGGCGGACGCGCCTCGATTATGATAAGTGGACATGAAGCTCGCTGGATGGCTCGCCGTTGCCGTGGTGCCGTTCGGCGCCCAGGCCGCATCGCTGCAGAACGACTACCCCTTCAAACCGGTGCCGTTCACCGCGGTCCATCTGCGCGACCAATTTTGGGCGCCGAAAATCGAAACCAACCGGGAAGTCACCATTCCTTTCGCCTTCCACGAATGTGAAATCACCGGCCGGGTGGCCAATTTCGAGCGGGCCGCCGAGGCATTGCGCGGCCAACTCGGCGATCAGGATCGCGCCAAGCTGCCGGGCTACCCGTTCGACGATACCGACCCTTATAAGGTGATCGAGGGCGCCTCGTACACTCTGAGCGTGCATCCCGATCCGAAGCTGGAGGCCTACATCGACGGCCTGATCGCCAAGATCGCGGCGGCGCAGGAAAAAGACGGATATCTTTATACGGCCCGCACCATCAATCCCGCGCATCCGCACGCCTGGGCCGGCGCCGAACGGTGGCAGAACGAAGAAATCCTCAGCCACGAACTGTACAACTTGGGCCACTTGTTCGAAGCCGCCGTGGCGCACTACCAGGCTACCGGCAAGCGCACGCTGCTCGATATCGCGCTGCGCTCCGCCAACCTGCTGTGCGACACGTTCGGTCCGGGCAAACAGGCCATCTGGCCGGGCCACCAGATCGTCGAAATGGGACTGGTGAAGCTTTACCGCGTGACCGGCGAGCAACGCTACCTGGACCTGGCCAAGTTCATGCTGGACGTGCGCGGTGGCAAGAATGGCGCGGAATACAACCAGTCATGGATGCCCGTGATCGATCAGACCGAAGCGGTGGGTCACGCGGTGCGCGCGACGTACATGTATTCAGGAATGGCCGACGTGGCCGCCATGACCGGCGACACAAAGTATGTCCACGCCATCGACACCATCTGGGAGAATGTGGCCGGCAAGAAGCTGTACATTACGGGAGGCATCGGCGCTACGGGCGCGGGTGAGGCGTTCGGCGCCAATTACGAACTGCCGAATGCCACGGCCTATAACGAGACGTGCGCGGCGGTGGGCAACGTTTACTGGAACCAGCGGCTGTTTTTGCTGCATGGCGACGCGCGGTATGTCGATGTGCTGGAGCGCGCGCTATACAACGGCCTGCTATCGGGCGTGTCGCTGGACGGCAAATCCTTCTTCTATCAGAATCCGCTCGAATCGCTGGGCCGCTACGGCCGCAGCCCGTGGTTCGGGGTGGCCTGCTGTCCCGGCAACATGACGCGCTTCATGGCTTCGTTGCCGGGATACATGTACGCGCAGCGCGAGAACACACTGTACGTGAACCTATTCGCCGGCAGCACGGCGGACGTGCAGATTGGCGGGCAGGCGGTAAGAGTCACGCAAGATACGCGTTATCCGTGGGACGGCCATGTGAAGATCACGGTGGAACCCCAGCAGCGGGCGCGATTCGCGATCAAGGTACGCATCCCCGGCTGGGCCCGGAACGCGGCGGTGCCCAGCGATCTGTATCGCTTCGCGGAGCCGCTCAAGGCGGAGGCGCGGCTGGCTGTTGGAGGGCGCGCGGCCGCGATTGAGTTGGATAAAGGCTATGCGACCGTGGATCGCGAATGGACGCCCGGCGACGCCATCGAACTGGATCTGCCCATGCCCGTGCGACGCGTGGTGGCTAATACCTCTGTAGCGGCAGATCGCGGACGGGTGGCCATCGAGCGCGGGCCGATCGTGTACGCGGCGGAATGGGTCGACAATCCGGATCACAAGGTGCGCAACATGCTGTTGCCCGACGATGCCAAGCTGACGGCCGAGTTCGAGCCGAAGCTGCTGAACGGCGTGGAAGTGGTGAAAGCGCCGGCGGTGCAACTTGCTTATGACGGCTCAGGCAAGGTGGTCCGCACGGCCGCGGAGCTGACCGAGATTCCGTATTACGCCTGGGCGAACCGGGGCCAGGGCCAGATGATCGTGTGGCTGCCCGACACGGAGGCCTCCGCGCGGCCCGCGCCGTGGCCGACTCTCGCCATGCACAGCCGCGTGATCGCGTCGAAAGGAGGCGGGCGCGTGACGGGCGAAGGCGTGCGGAAGCACCCCGAAGCGGTCAACGACGGCGAAGAGCCGGAATCGTCCAGCGACTCGTCATCCTATTTCGACTGGTGGCCCGAGAAAGGTAAAACCGAGTTTTTGGAATACGCGTTTCCCGCAGCTACCACTGTGTCCGAAGTGGAAGTGTATTGGTTCGACGATACCGGCAGCGGAGAAGTGCGAGTGCCTGCTTCGTGGCGGGTTCTATACAACGACGGCAAAGAATGGAAGCCGGTAGCGAACCAGCAGCCGTACCAATCCGCGAAGGATCGCTACAACAAAGTTGCGTTTGCTCCAGTTACGACCAGCGGGCTGCGGCTGGAGGTGACTATGCAGGCGCCGTGGTCGGCCGGCGTCCAAAAGTGGAAAGTGAACTAACTCAAGCGGCGCGCCGGGCGCGAATATAAGCGCTGTACTTCTGGTCGGAACACGCGATATGCTGCTCCAACCAGTTCTTCAGAAACACCATGAGGCTGAAGCTGACGGTTTTCCCGCCTCCGCGAAACCTTTCCTGCAGGTTGATCACTTGCCCGGCCAGCTTGTCGTGTTCGATTTTATGCGCGGCGGCTTCGGGGTATTTGTATTGCGCCATCAACTGCTCTTCGGCGGCGAAATGGATCTTGGTGTAATCCACCAGGCGGTCCAGGCACTGATCGAGGACAGTCTTGGCCTTCCCTTCTCCCAGGGCTGCATGTAATTCACCAGCCAGCGCGAAAAGCCGTTGATGTTGAGTGTCGATATCGGGGATCTGAACGCTGTATTCCGGTTTCCATTCAAACATATCAACTTGGTAATCGGCTTAGAGAGGGGACTTCTATAGCCCGGCTCCCTTGCGGTCGCGGTTCGGATTAGCCCAGTTGCGCGCCGGCTCGTTCCAGCGCGCGCGCGATCTCTTCTTTGGAAAGCGCGGTGCTGATGAACAGCTCCTGACGCGCGCCGGCGCTATAGGCGATGCCCTTCCAGCCATTCTGCACGGGCACTGTAATGCGCACTTTCACGGGCCCCTTGGCGTCTCGCACCGGGCGGATCACGCCGGGGATGATGGAGCGAATCTCCGGGTTATCGGCGAGCACCCGCTCCAGGATCTGGCGCACGCCATCAATGATGCTGTGCTCGACTTTGAGCCGGTCGTGGGCAGTGCGCAGGCGCATCAGTGGCCGGCCCGTTCGGGCATGAACCGCGTGATGAAGTTAGTGTCGAACCGTCCGGCCTGGAAGTCCGGATCGGCCATGATGCGCTGGTGCAGCGGGATGGAGGTGTGAATGCCCTCCACCACGAACATCTCCAGCGCGCGGCGCATGCGGTCGATAGCTTCAGCACGGTCCCTGCCGTACACCACCAGCTTGGCCACCAGCGAATCGTAGTACGGTGTGATCACGCAGTCGGTGTGCGCCAGCGTATCCACCCGCACGCCGATGCCGCCGGGCGCGTTGAAGCCGGTGATGCGTCCGGGCGACGGGGTGAAAGTGACCGGGTTCTCCGCATTGATCCGGCACTCGATGGCGTGGCCGCGCAACTCCACCGGAAGGCTGATCACCTGGTCGAGCGGCTCGCCGGCCGCAATACGGATCTGGCTTTTTACCAGGTCGATGCCGGTCACGAACTCGGTCACCGGATGCTCTACCTGGATGCGGGCGTTGACCTCCATGAAATACAGCTGACCGCCTTCATCCATTAGAAATTCGACCGTGCCCGCGTTGGTATAGCCCGCGCCCGCCAGCGCTTCCTTCAACTTGGTAGAGATAGATTGGCGCAGCTCCGGGTGCATCACTGGAGAAGGAGATTCCTCGAGCAGCTTCTGATGGCGCCGCTGGATACTGCATTCGCGCTCGCCGAGGATTTCGACGCGGCCGCGTTCGTCGGCCAGCACCTGGAACTCGATGTGGCGTGGTCCGCGCACGTATTTCTCCAGGTAGACATCCGGACATCCGAAAGCGGCGCCGGCTTCCTGCTGGGCGGAATTGAACAGCGGCTCCAACTCGGATGCCTGGTTGACGATGCGCATTCCGCGCCCGCCACCGCCGGCCGAAGCCTTCAGGATCACCGGAAAACCAATGCCACTGGCCACTTCGATGGCTTCTTCCGCGGTCTTGAGGATGCCGGGCGAGCCTGGTAGGATAGGCACTCCCGCATCGCGCATGAAGGCCCGCGCGCGCTCCTTCACACCCATGAGGCGGATCACGTCCGGGCGCGGACCGATGAACTTCAGCCCGGAGACCTCGCAAACCTCGGCGAAGCCGGCGTTCTCGCTCAGGAAGCCGTAGCCCGGATGCACGGCGTCCGCGCCGGTGATCTCCGCCGCGCTGACGATGGACGGGATGTCCAGGTAGCTGCGGGAGCTCTTGGCCGGACCGATGCAGACGGCTTCGTCGGCGAAGCGCACGTGCAGGCTGTGACGGTCGGGTTCGGAATACACAGCCACCGTGCGGATACCCAGTTCTTTACAGGCGCAAACGATGCGCAGGGCAATCTCGCCGCGATTGGCTATGAGGATTTTTTTAATTGGCGCGGATGGCAAACAGCGCCTCCCCGTACTCCACGGGTTGTCCGTTCATCACCAGCTTGCTTTCGACAATCCCCGAGACCTCGGCCTCGATCTCGTTCATGAGCTTCATCGATTCGATGATGCACAAGACCTTGCCGGGCTGCACGCGTTCGCCCACGCGGACGAAGGGAGGCGAACCGGGCGCGGAGGATTCATAGAACGTGCCCACTATGGGGGAACGGACCAGCAGCAGGTTGGGATCGGCGCCTGGATCTTTGGGCGGCTCCTTGCCTGGCGCCGGCGCGGCGGGTGCGGGAGGGGCTGCGGCAACCGCCTCGGGCCGGGGTGCGGCGGCGGGCGCCACCACAAATTCCTGCTGGCCGGCTACGGAACGGCGAATACGCACACGGTTCTCTCCGCGCTGCACTTCCAGTTCGGCGATACCCGTGTCGGTTGCCAGGTTGATCAACTCTCGGATCTCTTCTACGGTCATGGCAACTGACTAGCTTAGCAGAAGAGGCACCCGCGGACGAGCGCCGGGGATCGCCCTAGATCGCTCGTAGCTCTTTGCTGGTGGGGGTGAGCACCTCGCAGCCGTGGGCGGTGACTACTACGGTGTCTTCGATGCGGATCCCGCCGAAGCCTTCCAGATAGATTCCAGGCTCGATCGTGATCGCCATACCCGCCGCCAGCCGGGTTTTGTCCTTCTTGCCGATGCGCGGTAGCTCGTGGATTTCAAGCCCGAGGCCATGGCCCGTTGAATGCACGAAGGCGCGGTCCAGATCGTAGGCGTTCAAGACCCTGCGCGCCTGCCGGTCCACGTGAGCGGCGGTCACGCCCGGGCGTACCGCATCGATGGCGGCCAGTTGGGCCTCCAGCACGGCGCGGTACAGGCGCTTTTCGCGCGCCCCAGGGGTGCCCAGGAAGAGCATACGGGTCATGTCGCTGGCATACCCGTCCTGAAATGCGCCCATATCGATCAACAGCAGTTGTCGCGGGGCGAATCGGGCGCTGGTGGGATGAGCGTGCGGCAATGCGGACCGTTCGCCGGCCGCTACGATGGTTTCGAAGGAGGGCTTCTCGGCTCCCAGGCGCCGCATCTGGTGATCGATTTCGGCGGCCAAGTCCTGCTCGCGCATACCGGGGCGCGCGCGGCGTGCGGCGTGCTCGAACGCCCTGGAATTAGTTTCCACCGAGCGGCGGATCCGCGCGATTTCCCCGGCCGATTTCACCATGCGGTACGATTCCAGCCAGCCGGCAACGGGTTCGAGTTCGGTCGCGGCCGGCAGTTTCGCGCGCAGGGTCTCGAAACCGTCGTAGCTCATGGAGGCGCGCTCGAATCCCAGGCGCCGGATTCGGCGGTTGGCCACCGCGCCGGCGGCGGTGGCCAGAAGGGGACCTTTGCAGATTTCCACCCGGCAGGAGACTTCGCCAGCGGCTTGAATGGTGTAACGCGGATCGGTAAACAGGATCGTCTCGTCCGGCAGCAGCAACACCATGCCGTTGCTGCCGGTAAATCCGGTCAGATAACGGACGTTGGCCGGCGCAGAGACCAGCATGGCGTCGATTTTATGTTCTTCCAAGCCCCCGCCGGCCGCTAAACGGCGATGGGCGATCTCGTCACTCAACCTGGAGTTCCTTGGCCAGAATCGAGGCGCGTTCGGAAAGGGCATCGGCCTGCGTATAGTCGCCAAGTTTCTCGGCCTCATCCGCCTGCGCCATGAAAGACTCGATACGCTTCATCAGGTCCGTGTTAGCCGGCGTTGCGTGGGTCCGCGCGCGGTAGAGCGAGTCGCGAATATCCTTCTTTCGAGACTCGATAGCGGTTTTGATCTGTCTGATTTCGTCGTCGCGCAGGATGGGCTGGATCCGCGGCTGTTCCTCCACAGCGGGAGCCGGGGTGGCGGGCGCTTCCGTCTCCTGGTCCACTTCGGGTTTGGGAGGCACCGCGACCGCGCGGCGTGGGGGACGCTGCGGAGCCGGCGCATCGGCGGCCTTGACTCCAGTCTGCACAGCCGGCGGCGGTGCCTGGGCAAGGGCTGCGGGATTGATGGGCTGCGCGCTGGGAAGCGTGACGGAGGTTTGTGGAATGGAAAGCGGCTGCTCAGGCGGGGCAGGCTGGGCCGCGGCAGGATTAGGAGGTGGTGGTACCGCCGCCGTTTTTTTAGTACCCAGCGAGCAACCTGTCAGGGACACGATCAGGACGACAAGAGGGGCGCGCATCAACGTGATTAAACGCAATGGCTTCAAGGGGCGCATTCCGGTGGAACCTTGATTGTAGCATCAGGCATTCCCTGGCTAAACCAAGACCGGTAACTTCAGTACGAAGGTGGTTCCTTTGCCGGGCTCGCTGGCGAAGTCGATGGTGCCGTCATGCAGTTGCACGATGCGGAACGTCATGGCCAGTCCGATGCCGGAGCCTTCCGGTTTGGTGGTGTAGTAGAGGCGGAAGATTTTCTCCCGCAGTTCCGGCGGGATGCCCACGCCCGTATCGGCAATGCGGATCTCGGCCTCCTCGTCGCGGACCGTGCAATCGATGCGCAGATCTCCTCCTTCCGGCATGGCCTGAAGGGCGTTGACCACAATGTTCAGAATGGCCTGCTTCATCAGGTCGATGTCGACGCGTATCTGCGCGCTGTCGGCATCCTCGTTCACCGAAACGCGGATGCCGGTGGCGGCGGCCTGGGGCGCGGCCAGTTCCGCGATCTCACGCACGAAAGAATCCAGCGGCACTTCGGTCAAATGCAATTCCACGGGGCGGGTGAAATCCAAAAACGTCTTCACCACGCGGTCCAAGCGCAGGATTTCGCGTGAAATGATTTCCATCTGGGGCGCTACGTCGGTATCCTGCCGGGCGAGTTTCATGCGCGCCAGCTCCACGTGCATCAGGATGGCATTCAGGGGATTTTTGACCTCGTGCGCCACGCCGCTGGTGATGCGGCTGATAGCGGACAGACGGTCGGCCGTTTGCAACTGGCGGCCCACTTGCCGGGCAGCCTCGGGATCGCGCAGACGAACCAGCAGGCCCGTGCCGCGGCCCGGATTGGTACCCGCGCTCATGGGCTCAAGAATATCCACCGAAAGCAGGACCACGAAAGCGCCGGAGCCGTCGCCGCGCGTGATCGGCACGCGCCGGTTGCCGATGGGACGGCCGGTCTGCGCCGCTTGCGCCAGCATCAGTCCCAGCGTGGTATTGGGCGGAAAGACCTCCGGCAAGGAGCGGCCCACCAGATCGGCGCGCATTCTGCCCAAGAATTTCTCTACGGCGCCGGATGCCACCACCAGACGCCGGTCGCGGCCGAACATCAGCACGGCATCCTCGAGCTGATCGAGGAGCCGCTCGAAATTGCCGCGCAGGTCAGAAAAGTCGTACCGCGCGCCGCGCAGTTGCTGGCCCAGCAGGCTGACTTTGCTGGCCATCACCTTGAACTCGTCGGCGCCGGTGCGCGAGACCGGTGTCAGTTCATTGGGATCGTATTCCCCCTTGGCAACCAGGTCGAGCAAATAGCCCAGGCGACCCAGCGGCCGGAAGGCGATAAACGAAAACAGCAGGGTGATGCAAAGCGCTCCCGCAACCGAGGCCAGCGCCACGAAAGCGCTCTTTTTCAGCGTGGGCATGATCTCCTTCGCTTTGATGAACGGCGGATAAATGACCACCCGCACATACATCTCCGGGTTGCGGGACGAGCCCAGCGGCTGCTCGAGCTGGTAGGAAGTATGTTGTTCGAGAATGCGGAGCTTGTCCAGCCAGTTGGCCTGGACGATCGGCCGGAAATCCTGATAATACGGGAACTGATTCCCTTTGACCTTAGGGTCGCTGTCCAGCAGGATCTTACCCTGTTTATCGCAGACGGCGATTTCCAGCAGGGCGTGCGACGCGCTCATGATATCGATCAGGCCGCGTTCCAGGTTGGGTGCTCGCAAAGCCTCCAGCCAGGGATGCTGGCGGTCGCGATTCAAGGTCTCCACCACCATGTTGGAAGCCACCTTCTTCATCAAATCGGCGTGTTCCAGCGTGGCGGCGTACTGCGCGTCCATCTCGTAGCCCAAGTCGAGCACCGAAACGATCGCGACGATAGCCGTCATGACCAGGACCGAAGAGAGCGTCAACCTGGCCTGGGTGTTCATGATGAGACGCTACGGAATGAGCAGGAGCTTGCCCGCGGTGTGGCGGCCTTCCAGGTCGCGATGGGCTTGCGGGGCTTCAGCCAGTGGAAACGCGCGGTCCACGCGGATCTTTAACGCGCCCGAAGCAACCCAGCCCAGAACATCGCCCGCGCGCCACAGCAGTTCCGCGCGCGTCAGAACATGATGCGCCAGGCTGGGCCTGGTCAGAAAAAGCGATCCTTTACCGTTCAGGATGTTCGGATCGAATGCCGGCACCGGCCCGCTGGATTGCCCGAACAGGGCCATGGTGCCGCGCGGCCGTAGCGAATTCAAACTCTTCTCAAACGTCGTGACGCCCACAGAGTCATACACCACGTCCACACCGCGTCCGCCGGTAAGGCGCTTCACTTCGGCTTCGAAATCCTGATGGGTATAAAGGATAATCTCTTCCGCGCCGGCTTCCCTGGCAAGCTGGGCTTTGGCTTCCGTGGATACGGTTCCGAAGACCCGCGCGCCAAGGCGGCGAGCCATCTGCACCAGCAGCAGTCCGGCTCCACCAGCGGCGGCGTGCACCAGGCAGGTATCGCCGGGCTTCAAGACGAACGTGGAATGCGTCAGATAGTGCGCCGTCATGCCTTGCAGCATGCACGCAGCCGCCAGCCGGAAGTCGATGCCGTCGGGGAGCTTAACCAGTTGCGCGGAGGGCACCAACGCATATTCCGCATAAGAGCCGCGCGCCATAGCATAGGCCACGCGATCGCCTGGCACTACTTCAGTCACATCCGGTCCGACGGCTTCAACGGTACCTGCGCCTTCGGATCCCAATGTAATCGGCAGTGGAGCTTTGTAGAGCCCCATGCGGAAGTAAACATCGATGAAGTTAACGCCCGATGCGGCTATCTTGACCAGCGCCTGTTGCGGTCCGGGTTCGGGCCTCGGCACCTCGACTAACTCCATCTTATCCGGGCCGCCGTTCTCTTTAACTTGAATAGCTTTCATGGATAACCTTTAACCATAAACGGCGAATATGTACAGTTGATGCATAGAGTAGCAGATACAACAAAGTAAACGGAAACATCAATAAGCGGGCAAGAGTGTGCAGGGCGCCCGCACCGGTGAGACCGGCGCGGAATAACGCGAAGTGACGAATGGCGCGCCAGTGGCCGCGGTCGAGCCAGAAATAGTCACCGTTTTCATTGATCACGAAAACTTTCACGGGCAGGCGTGCGGCCAGCGCCCATTTCCACTTGGTCATGATGGGCTCGGCCGAACACACGATACCCATGATGGTGTAACCGTTGGCTGCCAGATCGCGGTACAGGCGGCGGCGTCCGGCGCGGCCGCGGTGATCCGTCACGCGATGCACGGTGTCGATTCCCTCGGGCGCACCGGGATAACAAGTCACCAGGTCGATGGGGATGGTCTCGCCGTAATTCCGGCGCAGTGGCAAGAGGACGTGCTCGATCAGGCTGCGCGAGCCGCTTTCCACCAGTAGAATCCGGGAAACCGGCGGCTGCCGGCGACGGAGGAAGAACCGCACAATTTCAATATAACGGAGAGCGATACGGGGCGCTGAAGATAATCAGCGCAGAACGAGGCGCCCCGCGCCGCTGGAAGCTGCGGAGTTCCTGTCCTGTATGGCGGCGCAGGAAACGCGCCCCTTTGCGCTTTTATGTAACATTTCGATACATTGTGTTGCGTTGGGTCGAATTTGCGGCCGATTTTTGAGGCCGTGATGCGCGTAACCGGCTGCTCCTGAGCCCAACGTACCACCTCAGGAATGGGCCACTTGCCGGAGGGCGTACCAACGGGTTGTGTTCCCAGAAGGTTAGCGGGCAAGAATGGACGTGACTGGCTGCCAATTTTTGAGGAACTCGCGCAAAACGGGGCGCCCGCGCCCCTTCGCGCTTGACGGTTAACGGCTGCGGACCTGGCTGACGGCGACCCCGCGGGGCGCCACGTGGACCGGGAGCACGGTAGCGCCTTCCTGCCGGATGGCGTCCCAGACGCGAGGCTTGGCGCCGCGCTCGACCAGGAAGAAGACGCACCCGCCGCCTCCCGCTCCGCAGACCTTGGCGCCGACTGCGCCCGCACGCCGCGTTACCTCCACCAAACGGTCGATGAGCGGGGTGGTGATGCCGGGCGCATTTTTCTTGCGATTTGCCCACTCCTGGCGGAGCAGGCGCGCGGCTTCATCCCAGTCGGCCTTTTCCACGGCCTGGCGCATGCCGCAGGCGATGGCCGCGATGCGGTCGAAATTGCGATGCACGGCGCGGTCGCCATCGATGTGCGCCTTCATGACTTCCCAATTGTTGATGCCGGAGTTGCGCGGCTCGCCAGTGTAGGCCAGCACCACGCGCTCGTTGAGATCGTCCAGATCGACGGCCAGTGGCTTGCGCACGATGCCGGCCTCGCTCAGTTCGATGGCGCTCACGCCGCCGTACATGGCCGGGTAATAATCCTGGCAGCCGGTGGGCACGCGGATGATCTGGGCTTCGATATTCTGTCCGATCTCGCGCAGCTTTTCGAGCTTATGGCCGGCATCGGTGAGCTTGTTGAAAGCCGCGGCGAGGGCAATGATCAGCGTGGAAGAGCCGGAGATGCCGGCGCCCGCGGGAGCTTCGGAATGGGTGACGATGTCGAGGCCCGTTTTGGGAGCGAAGTAGCGGACCATGTAGGCCGCCAGCGGTAGCTTATAGCGCTTCGCCGCGCGCAGAGCCGCCAGCGACTCGAATTCTTCCTGGCCTTCCAGATCGCGCGAGCGCAGGGTAATGCGCGCATCGGCGCGGGTTTCGAGTACGCAACTGGCGTAGCGATCCACCGCGAAGTTCACGGTGACGGGTTGCGGGTGGAACAGGTACAGCGGCCAGATATCGATGGTGCCGCCTGCCATATCCACGCGGCAGGGCGCTTTGGCTGTTATTTTCATGGGAACCAAGGAACACTATATATCGAATCAGCGGAAGCGCTCGGCCACCACGGTGATCTCGCGGTCGCGGGCCAGCCGCACCACTCGGTGCACTGTGCTGCCCATCAGCCGGGAGAGGGTGCGTGCGCCGGCGCGGCCCAGATAGATCTGAGTGATGTTCTGGGCGCGCGCGAAATCCACGATGGTGCGAGCTACGTCCTTGCCTTGGAGAACGTGCGTATCGATGTGCAGGTTGCGGGCGAAGGTCAGGTGCTTTTCGAGCGCGGCATGGCGGATCTCCGGCTGGCTGGGAGATTTGCGTTCGACGTGCACGGCCAGGCAGTCGGCATGCAGGTAGTCCGCCACGCGTTTTCCGCGCCGGATCAGCACCGCGGTAGAGGGCCGCTCGGTGAGGCAAATGAGTATCCGCTCATGCCGCGCCGGCGGCTCGGCCCCCGGCCGAACAGGGCGCCGGAAAGCCGCCGGCATAGCCAGATCCGAGAGCCGGCCTTCCACCTCGTGCGCGGTATGGCGGAGCGCCATCTCGCGCAAGGCGGTCAGGTTCTGCTCGGTGAAGAAATTCTCCATGGCCTTCTTGGCCTTGTCGGCGGTGTAAACGACTCCACGCTGCAGCCGGTTCTGCAAAGCCTCCGCTGTAAGGTCGACCAGCACCACGTCGTCGGCGGCATCCACCACCCAGTCCGGGACCGTCTCGCGCACGCGCACGCCGGTGATATGCCAGACTTCGTCGTTGAGACTCTCCAGGTGCTGAACGTTGAGGGTGGTGAAAACGTCGATGCCGCCGTTCAACAGGACCTGCACGTCTTCCCAGCGCTTCAGGCGGGACGAGCCGGGTACATTCGTATGCGCGAATTCGTCCACGAGGCACACGGCAGGATGACGCTGCAGGACGGCCTCGGTGTCCATCTCTTCGAATACGGAGCCGCGGTATTCGATCTTCCGGCGAGGAATGACTTCCAGGCCTTCGGTCTTCGCGATGGTATCGAGACGGCCATGCGGCTCGAAGTATCCGATGACCACGTCGACGCCCTTGCGCCGCAGCTCCTGGGCTTCATCCAGCATCTGGTAGGTCTTGCCGACCCCCGCGGCGTAGCCCAGGAACACTTTGAGCCGGCCCTTGGGCCCGGCGTCGCCGGCGGCGGACTGAAGGGACTCCGCGATTTCGCTCATGTGGTCTGCGGATGCGGAAAGATCCGTACGTCGATATCGTGGGCGGCCTGGATGAGCCGGTCCACGGGGCTGCGCGACCACAATTCCTTCCAGCGGTCGGGAGCGCTGTGGCCCACGAAAATCTGGGTGATACGCTGCTCGCGGGCAAAGCGCATGATGGCGGCGATGGCATCCCCGCCCTCGAGCACATGGACCTCGGCCTCCAGTTCACGGGCCAGTTTCAGGTTGGCATCCATGGTCTCCTGGTCGCGCGCGCCCAGTCCGGTTTGGCGCACGTAGCAGACCAGCAGATCGCCATGAAAGCGGTCCGCATTGCGGCGTCCGCTGCGCAGCATGGCGCCCGCATCGCTACGCGGCGTGACGCACACCAGGAAACGCTCCTGGGTGCCGAAGCGCTGCTCCACGCCGCTGCAGCGCAGGTAGTTGACCAGTTGGTCGTCGATCACGTCGGCAGCCAGCAGCAGGGCGATCTCGCGCAATTCGGAGAGGCGCCGCACGTCCACCGGCTCGCGCGATCCGGCGCGCTGCATCATGTCGTCGAGGGCCGCATCCACCAGCACCAACTGGTCGGCGGACCGTAGGAATTTTTCCGGCACGGTCTGGCGGGCGCGCTTGCCGGTGATGCGCTCCACGGCGTCCAACTGCTCTTCGATGTGCTGCAGGTTGACAGCGGTGATTACCGAGATGCTGCGATCGAGGATGTTGTCTACATCCTGCCAGCGCTTGGGATTACGGGTACCGGGCGGATTGTCGTAGGCCAGCTCATCCACCAGGCAGACTTGCGGATGCCGCCGGAAAATGGTGGCCATGTCGAGCACTTCGTATTCTTTGCCGGCGTAGTTCTCTTTCAGGGTGGGGATGTATTCGAGCTTAGCCATGAGGGCTTCCAGGTCCGGCGTGAGCGGGAACTGGATGGCAGCGACCACCACGTCTTCGCCCCGCTCCTTGCGCCGGCGGCCTTCGTCGAGCATACGGAAGGACTTGCCAACGCGCGACGCATAGCCCAAAAAGACTTTGAGCTTACCCCGGCGGGCACGGTGCTCCTCGGCCTGCACCCGGCGCAGTAACTCTTCAGGGCTGGGACGTTTGTCGATACCGGCAGGCACGCGGCGTGGTGCTCCTCTTCTGCCATTCTAGCCCCAGCGCGCGGAATTCCGACCGGGAAAGCGTCCCACAAAAACGCTTATGGGGCGCAAAAGAAATTTCGTCTTGACGCCCGCCAGCGCCTTTGGTTCACTCGTTCTAAATGGTTCGTTTATCGGCTCTTTATGCTTCCCTTATAAACTTGGCTCCGAGCTTGGGCGGATACCGCGGGGAGGTGCGCCGGTGAAGCGGATCGATGCCATCATCCGGCCGCAGAATCTGGATAGCGTGAAGGAGCATCTGACCGCCATCGGGGTGGAAGCCCTGACCATCGCGGAGGTGCGCGGGTTTGGGCGGCAGAAGGGGCACAGCGAGTTCTATCGGGGAGCCGAGTATGCCGTGGACTTCATACCCAAGCTGATGCTTACCATCCTGGCGGTGGACGACCGGGTGGACGAGATCGTTAAGGCGCTGGTGGCGGGGGCGCGTACGGGCAAGATGGGTGACGGCAAGATCTTTGTAACGCCGCTTGACCAGGTCATGCGCATTCGTACCGGGGAGAACGGGGATTCCGCCATTTGAAGTGCGTTGACCGGGCTGTCAACGTCAGGCCCGCGCCACAGATGCGCCAGGCACATTCCGACATCACACCAATTAGGAGAACGTCACGATGAACATGAGCGCCGCCATGCGCCGCTTTTACACCTTACTGCTGGCCGTTGGGCTGTGCGGATGGATCGCGATGCCGATGCGCGCGGAGGAGGCCAAACCGGACCCGGCGGGCATCGCCACGGGCGATAGGACCAGCGCGGTGGATGCCGCGGGCAATTCTTTCGCCGTGCCGGCCCCGGCCGACAAGAACGCGCCGGACTATCAGAAGAACAAGAAGGATTACGACGACTTTCAATCGCAAGCCGCCAAGGAGCCGCTGGCCGTAAAACTGGCCGACTCGGTGGGCCACATCCGGCTAGCCACTAATTTCGCGTGGACCCTCAACACGGGTTACCTGGTGCTGTTTATGCAGGCCGGATTCGCGCTGCTGACGTGTGGTCTGGTGCGCAAGAAGAATGCCGGGCACCTGATGATGCTGAATTTCGCGGCTTACGTGTTCGCCTTCCTGGCGTACTACGCGGTGGGCTACGCCTTCCAGTTCGGCGCGATCGCGGTAAACGCGGCGCCCGGCAACCTGGGCGGCTTGCCCACGCTCAACCAGTATTTGATCGGCAGCGGGCAATGGGGCTTTCTGGGCGGCAAAGGATTCTTCCTGACAGGGTCCGCATACGACGCGGGCAGCAACTGTCTGACGCTGTTCGAAGTGGTGTTCATGGAGACGGCCGGTTACATTATTGTGGGCGCCATCTGCGAGCGCATCACCTTCTGGGCGTTCCTGCTGTGCGAGCTCTTCGTCGGGGCGATTCTGTATCCGGTTTTCGGATGCTGGGTGTGGGGCGGCGGGTGGCTGTCGCAGGTCGGATCGACCATGAACCTGGGGCACGGGTACGTAGATTTCGCGGGATCGACCGTGGTGCACGCGGTGGGTGGATTCTGCGCGATGGCGCTGGCCGTGATTCTGGGACCGCGGCTGGGCAAATACGGGAAAGACGGCAAGCCGCGGGCTTTTCCGGCGCATAACCTGGTATACGTCGTGACCGGGACGTTCATCCTATTGTTCGGGTGGATGGGTTTCAATCCGGGCTCGACGTTGGGCGCCACCGATCTACGCATCTCGGTGATTGCCGTAAACACCAACCTGGCGGCGGTGGCCGGTTCGGCTACGGCGCTGCTGCTTTGGTATTTCATGTTCGGCAAACCGGACGTCACCATGGCGTGCAACGGAATGCTGGCGGGCCTGGTGGCGATTACCGCGCCTTGCGCATTTGTGTCGCCCACTTCCGCGGTGATTATCGGCGTGCTGGCCGGGCTGTTGGTTTGCTTCGGCGTGTTGTTCAACGAACGGGTGACCAAGATCGACGATCCGTGCGGCGCGATCTCGGTCCACGGTTTCTGTGGCTGGCTGGGCGCGGTGTGCGTGGGTATCTTCGCGGACGGCACCTACGGATCCGGATGGAACGGCGTGGGAACCGCCAGTTACCTGGGGCACCCGGGCCAGGGAGTTACCGGGCTGATTCACGGCGATACGCGACAGTTCATGTGCCAGCTTGCAGGGGCGACGCTGTGCGTGCTCTGGGCCTTCGGAGCGACTTACGTCGTGTTCACGGTGGTGAATAAGATCAAGTCAATGCGGGTATCGCCGGAAGTGGAGCGCGAAGGCCTGGACGTGCCGGAATTCGGCATGCAGGGTTATCCGGAAGACGCGGTGGTTACGGTCGAATAACCGGGGTCTTGTCGAGATCCAGATTGAGGGCCAGCACGTTGACGCGCGGCTCTCCGAAGAGGCCGAACTGGCGGCCTTCCACGTGGCGGTTGACGGCCTGGCGGATCACGTCGGGCGAGACGCCGCGGGCTTTCGCCACGCGATCGATCTGGGCATAAGCGGATGCGGGGCTGATGTGCGGGTCGAGACCGCTGCCCGAGGTGGTCAGTAAGTCGGCGGGAATCGGTCCGGTGTAAGTGGGATTTTCCTGGCGGAACTTCTTGATATCATCCCGGACGCGATTGACTAATGCCTGGTTGGTAGGGCCTAAGTTCGTGGCGCCGGAGTTAGCGGCGTCGTAGCCATCGCCGGCCGCCGACGGGCGTCCATGAAAGTACTCGGGCCGGGTGAACTTCTGGCCGATCAACGCCGATCCGACGATCTTACCGTTGCTGACGATCAGGCTGCCGTTGGCCTGATGAGGGAATACCGCCTGGGCGATGCCGGTGACCACCAGGGGATAAATAAGCCCCGTGATCACGGTGATGACCAGCGTAAAGAGCAGAGCGGGAAGTAATATCTGTTTCATAACTGACTCCTCAGGCAAGACGCAGCAGGCCCAACAACCGGTCAATCAGCCAAATACCAGGGAAGGGCGCGAGCACGCCGCCGACGCCGTAGACCAGGAGATTGCGGCGTAGCAGGGCGGCCGCGGTGAGCGGCTTGTAAGCCACGCCGCGCAGCGCCAGGGGAATGAGCGCGATGATGATCAGCGCGTTGAAGATCACGGCCGCCAGCACGGCGCTCTGCGGGTTGCGCAGATACATGATATTCAGCCGCGCCAGTGATGGATAGGTGGCCATGAACATGGCTGGCAGGATGGCGAAGTACTTGGCCACATCATTGGCGATGGAGAACGTGGTCAGGGCGCCGCGGGTCATGAGTAGCTGCTTGCCGATAGCCACGACTTCGATGAGCTTGGTGGGGTTGCTATCGAGGTCCACCATGTTGCCGGCTTCTTTGGCGGCCATAGTGCCGGTGTTCATGGCGAGACCCACGTCGGCCTGAGCCAGTGCCGGAGCATCGTTGGTGCCGTCACCGGTCATGGCGACCAGGCGGCCGCCGGCCTGCTCTTTCTTGATCAGGTCCATCTTGTCTTTGGGGGTGGCCTGCGCCAGAAAATCGTCCACACCGGCTTCGGCGGCGATGGCCGCGGCGGTAAGCGGATTATCGCCGGTGATCATGACGGTGCGGATGCCGATGCGGCGCAACTGCTCGAAACGCTCGCGCATGCCGCCCTTGACGACATCCTTGAGATGGATCACGCCCAGGATGCGGCCGCGGTCGGCAACCGCCAGCGGCGTGCCGCCGGAGCGGGAGATGCGCTGGGTGGTCTCCATCAATTCCGGCGGAATCTTGCCGCCGTGCTCGACCACGAACTCCACTACGGAATCGGTAGCGCCCTTACGGATGCGGCGGCCATCGATATCCACGCCGCTCATGCGGGTTTGGGCGGTGAAGGGGATGAAGTGGGCTTCGTGCTGGGCGACCTCGCGGCCGCGGTAGGCGTATTTTTCCTTGGCCAGGACCACGATGGACCGGCCTTCCGGGGTTTCGTCGGCCAGGCTGGAAAGCTGGGCGGCATCGGCCAGCTCGGTTTCGGTGGCGTCGCCGATGGGAATGAACTCCACGGCCTGCCGGTTTCCCAGCGTGATGGTTCCGGTCTTATCGAGCAGCAGCGTGTTGACGTCGCCCGCGGCTTCCACGGCTTTGCCGCTCATGGCCAGGACGTTGTGCTGCATCACGCGATCCATGCCGGCGATGCCGATGGCCGAGAGCAGGCCGCCGATGGTGGTGGGGATCAGGCAGACCAGCAGAGAGATCAATACGGTGACGCTGGGAGCCTGTCCGGCGCCGGCCGATTGCACGCTGTACTGGGCGAAGGGATAGAGGCTGACCACGGCCAGCAGGAAGATGAAGGTCAAGCCCGCGATCACGATGTTGAGAGCGATCTCGTTGGGCGTTTTCTGACGCTCGGCGCCTTCCACCAGGGCGATCATGCGGTCGAGGAACGTCTCGCCTGGATTGGAAGTGATGCGAACCTTGATCTCGTCCGAGAGGACGCGCGTGCCTCCGGTGACGGCGCTGCGGTCGCCGCCCGATTCGCGGATCACGGGAGCGCTTTCGCCGGTGATGGCGGATTCGTCCACGCTGGCGATGCCTTCGATCACGTCGCCATCGCCGGGGATGATGTCGCCGCGCTCCACCAGAACGACGTCGCCGCGGCGCAGTAGAGTGGCCGCCACGGTTTCATATTTCTTGCCGTTCTTGAGGCGCTTGCCCATGGTCTCGGTTTTGGTCTTACGCAGGGTGTCGGCCTGCGCCTTGCCGCGGCCCTCGGCCATGGCTTCGGCGAAGTTGGCGAACAGCACGGTGAACCACAACCAGAGCGTGATCTGGAAAGTGAAACCGATGGGATGGTGCATAGCGAGGTCCTTGAAGACCTCGAGGGTGGTCATGGCGGCGCCCACTTCCACCACGAACATGACGGGGTTCTTCATCATGAGCCGGGGATTCAGCTTGAAGAACGAATCGCCGATGGCGCGTTTGACGATCGGGGGATCGAATAAGGGGCGCGCGCGGACCGCCTTTTTCGAAATGAGCAGCGGTTCGGTGACGTAAGAGGATGTGGGTGGCGGTTCCATTACAGGCATTTTATGTTAGCTCCAGATACCCATCAGGAGGAAGGAGAATAGCTTGCCGTCGTTCATAAGAAAATGCTCGACAACCGGGCCCAGCGAAAGCGCCGGGAAGAAAGTCAGCGCACCGACAATGAGGATGACGGCCACCAGCCAGCCCACGAACAGCGAGCCGTGGGTGGGGAAGGTGCCGGCCGACACGGGCACCGCTTTCTTCTGCGCGAGGCTGCCGGCGGCGGCCAGCAGCGGAATCATCATGAGGAAGCGGCCGATCAGCATGGCGAGGCCGAGAGTGGTGTTGAAAAACGGCGTATTGGGGCTAAACCCGCCGAAGGCGCTGCCATTGTTTCCGGTGCCGCTCGAGTAGGCGTAAAGCATCTCCGACAGTCCGTGGGGCCCGTTGTTAGTGAGGTTGGCGGTGGCCGGTCCGGGCGGGTTGATCCAGGAATTTTTCGCGAAGTGCGCGGCGATGCCTCCGCTGGAGAACAGCAGGATGCTGGCGGCCAGCACAAGCATGGCGAGCATGGCCATTTTCACTTCCTTCTGCTCGATCTTCTTGCCCAGATACTCGGGCGTACGGCCCACCATCAAGCCGGCCAGGAAGACGGCCAGGATGGCGTACATCAGCATGCCATAGAGGCCGGCGCCGACGCCTCCGAAGATCACTTCGCCCAACTGGATATTGACCAGCGGCACCAGACCGCCGAGCGGTGTATAGCTGTCGTGCATACTGTTCACGGCGCCGCAACTGGCGTCGGTGGTGACTACCGCGAATAGAGCGGAGGCCGGGATGCCGAAGCGTACTTCCTTGCCTTCCATGTTGCCGCCCGGCTGGATTTCGGTGGCGGAGCTTTCCAGACCAAGCTTGGTCAGATTGGGGTTGCCGGACTGCTCGGCTGGGTAGACCACGAAAACGCCTGCCAGGAAGATGATGCTCATAGCGGCGAACAGCGCCCAGCCCTGGCGGGTGTCGCGCACCATCCGGCCGAAGGTGTAAGTGAGTCCCGCGGGGATGACGAAGATAAAAAGAACCTGCAGGAAGCTCGAGAACGGCGTGGGGTTCTCGAAGGGATGGGAGGAGTTGGCGTTGAAGAAGCCGCCGCCGTTGGTGCCCAGCATCTTGATGGCTTCCTGGGAGGCGACCGGTCCCTGGGCGATGGTCTGGGTAGCGCCTTCGAGGGTGGAGACTTTGTCGTACGGATGGAAATTCTGGATGCAGCCCTGGGAGACCAGGATCAAGGCGGCCACGATGGAGAGCGGCAGGAGCAGGTAGAGCGTGGCGCGGGTCATATCGACCCAGAAATTACCGATGGAGTTGGCGGAGCGGCGGGAAAAGCCGCGCACCATGGCGATGGCGGTGGCGATGCCGGCGGCGGCGGAGGTGAAGTTATGCACGGCCAGGCCGACCATCTGAGTGAAGTAACTGGCGGTAACTTCCGGCGTGTAAGCCTGCCAGTTAGTGTTCGTCCCGAAACTTACAGCGGTGTTAAATGCGAGGTCCGGTGAGAATAACTTGCCGGGAAAGCCTTGCGGATTGAAGGGCAGGGCGCCCTGGATGCGCTGGATCAGGTAAGTGAGCAGGATGCCGACCAGGCTGAAGGCCAGAAGTGAACCGGCGTATTGGGTCCAGTGCTGCTCGTGAGTTTCGTCTACGGCGCTGAGCTTGTAAATAAGGCGCTCGAGCGGGCGGGCGACCGGAGAGAGAAAAGTGCGCTGGCCTTCGAAGACCCGGGCCATGTAAACGCCCATGGGCTTGGTGAGCGCCAACAGGACGAGGAAGTAGAGGAAGATCTGGAAGACTCCAATGGAGGTCATGAGTGTGTCTCTTTACAGCAGCTAGAAGCGCTCCGGACGCAGGAGCGCGTAGATCAGATAGACGCCGACAGCGGCGGCGATAAGGGCTGCAATGATGTATTCCATAAGTTACGCGGCGACCGGTCAGAGGCGGTCGCAACCCTTTACGTAGGCCCAGCTAATCAGGAAGAACAGGACCGTGATGAGTACGAAGAAGAGGTCGAGCATCATATTCATTTAACCTTAATCACCGCTACGCTGTGTCCGTGGGCTGCCAGTTTGCGGGCGAAGCGTTCCTCGCGGGTGCGCCACCAATGGTCCCTGGTTCCGACGACTATCAGAGACTGGCGCCGCAGCAGGCCCAGGAAGGCGTCGTCGCGGTCGCGGGCGAAGACGAGCTTTACACGGACAGACACCGGGCTGGTACGGGCGAGGGTGGTCAACTCCGATTCCAGGCGCTGGCGGATCCCCTCCTGAGCTTCCAGGGGGGTCGGGTATGGGAGCACGTAGACCGCCATGAGGGTCACCAGGGCTTGAAAGCCGCGCGCCAACTCGAGAGCGGCGGATAACGCCTGTGCGGTCAGAGCCGGATCGATATAGGGCACCACCAGGTCGAGGGGGCGCTCGGGCAACTCACCGGCGCGCGCGTGGGGCGACAGGGCGCCATCGCGCAAAAGGAGCATTCTGCCAGCCATCACGACCACGATAGATGGCGGGGCATAAGGAAGTCGTCAGGGAACGATCATGATTCCGTGTTGGGGCAGGCCGGAACGGGCCGAAAACCGATGTTCCGAACGAACCTACGGACGAACAAAGCCGAACGATTAATGGTTTATTTACTGATATTTACGCCGATCCCTCGGAGGTTAACGCGGTGCTGCGGCGGTAGGCGGGGACGAACTCTTCGCTGACGAAGGTCTCCAATGACGTAGGGGTGGTATTGGCCGGGGAACGGGGTTCCGAGGCGGCGACCAAACCCGAATTCAAGGCGATGGACATCTCCACGAGCAGGCCGGCCACATTGGGAGAGATCCCGAGTTGGATCAGGGCATCCCGGGTGTCGGTCTCCGCGGATTGCACATACTGGAGATCGGGTTTGCCGATGGCGGCGCCGATGATGCCGGCGGCTTCGGACATGCTGACGTCGCGCTGGCCGAGCAATTCGCGGGTTTGCGGGCCGCTAAAGTCCAGGTTCAACAGGGCCTTGGCGACCGCGGATCCGATGTCGCGTGCGGCGATCATGGGGAGGGGCAGAGCCGGTCGGAGTAGCCCGGCGGTATACCCGGTAGCTTTGATGATGCCGATCTGCGGGAGAAGATTTTCCATAAAGGAGCCGGCGCGCAGATGAAGCACGTTTAGTCCCGGGATTTGATTGAAGTGTTGTTCAAGGTAGTAGTTGCCGGCGATGGGGCCGGTCTTTTCGCTGCGATCCGCGCCGACGCTGCTGAGCGAAACGGCGTATTTGATCTTTGCTTTTTTGAGTGCGGCGACCATGGAATCCGTCACGCCATCCTGATAGCGGCGATAATCCGAGCTGGCGAGATTGGGGGGAATCATGGCGTAGACGGCACGCGCACCGGAGAATGCACGTGCCAGGGCTTTTGGGTCAGCGATATCGCAGACGAAAGGCTCGGCGCCAGCGGCGGCTAGCGGTTGGAGACGGCCACCATCACGGCCTACTACGCGGACCTTTTGCCCGGCGGCGAGTAACTCATGCGCCACGACGGATCCCGTGTGGCCGGTTGCGCCTGTAACAACGAATAGAGGTTCCATATTGTCATGACGAGATAAGAGGGCGGCGGGCTGCTGATTTAATGGTCAGGATTCGTACGCTGGGGTTGGAGAAGGTGCTTTATGACCCTGGAGGCGATGTGAGCGACCCGTCTGACGGTTTAGATGTCCCCCGTACGGACGGGCCGCTGAAGAAAGAGAGATTATTTTCACAGTCCCGCGAGAGCAAGCCGTCCTCAGCCTCTTACGGCGTCGCGGTGAAATCCAGTTCTTCCCGCCGCGTCACGTGCTTCTCAAGCTCTGCCCGGTTCAAAAAATACGTGGACTTCGCGCGGCTCTTGCTGAACAGCTTCTCCGCCTGGTCGTCGAAATGGCCCGAATCCGGATGGTCGCTTTCCCCCAACGGAATCACCATGTAGGATTGCGGCGGCTTGGTCAGAATGACTATTTGCGTGGACGTCTGCCCGCCGTGGCCGAGCATCTGATCGCCTGACTTCTCAAAACTGACCGCGCGCGGTGTAGCCATCCCGGCCTCCGTCAGCGATCCGCCGCTTACGGGCCAGCTACGTGCGGCACCCTGCCGTCCCACGCGAAACAGCGTGCCAAACGTTGCGTCCGCTGGAAAATCGGATTTCAACCTGGCTTCCGCCTTTTCGAGCGCCGCGCGGACCTGTTCGTCGCTCAATCCCTCTGGCGGATCGACGGCCCGCTTGGGGCCCGCCTCCAGCGACATTTTGAAGAGATAGAATCCCAACGCCGGCCGCGAATCCGCCTCGCTCCGCCGGTTCCAGCCCGCCAGCATCTTGGCGAACTCGCTTTCCGGCGCGGCTTTCCTGATCCTCTCCTGCCACAGCTCCGCGTGCCACACCTGCGGCGAAAACGCGATCTCCATCATCCGCTCAGCGGTGACATCGTGCGCCGCATCCAGCAGGTCGAGCATCATGGCCGCGCGCTGATGCGGCGGCGTGCGCCGCTCGTTGTAGATGTACGGATGCGCCGCGTACTCCTCCGGCACCAGCGGCGAATCCTTCATCAAAGCAAAGGGTGAGATGTTGCAGTTCTGCATGTACCCCTGCGGCGGATTCGTAATCTGGACCAGATCTTCATACGGGTGCACGCCCTGCCACTCGCAAGCGCCGCTCGATCCGGACATGGGCTTCGACGGATCGCAATCCTTGGAGCGCACCGGCACCCGTCCGTTCCGGACATAGTAAATATCGCCGTCCACTGTGCCCACCATGATGTTCTGCGCCATGAACTGCAGCATCCCCAGCGCCTTTTTCATTTCCGCCAGGTTGTGCGCGGTCACCATGCCCCAGCTTTCATCCATCAGGCGCACTTCGTCCGCATAAGGAATCGCGATCGAATAGGACTTCCCGTTCTTGTGCGCCACGATCGGGCCATGCACGGTGGATTCAATCGGAATTTCCTTCCAATCGATCCGATCCGCCACCTTTACTCCGATTTTCTCGGTACGCGTTTCGAGCGGCCGCCATTCGCCGCGAAACAGGTATTTGCCGTCCTTCACCTCTTCCTCGTACACGTCGGAGGTGTCCGGCCCGCCCGTAGTCATGGCGATGGACGCGTAGCGGCTATGGCCTAGCACCGGAAACGGCAAACCCAGGATCGACGCGCCCGAAAACTCCAACGCGCCGCCATAAATCCGCATCTCGTAAAAGCGGAACGGACCGTACCAGCTCAAGTGCGGATCTACCACCGCGATGGGCGCATGCATCGCCGTGCGCGACGGCGCCAGCAGCATCTCGTTCGAGCCGTGATAGGCAATCGGATCCGGCTGGATGCCGGCGCGCAGCAATTTGCCGCCCGCCTCGCCCTCCGGCCATCCCCAGATGATGTAGCGCCCCAGGGCGACCTCCTGCCAGGGCTCCAGCCGGGGCGCCCATGAAGGAACCTGCTCCGGATGCTCTTTCATGAACTGCTTCACGCCCGCCTGGAAGGCCTCCATGATCTGGCGGCTCTGCGGGCCCAGTTCCTTGTAATGTTGTTCCGACACCAGCCTGTGACGCCACACGCGCTGCCGCCAGTCGTCGCGGAAAAATTCTGGCCCGAAGGCCTCCGCCATAGTCCCTTCGGCGCGGCGATAGTTCTTCAACAATTCCTCCAGCCGGTCTTCGGCCTGTGCGTACCCCGACCCGAAAGCCGCACCTGTAGGATCGGCGGCAAAAATATGTGGCACGCCGTATTCGTCGCGCAGAATGGTGACATGGCCGCCGTACGCCAGCGGCAGCAAACAGAACAGCAGACAGAGTTTTTTCATGGGTGGCGGCCCTGAAGGCCGGCTCTCATTCTATCGCGAGCTCACTTGCGCGCGAGGATGGCGGCCGCATCCAGCACCCGCCGCACCAGCGCCACAAGCTCTTCGGTGGAGAATGGTTTGGGGATAAAGTGTCCGCCAGTGCCTTCGATCAGGGGCGCCACGGAGATCTCCGGCAGCCCCGACATACAGACCATCGGCAGCCCGGCCAGTGTCTCGTGCAGACGTGCCGCAAAATCCTTGATGGTCATGCCCGGCATCATCACGTCCCGGACCACCAACTGGGGTACGGCCACGCCCGCGCGCACCGCGGCCAGTGCCGACTCCGAATCCGTGTAGGTCTGCACCTGGTAGCCATAGTGTGTCAGGCAGGCGGAGGCCAGGCCCGCCACTTCGGGCCGGTCATCCACCACCATGACCACTTCATCTCCCCGCAGCGCGGCCGACTCCGGGCGCCCGCCCGACTGCGGTGTGCTCTCCTCCCCGCTCATGGGCAGCAAGACCGTGAAAGTGGTTCCCCGGCCGAGCCGGCTCTCGACGTGAATCTGTCCACCGCTCTGCCTCACGATCCCGTAAGCCATCGAGAGTCCCAGCCCCGTGCCGGCCGAGCGGGTGGTGAAGTAGGGATCGAAGATGTGCTCCAGGACGTTGGGCTCGATGCCTGCGCCGGTGTCTTCCACCGCGATCTTCACGAAGTCCCGAGCCTCGCCCGAAGGGATCTCCTGCGGATCGGCCAGACCGGTCCGCACGATGACCTGCCCCCAGGCGTCGATCGCCTGCCTGGCGTTCAGCACCAGGTTCATGAGCACTTGTTCGATCTGCGCCGCATCGGCGCGCACTGGAAGCGGCATCTCCGACAGCTCATAGAGCAGCTCGACATCCCCATCCACGAGCTTATCGAGCGTGCCCCGCATGGCGCTCACCGTGGCGTTCAGCTCGAAGGTGGCGGCGTGCAGCGGCTGCCGGCGTCCAAAGGCCCGCAGCCGGTCCGTGATAGCCGCCGCACGCCGGGCCGCGGTCAAAATCTCGGTGATCGTCTGCCGTAGCGATTCGCTTAGGTTCTGATCGAGCGCCAGCGACGCATACCCCATCATCACCGTTAGCAGATTGTTGAAGTCGTGCGCGATGCCCCCCGCCAGCCGTCCCAAGGCTTCCTGCCGCTGTGCCTGGCGCAGTTCGTCTTCCAGCCGCACGCGTTCGCGCAGGTCGCGTCCGATCAGCCCGGTGGAGGCAGGCTCGCCTTCGCGCGCTTCCATGGCCACCGCGCCTACCAGCATAGGAATCCGTTCGCCGGTCACCCGGTTGCGCCATTCCGATTCACCCTCCCACACGCCCGCCCCGGCGATCGAAGAATCCATTTGCGTCCGCATCAGGTCCTCGGCCGCAATGCCGCAAACCTCGTCGAGCGGCTTCATGAACAGCGATGGAATCTCGTTCGCCGCGTAGCCTAGCAGGTGCGCGGTGGCCGTGTTCAGGTAGCGCAACCGCCGTTCGGAGACCACCAGGATGGCATCGCGGCTGCATTCCACCAATTGTGCCAGCCGTCCTCGCTCGGCTTGCGCAAGCTGTAGCTCACGCAGCGCCTCGCGCGTCCGCCGTTCCGAGCGCTCGGCGGTTTCGGTCAGCAGCAGGCCCACCCCGACGCTCATGGCGATCCATACCACGGCGTTGGTCACGAACGTGATCAGCGAGAACATGATCAGTTCCGGATTGTTCTCGGCGCCGCGCATCGCCCAGGTCGCGGCGTGATACCACTCCCACGCGCGCACCAGGTTGATCAGCCCAAAAAAGCCCCAGGCGCCCGCGGTGACCATCGAGCCCGTCAGCCGGTGCTGGCGCCCATGGCGGGCGAACGCCGCCCCCGCCAGAAAACTCCCCATCGCATAGCAGATGTACCGCGGCACATTGTGCAGGCGCGCGGCGGCCTCGCCGTCGATCGGATAGGGCGCGCCAATGATTACGGTGATCAGCGCGGCCGTCGAGGCGACCAGATACAATCCGGCTGTCCAGGCGCGCGAGGGCGTCCGCCCGCGTATGAGTGCGATGCCAGTCAGGGCGAAGGTGGCGGGTACTACGAATCCCAGCAGTGCCGCGGGAATGCGCAGCCAAGCGGGCCCCAGCGGATGATCGAACAAGACCCAAAGCGAGCCCACGTAGACGACTTGCGCCACCCAGGAATACGCGAACCAGCGTAACCAGGCTTCCTGCGCGATGCGCCGGTAATAGAATTCGAGCAGGCACACCAGCAGACCGGAAAAGGCTATCTGCATGGCCAAGCTGGCATGCGCTAACATTCGGAACATCGTGTTTGTGCCTTTTCTACCCTTTTCGGTATTCTATCCCGCGGGAGGAAGATATTGCATCTTTATAATTCAAACGATTATTCGGAAAATCCGGTTATTCGCGCCGGCATAATTGGAATTGCAGCCGTTTGCGCGGCGCTGGCGCAAACCTGGACGGCGCAGCCAGGCGGGACGACAGCCTCTTTGCGCGGCGTCAGCGCCGTTAGTTCGACGGTGGTCTGGGCCAGCGGCACTGGCGGCACGTATCTCCGCACTCTCGATGGCGGCGTCACCTGGCAGGCATCCGCCGTCCCCGCTGCCGCCGATCTGGATTTTCGTGCGGTCCACGCCCTGGATGCTCAAACCGCCTGGCTGATGAGCAGCGGCCCGGGCGCCAAGTCGCGGGTCTACCGGACGGCCGACGCCGGCGCGCATTGGTCGCTGCTGTACACCAATCCGGATGCCGGCGGCTTCTTCGACGCACTGGCGTTTTGGGACGCGCGCCACGGCATCATCCTGGGTGATCCGGTGGATGGACAGTTCGTCATCCTCACCACGGCGGACGGCGGGCAAACCTGGCAACGGCGCAAATTACCTCCGGCGCTTCCGGATGAAGGCGCATTCGCCGCCAGCAACTCGTGCCTGGTGTTGCGGGGCGCCGCCGAAGCCTGGTTCGGTACCGGAGGACCGTCCGGCGCGCGCGTTTTCCGCTCCAGCGACGCCGGGCGAACCTGGGAGGTGGCCGCCACGCCCCTGCGCCACGACAGTGCCGGCGCCGGCATTTTTTCTTTGTCCTTCGCCGATTCAAGCCACGGCGTAGCGGTGGGTGGAGACTATGGCAAACCCGCGGATGCAACCGGCAACCTGGCCGTAACCACCGACGGCGGACGCAGTTGGACCACGCCTGCCGCTTCTCGCCCTAACGGCTACCGCTCGGCAGTCGCCTTCATTGCGGACCGCCGGATCTGGATCGCGGTGGGAACTTCCGGCGCCGATATCTCAACCGATGGCCAGAGCTGGAAACCAATCGACAACGCCGCTTACAACGCGATCGGCGCGGCCGGCGATGCCGTCTGGGCGGTGGGACCTAAGGGCCGCATCGCGCGCCTAAGCTATCCGCGGTAGGCGATCACGAAGATGCGGCGGAACGGGAATAACACGCCGCCCGCGGGTCGCGGCGCGAAGTGCGGTTCGAGCAGCGCCAGGTAATCCGCGCAGAACCGCTCGCGATCCGCATCGTTCTCGAGTGCTTCCAGAAACGGCCGCAATCCGGTCGCGCGATACCATTCCACAATGGCCTGCGCATCCGGCAGAATGTGCAGATATTCGGTAGCCCAAAGGTCCACCCGCGCGGCCGATGACGCCAGCACGTCGTAGTAGAACTCCAGTTCGTGATGGTGCCACTCGCGCACCTTGCCTTGCGGGAACCAGAAGCTCCATGTGGGCGAAGCCGCCACTTCGCGCATCAGGCGGTGGGGCAGGGCATCGATATTCCCCGGAATCTGGATAGCGAGCGCACCTCCCGGTGCTACGTGCGTGAGAAGTTGCGGATACACTACCGCATGCTCTTCGACCCACTGCATGGCCGCGTTCGAGAAGACCACATCGAAACGTCCATCGCCGCCCGCCGCCCACTGCGAAATGTCGCCTTGAACCCAGCGATGGCCGGGATATTCCCGCCCGGCCCGCGCGATCATGCCGGCCGAACTGTCCAAGCCGGAGAATTCCGCGTCCGGCCACCGCTCGCGCAGCACGGCGGTGCTGTTTCCGGGTCCGCACCCGAGGTCCATTACGCGCTGCACATTGGCCACCGCGATGTGCGCGGCCAGATCGCGGCAGGGCCGCGTGCGCTCTTCGGCAAACTTCAGATACTGGTTGGGATTCCAGTCGGGCATGGGGCAATTTCATTTGGAGGTTAGCACATCCCTCCGGCGAGGACTATCCTTATCCTCCAAGTGTCAGATCTTGTTCGTTGTCTGCCATGGGAGGAGGTGGCATGTCCGTCCCGCGTTCTTTTAACAAGGAAGGTTATGGCAAATCCGATGCCATAATACTGTGGCATAATGAAATGCGGGCAGTAGCCTTATGAAGAACTTCCACGTACCGCTTCCAGAAGATACTTATGAGGATCTCAGGATGGCGGCTGCGCGCTCTAAAGTACCTGCAACGGCTCTTGCGCGCGAGGCAATCGATTTCTGGTTGCGGCAGCAAATGCGTAAAGCCCGCCACGAAGCAATCGCTGCTTTCGCAGTGGACGCCGCGGGTACATCACTCGACCTCGACGATGATTTGGAGGCGGCGGGCATCGAGCAATTGGTCAGAACGCCTAAGGCGACGAAGTGAAGAGAGGTGAGGTCCACTGGGCGGATCTGACGCCGCGATCGGGTTCGGAGCAAACTGGACGACGACCCGTGATCGTCATCTCACACGATGGCTTCAATCAAATTCCGGGTTGGAAATCGATTATCGTAGCTCCGATTTCAACCTCCGCATCTCAGAGTAAGCGAGGGCCTACGGTCGTCGTGATTCCGGCTGGCGCCGGCGGTCTTCCGAGGGAAAGCTTGGCCGTGTGTCACCAAGTGAGGTCATTGGATCGCGCAAAACTGACCAAAAGGATCGGAACATTGCCGGCTGAGGTCTTGAGGCAAGTGGAGTTGGGGCTGAAGGCCGCAATGGATCTGGATTAAGCTCATTCCCAGATCGTCTGGTAAACAAAGTTTGAAATTTTGAAGCGCCGGCATTCCCATTGGACGGGGCTACTTGTCCGCAGCCCCGGTTTGCGCACTCCTGGCCTAACGCACACTCGATAGCTCGCATCCGGCATGGTGTTTGAAGAACTGGCTCCCCCGTCTTGGACGCGTTTCGCTCTCGCCGTTTGGCCGTCTCCAGCGGTCCGAACGCTGTTTCAGCGGATTCGAACGCATGGGTTGTCTGAGTGAGCGACGCGTGCCTTTTCGCAGAGCGGAAGGGAGCTACCGAAGTAGTGTGGTTCCCGCGTGAACAGCAGCCAGCGCGTGGTCCATCGTGGCTACTGAACCGCCGTGTCTCCGCGCCAATAGTACAAGATAAGCGTCCGTGACCTGTCTATGTCCGGCGATTCCCGCGGTTGGCATGTCGAGATAGGAAACATCATCCGGCCAAAATTCGTGCCGCGGAAGCGAGGAAATCGATTCCAGCAGAAGCTTCGCTGATTCCGCCGTCGCCTCCACCCCGGCGCGTAGGTGGAAACGGAAAAGCGCGCCCTGCGTGATCGGGCAAGTTGCAAACCGGTGCCCCTTGAGGAACCACGCCGCCGCGCGCTCATTTAGACTATGTTCGGGCGTTGCCAGTGCGATGAGGACATTGGAATCGAGCAGGTAGACCTTACTCTTCGTCATCGAGAGCCTTGACGTCCTCGGTGGTCACGGGCCGGGTGCAACGGAAAGTGGGGAAACCGTAATCACTCATCGTTATGGGTCCGCCGTTCCCTCCTTTGGACGATTTCAGAATAAGGTCGCCAATCACTCGTCCGAGGCTGCGATTCTGATCCCGCGCGATGGCCTTGGCGATGTAGTAGGCCTCATCTGAAATGTCGAGCGTGGTTCGCACAATGTCATAATAGCACAAGCGCACAAGATCGGGCCTCTCACCAACACTCTTATTTAGGCTCCCCAGTCTGGACACGTTTCGAACTTTTGCAGCCCAACTGGCACTATGATCGAACCCATCAAAGTGTAATGCTTTCATAATCATCGGTGCGGCCTGCCGGTGCTTGTCCATACTGGGCCCCCACCTTGGACACGTCTCGAACTCATCCGAGCCAGGCTGTTTTGCCCGTTGGAGCAATCGTTGCGCAGCGGTTGCCCGCACTAGCAGTCCGGGGTGCGCGGTCCAGCGCCCGAATCTGTGACTTCTCGTCGACGCACAGAACCAGTGCGCGGTCGGGCGGGTCAGGTACAGGCCCACAATATCGCGTAACATTTCGATGAACAGAGGATCTTTGGACAGCTTAAAGGTCTCGCTCCGGCGCGTCGTGCGAAAGACGCTGGACCGCCCCGCAGATACGGGCGACGGCTACGCCGCGGCTAGTGAACTTTTTCACCGGCGTCGGGTCGCTGAAGGGCGCCACCCCGGCGAAGCTGTTCCAGACCTCGACCAGCCGCAAAGCCGGCTTCGGCTTGCTACTTTCCGGCCTGATCGGTGCTTCGAACCGGACTCCGGTTTCATATTGCCGCGCAAGAGACGGCCGCAGCCGTTTGACGCGCCGTAACGTTACACAATCGACCCTACTCTTGCGCGCTCGCCGCAGATCTCGTTGAGAAAAGACTGCCTACCACGGGCTGCTAGACCCGGCTGACACGTACCCACTCTACTCGCGGGCCCTTGATTATTGCGAGAATAATGAAATAATCGAGGATAAGGTTGAACAGCCCGAACCACGGCCAAAAGCTTGGCCCATTCCCGTAATAAGAAAAGCCCTCAGAAATGCCAATGTACACGAGCCAGAATAGTCCATACACAAAGGGCGCAAAGAAGATCGGGGTCAAAACTAAAGGAGTTAATATTATCAGCCAGATACGAGTCGCCATGCTGCGTTCACGTTTTTCGGCACCGCAATGAGGACAGACGATGGCGTCGTCAGCTATTTCTTCACGGTCGAACGGACACTTCATCTTGAGACCTCATGCTACTCATATCGGCAATCTCGAAGCTTTCTACTAAAACAATATTCAGTACGTCTTTTGCAAGCCTCTCGTGAAAACTCATGAACGCGTACTGATCTCCAATCAGACACGTCGGGAATGTAGGATTAGGCGTAAGCGGGAGAAACTGCGAGGAACTTCCAGTTGTGAGGCAGGAGTTCATCCAGCGTAAGCGGCTGGTGAACGGCCTTCCCTCCGCAAGACAGGACTGTCCGGCTTGGGAGATAGCCGCGAGCGTCCAGGATGATACCCTCAACCGACGGGCATGCAAGCCAGCGGAAGGAAAAGGTTGGCTCCCCACCTTGGACACGTTTCGAACTTTTGCGGCCTGAAACGCGGTCCACTCGAACCAGCTCAGGCCAATGGCATATATGCAAAACTGGCACTCTCATCCACGCTGGGTGCCCCAGCCGAGATCAGTCTCGAATGGATTTTAGGCCTGGACCGTCGTGATCAGATGGTGAAGGGCGCTCTGTTCACGACTGCTTCAGTGGGGATGGCGACCACGGCAGCTCTCACATCGACCACCGTTCAACGCAGCCCCTGGACTGTGGCTGCAAAGGCCGGCATCCTACCGGAGTACGAAGTCTCTCTGAGGGGCGGACGGACGACACATAGATTGGGAGCGTATTGCACAATTTGTCGTGCGCGGAATTTCATCCGTTGGTCCGATAAGCCTATTATGAACTTAACGTCGCTCGTGTTCCTCCTCGCTTCCGGGTTGCCATTGTCCAACCCTGCGGCGGCTCTAGCACCGAACATCCTCGGTATCTCGCTGGGCATGCCGTACACACAGGCGCAAAAAATTGCGGACGGCATGTATAAGGGTCCGCAGGTGAAACAATGGGAACATTACGCTGGCACCGTGCGGATCGGCGGGGGATGGTCCCTCATTTATGGAGTGGAAGACAGCACCGTCGAAATTGCAACCACGCAAAAAGGCCATGTCTACTTCGTTTCGCGCGAAAAGGGCTTCTCCCTAACAACGCGGCCGACCTGGGACAACTTCCGCAAGGCGCTGATCGCACAATACGGCCAGCCGGCTGCGGAGTCCTTTTATAACCAACACTACATGCTGGCTTGGTACTTCGATTCCCAATGGCACAGCCTCGGCAAGGACGGCGTACCTCCAGGATGCCGGGAGCGGCCGGTCTTCTCTCAGGGCGGCACCGGCAGATCTTACTGGATTCCCGGCGACGTGCGGTCCGGCTGCGCAGCGGCCCTTTGGATCGACGTGTCCCCAGTCGACCATTCATCCCCACAGGATACCGGTCAGATATTTTTTTACCACTCCATTCTGCTGGATGAGGCTGCGGCCTTCCACGACCTCCAGGACGTTCAACAGCTCACAAGGCAGGAGGAGGAGCGGCAGCAGCGCGAACGCAACAAGGTGGTGCCCAAGTTATAGTTAGAGAAGAGTGTCCGCACCCCAACGCACTTGGGGTTCACGGCCGACCGTCTGGCGATGATGGCGTCGCTGGATGTGGCGACGTGTTTCGGCCTTATACGCCGCCGCTAGAACCGGCTGAGGGCGCTTTCGTTCAACGCTCTCGGTTGCACTTACCCCGACGGTGTCCAGCGTGGGCACCGAGTCTGGACACGTCTCGAACTCGCCAAGGGAGCTCAAGATATCTTCCGGATAGCACGCGTCCGCAACCTCCCCGAATACAAAATACCTAAGACGAGAGCGATTGTCGGTTGGCTAGTGCGTGCTCCGCGACTGCGAGTATTTTCCGGATTACATCTTCCGTCTCGCCTTGAGTGTCCACGGTTCGTTCAGCCCATGGCCTGGCTCTGAGTTCGCTGAACAACCGGGCTGTCTCTTGGCCCTTGTACTCAGTCGGTCCGTAGTAGTTGAACTCTGGGTGTGCGGTGCGAAACGCGTCGCTGAATCTGGAAAACACCGATTCCGGGACGCGCATCGTGTCAGGATGATGATGATGCCATTGCGGGCGAATTCCCACCGTGCGCTGAATTCGTCCACGACGTTCGTAGATCATTTCGGATTCGACAGCCAAGATCGTGAAATGCAGACCCATCGTTGTTCTTGTGCAATTGTACACGTCGCGTCGGTAATGCGTGGTCGGCCATCCGGACGTTGGCAGGGATAAAGGGCTGGTGCCGATTCGTTTGGGGGGATGCTGGTCGGATAAAGAGTTCGAATCCACGCCGGGGTCACAGTCAAGCGGGGCCAATCCAGTGGAAACTTCTGAAATGCTCGTAATGAAATCAATCAGATGGCGAGAAGTCAGAAGTGTCAAATTGACTCGCCACGCAGGATTCGAACCCGCGGGATTGTGGCCGCGCAACGCCGGCTTTTACGCTCCCTAGAACGACAGATGCAGCGACAATTGCAGGAATCGCGGGCTGCCAATGGTGTGCTGGATGTCGCCCAAACTACCCTGCGGCGGAATCGATGGCGGTCCTGCGTAGTAGGGAAAGAACACCACATCGTTATTGGGAGCGTCGAAGTCCGGGTGATTGAAGATATTGAATGCGTCGAAGTTGAAGCGCAGTCTGTACTTTTCGCCGAACAGGAATTCTTTGGCCAGCGTCATATCGAAGCGCACCTGGAAGGGCGCGCGGAACAGGTTGCGGCCGGAGGTGCCGTAGAGCGACTCAAACATATCGCACCCTGACGAATCGCACGGCGGTACGCCGCTCTGCCCCGGCGCCAGGAACTGGGGCGCGAAGTCGTTGGCGTTGAGCACCGGCTGGCCGGCATTCACGCCGGTGGTGCCCTGCAACTGCGCCTGCTTTACACTCACGCCAGGTACCAACGGTACGATCGGATTGGTGATGTAATCGCTCGACCCGTAATACAGGCTGGCCACTGATCCCGAGAAGTCATAAACGCTGTAGGGCTGCCCGCTTTGCGCCACAGTCTGACCGCCGAGCGTCCATCCGTTCAGCAGGTAGCCGAGGGACTTGTTGGACGTCACCTGCGGAAAGGTGTAGCTGTAATTGATCAAAAACACGTGTGTCTGATCGAAATCCGACGAAGCGTAGTTAGACTTCGGGACCAGCGGGTTGTTGCCGGTGAAGAATAATCCCAGGCCGCTCTGCTCGTCGAGCGCGTGGGACCAGGTGTAGGAAGCCGTGAACTGCAGCCCGTTGGATAACCGCTTGCGGGCCTGAAGCTGCAGCGCGTTGTAATTGGAGATGCCTTCCGCTTCGTACAAAACGGAGTTCATGTCATAACCGATGTAGGGCACGCGTCCGGGGGCGTTTCCGGCGTATTCGGGCGCCGGATCGTACGGCTCCAGGTTCAGATAGAGCGGCGTCACGCCGCCGTACGAATAGGTCTGACCGTTGACCGGATGTTGCAGCGTCGCAATAGACGGCTGATTGAACGGGATGGGCAGCACCTCGTGCACGCCGTGGTTGCCCACATAACCGACGCTGAACAGCCAGTTGTTGGATGCCTGATACTGCAGGTCGAATGTCCAATTGACCGTATAGGGCAGCTTATTGTTGGCATCGTAGCCGCCCACCAGGAATGGTCCAAACAAGTTGCCATTCGGGTAGTTGCCGTTCAAGGTCTGGTTGAGGTTCGGCAGCAGCGCCTGGAAGGCCGCGGCGCTCTGCGGCGGCGGCGCGGGCGCGGCGGTGCCGAACGGTGTCTGCAGAGTGGCCCCCTTGCCGGCGAAAATAGCAGTAACGAAGGGCTGCTCGAGGGTCACGCCCAGCGGTCCATTGAACCCGAATCCGGCGCTCGGCGAGAACTCGCTGAACAGCTCGCCGCGGTCGTAGTACATGCCGAAACCGGTGCGCACAGTCAGCTTTGAGAGCGGCGTCCAGGCAATCCCGATGCGCGGCGCGAGGCCCCACTGGTGCTGAGTCAGCAGCGAGTCGTTGGCGCCCGCGGTGCCGAAGGTCGAATTGTTAGATGCAATTTCCAAGCCGGAATTGGTAATCGTGTCCGACGATGGATCGTATGCATACAGGCTGGGATTGAAGGTCGCCAGCCTTCCGTATTTCTCGGTGAGAGGGCCATCGAAATCCCAACGCAGCCCCAGGGTTAGCGAGAGGTTGCTCAGAACCTTATAGTTATCGTTGACATAGAGTCCCGCCGTATTCGACCGGTAATAGCGGCTGGCATTGGCATTGGGGAACGCGGCCGAATCGCTGCCGGTGCGCACGGTACCCTCTACGAAGTTCAGAAAGCTTCTGAAACCCAGCGTGTCCGACTGCGTGTTGTTGTTGAGGATGTTGAGCTGCGTATGCGCCCAGTTCCCGCCGACGGCGATGGTATGGCGCCCTTTTACCCAATTTAGCGAAGACCCCAGCTCCCACTGATTTTGGTACATGCCGGCATTTCCGAAGCTGACACTAGGCCCGAATTCAAGCCCGCTGCTGCCCAGTACGTCGGAAATCTCAAACTGCGGTATGTTCGTGGCGCCCAGCAGGCTCATGCCGAAATCGCTGGGCGTAAATGCTCCGGAGGTCTGGGAATAAGCGCGCAGACGCGTAAAGCCGGCGTGCTGCTGCCAGGTCAGGCTGGGGCTCAGGATCACGGTATTATTGATGGCGCCCACCTGGCTGCCCGCCGCAAGCTGCTGCGGAAAACCGAGCAGCGCGCCAACCGCGCCAAACGGGTTGGTGGTGGGGTCGGTCTGATAGTAATATTTCACCGTCAGCCGATCCATGTCGTTCACGTTGTAGTCCACGTTGGCGATGCCCTGATTCACGGATGACTGGGCATTGGGTCCTTCCAATACAGCGTCGTATCCCAGGGCCAGCGCGGTACTGGAATTCGTGATCTGCGCGCTGGGAAACAGGAATTGCCCGCCGGGAAGCTTGGCCTGCAGCATGGCCGCGGCCACCGGACTGATCTGCGAAGGGGTGATGGTTTTGCCGTAGCTGTTCTGCACCATGTTGATGATGCCCTGCGTGCTGCGGTCGGCGGTCAGACCGATCGGCACGCTCACGTCTTTGGTGGCGTCCGCCGCATCCGCGATGCGCACCCCCTGGTATGCCGCGAAATAGAACAGCTTGTTCTTCTTGATGGGGCCACCTAGATTCACGCCGAACTGATTGCGGTTCAAGTACGGATCCTTGGTGGTAATGGCCGGCGAGGCGTTATAGAAGAACGGCGCCGCATTCATCACGCTGTTTTGGAAATCTTCGTACAACATGCCGTGCAACTCGTTGGTGCCCGACTTGGTGACCACGCTGATGTGCGCGCCGCTGTGCGCGCCCTGCGTCGCGTCATACATGGCGGCATTCACCGAGACTTCCTGGATGGTTTCGGTGGGCGGCGTGGGGAGCGCCTGGCCGATCGCGCCGTAAACCGAAGTGCTGGTCTGGATACTGCCGCCCGCGCCGAAGTTTTCGCCGATGTTCAGCACGAAGCGGTTTTCACCCACCTGGCTGGTGGAATTGCCGTTGAACAAATTGTTGGTGTCGATGCCGTTCAGTGAAAAGCTGTTGCTGGTGTCACGGTTGCCGTTGGCGAAGATGGCCTGGTTGCCGAGGCCCGCGTTGCTGCCGGCCCCTCCCAGCATATCGGCATGCACGCCCGGGCTCAGAATCGCCAGTTGCGTGAAGCTGCCGGTTCCCAGCGGTGTCTCCTGAATGGTCAGCTGATCGACCACGTAGCCGTTGGTCGTGTCCACCTGGTTCATCAGCGGCGTGGCGGTCACCTCTACCGTGGTGCTCACCGCGCCCACGCGCAGGCTGCTATCCACCGTAGTGGTCCTGTTCGCGTTCACCAGAACCCGCGTGTGAGTTTCGGTCTCAAATCCTTCCTTGGTAAAAGTCAAGTGATAGGTGCCGGCCGGAATGTTGGGCACCGAATACGACCCGTTGGTTTGGGTGCGTTGGACCACTTCCAGGTTGGTATCCACGTTGCGAGCGTGTACCGTGGCATCCGGGACCGCCGCGCCGGTGGAATCTTTTACCGTGCCCGTAATGGCGCCCAATACATCCTGCCCGCGGAGGGGCGCGTGGAGCGCTAAAACTACCAGAAAAACCAAACAGATGACTTGCTTGAAGCAATGCATTGCCGGCCTCATCCTCAATCTTTCTAATCTGGTCACACTTCGGCGCTTACGCCGGAGTGGCGTATCACGAACGGTTCCGGAGGCGACCCCCGGACTATTTTTTGTTGCTTCCCCGTTATGGCGGTAGACGAGCGCCTCACCCGATGCGCAAGCATGGCGAACCGACTGCGCTCATAAACCGAATAAGCTATGATAACCTCAAATCTGCAGAAATCAAGGTGAAGATTTGGTTAATCCGCAAGCTCCGAAACCCTCCTCTTTATGACCCTGGAAAACACGCGCCATTCGAGTTTTACCGCGCGGCTGGACTGTCGCTACCTGGTCCACGCGCCGCAGTCCGTCGATGACCAGACGCTGTTGGTCGTGGCGTTACACGGCTTCAGCTCCAACCCGGAAGTGATGCTTCGGTTGACGGCCGGCATGATGGGTCCGCGGCATGTAATCGCGGCGGTGGAAGGTCCTAATCAGTTCTACCTCTCCCAGGCCTCCAGCGACGTGGGGTACGGTTGGGCCACGCACAAGCATCCGGAATCGTCCGTGCGGCTGCATCACGATATGCTGTTGCACGTTTTGAATGAAGCCGGGCGCGAATACGGCATCCCCGCATCGCGCCGCATCCTGGCCGGCTTCTCCCAGCCGGTAGGGATGAACTACCGGTTCGCGGCCACGCATCCCGAGCAGATCCGGGGCGTGATCGCGATTTGCGGCGGCATTCCGGGCAACTGGGAAGAAGGTCCGTACGTGCCGGTGACGGCCGCGCTGCTGCACATCGCCCGCCGCGAGGACGAATTTTACAAACCTGAAGTCACCGAGCGCTATCCCGAACGCCTGCGTCTGCGCGCGCCGGATGTGGAATTTCACATGCTCGACGGCGGCCACCGGTTTCCATCGAAGGCCCGGCCCATCGCGGACGCATGGTTGCAGCGCGTGATGGGTGTGCGAGCGATGGCTTGAAACTGGCTTGAGGCGGTCGCTTTAGCCTTCCCGCTTCTTGGCCAGTATCTCCAGCAGGCCCGTTTCATCAATTACCGTCACGCCCAGGCTGCGCGCCTTATCCAGCTTGGAACCGGCGTCTTCGCCCGCCACGACATAACTAGTCTTGCGGCTGACTGATCCGCTGACTTTGCCGCCGGCCGCTTCAATCAATTGCGTAGCCGCCTCGCGGCTGAGGTTCGGCAGCGTTCCCGTCAGTACGAAAGTCAGTCCCTGAAACGGGCCGCCTTTTCTCCGCTTCACCTCGTACTCAAACCGCAGACCAGCCTTTCGCAGACGTTCGACCAGTTCCTGGTTGTGCGACTCGTGAAAAAACTGGAAGACGCTTTCGGCAACCTTGGGTCCTACTTCCTCGGCACGCTGCAGTTCGTCCACACTGGCCTGCGCAATTTTGTCCAGGCTGCCGAAAGCCTCCGCCAGGAACACCGCGGTGCGCTCGCCGACGAAGCGGATGCCCAGCGCCGTCAGGATGCGCGGCAGCGGGTTCTGCTTGGATTTCTCGATATTGGCGATGACATTGCCGGCAGACTTCGCGCCCATGCGCTCGAGGGACACAAGTTGCGCCATGGTCAGGCCGTAAATATCCGCTACGCTGCGCACCATGCCGCGATCTACCAGTTGATCCACCAGCACGTCGCCCAGGCCATCGATATTCATGACGCCGCGCGCCGCAAAGTGCAGAATGGATTCCTTCAGCCGCGCGGGGCAATTGGCATTGATGCATCGCGTGGCGGCCTCGCCTTCCTCGCGCACGATTTTGCCGCCGCACACCGGACAGGTCGCCGGCATACGAAACGGTTTCCGGTAGGAGCCCTGCGCCTGTACCCGCACTACTTTGGGAATCACGTCTCCGCTGCGCTCGATCACCACTGTGTCGCCGATCTGCAAGCCCAGCCGCTCGATTTCATCCTCGTTGTGCAGGGTGGCGCGCGCCACCGTGACGCCGCTGACCTCGACCGGCTGCAGGTGCGCCACGGGCGTGAGAGCGCCGGTGCGTCCCACCTGGACTTCGATCCCTTCCACGACCGTCAATGCCTGCCGCGCCGGATACTTGTAGGCGATGGCCCAGCGCGGCGCCTTGGCGGTATAGCCGAGCTGCTGCTGCTGGGCGATGGAATCCACCTTCACCACCACGCCGTCGATCTCGTAAGACAGTTGCTCGCGCTTGGCCTCCCATTCCGCGCAGAAGCGCACCACCTCGTCCACATCCTGGCAGAGCTTGCGGTGCGGATTCACCTTGAAGCCGAGGCGATGCAGTTCTTCGAGCGACTCCCAGTGCCGCGGAAAGGCCGGCGCGCCATCCACGTACAGGAAATAAGTGTAATAATCCAGGCGGCGCGACGCGGTGATGGAGGGCTCCAGCACGCGCAGCGATCCGGCGGCGGCATTGCGCGGATTGGCGAAGCGCGAGAGCCCCTTTTCGTCGCGTTCGGCGTTCAGACGCTCGAAGGCGCGCCGGTTCATCACCGTCTCACCGCGCACTTCAAGCTGCGGAAGCTGGGTCGGGACGCGCAACGGGAGCGAACGGATGGTGCGCGCATTTTCGGTGACCTCTTCGCCCACCACGCCATCGCCGCGTGTTACCGCCTTGGTGAACTGGCCGTCGCGATAATGGGCAGCCATCGAGAGGCCGTCGAGTTTCAGTTCGGTGACATAACGGAATTCCGCGCCGCGTAGCAGCTCGCGGACGCGGCGGTCGAAATCGCGCAACTCGCCTTCGTCGAGCGCATTATCGAGGCTCAGCATGGGCGAGCTGTGCGCCACTTTGACGAAGCCTTCGCGCGGTTTGCCGCCTACGCGCTGCGTCGGTGAATCGGGCGTCAGCAATTCCGGATGGGCGGTCTCCAGATCTCGCAACTCGCGCATCAGCGCGTCATACTCGGCATCCGTGATGGTAGGTTGATCGAGCACGTAGTACAGGCGTTCGTGGTGGCGCAGCGTGTCGCGCAGTTTCTCGATCCGGGCGGCAAAATCTTTCGGCATCGGTTTATCACCTATAGTTTAAACTTAGGAAGTGCCAAGGAGCCGCCAGCCATAACCCCCGCACGTAAGACCATCATCATTTACAATCCTTTTGCGGGAAAGATGGGCGCCAAGGGATTGAAGCGCCTATCCGCCGCCGCGGAGATTCTGCGCGAGAAGGGCCACGATACATGGCTGGTGCCCACGCAGGGACCGGGGACAGCGGGCGCCATCGCGCGCCGCAGCATCGCCGACGGCGCGGAGCTGATACTCGCGGCGGGGGGCGACGGCACCATCAATGAGATCGCCGAAGGCGTCGCCTTCTCCGATGTGCCCCTGGGCGTCCTGCCGGCCGGGACCGCGAACGTGCTGGCCAACGAGATGGGGCTGAACTCCACGATCGAGGGCGCGGCCGAGAATCTCTCTGCTTGCATTCCTACGCGCATTTCCATGGGGCGCCTGCAGTGCGCCAATGGAGAGGAGCGCACGCGCCTGTTTCTGCTGATGGCGGGAATCGGTCTAGACGCCAAGATCGTCTACAACCTCAGCATGCCGCTCAAGGCGCGCTTCGGGAAGCTGGCTTACTGGATCGGCGGCTTCAGCCTGCTGGGGCGCGATCTGGACGAATTCGAAGTGCTGGTGGAAGGGCGCCGCGTGAATTGCTCGTTCGTGCTGGTGAGCAAGGTGCGCAACTACGGCGGCGACCTGGAGATCGCGCAGTCGATCAGCCTGCTGGAGGATCGCTTTGAGGTGGTGCTGTTCGAATCGTGCAGCTCGTTCCGCTTCTTGAACTACCTGACGCGTGTGGCCATACGAAAATTGTCGGGCGTGACCGGCGTGTCGATGATTCGCGCCAAGGCCGTTTGCATGCCGGGAACCACGGCCCGGCGGGTTTATATCCAGGTGGACGGCGAATATGCCGGCCACATTCCGGCCAGTGTCGAGATCGTGCCCGATGCACTCACGCTGCTGATCCCGGAGCCGTATATTCGGAAAAGCCGCGCGTCCTGAGAGGGCCGATCACGCGGTACCGTAAAAACTTCTACTGCTCCGTCCGCCCGCGCAAAAAAGCGAGCAAGGCCGCCTGTTCCTGCGCGTCGAGCTTGCCGTCCCCGTTCTTGTCGAACATCCGGAACACGCGCTTGATCCTTTCCACCTCGGCCGGCGGCATCCCGGGCGGCAGTTTGTCGATGCTGTTGGTTTCGGCCAGGAACGAAGCGATGTATTCGGCCCGCATCGCGCGCCGGAAGCCCGGCACATCGTCCGGCGATGGTAGGACGACTCCCAGAAACAAAACAGCCATCTCGTTCCTGGTTTCCTCGCCCCAGGTCACCTGCACCGGCGGATGTGACGGGTTGTGCGGATTCTTGTCCGAATTGTCGTAGGTATATTCGAGCTCGATGCGTGTCCCCTGCGGCAAGTGGATCGGCTCCTTGTAGCGGTATTGCCCCTGCCAGTTGAAATCCCAATCCTTGATCCAGATCAGCGGCTTGGTGGTGCCATCCGGCAGCACGGCCGTGGCCTTCATATCCTTGCCCAGATAATGCGCGTGCGGCGTGATGCTGAACAGGTCCACATCGCGCGGCAGGCTGACGGCGGTCTTGACCACGTAGTGCGCGTCGCCCGCGGGAATATCGATGCGGCGGTTCGACAGGATGATGCCCGCGCGGCCTTTCGTGGGCGGCCCCGAGAACTTCAGGCCCAGCGTGGATTGATCTTCCTCCGGCTTGCCGGAAGGATGATAGTGGATCTGCACCACCACGTCGGTGCCTTTGCGGATCAGTTGCGACAAGTCCGGCGAAGCCGGCTGCGGCGTGGCTCCCGGCGCCCAGCCGCCCATCAGACCGGAAGGCGGGAACTTGGGTCCGCCGAAGCAGTCATAGCCGTTATCGGGCGAGCCGGCCGCCAGTTTACGCGCCGTGGCCGTGGTATCCAGGTAGACCAGCGCATGATGCACCACGCGCCGGTTGCCCGGCCGGAATTCCATGCCGCTCAGGTAGACATCCTGGTCGGTGTCCAGCGGCATCACGAAACAGCGGTATTCATCCGGACCGTCGGCCGCCACCGCGAACTTTTTGCCCATGGTCAGGACCTTGTCCGGCTGCCCCGCTTCCCACCCGGCAGGAAACACGGGCGGTGTTGGCTTGTCCTTGGGATTGCCCTCGGGCGCCCCCGCCTTGGCCCATTCGCCGATGAGCGCGATCTGCTGGTCCGACAGGCGCCGCTCGTTGGCAAACGAACCATATCCGGGTTCGGCCTTCCAGGGCGGCATAACTCGCTGCGCGGTGATCGTAGCGAGCAGTCCGGCGCGTTTGGCGGCATCCTGGTAAGTGAGCAGCGAAAACGGGGCGACTTCTCCCGGCCGGTGGCACGTGGCGCAATTCTGATAGAGGATCGGCGCGACGTCTTTGTTGAACGTGGGGGTGGCTGCGGCCGCAACCGTCGCCGCTGCGCAGATCAAGCCGGGAATTGCCAGAGACTTCATACCAGGTTTCCTCTAATGTCCATTCGTGATGGCACAGCCCAATGCGTGCGTGCGCGGATGCGGCACTGGACGGCCGGCGAGGATAGCATCCAGCGCATCGCGCAGATCGAACTCCGTAGCCTGCACGCGGGTCTTGCCGAAATCTTCCACCCGGTTGTCGATGCGGCCCAGGTACAGCACCGCGCCCTCGGGAGAGAGCACCACGGCTTCGGGCGTCACCGTGGCGGCGGTGTGACGCGCCAATATCTGATGCGGATCGAGCAGCACCGGGAAAGTGTACGCGAAATCATGCGCGTGCTGGCGCACTTCGCTATCGGGAACGGTGGTATCGCCCTGCACCGCATAGAAGCGCACGCCGCGCGGCGTGTAGGTTTCGTCGATGCGGTTCATCTCCGGAGTGTAGCCGTTACTCAACGGGCAATCGGTGGTCACGAAGAAGAGCACGATCGCGCGCGCCTGCGCCCACTCGGCTTGGGTATGCGCACCGCCGTCGGCATCGTGCAAGGAGAACTGCAACCCCGTCCGCGCCCAAGTGGACACGGTTAACAGCGCACCGCAAAAAGCAACCTTAACCACTGAATGCATCTACTATCGATGATGCTACAAATTCGTTCCGCGTGCACGCGGCGATTTGTAGACTTTTGTAAGTGAGGCCGCCCAGCGCTACTGCCGGTTCTTCGCCCGCGTCTTCAACACGATCGGAGTTCCCTTGAACCCGAAGTGTTTCCGGATCTGGTTCACCAGGTGCCGCTCATGCGAGAAATGCAGCGGGCCGGCGCGGTCGGTGAAGGCCACGAAGGTCGGCGGGCGTGTGGACGCTTGCGTAATGTAATAGATCTTGCGCTCTTCGAAGCGCAGATGCTCCACGAAGCGGTTCATCTCTCCGGTGGGGATGCGCTTGGTGGCCGATTCGTACACCTCCCGGATCAACTTGAGGATGCGCTCCACGCCAGTGCCGGTCTTGGCGGAGATGAATAGCACCGGGGCGTATTCCAGAAACTTCAGGTGATCGCGCAGTTCGCGCTCGAATTCTCTTTTCTTTTTCTCCGCGATGAGGTCCCACTTGTTCACGCACAGGATGACGCCGCGCCCGCCTTCATGCGCGTAGCCGGCGATGGTGGCGTCCAGGGCGAGCACGCCTTCGACCGCGTCCATCACCACCAGCACCACATCGGCCATGCGGATGCTGCGCCGGGCCATTACTACGCTCAGCTTCTCGGCCATCAGGCGGGTCTTGCCTTTGCGCCGGATGCCGGCCGTATCGACGAACGTGTAGTGCCGGCCGTCGCGCGTGATGGTCTCGTCTACGGAATCGCGCGTGGTGCCGGCGATGGGCGATACGATGGCCCGGTCCTCGCCCGTCAGCGTGTTCAGCAGGGTGGATTTGCCCACGTTAGGCCGACCGATGATCGCGATTTTGATAGATTCGGCCGGCGTTTCCGCATCGATTTCCTCCTGGGGCGAGACATCGAATCCGGCCGTGACATGCTCAACCAGGGCATCGATGCCGATGCCGTGTTCGGCCGAAACCGGAAAGATGTCACGGATTCCCAGCGAATAGAAGTCGTGCGCCAGGTCCTCGCGGTCGCCGCTGTCGGCCTTGTTGACGGCCAGGGAAACAGGTTTACCGAGGCGCAGCAGCATGCGCGCCAGGTCGCGGTCCGGACCGGTGATCTCGCTGCGTCCGTCCACCAGAAGAATGATGTGGGCAGCGTGGGAGAGCGCTGCGTTGGCCTGCTTCAGGATCTGGCTGGGGATGTATTCGGCATCGTCCACCACTATGCCGCCAGTATCGATCAGTTCGAAATGCCGCCCGTGGTAATCGGCGACGCCATGCAGGCGATCGCGCGTGATGCCCGGCTCATCGCCGACAATGGCGCGCCGCTGCCCTGTAATGCGGTTAAAAAGGGTCGATTTTCCAACGTTGGGTCTGCCCACAATGACCACCGTGGGGAGGGGCTGCGGCATGAGCCTCAATCATAGCATCGCGATAGCATGGCGCCTTCGCGTAATCGCTGTTATCAGTGAACCGGCAGCCGCGCGGCGGCGAAGTCCGCGATGCGCGTGGCGGCGGGCGGGTCCAGGTTCGCCAACACCGCCGCAATGTATCCCGAGCCGGGCGAGAACTTCAGCGCGCCGTTCATACCGGGAGCGCCGCCGCCATGGCCCAGCCAGCGCACGCCGTTCTCGGTGGAATCGGAGAACCCATAGGCATACTTGCCGCCGGGGCCACCTTCCACTTTGCCGGTGGTGAGCAGCTCCGTGTACTCCTGGTTGAGCAGCTTGTGCTCCGTCACCGCGTTGGCAAATGCTGCCAGGTCGGCCACCGTGGAGTAGCCGCCGCCGGCGGACGTGCCGCGCACCGGCAGCGTATCGTTATTGGGCTGCCACTTGCCGCCTTCGTGCATATAGCCCACCGCCCGGCCTTCCACTTTTTCCTCTTCCGGCAGGGAGTCCGTGCGCGTCATGCCGGCCGGTTTGAAGACGTGCTCCTTCACGTAATCGTAGTAACTCTGCCCGGATACCTTCTCCACCAGCACGCCCAGCAGGATGAATCCGTAATTGCTGTACGCAAAGCGCGCGCCCGGCTCGAACTCCGGCGGGCGTTTGCCGAACAGCGTCACATAATCGTCGAGGGTGCGCAGACTGAGCCGGTTCTTATCGAACTCGGGACCGAAAAAATCGCCCGTGCCGCCCGTATGCGTAAGCAGATGGTGGACGGTCACCTTGGAGGCTATTTCGGAATTCGGGTAAGTGGTGAGGTACTTTCCGAGTGGGTCCGTCAACTTCAGTTTTCCCGACTGCGCAAGCTGCAGCACCGACGTGGCGGTGAACATTTTGTTCATGGAGCCGATACGAAACCGCGTATCCAGCCGGTTGGGAATCTGGCGCGCGCGATCGGCTAGCCCGTAAGCGTTGGAGAAAACTACCTGGTGGCCCTTGGCGATCATCACCGCGCCGGCGAACTGATCGTTATCGGCCCGCTTCTGTACCTCGGCCCGCAGCGCGGCGATGGCGTCCGCCTCGCTCATGCGGGCGGCCCCGGGAAACTCGGCCGACGGAGGAATCAAGCGCAGGCCGAAACCTTTGATCTGGTGAGGCGGCGCCGGATCGACCTCCATGGTGAACCGGGCGATATTGTCGGAATCCTTCTCCTTGACCACGCCCACTATCTTTGCCGGCGCGGACTCTTCAATCTTCTTCAGATCGAAACCGCCCGTCATGCGGCGGAAATCCATCTGGTCGTCGATTTTGGCGTCGGGATCGTTCTCCTGCAGGAACTTCTGGATCTCGTCGCGCTTGCCGCCATTGAATACCTCCAGCCAATGGCTGAATTGGCGGCCGGCGGGCGTGTCCGGGATGGGACCGGGCTGGGCCGCACACAAGCCCGCATAGTGCGATCGAGAGCGCCGTAAGCGGCCGCGGTGCCCCGCCAAATTGAGTCTTCATAAGAACCTTTGACGTGCCAAAATGCGGAAAAGCCCGCTTGCCCGTGCTTAAAGCCCCAGCCGGTACCACTTCTTCTTCGCCGGCAGCGGTTCGGGATCGCGCAACTGGAACTCCTCTCCCGCGATGACCGCAGCCGGAGCGGTAGTGAACAGAGTCTCGGCCAGGTCGGCGCTCCAGGTCTTCTCCACGCACTGGTAGGCCTCGCGCAGGTCCGTCGTACGGTATTTGGTGTCGTGCGCGTCGCTGGCCAGGAAGTGCACCATGTTGCGCTTCACCAGGTCGGTGGCCACCGATCGGGCGGTCTTTCCAAAGCGCCCCAACAGTGATGCGGCGGTAACCTGCACTAGCGAGCCGCGCTCCACCCACGACTGCAACTGGTCCAGACGGGTGTGCAACAGAGGATTGCGCTCCGGATGGGTGACGATCGGTATCAGACCGGCGCCCAGCAAGCGGTCAAATATGTCTTGCGTGGTGCGCGGGATGAGCAGATCGGAAAACTCCACCAGCAGGTAGCGCTTGTGATTGATGGCATACTTCGCCGGATTGGCCAGCGCATCCTGAATGTTCTCCATGGTGAGGTGGAAATCGCAGCCGCGGTGGATGCGGGGAAGCGGTCCCGCGGCCGCTTGGAGCTCGGTGATCTTCTGGCTGATCAGGTCCGGCTCGAAGGTGAACTGGGTGTTGGCGTGCGGTGTAGCTACGATGTCGGTCGTGCCGGAATCAGCTGCCTGGCGCAGCATCTCGACGGACTCTTCGAGCGTCTTGGCGCCGTCGTCCAGGCCCGGCAGAATATGACTGTGGATATCGACCAATCCTGATGCTACTACAGGGAACCGGTGAGTGCTTGCAGGATTTCGGGAGAAAATCCCCGGAGCGGCCACACATCTTCAGAAGGAGATCACTCATGTTTAGTTTCACCCGCCAGCTTCCGCTCGGCATCTTGTTTTGTTGTGCCGTCTCATCGAGCTTTGCCGCCGGCCCCGCCATCGGCATGGCGATTGCTAATGGTGGTTTTGAAGTGAACCACTCGAAGGTGTGGGGAAACGCCACGCTCTTCGACGGCAATGTGATTGAGACGAACGTTTCGTCGTCACGGTTGAAGCTTAATAGCGGAGTCAAGATGCAGCTCGCATCTGAATCGCGCGCCCGCGTGTATGCGTCAAGACTGGTCTTGGAGAAAGGCATCGGCCAATTGGAGTCGGCTAACTACAGTATTGAGGCGGATAAGCTGCAGGTATCGCCGGACAAAACGGGCGCCACCGCGCGGGTGCTGGTAGTCTCTTCCAATCGCGTAACCGTTGCCGCCCGCGAGGGAATGGTGCGGGTGAACAATAGCGAAGGCGTTCTGATTGCCAAGCTCAGCGCCGGTCATGAAATGACGTTTGAGCCACAGGCCGACGGGTCCGTCACCGTCACCAGGGTGTCCGGCATTCTGGCGGTTAAGGACGGCAAATTTGTGGTGGTAGACCGGGTGACCAATGTCACCATGCAACTACAGGGCACCGGTCTGGAGGACCAGGTCGGCAACCTGGTCGAGATCACCGGTACGGTGGATGCCGAAGCCCCCACAGTGGCGGGGGCCTCGCAGCTCATCGATGTCACCAAGGTGACGCGCCTGGTCAAGGGTGCGGGCGCGTTGGCTGAAAACGGTGGTGCGGCGGGCGGCGGCACGGGTGCGGGGGCGGGCGCAGGCGCGGCAGCCGGTGCATCCGGAGGGCTGTCCACGGGCGCCACGGTTGCTATCGTGGGTGGCGTGGCCGCAGCCGGGACGGTCGGAGGCCTGGCGGCCGCCGGCGCTCTCCCCGGGCAGGGCAGTAGCAAGCCATCCACCAGCCGCTAAGCCTGGACAATGGTCCGAACCGATTCGTATTCCTGGTTCGCTCTGACTGCCCGGCCGAGACACGAGAAATCCGTCGCCGAGAACTTGCGTAGCAAGGGCTTCGAGTCATTCGTTCCTCTCTACCGGGCACGGCGCCAATGGGCCCACGGCGTCACCTACGTGGATCTGCCATTGTTTCCTGGATACGTATTCTGCCGTTTCGCGCATGCCGGCAGGCTGCCGGTGCTGAAGACGCCAGGTGCACCCGTCGCTGACCAGGAGATCAAGCGCATCCAGGCAATTCAGGCGTCCGGCCTGCCCGCGCAGCCGTGGCCGTACCCCCGCGTGGGCCAGAGAGCCCGTATCGAGCGCGGATCTTTGGCTGGACTGGAAGGCGTACTGATCCGCGAGAAGGAATCGCTGCGCGTGGTGGTTAGCGTGGAATCGCTGCACCGCGCGGTAGCCGTGGAGATCGGCCGCGACATCATTCGCGCGGTGGCAGGCACGGCGTACGCCAGCATGGCCCACGTATACCTGGTCAACCAGTCCGCTTAAGCAAATAAGACTAAATCACCAGCCGCCAGGCACCGCCCACCAGCCACGGCCTTTTGCGCTAGGCTACGCATATGAGCCGATTTCGCACGCGCCGGGATTTCTTCGCATGGACCCGGAACCTCATTGCCGCTGGCGGTTTCGCCGGGACGGCCTCCATTCGCGCGGCACCCGCCGCCAACCGTCTAGTTGATGAAGGCGAAGACTACTATGACAAGCTTGGCGTCACCAAGATCATCAACGCCGCCGGCACCTACACCATTCTGACCGCGTCCATCATGCCGCCGCCCGTGCAGGCAGCGGTGGCGCGCGCCGCCAAACATCCCGTCCGCCTGCTCGAATTGCAGACCAAAGCCGGCGAATACCTGGCCAAAAAACTGCGCACCGAGGGAGCCGTCGTCACCGCCGGAGCGGCCTCGGCGTTAACGCTGGGCACAGCCGCATGCATGACCGTGGCGAATAAATGCCGGCCGCACGAACTCCCCAACAACGTAGCCGGCCTCAAGAACGAAGTCATCGTGCAGAAGGCCCACCGCTACGGTTACGACCACGCCCTGCTCAACTGCGGCATCCATTTCGTCGAGGTGGAAACGCTGGCGGAGTACGAGGCGGCGTTTAATGATCACACGGTGATGGCGCATTTCTTCAACGCCGCCGAGCAGGGCCAGATCAGCCGCGAGGATTGGATCCGCGTAGCGCACCAGCACGGCGTGGCCTGCTTCAATGACGCGGCAGCGGATGTCCCGCCCATTTCGAATCTATGGAACTACACCCAAATGGGGTTCGATCTGGTCACGTTTTCCGGCGGCAAAGGAATTCGCGGTCCGCAGAATGCCGGCTTGTTGTTAGGCCGCAAGGACCTGATTGCGGCCGCCGCGGAAAACAATAACCCGTTCGACGATTGCGTGGGCCGCGGCATGAAAGTCGCCAAAGAGCAGATTGTCGGAATGGTGGCTGCGGTGGACTGGTTTATTGGCCAGTCCGAGGAGAGCATGCAGGCTGAATTTCAGCGGCGCGCCGACCGGATCGCCGCGCACTTAAAAGGCGTCCCCACGCTCGAAACAAAAGTCGCGGTGCCGCCCGTCGCCAATCAGGTGCCACACCTGCTCATCCGTTACGATCAGCAGCGCGTGAAGATCTCGCCGCGCGAGGTCAAGGAACAGCTCGCGAAAGGGAATCCGGCCATCGAACTGAATCCCGTCACCGGGAGCAAGGAAGGCAGTGCCGGACTGCCCACGGATGGCAACACTATCGTGGTGGGAGTGTGGATGCTGCAGCCAGGCGAGGAGATGATTGTCGCGCGCCGTCTGCGTGACGTCCTGATGAGCGCAGCGGCCTGATCTACTTGCGCCAGAAGACGTGCTCGTCGCCAATATCGGCGGAATGCGGATACAGTTTGTGCAGCCCTAGCTTGTCGATCTGGCCCTCGTCGTCGTTGGTCTCGATCGTATCGTAAGTGCCGGCTTTGATGCGCCGCTCGAGTTCCTTCTGCGGCACGACGTGAAATTGCGCAGCCACGGCGGGCGGGAAATCGAGCTTGTGCGAATCTTCCAGTTCCGAACCCGAGGGAGGCGGGTGGCGCGTTATAAAGTACACGTGCTCGTCGGACAGGAGCGCGGCGCCGGGTGACGTCACCTCTTTGACTTTGGCCGCGGTCTTCTCGGCATCGTGCCAGCTATAATCGTCGCGCCCTTCGTACAACGCTCGTGCCAGGCATAAGAACGAGATCAGACACACTACCAGTGCGGGCCAGAACGGGCGATCCGGCGCGGCCAGCCGCGAGCCCACGGCGTACAAACCCGCGCCGGCCAGAATGGACAGGAACGGCGTGGCCAGCAGGTAGTATCGTGTGAAGGTCGGCAGCGCGGTTGAGATGTGCGCCATCAGGGCCACCGCCAGCCAGCCGCACAGATAAAACTCGCGCCGGGCGGCGCGGTTCCAGCCGCTCTGCTTCCAAACGAACAATAGCCCGGCCAGGGCCAGCAGTCCCAACATCAGGGCCTGCGGCGAATCGATCCAGGCGGACCACTGATCGATATTGTGCGGTACGGCGTTGTCCCAGTTTTTCTGCCGGTAAAGCAAATTGTATTGGACCACGCCGAAGATGGTCTGGCGCGGACCGTGGGCGAACAGCCACGCCAGGGGCGTGCAGGTTATCGCGCCGCTGGCCACGAAGGCGCCCGCCTTCGCCCAGCGATTGCCCGCGCCGTTGCACCACACCAGCCACACAAGCAGTACGGGAGCCACCGGCGCGGTTAGCAGCGAGGCATTGGGCGCGGCGCACGCCAGAAATCCGGCGGCGGCCGGCAGCAGCAGCCCAGGGCGGTTTACCGCCGCCACGGTCGCCAGGAAAGCGCTCACGATCAGGAACAAGCAGAAGGCATAGGCCTGCCCGATGGTCCCGAATTCCACCACCGCGACATTGAAGGCGACCAGGAAGATGGCGCTCAACGCGGTGGCCAGCCGCCACGCCGGCTCCGGGAAGCGCCGCAACAGGTGGACCGCCGTTAACAGCACGGCCAGGGTGGTCATGACCGCAGCCACGCCGTGGGCGGTGTGCCAGGTGTCGCCGAAGATCTTCATCCATCCGGCGTTCCAGTAAGTATTGAGAGGTGTCTGTGAGAAAACAAAGTCGAGATACGGGCGCTTCCCGCGATCCACCAACTGGGCCGCCAGCAGGTGAAAGCCTTCATCCCAGGCGAACGCCCGCGTCTGGGCATAAATCATTAGCCCGGCTGCGACCAGCGCCATCAGGCCAAGCACAATTTGCAGGGACCGGCGTCCGAGGGCGGCGCTCATGCTTCGAGCGGTCCTCCCGGAGCATATCGCCTCAAATACTCTGCACGGGTGCAAAGGCTGTTGGAATCCAAGGCGCGGTCGATAGCCAGAACGCCGTCCAGGTGGTCGATCTCGTGTTGGAGTAATTCGGCCAGCGCGCCCGAAGCTTCAATATGCCGTTCCTGGCCGGCCTCATCCAGATAGCGTACGCGCACACGGTGGCTGCGTTCCAGGTATACCAGCAGGTCGGGAAAAGAGAAGCAATCGTCCCACAGCCGGAACTTACCCGCACTCTGGAACTCATACTCCGGGTTGCCGATGGTATAAGGCGTGCCCTCGAATTCGATATAGACGAGGCGCACCGGTTCGCCGATCTGGACGGCGCTGATGCCGCGACCAAAGCCGTGCGTACGTTGGAATTCGTGCAGCGTGTCGCGCAGATCCCGCACGACCGTACTGGCCCCGGCGGGATTGCTTACGGGAGCCGAGATCGTGCGCAGTAACGGATCGCCGAGCTGTAGAATGCGGCGCGTAGCCATCTTACTGAAGATACCAGCAACGGCAGTGATCGCGCATATCTAGCGCACGCCGGGATAAAACCAGTCCTCGCCGCTGCAATTTTCCGGCCCCTGAAAGTAGGTCGCGGCGAATAGGGCTGATGGCTTCATGACCTTCCTGGCTTCGGCCACGCAGCGCCGAATCCGGGTGTGAGTAGGGTGCGAGAAGATGGAGTGCGCCGGGATGAACGCGACCTACGTCCAGCAGATAATGGGCGGCGCGGAATCCCGGGGAGAGTAAACACAGGCTGCATGGCGGCCGATACGTCGAAGCGCACCAGATGTTATTGGCTTTATATAGCGGGTACTGCCTTGACAATGGACTGTTCAAATGCGGATACTGGCGCAGTCGCTTCGAAAGGATTGATTGTGGAACCAAATATCATTCCACCGAAAAGGCACACGCCGCTGTTGGACGGCACTTTGAAGAATGTGTTTTTTCCGCCGGAAAGAGGCGAATACAAATACTTCGCGCGCGCCGCGGAGCAACCTTTCTCGAAAGGCGAGCCGAATGTGAAGGCCGCCTGGGCCGCTGATGCAGCCATGCTCTGCTACGCACGCTACGGCCTGCGCAGGATGACTGATGCCGAGTTCGAGGATAACCTTTCCCCAGGCGGGCTGACTCTTCGCGCGAAGATCGGAGAAGATCCCAACGACTGGAATGCGCCGGGCACGCAAGCTTTCTTCGCCGAAGGCGACAATTTCGCCGTGCTTGCTTTTCGGGGCACGGAGATCGACGACCCAGAGGATAGCAGAACCGATCTCCGGATTCTGCTTCTCCCCGAGCGGGACTACACCAGGTGTTCCGGCTCGGTCGCAAGCCACTTATTGCTGATGGAACACCCGTTGACGGCATATTGCCTGGTACATAGCGGGTTCCAATCGGCATTGAACCGGGTGTGGGACCAAGTCGCCGGATATGTGGCCGAATATCGCCGGCGACAGCCGACCGCCGAAATCTGTCTGACCGGGCACAGCCTCGGCGGCGCCCTGGCATTGCTGACTTATTCCCGTTTCGCGGATCCTAACCTTTCGGTTTACACTTTCGGTTGCCCGCGCGTGGGCAGCACGGCATTCGCCAGGCGGGTCGCCAGGAATGCCGGCAAGGGACACTACCGGGTGGTCAACTTCAATGACGCAGTCACCCACATTCCTCTCGACAGCGCGCTCTACAAACACGCTCCCGATCAGTGCTACCGGTTCGACGATGCCTGCCAGTTGGATTGCGAGAACGATGGAGCTTTCGAGGGCGATCTTTCCGCGTTGCGCGCGATTCTGGAGGGGCTGCCGAAAGACTTCCAGGGAAACATGCAGTTGTTCGAGCGTCCAGCGCCTCCCAGCGTGGTGGATCATTCACCGGCGCGCTACTGCATGCGGCTCTGGGATTGCGTATAGCCGTTGCCCACGGTTAACTCAGTTGTTAAGTGGGCCAGCAGTTTCCGGATAATCCGCGTATAATGATGTTATGTTGTGCCGGCCGTCCATCTGCCGTCCTGGTCTGTTCGGGTCCGATTAGGACTCTCGCGCGATACCTCTCGTTTCCCTGTTGGCCCTTAAAAATTTGAGTTGTAAGGAGGTTTGCGTTATGACTAAGACCATGGAGGCGATCCGGCAGGATCTGCCGCTTCTGACCGGTCCGCTGCCCGGACCTCGCGCGCAGGCGGTGATTGCGCGCGATGAACGCTGCATCTCGCCGTCTTATACGCGCTGTTACCCGCTGGTCGCCAGCCGGGGTGAAGGCGCCATTGTCGAAGACGTGGACGGCAACCGTTTTCTGGATTTCAATGCCGGCATCGCCGTGGTGGCCACCGGCCATTGCCATCCGCGCGTGGTGGAAGCGATCCGGGAACAAGCCGGGCGGCTGATCCACATGTCGGGCACCGACTTCTATTACGAAGCGCTGGTGGACCTGGCGGAGAAGCTGGGATCGCTGGCGCCGGGCGGGCTGGAGCGCCGTGTATCTTTCTGCAATTCGGGCGCGGAAGCCGTCGAAGGCGCCATGAAGCTGGCCCGTTATGCGACGGGTCGCGACAAGTTCATCGCTTTCCTGGGCGCATTTCACGGCCGCACTATGGGGGCGCTTTCGCTTACCGGCCGCAAGGCCGTGCAGCGCCGCGGCTTCGGACCGCTGGTGCCCGGCGTGGTGCACGCGCCATATCCTTACTGTTATCGCTGCCCGTTCGGGCAGACACCGGCCAACTGTGCGGTGGAGTGCGCCAAATTCATCGAAGATACGCTGCTCAAGACCATCCTGCCGGCCGAAGAAGTGGCGGCGGTAGTGATCGAGCCGGTGCAGGGCGAGGGCGGTTATATCGTGCCGCCGCAGAAGTTCTTCGACGAGCTGACGCGCATTACGGAAAAGCACGGCATCCTGCTGGTCTGCGATGAAGTGCAATCGGGAATGGGCCGGACCGGGAAAATGTGGGCCAGCGAGCACTTCCACCTGGCGCCGGATATTTTGACGGTGGCCAAGGGCATCGCCAGCGGCCTGCCGCTGGGAGCCACCGTGGCGCGTGCGGACCTGATGCGCTGGACACCCGGCGCGCACGCGTCCACATTCGGCGGCAACCCAGTGGCTTGCGCGGCGGCACTGGTGACCATCGAACTGCTGGAGCAGGAACTGCTGGATAATGCCGCGCGCATGGGCGCGCACCTGATGTCGCGCATGCGCGATTGGCCGGCGCGTTTTCCGATCGTGGGCGACGTGCGCGGGCTGGGCCTGATGCTGGGCATCGAACTGGTGCGCGACCAGCAATCGAAGACCAAGGCGCCGGAGTTGCGCGACCGGGTAGTCGATATGGCGTTCGAGCGCGGCCTGCTCATCCTGGGCGCCGGCGACAACACACTGCGCCTGTGCCCGCCGCTGATCATCTCGCGCGACCAATGCGACTTCGCGTTGGATACTCTGGAAGAGTGTCTGAACCTGGCGATGCGCGAAGACTGAAGATACTGGACGTCGGCTGCGGGATTCATAAGCAGCCGGGAGCCATCGGGATCGACCGGAATCCCGCCAGCCGCGCCGACGTTCTGGGCGATCTCGACCATTTCCCCTATCCTTTCGCGGATAATTCCTTCGACCGCCTGCTGGCCATCCACGTAATCGAGCATGTAGCCGACGTGATCGGCACCATGGAAGAGTTTCACCGCCTGGTGCGGCCGGGCGGCACGGTGCGCATCGAGACACCGCATTACACCGACTTCAGCTCCTTTTGCGACCCGACTCACCGCAGCCACCTGAACAGCTTTTCGTTCCGGTATTTCGGCGAAGATCATGGCGGGTTCGGATATTACACGAAGGCCAAGTTCCGCGAGATTTCGATCCGGGTGAAGCTACTCTCGTTTTGGCGATGGCTGGGATTTGAATTTCTAGTGAATCAGTTTCCGCGTTACCGGAAGTTCTGGGAGCACTATCTGTGCTTCGTGGTGCGCGGCAAGGTGATGAACTTCGAGTTCGAGGTGCTGAAGCCGGATGCACATAAGTGATCACATCTCCCTTTACCGCCTGGCGGATCGGGCGCGCGACCGCTACCGGAGCCGCCACTCGACGCCGGAACAGGCGCATGGCCGGCGCGGCGAGGATCTGGCACACCGCTTCCTGCGCTGCCATGGCTTGGTTGTAGTGGCGCGCAATTTTCGCCAGCGCGCGGGACGCGGCGAGCTGGATATAGTGGCCCGGGACCGGGAAACGCTCGTATTCGTGGAGGTGAAATCGCGCGCCAGCGCGGAGTTCGGCCGCCCGGAACGGGCCGTGGGAAGCGACAAGGAGAAGGATCTGCGGCGCGCGGCGGGCGAGTATCTGCGCCGCTCCGGTACGCCCGGTGCACAGGTGCGCTTCGACCTGATCAGTATTATCCTTAGCGAACCGCCGGCGATCGAATGGATCAAGGATGCCTTTCCTCTGAGCCGGAAGATATAATACATTCTCCGCGCCACGTAGTCCGACTTCATTTTGCGGGAGCCCTCAACTTTGCCAGAATTACGTAAGGATCCTATTACGGGGCGCTGGGTGGTCATCGCCACCGATCGTGCACGACGCCCTTCCGATTTCATTCGCCAGCCGGTTCCTGCGCCGGTTGTGCATCCATGCCCCTTCTGTTATGGGAACGAGCAAAAGACGCCGCCGGAAGTATTGGCTTACCGTCCGGGGGGCGGCGCGAACCAGCCGGGATGGAGCGTGCGGGTGGTGCCCAACAAGTTCCCGGCGCTGGGCATCGAAGGCGACCTGAACCGCCAGGGCGAAGGCATGTACGACAAGATGAACGGCATCGGCGCGCACGAGGTTATCATCGAGTCGCCCGACCACACGCTGACTATGGCCGGCATGACGGACCGGCAGATCGAAGAAGTGCTGTGGGCCTTCCGCGACCGGATCAATGACCTGAAGAAGGACGTCCGCTTCCGCTACATCGTGCTGTTCAAGAACCATGGCGAGGCGGCCGGCGCCACGCTGGAGCATCCGCACTCCCAACTGATCGCGCTGCCGGTGGTACCGAAGCGCGTCAAAGAGGAGTTGGACGGGGCCAAAGTCTACTTCGATTTCAAGGAGCGCTGCGTTTACTGCGACATCGTGCGGCAGGAGACTGCATCGGGTGTGCGGGTGGTGACCGAGACGGACCGCCTGCTGGTGATCGAGCCGTGGGCTCCGCGTTTCCCCTTCGAGACCTGGATTGTGCCTAAGCGGCACGAGTCCCACTTCGAACTAACCGAGGATGCCACCCTGCAAAACCTGGCATGGGTATTGCGGTCCACGCTGCGCAAGATCGACAAGGTGTTGGAACACCCGTCGTTCAATCTCATTGTGCACGGGGCGCCGCTGCAGGAGAACCACCTGGCGCATTATCACTGGCACATCGAGATGATTCCCAAGCTGACCAAAGTGGCGGGCTTCGAGTGGGGCACCGGTTTCTATGTCAATCCGACACCGCCGGAGGAGTCCGCCAAGTTCCTGCGGGAATCGGGGCTGGCATGAGCTGGGGGCGGGCCGATGGCCCGCCGGTTGGGGACGCGGGAACCGCCGCACACCGGCGCATTCTGGCGATCGTCATTGCCCTGATCCTGTACGGTTCGCTGTATCCCTGGCAATTCTACGCGCGGCACTACGGCGCCAGCCCGCTCTGGATCCTGCTGCATACCTGGCCGGCCGGCGTGGACCGCTACCTGGTTTGGGATGTGGCGGTAAACGTGGTGCTGTACATGCCGCTGGGCATCTCCGCGTACCTGGCGATGGGTCTGCGCGCGCCGCGCGCGCTGCGGATCATGGCGCCGCTGGCGCTGGCGGTGGCGCTTTCGTCCGGCATCGAGATGCTCCAGCTATTCGACGATTCGCGCCAGTGCAGCTTATCCGATGTGCTCTCCAATACGGCGGGCGCCGCTGCGGGTGTGGCCGCGGGCGCGCTGTACAGCCGCAAGCTGCGACAGTTGATCGAAGCGGAAGGGCCGGCCTCTCTCCTGCGCCCTTCGGGAGCAGTGCTGCTGCTGGCCTGCTGGCTGGGCTACCAGGTCTTTCCGCTGTTCCCGGCGTGGGGGCGCACGAACCTGTTCCGGCGCATCGCCGCGCTCGAATCCGCGTCCATATTGTCGCCGGTGGCGACGCTGGTGGTGTTTGCGGAATGGCTGGCGGTGGCCTGCCTGCTGGAGAGCATCCTGAAGCGCAAGGTGAATCTGCTGCTGGCGGTGCTGCTGCTGGTGGTGCCAGGCCGGTTGATCCTGGCGGGCCGCACGCTCGGATGGCCGGACGTTGCCGGGGCGGTCGCGGCTTATGCGGTGTGGATCTGGGCGCCACGAACGGTGGTGCGGCGGGCGGCGCCGGTGGTGGTCACGGGCGCGCTGTTGCTAGGCGAGCTATCGCCGTTTCACTTTGGGGCTGCGCAGGGGTTTAACTGGGTGCCGTTCCGGGGGTTGTTTCATTCGGCCTGGCAGGACGGGTTCGTGATTCTGTTCCGGAAGAGCTTTTGGTATGGGTCGGTGTTGTGGCTTTGGCGGGGGGCCGGGGTTCGGCTATGGGTGGCTACGGTGATTGCGGCGGCGGCACTGGTCGGGCTGGAACGGGTGCAGATCAGGCTGCCTGGGCGCACTCCGGAGGTCACCGATGCTGTGCTGGCGGTTTTGATGGGGTTGTTGCTTTGGCTGTTGCGGGATTCCTGATTTGGGGGGCGGCCTTAGAGGCCGCCGCAGGCCAGGGGCCTGCCCCACATCGGATCGCGCGGCCCGCGGCGCTGATGGCGACGGGGGTTAGGCTTTCACATAGTTCGAATGACTGGACACCGATCCCTATTAGTATGGCTTCGGGGACCCGGTTGTACACTTGCCGGGACAGATCCAGCAGGGCTTCGGGATCGTAGTTGTGGATACCGGCTTTGGGGCGGGGCTGCAGCCTGCGGACCCGGATCCGGCCGGGCGCCACGGTGACGTCGGCGTCTACGAAGATCACGCGGTCAGCCTGGCTGATGGGCTCGGCTAGTTCGGGCGTCAGTTGATGGCAGGCTATGGCTCCGGGGCCGGAGCGTTTTGCTACGAACGAACCCACTCCATCGTCGCCGCGGAGCGGATTGCCATAGCCGATGACCAGGGTGTTCATTGGCGCAACTCGTCGAGCAGGGTACCGTCGGGCGCCAGCAGGCGGACGTAGATATCGGGCAGGCCGCCGGCGTGCGTGGAGCAGCTCAGGCAGGGATCGTAGGCGCGCACCACGGCCGAGACGCGATTCAACATGCCTTCCTGGAGGTGGTTGCCATCGATGAAGCGCTCGCATACCTGGCGCACACTGCGGTTCATAGCCAGATTGTTGTGGCCCGTGGCGACGATCAGGTTCACCCAGCGGATCGCGCCGTTCTCATCCACCTTGTAGTGATGAATCAACACGCCGCGGGGCGCCTCGGCGATGCCTACGCCTTCGAGCGCATTCACGCCGGCATGGGCGCGCACGTGGGTGTCGAGGATGGCCGGATCGTCGAGCAGGATTTCCATGCGGTCGAGCGCATAGATGATCTCGATCAGGCGGGCGTAGTGATAGTGGAAGGCGCTCTGGGCCATGCGGCCGAAGCGCTGATGGAATTCGGTGAACTCGGCGTCGGCGGCCGCGGTGCCGCAGCGATCGGCCACGTTGAGGCGCGCAAGGGGGCCCACACGGTAGACGCCATCGGGATAGCCGAGCGGCTTGTAATAGGGCGCTTTGAGGTAGGTGGTGGGAAGGGTGGTTTCGGCGATGTATTCCGCATATTGGCGGGCGCGCACCTGGTCGGCAACGATATTGCCTTCGGCATCGCGGAAACGCAGGCGGCCGTCATAAAGCTGCAAGGCGCCGGTGGAATCTACCATGCCGGCATAGAGGGTGGGAAGGTTGCCGAAGTGCGCGATCTCATCCGCGAATTGATCGACGACGGTTTTGAAGAACTCGAGGGTGCGGCGGGCGATGGTCCGGGCGCCAGGCAATGCGGCGCGGATGCGGTCGCGAACCTCGGCGGAAAGAGGCGCGTTCACACCGCCCGGGACGGTCCAGGAAGGATGAATGCGCTCTCCCGCCAGCCATTCGATGACCTGCTGGCCGAACTTGCGCAGAGCGATGCCGTCGCGGGCGCGCTCGGGATGCTGCTCGATCAGGCCGAGGACGTTGCGGCGCGCGGGATCGGAATCCATGCCCAGGAGGAGGTCCGGTGAGGAAAGGTGGAAGAAGCTGAGGGCGTGGGATTGCACGAACTGGCCGCAGTGCAGCAACTCGCGCAGCATGGCGGCGGTTTCGGGGACGGTAACGGCCATGATGGCGTCGCAAGCTTTCACGGAGGCCAGAAGGTGGCTGATAGGGCAGATGCCGCAGATGCGCGCGGTGATGGCGGGCATCTCATAGAAGGGCCGGCCCTCGGTAAATTTCTCGAAGCCGCGAACCTGGGTGACGTGAAGCTGGGCGTCGGCCACGTGGCCGTCGTCATCGATCTGGATGGTGATCCTGGCGTGGCCTTCGATGCGGGTGACGGGATCGATCCTGAGCGTTTTCATTTCGGCTCCAAGGCGGCTCAGCCAAACTTCACTTTGCCCGCCAGATCGGGCATACGGCCCTCGACCAGTTCTCCCAGCACGAAGGCGATCGCGCTGGCCGGCGGCGGACAGCCGGGAACATGCAGATCCACCTTGACGGTGTCGCCTACGGGCACGGCATGTTTGAGCAGGGCAGGGACGCCATCGGTGGGAGGGGTCACATAGATGCCGTCGAGTAACTTTTTGACGGGCGTGTTGTTGCGCATGGCGGGCACGTTACTGGTGACGGCGCAATCGCCGAGGGCCACCACCACCTTGCTGCGTGAGCGGATGAGGCGGACCTTCTCCAAGTCGTCCTGGCTGCTGACGGCGCCTTCCACGATGGCGACGTCCACGCCTTTCGGGAACTCCTGGGCATCCACCAGCGGACCATAGACGAGGTCCACCTTAGCAGCCAGCGAGAGGAGAGTTTCATCGATATCGAGCATGGACATGTGGCAGCCGGAACAGCCGTCCAGCCATACCGTTGCAAGCTTCGCTTTTCTCATAAAGTTCCTCCCCGCCTGACGGCGAGCCGCGTGATGTTGTCCACGCGTTTAACCATTTCTTCTACAGCCCAACCCTTTTCGGCCATGGCGCCGGTGGGGCAGACCTGCACGCATTTGCCGCAACTGGTGCAGGAGCGGGCCTGGCCCCAGGGGCGGTTCATATCGCTGGTGATCATGGAGCGAATGCCGCGCGCGGAGACATCCAGCACGTGAGCGCCTTCGACCTCGTCGCACACCCGCACACAGCGGGTGCAGAGAATGCAGCGGTTGTGGTCGAGCACGAAACGCGCGTGCGTCATGTCCACGGCCAGGCGCGGGTAGCTGTACGGATACTCGACGTACGTGACGCCCAGCTTCTGGGCCATGGACTGCAATTCGCAGTGGCCGTTGGAGACGCAGACCGCGCAATAGTGGTTGCGTTCGGAGAACAGGAACTCGACCGCCATGCGGCGATAGCGCGCCAGTTTCTCGGAATTGGTGGTCACGGACATGCCATCCTGGACGGGCGTAGTGCAGGCCGGCAGGAGACGCCCCACGCCGGAGACTTCCACGATGCACAGGCGGCAGGCGCCCACGGCACTCAGACCTTCGAGATGGCAAAGCGTGGGGATGTACTTGCCGCTGGCGCGGGCCGCATCGAGGATACTTTGTCCGGCCGCGGCTTCGATATAAGTGCCGTCGATTTTGATGGAGATTTTATCGGGCATGGACATGGCTCCTTATGCTTCGACCAGTTCGGCGGGACGGTGGCCGTGCTGGTTCTCGCGGATGTCGCAGCGCAGGCAGCGGCGGGCTTCGTCCAGGGCCTGGGCGGCGGAGAGTCCCAACATGGCTTCGTTGAAATTCATGACGCGCTCGCGGGCGGGCAACTCGGTGAGCTCGTGGCGGGGGAGATCGCTCTGCTGCGGGGGAGGGATCTGGGAATAGGCGAATTTCGGCATGACGCGATCGAAGCGGGCGGCGCCCATGAGGCGCTGATCGATGTTACGGGCCGCTTTTTTGCCCAGCCCCATGGCGTTGGAGACGTTGGATGCGCCGGTGATGGCGTCGCCGCCGGCATAGAACTTGTTGCGGCTGGTTTCGAGCGTGAAGCGATCCACCTCGATAGTGCCATCCTCGTTGATTTTGAGGCCGGAGCCGCGGCCGAAATCCGGATCGACGGACTCGCCCACGGCCAGGATCACGGTGTCGCATTCATAGCGGCGAATCTCCTCGGTGGGTACGGGCTTGCGGCGGCCGGAGGAATCGAATTCGCCGAGGCGGGTTTTGACTACTTCGATGGCCTTGACGCTGCCTTGTTCGCCGCCCACGATACGGTGCGGGGTGGCCAGGAAGATAAAGCGTACGCCCTCGGCTTCGGCGGCGTTGATCTCCTCTTTGATGGCGGGCATGTCTTTGCGTTCGCGGCGGTAGATCACGGTGACACCGGCGCCCTTGCGCAGAGCGGTACGCGCGGAATCGATGGCGGCGTTGCCACCGCCGATCACCACTACGTTGTGGCCCAACTCCGCCGACTGGCGCTTGGAGACGGCTTCCAGGAAGATCAAGGCGGGCAGCACACCTTTCAGTTCAGTGCCGGGCAGATAGACCCAGGATTCCTTCCAGGTGCCGATGGAGATGAATACCGCGTTATACATGTTGTCGAGCTCGTTGAGGGAGATATCGCGGCCGATGGCGGTATCGCAGACGAACTCAACGCCCAGGCGCTCGATCAATTCGATTTCGCGATCGAGGGCGGATTTGGGAAGGCGGTACTCGGGCAGGGCATAGCGCAACATGCCGCCGGGCAGGGGATTGGTGTCGTAGACGGTGACTTCGTGGCCTAACAGGGCCAGGTAGAATGCCGCGGTCAGACCGGTGGGGCCGCCGCCGACGATGGCGACTTTGCGATCAGTGGGCTGCAGCTTGTAGGACGCCACGCGGTCTACCAGCGAGTCGAAGCGATCCGAATTGTAAATGGCATCGGCGATGGTGCGATGCACTTCGCGCATGTTCACCGCTTGGTCGATGGCGTGGCGGCGGCAGCGGTTGTCGCAAGGATGCTGGCAGACGCGCCCGGTAGAGGCGGGCAGGGGATTGTCCATGATCACCGAAAGGAACGCATCTTCCAGCTTTTGTTCCTGGAACAGTTGCAGGAAGCGTGGGATGTTCATATGCAGCGGGCAACTGTTCTCGCAGGGGGAGAGCGCCAGGTCCTCGCAGACGCCGGCGCGGCAGCGTTTGGCGCGGATGTGATCCTCGAACTCATGCCGGAAATGGCGCATGGTGGTGAGGACCGGATTGGGCGCGCTCTGGCCCAGGCCGCATAGGGAAGTATCGCGGATCATGCGGCCCATTTCGTCGAGGCGATCGAGATCGGCGGGAGTGGCGTGGCCGTTGGTAAAGTCGTTGAGGATGCGCAGCGCCTTATCGAGGCCTACGCGGCAGGGAATGCATTTGCCGCAGGATTCCGCGTGGGTGAACTCGATGAAGTAACGGGCGACATCCACCATGCAGTTGTCTTCATCCATCACCACTATGCCGCCGGAGCCCATGATGGAGCCCATCTGGGCCAAAGTCTCATAGTCGACGGGGGTATCGAACATCTCGTGCGGCACGCAACCGCCGGAGGGTCCGCCGGTCTGCACGGCTTTGATGTGGCGGCCGTTGACGCCGCCCTCGCCGACATCGTAGATGAAGGTTTTAAGCGGTGTGCCCAGGGGCATTTCGACCAGGCCGGTATTGGTAATCTTGCCGACCAGGGAGAAGACCTTGGTGCCGGCGCTTTTGGGGCTGCCGGTTTCGGTGAACCAGGCCGGACCTTTAGCGACGATGGGGGCGATGTTGTACCAGGTTTCAACGTTATTGATGTCGGTGGGGCAGCCCCAGAGGCCCTTTTGGGCGGGGAAGGGAGGACGGGGGCGAGGACGGCCGGCGAAACCTTCGAGGGAGGCGATGAGGGCGGTCTCTTCGCCGCAAACAAATGCGCCGGCGCCTTCGACCAAGCTGATATCGAAATTGAAGCCGCGGCCCATGATGTTGTCGCCGAGCAGGCCGTAGACGCGGGCCTGGCTGATGGCGCGGCGCAGGCGGTGGACGGCCAGTGGATATTCGGCGCGCACGTAGATGATGCCTTCGGTGGCGCCGGTGACGTAGCCGCCGATGATCATGCCTTCCAGCAGGGCCTGCGGGTCGCTCTCGATCTCGTTGCGATTCATGTAGGCGCCGGGATCGCCTTCGTCCGCATTGCAGATGATGTATTTCTGTTCGGCTTCGGCTTTGCGCAGGAACTCCCACTTGAGGCCCGTGAGGAATCCGGCGCCGCCGCGGCCGCGCAGCTTGGAGGCTTTCAACTGCTCGATGACCATTTCAGGCATGGCATCGATCAGAACCTTATATAGAGCCTGATAGCCGCCGACGGCGATGTACTCCTCGATATCGTCGGGATTGATCAGGCCGCAGTTGCGCAGCACGATCTTTTTTTGGGCTTTGAAGAAAGGGATATCGCGCCAGAGGGGGATATCGGGGAAGCCTTCGCCATAGCGGACCTGGGCGGTGAGGTGGTCCCAATCTTCGATCTTGCAGAGGGCCAGATCGCGGGGCACGCTGCCGGCAGCCATCTCATCGAGCAGGCGGTCGACATCGTGGGCCTGGAAGCGGCGCAGGATGACCAGCGGATGGCCGGGCAACCAGACGTTGACCAGGGGCTCCTCCGCGCAGAAACCGAAGCAGCCGACGGTGGCGAGGCGGACATCGCGGCCGCGCTGGTGGATGGCTTCGGAGAATGCATGAAAGACGCCTTCGGCGCCGTTGCCATTGCCGCAGGTACCCATACCCACGGCGATGCGCGGGCGGTTGGGCAGCAGTTTGGCCATACCGGCCTGGTTGACGGTGCTGAACGAGGAGATGTCTTGTATGCGCATGGTCACTTCCCGCTTTCGCGCTCGATGGCTTCTACTTCGCGGTGCAGGGCCTGCTCATTCATGTGGCCGTAGATGGCGTGGTCTACTTCGACCACGGGGGCGAGGGCACACTGTCCGAAACAGGCGACGGTACGCAGGGAGAATTTGCGGTCGGGGGTAGTGGCGCATACCTTGTCGGCGCTGTCCTCGTCTGTGTTTTGGAGACCGAGTTCGAGCTTGAGGCGCTCGAGCAGGCTGCGGGAGCCGCGCGTGTGGCAGGCGGTGCCGCGGCAGATGCAGATGGTGTGATCGCCCTGCGGCTCGAGATTGAACAGGGCGTAAAAGGTGGCCACACTGTAGACCTGGGCCAGCGGCATACCGGTTTTTTCCGCGATATATTCGAGGATTTCGATGGGCAGGTATTTGTGCGGGTTATGGTCCTGGACTCTTTCGAGGATGGTGAGGAGAGCGCCGGAGCGATCTTCGCAAGCGGCGATGACCTGGTCGGCGAACTGCTGGTCGTCCAGGGGCGGCTGCGGTTTTGCCAGTTTGGATTTCACGAAGGTCCCCCTTCCGTGGCTATTAAATAAGATATTAGCACCTTTTATGCGTTAACTTGCGGGAGCAAGGAGTAGGGGAAAGCCGGGAGGCCGGGACGCCTCGCGTGCTTGCTGCGATACCCTCATTCGTGCACGGCTGTACCCTCATAGTTGGCTTCGCTCCGTAATTTTAATGTTCTGTTTGGGGGTGCGGCGGTTGGGGGAGGCGGAGTTTCCGAACGAACCTACGGACGGACGAAGCCAATTGGGCAAGTTTGTGTGTGTTGCGGCGGCTTAGTTATTCCCCGCCGTGAGGATAGCATTGAGGTGGATGGGCGCTTCGCGCCGGATGGCAGGGGGACGGTTTGTTTTGTTGGGCTTCGGGGGGCCGGGTGCGGTGTGACTGATGCAGGTTTCTATTTGACGGTGAGGGTGGGATTCGGACCACTAGTCCCTTTTCAGATTGCGCAAGGTATTGATTCCATCAAACGCCAAAAGCGCTTAGAGTCGTTCGTTCCGACGAAGTGAGGTACATGGCGGGTTACACGGCACAACAACACGGGGCGGTAATGTTTTGGCCTGGGGGCTGTGCATGAAAGCCGCCATCTACGCCGGCGTCAGCACCGCCGACCAGAACCCCGACCTCCTCCAGCTCCGCGAGATCCAGGACCACGCCGCGCGCCAAGGTTGGGAGATCGTAGAAACCTAACCCGATGCCATCAGCGGCGCCAAGGCCAGCCGATCAGGGCTGAACCGGCTTATGGCCGATGCCAGGGCAAGGAAATTCGCCTGCCTGGTGGTCTGGAAGTTGGACCGCTATGGGCGATCCCTTGTGGATTGCCTGAACAACATTCGCTACCTGGAGGACCACGGAGTCCGCTTTATCGCCGTCACCCAGGGCCTCGATACCGATATCCAGAACCCCGCCTCGCGGTTCTTACTCCACGTTCTGGGCGCGGCCGCGGAGTTCGAAAGGTCGCTGATCCGGGAGCGCACCCAGGCGGGCGGTTGCGCTACCAGCAAGACTACAATGCCGGGAAGGTGGGGAAAACCGTCTACAGCAGATCGGGCAAGAATCTGCCGGTCGGCAGGCCGAGGAGGATCTTCAACCGGGAGAGGGTAGCCCAGATGCGACGGAGTGGGGCCAGTATTCGCGCAATTGCTCGCGGGCTGGGCGCTGGGGTGGGGACCGTAAGGCGGACGTTGCTGGAATCCTCCAAAACCTGTTAGCGTTGGACTTTGGTGTGCGTCCCAAGCTTCAACTACAAACAAGCAAAGGCGACCACATCGCAACCGATGGCAACCGTATTTGATGTCGTCACCGCCGTGAGCACGGCCGCCGCCGCGATCTTCGCGGCCGTAAGTGCATGGGCATCCGCCCGCAGTGCCTCCGCTACAAAGGATTCTGTGCGTGAGGCCCGCGAAGCGCGCAAGGCAGAGCTTGCTCCACAGATGGTAATGGAGCGAAGATTCCTAGACTTACAGTTCATTTGGCCACATTCCGACGGGCTAAATGGTGGTCCCCTATTCGTTGCAAGAAAGCACTCGCAAGACAGGAACCCATCAGCACCGCTATTTTCGCTTCAGAACTTTGGTCAAAGTCCAGCTGTGGATGTCACCGCATGTTTTGAACTGGACGATAACAACGATGACTTGTCTGTACCACCGGAATGGCAAGCCGGGGCTTAGATCTCGATCAGGCGCCAGCTATTGGCCCACGTGACAGAATCCCATCACTGACGTACCTCCTCCCTAATGGCGCCAGCATGGGCCTTCCACTTTATCGATCCTGGAGCTACCAGTTTCCACACTTGTCCCCCGGTTCGCCACGGGAAGTATCGTTCCCTGAGCACATTGCCAATCGGCTGTTCCTGCGTGCTCTTCAGCGTTGGGCAGCGCGCGCAGGGCATCGTGACACCGGGGAACTGACTCTGTGGGCAACGATTACGTGCTACTCGATGGATGGCCAAGAACATAAAGCCAAATTCCGCTGGGGAGTCAACCCATTCTCGCAGGGGGAGTTCTCCCCGATTATCGTCTACTGCAATTGCAAAGAGCTCCCGCTTTTAGCTAAGGCTCCCGAGCCTCCAATCGTGTAAGGAACCTCAGTATTGTTGTCCCAAGCCCTTGAAGTTGTGGCACGCCACAGGGCTTGGCGATCAGCTCAGGTACTGCTCGAAAGTTGCGACTATCGCAAATTGCTATAGGTTTATCGAGCCGTAGCTGCTACGGCGCCCGCTCTGCGATACCATCTTTGGAAATGCGCTGCTTTACGTTCTGCCTGCCGATGATTCTATGCGTCGGTTGTTTCGGTCAATTGCCCAAAAAACAGCCGGTTGCTTCCACGCCTACTTTGAAGATGTCGGCATCGTTCGAGTTTCATGGCGATGCTCTCGGTGAGCCGTGGGCCGATTTTCAGCGACGCCACGCGGACAATGGGACAAAATGTATGGGAAGCCGAGCCGTTGTTAAGGCCCACGGGCTTAAGGATGAATACGGCTATTAAGTCCCCGAAAGCCAAGATACCGGCGTACTGTCTTGTCAAGTCTTCCCGATAATGGCGGGAGACAGAATTCTGGAATTCGCAGCTAATGGTGCTAAGCCACAAACGCTCGTTGGAATGGTGGTTGATGCGACGTTCGAGTTTTGTGAAGACAAACTGTTTCGGATAACCGTAAATAAGTACATTAGGAAGTTTGAGGATCGGTCGGCCTACGCACAAATTATGGAGGCGTACGCGGGCAAGTATGGCCCACCAGATAGCGTTCAGGTGGATACCTACCAGAATGGATTTGGCGCGGTGTACCATGGAGAGACATCGATATGGCTGGATGAAAAACGGAGGCTATCCTTGATAGTCATTGACTCGCATCAGGAATCAGTCATGGTGAGGTTCACCGATATGGCCTCAAGGGCTGCAGAGGAAAAACCCATCAAGAAGGATGATCTTTAGGGCGCGGGGGGCCGCTTCTGTCCACATTCTTGGCTTCATTAGTCCGGGAGTAATGAAATGGGAAGCTTAATAGCGTGGCTTCTGCATTAGGTTTGATTGGATGACCGGCACCTCTAACCCGAATACGCCGCAAATAGCTCTGACTGCTTCAAACACATATTTGGGTGCAAGAGGAGACACATACACTCGCTCCACAAGCTGTGCCAACCGGCAGTCAACATAAATGCCCTCGTGCTTCGGCGTCACTTCAGAGTGAGCAGGGCCACAATTTTCTGATATCCAACACACAGCGCGGACCTCACACTCGTGGGCAAAACTGCGCCTCTTATGAGTCACTAGTTGAAACCCATTCAAAGCCGAGTGTTTATCCATGAAGATGCCCTGATCGTAGTCTATGTAGTGAAAAATACCGGCAAAGATATCTCTTGGCGGAGTCAAATCAGTGGGCAGCAATCGGAATCCGCAAAACGACGATGTTAGCCTCATAAATGTAGATTGAATAGCTAGTCCCTCTTGCATCCGACTATAACTTCCACATCCCAGCCGATTCCTCATCGTTCAGGTGCCAACAGTTAACAAAGTGTGTAAATGGCACCTTCAATAGAACAGGCGCCACATCGCGTGCCACTAGGTTCGCCAACATTCGGGGCATTGCACCTTCAAAGGGATCTTCCAGAGTGGATACAAGGGAAAAGTAAAGGGCGCTGTTGCTCAGCAAGGAAACGAATTTGGCGAGGCTACAGTACCTCCAAATCCGCGCATTGGCGCCGGGTGATTGAAAAACCCTATGTTCTTTATATGGACTCTCGACCTGAGGCTGATCCGCCATGAAGCTAAAGCCTCCTGCATGCCATGAATGGGCGCTGGATCGATAACTGTACCACAATCTGCAGGTTGTGGAACGGCCTGCGGCAGCCCGTTTTGCTCCCCATTTCCGCCGATCAGCCGCCGCTCAAGACTCGCCAGTTTCCGGCGCACACTTCCGACGCCAGGCCCCGTTGCCCGGACGGTTTGGCTTGGCATATAATGTCCTGCCATCTGGCGCCCGTCTTGCCGCACCTGGGCTGCCTCAAAGAAAAGAGAGGAAGGAAATGAGACTATCGCGTTACTTCATGCCGGCCGTCACCGTGCCGGCGATCGTCACCTTTTTTGTGTCTTACGGCTGCGCTCAGGAGGCAGCAGAGAGCGGCCAGGCTACACCTGCTATTTCCGGCACGGGAAACGCCGGCCGGATCGCTGTATGGAAGAACAGCACTACGCTGGCAAGCTCGGTCATCACTCAATCGAGCGGCAGCATTGGCATTGGCACGACCGCACCGGCGGCAACACTGGAGGTCAACGGCAATGCGCAGGTGGATGGGAGTTTTAATTTGGGCAGCGACCTCCTCTGGGGAGGGGCTATTCTGTTGCAGGTGCCCGGTGGAACGGCCAACGGAAACACGGCTTTAGGTCTCGGCGCGTTACCTTCGAGCACGACGGGGACCGGCATGACCGCAATCGGTGCAGGCGCCCTCGCCTTAGGCACCGGTGGATTCCATAATACGGCGGTTGGAAACGGGGCCCTCTCATCGAACAGCGCCGGCTGCTGCAACACCGCGATCGGCTTTTCCGCGCTGGGGGCGAACACTGGGACGGGCAATACGGCGAGCGGGGGACTCGCGCTCGCGGCCAACAGCACCGGCAACGACAATACGGCTTACGGCTATCACGCGCTCAATCAGAATGTGAACGGCAGCAATAACATAGGTGTCGGCGCGAACGCCGGGATCAACGTCATGTCCAGCAACAACATTCATATCGGGACGGTAGGGTCGACGGGTGACAGCGGCACCATTCGCATTGGGGGGAATACGGCTCTCGGGGATACGGCAACGCAAAGCGCGTTCTTCACAGCGGGCATTCGCGGTGTCCAAACAGGCAATGCCAATGCTGTTCCGGTGGTGATCGACTCCAACGGCCAACTGGGTACGATTTCCTCTTCCCGGCGCTTCAAAGAGGATATCCAAGACATGGGTGAGGCCAGCGACCAGTTAATGGAATTGCGACCCGTCACGTTTCGATACAAGAAAGCCTATGAAGACGGGTCGAAGCCGATCCAGTATGGCCTGATCGCGGAAGAGGTGGCTGAAGTGTATCCGGATTTAGTGGCCTGGTCCGCTGATGGGCAGATGGAATCAGTCCGGTACCAACTGCTCGATCCAATGCTTCTGAACGAACTCCAGAAGCAGCACGCGACTATTGAGGGCCAGAAAGAGCAGATTCGGTCTTTAGAGGACCGGCTGGCGAGGATCGAAGCCGCTCTCGGTACACGCAAGTAAGGGTAGTGCCCCAATAGAGCAGACTGCCGATATTCCGAAAATACTGCCGACATTGCGCTAACGATCGGAGGCGATCTTTTCCAGCAATTCGGGGAATGGTTCGGCTGTCATAGCGGCTCAGGGTTATGCCGGCACGTATCGCTCGACTGGAATTTCGCGCGAGTTTCTGCGGACCTTGGCGATGTCGTAAGCCAGTTGCATGCGGAGCAGGTGGTCCAAATCCGGGCCGAAAGCCTTTTCGATACGCATCGCCATTTCAGGCGTCAGGTTGGCTTTGCCGTGGAGCAGGTCGGAAAGTGTCGCGCGGCGGACCTTCAAGATCTGCGCCGCCTGCGAAATATTGAGGCCCAGGGCTTCGACGATTTCGGTTCTGATGAGGTCGCCGGGATGGGGAGGGTTCTTTAGGGGCATCGCACGTCTCCTAATGATAGTCAATCAGGTCGATGTCGGTGGCTGTATTCGTTTTTTGGGTCATAGCGGAAAATAAGCCGCCAGTTTCCCGTTATAGTCAGGCTCCAAGATCCTTTTAACTCGCCTTTCAGCGGGTGGAGCTTCCATCCTGGAAACCGGCCGACCTGGTCCAGGGTGTCGGCGGTTTCGAGCGTGAGCAGTTGCTTTCGGAGCTTGTCAGCCATGGCGTCTGCCACGCCTTTGGCGTTGTCGTCTTCGTAAAGCTGCCGGAGACCTTTGTGCCGAAATCTGGCAAGGTGCACAGCGCTCCTTCGTAGTTTAGTATGTACGGTTATACCGTACATGTCAAGTATCTCTGTACAGGTATAAGGTTAACGAGAACGACACAGTTGGCGGCGATAATCCCGCCGGAGGCGAGAGGGGGCGGCCTGAGAGGGCGCTGCAGGAGAAGCGTCTGCCCGACGCGTTTGAGCTAGCCGCGGTTGGTTACTACGGCCTTTAGGAAATCGCGGTTCATGCGGGCGATTACTTCGAGCTGGAATTTCCTTCGGGCAGACGGCTTCGCATTCGCCCACATTGGTGCAGTATCCGAAGGACTCCTGGCTCACTTGCGCCACCATTGCCACGGCGCGGCGGTAACGTTCGGGCTGACCTTGCGGCAGCACGCCGAGGTGCGTGATCTTGGCGGCGGTGAACAGCGCGGCGGCGGCGTTCGGACACATGGCCACGCATGCGCCGCAGCCGATGCAGGCGGCCGCGTCCATGGAGATGTCGGCGGTTTCCTTGGGGATCAGGATGTCGTTGCCGTCCGGGGCGCTGCCGGTGGGCGCGGTGATGATAGCCGCCCGCCGCAATGATGCGGTCGAAGGCGCTGCGATCCACGACCAGATCCTTGACGATGGGGAATGCACGCGCGCGCCAGGGTTCCAGGTAAAGCTCGTCGCCATCCTTGAAATGGCGCATGTGGAGCTGGCAGACGGTGGTGCCGCGCTGCGGGCCGTGCGCCACGCCATTGATCATGAAGCCGCACATGCCGCAGATGCCCTCGCGGCAATCATGGTCGAAGGCCACCGGCTCTTCGCCCTTGGCGATCAGGCTCTCGTTCAGGACGTCGAGCATTTCCAGAAACGACATCTCCGAATTCGCGTCGGGGACTTCGTACCGCACCATGCGGCCCTTCTCGCTCGCATTGCGCTGCCGCCAGATATGCAGAGTGAGTTTCATTTACTTGTAGCTCCGTTGGCTGGGATGGACGTAATCGAAGTGCAGCGGTTCCTTTTGTAAGCGCGGGCGCTTCTCCATCACCTCGATACTGCCAGGCCGACGACATAGGAATAATCTCGGAATCGTCGCGCAGGGCCTCGCCGTCCGGCGTCTGATATTCTTCGCGGAAATGGCCGCCGCAGGATTCGTTGCGCTCGAGCGCATCGCGGCACATCAGCTCGCCCAGTTCGAAGAAGTCCCCCACACGTCCGGCTTTCTCGAGCGACTGGTTCAACTCCTCGCCCGTTCCCAGCACTTTCACGTCGCGCCAGAAATGTTCGCGCAACGCGGGGATTTCTTCTAGCGCGTGGCGCAGACCGGCGGCGTTGCGGGCCATGCCGCAGTATTCCCACATCATCTTGCCTAAATCGCGGTGGAAGGAATCCACCGAGCGCGTGCCTTTGATTTCCAGCAAGCGCTTGGTGTGGCAAGCCACCTGGGTTTCGGCTTCGCGGAAGGCCGCGTGGCTGGTATCCACCTTGGCGAATTTGGTGCTCGCCAGGTAGTCGCCGATGGTGTAGGGCAGGACGAAATAGCCATCGGCCAGACCCTGCATCAGCGCGCTGGCGCCCAGGCGGTTGGCGCCGTGATCGGAGAAGTTGGCTTCGCCGGTGACGTACAGGCCGGGGATGGTGCTCATCAGGTTGTAATCCACCCATAGGCCGCCCATGGTGTAGTGGATCGCGGGGTAGATGCGCATGGGCACTTCGTAGGGATTCTCGCCCGTGATGCGCTCGTACATATCGAACAGGTTGCCGTAGCGCTCCTTGATGACATGGCGGCCAAGCCGCTCGATGGCATCTTTGAAATCGAGATAGACGCCCAGGCCCGATCTCGCCGACGCCGCGGCCTTCATCGCAAACCGCCTTGGCATTGCGCGAGGCCACGTCGCGGGGCACCAGGTTGCCGAAACTCGGATAGCGGCGTTCCAGGTAATAATCGCGCTCTTCCGCGGGTATCTGATTGGGCGGGCGCTTGTCGCCTTTCTTCAGCGGCACCCAGATGCGGCCGTCGTTGCGCAGCGATTCGCTCATCAGGGTGAGCTTGGATTGGTATTCGCCGGTGACCGGAATGCAGGTGGGATGGATCTGGGTGAAGCACGGGTTGGCGAACAGCGCACCCTTCTTATACGAGCGCCAGATGGCGGTGGTGTTGCAGCCCTTGGCGTTGGTGGAAAGGTAATACGACATTGCCGTAACCGCCGGTGGCCAGCACCACGGCGTCGGCTACGTAGGATTCGATTTTGCCGGTGATCAGGTCGCGCGTGACGATGCCGCGCGCGCGGCCGTCGATGACCACGAGGTCGAGCATTTCGTGGCGCGGGTACATCTTTACCTGGCCCGCGCCGATCTGCCGCTCGAGCGCCTGGTAGGCCCCCAGCAGTAGCTGCTGGCCGGTCTGGCCACGGGCGTAGAAGGTGCGCGACACCTGCGCGCCGCCGAACGAGCGGTTGTCGAGCATGCCGCCGTACTCGCGCGCGAACGGCACGCCCTGGGCTACGCACTGATCGATGATGTTGACGCTGATCTGCGCCAGGCGGTAGACGTTGGCTTCGCGCGAGCGGAAATCGCCGCCTTTGACCGTGTCGTAGAACAAACGGTAAACGCTGTCGCCATCGCTGTGGTAGTTCTTGGCGGCGTTGATGCCGCCCTGCGCCGCAATGGAGTGCGCGCGCCGGGGCGAATCCTGAAAGCAGAAGCACTGGACGTTGTAGCCCAACTCGCCGAGCGTGGCTGCCGCGGATCCGCCGGCCAGTCCCGATCCCACCACGATGATGTTGTACTTCCGCTTGTTGGCTGGATTCACCAGCTTCAGGTTGAACTTGTATTGATCCCAGAGCGTTTCGATGGGGCCGGCTGGAATTTTGGCGTCGAGTTCCATATGCATTTTCTGATTAACTCAGCACTCCGAGCATCACCATGAGGGGGATGGAGATGTTGCCGATCGCGACGAACCAAGCGAAGACGGCCGCGAATTTCTTCAGGATGGGCGTATAGCGGGGATGGTTGATGCCCAGCGACTGGAACATGCTCCAAAGGCCGTGGTACAGGTGCATGCACAGCAAGGCCATGGCGACGATGTAAAAGATGGCAATGGCGGGATGCTGGAAGCCGCTGATGACGTTGGCGCGCACGTTGCCCTCTTCGAGCGGCAGAACGCTGCCCGTGGTCAGGTGCAGGACGTGAAAAATCACGAAGGCTGCGATGATGGGGCCGCTCCAGATCATTGTTCTGGCGGCGTAGCTGGTGGGGATGTCGTCCTTCTTCACGTATCCTTCGGGCCGGGCTCTCTGCTTGAGCAGCCATAACTGCACAGACGCGGTGATGTGCAGGACTACGGAGACCAGCAGCAGCGTGCGCACGGCCCACAGCATGATGGCGTGGGAATGCAGAAACTTCGCATAGTTGTTGATCTGGTTGGGGTCCGGCGAATAGATCTGGAGATTGCCGATCAGGTGGCCCAGCACGTAGCCGAACAGGATGACGCCGGTAACGGCCATCACCACTTTTTTGCCGATGGTGGAATCGTAAAACCCGATGGAGCGATTCGATGGACTGGTTGTTGCGATGGCACTCATTTAGGTTTCTCTGCGCGGAACATTCCAGTATATATGGATGCGAATAGGAGCGGTTGCGGTGCGGCGGTGATCCTGACGATGGCCCGCAAATTGTAGGCCTCCAGCAGAGTCTTACATGTGGATCGTAAAGCTTGCGCTGCGCCCGCCTTACACTACGGATATTTTCCTTATATCGACATTCCTCTTGTAAGCATGATCTGGACGTACGCAGGGATGTCGCCGCAGGAGCGGGATGAAATGCAATTGCGGCAGTGAGAGGCGAAGTATCAGCAAACTGGCGGTCGACACGCGCACTCTACAAGAGCAATCGCGGGTGGGTTGCACAGGCTCCCACAAAATAAGCGGCGGCGCTCAACCAGTCCGCGTCGGCACTTGTCCGATAGATGCTGCCCGATAAATGCTGCCCGATAAATCTTGACATAGATACCGGTCACGCGTATTCTACAAGGGCTCAGGGGGTGCGGCCTACGCGCGTTTTAGGCCATCCACCGACCTCGTGTCGAAAGTTCAAACTGAGTGCAAAGGAAATGGATGCACAAGCGGTCATACTTCCCGCTCCTCGCTGCGAGTTTGATGTGGTTCCCAAGCGCGGGTCCCTGCCGGGCGCAGCCGGCTACGCCGCCTTCGGCCAGGCAGTCCGCGAGCGGGGAAGCCTGGCGGAAGTCGATGGTGCGCACGCCCAGGCCGAAGCATGGATGTTTTCAAGCCTCGTATCCGAGCACCGAGTGGCGGGAGATTCCGTGCGTGGCCGCGCCGGCGATCCCACAGCACCGGACGCTGGGCCAGCCAGGGCCAGCTAACGTAGGCAATGGAAACGACTTCCTGGCCCAAGTGACGGGTGGCCTTATCAGTACTGTGGACGGATCTTTCCCCTTCGCCTACAACGACGCCCAGAACCCAGGCGAGGCGGATTCAATGTATGGAGCCAATACGTTCTCGGCTCAAATCAACTCGAATACCTTCCCCAGCAGCCTTTGCGGTGCGAAGCCATACCCGAACTGCAGAGGGTGGGAGCAGTTCGTTTTTTCGAACTTTCCCGCGGGCCAATTCTTTTCCGGCATATACATTCAGAACTGGCTGCTAGGAGCGACGCAGCCGTGCCCCGCGTCCTGGACTTATTCGTCTGCCGGCGGCGGTTGCTTCCGGAACAGCACGATGACGCCAATTACCCCTGTCGCGATCACTGACCTTTCTCAAGTAACGTTAACGGGCTCGGCCCAGTCCGTCGATAACACGGATTCGGTCTTATTGGCGGTAACGACGGGGGGCTACCAAATAATCGCGAACGAACAGGACAGCATATTTAACCTGTCACAAAACTGGAGCACTGCCGAGTTCAATGTCGTCGGGGGTGGCAACGGCAGCGAAGCCGTATTCAATACGTACACAGTCATTTCACCCCAGATGGACGTGTACATCACTAACGGCACCGTGTCTTGCACCGAGAGTGGGACTGGCTTTACCGGCGAATTCAACAACCTCAATCTCATCCAGCCCTGCATCGCCGGGGGCTCCCTAGGGCAATCCGTCGAATTTTTTGAATCCAACAGTTCGGAAAATCCCCCAGCGGTGAGCACGGGGTCCGCATCGATGATAAGCTCGACGTCCGCGGTTCTGAACGGAACCGTGAATCCAAACATGTCCGCGCCGTTTTACTGGTTCCAATACAGCACAAGCAGCGGCGCCCTGAATTGCTCCTCAGCCGCCGCGTCGCTCACCCAGCCGCAGGCGGGGACGAATCTCGAAATCAATCTACCCGCTCCCTTCACCGCTACGATTACCGGATTGAGCGGCGGCACGACCTACTACTACGTTGGGTGCGCGCTCTATTCCGGTGGGCTGGTCATAGGGAACGTGGCGAGTTTCACTACCGTGCAGTTGGTGAGCGATGTGATGTCCATGTCCACGCCCAGCGGATCCGGCTGCTCCGCACCCGCTGCCACAACCGGCTTCTTCACCACCAACAGCCAAGCGTTGATCTGGTTTCTGGTCAACAACGCCAACGCCGGCGACCAGATAACCGCGCGTTGGAACAACCCCGCGGGGTCTGTATACACAACGTACTCCTGGAGTCCGCCCTCCAGTTCGGGGCAGTGGTGCTTCTGGGACTCGATCCCGATTGCCGGCAGCCCGCCCGCCTCTGAGCCAGGCATCTGGAACGTATCGGTTTCCTATAACGGGTCTTTCTTATTTACCCAATCATTCACGATCCAACAACCACCACCCGGCCTGCAATTCGTGGCCATCGCTCCGTGCCGCGTGGCCGACACCCGCGACAGTAGCAAGCCACCGGGCTTCGGTCCACCGTCGCTGGTGAGTGGGGGTACGCGCAGTTTCACGATTCCCTCCGGTTCTTGTAGTATTCCCGCCACGGCGCAGGCATACGCGCTCAACGTCACTGTAGTGCCGCAGGGCGAACTCGGCTATCTAACCGTCTGGCCCGCCGGCCAAGACAAACCGCTGGTATCCACCCTTAATTCGCTCGATGGCGAGGTGAAAGCCAATGCGGCTATCGTGGCCGCGGGAACCGGCGGCGCCATCAGCGCGTTTGCCACCAACAACACCGATCTGGTGTTGGATATCAACGGCTATTTCGTGCCTGTTTCCGACAGCACGCTGGCCTACTATCCCGTGACGCCCTGCCGAGTGGTAGATACACGCGCGGGCGCGCCGCAGACGATCCTCACGGGCAGGCTGGCCGCCAACAGTACTACTGCGTTACCAATCCTCTCGAGCGTCTGCGGCGTGCCGCCGGCAGCGCAGGCGTATTCGTTGAACTTCACGTTGGCGCCGCCAGGACCGGTAGGCTATCTGACGGCGTGGCCGACGGGCGAGAGCAGACCGATTGTCTCCACGCTGAACGATCCGACCGGGACGGTGGAGGCGAATGCGGCCATAGCGCCGGCGGGGACGGGGGGCAATATCAACGTCTACGTGACCGACGCGACGGATCTGGTAGTGGATATTAACGGATACTTCGCGCCGGCGGCGACGGGTGCGTTATCGCTGTATGCTCTGCCGCCGTGCCGGGCGTTGGACACGCGGAATCCCGCGGGCATGGCGCCCTTTGAGGGAACGATTAACGTGAATGTGCTGGCGGCCGGATGCGGGGGAACGACTGCCGCGCAGGCATATTTATTCAATGCCACGGTGGTGCCGCCCGGACCGCTAGGTTACATTACGTTGTGGCCGGAGGGAAGGGCGCAGCCGCTGGCATCGACGCTGAATGCGATTGATGGAGCGATCACCAGCAATATGGCCATTGTGCCTACGAGCAACACGGAGATTAGCGCGTTTGCCAGTAATAGCACGTATTTGGTGCTAGATCTGTTTGGTTATTTTGCGCCCTAACCAAGGCCTCCAGTTGCTCGGTAGTAAGGGTCGCGGCCAGCGCTATCGACCTCGCCGCTGTCCATTAGATTAACGAGGCAATGAACCACTAGTACCCGCGTATCCTCGAAAAAACGGCTGACACGGTCGCGTGCCGGTGTATACTGCGAGAGCCTGGGTCCAACTCAACTCCAGAAAGTCTACAGGCGGCACGCTTGTAATTACCAAGGAGCTTTCATCTTGATCCGTCTGCACGCTATTCGTACGCTCGTCACTACTTTGGCGATGGCCTCGCTCGCCTCCGCCGCGGCCATTCCCGGCAAATACTACGAGTATTACGTGGTGGCCACCACGTCGGGCGGTTCCTTCACCGCCCTTGGCAGCGGTCCCGCGATTAACAACTACGGGCAGGTGGCGTTCACCGGCACGACCAGCATCGGCCAGACGATCTGGCTGGGCGACGGCAATAATAATCCAGCCGTGGACATCAATCCGGCCGACGGCAATCCTACGCCGGGCCGCGAGGATTATGCCCTGCAACTTCAGGTGAACGACAACAAGGAAGTGGTGGATCAGGACAATTCGGACGCGGGCGAGATCGCCAGCCAGGTCCGGATCTGGTTCGGCTCATCATTAAACTCGTACAAGTACATTATTCGCGGCGGAACAGGCAAGAAGTTCAATGGCGTTCTGGCGTATCCCGCCACCAACCACAATGGAGACGGTGTCGCGGTGGTGTTCAATGGCGTGCAGAAATACCTGTATCTGCTCACGTCCACCGGCACGACCGCGCAGGTAGCCACCTCGGGCAGCCTGCCCCAACCCGTGATCGCCGATACCGGCGCCGTGCTGGTCACGCAGAACGACACCTCCAGCAAAGCGCAGCTTTACCTCTATCAGTCCGCAGGGTTCACCAACGGCATCGCCATCGCCGGCTCCAACTATTTCACTTCCATAGACTCGGCGCCGGGCATTTCCGCCAATGGCAACGTGGTCGTGTTTCAGGGTAACCTCAACGCGGCCGGCGCTACCGCCTATAACACGAATGCCGGGCCCGGCATCTTTCTGGCCTATCAGAACGGAACCGCATGGACCATCACGCGGGTGACCGGCCTGCAAAAGTGTACTCCCGCGTGCGTGCCGGCGCCGGAGCTAGGGTTCAACGACGCCAACACGGCGATCTCGTTTTCGTCCTACCCGACGGGCAGCCGTGTGGCGGTCACGGACCTGGACCTCGGCGGTGCGGGAGTTCTCGACGACACCGTGGAAATCGCTTTCGTGGCCACGCCTTCGAGCGCCAGCCGCACCAATCCCTGGATCCCTAATTTTCCGCTTCTGTTCTCGGCCCAGCAGGGCCTGTGGACCATTCGCGTCGATTTCGAGGCTCCGCTCTCGGTCCTGAACGGCGCCCAAACGCCGCACCTGACTTCGGCGATCCCGGTGGTTCAGATCGGTGATACGGTTGGGCCTGGCAACGTGATCACGGCGATCGGCGTTAACGGCCAAATCGGGAACGCGTACAAAGACGAATCCGGCAACCTGCGCACCATGCGCCGCGGCGATCACCGCATTGCGTTCTGGGCGTCGACCGCCGCCGGACAGCAGGTGATCTATCGCGCCAATCATCTCGATTCCGATCAGGACGGGCTGCTGGACCACTGGGAAACCACCGGCATCGACATGAACCAGGACGGCATCATCGACCTCGATCTGGCGGCTATGGGAGCCAATCCCAACAAGCGTGACATGTTTGTGGAGCTTGACTGGCTGGCGCCGCAAACCAACATGAATTTCGCTCCGGTGCCGGGTGTGATCACCGGGCTGCCGCACTCCGGCCAGACGGGCGGCTCGCTGCCGACGATGTACGCCGCGGCGCCGGTGCTCTCCGGCAATCTGTATGGATACCGGTCGGATGGAGCGGCGCCGGCGGACATTCCGGCCGGCATCACGCTGCACGTGGATGGCGGAACGGGCAATTCCGTCAATATGGGCAGCGGTCCGCTGGATGGCGGGCAACTGGTGGGCATGCCCGGTGCGGCGAACGCGCTGGTCCACGTGCTCTACTTCGGCGTGGATGGGTCCATCAACGTACCCGGCGCAAATGCCCGATCGTTTCAGAACGTGAAGCAGAATTTTCTGGGTTCGCAGGATAAAGATGCACGCGAGCTGGCCTTCCGCTACGGAGTGCTGGCATTCGATCAAGGATTCGCCGACACGACGCCAGCGATCCACAGTGTCACGGCGGCAACCATTAATACCATCACGCCCGCGGACGGTCTCGTCCCCGGCATCGGCATCGGAGATATCGTCTACATCCTCAGCGGTACGGGAGCCGGTGAGATCAACTTCCTCGCGGGAGGCAACGCCGCCGCGCTCACGCTTACCCTGAACTGGGTAGTGATTCCGGACGCGACCAGTAAGTTCATCTATCTGGTTAACTCCACTGGTTTGGCCGAAGTCGACATCGGCCCCAGCCCGGACTTCAACAGCCTTGCCGGGAACGATTTCCAGCTCGACGCATCGGGCGTCTTCGGCTATACCAATCCCACCATGCCGTGCTACCAGTGGCGCACCATGGCGCACGAGATGGGCCACACACTGGGTCTTCGCCACAATGGAATCAGTAACAATCCCAATAAGAATCCGCTCTACAACAGCCTGATGAGTTACGCCTATCAACTGGTCTGTGCTTCCGGCATCGACTCTTACGGTTCGATCGCCGCAACCGCGACGGCTCCAGGCTTCAACGACTGGGCGAGCCTGCAGCAGAATTTCAACAACAGCGAGTTCTTCCTGGGCGACACTGGAATATCGCTCAACGGTTCGAGCGCCAGCGAGCCGGAGACGCAGACGATTCAGGACTATATTGCGGCCAACGGTCCTATCGACAACACGCCGCCCAAGGTCACCATTACGGCTCCCGCAGCGAATACGCAGATCGGTCTTGGCGGTACGCTGGGCATTTCGATCACGGCCACGGATAATGTCTCGGTGGCCAATGTGCGGGTCTCGTTCGACGTCAATGGCGACGGGACGCTGGGCGCGGGCGAATCGGAGAACGTCACCTCGGCGGGGGGCGGTGTCTATCATGCGCAGTTCAAGAATATCTCCGGCGCGCCCGGCGTCCGCACCATTTATGTCATCGCTACCGATCCGACCGGTAATAACACCACGGTGTCCGTGAACGTTTCCGTGGTCACCGCCAATCCGGCGCCGGTGCTGGCGTCGCTGGCGCCACCCAGCACGACGCACGGCGGAGCTACTTTCAATCTGACGGTTAACGGCACGGGATTCATCAGCGGTTGTACGGGTATGTGGAATGGTCTTGCGCGCAAGACTACGTTTGTCAGCTCCACGCAAATCAAGATGGCGGTGCTTAACACCGATATTGCGAACGCCGGCACGGCGCAGATTACGGCGGCCAATCCGGCGCAGGGGGCCACGGGATCGAACGCGCTTACATTTACTATCAACTGACAAAATGGGAACGGGGCAGCCGGCTACCGCGCCGGCTGCCCCGCTTGTAACTTGAGTTGAGTTATTAGTATCCGCCGGAGGTACGGGTCTTGGGCTGGGGTTTGTCAGTTCGGGCGTAGTCCGCGCGGGACTCGCTGGTCGAAGATATATCTTCGGCGCCGGTTTGCTTCAGCAGGTCCTTGGCTTTGTCCACCCAATCGGAAGTGTCGCAGTGAACGGACATCAGGATGCCACCTTCCTTAATCCGCCCGTCGTAGCGCTTGGCTTCATATTCGGGGAAACCCAGACCGATCAGGGCACCGGCCACGCCGCCGACAACGCCGCCCGCACCCAGACCGGCCAGCGCCGCCATAATGGGGCCCGCCGCGATGAAAGGGCCGAGACCGGGAATGGCAAGCGTGCCAATGCCGGCCAGCAGGCCCAGCGTGCCACCGATCACACCGCCGGTGGTGGCTCCCGTGGTGGTGCCTTCGGGCAGCTTGGTGTGTTTCTCATGGGCAAAGTCCTTGGTGCCCACGTTTTCCGATAGAAGAACCGAGATGTCTTCCGACCGGAAGCCGGCTGCGATCAACCGGTCCACGGCTGCTTCGGCGCTTGTTCTGTCGCGGTAAATACCGCATACTACCTTATTTTTTGCCATTGATATCCTCGTTATGAAATTACTGTTGGGGACCGTTACCCTTGACGGTCAACTCGTCGGTAACATTGCCCGCTCCGGCTACTTCCACAGCCTTGGATTCGACCGTGTTCTTCTCGTCGTCAGACCGAACGGGGCCTTTCAGTGTGACTTTGCCGTTTTGGGCGATTACCTTTATGTTGTGTGCGTCCGTCGATAGTGACTTGTCGCTCATGATCGACTGACGGATCTTCTTCATGAGATCGCGGTCCGTCTTGGTGTTGGTGGCCTGATCGGCGGTGGTCTGCTGATCCTGGTTGGCCTTGGTATTATCGGACTGCGGCGCTGCAGGTAACACCCAAAGTGCTCCTGTCAAGCATGCCGCGGTAAGGAATCGTACTGCCATTTTATGCCGCATACGTTGGAAAGGTAGTGCACGATGGCGGCCATGGGGCGGGTCTTCACAGAAGGGGATCGCTTGCTGACGCGCGCGGTTCGGAGTCAGCGAACCTGTTTTTTGTAAGTCAGCCTGACGCTGAGGATTCCGTTCTCATCGCGGGTGGCCATCGCGGCCCATTCGGGGTTCAAGGCCCACTCGGCGCGGATGATTTGGGTGTTTGGCGCATTTACCGCGGTGATATAGGTGAACGTCACATTACTGGTGATTCGCTGCTGCAGCGTAATCCGGGCCTGAGGTAAGTCCGATCCGCTGGCGAAAACAGGACTGATGCTCAACTGGCTGATGCCGAAGACGCGCTGCAGGCGGCTGGCCACAGGATCGGCCAAGGCTGTCCCCACGACCGCGGATTCGCCCATCTGCGCGAAACTCTGCTGCGGGTCGGCAGGCTGATTCGCGAGTATGGTGGGGTCCGAGGTGGGCGTTTTGCCGGTGGCCAGCAGATTCACAATCTCATCGAACTGCAGCGGCGGATCGGAAGTATAAGTGAGTTTCATGTTATCGACCGGGCCGGAGACTTTCAGCGTGACATCGACGCCTTTAGCCTGCGTGTTCAAGCTCAGGCTGAGCATCGGGTCGATACGGAGCGGATTGTAGAACGAGATGGTGCCGGTATTTACCGTATAAGTGGAATTGAAGAAGACCAATTGACCTTCGCTGATGGTTACCCGGCCGAGCATGCCGGGACGCGATGCCGTGCCACGCAATTGCAAGTCCGCACTGGCCTCCAGATTTTCGGCCATGGACGCGCGCACGGTCATGGAAGTGGCGGTTCTGACCCGTATATCGAGCTTCATGTTGTCGAGCAAGGGTGAGGGCGGCTCGGCGGTGCTCACCGGCGGAGGCGCGCGCGAAAGCAGCGCTCCGAAATCGCTCTGCGGGGCGTAAGTGATCTGGTCGATGGTGACGAGACCTGAGGCCGTACTCGACTCGGGAGTGCCGGAAAGATTGACGTTCGCACCCAAGACCAAACTCATACCTTCCTGCGGCAGGACGCGCACGTTGGAAGCACTGGCACGCAGTCCGAAGCGCAGCCCATCACGAAACGCTACGAAGCCGGCCAGGGTGAGTTTTCCGCCGCCGGTCTCGCCGGTAAGGTTCTGGAAGGCGGCGCTGGTGCCGTTGAACTGCACCACGCCATTGGCGTGTGCGATCCCATTCGGAAACTGCATGTAGTTCAGGGATGCGTCGTGCAGTTCGAGCTTTCCGTTCACCAGAGGTTTGTCCAGGCCGCCGCGCACGGTGGCCGCGAGCAGCACGTTACCCGACGAGCGGATGTCGCGATCCAACTGGCTGATCACCGCCAGGTTGCCGTTGGCCTGCAGCTTGAGATCGAGCGCGCGCGTGGTGATTGAGGCGGTGCCTTGCGCCTGGAGATCGGTGTCCGGTCCGGTCAGGTGAAGGCTGTCGATGCGGGCCACGCCATGATCGAGCGTGATGGCAATGGGCGCCTGGTTCTGGATGGTCACCGCCCTTGCTCCACGTGCGGGCTTAGTGGTCAGGTTCACGCGGGTGATTTTGAGCGAAGCCTTGAGATCGCCGGTCTTGGTGAGCGGTCCACTAAGCGTAACTTCGCCGTCAGTGACGGCTTCGAAGGCGGCTGGCTCTTCCGCCTGGCCGATCAGCGGTTGCAGGCCCGCCCAGGTCACATTGCCGAACGTCAGGCCGGCGGTGATGGGGTAATCGGTCGAGAGTTCGGCATTCCCGTGCCCGTGAATGGCGGCTTGCGCCAGGTTTGAGTCGAGCGCGAAGGCGATCCGGTTGCCGGTGGTGTTGGCGGTAAGGGTCAGGTCGCCGAGGTTTTTCCCTTCGGCGGCTATGCCCTTGGCGGACAAATTCGCGTCCAACTGGTGAAATGCGATTGGCGCCCCGGTTTGCTGGACGGCTGCCGTTCCATTGGCGGCGATCTGAATGGTGCCCGCCAGGCCGGGGCGGAGTTTCTGGATGTTGTGAATGCGGGCCAGGTTGATGCCGGTGCTGTTCACTTTGAACTGCAGGTTGCCGGACTGCCATCCGGCGGCGGGATGATCATAAGTGGCGCTGAGCGTAAGGCGCGCCGGGCCGGCAGCCACTTCGAAATCCGAAACCTCGATCCGCTGCGGAAGATAGCTGACACGGGCGCGAACGGAATCAATGGGTTCGTCATAGACGACCGCGCGCGCGAGGGTGAGATCCAGATTTCCTTCCGGCTTCTTCACTGTTCCAGAGAAGTGCAGGGAGCCCGACAGCGTTCCCTTTACGCGCAGGTCCGGGTTGTTTGCCAGGGCCAGCACGCGCTCCACGGGCAAGTTGGCGATGGCGGCATCCGCCGTGGTGGGATAGCCGGGCGACAGCTCCGTTTTTCCGTTTAAGGTGCCGGACGATCCGGCGAAATCAGATTTTACAGAGTACTCGACAGTCTGCCGGCGGGTGCGCGCGGTGGCATCGAAATCGCCATAGTTTTGACCTTTGAAGCGCAGACCGTGCGCGGAAGCATCGGCGCTGACGCTGTGCAACTGGAAGGCGGTATCGCCCGCGGCTTTGGTTTCGGACAGGCTGGCGTTGAGGTCAGCCTGAATGCGGAGCTCGCCCGCGGTATCGGGCAAATCCTTTTGCACGGTTTTGATTTGCGCCAGGTTCAGGCCGCTGGTCTGGAGGCGGGCATGCAACTGTCCGGTAGAGAAGCTGTCGCGGGGATGCTGAAGTTCGGCACTCAAGTTCACGTGCGCGGCGCCCGCGGTCAGGGATGCGGATGGGACGGTGATGAGCTGATCCGCCATGTTGACCTGCGCCCGGATTTGATCGAAGGGCTCGCCGTGGATGGCGCCATGATCGGCCGTGAGGCTGGCAGTGCCCAGCGGATTTCCGACCGTGCCGCGGATACTCACCGTCGCGCTCAGGGCGCCCGCATAGCCCGCGGCGGGCTGGCCGGCCATAGCCATCAAATCCGCGATGTCGCCGTTGCGGACGGAGGCCGTGCCCGAGAGCGGCTGGTCCGGTCCGGGCTTCCAATTGCGCAGCCCTACGGACGCCGCGAACTGCATTTGCATGGCGCCGCGGGTGAGGCTGCCATTAGAGACACTGGCGCCCGTGCGCGAAGCAGCGGCGTCGGCTGCCACGGCATCGAAATGCCGTCCTTCGGCGCTCATCCGGCTGGCTGCCAGATGCGCGGCGATGCGCGGCGCGCTCAGGCTGCCCGTCACGGCGGCTGACAAAGTGGCTTGTCCCCCGGGCTCGAGCGCTACCGGAGGCGGACCACTAGCGGGCATCGCGGCCAGCAGGTCATTCAGATTGTGCGTAGTCAATTGGAGGTCCAGCCGGCGCCCTGGAGATCCACTCAAAGTCAGGCGGGTACTGGGCAGCGCGATGTAGGAATCCGCGATGTTGATGTTGTCCGCTGCGCCGCTGTAATCCGCATTCAAGCGCCCCGATATTGGGATGGCGCCCTTGCCGGGAGCAATGGAAATCTTCGCGCGGGCAGCCAGGCTTTTCGTGCCGGGCACATTCAAATCGCCTTCCGCGGCCACGGGGCCGGATGCCACCCCCGCGTACGGAAAATCTTTCTGCCCTATGGCGACGGCTGCGGCGCGCAGGTCGAACCGGCTGAGCTTGCCGGTGAACTGATAACGCGCGCGATCGACCAGCGATCCATTGCCGGATAGCTCGCCGCCCAGTGCGGTCAGCCGCAGGTCCGCCAGGTCGAGGCGGTGCGGGTCTAGCCGCACGCCCGACGTCAGGTTGACGCTGCCGACGCGGGTCGCGCCCGCCTCGAATGAGACATCCTTTGCCGCAATCGTGCCGTCCACCTGGTAGTTATTTTGCCGGTCGAGCTTCGCCGTTCCGTTTAGGGAGACGGAGCCATCGGGGCGGGCCGATACTTGCGCGAGGCGCCCCAATTCACCGGCATTCAGCTTCGCCTCGAAAACCATGGAGCCATTGCCGGCGGCGTCTTTCAACTTCCCGGCGGCTTCCAGGGTCGAATGGCCGAGGGCCACGTACAGCCGCTTCACGTCGATGGCATTGTCCGCCACAGTGGCGTTCGCATCCAGATCGAGGGCTGAAAGCGGACCGGCCGCCGGAACCGCGAGGGGCAGGTTGCCGCAATTCTTCAGGTCCGCCAGTGACACGCGTCCCGAAATATGCGCCGCGGTTTTCGGGTTGCGCAGGTTTTCGGCCGACGCATCGATCAAGAGCTGGGAACCGGCAGTGTAGATTCGCGCACCACGCAGATCGATGCGATCGCGGGCGAGGCGCAAAGGCAAAGCCACGGTGAATTTCACCGGCGTGTTACGGCCGGACACCACGTACAGGGGCTGCAGCGAAATCTGACCCTGGTAAGTCTGGGTCAGGACGCTGTACGCGAGTTGCGCGCGCAGATTCTCGCCGCGCACGTTCAGGGCTTGTTTCACGGAATTGAAAACCAGCAAGCCGTTGGTCAACTCGAAATGGCCGACCGCGAGATCCACCACGGTCTCGAGCGGCGTGGAACTCGAGGTAGATTTTTCCTTGGGGGTGGGGATATTGGTGCTGCCGTCCGGGAGTACGCTAACCGTTGCCTCCGCGTGATCGAGGCCCAGGTAGGACAGGCCCACCACATGGCTGAAGTTGCCAAAGAGGCGCAGGTCGAGTTGGATGCGCCGGACCCGGATCCAGGGCGGCGATCCCGCCGGCTCTGTGCCGTGAATGACAAAACCGGTGGCGATGGCGCGCAGATGGGTCCATTCGAATTGGAACGAGCCGATCTCGACTTTGCCGCCGGTCCCCTCTTCGGCCGCGGCGATGATTTTTTGCTTGACTGTTTCGCGGAACCAGTTGGTCTGGACCGTGATAATCGCCGCCACGAAAAGGAACACCAGGAACGCGGCGAAGCCGATCGCCACGTTGCGGATAAGTTTGGCGCGCCTGGTCATTGAAATGCTGCCTCCCGGTATTCGATGCGAATGCGTTTTCGCTGCTGGTCGAGCCAATCGGTGAAGACTTGATTGACCCGCTCGCCCTCGATGGTGGCCGTGATCTTGGGTTGCAGCGCTTCGTAGCTGTAGTTACGCGGATAGTCGCGTTGGAGGTCGCTGAGATGTTGGCTATAGTAAGTCCGGCTATCTTCGTCGGACACCTGGATACCCGGCCGGAACCGCTGGTCGATGAATCGCAGGACGGTGAGCTGCCATGATAACTGCTGCCGTAAATCGTCTTCGGTGAGGCTATATTGCGACAGAGTCTCTCGCAGTTTGTTATCAGAGCCGGCGAATCGATCTTTGACCAGTTGGCCGACCAGGTGGCTGGCATCCGCGTCGCCCGGCCGACGATAGCCGCCGCGCGCGATCTCGTCCCGGATGATGGTCTGATCGACCAGGCGGCCGGCGGATTTGCGCATCTCGGCGGGGCTGAGGTTCTGCGGCTCGCGGTTCATGAATTCGGTCAGGCGCAGATCGCGTTGAATGTCGCTCAGCTTGATCGCGTGGCTGCCGGCGATGACCGCAATGCGGTCGATGATGACTGCTCCCGGCAGTACGGCGGAGACGAACAAGACGAGGGTGGGAAGCCGGATCATCAGAATGTTTGTCCTATGGAAAAGAAGAATTGAAAATGACTGACACTCTGCGGCACGCTGGGGCATGCCAGGGTAGTGCCGCACTGCAACAACTGCGCGGGCGTGCCCTGAAATCCCACGAAGGCCGGCGGGTTGATGGCGTATGCGAGGTCGAGGCGGATGGGACCGACAGGCGTGCGGTAGCGGATACCGAATCCGACCGCATGCACGGCATAGTCGAAGTCCTGGTTGTTGAGCTGATGGAAGCGGAACGAGATGTTGCTGAGCGAAGAATACACATTTCCCATGTCGTGAAACAGCACGCCTTGAATGTTCTGGCCGATGAGGGGGAAGCGCAGCTCGACATTGTTAAAGAACAGGGCATTGCCGCCCAACGGGAAGCCGGTGGCCTGTCCGGACGGGCCGCCCGGCACTAGGGCAGCGCCCGTATCGCGCGGACCGGCCTGGTTGTAAGGGAAGGCGCGCAGCGAATCCGCTCCGCCGCCGAAGAAACGTTCAGGCAGGGGCACCGACTCCTGGCCGGTTAGCCCCGCGGGCGCGGCAAAAGGCGTGATGACGCCGAATTGCGTCTGGCGCGCCAGCACCAAGTGTTTTCGCAGCCGGTAATAGGTAGCGTTGCGGAGCAGCACACGGCCGAAGCTGCGCTGGGAGCCGAAGAATCCGCCGGCAATTCCGATATCGGCGGTGTTGTACATTCCTTTGTGCGGATCGGAGGGATTGTCGCGGCGATCCTGGGTAAAGGTCGCCGACAGGATGCCGATGCGCACAGGCTGCAGCAATTGCGGGATCAGAAGCGTTGGAATGATTACGCTGCTGACGCTGACGCGCCGGTAGGCAAACCGGAATTGCGCGCTGATCGTCTTAGAAAGCTTTTGCGAAAGCTGGACCGATCCCTCCTCCCGCTTAGAAGAGAAGGTATTGACATTTAGCGAGTGATCGTAAAGTATCGAGTAAGTGATGCTGCGGCGTATGTCGTCCAGGAAGTGCGGCACCAGGTAAGTAAACGAGCCGCGCTGCTCCAGGGTGGAGTAAGCTCCGCCCACGGTCACGGTGTGGCCAATACCCAGGAAGTTGATGCGGCTGACGTCAAGCGAAACCAGGGGACTCACGCCGGTGCTGCCCGCCGGTGCGGAAACGCTGGTTGTGCTGGGCGTGCCGAACTGGCCGAGCTGCAGGCCAAAGCCGGTCACGAAGGTGTAACGGTTGGCTTCTTCGATGTCGTAGAGAATGTACTTGCGAGTAGTGTCTCCATCGGGATTCTCAATTGCCGTATCCACCCGCGAGAAGATGCCCAGATCGTACAGTTGCTGCTGTATGTGGGTTTGTTCGACGGGCGAGAGGGGATCGCCGGGGTGAAGGGTAACCCTCTTGTCCACGAGTTTGCGCCGCGTATGCTGCAAGCCAGATGTGAGAACACCGCGGACAAACTGCTCCTGGCCCGGCGATACCGTGTAAGTCAGGTTTACATGGTGAGGACTGCCAGCGGACTGCCACGCCGCATGGAAATCGGCACTGGGATAGCCATGCGTGTAGTAGTAAGTGAGCAGCTCGTTGCGGTCGCCTTCGATATCCGCTTCCGCGAACGGCTGGCCGGGTATCGAGGCAAGGCTGGAAGTGAGTGCCTCGCGGTCGGCCTCCGCGATGCCGTTCAAAGTGAGGTGGTCGACGATCCACTGCGGCCCTTCGACGATGTGCAGGGTGACCGCGATGTCTCCGTTTTTTCCTTGGTAGGCGCGATTCACCACCGAACTGACTTTGACGTCACGAAAACCGTTGCTGCGGTACAAAGCGGCGATGGTCTGTTCGTCATTACGCAGGAAGGCTTCACTGTAGCGGCCATGCCGCAGAGTGAACGCAGCGGGCTGCAGGAACATCCGTTCCCGGAGGTCGTTGCTGGTGAAAAAAGTATTGCCCACGATGGCGACATGCGCCAGCCTTTGGCGCGGGCCTTGGGAGATCACGTACTCGATGGTTTCGGTGTCGTCCTTTACCGGCTGGACGCGGAAATTGACGTCCACGTCGTAATATCCCTGGCTCTGGAAGTAATCGATCAAATTGCGCTGGCCTTGCACCAGCAGATCGTTGTCGACCGCGCCTACCTGAAAGACCGGCACGTACCTCTTCAGCACCCGGTGCGAGACTTTGGCCTCCACCGACTTGATTTTGATCTTCGGGCCGGCCGTGATATTGAGCTCCGGACGGACACGCCGGCGCTTTTCGTCATAATCCAACTTTTGGATCTCGACCTTGGCCGACAGACGGTCCTGTTTGGCGTATTTGTTGAGCACGCCTTGAACTCCGCCGCGCGTGCGGGAATCCGTCACCTGCCGCCACCAGTGAATGATGGGGATGCGCCACCCGGTGGCGTGTACGATGACGCCGTCCGGCAGCTTGGTTTCGCCCTGGATGGCAGGCATGTCATATTTCGATCGCTTGTGCTCGGCGATGGTGAATCTGAGGAATGCCTGTTGTTCGTTCTGGCTGTGCTCGACCGAGGGCGTCACCTGCGCCTGGTAAAAGCCATTGGCCACCAGCAAACGTTGCATGGCTTCCGCGGCTCCGGCTAGATCCGGTTCATGGAAAGGGGCGCCCAGGACGAGTTGGCCCGCATTGATGATTTGGCCGCGGTTTGGGGGTACGGCGGCTTTGCCCGATACAGCTATGGAGGCGATGAACTGGGTATTCTGAGTAACAAAACGAAGTGCCACTCCGCCCAGCGATGGGTCGGCCTCCACCGCGATATCTTGGAACCGTCCGGTAGCAAACAAACCGTCGATGGCGCGCGCGACATCTTTTGCGCGGAGCGGGTCACCTTTGTGCAGGTTCAATGCCCGGTTGAGATCGGCGGGGTCGAGGATCTGGGCAGGTGAAAACTGGATATCCGTGATGGGGCGGGCTTCGAATTCAGAAATTTGGGCGGCACAGGAAGAAATACCCAGCGCCAGGGCAAACGTGACCCGGGGAATCCATCGGAACCAGGCCCGCTGCCGTAAGCGATTGAAGAAATTCGACAGTGCGCGTGCGAAATCGATCATGACAGTTGTGAATGAACATTGCCGCCCATGGACGCGTCCGGCTTTACTTGCACGTTGTGCTCCAGTTGCCGAATCGCCATTGCTGTGCGGTTCCATACGATTGATTCGATGATTCGGAATTGCCCGGTCTCTTGGTGTCCGAAGTGCATTACACGACCGCGAAGTGGCAGAAGAGCCAGCAACCGAGGGGCGGCAAATCTTCCGGCGTATAGTCGGGCGAGCGGTCAGACTAGTCACGGGTCTGAGGGAGTGTGAGGCGGCGTGGGTGATCGGGCAGACCCTGAGTGATTGGAACGACGATAATGTCCCGCGGCTGGGCGCGTCACTGGCCTTTTACACGCTGCTGTCGGCTGCACCGCTGCTGGTGATCGTGGTGGCGGTGGCAGCCCTGGTCTACGGCCAGCAAGCGGCGCGCGGGCAACTGTTCTGGGAAATCAGCGGGCTGGTGGGGGCAGATAAGGCCAGGGCCATTCAGGACCTGCTGCAGAGCGCTTACCATCCGGGCCCCGGCCTGATTGCAACCTGTCTTGGATTATTTACCCTGGCGATGGGCGCGACTTCCGTAGTGGTGGAACTGCGGGATGCGATGAACACTATCTGGCATGTTCCCCCGGTGATCCGGCGGCACCGGTTTTCGGGTGTGGTCCGGCTGCTGAGGGAGCGGTTCTATTCATTTGGATTGGTGCTGGGCGGTGGCCTGCTGCTGTTGCTGTCTCTGACGTTGAACGCATTGATGGCCGCCCTGGAGAGATTTATCGGCGTGCTTCTGCCCGCGTCCGCGCTGCTGCTGCGAGTGGGCGCATTTACGATGTCTTTTCTGGCGATCGCTTTTCTGTTCGCCGCCATTTACAAGATCGTGCCGGACGTCGCCTTGAATTGGGACGATGTGATCGTGGGCGCGTTCGTCACTTCCTTTCTGTTTGAGATTGGAAAGCAGATCATCGGCGTGTATCTGGGCCGGGCGACGTTCGGCTCGGCCTATGGCGCGGCGGGATCACTGGTGGTGCTACTGGTCTGGATCTACTACTCCGCCCAGGTATTCTTTTTGGGAGCCGAGTTCACCAAGGTTCATACGCAGATGCGCGTCTCAACCGGGAAACGCGAACGGACCCGACTTATTCAATCCTGAAAGGAACGCGGCGCTGCGGGAATCTCTCTGTGACGGTCACAGGGAACTAAAGGGCTGTGAGCGCGGTCCAAGCTTTTGTATCCGCGCAAAACGGGCCGCGGCCGCGCTGCCATTATCACGCAAGTTGCTATCTTGTCTGGCGGCGCGGACGCGCGTCCCTTTGCGCTTTTGAAGATCCGCGCAAAACGGGCCGCGGCCGCGCCCCTTTGCGCTCCTGAGACCTTGTTAGCGCGTTCACGGAGACACATCAATGAAAGCTCACCTCGGTCTCGCCCGGTCACATAGATTCTGGTATCTTCCGCTCGCTGTCCTGACGGCAACTGCGTTTCTGACGGTGCTGCAACCGTTTCAGGAAAACGGCCGTGGGGGTAAGTTACCCGCTGTGATTTACAGCCACGGTGTGTTGCACACATCGATTCCTTACTCGGCGGAGCATGCCGGCCGGGGACAGCTCGCGATCGAGGTGCTGGACCCCGATGATGCGGCGCTGGGCCGATGGGAAGAACAGGCGGCCGTCGCCAAGGGAGAGGGTCAATGGCAGGCGGATATCAAACTGTCCAAGGCGCTGCCCATCGATGCGCTCGTTTGGCACAGGCTGCATTACCGGTTCACTTACGAGGGCGAGCAGGCGGCGATGGAGGGCACCGAGTCGATTTCACAGATCCTGCGCATGCCCGTGGTCCATATCCTGGGGCAGCAATCGTATCTGACGGGCGGAGACGCGGCGGTGCGGGTTATTTGTACCGACTCGATGAACGTCCCCATTCCCGGCGCCAGTTCGGTGCGCATCGACTTATTGCCGGAGCGGAAGAAACCGATCATGCTTTTTATGGGCCGTCTCAATGCGCGTGGCACGACCGAGGCGCAGTTCCGGTTTCCGGCAGGGATGGTGGGAAGTTACGCATTGCGCTACGCGGCGGAGACGCCCATAGGGTCGGCGGAGTTCACACAGCAGGTGCGCCTGGAAGACAAAGTCTCCATATTATTGACCAGCGAGAAGCCCATTTATCAGCCGGGTCAGACCATTCACGCGCGTGCGCTGGCGCTCGACCGGGCGCATCACGAAGCTACGGGCGGGCGCCGGCTCACGTTCGAAGTGGAGGACCCGCGCGGCAACAAGGTATTCAAGAAAGCTACCCAGACAGATAAGTTCGGGATTGCCTCGGCGGAGTTTGAATTAGCCGATGAAGTGAACCTGGGAACGTATCATCTACGCGCGTTGATGGGGGCGGAGGAAGCGGCGCAGAACCGTTCGGAGATCGCCCTCAACGTCGAACGTTATGTGCTACCGAAGTTCAAAGTCGCGGTGGATCTGACGGGTAAGGACAACGGCGCTAAGCACGGCTACCGGCCAGGAGATCATGTTACGGGGACGGTACGGGCCAACTACTTTTTCGGTAAGCCGGTGGACGATGCCGCTGTCACGCTGAAAGCATCCGGCATGGACGTGACTCAATTTGAGGCAGTCTCCGCGCACGGAAAAACCGACGCGGAGGGCGCCTACCGGTTCGATGTGCGGCTGCCGGACTACTTTGCCGGGCGGCCGCTCAGTCACGGGGCTGCGCGTGTATTGATTGAGGCTACTGTGAAGGATGCCGCAGGACATGCGGAAACGCGCGGCGAGCCGATCACGGTCAGCGAGTCGCCTTTGATGGTGACGGCGGTGCCGGAGGGCGGCTCGCTTATCCCCCATCTGGAAAACCAGGTTTTTGTGTTGACCTCGTATCCGGACGGAAAGCCGGCGGTGGCGCGGATCAAGGTCCGGGCGCCTGGAAACGCGGATCAGAACGTAAGTACGGATGAGGGCGGGGTAGCGATCGTGCATCTCCAGGCGGGCGACGCGGAACGGACCATCAAGATCGATGCCACCGATAGCCAGGGTAACCGCGCAACGAACTCGGTAAGGCTAGATGCCCGCACCGGCGCGGAACAGATCCTGCTGCGCACGGAACGCGCCGTCTACAGGGCCGGCGACCGCATCGCGCTCCGGGTTTTTTCGACTAAGAAGCAGGGCACGGCTTATATCGACGTCATCCGCGACGGCCAAACCGTTTTGACGCGCGACGTGGATATTTTTAACGGACAGGCGGAACTGACGCTGGCCGCCACCCCTGCGCTGACCGGTACGGTGGATATCAACGCGTATCAATTTGGACGCGACGCGCAGCCGGTTGGAGATCACCGGCTGATGTTCGTGGAGCCGGCCGGCGAATTGAAGATCGAGGCCACCGCGGACGCCGCCGCATATCAACCGGGCGGGGAAGCACGAGTCCGGTTCCGGGTAACCAACGGCCACGGTGAGGGCGTAGAAGCCGCGCTGGGCCTGCAGGTGGTGGACGAGGCCGTGTTTGCCTTAGCCGAGAAGCAGCCGGGTTTTGCCAAGGTGTTCTTCTATCTGGAGCAGGAGGCCATGAAACCGCGCTACGAGATCCACTCGGTGAGCATGCCGGAGATCGTGGAGCCCGCGGTGGGGGCGGCGGCACAGCGGCGCGATCGCGCGGCCCGGGCATTGTTTGCGGCTACCGAGATGGTGACGCCGGACCGGTTTGAGACCGAATTCGGCCGGACGGTTCCAGTGGCTCAGTACGCGGCGTATTTCTCGCGCTACCAGTCGCGATACGATGCGCAGATGCACCGGCTGGCCGCCGTTTTCTCGCGGGCGTTCGCCCAGAATGGCGGCGATTTGGCGAAGGCGGCACTAAAGATGGAGCAGGCGCCGGAGTTGCGGGATGCCTGGGGCGATCCGTTGCTGGTGGAAGCCGACCAGCGCTACGCGTACACGCGCAATGCTCACTACGTGGTACGCAGTGCGGGCATGGACAAGCAACTCGGCACGGCCGACGATCTGACAGGTTATTTGCAGGTGGTCAGCCGTCCTACGGTGGCGCAGCCCGGCTCTGGCGCAAGCCGGATGGATATTGCCACGGAGCACGACCGTGGCCCGTACAACGGACTCGCCGAAATTACGGGATCGGTAGCCGATCTGCAGGGAGGCGCGCTGGAGGGCGCATCCGTCACGGTCGAATCCGCGGCCGGCGGATCGGCGCGCAAATGGTGGGTGACTACCGACGGGCATTTCACGCTCGCGGGTCTGCCGCCGGGCGATTACAACGTGAAAATCTCGTTCCCGCCGGAGACGATTTCGCGGCGGGTCAAGCTGCAGGCGCGCGATCGCGCGGTGTGCCACGTCACGTTGCGGGTGGAAAGCAGCGGCCGTGTGGAAGTGGCTGCGCCGCCGGTGCGGATGCGCATGGGCGACAATCTCCGCTTTGCCAATATGGATGGCGTGGGCGTGGGTGCGGGCTTCGGCGCGGGGGTCGCGGCGGGCGGCGTGATCGGCGGAGTTGTAGCGAACGCCATGATGGCAGCGGCGCCACCGCTACCGGCCCCACGCGCAAAGATGGCTGTCATGGCAAGGGATGTCGCTCTTCTGCCCGTGAACAGCGCTACGCTGGCCAGAGTCGAGATCGCCCAGCCCGCGGTGCACGTGCGAGCGTATTTTCCGGAGGCCTTGTACATCAACCCGGAAATCATCACGGACCGCAACGGCGAAGCCAGCATCACGATTCCGCTGGCCGATTCCATCACCACCTGGCGCATGGCCATGCTGGCGTCCACTCCGCGCGGGGTACTGGGCAGCGCGGTCTCGAGCCTGAAAGTGTTTCAGGATTTCTTCGTCGATTTGGATCTGCCGGTCACGCTCACCCAGGGCGACCGCGTGTCGCTACCCGTCGCCGTCTACAACTACTCGGCGGCACGCGGCGATGTCCGGCTGGAACTCAAGGCGGAAGACTGGTATGCGCTGGTGGACGACAACGCCGTCAAAACCGTAGCCGTCGATGCGGGACGCGTGGGATCGTCGGAGTTCACGCTGGAGGCGCGGCGCACCGGCAAATTCAAGCTCACGCTGGCCGCCCGGATGAATGGCGGCAACAATCCCGCCGATATGGTGGTGCGGGAAATTGAAGTGGTTCCCAACGGGCGCGAGCAGAATGTGGTTTTCAACGGCCGCCTGGAGACCGAGGTACGGCAGGACGTGAATTTCCCGGCAAAAGCCATCGCGGACGCGAGCAAGATTTTCGTGCGCCTGTATCCGGGGCCGCTGAGCCAGGTGGTGGAGGGGATGGACGCGATCCTGCGCATGCCATCCGGATGCTTCGAGCAAACCTCTTCGGCAACCTACCCCAATGTGTTGGCGCTCGACTACATGAAGCGTACGCGGAAGCTGACGCCCGAGGTGCACGCCAAAGCCGAGGGATTCATCGCTAACGGGTACCAGCGGCTGCTCACTTTCGAGGTTCCCGGCGGTGGATTCTCGTGGTTCGGCAATGCGCCGGCGAACAAGATCCTGACGGCTTACGGGGTGATGGAGTTCCGGGATATGTCGCGCGTTTCAGAGGTCGATCCCAGGCTTATCGAGCGGACCCAGCAATGGCTCGCCGCGCAGCAGCAGGCGGATGGAAGCTGGAAACCAGATACGGGTTTCATCAACGAAGGCGCCACCAATCGCTACAACACCGACGTCCTGCGGATTACCGCGTACATTGGCTGGGCATTGCAGAATAGCGGCTACAACGGGCCGGCGGCCGGGAAGGCCAAAGAGTACGTAGCACGGCATCTGAACGGGAAACCCGATTCCTATACGCTGGCCGTTGTGGCAAATTTCGCCGCGGATTACGGGAAAGACCGGGAGTTCACGGAACAGGCGATGCACATGCTGCTGGATGCGCGTAGCGAAAAAGACGAGCAGGCATGGTGGACAGCGGATGAGACGGGCGTCTATGCTACGGGCGCCAGCGCGGCGGTGGAAACCACCGGCTTAGCCGTGCAGGCGCTGCTGAAATGGGGCGAGGCTTCCGGAACCGCCGGAAAGGCGCTGCGCTACATCGCGGCGAAGAAGGACGCCTCGGGAACCTGGGGCACTACCCAGGCAACCATCATGGCGCTGCGCGCGCTGCTGCTCTCGACGGAAAAAGGCGCGGCCGATGTGCGCGGTACGGTGGCGATTTCGCTCGACGGCAAGCCGGCCAAAGAGCTGGTGTTGACGCCGGACAATAACGACCTGCTGCACCAGTTCGTATTTCCAGCCGATGCGCAAAGCCCGCATCGCGTGGAGGTCCGGTTCGATGGCAAGGGCGGCCTGGCGTACCAGGTGGTGGGACGTTCCTTCGTGCCCTGGGACGAGAAGCCGGCGGGCGAACCGCTCTCGATCGATGTCAGCTACGATCGCACGCACTTGGCCCAGGACGATATCGCCACCGTTACGGCGACGGTGAAGAACAACCTGCACAAGTCCGCCAACATGGTGATGGTAGATCTGGGTATACCGCCGGGTTTCGACCTGCTGAGCGAGGATCTGCAGGATTACCAGGAGAAGAGCGCGGGTAAGAAGAGCGGCCGCATGGAGAAATTCAACCTGACGGCGACCCAGGCGATTCTGTATTTCGATTCGATCGGCGCGGGCGACACGGTAACGCTGCATTACCGCCTGCGCGCCAAGTATCCGATTCGCGCGCGCACTTTCGAGTCGCGGGTGTACGAGTACTACGATCCGGCGGTGAGCGCGGTGGCGCGTCCGGTGTCACTCGAGGTACGCAAGAGATAGCGTGTGTTCGAGATTTCTCGTGCTGTCGATCGCCGCCCTGACGAGTACAACCGCAATTGCGGCGGATTGGACTCTTTGGGGCGGCGCGGCGCGGGATTTTCAGGTCAGAACGACTGAACCCCTGGCCGATACGTGGCCCGCGGGCGGCCCTGCCGTATTGTGGCGCCAATTACGGCCTCTGTAAGATCCAATTCCGATTCGTGTGCCTCCGTGTCCATCCGTGGCCATTCAAAGAATTCCCCAAATATCTCACCAGGAAGGCGGAATCAGCCACCAATGCACACAGATGGACACAGATTGCATTGTCCAGTTATTTCCTGGACACAGCACCGGCGCCCCATTTGCGGTAGAATGTCTACCAACACCATGGCGAGCGAATCCCCGGACCGCGTGGAACTGCTGCAAGGCACTCTCGACATGCTGATTCTGCGCACGCTGGTGTTCGGTCCGGCCCACGGCCACCAGATCGCGAAACACATCCAGCGCACCACGGACAATGTGCTGCAGGTCGAGCACGGTTCTCTCTATCCGGCGCTTCACCGCCTGGCGAAGAAGGGTTGGATCGCGGGGAAATGGGAAGCGCTGGGCGACCAGAAGCGGGAGTTCAAGTACTACCGTCTCACTCCCGCGGGTAAGCAGCAGTTAGCCACCGAAGAGTCCAAATGGAAGCAACTGGCGGGCGCTATCGCGCGCGTCATGTGGCCCGCGCAAGAGAGCTGAGTTACTCGTATCTGGTTACTCGCACCGCCGGAACTTAGTCACTGCCACAGGTGTCGAATTAAGTAGGTTAGACAGAAACCCAATAAGTCAAACGGAGGCTGATATGTTCGACGCTATATGTGTCTCGGAACGTAGCAGAAAGCCTTGGACGGTGGCGGGGTCGTTCATCGGGCAGGCGGGCGTGGTGGCGCTGGCCATACTGGTGCCATTGGTGAGTACCGAAGGGCTGCCGCATGCGCGCTTCATGGTCGGTCTGCCGGAGCCGCCGCGCGCCTTGCCGCACCACGCGACGCCCGCTGCCGTCAAGGTTGCCAGCGTGGTTCCCTCTCAAAGGTACAGGCGCGTCCTGGTTGTCCCATCGTCGATACCGGCCAAGGCAGCAGTGATTCAAGACCCTGTGGACGTGCCCTCCGCGGGCGAGGGCGTGGGTGTACCCGGCGGGTTCGGAAGCCCGGGGGAATCCGGGAACGCCGTGATCGACGGCTTCGTGCGGGCGATGCCAGTGCCGGAAGCTCCGGCTCCAGCGGCCAAGCAGGCCGCGCAACCTGCGCCCATACAGCGCATCAAGGTGGGCGGCAAGGTGCAGGAGGGCAAGTTGCTCTCCGGCCCGCGTCCGGTCTATCCCCCGCTGGCCAAGGCGGCGCGCGTGGAAGGCACTGTGCGGCTGGAGGCAGTGATCTCGCGCGATGGCAGCATCCTCGGTTTGCGCGTCGTCAGCGGGCACCCGTTACTGGTGCAGGCGGCACTGAGCGCCGTACAGCAGTGGGTATTTCGCCCGACAACCCTGAACGGCGATCCGGTAGAAGTAGCCACCGAAATTGAAGTGACTTTCGCGCTACAGAAGTGAGTGAGTCGCCGGGGCGGGTTGGCGCGAGATCAGTTGCGGGGGCCGATGCCTTCGGTGCGGCCGGCCAGGGCCTGCACGGCGGATCCTCCGCACACTGCCACGCCGGTCTTCATCAGGGCATTCAGGAAGTTGAACAGCAGCGCATACAACACCTGCTCGGTGAGCGGCTGCTTGCCGGGCAGGCGGAACGATGCCGGCAGTTCTTTGGCAATGTTGACGCGCACGGAGTTGGGTTGGGCTTTGCCGCCGCGGTCGCGCTTGTTGGCCAGGCTGATGGGCGTCTGCATCACTCCGCCGCTGCGCCCGTCGATATAAAACTGGCAGCGCGAAAACCAGCCGAGATTGGCCGGGTCCGCCGCATCGAACAGCAGCAGCGGCGCCTGGCGCCCGGCCGCTGTCAGATCCAGCGTGATGCTGCGCTGCGTATCCTTGAGCTTGGTGTCGAACCCGGCCTGCTTGGCGATATTCGCCACCAGTTCCGGCTCCAGTTCAAGGAAGATCAGCTTGTGTTGTCCCGCCTGCAAGACCTGCATCTTACTAAGGGTTATTCTAGCGACTTTTCGGCGGCGGCGTACGAATCCTTACAGCGCCGCGCGGTACAACGCCAGCAGATCCTCGCGCGTGCAAGGTCGCGGGTTGAGCTGATGGCAGCCATCCTGGATGGCTTTATCAGCCAGCGCCGGGAGCACGGTCCCGGTGACGCCGTAATCGCGCAAGCGGGGTGCGAGGCCAATTTTCCGGTTCAACTCGCGCACTCGCGCGGCGATCTCGCCTCCGCCGAATTGGGATTCCAGGTCCGCCAGGCGGCCGCTCACCACGGGGCGGTTGAACTCCAGCACGAAAGGCAGCATCACCGCATTGGTGGTGCCGTGATGCATGCCGCACTCCGAGGAGAGCGGGTGCGCCAGCGAGTGCGTAGCTCCCAGTCCTTTCTGGAAGGCGATGGCGCCCATCATGGATGCCATCATCATTTCGGAGCGCGCTTCCAGATCGTGCGGATCGGCCATCACGCGCGGCAGATTCTCCCAAACCATGCGCGCGCCGGCGAGGGCGATGGCATCGCAGACCGGATGGTAGCCCTTGGAAATGTAAGCCTCCACATTGTGCGTGAAGGCGTCCATGCCGGTACCCGCCGTGAGATGGGGCGGCAGGTCGAGGGTCAGCTCCGGATCGGCAATAGCCAGGGTTGGAATCAGGTGAGGGCTGAACACCACCGTCTTCCGGTTCGTGGCGGCGATGGTGATTACGGTGGAGCGCGAGACCTCGCTGCCGGTTCCGGAGGTAGTGGCGATGGCGATGTAGGGCGGTATATTGGCCGAGATGCGATCGGAGCCATCCAGCAGGTCGTCGTACTCGGCCAGCGGCAGCTCGTGAGTGACCTTCAGCCGGATGGCCTTGGCCGCGTCGAGCGGCGATCCGCCGCCCAGGCCGATCACGCCGTTGCAAAGGTTGTGCTGGTAACTGGCCACGCCTTCGAGCACGTTCGCTTCGGTAGGATTGGGCTCTACGTTCGAAAACACCACGGCATCCGGCGCGAGGGCGGCCACCCGCTGAAAGACCGGAGTGCGCGCCAGGCCGGCATCGGTGACCAGCAGCGGGCGCGAAATGCCGCGCTTCGCGAGCTCCTCGCAAAGGCGCGCGATGGCGCCGGCGCCGAACAGGATAGTGGTGGGAAAGCTGAAAGTGGAGACGGGCACTACACCATGAAAGCATACTCGGGGGTGTGTTGCCGGCATCGGCTCCGGCAATTAGCCCGGGCACCCTCTGTTATTCTGGCCGTATGGACGAGGAGCAGCTCAGGCAGTTGTTCGAGCAGGTGCGCGAGGGCGCGGTGGATGTGGACAGCGCGCTGCATCGCATGCGCCACATGCCTTTCGAGGACCTGGGCTTCGCCAAGATCGATCATCATCGCGCGCTGCGCCATGGCATGCCGGAGGTGATTTTTGGCAAGGGTAAGACGGCCGAGCAGGTCATCGCCATCGCGGGCAGCCTGCTGGAGAATTCCAAGAATGTACTCATCACGCGCGCCGAACCCGACACGGCCGCGCGCGTGGTGGAGCGGTTTGAGTGCGCGGAATACTTTCCGCTTTCAGGCGCCATCCGCTTTTGGCGCGACCGCAAAGTTCGCGGAAAGGGTACGATCGCCGTGGTATGCGCGGGCACCAGCGACATCCCGGTTGCGGAAGAGGCGCAGATCACCGCCGAGGTGATGGGCAATAACGTCGATACGATTCACGATGTGGGAGTCGCCGGCATACACCGGCTGATGAGCCACCAGGTGCGGCTGACGGAAGCGCGCGTGGTGGTGGTCTGCGCCGGGATGGAAGGCGCGCTGCCCAGCGCGGTGGGTGGCATGGTGTCGTGTCCGGTGATCGCGGTGCCCACCAGCATCGGATACGGCGCCAGCTTTCACGGGCTGGCCGCGCTGCTCGGGATGCTGACAAGCTGCGCCAGCAACGTCGCGGTGGTGAATATCGATAACGGGTTCGGGGCGGGATACGTGGCCAGCCTGATCAACCGGGCGTAAGTCCAGGCTGCGGGGAAAGGCTAAGAGACCGCTTGCTCACGCGCGCGCTTCGGAATTGTCGCGGAATTTGTTGGCGAGATCTTTAGTGGCCACAGATGCACACGAACAGGAAATTGGATCTATGGGCGTTTCGCAATACGAGAAGGCAGATCGCTTCCGGGCGCTTCACGATGCTCCCGGCACGTTCGTCATCCCTAATCCGTGGGATACCGGCTCGGCCCGGGTGCTGGCCGGGTCCGGTTTTAAGGCACTAGCCACGTCGAGCGCTGCTTCGGCTTCGGCAATGGGCAGAAGGGATGGCAGGTTGACGCGGGATGAGGCGATGGCGCATGCCCGCTTAATCGTGGAGGCGACCGATCTGCCTGTCTCGGCGGACCTGGAAAACGGGTTTGGCGACGATCCTAAAGTTGTGGCGGAGACTGTCCGGCTGGCGGCGGAGGTAGGGCTGGTTGGGTGCACGATCGAAGATTCGACGGGAAGGGCGGAGCATCCGCTTTACGACATGACGCTGGCCGTGGAGCGGATTGCAGCGGCGGCGGAGGCGGCCCGCGCGTTGCCGTTCCCGTTCCTGCTGACGGCGCGGGCGCACAACTATTTGTACCCTGCCGCGCGCCTGGACGAAACCATCGCGCGGCTGCTGGCCTACGAGAAAGCGGGCGCCGGCGTGCTCTTCGCGCCCGGCCTGCCGGACTTGGAGACGGTGCGCACGGTTTGCGCGGCGGTATCGAAGCCGGTCAATTTCATGGTGGGAATCAAGGGCAAATCATTTACGGTTGGTGAGCTCGCCGCGGCCGGAGTCAGGCGCATCAGCCTGGCCACGTCGCTCTATCGCGCGGCCATGACCGGGTTGCTCGATGCAGTGCGCGAGGTGACCGAAAGCGGCAGCTTCAGTTTTCTGGACCGCGCGGTGACCACGCCGGATGTGAACAAGCTCATGGGCATTTGAAGGCCCGGGATCTATTCCACGCCCGGCGGCTTGCGTTTGTGCCAGTCGGTGCGGCTCTGGAATTCCTTGCCCACAGCCAGCAGCGTATTTTCGGTGAAGGGTCCGCCAGCCACTTGAATGGCGACCGGCAGATTCCCGGCGAATCCGCAGGGCAGTGAGAGCGCCGGAAGTCCGGCCAGATTGCCGGCCGGGATCAAAGCCGTGAGGCCCGGGTCTTTGGGCGTGGCGCGGTCCGGGCGGTGGTCGAGCGGATCTTCAATTTTCTGGGGGAGTGCCAGTCGGCTGGGCGTCACCAGGACGTCCACATCCACGAACAGCGTGCGGATGGCCTCCTGCACCATGCGCCGGATGCGCATCGCTTTCAGGTAGGTATTTGCGGGAATCTCCAGCCCGGCCTTCAATCCGGCGATCTGTTTCTGGTCCGCCAGTTGGTCCACCTTTCCGCTGGAGATCAGCGGCTCGAAGACGGACGAGGCATCCACCGAGATGATGGTAGCGATCGCCGGCCCGTAGGGAAAATCCGGCAACTTCGTCTCTACCATGGTCGCGCCGAGGCTGCGTACCACTTCCAAGGCCTGCTGCAGCGCGGGCCGGGTGCTCTCTTCCGGCCATTCGCTGAAATCGGCGGGTGCGAAACCGATGCGGAGATCGCTCATCTTGCGCGCGTATTGCGGTGTGTAGTAGAAGCTCTTGCCGGCCGAGCCAGGATCGTGGCGGTCACCGCCGGCGATGGTTTCAAGCACCAGGCCGCAGTCTTCCGCGGAACGGCAGAATGGTCCCAGCTTGTCGAGCGTCCAGGAGAGGGGCATGGCGCCGTGCCGGCTGACGAGCCCGTAAGTGGGCCGCAGCGCAGTGACCCCGCAGTAAGCGGCCGGCGTGAGGATGGAACCGGAGGTTTCCGAACCGATGGCGAACGGCACCAGGCCGACCGCCACGGCGATCGCCGAGCCGCTGGACGATCCGCCGGACCACCGGCTACGGTCCCACGGATTCAATCCTGGCCCCGTGGCCGACGCCGAGGCATACCGGTAACCGGGCCCGCCCGCCAGTTCCACCATGGCCAGTTTGCCTAGCAAGGGCGCGCCCACGCCCTCGAGCTTTTGGATCACGGTGGCGTCGTAATCGAAGACCTGGGCTGCATACGGCGCGGCGCCCCACGCGGTAATCTGGCCGGCCACGCTTAGCAGGTCCTTCGCGCCGTACGGGATGCCCTGCAACGGGCCGCGCAACCGGCCGCGCTTGATATCGGCATCCACCGCCTTAGCCTGCCGGATGGCGCGTTCGGTCAACGGAAGGGCCAGGGCGTTGTAACGCGGGCCCAGGGTTTCGAGACGCTTGCCAAAAGCCCGGACCAGGTCCACCGCGGTGGTGTCCTTGGCCTGCAGCATGGCGTTGAGCTGTTTAATGCCGGCGAAGAAAATTTCGCTGCCCAGCTCCGCCATAATGCCTCAAGCCGAGAAACGGAATGCCGGCTCCGTGTCCATGGGAACCGCAACTTTGGCCAGAGCCGCCGCGGTGCGCTGATTCTGATCGCGCGCGGCCTGCAGTTCGGTGGCCGGAGTATTAGGCGCCGGCGCGGGAGTCTGCGCGGCCCCTGCGGTGGCCAACATCACGCCCGCAAGCTGGCGGCGGGTCATGCGGCCGGATCCTGCATTTGGCTTTTTCATGCGGAGCAACTCAGCGCCTCCAGTGCGGCTTTTTCCATGACCGCGCGCGGCGCCTGTTCGCCGGTCCAGGTCTCGAACTGGCGCACGGCTTGTTCGATGAACATTTGCATGCCCGGGATGACCGTCTTACCTTGCTCGCGGGCGCGCCGCGTCAATTCGGTCTCCAGCGGATTGTACACCATGTCGAGCACCACGTCGGCCGGAATGCGTCCATTGAAGAAGCACTCGTTCACGTGCGGGTACATGCCCAGCGGCGTGGCATGCACGACAGCGTCGAACGTGCGTTCTTTGAGCTGGTCGCCCAGCAGCGCCTCGGCGCCGCAGATTTTGGCCAGCGACCGCACCCGGTCGGCATTGCGGCCGACCAGCGCGATGCGCGCGCCGGCATCGGAGAGGGCACAAGCCGCGCTGCGGGCCGCGCCCCCGTTTCCTACGATCAGCACCGCGGCATTGTGCAGGCGCATGGCGCGCGCCAGGGGTACGGTGACACCGGCCGCGTCGGTATTGGTGCCGCGCCATTTCCCGGCCTTGCGCCAGACCGTGTTGACTGCCCCGATGCGGCGGGCCAGCGGGTCCACGGTATCGAGATAGCGCAGGATTTTCTGCTTGTGCGGGATGGTGACGCTGAATCCCGTGACCGGCAGGCGCTCGGCCAGGCCGAAAAAATCGCGCATTTGCGCGGGCGTCACCAGAAAGGGCAGATAAACCGCTTCCATACGCCGGAACTGAAAGGCGCGATTGTGCACGGCGGGCGAGATGGAATGGCGTACAGGGTCCGCAATCACGCCATAGATCTTACTGCTGCGCGAGAGCTTCTCCACGCGATAGAGATGCCGCAACTGGCGCGCGCAGACCTGGCCGGCGGCCGTACCTTGCGTGGTGGTAGGCGCCGCGTAAGTGTACAATCCGCCGAAAGCGGGCGAAAGAACGCGGCTCGGAAATCCCAGTTCGCCCATTGCCAGCACCACCAGTGGCGTGCGCGGGTGCGACTTCGCCAGCCCCAGCACACGGCCATAATCGGAGGGCTTGCGCGCGGTGGTGACCACTTTGTATCCGTCGGCCGGGACGCGCGTCATGCGGTTCAACAGTACATCGAGCTGCGGGGTGGCTTCGTAGTTGTGATATGAGACGATCAGCCGCGCCCGTCCGCGAAACAGGCTGAGCTTGCCGGCGGCCGCCTCGGCGCTCTCGATTTCCACGTCCACCGCTTGCGCACCGGCGCTGATCGCTATATCCAGCACACGGATCTCTTCTTCGATGCTGCCGTTGAATTTGCCGTGGTTCTGATGGCGGCGGCAGGTGGCCAGCACGATGCATTCCGGATGCTCTTCGAGGAACTTGTGAATGGCTTGTGCGCCGGTCTCGGGGTTGTCCAGGTAATCCAACCGGAATTCCAGAAACGTTTCGCCAGCCTCGGCTTCGCGGCGCGCATGCTCCAACAGCCGATCCAGATCCGGAACCCCCAGGGCGATGCAAATACGTGGTAAGAGCCTGGTCTGCGCCATTCGGGAGTCCTTAGCATACCACGCGGAGAGCCGGGCCAATCCCCGCCAAACCGCAGGGGTGAGCCATTCCCTAGTTCAGATATTTTTTGACATCCGGAAACAGCAGGGCCTTGATCTCGGGCTTGTCCAAGTCAGCCTTAGTAACCACGGTGGCGCTCAGGTCGATCACCTTGGGCGGAGTTACTCCGTGCAGGTTATCCACCAGGGTCTTCACCGCCTGATAACCCATGCGGAAGGGATCCTGCGCCACTAGCGCGTCAATGGTGCCGTCCTTGAGATCCTGCACCAGGTCATCGCTGGCATCGAATGCCACGAACTTGATCTTGCCTGATAGCCTGCGCGATTTCAGCGCCAGCGCCGCGCCTACTGAACCAGGCTCTGCGGAAGCAAACAGGCCATCGAGGCCGGGTTGGGCCGTCATGAAATTCTCCACGGCGGCCATGGCTTTCGAGCGATCGGACATGGAGAATTGCCGCGCCACGATTTGAATAGATGAGAACTCTTTGTGCATCGTATCCTCGAACCCCGCCTCGCGGTCCATGGTGGATTTACTGCCGGGCGCGTGCATGAGCATGGCGATCTTGCCCTTATTGTTGAGCAGGGCTGCCAGTTTGCGCGCCGCCATTTGTCCGGCCTGATAGTTGTTGGTTGCCAGGAAGGTGAGATAGTTAGTGGAATCCACGCCGGAATCGAATACGGTAACGGGGATGTGGGCTGCCGCGGCCCGATCCAGCGAGGCGTTCAGGGTGGTGCGATCCTGGGCGGCAACCGCCAGTCCATCCACCTGCCGCGCAATCATGGAATCGACAATCTGCACCTGGCGGGAGTAGTCGGTCTCGGAAGGCGGTCCATTCCAAAGCACGTCGACCTTCAATTCCTTGCCTGCCGCTAACGCGCCGGCTTGGACGGAGACCCAGAAGAGGTGGGAGGTGGCCTTGGGGACTACGGCGATGGTTTTGCGCTGGGTGCCGTGGCAGGAGGTCAGGAGGAGGAGAGCGAGGGCCGCGACGGTGAGACACGGAGACGCGGAGACGCGGAGACGCGGAGAAACGACCCCGGGACACGGAGACGCGGAGACGCGGAGACGCGGAGAAACGACCCCGGGACACAGAGACGCGGAGACGCGGAGACGCGGAGAAACGGCCCCGGGACACGGAGACGCGGAGACGCGGAGACGCGGAGAAACCGCTCCGGGACACGGAGACGCGGAGACGCGGAGACGCGGAGAAACGGCTCCGGGACACGGAGACGCGGAGACGCGGAGACGCGGAGAAACGGCCCCGGGACACGGAGACGCGGAGACGCGGAGACGCGGAGAAACGACCCCGGGACACGGAGACGCGGAGACGCGGAGACGCGGAGAAACGACCCCGGGACACGGAGACGCGGAGACGCGGAGACGCGGAGAAACGACCCCGGGACACGGAGACGTGGAGACGCGGAGACGCGGAGACATGGAGAATTCAGTGGATCGACCATTCGTCTGGTCTTGTGAGCATTCGGACCAGACTGCCGATGATGTTGTCATAGAGACTATCCAATTCCTTAAATTGAGCGTCGTTCAGATAGTGACAGCTCAACGCAAACTCGAGCCACACTCGTGTTTCTTCTTCGCTTTCGGCGTCACTCAATTTACTTGCAAAATGCGCTGGGTAACGGCGTTTTCGCCAAGCTTCGCCAATATTAGCGCAGACCGAACGTGAACAGCGGCGCATTTGATCCACCATCGAGTATCTCTCTTCTTTGGGGAAATGCCTGGTTAATTCGAAAATGCGCATCGCGGCTTCGAACGCGGATCGATAGACATTTAGTTCGCGATAGCTGCGAATGTTGGGCATTTCTCCGCGTCACCGCGTCTCCGTGTCACCGCGTCTCCGTCAAGAGGCGCACCAGCCGCCGTCGATCAGCACGTCCGTGCCCGTGATGAAGCCGGATTCCGGGGAGCAGAGGTAGACGGCGAGTTGTCCCACTTCTTCTATGCGGCCCCAGCGTCCGACCGGGATTTTGGCGATGAATTGAGCGTTCAGCTCAGGGTTCTCCATCAGGGGCGTGTTCATTTCCGTGGCGAACGGACCGGGGCTGATGGCGTTTACTGTGATTCCTTCAGGGGCCAGTTCGAGTGCCAGCGCGCGTGTGAGGCCCAGCAGGGCGCTTTTGCTCGCGGAATAAGCGGACCGTCCCGGCAGAGACACGTGCGCCATAATCGAGGCCAGGTTGATCACCCTGCCGTAGCCGGTGCCTTTCATGTGCGGCACGAATGCGCGGCATGTGAGGAACGTGCTGGTCAGGCTGGTATCCAGCACGCGCCGCCATTCGTCCAGGGTGAATTCGGTGAGCTGCTTGCGGATGTTGATGCCGGCGTTGTTGATCAGGATCTGGACTTTGCCGAATGCCGCGGCCACGTCCTTCTCCAGGCGCAGCACATGTTCCTCGCTGGTGACATCGGTCTGGAATATCTGTGCACCGCTGCCGGTACGCCAGACTTCTTCGGCCGTGTTCCGTAGCGCGTCCGCATCACGCGCCACCAGCGCGATCGAGGCGCCCTCGCCGGCCAGCGCCAGCGCCATCGCTTTACCCAGGCCGCGGCTGGCGCCGGTGATCAGCGCGACTCTGCCCGCCAGTTTGCCGCTCACGGTACTTGCCCCGGTCCGGCAGTCTGGTGCGATGCGGCCAGGATTTCATCCGCGACGTGCTGCGGGTTGTCTACATTGCGAATGGTCAGGCGGCTGGCCTCGCCCGCGGTTTCGATAGAAAGATTGCCGATGCCGAACATGCGCTGGGTCACCGACTGATCCACGCGCGCATCCTGCACCTTGGGCAGCGATATATTGCGCGTGGACTTGCTCATCATACCTACCTCATACCGCAGGCGGTCGCCTGCGATGGTCGCCTTGGTGAACTGCCGCTGGATGTGCCGGCGAACCGGCCAGATCAGCAGCAGCACGGATGCCCCAATCAACCAGGGCCGATACTTCGCATCGTCCTGCGACAGCATGCTCGCTCCCACACAGGCCGCAATAATCACGAGCAGTACGGCTACGTAGCCCAGCTTCACGAACTTCAGGGTCGGCCGGATCACGGTGTCTTGCATGGCTTTGCCTCCCGAACGCGCTATTGTACCCCGATAAACGAAATCCAGACCGAAGGCGTGCGCCCGGGCCGCTCCGGTGCGTGACCTACTTCTCTTTTTTAAGGATTTTCAGGTTCGGCGGCAGAGCGAAGAGGCTCTCTTTGAGGTCCTGGTTGATCTCCACGGTTTCGGAATACATCTCGAAGACCTTTTCCCCGTTACGCTCGCGGCGAATGGTGAACGGCCACATGACGCCGCCGCCGACATCGCGATACTTGCCGAAAAGACTTACTTCGTCGACCTTGGAATTATCGATGGGATCTTTGCGGCTGTAATTCTGGCGGGTGGGGAGCTTGGTGCTCTGATCGAAATACACAGTCACGGTGTCGTTGTTGGAATCCGTGATATCGACGATCTCAACCGGACGGTTTTCGAAGAAGTCGGAGCCGCGCGAGTCGAAGATCAAGCCAGGCTCGCCCAGACGCTCGCGCAGAATATAGAAGATATTGTGCATGGTGCCGAGCCGGAACAGGTTCATAGTGGCATCGGCTACGGGGCGGGCGCCGCGAAAAGTAATCTCATAACCGCCATCCTCCGCATACAGCAGCACGTCGTCCTGTTTCTTTCCGCGCGCGTCCCGCACCCGCACGCCCAGAAAACCCGGCTGCGGCGTGTCTGGGCGAGGGAGGTATTCGGTGTACAGCACGGACAGGCCCAGACCGGAAAGCTTCTCGTGATAGAACCCGTAGATTCGCCCGGATTCCACGCGGTTCCGCATGTTGAGGTAAGCCTGGCCGCCCAAGGCCGCGACCGCCTCGTCGATAACTTTCTTACCTTTTTGAAGTGTCGTCGCGGCGCTGGCAGCCTGAACGACGAATGCGGCTACTAAAAGCGCTGTCCGCAGTATTCTCATGGTTTCCTGCTCAGATCCTCCGGTTTCAATCCCGTGTTGAGTTTGGTAGATTCGATGATCACATCCGCATACTTGCGGCCGCTCTGCGTGATGGTCATATGGTTGGGTATCTTAATGCCATCGACGTCTGTGAAACTATCGAACGTTTCGTCGATGGTGGATGGCGAACCACCCGCGGCCATGGCGGCGTACTCTACCTTTGCCGGCATGCCGGTGTTGCGGTCCACAAAGAGCCGCACCGAACCGCCATTTCCGTCCGAGATTTCCAATATGCTTTCGCCCGCCAAGGCCACAGTGCGCCCAGGCAGCCGGTCGCTGAGAAGCAGCGGAAAATACAGGCGCAGAAGCTTATCCTGGATCGCCTTTAGCTGCACGGATGGCAGGGGCGCCTGGCCTTGCGGGCCTGACATCCAGCCACTCTTGCCATCGCCGAACGTCACTATGGTTCCGAACGGCAGTTTGGTGTCCTCCCGAAAAATCGACGGTGCGATCCATTGATCGGTGCGCTGCATCTTGACGCCGCCCGCCGCGGGATCCACCTGGAACTCCGCGACTTCCACCATATCCTTTACCGCCGCCAGTTTTTCGGCGCCGCCCACAGCTTGTTGCGCACGCTCCAGCAATTGCCTGGCTTTCGTGGCGTCCTGGGCAGTCTGTGGCGGGGCTTTCGGGGCACTCTCCGGCTTGGCCTCGGGAATGGTTAAATCAATGGACGAAACCGGCATCCCCAGCGTTGCGAGAGACTTTTGGAATTCGCCAGTCTTGCCTACGGCCACCACGGTCAGTTGATCCGGATGCACATACTCTTTGGCCACGCGCAGCACATCCGGCCGCGTCACCGTCTCCAGCGCTTTCTGATAGCGGTCTATGAAATCCTTGGGGTAGCCGTAATATTCGTAGTTGAGCACCCGCGCCAGGGTCTTGGATTTGGTATCGAACGCAAACACCAGGCTGTTCAGCGCCGACTGCCGCGCGGTCTCCAACTCATCTTCGGTCACTTCAGCCGTACGAATCCGGGCCACTTGCTCCTGGATGGCCTTCAGGGTTTCGGCTGTGGAAGCTGATTTGGTGCTGCCTGCGATTTCGAACAGCCCGGGATGGTTGTAATTGGCGCCCCACTCCGCGGATATTTCATAAGCCAGGCCGAGTTGGGTCCGCACGCGCTGCATCAGGCGGCTCTGGAAGCCCCCGCCCAGAATGTCGCCCATCACCTCGAGCGCCGGAAAATCCTTGTCCCGCAGTTCGCCGCCCAGATGTCCTTCGATGAAAAACGTCTGGGTCACGTCGTCTTTGTTTGCCACATAGATGCCGGGATGGGGTTTCTCCTGGACCGCCGGGAAGGGCGGAACCCGGGGCTGTTCGTATTTCCAGTCGCCGAACAGTTTAGTGAGCTTGGCTTCCATGTCCGGCGTTGAAAAGTCGCCCCACACGGCCATCAGCATGTTGGCCGGGAAGAAATAGCGCTTATAAAATGCGACCGCGTCGGCGCGCTTAATGTGGTCGAGGGTGGCATATTCGATCTGCCAGCCGTAGGGCGAGTTTTTGCCGTAAACGATGTCGGAAAACTCACGCGAGGCCACGCCGTGGGCATCGTCGTTGCGGCGGGCGATGCCGCTTCGCAATTCGGCTTTGGCCAGGTCGATCTTCTCCTGGCGGAACTCCGGCTCAGTGAGCACGTCCTTAAATATGCTCAGCACCGCATCCGTATTTTCTTTGAGGGAGGAAAACGAAGCCGAGCCGCTCGATTCGCCGATGCTGGTTTCCACCGACGCGGCTATGTTTTCCAGTTCTTCGTCCAGTTGATCGCCGGTCTTGGTCTTGGTTCCCCCGGACCGCATCACGTCGCCCGTGATTTCAGCCAACCCGACTTTGCCGGCCGGATCGAACAAATTACCGGTGCGCACGCGGATCGTTCCGCTGACGATGGGCAGCTCGTGATCCTCGAGTAAGTACAGCTTCATGCCGTTCGGCAGCGTGTAAGTGGCGACGTTCGGAATAGGGATCTTCTTTAGCGCCGGAAAGCGCAGATCCTGGTAGGCTGCAGGGGTGTCCGGTACGGGCGCCGGCGCGACAGTTTGTCCCCAGGCGGCCGCCCCGGCGCACGCGATCAGCACTCCTGCAGATATGCTTGTCATTCGGCGCCTCCGGACGACTGTTTTGGAGCAACCAGGTAAGCAACTGTTCGCTTCTCCGGCACGAAACATTCCTTGGCAACCCGCTGCACATCGCCGGCAGTAACTGCATCCAACTCGTCAAGCGAAGTAAACAGTTTGCGCCAATCGCCGTAGATTGCATGATAGGCCGTTACCAGGCCGGCCAATCCGGAGTTACTGTCCAGGCGGCGGATCAGTCCGGCACGGGTCTTGGTCTTCACGCGCGCCAGCGTGGCGGCGTCCACTTTTTCCGATTTGAACTTCTCCAGCAATTCGTAAAAGGCTTTTTCGTTTTCCGCGGTGGTATGTCCGGCCGCGGGAGCCAGGAAGAACAAAAACAGGTTCGGGTACTTGCCGCCGGGGAAAGTATCATCCACATCGGCCTCCAGCGCGATTTGTTTGTCGCGTACCAGATCTTTGTAGAGCAGGCCGGTGCGCCCGCTCGACAGGATGCCGCTGATGACATCGAAAATGGGGTCCTGCTTGCTGTATTGGTCGGGACGCTTGTAGCCCACGAACAGCAGCGGCTGGCTGGGCGATTCGATTTCCACGTGCTTGGGCCCCTCCTGCTGAGGTTCGGTCGTGTGCAGCAAGGGAGGCAGGGGACGCGCCGGCATGGGACCGAAATACTTCTCCGCCAGGCGGCGCGCTTCAGCGGGATCCACGTCGCCCACAATCGCCATGTTGATGTTGCCCGGCACATAATACTCGCGGAAGAAGCGCCAGGCATCGGCGCGGCGCAACTGGGACACATCGCTGGGCCAGCCGGTGCCCATTACGCGATAGGGGAAGGCGGCGAAAGCGGTCGCCAGGAATGCCTGCATCAGCTTTCCCTGCGGCTCGGATTCGATGCGCATGCGGTATTCCTCCAGCACCACGTCGCGCTCCTTATAGAATTCGCGGAACACCGGCTGGATGAATCGCTCGGATTCCAGCAGAAACCACAGCTCCAGGCGGTTCGAGGGCAGGCTGTAGAAGTATTCGGTGGAGTCCCAGCCCGTCTGTGCGTTCATGCCCTCGCCGCCGTTCTGCTCGATGATACGCGGGTAGAGATTCGGCACAACCAGGGCGTCGGCCTTTTCCTGGGCGGCCTTCAGTTCCTTCTCCAGCGCCGTAACTTTCAGAGGGTCGGCCTTCACGCCCTTGTTGCGCTCGGCGTCCAACCGGTCGTAGACAGCCTCCACCGCGTCGATAGCCTTTTTCTCTTCGGGCCAGTTCTTGCTGCCGATGCTTTCGGTACCCTTGAACGCCATGTGCTCGAACATGTGCGCGATGCCAGTGGCGCCCGACGGATCGTCCACCGACCCGGCGTTCACATAGGTGTGAAAAGATACGACCGGGGCCTCATGCCGCTCCACGATGGTGAAGTGCAGGCCGTTGGGCAGGGTAAATTCGGTGACTTTTTTTGCAAATTCCTGCAGGCTCTGGGCCGACAGGACAAGCGGGAACAGAGCAATAACAAAGCGAGGAACCCTCATCATCTATTATCGAAGGTAGCAAAGGCGGGTGCGCCGCGCCAACATTGTCGCATCTTCCCGGGGCGCAGGGGGCTGAGCGGTAGTTGATGAACCGCGCAAAACGGGGCCACGGCCGCACCGCCATTATCCCCTGAGTTCGTATTCTGTTTGGCGGCGCGGGCACGCGGGCCTTTGCGCTTTTGATGGACCGCGCAAAACGGGGCCACGGCCGCGCCGCCATTTATCCCGCGAGTTTCTGTCTTGTTTGGCGGCGCGGGCACGCGGGCCTTTGCGCTTTTTATGAACCGCGCAAAACGGGGCTACGGCCGCGCCGCCATTTATCCCGCGAGTTTCTGTCTTGTTTGGCGGCGCGGGCACGCGCCCCTTTGCGCTTTTGATGGACCGCGCAAAACGGGGCCACGGCCGCGCCGCCATTTATCCCGCGAGTTTCTATCTTGTTTGGCGGCGCGGGCACGCGCCCCTTTGCGCTTTTAGGCGCCGACCAGGCCGGTGAAGGCGTCCGGGGGTAAGTCCGCGAGGGAATGCACCACGATATCGGCCGGCAAGCGCTCGCCATCGCGCCGTACGGCGATACTGCGCATTCCGGCGCGGCGCGCGCCTTCGATGCCGGCCGCGGCGTCCTCCACCACGATCGAACGCGAGGGCGGCACGGCTAGGCGGGAAGCCGCTAACAGAAAAACTGCGGGATCGGGTTTGCCGTTCTGCACATCCTCGGCCGAGGCGGTGGCCTCGAATTGGCCGGCTAGGCCGATGGCTTCCATCACCACTTGAACGTTTAACCGCGGAGCGGAAGATGCCACGGCTTGCGCCCAACCTTCGACATGCAATCGCCGCACCCAATCGGCGGCGCCGGGCAAGGGATCGAGCCGGCCGCGGCGCACCAGGTCGCGATACAACTCTTCCTTGGCGTCTCCAATGCGTTCGGCGCGCACGGGGTCGAAGCCGTCGCCCATCCAGTGGCGCAGGATGGCGTCATTGCGCCAGCCGAAGGTGGCGCGAAACTGATCAAACGTCAGCGCGACGCCTTCGCCGGCCATAGTATCGCGCCAGGATTGCCAGTGATATTCTTCCGAATCCACGAGCGTTCCATCCAGGTCCCACAGCACGGCGCGTTGAGCCACGGCGCCATTTTAGCATCGCGCGGCGGACGGACCCGGATTCTGCCGCACGCCATTCGGCTGATCACGCCTACAATGGTTATATGCGGATATTGCTGTTCAGTGGGAAGGGGGGCGTCGGCAAAACCAGCCTGGCGGCCGCCACGGGTGTGCAACTGGCGCGGCTGGGCTATCGGACCCTGGTAATGAGCGTGGACCCGGCACACAGTCTGGCCGATTCTTTTGACCTGGAAACCAGCCTCTTCCATGAGAAAACCGGCGATCCTTATCCCATCAGCGAGCGCCTTTCCATTCATGAGGTGAACATCCAGCGCGAGATCAAGCGCCACTGGCGCGAGATTTCCGCGTACGTGATTTCGGTGCTGCGCACCACCGGGATCAGCGATGTGGAGGCGGAGGAACTGGCCATCCTGCCCGGCATGGAAGAGCTCAGCGCCATGATGTGGGTGAATCAGTTCCGGCGCGAGCAGCGCTACGACGTGATTGTGCTGGACTGCGCGCCTACGGCCGAGTCGATGCGCTTCGTCAGCATGCCTACCACGCTCGACTGGTACATGAAGCACATCTTCCCGTTCCAGCGCACCGTGTTGAAAGCCGTACGTCCGCTGGCCAACAGGGTATCGCCGGTGGAGCTGCCGACCGATAGTTACTTCGCCAATATTCAGGATCTGTTCGGCAAGCTGGAAGGTATCGACGAACTGCTGGAGGATCCGCGCCTGACCAGCGTACGCCTGGTAACCAACCCGGAGAAGATGGTGCTGCGCGAGACCCAGCGCGCCTTCGTGTATTTCTCGCTGCACGGACTGACCGTGGACAGCGTGATCGTAAACCGCGTGCTGCCGGAGCGTGTCACGGATGCGTTCTTCACTGAATGGCGCGAATCGCAGCAGCGCATCCTGCACGAAATTGATGCATACTTTTCGCCCGTGCCGGTGAAGCAGGTGCCTCTTTTTACGCACGAGGTGCTGGGCGCCGAAAGGCTCAACGAGCTGGCGGCATCGCTGTATGGCGAGAAGGAAGATCCGGCCGCGATCACCCGCACGGAAGCGCCGTACACTTTCACCAAGCGCAACGAGCATTATGAAGTACGGCTGCTGCTGCCGTTCGCGGTGAAGGGCGAGGTCGGGCTTTTCAAAAAAGGCGACGAACTGGTGGTGCAAATCGGCACCCTGCGGCGGCACATCGGCCTGCCCACTTCTATGGCGGCCCTTTCGCCGGCGCGCGCGAAGTTGGAGAATAAGGTATTGACCGTGGAGATGAGCGAGGTTTGAACAATGGAAGACGAAAAAGGAACCATGGATGCTCCGGGCTGCTTCTATTGCCTGAACGTGAAGCCGTTCTTCAAGAAGGCCTGGTCGGACGCCACCAAAGACCACTTCCGCAATGCGCGCGTGGAGTTTTTGAAAGGTGTGCGCAGCGTGCTGGACGACCGGATCAACAACTTGTCGCGGCACGAGGCCAGGGGTACGCACGTCACCGTCGAATAGGGGCCTCAATCGAGGGGCCGCATCGGCGACGTACACGATGGCTTAGGCGGGTTACTCGTGCCGCAGCGCGGTGGCTGGCTCGATGCGCATCGCACGCAGCGCCGAAGGGGACGGTCCGTTCATGGACCCGATTCGAATCGCCAGTGGCACGGTTGGGCGCCGAAAGTGCACAATAAGTGCTGGAGCAATCAGTGGCAACCCAACCTCTCAAAATCCTTGTGCTGGACGTCGGCGGCACGCACGTGAAAGTACTGGCTACCGGGCGGAAGACTCCGATCGAGATTCCCAGCGGCCCGGACATGACGCCTGGAAAAATGATGGCGGAAGTGCGCAAGGCAGTCGCCGGCTGGAAGTATTCCGCGGCGTCGATCGGATACCCGGGACCAGTCCTGCACGGCAAGCCGGTGAGCGAGCCGCACAATCTGGGGCCGGGCTGGGTCGGCTTCAATTTCAAGAAGGCTTTGGGATGTCCGGTCAAAGTCGTGAATGATGCGGCCATGCAGGCGGTGGGCGCTTATGAGGGCGGGCGCATGCTGTTTCTTGGTCTGGGCACCGGCCTGGGCTCCGCGTTCATCGTGGACGGCGTGCTGGAACCTATGGAACTGGCGCATCTGCCGTACAAGCATGGCCGCACGTATGAGGATTACGTTGGGCTGCGCGGGCTGAAGCGGCTGGGCAAGAAAAAGTGGCGGGAGCACGTGTTCGACGTCGTGGAGCGCCTAAAGTCGGCTCTGGAAGCCGATTACGTGGTCATCGGCGGCGGCAACGTGAAGCAGTTGAAGAAGCTGCCTCCCGGCGCACGTCCGGGAAGCAACGCGTTCGCTTTCCGGGGCGGTTATCGTCTGTGGCGCAAGGCGGCTGTGCGCCGTCCGGAGATATGATACTGGAGACCGCGAAAGGAAGGAGTCGTGATATGTGGCGTGCCGTTGCGATTTCGATTCTGCTCTTGCTGGCTCTGGCGCTGAGTGCGCCGGCAGCCGATCTCACCGGTAGGTGGAAGGGACCCATGGAAGGGACGGGCGCGGATGTGGTGCTGGACCTGAAGGCCGATGGCGCTGCCGTGACGGGGACCATGTCGGACTCCGAGGGCAAGCCCCGGCCCATCACCAAAGGCACCCTGGACGGGGACAAGATCTCACTAACCGTGGCATCGGAATGGCAGGGCAATCCCATCACCCTGGTAGTGACCGGCACGGTTTCGGGCGACACGATGAACCTGAAGATTGCCACCGAGGATGGAGCCTGGGGAACGGACGCCGTGGTCAAGCGCTCGTCTTAGCCTATCGCCGGAGCGTTCCTTCCGCGTATTCGCGTTCGGGAGCGCGTGCCACTTTCATCAGCTCGCCTTGATCCAGCCAGTTGAGAGAGCAACTGTTACAGTCGTCGATGACAATGTTCCCGGGGCCGTCATAGATGTGCGTGTCCATCTGGCGATGGCATTTCGGGCAGTCGATGTGGCGCTCCAGGTCGTGCCGGTTGGCAGGCGGCTGGACGCTGCCCGCGCCGCCGCTGTGAGCCCGCAGTTCATCAATAAGAACCAGGAAGTCGTCCATAGGGACCAGCATTCCTTCGCAGTGCGTGCAGAACAGGACCCGGTGGCCGGCCAGCGCGGCCAGTTCGAGCGCCGCTTTGCAGACGGGACACGCGAACGGCGAGCGCTCGCCCAGCACCCGCACCCCTTCCTGGTTCTGCTCGGGCGTGTAAACACCCCCGCAGTATTCGCAGCGGAAGGAGTCGTTGTTTTCCTTCAGGCGCATGGGCGCGCCGCAATTAGGGCAGTTCATGGATGTGTGACCATCGTTCGTTCGGCTCTTTCATGGTCCCGGAAAGGCCATGCCGGAGCAACGCTATCCAGGGTTAATTCCGCGCTAACGGCCGACGATTTGCGCGGGGTCCAACAGATGTTTGGGTTCATAGAGGCGGCGCGACCATTTAATGCCCGCGTCGAACCGTACGCCGGCGAAGTATCCGATATCCTCGTAAAGGCAATAGACCACCTGCCCTTTGAATTTGCGGCGTCCGAGCGTAAGGCAGATGCGGGTGCCGGCTGCGACCGGCTGCTCCAACTGGACGCAGGCTCCTGAGGACGAGATATCTTCCAGGTTCGCCATCAGGTCCGCCGGTTCGGGACCTTCGAGCCGCACCTTGATCAGGTCGGAGCACAACAGGCGGGGCTCCGCGCGCTTCTCGATCATGCCATGGAAGAGTGTATCGCGCTATTCACCCTGCAATTCACCCAGCACGGTGACCAATATCTGGCGGTCCCGGGAGCGGTTGTCGAAGTCGCAGAGCACAATCTGCTGCCAGGTGCCCGTCATCAAGCGGCCGCCGGTGACCGGGAAGCTGCGCGCGCCGCCCACCAGCGCGCTGCGCAAATGCGCATAACCATTGCCATCGCCCCAGCGCGCGTTGTGCGCGTATTCGCCGCCGGCGGGTGCGATCTGTTCGAGAGCGCGCTGCAGGTCGGCCACGCAACCGGGCTCGAACTCCAGCGTGGTAATGCCCACGGTCGAGCCCACGCCGGCAATGTTTACGATGCCCTGCTGGATGCGGCTCTCAGCGACAATGCGCGTGACCTGGGCGGTGATGTCCAATACTTCGCCATGGCCGCGCGTCGACACGCGAAAACTCTTCTGCAGAACAGGCATGCGCGAAGTAGGATATCACAGGTCCAAAAATGCCATCTTTGGGCCCAGGTCCGAGCCCAAAGCCTCGATGAAGAAGCTATCGTGAGACACGGCGATCACCGTTCCCGGATAGAGCCGGAGAGCCAGTTCGAGCGCCTCCTGCGCTTCGATCTCGAGGTGATTCGTGGGTTCGTCGAGCAGCAGCAGATTGGCCCTGGAATTCAAGATCCGGGCCAGCGCCACCTTGGTGCGCTCCCCGCCGCTTAATTCGCGCAGCGGCCGGTTCAGGCACTCGCGGCGCAGCTTCAGGCAGGCAAGCAGGGTGCGCGCGGCCAGATCAGAGCCGCAGATCTCGAAAGGCGACAGGTGCGCATCGAGGGCCGCGAGGTCCTGCGCCACCACCGCCGGTTCCACGTGAGCGCCTAATTGAACGGATCCTTGGTCCGGCGGCAGCGAGCCCTCGATGATCTTGAGGAGCGTGGTTTTCCCGGACCCGTTAGCGCCGCGGATCACCAGACGGCCCCCGCGGCGCAGGTGGAAGCTGAGCCCGCGAAACAGAGTGCGGCCGGCGAAGGATTTGGCGAGCCCCTCGGCCACCAAGACGAGGTCGCCGCTGCGGGTCATGCGGTCGAATGTCAGGCCGTCGATGGGCGGATCTTCCCACGGCTTCTCCACGCGGTGGCTGTCGCTCACACGGCTGCGCAGAATGCGGGCTGTGCGTGCCACTTTGGCGGCCTTACGGGCGTAATGATCCTTTCCCCCGCGAATGCCACCGGGAGTGCGCGCTACCCGTCCGGCAAGCGTATCGCGCCGCTGCGCGGCACGTTCCACGGCGGCCTTGCGGCGTTGAAAGGCCTCGTATGCGCCCCATGCCTGCGCGTCCATTAGCGCCCGCGCGCGACGATAGTCCACGTATCCGCTCTCGAAGACACGGGCGCGGGCTTCGTCCACTTCGATAATGCGGCCGGCGAACGCGGACAGCAGCGACCGGTCGTGGGATGCGACGATGGACGCGCCGGTCCGCGAGTTCAGGGCCTCCGCCAGCCAGTCGCGGGCCGCCGCATCCAGGTGATTGGTGGGCTCGTCCAGGATCAACAGGTCCGCCGGCGTGGAAATTGCGCGCGCCAGTTCCGCGCGCATGCGCTCGCCGCCCGAAAGCGACTGCACGCCGCGATCGAAGTCGGACGGGTGAAATCCCAGCCCACTCAGCGTGCGTGCGACGGCTGCCTCGGCCTGGAAGCCACCGCGCTCCTGATATTCGTTGATCAGCTCCGCGTACGCGGCGGCTACGGCGGGGCCGGACAATTGACCTTCGAGCGCCGCGATGCGCGAGCGCATGGGGGCAAGGCCGGTGGTTGCTTCGGCGAAATCGAACAGCGATTGCGCGGCGGCGGACGCGCAGTCCTGCCCCGCCAGCGCGATCGTCAGCCCGCGCCGCCGCGCGATCCCGCCACGGGAGGGATCCAGGCGGCCCGCGATCAAACCTAATAGGGTGGACTTGCCGGCCCCATTCGGGCCGACCAGCGCTATACGGTCATGCGGGTTGATAGAGAATGAGACGCCTTCCAGCAAAGGAGCGGCGCACGCATATGCAAAAGAGACTTCGGAAAGGCTCAGCAAAGACATAACACCTCCAGGCCGCTTGCGCGGCGGGCAACGGACGAGGGTTGGTCTTTACTGTTTCATTGAATCGCCTGGCGGCGACGGTTTTAGTTTAGCATTTGCGCGCGGGGAACGCGGACGCGGCCTGCTGAACACCTGGTGCTGAAAGGCCGGCCGCCGCGCCATATAATCAAGCTATGGCCTCCCTGGTGGATCTGTCGCATCCGGTCCTGCTTAATGAAAAGCAGGAAAAGTTGTTCGCCTTGCTGCGCGGCCTCGATCGCGTGATGGTAGCCTACTCGGGCGGCGCCGATTCGGCGTACCTGGCATGGGCGGCACATGCGGTGTTGGGCGACAAGGCGGTGGCTATCACGGCCGATTCGGCCTCCATCCCGGAGTCTCACAAACGGGACGCAGAAGTCTTCGTACGGCAGTTCGGCATCGCGCACGAATACATCGAGACGCACGAGTTCGAGAATCCCGATTATTTGAAGAACGACGCCAACCGCTGCTTCCACTGCAAGGACGAGTTGTTTACGCGTCTGGAAGAAGTGGGCCGCGAGCGCGGCATCCGGAACATTATCTATGGCGTGAATGCGGACGATTTGGGGGACTACCGGCCGGGCCAGAAGGCCGCCGGGCTGCATAGTGTCAAGGCTCCGCTGGTGGATGCGGGGCTGACCAAAGCCGAGATTCGGGAGCTATCGCGCATCGCGGGCCTGCCCACCTGGGACCGGCCCGCGGCTGCCTGCCTAAGCTCGCGCATTCCCTACGGCACACCAGTGACGATCGAAAACATCAAGACCGTGGAGCGCGGCGAAGAAGATTTGAAAGCGCTGGGCTTCCGCCAGTTCCGCGTGCGTTTTCACGGCGAACTGGTGCGGCTGGAGATCTCGCCCGATGAACTCGCCAAGGCTCTGACCACCGAAATGGCCCGCCAGTTTACGGCGATCTTCAAGGGGCTGGGCTTTAAGTACGTGACGCTGGACCTGGAAGGCTACCGGCAAGGCTCGTTGAACGAAGTGCTGAACCTGCAGCCGCGTACGACCTTGCACGGAGTCGGATAGTTTCTTACTTGTGAGCCTCCGGCTTCGGCGGGATTTTCGGCGGCGTGGTTGACGGGGCCTTTGCGGCTGGACTCCCCGATGCGGCTTTTTCGGGGGCGGCCTTCTCGGGTACTTCAGGGGGCTCGAGATACTGCACCACGACTGAAATACGGCGGTTGGATGCATCCTGCGGACTATTTGGTTTGCGCAGTCGCTGATCCGCGTAACCCCGCACCTGCATGACCTGCCTGGGGCCGAGGCCGTTTTGTTGCATCACCCGGCGGGCGGCATTGGCACGGTCGGCCGAGAGCTCCCAATTACTGTAGTTCGCCCGGTCGGCGAACGGTTTTGAGTCCGTATGACCCTCTATGGAGACGGCATTGGGCATCTTGCCGAGTTCCTGTGCCAGCATCAACAGAATCTGCTTTCCGTCGCGGCTAGGTTCGGCCACGCCGCTGTCGAAAAACGTGCCCTTCTCGCTTTCCATCAATTCGATGCGCAAGCCTTCCGAGGTCACGGTCATCTCGATCTGGTTCTTCAGTTTTTCGAAGTCCGTCACTTTGCGCACAGCCTTCTGCAGCTCATCCTTGAGGTGATTCATGTTGTCCTTGGTGAGCGTGAAGTTGTCGCCCGCGCCGGTCTTTCCGCTGCCGACCAGCTTGGATGTGCCGGTGGGGTCTTTAAAGTAGCCGCCTACGGCCTCCCGAATCTGCTTGCTGCTATTCAGCAGCCAGAGGACGATAAACAGGGCCATCATGGCGGTGACGAAATCCGCGTAAGCGACCTTCCAGGCGCCGCCGTGGTGGCCGCCATGTGACACTTTCTTTTTGATGATGATGATGGGGCGAGCGTTCGCCATATGTGCGCGCTCCGCTACGCCGCCGCCGCCGCTTCCGGCCCTTTCTGACGGCAGAGCTTTTCCAGTTCGGTAAAGTCGGGCCGCACCGCTCCGGGGGTGGCCCGGCGGCCAATCTCCACGGCCAGGATAGGGGCAGTGCCCTTGATGAACGAAGCCATCGCCACGCGCAGAACGTAGTAGTAGGCGCCCTCATCGGCCGCGCTCAGCGCCATGTTGGCGGCGATCGGTCCCATAAAGCCGTAACAGAGCAGGATCCCCAGGAATGTACCTACCAGGGCCGCGGCCACTTTATGGCCGATCTCCTCCGGCGGACCTCCCAGAGCACCCATGGTGATGACCACGCCCAGCACGGCAGCTACGATGCCCAGACCCGGCAGCGCGTCCGCCATGGTGCTCAAGGCTGCAACCGGCGCCAGGGTGTCGTGATGGTGCACCTCCATATCCAGTTCCATCATCTGGTCGACATCGAACGGATCGATCGCGCCGCTCGAAGCAGTGCGCAGCGTGTCGCAGATGAAGGAGAGCACGTGATGATCTTTGATAACCGATGGATAGGCGGAAAATGTCTTGCTTTTCGTGGGTTCCTCGATATCGGCCTCGATGGCGGTTAATCCTTCGCGGCGCGACCGGTTGAACAAGTCGTACAACATCTTCAACGAGTCCAGATAGAGCTGGCGCGTGAAGCGCGACCCCGCGAACACTCCTCCAATACCTGCTGCCATTTTCTTCAGTACGCTGGGCGGATTGGCAATCAGGACAGTGCCGATAGCGGCGCCCGCGATGATAAGCAGTTCGGCCGGCTGCACCAATACTCTCAGATTGCCTTTCTCCATCAGATACCCGCCAACGATGGCTCCAATGACAATCACGATTCCAATAATCGAGAACATGAGATCAGCCTCACACCACCAAAATGGAATTTTCCTGTTGCGCCTGGCAGGCTTCCAGCGCCCGCCCGGCACGTTCAATCAAGCTCTCCACCGTATCGCCAGGGCCCGCCATGGTGCCACCCATAGATACGGTAAACGTCAGCCGGTCTCCCCACCACGGCACTCCAGCCAGGCTGACCAGCCGCTTGACTCTTTCCGCATAGTTGAGGAGCCCGGCAGTAACAGAGCAGGACAGCACCGCCACGAAGCGATCCGCCTGCCAGCGGCCCACCAGATCCGCGGGCCGGGAACTCCGGACCATAGTCTGGGCGGCGGCATGGAGTATGGCCCGTACGGCCTGATGGCCGTCGAAACTCCTCAATTGGTCCAAATGGTCGATGGCGATACACAGGACGCCAAAGGGTTTCGCGGATACGTTGAATTCCTCCATCGTGGCTTCGAGGCCGGCCTCGGTCGCTTCGCAACCGGGCAGCTCAGTGGCATCATCGAACGCAGCCGGGGCAAAGACGCGGTGTGGGCGGTTATCCGCGAAACGGGACCTGCGCTCTTCGAAAAATTCAGCGGATCCAATGATGGCGCCGAATTCATCTCTAAGCGGTATGGCCTCTACGCGCACGGGAATACGCTGCCCGTCTTTGTGGCGCAGAAAAACGCTGGCTTCGCGAAGACAGCCGTCCTGCATGGTCTGCGCCAAGGGACATGCCAACCCGCACAATACCGCCTCGTTCTGGTCGCAGTGCATCAGCAAATTGTCGTGGCAGAACCGGCCGACAACTTCCTGGCCGAGATAGCCGGTGATCCTCTCCGCGCTGGCGTTCCAGAACGCAATCTGGCGGTTGCGGTCCACGAGATAGACACCGATCGGGAGACACTCCAAAACCGCCCGGTAGATATCCGGGTTCAAGACCAATGACATGCAACTTCCCCGGATCTATCATCGGCGGCTTGGGTGGGATTCTGTAGCCGGGGAGCGGGGAAGCGCGTGCTCAGACGACGGCGTGCCGGGAAATCACTTCGCGGTAGAATTCCGCGCTCAGTTTCGGGGTGCGCTCCAGCGTCTCGAAGTTCACGAAGTAGATCCCAAATCGCTTGGTGTACCCGTCGGCCCACTCGAAGTTGTCCAGCAGGCTCCAGAGGAAGTAACCGGTGAGCGGCCAACCCTCCGCCACGGCGCGATGCGCCTGTATGAAGTGGTTGCGCAGGTACATGACGCGGTCGGTATCGTAGATGTGTCCGTCAGCGGCCAGGTGATCGTCCGAAGAGCAGCCATTTTCGGTGATCATGACATTATTCACGTTCCAGATCTCTTTCAGATGGCGCGGGCCCCAATATAGAATCTGCGGTCCGACATTGATCCAGGGAGAAGCCATATGCGGGTACGACGAGGGGTTCGGGACCAGCGCGAACCCGGCTTGGCTGACGTCGGCGCGGACATAGGTGGGAGCGTAGCAGTTCAGTCCCACGAAATCGAGACGGCCGCCGATCAGGCGCATATCCTCAGGCGTGAATTGAGGCGCGTCGGCGCCGGCCGCGGCCAGATACTCATCGGTGTATTTGCCTTCCAGCACGGCCGTCAGAAATTGCGCATTCACCTGCCGCATGGCGCGCTGGGTGGCCACGATATGCGGCTCGGTTTCGATCACCGGCACACACAAGGTGGGGTTCTCAGCCAGCCCCACCTGCACCGGCCGTCCCGCCGAAGCGCGAATGGCCGCCAGCGCCACCCCATGTCCTAGAAGCGCATGGTGACGCACCTGATTGAGCTGACGGTGCGGCAGTTTCAGGCCGGGCGCAAAGACGCCGACGCCATAAGCCAGATCGGTGTAACAGGAGAACTCATTGATGGTGAAGAAGTGCGAGACACGATCGGCCAGGCGTTTGCTCACCAGGCTGGCGTAATCGCCGAAGTACTTGACAGTCTCGCGGGATTGCCACCCGCCGAAGCGGTCCTGGCAGGCCTGGGGCAGGTCCCAATGGAATAGCGTTACGTACGGTTCGATGCCGGCGGCCAGCAGGGTATCGACAAGGTGCTCATAATAGTCGATACCTTTTTCGTTAACCTGCCCGAAGCCGTCCGGAAAGACGCGCGGCCAGGCGACGGAGAAGCGGTATGCCTTCACGCCCAGCCCTTTCAGGAGCTGAACGTCCTCTTTGTAGCGATGATACTGGTCGTCGGCGACATCACCGGTGTGGCCTTTGGCAGTGTGGCCCGCCTGGTGGGAGAAGGTGTCCCAGACCGAAGGCTTGCGGCCGTCTTCTTCAGCCGCGCCTTCCACCTGGTAGGACGCCGTGGCGCAACCCCAGATGAAGCTATCCGGGAAGCGGCAGTAGTCCTTGGAGGCAACGGTAGGCGCGCCGGCAGCGCGGGGGCCTGCGCCCATGCCCAAAGCGGCGGCTCCGGACAGGGCTGCGAATGTTCGTCGAGTGGACCTCATGAGGTGAATCTCCGTAATTAACGCGCGACCTAACGCCGATTAGCGCCGATTAACAGAATGATACAAAAAGCCCAAAAAACTGTTTGACACGAGGCTGGCCGGTGATATACTCGCTCAAACAACCCTAATTCGGCTTCACGCCAGCGTGTAGCGGAGCCCTCCTGAATGCCGAAGAGGAGAGGGGCGGCGCGGCGCATGTCCGCGAGAAGCGCCGCCCGTACGACCTCACTCAAAAAGCTTCCTCAGGCACTAAAATGGCCAGTACCGCCATGCCGATCCCTGTCTGACCGGCCGCGGCCCGGGACCGTCTGAAAAATGGCCGGCCTGAGTCATCCCGAAATCGAGCTCGCTTCGCTGGAAATCGAGGGGCCGGTCGGTCACCATCTCGATGGTGCTTCCCTTGGCGAGGATGGCGTCCGGTCCGCGCGACAGCAGCACCGCCATCAAACCCGCGGTGGCGCCCGCGGCCGCTCCAATGCCGCCGCCCAGCGCCATGTTTTTGGCAGCCGATCCGGCCAGCAGGCCGATGGTGGTGCCTTCCACGGCGGTGCCGGCGATCATCCCCGCGTCACCGGCCTTGTTGCCTTCGCTGCGGACCTTGCCTTCGGAGCGGTCGAATTCCTCGCCGCCGCGTCCATCGATGCCGCCCAGGCGGGCGCGGAAGTCGCGCGTGACGCCATTGGGCAGGGTGAGCGTGTCGAAGCGCAGGAACAGTTCGCCACGCCCCTTGACGCGGCCCGGACGCTTCACCTCCAACACCGTGCCGGCTACGTAGCTGCCCGGCGGGATGACGATCCGGCCGCCGGCGAGGATGGGAAATACGGTTTCCAGGTAAACGCGGTCGCCTTCGTGCGCGTTCTTGGTAGTAACGCTGTTGATCAGGCCCAGCGGGATGCGGGTGCCTGGGGCGACTACGAACTCGCCGCCCGATCCGGCGGTTGGCGCCGCTGCCGGCTGTGCCAAGATGGCTCCCGCCGCGCAAAGAAACGTTGCCCACGCGTACCGTAGCGACATGCCAGACTCCTTCGCTTCATTCTATCGCGGATTGCCGCGTTTTCCGCCGCCGCGCGCCTTTGCTCTATACTGGAAATGACCTTGCAAGAATACATCCGGATTCGCGGTGCGCGCGTCCACAATCTTAAAAATATCTCGCTTTCACTGCCGCATAACCAGTTGACTGTGATTACAGGCGTGTCTGGCTCCGGCAAGTCGTCCCTGGCCTTCGATACGATCTACGCGGAAGGGCAGCGGCGATATGTGGAGTCGCTGTCGGCCTATGCCCGGCAGTTCCTGGAGCGCATGGAAAAGCCGGCCGTTGAAGACATCGACGGCATCGCGCCGGCAGTGGCCATCCGGCAGAAAAACACCACCCGGAATCCGCGATCGACGGTGGCTACCTCGACCGAATGCTACGATTTTCTGCGGCTGTTGTTCGCGCGGGTGGGCCATACGTTCTGCCCCAACTGCGGCATCCGCGTCGAGCGCGACACGGTGGACCAGGTGGCGCAGCGCTTGCTGGCGCTGCCCGCGGGATCCCGCTGGTATGCGCTTTTCCCGGTCAATACGGAAGCTCATCCCAATACGCAGGCGTTGCGGGATCATCTCTTCGATCTGCGCAAGAAGGGCTTCAACCGCCTGTACCAGGGCGGGCGGACGTTCGAATTTTCCACGCCGGAATCGCTGCTGGATATCGATTTTTCGAAGCCGGTCTTCGTGCTGGTGGATCGCCTGGCGATACCGGCGGAGCAGGGTCCGGAGCTGCGCCAGCGCATGGTAGACACGATCGAGATTGCTTACCGGGAGGCGGGCGAGATCGTGCTCGAGAACGCCGCGCCCGCGGGCTCGCTGCGCGACAAGCTGCGCTTCAACGAGAAGTTCGCGTGCAAGCAATGCGGGCTCACCTTCGCCGATCCGGAGCCGCGCCTGTTCAGCTTCAACAACCCGTTCGGCGCCTGCCCTCGATGCCAGGGCTTCGGCAACACCATCGACTTCGACATGGACCTGGTGATCCCCGATCGGAACAAATCGCTCGAAGACGGCGCCGTGGATCCCTGGACCAAGCCCAAGTACCGCTCCTGGTTGGGCAATTTTCGCAAGACAGCCCGCGCCAAGGGTGTGCGCATGACGGTGCCTTTCTGCGATCTCACGGAGAAGGAACGGGAGACGGTCTTCGCGGCCATCCGCAATTTTTTCGATTTCCTGGAGACCAAGAAATATAAGGTACACGTGCGGGTGTTCCTGAGCCGTTATCGCGGGTATGCGCTCTGTCCCGAGTGCAAAGGCGCGCGGCTGCGCAAGGAAGCGCTATACATCCGGGTGGCTGATCGCAACATGGCCGACGTGGTGCGGCTCAATATCGCAGAGGCGCTGGCGTTCTTCGATACTTTGCAGCTTTCGCCCGAGGAAACGGCCATCGCCGAAAAGATCCTGGTGGAGATCCGGCAGCGGTTGCGCTTTCTCAACGATGTGGGGCTGGAATACCTGACGCTCGACCGGCTTTCGGCCACGCTTTCCGGCGGCGAAGCGCAGCGCATCCAACTGGCCACCTGCCTGGGATCGCGGCTGGTTGGGGCGTGCTACGTGCTGGATGAGCCGTCCATCGGGCTGCACACGCGCGATACCGGCCGCCTGATCCGCATTTTGCATGAGCTGCGGGAGATCGGCAATACCATCCTGGTGGTGGAGCACGATCCGGACGTGATGCGCGCGGCCGATCACATCGTGGATCTGGGTCCGGGGGCAGGGGAGCACGGCGGCGAAATTATTTTCGAAGGGCCGTATCCGGCTCTGCTGCGCGATTCGCAATCGCTGACCGGCCGGTACCTGCGCGGTGAACTGCAAGTGGCAGCTCTGCGGTCGCGGCGGGGCGTCACGCGCGCCAAGAAACTGCGATTCTCGGGCGCGCGGATGCACAACCTCAAGAACATCGACGTGCAGATTCCGCTGGGCGCGATGGTGGTGGTGACGGGCGTATCGGGGTCCGGGAAGTCGACGCTGGTCCATGACGTGATCTACCGGTCTATGCAGGCGCTGCACAAAGCGCCCGCGGCGGCGGGAGAGGAAGCGCCCCCCGATCAGGAAGCCCTGGAGCCGACGCTGAAGCTGGCCTGCCGCAAGGTGGAAGGCGCGGAAGCCATCCGCGAGACAGTGATGATAGACCAGTCGCCCATCGGACGGACGCCGCGCTCGAATCCGGTTACTTACATCAAAGCGTTCGACCTGATCCGTAGTCTGCTGGCTTCCACGCGCGACGCCGAAAAGCGCGGCTATACGGCCGGCCATTTCTCGTTCAATATCCCTGGCGGACGCTGCGAGACCTGCCAGGGCGACGGCACGGTCACGGTGGAGATGCAGTTCCTGGCGGACGTGGAGCTGGTGTGCGAGGAATGCAAAGGCACGCGCTTCAAGAGCGGGATTCTGGAGATCCGCTACAACGGCCTGAACGTGCACGAGATTCTGCAATTGACGGTGGACGAAGCCATCCAGTTCTTTCACGGGCAGAAGCGCATCACCCAGAAGCTGCAGGTGCTGGCGGACGTGGGGCTCGGATATTTGCGGCTGGGACAATCGGCCACCACGCTTTCGGGTGGCGAAGCGCAGCGCGTGAAACTAGCGTCGCACTTGGCTCAGGCATCCTGCGAAGGGACGCTATACATCTTCGACGAGCCCACCACCGGGCTGCATTTCGACGATATTGCCAAGCTGCTGTCGGCTTTTGGGCGGCTGATCGACAACGGCGCCAGCCTGCTGATCATCGAGCATAACCTGGAGGTGATCAAGGCGGCCGACTGGGTGATCGACCTGGGGCCGGAGGGCGGCGATCGCGGCGGCACTGTCGTGGCCACGGGCACGCCGGACCAGATCGCGCAGGCGCCGGGGTCGTACACGGGCCAATTCCTGCAGCAAGCGCTGGCGATGCCGGCGCCCGCGTAGAATATTAGTATGTGGGTGGTTGTTGCGTTCCTGTTTTTCCTGCAGGCTCCCGACTATAGCGCGGAAGGTGTGAAGGCCCTGGACGCGGGGAAATACGACCAGGCCGCCGAGTTGTTGGGCAAGGCGGTAGCCGCCGATCCCAAGGATTACGCCGCGCATTTCCACCTGGCGCTTTCCTACACCATGCTCAAACGCGATGCGGACAGCCTCGCGGAATACAAAAAGACTCTGGAGTTGAAGCCGGGATTGTACGAAGCCGAGTTGAATGCCGGCATCCTGCTGATCCGCGACAAGCAGCCCGCCGATGCGAGCGCCTACCTGCGACAGGCGGTGGAGCAGAAGCCCAAGGAATTCCGTCCGCGGCTTTATTTAGCCGAAGCGCTGCTGGGCTCGGGTGACGCGGCCAAGGCCGAAGAACAATACCATGCGGCGCTCGATCTGGATGCGAAGTCAGCCGCCGCGGAACTGGGACTGGCGCGCGCGTTGGTGAAGCAGGACCGGCTGGCCGACGCGACGGCGCATTTTCAGGCGGCGGCCAAGCTGGATCCGGGTTATCGCGACGCTTTGCTGGAACTGGCGGAGTTGTACGAAAAGAACCACCAGAACGCCGAGGCCATCGCCATTTACCAGCAGTTTCCGGAGAATGCCGGCGCGCAGGAGCATGTAGGTCAACTGCTGCTGGCCAACAAGAATTCGGCGGACGCCATCGCGCCGCTGGAGGCGGCTATGCAGAAGGATCCCACGCCGGGCAACCGGCTGGCCCTGGCTACCGCCTACCTGTTCGACAAGCAGTACGGCAAGGCGCTGCCGCTACTAGACCAGAGCGTGGCGACGGAGCCGGGGAACTACTCGCTGCGCATGATGTACGGGCGCGGCCTGCGGGATAGTAAGAAGTACGATCCGGCGGCGCAGCAGTTCTTTCAAGCAACCAAGCTGAAGCCGGATTCGCGGGAAGCCTGGAACGAGCTGGCCGGTATGTTGTACATGCTGGAGAAATTTCCCGAATCGCTGGCGGCATTGGACAATGCGCACAAGCTGGGCGACGATACTCCGGCCAATTACTATTTCCACGCCATTACGTACGATAAGTTGCGGGCTTTGAAGCCGGCGTTGGATTATTACCGGGAGTTTCTGGCGCGCAGCAAAGGTGAGTTTCCGGACGAGGAATGGAAGGCGCGGCAGCGCGCCAAGCTCCTCGACAGGGAGTTGAACAAGCGGTGATGGCACACGCGTGGATCCTGATGGCGGTGATGGCGGCCGCGCCGTTGCGCGCAGACCTGGCGCCGGCCCAGGCGGAGCCGAACCTGGAGCGGCGCTCCGTATTGGCGCTGGACAACGCTTTCCAGGCGCTGGCCAAGGCGCGCGAGGCTTACTCCAAGGGCGACAACGCGCAAGTGGAGAAGCTGGCCAAAGAAATCGACGAATCCGTGCAACTGGCCGAGACGTCTCTGCATGAGACGGGGAAGAATCCGCGTAAGAGCCCGAAATGGTTCAAGCGCGCCGAGAACTCCACGCGCGATTTATCGCGGCGGCTGGAATCGTTCCAACGGGAGATGGACGTAACCGACCGTCCTATGCTCGACGGCGTAAAGGCCGACGTACAGCGGGTACATGACGACCTTTTGCTCGGTGTATTAGGGGGCAAATGAAATGAGAACTCTGCTGGTTTGCGCTCTGCTGGCCGTGCCCTTGGCCGCGCAGCAGCAGCGGGATTTTCTAACCACTGACGAGGGCGATCAGATCCGGGAAGCACAGGATCCCAACGACCGCCTGGCGCTTTACATCCATTTCGCGCGGCAGCGGCTCAACCAGGTGGATCACTTGCTGGCCAGGGAGAAGCCTGGCCGCTCAATCCTGATCCATGACGCTCTGGACGATTACGCGAACATTATCGATGCCATCGACGCGGTGGCGGATGATGCCATGCAACGACACAAGGACGTGAAAGTGGGGCTGGCGGCGGTAGCCACCGCAGAAAAAGAGATGCTGGCCGGGCTCCAGAAGATCCAAGAGAACCCTCCAAAGGATGTTTCTCGCTTCGATTTTGTGCTGAAGCAATCCATCGACGGGACGTCGGACAGCCTGGACCTGGCGCAGGAGGATCCTACTGTGCGAGCCGCGGCGATAAAGGCCAAGCAGTCCAAGGAGAATAAGGAACGCGAGGCGGCTATGACACCTGCCGAGCGCGAAGAAAAGAAAGCCGAAGAGGCCAAGGCGGACCGGGACAAAGAGAAGCGGAAGGCGCCTACGTTGTTGCGTCCGGGGGAGAAGGCCGCTACGGACAAGGATAAGGACAATCAATAGCGGCAGTGTCGTAGAATCTTAGTTTGCCTGAACTCCTCGTAACAGTGGTGGTCCCCACGCTGGCCGCGGACGCGAGACTCCGGGAATGCGTGGCTGCTCTGGAAAAACAGACGCAGCGCGACTTCGAAATCATCATTGTGGACAATAGCGGGGCCGGTGCGGTGCGGCGAGGCCAGTGGTTGCCGGCGGGCGTGCGGGTGATCGAGCCGGCGCGAAACGTGGGCTTTGGCGCGGCGGCCAACCTGGCGTTTCATGAGTCGCGGACGCCTTATCTTGCAACGCTCAATGACGATGCCGCTCCGCGCGCCAACTGGCTCCGCGCGCTGGTGGCGGCGATCGCGGCGCGTCCGGACGCCGGCATGTGCGCCTCACAAGTGCGCCTCTTCGGAGAGGACGCGCTGGATTCCGCGGGCATGCTGGTTTGTGGCGACGGTAGCAGCAAGCAGCGGGGCCACACGCGTCCGCCGAATTTTTTTCCGGTGCTCGAAGAGGTGCTATTTCCCAGCGGATCGGCGGCGCTTTACCGGCGCACCATGCTGGAACAGATCGGCCTGTTCGACGAAGATTTTTTTCTTTACTGTGAAGATACCGACCTGGGCCTGCGCGCCCGGTGGGCCGGATGGCGCTGCTTGTACGTGCCTGAGGCGGTGGTGGAGCATCATTATTCCCACTCCGCCGGCCGGGCATCGAAACTCAAGGCCTATTATGTGGAACGCAACCGGCTGTTCGTGCTGGCCAAGAATTTTCCGGCGCGGATGTTGGCCGCGTCGCCCTTCGTTTCGCTGGCCCGGTACTGGTGGCATGCGCGATTCCTGGTCGGAGGACACGGCGCGGCGGCGCGCTTCCGGCTGGAGGGTGCGTCGGCCTGGCGCATGCCTTATTACGTGCTGAAGGCGCATGCCGCGCTGATGCGGCACGCGCCCGCCTTGTGGCGCAAACGGCGCGAGATCCGCCGCGGCGCGCGCCTCTCTCCCGGCATCTACCGCTGGCTGCTGCGCTCGCATTCGATCCGGGCGCGGCGCGTGGCGGAGCTTTAAGCATGCCCGCCAAACTGCTGCTGGTCATCGTTCCGGCGTACAACGAAGAAGCCGCGGTGGGCGGCGTGGTCCGCTCCATTCAAGCCGTGCTGCCGGATACACCGGTGCTGGTGATCGACGATTGCTCGATCGATGCCACCCACGCGGTGGCCCGTGCCGCCGGTGCGCGCGTGCTGGCCCTGCCGCATCACCTGGGACTGGGCGGCTGTGTGCAGGCCGGTTACAAGCTGGCTTTCGAGCTGGGCTACGAGTACGTCATCCGGGTGGATGGCGACGGCCAGCACGATGCGCGCGACATCCCCCGCGTCTTCGAGGCTCTGCGCACTTCCGGCTGCGAGATGGTGATCGGATCGCGCTTCGTGGACGATAACGGCTCGCACACGGGCGCGGTGCGCGGCCTTGGCATCCGGTTCTTTCGTTTGGTGCTGCGGCCCATCCTGGGGAAGCCGGTGCACGATCCAACCTCAGGCTTCGTGGGCGTGAACCGAAATGCCCTGCAGGTCTTCAGCAAGAGCTTCCCGCTGGAGTATCCGGAGATCGAGGCGCTGGTGGTGCTGCAGCGCAAACGGTTCCGCTTTCTCGAGATCCCCTGCCAGATGCACCCCCGCACCACGGGGCGCTCGTCCATCACGGCTTTCCGGTCAATATATTACATCGTGCATGTGCTGCTGGGAGTATTTGTCAACGTGCTGAAGTTCGACCAGCGCGGCGCGCGCGCATCCCGTCCGCCCGCCGCCCCGCCTGGCGCATAACGGAGACCATCCATGGACCGTCTGTTGAACGTCTTGACCGTGTTGAGCGGCGTGCTGCTGCTGCTGGTGCTGGTATCGGTGCGGCGCGCGCACATTCGCGTGGAATATTCGGTAAGCTGGTTACTGGCGGCGGTCGCCCTGTTGCTTCTCTCGCGGTCGCGCGGCATGCTGGAAGCCGCGGCCCACAAGCTAGGGCTCTCGTATCCGCCGCTGGCCCTGCTGCTGGTCATCGGTTGCGTTTTTGTGCTCATGTTTTACCGTTTTTCCGTGATCCTTTCCAAGCTTCGCGATGATAACATCGCCTTGGCGCAGCGTCTGGCAATTCTCGAATATCATCTGCAGAACGTGAGAAACGGCGAGCCGCATGCCTGAAGCTCAATCTAAAGTGCGGGGCAAGAAAAAGCAGCGCGCGGCGGTGAAGACGGCAGCCGCGCCGGAGAAAAGACAAGGCCCACCGTGGTGGATCTACGCTCTGGCTGCCGCCGCGGTATTCTTCGTGGCGTTTCAGATCTACGCTCCAGCCATCCGCGGCCCGTTTCTGTTCGACGACAGCGCGCTTCCTTATCACTCGCCCAATTTCTCAGACTCGGTACGCGCCTGGCTCAGCGGCGTACGCCCGCTGCTGATGTTCAGCTACTGGATTAACTATCAGATCTCCCAGGAGCCCAGCGGCTTCCACATTACCAACATCGGTATCCACATACTCAACAGTTTCCTGATCTTCTTCGTCGTCCTAAAGCTCCAACGACTCTCTACATCGCAGGCGCCAAAATCGCCCGCTCCGCAACTCCTGGCGGGCTTCGCCGCCGCCGTCTTCCTGCTGCACCCGATTCAAACGGAATCGGTGTCCTACATCGCGGGGCGGTCCGAAACCCTGAGCGTGCTGTTCCTGCTCTCGGCCTTCGCCGTCTTTCTCTACCGGCCATCGGTCGAGATCTCGTGGCCGGTGTCTCTGGCCGTCTTAGCGATTTTCGGCGCGGCTCTGGCCAGCAAAGAGCATACCCTGGTGCTGCCGGCCCTGCTCGTGATCACGGATTACTACTGGAACCCAGGCTTCTCCTTCCAGGGCATCCGGCGCAACTGGCGGCTCTACGCGCCTATCGCCGTTGGGGCCGTAGCGGGGCTGGTGTTCGTCGCCAGAATCCTCAAGAGCGCCGGAGGCAGCGCGGGCTTCGGCATCAAAGAGTTCACCTGGTATCAATATTTTTTCACGGAATGCCGGGCGTTTTTTGTGTACCTGCGGCTGTTGATCTTTCCCGCCGGCCAGAACCTGGATTGGGATTATCCGATCTCGCGCAACGTCTTCGACCACGGCGCCATCGTCGCGCTAGTCGCCATTCTGGCGCTGGCCGCCGCGGCCATCTACTTCCGCCGCCGCTATCCGCTGGCTTCGTATGGTTTCTTCGTTTACCTGCTGCTGATGGCGCCTACTTCTTCTTTCGTGCCCATCAGAGACCCCATCGCTGAGCGGCGCCTGTACCTGCCCATGATCGGCATGCTGTTGGTGGTAGTTGCCGCCCTCCAGTACGTTCGCCTGGATCGGCGCAAGCTGGCGGGCGCGCTGGCGGCTGTGGTCGCGGTGCTGGCCGTGGTGACCTACCAACGCAACGAACTGTGGGCTAGCGACATCGCCGTCTGGGAAGACGCCGCCGCCAAATCGCCCGGCAAACAACGGGTACACTTTCAGCTTGCCCACACCTACTTCACGCACCACCGCTGCCAGGACGCGGTGAGCGAATATGCCGCGGGCGCGCGCGTGGAGAAGCCGGATTATGGGTTGCTGGTCGATTGGGGCCTGGCGTACGATTGCCTGAACCAGCCTGACGAGGCCCTTGCCAAGCTGCGGGAAGCCGCGTTGCTCGATTCCACCGCGCACGTGTACACGCAGATCGCCATGGTGTACGCCAAACAGTCGCACTGGCCGGAAGCGCTCGCGGCGCTGGCGCAAGCGGAAAAGATCGACCCAGGGTACGACATGATTTACGACAACCGCGGCGGAATTCGCGCGCGGACCAACGACCCCGCGGGCGCCGCGGCCGACTACCGACACGCGCTGGCACTCAACCCATCTAACGAGCACGCCCGCCAGATGCTCGAAATCGTGGAGCGGCAACCGGGCGCGCCCCGTTGACATGCCGCCGCTGCGCATAGGCGTCAACGCGCTCTATATGATTCCGGGCGGAGTGGGCGGCACCGAAATCTATCTTCACGAGCTGCTGCGGGCCCTCGCGGAAATCGATTCCCGCAACGAATACTTTGTTTTCACCAATCGCGAAACGGGATCCGGCGTGGTCCCCGGTAGACCAAATTTCCATGGCGCGCCGCAGGCCGTGCGTGCCCGATACCGCCCGGCGCGCATTCTCTGGGAACAAACAGTACTTCCGGTGGCGGCCGTGCGGCTTCGCCTGGATGCGCTGTTCAACCCCGGTTTTACGGCGCCCGTATTTTGCCCGTGCGCGGCGGTGACCGTGTTTCACGACATGCAGCACAAGCGCCACCCGCAGCACTTTCGCTGGTTCGACCTGCCCTTCTGGCGATTTCTGTTGTACGCTTCGGCGCTGCGGGCGACCTTATTGCTGGCGGATTCGGATGCTTCGCGGGCGGATGTGCTGCACTACTACCGGCTTCCCGAGCAAAAAGTGCGCCTGGTCCGCCTGGGGGTCGATCCGGTGTTCTTCACGCTGCCGCGCATGCCCGGGAAGACGCTACTGACCGTTTCCACGCTGCATCCCCACAAGGGCCTGGATGCCCTGCTGCAGGCGTTCGCGAAGTTCCACCGCGAGTGGCCGGACTTCCGTCTGGTGATCGCCGGGCTGCGCGGATTCCATGCGGAGGCTGTCGAGGGCCTGAGGGATGGCCTGGGTCTCAATGATGCGGTGGAATTCACCGGCTGGATTCCACGCGACCAGCTCTACAATCTGTACGCGCGCGCCTGGGCCTTCCTTTACCCGTCCACCTTCGAAGGATTTGGCATGCCCGTGCTGGAATCCCTGGCCGCCGGCATCCCCACGGGCTGTTCCGACATTGCGCCGCTGGTGGACATCGCGGGAGATGCCGCCTTGCAGTTCCGGCCGGGCGACCCGGAGGCCATCTATGCGGCCATGGTGCGGCTGGTTTCGGACGGGGAATTGCGCGCGCAGCTTGCCGCTAAAGGACCGCCTCGCGCCGCCCGGTTTTCATGGACCGCCACAGCGCGCGCCACGTTGGACGCGATTGTGGACGCCGCCGCGGAAAAAGGATAAAGACGCGCGCTCGCGCGCGGTGCGCCAGGGTAAGCCTGGCAGATCCAGCGGGAGGATGGATCTCACCATGTGGATGGCTGGTTCAATGAATATTTCAGCCCCGTTAACGAGATGGGGCGGCCAATCGGTCCCCTCCTACTCTACCGGGGCGGACACGTGCCGGCTTCGCGACGGACCGGCCTTCAGAGCGCCATGCCGCCTGATACTTCGATTCTCTGTCCGTTAACCCAGCGATTCTCATCCGAGAGCAGGGCGGCGATCATGGGTCCGATATCCTCCGGCACGCCCGCACGCCCCAGCGCAGTCATTTCCGCGACACGCTTGTTGACTTCGGGATTGTCGCGCACCATGCCGCCGCTAAAGTCCGTTTGGATCGCGCCTGGAGCGACCACATTTGCGGTGATGCGGCGCGGGCCGAGTTCCTTGGCCAGGTAGCGGGTCAGAACCTCGACCGCGCCTTTCGCGGCCCCGTACGCTGAGCTGCCGGGAAGGGCAACGCGCGCCAATCCAGACGAAAGGTTCACGATGCGGCCGCCATCATTCATCAGGGGGAGAAGCTTCTGCGTCAGGAAGTAGACGCCTTTGAAGTGAACATTGACGATTTCATCGAATTGGGCTTCGGTGGTTTCCGCAAAGCCGGCGTGCAGAGAATTGCCCGCGTTGTTGACCAGGTAATCGAACCGGGGCCGGGCCCAGGCCTGCAGAGCTTTAGCGACCTCGGCGACGAATCCGTCGAAGGCGCGAATATCGCCGGTGTCGAGGCGGAATGCGGCCACTCTCTGTCCCATCGCTTCGATCTCGCGAATGAGGGACCCGGCCTCAGCCTGATTCGAGCGGTAGGTAAAGATGATATCGACACCGCGCCGGGCGAGATGGATGGCGGTATTGCGGCCGAGACCGCGGCTGCCACCCGTAATGATCGCGATCTTCGTCGTTCCAACCGATTGGATTGCCATAAAGAGTACTCCCTTCGTTTAGTTTGACTGCACGGCGGGCTTCAAGATATCGTCGCACCACTGTCGGAAAGTGGTCGGCGTCGTGTTTTCGGGAGTTCGCGGCTCCGCGCTGTCGAGGAGGTCCTTAGCGGCATACATGTCGACCAGGTCCTGGGCGAGTGCTTCGCTAGCGCCGAACCGGAGGAACTGGGCCCTATACTCGTGGGCGGGCATGGAGTGGAAGCGGATGGATTTGCCGAGCGCGTCCGTCATAATGCTCGCCATGTCGTTCGCGGACAGGTCCTCGGGCCCAAGCACCGCAAGCCCGTCCTGACCGGTCCAGGATCTGTCGATAAGGAGTTGGGCGCCGCGGACGGCGATGTCGCGCGTGGCCACCAAAGGAGCCTTCAGGTCCGGAAGAACCGGGGCGAAGAAAGCGGCCTGATGCTTGAGCGCGTCGACCTGTCGCAGCATGTTCTCCATGAAACCTGGACACCAAAGAGCGCGGAAATGTACGCCGGTACGCTCGATCTCCACGTCCTTCGCAAAGGAGGCTGTGACGGGCCCCGCATTCACGGCGACTCGCCGGCCCAGGCCGGACACGGTGACGACGCGATGCACTCCCTGGCCCGCGATGGCGCGGCAGGCGGGACGGGTGAAGCGCAGATAATACTCGCGGACATCGTTGGTGGTAAGCGAAGGGGGCACGACGAGGAACAGGCTTTCCGCGCCTTCGAGAGCGCGCATGAGTACGCCCTCGTCGTCGCTCGAACCCTGTACGATCTCGATCCTGGCCCGGACGCCGGTAGGGAGCCTGGCCGGGTCACGGGCAATCACGCGCACAGCTTCGTTTGCGGCAAGAAGGTTTTCGACCACCTGTGATCCAATATGCCCTGTCGGGGTGGTGACGACGATCATTTTGTCTCCTTCCATTTTTCAGGCCGGGTTTTTCAGATGGGGAAGTAGCGCATGTTCTCGAGATCGGAGATGAGACCGGGGCCGGCGGGGTTCCATCCCAGCTTTTCCCGCGTGTACGCGCCGGAGGCCGGGATATCCCATCCGGCGAAGGGCGCGAGCCAACCGAAATGTCCGGCGGCATCTTCCGGTGGCAGGGAGACAACGGGCACCTTCAGGCCGCGGCCGACGACCTCGGCAATCTCGCGCGTGGGTATGCCCTCTTCGGCGACCGCGTGATACCTGGCGCCGGCCTCCGCCTTTTCCAGCGCGAGGCGGTACAGGCGGGCGGTATCGAGGCGATGGGCCGCGGGCCAGCGGTTAAGGCCGTCGCCGACGTACGCCGAAACACCTCTTTCGCGGGCGATCTGGATGGCATAAGTCACCAGACCTTGCTTCACCGTGTCGTGGACCTGGGGAAGGCGCATGATGGCCACGCGGACGCCGCGCGCGCCGGCCGCCGCCGCAGCCTCTTCCGAAGCGGCACGAGGAACCACTTGCGAACTGACGGGCGGATCGTCTTCGGTGCAGGGCCGGCCGGGCGCCGAACTCGACATGCCCGTGCCGGAGGTGACGATCAGGAGCCGGTCCGAGCCGGCGAGAACGTTGCCCAGCGCCTCGATGACGCGCCGGTCGGATTCGCAGTTGGCCACGAACTTCGAGAAGTCGTGGTTGAAGGCGGTGTGGATGACTGCATCCGCACTGGCCGCGCCGCTGCGCAGGCTCTCCAGATCTTCGAGATCCCCGCGGTGCACCTGGGCGCCCGCGGCTATCAGGGATCTTGCGCCCGCATCCGAGCGGGTAAGACCGAGCACCTGATGACCGGATTGTATAAGCTCCGGGATGATAGCAGAGCCGATGAAGCCGGTGGCTCCGGTAACGAAGACACGCATGTTGTTTTCCTCCTGGCCGCGTCCGGTGCGAGTTGCAGTGCGGCAACCGGCCTTGACGGACCCGCGCGATTCTGATAAAAACGGAGATGATCTCCGCTTGAATAGATTACCGGAGATTGTCTCCGGTTGCAAGATTTGTTTTTTGTTTTGGCCAATGGCGACGAAACGTTCCCAATCCGCTTCGCGAAAGCCGCGTACAGATGCGCAGCGGAATCGCGAGCGCATCCTGGAAGTGGCGAAGGAGGCATTTACGCGCCAAGGCGGGAACGCCAGCCTGGATGACATCGCCAGGCAGGCGGGCGTGGGACCCGGAACGCTGTATCGCCACTTTCCTACGCGGGATACGCTCATCGAGGCGGTGTACCGGGCGGAGGTGGAGAAGTTGGCGGGGGCGGCGCCCAAGTTCGCGGAGGTGATGCCGCCGCTCGAAGCGCTGCGCGCCTGGATGCGGTTGTTCGTGGACCACATCGCGGAGAAGCAGATTATTGCTCCGGCGCTGAATACCGTGGTGGGAGGCCCGTCGAAGCTGTACGAAGGTTCGCGCGGCCAGATCCAGGGCGCGATTGACGGGCTGGTAAAGCGCGCGATCAAGAGCGGCGAGATCCGTAAGGATCTCGACCCGTTCGATCTGCTGCGGGCGCTGATCGGCGTTTCGCATGTGGCCTCCAGCCCTGACTGGCAGGAGAGCGCCAAGCGGCTGGTGGACATCCTCATCAGCGGATCCCGGCCAGTTTGATAGGCCGGGGGACTCGCGGAACGGTTGCAGGACGCTGGGCTTCACCTTCGAGCAGCAAGGATGGATGGCAACCTATTCGTGATTTCTATGATTTCAGGGCCGACGGCTAAGCGCGCAAAGCCGGCTCTCGTTTGGCGGTAGCCGCCGCTAACTGCCTTTCCGTCCAGAACATCTTTACGGTGGCAGGCATCTCCGGTAGACTTGGCACATGGTGCGTCAGATTGCGCCGCTGTTCTTCACCAAGGCCATTCCCGCGACGCTCGCCTATTACAAACACAAGCTTGGTTTCGAATGCCTGGGGACATGGCAGGATCCGCCGGTGTATGCAATCGTGGCGCGCGACCAGCAAGTGATTCACTTCCGCTGCGCCGAGCCGCCCACGGCGAATCCCAACAAATACCGGGAGGAACTGCTCGACGCGTACGTGTTCGTTGAGGATGCCGACGCACTTTACGCCGAGTACGCAGCCCAGGGCGTAGAGTTCACCCGCGGAGTTGCCAACATGCCATGGCACTCGCGCGAGTTCGTAGTGAAGGACTGCGATGGTCGCCTGCTGGCTTTCGGCGCAAACCTGTAGTTTTCAGCGGCGCCATTTCTCGAAGAGACCGGTCTGGCGGGTAAAGCGGAACTCCAATACATGGAGCCGCGGTTCGCTATGTTGAACGCGACCTGCGTGGCAGGCGCCAGCAGGTAGGGCATTCGACGGAGACGATCTGCATGCAGTGATGGCCGTGAGGCGGGCCAGGGTCGCCCGCCTCACGCGCGCCTGCACAGCTAGCGCGTCCGGGTCCCGGGAGCGAAGGCGACGCCGCGCAGGATTTCGCCGGCGCGGGCGGTCTTCACGGTCTGGAAACCTTCGGTGGCTGGAAGAGTGGTGGCGTTCAACTGATCGGTAATGGCCACCAGCTTGTTCGGATCGGCGCCCTGGTCGCCGCTGCCGCTGATGGTGGAGGTAATGGCATAGATGGTCGCGGTGCCGTCGGAATTAACGATGCCCGTGACGTTGCGGAGGCCATCAGTGGCCGGCGCCCAAGGTAGCAAGCTGCCTCCCGCGGCGTCATTGAGACCGGTGGGATAACCGGGCACGGTATATGGAACGCCGAGATTCAAACCGTTGGTCAAGATATAAGCGAGCTGCCACTCGGTACCGTTAAAGATCCACTTTTGGAGCCCGGCCGTGGGGTTTTGCGCCGGCGTGGCGGGGTCGTAGAAGCCCGAGACAGTGGCGCCAGCCGTGCCGCTGCCTTCATCGGCGACGTACACTACCGTTGGGCTGGCAAACCAAAGGCCGAAGGGAAAGCTGACGCCACTGGAAGCGTTCGCGAGCGTGGTAGGAAAACCCTTCAAGATGCACATATTGTCGGGTTGGAGGCCAAACTGTTGAATGGTCGCTGGGTCGGTGCTGGTCAAAGCCAATGGCGAGGCTGGAAGAGTGGCGCCGGCAACGGGGAGGCCCACGCCATTGGAGTTGGTGCACACCGTACCGGTGCTGTCGACGAAATAGACCGTGTTGACGCCATTGCTGCCGCTACCCTTTGTGTAATAGAGCACATTATTGAAAACCGTCAGTCCGCGGAAGTTGGTGTCTTTGCCGATCTTGTCCGATGAGTCGCCCAACTGGCTAATATTGAAGCTGCCCACGGCGGTGGGAGTTCCGGGCATCTGCAAGTTTTCCGGTTGGTTGGCGGGGGACACTATTTGCGCGCCTGTGCTGAGAATGGTGCCGGCCGGCTGCGGCTTCTGCGTGCCGTTGCCTGCGTTGCCCGCCATGTAGATTACATTGCCGCTGTCGTTGAGCAATGCCGAGCGGCCGTTATCACCGGTAAAGGCGTTGGTCAAGGTAAAGTGAAAGTGCCCAAGCGTGTCGATTTGCGCAACCGTGCGGTAGTAGGCCGGGCCGATGGGATTGGTCGGGTCGATTTCTCCGGGGGTATTGGAATTCGATACATCAATGGTACTGACGGGCGCGTAATAACCCATGAAGGTGAGGGCTTTGCCATCGACCGACAGATTCAACGCCAATTCCGATTTTGAAGAGAAGCTGGTGACCATTTGATCGCTGGTGGCAGTCACTCCCGGCTCAGTGCTGTTGGGTACCTCGAGCGAAGTGATAGGGGATCCGAAGCGCGTGAGCTGATCGAGGAAGATCTTGGAAGTAATGCCAAAGCTGCCATCGACGGTATCATTGTTAAAAACGAAAGGGTAGGAGCTATCGATGACCGCCAACGCACAAGGGTCGGCGGGATCTGGATCGGATGGGGAGATGGGCGTGCAGCCGGGCGGCAGGTTGGTTATCTGGGCAGTGATGTTGTGACCGTTCGTGTACACACTGCGGGTAACGACCAGGTTGCCGGGGATAAACAGGTTGCGCGGTATGCCGCTTTCTTGCGCGTGTAATGTACAGACGACGCCCATCAGAATGGCAATTGACGGAGCAGATTTCAGCGTTGCGGCCGCGAACAGGTGGCCACGTTTTCTTAAAATACTCGTTTCCATGCAGTATCTCCTCTGAGTTTGATCCGAGTGCGCTCGATAACCGGATGTTACGCATCGACGCACGGCGCCGGATTGAATATCAGGCGCTCTTCGACAACGCTAACACTCGCGTATTACAAGTCAATTAACGTTTCCTTGTATCTTGATGAGCGGGGTTGTTTGATCGCAGCCGGAAAGGCGCTATTCGTGGCGCAGGGCGGCCAGGGGATCGACGCGGATGGCTTTGCGCGCCGGGATGGCGCAGCCCAAAAGACCCGCCAGCGCCAGCACCAGCGCGACACCGGCATAGGTGGCCGGGTCGGCGGGCGAAACACCTACCAGCCCGCGGCTCAGGCCGCGCGTGACCAGCAAGGCCAGCGGAAGCCCGACGGCGAAACCGCCGAACACCTGCCGCATTCCCTGCTTCACGACCAGGCTGAAAATATGCCGGCGCGTCCCACCCATCGCCACCCGAATGCCAATCTCCTGGGTGCGCTGGCTTACGGCGTGCGCCACTACCGCGTACAGCCCCACCCACGCGAGCACCAGCGCGATGGCCGCGAAGAAGGTGAAGAGCTTGCCGAATACGGCGGCGTCCAGGCGCTGCTGCGCGATGTGGTTTTCGAGCGACATCACGTCCTGCGCGGGCAGATTCCGGTCCAGGCTCTCAACCGCGCGGCGGAATGGTTCCACCAGGTTTCCGGGCGGTATGGCGGTGCGCGCAAGTACATACACCGACCGCTGCGGCTCCGCATCGTAGGGCAAATAAAATAGGGGAGTGCGTTCGAGCGGATTCAACCGGTTCTGCTGGACATCGGCCGCTACGCCAAGCACCGTCATCCACGGCGGTCCATCACTTCCAGCCGCGGGCCGGAGCCGTTTGCCCAGCGGATCCTGACCCGGCCAGAACTTCGCGGCGAAGCTCTCATTCACTACTACGCCCTCGGCCTTCCGGAACGACTGTCCTTGCCGCAGACGGACGCCGAGGGTTGCGAAGTAATTCGGGTCGACCAGCAGCCCGCTAAGTTCTCCCACGTTGACCGGTTTGCCGGCGGCATCTTCCACCTTCCCGCGGAAGTCGCGCCAGCCGGATAGGGGCAGCTGCGAGGCCAGTGAAACGCGCGTCACACCCGGGAGGCCGCCGAGCGTGGTCTCAAGGGCGCGATAGAACTCGCTCACGCGATCGGGGGTCGCGTATTTCGTCTCCGGAAGATCTACGCGCATGGTCAGGACATTTGCCGGATCGATGGCCAATGGTGCGTTGTAGAGTTTGACGGTGCTATGGATCATGAGTCCGCTGGCGGCCAGCAACACCACGCAAAGGGCCATCTGAAACCCTACCAGGAGGCCGGAGAGGCGCCTGCTGCGGGGCCCCTCCGCGCCGCGGCCGCCATCCTTCACTCCGCGGTTCACGTCGACCCTGGCAAGTTGTAGGGCCGGGGCCAGGCCGAAGAGGATGCCGGCGCCAATGGAGATAGCCGCCAGGTAGGCGAACCCGCGCGCGTCCATGGTGAAATGAATCCAGGACGGGCGGCGGCCCTGCGCCGTCATATTGTCGAACCAACGCAGTCCGCATACGGCGACGAGCCAGCCGGCTACGCCACCGGCGGTGGAGAGCATCACGCTTTCGACGAGAAGCTGCCGGATAATGCGTGCGCGGCCGGCGCCGATGGCGATGCGAATGGAGATCTCGCGAGCGCGCGCCGCCGCCCGCCCCAGCAGCAGATTGGCCACGTCGCCGCACACAATCAGCAGCACGAAGCCTACGGCGAACATCATGGCGTAGAGCATCGCCCGTCCATCATAAACGCCGATCATTTCGAGGAACGGCCGGACGTTGACCACCGGTCCGTTCACTTTGCCCGGGATGGCCCGCCGCGCGATGCCATCCACTTCGCTCTGTGTGGCGGCCAGGGTTACGCCATCGGCCAGACGCCCGAAAATCAGGAGCGATTCGCGGAACTCCGGGTTCACCAGGTCTTTGACCGTAACGGGCGTCCACAGATCCGCATCCTCGGGAAATTGCGCGCCGGCGGGCATAACGCCGACAACCACGTGGTCCACATCATCGATACGGATCACCTGGCCCACTACGGACGGATCGCCGCCATAGCGCCGCTCCCACATGCGATGGCTGAGCAGCGCCACGGATGCGGCGTCCGCGCGCCCGTCGCCGGGTCCGAATCCACGCCCCACGAGCGGTTTCGGGCGGACCAGGCTCCATCCGGCGGCGGTCATCTGCACGCGCCAGTAGCGCTCCGGCAGGGTATGAGAATCGCTGACGTTCACGGCGGAGAAACGATACGCCGCGAGGTTCCGGACGGTCTTCACCTGGCTGCGCAGGTTGGCGAAATCCAGGGAGAGGTGCGACCTGGGGTCGACACTGTCAGCATTGGCGAGCCCCTCGCCCGGATGCAAAACGACGAGTTGCTCCAGGTGGTCAACCGCCATGTCGAAGCGTAGGGCGCTGCCCACAATGGTGAAGACGGTGGTGTTCGCACCGATTCCCAACGCTAGCGCCACCAGCGCCGCCGCGGTAACCAGCGGACTCTTGCGCAGCGTACGCGAGGCGTACCGGATATCCTGCCACCAGGCTTCCAGCCGGGTGAAGGCCCACAGTTCGCGGCAGGACTCCTGGAGGGCGGTGGTATTTCCCAGACGGCGCTGGGCGACTGTGGAATCGCCGGTGTGCTGCCGGTTCATGGCGAGGTGGAAAGCCATCTCGTCCGCGAGGTCGCGGTCCAATTGCCGCCGCAGCCAGAGTGCGCGCAGGCGCTTCACGAATTTGTTCACACCGCCTCCATGACGCGCGCGATGGCCTGCGCGAGCTGCCGCCAGTGATCGGCTTCCTGGGCGAGGGCTTTTCGGCCGCGATTCGTCAGCCGGTAGTATTTTGCCCGGCGCTTGTTTTCGGACTGGCCCCATTCCGCATCGATCAGGCCGTCGAGCTGCATGCGGTGAAGGGCGGGATAGAGCGACCCCTCCTCGACGCGCAAGACCTCGGCGGAAGTCTGCTGGATGGACTGTGCGATTCCCCAGCCGTGCATGGGGGCGCGGGCCAGAGTTTTCAGAATCAGCATGTCGAGGGTGCCTTGGACCAGCTCTCCGCGTTTCGGTTGTCCCATAGACGCTTGATAGGAGTAGTATGTGCCGGGTTGGGCATGCGTGTCAAGGGATAGGGAGGGATCGTGTCGCTCACTTGCTTGCATTGATTGTCGAGAGCAGGGCTGAAGCTCCGATTGGGCTCAGCCCCTTCAGGACGCCGGCAGTACAATGACTACCGGGGTGAGCTGGGACGCGGACTGGCACTTTAATGCAATGAGTACGTGGACGCACGGACCGGATGACACCCCCGACGTCGCGTTGGGAGTTCAGCAAGTGTGGCCTTCCCGATAAATATGCATCAGCGGTGCTGGCGGAACTTGAATAACCGGATCGTTCTCACATCGCTGATCCTGGTTTCCGGCTTCGGCCTGCGGGGACAAGCCCCCGAGGCGGAAGTGCACGCGCGCGAATCCGCCCCACCTTTTCATCTCCGGGTGGAAACGAACCTGGTGACCGTGCGCGTCATCGTGCGGGATGCGCAGGGCCGTCCCGTGCAAAACCTGCACAAAGAAGACTTCCGCTTATTCGACAGCGGCCATCCGCGCGAGATCTCCGGATTCGCCGTGGAGACCAGCGCCGGAGCGTCCCCGCCAACAGCGCTGGCGGCTTCGCCCGCTGCCGGAACCACGCCGGCGGCGCCATTCCCGCGGCGCTTCGTGACGCTCTTTTTCGACGATCTGCACCTGGATGACGGCGCCGTGGGAGAGACCCGCAATGCCGCCTGGCGTTATCTTTCCACCGCGTTGCGGCCGGACGACCGCGCGGCAATCGTCACTTCGTCCGGCCAAACCGGCATCGACTTCACGGGCGACCGCGAGAAGTTACACGACGTGCTGTTCAAGGTTGCGGGCCACTCGCGCACCATCCCCACCGGCAGCCAGTGCCCGGCCATCGGCGAATATCAGGCGTACCTCATGGACCGGCGCCAGCAGAGCGACGCCATAGAAATTGCCGCGGGTGAAGGATGGGAATGTCACTGCAAGGGCATCAACGAATCCGGCGAATGCAGGGATGCGGAGCTGCGGCACGCAGTCGCGCAAGCCGCCCAGATCTGGGCCCTGACGGAAACGCAATCGCTGCACGCCCTGGATCTTGCGGACGCCGTGGTGCGGCGCATGGCGGGCATGCCGGGCGAGCGCGTCCTGGTATTGGTGTCGCCCGGTTTTCTCACTGCTACGCATGGCAAAATGATCGACGCGCTGATCGACCGCGCGCTACGCCAGAACGTGGTAGTCAATGCCATTGACGCCGCCGGACTGTACACGCGGGAATCCCGCAATCCAATCCTGATCAGCCGGCTGGATCTGCAGACCGCCAAAAATCGCATCGTCAACGAAGGCCTGAACGTGCAGCGGGACGTCTTAGCGGGCATTGCCGCCGGCACCGGCGGCACGTTCTTTCACAATAGTAACGATTTCAATGCCGCTTTCCGCGAGACCGGGGCAGCGCCCGAAGTCACCTACGTCCTGAGCTTCTCGCTGACTGACGTGAAGCTGGACGGCAGGTTCCACACCCTCAGAGTCGCCCTCAACAATAGCAAGGGCTTGGATATCCAGGCGCGCCGCGGCTACTTCGCTAATCCGGAGCGGACGGAAAAAGCTCCCACCAAAAGCGAGATCGAGAGCGCAGTCTTTTCGCAGGAGGAGCGCCGGGACTTTCCAGCCACCGTATCCGTGATCACTGAACCGTCGGCGTTGCGGTTAACGATTCACGTCGATATCCGGGACCTGCAGTTTCGCAAGGAGGGCGACCGAAACCTCAACACCCTGATCTTCGATACGGCGCTGTTCGACCATGACGGCAAGTACGTGGTGGGCAAGGAATCATCGCTCGATTTCCGACTGCCGGACGCGAGACTGGCGAAACTGCGGCAATCCGGCATTAACGCGGAAGCGCGCATCCAAGTAGCGCCCGGCACCTACCGCATTCGCGAAGTGGTGCGCGATACCGAAAGCAAAAAAACAACCGCGCTCAACAGCAGCGCCGAGGTATCCGCAATACCGCAGGTCCAGATGACCGTACCGCCGCAACCCGCGGCGGCCGAGAAGCTGAATCGGCCCATGGCCGAATGGACTATCGCCGATTTCGTCAGGGCCATACCCGACCTGGCAGGCCTGAATCCCGCACCCAACCAGGATCGGCTCCCCGGCCTGTTGGACCGCGCGGGGCAGAACGTAAAGCGGTTCTTTGACGCGCTGCCTGAAACTTCTGCCCACGAGCAGATCACTCTTGACCGGCTCGACGGGATCGACTACGGGAGGGAGGTATTCAATTATCTGGACCTACTGCAGCCCGCCAGGGACGGAGTGGGGCGCGAGGAATTCCGCACCAATACGGCCGGCCAGCGCACCGAACCGCAGCCCCTGGAACACGGGTACGTGACTAAACGATTCGCGTCCATGGTGGCTCTCTTCCACCCGCTGTATCAGTCCGAGTCGACGTTTCACTATCTGGGTACCCAGAATTTGAACGGGAAGCCGGCTGATGTGGTTTACTTCGCCCAAATTTCCGGGAAAGCGCGGTTCCAGCAAGTGGTCGAGACGGAGAAGCGATCGCGGGTTCACCACGGAAGTAAGCTCGCCCGAGGGAAAGCTTCCAAGGAGAGAATTTCCTCGCGACAAACGATACTGCGGGGAGACGACGACAAGATGGAATACTACGAGTCGCTCAGTCCGTTTTAAGAACATGGAGAAAGCGCGGTCTGCGTTCGAACGGCGGGTTGCATTTTCAGTTGACGAAGCTCTGCCGAAATCACCCGCCGCGTGCGCGTGACCATCGACGACGAGTGCTGACAAGCGTGCTCGATACCTGCATCGAGACGGGCTTAACAGGCAATATCGCTAGCGGTTTAGGTTAGGTCGAGCGCCGGGCGCCCTCCATTTGCCAATTCCGACCGCCCACGAATCTGCAGCAACCTTATTCATCGTCCAACCCGGCCTTGCGTAGCAAGCGGCGCAGAGCATCTTCTCCCGCCGCGCCGTGTTGCTTACCCGCGACGTTGCCCTCCCGGTCGATCAGCACATACAGCGGATAGGACCGCGCGGCATAAAGCGCAGCCAGGTTGGTGTCCTCCATCAGGACGACACGGCATGCCCGCGGCGACTCTGCCAGATACTGCTTCACCTTCCTCTTGGGCTCGCCGACGTTCACCGCGAGCACCACCAGTCCCTTATCGGCAAAGTCCGCAACGATGGCATCCACCGACGGTTGATCGCGGCGGCAATATTGACACCATGTCGCCCAGAATTGCACCAGCACCACCTTCCCCTTCAGCGACTCGTTGCTGAAGCTATCTCCATCGAGCGTCTTGGCCGTAAATCTGGGTGCCGGTTCGCGGCCCTCCTTGGCCCACAGTAGATGGCTCAGGGCGGCAGAGGCGACCGCCAGCATCGCGGTGCGACGGCAGATGGCGTGAGGCGGCGGCATAGCCTCAGCGAGGTAAGGAAACCCTCCGACTTTAGGACGGACAGCCAGGGCACGTTTCTGGGCCGCCTCCAGTTTCTCGATTCCTTTACTCATCTAGAATTCCTTGGTGCGCAGTGTGGGTGAAACAGTCTGAAAGCCGATAGCTTCTCTGAAGAGTATACACCGCACCAAAATGTGGAAATGCCAGACTTCGATAATCGCGTGAAATTAAAGAACGGCCGCGTCCCGGCAGGCGCCATGGTGTCAGGCTGGCTGGCGCCGGTAAGTTCGCTGCTAATCGGGTTTCGGCTGACGTGGCTCAAGGCAGCACGCCCGCGGCGGCGGCAAGAGTGCATGCCCGCTCTCTGTAACACTAGAATGTCTGAAGAGGATCCTGTGGCAACGAACACGAATGCGCAGCCAATGGGCCCCTGGGCCACGATTTTTGCGGGATTCTGGATCGGCTGGCTGGTGCCGGTGAGTTTGTTGCTCATCGGCGGATTCTTTTACTGGATACTCGGCGACCTAATGAAGGGTTTAGGACTCGGCGTTTCCGGGAACCTCGCCCTGTTCGCTCAGGTGCTGGGTTTGGTGGCGGTTATCGGGGCCTTCATGGGTGTGCTCGTCGGCTTCCTCATTGCACGCAAGCGGCTGGGGTACATTCAGCAGTACTTGTTTCTGGTGGTTCTGGGCAGCGCCGTGCCGCTGGTGGGGTCACTGATTCAATATAGACTCTATCGCGCGAACCCCTCGCAATTCTCGTTCGACGACAAAGTGCAGAATGCGCTGGGGCGATCTTACAGCGCGAAAAAGCAAGCTGAAACGGCCGAGGAAAGCGCGCGTCTCGCGTCGGTTGCCCAGACCCTTCGATCGGTCATCTCGGCTCTGGCAGGCCAGACTTCGGTAAGGTATTTGGATCCACTCAGCATGTGGGACGACCGGACCGGATGCCGGCGAATGAATCTGGGTGATCTTGCGGAACGCTTCTGTATCGAGCGGGAAACCACATATAGCAGGGTGGGGAAGATGATCAACTATATGCCGGTGGTGCGGAGAGCGGACGGTGCCGCTGGCGCGCCGTATATTATTGACTCGCTTCTTTTGACGGGAAAGTATCATTGCCCGGTGGAGCAGGATGTTTTCGGCGCGGGAGGGCTGACCATGTTCAAAGGGGAAACAGTCAGCGCCGGCAATATGCGCGTGTGCTTTGAGGTGGCCGCCGCGGCAATCGAAGCGCGCGCAGCGGATCTTGCCAATCAACAGAAGCAGTTCGCGGCCGCCGCCATCATGCCGTATTGGTACTTCCTGGCTTCTTGCTTGTACGCCTTCGTGGGCGCCAGTTCGTTTGCAATCCAACCGTTGGGAGTCGCGCCGACCTTTGTAGACGCGTCGCTGGTGGTTTTTCGATACGTCTACTTGACGGTGCTCGTGACAACCTGGGTGGACTCTGTGCGGCCCAAAGGCTAAGCCAAATGGCTGCCATGAAATAGCGGAATTCTACATCAATAGTGGGGCTGGCCCGTGGCCGGGGGACAAGCGGATGAATTGAATCTTCGATAAAGGAAGCGCCTGAGCCCGCGCCACACATGGCAGGGTGGAGTCGGAGGGCCAAGCGCCCCTGCCAAGCCGGGATGTCTAGTCGCCGTTTCGTAGGATGTTGTTTGCCATTATCGTCCAGGGGTGTGGGTTTCCCAAGGAGGATCTCGTGAGATTGAGAAAGCAGGTTAATTGCTGCGGCTCAGCAATCTCGGCCAGTTCAGAATCACAGTGATAGGCGATTCCGCAGTGTCCGACGGTTGCGCGATTAGAAAGCGCTTTCCGTCAGTGCTCACATCCCACTGCCGGCCGTAGAGGCTGGAGTTGTTCTCGCGCAGTTCCGTCTGAAACAGGGCGACCTGGGGCGAAGTGCGGATGGCATTATCGCCCACGTCCACGGCTACCGAGACGATCTTGCCGTCGGGCGACAGGAACAGAATCTCCTTGCCGTCCGCCCTCCACCGCGGCTCGCTGCCACCGCCGGAAGAAATCTGCCGCTTTCCTTGAGCGCCTTTGAATCCGCCCGCCTGCTCGGGCAGCGGTTGCACCAGCACCTCGCGCCGGTCGTTCTGTATGGCCGAGTAAAGCATCCACCGTCCGTTCGGCGAGATGGAGCCGTCTCGCTCAATCGTGTGCCCGTCCGAAAAAGCAATTGACTTGGCGAAACCCGGCAGGGAAATCATGGCGATCCGGCCTGCTCCGGCGCCGGCTACGCTGGCCACCAGCCACTTCCCGTCCCGAGAGACCGAGGACGGAAAAGTGTTCGTGGGCAACGCGTCGCTTACCGTTTCCGCGCCGATGCCGTTCGCCGGCCGGTCCACCAGAAGACGGCGATTGTTGGCTCTGGCCGCATAGATCACGCGGCGGCCATCCGACGACCAGACTGGATCGGCATACGCGCCCGGATCAAACGTCAGGCGCGTGGCCATCTTTCGCGTCACGTCGAAGATCCAGATATTGGATTCGAGCGTGCTCAAGTGGCGCACGAATGCGATGCTGTTTTCGTCTGGCGAGATCGACGGCGCCGACATCTGACCAAGATCGCCGAGTACGCCCAGCGGCCTTCCGTCCCGACCCACCCAGGTTAGCTGCGTTTCGGCGTAGCGCTCGTGCCTGAACACTAGCACGCCATTGTTCGAGACCGACCAGGTCGGCCCCTGCGGTAGAGACTCCGCGATGGTGGTCGAATCGCCCGTAACTTTGCCGCTGGCCGGATCGAACGCACGGGCAACCAGTTGCGTTCCCGTCTGGGTTCCGGTGATGTACACCAGCCAGCCGGCGCCGCCGCCGTTGGGTACATAGGTCAAAGGTGAAAGACCGGTTCGCATCAGATAGAGCCGGCTTTTCCCATCCAGGGTGGCCATCGCGCCCCAGGTCTCATCCCCCACCGACGCGTAGAGAAACAACTTTCCCCCCGGCAGGAAGTACGGCGCAATTTGGCGCCGCTCGGCGCGTGATGCGTCCAGCGGCATAATCGTGCTCACCGGACCGCCTGCTGCCGCCACCCGCTTTAGCGGGCCGAGATATTCGTCGAACACGATCACGCCTTCCGAACTCCATGAGGCCAGATGTCCTGCTGAGTCCGTAATCACTTGCGGTTGGCCGCCGGAGGCTGGCACCTTTTTGAGCTTGCCCTCCGCGAAGAAACCGATCCATCGGCTATCCGGCGACCAGAACGGCGCGAACCCGTTTTCGGTGCCGGCAATCGGTGTGGCTGCGTCTTCAGTGAGGCTGCGCCTCCAGAGCATGTTGCGATTTCTCCCCTGTGCCGCCACGAAGACCACCGTCGCCCCGTCAGGCGACACCACGCACTGTGAGAACCATGGCGGGCCCATCTTGATGCCCACGGGAGGCGAAATTTCCATTTGCAGCAGCTTCTGGTCGGGCTGACTTCTCCAGAACCATGCGGCCGCCAGCACCAGCACCGCCGCGCTCCAAGGCAGCAGCCGCCAGAACACGCTCGACTGCGCGCGCGCCACGGGCGGCGCCGGTAGCTCGCCGGTCATGAGCAGTCGCGTATCGCCGATATCCCGCAATCGCTGGCGCGGGTCCTTCGCCAGGCACGACGGCACGAGCTTGCGCATGGAAGGCGGCAGCGCACCGTAGTCAGGCTCGTCCTTCAGTACGGCGGCCAGTGTATCGGAGATCGTTGTGCCTTCGAACAACCGCCGGCCGGTCAGCATCTCGAACAACACCACCCCGAAAGCCCAGATGTCGGCGCGCTTATCCACACTTCGCCCGCGCGCCTGCTCCGGGGACATATAGGCCGCAGTGCCCATGATCACACCCGCCATGGTAGCCCGCATGGTCAGCGTGGGCGATGAAGCCGGATTACCCGCGGGCGGCTCGTTGTTGAGCGCTTTCGCCAGCCCAAAGTCCAGCACCTTCACTTGGTCGTCGGGCGTTACCTTAATGTTCGCCGGCTTCAAATCGCGATGGATGATCCCGCGCTCGTGCGCGTACTCGAGCGCGTCGACTAGTTGGTTGATGAGCGGTAGGGCTTCCTCCAGCGGCATCGGGCCGGCGGCGATTCGTTGCGCTAGCGTTTCGCCCTCCACCAGTTCCATGACCAGCGCGCGCTCTTCGATGCCGTAAATGTGGGCGATGTTGGGATGGTTCAGCGATGCCAGGACCTTGGCTTCGCGCTCAAATCGCGCCAAGCGGTCGGGGTCCTGTGCGAGTGCCCCTGGTAGAACCTTGATGGCCACTTCGCGGTCGAGTTTGGTATCCTTCGCCCGATAGACCTCGCCCATGCCCCCGGCGCCAATGGGTGAGAGGATTTCGTAGGGTCCGAGCTTATCACCGGGAGAGAGAGCCATTCGCGTGATTCAGTTCAGTTTAACCGAATCGAAAGGCAGATAGGCTTGGAAACGGCGCGTTCGGCAGTGATTCAAACACTACTTGTGGAAATACCGCCAGCCGTCACACCAAGAAGGTCTACCCAATTCCACGGGTAGAGCCCGATTAACTAACTACTGTAAGTCCTGTATGATGGCGAAGCAGCCGGCAGCCGTAGAATTGAGCGTGGGCGCGAAGATTGAATCTGAAGCCGAGCGCCCTTTTTTGGGTCCCGTGTTTTTTAAAGTCCGGCGCCCTGTTGCAGGAAGCGGGCGAGGCGCTCCATGGCGGGTTCCAGGATTTCGCGTCCGGCGGCGTAGCAAATACGCACGCTGCCTTCGCCTCCGGCGCCAAAGGCCACGCCCGGAGCCAGACCGACGCGGCATTGCTCGAGCAGGCGGCGGCAGAAGCCGAAAGAGTCAGCCAGGCCATCGATTTTAGGGAAGAGATAGAAGGCTCCATCCGGCTTGGGGACGGTGACGCCGGGCATACCGCTTAGCGCCTGGAGGCAGAGATCCCGATTCTGTTTCAGGCGCTCGAGCATGCGGACCAGCTCGTTCTCGCCGTGCGCCATGGCGGTCTCGGCGGCGCGCTGCGCAAAGCTGGCCGCGTGCGAGATGATGAACTCGTTCAACTGGGTAGCTTTGGCGGCCAGGTCGGAGCGAGCGATCAGCCAGCCTATGCGCCAGCCGGTCATGCAATAGGTCTTGGAGAAAGACTGGACCACCATCACGGCGTCGTCGCGGGTGGCTTTACACAGGATGGAGGGCACCGGCGAGCCGAGAGCGGCGCCGGCATAGTAGAGCCGGTCATAGACTTCGTCGGCCATCAGCCAGAGGCCGTGGCGGCGGGAGAAATCGAGCAAGCGCTGCTGTTCCTGATCGGTGGCCACCCATCCCAGCGGATTCGAGGGCGAGGTGTACAGCAAGAGCCGGGTACGCGGCGTTACGGCGGCTTCGAGGGCATCGAAATCGACGACATAACGGTCGCCGTAACGATCGCCACAAATGGGCTGCGGGATCTGCCGCACGATCGCGTTTGCCATGGCGACGTTGGAGGAGCCGTTGGGCCAGGCGGGGGTGAGGACCAGGGCTTCGTCGCCGGGATCGAGAACGGTGCGGATACCGACATTGAGAGCCTGCACGCCGGAGGCGGTGATGACGATTTCGGCGGCGGGATCGAGATCGACATGGTGCAGGTCGTGATACTGGCGGGCGATGGCGCGGCGGAGAGAGGGCAGGCCGGCGTTTTCGGTGTAGAACGTGTAGCCTTCGGCCAGCGCATCGACAGCCGCGCGCTTGATGAAATCGGGCGTGGGCAGGTTGGATTCGCCGAAGTACAGGCGTAGCACGCCGTCCATGGACATGGCGATTTCGGCCAGCTCGCGAATGCGCGAGTGCGGTACGTTTTCGACGGAACTGGCGATGCGCGGCATGCCGCGTCAGAGGGTTTTCAGGTAGGCGATGAGGTCGGTCTTCTCGTCGTCGCTGAGCATTTCTTTGTAGGCGGGCATGCCGTTACCGCCTTCATCGATCTGGGCGCGGACGTTCTCTTCGGTGGGCTTTTTTCCGTTATTCAGCTTGTCTTTGCTGAAGAGGCCTTTCAGGCCGGGCCCCATCTTTTTTTCGTTGCTGTCGGCATTGTGGCACGGGGTGCATTGCTGGAAGACTTCTTTACCCTTGTCGGGATCTCCTTTCTTTTGCGGCGCGGCGATGGCGACGGCAGAGGCCATGGCTAGGGCCAGGCAGGAGGCGCAGAGTTTGGATCGAAGCATAAGGTTTTTTGTGGCTCCAGGCGGTGAAATTATTAGTTTACAATTTTTTGTTCACCGCCTGGGCGGGATAGAGTGCGCGGAACGAAGAGTCCCGCGCAGGCCGGCGGCCTGCCTCACGGATTCTCCAGTAATTCGAGGACAGCGTCGCTAGGCTCTAACTGCTCCGCGTGCGGCGGTAGCTGAGCGCCGGCTTCGAGGAGCGCCTGGACGGTTCCCACGTAGTCGCCGATGTTGTGACGCCAACCGTTGCCGGAGCCGAAGATGGCCCATCCGAGGGCGGGGGAGGGATGCTCGGTGGACTTCAGCTCGAGCGCGGGATGGAAGCGCAGGATCTGGCGGGCCATGTCGGCATTCCCGTTATAGGCGGCCCAGTGGAGCGCGGTGGCGCCCATGTCGCCGGGGGTATCGACGGGCCAGCCGGCTTCGAGCATAAGGCGAACGGCGTTGACATTGTTGGCCTGAGCGGCGGCAGGCAGCTTGCGGCGGTCCGCTTCGGACAGGGTCTTGGCCGCGTCGGGATGGCGCGACAGGAATTCGTGGAACACGCGCTCGTCGCCAAGCTCACAGGCGCGCGCCAGCTTGAGGTCTTCGGGAGTGCGCTCCATCAGCAACTGGAAAACGTCTTCGTGGCCGAAGTCGCGGGCGACGGAGTGGGCGGTGTGATTCGGGCCGAGGGTCCAGATATAGATGGTGCCGCCGGAGCGCAGGTCGTGCTTGGGAAACCACTCTTCGGATACGGTCATGCGGATGGATTGGGGATCGGCGTCCAGGTGGCGGCGCACCAGATCCGCATCGCCGAGGGCTGAGGCCATGAGGATGTCGGTATGGCATCCGCGGGAGACCAGGTAGCGGGCGACATCCTGGCGGTCATGCGGGTAGTGGCGGCGGTGCTCGACGCGGAGCATGTATTGCGCGGGGGTGGATTCGTGATCGATGTCGCGGGCATCGATGTGGGCGCCGTGGGCGAGGAGGAACTCGGCGATCGGGATGGTGGAGGCGAAGTGCAGGGGCGTCTGGCCGTCGCCGCCGGGTGCGTGGACTAGGGCGGGGTTAGCGGCGACCAGATCGCGGAGCTCGGCGAGAAGGCCCAGGCGGGAGGCGGAATGGGCATCCAGGACAGCGCCGCGCGCGGTGAGGAACTCGAGGCATGGACGGTTCACAATCGTCGAGCACGCCGAAGCCGCCGGCCCACCAGTCAGTTCGCTTACGAATGTTGGCGCCAGCGGCGAGCAGGACGTCGATGGTGGCGCGGTCGCTACGCTGGACGGCGGCGAACATGGCATGCATGCCGAAGCCGTAGCCGGGGAGCGGGGCGTCGATGGCGGCGCGGAGGTCGGGATGGCGGGCGAGGAGATCGCGGACGCGCGCGGCGTCGCTGGAGCAGACGGCCTCGCGCAGCGCTTCTGCGGGACTGAGCCCGAGGGACTGGACGTGCAATTTCAGCTTGGCCCAGGTGGGGAAGCCGTATTCGTTGGCGAGCGCGTGCTGGGCGTCCGCGAGTTTGCCCTGCCGCATGGTGCGCAGCAGTTCTTTAGCCTGTTTCCTGAGAAATTCGAGATTGGGATTTTCGGGTAGCTGACGAGACATCACTCCTCCTTATTTATGGCCCGGTGTCCGCTATGACGGGCGAAGAGAAGTCAATGCTCGATCTGCGAAAGCGAGTGCAGGTGGGATCATCCCTTTCCGCGGACGGGGTGCAACCTGGATTGCTTTTCGATTATAGCAAAGGCAGGCGGGAGTACCATCACCTGGTGCCGGTGGCCGGTAGCGGCCCGGCCAACCGCCCGTGGCTCTGATCTCCGCTCGCCTGCCCAGGGATATTGTCGGGGTGGTTGGCGACGCGAAGTGCGTCGGACTGTATGGCGTGATTGCCTACTATGTCGCGCAGCGCACGCACGAAATAGGCATCCGCATGGCGCTGGGAGCGACATCATCCGGCGTGCTGGGCCTGGTGGTGGGACGGGCGTTGCGGTTGGCGGCGGGGGGCGTGGTGGTGGGCATGGCTGCCACGCTTGTTCTGGTTCGGTTTTTGCATTCGATGTTGCTTGGGGTGCAGCCGTTCGACGCTGCCGTTCTGGCCGGCGCGTCAGTGTTGCTGACTGTGGTCGCGATGATTGCTGCATGGCTACCGGCGCGGCGGGCCGCGGGCATCGATCCAACGGTGGCGCTGCGCGACAAATGCGGCAGCTCTTATGTAGTTGCGGGAGGGTCAACTATGCGGTGCAGGATGCGCAGACCTTCCAGAATGGCGGCACGTTCGGCGGGGGTGGCGCGGTGCAGGGCGGCGGTGATCGGGTCGCGGGCGATGGCGGGGTAGGTGTCGCGCATGTAGTCGCGGACTACTTGGGAGACTGCGATTACGGTGGCACGGCGGTCGGTTTGGTTGGGGCGGCGTTCGACGAGGCCGCGCTGCTGGAGGCGGTCGACTATGCCGGAGACGGTGCTGTGCGCTTGGCCTAGTTTGGTACTGAGATCTTTGAGGCTCAGGCCGTCAGAATGATATAGGGCCTGCATTGCGCTTCGCTGTGGGGCGGTCAGGTTGCCTCGTGCGAATTCGGCTTCCTGGGGGCGGCGGAGGATGGCTCGCACGGCTCGCAGGTGGGTGTCTATTTCTTCGGCTAGGTCGGGAGGGGCGGTCATTTTGGTTTGACGGGGCTGAGAGCCCCGCGCAGGGCACGGCCCTGCCCCACTGGGATCAGGGCATTTACCTGCGACTGGTAGGCTCGGTAGGCTTGGCCGAATTGCTGGATCATGTATGATTCTTCCAGGCGGGCCTTCATGCTCCATCCTATGAATGCCAGGGCCACGCCCAGGATGCCGCGCAACTCTCCGAGGGCTACGGCTGTGCCGGCGAGCGCCAGGAGGAAGCCGGAATAGATGGGGTGGCGGACGATGTTGTACGGGCCGCGGCGGATCAGGCGGTGGTCCTGCTTGACGGTTACCGAGGCGCTCCAGTTGCCGCCCAGGAGCAGGCGCGCCCAAACGGCGAAGGCGCATCCGGCGGCGGTGAGGGCCAGTCCGATCCAGGCGGTGGCCGGCGCGGCAGGCAGGAAGCGCCAGGTCAGCGCGCCTAAGTGGAGCGTGGGGCTGAAGATCAAGGCGAAGGCGGTGACCATGATGGCGAGGTGGATAAGGCGGGAGCTGATGGGCTCTTTGCGGGCTGCCCGTTTGGATGCCAGGGCGGTCACCAGCCAGACGAGGCCGGCCGCTAGCCAGATCCATTGAATATATTGCGTCGTATGCGACCTATTTTGACAGAAGCGGCGCGTTTGCGCAAGGGGTTGATGATGCGCTATTCTATTCCTTGCGAAATCTGCTGTAAGGATCAGTCTGCTCAACGATGGCCAATCATTTTTCCGCTATTAAGCGCGTTCGACAGGACGAGAAACGTACTGAGTTCAATCGCGAGAACAAGACCCGTTTGCGCCACCAGATCCGTGCCATGCGGCGCGCGATCACGGCTAAGGATGCCAAGGCGGCCAGCGAGTTGCTGCCGGCCACTTTTTCTTTGATCGATCGTTCGGCTAAGAACGGGATTATCAAGAAGAATACGGCGGCGAGGTATAAGTCGAAGCTGCAGGGGCATGTTAAGAAGCTGGCTACGGCATAAGCGGGGCTGAGAGCCCCTTGCAGGCTGGGAGCCTGCCCCACTCAGTTTGTTAGGGAAAGGATGAACTGCTCCATTACCACCCGGTCGTCGGGGCGGGCACTGCGCAATCCTTTATCGGCTTCGAAGATCAGGTTCATGGCGCGTTCGAGTTGCGGCTTCGAGAACTTCCCCACTGTTTGAAACACCTGCTCGGCTCGCGAACCCCACATCTGCACTCCCATTTTGGCGAAATGTCCCTGGATCTGCTGCGGGCTGCGGAGGCCGGCTTCCTTGGCCACCATGGCCGCGCGGAACTGCGCCGATAAAAACGATAGCGCCAGGGGCAGGTATTCGCCATCGCGAAAGAGGGTGTCGAGAAGCTCTAGTGAGCGCGTGCGGTCGCGCCGGCCGAGCGTGCCTACCAGGGCAAAGACGGTGGTGGCGCGGGCGTCGGGGACCAGCAGCGCGATATCCTCTTCGGTGACTGGACGGCCCTGGGCGTAGAGCGACAGCTTCTCGATCTCAACCATAATGCGGGTCAGGTCGGCGGCCAGCGCTTCGACCAGCAACTCGACCATGGTTGGGTCGATGGACAGCCCGGCACGGCGCGCCATGGCGGCGGCCTCGCGGCGCGCGTCCTCGGCCGAAGCGCGGCGGAATTCCACGGGGTCGGCGATGGCGGCATAGAATTTACGCACGCGGTCTTGCTTGCGTTTGTCTTCGCCTTCGAAATCGAAGCGCGGGGCATCGAAAACCAGGGTCACGCCGGGGGTGGGGTCCTTCAAATAGGCGGGTAGCATGTCACCCGAACCGCCGGGGGTGTCGCTGCCGGCATCGTCGTCATCTACTTTGGTGCGCGGAAGCGCGGCTTCGGCGTTGCCGACCAGGATCACGCGCTCGGCGGCAAAGAGGGACAGGGCGCGGGCGTCGTCGATCACTTCGGCGAGGCTGGAGTCGGCGAGGTCATAGTGCGTGACGGCATCGCCAGACGGGTCGTCGCCCAAGATGGCTTTCAATAGCGCGCGGCGGGCGCGGCGCCTCTGGTAAGCTTCCGGACCGAGGAACAGGTACGCGGGGGCAATTTCGCGGCGCTCGATGCGGGTCAGGAACTGGGCCGGCGTCATCGGTCAGAAAAGCTCCAGGATGGCGGTGACCACGGAGCGGGCCACGTCTTTGCTGAGACGGTCGATGCCTGCGCCGCTTTCATCGAAGTAATATTGGGGGTCGACACTGATTTCGTAGCGCTCGCGGGCTTCGAACGAGGGCTTATTAAATAGCACCTTGCCGGTGGCGCGCTCGGTGAGGGTGACTTTCAGATAGGCGCTGCATTGCACGACGGTGGCGCGGCCGGAGGCCTGATCGGCAATGATGGGGTAAGAAGTGAAGTTGAGCACCGCGCCGTCGAGGACCGCGTCGGCGGTTTTCGGGTCCGTCACGATTTTGTAGTGCGTGCGGGAGATGAATTCGCGGGTGATATCGGCGGGCAGGCGTTCGGCGAGCTTGTAGCGTATGGTGCGGTTGGCGAAAGCGGTGATGGCGATGGTGTGAACGGACTGGGGCATTACGTCGGCCTTGCCTGCCACGTGATAGCCGCAGCCGACCGCGGTAAGTAAGAGAAAGAAAAGCGGGGCAATTTTGGCCCGCCCGTATTTCATAACAATTGGCTCCCTAGAGCTAAAGCGTTTTCGGCCGGAAGGCGCAGATTATCGGCGACCGCCCAGAGCCAGCAGGCCTGGGGCGCGTTGCGATCCATGGCGATGGCTCCGACGGCGATGCCGTCCTGGCCGGCGATGCCTACGGAGGTGGGGGGCTCGAGATCGGACTTACGCACGTCGATGTGCTCTGTCTCCAGGGCAGCTTCGACGGCATCGACGCCGGGGTTTTCCTTGAATTCGATCCAGAGAGACAGGTTGTAGCCATGAAAAACAGGCGCCTGGACGAGGCGCAGCGACGGCATGGGGGGAAGGGCAGCGGGGTCCGGGAGGCGGGAAAGGAGGGTCGCCAGGTCGTGTTCGATGCGCAGCTCGGCGGAATCGAGCGAGATCGGAGCATCCTCGCCATATTGCGCCAACATATTGAAGGCGAGCTGCTGATCGAAGATCTTTTTGGGCATGCTTTTGAAGGACAGCAGGCTGACGGTTTGCTGCTGCAATTCCTCGACGCCCAGCCGGCCGCGCTCGCTGGCCGGCTCGAAGATCTGGATGAGCGAGCGGGTGACGGGGAAACGCGCGTGGAGGCGGCCGAGGATCATGGCGATGGCGATCGAGGCTGGATGGGCGATCAGGTGGACGGCGTCCTCGGGGGCGCGAAAGCCGGGGGGCTCAACGAAAGGCGCGCGAATGAAGGAGCGGGGATGATCTTCGGCGGCATGGGTGAGGTCGATCATGACGGCGCCGGGGTCGAGTTCAAGGGCGCGCTGGGTAGATTGAGGGGAGCCGGCCAGAAAGGCCACGCTGGCGGCGCGTAGGGTATCGGATTCCAGGCCTAAGACCAGGGCCGGCTCATCGCCCTGGACGGTAAGGGTTCCGGCGTTTTCGGCGGCTTCGGCGATGAGTTTCAAATCAACGGGGAGATGGGCCTCGGAGAAGAGATCGCGCACTTCGCGTCCCATGAGCGATTCGCTACCGACCAGGGCCCATGTATTTGGTTTAGCCAACCTGATGCTCCGGGGCCGGGGTGGGCGGTTGGCGGTGGAGAACATGACGGCGGAAAAGACCGCCGAGGCGAATGGCGATGCCGCCGCCTACATAGCAGGCGGCCATGAGGGGCAGAACCAGGTGGCCGTAATTCCAGATGGCAAAGACGAGGCCACCGATCACGATGATGATCAGCGGAGTATGGGGCTGGCGGAGGTGCAGACCCTTGAAACTGTAATAGCGCCAGGTGCTGACCATCAGGAATCCGAGCATGGCGAGCAGAGCTAACCAGAGGACGGCGATGGGCCAATAGCGAACGGGTTCGCCGTCGAAGGCGTAGACCACGGCGGCCACGGTTCCGGCGGCGCCGGGGATGGGCAGGCCCACGAAATATTTGCGATTGGGACGGCCGGGATTTTTGGGGACGGGATTCTTCTGGACGTTGAAGCGGGCGAGGCGCGCGGCGCCGCAGAGCAGGAACAGGAAGGCGATGAAATATCCGGCCTGCCACAACTGATGCTGGAACTGGGAAGCCAGGCCGCTATCGACGAACTGCACGCCCCAGGCGAAGGCCAGGACGGCGGGCGCGATGCCGAAGCTGATGACGTCGGCGAGGGAATCCATTTCGCGGCCGAAATCGCTGGTGGTGTGGGTGAGGCGGGCGATCATGCCGTCGAGGCCGTCGAGCAGGACGGCGATGCCGATGGCTTTGGCGGCGATCTCGAAGTGTTCCTGCGCGCCCATGCCTCCGGCGGCGGCCAGCATGGCGCCGCGAAAGGAGCGCAAGATCGATATATAGCCCAGGAAAATGTTGCCGGCGGTGAACAGAGTGGGCAGGGCATAGGCCGCGCGGCGGGGCCGCCGGTCGGGGGAATGGCGGTCGATCAGGGGGTTACTAAGCTTCGGCATGCACCAGTTCCTGGAAGGGCTCCTGGGCCGCCTGGAGGTGCTCAGCGGGGACATCGCCGCGACGCGCGAGAACGCTGGATCCGGCCATAACGCGCATGCCCGTCTGGACCACGATTTCCCATTCCGGTCCGAAGAGTACGTCTACGCGCGAGCCGAACTTGATGAGGCCGACGCGCTCGCCCCTGGCGACCGCGTCTCCGGGTTTCTTGTGGAAGACGATGCGGCGGGCGATGAGGCCGGCGATCTGTTTGAACACGACGCAGGTGCCTTCGCCGCGAACGTTGACCACATTCTGTTCGTTTTCTTCGGAGCACTCCTCGCGGCTGGCCACGTGGAAGCGGCCTTTGCGGTACTGCACATCGGCGATGACGCCGCCGATGGGGGCGCGATTGACATGCACGTCGAAAATATTCAGAAAAATGCTGATGCGCACCTGGGTGGCGCTTTCCTGTTTAACCGCCACGACCTTACCGTCGGCGGGCGACACGGCCACGGGTCCGGCTGGAATTACCCGTTCGGGGTCGCGGAAAAAGTAGAGACAAAAGGCGGCCAGGATGTATAGGGGCAGGCCGAACCAGGGATCCGTCAGATAGGAGACTATCAGACCGGCTACGGTGAGTCCTAGCGCGTAATATATGCCGTCGATGACGATCATCCACCACCCATTCTCCCATAGGAGGCGGTGCTGAGAGCCCCGCGCAGTCCGAGGGCCTGCCCCACTCCAGTGGCGGCTATCGCCGCCATGGTTTTGGGCAATTAAACAGGCGTTACAATCGAGGCTGCATGGGATGCGCGGGCGCCCTTCGTTTCGGTCGGACTGTGCTTTGCTTCGCGATCCTTGCGGCGGCGCCAGCACTGGCTCAGGCTCCGGCTAATTCCGACGAGCCGGAGGTATCGAGCACGCAGAGTGCAGCGACCTTTCGAAGCAAGGTAAACCTGGTCACTGTCCCCGTGGTCGTTCGCGACAGGCAGCGAAACGCGGTTGGGGATCTCAAGAAAGAAGATTTTCAAGTATTTGATCGGGGTAAGCTCCAGGCAATTTCCAAGTTCGCCATTGAGAGAGCCGATGTGCCAAATATGGTCGCGGAGGAAATGCCTGCAGTGGGCGCTGCTGGAGAAAGTCCAAAACCGTTCCCGGCTATCGCCAACCAGTTCGTGGCATACGTCTTCGACGACCTGCATTTAGATGCCGCCAACCTTTCAGTTGTGCGGACCGCGGCAGAGCGAAACATAGCGGAGCTGGCGCCAGACGCGCGCGCGGCGATTTTTACCACCTCGGGCGTCACGATGCTCGATTTCACGAACGACAGGGCCACGCTCAAGGATGCCTTAGCACGGCTGCAGGCCCAGTCACGAGCGGGCACGAAAAAGACAGACTGCCCCTACATCAGCTATTACATGGCGGACTTGATTCTGAATGAGAACGATCCGGCCGCACTTGAGGCAGCGATGATGGAAGCGATCAATTGCGGCACTTACAATGAGCTGAACGCAGAGGCGCTGGTAAAGATGACGTCGAAGGTCGCACTGGGCATTGGCGACATGGAGGCCCGGATCACCGTTCGTTCCCTGAAAGAGATCGTGCGTCGCGTAGGGGCGATGCCTGGCCAGCGCGCCGTCGTCCTGGTATCGCCTGGCTTTATTGTCAAGGGAAACCATTTTGAAGTGGGTGGAGTGATTGAGAGCGCCAATCGCCTAAACGTGAGGATCAACTGTTTGGACGCTAGAGGCGTTTACCTGACCGGCGCAGACGCCACCGACCGGCCGGTGCACACAGCGGAGGCGCAGATGCTTTTGGATAGCTATGCGCGGGACGATGCTATGGCGCATTCCGGCGCGCTGGAAGAATTCGCGGAGGAGACTGGTGGGCAGTTTTTCCACAATGACAACGGTCTCTACGAAGGTTTTCACCAGCTGGCGACCCCTCCGGCGTTTGTTTATTGGCTGGGCTTTTCTCCTGCGAACCTGCCGTCCGATGGCAAGTTCCACACATTGAAAGTAACGCTGAAGAACAGTGGCGGGCTAAGCATTCAGTCCCGGCGCGGTTACTTCGCGCCAAGCCAGGGTGCAACTGCCGGAGAGCAAGCTAAACAGGAAATGGAAGACGCCTTATTTTCACGCCAGGAGATGCACGACATTCCGATCGTCTCTATTGCTCAGTTCCTGGCACCCGCCACCGGCGGCACCCAACTTTCTTTGGTTGCCGGTCTGGATATCCGAGGCTTGCAATTTCGGCAGCAGGGCGGGAAGAGCCTCGACCGCCTGACCGTGGCTTGTGCACTATTCGATCGTGATGGACACATCATAAAAGCAAAACAGCAGCGCTTTGACCTTCGGTTGAAGGATGCGACTGTTCAAAGCGGGAGCAATGATGCCGTTGCGGTGAGGACAAATTTTATAGTGATGCCAGGTACCTACGTTATCCGGCTGGTTGTGAGCGACTCAGAGGGGCAGATGATGTCCGCTACGAACAGTACGGCTGTAATTCCCTGAGACCTCGCAAGTTTGCGCGACGAGCGGGTCTGAGGGACCCGCGCAGGCCACGGGCCCGCCCCACGATTTAGATAGAATTACAAGGAGTTCAGGAGCCGACTATGATGCTGAGACGCTCCGTTTTATTTGGTTTTGCCTTTGTTTTGCTGGTTCCGGTTTTCGCTCAGTCACCGGAGACCATTGCGGTCGACGCGCATGGGGCGGGGCGGCCTTTTCCTCATTTTTGGGAGGTGATGTTCGGTTCGGGGCGGGCTAACCTGTCGCTGCGCGAATCGTACCGGCGCGACCTGGATGCCACGCGGGCGGTGACTTCATTCCAATACGTCCGGTTTCACGCCATTCTGGACGATGAGAACGGCATCTACAGCGAAGACTCGCAGGGCAACCCGGTTTACAACTTTTCGTATCTGGACCAGATTTACGACGGGTTGCTGGAGCGCAACATACGGCCGTTCGTGGAACTGAGTTTCATGCCGGCGAAGCTGTCGTCGTCCGACAAGCCTTTCCCGTTCTGGTACAAACCGCTGGTGGCGCCGCCGAAGAACTACGGGCACTGGGACGATCTGATTACGGAGTTCGCGCGGCACGTGGTGGCGCGCTACGGCGAGCCGGAGGTGGAGCAGTGGTATTTCGAAGTCTGGAACGAGCCGAACATCGACTTCTGGGGCGGGCGGCCGAACGAGCCCACTTACTACGAGCTTTACGATCACACGGCGCGGGCGGTCAAGAAAGCGAGCGCGAATCTGCGGATAGGCGGGCCTTCTACGGCGCAAGCAGCGTGGGTGGACCGCTTCATCCAGCACTGTGTCGAGCACAACGTGCCGGTGGACTTCGTGTCGACGCACGTTTACGGCAACGACCGGACGGAAGATGTTTTCGGGACGCACGAGAAGATCCCGCGCAGCGACATGGTGGGGCGGGCGGTGAAAAAAGTCTACGACCAGGTGAAGGCTTCGGCGCGTCCCAACCTGCCGATCATCTGGAGCGAATACAACGCCAGTTTCATGAACGAACAGGCGGTCACGGATTCGGCATTCATGGGACCGTGGCTGGCGAACAATATCCGGCTGTGCGACGGGCTGACTACTTTGATGTCGCTGTGGACTTTCTCCGATGTCTTTGAGGAGGGGGGCGTGTTGAAGCAGCCTTTTTACGGGGGGTTCGGGCTGATTGCAGAGGGGCGCATTCCGAAGGCGGCGTTTAACGCGTTCCAGCTTTTGCACAAGTTGGGGACGGAGCGGATTGCGGTGGCGTCTCCGAATGCATTAGCTACGCGGACGGTGGACGGGCGGCTGGCGATTGCCGTCTGGAATTATGCGGCGCCGGAGGAGGCCGGGGTGGGGCGCTCGGTGCGGCTGGCTATTAGCGGGTTGGGTGGGGAGGCGCGGGCCCGGATTACCGTGGTGGATTCGAAACACGGATCGGCGCTAGGGGCTTGGGAGGAGATGGGACGTCCGGCGTTTCCTACCCGGCACCAGATTGAGTTGTTGCGGGCCGCGAGCAGGCTGCCGGCGGCGATGATGCAGGATGTTCCCGGGAATCCTGGGACAGTTTCGATTGATTTGTTGCCTCGGGCTCTGGCTTTGGTGGAGGTTGTGCCTTAAGGGTGGCGGCCTTCGGCCGCGGAGGGGCTGAGAGCCCCTCGCAGGCCGGGGGCCTGCCCCACTACCTTCCCAATCTCGGAAGCGATACTCTCCATATCCGCTGGATCCTTGGGGTAAAAACTTATGCCGCCCGATGCGGCCGCAATTTGTTCCAGCGCGAGCCTGGCAGGCCCGGCGTGACCTGGGTCGTCTTCATTCAGTAAGCCGATGCAGAAGACCGGCACGCCGCTGTTCTTGACCGTGCCCAGCAACTGCTCCTGAGTTACCGTACTGGACGTATCGTCGCCATCGGTGACCAACACGAGGGCTTTTCTGCCGTTGTGAGCCGTCTGTTTAACGAGGTCGATTGACATCCGGATAGCGTCGCGCATAGCAGAGCCGCCCCGCGAGTCGATACGGGTGAGCGCATCTTCCATTTCCTTGATATCGCTGGTGAAGGCTTTGTCCACGAACGCCTCGTCGTTAAAATCTACGATGCAGACCTCGTCGTGGGGTTTAGACGCTCTCACCAATGCGAGTGCAGCGGCCTTGACCGCGGCTCGCTTGTCGCGCATGCTGCCGCTATTGTCGATGAGGATGCACATCGCTATGGGCGGGTCCGCACGCCGAGACGGGGCAAGCGGCGGTGTAGGCTTGAGCGGTGGATTCGGAGCCGCTTGCGCGATCAGGCCCATCGAGGATCCCGGTTCCGGCAAAAGGGGCTGGACTGCCGGGACAAGCTTCACGGCCGCGGACAGATAGATCACCGGCAGGCTGCACGCAAGGAGCGTCATCCAAGCGAGACGCCCGAACGGCTTGGGGACCTGAAGCCTCCGGTTGAGAATTCGATTCACTCTTCGTGTCACGTTTGACCCCTTTGCCATCGAGATAACTCGCCAATTCAGAACGCCGCAGCCAGCCGCAGCCGCGCGGGCGATATCCACCAAGACTGCGGCATATTCTTCGCGATGCTCTATCTCGGAGATAGCCACATCGTCGCAGGCTTCCTCCGCCAGCCGTGCAAGCTCGCGCTCCATCCACCAAGCCAGAGGATGAAACCAAAAGATGCAAACATTGACGTGCGAGGCGATACGGATGAGCCAGTCCCGCCGCCGGATATGAGCTCGCTCATGCACGAGAACGGCGCGAAGCTTTACAGCGTCCCAGTCCCTCCACGCTCGCGGCAGAATAATCCTGGCCCGGAAACACCCGACCGACCCTGGTATCACAAATAAGGTCGATTCGAAGATGCCGGAACCCAGGTTGGGAATGGGTTCGGCATCTGCCAAGATTCGGCGCAGGCGCCAGGACCCGAAAGCCATGCGGACAAACAGCAGCATCGAAATCGCAAGGTATACGCCGGTCAGCGTCCCGCCCCATGAAACCCAACTGCGCTTCGACTCTGTTTGCGTGCGACGCGGCGACGCCAGGGTTTGCGGCGCCGGTACGGAGATGCGTGGCAATGTCACCGCTCGCGGCTGGATGGAAACGGGCAGAGTTGGCAGCGCCTTTAGCTCAACTGTTGGAACCACGACTCCCAAAGGGATTTGAAGGAGCATACCGACGAGTACGACGGTCCACGCCGCGTGCCGGGCGGCTGAAGACCGGATACGAACCAGCGACAAGCCCACAAAGGTGACAAGGCCCAAGCCAAGAGCGCGAATCGCGGCACCGGCCAGTGGCGACACAAGATCAACCGGCATCCTGCTCCTTCCGGGTGCGGTTCTTACGCCGGGCCAGTTTTTCGGCGAGGCGCCGCAGCTCCCGCTCATCCAAAAGATCGCGATCGACCATTCCTACGATCAACTGCTCCACCGAACCACCACAGAGCCGGTCAATGATCTGATGAACCACGGTTACAGCCAGGCTCTGCGGTGGCTCGGAAACCCGATATACATTCGTGCGGCCGTCCACATGACGCTTGACGTAGCCTTTCTCCTCGAGCCGTTTGAGAATGGTCCGCGATGTGGAATCCTTCATGGGGTGGCGCTCAGCCAAGGCTTCGCGCACATCTTCAGCAGTGCTTTGGGATCGCTTCCACAATACGTCCATCACTAAATGTTCCAGTTCCGAGAGGGGCTTGCGAGGTCTTTTTGCGCGAAACATTGTAGCGCTACACAGCGTAGCGATAAAGAACGTTCCGTGTCAAGCCCTTCGGTTCCGGCCGCTCGGAGGTGGTTACGATTGGCGCGGCGGATTGGGATCGGTCGCCCGGAGGCTACTGTTTAGTCGTAGTGGAGGGCTCGCATGGGGTCGATTCGCAGGGCGCGGCGGGCGGGCACGATTGCGGCCAGGGCAACCGCGATGACAAAGACACCCATGGCGGCAAGATACGCGACCGGATCCAGATTGCTCACTCCGTACAGCAGGCGGCGCAGGACTTGCGAGAGCAGGAGCGCCCCGCCCACTCCGAACAGCAATCCGGCGGCCACGGGGATCAGGAAGCGGCGGAGTACCACGGTCAGGACCTGTCCGGCGCGGGCGCCCAGAGCGATGCGGATGCCGATTTCGCGGGTCCGCTGGGAGACCGCATAGTTCACCAGGCCCACGATTCCGGTGCAGGCCAACAGCAGCGCTAACAGCCCTAAAAGGCTCACCGCGAGGGCACTGTATCCGGCATTGCGCTGATAGCGGCGGTAGGCATCCTTCATCAGTTGGGCTTCGGGAAAGAGCTTGGGATCGACGGCGCGGGCGATGGACGCGACCACCGGAAGCAAGCCTTCGGGCGGGCCGGTGGTGCGGACCAGGACCACCATGGCGGGCAACAAGGTGGGTGCGGCGAGCTGATAGACTTCGACGGCGTCGGAATCCTCGGGCGATACCAGGCGCGCGCTACGCGCTACGCCGACGACCGGATGATCTTCGGCGTCGATGCGGAACGATTTTCCGAGAGGGTCGATGCCGGGCCACTGCAGGCGCGCCAGGGAGTCGCTCACGACGATGGCGCGGTCTTCGCCGGGCAAGAGCGTACGGCCGCGCAGCAGGGGGATCTGCATGGTTTCGAAGAAAGGCGGATCGATGTGATTGTAGTGCACGTTGACAGCATGTCCGCCGATTTCGGTGCTGACGAAAGTCCAGCGGTTGCCGAGGGGCGGGTTGGAGACCAGGGAGACGGACTGGACGCCTGAGACCGCGCGCAGGCGGCTTTCGAGGACTTCGAAATATGATGCGGCACGCGTGGGTGAGTATCCGGAGAAGGCCGGATCGATGGTGATCACGTGCTCGAAATCAAAACCGGGACCGGCATGCATGGCGTGATCCATGGCGCGTACCAGGAGTCCGGCGACGATGAGGAGAATGCAACTGGCGGCCACCTGGGCGCCGATCAGGAGCTGGCGCATAAAGTGGGCGCGATGGCGCTGGCGGGCGGCCTGGAGGGCAGGGGTGAGGCCGAACAGAATGGCGGCGGCGAGTCCCATGGAGAGAACGAACAGCAGGACGCGGCCGTCCGGGGCGAGGCTGAGCCAGGGCGGAAGCCCGGTGGCGGCGGCCAGCAATCGCAAGGCAATGTAGCCGAGGCCCAGCCCGGCGAGCGACCCCAGCACGGCCAGCAGCAGGCTCTCGGTGAACAACTGGCGGATGAGGCGGGCACGTCCGGCGCCCACCGCGACGCGTATGGAGATTTCTCTTTCGCGAGCGACTCCGCGGGCGACCAGCAGGCTGCCCAGGTTGCCGCAGGCGATGGCGAGGATCAGCAGGCACAGGCTGGCGGCAAGGGCCAGAATAGGAATCATCTCGTGGTTCACACGTATGGCAAAGCCGCCGGGCAGGCTGGGGAGGGTTTCCTTTTCCCAGATCTCGGCGGGATGCTGACGGTGCAGCTCGGCCGCGAGCGAGCGCAGTTCCTCTTCGGCCGCACGGGGAAACTGGCCGGGCTGGAGGCGGCCCCACATCAGCACGCTGATGCCACTATCGGAATAATCAGTCAGGCTCTGGCCGGGCACGAAGTACGGTTTTTGCGCGATGGGCAACCACAGATCCGACTGGTCAATACCGAAGCCGCAGAATTGACTGGGGGCGACGCCGACGACAGTCGCGGGGTGGCCGTTGACGCGGATGTTGCTGCCTATGACGGAGGGGTCGCCACCGAAGCGGCGTTCCCAAAAACGGTAACTGAGGACCACCACGGGCGGCGCGGCGGGGGCTTCGTCGCGGGCCGGATCGAGCATGCGGCCCAGACCGCCGCGTGCGCCGAGTTCACTGAATATATTGGCGGTGACGAAGCGTGCACCCACTTGTTGGCGGTCGTCGTTAATGGCGAGGCGAGAGTAGTTGACGGCCATGACGGCGGAAAGCGCGCGGACGTTTTCGCGGAAGAAGGCGACTTCGGGATAAGGGAAATTGTCGGAAAAATCGTGCGGCGAGCTGCGATTGAACTGCAGCAGAGTGGCCGGATCGCGCACGGGCAAGGGGCGGAGCACCATGCGATCGAAGTAGCCGAACAAAGCCACGTTGACGCCGATGCCGAGGGCCAGCATGAGCACGGCGGCGAGCGTAAAGCCGGGCGAGCGGCGCATCATGCGGGCGGCATAGCGCAGGTCCTGCGCGAAACGGTCGATCCAGGTCCAGCCCCAGGCGTCGCGGGCAGACTCGCGCAGAAGCAGGGCATTGACGGGCGGCGCACCGGCGCGGGCAGCCATTTCGCGATGAAATTCGAGGTCGCCGGCCAGTTCGTCATCGAAGCGGCGGCGATGCAGGAGGTATTGTAGGCGGCGGAGAAATTCGCGCATGGTGGGTCCTTTATGCGGTACGCAGCACGGCCTGAATGGCATCGTGCACGCGGTCGTAGGCGGAGAGTTCGGCTTCGAGCTGTTTGCGGCCCAGCGGAGTGAGGCGGTAGAACCTTACCTTGCGATTGGTTTCGGAGAGGCCCCAATCGGCGGTGGCCCAACCTTTGAGGAGAATCTTCTGCAGGGTGGGATAGAGGGCGCCTTCTTCGACATCCAGCACTTCGGAGGAAAGGCTGTGGATGCGCTGGCCGATGGCGTAGCCGTGCAGGGGTCCGGAGCGCAGGACCCGCAGGATGAGCATCATCAGGGCGCCGGGAGGCATTTCTTTCTTAGGCATATCGCTATTAGGGGTATTGTATATAGGTCTGGGGCCGGCTGTCAAGCGTTTTATTGGCGGATCAGTTCGGCGACCTTTGCGCGCAGGGTCTGGTTCAGGTCGCTGCGCGCGTCGAGTTTCAGGTCCGCAGTCGGAATCGGATCGCCGATGCGCAAGGTGACGGGATGCGGGCGGACGTGGAACGAGGCCATGGGCAGCACTTCGCGGGTGCCGATGATGCCCACCGGAACCGCCGGAACTCCCGCCTTGATAGCGAGGTAGGCGGCGCCTTCCTTGAAATCGCGGAGGCCGTCAGGGGAGCGCCCGCCTTCGGGGAAGAGCACTACGGAGATGCCGCGCTCACGTACCAGACGCGCGCCCTGGCTGAGGCTTTTGAGCGACGCGCGCGGATTGTCGCGCACCACGGGCAGATGTCCGGCGCGGCGCAGATGGCCGCCGAGCAGGGGAATGTGGAAGAGTCCGTGCTTGGCGAAGAACCGGATCTGCAGCGGGACGAGGGCCAGCAGCGCGGGAATATCCATATAGCTTTCGTGATTGGCGATCAGCACGTAAGATGCGCCGGGCTGCAATTTTTCGAGGCCTTCGACGCGGGCGTGAGCGCCGCTGAGGGCGAGCAGCATGCGGCCCCACAATTGCGCAATGGTGTGCTGGGTGTGGCCGCTGGAGTCGAATGCGGAAGCCAGCAATGACGAAAGACCGAGGATTAAGGTGGTCAGGATGATCAGCGGATCGATCAGCAGGTAAGCCCGCAGCAGGCTCAGGAGCATGGCGCCAAGGGGAGTATAGCATCGCTCGATACGGTTTCGGTAAGGTTGGCTTGGCGGTGCGGAAGAAGGATCGAGATCGCTGGCTGACACGGCGGTTCACAGGTCCGACTCCGGAAACGGGAAGGGCCTATCGTGCAGCTTCCGGTCTCCGTCGTGCACCAGCTTGAAAATCCCCATGGCGGTGATCGGTTTGGTGATGCTGGCGAGGCGGCGTGACGCCGGTATAACCGTATGATTTCGCAAAGCTGACGCTGTGGCGCCGCGGGTGGCGTGTACGCCGATTTGGGCGAGCGTGAGGGGAACATGAGCTTCCCACTTCTTTCGGAGGCGGCCGCGCCGCTGCCGGCGCTGGACAATCAGAGCTTCTTCAGGCGATCCGAAACAAGCCGCGCTCCTGTCCGGAGCCGCGGGAACATGCGGGGAAAACCGGCTTGCATTGCGCCTTAACGGGGTGTTACGTTCGCCGCATTCGTACCTCAATCGATCTTTACCTCAGACATCTTAAAAAGGAACCCAAATGAAAAGTCTCGTTTTCTCCGCCACACTTGCGGCTTCATTGCTGCTGGTGCGGCCATCAGCGGCACAGTCGCCGGATAGCGCCACGGACCTGCGAAAACTATTTGCGTATCCGCCGCTGCATCGTGTGATTATCCCTAACATCAGCCCGGACGCCGGGCCGACCGGTGTTTTTCCAGGGAAGATGAAGGTCGCTTACGGGTTCAACCAGCTCACTGCCTATGGCAAAGGCCAGACCATCGCGCTGGTGGACGCCTATGACGATCCAAACGCCGAAGCCGATCTGGGCAGCTTCAGCACGGTGTTCAAGCTGCCCGTCTGTACCACCGCGAACGGGTGTTTTAAGTTGATCTACCAGGGTGGCACCAAGCCTCCCGCGGACACTGGCGGCTGGTCGAACGAGATTGCCATCGACACGCAGTGGGCGCACGCTATCGCTCCCGCGGCAAATATCATGCTGGTGGAGGCGCAGAGCTCCAGTTTCGCCGACTTGTTAGCGGCGGTGGACACAGCCGTGCAGAATGGCGCAACGGTGGTCTCGATGAGTTGGAGCGGCGCCGAGTTCTCGGCCGAGACCAGCGAAGACACCCACTTCAACGTGACCGGAGTGACCTTTGTGGCTGCGGCCGGCGATGCCGGTCACGGCGCCCAATATCCGGCAGCTTCGCCATTTGTGGTGGGAGTTGGGGGAACTTCGCTTACTCTGAACAGCAACGCCACTTGGGCGAGCGAAACGGCTTGGGTGGACTCCGGCGGGGGAGCCAGCAAATACGAGACGGAGCCGTCTTACCAGATGGCGGTCCAGAGCACCGGCAAGCGCGGTATTCCGGACGTAGCCTACGATGGCGATCCGAATACGGGAGTGCCCTCGTTTAGCAGCTTCTCCTGCAGCGCCTGCCATACCGGCTGGACGCAGTGGGGTGGAACCTCCATTGGTACTCCGCAATGGGCCGCGTTGTTTGCGATTGTAAACGGGGAACGCATCGCCAAAGGAAAGACGGCGCTGACGCAGCCTCAAGTGGCGCTGTATCCTGCCGCCGAAGCCGACTATCACGACATCACAACCGGAAGTAATGGTACATGCGGCGCAGCCTGCAATGCACGAGCCGGATACGACTTTGTCACGGGATTGGGCTCGCCGCAGGCGAATCTGCTGAACGGCAAGCTCTACGCGGCGAACTGAGAGCGACAAGGAAACGGGGTGGCCGGCGATGGTCAGTGCCGCCACCCTATCGTTGGTTGAACAGTACTGCTGTGCCTTGGCCGTCATTCACCAAGGATGGTATTCTTAGCCAGCTTGTTGAGTCCTAAAGGACCAGGCGGAGGAACCTTACAGTGCTCATAAAACGTTTTTTTATAGCCGGCGTGTCGACGCTGATGCTCGCCCTAGCAGTTCCCTTGATGGCGCAATCCGGGGATAGCCTGGTTGCCCCGGAAAATAACCCCGGATGGGCTCATCCGCCTCTCGTCGTAGGAAGGACGACAGCCGATATCGCCAATGTGGCCGGTTTCGGGCCGGGACAGATCCGGACTGCTTACGGAGTCTCGACACTGTCCAACTACGGCGTTGGCCAGACCATCGCCCTGATCGATGCGTACGACAACCCGAATGCGGAAGCGGACCTGGGTGTGTTTACAGCCAAGTTCGGGCTGCCGGCGTGCACTACGGCCAACGGCTGCTTCAAAAAGATCTATGCTTCCGGTACGCAACCCCCGGCCAATGCGAATTGGGCCGGTGAGAGTTCGCTGGACATCGAGTGGTCCTACGCGGTGGCGCCCAGGGCCAAAATTTATCTGGTGGAAGCCGCGGCCGCCAGCAATGCGGCGTTGTGGCAAGCCGTGGATGTGGCGGTTTCGAACGGCGCGACCGTGGTTTCCATGAGCTTCGGCGGCGGTGAGTACAGTACGGAGGCAAATGACGACACCCATTTCAACGTGCCGGGCGTGATTTTCTGCGCCTCTACGGGCGATAGCGGACACGGATCGCAATTTCCCGCGGCTTCGCCCTACGTGGTGGCCGTGGGCGGCACTTCGCTGCGCCTGGGGACCGGCAACGCATGGTCGGGCGAGGCAGCCTGGAGCGGCAGTGGTGGGGGGCTCAGCACGTATGAAACGGAGCCATCGTACCAGACGGGCGTGCAAACCACCGGCAAGCGCGGTGCGCCGGACGTGGCCTGGGTGGCCAATCCGAGCACGGGCGTCTACGTTTATTCGCAGACTGGATTCGGCGGATGGGCGGTGGTGGGAGGGACGAGCGTGAGTTCGCCGTCGTGGGCCGGCCTGTTCGCGATTGTGAATTCCAGCCGCGTGGCGGCACACAAAAGCAATTTGACGCTTCCGCAGGTGCTGCTGTATCCGGATGCGGAAGGCGACTATCACGATATAACCAGCGGCACGAATGGATCGTGCGGCATGCTTTGCACGGCGCACACAGGCTACGACTACGTGACTGGAGTGGGCTCTCCGAAGGCGAATTTGCTGGTGCCTGCGCTGGTCGCAGCGCCGTAGGGGGGACGCGGAGACGCGGGGACACGGGGACGCGGGGACGCGGGGACACGGGGACACGGAGACGGGGGACGCGGGGACACGGAGACGCGGGGACGCGGGGACGCGGGATCCGTTGGGCTACGGTTCAGAGGATCCGGCTGAGGGGGCGAGGGGGCGATCCGGCGCGGCCTGGGCCGCCGGTGGCCCTTTCCGGCGCCGCCGCCCTTCTCTCGGTTTAGAGGAGGAGTGTTTATGAAGCGCCTTTCGCTGCTTGTTGCGATTGCGCTGCCACTGGCCGCTCAATCGATCCGCACCGTCCATCCAACCATCGTGATTCCACCCCAACCGGATACCTTGGGCAAGCCTAAAGGCTTCTTTCCTTCTCAACTGCGCACGGCTTACGGTTTCAATCAGCTTGCCAACCAGGGACAGGGGCAGGTGATCGGAATCGTGGATGCTTTCGACGACCCCAACATCGAGTCGGATTTGGGCGTGTTTGCCACCGAGTTCAAACTGGCTCCTTGCACCACGGCCAACGGCTGCTTCCAGAAGATCTATGCCACGGGGACGGCGCCGCCTAAGAATACCAATTGGTCCGCCGAGATTTCACTGGACGTGGAATGGGCGCACGCCATCGCGCCGCAGGCCAAGATCATGCTGGTGGAAGCCGCCGGCCAGACCAACGCGGAGTTGTACCAGGCGGTGGACGTAGCGGTGGCGAACGGCGCCACGGTGGTGTCGATGAGCTGGGGCACCAATGAGTATAGCGGCGAAGGGAACGACGATACGCACTTCAATGTGGCGCACGTGACGTTTGTCGCGGCGTCGGGCGATAGCGGGAACGGGGTGATTTATCCGGCGGCGTCGCCTTACGTAGTGGGGGTGGGCGGCACGGCGTTGACAATCGGCTCGGGCAACGTCTGGCAGAGTGAAACCGCGTGGAGCGGCAGCGGCGGCGGGGTGAGCGCGTATGAGCCGGAGCCTTCCTACCAGGCCACCGCCCAGAGTACGGGATCGCGCGGCGTTCCGGATGTGGCCTACGATGCCGATCCCAAGACCGGAGTACCGATTTACGACACGGTGGGCATCTACAGCCTGCTGGGCTGGGTGGAAGTAGGCGGCACCAGCATGGCGGCGCCGCAATGGGCCGCGCTATTTGCGATCGCCAATAGCATTCGGGCAGGGGTCGGCAAGAGCTTGCTGAACCAGCCGCAGTTCGATCTGTATGCATTCCCGGCGGCGGATTTCCATGACGTGGTTAGCGGCACTAATGGGAGTTGCGGAGCGCAGTGCACGGCGGGCCCGGGGTATGATTTTGTGACGGGGCTGGGGTCGCCGGTGGGGAATGTCGTGATCAAGGCGCTGGCGGGGGCGCGGTAGGAAACCGGGACGCGGAGACACGGCGACGAGGCGACGCGGAGATGCTTACCGCTTGCCCTGCATTTTGGCGGCGAAGCGGGCTATGTTGACGATGGCTCTTTGGTGGGTGCCTTCACCGCACTTCTCTTTTTCGTCCCAGGCCACTACTTTGAAGTTGACGCGGCGCTCTTCCACGCTGGTCACTTCCGCGGTGAAGGTCACGGTCATGCCCATGGGCGTGGCGGCCAGATGGTAGACGTTCACGTGCGTGCCTACGGTGTCGTGTCCTGGTTCGAGTAGCGGCAGGACGGCGTCGCGGCAGGTGCGCTCCATCCATCCGATCATCCAGGGCGTGGCCAGCACGCGCGCGCCTTCCAGGCCGAGGAAATTGATGGCCACTTCGTTATCCACGAGCAATTTCTTTTCGAGCCTGGTTCCGATGGGTATCTCCGCCATGTTCGTGTGAGTGTCCTCAGCCTTTGAGACCCGCCAGCACGCCGCGCATGTAGCTAAACGAAATCTTCATGCCGGGCAGGGGATTGTCTCCATTGATTTCGTATTCCAGATTGACACAACCCTGATAACCGATTTTCTGCAGCTGTTTGAAGATGCCTACCACGGGCATGATGCCTTCGCCCACGTCGCACTGGATGGCGTGGGGCTCGAAGCTGCGCAGGTCCTTGATGTGCATGTCGAACAGGCGGTCGCCGGCCTCGGCGATGGATTCGACTACGTTTGCGCCGGCGCGCGAGGAATGGCCCACATCCATGCAGAGGCCGCAGCGCGGGTCCATGTTGCGGACCACAGCCAGCACCGATTGCGGGGTGGGGTATTGCTTGTCCTCAGGGCCGTGCGTGTGGATGGCGATGCGGATGTTGTATTCCTTGACGAACTTCTCGATGGTGCCCATGTTGGTGTGGGTGGGTGCGCAGACCATCATAGGCATGCCGCACATTTTGGCGTATTCGAAATAGCGGCGGATATCGTCGGGGTCGTCTTTGGAGAGCGAGATATTGCCGCCGCTCATGATGGTGAGGCCGGCTTTTTCGAATTCGCGGCGTCCGGTCTCGATCTCTTCGGGGCTGCTGCGGTAAGGCAGGTGAAATTCTTTGACGCTGACGTAGGGAGTGCGAAGTTCCTTGATGCAGCGGATGGCCAGGGCGCGGCTGTACTCGCGAAAGGAGTAGCTGGCGACGCCCAGCTTGATGGCGCCGGCAGGTTCGTCCGCGGCGGGTGCGGGCACGGGTGCAGCCAGGCCGGCAATTCCGGCGGCAGTCAAAAAGCTGCGGCGGTTCAGTTCCATGCGCATGATGGAACCATTTTACCTGGAGCGGGCCCGGGTGTATGGAGCGCAAAGGGACGCGTGCCCGCGCCGCCAAGCAGGACAGGAAATCGCGGGATAGTGGCGGCGCGGCCGCGTCCCGTTTTGCGCGATTCATCAACGACGCTCGCGTGTTACCTTGCCATTGATGGCAACAATGACGGCAAAAATTGAAACGGTGCTAATCAGCGTGACGGATAAGACAGGCATCGCGGAGTTCGCGCGCGGGCTAGCGGCGCTGGGCGCGGAGTTGATCTCTACAGGCGGCACGGCGCGGTTGCTGCGCGAGGCCGGCGTAGCGGTGCAGGACGTGGCCGAGGTCACCGGTTTTCCAGAAATGCTCGACGGGCGGGTGAAGACCATGCATCCGAAGGTCACCGGCGGAATCCTGGCGATGCGGTCGCGGCCGGCGCACATGCAGGCGCTGGCGGAGCACGGAATCCGGCCGATCGATATGGTGGTGGTGAATCTGTACGCATTCGAGGAAGTCGCGGCGAAGGCGGATGCCAGCCAGGCGGAGCTGATCGAGAACATCGATATCGGCGGGCCTACCATGATCCGGTCGGCGGCCAAGAATTACCAGGACGTGGCCGTGGTGGTATCGCCCGCGGATTACCCGGGCATTCTGGAGGAGATGAAGGCGAGCGGCGGCGGATTGTCGCTGGATACGAAGTGGCGGCTGGCGCGGAAGGCCTTTCGCACTACGGCCGATTACGATCGCGCCATCAGCGCGCGGCTGGCACGAGTGGACGGCACGGGTGCGCTGCCCGCGGTGCTGGACGTAAGCGCGGCCAAGCTGATGGACCTTCGGTACGGTGAGAATCCGCACCAATCCGCAGCGTTGTATGGGAGGCGAGGCGCGGGGATCGCGGGCGCCACGCAGATGCAGGGGAAGGAGCTTTCCTACAACAACCTGGTGGATCTGGATGCGGCGTGGCAACTGGTGAACGATTTCGACCGTCCGGCGGCGGCCATAATCAAACACACCAATCCGTGCGGGTGCGCGGAAATGGATACGCTGGCGGAGAGCTACCGGAAGGCGTACGAGTGCGACCCGGTATCGGCATACGGGAGCGTGATCGGATTCAATCGCACGGTGGACGAGGAGACTGCGCGGGAGTGCGCGAAGACCTTCGTGGAGGCGATTGCCGCGCCGGATTATACGGCGGAGGCGCTGGCCGCACTGAGCGGTAGGAAGAACCTGCGCCTGATGAAAGTCGAGGCGGGAGGCGATGGGCTGGTGGTGAAATCGATTTCCGGCGGCTTCCTGGCGCAGACGGCGGATACGGTGCGACTGGACCGTTCGGCCGCGCAGGTGAAAACCCGGCGGGCGCCCAGCGACAACGAGTGGGCGGCTCTGGAATTCGCCTGGAAAGTGGCCAAGCACGTGAAGTCGAATGCGATCGTGTTTGCGCGCGCGGGGCAGATTGTGGGGGTGGGCGCGGGTCAGATGAGCCGCGTGGACTCGGTGAAGATTGCCGCCATGAAGGCCGTGCTGCCGCTGGCCGGAACGGTGGTGGGATCCGATGCGTTTTTTCCGTTCCCGGACGGCCTGGAGGCAGCCGCGAGCCACGGCGCAACGGCGGTGATCCAGCCCGGCGGATCGGTACGTGACGCGGACGTGATCGAGGCCGCGGACCGGCTGGGGCTGGCGATGGTGTTTACGGGTGTGCGGCACTTCCGGCACTGATTTTTACGGCACTGATTTTTACAATTATGTCCAGGGTGTTCGGCTACTCTTGGATCTGGCGCCCGCGTCCCGGCCGCCGATTCCAGGGAGAGGAGCAAACACATGAGGGCAGGCCTCATCTACTGCGCCGCCGCTTGGACATTGTTTTTTGGCGTGCAGCGCGGGAGTGCGCAGTCCGGCTGCAGGGGTCCGGATGGAAGCCGGTTCAATCTGGAGCCGCGCCCGAACGCGGTCGTGCAGGCAGCGCGATCGGTGGCGTTTTTGCCCGGCCGCGCGGGATCGAATCTCGACCTGGTAGTCGCGACGGCCACCGATGAACGCGGCCTGGCGGGCAGCCCGGACGGATTCTATATCCAGCGGTCGAACGCAAATTGCGTGGCCGATTTGGAGGGCGGGCTGCCGGGGATCGACAACGCCACCGACCTGTTCCTGCCTAACGGAACACCTACGGTGATTGCGGACCCTGCGCGGGATGCTTTCTTCATCGTGGACCTGCGATTTGGCCAGACCACGGACGATAACGGCGTGGGTATCGTGCGGGCGACGGCGGCAAACCTGCTGAACTCGACGGCTTGCCCATCCGGCACGGAATCCGGGGGCAGCGCTTCGTGCTGGACGATCGGCGCGGTGACCAACATCACGGAACTGAACGCGTTTCTGGATTCGCCGCATATCGCGGTAGATGCGCGCAGGAGCGGTACAGGGGCGGGCGATGTGTACGTAGTGGTCGCCGAGCGGTCGGCAAGCGGATCGGGCACCGGCGTTCACCTGACTGCCTGTACGAATGCGAAGCTGGATTGCGGCAAGTCGATTTCGATCAGCGGCGCGGATGGGGAGGCGGATTTTCCGTTCGTCCAGGTGCGGCCAGATGGCGGGATCACGGTGTCGTACCGCAACACCACCTTTCCCAACGTCAATCCGGAAGAGATCAAATTCGTCAGTTGCACGCCCAACGGAGCGCCGGCCGCGCCCACGTGCAGCGCGGCGGTGGTGGTGACTACGGAGAGCGATCCGGTGTTTGCCACGCTGCTGGGGGACGTGCCGATGGAGGACGAGCTTTATCCGCGGCACGCGCACAGGCTGGAGAGCGACGGCAAGACGGTCACGACTTTTCTGGTGTACGACCGGTGCGATGTAGGGGTAATCCAGCAGGTGGGTTTAGGATCGCCGTTCTGTCCCAAGGCGGATGTGGCGATGACCAGTTCGAGCGACGGCGGCGCCACGTGGTCGCCGGTGGCGAGTGTTACCGGGAGCGCGGGCCAGCAGTTTTTCGGGGCGGTGGCGACGGACGTTTCTACCGGGACGGTGACCATCGCTTACTATTCGACCGAGAACGATTTCTTCCAACAGCGGGCGCAGGTGTTTGTAGCGCAGGTGGCGCCGGGAACGACGACGGCCGGCACTCCGCTGATTCTGACGGGAAATTTTGGAGACGTGCAGGCCTCGCCGCCCGTGAGCGTGCTGGATCAGCCGGCGGGATTCGGGGACAGGCTGGGGCTGGCTGCCGCCGCGGGCCGTGCGTACGTCGGGTTCACCTGGAATAGCGTTTTCGGCACTTATGGCGGCGTGCCCAGCGTGGACGTGAACAATCACCTGACGGCTTTCTCGTATTAGGGCGAGGCGCAATCATGATGAGGCGTGCCATCTTATTCACGTTCGTGGCGGCGGCGGTGAACGGGCAGGTGGTGACTAACCGGGCGGCACGGAAAGAATCGATTCCGGAGGCTTTCCGGCAATTCCGGATTCCGCCGTCGGGGCCGCTGCGGTTCCTGGCTTCGGAAGAAGGCAGAAGCTTTTTGAAAGTCACGGGCCATCCGCTGGCGGAGGCCGCCATCCGCGCGTTCGGCGAGCCGCGGCAGAGAGTGACGGCGCCGGCATTGTGGCTGGAGCGGGCGCACGCAGCCAAGGAGGCTGCGGCGGCCGATCCGGCGGGAAGCGCGTGCAACGGGCCGGTAGGGGCGCGGTTCAACCTGGAGCCGCGGGCGAATGCCGTGCCGCAAAATCAGGCGACGGCCGATTTTCTGCTCAATCGCGTGGGGCCGAATGCGGACCTGGTGGTGCAAGCGGCCAACGATTGGCGTGGGAATCTCAGCGGGCCAGTGAATTGGGACCAGAGCGTGAGCGGATACTATGTCCACCGTTCGGCGTCGGGCGACTGCAGCGTGCAGTTTGAGGGCGGCCTGCCCAGTTTCAAGGCGCAGGGGAATACGGAGATGGGGACCGGCAACGCGGTGGTGGCGGCGGATCCGTATCGCGACGCTTTCTATATGGCGGATGTGCGGTTCGGGTCGGCGAGCACGGGCGGGGTGGCGCTCTTCCGGGCGACGGGGTCAACGCTGCTGAATCCGGCGGCATGCCCTAATGGAACGCACACCGCGGCACAAGCTGCATCGTGCTGGATGGCGACGCCGCCGGTGCTGCTGTTCGCGCAGCCGGTTTACGAATCGGTCAACGATTTGCCGTCGATCGCCGTGGATCAGCGCAAAACGGGAACCGGCACCGGCAACGTGTATGTGGCCGTGGAGCAGTTCGATTACAGCACTTACACCAGTAGCATCGCGGTGACGGTGTGCACGCCGTCGCTCAGTTGTAGCGGTGCGGTTACGGTTAGCGGAACGAATACGGGGGCGGCGTTTCCTTACGTGCAGGTGCGGAGCGACGGTTTGGCCGGAGTTTCGTTCGTCAATGCCAATGCGGATGGTAGCGAGGATATCCTGTTCACTACTTGCACGGCCGTCGCCGCGCCGAATGTGCCGGCCTGCGGCGCTCCTTCGCTGGTGGCACATGTGGCGGAGCCTATCGTGCCGAACTTTAACGGGAGCGCGATGGTGAACATCAACCTGCTGGCGTTCACTTATCCGAAGCACGCCAGCCGGGCCGAGCATGGGGGATCGTTCACCAACTTCCTGGCTTACGAGGATTGCAAGAACCAGTTCCAGTTCGGGAATCCGCCGACGCCGGTGTGTCTGAATGCGGAGATTGTGATGAGTACGTCAACCGATAACGGGCGGACGTGGTCGGTCCCGGTTTCCGTGGATCCTTCGAGCGGCCACCATTTCTATCCGGCGCTGGCGCTGGACGCTTCGACTGGTGTCGTGCATCTGAGTTACTACAGCGCGGCCGGCGACAAGTTCAACCACGAGGTGCGGGTGCTGCACAACCAAGTTGCGCCGGGCGGCACGCAGCTTGGTAGCATGCAACTGGTGACCAAGATGCCAGACCCGATCGACGGCGATCCGCAGGCGCTGGGATCGTTTCAATCGGATTTGTTTATGGGCGCGGTGGCGCGTGGGACCGGCACGGCAGGGCAGAGCCGGCTATACCTGTCCTTCGATTCGACGGCGGTGGCAGGAACCTACGAAGGGCGGCCAAACGCGGAGCAGAACAATTCGATCGGGATGATCGTTTATTAGCGGCCGCTTCCTGACGGTCGCGGTTCGGATCACTCGATGTGATCGACCTGCACGTCTTCGCGCGTGAGCACTTCCGGACAGAGTTCGATGCCCAGGCCGGGGCCCGGCGGCAGGGCAAACTCGCCGGTCTCGGAGACTGGCAGCGTCTGGGTGACGATGCCGCGGTATTCATCCATATAGTGGCGACGGACGCTCTCCAGGGTAAATAGGTTAGTGACATGGGCGGCCAGGTGCAGGGACGCGGCGTGTAAGATGGGGCCTCCGCAGTTGTGGGGCGCCACGGGCAGATAGTAAGTGTCGGCCATGGCGGCGATCTTGCGCGCTTCGGTGATGCCGCCGCACCAGCAGATATCCGGCATGATGATGCGCGCGGCGCGGTTCTCGATCAGCTCACGGAAACCGAAGCGGGTCATCAGCCGTTCGCTCAGGCACAGCGGCAGGCGGGTGGCGCGGGCCAGTTCGCTATACGCCGCCAGGTTATCCTGCGGCAGCATTTCTTCCAGCCACATGGGCGCATAGGGTTTGAGCGCTTGCGCGATGCGAATGGCGCACGGCAGGTTCCAATAGGCATGAAACTCCATGGCCACTTCCATGGAATCGCCGAACGCCTCGCGGATGAGCCGCAGGGGTTCGATGCCGCGGCGCATCTGGTCGGGGGTGATGTAATTGCCGCCGGTTTCTTTGGCGATGGGATCGAAGGGCCAGATCTTCATGGCATGGATTCCGGATTTGGCAAGCTCGCCGGCCAGGCGCACGGGATCGGTCAGGAAATCGACGTGATCGTAGCAGGTGTTGTAGGTGCGAATGGAATCGCGCGAGGCGCCGCCGAGTAACTGGTAGACGGGCTGATTGGCAACTTTGCCGGCCAGGTCCCAGAGAGCCACGTCCACCGCGCTGATAGCGCGCATTTCGGCGCCGGCCCATCCACAGAACGAGACGCTTTGGTACATGTCGGCCCACAGGCGGTCGATGCGGGATGGGTCGCGGCCCAGCAATACCGGCGCGAGACAGCGCTTGACGATGGCTTTCTCGGCTTCGGGATGCGGATAGGTTTCGCCCAGGCCGGTGAGGCCGCTATCGGTGTGGATGCGAACCCACAGCCACTGAATAGGCCCCCAGTGTACCGTGATGCCGCGCCGGAGGTGGATCGTTTCGACGGCCGTGATGCGCATACAATAGAAGGTATCAGCTTGTTAGCAACGATTGCGGTGGTGGCCGTGCTGGTTCTCCTGGTGCTGTGGGCCGCCATCTCGAAACGCCACTGAATTCCTATGCACTTAGACTTTGCCGCCGCCATTATTAATGTAGCCCTGCTGTGGCTGCTCACCACGCCGCATGAATTTGCGCACGCCTGGGTGGCCACAAAGTTGGGCGACGATACGCCGCGGCTGCAAGGCAGGGTGACACTGAACCCCATGGCGCACGTGGACTGGCTGGGCACCACCATCCTGCCGCTGCTGACCTCGTTGTTCGGCGGCGGATTCATCGGGTGGGGGAAGCCGGTGAACAGCAATCCGGCCAAACTGCGCTGGGGATGGAACGGGCTGGCGCTGGTGGCCATGGCGGGTCCGGCAAGCAACGTGGTATTCGCGGTGATTCTGGCGATCGTGGCGCGGGCTACCCTTTCGTTCGCGCCGGCGTTGGCGCAATTCGCAGCGCGCGGCGTGAACCTGAGCCTGTACCTGGCCATCTTCAATATGCTGCCGGTGCCGCCGCTGGATGGGTCGAAGCTGCTGCTGGCCGCGCGCATTCCGGTGGTGGTGTATAACGAGCTGGCACGGGCCGGGTTCCTGTTGCTGGTGATCATGGTGTCGGTTTCGGATGTAGGGCGGTGGATGTCGCGCTGGAGCTACGAAGGGACCGTGCACATCTTCGGTCTGTTGCGGTGAAGCGATGAGCGAGCACGGGGTATTTTCCCTTTCTGGCAAGACGGCGCTGGTGGCGGGCGCCAGCCGCGGGATTGGGCTGGCCATCGCGCAGCACCTGGCCCGGGCAGGCGCACGCACTACGCTGGCGGCGCGATCGATTGAGAAATTGCGCGAACAGGCGCGGGGTCTCGTGGAGGAAGGCTTTGAGGCGAGCGCGCTCGCGATGGATATGACGGACGGCACGTCGATCCGGTCGGCGATGGAGACGATCGAGACGCCGGACATCCTGGTGAACGTCGCCGGTACGAACATCCGCAAGGGCTTTCCGCAATACACGCAGGAAGAGTACGAGCACATTATGCGCACCAACCTGCACGGCATCGTGGAGCTGACGCAGCAGGTGGGGGCGCGCATGATCGCGCGGGGGGCGGGCGGCAAAGTGATCACAATCGGCAGCCTGATGTCGCTGCTGGGCCTGCCCTACCTTTCGATTTACGCCATGACCAAGGGCGCGCTGGGGCAGCTTACCAAGGCGCTGGCAGCGGAGTGGGGACGGCATGACATCCAGGTGAATTGCATCGCGCCGGGGTTCATCGAGACGGACCTGAACCGGCGGATGTGGGAGCCGCGCGAGATGCGCGAATGGTTGAAGGGCGCGCAGGCGAATCCGCGGCTGGGTACGCCGGAGGATATCGCGCCGCTGGCGGTGTTTCTGGCGGGGCGCGGGAGCGATTACATCACCGGTCAGACTATCGCGGTGGACGGGGGCTATACGACGACAGCCGTGTGGCCCTTCGAGCCAGGAGCGTAGCGATGCGGGCTTCGCGCCGCGTGTTTTTGCTGGCGAGCATGGCAGGCATGGCGGGCGTGGCGGGCGCGCAACAGACCATCGAGTTTGTGTGCCCCATGGATCGCGACGTGCGGTCCGCGACGCCGGGCAAATGCCCGCGCTGCGGCATGACCATGGTGGCGAATCTGCCGGAGCCGGTGGAATATCCGGTGGATTTGCGCGTAGATCCGCCGCAGGTTCCCAGCGCGCGTCCCGTCACGCTGGAGTTTCGAATCAGCGACCCGCAGTCCGGCGCGCTAGTGAAGCATTTCGAGATCGTGCACGAGAAGCTGTTTCACCTGTTCATCGTCAGCCAGGATCTGCAGTATTTCGCGCACGTGCATCCGCAGTTCGATGGGTCGGTTTTCCGGCTCGAAACGTCGCTGCCCAAGGCCGGGACATACCGTCTGCTCGCGGATTTTTATCCCACGGGCGGCACGCCACAGCTTACGCCGAAGACCATTACGACGGCGGGATACCAGACGCCGCTCGAAGCCGCCATTCCCCATCTGGCGCCGGATGTGTCGCCGAAGCAAGCGGAGAATCTGACGGCCGAGCTAAGGCTCGATCCGCCTGAACCGCTGGCGGGTAAGAAGACCATGCTGTTTGTGCATCTGACGCCGGCGGATGGGTTGGAGCAGTATATCGGCGCGTGGGCACATCTGCTGGCGGTGAGCGACGATATGGTGGATACCATCCACGATCACCCTTTCATCGCCAACGGTGGGCCGGATATGCAGTTCAATATTTTCTTTCCGCGCGAGGCGATGTACCGGGTGTGGATTCAGTTCCAGCGCCAGGGCGTGGTGAATACGGTAGCGTTTACCATCCCGGTGTCGGCGCTGCGGTAGCCTGCGCGGCTAGCGGTGCACGCGCGCCACGTTCGAGTAGGCCGATTCCCCGTTGTGGTTGGCGGCACGCACCCGGTAGCTTACATCGCCCGCGGGCGCTCCCTTATCGACATAGTCCATGCCGGCGGCCGGCTCGGTGGCGATACGGTTCCACGCGCCGTCTGGTGCAGCGCGGCGCTCGATCACGGTGTTTTCGGCAACGCCTCCGGGCGGTTCCCAGCGCAGGCGCACCGCTTCACCCTCCGCCGTCGCAGTAAGCGAGTTCGGCGCTTCGGGGAGCACGGGCCAATCGAAGTAATCCGTATCGGCGATGGCCATCACGCTGTCGCGCACCGGCAGGTTCTGAAATACGCCGTTCGCATCCGGTTTATGGAGCGGCTCGATGGCGCCGGTTTGCACATCGATCAGGACGGGATTCCGGATGCCGGCGGCCTTGATCGTGAGGCTGGCGTGGATTTGCGGGAATTTGTTGCCCGGCTCGCTGTGGGCGGCGAGCCAGTAGGCCACGATCGGTTTGCCGGATTTGCTGCGGAAGCCGTATGCCTGGAACGGCTGCGATTTGTCGTGCAGCGCGGCGACATCGGAGGGCAGGATCTTAATCGCAGGATCGAGGTGCGTGTCGGCGAACAAGGTATTGGTATTTTGCAGCGTATAGAAAACCGGGCGGGGCGTGAAATCGTCGGGCAGATAGCGCAGCCCGTGGATCATGCCGAAGTCGTCGTATTCATTGCCGTCCGTGCCGGCGGCCAGCAGCCACACGAATGTGCGCACCCCGCGAGCCCAGTTATAAACCAGCCCGCGCGGGACGTACTTCGCCTGCACAGATTCATCCGAACCGGTCCAGGAGGGGATGGAATTGAACTCGTCGTCCCAGAACGGGATGTTTTTTCGAATGCCGGGGTAGGCGCGCACGAAGTCGCGCAGCTTGGTGGCGGATTCCTGGCCGTAGGCGGTCGTATCCATCGTCTCCGGATTCAAGTTGCGGCCATAGCCGGGGTACGTGTGATAAGCGAAGACATCGATGCCGGCGGCGCAGTTGCAGGTGGTGAGGGCGCGGCGGGCAAAATCGCGAGTGGGATCGGCTTGGCCGCCGTAGATCACCTTGGCATCGGGATCGGCGCCATGCACGGCGGGGATGAAGGCTTTGAGCAGTCGGCCGTAATCCTCGGGATTGGGCGCCGGGTTCCAATAGTCGATATCCTGCTCGTTCCATAACGCGTAATAGTGGATGCGGCCGCGGAAGTGCGACACCATGAACTGCACGTACTTCAGGAACGCGGCGATTTGGGCGGGCGTGGTGGGCGGCCAGTATGCGGAATACAGGCTGCGGTCGGGATTGTGGAAGCTGCCGGGCTCGGGGACGATCGCGTCCGGGAGTTTGCCCACGGGCGAGGTGTACATCGGATTCCCGTAGAGCAACTGCACCTGGACTTTGACACCGTTGTCGACTAGCGAATCGACGTAGTCGTCGAGGCCCGGCGGGATGGCGAGGACGCCGCGCTTCTGCTCGATCCAATCCCAACTGGTGTAGTCGGAAGTGTTTTCGTATTGGCCGATGCGGATCCAACTCACGCCGGCGTCGAACATGCGGGTCCACCAGGGACGGTCCCAGGGCAGGTACGGGTCGCGGGGGAGATCGGAATTGATGCCGAAGCCATCCTGGATTTGGGAGGAGCGCTTGGGCGGGATGCGCGTTTGCGCAGCCAGGGGGAGAAGGAGGAGCGAGAGCAGGAAGAGAGCGCGCATGAGTTACCGTTATACACCTAAAAGGATATTGCAGCGCGGGACGGCTGGAGTATACTAGTAGCGGGATCGGGAAAGCGTATCCCAATCCCGCTCGGCCATTATCTCCGACCCTTACGGGCCCAGACGATCATGACCGTGATCTTGCCGACAAGCAGCAGATCAACTAGTAACAGGATCATGAAGTTGATCCTCCTTTCCGCTTCGACTGGAAGGCCCGGGCGTAATCCCCGGGCTTTCCCGTTTTGAAACTCTGGTGCTTCTCCCGGTGCGAGCCCGGACATTTTCTCTTAATTAGATAGCGACCTGAGAGGTCGCTGCAGCCAGAGTGGCTGCCCCACCTCGAGATCAGGCGGTGGGGACGTTTGCTGCTCCGTTGATCTCGTCAACCAATTGCGCTACCAGGGCTTGCTGGCCGCGGTCGAAATCATCGCGCGGTTCGGCGGGCCGGTGGGCATCCAGCCATCCAAGCAACAATTCGGTGATGGGCTTGGCGACAGCTTCCTCCGCTCCCGGCTCGAAGCGCAGGGGGATTTCGGAGCGCTGAATCGCGGCGATCAGAAGGTCGGCAAATTTCATTTGGCACCCACTTTCAGTCCGGTTGCGGCGTGATGATTCAAGGGGCCGCAGCCATGTCCAAGGCCGGGGTTCGATCGGATGGCCTGGGTCACGTAACTCTTGGCGCGGGCTACGGCAGCTTGCAAAGCGGCGCCGCGCGCGAGTTCGGCGGTGATACCCGCGGATAAAGTGCAGCCGGTTCCGTGCGTGTGCTGCGTATCGAAATGCGGCGCGGTGAACTCGCGCCAGTCCTCTCCATCGAAGAGCACGTCCACGGCGCTGCCTTCCAGGTGACCGCCTTTTACCAGAGCGGCTTTGGCACCCATTTCGCAGAGGCGCTTGGCGGCGGCGCGCATGTCGTCCACGCTGCGGACCGCGATGCCGGTCAGCTCTTCGGCCTCATGCAGGTTGGGACAGATCAAGGCGGCGCGGGGAAGCAGCAGGTCGCGGATTGCGGTCACTGCCTCGGGCGAAATCAAGGGCTGCCCGTGCTTGCTGATCATCACCGGATCGACCACCAGGGGGAAACGGAAATCGGCGGCTGCTTCGGCGATGGCCTGCACGATCTCGAGGTTACCGAGTGCGCCGGTCTTGGCCGCATTTGGTGGAATATCTTCCAAAACGGCCCGCAACTGCGCCTGGACCAGTGCGGCCGGGATGCAGTCCACGCGCTCCACGCGCACGGTATTTTGAACAGTCAGCAGGGTGATAACGGCTTCGCCGTAAATGCCGAACTGGTGGAAGGTTTTCAGATCCGCCTGGATTCCGGCGCCACCGATGGGGTCGGAACCGGCGATACTTAGCGCTACGGGGAGCATGAGCCCCTAGTCTAACAACAGGCGGGATCGGCCCGCTTTAACAACGACGCGCGGCCCACAGCGGCACGGGCGGTTGGCATGCTGCGATCCACGCCCTACCGCACGCCCGGCCGAGGCGACGCCCGCACGGCCCGCTCGAACGCCCAACTGCGAATATGGTTGATCTGCTCCTTCATGGTGCGGGACAACGGCATGATGCTCACCACCGAAGTAAACAGATCGTCCTCCGATATCTCGCGGTCCGCCAGTTGCGCCTTAGTCAGCGCCGATACGACGCTTTGCTCGATCTCGGCGCCGCTCCAGCCGACCGTGAAATCGATGAGCTGCGGCAGGTTGAAGGCGGCGGGATCGACTCCGCGCCGGCGCAGATGGATCTTGAAGATCTCGATGCGCTCGTCGTTTTCGGGAAGATCGACGAAGAAAACTTCGTCGAAGCGGCCTTTGCGGATCATTTCGGCGGGCAGCATTTCGATGCGGTTGGCGGTAGCGGCGACGAACAGGCCGCGCGTCTTTTCCTGCATCCAGGTGAGGAAGAAGCCGAAGATGCGTCCCTGCTCGCCACCGGACTCGTTGGTGCTGATGCCCCTCTCGATTTCGTCGAACCAGAGAACCGCCGGGGCCATATCTTCAAGCATGCGGCAGGCCTGCACGAAAGCGCCTTCCGGCTTGCCGTGACGGCCGGAGAAGATCTCGGTCATGTCAATTCGATAGAGCGGCAAATCAAAGAGGGAAGCAATCGCTTTGACCGAGAGACTTTTCCCGCAGCCGGGCATGCCCATCATTAGCAGGCCCTTGGGGACAATTTCGGCGCTGACCGCATCACGCAGCTGAAAGAGCTTCCGGCGCTCGATGAGCCACTGCTTCAGGCCTTGGAGGCCACCCACGTCGGCGAGATCGCCGCCTTCCGCAATGAATTCGATGTAGCCGCTGCGGTTCACCAGCAGGCGCTTTTCCTCGAGCAGCGCGGGAATGGATTGGGGACCTAGCCGTGGCGTGGCAACCAGGGCGCGACGAAGAGCGTACCGAGCTTCGTCGAGCGTCAAGCCCTGTAGGGTGCGCGCCATCTGCTGTAGGGTGGCCTCGCTGGTGTCTGTCTGGGGATTCTCGTCGCGCAGAAAATCGACAAGCTCGACCACGTCGGGCGGCCGCAGCTCCAGGAACAGGATATTCCGCTCCACTTCTTCCGGGATGGCGCGTACCGGCGAGCTGATGACCACGAATTTGCGCTGGTCTCGGCAGCTCTCATAGAGATCGCGCAACCGGCGCCGGATCTCTGGCGACTCGCGCAGCGGCTCGTGGAAATCCTTCAGGTGAAAGATCCCGGCTTCCGGGTGGGCGGCGATGAAATCTAAGAACGCTGCGCGGCGAATGCGTGCCTGGCTGGGCCTCCTCACCCTCACGGTGCAGACCCTCCGTCAGGCTCCAGATCCAGATGGGCAAAGGCGCCCGCGACGCCTGGTTCGCACTCACCTCGCGCAGGATTCGCGCCACGCGCAGTTCCTCCGAGGTGTGGAGATAAGTCAACGGACGCCCGGATTCAAAGGCTTCCCGCAGCGTCCTGGCGGCGCGGCTCTCGTGCTGGTGTTGTTCAATTAAAGGTGCGACGGCCACTCTTAATTATGGACGGAGCGGCGCCTTGGAAAGTTGGACTCTTACAGGTGCCCCTCGAATCCAATTTCGGCCGTCGGCTTCGCGCTGGGGTTGAAACCGCCCACGAGTTGTCCCAGGGAGTTGATGCCGAAACTGTAAGTATTGGTCGCGTTAGCTACATCGAATTGCGTGAAGGTGCCATGCGCGTAGACGTAGCCGTGCCACACGCCCGACGAATCCTGCGCGTTCAGGACCATGGCGCCGTGTACGTTTATGCCGCGCGCCTTCGATTGCGTGGCGCCGGGCACGTTCAACAGGTGGTAGTGGCCTCCCGCCAGGTAGGCACCCGAGAAGACGAACGTCGAGTTCACCCATTCGAAGGTTACGATGCCGCTATCATTCACCCCTACCGCCAGCGTAGCCGTCGCGCCGGGCACTTGCAGCTTCGTGTAGGTGCCGCTGGATGCGGTGTACAGGAAGCCGAACTGGCCCGTATTGTCGGCATACGAGCCGACAATTTGCCCTACATTATTCAGGCCGTAGGCAATCGTTCCCGCGGTAGCGCCTGGATAGATTACGTCGGTAAAGGTCCCGCCACTGTAGATGAAGCCATTGCCCCACGTGACGGCTGAGTAGGATCCGGTAATCTCGCCGGAATTGTTGATGCCCCAGCAGCTCGTTCCTTTGCCTGGGCCGGTGCCGACGGCGTTGGGGTCGACAATCTCCGTAATGGTGCTGCCGGCGATAGCGGCGCAGTGGCTGCTTCCGGCGGTGTCTGTGTAGTTGGCTACCATCTCCCCCGAATCGTTAACGCCCGTAACCAACACGTTGGAGCCGCCGGGTATGGTCACATGGTGGCTGGTAAAAGCCTGCGCGGGGGAGACTGACAGTAGCCAGGCAGCCCCTACGAAATAAGCAGATACATAGAATGTTGTTTTTGTCTTCATGCTGGATCACCCGTTTCCGCAGTCTCGGCTGCCGCCGCGCGAGGACGCAAGTCGCAGACGGCACGTGACGTCACAAGCCTTTATTCTGAGCGTGTTACACTAAGCAGAACGAAAGTAGGATGGCCACGGGGAGGGTAGTGCCACAGGGTGGGGAGGTACGTGCGCAACTTGACCGCCTGTTGTCCCGACCGGCTTTTTCGTTGTCGTTACGCCGCGGGCAGCTTCTGCGCTATCTGGTGGAGCGCACGCTCGATGACGAATCCGACGCGATCAACGAATACGCTATCGGCGTCGATGTCTTTGAACGCCCCGCGTCGTTTGATCCGCGCATAGAGTCCATTGTACGCACCGAGGCTGGCCGACTGCGCCAGAAGCTGAAGGAATACTACGCGACGGATGGGGCGGACGACCGCATCCTCATCGAGATCCCGCCGCGCGGTTATCAACCTGTTTTTGCCATCCGTGCGCCGCAGGCGACACCTGCTTTACCGATCCCAGTTGCTCCGGAGGAGCATTCCCGGGGCCGGTGGGCCGCGACTTGGCCGGTAATCGCCGCCCTCCTTCTGCTCTCGGCCGCTGGCGCAGCGCTCTGGCGGGTGAATTTGGGTCGTGGCCGGCCAATTCACTCGCTGGTGGTGCTGCCCTTTCAGAACTTCTCACCGAACGGCGCCGATCAATATTTGGCAGACGGCCTGACCGATGAGCTCACCAACGAGTTTGCCAACTGGAAAGACCTGAGAGTCGTCGCCAGAACATCAGCTTTCCAGTACAAGGGAAAGGGCGTGGATGTTCGCCAGATCGGGCGCGACCTGAGGGTGGATGCGGCGCTCGAAGGCAGCCTGGCGCGGGAAGGCGATCATGTCCGCATTACCGCTCAACTAAACCGGACCGAAGACGGTTATCACCTGTGGTCGCACGCATACGATACCCGTTCCGGCGACATGTTGACGGTGCAGCGCGAGATCGCCCAGGCAATCGCCGGCGCAGTCAGCCGGCTGGGTATTAAAGCTCCAAGTCAACTAACCCGGCCTTCCACCAACAATCCAGAGGCTTTGGACCTCTACCTCCGTGCCAGTTATCAATATGCCCGGTTGACGCCGGCCTCCATCGGGGAGAGCATCGGGCTGTTTCACGCGGCGATTGACAAGGACCCGTCCTATGCCCGCGCGTACACGGGTCTGGCCGCGGCGGAGCTCGAACTGACAAGCTTCAACTCACCGAGCAGCGAGGCCTTTGCGCGAGCGCGGGCATCTTTGGCGGAGGCGCTGCGCCTGGATCCCGATGCGGGCGATGCGCACGGGCTCCTGGCCGAAATCGAGGAAAATCGCGACTGGGATTGGCCGCGTGCGGAACGCGAATACCAGGTTGCTCTGGAGAAGGGAGCGCAAGCCAGCACGCGCGCAGCGTACGGCTGGTCGCTCGCTTGGCACGGCCGCTATGCGGACGCCCAGCAGCAGTGCGCGACCGCCGAGAACCTGGAGCCGCTGGGTATCGCCCCGCGCTTCTGCCAGTTCTACGTTTATTACTATCAGCGCCAGTTTGCCAAGGCACAAAGCACCTTGCAGGAGACCCTGGAGCTGAAACCAGGCCTGATCTATGCTCACCTGCAGCTGGGGCGCGTGGCATTGTTGATGAGGGAATGCGCCGAGGCGGACCGCCAGTTCGCATCTGCCGCGCAAGCCCTCGCCGCACCGGAAGCCACGGTCCACCGGGCGTACGAGTGTAGCTGCCGCGGGGAAACGGATCGCGCGCAGCGGTACCTGCGGCAGGCGGCCAGCACCATCTCTCCCGGCAAGATCTATGAACTGGCCATCGGATATGCGCTCGTCCACGATCGGGATGCGGCCGTCGTCTACCTGCGGAAATCGGCCGCCGCCCGGGAGCCGCTGGTCTCCATCCTGCGCGATCCGGCCTTCGACGAGCTGCACGGCGACGCACGCTTCACCGCGCTCGAAAATTTGGCCGGATTGGAACGATAGTCGGTGGGTCCGCTTAATTCAGGAAATAGGTGCGATAGAGGGTATCGCGCTGTTTGGGGATGAAGCCGGCATCCCGGATAATGCGTCGCAGTTCCTCTTCGCTGGCGCGATGATGCGCGCCGGCCGCGGAAACCACGTTCTCCTCGATCATGATGCTGCCCACATCATTGCCGCCGAAGCGCAACCCAAGCTGGCAGGTCTTCAAACCTTGGGTTACCCAGGAGGATTGCACGTGTTCGATGTTGTCGAGATACAAGCGCGAGATCGCCAGGTTCTGCAGGTATTCGACGGCGGTGGCTTCTTCGTGCACGAAATGACCGAGCGAGGTGTTGGCGCGTTGGAATGTCCAGGGGATGAAGGCCGTGAAGCCGCCGGTGTCCTCCTGAATCTCACGCACGATGCGCAAATGGTTCATGCGCTGTTCGAGCGTTTCGCCGCAGCCGAACATCATGGTGGCGGTGGTGCGCATGCCCAGCGCGTGCGCGGTGCGATGGACGTCGATCCATTCCGAAGTATTGCACTTGAGGCGGCTGATGCGATGGCGTACCGCATCGTCGAGAATCTCCGCGCCGCCGCCGGGAATGGAGTCGAGGCCAGCGTCGCGCAGGCGGGCGATAGTATCGCGCAGATTGAGCCCGCTCACTTCGGCGATGTTGGTGATCTCGGGGGCCGAGAAACAATGCAGATGAATCGTGAAGCGCTTCTTGATGGCGCTCAGCAGGTCCTCATACCATTCGATCTTGAGGTCGGGGTGCAGGCCGCCTTGCATGAGAACGCCGGTTCCGCCAAGGTCTAACGTCTCCTGGATTTTGTCGAATATGGTCTGCTGATCGTGTACGTACCCTTCGGCATGCCCCATGGGGCGGTAGAAGGCGCAAAAGCTGCAATATTCCGTACAGAAGTTGGTGTAGTTGATATTACGGTCGATGATGTAAGAAACCACACCTTCGGGGTGATATTTCCGACGCAGCGCATCGGCAGCCATACCGATACCGATCAAGTCGTCAGAATGAAAAAGATCCAATGCTTCGTCGTAGGAAATCATTGTGTCATACGGGCGTCAGGCGGTCATCCCCAGCACCTGCTGTTGAACAGCCTGGGCGAACAGGTAGGCGCCGAACAGCGGTTTGGGTTCACCTTTGCCCCAACGTTGGGCCTGATACTTTGCACGCAGATATTGGATTTCGGGCTGGGAGCGCAAGTCGAGCAGAATCTGGTACGTGCCGCAATAGAACTTCTGTGGAAAGGAAACTACGGGTTTGGCGCCCCACTCCACATTATCAGGTGAACCCCAGATGGATACATCCAGGCTTTCCTGTTCAATGATGCGAGTAATGCCGAGAGTGACAAGGATCAGACCGCCTCGGAAATCTCCAAGGTTAACCTCGGGACCGGTACCGGTCTCGCGGATGGTCGTCTCCGGCAGTAGGAAACCTGGCAGCATATAGTTCTCCTGTCAAAGGTGCGCTTCTGTGGATTCGGCTCCTTTTTATAGTATATATCGAAGATTAAGATTCGCACATTTTTTAGGCAAACGGCAAGTCACAATCCGATGTACGGCCTGTTACATAGCCGGTGAAGGCCGGCGAACAGGCCGGCTTGCGGGTTTTGGCTCGCGGTTTGGTACTACTTTGGGGCTGGGTGTCGTATAAAGCTGCCGATAAACAGTTGCATTTCTCAGCACCGCTTCCACGTATTCCCGCGTTTCGCTAAAAGGAATCGACTCCACAAATTCGGCGGGTTCCTGGTAAGTGTTCCAGGTGAGCCAGTCGTTTACCCGCGACTTACCCGCATTATAGGAAGCCAGGGTCTGTTCCCATTTGCCTCCCCACTGATCGAGCAGCGAACGTAGATAATAAGTTCCCAACTTCAAGTTAATCGCCGGCTGGAACAGAGAGCGATTGGTAAAGCGGCGGACGCCAACTTTACGCGCCAGCGCACGTCCGGTGGCCGGTTCGACTTGAGTGAGTCCGTAAGCGTGTTTACCAGAGAGGGCCTGCGGATCGAACTCGGACTCCTGCCGGATCAGGGCCGCCACTATATAAGGATCCAGGCTACGCTCCCGGGCATTGCGCACCAGGTCTTTTTCGTAGGGCAGGGGAAATAAGAGCTGCCAGAATGCCGCGGGTGCATCCTGGATTGACATGGAAAGATAGTCGGGCGCGGCGGACTTCATGTTATGCAGCCGCTCGTGCGGCGTGCCGGCGGTACGCGCCAGCTCCATGGCCATCAGATAGGGCTGGCTTCCGCTGCGAGCGCCGAAGCGCAGTTCCATCTGCGCCAGATCGGTCAATCCCGCGGAGACCAGCAGGCGGGCGCGCGCCATGCGCAGTGCCGTTTCCTCGTCGGGCGCGGTGCTGATGGCCGGCCGGTGCGGAGGAAAGGCGACGGAATGCAGGAACTGCGAAGTTTTTTGCGACGGTCCCGCCGCGTCGATCTTGGCCTGCTTCAGAAGTTCGCGCCCCAAGATACCGTAGTAGTAGTTGGGGAATTGCGCGGCCAGCTTATCGTAGTACGCCCGTGCGGCGGAGGCATCTCCGCCGGCTTCCTCGAGGCGGCCCAGGAAGTACAGCGCGGCGCTGGCCGAAGGGTGCCCGGGGTATCGCACCAGGTGCTCACGCAGCAGTTCGCGCGTTTCGTGCTGGCGCCGAATGTAGGCTGCCCAAACCACCCTCCAGTGGCACGGCGCAGCCAGTGGCTGATCCGGAAAGGTCTCATACACCGCCTTATAAAGCGGAACGTACTTATCGGGCTGGTTGGTGACCAGGAAACGGTTAGCGGCGGAAATAAGAGCCTTGTATCTCCACTGCGATTCGCCGTAGTGTTTGGCGAGCCCGCGGAGAGCTTCCATCATCTGCTCATCGTCGTTGAGCTTGCGCGCGCATTCGGTCAAATAATAGAGGCGCTCGGCATCCGCGTCGTGGCCGGAAACGTCGAGACCGTGTAAATACGAATAAGCTTGCGAGACGTCGCCGTTCAGATAATCGGCGGCTCCGACGCCGACGCGCGCCTGATCGCGCTCCGCACCGGTGAGCTGCGGCGCGAGCAGTTGAAACTCGGTGCGGGCGCGCGGATACTCGTGCTGCGCGAGCAGTTGATTCGCCCGATTGAGCATGGCTTGTGGCGCGGGCGACGGGTATGCGGCGACCATGCTATCGCGCAGGCTGATGAGCGCGGCGGCGGCCTGGTCGGCGTCGTCGCCTGTAGGGTGCTGGTAATACACCCGCTGGTAGTATTCGACGGCATGCGGCAGATCGTGCGCGGCCTGAAAGGCGGTGGCCAGCACTAAGTCGCCGTCCGGTTGCGGTAGTTCCGCGTAATGCTCGCGCAACATGGCGATGGCTTCGTGCGCGGACCCCGAGTTTGCCAACCCCCGCGCCTCCTCTACAATGGACCGGGCGGCGAAGGGCGAGCGCACGGGCACGCTCAGCACGATCGCCGCATCGTGCGCGGCCGCGGCATAATCCTGAGTCGCCAGCCGCGCGGCCGCCAGGTAATACGCGGTGTAGTCGGCTAGCTTGGGCAGACGGGGCTGGGCCGCCTGCAGATGTTTGATGGCGTCGGGGAACTGCTTCTGCTCGAACGAGACCACCCCTAAGGTGAGATGCGCCAGCGCACCGTTACTATCCCTATGAGCCGCCGCGAATGCCGCCAGCGCTTTGCGCCGGGCAGGTGTGGGCGACTCGCGATAGGCGCGGGCGGGCGATTCCGGCGTCTGCGCGCACAACAGCACTGCCAGAGCAGCCGGCATGCAGTTGACGGCGCGTCTAACGAGTCTGTTGAACGAGCGGTCCAGGATAATTCTCCCCCAACCAGGCAGGATTGTCGTTCGCCAGCGTGCGCACCAACTCCTGATGAAAGTAATCGGGCATGGTGGACGTGGCGGCCATGAAATTTTGCCGGAACTCCTCCCGGCCGGCGTCAATAGCCTCCTGCAATGCCGTATAAATATCGCTGCGCGCGCGGCCTGCTTTGACCGCGTCCTGCCGGTAAAGGCGCATTTCCGCCACCTTGACGCGCGCGAAACGCTGGGCGCGCAAATGCATATGCCGTTCGGCGGCGGTTAATTCGTCCCAATCTTTCTGGGGCGCGCCCGGGGCTGCCGCCGGCGCGATGTTGACCAGATTCGCGGCGGACGAGGCCGTCTGCTGGCGCACAGGACGCTGCCGGGCTTCCAGGATCGTGGCGGCCGATTGCGCCAATAACTCCAGAGCCGCGCTCTCCACCGTGCCGCTGGCGTAAAGGATGCCGACGCAAGTTTGATCGACGGACAAAGGGAACAAATGCGCCTTATCCCCCGCCGCGTGTCCGAAAATCTCGATTACCGCCGGGTGTACCTCCGATGGGGAACACAACGCCACCACCGGCTCCCGCGATTCGATCGCTCCAGCGAACGCCGCGGCTTCTGTTGCGGAAAATTTGAGTTTTTGAAATCCCCCGGCTGCGTCATTTGCCACACCGCGGACCCGTTCTCCACTCACTGCGGTTTCGGTCACTTGAAATATGGCGCAGGCGCCGGCGAAGGGCCCGGACGCATCCGAGAGTATGGCGGCCAGTTCGGAAAATCCGCCGGCCTGGCGAAGGCGGCGCACGGATTGGTTCAGGTGTTCAGCCAGGGCTCGCTCGGCGGCCTGCACACTGGTGGAAACGCGCGCCTCTGTTTCACTCTGAAACAACTGCTCGAGTTCGGAAAACAGACTGCGCAACGAAGGCGACGGCGGCGCGGAGGACATCCTGCAACGATTCTAACAGTACCCTCTCATCAGCGAAACACGGTGCGCCGTGATCGGGTTTGCTCCTTATTAGAATCGTTATATGGAACAGACTCTATCTGGCAAAGTTGCGGTAGTGACAGGAGGCTCGCGCGGCATCGGGCGGGCAATTGCGGAGCGCATGCTGCGCGAAGGGGCCACGGTCGCTATATGCAGCCGGTCGCGCGAAAACGTGCGGGCCTTTGTGAACGATTGTGAGCCGATCGCGGGCGGCCGCCTGCTCGGCGAAACAGCGGATGTGTCCAAGCTGGACGAGGTCCGCGGCTTCTTCGGCAAAGTGGACGAGCGCTTCGGCGCGCTGGATATCCTGATCAACAATGCGGGCATCGGTGTCTTCAAAAGTGTTGCCGACCTGACGCCCGAGGAGTGGCATCGCACCATCGATCTGAACCTGACCGGAACCTACTATTGCAGCCACGAAGCGTTGCCCCGCATGAAGAAGCGGGGCGGCGGATATATCGTGAATATCAGCAGCCTGGCGGGGAAGAATCCCTTTGCCGGCGGCGCGGCTTACAACGCATCTAAATTCGGGATGAACGGATTCAGCGAAGCGATGATGTTGGATCACCGTTACGACAATGTACGCGTAAGTTATGTGATGCCGGGCAGTGTGGATACCGAGTTCGGTTCACACGCGGACTCTGCGCCGTGGAAGATACAGCCGGAGGATGTAGCCGAGGTGGTGATGATGCTGCTGCGCATTCCCGGTCGTACGCTGGTTAGCAGGGTCGAAATCAGGCCGTCCAAGCCTCAGAAATGAGCGGAAACACTCAGTCTACAGGTCTTTGAAACTTGGCATCCAACGTGCTCATAGCGCTAGTGAGATGCAGTTGCTGGGGCTGGGGTTGGAAAGAGGAAGACCTATGGGCTGGACGAACAAACAACTTGATCCGACGCTGACAGGGATGGAGGCGTTGAAGCTCGATTGCGACTTACGGAAGCGGATTGTCGGTCAGGACGAAGCCGTCGATCAGATCGTCAATATTTATCAGACGTTCCTGGCGGGCATGTCCAGTCCGGGCAGGCCTATCGGCAATTTTCTTTTTCTGGGGCCGACCGGGTCGGGCAAGACGCGTATGGTGGAAGCCACCGCAGAGAGCCTTCTGGGCGACATGCGCGCGGTGATCAAGATCGACTGCGCGGAGTTCCAGCATAGCCACGAGATTGCCAAGCTGATCGGCTCGCCTCCCGGATACCTGGGCCATCGCGAGACGCATCCGCTGCTGAGTCAGGAAGTGCTCCAACAATATTACACGGATCGGACGAAGTTGAGCTTCGTACTTTTCGACGAGATCGAGAAGGCCAGCGATGCCTTGTGGAACCTGCTGCTGGGGATCCTGGACAAAGCCACATTGACTTTGGGCGACAACCGGCGCGTGGATTTTTCGCACGCTATGATTTTCATGACCAGCAATCTGGGCGCGGGCGAGATGAATTCGATCCTGCGGCCCAACTTGGGATTCGCGGCTTCCGAAATGGAACGTAAGTGTGCCGAAGGTTTGGTGGACGGAAGCTTGACCGAGAAGATTTCGCGCGCGGGTGTGGAAGCCGCCCGCCGCAAATTTACGCCGGAGTTCATGAACCGCATCGACAAAGTAGTCGTCTTCCGGCCCCTGGGCGAACCGGAGTTGCGTAAAATCCTCGGACTCGAGCTGAATATCCTGCAGCACCGGATTTTCAATTCCGTGAACGGACCGCCGTTTGTTTTTTCTTTGACCGAGCCGGCCAAAAACTACCTCCTGCGCGAGGGGACCGACATGAAGTACGGCGCCCGGCATTTGAAGCGCGCCATCGACCGCACGCTGGTGCACCCGCTGTCTAATTTGATCGCCACCGAGCAGGTGCGGGGCGGCGATCTGGTCAAAGTGGATTACGACGGCGAGCAGGGATGCATGACCTTTTTCAAGGAAGCGGAAGACATGCCGCCCTATGCCATGATGCAGATGGTGGATGCACCGGTAGCTCCAGCTCCTGAAATATTCGCGGCTGGCGCTGCCGCGGAAGTTCCCCGGCGTGCGACCGCCAAATCGTCGCGCCGGTAGTCCGGCCCGTAGCCATTACAATCCGCCACGGTGTTACAATTCGGCTGCTGATGCCAATTCCAGCCGAGAAACAGGATATGCGCCTGATGCGCGCGATGTTTACCACGATCGCGCCGAGGTACGATTTCATTACCCGGATGTTCTCATACGGGATGGACCGCCGGTGGAAGAGGCGCGGCGTGGAGATGGCCGATCTACCGAATCGTGCCATGGTGCTGGATCTAGCCAGCGGCACGGGCGACTTCTCCCGTCTGGTGACCCAAAGACTCCCGCAGGCGACGTCCGTCGCAGTGGATCTTACCGAGCGCATGCTGCGCCTGGCGCGGAGTCATGGCGTGGCCGATGCCGTCTGCGCGGATGCCACCGTCCTACCTTTTGCCGGGCACAGTTTTGACTGCGTGTTCATCGGCTATGGCCTGCGTAATTTCCCGGACTTGAACGCCGCCCTGCGCGAGATCGAACGCGTCACCAAGCCCGGCGGCCTGCTGGTGACCCTGGATTTCTTTCTGCCCGCCAACCCGGTTTTGCGCCAGCTCTACGTTGGTTATTTATACGCGCAGGGGGCTTTCTGGGGGCTGCTCTTGCACGGCCGGCCACGCATCTACACCTACATTCCCGACTCGCTGCGATCGTTTATCTCGATGCAGGATTTTGCCGAAAAGCTCCGCCGTTTTGGGTATGCCTCGGTCGAAGCTCGCGGCTTCATCTTCGGCGGCATTGGGCTGCATTGGGCCGCAAAACGAGAGAATCAGACGCGCGCCGCGACACCCTAGGCTAGCGGCTGCGGAAAAAACCAAAGAACGCTTGCTGACGCACGGCTCCGAAGCGTGCGCACGTGTTTCGGACAACCATACCCAGCCATGAACGTCAGGGACCAGCTTGAATCGGGAAAGCCCGGGAAATGAGCCCCGGCCTTCCACTCGAAACCAGCCTACTCTGGTTCGCCCGCCCAAGTGAATATCTTTTTGCCATACGTGACGAAGCTGGTGCCCAAATCCTGTCCTAAGACTGGACACATTAAGTCCTAGAACCGATTGCGTCACGGCTGATAAACGCATCGAAAGTTTAAGCGTCTATGAGAAGAGTGCTGAAATCCACCACTATCGTCTGCATAGCAGCCAGCAAGGCGGCGGCTGCCGGTTTTGCGGGTTTTTTGATTGTAACTTTCGGTATAGTACGCGCATCTGTCAAGATACCTTTGCAATTTGGCATTGCAGTTGCTACAGTGGTTTCCCGTGTAGCGGATTTTGGAGATAGTCGACCGGATTTGAGCCGAGTAGACTGAGATTTTATGAAACTTTTGAGTTGAAATTTCGTCTATTCTTTGTCGGTCGCAGAACCGGCGGATAGAACGAAAAAAGACAGATATAGAGGAGAAAGATCATGAACAGAACCGAACTCGACAAATACAAGGCAGTACTCGAGGCCAAGCAGGCAGAGTTATCCGGTGGGCTGCGGAACCGCGACGATATCCTGATCGAAAAGACCCCGGATGCCCTGGATGAAGTGCAACTTGCTGGAGAAAGGGAACTTGCGATTCGTAACCTGGACCGCGAAGCTAACCTCCTGCGCAACGTGCGGGCCGCTCTTTTCCGCATAAACGATGGAAGCTACGGCATTTGCATGCACTGCGAAGAAGAGATCAAGCCCAAGCGGCTGGATGCTCTGCCGTGGGCTGGTTACTGCATCCGTTGCCAGGAAGCCGCCGATCGTCATGAGTTCGCCGCTGCCGAGTCCATCGACGACCTGCTGGCTGCCGCCTGATTTCCGGTAGTGTCCGCCAAAACAACTTAGGGCGCGAGAGCAATCTCGCGCCCTTCGTGTTTCCGGTGAGGCAACGTCGGTGTGCTAAAGTCCACACGTTGCGGTGCAATTCAGCATAAGTGGGTGAATGGAAGCGCATGGAGTTTTTTTTCCGGCCGCCAGGAAAACCCCAGCGTCTCGGAATTCTACCTGGCAGTTTCAACCCTCCGACTATCGCTCACCTGACACTTGCCCAAGCGGCGCTCGCCCAACTGGACCAGGTCGTATTGGTCTTGCCGCGAGCTTTTCCCCACAAGGATTATGTCGGAGCCGGTTTTGACCAGCGCGCGGCGATGCTGCAAGCTTTGGCGGACCGCAGTCTTGGGTTGGCCGCCGCCGGCAGTGACGGGGGCCTATTCGCCGAAATCGCCGCTGAGTGCCGCGTCGCTTACGGCCCCGCTACCGACCTGACGTTCATATGCGGGCGGGACGCCGCGGAACGGATCGTAACTTGGGATTACGGCACCCCACAAGCCATCGAAGGTATGCTGGAAAGCTTCGAATTACTGGTCGCCTCGCGCGGCGGCGCCTATGAACCGCCCGCGACCCTACCCGGCCATATACGCCAACTGGTATTGCCCGCCGATTTAAGTCACATTTCCGCCAGCGAGGTGCGGCGCCGTATCCAGATGGGGCTGGCTTGGGAGCACCTGGTACCAGGTCCGATCGTACCCATGGTGCGCGAGATCTACCGTCCCGCGCTGTAGTCCTCGTAAAGCTTGGCGATGTGCGCGCTGTGGACATCGCCGGGATGGATGACCACCCGGTAGCGGAAGCGCAGTTTTTCCCCAGGGGCTAGCGTCAGACTGCCATCTTTGCTCTTGTCGTTCTCGAAATCGTGAAGGCCAAAGATGTTGGCGGCGAACAGCCCATAGCTGCGGGCATGCCACCAGGTCGGATGTCGAGGGTTGGACGGGTTGTCGAAAATCGCGATCCCTAATGGCTCGCCGTCCACCACCCCATAATAATCCGCCCAACTGGCGCGCTTCCCCCAGACCTCCTTTTCACCCTGGCGACCCTCCGAATCTACAAGGTGCCCCGTACGCGCGGGTTGCGCGGGCGCGTCTGCATGCGGTTCCTCGAGACCCGACGCGACCCGCAAGGCAAATGTGCCCTCCTTGGTATCGCCAAAAACGGCTTTTTCGACGGCAGTCAGGGTGATGTCGAAGTCGATCGTGCGGGTCTTGGACTGGGCGTAGAAAGTCATCTGGCGGGCTTCGGTGAGCAGGACCTTGCCGGATGGATCCCGCCACTCGAAGGTCGCATCGAGGACACCGGATTCTTTGCCGCCCGTCAGATTGTTGACCTTCGCCAAAACGATACGCCCGAACTTGCCGCCGCGGCTCTCGTTGCCCCAGAAGTCGAAGCCGTTCACGTCGCCATGCGCGAACCACAGGCCGCGATGGTGCGGGTGGTCGTGCGATTCGCCGGGGATGTCCTCCATGGGGTAGCCGCGCGTGACCATCTTGCCGCTAGCCGACCGCAGGGGATGCAGATAGGGCTTGTTGGTTTCGGGTCCGATGAAGAGCCGGGTGAACGGCTTTCCCTTGATCTCTACCGAGATGTACTCGATCCCGTGCTGCGCGATTTGCACCTGTGCCGCCAGAGGAGCTACACCCAGTACTGCCCATAAAACAGCCTTCATGAGCCACAGTAGAACACATGGAACGAGGGTACGGCAATTAGTTGTACTAGAACTGAATCGATGGAAATAAGGGAGGAACCCTTCTTGACACCAGTACTTCAGTTGAGTAATTCTATCTACATTAAGCGTAACTGGAAGCAAAAGTCTATTATTCCTATTGAAAATATGAACATGACGATCAAGCCGCCTGCCTGCTTCATTTTGGCCACATCCTTGGCTGTCGCCATCCTGCTGTCCTCGTGCGGGGCAGCCGGGAAATCGGCATCGGTAGCGCCTGCAGTCACGCTGCGAAACGTCTCGTATGACCCCACCCGCGAACTCTATCAGGATTACAATGCAGCGTTTGCCAGGCACTGGAAAGAGTTGGGCGGCGGTCCGGTCGAGATATTGATGTCGCATGGCGGGTCGGGCAAGCAGGCCCGCTCGGTCATCGACGGGCTGGAAGCGGATGTAGTGACGCTGGGTCTGGCGTACGACATCGACGCGATCGCCGAAAAGGCCAAACTGCTGCCGCCTACCTGGGCGACCCGCCTGCCGAACAATAGCGCTCCTTACACCTCCACGATTGTCTTCCTGGTTCGCAAAGGCAATCCCAAGGGCATTCACGACTGGCCCGATCTGATCCGGCCCGGCGTGGCCGTCATCACACCGCATCCCAAGACTTCCGGTGGCGCGCGCTGGAATTATCTGGCGGCCTGGGGCGCGGTACTGAAGCGCGGAGGCAACGAAACCCAGGCGCGCGAATTCGTCAGTGCCCTGTACCGGAATGTACCGGTGCTCGATTCCGGCGCGCGCGGCGCCACTACAACATTCGTGCAACGTGGTTTAGGCGACGTGCTACTGGCCTGGGAAAACGAAGCGTTCCTTGCGCTGCAGGAGTTCGGCAAGGATAAGTTTGAGATGGTGACGCCGCCCGTGAGCGTGCTGGCGGAACCGCCGGTAGCCCTGGTGGACGTGATCGCCGATCGCCACGGCACGCGCCGCGTGGCCGAGGAGTATCTGAATTACCTGTACTCGCCGGACGGGCAGGAGATCGCGGCCAAGCACTTCTACCGGCCGCGCCTGGAATCCGTGGCGAAAAAGTACGACGCGCAGTTCCCGAAGCTTACACTATTCACCGTGGACGAGCTCTTCGGCGGGTGGCAGAAGACTCAGAAGACGCATTTCGCCGACGGCGGCGTTTTCGATCAGATTTATCAGCCTGGAAAATGACCATGTCTCGCCGGCCATTCCAACGTGCGAGGGTGCTTCCGGGATTTGGGCTGACGCTCGGGCTGACGGTCCTCTATCTCAGCCTGATCGTTTTGATCCCGCTGTCGGGCCTGTTCCTCAAGACCGCCACCATCACCTGGCACCGGTTCTGGCAGACCGTCACGGACCCGCGTGCTCTGGCGTCCTACCGGCTGACCTTCGGAGCGGCATTCGCGGGCGCCCTGGTGAATGCCATCTTCGGATTCGTGGTGGCCTGGACCCTGGTGCGGTACCGCTTCCGCGGCCGCCGTCTGCTCGACGCAGTGGTCGACCTGCCGTTTGCGCTGCCCACTGCCGTCTCCGGAATCGCGCTGACGGCGCTGTACGCGCCCAACGGATGGATCGGCCGTCTGCTGGAGCCTTACGGGATTAAAGCCGCTTTTTCACCGATGGGCGTGGCCATCGCGCTGACCTTTATCGGGCTGCCGTTCGTGGTGCGCACGCTGCAGCCGGCCATCGAAGATCTGGACAGCGGTGTGGAAGAAGCCGCCATGACCTTGGGGGCTGGCCGCTTTCAGACTTTCCGGCATGTGGTTCTGCCTTTTATCCTGCCTGCCGCGCTCACCGGGTTCGCCATGGCGTTTGCCCGCGCCTTGGGCGAGTACGGCTCGGTGGTCTTCATCTCCGGCAACATGCCCATGCGTACCGAGATTTCATCCCTGCTGATCATCGCCAAGTTGGAGCAATATGATTACGCCGGCGCCACCTCAATCGCCGTGGTCATGCTGTTGGCGTCGTTCCTGATGCTGTTCGCCATCAACCTGCTGCAATGGTATTTCAGCCGGCGCCTGGGAAAGGGGAGGGCCTGAGATGGAAGCCGCTAACCGGGACCCGCGCTGGCTCAGGATCCTGCTGATCTCGATCACTCTCCTTTTTCTGGCGTTGTTTCTTTTTCTGCCGCTGCTCACCGTGTTCCTGGAGGCGTTGCGCAAGGGCTTGGGCGCCTATTTCGCGAGCTTCACCGATCCGGCCGCGCGTTCTGCAATCCTGCTCACGCTGCTGACCGCGGGCATCTCGGTGCCCTGCAATCTGGTGTTCGGACTGGTGGCGTCGTGGGCCATCGCCAAGTTCGATTTCAAAGGCAAGAGTGTACTGATCACGCTAATCGACCTGCCCTTCGCCGTTTCCCCGGTCATTTCGGGGCTGATCTTCGTGTTGATGTTCGGCGCGCAGGGCTGGTTCGGCCCGTGGCTGACCGCGCACAATTTACACGTCATATTCGCCGTGCCGGGGATCGTGCTGGCTACCATCTTCATCACCTTTCCGTTTGTGGCGCGCGAGATCATCCCGCTCATGCAGGAGCAAGACACCGACGAAGAGTATGCCGCCATCTCGCTGGGCGCGTCCGGATGGCAGACCTTCTGGCGTGTCACGCTGCCCAACGTGAAGTGGGCGTTGCTCTACGGCGTGGTGCTGTGCAACGCCCGCGCCATGGGCGAGTTCGGCGCCGTGTCGGTGGTGTCCGGCCACATTCGCGGCAAGACCAACACCATGCCGCTTCACGTGGAGATTCTGTACAACGAATACAACTTTGTGGCGGCCTTCGCCGTAGCCAGCCTGCTGGCTCTGCTGGCCCTGGTCACGCTGGCGGCAAAGACCGCCCTGGAGGCGCGCATCCAGACCGGATCGCGTGCCGTGGAGATAGTCGAGGAGACCCTGGGATGAGTATCGAAGCGCGAAATATTTCGAAGACCTTCGGCAGTTTTCAAGCGCTGCGGAACGTAAACCTGAAGGTGAACGACGGCGAACTGGTAGCGCTGCTGGGCCCTTCCGGGTCTGGAAAAACTACACTGTTGCGCATTATTTCCGGGTTGGAAGAGGCAGACCCTGATCCGCCGGGCGCCATCCTGTTTCATGGCGAGGATGTGACCGGCAGCCGCGCGGGGCAGCGCCGCGTGGGTTTCGTGTTCCAGCATTACGCCCTGTTCCGCAACATGACGGTGTTCGAGAACATCGCTTTTGGGTTACGGGTGCGACCACGCCGCCTGCGTCCTTCGGAAAGCGCCATCCGGGTGAAGGTGCAGGAACTGCTGAAACTCATCCACCTGGAAGGTCTGGCGGAACGGGCTCCTAATCAACTCTCCGGCGGACAGCGGCAGCGCGTGGCTCTGGCGCGAGCGCTGGCCATCGAGCCCAAGGTGCTGCTGCTCGACGAGCCTTTCGGCGCGCTGGACGCCAAAGTCAGGCATAGCCTGCGCAGCTGGCTGCGGCGGCTGCATGACGAGATCCATGTGACCAGCGTGCTGGTGACCCATGACCAGGAAGAAGCGCTGGAGGTTGCGGACCGCGTCGTAGTGATGCGCGATGGGCGCATCGCGCAGGAAGGCACTCCGGAAGAGGTCTATCACCGGCCGGTGTCGGAGTTCGTCATGGACTTCATGGGCAACGTGAACCTGTTTCACGGCCGCATCGAGTCCGGTAAGGCGGTGTTCGGCCCGCTGGTGTGGGATCATGCCGGCGGCGAGGTGCCCGACGGCCGTGGCGCGCGTCTCTTCGCGCGGCCCTTTGAGCTCGATATCAGCCGCGAGCAGAACGGCCAGCCGGGGCTCAAGGCGCGCGTCACCCGCGTGCAATCGGCCGGCGCGCAGGTGCGCATCGAGCTAGACTCCGAATCCGGCGAGACCATGCACGTGGAGATGCCGCACAGCCGGTTCCGCGAGCGCGCGGTGGCGCCCCAGGACGAGGTGTTTGTAACCTTCCTGGACGCGCGGGTTTTCCTCGAAGAACAGAAGCAGTAAGTGCATAAGCTGGAACAAGCCGTGTGGGTGTTCACGCTGGTCATGGGCCTGCTGCTCGTGCGCGAGGGGTTTGCGCCGCGCGCGTCCCCCGCCGGTGGCCGGCTCGCCGTAGTGCTGGCGGGACCATCGAGCAGCCAGCGGCTGGCACAGGCGGAATTCCTGAAGCGGCGGTATGCGGGTGTGCTGCTGGAATGCGGCGCTGGAGACCAGGCGCGGTTGCTCGCGTCACTGGCCAGGCGAAGGGACTTGGCGCATCCCGTATTCATCGAGATTGCCGACCGGGGCCTCGGCGGTCCGCCGCTCGACACGGATTTGATCCTCTCCTACTATCCGGACGCAGACATCTGGACGTTCGATGGCACACGACCGCCGGAAAAGGTCTCGGACACGCTGCGGCGTCTGCTGGACCCGGTGGCTACTGGGCGTGCAGTATCTTGGTGAGCCATGCAATCATCTCAGGCTTCCAGTGCTGCATGTCCGGCGCGCGCCAGCCGCCCATGCCGTGGCCGCCGTTCTCGATGGTGATGAACTCGCATGCCGTGCCCACGTGCCGGATGGCATCGCAGAACCGGGTCGATTGCGCGTAGTCCACCTGGTCGTCCTTATTGCCGTGGATCACGAGGAACGGCGGCATGCCTTTGTGGACCCCGGCGATGGGCGCTATCGCGCGCAACTTCGCGAGACCGTCGGCATCCAACTGCTCGACGCCGAAGAAGTGGATGCCGCCGCCGTGCGACGCGTGCCGGTTGATGGTGGCCATGTTGAATCGCTCGGGATGGTCGCGACGGAGTTGGGCGAGATCGCCGTAATCGGACGGGCCGTAGAAATCGACCACGGCCACCACCTTCGTCTCCGGCGTTTCGTGTGTGCCGGCGTAGTTCACGAAGAAGCCGCCGGCCGATTCGCCGATGACGGCGATCTTTGAGACATCCACGTGATAGGTGGCCGCGTTAGCTTTCACCCAGCGGATGGCGCTGTTGACGTCATCCATCGCTTCCGGGAAGTGGACGGCGGGCGCCAACCGGTAGTCGATGCTGAACCAGGCGAATCCGGCGTTGGTCAAAGGCTCGAACAAGGGGCGGACATTGGTGCTCTTGCTGCCTTCGTCGAAACCGCCGCCGTGGATGAGGATGGCGGTCGGGAAGGGTCCGGCGCCATCCGGTATGTGCAGATCGAGCAGCAGGGCATGGCCGTCGGGCCGGGCGTATTCGACATCTTTGCGATCGAGGGCCGCAGCTGAGAGAGCCGCGGCGCAGGTACAGGTTAGAAGTAAGGAGGAAGGTCGCATATCATGGCCGGGAAACGGGAGTGAGTCGCAGGTCGGCGGGTCGCAGGAAATAGCTGCCCGCCGCGATGGCCAGCATCAGCAGCGGCGCGGCGGAGTTGACCGCGGTATCGTGCACGGCCCGGTGCGACGCGAATGCTCCCAGGGCATCGATGGTGATGCCCGCATAGGCCCATTCGCGCAGGAAGCGGGTCCGCGGATAGAGCAGCGCCAGCACCGCGAGTAGCTTGCAGGGGCCCAGGATCAGCAGCATGTAATCCGGGTAATGGAGCCTCTCCATGATCTCGCGCGTGGAGCCGATGCGCAGCGTATCAAAGACGCCTCCAAAGGTCAGCCAGGCAGCCAGGAATCCGGTGAGGACGTGATAAGCCCATCGACCTTTCATGCGATCCTTCCGTCAATCCATCAGCACCACGGCTTTGCCCACCACATTGCGGTCGGTCAGTTCGCGGAGGCCCTTGGGGACCTCTTCCAGGCGGAACGTTTTGCCCACCACCGGTTTGATCTGGCCACCCAGGTACATGGCCGTGAGCACCTCGTGCGTATGCGGCAGGAACTCCGGATGGTGCCGCACATATTGGCCCCAGTGGACGCCCACTACCGAGATATCTTTCAGCAGCACGCGATTGGCGGGCACGCTGGGGATGCGGCCGCTGGCGAAGCCAATGACCAGAAGGCGGCCCTCCGGCGCGATGGCGCGCGTGGAGAGATCGAACACATCGCCGCCCACCGGATCGTAGATGACGTCGGCGCCGCGGCCGCTGGTGATTTCCTTCACGTGCTCGACCCACGCCGGATCGCCGTAGTCGAAGACATGGTCGGCTCCCTGCTCTTTGCAGAAATCCAGTTTGGCCTGCCCGCCGGCGGTGGCGATCACTTGTGCGCCGTAGGCTTTGCCGATCTGAATGGCCGCCATACCCACGCCGCTCGCGCCCGCGTGCACCAGGAGCCACTCGCGGTGCGCCAAGCCGGCCCGCCGGTGCAAGGCGAAGTAAGACGTGTGATACACGATCGGCATGGCGGCGGCTTCGGGGAATTCCATACCGGCAATCAGATGAAAGGTACGATTGGCCGTGGCTAGGGAGTACTCGGCGAATGCTCCGTTGTGCGTCATGGCGGCGACTGGATCGCCTTTGAAGACGTGCTTCACCTCCGAGCCGACGGCATCCACCACGCCGGCGACTTCCGCGCCGGGAGTAAAGGGCAGCGGCGGCCGCACCTGGTATTTGCCCTCAATCTGCAAGATGTCGAAGAAATTCAACGCGGCCGCATGATTGCGAATGCGCACCTCATTCGGGCCTGGTTCGGGAATGGGGATTTCCCCGAAAGTCATTTGCTCGGGTTCTGAGAACTGGGTAACTTGCCAGGATTTCATTGCGAAGGAACATTAGCATATCGAGGAGCGGTGAGGCAACCTGCGGTGAGCTATGATGCGCATCATGACGAGTCGCCGGGATTTCCTTAGTACGGTGGCCGCCGGTTCGGCGATGGCGCTGGCCGGCGCGCAGGATGTGCCGCCCTGGTTCGACCGGCCGATGCGCTGGGCGCAACTGACGCTGGTGGAAGACGATCCGGGCAAGTACGATCTGAACTTCTGGCTCGACTACTTCCGCCGCACGCACTCAGATGCCGCGTGCCTGAGCGCGGGCGGGTGTGTGGCCTATTATCCGACGCAGGTGCCGCTGCATTACCGCAGCGCGTGGCTGGGCGACGGCGATCCGTTTGGGGACCTGGTGGCCGGATGCCGGCGGATGAACATGGTGGTGATCGCGCGCACCGATCCGCACGCGGCGCGGCAGGCGGTTCAGGACGCCCATCCGGACTGGATCGCGGTGGATGCGGAGGGCCATCCGCGGCGGCACTGGGCGATGCCGGACTGGTGGGTAACTTGCGCGCTGGGTCCTTACAATTTCGAATTCATGACCGAGGTGACGCGCGAGATCGTGAAGCGCTACCAGGTGGATGGCGTGTTCAGCAATCGCTGGGCCGGGTCCGGCATGTGCTACTGCGAGCACTGCCGGCGGAATTTTCGGGTGGCCGCAGGGATGGATTTGCCGCGCACCAACGATCCACGGGATGCCGCGCGGCGGGCCTACATCGCGTGGCGGCAGGACCGGCTGTTTGAACTGTGGCGATTGTGGGACCGGGAAATCCGCCAGATCCGGTCGAGCGCCTGCTTCATTCCGAACACCGGCGGCGGCGCGCTGAGCGACCTGGACATGCAGGTGACCGGGGAACGCGCGCCGATCCTGTTCGCGGACCGGCAGGCGCGTAGCGGCGTGATGCCGCCGTGGGCCAACGGCAAGAACGGGAAGGAATATCGCGCGACCATGGGCGCGAAACCCATCGGCGGGATCTTCAGCATCGGAGTGGAGGAGCAGTATCGCTGGAAGGATTCGGTGCAGAACGGCGCGGAGATCCGGCTGTGGGCTTTGGACGGGATCGCCAACGGTTTGCGGCCGTGGTTCACTAAATTCGCGGGGACGCTCCACGACCGGCGCTGGCTGCCCGTGGTAGAGGAGCTTTACGGCTGGCATTACCGCAACGAGCGGTATCTGCGGAACGAGGAATCCCTGGCGCGCGTGGCCATGGTCTACTCGCAGCAGACGGCCTGGTATTACGGGGGCGAACATGCTCGTGCGAAGGTCGAGGACCACACGCTCGGGTATTACCAGGCGCTGATCGAGGCGCGCATCCCGTTTGAGATGGTGCACGACCGGCTGCTGGACGCGGCGCATACGGGGCGGTTCGCGGCGCTGATCCTGCCGAATATCGCGGCTCTCTCGGAGCGGCAGTGCGCGCAGATCCGCGAGTACGTTGCGGGCGGCGGCAGCGTGGTGGCGACGTACGAGACGTCGCTCTACGACGAATGGGGTGCGCGGCGCGCGGACTTCGGCCTGGCGGATCTGTTCGGCGCTTCGTTCGCGGGGCAGGTAGACGCGCGGATGCAGAACTCCTATCTGCGGCTGGAGAACGATACGGTTAGCGGAAAGCGGCATCCCATCCTGGCGGGGCTGGAGGATGCGGAGCGCATCATCAACGGGGTCTCGCGGGTGCATACGCGCGGAGGTAGCGGCGGTGCGCCGCTGACCCTGATCCCGTCATATCCGGACCTGCCGATGGAGGAGGTGTTCCCGCGCGTGCCGCGGACGGATATCCCGGCGGTGTTCGTGCGGGATGTGGGGAAGGGCAGGGTGGTCTACTTCCCGTGGGATATCGACCGGACGTTTTGGGAGGTGCTGTCGCCGGACCATTGGAAACTGTTGCGCAACGCGGTGGCCTGGGCCGGGAAAGAGGCGCCGCCGGTGAGCGTGACCGGCCCCGGCGTGCTCGACGTGACTATCTGGCGGCAGAAGGATTCGCTCACCGTGCACCTGGTGAACCTGACGAACCCGATGATGATGAAGGGTCCGCTGCGGGAGTTCCTGCCCACGCCGCCGCAACAGGTGTCGATTACGCTGCCGGCAGGAGCGCGGGCGAGAAAAGTGCAACTGTTAGTGAGCGGGCAGACGCCTGCGGTGGAGGAACGGAACGGCGCGATTCATCTGATGGTTCCCTCCATAGTGGACCATGAGGTGATCGCGGTGGATTTGTAGCGTCTGTCTATTTTGGCTGCAAGCCGATCATGGACACGATCACGCCGAGTTCGCGCTGATCGGATGGACTGGGCGGCAGGGTCTTATCGACCGAGAAATCCACGCGGGCGACGTCGCCCGAGAGCAGGTTGGCGGGGACATCGCGGGTGTAGGTAAACTGTCCCGCCTGGGTGTAGCTTTCGGGCGCGAGCGGCGTGCCGTTCACGTAGGCCGAAAGCGAAAGGGCTTTGAGCTTGGCGATGACCACGTCCGGGATGGCGAGCTTGAGCTGTATGGTGGCGCCGTTGGCGGAAGCCGCGGCGGGCGGGCGCAGCACGACTGAAAACCGGCCAGCGGTCCAGCGCCAGGAGTTCTGTTCCACGCCGTAGAATCCGTTGACCAGCTGGCGGGCGACATTGGGGTCTGCGGTAGCGATCACGCTGGCCAGCATGGGCGCCTCTTCGGTGGTCTGGACCACCGGGCGGTGGCGCTTGCAGCCCGGCGCTACGGCCAGGGTCAACAGGATGGCGGCGGCCGCGGCGGTCCGGCCGCTGCGCTTGCAGGAATGGATCATTAGTCTCCGCTTTTCTGAACTTCAACGAGGCAACTGTAAAACGTGGGGCCGTCCCCTTTATCGGTAAGGCGCTCGGAGGTGAGGACGTTGACGGTGCGGCGGTCGCCGGCCATCTTCGACCAGCGCACGGCGGGGGCCGAGACCACGCCTTCACGTACGACGCCATCTACCTGGGCGCGCAGAAGGCAGGATCCGCGATCGTTGAAGACCCGCACCTGGTCGCCGGTGGAGATGCCCCGCGGCGCCGCGTCCGGGGAAGCGATGTGCAGCGTGGCGGTGGCCGCATCGTTCTCCGGGCGGTTGCCGAAGGTGGAATTCATGGAGTCGTCGTGCTTGGGCGAGATCATCTCAAGCGGGAAGCGTGTGCGCAGGGCGGCATCCCCGAATCGCGATTCGATGGGCGGCGTATATTCGAGCGAGTCCGCGTGGAACTCGCACTTGCCGGAGGAGGTGCCAAATCCGCCTTGCGCGAAGGGCAGGAACGGCTCGCCCGGGGGCGATATGTTCAAGCGCACGAAATGCTCGCGGTCCAACTGATCGAGGGTGATGCCGCGGACGTAGGGATGATCGGTATCGAGCAGAGTGCGGATCATGTCGTCTTCTGTGTCGTTGAAGCAGGGATCGTCGAAGCCCATGCGGCGGGCGAGCGCGCGGAAGACCTCCACGTTCGAGCGGGCTTCGCCGGGCGGGGGCAGAGCGGGGCGCGCGAGCTGCAGGAAATAGTGGCCGTACGCGTAATAGACGTCCGTGTGTTCGAGAAAGGTGGTGGCGGGCAGGACGAAATCGGCGTAGTCGGCGGTGTCGTTTTGGAATTGTTCGAGCACTACTGTGAACAGGTCCTCGCGCAGGAAGCCGCGGCGCACGGCGTTCTGATTGGGGGCGATGGCGGCGGGGTTCGAATTGTAGACGACGATGGACTTCACGGGCGGGTCGTCTACGTCATTCAACACCTCGCCCAGAGAGGCCATGTTCAACATGCGGGCCGAGTGTCCCAGCGAGAGACGCTGCAGGTCGAGGCGCTTCAGTCCGGCGCGGTTCAAGTAAAAAGCCTGTGACGTGGAAAGCTGCACGCCGCCGCCCACATCTTTCCAGGCGCCGGTGAGGGCGGGCAGCAGGGAGATGGCGCGGACAGCCATGGAGCCGCGCTCGCTGCGCTGCAATCCGTAGTTGAGACGGATGGCGGCGGGGCGGGTGCGGGCGTATTCGCGGGCCAGGGCGACGATGTCGTCCGCCGGGATGCCGGTGAGGGCGGCGGCGCGCTCGGGCGGGTACTCCTTGACGCGTTCGGCCAGCTCAGCGAAGCCGGTCGTATAGCGGGAAACGTAATCGGGATCGTGGAGGCTCTCGCCGACGATGACGTGCATCAGACCGAGGGCCAGGGCGGCGTCGCTACCGGGGTTGATGAAGAAATGCTTGTCTGCGGCGGCGCCGGTGCGGTTGCGGCGGGGATCGATAGTGTAGAACTTCGCGCCATTGCGCCGCGCCTCGACGATGAAGGGCCACAGGTGCACGTTGGTGCCGAGGATGTTGGCGCCCCAGGCCAAGATCAGCTTGGAGTGGCGGAACTGTTCCGGTTCGGTGCCGTAGCGGAAGCCCAGCGCGTCGCGGAGGCCGACCTCGCCGGCCGAGGAACAGATGGTGCGGGCCAGGCGGGAAGCGCCGAGACGGTGAAAGAACCGGCGGTCCATTGACTCGCCCTGCAGCAGCCCCATGGTGCCGGCGAAGCTGTAGGGCAGGATAGCTTCCGGACCAAATTCGGCCGCGATGGATTTCAGCCGGACGGCGATTTCAGCCAGGGCTTCGTCCCAGGTGACGCGCACGAAGCGGCCCTCGCCCTTGGCGCCGGTGCGGCGCATGGGATAAAGCAGGCGTTCGGGCGCGTATTCTCGCTCAAGATAGCGCGCGACTTTGCCGCAGAGAAATCCACGAGTGACGGGGTGCGCTGGATCGCCGCGCAGGCGGGAGCCTTTGCCGTTCTCCACGTTGATCAGGAGCGCACAGGCGTCCGGACAATCGAGCGCGCAGACGGAATGGCGGACTTCAGGCACTTACCGAGGATTATAGCAAGGGGACTGAAATCTCATTTTTGGGGTCCCATCGCCAGAAACTCGCGGGCGAGGCGCGTGCCTTCCACACGCGCGCGGATTTTGGCGAAGGCGGTGTCGCGGGAAGTGGAGGTGTCGTCGGCGAATGGGGCGAAGCCGCAATCGTCGGTGGTGCCAAGTTGCGCGAGCGGCAGGTAACGAGCCGCCTGCAGGACCCGGTCGCGCACTTGTTCGGGCGTTTCGACGGCGGGGTTGATGGGATCCGTCACACCGATAAAAACGATCTGATCCGGCTGCAGGTTTTGGCGGATGATATCGAGCACGCGCTCCGGCCGGCTTTCGCTGGCCAACTGAATGTAGAAGCGGCCGGCGTGCAGGCGGAAAAGTGGGGGCAACAATCCGGCGTAGTCTACGGTGGCGCTGTGCGTGGCATCGCGGTCGCCGCCCGGACAGGTGTGCACACCGATGCGGCGGCGGTCGTGGGGCGGGAAACGATCGAGCACGCGGTTATTGAGCGCAACGAAATTCTCGAGGAGCTTGCCGGAGGGATCGAGTTTGAGGGAGAGGCGGCCTTCGGTGAAATCGATTTGCACGCTATCGGCGCCGCGATTCGAGACAGCCGCGGAATCGGCCACGGCTTCATTGATCAGGTCGGAGAGAAAGACGTTGCGCGAGTAACCGGGCAACTCGGCGGCGGGGTAAATCAGGCTCAGCGCGGAGGCTGAGATGACGGCTTGTTTCAGGGGCAGGTCCGTCAAGGGACGAGCGGCGGCCAGGTATTGCCATGCGTAAGCACCGTATAAGCACCGTAGCGGAAAGGTCCGGAAAGCAATCGCGGCAACTGGCGGGTGTGGCCGTCTTCGAACGGAATGACGATTCCATCGGGCGCCAGGTTGGCGAGGCCTTGGATCGGGTAAGTGACGAAACTGGGCTTGGTCTGTTCGCCGTCGGTGATGACTGGGGAGCCGGTTTCGGTAAAACACCGGATAGTGTCCTGCAAGGCATCTAGGGCGAAGGTGAATTCAGGCGATCGCGGGATGCTACCGATCGGTTCAGTAGGAAGAATCATTGATTTGTACCCGGAGGATTGAACCAAATTACTCTAACGGCCAGGGGGGCACAATAATTGAAAAACACTATTGATAGCGGCGCGGCTCTTGCTCTATTCTCAAGAGGCGCATGCGAGTCTGGCGAATTACCGGGATCATAGCGGGTTCGTGCGTGCTGCTTTATGGCGCCTTGACCGCTGCAACATATTGGACGCTGTCGCAGCCGCTCGACCGCTTTGGGGCGATCATGCGGCACACGCCCGGCCTGCTTATGGCGGTCCTCCCGTTTGAGCCGATCTGGATGAGGGTGCGGGCGGGCACGCTACGCGAGGGAGATCCGGCGCCCGACTTCAGCCTGCAGACCGTGGACCACGTGCGGCGCGTGCGGATCTCGGATGAATACCGCAGCAAGCCGGTGGTGCTGGTTTTCGGGAGCTATACCTGACCGCCATTTCGCCGGGAGGTTCCCGAGCTGAATGCGCTGTACGACAAGTACAAAGACCGCGCCGCGTTTTATATCGTATACATCAAGGAAGCGCATCCGATCGATCTGTGGCAGATGCAGTCGAACGTGCGGGACCATGTGCTGCTGTACTCACCGCGGACGGACGGCGAGCGCTTCGAAAACGCCGGCCAATGCGTGCGAACGCTGGGCATCCGGATTCCGGCATTGGTGGATGCCATCGATGACCGGGTGGAGCAAGCCTACACGGGATGGCCCGACCGTCTGTATCTGATAGCCACGGGCGGACGGATTGCGTACAAGTCCACACCCGGCCCATTCGGGTTCGTTCCGAAAGAATTGGAATCACGGCTGCGCGGTCTGTAGTGGCAAATAGTCCGCGGGAGGATAAAACGCGTGCCAGGTGGCGAGCGCGCTTCCTCCGTCCTCCCGCGGGCCTTCCCTTATACTGCCCGGCTGCGCCAATTCCCCTGGCGCTCGCCGATCAGCAATGCCCCCAAGCTAACCAATGCCAGGGTGGCCGGTTCGGGTACCGGGTACGCCATCAAGCCGATGGTGTTGCCGGCGGCGTTTCCGTAAAAGCCGACGAGCTGGCCGTTGTCATTGATGCCGTTAAGCGTCGCGATGGCGTAGATGAAGCCGTGGTTAAATCCCTGGGCATCCTGGTAGGCGCCGGCTACATCGCCGTTGTTGTTGATACCCGGGAACATGGTGTTAGTCGAGCTGGTCGCTTCAAAGTTAGTGAAGTTACCACTTATATCCAAAAAGGCTGATGTCACCACGCCGTTGAAGGTGCGGGAGCCAATGTCATAGAGATAACCATGATCGTTGCCTTGTCCGTCCGTATAGAAACCGGCGGCGTGCCCGTTATCGTTGACGCCGAGGAGCTGGTTGGTGGTGGGGCCGGCGGCGGGCGTGTTTGGATCGTTGACCCGGGTAAAAACGCCGTTCTGGCCCACGAAGCCGAAGAAGTTGGGAGCTGTGGCGCCGTTGCTATCCGCGTAGAAACCAACGGTGGTGCCGGCGTTATTTATGCCGGTGACCTGTGTCTGGAAATGAGCCGGGGTAGTTTTCGCTGGTGAACGAGGTATCAGATTTGACGCCAGCATAACTGGAATTATAGAGGGCCGTCTCCAGGGGCGCAACGGAATTTATCTCGTCTTTACGGTACTAAGTGACGATCGGCACGGAAGGCGCCGGTTAGTCACAGATTAGTCATATATCAGTCACATCGGAGTGACACCATGGGGTCGATTTGAGAGGCGCGATAGGCGGGAATGTAACTGGCGAACAGGGAGGCGCCGGCGATTATAGCGACGGCCACGGCGATGGCAGCGGGGTCAGCCGCTGTGAGTCCATAGAGCCGGCTGGCTACCAGTCTTCCCAGGACCAGCGCGGCTGGCAGACCGATGGCGGCTCCCAGGGCCACCATGCCCAGCGCCTCGCGCAACACCATGCGGACCACGCTCGCGCCGGATGCGCCCAGCGCCATCCGGATGCCGATCTCGGTGGTGCGCTGGCTGGTGGCATATGACATCACGCCGTAGAGGCCAATGGCAGCCATGAGTAGGGCCACCCCGCCGAAGAACGCGGCCAGTTCGGCCACCAGTCGCTCGGTGATGAGCCGCCGGGCAATCTGCTGGCTGGCAGTGCGCAAATCGAGTATTGGCAAGGCCGGGTCCAAGCGACGGATTAACGTGCGGACGGCGGAGGCGATGGCGGCCGGGTCGCCGCTACTGCGTAACAGGAAGGTCACTGACTCGACCGATCCGATGGGATGAGAGAGATTTGCATAGAACCGGGGACGCTTTCGCTCGTTGGGCAGGTGTTCGCGGGCATCGGCCACGACGCCGATGATTTCGTAAGTCTCCCGGGTGGTGGGATATTCGTCGGTGATATGTTTGCCGATGGCGCTCGCGCCGGGGAAGAATGTTTCGGCGAATGACTTGTTGATGACACAGACGGGCGTGCCGCGCGCGACATCGGACGCGTCGATTTCGCGGCCCAGGAGCAGCGGGATAGCCAGGGTATTGAAGTAATCGGGGCCGACTTCGGTCCAACGCGCGCGTCGCGCGTCGAGGTCAACGATAGGCGATGATTCGATGGACAGGCGGTCGCCAGAGTCTCCATTGAACAGTCCGGTATTGGAGAATGTGACGTCGCGCACTCCGGGAATGGAGCGAAGGGTAGCGCGGAGCTTGGTATAGAACAAAGCCGCCGACGGGCCGCGATATCCGGCGGCGACCGGGTCGATACGAACCGTCAGCAGGTTATTCTGCAGGAATCCCAGATTTTGCGCGAGCAGGTTGTGCAAGCTGCGCACGAACAGGGTGGCGCCCATCAGCAGCACAACCGATAGGCCGACTTGGGCGACTACCAGAACGCGGCCGGCGTGCGCGCGCCCGCGGCCACCGAGGGAGCCGCGGCCGTTGGCGATGAGCGTTTGATTAATGTCGAGGCGCGTGGCGCGAATAGCCGGAGTGAGACCGAATGCCAGGCCGGTGATCAGCGAAATGGCCGCGGTGAACAGCAGGACGGAGTTATCGCGAGGCACGTCGAGGCCCAGGTTGCTGACGCCGCCGGCAACCAGGGAAACCAGCAGACGCGTCCCGGCGCCCGCCAGGACGGTTCCGAGAACGCCGCCCAGCAAGGCCACCAGGAGGCTTTCAGTAAGCAACTGGCGGATGAGGCGCTTTCGCGCGGCGCCCAACGCGAGACGCACGCCGATCTCGCGGCGGCGGGCATTAGCGCGGGCGAGCATCAGGTTGGCGATGTTGGCGCAGGCGATCAGCAGCACCACACCAACCATGGCCATGAGCAGGACGAGCGGATCAGAAAATTCGCCGCGCACCATGGAAGCGCCGCGCGCGCCGGGCAATAGCTGCAGCCGTTCCTGCAGCATGTCGTGCCGCTCTTTTTCGCTGGGCAGGGCGGCGGCCCACTGGCGCAGGGTCTGCTGGAAGGTGATGTTGATGGCGGCTTCCGCACGCGCGGGGGAGATGCCGGGAGCGAGGCGGGCCATGACCTGCAGCCACAGGGTATCGTGCGGGTGTAGATAATCGCGGCCGGGCAACACCTGTGGCTGCATCGTCATGGGAAACCAGACGTCGGCATTGTTGCCGATCAGGATGCCATGAAAGCCGGGCGGGGCGACGCCGATAATCTGGAAGACGCCTTGTCCCACTCGGACGGCCGTGCCGATGATATCGGGCTCGGCAGCGAAAGCGCGCGTCCAGCAGTCGTAGGAAATGACGGCGAGGGGATTCGCGCCGAGTTACCTGGTCTTCAGCCGGAGTAAAGACACGGCCCACGATAGGGCGGACGCCCAACACCTGGAAGAAATCCCCGGAGACCAGCTCGGTGCGCACGCGGATGGGTGGCGAGGCACGATCGGCGACGGGGAAGAGATCCAGTTCGTGAACCTGATTCTGGGCGGCCAGCATGCCGGAAAAGACCGTGTTGTGGGCGCGCAGTTCCTGAAACTCGGCGTAGGAGAGGCGCTCGCGGGTGCCGCGCTCGGTGGTGTCCACGGCAGCGCCCGATTCGGCGGGATTGGTGAGCAATACCAGGCGGGCGGGGTCCTCGACCGGCAGCAGGCGCAACATGACGGCGTTGATCAGGCTGAAGATGGCAGTGTTGGCGCCGATGCCCAGCGCAAGGGTCATGATGGCGGTGAGGGTGAAGCCGGGACTCTTGCGCAGCACGCGGCCGGCATATTGGATGTCGCGCAAGATCGTTTCCATAAGGGCTCCGGTGCGCACGTCCCTGATCCTTTCCTTCACCTGCTCGGGGCCTTCGAATTCGACGCGTACGGCGCGGCGGGCCGCGGCGCGGGAAACGCCCGGCGCCATGCGGCGATCGGCGTGGATTTCATACCATGCCTGGAGCTCGCGATCCATCTCCTGGTCGAGGCGGCGTCGTCCGAAAAGATTGCGGCACAGAAGGCGGAGGCGGCGGATCGGGAACATGGGATCAGGCTTCTCCGGCGAGGACCTGGTTCATGGCGGTGAGAACCTTTTTCCAATTGCGCATTTCCTTTGATAGCTGCGCGCGGCCGGAGCGGGTGAGCGAGTAGAAGCGGGCGCGGCGGCCGGTTTCGAGCTCGCCCCATTCACCGGCGATCCAGCCTTGTTCGGAGATGCGGTGGAGGGCGGGGAAGAGGGACCCGGGTCCGACGACGAAAACGCCGCGGGTGACCTGCTGGATGCGGTCGGCGATGCCGACGCCATGGAGGCTGCCGAGATCGAGGGTCCGGAGGATGAGGAGGTCGAGGGTGCCTGGCAGGAGTTCAGAGGGCTTGGGCATATGTAGATTTAGACGCAGGGCGCGCCATGCGGTTAGCATATCGTTTGTCGATATCGAATGGCAATAGGGAGATTGATGTGACCAAGAGACGCGGCAATCATATCGAGGCGGCGGGGCCGTATGGACAGGCGTCCGCACGCGATGGTAAGCTTGTCGAAAATATGCGGGATGCGCGGCGCGCTTCTAGAAACGCGAAACTCCCCGCTCTTCGACGATGACAGCCAGATGAAGCCCGATTCCAAGCGCGCGCCAACAGGAGCACCCGGCGCAAGCGCTATGGCACAGCCGGTCAGTGCGCCGCTTACCCGCGCGGCGATCTTTATGGTGGCGACGGTGAACCCGGGCTTGGACAATCGCGCGACCCTGCGGTCGTTCTGCGCAGATCTCCCGGCTTTGTTGCGCGCCGTGGAATTTCGCGACCTGGAAGGGGGCCTCTCGTGCGTGATGAGCTTTGGTTCCGACGCGTGGGATCGGCTCTTTGGGCCACCGCGGCCGGCGGAGTTACATCCGTTCCGGGAGATTCGAGCGGGAGCGCGCCACGCGGTTTCCACCCCCGGCGACTTGCTGTTCCACATCCGCGCGAAGCGTATGGACTTGTGCTTCGAACTGGCGATGCAGATCATGGTGCGGCTTGGAGATGCTGTTTCGCCGGTGGACGAAGTGCATGGCTTCCGCTATTTCGACGACCGCGATCTTATGGGTTTCGTGGATGGTACGGAGAATCCGAGGGGGGACGCAGTCGTGGACGCCGTAATCGTCGGCGAGGAGGACGCGGCCTTCGCCGGCGGCAGCTATGTCATCGTGCAAAAGTATCTCCACGATCTTGACGGATGGAATGCGCTTTCTACAGAGGCGCAGGAACGAATCATCGGACGCACCAAGCTGTCGGATATCGAGTTGGACGACTCCGTGAAGCCAACCTCGGCACACAACGCACTCACAACCATCGTCGAAGACGGGAAAGAGATCAAAGTTCTGCGTGACAATATGCCCTTCGGCCGGGCCGCCGGGGGAGAATTCGGCACCTATTTCATCGGCTACAGCCGCTCGCCCCATACGATCGAACAGATGCTCGAAAACATGTTCGTGGGGCGGCCGCCCGGCAACTACGACCGGCTTCTCGACTTCAGCCGGGCCGTCACCGGAAGCCTTTTTTTTGCTCCGTCTCAGACATTTCTGGACGCTGTCGGCGACGACCAAGCGACTGTGGTAGCTGCGCCTCTAATAGAGCCGGCGGCGGGCGAGGGCTTTCTTTCCACAGCACGCAAGAGCGATGGTTCGCTAGGCATTGGTTCCCTGAAAGGAGAAATTCCGCATGAATAATCTACACCGCGAACTGGCTCCCATTTCCGACGCGGCTTGGGCGCAGATTGAAGAGGAAACCACTCGCACGCTCAAACGTTATCTCGCCGGACGGCGTGTAGTCGATGTGCGGGGACCCGCGGGCGCCGCACTGTCCGCCGTCGGCACCGGCCATCTGCTTCCGATTGCTGCTTCGATGGACGGCATTCTCGCCAGACAGCGCGAGGTGAAGGCGCTGGTAGAATTGCGTTTTCCTTTCGAACTCGATCGCCAGGCAATCGACGACGTCGAACGCGGCGCTAACGACTCGGACTGGCAACCGGCGAAAGACGCGGCACGCCAAATTTCCTTTGCGGAGGACCGCGCGGTTTTTGATGGCTATACGGCGGCCGGCATCGTGGGAATTCGCCAGGGGACCAGCAATCCGGCGATGCCCCTTCCACCGGATGTCCGCCAGTACCCGGATGCCGTTGCTCAGGCTTTGAGCCAGTTGCGGCTCGTGGGTGTCAATGGCCCTTATACTGTTCTACTCGGAGCGGAGGCCTATACGGCCTTGGCTGAAACCAGCGATCACGGCTATCCGGTGCTGGAGCATGTCAAGCACCTCGTCGAGGATAGAATCATTTGGGCCCCTGCTATAGACGGGGCTTTCGTCCTGACCACTCGCGGCGGCGATTTCGATCTGCACATCGGCCAGGACGTCTCCATTGGTTACCTGAGCCACAACGATAATACGGTCCGCCTATATTTGCAGGAAACCTTCACGTTCCTGCTCCTTACCTCGGAGGCGGCCGTCGCACTGACTGCGCCGGTGAAGGCATAGACCGCCGGAAAACGCCGCCGGACAAATCAGGCCGTGGTGCTACTTCCGTGCCTTCATCGCGTTTTAAGGAGTCGATTGTCGTTTCCACCAGACTTCGTCAATGCGGCGCAGTTGAGGGCGAGAAAATTGCCGGCCCGCGCGGAGGCTGTTCCGGTGAATGGCGCGGCCAACTCCTTGCTGGTTCCGCCCTCGGCGCGGATCAAAACGGTGGAATCAGCCGGCGCGACTTTGCTCACGAACTGGAAAATCTCGGCGCATACGGGTGCCGCCGCCCATCATGTCGTGCTCAATATCGTCGGCTTCCTGGAGACGCCGGCTCTCCGATTCCAGCCCTTGCAGACGGCGCGCATTTTCGAAAGGCGGCGCCCAGGATACCACCGGTTCGTCCCGTGTGCGGTCGAACAACAGGACGGCGTCATGCTTCGCGGGATGGCTTCAAAGATACACGCCACCCCATGCCGATCTTAATGAGCAGCGCCTGGGCACTTGAAGCGCCAGCCGCTAGCCGGTGTGGGAGGAGGGTTCTCGTGTCCAGCCCCGTTTCGTCCACGCGGATAGGAATCTGACTCTGGCGTGCGCTCGATTCCATTAGGCGGAATCGAAAATAGCAGCCGCCGATCCGGATCTTGTCTCCGTCTCCGAGAACCCCCCAACGTGGCGGGCAGGCCGTTTGCCGCGGTTCCGCTGCGGCTTCCGAGATCGCAGATTTCGAACTGCTCCGCGGACAGCTTGCGGATGGTGCAAGGCCGTCTCGAAAGCGAGCGATCATTGACGGCGCGGCATCAGGGTCCGATCCGGAGCGCGAAACCTGGGCGCCGTCTTCACGAAACGAGCCATGCCCAGCCTTACAGCTAACGCAAGGTAACTAAATTGCACTACACATCAGCATCGTGCCCATCACTCGGACGGAACTATTGGCTGAAACCGCGATCGCCGGATCCTGTGATGAGTTGAGAAACTGCCGCTCGGTGGGAGTTATAAGTTATTTAAAACCAGACTCAAAGAATTGCGTAACTATCGCCGGTCTGTACTCGGCGGGCCAGCACTGTAGTGCTACCGCGGACGCCGGGGCGCCCGTCAAGAGTTTGACGTTTTGATAACTTAAGGCTATTTTTGACACCGGCCTCTCCCGGAAACGCTGATGATTCCGGGAACCGGATTACGCGGGGATCCGGCAGCACCGGGAACCGACAGGGACCAAGTAGTGAATCAGGCTAAAAGCGCAGGAGAACAACATGATTACATTTCAAACGAATTACGCAGCGATGGTTGCCGAGAACAACCTCAATACCAACAATAACTTTCAAACGAACACTATCGAAGCCCTGACTTCCGGATACCGCATTAACAATTCCGGAGACGATCCCGCGGGGCTGGCCGTAGCGAATCAGTATCGTGACCAGGTGGCCCAGATAACTCAAGGTGTTCAGAACGCCAACAACGGTGTCAGTACTTTGCAGATCATCGACGGCGGTCTGAACAACATAAGCACCATGCTGGACCGTTTGCAAACGTTAGCCACCGAATCGGCGACCACGACATTCAACGGCGATCGCAACAATATCAACATCGAGTATCAACAACTCGTCCAGCAAATCACTCAACAAGCGACGACCATTGGGCTCAATAACGGCGGCGCTTTCAATACTCAGAACGAGATCTTCATCGGCGGGGGAAGCAGCCTGACAAATTCGCAGGTGGAAGTGGATTTGAGCGGTGTGGCGAACACGGTGGACGCCAACGGGCTGGGATTGACTAACACTACCGTCGCAGCCGGCGGTACCGAACTGAGCGGAAACGCGGTGCGGCTGGATGCCCCGAACGCGACCTTTCTTACCGGCAATGCCAGCCAAACCTTCACATTCAACCTGATCAGTAATAATTCGGCGACGAGTTTCACAGCCACAGTAAGCGGAGGGGTGAGCGGGCTTAGCGAATCCCAGGTAGTCGATTCACTGAATAGTCAGCTCGCGTCCTATGGGATTACCGCGCAAGTGGGGGCTGACGGCCAGATTCAGTTCGGCGGTGGCACTCCCTTTACGGTGACAACCACGACTGCCGACAATGTGGACGAGATTGCGACAACCGGCTCGAGCGCCGGCAATGTGGGTGTCTATAACGTCAACGGCGCCGCCGCCTTCAATGGCATCGCGGAGACTCTGACTTTCCAGAACGGGCAGGGTACGGCGAATGTGACAATGACCGCCGGGCAAACGTTGCCTGCCGCCATCGCTGCCATTAATTCGCAGACGTCGTCGATCGGTATCTACGCAGTAATGAACGCCGCGGGTACTGGAATTTCGTTCCAGAGCGCCACTAGCTTCACGGCTTCGAGTAATGCCGCCGCTGGTACCTTCACCGTAGCCGGCCCACAGACCGTCAATGCACCAAGCAGCACCGCCAGCACCACGGGGAATGCGCTGGCTGCGGTCACTGCCATTCAATCCGCGCTGACCGCACTGGGGAAGGTGCAGGCAGCCGTGGGCGCGGGTGAGAACAAACTGCAGTACGCCATCGATCTGGCCAACTCGCAGATCACCAATGTATCGGCCGCGGAATCTGATATCCGGGATGCCAATGTAGCCACCGAAGCCTCGAACCTGGCCAAGGCGCAGGTTTTGGAGCAGGCGTCCGTCGCGGCCATGGCGCAAGCCAATGCTTCGCCTCAAAACGTGCTCAAACTGTTGCAGGGGTAATTAAGCCGGATTAGCGTCTTGTCGCAACCCATTTCGCTTTGCGCGGCACGGAGGGTGGTCTATGTGCTCGAGTGTGTGCTGGGGAAGTAGTGCGCCACCAATGATCCGTTCGCCGTGGAAACAGGGCTGAAGATCGTTGACTCGGCCCTGACGAAAATTTCGTACGGCCGGATGAAGCGAAACGTGTGCAATCGATGGTTAAGGAAAAAGGGACGCTACACGCTGATTAACAACGTGAAGGCCCGTTATCTCTCCGACGGCGACAAGTATTGGTCTGCGATCGTCAACTTCGACCTTCTAACAAGGACCATTGGGCTGGAGCCCGGAGCCTGGAAAAGCGCCTCAAGATGCTGTAACTGCTGCGTCTGGTCCCGTTAGCCGAGCCGACTACAATCCGGTAGAACCTGGTGTGCGTGAAACCCACAACCTTTCGGGTATCATTAGGTTTCCCCCTATGAAATCCTGCTGACCGGTCCGACGACGGCCGCTAAACTGTTCTACAACGTCCGACCCGCGGTAGGTGTATACTTTCCCAAATGGGGATGCCATGGCGGGGATCCTGGCTTAATTCAAAGGGACTTGTAATGGAGCCAGCCCGAATGTCACTGGAATCCTAGAGGGAGGGAAGCCTATGGTTCGGCTGGCGTCCTGTCTTTTGGTTATTACCTCGTTGGCCTTCGGGTTTCAAGCCCAGCCCGACAATCCGGACGAACTGAGACAACAGAAGTTCGATCAGCTCATGATGGCCATGTTTGCTCATGCGGAGAAGGCGCGTGCAACTCCCATTACCGAGCCTCGCATCCCAATTCAGAAAGTCAACGGGATCTGGAGCTTCGTGCTATACAAAGCGACCGACGATAGCGTCGTCGTGACGTACACCCTAGCCCCAGACTATAAGTTCTACGTTCAGGCAATCCTCTGCGACCTCGACAACGACACAAAGATCCCGGATGCCACGTTCCTGGGCGTTGCCGAGAAGGCCTCGACGTTCTACAACGCGAACCTGAGATACCTGGCGGAAGATTCGGTCGTATCGGCGAAGTGCCAGCCTGTGCACGCCGTGGTGCAGATTGAACCGGGGACGCCGCCGGTGTACCGGTCGCACGAACGAGCGCTCAGGCACATGTGCAACTATCTCCGCTTCTTCGCGCACGATCGGGATACATCTCGCGTAGTCGACTTCCTGACCTTCATTCTGGCAAAACAGCGCGAGGTTCTGATCGACGCTGATTCCGAGGGCGATCTCAGCAGGGCAAAGACTGCTCTCGATCTCTTCGACCGGTTTTTCCCATACGAAATCTTCGACGGCAGGCCCGCACTGACACCTGCCGACCTGGCAATCAGCCGCGCGTTCTTCGAGACTGCGCTGCTGTACCGCAGGAAGCTGAACGCCCTTTCGCCGGAAACGGCGGCTCGAATTCCCAAGGACGAGGCTCTTCTGCGCACGCTGCGGTAGCTGGAGCAAGACCTGTGGTCACACGGCGCATTCCGCAATACGGCGCCATTGCCATGGCGATCTGCACGGCGCTGTCGGCGATTCCAGCCGGTGAAGCGGCTGATACCGTGACCACCGAGTCCTATCGCAACGTTCCGGGCCACACCGGACTGATGATCGGGACCGTCGAGTCGAACAAGAAACCCAACCTGTCCTATGGCCTGAAGTACCGTGGGAACGGCGACCGACTGCCGCCGGGCGAACCCGCGGAGCAACATCTGAAGCGATGCCTGGCCGCGAAGCCGGACCTCGACCCGCTCGATTTCGGCTACCGCCCCGCGATCAGCCCCGATCAGCGCCGGCAGGAGTGCATTCAGTTTCTTGTTTTCTGGGGCGATTATCTGATCGCCCACGACGGCAAACGCCTCGAGGACGAGCGCACGGAAGCAGCGCGCGGGCTCCAGTTCCTGGAATATGCCTTCGATCTCCTGCTGTCAGAGTTGAAAAGCGCCGGTGTGGCGAGACTTGCCGATCACCAGAAGATGGATCTCAGAGTGACCGGCCGGCCCGGCAGTGACGGTCCGCGCCCCGACCTGGAAGCTTCGCTCCGATATCAGTTGTGGGTGTGGAACACGCTACCGGAAAGCCCGCAAGATTACCAGGTTTTCCTGCGGAAGTTCCGCGCCGGAGAGGAGCTGAAGCGGCTCTACGGGGCGGGCGCCGGATTGGGCTCGCGCGAGAGCGCGATCGCCGGACTCACTTTCTACGAGCAGGCGCTCCACTTTCATCAGGAGCCCTTGCCCCAATGCTGTGAAACCGCGCCGCGTATTCTGGCGACCATGAAGGTCCAGATGCAATGCGTGGACCGGGCTTATGTCGCGTATCCGGGCGAAACGGTTTACCATCCCGCGCGGGCGCTGCCGCGAACCGATCTCCTCGACGCTGAGCAACTGCTGCGCCGCGTCGAGACGCTGAAGCTCATGCCGGAATCCGAGCTGCGTTCGCGGTCCCAGGAGCTGATGAAGCTGCTAAACCGGCTCAAGATCGCTGAACTGGAGCAGCATCTCGTGCGCGCACGGAAAATGGGCGCTCTCGAGGAGGCAGCCAATTCGAACCTGCAGATGGCGGTGCTATTCAAGGAACTGGACGATACGGCCAAAACCGCAGTGCTCCTCGGGGAAGCCGCCGCACAGTACCGGGAATTGGGCAATCTGAAGGAGTGGGCGGCGAGAACGATAGAAGCGGCCTCGTACAAGCTCCTCACCAGCGACATTCAAACGGCGCTCGCCCAGATCGTCGAGGCTAAGCCCGTTCTCGTCCAGACATTCCGTGCGGACGATTTAAGCAACGAGCTTCGATACGAGACCTACGCGCGCGAAAAGCTGGGTATGTCGCCGCCGGACACCGAGGTGCTGCAGCGGATGGCAGATTCGGCCCAGGGTTTCCCGGACCTGAAGGAGCCCGACCGCCAAAAGCGCATCGGCTTGCTGCGCGCCTATCTGGACCGCTCCGATGCGCCTCCCTATCTCCGCATGATCGTTGGCATGGCTCTGTTCCGCGCGCTGGCGGAGGTGCGGGAATTTGCAGCGGCCGAAGACGTGGCCGCTTCGCTGCGTCCGGAACTGAGAAAGTGGGAGGGCATTTCCGGCGAGGCGACCCTGCTTGAAGAACTGCTCGACGTTGAAGCCAATCGTGGAAACTTCGGCCGATTTTATGCAACCCTTTCCGAATACGAAGCTCTTGCGCGGCGGCTTTGGGGTGAGAACTGGCTGGGCGAGAAGGGGTACGGCATCGCGGAAATCCTTTTCCGGCTACAGGACTATGCTCACGCCGAGGAGATGCTGCGCCGGCACATGGAGGCCGACGAGGTGTCGCGCGTGGAAAGGGACTACGTCGTCTGTCTGGCGGACGGCCCGGGTGTCACCAATAGTTCCAACGCCCATGCCGAGGACTTCCTGCTGGAGGCGCGCATCCGGTTCGAGTCCGGGCGCACGACCGAGGCTGCCCGCATCATCGGGCAACTGGAAAAAGCGGTCGGGGAGCCCAGCAAGGTGGTGGATCGCCCGGGAAAGACGATGCTGCTCGACCTGGCGGAAATGGACGCCGCCCTCGGGCAATGGAAAGAGGCGGATGCCAAGATCACGCGGCTTCTGCCGAATCTCGAACCCACTGAAGATCCAAACTTGTGGGCCCGGGCCAATCTCCAGGCCGGCAAAGTACGTCTGGCGCTTCACCAGCCGGCCGCCGAGATCGCGGCCAGGTTCGAAAACACAATTCCCAACCTCACCGATTTCCCCGAGTTGAACGCCGTCAACGCGGTCGAGATGGACATCTGGCTCTCCGATTACTACCGCGAGAATCGCGACGGCCGCCAGGCGGCCGCGCACCTGACCCGCGGCCTCGCGCTGGCCCAAAAGCTCGGCGTGTTGGACCAGCAGATTGTGATCGAACGGAAGATGGGAGAACTGGCGTCGAACGGCGGTGACCTGGCCGGTGCTGCCGGGCACTTTCGCACGTCCATGGCGCTGCTGAAACGCGTCTCCGTTTCCATTCCCGAAGATGCAGCCAAGGTCGGATATCGGGCCGAGCGGACGAAAGCGATCCCATTGCTGGTGGAAACCATGTACCAACTGAGCAAGAGCTCCGCATCGAAGGCCCAGCGCGAGGAACTCTTCCGCATTATCGAAGAAGGAAAATCCCGGGCCTTGATGGAGATGCTCTCCGGATCGCCCGACGCTTCCGCCACCGGACAGAATCAGCCGGTGAACATGGAGCAGGTCCGCGCCGCCCTCGGCCCCGATGGCGCTCTGCTCGAATACTATGCATCGGACGGCGAAAGCGGCAAAGTCTTCCGCATCCTGCTCGACCGCGAGCGATTCCAGATCGACTTGCTTCCCATCACGGTAGGCGACTTGTCCGCGCAGATCCAGGCGCTCCTCGACCAGGTGCGAGAGCCGCAGTTGCTGGACGAGGTCGCCTTCAAAACGCGCGCGGCGGTCGTCGCCGCCCAGCTTCTGCCGGGGACCTGGCTGCCCTTCGACTCGATCCCGTACCGCCGTCTGTATATCGTCCCGTCTGGCGTTCTTTACCTGTTCCCGTTCTCCCTCCTGGTGGACGAAAGCGGCCGTTGGCTGGGGGAAAACGGCCGGACGGAAATCGCGTACCTGCCCGGCGCATCCCTGCTCGACCGGCCTCCGCGCTCCTTTTCCGATGCACCGCGCTCGCTCGCACTGGTAAACCCGGCGCTGGACGGGGATCTGCACGACGGCTTGTCGCAAAGCGGCCCGCTGCGGGAAGCGATGAGCGCGGCATTCCAGCGCTGGAGCCGCGGCGGCCGGTTGCGCTGGGAAGAGCCCGTTACCACCGATGCATTCCTGGAAGCCGCCAAAACGCTCGATAATGTCTTCGTTTATTCTCACGCGATGTTCGACCCGAATCAGCCGGGCAACTCTTACATTCGGCTTTCGGAAGAGAACGGCCGCGATCCGCGGGTCACTGCCTCCGAACTGCTCTCGAAAGGTGTGGGCCACGGTCTTTGGGTTCTAGCCGGCTGTTCCACGGGCGTCGGCAAAGTGCGCTCTGGCGACGAAGTCCTGGGGCTCCCCCGCGCGCTGCTGGAAGCCGGCGCCAGCATGGTGGTCATCTCCCTGTGGGATATCGACTCCCAGGCGGCGTTACAGATGATGACGAAATTCTATGAGAAGTTAGCTGACGGCGAATCGGCCGCCGCGGCGCTACGCGAGGCCTCGGAATCGCTTCGAAGCCAGCAGCGGTCGCCGTACGAGTGGGCGCCATTTATCCTGATAGGACAATATGGATTCGCCAGATAAGCTCAATGCGGCACCGCCGGTCCTATCCCAGCGCGCGTGGCGCTCGCTCGTCGCGGCAGGGGCGGCGGCGGGGTCGATCAGCGCCGTCCTGACCGTTTTCGGTTTCCTCGTCGAGCACGCGTATTTCGATCAGCTCGGCGTACCGCGAACATTGTATGAAGCGACCGCCACCGAATACATCGTTACGGGCGGCAATTTCCTGCTGGGGATCGTGCCGCTGGCGATGACCGGCGCCATCGCCTTCGTCCTGGTTTTCTGGTGGCTGGCATTCATTGGGGTAGCGGCGGCAGCGGCTGCGATCCGGCTCCGATGCCCCCCGGCACTGCAATGGCTGCTTTCGGCCGTGTGGCTCGGCGTCGCGCTCTCCGTCGTTTCGCTTCGCTTCCAGGGCGGTGCTGGTGTCACCCGGCGTCAGGCCGTTGCGATGTTCACCTTTCTGGTCGCCGCGGGGATTCTTTTTTGCTGCATGCGGCTGATGCTCGACACTGAGACCCGGCCACCGAGCCCATTCGATTCGCGTTTGTTTACCCTACGGATTCCGTTCTACACCGTGCTGATTGCGGCCATCGTGACCCTTCCCTACCTTCGCGGTGCGTACGCCATAGAGCGGGAATATCCGATTGTCGAGTTCCTAGGGAAAGACCGCGACGCCATGTGCGCACTGATCAACGGCTCGTCCTCCGCTACCTGTGCGGAGACCTCGTGGGAGTTGATTGAAGCCGGAAAACAGAGGGTACTGCTGCGTAAGGCCGGCGATGTGCGAATTTACGTCATACCAGTTTCGGCGCTGAACACGTTCCGCATCTCCCGGAAAGGAGCCACCCCATGAGGAAGCGGTCCCTATACCTCTTCGCGATGGTGCTCGCCTGCGGCGGCAAGGCCGTAGCGCAGACGGAAGTTACGGTGCAGTTGCTCGATTGGGTGGACGCTCGGGACGCCCCTGGGGCGGTTGAACGGCTCCAGCGTCTTCTCGGGCAGGTAAACGATTTCTTCGTGCGGATCACCAGCCCGGACGTCCCCCGCACGGCGAGACACCTCTGGCGCGCCGACGTCGATGGACAAAACGTCTGCGTGATGTCAGCCGATGCGGGAGTCCGATTTCCCCGCTGGAGCCGCAGCGGGGCCATGCTGTATCTTCTCGAGGCAGATACGAACCACGATGGGAGAATCGATTTCAAAGACGATTTTCTGGTCCGTGTGCTGGCGGTGCCTGACCAACCGCGGACGGTTGGTCAGGGCAAGTCGGCAGTATGGTCGCCAGACAGCCGCCATATAGCTTTGGTGCGAAACGGCAAGGTGGACATCGTGGATCTCCAGGGCAGCGTCGTCTCGCCTGGCGCCGCGCCGGGTGGCCAGTTGATCGCCAGCGATAGCCGCAACCCCGAAACCGCGCGCAGCTTCTGGATGATCGACACGCAGGGCGGAGGACGGAAAGAACTGCCCGATGAACTCCGCCAAAAGTACCTGTGGCTTGGCGCGCTGTCGCCCAGCGGGTCGAAAATGGTCTTCACTTCCACCGCCAAGACCTCGCTGATCGTCCAGGATGTCCAGCCGCCGGGCGCGCGGCGCGAGCTGGCGGGACGAGGATTTCATTACCTGGATCCGTCCTGGTCGCCTGATGAGAAGCGAGTCGTATACGTCTCGGACCGGCCGGACGGCCCGCGCTGTAGTGGTCAATAGTCGGGGAGAACGGGATAGACGAGTCTGATAGACTTGTCGGCCATGCCTGATTTCAAGCCCGGCTGTTATTCTCTGCAGCGGCGCCGTTGGACAGATCCCTGAAGACGGAGCCGTTACAATCTACTGCCCGCCATCAAATTGGCAAGAGGGGAGCGGAAAACGAGTGGCGGGCAGCCGCACGTCGCCGCGACCATGATGCGGTCCATGCCATTATGGTTGCTTATGAAATGGAATTACACGATATACAGCTCCGACGAAGACCTCGATACGATCCAGAAGAGTTTGGATGAAATGGGTCAGGAAGGGTGGGAGCTGGTGTCAGTCGCTCATCAATCCTTGGTTGATGAGAATGAACAAGCGTTTGACCAATACACTCTCTTCTTCAAACGACCCGCCGAGTAACAAGGCTTGGGTGCGGCGACCTGAGCCGACGCGTCGATCCGGCCACCGGCGCGCGTGTGGGGATATACGCTGCGCGGAAGGCGCCACTATTTTTCACGGACCACGACGATTGAGCCTCAATGGATCCGGACTGCATTCGCGACGCGGCGTAGATAGTGTTCTCAGCGATTTGCGATGGATAGGGGTTCCCGTCTCTTAAAGAGAGATCAAAGATAAAGCTCTGTTCCCAGTAATTCGGGATCGTAAGGCGTGAATTGTCCACGCTCCACGTATAGTTGATGATATTGGTCAAGCTTAGTTGAATCGACTTCCACGCCAATGCCAGGTCTTTCCGGGACGCCCCAATCGGGGCCATCGGCAATTGGAATTCTATCCACCAGGATATCGTCCGTCATCATGTGAGCCGTTTGCTGATTGCCGTCAACGACGTTGGGAAGGGTCAGCAGCACGTGATGGCATGCCTGCGCGGTGATGCCTAACTCACCGTGGGTGTGACGGCAGATGTCGAGTCCCTGGAAGTGGGCGAACCAGCAGAGCCGCTGGAATTGCGTAAGCGACCCGTTGAAATAGGGACTGAAACAGTAGACATCGGCCGTTCGTGCGGTCATTTGACGCACGGCGTCTTCGGCTGTCCATAGCCCTTCATTGGCGCTCACCGCCATGCTGCAGCCGTTCCGCACTTCCTGCATGTTTGACAACGGGTCTTGCACGACCGGCTGCTCGATGAAATCGATCTGGTAGGCCTCCAGCCGGGCAAGGTTCCGCAGGGCCTCTTTCACATTCCAGGCTCCGTTGGCGTCCAGCCGAATCTTAGCTTTTGGTCCGATGGTTTGCCGGAGGGCACGCACCATCTCAAGTTCCGCCTCGATATCCAAACCGACCTTCAGATAGAAAACATGAAAGCCCTTCTCCAGGCCGCGACGTGCCTGTTCGACGATATGGTCGGTGCTTCCGACCGAGCAATAGAAGAAATAATTCGCCCGTTCGCGGACCTTGCCGCCGAAGAGCTGGTACAAGGGGAGCCCGGTAGATTTTCCGCAGATGTCCCAGAGGGCCATGTCGATGCCGGGGTAAGCGAAACAGGCCGTGTGCTGCCGCCACGACCAGATGCCGCGGCGCCAAAGTTCCAGCCGGATGCGCTCGCTGTGCCAGGGATCGCGCCCAATCACAAAAGGGGTCATGGCCTCCAGTGCGCCCAGGACGGACTTCACATCTGCGCCGCTGCAGCTCTCACCCCAGCCCACCACGCCGGTATCGGTGGTGGCCTTAACCACGATGTCGGTAACTCCATCGCGGTTCACCAACGAGCTCACTTCGCGGTGCGTGTAGGGCACGCTGACCGGAACGAACTCCAGGCTCGTAATCTTCATGCTGGTTAGGCTATCATGCTGGCAGACGCGCTCCGCTCGGAGGAGATCTTTGGTATGACGGATTTGCGGCCGATGCACACGGACAGGCTCAATTCCAAGCAATTCACGATCATCGGCTTCCTGTTTGGCTTCAGCATGATCAGCTACTTCGACCGTACGATCATGTCGATTGCCGGGCCTCAAATGATGCGCGATTTCGGGATTTCTCCCACGGCCATGGGCAGTGTCTACTCGGCCTTCGTACTAGGTTACGCATTGCTGATGATACCGTGCGGCGAGCTTTCCGACCGCATGGGGCCGCGCCGGACCTTGATGCTGATGGGAATGCTGTCGGCAGGCTTCACTGGTCTCACGGTGTTGGCCGGCAAGCCGGGTCTGGGCAGCTTGATCGGAGTGGCAGCCGCGCTCTTTGCCATACGCTTCGGCCTCGGTGTGGTGACGGCTCCTCTCTACCCTGCCTGCGCACGCATGATCGCCAACTGGACGCCCATGGTCTATCACGCACGAGTGCAGGGAATCATCATTGCCGGTTCCTCGTTGGGCGCCGCGGTTTCGCCGATCTTGTTCACTTCGATTATGCGGCGCGCCAACTGGCAAGCGCCTTTTTTGGTGGGCGCCTTGACTACCGCCGTGTTGGCCGCAACGTGGTTTTTCTATGCACGCGACTACCATCCTGCCTCGAGCGGCCTGCGATTGAATGCATCCCGAAACGCCCCGGGATGGGCCGCGCTATTCGCCAATCGCAATCTCATGCTCCTTACCTACGCTTATGGAACGCTCGGATACTTTCAGTACATCTTCTTTTATTGGATGTACTACTATTTCCGTGAAGTCCTGCATACGGGAGCAGCCGAGAGTGCGCGCTACACGACACTGTTATTTCTGACGGAAGGGGCAATCATGCCGATTGGAGGCTTTGTCTCCGACCGGCTTACGCGATTCTATGGACCGAAATTCGGCCGGAAGAGTGTGCTCGCCGCGGGACTGAGCCTGGGAGCGCTACTTACCTACGCCGGTACAGCCAGCGTGGGGGTTACGGCCGTAGTGTGCCTGTCTCTGGCTTTCGGTTTGGCGGCCTGCTGCGAAGGTCCCTTTTGGGCCACCGTCACGGAGATGGCCGGCGACCGCGTGGGTGGAGCTTGTAGCATTCTGAACGCCGGCGCACAGGTCGGTGGCTTTTTCGCTCCAATTCTCACGCCCATGATCGCCTCGGTGGCGGGATGGAAATGGGGCCTGTATGCGGGCTGCCTGGTGGCATTGTCGGGAGTGATTGCCGTTTGTCTGACGAAGATTTCTGTGCAGGGTGCAGATGCACCCGCGGTTTGCATGGATGTGCAGGCTGCGTCCGGTTAGGGATGTGGATGAGACCGTCGACCGCTGGGACCGCAAACGGCTGCACATATCCCGCGATCCGACAGCGATCGGAAGGCACATGTCCAGAGCCCGTTACCAGCGCGGCACTCTGCGTACAAGTGCGCCCGCACATTCCGGACGGCCGAGCAACGTCGCCAGCGTGAGAAGATCATTACGCGGGATCGGGCCTGCTTACCAAGTCGGATGCGCGGCGCGTCCCCGATAATCCAAAATCACATCAAAATGCCGCACATCCGCGCCATCCGGAAGGTGGCCCGGAAGAAGAAGATCATGCCGGATAACCCCACTGAGGATCTCACGGCCGATAGCAAGACGAGGCCATGCGAGCGGTATCTGTCCGTAGACGAAAATGTTCATTCAGCTTGGCCTGCGGGCCGAGGAACTTTTGTCTCGCGCCGGGGCGAGCTCCAGCGGAATCAGCTCCGCATCGACGAAGCCCTGGTAATCGGGAAAAGCTCGGGCCTGAAGACGTATGCCTCCGCGGCATCTGTTTATATCCCATCGGAAGTGAACGTCGAGTTGACCGCCTGGATGCAGGGCCATCCAGGCGAGCGGCGGAATGGCCCTTCCAGACCGTGCGGCGGCCCCGGATTCCTGAACCCGAACAACTACCGGCAGCGCATTCTCCAGGCGCGGCCATCCAGGCTAAAGTCGGGGAATTCGAGAAGACCGTCAAGCACGGCAAGGTAGCCCTGAAGACTGCTTTGAACTTCCCGAGCCCGCGGCGGACCTGCGCCACCCTGTTTGACGACCGGGCCAAGCATCCCAATAGCACGTAGGCCCAGCGCGGCACGCCGACCCACCATCACCCTCCGGCACTACCAGAAGAGCTTCCGGACACCGTCCGTTGGAGCCCGACTTAGTCTTGGGGTTTACCGTCCACTGAAATGGTGAACTGACATAACGTACCACCTATAAAGACCCGCCCTTCTCCAATTATTTTGAGTGGGTTTGAGGGGGGCAATCAACTGTCTTGATCTGCGAAGTCTTTTGGAAGATGGCGCGCCCGGAGGGACTCGAACCCCCGGCCTACTGGTTCGAAGCCATTGCTTTGCCCGAAATCAATAAGTTGCAGGCTTGCTCACGGTTGCTCATAAATGCGCATTTTCAAGGACTTAAGAATGGCAGCGAGTAGTGCGGATCAATGCTGCGATGCAGGAGGTGGGCATACTATTGGGCATACCTGAATGACCTAGTGGACCGCTGCGGGGGCACGCCGGAGAAAGGACTTCCCAGGTATGTACGTGTTCGCCGCGCAAATGGCGCCGGCCGCCTACGCTACAATTGGTGAGGGAAGGCAACCATGACGATTCCCGCTACGTACGAGAACGGCGTCTTCAAACCGCTGGAGGAGGTGCAGCTTACCGAAGGCACGAGGGTCGAGGTGCATGTCCCCGTGGAAGGCGCGCCCCAAAAGCCCAAGTCCGTCCGGGATCTGCCGATCTTCGGCATGTGGGCCGACCGCGAGGACATCCCCGACGGCGTAACGTACGAAGACCGCATGCGCCGGCCGCGCTACTGAAGCAGCCAGAGAGATGGGGTACCTGGTTGATACCAACATCCTTGTGGACGTCACGCGCGGGAGTTTGACAGCGGCGGAATACCTCGACGGCCTCGCCGGCGCGTGGTCCATCTCCGCGATCACCTGCCTCGAACTTCTTGCCGGCGCCCGCACGCAGCGCGAAACCGCCGATCTCGATCTGGTACTGAGCGGATACCGCGCGATCCCTCCGAACGAGGACGTCGCCCGCCGGGCATACTACCTAATGAAGAGCTACGCGCGCTCGCATGGATTGCAGGCCCTTGATTCCTTGATTGCCGCGACTGCTCTCGAAGAAGGGCTCACGCTTGCGACCAAGAATCGCAAGCACTTCCAAATGATCGACGATCTCAAACTGGAGGTGCCCAACTATTGAGGCCGCCAGCCTCGATCCGCCGCGTGCATGCTGCCGGCCGAAATCGCCAGTCGTTCAGAGGCCGTCGAGGACGCTTTGCTAGGGCTAACGTTCACCCTCAAGAGCAAACTTCGCGCGGCCCTGGAAAGAGTGCGAGAGGAAAAAGGTGGGCATACTTCTGGGCATACCGGACAAAAGCAAGGCTTGGAGAGCCGTCCTCACGCCAACTATATGATTTATAAATGAGTTAATTGGCGCGCCCGGAGGGACTCGAACCCCCGGCCTACTGGTTCGAAGCCAGCCGCTCTATCCAACTGAGCTACGGGCGCGCACCACGCCAATTTTACCGCGAACAGACGGCCAACAGATACTTCCCATCCGGGCTGGGGATCTCGTCCAGAATTTTGAGGCCGCCATGCTGCACCAGCAGTGTGCGCAGCGCCTCGGGCGTAAACGTGTAGCGGAAGTTCAGATTGATGTGCTCGCCGCGTTCCACCAGCACCTCGTGATCCATCGCCAGAATACGCAAATCGCGGTCGGGACGAAAGTGCGCGGCGGTCACATGCAGCCCGCTCACGCTCTGGTCGGGCTTATGTTCGAAGCGCACTTCGCCATCGTCGGCTGACACATTCAGTGCGGCCAGCGGCGCAAAGGCGAACTTCCGCAGCGATTCTTCTTCCTGCAGCAATCCATCGGGCTGATAGATCTCGGCGTCCAGCACCAGGCGATCGCTCGCGTGCAGGCACTGCGCCAGGTGGCGAATGTGGTCCAGCGGATCGAATCCTCCGAGCGTGTTGCCCGACATCAGCATCAGCTTGGGCGACTCAGCCGCATCGGAAGCGAAAACCAGGTGCATGGGGCTGGAGATATCCGCCTTGATCCCGGCCGTCTCGATATCCAGGTCCTCCGCGGCGGCGCATGCCGTTTCAAGCAGTGCCTGGCTGGCGTCCACAGGGTAGTATTTCTGTTCGCGGCCGGACTGGTGAACGGTCTCCAACAACAGAAGGTCGGTAGCGCCGTCGCCCGCGCCAAAACTGATAATATCCACCGGATCGGCAAAGGGTTCGAGCAGCCATGAGGCTCTTCCGGCCAGTTGCTTCCAGCAATCGCGCAGGCCGCGCCGGCAAGGATCGGCCGCACGATCGAGCCAGGCGCGCACGGCGAGCGGACTCCAATAGAAGAACTTTTCGGGAAGGTCGCGCGCCTCCACTGCCTCGGCGAGTTCTTGCACAATCTCCGCCTCGGTCAGAACCACTTCAATTTTCATGGGCCAATTTAACTATAAACCCATGATTTGGATTCCGGCGTCGACGAAAATCGTGTTACCGGTGACGCCCCGGCCCAGGTCGCTGGCCAGAAACACCGCCGTGTCGGCCACTTCCGCCGGATCGGTGTTGCGGCGTAAAGGCGAGCGCTGCGCCACGTAATCCAGGATGGTGGTGAAATCTTTCACCGCCCGCGCCGACGCGGTCTTCACCGGTCCTGCCGAGATGGCGTTCACGCGAATACGCTGCGGCCCCAGATCGCTGGCCAAGTAGCGGACGGAAGCTTCAAGGGATGCTTTTGCCACCCCCATCACGTTGTAGTTGGGCACCACACGCGTAGCGCCCAGATAGGTAAGGGTCATCAGCGCGCCTCCAGCGGTCATCACCGGAGTAACCGCGCGCGCCACCGCCACCAACGAATACGAGCTTACCTCCTGCGCCAGCAGGAACCCGGCCCGTCCGGTCTCTACGAAAGGCCGGGATAGGTCGTCGCGGTTCGCGAACGCCAGGCTGTGGACCACCGCGTCGAGCGGCCGGCCCAACGCGCGCAGCGATTCCGTCAAGGCGGCCAGCTCTTCTTCCTTGGTGACGTCGCAGGGCCACAGGCCCGCCAGTGCCATGCCTTGCGACATTTCTTCGATGGCTACCTTCTGGCGGTCACCCAGATATGTGAGCGCCAGGGTCGCCCCTTCGCGCCAGAAAGCTTGGGCGATCGCATAAGCCAGGCTCCATTTATTGGCTATTCCGAGGATGAGGGCAAGTTTGCCCTCCAGTAGATTTGGCATGAGCGCAATCTTCTATCGTAACCGCATCGGCCTGCCGCCGTCTTCCTTGCTGCGCTGCGCGGCATCCATGAAGGCAAAGATCTCGAGCGTCTCGCGGTTGGCTACCGGCGGCTGGCCGGTCTCGAAGAACTTCATCATTTCTACCACCAGCGGACGATAGCTATCGGACGGACGCGAGGGGCTCTCCATGATCTGCTTGGGACGAAAGACCACCGCGCCGTATTCGCTGTAAGGCCGCAAGGCGCGCACCGAGCCGATGCGGCCGTCTTTCCAGCGGCCTACGACCAGATCGGCATCCGGTGTAAAAGTGCGGGCCACCTCTTCGCAGCCCGGGCCCATCAACGAGTAGAGCAGCTCGATGGGATGGATGGCGTACCAGGAAAGCTCGAGCTGATGGTGTGGCTCCAGCGGTCCCGGACCCCAGGTCTCTACGCCGGTGGCATCGGCGAACTTCATGGTCTCGGCGATCTCGCTAAAGCGCAGGCTGGAAGAGCTGAACCACGGCACTCCGCCCTCGGCGGCCAGGCGCGCAATCTCGCGCGCATCCTCCAGCGTGGATGCCAGCGGTTTATCGATGAACAGCGGCTTGTGGGCCGCGATCACCAGCCGCGCCTGTGCCAGGTGTACGCGTCCATCCAAGCTTTCGATCATTACGGCGTCCACGTTACGGCAGAGCTCCGGAATAGTCATATAGAACTGCACCTTCCACTTGCTGCGCAGCTCGTCCGCGAATTTGTCCACGCGCGACGCGCTCGATTCCACGTCCGGGCTGCCGCCCTTGAACGCGGCCACCACGCGGCCGCCCGGAACATGATCGGGCGACGATTCGTCGTTGAGCATCTGGGTGAACGCGGTGGCGTGAGAGGTGTCCGTGCCGATAATCCCCAATCGCAGCGTCGCGCTCCGGGCGGTGCAAGCGCATACCAGCGCCGAAAAAACTACAATGCCAATGAGTTTCACTTCCGGCATTGTACACTGTGGTGGGAGGGCCACGCCTAGCCTCTCGCGCTTCATGGATCTGGTTACTCCTCTTACCTACATCAAAGGCGTCGGTCCGGCGCGCGGCGCCATGCTGGAGGCCAAGGGCCTGAGCACGGTCGAGGATCTGCTCGCCTACGTGCCGTTCCGCTACGAAGACCGCAGCAATGTGAAGCCGGTGAACGCAACTGGCGCCGGGCGAGATGGCCACAGTGATCGCGGAGGTGCAGGTCGGCCGGCTTGTCGGGATTCAAACGCCGCAACCTGGGCCTGTTTGAAGCATCATTCACCGATCGCTCGCGGGCAGTGCTGACGGGCAAGTGGTTTCACGGCGGGTATCTGGCCAACGTACTCGCGCCCGGACAGAAAGTGGCTCTGTTCGGCAAAGTGGAATTCGACAGCTATGCCGGCCAGCTTCAGATGCTGCATCCGGAATTCGAAATTCTTTCAGATGACGATGACGCGGCCGAGGCGGCGCTGCATCTGGGCCGCGTGGTGCCGGTGTACGAGGCTGTTTCGAAGATCACCACGCGCGTGCTGCGGGCCATGATGCATCGAGTGTTGGAGGCTCTGCCGCCGCTCGAAGACCATCTGCCCGAGGAGGTCCGGCGCCGCTTGAAATTGCCGGACCGCTCGACCGCCATCCGCGAGACGCACTTCCCGCCGCAGGATACCGACATGCGGCTGCTGAACGCTTTCCGCTCGCAAGCGCAGTTCCGGCTGATCTTCGAGGAATTCTTCTGGCTGGAGTGCGGCGTGGCTCTGAAGCGCAGCAAAGCGCGACTGCTGCCGGGAATATCGTTCGAGCTCACCGATCGCGTGCGCGAAAAGGTGAAGGCGGTGCTACCGTTCAAACCCACCGGCGCGCAAAAGCGTGTGCTCGGCGAGATCGCCCAGGACATGAATGCGCCGCGTCCCATGAACCGCCTGCTGCAGGGCGACGTGGGCAGCGGCAAAACCATCGTGGCGGCGGAGGCGGCCGTCATCGCCATCGAAAACGGCTACCAGGTCGCCGTTTTGGCGCCGACCGAAATTCTGGCGGCGCAGCATTATTTCTACTTCAAACAGATCCTGGGGCCATTGAATTACGTGGTGCTGCAGCTTACCGGATCGTTCACCAGCCGGGAAAAAGTGCAGCTCAAAAAGCTGATCGCCGCCGGTATGGCGCAGGTGGCCATCGGCACCCATGCGCTGCTCGAAAAGGACGTAGAGTTTGCGAAGCTGGGGCTGGCGATCGTGGACGAGCAGCATCGCTTCGGCGTGATGCAGCGTTTCGAACTGCTGCAGAAGGGAGTGCATCCGGACGTGCTCGTGATGACCGCGACCCCGATACCGCGCACGCTGGCGATGACGCTCTACGGCGACCTGGATGTCTCGGTGATCGACGAAATGCCGCCTGGGCGCAAGCCAATAGTGACGAAGCATGTGACCTCCGATCACGCCGAGCAGATCTACAGCTTCATGAAAAAGCAGATCGACGAAGGCCGGCAGGCGTACGTGGTCTATCCGGTGATCGAGGAATCGGAAACCAGCGCGATGAAGGCGGCCGAGAAGATGTACGAACATCTATCGCGCGAAGTGTTTCCGGATATCGCCGTGGGCCTGATGCACGGCCGCCTGCCGGGCGACGAGAAAGAATCCACCATGGCGCGGTTCAAACAGGACGAAATCAAAATCCTGGTTTCGACCACCGTGATCGAGGTTGGCGTGGACGTGCCCAATGCCAGCGTGATGGTGATCGAACAGGCGGAGCGCTTCGGATTGGCGCAACTGCACCAGCTGCGCGGACGGGTGGGGCGCGGTGCGGCGCAAAGCTACTGCATCCTGATCACGGAGCGCATGAGCGATACGGCCAAGGAACGCATCCGGACATTGGTGGATTCGACCGACGGATTCCACATCGCGGAAATGGATCTGAAGCTGCGCGGTCCAGGCGAGTTTTTCGGCACCAAGCAGTCCGGCCTGCCTTCGCTGCGCGTGGCGAATATTCTGCGCGATAAAGAAATCCTGGAAGCGGCGCGGCACGAGGCGCTCGATTTCGTGGGCCACCCGCCTTCAGAAGACGAATTGCGGCGAGCTGTGGCCTATATTCGCGACCACTGGCAGCGGCACTACGGGCTGGTGACCGTCGGCTGATGCGGGTGATCGGGGGCGAGTTCCGGTCGCGGCGGCTGAAGACCATTCCGGGCCTGGCGACGCGCCCTACGCCGGACCGGCTGCGGGAGACCCTGTTCGATATTCTGGGGCCGCGGGTAGATGGTTCGGTCTTTGTGGATTGTTATGCGGGAAGCGGTGCGGTGGGGATCGAGGCGCTCAGCCGCGGGGCGGCGCGCTGCGTGTTTCTGGAGCGGGGCAGGGGAGCCGTGGAGGTGATTCGGAAGAACCTGCACGCGCTGGGTGTTGAGGCGCGCGCACGAGTCATCGCGGGTAAGGTCTTAACCTCGCTCTCCGGCCAGCCGGCGGATATCGTTTTCCTCGATCCGCCTTACGAACTCGATCCTGAGTACGGACCGGCGCTGGAGCAGTCGCAGGCGCCGCTGGTGATCGCGCAACATTCGGTGCGCTTTGATCCGGGCGAGGTTCATGGGGCACTGAGGCGGTCCCGCCTCGTCCGGCAGGGAGACAACGCCTTGAGTTTTTATAGCGCGGCGCACCCGTGACGCTTCATGACATCTGGGGTACGCCGCGCGTCATCCTGGTTACGGTTGCCGCGTGTAAGTGATTTGTGCCACGGGGGTCAGAGAGTCGGAGTTCTCGTAAGTGTAGCTGTAGACTGTAAGCGCATTTCCGACCTGGCTGAAACCCAACAAGGTGCTGGTGTTATTCCAGTCAAACGCGTTGGTGCATTGGGAGCTGCCGGTCCCGTAGCTGTACCCGGCAAACGTGATGCCTATTTTCTGTAGCCGCGACGCTAGCGGATTGTTCGCCAGCGGCCCGACATACCAAGTGGCGCTGCTGGGATAGGTACACGGATCGGCGCCCGTCTGTGCGGCAATAGTCCATTCGGTTGTGCCGCCAGGCCCAGCACCGGGTCCGCTCACGGTGATGGTCGCTTTCCCGCCCAGGATCGTGCTTGGGCCGACATACGTGCCTGCTCTGAAGTGGGTTACGATCGGCGTTGCCGAAGGCACAATCTGCGGATAGCCTGGCGCCACCGTCAGATTACCCTGCGCGTCAACATCGAATTGCATGGTGACGTCTTCATAGATCGTTCCGGTGGCCAGGACTACCGCCAGCCGGCTGGCAGTTACGGTACTGCCGGACCCGGTTAGCGTGGAATCTTGAAAGAGCACGTAGGGCGGCGTCGGCGTAGTCTGCGGTTGCGCGTCCTGGGCCTGCGCATGACTCACAGCAGCAGCCGCGCTGGTCAAAATCATGGCGAACGTTGCGCACCGCGCTGGGCGGCGCCGTGAATTCAGTTTCATTTGCAATACAGACATGGGTGCAGTTCTCCTCTTTGAAATTGAAGCCGCGCGCTAGTTGCAAAGCACCTGCCCGGTTGATACGATTTCCAGACAGGCGCCGTGGTGTAACCCTCTGTTGGCTTCCACTGAAGAATTGCGCAAACCGGAAGAAAAAGCCGTCATGCTGGAACCTGAAAAGGCGCGCCTGCTGAACGAACTGTTCAGCCTGGTCTACGAAGAGCTGCGGCGTATGGCGTCGTTCGTGCGCCGGAAGGAGGCCAACCTCACCATGAGTTCCACGGCCTTGGTGCATGAAGCCTGGCTGAAACTCAGGCACTCGCCGCCCTTTGCTACGGAATCCGAAGCGCACTTCAAAGCCATCGCCGCTAATGCCATGCGTCAGGTGCTGGTGGACGAAGCGCGGCGCCGGGGTGCGCGGAAAAGGGGTGGCAGCGGCGAGACCATCTTCGTCCCGATGGATGACGCGATCGGCGCGGCAGTCTCGGGTGACGAAGAATTACTGGTCCTCGACTCGTACCTTGATCAGCTGGCGCGCCTGAGCCCGCGTCAGTCGCAGGTGGTGGTCGATCGCTTCTTCGGCGGGATGAACGTAGCGGAAACGGCGGAGATGCTGGGCGTCTCCGCATCCGTGGTGGAGCGCGACTGGCGAGCGGCCCGTGCCTGGCTTGCGAGCCGGGTTCGCCCGGGCAGGGAATAGCGCCTGATGGATAGCGCCCGCTGGGAGAAAATCCAGGCCGTCTTCCACGAAGCCGCGTCTCGTCCGGAATCCGAACGGCAAGGTTTTCTGGCGGCGTGCGGCGCGGACGCCGAGACGCTGGCCGAAGTGCGGGCCATGCTGCAGGCCGACGGCGGAAACACTTCGTTATTGGACCGCGGGCTGCCGGAAGTCGCCTATGGCGTCCTGGGCGCGCCGCTCGAGTCGTTCCCCTGCGAGCAGGTTGGTCCGTACCGGCTCACGAAAATTCTCGGCCAGGGCGGCATGGGCGTGGTCTATCTCGCTGGGCGTGAAGATACGGCGGCGCCGGTCGCCATCAAGTTCCTCTTGCACGCGGGCATGTCCGCGCCGCGCCGCGACAGCTTCGCGCGCGAAATCAAAACTCTCGCCAAACTGAAGCATCCGTTTATCGCGCGCCTGTACGACGCAGGCTCGCTGGCCGATGGCACACCCTGGTTCGTCATGGAGTACGTGGAGGGTGTTCCTCTTTGCGATTACTGCCGCGATAAGAAACTCGCCGTGGTCGAGCGGCTGTGGCTCTTTCGCGCAGTATGCGAAGCCGTGCAATACGCGTACCGGCAGGGAATCATCCATCGTGACTTGAAGCCCTCCAACATCCTGGTGGAGAAAGATGGCACGCCGCGCCTGCTCGATTTCGGCGTGGCCAGGCAACTGCAGAGCCGTGAAGACGCGGCGCCGGAGCCGCCCTCGGCGCTGCGCTTCGGCTCTCCGGCATACGCTCCGCCCGAATGGATTCACGACGGAACCGTGGGCGCCTACAGCGACGTATATTCGCTCGGCGTGATCCTCTACGAGATGCTAGCCGGACGCCTGCCGGACGGCGCTTTTGATACTTTGCGGCCGTCGTCCCGCGACAAAGCGGATTGGAGCGATCTGAATGCGTTATGCCGCAAAGCCATGCATCCCGACGCGCAGCACCGTTATCAATCCGTCGAAGAACTGCTCCGGGATATCGACCACTATCTGCGCTGCGAGCCCCTGGAAGCGCGGCCCGCCGCGGTGAAGTATCGCGCACGTAAATTCGCGAAGCGGCACCGGCGCGCCGCGATGGCCGCATCGCTAATGACCGCATTAATCGCCGGCCTGGTGGTCTTCTATACCGTCCGCCTGACGAAGGCGAAGAACGCGGCTGTGGCGGAAGCCGCCCGCACGCAGCGGGTCGAGGAGTTCATGGAGAATCTGTTCGAGGGCGGCGACCAGGAAGTCGGACCTTCGGCCGATTTGAAGGTCGTCACCCTGCTCGACCGCGGCGTACAGAAGCTACGCGTCCTGAACGGCGATCCGAAAGTGCAGGCGCATCTTTATCAAACGCTCGGCACCGTCTACCAGTCGTTGGGCATGCTGGATCAGGCCGATTCGCTGATGCAGGCTTCTATCGCAAGGCTCAAGTCGGTCTATGGGCCTGACCACGAAGAGATCGCGCACGACCTGCTGCAGTTGGCCATGCTGCGGATCGACCAGGCCCGTCTGCCGGAGGCTGAGGTGCTGGCTCGCCAGACGCTAGCCATGGATCAACGCCACCTTCCTGCCGGCTCTGTAGCAATAGCGGAAGCCACCGCCACCTTGGGCGACGTTCTGGAGCGCCGCGGCCAATATGAAAAGGCGATCGGCGTACTGACCGATGCCGTACGGCTGCTGGAAACAGCCGGCGCGCCGAAGACTGATATTTCGGGCGCCCGCACTTTGCTGGCAAACGCCCATTACCACCTCGGCCACTACGCGATCTCCGATTCCTTGAACCGCGAGATACTAGCCATGGATCAGCAACTGCACGGCCCGCGGCATCCGGATGTGGCGGATGACTTCCTCAACTTAGCCAACATCCAATCCGACTGGGGCCACTACCCGGAGGCCGAGAGTTATTACCGCCAGGGACTGGATATCTACCGATCCTGGTATGGCGAAAAGCATCCCAGCACGGCCGACATCCGGTCGTACCTGGCGCAGGCGCTTATCGCCGAGCAGCGATATGACGAGGCAGAGCCTCTGGCGAAACAGGCGTTTGACGCTCTGGACAAGGCTTTTCCGAAGACGCCCGATCCGCGTCTAGCGATGGCGTTGCGGCAATTGGGCGCGGTTGCCCAGCATCGAGGCGCATTGCGCGACGCCGAGGCCGATTACAGTCGCGCGGCATCTATCTACCAGGCGGTGTATGGCGACCAGCACCAGACCACCGCCATAGCCCTCTCGAACCTGGCGGGCGTTTATCTCGACGAGGGCCAGTCCGCCCGCGCTGAGCGCCTTCTGCGGGATGCCGTGCAGCGCCTTTCCCGGGGGTTACCCGCCGGGCACCGCAACATCGGGGTCGCCCGCATCCGGTTAGGCCGTGTGTTGTTGCGCGAGAAACGCTATCAGGAAGCCGAAGCCGAGACTCTGGCTGGATACACGATCCTCACAAGTCAGACCGGCGCAGCGCCCGTTTGGCTTCAGGTCGCGCGTCAGGATCTTGCCGCCATTTACACTGCCTTGCACCAGCCGGACAAGGCCGCCCCTTTCGCGGCTCCCCATACTTAGCCGCGACTTAACCGCGGAAATAAAGATAGCCGCCTATAATACCGGCCATCACCACTCCCGATCCCACCACTTCCCTCCAGGTCCAGCTTGCGCGCGTGGCGCGGCGATCTTCCTCGGTAGCCGTACCGAACGTGAGGCTCTTGATCTGCTGCAAGTTTGGGGCGCTGGTCATGTAGCTGACGGTTACCATCACGATGATGGAGACGATGGTGATCAGCACGCTGAAATACTGGAAGTAAATATTGTTGACCACCCACAGCAGCGACCCGGATTCGTAACCCGTGAACCCGCCAATACCGAGCGTGACCGGCGTATCCACCGCCATGCGGAAAATGCCTAGCGCAAACCCCACGATCATGGCCCACAAGGCGCCGGCCCCGTTCATGCGCTTGAAGAAAACGCCCAGGAAAAACACGACGAAGATGGGTGGCGCGAGGTAGCTTTGCACCGATTGTAGATACGTGTACAGGCCTTTCGCGTTTTTGATCACCGGTATCCAGGCCAGCGCAATCAGGACCATCACGGTAGTGGCAATCCGTCCCATGCGTACCAGTTGATGCTGAGAAGCGCCCTTGTTCCATTTCTGGTACAGATCCACGGTGAAGAGGGTCGAACAGGCGTTGAACACACCGGCCAGCGATCCCATCAGCGCCGAAAGCAAACCCGCCACCACAATTCCCCGGACCCCTGGCGGAAGCAGATACTGCACCATCATGGGGAAGGCGCCGTTGGAGGCCGCCGGGATCGCCTGTCCGTCCGGCCCGATCATAGAGGCTAATTCGGGAACCTTGCCGCTCTTGGCCAGCGCAAAACAGATCAGGCCCGGAATCAGAAACAGGTAGACCGGAAACAGCTTCAGAAATGCGGCGAAGATACTGCCGCGGCGGGCCACGCTCTGGTTCGGCGCGCCCAAAGCCCGCTGCACGATATATTGATCCGTGCACCAATACCACAAGCCGATAATCGGTGCGCAGAACAGCATGCCGAGCCATGGAAAATTGCCGTTGAAATACCACGCCTCCTTGACGATCTGGCCCGCGGCGCCGGTCTGCAACACCGGCGACCATGAGCCCTCGACGCCCGCCGGAATCATCGGCTTCCAGAGATTGAACATATCGGACCCGGCGAAATGGCGCAGTTCGCCCCAACCTCCCAGGCGCACCAGCCCGTAGCCGGTCAGCAGCGCCGAGCCGACAATCAGAACCGTCACCTGCACCGCATCGTTGTACGCCACTGCGCGCATGCCGCCGAGTGTGGTGTAGAGTCCGGTGAGCAGGATTACCAACACCGAGCCGATCCAGAAGCTGTCGATGGTGGTGCCGCCGATGGTCACGGACATCTCCGGGAACAACGTGCCGAAGACCACGCCGCCGGCGAAGATGCCGACCGCGATTTTCGAGATCACGAAGGTAATCAGTGAGACGATCGAGAGCACATAGCGGCACTGCTCGTTGAACCTGCGCTCCAGAAATTCTGGCATGGTGAACACCATCGAGCGCATGTAGAACGGCACGAACACCCAGGCCAGCACCAGCAGGCACCAGGCATGCAGTTCGTAGTGCGCCATGGCCACGCCGCTGGTAGCGCCAGAGCCCGCCAGCCCGACAATGTGTTCCGACCCGATGTTGGACGCGAAAATCGAAGCCCCGATGATCCACCAGCCCAGGTTGCGCCCGGCCAGAAAATAATCTGTGGCTGAATCCTTTGCCTTGTGGATCACCCACCATGCCACGCACAGCAGAATACTGAAGTAAAGCGCAATCATGAGCCAGTCGAGCGCCGTGATGCGCGACTGGCCGGCGGCGGCGAACAGGAACAGGGCGGGCATGGCCATCGTTTGGAGGGTCCTCTCTGTCGATTCAATCCCCTGGTTCGTGAGATTTCGAACCAAGAGCCGGAAGCCCGATTATACAGCGACAGCGGGCGGCGGGTGGGCGGGAATTCCAGCCGGGCGGCGCATAGGCTGGCTAGTAGATGTTGATTATTGACCTCCCATCGGCTCTTGCTCTAATCTTCCATAAGCCGCAGGAGGGGAGCTATCCCGCATATCCAACTAGCCGAAGGACTGCCCGGGATTCTGGGCCCCCGTGCAGTTTCGTCCGGAAACCGCCAAGCCTTTGAACGAACTGGCGGAGATGCTTTTGCGCGGGCCGGGGCCCCCTGTCTCCAGGCGAGCGGGAACTGATCGGCACCTATGTATCGGCGGGCAATGACTGCTCTCTTTGCCAAACGATTCTGGCGCCGTAGCAGCCTATCACCTGGGCAACGAAAAACTGTTTATGGACGTGAAGAAGAGCCCTATGACCGCTGCCATTCCGGACAAGTTGAAAGCTTTGCTCGCGATTGCCGGAAAGGTGCAGGAGGGCGGCAAGAGCGTCAGGGCGAAGATATCGCACGGGCTCGGCGGGAAGGCGCCACGGACCTGGAAATTCACGACAGGGTGCTGATCGCCGCGGCATTCTGTATGTATAACCGCTACGTGGACGGGCTGGCCGCATGGACTCCCACCGATGCCGTGCGGTTTCGCGAGCGGGCCGCCGGCGTCGCGCGCGAGGGATACCTGGGCGTGCTCAGTTATATCGGATCGGCGGTGAAGGCGCCGGACGCACCCGTCACGTGAGAACAACCTGGCACGGCCCGCGCGACCGAATGTCACGAACTGATCCCACCATGCCGGACGTGACCGTGATCGGCGGCGGTCTCGCGGGCCTGGCCGCCTGTGTGCACCTGGCGCGGGCCGGCCTGCGCGTGGTCTGTATCGAGCCGCAAGCAGGTGACCGGCAGCCCGTGGGCGAATCGCTGGATTGGTCCACGCCTGGCCTGCTCGGCGGCCTGGGGCTTCCCATGACGGATTTGATCGGTTCAAAATTCGCGACCTACAAACGGGGCGTGACGCTGCGCATGAGCGACGGTGGCTCCCGCAAGTATTTTCCGAAGGACTGGCTGGCCGGACCGCCCTTTCATATCGAATTGCGCACGCTCCATGTGGATCGGGCTTTCCTGGACCGCAGGCTGCTCGACCTGGCAGCCGGACACGGCATCACCATGGTTCACGATAAGGCCGCCGTGGTGGAAAGGACCGGGAACAGAATCGATGCAGTGGTAACCGCGGGCGGCGCGCGCTTTCGTACGCCTTGGTTCGTCGACGCCTCGGGCTTCGCCACCAGCCTGCTGGCCAGGGAGTTTCAACTGCCAGCCATCACCTATGGCGAGCGGAAGGTGGCGATGTGGACGTATTTTTCGATCGCCGCGTCGCAGGAGGGAACCACCATCTACACAGACCCGGCCGGCTCGGGCTGCCTGGAGTGGATCTGGGAGATTCCCATCAGTCCTGATGTGACCAGTATAGGGTGCGTGGCCATCGCGGAGACGATCAAGCGCGGCCGCAAGCAGGGAATCGCCACGGAGGAAATCTTCCGGCGGCGGCTGCTGCAATTCCCGCGCTTTGAACCCCTGGTCCGCGACCGGCGTTATAGCCCGCCGAAAACCATCACGTTTTCGTGCCGCACGTTCGGGCAGGTGGCCGGCGCCAACTGGATGATCGTGGGGGAGGCGGCGTCGCTGGTGGACCCTATCACCTCAAACGGCGCGACCGCCGCATTGCGGCACGCCCGGGAAGCGGCGGCGGTGATTGCGGCGTCCCGGAATGGGGCCGAACTGGCGCCGGCAGCCAGGGAGCTGTACGGCAAGCGCGTAGTCGACATGTCCGGCTTCTTCAATTACACAATCGAGAAACTGGTCTACGACTGGCCTGTGCGGAGCCGCATCGGGCTGGCGCGCGCGGCCAGGATCTACACGGTCGCGGCCTGGGTCATGAACGCTGTGTACTCCCGCCTGGAGCCGCGCGGTAGGGTGGCGACGTTCCTCTTCGGAGGGTTTCTGGCAATGCTGCGGGGCGGCGCCTGGATGGCGTACGCCCTATCGCGGCGCGCGGCGCGGCCTCCCCGGCGCGAACCCGCATGAGCGCAAGTCACCCCTGGGGTGGACGCATGTCCGCGCGCAGGGCTCGGGAGATCCGATCCTCTTCATCCATGGCAACGGCGTGATCGATGAACTGGCGGATCTTGGCCGGCTGGGCCCGGTAAACATCCTGTAAGATCGTGCGTTCGCGCTCAATCATGACCTCCGAGGCGGGTTGAGTGGTGCTCCTCGCCGGCATTCGGCTTGGGAAAACTGTGAGGAGCATGGTCACCACCGGCACGGCGAAGCACAGGCTTTGGGGATTCTGCTCCGCTACAGCCCCAAGCGGGCCGGAGGTAAACGTGGCAATGCCGCACTTGCGCGGCAAGTAGTCGCCCAGAAACGCCGTGGTTCGGGTGGCGAGCGTCGTTTTCGAAAGAAGATCATGCAGCATTGGCGAGAGTATCACTCTCATCCCCTCGCTCGTGCCTTTCTCGGTCGGCAACTTCCTGGCAGCCGATGCAGCGGGACGCCCAGGGCACGGCTGCCAGCCGATTGGGGCTGATCACGCTTTCGCAATCTATGCAAGTTCCGAAGGCGCCATCGGCAATCCGCCGGAGTGCGGCCTGCAACTGACGCAGCAGGGCGAAGTCACGGTCCACATTTTGAATGGCCAAGTCTCGCTCCGACGCATACTGAATCTCGTCCATCTGGTCCGCGCTCTTCTCAATGGCAATGCCATCCCGCCTTCGTAGCGCGCCGGAGATCTCCGCCCGTTTCACTTCGAGGATCTGCTTGAACGATTCTATCCCGATAGGTGCGGTGGTCATTTCGTGCCCTACTAGCACGGGATGGCCCAGAGCAAAAAAACACGCTGTTTGAAGGCGGGGCGCGGAGAGACATGCAGAAACTGTACTTTTGAACTGCGTCTTTTGCCGATCTGGATCATACCTAATCCTGGCCCGTGGCCGCTTCCACCGCGACTAACGGCGCAACACGTGCATAAGCTCTTGTTATGCGCGAATCACAACAGATCGCTACCGAACACCGTGACCTGGCCGCTCACGCCCATCGCAGCGGCGCCGAGCATCACGGAAAAGAGGATCACCTGACCGGACATGAAAGCTCCAGACAGTCCCTGGAGCACTCCAATCCGGCTTACTTGTCCGCACAGAGCGAGCATCAGGGAAGCCGGAACGAGCATGGCGCACAGGCCATCGCACACGAGGCCACCGAGCAGGAGATCGCCGCCCGGGCATATCAGCTTTGGCAAGATAGGGGCTGTCCGGACGGATCGCCGGAGGAAGATTGGCTGCGCGCTATTGAAGACCTTCGGCCCCGGCATTGAGCCAGAGTCCACCTGGCGCCAAGGCCGCCCGGCGCGCCTTTGTCCTGCAGGGCCGTTTCCGCAGATTTTTCTCGAATCTTGGCCCCGGATTAATCACCGGCGCTGCCGACGACGACCCGTCCGGCATCTCGACGTATTCGGTCACCGGAGCCGGGTTCGGTTATGCTCCCCTATGGACCGCTATCTTCTCTTTCCCGTTAATGGCGGCCATACAAATTATGTGTGCCCGCCTGGGTATGGTCACCGGCCTGGGGTTGGCAGGTGTTATCCGGGTGAGGTATCCGCGATGGATCCTGTGGAGCGCCTGTGCCTTGCTCGTAGTCGCTAATGTCGTAAACATCGCCGCGGATCTCGGTGGCATGGGCGAGGTCACGGCGCTTCTGACCGGGGCCAGATCGCTGTATTGGACACCCGCATATGCGCTCCTGATTGTAGCCTTGCTGTTCTGGACGAGTTATCGCCTCATCGCCCGCATCTTCAAGTGGCTCACGCTCGCCTTGTTTGCCTACATAGCCGCTGCATTCCTGGCGCACCCGGACTGGCGAGCCGTAGTGCGGGCTACCCTGATTCCAAGCGTGCAGTGGACCAGCGCGTATTGGGCGACGCTGGTCGGTATCCTGGGAACGACCATCTCGCCTTATCTCTTCTTCTGGCAGGCCGCGCAGGAGGTTGAGCAAGACATCTCTTTGGGCCGCGCGACCGTACAACAGCGTAAAGGCGCCACCAATCGGGAAATACGAGTTTCCCGGACCGACGTTCTCACCGGCATGTTCTTTTCGAATCTGGTGATGTACTTCATCATTCTTACGTCGGCCGCCACGCTGCACGCGCATGGTAAGACTACCATCTCCACCGCGCGTGATGCCGCCGAGGCCCTGCGTCCGTTGGCGGGCGATGGCGCGTACTGGCTGTTTAGCCTGGGTTTGATCGGAGCAGGCATGTTGGGGGTCCCTGTATTGGCCGGATCGTGCGCTTACGCCATCGCAGAGGCGGCCGATTGGGTTGGCTCGCTGGACGTTCACCCTCCGCTGGCTCACGGGTTCTATTCGGTTATAGCGATCGCGATGGCGCTCGGCCTTGGCTTGGACTACGCGGGTCTCAACGCCGTCAAGATGCTCTTTTGGTCGGCGGTAGTCAACGGAGCGCTGGCGCCGCCGCTACTAATCCTGGTAGTGCTGCTCACCAGCAGAGCCGATGTTATGGGAGAGCGCCGGAACGGACCTCTGCTTCGCTGGTTGGGGTGGACAAGCGCCGGGGTCATGCTGCTGGCCACCATCATCATGCTGGTAACCGCATATGCCGGCTGATCTTCACTCACCGAACGTCACCTAAATGCTTTGATCAAGGCATCCAACTGCAAGCGAAAGGATTTGTCGCGCGGCGTTACGGGCGGGATCTGGCGGTCGATACCAAGCAGCTCGTAGACGGCCATCTGGGCGGCCCGAACCGATTACTCCACAGTGAAGGCGATATCATCCGGAATTTCGACGAACTGGCTGACGAATGCGAAATTCAAGGATCCGGGTGGCACTGGCAGCGGCCGAATATCCCCAGAACGCCTGCACGCCGGGAGGCTGGTTCGGGAAGTGAGGTTGATGAGCCAAGACGATAGACATCAGCCAATTAGAGCCTTTGAAGGTAACCAGTCCGCCGGTGCCCGGCTGATTTCCTGTGAATTGAGTCATCCGAACGAAGAACGCCGGCGTCCGTAACGTGACGGTAATGACTCCCAACAAGACTGTGCGATGTTACTGTTAAACGCCGTGGGATTGCCAAATTCCGGCCGCCCTTCCGCCAGCTTTTCCTACAGAGTCCAGCCACCGCTATCCCGCTTTGGTCAGCTCTGCAGTCGCGCCGCTCATGGAACCCAAACTGGAGGCATCTGTCATGGATCCGTTTTGCTGGAAGATAAAGTCGCAGTGACCAAGGGCATTCACGTCGCTTTTGTCCTGCCGCATGCAATGGACAGCGATCACGCGCAACTTGCCGTCGCTGGTCCCATGATCGAGACCGGTCACCTTGCAATCCGCGACCAGATGGACACTATGTGCCGCGAGCCACGGCTGCCACGGTAGAACGAGCGAGCCGTACTGGTTGTAGATGGTCCGCTTGCCTCCAGCGAGAGTTTCACTCCGCGAAGGTCGAGCAGGAAACGGTGCAGGCAATGCCGGGAACTCAACAGCGCTGTGCCATGGTTGGAAGGCGAACGTGGTAGACCACATGTACCAGAATTCAGTCTCGAAGAAGCCGGTCGAAAGCCAACCGGTAATGCAACTCGCAGCCAAGGTATCTTCGCTGGCCTGGCTCCAGCTTCAGCAATTCGATGCGGTCATCCATGGAGAACCCCATCGAAGTTTCGGGAACCTTCGCGCGGCGGCTGCCGGCATTCGACTTATGCCGTTCGTTGAATTCCACGGTTTCGTCGAAGACGGACTGGCTTGGGTTGAAAAGCGAGGGATTCGATGCGTGGAGGCCAGGGCGAATCATAAAAGCGGCGGCCGCAAGGATCCGACGCCGCCACCGATGAGATAGGCCTTGGACTGGTCACTCGTAGGGAATAGCAGGCCCCATGCCGGCAGCGCCGTCTACCGGCATGGAGAGCCTGCCGCAAAGCCGCCTAGCGCCAACGCCCCTCAACAAAAACGTAGCCGCCCCTGCGGTGAACCCAGCGGTGCGCAACCCAGCGGGCGTGCGCACGTGGCGGTTGTTCCCACCTGCCGGCATTCCAGGCGTAGGCATTGCCATCCCAGCGATGGTACCCGCCAATCCACACATAGCCCGGACCGGGTGCCGGTCCCCGCGTTTCGACTACAGCTACGGGTGGCCTTATCTTAACCACAACTTCGGCGGCCGCGGCGCTAAAGGTCAGCGCTCCCGCAAAAACCAATCCGATCAGACGCTTATAAACCATACTCTCTCCCTTTCACAATGCCGCAAGCTATCTGGCGGCACGTGCACCACGCAACTGCTTTATCCCCGTTGTCGCTGCGCGCCTTAGTGGAAGATGCCCAACATATAGGCAACGAGCAGAATCAACAACACGCCACCCAAACCTATGCCGGCACCGCCGCCGTAACCCCAGCGGCCATAGCCGTAGTACCCGCCGCCGCCGAAAACCAACAGCAGGAGAATAATCAATATCAGCATTTTGGTTCCTTCCTTTTGATGGCGCGCCGGGCGCCACCCGGCCTACTTTTCTATTACTTTTTCGATTTGGCCGACTTTTTTCTGAACTTTGCCGGCGAGGTTTTCGGATCGGCCTTCAGCCTCGGTGTCGGGATTACCGACTATTTGGCCAGCCTTCTCTTTGACCTTGCCTTTTACCTCGTGCAACGTACCTTTAATCTGATCTTCTGTGCTCGGCTTCATAGTGTTTCTCCTGGAATAGTGCGAACTCTTCCGGCAACTGCATCAATTGAAGTGCATTTCTAGGTCCAATAGGGCTTCGTGCCGTAATAGGTGGAGACTTCAGCGCCCCATGCGTGGTCAGCCATGTTCGGCCAGTGAGCCTTGTCGAACCCGGGAGCGTGATCGAGCAACTTCTTGTCGATGTCCAGGACAAACTGTCTCTCACCGGTGTCTACCGTGAGGGCACTCCAGGGAATAGCAAACAATTTGTCGCCCATACCCATGAATCCCCCGAACGAAAGCACTGCGTAAGCGACACGGCCTTTTTCCACATCGATCATCAGGTGCTCGATTATTCCGAGATCCTCTTTTTGACGATTCACCACCCTATCGCCTGTAAGAGTGTCTGCCGCCAGAACACTCTGCATCCACCGTCCTTTGGCATCTCTCGTCTGTGACATGGTATTTTCTTCTCCTTGTGTGTAATGGAATAACAGACCTCAAACTACTGGTATTTACCGCGCCCTGCTTGAGCAGGTTTAGGACCAGCGTAGTTTCCCCTGTCCCGCGGAAATCATCGCTCTACAAGTGCAGTTCCTGCCGTCAATCAGGCAAGAATTGCTAATCAGCCGGAGCCGTGGAGAAATAGAACGTCGTTCCCTCAGCGGGTGACGATTCGATCCACATTCGACCGCCGAGCGACTCGATGGCCTTTTTGCAGAATGCGAGCCCGAGTCCATTACCGGGGTGTTCTTTGCCGTGCAGGCGCTTGAACGGAACAAACACGCGGTCCTGGAATGCCGGGTCTATACCGGGGCCGTTGTCTTTCACGGATAATACCCATTCGCGATCTACCTGCCTGGATGAGATGTGAACGCGGGGAGGCTGGGCGCCGGCGTATTCGATGGCATTTCTAACCAGATGGTGCAGAACTTTGGCCAGCACTTCGAAATCCCCCATTACCACCGGTAAAGGGTCATGCGTAACGATTGCGCCTTGGGCTGTTATCTGTTTATCCGCCCACAGAAGCACCTGGCGCAGGACGGCTTCCATGTCGGTCAAGGTTGGTGGCGGGACGCCAATACCGGTAGCCCAGTAGTCCACGATGTCAGCGAGCAGGGACTCCATGCTAACCGCCCCCGCCTGGATGCGCTTCAGGAATGCGCATGCGCCGGAATCGAGACGGCCGGCGTACGACTCGGCAAGCAGTTGACTGTATGCGGCCACTTCCCGCAGAGGCTCGCGCAGGTTATGGGCCGCCATGGAGATAAACTGTTCAAACTCCGCGCCGGTTTCATCCAATTTTCTGCGGAGATCGAGGCAGCGGCGCGTCTCTCGATCGAGCTCCCGGCGAAGGCGTTCCATCTCGTCTTCCATGCGATCCTGGCCGGCGCCGTCCATGATTAATCGGCGCGCCGAGGTGGGGCGGATTCCTTACGGCCGTTGGGGATTGTGAACCTGAACGTCGCGCCCCGCCCGGCCTCTGATTCCACCCAGATCCGGCCGCCCTGGCGCTCTACAAGCTTCTTACAAAGGGCCAGGCCGATGCCAGTACCGGAGATTTCGCTACCATGCAAGCGTTTGAACATGCCGAATACGCGGCCCGTATCCGCGGGATCGATGCCGAGCCCGTTATCCCGCACCGAAAAGCGCCACCCCTCCGCGGCTCTTTCCGCTGAGACATGGATTCGGGGCGTTTCTTCGCCTCTATACTTGATGGAATTGGAAATCAGGTTCTGGAAGAGCTGCATCAGCATAACCTCTTCGGCTACCAGAGTTGGCAGCGGATCGGAAGTTATTATGGCGCCACTGTCCGCAACAGCCGCCTGCAGGTTCAACAGCGCCTTCGCCAGAACCGCGCCGCAGTCGATCGAGATGAGATTACCCGGTTCGCGCTCGGTAACCTCCCAATAAGCAAGCAGGGCTCTCAACAGGGCCTCAATTCTCTGCGCGCCCTCGATGGAATAAGCGATGAATTGGTCCGCTTCTTTGCCCAGCTTTCCGGAATACTCCTGCCCCAAGAGCTCGGTAAAGTTCACCACCATCCGTAAAGGCTCCTGCAAATCGTGCGTGAGCGCATAGGCGAAATGCTGCAGTTCGGCATTGGTAGAGCGGAGCGCCTCCTCCGCCAGTTTGCGGTCCGTTACGTCTTCAATAGCCAGAAGGATGGTCCGTGCCTGGGCATTCGGATTGAAGATCTCGCTGGCGTTGAGCAGCATCACTTTCCGTCCGACATGTTCAAAGTCGTGGGTCACCTCAAAGTCCCGGAAGGTGGAATGCGCCGGGAGAATATTCTCCAACAGCTCGCGTAGCTTCGGGATATTCCACTGTCCATTCCCGAGGTCGTAGATGAGACGCCCTTCCGTCTCCTCCCGCACGGCGTGGAACGTTTCGTAAAACGTCTTGTTGGCTTTCATGACTTGCAGGTTCTGGCTCAGGATCACCAGGGGCTCCCGCACCGTTTCTACTATGGCTTCCGCGAAATCAAGCCCGCGCTTGGCGGCGTCGATATCGATCAACATCAGTACGGCGCCATCTGTTTTATCGTCCGCCCCTACAGACGGAAGGATGTGCAGAGAATACCAGTGCCCATGCGCGTCGCGGATGTCGCGCGGTTTCCGGTCGCCGCCCTCCATGGCGTCCAGAAGCAGGCGCCGCAGGTCGGGCAGTTCTATTTGTGGCTGGAGATCGGTGATCGACCGTCCGACATCGGACGCGATCAGATTCAACATGGGTTCCATCGCGCGCGTAAAGCGGCGAATGCGCAGATCCCGCCCCACCATGACTAACGGGATACTGATGCTCTCCAGAAGATTGGCCAGGTCGCGGTTGACTTTGCTGAATTCCAGGTTGCCGACCTTCAGCTCTTCGTTAAGGGTGTTCAATTCCTCGTTGGCCGATTCCAGCTCTTCCTGCGCGGTTTCCAGTTCCTCGTTGCCCGCCTGCGCCTCTTCGTTCGCTGCCCGAAGCTCTTCCAAAGTGGACGCATTGTCCTCGACGATCGATTGCAGAGAGTCTTTGGTGGCTACCAGTTCCCGCCGCAGTTGGAGGCTGTCCCCGTGGTCCTCGATCGCGGGCAGGCGCACCGCGCTCCGGCTGCTATCCGGCTCCGCGTCCTCGAACAGGACCAGAAAATAGCGCTCGCCGGAAGCGGGCGGGCCACCGAAAGGGATGACCTTGATGGCGACGCCCTGTAACCGGCCCCCTTCTTCGATCCGAAAGGCGTCCGCGCCGGCTGCTACGTTGCTATTCCGGGCGGTTTGGATCGCCTGACCGAGGCCTGCTACCAGGCCCTCGCGCGCGAGTTTGAGAAGATTCTTGGTTGGCTCGCCGGGCGCAAGTTCCAGGTACGGCGCCGTGCGGCCGCGGACCTGGACGATATTTAAAGCATCGTCAACGATAGCGCCCGGGGGACCATATTCGGCCAGCACCAGGCGGTCGGCTTCTTTTAGCGCGTCCGGCGCGGCGCGGCCCGCGGCAGTTCGCGGTCTTAGATCCGCCCGCCCTTCGCTGGACCGCCCTTCACCCAGGCGCGGCACCGGCGTACCCGCGGCGTGCCGCATGCGATAGATCTTGTGGGTTTTGTCTACCTGATGAAACGAAGTGGAAAGCGTGCCGACAGCTTCCGAGGGACCCACAACCAGGAACCCAGCCGGCTTGAGCGCATAACGGAGGATCGACAACACCTGGCGTTGTAAAGCTTCGCCAAGATAGATGAGCACGTTACAGCAACTGATGAGATCCAGCTTGGAGAAGGGCGGGTCCTCCGCGACGTTGTGCCTGGCGAAAACGCACATGTCACGGACGCCTTTCGCGATCTGGTATCCGCGTTCGGTTCGGGTAAAGAACCGCGACAGCCGCTGCGGCGAGACGCCTGCTATTGCGCCGCTCGCATACGTGCCGGCGCGGGCTTTTTCGATGGCCGTTTCACTGATATCGGTGGCGAAGACCTCAAAGGGCACGCTGATCCTGGCGTCATCCAGTAATTCCATCAGGCAGATGGCAATGGAATAAGCTTCCTCTCCCGTTGCGCATCCAGGCACCCAGATCCGGATGGGTTCCTCGGCCGGCCGATGGTCAAGCAGCTCAGGAAACACGTTCCTCTTCAACTCCTCGAAGACCGCTGGTTCCCGAAAGAATGCCGTGACCGTAATCAGACAATCCTCGCCCAGAGCTTTGGCTTCCTCGCGATGCTGTTCGAGCTGCAGCCGGTAGTTTTCCAGCCTGGCGAACCCGCGGAGGGTCATGCGCCGCTTGATGCGCCGCCGGAGAGTGCTGGGCTTATAGTGGGTGAAGTCCACGCCGGTGGCGCTCCGCACCACGCGGAGTATCTTTCCCAGTTCGGTATCTTCCGGCGGATCGATCTCCGGCCGAGTCTCGATGGAGACCTGAGGATGGCGTGCGATGGCGGCCAATTGGCGCGCAATTCCGGCTGGCGGCAGAATATAATCCACGCCGGCTGAGATCGCGCTTCGCGGCATGCTATCGAACTTCGCGGTTTGCACGTCCTGCGCGAAGGTGACGCCGCCCGCGGCCTTGATCGCCTGGAGGCCAAGTGTCCCGTCGGATGCGGTTCCCGAAAGTACAACTCCGAGCGCCAGCCTGCCACGCTCCGCCGCCAGGCTGCGGAGAAAATCGTCGATCGGCATATGGGAGCCTTTGGCGGGCCGGGGCAGAGAGTGCAGGACACCATCGGAAATGGCCAAAGTGCATCGCGGTGGAATCACGTAAACATGATTGGGCTGGGCGCGAGTCTCGCCCGCCACTTCACAGACGGGCATCTTGCAGACTTTGGAGAGCAACTCGGTCAGATGGCTCTTGTGACTGGGGTCAAGATGCTGGATCAGCACGAAGGCCATCCCCGTATCGGGCGGCAGATGGCTGAGGAATTCCGTGAACGCCTCCAGGCCGCCGGCGGAGGCTCCTACACCCACAATCGGAAAGGGGCGGTCCGCGGCGGCCGGCAGGACGAGCGTGGCGGCTTTTTTTGCGATGGTGGCCGTGCGCCGCCTGGCGCCGCGCGCATCGGGCAAGCGAGGCGAACGAGCAGCCTTACCGGGCGGACGATTGCCGGTCTTCGTTGTCACTCCCACCTGTACCTTTCTGGCCGGGACCATTCGCGGCCGGCGGCCTCCCGGCTGACAGAATTGTAGCGCCTTCAGCCGGTTCCGGCATCTGAAAGCAGGTCCCTGATCATCTTGCCGATCTCCATAAATTGGCTCACGCCGGAAGGCTTGTTGATGAACAGGGAAACCCCGAGATCTTGCAGCAGCGCCTCATCTCGCCGGGAGTGGGAAGAACTCCACACGCACACTGGCACGCCATCCAGGCGTTGGGTGCAGCGGATTTCACGCAACAGGTCCATACCCGTATACTTGGACAGGTTCAGGTCTATCAGGATGAGGTTTGGAATTGCCGCTTCCGCGTAGGCCCCCTGCCCGCGGATAAAAGCGAGACCTTGAGATCCGTTCAGCAGGTGAACCAGCTCAAATTGGAGATCCTGCTTTTTCAGTGCCCGTTCGAGAAGGAAGACGTCGGAGCCGTTGTCCTCAATAACGAGGATATGGACGGCGCGAACAACCGAAACGTGTTCCAAGCTCCCTCCTCAGCGGCCAGCCTTGGCCGTCCCTTCTCCATCATTCCACAGTCGATGGCAGCACCGTGCACCGATCGCGCAAGTGGTGGTCGAACTGCCAGCCCAACGACTAGTGCTCATTTGACGCCTATCTGGATAGGCTGCGGGGCGGCGGGCGATCTGTAACCGGGCGCGTGCCCACGGACAGTTCCCCGTGGCCCCTTTGCCTGAGCATGTACCCGGATGGCCCGATAGGCGCCGTCAGGAGCCCGATTCGTTGGAACATATCCGATCGTGTATTGATGGCGAATGTCGCGCGCGATACGCTGGCAGATGGGCACGACTTCGGAGATTTGTTTAGGAAGAAAGGCTTGGCCGCCGGTGGCCTGCGTAAAGCGTTTGAGCACACCCGGGTTCTGTACCGGATCGTCTTCTTCGAACACCCCTATGGTGTAGATGACGGCGTTGGATTGTTCCGCCCGTTTCATGACCTGAGACAACTTGAGGGCACTCGCGTTGTCATCGCCATCGCTGACCACGATCAGGACCTGTTTATCCCGAATGCCTGCCTGCAACTCGTCCAAGCCCCTGGCGATCGCGTCGTAAAGCGCGGTCTGGCCTCCCGCGCGGCTGGTGACCATCGCATTTGTGAGTTCGACCGGGTTATTGGTGAAGTGGATGGCGGGCGGTAGCCCCAGCGACACTTTCTCGTTGAAGTTGACAACAAACATTTCGTCGTCCCGATTGCTGGACTACACGAAGGTGTCGGCCGCGGCCGCCACCTCCGGCATTTTGTGGAGCATGCTGCCGCTGTGATCGACAACCAATCCAACGGTGACCGGAATGTCTTCGTTTCTGAAGAGCTGGATGCGTTGCAGTGCGCCGCTCTCGAAGACTTTGAAATCCCCTTCAACAAGATTTGAGACAAATCCACCTTGCCGGTCAGTCACGGTGGCCGGCAACACTACCAGGGCAACGTCCACGGAGATTCGAAAAGATTCTGAGCCGGGATCTTGTCGTCCGGACGGGGATTGGGCCGCATAACTCAGGCGGACAATCAGAAGAAGAACCGGGAGAGCGATGGCTTTCGCCAAGCTACGCTCTCCCGCCCGCGACAGCATCTTCCTCATAGCTGTTCTCCGGTTACCCCTGGTTTTTACTGAATGCGTCTCTGCGCCAGCCGGAGGATGAACGCTGCGCCCAAAGCCAGCAATCCGAGCAACGCGATGAGCGGCAGCGTGCTGGCCGTGGAAGGCAATGCCTTTGCCGGCTCAGTGCCCGGCGCCACCAGTTCGTCGGCCGGCGGCGGGCCGATCACTTGGGCAAGCTCCACTTCTTCTCCAGTGGGTTTAATCGCCATGACAGGCGCCTGCTTCAGTTGCGCAACCACCGGCTCGTCCGCCGTTTTGATCGGCTCCGCGACCTCGATCGGGATCTCGACCGCGGTGAAGAGAACGGGTGTGTTGGTCTGCTTGGCCAGTTCTACCGCTTTAGCCTTCGGATAGACGAATTCCTCGCCCCAGTTTCTACCGGGATAGAACCATGCCCGAAGCGCTTCCGGTTCACCTGCCGGGCGCTCCCGGAAAGTGACTACGGTCTTGTCGGTCGCCTTCAGGCGATAGTTCGGAATGGCCAGGATCGTGGCGTAGACCTGCGTTTCGTCCTGGTTGAAGATCTGGACGATGTGCCGGTCGGATTGCGAGTCCAGGATTTTGAAGACGTAAGTGCCAGCCGGCAACACTCCCCACCCCTTCAGGTGGACTCCGGGGATCTCCACGGGCCCGCTGAAGGTGATTACGGTCTTTCTGTTCCAGTCATCCGCGTTTGCGGCTGGTGCGAATAGCGCGCCGGTTAGCGCGAGGCAAAACACACTTGTTGTTACTGCTCTCAAGACACTCATTTGCTTTTACTCCTTTTGTTCCAAATTCCGGTTGACGTGAAGCCATCAAAAAGCCCTCTACTGCAACAAACACGAGGAAGTTAAGTGAGCGTTCACCGATCCGCGGCTGCCGCATGCACACCGTTCTCAAATGGGCCCACTTTTCTTCCACCCGTCGGTTGCGGCAGAGGGCAGGTTAAAGGGTTACTTCGCCAGTTCACATCACACTAAGCAACCCAACGGCCACGTGGAATTTCCGCAAACTCCTAGCCCCGGAAGCCTTCGCGACTAGTGTGACGGAGCGGTTGCCTTACCGTTCGGTAAGTCCTCTTCAAGCTGTCGGCCGATGAGCCGGGCGAAACGGGGCTACGGCCGCGTCGCCACTATCCCGCGAGTTTCTGTCCTTCCTGGCGGCGCGGCCGTGGCCCCTTTGCGCTTGAATCGGGACCATCGCAAACGGTATCGCGTTCGTCTTGCGTTTCCTAATAGCGGATGGCGGCGCGCTTTTCGCGCTTGCTTCCCTTTTGCGCCAGCGCCTGTTCGTCTTCTCGCTGCTCGGCATCTGCGATCGCCACGCCATACCGCTCCTGAATTCGCCCCACTAACCCTACCTTCTTGCCCACGATTGTTTGCCACTTATTACCTCTAAGTTTTCCCCAGCGCTCGCGCGCGGAGCCGCTGAACCGCTTCCAACGGCCTGCAATTTGATCCCAATTCATGTGACTCCTTCTCCTTCGAGCCTTCCAAGGAACTCGCGCAAAACGGGCCGCCCCGCGCCGCTGGAAGCTGCGGAGTTCCTGTCGTATCTGGCGGCGCGGACACGCGCCCCTTTGCGCTTCTGTGTAAATTGCGTGTGGCACGTTTACCGCCGTTGGAAACCACGGCCTCTGTCGCGAGGTCGGCGTGAGCGCGGTCAAATGTGCACGCGCAAGGGCAAATCCTGCACTTGGGCGCGCTGCGATACAAGGATCCCTTTCCTGTCAGCGGCCCCGGGGCGTGGCCCGGCTCGTGCACAGGTATAGACACCTGCATAAGGAGAAAACACTAAATGGCAAAGAATACGTCGGTCATTGGCATCTATGAGGATCGCTCCACAGTTTCGGATGTCATCGACATTTTACAGAAGGCCGGGTATCGCGCTACGGATATCTCGGTCCTGTCATCTGAAAACCATGGGTCCAAGGATTTCGCGCACGAGAAACACACCAGGGCAACGGCGGGAGCCGGGGTTGGGGCGCCAGTGGGCGCGCTGCTTGGAGCGGTGGTCGCCTGGGTCGTTTCCAATCAAACCGTCAGCATTCCGGGCCTGGCGCCACTGGTTGCGGCGGGACCGTGGCTGGCTGCGTTTGCTGGGGCCGGCGCCGGTGGAGCGCTGGGTTGGATCGTGGGATTGCTGGCGGGCCTCCGTCTGACAGACTACGTCGCCAAGCGATATGCGGGTAGAATCAGGCGCGGCGGCGTTCTTCTGTCCGTACACTGCGACAGTCCGGAGTGGTGTGCGCGGGCGAAGAAAACTCTAAAAGACACCGGCGCCCGGGGCATTTCCGCCGCTTCGGAGTCTACCGCCGACTACGGTGCGACAGACAGGCCGACGGAAAGGCCGGCAGCGGCCGTTACGAATCGTGCCGAAGCGCCCGTCCCGACGCCCGCAGAATACGTGGTTCGCGAAATCGACAAATAGGCAGCTGCGCCGATTGAGTCCCATGGGCCTCTGCGACAGTTCGGGCCCGTGGTCTGCTGCGTGCATAATCAATCACGACTGTAATGGAGACGATTCGTATGAAAGCCCTTCGAGTTACCAGTACCGCGGCCCTGTGTCTGTTTTTCGCTGCGATTGGCCCAGCGTTCGCGCAGCACGAGCAGGAACCGCAGCGCCCATCTGAAAAGCAGCAGAGTAAACCAGAGCAGGCACCGCGGCCATCCGCGCAGCCGGCCCGCCCGCAACAGCCCGCGCAGCAGCATGCCCAGCAGGCCCGGCCACAACAGCCCGCGCAGCAGCATGCCCAGCAGGCCCGGCCACAACAGCCCGCGCAGCACGCCCAACAGGCTAGGCCGCAACAGCCCGCGCAGCAGCATGCCCAGCAGGCCCGCCCGCAACAGCCCACGCAGCATGCCCAACAGGCTAAGCCGCAACAGCCCACACAGCACGCCCAACAGGCCAAGCCGCAACAGCCCACGCAGCATGCCCAACAGGCTAAGCCGCAACAGCCCACACAGCACGCCCAACAGGCCAAGCCGCAACAGCCCGCGCAGCAGCATGCCCAGCAGGCCCGCCCGCAACAGCCCACGCAGCACGCCCAACAGGCTAAGCCGCAACAGCCCGCGCAGCAGCACGCCCAGCAGGCCCGGCAGACCAAGCCGCAGCCGGCTACGCAGCAGGCCCGACAAGCTGAGCAGCCACAGCAAGGGCACCCTACGCGGCCGCAGGCGGTCGCGTGGCAACAGCAGAAGGGATGGCTAAAAGAAGGCGGCGGGTGGCAGGGCCATAGCACCTGGCAGCAGAATGGCGATCGGAATTGGAACAGCGATCATCGCACCTGGGCACAGCGTGGAGGCTATGGCGGTTACTACATTCCTCAGAACACCTATAACGTCAGCTTCGGGAGCCAACACTGGTTCCGGATGCACGGCCAGCCCGCAATGTACATGGGGTATCCGCGCTTTTCGTATGGCGGCTTCTGGTTTCTGCTCGTGGATCCCTGGCCGGGATCGTGGGCTGAAAACTGGTATGCCGACGACGACGTTTATATCGATTATGACAACGGGTACTACCTTTGCAACCGGAGTTACCCGGGCGTCAGACTCGCCATCACGGTTTCGCTGTAACGGATGACATCGGTCATAAAGCCTCAGATCGAGCGGCACCGCACCGGGCGTGTCGGCTGGTTGCGTGCAGCGGTATTGGGCGCAAACGACGGGATCCTATCCACCGCCAGCCTGGTGCTGGGCGTCGCATCGGCGCACGCGACCCACGGTAATGTAATGGTCGCCGGGGTTGCCGGCACGGTCGCCGGGGCGATGGCCATGGCCGCGGGCGAATACGTGTCTGTGCACTCCCAGGCAGACACCGAACAGGCTGACCTCAAGCTGGAGCGCACGGAGTTGGAGACGGACGATGCGGGCGAGCGCCGCGAGCTGGTGGGCATCTATATCGCTCGCGGTCTCGATCCCGCACTCGCCAAACAGGTTGCCTATCAACTGATGGCCCATGATGCGTTAGGCGCGCATGCCCGAGACGAACTGGGTATCTCCGCGTCGTTCCGTGCGCGTCCAGTTCAGGCCGCCTTCGCGTCGGCAGGCAGCTTTGTCGCCGGGGCCGTGATGCCTCTGGTAGTCACGGCCCTAGCCCCGGCGGCGGGCTTGATCCCGCTGGTCTCCGGAAGTTCACTCTTGTTCCTGGCGGTTCTGGGAGGGTTGGCCGCACGCGCCGGTGGCGCAAGCGTGCTGGTTGGAGCGATGCGGGTTACGTTTTGGGGCGCGCTAGCCATGGCCATGACGGCAGGCGTGGGGGCATTGTTCGGGACCGCCACATCCGGGATATAGGAACGGCGGGTGGTTTCACTGGTACTTCTCAACCATTACGAAAGTGATGTCGTCCGTTTGCGGCGTGCCCTGTGTGAATTCCGCGATGGCTTTCAGTAGCTTCTGTTCGAGCGCGTCACTTCCCGAGGCAGCCTCTTGCCGGATGAGTTTTAGGAGTCTTGCCTCTCCGAACATTTCTTGCTGCGGGTTGCGCGCGTCTGTAAGGCCGTCGGAATACACCACCAGGATGTCTCCCGTGCAAAGTTGGAGCACACGGGATTCGTAAGAGGCGAAATCGAACATCCCCAGGAAATGATGTTCCGCCAGAAGCTTTGCGATGTGACCAGTAGCTGAACGGAATAGGTATGCTGGATTGTGTCCAGCGCTGATGAACTGCCCGGCGCCATTCGGACTTTGGAGCAACAGAAAGAGTGTGACGAACTGGTACGGGAGAGATTTTTCGCAAAGGAGCTGGTTGATCCGGTTCAAAACCTCGGGAGGTCGAGTGCCCGAGCGCAATTCCATACTCAGAGCGCCCAGCACCATCGAACTCAACAGCGCCGCGGAGATCCCCTTGCCGGAGACATCTGCCAGAACCGCCACCCACTCTCCCGAGCGCAGTTGCAGGAAATCGTAGAAGTCCCCTCCTACATAGCGCGTGGGACTGTTAAAGGCATGGATGCGGAAATTTTCGAATTGGGGCAGGGAACGGGGCAGCAGGCTTTCCTGGGTCTCCTGCGCCAAGGCTAATTCCCGTTCGCCCTGGGCGCGCTCCTCCAGAGTTTTCAGACGAATGACTTCCCGGCTGGCCTCCAGTTCGCGGACCGTTTCCTCCAGCAATTTGTTGTAATGCTTCGCTTCCAGGTGCAGCAGACGCACTTCCAGAATGTTGTGAACGCGCGCGCGCAGTTCCGCCAGATCGAAAGGCTTGTTGACGAAATCCTTGGCGCCGGCTTCCAAAGCCCGCAGCTTGTGAGCCGGCTGCGCAGTGATTACCAGGACCGGAAGATAGCCGTCGTCTTCGATTTCCTTCAGGCCTTCCATTACCTCGAATCCGTCCATGCCGGGCATTTGAAGATCGAGCAGGATCAGCGCGTAACGGTTCTTGCGATGAAGCTCGCAGACGAGGGTTGGATCGGTCGTGGACTCAACGCGGGTATAGCCCGCAATGCGCAGCATGCCTTCCAACAGACGGACATTGACTGCCTGATCGTCCACTACCAGGATTCGGGCGTTCAGAATGTCGGCTAGGCTGACCATAACCTGAGCGCCCGTCTATTTGCCGTGATGGGCCTCTTCCCGCGCGAAATCCAGCGCTTCGTCCAACGTGTGCATGAACTCATTGACCTTGATCGGCTTGGTGAGATAGCGGAAGAATCCCGCGTGCAGGCCCTTCTCGATGTCGCGTGGCATGGCATTGGCGCTCAAGGCGACGATGGGAATGTGCGCCGTGGCGGGATCTTCACGAAGGATTTTCAGGGCTTCGATACCGCTGATGCCGGGCAGATTGATGTCCATCAGGATCACCTCCGGCTGGTGGCCGCGCGCGAGCTGAATACCGAGATCCCCGTCTCTGGCGGTCAGCAAATGCATATCAGGACGGCGCGCGATGAGCTGTTCGATCAGCTTCAGGTTAGCCGGGTTATCCTCGACATAGAGTAGCGTGCGTTGCGGCGCGCCGTGCGGAACCGCCTCTTGGGGATTCGCCGCGGGTCCGGCTCTGTCGACTGCAAGTCGGGGCGCCGTAGCTGCGTTCAATTCGAACCAGAACACGCTGCCGAATCCCACCGTGCTTTCCACACCTATTTCGCCGCCCATCAGTTCCACCAGCCGTTTGCTCATTACCAGGCCGATGCCCGTGCCTTCCTCGGCACTCCTCTCTTGTCCGAGGCGATTGAAGGGCTGAAAGAGTTGCATCAACATGTCCGGGGGCAGCCCCGCACCGCTGTCCTTGACGCTGACGCGAACCCGTTCCGGGGCGCCCTTAACCCGATCCACGTCCACCACAACCGTTCCGTTGGCCTGGTTATACTTGATCGCGTTGGAGAGAAGGTTGATGAGAACCTGCTTCAACCGGGTTCGATCGGCCTCCACAAAACAGGGAAGGTCGAACTGGGGGAACGTCATTCCGATACCGCGCTTTTGCCCTTGCGGCTCGATCATGGCGCGGCATTCGAACATGACTTCGGTCAGGGACGTCGGTTCCTGCGACAGCGCCAGTCTTCCGGACTCGATTTGCGCGAGATCCAGGATTTCGTTGATGAGTTCCAGCAGATACCATCCCGCGTGAAGAATCTGATCGATGCTTTCCGTCTGTGCGGGCGTGGGCGGCGGGGAGTCGGAATTGATGAGTTGGGCGAAGCCGAGGATTGCATTGAGCGGTGACCGGAGCTCATGGCTCATGCTGGATAGGAAGTCCGATTTGGCAAGGTTGGCCTTTTCGGCCGCCGCCCTGGCCCTCTTCAACTCTACGTTCTGCTCTTCGAGCGCCTGGTCGAGGCGCTTCCGCTCGGTCACGTCGCGGGCGGCGGCGAAGACGCCTTCCAGTTTCCTGTCGCGGTCGTAGAAGGTGGTCGCGTTATACGAGACCACGGTCGTCTTGCCGTCGCGGGCGCAGGCGGTGAGCTCGTAGTTGGTGACCTTCTTTTCGCGCAACACCTGCTTGATACCCGCTTCCGCGCGCGCCGGATCGGTGAAGTAGCTCTTGAAAGGCGCGCCGATCAACTCGTCGCGCGTACAGCCGGTGAGCGCCTCCATCTGCTTGTTGACATCGGTAATAATGCCGGCCGGATCGGTGGTCATGAGCGCATCGATGTTGGATTCGATCAGCGAGCGCGTGTAGAACTGCTGGTCGCGCAGGCGTTGATCCAGCTTCATCTGCTCCGCTTCCACCCGCTTGCGCGCGGAATTATCGGTGCCAATCAAAAGGTAGCCGATGATATCGCCCTGATCGTCGCGCAGCGCCGTGACCGACACGATGGCTGGAAAGCGGCTGCCATCTTTTCGGATGTAGGTCAGTTCGTAAATGTCCTCGATGCCGCGAGAGGCCTTGAAGACAAGGGCCTGGAAACCTGGCGTAATTGTGGTAGCCAACTCATCGCTCAGCGCCACTGCGCGAGCGATCAATTCGTCCGGATCGGAGATATCGGCCGGCGTAATCTTGTTCACCACGTCCGCGGCCGTGTAGCCCAGCATGCGTTCCGCGCCGACATTAAATATTTGAATGACACCCCTCTCGTCGGTCGCGATACTCGAGAAGTTGGCGCTGTTGAAAATCGCGTTCTGCAACGCGCCCGTTTTGAGCAGAGCCTCTTCGCGGCGGACCTCGGTGATGACATCCATCACGCCCACGGCATCTTCAGCAGAGGCCGCCGTCACGGTTCCATCTGACATGTTTTTTCCTTGGTCACCCGGATGGTCCATGCACGATTCGAGCCAACGCGGCCGCGGCCTGTTTTGCGCATTTAAAGGAACAATTAAATGGCGTGCATGCGTCATGTGACCGAATATGGTCACAATCCAGCGTTGCTTCTATTTGCGCTGAAAGACGAGGGTAATCGGCTTGTGGTCCGGCTTTAGGACGCTGACCATCATGCTGCCATCCGCGGCCAGCGTATAACTTTCCAGAGTAACCGCGCCGGATTGCGTGGTCGTAACCTTCAGAACATCGTGATCCCACCGGGTCTTGCTCTTGAGGTCTTTGCCGGTATGAATCGTGGCATTGTGCTCGGCGTCGGTGACGTCGCTGTAGAAGTAGGTCTCGGTGGCGCCTGCATACACGAAACTGCGAGAGACGATGATGATGCCCTCCCGGTCCGCGATCGTTACGGTACCGGTCTGAACAACGGGCTGGCCGGCAAAATCGCTCTGCGCGGGAACCAGGGTCCAGGTGCCGTTTAAGGCGTTATGGTCACGCGCGACGGCGGAATGCGTGAGGAGCAGAGTGGCCATCAACACCGCTCCTGTAATTGAGACTATGGTCGAAGTTTTCATGATTTCCTTCCAAGGAACTCGCGCAAAACGGGGCCACGGCCGCGCCGCCACTATCCCGCGAGTTCCCATCCTTCCTGGCGGCGCGGACACGCGCCCCTTTGCGCTTCTGAAGAACGACTGCACGGCGAGTGCCATGTGGAGGTATGCCAGACGCTCCCGGCAAGCTCCCCGCCCGATTGGACCCAGGCATGCACTGATGCACCCTAAAGGAGCAGGCAAATGTTGTGGACAATCTGTATCATTCTGCTGATTTTATGGGCTGCGGGATTAGCCCTTTCGTATACCGCGGGCGGGCTGATTCACATCCTGTTGGTGATTGCTTTGGTGGTCATGGTGATCCGCCTGGTTCAGGGTCGCCGGATTCTTGGTTAGAAGCGCAAAGGGGCGCGCTCCAGCGAAGCCAAACAGGGAACTCGCGGATGGCGGCGCACGCCTTGCTATAATACACGCCATGCCCCGGCAACGCGCAGGTTCGGGCCGGATTCTCATCGTCGACGATGACGAGGGGCAGCGTATCGCCTTGTGCGCCATGCTCTCCGATTGCGACTATGAAGTGCAGGTCGCGGGCGATGGGCAAGAAGCGCTGGCACGGCTCAATACCTTCCTCGCGGACGTGATCGTTTCGGATTTGGTCATGCCGCGCATGGACGGCTTCGAATTGCTGCGCCACCTCAAGGAACGCGGCGACCTCACTCCGGCAATCGCGCTCACCGGATTCGGCAGCATGGAGAAGGCCCTGACCGCCGTCCACGACCTTAAGGCATTCTGGTTTCTGGAGAAGCCGGTAGAGCCGCACGCCTTCAAGATTCTTCTGGAACGCGCGATTCAATACAACAGAAGTCTGCAGAAAGCCGACGAACTGAAGCGTGATCTGTGCCTTCGCGGCGTACTCGGCGATTTGGTCGGAACTTCTCCGGCGATGCAGCGGATCTTCTCGCAGATCAGGCAGGTAGCGCCCACTGCGGCGTCCGTACTGATCCGGGGTGAGAGTGGCACCGGCAAGGAGTTGGTTGCCCGTGAAATTCATAAATGCAGCCCGCGCGGTGACGGGCCTTTCGTCGCGATCAATGCGGCCGCCCTGCCCGAGAGTCTGGTGGAAAGCGAGTTGTTCGGTCACGAGAGAGGTGCGTTTACGGGCGCCATGGAGCGTTCGGCCGGTTGTTTTGAGCAGGCTCACGGGGGCACGTTGTTTCTCGACGAGATCGGCGAGATGCCGCAGTCCACCCAACCGAAGCTACTTCGGGTGCTCGAAGACTTACGGGTGCGGCGGCTGGGTGGCAGGCATGAAATCGCAGTTGACGTTCGGGTACTTGCCGCTACCAGTCAGGACCTTGAAACGCATTTGCGCGAAGAACTTTACTATCGGTTGAGCGTGTTCCAGATCGTCCTGCCGCCACTGCGGGAACACAAAGAAGATATCCCGCCGATCGCCGACGCCATGCTGCAGAATCTGAACAAGAAACACGGCACGCGCGTTACCGGCACGGCCGCCGACGTGCTGGAGCTCTTTCAACGCTACGATTGGCCTGGTAACGTGCGGGAGCTCCGCAATGTCCTGGAGCGCGCCACCATCCTTGCCGGCGAGGGTTTGATCCGCCTGAAAGACCTGCCTTTCCCTGCGCTGGGTGCGAGCCCCGGTCCGTATACCCGTAGACCACCCGGTTCCGAAGGTTCTGCAATGCCCAGGCCTGGCCAGTCACTAAAGACGCTCGAAGAGGCCTACATCAATCTCACACTCGAACACGTCGGCGGCAATCGCAAAACGGCGGCCGAGATGTTGGGGATCAGCCTGCGCACATTACAGAACCGGATCGCCGCGTTGCGCGAAGACGCGAAAGCGGCAGGTCTGGGCGACTAAGGGCCCGTTTAGCGCCGCGATTGGCGGTGCACGCCGCCTCCCAAGCCTCCCAGGTCGATGACCACCGCAATCAGCAGCCACAAGAGGTTGATTCCCGCCGTGGGCATACCGCTGTTAAGTTCCCATGCGTATACGATCGTGGTAAGCGGCAGAAAGATGAAGCCGAGTACTGGCAGCACTAGGCCGCCGTGGAAGGCACGCTGCAGATAGGTCGAGAAGAACCACATCAACGCGAGCGCGACCCGCGGAAACATCAGGACGACGAGCAGGAGGAAGCAAGGCATAATCAGTCTCTAGCCGTTCTCTCGCCGGGCAACACAATCCGGCGCGTTGTCCCTAAGCAGATAAAGGCCCACGCGACCCGGCCACCGCGAATTTCGCCCTCCGGCTTGCGGCCATCCACCTGCATTAGCAGGCAGCACGATGGAATTGACTGAGGGGCACCTCGTGAGTTTGCTATCTGCCTCGGCCAAGGAACCGCGTATCCTAAACGAACTTCCAATGGGAGAGCCTTACCTGGCCCTTCTGATTGGCGCCGCGCCGGATTTGCCGCCTCTATTTGCGAGCCAGCCGGACGGTCTCGAATGGATGGTGGTGCAGACATCCAGTCTCGCGCTCGCGCTGAATAGCCTGCGCCGGCGGCACTATCAACTGGTAATTGCCGAACAACATCCCGATGTTTGCGCCGCCAGCGAATTAGTGGCAGTCATTCGCGAAGCCCAACAGGGAGTAAAAGTCATTGTCATCGACTCTATCCCAAGCAACGCCGATGTGATCGAGGCGATGAAGCAGCACGCGTTCAGCTATTTCAGCAGGCCATTTGATCCTGCCGCAGTCCGGGATATGATCCACAGCGCGGTCACGGAAAGGGGAGGAGATGATGAGATCCGGGTTCTGTCAGCCGATCCCGAGTTCCTCACTCTTAGAATCCGCTGTAACATTCCGACAGCCGAACGCCTGCAGCATTTTTTGGAAGAGCTGAAGAACGACCTCGCTCCGGAGGAACGCAGCCACGTGGCCATGGCGTTTCGCGAAATGCTCCTCAACGCCATAGAGCATGGCGGCAAGCTCGATCCTAACGAATGGGTCCGCGTCTCGCGCGTTCGCAGCCAGCGCTCGCTGGTCTATCACATGGAAGATCCTGGAGCCGGGTTCTCCCGCTCCGCGCTCGGGCACGCCGCGGTTGGTAACTCCGCTGAGTGTCCCATCGAACACGTCGAGATCCGGAAGATGGCGGGAATGCGTGCAGGCGGCTTCGGGATGCTGATCGCACAGAAGCTTGCCGACGAAGTTATCTATAACCAAAAAGGCAACGAGGTTATTCTGGTCAAGTACCTTGATTGACGTTCCCTCGGATCCGGCCCTGTTGGATCGGCTCGAGAGGCGGCGGCGGGCGCGCGAACAGCGCTCGCGCGCCTACCCTGCTTGTGTTGTGCAGCGTTCTCGCCCGAGGAGTTGCAGCTAGCCCTTGCTCGACCTCCGGCGCAGTGGCCCGAGACACAGCAAGCCGGTAACTTTCGTGCCAGGAGGGGCACTTCCGGAACCTCGTTTTTGGTCGAGAGCAGCAGTAAAGCCAGCAGCATCGCAAAGCGTTCGTCACCACGAAGTTTTTCAGGTTCCTCCGGGTGTCCCAAAGCCACGGCAAAGGCCGAACCAATAACCTACGGCTGTCACCGTAGAAACACTAAGCTCAACGGTCTGCCGTCTCTCAGCGATTCTTCCGGATCTACGTGCAGAACGTGCACGCGGACATGCCAGAGTTGCAGGTCATCGCTGTTGTGACGGCTTAGAAACGAACGACGCGTCTGCTTTTCCACCCGCGCCAAAGCTGCTTTTGTGGCGATCCCGGTTTGGTCCGGCTCGTGCAGTCGCCAGCATTATGGCCGTACCGCGCAACAGGGAGAACCTGGAGACCGTTCTTCTTGTCGAAGACGACGCATATATTCTCAAACTGGTTCGGATGATTCTTGAGGACGCAGGCTTCGAAGTGCTGGCAGCCAGTTCCGGCACCGAAGCAATGCGCCAGGAAGCCCAGTTCCAACGAACCATCCATTTGCTGATATCAGATGTCACGATGCCGGATATGTGCGGACCGGACCTGGCGAACGTATTGAAGAAGCGGCGCCCGGAAATGCACGTAATGTTAATCTCCGGTTACGCCAATGGCGCGATGCTGGTGTTGAATCATGGCTGGCACTTCCTCCGAAAGCCATTCCTGCCGACCGCGCTGCTCGCCGGAGTAACCGACGTTCTGAGCACCACTGTTCCCGATCGAGGTGCGGACCATTTTGCACCGACATCTTAGGAGCCGGGTACACACCGTCTCGGAATCGCACTGTTCACCGGATCGGTCTGGTGGAATAGGCGGCCGGAATGAGTTGCCCGGGCCGCTGATGACTATACCTTTCCGCTAGTGCACAGCACCCGCCAGACATCAAGGCACTTTGGTCCCAAAGCTGCTATTTGGTAGCCCGATCGGAAAGGATGTCCCAGTTGGGGCGAAGTTTATGGCAACCAGTCAGGCAATTGCAGCTCAGAATCATTTGGAAGACCCGCTAGCCCATCTGCCATGTTCGCGTATCGTGCAACATAAGAAGGGCCAGTTCATCTATCAGCAGGGCGAACCGTCCGCCAACATCTATCTGGTGATCGATGGCAGGGTCACAGTTGCCCGCCTGGCCCCTGATGGCCGCCAGACAATCGTAGCCATTTGTCAGACCGATGATTTCTTCGGCGAATCTGCGCTGTTAGGTCTGGCGCACACGCCTGAGCAGGCGGCCGCCTTGAACGATACCAGAGTAATGTCGTGGACGGCAACGGAGATCGACAACATCGTCCAGTCGCGGCCGAGGCTGGCGACGGCGTTATTGCAGATTGTAGTGCAGCGCTCCCTCGAATATGGGTGCCGTATTGAGAGTTTTTCGACAGACACCGCCGACCGCCGGCTGGCTCGAAGCCTGATCGGTTTTTCCCAGAAGGCCGGCGCACCTGAATCGGACGGATCCTACCGATTGCCGCCTTTTACACACGAATTGCTCGGCCGGTATGTGGGCACATCGCGGGAAGTCGTCACGCTCTGCATGAACGTGTTCCGGAAGCAAGGCTACCTGCGGTATTCACGCCAGGGAATCGTTCTGTTCCGGGATGCATTGAACGAATGGCTGCGCCAGACCCCCACGCACGAGCCCAAAGTGAGAAGGGCGCAGTATGCTGCCGCGGGTGGGCACTCCGCCGAAATGGCGATTTTGAAACGCGCATGAACGGTGAACGACCGTCGCCTTGGGCCGGCGCCCCATGCTGAGATTGTCCAGGCTTTGCCCTTGTCGGATCCGAGTCGATTAATTGCGTTAGACTCCGCCAAGCGGTCCGGTCACATCGCGGGGTCGGGTAGCCAGAAGTGTGGTTGCCTGTTCCCATCAATCCTACAGGTTCATCACCGGTTCCCCAGCAAATAGCCCAGCGCGCCGGCTCGGCTTCAGATGCGCCCTTCACGAAATACGAATCTACGCGGTGCCCTCCAGGGGAGCTTGCCATCGGAAGAGAAAAAAGTGGTGGCCGCAGAGGGAGCACCGGCAGGGCTGCAGTATCCCTTGCAGCGCCCTCTCCAGGCCATTTCGCGTGCCCACAGTGCGAAATTCGATCGATTTACAATATGGGCATGATTTCGAAAACAGCGCCACGGTCGCTCGTATCATAATCTACTCCTCACCCTTCGCCGTACTGTCCGCGGCAGGTTCCGCGTGTTCTTGGACGGGCGGCGTCTCGTAGAGTGCGTGGCCAGCGCTGCGCCACCCGCCCGCGGGACGGCTCGCCTCCCGAGCCGCCCTCACCTGTTCCGGCGTTCGCACATCAGGCTGGGATAGTTTCACATGCTCCTTCGCCCGCGAGACCTGGCGCTTGTGCCGCTTAAGCAGTCTTTTGTTCATCGGTGGGCCTAGGTTTCCGGTTCCTCCACCAGGTCGCAGACCATCGCTTCCGTAGTCAGCATGAGTGAAGCTATGGAAGCAGCGTTTTGGAGGGTCGTCCGAGTCACTTTAGTGGGATCGATCACGCCTGCGATCACCAGGTCTTCGTACTGTTCCGTGGAAGCATTGAAGCCGAAGTTCGGGTTCTTGTGATCTCTGATCGTCCCAACCACGATAGCGCCCTCAGTCCCGCAATTCAGTACGATCTGGCGCACCGGCTCTTCGCAAGCGCGGCGCACAATGGTGACACCGAACTGCTCGTCGCCTTCGAGCTTCAGGTTCTCGAGCGCCGCCGCGGCGCGCAGCAGCGCGACGCCTCCGCCGGGCACGATGCCTTCCTCTACCGCCGCGCGCGTGGCATGCAACGCATCCTCCACGCGGGCCTTTTTCTCCTTCATCTCAGTCTCGGTTGCGGCGCCGACTTTGATGATCGCCACCCCGCCCGCCAGTTTGGCCAGACGCTCCTGCAGTTTCTCGCGATCGTAATCAGAGGTAGTCTCTTCCACCTGCGCGCGCAGTTGCTTGATGCGGCCTTCGATGTTCTTCTGAGATCCGGCGCCGTCGATGATGGTGGTGGTGTCCTTGTCCACCGTGACCCGCTTGGCGCGACCGAGATTTTCCAGCTTGACGCCGTCCAGCCTAGTACCGGTTTCTTCCATAATGGCCGTTCCGCCGGTCAGGATCGAAATGTCTTCCAGCATGGCCTTACGGCGGTCGCCGAAACCGGGAGCCTTCACGGCGCAGGCGTTGAGCGTGCCGCGTAGCTTGTTGACCACGAGTGTGGCTAAAGCTTCGCCTTCCACATCTTCGGCGATCAACACCAGCGGCTTGCCCACGCGCACAACCTGCTCGAGGAGCGGTATGAGGTCCTTCATGTTGCTGATCTTTTTGTCGTGAATGAGGATGTAGGGGTCCTCGAAAGCGCATTCCATGCGCTGGGCGTCGGTTACGAAGTAGGGCGAAAGATAGCCGCGATCGAATTGCATTCCTTCGACGGTCTGCAATTCGGTGGTCATGGTCTTGGATTCCTCGACCGCGATCACGCCGTCCTTGCCAACTTTCTGCATCGCCTCGGCGATGATGTTGCCGATGGTGGTGTCCATGTTCGCGGAGATGCTGCCCACCTGCGCGATCATATCGCCGGAGACCGGCTTGGATAGTTTCTGTACTTCTGCGATGGCTACTTCCACCGCTTTATCGATGCCGCGTTTCACGGCCATGGGATTCGCGCCTGCCGTAACCGCTTTAACGCCCTCGCGATAGATTGCCTGGGCCAAAATCGTGGCTGTGGTGGTGCCGTCGCCGGCCACGTCGGAGGTTTTCGACGCCACTTCGCGCACCATCCGGGCGCCCATGTTTTCGAGCGGGTCCACCAAGTCAATCTCTTTCGCGACCGTCACACCGTCTTTGGTAATGGTGGGGCCGCCGAATTTCTTCTCGAGCACCACGTTCCGCCCCTTGGGGCCGAGGGTCACTTTCACTGCGTCGGCGAGCTGGTTAACGCCTCGCAGGATTGCCTGCCGGGAATGATCGCTATAAATAATCTGTTTTGCCATAGTATGGTTTCCTTATCGCTCCGTTTCGTTAGCTGGCTTTCAAGAGCGCCTTAGGGGCCGCATCCAGAACTCCGAGCACATCGTCCTCACGCATGATGATGTACTCAACGCCGTCCAGTTTGATTTCGCTGCCGGAATACTTGCCGAACAGGATGCGGTCGCCGGCTTTGACATCCAGGGCGACCATGGTGCCGTCGTCCAGCCGCTTACCCTTTCCAATGGCCATCACTTCACCCTCCTGCGGCTTTTCTTTAGCCGAATCCGGGATGATGATGCCCCTGTGCGTGGTTTCCTGTTCTTCGATCCGCTTTACCACGATGCGGTCGTACAAAGGTCGAATGTTCATGATTTTCATGTCTCCAGTTAGATTGAGCTTGTGGCGCTTGGCGCAGTGAAGGTCGAGCCCTTCTGCAGATGCCGGGCATGCGCGGCGACGCTCACGTAAGGCACCTTGAGAAACGATTTAGCGGTCACCTGTGTAATCTCGATGCTGTTGCAGTTGTGGGACTTCACGGTGGTCATGAGCCGCTGCAACGCAGTGCGTAAGGTTTTCTGTTGGTCAAAGCCGAAGACCGTGGCCCTGATCTCCCCGGCCATGAAGAAAAAGGTCCATCCGGCTTCCTGAACCTCCTTTTCGAAGGTAGGCCGGGTGCCATTGAGCGGTACCCATCCGCTTGAATCGGGCTCGCTCTGGAGCCGCATAGCGTCCGGCAGATGGGCGTGCTTTTCAATCAGGATGCTTCCCGCGGTAAGTGTGTCTGTCATGGTGTGCCTCAGGCAACAGGCGGTTCGTGCGCCAGCCACGCTACCGGGTGGCTGCGGATATTGCCGTTTCGCTCGGTGATGTCCGCCCAGGCGGTGTCTTCCCGCAGCCGGAGAAAAGTACCAGAGGTGCCCTGGTATGTGCCAGTGGCCAGCACAACTTTGTCGCCTTCGTGGAATGCCAGACCAATAGTGCTTGTACTCATCATATTTTTGTCGCTCTTTCGTTATCTTTCGGGCGCGCTATGGCCGAAACTTCGGCTTGTTCAGCAGGCGGTCCTGCTCAAGCGTGGTTTTCTCTGCTTCGCTCGCTTTGGCTACGCGCTCAGCCTCTCTTCGGGGCGCTTCTTTTTCGTCGAGCCGGACCGCTTCAACGGTGGCCGCTCGAAAAGGCGCCTCTAACTTTTTCGAAACACCCACCAACCTGAAGCTGGGTCCATACGAGCCGCGAATGAGGTCGAAACGGTACTCCGCATCCTGCCACTCCGCCAGAACCTCTTGTTGATCGCCGTACAGGGTGGGCGGGACATCGGCCGCGCTGGTAGGCTTGGCCGCAATTCCGTAATTTGCCGAGATCGCGTCGATCATGTCGGCGGCGGTCAGCCCTGCGATCTGGTAACGGTCATAGTCGACCGCCACCTGAAACAGTGCGCCGTTGTAGAAGGTGAAGACCGCTTGCTTTACCGCTTCGGTTTGAGAAGCCGAACCGAGAAGCCGGGGAAGCCACTCAAGCTCCTGAATGAGCGCCGGACGAGAATGGATTACCGTCGCTTGGGACGGGTCCACCCCCGCCTGTTTGGCCACGGCCGCCAGGTCCGATCCGAGCTGGAAATTCCGGTACCTGGAAAGATCCTGGGCAAATGTACTGCCCGCCGCCGCGCCGAACACTAATGACGCTAGCGCCCATCTCGACAGGGTCCTTGCGCAATCAGCCATTGTGTTGCCTACCGGAATTGCGCCAGGCAAGTGAGGCGACGAATGGAACGACGCTGGCGATGACCAAGACCCGCCACCCGCCGCCCGTAAAACTAAACACCGGCACTACCGGGTTGTAGAGCAGCGCCATCGCCGCGAAGAGGGCCGCAATGGCGTAATGCCTGTCATGAAAGGCTTGAAACATCACCACGATTGCCGCGGCGGCCACCAGGAACCGGACCGCGGTTTCGTACGGCGCCACCTGTGACCACAGGGCTACCGTGACAGCCAGCGCCGCAATCGGGATCCACCTTACTAGCTTCCCGCGTGCGGCGCTGCCGCGCTTATCGTGGGTGCGACCCTTAGCTACCCATGCTTGCCACGCCGTCTCATTAAAAGGCTGAGTTGGCGGCAGGGCCCATGCCTTCCCCGACCCTAATAATTCGACGGCGGTTGACATGATCGATCTCCTTAGCGAATGGCCGCGATCGGCGTGCCGATCTCGGTGCCAATCAGTTCGCCGGAAACCACTAGTTCCACGCGCCGGTTCTGCTGGCGCCCGTCTGCTGTTTCATTGGAGGCCACGGGCTGCGTCTTGCCGAAACCCTTCGACGTGACCGATCCGGTCGCCATCCCCTGCCCGGTAAGGTAATCGCGTACAGACTCGCCGCGTTGCTCGGAAAGCTGCTGGTTGTAGTCATCTCCACCGACGTTGTCGGTATGACCTTCCACTGCCAGCCTTAGACCCGGGTGCCCGGAGACGATGCCGGCTACTTTGGCCAGCTTCTCTCTGGCCAGAGGCCGGAGCGAGAACTTGCCGGTATCGAACAAAACATCCGACATGTTCACGATCAAACCGCGCGCGGTGTCCCGCGTTTGGAGGATCGCGTTGAACTGGGTCAGAAGCTGGGCGCGCAATTCGACTTTTTCCGCCTGCAACTGCGCCGTCTGCTTGGCTGCGTCATCCAGGGATGCCTGGCTGGCTGCCGATTGGGTCGCATTCTCTTGCTTCAAGCGGTCGATCTCAGTCGCGGCAGTCGCCGCGTTCGCCTGGCCCTCCGCCTTCAGCCGATCCGCATCGGCCGCCGCGGCAGCCGCTTTGGCTTCATTTTCGCTCTTCACGCGATCGGCTTCCGCCTGCGCGGATACCGCTTGCTCATCCTTTTCCCGCCTCAAGCGCTCAGACTCATTCTGCGCGGTGATGCGCGCTGCTTCGGCTTCCCGGGTGACGCGATCCGTCTCGGCTTGGGCGGCGGCCCGATCGCTCAGGGCATGTGCTTCGCGATCGACGGATTGCTGCCGTTCCGCGGCCAGAGCGTCCTGCTCCTGGCGTTTTACGGCGATTGCCCGGGAATCCTCCGCCGTTTGCACCGCTTCGCGGGAGGTCATGACAACCGATTTGTCGCCGGCATGGCGATCCTGGGAGGCTTCCGCCTGAGCCAGCGTGTTGGTCGCCTTCTGGAAGGTTTCGTTCGCAAACCGGTCGGCGCCCTCGGCGCGCGCGATCTGGACGGCATTACGCGCTTCGTAGAGTTCCAGCGGCTGCTTGCGATCCAACTTCAGTGCCAGGGGGTTGGCCAGACTCCGGTATTGGCCTTGCTGCAACAGTTCGTACTTGGCGTCGATCTCTTCGATCTGCCCCTTGGTGTCCGCACGCATCACGTTTTCCATGACGATCAGGCCGCTCGGCTGCGTAACCGCATAATAAGGTTCGGCGGTAACCACCAGGCCGAACGACTGGAGTTCTGTGGTCACGCGCAGCTTACTCTTGTCTCCATTCAGGAGAAGCTCGCCCAGGTTAGCGGTGCGGCCTTCGGGCGTGATCGCCCACAACACATAGGTGAGGTATTCGGCGCCGTTTCTGGTGGCCGGCTGCAGATCGTCGAACTCCGCTTCGATCTGGAAATAGCCCGCTTTGCCCTCGACCTTGGCTTCGCCGCGAGCGTTGGGTAGTATGTCCGTGCCGCGAAAATCTACTTTAGTGGAACCCCTGTGGTGCTGGTAGTTCACCGCCTTTATGGTTCGCGAGGTCACCGTGAAGTGGTAAACAGGTGTCTGGACGGCTGTCGTCTGCGGCTCCTGGGCCGATAGAAGTCCGCACAGCATTCCGCAAACCGTGAGCGCGCCGCCGATAATTTTCGTTTTGGTCATCTCTAATTCCTTTTCCCTATGGACTATTGGTTGCCGCCGCTTGATGCACTCGCGTGCTCCCGGGCCGAATGCCGGTTGAGTTCGGCAATTAGTTTTTCAGCCGCCTGTGGGGTCGCCATGTCCGATGTCACAATCTCCCGGTTCTCCAGCTTCTTGCCGTACAGTTCGGCATTATCGTCGAGATCCTGCCGGAGTGTGGCGCCTTCCAGAGCGAGGCCTGCGAACAACCCTTGAGATCGCGACCACGAAAGGATTTCGGCGTGCATTTGAAGGTCGGTTTGAGCTGTCGCCGTGCGTCCCACCGGACCGGCGGCAACTGATCCTTCACCGCCCAGCGTGAATTTGCTGGAAAGCAGTTTGCTTTCTCCGCCCTGGTTCATCACGAGCATGATCAGGTCAGTCGCGGAACCGCCAATTTGAAATCCAAAGCTACCGCCTTCGATACGGACAGTGCCCGGCGCCGACCAGCCAACTCCACCTTTGTGCCGGCACGACAGGTAACCCTTTCCATACTTCGCGCCAACCAGAAAGGCCGCGGTCTTCAACCCTGGGACGATCACTATGCAGTGCGCGTCGGCCAGCAGGTCTTCGGGGATGCCCTTGTCCGGCGTCGCCATTACTTCGGAGAACACCACGGCGGCTTCATCCAGCCGCTTTACCGATCCGTTATCTTGGGCCAGCAGGGGCGTAAGTGCCAGAGCAGCCGTGAGTATCATTCGCATTCGTAACCTCGTTGGGTCGACCGGCTAACCCTTGCGGGCTTTGGGCGACGCCGTCGTGGTGGAGTGCACGGGTTGGGCCAACAACAGCTTTTGTTGAGCCGACTCGCCTGGAATGAATTGGGAGCCGGTTAGCGGGGCGCCAACAGTCCCGAGAATGACCACGGGCGGTCAATTGACGTGGCGCGGTCGGACTGGGAGCGACGCTGGCAGCCCCGCTCTCTACGCGGCCTAAGGAGGCCGCTGGCAGCCTGAGCGGCCGCCCCACAACGGCCAGTGGCATGCACCTCAGATTACGAGGCAAAAAATAACATGCAGCGTTTACGAATTCTCGGGGGACTCCTGCTAGGCATCGGGATGCTCGCACCAGTAGTGGCGAGAGCCGAAGAGCACCCTTATAACAAACATTACTATGATAACCGCCGGTACTTCGACCGCGACGGCCGCGACTATCATGTGTGGAACGAAGGGGAAGATCGTGCGTACCGCTTCTACCTGAACGACCAGCACCTGGCATACCGCGAATGGCGGACCGTGAAGGGTCCCGATCAGACAGCATACTTCCGGTGGCGCCATACCCATCCGGATTCCGTGATTGTCGTCGCGAAGTAAGTGGCGCGGTTAGTAACTCCCGGATGCACCATGTTCGATCGAATGGACATGAGTGCACCCAGGAGTGGAACCGGGAGTCGACCTATTATGAAAAACGTGAGAGTGACAATTACAGCCGCCGCGTGCCTGTCTCTTGGAACGCTGGCGCCCGTGTACGCCCAGCATGAGGCACAGGGGGATAAGCCAGCCGCGAAGCAGGAGGAAAAGCAGAGCCATACGGGCAAGCCGTCACCCATGCAGGAGAAGAGCGCGCCGCCGCATGCTCAGAAGGCCAAGCAACAGGCGCCGCAACCGCGTGCTCAGCAGCCCAAGCCCGTGGAACGTGCACAGCAGGCGCAACCCCAGTCTAAACCGCAGCCGCACGCCGCGCAGGTCCAGCAAGCCCGGCAACAGCCGCAACGCACCGAGCAGCAAGCGCGAACGTGGCAGCAAAACAAGGGATGGCAACAACCCGGCGTCTGGCAGGCGCATGCCAGCTGGCAGCAGGATCGCTCCTCGAACTGGTCCTCCGATCATCGCACCTGGGCCCAGCGTGGCGGTTACGGCGGTTATTACATCCCGCAAGACAGTTATAACCGCTCCTTTGGCAGCCAGCACTCTTTCCGGCTCGGCTCGCAGCCGGTTATGTATCTGGGTTATCCGCGCTTCGAGTACGGCGGTTTTTCGTTTCTGCTGGTCGATCCATGGCCGGAAGCTTGGGCCATGAATTGGTACGCGTCGGATGACGTTTACATCGATTACGACAATGGGTACTACCTCTGCGACACCAGGTATCCACAAATGAGGCTGGCGATTACAGTCGAATTGTAGTTAAAGATCCTTGCGCGAGATACTCAGCTTGCGCATCATGGCGTTCAGGGTAGTGCGGTGCAATCCCAGGCGGGTAGCAGCGGTGGTGACTACGCCATCGCTCTCGCGCAGCACGCGCATGATATGATCCCGCTCCACTCTTTCGAGCGTGGCGCCGCCGGCGGATTCGGGCGCATCCTGACGTATCTCGGCCAGCGGAGCCCGCAGGCTGGTTCCGCTGGACAGAATGACCGACCGCTCGATGAAGTTCTCCAGCTCCCGGACGTTGCCCGGCCAATGCCAGTTCGCCAGGGCGCGCATGGTGTCCGCCGGAATCTTGTCGATCTGCCTGCCCATTTTCGCGGCGTATTTCCTGGTGAAGTGCCGGACCAGGATGGGTATGTCATCGGGATGATCGCGTAGCGCGGGCGTGGTGATGGGGAAAACCTTCAGCCGGTAATACAGATCGCTGCGAAAAAGTTTATCGCCCATCATCTGGGTGAGATTCCGGTTAGTGGCCGCCACCAGCCGGACATCGATGGGAATCGTTTTGGTGCCCCCCAACCTCTCGAACGCCTTCTCCTGCAACGCGCGGAGCAACTTCGGCTGCAGGTCGAGCGGGATATCGCCCACTTCGTCCAAAAACAGGGTCCCGCGGTGAGCCATCTCAAAGCGGCCGATCTTCTGCTGCAGGGCACCGGTGAAGGCCCCTCTCTCGTAGCCAAACAGTTCGCTTTCCAGCAGGCCGGTGGGAATGGCGGCGCAGTTCAGCGTGACGAAAGGCAGATGCTTGCGCGGACTCATCCTGTGGATGGCGCGCGCCACCAGTTCTTTGCCGGTGCCGGTTTCCCCCAGGATCAAGACGTTCGCATCGGTTGGGGCAACCACTTCTATGAGCTGTTGCACACGGCGCAGGGCCGCGCTGCTGCCCACAATCTCTTCGAAATCCTGGCCCGGCTCGACGTCTTCTTCCGCGATGCTCTCGATCCGGTCCCGTTCCCGAAGGTCCTGCACAAATGTGATCCAGCGGAACGGGGAAAGCTTCAATACCGCAGTGGCCACCAGGACGGGGACCCGGGTCCCATCCTTTCGGATCAACTCCTTTTCGAAGGGCGTGCAGGCACCAAACCGCAGGCCTTCTTCGTGCGCCAGTTCATCCAGGGCAGCGTATTCCGGCGGCGTAAGATTGGGCCAGTTCAGGCGGGACGCCAGCAAGTCCTCGCGGGTGTATCCGACCAGGTCGAGAAAGGCATCGTTGGCCTCCGGGATGCGGTCGAACTCGCCGGAGACAATGCCGGCGATGGTGGATTGCGAGGGGATGCGCCGGACCGTCGCGCGGCTACGCCGCAACTTCTCGTCCCGTTCGTGCCGGTCGCTAAAGTCGCGCACTGCTCTGGCAAAACCCTGTAATTCTCCATCTCCATTCTTGAGCGCCATGGTAATGGCGTTGGCCCAGAATCGGGTTCCATCCTTTTGGGCCTGCCAGCCTTCCGTTCCCACATGGCCTTCGGCCGCGGCTCGCTTTAATTCATCCTGTAGCCGAGCCAGCAGAGTATCTTCGCCGGGATAGAGAAATGATACGTGCTGGCCGAGGGTCTCATCGGTCCGATAGCCGTAGATACGCTCGGCTCCCGAATACCAAGCGACAACATTTCCCCGGACATCCAATAAGTACAGCGCGTAGTCCTGCACCCACGTCGGGATGCGATCCGCGGGTGCATTTTGGGTGCCGTCGGTCGCCGCCGTGTCACGCAGGGCGATGATGTGACGCACGGGTAGCACATTCGCTTTGCCCGTGAATACAACTTCCCGCGGCTTCGCGTCGGGACCGACCAGGTGGAGCGTTCCTTCCTGTTCGCCGCGCTGCTCGAAGGCTTTCCAAAGCTGCGAAACCTCGGGTTTGGCGGCGGGCGGTAGAAAGTCGCCCACCGGCCTGCCGATGATCTTCTCCCGCGGCAACCCTAAGAGCTTACCTGCGCCGATGCTGGCTTCCTTGGTATTGCCCTGGTCGTCTGTGACCAGGATGGGTTCGGAGGGGTGATAGATAATGGCGCGGAAGAGGAGTTCCAGCTCTCTTGGCCCGTTTTCCGTCAACCAGTCTTTGGCTGGCGATTTTGAGACCGCGGAGCCCATGTGGTGATGCCTTCCCGCCGTCGATTCGGGGCAACCTCAGGCCGCCTGAGAGACGAAATCGGCAAATTCCGATGTTATCCCGCAAACAGTTGGAAGCCGGGAACAGCAGCCAGTCTCCATGTTAACACGTGCATCGCGCGTCCCTGCTGTATTTGACCATATTTGGCCAATGCGGTCACGCAACCAGTGGTGGGGCTTCTATCCTGGGACAAACGAGGTCCTGAATGTGCTCCACGGCTTCAGCGACGCTAGTGGTCAGGCGGTCGGGTTGCGTGCGTTCAAATCGTGCCTTGGCTTTGCTCGTGTCGCCGCCGAATCCGAAGACGCAAACCACCACCTTGAGCTTCGGGAACCGCTCGCGGATTTGCTTGCACAGGGCCCGCGCCGGCGCGAACGCGTAAGGAGGCAGCGACGCAATGCACACAATGTCGCTCCGACCGGCTTCGATCAACCCGAATACTTCATTTAGGGACGGCCCGACGACCGGAAAGCAAAGAGACGCGAACCCCTTCTTCTCCAGAATCTGCCCCAACATCGCGGCCGTGATCTCGTCCGCGCGATCGTGGGCCGGGAGGCAGAGGATTCTGGAGTGGGAGCGATCCCCGGCGTCTGTTAAACCCGCCGAATCGCCAGCCGGCGAGTCGCCCTCAAGTTGATACTCGGAAAACTCCGCGACCATCTCATTGATGCTGAGAAAGAGAAACTCTTCTCTTACCGCGTCGATGGCTCCTTTGTGACGGTCCTGTTCGGCCATGCTCAGAGCCGGAATCAGCACCGCGTCATACAATTCGACCAGGGTCCGTCCCTTAAGAAACTGGCCCGCGACGGTATGCGCTTCCAGTTGGTCCATGGCGAGTAGCCGCTGGTAGATCTGAGCTTCGGCGGCGAGGGCCGGTTCATCTCCCAGCAGGACATGCAGAAACGAAAGCTGGGGAACGTAGCGCCCCAACACCACCAGACAAACCGTAAGTGGCGTCGACAGTATCAGGCCCGCGGGACCCCAAAGGACAGCCCAAAAGACCGCGGTCACCAGCAGCGCCAGGGAGGAGATTCCCACGTGGGTCCCATAAAGCCACGGCTCCGCCAAGTTGGCGACGACGAGTTCCAGCGCCAACACCACCAGAAACACGAGCAGCGGCCTGAGCCATCCGTCAAAGACAGCCAGCGAGAGAGCGATCGGCAGCGTAGCCGCAATCGTGGTTCCCACGAATGGCACAATGCGCAGGATGCCGGCGAGCGCTCCCCACAGCGCGGCATACGGCACGCCGATCAGGTAGAGGCCGAATCCAAACAGCGCGCCGAAACCCGCATTGACCAGGAACTGCATGAGCAGGTACCGGCTCACGCGGCTTGACGCATCGTCGAGCGCCTGCGTGGTAAGATTCAACTGCCCCAGACCGACCAGCCGCAGCAGGCGGTTCCTCAGATCTTCTCTCTTCAGTAGCATGAAAATCGTGAAGATCACGACCATGCCCGCCCGGCCGAGCGGTGCAAGTACCGGGGCACCCAAATCGCGAAGCTCGGTCCATCCGCTGGTTGTGGGCGCGACCATGCGAACGGGCACGGGTGACATCGGCGTGGGCGGCGCATTCGGCTGCCTGTGGTTCCGGCTCGGCGGAGGCGAGGCTGGTGACGCCGCTCCGGGGCTGGTGAGTTCCGCTACGACCTCCTGCACGCTTTCGGCGGCATGGCCTACCTCGCCCGTTACCGGGATGTGAAACGCTGCGATCTTGTTGTGAATGTTCTGCCGGTATAGAGGAAGCTGATTGGCGACGTCGACCAATTGGTTCACAATCACCCAGCCCAGGCCGCCCACCACCGCCAGCGTAACGATGACCGTCGCCAGAACGGACAAGGCCCGCCCGGCGCGCAATCTCTGCACAAGGGCCACTACGGGCGTCAGCAAGAACGTCAGGGTGAGTGCAAATGCAAAGGGGATGAAAATCTCGCGCGCAAAATAAAGCACTGCCACGGTCCCGAGCAGAACGATTGCCCCCGCGTCGCCGGGCCGTTTGGGGCGCGCGGCGACCCCCGCCGGCAGGAGGTCCTGTTTCATGGCAGTGTCTTCACGGATCGGGGGCCTTCGTCTTAGTGAAAAATGCCAAGCATGTAGGCTAAGAGTAGAACGAGAAGTACGGTGCCCAGGCCCACGCCCGCGCCGCCACCGTAACCCCAGCGCCGGTGTCCATAATATCCACCACCACCACCAAAAACGAGCAACAAAACGATAATCAGTAACAGCATGGTCATTCTCCTTTTCGTCTAACACGCGCAAAACGGGGGGCCCCGCGCCGCTGGAAGCTGCGGAGTTCCTGTCCTAACTGGCGGGGCGGGATAGGCGTCCCATTGTGCTTCTAAGAAACGCGCAAAACGGGGCGCCCCGCGCCGCTGGAAACGGCGGAGTTCCTGTCCTAACTGGCGGGGCGGGATACGCGTCCCTTTGGGCTTCTAAGAAACGCGCAAAACGGGGCGCCCCGCGCCGCTGGAAACGGCGGAGTTCCTGTCCTAACTGGCGGGGCGGGATACGCGTCCCTTTGCGCTTCTAAAAGCCGCGCAAAAGGGGGCCACGGCCGCGCCGGCACTATCCCGCGAGTTGCTATCCTTCCGGCGGATGCCCACTCAGGCGGCGATCGCAGACGATGCCAGGCGACCCTCCGCGGACTCCCGGCAGACGATACACGATGAGGTCCACGGTACGGCGGCCAGCCGCTTGGGACTGATCTCCTCTTCGCAATCGAGGCAGATCCCAAACGTTCCGAGTTGAATGCGGCGGAGCGCGGCGCGTACTTCGCTCAACCGCGCCGATTCGCGTTCAAGAACGCCGACCGCCATGTCGCGTTCCGTGGCGTGCTGGATCTGGTCAAAAATATCCGCGTCCGAATTGACGGCGATCACTTCGCGGTTGCGGAGCAGTTCTTCGAGATCGGCCAGTCTGGCCTCCAGAGCTTCTCGCAACCGGGTTAATTCAGCTTTTGTCATGGTTCACTTCGGGTTCCTTTAGGGCACGAATCGCGCCAAACGGTTCCGGCCAGGAATATGGGGGTTGGTGCGATTGATCCGCGAGTTGGTCCGACCATATTAGGTCACCTGATCGCCTGGTGCCGGAGTATCCGCCCGGCGCCTGGAGCCGGCGCTGACAACTACACCTCAATGAAATCGGGCATCCGATTGCTCTTTCCCATCCGAGGAACACCAGAAATGCCTTTGCTAAATCTTGTCGTGATATTGATCGTTGTCGGAATCGGTCTGTACCTGATCAACGCGTATATTCCCATGGCGTCCAGCATCAAATCGATTCTGAACGTCGTAGTAGTCATCGCTGTTTGCGTCTGGGTATTGCAGGCCACCGGGCTGTGGGGGAATGTAACCAGCTTCCGGCTTTCGAAGTGATCGGCCGCGCCGGACGGTTCTTACTGGAGCGGCACTCGAACCCGATCGAACTGGTAGTTAGAAAAATGAATGTCCAGCTCGGTCGGGCCCAGCAGGAAGGTGGATGCGACGGACCGCACGTGTGAGAGCATCCAGAAGCCGCGCACTTCAATGAAGTCTTCGGTGATGCGGGGCGCGCCAACCAATAGCGAAACGCTGGCCGCGAACTGGCCCTCGATTCTGACCATGGCGTAAGTGGCGGTATCCGCCCACATTTTCCCGACAATCAGGAAGCGGCTCTTGAATCTCGGCGCCAGAGCCAGGACATAGCAGCTGCGACCCGCGGCAATTTCGGTTCCGAGCAGACGAACCCGGTAGTTGGCGGCCGTGATCTGATGGCGAGCCATCTCCTGCGGCAAGCTGACACCCACCTCGGAAGCCATCACCCTGTCGATAATGCCGTTCAGCTTGTCCGAGCCGGATCGCGTCAGCACCGTGTAGCGATCGCCGCCTGCCGCACTGTGATTCACGAGCACGGTCACCGCCGCCTGCTTGCCGAAGCGAAAGTTTTCGAGCGTGTATTCGCGCCAGCCGGAATACCACTTCAGCGCGAGATGACGCCTGTTATTCTCACCTTCGATTCTGGAGAGGATTTCGTTGCCTGATGGCGCCAGGGAGCCGGCCGCAAGTATGGGGAGCAACCCGCAAAATACGATCGACGGCCCGAGCCAGCAGCGAACCTGCCAAGCCGGCCTGGACCGTCGGATCATTTGGTAACGGTGGCGCCAAGGGCCGTGGGGACCGGGGCGCCGGCTGCGGCGAGGTCCCGGTTGACTGCCGTTAAGCGGTGGAGTTCGGACTGCAGCCGGGCCCAGTCGGCGGCGTTGGATTTGGTCGCGATCGGAAGACTGAGGTCCTGGTAGAACGCCAGGATGTCGCTGCGGAGATCTTGGGGCATGTCCGTTTGATGGTCATCCAACTTGTGCAGCAGTTTGGCGTACGCAGCGTCCGCCAGTTTGTATCCGCCTGCCTGGGTGGCTGAGCCCACGTCGAAATTGTCATTGGGCAGCTTCAGCCGTCCGGCGCCCACATTCGCCAGCAGCTCACGATAGCGATCGATCGACGCATTGAATCCGGCCATATACAGCTTCTCGGTCTCCGGCGTCAGCCGTTTGAAGGCCAGAGCCTTGAACGGGCCTGCTTTGGGCACGATACGGAAGAAACCGGCCAGCATCCGCGAACGCACGCCGGGGCGCCGGTACGTGGCTCCCCAGTTCTTCTCGTAGCTGGAGCGAGACAGATTGTAGAGAAACTTCTTACGCGTGATGCCGGGAGCGTCCTTCCGGATCTCGGGACCCTTGATTTGCCAGGCGACTTTGGTCAGCGCCGGCAGGACCGTCCCCACCGCCCGCCGGTAGGATCCGATGGCCAGATCCACGTTGAAGAACACCTGCTCGATGCGCAGTCCATAAGTGTCCTCGAAGGCTCTCTGGAGCACGGGCTTGGCCACCTGGAAACCGATAAAGGCCTTGTAGGCATCCGAGGCGTAGCGGCTCCTGGCGGCCTGAAAAACATCGAATCCAAACTCTGTTTTGGTGTGAGAGAAGGGATCGTCCGCATAGGTTATAGTTGTGCCAAATTTCAAGCGCAGGTCGGGATAAAGCAACGGCACCGAGACGTTCACGGCCATGCGATGTCCATTATTGTCGGCGGCGTAATGCGCCAGCGCGCCCAGCGCAAAGGCGTACTCGTCCAGATCCTGCGACTCGCGGATCATATTGACAATGAAGTCGCCGCTGCGGACGTAGTGCGTCAGATCGCTAAAGAACTTGCTGCCGAACGGATAATAGCCCAGATCCTGAATGATGCTTCCGCCATAGGCGTATCCATGCGCTTCGGCCAACTGATCCGCCGTCGAGTCCGGGAATCGTTTTAGCAGTAGCGGCTTAATGGCGCTGTCCCAGGTGGAATCGATGATGGCTTCATGGGTGAGAACGGAATACGAAAAGGCTGTTTGAGCTGACAGCAGTGAAACCAACACCGCAAACGCGGCGGAAAATAGACGAGTTGGATTTGGAGTCGTCACTTTCTGCTGAACTTTCTCTTGAGATCGGGCCAGAACTCCGCTCCCAGATTGGAGACCAGGCTGAACCCAAGTCCCACGGAGCCATTGATAAACCCGTGGCGCGCCGTATCCAGACGGGCCGGATACCACAGGTCGGAAAGATAAGCTGCGCCATACGCGCTGCCGATCCGCCAGGTGGAGAGCGTCTCGCCGCCGGAGTCGGTGCGCGTGAGGATCGTTCCGCGCAGCGCATGCGCCGACCGGCGCCAGAAACCCGTACGGCGCGATCGATAGTAACGCGGGTCTTGATGCAGAGCGGAGTCGAGGCCAAAAGCCAGAGTGCTGTGGATCCCGGACCAGGCGAGGGTGGAGGCGAAGCGCTGGCCGTATGCCTCGCCACCCTGCCCCCACTCCCTCGGAGAATTGATTTCCTGCAGGAATCCCGCGTATGCGGCGAAGCTCAGCATGGCCATCGGCCCATAGGTGCTCTCGGCATGAAATGCCAGCTTGGCTTGCCAGTCCATCGGTCCGGTCTGGACAAAAGCAGTCTGCGCAATCGCGGTAACGGGAATCGCCATCGAAAGCGCGAACATCAGCATCACCCCCGCTCCGTTCCTCAGCCGGTGCTGCCGTTGTGATATCTGCACAGGTTCTCCGTTTTCCAATTTGCTTCAGACCGCCGACGCTGGTTGCGGCCGGAATGATGCGAATAATTTCACCAGGACGGCGATGCAGGTGACGCCCATCAACAGAAAGATCTTCACCACGAGCGAGAATGGGGTGAACGCTACCGCAATCGCGACCACGCCGCCAGCCCAGAAGTATTCCTGCGACCGGATGGCCCGCTGTATAAGGACGGCGGCGCCGAGACATATTACCCAATCCACCACCGCTTCGTAACTTGGGACGCAACAGGCAAACAGCGAGGCAATCAACAGCACCGGAATCGAGACCCACTTGATGACTTTCGTAGCCGTTTGCAGCATTGCTTCTCCTGTTACCACTGGACGCACTCTCCCTAAAAGCATTCCTCGGTCCAACCGGCCGGTTGTTTTCAGGAACCGCGCGGACCTTCCGTGTCCACACCGCCGCCGCCACGTGGCGGATGAGAGCATCCCGATAGCTGACCGCACGGGGTCATATGACCGCCCGTGGTCAAGCGCTCTTTCAGCGACCGGCGGCGGATAGCGCGCGCTGGTCCTTTTTTCACCACCTTAGGCGTCCAGACATTGCGTAGGCCAGAAGGCCCCCCGAATGCTTACTCATTGAGCGCGGGACAAGCCCGCCAACTTCTGCCTCACGCCGAAGCGGGCGACCGCGGACAACCAAATCGGAGCAAAGGAAAAAAAGATGAAGCTTTTTAAAGTAGCAACGACGATGTGTGCGACGGCGCTCATGAGCGCGGTGCTGATCCCAAGCGCCCAGGCAGACGATTGGAACCGGAAAACCGAGATCACATTCAGCGCCCCAGTGGAGATCCCAGGCGTGCACCTTAAAGGATGGGGCGTATTGCCCGCTGGGACCTACATCTTCAAGATCCTGGATTCGCAGTCGGACCGCCACATCGTGCAGATCTTCAACAAAGATGAAACAACCATCTACGCCACTGTCCTGGCCATCCCGAATTATCGCCTCAAAGTCACTGATAAGACCGTAATGACTTTCAGGGAGAGACCGGCCGGTGAGCCAGAAGCGCTGCGCGCATGGTTCTATCCGGGCCGCAACTGGGGCGAAGAATTCGTCTATCCGAAGGCCAAGGCATTAGAACTGGCCAAGACCGCCAACGCGCCCGTCCTGTTCATCGCGGCTGAGATTCCTCTCGAAGTTGCCGAGCCCATCAAGACCGCGGACGAGCCGGTCGTAGTAGCGCTCAAGCAGGCGCCCATCATGGCCGCCACGCCAACCGGTGAAGAAGTGCAACTTGCCGAGGTGGTTACGCCGCCGCCGGCCGAGACGGAAGTAGCCGTGGCAACAGCACCGGCGCTCCCGGCCACAGCCAGTACGCTGCCGCTTTTCTTCCTGTTCGGGTTGCTGGCGCTGGGCGCGGCCATCGTCGTAGGTGGGGTCGCCAAACGGCTGCAATAAGGGTCGTTTATCCATCGCGCGGCGCGACAGTCCCAATCGCGCCGCCCAAGGCGGGATGGGAGAAACAAGGTAACCGCATGCGACAAAGAGTTATCCCGCTATTAGCGCCGGTCAGCAAGCACCGGCAGAATGAGGACGGCTGCTACGAGACCAAGGCTCGCGGGCTGGCCGTCCTCAATTCACCGTTGCTGAACAAAGGGACCGCCTTCACGGCGATAGAACGAAAAGCGTTGGGCCTGACGGGTCTGCTCCCTCCGGACATCAGCACACTAGGAGATCAGGTCAAGCGCGCCTACATTCAATACGAGCGGCTGGCGGACGCGCTTAGCAAGAACGTCTACCTGACTGCCCTGCACGACCGCAACGAAGTGCTCTTCTACAGGCTGTTCTCGGAGCATCTGCGCGAGATGATCCCAATCGTCAACGATCTGACGGTTGGCATGGCCATGGAACAGTACCACCATGAATGCCGGCGCCCACGGGGCGTGTATCTTTCGATCGACCACGCAGCGGGGATTGAAGAAGCGTTCGCCAACCTCGGCATGGGTCCCGGCGACATCGACCTGATCCTGGCTACCGACGCCGAACAAGTGTTGGGAATCGGCGACTGGGGTGTTGGCGGCATTGAGGTGTCGATCGGCAAGCTGGCGATTTACACCGCGGCGGGCGGCATTGACCCCAAGCGCGTCATACCGGTGATGCTGGACGTGGGCACTAATCGCGAGAGCCTGTTGAGCGATCCGATGTACATCGGAAACCGGCACGAACGCATTCGTGGGCAACGCTACGACGAGTTCATCGACGCTTATGTCAAAGTGGCGACGAAGCTGTTTCCCAACGCGATATTGCAGTTCGAGGATTTCGCGCCGGGTAATGGACGCCGGATCCTCGAGAAGTACCGGGACCACATCTGCGTTTTCAACGACGATATGCAGGGTACCGGCGCGATCACAATGGCCGCGGTCATCTCCGCGGTACGCGTATGCGGGACGCCGCTGCGCAATCAGCGGGTGGTTATCTTCGGAGCCGGTACGGCGGGCATCGGAGTTGGCGACCAGCTCCGCGCCGCCATGGTCCGCGAGGGTCTCTCTAAAGAGGATGCAGCCCGGCGCTTCTGGTGTGTGGACCGGCAGGGATTACTAACCGGCGACATGGACGGCAAACTGCACGACCATCAGGTGGCCTACGCCCGCCCAGCCGCCGAAAGCCACGCCTGGAAACACGAAGCGAATGGAAATGGTGTGAGCTTGGCCGAGGTGGTCAATCGGGTGAGACCGACGATGCTGATCGGCGCCTCGACGGTCGGTGGCAGTTTCACGGAAGCCATCGTTCGCGAAATGGCTGCCCACACGGAGAGGCCCATCATTTTTGCACTCTGCCATCCTTCGGCGCGCGCCGCGGCGAACCCGGCTGACCTGCTGGCCTGGACGGACGGGCGGGTCCTGATCGCCACCGGCAGCGCGTTCGCCCCGGTGACCTATAAGGGAGTGACATACGTCATCGGCCAGGTGAATAACGCTATGCTGTATCCCGGTCTGTGCCTGGGCACGATCGTGTCGCGGGCCAGCCGGATCAGCGAGGGTATGTTCGCGGCAGCGGCGAGTGCCGTCTCCAGCCTGGTGACCGTACGCCAGCCTGGCGCTTCGCTTCTGCCGCATGTCGACGATCTGCTCAGTGTCTCCGCGACGGTAGCGGTGGCTGTAGCAGAGGCCGCGCAGATAGAGGGTTTGGCAAGAGTCAAGTTCGACGACATCGTGCAGCAGGTACGAGACGCGATGTGGCAGCCGGAGTATCGCCGGATACTGGCAACCTGAGGAGGTCTGGAATGGAACGTTTCCACAGGGTGGCGATTGAGGTGGGTGAGCGCGTAGCGGGCGTTTTGGGCTGGCTGTGCGGTTGCGCCCATCGCCGGACAACCTTCCCGATCACCCTCCGGGCGGATGCGGGCGGTCGTCAAAGCACGCAAACGGAAACTTACATCGCGTGCCTGGACTGCGGACGCCAGTTGCCCTACGACTGGACCAACATGCAGATCGCCAAACGGCGCCCGGCATGGGTCGCGCCCTCCGCGCTTTTGCCGGCGCTACGGGAATCCGGGCGAGGCTTGCGGTGACCGGGGCGGCGTGGCGGCATCTTGGCGGAGATGCAGCCTGCCTGATGCTCCTGATTGGTTTCGCGGGTGGAGCCGCGCCTCAGGCTCTGCCTCCCTATCGCATTTCAGTGAATGTCGATCTGGTGGTTTTGCACGCCACCGTCCGCGACCGGAAAAACGGGTTTGCATCCGATTTAAGTAAGCAGGACTTCGCGGTCTATGAAGGTGGCATCCGGCAAACCATCCGCCTGTTCCAGCACGAAGACGTTCCGGTTGCCGTGGGACTTGTGGTCGACCACAGCGGCAGCATGCGGCCAAAGATGGCTGATGTCATCGCTGCTGCCCGGACGTTCGTGCGGTTCAGCAATCCGGAAGACCAGATGTTCGTGGTCAACTTCAACGAGAAGGTGACCATTGGATTGACCCGCGAGATTTTATTCACCAATCGCGCCGATCAACTGGAGTCGGCCATTCTAAACGCCCCCGTTTCCGGTCAGACCGCGCTTTATGACGCGGTCGCTGAAGCCTTGGCGCGCCTGCAGGCCAGCGAGCGTGACAAGAAAGTGCTGATTGTCATTAGCGATGGCGGCGACAATGCCAGTGAGCACACGCTGGGCGAGGTCTTGAAGATGGCCGGACAATCCAGCGCCATGGTGTATGCGATAGGCATCTTCGATAAAGATGATCCCGACAGCCATCCGGACGTGCTCCGGCGTCTCGCCCGGTCCACCGGCGGCGAAGCGTTTCTGCCTGGGGAACCCACGGAGGTCACCGCGATTTGTGAACATATCGCGCGCGACATTCGGCATCAGTACACCATCGGATACCTTCCCGCCGAGGCGGCGCAACCAGGCGCTTACCGGAGCATCCGGGTGGACGCGAACGCTGCCGGGCACGGCAAGCTCATCGTCCGCGCCCGGACCGGGTACATTGCCGGCGGGCCCAAGTCCACTCGGAGCGAGGCAGTGCAATGAGGCTGGTGGTTCACTTGCAGCCGGTGAAGCGGGGCCTGCGGTGGGCAAAGTGGATGCTTGTGGCCGCGGGTGTGACGTTGCTGGCCTACAGCGGGTTTGTAGTGGCAGACGCCTGGACGTTTCAGAATCGGGAGCGCCGCGAACTGGAGCGGCTGCTCAATAACCGGCAACTTGCAAACCGTGGTGCCCGTCAAGCTACCTCCCAGGCTTCAGTGGGGAATTCGGAGGCCGCCAGCGTCGATGGCCTGATTGGCCGCATCGAAATCTCGCGCCTGGGTCTTTCCGCGATCGTCATGGAGGGGACCGGGCACAAAACGCTACGGCGCGCGGCCGGCCACATCACCGGTACGGCGCTGCCGGGACAACCCGGCAATGTGGGGATCTCCGGGCACCGCGACACGTTTTTCCGGCCATTACGCAATATCCGGCAGAGCGATATGATTACGCTCACCACGTTAAGCGGCGAATATCGCTATCGCGTGGTTTCCACCAAGGTGGTGGGTCCCGACGATCTCTGGGTATTGGCCTCCAGCCCAAATGAGATGCTCACCCTGGTCACCTGCTATCCGTTTTATTTCGTGGGTCCCGCCCCCTACAGGTTCATCGTTCGTGCCGAAAGGGTAGGAAAAACTTCATGAAAGAAGCTTCCAAGGTCCGCAAGATTGCTTTCGTGGGCGATCACCTGCCGCGCAAGTGCGGCATTGCCACTTTCACTTCCGATTTGCTGGCCGCCGTCGCCAGTGCGCATCCCCAAAGCCAGTGTCTGGCGGTATCGGTCAACGACATCGCCGGGGGCTACGAGTATCCGGAAATGGTGCGTTTCGAGATCGAGGAGCAGGATGTCTTGTCCTACTTGCGCGCCGCGGATTTTCTCAATATCAGTAACGTGGATATCGTCTGCCTGCAGCACGAGTTTGGCATCTTCGGCGGACCCGCCGGCGGTCACATCCTGGCGCTCCTCCGCGAATTGAGGATGCCGGTTGTCACCACGCTGCATACGGTTCTGCGCGAACCGAGAACCGACCAGCGGCGCGTGATGGACGGGTTGATCTCGCTTTCCACCCGGCTGGTGGTGATGTCCGAGCGCGGACGGCAGATGTTACAAGGGATCTACCAGGCGCCGCCGGCCAAGATCGATCTCATCCCGCACGGCATTCCCGATGTTGGCTTCGTCGATCCGGCTTATTTCAAGGATCAGTTCGGCGTGGAAGGGCGGGTGGTGCTGCTCACTTTCGGTTTGCTCTCGCCGAATAAAGGAATCGAATTCGTATTGAACGCCCTGCCGCAAATCCTGTCGGAGTTCCCCGAGGTTGTTTACATCGTCCTGGGCGCCACGCACCCGAACGAATTGCGGGACCACGGCGAGGCTTACCGGCTCAGTCTCGAGATTCTCGCCAGGAAGAACAGAGTCGATAAGAACGTAATCTTCTACAACCAGTTCGTGGAGCTGGAAAATCTGAAGGAGTTTATCGGGGCGGCGGACCTTTACATCACGCCTTATCTGAACGAGGCCCAGATCACATCCGGCACACTGGCCTACTCGTTTGGCGCCGGTAAAGCAGTGGTGTCCACGCCTTACTGGCACGCCGCCGAATTGCTGGCCGAAGACCGCGGGGTGCTGGTGCCGTTCGGGGATGCGCCGGCCATCGCTCGCGAGGTCGTTGGGCTGCTGCGCGACGACACCCGCCGTCACGCCATGCGCAAGAACGCTTACAGAATAGGCCGCGAGATGGTGTGGAGCAATGTGGCGCAAATGTACATGCGTTCTTTCGAGTGTTCGCGGCTGGAGGTGGCGGCCACGGCGCGAAAATCCCTGGCCAGCAAAACACTGGATCAAACGCCTCGGGAATTGCCGGAGATCAGGCTGAATCATCTCTCGCGAATGACTGATTCGACGGGCGTATTCCAACACGCGGTCTTCAGCATCCCGAATTTTTCCGAAGGGTATTGCACAGACGATAATGCCCGCGCCTTTGTCCTGGCGGTGCTGCTCGGCGAATTAGGCGAGGATCCGGAGGAAATACGAACGTTGGCAACCACCTCCGCGGCATTCCTCCATCACGCCTTCGATCCGCAGACGCAACGCTTCCACAACCATATGAGCTTTGACCGGCGCTGGCTGGATGCCCAGGGATCAGAAGACTGCCAGGGCCGGGCTGTCTGGGCACTGGGCATCGGCGTGGGGCGTTCGCCCTTTCGGAGTTTCCAGATGATGGCTGGGCAACTCTTCGCGCTCGCGTTGCCGGCGCTCCCTGGTTTCACTTCGCCCCGGGCGTGGGCATTCGGCTTGATCGGCATCCACGAGTACTTGCGGCGCTTGAGCGGCGACAGCCTGGTCAACCAAACCCGCGAGACCCTGACTTGTCGCCTGATGGAACGCTTCGACGCCAGTGCGCGCCCCGACTGGCCATGGTTTGAGGAGGAACTGTCGTACGATAACGCGAAGCTCGCGCACGCTTTGATTCTGAGCGGACAGGCAACCGGGCAACCAGCCGTCCTGCAGCGGGGACTACAAGCCTTACGCTGGCTGACGCAATTGCAAATGTCCGATCAGGGTCATTTCCGGCCTATTGGAAGCAACGGGTTCTACAAGCGTGGCGGCGCACGCGCCAACTTCGATCAGCAGCCCGTTGAGGCGCAGGCAACTGTATCGGCCTGTTTGGAAGCCTATCGCGCCACATCGGACCTGTGCTGGTACGAACACGCGCAACGCGCCTTCGACTGGTTCATCGGCTGGAACGACCTCGGGCTGGAACTCTATTCTCCCGAGACCGGCGGATGCCACGATGGGTTGCACGTGGACCGGGTGAACGGAAATCAGGGAGCGGAATCTACTCTCGCATTCCTGCTCTCCTTGGCGGAGATGCGGTCGGCGCAAAACATACTGACGAGTTTCAGAGAATTGATTGCGGTTCAAGGCTAGCGTTCGCTGATCATGTCGATTCACTTGAAACGATGTGCCATCGTCCTGAACCCCGACCAGACCCGCGTTTTGCTGCGTCCTTTTCTACCAGGGGATACCCAGCGGATCGCCGGAATCGTCGCCAGGATCATGTCGCTAGCGGAATGCCAGGTGGGCGCAATCCTGGACGGCGTCTCCGCGGAATTCTCACTGCGGCACCACGACATCCGCAACGTCTTTTTGGAACGATTTGAGCAGGTCCGCGAGTTGCTGTCGGCGGGCGAAGAGATTTCCGAAGAAAGACGGCTATTGATCGGGTCGTATTTCCTGGCCGAATACTCTCTGGAGTCGGCCGCGCTATTCAATCCGTCAATCGTTCCGGACCCCGACCAGACCGGCCTTCCGCCCGGCTCTTTACGGTTTATCCTTAGCTTGCGCGCCACTGGCGAGGGGCACATTTCCTCGGTCACCTTTCGCGCCGGCATCATTCATGGGGATCGGCGGATCGAGGTATTCCCGCCGGGCGGCTTCCTCACCGAGCCGAGCCAGATCCCAAACCCGCTGTACGAGAAGCCCCTTTTCGCGCGGAAACTCTCGGAACTGGGGCTGACTGGCGAATTCTCGCAACGGGTCATGCACAAGCTTGGGGAGTTGTTCGCGCTGGAAGACCTTCGCGCCGGTCTCCAAGCCGAACAGTTCCGCCTTCTGGATGGCATGAGCCACGAAGATCAGAACGTCTCACAGGGGATTTGGATGTTGGCGCGGTCCAACTATGAAGTGCAATTTCAGCCCGAACAGCAGATCTCCGAACGCATCATCTTTCCAGCCACGCCCTCGCAACGTAATGGCATCGAGGACGCCCGCTTTGTCTGCTTCCGGAACGACGACGGCGCCCATATCTACTACGCGACCTTCACGGCCTTCGATGGCCGGACCGTGGTGCCTGAGTTGGTGGAGACCGCCGACTTCCTCCACTTCCGATTCATCACGTTGAATGGTCCGGCCGCCGAAAACAAGGGCATGGCCCTCTTCCCGCGCAAGGTCGGGGGCCGGTATGCCATGCTTTCGCGCCAGGACAACGAGAACATCTACCTGATGTTTTCCGACAACATTCACTTCTGGAATGAGCGCAGGTTGCTCCTTACGCCGGCTTTTCCATGGGAACTGGTCCAGATCGGGAACTGCGGATCACCTATCGAGACCGAGGCTGGCTGGTTGGTCTTGAGCCACGGCGTCGGCCCGATGCGAAAGTATTGCATGGGCGCATTCCTCCTGGATCGCGGGGATCCCTCCAAAGTGATTGGACGGCTTCGCGAACCTCTGCTGAAGCCCAACCAGAACGAGCGTGAAGGCTATGTGCCTAACGTCGTTTATACCTGCGGCGCGCTGCTCCACAACGGAGAACTGATCATTCCTTATGGCGTTGCCGATCACGCGACGGCTTTCGCGACGGTCCCACTGGCTGACGTCCTGGCCGCCATGAATTAGGCAGCATGACGATTCCAGGCAAACGAATTGCGGTCCTCTCCCCGGTAGCCTGGCGAACGCCTCCGCGGCAATATGGCGCCTGGGAAACGGTAGCGGGCAACATCGCCGAAGGACTCGTCTCCTGTGGCTGGGATGTAACGTTGTTCGCCACCGGCGATTCCGTGACGCGCGCCCGTCTGCATGCCGTGGTGGACCGCGGCTATGAAGAGGACCCGGCAGTCGATCCTAAAGTAGCCGAATACCTGCACATCTCCGAGGTGTTCGAGCATGCCGCGGAGTTCGATCTCATCCATAGCCATTACGACTTCATGGCGCTGTCATATTCCCGGTTGGTGAAGACGCCCGTGCTCACGACCATCCATGGGTTCTCCTCCGCTAAAATCATGCCCGTCTACCAGAAATATCGTGACGGATATTTTGTCTCCATCAGCAACGCCGATCGCGCACCGGGGCTGAATTACCTTGCCACCGTCTATAACGGAATCGATCTCTCGTTGTATCCCCTTCGGGCGGTTGCAGGCGATTCTCTGATCTTTCTGGGCCGGATTCATCCGGACAAAGGCGTTCATCTGGCGATCGAGGTAGCGCGCCTGAGCGGAATGCCGCTCGACATCGCGGGCATCATTCAGGACCGCCAGTATTTCCATGAGCAGGTGGAGCCGTGCCTCGGCCCAAGTATCCGCTATATCGGGCCGGTCGACGTGGCGGGCAAGAACGAACTGTTCGGCCGTGCCCGCGCGCTGCTGCACCTCAACACCATCCCCGAGCGATTCGGCCTCGTGCTGGCGGAGGCTAATGCGGCCGGCGTTCCTGTGATCGCTATGGACCTGGGATCCTGCCGTGAGGTGATCGAGGACGGGCAGACCGGATTCCTGGTCCACAGCGTTCAGGAAGCTGTGCGGGCCCTGGGACGCGTCGGTGAAATCGATCGCCACGCATGCCGGCGACGGATTCAGACATGTTTCTCCATCCAAACCATGGTGGAAGCATATGAGCGTGTTTACCAGGACATTTTCGATAGGGAGTCCATGCTGAATAGAACGCGATCATGAAACGGGACATCGTCAAGCGGTATAGCGGCAACCCGATCCTCACCAGGGCCGACATCCCCTATGCAGTGGAAACCGTTCACAATGCCGCCGTGGTGAAGCATGGGGACGAATACGTGATGCTTTTCCGCTCGCACCTGCGCACCGGACGTTCCATCATTGGTTTGGCGCGTAGCCCCGACGGATTCCGGTTCACCGCCGATCCGGAGCCCTTCCTGACACCTTCGCCGGGGGGCCCATTCGCGCCCTATGAAGAGTTCGGCGTCGAGGACCCGCGTGTCACCCTGTTAGACGGGGAATACATCATCACGTACAGCGCTTACTCGCGAAACGGAGTCCGGATCGCGCTGGCGAAGACGAAAAACTTCCGCGAGGTGGAGCGGTTCTCGCTGATCACCGAGGCGGACTATCGCAATGTAGTGATCTTCCCGGAAAAGTTTGACGGCTTGTATGCCAGGCTGGACCGCCCCCATTCGGAAATTGCTCCCTGGTCGATCTGGATTTCGTATTCCCCGGACTTGCGTTTCTGGGGTGGATCGCAGCTCATCATGCGGCCCGAGCAATATCACTGGGACGAAATGAAGATCGGGCCCGGCGCTCCGCCCATCAAAACGGACCAGGGATGGCTTTCGATCTATCACGGTGTTTTCCAGACGATGGACGGATCGGTCTATCGTCTGGGAGTCGCTCTGCACGATCTGCTGGATCCGGCGAAGGTCATCGGCGTGTGCGACTCGTGGATTTTGCAGCCCGAAGATCCGTGGGAGATCACGGGATACGTCCACAACGTGGTTTTCACCTGCGGCGCCGTGGCGGAGTCCGACGGAACCGTCAAGATTTATTGGGGCGGCGCGGACACGGTCATGTGCGTGGGTGAGGCGGATGTTTCCGAACTGGTTGCGTTGTGCCTGGATCACGCCAGGCCCGCCCATGGGCAAGATGCGTCGCAAATTGGAAGTGCCGCCAAATGACACGGCCCTTGCCGTACTCGAAGCGAAGCGGGCAGCCAAGCATGGTCATACATGTTTTACAATCCTCTTACCGGCGACCGGTTCCTCAACCTCAAGGCAGGTTGGAAGGAGGCGCATCGCAGTGCGGGTCTCGGCGGCATCCCCTGGCATGCGGTACCCTTACGGCAACCATAACGCCAAGGCCCGCGCCGAGGCAGCGCGGACCGGTGACAAAATAGCGACAGTGATGCCCAGGAGGAAAAAAGGAACCCGCGCAGTGACAGTATCGTAAATACAATGAAATTCGGTAGGATAGAAGACGGAGGAATGGCCGAGCGGTTGAAGGCGGCGGTCTTGAAAACCGTTAACGGGGTAACTCGTTCGGGGGTTCGAATCCCTCTTCCTCCGCCAGCTATCTTATATAAAGCGCGCCATTTACCGGCGCGTTTTTCGTTTGTGCCCAAAACGTGCCCGCGTCATTGAATGCGCGCCTTGTCCGGAATGGCGTAATCGGTTCCGATATAGACGCGCTCGATCAGCTCATCGATGCGGTTCTGCCGCGCGACTGACCACTTGCCGTAGTGCTTTCGGACGATATCGGGGCTGTTGCCGAGGATATCGGCGACTTCCTCGAAACTGGCACCGCGGCCGAGTAGTTCTGTCGCAAGCGTGTGCCGGAACCGATGCGCATGCGCGCCGGCTACGCCCGATTCCTTGAAGACCGCGCGGAGGCAACGATCCACATGCGCCTTGTGCGTTTTCTCGGTTGCCGATGCCGTTCCAGAAGAAATACCGCGACTCCGGACTGCGCAGCGGGGCAGGGACGCAATCCAGCGCCGCCTTCAGATCCGGCGGCACCGGCAGAAAGACCGGCTGCCCGCTTTTTTCCGTGCGTAGGAATATCCGCCACCGGTCACCATCGCGGCTGATGCGGTCACGCGCTAGTAGCGACACATCGCCTATACGCAGGGCTGTGTACCGCAGCGTCAGCACGATTGCGCGTGCCCGTAACCGCTCATAGGGTGACTTTCCGATGCTGTCGCAGGCTTTCACTATCGCCCCGACTTCCGCCGTAGTAAAAGGCAAAACCTCGTTCGGCTTCAGGTTGCGCGGCATCTTGATTTTCCGCGCCGCATTTTCCTTTGTCCAGTTGCGATCAAAACAGAAGCCGAAAGAACACGCGCAGGATCTCCAACTCCTTGGAGGCCGTTATCGGTTTCAGGTTCCGGCAGGCGCGGAAGCGGTCGAGCTTTTCCGCGCTCAATTCCATCAAGGCTGTCGATCTGTTGCTCTCCGCAAAACTCCATTAGCTTCGTTAGCGGATTTTTGTACTTGCTGATCGTTGCATCCTTCAAGCCCTCGCTTTTGCAGTGCCCGAGGAAGGCTTTCACTGCGTCGGACACGGGCTTTACGATGCGGTCATCCGAGCAATCGAGCGCCGCGGCGTGCTTCACGGCGCGTGCCATGTCGCGCGTCTTGAGCGAGACGCGGAGCGTCCGCCGGCCGTCCGTGTAGCCGTCCGCCCAAAGCGGGCAGGTACATTTAGTGAAGTCCCGGCCCTTACCGGAATGCGGGCAATCGGGCGTGTGGCGCCGCCAGATCAACATGCGAGCCATTTTATCACCTGCTGCGCTTCTCATAAACGCGCCTTGCCACCGACTCTGGAATTCTCAACGTGACGTAATCCCGTTTGCCGTCCCTGCGGTTCATCTTCCCGATCTTAAACACGCCGGATTCATCCTGAAACATGCGCCTGATTGTGGTTTCGTCAAGCCTCCAGATCTCGGCCAGTTCGGTAACTGTGAAGTGGCGAGCGAAAGGGATCACGGACGCCCCGCAAAGATTTGAGGTTTCCACGGATAATTTACCGATTATTTACAAGCGACTTAGTAAGTGCCGCGCTAGCACGGTAGCGAACAAAACCCGACATTACAAGATTTCTTAGCCGAAAGTCTTTGATTTGATTGCCCAACGTCGTGCTACCGTGCTACCGTGAACATAATAAAAGATTTAGCTTGACACAGCGCGGTAGGTTTTGATACGATTTTGCAGTCAGGTATTCGCACCTGAAACGGAGAAAATAACGATGCCACAATCAACTAAAACCACGGGCGCCCCCGTGCAGCGCGCTAACTTCATCACACAAGCCGAATTAGAGGTCGTACACAAGGCGCAAGATGTAATCGATACCTTCCAGCGCCAAGCGCTTAATGGCGCTAGGATTCAGGTGGGTTTCATGTCCGTTGTCCAGTATAAAGGGCGCCCCAGGGTAATTTGCTGAAAACGATTTCCGGGCGCCGTCCTATTTTTCCCGAACGGCGCCCGGACCAACCTATGCGACTGCCTGCGAAAGCACCTGGAGCCGCGCCCGCCTGTTTTCGCACTTCTCCAGCGCAACACGCGCCCGCTTGTGCCACGCCTGCGCCGCTTTTACCGACGTTTGCGCCGCCTCCAGCCGCCGCGCGTGGAAGCCGTTGTACGTGCCGGTATCGAGCGAGTCTAACGCGGCCTCGGCCTGTAGGAACGACGCGCGGGCCGCTTCTTCGTCGGCTTGTAACCGCGCCAGCGTCACGGCCAACATACGTAATTCCTGGTCGATTCGTTGCCGGCTATTTCGTGTCACCATCGGACGGCTCCGGGTGCGGTAACTGCGTAGACGGGTGGTTTTCGTTCGGTAGCTTGAGGTAGGAACGTTCTTTTTCATTTAATACATAACTGGCTTTCATTTATTCTCCTTCTGCTGTCTCAAACTTCTTTGGCGCGGTTACGCGCCGATAATGCCATGTGTCATAAGATCGGTGATGAGCGCGGCGACAATTTCGGACAGCACGCCAATAGTCGTACTGCCGCCGATGCAGGCGCCGCGAAATAGCGTTCCGGTTGGTGTTGTCCAGCCGGTCTGCCGCGCGGTGAGAACCTGTACCCCGTTCATTTGGACACTTGGTCCGGAGGTTGTAGCAGACAGAGAAGCGCTTCTGCTGCTCTGCGTAGCGGATACCGTGGCGGAGCCCGCCGCGATTTCGATAAACGCCTGTGCCGGATTGGGGCATCCGGTGTAGTTGTACGTGCATTCCACTATCTGCGGTGTTAACTGGGCGCTGAAGTTTTGAATCGCGCCGCCGCTGCCGCCAGCAACCGTAACCACAGACGGCCCCACGGTGGTGTAGTCTCCCGTGGTCGGGTTTGAATTTTTAATCTGGTTCGTCGAGTCGATGTTGACGGTGAAGCCGCTGCCCGTAATTACCAGCGTGGGCGAAGTCATTGTGACCGCCGCCGCAATTGTGCTGATGCCCTCCAGGCACGCCACCGGCCTGATTACATCGACTAACTCCATCTTCTCCGGACCGCCGTTCCGCGCCGGTCTCACCGGCTCGGGCGCCCTGCACACGGGCAAGCGACTTATCCAACGCGGGCCAGTGCTATCAAGTCGGAGTATCTGAGTCGGGCCACCAATCGCGCTGCTCGCCTTCTTCAGTCTGTCGAGGATTGAACTCACTACGCTGACCGGGGGATCGCTAAATAGGCGCCAGTCTTGGAGGAAGCGTGTGAAATCTGAATCCGTCGCGGATGTGATGGTTATTTCCCGCGAGGCCCCAAAATGCTCGTGGATCTGGGTGTCGATACGTCCGCCACGCACACGGGACTCCATATAGACGTAACCTAGCTCGCCGCGAGCGTTGCGCCCCACCAGGACCGCGCCGTGCAGTACCACGTTGCCGCAGACCGCGGACGCGATGTCGGGATGTAGGTGGACGCCCGTAGCGAGGGTGGCCGCCAGTTCCTCTAGGACGGGCTTTGAGGCTTCAGCAAGCATCCCTGAGAGCGCTCGAATGTCTTGTGTGGATTGGCCCAACTCGCTGGCCTTCGCGTTCTGAAAATCGCAAACCGGCGAATAGCCAGAAGTCGCAATGAATGTTTCCTCTCGCGATCTCCTGAATTTTCTCGGCCGCATCAGTGACGATGCGCGTCCTATCGGCCGACACGAATCGTGAATCGGTCCCAACTATGACCGTAGATCCTTCCTTGACGACAACAATCGCTGACATTCTATCTCCTTTGATTTGACGTTTTGGTCTAATTGAACGTGTATGCGAGGAAACCTTCGAGGGGATTGGGGGGAATTAATTACTAAGTGCGGCAGTCGCGCACCGCCTAGCGAATGCACCAGGCGCACAACGCCCGCCGCACAGCGGGCAAGTGCTGAACGATGCAGGCAGGTGATACCCGCATCGTTCGCAGTCTGTCATCTCAAAACCGCTAACGCCGTGGAGTTTGTAAAACTCTCTGACGGTAGCGGGCAGGGCAAGCGGTAGCCCCATGCCGACGTGGAGAATAGCTACCGCGTATGCCGCCGCTGTGAGTGGTGATAGATCACGCGGCGGTATGCCCGCTCCAATTAGGCCCAACTCGCAAGCCATCTGCACGCCGGCCGCGTTGTCCTCGGCGTCCACTGCCCGAACAAGCGTCACAAGTGCGCTGAATAGCTGCCTCGGGTCCACCGCCGCCGTGAACTGATCGTACGTCATTAGCTCAGCCCCAACTGGCGGCTGATGGTCGGCAGGGTCACGCCACCGCCCTGTATCGCAGTATTCATGCCCTTATCGAGCGCCTGATTCGCGCCGGGAGTTTGCAGGAAATCATTGAACGATTTGGAGTCCATTGCCTGAATATTGACCGTCGTTGGGCCGCCCACGGTCTGCTGATTGCCGAATAGGTTTGTGCTGATATCCTGGCCCGCCATGTTGCGCGAGTAGGCCACCGGGTCCGGACCTTGGTAGCGGTGATCCTGCATCCACTGGTTGATCTGGCTCTGCCGCTGCTGCCGCGGATCGCCGAAGATCATCGAGCCCAAGCCGGCCGCGAGCGCTATCGGAGCCGTGAACACAGCCGCGCCCGGAATTATGCTAGCCGCGCCCGCAAGCTGCGCAATGCCGCCCAGTGCGTTATGCGCGCCGCCCTTCGTGATCTGGTTGATGCCGTTGTACGCCGCGAAGCCCGCCGCCGCTAATCCGACGCCCGCGCCGATACCTTGCGCCAGCGTGAGGCTGCCGGTATAGCTTCCATCTGCCCCGGTCGAGCCAAACAGCATACCGACTGGATCAGACATACCCGAGCCGAAATCGCCCATGAAGCCATTGGCGCCCTTGAGGCTCGATGAGAATTTGCCGAGCATCCCGGTAAATGCCGATGGGCCGGAAGATCCGCCACTCCGCGCCCGCGCCGCCATGTCTGACGTACCGCCGCCGCTCGCGTAGGATGACCAACCGCCGCTAGTAACCGGCATATCGCCACCGGGGATGACATCAACGCCCGAGTTACCAAACGATGACAGCGGCCCCAGATTGGTAAACGTGCCGTACGGACTTGACCAGCCGCCCGAGCCGTTTATCGTTCCCAAAGCCGCACTGCTCGGTACGGCCGCGGCGCGGCCCGTAGCGAGCGCTTGCGCCGCCGCGCTTAAATCCCGACCAGCTATAACCAGCGTATCGCCGGCTGTCTGGAGTCTCAGCGTGCTAGGGTCTATCGGTTTGTCCGGCCTAATCAGACCCGTGCCGCCGAGTAAATTCTTAAGGATTGGCGACGCGCTCAGCGAGCCTGACAGTGAATCTAACGGGCCGCCCTCGTTGCCTATGAATTGGGAAAATCCCCACTTTGCCGCGTTGCCGATAACGGAATTTTCCAGGCTGTTTGCCTGCCCACGGAAAAACCCGCCGATACCGCGATGGCCGCCTGTACGCGCCGAATCCGTGAACTCTACAAACAGATGGGCGAAACTGTCGGCCTGTTTCGCCATCAGGTCGTCGTACTTATCTTGCTCGTCTTCTGCCAGTTTTTGCCGGCGGTCTTGCGCGTCGCGATCTGCCGCCTGCTGCGCCTGATCCGCTTGGTACTGGCCTTCCATGCGGGCCTTGTACTGCCCCGAGATAAGGGCATCTTGCGCGGCCCACCCGGAGGTGTCCGCAACAATAGAATCAGACAGTCCCATTCCCGCCCACTGCGGACCATATAGGCTTGGAATCTGACCGCGTCGCACGCCGGGGAATTCGGGGTTGCCAACTATCGCGCCCGCGTTTGGTTTTCTCAGCGCTTCTACCTGTGCGGTATATTTAGCTACGCTTGCCGCCGCCGCTTCCCATGCGTCACGCAGATCTTTCGTCGGCTTGTCTGCGCCGTTGTAGGCATCCCATGCCCTGCTCGCTGCTTCAGTGGCCGCACGGAGGTGCCCTTCGGCGCCTGATAGCGTGGCGTCGTAAGTAGCGCGGTCACGAGCGAGTTGACCGGGCGCAAGGCCGGACAGGTCAATACCGGCATTCTGATAACCGACCAGCCCGCCGAGTTGGTTGCCAAACGGAGATGAAAACCCGAAATCGTTTGTGCCCTGCGGGAATAGCGTTAGGTGTTTTGGCGCATCCTTGCCCGTGACGTTCGGGTAATACACGCCGCCGAAATTGCTGGTGCCATTGCGAACAAGTCGCCCGTCTGGCCCGATGTGCCAGTTGGCGCTACCGGCCGCGCGCATCTCTGGGTCATTCAACAGCGAGTCGCCCATCACGCCCTGGATGATGACGCTGAGTACACCCGCGATCGGCTCCATCATCTTGCGCTTGAGGATATCCCACTCCGCGCCGATTTCGGTTAATTGCTGGTGGTACAGTTTGAACTTATTTACCTCTTCGTCGCTGAGTCCGACGCCGAGTTCCTTGGCGCGTTGAACGTTCGCGTTCAACTCCATCAAGACCGGGATTGCGTCAATGCCGCCGCGCTTGAATAGATCGAGCGCCACCTTGTTGCGCTCGAAAACGTTTGGCATGTCGGCGAGGTGCTGACTGATCGTCATCAGCACATCTGACGTGGACGCAGTACCATCCTTCAGTGCGCCGATATCCACGCCGAAACCCTTCAACGTGCTCCGCGCCGCTTGCGATTTCGCGTCCGTGCCCTCGACGGCCATTGTCAGGCCGCGCATGAGTTTTTCGAGCGTGCTTACATCGCCGCCTGCGGCCTTCGCGGCAAATGTGAACTGGCCCACCTCGCGCGTGGATAGGCCCATGCGGAGCGATAAGTTTTCCGTCTCACGGCCCAGACCGGCAAACTTCTCCATCGCCTCGTAGCCAGCCGCGCCAATCGCGGTGAATATGCCGGCCGCGCCAGCAACTGCGGCGCCCGATGGACCGAGTGACTTAAGTAGGCCCTCGACCGCTGAGCCTGCCGCGTGGAGTGGATCTTCGATGCCGTGCTTGATGTTTTCGGCGAAGTGGTCAAAACTGGTGTTTTCGCCGACGTGCTTTGCTTTATCCTCGATTGACTGCAAGGCATTGTTTACACGCGTGGTGGCACTCACTACAGCGCCGTCGAGTAGCTCGATTGAGATAGAAGTTGTGGCTTTTGACATGGAGGGTCCTTTGGAAAAAAATGCGCAACCGGCTGACGCGGAGGGTACGTCAGTCAGTTGCGCGGCGGACTGGGGGAACGGAGTGTGCAGTCCCAAACTCGAATTTATTTTTGCCGCCCGCGCGGGCCGTGCGTAGGAGGGGACGCAGCGGCCCGCAGCGCTGGGACGCGGAAGGCGACACGCCCCAGAAATCGCAAAAACCTAAGCTAACTGCCGAGGCGGTAAGAGCGCCGCTATCTGCTCGCCGTCAAGCTCGCCGTGCCGAAGTAATGCGATCGCCACGTGCACGACGGTGCTCCAGTGCGCCTCGATAAGTTTCTCTGATAGGCTGCGCAACCGACGAAAAGTGTCTAAGCGGTCCTGTCGGTCGTCAGATAGCCATCTGATGTACCGAATAATCTGGAGACTGTCACAATGGGCCGGTAACTCGGCGACCTCTACGGGTGAGAGTCTGCCCGCGGTCGAGGCATAGCCTAAAATGGCGACGCCAGCGTCTGGAAATTCGGTGCGCTCAATACACACGTGCTGATGGAGTGGCAATCCGAGCGCCCACCGGGCTACCACGTGGCCGCACTCGTGGTAGGCGACCTCCTCACGCGCCGTGCGGACTGCTCGCCACCCTGGAGTCAACCCCTGGAAACATCGGTACTGTGCGAGCGGCCCGCACGCGGAGACTACAATCGCGTCAACAATCTCCGCGCCGGTAGACACTAAAGTCTCGCCTCGCGCACTAGTCCGGCGAGATTAAACTCTGCGCCGCTACGGCCGGTGCCTTGAGCGGAATCGGGGAACGAAATCATGCTCTTTTCTGTGTCGATAACGCCGCCCGCGTACACGACACGGTAGACGCGCCGCAATTGCAGCGGGATGGGCTGCCTGACTGCAACATGCTCCGCGTCTCGTGGCGCATCGGGTATCTCATTATGTGGGGCCAGAAGCCCGTTGCGCACACCGCGCACGACTGCTTCAAGACTCGCGGCCCATGACCGGACGGCCCCAGCAGTAGGCACGAAACGCACGGCCGTGAGCGCTTCAATTTTTGCGCAAACATCGTCAACCGATGCGCCCTCGACAAACCCGGAGCGCCAGTCGCAATCCGAAACGAGTATAGAATGACTATCCAATTTTGCGCCCGCCGCAGTCGCACTGCCAAAAGCGCCTGTTGGATCGCGTAAACGGCTGCCTCTAACTCCCCGGTGAGGCGCATTTCGGCCTGCGCCGCGGCGGTGTACTCGGCGTGTAAGCGTGCTGTCTCCTCCTTGGCCGCGGCGAGCTCGTCCTGCTTTACATCGCGTGCGGTTTCGGCGTCGGCGACGCGCTTCCCAATGACCTTGGATATTAAATCGCCGCGCTTGCGGCGGATACTCGAAACGGACGCCTCGATCAGATCGGATTCGGCACGCGCTCGGAGCGACGCGCTTGTGAGTGCCGCGACGGCCGCCTCGGGGTCGGTCATATAGCGCTCGGCGTCCGCGTCGCCGGCCACCGTCGAAGCCAGTACGGCTTGCTGTCGCTGGCTTAGCTCGCTCTCTTTGCTATACAATTCTCGAATTTTGCTCTCAATTTCCGTGGTGCTTTGACCAAACATTTTGCCTTCTCCTCTTTGTGAAGTTACAACCGCCCGAACAAATCCGCCAATTGATCCACGTCTACCTGGCGCGTGCCGGTGCGTGCTTTCTCGCGTGATTGCGACGCCGCGCGGCTAACTCGGTAATCACCGCCCCGCGCTCCCAGGGCCGCAGTTGCCCGCGTATCTGCAAAAATCGCAGATCTGGCGTATCAATCGCCCCGACCGGGACGCCCTCGAATTTTCCGCCGCCAATAATTTCGCCGGTCATTGGCCCTCCGATTTGAACCCCGCAAATTCGGCCAAGGCTTGATATACCTCGTCGTCAATGAGCGCCTGACAGGCGAGCGCGTCTTCTTCCACCGCAAGCGCGGGCGCTAACTTGTGGCCGATGCTGAGCAATCGCTGCCGCACCGCGGTAATCATCTTGCCGAATTCGGACGTGACCTCAACCGCAGAGACTAGCTCGCCAGCACGTACGCGATTTTCCGTCTCGGCGCGTTCCGCTTTTGCGGCGATCAGGCGCCGCTCGACACTCGCCTTGCTTTCGTGCGGCTCGCCCGTGCTTGTCACGTTCGCTACTGGCGCGGCCGGTGGATTCTCGCCCGCGTGCAACGCCTCGATGGCAGCGTAATCGTACTTATGATCTGGCCCACGCTGTGCGCCAATCTCTTTCAGCCGACGCCGCGCGTACTGTGGGGAAAACCTACGCATCCGTGCCCACTCAACAGCACTAACTCTCGCCATAACCCACCTCCTGACCAAAATGAAACGCAGAATGGAAACTAAACTAAGACAGTGACATGCTATGACTTAGCTTATAACCCGAAACCTAGATGGAAACTAAGCGGAAACTAACGGAAACCCCATTCCGAGGGCTGAAACTAGCCGAATTACGGCATCCGTCTACCCGCGAAAAAAATCCGCCAGGCAGTACCTTGGAAACGGCCCCAGGATGCCCGCCAGTCAATCGCCGTGCTCTCGCCCGTGGGTAACAGCCACCTGGAGCCTAACAACGCGCTGTAAGCCAACCTAGCGCGACTAACACGCTATCGCGGTAAGTCAGCGCAGCCAACCGGAGCGTCGTCTGATCCACGGAGCCGGCTTGATCCGCGGTGGCCCGAGGCTGCCTGTCTCCTGATCGAAAGCCCGCCAGCCGCCGTACTGATCGTCTCGTGAGTGCCGCGGCTCTGGGGGCGTGGGTGGCTTGCGAGGCTTGCGCCGCTGGAACCAACCGAATAACTCGATCGATATCGCTACGGCAAGCATGAGGCATAGCGCGATCATCATAACTCTGGCGCCTCGCCGCGCGCTATTGCACGTTGACGCTCCTCTATTGCCCGCTTTGTCGCCGGGTCCATCGTGTCGATTGGATGTAGCTGCTTACTTGCATGGCGGAAAGCCGCTGGACCTTCCCAATCGTTCCACTGGCGCAAAACGTGATCCACTAGCGCCACCGCCGCCGCGTCGTCTGGGCATAAGTCGTTGAGCATCTTGCCAATCTCGGCTAATGCATAGTCATTAGAGGGAAATCGTCTGAGCAGAGAAAGCCTGCCGACGCACTGCTTCAGCATATCTACCGATACCATTGCTTACCTCCTAACGAAAAATCCTATCTAGCGTGGACGATAGGCCGGTGGCCTGCACTTCCGCTGTGTCATCGGTCCATCGCTCCGCGTTTAACCAACTTGCGCCGTGTGGCCGCTTGCTCGGCTCGCGGGCGAGCATCTCTGGCGTCTGCGCTCGCGTAGCGGCCATCACCGCATCGAAACGCTCGGCAGTCTGGACGTGCCTACTAAACGCCACCATCGCCGGTTTCCGGGCGCGGTGCAACCAGTAGGCATCCCACCACAGATCAAACCAAGTCGTCTGTTCAGCGGTCAAGATCTCCCTGGCTGCTTTTGCTTTTTTTTCTGGGAGTGCATCGGAAGTGCAACCCGGTGCAACGTCAGTTGCACAAGTGTTTCTCAGTTCCGTTACATTCACTTCACTTCTGTTCTGTTCGTTGTCACTTTCGCGCAGCATCATGCCAGATTCCCGGCAGCATCATGCCGGATTCCGGCAGGGCAGTGCCGTCCGCCAACTCAAGCCAGCCGATTTTGAGTAAGCGAGGGATCGCTGTGGCAAAGTCACTCGCGGCTAATCGAGTCATGCGCGCTAGCGAGTCGGCCGTGTGCGGAGTTCCATTGTCGCGCACAAGCGTGCCCCGCGGGCTGCACTTCGACGCCGTCTCAACGATTGCGAGCCAACATCCAAGCTGCGCAGCCGCATGAGGATGATCGACTAGCTCTGAGTAGCCGTCTCCGTCTTGTTTATTTGGTAATAGTACGAAAGCTAGAGTCTTGAGGGCACGTGTGCGGTTGTTTTCGTAATGGTCGTTCCAATCGCGGACGCGAAGTAACGGAATGGGTATTGTTTCCAATTTTGCACCTCCATGCAAACCGGGCCGGGGGTGTGGAGGCACCCCCGGTGGACCGGCTCAGTCGGCGCGGGAATCGCCGGCTCTTTGAGCGGTGGGCCGACCGCTCAAAACTTGAGAAATTTGGTCTTGGAATTGCGCGGTGAACTACGCGCGGCGGGCCGGCCACACGGAAAAAATCAACTCGCTACGGTACTAAGGATGGTCCGCAACTTATCGGCTTCGGCTCGCTGAATGGCGCCGAGCGCCGGGTCAATATCGACCAGCAATCCGGCACGCGCCGACGCCTCGGAGATCGCGTGGCGCGCGGCCATCCTCAGGCACTTATGGTCACTTACCGATGCAAGCGGCACCAATCGATTACCGCTGCGAAGCCCAATTACAACCACGAACGCTGAATCCATATTTGTTTGCCCTTTTGCGGCCGGAACTGCGGGCCATTCTATTCTGCCCGCCCTATTAGCTAGTAGTGTCAGTGACTCGGCATTTCCGGCCATTTGTTAACGAAATTTAACAATTCGTCCCGTTTGCCCAGAGTGCTTGCTTTATTCGTGCGTACCGGCGTTCCAGGCGTTTGGCGACTGGCCGATACCGCTCGTACGTCCAGGCGAGATACCGCAATGTCTGTTTTTCGCCTTCACAGCACGCCCGCGCCTTTAGTAGTGCCGTTTCATCGGCGTCCAGGGCAGCCGCAAGTGCTATTGCATCCCAGTCGTACACGACTTCATTGAGTAGCGGGTCGCCAGCCTCCAGACTGTAGCCGAGCGGAGTTTCGGCCGATATTTCGCTCAGCCAGTCTGCGGAAAAAAAGCGGTCAGGGTCGGGAAAGCCCGTGTCATATACCGACCCGGAGCGATTCTCGCAATCCTGCAGGGCCAGCCAATCGATCAAGCTCTCTTCCGGATTGTCGCGGCCGGCATCTTTGATGAAGCGCTGCGCAGCCCGTGAGCTACCTTGCGTGATCTGCGACGCCGGCACTTGGTAGCCCATACGCGTCTTTTTCGATTTAGGGGGGGCAACCGTCTCGGGAGTGTCGAGTCGTTCGCCACCCCTTGCGATCACTCGCCCGTCGCCGTGCTGTTGACCCTCACCGACCGCCCCGACTTCGTACGCTGCCTTCCCGCCGTCCGCATACGTGCCCGCGTCCTCGGCCGCCATCCGGTTCCGGTGCTTGGCAATCGCAACGCGGCGGACAAGCGCGATAGGGTATGCTGCGTGTCGCCAGTCGCACCGCCAGAGCGCTTCGATTGCATCGACCCAGTAGCCCTTGGGAAGTTTAAGCACGCCGCCCGTGAATTTTGCAAGCGCCTCGGGCGCTCCGAAACCGCCGTCCGAGGTGCGTATTAGAGCGCTATCGCGTTGTGCGTCTTGCCATGCGCGGCCGCAAATTTCAAGCGCGCGCTGTTGTTTTTCGTTGTTTGGCTGATAGTGTGGTTTGGTTTTCTTTGCGGTGTTCATGCAACTCCGGCCCGAGTCATGAATTTTGTTATTGACTATTAACTAACTTTCGTGATACGATCAGCTATCCAGACCCTTATATCCGTACAATGGTCTGGACACACCTGCACGCCCTCAAGGCAGCACGTTTAGCGCCACAATGCAACTATCAGGTCTTAAACTCCGGTAACTCGCTGACCACACGGCGAATATAGTTTTTCCGCCCGCATATGCCGCGTGTCGCACTATATGGTTTTTGGGAGTTTTGACGCAGTGCGGGTGTGGCGATTGGGAGAATTGACGCAGTGCGGCCGCCGACGAAAGACGCAGAATTTGCGTTTTTCGATTTTCCGCCGCCAGCCACGCCCGGTGCGCCGCGATGCCTGTTGTTTCCCGCAGGCCCCTATTTCAGATCGTAGTGTCCGAAATCTTCCAAGCATCCGCTGTGCCCAAATTGTGCCCACGCCTTGCATTTCTCGCGCTTCTGCCCGTTCTGGCGTATTGAAAACACGCAGCTTACACATTCTACGAATGGTCCAAAAGAACGAATCCCTCTTCCTCCGCCATCTTTATTTCCTCCCACATAATCCAATCCACTCCTGGTCCCCCGGTTCCGCGGCAGCCTGGCGACGGCTCCTGCGCCGCCGGCCGGGAAGCCGGCGCATGGCACGAGGTTGCGATTCCTTGCAGCGTTTTATCACCCAAACTCGACTAACCTGTGAGGAGCACATGGACTCCAAGACCGATGCCGATCTCGTTCGTATGGCGAGGTCCGGTAACCCGGACGCATACGGCGAGCTCATCCGGCGTTATCAACGCGAGATATATTGTCCGGCGTGCATCCTGGTCGAAGATCGATTCGAGGCGGAAGACCTGACCCAGGAGGCGTTCCTACGCGCCTGGCTTAATCTGGACCTTCTGAGCGATCCCGCCAAGTTTGCGCCCTGGCTTCGCCGCATCGTATTCGGTGCTTCCATCGATTGGCTGCGCGTATTTCGGCCGGATCTTTACCGCCTCAGCGATACCGGCACCGCGTTCGAACTGTCCGATCAGCCGGCCCATCACGAATCGCCGCTCGCCAGGCTGGAGGCAATTGAGCTGCGACAGCGAATTTGGGACGCAGTCGGGCGCTTGCCTCCAAGATACCGTCTACCCCTGACGCTGTTTCACTTTGATGGTCTCAGCCACGGCAAGGTAGCGGAAGCTCTTCGCCTGCCCGTAAGCACGGTCCGTTCCCTGGTAACGCGGGCGCGTCAGAAATTGCAGCCCGTGTTGGCATCCTATGCCGCGGAATTCCTCCCGCTGTTTGAAGATGTGCTCAAGGAACAGGTGACTGGAAGATCCCCCATGCTCCATGTCACGGACGGTGAATCGGTAGCCGGCACGTTGCGGGAAGCCGCGATACCTGGAACCGTCTCGATTTACGGTGACTTGATGTACGAAGGACCCACGCCCGCCGGTCTCAGCGGCGATGCCTGGCGGGACACGCGCGCCCGGTTCATGGCCGAATCCGGCTACGCGACTCTTGCAGAGGCGCAACAGCACTTGAAGGCGTCTGACGACGCACTCGAAACCTTTCCCCGCCACGACGAAGTCGTCATTTGGCTCGATCACAGGCTATCCGATCAGTTGATCCTTATAAAAGTGCTCGACTGGTTCAGCCGTCAGAATCCCGCCGCGGTAAAGCTGAGCCTTATTTGCGTGGGACGCTATCCCGGTCTCCATCGTTTTGTCGGGCTTGGGGAACTCACAGCGGACCAGTTGACGTCCCTGGCCGACACACGCCTGCAGGTCACCGGCACGCAGTTGCGCCTCGCGCAAGCGGCCTGGAATGCGTTCACCTCGCCCGATCCCACTGCCATTGAGAGTTTTGTCGGGACAGACACCTCCGCGTTACCCTTCATTGCCGCGGCGTTCCAGCGTCACTTGGAACACTTCCCATCCACGGATGGGGGTTTGTCCCGTACCGAGCACCAGGCTCTTTCGGTCCTTCGCGAGCACGGTTCGCTTCCCGGAAGAAGTCTCTTCGCGGCAGTGCAGCGTCTCGAGGATCAGATCTTCATGGGGGACGCCTCGTTCTATCGGATCATGGCCGAGCTGTCCGCCGGCCGGCATCCGCTTCTGCGGGTGACGGATACATCCCGGGCCGGCTTAGGCAAGGTAACCATCACGGAAGCAGGACGAAAGGTGCTGGATGGCCGGGCGGACTGCATCGAGCTAAACGACATTGATCGATGGCTGGGTGGCGTCCATCTGAAGGGCGGCCACGCGGCATGGCGCTGGGATCGCACGTGCGCCCGGCTTGCGGCTAGGTAAGTAGTTGCGTTCTCTGAGCCGCGCGTGAGCAAGCGGTTCACTGCCTTTTTCGCGACCTGCTAGATGAGTTTCAATTCTTGCGCCGACGCCAGAATCTGTGCGCTCAGCCAGCGGACAATTAGATCCTCGACCTCTTCTTCCGGCCGCTGTTCCTTGATGTAGGCGGCTATAAATTCTCCGCCAAATTCGTGCATCGTCAGGATGTCGACCAGGCAGCGGGAGAACCGGCGCCTCGATTTTTCACCGGTGTTGTCGCCATCCTCGTCCGGCGTCGCTTCGGGTTCCGAAAATGGGTTATTGGCGACGCCCCATGTTCCATGGTGCGACCAGCCCCCCGGGCCGATCGGCAGCCAGCCATCCTGGTGGAGTTTGCGGCTGGAGATTTTTTGCGCCGCAAAGAGAATCAGGATACTCATTTGCCGCCAGTTTCTGGAGCACTCGCAGATCCAATGCGCCACTGATCCGCCGAGTGCGTTGGCGGTAGGCTTGGTCTCTCCCAGCAGGAGGCCAAAGAGCTCGGCCGGGCTCAAACTCATTGCGCCGACGATGTTGTCATACTCCGGGCTATAACCTTCTGCTATTTTCTTACTGTCAACAATGGTCTTTCCTCCGATTAATACCGGATAAGCATAAACATCCGACGGGGTCAAAATCAGCGCGATTCCTCCCGGCAGGATGAGCACCCGCCCCACCCTGTGTGCTCCGGTGTCCTCTCCTTGTGCGCGCACGATGGCCGGCAGGTCCTGCAGAGACTCGATCTTGTATTGAACGAACTGCGTTGCCGAGCTCTTCTTTTGCCCCTTTGCGCTCTTAGTGGGGTCCTCCTTTGCAGCCTTCTGCTGTTCTTTGATGATCGGTTCCATCAGCTTTTTGGATTCGTATCCGGCGTCGTTCCACAGATCCTGTACGTTGCTTACCGGTTGGGGTTGAGCTGGTTTCACACCGCTGAAAAAGGCTTGCGTGGCGCGCGTGAGCGAACGGAACAACAAGTGATCCAGTGGCAGCAAAGGACGGTCCGGATCGGGATGCGTCTTTTGGATGGTCGTGTACCACTCCGATCGCTTATCGCGGCGGGGACCCCGCCGGTCCCGCAGCGGTAGCCATACGGGCCACGGTTGCGGCTGGTCCGCCGGATCGATATCGGCGATGAGATAGAAAGGGTTGGTGGTCTCACCGTTGCTCACTGCCGTCTCGTTGTAATGCTTCGGGCTTAGATACACCCTATGGTTGAGATAATCGTAGACCAGCCGGTCCCCGGCCCCTGTCTGCGCAAAGCCGAGAAATCCGCTCCCCTCGCTGGAAGTCCCCCCAAGCGGCTGGCCGTTTCCAGTCCACTCCGTATACCCGGTGTAGCGCTTTCGCTGATAGGAGTGCACCGCGTTCCGGACGTCGGCGTCATCCGCTTTCTTCTTCTCTCGCATCCATTCGTCGATGTACTGTTCGTCCTTATCGGTCTTCTGCGATTTACCCTTCTTGCCGCCGCCGGCAGTGCGAAACTCCTTGAATAGTTCGGACGGCAGCCATTTATATTTCCGCACCTGCGATTGGTACATGCCCGTGCGCTGTTGATCCGCATTGAGCGTCGAGCTCCCGCCGATCTCGCTCCGCCACCTGTCGGCGATCTGCTCCAGGTAATCAGCCACGGTCTCCCCGGAGCCGGACGGAGCCGTCAAAACCGGCAAGTTGCCCTTCAAATCGGCATGCCACGACCGCATAGAGCCGGCGGAGCTGGGCGCGCTCATGAAGGCAGTATCCTTCTCGGGATCGTCGGCCGAATCGATCAGGAATGCGCCGTAGCGGATTGCCCAGATCAGCCATCGCAGCCGTTCCGGCAAGCAGCGATAGGGGACCGCATAAAGAGCCTTGGCGTCCCTCGCAGCGGGCTGCAAACCAGATGGCTGGCGGATGATGTGCAGATAATCAAGGAAATCCTGATTGGGCCACGCCGTTCCTTTCCTGCTCAGTACGGAATCGGTGACCATGTCGAGATCGAACCGGTACGCGGCGTCGTCCCCGATCGCCAGCGTGCCGTAAACGAAGTCGAGGACTGGCTTCGATTCGGCGGATGCCAGGAAAAACCGTCTCAGTGTCTTCGGGTCGAATTCATTAAATTTGACGTCCGGAAGATCGCCCGAGAACTCGTCGGCCTTCCCTTTGTCCGGGATCTCCTGTTTGCCCGGTTTGTCTGTAGCGGTGTCGCCGCCGGTCTTGCCGGGGCTTATGTGGTCTTGCCGCCAGAATCCCTCGTAGCTGCCGATTCGGATCAGCGATGCCGCCACGCGAAGAGCCTCGGCGCGGCGGAAGATGATCCGGTCCGCCTCGCGTACCAGCAGATCGAGATGGGTGCATGTGCTAACCGCTGTTTGGGCATCCTTATCGTCGTATCGCTCGTCGGACAGCAGGCAGACCTTGTTTCCGCCTCTTTTCAGCGCGGTCACATCCCCAGGCTTGAACTTCTTTCCCTTTGGATCCGGGTAGAACTGAATAATGTCGAACGGGTAATCGTGCTCGATGTCCATGGGTTGAACGGGAGCCGCGGCGTTTTGCGTCAGGTAAGGCTGCCAGATCACCTTCTTGCGAGCTTTAGGCGGGGGGAATTCCTTCGCCTGCTCGGCGCTCTGCTTGCCGGTTTGCGCTTGGGGGTCCTGCGGCGGAGCCGGACATGTCGGTGCGATTTGGTTGGCGGGTCCGTTCCCTTGCCCCAAGGCCGCATCCGTTAGGGCTTTGACTTCCTCCTTTGCGTCGGCGGCCTTTTTCGCCTGCGAACACCACACGCAGAGGCAACCCACCGAAAGATAAGAGAACGTGCATTTCCGGCAAATCCGAATGGCATCTGCGGGGCGGGGCAATGGCGCCTGTTTTTTGGCTTCCGGCAGCTCGATGATCACATCCACCGGTGCGCTGCTTGCGCCTTCGACTATCGGGTCAAACTCCAGCGCATTGAAATGCCGCCCGGTCCCAACGAAATTGAATATCTTCTCGACGCCGGGGTTCTTGTCGGTTTGGCTCGCGTTGTTGTAGAAGTCGATCTCGTACTTCGGATACTTCTCCTGGAGGGCCATGGTCGTGAAGTGCGCCTCGCCCCAAAGCGTGTAGGAGAAGCAGCCCAGACCAACTCGCAACGGATGATTTTCATACTTCTTACGCAGCGCGGGTACTTCGTCGCTGGCGTACTGAAGCCACACAATCCACGCGGCGATCGGCCAGAAGCCGCCATTTGAGGGGTCGCCGGCGACGCCGTCCTCGAAAGCCTGGCGCCAAGTCTCGTCATGGATCTTTAACAACGATAGATTCTCTACCACTTGCGTGAATTTCAGCTTTGCGCACTTGTCGAGCACATATTCGGTGAGGGATTCCAGAGTCCAGACGGGGCCGAAGACCTTGGCCACCATACACGCGGCGCACTCTTTACGGATTGCTTTTGCACGTCTGGTGTTATTGGGCGCGCCGGACAGAAAGTACGCCGGCACGTAAAAGTAGCAGTCGCCCTCACCGGGCACGACTACAATTCGGCCGCGGGTACGTGGCGCGGCAGCCGGGCCGGTCCGGCGGCCACTGTCCGTGTCGGAAGGCTTGTCGTCGCTGCCCTTACCCGGAGGCTTCTCGTCGCTGCCCTTGTCCGGCGCCTTGTCACCGCCGCTTTTGTCGGCAGGCTTGTCGTCGCTGCCCTTGTCCGGCGGCTTGTCCCCACTGCCCTTATCCGGAGTTTTGTCCTCGCTGCTTTTGTCGGCAGGCTTGTCGTCGCTGCCCCTATCCGGCGGCTTATCCCCGGTGCCCTTGTCCGGAGATTTGTCCTCGGCGCTTTTGTCGGCAGGCTTGTCGTCGCTGCCGTTGTCCGGCGGCTTGTCCCCGCTGCCCTTGTCCGGCGGCTTGTCCCCGCTGCCCTTATCCGGAGGTTTGTCCTCGCTGCTTTTATCGACAGGCGTGTCGTCGCTGCCTTTGTCCGGCGGATTGTCACCGCTGCCCTTATCCGGAGATTTGTCCTCGGCGCTTTTGTCGGCAGTCTTGTCGTCGCTACCCTTATCCGGAGATTTGTCCTCGCCGCTTTTATCGACAGGCTTGTCGTCGCTGCCTTTGTCCGGCGACTTGTCACCGCTGCCCTTATCCGGCGGTTTGTCCTCGCTGCTTTTATCGACAGGCGTGTCGTCGCTGCCTTTGTCCGGCGGCTTGTCACCGCTGCCCTTATCCGGCGGCTTGTCACCGCTGCCCTGGTCCGCAGGTTCATCGCTGGTGCTCTTAGCCAATGGCCCACTCGCGGACTTCTCAGTCGTGCCGTGCGTATCCGGTGGCGTGTTGGGCGGTTGGGGAACACCAGTGGCTTGCTGAGGATCTGGCTCGGGCGCGATCGGCTCGGAGCCTTCTGTCTTTTGCCGATGCGACTCCGCTTCTTTGGACGGCCCGTCGCCAGGACTATTAAATGTAGTGGCCATCCCCCGACGATCCGTTATACCAAAAATCCGCCATTTTCGACAAATCAAATTCTATTTTCGTGATAATATCCAACAATGCTCGTAATTCGCGAAGAACAGATGCGCGTGCTGGCTTCCGCCGTGGAAGACTGTTTCGATGCCTGCATCCTGGACGTCGCGCGCGCCAACCTGCCCCTAACGGAGGCATGCCCCGAGTCTGTGCTACGCCGGCGAATCCGATGGGCCATGGATCGCGCCGCCGAGTTGGGGCTGAGCTGGCGTTCCAGTATCACTCTCTTCGCGCTGCTCGTGCTTCGTTTCGGTCCGGACTGGCCCGGCCGCCCGCTGGTGCGCGCATACCTGGAACCCGCTCGTCCGGACGCCGATGAACGCATGCTGCGAGCCTTCAACGTATTGCCGGAGAGTGCCTGGTATGTGACGGACGACGGCATGATCGATAAGCGATGGCTCGGGCTCGGAATGGGCATTCCACAAGCTGCTTCGTGAGCTGGCGCACATATACGCCGCGTTTACTTCCAGCGCGGGCTGCGTACCGCTACAGCGATCGCCGTCCCCCCCGCTATACTCAAGAGTGCCATGCAGGTTGAACGCTTCAAACAAAAACTGCTCCAGAAAGAGCAGGAGTTGGTACAGGAGATCTCGCGGCGCCGGCAGGAGGCCCTTCAGGCCACCGAACGCGAAGTACGGGATTTCGGCGATCGGGCCACGTCCGACCAGATTGCCGGGCAGTCCCTGCAGGAAGAGACGCTGGCCTCGGACACACTAACCGAGGTCCGGGATGCCTTGCAGCGCGTTGCGGACGGCTCTTATGGCAAGTGCGTCGTGTGCGGACGCCAGATCGAGGCCGCGCGTTTGGAGGCCATTCCCTGGACTCCCTACTGCCTTGCGGATCAGGAGAAACGCGACCGGCAGAGCCTTGTCGGGCAGGGCGGAGCCACGCTCTAAGGCCCGCCTTAAGCCACGCGATTCAGTTGGCCCGTTCCAGCCGGCCGCCCTCGTTTTTGTCGGCGCGCAATAACAACACCGAGAAGATCAGACCCAGGAACCCGAGACCGGCGAACATCACCTGGCTCGCGGTATACCCGTGGGTCGCATCGCGCAGGGCGCCATTGGCAACCGGGAAGGCGGCCAGGCCGATATTCTGTATCGCGGTCATCAACCCGAACGCGGTGCCCACCCGCTGCGCGTCTACGATCAGCGGCACCGAGGGCCAGATGCATGCCGGCACCAACACGAACGCGGCGCCCAGCACGATCATCGACAGCACCGGGGAGAGCGGAGTGAGTCCCATCACCAGGTGCGCGGGAATCATGAGCAGCGATCCCAGCACCATCAGCCGCGCGCGCCGGCCCACTCGATCCACAAAGTTGCCCGCGAACGGCGCCAGCACCATCGATGCGGCAATGATAATGGACGTAGCACCCTGCGCTGTGGTGAACATATGGGTCAGGTTGTAGAACACTCCGGCGATGAATCCGTGGCCCTCCCCCGACGCCATGGGCATGCCCCATTTGTCGTGAAAGAAATCGGTGGCCAGGGCGGTGAAGGGGAAGATGGCGGAATAGAAAGTCACGCAAATCCCGACCGCATACCAGTAAGACGGGCGGAACTTGCCGATATCGCTCCACGCAATCTTGTCGCCCGAACCGGCTTCCGGCAACCGCAGAATCGGCTCGGCATGGCGGTCCATCAGGTTGTAGATCCAGTTGCAGGCCAAGCTCGCCAGGCAAAGCGCGGCGGCGACCCATAGCGCGCCGCGATAACCGTACCGGCTGGCCAGCAGCTCTTCCGTATTGAAGGAAAACAGCGTACCCAGGCGCGCAATGGTGAGCGTAATGCCGAACGCCATCGCCAGTTCTTTGCCCGTAAACCAGCGCGCGGTGATGGCGCTTTGCGCCACGATCATGGATTCCGATCCGATACCGAACAACACCCGGCCTGCATACATGACGGGCAGGCTGGGGGCCGCGGCCACCATCGACGCACCCACCACCACGAAGCCGGAAAAAATCAAACTGGCGCGCCGGACGCCCACCCGGTCGATCAGGAAGCCGCCGGCGACCACCGCGAATACGGCGGCCACGCTGTACATGGTGTACATGGTCCCGATAGCGGCGCGATCGGTATGGAACACCTGAATGAGCGTGGTTTCAATGGCGCCCACACTGTCGTAGGCGAAGTAGCTGCCGAACGCCATCAAGGCGGCGAAGGCCAGGATGATGAAGCGGTATGGACGCGCGGCGGGATGCAGCCCACCGGGATCGGATTGGGGCATGGATCTGGGAGTATAGCATTGCGCGCCGTCCAGCCGGGCAAACAGCGCGTTCCGCCGGACCCTTCAGAACAGGAACTTCAGCGAAAGCTGCAGGTTGCGCGCCAGCGGCGCCTTGCTGGTCACCATGCCGAACTGGCTGGAGGTCGGATTCAGAAATCCCCCAACCGAGCAACCCGATATGAATGTGGCACACAGGTTCGGATGGTTGATGAAATTGTACGCCTCGGCGCGGAACTGAAAGCGGCTACGCTCGGTGACCTCGAACGTCTTGAGCAGGCCGAGATTCCAGTCCTGCATACCGGGCTGGTAGATCGAATCGCGAACGCCGGGCTGCAAATTGAATGTGCCCGCGGGCGGCTTAGATACGCTCACCGTGAAATAGCGCGGCGAGTTGGAATTCGTGACCGGCCCGGCAAAGGCTCCGGTGTTAATCGTTACCGGTCCGTTCATCACCCAGAACTGACCTTCCGAGCCGCAGCCGAAACTTCCGAACTCGCCGACGCCCGCGAAGTCGTTATTGGTGCCGATGCCGCACGGTGTACCGGTCTGAAATTGCGTGGCCGCCACGATTTCCCAGCCGCCCAGAAGCTTTCCCGAAAGCGTGCGCGACGATTTGAAGAAAGGCAGATCGTAAATAGTGTTGACCACCGCCATCTGCCGGGTATCGAACTCGGATGGACCCCAAAGGTTGTTGGTGTTGTACGTATCCGGCACGATATCGCGGTAATTCGAACTGTTGTCCATGCTCTTCGACAGCGTATAACTCACCCCGAACGCGAGACCGTTCTTCATGGCGCGGTTCCAGGCCAGTTGCAACGAATTGTACATGGAGTTGGCGACGCTCTCTTCTTCCTGGATCGCTGCGAAACCCTTGAATGGGCGCAGGTAATTGACGTTCACTCCCGGATTCGCCTGCAAGGCTCCCACCGTGGGCTGGTTGATGTCGTAAACGTCCCACGCATGCAGACCGCGGTGTGCCACGTACCCCACCGAAAGGAGTGAGTCCCAGAAGAACTGGCGCTCGACAGTGACGTTCCAATTCCAAGCCTCCGGCGGTTTCAAGCTCCGGTTCAGGGTGGTGATCGTCAGCGCCGCCGCGGTGCCCGAATTCAACGACGCGCCGGGGTTTGTCCACTGATACGTTATTCACGGTCACAAATGGCTGGAACGGCGAGTTGCCGCCCGGGAAGATGTTGTCGATCAGACCCATGCGCGTAACGAAGCGCCCGGCGCCCGCGCGTAGCACCGTCAGCGGCGTAAGTCGGTACGCGATGCCCAGCCGCGGCTGCACCGGACTGTCAGTGTTGATATAGCCCTTCGGTAAATTCGGATCGAACAAACCCGTGCAAGGCTGGTTGGCGCACTGCGCGGCGTTAGGATTGGCTGCCAGCACGCGGCCCATGGCGGCGCTGGGAAATTGGCTGAACCCGGGGATGACTACGCCGTCATACGGGTTGCCGGTTCCCAGTATCACGTTGCCGGTCTTGGGATCCACTTGTGGCGCGTTGGCAGGATTGTACAGGGCGCCGTCGAAGTAATCGGCATTTCCCCATAGAGGACGGTAACCCCAGATCGTAGTCACCCGCACGCCGTAGTCCAGGTGCAGCTTCTCGTTGATCTTCCACGAATCCTGCGCGAACTCCTCCAGCATCCACGATCGCCAGATGGTCAACGCGCGTGGGCCGATTTCCGTATAGCTATCGGCCAGCCCCAGCGCCAGGTTCGCCAGGCCGATCCCGGAGGTGGCGCCCAGCCCGGTGCGCGCATCCGTGAATGTAAACGTGCCGTTCTGGTTGTTGCTGCCCCCCGGCACGGTTGAGACATTGATCTGATCGCCGTCGTTTTCACCCGAATACTCAAACGAGACTCCGAAACGGAACGTGTGATTTTGCCATACCTTGGTCAATGAATCGGCGCCTGTCCAGATGGGTCCGGAAGAATGCGACGGGTAGGGACCGCCTGCCAGTCCGTAGAAATTCGGCACGTTCACGGTCGGAATTTTGCCGGGAATATCTTTGCCGGCGAACAGGTACGGATAATCGATGCCGAACTGCGACCGGTCGAAGCCGGGCAGGGAAGTGTTCACCGGTATGTAAACGTCGTCGAGGCTGAACGTGACGCGCGCCTCGTTGATGACCGTGGGACTGATGGTATATAACCAGGACACGGTATTGGTCTGGTTGGGGCGCCTGAAGTATTTGCCCGTCTCGCCAGACCCCTGATCAAACGGCTGATACTCGAAGTAAGAAGCGTCTGAGCGCCGCCCGGAAATGCGTTGTTTGTCGGTCGCCAGGATATCGATGCTCAAAATATCCTTCCGCTGGTTATAAGGATGCGCGGCCTGCGCGATCCAATTCTGGCTTCCCTGTAAGTACCCGGGCGTGGGCGCTGGATACGCGTCGATGATGGCGATACCGTTGGCACTTAGCCGGTTGGCGGGGATGATGTTGTTTGGGAAGGGTGCACAGGCGGAGCCCCCCAGTACCGGACACGAACTGGGATCGTAAATGGCGTGCGAGCCGGAATACCACAGGTTCGGACTCAATAACTCACTGAAATTACCCTGCCGCATCAGATCCGTAGGCACAGCCTGTGTCTGTGTGTCGGTGTTGCGATCGCGAATCCAGTCTTCGCCTACGAAAAGAAGAACTTCTCCCGGAACTTATCGGGCAGCCCCGGCGCCCAGATAGGTCCGCCAATGGTGCCGCCGAAGTTGTTATACCGGAACGGAGTGGTGAAGTTGGTCGTGGTGCTGAGATTGCGCGACCAGGCGTTGGCGTTCAAATCCGAGTTACGGAAATACTCATAAAGATCGCCGTGAAAATCGCGCGTGCCGCTCTTGGTCACGATACGGATCTGGCCGCCGGCAGCGCGCCCGTATTCGGCCGCATAATCGGCCGTCATTACCTGGATCTCCTGCGTCGAATCCACGTCCGCCACACCGATAACCGCGCCATTGGCGCGCGTACCCACCGCCGGCGCGCCGTCGAAAGTGACCAGCGTATCCCAGGTGCGCGCCCCGTTGATCTGCCATGACTGGCCGCCCGTGGAGGTAAAATTGGCATCGCCAATGGAGCTGCTGCCGCGCACTCCCGGAAGAAATTGCACCATGTACACAGGATTCCGGCCGTTGAGTTCCTGATCCTGCACCTGGTTGCCGGTCACTTCGTTCTGCACCGCCGCGGACTCCGTCTGTAAGGTTGCGGCCGACCCCTGTACCTCCACTGTCTCGGTGGTTCGCCCCAAAGGGAGCGCTAAGTCGACTGACAGAGTGGAGTTCGGCTCGAGCCGGTTGTGCTGGCTGGAAAATTTGCTAAAACCCTGGGCATCCGCGCTAATTGTGTAAAGACCGGGCGGAAGATTAGTAATGACATAGTAACCCGAGTCATTAGTGATCGTGGAACGCTGCTGGGCGGTTCCTTCGTTGGTGACCGTGACGCGCGCGTTGGGGATTACCGCGCCCGTCGGATCTTTGGCGAAGCCCACAATCGAACCGAAGTCGGACTGTGCGCACAACGTTGCGACAATCGACACGAATATTGCAATTAAATGACAAAATTTCCCCCGGCATTCTCTTCACCTCCGGATCAATTTATTGGCCTGTACCCGTGGTTGTCAATCATAGGAGGCGAGCGAATGTATCGAAGGGAACACTGTGCCGGACCGCGCGTTCGGCGCGCCATATTACACTATCGTGATGACTCGACGGACATTCGCTGGTTTGCCTCTTTGCGCGGCAATGGCTGCGCGGAGTGCGCGGGCACAGTCCGATTTTCCGGGCACCGCATACCGCGAATACGCTCGGGTGCTGCCTGACTATCTGCGCGAGCTGGCAGCGGGCGCATATGAAGCGCGTAACCGCGAGATCGCCCGGCTGGTATCGGCCGATACCATTCGCACACGGCAGCAATGGGTTCGCGAGACTCTCTGGAAACTGGTCGGCGGCGCGCCCGAGCGTACGCCGCTGAACACCCGCACGGGCGGATCCTTCACTCGCGCGGGTTATCGCGTCGAGAAACTGGTCTATGAAAGCGTGCCTGGCTTCCATATTCCGGCGAATTTGTATATTCCTTCCGAAGCGCGTCCGCCGCTGCCCGGTGTTTTGTTCCAGATGGGCCACACCACGAACGGAAAAGCCGGAGATACCTACCAGCGCTGCTGCCAGGGCCTGGCCCGGCTCGGGTACCTGGTGCTGGCCTTCGATCCCATGGGGCAGGGTGAGCGGATCTACTATCCGGACTCCACCGGGCAGCGCAGCCGCCTCACGTCGGCCGATAGCGAGCATACCGTTCCCGGCAAGCAGATGCTGTTGAACGGTGACACCGTGACCCGCATGCAGGTGTGGGATGCCGTGCGCAGCCTCGATGTGCTGGCCTCGCATCCGCTGGTGGATCCGGCGCGGCTGGCCTCCACGGGACAGTCCGGTGGCGCGACCATTACCATGCTGCTGCTGGCGGTCGACGATCGCCTGGCCGCCGCGGCGGTGATGAGCGGCAACACCGAGAACCTGGCATGCGCGAGTTTCAATCCACCGGGCTCGACCGACGATGCGGAACAGAACCTGGTCGGCTCCGGCCCGCTGGCTTTCGACCGCTGGGACCTGCTCTACCCCTTCGCGCCGAAACCGCTTCTGATTTCGGTCAGCGACATGGATTTCTTCCATACCTACTCTTCCGAATACATGCGTAGCGGCTGGGAGGAATTCGGAAAACTCAAAGCCGTTTACGCGCGGCTGGACGCGGCCGGCCATGTGGCCTGGACCGACACGCCCCTTCCGCACGGCCTGGCCTACGACTCGCGCCTGCAAGTCTACAATTGGTTCGCACGCTGGCTGCAGCATGACGCCGCGCCCATCACGGCGGAACCGGCCACTGAACCAGAAAAGGACCAGACGTTGTGGTGTACCGAGAGTGGCAGCACCCTACGGTCGTTTCATAGCCAGACACCGTTCAGCTTGAACCGCGCGCGGCAGATTGTGCTACAGCCGGTGCCGCTCGATCAGTTGACTGGCGCCGAACGTCCGCGCGATGACTTGCACGCGACCGTGTTGCGGCGCGTGCGCTGGCGCGGGATCGCCATCGAGGTGTTGGAGGTGGAGAGCACCCCACGCGTGTGGCTCCCTGCCTGGCTGTACCTACCGGTGAAGCGCGACGAAGCCAAGCCCGTGATTCTGGCGCTCCATCCCGCGGGGCGCGACGCGAGCTGGCAGGAGGGCGGCATCCCTGCAAAGCTGGCCGAGCGCGGTTATGCGGTTTGCGTGGCGGATTTGCGCGGTGTGGGAGATCTGGCGCCGGAAGTGGGGCGAGGCGCGGCGGAGTATGCGCGCTCCCACGCGAACGAAGAGAACTACGCATGGGCGTCGCTCATGTTGGGCAAGCCACTGGTGGGTCAAAGGGTGACCGACATCCTGGCCCTGGCAGCGGCGCTGCGCTTGCACGCTGCCGTCGGCGGCGCGCGCATGAAACTGGCGGCCTCGCACCATTTGACCGTGCCCGCCCTGTTCGCCGCCGCCATCGATCCGGCCATCAGCGAACTCTATCTGAACCAGGGTTTGACGTCTTTCCGCAGCGTTGTCGAAACCGAACGGTACAGCGCGCCGTTCGGAAGTTTCGTGTTCGGCATGTTGCAGCATACCGACCTGCCGGAGGTAGCGGCCGCGCTCGCTCCGCGCCGTCTGTGCCTGGCTGGCCCGGTGGATGGCGCGGGCAACACCATGCCGGCCTCCGCGGTGCGTGCGATTTACCGGGGCGAGCATGTGACCATCCGCCCGGACGGCCGGTGGGACGTGGAAGCATTGTCATGAAAGCCTGCGTGCTGGAAGCGTCCGCGCCGATCGAAACGAATCCGCTGAAGTTCACCGACGTGCCTGTGCCGGAGCCGGGCCCCGAGGAGGTGCTGTTGCGGGTGCACGCCTGCGGCCTCTGCCGGACCGACCTGCACATCATCGAAGGCGAGCTTCCGCCGCGCAAGCGTCCCGTGATTCCGGGCCACCAGGTGGTGGGCACCGTGGAGCGATGCGGCGCCCAAGCCCGCCGCTTCCAACCGGGCCGCCGCGTGGGGGTCGCCTGGCTACACCGCACCGATGGCGTGTGCGAATACTGCCGCTCGGGACGCGAGAATCTATGCGGCAATGCGACATTCACCGGCTATACCGTGGACGGCGGCTATGCCGAATACGTGGTGGCCTACGAGAACTTCGTCTATCCGATTCCGGAAGGTTTCTCCGACATGGCGGCCGCCCCGCTGTTGTGCGCCGGGATCATCGGGTTCCGGTCCCTGCGCTTGTCCGGCGTCGCGGAGGGAGGAACTCTCGGGCTGTACGGCTTCGGCGCGGCCGCGCACGTGGCCATCCAGGTGGCGCGCTACTGGGGCGTGCGCGTGTATGCCATGACGCGCGATGAGCGCCACCGCCAACTGGCGCGTGAGCTGGGCGCGGAGTGGGCCGGAGCGGGTGACGACCGCCCGCCGGAAGATCTGGATGCCGCTATAATCTTCGCGCCCGCGGGCGAACTCGTCATCTCGGCATTGCGCGTTTTGAAAAAAGGCGGCACCGTGGTTCTGGGCGGCATCTACATGACTCCGATCCCCGCCATCAACTACAACCTCTTATATCAGGAGCGCGTGATTCGCAGCGTAGCCAATAACACGCGCCAGGATGGCGAGGATTTTTTGCGCATCGCGGCGGAGATTCCCGTGCATACCCAGGTGCAGGAATATCCGCTCGCCGAGGCCAACCAGGCCTTGAACGCTTTAGAGCACGATGCGGTGCGCGGCGCGGCGGTCCTGCGCGTGGCCGGCGCCTAGCTCTTTCCCCTGTTTCAATTCCGTACACGCATCTCATTCCTGTACACGGGCGGCCGTCGCGCGCACCGCCTCCTGTTGGCTGCAAAGGAACTTACGCCGCTATCTCATTTGGTCATCCGGCTGCTTTTGGCACGGTGATCCGTGGTGCGCTGGCCGGGCATCCCGTAAGTGGATCACGAGACCAAAGGAGCCAATCGATTATGACGACGTTTTTGAGACGTTTGTGGTGCGAGGAACAAGGTCAGGATTTGATCGAATACACACTAATGCTGGCCTTCGTGGCGCTGGCCTCCGCGGCGCTGTTTTCCAATGCGGGAACCAGTATCAACCAGATCTGGTCGAAGACCAACGCGCAACTGAGTACCGCGGCAGGTAGTTAGTGCCGCTGCGGTCCGTGCGGAGTGGGCGGTGGCAGGGCGGCAGTCGGGCTGCCGCATTCTGCCGCCGGTTTGCTGCCGCGGGTGGTTGATGCTTTCCCTGCTTGCATGTCAGAACCCGGATGGCGGATGGCCGTATGTGAAAGGTGGGCCATCGTGGACCGAACCGACCGCCTATGCGGTGCTGGCTCTCGCCGGCGAAACACGTGCGGTTGGGCCGGTGGCTCGCGCGCTTGCCTGGCTGCGAGGCATGCAAATGAGTGATGGCGGATGGCCTCCCCAGGTGGCTGTCCGGCAGAGCACATGGGTGACGGCAGTGGTGGTTTTGGCCGGGCCCACGGTGGTCGGGGCGCAGGCCTACCGGCGGGGTATCGGTTGGATTCTGCGGCAAACCGGTCAGGACACCAACCTCTGGATGCGGGCGCGGCAATGGTTAACCGGAGACGCAGCGGGGCCGGATTTTGCCGGTTGGCCCTGGTTTCCGGGCACCAGCGCCTGGGTCACTCCTACCGCATTATCCATGCTGGCCCTGCGCCAAGCTTTGCGGCTGGAAGAGGCTTCCGCCATACGCGCGCGGCTGGAATCCGGCGCTTCGTTTTTACTGGCTCACGCCGCGCGCGATGGCGGCTGGAATTACGGCGCCCCCCGGGCTTTGGGCTACGACGCGCGCTCCTATGCGGAAACCACGGGAGTAGCCCTGCTGGCGCTGGCCGGCAGAGATTCACCGGGCATCCGCAAGGCATGCCGTTCGGCACGCCAACAACTCGCAACGCTCCAACCGTCCGAAGGGGACAGCTGGCTGCGTCTGGGGTTGCTCGCCCATGGGCAACTCGGAGAAGATGGCGGCATTCCCGCTCCGGCAGCGCGCACGACTCAAAATGCCGCGCTGGCGCTGCTGGCATCGGCTGCCCGGCGAGGCCGCAACCCTCTGCTGGAGTAGCAATCCCGTGCCTGCGCTGAATCGACGCGAATTTTTGGCTCCGCTATGCCCGGCGCTAGGCGCGGCCTTGACCGGCTGCGCGCCCCGATCCGCCTTGCGGCGTGAGTCCCTGGTTTCCATCGCCCGGTTCCCGGACTATGGACAGCATGTGTACCGTGAACTCCCTCGCATCTTGGCCGAACATCGTCTCAACGTGCGCGGCAAGCGCGTCCTGCTGAAACCCAACCTGGTGGAGTTCGAACCCGGCGGCGCCATCAACACCCATCCCCTGTTGGTGCATGCCGCCCTGGAAGCCTTCCGCCAGCTCGGCGCCCAAGTCTTCATCGGCGAAGGTCCGGGACACCGCCGCAACACCCTCGATATGGCAGAGGCGGCCGGTTATCTTGAGACCATTCCACGGTTCGAGGATTTGTTCACGGACCTCAATCTGGATGATGTCGCCGAAGTGCGGCTGACCAAGCCGTTCTCGCGGCTCTCCTCTATTTACCTCGCCCGATCGGCCATGGCGTGCGATCTCATCGTCTCCTTGCCGAAGATGAAGACCCACCACTGGGTCGGCGCGACGCTCAGCATGAAAAACCTCTTCGGCGTGGTCTCCGGCGGCGTCTACGGTTGGCCCAAAAACATTCTGCATTGGGCCGGCATTCCACATTGCGTGGCGGACCTCTATCATGCGCTGCCGAACCACTTCGCCATCGTCGACGGCATCGTGGGAATGGAAGGCAACGGACCGATTCAAGGCACGCCCAAGCAGGTGGGGGTAATTGTGGCGGGCCGGGACCTGGCCGCCGTGGATGCCACCTGCTGCCGGATCATGTCCATCGATCCGCGGCGGATCGAGTATCTGAAGCTGGCGGTCGGGGACGTTGACGGGCTGCTGGCGTCGGTTCATCAGACCGGCGAGGCGATCGAGAAAGTCAGAACGCCTTTCGCGCTGCTGCCGGCATGGAACGGGATACGCTGTTCCGAGCGGTGTGCGTAAAGCGAGCGGTCTCGCTATTGCCCCACCCCGGTCAGCCCCACCTTTTGCGGGCGGGTGGAGGCGTCCGACGTAACGATCAGTTCGCCAGAGCGCGTCCCGGGCTCCGATGGCGTGAAATTCAACGAAACCTGGCAGGTAGCGCCCGGAGCCAACACCGGAGAAATCGAATTGGTGCAGAAGTTTGTCTGGATGCTGAAATTCCCGGGGTCCAGGCCACCAAACTTGAAGTTCTCAAACGTCACCGGAACACTTCCAGTGTTGGTGATCGATACCGTGCCGCCGCCCGTATCGGTGCTGCCCACCGCGATGGTGCCGAAGTTGATCCCGACCGGCGCCAGCCCCAAGGTCTTGATCGGTTCGGTTCCTTCACCCACCAGGCTGATGGTGGGCGGCCCGCTCAAATCTTTCCCCGTCACCGTGAATGTAGCCAGGCGCAGGTTGGTTGCGGTGGGCGCGAAGACGATCGTCACCTGGCAGTTCGCGTTTGCCTGCAGCGCCGCCGGAATCACCGGGCAATTGTTCGACCCAACACCGAAATCGCTCATATTCCGGCCGGCGAAGTGGAAGCCGGTGAGCTGGACGTCCATGCCGCCCAGGTTGGTCACGGTCACCACCTGGGCAGCCGCGTAGCCCAGGCCCACCGCCAGGGGAAAGGCCAGTGGCACGGGCGTCAGGCCAATGGCCCGCGCGGGCGGGGTGAGCGTGACTCCCAACCCCGAGAGCGGAATGAGCTGCGGGCTGCCTACGGCGTTCGACTGAACCTGCAACTCCGCGATCCGCAGACCCGTGGCCGACGGCGTAAATGTCACATAGATCTGGCACCCCGACTGGCTGATCAAGGTGTGCGGGCAATTATTCACGGCCGAGAAGTCGCTTGCGTTGGGACCCACAATAGTCAGGCCCGACAGTGACACGGCGTTCGTCGAGGCGGCGTAGAGCTGGACCTTTTCCTTGGTGGTGGATCCCAGCGGCCGGGAGACGAAGTTCAGCACGTCCACGGGTATCCGCAGGACAGGTGTAACGCTGCTGCCGAACCCGACCAGGGAAAGGCTCTGCGGATTGCCGGTGGCATCGTCGTTGACCTGCAGGCGGGCCAACCGGGGCCCGTAGCCACTGGGAGTGAATTGCAGTGATATCTGGCAGCTGGAGTATTGCGTTAAGAAGCCGGGAGGCTGCGGGCACTGGTTCCCGGTAATCAGATAGTCGCCGGCATTCGTGCCCGCGATCGCGATACTCGAAATCGTTACGGCTTCAGTCCCGTTGTTTGCAATACTGACGAAATCGGCCACGGGTGCGCCGGGTGACTGTGGGCCGAAGTCCAGCGACGAAATATTCGTTTGCGAACCGTTGTCAAAAACGATCGAGCGGGTAGATAGACCCGCGCCGGCCAGCGGCAATGCGAGCAGGTTGCTTCCACCCTGATAGGCGACGTCGAGTCCGGCGATCCGCGTGCCTGACGCGGAAGGGTTAAAGCGAAGCTGGATAAAACAACTCGCATTGGCATTCACGGCGGTTCCCGCCGGACAGTCGTTCTGCAGGATCCCAAAATCGGACTGGTCGCCGCCCGTCAACACCACGCCGGAGATGGTCACCGGCGACGAGCCATTATTCACAAAGGAGAATTTCACGTCCGTAGTGTTGCCCACGGCTGTCGGCGCAAACAGGGGAGGGAAGGGCGCGCTCAGAGGAACGCTGGAAGGCAATCCGGAGCCGGCCAGCGCCAGAGTCTGGCTCTGGCCCGAGACCGAGTCCGTCGCCACCAGCGTAGCCATCCGAACTCCGGCCCCTGAGGGCGTGAAGGTGATGGGCAGCGCACAGACCGCGTTGGGTTCTATCGAGCCGCAACCGTCACCGGCCGAGAAATCGGATGTATTGGTGCCTTGGATCTCTACCGAAACTTGCGCGCTCTCAGTGCCCTGATTCAGCAGGTTGGCGTGCGCTTGATCGGCCACCCCCAGGTTCACGGCGCCGAACGGAAAAGGAGTCTGGGCGAAGGCGAGGATCACGGTGGAAGCTTCGCCCACGCCTTCCATCGGAACGCCCAAAGGAATATTCGACGCCGTATGGGCGATCTGCAGATCCCCTAAGCGGACACCTACGGCCGACGGCGTGAACCGTACATTTACCGTACACTGGCTTTGCGCCGACACCGTAAAGGGCAGCGGCCGGCAGTTGTTCTGGATCAGGGAGAAGTCGCTCGGATTTAGCCCTCCGAACGTAAAGCCGTTGATGGTCACCGGCTCTGATCCGGTGTTTTCAACGTTTAGCTGAACCGACTCGCTGGTCGATGGGGGAATCGAGGCGAAATCGACGGCTATAGGAAAAACCTCTAATACGGCCAGAGGCGCCGATCCGACTCCTGTGAGCGCAACTGTTTGCACCCCTGCATCATCGGTCACAACCAGGGTGGCGGAGCGGATTCCTGTTGCTGTTGGAAGAAACGACAGGAATATGGGGCAGGATCCGCCAGCCGGCAGCGGACCGGGAATACAACTCCCGCTGTGAATCTGAAAATCGCCCGCGTTGGGACCCGTGATCGCCAGGGTTCGGATCGTGACCGGAGCGGTGCCCGAGTTTTTGGCCTGGGTCGCGCCGGTGGCGGCATCCTGTGGAGGTAGCCCGATCGGGAGACTGGGGAAGACGAGCTCGGGGAAAAAGAACGTCATCACTTGGGTGGCGGTCAGTGCTTGTCCGGTCATAATGATGAGTTGAGGCGGTCCCCCGGCATCCTTCACTACCAGCGTCGCCAAGCGCGCGCCCACCGCGGATGGTGTGAACGCGACGCTTTTCAATTGGCAGCTTCGCCCGGGATTTAGTGGTGTGCCTACCGGGCAACCCGTAGGATCGATGTAGAAATCTCCCGCTTCAGAACCGGTGATGCTGAAACTGGTAATCGTCACGGGCGTTGTGCCCAAGTTGTAGATGTTCGGGCTGGCCACGGCCGAAGTGGTGCCCACACCCGTAGGGTTGAACTCCAGAATATTTGGGTTGATTGCCAGCAGGTTGGCCGGCTGAGCCTCCGCCCCCGCCGCGAAACTGAGTGCCAGAGCCAGGACTCCGGCCCGTATTTTGCGCTTGGATTCCCTCGCCACCTTAGGTAAGGATACAGCAGCGGTACCGGGGCATTGACGATGTGCTTCTGCGGTGCGGAAAGTGCCAGCATCAAAAAGGCAGAGAGCACCCCTAAAGTGAGGGAATTATCCGCAAGCGCGTTGATTATTACGGCAGCCAGTGATGCATAAGAAAACGAGGAACTTAACCTCAGCAAAGCGTCCGGCATGTTGGATTTCTCAGCAAACGCATCATTGTTGCATAATTCGACGGCTGCAACTGTTTGAGAATACAACAGATAAAAAGTTGTGAAACTATACAATCGGCATGGCGCGTGCCCTATCAGCACTTGGAAATAGGAGGCACGTCATGACGGTCATTCTGGTTCTCGTAACATTCTCTATCTTCATCTTGCTGGATTGGGTCATCAACCGGCGGAAGGCGCCCCAAGTCGCGGGCGTACGCGCACAAAAAGTCTCTCCCTTGCTGGAACCGGCCTATGTCGAGGGTTTTCTGGTTCCCGAGCAGTTGTCCTATCATCCTGGTCATAGTTGGGTTTTGCAGGAGCGCCGTAACCTCGTACGCATCGGTGTTGATGAGTTCGCGGCGGCCCTGGCTGGTCATGTCGAGCGAATCGAATTGCCGAAGCCCGGACAATGGCTGCGGCAGGGCCAGAAGGCCTGGTCGTTGGTTCGCGATGGCGAGAAGGCCGAAATGGTCTCGCCGACGGAAGGCGAAGTAGTCGAGATCAATCCGGAAGTGACCGCCAATCCCGAACTATTGCGCAAGGATCCATACGGCAAGGGGTGGCTGGCAATGATTCATGTACCAGATGAGGAAAGCACCGCTCGCAATCTGGTACCAAAAGGCTTAGTGCGTAGTTGGATGCGTGAAGCCGTGGGCCGCCTGTACGCCCGGCAGCCGCAACTGGCAGGCGCCGTATCCGCCGATGGCGGTTTGCCTTCCGCCGATCTGCTGGCAGGCCTTCCAGATGCGAACTGGAAGCAGGTCACGAGTGAATTTTTCCTGACCGACTAAATATCCCACACTATTGCGCAAGAATTGCGCTATAAAGGAGTTAGGCATCTTATTATGCCTAAAGCAATCCTATACGACAGTACATTGTGCGTTGGCTGCAAAGCCTGTGAAGGCGCCTGCGCCGAGCGCTGGCATCTGCCTTACGACGATAAGGTGGCCAGCGAGTCCCGGCTCTCGGCTCATAAATTAACCGCTATTCAAACCTTTGGCGACCATTTCAGCCGGCGGTTGTGCATGCATTGCGCCGATCCCACCTGTGCCTCCGTATGTCCGGTGGGCGCCCTGCATAAGACTAGCCTGGGTCCGGTCGTCTACGACGCGGAGAAATGCATGGGTTGCCGTTATTGCATGACCGCGTGCCCGTTTCAGGTGCCGGCATACGAATGGCACAGTCGCTTGCCCAAAGTGCGGAAATGCGACATGTGCTACGACCGGCAGCGGGCCGGACAGCTTACCGCGTGCGCGGAAGCCTGTCCCACCGGCGCCACTACATGCGGCGATCGGGATGCCCTGGTAGCCGAAGCGCACCGCCGCCTGGCCGAAAAGCCGGCAAGCTATTATCAACGCATCTATGGCTTGCAGGAAGTCGGCGGAACCTCGGTGCTATACCTTTCCGCGGTCCCGTTCGAGCAGATCGGCCTGCGCACGAATCTGCCCCAACAGCCTTTGCCCACGCTCACCTGGAGAGTGCTCGAGGCGGTACCGGACGTAGTCTCGGTCGGCTCCGTCCTGCTGGGCGGCATCTGGTGGATCACCAACCGGCGCGATGAAGTCGCGCGGGTGGAAGGAAAGAAAAGATGACCGGACGCGCGCTCCCCAAATTCACGATCTGGCGCGCCGTCTTCGCGCTGCTCATGGCGGCTGGCGCCTATTCCACTTACCTGCGCGTGCGCTACGGTCTGGGTGGGGTCACGAATCTGAGCGACCAGTTCCCCTGGGGCATCTGGATCGGTTTCGATATTCTTTGCGGCGTGGGACTGGCCGCCGGCGGCTTCACCCTGGTAGCTGTGGTCCACATCTTCAATGTCGAGAAGTATAAGCCGATTCTGCGCCCCGCGATTCTGACCGCATTCCTCGGCTACGTCCTGGTCGTGATGGCGCTGCTGTTCGACCTCGGCCGCCCGGACCGCGTATGGCATCCGCTGGTGATGTGGAATCCGCACTCGGTCATGTTCGAGGTGGCTTGGTGCGTGACGCTCTACACCACGGTTCTGGCGCTGGAATTCGCGCCCGCCGTCTTCGAACGGCTGGGTTGGAAAAAGCCGCTGGGGTGGCTGAAGCTGGTTTCCGTGCCGCTCATGATTGTGGGCGTGCTGCTCTCCACCCTGCACCAATCTTCTCTGGGCAGCTTATACCTGATCGTGCCGCATAAACTGTACGCGCTCTGGTACACGCCCGTGCTGCCCATTTTCTTTTATCTGTCGGCCATCTGCGTCGGCCTCGCCATGACTATCTTCGAATCGTGGCATAGCAGCAAAGCCTTCGGCCGCGAGTTGGAATTGCCGCTGGCCGCGGGGCTGGCGCGTGTGCTGGCCGTGCTGCTGATGGTCTTTCTCTTTGTGCGCTTCCTCGACCTGCTGCAGCGCGGCGCGCTGCCGCTCCTACGCCAGAACCGCACTGAAACCTGGCTGTTCGCGCTCGAGATCGCCCTGCTGGCGGTCCCCACCGTGCTGCTGTTTCAGCGCCGCGTGCGCTGGAATCCGGCCCGGCTTTACGGCTGTGCCGTGCTGGTCATATTCGGATTTATCGCCAACCGCCTGAATGTAAGCGTTACGGGAATGGAGGCCGGCTCGGGCACCCATTATGTCCCAAAATGGACCGAAGTCGCCGTCACCCTGTCGATCATCGCTCTGGGTTTCGCAGCATTCCGCCTGATCGCAAAACATTTCCCCGTATTTGAAAAGCAAGTGGGGCAGGCCCCTGGCCTGCAAGGGGCTCTCAGCCCCGCCACAGTGAACATGGAAGAAGCCGAGGTGATGGCCATGCGAACTAGTCCATGAAACCGCCGCATCGCTTTCGGATGGGACTGGCCGCCAAGCTCGCCGTGTGTCTCGTCGCGAGTACGGCGGCTTTGTTCGTTGTATTCGGCTATTTCAACCTGCGGGAGCAGCGCCGCCACTCCGAAGAGATGGTCCTGCAATCGGCCGAGCGCATCACCGACGTAATCCAGCGCAGCACCCGCTACGAGATGCTGCATAACGACCGCCAGGCGCTCTACAACGTCATTCAGGAGCTGGGCAGCGAGCCCGGCATCCGCCGCATCCGTATCTTCAATAAGGAAGGCCGCATCACGTTTTCCACCGACCCGGCCGAGGTCAACCAGGTGGTCGACAAACGCGCCGAGGCCTGCTACGGATGCCACGCGCAAAGCGCTCCGCTCGTGAAATTGAACCGTCCGGACCGCGCGCGCATCTTCCCTGGCCGCGGCGAACGGCTGCTGGGCGTCATCCGCCCGATTGAAAACGGAGACACCTGCGCCGCCTGCCATCCCGCCGGGCAGCGCGTTTTGGGCGTGATCGACGCCAACCTGTCGCTGGCCGCCGTGGACGCCCAGATGGCCCAGCACCGCGCTCACCTGATCCTGTTTATGGCCCTCACGGTGGCCATGATCTGTCTGGTCAGCGTGGCGTTTATCTGGGCGGTCGTCTACCGCCCGGTGAAGGAACTCATTGCCGGCACGCATCGGGTGGCGGATGGCGACCTCGATTACCGTCTGGCCGTGCGCAGTCAGGATGAGCTGAGCGACTTGGCCGGTGCCTTCAACAAAATGACGGCCGAAGTAGCCGGCGCGCACGCCGAAATCGAAGAGCGAGTCCGGCGCAAGACCGCCGAGCTCGATCAGGCGCATCGTTCGCTGCTTTCCAGCGAGAAGATGGCTTCGATCGGCAAACTGGCCGCCACCGTGGCGCACGAGGTCAATAACCCGCTGTTTGGAATTCTCACCTACGCCCGCCTGACCCTCAGGGAAGTGGAAAAAGGGCCGGGCGGTTCGCGCGAGGACATGATCGAACAACTCCATATCATCGAGCGGGAGAGCAAGCGTTGCGGAGACATCATGCGCAACCTGTTGACCTTCGCTCGCCAGGCCCCCAGCCATCGCGAGCCCAACGACCTCAATACCCTGATAGGCCGCGCGCTAGTGCTGGTGCGGCATCAGGCCGAGCTGCTCGGAATCGAGCTGCGCAGCCGGCTCCAGCCGGATTTGCCACCCGTGTACTGCGATGCCGGGCAGGTCCAACAGACAGTCCTGGTGCTGCTGGTCAACGCCACCGAAGCCATGCCGCACGGTGGGCTGTTGGAGGTGGCCACGGAACTGGATTCCGCGGCCGGACAGGCATACATCCGGGTGCGCGATACGGGGCAGGGAATTGCTCCCGATGTCCTATCCCAGATCTTCGATCCGTTTTTTACAACCAAGGAGGATCAGCAGCGCACCGGCCTGGGTTTGGCCGTGGCGCGCAGCATCATTGAACAGCACGGCGGGGAAATCACCGTACAGTCGACGCCTGGCCAGGGGACACAGTTCGTAGTGGCGCTGCCTGTGGTGAGGACAGGCGCGTCTGAGCCTGCGTTGGCGGAGCACGCGGCGGGATGAACGCACGTAGTGGTGGAGTGAGGACGGTAGCGAAGGAGAGACATGGTAAGCGAAGTGGAAGAAGCGGTGGAGACGAAAACCAAGGGCAAGATCCTGATCGTGGACGACGAAACGGTGGTTCGCGATTCCCTCGGGAAGTGGTTCTCGAGTGAGGGCTATCAGGCCCGGCCCGTAAGCAGCGCGCGCGAGGCGCTGGAGTCCATCCAAAACACGGAGTACGACGTCGCGCTCCTCGACATCAAGATGCCGGGTATGGACGGCATGGAGCTGCAATCCCGGTTGAAAGAGGCGGAACCGGAGCTGACCGTGATCATCATGACCGGCTATGCATCGGTCGAAACCGCGGTCCAGGCGCTGAAACATGGCGCATACGATTACATCACCAAGCCCATCGATCCCGATGAGCTGTCGCATCTGGTGGCCAACGCGCTGGAGCACCGGCGCGCGCGCCGCGAAGTGGTGCGGCTGCGCGAGAACCTGCAGGAGGCCTCGCCCGGCACCGAGCTGATCGGCAAGGCTCCGGCCATGAAGAAGGTGTACGAGCTCATTGAAATGGTGGCGCCTACCGAAGCCACCGTGCTGATCACCGGAGAGAGCGGCACGGGCAAAGAAGTGGTGGCCCGCGCCATTCACGCGGCCGGTCCGCGGCGTTATATGCCGATGGTGACCATTCACTGTGGCGCGCTCACCGAGACGTTGCTTGAAAGCGAGCTGTTCGGGCACGAGAAGGGCGCATTTACCGGAGCGCAATATCGCAAGAAGGGCAAATTCGAAGTCGCGGATGGCGGCAGCGTTTTCCTGGATGAGATCAGCGACATCAGCTTGAAGACCCAGACCGATCTGCTGCGTGTGCTGCAGGAGAAAGAGATCGTGCGCGTAGGTGGCAACCAGCCCATCAAAGTGGATTTCCGCTGCATCGCCGCCACCAATAAGAACCTCGAAGCGCTGGTGAAAGCCGGCACCTTCCGTCCCGACCTGTATTACCGGCTGCACGTTTTCTGTATAGACCTGCCGCCCCTGCGCGACCGCCGCGAAGACATCCCGCTGCTGGTGGCGCATTTCCTGAACAAATTCTGCATGATGACCAGCCGGCCGGTGCCGCAAATCTCCTCAGAGGCGCTGCAGGTACTCATGAACCATGAGTGGCCAGGCAACGTCCGCGAGTTGGAAAACGCCGTCGAGCGCGCCCTGGTGGTCTGCCGCGGTCCGGAAATCCGGCCGGCGGACTTCTCCTTCCAGTTCCAGACCGATGGCCCCTCCACCGGCCGCACCCTGGAGGACGTGGAGCGCGTTCACATCGAGCGCGTGCTGCGGGAAGCCGAGCATAATCTTTCCCGCGCCGCGCGAATATTGGATATCGATCGCACCACGCTGTACAACAAACTACGGCGCTACGGCCTGAAATAACGTGATTCAACTGCTGGGCATCGAGGTGGCGCCGGAGATATTAGGCGGCCTGGCCCTCCGCATGGCGCAAATATTCCGCATGGAATGCCGCGTGCGGCCGGAGCGTCCGGAGGTAGCCTTCGCGCGCGATCGTCATCGCAATCAATACCACTCAACCGCCATCCTGCAGGCCATGCAGCCGCTCGTCGAACCAGGCGCGCGGCTGCTGGCCGTAACTTCCCTCGACCTGTTTGTTCCGGTCCTGACCTTCGTGTTCGGAGAGGCGCAGTTGACCGGCAGTTGCGCCGTGGTTTCGCTGCACCGCCTGCGGGAGGAATTCTACGGCCTCCCCACGCGCGAGGAGCTCATGCGCGAACGGCTGGTGAAAGAGGCCGTCCACGAACTGGGACATACGTTCGGCCTGCGCCATTGTGACGACTGGCAGTGTGTCATGACCTCCAGCCACGCCGTCGAGCGTCTGGATGTCAAAACTGCGGATTTCTGCTTCTCCTGCGGGCGCGTGGCTGTGCAGGCTAGCGTTCCTCAGTCGTTAATGCAGCCACACATGCACTTTTCCGGACCGCACGCGTAGCTCCCGATCCCCGCGCGCCGATTCCGACCCTCGCGCAGGTTCCGACCCCTCGCGCAGGTTCCGAAGCGTCGCGCGTCAGCAAGCGGACTCTTGTCTCTTTTTCCGCCCAACTAATCCCCCGGGATCGACCAGCCCTCGCCGCACGCAAACAGCTTGAACCGCTGCCCGGGATGCTGCCCGAGCAGATGCTCCACAAATCGATCCGAATCCACCGCGCACTCCGGGAACATGTCGTAGTGCATGGGCACCAGCCAGTCCGCGCCGATTTGGTGGGCCAGGGTGGCTGCCTCCGAAATCGTAAAGTTCTTCTGCCCGCCAATGGGCAGCAGCGCCACGTTCACGTTGTAAGGCATCAGGCGTCCGGCCAGTTGGTCGTACGGCACGCCGTCGCCCGCGTGATAGATGGTGTAGCGGCCGAAACGCACCAGGTAGCCAAGATAAGGATATCCACCCAGCGGCGTCCAATCGAGCTGCGGATGGGCTGAGGGAACCGCGTAAATGCGATCGTCCAGAAACTCCACCCGCAAATCGGCATTGGTGGTCACCATCCGCTGGTATTCGATACCCAGCTCGTGTGCGATCCCCGCGGCACCCATGGGCAGCACCACTTTGGCGCGCCGCGACGCGGCCAGGATCGCGGGCACGGTATCCGGGTCCAGATGTCCGGCGTGCGCGTGCGTGCATAGCACCAGCCCGGCATGCGCGACATCCTTGCCCGCGAACGGCGGATCCACCAGCCGTCCGCTGCGGACCGCCGAGAGCAGCGGGTCAATGTAGAGGATGGCGTTACGATACTTCAGAACAAAGCCGCTGTGTCCCAGCCACCAGAGCCGCGGGGTGGGGCAGGACGCGGTGTCGATTTCGTCGATTAGCTGCCGCCCTCCATTCACCGGTTGGGTCACTGAGGGCCATTGTAGCTGTTTGATACCCGTTAATTCCCGGCGGCCACCGCCGTTGGTTAGCTTGCGCACCGCGGAGAGGCGTGTCACGTGGAAGGCATGTAGAATGGACGAATGAGAACCTTGGTTCTAGGCGTACTCACCCTCTGCGCTTCAGCAGCGGCTTTCGCGCAAGCCGGAACTTGTGCCGGCATGAGCCTGGGCCCCCTGGCCTCGCTGAACGGATTCGTCCCGTTCCCGTCCAACAATGCCTGGAACACTGACATTTCCAACGCGCCGGTGGACCCCAACTCCCAAAGCCTGATCAACTACATCGGGGCCGGCGTCACCCTGCATCCCGACTTCGGCCAGGGCCTCTACAACGGCCAAAGCATGGGCATCCCCTATCAGATCGAGCCCGGCACACAGCCGAAGGTGCACGTGAGCTTCACCGAATATGGCAGCGAGAGCGACCCCGGTCCCATGCCCATACCGGCGAGCGCCTTGATCGAAGGTTATCCGCATCCGGGCACGGGCGACCGTCACGTGCTGGTGCTCGACCAGGGCGGCTGCTGGCTCTACGAACTGTATTACGCAGGCATGCAGAACGGCGTCTGGTACGCCGGAAACGCGGCCATCTGGGATATGACCATCAACGCGCAGCGTCCCTATACCTGGACCTCCGCCGATGCCGCGGGTCTGCCCATCTTCGCCGGGCTGGTGCGGTACGACGAAGTGGCTGCCGGCGTCATCAAACATGCCTTTCGCTTTACCGTCCCGTATACCCGGGCGGCCTTCACGCCTCCCGCCTCGCATTGGGCCGCCACCACTACCGATTCCACCGCGCCGCCCATGGGCATGCGGATTCGCCTTAAATCCAGCTTCGACATTTCCGGGTTCTCGCCCGCCAACCAGGTGATCCTCACCGCCATGCAGCACTACGGCCTGATCCTGGCCGACAACGGCAGCGCCATTTACATCACCGGCATGCCGGATAACAACTGGAACAATAATGATTTGGGCAACCTCAAGAGCATTACCGCATCTAACTTCGAGGTGGTCGAAATGAACCCGGTCTATATCGCGTCGAATGTGCCTACCGGACCGTCGCCTGTAATCGGGAGCTTTACCGCCAATCCCGCGACCGTGAGCGCGGGACAGCCGGTAACCCTGAACTGGAGCGTCACCGGAGCTATTTACAACGTCGTCAGCCCGCAGGTCGGGCCGGTGCGCGGCACTACCGTGGTCGTGAACCCTACCGCGACCACGACATACGGCTTATATTCCACGAACCAGTACGGGCGGAAGATCGCCAAGGTCACCGTGACCGTGCAATAACTGGGATTGATGATGTCAGCGGTAGAGATCACGAGGCGCGATTCAATTTTCGTGGTGACCATTTGCCGGCCCGAAGTGCGCAACGCCGTGGATGCCCATACCGCGGCGGCCCTGGTAGAAGCCTTCCAATCGTTCGACGCGGACAGCACGGCGGATGTCGCCGTGTTGACCGGCGCGGGCGGGACGTTCTGCGCGGGCGCCGACCTGAAAGCCATCGCTTCGGGCCAGTTGAATGCGCTGAGCGAAGAAGGCGACGGTCCCATGGGACCCACGCGCATGCTGCTCTCGAAACCCGTGATCGCCGCTATCGAAGGTCATGCGGTGGCCGGCGGACTGGAACTGGCGCTCTGGTGCGATCTGCGTGTGGTGGCCCGCGACGCCACGCTGGGCGTGTACTGCCGGCGATTTGGGGTGCCGCTGGTCGATTTGGGAACCATCCGGCTGCCCAGGCTGATCGGTCAAAGCCGCGCGCTCGATCTCATCCTCACCTGCCGCGGCGTCTCCGGCGAGGAGGCGCTGAGCATGGGCCTCGCCAACCGGCTGGTAGAATCCGGACAGGCGCTCGACGGTGCTTTGGAAACGGCGCGGACCCTGGCCGCCTTCCCGCAGATGTGCATGCGGTCCGACCGCTTGTCCTGCTACGAGCAGTGGTCGTTTTCGACGGATGAGGCGTTGCGGAACGAGGCCCGTCGCGGCTTGGCGGTGCTGCGCAGCGGAGAGAGCGCGGCGGGCGCGCACCGCTTCGCCGCTGGTGCCGGGCGCCACGGGAGCTAAGCCTCGCGATCGATCCAGGCGAATCGGGAGACAATCGGATCGCCCCCGCAAGCCGTGCCCCGCACCCGGTAACCCGCCGCACGCAGAAACACGCCGACATCGAACGGTTGTTCGCCGCGCGAGCGGTTCCCGTACGCCCCCAGAATCAAACGCCCGCCGGCCGCCACCATGCGCACCAGCAGACGCCCGACAAATTCGTTCAGGTAATCCTCCGGCACGCAGTCCCAAAGTGCGTACACGTATCGGAAGCGCCGCGGCGGACACCAGTCCCAAGCGTTCGCAACCTGAAAATGATCGGCGAGGCCGGGCAGGCGCGCCCGTGCAAGCGCGATCAGGCCCGCGCCCTGGTCGATGCCGAACGGCGTGATCTGCCGTCCACGGATCCCGCCCCACGCAACCAGACACTCCAGCAAATAACCGTTCGCGCAGCAGGCGTCCAGCAGGTCGCCATCACTATCGAGCGCTTCAAGTATCGGTTCACGCTCAAGCCGCCAGCGGACTGTCCCGCTTGCGAATCCCGACTGTCGCAGCGGATCGTCTGACGCCAGATACGCTTCTTCGAGCGCAACCAAACGGCTCAGGAAACCAGACGGCAGTGGATCAGGCCTGATAGACCTTGTCTCCAGACACGTATGTAGCTTCGATTGTTATGGTTTGGTCTGTTGAATTAAAGCGGAACTGGATGATGTCGGCCCGATCGCCGGGAACCAGCCCTCCGGCGCGCTGCGGTACGTTTCCCGCGCGCGCGGCGTTGGTGGTGGCCATCCGGACCGCATCGGCCAGGCTCAATCCGCCGATTCGCATCAGGTTCTCGACGCCGTGATCCATGCGCAGCGCGGACCCGGCCAGACGCTCCTGTCCGACCAGCATCACCCGGTTGTCCGCCGTCAATTCCACGGCCTGTTCGCCCAGTTGATACCTGCCCGGGGGACAGCCCGCCGGCGCCGCGGCGTCCGTTACCAGGACCGAGCGGTCCACGGTCTTGGCGCGCAGGGCCACCTTCAGGAAAGAAGCGGGCAGGTGGATCCCATCCACGATGAAATCGGCCATCAGGCGGTCTTCGGCCAATTGCTCCCAAATATAGTTCGGGTGCCGGCGCATCACCGCATGCGCACCATTACCCAGATGGGTGCAAAGCGTCGCCCCGGCTCTCACTGCATCGGCGATTTGCGCAGCGGTGGCGCCCGTATGCCCGATGCTGGCTATGACGCCTTCGGCAGTAATCGCCTCTATATAGGATGGGGACTCCGGCCATTCCGGCGTCAGCGTGACGATGCGGACGCGGTTACCCGTAGCATCCTGCCAGCGGCGAAACTCATCCAGGTCCGGTGGACGGACCCAGCGCCGCGGATGCGCCCCACGAGGCCCGTCATCAGGAGAGATGTGGGGGCCTTCCACGTGAAAACCGTCGATCGCGGCGCCCTCCCGCAGGGTTTCTTTGGCACACCGCAGGTTGCGCAGGGCATCCAGCATGTCCTGTGGCGATCCGGTGATGACCGTCGGATAGAAGCGTGTGACTCCGGTGGCGTACATGCCGCGGATGGAACGTGCAATCTGCTCCATCGTGCACTTGGGATCGTTGTAGTCCACGCCCAGAAAGCCGTTGACCTGCAAATCGATCCAGCCCGGAGCAACATAGGAATCCGCCGCTTGGGCAACCGGATCGACGGCGGTTATGGAACCGTCGAAGGTCACTTGGACCGGCGTGCCGCCAAAAGTTTCAATTCCAATACAATTCATGCGGACTCTGCTTTATTCACAGGATTGCCACAATGAGACGCTGGCAACCGCAACATTCTGCAATGTCATAAACTTGTTGAAAAGAGTGGCAACGCCCGAAATCTGTCTGGCATTTGCCGCCGTGCATACGCTAAAAAGAAATAGTCCATCGGCTGCAGCGCATCCTGGAAAGCAAATCTCGGGGGAGGTGGCTTTCTGGGGTGTGCATGCAGCGATCCTTACTTGTCAACGCCCACTGGCTGTCGTGCGTGTACCGGCGACAGCCATCCATACCTGTCCGCGGTGGTGCCGTTGATCAGCGCGAAAAACTCCTTTTGTAATCGTTCCGTGATGGGGCCGCGGTGGCCCTTGCCAATTGCTATCCGGTCGATGGAACGGATCGGCGTGATTTCGGCGGCTGTACCGGTGAAGAAGACTTCGTCGGCGATGTACAGCATCTCGCGCGGCACAATTGTCTCCACGGTGGGAATGTCCAGATCGTGTGCCAGCCGCAACACGCTGTCGCGCGTAACGCCGGGCAGCACCGAAGCACCCAGCGGCGGCGTGTGCAGGCGGCCGTCGCGCATCAGGAAAATATTCTCGCCCGAACCTTCGCTCACATACCCGGCTTCATCCAGCGCGATGCCTTCGGTGTAGCCGTTGGTGACCGCTTCCATTTTGATGAGCTGCGAATTCATGTAATTGGCGCCGGCTTTGGCCAGCGCGGGCAGGGTATTGGGCGCGATCCGTTTCCAGCTCGAGACGCATACGTCCACGCCGTTAGCCAGAGCTTCTTCGCCCAGATACTTGCCCCAAACCCAGCACGCCAGGTAAACATCCACCGGGTTGTGCAGCGGATTCACCCCTACGTCGCCGTACGCGCGAATGGCGATCGGCCGGATGTAGCAGGATTCCATGCCGTTCACGCGCACCAGTTCCTGCATGGCCTCCGCCAGTTCTTCACGGCTGTAGCCCAGGTCCATGCGGTAGATCTTGGCTGAGTCGGTAAGCCGCCGGACATGCTCCGGAAGCCTGAAAATAGCGGGTCCGGAAGGGGTATCGTAGCAGCGAATGCCTTCAAACACGCTGGTCCCGTAGCTCACCACGTGAGACAGAACATGAATGGTGGCGTCTTCCCAATTGATAAACCGTCCGTTGTGCCAGATTTTTTTGGTGGGCGTCAGCATGGCTTAATTATAACGTGTGGGGCAGCCTCTCGGGCTGCAAACGACCTCCCAGGTCGCAGATAGTTGCGCACCAGGATAGCGCACCATTCTGCTTGCAGTCTCTCAGGTATTAACTGAATCCCGATCACGTGAGCTGGTCTTTGCCCGGCGTGGTGGAGGCGATATACTCTCTGATTGCCGAGATCATCGTTTCAATGCGCGCGGCCAGGTTGCAATCGGTGGCGCGGGATCTAATTGGCTTGGTCAGGAGGTGCGGCCCAAGCTGGCGATGTCTTCCATCATCTTCGCGGCGCGGGTTTCGTTCTGGGGCAGAGCCACCAACGTAACTTCCCATAACGAATATTATGTCAACTTCATTCCGCTAATGCACCGATCTCCTCATATCCAAGCCGCCATGTCACCCCCCGCAAAAAAAGAGGGCCCGCACCACATATCCCAGTGCGGGCCCGAGGGAAGAAATCGAAATCTTTACCGGTGGCTCCCGCCGTGGCCGCCGCTGCTGCTCGCATGACCGCTGCTACCGGTGCTGCTGCTGTGCGCAGGCTGCTGCTTGGCCGGAGCATTACCGCTGGCCGGACGCTCGCGCACCACCGGGGGCGCCACCCGGACCGATTGCTGGCTGCCCGAACCGGAAGGTCCGGTAGCTGTAGTGGGCCGGTACTGCGGAGCATTGGGCTGAGACTGCGCCGGACGAGGGGCGTTCCAAGCGCCCGGATAGCTGCGCGAAGTTCCTGACGATGCCGGACGTGGATCGCCGAATCGCTGCCATCCGCTGCCGGTGTTGCCGCCCGTAGCGGGTGCCGCGGAAGGCGCCGGACTCACCGGTCGCCAGGCTCCGCTGGCAGTGGCGGGCGCGGTCGGGCGAGCCACCGGCGATGATGCCCCGCCCCCGCCAATCGCTGCGCTGTGCGCGGTCACGGACGAAGGCGGCCTGGTCCACTGCTGCATGGCTCGTTGCTGCTCGGAAAATGGGACGCGACGCACCGCCGCCGGCGAACTGTGGCTGAAGAACCGCGCATTGTCCGAACTGCGCGGCACGCTCGCCACCGTCCGGTTCGAGAATCGCAAACTGGCGGCGCTGGGCGCCACCGGTAATTGCCCGCGCACTAAACCGGCCTCCCGGATTTGCGCACCCGATGCACGTGCGATGTTGCCGAACCTGCCTTGATGGAAATCGCCCGCCGGAACCGAGGCCACCGCATTTGTCACCCGCGCATTACGGTAAACGTTGCCGATGTTTACGTTCGTGACGTTCACGCCACGACCATAAAATCCGGGACTGCGGAACCCCGCGTAAAACCCGTGGCCCCACCACGCATACAGAGGTTCGAACGGCGCCAGCGCCACCCAGCCTACGTTGCCGAACCCGAATCCCACCCCCACTCCTGGCCCAAATCCGAAAAACGCCACCAGTGCCGGCGACCAGTAATGATGACCGAATCCCCCCGGATACCAGCACCATCCAACCCGCGGCGCAAAGAACCACCGGCCATAATGAAACGGCGCCCAACCCCAGGGGTCGTAACTGACCCAGGTCCACCCATAGTAGTCTTCCCAAACCCAGCGGCCGTTTTGATATGGTGCCCAATCCGGCCCTACCGTGGGAGCCCAAACATCCCCGTAGGATGGATCCTGCACCCAGCGGCCCCGGTTGTCGAGTTCCTCCGTGCCGTACACGTCCGGCGGGACATTGTTATAGCTCGGTGAGCTCTCCAGTTCGTGATCGCGCTGCTCGTTCCAGCTATCCCACTCGTCGAAAGCGATCGCGCCCACAATGCGAAATTCCGGATCCGCCGGATTCCCGCGCGCCATCATCGTCTGCCCTACTTCCAGGTGTTGCGACCCTTTCGGCGTGAAAATTTCAGCGCTGCCCAGCCGGATAGTGATTTCCGTCTGACCATCCTCTTGAACATAGATGCGGTAAACGCCTACCTCGGCAGGCCTTACCGAAACCGTCGGCGTGTCTAATTCAACCTGCACTGGTGAGTCGCGCAGAACCCGAAAAGTAACCGTGCCGTGCGCCAGTTGCAGGTTATAGTGGCTGCTCTCCAATTGCGCCAACCGCACTTCGGCATGCGCCCCGATGCGGATCAGATTCGCGCCATCGAACTGCACCTCCGCCCGCGATCCGGTGCCCGTGGCAATGCGATCCTCCACCATCAGGGGCGCGTTGACCACCGCCGCCACCCAATCGCCGGAATCGCCGCGCCGCACTGAAACTTCCCCGCTCGCGACACTCATGCGCGCCACCCCGCGCTCCGGTATCCCCGGATCCTGCGGCGGACCATCCTGGGCGCGCATCACCAGTGAACCTGCTGCCAGCAGCACACCGGCGGCGGAGAGCAATCTGCAGGAACGGGCTGTGCGGCGCATGGTCTCCTATCGAATCGAAGCAGACTATTGGCAATTGATGGTCCATAACCTAATGTATGCACCCGCTTGCACTTAACTGAGCCCGTTGCGGTTCGCTCGATGGCTGAAAACCACCAGTGTGCTTGGAAAGGAGCACTTCCGAAAATTCACATCAGAAGGGTGCTTGACGGCGCTATAATGTGTTGCAACGCATGAAGTCGCCTGGCGCATCGGAAGATTCATTGAGACAGATTCTGATCGCCGATGATAGCCCGCTGTTTCGCGATATGCTCCAGCGCATGCTCCGCGAGTGGGGCTACCAGGTGATTGTGGCCACCGACGGGCAGCAAGCCTGGGACTATCTCCGGCAGGAGGACGGTCCCCGTCTGGCGCTGCTCGATTGGATGATGCCGGGTCTCGAGGGCGCGGAGATCTGCCGCAGGGCCCGCTCGAGCATTCACGACCGCTACGTCTATATTATGCTGCTTAGCGTCCGGGCGGAAATAGAAGATGTAGTCAAGGGCATGGAATCCGGTGCAGACGATTACCTGGTGAAACCGTTCCAGGTGGATGAACTGCGCGCCCGCCTCCTGGCCGGACAGAGAGTCCTGGCCTTACAGCAGGAATTGGTGGAAGCGCGCGAAGCCCTCCGCGAGCAGGCTACCCGCGACGGCCTGACGGGCTTGTGGAACCGCACCGCCATCTTCGACATTTTGCAGAATGAGCTGGCCCGCTCCGGCCGCAGTGGCGAGCCGCTGATCGTACTGATGGCGGATCTGGATGGCTTCAAACCGGTGAACGATCGTTTTGGCCACATGGCGGGCGACACCGTATTGCGCCAGGTAGGCTCACGCATGCGGGCATCCGTGCGGCGTTATGACGCAGTTGGCCGCTATGGTGGTGAAGAATTTCTGATCGTGCTGCCCGGATGTGAGTTGCCCGGCGGTATGGTGCAGGCCGAGCGTATCCGCAACGCCATCGCGGGCGAAAGGTTCCGCTCCGGAGACATGGATATCAGCCTGACTTGCAGCCTCGGCGCGGCGTGTGTGGTACCGCCCGCGATTTACCACGCCGATGACTTGGTACGCGAAGCTGACGCCGCGCTTTATCGTGCCAAACGGCTGGGCAGGAACCGCGTGGAACCCGCATCCCAGGCAACCGAGTCTGCCCTCCCCTTTTCGCGCACCGCCACCGCCCCCGAGAGGGTGTAATATTGCGTCCCCCTTTTCGCGGGACCCTCAAAAAACCGGCATAAATGTACTTGCATCGGGTTACACCTGGGTTATAATCGACCCTACCCCCGAGTTGAAGACCACGATGCTCTCAATTGCTCCGGATGTCCGCTCTGTTCCTCCTCCAGATGATGACCAACAGCTTTCAGCCGTTGTGTCTGTATTGGTCCATGATCTGCGCCAGCCCCTCAGCGTGATTGAAGCATGCGCCGATTATTTGGACCTGGTCTTGCCCGATGCGGACCGCCGCACGCGCCAGCAGTTGCACTTGCTTCAGCAGCAGGTCTGCGACGCGAATCGCATCATGCACGAGGCCCTTGTGAAGCTGCACTTCGGGGATGCGCCTCGTGCCATGGCGGCCGGCGCCTCGATGGGCGCCCGCTAAGGCTCGGGCTTCAAATGAAAGCAGCCAGGGCCGCATTGAAATAATCGGGCGGGCACGCCGCGAACCGTCACCCCGCCCCGGGGACCTTGCGCCAGCGACCCGCGCTGTGAATGGTGATGCCAGAACAGATAGCAGAGCAATTGCTGCTGTGCCCTTGAAGCAAATCCCTTCTTCTCATTCTGTTCTCACACCCTGGCCGAAATCCAAGCATGATGCACGAAGCCCTGGCGAAGCTGTGCTTCGGGGACGCACCTCGCGCCATGGCGTCGGCGCTGCGATGGGCGCCCGTTAAGCTCTGGCTTCAATGAAACCAGTCAGGGCTGCATTGACGTAATCCGGCGCGCGCGCCGCGAAGCGTGGCAGCCGGTCCCACAGTTCCGATCCCACGTCCTCCCATGGCGGTTCCACCGCGTCGCGCTCGATCACCACGCACGCATGCGCGCGGTTTAGGAACCGGCGGCTGGATGCCTTGAAGTCCGGCTGCGCGAAATCCAGCACCACCAGGTAAAGATCCGGCGTCATGAACTCCACCAGGCTGTTCGATTCCACGATCAGGTTCTTGCTGGCGGCCCGCACTTCGCGGATCACCGGCATGGCTTTGTCCAACTGGCCCATGGCGGTGCGCACCCAATAGGACTCGCGCGCGCCAGCCGCCAAAAAACGGCCCGTGTCCGAGCCATTGGGTTCGTGCTCCTTCGCGATAGCATATGGATGCTCGGGTGCCAGGCAACAATCGCACGCGCTCCCTGAAGCCGAACAAATGCCATGGCCGAACTGCGTGACCTTCATGGCGGTCCAGTTCCATTGCGACAGATTTCGAATGATACCCGCCACCACCGAAGTCTTGCCGATATTTCGAGAGTGCCCGCCAACGATTACCAGCATCGCGATCTGGCCCTGTCGCTGCTAACGCTCGCGGCTCGGTGCCCCGTCCTCCAGGTGCGCCAGGCGGCGCTTCAAATCTCCCAATTCGCGGCGTAGTTCGGGCAGCCGCGCCAGGTTGGCGAGCTGTTCCAGGTGCTCCTTCAGAGGACGCGCCGGCGTTCCCCACACGGTTTGCCCTGCCCGCACGATTTTGGAGGTCAGCACGCCGCAGCCCGAGCCCAGCACCGCGCGCGACTCGATGCGCGCCTTGTCGCCGATGCCCACCTGCCCTCCGATCACCGCGTAGTCATCCACCGTGACGCCTCCCGAAAATCCGGTTTGCGCCGCCACCACCACGTGCCGGCCGATGCGGCAATTGTGTCCCACATGCACCATGTTATCGAGTTTCGTGCCTTCTCCGATCCAGGTGACTCCCAGCGCGGCGCGGTCCACGCATGAATTCGCGCCGATCTCCACAAAATCGCCAATCTCCACCCGCCCCACCTGCGGGAATTTATGATACCGGTCGTTTTCGAAGACGTAGCCGAACCCGTCGGCGCCGATCACGCATCCGGAGTGCAGAATTACGCCGCGGCCGATGTCCACATTGTCGTAGATGGTCACGTTGGCGTGCAGCACACAGCCTTCGCCCAGCACCACGCGCTTGCCGATTACGCAGCCCGGGCCGATGCTGCTCGCCAAGCCAATGCGCGTGCTGTTGCCGATGTTCACGTAGGCGCCGATGGCTGCCAGCGCGCCGATCTCCACGTCTTTGCCGATTACCGCCGTACTGTGAATGCCGGGTTTGATTTCCACCGTGGGATAAAAGCGATTCATAGCGCGCGCGAAGGCCGTGCGCGGTTCCGGCGCGCGAATCACCGTGCGCCGGCTGGGGCTGGGATATTCCGGCGGCACAATCAGGCATCCGGCGGCCGACGAATCCACTTGCTGCATGGCTTTGCGGCTGCCAATGAACGAGAGTTCGCTGCCGCCCGCGGTCTCCAGCGCCGCGACTCCCGTCAGCTCCTTCTCGCCGTCACCCTCGAAGGTGGCGCCCAACCACTCCGCCAGTTCACGTACACGCATGTCTTATGATACAAGCTGTGATTGCGTCTACTGCCCGCATCCATCCGGATGCCAGGATCGCTCCGAGCGTTGAAATTGGTGATTTCTGCGTGATCGATTCCGATGTGACCATCGGTGGCGGCTGCGTCCTCGAGCCTTATGTCTACGTGAAACGTTGGACCACCCTGGGCGAACGCAACCGCATCTCTGCGGGTACCGTGCTAGGCACCGATCCGCTGGACAAGAACTTTACCGGCGAGCGCAGCTACCTGCGCATCGGCAACGATAACCAGATTCGCGAGCACTATACCATCTCGCGCGGCACCCAACCCGAGTCCGTCACCGAGATCGGCGACGGCAACTACATCATGACCTCCGGCCATATCGCGCACAATTGCAAGATCGGCAGCCACACCGTCATCTGCAGTTGTGCGTTAGTGGCGGGTTACGTGGAGGTGGAGGATCAGGCGTTTATTTCAGGCGGCGTCGTGGTACACCAGTATTCCAAGGTCGGCCGCCTGGCCATGGTCGGCGGCAATACGCGCGTGAACAGCGATGTTCCGCCGTTCTTTCTCTACTCCGGGTTCAATGTGGCCGCTGTGGGTCTGAACCTGGTGGGACTCAAGCGGGCCGGATACAAACATTCCGATATCTCGGCGCTAAAGAAGGCTTACCAGATCCTCTACCGCTCGGGCCTGAAACTCGAAGACGCTCTGGCGCGTATCGAGGCCGAGATCCCCACGCCCGAAGCGCGCCACCTGGTCGCCTTTGTCCGCCGCAGCGAGCGCGGCATCTGCCGCGAATAATCCCTCAAAACCCTGCTGCACAATTTTACAGGCGCCGATGGCCGCTACCCGGAGGGTGTAACGCTTGGGCCCGGCGGCGCACTATATGGTGTCGCCAACTGCGGCGGCGCCGGAGTAGGTGAGATCTTTAAGTTTGTTCCATAGCCCGGAGGGAGGGGCTGGTTCTCGTGCATAACCGGCTCGGAGCCGGCCCCTCGTGCTACCGTGAGAGTGGATCCGCTGATGGGCAAATGCCGCGCCCGTCGTGTCGTGGCGGCCCCCGCTCTCCCTATGACATTCGAAAAGCTGAAGCAGTTCCTCTCCGAGATTCCCTTCAACAAGTACGTCGGATTACGGCTGGTCCGGCTAAATAAGGATGGCGTGACCATTGCGTGCGCGATGCGCCCGGAATTGCTGAACGGATCGGGCGTGTTGCATGGAGGAGTCACCGCGACGCTGGCCGACGTAGCCGCCGGCATGGCCATCGCGCGCCACCTGGGACGGCCGCGAGCTTGCGCTACCGTAGAGATGAAGATCAACTACCTGCGGCCCGTGACCCATGGCAAAGTCACGGCGCGCTCTCACCTGATTAAAGTCGGTTCGCGGCTATGCTGCGGCCGTGTGGAGATCACTGACAGCGAAAGACGGGCGGTCGCCGCGGCGCTCATCACATATATGATCCTCGACCAATAAGTGCAATAAGTTCAGCATGTTTCTGCACAGTTTGAGATACTCCGCACACTAAAACTTCACTCATCCCGCAGGCCGGCTGCGCGAAAATCTGTTATTATGGAATCGAATTTGATTTGCCCGCAAAACCTGGCCGAGAGTTGTGCCGAGTCTGCTCGCTTTCAAATACCGAGGAGATCACGTGAAGAAGATTTTTGTAGGCAACCTGGACTTCAAGGCGACCGAGGATTCGATCCGATCGCTTTTCGAGCAGCACGGCACAGTGGAGCGCGTCAGCCTGATGACGGACCGCGATACGGGCCGGTCGCGGGGCTTTGCTTTTGTGGAAATGACCGATTCGGCAGAAGCCGAACGCGCCATCGCCGCCTTGAACGGATATAATCTGGGCGGCCGCGCCTTGAACGTCAACGAAGCGCGTCCGAAAGTGGATGGCGGCGGACATGGTGGTGGCGGTGGATTCCGTGGTGGCCGTGGCGGTGGCGGTGGCGGTGGTCCGCGTCAGCGCCGGGAGCCTCGCTGGTAGAGGCTGACCGGCAGCCGCGAGGCTGCAAAACGAATCGGTTTTTTGAGAGCAGCGAAGGAGGAACTTTATGGCCATGAGATCAAGAACAACTTTTAAGAAACGCCAGAAAGAACTCGCTCGCCAGGAGAAACAACGGGACAAAGTGGCGCGGCGGCTCCAACGCAAACTGGAAAAGAACTCCCCTGAATCTGGCACCGGGATCGCCGAAGACGACGATCTCGGGATCGATAGCGAAAACGAGGGTGGCGAAGGTGGCGAAGAAGGTTTGGAGCCAGTTTCGCCGGCAGCCGGTACTGACACGCATTCCTCGCAATAGGACAGGCCCACGGGCCTGTCCTCTGCGCGAAATGTCCTATTGAGCCAGAGCTTTCTCGATCGCGGCTGTCACTTTTGGATCATCTGGCTTTACCGCTGATTCGAAGCGCTCCAGGATCGATCCATCCTTGCCGATCAGGAACTTGGTGAAGTTCCACTTGATATCGCCCCCGGTGGATTTCGTCAGGTATTCGTAGAGCGGCGCCATATCCGAACCCTTCACTGAAATCTTCGCGTACATCGGGAACGTCACGCTGTACTTGCGTGTGCAGAATGTCTTGATCTCTTCGTTCGTACCCGGTTCCTGCGCGCCAAAATTGTTGGCCGGGAAGCCTGTGATTACCAGACCTTGATCCTTGTATTTCTCGTAAACCGCTTCGAGTTCTTTATACTGCGGGGTAAAGCCGCACTTGCTGGCTACATTCACAAGCAGCAGCACCTTCCCCTTATAAGCGGCCAGCGGCGCCGGCGCGCCATCGATCGAATTCAACGTAAAGTCGTAAACGTTCGCGGCGCCGAATAGGGTCGCGGCGAAGACAAACAACGAGGCAGTGAGCAGCATCCTTTGCATATCACACCAGTATACTCGCAGGATGCCGCACGCAATCGCTGGTGGCGGCGCCGCGGCACATTTAACTTGTGTGATCGTGGATGATCTTCCAGCCGGCTGCGTTCTTGCGCATGACCAGCGTGTACCGGCCATCGGCATTCCCGCCGCCGGCCGTGGTGCGCTCCAGGTGAAACTGGCCCGTAAGCAGGGCGATGTCCGGCGCCAGTGTGCGCACTTCGATATTCGAGAATGTCAGCGTGCCCATTTTCTCGCGTGTCGGGTATGCTCGCCGGTAGCGGTTCAGGATCGCCTGCACGCCGCCCTTCACCACTTCCTTTCCCATGAATGTGGTCTCCGGCGAGTCCTCGTAGTAGGACGCAAACGTCTCCAGATCGCCGCGATTCCAGGCCTCCTGGGACCGCTCCATAACGGCGCGGACGCCGTCAGTTTGCGCGTACAACATTGGAATCGAGCAGACCAGCAGGGCTAAACGGAGCATAGGTATAGCGTACAATGGGTTTGACTTCCGCATCATGGATGCACGGCCGTTACTCGATACCCTCGCCCGCGCGCTCGACGAGCACGGCCTGGAAGCGGTGCTTATCGGCAATGCAGCGGCGGCCTTGCAAGGGGCGCCGGTTACGACCGTCGATTTTGATTTTCTGATTCGCAAGACGCCTTCCAATCTACGCAAGTTGAAAGCCATAGCCAGAAGCCTGGAGGCAACCATTTTAAGGCCCTATTATCCGGCTTCGGAACTGCATCGAATGATGCGCGATCGTGACCTGTTGCAAGTCGACTTTATGGGCCGCATCGACGGAGTGCGATCGGTCGAAGGATTGCGAAGCCGCGCTTTTCGGGTTGACCTGGGTGGTCACACGTTGTTGGTAGCCAGCCTGGCCGACGTTATTAGGAGCAAGCGGGCGGCGGGGCGGCCGCAGGACCGGGCCGTAATTGAGATACTAGAAAAAACGCTGCATGAGAAAACGAAAACCCAAACTGACCAAGCATGAAGCGCTGAAGCTCGAAACCGAACGAGCACTGATCGAGCAAATCCGTCGTCACTTGGCGCTGCCAATCGAGAAGCGTACCCACTTCTTGCGGAAGCGCATCGGTTTCCAGGCATCCTGTTTGTAACCCCCATCGTGCCCGTCGCGCGTAACGTTGCCCGCCTGCATAGCAAGCATTACGATCGTGGAAACTCTTTGGCAGAATATCCTTTACGCGCTCATCCTGCGGCGCAGTCCCGGCACCACTATCGATCCGGTGAGCGCCTTGCCCCAGCAGTAGCGCGCAGCGCAGCTCAGTGGTCGCGCTCGGTGACCAACTCCGTGATACTGTACAGCGCCCGCTGATACGGTGAATCGGGAAACTCGCTCATGATGGCCCGCGCTTTTTCCGTGAAGGCCTGCGCACGTTCCTTTACCCGCGCGATGCCCTGATATCGATCCACCATCGCCAGAATCTGCGAGAACGGTACGCGATCATAATCCCGGTCGCGCAGAATGATTTCCACTCGCCCGCGTTCCTCCGCCGAAGCCTGCTCCAGCGCGTAGACCAGCGGCAGCGTCACCTTGCCTTCGCGCAGATCGTTGCCCACGGGCTTGCCCAGCACCTTCTCGCGCGAGGTGAAGTCCAGCAGGTCGTCCACTAGCTGAAATGCCATGCCCAGGTTCCACGCGTAGTCGCCGAGACGTTCCTCGGTCTGCGAGTCCGCGCCCGCCACCAGCGCGCCCAGCTTGGCGCAAACCGAAAACAGACAGGCAGTCTTGCGGTCCACCAGCTCCATGCAATCGGCTTCGCTGACTTCTATCCGCCCGATGCGTTCGAGCTGCAGCAGCTCGCCCTCCACCATCATCTGGGTCAGCCCGATCAGCAGATCTAGCAAATGAAAGTTGCGCTCCCGCAGCGCCATCTGGAACGCCTGCATGTACAGCCAGTCGCCCGCCAGCACCGAAGTGTGATTGCCCCACTGCACGTTTGCCGACGGCCGCCCGCGCCGCGTGCGCGCGTCATCGATCACGTCGTCGTGCACCAGCGTGGCGGCATGGATAATTTCCACCACCGCGCCCAGATGGATGGCGCTATCCCCGAGCCGCCCGTCCGATCCGCCGATCAGCCGCGAGGCCAGCAGCAGCAGTGACGGCCGCAACCGCTTCCCGCCGCTCTCCTGCAGGTATTGGCCGATCTGCGTGACCACGTCGACGGAGGCGACCGTCTCCAGGCTGATCTCCTTCTCCACCCGCTCCAGGTCGTCATGGATCAGGTCGAAAATCTCCTTCGTAGTGATGGCCAGCCCGATCTTGCCCAAGTTCATTGGAAGTTACAGTTTACCCATTACGGCGCGGACGGTGCAAACAGCAGCCTTTCGAAATTGGCGGTGGTGACGTCCGCGATATGCTCCGGCGTCACTCCGCGGACTTCCGCCAGCCTCCGCACGCTCTCGATCATGTAGGCCGGCTCGTTGCGCTTGCCGCGCTTCGGCACCGGCGCCAGGTACGGCGCATCCGTCTCCACCAGCAGCCTGTCCTCTGGTGCGAATCGCGCCGCCTCGCGCAACGTTTCCGCCTTCGGAAATGTGAGCACGCCACCAAAGCTGAGATGAAACCCCAGTTCCAGCACCTGGCGCGCCTCCGCCGGCCCGCCGCTGAAGCAATGGATGATGCCCCCGCCCCGCCATTGCTCCCGCAGCATGCGCAGCGTATCTTCCCACGCCTCGCGGGTGTGGATCACCACCGGCTTCCCTGCCCTGCCCGCTACCTTCAACTGCTCCACGAAGACCGTCGCCTGCACATCCCGCGGCGAAAAATCGTAATGATAATCGAGACCGATCTCGCCTACCGCCAGCACTTTCGGCTCGTGCAGCAGAACTTCGAGTGCCGCGAATGTTTCCGGCGTGGCTTTCGCCGCGTCGTGCGGATGCACGCCCACTGTTGCGTAGATGAATGGATACTGCCGCGCCAGCCGGACGGCCGCCTCCAGGTCGGGCGGACCGTCGCCCGTCCCGATCGCCATCATGCGGTCCACGCCCGCCTCGCGCGCCCGCTCGATCACCTGCTCGCGGTCGGGGTCGAACTGCTCATCGTCCAGGTGGCAATGCGAATCGACCAGCTTCACTTCAGGCGTGCCCCGATGGGAACGTCTTCCAGAAATCCGGCCAGCACCGGCTTGCCGCCTTCAATCGAACCAGCCACAATCATCCCGTTGGATTCGATGCCGCGCAGCTTACGCGGTTGCAGGTTCGCGACGATCACCACCTTGCGGCCGATCAACTGCTCCGGCTGGTAGGCTTCCGCAATCCCCGCCACGATCGTGCGCGGCTGCGCCTCGCCGATATCGATCTTCATGTGCAGCAGCTTGTTGGCGCCTTTCACCGGCTCGGCAGACAGTACTTGCCCTACCCGCATATCCACCTTGGCGAAATCTTCAATGGCGATGCGATCCGATACCGGCGCCGCAGCGGCCTCGGGTGGCGCCGTCTTGCCCAGTCATGATGTTCTGCTCGGCGGTGACCTGCGCTTCCAATTCCTGCATCTTGGCGATAGCCTCCTTCGCCTCGATGCGCGGAAACACGCCCGCCACTTCACCGATCTTTTGCCCCGCCGGCAACTGGCCCCATGCGAGTTGGTCGATCCGTGCCGATTCGAGCGGTCCGGTCATCCCCAATTGCGCCCAGATTTTAGGCGTCGATTGCGGCAGAACCGGAGCCAGCAACACCGTGGCGATGCGTAGCGCTTCGGCCGCCGTGTAGAGGGTGGCATCCAGTTCCGCCTGCTTTTCCGGTTGACGCGCCAGCTTCCAGGGCGCCCGCTCCACGATGAATTTATCCAGCTTCGAAAGCAGGTTCCAGACCGCCTCCAGCCCGCGTGTAAATTCGAAAGCATCAAACGCCGCAATCACATCCGCGATGGTTTTCCCGGCGGCTTCGGCGATCGGAAACACGGTGCCCGCCGGTATCGCGCCACCGCGGTACTGGCCGATCATGGTCAGCGTCCGGCTCACCAGGTTTCCCAGCCCGTTGGCCAGTTCCGCGTTGTAGCGCCCGATCAGCGCGTCGTAGCTGAAGCTGCCGTCCTGCCCGAACACCACCTCGCGCAGCAGAAAATACCGCAGCGCATCGGCGCCCATCACCTGCCGGATCGGCTCCGACCGCACAATGTTCCCGCGCGACTTGCTCATCTTGCTCTCTTCGAACAGCAGCCAGCCGTGCGCGAACACCCTGCCCGGCAGCGGCAACCCCGCAGCCATCAGAAATGCGGGCCAATAAACCGCGTGGAACCGGACAATCTCCTTGCCGATCAGGTGCAGCTCGGCCGGCCAGAACCCGCGCTCCTCCACCGCCGTCTTATAAGCCGTAAGCGCATCGAACCATACGTAAAAGACGTGCGGCGCTTCGTTGTCGACAGGAATCCCCCACTTGATATTCGTTCGCGTAATCGACAGATCCGTCAGGCCTTGCCGTACGAACGACATCACCTCGTTGCGGCGTGTGTCGGGACCGATAAAATCGGGTTGCGACTCGTAAAGTGCCAGCAATCTTTCCGTAAACGCCGAAAGCTTGAAGAAGAAGTTCTCTTCAGTAACGGTTTCCGTGGGACGCCCGCAATCCGGACAAGGATCGCCCGGCTTCGCCTCGTTTACGTACAGATTGTCGAAAATACAGTATTGTCCAGTGTACGAACCCTTGTAGATATAGCCATTTTCCCGGCAGCGCTTAAACAGATCGTTCACCACCCGCGCATGCTTCGGGTCGGTGGTGCGCTGAAAGTAATCAATGCCGAGGCCCAGCAGTTGCCACTGCTTCTGGAATTCCGCGGCAATCACATCGCAAAATTCCAAGGGCGACTTCCCCGCCCGTTGCGCGGCCCGTTCCACATTGATGCCGTGCTCGTCGCTGCCCGTGGTCAGCACCGCCTCGTACCCCTGCATGCGCTTGTAGCGCTTGATCAGGTCCGCAACGATGGTGGTGTAAGCATGGCCGATGTGCGGCGCGGCATTCACGTAGTAGATGGGGGTAGTGAGATAGTATTTCATCCGGATTCTTCATCGTACTACCTAATGCCGGTGGGGCAGGCGCTCCGCCTGCAAAGGCCTCTCAGGCAGCATCTTTTCTTCCTGCGGTGCTATCCTTGTCCTTAGCGTCATCTCCACCCGTCTGCCTTCGCGTGACGTGTGCTTTTCGAAGGAGTTTCCATGCAGTCTCGCCGCATTTTCATCAGCAAGGTCGCCAGCGGTCTGGCTGGCGCTATTGCCGCGCCCAACATGCTGTCGGCCAACGACCGCATCCGCCTTGGGATCATAGGCGCCGGCGACCGCGGCAGCCAGATCATGCGCGAAGCCGTCGCCTGCCCCAACACCGAATTCGTAGGCGTCGCCGACATCTACACCAAGCGACTGGAAGACGCGCGCGCCATCGCGCCGGACGCCAAAGGCTACCTCGATTACCGGCACCTCCTCGAGGACAAGAGCATCGACGCCGTCCTCATCGCCACCCCCCAGCACCTCCATTGCGAGCATTTCGTCGCCGCTCTGGATGCCGGCAAACATGTCTACCAGGAAAAGACCATGGCGTTCAACCCAGACCACGCCAAGCGCATGCGCGCCGCTTACGAGCGCGCCGGCCGCCGCACCGTCCAGATCGGGCACCAGGGCTGCTCCTCCGGACAAGTAGTGGACGCGGTCAACTTTCTGAAGACCGGCAACGTCGGCAAGATCACCGCCATCCACGCCCACATGTATCGCAATACCCCGCACGGCAAACCCCAGTGGGCCCGCCCGGTCTTCCCCGACATGACCCCCGAGAACATCATCTGGAAAGCCTTCCTGGGCGAGGCTCCGGCGCACGATTTCGATCCCAACCGTTACATCAACTGGCGCTATTTCTGGGATTACTCCGGCGGCAACGTGTACGAGAATATGTGCCATCAACTGGCATTTTGGTACAAGGTGATGGGGTTGAAGGTCGCCCATACCGCCAACATGGTGGGCGGCGTTTACCTGTGGAAGGACGGGCGCGAAGTGCCCGACACCATGAACGTCACGCTGGAACATTCCGAGGAGATTCTGTTTTCCTGGGATTCGGGCTTCGGCAATAACCAGCTAGGCAGCACCGAAGACGTGTTGGGCACCGACGGCACGATTTCCAAAAGCCAGCAGATCCGCTACTTGCCGCAAAAAGTGAACCGCCCCGACGGCGCGGAAATGATGGGATCCACGCGCACTGCCCCCAACGCCCACATGCAAAATTTCCTGGATTCCATCCGCACCGGCCAGGAACCCAACTGCCCCTTCGAGCTGGGCTTCCGCGTGTCCATCGCCTGCCGCATGGCGGTCGAGAGCTATCGCCAGCAGCGCGCCGTCCGTTGGGACGCCGCCAAAGAAGACATCGTTTAGTCCCCGTATGGATTTCAAATACACCCCTGAACAGATCCACCTGCGTAAAGCCGTCCGCGAGTTCGCCGAAGCCGAAATCGCGCCGCACGTCATGGAATGGGATGAGGACCAGATCTTTCCCACTGGACGTCATCCGCAAGCTGGGCAAGCTCGGCTACATGGGCGCCATCTTTCCCGAAGAGTTGGGCGGCGCCGGCCTGGGCTACATCGAATACTCCATCATCATCGAAGAACTCTCGCGCGTGGATGGCTCGGTCGGCATCATCGTGGCCGCCCACACATCGCTGTGCAGCAATCACATTTTCAAGATGGGGACCGACGACCAGCGCCGCCGCTACATCCCCAAGCTGGCCTCCGGCGAATGGATCGGCTGCTGGTCCCTCACCGAGCCCGAAGCCGGTTCGGACGCGGCCGGCACCCGCACCGCCGCCGCACTTGACGGCGATTGCTGGGTCCTCAACGGCGCCAAAACGTTCACCACCAACGCCCACTACGCCGACGTCTGCGTAGCCATGGCCGTCACCGACCGGGCATCCGCGCAACATGGCATCTCCGCCTTCGTCATCGATACGGGCACCCCCGGCTTTCGCCCCGGTAAGAAGGAAAACAAGCTGGGCTTGCGCGCCAGCGCCACCGGCGAGGTTATCTTCGAGAACTGCCGCATTCCCGGCACGCAGTTGCTCGGCAAGCGCGGCGAGGGCTTCGTTGACAGCCTGAAAGTGCTGGATGGCGGCCGCATATCCATCGCCGCCCTGTCCATCGGCATGGCGCAAGGCGCCTACGACGCGGCCCTGCGCTATTCCAAGCTGCGCCGCCAGTTCAGCCGGCCCATATCCGAATTCCAGGCCATCCAGTACAAGCTGGTGGATATGGCGACCTCCATCGACGCCGCCCGCCTGCTGAATTACCGCGCCGCCAGCATGCTCGACGAAGGCCAGCGCGTCACCAAGGAATCCGCCATGGCCAAGCTGTTCGCCTCCGAAGCCGCCGTGCGCGTGGCCGACGAAGCGGTACAGATCCACGGCGGCTACGGCTTCATCAAGGATTATCCGGTCGAGAAGTTCTACCGCGACGTGAAGCTGTGCACCATCGGTGAAGGCACCAGCGAAATCCAGCGTCTGGTGATCGCGCGGCAGCTTCTGAAAAGCTGATGACCGATTGGGCGCGCAAGATTGCCGGAGGCGACGCGCGTGCGCTGGCCCGCGCCGCCACAGGCATCGAGAACCGCGACCCGAGCGCGCTCGCCCTACTCACTGAACTTCAGCCGCACACCGGACACGCCGTGATCGTGGGTATCACCGGCCCTCCAGGCGCAGGCAAAAGCACCCTGGTGGATGCCCTGGCCCGCGAGATCCGCCGCCAGGGCCGCACCGCCGGCATCATCGCCGTGGACCCCACCAGCCGGCGCACCGGCGGAGCCATCCTGGGCGATCGCATCCGAATGCTGGACCACCATGCCGACCCCGGAATCTTCATCCGCTCCATGGCCACCCGCGGCACGTCCGGAGGGCTCGCCAAATCCACCGCCGATCTGGCGGCGCTGCTGGATGCCGCCGGCAAAGACTTCGTCATCATCGAAACCGTAGGAGTGGGACAAGACGAAGTAGAGATCGCAGCCATAGCCCAGATAACCGTGGTCGTCCTGGTCCCCGGCATGGGAGACGACGTCCAAGCCATCAAAGCCGGCATCATGGAGATCGCCGACATCTTCGTAATCAACAAATCCGACCAGCTCGGCGCCGCCCAAATGGAGCATGAAATCAAATCCATGCTTAGTCTGTCCCAAAACGGCCCCCAGCCCCAAATCATCCAAACCATAGCCACGACCGGAGCCGGAGTCCCCGACCTGTTACAGGCGGTAGGATCGCCCCCTCGCCCGCTCGCCCCCTCGCCCGCTCAGCACCAAGGAGGACACAACATGCAAACCCAAATCGGAATAATAGGCGGCAGCGGCCTTTACGCCATGCCCGGATTCGAAGCCCAGGAGGAAGTCGTCATCGAGACGCCCTTCGGCTCTCCCTCCGACAATCTCGTGGTCGGCATACTGGCCGGCCGCCGCGTCGCGTTCCTGGCCCGCCACGGCCGCGGCCATCGCATCTCGCCATCGGAGATCAACTTCCGCGCCAACATCTACGCCATGAAGTCGCTGGGTGTGGAGCGCATCCTCTCCCTCAGCGCTGTAGGATCGCTCAAAGAAGAGCACCGCCCGCTCGATTTCGTCATCCCCGATCAGTTCGTGGACCGTACCCGCGGCCGCATCTCCACCTTCTTCGGCGAAGGCCTCGTGGCCCACATCGGCTTCTCCGATCCCATATGCCCGCAGCTTGCCGAGGTCACCCTACAGGCTTGCATCGCAACCGGCGCGACGGCCACCAAAGGCGGATCATACCTCTGCATGGAAGGCCCGGCCTTCTCCACCCGCGCCGAGTCGAACCTCTATCGCAGTTGGGGCATGGACGTGATCGGCATGACCAATCTGCAGGAAGCCAAGCTGGCCCGCGAAGCCGAGATCTGTTACGTGACCGTCGCCATGGTGACTGATTACGACTGCTGGCATCCCGAGCACGACGCCGTCACGGTCACGGACATCATCGCCAACCTGGTGAAGAACGCGGAAAACGCCTGCAAAGTGGTGGCATCCGCGGTCGAGCACATGCCCGCCCAGCGCACTTGCAAGTGCGGATCGGCGCTGGCCCACGCCATCATCACCGACCGTAAGCAGGTGCCCGAAGCCACCCTGCGCAAACTGGAACTAATCGTTGGCAAATACTTCCTGTAACAAATCCGCCGCGCGTCTGCTGAAACTCTGCCTGCAGGGCGCGCCGTGGACGCCGGACCTGCTCGGCTCGCTCGCCTCGGACGATTGCTCCGATGCGCTGTTCCGAGTCGTCGCCGAAGGCCTGGCCGACCGCTTCGAGCCGCGCCTGTGCGATACCTACGCGCAGTTGTTCGCCCAAGCCATTGCGCCGGCCGAGAGCGCCGCGCTCGTCGAACGGTACCGGCGCGTGCGGCTTCCCCGCCCCATCGCCGGCGAGCCGCGCACCATCTTCGTGCTCTCCCGCGTCACCCTCGGTGCGGATGTCGCCGTCACCAGCGTGCTGCTGGACGCCGCCAAACGCCGCTACCCGGATGCCGCCATCTACCTGGCCGGACCGCGCAAGAACTGGGAGTTGTTCGCGGCCGATCCGCGCATCCTGCACCTGCCGGTCAATTACCATCGCGGCACGCTGCCCCAACGCCTGGCCGCGGGCCTCGAACTGCGGGAAGCCCTCGCCTCGCCCGCCAGCATCGTGATCGATCCCGATTCGCGCCTTACCCAGCTCGGCCTGCTGCCCGTCTGTCCGGACGACCGCTATTACTTCTTCGAAAGCCGCGGCTACGGCGGCGATGGCGACGATCCTCTGCCCGTACTCGCCGGCCGTTGGGCCGCGGAAACCTTCGGCATCGCGGGCGCTCCCTACCTCGCCGTTGGGCCGAGTCAGTTGCCGCCAGGCATAGCCATCAGCCTGGGCGTCGGCGAAAACCAGGCCAAGCGCATCGCGGACCCGTTTGAAGGCGACCTGCTCAAACTACTGGCCCGCAGTGGGGTCCCGCTCTATATCGATCGTGGCGCGGGTGGCGACGAGGCGGAGCGAGTGGAGCGCGCCGTAGCCCGGTCGGGCGCGCTGGCCCACATCTGGAACGGCTCCTTCGCCGGCTTTGCGTCGATCATTGCGAATAGCCGGCTCTACGTCGGGTACGATTCCGCTGGACAGCACGTGGCCGCGGCCTGTGCAACCCCACTGATCAGCATCTTCGCCGGCTTCCCCTGCCCCCGCATGTTCGCGCGCTGGCGCCCCGCCGGAAACGTGATCCGCGTAGACCATCCGGACCCGGATCGCATCCTCGAACAAGCGCGGCTCATCGTATCGGAAACGTTACCGATCCGACCTCGTTAGTGCTCTGATCCAACACTACTAGCCGCAACCGCTCAACCGCCGCATTGACGGCGTGATCCCGCAAAATCGGGATGCCCTCCCGGATCATCGTGTCGCGCTGTTGCGGGGTCAGATCCAGCCTGAAGCTCGATACCAGCGGATCGCCCATCGGGCGCAGGCCCAAACCGGTGGCGCCCCTATCCGAAATCAGAAACGTGACGGCGCCCGAATACTTGCCGCCCTGATCGCGCAGCAGGATGTCCGACGGATCGATGCGGATCTCCAGATGCACGGCTCGCCCGGCGGGAGACACTTTCACCAGCAGTCCGATCCCCGCGGCGTCGCCCGGGTTGAGATCGGCCCCGATCAGGGTGTCCTTCCGCCGGTCATCGGGCGAACGTGAATCCGGAACGGCATAGTACCGCTGCCTCGCATGCAGCTTCACTTCCTTGTTCCGGCAAGTCATGCGCGTCCAGTGGAACGATTTGTCCCAGTTATCAGCTCCCGGATCGTACAAAATCTCGTAAGCATTGGCGGCATTGCGCGCGATCTGTTTCAAAACGTCGCGTATATCTTCGCCGTAGTATGGATGGCCTCCCGTCAGGCGCGCCATCTGCTCCAGGTCGTAACTGGTGGACGCCGCCACCTCCGTTGCGTAGGAAAGCGGATCGATTGCCGCGTTGTCCCGCTCCAGCGTCAGCGCCAGGTGCGCGACGTAAAGCCCGCAGTCCACCCAATCGCCGTCGCATGGCTGCTTCGCGTTCGGAACGCGCAGGCTCGGCACACTACCCGTGATCCATACGATGTCTTTCCGCCCTGGGACCGCGGCCATTTGATTCGCCACCGTTTCCAACTGCTGGTATGTTTTCTTGACCTGTTCTTCCTCGCGCAGTTCCACTGCCCGCGCGCCGGTGGATTTCATAAGCGCGTCCAGCACCTGGTCGATCTGCCGCTGCCAAGTGGTATCCGTGGCCGATGCAGGTCCGGCGCCGTGAATCGGAATCAGATCGCCGTCCGGGTTGATCGCATAGAAAAATACCGAATCGCCGGATTCCATTTGCGCAATCGATGGCGCCAGCTTGTGCCATGCCTCCACCCGCTCGGACCGCAATTCGTTCATCAGGTCGAACACAATGGCAAACGGGTGCGGCAGCCAGCCGCGCGGCCGGTTGGAATACTCCGCGGGTCCCGAAATACCACCCCAGCGCGCGTGTGGCCCCCGGAAGTAAAAGATGTTTTGCGGCTTGCCCTGATCGGTGACCTTGAAATCGTCGCTGGTCAGGTCTGTTACAGGCTGGCCGTTTGAGTCCAGCGCCACCGGGTAAAGATGCACCAGTCGCGGCGGCGCGGGAACCTGGGCCACCAGTCCTGACGCCCCAAATGCGAGGACGAGAATCAGTCCCGCAGTACGCATTAACAGGGCAGTGGAATCTGTGTCCATCTGTGTGCATCCGTGGCTAAATCCACCTCATGAAATCGCCACGGATGGATCGTGCGTTTCACACTAGCGCACCGGGAAGGTGAGCGAGCCTACCTCGTTCGTGTTCTGGTCGAGCACAATCAATCGCACCAACTGAACCGCATCGCTGGTAGCGTGATCCTGCGAGATCGGAATTCCGTCTTTCATCACCGTGTCGAGCTGTTCCTTGCTCAAATCCAGATTAAAGTTCGATACCGTGGGTTCGCCGAGCGGGCCTGAGGCGCCCCGGTCTGAAATCAGAAACGTCACCGCATCCCCGAACTTGCCGCCCTGCTCGTGCAGCAGCATATCCGACGGATTGATGCGGATCTCCAGGTGCACGCCCTTATCCGCGGGCGACACCTTCACGTGCAGGCCGATATCGCTCACATCGGCGGGGCTCTGGTATGCTGCTACGAGCGCCGCCTTCTGTCGTTCGATCGCCGGACGCCCATCCGGATACGCGTAGTATCGCTCCTTCACCTGCAGCTTGACTCCTTTGCGCTCGCAAGTGATACGGATTCTGTGGAACTTGTTGTTCCAGTTCTCCGCCGACGGATCATAGGCGATCTCGTAGCTGTTGGAAGCGTCCGTCGCCACCTGCTTCAGTACTGCGCGAATGTCGAGCCGGAAATAGGTGCGGCCGCCCGTGAGCAGGGCCATCTGCGCCAAATCGAGCGCCGGGTCCGCTCCCTGCACATTGGTCGGGGAATTCTGCTGCAGGTCGCCATAAGCCGTGTTGGCATTATCCGGCGCCGACGACACGGATTTCCCCGGCGTCCACTGCACGTCTCTTTTCCCCAGGTCCGCGTTCACCCCGGGACTCAGGTCCGTGCTGTAGGAAATCGGGTCCACCGCCACGTTCGCATGCGCCAGCGTCACAGCCAGGTGCGGCACGTACAGAGCGCATTCCACCCAATCGCCGTTGCACGGCAGCTTGTTGTTGTAAACATTCTGCATGCCGTCGGTAATCCAAACGATGTCCCTGCGCCCGGGAGACGCCGCCAGTTGGTTGGCGAGCACTTCCAGTTGATGGAACGTCTTCTTTACCTGGTCTTCCTGCCCCATGTGGACCGGACGCCCGTGGCTGGCAGCCTTCATCGCCTTGTCCAGAACTTCGCCTACATCGTGCGGCCAGGTCTGATCGTCGGCCGCCTTGGGCCCGATGGCGTGAATCGGAACCAGCTCGCCCTCCAGGTTGAGCAGGTAGAAGTACAGCGATGCGCCCGATTCCATCTGCGGCAGCGATTTGCCGAGCACCTTGTGCCAGGTGTCCAACCGGTCGGTCTGGTTTTCATTCAGCAGATCGAAAAGGATCACCGTTGTGTGCGGCATCACGCCGCCGGGCCGGTTCGAGAATTCCAGCGGTCCCGGCGCCGCGCTCTTCTCCGTGGCGGGCCGCCGGAAGAACGCAATCGATTGTGGTTTGTTGTCGTCGATGATTTTGAAATCGGCAGCAGTGAGGTCGGTCACCGGCTGGCCGGTCGCGTCGAGCGCCACCGGATCAAGGCGGACCAAGGTTGGCGGCGCGGGAGCTTGTGCCAGAAGCGCCGCCGCGCCCAATGCGAGCGTGAAAATGATCTTAGACATACTTGACATCACAGTTTATCGCACCTCAAGAACTGAAACTCGCGCATCATACCGGTCAATGCCAGCCCTTGTCCCCGCGCAGGGGGACGAACCGGCAGAAAGTGGCCACCCGTTCGCCCATCACGCCCCCGGATCTCACGATCACCCGGAGTTCCTGATCGGCCAGCGCCCCCACCGGAATCACCAGCCGGCCGGGATCGCTAAGCTGCTCCACCAGAGGAGCGGGAATATCCGGCGCTCCCGCAGCCACCGAGATCCCTTCGTAAGGCGCCGCCTCCGGCCAGCCCTGCGAGCCGTCGCCGCAAATCACCGTGATGTTTCCCGCCAGCGACGTCCGCCGCAGGTTCTGCTCCGCCTGCCGCGCCAGGCCCGGCACCAGTTCAATCGTGATCACCCGCGCCGCCAGCGCACCCAACACCGCCGCATGATACCCGCACCCGGTGCCTACCTCCAGCACCGTCTCCGTGCCGGTTAGCTCCAGCAACTCGGCCATCAGCGCGATCATGTAAGGCTGCGAAATGGTTTGACCGCTTCCGATGTGCAGCGGCTCGTCCCGGTAACTGCACACCCGGCAGTCCGGCGGCACGAACTCTTCGCGCGGGATGGTGAGCATGGCGTCCAGCACCCGCGGGTCGTGGATGCCCCGCTTGCGAAGCTGGCGGTCCACCATGCGCCGCCGTTCGGAAGGCCAATCGGGAATCATCGAAGCTCCCGTCGTTATAATAACTGGAATGGCGCGCCAAATCACCCTGATACCAGGGGACGGGATCGGACCCGAAGTTGCCGAAGCCACCGCCTGGGCCGTTGAAGCCACCGGAGTGGATGTGGAATGGGAGCGCGTCGAGGCGGGCGCGAAAGCCCTCGAGGATCTCGGCCAGTTGCTGCCTGACGACGTATTTGCCTCTCTCGAGGTCACCCGCGTGGGGCTCAAGGGTCCCACCGCTACCCCGATCGGCGGCGGCCACCAGAGCATAAACGTCGCGCTGCGCAAAAAGCTGGGCCTTTATGTGAACTTTCGCCCCGTCCGCATGTTGCCTGGTCTGAAAACCCGCTATAGCGACTTGGCCCTCGACCTGGCCATCTTCCGCGAGAACACCGAAGACCTGTACTCGGGCCTCGAGCACGAAGTCGTGCCGGACGTGGTAGAGAGCCTGAAAATCATCACCAAAACCGCTTCCATGAAAATCGCCCGCGCGGCATTCGAATGGGCCGCGCGAGAGAACCGCCGCAAAGTGACCGCCATCCACAAGGCCAACATCATGAAGATGAGCGATGGCCTGTTCCTGAAATGCTGCCGGGCTGTAGCAAGCGAATTTCCCGGCATTCAGTACACCGAGCTCATCGTTGACAACGCCTGCATGCAACTGGTGATGCGGCCCGAGACCTTCGACGTGCTGGTGCTGCCGAACCTCTACGGCGACATCGTATCCGACCTCGCCGCCGGCCTTGTAGGCGGGCTGGGCATCGTCCCCGGAGCCAATATCGGCGCCCGACACGCCATTTTCGAAGCCGTCCACGGTACCGCGCCCGACATCGCGGGAAAGGGCATGGCCAACCCCACCGCCTTGATGCAATCCGCCGCGCTGATGCTGGCGCACATCGGCGAGCGCGACGCGGCAGCCAAACTGCAAGCGGCCGTCGAACGCGTCTATGCGGAAGGCAAACACCTCACCCGCGACGTAGGAGGCCAGGCCGGCACCGCGGAGTTCACCGACGCCGTGATCGCTGCCATGCGGGCCGATTGCTAGAAGCGCAATGGGGCGCGGGTCCGCGCCGCCAGGAAGGATAAGAAATCGCGAGATAATGGCGGCGCGGTCGTTGCCCCGTTTTGCGCGGTTCATCAAAAGCGCAAAGGGGCGCGTGCCCGCGCCGCCAAGGAGGATAGGAAATCGCGAGATAATGGCGGCGCGGCCGTGGCCCCGTTTTGCGCGGTTCATCAAAAGCGCAAAGGGGCGCGTGCCCGCGCCGCCAAGGAGGATAGGAAATCGCGAGATAATGGCGGCGCGGCCGTGGCCCCGTTTTGCGCGGTTCATCAAATGACCATGGAATGGAAGCTGCCTCCCGACAAAGTTCGAAAACTGCTGGTCTCGCTCGCGGTGGCATTGGCAATCTACGGCGGCCTTCGCTTGGCCGGCTTCTATCGATACGCAGCCGCTGACGCCGAGGGCTTGGGTATCCTGATCCAACTCATCGGAGATATCTACGCGGTCCTGTTGGCCTTCACCATCTTCGTCATCTGGGGCCAGTTCACCGAGGTGGACAACTGCGTCATCCGCGAGTGCAATTCCCTCGACGACATGCTGCGCTTCGCCAAATTCCTCAGCGACAACGACGCCGCCAATATCCGCCGCGCCGTAAAGGTTTACACCCGCCACGTGCTCGATCATGAGTGGAACGCCCTGGGTGACGGCCACGGAGACAAACGCGCCGAGGAGCTGTTCGTACAGATCATCCACGCCGTCGTCGAAACAGCGCCCCGCGACGAAGCCGAACAATCCATCCGTGCGCGGCTCTTGGACCTGGCCCAGAAGACCAGCGAGCGCCGCGACGAACGGGTCTCGAAAAGCCTGACCCGCATTCCGCCCACCCTGGCCGCCCTGGTAAACACTATCGCCGCCGCACTGGTGCTGCTGATTTTCGTCTTTCCTTTTCGCTACTGGATCACCGGCGCGGTGTGCTTCACGCTCGCCGCGTCTGTGATCTGGCTGGCCAACCTGGTGATGATGGATACCGATAATCCGCTGAAGGGCATCTGGAACGTAAGCCCCCAGCCCTTCTCCGACCTCAAACTGTAAGTGGGGCAGGCACTCTGCCTGCAGCGGACTCTTAGTCCGCCATCTTGCTTTGCTCAGAAGCGCAAAGGGGCGCGTGTCCGCGCCGCCAGGAAGGATAGGAACTCGCGGGATAGTGGCGGCGCGGCCGTGGCCCGTTTTGCGCGAGTTCCTTAGATTAGAAGCCGGTGATCCGCCGCAAAAAGGGTCATGCGCATGCCACGGCCCGCCCCGGCCCCCGCTGCCGCGAATCCGCGCCACCCGTTTATGATGTAGTTTCCATGCGCATCCGCTGGCTCCTCATCTTCTGGATCTTCGTCATCAGCGCCATCTCGTTTCTTGATCGCGTCAACATCTCCATCGCCGCCGGCTCCATCCAGCGCGAGTTCCATATCAGCGACGTCCAGCTGGGCCCCGTGTTCAGCATCTTCCTGGTCGGCTACGCGATCTTTCAAGCGCCCGCCGGCCGCCTCGCGGATCGCTATGGCCCGCGCTTGATCCTGATGCTGGGCACCCTCTGGTGGGGCGTGTTCACCGCCCTGACCGCCTTGATACCCGCGCACATCCCGGGCCTTCTTCTGGTGCTGCTGGTCGTGCGCTTCTCGCTGGGAGCCGGCGAGTCCGTAATGTTTCCCGCATCCAACCGCCTGGTGGCCAATTGGATTCCGTCCGGGGAGCGCGGTCTGGCCAACGGCTTCATTTTCGCCGGCGTGGGCTTCGGCGCGGGCATCACTCCGCCCCTGGTGATTTACATCGTGCTGCATTACGGGTGGCGTGTCTCGTTCTGGATGAGTGCGGTGCTCGGCCTCGTTGCGGGCATCGTCTGGCATTGGATCGCACGCAACCGCCCCGAAAACCACCCCTGGGTAAGTCCGGCGGAGCTTACCGTTATTGAAAGCGGACTCCCCGAGCCGGCCGATGAGCTGGTCATCGGCAAAGCCCTGCCCTGGCGCGTGATCTTCGCCAGCAAAGACCTGCAGGCCATCGCATTCAGCTACTTCGCATACGGTTATGCCGCCTGGATCTTCTTTGCCTGGTTCTTCAAATACCTGAGCGACGTGCGCGGCCTCGACCTGAAATCCAGCTCCTACTATTCCATGCTTCCCTTCCTCGCCATGGCCACCTGCTCCCCCATAGGCGGTTTCATCAGCGATCTGTTGACGCGCCGCTACGGCAAGCGCGTCGGCCGCTGCGGCGTGGCGGTAGGCGGCATCGCGCTGGCCGCCGTATTCATCGCCCTGGGGACCCAGGTGGAGAGTGCGCGGCTCGCGAGCGTGGTGCTGGCGGGCGGCGCGGGAGCTTTATATCTCTCCCAAAGCTCCTTCTGGTCGGTGACCGCGGATATGGCCGGCGCATCGGCCGGGTCCGCATCCGGCGTGATGAACATGGTAGGACAGGTCGGCGGCATCGTCACCGCTTCCCTGACGCCGCTGATTGCCCGCCACTTCAGTTGGACCGCTTCCTTCCTGGTCGCTGCCATCCTATGCGCCGCGGGATCTCTGGCATGGCTAGCGGTGAATCCGGATGCGGAACTCGGTCGCAGTGCGTAAGAAGGAACCACGACCGCAATCAGAGCCGCGAAGCAATCAGAGCCGCGACCGTAAGGAAGCGGTAGGAATTGGTAACCCAATAACCCTCCAGTTCTATGCCCCACTTAAACCCACTAACAGCGCAGTACGACCAAGTACCGTCAAATTTGTTACAGTCTCCTAATAGTCTTCTAATATAGATAAGCGCATGAAGCCACCGATCCCGCTGAACGAGCACGCGCGCATGGAACTGTTGCGGCAATACAACATCCTGGACACGGCCGCCGAGCCGGCTTTTGATGAGATCACCGCCCACGCTGCCGAAATCTGCCAGATGCCCATTAGCCTGCTTTCGTTCGTCGACCGGGACCGCGCCTGGTTCAAATCGCATCACGGCCTGGACATGCGCGAGATGGCTCGCGACATTTCTTTCTGTGCCCATGCCATCTGCCAGCAGGACTTATACGCGGCGCCCGACCTGCTGGCCGACGAGCGCTTCTCCCACAATCCCCTGGTTACCCAGAAGCCCCACCTGCGGTCGTATGCCGGCATGCCGCTGCTTTCGCCGGAAGGTCTCGCCATCGGGACTCTGTGCGTGCTCGATCGCAAACCGCGCGAGCTGGCCCAGCAACAGAAGGACGAGCTGAAGGAACTGTCCAAGGGTGCCGTCTTGCTGCTCGAAATCCGGCGCGCGAGCGGCCGTCCGCGGGAATAATCGAAGGTCGCCGACATGTCCTTCGCCGGAATGAAAGTCCTGTCCCTCGAAAGCCGGCGCGCCGGCGAGATCGCCGAGCTCATCCGCAAACAGAAAGGCGAACCCGTGCTGGCCCCCTCCATGCGCGAGACGCCGCTCGAAAAGAACGAAGAAGCATTCCGTTTTGGCGACCGCCTCTTCGCCGGCGAGTTCGACATGATGATCCTGCTCACGGGGGTCGGCACCCGGCTGCTAAGCCAGGCTCTGGCGACGCGTTACCCGGCCGAGCGGTTTGCCGAAGCGTTGCGGCGCATCACCGTGGTCGCCCGCGGACCCAAACCCGCCGCCGTTCTGCGCGGCCTGGACGTGCCCGTGACCGTTTCCGTACCGGAGCCCAATACCTGGCGCGAGTTGCTGGCTGCCATCGCCGACAGGCCTGAACGGCGCATCGCAGTGCAGGAATACGGCCGTTCGAATGGTGAACTGCTCGACGCCCTGCGGCAGCGGGGGGCGGAGGTCACCTCCGTGCGCGTCTATCAATGGGACCTGCCCGAAGACACCGCGCCCTTGCACGACGCCGCCCGGCGCCTGGCCGCCGGAGATTTGCAGGCGGTCCTGTTTACTACCTCGATTCAAATCGATCATCTGCTGCGCATCGCGGCGGAAGCCGGCTTGGACGATGCGGTGCGTGCGGCGTTGAACAAAATGGTGATCGCCTCGATAGGCCCCACGACCAGCGAAGCGCTGGAAGAGGCCGGCGTCCATCCCGACCTCGAGCCCTCGCACCCCAAAATGGGATTCCTGGTGCAGGAAACGGCGCTGCGCGCCGCCGAAATCCTGCGCGCCAAGCACGCTGGCGAAGGAACAGCCGGATAAATGCCTGCCGATTTTGCCGCCACCTTCGCGGCGCTGAAAAGCGTATTTGGCGGGCACGCCAAACGGCTCGCGGTGAAGGCGGACACGCCCATCGAATACACGCTCCTTACCAGGGCTCCTTCGCCTTTCCCGCAACATAAAGGGCAGCCCATGTACTTCGGCTCCGTACGCCTGGGCAAAGCCTACGTGAGCTTTCACCTGATGCCGCTGTACATGAGTCCGCCTCTGGTCAAGACCATTCCACCGGAGTTGAAGAAGCGCATGCAGGGAAAGACTTGCTTCAACTTCAAGACTGTGCCCGATCCGGAGATAATCGCCGGCTTGAAGCAGCTGACCGCAGCCGGATTCGATGAGTGGCGCGCGAAGAAGTGGGTATGACGCCATTACTCTCGCCGGCGGGGTGGTCGGACTTTCGGCTGGCGGCGCTGTGCGGCGTCCCGGTTCAGTAAGCCTCGCGCAGGGGTTATCGTGCCGCCCGCCGCGGCGACGGGGGCGAACGGAGCGCGGCCCGTTCGCGCTCGTAATCTTGCGGAATGTAGGCGGCATCCCAGCAGCGCTCCGTCATCTTTCGAAACGACCCGGAATCCTCGGCGGTTCAATATCATAGTTTGCCATCTTCCGCCTGGATCGAGGAGGCGATGTACGGCCTCGCGCAATTCCCGTGGCGTGGCCGGCTTTGCCAAGCAGGCCGCCGCGCCCGCAGCCAAAACCACATCGGGCACGCATCCGGCCATATATCCTGAAACGGCCAGGATCTCGGTCCATGGAAAATCGGAGCGAAAATTGCGGATCGCGTCGATGCCATCGATATCCAGCAGACTCAGATCCGTTACGATCGCATCAAATGTTGAATTCCGGGCTGCCGCCACCGCCTGCGCGTAGGTCCCCACCGCCGTCACAAGGTAGCCGTCTTCGGCCAGCGCGTGATCGAACAAAGATCGCACGGCGGAATCGTCGTCCACGATTAGAATGCGGGGCATGTGCTCGGCAGATTTCTCGGGCACCGTGGGCCGGATAAGCATGCCCGAATTCTCCGCAATAACAAGGATCGTGCCTTGTTCTCGGTCGGCGGGCTTGGTCTCATGGGATCTCCAAACCCGGTCTGGCGTGGCCTCCGGATCCCCCCGAGGACTTGGCCGCACCGCGCCAGTGCGATGAGTTACCGGCACGCCAGCCTGATCCAACACCGTGTGCTCAGCTTTCGAGACGAGCATAATTCAATTGCCTCCACGCCCCAAGACACTACGCCGGGGCGAGCGGTCGTTCCAGTAAATGTACTTCCCGTTTTACTGGCGGCATATAGGAAGTTTTCACTAATGAGCGCAGCCCCGCCATGGGCTCCACTATGCTGCCCGCGATGCCGAAAGCCTTCAGGCCCAGGAGTGCCATGCCAAAACGATCTTTGACGCCGGACTTTTGAAAGAGATGAGACAGATAAACTTTAACAGTGCCTTCTGTAATGCCCAATTCGTACGCGATTTCCTTGTTTCCCAGGCCTCGCGTCAACAAGGTTAGCAACTGGCCTTCCCTGCGCGTCAGCGATACCTGCCGGGCCTCGCGAAAGCTGGCCGTCAGGCTCTTTTCAAACCAGAGCGAGCCGGCATGCACTCGGTGCAAACATTGACGGTATGCGTCCAAAGGCAGAGACTTGCTCAGGATACCGCGAATACCAATGGTTAACGCCTGAAGCGCAAATTCGACGGCGATCGTGCTAGTCCAAAGGATTAGCTTGCATTGCGGCGCCAGATTCTGCAATTCCTTGAGCGCGGCAATCGTCATTTCGGCGGTCAAGTCCAGCAGGGCCAGATCCGGAGCGGCGTTCGTTAGATGATCTTTCAATACGCCTATTTTCGAGCAACTGGCGCTTAGTGTGAGTGCCGGATCGGCTGCAATTAAAGCCTCGGCACCCCTAATTAGAACCGGTTGGTCGGAATAAATAGCGACTTCTACCATTTTCGACGCCTCTCAATCCGTTTAGATCGGTTGACGGACAATACTGCCGTGCCATAATTGGTTGGATTTCAAACTTCGTCAGCGTTGGCCGGCAAATCCTCTTCGCACCACCACTACTTCCCTGTGCCGCGAACTCTGCTCTCCGGCAGCGTCCCGCACGCCGCAGCCAAAAGCTGTCGGATCTGCCGGCGCAAGCGCCTGGCCTCCCTCAGCGATCTGTTGATCTCGCAGCGTAACTCTGGGCTGAGCGTAGAGCGGCTGGGGTGGTCTCGATTTTCGACTGGAGTCATCGCGCCTCGGCCAATGGGGAACGGTGCCTGACCACGATGCCTCCGTAATACGCCGGGTCGGCAAATCTTTCGTTGTAGATCCGGTCCCAGCGGACGTTGTCCACGCACCACTTGCAGTGCCCGCATTCGCAGTACGGGCGTCTGCGAGGGCGTGAAGAACGGCCGTCGGTGCTACTTTCGTGCTTGTTGGCGGCTATGCCAGCCCCGGCCTGCTGCGGAGCGGCCTTTTGGGCGGCTGCCGGCTTTACAGACATTCCCCGCCGCGGTTGGTCTCCTAAGGATATGTTCGCCAGCAGTTTGAACAAGGCTGCATGCGCGAGCCGCTGGTTATGCTGGTGTCGGTTGGGATGTGATTTGCCTGGATCGACCAGATGAGCGAGCGCGCTTCTTAGATCCTCAGTTGAAGCCAGGAGGTTTTGAGAAACTATTTCGGCCGATTCAAAGGCTAGAGGACTGTTCATAAGCAGATTCACCCTCCGTTATGCGGAAAAACCCGCGACAAACGCTCGGTGCTTGTCGGCTGACTCTTAGGTCTTATTAAGAGTTTTACCGTATCCTAGTGTTGAGGTTAATGCCCGGATGAGAGTTCGTCAAGGGATAATCGCGTCTAATAGCCTGAAAAGCAAAGATAATTCGAACGCTACCGTTCATTATTATCTGTACGCTAGCGGACAGAAATCGGTCGTGCGCTAGACTGTAATCCTGAAGTCGGCTTCGGAAGTAGTGAATCGTATGCCTTTTTTATTGCTTGATAGCAGCCGCAGGAGGCGGACTCCAGAGCTGCCCTATCTACGACCGTGATTCTTCCGCGCACATATTGAATAAACCCAGCGCGCTTCAACATTCCCGTCGCCACATTTACCGTCGCCCTGCGTACGCCCAGCATATGCGAAAGAAACTCCTGAGTGAGGGGAAATGTGTCCTGGCTGGCACGATCGTGGGTCATCAATAGCCAGCGCGCGCAGCGTTCTTGCATGCTGTGGACCCGGTTACAGGCTGCTCCGTAGAGTATCTGCCGCGTCAGGGCATAGAAATGATGATGGATTAGCACCCGCACCGCCGGCCGGTTGTCGAGGAGCTTCAGGAAGGCACTCGTTTCAACCCGCAGGCCCAGGCCCGGTAATTGAACGAGATTCAGGCCCATCGCTCCCTGCGCCTGAATAAGCTCAGAGGCCCCCACCACCCCCTCCTTGCCAATGGTGGCCACTTCCACTTGCGGACTGCCCTCGGTCGTGACCAGTAGGGAGACCATGAATGTCAAGGGGAAATAAACGGCGCCGATAATCCCATCTTGACGATAGAGCCTCATACGGATTTTCAACCGTACTACACTGGCCACCGCAAGCACTGCCGCCAAATCCTCCGGTTTCAGGCTAGCCAGGAGACCGTTCTGGTGGGGGTCGGCATCTTCCGGCCGCTGTTTCTGCGAGCCCTTAGTGTTCCCAGTCCGGATCTCCGACGATACCAACCGCCTCCCGGTTGAGGACTTCCGTCCAGCCAAGCCCGTAGAAGTGCCCATATGAGCTTCACTGAGGCGGCAAGCTGCCACCGCGAGCACGAAGATCGTCAGGCACGACAAGAACAGTGTGCCGTACCGATATCCCGGATCCAAAATTCATACCAATTACCTCCATCCTGCACACCGCAGGCTTAGGTACACATGAAATACCTGCTGGCCTAAGCGTAACCTGATTGGGGCGTCGTGTCTATTCATAATTGCTCACTTTTGATTGAATTCATTTGAAATCACAGGACCTGCAGTGTGCCAGTTTGGACGACGTACTCAATTCCGGTGATCCTATTCGCCGAAGGGCTGGAGGGCTACAAAGACTTCGATAAGGGGGGCATCGTTTGGCCAGTTCAATTGAATTTATCGTTTAGATCTGGCGCTCACCGGTTAAGCGGGCTGACCTCCGGCGGATGTCCCGGCTCCTGCCGGATCTGCAGCGGCCGCGCTGACTGGCTGCAATCCGGCAGCGGCGTGCCCGCATAATAATTCAATCCGTAGCGCCAGCTTCGATGCATGTTGCCGACGCAGACGCGATCGCGCTCGCCCTCGATCTCCCGCCATAACGGACGCGCCGAATACCAGCGATCCACGGCCGGCAGGTCGATCAGTTTCAACGCCATAATGCCCGCCGCCGCAGCCATTCCCAGGGTGGCCACCGCCGCCGCGCGGCGTCCGCCGCTCTCCAACCCCCAGACAGCCAGCGCCAGCGCGGCGGGTACCAGCCAAGTCCACTGAAATGCGGGCAGCGGCGCGCGCGACAAACCACCCGCCAGCGCCTGCGGCAGCACCGGGATCGCGGCCGGTATGGCGACGAGACAAAGCGCCACGGCGGCCAGTACACCGCGAGCCCGCCGCGCCTCCGCCAGCGCGATACCCATCAGGGCCGCCGCCGGCGGGGTCAGCGGCAGCAGGTATCCGGGCAGCTTGTTTTTCGAAAACGAAAAGAAGATCAGCACGAAAAGGAACCAGAGCAGCAGGAAGCGGCGGCGGGCATCGGTATAGAGAGCCCTGCGCGCCAACAGCAGCAGCAGCGGCGTCCAGGGTAGCAGCACGCCCAGCAGCACCGGGCCATAAAACCAGAACGGTTGCCCGTGCGCCAGGGTCTCGGAGGTATAGCGTTCGAAATGCTGCTGCCAGAAAAACGTGCGCGGAAAAATCGTGCCGTTGCGCAGGTAGCAGAGCAAGTACCACGGCGCGGCCACCACCAGGAATGCGCCCGCCACCGGCCACCGCAGCAGGTCGCGCCATCGCCGCCGTCCGCACCACAGCAGTGGCAACGCGAGCACCAGGGGCGCCAAACCCTTGGCCAGCGCCGCCACACCTAGTAACGCGGCAGCCGCCGGCAGACTACGGCGCTGGCCTGTCTCAATCCAATCGAGTGAGAGCAGCATGGCCGCCGCGTAGGCCGCCGCCATCGGTAAATCCGTCACGCCCACGAAGCTGTATCCCAGCCAGCCGCCGGATGTGGCCAGGATGATAGTGGCCGCCCACGCGGCCCGCGCGCCGAACTCGCGGCTGAGGATCCGTTGGAAGAAGATCAGGAAGGCCACCGAGACCAGCGCCACCGGAACCCGCGGCGCCAGGTCATCGCTGAGTCCAGCTTTGAACGCCGCGCCCGTCATCCAGTACAGCAATACTGGCTTCTCGAACCACGGTACGCCCCAAAGCCGCGGCGTGATCCAATCGCCCGAGCGCGCCATCTCGCGCCCGATCGAGGCATAGCGCGGCTCGTCCGGCCCCAGCATACCCGCTGCCGGCAGGCCGGAGAAATATAAGATCGCCAACAGGGGAAACGCCAGCCACCAGGTACGCGGAATCCGCGAGAACGAGAGCACGCAGCACGATTCTAACTGGTATCGCGCGGCAGGCGCAGTCGCGTTACCGAACCCCGCGCGTGAACCAGCGGCATATATCGCACACCCACTAGAATCAAATAGTGACGCTCGCGCGCAAACAAACCGCCTGGCTGTTCCCCGCCCTGGCGGCCACCGTGTGTACCATTGTCTTCCTGGTATCGCGCAGCCGCGTGGCGCATTCGCATCCCGCGCCGATCGCCCTCGCCGCGCTGTGCGATCTCACCATCACCATGCCCTTTCTGTATTACCTGCTCCTGGTCCGCCCGCGCGGCTCATCGCCCGTGCCGGTTCTCGCGGTCTTGTTCGCCGGGGCACGCGCGGCGGCGCTCCTGCTCCCGCCCGCGCTACAGAGCTATCTGCCGGGCCTGCGCTGGGTGGGCGCCGGCTTCGAAGTATGGGTGGTCACTGCCGTAGTGCGACGGTTGCGCCGGACCGATACCGGCGGCGATGCGATCGCGCGTATTCGCTCGGCCGCCAATGCAGTGCTGCGCAACGGTTGGGCTGCGGACGTAGTTGCTGCCGAAGTCGAAGTCTTTTACTACGCGCTGTTCTCCTGGCGCGCCCAGCCGCAAACAAAGCCCGGCAGCCGCGCGTTTTCCTGCGCCGATGCCTCCGGCTACCTGGCCTTCTCCACGCTTCTGGCCGCGGCGCTGGTAGTGGAGGGCGTTCCGATGCACTTGCTTCTGATCCGCTGGAGCCGGCTGGCGGCCTGGATCTGTACCGGTCTCGATGGCTACGCCCTGCTATTGGTCCTGGCCATGGCGCGATCGCTGCGCCTGCGTCCGATCCTGGTAGGAGAGCATTGCGTGCTCCTTCAATCCGGCAACCTCTGGCAGATGGAGATCGCCCGCGACAACATCAAATCCTGCCGGCGCATGGCCGGGCCTGCTCCCGCCCGGAACACGCCCGGATACCTGCCATTGGTGGTGATCAACGAACCGCAATGGCTGATCGAACTGCACGCGCCCGCCATAGCCCGCGGGCCATATGGACGAACGCGCCTGGTAACGCGGATCGGGGTCGCCGTGGATGACAGCGAGGCCTTCGCCGCTACATGGCTTACATGCGGATTCTGATCGTCGGCAGAGGCACGGTGGGGACGATCTATGGCTGGGCCTTGTCGCAGGCGGGGACTGACGTAACCCACGTGGTGCGCAGAGAGGGGCTCCCGCCAACCTGCTCGTTGGACATCCTGGACCGCCGCCCTGGATACCCCAGGCATGCCCGGGTTGCCTATACTCCCAGGACCGTCAGGAGCATCACCGTGCCCGGCGGCTTTGACCTGGTAATCGTCGCGACCAAGCACTACCAGGCGGCTCAAGCCATCCGTCAATATCTGCCCGCCACGCCAGGCGCGGTCTATCTGCTGTTCACCGCCAACTGGGAGGGCACCGAAGAACTAGACCGCCTGTTGCCGCGGTCCTCGATGATTTGGGGTTATGCCCAAGCCACCGGTGGTTTCGATAGTGACGGTACCCTCGTCGCAACCGTAAATCCGGGCGTCCGGATTGGAATGCTCGAAGGGTCTGACCCCGATCGGTTCAAGATCGTGATGGATTTGTTTCGGAGCGCCGGGTTCACGCTGGACGTAAAACCTAACATCGTGGAGTGGCTTTGGGTACACCATGCGATTAATGGCGGTATGATTGGAACCCTGCTTGCCGCAGGCGGCATCGGGCCGGCCACCCACAGTCTAAAGTGGCTCCGTTCGGGCGTTTGGGCCGCGCGCGAAGCGCTCGGTGTGGTGGCGGACCGCGGCGTCGATCTGCAGCGCTACCCGGATGCCAAAAGGGTCCTGAACACGCCCCCGTGGGTTGCGGGTCTAATGATCCTGTATGCCTCCCGGTTCACGGAAGCGGGCCGGCGTCTTCTCAAAGCGAGCCACTTCGATGACAGTCCGGAAGAGATGAAGCGCTTCTATTTCGATGTGCTCCGCGCCGGACAGAGCCGCGGCTTGGCCATGCCCCACCTTGCCGCGATTCGGGAAGCTGTCGTGGGGCAGGCCCATACTTGACAATGTCCTGCAAGGGGCCTCGGGCCCCGCAAATCTCAACCAACAATCGTCCCCACCGTCACTCCCCGCAAATCCGCCAAAAGCAAATCCGGACCATAGGCCAGCAGATCCTCTCGCGTCGAGATCCCCGTAAGCACCGCGATTGCCCGGATCCCATTCGCCCGCGCCGCCAGTATGTCGCTGGGCGCGTCACCTACCAGCGAAATGGGCGTTCCCGGGCCGATCCACCCGCGCGCCCGCGCCTGCCGGATGGCCAGCCGCGCCAGCCCACCGCGATCCTTGGCCATCTCCCCAAACGCCCCGAACCGGAAGTAGGGTTTCAGCCCGGCGCGATCCAGCTTCTTCCATCCGATGCGCGTCAGGTTTCCCGTGACCAATCCCAGCAGCACCCCGCCCCGCTCCAAACGCCGCAGCAGCTGCCGTACACCGGGACAGGTCTTGCGCTGCAGGTTCGGTACGCTGTGCAAGTAGATCTGCTGCGCGCGCCGGATTATCTCGGGCATGGCCGAGCGGATCGCCGCCGGCCTCAAGCCGGCATCCCCCATCATGCGCGTCAAGATATCGGGATCGAGCATGCCATGCACCGGAATGTGGTCCGTGGTGGTTTCCAGGCCTGTCACCCGCCGCACGGCATCCACCAGCGCTTGCCGGTGGTGCGGCCCCGCGCGCCGTACCAGTGTGCCATCAATGTCGAAAAGAACCAGGGCGGGATGCATGGAGCGCAAAGGGGCGCGTGCGACGTGCTTAAGACTGGTGGACGGCGGGGGGCTCGAACCCCCGACCCCGGCATTGCGAACGCCGTGCTCTCCCAACTGAGCTAGCCGCCCACACGGATTGAACTGACGATTACAATAATATCATGATGGCGGAACGGGACCTGAGTGGGCAACTTGAGAAAATGCAGCGCGAGTGGGATGCCCGCGCCCGCGAGAACGCCCGCTTCTATGTAGACACCGCCCGCCAGGATTGGACCGACGCCGAGTTCTTCCAGTCGGGCGAGCGCACCGTTGCCGAAGAAATCCTCACCGACATGATCAACATCTGCCAGGGCAAGGATCCCAAGCGCATGTCAGTGCTCGAAATTGGCTGTGGTGCGGGACGCGTTACCCGCGCCCTGGCCCGCATCTTCGGAGAGGTATACGCCGTGGATATTAGCGGCGAGATGGTGCGCCAGGCACGCGCCGCCCTGTGCGATTTATCCCATGTGCATATCTTACAGAATAACGGGAAAGATCTAGAGGTACTGGGAAGAAAGCGATTTGATTTTGTCTTTTCTTCTATCGTCTTTCAGCATATCCCCAGCGCCGAAGTTATCGAAAGTTATGTGAGCTCGGTAAGGGGTCGTCTCCGGCCCGGCCGCCTTTTTAAGTTCCAGGTACAAGGTGGTCAGGGATTGGATCATGCGCCGGATGATACCTGGCTCGGTGTTACTTTCTCAGAACCCAAAGCGCGTGATATGGCCCTCCGCTGTGACTTCGAAATGCGCTATAGCTATGGGTCTGGTACTCAGTACTTCTGGCTATGGTACTTTACAACCAAGATCATGTCTAAGCCGTGGCGCGATCATAGAGAGTACAAACTCAGGTTAGCCTATGGGCGCTGGCGCGGAAGACTCTCTCGGTTTTTGACGAGGGCAAAGGGACGCGTGTCCGCGCCGCCACAAGGATAGGGCCTCGCGGGGTTATGACGGGCCGGGCCGTGGCCCCGTTCTCCACGAGGTCAAAAGCCTAAAAAGCAGCGCCACCCTTCTTTTTGCGCCGTCCCGCCCAGTATTTTTTCATCCGTTCGGAAACCAGCAGCCGCTCCTGCACTCCCATGGACTTGCGCCCCCGGCGTGGCGGAGTGGGCAGAGTACCAGTACTTTGAAAGTGCTCGATCGACGCGATCACCTGGTTGAGTTTCTCGAGTTCCTCGTGGAGATCCCGAATTGCCTTGTTTAAGTCCATGCCGCCTGCCTTACCGCAGGGTCACTGACCGCCGGTCAATCACCGTGCGAGGAACGGCCAGTGAGGCACCGGATGAAGTTTGTAATGGACCGCGGCGAAGTAGGATAGCGTACTTAGTATCACCAGTACAATCCCGACGATTGTTAATACCTTTTTCCATGGGAACCGGCGGCCCTCGCGCTTCAATACCAGTAAGTAGCCCGCGAAGATACCAACATAGAATAGCAGGCACATGGGGGTCGCGAATAGTAGCATATTAAAGGCGTCCGGCGTGGGAGTAACAATCGCCGCCAGAATGAAGATGCCCAGGATCGCGTAGCGGCTGTGATTGAGTAGGAATTTCGGGCTCACCAGACGCAATAAGGTCAAAAAGAATATTATGACCGGCATCTCGAAAACCAGCCCAACTCCCAGCGTTACGTTGACGAACAAATCGAAATATTCGTCGATCGAGACCATGGGCTCGACAAAATTCCCCATGCCGATTCCCAACAGAAACGTCAATGCGAACCGGAACGCAATGAAGTAGGCGAACGCGCCGCCCAGGATGAACAGGCCCGCCGCCGACAACACGAAGGGCGCCGCATAGCGCCGTTCCCGCTTGTACAATCCCGGCGAAATGAACGCCCACACCTGGTAGACAATCCATGGCGAGGCCAGGAAGATCGAACATAGGATCGGCAGCTTCACCCAGATCACATTGAACTGCTCCATCGGGGTGATGGCCTTCAACGTGGCCGGGTGAATGCCTAAATTCGTAAGCGCTTCCACGGCCGGCGCGGCGATCAGCCGCCACAGCTTCTCGCAATAGAACAGGCTGAGCGAAAACGCCACCAGGATGCCCGCCAGCATCTTGATAATGCGCGAGCGCAGCTCGGTCAAGTGTTCAAGGAACGACATGCGCAGCATGCCGTCTTCGTCTTCGCCACCGGAATCCGGCGGCTCCGGGGGCGGAGGTGTTCGTCCTCCACCTCCGCGGGTGGTGGTCACGGCCGTGACCCCACCGGACGGAGGCGTCACTTTCCCTTGTGGAGCCTTCGCTCCATTGTCGTCTTCGCGAGATGCCATTTATTGAAAGACTACGTGTTGCGCTCAGTCGCTAACGAACCGCTTGCCGTGTGGACGGTTTCCGTCGCACCCTCTGGGGTGGCGGCGGCCGCTTCCGGTCCCGGCGTGCTGCCCGCATATGGCGTATGGCCATTGGCGGAAGCCGTTTCGGTGCCATGGGCGATGGCGCCTTCCGGCGGTACGGTCGATAAAGACTCAGCGCCCTCAGTTGCGGATGCGCTGATGGTAGGAGTGCTGTTTACGGTGTAATCTTGCGGCTCGGTAGTAGTGGTCGCGCCATACGGCTCGCCGTAGGTTCCCGCGTCGCCTGAAGAGTAGTCGTAATTGTAATTGTTGTCGTACTGGTAGCTGGGCTTCGTGACTCCATCCTGAAGCTGGGTTTCACGCTCCAGATTCTGCATTTCACGGTCGAAAGTGGCCTTCAACTCGCTCTGCGCACGGCGGAATTCCGAGATCGCCTTGCCCACCATTCGACCTAACTCCGGCAGTTTCTTGGGGCCGAAGAGCACCAGCGCCAGCAGGAAGATAAACATCATTTCCTGCCAACCTATTGGACCCATCTGCCTCCTTCCTCCCGTTGGAACTTCACCCTCATGATATCACGCGGCCTTATTGGCCGTCGTTTTCTAATATGCAGATATCCCGCAGGTTGCGGTAACGCTCCGCGTAATCCAGGCCATACCCCACCACGAATTCATCCGGGATGCGGAAGCCTACGTAAGCCACCTTCACCGGCCGCTGCCGCCGGTCAGGCTTATCCAGCAGCGCCGCAATCCGGATCGACCGCGGCTTGCGCTGCTCCAGCAAGTGGATCAGGTAGTTCAGCGTGACCCCGCTGTCCACGATGTCCTCCACGATCAGCAAATCCGCGCCTTCCACCGAGATGTCCAGGTCTTTGGTCACCTTCACTTCGCCCGAGGTAGATTTGCCTTTCCCGTAACTGGAAATGCCCATGAAATCCACGAAGGCATCCCGGTGCAGCGCGCGCGCCAGGTCGGACATGAAGAAACACGCGCCCTTCAGAATACACACCAGGTGCAGGTTGCCTGTGGTGGCGTAGTCGCGGTCGATCTCCGCGCCCATCTCGCGCACCCGCGCCTGGATCTCGGCTTCCGAAAGGAGAACGCGCAGAGAGCTCAATCCCGTCTCCACCTGCCGAGCCGCATGTTTCCGAGCCGCGCGCGTAAGCCAGCGCTCTTTCCCCGTTTCCCCATCCCCTAATCCGCGCTCGCCGTCAGCCGCGTGCTCTCCGGCCCGATGTGGATATGCGCGCCCGTAGCTTTGCCCGCGGCCGCATGCCAGAACGCGAAATACGGAATGCGCCGCGCTTCCAGGTATTGCCGCAGCCAGACGCCCTCCGGCTGATCCGGGTTCACCGCCACGTCCACCCGCCCGCGATGATCGAAGCCCAGCGCCCTGTGTACCGCGGTCTCACCCATGGCACTCACCGGCAGAGGCTTCGCGAAGCGGCGCTGAAAAGCTGCCGAAATCAGCTCGAACTGCACCGGAGTGAAGGTGCCCGATCCTGCAAAATGCACGGCAGCCGGATCTGCCGGCGTTCCCGGCCGTTCGCTCATGCGCCGCTGCTCGTCCCGTGCCATGGCCGTCAGCTCGCGCGCCACGGCCGCCCGCGCCACCGCCAGATCGTACTCCTGACGCGCGAAATTCACCTGCTCGGTAAACGGCGCCAGGTCATTGCGCGCCGCGATGCCCGAATCCACCAGCCCTTGCGTGTGGTCCAGTTGCTTCTGCCGGCGATCCAGGCGGTGCTTGGCGGCCGCCACCATCTGGTCCGCCTCCTCCTCCGTCAGATCTTTGCTCGACATGGTGCGCCGCAGGATGGCCATGTCCTGCGCATCCCCCAGCGCGTCTTTCGCTTGATCGAGCTGCGTGCGCGGCAAGGCTCCCGCATCCACCAGCGCCTGGATCCGCTGGATCGCCAGCCGCGCCCGCAGTACGTCCGCATCTTCGAGTTCCGCGGGTGCGCTCGCCGCCGCCGTCGGGGACTGCCCCGGAGCCGCACGCAAAAGTACTGTACAAACCATTAGGGGTAGGAGAAAACGCATGAGACGACACCTTTATTGTAGTACGATACGGTCAGGGAGCGTGCTCTGACAAAGGTCGAAACGAAGCATACCGGGCGCCAAAACGTCTCATCGGAAACCCCATCCTGGCTGGTGGCTGTCCGCGCCGCCGAATCCAAAAAAGCAACCGACATCCGCGTGCTGGACCTCTCCGGTATCACCGCCTTTGCCGATTACTTTGTCATCTGTACCGGCGCCAACGCGCGCAACGTGCAGGCTATCGCCGACGAGGTGGGACTCAAGTTGAAGCAGGTGGGCGAACTGCCCAACAGCGTCGAGGGTTATAACCAGGCCGAATGGGTGTTGTCCGATTACGGCGATTTCCTGGTCCATATCTTTTCGCCGAAATCCCGCGAATATTACGACCTTGAGCGCCTTTGGCGCAACGCCAAGCCCGTTGCAGTTCCGGCCGAGTGAAAATCTTCCTCTACTACATCGGTAAGCCGCGCGATTCCCACGCCAACGCCATGGCCGCCGATTACGTAAACCGGGCCGCCCGCTATACCGCCTGCGAGATGCGAGAGATTCTTCCCCACCGCACCGACCCCTGGTCGAAACATCCCTCCGCGCGTCGCATCCTCCTCGATCCGGCGGGCAAGCCCATGGATACCGCCGCCTTCGTCAAGCTGGTTTCGCAAGCTGAAATGGAAGGCCGCGACCTGGTCTTCGTCGTCGGCGGCGCGGACGGTCTGCCCGCCGAATGGCGTCCCCGTGCCGACCTTCTCCTTACCCTTTCCCCCATGACTTTTCCCCATGAACTCGCGCGCGTCATGCTCGCCGAGCAGATCTACCGCGCCTTCACCACGTTGCGGGGCCATCCCTACCCGCGCTAAGGTAGTCCAATTGACATGTCCTGGTTCAAGAAGGAAACACCCAAGCCGGAAAAAGTAGCGCCCATCAATGAAGCCGCGCGGAAACTGCGCACCGAAGGCCTGTGGCTGAAGTGCGATGGCTGCCGGCAGATCATCTGGAAGAAGGATCTGGAATCCAACTGGAACGTCTGCCCGAAGTGCGGCTCGCACATGCGCATGGACGCCGCCGCGCGCCTAAAGCTGCTCTTCGATGGCGACTATGAAACCTTCGACATGGGCCTGCGTTCCTCCGATCCCCTCGACTTCTTCGATTCCAAACCGTATCGCGAACGCCTCGACGGCATGCGCGCCAGCACCTCCCTGTGCGACGCCATGATCTCCGCCGCCGGAACCATCGCCGGCCGTCCGGTGAACATCTGCTCCATGGAAGCCCGCTTCATCGGCGGCAGCATGGGTTGCGTGGTGGGCGAAATGATCACTCGGGCCATCGAGCGCTCCATCGCCCGGCGGATCCCTCTGATCATTGTCTCCGCCTCCGGCGGCGCGCGCATGCAGGAAGGCGCCGTCAGCCTCATGCAGATGGCCAAAATCTCCGCCGCCCTCATGCGTCTTGACGAAGCCCGCATCCCCTATATCAGCGTGCTCACCGATCCGACCACCGGCGGCGTGACCGCCAGCTACGCCATGCTGGGAGATTTGAACATCGCCGAACCCGGCGCCCTCATCGGTTTCGCCGGCCCGCGCGTCATCGAGCAGACCATCCGCCAGAAGCTGCCGGAAGGCTTCCAACGCGCCGAGTTCCTGTTGAAGCACGGCATGCTCGACGCCGTGGTGCCCCGCCTCGAGCTGAAAAGCTACATCGGCACCGCGCTCCGCTTCTTCGTCGATTAGGTGGCGCCTCGCCGGCGCGCGCGGCGCGCGAACGCATGAATTATCCCGACTCCGTCCGCTTCCTCTACGCCCTCGGCAACGAAATCAAAACCGCCAAGCTCGGCCTCGAGCGCATCCGCATTCTTTTGGACGCCCTGGGGCATCCCGAGCGCCAGTACCGCATCGTGCACGTGGCCGGCACCAACGGCAAAGGCTCCACCTGCGCCATGATCGAATCCGGCCTGCGCGCCGGCGGCTACCGCACCGGCCTGTTCACCTCCCCGCATCTGATCGAGCCCACCGAGCGTATCCGCATCGCTGGCCTCCCCGTCACCGCGGAGCAGTTCACGGCGGCTTTCGACCGGGTCCACGCCTGCGCGGAAGCGTTGCTCAAGCAGGAGAGCATCGATCTGCATCCCACCTACTTCGAAACCGTCACCGCCATGGCCCTGCTCCTGTTCCGCGACTCCCCTGTCGATTTCGCCGTCCTCGAAGTGGGACTGGGCGGCCGCCTGGATGCCACCAATGTAGTCACGCCGGAGTTGTGCTCCATCACGCCCGTAGATTTCGATCATGAAGCGTTCCTGGGCAAGAGCCTGGAGTCCATCGCCGCCGAGAAGGCCGGCATCCTCAAGCCCGGCGTTCCCGCGGTCTTTGCGCCGCAGCGCGCCGAAGCCGCCGCCGTGCTGCAGGCCCGCGCCGAAGCCTTGGCGGTGCCCGTCCGGCATAGTCTCGACGTGGCCATTTCCGATGTCAGCCTCGACGCTCGCGGCAGCCGCTTCGTCTGGGCAGGATTGCCCGTCGCGTGCCCCCTCCCCGGCGAACACCAGGTCGAAAACGCCTGCACGGCCATCGCTGCCCTCGATTGGCTCGGCGTCGCGCACGAAGCCATCCGGCAAGGCATCGCACAAACCGTGTGGCCGGGCCGCCTCGAGCGCGTCTCCCTGAACCCCGACATCATTCTGGATGGCGCGCACAACCCGGCCAGCGCCCGCGTCCTGGCCGCCTATCTCGACCGCTTCTACGACCCAGCCCGCGTCTGGCTGATCTACGGCGCCATGCGCGACAAAGCCGTCTCCGAAATCGCCGCCATCCTGTTCCCGCGCGCCCACCATGTCATCGTCACCGCGCCCGCCCAGGCCCGCGCCCTCCGCCCCGAATCCATCCGCGACCTGGCCGATCACGAGTCCATCCAGGTAGCCCCCAATCTGAAAACCGCCCTGGCGCTCGCCGCCGCGGCCGCCCCCCAGGATGCCATCTTCGTCACCGGTTCCCTTTTCCTGGTCGGCGAAGCCCGCGCCTTGCTGGCGCACCCTTCCGACCCGCGCGCGTGAGGAGCAGTCTTTGGTCTCTTACCGATGCGGAGCCTTCTTTTGGCAGCCCTTTCCTATCTCACCATCCAGAAGCGGTCTGGTCGCCGCCCATCACGCAGTTGCCCTGAGGCGGAAGCAGCGGCGGGGCGATGACTTTCCAGCTCTTCACATCGATCACGCCGCGCGGCGTCAGCCGCCAGCCGGGCAGAAAATCGCAGGTCAGGAAGAGCAGCGCATAAAGGATGTCGCCGAATCGAAACCCGGCGGCCCGCAGGCGGCATTCGAGGTCTACCTGTGCGCGCACGGTTTCCGCCAACGGCCCGACCGACATCATCCCGGCAATGGGCAATGGGAAGCGCCAGCCATCCGCCGTGGCGATGCCGCCTCCCATTTCCGTTACGGTCGCGATGGCGCGGCGCATGGCCGGCAAATCCCGGCCGATCGCCAGCAGGTGTGTCGTGGTGTTGTAGGTCGTAACTAAAGCTTCCAGCCCCGGCGCAAAGCCGCGCAGCCAGCAGCGCACCGCCCAACGGCCCTGCCGGTCGAGCAGCACCGCCAGCACCAGGTCGTCCGGCAGGCGTTCGTCGCGCCAGCCGGCAAAGCCTCCGGCGCGGGTAATCACGTTGCTCACAAACTCGATCACCGGCAGATCGCCGGGCGCCTGCCACCATTCGCCGGGCGTTGCAGTGAAGCGGGCGCGCATGCCGAGACCGTCCCAATCGATAGCCGGCAGGTCGCAAAGCAGGCCCCCATGAAGCACGTCGAACACATCGGCTCCATTGGCAATCACACGCACCGGGCGGAATGTTTCGAGATCCGGCAGCAGCACCAGGTCGGCCAGGCGCCCGGGCGCGATGCCGCCCACTTCTTCGTCCATGTGATAGTAGGTGGCCGGATTGATAGTGGCCATCTGGATGGCGGTCACCGGCGCCACTCCCGCGGCCACGATCTGCCGCATGGCTACGTCGATGAAGCCACCGTTGGCAATGAAACCCGGCGCCGGACCGTCTACCGTCAGCATCAACCTTCGTGTATCCGCGCCCATTTCGGTGATCGCGCGTGCCAGTTCGGGCATGTCCGGCCGTAGCGAGCTGTGCCGCAAAATGGTCCAGAAGCCGCCGCGCAGCCGGTCCATCACCTCCTGGCTGGTGATGGCTTCGTGGCAGGCGCTGATGCCCGCGGCCGCCACTGCATTCAGTTTCTCGGAGGAAGCGCCCGCGGTGTGGCCGTCCGCCCGTTTCCCCAGCGCGCGCGCGCACGCGATGCCCTCCAGCACGCAGCGGTTGCCGCGCATCACTTCCGGCCAGCGGGTCAGTTCCGCCGTACCCGCCACCTCCGGACGCGCCAGCAGGGGCTGCAGTTTGTCGAGCGCGAACGTCTCCGCCTCGCCGCTCCACTCGGACTGCGAAAGCAGCCGGATCAACCATCGGTAGCGTACCGGCAATCCACTCAGCGCGTCGAGCATGCGGGCGAAGCCTTCCGGCCCGGCTTGCAGGTAGAAAAATAGGTCGTCGTTGAAGACCGTCGTGGTGCCACCAGGGAGGATGCCTTCGATCATGCTTACCGGGTTGTAGAGCAGCCAGGGATGGCCGTGCGGTTCGATCCAGCCGGGAGCCAGATACAGTCCATCTGCCTCGACGATTTCCCGCGCGGCGCGATCCCGCGGCCCTACGTAAGCGATCCGGCCATCCGCCAGCGCCACATTGGCATTCAGGATTTCGCCCGAGTACACATTAACCACCCGCGCACCCTTGATGAGCCGGTCCGCCGGCGCGTCACCGCGCGCCACTGCCACCAATCGTTCCCGAGACATTCGTTCGATTGTCGCATCCTGTGCTCCGCCCAACGAATATGCATAATTTACGCCATAGTCACGTGCTCTCGTCACCAGTAGCGCTTATCTTTCAGGGAGCTGGATAATTGGCACACAACATGCCTGTTGAATTGACAGAAGGAGAAACCACCCATGAGATATGCGCTAATACTCGGTCTGGCGGGCGCCCTCGCCACCTTGCCATCCATGGCTTTGGCCCAGAAGGACGACGACCAGGCAGGCGTGCAGGAAGCCATCCGCTTCGAACGCGCCAAACAGGCTGCGGCCGACCGCCAGGCTCGCATCGAAGAGGCCCGCGAGCGGAGCGAGCGAGCCGACGAACGTTCCAGTGCGGACCGCTCGAAGAATCCCGACGCAAAGACCCGGCGCAAGACGGTGAAATCCGCGGAAGCCGATCGCACCGCTCCGCCGCCTCCGCGCCAATAGTGCAATCCGGCCTTGGCTCCCCAGGTTTTGACATAGACTGGGGGATATGACAGATCCTCTGGCATACCTGGGAGAACAACTGGCCGCTTGGAAGCAGGCCGGAACATATCAGCGCCTGCGTGTTTTGGAATCGGAGAGCGCCGCCGAGTCACGCTTCGACGGGAAGGAGGTCATCAATCTCGCCTCCAACAACTACCTCGGGCTGACCACGCATCCCAAGCTGCGGGAAGCGGCGATCGAGGCCACCCGCCGTTACGGCGTGGGCTCCGGGGCGGTGCGCACCATCTCCGGAACCATGTCGCTGCACATGCAACTGGAAGAGCGCATCGCCCGCTTCAAGCACGTCGAAGCCTGCGTGGTGTTCCAATCCGGCTTTGCGGCCAATGCCGGTACGGTTGCGGCGGTCCTCACTCCCGAAGACCACATTATCTCCGACGAGTTGAACCATGCCAGCATAATCGACGGTTGCCGGCTGTCGCGCGCCAAGATCCACGTCTTCCCGCACAAGGACGTAGCCGCCGCCGAACGTAAGCTAGCCGGCCTGGACGGGCAGCCTGGACACAAACTCCTGATCACCGATGGCGTTTTCTCCATGGATGGCGACATCGGTCCGCTGCCCGGCCTCGTGGAAGCCGCCGAGAAGCATGGCGCCATCATGATGGTGGACGACGCCCATTCCTCCGGCGTGCTGGGCCGTAACGGACGCGGAACCATCGACCACTTCGGTTTGCACGGCCGCGTACAAATCCAGGTAGGCACCCTGTCCAAAGCCATCGGGGTGCTGGGAGGTTATGTGTGCGGCAGCCGTGCGCTGATCGAATACCTGTACCATCGCGCGCGGCCGTTCCTGTTTTCAACCTCCCATCCGCCCGCCGTCGCGGCTTCCTGCATGGCGGCCTTCGATGTACTTGAAGAAGAGCCGGAACGAATTCAAAATCTGTGGGATAACACGAAATATTTCAAGCAGGGTTTGAGCGCCGCTGGCTTCAATACCGGGGTCAGTGAGACGCCCATCACGCCCGTGATAGTCGGCGAGGCAAAGCTGGCGCATGCCCTGTCGGCCGCCTTGTTCGAGGAAGGCGTGCTGGCGACCGGCATCGGTTTCCCGACCGTGCCGGAAGGCAAGGCGCGCGTGCGCACGATCGTTACCGCAACCCATACGCGCGCGGAACTGGATCGGGCCCTTGAGGTATTCGAGCGTGTCGGCAAGAAACTAAAGATCCTGTCCGCCTGACAGATTGCTAAGCCCGCGGCCTCTCGTTTGCGCTACGATGTACGGAAAGGAGTCCAAACATGCGGAACTCGCTGTTGTGGTTGGCGACCGTCACCCTATTGGCCACCTTTCCGACCCCGGCGCAGCAAGGCGACTGGCTCAATCCCCACCCAGCTTTGCCCGCCCCTGTCACGATCCCGTTATTGCGCCAGCATCCCGGAACCCCGTGGAAGATGCCGCAGGCGCTTAACCTCATGCAGCCGGCAAACGAGATCTGTTCCATCCCTCTCCTGGAGGTCCCCGTGAGCAGGAACCTGGAGCGCATGCCCGTCGTTAGACCACCCGCGGTCGATATCGACCCGCTGATCCAGGCCAAGGTGCCCGCTCCGCCGTGCCACCAGGCGCGCGCCGAAGTGAACCCGCGGCCGTCGGGAGCCAAACAATAAGATCACGGACGCCATTTTCCGCAGCACATCGTATCCAGAATCTGGTCGAAGTAATCGGCGGCCTTGGCCGGCATGCTCTTGTAATCGGCGAAACCAAACGGCATTGAGATAGGCCGCCATCGACGGCCTCTGCGCTCGAGCCGCGGCGGTTCACTACGTTACGGCGGTCCCTTCGATGACCGGCTCCGCACGAGGCAGCTTTGACCGTCCCGCCGGATTTCTTCACCTGTGCGAAGGCGGTGCCTGGAACCAGGACAGCGATCGACGCCGCCGCGACCATTCCGCGCAGGCACGACCGGGGTTTCGGGAATCTTGGACCGTTTGCCCGCGGCATGCTCCATCCAGCCTCCCAGGAACATGCCATCGCCGTCGTCCGGCTATCTAATAAACCGCGGCTACGCAGCGGCGCCGGAAGAAACCGCGGCGTGTACTGCGGCTCGCCCCCTGCGCTTCTCCGCCCGGCACAGGCGGCAGATGCGGCAGTAGCTGACCTTCAGGCCGCTCGCCGACCGCCGCGTGCGTGTGTGGAAGAAGTCGTGAGTGGCGTACCACTGCTCGCCGCAGGTCTGGCAGACCCGTTGCGGCGGGGCGTCACGGCGATGCGCCAGCTCTTGCCTGAGTTTGTCCCACTCTACTTTCTTGCGCGCGCGCCACTGCTTCCAGCGGGCCCGCGTATGAGCTACGAAGGCCGCGGCGCGCAAGCGCTGCTGGCGCTTGAACTCTTCGGAAGTGCGCGCCTCGCGCCACGATAGCCGGATTCCTAGCCGGCGGCGGTAGGCGGTGACGGTCTTTTGCGCCAGGCCCCAGCGGCGGGCGATAGCCATGCTGGGCATGAGGCGGCCTTCTTCACGCAAGAAGCGCTCGAAGTCGGCGCGCCGCGGCGGATCGAACCGCTGCGCATTGCGGGCGCGCTCCTTAATGGCCGGATCGCCCAGCCCATGGCGTCCCATCATCTTGCTGATGGAGTCTTTGGTGCGGCCCGGCAGCAGGCTCATTTGGGCGATAAAGGACGCACTGAAACCATATTCCTGCGTCAATGTAGTGAGCTTGCGCAACTCAGGAAAGGTCCAGGGCTTCACTTCGCGCCCGGAAAACGCACCGTTCAGCACACCGGCGCGCTGTAATCTTTTGCGTTGATTGTTAATGGCGGCCCGCGATTTTCCGGGGATATCTATCTCCGGTAGCGGCTTCTTAAGTGCGACTATTTGATCGACCAAAGAGTCGATCTGAGGTTTGGTCCAACGATTTCCCGGCATTCTTTTGATTTAAGAATACGGCGGGCGGACCCTGAATCATATACAGGCCAACAAGTATTTTCAGTGGTGAACTGACGTCAGAGCCTCTGCCGTGCCTGATTTGACGATGGCCCAGTCAACGAGGTTACCCGCCGAATCAAATTCCATTTCCCGCGGCTCGGACACGATTTCAAGCATTTTGTTGCGTTCGATCTGGGGCCGCAGATTTTCGCTCATGGCCAGCGAGGCCAGCTCCAGCGTGTTGCGAATCCACCCGATGGTGACTTCGCGCTGATCGAATTTGCCGACGGTGGGGGAGATCGCGTCCAGGCACTCGCGGTCCGTGGGATAGTGAATCGGGGTACGTATGGCGGACGGCGTAGAGGCGGTCAAAGAGTTCAGCCGGGTCGGGATCCAATCAATGCGCTGAACCAGCCGGTCGGTCACCACGTCCGCCATGCCCACGCCGACGGCATTGTTGTACGTGAGGCTGCTCAGTTCGCGCGCGAAAATGCGCTCGATGCGGGGCGTATCGGGCCAGGGATTGTAATCCCCCATCACGCTGCGGTTGACCACCTTGGTATCCATGCCGGCACCGCTGATGTTTTTTCCGATCTCATCCACGATCAGGATGTCGAGATCGCAAGGAATGCGGCCCATCCAGGATTTGGCCAGCGCCAACAGTTCCTCTTCGCGCTGCTCCATCCCGGCCACCGGCACGGCTTCCAGCTTGGCTGTATTGTGGTGGGCATCCTCGAGGATGGCGAGGCCCCCTAGAATTTTCCCGGATGCCAGCACGGCGCGGCCGATGGAGCGAATTGTATTTTCGAGACCGATTTTGTAGGCGTAGGTGTGGTAGTGCTGCGCCCCGGCAAACTTGCCCAGACCGATGGCGATCATCTTGAACAGACCGCTTTCGATCTTGCCCATGAAGTCGGTATGCCACTTCACCCGGCCGGCCAGCATGACGCCGTCGCTTTCGTAGGCATTGCGGTCCATGTAAGTTTGGATGCCCTCCGGGGTTTTGCCCAGCGGCACCACAGCCAGCGCGCTCAGGATGGGACATCCCATGGTGTCCTCGATGATGCCGTAGTGCGCCAGCACGTCGGCCTGGCCTTCGGCGGTGGCGGCGCCATGGCTGCCCATGGCCGGGAAGATGAACGGGCGCATGCCCTGGGATTTCCAGTATGCAACCGCCGCGCGGGTAATGGTGGCGATATTGGTGATGCCGCGGCTGCCCACCCCGATGGCTACCCGGGCCCCGGGCGATAGCCGCGCGGCGAATCCGGAATCGTGCAACTGGCGCTGGACTTCGGCGGCCACATCGGGAATGCGGCGGTCGGGAAAGTTCTGGCGGACGTGCAATAAGCGGGAAAACGGCATGATTTTATGGTAACAGAGACATTATTGAACACGTTCAGATTTCGCTTGACAGGACCGCCGCATAGCCCCTATCCTAAAATTGAACGCGTTCAGTTGTGGACGCCGGAAAGGGGCAGCATATGTACATCGTGGTTTGTTACGCCGCTTACCTGGCCTTGAGCCTGGCGGCAACCGTTTGGGTGGCGCGGACGCTGGAGCGCAACGGCCGCATTTTCCTGGTAGATGCTTTTCACGGCAACGCCGCGCTGGCGGACTCCGTCAACCGCCTGCTGGTGGTGGGCTTTTACCTGATAAACGTGGGCTACGTGGCGTTGGCGCTGCGGACCGATGCCACGCTCGACAGCACCCGCGCGTCGATTGAGCTGGTGTGCGGAAAGATCGGCGTGGTGCTGCTGGTGCTCGGCCTGATGCACTTCTTCAACCTCTACGTTTTCAACCGGCTGCGCAAGCGCGGCGACGAGCCTCCCGTCCGGCGCGTGCCGCTGGGCAGGGTGCTCGACTGATGAGCGCGAAGAGCGCGGAAACGCGCGCGCGCATCCTGGAGGCCGCCATGGATCTGTTCCGCCGCCAGGGCTTCGAGGAGACCACCATGCGCGAAATCGCGGCCGAAGCCGGCATGGCGACCGGCGCCGCGTATTATTACTTCGAGTCGAAGGATGCCATTGCGCTGGCTTTCTACGACCAGGCCCAGCAGGAGCTGGATCCTCTGATCGCGCAGGCCCTCGATAGCGCGAAGCACCTCAAGGGGCGGCTGGCGGCGCTGCTCGAAGCCAAGCTCCACTATTTCGAGCCCAACCGCCGGCTGCTGGGAGCGCTGGCGGCACATGCCGACCCGGAGCATCCGCTTTCGCCCTTCAGCGAACGCACGCGCGACATTCGGGAGCGGGACATTGAATCCTTCGCCCGCGCGCTGAGGGGCAGCGGAGTGCGCGTGCCGCGCGACCTGGAGCCGCAGCTTCCGCAGCTCCTGTGGTTGTACCAGATGGGCGTGATCCTCTTCTGGATCTACGACCGCTCGCCGGGCCAGGCGCGCACCCACGCCTTAATCCGGGAGAGCGCCGCGATAGTGGAGCGCCTGGTAAAACTAGCGGCCTTCCCACTGATGCGCCCGGTCCGCCGCATGGTGGTAGGCTTGGTGAGCACCGTGACTGCCGAAGCCGTGTGAATCCGGCCCACGCATTGCCTTGGCGGGCGCTTGACCCCATAAACGCTGACACAAGCCCTTCGGAGTGAAGGCGATTGACCATTTCATTGCTCTTACCGGCGAAGTCAGCTTCTATCACGCACTATACGAAAGCCTGCCCCCACACTTACGGCTTGACTAACTTCCAGGAAGTGTCCGGATCGTACTCCGTAATCCCCCCGGCGATCTGGGAGGTCTTAGCCCCGAAATTGCGCTCGTAAACCCGCCCCTGCTGGTTCACGATGAACGTCATGATTCCGGAACTGCCCCACTTATCGGGGTAAGCTAACAGGGCATACCCGGCGATCATATTGCCGTTGATTACATATCCGAACTTTCCCCCCGGAGCGTGCGCACCCTGCCGCGTCAGGATCTTGAAGTAGTAGCCATGATAAGGCCGCTGTGAAGCTCCCGAAGTTCCCGCCGGACGCGTCTGGCCGGCCTGGTAGCCTTCGGCGCGAGCCTGCGCCACCAGTGCGCCGAGCGGGCTGGGCTTGGCGCCGGGGGCCGTATCCCAATACAGACCGTCGCGCTTTCCCGGCGTACTGACGAACTTCCGCGCATACACCGCCAGGCCGTCCTCGGTAGTGCCCATCGCCTGCGTGTAATACTCCCATTGCGCGAGCACGTAGGCGCGGCAAGTCATAATCGCCGATAGCTCGTCCTCGCCTATGTGCCGGTTCAGAATCTCTTCCAGGCCCTCCGCGGTATCGAAGCGCCACTGCTCTCCATCTTTGACAATCGGGATGGGAGACGGCCACTTATCGGCGCCAACTAACAGGGTTACTTTGTTTTCACTCACTTTCTCCAGGCTGAATGACTCATTCAGTCGGGCCGCGAAGCGTTCCAACGCGTTGTTGTCGGCCACCGCGTCGCCAGTGAGCAGCTTAGCGCGATCCGGACCGAAAATGGCCGTGAGGGCGGACTGATCCTTGGCCCGCGCGGCTTCCTGGAGCGCTTTGACGGCGGCATCGGGCGTTGCGAAGCGCGACTGGGTAGCGGCGCACAACGTTAGAGCCAGCGGCAGAACCAGCGCCGGCAGCAGACGAATGCGGCATGGAGCACTCACTTGTGATGCCCTCCTCCACCGCCGGCGCCACCCCCTCCGCCGCTATGAGAAGGCGGCGGGCTCGACGCCCTGGGCGCAGGAGCCGGGTGCACCGGCTCCGCGCGGCTGGTCTGCCCGCGCTGGCTCTGCTCCCGTGGTGTGAAGCTGCTGCGATTGCCGCCGAAGGCGTAACTACCCTGCGCCTCGACCTGGCGCGAGGGCGCGCCGACGGACGGCCGCTCATTTTGCGCGGGCCGCCCAGGCTCGGACACCTGGGCCCCTTGCCCCCGGTACATCTGAATGCGCGCGTCGCCCACGTTCATGTTCCGCTGGATGACCTTGTTTTCCACGTTCATACCCGGCGATTCGCCGCGCGGGCCGTTAGCCACGTTCTGATGAACGCTGTTATAGCGGCTCAGGTTGCCGTAATTGACCGGGCGGTTGAGAACGGAGCGGTTTACAGTGACATTGCGCAAACCGTCGCTTACATAGACGCTGTTGACGTGGATATAAGGACGCGAGCGGTCAATCCAGCCGCCCCGCCCTGCTGCCCAGCCGTGATAATAAATGCGGTGATGCGGCCAGTCCCAATTACGGTTCAGCCAGACGCCAATTGGATATGACGGGCCGAACGAGATGACTGGACCGCCAAACCGCCCTCCCGAGCCGAAGAAAACCAGCGCCGGATCGTAGACCGGCACGTAGATGTACTGTGGATCGGCCGGCGTGATTTCGACGTAGCCATCGTCATCGGCCACGTCTTCCTGGGGCGTGGTCACCAGGTTGCCGGCCGATTGTGCTTCCTGGCGCAGGCGCTGCACCGCGGCCATCACGTCGTCCGGCTGATTGACGTAAGCCTGCCCAAGCGCGGTGGTCCAGTCCAGGCGGTCGGCCATCATATAGAGCACCGAGGGATAGTGCGCGACAGCCTTCACGCTGACATCCCATGGCTGGACATCGATGGCGTCCGGATTCGCGCCGGCGCGCGCGAAGCGCGCAGCTTCATCGATCTGGTCGGGGAAAGTGGCGGCCGGCAGAACCTGGGCCAGCAGCGGGTCCGGGTACAGGGCCACCGGAGCCAGTAGGTTGTCGAGCTGGTCCGGCGGGAAAGGTTCAAACGGAGGCGGGTCCTGAGACAGCAACAGCGGCGCCGGGGACAGTGCGATGAGAACGAGTGAGACAGTCAGTAGCTTGCGCATGACGCGTGCTCCACATAGAGAGATGCCGGAGCCTGAAACTGCGTTTCGCTGGCATTCCGAGCCGCACGCGTGGGCAAGCGGTCATTTTCAGTCACTTCGGAGCACTCTCCTTAGCCAGCCGGATCGCCAGGGAGCGCTCGCGGCGTGCCTCATCGTCGCGCCCGCATTTTGCATACCCGCCGGCCAGCGCGACGTGGTATTCGAAGTTGCCCGGGTCCAGGCGCTTTGCCGTCTCGAAATGTTCGATGGCTTGGTGCGGATCGGCAAGCGTCAAGCCATAGGCATACTGCGCCAGGGCGAAATCCGGACCGTCCGCGACGGCTTTGGATGCAAAGGCCAAGGCCTCATAGGCTTGCCCCGCTTTGAGCAACAGAAGGGCGGCCATGGCGCGGGCTTCCACCGAGCGCGGGTTCAGCTCCAACTCGCGGCGCAGCTCCGGCATGGCTTCGTCGGGACGGGCGCTCAGCAGATACTTCGCATACAGATTATGAACGCCGGGCGCGCTCGGGTATGCTGCCAGAAGAGTGTGAAAGACTGGCTCGGCCTTGTCTTTGTCTCCGGATAGCCATGCCCAGGCGGCGCCACCCATGGCCATGATGAACTCCCGCTGATCGGGCGGCGCGGCGGCCGGAAGCATCGGTTTTTCGAGCGCGTTGAGTCCCAGGGCGCCGATGAATGTAGGGTCGTGTACGCCTTGCTCCACCAGCGGCCGGTACCAGTGCCAGGCCTGATCGAAGTGGCCCCGCAGCGTGAGCAGCATCGCCAGGTGAAAACGGGCCACCGGTCTGATATCTGGATCGAGGCCGCCATCGACGGCTTTTTGTAGATGCTCTTGCGCCTGGGAATAATCGCCGGTTTCGAATTCGCACAAGCCCAGGAAAGCCCAGCCGGGCGGATTGGCGGCCAGCTTCACGAACTCGCTGAAGGCCTGGCGGCCGTCGGCATAGCGATCGGAATCGTAATAGAGCGTGCCCAGGTACCACCAGCCGGTCGGCCAATCAGGCTTGATCTGCAGAGCCTGGCGGTACAGGTCGATGGCTTCCGGGATGCGGTCGGCCAGACGCGCGGCGGCGGCCGAGGCGGCCAGCTCATCGAACGTCGCGCCGGCGTGGACAGACTGGATCATCAGCCCGCACACGACCGCCGCCAGGCGCCACGATTTCATGAAGTCCCTCAGGGCCACTATAATAGCGCTAGCATGCACGAGATGAGCATTGCCGCGTCGATGTTGGAAGCCGTGCAGGCGGAATCCGCGCGCCATGGCGCACATGTGCTCGCGTTGGGGTTGAAGGTCGGCGAGCTTTCGGGCGTGGATTCCGAATCGCTGCGCTTCTGCTTCGACGCACTGGTCGAGAATACCGACCTGGCGCCCCTGGCGCTGCATATCGAGCGCCTGCCGTGGCGCAACCGGTGCCCGCAATGCGAACTTGATTTCACGGTCGAGGAGTATCGCACGGAATGCCCGCAGTGCGGATCTCCGGAGACCGAGCTGGCGAGCGGCAAAGAGCTGGAGTTTGCGTATATGGAGATCGCTGAGACATGACGCGCGTACCGATGGAGGGAAAAGTCCTGAGCGAGAACGACCGCCTCGCGGCTGGCCTGCGGCAAGGGTTTTTGGAGCACAAAACGCGGTGCATCAACCTCATCAGCTCGCCAGGTTCGGGCAAGACCATGCTGCTCGAGCGTACCCTCGAGTCATTCGAGCCGTCGCGCCGGGTTGCCGTGCTGACCGGCGACATCCAGACCGACAACGACGCCCAGCGCCTGGCTCGCTACGGATTCCCCGTGCGTCAGATCACTACGGGCGGCGCCTGCCACCTGGACGCGCGTATGGTCACCACCGCGCTAGCGGACTGGCAGCCGGACGCGATTGATCTGCTGCTGATCGAAAACGTAGGCAACCTGGTGTGCCCCACCAGCTACGATTTGGGAGAGGAAGCGCGCGTGGTGTTGCTGAGCGTGACCGAGGGTGAGGACAAGCCGCTGAAATATCCGGCGACATTCCATCGCGCCGACCTGGTGGTGCTGAACAAGGTGGACCTGCTGCCCTACGTGCCATTCCGTATGGACCTCGCGCGCGAATATATCCGTCGCGTGCAGCCGCAGGCGGAAATGCTCGAGGTATCCTGCACCACGGGAGTTGGCCTGGATGCCTGGCGAAACTGGGTCGTGGGGCAGGCCCCTGGCCTGCGCGGGGCTCTCAGCCCCGCCAAATGACGAATTAGCATGCTAACCGAACATCCCCTCCTGAACGCCATCCTTTTCGCGTCCCTCGGCATAGCGGTATTCGCGCTATCAGCCGCGATTCTCCTGAAGCTCACTCCCCTAAACCTGTGGCGCGAACTAACCGCCGAGCGCAACATAGCCGCGGCCATCTTCGCCGGCGCCGCGGCGATCGGCATCTGCCTGATCATAGCGGCCGCCATGCACTAGATCGCCCATGTGGTAACTTCTAATTTATGGCGTTCGAGTCCGATAAAGTAATGTTCGAAATCTATCGCGAAACCGAGTACACCGGCAAATACCGCGTGGTCTACTTTACCGAACTGCAGGATCACAATAAGGAAACTGAAATCAACCACGCGCTCAGCGGCGAACACTTCTACGACGGCTTCATCAAGAACTACCGCAAAGAAGAAGCCAAGGAGATCGTGGAAGCCTGCCTGGCTCGTCTGAACAGCGGCGAGAAACTGGAAGCCACCGATATCGAGCGCGCCCTGGGCGATCACATCGCCTGAGGCACCTGGTGCAAATCACCCGCCACGCCAACCTTACCGAACCGCAGTTTCTGGGATGCACCAGCGCGTTTGCCGACGCCCTGGCCGGCGAACTGAACTCGGCCGCCATGTACCTGCGCAAGCTGGAAGGTCAAAAAAAGGGCGCGGCATTTGCCTACGAGATGTCGCTCGATAAGCATCGCTATGGCGCCCTCACCGTGCTCGACCGGTGGGGCGCGCTGGTAGCCGCTTTCGGCGCTCACCTCGCGCTAAGCCGGTATCCCACGATTGTGGAACAAGCGCCCGCGCGCGTGCGCACAGCGGAAGAGATTCTCGGCCGCGCCAACCAATTGATCGATAGCACGGAAGAATATTCGAGCGCCGTAGTCGAGGCTTGCGTGCTCGCCTTCCAAACGCTGGGCGCCACGTTTGCCGAGGAGCGCCGGGCAGCGGAACAGGCAGCACAATTGGGCCCCCTGTTGCCGGAGGAATTCCGCGAGGCGCGCGGAATATTTCTTCGCGATCTGTCAGCGCGCTAGCCGCCGGCTACTTCTTCTCGAACACCGCCATGTACTGGCTGTTCTTGATGTGGTCGTGCTCGGCGATTTTGTGGAAGCCGTTGGCTTCCACTTCCCGCACCAGGTCCGGCTCGTCCAGGCGGATGTGTTTCACCGCGTCCATTCCGGCCATGGCATTGGGCCTCTTGTAGAATTCGACTATGATCAGGCGGCCGCCCGGACGTAGCGCCTGGTGGAAACCGGCCAGCATCTTATCCGGGTAATTGTAGTGGTGGTAGGAATCGAGCGCCAGGATCACGTCCACGGCGCCGGCGGGGAGGTGCGGATCCGTTTCCGTGCCTTTCACGAAGGTTACGTTTGTGAGCTTCAGTTCGGCGGCGTGCTGCCTGGCTGTGTTCAGAAAATCTTCGAAGATATCTTCCGCCACCACCTGCCCGGATGACCCGGCAGCCCGGCTCAGATACGGCAGCATATAGCCCACGCCGGTGCCGATGTCCGCCACGGTCATACCCGGCGCGATCTTCATCGCGTCGGTCAGCTCCTGCGGATGTTCGGTCGCGTCGCGGCTGGAGCTGCTCAGTCCCGCGCCGATGGCCTTGCGGCCTTCTTCGGTCTGGTACCGCTGGTTGGCGTCGGTGGCTACCTGGCTCCATGCGGGCGCCGATAGCGCCACACAACAGACGGCGAACAATATGCTTCTTACAATTCTCATAAAGCGGTCTCCATAGGCAGCGCGAGCGGTGGCTCGAGCAGAAAATCGAGCTGCGCCATCTGCGCTACCGCCTCCCGGATGGCGTGCTCATAGGTCGGTTCCACGGTGATCACGAAAGGCAGGTCGCGCTTCGATTCGGTCGGCAACTGCAGCACCGCCTCCAGGCTGATGTGCTTGGCCGCCAGTATACCCGCCAGGCCGGCAATGATACCCGGCCGGTCCTTAACCCGGAAGCGCAGATAGTAGGCGCGGGTTTGCAGAATCACGGAGACCGGCCGGTACGCGCCCAGCCGGTCGTGCGCGAATGGAGAGACGCGCTCGGGGCTGCCGCAGCGGATCTCGCGCGCCACGCGCATCAGGTCGCTGACTACGGCTACGCCCGTGGGTGCGGAGCCTGCGCCGCGCCCGTAATAAAAAGTGTCTTCACCATACGCCCCCTTCACCCAGACTGCGTTATACGCTCCCTGCACGCCGGCCAGGATAGTGGAGCGCGGAATCAAGGCCGGCCGCACGGAAAGGATCAGGCCATCGGGTGTCTGCCGGGCGGCGCAGATGAGACGGATGGTGTGTTCCAGTTGGTGGGCGTACTGGAAATCCAGCGGCGAGATGCGCCGGATGCCCTCCATGAAAATATCGGACGGCGTGATCTTCTCGCCAAAGGCCAGCGCCGCCAGAATGGCCAGCTTGGAGCGCGCGTCTATGCCATCGAGATCGGCGCTCGGATCGGCTTCGGCATAACCCAGCTTTTGCGCTTCGGCGAGCACCGTTTCGAGCGGCGTGCCGCGTCTTTCGATTTCGGTCAGGATATAATTGCAAGTGCCGTTAAGAATGCCGTACAACGCCGTCACCCGGTCGCCCGAAATCCCCTCGCGCAACACTGCGTGAATCGGAATGCCGCCGGCCACGCTGGCTTCCATCGCGAGATTGATGCCCGCGCGAATGGCCCGGTCCCAGATTTCCGGACCGCATGCGGCCATCAGCTCCTTGTTCGCAGTCACTACCGATTTGCGTTGCGCGATAGCGGCGTCCACAATCTCCGCGGCCACCGTGGTCCCACCCACCAGCTCGGCCACGATATCGACGTCGGGGTGAGACACCACTTCGCGCCAGTCGGCAGTGCGGAGCACCGGCCCGAGAGACTCGGGAATCACCTTAGTATCTATAGAACGGCAGCACACCGCGGACACGGTGAGCCGGAATCCGAGCTTAAGCGCGATCTGTTCCGCATTGCCTGCCAGAATGGCGAGTGTTCCGGAGCCCACGTTGCCGAGGCCCACCACACCCACGTGCACTTCCTGCATAAGGGCATTATGCCATGCGCCCGGATGCTATTACGAAATGAAACGAATCCCACAGCCGCGTCACTATTCGAGTGAAGTCCGAAACAGCTTAGCGGACTGATGAAAGGACCATGTTCAGATGCCAAGTTATCGATTTGGAAAACACCCACCCAAGCAAGACTACCGCACCTTACTGTTCAAGAACTATCTGAAGGCCGGCCTCGCGGCGCCGCCTGCTTCGGTGAACACACTGACCCGCGTATACTCGGACCTGAAGACCAGCGATCCGACGAAGCTGTTCCCTATGGATGGAAACGACACTTTGGGAGACTGCACCATTGCCGCCCTGGCGCATGCGATTACCACTTATCGCGGGCTGGTAGCTACCAAGAAAGTAATTATGGCCAAGCCCGCCGTGGTGAAACTGTACATGCATCTTACAGGTGGCGTGGACAGTGGCTTGAACGAGTTGGACGTGTTGAATTACTGGAAGGGCAGCGCCGTGGATGGCGATAAGATCCTGGCATACGTCAAGATCGACCCCAAGGATCACACCCACGTGCAACAGGCGATTCAAATGTTCGGCGGCGTGTATCTGGGCTTCCAGGTGCAACAGAACTGCATTCAGGAATTCGACGCACATCAGCCGTGGACGCCCGGTCCCTTGACCAATGACGGACATGCGGTGTTCGCGGTGGGTTACGACCAGACCGGTCTAACCGTCTTGACCTGGGGTAGTACCCAGCAGGCGACCTGGGCGTGGTGGGATGAGTGCGTGGACGAAGCGTACGCCCTGCTGCCACAGGAAGCGGCGAGTCCCACTTTCGCGCCCGGCTTCGATATGGCGCAGTTGCAGGCCGACCTGGACGCGGTAAGCAACTAACTCCCAACTGTTCATTCCAGACCCAACCATTCCCATATTCGGACAAATGGCGTAGGCCCCCTGTTTGGTCCAAAGCCTGCAAGGGGCCTCTCTAAGGCCCCTTTTTCCTGGCATCCAAAGTGCATGCGTAACTCCCCATGCGCACGCTGATCCAGGAAATCCTTTACGCGCTTCGCGGCTTTCGCAAGAGTCCCGTACTCGCCGCCGCCGCCCTGCTATCGCTGGCGCTAGGCATCGGCGCGAATACCGCCATTTTCAGCCTCACCGACCAGGTGCTGGTGCGCCGCCTGCCCGTCCGCCATGCGGAGCAGCTAGTGCTGTTCAACGCCGCGGGACGAAAGAGCGGTTTCATCGAAACCAATTACGACGACGGCTACGCGTTTTCCTACCCGATGTACTGCGACTTTCGCGATCGCGCTCCCGCGTTGCAGGGCGTGCTGGCGCGCTTCCCCCTGCGCCTGAGCATGAGCGCGGGCGATCGCACGGAGCTGGTCCAGGGCGACCTGGTAAGCGGTACCTATTTCGGCGTGTTGGGAGTGGGCACCGCGCTGGGCCGGCCGTTAACGCCGGAGGACGACCGGCTGGGCAGCCCGAACGAAGTCGCGGTGCTCAGCTACAACCTCTGGAAGAACCGCTTCGCCTCGTCGCCCTCCGTGCTGAACGAAAGCGTGCGCCTGAACGGCCGCACCATGACCATCGTGGGAGTGGCGCAGGCCGGATTCAAAGGCGTGGGCGGCGGCGAAGCGGCCGATGTATTCCTACCCATCACGCTGCAGCCGCGGATGATGCAGATGTTCGACGGGCTAACGCAACGGCGCGGCTACTGGCTGAATATTTTCGCGCGGCTGAAACCCGGGATTTCCCGCCAGCAGGCCGAATCCGCGGCCAACGTCTTCTGGCGGCCTATTCTGGAAGAGGAAGCCCGCAATACCCAGGGCGCCTCCCGGAAGTATCGCGAACAATTCGTTTCGCGGCACCTTACGCTGATGCTCGGAGGGCGCGGAATTTCGGCCGTGCGCGATCAGGCTGAAGGACCGCTGCTGGTGCTGATGAGCATGGCCGGCTTGCTGCTGCTGATCGCCTGCGCCAACATCGCGAACCTCCTGATCGCGCGCGCGGCGGGCAGGCAGCGGGAGATCGCCATACGTTTGGCCATCGGGGCCAAGCGCGCGCGCCTGATGCGACAGTTGCTCACCGAAGGCGTCACCCTCTCGCTGGCGGGCGGAGCGCTCGGCATCCTGACAGCCTACTGGACGGGCGACCTGCTGCTGGGTTTTTTGCCGGGCAGCTTTTCCATGCGCGGGCTGACCGCGGAACCGGACGCCCGCGTGCTGCTGTTCGGCTTGGCGCTGTCGATCGTGACGGGAGTGATCTTCGGCCTCGCGCCGGCCTGGGAAACCTTCCGCACCAACGTGTCTCTCACACTCAAGGAACAATCCGCGGGATCCATGGGAAGCGCGGCGCAGGTTCGTTTCCGCAAGGCGCTGGTCATCGCGCAAGTCGCGGTCTCGCTGGTGTTGCTGATCGGCGCGGGGCTGTTTGCGCGCAGCCTCTTCAACCTGAAACAGATCGATCCGGGCTTCCGCGCCAATCACCTGCTGACGTTCGCGGTGCAGCCGTCGTTAAACGGCTACGATCAACCGCGGACTTTATCGATTCTCGACCGGCTGCAGCAGGATATCGGCGCCATGCCGCAAGTGCGCGCTGTGACACTGGCCGAAATCGCGGTCCTGTCGGGCGATGTGGAAATGAACGGCATCAAGGTGCCCGGCTATGAGCCGAAAGAAGGCGAGCGCATGTCCGTGCGCGAAAACATCGTGGGGCCCGGTTATCTATCGACCATGGGAATCCCGCTGGTCAGAGGGCGCGAGATCACCCGGCAGGATGGTCCCAACGCGCCCAAGGTCGCAGTGATCAATGAAGAGTTCGCGCATAAGTACTTCCGCGGCGAAGACCCCATCGGCCGCCGCTTCATGACGGCGTCCCAAAAAGACGACCCGGGAATTGAAGTGGTCGGAGTAGTGCGCGACAGCAAGCATACCGACTTGCGCGAAGATCCGGAACCCTTCGCATACCTGCCTTACGTCCAAAACGACAAGACCTTCCGCATGACCTACTATGTGCGCACTGCGCAGGATCCCATGGTGCTGGCCACGGCGCTGCGCGAACAGGTGCGCCGCGTGGACGCGAACCTGCCGGTGTTCGACATGAAGACCATCGAGCAGCAGATCGACGAAGACGTTTTTGCCGAGAGGCTTGTCGCGGTGCTCTCCACATTTTTCGGCGGCCTGGCGACCTTGCTGTCTGCGGTCGGGCTTTACGGGGTGATGGCGTACACGGTGGAGCGGCGAACCCGGGAGATCGGGCTGCGCATGGCGCTGGGCGCGGCACGCCGCGAGGTCCTGCGCATGGTGATGGGCGAAGTGGCCATCCTCGCGGTGATCGGCGTGGCTGTCGCGCTGCCCGCGGCATATGCCCTAAGCCGCCTGGTCCAGGCGCAACTCTACAACGTAAAGGGCGCCAGCGTGCCCATATTCGGAGCGGCCGCCGTGGTCATAGCGTGCGTCGCGGCAATGGCTGGCCTGATCCCCGCCGTGCGCGCCACCCGCATCGATCCAATGACAGCCCTGCGCAACGAATAGCCGGCACATTTCCGAGCGAAAACTTTTCGAGCCGCGCGTGCCCGCGTCGCGCGCTTCCGAGCCGCGCGCGTGAGCAAGCGGTCTTTAGCCTAAAAGCCAGACTAACCCGAGCGTGACACCGGCTCCCGCGCGATCTTGAGTTGCACAAATTCCGGCGCTTACCAGACTGCCAGTCCACATAATCCGCGGAATCCGCCGCGACCCAAAATCTTCTCTCGTCGCCTTCAGGGCTGCGGGCGGACTCTCCGTCCGCTCACTTGGCGTACCTCACCGCCGCCGGGCGTAGAATAGTCGGGATGGCCCAAGTTAAGGCAACTCCTAAAAGTTACGACGTCATAGTGGTAGGCTCCGGCGCCGGCGGCGGTGTGGCGGCCCACGTCCTCACGCTGGCCGGTGCCAAAGTCTGCATGCTCGAAGCCGGCGGCTGGTACGACGGGACCAAGCAGTCGCACATGTTCCAGTGGCCGTACAACGCGCCGCATCGCGGGGCTGGCTCCCGCGAGAAACCATTCGGCTATTTCGACGCCACCCTCGTCGGCGGCTGGAAGGTGCCGGGTGAGCCCTACACCAACGCTCCGGGGAGCAACTGGATGTGGTGGCGGGGGCGCATGCTGGGCGGACGCACCAACCATTACGGACGCATCTCGCTGCGCATGGGCCCCTACGATTTCAAGCCCTACAGCCGCGACGGCAAAGGCTTCGACTGGCCCATCACCTATGACGACCTGGCGCCCTACTACGACAAGGCCGAAGAACTGATCGGCGTTTTCGGCACCCAGGAAGGCATCGAGAACACGCCCGACGGCAAGTTCCTGCCGGCGCCGGCGCCGCGCGCTTACGAGAAAGTGATCAAGGCCGTGAGCGACCGGCTGAAGATCCCGTGCATCCCCTCCCGCCTGGCGATCCTCACCCGCCCGATACATGGGCGCGCTGCCTGTCATTACTGTGCGCAGTGCGGGCGGGCCTGCGGCGTGAACGCTAATTTCAATTCGCCGGGAGTCCACATCTTTCCGGCCATGAAGACGGGCAACCTGGAAGTGCGCACCGACGCCATGGTGCGCGAAGTCCTTGTGGGGCCGGACGGTCTGGCGCGCGGTGTGTCGTACATCGATAAGAAGACCCGCAACGAGGTGACTGTAAACGCCAAAATCGTGGTGCTGGCCGCAAGTTGCTGCGAGACGGCGCGTATCATGCTGAATTCGAAAAGCAGCCGCTTCCCGCAGGGGATCGCGAACTCGAGCGGCCTGGTGGGGCGCTATCTGATGGACACGGTAGGGTCGCCGGTGGGTGGCTATCTGCCGATTCTCGAGGACCTGCCGCCGCGCAACGAAGACGGTGTCGGCGGCATGCATATGTACATGCCGTGGTGGCTCTACAAGGAGCAAAAGGCCGGAAAAATGCCGTTCGCGCGCGGCTATCACATTGAAATCGGCGGTGGGCGCGGGCAGCCCGGTGCCGACGATTTCAGCGGCTCGGAGCAGGTGGTGGGTGGCGGCTACGGCGTGGACCTGAAACGCAACCTGCGCAAGGCCTACGGCGCGTACATCGGCATGGACGGGCGCGGCGAGATGATCCCCAATGCGGACAGCTACTGCGACCTGGACCCCAACGTTGTGGACCAGTGGGGCATTCCGGTCCTGCGCTTCCACTTCAAGTGGAGCCAGGACGAGATCCTCCAGGCCAAGCACATGCAGGATACCTTCAAGGAGATCATCACCACCGCGGGCGGCAAGTATTTCACGGATGCCACGGCCGAGAACAACTGGGGAATCTCGCGCGGCGGCGCCATTATCCATGAGGTGGGGGCCGCGCGCATGGGCGGCAATCCCAAGGACTCGGTGCTGAATTCGAACTGCCAGGCCTGGGACTGTAAGAACCTTTTCATTACCGATGCGGCGCCGTTTGTGAGCAACGCGGACAAGAATCCGACGCTCACCATTACGGCGCTTGGCTGGCGCACGTCGGAATACATCGCGGAGCAGGTGAAGAAGCGGAACCTGGCAGCCTGAGGAACGGGAGAACAGCAATGGCAGACGACAAAGCTAATCGCGCCGGAGTGAGCCGCCGCGATTTATTTCAGATCCTGGGAGCCGCGCCGGCGCTGGCGGCGGCCACGGCGGCCACAGGCGCGGCGCAAACGCACGAACACCCGTCCAGCGCGTATCAGCGCAAAATTTTCGACGACCACCAATGGCACACGGTCCACGTGCTGTGCGACCTGATCCTGCCGGCCGACGAACGTAGCGGAAGCGCTACCCAGGCTGGCGTTCCGGAATTCATCGACGACTGGCTGGACTTTCGCAAACACGAAGACGACAACGACGACTTGGCCGCGCAAGTCCTGGGCGGTCTCGCGTGGCTCGACCTGGAGTCTGACCGGCTGTTCGCCAAAGCGTTCGCGGATGCGGCGCCGGCGCAACAGAAGCAGATTCTCGACCGCATCGCGTGGCCGGCGCGCGCGGCTGAAGAGGACAAGCGCTGGGCAACCTTCTTCAGCAAATTCCGGGACCTGACCGCCAGCGGATTCTTCTCCAGCAAAATGGGCGTGGCCGATCTCCCCTATCTGGGCAACGTGGCCGTGGAAGAGTGGAAAGGCTGCGACCCCGCGGTGTGGACCAAGATCGAAGAGCGCATGCGCAACGGTTACAAAGCCCTGGGTGGCGAAGTGAAGCCCTGGGGCGCATAAACCTTTACTGCCCCGACTCCGAACGCAACGAGATAGCCGGCAAATAGACGCCCTTCTCTTCCCGCTTCCACCAGGCGCCCGTCTGTCTGCGCGTGGTGAAATCCGTGAATTGATAGTCATACACCACTGCCCGCAGATAGTGCGGTGGCGCCTCCGGAAACGGATTCGCTCTCAACAAACCCAGCACCGGCGCCGAACCCTGCATCAGGCGCGCCGCGAAGTTGTAGAACCAGGCATTCTCGCGCGCGTTGCCCAGTGCCGCGAACCACATCTGCCAGTCCAGCCTCGGCTGATAGGGCGCCACCCACGGCGGCGGACGCTTCACATCACCCGGCTTGTAGCGGAACTCGTAAGCCAGCCAGTTGACGCCGTCGTTCGAGCCTTCCACCACGATCTCCGGACGCGTAGTCGTCATCACCGCGAACAGCCCGTAGCTATTTACGATGCGCAAAGGCGAGATGAAGACCAGAAATCCGCGCGTGGCGGCGGGCAGCGGAAAGGAGGCCGTCTCCAGAAACTGTAACCCGCTGGCGGTGAGGATGAACGCCAGCAGGCCGATGCTGACGCCGCGATGTAGGCGCGTTTCGGGCGGCCCTGCGGATGCCGGGCGGCCCGGAAAAAGGAACACGCAAAGGGCGATGGCCAGCAGATTGAAAAATGTGTAGTTGCCCGTAAGCAGGATGAGCACCTGCAGTGCGATGAGAATCATTCCCGCGGCGCGGCGCAGTTTCAGCGGAGCGAAGATCAGCAGAGGCGCCAGCAGCTCCACCAACAACGTAAACGCGGTGGACGCCTTCTGAAACCAGCCGGGGAGTTGATACATGTACCAGGCGATGGGCGTGGGCAGCGGCTGCGTTTCGTAATGATAACCGAGTGCCGTCAGATCCCGCCACGTGGGATCGCCGCTCAGCAGCTTCACCAGGCCGGACATGAACATGAGGCGGAACAGAAGCCAGCGGAACAGCCACGTGCGCGCGGGCGACGCGTCGAGGAAGATGGCCAGGAAGCCCGCTTCGGTAAGCAGGATGTCCCACTGGAAGCTCCAGAAATCCTGGCCCGCGGTGGAGATGGAAATATAAAGGACCAATAGAAGCACCAGACAGACGCGCCGGAAAAAGCCCAGCGTGAGGGTGACGGCCAGGAGCGCTCCGGCGATCCACGCGAGCCGGATGGCCGGGTCGCTGGAGTTGATCCAGAAGACGGTGGGCACGTACCAGAAAGCGCGCGCCCCCATGGCGTCGCGGACACCGTGAAGATAGTTCGCCAGCGGCAGGATGCCGTGAGAGCCGATCAGCCCGTCGGCCTGCACGCCGAAAGAGACAAAGGCGATCAGGTAGATGATGCCCAAGGCTTTCAGGAAAAGATGGACTGCCCGGATCACGGCAGGCGCTCGCGCGCGTCGCGGCTGAGATGCATGGCCCGATTCTACATTTTTCTGGGGGATGGCGGGATTGGCGTAAAATGTTTATCGGATGAGTCTTGATGATTACAAGGTAGTCTTGTACCGAAACCAGCCGGACGGCTGGGTGGCGGAAGTTCCTGCCATTCGTGGGTGCTAAGCGCTTATGCCGGCCCGAGAGAAAGCCTTGGCCGAACTGGGCAGCGTATTCGAAATGATTGCCGCTGAGGATGGCGAAAAGGAGCTACCGCTTCCGTCAGACAGTACCGCAATCGTGAATGCCTAGAGCGCACGCGCTGACCAGTTCCGTCGCGCTGCTTTGCGGCTTGGTTTTGAACGGCGCCGAAAGACGCGAAGCCATGAGCGGTAGATCCCATCGCGACTTCATCTCTTCCCAAAGCAGACCCGAGGCCGGGTTTTTCAACAGACTCGCCTTCCTGCGTGCCAGTTCCCCCTTGCCAATCGCGGACTGGCACGGCCTCCGGCTCGGCCGCAAGGTCGTCCCACAGATCTTCCAAGGTTGGAGCTTCTCGGAGGGGCCTAGATCAAAAATCGACGCGGAATCCATTTCGGGTCTCCACTGCCAATTCTCGTAAATCGCCCGCCTACGTGGGCGTATGACGCGCTGCCCGCGAGAAACGGCCGGTGTCCCTTCCGGAGTCTCGGCAGTGAGCGCGGATGAGGTCTGCAAGCTGTAATGGCGCGGCGACCAGGCTGCGGTGATTCCCTGGAGAAGACTGAACATCTCGGGCACCACCGCTCCAAGCGGAGCACTCCCCCGGCGTAAGTATGCATCCGACGACGCAAACGGATGGTGGTCGCCCGCGCCCGTTCATTGCCGCGCTAAGCATTTGATGGACTGAGTCATGGCAACATTGAGCGAGCCAAATCGCGCGATAATAGTTTTGCAGTGATTGTTCCGGTCATTCTCACGAACACGCCTCAGCTTAGGGATCAGATCCGTCAAGCCGCTCATCTGATTCCGGATGTCGTCCATATTAATTTTGATATCGGATTCGACGCGATGGGCTTCGCCTCTATTTTCTTTAATATCGTGCTTACCGAAGAAGCCAGCCGCCCCGCAAGGCTACGATTTGTTGCGCAGGAGGTCGCGCTAACTCTCATGAATCAACTAAAGACCGATGAAAATGGCGTCCACGCCTATTTCAATTTTCGGAGCCAATCTGAGGTCGCGCGGATCAAGGACCCTGCTTGGGCCGCGACGCCCTGATGCCCCTCGCTAACGACCTGCTGGAACAGGCTTACCACCTCGCCAAGCGCGAACCCAAGAGGCCGCGCCAAGCCAGCCTACGGCGGGCCGTCTCAAGCGGCTATTATGCACTTTTCCATTTGCTCGTTTCCGAAGCTACTCGGAACTGGAAGCAATCATACCAGCGGCCTGCGCTCAGTCGCCATTTCGAACATGGAAAAATGGCCAGGGCTTCCGACAAACAAAAGGCCGATTGCAACAAATTCATCAATTCCATCCCGGCACCTGTGCCGGGTCCAGATCTTGACTGCATGCGCCAGCTTCAAATTATATCCCTGGCCTTCTATCAGGCATATCAGCAGTCAGACAGCGGATTACGATACACAAAAGCAATGGACCCGCACTGAGGCATTAGCAATTATCGATACGGTGGACGCGGCCTTTAAGGCATGGCCACAGATTCGAAATCACAAACATGCTCATTCCTATTTGTTTTCGCTACTCGGAGATCCAAAATGGCGATAGATGGACTCGGGAAGGTAACGAAGGCAGCATGAATCGGAACGCTCATTGCCGACGAGCATTCCTTAGCTCCGGTTCTGCGTCAACCAGGGGCATGCGACACGGCGGCCTCGGGAACAGGAGGGGCATGGCATGGCACCGCTACCTGTTTGCCGTGCCATAGTTAGCTTGTATCCGCCCTCGCGGTTGCGCTATACCTAAGAACCATGGATTTCGTCGAGCGGCTCTTCAACCTATCCCCCGATGGCGGTTCAGGGATGGTTGAAGCTCTGATCCTCTGCCTGCTGCTTGCCGTCTTCGCACTGCTGGCGCAAAAATCTTGGGCTCGATCCCGATCCCGCCACCACCTCCCTACTTCAGATAGGTAATGCTGCGCCAAGCCGAAGCTGCCGACCGCAATCCGTCCGGCAAAATCGCCCACACCCGCCATGTGTACTGGCCCATCCCCGGAGCTTCACACTCTATCTCTGGAGTAGTCGAACTGGCCCCCATACTGAAATTTGTAGCGGCGAACTCCACCCGATATCCCAGTGCGCCTGCCACCGGCTGCACCGTCACCTTTGTCTTCCGGGGAAAGAGGTTGATGCGGGCGCCATCCTCCGGCGTGAGTTGGACCGGGGCGGCCACGCTGGGGTTCACGCGCAAACCGGCCGCCAGTTCGATCTGCTCCGGGGGCGCCGCGGTCGGGCCGGCAGACGCCGGCATCCGCAGGTTTCCGGGATGAATCCGCCACACTCCTCTACCGTACGTCGCGGCCGTCAGCGTGCGGTCTTTGTGGTGGTAAACCAGATCGGAGACGACCACACTCGGCAGATTCCCGCTGATGTTCAACCAGCCCTTCAGTGAGCCGGCTTTCATCTCGGCCCACACACCCACATCGCCCCCCACAAACAGCCTGTAGGGAGGATGTGTTTCGTACGCCGCCGCGTAAAACACCACGTTAGGCAGCTTGCCCGCGTCGATATCCGTCCACGTATCTCCGCTGTCCTGCGAGCGGAAGACATGGTTGTAAGGCAGCCGCGCTCCGGTCTGGAGTTGCACCCCGGAGCTCAGAATCCCGGTGGACGCCACGGTCACCACCACCGTATCTGCAACCTTCGGATGGCTAGCAATCGACGTGATCGCGCGGGCCGGTATGTCGATGCCTGACAGGTTTTGCGACCATGTCTCGCCGCCATCCCGGCTGCGAAAGATGCCGCCGCCGGTCGTGCCCACGAACATCAGCCGGGGCCTGGCGCGTGCGATCTCAATCGCGGAAATTGGCGTGCCGTCGAACGACCCGGATACCGGATACCAGTGCCGTCCGTTATCGTCCGTGCGGAATAAGCGGTTCGAACCGGCCCACACCGTCTTGACCCCGCTGCGCGTGGAAGGTTCGATGGCCATCACCGTAAACGCGCGCTGGGCGATTTCCTCCGGTGATATCTGCTTGGGCTTAGCCAGCTTCCAACCCGCGAAGTCCCACGGCTTGCCGCGGCCGTGGTGGTAAACCAGAAATCCTGTCGCGCACCCGAAAACATTTTCCTCGTCGGCCGGATCGAAAACCAGCCAGGCGCCGTCGCCCGGGATGGCCGGCAAGAAATCGCCCTCGTGGCACCCTCCCACGCCCGCGATCAACGTCCCGTTGTCCTGCGTGCCTCCGCCAAAAACCTTGCCATTGGAGGGCGCCACATCCAGGTCGTAAAACATGGTGGATACCATCCCGCGCGACCGTTCCGTCCAGGTGCGACCGCCATCGCGCGTCAACGACACGCCTCCGTCGTTACCCGACACGATCACGTCGTCCTCCGGCCACAGCAAGGCGTGATGATCCGCGTGTACGTAATCCTTTGTCCCACGTTGGGTGTTGGTGATCCTCCGCCAGTTCCGGCCCGCGTCGTCGGTGCGGTACAGTTTCATGCCGCCCCAAACCACGCTGTCGGGCTTACGCGGATGCACCGCGATGGTGTTGTTATAAGACATCTGGCGCTCGGTCGGATAGCGTCCGCCCAGAATCTCCCGCCAGGAGTTGCCGCCGTTGGTGCTGCGAAAGACGCCCAATACGTAATTGCTGCGGTCCGCGGCCAGGGCGTAGATCACGTCCGGATCGGAAGGCGCAAAGGCCAGGCTGGTCCGCCGGAATTGATCGCCCGGCGGCAGCCCTTTAGTCAGGTGTTCCCAGTGTTTTCCAAAATTCCGGCTGCGCCAGATCCCATTGTGCGCGCCATCCGGCTCGATCGACGCAAAAAGGGTGTGCCGCTCGCCCGGATGAAATACCACCGAGTGACAGTTGTAGCTGCGCTTTCCCCAGAACTCGCAAGCCTCCAGCGAGGAGCCTTTGGCCGACAGATACAGCCCGGCGGGCAAGCTGTCGTCCAGAAAAATACTTCCAATCGCCATGGCGGAATCTGACCGCAGCGCCAGGCAGCCGATGCGCCGCGGGAACGTCCGCACGTCCTGATCGATGGATGTGGCCTCCTGTCCCGGATTGCCAAAAAACGGCTCCCAGGTAAGGCCGTCGTCGTTCGACAAGTACACGCCACTCCCGGGGTAGGAGTCGCCCGACATATTGGCTTCCCCGGTCGCTGCGATCAGGCTCGCTTTGCCGCTGAAATTGGTCTTCAGTTCGCCAGTGAAGTTTACGCACGCCAGTGCGCCTATGTTCTGGTTGGCGAAGCGGCTCCAGGTGGGGCTCCAGGATTCACCCGCGTTTTTCGACACCCAAAGCCCTCCCGTCGCGGACCCTGCGAACCACAAATTCGGATTCTCCGGATGAATCACCAGCGCGGTCACCCGCCCCGCAAGGTTGTAAGGGCCACAACACTGCCAGCGATGCTCTGGATTGATGTCCGCCTGCAGTTGCGCGGCCCAAAACTTCTCGAGTTCCACGGGCGAGGCATCCCGCATCGGAAATGCTACGTTCTGATAGAACCAGACCGCGCGATCCTTCTGCGTCGCGCGGGAGTGCTGCGCGGGGGGCTTATTCGTGCTCATCTCGGATACGGCAGCTTAGCCCGGCACGGCGCCACGCTACGGCCGGCCGGGCATTCGCGGCTTCAGGCTCTGGGATTGCCGATGGTGCCCGTAGGCGACGGCGGCTTCTTCTTCGCTGCCTTTTTGACTGTCTTCTTCACCGGTTTCTTGGCGGCCTTTTTAACCGCCTTCTTGACTGGCGTCTTCACTGCCTTCTTGACCGCTTTTTTCGTGGCTTTTTTAGTGGCCATGCGCGATTCTCCCTCGTGTGGACGTTTTGCCCCTGCGGGCTACCAAGTCATATTAAACCGATTGCAATACCAGTTATCATCGCGCACCCGCCGCGCGTCCAGTTCCCGCCGCCGCTGGGCGATGTCGCTGGCCGCCAGCAATGCCAGAGCCTCACCGAAGCCCGGATAGCCGCGCAGGCCCGCCACCACCTTGCCCAGCCGCTCTGCATTGAAGTGCGCGAAGGCCAGCCGCAGCCGGTTGAACAAAAACTCGGGCCAGCCTACGTAATACGGCGACCGCTTGCGGAACTTGTGCGCCACAATCGTATCCGGCGTAATCATCAGGTCGTAGCCCAGCATCCAAAATCGCACGCAGCCTTCGTTGTCGATGTTCCCGCGCTGTAGTTGGCTGTCGTCCCAGCCGCCCGTAGCTTCGATTACGTCGCGCCGCGTCGCGAAACAGCAGCCGGGAATTATGGGCGCGGCTACAGGACCGCGCGGCCTGCGCCGCTGCCATCGCACCTCCAGCCGCGCGTCCTTAAACGTCAGGCCATAGCCGATCAGCCCGTGCCGGTATCCATCGATCGCCGGCGCGACGCCTCCCACCTTACGGTTGCCAAGCACTTCCACCATTGGGCGCCACCAGTGCGGCTGCAGCCGGAGGTGCGCATCGGCGTACACGATCACGTCGCCGCCAGCCTCCCTGGCGCCGAAGTTCCGAGCACGCGCCACGCCATAGTTCTTCACCCGGTGCAGCCTGATCCTGCCGCGCCGTTTTGCCACTCGTCCGGCTGAGCCGTCGGTGGATCCGTCGTCGATCACAATGATCTCGCTTCCGGCGGGAAGCGTGTCGTCGAAATTCTCGACCGTCCGCCGCAATTCCCTTCCCTCGTTGCGGCTGATCACCACCACGCTGATTTTAGCTGCCACTCTCCTCCAGCCAGACGTTGCCCTTCAGTTCGCCCATGGAAAAGACCAGCGCGCCTTCCCCCGCCGACAGGCCTGTAAGAAACCCTTGGCTGCCTACGTGCCGCAGCGAAAAGCGCGCGGAGTGAAAATGGCGTACCGCGAACGCTTCACCGGAAGGCTGTTTCGTCGCCGGATTCAAAGGCCGCGCCCAGATGCACCGGAATCCGTCGCGCTCCGATACATAGTACAGGAACCGCCCGTCGGCGGACCATGCAGGGTCCCGCTCCAGTTTCGCGCCGTCCGTCACCGCGATCCATTCGGCTTGCGGCGTCGGAAGGCCCGGCCCGGTGGGTGCGATCCAGATTTGCGCGGAATTCGTGGCGTTGCGCAGCGCATGAAAGGCAACCCATTTCCCATCAGGCGAGAACCGCGCACTGGAGAGGATCAAGTCCCCGCTGGCCCGCGCCGCCAGCTTCACGGTTGCGCGTCGCCCGGAGTCGTACATCAAAACGTCTTCATTCTCCGGTGGCTCGTACAGAACCTCGCGTCCGTCTGAGGATGCGCCCATCGCCGTGCCGCAGCGGTCGCAGAGTTTTTCAGCCGTGCCGCCCGCCGTGGGAATCGAAAACAGATCGTAGCTGGCGCTGGTGTAAAGAATCCGCGCGCCGTCGCCCGACATCCTGGCGGTATACACCCACGTCGGGCTGGAGAGCACCGTACGCTCCGTGCCCGTGGCGCGCTCCCTGATCCGCAACGTCCAACTGTCCGGCCCCTTGCTCACATAAGCGATCTTCGAAGCGTCCCAGGTAATGGAGGGCGTCAACTCCTCGGTGACTTCGTCTGTCAAACGATTTATGGGGCCGCGCGCCGCGCCCGTGGCCGGATCCAACGGCTGCAGCCAGATGTCGAACCTCAGTTCTTCCGCCGCGAAGATCATGCGCCGCGCATCGCCCGACCAACCGGCGTGCCGGTGCAGCCCCGGACCCAGCGTCAGCCGCCGCAGTTCACCGGTTCCCGCCAGCGGAATCTCCCAAAGGTTCGCCGCCTCGCCCAACAACGCGTTGAAGAGAATCCGGTCGCCACGCTGCTCCCGCCAGTCGAGCGCGGTCGGAAACACTTGCGGAAACTGCGGATGCATGAGCTGCTGCGCATCCAGGCGGGCAAACGCTCCGGTCCGCTGTACCGTACCGCCTTCAATGGGAAGAATCCACCAGTCCAGCTCCGTGCGCGCCGGAGCCTTCGCATCCTTGCGTCCCAAAACCAGAAGCCGGTCGGAGCCCGGCGACCACACGGGGTTTGTCGCGGTAGCCATTTCCGGATGGATCGCCCGGGGCACGCCGCCCCCGGAATTGACGATGAATACGCCCGCTGAGCCGGGATTGGAAACGGCTTCCCCGCCTACCGAATAGGCTACCCAGCGGCCGTCCGGAGAGAAGCGCGGGCTGCGGCCCAGAGGCGCCAGCAGAACTGGAGAGCCGCCCAAGGCGGGCACCAGGTAAATGCCGCCGCCGTCCTTCTCCGAGCGGAAAGCGATCATGGTGCCGTCGGGTGAAAACGCCGGATCGCTCTCGTCCGCCGGGTCCCTGGTCAGGCGAATAGGCTCCCGGCCTCCGATCTGCTGCACCCAAATATCCAGGTTGTCTTCCTGGCCGCGGTCGGACGCGAAAGCCACCAATCTTCCATCGCGCGAGAGCGCCGGATAGCCGGTCAGCCCGCCATCCGCCGTAAGCATGCGCAAGACCGCCCCGCTCTGTGCACCCGATGTTCCCGGCAAGAGCCGGAAAGTGAAGTATGCCGCCAGCCCGCCGGCCAGCAGCGCAACAGTTACCACCGCCCATCGATAGGGGCTCGCGCGCCGGGCGCGGCCGTCCACTGGCGCCGCCGGAGTCTCGTAGTCCTTCGCCACATCCTCCAGCAACTGTTTTACATCGCTCATGTCCTGCCAGCGGTCCTCTGGTTTCTTCTGCAGGCACTTAAAAAGGACGCGCACCAGTTGCCGCGGCACCGCGGGCGAGGTTGGCGGCGCGGGGTCGTTATGCAGGATGGCGGCCAGCGTCCCTACCGCCGAATCCTGCTCGAAGGCGCGCCGTCCGGTCAGCATCTCGTACAACATGCTGCCAAAACTGAAGATGTCGGAACGCGAATCCACCGGCTTTCCTTGGGCCTGCTCCGGCGACATGTAGGCCACCGTCCCCACCACCACGCCCGCTTGCGTGACCGGACCCACCGTGCGCGTCTCATCGTCGCCCGTCATGGCCTCCCGCTCGCTACGCTTCGCCAGACCGAAGTCCAGAATCTTTACCGGACCGTCGTCCGGCGCCATCACGTTCGATGGTTTGATGTCGCGATGGACGATGCCCGCCGAATGCGCTTTCCGCAGCCCTTCGGCCACCTGCACCGCAATGCGCAGGGCCTCATTCCAGCGCATACCCTCCCGCGGGATCAGCGCCTGCAGCGTTCTGCCCGCGATGTATTCCATCACCAGGCAGTCCATGCCGTCGCACTCGAAAACGTCGTAGATAGTAACGATATTCGGATGGTTCAACGCGGAAGCCGATTTCGCTTCTTGAATGAAGCGGGCCTGATCGTTACGCAGAACCTTGATCGCCACCAACCGGTTCAGACGTGTGTCCCGCGCCTTGTACACGTCGCCCATCCCGCCCGAACCGAGCGTATCGAGAACTTCATAATTACCGAGCGTGCGATTTTTCAAGGTCCAGCCTAAGAGTGTACCAGTGGGGCGGCTCTCAAGCCTGCAGAGGCTCTCAGCCCCGCTACTCTATGTGTTGGAGTGCCGCAGATGATCCACGAACTTGCCGGCCGTTTTGGCGAGCATCCACAAGTGCTGGCGGTCGCTCTGGCCGGATCGCGCGGCGCTGCCTCCCACGACGATGCCTCCGATTTCGATCTCTATGTCTACGCCCACGACGACCTGCCCCTGGATTTCCGCCGCGCCCTGGCCGGACCCGCCGCCGAAATCGACAATCGATATTGGGAGCCCGGCGACGAGTGGATCGATCCCGCTTCCCACGCCCGCATCGACGTCATGTACCGGCGTCCCGCCTGGATTGAGGATCAGCTAGACCGGGTGCTCGTCCGCCACGAAGCCTCCATCGGATACTCCACCTGCTTCTGGGCGAACGTGCTCCATTCACAAGCGCTGCTCGATCCCCACGGCTGGTATGCGGGCCTGCAGGCACGTGCACAAACTCCATACCCGGAGCCCCTGCGCCGCGCCATCATTGCGAAAAACTACCCACTCCTGCGCCTAAAACAGTCGTCTTACCGGACGCAGATCGCGCTCGCCCTCCGCCGCCGCGACCCGGTGGGCATACACCATCGCGTCACCGCCCTGCTCGCCAGTTATTTCGATGTATGGTTCGCCCTCGCGCGCCAGCCCCATCCCGGCGAAAAGCGCCTACTCCACGCCCTGCCGCCAGCCGAGGCCGATCTGGTGCGCAATGTCCTCGAAGCCGCCCCGGACCAATTGCTGGCTTCCATAAACGCGCTAATCGACAACCTCGATCAGCTCCTGTCCGCTGAACCGCCTACATGATCGCCGTCGGCGGCGCCGGCTCATCCGGACGCCCCGCATTTCGCAGCGGAACCTGCACCATCACCACCGCCAGCACCGCAAGTGCAATCAGCGCCACCACGAACGGCGGCGTCCACTTCAGCAGCGCCACGTCGTAGCCCGTGCCCACTAGCGCCGCGATGGCTAATCCGCACAGCGCCTCCCCCGCAATCAATCCCGACGCCGTCAGCACCCCGGCATTGTCCACCCGGGCTTTTTGCGCCTCGTTGAAATCGCGCCCGTCGCGGATCTTGTCGGTCGCCCAGCGGATCAGCCCGCCCACAAAAATCGCAAAGGTCGTTCCCAGCGGCAGGTACATCCCCACCGAGAACAGCATCGGGCTCTTCACTTCCACCATGATCAGCGCGAACCCCATCAGGATCCCCACCACCACCAGCGGCCACGCCATGTCGCCGCCGACAATTCCCTTCGACAACATCGCCATCAATCCGGCTTGCGGCGCGGGCAGCGCCGAACTACCGAAATGATATGCCTTGTCCAGAATCGACAACGGGAAGAACAACACCAGCGACGCCACCACGATCCCCAGCATGTCGCCAATCTGCATCTTCGCCGGTGTGCCGCCCAGGATGTGCCCGACTTTCAAATCCTGCAGCATCTCGCCCGCCACCGCCGACGAAACGCACACCACCGCCGCCACGCCCAACACCGCCGCCACGCCGCCCGTACCCGATACTCCCAGCGCCACCATCAGCAGCGCCGCCACTACCAGCGTGCACAGCGTCAGCCCCGACACCGGATTGTTCGACGATCCGATCATCCCCACCAGGTTCCCCGACACCGCCGCGAAGAAAAATCCCAGCACCACCATCACCACCGCCGCCACGATAGCCCCGGTCAGCACCGTCGAACCCGACAGATTACCTGCGCTGATGAAGTAATAGTAAAGACCCACCATCGCCACCAGCACCGCGCCTACCCCGATGAACACCGTCCGCGCGCTCAGGTCCCGCTGCGTGCGGTTCGTCTCCGCGTGTGCCGCGGCCGATTTCTTCAGGTCCGACACCGCCCGCGCCATGCCCGCGCCCAGTTGCTTGCGCATTTTGAACAGCGTGTACGACGCACCTACCAGCATGCCGCCCACCGCGATGGGCCGCACAATCGAAAAATAAATCGACTGCGCCAGTAGCGTCCACGGAAGCGGCTGCCCGCCTGGTTGCCCCGCCTGGATCGACGGCCCCATCACAAACGTCAGCAGTGGAACCATCAATCCCCAAGCCAGCACACCCCCCGCGAAATTCAGCGCCGCCAGGCGCGGGCCGATGATATATCCCACTCCCAAATAAGCCGGGCTCACGTCCGGCGCCGTCAGAATCGACGCGCCCCCCACCGTCGTGGTCGCCACGCTCGGATTGGTGCTGGTCCGCAACAGCAGCCGCTTGCCCAGCGACCCGATATCGATCGGAAACGTATTGTTTGGGTTGAAGACGTTCACCGCCCCCAGCAGGTACATGAACCCGCCAAATCCCATGTTCGCGAAAAGGATCTTGGCCGCCTTCGACCCCTGCTGCCCGGCCTTGTGGATCTCCGACGCCGCCACCGACTCCGGAAACGGCAGTTCCGGATCCTCCACCATCACCCGCCGCAGCAGCGTCACGAACAGAATTCCCAGCGTGCCGCCGATCACCATCAGCGACCACGGAATTCCAATACTTGTCCATCGTGAGTCCCGGCCACAGTCCCGACAGCACGAATGCCGGAATGGTGAAGATCGCCCCTGCCGCCACCGACTCGCCGATCGACCCGATGGTTCGCGTCATGTTCTCTTCCAGCAGCGAGCCTTTCATCAGCTTCAGCAGCGCCATCCCGATCACCGCCGCCGGATACGTGGCCGCAATCGTCATGCCCGCCTTCAGTCCGAGATAGGCATTGGCCGCCCCGAGGATCGCCGTCAGCACCAGGCCGAGCAGCACCGCGCGAAACGTAAATTCGCGCTGCGTGGTATTGTCCGGCACGTACGACCGGAATTTCTTTTGGGTTTGCGGGGGCGTCATTGGAGTCGCGACCTCACTTTTTCGCTGAGAGCTTTGCCATCCACCGTCTTGCCGGCCAGCTTGGCCTGCGCGGCCTTCATCACCACGCCCATCTGCTTCAGCGAAGTCACGCCCGTCTCGGAAAGAGCGGCGTTGATGGCGGCTTCGATCTCGGCCTCGCCCGCGGCGGCTGGAAGGTAGGATTCTATCAGTTTTCGCTCGGCATCTTCCTTGGCCGCCGATTCCTCCCGCCCCGCCTTGCGGAAAGCCTCCGCGGCTTCCACCCGCTGCTTCACCAGTGACTTCAAGATCTGCATCTCGGCCGCTTCATCGAGCGGCTTCATGGCATCGACTTCGTGCTTCTTCAGTGCCGACTTCATCATCCGCAGGGCGCTCAGGCGAGCTTCTTCGCGGGCCTTCATGGCTTCCACCATGTCTTTCTGCACTCGATCGAGTAAGGGCATGATGTCTGCTATTCTAATGGACCGCATACGGCCGCGCACAGGCCAAGCCCTCTCGAACTTGTTATACTCGGGCTTCTCTATGGCGAATCCGAAATATGCCGTTTCCGACAAGCCTGTCCCGGTCTCGGAGCTCGTGGCCACTCTCAGCGATGGCGCCAAGGTGAAGCGGCGCGTCCCCCGCATGCGCGCCTGCAACGAAAAGGACGAGAAAGGCAAGCTCTGCGCCGGCCATCTCAAGCGCTGGTATTTCTTCGGCGACGAAGTGAAGCAGAAGTTTGGCGCAAACGCCGAAGTCTACCGCTGCGAGCACTGCAAGACGCTCTATCTTCCCAATTCCGAGGAAGAGCCGCGCACCGGCACGCTGTCGTTCTAACTCGCAGCCGCCCGCCGCGCCAGTTCCCGCCGCAGACTCTCCTCGCCCCGCGCCATCGCCCACCGGTGATTGGCTGAAAATACCGGCTTGAACAAAAACGACAGGTACCGCAGCAGCGGCTTGTCCGCGCGAATCCGCCAATCATAAGTCACGTTCGTGAAATCCCCGTCCCGGGCGAACGTCCAGATCCCCCGCCCGTCGAAGTCGCCCCAGGCCTCCAGGCTGAACCCCTCCGGAAACCGCCGCTCCGTAACCCGGAAGCTCCACCGGAGCGTGTAGGGCAGCCGGCCCTTGGTGTGCAGCCGGAACACACCCGGCTCCGGCTCGCTTACCTGCAGATAGACCGAAGGCCACCAGCGCGGCAGGTCCAGCGCATTCTCGAGCACCGCCCAAACCTGCTCCGGCGTGCCTCGCACGCGCCACTGGGTTATGAAGTGATACTCGTTGGAGGGCATTGCAATCAAAAATGAATCCTCGTATAGTAACTCACGCGCCGCGGCGCCCCGCATGACTCACTCGCTCCCTCAATCCCCTCTGTCTCTCTGGCTCGCCGAGTATGGCCCGTACCAACCCAACCCTCCGCTCCTGGGCGATGCCACCGTCGACGTGGCCATCATCGGCGGCGGCTTCACCGGTCTGGCTACCGCGCACACCTTATTGAAAGAGCAGCCGGCCCTGCGCGTCGCCGTCCTCGAACACGAATATGTAGGTTACGGTGCCAGCGGCCGAAATGGATCTTTCTCCATGACCGTGGTGGGCCTGGGTATCGGTCCCACCGCCATGCTCAAGGGCAAACAGTTCGTCCGCGACGCGCATGCCTACATGGAGCGCGCCGTCGACGGCCTCGAGTCCCTTATCGGCGACAATCAGCTCCAGTGCGATTACATCCGCCCCGGCTTTCTCCGCATGGCCACCGCTCCCGGTTACGTCAAGCGCATCCGGCACGATATCGATCTGGCGCACCGCTTGGGCATCCAGGGGATCGAATGGCTGGATCGCGACGCTGCCCGCGCCAAAGTCAATTCGGATCTCTACCTCGGCGCATGGTGGGAGCCGCGCCTGGGCCTCGTCAATCCCGCCAAGCTCGTGCGCGAGGAGAAACGCCTGGCCCTCGCCCGCGGCGCGCAAATCTACGAGCAAACCCCTGTCACTTCCATCCAGCGCGGTAACCCGTTCCGTCTCACGACTCCCGGCGGAACCGTGACCGCGGATAAGATCGCGCTCGCCACCAACGCCTACTCCCATCTCATCCCCGAGTTGAAGAACCGCCAGGCGCCGGCCTGGACCTACATGATTGCCACCGAGCCCCTCCACGACCGCCACTTCGAACAGATCCGCTGGCATGAACGCAACGGCGTGGAGGATGCCCGCAACCTGATCCACTACTACCGCATCACGCCGGACAACCGCCTGGCCATGGGAGGCGGTCCTGTGGGCCTTAGCTCCGGAAACAATATGGACGTGGATTCGAGCGACACCGCCTGGCGCCATCTCGAACAGCACATCCGCCTGCTCTTCCCCGCCTTGAACGACGTGAAGATCACCCACCGCTGGGGCGGTCCGTTTTCGGTGACACTCGATCTTACTCCCGCGCTAGGCTACCTGGGCGACCCGCGCGCCGTCTACAGCCTGGGATGCGTGGGCCACGGCGTCTCAACGACCCACCAGAACGCCATCACCCTGGTGGATCTGCTGCTCGAACGCAAAACCGAAAACACCGCCTGCCCCTTCGTCAACCGGCGCGTGATCCCCTGGCCGCCCGAGCCGCTCCGCACCGTCGCCGCCCAAGTCATTCGATCCTATCTGCGCCTGGAAGACTGGGCCTACGAGCGAAAGATGCCGGCAAGCGAAGCAAGCCGGAGCTAACAACCCCATCACCCAGAACCCAGCACCAGCGGGCAGAGCCCGCAAGATGCCGGCGAGCGAAGCAAGCCGGAGCTAACAAAGCCAGCCCCCAGAACCCAGCACCAGCGGGCAGAGCCCGCTATAATCAAGTACGTGAGAAGTCTCCTCCCCGTGCTGGCCTGCCTCGTTCTGGCAGGTTGCCATCACAACATCCAGAACGAAGACGCCGTCAAACAAGGCGTCATGGACTACCTGTCTACCCGCCAGGGTCTAAATCTCGCATCCATGAACGTATCCGTCACTTCCATGGTCTTCCGCCAGGATCTTGTCGATGTCATGGTCGTCTTTTCGCCGAAAGGCTCCGGTCCGGCCCAGCCCATGTCCATACCTTACACGCTGGAGAAGAAAGGCGATCGCTGGGTAGTGCGGCCGCGCCCCGGTGGCGGAACCAATCCCCACGGCGGCGGGATGGCCGCGAGCCCGCACGGCGGCGGCATGCCCATGCCGGCTCCCGGCGGCTCCGGCGCATTGCCTCCCGGACATCCGACCGTCCCCCCGCAGGATAGCGGCCCGAAATGAAGCTGGTCGCCATATTGGGTGGTGGCCCGGCCGGCGCCTTCGCTGCCGAACGCCTGGCTTCCGCCGGCGTGAACACCGTCGTCTTCGATGAGAAGCTCGCGTGGGAAAAACCCTGCGGCGGCGGCCTCACTTACAAGGCGTACCATACATATCCGTTCCTCATAGAAAACAACACCCCCAAGAAACTGGTCACCGAAACGATCCTGGCCGCCCCCCGCGCCAAGGCCGCCACCCTGCGCCTCGCCGAGCCCCTGCTGATCTACTCGCGCCTGGACCTGAACCGCCTCATGCTCGAACGTGCCGAGCGCGCCGGCGCGCGCATCGAAAAGGCCCGCGTGCTCGAACTCACTCGCGCCGGCCTCGGCTGGCGTCTGCGCACCAGCGCGGGCACCCTCGACGCCGATTTCTGCGTGATCGCTACCGGCGCCCGCAATCCGCTGCGTAACTTCGGAACCGAGCTCACCGCGGGCGATGCCATGTCGGCCTTGGGCTACTACGTCCCCGGCGATCAGGCTCAAATCGACATCCAGTTCCTCCCCCAACTCGAAGGCTATATCTGGATCTTCCCGCGTTGCGGCCACCTGTCCGTCGGCATTTGCGGCAAAGGCGAGCCGGCCGCTTCCCTGCGCAAACGCCTGGAATGCTACATGTCGCAGCGCGGCATGGCCTGGAAGGGCGCGGCATTTTACAGCCACCTCCTGCCCTCCCTCGAAACCGCCGCCTGGCGCAAGAACCGCGTCTCAGGTGATGGATGGCTGGCCGTGGGCGACGCCGCCGGTCTGGTCGACCCCATCACCGGCGAAGGCATTTACTACGCCCTGCGCTCCGCTGACCTGGCCGCCAAGGCCCTTCTCTCCGAACTGGGCGGCATCGCCGAGAAACTGCACGCCTACCGCCGCATGCTGCGCCGCGATTTCGCCGCCGACCTGGAGTTCGGCTCCCGCCTGGCCAAGCGCGTCTTCCTCGGGCGCTTTTTATTCGGCTCCGTGCCCGCCCGCATGGTGCAGTTCACGCGCCGTAGCAGCCGGTTTAGCGGCCTCATGCAGGATCTCTTCGCCGGCACCCAGCCCTATCTCGGCCTGAAAGACCGCCTCGTGCGCAACCTCAACGGCAGCCTCTACGAGATTGCCATGAGCCTCGGCCTTAGCCGCCTCCTGCCCGGTAAAGCGCAGCCATGAACTGCTCCAAATCCGAAGCTATTTTTGCCCGCGCCCAAAAGGTGATTCCCGGCGGCGTCAATTCTCCCGTGCGCGCCTTCCGCAGCGTCGGCGGCAACCCGCCCTTCATCGCCCGCGGCCAGGGCTCCCACATCTTCGATGTCGATGGCAACGAATATATCGATTACGTCGGTTCCTGGGGACCATTGCTCCTCGGCCATCGCCACGCAGCCATCATCGAGGCCGTGCAAAAGGCACTCGAAACCGGGACCAGCTTCGGCGCTCCTACTGAGCAGGAAGTCGATCTCGCCGAAGCCATTCGCGATGCCGTTCCTTCCATGGAAATGGTGCGCCTGGTCAATTCCGGCACGGAAGCCACCATGTCCGCGATCCGCGTGGCCCGCGGTTTCACCGGCCGCGATCTCACCGTCAAGTTCGAAGGCTGCTACCACGGCCACGTCGATTCGCTGCTGGTCAAGGCGGGCTCGGGCCTTGCCACGCTCGGCATCGCAGACACGCAAGGCGTGCCCAAAGGTTTCACCGACACCACCCTGGCCTTGCGCTTCAATTCCGTGGAATCCGTGGAAGCTGCTTTCCGCGCACATGGCGATCGCATCGCCTCGGTCATCGTCGAGCCCGTAGTCGGCAACATGGGATGCGTTCCGCCCGAGCCCGGATTTCTGGAAGCCCTCCGTGAAATCACCGCGCGTCACGGCGCGCTCCTCATCCTCGATGAAGTGATGACCGGCTTCCGCGTAGCCTACGGTGGGGCGCAGGCACGCTACGGCATCCGCCCGGATATGACCACCCTGGGAAAAGTAATCGGCGGCGGCCTGCCCATCGCTGCCTATGGCGGCCGCGCCGACATCATGCGCAAGGTGGCGCCCTTGGGTCCGGTCTATCAGGCCGGCACGCTCTCCGGCAATCCGCTGGCGGTAGCCGCCGGACGCGCCATGCTGCGCGAGCTGAAAGCCCATCCCGAAATCTACACGGATCTCGAAGCGAAATCGGCTGCCCTGGCCGCCGCGGCTCCTGCCGGCGCCATCGTGAATCGCGTGGGCGCCATGTTCACCTGGTTCTTTACGGATCAACCCGTAACCGATTGGGAATCCGCCAAAAAATCGGATACCGCCCGCTTCGCCGCCTTCCATCGCCACATGCTGGAGCAAGGCATCTATCTGCCCCCCTCCCAATTCGAGGCCGCCTTCATCTCCGCCGTACACTCGGAAGAAGACATTCGCAAAACCATCGCCGCTGCCCGGGCGCTCTAAGCGCAAAGGGCGCGGCATGGGAACTTTTCTACGTATCCCGCCGGTCAAATGAGAGTGCTCCCGAACGACGTCCGCTATGCCCTGCGGCTGATGCGACGCAGCCCCGGCTTCACCGCGGTGGCCGTCCTTTCGCTGGCCCTCGGGATCGGCGCCAACACCGCCATCTACAGCCTCTTCTACACGGTGATGTTGCGCCAACTACCGGTGGCACATCCCGAGCAACTTGTGGAGTTGGTGCGGAACTCCCCGAGCGAGCTTCATTGGGCGGGCTATTGGGGATGGACAAAATATGCGTACCTCCGCGACCACAATGACGTCTTCTCGGGGATCACCGGCATGGGCTTCGACAATCTGGCCCAGGTGCGCATTCCCGGTTCCGATCCGGACACGTTGATCCTGGAGACCGTACCGGAAAATTACTTTCGCGTGCTCGGCTTAAAGCCGGCGATCGGACGGTTCTTTCGCCCCGAAGACGTCCTGGCAAGCGGGGACGGAGATGTAGCGGTAGTGAGCTGGTCGTACTGGGATCGCCGCTTCCAACGCGATCCGGCAATCCTCGGCAAGAAGCTCTTCTACAACGACGCGCCGAAAATCGTCATCGGAGTGGCGCCGCGCAATTACGTAGGGCCTCGGGTCGGTTCCCGTACAGACCTTTGGACTTCGACTGGCAGCAACGATCTCACCATGCTGGCCCGTCTGAAGCCGGGTGTGACAATCCAGCAGGCGCTGGCTGAAATCGCCGTGCTATACCGGCGGATGCAAATCGCCCAGCACATGAATCCGCAGTCGACGATGGAACTGCTGCCGGCGGGCGCCGGCCTGGTGCGGGTGCGCGACCAGTACGGTAAACCACTCGTGCTGCTGGCTGTGGTGGTGGGTCTGCTCCTGCTGCTGGCGTGCATCAACATGGCGAGCATGCTGCTGGCGCGGTCTGCGGGGCGCCGCGGCGAACTGGCCGTGCGCGTTGGGCTAGGCGCCGGGCGCGGCCGGCTGGTGCGTCAGATGCTGACGGAGTCGCTGATACTTTCCGCAGCCGGCGCCGCAGCTGGCGTGGCGGTGGCATACTACGGCGTCGGCATTCTGGTGCGGATTATGGCCAGTAGCCGCGCCTTCGAGCGTATCGACATCGAGGTGCACCCCGATCCGGACCTGGTGCTTTTCACCGCCGGAATCGCGCTGCTTACCGGTCTGCTCTTCGGTCTGGCGCCCGCCTGGTACGCATTCCGCGCGCAGCCGGCAATGACATTGCGCCAGACCGGGAGGGGCGGCGACACCTGGTTCTGGCGCCTGTTCGGAAAGAGCCTGGTGGCGGCGCAGGTAGCGCTTTCGATTTTCCTGGTAACGTCTGCCGCGGTATTTCTGAACCACCTCGCCCGGCTGCGGAATTTCGACCTGGGCTTTCGCAGCGATCACGTGCTTCAGGTTACCCTCGATCCCTCACGCGGCGGGTATAAGACTGAGCAACTGGCCGCCCCATACCAGGAGCTGCTTTCGCGGTTCCAGACGATTCCGCAAGTGCGTTCGGCATCCATCAGCGGTTGCACGCCGCTCGAAGGGTGCGGGTCCGGCGCCCGCTTCCTGATCGCCGAAGGGCATGTGGAGCGGCCTGAGGACCGGCAGCGGACGGCGGTGGTATTTGTGTCGCCGCGCTACTTCGAGACGCTCCGCATTCCCCTGCTCGCCGGCCGCGATTTTGACTTTCGGGATGTGGGACGGTCACGCGTAGCGATTATCAACCAAATGACGGCGCGCCATTATTTCCCCGGTGTCGATCCAATCGGAAAGCACGTAACGATTGATCCGGACCCGAAGAACGGCGGGTGGTTCGGCACCGGCCAGCCTTACGGAATCGTGGGGTTGGTGGGCGACGCTAAAACGTTTGAGCTGCGTGATGCTCCGTACCCCCTGATCTACTTCAATATGTTCCAGGAGGGCCAATTTATGGATCACTTCGAGCTGCGCACTGCCGTGGCCCCGGAATCGATCGCCGCGACGGTGCGGCGGATGGTCCGGGAAGTTCTGAAAACGGTGCCGGTGACGTCGGTCACAACGCTCGCCGATCAGGTGGACTCGAACATTGTGCCCGAACGTCTGATCGCCACGCTATCGGAGTTTTTTGGCTGCCTGGGCGTCGTGCTCGCCGGCATTGGGTTGTACGGACTGCTGGCGTTTACCGTCGCCAAGCGGACGCATGAGATCGGAATTCGTATGGCTCTTGGGGCCACCGCCGGCCGTGTCAGCGGACTGGTGGTGCGGGACGTTTTGGGGATGGTGTGCGCGGGCTCCGTGGCGGGAACCGCGATGGTCCTTTGGAGCAGACCCCTGGCGGCCAAAGTTCTCTCAGATTTGAAATGGGAAAGCGCTGCGCCGCTGGCCATCGGAGGCGGGGCGATGATTGCCGTCGCGCTACTCGCCTCCTATGTTCCAGTGCGGCGCGCGGCACGAGTGGACCCGATGGTAGCGCTACGCCACGAGTGAATCCGCCTTATCTCCGGACACTCTTGAGCAGCTTCCGTGCCGACAGGCTTACAATCGCAAAAAACACTCCGAAGCTGATCAGGATCACCGCCAGTTGCCGCCCTCGCGAGAGATACCGCACCGCCGGATGTTCCAGAAACACCCGCAACCGCACCCGCACCGGCCGCGATCCGCGATTCTCGATCGCCAGGTAGCTGTCGACGTCGTGTAGCGGCACCCGCAGCACACCGCGTGGACCGATCGGGGTGCTGATAATCTCTTCGTGATCGTGGCCCACCCGCCAGGCATTCAGATCCTGGTGGCTCAACAGCACCACCCTCACCTGCGCATCCGGCCTGTCGGATTGAAAAACGCAATCCACTTCCGCCGGCTCGGGTGTCACCGGGCGCGGCACGTACCGCCAGTCGCTCGCGGGCACCTCGAACGTCTCGTCGATCAGATCCACCCGCGAGAACGCGGCCAGCAACAACACGACGGCGATCATTTCGTTAAAATAGGCACCATGGACAGTATGGCACAGCCGCACCAGGGCCTGGCCCAATTGGAGTTGCCGGGTTGGAAGACAGTTGCCGGTTGGGTAGGTGCGATTTTATTGGCGTTGCTGTTTACGGTTTCGGGTCTTTGGAAACTGACCGACGCTCCCGGAGCCGCCGTGCGTATGGCCCAAGCCCGCGTTCCCCAGTCTCTCAGCCTGCCGGCTGCCCTAGGCTTTGGCATCGCCGAAACCTTCACCGCCATCCTGCTGCTCATACCCCGCTTCCGGCGCTGGGGCGCCTGGCTCGGAGGCGCATTGCTCATCGCCTTCATGATCTTCATCGGCATGAATTACAACGCGCTGCGCGGCGCCGAGTGCAGTTGCTTCCCCTGGGTGAAACGCGCCGTCGGTCCGGGCTTCTTCATCGGCGATGGATTGATGCTGGCGCTGGCCGTCGTGGCAGGCGTCTGGGCCAAGCCCGCCCGTGGTCTCGACCGCGCGCTCGCCATCCTGGGCGCCGTCGTGCTGTTTGCCGGAGCTTCCTACGGCGTCGCCGCCATGCGCCAGACCGGAACCAAAGCCCCCGATACGGTCACCGTCGACGGCAAACCCTATTCGCTGCAACAGGGCAAAATTCTGATCTTCTACTTCGACCCCGAGTGCCTCCACTGCCTCGACGCCGCCAAGCGCATGTCTAAGCTGAACTGGGGCGACACCCGCATCGTAGGCGTGCCCATCAACGTGCCGCAGTTTGCGCAAGGCTTTCTTGAAGACACCCGCCTGAAAGCGGTCATCACCTCGGATCACCTCCTGCTGAAGAAAATCTTCCCCTACGTCAGCGCGCCCACCGGCGTGGCTCTTGTAAACGGCCACGAAAAAAAGGCCCTCACGCAATTCGAAGACAACGAGCCCGCCGCCACCCTCAAGCAGCTTGGCTTCATCGAGTGAAGCTGACATCTCAGTGTTGCAGTTTACGCGCAACCACCGAGTTCTGTTGGAGAATTTGATCCCAGTCCAGGGATCTGGGAGGCGGCGGCGTACAACATCGCATGCGCCGTTGTTCTTCCCTGAAATAGTCGGGATCCAGGTAGATGCCGGGATCCACAAGCGATTCCGTCAGCGTTTCGGGCGGCCCAAGGTAAAGGATTGCATTAGCGTCCTCTCCGGATATGATCGTCACTATCCCGTGAATGAAGTCGGCTACTGAACCAACGCCCGGAGGCAGCCCTGTAGTTGGCGTCGCCTTCAGTTGCGTGATCTGCCCCTGCGGCAGGAAGTTGCACCCGCCCAGTTGCAGTTGCGATTTCAGCCAAGTGCCCGAAACCGGTCCCGCCACGGACGGGACAGGCCAATGTTTCATTTGCGCCGCTACCCGCTCGTTGCATTCCGGCTCTATGTAGCCTGAGAATGGCATGACCGTTGCCAGCATGCCAGGATAAGCATTGTTTAACTTTACGCTCAGCGGTCCCGGACCGAACAGATGCCCGCTGCCGATGATCAGCAGCGTTTTCTTGTGCTTCTGGAGAATTTCCTCACTGATGATGCGAAAGTAATTGTCGTCCCTCCGCGATAAATAGGGCAGAAGATCCTGGAGAGAGTTGATTTTGGACCAATCGATGGCAGGCTCGCCCAGCCACACCTTGATCCTCTGTTTTGGCGGAAGCTTCAAGTTCGCTGCGCGGACATTGGCGAAAAAGTTGATATATCCCAACCGCGTCGGACCAGGTAACCACCCGGGAGTTTCGGTCCACACGCGCCGCAGTTCGCTGAGCCGCACCTCTTCACCGCCGGCGTAGCGGTCGATGATGCCCTGCGAGGCCTCGCCGCCGAACTCCACCAACACGTTGCCAACGGCCTCTGGCGAACCGCGGATCGCGAATCAGCGTACTGTAAAAAACCTCCTCTTGCGCCAGTCCGTGGTAGTCGCCCAGCGCGACCACAGGCTTGTCCTTGAAAAGATCGAGCATGCCGTCGATAGCGGGTTTAACTTCGGGGGCCCGCTCGCCTGCCGGTTGAGCGGACAACGGCGCCACCGTGCAAAGTGCCATCGCCAGGCAGCAAACGACCACAGATTTCATCGGTCTTTCGACGCGCACTCCGGCGAAAGGTTGCGTTCCGGCAAATCACATCCACGGTGATCGAAAGTGACGGTGATCCCATGCTCAGCCGCAAACCCAGCCAGCTCTTTCCCATCCTTCTCCCCGCCACCCGCCCATTGAAACGTGCTCCCCGCCGGAAACTGGAGCAGCTTGTCCTTGGCTGCCTGCATAGACTTCGCCGCATACAGAACGATCTGAAACTGCCCGTTCCCGGTAAATTGAATCGCCCAGGGCTTAGCCAGCCACTGCTGCAAATACCCCTCCGCCTGCAGCCGTTGTTGCTCGCCCACGCTCATTTGGACTAATCTCCGCAGCTTCGCCTCACCCGCCAGCCAACCTTGACCCGTCGCCAACGCCTGCATCATGTTCGATCCGGCCCCCGCTTCCGGCCACTTCACCTCCGATCCTTTCCATTTCTCGCTCCATGCGCTCAATCGGGCCCACAAAGCCTCCTCGGCCTGCGCCGATCCGTGATCCATCAAATAAGCGGCCGCCCCGGCCACCACCTCCGGATCGGAATCCTGCAGCGCCGCAACGGCAATGTCCTCCAGCACCGCATGGCTCTGCAGCTTTCCGACCTCTGGCAGCAGCACGCGGTAGCACGCACTGTGGCCCTCGCCCCGCGCCGCCATGGCCGCCACCAATCGCGGACGCGCGCCCTCCGGGTCCTGCTTCACCAGGTACGCCAGCAGCGGCTCCTGAATCGCGCAAGCCTCCTTGCCCATGTGTTCGTCCAGATATCCGGCTACCTGCCCTTCCACCGCGCCGCTGGCATACCGGTGGATCAATGACGCCGCATTACCTTCGCTGTCCAGATCCTCCGCCTGTTGCAGATGTTCCACCAGCGCCTGATCCACCTCCGGCAGTTCCTTATCCGGCAGCATTCCCAGCGTCGCTGCATTAAAGCGCGGCCGTGCCCGCAAAATCTCCTGTACGATGGCCGGCCGCGCCCCGCCCGGATCCAGCTCGTACCAATGTTCGAGCGCGGCCGCGCTGGCATGGTTGGATTCATACGCGTGCATCTCGCGCAATTCCGGAAAATCTTCGTATCGCTGCGCTACCTTCCGCAGCAGCGGCAGCATGGCCTCGTGGTCCAGCGTGCCCCAGCGATATTGCAGAAGGCTCTGCTGCGCCGAGGTTGGAAGTTTGTCGAAATTCGCGATCAACTGCTCCGTGAGCTTGCGTTTGAGATCCGGCGCCAGCTCCCGCGACCGCATGGCCGCCTCCTCCACGATCGTGTCGGCGCTAATCGCCAGGGCCGCGCCCTGCTTGGTTTCGAGCGCCGCAATCAATTCCTCCCGGAAACGAGTTTCGAGTTTATCGCGCTCGCCGGGTAAAACGGTGGAATCCGCCGGCAGAGCCACCACCGACATCGTGCGCAGAAAATGGTGGGTGACCGGAAAATCCGGCGCAGCCAGCAGCGTCTTCATTTCCTCCAGCGCGGCTTCGCCCGCCGGCGAGCCGATCAGCCCGAACCCGAAATCCGACGCGTCATCCGGTTGCGCCAGCCGCCGGGCCATGGCGCGCGCCGCCGCCTCCGTCCCCAGGTACCGCAGCGTCTTCACGGCTTTCCGGTGTGCTTCCTGGTCGCTCTGTGCCATCCCCGCCAGCGCCGCTGCGAGTGTCTGCTGCTGCCACTCGGCCGTCGCCGGCACGATAGTCAAAACCAGTTCGTTCGACGCCACCTCGACGCCCGTGCCCATCATCTGTCCGTTCATCTTCGATACGCGCGACGAAGTCGCCGCCACCCGATACTCGCCCGCCTGCCTGAACCGGACCCATTCGTTCAATTCCAGCCGGATCACCGACGGCTTGGCCGACAGTACTTCGATGCCGCGCAGCCCTCCGCCGATAAAACCCATGAACGAGTGAAAGTAACGGAATAGCGGATCGTCCCACCCCGGCTGCGGCTCAACCGCCCAAATCTCCGCACCCAGCCGCCCGCTCCGGTCGTACGTCGCCATGTCGACCCGGTACTTCTGAGGCGACGAGCTGGTAAAGGATAGCGATACCGGAATAACTTCCCCCATCCGGAACGTAGTCCGATCCCCGTCCACCCGCAGAGTAAACTGCAAGTCCGAAGCTGAAGCCAAAGGAAAGACGCAACCAGCCATCCAAACTAAAATGATCGCGCGCATACCTCTCATCCTTACTTAGACCCCGTAGATGGAACAAAGTGCCGTGGGGCAGGCCCCTGGCCTGCGCGGGGCTCTCAGCCCCGCCCGCATGCTATGGTAACCGCATGCGAGCCCTGATCCCAGTCCTGTTACTAACCGCCTTACTCCGTGCCCAGCCAGCCGAAGTCCAAACCGCCACCCTGACCAACGGCATGAAAGTCCTGGTAGAAGAAGACCACAACATCCCCAACGTAGCCATGTACTTCTTCTTCCGCATCGGCTCCCGCAACGAACATCCCGGCACCACCGGCCTCTCCCACTTCTTCGAACACATGATGTTCAACGGTGCCAAAAAATACGGCCCCAAAGAGTTCGACAACCAGATGGAGAAAAACGGCGGCAACAACAACGCCTACACCACCGAAGACACCACGGTCTACACCGACTGGTTCCCCCGCTCCGCCCTCGAGCTCATGATGGACATGGAATCCGACCGCATCCGCGACCTCAACTTCGATCCCAAGATCATCGAGTCTGAGCGCGGCGTAGTCTACTCCGAGCGCCGCCTGTCAGTCGATAACAGCAACTTCGGCGTCCTCTTCGAGCAGCTCGGAGCGGCCGCGTTCATCGCCCACCCCTACCACTGGCCCGTCATCGGCTGGCCCTCCGACATCGAGTCCTGGACCATGGATGATCTGAAAACCCACTTCCGCATGGGCTACGCCCCCAATAACTGCGTCGCCGTAGTCGTCGGCGATGTCACTAACGCCGAAGTGCTGGTCCTCGCCAAAAAGTACCTCGAGCCCATCCCCCGCCAGGAGCCGCCCCCGCCCGTGCGCACCAAGGAGCCCGAGCAGCTCGGGGAACGCCGCGTGGAAGTGCGCAAGCCCGCCCAACTGCCCATCGAGATGGTCGCCTACCACGTCCCCGAAACCAAACATTCCGACGATGCCCCACTCGACATCCTCGAAGCCCTCCTGGTCCACGGCCAAAGCTCCCGCCTCTACAATCGCCTGGTCGATAAGGAGCAGCTTGTCCTCAACGTCAACGCCTTCCGCCAGAATGCCCTCGATCCCGGTCTGCTTATCTTCAGCCTTTCCCCCCGCACCGGCGTCGAGCCTGCCCGCGCCGAGAAAGCGTTGTTCGAAGAGCTCGACCGTCTGCGCCGCGACCCCATCTCCGATGAGGAGCTGCGCAAAGGCCAAAAATCAGTTGCTCGCCGATCACTACCGCCAGCTCAAGACCATCGCTGGGCGCGCCAACCTGCTGGGCGTCTACGAAGTCTACTACGGCGACTATCGCAAGCTCTTCACTGCGGACCAGACCCTCGAAGCCGTCACCGCGGCCGACGTCCAGCGCGTTGCGCGCCAGTACCTCGGTGAAAAGAACCGCACCATCGCTACCTTGATTCCCCAAGCCAAGGAGGCCCAACAATGATCGCGCGATCTGTCCTCGCCTTCGCTCTGACCTCCGCCGCCCTGCTCGCCCAGGTGAAACTGCCGCCCTACACCCGCCAGGTCCTGCCCAACGGCGTGGTCGTAGATCTCATGCCCCGCCCCGGCGTGCCCTTGGTCGGCTTTCGCATCCTGGTAAAGGGTGGCGGTGAGTCCGATCCTGCCGATCGCGCCGGCTTGTCCAGCGTCACGGCGCAACTGCTGCGCAAAGGCGCCGGCAGCCTCACCGCCGACCAGTTCTCCGAAGCGCTCGACTTCCTCGGCGGCACCTTCCAGCCTGACCAGGGTTTCGGCCCCTCCTCCGCCACCACCATCTCCGCCGAGTTCCTGAACAAGGATTTCGACCGCGGCCTCGACCTGGTAACCAGTGCCGTTCTGCGCCCCACCTTCCCCGATGCCGAGGTGCGCAAGCTGCTCGCCCAGCGCGTGGACGCCGCCAAATCCCAGAAGGACAATCCGCAGGGCGCCATCAATTCCTACTTTCAGTCGTTCTTCTTCGGCGCCGCCCATCCCTACGGCCACGTGGCGGACGAAATCACACTCGCCCGCATCACCCGCGATAACATTACCGACTACCACCGCCGCATCTATGCCGGCCGCAACCTGGCCGTGATCGTCTCTGGCGACTTCGACCCCGCCGCTGCCGGACCGAAAATCGCCGCGGCCTTCGGCGGAGTCGCGCCGGGCGAGTCTTTCGCCTGGCCCGCCGCCGAACCGCTCCAATCCCGCGGCGAGTTGCTCCTCGTAGACAAACCCGACGCCACCCAGACGTACTTCTACATCGGACAGCCCGGCATCGACCGCCACAACCCAGACCGCGTCACCCTGCAGCTTGTCAATACGCTCTTCGGAGGCCGCTTCACCTCCATGCTGAACGACGCTCTGCGCGTCAACTCCGGACTGACCTACGGCGCCAACTGCCAGCTACAGGAGCCGCGCCTGGCTGGCGGCATCGTCATCACCACGTTCACCAAAACCGAAACTACCGCCAAAGCCATCGACATGGCCCTCGACGTTCTGAAACGCCTGGGCGAACAAGGCATCACCGCCGATCAACTCGCCTCCGTGAAGGCGTACGTCAAAGGTACCTATCCCCCGGCGCGCCTCCAGACCGCCGACCAGCTTGCCGTAATCCTCGGCGACATGGAGTTATACGGCCTCGGCCGCGACGAAGTGGACGACTTCTTCTCCCGCATCGACGCCGTGACCCTCGACCAGGCTAACGCCGCCGCCCGCAAATACTACAAGCCGGATAACCTGACCCTCGTCTTACTCGGCAACGCCGCCAAGATCCGCGAAGCCGCAACCAGGTACGCGCCGAAGATGTTGGAAGTAGCGGTAAGCAAGCCGGGCTTCTCCGCGCGATAGATCTAACGAGGTTTCACCTCGGGCCGCGACAAGACCGGGCGCATGGACCCGGAAGCGTGGCGAAATGCCGATTCGCGCGTGCGGGCAGCAGGCTGGCTACCGGGAATTAACCGAAAGCCAGTGCTGACAGAGGAGCCCATGCCCATATCGCCTTTCGCTGGAGAGATGCGCGCTATTTAGGGCAATTCTAACTCGAGGGAGTAAATGTCGGAGTCGGTATGTTTTACCGATACGATGGGACGGTCGTCAGGAGTCAAGCCGGCGAACGTATAGTGTTCCACATTGGTCTGCGGGATCTGCTTCAGGCCCATGACAAACTCGATTCTTCGCGTGGCGATGTTGACCCGGCTGATGGGTTCGCTGGCCTGGCCAAACAGATCCTGATAATAGACGTACCTGCTATCGTGCGACCACAATGGAATGCTCAGGCCGACTCCCTGCGTCAAAGGCGTCCAGCGGCGGGTTGCGAAATTGTATAGCAGGATGCGCCCGCCGCTTTGGTCCGTGGCCGCCGCGTAGCGCCCGTCGGGCGACCAGGCCGCGCGCAAGGTGGTGTCGGAATCCGGCAGCCGCTGGATGGCGCGCGTGGCGATGTCGATGATATAGAGTCCAGCCGGCGAGCCACCCTGCCGCGCCACCCGCCCGAAGAGCAGACGCTTTCCATCCGGCGACCAACTAGGCTCCCACTCACCGGTAGTAAGTATTTGCGGCTCCCCGCCGGCCGCGGGCATTACCATCAAGGCGAATACGCTGTCCGCACTGGTTTGCACGCGGCCGGCGCGCTCCACGGGGACTCCCACGAATGCGATCCACTTGCCGTCCGCGGAAGCGCGCGGCGCGCCCACGTACCAGGACGATGGCAGCAGTTGCGTGCGTTCGGTGCCATCAGACCGGCAGCGCCACAGAAAACCATCCGGAAAGGAAACATACACGATCCATTCGTTGCCACTGGTAAAGGCTGCCGACCTGCCGGCAAGGCCTTCGCGGAATGGCCTGCATTGGTGATCGGCGGAATCACAGCGTAGAAGCTCGCGGTGCTCCTTTCCGCCGGCGAAGTAAACGCGCCTTCCGTCCGGCGCCGGCGCTATCGCGGTAAATTCCAGAGCCGCGGAATAGATTTGACGGGGCGCGCTGCCGGCTTCGAAAAGGCCACGCCGCTCCGGCATGATCCACATACTGGCGGCCATCTGCTGCCAGGTCCGAAATAGATAATACCGTCCGCCTGCTAGCCACGTGCCGCTATCGTGGACGGGAGAAGTGCCCACTTTCCATTCAGGTAAAAGCCGGTGCAGGTTGGTTCCATCGAGGGCGGCCTGCCAGATGGCGTGCGATCCCGTCCGGTCCGACACGCAAAAGCGCAACATATCCGGCAGCGGCGCCGGCGCGCAACGTAAATCCGAAACGATGCCCGGAACCTGGAACAGCTTGTGTACTTGCGTCCCATCGCCGGCTGCACGGTACACCGTGTCGCCGCGCGAAAACACGATGTTTTTTCCGTCGCCGGACCACGCGCCGGAATGCGCACGCACGCCGTCAAGCCGCCACGGCTCCCCACCCGAAACCGGCCACACCCAAAGCTGCTGGCTGTCATCCGTGGGTGGTCCGGCCCCCACCAGAAGCCTGGTTTGGTCGGGTGAAATGTCCTGCAAGTCCGGCATAAAAAGTGTCCGCGTCGAAGTCATTATCCGCGGCGTTCCGCCGTGCGTCGAGACTCGCGCCAGAGACCAGCTATCGCCGGACCGTTCCGTGAAATATACTTCGGACCCGTCGCTGACCACGCCATTCACATCGTTGGCGCGGCCGGTCTGTGTTAGCTGTGTCAACTGCAACGCGCGCGGAATCGCCGGGCGAGGCATCGCCAGAAGGAAGACCAGCGCCGCCGAAAGCAGCATCGCCAGCGCACCCCATAACAGCACCACATGATTGCGGCGGATGAATCTGGAGACGCGATAGGCCGGCGTGTCCGCGCGCGCGCTGATCGGGCGTGCTTCCAGATGCCGTTGTAAGTCGCCGGCCAGGTCCGCTGCCGTGGCATAACGCCGCGCCGGCTCTTTACGGATGGCCATACGGATTACGTTATCGAGGTCGCCGGCCAGTTCGCGGCGCACCGCGGCGGGAGGCTCCGGCTCCATGTGGCATACCACCCGCGTAATTACAGCCGGCGTCAGTTTGGGAATTTCCTGGGCTTTCCTGCCAGTCAACAGCTCGTACAAAACAAGGCCGAGAACGTACACGTCCGCCGCGGCCGATATATTCTCTCCGAGCACCTGCTCCGGGGCGGCATATTCAGGCGTCATCACCGGCAGACCGGTTCGGGTGACGCTTTCCCCGTCCTCACCGGCTTCCAGAATCTTGGCGATTCCGAAATCCAGAAGCTTAGGTTCGCCATCCTTGGTCACCAGAATATTACCCGGCTTGAGGTCGCGGTGCACAACCGACTCGCGGTGCGCGAATTCCACGGCCCGGCAAACTTGCCAAAACAGCTTGAGCCGGGCCTCGATGTCGAGCGCGTGCCGGTCGCACCAGTCGGTGATCGGCTCGCCTTCGATATACTCCATCACCAGGTAGGGGATGCCGTCCGGTGTGGACCCTCCATCTAGCAGGCGGGCGATGTTCGGATGGGACAAGCGGGCCAGGATCTGCCGCTCCCGGCGGAACCGCTGCAGCGAAGTACGCGATTCAGCCGCGGCGCGCACCAGCTTTATGGCCACCAGTTGGTTGAATTCCGCGTCAGCGCGGGAGGCGCGATAGACCGCGCCCATACCGCCGCGCCCGACAATGGCATCCACCCGGTAAGGGCCCAATCGGGTGCCCACTAGCCGTTCGTCGGGATCTTTGATTTCGGCCAGCGCGTCCGATAGGGAACCGGAGAAGTCGAGCGCCCGCGGAGAATCTGCGTCGCAGTGGCGTAACAAGGAAACAACTTCGCGGCGTAATTCAGGATCACGGCATTCCTGGTCCAGAAATTTCGCGCGATCGGCGGCGGGCAGGTCCGCGGCCAGGTCAAAGAGTCGCTGAACCTCCGCCCACTGCTCGGGTTTCAGAAAGCCCATAGTATTTAAGGAATCAACGAAGGGTGGAAACGGATCAGTTCGCCGTGGCCGCCTGGCTGGCCTGGCCACCCTCCAACTCCCGCTGCAACCAGGCCTGCGCCACGCGCAACTCCCGCCGGACGACCGCCACATCCAGTTGCATCACGACGGCGGACTCTTCGGCGGTGAGCCCCCCGAAATATCGAAGCTCGATCAGGCGCGCCTTGCGCGCGTCCTGTCGCTCCAGGGCGTTCAGCGCGTCGTCCACGGCGATCATCAAGATGGGGCGTTCCAGAGCGCCGGCGCAAGCTTCGTCCAGGGTCACCTTACGCTGGCCTCCACCCCTTTTCGCCGCGTTGCGCCCGCGCGCGTGATCTATCAGGATCTTGCGCATGGCCTGCGCGGCCACGCCGATGAAATGTGCCCGGTCATGGTAGTCGGGCTGCGCGCTGCCCACCATGCGGGCGTACACTTCATTGACCAGCGCGGTGGGTTGCAGAGTGTGGCCCGGCCTTTCCCTGCGTAGTTGGCCGTCCGCGATACGCCTTAGCTCGTCATAGACCAGCGGAATCAGCCGGTCGAGCGCGGCCTTATCCCCGTTGGCCAGATCCCGCAACAACAAAGTGATCGTTTCCGGCTCCGCCATTACGACCTCAAAATACTCCTATTATAGACTCGAATTCTGAAACTAAACCACGCGGGGCAAAAAATGGCGCTCTATTTTACGCATAAGGAGATTAAGGAGAGAGTTTGATGTACAAATGGAGAGCAGGTATTCTTGCGGTAGCCGTTGCCATATCAGCGGCGTCCGGGTTCGCGGCCGAGCGCCATCAGCCGCTCTATGAACGGCTTGGCGGAAAGGCCGCGGTTCAGGCCGTGGTGGACGATTTCGCCGGACGAATATTCGCGGATGAACGCGTAAATAAGTGGTTTGCGCATGCCGCGGCGGATCCGGAAGCAGCGGCCGCTTATAAATCGAAGCTCGCGGACTTCGTTTGTCAGGTCACCGGCGGACCGTGCCAGTACACGGGCCCGGATATGAAAGAAGTGCACCGCGGACGCGGCATTACCACTAGCGCTTTCGACACCGTAGTCGAGGACTTGACGGCCACGCTCGACAAGTTTCGCGTTCCCGAGCGCGAGAAAGCGGACCTGCTGGGGATGCTGGGCTCGATGAAACCGGCCGTCGTCCAACAGTAGCCAACAACGCGGCGATTGCTACCGTGCCCGCGATCGTTGATGTATCGTAAGACGATTGTTCGACTACGAGGATTTTCATGCCGGCCTATGAGTGGGACCGGATTCAAACGATATTTCTAACGGTCGCCGATTTGCCTCTTGCCGAGCGCCAGGCGGCCCCCGATCATATCTGCCAGGGGGACGCGGAACTGCGCGCGGAGGTGGAATCGCTTCTGCTCATGGATGCAACTTCCGAGGCGTCCCTCGGTACGGCGTTTGCCAGCGCCATTCAGAGCGAGGCGACCGCCCTGATGGACACCTCTTCAGATCCAGGGGAAGCGCATAGGAGGCGCACTTACTGGGCGCACACAATCGATCTATACCGCGCCGAGTATCCCGAATGTCAATCCGCCAGGCGCATCGAAATCATGGGTTCGCTCATCCTCCAATAGCTGTCGCGGTAAGTGCGGAATTTGGCATCCAGCCGGATCGGCATAGTTTGTCCCAAACAGCTCGGACCAGCCGCCAGGGAAATACCCGTGGCCAATGCTTAGAGACTCGCTTCTTACTCACCGTTGTAACTCTGTAAGGACTCGTACACTCGCCCGCTTGAGTAGCCGGTTTCTTCTTGACAGCAAGATCCGTTCAACCTATGCTAATCCGGTGCTGTCGTGATCCGATATCGCGACAATCGTGATGCGGTCAGGCGAAGTCCCTAGACGCTCACCCTACCCCGGGCCCTGTTCGTACGTCCATAAAGTCTAAGGAGGATTAATGGCTAACGAGGAGTTACTTTTCCGAGGCATACCGCGCCTCATCGGCGATCCGCCACAATTATTGGAATCCATTTTGGCTCAGGTTGAAGGCCAGCAGCAGAAGCAAGTGATGGGCCTCTTCCTGGATTCTCTCGCTGCATCCCTTCAGGCGAATCTCAAGTTTGTCCAAGGAGTGCGCTCCATCATCGGTGGAGGTTAAGACTACCGGCCTCTCACACAACCCGGTTCGACTTTGAGTGCCGTCACGGTGCGCGAAGGTCCCCGCGTTCACTAATCCAGGGGCGTGGGGCTCTTCGGACGGCTGATGCTATCGCGCCGCCGGTTCCTTACAATGCTCGACTTAGACAAGGAGTAACACAATGAATCAACCGCTGCAGCTTAAGATTCTGGGTGTCACTCCATCGTTAGAGGCGCGTGATACCTCCCGCTCTGTAATGCTCATAGGTTTTGCGCGCCACTCCAATCTTGGGATCGGATACCTGGCTGCCAACCTGCGGCGTTGGGGTTACCGTGCGGAGGTATTCGACTTCGAGGCCGACCGCCGGCAGATTCTAGAAGCAGCCCAATCTATGGATCCGGTTCTGATCGGATTCTCCCTGATCTTCCAGTCTTACATCCCCTGGTTCGGCTCACTCATTCGATACTTGCGCGATAACGGCGTCACTTGCCACTTCACCATGGGCGGTCACTTCCCCAGCCTCAGCTATGAACGTACCCTCAAACTTATCCCGCAGCTTGACAGTGTCGCCAGGTTCGAAGGCGAAGAAACCCTGTTGGAGCTGGTGGACCACCTGAGCACCGGAAGGCCTTGGCAAGGAATCAACGGTCTTGCATACCGCGCGGACGAGGCAATCGTGGCCACCCCCATGCGGCACTTGATTGACGACCTGGACTCGCTGCCCTATCCGGTGCGATCTTCCGTGGACGGCGCCATCCTCGGCCGGAATATCACGCCCATGCTGGCTAGCCGCGGATGCGCTCGAACCTGCTCCTTCTGCTCCATTCATATGTTCTACCGGACGGCGCCCGGAAAAGTCGTCCGCACCCGGAAGCCGGCTGAAGTAGTGCGGGAAATGCGTTTTCTGCTGGAGGAGCACAACCGGAGCGTCTTCCTGTTTCAGGACGATGACTTCCCGCTCTTCGGTCCGGTCTGGCGCCGCTGGGCCGCGGAGTTTGTGGATGAACTGCACCGCAGCGGGCTGACGGGCCGCGTCGCATGGAAGATCAACTGCCGCGCCGATGCGGTGGATCCGGAGCTGTTTGTCAGGATGCACGAAGCCGGTCTCTACATGGTCTATATGGGCCTCGAGTCCGGCACTGAGGAAGGCCTTAGAACCCTCCACAAACAAATCACCGTCGAGCAGAATATCCGGGCAGTGGAGATTCTCAAAGAGATCGGCATAATCTTCGAATTTGGTTTCATGCTGCTGGAACCGTCCAGCACTTTTGAATCCGTCGCCGAGAATGTCAGATTTCTACGTACCATCGCCGGCGATGGTTGGACCGGAGTCACCTTCGGAAGAATGGTTCCCTATGACGGAACACCCATCAAGGACGATCTCGAGCGATCGGGCCGATTGAAAGGCGACGTTTGTAAGCCTGACTACGATTTTCTGGATCCCAGGTTGGACGACTTTTATAACGAGATCCGTCACTTCATCGACGTGACTGGATGGACGCACGGGCATCTCGCACTATCCCCGCGGCTCAATTTCGCCTGGAATGAGGTCGCCATCATCCAGCATTTGTTCCGCAATGTTCCTGGGTTGGATGCCTACAAGGAGACTCTCCGGGGAATTACCCGGGACAGTAACGAAGCCTTATTCCGGGTCGTCGAAGATACCGCTCGTATCTTCAGTGAAGGTGCTCCACGGCTGCGATCCGCTGACGAGCTTCGATCCCAATGCGCAGGCTTCTTACACCGCCTGACCACTAACCGGGACGCCTTCATTCTCCGAAACCAGAACTTACTCATCGAAGCGCTGGAGCGGGATGGCCAGGCTGTATTCGCTTAGACATCCAAACGTGAGCCGCGGATCCGGGGGAAACTGACTGCCGATCGGAAGTGATCTGGATTCTCTGCCGCCCGATTTCCTGGCGGATCCCTATCCCTACTATTCCCGCCTCCGCACCGAGGATCCGGTCCATATCGGCAGGCGCGGGGTTTGGACCCTGACGCGCTATGACGACGTTGCCCTGGTCCTCCACGACCCGCGCTTCGGCAGGAAAGCCTTCATCGCCGCCATGGGCGCGAACACCGCGGATCCGGCCGGTTCGGGCATTTCGGTGTCCATGCTATTCCAGGACCCTCCTGGCCATACTCGTCTTCGCACACTGGTCAACCAGGCGTTCACACCCGGCCTGGTGCCCGCCCTCCGTGAACATATCCAGCAGGTGGTGGATGACTTGCTCGACCGCGTGCGCGACGCCGGCGCCATGGACTTAATCGCCGGCTTCGCCTTCCCCCTGCCCGTTTACGTGATCACCGAAATGCTTGGTGTGCCCGCTGCCGATCGCGACCTGTTTCAGCAGTGGTCGCTCGATATCGCGCGCGGTCTGGACTCGCCGCCGGGCTCTCCCTTATTCGAGCGGAATGCCGCCGCCCAGGTTGCAATTACAGACTACTTCCGCGGCCTGATCGCTGAGCGTCGCACGTGCCCGCGAACCGATCTGGTAACCAGGCTGATATCCGCCCAAACAGTGGACCACGGCTTGACCGAATTCGAGCTCCTGGATTTGTGCAGTATGTTGTTCCTTACCGGCCATCAGACTACCATCAACCTGATTGGGAACGGCATGCTGGCTCTGTTGCGTCATCCGGCGGAATTGCGCAGGCTCCGCGACGATCCCGCCCTCCTGCCGGGCGCCGTAGAGGAACTGCTCCGCTACGAGAGCCCCGTGCAACGGACCGGTCGCATGGCGAATACCAGCGTCGCGATCGGTGGCAAGACCATTCCCAAAGGGGCCGTGGTGTTAGCCATGCTTGGGGCTGCCAATCGCGATCCGGCAAAGTTTCCCGAGCCCGGCCGTCTCGACGTCACGCGCCGCGAAAACCGCCACTTGGCCTTCGGCTCCGGCCCCCGCTTTTGCCTCGGCGCCCAACTCGCGCGCCTTGAGGGTCAAATCGCCATCGGGACGCTCCTGCGGCGCATGCCTAAGCTCGCCATGACCTCACCCGTAGCAGTGTGGCGGAACTCCACCGAATTCCGCGGCTTACAGGAATTCCCAGCGACATTTTAAGGAGCCGCGCAAAACGGGGTCGCTGCCTGGCGTTAAGCCGGATGCGTCCGCCCCGGTTATCCTCTCGACCAGCCCTCATGCCCCTCGAGACGCCCAGGCGGAATTCACATCTTCCATCGAGTCGGAACCCAGGATGGCGACCGGATATGGCGTACCGCAGGCCCGGTATCTTTCGTGCTTAGTCTTTCCTGTTAGACCAGGGCGGCACGATATGGTTCACGCGGGCATACGCGATAGACTGGCCCAGGTGTTCGCTCAAATGATCGCCCAGCCGAATCAGTAAGCCGCGCATGGTCAGATGCTGGCCGAAAAACTCCACGCGCTTCTCCAGGTCGCTGTCAGGCATTCCTTGAACCAGGTCGCGAGCCGCGTGGAAAGCCTGATCCATGATGTGGATGGTCAGCCCCTTGGATTTGATCGCCCGCTCGGATGCAAAAATCTCCGGCATCTCAAATCCCCGCTTCATGTACACCGTCGCAAGATCGTGCGCCGGCCCGGCGGGCGGCTTCAGTCCGGCATAAGAACAGAACAGCAGGGTGCTGCCCGCCATATGAACAAAAACTTCGCCAAACGACCGAACGCCTTCCATCGGACGCCACCTATACTTCTCCTCCGGAACAGCCTTGGCCAGTGCCAGGCATTCGCTGGCGGCGCCCTCGAAAGGTTCCAGAAGTTCCTGCCGTGCCTCTGAAATCTTGATTTCTTGCGCAACCAAAGCCAGGGGAAGAAACCCAACCAGGAACACCCGTAGTTGCTTCTGCTGACTTATATCACAACTAAGGCTACCAACCGCGCAAGGCAGGTGCGATAATCGCGCTAATGAACGTCGCCGACCACTGGGAGACCGTCTACCGCACCAAGCCGCCCGAAGCGCTCAGTTGGTATGCCCCGCACCTCCAACTCTCGCTCGACCTGATCCAGCGCCACGCCCCCGCCAAAACCGCTTCTATCATCGACGTCGGCGCCGGCGAAGCCACGCTGGTTGACGATTTGCTCGCACGCGGCTATCGCAACCTTACCGTTCTGGATGTCTCTCCCACAGCCATCGAAGCCACCAGGAAGCGCCTCGGCTCCTCCGCCGCACAAGTCAATTGGATCACCGGCGACATTACCCAATTCTCCCTGGCCGGCCAGACCTTCGATCTCTGGCACGATCGCGCCGTCTTTCATTTCCTCACCAGCACCGTCCAGCGCCGCGGCTATGTCGAATCGGTGCTCGAAACCGTAAAGCCCGGCGGTCACGTCATCGTCAGCACCTTCGGCCCCGATGGTCCCCTCAAGTGCAGCGGCTTGGATGTGATGCGTTACGATGCCACCGCCCTGCACAGCGAGTTTGGCCGTCAATTTCGTGTCGCGGAAAGTTCCACTGAGAGCCATCTGACGCCTTGGGGTTCCATCCAGCAGTTCGTCTATTGTTGCTGCCGCGTCGAATAGGAACAAAAATGATCACAAACGTCGCGGCCCTGGCATTGCTCTGCGCCTGGAGTGCCGCCGCGCAGGATGCGGATCCGTGGAAGCCGATTCGTTTCCTGATCGGCACTTGGGAAGCGAAAACCCAAGGGGGCTCCGCGGCGGCGGCCGGTTCCGGGACATACACGTTCCAACTCGAATTGCAGAGTCACATCCTAGCCCGCCATGCCAGGACCGCTGGATGCCAGGGACCCGCCGATTTCAACTGCGATCACGCCGACCTTCTCTACATCTACCCGTCAGGCGCCGCCCCGTCATACAAAGCGATCTACTTCGACAGCGAAGGCCACGTCATCCACTACCAGGTCACCATAGCCCAGCCGAACCAAGCCGTCTTCGACTCCGATCCCTCCGCGCCCGGCCCCCAATTCCGCCTGACTTATGATCTCAAGGAGTCTACCATGGCCGGAAAGTTCCAACTGCGCATGCCCGGCCAGACCGCCTACCGCTCCTACCTCGAGTGGAGCGGAGAAAAGAAATGAACCCTCCACCACCAGCAAGGACTTCACACCAGCGCTTTCCGCTGATGGGCAATCTGTCGTTTTTGCTCGCCCGACGCGCAGGACGCCCTATCCGGGGCCAACCGGCCGAAATGCAGGTCCTGGAGAGGTAAGTGTCTCGTGAACTGCGGCAGGAGGCGATGAAGCTTCGCAACACTGCCGCTGTCTTGCCGCCGCCGTCGCTGCCGAAGAAGGTCCAGTTGCCGCGGCCCGGAGCGGTGTCGCGGTTGGCCCGTTCCGTACCGCCGTTGTCAATCTCCAACCACCCCCACGAAGTGTTGTGGTTCGAGCGTCGTGAGCCAGTGCCTCTCCGCCCTCGTGCGGGTTGTTCCGCCAGCGGTCGCCGCGCTACGGCTGGCTGGAAGCGCTACCCGTGCCCGGATACACACCCATGAAGCTCAAAATGTCGGTGCCACTGATCAAGGCTTCCAATTGGGCTTGCGTGTACACCGCACTGGTGTCGCTGATATAGTTGTTTGACGAAGGTTGGTAAAGTAACCCGTGCACCCGGCCGTTGATCGTGCCTCTGGCGATCAGATCGATGTTGCCCGCACTTGCTTGCGACTGCAGCAGCGCCCAATTGGTCTGGGCCGTAGAACTGCCGGCCGTCAACCCCGTCAATGTGATCGTGTACCCGACGGCGGGAGCTGTTCCCGTATCGAAGCACAGGCTGTATGCGTCGATATCGGTTTTCTGGGTCGCGGTGTAGTTCTTGAACAACGGGCGGGTGAGAAAGTCCGCGATCCCGAAGGCGTTGCCGTCATGCGCCAGCCCAAAACCATCGATGCTGGTCGCGCTCTGCCTGGTATACAGTTGCTTCTGGTAGACGTTACGCAATTCCGGCACCTTAAACGGCTGAGCTGCCGATTCGGTCATGGCTGTCGGATCGGATTGAATTTGGCGGTTCGAACCCGGGCCGGGGTTGGAAGCATGGCACTGGTTGCAGGTCAAATTGCCAGATCCTGTAGACTGAACCGTGAGGAAATCGGCCTGCCCGGCAACGGGATTCCCCCTGCTCAACGAGGGGAGTAACGAAGTGGGTAAAGTGCGGTCCAGATTCTCGTTAGGGTTCGGCAGGAACAGGATGCTCTGGGCGAAGTTCGCGTAAAGCTGCATGTCCTGGCTGGAAATCTGGGAGCCGCCCATCAACAGGTTGAAGGCCGGGTTGAAAGCCAGGAAGTTGGCCTTGTCTCCCCTCCAGTGATAGGGCGAGACATTCTGCAGACCGCGCAGAGTCTGTGTCGTCATGGGCCCCTTCATGGGATGAAAATTGAAGGTGGTTCCGTGCTGCACGGTGCTGGTCATACTGCCGGTCGGATCCCCCAGATTCCAGGCCAGGTGGTCCATGTCTCCGTCCACGTGACAGGATGCGCAGGACCCCGTGCCGTTGCCGGAGAGCTTGGCATCGTACAGAAATCCCCTACCCGCTCTGAGCAAGGACGGCGTGGGGTCGGTACCCACCACGATTTCGGTGGTCACCGCGTGCGTGCCGGTGTTGATCACCGAAATGGAATTGGAAATCCGGTTCAGGGAATAGAGGGTCTGGGCAGACGCGTTCAGCGCCAAGCCCCTGGGTCCTCGTTTGGTGGCGGAATCGACGTTTGAGCCGGCGCTGTTCGGATTCACCTCCACAAACCAGTTCACATTCCCGTTGGTCGCCACCTGCGCCACGCGATCCGTGCCAAACGATGCCAAGTACATGAAATCCCCGTTGGGATCGAAGACCACGCCGGCCGGTTGTGCCAGCGCCGTGCTCAAGGCTGCCGGATTGGGCAAAATGGAGTAGTTGATGTTCGGATTCAGATCGAACGGCGTGATTGTCCCGTTCGCCACCTGAATCCAGGTAATGCGGTTATTCACCCAATGACCGTCCACGTTTGGCTCGAAGTTAATAAGGTTGAGGGCGTCCGTGTTGGCCACGAACAGATCTCCCGTGGCCGGATTGACGGCGAGTCCCAGGTTGATAGTGCCGACACCCGAGTAATAGCGGGCGATGGAAGGAGATGCGCCCGTGTTGATGGCTACCACGTCATTATCCGGCATCTTGAACGTGACATACGAGCTCCAATTCGGGTCGTTGGCCTTGACGATCAGGCCCACCTGCGGAGGTGTTGGCAAGGCCGTGTTAAAGGCGGGAACGCACTGAGCCGGGTTGAAGACCGTCTGGCCTTTCGTTCCGCAAGGCGGCGGCGCCAGAGTTTCCGGGATGATGGTGGTGGCATTCCCGGAGATAGCAAAGGCGGCGTAGACTATATTCCCATCCCGGCTCACAGCCAGTGCGCGGGGGTTGCCGCCGTACACCGGGAGCGTACTGATCAAGGCATGTGTAGTCGTGCTGACTACCGCGATCTCATTGTCTCTGGATACGCTGATATAGGCCTGATCGGTACCCGCGAATACTACATCCATCGGCTCGGTCCCGACCTGGATTGTGTCTGTGACGATACGCTGCGAAACCGAGACTACGCTCACGCTGTTGGACACCTGGTTGACCACCCACGCCTCGTCGTCGGTGCGCGGATTCACGGAGACGGGCCCCAGTCCGACTGGAATTTGAGCAAGCAACTTGGGAGTGGCCGGCGTCGTGACGTCGAACACGGAAAGCGACGCATTCGGCGTGTTCACGGCAAACAGGCGCGTGCCGTCCGCCGAAAGGCGGGCAGGGTTGGTCTGCGCCTCCTCGAAATTGGCGAAGACCAGAGGTGGCGCCTGCGCCCGCGTGGTGATACGGGACAATAGAACGGTCAGCAGTGCGAGAAATACGACTGCTCGCATAGCTTTTTTGGTGAATCTAGCTCGTCTGGTGAATGCCATCACTTCACCCTCCGTCCCGTTCAAACCATTGAGCGCATTATGGTTAGCGCTCAGCTTGGCACCCAGCCGGTCCTTTGGCATTTGCGCTCTTGTGCGCGTTATTCGGGACTATAGAACAAAAAGCAAGTGGCGTCAAGCGAAATCCAACTCCTGTCAACGCAAAATAGAAATGTCCTGTTTTGCCGGGATGTGAATAGAACAGAAGATAGGTCTCAACCAACGGAAGGCGGTACGCCGCCCTCGAGCCCCCACGAGCCCCCACTCCCTCCCCCGCGTCTCAAAATTCCTGTGTTTCCGACCTGATTCTCCTGGTACACTCTGTATTAGAGGGTGAAGCACCACCCGGAAAGGCCCCCGCAATGTTTCGATTCGATCAATTAATCCGCCGTGACATGATCATCCGCGACGTGAAACAGTCGCATCCGGAAACCGTCGCCGTGTTCGAGGAGCTCGGTTTCCGCACCAGTTGCGACGATTGCGACATCGAAACCGTAGCGCGTAAGAACGGCGTCTCCAGCCTGGACGTAGTGGAGGCGCTCAACCGCGCCGCCTTCGGCTCCAACACACCCCAATAAAATTTATGCTAATGACGAAACCGTCCCGCAAAGCCATCAAAGAAGGTACTCAGCCGCTCGACGTATTTTTCGCCCCCAAGACCGTCGCCGTCATCGGCGCCACTGAAAACGCCGGCAGCGTGGGGCGCACCATTCTCTGGAACCTGGTCAGCAACCCGTTCGGCGGTACGGTCTTCCCGATCAACCCCAAGCGGCCCAGCGTGCTCGGCGTCAAAGCCTACAAACACATCTCGGAAGTGCCGGAAGAGGTGGATCTGGCAGTCATCGTCACACCCGCCGCCACCGTCCCCGGCATCATCCACGATTGCGCGGAAGAAGGCGTCAAGGGCGCCATCGTCATCTCTGCCGGCTTCAAGGAAATCGGTCCCGCCGGCCAGGAACTGGAACGCCAGATCATGGTGGAGGCGCGCCGCGGCAACATGCGCATCGTAGGCCCTAACTGTCTCGGTGTGATGAGCCCTCTCACCGGCCTGAACGCCACTTTTGCCTCCGCCATCGCGCGTCCCGGCAATGTGGGCTTCATCAGCCAGAGCGGCGCCCTGTGTACCGCGGTGCTCGACTGGAGCTTGCGCGAAATGGTGGGCTTCAGCGCCTTCGTTTCGATCGGCTCCATGCTCGACGTCGGCTGGGGCGATCTCATCTATTACCTGGGCAACGACCCGCGCACCCGCAGCATCGTCATCTACATGGAAACCATCGGCGATGCCCGCGGTTTCCTGTCCGCCGCGCGCGAGGTGGCCCTCAACAAGCCGATCATCGTCATCAAAGCCGGGCGCAGCGAAGCCGCCGCCAAAGCCGCCGCGTCTCATACCGGCTCCCTGGCCGGCAGCGACGAGGTGCTGGAAGCCGCCTTCCGCCGCAGCGGCGTGCTGCGCGTCAACAGCATCGCGGATCTCTTCTACATGGCCGAGGTGCTCTCCAAGCAGCCCAGCCCCAAAGGTCCGCGTCTGACCATTCTCACTAACGCGGGCGGCCCCGGCGTGCTGGCCACCGATGCCCTGATCGCCAGCGGCGGCGAATTGACCGAGCTTTCGCCCGAAATCATCGAGTCGCTGAACAAAATCCTCCCCGCCGCCTGGAGTCACAACAATCCCATCGATGTGCTGGGCGATGCCAGCCCCGAACGCTATGCCAAGGCTGTCGAAATCGCGGCGCAGGATCCCAACAGCGATGGCTTGCTGGTAGTCCTGACCCCGCAGTCCATGACCGATCCCACCCAGACCGCCGAGCACCTGAAACCCTACGCCAAGCTCGAAGGCAAGCCCATTCTGGCCAGTTGGATGGGAGGCTCCGACGTCGCCGCCGGCATCGGCATCCTCAATCAGGCTAAGATTCCCACCTTCCAGTTCCCGGATACCGGCGTCCGCGCGTTCACCTATATGTGGCGCTGGGCCTATAACCTGAAAGGTCTGTACGAAACGCCAACGCTGTCCCAGGATGACGCGCCCAACAAAGCCCTCACCGACGAGATCATCGACAATGCGCGCCGCGCCGGCCGCACCATCCTCACCGAAACCGAGTCGAAACAGGTACTCGACGCCTATCGCATCCCCACCGTCCGCACCCTGATCGCCCGAACTGCGGAAGAGGCCGTCGGGCAGGCCGAGCGCCTCGGTTACCCGGTAGTGCTCAAGCTTTTTTCCGAAACGATCACCCACAAAACGGATGTCGGCGGCGTTCAATTGAATCTCGCCGATCGCGACGCCGTGGATCGTGCCTGGCGCCGGATTCAGGCCTCGGTTACGGAAAAGGTGGGCGCGGAGCACTTCCAGGGAGTCACCGTCCAGCCCATGATCAAGAGCGGTGACGGTTACGAGCTGATCATCGGTAGCAGCCTCGACAGCCAGTTCGGCCCCGTCCTGTTGTTCGGCACCGGCGGCCAGTTGGTCGAAGTGTTCAAGGATCGCGCCCTGAGCCTGCCTCCGCTCAACACCACGCTGGCCCGCCGCATGATGGAGCAGACTAAGATCTACAAAGCTCTCAAAGGCGTGCGCGGTCGTAAACCGGTCGATCTCGCGGAACTCGAACAGATCATGGTGCGCTTCAGCCGCCTGGTGGCGGAGCAGCCCTGGATCAAGGAGATCGATATCAATCCCCTTCTGGCCACGCCCGAACGCCTGGTGGCGCTCGACGCGCGCGTCGTGGTGCATGGACCCGAGATGCGCGCCGAAGATCTTCCCAAGCTCGCCATACGGCCTTACCCCGACCGTTATGTCTCCGTCTGGCCCATGAAAGACGGCGCAGAAGTGACCGTCCGCCCGATCCGCCCGGAGGACGAGCCTATGATGGTCAAGTTCCATGCCACGCTCTCCGAGCGCAGCGTCTACCTCCGCTACTTCCATCTGATGAACCTGCCGCAGCGCGTGGCCCACGAGCGCCTGACCCGCATCTGCTTCATCGATTACGACCGTGAAATGGCTCTGGTCGCGGAGCGGCGCAATCCGGCTTCCGGTGAAAACGAGATTCTGGCCGTCGCCCGGCTCACCCGCGTCCTCGGCACTAACGATGCGGAGGTAGCCGTTCTCGTCAGCGATAAATTCCACGGCCGCGGCTTGGGCAAGGAACTGCTCGCCCGCTTGATCACCGTGGGCGCCGATGAGAAACTCGCCAGCCTCAAAGCCGACATTCTCCCCGACAATCGAGATGTGATGCGCATCTGCGAAAAGCTGGGCTTCAGCCTCCGCCACTCGGCCGAAGACGAAGTGGTAAAGGCCGAATACCGCTACTAGATCTGGGGCAGGCCCTCAAGGCCTGCAGAGGGCTCTAAGCCCGGCCCGTACTGTGCGAGAAAACCATAACTACCTCCGCCACAGTATTCCCCGGCACCCCCTATCCGCAGTAAATTAAAGAACGTGGCATCTTTACAGCCGGCCAGAACGGCAGGCAGCATCGCCGCATACAGCCGTCTGGTGCTAGCCATCGGGTTCGGAGGCCTTCTCCTCCTTCTAGCCTTTTCCGGCTTCGATAACGTCCGCCGCCTCCGCCAGATCCAGCACAGCAACGACGAAATCCGCGAAAGCTTCCTCTCCCGCACCCGCCTGCTGGAACAGATCCGCTCCGACCTTTATCTCTCCGGCACCTATGTCCGCGACTACCTCCTCGAACCCGATCCCGCCAAGGCCGAAGCCCATCGCGCCAGCTTGCTCAAAACCCGCAACCGCATGGAGTCGGCCCTGGATGGCTACCGCGCCCTGCTCAACGCCCAGCAAACCGCCCCTTTCCGCACCCTGACCCAGTCGCTTGAGGAATACTGGAGCATCCTGGCGCCCGTCTTCACCTGGAACACGGCCGAAAGGCGCGACCGCGGTTATCCTTTCCTCCGCGATGAAGTCTTCCCGCGCCGCACTGCCATGCTCCATATGGCCGACGAGATCGCCGGCATCAACGACATCCAGTTGGACGCCGGTAAACACGAAGTGATCGCCATGTTTTCGGAGTTCCGTCGCCTTTCCATCCTGACCATCGGGTTGACCTTCGCGGTGGGCCTTATCCTGGCCGTCTTCAGCATGCGCAAGATCATGGCGCTCGAGAGGGAAGCCGCCGCCCGCTATGATGAGAGCGCCACCGCGCGCGCCGAACTCAAGCAGCTCTCCGCCCGCCTGGTGGAGGCCCAGGAAGCCGACCGCAGGGCCATCTCCCGCGAACTGCACGACGAGGTCGGCCAGTCGCTTTCGGGCGTGCGTGTCGAACTGGCCAATCTCTCCGCCCGAATCCGCACCCGCGACACCGAAGGCGCGCAGAGCAAGCTCGAAGAAATCAAGCAGTTGGTCGAGGATTCCGTCGGCGTAGTGCGCAACATGGCGCTGTTGCTCAGGCCCTCCATGCTCGACGACCTGGGTCTCGTTCCCGCCCTCAAATGGCAGGGACGCGAAGTCTCCAAACGCACCGGCATGCGCGTTCGGATCGCCGCCGAAGGCGTATCCGACGACCTGCCCGAGGAACACAAAACCTGTATCTACCGGCTCGTCCAGGAATCCCTGCACAACTGCGCGCAGCACGCCGAAGCCACCACCGTGCGCGTGAGCGTGCTACAGGAGGCCGGCCGCATCCGGCTGAGCATCCAGGACGACGGCAAGGGCTTTCGCCCCGAACAGGAGCGTGGCCTCGGTTTGCTAGGCATGCAGGAACGCGCCGGCCACTTGGGGGGCACGCTCTCGATCGAAGCCCAGCCCGGCCGTGGTACCACGCTCTCCATCCTGCTGCCCATCCATCAGCCTGACGAACAGGCGGCGCAGGCTGTCTCATGAGCAACATCCGCATCCTGCTGGCCGACGATCATCGCGTGGTGCGCCGCGGCCTCTGCCTGCTTCTCGAAAGCCACGATGGTTTCCAGGTGGTCGCCGAGGCCTCGGATGGCCGCCAGGCCGTAGCCTTGGCCGAAGAGCACAAGCCCGACATCGTAGTGCTCGACGTGGCCATGCCGATGCTCAACGGCATCGAAGCTGCGCGTCAGATCTCCACCAAGCTGCCCCAAACCGGCATCGTTTTTCTGAGCATGCATTCCGATGAAGGCTACGTGCTCAAAGCCCTGAAATCGGGCGGCCGCGCCTACCTGCTGAAGGATTCGGCCGAGTACGACCTGGTCAATGCCATCCGCGCCGTCAACAGCGGAAAAGCGTTCTTCAGCCCGGCCATCAACAAAATGCTGGTGGACGAATACATGCGCCAGATGCGCGAGAACGAAGTGGAAGACAGCTACGAGCTACTCACCACCCGCGAGCGGGAGGCCCTCCAACTCTTCGCCGAGGCCAAGACACCCAAGGAGGTCGCCTCCATTCTGAATCTCAGTCTCTATACCGTGGAGACGCATCGCAGCAACATCTTCCAGAAGCTGAACCTGCATAGTACCGCTGAGCTGATCCTGTATGCGGTGCGCAAGGGAGTGATCACTTAGCGCAAAGGGCGTGTTTCCCGTGCCGCCATCGAGAGCAAGAACCTCTGCAATGCAAGCGGCGCGGGGCGCCCGTTTTGCGCGGATAAAGGAGAGACCCTTGTGACTATCTCGCGTTCTGATCCGTCCTCCATCGCTTCCGTATTATTCGGATTGGGCCTCGGAGCGCTCAGTGTCCTACTCCAAAGAATGCTATCTCCGGTCTTCGCGCCGGACTCCTACCAGTTGCTGCTGAGCGCGGTCGCCATCAGCGTGATGTATACCGGCGTTCGCGCGGGACTGGTGGCCCTGGCGGTGACCGCCCTGGCTAAATGGTTCCTGTTCCTGCCCCGCGAGAGCGCTCTTCGGACAACCGATCTGCGCGCCCTCGCCCGGTTCCTTCTCTTTCTCAGCTTGGGAGTTCTAATCTGCTGGCTGGGACAGAAGCTGCACGCCTCCGACCGCAAACTGAGCGTGCTTAGCGGACTCCTGCCCATCTGCGCCTGGTGCAAGCGGGTGCGCGACGAGAAAGACGAGTGGCGGCAATTGGAAATGTACATCCACGATCATTCCGAAGCCGCCTTCACTCACTCGCTGTGCCCGGATTGCGAGCGCAAGCTGGCCAGTTCAGTTAAACCCTAACCCCAATATTACTTGGGTTTCGCGGTGAAGGCACATGCCGGCCGCCAACCGGCGGAGTTGCCTAGCGATATGAGGTGTTAACTGGCCAATGTGTGCCGACTTTGACCCCAAGGTCCCAAGAGCGGGCGCGCGAGTTCGGCATCCGGCTGGCGGTCGGGGCCGAACCGCGGCATCTGATCGCGGGTGTGCTCGCTGAAGGCGCAGTGATCGCGGCGGTGGTTGCGTCGCTGCTGCCCGCGTTGCGCGCCGCGCGGGTGGATATCGTGCAGGCGCTCCGCTCCGACTGACGTAGGACAGGCCCTCCCGGCCTGTCCCACCTTACCGCACCTTTCGTCGAGCGACCTCGTCGTCATAAGCTCTCTTCAAACGCGCAAGCCGGTCCCGAAGCCCGGCACAGATCGCGTCGAATTTCAGCACGCGCAACTCCTCATCCGAAAGTTCCTCGAAATGCGTTCTCCACATTTCTTCCTCTTTCGGATTGTCGATCGCCATAGCCAGCGCGCTGGCGGCTTCCAGGTTACGCGCGCCCGGCACCATCACGCAGTAATAGTATTGCGGTTTCGGGTCATTCGGATCGAAGGTCTTAACAGAGATATGACACGGAATCCCGGCGGCAACCAACGCGTCGTGAGCGTCGCCGGCATCCGCGGCAGATCCTCCCGGCAACACTGCGTAGGAGCGGGCGCAAGTGGCGTCCTCGAGCCAATCGGGTTCGGGTCCGGCGTCGAAGTTAATTACAGCGGCGCCGTCCTCGTCCTCATCGGCGCCCTCTACCGCATCCACCGGCGCGGCCCTGCCATGCGGCTCTACTGGGGTTTCGGTACCCTCCGGGGTCAAGTGCCGCTTCGCAAGTTCCGAGTCGTAGAACTTCTGCGCAACTTCGGTAAGCTCCGCCCTGTCGAGCTCCAAAAGCTCCTCATCGGAGAGCGAGTCATAGTGAGCGGATAATTCCTGGCGATCGATTTGCATGGATCAACGTTTTCTGGCCAACTCGCCAATTATCTAACTACTGGGGCGGGACTGGCGGCGTCCCCCGCGGAACCATCGGCGGTGAAGGCTGGGCCGCTTGCGCCGTGGCGCCGCGCCCCAGCCGCAGCGTCTGGAAATCCTTGCCGCTGATCACGTAATACCAATCCGCAAACCGGTCGTTCAACTCGCGCGAGGCGCGCTCTCCCGCCCCTGCGTCGCCTCCATAAGCCGCCGCCTTCGCCGGATCGAAATGCACCATTACGAACAGGTGCCGGTTGTCGCTGGGAGCGCCGGACTTGGTGTCGCCGCTGGCCACCTCGCCGAACCGCAGCGAGTACATCAGGCCGTTGTTCGTCTCCACCGTCATATCGCCTTCGCTCGAATACACGCGCCCTTCCTGCGTGATGAAGTAGCCCTTCTGCCGCAGGGACAACGCGGTTTCCAGATTGAGATCCACTTCTTCGTGGCGCAGGCCGGCGGCCAGTCCGGGCGGTTTCGGCCGCACATCCACAATCTTCAGCCCGTCCAGCGCGGCGGCCATAGCGTGCACCGCGCCCATGTTCACTTTCTCGCCGGAAGCAGTCTTCCATTCGCCGTTTGCCTGCGTCAGTACCGTGGTTTCATTGTTGCTCAGGCGGCCTGCCGCCGGATCCAGGTTGTACCGGTTGATGGTCACCTTGCGGATGGAAGCACTGGCGATGCGCAGCAGCCCCGCGTTCACCCAGTCCGCAAAACGTGCCGACGGATCTGCATCCGTCTTCACCGCGTACGTGCGCTTCTGTCCCGGCACCCGCACATAGCGGTAACCCGCCTTACCCTCCACCGCCTTGCCCAGTATGTAGTCCGCCAGAATCTCGCCGTGCGCATCCCGCAGCGTCACGCGCTTGCCGCGCCCCGTCAGGCCGGGCGCCTTATCGTCCAGCGGATCCACTACGCCGTACTTGGCGTGATCGAGCGGCGAGTCCGACCGCACCATGTCCTTCTTCAGATCCATGAGCGCCGCCGATGTCTTGGCCAGGCGGTCGCCGATATCCACCCGGTAATTGTAGTGAGAAGTGATCAGCCACTTGCCCTGCTGGAACTGCACCTTCAGCAATTGGGCGGTGGCGGAAGCCTCGTCGTAATCCACCACCTCGATGGTGCGCGGCGCCTGCGGGCTCGTGAAGTTCGGATAGAAGGCCTGCCCCTGATCGCTCATGATGGCCGGCACGCGCGCTTCCGGCTCTACCACCGCGGCCGCTATCGCCAGCGCCACCGCCGCTCCCGCAAGGACGGCGGTCTTGACGATCTCCGTCATGCCACCTCCTTGGCCACCAACCGGTCCACCGGCACGCCGATGCGTTCGCGCCGCATCCGCCGCACCGAGACAATCAGAAACACCACGAACGCCGGAATGGGCGGCAGCACCACGGCCATCAGCTTGATAGTGTTCTGTATGCCTCGGATCGAATTCTCCATCTCCGCCCGGCTGCCTTCGATCTGCCGCTGCTTTTCATCGTCGATATTGGCGCGCGCCACTTCCAGGCGCCGGTTCTCGGCGGTCTTCAAGTTGGCGATCATGACCTCTTTGGTCTGCTCATCCAGGTCGCCGCGCTGCTCCACTTCGCGCACCGACCGGTCCAAACGCGCCTGTGCCTCTTTCAGCCGCTCGTCCGCCAGCGCCTCGGCCTGTTGCGATTCGTGCAGCCGCTGTGCTTCGTAAGTCCGGGTGCGCGCCTCCACCGCCTCCAGCGTCCGCTCCCTCGGCCGCCGCTTGCGCAGCGCGATGAACGAAGGATCGCCCGCCAGTTGATCCACGCAGTTCAGCAGAAAAGTGACATTGTCGAAATTCAGGTTCTCGATGCCGTGCCGGCGCAGATCGAAGAACTGCTCGCTCATCAGGTCCGCGTCGGCGATCAAGATGGCGTTCACCGGCCCCCCGCTTCCCTTCCCCTGAATGTGCGCGGCCAGCACATGCTTGCCATCGTCCGGATTGTGCGGCGCGTCCTGGTTGATGGCCACGCCGAACAGCGACCGCTCGACGATCTGGTCCCAGCGCACGGTTCCGGAATCGCCGCTCGTTGAGATCAACGGCACGAACGGGCCGCTCCCCTGGTGCTTGAGCACGCCCGGATACAGCAGCACCACTTCCTGCAAGCCGGCGGTGATGGGGTCTTTCTGATTAAATCCCTTGCCCGCGAAGACCACTTCCTTGGGCAGGTTTTTGAGCTGCGGATGCGGGTTGTAGTTATCCCATGCGATGCGGTCGGTCTGCCAGGAAACGCCCAGCAGGTCCATCAACGGGCGCAGATTAGCTTTGGGCGCGGACGGCGCGGCTTGCTGGAATGGACCGGTGGCCGCCGGCTCCTGCGGCGCCAGATCCAGGTTGAAGGCAGGCATCGGATCGACCAGCAGCAATGCAGGCTTTCCCTTTTGCACATACGCCGTCAAGCGGTCGGCCTGTGCCTGCGTCAACGCGGAAGGAGCCGCCGCCACCAGCGCATCCAGGTCTTCCGGATAATCCGCATCGGGCGAGACCTGCGCCACATCGTACTGCTTGCGCAATTCGGCCACGATCGACCATTCCGGCGCCTGCGCCCGGCTTTGGAAATCGACGCCGCCGAATAGTTTGGCGGGCGTGTTCAGGATGCCGATCTTCTTGCGCTTGGCCCGCGACACCACCCGGATGGAGCGCATCAGCTCGTACTCGGCCGGCAGCCCGCGATCGAAAAACGGGATCACGAACTCTTCGCTGCCCCGCGTGAACGCCAGCCCCAGGAAGATCTCATTCATCACCCGCGCGCTTTCCTCGCTGGCCGGAACACGGTATGGCTTGATGCCGAATCGCTCCTGCGCTTCCCGTGCCTGCGGTGAATATTTCACGGTCTCAATGATCTTGGCGTTCACGCCGCCGTCCGAGACCGCCTGAAATTCGTGCAGCATCGCTACCAGCGCGCTGCGCGCGTCCACGTAACTGCGCGGCACATCCGGGCTGAAGTAAGCCTGAATGAAGACGGGCTGCCGCCGGTCGATCGAGCGCAGCAGCGCCTTGGTTTCTTTTGAGAGCGAATGGATCTGCTCCGACGTAACGTCCACCCGCAACCGGGAGTTGGCTGCCAGCAGCGTGAGGCTGGCCACGATCACGCCCAGCGCCAGCGCCCGCATGGCCACGTGGCCGCGCATGAACGGCGCTTTCGGTCCGGTCAGCCAGCGGCGCCGCCCCAGCAGGATCACGTTCAAATACAGCGTGGCTGCCGCGAATGCTGCAAAGTAAACCAGCGGCCCCAGCGTGATGACACCGGTCGAGAGATCCCGGAACTGCTCCACCACCGATAATTTCTCCGCCAGGCGCTGCGGCGCGCCGGTGGTGATGGCGCCCGCCGAGCTCAGGAAAACAGGCACCGAGCAAAACACCGCGCCCAGAATGAAGGCCACGGTCAGGTTATCGGTCAGCGCTGAAGCCAGCATGCCGGCCGTGAGCAGCGCCGCGCCCATCAGCCAGTAACCCAGGTAGGTGGAGAACATCAGGCCGGGATCCGGACTGCCCAGCCAGCACAACACCACCACGTGGCTGAGCGAGAACAGCAGCGCCACCGAATAGATAGCCAGCGCCGCCAGATACTTGCCCAGCACGATCTGCAAGTCCGTGGCCGGCAGCGTGAACAGTAACTCCTCAGTGCCCTGCTTCCGCTCCTCGGCCCACATGCTCATGCTGATAGCCGGCACCAGGAAAATGAGCAGGTAGGGAAAGAAGCGGTTGAGCTGGTCGAGATTCGCCAGGTTGGTGGCGAAGAAACGCTCCTGCCAGAACGCCGCCATGGCGCTCAGGAAGACAAACAGGGTGATGAAGACGTAGCCGGTAGGCGTGGCGAAGTATGAGGCCAGCTCGCGCTGCAGGATGGCGCGGACTATATGCTTGCGGGGGTGCATGCGCCTCCTGTTTGCAGCGCGCCTTCGGTGAAAGCAAGAAAGGCGTCGTCGAGCGATGCGTATCCCTGTTGCATTTCGGCGGGCGTCCCGTCGAATACCACGCGCCCGCGATTGATGAAGATCACCCGGTCGGCCATGGCCTCCACTTCCTGCAGGATGTGGGTTGAGAGCAGGATGGTTTTGTTGCGGCCCAGTTCGCGGATGGTCTGGCGAACCTCGCGCGTCTGGTTCGGATCGAGGCCGCTGGTGGGCTCGTCCATGATCAGGACATCGGGCTCGTGCAGCAGCACCTGCGCCATCCCCGCCCGCTGCCGGTAGCCTTTGGAGAGCTTGTGGATGGGCTTCTCGATCACGGCTTCGAGCGCGCACCGGGCGATCACCGCATCCAATCTTTGCTGCAGATGAGCGCCGGTGAGGCCGCGCGCCATGCCGAAAAACTTGAGGAGGCCGAGTGGCGTCATGTCGGGATAGAGCGGACCGTTCTCCGGCAGATAGCCGAGGCGTTCGGCGGCGGCGATGCGATGGGTGGCCACATCCAGGCCGGCGATCGAGGCCGCCCCCGCGCTAGGCGCGAGGTAGCCGGTCAGAATCTTCATGGTGGTGGACTTGCCGGCGCCGTTAGGGCCGAGAAAAGCGGCCACCTGGCCTTGCGGTATGGAAAAAGAGACATCGCGAATGGCGGCGAAGTCCCCATAGAATTTGCTGAGGCCGATGGCCTCAATCATAGGAGAGCTGCTTGGTTCCAACATGCTGCGATGAGGCTAATACTACAGATTTACCACAAGGCGCCCAGTGGCCGCGCGCAAGCTGGGTGTACCATCCGCGAAATTGCGGGACAAAAGGTAGGGTTCGTATTGGTTGATGAGCAGAGCCACAGTGGAAACGAAACCTGAGCCTCGGCGTGCCTTCTCCAGGAATCCGCCACCCATCACCTGCGCAGCCTCGAAGGCGGCGCCAATACCTCTCTTAGATCCGTGTGCATCCGTGTCCATCCGTGGCCCTTTAATGAGCTCTCCAATTATTCACAAAAGACCTCACCAGCAAGAAAGGCAGAATTAGCCACGGATTCACACAGATGGACACAGATGCTGGGGTGAGCCCCTTCGGTGAGACAGGCGGAAAAGACGCAGTTCCCGTTCCACCGCCTTTCCGGGAGAACGTTTGTGGAACGCGGCCCAGTTGATGAGCCCGGCCACCATCCGCTTCCTCCGATTGCGCAATCGCGAGGGATGCGATATCTACCTTCATCCTTACGCCGGGCAACGCAACGCGGGCTACATCCTGCTCGATCTCGATACAGCCAACCCGGCGGTGCTCGAAACCATGCGTCGTGATGGGCACATCCGTGTGCATCCGTGTGCATCCGTGGCCACTTAATGAGTTCTCCGAATATTGCAGAGATCTCACCAGTAAGGCTGAAGTAGCCACGGATTCACACGGATGGACACAGATCCAATGTCCAGTCCTAGCCGGCTGCGCTCGACAGGATGCGGTCCAGCATCTCCGGAATCTCAAACACCGCCCGGTTCGACAGCGCGGCGGCATTCGCCCGCATGCGCGCATAAGTGTCTGGCTCCAGCAGTTCTTCCACCGCGCGCCCGATCCCCCGGAAGTTCGGCAGCACCATCCCCACTCCCTGCTCCAGCACCCATTCGCAGTTGTACCGCTCCTGCGGCAGGTTCCAGGCATTTCGCTCCACGATCACCGGCAGCTTCATGGCGATCGCTTCGCTGATGCTCCCCGGCCCCGGCTTGCCGATGAAGAAATCCGAGAGGTGCATGTAATAAGGCACCTCGCGCGTGAAACCTTCCACGTACATCGGGATACGCGAGCGCACCCCGCGCAGCCGGGCCGCCAACTTCTCGTTACGGCCGCAAATCAGGATCAGTTGCAAAGGCTGCGCGGGCGACTGCAACCGCTCCGCAATTTCCTCCATCACCGAAGAGCCTTCCCCGCCGAATAGCACCAGCCCCGTGGGCAACTGCGGATCGAGACCCAGGCGCTGCCGCTCCGTCGCGCGATCCGCCGTCACCGGCTGATAGAAGCGCGGGTTCAAAATCATGCCCGATGCCCGAAAAACCGTATTCTCCGCGTGCCCCAGGACGCGCGCCTGCGCCACCGCGCGGTCCGACCCGCAGATCAGATACTGCGGCTGCCGCTCGATCCAGAAATGCGGTGGATAATCGGCGATATCGGTCAGAATAGTGACCAGCGGCACGCCGGGCAGCGCCGCATCCAGGCTCAGCCGCAGCGCCCGGTTGAAATTGGGTATCAAGGACACCACCATATCCGGCCGGCTGGCGCGCCAGAAATCCCGCAACATTTTCACCAATGCTGGTTGAAACAAGCGGATGACAACATGTAGTCCCTTCAACAGCTCGCCGGAGCCGATCGTCCAGCCCTTCTTCAGCAGCAGGTTGTAGTAATCCTGCAGCCGGATGCCCGTAATCCGCCGGAAAATATCCAGTTGATCGAGTTGTTCCTGCAGGTTGACCATGCGGATTTCCCACGGCCGCCCCTGTTGCGCGATGGTCTGCTGCAAAGCCATGGCCGCGCTGCGATGCCCGCCGCCCGCGTCGAAATAGATGAAATCGAACTTGTGCACACTTCGATTTCACCAAGTTCTTGCGGAAATGTCATGATCTTGTAGGATTATGGGACTATAAATTAAGGTGAGATGGTGTTGGAGTTCATCACTGCGCGCGACTACAACCTGATGCGCCGCGTGCATCGCTGGCCGGCGCCGCGCTGGATCCGCGTGTGGATGCTCTGCGCCACTCGTGGAGGCGATGGCTGGCTGTGGTACGCCATGGGCCTCATCATCCTGCTGTTCGGCGGCCCGGAGCGCTTCATCGCCGTGGGTACGGCCGCCCTGGCGGCAGCCATGGGGATCGCGGTTTTCCTCTTCCTGAAAGAGCGCACTAACCGGAAGCGCCCGTGCGCCATCGAGCCGCATTGCTGGGCCAAACTGCTGCCTCCCGATCGCTTCTCGTTTCCCTCAGGCCATACCATTACTGCGTTCGCGGTAGCCCTCCCGCTCGCCTCCTATTATCCGGGCGCGCTCTACGGCCTCCTATTCTGCGCGGCCAGCGTGGCGCTCTCCCGCATCCTCCTGGGCATGCATTTCTTGAGTGACGTGATCGTAGGAGCGCTGATCGGCTCAGGTCTGGCTTACGGCGCCCTTTGGATCTTCCGCTAAATCCACGCCTGCATCTTCCGGCGTATACTGAACATCTGGTGAATATGCAGTCCCTGCGCAAACTTGGCGTGTTTCTCCTCAGTGCGGCCGGTCTCGCGTTGGCAGCGCCGCCGCCCGCGCCGCCCGCCGCCGGCATGGACCTCCGGTTCGACCGCCTGGCTAGCGCCCTGACGCTGCTAAACGACGCCGATCGCAAAATCGTGGATGAAGCCGCCCAACTGATCCGCGAGGGCGAAAACGTGGGCGCCCTCGCCCGGCTCTCCTCGCTCACCCATTCCAATCCCGACAATTCCTCCGTTCGGATTCTGATCGCCTATGCGCAACTGCAACTCGGCAACCTCACCGGCGCCCTCGACGAGGCCAAAAAAGCTCACGAGGCCAACAACGGAAATAGTTACCGGTGTTACTTTTTGGCCAAGATCGCCTTCCTTACGGGCGATAAAGTCACCTGCAAACGCGAGCTGAACCACGCCAAAAACGCGGGCGACATGCCGGATGAGGTCCGTCAACTGGAAAACGACGTCAAGCACGGAAAAGCCAAGAGCTGATACCAATCCCTGCTACAATTTTCCTTATGTTCAAAGGATTAGAGCATACCGCGATTGCTTCGCCGGACCCGCGCTCTCTGGCCGAATGGTACGCCGCGCATCTCGAATTCGTGATCAATTTCGAGTACGCCGGCAATTATTTCGTGCGCGCGGCCAATGGCACGATGCTCGAAATCATCCCCGGCAAGGGCCCCCTTACTCCGCCGCAATTTGACGATCCCGGCATCCGCCATCTGGCCATCGACGTGGACGATTTCGATGCCGCGCACGAACGCCTGAAAGCCGCCGGGGTACGCTTCCTGGCCGAACCGATGAACAAACAAGGCAACCGGCTTTTGTTTTTTGCGGATCGCGACGGCAATATCCTGCATCTGATTCAGAGGGAAAGGCCCCTGCCGTAAACACGTGTTTCGACGGGTCTTTAAGGCTTTCCATTACCGCGATTTTCGCCTGCTCTGGTTTGGCGCATGCACCTCGTCGATCGGCACCTGGATGCAGAGCGTGGCCCAGAGCTGGCTGGTGCTCCAGATCTCCGGGTCCGCTTTCCTGCTGGGCCTCGACGGCTTCTTAGGACAAATCCCCATCGTTATGTTTTCGCTGATCGGCGGCGTGGTGGCCGACCGCATCGAGCGCCGCCGCGTCCTGCTGGGATCGCAATACGTGCAGATGACCTGCGCTTTCCTACTCACCGTCATGTTCGCGCTGAAGGTCGTGCATGTCTGGCACATCCTGGCGCTGTCGTTCGTCGTGGGCTGCGCGCAATCGTTCGGCGGCCCGGCTTACTCCGCCCTGGTGCCCTCGCTGGTGGAAAAAGAAGATCTGCCCAACGCCATCGCGCTCAATTCCATCCAGTTCAACCTGGCGCGCGTGATCGGCCCCATGCTGGGCGGCCTGGCGCTCACGGGTCTCGGCGCCGCCTGGTGCTTCGGCCTGAACGGCCTTTCGTTCGTGGCGGTAATCATTTCGCTGCTCATGCTGCACGTGAAGTTCATGCCGCGGAATACCGGCGAATCCATACTCACCGGCGTGAAGCAAGGCATCGGATTCATCCGCACCCAGGGCGCCATGATGGGACTGATCGTGCTGGCATTCTGTATGACCGCGCTGGCCATCCCCATCCTCACGTTTCTGCCGGTTTTCGCCAAGGACGTGTTCCATCGCGGACCGACGGCCTTCACCATCCTGCTATCGTGCTCCGGCGCCGGTTCGGTGGCGGGCGCGCTGACCGTGGCCGCCTTCGGCAACGTGAAGCGCAAAGGCCTGGTCGCGCTGTTGACGCTGGTGTTGCTGGGCGCCGGCATGGCGGCCTTCGCGCTTTCGAAAGTCATGTTGATGAGTTGCATCATCCTGTTCATCTCCGGCGGGGCCATGATGGGAACCTTTTCCATGATCAGTTCCCTGGTGCAGTTGATCACCCCGAATGAGATGCGCGGCCGGGTAATGAGCGTCTACAACGTCGCGTTTCGCGGCGGCATGCCGCTGGGCAGCATTGCCACCGGCTACCTGGTGCCGATCTATTCCGCGCCGCGCGTGCTGGCGGTAAATGGATTTCTGCTGGTATTCGTGGCCTGCTATTTCCTGATGGTGCAGCGGCGCGTGGCGGCGCTGTAGAAACGCGACCCGATCCTACTTGAATTGTGGGGCAGGCACTCTGCCTGCGGCGGACTCTCAGTCCGCCATCTTGCAAGCTTGAGGCGGGTCGCCTTCAAAAACTAAGCCGGGTGAATAGGCGTTTTGCGCGGCCGCCTTTGCAGCGGCACCGGCACGAAAAACACCGCCGCTTTACCGGCTCCCGCATCCCGCAGAACGTAGATGGGCCCCTGCCCGCTTCCATTAAGCAGGAATACCGACGGATCGCCGATGCGGTCCATACGCGTAGGTATGAACGGCAGGTCGAGACTCTGCGTGGCCGTACGCGAGGCAATATCGTAGACGGTCAACTTCCGGTTGCCGGCATTGGCCACCAACAGGCGCTGCCCGTCCGCGGAAACCTGCAATCCAGCCGGCGAATCGATGCTATTGTCGTTTCCGAAAACCACGGCGGCCAGCGTGGAGGCATAGCTCTGCACCTGCCAGATCTGTTGCGTCCCGCCATCGGCGAAATACAGGCTGCTGCCCGCTAACGCGATTGCGGCAGGGTTGGACGCGGCCGCAATGCGCTGCGCGCCCGCGGAAGCTGTCGCCACAAAAATCCCGCCGCTATCGCCGGACACTCCCAGGATCAGCCGCTGCCCGTCAAACGCCAGCGCGACCACCCGCCCGGGAAGACCGGAAAGATCGATCGCAGGCCCGGCTGCCGGCGACTTCGCCATGCCGCTCAGCATTTGTCCCTGCCGGCTGCTGGACGAGTAGACCGCCGCGGCGCTGCTATCGGGCGAGAACACGATAAAGTCCGCCCCGGGAATGCCTCCGGTCACCGCTACAGCCGCTGAAGCCGCGTTCCGCAATCCGCTGTAGACCATCAGCTTTCCGGACTGTTGCACGGCCAGTGCGGCTGACCCGTCGGGCGCGACGGAAGCGTTTTCCAGACCGGTGGCCAGCGCTCCTCCGAGATATGCGGCGCCAGGGATGCCGAGCATGGGGCGGAGCGTGCCCGATGGCCCCCCAAAGATGAAGCCCGTCACCGGTCCGGCCACGCCGGCGGAGGGCTGCGCCCAGCCCGTAATGGCGAGCGCGCAAAGTGCGACCAGGAGCCTGCTGGTAACCATATTCAAATAGATGCCGCTCGGTTCCTAAATTCTCACCGGCGCTACCTTGGCAGTATAACGCCAAGTGGGCGGGCGCTCGCGGCCTGTGGGCTTGTAGTCCCGGGTTTCAGCCCGCAGCACGTTAACCAGAACTCGGCCATCCAACGTGTTAACATATGACTGCAAACTTCAGCCTGAGCGCACTCTTGCATGACCGAACCGCAGCGGCCACGCGCCGTTAATGTTGTCGTCGCGACAACCGTCATGCTGTCCTTCATCTCCTTCTGGAGGGCGGCAGCTATTGTTCTTAGCGACCTAGCCTCCTCAGCCTACTACGTGGGAGGCATTGCCGAGCAGGCCATCGGTAAAGCCGCGCCGTGGTTCATCCTGGCCATCATGCTGTTCTCGTACGCTGTGCGCGCCATCTATATCGAGAGCTGCAGCATGTTCGTACGCGGCGGCGTTTACAAAGTCGTGCACGAGGCCATGGGCGGCACCTTGGCCAAGTTCTCGGTTTCCGCCCTGATGTTCGACTACGTGCTCACCGGCCCCATCAGCGGCGTCAGCGCCGGCCTGTACCTCGGCGGCCTCATCAACGAGACCGGCGAATATCTCAAAATCTCCGGCCTGCACGTTTATCCGCCCTACTTCGCGGCGGTTTTCGCCGCGGCCGTTACCGTCTACTTCTGGCGCAAGAACATCATCGGCATCCACGAATCCAGCGAAAAGGCCCTGCGCATCATGCAGATCACCACCGTAATGGTCGTGATGCTCATCGTGTGGTGCCTGATCACCATCTTCAAAAACGGCTACCAGCCCGTGCCCCTGCCCACCTTGGCCAACCTGCATTTCAGCAAGGAAGGGCTGGGATGGCTGCACGGCACCGTGGCGCCGACCATCACCCTCATCGCCGTGATGGTCGGGACTGGGCCACTCGCTGCTGGCCATGAGCGGCGAAGAGAGCCTCGCCCAGGTCAACCGCGAAATCGCCCATCCCAAGCTGAAGAACCTGGAGCGCGCCGGCTTCGTGATCTTCGTCTACAGCATGCTGTTCACTTCCCTGGTGTCGTTCTTCGCGGTCATGATCATTCCGGACGCCGCGCGCCAGGGATTCCTGGACAACCTGATCGGCGGCCTTTCCATGTTCCTGGTGGGCCCCGTATCTTTGCGGCTCGCGTTCCATGGCTTCGTCGTGCTGGTGGGCACCTTGATCCTGGCCGGAGCGGTCAATACCGCCATCATCGGTTCCAACGGCGTGCTCAACCGCGTGGCCGAGGATGGCGTGCTTCCCGACTGGTTCCGCCACCCGCACCACAAGTATCGGAACTACCTCGCGGCTCATCAACCTGATCGTCATTCTGCAACTGATCACCATCGTCATCAGCCGCGGCAACGTCTACATGCTGGGTGAGGCCTACGCTTTTGGCGTGGTCTGGAGTTTCGCCATGAAGGCCCTTTCGGTGCTGGTGCTGCGCTACAAGAAGCCGGAAGGACGCGAATGGAAGGTGCCGCTCAATTTCCACATCGCCGGGACTGAGATTCCCGTAGGCCTGATCCTCATCACCATCGCTCTGTTCGGCTTGGCCATGATCAACGTCGTGACCAAAGAGGTCGCCACCATCTCCGGCGTCAGCTTCACCATCGCCTTCTTTGTCATGTTCGAGTTCTCGGAAAAGTACAATCGCCGCCACACCGCCGCGCATTCCGAAGAGATGGAGAAGTTCAACCTGAACACCAAAGAGGACCTGACCGCCAACACCGCCCACGTGCGGCCCGGCAACGTGCTGGTGGCCGTGCGCAATCCGCATCGCCTCGAACACCTTCAGCGCGTGCTCGAGAAGACGGATACCCGCCGCATCGACATCGTGGTTCTCTCCGTCCGCCAGGTAACCCAGGCGGCTTCCGGCGAGCACCCCCTGGACGTCAGCCAGATCTTCTCCGTCGACGAGACCGAAGTCTTCAGCAAAGTGGTCAATCTGGCCGAAAAAGCCGGCAAGCATGTCGAGCTTATGGTGGTGGCCGGCGCCAATCCCTACGCCGCCATCATACAAACCGCCGAGCGCATTCAAACCTCGCGCATCGTCATGGGCCTGTCGCCCAAAATGACGCCCGCCGAGCAGGGCGCCACCGTGGGGCGCGAATGGGAAAACCTGCCCGAGCCGCGGCCCTCCCTCTCGCTCGAAATTCTCGCTCCCGGCGAGGAGGAATCCATCTTCTTCAACCTGGGACCGCATCCGCCCCGGCTCTGGCCGGAGGATCTCGACCTGCTGCACCGGCTCTGGCTGGACCTCTCGGCTAAGGGGCTGGGCTCCAAGCTGCACCATCGCGATATCGTTGGGGTCGCCTTAAGGCGCATGCAGGAGGAACTGGGCAGCAGCCAGGCCGAGGACGTGCTGGCCGATGTCAAGCGCGAGGTCTCCAACGGATCGGCGAAACCCCCGGTGGGCGAACGCCGCACCTGAGCCGTTCCCCGTTAGCGCATCGACGGCGGCCCGGGTTACTGGTGGCGCGTGCGCGGTTCCGTTTTGCGCGGGCCGCTAAAGAGCTGACAACGGCGGGTATGTGCGTGAGGAAGGCAGGGCGATCACCGACCTTGAATAGATCTGCGCCGCTCGTGCCGAGAAGCCTCTAGGCGCGTGATCTGGCCGATCTTGCGCTCCAATTCGGCAATCCGCCGGGCGTTCTCCATAAGCGATGCATCTGGGTTCCGGCGCCCAGTGCCGGGAAATGCCGCTTCACCTCTGGCTCGCCATTTCGCAGCGTCAGCGCTCAAAGAGTTTGGGCTGGTTGATATTTACACGCCAGTTCGCCGGAACTGACGCCGGCATCCATTGCGCGCATGGTGGTGATTTTCATCGCGACTGTAAACCGGCCGGAACAAATCCATACACCATTCGGTTCAATGTATTGCGGTCTGAGGAAATCAGGCAAGTGGGTGGTTCGCCGAGAGGAGTTCGCAACAGCTGTGCTCGCCTAATTTACCGGCGCTACCAGCAGGTCAGTGACGTATCTTCCCGTACTCCGCTCGGGCTCGCTTGAGAATGGGGACATCCGGATCTGCGTCTTTCCACAGGGCGAAGAAATCCTGATACGCGATGCGCGCCTTGATGAGAGCGTCGGGTTGTGTCTGTAGCGCGTACGCGCGGGCTAGGCCGAGGTGCGCCAACGCGCCGATGATCTGGTTCACGACCAGTCCGGGGTGGTCGACAACCTTCTGAAATTCGGCGGCGGCCGCCGCGCCTTGCCGCGCGGCCAGGTACCCCTCACCACGCAGGTAAACAGGGTAGGGACAAAAATTCACCCTCGAGTACGGAATTCCCAAGTCGTAAGCCTCCGCTAGGGCGTCGACCGCATTACGTGCGTCTTGGACGCCGCCGCCTTTGCCCAGCGCTACGGCTGCATGAACTATGGGTAGATATATGCGCTGCACCACCGTGTCTTTCGGGAATTGCCCGGAGAGATCGTTGGCCAAGCGGCTGGCTCGGGTCGGATCGCCAGCCAGCCCCAGGGCAACGGCCGATATCGCCTCCGCATCTTTGCCTTTTGAGAGCGCCAGCGCGGCCAGGGCCTGCTGCCTTGCCAAGCTCCGATTGCCCGCCAGCGCTTCACGCACCGCACCTCCGGCTTGGCACTCGGCCGCCGATTCTTTTTCTCCGTCGCGTCCAGCCAATTCGACCGCACGCCGTGTCAGATCTCGCGCCTTCCCAAACTGTCCGGCAAAGGCGGCGGTGTCCGATGCCTGGTAGAGCATGGCGTCCTCGTATCCCGGCTTGCTCGCGAGCGCGGCCTCACGCTCCATGCCCCCAGAGTCGTGCTGTAGGAAATCAACGAGGTAAAGATTTAAATGAAATAACGGCGAGTCACGCTTGCGAGCCTGCGCGTCCTGAGCGACGGCTCTGCTCTCATCCAGGCGGTTGAGGTTCAGGTAGGCGATGGCCAGATTGGCGTATAGGGTTCCAACCGCGGGACCGAACTTTACAGCGCTCTCCGCAGCAGCCAGAGCTTTGTCGTCTTCGCCCAAGGCGGAGTAGATCGTGTCGAGGTTGAGGTACGGAGCCCAGGCCCGTGGGTAGGCCTGAACACCAGACTCATTGGTTTTCCGGGCCGCCTCCAAATCGCCGGTTACATACATCTCGTACTGCGACTCCACCTCAAGCCTTTCCCCCAGCCTCAGCCGCTCGCGCAGATCGTATGCCTTGCGAAAGCTCTTAGCGGCGTTGCCGGTCTCGCCCAGATTCCTGTAGGCTATCGCCTGGCCCTCCCAAGCCATGGCGAAGTTTGGGTCCAGGCTGACCGCACGTTGCAACAAAGGAATCGCAGCTGCCCAGTCTGCCTTTAACTGTTCCGCCCGCTGAGCGCCGCTATAGGCCTGCAGCGCTTCCAACGATGGCGTGGCAGCGTCTTCCAGCGGCATGTCATATTTTCGGATGGAGGCCAGCGATTCCCCCAGCTTCCGGCGCATCTTTGTAGCCGCCGAATCCAGTGCCTTGAGCACCATCTCCTTGCCGCTGGCCGTCACCCGCTCCTCGGCCAACAGGGCACCGTCGTGGCAGTCCACCGCCTCGAGACCCACCACGTAGCTACCACCAAGGCTGGCAATCGACCCTTCAACGGTGGCCGCGCCGTTCGTCCGCTCACACACCTGGCGCGCCAGTTGGTGAGTGACCCTGGCGTCCCTGGGCTGGCCCATCAACGCGAGCGTCTGCACGATGCGGCCATCGGAAAGCAGCTTCAGGTACGGCGACTGCGCAAGCTGCACCGAAAGCCCTTGCCGGAGCGTCCCGTCGAAAACCGGATCGCCCGTAGTGTTGGTGAAATCGGCGAGCACGATCGTGTCCTGGTCGGCTAGCTTCGCTGTCTTGCGCGAATGCCAGTAGAGATACATGCCGGCAGCCAGGAGCGCCGCCGTTACCGTTGACAAAAGCCACCGCCGCATGCCGATGTTTGGCACGGAAACACGGGACCACACCGAATCAGCCGCATGCTTCACCCGCTCCAGTTCGGCGCGCATCTCCGAAGCATTTTGGTAGCGCTTCTCGCGGTCCTTTCCGAGCGCCTTGGCGATGAGTATTTCCAGTTTCGCAGGCACCTGGGGACTCAGTTGCCGTACGGAAGTGGGAGCCTGCTGCAGAATGGCGGCAAGAGTTTCCGCCGGCGTCTCGCCCGCAAAGGGTAAGCGACCTGTCGCCATCTCATAAAGCACGGCGCCGAAGCTGAACAGGTCGGTGCGAGCATCCAGTTCCTCCCCGCGCGCTTGCTCAGGGGACATATAAGCCACAGTGCCCATGAGGACGCCGGGACTCGTAACGTCCTCTCGTGGCGCAGCCGCTAGTGGCTGCCGCGACGGCACTCCTGCCGGCGCTCCTTGTAATTTCGCCAGTCCAAAATCCAAGACCTTCGCCTGCACCGCAGCACCGCGCTCGATGATGAACACATTGGCCGGCTTGATGTCCCGATGGATAATGCCCTTCGCATGCGCCGCCTCCAGCGCGCCGGCAATCTGAATGGCGATCTCCAAGAGAGTGTCCACCGGCAAGGGGCGACCCTCGATGCGATGCTTGAGTGTCCCGCCCTCCAGGCACTCCATCACGATGAAGGGACGGCCTTCGTACTCGTCCACGTCATGAATCGTGCAGATGTTGGGATGATTCAGCGACGACGCGGCGTGCGCCTCACGCTTGAACCGCTCCAGCGCCTGGTGGTCTTCCCCGAGATGCTCGGGCAGAAACTTCAAGGCGACAAAACGAGGGAGCTTGGTGTCCTGGGCCTTATAGACCACACCCATGCCGCCGCCCCCGATCACTTCCAAAATGCGGTAATGCGAGACCGTGCGTCCCTCCAACGGGAAGCCGATGGAATCGCGCGCCGCGTCCACCGCAACCCGCAGATAGTCAGCCGCACTTCGCTCGCCGGAAAGCAACGATTCCACTTGACGGCGCAGGTCTGGATCACTGCTCCCGGCCTCGTCCAACAAATGGACGCGCTCTGCCGGCTGGCACTCCGCCGCACGGTGGAAAAGCTCTTCGACCTGTGTCCAGCGTTCCGGGGTCAAGGGCCACCTACGCTTCGCATTTCGTGGTACAGCCACGACTCCGCCATCCGCAAATCACGCCGGATCGTGACCAGGGAGACATCCAGTGCCTGGGCGGTCTCCTCCATCGAGAGGCCCCCGAAATAACGCAGCTCGACGGCTTTCGATTTGCGGACATCCATCTTTTCGAGCGCGTTGAGCGCGTCATCCAACGCCACTAGGTCCGCAGCGCGTTCATTGGCAAAGCCCACCGTGTCCTCGAGGGACACTTTGCGGCCGGCCCGCTTGCCCGCCTGCTGGCGGCGCGCGTGGTCCACCAGGATCTGCCGCATCAGGTGCGCGGCCACTCCATAGAATTGCGACCGGTTCTGCCAACTCGGGTGCTGCTGATCCACCAGCCGAAGGTAGGCTTCGTGCACCAGGGCTGTGGGCTGCAAGGTGTGGTCCGGCCGTTCGCGGCGCAGGTAGCCGGCGGCCAACCGCCGGAGTTCTCCATAAACCAGCGGAGTAAGCTGGTGGAGGGCTTGCTGGTTACCGCCGGCCCAATCCACCAAGAGTTGGGTCACGTCTTGGGCGGCAGACATACCTCACTCCGTTCCGTTGAGTCATCGATTAACCATCTCTCAGGGACTTAGGATATCATTTCCAGATTCTTAGCGCCTGCCCAAGTAGACTTCATGGTATGTGGTGGCGCAGGCGGTTTCGCCTGCGCCTTACAGGAGATGGCAGCGTCTGCGGGTGCGGCGCCGACACAAAACCACACGAAGCGCAATTTAAGGAGAAACGTAATGATCGATTTCGCCTCTTTTCCGCGCATGAGTAGGCATAAACGGAAGTCGCTTGGAATATGGTCAGCCAATCTGGGGCCGTCTCTTGGCCCCGGCTTTTCAATTTTCGTTCGCCCAACCGCGGGTTTGAGGAGCAAGCTCCGCTCGACCGAAAGAAGGAGGGAAAGAATATGAGAAACGGAAAACAGGAAACGATGCACGGCGTTCGCCGAAGCGCGGCGCTGACGATTAAATGGCGCGGGAGGATCGGGCTACTGTGCGTGGCACTGGCGGCGACGGTGGTGTCGCCGGCACAGGACTAGCAGGCTTCACCAGAGACGGTAACTTTCAAGAGCCTGGTTAGTTTTGACGGGACTAACGGTAGCGACCCCTGGGGGTCTCCTGTGTAGGGCATTGATGGAAATCTATACGGAGTCGCAGAGTTCGGCGGCCACGATCAGCGGCCCAAACAGCATCGTCCTGGGTAGAGATGGCAACTTCTACGGGACGACCTTAGGTGGTGGTGCGCATGGTCAGCGTCAGTGTGGCGGCGAATTGATACACGCGCAGCGAAGAGCTAAGTCAATTTCCATGACGATTCGTAAGTTCAATAACTCAAGACCGTCAACAAAAAGGCCTTGAAACTCAGGGAGAGGAAGAACATGAAAACTACAATTGAGAAGACGAATGATAGCGCGCGCTCGAGCGCGGCGTTCACGAGTGGATGGCGAAAAGGCGTCGCGCTGGTCTGCCTCCTCCTGACGGCGGCGTTGGCGTCCCGCGCGCAGGAGCAGCAGCCTTCACCAGACGTGGTTAAGTTCAAAACGCTGGTCAACTTCAATGGTGCTAACGGCGCCACGTTCACGTATGTCGGCCTCAGTCCAGTCGAAGGCACGGACGGCAACCTGTACGGGACAACCTATCAGGGAGGAGCCAACAACTCGGGGACATTCTTCAAAATGACTCCGACCGGGGCGTTGAACACCGTCTACAATTTTTGTTCCCTACCAAACTGCGCCGACGGAGGAAATCCCCTCGCGGCGGTCAGCGGCGGTCTGGCGCTGGGTACCGACGGGAATTTCTACGGGACCGCAATCAATGGAGGAGCATACGGCAATGGCACGTTCTTTCAGATCACTCCCGGAGGTACATTGACTACGCTCCACAGCTTTTGCCCGGATCCACCCAACTGCATCGGCGGCGATAGCCCCTTAAACGGCGTAGTGCAAGGTCTCGACGGCAATTTCTATGGGGTGACGGCCGGTGGCGGCACGAACAACGACGAACCGGGTCCATGCGGCGCCGGCGTATACGGTCCCGGTTGCGGGACGGTCTTCAAGGTCACTCCCGAGGGCACCTTTACCAGCATTTACAGCTTCTGCTCCCAAGCCAACTGCGCGGACGGGGCTTCACCAGCCACGCCTCTGCTCGCGGCCTCCGACGGCCACCTCTACGGGATAACGGGCAATGGCGGGGCGAACGGATACGGAACGATCTTCAAGATTACCCCTGGCGGCAAGCTTACTACGCTCTACACCTTTCCCGCGCCGGCTGCGTTCAGTCTGGTTTGCCAGGCCAACGCCACCAGCTGCGGCCCCATGATTCAGGCCACGGACGGCAATTTCTATGGAGTAGGTTCGGGCGGCGGGGCTAATCTCGCCGGCATGGTTTTTAAACTGACCGCGGGCGGCACGTTCTCAATCCTGTATAGTTTTTGCGCGCAAACCAACTGCATAGACGGATCGAATCCAGTCGGAGTAATAGAGGGATCGGACGGTAGCGTCTATGGAACCACAAGCGGAGGTGGGCGACAGAACTCAAGTTGCGATTCCTATCTCACTGGTTGTGGCACTATATTCAGAATCACGCGGAACGGCGTGCTGACGACCCTCCACAGGTTTAGCGGCACGGACGGCTCGCTGCCCACTGGTTTAACGCAGGCCACGAACGGAGTCTTTTACGGCGCGACGACGTGGAACGGCAATGGAACTCTGTTCGCGCTTTCTGCGGGGGTTCACCCGTTCGTGGAATTGCTGCCTGGCTCCGGCAAAGCGGGATCACCGATGCAGATCCTGGGAAGCAACCTGACCGGTGCGACGGCGGTCAGCTTCAACGGAACGGCGGCGTCGTTCATGGTGGTCTCGAAAAACCTGATCTCAGCGACCGTTCCCACCGGCGCGACCAGTGGCTTCGTCACGGTGACCACACCGGGAGGGACGCTAAAGAGTAATACGAGGTTCGTGGCTCGGCCGTAAACGAGTTCGTAGCCTTGGGGCGCCCTGGTCCCGGTGGGCGTGGATCCCTCGGAACTCTCCTTCATCGGCGGCCAGACGCGGACGCCTAAGGCGAAGACTGCCGGCACGCTCTTCTTGGCATTCGCGACTGGGCCTGTTTCGACAAAGGCGCCGCTATCCCTGGCCCTGGCGGCGACGGTTGTGTCACGGGAACAGGACGGGCAGTCTTGACCAGATGGAGTGAAGTCCAAGGCTTCGTCAGTTTCGACGACCAACGGCGGAACTCCTGAATACTGCGGACCTAATCCCGTCCAAGGCTACGCCGGAAATCTGTACGGAATGACGTATTTCGGGTGCAGCCGGTGCGGGTGCCTTCTTTAGAGTGAGTCCAGCCGGCGCGCTGATCCTGTCTGCAACTTTAGCGGCTGCAGCCAGCCGAACAGCGTTGGCGCCTACGAGCCGTTCGCTGTAACGCTTGCCGCCGACGGAGTTTCTACGGAGCGGACTTGTCTACAGTGGAGGCGATATTTTCGAGCACCAGAGGCAGAACGCGAAGAATCGCATCGACGAGCGTCTGCTGAAACAGGTAGATATTCCGGAGCGTGAACGTGAAAGTGAGTGGGTCAGGCAGGCAAATCGTTCAAGCGGCAGTGGGGTGGGATACAGGCAGAATCTAGACGGGCCGTTCACGCTCCAAACAGTATAGTGACGCGTCATCGAAAATCGTTTCATGGTGTGTGCGATAAGCTGGAGAGGCATTCATGCACACCAACCGCTTGATCGACGAAAAGAGCCCGTACCTCCTCCAGCACGCCCATAATCCCGTGGAATGGTACGCCTGGGGCCCGGAGGCGTTCGAAAAAGCACGTTCCCAGGACAAACCCATCTTTCTGTCCATCGGTTATTCCACCTGCCACTGGTGCCATGTGATGGAGCGCGAGTCCTTCGAAAATGAGGCCATCGCCGCGCTCATGAATCGCGATTTCGTTTGCATCAAGGTGGACCGCGAAGAGCGCCCGGACGTGGATCGTATCTATATGGCTTTCGTCCAAGCCACCACCGGCGGCGGCGGCTGGCCCATGTCGGTCTGGCTCACACCCGATTTGAAACCCTTCTACGGCGGCACTTACTTCCCACCGGAGCAGCGCTACGGGACCCCCGGTTTTCCCATGGTGCTCGAGCGGGTCGCCGAAGCCTGGCGCGACGATCGCGACCGCATCCTCGAATCCGGCCGCGACGTCGTCCTGCAGTTGACCAAACAATCGGCGGTCGCCGAGGCCGCTCCTGGATCCGCCCTGCGCGTCGACGCCGCCGCGCTCGATAGCGCCTTTTACGCCTTCCGGCGCAGTTTCGACACGCGCTACGGCGGCTTCGGCGACGCGCCCAAGTTTCCCCGCCCGGTGACCCTCAATTTTCTGCTGCGCTACTATGCCCGCACCCGCAACCAGGAAGCCCTCGACATGGTGTGCGTCACTTTGCGCGAAATGGCCAAAGGGGGCATGTACGATCAGCTCGGCGGCGGCTTCCACCGCTATTCCGTAGACGCGCACTGGTTTGTCCCGCACTTCGAGAAAATGCTCTACGACCAGGCACAACTGGCCGTCTCTTACCTGGAAGCATTCCAGATCACGCGCGATGCCGCCTACGCCGAAACTGCGCGCGGCGTTCTCGATTATGTGCTGCGCGATATGCGGGACGCCGGCGGTGCATTCTATTCGGCCGAAGATGCGGACAGCGTGATCGATCCCGCTCATCCCGAGGAGAAGGGCGAAGGCGCGTTTTACATCTGGCCGCAATCCGAAATCGAGAGCATTGCAGGCCAGCCCGCCGCCGCGTGGTTCTGCGAGCGTTACGGCCTCCAGCCGGATGGCAACGTACAAAACGATCCGCACCAGGAGTTCACCGGCAAAAATATCCTCTACCAAGCCCAGCCGGCGGACGCGGCGCGTCAGGCCTCGATCGCGGAGACCGCGGGCGAACTTCTGGACGCTCGCGGCCGGCGTGTGCGTCCGCACCTCGACGACAAAGTCCTAACCGCCTGGAACGGCCTCATGATCTCCGCCTGCGCCAAGGCCGGCGCGGTGCTGAATGAGCCGCGCTACGCGGAAGCCGCCCGCCGCGCGGCGGATTTCATCGGCCAACGCATGTACGACGCCACCACCGGCATTCTCTTGCGCCGGTACCGCCAGGGGGACGCCGCCATTCCCGGCTTCCTCGACGATTACGCCTTCTTCATCCAAGCCTTGCTCGATCTCTACGAAACACAATTCGAATGGCGCGACTTGGAGCTCGCCATCCGCCTCGCGGAAAAGCAGGCGGAGTTGTTTGAAGACAAGAGCCAGGGTGCGTTCTTCAGCACCACCGCGGGCGATGCCGCGCTGGTCATGCGCATGAAAGAAGATTACGATGGCGCCGAGCCGTCCGGGAATTCGATCGCCGTGCTGAACCTGTTGCGCCTGGCCCAGATGACGGATCGCAGCGATTTCCGCGAGTCCGCCAACCGTGCCCTGGCCGCCTTCGGCTCGCGCATGGTAGCCGCGCCTGTAGGCGTGCCGCAGATGCTGGTGGCTTACGAATTTGCCCAGTCGAAACCCAAGCAGATCGTCCTGGCCGGCGAGCGCGATGCGCCCGGCACGCGGCGCTTGCTGGAGGTCTTGCACGCGCGCTTCCTCCCCAATCGCATTGTCTTGCTCGCAGACCAGCACTCCCGTCCCGCATTGGCGCGCTATCTGCCGGCGATCGCGGAAATGGCGCCCATTGAGGGCCAAACGACGGCGTACGTTTGCGAGAACTACGCCTGCCGCCTCCCCACCTCCGGCGTGGAAGCCTTCGCGCAGTTGTTACAATAAATGGAATCACCCAACCTCAGGAGGAAAGATGGAAAGACCAGGAGCAACAACACTGCGCGGAGATCCCAAGACACTCGTTGGACCGGAGCTGAAGCCCGGCGACCAAGCTCCCGATTTTAGCGTAGTGGATAGCAGTCTGAAACCGGTTAACCTGGCCGGCACCGGCGACCACGTCCGCATCTTTAGCGTGGTGCCGTCGCTCGACACACCCGTGTGCGATGCCCAGACCAAGCGCTTCAACGAAGAAGCCGCCAAGATGCCCAACGTGGACATCTTCACCGTCAGCATGGATCTGCCCTTCGCGCAGAAGCGCTGGTGCGGCGCCTTCGGAGTCGACAAAGTCAAAATGCTCTCCGACCACAAAGATGGCTCCTTCGGCAGCCAGTACGGCACTCTGATCAAGGAACTACGTATCGAGAGCCGCGCCATTTTCGTCGTGGACAAGCACAATACCATCAAGCACGCGGAGTACGTAAAAGAAGTGGCGGATTTCCCTAATTATGAAACGGCGCTGGCGGCTGCCCGCGCCGCATCATAGCAGGGGACGCTCTGAGTACCAACCCACCCACACCGGCCCTGGCCGAACGAGCCTTGACTCGTGCCGTGGAAAGCCCGCTGGTGCGTGGCGGGCTCACCATCGGGGCCGGCATCGTAGCGGGTAACATCACCGGCTTCGCGCGTGTCGCGTTGATCGCCTATCTGCTTGGCACGCATTCCCAAGCCGACTCCCTGGCCGTCGCGGTGGGGCCGCTCGACTCGCTCAATTCGGTCGTCATCAATACCATGGTGTTCGCCTTCGTGCCCATGCTGACCGAGCGCCAGGGGCCCGACCGGATCGCCCTGTTTTTGAAGCTCAGCCGCTGGTTCGCTTGGCTATTCACTCTGCTGACACTGGCCATTGTGGTGGCCGCGCCCGGCCTCATCACCGTGCTGGCGCCGGGCCTCGACCCCCGCGTCTATCACACCTCCGTCACCATTCTGCGCGTCTCCGCGTTTTCCATCATGGCGGCAGGTGCCGCGGCCGTGAACTGCGCGCTCCTCTACACCGATCGCCGTTTTGCCCCGTTTGCTTACTATCAGGCTTGTGTCAACGTCTTCACCGTGGCGGGCGCGTTAAGCTTATGGCGCGTGCTGGGCGTTTATGGCTTCGCCATCGGCTACACGGCGGGAGCCTGGGTGCAGTTCGCGGTAGTGCACTTCTGTGTGCGCTCCGGGCTGGATACCCGCAATCTGCCGGAGTCCAAAGTCCATTGGCGCGACATCCTGACGCGACCCATGGCCATCTCGCTCTATGCCGCCAGCCTGGCGTTGAACATTGTCTTCACCCGCGCCTGGGCCACCCACATCGGTCCGGGCATGGCCGCGGCGCTGGATTATTGCATGCGCGGAGTCGGCGTGCCGCTGGCCCTTCTGGTCAGCCCCATCTCCAATTCCCTGTTGCCGGAAATCGCCCGCCTGCGCAGCCAGATGCGCCTGCGCGATGCCTTCCGCCTCATCGACCGGACACTCGCCCTGGCCGCCCTGGCTGCCGTTGCCGGATGCGCCGTCGCCATCGCGCTGCGGCGGCCCGCCATCGCTCTTCTGTTCCAGCGCGGCAATTTCACTGCGGAATCGACTGCCCTGGTGTCATCCGTCTTCCTGGGGCTGGCGCCCAGTTTGATCGGCTGGAGCCTTCTGGAACTAACCGGACGCGCGCTGTTCGCGCTCGACCGCCCCGCCCTGCCTCTGTGCGCCGCTTTGATCTCCGTGCTGGTTAACGTGGCCTTGACTCTCTGGCTGCACTCCACCAACTCCCAGTTGATCGGACTAGGCGCATCCGCGGGTCTGATGGTAGGCTTTCTGGCCCTCTTCGGAGCCGCCCACGCCGGCCGCAAACGCTGGGTCCCAGCCACTAGCCACTAGCCACCGGCCGCTAGCCACTAGCCACCGGCCCCTAGCCACTAGCCGCCAGCCACTAGCCACCAGCCGCCAGTGAGCGATGCACGCCGCAGTTCGGGAGGAACCCCGAACCCCGTTTTGAGTGGGTCTTTACGCCCGGCATCTCCGTCCATGGCCAGCAGATTATATTATGCCGGTTGATTTGTCGAACTCGGCCTCTACGACTTGCGAACCCTACTCATATCTCAAGGCCACAATGGGGTCCGCCTTCGTCGCGCGCCGTGCTGGAATGTAGCAGGCGAGCAGCGCGACTCCGGTCAGGACCAAAGAGACGCCGACGAACGTCAGCGGGTCGGTGGGTTTGACACCGTAGAGCAAGTTGGACAAGAAGCGGGTCAGAGCTAAGGCGCCTGCAACTCCGACGCCCACACCAATCACCGTCAAGCCCATACCTCCGTTCACGACAAGTTTAAGTACGTCGCGCTTCTGCGCCCCCAGAGCCATGCGGATGCCGATCTCGTGCGCGCGTTGGGAAACCGAGTAGGCGATAACGCCATACAGGCCCACGATGCCGAGTAACAGCGCCATACCGCCCGCCAATGCCAGCATCACCAATGTGAACGAAGTGCGCGCCATGGACTTGGTGTAGTAATAGTCCAGCGTGTGAACCTGGTACAGCGGTAGATCCGGGTCTGCGGACCATACCGCTCGCCGCACCTCGTTCATCAAGCTCTGCGTCCCCGCGCGTGCACTGCGGATCGCGAAGGCCGGGCCGCCCAGAAAAACATCGGAGTCCGTTATCGGCCAATAAACCGTCGCCGGAGCTTCCTGGTTGGTCCCGTCATCGTGGACGTTCCCCACGACGCCCACAATCTGCCGCCAGTCCTTGGGGCTTCCACCAATTTGTTTCCCAAGTGCATCCCACGGATTTCGCCAATACTCACGCGCGAGATTCTCCGACACGATCGCCACGGGGTGCTTGCTCAATATGTCGTTCCAAGTTAAATCGCGGCCGGCGACGATGGGAATGCCCATGGTCCGGAAAAAGCTTGGCGAAATCCAAAAACACCTGCGAGCCGGCGGGAGCTGACCCTGAAGCATGTGATCCTTTACGAGCACGGGATCGCTCTCTGCGCCGGCATCCATGGGCACGGCCCCACTGAAATCGGCGGAAGAGACGCCAGGAATCGCCGCGATATTGTCGAGAATCGCGTGATCCATACGGACCAGCCGCTCGGGAGCCTTGATCATTTCCGGAGGAAAATGGACATGGAACGTTTCGACTTCGGCTGGCGCCGTGAATCCGGGCTGAACGTGTATCAGGGCTTGGAAGGTACGGATCATGAGGCCCGAGCTCACGAGCAAAACAAGAGCCAGACCTACCTGGATGACTACCAGCGCGTTACGCGCCCGATGCCGCTCCCGGCTGGCGCTGACAGAGCGGCCCGTTTCGCGCAATCCCGTCCCCACGCGAACACCAGCGTACCTAAGAGCCGGCGTCGAGCCGAACAAGAGACCTGCCATAATCGTAACGCCTAGAGTGAAGAGCAAGACGGGCCCATCGATGCCGATGTCATGCAGCCGGGGCAAATCGCTCGGCGCCAAAGCGATCAGTACCCGCAAGCCACCATAAGCAAACAGCAAGCCGAGCGCGCCGCCAATCACCGCCAGCACCAGGCTTTCAAGCAACAAACCGCCAGCGATACGTCCGGGACTGCCGCCCAAAGCCGCTCGAATAGCCAGCTCCTGTTGTCGCCCTTCGACTCTGACCAAAAGAAGACTGGCCACGTTTGCACAAGCGATCAGCAGCACCAGGCCTGTCCCACCCATCAAAACCCACAGGACTTTGCCTGCGTCGCCTATGACGTATTGCTTCAGCGGCTGTAGATTCTGCACGATCCGCGCTTCTTTGAAGAACTGGGCCGCTTCGGGAAAACGCTCAAGGTTAATCGGTATCATGCGAGCCACGTCTCGATTGGCTTCGGCCAGCGTCACCCCCGGCTTGAGACGGGCAACCGCGAAGTAGTTAAAGCCTCGCTGCGTTCGCGGCCTGAGAGGCAGCAGTATGCCCAGATTGGTCATGTCCAGGAAGCGAAAGCGTTGCGGTAACACGCCGATGATCGTGCTGGGCTTCCCATCGATGTCGATCGTTTTCCCGATCACTGAACGGTCGCCGCCGAACTTGCTGCGCCAGTAGCCATAGGTGATCATCAGTGTGTCCGAGCTGCCCGGCTCATCGTCCGCCCGCGTGAAGGAGCGCCCCAATAGCGGTGCGACTTCCAGAATTGGGAGCACCCCGTAGGTCACGCCGAGAGCCGGCACGTGTTCCGGTTGTCCGCTGCCGGTGACGTTGGCCGAGTAGATATTACCGCCGAAACCCGTATAGTAGAGACCTATGTCCTGGAAAGTGCGGCTTTGCTCGCGAAAAGTAAAGTATTCCGCCGGAGATAAAGGCCAGTTGAACTGGTTGATGCCAGGAAGGTCGAGCCCTACTTCTACGAGTCTCCCCGGGTGCGAATAGGGCAGAGGTTGGAGAAGGACGCCGTTAACCACGCTGAAAATGGCTGTCGTGCCCCCGATGCCAAGTGCCAGCGTCAGGGCGGCTACGGCGGTGAAACTCCGATTGCGGCGCAACTGGCGCAGGCTATGACGGATCTCCCTGCCGGCGTCCTCCACCAGGCGCCCGGCGCGTAAAGCGCGAACCCCCTCCTTCACCTGCTCGATACCGCCGATTTCCATGAGCGCTTCTCGTCGCGCCGCCGATGGCGAAAGCCCTTGCTTCATCTTCTCCTCGGTCAGGACTTCCAGCGATGAACGGAGTTCATCATCCAGCGCCTGCTCAATCGCGCGCTTGCCAAAGAGATTGCGAAATAAACTCAGAATTCGCTTAGGCATGATGCGTCCCTTCTGGATTCACTTGGACTGAACGGCCGCCGCCATGATCGTCACCAACTGGTTCCATTGCCGCTCTTCATCCTTGAGCTGCGCGCGCCCGGCGGAAGTCAACCGGTAATATTTTGCGCGGCGGTTGTTGTCGGACGAGCGCCACTCAGCTTCTACCCAACCCCTTTCCTCCATGCGGTGTAGTGCTGGAAAAAGCGAACCGAAACTTACCTGAAAGGCTTCCTTGGTGATTTGCGTGATACGTCGAGAGATTCCGACTCCGTGCAAAGGCTCCAACGACAGGGCTTTCAGCACCAGCAGGTCGAGAGTTCCACGGAGAAGATCAGTACGTTTTTGACCCATGCCATCCTCTTATCGGAATCCGATAAGAATCATCTCACACTCTCAAGGAATTTGCAACGCGCCGTTTTCACTTTCGAGATGTTCAGCCGGAGGACCCAAACCACCAGCCACCAGCCACTAGCCACCAGTGAGCGAAGCTCGCTGCAGCCTCTCCCACTCCGCGTTAAACTCGCAACCCAGCAGGGCGATAATCGCCAGCAGATACATCCATACCAGCAGCGCGATGCTCGCTCCGATGCTGCCGTACATCACGTTGTAGTGAGCCATGTTCCGCACATACCATCCAAAACCCAACGTGGCCAGCATCCATAAAACAGTCGCCAGCAGAGCTCCCGGGAACAGGCCCGCGAAGCGCTGCCGCCGGTTGGGTCCGAAGTAATAGAGCAGCATGGTGACCAGGATCATGGTGGCGAATGCCAAACCATAACGCGCCAACCGGCTTAGTAACTCCCAGACCCACGCCAGCGGATTCCACAGCGGATCTACTTTCATCCAACCGAGCACCCAATGCTCCACCTGCGTGCCGAATAACAGTAGGGCCGAAGCTGCTACCAACGGTATCGCCGCCAGCAGCACCAGCGAGATCGCCACGCCCGTACTAGACCAGAAGTTACGGTTGCGCGGCACGCGATACGCCGCTTGAAATCCCTCGATCAGGCTCTTGATGACACTGGAGGCCGCCCAGACCGAAACGAATGCCGCCACTACCAGCACGACCCACGGGCGTGAGCCCCGGGCCTGAAACTGGCGCATGACCAGTTCCTCGGTTCCGGGCGGCACCACCTCTGACAGAAAACCCTTGACCGCGTCCGACACAAAAACCGCGCCGGTCTGCACTAGCAATGCCGTAGCGGAAGTGAGTACTGGGAAGAAAGATAACAGAGCGGAGTAAGCTGCGCCCTTGGCTATGCCGAATTGGTTGTCGTCAGCCGCGGCGAGCACACACCGCTGCAGAAGGTAGGGTAAGGTCCTCCAGGTCGACCGCACAGAGCCAGTATAACGGTGTCACCCGCCGCGAAAGTATTCACCTTCGGCCACGTCAGTCGCGCGCGACGCCCGGCAAAAGGGCAGTAATTTGGAAGCCGTAATAAATATTACAGTCGGCGCCGGGTAGCCGCCACAGCCACTACTGCTCGAACTGCCTATTGCGAGGGCCTTTCTACCCGGCTGCTTTCGCTTTCCGGAAAGCCGCCCAGCGTTTCTTGGTGGCAGCGATGATGCGTGCCCTGCCCTCGGCGCTGAGCATGCGCTTACGCGGCGCGGACCTCTTCTTGCCGTGCTCGGCTTTATATGCGGCCCATCGCTTCTTTTGCGCCGCTGCGATGCGGCTCCGCGCCGATGCACTTAGTACCCGCGACTTTTGCGTGGAGCCCGTTGAATTACCATCCGCGGATCCTGTGTGCCCTCCGATCAGGCGGCGTAGGTCCGCGATCTTCTTCTCAATTTCGTCCCGCCGGTGCTGGAATCCGATTAAAGCAGCTTCAAGCAGCTCTATATCATGTGGCATGTGGTCGATTATACTCCGACTTACTGTATTTGTCTGCCGACCTTTGGATCTCTTCGCCCAAAGTATCATAATTGACACGACCCGGTTGCTGCCAACCAATCTCCACTTGATATGTGGAAGTAGCGATACAATACCATAGTGGATCGCAGAAAGTTTCTGGTGACGGTGGCCCCCGCGGCCTTACGGGACAGGCTGGCGGGATCCGTATCTGTCCCGATTATCGACACCCATATTCATCTGTTCGATGTTACGCGCCCCCAGGGTGTGCCATGGCCGGACAAGAAAGATACAGTGCTGTACAAGACTGCCTTGCCTCCCGGATACCGCCAGGTGACTAAGGGCCTGGGTATCGTTGGCGCCATAGAGATCGAGTGCAGTCCCTGGCTTGAGGATAACCAATGGGTGCTCGACGTGGCTGCTCGCGATTCGATCATCGTAGGTACCATAGGCGACCTCGAGCCGGCGGACCCTAAGTTCCGCGACCAATTGAACCGCTTTCAACGCAACCCGCTATTTCGCGGTATTCGATACGGTAACCTGTGGGACCGGGATTTAGGAACCGCATTAGCAAAAGCCGCATTCATCGACGGAATCAAGGCCCTGGCGGCATCCGGATTGGTTCTGGATACCGCGAACCCAACCCCGGCCCTCGTTACCGCTGTCATCCGCCTGACCGATCGCGTCCCCAACCTGCAAGTCATCATGGATCACCTGCCGGAGATGGATCCGGCCACCGCCGGCCTCCGCGAGCTAGCCAAACGTCCGCGGGTGTACGTGAAGGTCTCCGGAGTGTTACGGCGTGTTGACGGGAAAGTCCCGCTTGACCTTGCCTTCTATCGCGACCGGCTCGATAAGATTTGGGATATCTTCGGCGAGGACCGCCTCATCTATGGCAGCGACTGGCCCAATAGCGACCAATGGGGAACTTATCCACAAGTGCTCCGGATTGTGCGAGAGTACTTTAATGCGAAGGGACCGGCAGTGGCGGAAAAGTACTTCTGGAAGAACTCCATCGCGGCATACCACTGGATCAAGCGGGATGCCCGCCAGCCCGGCCCGGCCTGATCCCGTTCGCGCCTGCCTGCTCGGGCTTTGCGCGGTCGCCCTGTCTGTGCTGGGCGCCTGCTCCCCCAACCGGAATCCGGACCTCGCGCCGGATATCGCCCACATACCGGCCATCGACAATCATGCCCACCCGGTGCGCGTAACTGCCTCCGGCGAAGAAGACCGCTACTTCGATGCGCTGCCGGTCGATAACATGGAACCCGCCTCCGATCCCGTCAACTTAAGGCCTGGCGGGCCCGGCATTCTGGCGGCGTGGCAGGCAATGTTCGCCTATCCTTATCAGGATCTGAAACCGGAACATACGCGCGACCTGGCCGCCCTGAAGCAGCGTGCTATGCGCGATCGCGGCGATGCCTATCCGGCCTGGGTACTGGATCGTATGGGCGTCGAAGTTATGCTGGCGAACCGCGTGGAGATGGGACGCGGCATCTCCCCTCCGCGCTTCCGCTGGGTGCCCTTCGCCGACGCGCTGTTGTTTCCACTCGATAATTCCCATCTCGCGGCGGCCAATTCCGACCGCAAGGCCTTCTTCGCCGACGAGGATATTCTATTGCACCGCTATCTTCGGGAGACCGGCCGCGACGCGCTGCCCGCTACCCTCGATGAGTATCTCGCGCGCGTGGTCACGCCCGTCCTGGAGCGGCACAAACAGGGCGGAGCGGTAGCCGAAAAGTTCGAGGCCGCCTATCTGCGATCCTTGGCCTTTGACCGGGCGGATTCTGCTATTGCCGCCAAAACCTACGCGCAGTACCGGGGCAAAGGTTCGCCTCCCGACGACCAATACAAGACCCTCCAGGACTACATATTCCACCACATTGCAGCCCAGTGCGGCCGCTTGGGAATGGCTGTACACATTCACACCATGGCTGGAGCGGGCAGTTACTTCGATGTACGCGGCGCTAACCCGCTTCTGCTTGAATCACTGCTTGACGACCCGCAATTGCGTAAGACGAAATTCGTAATGCTGCACGGCGGCTGGCCCTTCATCGGCGAAATCACCGCCCTCCTGCAGAAACCGAACGCTTACCTCGACTATTCGTCTCAGTCCCTGCTTCTCACTCCCGCCGCGCTGGCTGTGAACCTCCGCCAATGGTTGGAGTATGTGCCGGAGAAAGTCATGTTCGCCACCGATGCCTACCCTTATTCGAACGAAATGGGATGGGAAGAAAGCGGCTGGATCGCTGCCGGCCGGGGCCGCCAGGCGTTGGCCATCGCACTTACGGCCATGCTGCGGGATGGCGAAATCTCGCGCGCCCGCGCACTGGAATTGGCGCACCTCGTCTTACACGACAACGCAAGCAAACTCTACGGCTTGTAAGGATTACAAGTTACATAGATTCCGTTCAGAAGCGGCCCGGTTGCCAGGCATGGTAGCCGGCTGGTAGGTATAGTAGCGGTCGCAGATCCCGATGGCCGCCCCGCCTGCGGCGAATTCACCCCGGTTGATGGCGCGCATTCGAGAGCGTGGATCCTGGGGGCAAAGGGAGGTCACTTCTTGCGCCCAAGCCCGCTGCAGATCGGCCAGTCCCGGCGCCGGCCGGCTCGGGCTAACTAACCAGCCCAATGGCTATCTTCTCGGCTCATACCGCATAGCCACTGCCCCCGAGCCGAACTCCAGCCGGCTCACGAGCCTCAAGTCGACCAGCTTCGATAGCCCCGCGCACAACGTCGGCCCGTGGCCCGCCAGCCTGGGATGAACCACGAACTCGTACTCATCGATCAATCCCATCTCCGCCAGCGCCATCGGGAGCTTCACGCCTCCCGTGAGCAGTCCCTTACCAGGCTCCTGTTTAAGCTGCTGTACGGCCTTTTCCAGATCCCCGCACACCAGCTCCGCGTTCCAGTCGACCCTGTCCAGCGTGCTCGACACGACGTACTTCTTTGCCGCATCGATCGTCCTGGCGAAGGGTTCCATCCAGCCAGGCCTCGCTCCTATCTGGCCCCGCGGCCGCCACGCTGCCTCCATCATTTCGTAAATCACCCGGCCAAAGAGGAGGGCATCGGCCTGGTTGAGCTTCTCCGCCGCGTTACGATGCAAGTCCTCGTCCGGGATCATTACTCGATGATCACAGCACCCGTCCAATGTGACGTTGATGGAATACCGAAGAGGTCGCATTACGCGAGAGTACCGCCGGTGGGGGTAAGCGGGCAAGCTTAGACCGCTTCAGGGTTAGTTAACAGCCACTCACGTAAACGCATGACGATGGCAATTTGAGAGCCTCAACGCCGTCGCCGAGCGCCTTCTGGAAGTTCACCCGCCAGGATCTCGACGACCCGCTCGTCAAACTGAGCCTCCCGTGATGATCCCCAAGAAAATACGTTAGTGAACTTCAGAAGCGCAAAGGGGCGCGTGTCCGCGCCGCCAGGAAAGGATAGGAACTCGTGGGATAATGGCGGCGCGGCCGTGGCCCCGTCTTGCGCGACTTCCTTAGAAACGCAAAGGGGCGCGTGTCCGCGCCGCCAAGAGGGACAGGGACTCGTGGGATAATGGCGGCGCGGCCGTAGCCCCGTCTTGCGCGACTTCCTTAAAAGCGCAAAGGGACGCGTATCCCGCGCCGCCAGTTAGGAGAGGAACTCCGCCGTTTCCAGCGGCGCGGGGCGGCCCGTTTTGCGCGGTTCCTTAGAAGTTGACGACGAAGCTAGGGAGAAGTTGCTCGGGCAATCGCCATTAAGGGGTCGTCCGTCCAGTTGTCGCGTGATTCCGCCGCGGCGCGCGCGAATGTCCACAGTCGAACGCGTTCGTGATCGACCTCGAGCAGGTCGGCCACGCGGCGGATCGTTCCGTCCGGGTCCGCGCTCAGTCGCTCATCGCAATTGAACAGATGTTGGGTGGCATCAAATGCCGGATCGCCGACAAACGGCTTCGGATCGATTACCAGCCAGGGTTCCCGCACTGCCCGAAGGACGTTGCCCGCATGTAGGTCGGTGGCGAGCAGCACTTCCCTGGGCGCCGAGTCCGGCAACTCCTTGAAGAGGCGCAGACCCTCGCGCACCAGCCCCGCATCGGGCCACTGCCCGGCGCAGGCCAATGTCTCCTCACTCCAGTACTTCATCAACACCGAAAGAGGTCGAAACTTGTGGGGCCTGGTAGGCGCTCGCCAGAGCCGCCGGAGCAGACCGGTAATGATCACATCCTGGTCGGGCTCCGGAAGTGCGCGCAATGGTGTCCCCGGCTCACAACGTTCCAGGAGCATGGCGCCCATACGATCATCCGCGAGAAGTACCCGGACCGCCGGGTCCCCGTTCCAGAAGCGCAACCCTTCCAGTTCGTGCTCCGCTTCCATATGTGGCAATCCGACCTTCAGCACCGCGCTGGGCCCGTGAGCGAGTCTTGCCGGCGCGACCCACGCGCAGCTGACATCATCGGTGTCGAACGGCGATTCCAGCTCCAGTGACCACTGCCTTTCCAGGTTTCGCAGCGTATCAGGCAACTGATCGAGCCATGCCGCCCACGCGGCCGATTTTTTATAGTTAGCCGCCAGCCGTGCAGGTATGGTTATGGCCATGCGCTCATTACCCCCGTTTCACTGCGCCCGCCCCAGCCGCCTGTATCATCTGCATCTGTCATCTGCATCTTGCGCTCACGCCTCCCCCTGGCATAGCCTGTAAGGGACCATGCACTCAACCCGCCGCCAGCTCTTTCGGACAATCCTTTCCACTGCAGTGGCCGCCCCATTCTCCGCACTTGCGCAGCAGGACGTTGTCATCCCGGGTAAGCGTCCTATGATTCTCCACAATGATCGCCCGGAAGACCTTGAAACGCCCCTCCAATATTTCGATTCCTGGCTTACCCCGCTCGACGCGTTCTTCGTCCGCCAACATATCCCCCGGCCCGCCCCCATCGATCCCGAAGCCTACCGCCTGACCGTCAACGGCATGGTCTCTAAGCCGCTCGCGCTCAGCCTTGCCGGCCTTCGCGGCATGCCGCAATACACCGTACCCGCCACCATCGAATGTACCGGCAACGGACGCGGTTTCTACACGCCCAAGGTTCCCGGCATCCAGTGGATGCGTGGCGCCATCGGTAATGCGGAGTGGCGCGGTCCGCGCGTGAGCGATGTTCTAAAAATGGCCGGCGCCGGCTCCTCGGCCGCCTACATCGAAACCGACGGCGCCGATACCGGCATCGCCTCCACGCCCGATTTCGTCCGATCGCTTCCCATGCCCAAAGCCTTACACCCCGCGACCATCCTCGCCCTCACCATGAACGGCCAGCCCATCCCCGAAATCCACGGCTTCCCTGTGCGCCTCATCGTTCCCGGCTGGGACGGCACCAGTTCGGTCAAGTGGGTCATTCGCATTTCCGCCACCTCTACCCCTAACAACGGCTTTTTCATGAACCCCGGCTATCGCTACCCAAAGTACGGCCTGCCGCCCGGTTCGCCCCCCAAACTTGCCGAACTCGAAGTCATCGAAGGCATGCCTGTGAAGTCGTGCATCACCACGCCGCGGGACCAATCCAAATCCGCCTTGGGTCCCCTAACCATCCGCGGCTTCGCTTGGGCCGGCGAGCAGGCCATCGAGCGCGTGGAAGTCTCCACCGATGGCGGCAGCCGCTGGCGCGACGCGCAACTCTCTAACCCCAAGCTCCCCTTCGCCTGGCGCCTGTGGCAGATCGACTGGCGGCCCAGCGATCCCGGTTATTACACCATCCTCTCTCGCGCCACTGATTCCGCCGGCCACGTGCAGCCATTCGTTGCCCGCTGGAACCCGTCCGGCTATCTGTACAACGCCATCGACCGCATCGGCATAACCCTGGAGAAAACCACATGAAACTCATCCTGATCGCCGCCGCCCTGGTGGTCGAAGCCCTCGCCGGCGACCAGGCCACCCTCGACCGCGGCAAGAAAGAGGAGAGCCGGTCCTGCCTCCCCTGCCACAGCCTCCGTCTGGTCCATTCGCAGCGTCTCTCCCGCGCCGCCTGGACCAAAGAGCTCGACAAGATGGCCGGCTGGGGCAGCACCATTCAGGACCGTGATGCCCTTCTCGAATACCTGATCGCCGGCTACGGTGACGACAAACCGCCGGCGGCCCCCGCCATGTCCGGAGACGGGACTGCGAAGAAACAGTAATCGGGGCTTGGGCGCGCCGCGCCGTCTGTTCATGCGCGGCGTGCCCGGTCAAACTCCTTTGCGCCAATCGGGGTCGGACTGCTTTTTGACTTCGACGCGGAGTCCGCCGTCCGGTTCCAGCGGCTGTTCACAAGCCCACCGTACCGGACGTCGAATTCCACCCTTAGTCTCAATCTCGGCCACCAGGTGCACGGCGTGACCCTCCAATTCCCTGGGCAACCGGAAAGCAGCCTGTCGCAGCTTGCCTCCGTACGGATGGCCGGCGTCCAGCGCGCCTCCCGTGATCACCTCACCACTGGGCGTTTTCACATTGACTCGTAGCACGCCGGGAACTCCCGCCACTCCGTCATTGGCGAATGCCACCACCAGTTCGTTCGCTCCGTATCGTTTGCGCTGCCAGATCCAGGACGGCCTGACGCGGTATCCCATGCGCTGTCCCAGCCTCGTAAACCCGCGCGGAAAATGTTCGTTGTAGCGGGCCAGGTTGTCAGCTTCGGTCCACAGCGACCAGTAGTTGCCCCCCACGTCGAGCACATGCAGCATGGATACTTCCAGCATGTTCACTCCCGCTGAATCCGGTGGTAGATACCCCGGAGCCGCGCTGTCGTACTTGCGGAAGTAACCATCTTCCAGAATCGCCCCCAGCCACGCCGGCCGGTTGGCGAATGACTCGATTTGCTCGGGTTCCTCGACCAGGATGCTGTCTGTGCGCAGCCAGGCGCCGGCGCGTACACACATATCCACGACTTCCCTGTTCCCCACACTGCTGATATCGGGCTGAGTGTTTACCGCGAGTTGGGCCCGGCGGAACGCATCAGTCTGTCGCTGGGCCATCGAAACCATCGTGCGCTCCGCGGTGAGATAGTCCGGAAATGGATGCGTAAGGCCTCCGGTGTGCGATTCGCCCCAGAAGCCGTACTGCATGAGATCGATCCACTCGATAAGTGGATTGGCATCGAATTCGCCGGCCAGCAGCTCAACCAGTTCCTGGAACGCCTTCTGAAACTCCGGATGGTCGTAGCGCGGCTCGCGGAACTGAAACGGCCCATACTCCTTGAGGCTGCCGATTTCTACTAACGGAACTTTGTCGCGGACAAAATCTGGCAGGGCCAGATACTTTGGCTGGCCGACAGTGTTCGATAGCATCACCCGAAAGGCCACCCGCCGTCCGTGGCGCTTAGCGGCGTCCAGCGTCAGTTTCCATACCGGCGAAAGGTCCAGCCGCCCGGGCCTTTTTTGCACATCGCGCCAATCGCAGCGGATGTACAGCACGTCCACGAATGGTAAAGAAGCCATTTTCTCTACGTGCTGCTCAATCGCCTCGCGGCCCGCCCGAACAGCCAGAGATGCGCCGCCTTCTTCCCACGTATAGCCCACCAGTCCCAGCCCGAAATTAGCGACCGGGCGCTCGGAAGGAGTGGTCGCCGCCAGCGTGAACCACCCTTCGTCTTGCTCAATGCCGAACGGCCCTTGATTCAGACGTCCGGTCACTCTCGGCCCTGGCCCGAAATCGTAGCCGCTCCACAGGTGCGTGGGCACATCTGCGCGCAGTCCTTTGCCCAGGGAGGTAACTGCGGCGGCCTTCAAAATGTCACGCCTTCGCATACGCTTAAGCTATACGGTATCAGAGTGTCAGAAGCGCCAATATCACATGGTGACGCAGGATACCTTCGGCGGGGCGTTGCCCAAGTGTTCAAGCTGTAACCCGGGCCAAGCTCGACACGGGCCCGCGGCGGATCTCGGCGGCGGGCCACATAGTTCTGCGTCCAATCTCACCCCGGATAGGCCGCGCCCAACCGCCGCCAGGCTAAGCTCGAATCGGTAAGTAAGGACCCTGCCTCCGCGGCCGCCCAGTCCATACCCTTGCCTTCCAGCCGGAGGACTGCGGGCGAAGATCCAGCCAGCCGGCGAAACCGCATTCCCGGGCAAGCACCAACTGCCCGTCGCGTAACGATAGACGAAGGGCCGGAGCCGGCAATTGCGCATGCACGCGGGCGAGCGCATCGGTATCAGCGGCGCGAACTGCCGCGCCAGTTTCTTTGCCTGCTTCCGGGTGGATTCAAAAGACGAGTGAAGGGGTAAGAACTTCGATGGGGTCACAAGACTCCTTTCATTATTTGCAAATGTCCCGCTGATAGCAGGCTGAAAGAAGGTAACGAGCGCCTCAAAACGAAACCAGGTGGGATGCTTCCCTTGCCGCGGGTAGGAGACGCCTTGTTAGCGCACTGCCTCAACTCGATCCGGTTTCCATCGACATTGTCAATTTCGTACGGCTCTTATGCAAATCAGCCGTCATTTCGCGCGCAACGGATTGACGATTTTCAGGCCGGCGAAGTCCCTTTCGTTTTCGCTGACAATCACGCAATCGTTCGCTTCAGCCACCGCGGCAATGATCATGTCGAGCGGGCTCCGGGGCCGTCCCTTCGCCGCGCCATCAGCCATAAGCCGCGCCCAGATCAACGCCGCCTTTTCATCGAACGGTAACACCCGGCCGGCGAACAGCGCTTGCGGGCCCTCCGGGCCGGAGAACCAATGCTCCAGCTCACGGCGCTTCTTCCCAGCGGGTTTCTCCTGAATTCCGCGGCGTATTTCTGCGACTGTCAGCGAGGAGATGAACAGATCCCTATCGGCCTGCCTGGACATCCACGCGACTAACGCCTCGAATGGCACGGGTTTGGTGACATTGCTGATAATGTTGGTGTCCAAGAGGCTTCGGCTCACAAGTCAACCCTGCGGCTCGCCGTGCGCGGGCGGCTTAGATCCAGATCGGAGCCAACCAGAGGCGACCGTCGCAAGGCGTCGAGAATGCCGCCCGTCTTCGACTGTTCTTTCAAAAGGGCACTGCGGACGGTAGCGCGAATACCCACCGAATCCGGATCATCGCAGGCGAGACGCTTCGCGAGCGACCGGATCAACTCGCGATCGGCATCCAGCGCAAGAACCTCGAATCGGGCCATCCCTCGCTGGCGAAGGAGTTTCCTGTAGCGGGTCAACGCCCGTTTCTGCGGCGTAGTACTCATTATGGCGATTTCCTTTCGATATATCCAGTAATATATCCAGAAGATAGCACGGCATAGGGATGCGGTGCTCGATCAGGGCTGGTCTGGACGGGTTACTCCATGATGTCCACTAAGAACACTCTCCGTGAGTCTCCTGATTTGACGAGACCGGGTTTTTCAAAAACCCCACCGCGTGAGATTTCTGGTCCGGCATGGCGTGTCCATCACGACCGTGCAAGCCTTGCGTGCGGCCCCTCACGACGCCGTGCATCTCCGCGAAGAAGGTCTGAATTGGCTTCCCGATCCTGATATCGTCGCCAAACGCCCCCCAAGAGCAAAGGGCCTGCTCACATTCGATCTGGATTTCGGGGACATTCTCGCCGCATCCCGCGCCGAACCGCCCAGCGTCATCATCTTCCGTCCGCCAGATCAGACACCCGCCGCCGTGAACCCGGTTATCTCGCGTGATCAACGACAGGGCGAGCGAACTGACAAGTGGCGCAGTGACCATCGTCGAGGACCAGGATATCTCCTCCGGCGATTACCGATTCGACGCTGACAGATCTCGGCCGAACGTTAGCGGAAACACCACAACCAGACTTGGGGGAGTCTGCTCGATGATAAATCATCCTCGCGGAATGCCGACGATCAGCCCATTCTACGGAATCCTCATCCGTATGTTTTTCAATGATCATCCGCCGCCGCACGTTCATGCCTGTTAGGGAGAATTTGAAGCCGACATCGACATCGGAACACGAGAGATCCTCGAAGGGCAGTGCCAGACGGGCTTTGAACCGGTCCGGGTATGGGCGATGATACGTACAGAGGAGTTGCTGGAGGACTGGCGGCTTTGCCGTGAAAAAGCGCCGCCATCGAATATCCCGCCACTGCCCTGAGTGGAGGCCCTGCCATGTATTGGGACGTCGTCGAGGTGATACCGGAACCAGACTATCGTCTATTTGTTCGGTTCAAAGATGGATTACAGGGCCGCGTGCGGTTACACTGCGAAGATTTGACGGGCGTGCTTGGACCCCTGCTCGATATGGATTTCTTCGCCCGCGCCCATATCGACTCTGGCGCGGTCGCATGGCCCGGCGATATCGATCTGGCGCCAGACGCAATGTACGCCGGGGTCGCGCATGCACACGGCGAGCACGAGCGGGCTTCGTGATGCGCATCGCAGGCGGGCGCTAGGCGATTCCGCAAACTCACACGAGACGCAGTCATATATATAGATTCCCGCAATGCTCGCCAACGCGTGGCCTTCTTTGCGGCTGATGCTCCCGTTGATGCGAACGCATGCCTTATCATAGACGTATGCCTGAACTGGTGTTCGAGGTGGTCCAGGAGTCCGATGGTGGCTACTGCGCCGAATGCCTCACGGAAAGCATCTTCACCGAAGGGGACACCTGGGACGAGTTGCGCAAGAACGTCCTGGAAGCGACATCCGCGTTTTTTTTTGACCGGCCCCGCCCCGAACGAGTTCGCCTCCACCTTGTCCGCGACGAAGTCCTCATGGTGGCATGAAGATTCCTCAAGACGTTTCGGGTGTGCGCCTCGCTGACCTCTTGTGCCGAAAATGGCAGTACGTGAAGGTGCACCACGTCGGCAGTCACATCATTCTGGAAACTTCCCAACCCACTCACCACCGGATCGCGATCCCGGACCACCATCCGCTGTCCAGCGCGACGCGATCATCGCGGACCTGTAAAACCGGGGATCAAAACCGACTTGTCGGGAGACTTGATCCATGCGGGAAATTGATCCATGTGGAGTTCGTTTTGCAAAGTTCGCCGGTGCCGGAGTGCTCTCTTCCGAGGTGCGGGTGCCGCACCAGCCACCAGCCCCCCACGCGCACACATTGGCTTTCGGACCGCTCCTCGGGGCTGGTAGACTAACCCTATGTTCGATCGGATCACGTTTGACCCCACGATAATGGGAGGGCGCGCCTGCATTCGCGGGATGCGCATGACCGTCTCGCTGGTGGTCAATCTCGTGGCGAACGGGATGTCCACAGACGACATTGTCCGTGAGTATCCTGAACTTGACGCCGAAGACATACGCCAGGCGCTGCAATACGCCTCCGCGCTGGCCAACGAAGAAATCGGGTTTTTCAAGAGCCCCGCCGCGTGAGATTTCTGGCCGACATGGGCGTGTCCATCACCACCGTGCACGCCTTGCGTGGCTTCCCGATCCTGATATCGTCACCAAAGCCGCCCAAGAGCAAAGGGTCGTGCTCACATTCGATCTGGATTTCGGAGACATTCTCGCCGTTTCGCGCGCCGAAGCGCCCAGCGTCATTATTTTCCGTCTGCGAATTTTGCCGCTCCTGGTACAATGAGCAGGACGTTCCAAAGCCTATAGAGGACTGCAACTGTGAGTGATCCCGCTGAAGCCTTCCTCAGCTACACCAGATTGGACGACGAGTATTTCGGCGGTGCGATTACGTCATTGAGGCGCTTGTTGGAACTCGGCGTTCAGGTCGTCACTGGCGATAGGACCTTCAACATTTTCCAAGACGTCGACGGTATCGAGTTCGGTCAGAAGTGGAAGAAACGGCTCACAGCAGCGATTTCGACATCTAGGCTTCTCATACCAATCGTCACGCCGCTTTTTTTCAACAGTGATCCCTGTCGCGATGAGTTGAAGCAGTTCTTGGAGCACGAGAAGACGCTTCGCAGAGACGACCTCATTCTCCCTATCTACTTCGTGACTGCGCCGGTACTCGAGCGCCCGGAATTGCTCAAGGACGATGAGCTTGCCACCGAAATCGCCAGCCGTCAGCGATACGACTGGCGGATTCAGGCAGACCTGCCGCCCAATGACCCGAAATACGTCGTGCTGTTCGAGTGCTGGCGCAGAAGATCGCGACAGCCATCGCACGCACGTCGGCTCCAGTTCCCGCCCCATTGCCTGCACGGCGCGGCGACGATGCCTCCGACGACGAGTCTTTGCAACTAGTCAAGAGTCTGGGACCAGAACGAGAGACCAAAAAACACCAAAGACTAGTTTTGTGGGTGGATGATAGGCCGGACAACAACGCCATCGAGCGCCGCTCGATGGCGGCCTACAACATCGATTTCGTTCTTTCCCAATCCACGGGGCAAGCCCTGGCAGAGATGAGGAAACAACATTTCGACGCGATCATCAGCGACATGGATAGACCCCCGGATTCGCGGGCTGGTTACACTCTTCTGGAAGCGGTACGGGGCAGCGGGGATCAGACCCCCTATTTTATCTACGCAGGGTCAAGGGACCCCGCGCATGTGCGCGAAGCTCGCAGCCGCGGCGCTCAGGGCACCACAAATATCGGCGCCGAGCTGCTTCAAATGTTGATGCAGGCCCTTAATGTGTCAGACCTCCGATCGGCGCAGTAGGTGGTGCTTCGCATGGTTTTGCTGAAAGGCGGGTCTCGACGAACAATGGGGGACTGAAGACGCGTTTTTCGCGATTAGCACGGCAACGGGCGGCCCCGGCCTTGCGAAGCTTCGCTTTGCGTCTGTGACAGTGCCCACGTGGACGTTCTCATCGAAATCAGGCCCGGAAACGGGTCAGGCAAAATGCAAGCGCGCCTCGGCAGTTTAGATTCCGGCCCGAGTTAGAGCCTGAGCCTGAAGTTCACAGGGCCAGAGGTCCGCTTCTTGTAGAACGGCTACGGGCACCGGGCGGCGGCGTCCCGTGCGAGAAGCTCGAACGGCGGTTCGGGCCGGCCGCAGCTTCCGGCGCCGTTTTCGGACGTTTTGACATGATATTTACGACTCTATTTCTCTATCCCGAACTTCGCCAGGATCTCCTTCGGATCGAGTCCCCTGTCGGCCTCCCAGAATCCATGTTCGTTCACCAGCGTTGGGTGCCACGAACTACCATCGAAATGGAATCGCTCGTAGATCACCTGAAAGTTCAGATTCTCGTTAGGCGAGCTTGTGTCGAAGTTTGGTCGACACTTCTTCGAAAGAATCTCAGCAGAAGCTAAGTCGCTGCCAACGATCACCCATGCCGTCTTAAGTGAGGTCATCAAGCCATGCGTCAGGACATAGCGAATGCCATCACGCGCCGAGACTTCTAAGAAGTAAGAAATTGGCCCGTTATAAGACCCCCAACCTATCGAATAATCGCGGGTCACTATGAACGTTGGTTTGCTCTTATCGGGATAGAGGTATACCCGGTCGAGCCGCGCAGACTCTCGGCCGAGCTGCTCGTGATAAAGGGTCCGCAGATCACGATCGACGACTAGTAGTAAAGCCTGCCGGACCCCGCCTTGTTCTAGCGGCCAACTCGCGGGATCGACTCGTAGGTGTAGCATCTCCACACCTGAATATGCGTCTTTAAGCATTCCGCCCGTTAACCCGTTAATGCGCTCGTCTATGAGGATCAAGATTGACCCGTCAATCCCGTTCGAATAGTCCGTTAGTTTCAGCCCCTGATAGACCTTGTAGCCAGCCAGTTCCAGACCACCGGTCTCAGAGAGATCCGCAATACCGAACGGTGCTTCACGGGTCGACCGGCTGTTCTCTAATTGTTGCGTTTGGTCCGCCTCGAGTCTTTCAAGGGCGACGGTCCGTAGAGACCCAAATAGCCGGACGTGCGCACCGGGGACGGTCAGGTCAACCCAATGTAGACCGCTGAATCGCTCCGGCACCGAACAGTTTTCCAACTTCACAGGAATCAGAAAAATCCTACCCGCTGGCATCTGATCAGCAGCGTCCAAGGCTATGCGGATTTCTTTCTGAACATAGCCATTCTTGTTTATGGATTTTCGAGACAGACAGACTAGTACTACATCTGCTGCGCGTACGGCCTTACCAATCTCATACTCCCAGTCTTGGCCTGGCAAGAGATCCTCCTCGTCAAGCCACGGATCGAATCCCTCGTGTTGAAGTTGGTCGTAGAGCTGCCGAACCGCGGGCTTGTCGTCAGACGCATGGCACACGAAAATCTTAAGGCGTCGCGCCAGTGGCAGCTCGTCAGGCATCGGGGTTAATTAACACACCATTGTAACGTCAGTTTTTGATCGTTTAGACAGTCCCCCAACCACTCTCGCACTCATGACGCGTTGGCCAGAAAGCCCGGGGGGCGACGGTACATTTGACGGAAGAGACAGACGCTCTCATATGCGCCGGCACTGGTCTGAAGTCCGCTTGCGGGATGTTCCGCCATTTAGGAACGACAAACGCGCAGGGCCCTGCAACCCAGTTGACGGTTGCAGCATATGTGAAACTTGCCCGCTTCAGGTACAACCTCCGAAGTCCGTCGGGAGGTCATGAACCCGGCGTTTCGCGGTTTAGGGTAGGTTAGCGCCTACGGGGCCGGCCCGATCCCTGAGCAAATACCTGCAAGTGGCCCCTCCGCCCCGCCCGTTCACAGAACTTCCCAATCCCCGGAACTCAAACTAATCTTTGCACTTCCGCATCGAACCCCACCCCGCGAAAGCCCCCGCCGGACCGCCCCCAAGCTAAGCTCGAATCGGTAAGGACAATAACCATGGTTTCCCAAATACAGCTAGAAGCAAACCGCCGGAATGCCCAGCTCTCCACCGGCCCCATAACCCCGGAAGGCAAGGCCGCCGTGCGCTTGAACTCCCTCCGCCACGGCCTGCGCGCCCGCGCCACCCTGCTCCCGCCCGAAAACTCCGAAGACTTCGACCAGCTCTGCGACGACCTCGAATCCGAATGGCGCCCCCAAACCCGCACCGAACAGCTCCTCCTCGAACAGATGGCCGTCAGCCAGTGGCTCCTCATGCGCTTCGCCCTCAGCGAGGCCGGCGTCTTCATGAATCAGATGCCCGTCAAAGACCAGTTCGACCTGCTGGAGCGTTACGCCGCCCAGCGCGCCCGCCTGGAGCGCTCCTTCTCCAAAGCCATGCACGACCTCGAACACCTCCAGCAGCACCGCCCCATTCCCGATCAGCAGCATGAGCAACCCGAGCAGCCCGCCCAGCCCGAACCGCTCGCCGCTTCCCCCGATCCTCGCCCTCTCATCCCGTTCCCGCTCCCATCCTCCGAGCCCCTGCCCGATGCGCCTTACGTCATGGCGGCGCCCGCAGCCGACACCCGTTAACCAGCACTCATCCCTGATCTTTGACAATCCCTCCCACCGGCCCCTCCGGTACGCGACACGTGTCTCTCTCCGCGCCCGTTCTCGCGCGCCCCGGCAGTTTCCACCCCCCCGACGAGCGCGGCAATCTGCGTCCGCCGCACCACCTGCATCCCGCCGCCCTTTCGATCCGGCAACTTGGGCTTTGCTCGCTTGATTTTCTTCGCCGGCCCTAACCACCCCGCCCCTGAATCCGGAAGTGGGTCACTCTACCCGCCGGCGAACACATCGTCGGGTCGCCGGCTTGCGGCTCGTGTGGATTGCTTCCGGTTTGTCGACGATCCACGCGGTAGCCGAAAGCGGCGGTCTCTCCGGCGTCTTCGTATTGCGCTTAGCTGAGTTCTTGGGCGAGTCCGATGAGAAGCCCTTCAGGCCCGCGGATGTAGCAGAGCCGGTACGCGTCTTTATACCGGACTACTTCGCCTACGAGCTGCGCGCCGCGCTTGCGGAGCTTTTCAAGCGTCTCGTCGATGTCGTCCACGGCGAACATGACGCGGAGGTAGCCTAGAGCGTTCACCGGCGCGTTGCGGTGATCCGCGACGGTAGGCGGCGTGACGAAGCGGGAGAGTTCGAGCCGGCCGTGGCCGTCCGGCGTGCGCATCATGGCAATTTCGACACGCTGATCGCCCAGTCCAGTGACACGTCCGGCCCATTCTCCTTCGATCGTGGCCCGCCCTTCGAGCTCAAGGCCCAGTTCACGAAAGAAATCAATCGTCCCTCCAAGGTCATCGACGACGATTCCTACGTTGTCCATTCGTTTGAGCGCCATTTGCTAAATCTACAAGGTTCCGTCTAGTCCGGCAACGAATCCTTTCTGCAACGGAGCACGAGCGGCGTGGAACCTGAGAGATCGCTCCCGAATAGCGCTTACTCGGGCGCGATCACGCTTCAACCGGAAGTTGGCTAGAGACGATCAAGTTGCCAAAAAACGCGCGATAGTCCTTTAGCGAGCGGCACGGCAGACCCGCTCATCAATCGTTGGGTCGGTGACAAACCGTCAAGCTGGATTGCAGCCGGCCACCCACCGTGATAATTCGCTTCTTTGGCTTCCGAGGGCGAACCGGTAGCGGGCGGATAGGCTCTATTCCGGCATCGCGCCAATTTGCCGCAATAGAGCAAGATTGTCGAACATGGCCCAGTGTTCGACGATGTTTCCGTCAGTCACTTTGTTGAATTCGAGGCCGTTGAATTTGACGGGACGCCCCGTCGCCGGAATTCCTTGGAACTGGCCCTGATGCGTGCCGGTGAGCGTCCAGCGCGAGACCACCGTGTCGCCCTCTGCAATGCACGATTCAATCGAGATTCGCGAATCCGGAAAACCCGCCGTAAAGGCGCTCATGAATTCCGACCAAGCCGCGCCGTTCAAGGGGTCTTTGGCGCCCGGCAAATACGCTTGGAAATTCGTGCCGCGGACGGCACGCTCGGTTTCCCAGTCACGCTCGTTAAACGCCTTGATCCAGCGATAGTTCAACGCCTTCAGGCCTTCGGCGGGATTCCCTTCCGCAACAAACTCCCCGGGCGTCTCCGGCAGTGGCCCATGAATATCGATTCCGTACTTGGCCGCCAGCGTCATCAGCCTGGCCATGTCGGGCGGCGATGGTGGCTCGGCGATCGGCGTCGTCTGTTCCAGCACGAATCCCTCGAACCCCCCCGGAGTACACATCAGAAGCATCCGCGCAGGAGAATCGCCAATCACCTTAAACCCGTGCGGGATCTCTCGCGGTCCGTAGACGAACGTGCCCGGGCCGCCCTTCAGCCACTTGCTGCCGGAAACGAACGCCATCTCTCCTTCCAGTACATAGAAGGATTCGTCCTCACGGTGATGGGTGTGATACGGCGTAGCGAACCCCACCGGCATCTCCCAGTGCTCAATTAGCCCGAACGCCCCCTTCGTGGTTTCGGCCGTTGCCCTCATCAGGCTCGGGACTCCCAGGAAGCGGAACGCCGCATTGCCTCTCGTGTTCAAGCATGCTGTCTGCTCAGTAGTGACCATTTTCTCCTCTGCTCTCCGCGGATTTCTCTTTCGTCCGCGCTCTCTTCCCGGACGTGTAACGAACCGCCTCGCCGTTACACATAAAATATGTGTTGATGGAAATTGAGCTGAACGATGCCGGTCTGGTACGCCAGATCGGACTCCACGACCGGGACGCCGAAGCGGAGTTGTTCCGGCGCATGGCGCCCCGCATCCACCTCTACGGACTGCGTCACCTGAGAGACCAACACGCTGCCGACGACCTGGTGCAGCAGGTTTTGATCACCACACTCGAAACCTTACGGGCAGGCCGCCTGCGGGATCCCGGCCGGTTAACGTCTTTTGTGCTGGGAACCTGCCGGATGACCGTGCTCGACCTGCGCCGGAACCGCCAAAGAAAGGAACGCCTGCTGGAACAGTTCGGAGCAGACTCCCTCGCGCCTGCCCCTCCGCCGACGCCGAATTTGGATCAGGAACGCCTGGCACAGTGTGTTCAAAGACTGAAAGAACGCGAACGCGCCGTGATCGTCATGACGTTCTACGATGAGCAGACGGGCGCTGACCTGGCCCGATTTCTCGGCGTCTCTGAACCCAATGTGCGCGTGATCCGCCATCGCGCCATGGATCAACTGCGCGGTTGCATGGGAGTGGTCGCATGAGTTGTTTGAATCCTATCGCCGCCGGCATTCTCGCCGACTACTGGATCGGGGCGCTGTCCAAGGTAGAGGAAGAGACCATCGAGGAACACCTATTCGCTTGCGATGAGTGCGCAGGGCGGCTTCGTGAAATAATTGCGCTGGCGGACGCCATTCGCAGCCTGGCGCATCATGGCTCGCTTCTCATGGTGGTGAGCGATGCCTTTCTCAACCGCGTCGCCGGGCAGGGCCTGCATGTGCGGGAATATGCTCCCCCAAATGGAGGCAGCATCGCCTGCACAGTTACGGCGGAAGACGATTTTCTCATCGGGCGCCTGACTGCGAACCTGCGAGGAGCAGCCCGAGTCGATCTCTCCCTTTGCGATGAGCGGGGCATGGAGAAGCTCCGGCTGGACGATATTCCGTTCAATTCAGAATCATCGGGAGTTGCATTTCAGCAGTCCATCACCTATGCGAAGGCGGCTCCATCGGAGACCTTGATCGCGCGCCTGATCGCGTTCGATCAAACAGGCGGCGAATCTCTGCTTGGGGAATTTACCTTCAACCATACCCGAACCTTGCCGGGACCAGGGTCCTGGTAAGCAGCAGAGGATGCCGGCACGGCGGATCACGCGAAACTGAATTTCTCAACCCCCGCCCCTAAATCCGAAACCCGCCCCGCCCTCGTATAACCCTTGAAGTCCAACTCACCTCAGGAGGGAAAGAATGCGAGTCAATGCCTTCTATGCAGCCGCAGCCGCCCTGGTGGCCGTCTCTGGAGCTTTCGCCGCCAGCCATCGCAACGGTCCGCTGCTGCTCGAAGACCAAACAGCCAATCTGAACGATTTCTACATCTTTCGCAGTTGGGAAACCGGCCATACCAACAGCGTCGTGATGAGCATGAGCGTTCAGGGTTTCCAGAACCCGGATAACGGGCCCAGCTATTACAAGTTCTCCAATAGCGTCCTCTACCGGTTCAATGTCAACAACGCCCGCGGCCTCGACGGCAATCCGGATATGCAGATCGATTTCGTCTTCCAGGATACGATCGCGCCGAACGCGCCGTTCGTGTCTTACTTCGGCCAGATCAAGAGTATCGATGACCCCGGTATCCTCTTAAAGGAGACTTACGTCGTGGTGGTCCGAGACCTGGCCAAAAACACGGCCCAGTTCTTCAACACCGACGTCAACGGCCACGCGCTCACCGTCGCCCCGCCCAACACCGGCCCCAACGGCACGCCCAGTTACGAGATCAATCTCGGACAGCCCTCCATATTTACGCTGTCCAACGGCATGCGCGTATTCGCCGGCCCGCGCGACGACGCCTTTTATTTCGATAGCGGCGCCACCTTCGATTACCTGAACTTCCGCTCGCCCGCGCCCGTGCTGTCCAGCTCTTACGACGCCAGCCAGGGTGCCGCTTATCCCAGCGCGGTGGATGGCTTTGCCGGCTACAACATCAGCCTGATCGCCGTCGAGGCGCCTATCACCATGTTGACCGCCAACGGCTCCATGCCCACCGCCACCACCGATCCTAACGCCCACATCGCCGCCTGGGCTTCCACGCTGCGCCAGCAGGTGACCGTGCGCGTCAGCCCCAACGATCCCCTTCAGTTCGGCGACTACGTGCAAGTCGATCGCGTCGGCAATCCCCTCACCGTCGAGTTGCTCATCCCGCTCGGCATGAAGGATTATTGGAATCGCAGCAATCCGTCCAACGACCAGCAGTTCGCGCCGCTGATCTCCGATCCCTTCTTCGTCAGCGCCGTGCTCAGCGGAGTCTTCAAGCTCAACGTGCCGCCCGCCCCGCGCAACGATCTGCTCAGCGTCTTCGTTCCCGATATTACTCGCATCGATCTCACCACCCCCGGTATCCCCATCGCCCAGCAGAGCCGCCTTGGACCGCTGGCCGGCGATAACGCGGGCTGGCCCTTCGGCGGCCGCCGCCCCGGTGACGACGTGGTCGATATCGGCCTGCGCGCCGCCGCCGGTGTGCTCGTCAGCGGCTTCAACATTGCGCCCAACAACCAGCTCGGCGACGGTGTGAACAGCAACGACGTTCCGCTGCTCGACCGTTTCCCGTTCCACGCGCCACCCCATGCCGGCTTCCTGCATAGCCAGGCCAACGGCACCAACGGCCGCGGCACTCCAACCGGTCAGTAAGAAAGTCAATCACGTGGTCTTGCGGCGGCCGCTCCAGAGCCGCCCAATTCCAAGGAGCCAACCCATGCGAAACGCCTTCTCGTTCTTATTGCTCGCCTGCGCCGCTTACGCGCAAACGCCTGAGCCCGACCGCCTCATGCAGGCCTTCACCGACCGCGCCATGGCCGACCAGTTAACTCACATGGCCACTGACGAGCGCATCAAAATGTACGAGACGCTCGTCAACTACAAGCCCGGCGACCTGCACTATCAGAACCTCCTCGCCGGCGCCTACATCCAGAAAATGCGCGAAACCATGGACCCCGGCTACCTCGACCGCGCCTCCAAAATTGTCACCTCCGTGCTCTCCGCCGACGCCTCCGATTACGAGGCCCTGCGCATCCGCAGCCAGATCGAACTCGAGCGCCATAACTTCACCCAGGTCGCCGAATACTCCCGCGAGTTGACCGCCAGTTCGCCCGACGATCCCTGGAATTGGGGCACCTTGGGCGACTCCCTCATGGAGTTGGGTCAGTACGATAAAGCCGCCGAAGCCTACCAGCGCATGGTCAGCCTGCGCCCCGATCTCTCCAGCTACAATCGCGCCTCCTACTACCGCTTCGTAGCCGGCGACGCCGCCGGCGCCATCGAACTGATGAAGCGCGCCATCAGCGCCGGCAGCCGGTCGATGGAAAATGTGGCCTGGTGCGATGTCGATCTGGGCAATATGTATTTCAAGGTTGGACAGGTGGATGACGCCCAGCGCGCCTATCTGTCCGCCCTGCGGGCCTTCCCAGGCTACTATCCGGCGTATGCGGGGTTGGGGCGCGCGTACGCCGCGCAGGGCAAAATTTCCGACGCCATCGCCGCCTACACCCGCGCGCAATCCGCCGTGCCGCTGGTCGAATACGCCGGAGCGCTGCAGGATCTCTACACCCTCGCCGGCAAGCCGGAAGAAGCCCGCAAGCAGGCCGACATGATCGACATGATCGACAAGATGGAGCAGGCCAGCGGTCTGAACGTCAACCGCAACCTCGCCATGGCCTATGCCGACCGCGACCGCAATACCGCCCGCGCCCTGGAGTTGGTGGACCGCGAGCTGAAAGGCCGCCGCGATATTTACACTTATGACGCGCTGGCCTGGAGCCTATATAAGAACAAAAGGTACGAAGAAGCCGCCAAAGCGAAAGAGAAGGCACTCGAGCTCGGCACGCCTGAGCCGGCCTTCTACTATCACGCGGGCATGATCGAACAAGCCCTAGGCCAGTCCGACCAGGCTCGCAAGCACCTGCAGCGCGCCCTCCAACTGAACCCCCGATTCGATCCGCGCCAGGCCCCCCTAGCCGAAAAAGCGCTATCCGAGCCGCGCGCGTCAGCAAGCGGTATCCAGCCTTTTCCCCAACCTGTCAACTAACCAAAGGAGACTATCGAATGAAACAAACCATCTTCTTCCTGTTTTCCCTAACCGCCCTAGCCGCCAACGACACCACCGGCCGCATGTTCGATGACCACCTCACCATAGCCCAGCGCAACAACGCCTGCTACGCCCTGCGCGGCGACCGCACCCCCGAGACCGTCGCCTCCATGCGCGCGGCCCTCGCCGTCGAATCGGTGCGCGCCTGCGCCGCCCGCAACTTGCGCGAAGCCGGAGCCATTGACGAGCTGAAGAACGCGCTCACCGCCCCCGAGCCCGAAGTGCGCGCCGTCGCCGCCCGCGAACTCGGCGGATTCGAGCGCCCCGACCTGATCGCGCCCCTGGTCAAAGCCGCCCACGATCCCAGCATGCTGGTCGCGACCAATGCCGTCATGGGTCTGGGCCAATATCATGACCGCGCCGTGCTGCCCTACCTGCTCGACCTGGCCGCTGGAAACAGTGCCGCGGGCGTGGCCGCGCTCAGCAGGGCCGCCCGCGTCGATGAACCGGCCACTCTGCCCGTCGCCCGCCAGCTTCTATCCGGCAACGATATGGCCCGCAAGCTTCTCTCGCTCATGATCGTGGGCGACTGCGGCGACTCGTCCGACCTGCCCCGCCTGCGCGAGATCGCCGCTAAAAGCCAGCCCCTCGGCGCACCCGGTCGCGGCTTCGGACTGCTGCCCGCGCTCGATCTTTCCCGTGCCGCCAAGAACGCCATCGAAACCATCGGCAAGCGCCAACCGCCTGCATGAATCAAAGGCCCCGCCTGACCCGAGTAGGACTTTTGCACCCCACCGTCCGCGGAATTGACGTGCAAACGACATACGTTCTGTGGTACATATAGGTTTGCAGCAGGCGGGTTTCCTGACCTGTTTGTGCAGGGCGTTCGGCCTTTCCACAGAATCCCTCCGGTAACCCGGTGTTAACCACGGTGGTTGTAAGCCGCCGTACGGCTGACCTGGTGATCGATCGGTAATGCGCGACGAAGCGAGCCCTGGGTTGGAATCTCGTCCCACCTGTGAGTTTGGAGTACTCAATTCCCCATGGACAGCGACCGCAAGTATAGACAGCAGGGCTACATGGATTCCGACCGTTCCAATTTCAAGGAACGGCGCGACGACGATCGTCCCCGCACCCAGGGACCTAAGCCGCCCATCGACATAACCGGTCCGCGCTTGCCGCGTCTGGTGCAAGCGGTAACCGCATCGCGCTGTTTCAGCTGTTCCACGCAATTGTCCAGCGGCATCGATTGGAGCGGCAATTGTCCGAAATGTAACACTGCCTTGCATTGCTGCAAGCAGTGCACCTATTTTGAGCCCTCCACCCGGTTTCAATGCCTGAAACCGATTCCGGTGCGCATTCCTATCAAGGACAAGGCCAACGAGTGTACCCTGTTCTCGCCGCGCGTCACCGTGGCGCGCGATGGCAACGCCTCGGCTCCGCCCCCCGCCGCACCGCGCCTGGAAGTGCCCAGTTCGCCGGATGCCGCCCGCAGCGCCTTCGACAAGCTCTTCAAGAAGTGACTACGGCGTCCGTTCCGCATGCGGAGCCTTGCTCCGCAGGTGCCCGTAGAAACCTAGATCTTCCCCGCTCAGCAGCTTCGTCGCAAAAATGATCTGCCCGGCATGCCCCGAAAAATGTTCCACCACGTGGTACACCGCCTCCAGTATGGTTACGTCGTAGCTTTGCACCGCCAGCGCATCCATCAGCCGGCCTGTGTCCAAGCGCTCCAGCGTGCCCGCGGCTTCCTCCACCACCCCGCGCAAAAGCGCCGCCAGTTCCGGCGCCGTCACCCCTTCACGCGCGGCGAATTCCGAGTCCCGGTCGCGCACGTCCGGCTTCCCGCCCACGCCCGCCACAATCCACTGCCGGACGTTGCCGCTCAAATGCAGCACCAGGTTTCCCACGGCGTTTTCATTCTCCGTGCCGCGCGTCCAAATCTGCTCTTCGTTCAGCCGTCCCAGGCATTCTTCGATGCGATCCGTAAGCTGCCGCAGCTTGCGCGCGGAGTAGTCCAGAAACAAGCGGTCTGAGGATTCCATACCGAGCCAGCATACACCCGCGCGCGGGCTCTCCTTGCGTAGCGTGTTAGATTAATTTTCGTGATAAGACCAATGACCATGGGGGTAATCGTAGGGAACCGCGGATTCTTCCCCGATCACCTCGCCAGGGAAGGGCGCGAGGACATCATCCAGGCCCTGACCGCTGCCGGTATCGAGCCGCTCGTGCTCGGTCCCCAGGACAGCAAGTATGGAGCCGTCGAAACTCGCGCGGAATCCCGCAAGTGCGCCGACCTGTTTCGCGCCAACCGCGATCGCATCGACGGCGTGATCGTCACCTTGCCCAATTTCGGCGAAGAACGCGCCATCGCCGATACCCTGCGCCTCGCCGAACTCAACGTTCCCGTGCTGGTGCAGGCCACCCCCGATTCCGCCTCCCGCATGTCCATCAAGTTCCGCCGCGATAGCTTCTGCGGCAAAATGTCGGCATGCAATAATCTGTCCCAATACGGCATCCCGTATTCCATCACCAGCCGCCATACCGAAGCGCCCGACTCCGATATCTTCCGCAAAGATCTGGACTGGTTCGCCGGCGTCTGCCGCGTCGCCAAAGGTCTGCGCAAAGTCCGCATCGGCGCGATCGGCGCGCGCCCCGCCGCTTTCAATACGGTCCGCTACAGCGAGAAAATCCTGGAGCAGCACGGCATCTCCATCGAGACCGTGGACCTCTCCGAAATCCTGGGCCGCATCCAGCGCATGAAAGATCACGACGATGCCGCGCAGCAAAAACTGGCCGCCATCAAGAGCTATGTTTCGACTCAGGGCATCCCCGACGACGCGCTGCTCAAAATGGCGAAGCTGGGCGCCGTAGTGGACGGCTGGATGAAAGAAACCGAAGTGGTCATGAGCGCCGTGCAGTGCTGGACCGCCATCGAAGAATACTTCGGCGTGGTTCCCTGCACCATCATGAGCATGATGAGCAACGACCTGCTGCCCGCCGCCTGCGAAGTGGATATCTGCGGCGTAGTGGGCATGTACGCCCTGCAACTGGCTTCCGGAACCCCCAGCGCCCTGCTCGATTGGAACAACAACTACGGCGACGATCCCGACAAAGCCGTCTGCTTCCATTGCAGCAACCTGCCCAAGCATTTCTTCGCCGACGTGCGCATGGACTACCAGGAGATCATCGCCGGCACGGTAGGCAAGGCCAATACGTTCGGCACCTGCGTGGGCCGCGTCAAAGCCGGACCGATGAGCTTCTGCCGCGTATCCACCAGCGACCGCACAGGCAAGCTGGTCTCCTATGTGGGCGAAGGCGAGTTCACCAGCGATCCCCTGGACACCTTCGGAGGAGCCGGAGTAGTAAGAATCGAAAACCTGCAGCAGTTACTGCGCTATATCTGCCTGAACGGCTACGAGCATCACGTAGCCGCCAACCTCTCGACCGTAGCCGGAATGGTGCACGAAGCCGCGACGCGCTACCTAGGCTGGGAAATGCACTGGCACAACAACTAAACTGGCTGCGTGCCCATAGGCGCTGAATTACCGTGAACATTACCGCGAACACCGGATTCATGACGCCGATCAGACTTCGGAGGTTGTACCGGAGCCGGCAAGTTTAAACGTATGGCGACTTCTCGCTCATGCGGGAATTTCCGACTAAGAACTGATGGACGACGCGGCAACTGCATCATGAGGCTCGTCGCGGGTGATACACTGGCGATTTCCACCGGCTCGTAAGCTAGCTTCTCGGGGCGCTCCAATGGCCTACCCGTGGAGGCCGGCCTTCGCGCGCCAGGTCATTCTTTGTTATGGGAAACGTTTACCGACAGGACTCACAGAGTTTGCACGAGTTGCTTGGGAGAGCAAGTGCACACACGGGCGCAACCGTTCTTATTCCTGACTTACAGCGACCATACGTATGGACGCCCAACCAGGTTACCCTGCTAATCGATTCACTCATTCGTGGTTGGCCGTTTGGCACGCTCCTCTTGTGGAAGGTCAACCATCACGAGTTAGAAGGCATCCCATTCCGCCCGTTCTGGACCGTCGTGAACCGCACCGGCGACGCGAATGGAACGCAGGTGACTCAAATGAATCCGCCAGCCTCGTACCATATGGTCCTCGACGGCCAGCAACGCGTCCAAAGCCTCCTTCTCGCCCTTGGCGGCGACGACTGGGGATTCACCCTCGAAGACCGGGAATGGATAGAAGAAATCAAGGAACGACGACCGCGCGGCCGACAGGCAAAGTACCGTCATTGGTCAAAGGCTAGCTTGTGCTTCGACCTCCAAACCTTTAAGACCGAATACGAAAAGCAACACTGCAACCTACTCGCGGTCGACTTCCGCACGGTACTCGCATGGGCGATTACCGACCCTCAGAACGGGCAATCAGCCTACCCCAAGCAAGAGAACTATGAAGACCCGCTCCCAAAGGCATACGAGGGGGCAAACCACCAACGGTATGTGCGCCTCAGCCGTCTGTGGAGGGAAGCACAGACAAACCCCGGTCTCAAGGAGGCGCAGTTCCGCACGCTCATCAGGCCACTCCTCAGTCAACAAACGCTCAGCGAGGAACAGGTACTCGGGTTGCTCCAGCCGCTCGGCGAGCTCATGACGACACTACGCGATGTGAAACTCTCGGATGTCACCTTCCTGGAACTCCAACCATACGACGAGCAAACATGGACTCGAGACTCGTACAACGACGCAATCGTCAGCATCTTTACGCGACTCAATACCGCAGGACGAACACTCACCCGAGAAGAAATCACGCTGGCTTGGCTCAAAGTTGGCTGGGACCCGCAGCAAACCGAGGGCAAAACCGCCGGAGAATGCTTTAATGGCCTTGCAAGAGAACTCGCCGACCACAGCCTCAACCTCGAAACAGACGAGCTCGTCAGCGCGGCGTCATTCCTTTGGGCCGTCGCGCACAACGACGGGAGACTACTGGCGAACAGTGACCTCCTCAAGGGCAGCGTGATCCGTCCAATGGCGTCGGTGCTGAGCAACCGATGGCACCCCGTCACCGCTGCCTTCGAGCTCGGAGCAAAACACCTCAACGAGCGAACAATCGAGTACGGGAGCCGGGGACAAGTGGCGTCCCTCTACGCCCTCGCCGTAGTCTGGGCGTGGATATATATCGTGGAAAGCTGGAAAAGAGACCACAGCCTTGCTGAACTCGCCCGTGACCATTTCGAGAAACAATGCAGCGACACGATCAACAAATACCTCGATCAGTGGCTGATGTGCTCACAGTGGGCCGGAACCTGGTCAGGGTCATCAATTACCAGCGTCGAAGTTTACTCGAAAGCCCTAAGCGACGCGCACAAAAGCATCAAAGCCATCGACGACGCCGACAGTGCGCACCAAGCCTGGGAGGACTGCTTCGCAAAGCTCATCGACGGACTCTCTGCGGGCGCGATCACCTACATCAACACCATCACGGCACCGAGCAGAGAGCGCGTTGCTACTTATCGGAGCGTGCTTTGGGTATGGCACCGGCTCGACCATGAACGATGGGGCACATCGCAAGTCCAACTCCGAGTCGGTAAAAGCAAACCAGCCATCGAGGTCGACCATATCGTCAGTTACGCGCTCTGGAAACAGAAGTTCGGAAACAGTGAAAATCAGACTGACGAAGACCCGATGGCAGTTGTCAATCGCCTCGGGAATTGTGCCCTCCTGGAGAAGAACTTCAACATTTCCAAGAGCGACAAAGGGCTCAAATCCTTCCTCGCCCAGATACATGAGGTGATTCAAAATAAGATTCGGATTGATGCATGGTGTGCCGCTATCGAAATCCCACAACCGATGCTCGACCCAAGACAGGCCGCCATCGGGGACGTCATAGATGCAATAGAGAACCGCGACAAGGGAATCAGGAGTGACCTCATCGAGTTCGTCCGTGGCACGCGCGTTCGCGTCGACGTGCCGACACCCGTTCCCGCGAAGCAGGGTGCGGTCACCACGCCGCAAGAGTCCACGGCGGCGCCCCCAACTCCGCCGGGTCCGGACGCGGTCGAGCAAATCACGACAACGCCAGCGCGCTCCGGAACCGACCTTGCCGGTTTGCGCGCGGCCTACCTAGAGGACCCTGCTGTACACGTCATCATTGACCACTTCGCAAGCAGGCAGTACAACCAGAACGTCACCGAACTCGACGCTCTCCGCGATAAGCTGGAGCGGAGTGGCACGCCAGTCGATAAGCCCGAGCTAATTCGGGCACTGCGCCGTATAGACGCCCTCGGCATCGGACGATTCCTCGTCGGGAGGCGAGGGCAGGCGACGCGCTTTGAGTGGCACGAAAAGTCCTTAACGGTACGCAAGCTTGCTACCGACTAGGCGAGCGCGCGACTCGGCCAGTAGGCAGACACCAGAGAATCTCGGCCCCAGGGCTGCCAAGGGCTCTCAGCCCGCGAGCTTCAAAGCCTCGCTCACCGCAGCCGCAATCCGAACCGCACCAGCCGTGTCGCTATGAACGCAGATGGTCTGGACGCGCCCTGCCCGGACCAGCCGCAAAGCCTGCCCCGCCGCCTCCGACGGATCCGTAATCAAAGCATCCGCAAACTTCCGAGCCCGCAAACTACCATCCGCCTCATACCGCCGGTCGGCAAATCCCTCGGCCGCCGTGCGAAAGCCCATCTCCCGCCAGACCGCCAGCATGCCCGACCCCGCCAGCCCCACCAGCACCACGTCGCCGCCCCACCGCGCGACGCCTTCCCCAATCGCCCGCGCCACCTCCGCATTCTTGGCCGCGACATTATATAAAGCCCCATGCGGTTTCACATGCGCGATCTCGCCCGCAATCGCCGCCAGCGCCCGGATCTGCAGGCAAACTGTCTCCGCAATCTCCGACGCCGCCAAAGCCATCTCCACCCGTCCGAAATAAGCCCGGTCCGGATAGCCCGGATGCGCTCCCACCGCGACCCCGTAGCGCCGCGCCAGGTCCACCGTCCGCCGCATGGTGGCTTCATCGCCCGCATGCCCGCCGCAGGCCACGTTCGCAGACGTGATCAGCGGCATCAACGCCTCCTCCATCGCGCCGTCCTCCATCTCCCCCATATCGCAATTCAGATCGATGGCCATCACCAGGCATCCCGGTTGACGATCCGGATCCGGTACAGCGGCTTGTCATGCTCCGCCGGATCCTGCTCGTAAGTCTGCTCCGTCTTCGCCGGATCGTAGTCCCGCCACAGCCACGCCAGCGACTCCGGCAGATCGAGCGCCGCCTGCGCGCTGTTGTGCGCCGCCTCGCCGAAGCGGAAGTGGTAATCGTAGCCTTTCATCTTCAGCGAATTCGCCAGCTCCACCGCCTGCAGCGGCCAGCTTCCGAACTGGTTCTCGATATCGTCCATGCCGTCGCTCTGCCAGATGCGGATGTTCTTGCGCTCCTCCTTGCGGATCAGAAACGGATAAACGTTGGCGCCCTCCAGGTGCTCCTCCGGATGCCATTGCAGCGCCGTATAGCTCCCGATCGTGGAATGCACCCGGCTGAACTTCTCCGGAAAATTCCAGGCCACGTTCAGCGCGCAGATCGCACCCGACGACTCGCCCGCGATGCCCCGCGAATAGCCGTCCGAGCGCAGCTTGTAGCTCTTCTCCACCTCCGGCAGCACTTCCTCCAGCAGATAGCGGCCGAAGCGGTCCGACACCGTGTCGTACTGAATGCTGCGCATGTGCGGACCGGTTCCCGGCGAGATCATCACATGAATCATGGGTGGGATCAGCTTCTGCGCCACCAGGTTCTCCGTCACGGTGAACAGGTGGAGCCCCGAGAGATCGCCGCGAATCAAACCTTGCCCGTCCTGCCACACCATCAGCGGCGCCGGGCGCGACGGATCCACTCCGGGCGAAACGTAAACCCAGTAATCGGCGCTCGATCCCTTATAAATCTTGCTGGCGATGGTGTGCTTTTCTGACAGCGTCCCCTTGGGCACGCCCGGCTTGGGATACGAATCGGGATTGTATCCGGCCACGTCCCGCCGCGCGAACAGCGTCTTGCCTTCCGCCAGGAACTCGTAGGAGTGCGTGACCCCTGTACGCATCTTCACCAGGCGATACCACAACGTGGAATCCGGCACCGCAGCCATGGCCGCGCCCGGCTGCCCATCGATCGACACCGTGGACTGCTTGCCGGTCTCCGCGACGAACAGGAAATCCTGCCCCCAAACCAGCGCCGTGCCCTGGTTCTTCAGGCTGGGATAGCTGGCGGCCAGCAAATCTTTGAGCGCAGCGGGGTGTTCGCGCGCGGCGTCCACGATGGCCTCCAGCGGATGCGTCTGGGCACTCAGGCCCGTGATCGTCAGAAGCAACAGCAGCGGGAATTTTCTCAACGACGTGTCCTTACAATCCGGAAGCCGACATTGTGCAGGCGGCTCACAGGGAATTCGAAATTGCGCGCCGTCACGCGGCAATACTTCGCGGAATCCAGCCAGCAGCCTCCCCGGTAGACGCGATAAGAACCGCCGCCCGGCCCTTGCGGGTCTGTAGCCGGGCTGTCCGCGTAGTAGGTTGCGCCATACCAATCGTGCACCCACTCGGCCACGTTGCCCAGCGTGTCGTACATCCCGCGCGGGTTCGGCTGCTTCAGGCCGACGGGCTGCGTCCGGCCTCCGGCGTCGTCTTTGTACCACGCCTTGGCGGCTAGATCGCCCGCATCGTCGCGCGCCGCGTACTCCCACTCGGCCTCGGTCGGTAAACGGTAGAGGTGATCGTGGTCGCGCGCGTTCAGCCGCGTCAGGAACGCCTGGATATCGTCCCAGGAAACACTCTCCACCGGCAGCGATGCGCCCTTAAAGAAGCTGGGGCTGGTGCTGACGGTCGCACCTTCCGGCGTCACCCTGCCCGCGCCGGGCTTGGCGTGCGGGTCGAGCATGACGGTCTCCCACTGCGCCTGTGTGATTTCGTACCGGCCGATCTCGAAGTCGCGGCTGATGCGCACGCGATGGGCGGGGCCTTCGTCCGCTTCCCCGGCCGCCGATCCCATCTGGAACTCGCCCGCCGCAATGCGTACCATGGCGCTCCCGTCGAGCAATGCGGTCAGGCCATAGGACGCAGGTTCCGGTTGGGCCCGCAAGCCCGGTAAGGCGATGGCCATCGCCGCGCCCGTAAGAAAACTCCGGCGCGAATAGAGAGATTCGATGGGCCCCTCCATTTTCAGATGTATTATAGAACAATAAGGCATTCGGAGCCTGTTCTAATGCGCTTAAATCTCTGGGCAATCACGGCCGTTCTATCGCTAACCGGCGTCCTGTGCGCGGCCGACGCTCCGCCCATGGATTTCGACTCGGCTGTGAAGCCGGTCCTCTCCAAAACCTGCGCGCTATGCCATAACGACAAGCTCTCCTCCGGCGGCCTGAACGTCAAAGCCTTCCTTACCCCCGATTCGGTCTCGACTTACCGCGACGGCTGGGAAGCCATTATTCAAAAGCTGCGCGCCGGCGAAATGCCGCCCAAAGGCATTCCGAAACCGCCCGAGGCGCAGATGCAGGCCCTGATCCATTATGTCGAGGGCGAGTTCGAAAAAGCCGACCGCAACGTGAAGCCCGATCCGGGGCACGTCACGGCGCGGCGTCTCAATCGCAGCGAATACTCCAACACCATTCGCGACCTGCTGGCCGTCGACTTCCGTGCCGAGCGCGATTTTCCCACCGACGATTCCGGCTACGGCTTCGACAACATCGCCGACGTGCTAACCATTTCTCCGGTCCTGATGGAGAAATATATGGACGCCGCCGAGACCATCGCTTCGCGCGCCATGGGCGCCGATCCGCTGCCCAAGAAGCCGCTCGAAGCGCAATATCATTCAAAGGATAAAACCATCCGCCGTGTGGACCTCAGTACCATCGAAGTTTCGCACCGCGTGGAATGGGACGGCGATTACATCATTCGCTTCGGCATGCCCGGCGAGCGCGCCGAAGACGCCAAGCCCGTCACGCTGGGTTTTTGGATCGACGGCGTGCTGCAGAAAACCATGCCGGTCGAGACCAAGCCATCCAAGCTGGTCTATTTCGATCCTTATTCGGAAGCAGAGGTGCGCATGTACCTGCCCTCCGGCGACCATGTTTTTCGCGCCGGCTTCATCGACGACGATTTCGTCAAATCCCTCTCCGAAAAAGACGCCTACAGCAGTAAGAAGAATAAGTTCCTGAACTCCATGGTCTTCGTGGGACCGTTCCCCACCGACGTGGAGCGCGCCAGCCGCAAGAAGATTCTGATCTGTGACCCTAAGTCGGGCCAGGCCTGCGTGGACCGTATCATCACCGCCCTGGCGCACCGCGCCTACCGCCGGCCGGTCACGCGCGCGGAAGTGGCCTCCCTGTTGAAGTTCGTGGCCCTGGCGAAGTCGCGCGGCGGCACCACCGAGCAAGGGATTCAGCTCGCCATTCAGGCCATGCTGGTCACCCCGCAGTTCCTGTTCCGCATCGAACACGACCCCACCCTCGATCCGCACGACGTGCACCGCATCTCGGATATCGAGCTGGCCTCGCGGCTCAGCTATTTCCTGTGGAGCTCCATGCCCGACGATGAGCTGCAGTCGCTCGCCGAAGCGGGCAAGCTGCACGATCCGGCGGTGGTGGATGCCCAGGTGAAGCGCATGCTGGCCGACGGGCGCGCTTCGGCCTTCGCCGCCAATTTCGCCGGCCAGTGGCTCGAAATCCGCAACCTGGATGTGGTGAAGCCCGATCCCGACAAGTTCCCGGAATGGGGTCCCGAGCTGCGCGATGCCATGAAGACCGAAACGCGCATGTTCTTCGAATATGTGCTGCGCGAGAACCGGCCCCTTTCGGATTTCATCGATGCCAAGTACACTTTCCTGAACGCCAGGCTGGCCAAGTTTTACGGCATCACCGGCGTCACCGGGTCCGACTTCCGCCGCGTGGAGCTGACTACCGGCCAGCGCGGCGGCCTCCTCAGCCAGGCCAGCGTGCTGACGGTTTCGAGCTACCCGACCCGCACCTCCGTGGTGCTGCGCGGCAAGTACGTGCTGAACAACATCCTGGGATCGGAGATTCCGCCTCCGCCGCCGGATGTGCCCGCGCTCGACGAAAGCGCGGTGGGCACGCTGATGTCGCTGCGCCAGCAGATGGAGAAGCATCGCGCCGACCCCATGTGCGCCTCCTGCCACAACAAAATGGACCCGCTGGGCTTCGGCCTGGAGAACTACAACGCCATCGGCAAATGGCGCACCGAAGACGGCAAATTCCCGGTGGATTCGAGCGGCACGCTGCCCAACGGCAAGTCGTTCCAGACGCCGGACCAGATGCGCGCGGTGCTGATGGCCGCCCTGCCGCAGTTTTCCCGCTGCCTCACCGAGAAGATGTTGACGTATGCGCTGGGCCGCGGGCTGCAAGCCTATGACCGGCGCACGCTGGACGGCATCCAGCGCGACCTGGCGGCCGACGGCTACCATTTTCAAACGCTGATTTTTGAGATCGTTCACAGCACGCCGTTCCAGATGGGGCGCGGCGACGGTACGCCCAACCAACCGAACCGGGTCGCCAGCATCGGCGGCCGTTCGCAGCCCAAGGAGATGGCTCGATGATGATTACCAAGAAAGCGCTGCCCAGGCGCACCTTCCTTCGCGGCATCGGCACGGCCGTGGCTCTTCCGTTCCTGGATGCCATGTCGCCCGCGCTGGCGGCCACCCGCCGCACACCGCCGGTCCGCATGGCATTCGTCTATGTGCCGAACGGCATCATCATGGATGGCTGGAATCCTGAGTACGAGGGCAAGCTGGGGAAATTGCCGCGCATCCTGAAACCGATGGAGCCGTTGCGCGACGACATCACGCTGTTCGGCAATCTGACCCACAATACCGGCCGCGCCTTGCTCGATGGCGCCGGCGATCACGGCCGCTGCTGCGCCTCTTACCTGACCGGCGTGCAGCCCCGCAAAACGGTCATCGATATCAAGGCCGGCGTTTCCTTCGACCAGATCGTGGCCAACCAGGTGGGCAAGCAGACCCGCTTCCCATCGCTCGAGTTGGGCATGGAAGATGCGCGTCAGGCGGGCGATTGCGACTCCGGTTATTCCTGCGCTTACACCAACAACCTGGCGTGGAAGAGCGATACGCAACCGCTGCCGCCCATCCTCGACCCGCGCGCGCTATTCGAGCGGCTTTTCGGCAACGGCATGGCCCTGACTCCCGAAGCACGTGCCCGGGAGAACCTGTATCGCCGCAGCATCCTCGATTTCGTCAGCGACGATACCCGCAAGCTCGAAACCGATCTCGGCCCCACCGACCGGCGCAAGCTCGACGAGTATCTTTCCTCTATCCGCGAGATCGAGCGGCAGATCGAAAAAGCCGAGAAGGACAACGCCCAGATCGATCCGCACATGGAGAAGCCCTACGGCGTCCCCGCGGATTTCGCCGAGCATTTCAAGTTGATGACTGCGATGATGACGGTGGCCTTCCAGTCGGATCTCACCCGCGTCATCACTTTCCTGGTCACCCACGAAGGCACCTCTCGTCCCTATCGCGAGATCGACATTCCCGACGGCCACCACCCGCTGACCCATCACCGGAATCAACCGGACCTGATCGAGAAAGTGACCCAGATCAACAGCTACCATGTACGCCAGTTCGCCGCCTGGATTACGAGCTTGAAGTCCATCCGCGAAGGCGATGGCTCGCTGCTCGACAACTGCATGATCGTCTACGGCGCGGGCCTCTCCGACGGCAACCGCCACCTGCACGAAGACCTTCCCACCCTGATGGCCGGCCGCGGCGGCAGCCACTTCAAGCCCGGACGCCGCATCGTATATCGCCGCGAAACTCCCATGTGCAACCTGTACCTGGCCATGATGGACCGCATGGGCGTGCACATCGAACATTTCGGCGATTCCACCGGACGCCTGGACGTGCTGGACCTCGCCTGACATGCAGTTCCCGGCCGTAGCCAAGCCGCCCGTGGGAATCCTGTTCGATTCGGCGATGGACCGCATCGACGACGTGCTGGCGCTGGCCATGCTGCACGGCTTCGACGGCAAAGACCAGGCCCGCATCGCCGCCATCGGCATCAGCAATTCCAACCTGCAGGCGGCGCAGTTTTGCGACGCAGTGCGGCTGTTCTATGCCAGCGCCACCACCGGCACGGCGGCCATGTTCATGCACTCCATGCCGGTCGGGCTGGCGGATGGTAAGGCTGCGCCCGCATCGCCCATGCTGGCGGCGGCCATGGCGCAAGGCCGGACTGTCATCAAAGACGTCAACGATACGGCGGATGTCGCCACGCTGTTCCGCAACGCGCTGATGGCCTATCACGATCAGAATGCGGCGGTGGTGCTGAGCGGACCGGCCAACGATCTGGCCAAACTGCTCGACATGTACGGCGTGAAGGACTGGATCGCGCACAAGGTTCGCCTGCTATCGATGACCGAGCAGGGCCTCCATTCGGACGCCGCGGCCGCCCGCAAAGTTCTGGCGGAATGGCCGTCGCCGATGATCACCGTCGGGCAGGAGATTGGCGACCAGCTTCCATTTCCCGGCGCCGGCATTGACCGAGATTTCGCATACGCCGCCGCGCATCCGGTAGCGGAAGCATATCGCGCGTACAAGCCGATGCCCTACGATGCGCCCTCCGCCGCCATGGCCGCCATGCTCTACGCGGTGCGGCCCAACGACGGTTACTTCAAGCTCTCCGAATCCGAAGCCGGCAAGCCGCGCCGCCTGCTGCTCGATCCGTCGCAGAAGGAGCGCGTCATAGCGGCGTACGTCGAGATGGCCAGCGCCAAACCCGTCCCGCGCAAGCCTCGCCACCCGCCCGACGAGAAGAAAGACGAGAAGAAGGCCGACGAAAAGCCCGACGCAAAGAAGAAAGCCTCGTCATAGGCGCCCGTAGGTCACTCCGGCTTCTCCGCGATGAAGCGCACGATACGGCTTTTCTGGCCGGGAGCCCAATCCGCCTCATCACGCACATCCTCATAGTGGACGATCTTCAGCCCGTCGAACCTACGCAACAATTCGTTTGTCTGGTAGTCGCCTTTTTCGCCGGCATAGCCCTCGATCACCAGCAGGCCGCCAGATTTCAGACCCTCCACAAGCAGCCGCGGAACATCGTGCTTGGACTGGTGAAACCAGGCATGCATGTAAAAGAGCGCGATTAGATCCCATTTCGCATGGCCCACCTCAAAAACGTCCAGGTCTTCGACAATAGCGTCAATCGTTACATGTGCCGCCGCAGCGCGTGATTTGGCCTGCTTGACCGCCTCCGCCGAAAAATCTACGCCTGTTACCCGCCACCCCTTCGAGGCAAGAAAAACCGCATTGCGCCCCTCGCCCATGCCCAGGTCGATCGCGGCACCCGGCTTCCGGCCGTTGATCGCGTACTGCAGCAGTTTGCTGGCTTCCCGGTTGAACGAAATCTGGCCGTTTCGAAAAAGGTTATCCCAGAACGTGCGTGGATCGGGGTTGGATGCCTGAGCCGACAGCACCCCGGTCAGGACAAACAAGGAAGGCCCAAGGCGCCAGTTCATGGATCATATTTTACAAACTCGCGGCCGGCCGCAACAGAGGTAGCACCCGGGCCGCTAAACTACATGTGACAAAGGACGCTACTCGCGTGTTCAGAGAGCATTTACCTTGCAGAGGCAGACCCCAGCATACCCGGGATTTGACACGATCATGCTCGCAGTGTGAGACGTGAACGGTGACGGCATTCCAGGCCTGCTGCTGCCCGCAGCCGGTAGCTCTTGACAATTTCTGACAGTCAGATAATCTGAAAGCATGGCAAGCAAGACCGCCGTACCCGAAAGGATCGGACGCGTGGGCCAGCGCCGCCAGTTGGTCATTCCCCGCGAGTTTATGGAGACCCTCAATATTCGCGAGGGCGATTTCGTGGCTTTTGCCCAAACGACCAACGGCGTGCTCATCAAGGCAAAACGGTTGGTGGATGATGACACGATATTGACGCCCCAGGAGGCGAAGATGGTCCGCCGCGGCGAGGCGCAGCTTAAGCGCGGCGACTCAAAACCCTGGCGTGCCGTCAAACATGCGCTTTCGCGTTGATCTTTGGCGGGAAGCCCAAGAGCACCTTTCCCGCCTTCCTAAAGACGCGCGCAAACGAATCTATCGCGCCATCGACGAACTAGAACAACGAGATGATTCCCAGTGGAGCAAACGTACGGGCGTTACAGGGGCTTCAGTGGAAAGGGCGCTTCCGGAAGAGAGTTGGACCCTACCGGATTATTTTCAGCAGATTTCCCGAGCGAGGCGTTGTGGAAATCTCAGCCATTCTCATTCGATCCAAAGACACATATCGCTGAAACTGCATGCCAAACCCCACCTCTCCCTTCGTGTAGTCGTACTCAGCCACCTTATCGACCTCGCCTGGGACACGCCGCCCGCCGTCTGCTATATTGTCCCGGATGAGCCGAACACTTGTAGCGCGCGTCTCCGCCACCGCGGTTCTGCTGGCCGGCTGCTGGATCGCTTACACCCAAAACCAGGGCAAGCCGCCGGCCCTGACCCTCAACAAAATCACAGACGACCTGTACGAGATCGAAGGCGACGGCGGCAACGTGGCCGTCTACGTCACCAGCGAGGGCGTCATCCTGGTGGACGACAAGTTCGAACAGGATCACGAAGGCATCATGGCCAAGGTGACCAGCGTCACCAGCCAGCCCGTGAAGTACGTGGTCACCACCCACCACCATTCCGATCACAGCGGCGGCAACGCCAAATTCCTCCCCACCGCCGAGATCATCTCCACCGCCAACGCCCGCGCCAACATTGTGGAGCACAAGCAGCCCAACGCGCCGGCCAACATGGCGCCCGCGCGCGTGGTCTTCACCGATCAGTGTTCCGTTTTTCTGGGCGGCAAGGAAGTGCGCGCGCTGTACTTCGGCCGCGGCCACACCAATGGCGACGCCATCGTTTATTTTCCGGCGCTACGCACAATCCATACCGGCGACCTGATGGCCGGCACCACGCCCCTGATCGACTATACCGGCGGCGGCAGCCTGAAAGCCTGGACCCAGACCCTGGACGCAGCGATGAAGCTGGATTTCGACACGGTGATCCCCGGCCACGGCGCCGTCACCAATAAGGCGGGACTGCTCACCTATCGCAACAATGTCGAGAAGCTGCGCAATCGCGCGGCCGGCCTGATTCACGAAGGCAAGAGCCAGGAGGAAGTGGGCAAGGTCATGATGGCCGAATTCGGCTGGGGCCCCAATAGCATGCAGGCGCAATGGAGCCTGCCGGGTATGATGAACGAGCTCCGGTGACCTTGGCCGTCAGGTCCACAACCGTTGCCCGGCGGTAAAGCCGTTGCGAAAAGCATCTTCATACCAGCCGCGATACCGCTCCGCCAGCAGGTAGACCACCTGGTCCCAGGGCTTCCCGCGAAACTCGGGATTCGACGCCGCTTCCACACCCTCGCGAAACGCCTCCTCGCGCGGATCGAGGTGTGCGGGGGGCGCATGGTAACGGGCCTCGGTAGCATCTTCTACTCCCACCCGCCATTCCTGCCGTGCCGCATCCAGGCTCTCGGCTCCTTCGCGCTCCATTATCGCGCGCGCTTCGGCGGCGTTAACCTCGCCGGGCGCCATGCAAACCACCACAGACTTTCCCTGTTGCAAGGCGTCTTCGTAGAAGAAGATCTCATCGGCGGGCAATCCATCAAATAGCGGCCCGCCCAAATTCCCGCCGGCCGCCGCGCCTGCGGCAATCCCGGTTCCGCCCAGTATTGCCGCGCCCGCGTATCCGAAGGCCAAAAGCGGTGCGGCGGGCGGCAGCAGTGCAGCAATGGCGGCCCCGATTGACAGGCCGCCTGCCACGCCGATCGTACCTCCCAGAAACCCACCGATGGCTTCTGCCATGCCGGGCTGCTCGCTGGTCGCGAGAGGTACGTGCGCCGACGGAAGAAGATGGACGCTGCCATTGTCGAAGCCCAGGATGCGGATGTGCTCAGCGGCATTTTCGGCGGCAGCGCGCTCCTCAAAGACACCAACCACGCTGATCATTGACTTACTCCTCTCATCTACTTTTAGGATGGGTAGCAATGCAGCGCGGATGCGCCGGCGGAGGTCGCGCGAGGGCTGTATTTCCGTCCGATATGGCGCTGTATTTGCTGGATATGTGCTCGGCAGCACCTGTGAATCCGCGCTCTGGAAGAAAAGATGCAGAGAGTTAAGTTGTGAAGAAACAGGGTATATGGATCGTTGCAGCCGCCGCGACGGCGCATCTGTGGGCAATCGCGACGGTACCGGACGTCAACACGATTGTCCAGCGGTCCATGCAGGCGAACAATCGCGACTGGCAGGTAGCGCCCCAATACGATTACTTCGAGCGCGACCGGAACGACGGCACCTCCAGGACTTACCGGGTGACTATGATCTTCGGTTCGCCGTATCGCCAGTTGGTTGCGCTCAACGGCGAGCCGCTATCCGCACAACGGCGGGCAGCGGAGCAATCCAAGCTGGAGCAGGCCACCGCGCGCCGCCGGAATGAGTCGCCCCGGGAGCGCACCCGAAGAAACGCCGAATATCGCAAGGAGCGCCAGCGCGATCACCAGATGATCGAGCAACTGGCCGCCGCTTTCAATTTCCGGCTGGCGGGGCAGCAGAAACAAGGGTCGCGCGACGTTTATGTGTTGGAGGCAACCCCGCGCGCCGGCTACGCGCCGCCTACGCGCAATGCCGCCGTCCTCACCGGCATGCGCGGCACCCTGTGGGTGGATGCGCAGACTTTTCAATGGATCAGGGTTAAAGCCGAAGTGACACGCCCGGTGAGTATCGCCGGCTTTGTAGCCAGGGTGATGCCCGGCACGCGCTTCGCGCTCGAATACGCGCCCGTCACGGGCGATGTTTGGCTGCCGACGCACTACACGATGCAGTCACATGCGAAGGTCTTGTATCTCTTTTCGCGCCGGGACCAGGCCGATGAATCCTACTATGGCTACACGCCACAGGCTCATTGAAGCAACAGCTTAGTCCGCACGCGCATACCGCGCTTCAGCATGACGCGCCAGCGGGGCGAGCCTCTGGCTGCGGTAGCAATAAGCCGCGCCGATGAACGCCTGGAACAGCGGGTGCGGCTCCAGCGGCTTGCTCTTGAACTCCGGATGGAACTGGCAGCCTAGCATCCACGGGTGATCCGGTATCTCGCAAATCTCCACGTAAGTCTGGTCCGGCGTCTCACCGGTGATGCGCAGGCCGCAGGCCGTCAGCCGTTCTTCGTATTCGCGATTGAATTCGTACCGGTGGCGGTGCCGCTCGCTGATATCTCGCGCGCCGTACGACTTCTGTGCGACGCTGCCCTCGGCCAGGTGACAAGGCCACGCGCCTAACCGCATGGTGCCTCCCAAGTCGTCGATGCCCTTCAACTCCCGCAGCTTGAAAATGACGCGGTGCGGCGTGCCTGGATTGAACTCGGTGGAATCGGCGTGCTCCAGACCGCAGACATTTCGCGCAAACTCGATCACCATAGTTTGCATGCCCAGGCAGATGCCGAAATACGGCACTTGGTTTTCGCGCGCGTAGCGGATCGCGTTCAACATTCCGTCGATGCCGCGCTTTCCGAATCCGCCCGGAACCAGGATGCCGTCATATCCTTCCAACTGCCGGTCCCAATCGGGCCCGTTGACCCCCTCGGCCTCGATCCAGTTGATGTTCACTTTGAGCTGGTGCGCCAGGCCGCCGTGCAGCAGCGCTTCCTTCAGGCTCTTGTAGGAATCCTCGTATTCCACGTATTTGCCGACCAAGCCGATGGAGACTTCATCCACCGGGTTGCGCATGCGATCCAGCATCGCGCTCCACTGGCTGAGGTCGCGCGGCCGGCCGTCCAGCTTGAGCAGCCGCACCACCATCTCGTCCACGCCTTCCTCGGCGAACACCAAGGGAACCTGGTAAACGGAAGGCACATCCCGCGCCGTCACCACCGCGCGCGTATCCACGTCGCAGAACAGCGCGATCTTGTCCTTCATGTCCGGCGCGATGGAACGTTCGCAGCGGCACAGCAGGATATCGGGCTGAATACCGATGGCGCGCAGCTCCTTCACGCTGTGCTGCGTGGGCTTGGTCTTCAGCTCCTGGGCGGCGGCGATCCAGGGCACCAGGGTCACGTGCACGAAGGCGCAATTATCCCTGCCCTGCTCGTGGCGCATCTGCCGGATGGCCTCCAGAAACGGCAGCGACTCGATGTCGCCGACCGTGCCGCCGATCTCCACGATCACCACATCCACGTCCGCGGCCACCTTGCGCATGGCGGCTTTGATCTCGTTGGTCACGTGCGGGATCACCTGGACGGTCTTGCCCAGATAATCGCCGCGGCGTTCGCGCGCGATAATCTGCTCGTAGATGCGGCCGGACGTCAGATTGTTGGCCTGGGTGAGCTTGGCGTGGGTGAAGCGCTCGTAGTGGCCCAGGTCCAGATCGGTTTCGGCGCCGTCGTCAGTGACAAATACCTCGCCATGCTGGAACGGGCTCATGGTGCCGGGATCCACGTTCAGATAGGGATCGAATTTCTGTAGCGTCACCCGGATGCCGCGGCTCTCCAGAAGACAGCCGATAGAGGCCGCGGCAATTCCCTTACCGAGCGACGAGACCACTCCGCCAGTCACAAATAGGTATTTAGCCATAGTGTTTCGCGAGTTTTGTTAAAGCGCAAAGGGCCGGCCGCGGCCCGTTTTGCGCGACATCACTAAACGCCGTAAACAGTTTCGACACACGTTCCAGATCTTCGGGCGTATCCACACCCAGCGATTCGTATTCGGTTTCCACCACCCGGATGGGGTAACCGTTTTCGAGCGCGCGCAATTGCTCCAGCCGCTCAGCCTGTTCGAGCGGACCTACCGGCAGATCGGAATAGCCCAGCAAAAAGTCGCGGCGGTAAACGTACAGTCCAATGTGCTTGAAGTGCGCGATCTTCGCCGCCCCGGAATCGCCTCCGCGGACGTAAGGAATGGTGGACCGCGAAAAATAAATGGCGTTGTCGTTCCGGTCCGTGACCACCTTCACCACATTGGGATCGCCGGTCTCACGCGGATCCTCGATGCGCTTCTTCAGCGTGGCCATGAGAAGTTCCTCATCGTGCAGCAGCGGGAGAATGGCAGCGTCGATAGCCGCGGGATCGATCAGCGGCTCATCGCCCTGTATGTTAACAATCACATCGGCGGTATCCGCGGAGGCCGCTTCCGCTACACGGTCCGTACCCGAAGCATGGTCGGCGCGCGTCATCCTTACGGGCGCTCCAAATGCGCGGGCTGCTGCGGCAATTCGCTCGTCGTCGGTGGCAACTAGAATGCTAGTCAGGTAGCGAGCCTGTGAGGCCCTGTCGTACACATGTTCCAGCATCGATTTGTTGCCGATTTGAGCGAGAGGTTTACCAGGGAAACGGGATGAGGTGTACCGCGCGGGGATCACGCCCAGAATTTTACGGCGCACAGGCGATTCTAACATAAAAGTGCTGTGCTACACTCAGGAAATAAGAAAGGCTAGGGAGGTTTGACAGGCCTGCGATTAAGCCGCATATTCATGCTGGCGGGGATGATTTCGTGCCTATCAGCCCTGTCTCTGGCCGCGGACAAACCCGGCAGCGAGCCGCAGGTTTCCATCGTTCCCCGCCCCAAACCGGCCACACCTAGCGAGATCCTGCCCAAGGCCAACATTCGCGTGGACACCACGCTGGTCTTGATTCCGGTCACTGTAACCGATCCGTTGAACCGTTTTGTAACCGGACTCGAAAAAGAGAATTTCCGCGTCTTTGAAGACAAGATCGAGCAACAGGTGATGCAGTTCTCCAGTGAGGATGCGCCTCTTTCGGTCGGAGTCATATTCGACTGCAGCGGCAGCATGGGACCCAAACTGGTGAAGTCGCGCGAAGCCGTGGGCCAGTTTTTCAAAACCGCCAATCCCGACGATGAGTTCTTCCTGGTGGAGTTCAGCGACCGGGCGGAACTGGTGATGCCCTTCACGACACGCCTGGAAGAGATTCAAAACCGGCTGACGTTCGCGCAGTCGCGTGGGAAAACGGCGCTCCTGGATGCGGTCAACCTGGGCCTGCTGCACATGAAGAAGGCCAAGAACGCCCGCAAAGCCCTGCTCATCATCTCCGATGGCGGCGACAATAACAGCCGCTACACCGAGACTGAGATCAAGAACCTGGTGCGCGAAGCGGACGTCCAGATCTACGCCATCGGCATCTTCGAGCCGGCTGCTTCCCGCGGCAGAACCGCGGAGGAACTGGGTGGCCCGAGCCTGCTGAGCGAAATCTCTGAGCAAACCGGCGGGCGCCACTTCCCCGTGGAAAATCCCAACGAGCTTCCCAACATCGCGGAGAAGATCGGTATCGAGTTGCGGAATCAGTATATTCTAGGCTACGCTCCAAAGAACACAGATCGGAATGGTAAATACCGGCGTGTCCAGGTCAAGCTGGTGCAACCACGCGGGCTGCCTCCTCTCCGGGCTTTCTGGAGAATGGGCTACTATGCACCTACTCAATAACAAGCGCAAAGGGGCGCGTGTCCCTAAAAACATTCTAATCTCGGCCTTGTCTGCCGTGGCGGTTTTTGGCCTGTTTGCGGCGGACACGCCCGGCCAATCGTCCACCGTCATCCGCGTGGATACGCGGCTGGTAGTTCTACACGCAACCGTAGTGGATAAAAGCGGACACCTGGTCATCAACCTTCCCGAGACGGCCTTCGAGGTGTTTGAGAATAATGTCCGGCAGCAGATCAAAATCTTCAAACGTGAAGACGTGCCGGTATCCATGGGGCTGGTGATCGACAACAGCGGGAGCATGCGCGATAAACGCGCCAAGGTGGAAGCGGCCGCGCTCGCCCTGGTAAAGGATTCCAACCCGCAGGATGAAGTTTTCATCGTCAATTTCAACGATGAAGCTTTTCTCGACAAAGACTTCACCAACGACGTGAAAGATTTGCAGGAAGGTCTGGCGCGCATCGATTCGCGCGGGGGCACCGCCATGCGGGATGCCATCCGGATGTCCATCGATCACCTGAAAGAGAAAGCTAAGAAGGACAAGAAGGTGCTCGTGGTGGTCACCGATGGCAACGACAACAGCAGCCTGATCAGCCTGGAAAACCTGGTGAAATCGTCACAGGATAGCGGCGTGCTGATCTACACCGTGGGGCTTCTGAGCGAAGAAGAACGGCGCGAAGCCAAGCGCTGCAAGCGGGCCCTGGAAGAACTGGCCGGCGTCACCGGCGGCGAATCCTACTTCCCCAAGGAGTTGTCTGAAGTGGACCGCGTGGCGCACCAAGTGGCGCGCGACATCCGCAACCAGTACACGCTGGCTTATACGCCCGCGAACGTAGCGCTGGATGGATCGTTCCGGCAGATCAAAGTGACCGCCAACGGACCTAACCGTCCGACCGTGCGGACCCGCTCCGGTTACTACGCCACACCCGATGGCATCAACGGCAATGCTTCGGCGCGTAACGCCGGCAGCAATTGATGCTGCGCGTCCTCTGGCGCCTCTCTCGCGGTTACCGATTCACCCCGTGGCGTAGCCCGTATCTGCGCTGGCGCGTGGAGACGTACTGGGGCTGGCACGCGGACCGCATCACCTTCCGCGACTTCTGGCGGTTTACGTGGCAGCGCCGGTCAGACCTGTGGCGTTACCTCGGTTGGGCCGCGGCAGGGGCAGCGCGCTTGGCGCGCACGCCACGCCAACCGCGGGACCTCTAAGGAACTCGCGCAAAACGGGGCCACGGCCGCGCCGCCACTTATCCCGCGAGTTCCTGTCCTTCCTGGCGGCGCGGGCACGCGCCCCTTTGCGCTTCTTAGGCCGTAGCGGTCTTTGTCTGCGGAGCCTCCTCGCTCGCCAGCCAGGGATAGGCCAGTCCGGCGATCGCGCCTCCTACAATCGGCATCACCCAGAACAACCAGAGCTGCTGGAGGGCCCAGCCGCCCACGATCACCGCCGGACCGGTGCTGCGCGCCGGATTTACCGAAAGGTTCGTCACCGGGATACCGATCAAGTGAATCAGCGTCAAGCCCAGGCCGATGGCGATGGCCGCAAAACCGGCCGGCGCACGCTTGTCAGTGGCTCCCAGGATGATCATCAGGAACATGAACGTGAGGACGATTTCAGCCAGGATCGCGGATTCCATGGAATAAAGCCCCGGAGAGTGGTCGGCATACCCATTGGCCGCGAATCCGCCGGCCACGAACCCGGGCTTGCCGCTGGCTATGGCGTAAAGAACGCCGCTTGCCACCATCGCCCCCAGGACTTGGACGGCAATGTACGCGATCACATTGTTCCAGGGGAAACGCTTGGCCACTGCTAATCCGACGGTAACCGCCGGGTTGAAATGGCCGCCGGAGATGTGCCCCACGGCAAACACCATGGTCATCACCGTCAGGCCGAATGCCAGCGCCACGCCGGCGAATCCGATGCCTAATTGCGGGAATGCGGCGTCCAGAACAGCGGCGCCACAACCGCCAAAAACCAGCCAGAATGTGCCAAGAAACTCGGCACTCATACGTTTCATTAACGACATCTGCTTGCCTCCCGCGGAGACTTATCATCGCACAGATTGTTTTGGACCGGCGAAGATTTTTGGGTCCATTTTGCACATTCGCCCACATTCGCCACGATGCCCGGGCGGGCCTGGCAAGGGTGTAAACTGGCTCCATCAGCCCATGTCCCTCGATCGCAGAATGTTCTTAAATCGCAGCGCCGCCGCCCTGGCTGGCACGGCGCTGTCCTATAGCCGGATACAGGGCGCCAACGAGCGCATCTCCCTCGCCCACATTGGCGTCGGCGATCGCGGCAGCGAACTGGCCGGAATCGTCTCCCACCTCAAAGACCGCAAGAATGTCGAAATGACCGCCGTCTGCGATCTCTGGAAGGTCAACCGGGAGCGTGCCGTGGCCAGCGCGGCCAAGGTTTATGGCCGGCCGCCGCGCTCCTTCCAATACTTCGAGGATGTGCTGCCCCTCAAGGACGTCGACGCAGTTATTATCTCCACACCGGATTTCGCGCATTCGCCCATTCTGAAGCTGGTCGTCGAAGCCGGTAAAGATGCCTACTGCGAGAAGCCCATGGGCAACGTGCTCGAAGAGGCCAAGGCCGCCCGCGACGCTGTCCTGGCCCGCAAAGTAATCGTTCAGGTGGGCACGCAGCATCGCAGCGAGCCCTACCAGATTGCCACCCGCAACTTGATCCGCACCGGAGCGCTCGGCGAAGTCACCAAGTACGAAATCGTGTGGAACTACCATGGCCCGCGCTGGCGCGGCCGCCCCGAAGTCGCGCAGCTTCGCGAAGAGGATACCGACTGGCGCCGCTGGCTGCTCACCAAACCTTACCGCCCGTTCGATCCGCGACTCTATTTCGAATTCCGGCTCTACAAGGACTTCTCCGCCGGCATCGCGGATCAATGGATGAGCCACGGAATCGACCTGGCGCACTTCTTCCTGGACGATAATTTCCCGCGCTCCGTCATGGCCCATGGCGGCATCTTCGCCTGGCCCGACGGCCGCGAGAATCCCGACACCTTCCAGGCCTTGCTCGAATATCCGAAGGGATTCCTGGTCAGCTATTCCAGCAGCTTCGGCAACGATTCCGACAGCTTCACCCGCATCATGGGCAAGAAGGCTACCCTCGTCAATATCGGAGGCGAAGGCAGCCAGCGTTGGAAACTGATCGAAGAGAAAGGCACCCACGAGGACAATCCGTTCATCCACCGCGCCGAGAGCTTCGTCACGCTGCCGGGCAAAAACGAACCGGGCCTGCCCTTCATCGGCGATAACGACCTCTCACACATGACCAACTGGTTTGAGTGCCTGCGCAGCCGCGAGCAGCCCAATGCCACCGTGCGCCACGGCTTCGCGCATTCCGTGGCCATAATCATGGCCGCGCGCGCCTACCGCGAAGGCCGCAAGCTGTATTGGGACGCCGCCAGCGAGACCATCACCGACCATGCCTGAGCATTCCCGGGTGGCTCTTGCGCTGTTGACCGTCGCCGCAACCCTGGCTGGAGCGCCCCCCGCGCGATTCGCCGAGCACACCGTCGCTACGGGACTCGCCGGCGGTTACCAGGTGGTGGCCATCGACGTGAACCACGACGGCAAGCCCGACCTCATCGCCCTCGCCAGCGGCATGACCGAACTGGTCTGGTTCGAAAATCCCGGCTGGCAACGCCATGTCATCGCCGCCAACCTGTCGGGCATGATCAACCTCGCGGCGTGGGACCTCGACGGCGACGGCATCCCCGAGATCGTGCTGGCTCACGGCTTCTCCATGGAAGCTAAAAAGAGCGCGGGCATCGTTTCCGTGTTGCGCCACAATGGAGATCCCCGCCAGCCGTGGACCATGCAGGAAATCGACCGCCTCCCAACCTCGCATCGCCTCCGCTGGGCCGATATCGACGGCAGCGGCCACAGGGTGGTTGTCAATCAGCCGCTGACTGCTGCCACGGTCAACCATCCCGAAGACCGCGCCCACACGCCGCTGGTGTTCTACCGGCCTGGCGAGTGGAAACGCGAAACCATCTCCGACCAGGACGAAGGCGTGGTCCACTGCATCTATCCCGTCGATTGGGACGGCACAGGCCGCGATGGCATCCTCACCGCCAGCTTCGTGGGCATCCATCTATACCGGTTGGGCGCCGGCGGAGCGTGGAGCCGAACCGAAATCGCCAAAGGCGATCCCGCGCCGTGGCCGAAATCCGGCAGCAGCGATGTGGCGGTGGGACATCTCGGCCACCAGCGATTCGTGGCTGCCATCGAGCCCTGGCACGGTAACCAGGTCGCCATCTATCGCGAGCAGGCGGGCCAGTGGCAGCGGCACGTGATCGACGACTCCCTGTCCGACGGCCACACCATCTGGACCGGGGACCTGAACGGCGACGGCCGCGACGAGGTGGTCGCCGGGTATCGCGCCAAAGGTGTCAATATCTACTCAGCCGAAGACGACCAGGGCCGCGAATGGTCAAAGCAAGTGCTCGACCCTTCCATTTCCGCGGCGGCCTGCGCCATCGCCGATCTGAACGGGGACGGCCGCCCCGACATAGCTTGCATCGGTTCCGCCACCGCGAATTTAAAGTGGTACGAAAACCTGGGTCCCCGCTGACAACTTAGTGCGTGTCAGTTGAGCCCTCCAAATTCAAGGCAGCCGGTGGATGAAAGCTAAGTCGGCGGTTTCTGCTTCCGGAGTTCCTCGGCGTCGATACGGTCCTTGGCGCGGCCAGTGGCGTCTTTGTTACGGAGGAGAGATGATCGGCCGATGAAGTTGACCTTCAGACCATCCAGATCGCCGGGGGCGCGATCATCCCATGCATCGTCGAAACTCACACCGGTAACTGAAGTCATCAGGTCAATGCGGTTCGGCTCGTAACCCAGCTGAATCACTTTTCCGGTGACTGTCAGATCGGCGGCGGTTATGTCGAGGCTGCCGAATCCGAATTGAGAGAGCGCTCGCAATACGCGCTCCGCGTTGGCATGGCTGGGGCGAATCAGGAAATCGACATCCGCGGAGTACCGGGGAAATCCATGCCACGAAACAGCCAGCGCGCCAACCACGAGATACTTAACTTCGTTCGAGTTCAAGCACTCGATAAACTCTCGCAAATCCTTGCTTAGAGGCATCGGGGTGGGCTCGCTCCCGCAGTTCGAAGAATATGCCGACCCGCTGCTGCGGGGTCATTTGAGCGCGGGAGAGGGCATCGGCGTCATCGGCTTCCTTAAAAGTGTCGAAGATGCGCATTACTTTCTCCACAGTCTTATTTTACGCCGATCGTAGGGTGGCCGCGGGAGATCCCGGCCACTGGCGATTCGCGGATTCTTGGTCGTCTCCGGCGGTGTAGATGTTGACTCCGTCGCTGATCGGCCATTACTGTGCATAAGTAAGGAGCGAGGTGAATCATGAGAGCTTATCGCTTGGATAATTCGGCGCCTAAGCCGGGCTTGATCGCGGCCGAGATTCCGCAGCCCCAATCCGGCCCGGGCCAGGTTCTGATCCGCGTGTCCGCGGCCGGGGTCACCATGGCCGAATTGTCGTGGTACCCCACCACCCACACTGCGTCGGGGGCAGAGCGGCAGGGTGCGGTGCCCGGTCACGAGTTTTCCGGCGAGGTGTCCGCGGCCGGCGAAGGCGTCACGGAGTTCAAGGCCGGCGAGCAGGTCTTTGGCATGAACGACTGGTACAGCGACGGCGCCACGGCGGAGTATTGCGTGGCACCCGCAGCCGCGCTGGCCGTGAAGCCGGCGCGATTGACCCACGCGCAGGCAGCCTCGGTTCCCATTCCCGCGTTGACCGCATGGCAAGGCCTGAAGCGCGCGAAGGTCAGCCAGGGGGATCGCGTCCTGGTGCACGGCGGCGCGGGAGGCGTGGGGATATTCGTCATCCAGATTGCGCGACTAGCGGGGGCTCGCGTTACCGCGACCGCATCCGCGGCTAACGCCGGCTTTGTGAAAGACCTGGGAGCGGAACAGGTGATCGACTATCGCACCGCGCGCTTCGAGACCGAAGTCGATCCCATGGACATCGTATTCGACACCGTGGGCGGGGAGACCCTGGAGCGCTCGTGGAGCATCCTCAGGCCGCTGGGCCGGATGGTGACCATCGTCAGCGGCGATGTCGTGGAAGAGCGGGTCAAGAAGGCATTCTTCATCGTCGAGCCGGACGGTGCGCAGTTGAAGACCATCGCGGACATGCTGCAGGACGGCCGCCTGCGGACGGTGGTTGACGTGGTGGTTCGCTGGTCGCAAGCGCCGGAAGCCTACGCCGGCACGGTGAAGAGAAACCATCGCGGCAAAGTAGTCATTGCGATCGCCGGTGAGTAGCGCCGATAAGGAGCGCAGCGCTGAACGAACTCGCGATACCCAGTCCCGCGGCGATCCAGGCGAGCGTGCGGAAACCGTCCACGAACGACTCCTCAATGGCGCGCTTCCCTTTCTCATCTCCCGGATCGGCAGCCGCCAGTTTCGCGCGGTCCGCCACCATTCGCGCGCGCGTGGCGGCAGGTAAATGGAGGGCGTCGATCCGGCGGTCGAGAGTGTGATTGAACACGGTGTTCAACACCAAACCGAGTACCGCGATGGCGAGCAATCCTGCGACACGCGAAAAGGCGTTGTTGATCCCGGAAGCAATTCCGGCATTCTCCCTGGGGACTGCGTCCATTACCAGCGTAGTAAGAGGTGCGACGCTGATCGCCATACCTAGCCCGAGAGTCAGTACAGCAGGAAAGTACGTGGTCCAGTAGGAGCCGCCGATACCGGGCCTCGCCATTAACGCGAAACCGGCCCCGGCCAGCAGCGGACCAATCGTGAGCGGTAATTTAGGTCCGTACTTCCCGAGCAATCCGCCGGACCAGCGGGACAGTGCGAACATCAACAGGATCAACGGCAGCAGGGCGCTGCCCGCCTCCGTCGGGGAGTATCCCTGGACCTGGATCAGATCGAGCGGAAGGAAGAACAGCAATCCGCCCAAAGCGCCGTAAAGAAGCAGCGTAAGCAGATTGGCGCCCAGAAAATCGCGCGACCGGAAAAGCGACATGGGCAGCATGGGTGCGGCGGCACGGGTCTCAAGCACAAAGAACGCCGCTAGCGCCACCACCCCGAACGCCCCTGCAACCGGCGCCGATTCGATCAAGCCGTACACAATGCCCGCGAGGCCCGCGGTGGCGAGCAGCGCGCCTGTCCAGTCCAGCCCAGCCGTTTTAATCTTGGCGCCGCATTCCGGCACCCCGCGTAGAATGAGCACGACCGCCAGCGCGATCGGCAGATTGATGAAGAAGACCAGACGCCAGGATGCATGCTGCACCAGCCACCCGCCGAGCACAGGGCCGGCAGCCGTGGTGATGGAAGTGAAACCCGACCAGGTGCCGATCGCGCGGCCGCGGTCCGCTGTCGGGAATGTCGCGCTGATCAATGCCAGGCTGCCCGGTACAAGCAGTGCCGCGCCGGCCCCTTGCACCGCCCGCGCGGCGATAAGCATTTCGATGCCGGATGAAATGCCGCACCAGGCCGAGCCGGCCGCAAACAGAATCGTCCCGAACAAAAAAATACGGCGGCGGCCATACAGGTCGCCCAGCGAACCCCCGGTCAGCAATAACGCCGACAGGAGGAGCGAATAGCCCTCCATGACCCACTGAACCTGCGAAATGGTGGCGTGCAGGGCGGATTGCAGGGCCGGCAGAGCGACGTTGACCACGGTGCCATCGATGAAGGCCATGCCCGATCCGAGAATGGCCGCCGCCAGAACCCGGCCCTGATAGTTCGTGGCCGACCCGGCAGCGCCGGCCAGGATGACGCCTTCGTCGCAAGGCGATCTGCCGATGTTTGCCATATTGTGGGACGGCGCCGAGCGCTACGGCGGGCACCCGGGACGCCGCTTATGCTTTAGCTAAAAACGTGCCTTTTTCCAGATCCTCGAAGGCGCGGCGAAGCTCCTCCTGGGTGTTCATCACAATCGGACCGTACCAGGCCACCGGCTCCTGCAACGGCTGCCCCGAAACCAAAAGGAAACGCATACCCTGGTCGCCGGCTTGCACTTCCACTTCATCGCCCCGGTCGAACAGCACCAGCGAACGATTGTCCGCCTCCGCCGGCGGCGCTGTATCCAGCCACTTGATGCCTTCCGTCGGTACCGCCAGCGGTCCCGAAGCATTGCAGAACTTGCCCCCGCCCGCGAACACATAGGCGAAAGAGTGGCGGCCGGTTTCGACGGGCAGTTTCTTCCTGCGCCCCGGCGCAACCGAGACGTCCAGATAGACCGGGTCCGCGGCGATGCCGTCCACCGGGCCGCGCTTGCCCCAGAAACTGCCGCAAACCAGGCGTACGTGTGTCCCGTCGTCGTCCGTCACCTCCGGAATATCCGGAGACTTCACTTCCTGATAGCGCGGCGGCGTCATCTTCAAGTGCGAAGGGAGGTTGGCCCACAACTGAAATCCATGCATCCGTCCGGCGGGATCGCCCTTGGGCATTTCCTGGTGGATGATGCCGCTGCCGGCGGTCATCCACTGCACATCCCCCGCGCCGATGGTGCCCCGGTTGCCCATGCTGTCGCCATGGTCCACCGTTCCAGCCAGCACGTACGTGATGGTTTCGATGCCGCGATGCGGGTGCCACGGGAATCCCGCCAGGTAGTCTTCGGGAACATCGTTGCGAAAATCGTCCAATAGCAGAAACGGGTCGAAATCCTTGGTGTTTCCGAATCCAAAGGCTCGCCGGAGATGTACCCCGGCCCCTTCGATGGTCGGTTTCGATTTGATGACGCGGCTTACGGGTCGCAATGACATCTGTGTCTCCTATTTTCGCCAGAGGATCTGGGGAGCCTTCACCGGCGCGGAGGCCTCCGGGTGATATGGTACTACGCGCGGGATGAAATCGTTCGCCTTACGTTCATTGGATGGCCTACTTGGGACCTTCGCTTCGCCGGCGCCGGCCGCTCATCAGATAAACGTCGGCGCGCACATTCAGCAGAGGATCGTCGGAGGGCTCGATTCCGTCCACGCGGGGGATCGGGTCGAAGATAATGCGACGCTGCTCGGCCTCGTTGTCCGGTACGACGCCGCTCAGTTCGATCGTGCCGAAGTCGATTTCGGGGCGATCGTTGGGCCATTGGACGGTCGCGTTGTTAACGACATCACCGGCCTCGGCCAATTGCACGGCGATGCGCATCTTGACCGTGCCCGCCGCGAGCCTGGCCTTGATTTCGTCAAAGAGGAAATTGGGCGCTACTTTGGCGGCGGCTTCCGCATCCAGATGCCGTGGCGCACGGTCTGGACAAATGCGATAACGGCCGAACCGGGCAACCCGGTCTTTGCCGATAAACTTGAAGGCACTGATTGCGAAGAATGACTCTTCGGCAAAGCTGGCCGGCAGCGGTTTCGGCGCCTGCACAAACTCCAATGCGGCCGGATGGCTTGCCAGAAACTTCTCGATTGGCGTCGGTTTTTCCCCGGCGTTTGCCGCTCCGGGCCCGCTCTTGAATGCGGCTTGCAGAAACTCCACGAGTTCCTCTGCCGTATGGGTCGGAAACGCGTTCACTGAATGGGCGATGATGTCGGTGTGTACGTGCTCGGCGAGATGGAACCGGGTAGCCATGCCGCGCGGACTGGCGTTCGGATCGTTGTCGGGAATGGCCGGTATGCCGGTCGCGTCAGAATATCGGACCGTGACGGGCGTGGATCCCCGCTCCAGGTGCGGCGCGATCGATAGCCCGGCAGCGGCAGCCGACGGAGTAAATGTACCGGTTAGCAGAATGCCCTTGGCGTGGGCCGGCCGGAAACCGGGATGCGGCCCGTTCACATCGTCGAACGCATGAATCACATTCTCGGCGAGAGCGGGATCTTTAATTTTGGATATTTTGGCGAAACCCATACATTCACTATCTCGCAATTGGATTTCCGCGGGTATCCCGACATAAAGGATTATGGCATTAACTCGTTCCAAACAGTGCTCCACCACCCCGTTTCGAGGTACGACGGTTTGGCGCGATTTCTAAGACGGAGGGTCGACCCGCGAACACTCGTCTGGTCACCGGAGCCCCCCGGCATGCGTTAAAGCAATTGCCTGCAATAGCTGGGGATCGCAAACAGGTTGCAGTCGGCCGTAGCGCGGACGCGCAGGCCACATGGTTCAGTGGATTGGGCGAGCCGGCGCTGAACTCGCGCGTTCGGCGTAGTGTCGGGTCGGAGCAACCTTCGAGCGACGATGCGGTCCCGGATAACGGGGAAAATCGTTGAAATTCCGGCCAGCCATCTCGACGTAGTGTCCACTGACTGATGAGAATTTCAGCACCGTAACACATAGGACCGATTCGTAGCCATTCACGCACTTTTCGCGGTAATCTCTTACTGATGACCCCACTTCGTCGTGTAGCGGTTTTGGGAGCCGGCACTATGGGAGCGCGCATTGCGGCCCATTTTGCCAACGCGGGCATCCCAGCCGTGTTACTTGATATCGTGCTTCCCAATCAACCCAACCGCAGTGCCGCGGCTCTCGCGGGATTGGATGCAGCGCTCAAACAAAAGCCCGCCGCTTTCTTCACTCCGGAAACCAAATCACTCGTTACTCCAGGCAACTTCGAAGACGACCTCGCCAAGGTTCGCGATTGCGATTGGATCCTCGAAGCCGTCACCGAGAATCTCGAGATCAAGCGCGCGCTCATCGAGAAGGTGTTGAAGCATCGCAAGCCGGGCACTATTTTTTCCACTAATACCAGCGGCATTCCGCTGGCCTCCATCGCGGAAGGATTCCCATCCGAGTTCCGCCAGCATTTTCTAGGCACGCATTTTTTCAATCCGCCGCGATATCTGCATCTGTTGGAAATGATCCCCGGGCCCGAGACTGCCTCTGAAGTCTACGACCGCGTCGCCGATTTCTCCGACCGTCACCTGGGCAAGGGCGTCGTGCCATGCAAGGACACGCCCAACTTCATCGCCAACCGCATCGGCAGTTTTTTGGGCGGCACCGTACAACACCTGACGGCCGAGATGGGGATGACCATCGAAGAAGTCGATGCCCTCACTGGCCCGCTGATCGGCTTGCCCAAGAGCGCCAGCTACCGTCTGCTCGACCTGGTCGGACTGGATGTGTGGGCGCACGTCACCAAGAATCTGTACGATCTGGTGCCCGGCGACCCGTGGCGCGAACGCTTTGTGCTGCCGCCGTTTTTCGCCCAGATGATCGAACGCGGATGGCTGGGCGACAAGCGCGGCCAGGGTTTTTACAAGAAGATTGGCAAGGGCGACAAAAAGGAAATCTTCGCCCTCGATCTGAAGACCCTCGAGTACCAGCCGTCCAAAAAAGCGCGGTTCGCTTCCGTCGATGCGGTGCGCAACATCGAAGATCTGCCGCAGCGCCTGCGAGCTCTGATGGGCCTTACGGACCGCGCCGGAACATTTTTGTGGAAATTGTTCAGCGACCTGGTGCTGTACTCCGCCGCCATGGTGCCCGAGATTTCCGACCGCGTGGTGGAGATCGACCGCGCCATGCGCTGGGGCTACGCCAACTCGCTCGGACCATTTGAGCTGTGGGATGCCCTCGGCGTGGAAGAAACCGTGGCGCGCATGCGGCAGGAGCAGCGCCAGATCCCCGATAACGTCGAGAAGATGCTTTGCTCGGGCGCCAAATCGTTTTACCAGGCGCCTGACCATGATCGCCGTCCGCACCATGAATACTTCGACTTCCAGGACAACACCTATAAATGGCTGGAGGACCGTCCGGGTGTCGTCGTCCTCAAGGACGTGAAGCACGCCCATGGCGTGGTGAAGAAGAATGGCGGCGCCTCGCTCATCGACGTGGGCGACGGCGTTCTGTGCCTGGAGTTCCACAGCAAGATGAACTCCCTGGGAGACGACCAGATATCGCTGGTCCGCGCCGGCATCGAAGAGACCAGCAAGAATTTCGAAGCCATGATCATCGCCAACCAGGGCGAGAACTTCAGCGTGGGCGCCAACCTGATGCTGGTGCTGCTGGCCGCGCAGGAGGAAGAGTGGGAAGAACTGGAAGCCGCCATCAACCGGTTCCAGCAGGCCACCATGATGATCAAGTATGCCCCCAAGCCGGTGGTGACCGCACCCTTCGGCCTGACCCTGGGCGGCGGGTGCGAGATCGCCATCCATTCAGCGCGCGTGCAGGCGTCCGCCGAAACCTATATGGGGCTGGTCGAGGTGGGCGTCGGCGTGATCCCCGGCGCGGGCGGCACTAAGGAGATGTTGCTGCGGTTCGGGAATGCGCAGAAAGCTTTCGAGCTGATCGCGTACGCCAAGGTAGCCACCAGCGCCATGGAGGCGCGCAGCTTCGGTCTCCTGCGGCCGCAGGACCAGATTTCCATGAATCCTGAGCGGCTGATCGACGATGCCAAGTCGCTGGCGCTGGCGATCGCACCCGGCTATACCGCGGGAACGCCGCGCACGGATGTGGAAGTCGGCGGCGCGGAAGACCTGGCGCTGCTGAAGACCGGCGTCTACCTTGCCCGGCAGGCCAATTACATCTCCGATTACGATACCGTAGTAGGAGAGAAGCTGGCGACGGTATTGAGCGGGGGAAAACTGACCGGGCGCCAGACCGTGTCCGAGCAATACCTGCTGGACCTGGAGAGGGAAGCGTTTTTGAGCCTGTGCGGCCAGCGTAAAACGCAGGAGCGGATGCAGCACATGCTAAAGACAGGAAAACCATTGCGGAACTAAGGCTCTGGGTGTTCGCCAGCACCCAGCACCCAGAACCCAGCCCCCGCCTTTAAGAGGAGACATGCGAGAAGCCGTTATCATCGATTGTTTGCGTACCGCCGTCGGCAAAGCGCCGCGGGGCACGCTGCGTACTTCGCGTCCGGACGATCTGGCCGGCGCGGTCGTCAGCCGCTTATTAGAGAAGCACCCGCAACTGCCCAAGGATCAGATCGAGGACATTATTCTGGGGTGCGCCATGCCGGAGGCGGAATCGGGCAATAACATGGCCCGGTGCGTCGCCCTGCGCGCGGGTCTACCCGACACGGTCACCGGTGTGACCATCAACCGTTTCTGTAGCTCTGGCCTGCAAGCCATTGCTATGGCAGCGGATCGCATCCGCTCCGGGGGCGCCGATATCATCATCGCCGGAGGCGCGGAAACCATGAGCCTGATGCCGCGCGGCGGGCATAAAGTGGCGCCCAGCCCCTGGTTTGCAGATCACCGGCCCGAAATTTACCTCAACATGGGCCTTACCGCGGAGAACGTCCAGCGCAAATATAATGTATCGCGCGAAGAAGCGGACGCTTTCTCATACCGCAGCCATCAGAACGCACTGAAAGCGCAGGCGGAAGGCAAGTTCGACGACGAGATCGTGCCTTTCGAGATTGAATGGGTTACGCCCAACGGGCGCAAGCCCAAAGTCACCAAACAGGTATTCGCCAAGGATGAAGGTCCGCGCGCCGATACCACACCTGAAGTGCTGGCTAAACTGAAGCCGGTATTTCATGCACAGGGTACTGTGACTGCGGGCAATTCCTCGCAAACCAGCGATGGCGCGGCCGCCGCCATCGTCATGTCGGATAGCAAGGCGAAGGAGCTTGGCCTGAAGCCCGTGGCCCGATACGTCAGCTTCTCGGCCGGGGGCGTCCCGCCCGAGATTATGGGCATCGGCCCGGTGGTGGCCATTCCCAAAGCGTTGAAGATCGCCGGCCTGACGCTCGACGACATCGGCCTCATCGAGTTGAATGAAGCGTTCGGGGTGCAGGCGCTGGCTGTAATGAAGGAAGCCGGTCTGGACCCGGAAAAGGTCAATGTGAATGGCGGCGCGATCGCCCTGGGGCATCCGCTGGGATGCACGGGCGCCAAACTGACCGCTACGATTTTGCGGGAGATGGCGCGCCGCAAGGTGAAGTACGGCATGGTTACCATGTGCGTGGGCGGCGGACAAGGTGCCGCGGGAATTTTCGAGTTACTGCAATAAGAGCGCAAAGGGGCGCGTGTACGCGGCCGTGGCCCCGTTTTGCGCAGTTAGAGAAGAGCGCAAAGGGGTCGCGTGTCCGCGCCGCCTGGCAGGATAGGAACTCACGGCTTCGTGGCGGCGCGGCCGTGGCCCCGTTTTGCGCGGTTAAGAAAAAGAGAGGATCATATGGCGACAGCGACTACATCGGTCTCATTACCTAAAACCAAGGGCGGCGCATTCCTTATCGAAGAACGCCAGCCGAACGAAGTTTTCACGCCGGAAGATTTGACGCCGGAGCACCTGGCGATCGCCCGTACCGTGGACGAATTCTGGGCCAAGGAAGTCGGCCCGAATGTGGATGCGATCCAGCATCACGAGCCCGGCGTTGCCATGGCTTGCATGCGCAAAGCGGCTGAACTGGGCCTGACCGGCATCACCATTCCCGAGCAGTACGGCGGCATGGAGCTGGATCTGGTGTCCGCGATGGTTGCGGTGGAGCACATGGCCGGCGATGGCTCCTTTGCCGGATGGTACGGCGCGCACGTGGGCATCGGCTCGCTGCCGATCTTGTATTTCGGCACCGAGGAGCAGAAAAAACACTACCTGCCCAAGCTGGCCAGCATGGAGATGCTGGGCGCCTATTGTCTGACTGAGCCGCACGCCGGATCGGACGCGCTGGCCGCGCGCACCCGCGCCGATCTCAGCCCGGATGGGAAGCACTACATCCTGAACGGCCAAAAAATGTGGATCACCAACGGCGGCCATGCAGACCTGTTCACCGTGTTTGCCAAAGTCGGCGGCGAGAAGTTCACCGCGTTTCTGGTAGAGCGCAAGTTCCCCGGCGTCTCCACGGGCGCGGAAGAAAAGAAGATGGGGATCAAGGGCAGCTCCACCGTGGCCGTGTATTTCGACAACGTGCCCGTGCCCGTCGAGAATGTGCTCGGCGAAATCGGCCGCGGCCACATCATCGCGTTCAACATCCTGAACGTCGGCCGGCTGAAGCTGGGTCCCGGCACCGTCGGCGGTTCCAAGAACGTGCTGGCGGTGTCGCTCAAGTACGCCAAAGAGCGTAAGGCCTTCGGCCAATCCATCGCCGATTTCGGCATGATCCAGCACAAGCTGGCGGAGATGGCCATCCGCACTTACGCCGCCGAGTCCATGACTTACCGCGTGGTGGGACTGATCGAATCGCAGCTCGATGGATTCTCCTGGACGCAGCCCAATGCGGCAGCCACCATGCTGAAAGCCGTCGAAGAATACGCCGCGGAATGCTCCATCATCAAGATCTACGCCTCGGAAGTGCTCGACTACGTGGTAGACGAAGGCGTCCAGATCCATGGCGGCTACGGCTATCACATGGACTACCCTGTGGAGCGCGCCTACCGCGATTCGCGCATCAACCGGATCTTCGAAGGCACCAACGAGATCAACCGGCTGCTCACCACCGGCATGCTGCTGAAGCGCGCCGCGCGCGGCCAGTTGGGTCTGGTGGCGGCCGCCACTGAAGTGTTGCAGGAGATTTTGGGCGGTCCCCAAGGCTCCTCCGGCGAGGAGTCCGACGGTCCATTCGCCGCCGAGATCAAGATCCTGATCAACGCCAAAAAGATCGCGCTCATGCTGATGGGCGTGGCTTACCAGAAGTACATGCTCGAGATGGAGAAGCAACAGGAGATCCTGGCGAATATCACGGATGTGATCATGGACATTTTCGCCATGGAATCTTCGCTGCTGCGGACCCAGAAGCTGGCGGAATCCGGCAAGGGGGCCAACGCCGCCGACATGACCGCCGTGCTGGTGCGCGATGCCATGGCCCATATCGATGTGACCGCGCGAATCGTGCTGGCCGCCTGCTCGGATGGCGACACGCTACGCACCAACCTGGTAGTGCTGCGGCGCTTCACCAAGTACGAGCCGGTGGACGCCATCGCCCTGCGCCGCAAGATCGCGCATCGCCTGCTCGACGCCGAACGCTACATCATATGATTGCGGCGGGGCCGTCCGCCGCAGGCAGAATGGCTAAGCAGTGTGGCCGCCCACAGCTTAAGAGATATTTAGCTCCTTTTAGTTCCAGTACAGTTTGACTCCGGCATATTGGGGAGCTACTGTTGAAGCGCTATGTGTCGGGTAGAAATTGCGTTGCTGTTCGCTTTGAACGCTGTTTCGAGCGCGAGCACGTTATCGACGGTGAGCGTGTCAGGGACTTCGGATGGGAACCCTTCAGCGCCCACTTCGTGCGCGGCGATGGACGCGGCGTCGGCCTCTTGCAGCATTAACTACGATTACGGAACGGGCTATAACGGAGCGCACGGTTTTGGTTTGGCCTCGGCGACGAGCGTTTTCGGTTTGCTGACCGGAGCTGTGCAAGTGAACGGCTCACCGGACTTTCTGGGGCGTTCGTTTCCGTTTGTGCAGGGGCAGTTCGCGGCTGAGTTCAGCGATCCGGTGATCGTGACTGGCGATACGGGAACAGGAACCTTGGTGGCGCATTTTACCTGGAGCGCGGACGCAGATACGCAACCCTTATGCTACGAGTGTCCACCGGCCGGGTTTTGGCCGTCCTACGTGGTGTCGATTGGGAATTCGAGCGTCTCGTGGACGGCGGGGGCGCCTGCGACAAATGTGCCACTGGATTTTGCAGCGGCGTTTGTGTTTGGGCAGATGACCGCGGTGGGGGCGTCCTCTAGCGACCAGATCAGCACGGACATACCGGCTTATTCGGCGCCAGGGATCGGGGCGGCTGCAATCGCAGAGTTGATGCTGACGGGCTTTTCGGTTTATGACGCCTCGGGAAATCTGGTGCCTGGCGCGCAGGTTACGGTTGTCGGTGCGGAGCCAGGAACATGGATGTTGTGGGTATGCGGGCTATTGGTCTTGGCGCGGCTTCGGGCCTTTGGTGGCTACCAGTTTGTGATGGAACCGTCGGGGCGAAAATATGTTTGCGCCCGGTTCGTCATGCGCTCGCTGATTTCCGCGATTTGTTGTAGCGGTTTGAAATCAACTTCCACGCCCAGGCCCGGACGGTCATTGGGATAGAGTTTTCCATTCTTGAAATCCAGGCACACCGGCAGATACGGAATGGTGTGGCCTTGGAAGTTATATTCCATAAGCACCGGGCCCGAAAAAGTTCCCAGCGAGTGCACCAGGGCCGCGGTCGCAATGGGCCCCGTAAAATGCGGCACGATGCCCACGAAATGGGTCTCACAAATCGCGGCGATCTTCATCATCTCGGTGATGCCGCCCACATTGGGCAGCGTGGCGCGCAGGAAATCGATATCGTGGTGCTCCACCAGGTTGTTGAAGTCCCATCGATTGCCCCACTCCTCGCCGGCGGCAATGGGCACTTTCGCCATCCGCCGCAAGAGCGGCAGGTCTTGCTGAAACGCCTCGGTGCGGACCGGATCCTCGACGAAAAACGGCGCCAGCCCCTCGATGAGGCTGCAGCCGCGCACGGCCTCATCCAGATCGAAGCGCTGGTGGAAATCCACGCACCAGTCGCCATTTTTACCGACGCCATCGCGCGCCTGGACGCAGTCCTCATAAAGCTGGTTTAACCGCTCGCGCGTGTTGTAGGTGGTGTTGGCCGGCGAATCGGCGGCGCCCATGCGGAAGGCACGGTATCCCGCTGCTATGGTGAGCTGCGCGCGCTCTTTGATCGGCGTATCGCCGCGCACGCCGGGAATGGCCCCGCCGGTGTTATAGCACTCGCAGTAATTGCGCACCGTACCGCCCAGCAGCGCGTGCACCGGTACACCAAGAGTCTTGCCCCGAATATCCCAGAGCGCCAAGTCCAGCGCGCCGAGAGCATCTTCTTTTTCGCGTCCCGGGGGATAGAAGAACGAACGCGACATGTCCTGCCACAATCGCTCGATATGCTGTGGATCCTCTCCGATCAGGCGGCCGGCACACTGCTCGAGCGTGTCTTTGGAACCGCCTTCGCCGATGCCCGTGATGCCGGCGTCCGTCTCCACCGTGACCACCAGATCGCTCTGGTTGAATAGCGGATTCGGATGCGGAGGCGCGTACACCCGCACCCTGGTGATCTTGCTTTTGGAAACCGCCGCAGTAGCGCGCGGGGAGCCAGCGGCGGCTACCGCCGAAGCCGCTGCGAACGACTGGAAAAATGCCCGACGATGCACGAAGCTCACTCTAACACCGATCGCCCAGGCATCGCCCAAAGATGGCGCATGGTGATTTTCGGTACGGTTTTTGAGCGGCGGCAAATTATCCGGAACGCATGCGCGAGTTCGGGCCAATGCCCGATGGTAAAATTACGAAAATTCCCGCCTTCGCGGCGGGCACGGAGGGGATTTTATGGCAGCTACCGGCAATGCACTCGTGGTCAAGCGCCTGGGACACGAATTAACTGAGGGCTTCCAGGTTTATCTTACCTGCTCGGTGCAGATGTTCAAGTTCAGTAAGGGCGGAGAAATGCAGTTCCAGCGCCTGCTTCCCAGAGGCACGTGGGCGAAGCTGGATCTGAAGAAATCAAAAGAGGCCATGGCTTTGGGCTTCAAGTTCTATTACGTCAGGACGGGCGCGGGCTCAGGCTACGTTCCGAAGGCCGCGTTCCATGATTTCGTCTACGCGCAGCTTAACGACACTCCGTACACCGGCGTGAGCTACGGTGGGGACAAGCTGCTCACCAACGGAGACGGAAGTGTGGTGGCTTTTCCGGCGAACGCGTCGGGAAACCACCCCTGCCAGGAGTGCGGCTGTCCGGTGAATTATCACAAGCTGTACGAGACGTATGATTTGACCGGGGTGCTGAACAAACTGATCAGCAGCCTTTCGGAGGCGACTGCGGCCGGAGCGTTCAAGCATAGCGGTTTCATGCTGGCGGCATTGCGGACCAAGGGGGATCAGTTCGCGGTGGCGTATTCCGGTACGCTGGGCCCGAAGGATCGGAGTGAGTTCGAGTATTGCGTTTCCTTGCTGGCGGAACGACCGGCGGTAGCGGTGCCTCTGCAGGGTGGGGAGTACCTGCGCGACAAAGACGAAAAGCGGACATATCTGAACAATGCGGCAGCCTGGAGCTGTGCGGCGCCCCGGGCCATCCAGTGCGCATGGGGCAGGCTGGACGACTATCCCATCGAGATGTCCGAGAAATGGTTTGGAACGCAAAAGGGTATCGCGATCGAGGGCCACACCATTAAGTCATGCGATGTGTGCCGGCAGTACTTGCCTTTGATGCTGTGTGGCACGGCTTTTATGCGGCTATAAACGGCCGGCGCTGCTGCGCTACTGCGGGCGCGCCTCCGGCTGGTCCAGCCGCAATTCCGCCAGCGTGCCGCTCATGTGCATCTCTTTGCTGCCGCTGGTGAGCAGCACCAGCAGCCGGCCATCCGGTTGCGTGGCGCCTTGCCCGGTGTAAGTCTCATCGCCCGATACCAGTTGTAGATCGGTGAAGCGCCACAGAGGTCCCGCCTGGCCCCACCCCACGTCGTAGGAGCCGGAGACGCTTTCCAGGTCCGGCAGGGCGTCCATCTCCACGCCGCGCGCGGCGAATGTGCCGCTCGAATGCAGGTGCGCCAGCAGGTCGAGGCCGGTGCCGCTCGATTCCAGAACTGTATCGGCGTCCACCTTGCCCGACTTCCAATCGATGCCCTTGGCGCGCGCCTCCAGTCGGTACGCCGGACGGCTGCCGCGCAGGTTCACCGCCAGCGTCCCGGTGACCCGTCCGCCATCCACCCGAGCGCGCAGGTCGGCGAACTCGGCCTTGGTGCCATCCCATAGCAAGTGCGCCTGCAACTCGTGCGCCTCCTCATCGCCCAGGTGCAGCGACCCGATTTGCAGCGCTGCATCCGCATGCCGGTCCGCCAGCCATTCGGGCAGCGTCGGGCGGCCGAGGTTGAGGGCCCGCGCCAGCAGTCCGCGGCTATGGCGGAGCGTAGGCATCAGCAACCGCTCCAACTCCGCCGCATCCGCATCCGGAATCCGGATATGCAGGCGGTGCGGACGCGCCATTTGCGGCTCATACCGGTAGTCGCCCTCGAATACGATCGTGCCCGCCTGCGCGTGGATATGGTCGAGCGTCACCCGCGCTCCGTCGATATGCACTGCGGCCGATTCCACAGCCACCGGCTCGGCCAGTCCAGGCAGGGGAAACTTGGCGTCCTGCAAATTGATAGCGCCGGACCAGCCGTTCTTCAGCGGCGCGGTTTGCGCCGCGGTAAAGCCATCGCGCGCCACGGGCTGGGGGCTGGTCTGGTAGCGCAACTGGCCTTTCCAGGTACCGCTCGAAACCTGCTCCAGCCAGGGGACCGCGGCCAGCGCGGCCTGCGCACGCAGCGACTCCACGCGCATCTCCTGGGTCGAAATAGTCAGATCCAGCGACTGCGCCGCCCAGTCGTAGTCCGCCTCCAATTGCGCTTCCTCGTCCTGCGCGGTGCGCACCAGCGCCGGCATCAGCCGGGCATGGCCCGCATCGAAAACCAAATGCGCCTGCGCCGACCGGACCGGCGGAGATGCCGGAATCGTAATTGAGGCGTCGTGCACGTCCACCGCGCCCTGCAGCCTTCCCTGCCCCGAATATCCCAGCACTCCGTCGAGCGACCCCGTCACGTCCACCTTCGGCGGCAGCTCCACGCCGAGATGACGCGCCAGCTCCAGCACGGGGCCCGCCGGAAACCGATTCCAATTCAACGAGACGGCCCAGCGCGGCTGCGACAAATAATCAGCGCACCGAAAGCGTACCGCCAGCGGCAGCGTCTGGCCGCCCGAGGTGCTCGATTCCATCTCGATGGTCTGCGTGGCCACGTCGAGCCTTCCCGCCAGGCGCAACAGCCAGCGCTGCGATCCGTAAGGCGGCATCAGATCCCAGCGATGCACGTCCTCCGCGTCGATGTTGCCCGAAATGCGAATGTCGTCCAGCGGCCCAGCCAGCCGCATGCGCGCGGAAACCAGTCCATGAATGCCGGCATCATGGCCGTGCACCAGCTCTACGATTTCGCTGATCGCTCCTTTCTCCAGGCGCACGTCCAGATCCAGGCGACCCGCGCCCGACGGCACCCAGCGGCCGCGCCCCACGAAAGCGCCAAACCCGTGCGCCGGTTTGTCGGTGCGCGCCGGCTGCCCCGTGAATTCCACGCTCCAGGCCGAGCCACCGCCCGACGGCGGCGCAATGTCCAGATCCGTATTCGTCAGGTAGAAGACCGACTTGGTATCGCCGAACTTGAAATTGATGCGCCCCGAGCGCACGTGCAGCTCGGGAATGGCGCGAATGACCGTGCGGTTGAGCAGGGCCTCGAAGTTCCAGCGCCCCGGTTCCGAGGCCGCGCCGGTCTTGCTTATGTTGATGCTGGCGTCATCCAGCCGGATGGACGCGAACTCCAGCCTGCCACCGAAGAAGGATGTTACGCGCGGTACCGCTTCAAGCGAGCCCACGTATGCAAGGGGCTCGATGCCGATGGCCGGGTTCTCATGAATCACTACGTTATCGACCGCGAAGCCCGGCCCGCTGAACAGGCTGAAGTGTACGGCGCCGATTTCCACCTTTCGGCCCAAGGCTTTTTCGAGGGCCGCCCGGATACGCGGCGCGAAGCGGTTGCCGCTCAGGTACGGCGCCACGATCCCGGCGATCAGCAACAAGGCCAAAACGATACCGAGCCATTTCGCCGTGCGCTTGATCACCAAATTCATGCGCAATCCTCCGCCAGCAAGCGCCGGTACGCCTCGGGGTCATCGACATCCGTCAGAATGCCGGGATCGGGCACATCAAGATACGCCGTTACGTCCGCGTGGCGCGCCACCACTTCACGGGCCGCCCCGGTGGAAGGCAGCGCCAGAAATTCGGGAATCAGCGATTTCGAAAACCAGATGGGATGGCCGCGCCTTCCGCCATATCGCGGAATACGCAGCGGAGCCGGCGCCGGCTTCAGGAGCGCCGCGAGCGTGTCGGGCTGCACGTCCGGGTGGTCCACCAGCGTGAAGAGCACGCCTTCGGCCTCCCGGGGTACCGCGCGCAGACCGCATTGCATGGAAGTCAGTTGACCGAGAAGGAACTCTCGGTTCTCTACCAGCACGGCCTGGTCCGCCTTGCGCAATCCGCCGCGTACGCGCTCCGGCTCCGCGCCCAGCACCGCGATTACAGGCGCACAATGTTGCGCGAACAGGCCGATCAGGCGATCCAGAAACGTTTCCCCCCGAAACTCCAGCAGCGCCTTCGGCGATCCCATCCGCCGCGATTCGCCCGCCGCCAGAATCAGTCCGGCGGTCACTTCGCTAACAACGCGCGCAGAGATTCGTCGGCAAATACCGACTTGGAAAGTGCACGCCAGCCGGATTCCGCGTTGCGCCGCACGGCAATCATCTCCGCCACCACCGACACCGCGATCTCTTCCGGCGAGATGGCTCCGATCTCCAGCCCCATGGGCGCGAAAACACGTTGGAAGCTTTCCGCGGCGGCGCCTTCTTTTTCCAGTTCGCGGATGACGCTGATGACCTTGCGTTTGCTGCCGATCATGGCGATGTACCGCGCATTGGTGGTGATGGCCCAGCGCAGTACGCGCATATCGTCGCGATGGCCGCGGGTGACGATAATCACGTAACTGGTCTCGTTCACCGGCAGCTTGGCGAACACGTCCTCGTATTCCTCCGCGAAGATTTCAGCCGCTTCCGGGAAGCGGTCGCGGTTGGCAAAACTCTCGCGGTTATCGATGACGGTGGTTGAGAAGCCGGCCAGATTCGCCACCTTCGAGATGCTCTTTGAAATATGGCCGGCGCCGAAGATGAAGGCGCCCGGTACCGGCAGGACGGGCTCCACAAAAACGTCGAGCTGTCCGCCGCAGATCAGCCCGTTGTCATAGGCCGCGTCCTGCCCCAGGTTGAAACTCAGATGTTTGGGTTCTTCTTTTTCGATCACTTCGCGCGCCGCGTTCCATACCTCGGCTTCCACGCATCCGCCGCCGATGGTGCCGACCATGGAACCGTCCTCCCGCACCAGCAGCTTGGCGCTTTCGTAGCTGGGGATCGATCCGCGCACCTGGACGATGGTAGCGATCGCACACTTCTGCCCCAGCTTGCGCAGCCGCACCAGTTCCTCGTAAACGTCCATTCAGGCTCAATTATAACGTGGGGCAGCCTCTCAGGCTGCGGGGGCATCTCACGCCGCCATCTTGCCAATAAGAAGCGGGGCTACGAGCCGGCTACGAGCCCCGCCGCAGCCTGAGAGGCTGCCCCACGCTCCTGTTGACATTCGACCCAAAATGCCGCATACTCATGTCAGATGTTTACCCGAAGGCGCAAACGCACCCAGGAAGACTTCACCGAAGAGATCGCATCCCACATCAACCTGGAAGCCGATCAACTCCACGACAGCGGCGCCGCACGCCGCGCTTTCGGCAACGTGACTTCGGCCCGCGAGGCATTCTACGAAAGCGGCCGCTGGCTCGTGTGGGACCGTTTCTCGCGCGACCTCCGCCACGCCTTGCGCCTGATGCGGCGCCGGCCCGGCTTCAGCATGGTGGTCGCTCTCACTCTCGCCCTGGGTATCGGCGCCAACACGGCCATCTTCAGCGTCATCGATGCCGTCCTGCTGCGGCCGCTTCCCTACAAAGACCCCGGCCGCCTGGCCATGCTCTGGTCCGAGGATGCCGCCCACGGCCTGACTGAAGGCCGCGTCTCCCTTCTCAACTTTGCCGATTGGAAAAGCCGCAGCCACACGTTCGAAGACTTCACTCTTTTCGTGGGCCAGACATTTCTGCTGGGCAATCATGATGGGCCGCCGGAGCGCATGCGGTCGGCGCGCGTGCCCGCCAATTTCTTCCCGCTGCTGGGCGCGGAGCCAGCCCTGGGGCGCACCTTCTCGGGGGACGAAGAACGCCGACGGGAGTCCGTCGTGATCTTGAGCTACGGAATGTGGCAGAACCGGTTTGGCGGATCGCCGCAGGCGTTGGGGTCGGACCTGCTCATGGACGGGCGAAAGGCGCGCATCATCGGCGTAATGCCGCGGTCCTTTCAATATCCCTTCCCCGATACGCAGGTCTGGGAGCCGATCACCGCGCATCCTTACTGGGCAACTCGCGACCGCACCAGCCCGCGCACATTTTCCGTCTGGTATGCGCTGGGGCGCATCCGGCGCGGCGTGACTTTACGGGAAGCGCAATCGGAAATGAGTGTGATCGCAGGCCAGCTCGCCGCGGAGCATCCCGAAAACAAGAACCTGCCGGACATCCGCGTGGTTCCGCTTTACACCCAGACCACCGGACGCGTGCAGTTGTCCCTGGCTGTCTTATTCGGCGCGGTGTTCCTGATGCTTTTGATTGCCTGCCTTAACGTGGCAAATCTGTTGCTCGCGCGAGGGTCGGCAAGGGAGCGGGAATTCGCGGTGCGTCGGGCATTGGGCGCCAGCCGCTCCCGGGTGGCCGCGCAACTGCTGACCGAGAGCCTGGTGTTGTCGGCCGCCGGCGGCCTGCTGGGCCTGCCCCTGGCTGCCGCCGCCTTGCGGGCCCTCATCCTGTTTGGTCCACGCGAGATCCCCCGGTTAAGCGAGGCGCGCATCGATCCGCGCGTGCTTGCGTTTACGCTGCTGATTTCGGTATTCGCGGCAATGGCATCGGGTCTGTGGCCGGCCTTACGCAACGATATCTCTTCGGCCCGCGGCCGCCAGTGGACCACGGTTGCCCATAGCAGCGTGCGCAGTCTGCTGGTGGTTGGAGAGTTTTCAATCGCGCTGGTTCTGCTGGCCGGCGCGGGGCTGCTGGTCCGCAGCTTTGTGCGGCTGGAAAACGTCGATCCCGGCTTCCGGCCGGACAAATTGCTGGCGATGCGCATCGATCTGCACCTGGGCCGGACGGAAGCACAGCAAGTTGCTTATTTCCGCGAAGCGATCGAGCGCGTGCAGGCTTTGCCAGGCGTGCGATCCGCCGCGGCGATTTCCGGTTTTCTGATTTCCGATCCTGAAGATTCGGTGCAGATCGAAGGGCGCGCGCCGCAGCAGCCCGGCCCCAGCGACGACCTGATTGCCGGGCCGTATTTCCAGACTGCCGGCATCCCCCTCCAGCGCGGGCGTTTCTTCTCCGATCAGGACGGACCGACCTCGCCGCAAGTCGCCATCATTAACGAAACGATGGCCAGATCCTACTGGCCGGGCGAGAACCCCGTCGGGAAACGATTCCGTTTTCCGGACCACCGCCTGAACGGCTGGCTGACGGTGGTTGGGATCACCGGCGATATGCACCGCCAGGGTCTCGACAAGCAGGTGGTGCCGCAGGTTTTCCGGCCGCACGCACAGGATTCCGAGAACATGCTCGATATCATCGTGCGCACGGCTGCCGATCCCGGAGCCATGGCTGCCGCGGTCCAAAGCGAAATCCAGTCCATGGATAAGAGTGTGGCCAAGTTTCATGTGTCCACGGTGGAGCAACAACTTGGCGAACAGACCGCCCAGCGCCGCTTTCAGACTTCGCTCGTCGGTCTGTTCTCGTTGGTGGCGCTGTTCCTGTCGGCGATCGGGATCTACGGCCTGATGCATTATTTCGTCACCGAGCGCGCGCACGAGATCGGGGTGCGGGTAGCACTGGGAGCGCGCCGGCGGGACGTTATCGACCTGGTGCTGCGCCAAGGCCTGAAGCTGGCGTGCATTGGTACGCTGGCCGGCCTGGCCGGCGCGCTGGGACTCACGCGCCTGCTTTCGAGCCTGCTGTATGGCGTCACCCCGACCGATGCCGTGACTTTCGCCGCCGCGCCCGTTATTCTCGTATGCGTGGCCGCGCTGGCGTGTTGGATACCTGGCCTGCGGGCCGCGCGTATCGATCCTATGCGCGCGCTCCGGCTGGATTAGGCAGAGGATTAGCAGCCCGTTTATCGCCCGGATTTACTCATATCGGAGGGCGATCATGGGATCCACGCGGGCCGCCCGCCGCGACGGAATCCAGCACGCCAATAAGGCCACCGCCGCCAGAAACACCGGCACAACCGTGAAGGTCACTACGTCGTGCGGAGTTACTCCGTAGAGGATGCTGGTGAACAGCTTCGCCGCCGCCCACGCGCCTGCCAGCCCCATCGCCAGCGCAATCGCTGTCAACAGCATTCCCTGCCGTACGATAAGCCGCTGTACTCCACCGGTCTGCGCGCCCAGAGCGATGCGGATGCCGATCTCGCGCGTCCGCCGGCTTACCGCGTAACTCATCACGCCATACAATCCGACTCCAGCCAGCAGCAGTCCTACAAAGCCGAAGACGCCGAACAGGGTGCCTGCCAGGCGCGGCAGAAACAGCGCGTCGCGCACGTGCTCTTCCATGGTCTCGGCGTTATAAATCGCCAGGGTGGGATCGAGCGTTTGGATCTCGCGCCGAACGGCACTTGCCAGCGCCCCCGCATCTCCCGCGGTCCTTACCAGCACCGAATATCCCAATAGCGAAGGATCGCCGGCTACGCTCTGTGCCAGCGAGCGGTACAGCACCGGCCTGAGATCCTCGGCCAGCGTACGCGACTTCATGTTCTTTACCACACCGACGATCTGGTAAGTGACACCTCCGCCATTCACCCGCCGGCCGAGCGGATTTTCGCGCGGGAACAGCTTTTCCGCGAAAACCTGGTTTACGACGGCTACCCTTGGGCTGCCCGCATCCACGTCGCCGAGATCGCGGCCGGCCACGCGCGGGATGCCCAGAGTCTCGAAATAGCCGGGCGTAACCATGTAAAGCTCCGCGCTGGGAACGGTTGGACTGGATTTCGGTGCGCCCTCCGCTTCAAATCCGTCGCTCCGTCCGCCCATGGATAGCGGCACGATATCGGTGCATGCCGCCGATGTCACGCCCGGCAGGACCGCCACGCGCTGGCGCAATTGCGTCAGAAATTGGATGGTGCGTTCGGCGCTGTAGCCGTGCACCCGCGGATCGATTGCCATCCGCAAGACGCCGTGCGTACGGAACCCGGTATCGATCGAAGTGGCGCTGCGCAGGCTGCGCAGAAACAGCCCGGTCGCGCACAGGAGCACCAGCGACATGGCCACCTGCGCGACCACCAGAACGTTGCGCAGCGTAAACCGGTGGCCTGTCCGCGCCAGCACGTCCTCGCCCTTCAATGCGTTCGACAAAATAACGCGGGAAGCGGCCCAGGCCGGCGCCAGCCCGAACAACAGCCCCGACCCCACACTCAGCCCGAAGGTGTACAGCAGCACCCTCCAGTCCACGTTCACGGCGATATCGAGCGGCACCGGTGCGGGCGTCCGAAACCCGGAAAGCGCTTGTGTGGCCCAGAGGGAAAGCGCCACCCCAATTAAGCCGCCGCCCAGCGCCAGAACCAGACTTTCCGTGAGCATCTGCCGCAACAACTGGCTGCGCTGGGCTCCCACGGCCAGCCGCACGGCCATCTCCCGCTGCCGCGCGGAAGCTTGCGCCAACTGCAGGTTCGCGACGTTAGCGCACGCGATCGACAGCACCAGCAGCACTACGATCGTCAGCGCGCCCAGGAACATCATCACTACCGGCTTATCGCGCGGCGATAACGAGCCGGCCTGCTCGAAGCGAAAGCCGCCATCTTTATCGGTCGCCGGGTAAGCCTTCGCCAGGCGCCGGGCGATGACGTCCAATTCCGCCGCGGCCTGTGCGCTCGTGACGCCGGGTCGCAGCCTTCCCAACACCGCCAGCCAGTGATAGTCGCGCGACTCGTAATTGGCGGTCTTCGGCAGCAACTGGTCCAGGTTACCGAGCGGTACCCAGAACTGCGTGTCCAGAATCAGGTCGAGACCGCGGAACCCCGGCGGCGCGACTCCCACCACGGTGAACGGCCGCCCGGACAACAGAACCGCTTTCCCCGCGATCGCCGGATCGGAAGCGAACCGCCGCTGCCACAACCCATGGCCAAGCACAATCACGGGCAGCTTCTCTTCGCCGATCGTGAAACCGCGGCCCAGCGTCATACCCGCTTGCGCAACATCGAAAAAGTTCGCGGTGGTGGCCTGTCCCCAAACCCGTTCCGGCTCACCCTGGCCCCCAATAGACGCGGGCAGCAATTCGAAATAGCCCGCGATGCCGGAGAACGACTTGGCCTGTTCGCGCACATCGATAAGCAACGGCCAGGTGAAGTGATTACAACATTCCCCCTTCTGCGTGGTGTGCAGGGCCATCAGCACGCCGGGATCACGCACCGGCGCGGGACGCAGCACAAACTTACTGACCATCGAAAAAATGGTGGAATTGGCGGCGATACCCAGCCCGATCGAAACAACCGCCGCAGCCGCGAAACCCGGCGACCGGGAAAGGCGCCGGAAAGCATAGGTAAGATCCTGCCCCAAAGATGCCATGGGGACTAATACGACGCGCGCGCGCCAATAGTTCCGGGAACGGCTCAACCGCCCACACGCACGTTATCGATCAGCCGAGTCTGCCCCACCCAAACCGCCGCCGCGACCACCACAGGAACGTCGATCCGCTCGACCGGCTGCATCTCCATGGCATCGGCAATCTCCAGATACTCCATGCGCATCCGCGGCTCCCCCGCCAGTAGGGCCAACCCCGCGCGCTTGGCCGCCTCCGCATCCCGCTCGCCCGCAGCAACCGTCCGCCCGACTGCGCACAGCGCTTCATAAAGGCGCGGCGCGAGGGAGCGTTCTTCCGCGCTCAAATGCCGGTTGCGGGAGCTGAGCGCCAAGCCGTCCGGCTCGCGCACCGTCGGCACGCCCATAATCTCCACCGGCACGTTCAGATCTTTCACCATGCGCCGTACCACCGCCAGTTGCTGCGCGTCCTTTTCGCCGAAATAGGCGTAATCCGGCTGCACGATCTGCAACAGCTTCAGAACCACCGTGGCTACCCCTCGGAAATGTCCGGGACGGAAGCGGCCCTCCATGTGGTCCACGACGCGGCTGACATCTACATAAGCCAGTTGCCCATCCGGATACATTTCCTCCACCGAAGGCGCGAACACCGCATCCACCCCGCGCGCCTCGCAAAAGCCCAGGTCGTCATCGAGCGGACGCGGATAGCGTTGGTAGTCTTCGCTCTGGTTGAACTGAATTGGATTGACGAAGATGCTGACCGCCACCTCCGCCGACCGGTTGCGCGCCTCGTCGATCAAGCGTCCGTGGCCGGCATGCAGCGCGCCCATGGTGGGAACGAATCCGAGGGGACGGCGCGCATCGGCCAGCCCGTCGCGCCATCCGGCAATCGTTCGGACGAGGCGCAAACCCTACTTCACCTCGGCCAGGGCGTCCACTGCAACGGGTTTCCGCGCTGCCGGATAGCCTCCAGCCCGCACATCTTCCGCGTAAGCCCTGGCGGCCGCCACGGCCCGCTCGCCCAGATCCGCGTAGCGCCGTACGAACGAGGGTACCGCATCCTGCGAGAGTCCCAGCATGTCGTAGCTCACCAGCACCTGGCCATCGCAATGCGGCCCCGCGCCGATCCCGATCGTCGGAATGCCCAGCGCCGCCGTGACGGTTTGCGCCACGCCCGCCGGGATCGATTCCAGCACCACCGCGAACGCGCCGGCAGCCTCCAGCGCTTGCGCATCGGCGAGCAACTGCTCCGCTTCTTCTGCCCCGCGCGCCTGCTGCCGGAACCCGCCCAGTTGGTGAACAGATTGCGGCAGAAGTCCCAGGTGGCCCATCACTGGAATACCGGCCTCCACCAGCCGCGCCGCGGCCTCCACTACCGCGCCTCCGCCTTCGATCTTTACCGCCGCCGCGCCGCCTTCCTGCAGCAGCCGCCCCGCGTTTCGCAGAGCCTCCGGCACATCAACCTGGTAGGTTAGGAACGGCATATCGGCCACCACCATCGCCCGCTCCACACCGCGGCTCACCGCGCGCGTGTGATGCACCATGGCGTCCAGCGTTACAGGAAGGGTGGTCTCGTAACCCAACACCACCATGCCCAGCGAATCGCCGACCAGCAGGATGTCGATGCCCGCGCGGTCCAGCAGCCGCGCCATCGTATAGTCATACGCTGTCAGCATGGCGATTTTTTCGCCACGCCTTTTCTTCGCGATTAAATCGGGCAGCCGGATTCGCTTCGCTTCAACCATGCGGTCCTGCCTTTCGTAGGATCTCCTCGATTTCGGCGGCCTGCCCGTTGGCCAAGCCCCGCTGGCGAGCGAGTGCCACTGTAGCGATCCCCGCTGCGCGATATAAATTCGCGGCTGCCGGAACATCCGCCAGCGCCTCCAGGTGGCTCCGTACTGTGTCCGCGTCGCCGCGCGAAATCGGTCCGGTCAGCGCCGCGGCAGGCCCAAGCCGCGCGGCATTCTCGATGCTGGTCAGCGCCAGCGGCGCGAGCGCCCGCCGCGCCGAGGCTTCGTCCACACCAGCCTCTCTCATCAGCATAACAGCCGTGCCGAACATCGCTATCAGGTAATTGCTGGCCATGACCGCGGCGGCATGATACAGCGGCCGCGATCCTGCTGGAATTCGCAGCACCAGCCCGTCCAGCTGACGGACCAGGTGCTCGGCCCAGTGAACGGCTGAGGCATCGCCGTCCACCGCGAAAGCCGAACCCGCCAGCACCCGCACTCCTTCTTCCGGATTCGCCACCGTCTGCAAAGGATGCAATGTGCCGCAAGCCGCTCCTGCGTCAGCCAGGGGAGCCAGGACTTCTGGACCGCGTACGCCACAGGTGTGCAGTACGACGCCACCGTGCATGCCGGCGACCGCCAGGGTGCCCGCGATCTGCGCGATGGCGTCGTCGGGAACCGCGATCAGAATCCGTCTGGAAACTCGCGGTAGCTCGACATAGGAAACCGCGCGCGCTCCGCCGCCTACGAACGCCGCTGCCTGCGCTGCCCGGTCCGCGCTGCGGCTGGCCACCGCCGCGATAGATTCCCCGCGCTCGCGCAACAGCCGGCCGAGCGCCTGTCCCATTCTTCCCGCGCCGGCAATCGCAAGAGGCTCTGCCATCGGCCTTCAGTGTAACGCCGTGCTTATGGGGAAGTCGCGCAAAACGGGGCACGGCCGCACCGCCATTTTCCCACGAGTTCCTGTCCTGTTTGGCGACGCGGACACGCGCCCCTTTGCGCTTATGGGGAAGTCGCGCAAAACGGGGCACGGCCGCGCCGCCATTTTCCCATTGGTTCCTGTCCGGTTTTGCGGCGCGCACACGCGCCCCTTTGCGCTTATGGGGAGGTCGCTTATGACGGAATCTCTATCCGCACCCGCAAACCCGGCCCCGCGTTCTCGGCGGTGATGCTTCCATGATGCGCGCTGATGGCGCGGTGCGCGATCGCCAGACCCAGCCCCACGCCGCCCGTCTGGCTGTCCCTGGACCCGTCCACGCGAAAGAACGGCTGAAAGATTTTGGGCAGCATCTCATCCGGCACGCCCGGACCGTAATCCCGCACTGTGACCGTCGCCCCGCCCTCGGCGGCCGCTACCGACGCGTCGATCGCGGATCCCTCCGGCGCATACCGTATGGCGTTGCGCAAAACGTTCTCGATGGCCCGCCGCAGCAGCTCGCGGTCGCCCCGCACCATGACCCCGCCGCTGTGCTCCATTTGAAAATGGCTGCCGCGGGCCTCCGCCTCCATGCGGCACGCCTCTACGAGTTGTGCGACAAGCTGGCTCAGGTCCAGATCTTCCACCTGCCGCGCGGAAGGGTCGCCTTCCACCCGGGTCACTTCCACCAACGCGCCCACCAGGTTTGTCAGCCGGTCGACTTCTTTGTTGATGCGTGCCACCGCCGCTTGGCGATCCTCGGCCGTCTTGGTAAGCTCGGCCGCAAATTTCAACCGCGCCAGCGGCGACCTGAGCTCGTGCGAAATATCCTGCAGCAAGCGGCGCTCCGCCGTCAGGAGCGTCTCGATGCGGTCCGCCATCTGGTCGAACGCCCGCGCCACTCCACCGATTTCGTCCTTACGCCGCGATCCCACGCGCGCTGAAAGATCGCCGCGCCCGAATCGCTCTACCGTTAAGGCCAGTTCGCGCAGCGGAGACGCAATATTCACCGCCAGCAACCAGCAAAGCAGCGCCACCACCAGCAGGATCAGCCCGTAATACGGCAGAAAACTCCACCGGGTGAACGGCGGACGTCCCGTGGCGATCAGCCGGTACGCGCCATCCTTGGACGCTACTACGAACACGAACCGGTCGCCCTCCCGATGGGACGCGTTCCGTTCGTGGCCCCCCATCGCCAGCAGCCCCGACCGGTCCACGCCCGTTACCAGGTCCTTGCCCTTCGCATCGGTGAAGAAGTGCTCGGGGCCGAAGTACAAGCGCAGCTTCTTCAAATAAGTGTCCAGCGCCGCCGCGCCACCCATGCGGTAGGTTTCCTCGGCTTCATCCACCTGGAACGCCACTGTCCGCTCGAACGGTCCGCCCTTTTTCTCGAAGCGCTGCGCCAACCCCGACGAGATGAACAAATACGCCGCTAGCGCCAGCAGCAGCGTCCCCAGCGACCACAGCAGAATTTTGGCGAACACCGTCCTCATTCCGCAGCCTCTCCGTCAGCCGCGAAGAAGTAGCCGACTCCGCGCACGGTGCGGATTTGCACCCGCTCAGCCGGCTCGAGTTTCTTCCGCAGATGGCTGATGTGTACGTCCAGCGACCGCTCGTACGGCGTGGATTCCCGCTGGTACAGCATGGCCGCCAGCTCGTTCCGCGAAACCACGCGTCCCGCCGCGCGCACCAGGAACTCCAGAATGTCGAACTCGATGGCGGTCAACTCCGCCGCCTCTCCCGCAATCGAAACGGTGCGCGTCAGCGAGTCCACGCGCACTCCGCCGGCTTCCGCCACTTGGGGCTGCACGGCGGCTTGTCCCGTACGCCGCAGCACCGCCCGCATCCGCGCCAGCAGCTCTTCCGGACCGAATGGCTTCGGCAGATAATCGTCGGCGCCCGCATTCAGACCCGCGATCCGGTCCGGCTGCCCTGTGCGCGCCGTCAACATGATCACCGGCACCGCGCTCCGCCGCCGGATCTGTTGCAGCAGCTCAAATCCATCCAGCACCGGCAGCATCACATCCAGAATGATCAGGTCGTATTGGCCCTCGAGCGCCCGCGCCAGGCCCCGCGGCCCGTCGTGCGCGGCCTCGATTTCAAACTCGTGCTGCGAGAAGAAATCCCTCATCAACGCGCATAGATCGGCATCGTCATCAACCAGCAGAACTCGCTTCACCAATTTAGTTGTAGCGCAGAACCACCGCTTCCACGCTGTCCTTTTACAAAACTTAAGATTCGCGGAGGCGATTTTCGGGTCTACTGGAATTGAGGCCGGCACATCCCGCCTCGCCTGAAGCGCAAAGGGGCCGCCTGTCCGCGCCGCCTGGAAGGATTGGAACTCGCGGGATCTTGGCGGCGCGGCCGTGGCCCCGTTTTGCGCGGTTCATAAAAGAGGAATCCCTATGAAAATGCTCTGGGCGCTCCTCGCCCTCGTAGTGTCTCTATCCACCAACGTCCGCGCGCAAACCGCGAATCTTCACGGTGTAGTCACCGATCCTTCCGGCGCATCCGTGCCCGACGCGCTCGTGCAAGTGCGCGGTTCGGGCGTTGATCAGCGCGCCCGCACAGACTCAACCGGCAAGTACGCCATCAACGCACTCAAACCCGGCAAATACACGGTTCGCTTCATGGCCAAGGGATTCACCCTGATGGAGCGCAGAGATGTGGATATCGCACAACCCACCCAGATCGATATGCAGCTCACCATCGCCGCCGAAGCGCAGGTGGTCAATGTGGAAGCCGAAGCCAATACCGTCAGCGCCGACACCGCCGAAAACGGCGACGCCCTGGTGCTCAAAGAGAAAGAACTGGCGGCGCTCTCCGACGATCCCGACGAGCTTTCGCAGCAGTTGCAGGCGCTCGCCGGTCCCGGCGGCGGTCCGGACGGCGCACAAATCTATATCGATGGCTTCACCGGCGCCAACCTGCCGCCCAAATCCTCCATCCGTGAAGTGCGCATCAACTCCAACCCATTCTCGCCCGAATACGATCGGCCCGGCTTCGGCCGTATCCAGATCTTCACCAAGCCGGGTAGCGACAAGATTCGCGGCCAGGCCTTCGTGCAATACAACAAGGAAGCCCTCAACTCCCGCAGCCCGCTGCTCGATCAATCCAAGCGCCCGCCCTATCAGACGCGCTTTTTCGGCGGCAGCTTCAGCGGCCCGCTGGTGAAATCCAAAGCATCTTTCAGCCTCGACGCCGAGCATCGCACTATTGACGAAAACGCCTTCATCCTGGCAACTACGCTCGATTCCAACCTGAATCCGCTCACTATCAACCAGGCGATACTCACCCCGCAGCTGCGCACCACCTTCACCCCGCGCGTGGATTACTCCATCAACGCCAGCAACACCCTCACCGTGCGCTATCAGAACACGCGCGTGGAACTCGATAAGGAAGGCGTCGGGAATTTCAGTCTCGCCGATCAGGCCTACAACCAGCACTCTTCCGAGAATACGCTGCAAGTCACCGAAACCGCCGTCCTGAGCCCCCGCGCGCTCAATGAGACCCGCTTTCAATACATGCGCTCCGCGTTGGATAATGTGGCCGATAACGCCACCCCGGCCTTGATTGTGCAGGGCGCCTTTCAATCCGGCGGTCCGCAGATCGGTAACTCGTCCACCCTGACGAATAACTGGGAACTGACTAATATCTCCACTTACACCCGCGGAACTCACACGTTCAAATGGGGCGGCCGCGTGCGTGAGTCGTTTCTCGACGACACTTCGCTGAACAACTTCGGCGGCACGTTCACTTTCTTCGGCGGCATCGGCCCGGTGCTGAATGCCAACAATCAACCTATCGCCGGCACATCCGAAGAACTGACGGCTCTCGAAGTCTATCAACGCACCCTGTTGTTTGAGCAGCAGGGCCTGAGCGCCGCCGCCATCCGCGCCGCGGGAGGCGGGGCCGCGCAGTTCAGCCTGAGCGCCGGCATTCCAGCGACCCGCCTGAATCAATTCGATGCCGGCCTGTTCCTGAACGACGATTGGCGCGTGAAGCCCAATCTCACCTTCAGCTACGGCCTGCGCTACGAAGCCCAAACCAACATCGGCGATCACGGCGACTTTGCCCCGCGACTGGCGGTGGCCTGGGGCGTCGATGGCCACGCCAACAAGGCGGCCAAAACCGTCCTGCGCGCCGGCTTTGGGACTTTCTACGATCGCGTCGGCATCACCGATACCCTGAACGCTCTGCGCTATAACGGCGTTACCCAACTGTCGTACCTGATCATGAATCCGGATTTCTTCCCGGTGGTGCCCTCGCTGTCGACGCTGGCTTCCGGCCAGCAAGCGCAGCAACTCCAGATCCTCTACGCCGGCATGAAAGCGCCGCGCAATTACCAGGCGAGCATCGGTGTCGATCGCCAGGTCAATCAACACTTCCGGTTCAACGTGAGTTACGTAGAGAGCCGCGGCGTGCACCTGGAGCGGTCGGTCAACATCAACGCGCCGCTCGATGGCGTCTATCCGTACGGCGATTCCACCCTGCGCCTGCTCGACGAATCGGTCGGCTTCAGCCGCTCGCACATGTTGATCGCCAGCCCTAACCTCAGCATCGGCAAAATCTTCTTATTCGGGTTCTACGGCCTGTCCTACGGCATGGATGACAACGAAGGCGCGCCCGCCAACCCTTACGACCTGCGCGCCGAATGGGGACCGTCGTCGTTCGCCGATATCCGCCATCGCATGCTGCTGGGCAGCAGTCTGCCGCTGCCGTTGAAGTTCTCCATCAGCCCGTTCTTCCTGGTGCAGAGCGGTACGCCGTACAACATCACCACCGGCATCGATACGAATAACGATGGATTCGCTACCGAACGTCCGGCACTGGTGGCCGGCGCGACTGCGGCCTCCTGCAGCGGCGGCGATCTGTTCTACGCCAATGGCTTCGGCTGCTTCAATCTGAACCCCGCGCCCGGCACCACGACCATCGGCCGCAACTCCGCGCGCGGTCCGGCCATGGTGAATCTTGGATTGCGCCTGGCGCGCACCTGGTCGTTCGGAGGCCATGGCGAATCCGGTCCGGCCCAGGGCCAGATGGGTCCACCTCCAGGCGCGGGAGGCGCGCGCGGCGGCGGTGGTCCCAGTGGTCCAGGCGGAGGAGGTCCACCGCCCGGAGGCGGTCCGCCGCCCGGCATGTTCGGCGCCATGACCGGCTACAAATACAATCTGACCTTGAGCATCAACGCGCGCAATGCCCTGAACCATCCGAACTACGCGGCCCCCAATGGCGATCTCACTTCGCCTTACTTCGGTGAATACCGGAGTCTGGCCGGCTTCGGACCTTTCGGCTCGCCGAGCACGTACAATCGCAAGATCGACCTGCAGCTACGTTTTACTTTCTAAGTAACCGCGCAAAACGGGGCCACGGCCGCGCCGCCTTATCGCGCGAGTTTCTATTCTTCCTGGCGGCGCGGGCACGCGCCCCTTTGCGCTTTTAAGCTAAATAACCGCGCAAAACGGGGCCACGGCCGCGCCGCCTTATCGCGCGAGTTTCTATTCTTCCTGGCGGCGCGGGCACGCGCCCCTTTGCGCTTTTAAGCTAAATAACCGCGCAAAACGGGGCCACGGCCGCGCCGCCTTATCGCGCGAGTTTCTATTCTTCCTGGCGGCGCGGGCACGCGCCCCTTTGCGCTTTTAAGCTAAATAACCGCGCAAAACGGGGCCACGGCCGCGCCGCCTCATCGCGCGAGTTTCTATTCTTCCTGGCGGCGCGGGCACACGCCCCTTTACGCTTTTGATCCCGCGTGTTTCCGTACACTGGTGCGCCACCTGCTTCGCTCCGCCGGGAAAGGTGGCGTACTCATGTTGTGGACAATCTTCGTAATCCTCCTGGTGCTGTGGCTGTTGGGAATGGTGACCTCCTACACGCTCTACGGCTACATTCACATTCTGCTCGTCATCGCCTTAGTAGTACTGGTCATCCGCCTGATTCAGGGCCGCAGCGCCGTGTAGCCGAACTCGCATCTCAGCGGTCGGGCGTCAGCCGGAAGGCAGCCATTTCCTGGCCGTTGCGAACCAGCAGGATGTCGCCGGCCACCACCGGGTGATTCCACGTCTTGCCCTCGATCGCCGTGAACTTGGCGACTTCCGTAAAATGATCCGGCGTCGCCTTGACCAGCGCCACGTCGCCCTCTTCCGAAAGGACCAACAACAGGTCCTGATCGGGCAGCAGAACCAGTTGGCCATTGCCGTAGCGTCCGCCCTTCCATACGCGCTTGCCGTCCTGCAGGTCGATACACGCGAGGATGCTGCCGTCGAAGCCGAAGGCGTGTCCGCGGTGAACCACGAAATCGTTGAAGTAGGGCTTCAGCCCATTCGAAGTCCACCGCTCCTCGGCGTTCCAGCCGGCGGGTCCGTGTTTAATCGCCAGCCGGCGCGTACCGCTGGAGTCCGAAACACTGATCAGTACGTCGCCGTCCGGCGTCAGCGCCGGCTGCACGATCGGGTAGCCTGGCCACGCGTGCTCCCACAGCACCTTGCCGTCGGCCAGCGCGACGCTGGTCGCTCCGGCCTCGCTCAACAGCAGCACCTGCGCCACTCCGTCGATGGTCGCCAGTTGCGGCGAGCTGTAACTCACACCGTGCGCCGGACCCGACCAGCGCCGCGCGCCAGTGGCGATGTCATAGGCGATCAGTGTGCCGGCGGTGGCCACGATGACAGTGTCGTCCACCACCAGCGGCGAGCTCGCGAAGCCCCACTGCGGGGTCTTGGCCCCCGAATCGGAAGCCGCGTTGCGCGACCATACCACCGCCCCGTTGTCTGCATTGAGCACGTTCAGCATGCCGGTGGCGCCAAAAGTGTATACTCGGCCCTTGCTGAGCGTCGGCGTGCCGCGTGGGCCGGGGCCGCCGTTCGATTCCCAAAACCGCACCGGGTCGGCGTGCGCCCACACGGGTTCGCCGCTCGATAGCTTGTAACAGGCGACGACTTCGTTGGGACCGCGCTGCTCTTGGGTGTAAATGAGGTCATTACGGACAGCGAAGGACGACCAGCCGGGTCCAACTGGCCGCCGCCACATGGCGACCGGCGGTGATGCGGTCCAGTCGGTCTTGATCCGAACGCCCATTACGACATCGTCGCGATGGGGTCCGCGGAAGCCCGGCCACAGGGCGCCGGTATCCTCTTTTTCGGGAACGGAATGGACCGGCGGAAGGGTTGCGGGTTCCTTGGCGGCCACGGCCACGAGCCGTTGCGCAGGAGCTTGCGGTACCGGCTTGTCTGGGGCAGGGGCAGGAGGCAGCGCGGCCGGTGGACCGGATTGGACCGCGACCGGTTTCGGCGGCGTCTCGACCGATGCCCGCACCAGAGGAAGAGCCCCGCGCTGGGTGGCGGATTCGGCTACCAGCCGCTCTTCGGGAGTCATCGACCAGCGCCAATGGAGGTCGCTACGGAAGTCGCTGGCGGTAAAGCCGCCGGTCCGCACTAGCGCCCACGCGCCGCAGGCCAGCAGAATCGTTGCAACCATGGTGATCCGGCGGATTCGGTCGGGGAGATTGCGGGTGAATGCCGCCCACGCCACAAAGGCAATGCCCAACAGCGGCAGCGCCAGGATGCCGAACAAATACCCCTGCGCCCCGGTGGCGATCGACACATCCACGATGCTACGGGTGGCGAACAACGCGGCTAGCATTAAGGCGACCGCGCCCAGGCGCTCAAACCAGCGCGCCCGGCTGAACAGCAACCACCACAGCACGATCGCCAGAGTGCCGAATACGCCGCCAAGAATCCCGAAAACTCCGTAGTCGGGCGCGACTACCGGTAGGACAAAGCGGGCCAGCAACTCCAGGATCACAATGGCCACGCCGGGCCACACCCGGAGCGGCTTACGCGTTTGAAGTTGGGCCATGCGCAATTATACGAAAGATAAGGGGGCGGCGTTCCTCAAATCGCCGCGCGCCCGAGGGAGAGAATTCAGACATTACCGGCGGCGACTCCGGGCGTCCATGATATCCTGTGGAGCAGTCCGGGGAACCCAGGCCCCGGACGCTATGATTTCGGGGACACCAGATGATTGTCCATGACGGGCTGCGGCCATGCGAATTCTGCTGGTCGGACGATCCATATTCGGCCGGAGATGAACTCGAGTTTCGGACCACTCACGAAGCCCATTTATGGTTGTCGCGCCTGCGATTCCAGGGCACCGGGTTTGTCCTCGCGCTACGTAGTCTGTTGGCATCTCACTTTCCAGCCGGAGGCCATCGTTTAACCGATTACCAGGTCCTCGACGAGGCCGCCCGGCTTCTTTTTGCCGGCCGTCTGGTGATCACCTGTCCGCCGGAGGAGTTTTTGGAGAGCCTGGGGCCGCAACCGCCTCAGACGGCAGCTCCGTTCCCGCTGCCGGCCAATGCGCCGCCTCCTGTATCCACCACCAAACCGCCGGATACGCAGCCGCCGACGTTCTCTAATGTGAATGCCGCGGCGCAAGCTGCCGCGCTGACCGCGGCCGCCAGCTCGGGCGCGCCATTTTGTCCGCAATGAAACCAGTCTTGAGGGCGGCGGTCGCCGCCTGGACCAAATGATGACGGATGCACGGCTGCAGCAGATCGAAGAGCGTCTCTGGCCCACGGGACTGTCGCGCGACGTGTGGATGATCGTGGATTCCGCACGCGACCGCCGGGTCTTCCCGCTCCTGCTCGAATGCCACCTGGAGTACACCTGCCTGTACAGCGGACCGTTGCATCCGGCGCTCGAGACCGTCGCCCCATACCTGGTGCAGCTCGATTACGACTATCGCGATACGCGCCGCCTGATCCGGCAGGCTTGGGGCAACAGTTGGGGCGTGTTCTTGAAGTCCGGCACCAGCATGGAACGGCTGCGGCGCCACCTGCGCGAATTTCTGATCGTGCGGGATACACGCAACCAGCGGCTGCTCTTCCGCTACTACGATCCGCGGGTCTTGCGGGCTTACCTGCCCACCTGCAACTCAGGCGAGCTGCGGACCATATTCGGTCCTATCGACTGCTTCTCGCTGGAAGACAAAAACCCCGATACCATGCTGGAATTCACTTTCGACCAGGCTCGCCTGGTTACCGAAACAGTGTCTTTCGAGGCCGCGCGTCTATGCTGACGATCCGGCCGGAACAATTCATCGTTTTCTCGCAGTTGGAAGCGGAGAAGTTCGAAGACTGGATGGTGGCGCACATGCGGAGGTTCTTCCCGCGGCAGAGTGCGGCCGCCGGAGAACAGAAACTCCGTGAAATCGTGCGATACGGGGTCCCGCGCGCGAGGCAGCACGGCATCACCGCGCGGCGGGATGTGGCGAAATACGTGGACCTCATGCTCCTGTTCGGGCGAGATTTCGATACCGACAGGCGCGCGCGCTGGGCGGGCGACATCCTCGCCCGGCGGCGGCATTCCGCCGCAAAAATGCAGGCGTTGCTGGCCGCCGCGAAAATTCGACTGGGGCCGCCCCGCCTGCCGTGATCCCCGACGTATCCATCGTCATCCCCGTCCACAACGAAGGCGCCCGGTTATGCGAGACTCTGGCCGCCATTCGCGACACGGTTGATCGCAGCTATGAAGTGATCGTGGTGAACGACGCTTCCACGGACTCCTGCTGCGATCCGCTGCGCTCCGGTTCGCCGCCATTCGAAAACGTGGTGTTGGTGGGCGCGCCGGGGCGGGTGGGCGTCGCGCAAGCCCGCAATCTGGGCGCCGGGCAGGCGCACGCGCCGGTGCTGATCGCGATGGACGGCCATACCGTCCCGCGCCCCGGATGGCTGGCCAGGCTTTTGGCGGAACTCGAAAAACCCGGCGTTGGCATAGCGGCTCCTCAAATCACCAGCATGGGAACGCCGGAAGCAAGGACGTTCGGGCTTACCTTTCGTGATTGCGAGCTCGGCGTCGAATGGCTGCACCGCCAGTCGTGCGAACCTTATGCGGTGCCGCTGGCGGGCTGTGCCTGCCTGGCCATGACCCGGGAATTCTTCGCAGCCGCGGGTGGTTTCGAGCCCATGCGAAGCTATGGCATGGAAGACGTGGAGCTTTGCATCAGATGCTGGCTTCTCGGGTATTCTGTGATGATGGTCCCTGGCGCCGAAGTCGCGCACTGGTTCAAGAAACAGCCCTTTCCCGTGGGCTGGCACGATTACCTCTACAACCGGCTGCGCACCGCCGTGCTGCACTTTGACGGCGAAAGGCTGGAACGCATCCTGGCTGCCCTGCGCGCCAAGCCGGAATTCGCAGGGGCGGCGACCAGCCTGCTGGTGAGCGACATCTGGACGCGCTACAGCCAGGTTCGCGCCCGCCGGCAGTACGACGCGGAATGGTTCTGCCGCAAGTTCGGGATCAACCTATGACCGGCGTCAGCGTGGTCATCATCAGTTTGAACGAAGGTGAGTCGCTGCGGCGCACGGTAGATAATATGTTGGCCACCGTGCCCGCCGACACTGAAGTCATTGTGGTGGATGACGGCTCCACGGATGGCAGCGCGGAGTTTTTGAGCGGCGGGTATGAAGGCGTGAAGCTGGTGCGCCCGGCTGAGCGGCTGGGAGTTTCCCGCTCGCGCAATTTCGGCGCGCGCCACGCGCTGGGAAATGTCCTGGTCTTCAGCGACGCGCACGTGCTGGCGCCCCCGGGATGGTGCGATCCACTGTGCGATCTGCTGGCGCGTCTGGAGATCGGCGCGGTAGCCCCGGCGATCGGCATGCTGGGACCGGCCGCCGCCGTGAGCACAGGCTATGGCCAGAAGTGGCGCGACGCCAGTCTGGCTGTGGAATGGCTGGGCCTACAGGATAGCGAACCGTATCCGGTGCCGCTGCTGTGCGGCTGCTTCCTGGCCTTAAGGCGCGAGGTCTTCGAGCGCACCGGCGGTTTCGATCCCGGGATGGTGCTGTGGGGCGCGGAAGATTCGGAGATGAGCATACGGCTGTGGTCGCTGGGCTACCAGTGCTGGATCGTGCCCCAGGTCAATGTGCAACACGCCTTCCGTCCGCACTTTCCCTACGAGGTGAAATGGGAGCCCGTTCTGCACAACCGTCTGCGTCTGGCCAGTGTGCACTTCGGCATCGCGCGCCTGGCCCGCGTACTCGAACGGCTGAAACCCTACGACGAGTTTGCGGCGGCCAGCGCGCGGCTGCTGGGGGGCGATCTGGGAAATCACCGCGCACGGATCCGCGCGGAACGCCGCTTTGACGACGATTGGTTCTTTACCCGCTTCGCCGGCGAGCTGAAATCTGAACTCTCCGATCCGGCCCGCGAAAAGAACGGGGTACCATCCGCGCACAAGGCGCCCCGGCCGGTCCCACCAGAGTCCGTCAGCGCCTGCCTGCTTTCCTGGAAGCGCCCGCAGAATCTGCCGGTCATCGTGCGCGCCTTGCGCAGCGTGCCTTGTATCGACGAAATCCTGATCTGGAATAACAATCCCGCGGTCAAATTGGACATCCAGGACGACCGCACGCGCGTGATTGAATCCGCGAAGAACGTGAGTTGTTATGGCCGTTTCCTGTGTGCCGCCGAAGCGCGCCATCCGGTTGTTTACGTCCAGGATGATGACGCGCTGAACCACGATATCGCGGGCCTCTACCGCGAATTCCTGGACCATCCCACGGGAGTGACGCATGCTTTGGCGGCGACCCACTGGGGACAAAGGAACCGCCACGTCTACGGCGATGCGCAGGCCGCGCTGCTCGGGTGGGGAGCGTTCTTCCGCAAAGAGTGGCTTCCGGTGCTCGATGAATTACCGGCCGCGACGAGGGAAGATCCGCTGTTCCAGCGCGAGGCCGACAAGTTTTTCACGATCCTGTTGGAGCGCCGGCACACCGCGCTGCCCGGCAACATCACACATCTCGACGGGCACTCCGCGCCGGGCGTCGCGCTGTGGCTGGACCCGTGCCGGCAGCAAAGCGCCGCCATCGCCACCCGGCAGGCGCTCCGTCTGTTGCGGGCCGGGAAGCAGACGGGCGCGCCAGTCTGCTGGAACGTGGTGATCCCCTGCCACAATTACGGGCGATTCCTGGGCGAAGCGATCGAATCCGTGCTGGCCAACGACGCGGACTACGAGATCCACGTCGTGGACGACGGTTCCACCGACGAAACTCCGGCGGTAGCCGCCGAATTCGTCCGGCAGTATGCGCACATTCACTATCTGCGCAACGAGGAAAGGCGCGGCGCCGGCTTTGCGCGAAATCGCGGCATCGCGGCGCTGGAAAGCCAGTTTGTGGTTCTGCTGGACGCCGACGATCGCCTGGGCCCCGACTACCTTTTTGCCGCCGGCAGGAAGTTAGCAAATGGGGCCGACGTGGTGAACCCCGACGCCATCCTGTTCGGCGCGCGCCAGGAACGATGGAACGTTCCGGAATCGACCACCCTGGAGATGCTGCTGCAGCGGAATTCCGTGCATTGTTCCTCGGCTTTCCGGCGGCAGCTCTGGCTCGAAGCCGGCGGCATCGACGAACAGATGCCCTGCTGGATGGATTACGAATTTTGGATCCGCCTGGCGGCCGCCGGCGCGCGCATCCAGGGGCTACACGGCGAGCACTTCTTCTATCGCACCCACACCGGATCGTTATCGGATTCGGCCGCCCAGATCAAGACCGAGCTGCGCCAATACCTGCGTGAGAAGCATGCGGGACTATATGCCAGATGTAGCATGGCCCCGGCATAGCGGCCGCATCAGTGCGCGCCCGCCGTCTGCAATTCCCCGCTCTTCGAGACGATCACCGCCAGCAAGTCCTGCCACGATTTCGTGAACGAATCGGCCCCTTCATCTTGCAGCCGGCTGGCCAGCGCGTCCACGTCGATGCCCGCGGTGGCGAAACGCGCCAGCACCTGCTCGGCATCGCCGCCATCCGCCGGCAGAATGCTTTCCAGCGTGCCGTGATCGGCGAGGGCCTTGAGCGTACCCTCCGGCATGGTATTCACGGTGAACGGTGCGGCCAGCGCCTTGATGTAAAGCACATCCGACGCCGCGGGGTCCTTAGTTCCGGTGCTGGCCCACAACAGGCGCTGCGGACGCCCGCCGTAGTTGAACACGCGCTGCCACCGCGCCGAGCCGAGCAGGTCGCGATACGCCTTATAGGTACGCTTGGCGATGGCGATGCCAAGCTGATCGTGCAGGGCGTCGGGCGCCTTTCCTTTTACCGCCACATCCCACCGGCTGATGAACAGCGACGCAACCGAACCGACGGCAGGATTCAGCCCGGCATCAATACGCCGTTCGACGCCGCGCAGATATGCGTCGGCCGCGGCCACATACTGTTCGCGTGAAAACAGCAGCGTCACGTTGATCGGAATGCCGGCGAAGATGGCTTCTTCGATGGCCGGCAGACCTTCCTTGGTACCGGGAATCTTAATAAACACGTTCGGCTGTCCCGCGGCGGCATGCAATTGCCGGGCAGCCGCCAGCGTGGCGCCCGTATCGTGGACCAGCAGGGGCGACACCTCCAGCGAAACCCAGCCGTCTACCCCGTCCGTGCGGTCGTGGACCGGGCGGAAGAGAGCGGCGGCCCGGCCGATATCCTCCAGTGCCAGGTCGAAGAATAGCCCCTCGCCCGATTTACCTTCACCCAGCTTTTTTCGAATGGAAGCGTCGTAAGCCGCGCCCTTCTTAATTGCCTGATCGAAGATAGTCGGATTCGACGTCAGCCCTGTTACCGACAGCTCGTTGATGTAGCGCTGGAGCGTGCCGCTATCCAACAAGTCCCGTGTGATGTTGTCGAGCCAGAGGCTCTGGCCCAGATTGTGCAGCAGTTGTGTCGCTTTCATGGTGTCTATATGGAGTTTCCGGGCCCGCCAAACGTTTCGCCAATTTTGTATGTTGGAGCACCTGTGGGCACCTCACGGCCTGCAAGGGGCTCTCAGCCAGGCTCTCAGCCCCGCTCTTCCTCAGCCAAGAGGTCGGCCTGAGACGCCTCCGCAGGCCTTGAGGGCCTGCCCCACGGCGAAGGGCGCTACAATTCACCTCAAATGAACATGCCTCGCGCGAGCGCCCTCCTGATCCTGGCCGCATCGCTGGCATCCGGCGCTCCACCGGATCTGTACAAGAAGATCGGCCACGTAGTCTGGCTGGTCGATCGCGTGGAGGCCCCGCTCCACGCCTGGTCCAGCCTCGGCTTGTCGGACGTGCATGACTTCGGAACCGTCCCATGCAAGGGCGAGTACCGCGGCGCACCCGTGGCTGGAACCGTGCATTTGGCCTGGGGCCATTTGGGAAGCCTGGCGGTCGATATGCTGGCGCCCGGGCGCGGCGAGACGGCCTTCAACGACTTCCTCTCCAGCCACGGAAACGGCATCTTCGCGATCGTGTATGAGGCCAACCCCGAGCAAATGGCTGGCGAGGGAGTCCGCCTGCGCGATCAGGGTGTCACGATCCTCCAGCGTATCGAACTCGCTACCGATCGCGGCCCGGCCCTGTTCACCTTTTTTGATACGGAACCGAAGGGCAAATATGTGCTCGGCCTGGTTCACTGGCCTGGCGGCTCGGCGCCCGCCGGTGCGCCGGCCACGGTCTCTCACATAGCGTTCGTCATTCGCGATGCCCAGCCCGTCTCGGATTTTTGGCAGCGGCTCGGATTTCCGGCCATGCCCGTGGCCCATGCCAGCCCGCGTGAGGACTCGCGCTACCACGGGCACCCGCTCCTGCTCTCGTTCGACGTGGGCTGGCACCGCTATAGCCAGCCCACCTTTGAGTGGATTATTCCGCCGCAAAGCCCGCCTAACTGCTACGCCGATTTCCTCAAGTCCCACGGCGAAGGCGTTCATCATCTGGGCCTGCCCGTGGATGACCTGGATGGCGCTATCGCCAAATATAAGGAACTGGGTTACGGAACCGTGCAATCGGGCGCGTGGGGCGATTTGCCGAAGAAAGGGTCGGGCCGTTATGGATATATGGATACGGATTCGATGGGCGGCGTAACGGTCGAACTGATCCACGCATTTAATTGAGCGGAAAGGAGATTCGTCGATTTTGAACCGCGCGGCAGACGTGTCGTGTAGAAAAACCCGACAACCGCTTTGCGTTATTTCTCACAGGGCCTGTAAAATAGGGTGATAGCCCTCAGATAGGAAATGCATGCCGGCCCAAATCCTGGTCGTTGATGACGACGATACACAGCGGTCAGACCTGGCTGAAATGGTCAGGTCGCTGGGTTTTCAGACCGAGACCGCGGCGGACGGTGGTGAAGCTCTCGAGAAGCTGGCCCATTTTTCCGCCAATGCCATCCTGACCGACCTGGTGATGCCGGGCATGGACGGCATCGCCCTGCTCAAGGAACTGGCGGCGCGCGGCGACCGCACACCCGCCATCGTGCTGACCGGGTTCGGCAGTATCGACCAGGCCATCTCTTTCGTACACGATCTGAAAGCCTTCTGGTTCCTGGAAAAGCCGGTGCAACCGGGCGTGCTGCGCACCCTGCTGGAACGGGCCGTCCAGCAAAGCGATTTGCTGAGCGAGGCCGAACGGTTGAACCGGCAGCTCAGCTACCAGGGCGTGCTGGGCGATCTGGTAGGCGATTCGCCGGCTATGAAGGAGATTTTTTCTCTGATCCGGCAGGTGGCCCCTACCACGGCTTCGGTGCTGATCACGGGGGAGAGCGGCACCGGCAAGGAACTGGTGGCCCGGGCGATTCATGGCCTGAGCCCGCGCAGCCGGGGTCCATTCGTGGCCGTCAATTGCGCGGCCCTACCCGAGAGCCTGATGGAAAGCGAGTTGTTCGGCCACGAAAAAGGATCGTTCACCGGCGCGGTGGAGCGGCGGGCGGGCTGTTTCGAACAGGCCAACAACGGAACGCTATTGTTGGACGAGATCGGCGACATGCCGATCGGTACGCAGGCCAAGCTGCTGCGGGTGATCGAAGAATCCAAGGTACGCCGGCTGGGCGGCACACGTGATCTTCCCATTGCCGTACGCGTGCTGGCGGCCACTAACCGCTCGCCGGCGAAAGCTATCGAGAGCAAGCAACTCCGTGAAGATCTGTACTATCGCCTGAACGTGTTTCATATCTCATTGCCCCCGCTGCGGGAGCGCAAGGAAGATATCCCGGTGCTGGCGGCGGCACTGATCCGCGATGTAAACCGCAAACACGGCTGCCGGGTGACGCATTTGAGCGGGGACGTAGTCGAGCGGTTTCAACACAGCGCCTGGCCGGGAAACATCCGCGAGCTACGCAACCTGATCGAGAGGGCAGCCATCGTAGCCGGCGCGGGCGAGATCCAGTCATGGCATCTGCCGGATGCAGTGGCGGCGCAGCAGCCGGCAACGCCCGCGGCGCCGGCCACCGCGGTCATTCCAGGCGAAGACGTTTTACAGCTGCGGCCCGGCAGGCCCATGAGCGAAGTGGAAGAAGCCTACCTGCGGCTGACTCTGCAGCACACCAAAAACAACCGGCGTCGCGCGGCGGAACTGTTGGGCATCTGCCTGCGCACGTTACAGAGCAAGATCCGTTCGTTCGATCGCGAGAAGGCCTCGAGCGCCGCAGCCGGCCAGGGCGACGCCGATTAGCGCTAAGTTGTAAGTTATCTTACTAAGCTCGCGTTCCAGCCTTACTAGAACTCTTGTGGGCACTTAGCCGATCAGTGTCAAAGCCTGCACTTCGAAGCAACAGAAATTGCATTTCCTGTCTATTTCTCACAACTCCAGTCTCTCCGCTGCTTGACAACCCGCCGGAATGCCCAACAAAATACGAGACTTTGTTGCGTGCGGACCTCCATGCCAGTAATGTCACGCATGGCACACTAACTGCAAGCGGCCTATGGCAGGTTCCGGAAGATCAAAATACCAGACCCCAACATCTATTCGAAGGAGTGATCAATTATGACAGCCGCTGCTACCAGCGCCTTGGCTTTTGTGCAACCCATGACATTGGAAGATCCGTTGGACTATCTTTCATGCTCCACTATCGTGGAATATAGAAAGAAGCGCGTGATCTATAACGTGGAACAGCCCTCGACGGGCATCTATCTGATCATCGACGGCCGCGTAAAAGTATCACGCCTGGCTGACGACGGCCACGAGGCGGTGGTGGACATTTACCGCGCCGACGAACTCTTTGGCGAATCGGCGCTACTCGGTGCGCCGCGGCACGCCGAACAAGCCACTGCGCTCGAAACCACCAAGGTGATGACCTGGACGGCCGCCGAGATCGAAGACATGGTTGTAAAGCGGCCGAAGCTGGCCGTGGCTCTGTTGCAGATCCTGGCCCGGCGTACGCTGGATTTCGGACGCCGCATCGAAAGTTTCTCCGTGGATAACGGCGCACACCGCCTGGCGCGTTCCTTGATCCATTTTTCCGAGCGTTTCGGTACGCCTGATAACGATGGGGCAGTACAGATGGCGGCGTTCACCCACGAGTTGCTGTCGCAATATGTCGGTATCTCGCGTGAGATCATCACACACCACATGAACTTCTTCCGTAAGCGAGGTTATCTAACTTACACGCGAAGGGAAATCGTCGTGCAGAAGAATGCTATGAAGGATTGGCTGCACCAGGATGCACATCTCTCTCGATAACATCGACAGACACCAAAAAACGTTGCGATGTCCCAATTGCGGCTGGACGGACGTGCGCCGTTCCATGCCGCATGGCCTGCTTGATTATTTCATCCGTATCGCGGGTCTGGTACCTTACCGGTGCCGGACCTGCGCGGGCCGTTTCTATCGCACGCTCCGCAGGAACTCCACCAAGCTGGCCGCATAACCAGGCAGCTCCCAAAGGCGAGGCCCGCAACCACGAGCGGCGTGACTGGAAAACGTGTGACATCTTTTTAACGAGGCATGCAAAAACGGGGCGCAAGGCCCCGTTTCGCATTGAAGATACCGTCCCGTTGCTGCCTCAGGAATGGTTCAGGAGGAGCGCCGAAGACGCCGGCCCACACCCGCCACCGCGATCAACCCGAGGCCCAGCAGACCCATGGACGCCGGCTCCGGCACGCTGGAGGCGACGGTCGGCTGAAATGCCGCCACGGTGTCGGTGCCGCCATCGATAATCGAGGCGTTACCGGCCATGAAGGCCGTGGCATCCGTGCTGATCACCAACACGACCGACGCTTGGCCGGGGCCAATTTCGGGCGTAGGCGTAGTCGGAGGATAGAAGCTGAAACCGATCACGCTTCCCGTCGAGTTGCTATCGGCGGTGACGGGAATCTGCATTCCGTTCGTGAAGGTGGTACCGGTCAGGGTACCGCCGTCTGTCCGGTATCCGGCATCGGTGGCGAAATTCGCGAAGTTCGTCGCCGTCAGCCGCGCTAACGCGGTGGCCGAAGTTGGGTCGTTGGTCACCTGATAGTAGAAATCCAGCGTACCGCCGTCATCATAGACTGCGGATTCGATGGTTCCCATGTTAGTGCCCGCCGTAGTCGTGTAAGCGAAGTCTACTGACATATCCGCCAGCAGCGTCCCCGGGCCCATGCCTGTGCAATTCACCGGAAACACGGTACCGCCGGGGGTAGGCCCGCCGGCGGTGGCGGCGCAGCCGTCTACAGTCCCTGCTGCGGCTACTGACACTCCCAGTAAACCTACAGCCATAACCATCGCAAACATAATCAGTCGTTTCGCCAAGATGTGAGTGAGCGTCTTCATTATCTATTCCTCCGTAGGCGCGAGATCGATCGCCTGCTAGAAGTGTGACTGAACCTCTATGTTGTTGCAATGTCGCATGAAACTACTACCTGACGAAACACACAAATCCCGCGGGAGCAGCGTAAGAAACTCAACAATGAGATAGGACTATGTCAGCGGCGGCCCTTTATTTCAATGAAGAAAGATACAATCCCGTATGCTTATGTACAATTTACCCGATCGCTGCCGGGCGAGAACAATCTACCCGGTAAAATGGGGGGCATAGAACTCGGTGCCGGTCCGGCAAGTCCTGTGGTTTCAATCAAAAGCCGGTACGGAACGGGCCGTGCAAAGCGTCACGCCTCAATCAATTGAAGTTTGTACCGGACCTGACCCCGAAGGCGCCGCCGGCGGGGACATGGTCGAGACCGGTGATTCGTGTCTTAATACGTTAAACTGCTCCAATTCAACTTAAGATTGCCGTGCACAGCGCCATTTCCAGGATCGACGGGAAGACGGCCCGCTCCGATCCAAAGCTCCAGCCCTCGCTACCATACTCGAATCCACCGGTCGACTGCACCACTAGTGTGGCCGGAGATGGGCCTCTCGCGGGCTCGTTCAAACGCCGCGGATCATTCATGGAAGGCTGACCTTCCGCAACAGGTAAGAGGTCGTCGCAGCTCTATCTGCGGGCTGTGTAGCTAGAAGATAAAAGGATCATAAACGGAGAATCATGATGCATGTACCCCACTCAATACGTATGTTTAGTTTTAAGCTTTTTCTGTCGGCCGGCGCCTGCGCCGCGGTAGCTTTTGCGCAACCGTACGGGTACGTTTCTAATACCATGGGGAACAACGTGGCGGTCGTGAACCGGGCCACCAACACAGTGACCGCGAACATAGCGATCAACGGCGGCGGGTTGGCCGGACTTGCCATCACGCCCAATGGAGCATATATTTATGTGGCCGAGGAGAGCCTGAACAGCGTAGGGGTGATCAGCACCGCCTCGAATTCGGTAGTTGCCACCATCCCCGTAGGCACCAGTCCGGTCGAGGTGGCTATCACGCCGAATGGCGAATATGCCTACGTGGCAAATCAAAATTCCAACAATGTCTCAGTCATCAGCACTGCCTCTAACTCAGTCGTCAGCACCATACCAGTGGGCAGCAAACCGGTGGCCCTGGCGGTTACGTTGACGGGTAACCGGGTGCTGGTGTCGAATCTCAGCTCCAATAACATTTCCGTCATCAGCACCGCGTCGAATACCGTTACCGCCACCTGGTCGGCGCTGGCAGGACCGAACGGCATGGCAATGACCCCGAATGGCTCGCATGTCTACGTGACGAATCAGTTTGCGAATTCCGTCACAAGGTACAGCCTCAGTACCGGAACTATCGTCGATACTATAACCGGATTTACAGCTCCCAGTTCCGCTGCTCTAACTCCTAACAACACCCAGTTGTATGTTACCAATGCTAACGGTTCGACCGTATCCGTCGTCGACTGCGCTACTCAGAAGATTTCAGAGAACATACCCGTAGGCTTGTTACCCACCTCGGTAGCGGTATCTTCGGATGGCACGACGGTGTATGTCACCAACGCCTATGGCTACTCGCTTTCTGAAATCAATACTTCGAGTAATACCGTCACCACGACCATAGCCAGGGTTGGAATTTATCCTTTCTCGGTCGGCTTATACCACTAAAATAAATACCACTCACGGCGCGCGAGAGTCCTAGCCTTGCGCCTGGGACTTTCGCATGCCGGCGGGTGGCTCTTCAGTCGACTTGAGCTGCCCGGATAGAGTAAAGATGAACCGGGATCCCTGCCCTGCCTGCGATTCCACCCAAATGCGGCCGCCGTACCGTTCCACCACGCGCTGGCAAATCGCCAGCCCGATCCCGGTGCCGGGGATCTGCCTGCCGTGCAGCCGCTTGAAAGCCACGAAAATCTTCTGATGATACTCAGGCTCGATGCCGATGCCGTTGTCCGTCACCGTGAAGCGCAGATTGCCGCCGGCATCCTCCACCGATATGTGAATTCGGAGGGGTAATTCACTGCGATATTTAATCGAATTTCCGATCAAATTCTGGAACAGAGGAATGATGTATCCTTCACTCACCTTCAGGCTGGGCAAGGGGTCGGAAGTAATCACGGCGCTGGAGTCATCGATGGAAGCTTTCAGATTCTGCCGTACCTTCTCGATCACCGCATTCAGGTCTATGGGCGGGATGGGAAGCTCCTCATCCGGACGCACTCCCACTTCGGCATAAGCCAGCAGGTCCGCGAGCAACTCACGCATGCGGCTGGTGCCGCCTTCAATGTTCTCCACATAAGTCGCGAGCCGGTCATCGCGGTCCGCCGGCAGTGCTTTGAGCAGCAGCTCGGAGTAAATCGCTACCATGCGCAGCGGCTCCTGGAAGTCATGGCTGGCTATGAACGCGAAGCGCTCCAGGTCCTCATTGGAGCGGGTCAGACGTTCATTGGATTTCCGGAGATCGTCGTTCAGTTGTGCCAGGCGTTCCGTAGCTCTGACCTGGTTGGTGATGTCGCGTGCGATCTTTGCGGCGCCGATGATGCGCCCCAGGGCGTCGTAGACGGGAGACACCGTGATGGAGACATCGATCACCGCGCCCTTGCCGGTTAACCGTAACGCGTGAAACTGCTCCACTCGATCTCCTCTGGCGATGCGCGCCAGCACCTGCGGCATTTCATCCTCCTGGCCCGGCGCAGTCAGAAAGGAAGTAGGGCGGCCGATCATTTCCTTGGCGGGATAGCCGAAGATTCTCTCGGCGCCCTGATTCCAACTGCGGATGGTCCCGTCCAGGTCGTGGCCCACGATGGCATCCTCGGAAGATTCCACGATAGCGGCCAGCAGCCGGCTGGTCGCGTCGGCGCGCCGCGGGACGGTAACATCCCGGAAGACCAGCACCGTGCCGTGGACGTTGCCGTGTTCGTCGCGAATGGGCGCGCCGCTGTCGTCGATAGGGATTTCACTCCCGTCTTTGGCGATCAGGATCGTGTGGTTCGCCAGGCCCACTACCCCGCCCTCCCGCAGTACCTTCGCTACGGGGCTCTCCACGGGCTCCCGGGTAAACTCGTTGACGATGTGGAAAACCTCGTCCAGCGGTTTGCCGATGATATCGGATTCCGGCCAGCGTAGCAGAGCGCGGGCAGCGCGGTTCGCCTGCACGATGCGGCCGTTGACGTCCGTCGAAATGACCGCGTCGCCGATGCTGGCCAGTGTGGTCGCTAGAAACTCCCGCGCATTCTGCGCAATGCGGAGGGCCTGCTCCCTAGCCGAAAGAGCTTGCCGCAGATCTTTTTCCCTGGACTGAATGCCATCCAGCATCTCGTTGAAGCCGTCTACTAGAACTCCCAGCTCGTCACTCGATATTTTGGGCGCGCGGATGCTGTAGTCCCGGCTGGCGGAGACGGCGGTGACGGTCCCGGCGAGCTTTGAGATGGGCGTGGCAATGATCGCGCGCAGACCCGACGAGAGCAGGAACGCGGTCAGGCTGGCAATCAGCAGGACCACCAAGACCAGCCCGCCGTAGAGCAGCCGCCGGTCTGCCAGTTCGCCCAGATCGTACGCCAGCACCAGCGTGCCGATGCGCCGGTTCTGGAGAATCACTGGCCGCGAGACAATCAAGCCGTTATCCGTGACTTCGGTTCCTTCCCGCGCGCCGGGTGTGGGACAGCGGTCCGGCTCGCCCGGGCGGATGTAGCGCGCCAGCAGGGTACCGTTCTCGCGCACGATGCATGCCGCGGCTACGTGCGGGCGGGCCTTCAACGCCGCCAGCGTTTCAGTGGCGGATTTGGGATCGTCGAAGGTAATCGAGGCGGTGCTGTTGTCCGCAATGATACGCGCGAGGGCTGAAAGATCGCGCTGCAGATACCCGCGAAACAGAACGGAATCCGTGATGATAATCCCTAAACCGGATACCGCCAGAGCGGTGGCGGTGGTCAGCATGGTGACCAACAGCAGCTTCCGCTTGATGGGCATATCGCGGATGGCGCCGATGATTTGCCGTGCCCCGATCATGCTAGTTCTCAACCGCCTTGGCCACGCTCAACAGCCGGGAGCTGACCTTGAGCGAGGCGCCGCGAGCGGCCCTCAGATTTACATAGAAGCGAACCCTGCGATTCTCGATCACGAATGCAATAATCCCTCCATCCCGGGTGAAGCTCTCGCCCTCGCCAACCGTGAGAACGCCCTGCGCCAGGCCGGCCAGTAGTTCCCGCAGGTCCGGCTCTGATTTGCTGACGTAGAGCACCTGGCAGGGTTTCAAGGCGGACCTGCGGGGTCGCAGCAGCACCAACCGGCGTCCGCCCACGGTCTCACCTTGTATCATCTGTTCCAACGCCGAGCCAAAAGGATCGCTGCCGAGAACGCAGATGTGGAACGGCACATCCGGGTTCGGCGGGTCGGGCGCCGGCCATTCGACAAATTTCGTAAAGTTTAAGACAAACGCCGCTTTGACCTGATCTTCCAAGGTCTGCTGCGGCGCGGGAAGAAGCGCCGAAGTTTGCGCGAATGCATGCCCTACCAGCAAAAATAGCACGAGCCATCGCTGGCCGGCCGGACCGTGTTGGAAGTGCGCCGGTTCTGGCATGGCTTTACTTCATCCAGGTCAGCTTCGCATAAGCGCTTCTTCTGATGCCCACCAGGGGGCCGGGATCTCCTCCGAATTCCACGTGATAAGGCTGCAACAGGTTCCGTCCGACGCATGCCAGCTCCAAATGCCGGCTGAGGCGCCATGAGATTTGCGCATCGGCCGTGGAGTATGCAGGGACAGCCTGTCCCGGCAGCGCGCTGACATAGCGATAGGTCAAATCCAGTTGCAGAGCTTTGGAAAGATCCAAGCCGGATGTGACGGTGACTTCGTGCCGGGGGCTGGATCCCAAGGTCCCGGGTACGGGAGCCGCTGGAACCGTTTCGGGAGCTTCCTGCAAGTCCACTTGCAAATAGGAATACGATCCGCGCAATTGCCAGATCTTTGCCGGCCTCCATTCCGGCGCGATTTCAAAGCCTTTGGTGGTGCCGAAAACCCCGTTGCCGAACTGGGCCGGAAGCAGCGTGTGCGTGGGCGCGGGTGTGGTCTCAAGATAGGGCGCGCCGGTGATCTCCTCATCATAAAGATCGTGATGATGATTATAGAAACCCGCGAAGTCGACCGAAAGTTTTGCGCCGAAGAGGCGGCGGTAGCCAATTTCGTAGCCATTGAGCTGTTCGGGCGCAAAGTAGGGGTTTGCATTGAAGCGCGCGAAGGCAGGGACGCCGTTGCTGGTGCCCAGATAGCCGGAGAGGTAGAAGTTTTCCTCGGCATCGGATGGGGTGCGCAGGGCGTGGGTGAAGGCCGTCCAGATGGTCTGCTTGTTGGTGGGAGTCCATACCAGGCGCGCACTGGGCTCAGGCTTGAACCCGGTAAAGTTGGTGCGAAGCAGCTTAGTGCCGAGGATGAGCGAGAGCTTCTGGTCGACCAATCCGATTTCATCCTGCAGAAAACCGGTAAAGAGCTCGTCGGTTCTTTTGTTGGGCTGGAAGGTCAGGCCCGATACAACCTCAAGGTCATCAGCGAGGCTGAAGCGCGCGCCAAGGCCCCAGGAGAACTGCTGCCGCGCGGGCAAGCGGAGCTGCTGTAAAAAATCGATATCGAAGGTATTGCGGCGTTCGCCGAAGTTCGGCTCGTAGCGATTGGTCCGGTCGTAATACGCCTGCACCTGCACATCGTCGCCTTCTTTGAGGGTCTTCTTCCAGCGAGCCATCACATTGCCGCCCGACAGATCGGCGTTGGCATCCACGATCCTGGAATAGGGCGCCGTATAGCTGACGGCCTGCACGCTTTCGCCCGCCTCTTCGGTGTAAAGATCGCCCTGGAGGGTGAAGGAGCCGCGTTCATCCTCGTTCCAATCCATGCGGAAGCCGCCCTGGCTGGCGCGCCAATCGTCGAAGTTGCGGTGATCCGGATGCTCTTCCGGGCCGCGGGTGAAACCTTTGGCATAAAACCGGTAGGTGAAATCTTTGCCGTTCCCACCGCCATAACGCACGTCCGCGAACCCCTGCTCCTCGTTGCCTCCGCCAATGGAGGCCAGGAGTCCCTGGGTGTCTTTGGAGTTCTTCGTGATGATGTTGATCACGCCATTGACGGCATTGGGACCCCAGATGGTTCCACCGGGACCGCGGATCACCTCGATGCGGTCGATATCCTCCATCATGGTATCCTGCACTTCCCAGTAGGTGCCCGCCAGCAGCGTGGTGTAGACGGTGCGCCCGTCGATGAGCACGAGTACACCGCGCGAGAAGCGGCTGCCAAAACCGCGGATGCCGATCGACCATTTATTGGCGTCGATGCGGGCCACCTCCACGCCCGGGGCAAGGCGCAGAGCCTCGGGTATGCTGGTGGCACCCGAGCGGCGTATCTGGTCGCCCGTGATCACGTAGATGGCGACCGGGCTGCGAAAAGCCTTCACCGGCTCTTTCGACGGCGTGATCACCTCGATCTGCGACAGTTCTTCGAGGCTCAGGCCTTTAAGGACGGCAGGCCCGGCCTGGTCCGACTGCGCGGGCGCGCGGCATACCAGGAGAAACCCGGTGACCCACAAAACAACGACAGAGTTGATGCAAAGCCGGCACCGCTTTCTGACGGTCGCGGCTCGGTAGGCGCGTTCAGTCAATCCACATAGTCTACACCACGAGGTTACTAATCAACTCCCAAGAGAAGGCGTGGAGTGTGCGTTTCTTAGCGCATCTGTTCGAGCCGGGCGATGCGATCCTCGGTGGACGGGTGAGTAGAGAATATCTGCGAGAACCACTGTCCGGTAAATGGCTTGATGATGAACAAGTGAGCCGTGGAAGGATCGGCCTGCATAGGGATGCGCTTCGAGTAAGTATCCAGCTTACCGAGAGCGGAGATCAACTCATGCGGCGTTCCGGTGTACTTCGCGGAAGCTTCATCGGCGGAATACTCGCGGGAGCGCGAGATGGCCATCTGGATCAGCATGGCGGCGATGGGCCCCAGGATCATCATCAGCAGGCCGGCGATGGCGTTGCCGCCGCCGCGATCGTCATCGTCGCTCGAGCCGCCGAACCAGAACGCCATGCGCGAAACGAACATGATGGCCGCCGCCAGGGTGGCCGCTACGGAGCTGATCAGGATGTCGCGATGCAAGACGTGGCCCAGCTCATGCGCCACCACGCCTTCGATTTCGCGATCGTCCATCAACTGCAGAATGCCGGAGGTGAAGGCCACGGAGGCATGCTCCGGATTGCGCCCTGTGGCGAATGCGTTGGGGCTTTCCTCGGGGATGATCCAGAGGCGCGGCATGGGCAGCCCCATGCGCTGGCAAAGGCCGCGTACGATAGGCGCGACGCGGCGGTAGATCTCGGGATTCTCCGTCTCGGTGACCGGCTGCGCCGAATAAGACGCCAGCGCAATCCGGTCCGAGAAGAAGTAGCCGGAGAAGTTCATCACGACAGCTATAACCAGTCCGATATAGAGGCCCTGGCGTCCGGCCAGGACCTCCCCGGCGAACAGCAGCATAGCGCTGAGGAGGCCCAGCAGGAGGACTGTCTTGATGGTGTTCTTCGTGGTCATGGCGGATTACACAGGGACCGGGACTAGCTTCTGGAAGCGCAGCCCGCCGGCGACGGGATCGGCGTCCACTTCGATGGTATCGCCATCCTGGAAATCGCCGTTGAGCAGCTTGAGCGCCAGCGGATCCTGGATCAAGCGCTGGATGGCGCGCCGCATGGGCCGCGCTCCGTATTGCGGGTCGTAGCCCTCCTTGATGAGCAACTCGCGGGCAGCCGCGGTCAGTTCCATGCGGACGCCGCGGTCCTTGAGGAGCTTGCTGACGCGCGCGAGCTGGATATCGATAATCATAGCCAGATGCTCGCGGGTGAGCGAGTTGAAGACGATGATGTCGTCGATGCGGTTTAGGAACTCCGGGCGGAAGGTGGTGCGCAGCGCCTCCAAAAGACGCGTGCGCATCGCTTCGTTAGCAGAGCTCTTGGCGTGCACGGAGAACCCGATGGGCCCCACCTCGCGCACACTGCTGGACCCTACGTTGGAGGTCATTACGATCACGGTATTACGGAAGCTGACGGTGCGGCCCTGGCCGTCGGTCAGGCGGCCGTCATCGAGAATCTGGAGCATCGAATTAAACACGTCAGGATGCGCTTTCTCGATCTCGTCGAACAGCACCACGGAATACGGCCGGCGGCGCACCTGCTCGGTAAGCTGGCCGCCTTCGTCGTAGCCCACGTATCCGGGCGGCGCGCCGATCATGCGAGCCACGGAATGCTTCTCCATGTACTCGGACATGTCCACGCGGATCATGGCTTTCTCGTCGTCGAACAGGTAAGCGGCGAGGGCGCGCACCAGCTCGGTTTTGCCGACGCCGGTGGGTCCCAGGAAAATGAAGCTGCCGATGGGCCGGTTGGGATCGCTCAGACCGGCGCGGTTGCGCAAGATGGCATTGGCCACCAGGCGCACGGCTTCATCCTGGCCGACCACACGCTCCTTCAAGCGCTCGGGCATCTGCACCAGCTTCTGGGCTTCGCCTTCGAGCATGCGGGAGACCGGGATGCCCGTAGACTTGGCCACGATGCGAGCGATATCTTCGTCGTCGATCTCTTCCTTGAGCAAAGCGGAATCCTTTACGGCTTCCAGGTCGTGCTCGGCGCCCTGAATATCCTTTTCAATTTGGGACAGCCGGCCGTAGCGGATCTGGGCAGCCTTCTCCCAATCGCCCTGGCGGCTGGCCTGCTCTTCATCCTTGCGCAGTTGTTCCTGCTCCTCCTTTAACTGGCGGACGCGCTGGATGGCGGTCTTCTCGCGGGTCCAACGCTCTTTGAGAACGGCGGTTTCACCGCGCAGCTTTTCGAGCTCGCTTTCGACGTGGCGCAGGCGCTCTTTGGAAGCGGCGTCGCGTTCGAGTCCCAGGGCCTGGCGCTCGATTTCGAGATGGGTAATGCGGCGGTCCTTCTCGTCGATTTCGATGGGCATGGAGCCGATCTGGAGGCGCAGCGCGGCGCCGGCTTCGTCGATCAGGTCGATGGCTTTATCGGGCAGGAAGCGGTCGGTAATGTAGCGCTGCGAGAGCAGAGCGGCGGCCACGATGGCCGCATCCTTGATACGCACGCCGTGATGGATTTCGAACTTCTCCTTTAAGCCGCGCAGGATGGCTACGGTATCGTCCACGGTAGGCTCGCCCACGAAAACGGTCTGGAAGCGGCGGGCCAGGGCGGCGTCCTTTTCCACGCGCTTATATTCGGAGAGCGTGGTGGCGCCGATGCAGCGCAGATCGCCGCGGGCCAGGGCCGGCTTCAACATGTTGGCGGCATCGATGGCCCCTTCGGCGGAGCCCGCGCCCACCAGGGTGTGCAACTCGTCAATGAAGCAGATGATCTCGCCGTTCGATTCGGTAATTTCCTTCAGGACGGCCTTCAGGCGGTCTTCAAACTCGCCGCGGAACTTGGTGCCGGCCACCATGGATCCCAGATCGAGCGCCACCAGCTTCTTGTTATGGAGCTGGTCAGGCACATCGCCCTTGACGATGCGCTGCGCGAGACCTTCCACGATGGCGGTCTTGCCGACGCCCGGCTCGCCGATGAGCACCGGATTGTTCTTGGTGCGGCGGCTGAGGACCTGCATGACGCGGCGGATTTCATCCTCGCGGCCGATCACTGGATCGAGCTTGCCATCGCGCGCGGATTTGGTCAAGTCTACGGCATAGCGCTCGAGTGCCTGGTACTTGGTCTCGGGGTTCGGGTCGGTGACGCGCTGCGTACCGCGAATGGAGACCAGGGCTTTCAAAATGGCCTCGTGCGTGGCGCCGGCACGCTCCAGCAGGAGGGCCGCGGGATCGCGCTTCTGGGCCGAGATGGCCAGCAGCAGGTGCTCGGTAGAAACGAACTCATCCTTAAAACGGCCGGCTTCCTCGAAGGCGCGCTCCAGCACTTCGTTCAGCGGCTGCGAGGCATACAGCCCGGGCTGGGGCGGCATGTTGACCTTGGGAATATTCTGCAACTGGCGCTGGCCTTCGGCCACGATGGCATCCGGCTGTACACCGCACTTTTCGAGCACTGGCCGGACGATACCTTCCTGCTCCTGGGCCAGGGCGAGCAGGAGATGCAGGGGATAGAGCACCTGCCCTTCGGATTTGCCGGCGATTTCCTGGGACTGCTGCAGCGCCTCCTGGGCCTTCTGGGTGAACTTGTCGAATCGGATCACGAAACCTCCCTTTATTTATCGCGCAAAACGGGGCCACGGCCGCGCCGCCATTATCTTCCGACTTTCTACTCTTTCCTGGCGGCGCGGGCACGCGCCCCTTTGCGCTCCGAACCATATCGCGCAAAACGGGGCCACGGCCGCGCCGCCATTATCTTCCGACTTTCTACTCTTTCCTGGCGGCGCGGGCACGCGCCCCTTTGCGCTCCGAACCATATCGCGCAAAACGGGGCCACGGCCGCGCCGCCACCATCTTGCGACTCTCCTCTCTTTCCCTGGCGGCGCGGGCACGCGCCCCTTTGCGCTCCGAACCATATCGCGCAAAACGGGGCCACGGCCGCGCCGCCACCATCTCGCGACTCTCCTTTCCTTCCCTGGCGGCGCGGGCACGCGCCCCTTTGCGCTCCGAACCATATCGCGCAAAACGGGGCCACGGCCGCGCCGCCATCATCTTCGCGACTTTCTACTCTTTCCTGGCGGCGCGGGCACGCGCCCCTTTGCGCTCCGAACCATATCGCGCAAAACGGGGCCACGGCCGCGCCGCCACCATCTCGCGACTTCCTTTCCTTCCCTGGCGGCGCGGGCACGCGCCCCTTTGCGCTCCGAACCATATCGCGCAAAACGGGGCCGCGGCCGCGCCGCCATTATCCCGCGACTTCCTTTCCTTCCCTGGCGGCGCGGGCACGCGCCCCTTTGCGCTCCGAACGATATCGCGCAGACGCAAATAGGCGGTGGAACCATTTCTGTCCCACCGCCCTTCCTAAGCAATTTGACGGCAACTCTTACTGTTTGACTTCAATTTTGACCTGGCGCGGTTTAGCGGCGGCCTTCTTAGGCAGCTTCACTGTGAGAACGCCTTCTTTGTAGTCGGCTGCCACTCGTTCCGTGTCAACGGTAGAGGGTACCGAGAAGCTGCGGGTGAATTTGCCGTAACCGCGTTCGATGCGATGGTAACCCTTCGGGTTGTCTTCCTTTTCGAACTTGCGTTCGCCGGACAGGGTCAGGGTCTGATTTTCGACGCGCACGTCGATGTTGTTGAGGTCGACTTCGGGGACATCCGCTTTGAGGACGAGTTCGTCCTCGGTTTCGAAGATGTCCACCGCTGGGGACCAGGGCCGGCCTGCGCGCGGCTCGCTGAGCAGACGGTTGAAAGCATCTTCAAAGAAGCGGAGGTTGGCCAATGGATCGGTATGGGTGATGGACATATGTTGTATCGCACTCCTTGGAATATTGGAATCGTTGGATTTATACTTCATCCAGTTACAATAATAAAATATGAGCCTATACTTGTCAAGTATTGTTGAGCACAATTACGCATTGCGCGCGTGGCGCTCCGTACCGATCCGGTTAATGCTTTAGTTTGTTGAGGATGAGATAATGCTCTAGCCCAAGGCTTGCCAGCAGAGCTGAACGCCCATGCAAGTAAGCCACGCGGATAGGGCGACGCGAAGAGGCCGCGAGGGGAGGACGGCCAGAAGATTAGCGCCGATCAACGCACCGACAATTCCGCCGATGATGAGGTGGACCAGGATGCCGGTCTGATAATGTCCGGCAAACAGGTGAAAGCTACCTCCGACGAGCGAGCAGGCCAAACCAAACATGACGTCGGTACCGACTACACGCGCCGGCGGCAGCGGAGTGAGGTTCAATAATGCCACGCTACCAAGGGCGCCGGCACCTGCGGAGGAAAAGCCCACTTCGCTGCCGATGCCGAAGGCGATGAAGGGGAGCCAGCCAGAGCGGTCCTGCATGGTGCGGTGGTGGGCGCTCCGGTGGAGGGTGCGGATCAGATTGTAGAGCGCCATGCTGGCGACCAGGCTGCCGATGACCAGAAAGATGGTATTGCGATGGTGTTTTGCATCCAGTAAATCCATCGCATAAAAGCCCAGCAGGACACCCGGGACGCCGCCGCAGCAAAGGCGGATCAGGGTGGGGTAGTGGATCTGTTTGCGGACGATGTAGACGGGCGCGATGGTCAGCTTGATGATGGCCGAAAATGCCAAGGCGGTTCCGACGGCTTCGGCTGGAGGGACCTTAAAAAACAACATCAAAACAGGGGCCAGCAGCGACCCGGCGCCCACACCGGTTAAACCGACACCAGCAGCGACAAGGAAGCCAACCAGGATTTCCGTCATGATCCGAGCGAACCCAACGTTCCCCTTTGTGTGGGTTCACTCATATTACCGCGCCTTACTCTATCTTGTCTATTGGAAAATAGTCATGCTAGTACACTTAGGCAGATCTTGACGGTTCGGTGGGTTCGCTCCGTAATTTCGGTACGTAATGTCACCCTTTCCCAGGTTCCGAACGAAGCTACGGATAATGTGCAAACTTCTATTATCAAAGAACTTGGGATTGTTTCGGCAACCCGATGCGAGGATAGCACGGGGTGGGTACGGCACCGGGGGTACTGCGGGGCTGGATGAATTGGTTTGTTCTATTTAGCAGTGTAGGGTGGCTGTGATTTGCGGATCACTACCCGTCACCGCCGCGGAACAATTCCTATCGAGGTGGCCTTCACCACGGCGGTAACCTGCTCTTCTTCACGCAGGCGCAGTTCCTCGACCGATTGCCGCGTGACGATGGCGGTCAGGCGGAAACCGCAATCCAGCAAGATGCGCGCCAGCGGGCCTTCGGCCATCACGGAAACGATGCGCGCCGGGAGATGATTGCGGGCGCTGGTCGGATTGCCGGAGGCATGCCGCTCGATGGTCACGCTTTCCGCCCGGATGCAGGCGAAGACTTCGTTGCCAGGCTCGCCGCTATCCGCCGCCACCAGGCAGGTGTTCCCAATGCGCACCGTTACCAAGCCGGCGCTTCTCGAAACGACGTGCGCGGGACATATGGTTTCGACGCCCACAGCTTCGGCCACGCCGGCATCCGCGGGAAAATCGAAGACGGTTTCGACGGGCCCGGCCTGGCGCAGTTTGCCGCCGATCATGATGGCGATGGAATCCCCCAGGGCTAGGGCCTCGGTGCGGTCGTGCGTGACCAGAATCGCCGGAATTTGAACCCCGGCCAGCAACTGACGCAAGTCCGTGCGCATGCGCAGCCGGGTGGGCGCATCGAGCGCGGAGAGGGGCTCGTCGAGCAGCAGAAGCCGGGGCTGCGCCGCCAGCGCGCGCGCTAGCGCTACCCGCTGCAACTGGCCGCCGGAAAGCTGCCGGGGATAGCGGCCGGCGAGTTCGGCAAGTTCGAAGCGCGCCAGCAGGCCGTCGACCGCCCAACCGCGCGCGCCGTAGGCCACATTGCCGCGCACGGTGAGATGCGGGAAGACCGCGTAATCCTGCGACAAATACCCGACGCGGCGTTTCTGCGGCGGGCGGTTGACGCGGCGGGCGCCATCGAACCACACTTCTCCGCAACAAACGATCGAGCCCGCGTCGGGGGTATCGAGGCCGGCGATGGAACGGAGCACGGTGGTCTTCCCCGCCCCGGAGGGTCCGAACAGCACGGTCACGGTGTGGATCCCCAGGGACTGGCGGAGGGCAGCGGTGATTTCGGGGCCGCCGGCGTGGCGTTTCCGGATATCGACGATCAGCTCATCGGCCATACGGCCCAGACCCTCCGGCGGAGTCCGTAGGTGACCGCCAAAACCAGGAACGATATTCCGAGCAGCAATAACGACGTGTGCATGGCGGCGGAGTATCGGAGCGCCTGCACGTCGTCAAAGATGGAGATAGATACGGTGCGGGTGATGCCCGCCAGGTTGCCGCCGACCATGAGCACCACGCCGAATTCGCCGAGGGTATGCGCGAAGCTCAGGATCATCCCGGTGACGATGCTGGGGAGCGCCAGGGGCACGATCACGCGGAAAAAAGTGGACGCGCGGGATGTGCCCAGGCACCAGGAGGCTTCGATCAACTTGCGGTCCACGGCGGCGAATCCCGCGGCGAACGGTTGCACGGCGAATGGCAGGCTATAGAGAACCGAAGCTACCAGCAACCCTTCGAACGAGAAGGGAAGCATACCGCCGGTGAGCGCGGCGTATAATTTGCCGGCGGGACTGTGGGGGCCGATCGCCAGCAAAATGTAGAATCCCAGGACGGTGGGAGGCAGGACCAGTGGCAGCGCCACTACCGCCTCCACCAGGAACTTCCAGCGGCGCGGGGAAAAGGTCAGCCAGTGCGCGGCCGGCAGTCCGATGGCCAGCAGAATTAGCGAAGTCAAAAACGAAAGCCGCAAGCTCAGCCAGATCGCCTGCCACTCCATCTACTCTCCCGAGAATCCATATCGCTTCAGCATAGCGCGGCCCTGGGGCGACATCAGGAAGGCGCGGAACGCCTGGGCGGCATCGGGATTCCGGGTCCATTTCAGGATCACGCCGCCTTGCTGGATGGCCGGGTAGGCATCGCGCGGCACCGGCCAGTAGTGTCCCTGGCCGGCCGTGGCCGGCGCCATGGCCAGCGATAGCGCCACGATGCCGACTTCCGCCGCGCCGGTTTGGGCGAGTTGGAACGTTTGCGAGATGTTCTCTCCCATCACCAGTTTGCCCTGAACGGCATCGTATACTCCAAGCGAACGCAGGGCGGCCTCGGCCGCTCGTCCATACGGGGCATGCGCCGGATTTGCTATGGCGATGTGATGGACGGCCGGCAGGCGCAATGCGCCGAGGCCCAGGTGCTCGACGTCGATGCCCGGGGAATTGGCGGTCCAGAGCACGATTTCGCCGACGCCGTAGGTGAATTGGCTGCCAGGCACGATGAGGCCCTGCTCGGATAGCTTTTGCGGGTATTGCATGTCCGCCGAGAGAAACAGGTCGAAGGGCGCGTGATTCTCGAGTTGCGCGAAGAACATGCCCGAAGATCCATAGGCAGGCGCGATTTCTACGGTTTTATGTTGTTGACGGAAGGTCTTCACCAGATCGTCTAGCGCGTAGCGCAGGTCAGCGGCCGCGGCTATGCGCAGCGGCGCGGGACGGCTGACGCAACCGGCGGACAGAAGGGCAATGGGCAAGAATATAAGTCGGATACGGGACACTGTTCCTTATAAATAACACGGAGCGGGGCTGAGAGCCCCTTGCAGGCTGGGAGCCTGCCCCACCCTGCGGTACGCTGGTGCTCGTGGCTCGACCATTTTTGATCGATACCGATACGGCCTCCGACGATGCCGTCGCCCTCATCATGGCTCTTCGCGCGCCCGATGTGGATGTCCACGCGATCACCATTGTTGCGGGCAACGTCCCTGTGCCGCAGGCTGCCCGCAATGCTCTGTACGTGGCCGAACTGTGCGGCTCTGGCGTGCCCGTCTTTGCCGGCGCGAACCAGCCGTTATTGCGCGAGTACATGCATGCTGAATGGTTCCATGGCAAAGACGGTTTGGGCGATCACGATTATCCCGCGGCGCGGCGCGCGCCGGAAGCCACGCACGCGGTGGATGCCATCATCGAAACCGTGCGCGCGCATCCGGGAATCACGCTGGTCACGCTAGGACCGCTCACCAACATCGCGCTGGCGTTGGGCCGCGCGCCGGAGATCGCGGAAAGCATCGGGCGCTGTGTGATCATGGGCGGCGCGCCCTGCTGCGAAGGCAATGTGACGCCCGCGGCCGAGTACAACATCTGGGTGGATCCGGAGGCCGCGCGCATGGTGGCGCGCGCCGGCCTGCCCATCGAACTGGTGGGCTGGCATCTCTGCCGCGGCGCGGCCGTGCTGGACGCCGCCGATATCCAACATGTGCTCGCGCTAGGTACACCGCTGGCCCGCTTCGCCATCGAATGCAACAGCACGGCTATGGCGGCGTACCGGGTGCAGACCGGCGAAAATGGTATTTCGCTTCCCGACCCGGTAGCCATGTCGGTGGCGCTCGATCCGTCCATCTGCACGTCGGCCAGCGATCACTTTCTGGATATTGAAACAAGCAGTGAATTGACGCGCGGCATGACCGTAGTGGACCGGCTCAACATCGCGGGCAACGACCGCAATCGCGCCATCTGGAAGCTGTCGCTCGACCGAGGGCGCAAAGCGCGCATCTGCTGGACCATCGACGTGCCGCGCTGGAAACAGGCGCTCTACGCGGCCCTCGCCGGCTAAAACGAGCTGCCCGGACACGCGGTTGCGCCATCTGATGCAATCCTATATCTTTAGATTTCCCTATGCCCAGTAAAACCCCTATCACAGTCGCGCATGGCGACGGTATCGGCCCTGAAATCATGGCCGCCACCTTGCAGATCCTGGAAGCCGCCGGCGCCGCCGTCGAGATTGAGACCATTGAAATCGGCGAAAAGGTATACCTGCGCGGCAACACCGCCGGCATCGATCCCAGTGCCTGGGATTCGTTGCGCCGCACCAGAGTTTTTCTGAAAGCCCCGATCACTACGCCGCAGGGCGGAGGGTTTAAGAGCCTCAACGTGACCGCCCGCAAGACGCTCGGGCTGTATGCCAATGTGCGGCCGTGCGTGTCGTATCATCCGTTCATCGACACGCTGCATCCGGGCATGGACCTGGTGATCGTGCGCGAGAACGAAGAAGACTGCTACGCGGGCATCGAATACCAACTCAGTCCGGGCGCCATGCAGTGCCTAAAGCTCATCACCCGGCCGGGCTGCGAAAAGATTGTGCGTTACGCCTTCGAATATGCGCGCAGGCACAGCCGGAAGAAGGTGACCTGTTTCACCAAAGACAACATCATGAAGATGACCGACGGTCTCTTCCACAAAGTCTTTGACGAAATTGCCAAGGAATATCCGGAGATCCAGAACGAGCATTGGATCGTGGACATAGGCGCGGCCAAAATGGCGGATACGCCCACCGCTTTCGATGTGATCGTGATGCCGAACCTTTACGGCGATATTCTCTCCGACGTGGCCGCCCAGATCGCCGGATCAGTGGGGATCGCCGGATCGGCCAACATCGGCGATCATTGCGCGATGTTCGAAGCCATCCACGGCTCGGCGCCGCGGCGGGCCAATCAGAACCTGGCCAATCCGTCGGGTCTGCTGCTGGGAGGCGTGCTGATGCTGGTGCACATCAACCAGCCCGAGGTAGCCGCCAATGTGCACAATGCCTGGCTGCGCACCATCGAGGATGGCGTCCACACCTACGATATTTTTACCGAAGGCGCCAGCAAAGAGAAAGTTGGCACGAAGGAATTCGCGCAGGCGGTGGTCGCGCGGCTGGGCAAGAAGCCGAACACCTTGAAGCCGGTGAGTTATGCGGCGGCGCCCGCGCGCGCGGAAACGGCTTACCAGGCTTCCCGCCAGCCGGAGCCCAAGGTCGATCTGGTGGGCGTGGATGTGTACGTGAACTGGCCGTCACTGGATAACGACAAACTGGCGGCGGTCCTGAGCCAGGCAGCGGGGCAGCCAATGGCCCTCACCATGATGTCGAATCGCGGGGTCAAGACGTGGCCGAACGGGCATCCGGAGACGTTCTGCACCGATAACTATCGCTGCCGGTTCGCGGCCGCGGATGGTGTGACACAGATGCAGATCATCAGTTTGCTGGGGCGCATCGCCGATACCGGGATGGAGATCGTGAAGACCGAGAATTTACGCAACTACGATGGACAGCCGGGCTACACGCTGGCCCAGGGGGAATAATGGAACCGCTAGTCGCCGTAATCATGGGCAGTAAGTCCGACTGGGAAACCATGCGGCATTGCGACGAGACGTTGACACAATTCGGTGTGCCGCACGAGTGCCGGGTGCTTTCCGCGCACCGCACGCCGCAATTGGCGTCGCAGTACGCGACTGACGCGGAATCGCGCGGATTCGAAGTGGTGATCGCGGCCGCCGGTGGGGCCGCGCATTTGGCCGGGGTAGTGGCGGCGCATACCGTGCTTCCGGTGCTGGGCGTCCCCATGGAGAGCGCGTCGCTGAAAGGCATGGACTCGCTGCTTTCGACGGTACAGATGCCCGGAGGAATTCCGGTTGGGACGCTGGCGATCGGCACGCCGGGGGCGCGCAATGCGGCGCTACTGGCGGTTGCTATTCTGGCTAATTCGCGGCCGGAGCTGCGGGAGAAGTTGAAGCGGTTCCGGGCAGAGCAGGCGGCGAAGATCGCTCGGGAGACGCTGCCGTAGGGGCGGGGACTGAGAGCCCCGCGCAGGTATTCGTGCAAGCAGGGCCTGCGCCACGGTTAGTACCGCTTCGCTGGCTGAAACGCGTCGGGTTACTTAGCCATGCGTAGCTTTTATTGTGTTTTTCCACTGCTATTCTCCTGTGTCACTCTAGCCTTGGGCCAAACGCTGATTAATCACAAGGTGTTATCCGGCAATGGTAGCGATCAGCCGGCGGTGATTGCCACAGACAGCCAGGGGTTCGTCTAAATAGCGGGCAGCACGACTTCGGGGAATTTTCCTACCGCCAACGCCCTGGAACTGCTGCCCTCAGAGTAACCTTGAAGTCAGTGTCAGTAGCGCGCAATTCACTGGCGTAGACCTCAACGCGAGCACCGTTTGGACCGTGAGGTGGCCGGCATTTCTCAGCTCAACGTCATCGTACCGGCTGTGCCGGCGGGCCAGACGAATGCATGGTTGGGGATTGGCGCGACGGGAACAACCATATACATCGCTCGGTGACGGGCGGCGTGAGACGCCGCTGCAGCGCGAGGCGCCGCCCCACCCGGCACCCCGGAGAGCTATGCTGTCTGATACTGGAGGTTCGCTATGACTCGTCTCTGTTTCATTTTCATATTGGCCGGCGCTTTGCCTTTGGCACAGGCAGGTACCGCCGTCCCCAAGCGCCTCGTGGCCGACTACGGCTACTGGAGCCGTACCCAGACTCCGCCATACGGCGCGGCGCAGATTCCATATTCCAAGATTACCCACATCAACCATGCGGGCGTAGGCTTTAATGCGGATGGCAGCCTTACCGTGCCCTCCGGGTTCCTGGAGCCGGAGCTTATCAGCACGGCGCACGCGGCAGGCGTCAAGGTGATGCTTCTCTTAGGCGGCGATTTTACGGGCATGGAAACCACTCCCGGTGGACTGCAAACCCTGCTGGGGAACCTGCAGACCTTCATTACGAGCAACGGCTACGACGGCCTGGATATCGATTTTGAATACCCCAGCTCCATGGCCGACACGACACTGTTCTACCAGTTGATGACCGGGCTGCGGGGCATTTTCCCGAGTCCCACATATCTGCTCTCGGCGGACGTGCCACCATGGGGTGGCGGCGGATACGATGTGCCGGGCCTGATGAATGTGCTGGATTACTGGAACATCATGATGTACGACTGCGCCGGGCCCTGGACGGATGACGGGCAGCTCAACTCGCCGGTTTTCTGGGACACGCGCGATCCCCAACCCTATGAGTGCGAGCCGGGCGGCAGCGTCGATCAGGCCGCCAATATTTTTCTGAACGACTTCAAGGTGCCGGCGGCCAAGCTTAACATGGGCACGCCGTTTTACGGATATTACTATACGAACGTGACCGGATTGTTTGGTCTATGCAAACCGTGCAACAACGGCACGGTGCCTTCGGAACCCTACGGCACGTTCATCAAACAGCACGTCAACCAGCGAGGCTGGACGGCATACTTCGACCGCAGGGCGAAGGTACCTTACCTGCTTCGCACGGATGGCTCGCCCGGATTCATTACTTACGATGACGCCTTGTCGACATACATTCGCATCTGGTATGCGGAGTGGCAGCGGGGCTTGGGCGGTGGCTTCATGTGGTCGCTCGATCAGGACTACGACGGCCACTCGCAGGATCTGCTGGACGCCATGTATTGGGCGACCACCAATCTGCCATACCCGGTTCAAAAGTAGCGCGCTCCCTACTGGACCGCGAAGTTGCCCAATGTGGCGGGCGGCGATCCGGGCTTGGAGACCGTGAGGGCGCCGGAAGAAGCGCCTTTCGGAACCGTGGCCCAAATATAATTCGGGCCGCTGACTGAGATACCGGCCGCAGGCACGCCATGGAAGGTGACGGTCGCGCCAAAGAGGCGGTCACCCCAGATAAGCACCTTGGTTCCCACGGGTCCGGATCGCGGTTGAAACTCCCGGGCGCGCATTCTGGGCGGCGGCAGGCCGGCATTGAGCGCGAAAAACACACCGGAGCCGTGCGGTCCACCGCCCGATGCCGCGCCATAAATCACACCATCACTCGCCTGCATCAGAGAGCACGTACACTGCCCCTCGACGCTGGATACCTTTAACTCGTGCTCGACTCTGTAGTCGCCGGATTTGCCCAAGCTGAACAGCTTACTATCGCCTTGCGTCGAGCCATACAGTCTTTCATCGCTGGCCTCGATCAGGGAATTCACTACGGCCTGGCCGCACAACCCAAAATCATGCAACACGGTGAACTGGCCGGCGGGGGCCAATTTGAAAATCACGCCATGCTGGCCTTTGTCCGAGCAGCCCGGTGAAGGCGGCGCCGTTCCATAGAAATTCCCGTCGGAACCCTGTATTAGAAGGCCGTTACCCATATAGGGCAGCGAGGCAATTTTTGTGAAGGAACCATCGCGAGTCACGCGATAGAAATACGCCGCGGGCGCGCCGCGGGTGTAGCCTGAGCCGTAATAGTTGCCATCGTCCGCATAGAGTACCTGGCTGGGACGGTCGGCTGGAGGGAATTGATAGACAGGGGTCACCGCGCCGTCAAGGTCCGCCGTGGCCACGTTCCACGACCCGGCGGAAAATCCATAGGCAATACCGAACAGCCGGCCGTCGGGAAGGTTGCCTGCGAGCGGAGAGAGCGAATAGCGCTGGGGGGGATAAATCCGCTGGCTACCGGCGGTGGATGAGATGGAGAAGAGGCTCGCGGAGCCGCCCCCGGTGACTTTTTCCAAAGAAGAATAGAGCAGGCCGTTCGCCGCGGTCACGGGTGTGGATTCGATGGTGGAGGGCGAAGGGGGAAACGTGGCGATGGCCGTAGTGGCGCCCTCGCTGGTGACGGAGACGATTACTTCCGGCGGCACCACGTAGGAATAGAAGACGCCGGGCGCACCCTCCACCAGCGGCCCTGGCTGGGTGTACTGTTCGAGGTAACGAACGATGCGGTAGGCAGGCGGCGAGGACGCGGCAACCGCGGTACAAGCGCAGCAGCCAAACAGGAAACCCGCGCGGAATAGGTCGATCATCAGGTGAAAACGGGCGTTAGTTATAGACCAATAGGCCGGACGGATACGGTTCTCCGGAATCCTGGGCGGACACGGGACAGTAAGGTGAACCGTCGATGGTCGGAAACGTCCCATTGCTCACCGCGTATGTAGGCACGAAAGCGTTCCCGTTCACGATCATCGGCCGGACGAAGGCCGAGGCGCACCAGGTATCGGTGCTGAACCAACTGAGATGCAGGATGTCCATCGCGTTCGGGACCGCGACGTAGGCGAACAGCGTGCCCAAGCCGCGTTGCGTAGTGTCCGGCTGCGATGTGGCGTCCGGGAGGATTGCCCAGACCAGCCCTTGCGTGCAGCCGCTGGCAGCGCAGTTGGCCGTAACCATCACGGCACCGCCAGGGTAACCCACCTGGCCTTGAAGCGGAGTCGAATTGTGGGCGGGAGTTACGAAGTAGCCGGTGTACTGGAAATTCTGAGGATAAGCGCAGGATGAGCCAAACGCCGTGGCAACCGGCATGTTGAGGGTCAGACGGCTATCCGTAGCGGAGGGGGTGGATACGGCGGTGACCACCGGCGGGCAATTGGCGCCGGCCTGACAACTGCAGCCATTGAGTGTGAGAGCGTCGCCGGCAACCAACTGTTCCGTCAGACAGTTTTGGTCGATGGTGCAAGTGGCGGAGAGCGTCATGGTAGAGGGAGAAACGGAAGGCTCCGGTTTGAGGAGACCCTTTCCGGTTTGGGGAGTGACATTGTCGGATAGCTTCAGGGAGGTCAATCGCTCTTTGTACGGCCAATAGGCCAGATACACGGCGCGGCTCGGCCCGGTTGCCTGGTTGTCGAATACAGCCAAGCTGGTAACCCGGTCGCAGCCGTTGGGCGCGCCCTGGCAGAGACCCCGAGTGGCGCCGAAAGTCCAACTGCCGGGGTCGCCGGGTGCGAAGCCTATACATGGGGTGTCGGGGTTTCCCGAACCGCATAAATTTCCAGGGCTCAGCAAGTAGCCGTATCCGGCTTTGTCGACGGTGACCAGGCGCTGGTTTCCCGCCAGATCCTTGAAGAGAGTTACGCCGCTTATCGCCATATCGTAATCGTATCCATTCTGGTTCTGGACGGTCAGGTGGCACGGGCCGCAACCATCCATGCCGCTGCCGGTGCAGCCGCAAAGATTCCGTAGCGGCGGAGCCAAGCCAGCGGCCGGGCTATTGGGCGTGAATGTCTGGAAAGGTCCGGTGGCGGCGGAATCGTATCCGGTTTGGCTCAAGCGGAAGTCCATCACGGTTTGGCCGAAATTATCCAAGTTCGCGCCGCCCAAGCCGGAGCTTTGGTAACCGCCGTTGCCACAGCCAAAGAAAACGTGGATCGCATTATCGGACTTGCCGCTCCCGTCGGTTATGGCGCCCACCGCGGTCGCCGCGGGGCCGTTGCCGGACATCCAGCACCCGCCGCCATGCCCACCCCAATTAGGCGCGGTGGAGGTGTTGCCCGCGTAGCAGTCGCACGGCGGAGAGCCGGCATTAGGGTTAATGTTGCATTGACCGTTCAGGCCACCGTGGCTTTGATAGCCGCCGCCTGCACCGCAACTGCTGGGCTCGTCCGAATACGCGAATGCCAGGCTGAGTTTGCCGGCAGCCGCGGTGTAGGCGACCACCCATCCGCTGTAGGGCTGGCTGAAGGCACTTTCCGCGCCGCTTGTGCCGAATAACAAATAGATCAGCACGGGTGTGGTGGCATTGCCGCTATTCTTGACCTCGATCACGGCCGGACGCTGAAATTGCCATCCGCTGGTAAAACTCTGGCAAGTGGTGCAATTGGGGACGCTGTGGACATCATTGGTAATGTCGGCGGTGTTGATATCGGCCCCGTTCAGCAGATTGATCATGTGCAATATCCACTTGTCTTTGTGCGCGCTGGTATTGCATTCAGAGGTCAGAAACATTACCGGCGGCGTGCCGGTGGCATCAATGGTGGGGGTTGAGAGGACGCCTGTAAATTGAAAAGTTCCGTATGCGGGAGCCGGCTGGCTGCCCGCGCCGCAGTCGTCGTACCAGAGGGAGTTGCCGCCAAACTGGTTTAAGCCAGCCACTCCGTGCCTGCTCCAGAGCAAGTTTCCGGCTCCCGGACCGTCCGCGTTCCAGGCAAACACCGTTCCGTTGAGGGTCACAGCGATCACCACGTTACAGGGGCTGCAGGTACCCTGTTGCGGATTGGCGATGGTCATATTCGTGACGTAGAGCGGCTGCGCCATGATCGGGTTGGAAACAGCCCCGAACGGCAAGTCGTCGATATCTACCGGCAGAAACATGGCAGCGGTGGAACTGCCCGGCAGCACGCCCGGCGAGAAGTGTTTCTCGTAGGGATTGATTCCCTGCCGGCTATTAAAGTTTGCGTCGGTAAGCGGTCCGGCGTAGCCTGCCGTTAATACGCACGGCGGGTTCGTACCGGCGCATTGTTGGCCCTTCAGCGGTGCTGCGGTCACGGCTAGCGTCACCACAGCCAGCCCCGAAACCAAGTTGCGCGCCTCAAAAAGCTTCTGTATCGTCATATAGAGACAGTTAGAGCCGTACCCAGAATCGTCCTTGAACATGAAGTGAAGTCCTGAAGATTTCGATTATAGTAGCATGGCCGGCGGTCTAAGGAAACCGTAAAAAGTTAAGAAATTATTAAATAGGTACTGGAAGTTTTCTTATGGTATTTGCGCGCGGATTGCTACACGCGTCCGAGGTGGAGGGCCACGATGCCGCCGGTGAAACGTTCGAACTCGACGGTTTCGAACCCCGCGGCCGCCATCATTTCCAACAACTCGTCAGCGGCGGGAAACTTGCGCACGGAATCCGGCAGGTAACGATAGGCGTCCCGCGAACCTGATAATGCGCCACCGATGATGGGCAGGAGATGGCGCGAATACAGGTTATACAAAGCGCCGAACAGCGGGTTGGGCGGTTGCGAGAACTCCAGGATGGCCACCACTCCCCCCTCCCGCAATACGCGCCGCATCTCCAGCAAACCGGCTTCATAATTTGCCAGATTGCGGAATCCGAATGCCACCGTGAGCAGGTCAAGCGACGCATCCGGCAGAGGGAGCCGCAAAGCGTCCGCTTCGAACAGGGTTATGGAACGGGTCCTCAATTTCGCGCGCGCGGCTATCAGCATCGGGTGGCAAAAGTCCGAACCCATAACCGGAAAACCGGGAGGCCGGCCGCGCATCAGGGCGCGCATCAGGTCGCCCGTGCCGCAGCAGATATCCAGCACGCGCGCGTCGTTGCGTGCCAGGACATCCCATACGCTGGCCACGGTCCGGCCGCGCCAGTAGCGATCCAGGTTGAAGGAGAGAATGTGATTGGCCAGATCGTAGCGGCGCGCCACGCGGCCGAACATGGCGCGCACCCACGCCGCGGCTTCCTGTTCGTTGCGCGCGCCTTCGGGCGTGGCCCCTTTCATGCCAGGGCGGCCCGGATGGCGGCAAGCGCCGTTTGATCGTCGATGCCCGACACTACCTCTACTTCACCAATGCGCACGGGCAACACGAAATGCACGCGCCCTTGGATCGTTTTTTTGTCGCTGGCCAGGCGGGCCAGCAGTTTCTCGGCCTGAATGCCCGCCAGGGAGGGGATCGGACCGTAGAGCCGGACGGCTTCCAGGATATCCACGGCATCTTCGGCGGCCAGATGGCCGGTCATCTGCGCCAGGTATACCGCGGCACGCATGCCGAACGCTACGGCTTCGCCATGCAGGAACCGGGTATAGCGGGTCTCCGCTTCGAGCGCATGGCCGAAGGTATGGCCGAAATTCAAAATGCGCCGCAAACCGGTTTCGCGCTCATCCGCCGAAACCACCTCAGCCTTGATGGCGACGGATTCCGAAATGATACGGTCCATAGCTTCGGGGTGGCGGCCCAGCACTTGCCCACTCTGGTCCGCCAAAAAACGGAACAGTGGCTCGCTGCGGATTACACCGGCCTTCAGGATTTCGTACAGGCCCGCGCGGTACTCGCGATCGGGCAGCGTATCCAGCACGTGCGGATCGATGAGCACGGCGAGCGGCTGATGGAAGCTGCCGATCAGGTTCTTGCCGATTGCCAGGTTCACGCCGGTCTTGCCGCCGATGGCTGCGTCCACCTGCGCCAGTAGCGTGGTGGGGATCTGCAAAACCGGAATGCCCCGCATGAAAATGGCGGCCAGAAATCCAGCCATGTCGGTGACGATGCCGCCGCCGAAAGCCACGATCACGCTGGTACGTTCGCCGCCCCGCGCGACCATTTCCTCGGCAAGACGGTCGAGCGGCGCGAGCCGTTTTTGTTCCTCCCCGCCAGGCAAGAAAAGCACTTCATGGGGAATGCCGGCGAGCCCTGCCTCCACATGCGCGCACTGGTGGCCCCAGACATCTTCGGTTGAGATTACAAACACTTTGCCGACCTTGGGAGGGAGAAACTGCGCGGCGCGCGCCGCGACCCCGCGCTCGACGATGGCATCGTAACCGCGCGGCGGCGTTTCGACTCGGATGGTCGGCATAATGAAGTTTTACCACGTAGTGCTTTGCCGGGCGGTTAGTCGCGAGGTGCGCCGGGTGTCTCGGCTTTTTTTGGGGCTTTTTGTGATCGCGCAAAACGGGGCCACGGCCGCGCCGCCGTCATCTCGCGAGTTCCTATCTTTCGTGGCGGCGCGGACACGCGCCCCTTTGGGTTTTTATGTAATCGCGCAAAACGGGGCCGCGGCCGCGCCGCCGTCATCTCGCGAGTTCCTATCTTTCGTGGCGGCGCGGACACGCGCCCCTTTGGGTTTTTATGTAATCGCGCAAAACGGGGCCGCGGCCGCGCCGCCGTCATCTCGCGAGTTCCTATCTTTCGTGGCGGCGCGGACACGCGCCCCTTTGGGTTTTTATGTAATCGCGCAAAACGGGGCCACGGCCGCGCCGCCATCATCTCGCGAGTTCCTATCTTTCGTGGCGGCGCGGACACGGGCCCCTTTGCGGCTTTTTGTAATCGCGCAAAACGGGGCCGCGGCCGCGCCGCCGTCATCTCGCGAGTTCCTATCTTTCGTGGCGGCGCGGACACGGGCCCCTTTGGGTTTTTATGTAATCGCGCAAAACGGGGCCACGGCCGCGCCGCCATCATCTCGCGAGTTCCTATCTTTCGCGGCGGCGCGGACACGGGCCCCTTTGCGCTGGGAGCAGAGACGCCGTATCCGTCTACGAGGTTGTGCTACGTTCCATACGCGGCCGCGACCTGCTTCTTCACATACGCCAGATCGCGTGCGATGGCTTCCAATCCGTCTCCGATCTCGTATTCCAGATGCAGCGACAGCGGTCCGGCAAAACGCGCGCCGGCCAGCAGGGTGAATACCTGCGGCCAGTTCACCATACCCTGGCCTATAGGGCACATCTGCATGGTCCACTTGCCGTTCACCTTGGCCCAGTAGAAGTCCTTCATGGCAACCATCTTGATGCGCGGCAGGGCCATGCGCAGGGCGATGTTCCATCCGGCTTCCCCGCCCTCGGCCGTGGCGTGGCAGGGATCGAAGTAATATCCAATCCAGTTCGGATCCATGCCCTCGATGATGCTCCGCGTATCCCAGACGGCTTCTCCTACGTTGGCGCCGGAATGATTGTGGAATCCCGCGGCCATGCCGTAGGTGCGGCCCTGCATCACCAGGCCCAATACGTCGCGGCGCACCTCGGCAACGCGCGCTTCAATGTTGTCGTTGGGGCGATACGGCCAGTAACCCAGCTTGAAGTAGGGCACCTTCATGCGGCCGGCGATCGCCAGCACGGAGCGCAGGCTGGGGTCCGCGGCGTTCACGAAGGCCGTAGTGATCATGGGCACTTCCACGCCTTCCGCGCGGATGGCTTCAATGGCGCGATAGAGATCGGCGGGCGCCAGGGCCGGCTCCACGTGCCCCCCGGGGCGTACCGTCAAGTCGCATCCGGCAAAACCCAGATCCTTGAGCACGCCGCCCAATTCCGCATAATGGATTTTGGGCAGATGCTTGGAAAACAGGCAAATCGTGGGCAGCGGGCGCGGCGACTGCGCGCCGACCTGCAGCGCGGCCGCGCTTCCCATGGTGAACGCTCTTCTGGTCAACCGTTCCATTTATGGCTATTCTAAATCCAGTCGGGCGACGGGTCCTGGTGCATGGCCACCGGGGAGCGCGCGCCATGCGTCCGGAAAACACGCTACCTGCCTTTGAATACGCCATCTCCGTGGGTGCGGACGCGATCGAGATGGATGTGGCAGTCACGCGCGACGATGTGGTGGTGGTGTCGCACGAGCCGCGTTTGAACCGCGCGCTGTGCCAGGCCCCCACTCCGGAAACGGACGGCGCCATTCGGAATTTGACCCTGGCCGAGATCACCCGATGGGATTGCGGCGCGCTGCCTAATCCGCGATTTCCCTATCAGCTACTGGTACCCGGCGCACGCATTCCGACACTCGATCAGGTGTTCGAGCTGGCGGACCGCGGAACGTTTTTGTTCAACATCGAAATTAAAAGCTTTCCGGAGCGCCCGGAGCTGACGCCGTCTCCCCAACGCTTCGCGGAGCTGGTGTTCGAGGCCATCCTGCGGCACCATGTGCGGCACCGCGCGATCGTGCAGTCGTTCGATTTCCGCACGCTGCACGCCATGCGGAAGCTGGCGCCCGAGATCCGGCTGGCGGCTCTGTACGCAGGGCGTCCCAAGAGCTTTGTGGCCATCGCGCGCGATGCGGGCGCGGATATCATCGCGCCTTACCATGCGCTGGTTACGGCCCGGCGGGTTCGTGCGGCGCACGCCGCCGGCTTGCAGGTGATCCCCTGGACCGCCAATCAGCCGGCCCAATGGAAGCGGCTTATGGCCGCGGGAGTAGATGGCATCATCACCGATGATCCGGCGGCGTTGATTGAGTACCAGAAGAGCCAGTAACAGGCTGCGGGAAAAGGCGAAGGACCGCTTGCTCACGCGCGCGGCTCGGAAAGAGGCGGAAAAACTTTAGTAAACCTGAAAGCAGAAAACCTTGTTTGAGTCCTGCGGCGAGAGCGAGTATTCGCCGTTCTCCAGAATCTCGTCCACTTCCAGCTTGTAAAGGTTGTCTTCGAGATGCGTGACGTTGAGCCGGATGGGACGCGCCACCACCTTCTTATGGCGGCTGAACAAGACCTCGCGCTGGCCGCCCTTGGACTGAAGCTTATAAAGCTGCAAATGGTCCGCCTGGATCTCTTCCACCAGCATCAAAAAGCTGGGCGACGACAGCGGCGTGCGAGCCGTGGAATTAGCGCCCGGGATCACGTAGGTCACTTCGTTTTTGCGGTCTTCCTGCTGGGCGTCGAGGGCCTCGGTCGGTACGAGGTTATCGGCATGCACCAGGTAGGGCTGGTCCGGCTTGGGGGGCCGCGGCCCGGTGTATTTTTCCGCGAGCAGGGGACATACGCACAACAGAACGATCGGCAGCCATTTCCACATAATGATTACTGTACCGCGCTCCCGTGCGGCTGGTGCGAGCCGGCCTCGATAGCTTCAAGCACCCGATCCAACTGACGCTCATCGACGGGCTTGGCTAAAACGAAGCGCCGGTCGCCCGCGAAATCAGCGGCAAGGTCCGCGTCATAAGTATCGGACAGCAGGACAAATCCGCCCACCCGCGGTTTCACCTGCTCGGCGGTTTCCACCCAGTTCAAGCCTGGCGCGCGCACCGAACAAAAGACCGCATCGAAGCGCAGCCGCTGCGCCAGGTCCAGCCCTTCGTCGGAGCTGTTTACCGGCACCACGCGATATCCGCGCAACGCCAGCAGACCGCGCAATTGCGTCTGAACAGGTTCGGCCGGCTCAATCACCAGCGCCGTGAGCGCTTGCGTACCGTCACGGCCCTTTTCCAGCGCGGTGCTTGGCTTTTCACGCATGGCACACGGCATTTCCACCTGAAATGCCGGATCGGACGCGGCCTGCTGCACCAGCCGGATCTCGCCCCCATGCCCCGTAATAATGCTGCGGCAAACGGCCAGACCCGTACCGCCGGATGCTTCATCCGGTACGGGCACGAACGGGTCCGGCACGCCTTTCGCGCCGGTGTAGCCGATCTCGACCAGGATGCGGCGGGCTACCATGCTGGTGCGGATGGTAATCGCTTTCTCGCTGGAATCCGAGACCGATTGTTCGGCGTGTACCAGCAGGTTGAGGAAGACCTGTTCGAGCTGCCCGTGCGATCCGATTACGGTCATGGGTTCATCCGCCAGGAAGTTGCGCGCGTGAATTCCGCGCACCTTCCATTCGCGCTCGCGAAACTCCATCAGGTTACCCAATAAGCCGTTCAGCTCAACGCGCTGGGTTTGAGCCTGGTTTGCGCCGGCGAATCCCACCAGGCGGTCGACGATTTCCGAGGCCCGCCGGGCTTCGGCGGCAATGCCGCTCAATCCGGCGGCACCATTGGCTGCCTGGGCCAGGTTGGCGATGGACGCCAGGGGCATTCGCAGATCGTTGACGATGCCCGATATGAGCTGTCCGACGGCAGCCAGCTTTTCGGTGCGGAAGAGTTGTTCGCGCACGGAGCGCTGATCAAGCAGCTTCATGGCGACGCCGATCTGATTGGCCAGATGCTGGGCCAGGGTCTGCTCGTCATGGCTGAAAACGCGCACGCGGTCGTGCTGATCCATCTGCAGAATTCCCAACACTTCGCCCTGCGCCAGCATGGGAACGAAGAGCAGGGACCTTGGCGCCGCCGATCCCGGCAGCCCGGCGACGGGAAACGGGCTGCGGGAGGCGTCCGGAATGGCCAACAGGGTCCGGTAATGGAAGCAGGCCGCCGCCCCGGCTTGCGGCCCGGAAGGCGGCGCGGCCAGGGGAATGGAAATCTGGTCCGACCCGGAGCGTTCCAAGGCATCGAGCGTCTTGGAATGCCGGTTGTAGAGGTACAACTCCGCGCTGGTCACGCCGAAGATTCTGGGCACTACCACTTTCACTTTGTTCAGGATGTGGTCGGCGGAGGACGCGCCCAGGATCTCCTCGCCCAACCCGTAGGCCCTGCGCAGCATCTCGCGCTGCCCGCGCAGCCGCTCGTCGCGGCGCCAGATCACAAAAACAATGACGGCAATCGCCGCCAGGCCAAAAGGCAGCACCACAGGCATAAACGAATGCTGAAGCGACTGCATCATACCCGGTCGGCGGTTTCGGTCCGCATCCAACTTTCGAGCTCAGGGCTTTGAAAATCGTCGATGGCCAGATCCGCGCCGGGCAGTTCGCGGTGGGTGGTTCTCAGCCCGACGATGCGTGTGCCGGCCGCGCGCGCGGCTTCTATCCCCGAGAAGGAGTCCTCAAAAACGATGCAGTTTCGCGGTTCGACCGAAAGCAGGGCGGCCGCGCGCAGGTAGATCTCGGGATGCGGTTTGGGATGTTCGACCTGATGCCCATCGACAATCACGCGGAAATACGGCCGTAGGCCGGCTTTGTCCAGCACGAAGTCTACATTGGCGGTTTCGGCGTTGGTTGCGAGGCCCAGGGGTTGGGATGCATGGCGCACCAGGAACTCGCGCACACCGGGCACCAGCGATTCGGTGAAGCGGGGTGCGAGCAGTTCCCGGTAGAGCTGTTCCTTTCGAGCGCCGTGCGCCGCGATTTCGGCTGGGGTCAGGTGCTCGCCGAAGAAATCGGGGACGATTTCGTCGTTCCGCCGTCCGTACATGCGATCGGCAAGCGAGTCTCCGGCGTCGATTCCGTAACGCTGGTTATACAGTCTCCACGCCTGGGTGTGCAGTGGATTCGAATCCACGATCACCCCGTCCATATCGAACACCAAGGCCATGCCGGGGTTGAGCCGCGCTTCAACCATCAAGCTGCCCCTCGAGCCAGTTCAAATAATTTGGCGCGCCGGCCACCACCGGGATCGCCAGCACTTCGGGAACCTCATAAGTATGCGCCGCTTCGAGTGTGGCGCGCAGCCGGTCGAAGAGCCGGCGCGAGGATTTGACGATCAGCAGGCACTCGCTGGCCGACTCGATCGCGCCCTGCCACCGATAGATGCTGCGCGCGCCAGGCACAATGGTCACACAAGCGGCAACGCGAGCCTCCACCAGCACCCGCGCCAATTTGCCGGCCTCCTCTTCCGTAGCGCAAGTGTTGAAGACAACAATTTGGTCCGTCATAAGCAAAATTCTGAGAACAGATTTTGAATCCGATGTTAACATTATCATTCGTGGCTTGATGGCATGAAGTCTTCATACACTAAAATCGCCGGTTTAGTGGCTCTATTTGCTATTGCCGGGTATGCATTTATCGCATTGCAGGGGCCCGGCGGCATTCCAGGACTTATAGAGAAACGGCGCCAGATTCAAGAGTACGAGAAGAGGAACGCGGACCTGGCACGCAAGATCGAAGAAGAGCGCGCGCGGATCAACCGCCTCAGTGACAGCAAATCCGATCCGGATCTGGAGATCCGGCAGCGCCTCAAACTGGTGAAGCCGGACGAAAAGGTCTTCATCCTGCAGGACGCGCCGGCCTCCGGCCAGCCCGCGGGGCATAAGTAAACAGGCTTCGGAACGACCGCTTGCTTACGCGCGCGGCTCGGAAAAATGCACCCGCCCGGCTCGGAAAGTCAGCCCACCTGCGCCCGATGTACAATCCTTGTATCCGGAAACCGGCGACGGATATTATGACCACAGATACATCCCGCAGATCTTTCTTGAAAACGGCGGCCGCTTGGGGAGCGGCAGTTCCATCCGCGCTCGCACCGAGCATGCAGGCAAACCCTATGAACATCCCTATTGGTCTTCAACTGTACACGGTCGGCAAAGAGATGGATGCCGACCCGTTCGGCACGCTCAAACAGGTGGCGGCGATCGGTTACAAGACAGTCGAGTTGTCGCCGCTGGCGAAGATGTCACTGACGGACCTGAAGAGGGGCCTGGACGATGTGGGACTGAAAAATCCTTCGGGACACTATCTGCTGCCCGACCTGATGGCGAAGCTCGACGAGCACACCGACGCCGCCAGGCGGCTCGGGCAAGAATACATGATCGTGACGGTTCCCTGGGTGGCGGACCCTTCGCGCTTCAAGACCGATCCGGCGGGCGGCCAGATGGCATTTTTCATGGCGGTCCTCGAAGGGTTAACGCTCGATGACTGGAAGTGGAACGCGGAGCAGTTCAACAAGGTGGGCGAGCGGGTGAAAAAGGCCGGGCTCCAGCTCGGATACCATAACCACAATTTCGAGTTCAAGGCGTACGGGTCGACTACCGGCTACGACGAGTTTATCCGCCTCACCGATCCGGATTTGGTTAAGTTGGAATTGGATTGCGGCTGGGTGACGGTGGCGGGTCATGATCCGGTCGCCTACCTAACCAAGTATCCGGACCGGTACCGCTTACTGCACATCAAGGAGTTCCACAAAGGCTTCCACCCGACCACGACCTTGGGTGAGCATGGACCGCACGCGCCGGTTCCGACCGAACTGGGGAGGGGCGGAATCGACTACGGCAAGGTTCTGGATGCGGCGGGCAAGGGGCGGATCGGCGCGATGTTCGTGGAACAAGAGCCGCCTTTTACCGAGATGCCCGCACTCGAGGCGATCAAGGTGGATTATGACTATCTCAAGAAGCTGTAGCGGGCTGGGGGGAAAGGCTAAAGACCGCTTGCTCACGCGCGCGGCTCGGACCGTCGCCGTGTTGTTCTTTGCTGCTTCGCTCAACGCCTGGCAAGCCGACCAGGTGGCCGGCGCGGAAAAGGCGGAGCAGAAGAAAGGCGCCGAGCAGAAGGAGAAAGCGCGGCCCGATCTCTCCGCCCTAATGGGCCTCCCGCACTACGATGCGGCAACCGTGGAACGCGGCCGAAAGATCTTTGTACCCAGTTGCGGTTTCTGTCACGGCAACGACGCCCACGGCAAGAGCGGGCCCGACCTGGTTCGCTCGGCGCTGGTGTTGCACGACAACAAGGGCGATACACTCGGCCCGGTTATCCGCGATGGCAGGCCCGACCGGGGCATGCCGGCCTTTGCCTCGCTTTCCGCGGAGCAGATCGCGGACATCTCTACCTTCCTGCACTCGCGCGCGGCGGACGTATCGAACCGGTTCGCCTATAAGATCGGGGATCTCATAACCGGAGATCCCCGGAAAGGCGAAACGTTCTTCAACGGCGAAGGACACTGCGGCCATTGTCACTCCCCGTCAGGCGACCTCGCGCACATCGCCGCCAAGTACGAGCCGGTGGAGCTTCAGCGCAGGATGTTATATCCCGCGCCGAACATGATCGATATGTTTCTGGGAAGATCCGTGAAACCTCCCGCGCCCACCAAAGTGACGGTGCATTTGCCTTCAGGAGAGGAGGTATCCGGCACGCTGGACCATCTGGACGAGTTCACGGTGTCCCTGCGCGACTCGGGGGGCTGGCATTACTCGTTCACGCGCGAAAACGTGACAGTGGACATACAGGATCCACGAGCCGCGCACGCGGCGCTGCTCCCGAAGTACACGGATGATGACATGCACAACATGCTGGCTTACCTGGAGACTTTGAAATGAGAGCCACGGCCCTGGCGCTGCTGCTTTGGATACCGCTGACCGGCAATGCGCAGCAACTGCCTGCCGACGCGCTGCTGAAGCCTGCCACGACGAACTGGCCGACTTATAATGGCGACTACTCAGGAAGACGCTTCAGTTCACTCGACCAGATCAATGCGTCGAATGTGGCGGCATTGTCGATGGCTTGGGTTTACCGTGCCACGAATTACGGCGCGGGCGGTTTTGGTTCGGTGGTTAAATCGACGCCGTTGGAGGTCAACGGAATCCTATACTTCACGATGCCCGATAATGTCTGGGCGGTAGACGCGCGGACAGGGCGGGAGATCTGGCATTTCAAATACCCGCAGAACGAGGGCAATCACATCGGGCAGCGCGGAGTTGCCATGTGGGGAGACTGGCTGTACTTCGAGACACCGGACTGCAACCTGATTTCACTCAATGCCAAGAACGGGACGGAGCGCTGGCGCAAGCAAATAGCGGACGTAAAGCTGGAATACTTCTGCACCATGTCGCCGCTGGTCGCGGGAAACCATATCATTACCGGCGTGGGCGGCGATTCGCTGGATAATCCCGGGTATCTGGAATCGCACGATGCGGAAACAGGCGATCTGCAGTGGCGCTGGAACACGGAGCCGAACAAGGGCGAACCCGGCGCCGAGAGCTGGCCGGATGACGACTCACGCGGCCACGGCGGCGGCATGACCTGGATGACGGGCACTTACGATCCGGCGCTGCAGTTGATCTATTGGGGCACCGGGAATCCCAACCCCGTGCATGCCGGTGCAGGACGCAAGGGCGACAATCTGTGGACCTGCTCGATTGTAGCCCTGAACGTGCAGACCGGAAAGATGGCATGGGGATACCAGGTTTCGCCTCACGACACGCACGATTGGGACGCGGTGCAGACGCCCATTTTGTTCGACGCGGAGTTCAAAGGGCAGCCGCGCAAACTCCTGGCACAGGCCAGCCGCAATGGATACTTCTTTGTGCTGGATCGCGCGAACGGCGAACACCTGCTGACCACCCCATTCATCAAGAGCAACTGGAGCGCGGGTCTGAATGCGAACGGGCAACCGATTCCCGATCCAAAGAAAGAGCCTTCCCGGAATGGAACGCTGGTTTCTCCCAGTTCAAATGGCGCGTCGAACTGGTTTGCCCCGACGTTCGATCCGATGACGGGCTTGTTCTACGTGGTTGCGTCGCAGAGCTATAGCGTGTTTTATCTGACCGCGGAGGGAAAAGCGGAAGGCTTCGCCGGACGCGACGATTTTCTCAATTACCCCGGGACGATCGAGGCCATCGATTATCGAACGGGGGAGATCCGGTGGTCGCACGACATCGGCGCAATGGGGCCGGGGCTGCTGACGACGGCGGGGAACCTGCTGTTCACTGGAGACAGTTCCGGACACGTGCTGGCGCTGGATGCGGCGAAAGGCGCCACCTTGTGGCACACCAGTGTGGGGGCCAACCAGGCGAACGGCGCGATCACCTACCTACTTGACGGCAAGCAGTACATCTTAGTCGGAGCCGGCGATACGCTGGTGGCTTTCGCACTGCCGGCTGCCCGTTAACGCGGGCAATATCAGGCGGCATGGCCCGTCGCGCCCGCGAGCATAAGCATAAGCTACGCTTATGTTACAATAGGGCTGTTTGCACCTCTCTGAAGCCAAGCTTTTCAAGGAAATTTCCCAAACCAGGAGCATCAGCCGGGCCGCCGCGCATTGCGGCATCAGCCAGTCCGCGGCAACGCAACACGTCCAGGAAGTAGAACGGCGGCTGGGCCTGCCACTGGTGGACCGCAGCACACGACCCCTGGCTCTGACCGATGCCGGCAAGATCTACGCGGAATACTGCCGGGACATCCTGCGCCGGGAAGAGCAGTTTCTGGTCTCACTCCAACAACTCAAGGGCGCCGCCGAAGGCGCTGTCCGGGTGGCGTCCATCTACTCGATCGGCCTCTCCGAGATGTCTCGCCTGCGCGAGCAGTTCGAGCGGCGGCACCCGCAAGCCCAGTTGCATGTCGACTACCTGCGCCCCGACAAAATCTACGAGGCGGTGCTGGCCGATCATGCCGACCTTGGCCTGGTCAGCTATCCCGTCGCAAAACGGGAGCTGGCCGTAATTCCGTGGCGCAAGGAACAGATGGCCGTGGCGCTGGCCCCGTCGCATCCGCTGGCCGCCAAATCCATGCTGCAACCGGCCGACCTGAACGGTCAGGACTTCATCGGCTTCGACGAGGACCTGCTGATCCGCCGCGAGCTGGACCGCTTCTTCCGCGACCACGATGTCGAGGTGCGGCAGGTAATGCAGTTCGACAACATCCAGACCATCAAGGAAGCGGTGGCGCTGGGCTCCGGGATCAGCATCCTGCCGGCGCGCACGATGCAGACCGAAATCGCGCAGGGCCGGCTGGTCTCGCTGCCCCTTCACGCACCGGAGTTGCTGCGCCCGGTGGGCATCGTGCATCGCAAGCGCAAGAAATTCAACCTGGCCGCGCAGGCATTTCTGAACCTGCTGCGGGAGCAACCGGCAGCCGCGCAATGAGGCCATTGCTCGGGCACGCTGGCGGACTGAGAGTCCGCCGCAGGCAGAGTGCCTGCCCCACAATCGTGCTGGGGCTGCTGCTGGCCTGTGTGCCGGCCCAACCGGCGCTCGCGGCCGTGGGCGATATCGTGGCGGCCGTGCGGACCGCGTGCGACGCGCACAACTTCGCCCTGGCGGATCGTGAAATTCAAAGCTATCGCTCCACGGTAGGGGTGACGCCCGAGATGCTGGAGGCGCTCTCCTGGCTGGCGCGGGGAACGCTGGACGCAAGGCAGTATGCACGCGCCGACGGCTATGCCACCGAGGCACGCAAGCTATCCGTCGAGCTACTCAATCGCCAGGGATCCGCGCCCGCGCCGGTGGCGACCGCCCTGGGCGCCGCCATCGAAGTGCACGCGCAAGTGCTGGCGGCACAGGGCCAGCGTCCGGAAGCCGCCGCGTATCTGAACAGCGAGCTGAGCACGTGGCATGGTACACCGATTGCGCCGCGTATTCAGAAGAATATCAACTTACTCAGCATGGAGGGCAAGCCTGCGCCGGCGCTCGATTCGGCCCACTGGCTGGGAGCACGCCCGCCATCGCTTGCGGCGTTCAAGGGACACACCGTGCTGCTCTTCTTCTGGGCACATTGGTGCCCCGACTGTAAAGCAGAGGCGCCTATTCTGGCGAAGTTGATGGTGGAGTTCGGGCCTAAGGGCCTGGCGCTGATTGCGCCGACCCAATTATACGGTTATACGACGGCGGAAGATGCGACACCTGACGTGGAAACCCGCTATATCGAACAAGTGTGGCGGCAGTATTACAGCGCGCTCGGCAGCACACCCGTTCCCCTCAGTTCACAGAATTTCGAGCGATACGGTTGCAGTACCACCCCAACCCTGGTGTTGCTCGACGGCAGCGGGGTTGTCCGTCTTTATCACCCAGGCGCCATGACTTACGACGCGCTGGCGGAACGCATCAGGCGCTCTTTAGCTGCTCGCGGCGCGAAATCTTAGCCTGAACATCCGAATACTCTTCGAGGCAGCGGATGAGGTTGTCCACTTCGGTCCTCCTGTAGTAAAGGTCTTTCAATTCCTCATTTATTGACGCAAAACTGCGTAACTGTATTTTGCCATTACTCATAGTAAACCTGTATCAGAAGTACTATGTGGAATCAAGGGGGTTTTAATCTTAAATTTATTTTCCCAGCAGGTCAGCGATTCTGGCGGCATCGTTTGGCACGACGACAGGCTGATTGCCGAATTGGGAATGAATCGGCGTTCCGCCGGGCGCTTCGAGCTTGCCGGTGTGATAGCGGTAGATATAATCCGGATCTTTTAATAGGTTGCCGGTAAGGACGGCGACCACGTCCGCACCGGGCGCGATGGCACCGGATTTAGTCAACTTACGAATGCCGGCCAAAGTCGCCGCGGATGCCGGCTCGCAGCCGATACCGCACTGGCCAATGACCGCCTTGGCGTCGGCAATCTCCTGTTCGGTCACCTTCTCTACCGTGCCGCCCGAACAGGCGACTTCGCGCAAAGCTTTGGGCCACGAAACCGGATCGCCGATCTTGATCGCCGTGGCCAGCGTCTCCGGATGGCTCACCGCATGAAAGCCCGCGCCGGGTGCGCGCATCAGCTCGTAAAACGGCGCCGCGCCGGCAGCCTGAATTACGGCCAGCCGCGGCATGCGCGTGATGAACCCGAGCGCCTGTAGCTCGCGCAAGGCTTTCCCAAACGCGGAAGTATTGCCCAGATTGCCGCCTGGAAGCACGATCCAATCGGGCGGATTCCAGTCCCGCTGGTCCAGCATCTCGACAATGATCGTCTTCTGTCCCTCGATGCGAAACGGATTGATGGAATTGAGCAGATAAATGCCCAGCCGCTTGGCCAGGGTGCGCACCAGGGCCAGGATCTGATCGAAGTTGGCCTCCACCTGCAGCGTCTTGGCGCCGTACTCGAGCGCCTGGGCCAGCTTGCCGTACGAGATGTTGCCGTGCGGGATGAAAACGATGGGGTCGAGACCGCCCGCGCTGGCGTAAGCGGCCATGGACGCCGATGTGTTGCCTGTGGAAACGCACGCCACGCGCGACATGCCTAGGCGCCGTGCCTGGGAGGCGCCGCAGGTCATGCCGTTGTCTTTGAACGATCCGGTGGGGTTGAAACCTTGATGTTTGAAGGTAAGCGCGTCGAGGCCCCCATAAGCCGCGGCGCGCGGCGCATCGAGGAGCGGCGTATTGCCCTCGCGCAGCGTCACTACCGGGTCATGGGTTTCGAGGAACGGGATGATCTCGCGATAGCGCCAGACGCCACTCTGGTCGAGAGGCGCATTCGACGTGCGCCGCTCCCGCCAGATGGCTTTCAACTCGCCCGGGGAAGCCGCCGGCGGAGGATAAGCGACCTCCAGCAGGCCGCCGCAGCGCGGGCAATTGTAGATCGCTTCGGTGATCGGAAAGCGCGCTCGGCAGCCCCCCTCGAAGCAGATGAGTTCAGCTTGCATGAAGCTTAATTATAGCGGCGGTGCTGGCGCCATCCAGCGGCAGTTATACTAACCGCATGCTGGCCGTACACCTCGAAAACGGACGCGTCGAAACGCGCGATGTGCCGCACCCCCACCGTCCCGCGGGCTACGCCTTGATCCGCCTGCTGTGCGGCGGCATCTGCAATACGGATCTCGAACTGCAGCGCGGCTACTACGGCTTCGTGGGCACGCCCGGCCACGAGTTCGTGGGCGAGGTAGTGGAGGCCGATTCCCCCGGCTTAACCGGCCGCCGCGTGGTGGGGGAGATCAACCTGGCCTGCGGTTGCTGCGACTGGTGCCGGCGCGGCCTCGGCCGGCATTGCCCGCAGCGCTCGGTGCTGGGGATCGTGCGGCATCCCGGCGCATTCCGCGAATTCCTTACGCTGCCCGAAGCCAATTTGCACGTTCTCCCGGATACGCTGCCCACGGAGCGCGCCGTTTTCGTGGAACCCCTGGCCGCCGCTTGCGAGATCCTCGACCAGGTGTCCATTCCATGCGGCTCCCAGGTGGCGGTTCTGGGTGACGGCAAACTCGGGCTGCTCATCGCGATGGTGCTGGATGCCCATGGTTATCGGGTCCACGAGTTCGGCCGCCACCCCGAAAAGCTGGCCATTGCCAACCATGCCGGCGTGGACACGGAGGCGACCTCGGGCAAGCTGCCGGAAATGGCTTATGACTGGGTGGTGGATGCCACCGGCTCGCGCGACGGCTTGCGCGAAGCCGTGGGTATGACCCGCCCGCGCGGCACGGTAATCCTGAAATCCACCACGCACGGCCTCGCCGGGGTGGATACGGCTCCCGTGATCGTCAACGAAGTCACACTGGTGGGATCCCGCTGCGGCCGCTTCGAGCCGGCCCTCGATCTGCTCAACCGCCATCTGATCCCGGTGGAGGAAATGATCTCCGAACGCCTGCCGCTCAAAGAGGCGCCGCGCGCCTTCGAGCGGGCCGCGCGGAAGGGCGCGCTGAAAGTGCTGCTGGGATGAGACGCGGGATCTGGTTTGTGGTCGCCGGCATGCTGCTGTGCGCGCAAACGGATCCGGAAGCGCGCTGGAAAGCCTTCCTTGAATGGCTGAGCGCCCAGCCGCCCAATAGCAAGCCGGCCAATCTGCTCCGCCCTTATCGCGAAGAACTGATTCGCCAGGGCATCCCGCCCGCCGAAGCGGAGCGCGAATGCGATCGTCTCGGGCATCTGGCATTCGTCCGTCCGGATGGCGCCAAGGTGCTCTGGAACAAGGTTTACGGCGGCAGCGATCCGATCTTTGTGCGCACGCCGAATGCCCTGCTGGCCGGCGCCATCGAGGGCCGCAAGCCCGGCAAGGCGCTCGATATCGGCATGGGCCCGGGGCGCAACTCCATATTTCTGGCCATGCAAGGCTGGGACGTGACAGGTTTCGATCCTTCCGATGAAGCCGTACGCCAAGCCGGGGCCAACGCCGCCAAATCCGGCGTGACGATCCACGCGCTGGTCTCTAGCGACGATCGCTTCGATTTCGGCGCTACCCGCTGGGACCTGATCGTGATGACCTACATCCGCTCCCTGACCGCCCGCGACGCCGAACGCATCCAGCGCGCCCTGGCGCCCGGCGGCCTGTTCGTCTACGAAAACGGCAGCGACCGGGATAACGCCCTGTTGAAGCTGTTTCTCGGCTTTCGCATCGTCGAATACCAGGACGCGGACGCCTTCCCCGACTGGAATCCCGGCCAGAAAATCCGGCTGGAACGTTTGGTGGCCGAGAAGCCTTCTAAGTGACTCGCGCAAAACGGGCCACGGCCGCGCCGCCATTACCTCGCGAGTTCCTATCTTTCATGGCGGCGCGGACACGCGCCCCTTTGCGCTTCTAAGTGACTCGCGCAAAACGGGCCACGGCCGCGCCGCCATTACCTCGCGAGTTCCTATCCCTCTTGGCGGCGCGGACACGCGCCCCTTTGCGCTTCTAAGTGACTCGCGCAAAACGGGGCGCCCCGCGCCGCTGATAATGCTAAGGAGTTCCTTCCCTGTATGGCGGCGCGACCTCCCGCGCCCCTTTGCGCTTCGGAGTAACATCGCATCATGACCAAACTCCGATTCTGCGCCGCGCTGGCGCTGGCTGCCGCCGCATACGCGCAGCCCGCCGCCCCCAGCCATTCCATCGTGCTGCGCGCCGCCCGCCTGCTCGACGTGGAGACCGGCAAGATGCTTGCGCCCGGCGAGGTGCTGGTCGAAGGCGAGCGCATTACGGAGGTGGGTTCGCAGGTTAAGCATCCGCCGTCCGCGGAACGGATCGATCTGGGCGACCGCACGCTGCTGCCTGGCCTGATCGATGCCCACGTGCACCTGTTTCTGCACCCGGGCGCGGAGGATCTGCAAACCGTGGAAGAGTCCGTACCGCAGCGGACCATTCTGGCCACGCTGGCCGCCCGCGACGATCTGATGGCGGGCTTCACCGCCGAACGCGACATGGGCACAGAGGGCGCCGGCTCGGCCGATACCGCGGTCCGCAACGCCATCGATCGCGGCCTGATCCCGGGCCCGCGGCTGCGCATCAGCGGCAACGCGGTCGATATCCTGGGCGGCCACGAAGATGCCATCAACTACAATCCCGCACAGCACGTCCTGCCGAATGCCACCTGGGCCAACAACGCCGCCGAGCTGGTCACCGTGATCCGCGGGCAGTTCAAGGAAGGCGCCGACTTCATCAAAATCTACGAGACGGGCCGCGACTCCCTGCGCGACGGCAGGTTCACCACCCCTTACCAGTACAGCGAGGCCGAACTGCGCGCCGCCGTCGAGGAAGCCGTGCGGGTGGGCAAGCGCGTGGCCGTGCATGCCACCGGGGAGCCGGGCACTCTATACGCGGCGCGCGCTGGGGTGGCCTCCGTGGACCATGCTTTCCAACTGAGCGATGAGACCATGCGGATCATGCGCGAGAAGCAGATCTTCGCCGTGCCGACCTTCGCCATCATCGAATATTTCGCGGATCACGCGGCCTCGCCGCGCCAGGGCGAAAGCGAGCGGCGTATGCTGGAGTTCCACGCGCACGAGTTTCGCGCCCAACTGGCCGCGGGCGTGCCGATGGCCATGGGTTCCGACGTAGGTCCCTTCCCGCACGGAACGCAGGCCCGCGAATTTGTCCTGATGGTTCAATACGGCATGCAGCCACTGGCGGCCCTGCAGGCGGGTACCCTGAACGGCGCCAAGCTGCTCGGATGGCAGAACCAGATCGGCGCGATCAAGGCGGGATACTTCGCGGACATCATCGCCGTCGCGGGCGACCCGCTGCAGGACATCAGTGCTCTGCAGAAGGTCGCCTTTGTGATGAAGGGCGGCGCGATTTACAAGCGTTAGGCCGGCGTCTCAGTAGATATCCGGGATGTTAAGTTGTTTGCCTCGCCGGAGGAATCGGTGGGTCACTGAAAGGCTCAAATCGTGGCCGGAAACCCGGCTCGCGATGCGCCATGCCGCCCGTCACTATTGGGGCAGCCGACTACCGAGCCCCAGTCCCGACTCCCCGCGTCACCACGTCCCGGAGTCTCCGCGTCCCATCCACGCATGCTACCCTGTTCCTTACCGCACACCATGCCCCTCACCCGCGTCAAAGGCCAGCTCATGAGCGCCTCGGAAATCGATCGCACCCTGGTGCGGCTGGCGCATGAGATCCTGGAAAAGAACTCCGACCTCGACCGCTTGGCTTTCATCGGCATCCGCCGCCGCGGCGTGCCCCTGGCCCAGCGCCTGGCCCGCAAAATCGAGTCCCTCGAACAACGCGCCGTGCCGGTCGGCATCCTCGATATCAATCTCTATCGCGATGACCTCACTACGGTCGACATCAAGCCCGTGGTCAGTGCCACCGAAATCCAATTCTCGGTGCAAGGCAAAGACATCATCCTCATGGACGATGTGCTTTACACCGGCCGCACCATCCGCGCCGCCCTCGATGCGCTGTTCGATCATGGCCGTCCCGCGCGCGTCCACCTGCTGGTCCTGATCGATCGCGGCCACCGGGAATTGCCCATCGAAGCGCAGTTCGTCGGCCGGCTGGTGCAAACCACCGACGACGAAATCATCGAAGTGAAGTTTCAGGAAATCGACGAAATGGAAAAGGTATTGCTGGTCGAACGAGTCGCCGCAAGCGAAGCTGTTTAAACCATGCCGGCAGGAATGCTCGGAATCGAAGAACTGGATCGCGCCGAGATCGAAGCCATCCTGGAGCGCGCCAAGCACTTTCAATACGTCCAGCACGAACCGCAGAAAAAGCTGGACACGCTGCGCGGGAAGATGATTGTCAATCTCTTCTTCGAAGCGTCCACCCGCACCCGCACCAGTTTCGAAATCGCCGCCAAACGCCTGGGCGCCGATGCCATTTCCATCGCGGCCTCAGCATCCAGCGTTTCCAAAGGCGAATCCCTGGTCGATACGCTCAATACCCTCGCGGCCATGCGGCCGAATGCCATCGTCATGCGTCATTCGGCCTCCGGCGCGCCGCAATTTCTGGCGCGATACCTGGCCATGCCCATCATCAACGCCGGCGACGGCACTCACGAACACCCCACGCAGGCCCTGCTTGACGCCCGCACTATCCTCGACCGCCGCGCCAGCCTGGAAGGTTTGCGCGTGGCCATCATCGGCGACATCGCCCACAGCCGCGTGGCTCGCTCGAACGTCTACCTGCTTTCCAAGTTCGGCGCCGAGATCGTGCTGTGCGGTCCCGCTTCGCTGCTGCCGCGCGAACTGGCCCAGATCGCGCCCGGCGTCACGCTCACCAACGATATACGCCACGCCATTCTGGATGCCGACGTCATCATGATGCTGCGCGTCCAGCTCGAGCGCCAGCACGAAGCCGCCTTTCCCGCCAGCGAATATTTCCAGTTCTACGGCTTGACCCTCGAGCATCTCGCGCTGGCCAAGCCGGATGCCATCGTCATGCATCCCGGCCCCATCAACCGCGGGCGCGAGCTGTCGTCGGAAGTCGCCGATTCGCAGCGCTCCGTCATTCTCAACCAGGTGGAAAACGGCGTCGCCGTCCGTATGGCGGTGCTCGAACGGGTGATTGGTTAGATGTCACAACTTCTCATCAGGAATGGGCGGGTCATCGACCCGGCTTCGGCCACTGACAAGCAGGCCGATATTCTGATTCAGGACGGCGTGATCCGCGCCGTCGGCACGGCCCTCGCCGCTCCCGGCGCGGAGTCCTTCGATGCCACCGGATTAATCGTGGCGCCCGGCTTCATCGACATGCATGTCCACCTCCGCGAGCCGGGCATCGAGCACGCCGAGACCATCGAGACCGGCGCGCGCGCCGCGGCCGCCGGCGGATTCACGTCCATCTGCTGTATGCCCAACACGCTCCCGGTGAATGACAGTGCCACGGTCACCAGCTACATCATCGAGCGTGCCCGCAAGCTGGCCATCACGAATGTGTTCCCCATCGGCGCCATCACCAAGAACAGCGCCGGAGAGGAACTGTCGGCCATCGGATCCATGAAAGCAGCCGGCATTGTGGCCATTTCCGATGACGGCCGCCCTGTGATGAACGCGCGTGTGATGCGCCGCGCCATGGAGTTCGCGCGCTCCTTCGACCTGCCGGTGATCGATCATTGCGAGGACCTGAACCTCAGCGCGGGCGGCGACATGAACGAGGGATTCGAATCCGTGCGGCTGGGCCTGCGCGGCATTCCCGCCAGTTCCGAAGACGTTATGGTGGCGCGCGATATTCTGCTCGCCGAACTCACCGGCGCGCGCTTTCACGTGGCCCACATCTCCACCCGCAACGCCATGGCGATGGTTGCCTATGCCCGGCAGCGCGGCCTTCCGGTCACCTGCGAAGCCACTCCGCACCACTTCGCCCTGACCGACCGCCATATGCGGCCGTATGACAGCAATTACAAAATGAAGCCGCCCCTGCGTACGGCCTGCGATGCGGGCGCGCTGATCGATGGGATTGTTTCGGGTGCGGTCAACGCCATCGCCACCGACCACGCACCGCACGCCGGCAGCGAGAAGATGCAGGAGTTTGAGCGCTGCCCGTTCGGCATCATCGGCCTCGAAACCGCCCTGGGCCTGGCGCTCGAGCACCTGGTCCACCCCGGAAAGATCCCGCTGCACCAACTGGTTGCCCTCTTCACCACCGGACCCGCCAGCGTCCTGCGTCTCGATCGCGGCACGCTATCCGTAGGCGCGCCCGCCGACGTCACCATCTTCAGCACCGACCTGGAGTGGACCTACGATGTGAACCAGTCGTTCTCGAAAAGCCGTAACTCGCCCTTCGACGGCCACGCCTTTCGCGGCGGACCAGTAGCCACTATAGTCAACGGAGCGATAGTCTGGCAGTGGGGCAGGCCCGTGGCCTGCGGCGGCCTCTAAGGCCGCCAAAACTAACTTCTTCCTCGCCAGGCATTCAACTCCGTCAACAACCGGTCCTTCATATTGGCGAACTTAGGACTATCAATCTGGTTATTCTGCTCGCGCGCGTCCGCCGATTCGTCGTACAACTCGCCGGGACCTTTGCCCTGGTCGTGCACCACCAGCTTGTAGCGGTCGTCGCGAGCCATTTCCGTGTTCTGATACCGCCCGAACGCCACGTTCGGCCAAGCCTCGTTCTTACCCAACCGCCGGCCATAAACGAACGGCAGATAGCTGTAGCCCATTCCGGCCGGCGCGTTCAAACCCGCCAGATCGTACAGCGCCGGCAGCAGGTCATACGAACTCACCACGTCGTTACGCACCGTCTGCGGCGGGAAGCGGCTCGGCCAAGTCCAGATCAACGGCGTACGCACCACTTCCTCGTACATGTTCGGCGGATTCGACGCCCCCGCCCCGCCCCACATCCCATGCCTGCCTAATAGGTAGCCGCCATTACTGGTGAAGATGATCAGGGTATTCTCAGCTACCTTGCGCTCATCGAGCTTGGCCCGCAGCGCCGCGAGTTGATCGTCGAGCGTGGTGAGGGACGCCGCGTACTTGCGCATGTTGCCCTTGATGTCGCGCAGCATGTTGCGGTTCGTTGCGGTCGATGAGGGTGCTTCCCATCCCACCGATTCGAAGTCCGTATCCTTATATAGGTCGATGTTCTTTCGCGTAGCCTCGGTCGCGTTCGGGCTGGGCCACGCGATGGTCACGAAAAAGGGCTTGGCGGGCGCCTGCGCATCCAGAAACTCGCCCGCCTTTGCCGGCCCCAGGCTGTGCGCGCAATTGTAGCCCGCCGCCGAAAACGGTCCCTGGTCGAGTGCCACCGGAGAACAGGAGAAGCTGTCGGCGAAACGAACGCCGGTTTGTGCCAGCCGGTCGACATTGGGCGTGTGGATCTCGACGTTCCCGTAACACCCCACCATGTAAGCGCCCACTTCCTCGGCCACCACCAGCACGATGTTGGGCCGCTCTACTTCCACCTGCTTCTTGTTCGCGGCCTTCTTGCTTGCGGCCAGTACCGGCGCAGCTAGGGTGCCCAGCAAAAAATAACGGCGATTCAATTGCATTCCAAACCAGTATACTGCGCGGTTCCGGATGCATGTGTCGAACGCCGCTCCGGCGCAGCGCGCACGACGTGATACGATGGCCGCCAGCATGAAATCCCGGTCCGTGCTTTACCCGATTTCGCTTGCCGGATTCTGCCTGGTCCTCGTCGCGCAGGCGCAGGCTCCCGCGCCCGGCGCGGCCACGCTCCGCCAGATCGCCGAATCCGGTCACCTTGCCGATCTCCGCTGGCCCGATTTTTCGGACTACCGCCAGCACGTGAAGAACTTCTACGAGCCTGCCGGCTATGCGCTCGCCTGGGTTCGCGCCGGCCAGCCGACTGCGCAGGCGCGCGCCCTGATCGCGGTCCTCGAACAAGCGGAACAGAAAGGTCTCCGCGCGGAAGACTACGACGGCCTGTTCTGGTCTGACCGTCTCGCGCATCTGGCCAGCGGCTCTCCGGACGATCAGGCGCGGTTTGACGCAGCCGTAACCGTCTGCACCATGCGCTACATCTCCGATCTCCACATCGGCAAAGTGAATCCCAAGTTTTTTCACTTCGGCCTGGATGTGGAGCACAAGAAATACAGCCTGCCGGACTTCTTGCGCCAGCGCCTGGTGGATGCCGCCGATCCGAAGCAGACGCTGGAAGCCGTGGAACCACCTTTCCCGGGTTACCGCCGCACCCAAGCTGCCCTGCTGCGATATTTCGATCTGGCGAAGCAGGATGATGGCGAGCAGTTGCCCGTACCCCCGAAGGCGGTGGCGCCCGGCAGCGCTTATACGGGCGTGCCGCGGCTCGCGCGCCTGCTGCGATTGTTGGGCGACCTGCCCGCCGACGCGCCGGCCCCGGGCGACAACGCCGTGTACGCGGCCCCGCTGGTGGATGCGGTCAAGCGCTTCCAACTCCGCCACGGCCTGCAGGGTGATGGCCGCTTGGACGCGTCAACGGTGAAAGCCCTCAACACGCCGCTCAGCTTTCGCGTCCGCCAGTTGCAGCTCACCCTCGAACGCTGGCGCTGGCTGCCGCACGATTTCTCCGAGCCGCCGATCATTGTCAACATTCCCGAGTTTCACCTGCGCGCCTACGGCACCCCGCAAGGCGATCGGATGGGTATTGAGATGAATGTGATCGTGGGTAAGGCTTACGGCCACAAGACGCCCGTGTTTGCCAACACCATGCAGTACGTCGTTCTGCGCCCTTACTGGAACGTGCCGCCTAGCATCCAGCGCTCAGAAATCGTCCCCTCGCTGCAGAAGGACCGCGATTACGTCGCGAAGAAGGGATTTGAGGTCACCACCCACACTGGCCAAGTAGTAACATCGGGCACCATCAACGATGACGTGCTGGCAGGTTTGCGCGCGGGGAAACTCGAAGTTCGCCAGAAGCCCGGGCCATCCAACTCGCTCGGCCTGGTGAAGCTGATTTTTCCCAACGACTACAACGTCTATCTGCACAGCACGCCCGCCCAGGAGCTTTTTTCCCGCTCGCGGCGCGATTTCAGCCACGGCTGCATCCGCGTGGAGAAGCCCGCCGAACTCACCGCCTGGGTGCTGCGAAACAATCCGGGCTGGAACCTCGAGCGGGTCCGGGAAGCTATGCAGAAAGGCAGTGACAACCAGCGCGTCAATCTCGCCCGGCCGATCCCGGTCCTGATCCTCTACGGCACGGCGGTGGTGGACGACGCAGGTACCACGCACTTCCTCGATGACATTTACGGGCTGGACGCGGATCTGGAAAAGGTGTTGGCGAAAGGCTATCCGTATCCTGGTTAGCTGGTGAAGCACTCTTACCAGCGGCGCACGCGGCCCACATCCACGTGAAGGAAATCCGACTTCGCGTAGTAGCCGACCCCGCCGCGATGCAGAGCCAGAGCCGCATCGCGAAGCTCCGCAGTCTGGATGCCAGGCACGCGAATATCGATCGCCATAGCTTGCATATGCAGGCTGTGCTCCGCCACGCCATTGGTGTGCCGGCGCAGGAACGCGTTGCTCCAGGGCGTGCGATAGCCGCAGATCACGTCGATCTCGGCGCGCGGCGCGCCCACTGCGGAGGTCAGGTCGTGCAGCAGGTCGAAGAGATGTGGATTGTAGGAATGAATCTCGCCGGTGCGGTGATCGCGCAGATAGTAATTGAGCTTCGCCAGCGCGCTGGGAAGATAGCTGTCTCCCTTGCGGTAGACTATGTCCAACCGTTCGCCGGTATGTGTATGGAAAAATCGCAGCCGGTACTCGCGCGCCGCGGGTGCGGTGGCGATGGTTGCGTGGGCCGGAACGATAGCCAGGCAGGCCAGAGCCGCGAACACGCCGCGGGTCGATCTAAATAAATTTCGACGGGGCATGATGGTCTGGCTGGGAGGCAGGGATTCGAACCCCGATACGCAGATCCAGAGTCTGCAGTCTTACCGTTAGACGACCTCCCAGCGGTACTTATATTCTAACATCTTGGCTGTCACTTGGCCGGAACTTTGGGGACGGTCTACGCGTCTTTCTGTCCAATGTCCAATCTGCTGCAGGATTTTCGTTATGCGCTGCGCACGCTGCGCAAGTCACCGGGCATGACCCTGGTGATCGTGCTCTCGCTGGCCATCGGCATCGGCGCGAATTCCGCGGTCTTCAGTGTGGTGGATGCGTTGCTACTGCGTCCGCTGCCTTATCCGGAACCCAACCGGCTGGCGGCCATCTGGCTGCATTCGCCGGGCATTGGCATCTTCCGCGATTGGCCATCGCCCGGCCAGTATCTCGACATCCGGAACGAGAATCATTCGTTCGAAGAGATGTCGATCTCGCGCCTGGGCACCTTCACCCTCACCGGCCGGGACGAGCCCGAGCGCGTGGACGGTATGCGCACGTCATCCGGCCTGCTGCACATGCTCGGCGCGCGGCCGTTGATGGGCCGCCTGATTCTGCCTGAGGAGGACCAGCCGGGCAAGCCCCAGGTGGCCATCATGAGCTACCGGCTGTGGCAGCGCCTTTTCAACAGCGATCGCGCGATCGTCGGCAAGAGTATCACGCTCAGCGGCAAGCCGTACACCGTGGCGGGCGTCCTGCGGCCCGATTTCCGGCTCAATGTAGAGGTGATGCCGGCGGAAGGTCCCATGGACAAGATGGACATCTTCGTTCCCCTGCCGCTCGGCGCGGACGCCATCCGCAACCGCGGCGACGAGAACTACAACCTGATGGTGAAGTTGAAGCCCGGCGTGACCGTGCAGCAGGCGCAAGCCGATATCGATATCATCGCCGCGCGCATCCGCGAGAAGGATCACCGCGACCGCACCTACGGCATGACCGTGATTGGGCTGCTCGACCAGGTGGTGGGCGATGTACGCCGCGCCATGCTGGTGCTGCTGGGATCGGTGGCTCTGGTGCTGCTGATTGCCTGCGCCAACGTGGCCAACCTGTTGCTCACGCGCGCGGCCGGACGCGAAAAAGAAGTGGCTATCCGCACGGCGCTGGGCGCGGGCTGGAAGCGGCTGTTGCGGCAGTTGCTGACCGAGAGCCTGCTGCTCGCGCTGATGGGAGGAGCCGCCGGCCTGGTGATCGCCCAGGCCAGCCTGTACGTGATGCGGGTGATCAATCCGGGCAACATTCCGCGCCTCGATGAAATCTCGATCAACGGCACGGTGATGCTGTTCACGTTCGTGGTCTCCGCGCTGGCCGGCCTGTTGTTTGGCCTGGCGCCCGCCTGGCGCGCCCTCAAGCTCGATCTGAATACCACGCTCAAGTCCGGCGGACGCAGCGGCCAGACGGACGGCGGTCTGCTGGTGGCGCGTCACCGGTTGCGCGGCCTGCTGGTGGTTTCCGAGCTGGCGTTTTCGCTGATCCTGCTGGCCGGCGCGGGGCTTCTGATCCGTAGTTTTGCGCGGTTGCAGAACGTCCAGCCGGGCTTTGCCGCCGATCACGTGCTGACCATGCAGGTGGTCGCTTCCGGGCCGAAATACAAAGACGATAAAGTGGTCGCGCAGTTCTTCCATGAGATTGGCGAACACATCAGCCACCTCTCCGGAGTCACCGCTCAAGGCCAGGTCGCGGTTCTCCCGTTGACCGGCGGGGTCAGTTGGGGCGGCATCAATGTGGAAGGCTACACACCGAATCCGGGCCAGGAGTTGCAAGTGGACATGCGCGTCGCCAGCACCGGCTACTTCAGCGCCATGAAGATTCCCTTGCTAAAGGGCCGCTATTTCGACGACCACGACATCAGCGACGGCCAGCAAGTGGCGATTATCGACGAACAATTCGCGCAGCGGTTCTGGCCGCGCGACAACCCCATCGGCAAGCACGTGTGGTTCAATCCGAAGAAGCCCATGACCATCGCCGGCGTAGTGGGCGTGGTAAAACAGTACGGCCTCGATAGCGGCGGCAAGATGGTGGTGTACTTTCCACACCAGCAGGCTCCCGATAACGGCATGTATTTGGTGGTGCGCACCGCGTCGAACCCGGCCGACCTTTCCGGCGCCGTGGTGCGCGAAATCCACGCCATCGATCCGAGCGCCCCGGTGTACGATATCCGCACCATGCAGGATCGTCTGTACGATTCTCTGGCGCGGCAGCGTTTCGCAACTACCATGCTCGGCACTTTCGCGGCGTTCGCGCTGCTGCTGGCGGCCATCGGCGTCTATGGTGTGATGTCGTACCTGGTCACCCAGAGCACGCACGATATCGGCGTGCGCGTGGCGCTGGGCGCGGGGGCCGGCCATATCGTCGGGCTGGTGGTGCGGCAGGGTATGACGCTGGGAGCCATCGGCATTGCCGCGGGCGTGATCGGAGCGGTAGCGCTCACGCGCGTGATGGCCAGCCTGCTGTTTGGCGTCAGCGCTACGGATATGGCTACGTTCGGCGGCGTTGTCGCGGTTCTTGCAATGGTGGTCTTCGCCGCCACCGCGATTCCCGCGCGTCGCGCTACCAGCGTGGATCCCATGGTCGCGCTGCGCGACGAGTAAGCATCGCAACGGTTTCCTCTCTCGCGGGTTCTACTCTTTGTAGGGCCCGTAACAGGAGGCAACCGCGTGAGGAAGCAGACGGTTTTCGGCATTGTCATGCCCTTGACCCTGGCTAGTGCCGGGGCCTTGATGTGGTCTAGCCAGCAGATTGATTCCCGGCCGGAGGATCGCGGCGCATCCGCCCCCATCCAGAAGATCCGGCACGTGATTGTCATCATGCAGGAGAACCGTTCCTTCGACAGCTACTTCGGAACGTTTCCCGGTGCCGACGGGATCCCCATGCGCAATGGAGCACCGGCCGTTTGTGTGAACGATCCCGCGACCGGCCAGTGTGTCAAACCCTATCACGATGCCCAAGACCGCAACGGCGGTGGTCCGCACAGTGCCGGCGCAGCCCGCGCGGATCTGGACGGAGGCAAGATGGACGGGTTCATCGCCCAGGCCGAACACGGCAGGCGCGGCTGCCTGGACCCCAACAATCCCGCGTGTGTCAGTTCCGAAAGACCGGATGTGATGGGCTATCACGATGGCGGCGATATTCCCAACTACTGGAAATACGCGCAGAATTTCGTGCTGCAGGACCGTATGTTCGAGCCCAACGCGTCCTGGAGCCTGCCCGAACATCTCTTCCAGGTTTCGGAATGGTCGGCGGCGTGTACCACGCACGACGATCCTTTCAGTTGCACCAATGCCCTCGACATTCCGGGCCTGCCTCCAGACTTTTTGCCGAAGCGGAGAAACCACAACCCTCCTATCTATGCCTGGACCGACCTGACTTATCTCCTGCATAAAAACCATGTCAGTTGGGGTTACTATGTGCTCGAAGGCACCGAGCCGGATTGCGAGGATGATGACCAGGATGAGTGCGTGCAAGTGGCGCAAAACGCCAAAACACCCGGAATCTGGAATCCCCTACCCTATTTCGATACGGTCAAGAAAGACGGCGAGCTCGGTAACATTCAATCGGTCCAAAAGTTCCTGCAATCCGCGAAGAATGGCAGTCTGCCGGCGGTTTCCTGGATCGTTCCGTCGGGAGATGTAAGCGAGCATCCGCCCGCGCTGGTCTCGAAAGGCCAGACCTTTGTCACCACCCTGATCAACGCCGTAATGTCCGGCCCGAACTGGAAAGACTGCGCCATCTTCCTGGCGTGGGATGACTGGGGCGGCTTCTACGATCACGTGGTCCCCGTCAACGTGGATGAGAACGGCTACGGCCTGCGCGTTCCGGGGCTGGTGATTTCGCCTTATGCGAAGAAGGGTTTCATAGACAAGCAGACCTTGAGCTTCGATGCGTACGTCAAGTTCATCGAAGACGATTTCCTGGCCGGCCAGCGCCTGGATCCGAAGAAAGATGGCCGGCCCGATCCGCGTCCGGGCGTGCGCGAAGAAGCCTCGCAACTGGGCGACTTGCGCAAGGATTTTGATTTTGGCCAGCCGCCGCGCGCGGCCATGATCCTGAGCGAGCATCCCAAGACGGCGTTGGTTGCCCCACGTCACCTGTAACGAAATTGTCATATCCAAAACGGCTGGCCTGGGATATAATGGCCACCGAATTGCCACTTCATCCTGGGTACCATCCATAGGGGGAGACCATGGACAGTAGCCGCAGAGATTTTTTGAAAGCGGCCGCGTTCGGCGGCGCCGCGCTTTCCTGGCTGGGCTTCGACCTGGAGCCGGCCTATGCACAGCTCAGCCAGCTCAAGATCGCCCGCGCCACCGAGACACGATCCACCTGTCCGTACTGCTCGGTGAGCTGCGGCGTGATCATTTACACCATCGGCGACAAGGCCAAGAATGTCACGCCGCAAGTGATCCACGTGGAGGGCGATCCCGACCATCCCATCAATCGCGGCACGCTCTGTCCGAAGGGCGCGTCGCTGGAACAGGACATTCTGAATTCGCGGAGGCTGCTGCGGCCGCAGGTGCGCCGGGCCGGATCGGATCACTGGGATTACATCGAGTGGGACCAGGCCATCGACGAGATCAGCCACCTGGTGAAGAAGACGCGTGACGATACCTTCGTCGAGAAGGATGCGCAGGGCCGCACGGCCAACCGCTGCGAAAGCATCGCCTGGATCGGCGGCTGTACGGATACCAACGAGTTCAATTACCTGGCCGGCAAGGCCATGCGCAGCCTGGGGGTCTGCTACCTGGAAACCCAGGCCCGTGTTTGACACGGTCCCACGGTCTCCAGTTTGGGGCCCACGTTCGGACGCGGTGCGATGACCAATGGATATGTCGACATCAAGAATGCCGACATGATCCTGATTATGGGAGGGAACCCGGCGGAGAACCATCCGTGCGGCTTTAAATGGGCCATCGAGGCCAAGCGCACGCGCAACGCCAAGATGATCGTGGTGGATCCGCGCTTCACCCGTACGGCGGCCACCTCCGATCTGTTTCTGCAGATTCGCGCGGGCGCGGACATCGCGTTTTTGGGCGGCGTCATCCGGTATGCGATTGAGAACAACCGCATCGCGCACGAATACCTGGCCAATTACACGAACGCCGCATTCATCATAAAAGATGGGTTCAAGCTACCCGACGACGGGTTGTATTCGGGCTTCGACGCGGCCACCAAGACCTACGACAAATCCACCTGGAACTATGAGGCGGAGGGCGGCGGCAGCGCGAGCGGGCCGCCGGCGCTTCCGCCTAAGGTAGCCTTCGACCTGACGCTACAGAATCCGCGCTGCGTATTTCAGTTGTTGAAGCAGCAGTATTCGCGCTACACGCCCGAGATGGTGGAGCGCATCACCGGCATACCGAAAGACCAGTTCCTGAAGGCCGCGGATCTGTTCACTTCCGTCCGCAAAGACGGCGACATGCGGAAGGTGGCCACCATCATGTACGCGGTGGGTTGGACGCAGCACACCTTCGGCACCCAAATCATCCGCACGGCGGCCATGCTGCAGTTGATTCTGGGCAACGTGGGACGGGCGGGCGGCGGCGTCAACGCGCTGCGCGGCCACTCAAACATCCAGGGCGCTACCGACATGGGCGGCGTGTTCGATATCTGGCCCGGATATCTGAAAGTGCCCACCCCGGCTGATACCGACCTGAACGCTTACATGAAGCGAACTACGCCCAGCGCGTCCAAGCCGGCTCCCTGGGATTCGTTCAATTACTGGTCGAACACGCCCAAGTTCGCGGTCTCCTACTTGAAGGCCATGTATGGCGACGCGGCCAAAAAAGAAAACGATTTTGCCTTCCATTATCTGCCGAAGGTGGATCGCAATTATTCGTGGACCGAGATCTGGGACCAGATGTACCGCGGCTCGGTAAAGGGCATGTTCGCATTCGGAATGAACGGCGTGGCCATCGGTCCGGATTCGCAGAAGAACATCGATGCATTGAAGAAAGCCGACTGGCTGGTGGTGGGCGAGATCTATCCGGACGAGACCAGCGAATTCTGGAATTCGCCGGGCATCGAGCCGGAGGAAAAGAAGAATATCAAGACCACGGTCTACCGGCTGCCCTGCGCGGGCTTCGCGGAAAAAGACGGCTCCATGACCAACTCGGCGCGCTGGCTGCAATGGAAGAACATTGCGCTGCCTCCGCCCGGAGAAGCTCGCCTGGACCAGGACATCGTGGCGCAGATCTTCCTGAGAGTGCGCGAGCTATACCAGGCCGAGGGCGGCAAGTTTCCGGATCCGATCCTGCACGCGACCTGGCCGTACACCGATCCGCGGCATCCGTCGCTTTCCGAAATCGCCAAAGAGGTGAACGGCAAAGCGATTGCGGACGTGACCGATCCGAAGACGCAGCAGACCATCAAGGCCGGACAGCAATTGCCGGGCTTCGCCTGGCTGCGGGACGACGGCACCACCTCGTGCGGCAACTGGTTGTACGCCGGATCGTGGACCGAAGCGGGCCCGCAACTGGCGCGGCGCGGCACGGAAGATCCGTCAGGCCTGGGCGTGTATCCGAACTGGGCATGGTCGTGGCCGGCAAACCGGCGCGTGTTGTATAACCGTGCGTCGTGCGACGTTTCGGGCAAGCCGTGGGATCCGGCGCGCAGGCAGGTTTCCTGGAACGAGGCTGCGCAAATCTGGACCGGCGTGGACGTGCCGGACTTCAAGCCCGACTCGCACCCCAAGGATCATATGGGGCCGTTCATTATGATGCCGGAAGGCGTAGGCCGCATCTTCGCGCCTCTGGCGGCGTTCGCCGATGGACCTTTCCCGGAGCACTACGAGCCTTTCGAGAGCCCGGTGGGGAACGCCCTCCATCCGGCCCAGGCCAATAATCCGGTGGTGAAGAAGCTGACGACGCCGTCGGATAAGTTCGGCACCACGGCTGATGGTTTCAACGTGATCTGCACCACCTACCGGCTCACGGAACACTATCACTACTGGACCAAGAACAACCCTATGAGCGTCCAGCTCATTCCGGAGGCTTTCGTGGAAATGCCGGTGGAACTGGCCAACGAGTTAGGCATCCAGGGCGGCGACAAGGTAAAGGTGACCAGCGCGCGCAGTTTCTATATCGCCAAGGCGTTCGTGACCAAGCGCATCAAGCCCATGACGATCGACGGCAAGAAGATTTATCAGATAGGGCTGCCGATCCACCAAGGGTTCCGGGGCATTCAGGAGGACGAGGGCAAGAATGCGCGCACGCTGGCCAACCGGCTCACTCCGACGGTGGTGGATCCCAACGCATACACGCCGGAGTTCAAGGGCTTTCTGGTGAAGGTGGAAAAGGTATAGGGGCCGCAAATGAGCCAGGCGACATTAGCCATCCGTCGAATTTCGGGCCACGCGGGACCTGCGCCCGGCGCGGGCGTAGAACGGGAATCCCAGGTTTGCAAGCTGGTGGACACCACCACCTGCATCGGCTGCAAGGCATGCGAAGTGGCGTGTCTGGAGTGGAACGGCTACACCTTCAGCGACACGGTGTTCCAGAACAGCTACCAGACCATGCCGGAGACGTCGTGGAATTATTGGAACCTGATCAAGTTCAACGAGCACGAGCGGGACGACGGCAGCATGATGCTGCTGATGCGCAAAGACCAGTGCATGCATTGCGCCGAGCCGGGCTGCCTGGCGGCTTGTCCGGCCGACGGCGCCATCGTGCAGTACACCAACGGCATCGTCGATTTCCAACAGAACCACTGCATCGGCTGCGGCTATTGCGTGAGCGGATGCCCGTTCAACATTCCGAAATTCAACCAGCAGACCAAGAAGATGTTCAAGTGTACGCTGTGTGTGGACCGCGTGACGGAAGGGTTGGAACCAGCCTGCATCAAGTCGTGCCCCACGGGCTGCCTGCATTTCGGAACCAAAGACGACATGAAGGAACTAGCCGAAACCCGCTCGCGGCAGTTGCGCGATCATTACGGTTTCGACAAGGCGGGCGTGTACGATCCCGCGGGAGTGGGCGGCACGGGCGTCATCTACGTGCTGCATGACCTGACCAATCCCGAAGCGTATGGCGGGCTGCCCAGAGATCCGCGGATTCCGTGGGTGGTCAAGTTCTGGAAGGGTCCCTTGAAGTGGATCGGCAACCTGGCCATGCTGGGCGGGCTCATCGGCGTGACGCTGCACTATCTCCGGTTCGGCGCTAAGAGTGTGGAGAGCGAACCGGACGGAGGGGAACACTCATGAGCACATCGCAAGCCCTACCCCGCGCAGTGGCGCCCCGTCGCCGGCCCGCGATTCTGCGCTACACGCTGAACGAACGCATCAATCACTGGGTGGCTGGGCTGACCTATATCTACTGCCTGATCACCGGGCTGGCATTCTGGTCGCCGTACATGTTCTGGCTGGCGGTGCTGGTGGGCGGCGGCGCAGCGGCGCGTTTCTGGCATCCGTGGCTGGGCCTGGTTTTCACGGCCGCGGTGGCTGCCATGTACGCGATCTGGCGGCAAGACATGCTGACCACCAACGCGGATCGCGCCTGGTGGAAGAAGGTGGATTATTACATCCGCAACGAAGACCAGAATCTGCCGCCCATCGGCCGCTTCAACTATGGGCAGAAGCTGTTTTTCTGGCTGATGTTTTACGGCGTGATCCTGCTGCTTCTGTCAGGTGTGGGATTGTGGTTCGTGGAAGGCATTGCATGGAACCTGCGCTGGCTGCGCTACCTGGCGGTGGCGGTGCACGTGTCGGCAGCGCTGGCCACGATCGGCGGCTTCATTATCCATGTCTACATGGGGACCGCCATGGTGCGCGGCGGATTCACCTCCATCATCCGCGGTGAGGTTTCGCCGGAATGGGCCAAGACGCATCACCGCCTCTGGTACGAGCAGGTCACCAAGGGCAGCCCCCGGCCGGAATGAACCGGTCGAAGTGGGATCAGCGGATCAAGCGCGCGGGAGATCTGGCGGCGGAGCATCCGTTTGCAGCCGAGGTCCTGCGGTTCTATCAACGCGTCGCCGGGCTTCAGAAAGAGATTTATGACAGCCTGCGGAATAGGCGTGGCCCGGAGGACGGACTGGACCTGCCGTTTTTGCTGCCGAAGTTTCCTCGATTCCTGTCCGCGGTGGAAGCGGCGGCTCCCGAGCCTATGTCGTCATGCGCGCGGGACCTGGCGACAACTGACGATGGATCGACACAACTGCTGGTCACTTGTTGGCGCACCGGCCCGGATTTCGATCCCGTCCCTGGCCGCACGGCGGAACTGCTGGCCTGGATGTTCCTGCAGCCCTGCGCCGAATGGCAGGCCGGCCGCGGCGATTCCCCGCCCCGCGAAACGACGCCGGAGGTGTGTCCCGTTTGCTCCGCGAAACCGGTGGCCGGCATCCTGCGGCAGGAGGGCGACGGCGCCAAGCGCTCGCTCCTGTGCGCGTGGTGCGCCACGGAATGGCCCATCGGACGGATCGTGTGTCCGGCTTGTGGAGAGGAGGCCGTCGAGAAACTGGCGGTCTATACGGCCAGCCAGTTCCCCCACGTGCGAGTGGAGGCTTGCGACACCTGCCGTTTCTACATCAAGACCGTGGATCTGACCAAGAACGGAAACGCGGTGCCCCTGGTCGACGAACTGGCTACCATCCCATTGAATTTGTGGGCGCAAGAGCGGCAATACGTGAAGTTGCGGGCGAACCTGTTGGGCATCTGAGGGATGAGTCTTAACCTTTGACTACTGGCTCATGGCTGCCATATTCGCCATACTGAGGCCAGCGCAATGGAATTAGGGCCGATATGTAAGACGAGGGGGGCATGAGCAGTACTCTCGACTTTCTGATCATTGCTGCCAGCGTGGTTCTAGCTGTCCGCCTCTCTCTCACAGGCCTTTCACGCCGCTACCGCGCCTTCTTTGCTCTCCTGGTTTTCGAAGTGATTCGCGGAGTTGCATTTGCGCCGCTCAATTCGGGCGGCCGCGAGTACTACAGGCTGTGGGTTCTGACCGAGCCGGTGGAGTGGTTGTTCTACGTGACGGCGGTGCTGGAGATTTACTCTCTGGTCCTGGAGCACTACCGGGGATTGTTGACCGTGGGACGCTGGTGTCTGATGACTGCCGTGGGAATCGCGCTGGTGGCTGCCGCGGGGACTCTTCTGGCCCCTTCCCACTATTCGCATCAGTCACCGTTAATGACGTATTACTATCTGGCCGAGCGCGCCGTATACTTCAGCCTGGTGGTTTTCCTGCTGACAATTCTGGCGCTCCTCCTGCAGTATCCCATTGTCCTGAGCCGGAATATCATCGCGCACAGCTTTATCTTCTCCCTTTACTTCCTGTGCGTTACTTTCAGCTATCATCTACTGACGACTCGCGGCTTTCAGGCGATTGCCATCGTCACTTACTCCATGAAGACGGCCAATCTACTGGTCCTGGGCGCGTGGCTGGCCCGGCTGACCAAGGCGGGAGAGCAGCGCCGGCAACAGTTCCGGCCCTCGTGGATGCCGGGACAGGAAGACCAGCTCGTCACGCAATTGAACCAGCTGAATCTTGCGATCCAACAGCTACTCGGATAGCGGACACGACCGGATAGCCGGGGAGCAGAAGCAGCAGTACGGCTGCCGTGAGCGTAGCGCCTGACAGCAGAGCCAGCAGCGAACCATACGATCCGGTGGCGTCGAAAACTTTACCCATCCAGATCGGGCCGATGGCGCCGGCGATGGCATACGCGGTCCAGGTGAAACCGTAGAGTGTCGAGAAGGCACGTAAGCCGAAGTAGCGGGTCAGCAGGTACGGCGTAAGATCGGCCTCCGCGCCTACGCCCAGCCCGATCAGTATCGCTGCCACGGTTCCGGGGAAGGCCGCGCCGGCGCGCGCGAGCAACAGGATACCGCCTGCAGCCAGCGCGCACATGGCGAAGCCCACCCGCGGGCCGGGGAAACGATCGAGGAGAAACCCGGTCAACAGCCGTCCTACAAAGCTGGCCATGCCCAGCAGCGACGCGGCCAAAGCGGCTCCGGATGGAGACACGCCGCGATCAGTGAGCAGAGGCGAAAGATGGGTAATCGCTCCGTTTACGCTCACCGAACTCAGAAACAGCGTGGCAACCAGAATCCAGAAGACGCGGGATCGCAGCCCCTCTGCCACCGTCACGCCCTTGAGCGCGGCGTGAGTTTGCGCGTGATGGCTGGGCCGCTCGCGCACGAAACGGGCAGTGAGCGGAAGCCCCAGAATCAATACCAATGATCCCAGAACGACGTATGCGGTGCGCCATCCGTAGCCATCGATCAGTTTCTGTGCCAGCGGCGGGAAAATCATCGCGCCTGTCCCTACACCGGCCATGACCAGCGCGAACGCCAGGCCGCGGCGCCGGTCGAACCAGGTGGCCACCGCGCGCGAGTAACCCATCTGCGTGGTGCCATTGCCAACGATGCCCAATACGACGAAGACCGCATAGAGATGGAGCAGGTGCGGCGTCAGGAAGCCGAGCGACGCGAAGGTCACGCCGAATATCGCCATGCAGGGGAGAATGATGCGGCGGGCGCCGAAGCGGTCCAGCAGGTGGCCCAGCGGGGGTGAACACACGGCCACGGTCAGCGCCGCGAAACCGAACGCCGCCGAAACCGATTCCCGGCTCCATCCAAAGGCGCCGGTGAGAGGTTTCACGAAGATGCTGAAGGTGAAGACCAGCAGCGAACCGAAGCTCACCATTGCACCGAAGTAAGCCGCCAGAACCACCAGCCACCCCGCCCGCTCATTCACGGTAGCGGAGGTGGAAGGCTGCGCGCTAACTCCGGGCATAGCCATGCAATGCGGTACGCTTCCCTCCCACGCGGTGCGCTTCGTCCGACAGCGCGTGGACGCCGCTCGAATCGATCCAGCGATTGTAGAAGTTGAACAGCGCGCACACCGTGATCGCCAGATAGATGGCGTCGTCGTCCCACCCAACTTCGTAAAGCGGCTTCATGTCCGCGGCGGTGATGCGGGGCGAATCATGGTTCACCTTATCGACGAACCGCAACAGCGCTTTGTGCTTCTCGTCCAGCGCGGAATTTTCGAGATCGCGCAAGACTCCCCAAACCAGTTCTTCATCACCCAACAGTTCCGCCGCGACCGCGGCGTGCGACTTCAGTCAAAACGGGCACTCGTTCCGATACGAGGTGTAGGCGGCAATGAGCTCGCGTATACCCGGAGGGAACGCACCCGGCCCGCGCAGGATTTCCTGCGTAAATCGAGCCAGGTGGTCGGTGGCCTTGGGCAGATAGGCGAACATGTGCCAGATCTGCGGATACTCCATGCCGCCGGCCTGCAGCGTCCGGATATTATCCGCGTAGGGCCCCGGCTGCGGATTGTTTTCGACCCCTGGAAGAAACATCGGCTTCATTTCAGCGTGCGGCATAGCCTGAAAATTATCACACGCGCGCGAACCACCGTCAATAGTCGATAAATACTATGCGCCGGCGAAGACCCGGACACATAGTTACTTTCAATTATTGACACACACACTAACAACCAATAAGATCGACCAATACTCAGAGGGAGATACTTATGTACAGGTCTGCGGTAATACTTGTCTGCTTTTGCGGATTGATGTGCGCTCAGGACCCCACGGGCGTCCTCGAAGGGCGCATTTCCGATCCTTCTTCAGCGGCGGTCAAGGACGCACAGGTAGCCGTCGCGAACACCAGCACCGGCTTTCGCCAGGCAGTGATCACGTCGCCCCATGGGGAGTTCCGGTTCTCTAACTTGCCGGTCGGCGACTACTCACTCACTGTAGCCGCGCAGAACTTCGCCTCGTTCTCCAGCGCTTCTATCCGCATCGATGTTGGCCGCGTGGTCAATTATCCCGTGCAGCTTCAGATTGCCAGCAGCCACAGTGAAATCAATGTAGAGGGCCAGACGCCCACGGTGGATACCAGTTCGGCGTTGGGAAATGTGGTTTCGGAGCGCGAGGCAACGGATCTTCCTCTGGACGGACGCAACCTGATGCAGCTGGGCCTGCTCCAACCCGGCGTGGCGCCCATGACGGCAGGGCTTTCGGAAGCCGGAGGCATTCTGCGCAGCGGGCAGACGTTTGCGGTCAACGGGCAGCGGCCCGAATCGAACAACTACCTGTTGGACGGCGTGACCAATCTGGATAGCGTGAACGGTGGATTCGCCTTGCGCACACCCGTGGACGCCATCAGCGAGTTTCGCATCTTATCGCTGGATGCTCCGGCCGAGTACGGAGGCACCAGCGGCGCTACCACGTCGGTTGTCACTAAGTCGGGGAGTAACAGCTTTCACGGCGATGTCTACGACTTTCTTCGGAACAACGCTTTCGACGCACGTAACTTTTTCGCAACGACCACCGAGCCGCTGCATCTGAATCAGTTTGGCGGAACGATAGGCGGACCGATCCGGCAAAACAAAGATTTCTTCTTCGCGTACTTCGAGGGCCAGCGAGACAGCCAGGGGGAGACTCAGGCGGCGATCGTGCCCACGGCCGCGGAACGAACGGGAGATTTTTCGGGTCTTACGGACCCGGGCACGGGGCAGCCCGTTCCGCTCATCAACGAATTCACTGGCCAGCCGTTCCCGGGAAATAAGATTCCGGCCTCGATGCTGAACCCCGTCGGCCTCGCGGCCGGAAACCTGTATCCCTTGGGAAATGTCTCTCCATCGCTTTATGAGGCGACCCAGATCGAGACGAATAACTACAACCAAGGTGGGCTGCGGCTGGATCACTACTTCAGCAACAACGACCAGATTTTTGCCCGCTTCTCGAGCAGCGGTTTGCACGCGCTGGACCCGCTTCCCATTAATGGCTCCAACATTCCGGGCTTTCCGGTGACCAACGACATCACCACCAATTCGTTCACCGTGTCTCATGTTCACGTCATCTCGCCGCAAACGGTCCAGACCGTGCGGCTGGCGTTTTTCCGGAACGTATTCATTTATGAAGACGCGCAGAACCATACGCCCGGCAGCAGCCTGGGATTCGGGTATCAGCCGACGCTGGGGACTAACTCCGGCGTTCCATTTCTGATCGTGAGCGGCTACGCCGATGTGGGCAACCCGATCACCGGCCCGCAAAATACCGCACAGAACGACTATCAGGGATCCTATTCGATCGCCATGACCCGTGGCCGCCACAACTTGAAGCTCGGCGCCGAGTTGGACCGGCAACAGATTAACGTGTTACTGGGCATCGCCACCAACGGGTTCTTCGTGTTCGCGCCGTTTCCGGCGAGCGATTCGTTTGCCAGCATGCTGCTGGGGCAATCCGTGCAGTTCTTCCAGGGCGGCGGCGATTTCAACCGCGGCCTGCGTAAGTGGATCGCGGGTGGTTATGCGCAGGATGAGTTTCGCATCACTCCCCGGCTGACGCTCAACTTCGGGCTGCGCTATGAGGTGAACACCCCGTACACCGACATACGGAACCGGGTGAACGCATGGGCGCCGGGACAGCAATCCACGGTGATGCCGGACGCGCCCGCAGGGTTGCTCTTCCCCGGCGACAAGGGTGTGCCGGCGGGCATCGCGGCGGTCGATTATCACGAGCTCATGCCGCGCGTGGGCCTGGCGTGGGATCCTTTTGGCAACGGCAAGACCACCATCCGGGCGGCGTACGGCATCTTCTATGATGGTTACACCAACGGCGTGGGCGGTCCGCTGCAGGCTCCCGTGAGCGCTTTACCCTGGACCGAGGCCTATCAGATGGCCGGCCCCGGATTCAACCTGGCAAATCCCTACGGCAGCCAGGTACCGCCTTTCGTGAATCAGCAATTCGTGCAGCCGGCGACAATCCTCACCGTCCAGCAGGGAATGCTGCCGCCCTATTCGCAAAACTGGAACTTTTCGATTCAGCGCGTTCTGGCTCACGACTACCTGCTGGACGTGCGCTATGTAGGTAACAAGGGAACGCATCTGCCGCGTTTCATCGAAGCTAACCCCTCGATTTACGGTCCCGGCGCCACCGCCGAGAACACCGAGCAGCGGCGCGAGTATGCGGATTGCAACGCGGCTGGAGTGTGTAACTACGGGTCGGTTGGGTTAATAGCCGACGATTCCAGCTCGACTTACCATGCGCTGCAGGTCGCCTTCTCGCGCCAGTTCACACGTAACCTGAGCTTCCTGGCATCTTACTGGTTCTCGAAGAGCCTCGATTATATCTCGTCACTCAACGTGGCCGGTTCGGCGCCCACGCTGGTGGCCGGTGAGAACGATCTGGCGCAAAACCCGTTCGACTTAAGGGCCGAGCATGGTCCTTCGCTGTTCGATGCCCGGAACCGGTTCATGTTCAGCGGAACTTATCAATTACCCCGCTGGCGGAACGCCTCGCGGGCGGCGGACTTCGTCGTGAACGGATGGCAGTTTAATACCATCGCCAGCATTTCCTCGGGAACCCCCTTCACCGTTTACGACAGTGCCAACGTCTCGCTGCAGGGGAGCGCCCCGGAGATCACCGGTTTTTACTCCAGCCGGCCTGACCTGATCGCGAATCCGAACAATGGTCCGCATACGCCCAACGATTGGGTGAGCCGCTCCGCGTTCCAGCAACTCAACCCTGTGACGCAGGCCGGACAGTTCGGCAACGAAGGCCGCAACGTGGTGCGCGGTCCGGGGATCGAGAGCGTGGACCTGTCATTGTTCAAGAACTTCCGTATCGATGAGACCAAGCGCTTGCAATTCCGGGCGGAATGCTTCAACAGTCTGAATCATGCGAACTTCGGCCTGCCCGAGAACGATCTGGAATCGCCGGCATTCGGGCAGATTCTGCAGGCGGGCCCGCCGCGGCTTTTGCAACTCGCGTTGAAGGTCATTTTCTGAAGTGGGGCGGGCGTGGCCGCGACGACTTCCGCAGGGCCTCGCCTGTCACGGAGCGCATGCGCGCCTGCCCAGCAGGGTCGCGGCGCCTCTTTGGTCCGTTTACCCCGTGGTCCTTCAAAGCAGCAGCACGTCGAGCCGGTGTGCGTGGACCATCTCGTCGCACGGGGACCATTCAAAAACGGTGAACCGCCCGTCTTGTGATGCCACCAGGGCAACCGCGTCGCGCTGGTCCTGGATGAATTGAGCCGCCGATAAGTGTCTGGTGCCCCCGAGTTGCTCGGGATGCGCGAGCTCTGGCTTGTTATCTTCCAGCGGCTCCGACAAGGTGACCTGCTCAAGCCGCGGCCAACCCCTCCGGCGCACGATCTTCGCCCCAAACCCGAGGAGTTCGTACTGGTCGGTCAGCACCACCGCGCCATCGACCGCGGTCAACCCCGCGACGGCAGCTATGACCGGGCCCAGTCCCTGCGCCTGGTCCGGTATCCCCTCGCACAAGTCGGCGAGTTCGCGGAACGGAGGCGCGACCGCATAGTGGATGGGTTGCACGATGGACTCTCGCCACGCTTCTGTGCCTGCCGGAACCACCAGCAGGGATCCGCCGCGTCCATGTAGACGCATGGCCACCGCCAATTGCACCATTGGGTTCACGGACTGGACCCAAGACGCGGGCGAGTCGAACCCGAGGAGCGATGTCAGCAGCGCCGGACACTTGGGCCGGGCGGAGGCACGCTCGTCCACCACCTTGATCTGGTCACCTTCGAGCACCGCCACGTTGAAGTACTTGCGGGCTTCCTCGCCGCTGTGATGCTTAACTACCAGCAGGCCGGGCGCCGCCACTTCAAGCACGAAGCACAACACCGGTATGGTGCGGGTCGTCCCCCAAACCGACAGCCCGTCCTGGTCCCGCCAGACACCCAAATGAAGCCCGGGGCTTTCGACGGCGGGCGCCACCCGCGTAAGCGCATCCGGGGAGAGCGGCAAAAGGCGTTCCAGAACGAGCGGATGCCCGGCCTCCTCCGGCGAGAGGAACGCCAGTGAGACTCTCGGCGAATGGCCCTCTTCCCGCCGGAGGCTTGCCCAGAAGGCGGCGTCGATGATGGCTTCGATTGTTTCGGCGTCAGGAAGTGACGCCAGTTGGTCTTGCCGTCGGCGGATTGCCTCCTGCCGATGGCGCGCGAAGTAGGCGTGCAGTTTCGGGGAGATGGTTCTGGCCGCTGCGTAGGCCTCGCGTTTCAATCTGATGGCCGAATCGCCCATATGGTCCCTCCTGCGGATGGCACCGCACGTGCTTTGCCTTATCTTAGAATGGCACCATCACTCGCAGCGCTGGAAGATAGAACTCTGATCGCCCTGGCTCTGGCGGGACAAACCGAATGTTTTGGAGTGCTGGTCGATCGGCACAGGGTTCCGGTGCGAAAACGCATCGTCTCCCTGGTGAAAAATGTGGCCGACGCAGACGACATTCTCCAGGAAGCATTATTGAAGGTCTGGCGTCACCTGTCGACATTCCGCTGCGAGTCCAGTTTTCGCACCTGGATGACTCGTGTAGCTATTAACGAGGCACTGCAATCGTTCCGGCGGCAGCGCCGCAGCCCGCTATTTGAGGCTCTGGGCACGCTGGACGCGGTCGATTCCAAGTGCGAATCGCCCCACCAGTCTCTGGTTCGCGTCGAACTAACCGAAGCAGTTCATCATGCGGTAGCAAAGCTGCGGGAAAAAGATAAGCAGGTGTTGGTTCTTCGCGACCTTCAGCACCTCAGTGAGCGCGAGACCGCACGATCCCTCAACTCGAGTGTTCCGGCCGTGAAGACACGGCTTTTCCGCGCCCGCATGATGCTGCGCGCCGAGTTCCAGCGGTCGGAGGTCCTGGGACTGCGCAGCCGTAATTCACGTGACGGGAACCGATAATTTGATGTGCGCTGTGTCGAAAACTCGTCATTGTGGAGCCGTCCCAGCGCGTAATAGGTACTCCGATCGCGGCGCTTGGTTTCCCGGACCAAGGAATTGGACGCAACAATTGTGGGGCGGCGCCTCGCGCTGCAGCGGCCTCTCAGGCCGCGTGACCGAGACTGGGCACCTGCCCGTTTTGCGCGTGTCACACTCTTCTGCGATCACTGAAAAATCAGCGGCAACAAACGGACGCGCCACGTTACCTGCCTCGTGCCATGGCACAGGGTAGCTGCGCAAACAGGTACGGCAGCGATAATGTCCATGAACCGGCCAGAGCGATTCCGGATGAAACGTCCGGCACCATCCGATGGAGGCGCGATACCAGAGGGCTCTCATTGAAGTCTCCCGTGTGTCGATGAACCGATCACGCCTTGGACAATGCAATGCGGCTGCCATTCTAGCTTTCCGCCTGTATCGCGGCCTGTATCGCGGAACGGCGGGCATGGAAGGCCGCCTGATCGGCACGCACGGCGATCTCTGCGGAGCTATAACGATCGGCGGAATGGAAACAGAGCTTCTGTTCCGGCGTGGCGCTGGCCGGCTCGAACATCCAGAGCCAGCGCCGGAAAGCTTCGCATTCCAGATCGGCGGGAAATAGCCTGGCGTTCCAAAGCGTGCGCTCCGCTTCAGGCGTCTCGTCATCCCAGACAATCGACTCCGGCGCACCGGCATCCCGCAGCCACTCTGCCAGCGGCACTCCGCAAAAAGTCGCGCCCTCCACGATGGATCGTTTAAATGTGTCGTCTACGCCACAGGGGCGGATGAACCACACTTTCCGGCCTTTCCGGCCCAGGCCCTCTAAAACGTCGAGGCAGGCGCCGGCGGGCAGGTTGAGAGGAGCGAGCACGTCAACACCTACGACTACGGACCGGCGTGCGAGCTGGAGCGGCGCCCGCAAGCGACAACCCTCCACCCACACCTCATCGCCGGCGATGGACCCGCCGGACCGCATGTCATTGTTGATCGCCAGTATGGTGCTGGCGGGTGGCGCGCCCAGGTCCTGCGCGACCAGTTCCAGGCCGCTCGATATCAACTGGTTGGTGGAACCGAAATGCAGGAAACTGCACGCGTCAAGCACGCCCGCTTGCAGCGGAATTGGCTGCAGTGCGGCAAACAGGTTCGCCAGCACGGCGTCGTCCAGAGCCGACCGGCTGGAACGCGCGGTCTTCACGTAGTGATCGAAGGTGACCTCCGTTCCCAGCGCACAACAGATTTCGCGATACAGATCGATACCATGAGACAGAATCGCGGCGGCGGCAGGAGGGCTGCGAAAAGCCCACACCAGAGCGGTCGCGGCGCGGGCGTCCAGACTCATAATGCCGATATCCAGGACCGACCGCCCATCGCGGCCGACAGCGCCCGCGTCGAATTGCACGCGCACGTCCGGCTTCTGCAGGTACAGCCGGACGGAGCCATCGGCGTTGGGACAGAGCACGCCGTGACGGGCGGCAGCCTCCGGTAAGGCCGGCGCCCCCAGCGCGGTAATGCCGGGTCCGCTAAAGTTCACGGCCGCGGAATCGAAGCGGAGCAGTGCGTCTCCGGCGGCGACCACCACCTGTCCGGCGCCGGGCGCGCCTGGCGGGAGGCTGAGGAATGCCGGCACTAACCGGTCGAATAACGTGGATCCACTGGACGATCCATCAACACCTGGAAGTGGGATGAAAATCTTCCCGCACGGTGAATATGCGGGCAAGCGTCGCGAGTCGCCGCCGGCATGCACGATCAGAATCCGCAAGCGGCTCAGGATGGCCTCCGCGCGGTGAACATCTGTCGAGTCTTCGCCTGGCGGCAACTCGCGATCGAGCACCGCGGCCAGACACTCCACCGTGCTGCCGCCGCTCCCGATGCGGCGGCCGTCCCGGTCCGGGATCACCAGGAAATCCCGCACCTGAGGCAGAAGTCCCAGGTCGCGGCGGAGGCGGATCTGCGATTCGTACGCGGCCGCCTGCCGGCCGTTGGCCGCGGTGACCACCAGGTAATCCCAAAGGCCGTGGGACACCGGAACCGGTTTCAGTGGGCTCGTCGTGTGGACTCCCGGGGAACGATCGACGGTTGCAGCATAATGCTCTTGGGCGGCGGCTGAACCTTGGATTCAATAAGCGTCAACACCAGTTTCCCGGCACGCTCGCCGATGGCACGGCTCTGCTGGTCCACGCTCGAAAGAGGCACGCGCAGCGATTTGTCGAAGTGCAGATTGCCGCAGCCGATCACAGCAATATCTTCGGGGACGCGCAGCCCGGCTTCCAGAATGGCGTCAATGACTCCGATGGCGATCGGGTCGTTATAACAAAACACGCCATCTGGTTGGGGAGTCAGTGCCAGCAGCTTCTTCATGGCCTCGTTGCCGCTGATCCAGCTATCCACGTCCGTCGAGCGCCCGGCCAGAACGAAGCCCTGGAACTGGCGCAGGTCGTGGTGCGAGAGGGCTTGGTGATACCCTTCCAGCCGCCCCATCGCGGTGCTGGTGGCGGCGCCTCGAATATGCGCGATATGCCGGCATCCGGCGGATATCAGGTGTTCGGTCGCCAGGCGCCCGACCGCCACGTCGTCCACCCCTACGAAGTTCGCCGGCATGCCCATAAACGCGCGGTCGATGAGCACATACGGCACCTTCTGCTCCTCGATGCGCCGGAAACTCTCGACCGTGCGCTGGGTAGAGGCAATCATCAGGGCATCCAGCCGGCGGCTCAACAGCCGCTTGATCTCCTGCCGCTCCAGGTCAGGATCGCCTTCGGCGGAGGAGATCAGCAGGCTGTAATTCTTGCGGCGCAGAACGCCGGAGAGCCCCGTGGCTACTTCCGCGAAAAACGGATGCACCAAGTCAGGTACGATCAAGCCGGCCGAATATGTTCGGCCAGTGACCAGCGCGCGGGCAGCCATATTGGGCTGGTAGTTCAGTTCTTTGATGCGCTTGAGCACGCGCAGGCGAGTCTCTTCTCCGATGTCGCTGTGGTTGCGAATCACCTTGGAGACGGTTACTACGGACAAACCGAGCTCCCGGGCGATATCCTTCATCGTGACTGCCATCTTTGCCATTCTACTCTTGAGCCAATCTCCGGCGCGGTTGAGCCAGAGAATGTGCCCTCTAAGCAATCAATTTTGGCCATTTTTGCCGATTTCCCCTTCAACGATAACTGTTGCGACTTTATTGGGGTGAATGTTATAGTTCTGTCGGTAACCTCATGCGAATCCCCCTTATATTGTTGATCGGTTTGTTTGCCGCCGCTTCCGCCCAGACTCCTGATGCCGATGATCTGGTCTGGCAGAAAGGCGTCCACAAGTTCGACGCCGCGCGCACCGCGCTCCTCCGCCAGGTCGATGCCGGAGCACAGAACGGGCCTTTCCGGCCGAACTGGGACTCTCTCAAGCATTACCAGGTTCCGGCCTGGTATCAGGACGGCAAGTTCGGCATCTTTCTCCACTGGGGCGTTTACTCGGTTCCGGCGTTCGGCAACGAATGGTACCCGCGCAACATGTATGCGAAGGGGACTCCGGAATTTGCCCATCAGGTCGCCACGTTCGGCCCGCAAATAAAATTCGGCTACAAAGATTTCATCCCTATGTTCAAGGCCGAAAAGTTCGATGCCAAAGCCTGGGCCGATGTGTTCCAGAAGGCCGGCGCGAAGTACGTCGTGCCGGTGGCGGAGCATCATGACGGATTCGCCATGTACAACTCCGACCTTAGCGATTGGTGCGCGGCAAAGATGGGCCCTCACCGTGACACCACGGGCGAACTGGCGCAAGCCGTGCGCGCCGCCGGTATGCATTTCGGCGTCTCCAGCCACCGCGCCGAGCATTATTTCTTCATGAACACGGGCCGGGACATCGACTCGGACGTGCGCGACCCCAAATTCGCCGCGTTCTACGGCCCCGCCCACGCCGGCGTAACCGACAAGAACGGCGCAGACTTCAAAGGAGCCCATCCGGACACGGCATATCTGAACGATTGGATGGCCCGCGTCGCCGAGATGATCGGCAAATACCAGCCGGAGGTCGTGTGGTTCGATTGGTGGATCGAAACCAAGGAGTTCGAGCCCTATCTGCAGCGCCTGACTGCTTACTATTACAACGATGCCGCCCGCCGTGGATCGACTGCCTCGATCAATTACAAGAACAAAGCTTATCCGGAGGGGGCCGCGGTCCTGGACATCGAACGCGGCCAGTCCGACCAGGTCCTGCCGCACTTCTGGCAGACGGATACTTCGGTCAGCATCAAGTCCTGGGGATACATCGACAACGACACGTTTCGGACGCCGGAATCGCTGGTCCAGGAACTGGTCGATATCGTCAGCAAGAATGGCGCCCTGCTGCTGAACGTGGGTCCGAAGCCGGACGGCACCATTCCGGAGCAGGCGAAAAATGTGCTGCTTTCGATGGGCCGGTGGCTCTCCGTCAACGGCGAAGGAATCTACGGCACGCGCCCCTGGAAAATCTCGGGCGAGGGTCCCACCAAAGTGGTCGGCGGTTCGTTTAACGATACGGCTACCAAGCCGTATACCAGCCAGGACATCCGGTTCACCACGCGCGCCGGCGCGTTGTACGCGATTACGCTCGGCTGGCCGAAGGACGGAAAAATCAAGATCCAATCCCTGGCCCGGGGGTCGAAGTTGATGGGATCGGAAATCACCGGCGTGCAACTGCTCGGATCCAGCGCCAAGTTGAAATGGACGCGCGATGCCGAGGGATTGAAAATCGATATGCCCGCGCGCAGCGGAGAATTTGCCTGGGTATTCAAGATAGCCGCCGCGCGATGATTGACAGACACGCGCGCCACCGGCTAGGATGGTAAACGATTACTTTAACGTTAAACAGGCCCATTCCCGTAGTAGTACGAGACTGTCTTGCATGAAAGAAAACGCCGCAGTACAAATTGACCGCCGGATCGGCCGCGACGATTTGATCGTGATCGCAGGCGCCGGAGGATTTATCGCGGGAGCCCTGACCAGATACTTTCACGATCTGGGCTACACCCGCATCCGCGCCATCGACCGCAAGCCTCTGCCCGAGTGGTATCAGCGCGTGCCCGGCGTGGAATGCCTCTCGCTCGACCTGAGTGAAAAGCACAACGCCATCCAAGCCGTGGAAGGCGCCGCGGAGGTCTATAACCTGGCCGCCGATATGGGCGGCATGGGTTTCATCGAGCATTTTCGCGTCGAATGCCTGCGCAGCATCCTGGTCAACACGCACCTGATCGACGCCTCCTGGCGCGCCGGCGCACAGCGTTATTTCTTTTCCTCGTCCGCCTGTGCCTACAATACGGACCTACAACGCGATGCGAACGTCCGCGCGCTGAAGGAATCGGACGCGTATCCGGCCATGGCCGAAAGAGGTTACGGTTGGGAGAAACTCGTTTCGGAAATGTTCTGCCAGGAGTATTGGGCGGAACGCGGTCTGGAAACCCACATCGCCCGCTTCCACAATATCTATGGCCCGCATGGCACCTGGTTCGGAGGCCGCGAGAAGGCGCCCGCCGCGCTTAGCCGTAAGGTGATCGAAGCGATCGACAACGGCGACAAAACGATCGGCATCTGGGGCGACGGTTCCCAAACCCGCAGCTTCTGCTTCATTGAAGACTGCGTGCTGGGCATCGATCAGATCATGCACTGCGACCGCCTGATTGCCACGCCTATCAACCTGGGTTCGAGCGAATTGATCTCGATTGATCATCTGGCCGCCATGGTGGAAGAAATCGGCGGCGTCAAGCTTCAGCACACATACGACCTGGATGCCCCCAAAGGCGTGGCCGGCCGCAACAGCGATAACACCTTCATCCGGAGCGTGCTCGATTGGGAGCCGCATACACCACTGCGCGCGGGCATGGAAAAGACGTACGCGTGGATCGCGCAACAGTACGCCGACCGCAAGGCGGGAAAGCGCGTGGTGAAGGATTAGCCGTGCGGCCGCCCACCACCGTTTCGACGGCTTCGCCTGAGACGCGTCCGCACGATCGGGGTGATGGAATCCACGGAGAGGACGCAGCCCTCGACTGCCGCATCCCCAACCGCATGGCGCTGGCGGGCGGATGGATTGACCAGCCGTTCGTCTCCCGGCACAATCCGGATCCTCCCGGGTCCATGGTAGTGATCGCGCTGGAATCGGCTGTCTGGTTCATGGACCGCTGCGGCATGGCCAGCAGCACGCGCCGAATTGCCGCCGGCTTATGGAACGGCACAATCCCGGACCGTCCACGCGCGGAACTTGTCCGCGAGTTGTATTGGGCGGAGAATCACGGGAAGGAGGAGCCTTCCGGCTCGCAGGACATGATTGGCCTGCTGTACCCCGGCATCAGCCGTCTGGATTACGACGGCAACGTTGACGAGGGGCGCTTCCCCGTGCACGTCGAGTCCAACTGCGACCCGCGCATTGCCGCTTGGGTGGAACGAGTCTTCCATCTGGTGCCCATCAATCAGCGCCCCGACGGCTATTCTCCGTTGGGTGTCCGCAACCTGGATCCCATGTGGATCGCACGATTGGGGAGGACCGGCAAGGACTGTTACGACGCCATCGTGAATACCGACATGCAACGGCTGGGCGCTGCCATGAACGATTGCATGCGGTGTTGGGAAGCTATCCTGCCTCAAACCGTCGAGCATCCGGCGATCAACATCGACCTGAAAAGCATTCTCTCCTGGTTCCAATCCCGGCACCCTGGCGCCATGTTTTCGGGTTGCGGCGGCGGATACATGATCGTGGTTTCCGAAGAGCCCGTCGAAGGTTCCATGCCCATCAAGGTCCGGCTTCAGTAGCGCGCCTCTATGCTGAGAACTGGCATTCTGAACCCGGCCATCAATTCTCTCCTCTGCCGCGTCCGCCATACCAACACCCTGGTGATCGCGGATCGTGGTTTTCCTTTCTGGCCGCGAATAGATACCATCGACATCTCCCTCATCGACGACATCCCCAAGGTCTTGGACGTGGTGCGCGCGATCCGCGCGAACTTCGTGGCTGGCCGGGTATTCATGGCCGAAGAGTTCATGGCCGCTAATAGCAAAGACGTTCGGCTGGAATTCGAGCAGGCGCTCTCCGGCGTCCCGCTCATTTTTGAACCGCATGCTCAATTCAAAAAGCGCGTCCCCAAGGCGATCGGCCTGATCCGCACCGGAGATACCGTTCAGTACGCGAATATGATCCTGGAATCAGCCTGATATCTTGGGGGGACAACCTCTGTGGCCCGCGCCACCACGGTGGGCTGGGCTTGCGGCTGGCCTCCTGGCGCCGGGAAATCGCATTACAGAGCGCCGTTAAACGGGCGTAACGATCAACCGTGGATCGTATGGTCCACGCGCATGCCGCGAGCGCCCAAGTCCCGTTCCACTTGCGCGCGTGATTCGAACTGCACGGCGTCCCATCCTGCCTGCCGCGCGGCATCCACGTACGCCGCTATATCGTCGGTATAGAAGCACTCCTGGGGAGCGCACCCTGCCCGCTCGATCGCTGCCTGGAAAATGGCGGGCGCCGGCTTCATGGCCTTCACCCGGTGCGACAAGACGAAATCGTGAAAGTGCCGGAGCAGGGGATACTCGCGCCGGACCATCTCGAAGTGAATGGCATTCGTATTCGAAAGCAGCAGCATGCGGTACCGCGCGGCGATACTTTCCAGCAGCGATTCCGGCAGTAGCGTCTCCGGGAAAAAGACACTGCTCCAGATCTGGCAGAATTGATCGTAACCGATGCCCAAACTGAGCAGGCGGCTGACTTCGCCCGCAAAATCGGGCGGCTCGATGAGGCCGGTTTCGAAGCGATTCACCAGGTCTGTGGCATTCAGCCGCGCGACGATCTCGGTCGCGGGGTAAGGGCAGTGTTGCGCCAGGGCCTGGTAGGCGCGCGCATTGTCAAACGGGATGATGACGTTGCCCAGATCGAAAATTACGGTTTTGAGCATGGTGTCAAGCAGCGGGGGGAAGGCCCGAGCCGAAGCCGCCATCCACCACCAGCGCGGTTCCAGTCACAAACGACGCGTCGTCGCTGGCCAGGTAGACGGCGGCGCGAGCCACTTCTTCCGCCCGTCCGATCCGCCATAGAGCGTGCAACTTGCCGGCTGCGGCGCGTGCCGCGGCGGGGTCTGGCTGCGCCTGGAAATATCCTTCCGCCAGCCCGGCATCGATGTAACCGGGACAGATGCAGTTCACCCGCACCCCCTCCTTGCCATGATCGATGGCCATGGCTTTGGTCAGGCCGATGATGGCGGCCTTGGTGGCGCAATAGCCGGCGCAGCCGGGCTCGACGAAATAGGCGTTCACCGACGAAAGGCTCACGATATTGCCGCGGGTCTGGCGCAGGTGCGGCAGGAAATATTTGGAGCACAGGAATACGCCGCCCAGGTTTACGGACAACTGGCGAACCCACTCGTCCACGGTCGTATCGGGCACTGTCTTGTTCACCTGGATGGCGGCGTCGTTCAACAACACATGCACCGTGGAGAAGCGCCGGAGCGTTTCCGCCACCAGCCGTTCCACGGCAGCGGGATCGGACACGTCGGTTTCCACGGGGTGCGCCACTCCGCCGGCTGCCTCGATTTGACCGGCGGTCTCCCGCGCGCCCGGCAGATTCACATCCGCGAGCACAACCCGCGCGCCTTCCTTGGCGAACTCCAGGGCGCAGGCCCGTCCGATGCCGGAAGCGGCGCCCGTGATGACCGCCACGCGATTCTCCAGTTTCATGATCTCCTATCTCCTAATGAACTCGCGCAAAACGGGGCGCCCCGCGCCGCTGGATGCCGCGGAGTTCCTGCCCTGTATGGCGGCGCGGGATACGCGCCCCTTTGCGCTCCTAATGAACTCGCGCAAAACGGGGCGCCCCGCGCCGCTGGATGCCGCGGAGTTCCTGCCCTGTATGGCGGCGCGGGATACGCGCCCCTTTGCGCTCCTAATGAACTCGCGCAAAACGGGGCGCCCCGCGCCGCTGGATGCCGCGGAGTTCCTGCCCTGTATGGCGGCGCGGGATACGCGCCCCTTTGCGCTCCTAACGCACGATCCGTATGGTCTTCTCGCGCGCTTCTACCGTCAGTACTTTTGTCCGCGGGTCCCACTGCATCGCGCCGCCAGAGACCGATCGTGGCGGCCACGCCCCGAGTTTGAAACGCTCGCTCGATACATTATCGAATTTCGTGTACGAAATCTCGCCCGCGCCGTACGAGATGTTTCCAATCACCGAGGTGGTGCGAAGCAGGTGATTCTGATCATCGGGCGCTAGTTCGGGGAACGAGGCCATGGCACGCAGGAAATGGCGGACATAATCCCCGTAGCCATCCGTCAGCCAGTTTTCATCGCGGGGATAGCGGTTCTTGCCGTCGTCATCCACCATATACGTCGCCCAGTTGAGGCGGCGGATGGCAGCATCCTTCAGCGCCATATCGCCGGTCTTCTCGCAGTAGAGCAGTTCCGCCGACGCATGGCGGGAGGTGTGGCTGTTACCCGGCACTTTGTAAACCGTCTGCTCGTTGATGACGATCACGCCGGATTTCTCCCACTCGTGGTTGGCGAATGATTTGTAGCTCCAATCGAGAATGCCCGTTGCGTCTCTTTTCCATTGGGCATCCCAGGCGGGATGTTCCAAGATATAGCGAGCCAGCGTGTCCGCGTTGATTTCGGTATCGGACCAGTTCTCGGTGGGGATGTCCTCGAAGAAGGGCCCCCATTTGTTGGTCTTCATCGGGTAGCTCTGCAGCCATCTGGTCACCGTATCGCGCGCCTGCGTGTACTTCGCGCGATTGCCCTGGCCCAGCGCGATCAGGTCGTCGAACATCATCAGCGCGCCGGTGTAGTTGCTGGTGTAGCCGGCAACGGAGGTTTTCCCGTCCTTCACCACCTTGTGTATTTCGCCCGTCTTGGCGTGAACGCGGAAGGGCCACGGCGAACTATTCCCGTCGCCCGGCTGTACCTTGGCGGCCAGCGTATCGGCGATCGCCACCGCGGCATCCAGGTACTTACGCTGTCCGGTTATTTTGTACAGCTTCACCAGTTCCGATGCGAAGCTCGCGGCCTTGTCGGGTTGCAGAAAACCTTTGCCCGCCCGCATGTCGCCGTCGTACACGCCGGAGTGCAATTCCATGTTGTAGGGATAGGGAAGGTTGGCCCAAACATCGTTTTTGCCGGACATTCCGTGCGCCAGCCAGTAGTCGGCCATGTACGTCATGTTGTCGCGGACGCGGGTGTCGCCCAGGTAACCGTAGAGCAGGTTCCAGGAGGAAAGCGCCATGCTGATCTGGTCGCCGCCCAGGCCTCGCGGATCCTCCGGGCCGGGCTTCCAAACCTGGTGCTGCATATACATCGGGACACCGTTGGGACACTTGCGCATCTCGACCCAGAAATTAAACAGCAGGCGCACTACGTGATCGTAAGCCTGCGAAGGCCCGCTGCCGTACCAGGGCACGATCTTGTGCGAGGCATCCAGCCGGATGTCGTGATAGATGAGCTTTTCGGCGCCGGCGTCGAAAGCCGAGCCCAATAACAGAAGCGCTGCCAGAATGGAGTGATGGATTGTCCGCATGGAGATCAACCTTTCACGCTAATTTCCCGCGACGAGGCGTGCCTGATCTCGAGCACCCAATCGCCGGCGGGCAATGAGCGGAGCGAGTAGCCTTCCGCTTGGGCCGCATCGTTTTCGGCGAGCGATTTGCCTCCCGCGGTGATCGCGGCCGGCTTAAAGCTTAGCCGGATCACTTCCGCGCTGGCGGCGTCGAACGTGCGGTATTGAATGTCCCGCGCGGCGTATTTAACCGATTGCACTACCGAAGAAGAGCGCAGGATATGATCCTGACCCGCGGGAGCAAACTCCGGAATCGCGCCCATAGCCCATTGGAAGTGCCGCAGGTAATCGGAATAGCCGTCGCTGAACCAGTAGGAAGCCGTGTAATCCAGGCCGCAGCAGGCAATCCGCCCGTCTGACGCTGCGAAATAGGTCCCGTAATTCAATCCGCGAAACGCGTCTTCGCGAGCCTGGCCGTCGCGCGTCTTTTCGAAATACATGGCGCTGATGGCCGCCCACCGCGCGGTATGGTCGCCTTGCCCTGCACGCGAGCAGCAGCCGAACGTCGCGTCCGGCGTGGATTGCTCGTCGATGGCTTGCGCGCCAAAAAACGGGCCGCGCCCGAAACGGAACTTCACCCAATCGAGCAGCCGGCCCACGTGGTTCATCCATAGAGGGTCAATCTCGCTCGGATTCTGGCGCGCCAGAATGTAGTAGGCCGCCGCCATCGGTGTGAGTTGATTGACATCGTCGGGATGGCGCGGCACATCTTCGAAAAAGCCGCTCCACTTGTTCCAGGCGGGGCTTTCCCGATTGAGGGGATGATCCACCATCCAGCGCCAGGCGATGTCGCGCGCTTTGCGATAAGCCTCCACGTCGCCCGCATTCATGCGGATCAGTTCCTCGAACAGGCGCAGGGGACCGGCGATATCGCCCCCGTATTCTTCAAGCGCCAGCGTCTCGCCGTCGCGCGCATCCACGCGAAACGCCCATGGCGTGTGCTGCGCGTCGCCAGGGCGCACGTGGCTGGCCAGATTGCGCGCGCAATGGATGGCCGCGTCCAGGTATTTGCGCTCGCCGGTCAGCTTATAAAAGAGCGCATAGCCGGTGCCCAGTTCGCCCACTTTATCGGTTTCGATGCCGCCGTAGAATTCGTGCGGCATGTCCTGGATGCAGTGTCCGTAGTCCGGTTCGTCATCGCAGTTGGTGGCGAAGGGAACGCTGCCCCACGACCAGTCCGCGGGCGTAGTGCCGTGCGCCAGTTGGTGATCCAGCATTTCGCGCACCGCCGCGACGGCCTCCTGGTCGCCGGAATAGGGATACCATCCGACCAGCGAATCCACGAACGACGCAAAGACCATGGCCGGATTGTGCTGCCAGTTGGATCCCTGTAGGGTCTTGCCGTTGAAAACCGAGTTGATCAGGTAGATCTTGAGGCCCGTTCCGTGGCGGGTATCCCGGGGCACCTTGTGCTCGATAAAATCCCAGCCCAGGTGGAGAACCTTGTCGTAGCCGAGGTTTTTGTCGGGCTGATACCAGGCGAGCAACTTTCCCTGCGCGTCCAGCACCGCCGGATGCCAGGGGACCTGAGCGTTTACATAAACGTCTTCGGCGGCGCGCGCGGCCGCCAGGCTCAGGCACAAAGATACGAGAAGGGACCGAAGCATACCAAAGATCATATCTTCTCGACCGGAAATTTTCAATTTGCCCGGTTTCGGTGTAATGTGGAACAACAGGAGAATGCGCAAGCGGACTTTTCGCAATGGCCGGTTGAGCGAACTGGCACTGACCGAGATCGAACGGATGATCACGGAGGAATACGCCGCGCCCGGCACCCGGCTTCCCAAAGAATCGGAACTGGCCGAGCGCTTTCACGTCAGCCGGATCGTAATCCGGGAAGCCATGAAAATCCTGGAGGACCGCGGGTTGGTGGAAGTCCGCGCCGGCCGCGGCACCATGACGGTGGCGCCCAACCCGGACCGCGTCAAGGATTCCCTCCAGCGCCTGTTCCGGGACCAGCCGATGCCCACCGTCGAAGAGATGGAGCGGTTGCTCGAACTGCGGCAGGTACTGGAGGAAACCATTGCCAGCCTGGCCGCGGTGCGCGCCACCGATGAAGACCTGGCCGAGATTTCGGCGGCGCTGGGCCAGATGAAAGCCGAGAGTCTTGACCTGAACGAGACCATCGCGGCCGACTTCCGCTTTCACCGCGCGGTGATGCGCGCCGCGCATAACCGGTATTTTGAGATGGTGCTCGATCCGCTCACGGTCGTTTTCCAGCAGCAGATTAAACTCACCAACAGCTACGATACCGGCTGGGACTCGCACAACCAGATCTTCCTTGAGATCCGCGCCCGAAACGCGATCGGCGCACGGCAGGCAGTGCGCCGCCTGATGAAACAGACCTTGTTCGATTCCCGCCGGGCGCTCAAAGCCTTGCAGCCGCGGTGAGGAACTCGCGCAAAACAGCGCGCCCCACGCTGCTGTAAACTGCGGAGTTAATGTATGGCGGCGCTGGACACGCGCCGATATTCGCTTTTGTGTAACATTTCGTAACATTGTGTTGCATTCGGTCGAACTTGCGGCCGATTTTAGGGCTGCGGCGCGTAACCGGCATGCTCTGCACCCAACGTAACACCTCCGGATGGGACCAATTGTCGGAGGCCGAACAAACGGGTTGTGTTACCAGAAGGTTAGCGGGCAAGCATGGACGTGATCGGCTCGCAACGTTTTGAGAGACCGCGCAAGACGGGGCGCCCCCGCGCCGCTGGAAGCTGCGGAGTTCCGGTCCTATATGGCGGCGCCAAAACGTGGCGCTTGCGCTTGACAGCATCTCCAAACATATGATATTTACGATTAATCTACATTGGGAGGAATTGCATGACGTATCGGGTATTCTCTCAGTTATCCGGCACGCGCCTGTGCGTGCTGTTTCGGGCTCGTTGCGTGCTCGTTTCGCTGCTGGTTCTTCTGTTGGCCTCTGCGGTCAGCGCCCAGATCAATACCGGCCGCATTGACGGCACCGTTCGCGACGCCAGCGGCGCCGTGGTTCCGGAATCCCGCATCACCGTCACCAACGACGCTACCGGTACGGTGAGCACCGCGCAGGCTTCCGCCGCGGGCGAATATATCGTGAATTTTCTCGCCCCGGGAACATATCATGTTGTCATTGAGAAAGAGGGCTTTCAACGCAGCGTGACGTCGCAGGTGGTGGTGAATGCCGGTGGCATCACGCGCGTCGATCCCGTCATGGCGGTGGGCCAGATGCAGCAATCCGTGCAGGTGGCCGCCAACCCGCTGGCCGTCGCCACTGAGACGTCCGAACTCTCCAAGACCTTCGACTTTAAACAGATTGACGAATTGCCTAACATCGACCGCAATCCGCTGTACCAGATGAACCTGCTGCCCGGCGCCAATAATGACGTGGGTAGCGGCAACTATGGCACCAACGGCGGCGAGAATGGTTCGGCGGTCGGTTTAAGCCGCGCGCAGACCGTGTCGCTCGGCGGCATCGATGCGAATGCCAACAGTGTCTTTATCGAAGGCATCTTCAACCGCGAGCCGCAGAACGCCTATATCGGGCTGGTGCCGCCTATCGAGGCGATCCAGGAAGTCCAGGTCTACACCGGCAAGTACAATGCGGAATTCGGCTTTTCCGGCAGCGCGGTCATCAACATCGTTACCAAGGGCGGCACCAACGAATTCCACGGCGCGCTCTTCGAATATCTCCGCAACAATGCCGCCGATGCGCGCAACTTCTTTGCCGAACAGGCTACGCCTTTCCGCCGCAATCAGTTCGGCGGTGCGATTGGCGGCCCCATCAAGCAGAACAAACTGTTCTTCTTCGGCGACTATCAGGGGACCAGGTTCAACACCAGTTCGCCGGGTTTTACCACGGCTCCCACGGCCAAGATGTACACGGGCGATTTCTCCGAATTGTACGATCTCACGCAGCCCCTGGATTCGGCCGGCAATAAGTACGGGCAGATCTACGATCCGTTCTCGCGGGTCTTCGACGGCAGCGGGAACGTCACTTCCGCTACCCCTTTCCCAGGCAATATCATTCCTTCGTCCCGCTTCGATGCCGCGGCCGCCAAAATGGCGCAAGCCCAGGTGTTCGGCGTCGCGAATCTGCCGGGCATCAGCAACAATCTCTATTACCTCTACAGCAACCAGCAAAATGTGGACCAGGGGGATGGCCGCGGCGATTACTACCTCACCGATCACGACCGGTTCTTCTATCGCTATTCCCAGATGGACTCTACTAATAACAATGCAACATCGGTCAATCAGTTCTGGCAGAACGGGCAAGCCGACTCCAACTCCATCAACCGCAACATGCAACTGACCTACCTGCGCACCATCGGCGCCACCATGTCGAACGAGTTGCGCCTCGGCTACAACCGAACGCACGTGAACACCAGTAACAAGACCATGAGCAAGGACTGGAACAACTTCTTCGGGATTCCCAACGGTAACCTGGGCGACCCGATTACCCAGGGAATCTTCGAAGTCGATCTATCGCCCATTCACAACATTGGCGATCCCGACTGGGTGGCCTTCATCGTCAGCAATACCATCGCCGTCACCGAAAACTTTACGTGGGTCAAGGGCAAGCACAATATCAAGTTCGGCGCCAGCATCAACCACGTCGAAGACACCTCCGCCGACACCATCGGCGGCGATGACCCGCGCGGCAGAATCAGCTTCGATCCGGCCATGACTTCCTACAATGGCACCGCGGCCCCGTACGCATTCCCCAGTTTCCTGCTCGGTACACCGACCTCCATCGCGCGCGCCCGCTTCGTGGGCGGCTGGCCGTATCAAACCTACTGGCAAAACGCCTGGTATGTCCAGGATGATTTCAAGGTCCTGCCTTCGCTGACCCTGAACCTGGGTTTGCGCTACGACCTGTACTCGCGTCCGATCGAACGTTACAACCGCCAATCCAACTGGGATTCGCAGACCAACCAGCTCCTGGTTGCCACCCCCAGCGACCGCAGCCCCGGACTCAACCTCGATAAGGGCGATTGGGGGCCGCGGCTGGGCTTCGCCTGGAGTCCCGACAAAGGCAAAACCAGCCTGCGCGGCGGCTACGGCATTTCCTACTGGCAGGCCTACTGGTCCGGTCCACTGACCATCCTCGGCCTGACCTATCCCAGTTACGTGAAGCAGCAATTCCTCACGCCGAATAACCTTACGCCTACGCTCACGCTTTCCGGGAACGGCATTCCCGTGGCCAGCGCGCAGTACGATAGCTCGGGCAACCTGGTGATCCCGGATAACGCGGTGATCCGCGGCACCGCCGTCAACTGGCACAACCAGCGCGTGGATCAGGGCACCATCAACCTGGCGCGCGAAATACACTCCGGTATGATCCTCGATGTCGGATACGTTCACGTGCAGGGTATCAACCTCAATCACACCGTGAACATCAACCAGGCGCCGCCCCAGCCCGCCGGGACGGATTACAACACGGCCCGGCCACTGTATGGCGAGTATCCACAGCTAGGCGACGTGCCCGTGCAGTTTGCGTCCGCCGGCAGTTGGTACGATGCCCTGACCGCCAGTTTCACCGCCAACTTCGGCAAGTACGTCAACCTGTATTCGACCTACGCCCACGCCCGCAGTTTCTCGAACGGCAACAATATCGACCAGACCAACATCTGGCAATACTACGGCCCTAGCGCACAAGACATCGCACACACCTTCAACGCGCAGGTTGTGGTGCAACTTCCCTTTGGGCGCGGGCGGACCTTCTTCGGCAACATGACTAGCTGGCAGGATGCCATATTCGGTGGCTGGGAGTACGCCGGCCTGATCCATATCCGCAGCGGCACGCGCTTCGACGTCTACTCGGGAGTCAGTCTGTTGAACAACGGCCAGGGCGATCGCCCCAACCGTGTGTGCAACGGCGCTATTTCCAACCCCACACCCAACATGTGGTACAACCCTAGTTGCTTCGTGGACAACACGATTGTCGATACCTACGGGAACGCGGGCATTAACCCGTTGTATGCCGATGGCATGCAGCAGCTCGATTCCTCGCTCTCGAAGACTTTCGCCATCAAAGAGCGGGCCAATCTGCAGTTCCGGGTGGACATGTTCAACACCTTCAACCATCCGAATTTCTCGGCGCCTGATTCGACCGTGGGCGACGCTACGGTAGGCCAGGTGTTCAGTACTTCGGTGGACCCGCGCCGCATGCAGTTCGGATTGCGGCTGCACTTTTAGCCGCAGGGCGCAATAAGGTATGATCTTTTGGAAGTGTCTGGGGGCCAAGTGCGCCTGAATCTGATCCTGGTGTCCGCTTTATTCGTGTGGGTGGCTGTGCCTGTCCGTTTGGCGGCCGAAAACCCGATGATCGGCAATCATCGCGCGGTGTACGATGCCAGCGGGATGCTCCGGCCGTGGACGCCTTGGAAAGACGCTTTGGCGCGGGAGATGAACTGGTACCTGCACACTCCCATCGAGCACGGCTATCCGCGCCTGGCATTTGTGACCTTCATGCGCGGCGACTACCAGCCGGTCGAACGGCGGACGGATATCATCCCGTCCATGCAGGACGGCATGGGGATCATTTCCTACTTGAAGTATTTTCAGTGGACCGGCCGCCAGAACCCGAAGATCCTTGAGTTCGCCCGCTCCATGGGCGACTACCTGGTGAAGGAGAGCCTGACGCCCGGCGAGGGCAAATATCCGCGCTTCACGCGCTCGACTGGCAAACGCGGGCTATTCCCACAGCCCGCCGATTGCGGCACGCAGGCCGACAAACCTTACGAAATCGAGCCCGATAAAGGCGGCATTGCCGGTTATGCGCTTGTCCTGCTGTTCGACGAAACTCATGACCAACGCTACCTTGATCAGGCCTTGCAGAATGCCCGCGTGCTGGCCGCTAACATGGGATCCGGCGACGATACGCATTCCCCATGGCCGTTCCGTGTAGACTACCGCACCGGAGAATTTCGCGGTCCGGTCTCCGCCAACATGTCTTTCAATCTGCGCCTGTTCGACATGCTGATCGAACAGGGACACGCGGAGTTTCGAGAGCCGAGGGCGAAACTCTGGCAATGGATCAAAACGCGCCAGATCCCGAATGCCTCGAAAGACGGCGCGCTGTGGGTTCAGTTCTTCGAAGATCACAAGGAGCCAGATAACCGCAACGCCTGGTCGCCCTTGAACCTGGCCCGCTATTTGATCGAAAAGAAAGAGGCGCTCGATCCGGATTGGAAGCAGGATTCTCACGCTCTGATCGAATTCGCCATCCGCAACTTCACCAGCATCCGTTTCGGCGTGCCGGTCTGCGGCGAGCAGACCTACGACAAGGAACCGTGGGGCGGCGTGCTTTCCACCTACGGAGCGGTGCTGGCCATGTACTCGGCGGCAACAGGCGATAGCGAATATAAGGCGCTGGCCAGCCAGGCGCTGAATTTCGTTCTCTACGCGGTCAACGACGATGGCTGTCCCCGCGAAAATGCCATGCAACCAGGGCGCGGCGGCTGGCAGGAAGACGCGCATACCGACAAGATCCACAACTTCATGGATGCCATCAAGGCTTATCCGGAGTGGGCGAATTGAGCCATCCACGGCTGTTGATCGTCGGGGCTAGCGGTTTCCTGGGGCAGCACATCGCCAGGCAGGCGTCGTCCGCATACGATGTTTTTCAAGCCGATCTGGCCGCTCCTCCCGGGGAACGTGGCCTCGCCATGGACATCACCTCCGCTGCCAGCGTGAACGCCGCGTTTGAAAGCGTGGCGCCCGATGTGGCCGTTCTCCTAGCCGCCATCTCCGACATAGACGATTGCGAACGTCGGCCGGACTTGGCCCAGGCAGTGAATGTGCGGGGCGCCGAGCACGTCGCCGAAGCCTGCGCGCGCAGCGGTTCCCGGCTGGTGTACACTTCTTCCGCCGCGGTGTTCGATGGCGCCCGGCATGGCTACAGCGAAACCGATCCGCCCACGCCAGTCAGCGTCTACGGGTGCACCAAGGCCTCGGCCGAAACCGCCATCGGGCGCATTCTGCCGTCCGCCCTGATCCTGCGCCTGGCGCTGGTGATCGGGTTCGCGGAAGGATCCGGCACCAACGCCATGCTCAACAAGTTTGCGGCCAAGCTCCGCGCCGGCGAGACCGTTTCCTTCCCGGATTACGAGTATCGCAATCCGATCGATGCCGGTACACTGAGCTGCTTTCTGCTTGAACTGTTGAATCGGGGCGCGTCCGGTATTTATCACGTGGGAGCGGCCGAATCCATTTCACGATACGAGTTGGGCCTGCGCATGGCCCCGCGCATGGGCTTTTCACGCGATCTGGTAAAGGCGCAGACCGATCCCCTGCCCGGACGGGCGCCGCGTGGTCCGGACCACTTCCTGCTGACCGGCAAACTCCGCGCCGCCTGCCGCACAGCCGTTCCGACTTGTGACGAGATTATAGAACGAGCAATCCATGGAACTCCCCAAAGCAATTCATGAACTCGAGTTCGGCCACGGCTCCGTGTACGGACCGGAAGAAGAAGCAGCGCTGGGTGAAGTGCTGCGGGCCAGCGCGCCTTCCTGCGGGCCTCGGGTAAAGAAGTTCGAAGAAACGTTCGCCGGGTTTTGCGGAACGCAATATGGGCTGGCCGTGACCTCGGGTACTACCGGCCTGCAACTGGCCGCCATCGCCGCCCGGCTGGGACCCGGCGATGAAGTCATCACCACCCCGATCAGTTGGATCTCCACCGCCAACGCCGCCGCCGTGCTCGGCCCCAAGATCGTTTTTGCCGACGTCGATCCCCGTACCCTCAACCTCGATCCGGCTTCCGTCATTGCTAAGATCACCGATCGCACCAAAGCCATTTTCGTCGTGCACCTGTACGGCCAGTGCTGCGACATGGACCCCATCATGGAAGCGGCGCGGCAGCGCAATATCCTGGTGGTCGAAGACTGCGCCCACGCCGCCGGCGCGGAGTACAAGGGGCGTCGCGCGGGATCTATCGGCGATGTCGGCGTTTTCAGTTTCCACCAGCAGAAGAACATGGTGACGCTGGGCGAAGGCGGCCTGATCACCACCAGCCGCAAGGACCTCTACGAGCGCATGCTGTCGTTCCGGTCGCTGTGTTGCCTGACCTACGATCCCAAGGGCAAATATCTGCCGCTCGATGAAACCAAACTGCCTATGGGCAAGCGCTATTGGTACCTGGATTTTGACGATATCGGCTTCAACTTCCGCATGACCGACGCGCAGGCCGCGGTAGGTCTGGCCCAATTCCAGAAGCTCGAAAAGTTCAACGCCCGCCGCATTGAAATCGCGAACCAGTATTGTGAACAATTGCGCGGAATCCGGGGCCTGACCACGCCATACGTATCGCCCGATGTCAAACACGTCTTCCACATCTACTGTGTGCTGGTCGAACCCGAATTCCGCCTCAATAAAGAGGATTTCATGTGGGAGTTATACACGGGCAAGCGCATCAAGGTATGGTCGCATTACATGCCCATCCACCTGACCACGGCCTACCGGAACCTGGGTCACGGCGAGGGGGAGTGCCCCGTGGCGGAGGCTTTGTTCCACAAATATGTCAGCCTGCCGATTCATCCCCGCATGACGGATGAGAGCGTCAGGTATGTTACGGAGAGCATTAAGGCCCTGGCATGACCGCCTTTGAAGCAAAAGTGAATGCGCTGCGGGCGGGCGGCGAGTTCTTTGCCCGCGGCGCCCCAGTGTACATCGCGCGTTCACCCGGCCGTTTGGACCTGATGGGCGGCAACGTGGATTACACCGGTGGCCTGGTCTTTGAGGCGACCATCCGGGAAGCCACGTGGGCCGCCGTGCAGCTGCGCTCCGACCGGCGCATCGTCTTCTGGAATCCGCAGATGGCCGAACGCGGATGGAACGACCGCGTGGAGTTCCAACTGGACGATCTGACCGGCGACCAGGCCGTACGCGCCATCGTCAACCGGGATCCCTCCATCCGCTGGACAGCCTACGTCCTGGGTATCTTCTATTTGCTGCGCCTGCGATATCCCGCGGCCGTCACCACCGGAGCCAGCGTCTACATTCATTCCGAAGTTCCGTTGAACAAGGGCGTGAGTTCGTCCGCCGCGGTCGAAGTAGCCGTCATGAAGGCTGCTGCCCGCGCCTACGGCATCCATCTCGAAGGCATCGAACTGGCCGAGGCGTGCCAGTGGGTTGAGAATGTCATTGCCGAATCGGCATGCGGCATCATGGACCAGGCCGCGGCTGTGCTGGGCGATGAAGGGTACGTCCTGCCTCTACTTTGCCAGCCCGGCCAGTGCCGTCCGCTGGTGCGCCTGCCATCCGATCTGCGCGGCTGGGCCGTCGATTCAGGCGTCAGCCACGCGGTCACCGGCATCGAGTATGAAGCCGCCCGGGCGGCCGCGTTCATGGGCTACAAGCTGATCTGCGATTGGGAGGGCCTGCCCGTTACCAAAGATCCCCATAGTCGCATCCCCCGCTACACCGATCCGCGCTGGCGCGGCTACCTCTCGGATGTGACGCCTTCGCTGTTTCGCTCCAAATACGAGCTGCGGCTGCCGGAAATCATGACCGGCGCCGAATTCCTGCGCGACGGCCAGTTCCATCCCGATCCCTTTACTTCCGTGCGTCCCGAGATCCGCTACCGGGTGCGCAACTGCACGCGATACGCTTCGGAGGAGAACCAGCGCATCCAGATGTTCGTCGAGTTGGCGCGCGGTTCCGCGGAAACCGTCTGCGAGGATGCCTGGCGGCTGATGGGCGACCTGATGTATCAATCGCACTATTCCTATACCGAATGCGGCCTCGGCAACGAAGCCACCGATCTGCTGGTGGACCTGGTCCGCGAACAGGGCTGCGAGCGCGGACTCTATGGCGCTAAAGTGACCGGGGGCGGGGCCGGGGGAACCGTCGCGGTGTTAGGCCGGCGTGACGCTTTACCGGCATTTCACGAAGTGGTGAAACGTTACGGCGAACTTCGCGGGATCGAACCGTATGTATTCGAGGGCAGTTCCATGGGCGCCGACCGCTTCGGTGTTGTGGTACAGGAGGGATGATGGCAACGGCCGCCGGCACTCACGAAAAAGCGCACAAGGGACGCATGCTGTGGTACTTCTCGCTGCTGGCCATGGCTTCGCTGATATGGTCGGCGCAGGGCACCGCAGTGAAGTTCCTGGACCGGCAGATGGGTCCCATCGCCATCACCTTCGTGCCGTTCTACATCACTACGATTCTCTTCATTCCTTTGCTCATTCGGAAGCGGCGCGCCAATCCGCAGGCATCCCGGCCCACGTGGTCGGATTGGGGCAAGTTCGCGCTGGCCGGCGTGGGGGGGCAAGTGCTGGCGCAGTTGGGCATGACCTGGGGCATCTCGCGTTCGCTGGCATCGAACGGCGCCGTGCTGAACCTCATGATCCCGGTCATCACCGCCGTCCTGGCGTCCTTCATGCTGCGCGAGAAGCTGTCCGCGTTGCGTATCCTTTCCCTGGCCGTCGGACTCGTCGGCGTGTTGCTGATGTCGGTACAAGACCTGCGTGAAAGCTCGTTCCTGGAAATGAAATATATCGCGGGCAACGGTCTGATTCTGGTGGGCTGCTTCGGCTCTTCGTTTTACAACACTTACTGCAAAGGCCTGATGCGGCGTTTTCAGGAGATCGAAATTCTGATCTTCAGCTACATTACCGCTTCCATAGCCAGCGTGCCGCTGTTGATATGGGTGGAGCCCTTCCACTGGAGCGTGTTCGCGTCCCTCGATTGGAAATCCTGGGCCGCCTTCGCCTTCCTGGCGATCCTGATGTACGGCGCCTCCATGCTATTCTTCTTTGCCGCGCTCGAACACCTGGATGTCACGGTGGCCTCCGTGTCGCTCTACCTGGTCCCCATCTTCGGTGTATTGCTGGCCGCGGTCCTGCTCGGCGAACGCCTGGGTACGCTGGCCTTGGCGGGTTCGGGCATCGTGCTGGTGGCTACCGTCCTGATTATGAAATATGACACGAGCTATTAGAGGATTTGCCATGAAACTGCCGTTATTCGCTCTCTTACTCTGCGTCCCGGCCGCCTGGTGCGACGATCCGCCGTTTCCAGTGACGTCCAAGGTGGATGCCACCGATATCGCCGGCCGTCCCGTGCAATTGGACCATGAAGGCAAATTGCTTCCCTGGCCCATGCCGGACAACATTGGCTATTCCTACGATTCGCACATATTGACGCAATGGAGCATTCTGTGGGACCAGTACAACCGCCAGCGCGTCCCGTATTTCTTCTGCTGCTTCGATTTCGACCGCGCCACTTTCGAGATGCAGCCGGACTGGCATTGGGCCAATTCCACGGCGTACCTGCGCGCTATGATGCAGGGCTTCATCGAGCGCCTGTATCCATACACGGGCGATCCCAATACGCTCACGTTTCTTGAAGACTTCGTCGATTACGAACTGGAAAACGGTCTGACACCCGAGAACTACGCGTGGGCGCGCGTGCCGTATACCTCGGCGAATCCGGGCGACCGCCGCTACACCGGATGGAGCCGTCACGGCGAAGATTTCCTCGAGCCGCACGTGGTGGGCGAAGACGGCTACGGGTACGCGCGGCTATATGAAACCACCGGCAATACGAAGTATCTGCACGCCGCCATCCGCTGTGCCGACGCACTGGTGAAGAATTATAAAAACGGCGACGCGCAAACATCCCCGTGGCCGGTGCGCTGCTATGCCCGCGATGGCAAGGTGGAGGGCCGCGGCATGGGCCCATATTCTGCCAATGTGGTGGAGCCGGTCATGCTCTTCGACGAGTTGATCCGCATCGATGAGGGCAGCGTCGCGCAGTACCGCGATATCCGCCAGAAGGCCTGGGACTGGCTGCACAAGTATCCCATGAAGAACAACGTCTGGGTGGGCTACTTCGAAGATGTTACGCCCAGCATGGCAAACATGAACCAGGTGATTCCGCTCGAATACGCGCGCTACGTCCTGCTGAATCCGGATAAGGACCTGGAATGGCGCGAAAATGCGCGCAAGCTGATCGACTGGGTGAAGACCACCCCGAAGTGGCCCAAGCACGTGGTTCATGGCGCCACCATCACCAACGAGCAGGGCGACGGCAAAAGCTTCTGCTGCAATCTGCCGAACCAGTGCTGCGATAGCCACACCTCGCGCCTGGCAGCGGTTGAAGCCCTCTACTATGCCCGTACCGGCGATCCGGCTTACAAAGAGGAAGCTTTCCGCTCGTACAACTGGGTGACGTATTTTCAGGGCATGCCGGCCAAAGCGCATGCGCCCTGGGGCGATTATCAGTGGTGGTTCACCGACGAATTCTCGGATGGCCCGCGGCGCCTGATGGATGGGTTTTGGGCCGTTCCGGAATGGGCGCCGGCCGATGAGTCGCACCTGTTGGGCTCGCATTCGGTAGTGACGAAAATCGCCTATGGTAAGGGTTCGGTCACCTACGCGACATTCGATCCTTCCTCGACCGATGTCTTACGGCTGAACTTCGTTCCCGCCGCGATCTACGCCGGAGCCCGCAAAATGGCGCGCAATAACGATCTGAAGCAGGAAGGCTACACCTTCGACGACTCTACACGCGTTCTGCGCATCCGCCACGATCGGGCGCGCGACATCGACATTCAGGGCGAGTCGTCCGAGCCGGTTCCCCTGATCGTCGATTTCGACAACCCGCACGTGGGCGCCAACGTCGCCCTGCGCGGCCAGTATCCTTCGGGCGTCATCGACTGGGGCAGGAATCAGTGGAAGGTGTGCGTGCCGCAGGGCCGCATGAGTACCTTTTCGCTCTGTTCCGCCGTCCCCGAAAGCAAACAGGCGCAATTCCACTTCGCGTATGAACGCATGTTCCTGCGCCTGGATATTTACAATCCCTTGGGTACGGACGTACAAGTAACCATACACGCGCCCGAAACGCACGATGTGACCGTCACCGTAAAAGCAGGTCAACTCGCGCGCGTCAAAACCGGATGGCCGGACCGGGTTTCGTCCGTAACCCTGGAGTCCGATGCTTTACCGTCGCTCTTATTCGATAACCTGGCTTACTCGCCCTATCTATGGGGCGCCCCGGCCCGGTCCGAATGAAGCACTCACCATGAGAATGCTATGAACACCACTCCCCGACAACAAGAGCTGTTGAAGCGCACTTACGTCGATTTTCAGCCGATGGCGGATTTCGCGCGCGACCCCCTGATCCTGGAGCGGGCCCAAGGGCTCTACTATTGGGACGTCGAAGGCAAACGCTATTTCGACGCCATCGGCGGCATCTTTGTGGCTGTCCTGGGGCACGGCCATCCGCGCCTGCTCGCGGCCATGCGGCAGCAGATGGAGAAGATGACTTTTGCCCCGCCGTTGCATGCCATCGCGGATGTGACGCTCGACTTCATCGGCCGGGTGGGCGACGTCACGCCCGGCAACCTCAAATACGTAAAAGGATTCAGCGGCGGTTCGGAATCCACCGAAGCGGCCATGAAGTTTGCCCGCCAGTATTACCGCCAAACAGGCCATCCCGGCAAGTACAAATTCATCAGCCGCTATCATGGCTACCACGGCGGAACGGCCGGGGCCATGGCGGCCAGCGGCACAGGCCCGCGCAAATCCAAGTTCGAACCCCAGATGGCGGGATTTGTGAAGGTGTTCCCGCCGACCCATTACCGCGATCAGTTCTCCGACTGGGACGAGTGCAACCGCTTTGCCGCGCGCACGGTGGAAGATGTCATTGTCAACGAAGATCCCGAGACGGTGGCCGGCGTTATGGTGGAGCCGGTGGGCAACACCGGCGGCATCATTACTCCCACGGCCGAGTACTTCCGCATCCTGCGCGACGTATGCGACCGCTACAACGTGATGCTGATCTTCGACGAAGTGATCACGGGCTTCGGCAAGACCGGTTCCATGTTCGCCGCCCAGACTTATGGCGTCACGCCGGACGTTATCTGCTGCGGCAAGGGCCTTTCGAGCGGAATGCTTCCCGTAGGAGCCATGATCGCCCGCCAGGACATGGCCGACGTATTTTGGGGTACCGCGGCCGATGACGTGCATTTCGCGCACGGCCACACTTTCGCCGGAAATCCGCTGGCGTGTGCCGTGGGCCTTGCGGTGATCGATGAGATCGTCGAGAATCACCTGGACGAAAAGGCGAGGACCATGGGCGAGTATGTGCGCGGCCGCCTGGAAGGCCTGCGCAAGTACGGCGTGGTGCGTGAAGTCCGCGGCAAGGGCGTTCTGCTCGGTGTCGAGCTGGTGAAGGATACGCGAACCATGGAGCCATTCCCGGAACTCGGCGCCGCGCTCAAGAAAACGGCGCTCGCCAACGGCTTGATCCTGCGCATCGATCCGAGCTGGTTCGCCGTCGCCCCGGCATTGATCGCCACCGAGGCAGAGCTTGACGAAATGTGCGGCCTGATCGAAAAGAGCCTGGTGGAAGCGCTGGAAAGCACGGGTCAGGGCTGCGGCCAATTGGAACTGGCGCGTATCGGCGAGCGTTAGCTGCCGCTCGCTAACCACCGTTGAGCGCAGCGGAGGAAGAGCGCCGCTAGCGGAGAAAGCGGCACGCGAGTGACAAGATGCGCGACGGCAAGCGACGGCGCACTCGACCGGAAGCGGAGCTGCGCCGGGCAGCCGGGGCGCCCCCAAGATTTGCAGCGCGCTAGGCGCCTACCATAGAACCCAGCCGCTCGACCACCGCCTTCAAGGTCTCCGACTGGGCAGTCAACTGCTCAGCGGCTGCGGCACTTTCTTCCGCGTTGGCGGCGGTCTGCTGCGTGACTTGCTGCATCTGCATGATGGCTTTGGAGATTTGTTCCGTGCCCCGGGCTTGCTCCTGACTGCCCAGATTCACTTCTTCCACCAGGGTTTTCACTTTCATGGATTCGCCTGTAATCGTCCGAATGGCCGTCGTTACATGGTCGACTTTGGCCTTGCCGTCGTTGGATTTCCCGATCGATTCCTCGATCAGCGTGGCGGTATCCTTGGCTGCCTGCGCGCAGCGTTGCGCCAGGTTTCGGACTTCGTCGGCCACTACGGCAAATCCCATGCCGGCTTCACCGGCACGCGCAGCCTCCACGGCGGCATTCAAAGCGAGAATATTGGTCTGAAAGGCAATTTCATCGATCACCTTGATGATTTTCGAGATGCGGTCGCTCGAGGCGTTGATCTCCGCCATCGCGCCGACCATCTCTTCGAGCGCCTGGTTGGTTTCAACAAACTTCTGCTGCGACTGAGAGACAAGGTCCGCTGCCTGGCGGCTGTTCGCCGTGTTCTTATGCGCCATCGAATTGATCTCCTCGCTCGATGAGGCAGTCTCTTCAAGCGACGCCGACTGTTCGGACGACCCCTGTGCCAGCGACTGGCTGGAGGAGGACACCTGGGTGGCTGCGCTGGCAGTCTGCGCGGCGCCTTCCGAGAGTTCCGCGGCTGTCTGGCGCAAGCTGTGGTTGACTCCCCTCACCACCCAACCCATGGCTAGCGCGGCGAGCAAGGAAAAGAGTATGGCGAGCAGCGTGACGACCCGATTGCTGGCGTAACTGGCTGCGGCGGTCCGCTTGCTCTCGTTCATTTCCGCATACTGGGCGTTAGCCAGGCCTTTCGCGGTCTTGACCATTTCATCCGATAACGGCTTGACCTCTTGTTCCAGTAACGTCATCGCCTCTTTGACGTTGCCTCGATCCAAGGCTGTCTGCAAATGCTCGTACGCGCCCTTCCATTTAACAAGGGCGGCTCTGATAACCGCCACCTCCCGGCGATCCTCGTCTGAATCGACCACCTGGCTGAGTTTTTCGGTTTCCTTCTCGAAATCGCTAACCTCGACCGCGGTTGCCTTTTTGATCTGGTCTAGCTTGGAGGGCTGGCTGGCTGCCAGGACAGACTCCAGGGCATTTTCGTAGAGCCCCGCGGCGCGGGTGTTTGTGATGTTGCGCGAGCGGACCTGTAGCGTCATCCAACCGCGCATTGAGGTCTGCCGCATTGTGCAGAGCGGCCCAACCGGACACGGCAATCAAAACCACCAGGGAGCCGATGCCGGCAAATAACTTCTTTCCGATCGTCCAATTTCGCATTTTTTTGACCTTCTTCAAATTTCCCTTTCCGCGTGCTATGTGGATCTCCGCCTTCCGTGGCATTGGCTAGCTGTTGTGAGCCTCGCCGCACGCGGTATGTGCCCGCGATCAGGCTCCAAATAGCTATCGGCGATTTAGGCGAGACGCATGAGCCCGGGAATTGAGGAAGCCGCCACAAAGTACCGCCTCCCGGCCGATAAGCCGACTTAGGAGCAAAAAACAATGCGGCGCGTGAGCAGTGTTCTATTTCTGTTTTATCTGGCTGGCGGCGGCGCGCGCGCGCGTCCGGCTCCGCAGCAACCTGAGTCGCCGCCCGGGGTTACCGCCGGCACACCACAGACTCCGTCAGCGGTGCAACCCGATTCGGAACAGTCCGAACCGCGACTACGCCGGCCGTCGTGGGTGAAGTGGGGCGCCGAGTACCGCGGACGGCTGGAATGGCCCAGAGACATCGATTTCGAGCCGGGCCGGCACGACCTGTATTATCTGAACCGCATCCGCGTGTGGACGGCTATCGAAGCATTGCGATGGGTCCGATTCTATGTGCAGGGCCAGGATGCCCGCGCGCCGGGATTCAGCGATCCTGATGAACTGGATACGGTTGTACATCATTTCGATTTCCGGCAAGCCTATGCGGAGTTTGGACGCCAGGAAGGCACTTGGGGCAGCCGCATCGGCCGTCAGGAGCTGGCGTTCGGAGACGAACGCCTGGTGGGAGCCGACAATTATTGGGATCCTCTTGGGCAGACCTTCGATGCCATTCGGATAACCCGCCAGGCGCGGGGCGTGCGGGTGGACGCGTTCGGCGCATTGCTGCTCACGCCCACATGCGAGGGACTGATCCGCCTAACCACCGGAAACCGCCTGTACGGCCTGTATGTTTCACTCGACAAAGGGCCGCGCGGCCCGGTGATCGAGCCGTATTTTCTTTGGAAGAACGATCGCAATGCGAGCGACGGCCTCGGGCAGCCGGGAGACAACGACGTTCTCACATACGGAGCCAGACTGGCCGGACACCTGCCGGCGCGCGCCGACTACAACGTCGAGATGGCCCTGCAAGGAGGACACCGGGCCGCCCAATCCATCCGGACCTGGGCAGGTCATTGGGAACTGGGTTTGCGGCCACTCCAGGCTGCCGTGGCGCCACGTGTCGGGATCGAGTACAACTATGCCACGGGAGACAGCCACCCGGCCGATGGACGCCACACCACTTTCGATGACCTCTATCCAGCCGGATATAACAAATACGGCATGGCCGATCCGTTCGCCTGACGTAACCTGCGCAACATTTCGGGAAGCGCGGATTGGGTCTTGAGCAAACGCTGGCGAATCGGGTTGGGGTATCGGTCGTTTTGGCTCGCCGCGATACAAGATGGCCTATATCTAAAGAGGGATCTGTTCCTGACCAGGAATGCGCTGGCTACAAGTGATAACGCCGGCAGCCAGGCCAGCGTCATGACGACCTGCGAATTGTCCGGAAGCTGGCAGCTCTCCGCGGGACTTGCCCGATTCTTCCCTGGCCCGTACCTGACCGGCTCGGCGTTCCGGGGACGATTCAGCACTCCATACCTGGTGGCGAATTACAAGGTCGAGTGAACGACGGCGGCATACCGGGTAAAATCGAGCTAAGCGGGAGGAGGAACCACCTTTCCGCGTTTTGCATCGTTTAGCCATCGTTTAGCCATCCGGGATGCAACTGTCCTTATCTACAATTCGTGAAGCGCGGAATTTCTTATGCCGGTATCTGCCGCGAACCCGTCTGATCCCGGCGGCGTCCCTTTCCCGGCTGGTGGGCGCAAACTTGTTTCTCAAGCTGGAAGGTGAGCTGCCAACCGGATCATTCAAGCCACGGGGCGCCCTCTATGCGCTTCATGCCAACCTGGAACGCGGGCAGGTTAACGAAGTCGTGGCCTCCAGTACGGGGAACCATGGCGCGGCTGTGGCATTCGCTTCCCAATGCCTGGGCGTTCCCGCCACCGTATTCCTGCCTGACCACCCGAATCCCGTGAAGCGAGCAAAAATCGCAGGTATGGGTGCGAAGATCTTCGAAGGTGGCGCGGATATCAGCGATGCCTACTCGCGGGCCGCCGCGTACGCGGAAGCCGGGGGGTTATATCTAATCAACGATGCCACAGATCCCGATCTGCCCGCGGGACCCGCGACCATAGCCTGCGAAATTCTAGAGGAACTTCCCGATGCCGATGCGATCTACGTGCCGATGGGAGATACGGCGCTGATCCGAGGCATGGCTGCCGCAGCGAAACAGATATCCCGCAAGGTCCGGATCGTAGGTGTTCAGGCGGAACGCGCGCCATCTTATTGGCTGTCGTGGCAGGAAGGCCGCGTGGTGCCCACCGAGAGTTGCCGCACCATTGCCGACGGCCTCGCCACTCGAATCCCCGACGCCGGCAACGTGGAGGCAATCCGTGCGCTGGTCGATGACGTGCGGCTGGTGAATGACGACCAAATGCTATCCGCGATTCGCCATCTTCTCTTCGACGAACATTTGGTCGCCGAGCCGGCGGGAGCGGCCACTACTGCCGCCGTTCTTCATCCCTCCGGTCCGCTCCCCGCGAACATAGTGCTAATGGTCAGCGGCGCCAATATTGCACCGGATATCTTGCGCATGGCTATTTGCGACAATCGATTTTGCGGCGCATAGATCCGGACGTCCGGCTTCCGACTACCGGGAATTTTGCGCCTCCGGCGCGGCTTAAAGAGATCCCGACGGCTGCAGCGAACTGGTCCTGATGAATGACGGCCCTCCGGCCGTGGCCAGCCCGTGGACGAATGTTTTTGTGGCCGGCCTGGCGGCGGGCACGGTCATCGTAGGCGCCCGCTTTCATCCAGGCTCCGCGGCAGAAGTACTCGGTTTGCCTGTCTTCGGTGGCGCTTAACCAGACCGTTCCACTGCGGGCCGAGTGGGGCGCTGCCGCGCACGAACCGTTCGCGCGGATAACCCGCGGGCGTTAATCCACGGCGGCCGGTTATTCCAACCAGGCGCACCCGAATTGCGAGGTGCGGCGATTCTCGGACAATCTGCCGGCGGTTCTGCCGCGGGCGGCGAAGTGCACGTTCGGTTTGTCCGATTTATTCAAGACAACTGGCGAAATTCAAGCCCATGCTCGAGTATGCCGCCCGCTAAAATCAATAGCCGCGCGCCTAGGATCGATATTCCGGCGGGAACTTCTCGTGAGCTTGGCGGCAGGTGGCCTGGAATGTGGTATGGCCGATCGCGGCAAATCGAGGCGTGATATTCCATTGATGACGAAGCCTGAAATCCCCTGCGGATCGGTCACGAATTGAAGCAGGTTGCGAAAATTACTCTCAAGTGATTATCATTTAGGAGGTAAGCCACCCTAGCTCAGTTGGTAGAGCGGCTGATTCGTAATCAGCAGGTCTCCGGTTCGAGCCCGGAGGGTGGCTCCATAAAATCAATCCTTTACAAGCTGGCGCGTCATCGAGTTGGGTTCAAATGGTTCAATTCGTGGGCGTTTCTGAACCGGCCGGCTTCTTCTTCAACAACTGATCCAACGACTCGACGGCAACGCGTACACTCTCGGGCACCGATTTGATGGTCGTGCTCCGGGGTGGTCTTGGCGTTCGTGTGCCGTAGGTGGGCCTGCACGTCTTTGACGGTGGTGATCTGCGCCATGTACGTGGAGCACCTGCGACGGAGCATTTGGCGCGTCACGATTCCACCGCCTACGGCGACGTCCTCATTGCGAACGACTGGTACCGGACCGCGGCTCGAGATAAAGGCGGCACGCAGAGTGCCTCTCACCATTGCGAGCCTCGGAGACCACGCCTGGCACGCCTTGCGGGCGGCCTGTCAGAATCCGGATCCCATGGTTCGCTTGGCAACGCGACTTGGTGTCCTCGGCGCATGACTCGGGATCGGCGGCATGCTGTTCGCGCTCGTTCCCATCATCGGGGGTGAGGATCGCTGCCTTCTTCGAACTTTGAATCTGTGGTCAGGGCTACTCGTGGTTGTCGTCGGGGCGCTGTTGGGTTGGGGCTGTCGCGGAATTAAGAGATCCTAGAGAACTATTTCTCGGCTGAAGGAAAACGCGCTTGCTCTTCTCAGGCGGCCATTATTCCAACGGAACCAGACAGTGGGGTTTGGTTGGGGAGGGCCGCGCTGGTTGTCCCAAGAGCTCCGCCCTGCACATTTTAAGGTACAATGTGCTGAGTACGGTACAGGATGTCGGACGACCCTCAGCCGACGAAAATCCCGTTGATCTTCTTCCGCACGCTGGCCGGAAGCGAGCCGGTACGGGAGTGGTTGAAGGAGTTGCCGGAAGGGGAACGGCAGGCCATAGGCAAGGACCTGTTGCGAGCGCAGTGGCGGTGGCCGGTAGGAATGCCGCTCTGCCGTGCGATGGGAAGCGGCCTCTGGGAAATTCGGACGGACCTGCCGACGAAGCGCACGGCGCGCGTGTTGATTTGCGTTTACCGTGAGCACCTGCTCGCGCTGCACGGGTTCATCAAGAAGACCCGGGTGACGCCAGATGAGGATTTGGCGCTGGCGCGGAAGCGCAAGAAGGAGTTGGAGCAATGAGCAAGAAACACATGGGTTCGAGCGTCGATGACTTCCTCAAGGGGGAGGGCATTTTCGAGGAGGCACAAGCACAAGCGGTCAAGGAGGTCGTGGCTTGGCAACTCGCCGAGGCCATGAAGAAGAGAAAAATCTCGAAGAACAAGATGGCAACGCTGCTGAAAACAAGCCGGACGCAGGTTGACCGGCTCCTCAGTGCAAAGGACGACATCACGCTGTCTAGCCTGCAACGAGCGGCGGCAATAGTAGGCCGCCGCGTTACGATTGAGCTAGTGTAGCGGAAAACGAAAGCCTGAAGGCCAGGGAAGCCGCGTGCATGTCTATGTTCGTTGAATACGCTACTGAAATACCGCCACCGCGTGAACATCGCCGAAATGGCAGAAAGCGGTTTTCGTAGAATCAGCGAAGTGATGTTCACCGGCGCAGGAGTGACATCTTTTGTCTCACGTGCGATGATTCCGCCGGGCTTGGCCTAGCCTCTGTCCATTTCCGATTTGAGGCCGAGGGGAATGTTGCGCCGGCGCCGGACCTCGGAGCCGTCGCATCGTTTTTGATACTCGCGCCTGCCCGTTTATCCGCAAAAGCGTACGGCAAGACCGTGCCGGTCGCGGACAATAACACCGATGAGGGCCGCGCCAAGAACCGTCGCGTGGAGATCGCCAATCCCGCCTGCTCCCAAGCCAAATGAGTATCAATTCGGATTTGGGTGCCCAGCCGCTGCCCGCTCCAGGCCATCTCGCTCGACCACACGTTACCCGTCCCCTGGGCGCAACATGGCGTCATCGTCGCTGAACGAAGGAACGCCCGATCTCCTGACAGGCAGCAGGCGAGCAGCCGATGAGCCGTGGCAGACGGCTATTCGACCCGCTATCCGGCGTCCAGGTCCGCTGGGCACAATCAGACTCCGGTACCGCGGGCTCCGCAAGCCACGCCTCTCACGCTTTGGAGCACATGAGCGCCCATGCGTTGGACAAAGAATCGGGTCCATGCGGCTGTAAAACTAGCGTGCTCACCGGGCTAATCCGAGTGGATGGGTCATCTCCTCCGGGCGGACCCAGGAATCAAACTGCTCCCCCGTGACGAATCCGAGCTTCAGGGCAGCATCCCGTAAACTGATATCTTCGCGATATGCGGTCAGCGAGATCTTCGCGGCCTTCTCATAGCCAATGTGTGGATTCAGGGCCGTCACCAGCATGAGTGAATTATCGAGATGTTCTTTGATCCGCTTCTCGTTTGGCTCAATCCCGATGGCGCAACGGTCGCAGAACGAACGGCAAGCGTCGCCCAGGAGTTCGATCGAGGTCAAAACGTTGTGCAGCATTACGGGCTTATACACGTTCAATTGAAAGTTCCCTTGCGAACCTGCAAACGCGACCGCGTGGTCGTTCCCAAACACCTGGACCGCGACCATCGTGAGCGCCTCGCACTGTGTGGGATTGATCTTCCCCGGCATGATGGAAGAGCCCGGTTCGTTTTCGGGAAGTTTCAGTTCCCCAAATCCCGCCCGCGGTCCGCACGCGTACCACCGCACGTCGTTACCGATCTTCATCAACGCTCCGGCAAGCGTGCGAAGCGCCCCGCTCACGGTCACCATTCCGTCGTCCGCCGAGAGCGCCGCGAATTTGTTGGGTGCTGACACGAATGGCCGGCCGGTTTCCTCGGCGATTCGCCGGGCGGCTACTTCGCCGAAACGGGGATCGGCATTGAGTCCCGTGCCCACCGCCGTTCCGCCAATTGCCAGTTCGAAAACTCCGTCCAAAGACCGGCGAATGCCAGCGACCGCGTGATCGAGTTGCGCAACCCAGCCCGATATTAATTGACCGAGCGTAAGCGGCGTCGCATCCTGCAAGTGCGTCCGCCCCACCATGACGACGTCTCGATACTTTCCGGCCTTCTCGTCGAGCACATCACGAAGGCGGCTTACTGCCGGAATCAGACCGGCTTCGATGGTCTCGACGGTCGCAATATGCATCACCGTAGGAAACGTGTCGTTCGATGACTGGCTGTGATTCACATCGTCATTGGGATGGATCGGTTTTTTGGAGCCGACCGTGCCCCCGGCAAGCTGAATCGCCCTGTTGGCGATCACTTCGTTGGCGTTCATGTTGGTCTGGGTACCGGAGCCGGTCTGGAATACGACCAGTGGGAACTCATCGTCCCATCGGCCGTCGATCACTTCCTGCGCGGCGCGCACGATCATGTCAACTTTTTCCATGGGAAGTTGGCCCAGTTCCCCGTTGGCCAGTGCCGCACACTTTTTCAGGATGCCGAGAGCCCGGATGACCGGCCGTCCCCAGCGGAAACGCGCGACGCCAATTGGAAAATTCATGCGAGACCGCTGGGTCTGCGCACCCCATAAATGCCCGGCGGGGACATGCACGTTTCCTAGAGCATCTTCCTCGATGCGAACCTGGTCGACTCCTTGCATCTAAATTCTCCTTCTTCACTCCCTGCTCAGCGAACCATAATGCGAATCACAATTTCCTGGCCATTGCTGAGTGTGATCTGCTGGTGTCCATGGAATGCTGTGGTCCCCCACCGGCCGGCGCCGGCGATGATCACCCGATCACCGTGTGCTCGATGCTCTCGGCCCCTGCCGCCTGATTCAATCGCGCCTTCCAGGTCGAGCCTTTTCGCCGGACGGTGCACGGTAAAGCTCGATAATTTCGGCTTGGATTCGGTGCACGGCTCCCGTCCGGCATCAATACGCGATCGAAGCGAAGCACCATCCTGGTGCGGCCCTCGATCCTGCCGGACATATCGATTTCCGCAACGTGCCTACATGTCATCCAGACGAATCCGGCCATTGCTGCGATAGTGAGAGCAATAAAAGCAAACAAAATCTTGAGACCGGTATTCATGTTAACGCATCGAAGTGGGCCAAGCCCGGATCTCAAGCCGGCCAGACCGCAAGCGACGGTTGGAGAATGCCACGCGCAAACGGACTCTGTGTCCGGACGGTGCGTTGATGGAGTTTGTTTGCGTCGCCAATTCACCCGGCTGCATCGCGAATGCCGGTGCCAAGGGGCGGCCAGGGCGACCCGATGCCTGAGGGCCACGTCTCCCGACCCCAGGCCGCGCTGAGCCAAAACGGGCGAAAGCATACTTCCGCTAAGTGCAGCAACATGCTTTGGTCCTTCTGCTGCTCGGCTTAGATGATGGGTGAGTTGGCACCACGGTAACTCATTTACCGGAATTTGGGGGAAATACAAATGCGTAACGTTCTCTCCAGCCGTTCGGTTTTGTTCACTTTTGTTTTGTTGGCTTTTCTGATGTTCGCCGCGCCAACGGTATCGTCCGCGGCTATCGTCTTCTCTATCGGATTTGCACCGCCGCCCCTGCCAATCTACGTGCAGCCCGTTTGCCCTGGCCCGGGATACATTTGGGAACCCGGGTATTGGGCCTACGATGATGGGTACTTCTGGGTGCCCGGCGTCTGGGTATTGATTCCCGAGCCTGGCTTGCTCTGGACGCCTGGTTATTGGGGATGGAACGGCAGCCTCTTTGTTTTTTACCAAGGCTACTGGGGCCCTCATGTGGGATTCTACGGCGGCATCGATTACGGCTTCGGCTACACGGGTGCCGGCTATCAGGGCGGATATTGGAATCACGGCACCTTCTTCTACAACCGGTCCGTAAACAATGTGGGGAACCTGAGAAATGTTTATACCAGCACGGTGGCCGTCCGTAATACACAGCACGTGAGCTTCAACGGACCAGGCGGCCTCACCGCGCGTCCCACAGCGGCCCAACAGGCCGCCGCGCATGAAAGGCACATTCCGCCGACCGGCGTACAGATGGCCCACGTGCAGGCCGCCAGCAGGAATCGGCAGTTGTATGTATCGGTAAACCATGGCAAGCCGCCAGTTGCGGCCACCACGAAGACAGCGCAATTCAGCGGACGCGGCGTAGTGGCAGCCCGCGCGGCGGCGCCATCGTACAAGCCACCGGCAGCGCGTCACGCAGATCGGGCCCAAGCCAGCCGCGCCGCTGTAGGAAACAGGGCGTCAAATCATGCGTCCGGTCCGAGTAGCAGCCCGCGCATTGCGCGCGCGGTTACTGCCCACGCAGCGAGCGCCAGGCCGCAACGACAGGCCAGCGTGCGGCCGCAGGCTCAGCCACGCCCTCAGCCCAGGCAGGTGGAGAGCCACCCGCGGCAGGCCAGCGTAAGGCCGCGGGAGCAACCAAGGCCGCAGCCCAAGCAGGTGCAGAGCCAGCCGCGGATGGCGCAACAGCGATCTGGTCCCGTAAATAGGCCACCGGACGCGCAGCACCGTTTGCCGCAGACGCAGCAACACATGGCGCATGCCGCACCGCGCCCACAGATGCAGCCGAGGCCGGCGCCGGCGCCCCGGCAGGCACCGCCCGCTCGCGAGAAAAAGTCGTAGGAGGCCGAGTAGTTTATTAAGTGGAAACGCCGTACAATCCGCGCAGTCGCCGGCCGGAAACGGCTTCCCGTTATGGCGACTTTAAGGCTGTCTCGGCCCAGCGGGCAGATGCTCCTCGATATAGCGGGCGATCAGGCTGAATACGTGCAACGTGGTCCCCGTTCCCTCCGCTATGGCGTGTGTCCGGTTAGGATATTCCATGAAGTCGAACGGCTTACCTAATTCGATGAGGCGGTTCAGGAGTTTTTGAGTGCCTTGAAAATGCACGTTATCATCGCCGGAGCCATGTATGATGAGCAGCTTGCCCCGAAGCCCCTCGGCGAAATTGATGGCCGATCCGCTGCGATAACCCTCCGCATTCTCTGCAGGCAATCCCATATAACGTTCCTGGTAGATCGTGTCGTAGAGCTTCTGATCAGGGACCGGCGCCACGGCCACCCCCACACGAAACAAGTCGGGAGAACGGAACATAAGATTAAGGGTGTTGGTACCGCCTCCGCTCCAACCCCACACTCCCACCCGGCTCACATCGACATAAGGCCGCTGCCGGGCAAGAGCCAGAACCGCTTCGGTCTGTTCCTCGGAGGAGAGCACGCCCACCGCGCCGTAGACCGCCTTCCGCCAGGCGCGACCCTTGGGCGCGGGTGTGCCGCGATTGTCGAAACTGGCGATGAGATAACCCTCGCCCGCCAACGCCCGGTGAAACAAAGTGCCGTCTCCCATCCACGCGTCCAGGACCGTAACACCAGCCGGCTCTCCATAAATGTGCACTAGCAGCGGGTACTTCTTGGACGGGTCGAAAACCCGCGGTTTCAGCAGCCATCCGTCCAGGGTCGCGCCATCAGCGAGCGAGATTTGCAGGAACTCGACCGGCGGATCCACCGATGCCGCCACATTAGCGCGCAAAACACCATTTCCTTCGAGCGTGCGAACCGGCTTGTGGTCCGGCAGGCTGATCAGCTCCGTAACCGGCGGACTATCGAACCGCGAGTAAGTGTGAAAAGCCCACTGGCAATTCGGAGAGATTCGATAAGAGTGCGTCCCCGGCTGATCCGCCGGGCTAAGACGAACGGGCGGTCCGGAACGGTCCACGGGCGAACGGTACAGATAACGCTGGGTGGCGTTACCGGGAGCGGCCATGAAGTAGATCCAGCGGCTCTCTGGATCGATCGCCTCGATCGCGATTACGTCCGCGGGTTCCTGCGTGATCGGGATAGACTCCCCGCCATCGCGCGAGACGGCGTACGCGCGACGCCACCCATCGCGCTCGCTCAGCCAGAGAAACTTTGTTCCGTTGTTCAGCCAATCGAACCCGCCAGTGTCTCTTCCCGGACCTCCGCTCTCGGGCACATCCACCCACGCGGCGTCCCGGTCCTCGAAAACGGCTTTCGCAGTCCCGGATTGGGAATCGGCAATGAAAACGGTCGCCATATTCTGTTTCCGGTTGAGCTGGCCGATCGCCAGGCTGCCGCCGCTCTCCAGCCATTCCACCCGGAAGATGTAATGGTCGCGCGGATCGCCCGGAATCTCGATCCATCGGGGCTGGCCGCCATCCACACTCGCCACGCCCACGCGAACCGCCGAGTTCTTCGTGCCGGCTTTAGGATAGGGGATGTTGATGACCTTCGGGTACAGCGAGTCGGTATTGTTTATAAGCGCGAACTGCTCGACGCCGCTTAAATCGAATTGCCAGAAGGCGAGGCTCCGGCCATCGGGCGCCCAACGGAAGCCGTCACGCACATTGAGTTCCTCTTCATACACCCAGTCGGAACCACCGTTGACCTGGGTTTCGGACCCATCCGTGGTAATCGCGCGAATTGCGCCGGTGGCCAGGTCTTCGACATAGATATTGTTCGCGCGGACGTAGGCCACGCGGGTGCCATCGGGAGAGAATTTGGCGAAACTCAGAGAAGAACCGGGCGCATCGCCGCCTAGCTTCTTGAGAGCGCCGGCCGAACGGTCAAGCACCCAATAATCACCTCGTGAATTCGTCCGCCACACCTTGTGCGACTCCGTGTAAACCAGTAGGCGGTTCGCGTTTTTGTCCCAACGGTATTCCTCAATGGTGAGGGGTTTCACGGCTTTTGGCGGTATCAGTTGCGTGTGCGAAACCAGGATCGAACGCTTGCCGGTGGCGGTGTCGTACTCGACGATGTCCTTCCCGCCTTCGGTGGAAGGCGCGTCTTCGAGCGTGGTGAACGCCGCGCCACCGCGAATCCAGCGCGCCGGGCCGAACCGTCTTACGGCAAAGGCCGGCGAATCGAAGATTCGCTTCAATCGCTGACTCAGCTCGTCGGAACCGGTCAGGTGCGACGAGAAAACACCGAGGATTGCAAACGCTATGACGAGGGGAGCGCGCCGTGGCATGGGAACATAATAACGCGACGGCCGCGGCGCTCCCAGGGTATGGCACGCCAGTTTGTCCGGACATAGATCACGTGCTCGACCACTTGGCTGGCATTCTGGCTCAGGTTGACGATGGGAAGCAGGATCTGCCCATTGGCTTGGCAGAATTGCTCGATGACTCGCGTGCCGCGCGGGTCACGATACGGTAAGGTTTCTTCACGGCAGTAGGTTCCTTTCGGCCATTCTTGTTTGGCCGCCAACCGCCGCCTACCAACCTTCAACTAAACTCGGGACGCCTTCCGGGCCGCTCGCATTGCAACACCGTTGCACATGAAATTATAATGCTTCTGGAACTGACAGGGCACCTCGGGAGCCAGGTGAACCCGCTGGCATAAGGAGTTATGAAATGAGCGCGTCGCCAAACAGGAGAGCGCAGATTTTGTATTGGGGGTCTGGTGTGCCCTTCCATTGCTGGTTATTGTCCTGACGGGAGTCGTTATGTCCGAGGATTACCGCTATGGAACCGGGATGGGGGGCGGAGGTAGCGAAACCAAGCGCTGGGCACTTCGCTTATGCCATCGCAAGTCACAATAGCGCCCCGACTCAGTCCAGTTCGTCGCCGGGCGCCGGAGGATTTCCGCGACCCGCACGCTTCAAGATTCGCTTCGCCTTCGCCACATCGCCCATTGCTCCGCGCGCCCGGAAATAATCTTCGGTCCGCAGGGCTGATAATTTCTCAGCCACCGCGACATTGATGAACTGGTTGAGTGCCACGCCTTCGGCTTCAGAAACGCGACGCGCCTCCTCCAATATGGACGCCTGCAAGCGCAAAGCGACATTACTTCTTCTCCTGTCTTCGAACCTCCCCCCATGCATCGCTTGGCCGAACCACACGAGTCCCGAATTCCTGGGCGGGGCCGGCGAGATGGCGCAGATTGAAAGTAAGCAGCCAACCGGCCGCCCCAATTGACCGCCGTCTCCAGTACCATCTCCCCGGGTCAGCGACCGCCTGGTACTCGGGGATTAAGGGCACCGAAGCAAGCACTTGAATTGTACGATTCATCGCGCCGACATACGCTCAAGGCTATTCCAGAGATTTTAAGACAGATTTAAGGTTGGCAGGCGATGCTGTCTAGTGTCCGGAGAATCTCACCGATGAAACTGCACAAACATTCGCAATTCAGGTTTAACCTCGTACTTGGGATCGGCGCCCTGGTCGCCCTGGTGCTCTGCGCGCAATGTGTGCGGACTTATTTGTACACTGGCGCCGTCCTGGTTCCGCAGCAGGCCGAGCGCGAGGCGGAGCGGCAGGTGGGCGCGCTCACCGCGGCCGCCCGGAGCGCAGGGATTACCGACCCGCGCGCGCTGGGGCCGGTGATCGAACACGCGCTGGAGTCGGCCGGCGACCGTGTTGTATGGATGCGCCTGCTGGATCCGGAAAGTGATCTCCTCGCCCAGGGCGGCAATCCACAGGGGACCGCAAAGGTACCGTCGCGCTGGTGGGAAAACGTAGAGGCGCATGAGCGCGTGGGAGTCCTGGCCGACACCCCGGAAGGCAAGGTCTTCGTCGCCATGCTCCCGTTTCGGCTGCCGCGGTCCCCACGCCCCGCCAAAACGGGAGACAGTCGCCCTGAGCCGCCCGGTCCGCCACCCGGAGCGCGCCGTGCCGGAGCCTACGTAATCGAGTTGGCGGTTCCGCTCAACGCGGTCGCGGGCGCATTCGAGGGGCTGCGTCAAAACCTGATCGTAGGCGTGATCGCGTCCCTCGCTCTATTGTTATCGCTGGCCGTCATCGGACTTCGCGCGCCCCACTACCTTCGCGGCCGGTATCTCGAAGGCGAACTGCAATTGGCCAGGCGGGTGCAGAGCGACCTGCAGCCGAAGGCGCAGCTCATATCACGGCATGTCGAATTCGGGGCACCGTCTGAAGCGGCCGACCACATCGGGGGCGACTTCTACGACATCTTCGAAGCGGAATCCGGCAAAATTTCCATCGTCCTGGGCGATGTCTCGGGCAAGGGCGTGCCCGCGGCGCTGCTGGTGAGTGTCTTGCAAGGTGCCATTCGCTCCTCCACGGCGTCACGCCACGAACGTGCCTGCAAGCGGATCAACCATATGTTGTGCGAACGAACAGCCTGCGAGCGGTTCGCGACATTATTCTGGGGCGTCTACGATCCTGCGACCAGCACGCTGCGCTATGTGAACGCGGTCCACGCCGCTCCCATGCTCGTCCGTAACGGCCGCATCCAGCGATTGGACGAAGGCGGCCCGGTTCTCGGGGTGCTTCCGAGCGCCGTCTACTCGGCAGGTAGCATCAGGATGGAGGCTTCCGACATGCTCATCCTCTGTTCGGATGGCATCAACGAAGCCACCGACCAGACCAACCAAGAGTTCGGCGAAGAGCGCATCCAGGAGTTGATTTCGGACACGGATGCCGCGCCGTCTGCCGTATGCGACCGTATTATGGACCGTGTTGCGGCGTTTGCGAATGCTGCGGCGCCGCAGGACGACCGCACATTAATGGTGGTCCGCTTCCCGCAAGCGGGAGGCGCCCAGCGGTGCCGGGATTCGAGGGAGATCATCGTAGGAACAGCCGCTTGAAGGTGGCTGCGGAAGCGCAAAGGAGCCCGTGGCCCCGTTTTGCGCGATTCTTTAATGGGAGAGCGAAACATGGGACTTCTGTCGATGAGAACTGGCCGTGGGATCTGCGCACTGGCCTCGATCTGTTTGTCGCTGGCACCCGCCATAGCGCAAACGGCCACCGCCCGCACCGTCAGCGCCGCAAATGCGTTCCTTTCGACCCTGGATGAGAAGCAGCGGCAAACCGTGGTGTTCGCATTTAGTGACGAAACCCAGCGGCAACGTTGGTCCAACCTTCCGACGAACTTCGCTAAGCGAGGCGGTATCAGCCTGAAGGATATGAATGCCGCGCAGCGCGCCGCGGCTATGGCCTTGGTTGCATCCGCGCTGAGCCCGAGAGGCTTCGAGAAAGTCCAGCAAATCATGGAAGGCGACGAGGTCAACAAGATCAGCGAAGGAAACAATCCGATCTTCGGAAAGGATCTGTACTACATTTCCCTGCTCGGCAAGCCCTCGGAAAAAGATCCCTGGATGTTGCAGTTTGGCGGCCACCATCTGGCGCTCAACATCACCATCGCCGGCGAACAAGGCATCCTCACGCCGACCCTCACGGGCGCGCAACCCGGTATCTACACTTTCGAGGGGAAAACGGTGCGGCCCCTTGGCCAGGAGAGCGACAAGGCATTCGCCCTGCTAAATGCTCTCGACGAAAAGCAGCGCAAACAAGCGATTCTGGGTTACCGCCTGGCCGATCTTGTCTCGGGGCCCGGGCAGGATGGCAAAACCATCCAGCCCGAGGGGCTAAAAGCTACCGGGATGAACGAACACCAGCGTGCCATGCTGGTCGACCTGATCGCGGAATGGGCGGGCATCATCCACCAGAGCGCGGCGGCGGCCCGTATGGCGGAAATTAAAGCCGGATTGGATGAAACCTGGTTCGCCTGGAGCGGTCCCACCAACGTCACTCCGGGCAAAAACATCGCCGCCTATTACCGGATTCAGGGTCCGAAGCTGGTTATAGAGTATGCCCCTCAGCGCTTAGGCGGCGATCCGTCCATGCATATCCACACCATGTACCGCGATCCGACGAATGACTATGGACGGGGGCTAACGGCAAAATGAACCGTCTGGCTGCCGCTGCCGCGATTCTTCTGTTGCTCGGAGCGCCTGCCGGCGCGCACCGGCTGGACGAATACCTGCAGGCCACCATCCTTTCCGTGGAAAAAGACCGGGTGCAGGCGTGCTTGCGCCTGGTCCCGGGTGTGGCGGTGTCTTCCATCGTGATTCCGGGCATCGATACCAATGGAGACGGCATCATCTCAGACGCCGAGCGGCTGCGCTACGCACAACGTGTGCTGAGCGATCTCTCGCTCAGTATCGATGGCCGGCCTTTGAAGCCCCGGTTGGTCTCGGTTGAAGTCGCCGGCGCCGGCGAGATGAAAGAAGGGCTGGGCGAAATTCAGATCACGTTCAGCGCGGACGTGCCGCCGGGCAGCCGCGCCAATCGCACGCTCATTTTCGAAAATCATCACCAAAGCCGCATCGCAGCCTACCTGGTGAACTGTCTTGTCCCCCGCGATAAAGCGGTTCGGATCACCGCGCAGAATCGAAACGAGGACCAGTCGTTTTATCAATTGGACTACGTGCAGGCCGGTCGCAGTTGGTGGACAGGCATCGGGGCGCAGTTCGGTTCGGTCGCCCTTCTACTTTTCGCGGGGCTTGTCTTCGTCTTGAGGCTGCAGACTTTTAGGGTTCCGCGCAAAACAGGGCACGACCGCGCCGCCACGATCCCGCGAGTTCCTATCCTGCTTGGCGGCGCGGACACGCGCCCCTTTGCGCTTCCGAAAGAGGATAAATAGAAATGTTGAAATCACGAATCGTATCTACGCTTTTGACGGCCTGCCTGGGGCTCGCCGTTCTAAACGGACAAAGTAATCCCCACACGGTGTTACTAGTTCTTTCGAAGGCAGACCTGACCGCGTCGATCGTCGATCCCGCATCTCTAAAGGTCCTGGCCCACATGCCTTCCGGGCCGGACCCGCACGAAATCGTCGCGGATGCCGCTGGAAAACTGGCCTACATCTCGAACTACGGCGGACCCGGCGGCGCCCATAACACGATTTCGGTGGTCGATCTCCGTGAGCACACTGCACTGGCGCCTATCGACCTGGGCGTGCTGCGCGGAGCGCACGGACTGGCGTTCGTTGGCGGGAAGCTTTGGTTCACCGCGGAAACCAACAAGGTGATCGGCAGCTATGATCCCGCAACCAAACGCGTGGACTGGGTGCTGGGCACCGGCCAGAACCGGACGCACATGATCGTGGTGTCCGAAGACCTCAAGCGCATCATCACTTCCAATGTGAGTTCGGCAACCATGTCGATCATCGACAAGGTCAGCCGGCAGGGTCCGAACGGCACACACCAGGACGACTGGGACGAAACCGTGGTCCCGGTCGGCCGGGGGGACGAGGGTTTCGACGTCTCGCCCGATGGCAAGCAGATTTGGGCCGCCAATGCCCAGGATGGGACGATTTCGGTGGTCGATGCCGCCGCCAAGAAAGTCATCGACACGCTGGAGGCAAACGTCCGCAGCGCTAACCGGCTCAAATTCACTCCCGATGGATCGCTGGTCCTTGTTTCCATGTTAGGCGGTCCGGATTTGGTGATCCTGGATGCCAAGACGCGCCGCGAGGTGAAGCGCTTGAAGATCGGCCGGGGCGCGGCGGGAATCCAGATGCAGCCCGATGGCGCCCGCGCTTTCGTGGCCTGCACGCCGGACGGCTATGTGGCCGTTATCGATCTAAAATCCCTGGAGGTCGCCGGTCACATCGAGGCCGGCGGGCAACCAGATGGCCTCGCCTGGGTCGTCAGCCGGTAGGAGGTAATTTCCCGGAAGGCTGTTGAGCATATCAACAACGCGGAAGCCCCGCCGACAACCAGATAGCGGCAACCGTTACCGGGCCGCCTCAAAGAGATGCATGGGCGCTTTGGCGTGGGCCGCCGGAAACGGTTCCGGTCCCTTCATCATGCTCCAAAGAATCTTATTGAACAGCACGTCGTTTACCCGGTCCGGCGCGCTGAAATCAAGCCCTTCAGACAAGTTCGCCGCAGTCGTGGCGGCTGGGTTCAGCTCGTGCATGTCGTTCTGGGGAACCATGGCCTTCCAGGGCGACAAATCCGGGGTATCCGCGAAGACATCCGCCATGGACCGGCTGAAGTAATCGTACTTCGACAAGCGGCTCAACCCCAGGATATCTTCGATTGCCGCGACCACGTCGGTCGTGTTGATGAACCTGTGAATCGTTCCCGGATGGTTGTAAGCTGAAATCGCCAGGAATACGGAGCGGTGACAGTCTACGTGGTCGGGGCCCGCCTGCGAATCGTCCTCCAGCACGAAAACCACCGTGTCGCGCCAGAACGGAGACTTCGATAACGCCTCCACAATCCGGCCCAGGGCCAGATCGTTGTCCGCCATGTAGGCCCGTGGCGTCGGATAACCGGCGCGGCCACCCGCGGTATGGTCGCCCGGCAGATGCATTACCTCAAGTGCCGGCATGTTGCCGTCGCGGACGAACTTGTCCAGCTCGGCGATCCAGGCGTCGGCCCTCACCTGATCCGTAATCTTCAGGTTGAAGGGCGGGTAAGTGGGGCTTACGTCTGCGCCCAATTGCCGCTGCGTTACCGGCCAACCGTCGGGGGCCTTCATCATCTCGCCATAATCGCGAAAGCTGATCCCTTTCTTTCTCGCCAGTGTCCACAGAAACCCGTTGATCGGTTCATCGACTTCTTCGCCGTCCACACCCTCGCGTCTGGAGGAATAAAGGGAGGGAACCGTCTTCTCCCCGAAATCGGTTACGTACGCGGCCGTCGACCAGATATGGCCTTGCGAACTTACCTCGGCGTTGGTAAAGAACCTGTCAAATATTCCGAAACGTTCGGCCAGGCCGTGATGATTGGGCGCTACGGCTCGCCCGAAGAAGACCAGTTTAGGATCGCCGTCCCCTTCCTTGAGGTCGCCCAACACCTGATCGTAAGTGCGGTTTTCCTTGATGATGTAAAGCACATGTTTGAAGGGAGGATAAGTATTTGTGGACCGGTGCTCTCTCCAATTGTCCGCCTCAGCCACGCGGCGCGAGTATCCCGCCAGGTCCCCCGGCGAGACATGATCGGGTAACGTTCGCATGGTTCCATTCAGTTGGCCCAGGTCGTATCCGAGAGGTCTCTTAATCCCTTCGCCCGGCGTGGGACCGTCGGGGTTCGCGTGGCTGCCATGTCCTTTGCCGCATAGAACCAGCAGTTGCCCTCCGGTATCCATGACCGCCGTCGGGTACCAGTCGGTGGGGATGCGGCCTTCGAGCGGCGCCTTCGCGGACACGGAACCTCCCGCGCGCCCCTCGGAGACATCCAGGACCGCCACCGCGTTGTTGTCCGCCTCGGCGGCAAACAGTTTCGATTCGTCGCGGGAGAGCGCCAATGCGTTCGGGGTGCTGCCTTCGGACGGTCCCGCCGGCGCCGCGTCGCTCAGATACCTCACTACTTTTCTCTTGCCGGTATCCACAACCGCGATTTGATCGGTTGCGGCCAAGGCCGCGTACAACCGCGATCCGGAAGCATTCGACAGAAGCGCCGAGGGGCGCGGCCCAACCCGCAACTTGCCTGCGGCCTTAAGCGTCCCATCGGCGCGCGCCTGAAAGATCGAGATCGTATCCGCGCCCCAGGCGGAAACGTAGACCCAGCCGTTCGCCGCGGCTTCAACCGCATATGGATAGTGATCGGTCGGAAACCTATTGACGATCCGCGAGGTAGCCGCATCGACAACCGCCAGCGTGTTGCTCAGGTTTTCCGCGACATACAGATAGTTTCCACGCCGCGAAACCGCGACCCCGGCCGGATATCGCGACCCTGGCGCTCCGTCTTTGTGTTCGGCCAAGGCAATCTTTCGATCAAGTGTCGCCACTCCGCCTTTCCACGCGTAGCAATAGATGGAGTCCGCATTGCCGCCGGATACGTAAATCTCCTGTCCATTTATGGAAAAGGCTATGCCAAAGAACGCGGCTTCCTGCGGCAAAGTCTGCAAAACCTGGTGCGACTTCAGATCGACGATCTGCAATCCTTGCTCGCGCCACCCGCTCAGGACCACGGCGGCTTTCTCGCCGCCCGGTGCGAGCGCCATCCCCAGCGGCATGCTTCCCAGTTCGATAGCGTCCCCCACCGGGTCAAGCCGCAGCCCGGTGGATAGGAAACCCGTAGAGCCTGCCGTTCCGTTCTGAACCTGGGCTTTGCCGCAGGGGCCGCAGGTGGCCATGAAAAGTCCGAGGGTAGAAGACAGCCACCGGCTGGTTAAGAAGCAAGACATACCTTTGAGAATATATCAACGCCGGCTAACTATAGTAATCGCTGGCCCAAGTCAGCTTGCTAAATCGGCCCTGCTCTGATATTTGAGTTGATAACATGTCTGATTCAAATCTCAGGAAAGCGGCGCTTCCTGTACTCCTGCTCACGGCCATCGCGGCCGTGCCTCTGGCCGCACAGAATCCGACCGAGCAGCAGTATATAAGCTCGGTCAATACGGCAATTAGCAACCTGGTCGCGACCCTCGGCAACCCGACCCAGCCCATCATTGTCGGTGGCAATCTGGTGGGCGCCTACGGCACTAAGATCGCCAACATGGACTTAACCACGGTACTGAACTGGGTGGATGGCCTAAAGGCCGCCGGTGTGCAACGCATCGAATTTAACCCGTCCATGGCGACTATGTCTCATCCCGGCAACGTCACTAAGTACGATGCGATTGTAAGGCACATCCGGGAACTGGGTCTGCAGCTGGCTATCAACCCGGAATACGAATTTGGCGAAGTCGATCCCTCTCCCATCACCAATTTCGCTGAGTTCCAGGCACAGGCACTGGCCGAGTACCAGGTGCTGGCGGCCCGCTACCAGCCGGATAACTTCGTAATCATCCACGAGCCGGATACCGCGCAGGCCCGCCTGGGCTTCAGCACTTCCATATCCGACTGGCATAACTTTATCCTGGCGGCGATTCCAATAATCAAGGCGGCATCCCCGCATACCCGCCTCGGTGCCGGATGCGACTACAATCCTTCGCTGGCCACTTACCAGAGCGAAGACAACTACTTTCAGGATTTCGTCACGATTCCGCAACTGGATTTCATGACCATGGATATCTATAGCTCGGCATTCGATAAGTTCGCCCAATGGTCACAACTGGCGCACGCAAACGGCAAGGGCGCATATATTGAAGAGGTCTGGACGCCCTTCGATTTGCCGGATCCGATAGGACCATGGAATGGCGAGCCGCTGGCGGACAGGGCTCTCATCGGGCCGGTCAACTCCGACTTCGCGGCCATGGATGCGGCCTGGTTACATGGCATGATGTTATTCGCTTCCGCCAACCAATTGGAATCCATGACGCCTTTCACCACGGAGGCGTTCTTCTGGTATGGGCCGGCCGGAGAAGATACGCCCGACAACACAAGCTACCAGGCGGGGGACGAACAAGCCATCCAACAGGGACAGCTCTCCGCAACCGGCCAGTCCTTTCTTGCCGACAGCCGGCAGATGGCAGTTAAACGGCTCACCAATATTTCCGCGGCCAGCTATGCCACCCTACCCACCGTATTCAATCCGGCTTGCGGAACGGCCACTAATCCCTGCAACCCGCAAGCCTTGATGGCGCCCGATTCGCTGATGTCTGCCTTCGGCACGGATTTGGCCACTGGCACGGGGTTGGACGGCACATTCCCTACCAAGCTGGCCGGCACCACCATGACGCTGGTGGATAGTACAAACACCTCCTATCCTGTGCAGATGTATTACGCTGCCGCCGGGCAGGTCAATTACTATGTGCCTACCAACGCCGCACCGGGCCCCGCAACAGTAACGGTGACCAGCGGCGACGGTACCCAGACCGCCGGCACAGTGCTCATCGCGCCGGTCGCCCCGGGGCTGTTTACGGCCAATGCCAGCGGACAGGGCGCCGCGTCCGCGCTGGCGATCTGCGCCGGAGCCTGCGACGGCTGGTCCAACCGGCAAGCCAATGGACAATACCTCCAGGATGCCTTCGCCTGTTCCGGCGGCGCGGGCTGCACGGCGCAACCCCTTGCCATGAGCGCGTCCGATACCGTCGTGGTCGAGTTATTCGGTACGGGATTCCGTCACTTATCGTCGCCGGCCGCTCTCAGCGTTCAGATCAACGGCCAGCCCGTACCCTTCCAATATGCGGGAGCGCAGGGCGATACCGGCCTGGATCAGATCAACGTGCAGCTCCCCAACAGTCTGGCGGGCAGCGGGCAGGTCAACCTGGTACTGAGCCTGCAAGACACTTTGAACAACGTTACGGTGACCTCCAATACGGTAACGCTCAATGTGAACTAATGTGAACTAATGTCGCGTCCGTAACTCCACGGGTTACTGTTCCCCTGTCATGGTGACGTACTGCGCCGTGCCGGAAGCATCCGTCACCGCCAGAATTCCGGTGATCGGCGTAGAGGAACACCAGTTTACGGTGACCGTGCAACTGGCTCCCGTAGCAAGCGTCGAGCAATTGTTGGTCTCGCGGAAGGGCTTGGTCACCTTCACCGATTGAATGGACGTGCTCGTGCTCAACGGGTTGGTCACCTTGACCGTTCCCGACGCACAGGCAAACATGATCAGGGAGTTGGTGGAGAGCGTAACCAGCGCGGCGTGTCCGCCGATCTGCGTGGACCTGCTGGTTGCCCCAGTCAAATTGAACGCCACTGATCCGGTTCGTAGACCGCCGGCGGTTGGTTGGAATGTGACCGTCGCCGAGCAGCTCTGTCCCGCGGCAAGCGTGGTCGGGCAATTGTAAGTCATGGGGAAATCTGCTGGAGTCGAGATCACCGAGTCGATCGTAAACGGCGCCGTTCCGATGTTGCTCAGCACCGTTGTCTCGGCCGGGCTTGCCACGCCTACCAGTTCGGTCGGGAACGCCAGGCTGCTCGGCGTCACCGCCGAAACGGCTAACGGTTTCTTCGGCGTCTGCTGCGTCACTACCGCGTGCGGCAGGCTCAGATTCCCCACCCCGGATCCCGCCGTGCCCAGAACCATCTGGTCGCTATAGGTCATGTCGAAGAGCCGGTCAACGCGATTGTTGTTCGTGTCCGCGATGTAGATCCCTCCACTGGGATCCACAAAGATCCCCGACGGCGATTCCACGCCGTTGAGGTACAGCAGGTAGTTCACATTGAGCGAAACCTCATTCGCTCCTGAAATATTGTCCGCGCGAATTACCTGGCTTTGCAGCGAGTCAGTCGTATAAATCTTCCCCGCCGAATCCACCGCCACTCCGTCCGGGGTGAGATAGTTCAACGGAAACTGCCAGACCGCCCAGTTCGTTCCCAGCATGTCGGAAAACTCCACCACCCGCGCGTTGGCGTTATCGGCCACGTAGATGTTCCCTGCCCCATCCGTGGTCACCGCCGCGGGACTGCTGAACTGCCCCACGCCGTTGCCCTGCGTGCCCAGCGAAGTGAAATTGGTCCCTGTAATATCGTCCATGCGCACAATGCGGTTGTTCCCGGTATCGGCCACATAAATCTTCCCGCCGGCATCCACCCACAGTCCCTCGGGATTAGAGAACTGCCCCGCGCTCGCTCCGCACGTCCCGTACGAGGTCCAGTTTGTCCCGTTCATGGTGTCCATGCGCACGATCCGGCAGTTGCCGGTATCGGAAACATAAATTTTTCCCGCCGCATCCAGCGCCACGCCCCACGGCGCCGAGAACTGGTTGGTACCGGAGCCCAGGCTCCCGATGCTCGCCCAATTCGACCCTAGAATGTCCGCCGTTCGCACAATGCGGTTGTTGCCGGTATCCGCAATGTAAACCGGCTCATAGGCCAGGCTCGTTTCAATCAGTCCGGTCTGGATCGTTCCCGTCCCCGGGTTCAACGGCGCAGTCAGGCTCGGCAGTGTCTCACTCACCGATCCGGCCACCGCGACCGTTTTCCCATTAATCGTTTGGGATGCGGAAAAGTTCGCGTAGAGCGCATAGGCGTAGTAAAAAACCCGGTTGACCTCACTCTCGGTCATGGTAAAAAGCCCGCTGGTAAAAGCGCCCGAGATGAGTAGTTTTGCCTGTCCGTCGATTGCGCCGAGAAACTGCCCCCGGCGCACGACCATTCCGACGTGAAGCCGAATGACGAGTTAATCGGTGTCAGGTTGCACGTCATAGAAACCGTGCCCGCCGGACTGCTCACGGTCGACCCGGTAATGGTCAAGGTGGTGGCAGTCTGGCTCACTGTTCCACCGCTGTTGCTGTATGAATACTGCGTCGCCGGTAACGTGGCCGCCGAAGCGAGCACCAGTAAGCCGGCCCAAAGTGTTCTCATGTCGAAGTTTTCCCCGTAGTCAGTGGATAGAGTGACCCGCACCCAACGTGTCACTCATGTTATCCGGAATTCCCCGTTTGGCATCCCGGCTCCAGCGATTATACACCTGGCTGACTTGTTGCAAGCGAGCGGTCAAGACTTACTTTTCACTTGGCGCTTCAGTACCCACAGTACGCCTCGATAGGGCCTGGGCTGACTATTGAATCGCCGCTGCTATCGCCTTCTCAATCGAAACTGCCCGCACGGGCCCGCCGGCAGATTAGTTGCATCCGCTGGCGTGGAAATGCTCTGCGAACAGCCCAAGCGCCGGCCCTGCTCAACCGTAAGCAGTTACTTCCGCGGCTGGAACTTCACGTCCACTTCGGTCTCGACCATCACCGGCTTGCCGCGCCGCACCGTGGGCTTGTAACGGAACTGCGACCATGGCACACTCTCGCAGAGCTGCACGCCGGTTTCGAGGTCGTAGACTCTGCCGTCCTCATCGATCACGAGTTTGCACCGAACCGTTCCGCCCGCGGGAGACCATAGGGGCGCAGTTTCGACCGTCGGGCCTTCGATCAGAAGCGCGCTCTGTTTTTCCGCCGGCACCGTAACTTCCGCGACCTCTTCTCCGCCCGCTCCAGCCGCCTTCCCGGTTTCTTTGTCCTTCTCCTTGTCGGTTACCGTATGCAGTTTCGTCACCAGGAATAAGGGCCGGGCCGGATAGCGTTTGATCCTGGTGCAGAGCACCTCGGCGTGCAAATCCGTGACATCCATGGCCAGCCCCGGCCACGCCATTTTGACGACCCGCTCGCAGCTTGACGCCAGCGGATACCCGTTCTTGCCCTGGTCCGGATCGCCAATCGCATCAATCGCCTTTTGCGCATCAATGCCCTCGACCACATAGTGCTGGCTGGCGTCGATTTCCGTCGCTGTTCTGAAGAACAACCGGTAACGGCGCAGCCCTTGCAAGAGATACACGGAAGGCCCGCCCGCGTTCAGAGCGACATCCGCCGCGGTCGTCTCCCTTAGCATTTCCTGGATCTTTCCCTGGATTTTGTCGAGCGCTTTAGCAGCACTTTTGGACTCCTTGGGCGACGGACTGCTCGAGCAGCCGCCCCATCCAACCAGAGCCAGTACGCAAAAGCAAAAAGCATAGGTGCTACGGCACATAAACCCTGTCCTCGCTTTCAAGATGTATTCATCCGAAATTGACAGTAACATAATGAACTGGCGGGGGCGAGCCGGCGCCGGCGAAAGTTCTGTTCTCATGCGACTGGTGGCCATGAACTCGATTTCGATTCCGGCCGGCGATATGATCTTTAGAAGCGCAAAGGGGCGCGAATCCCGCGCCGCCATTTAGGATAGGAACTCCGCAGTTTACAGCGGCGCGGGGCGCCCCGTTTTGCGCGTGCTCCTTAGAAGCGCAAAGGGGCGCGTGTCCGCGCCGTCATGAAAGATAGGAACTCGCGAGATGATGGCGGCGCGGCCGTGGCCCCGTTTTGCGCGTGCTCCTTAGAAGCGCAAAGGGGCGTGTATCTCGCGCCGCCAGGAAGGATAGGAACTCGCGGGATCGTGGCGGCGCGGTTCTACGCAGTCACCTTCCCGGATAGCAAGGTAACCGCTGTTTACGAGGCTCCCGGTGACTATCCGGGCGGCAAGAAGGGCGATGTGCTGACGGTGGAGTTCACCGTGCTGGGCATTCCCTGTCTCGGCCTCAACGGCGGCCCGGCGTTCAGGCACACCGAGGCTTTTTCCTTCCAGATCGCGACGGACAATCAGGAAGAGACGGACCGTTACTGGAACGCGATCGTCGGCAATGGCGGCCCGGAAAGCGCGTGCGGTTGGTGCAAGCGAAGGGACAAACCGGCACAAGGATGGGCCCATTGCCGCACGGAAGGAAGCTTTATTGAACACTGTCGCAGCGTGCCGGACTCAGTGAAATAGCTAAGGCCGGCGGCAAGATAGGTTTCATGCGTTGTAATGACACGCGTCAGAGCCCGATTGGAATTGCTCGGGTGACGGAACCGGCCTATTTCGCGGGCGCCGAATACAAGTCCGCCACACGAAAACTGCGATACACGATCAGACCCTCGACCTCCTGGGCGTAAATCACCTTCCCGTCTGCCGATGTTTCCACCGCCCGGCTGAATGGGGAAGCCGGATTGATGAATCCGGCCTCGAACGCATACCCCCCGTTCTTTAACGTCTGCGCCGAGCCGACCGCTATCGCATAAACTCCCAGGTCCGCGTTGTAAACAAGAGTTGCCGTGTGTGCCGCTTCATCTATCTTCCAGATCTGTCCTCGATTGTTGGCTCCCGGGTCTTTCTTCTTCCGTGCGTGGCCGTCATCCAGAATGGAAATAAGGTTCGACCCGCTCGACTCGAAGCCGGCATCGTGCTGATAGGAGAACCAGGGGCTCGGATCGCTCGCTTTCGCGATAAAGTCTCCGCCTTCTCCCAGCCGCCAGAGCACCTTCCCGCTGCCTTTACCATTTTTCCAGTCGATCTTTAGCACCCAGTCCTGTTCGGGCATGGAAATCAGGAAGTCGCCAGTGGTGGGGATGTAATTCAGAGAGTTGCTGTGCAGCCAGCCATTCGCCTCGGTCGCAAGAAATACCGGGGGACATCCTCCGCCGCCGGGACCTTCCTTGCACTTGGCGTCCTCCACCGAGGCGCGCTTGAGATCCATATGGTCGAAGGAATTCCATACCCCCGCCACCTGAAAGTCTTCATCCAGGTCGATTACCAGGTCGCCCAGAATATCTACCGCGTTTTTGGATCCCTGCGTGCCGGCCGGAAACATACGTTCCAGACCGGCAATCGTCAACGTGTGGCCGTTCGGCAGGCGGATGGCTTCGTGATGAAATCCCGAGACACACTCTTTTCCCGACTTCTTACAATCGGAATGAATGCCGCGGCTTTCCAGTTGTTCGGCGACTCGAGTGATGTTCGTTTCGCGCGATATATTACCGGCCAAATCCATTTCCCGCAGCACCTGGAGCCGTTTCATGTCATTCATCGAATTGGCGCCTTCTCCCAGAGCCAGCAGGTGTCCACCCGGCAGCACCCGCGTCAGGAATTGCGGCGAACTCAGATACCACACCACGTGACCATCCATGTCGGTCGCCATGGGACGCTTGTTCCCGCCGGTAGTCGCCACGCTCAAAATCAACATGGGTTCCGCCGGACGAGCGTCGGTGGTTCGCGGGACGGCTATCGAAACGGGAGCAAAATCTCCGTCGAGCATGCCCGTATGGAAACTCATCCACGCGCCCGCTGTCACGTCACTCCCCTTCGCGATCTCTGCCCGCATGCGGTAATCGGAGTCGGCACGCATGCCGGCGACGTAAACGTTATTGCTGAGAGAATCGCCGCACGGTTGAAACGGCGTGTAGCTCGTTTGCTGGCTGTCCGCCCCTTGAAAAGCCACCCGGAACTGGCCTCCAGCATTACACGGCGGAGCGCTAAACAATGCCATCAGCGGGTTGGCGGTGGGCGTGATCACGGATGAGGAATCCCGGATTCGCGAGATGGTGCGAAAACTGCGTTCGTCGTCCGCTGTTTCTTTGGTTTCGTTGTTCCGCACCGTGACGTGGAGGATCGCTTCGTGCTCGTACAACTCGGGACGCCACACGAAATCCCGCTGCTGGCTGAAATCGCGAACGATTCGAAGCGGCCCGTGGACCGTGCCGGCACTGTACCGGAACGCGAGTGTGCCCTTTCCCGAATTTTCAACGCGGGCCGCTAGTCCGATCGGTGTTCCAACCGGTTGCGGAGAACTCAAATTGGTGAGGAGACGGGCGGTCATCGATGCCCCGGCAACCCCGTTCGAGAATACGCCGAGCACCACAGCCGCAACCAATAGTTTGATCATGGCAAACAAGTATGCCACATCGGTATCCCCCACGAGACGGCGGAGTCATCCGCTCGTTACTGCTATAGAGTCGTATAATGTATCGCGGAATAGGACGAACTTCGACTGGAGACGGCAGTGACGCGAGACGAGGCTTGGAATCTGGCAAACCGTTGGGTTGCGGCTTGGAATGCTCATGATCTGGACCTGATCATGACTCATTATGACGAGGCAATCGAGTTGACCTCGCCGGTTGCTGCCCAGTTGTTAGGCGCGTCCGGTGGCAAGGTGGTCGGAAAGGCAAACTTGAAAACTTACTTTCAGCGAGGACTGGAAGCATTCCCGGAACTCCGCTTTCACCTTGAGGACGTGCTCTGGGGCGTAAACAGCCTGGTGCTCTATTACACGAACCAAAAAGGTTCACGTACCGGAGAGTTCATGGAGCTGTCAGCGCTTGGAAGAGTGGCACGAGTCGTGGCCCACTACAGTGCTTAACAAGAGCGGACGTAATCCGAGCGCGCCACCGCCGGCGGCCATCCAGTCTCAGCAGGGTCAAACGGCATTATCCGTCGATAAATCTATAGCCTTTGGCGGGCGAAGCTGTACCGCCGCGAAACAGTCGAAGTGACGCCTGCCGAAATCGTGGTTTGCTGTAGCTTGAGCGAACGCAAGTCAGGCGCGGCCGGCGGGACCTGGGAGCGCAAACGGCGATACCGCAGGCCGCGGCGCCGCTGGCGATGCCCGCTTGTGTGAAATGCCGCCTCCCCGCCAGTTCTTGCAGCGGTCCGGATTGTGCCGTGGCGGCACAGCTGATTCCGGCTTCGCGGCTCGGGGGCAACAGATAGCTGAGCGCATGAAAGGAACTCGCCGAAGAACACGGGCGGCGGTGCCTTTCGGCTCACGTACGGCGCGTCATGGAGCGCGGCATGGAGGAAATGGCGCTTAAAAGCGGCCTCGGCCTTAGGTGACGCCGGCGACCTGGTAGGCGGGAGCGATATGCACCGACGGCCTAAACCTGAACTCCGCTTTCGTGCCGCAGACACGACAGTGCACGAGAAGCGCGACCTTTATAGTATCGATTCGCCCTTCAACTTCACAGTGGCATTCGCGGCAGTTCACTATGAGTTCGCCCTCAGCGCTGCCGATGAAGGCGAACAATTCCGAATCGAAGAGAGGGATCATTATTCCTTCCGACGGGGTAGATTTACCTGTACATTATCACGCATTCAGAGGATTTGCGCATGAGGGCTTTGGCACGGCGTGCCACCAGGCTGCCAGCGCGCGGAGCGAATGACAAAGTTAGCGGGTAAGCCGGCATTCCATTTGCAGTCAAATAATGATGCCGACGTTTCAGCCGGCAACCCCACCCGCACCTTCTCCGTTCTTCCATCTCTGCCCGTAGGGCCTCCGCATAGGCGTTGCGCTAATTTTTCACCCAAATCAGACCACGCGAAGCACCACCAACGTCATATCATCGTGCTGGGAAGCGCCGGCGGCGAATGCCTGTGCGGCGGCCAGGATTCGCCGCATGGTTTCCGCAGCAGGCAACCCATAACAGGTTTTGGCCAACTCGATCAAGTTTTCTTCGCCCCACTCTTCGTAGCGTTGGTTCATGGACTCCGAAATTCCGTCTGTAAAGAACACCACCAGGTCTCCAGCCTCATGCGAAAAGGCGCCTCGCTCGTAACGATGTGGTAGAAGTCCGATGACCGGACCGCCGGTCTCCAGTCGCAATACTTCGAACGTGCCGGCATAATTCCGCAGGACCACCGGCGGGTTATGGCCTGCGTTGACGTAGGACAACCGGCGGCTCGTGGGATCGAATTGGGCGTAAAACAGCGTTGCATATCGGTTGGCCGAGGATGCCTGATAGACCAGGCTGTTGACTCGATCCATCAGTTCGGCGGGATCATCGACGACCGAGGCCAGGGCTCGCAGCGACGCTTCCAGGCTGGCCATCATGAGCGCGGCGCCGACACCTTTTCCAGATACGTCTCCGATCGCAATTCCGAGCCTGCCGCCAGGCAGCTTAAGGAAATCGTAATAGTCTCCGCCCACCTCGCGCGCCGGCCGGCAGTGCCCACAGTAGTCCAGACCCGGCACCGGAGGAATCTGCTGGGGAAAGAGATGCTCCTGCACCTCGCGCGCGATCTCCAGCTCCCGGTTCACGCGCTCCCTCTGCGCTGTCTCCCGCCCGATCGCGGTCGTCAAACGGGCTACTTCCTGTGCCAGGGCGGTCTGCGCGGCCGATTCTGTCCTGACACCGTCCAGGGCCGCGGCGATAGCGCGCTTGGCGAACTCGTCCGTCTCAATTTCGTGCCATGCAATCAGATAAGGCGCCAGGCGCTCCTTGTCCCGATTGTTCCGTAACGCGCTGGCCACCAGATGCCGCAGGCGACCGTCCGCGGGCGAAGAAATCTGTCCCAGAAACTGATCGAGCGCGGAACCGCCGGAATCGAAAATCCGCAGAAATGCCTTGCGGGCCTCACGCGGGTCCTCTACAGCGAGGCGTCGGAGCGGCTCGTCAAGAGGCTCAGTTGGCTGCATAGCGCTTCGAACGCAGCTCGAACGCCTCTCTTCCGCCTTCGAGCAAGTCGATGATCTGTTCGCGGCATTCATCCACAGTGCCGTACTTCTCAACGGCCCCGACCCGGCCATCCGAGTTCATCACCAGTACCAGCTCCGCTTCAGCCAGAACGGGGATATTCGCATTGTGTGTTATGAAGATCATCTGCCGGCGCTTCTTCATTCTCCGCACCGCGTTCACTACCGTTTCAAATATGAAGTGATTGTCGAGGTTATCCTCCGGCTGATCGATAATCAGCGGGTTATCCCTTCTTGCCAAAAGTATGGGCAGCAGCGCCGTGCACTTCTGGCCGCGGGAAAGGTCGGACGCGTCCTTGAAGTGCGGCCGCCCTGCCGTTGCGACATTCAATTCAATGCCGATTCTGTCTTCGATAGCGGTTATCTCCAGCGCCAGCGGATCGATACTCTCCCGAAACGAATCCAGTATCTTCCGCGAGCGCTCGGTTCCGAAATGCGCCAGCTCTTCGAAGGAATCCAGGTCATTGGACTGAATGAGCTGCGCGAGCTGCTCCGGCCTGAACTGCATGAGGGCTGCCAGAATCTCATTCTGATTCCGAACGCGTGCGCCCTTGAGGCCGTCCACCAGGACCTGCTGGTATGCCAGATGGTCGGCGTTTCGCATCACCCGAATACGCACTCGCTCGCCGGATTCGTGTTGGAGCTCAGACGCGACCTCGTCCCGCATCGTCGAAATTTGATCGCGCATGAGAATGTGATCGGTTTTTAGAGACTTTCTCCGCTCCAGCAAAGTCTTCAACTCGGCATTCAGTTCGGCGCGCTGCTGCTCAAGGGCCTCCAGTTTGGCAACCTGCTGCTCGAGCGAAGCACGCTCGCGAGCCTGCTCGCTGGCTGCCTGGTTGGCCGCGGCCTGCCTGGCCAGCTCGCCGGAAAGACCTGAGTGGAGCTCGGTGATGCTTTGACGGGCCTGGGCCAATGTGTTCCCGGCATCGCGAATCCTGGTATGGATCGCCGAAAGATGTTTCTCAACCGGTCCGAGCGACGCCGCCAACTGACCGTCATACTTGCTCAAGGTTTCCGCATTCGCCGACTGCGCGTCCGCCAGGCGCGCGGCGAACATATTCTGCGATTCTTTTCGCAGTTGCTCGAGGGTCTGTCCCAGCGTCTTCAGATCCCGATCAGCGGCGTCCAGCTTCGCGATCTCACGCTGATTCAGTTGCTGCTGGCGGGAAAGCCGCACGAAATCCGCTGAGGACTCCCGATCGGATGGCGCTAATTGACTCAGCCGGGCACGCACGTCGCCCAGTTCTTCCATCTGCTCGACCTGGTCCTGGATGGTTCGTTGTGCGGTCCGGATACGATCCGCATTCGCCTCCAGCGCGCGGGTGCTCTCAGCCAGCGACAAATGAATGGTCCGCATCTGCTCGGTACGAAGTTCGTCCAACAGGGTCCGGCGTTTGTCACCGAGGACTTCGTCCGCAATAGCCTCGATCTCGAGGCTGCTGTAGGCGTCCAGAGGCAGAAACGTGCCGCGATCAAGGTCCACCGTTTGGATCGGCCGTCCGTCCGAGCCGAGAAGAACCGGGTTCTGCTTGAGGGCCCTCTTGACGGTGTAGCGGTTCGAACCTTCCGCTAGCCCCGTGATGGTGACCAGAGCCCCACCTGCGAGATTTGCCTGAATCAGGTCAACACAGTATTTGGGCGCGGTGGAGAGGCCGCAGAGCGCAAACCGCACGGCCTCGGCAAGCGTCGATTTTCCGCTGCCACGCGGCCCGATAATGCAAGTCAGGCCCTGGGGGATTTGAACGCTCAGACCGGGCAGAAACCCACCGCTAATCTCGATCTTCTCCACAACCCACATATTTTGGCCTCTGGCGGCGTGGACCGGCGGAATGCCCCCCATGCATGGTTCCGGTTTTGAAAACGGAACCGCACCTCAAACTACTGTACACCGGATGGCGTTCGTCCTCCCGCGGTTCAGACTCTATGGTCCCGGCGATCTACGCACTTGCCGCCGGCGCCGCCGGGGGAATCTGGATTGGCACGCATGGCGGGCTCCACCACCTGGATCAGAAATCGGACGAACCGAATGGAGACATTACCGGCGGGCAGGGTTGCCGATATGGGGCGATTGTCGCACCGGAAGCCGAAAACGAGATACAGCATGTCGTGCCGGATTCCTCGATGGCGGTTCTTGCGGCAGTCGCAATCTTGCGACAGACGGGTGTCTAGTTTTCCCGGCTGCCTCGGCGGCCTCGTCGAGGTCGAACGAGGCGTTTCCATCCGATCACTTCCACGTAGTCCTTCGGCGACGGCGATTCGCCCTCGCGCTCCGGTTCCGGCACAGGCTGGAAGGGCAACTTTTCGGTGTCGAGCAGTTTCCGGTATCTTTCGTGCGGTACGATCTCCGACACCTTCGGAACCAGGCAAGGTACAGAACTTGAAACAGACCCTTTTACATTGGCCGCGATAATGGGTCATGCGTATCTCCGAACGATCATACGATACGTCCATCCAGATGGAGCGGTGCGCGGCGGCCATGCAACGACGAAAAATGCAGCAGGTAAAGTGGTTTTTTCCGCTGCCTATGTCGACTCTGTCCGTCCGGTGCTGGACATTTCCACGGGGAAACGGCGTGAAAGTGGGAGATCCGTGGTGAACGAGCGGTACCAGAAATGATAATTGAAATCAGCCGCTTACGGCTAAGTTTTTGGAGGCGCGGGTCGGAATTGAACCGACGCATAAGGGTTTTGCAGACCCTGGCCTTACCACTTGGCTACCGCGCCGATCGCCTGCTACATCTGCAAAAATAGCGCGTTAACAGCCCTCAAGTCAATCTTCCACCACCGGCAGTACCACGTACGACCGCCGCCGCGCATCATGATAAATCGTCTGCTTCGCCTTCCGTAACTCCACCGCGTCCGCCACTGCCCCGCCCGTGTTCGGATTCCGGTCGAAACGCGGAAAATTGCTGCTCGATATCTCCATCCGGATGCGATGCCCCTTCCGGAACATGTTCCCGGTCACCCCCGCGTCGATCGTCACCCTGCAAACCTCACCCGGATGCACCAGCTCCGGCTTCTCCAGCGATTTGCGGTAGCGCAGCCGCAGAATCCCGTCCGTCAGGTTCTCCGCGCGCCCGTCCGGAAATACGTCCACCAGCTTGGCCGTGAAGTCCGTATCCTGCGCGGACGTCGCCGCATATAACACCACCCGCACCGGCCCAATCACTTCCACGTCTTTGCGCAGTGTGCCCGTGGTGTACACCAGCACGTCGCGCCGCTGCTCCACCGGCCGCTGATCGCGCGGTCCCCACGGAAATACTCTCGGATTGCAGCACACCGCGCCCCCATCCGTCGGCACGGGATCCTCCGGATCGAAAACGAACCGGTCCGCCCCCGCCGCACCCGCTGGTCCCGGGGGTGAGCTTGCCTCCAGCCGACCGTCGCCTTCCACCGTATTAGCATGTCCCCGGCTCTCCAGATAGAACCGCTCCTGCCGCGCCCGCGGCGGCCATTCCTGCTCGTCCTGCCAGCGGTTCGCCCCCATCACGAATACGCGCACCGGCGCCTGCGACAACAACGGCGTGTCTTTCCCCTTCAGAAACTGGTCGAACCACTGCATCTGCATGGTCCGCATTGGAACTATCGCACCCGGACCGAAATCCACCCCCTCCAGCTTCTCGGCCATGCTGTGCGGCCATGGCCCGATCAGTATCCGGTGGACGCCGGAGTTTTTGCGCAGCGCCTGATACGCGTCCAGGTCGCTCTCCACAAAATTATCGAACCATCCGCCCACCGAAAATACCGGTATCCGCATGCCTTCCAGCCGCTCCCGCACGCTGATCGATTTCCAGAACGAATCGTAAGCCGGATGCGCTGCCACGTCCTGAAACATCTCCGACACTTGCCCAGTGGCCGCTACGTCCGCCGTACGCACCGGCAGGTGCAGCACGAACTTGCCGAAGTCCGGATGGAACCGCGGCGCGCGCATGTTTTCCGACATCCACAGCAGCCTGTGCCCCAGCTTCATCGCCCCGCCCGGCGAATAGAACCGGTCGCGATAATCGTCGCAGCCCGAAACTACCGGGAAAATCGCCTTCAGGTGCGGATTGTTCAGCACCGCCACTTTCCACTGCGCGATGCCCAGGTACGAGCTGCCCATCATCCCGACCTTGCCGTCCGACCACAACTGCCGCGCAATCCAGTTCAGCGTATCGTCGCCATCCACCGGCTCTTGTTCGAGCGGCCGGAACACGCCCTCCGATCCGTACCGTCCGCGCACGTCCTCCACCACCACCGCATAACCTTGCTCCACGAACGGCGCGTAGTTAGGCGAAATATCGTGGCCCTTGCCGTAAGGTGTGCGCAGCAGGATGGTAGGATAGCGCCCCGGCATCTCCGGCCGGAACACGTTGGCGGACAGACGCACTCCGTCCCGCATGGGTACTGTTACGTCGAGGCTCTTCAGCATCTCGCCGCGCGCCGCGGACAACCCCCCGGCACACAGCCACACTACTGGCAATAAGCGCACAAAGTGTCCCAATACTGTTCAGCAATTCGAACGGCCTGGTGACGCTCGACGATGTGCCCGGACGCGCGTAGTCCGATTTCACCCGCACATTCTTTACTAGATGTTAACAGAAACATGTGCTGCGCCAGCGAGTCTTCTTCCGCCAGGCCCGCCGGGATGCGCACGCACGCCGCCTGCGGATAGCGCGCGTTCTCCTCGCCGTCGGTCAGCAGCACCGCCTTGCCTGCGCCCATGAGCCGGATGGCGATGCCCGATGTCTCGCCGGCCGCCGGATAACGCAGGTTGATGCACGCGTCCACCGCCAGCGCCGCCCGCCAGAAGTCGCGTTCCTCCAGATACGGAAGCCGCACGATCCCCGGCGCATGCACCAGCGGCGCCATGGCCCGCTCCAGGTCCGAGGACACGAAGGCGCCCGCAATCAGCAGCCATGCCTCCGGATGCGCCCGCCGCAGCCGCGCGAACGCGCGCAGTACCGTGAACAGCCGCTTCGACTCCCGCAGATAACCAAACACCCCGAACAGAAAACCGCCCGTCGGAATGCCCAGCCGTTGCCGCATCCGGATCGCTTCCCAACCGGCCGGCAGCGCGGGCGGAGCGAACAGATGCGGAATTTCCACTACCGCGGCGCCCCGCGCATGCTCCCGCACCATGCGCGCCGCCGCCGGATTGTGCACCACCACCGCGCGCGATCGCTCCGCAATGCGTTTCAGCATGGGGTAAGCGAAGTAACGTCCGTCTGATCCCGAGCTGGGTCTCCCGCGCCACAGTTCTTCCCCTAATCCGCGGTGCCATTCGCCGTAGTTATACACGAACTCTTCCACATACGCGGCACGATCCAGCGAACCCAGAAAGAAGTGTTGCAGCACGGCGTCGTGCAGGACGGTCACCCCGGGCCGCTCCAGCGCGCGCCGGTAAATCTGGCGATGCAGTTGATTGTTGCCCAATTGATAAAGCGCGATGTCCGCCTGCCGCGCGTGGGGTTCCACCGTGCCGTGCCGCCGCAGCGCCGTCAGCAGCGCGGCCGCGTAATCCGCCACGCCCGTGCGCGCCGGCGGCAGCGGCGCATCGTAATCGACTTTCAAGGCTTCCTGCGCCTCCCGAACAGCGCCGTACCCACCCGCACCATGGTGGAGCCCTTCTTCGATGGCCGCCTCCAGGTCGTGCGACATCCCCATCGAAAGCTGCGCCAGCCCGTGCTCGCCCGCCAGTTCCCGCAGCCGCCGGAAATACGGCCGCGATTGCTCCTGATCTTCCGACCATGGCGGCATGGTCATCAGCCCCAGCAGCCGCAGATGCGCGCAGCCTCGCACCGCCGCGATCAGATCCGCCAGTTCCTCGGGCGCCGCGCCGGCCTTCGCCTGCTCCGCCGACAGCTTCACTTCGAGCATGATATCGAGCGCCCCGCCGCTCTCCTCCAGCCGCCGTGCCAGCTTGGCGGAGTCCACCGTCTGAATGGTCTGAAAGATCTCCGCCGCGCGCCGGCTCTTGTTGGCCTGCAAATGCCCGATCAAATGGAAGCGCGCGCCGGTCAGATCGGCGACCGCCGGCAGCTTGCCTTCAAATTCCTGGACGTAGTTCTCGCCGAACTCCCGCAACCCCAGCGCATACGCGTCGCGGATCGCCTGCGCCGGAAACACCTTCGTGACCGCCAGCAGCGTGACCTCCGCCGCGTCCCGTCGCGCGCGCTCCGCCGCACGTGCCATGCGCACCCGGACCTCCGCCAGTCTCTGCTCCAGCGTTTCCATTTTTAAATTGCAGGCGAGAGTCCATTATCCCACTCCGCCGGCGCGCTACTGCATCCGCAGCGCCGCCATGGGATCCACCCGCGTGGCCCTGTGCGCCGGCCACCAGGCCGCCGCCAGCGCCAGCACCAGCGCCGCCGCAGCGCTTGCCGCATAGATCAGCGGATTCAGCGGCGAGATGCCCAGCACCAGCGATCGCACCGACCACGCCACCGCTCCCAGCAGGATCAGGCCGACGCCAATTCCCCACCCGGCCATGCGCAATGACTCGCCCAGCACCATGCGCTCGATCTGGCCCGGTCCGGCACCCAGCGCCGTCCGCAGCCCCACCTCGCGCGCCCGCCGGTTGACGGCGTACTGAATCACGCCGAACAGCCCGGCCGCCGTGAGCAGGAACCCGCACACTCCCAAACCCGCGCTCAGCACCACCATGAAGCGGTCCTGCAACATGGAAAACTGCATCAGCGCGTCGAGCGTGGTGCTGTCGTACACCGTCATCCGCGAATCGAATTGCTTCAACTCGTGGCGCACGGCGCGTTCCAGCCGTCCCGGATCGCCGGCCGTCTCCACAATGAGCTGGATGTCGTCCGCCGGCTTCTGCGCGAATGCGAAATACAGGAAGGGCGCGGGCGTCTCGTGCAGTTGGTTGGATGGCGCATCCTCCGCCACCCCCACCACCTGCCATTGCGTCTTGCCGGTGGGGACCCATTGGCCTAGCGGATTCCGCTCACCGAACACCTGCCGCGCAAACTGCCGCGAAACCACCACCGCCGGCAGGCTGCCTTCCCGATCGTTGGCGTCGATGCCCCGCCCCGCGATCACGTGCGTGCCCATCAGCAGGAAGTAGTTTCCGCCTACATTATTGAATCCCACGCCCCGCGGCGCCTGCCCCGGCATCTCCACCCGCACCGTCGCCCCTCCGCCCGAATCCGACAGCGGCAGGCGCCGCGCGAAGGTGGCGCCGCGCACTCCCGGCAGTCCCGCCAGCCGCTCACAAACCTGTTCGCACCATAGCGTCGTGCGCGATTGCCAGCCCGGACCCACGCTCATCACCAGCAGTTTCTTGTGCGGGTCCATCCCCGGATAAACGGCCGCCGCATTTCGCAGGCTCGCCAAAAACAGCAGCGCCGTTCCGAACAGCATCACGCTAACGGCCACCTGCGCGGCCATGAATATTTTTCGCTGCCGCCGTCCCCGCGCCGGGGTCGCGCCCTGCTCCGATTTCAGAATCTCGGTCACGTCCCAACGCGCCGCATAGCGCGCCGGCGCCAGCCCGGCCAGTAATACCGAAAGGACCGCCGCCGCCAAAGCGAAGGCCAGCACCTGGTAATCGATGCGGATCCCCAAATCCAGATAGCGTGCGTAGGCCCCGGCCGTGGATATAAACCACGTGATCCCGCGGATCAATTCCCGCGCCAGCAGCAAGCCCAGCACCGAGCCGATCCCCGTGATCAGCGCCGTTTCCGTCAGCAATTGCCGCGTCACGCGCGCCTGCCCTGCGCCCAATGCCAGCCGGATCCCAAATTCCTTCCGGCGCGTTTCCACCTGCGCCAACCGCAATTGCGCCACATTTACGCAGGCCACGAACAACACCAGGCCCAGAACCAGCGCCAGCCCGCCGCCGTATAGCAGGCCGCTCTTCCAGCCCGGCGCAAATCGCGGATCGAGCCACGTTCCCGTCGCGCCCGCGGGCGCAGGCTTATGTTTCCCCGCGCCGCGCAGGGCCGCATCCAATATCGCCGCCGCGCGCGCGGGCCGCGTCCCCGGCTTCAACCGCACCAGAAACTCAAACTGCCCGTTCCGCCCGGTCTTCTCCTCGCTGTGGCCCAGCACATCGAACCAGGCATCCATGCCCACCCAGACGTCCATGGCCACCACGCGCTCGAGGCCAGTGAACTGCGCCGGCATCACGCCGTTCACCACCATCGCTTGCCCGTTCAGCACGATCGTCTTCCCGACAATCTGTGGATCGCTGCCGAATCGCCTGTGCCACAACCGGTCGCCCAGCACCGCTCCCGGCCGGCCAGCCATCGTCTCCACCGTGGCGCGCCCGAGCGCCGCCTTGACTCCCAGAAAATCAAAGAAATTGGGAGTCACCGGATTCGCCAGGATGGCTTCCGTCTCTTCCCCTTGCGACAGCATCAGGCCGCGCCCCTGGTAAACGGCCATGTCCAGCGTGCCCGCCCTGGCGCGCGCCATGTCCCGGTAGTCGTCCCAGCCGCAAAACAAATGCTGGCCGTCGTCGCCCACCGAATTCACCTGGAAGATCTCGCCCGGCCGCTGGAAAGGAAAGGGCCGCAGAAACAGGGCATCGCCTGTGCTGAAAACCCCCGTGGTGAGTCCAATGCCGAGAGCGATAGAAAGAATGGAAAGGCCCGTCGCCGCGGGACTCTTTCCCAGGACCCGAATCGCTATCCGAGTGTCCTGCCAGAGTAACGTGAGCCGGCTCATATTATAAGCTAATCATATTTTATTGTCCGGTTCTTGGTATTAATGAAAATTGTGAGCCATCCCCGCCGGACCCGCCGCCAGCGCCGCCACCCTCCCCGCCTTCACCGAGATCACGCCGTCCAGATTCTGCAGCACCCCGTCAATCAGCAAAAACGATTCGCCCACCACCACCAGCTTGTAGCGATCGTAAATCGCGGGCGTGATGATGGCGTTCATCACTCCGGTTTCATCCTCCATGCTCAGGAACACGAATCCTTTCGCCGTGCCCGGCCGCTGCCGCACGATCACCGATCCCGCTATCCGCACCAGCCGCCCATCCGGAACGCGCGCCAGGTGGGCCGCCGGAGTCACTCCTAGCGCCTGCATCTCCGCCCGCCGGTAGGCCATCGGATGCCGCCCGATGGTGACGCCCGTCCCCCGGAAATCGGATCGCAGCCGTTCCTCGACCGTCATCCGAGCCAGCGGAGAAACGCCTTCCACCGCCTCCACCTGCTCCAATAGAGGACCAACCGGCCGCACCGCCCGCTCCGCGGCCCACAGCGCCTCGCGCCGGTGAATCTCTCGCAGCGGATTCAAAGCCCCCACCTCCGCCAGCATCTTCATCTCGTCCTTGCGCAACTCCGGAACGCGCAAAGCCAAATCATCCACACTACAAAACTGCCGGACGCCCCGCGCCCGAACCATAGCCTCCGCCGCCCCCTGCCGCAACCCTTTCACATAAAGAAACCCCAGCCGCAAACAAAGTGTCTCCGTGTCTCCGCGTCTCCGTGTCCCCGCGTCTCCGCGTCCCCGTGTCTCCGCGTCCCCGCGTCTCCGTGTCTCCCCCTCCGCGTCTCCGCGTCTCCGTGTCTCCATGTCTCCGCGTCCCCGTGTCTCCGCGTCTCCGCGTCCCCGCGTCTCCCCACCCTCCTCTATCGAGCAAAGCCACCCCGACCGCGTCACATCCACCGGCAACACCCGCAACCCATGCCGCTGCGCATCTTTAATCAGAATCGATGGATGATAGAATCCCATCGGCTGGTTATTCAGCAGCGCCGCCGTGAACGCCGCCAGGTAATGACACTTCAAATAAGCGCTGGCATATGCAATCAGCGCGAAACTGGCCGCATGCGATTCCGGAAATCCGTACAGCGCGAATGAGGTGATCGACAGCACGATCTGTTCCTGCACCGCGCCGCTGATCCCGTTGCGATCCATCCCCGCGCGCAGCTTCGCCTCGATCTCCTTCATACGCTTTTCCGACCGCTTGAATCCCATGGCGCGCCGCAGCTCTTCCGCCTCGCCGCCGGTGAACCCCGCCACGATCATCGCCATGCGCAGCAACTGCTCCTGAAACAGCGGCACACCCAAAGTCCGCCGCAAAACCGGTTCCAGCGAAGGATGCAAACAGTCCGGCGCCTCCCTCCCCTGCCGCCGGTTCAAGTAAGGATGCACCATCTTGCCCACAATCGGCCCCGGCCGGATAATAGCCACCTGCACCACCACGTCGTAAAACCGCGCCGGCTTCAGCCGCGGCAGGCACGACATCTGCGCGCGGCTCTCCACCTGGAACAGCCCGATCGTATCGGCCTTCTGCAGCGCGCCGTACACCGCCGGATCGTCCGCCGGAAGCTGCGCCAGGTCCACCTCCTCGCCGTACGATTCGCGTATCAGCACCAGGCACTCCTCGATGGCCGCCAGCATCCCCAGCCCCAGCAGGTCCACCTTGATAATGCCCATGTCCGCGCAATCTTCCTTGTCCCACTCCACCACCACGCGCCCGGGCATAGTGGCCGGTTCCAGCGGCACCACCGAATCCAGTTGCCCCTGGCAGATCACCATGCCGCCGGAATGCTGCCCCAGGTGCCGCGGCAGATCCTGTATGGCCCTGTACAGCTCCAGAAATTTGCGTACCCGCGGATTCGCCAGGTCCAGGTCCGCATCGCGAAAATGCCGCTCCGGCGTGTCGCTGGGGTCTTTCCATTCCCAGGTCCGCACCAGGCTCGACAGCCGGTCCAGCGTCACCACCTCGAAGCCCAGCGCCTTGCCCACCTCGCGCGCCGCCGATTTTCCGCGGTACGTGATCACGTTGGCCGTCATCGCCGCGCCCAGTTTGCCGTACCGCTCGTAGACATACTGTATGGCGCGCTCGCGTTGATCGCCGCTGGGCAGGTCCAGGTCGATATCCGGCCATTCGCCGCGTTCTTCCGACAGGAACCGTTCGAACAACAGTTCCATGCTCACCGGATCCACCGCCGTGATCCCCAGCGCATAACACACCGCGCTATTGGCCGCCGACCCGCGCCCCTGCACCAGGATGCCGTTATCCCGGCAGAAATTCACGATATCCCACACGATCAGGAAGTAGCCTGCCAGGCTCAGCTTCCCGATCATGGCCAGCTCGCGCTCGATCTGTAGCCGCGCTTTTTCGTGATACGGCCGGTAGCGCTGCCGCGCGCCTTCGTCCGTGCGCTTGCGCAGGAACGAGTCCATGGTCTCGCCCGCGGGCACCGGATAGCGCGGAAACTCATACCCCAGATCCGCCAGCGAAAATTCCAGGCGCGACGAAATCTCGCCTGTATGCGCGATGGCTTCCGGCAGGTCCGCGAACAGCCGCGCCATTTCCACGCCCGATTTCACGTAGCGCTCGGCATTGGGCGCCAGCAGCCGCCCCGCGGTTTTGAGCGTCACCTTTTCGCGCACGCAGGTGAGCACGTCCAGCACTTCCCTCTGCTCCCGACCCGCGTAACAAACGCCATTGGTGGCCACCAGCGGAATATTCATGCGGCGCGCCTTTTCCACAATCGCCTGGTTGCGCGCTTCCTGATACCGGTCCATATGCCGCTGCAATTCGGCGTAGAGCTGGTGCCTGCCGAAAACGGAGGCCATGGTTTCGTCGATATCCGGCGTGATGCAAATCAGCCCTCCGGCAAACTCCGCGATTTCCTCCAGCGTAGCCACGCCTTCGCCTTTTTTGGCGCGCAATTTCATACGTGTAACCAACCGGCACAAATTTCGGTATCCCTCGCGGTTCTCGCACAGCAGCGGATAGCGTTTGCCATTAGTGCAAGTGATTTCCGACCCGATATGCGCGCGCATCCCCGTCTTCTTCGCCGCCATGTGAAAGCGCGGCGCGCCATAAACCCCATCGCGATCGAGCAGCGCCATGGCCGGGATGCCCCTCTCCGCGCAGGCCGCCACCAAATCCTCCGGCGTGGATGCGCCCTGCAAAAAGCTGAACGCCGAGCGCGCATGCAGCTCCACATACGGCTCAGTCATAACAGCCATCCACAAACCAGCCGCCCCGCTCGCAATAAATCCGGTAAAGAGCGCCGTCGCTAAGAGCCACATCCCACTCATCGCGAGCCCAAGGATCCGCGGTCCACCAATCCCCGGAAGTCCGCCAGGGTCCCGCCGACGAAACCACATGCCCGCGCACCCCCTCCGCCCGCAAATGCACCGGCTGGCCGGAAACCATCTGCACAAGAGCCATCCGGGCCGGCCGCAAAACCCGCAAAGTCTGCCGCCGAGCCCCCGAGTCCCCAAGCCGAATCGCCCGCTCGCCCCCTCGCCCCCTCACCCGCTCAGCCCCGAGCCCCCCAGTCCCCGCGTCCCCGCGTCCCCGCGTCCCCGCGTCGCAGAGTCGTCGCCCGCTCGCCCCCTCGCCCCCTCGCCCCCTCGCCCGCTCAGCCCCGAGCCCCCCAGTCCCCGAGTCCCCGCGTCCCCGAGTCTCCCAGTCCCCGCATCCCCGAGTCCCCCAGTCTCCGCGTCCCCGCGTCTCCGCGTCTCCGCGTCTCAACAGAAACGCCCCCGGCCGGTGCGTATCCAACAGCTCAGCCGTCCCCACGTTCCCCTCCCCCACCAGCCCCCGCAGCCGCGCCAGCGTCAGCTCGAGCTTCTCCGGCTCGGGCGCTATGGGAACAAACAGTCCAGCCTGCGCGGCGCGCGGCTTGGCCGGCACAGCCTCCAGCCACACCCGCACCACCGGCTCCGGCGGCGGATGCCCGCTCAGGTCCAGATCCAGCAGCTTCAAAAATGCCTTGGTATCCAGCATGGGAACGGGAAAGCGCAGCGTCCGCGCATGCTCGCCGTTCTTCTCCAGCTTCAGCCGCAGCCGCAATTCATTGGTCGCCAGGCCGCGCGCGCTCAGCCGAGCCCCCAGCCCGTGCAACATCCGCGACAGCACGAACATCAGCGGCTCCAGCAGTTCTACCGGATATTCCAACTCCGCTTCTTCCTCGAAATGGAGCGGCTCTTCCACCGGCACAAGCACCCGCTCGCCCGCGCCGCGCGCCAGCTTGTGCAGCCGCAGCCCCTCCGGCCCCAGCCGCTCCGCCAAGCCCAACTCCGGCAGCGCCGCCAGATCGTGCAACCGCCGGATCCCCCAGCGCTCCAACGTCTCCAGCATCTCGGGCGAAGGCTCCAGTAAGGTGACCGGCAGGCTGCCCAGATATTTAGCCTCGTCGCCCCAGGGAATCACGTTCACCCCCGCGAACCCGCGCGCCGCATGTACCGCCGCCTCCAGGTTTGCCGCGATCGCCACGCTGGCCTGCAGCCCGCTCTCCGCCGCGCGCCGCGCCAGGGCCGCTGCGATTTGTTGCGGCAATCCATAGATGCGTTCCAGCCCATCCGCGTCCAGAGCTACGGTATCGGCGGAAGTCTGCTCCACCTGGGGCGAAAATTCCTGCGCCAGCCGCAGCAGTTTTCCTGCATCCTCCGCCTTGCCATGCATCGCCGCAAACATGCTCTCACCAGCGCGATTCGAACGTGGCCGCCAGCGCCGGTACAGGCTTACGCCGGTCCACATGCACCCGGATGCCGCGCAGCAACCGGGAACAGCCCGGCATCCCCGGCCATGCCGCTTTCTCCCGCCGCAGCTCCAGCGTGAGCGAAGCGCACGTCTTGGCCAGCGGCTGCTGCTCCAAAACCAGCAGCACCGTGGGCGTATGCTCCACCGCGCGCCGCAGCCGGAACCAGGAGGTCATCGAAATCCGCCGCGCCATGGCGACCGCGGTATCGGCCAGATCCATCACCACCAGGCCGAATCCCCCGCCCTGCACCAGCAGATCCGCCGCCTTCAGCGCATGCTCCGCCCGTCCGCCGCAGCGCACCCATAACAACCGCTCCAGCCGCACCCCCGCCGCCGCCGCCGATACCGGATCGAATGCATCGCTCGCATCCACCAGCGCGCAAACATGCTCGCGGCCGGTAGCCTGCGCCAGCGCCGCCACCATCAGGCTGGTCCGTCCCGAGGATGCCGGCCCATAAACCTCCGTCAAACACCCCTGTGGAAGACCGCCCGCCAGCGCATCCACTTCCGCCAGGCCGGTCGGACAAGCCTCCGGCCTCTCCACCCGAAATGCAAAATCCCTGCCCAGTGCCACGGCGGCCATATTCGCCTTTTCTTCGCCTACACTCTAATTTTGCAGAACCGCCAGGGAGCTGTCAAGGGATTTATAGCGGCTGGTACGATGTCGCCCACGCGGGCACGTTTCCGAGCCGCGAGCGTGAGCCAGCGGTATTTTCTATTTCCGCAGTCGGGCTATCTACTCAACGCCTTCAAACGAGCAGCTATTGCGCCCAAATACGCCGGCAACGTAGGTCTGAGGACTTATGTGATGTCGTCCATGACGCGTTGCCGCCGGTCTGGCGGTATCGCTAAGCTGTCTTGCGGCGCCGTCGTGGATGTGGACAATCCAGGTCATGTCGAAGTTGTGCGAGGGTGACGAACTGTCCCTGGCGCATCTCCCGTTCAGCATTTTTCACCAGAGCGCTCTTTTCTGGGATAAGCACATCATCCGCATCAACCACTCGGCGGGGCTTAATAGCGCCGTGGCCAACGCAACGCGGCCGCAGCCCGTTTTGCGCGATTACCTAAAACCCCGACCTACTCCACCCGGTAGTTAGGCGCTTCCTTGGTGATCACCACGTCGTGCACGTGGCTCTCCCGCAGCCCCGCCGGCGACACCCGCAGAAACCGCGCATTCTCGTGCAGCGCCCGGATATTCGGCGCCCCGCAATATCCCATGCCCGATTTCAGCCCGCCTACCAGTTGATAAACCAGCTCCGCCAGCGCCCCCTTGGCCGCCACCCGGCCCTCGATGCCCTCCGGCACCAGCTTGGCGTTGGGGTCCTGCGCATAACGGTCCGCATTCCCCTGCATGGCCCCCATCGACCCCATGCCGCGATACGTCTTGAACGTGCGCCCCTGGAACAGCACCATCTCGCCGGGGCTTTCATCCGTGCCCGCCAGCAGGCTGCCGATCATCACCGCGTCCGCCCCCGCCGCAATCGCCTTGGTGATGTCCCCCGAAAACTTGATGCCCCCGTCCGCGATCAGCGGTACGCCTGCCGGACGCGTAGCGCGCGAGCATTCCGCGATCGCCGTAAGCTGCGGCACGCCCGCCCCCGAAACCACCCGCGTGGTGCAGATGGAACCCGGCCCGATCCCCACCTTAATCCCATCCACCCCCAGCGAGATCAGTTCGCACGCGCCCTGGTACGTCGCCACGTTCCCGGTGATAAGCTGTACGTCCGGCAGCGCCCGCTTTACCGCTTTCACCGCCGCCATCACCCGCTCCGTGTGCCCGTGCGCCGTGTCGATCGCCAGCACATCCACTTTGCGCGCCACCAGTTCCTGCGCCCTTTCCAGAAAGTCGTTGGTAGCCCCGATCGCTGCGCCCACCCGCAGGCGGCCCTGCTCGTCCTTCGCCGCCATCGGATATTTCAATTTCTTTTGAATATCCTTGACCGTGATCAGGCCTTTCAAATTGTAATGATCGTCCACCACCAGCAGCTTTTCTACGCGGTGCTGGTGCAGAATCGCCTCCGCCTCCTCCAGCGTGGTCCCCACCGGCACCGTGATCAGGTTCTCCTTGGTCATCACGTCCCGGATGGGCACGTCCGACCGGGTCTCGAACCGCAGGTCGCGATTCGTCAGAATCCCCACCAGCCGCGCGCCTTCGGTCACCGGCACGCCCGAGATCCGGTAACGGCTCATCACTTCGCGCGCGTCCGAAATCTTCTGGTCCGGCCCGATGGTGATGGGATCCACAATCATCCCGCTCTCACTGCGCTTCACCCGGTCCACTTCTTCCGCCTGCCGCTCGATCGGCATGTTGCGGTGGATGATCCCAATGCCGCCCTGCTGCGCCAGCGCGATGGCCAGGTGCGACTCCGTCACAGTGTCCATGGCCGCGCTGACAATCGGTATATTTAGGGCGATCTGGCGGGTGAGAAATGTGCGCGTATCCGCTTCGGCGGGCAGAACACCACTGCGCGCCGGTTCGAGCAGGACGTCATCGAAAGTGAGGCCTTCGGGAATGCCGTCTTGAATCATAGGATATTCTTTCCATGATAGCGTAGCCGCGCCCGTATTGCGCCCGGCGGCCGCTCAGGGCGTTTTGGACGCCATCGCACGCGCCGCCTCACCCCGGCTTGCGCCCGCCGCCGGATTCGCGTTAACAGATGTGTCGCCCTTATGTAACACGTGTAAGTCATGACGTATCCTTTCTCTCCTGTACAGCCTACAATTTACAAGCAGCACCTATGTTTTCCTTGTCTTGATGTCTCTCGTCGGCCTACTATGGGATGACCGGACTGCCCTACTAAGTGGCCTCGTAGTGCCGGCAATATTAAATCCAAGGAGGAAACTTCGTGCAGCAACCTATTGTGAGAAGCCTGTTATTAGCACTCGCGCTGGTGTTCATAAGTGCGCCAGTCATGCTATGTGCGGACCCCGACACAAACAATTTCACTGTGGCCCAGGTGGCCTCCACGGTCCCCGCCAATGGAGACGTGAACCCTTACGGCGTGGCTGTGGTCCAGCGTACCAGCGGCAATCTCGTCGCCGGACACATATTAGTAAGTAATTTCAATAACAGTCAGAACTGGCAAGGCACCGGTACAACCATTATGGATATCGGACCGGACGGTTCGTCTAACTTATTCGCCTGGGTAAATCCCGCGACTCTCCCGGGTGCATGCCCCGGCGGAGTCGGTCTGACTACCGCATTAGTGGTTCTCCGTGCCGGCTGGGTTGTCGTGGGCAGCTTACCCACCACCGACGGAACCTCGGCTACCGCGCAAGCCGGATGTCTCCTGGTCTTGAATAACCAGGGCACCGTAGTCGAAACCATCGTGAATGTCATGATCAATGGCCCCTGGGATATGACCGCCCTCGATCAGGATTCCCGCGCCAGCCTGTTTGTCACGAACGTCCTGAACGGCACTGTCGCCGGCGGGGGAAGCGTAGTGAACCAAGGAACGGTCGTCCGGATCAATCTGGCTATTCCCCAAACCGGCATGCCGATGGTGATGTCCATGACTGAGATCGGCTCCGGATTCTCCGAACGCACCGATCCCGCCGCGCTGGTGATCGGCCCCACCGGGGTAGCTCTCGGCGCCAACGGCGTCTTATATGTCGCCGATAGCTTGAATAACCGCATCGTGGGCATCGGCAACGCCGTCACCCGCACCACCAGCGCCGGCACTGGAACGCAGGTGTCCATGGCTTCGAGTCTTAACGATCCCCTGGGGCTCACCATTCGTCCCCGCAATGGTCAGGTTCTAGCCGTCAATGGAAACAACGGACTGCTGGTGGTAATGACGCCGGAGGGCCATCAGATTTCGAGCGGCTACCTCGATCACAGCGGCTCGCCGCCCGGAGCCGGTGCATTGTTCGGGTTGGCTCCCGCCAATCAGGGTCTCTACTACGTAGACGACGCCACCAACACCCTCAACCTCTTAGCCAACCTGCACTAATAAGGTGAGGCAGGCTGCAGCGGCGGCCCCCCTAAGGCCGCCGCGAGAGAGCGAGCGCCGCGAAGCACAGGCCACGTTTCCCAGCCGCGCGGGCAAGCGGTCTCGCCCCTTTTTAGAGGTCATCGGGTTTCACCACGGTGATAGCCCGTCTCTGCGGTCGCAATCGGGATCTGCCTCTCAGGCTTTTGCAGGAAATGTTGGACCACCGGCATTACCCTATCTGGTTCCGAATGCAGAACGAAGTGGCCGGCATCCGGGATCACGGCGAGTTCTACGTTAGGCATGGCCCTGAACGTCTCCACCGCGTGCTCAATACGCACAAAATCGTGATCGCCCACGGCGATGAGTAAAGGCGCTTTGATAGAAGCCAGCTCCGCGTTCGAGAACCCGTTCCATTCAATGCTGGACATCTTTCCCAGGAACGCAGGCCAGTAGTCCGGATCGGGAGCTACTCTCTTGTAGTTCTCTCTCTGAAACTCGAAGCACCTCGAGTCGGGAGTAGGCGGAACGCTAAAACGCAGCATCTCCTCGTCCGCAGCGGCCTGCGGCGGACCAAACGTGGCCCCATAGGTAGCGATGCGGCCGGCCACTCCCGGATGACGAAGCGCTATGATGGTCGCCACCGCGCCCCCGTAGCTTTCACCGAGAAAGTCGGCCTTTGTGATTCCCAGATGTCCCAGCAGCCCGATTACGTCTTCAGCGTGTTGCTGGAGGGTAACCGGACGCTCCGGGATATCGGCCGTACGCCCATGCCCTTGCAGATCGGCCGTAATCACCGAGCGAATTTGAACCAGCGCGGGAAATGACTCCACGCCGGCAACACCGAAGGCCGCCGGGATGTAAACCAGCGGATCGCCGGTTCCTTCGATTTCGTAATACATTTTCAGGCCGTTGATGGGCGCGTACCCACAGGTTTTCTTTGTCTTGGCGTTACCGTCTTTCATGGCGTCTCCTGGTTGCTTTTGCGCGAGCCACCCTGGAATTGCTGAGGGAATAAATCGAAGAAATAATTCCAGCCTTTCTCATGGGCTCTGCCGCTGTCGGTATCTGGCAGGCCGGAATGGACGAGCGTCATCAGGGTGCCCTCTCCTTTTTTCAGAAACGTCACTGTAACTGTCGATTCCTCTCCCAAAGTGTTGGGCGAGACCCAGGTGTGCTGAAGCCGCCCCGGCCGCTCGACCTCGGTGAATCGTCCGTAGTGCGCCGTACCCCTGGCACTCCAGTAAAAGAACCCATCCACTTCGGGGGTTAAAAGCAGCTGCTCGGCGATGTTCCACGGATTCCCCGGTACCCTCGGATCCAGCCATGCGTCGAACACCTCAGCCGGAGCAGCCGGAATGGTTCGTTCAATCTTCAACTCAATGGTCTTCTTCAAGCCGTTTATCACCTCTTCTTCTCCTTCTTCCGTTTGTTTTTGAAATGCAGTTCAAACTGATCCAGACGGTCGTTCCAGAACCGCTCGTACTGATGCATCCACGACGCAACCTCTCGCAGAGGTTCACCGCGAAAAGAGATCAGCACCTCCCGCCCCTGCCTTTGCCGCTCGATGAGCCCCGCTCGTTCGAGCAACTTGAGATGTTTGGTCACCGCGTTCAGAGCCGTGTCGTGCGGCTTGGCGATATCCAGAAAACGGGCCGGTCCGTTTGCCAGTTGCCCGATGATGGCGCGCCGCGTTGGATGGGCAATGGCCGTCAGGACGTCCCTCAGTTGATCCATGGACAACATTACACCATAAGTTGTAATATCGTTGCAAACTCCCGCTCATCGCAACACGGGGAGCGTTTCCCAACCCGCGCAAGGTTCCGCGCCGCGCGCATGGTTCCGCGCCGCGCGCGTGAGCAAGCGGTTTTAGTTAGCCATTCTCCGTCAAGCCTTTTAGATCCGGCCTGCGCCGCACCGCATACGCGCACATCGACCGCGCTATTCCAGTCGCAGGGAGACCGTGGGGCTCACCTTCGAGGCGCGCCATGCGGGGATGAATGCCGCCGCGGCCGCGCCGGCGGTGAGCACCAGTGCGGCGGCGGCGACCGTCGCAGGATCCGTGGCAGCCACGCGGAACAACTGCGATTGGACCAGCTTGCCGAGGGCGGCCACGCACGGGACAGCGATGGCCATGCCGGCGGCGATCATAACGAAGGCGTCCCGCAGGACCAGGCGGATGGCGGAAGCGCCCGTGGCGCCCAGCGCGAGACGGATGCCGATTTCGCGGGTGCGGCGCGTGACCACGAAGGACATCACTCCATACAGACCGATCAACGAAAGCAGCAGCGCCAGCGCGCCGAAGCTGCCCGAGAGGCCGGCCAGCAGGCGCTCGGTGCTCAGCGACCGGCCCACCTGCTCGTTCACCGTGCGGAAAGCCAGAATAGGGAGTTGCGGGTCGGCTTGATGCACGATCTGGCGGATGGTTCGAAAGGCCTGTTCCGGAGTGCCGCGGACATGCACGTAAAACGTGCCCATGGAATCGTCGCCCTCGAAGATCGGAAACCAGGCTTCTTCGGATTCCTCGCGCAAACCGCGGTAGCTGATGTCACCCACCACGCCGACGATTTCGATCTCGGTTTTGATTCCGGGCAGGGCGCCGATGCCGATGCGGACCCCCAGCGGGCTGCGGCCCGCCAGGTAGCGGTTGACGAACGCCTGGTTGACGATCACGGAGCGGCGGCCGGTTTCGCCGATGGGCCGGGAATCGTGCTCGTCGAAGCGGCGGCCGGCGAGAAGCGGGATGCGCATGGTGGCAAAAAAGTCGGGGCTGACGGCATTCATCTCGATATTGCGCTCAGTGGTGAAGCGGCGGTCGGTCTGGATGGTCACGGGATTGTTCCAGCTTCCACCAGTCAATAACAGGATGCGCGCTACGGCAGAATCCCGGGTGACGGGGGCGGCGCGGAGTTCTGCGTAGATGCGGCGGATGAGTTGCCGGGCCTGATCTTGCGAATAAGCATTCATCTCGGGATCGAGGGAGAAGGAAACCAGGTTGGAGGTATCGAAACCGGGACCTTTCGCGAGAAGGCCGGACAGCGAACGCATGAATAACGCCGCGCCCACGATGAGGATCAGGGAGAAGGCCACCTGCAGGGTGACGATGCACTTGCGCAGGCGGATGCCGCCGAATCCCGTGCCGCCACGCTCCCGGAGTGATGCGATCAGATTGGCGCGGCCGGCATCGAGAGCCGGCGCGAGAGAGCTCACCAGGCCGGAGAAGACACTGACGAGGAAAGCGAACACCATCACACGCGGGCTAAGGCCGGCGTCGAGCGCGTTGGAGGCAACCTCGCGCGGCAGGAAGGAGATGAGCGCGCGGATGGCGGCAGGACCGAGCGCAATGCCCAGAGCGCCGCCGGCGAACGAGAGAAGGAGTCCATCCGCCAGGAGTTGGCGCCCGATGCGGCCACGTGAGGCGCCCAGGGCCAGGCGGGTGCCGATCTCCCGCACCCTCGCCGAGCCGCGCGCCAGGAAGAGGCCGGCCACATTGAGGCAGGCGAGCGAGAGCAGGACTCCGGTAGCGGCGAACAAGAGCCACAGCGGCTGGGAGAGGCTGCGGCGGAGTCTGGAATGGCCCTGGGGCGCAGCGGTGAGTTCGAGGGTGGAGCCCAGAAACAGGCGCCGGTACTCAGCCGTAACATTCGGGAAACCGGCGCGGTGCGTGTCCTCTTCGAGCATCGCCTTGAACCAGGGCTGGAGACCGGCCTGCGCCTGCGCTGCCGTGAAGTCCGGGCGAAGGCGGCCGAAGATCTGCATCCACTGCGTGCGGCGGTCCAGAAGATCGTGGAAAGCGGGAATCACCTGTTCGGACATGCATGCCGGGATCCAGAACGCCGGAACCACACCCACATCGATGCCGCGGAAGCCCGCTGCGGCGACGCCGGCGATAGTCATAGGGTACTGATTGACAAGCACCTTCCGGCCGAGAACATCGGGAGCGCCGCCAAACTGCGACTGCCAGAAATCATAGGAAAGAACGATCACGGGGCTGGCGACGGGCGTAGCGTCGTCCTGCTTCTCGATGACGCGGCCCAGGGCTGGGCCCACGCCGAGGACCGGGAAATAGGTGCCGGAGACGATCTCGGCCCCTACGGGTTTGGGGTCGCCGCCGGTCCAGAGATTGACGGTGGCTTCGGCTCGGCAGAGAACTCCCTCCAAGAAACGGGTCTGCTGCTGCAGGTCGCGGCAGATCGGGTAGGACATGAGGTTGTACGATCCGAAGCCGTTGGCGAGCGGTTCACCTTTCCAATCGACGAGCACCAGGCGCTCGGGCTCGCGCACCGGGAGCGAGTGCAGGATGACCTGGTCGACCAGGGAGTAAATGGCGGTGGTAGCGCCGATGCCGAGGGCCAGCGAGAGCAGAGTGGCGCAGGTGAAGCCGGGGCTACGCAGCAGCGAGCGGCTCGAGAACCGGAGATCTTGTGCCAGGTCGTTCATCCAGCGCGCGATCCAGGTGGCGCGGGCTTCTTCCGATGTTTGTGTCATATTGCCGAACTTTCTGTAGGCCGCCGCGCGGGCTTCCGGCTCGGACAAGCCTTGCCCGGCCAGTTCATCGATCATTTCGGCGATATGGAATTCCATCTCTTCCCGCAGCAGCCTCTGCCTCTCGCCGCGGTTCAGCCAGTACCGTAGACGCCGTCGAAAACGCTTCCAAATCATCAGGCGAATCCCATAATGCGGGCCACCGCGCCGGTGACCTGGCGGTAACGGGCCGACTCCCCAGCCAAATGTTTACGGCCCACCGGAGTCAGCTTGTAGAAGCGTGCGCGCCGGTTGTTGGCCGAGAGGCCCCACTCGCCCTCGATCCAGCCATTCAACTCCAGCCGCTGCAGGGCCGGGTAAAGAGACCCTTCCTCGACTCGCAGCAGGTCGTCGGACAATTGCTGGATCAGTTGCGCGATCGCATACCCGTGCAAATGACCCCGCATCAAAATCTGGAGAACGAGCATATCCAGCGTGCCAGGCAGGAGGTCGGCCTTTGGTTTGTCAGGTCCCATAGATGCTCTGATTATAGAACGGCACAGTTCTGCTTTGGTTACGCGGAAACAAGAGTTCTTTCATCAGGCGGCCTTTAGGAAAACAAACGACAGATACCGTGAGGAACATCGCCTCGGTCGCCTCTCTGTTCCACGTCACTTCAACGAGGAAACGTCCGCTGAGAGACCGCTCGGATTCGCCTGGCGGACTCGCCTGGCACGCGCGGCCAGCTCGCGGGATTCCCGGGTACGGTGAAGCCGGCGGAGGCATGCGGCTTGTGCATCGTACAGAAGAGCCAGCAACGGGTGTTCCGGTCCTCCGTATTTGTTCACCAGCGCCACGGCGCGAGTGTATGGAGCGAGCGCTTCGTCGGGGCTCACCACTGTCGCCAGGTTGCCCAGCACCTGCGCCAGCAGCAACGGTTCTGTACCGGACTGCCAGCGATCCACCGCCTCGCGGAAGAACATTGCCGCCTCATCCTTTCGCTTATTGCGTAAGGCTACCGCGCCCAGTCCATTCAGCGCGATGGCGGCTTCCGGGGCCCTCGGCCGCAGTTCCTCCCAGGCCTTTCGCGCCCGCTCGAACAGGCGTTGGGCTTCCGCATAGTGCTTCTGCGCAAGGCGCACAGCGGCCAGATTTTCGATGGCCCGGAGCACTACCGGATCCGCCGCCGGATAGCTGCGTTCACGCAGTTGAAGGGACCGTTCCCTTAGCCGGGCCGCCTCGCTGAGCCGCCCACGAACCATCATCAGGCCTCCCAGGTTGTTCAGGGCAAACACCAGGTCCGGATCGTCCGGCCCGAACTGGTTTTCCAACATTCGCAGCGACCGCCTGTAATGTTGCTCCGCTTCATCCCACCGTCCGAGGTCCTGCAATACTGACCCCAGGCAGTTCATCAGCGCCGCCCCTGTCCTACCCGTTTGACAGTTACGGACAGCATAGAGAACACGATATGCTTCGGGAAATTCACCTGCGTGCCGCAACTCTTCCGCCGTCTGCATTGCTGCGCGCGCCGGGTCGCCGCTAGACCCATCCGTGCCGGCCATCACTTGTCCGCTGGCCATCGACGAGTAAGCCGACACCCAAATCGCCACGGACAAATGGCGTCGGAAACGGCTCCAAATTAAACCGGCCTGCACGCGCCCTCCATTTGAACTAAGCGAACCCTTTGATGCAGCTGCCTCTCCCGCGATCTTCCGGTGACGGGCTCGCCGCTTATTGGCCGCGCATCAAATACCAGAACCAGCTTTCCAGCCTGCCAGGCAACCGGCCCGTCCTTTATGCCAGTAGACGGTCTGTTGATATAACGATGGCCGCCATCGTTTCGTTAGGTTCAAATGAGAATTTGTTTCATCAGATAGCCTTTGGGAACGAACAATCCGCCGGTACGGTGGACCGCCGAACTGCTACCGTTACCCTTGTTACGTGCCTGAAATGGCGGATGAACTTTCCCCTGCGCCTTGACGAACAACTCCGGAGCATCGAGAATGCGTTTACGGACTGCGGGCGAGCCGTTGCGCCAGGCGGCATACAGTTGTCCGGCTTCCCGCCCGCCACGAGCGAAAGCCGCCGCGATACCCAGCCCACGCGGCGGTCAAACGGGCGCGCCAACTCATCCAGCCCACCGCCTGGTCGAGTTGCAGCAGCGCTTGCGCGCGGAGTCAAGGAATATACTGGTCATCAACTATGCTCATCATCTTTGGCGGCCTGCCAGCCACTGGAAAGACGACAATTGCGCGGGAACTGGCCCGCCAGCTCGGTGCAGTGCATGTACGTATAGATTCTATTGAGCAAGCGATTTGGGATTCAGGGGTGCTCAGCTCGCCAATCAACGACGTCGGCTATCGTGTGGGCTATGCAGTCGCCGCGGACAATCTTCATGTCGGCAGAACCGTGATTGCAGATTCAGTGAATCCTATTCAGCTCTCTCGCGATGCTTGGGTCGAAGTTGCGAACCGCGCCCAGGTACCTGCCGTTGAAATCGAGGTCACGTGTTCTGACGCCAACAAACATCGGCAGCGGGTGGAAGCACGAGTATCCGGCATTGCCGGATCGCGGCCCCTTACTTGGCAAAACGTAGTCTCTCGGGATTACCATCCATGGAATCGCGAGCATATTGTGATCGATACCGCCAGCCGGAGCGTCGAGCAGAGCGTCACCATACTTCGCGGAGCGCTACCGGAACAATAAGTCAATCGCTGGCGCCCGGCCTCGCGTGTCCATCCAGATGACCGCCCCCGCGGAGACACCGCAGTCACACGCCGCCCCGGCGAAACTTGACCCTCCTAACGCTAGCTACGCCAACAACCTGCCGTTTACCCGCCACGCTGCCATAGCCGCTTCCCCCCACCCTGCCTGCTAGCTTGAAATCGGGAAACGACCCCCCGCTCTTTTATAACACTGGGTCCGTTCGGAACATTATGCCTCGCAAACCAAAAATCGAAGAAAACACACCGCTTCCATCCTCGTCGGCCACCCTCACCCGCGCCTACCGTGAGGGGATGTGCACCCGCAGCGTCGTGGCCGCCGGCGAGGATCAGGACGCCTACGATCGGCTCCTCCAGGACCTCCGCGACCAGTTCCAACCTCGCAATCCGGGCGAGGAACATCTGGTCCAACAGGCTGCCGACGCCACTTGGCGCTCCGGCCGCCTCAAAGGCATCGAATCCGCGCTGTTGGGCGCGGACGAAGTCGACACCCACGAACTCGACCTCATCTCCCGCTGGCAGGTAAGAATGGAAAGCTCATACTTCAAGGCATACAACGAACTAAAGCGCCTCCTGAAACTGCGCGACGAAGCAAATACCCAGGCGGATTCCGAACCTTCTCAGCCAATTGAAGAATGCGTCTACTGGTGGGACCCTGTAACCAATAAACGCCAGCAGATCGCCGGCCCGCCGCAGGAATACGATCCCGCCAGGGAAATCGGCCCCCACAAGAACAACATCCCCTACTCCGACCCCCCAAGAAACACCCGCCTTCGCGTCAAACCCTAACATCAGCGCGATCACCCAACTGGCATGGATCGCCTGCAAACACGTAGGCACGTTCCGAGCCGCGCGTGAGCAAGCGGTCTATGGCCTTTCCCGCAGCCTGCCAGCCCAGGCGTCGTGCCGTGGCATCGTCCGCTAGCCCGCCCGAAAGATTATCACCTGTTCAGGTGATGACTTCGCGCCTGAACTGCGCCATCCTGACCGGGATGAGGGTTGGCTGACGGAGGAGGAAATGATGAGATTCTACCCTGCCATTGCAGTCCTGGCGTCTATGCCGGGTGGTTTATGCCTGGCGCAGTCACAAACCTGTTCTTCAGCGATCTCCAGTTGGAGCGGAAGCTATACCCTTAGCGGAACAGCCACCGATGTCACGTGTGGTACTTCGCCACCCTTCACGTGCAATGTCAGCCAGTCGGTCGCGGTCACCTTGAAATCGCTGATTCAGGTCGCGAGTTGCGACCTTTTGGATGTGCTTCTCAACGGCAAGATTACGAGCGCAAAGGTCGACGATACAGCCGTTGGCGACAATTATTCGTGCGAGATTGAAGGAAATAGCGGCACGGGGCAACCGGCTAATAACTTCCTCATGATCTATCCAGCGGGCGGAACCTATAGCCTTGCTTTCGAGCCTGACGTCGCCGTGAACAGCAATCCTGCCGGCTGCTTGGGTCCGGCGATTGGTGTAGCCCCCCAAACCAACCCGGGTTGGCCTGCCACGTTGACCCTCCCGGCTACCGTCGAAACCTTGACCTCGCCGGCCGGCGGTTTGCCCTTCTCCGGGCAGGCCTGGTTTTTCAACGCACCCTCAGACTGGCAATTCGATTTCACGCTGACACCCAATTACAATGACGACGACGATTGCAAGAAAGACGGCGGCTCCACGATCGGCTGCCAAACCCGCAGCCTGGGTGAGGATCTGCTGATTATCGGTACCGGATTCAACCTCCATTACGAGGGGGATCGCGCCCCCGGCGTCCAGGCGAATAGCGTGGCCGCCAGGGACGCGTTCCTTATCGGCGGCTGGACATTGAATGTTCACCATGCCTACGATCCCAGCAGCAATACGCTCTTCCTGGGCGACGGCGGGCAACGAAACAACTACCAGTTAGGCACGCCGGTCACTTACAACAACGATCTGCTCCTGACCTCCGAAGATGGCCGCGAAGTTTATGTTTTTTCCCCAGCCGGGCAACATCTGCAAACCTTGAGACCGCTCACGGGAGCGCTGGAATACCAGTTCGGTTACGACTCCGCCGGGAAACTGGTGACCGTGACGGATCAAAGCGGGAATGTGACCACCATCCAACGGAACACCTCCGAACAGGCCACCGCCATTGTGTCTCCCTACGGGCAGAGCACCGTCCTAACCCTCGATAGCAACGGCTATTTGAGCCAGTTCACCGACCCGGCCGGAAAGCCGGTCACATTCAGTAATACCAGCACCGGTCTACTCACCAGCCTGACCGACCGGAACGGAAATACTTACCACTATACCTATGACAGCCAAGGCAAGTTAATCAAGGACGCCGATCCGGCCGGCGGCTATACAGCTTTAACTCAAACCAACGCCACTTCGGGCTTCGGCCAGACTGTCATCGTCGAATCGGCCATGGGCCGCAAGAGCAAGTATCAGAACACGTACAGTATTCCCTGGTCCCAAACCAGCACATCCACGTATTCCAAACAGGCGACGAATATATGGCCTAACGGCTTGCAGGCGACCGGCAGCAGAACCCAGCAGGGCCCTCAGCTCACGAACAGCATTACATTGCCCAACGGGATCTCCTATAACGACATCGAGACAGCCGATCCGGTGTGGGGAATCCAGGCGCCCGTGACCGCGAATGTGACCCGCGCATACGGCAATCTCACCATGACCGCGACCGGCAGCCGCGCTACCACTTTGGGAACGGCGGGTGACCCATTTAGTGTGGCAACCCAAACCGACATCCAGACGGTCAACGGCCGCGCATATACGTCTAATTTCACGGTGTCGAACCTTACCTATGTCAATACAGCTCCAACCGGAAGAACGCTGACTGTAGGCCTCGATTCATTGGAGCGGGTGGCAAGTTCCCAGCTTGGCAACCTGACTGCCACGGTGTTCTCTTACGACACCAACGGCCGTCTGGCCTCCGCAGCTCAGGGTACCCGCATTACCACGTTCAGCTATAGCTCCAACGGCTTCCTGGCCGGCATCACCGATCCCCTCGGGCGAACCATCAGTTACACCCGCGACGCCGATGGGCGGATTGTCTCCACTACGCTCCCCGACGGCAGCATCATCGACTATGCGTACGACGCGGAAGGCAACCTGATCTCACTCACTCCGCCAGGTAAGTCCGCCCATACCTTTTCCTATACAGCAGTCAACCTGATTCAGGGCTATACTCCACCGCTTGTGGCGGGAACCGGGTCCACAACCTATACATACGATCTGGACCGGGACCTGACCATGATCACTCGCCCCGATGGCGAAACGATTAATTACGGCTACAATAACTCCGGCCAATTGATCTCCGTCGGCTCGCCTGCCGGGACCACCACTTACACTTACAACCCCACAACCGGTAACCTGGCCACCGCCGCGAACAACGCCGGCCAAATCGCCTATGGCTACAACGGTCCTTTTCCCGCGAAATCCACCTGGGCGGGCACTGTGTCGGGAAGCGTTAGCCGCGCCTACAATACTAACTTCTGGGTCTCATCCCAAAGCGTAGGTGGCGGGAGTAGTGTAGCATTTCGTTACGACAACGACGGCCTGCTGACGGGTGCGGGGGCGTTAAGCATTGCGCGCAGCCCGAAGAACGGCTTGATCGCCGGCGCCACGCTCGGCGTGGCAACCGACAGCCGAACATATGACAGTTTCGGCGAGCTCACCGGCTACATAGCATCCGCCAACGGTGCCCCGGTCTACAGCGCCCGGTTCACCATCGATGCGGATGGCAGGGTCACCACCAAAACCGAGACTATCGGGGGTGTGGCCAAGACCTATTCGTATTCCTACGATCTCGCGGGGCGCCTGACCGCTGCCACTAAGAACAGTGCGAATGATACCTACACTTACGACTCCAACTCGAACCGGCTGAGCGCGACCACCCCTACAGGCACTTCGAATGGCAGCTATGATGCTCAAGACCGCCTGTTGACATATGGAAATGCGTCTTACACCTATACCGCCAACGGCGAACTGGCCAGCCAGGCGGTAGGTACACAGACGACCAGCTACAGTTATGACGTCTTTGGAAACCTGCTCACGGCCACGCTGCCCAATGGAACCATAATCGGTTACGTCATCGACGCGGAGAATCGCCGGGTGGGGAGGCAGGTCAACGGCGTTCTGCAAACCGGCTTTCTCTATGACGGCGACCGGATCGTGGCCCAGTTGAATGGTGCGAATCAGGTTATCAGTCAATTCGTCTATGCCACGCGCACGGCGGCGCCGGATTACATGGTTAACGCTGGTGTGACTTATCGAATCTTTTCCGATCGGTTAGGAAGTCCCGTGCTGGTGGTGAATACGTCGACCGGCGCGATTGCGGAACAGATCGCATATGACGAATTTGGCAACGTGATCAACGACACAAATCCGGGATTTCAACCCTTTGGATTTGCCGGCGGCTTATACGATCAGGACACCCGGCTGGTGCGCTTTGGGGCGCGCGACTACAACCCGGCTACCGGGCGCTGGACGGCCAAGGATCCGCTTCTGTTCAGAGGAGGCTCTACAAATCTGTTCAGCTATGCGCTGAACGACCCTGTGAACCTGAACGACCCCGCCGGTACGGATCCTCCCGATGCCGGCACGTCTACTCCCGATGCCGGCACGTCTACCCCCGCGGCCCCGCCGGATACCAGTCTGTGGGACGACGTGAAACAGATGGGCAAGGACGCATGGAAATGGATCACTACCGCCAAAGATGTGGAGGAAAAATGTAAGACAGCTGGAAAGGTGAAAAAAGTCGTCGACAATGGCACTGAGGCGATCGGAGACGAATATTTCGGCCAGGCAAAGGACAAGGTCGCTCCCGGCGCAATCAAGGAGTGGAGCGATACCACCAAAAATGCGATACAAACGGCGCCTGCCGCCCAGGGGCTTGGTAATCAGACGGTCGACATGTGGAAACAAGCCGCGGACAAAATCAACCCATGCCCGACTTGCAACTCTCAGCCAAACGCGCCCAACCCTCGACCACCGCACCAGCCTGGGCTGAACCAATACCAAAACCAATGAGTTGTGGATTCGTAGGGCGCCGGCGATATCCTTTCACCATACTTGCGGATCTGGGGTTAAGCTGGGGGCATGCCTGAAGAAAGCCAAACCTCGGTTGAATCCGGTCTATATCGTTGCTTGATTTGCGGTGTAGAAGTTCACATGCAGGCCGGAGCGGCATTTCCTTCCTGTGGCAACCGGGACCACACTCCGCACTGGGTCCTCTGTGAGGAAGAAGCGCTGACGGCTAATTCGGCCTGGTGAGCCGCAACGGCGCGATCAAACCACCGTAGCGCCGCCGTCCACGATAATCGTCTGTCCGGTGATGTACCCCGAAGCGGGCGCCGCCAGAAATACGGCTACGCCTTTCAGCTCGCCCGGATTCCCTACCCGCCCCATCGGTATGCCAGCCTCGATGTACGGCTGCGCCGCCTCCAGTACTTTCTCGGTCATGCGCGACGGAAAGAAACCCGGCGCGATCGCATTCACCCGGATATTGTGCGGCGCCCATTGCGCGGCCAGTTCGCGCGTCAGCCCCAACAGCCCCGCCTTCGAAGATGCATATCCCGCGTAGTGAATCCCTTGCGGCATCGAGCTCTTCAAACCGGCGATCGAGGCGATATTGATAATCCGCCCGCTCTTCCGCTTGATCATCTCCCGGCCGCAGGATTGCGAGAACAAAAACGCGCCGGTCAAGTTCACCTCCAGCACCTGCTGCCATTTGTCGTAAGGCATCGCTTCCGCGGGCGCCCCCCAGGTGATCCCGGCGTTGTTCACCAGAATGTCGATCTGTCCGAAGGTGGACATGGTCTCCTTCACTACCGCGTCCACCTCCGCGGGTTTCGACACATCGCACAGCGCGCCCTCGCAGCGGTATCCCCCCTGCTTCAGGCTATCCACCGCCGGGGCCAGCCACTGATCGCGCCGTGCCAGCAGCATCAGCGATGCGCCCGCCTCCGCCAGCCCTTCGGCGATCTCCGCGCCCAACCCGCGCGAGCCGCCCGTCACCAGCGCTACCTGTCCGGTGAGATCGAATAGTTGTTTGAGTGAGGTCATAAGGTGTCGATTACCAGCCGGGCCAGCCGCTCCCTGTGCCACGCGGCATCGCCGAACATCAGCTCCGAAGCCTTGGCCCGCTTGTAGTATAGATGAACGTTATTCTCCCAGGTGAAACCCATGCCGCCGTGTACCTGAATGCCGCGATTGCCCACCTCCCGATACGCGTCGCTGGCATACGATTTGGCGATGGAAACCGCCGCCCTGGCTTCCGGCGCCCGCTCCTCCAATGCCCAGGCCGCGTAGTACACCGCCGAACGCGTGCTCTCGGTAAGCAGCAGCATGTCCGCGCATAGATGCTGCACCGCCTGAAACTGGCCGATAGGCTTGCCGAACTGCTTGCGCGCCTTGGCATACTCCACCGCGATCTCCATCACCCGCTGCATGCCGCCCACCATTTCCGCCGCCAGCGCCACCGTAGCTACCGCCAGTGCCCGGTCCAGCGCATCTCGCGCCGAATCGCCGATCGCCAGAAAATCGTCCTCCGCCACCGGCACATCGTCGAAGCTGACCTGGTAGAGCTTGCGCGTTTCGTCCAGCGCCGCCATCGGACATATGGTCATCCCCGGCGCTCCCCGCGGCACGATGAACAACCCCAGGTCCTCGCCCCGGCACGCCGCGCACACCAGAAAATCCGCGGCCGCCGCATCCGGCACGAACATCTTCTTGCCCGTAAGCGCGAAGCCGTCCATCGTCGGCCGTGCCTCCAGCTTCACCGAATCGAAGTCCCAGCTCGCATCGGATTCGAGCAGCGCGAGGGTGGCATGCGCCTCTCCCATCGAAATGCGTGACAGGTACGAGCTCTTCTGCGCCGCGTTGCCCGCGGCTTCAATAGCCGCCCCGGCCAGCATTACGGTCGAAAGATACGGTCCCGGCAGCAGCGCCCGGCCCATCTCCTCCAGCGCCACCGCCATCTCCACCAGCCCCAAGCCCAAGCCGCCGTATTCTTCGCCGAATACGATACCGGTCCACCCCTGGTGCGCCATCTTCTGCCACAGCGGGCCGTCGTAAGCGGTCTCCGTCGCCATCATGCGCCGCACTTCCGCTATGGGACACTCCGCCGAGAAAAACTCGCGCGCCGAGTTCTTCAATACCTGTTGCGTCTCCGTCAATCCGAATTGCATGGCGCCTCCTCAATAACTCTTGGGCAGTCCCAGCACGAAATGCCCGACAATGTTGCGCTGGATCTCCGACGTCCCGGCCTCGATGGTGTTGCCGCGCGCGCGCAGATAGGTGTACGCCCAATGCCCATCATCCAACGCGCAATCGCAGCCTTCCGTCAACTGCCCGTATGGCCCCAGCACCTCCATGGCTACCTGCTGGAAGCGCTGATTCAGCTCGCTCCAGAAGATCTTCTGAATCGAACCTTCCGGTCCCGGCATGCCCGTTTGCATCACCCGGCTGATGGCCCGCATCTGGTTCAGCCGCATGATCTCGATTTCGGCGTAACACTGCGCCAGCTTCTGCCGGATCACCGCATCCTCCACCGCCGGACGCCCGTTGCGCTGGATCTTTCGCGCCAGTTCCACCAGCCGCGCAAACTGCCGCCTGAACGTGACCTGCAGTCCCGCCCCCAGCAGCGCGCGCTCGTGCATCAGAGTGCCCAGGGCTACGTTCCATCCGTTGTTGACCTTCCCCACTACGTTCTCCACGGGTACGCGCACGTCCTCGAAGAACAGCTCGTTGAATTCCGTTTCGCCGGTCATCTGCCGCAGGGGACGCACTTCCACACCCCGACTGTGCATGTCCACCAACAACACCGTCAGCCCTTTATGTTTGTCGGCGGCGGCGTCCGTTCGCACCACCAGCTCGCACCAGTCGGATGCCCAGCCGTAGCTGGTCCAGACCTTCTGGCCGGTGACCATGAAGTGTTCGCCATCGAGGCGAGCCTCGCTGCGCAGCGCCGCCAGGTCCGACCCGGCGTTCGGCTCCGAGAACCCCTGGCACCAGATCTCCTCGCCGCTCAGAATCTTCGCCAGGTAGCGCTGCTTCTGGGCTTCCGTCCCGAATGCGATCAGCGTTGGCCCCACCAGTTCCAGTCCCAGAATCCCTGGCAATGGCGGCGCGCCGATACGCGCCAGTTCCTCCGTGAAGATGGCCTTCTCCATCAGCGTGGCCCCGCGCCCGCCATATTCCTTGGGCCACGAAAGACCCGCCCATCCGCCCTCGTACACCTGCCGCTGCCAGTCGCGCAGAAAAGCAAATCGCGCTTCCATGCTCCCGTTGCCGGAATGCCGCGTTTCCCAGTCGCGCGGCGCGTGCGCCTCCAGCCATGCACGCAGCTCTTCCCTGAATTGCCGCTCCTGCGGAGTAGGGTTCAAATCCATAAGTCCTCCGTTGCGAGAGACGAGTATATAAGAAAAAGAGAGCGCCCGCTTGGACCAGCGCGTCTTCAGAAACCACCCGCCGTCCCAAGCTATACTGTTCCGAGTGAACCGAGAATATCATAAGTGGTACAGCCCCCATCTGCAGCGCGACATGGAACTACTCACCTACGGGCACGCGGGGATGCCGCTGATCGTTTTTCCTACCTCCATGGGCCGCTTCTACGATTACGAAGAGCGCGGCATGATCGGCGCCATCGGCTATCAATATGACTCGGGCCGCCTGCAGGGCTTCTGCCTCGATAGCGTCGATGCCGAGAGCTGGTACAACCGCGCCATTCCTCCCGCCCAGCGCGCCCTACGGCACCTGCAGTATGAAGCCTACGTGATTCAGGAAGCCTTGCCCTTTATCCATACGCGCAATCCGGAAGCGCGCGTCGCCGTCACCGGGTGCAGCTTCGGCGGCTACCATGCGGTGAACTTCGCCCTCCGCCACCCCGAGCTGGTGGGACCCTGCGTCAGCATGGGCGGCGCTTTCGATATCCATCAGTTCCTCGACGGCTACTACGACGACAATTGCTACTTCAATTGCCCGCCCGATTTTCTGCCCAACCTTACCGACGAGCGCTACCTCAGCGAATACCGCAACTCCACCCGCCTGGTGCTGGCCACCGGTGAAACCGACATCTGCCTCAATGAGAACCTGCGCCTGGCCGGTATCATGGATCGCAAACAGATTCCCCACTGGCTCGACGTCTGGGGAGACGGCACCGGTCACGACTGGCCCTGGTGGCAGCGCATGGCCATCAAGTTCTTCGGATAGGCATGCCAGACGCTCCGGCCATCGCCGTTCACGACCTGCGCAAGCTGTACGGCGATAAGCCCGCGGTGGACGGTGTCAACCTGGTGGTCCCGCGCGGCTGTTTTTTCGGATTCCTGGGCCCCAACGGCGCGGGCAAATCGACCACCATTCGCATGCTCACCGGCCTGATCCCGCCGTCTTCCGGCTCCATCGAGTTGCTGGGTATGCGCCTGCCCGAGCAGGAAATCGAGATCAAGAAACGCATTGGACTGGTGCCCGACGAATCCCTGCTGTTCGACCGCCTGACCGGCGCCGAATTCCTGGAGTTCGTAGGCCGCATGTACGGCCTTGCCCGCGCCCAGGCTGCCGAACGCGCGCAGTCCCTGCTGGATCTTTTCGAGTTGTGCGAAAAGCGCAAACTCATCGCCGAATATTCCAAAGGGATGCGCAAGCGCCTGGCCATGGCAGCTTCCCTGATCCACCATCCGGATCTCTTCCTGATGGATGAGCCGTTCGAGGGCGTGGATGCCGTGGGCGCGCGCCTCATGAAAGACATCCTGCTCGACCAGGTGCGCCGCGGCGCCACCATTTTCCTTACCTCGCATGTGCTTGAAGTCGTCGAGCGCCTATGCGACCGTGTGGCCATCATCGACAAGGGCCGCATCGTGCGCGAAGGCTCCATGGACGAGCTGCGCGGCGGAACAGAATCGCTGGAGGATGTCTTCGTGCGCGTGGTCGGCGCGGGACACGAGTTTCACGAGCTGGAGTGGCTCAAATGATTCGCGCCATCCTGCGCGCGCAGTGGCTCAGCATGCGCATGTTCCGCGTCGGCTCCGGGCGGCGGGGAGCGGTTTTCTCGTTGGTTCTGGCCGTCCTCTGGTACGGCGTCTGGACCCTGATCGCCGCCTTGGTCGAAGAGCTGATGGCGTCGCCGATGCTGCGCCAGTACATCGAGACCTGGATGCCCCTCGGCTTCGCGGCCATCTGCGCTTATTGGCAGTTGGCGCCGCTGGCGTCGGCCAGCATGGGCGCCTCGCTTGACCTGCGCAAGCTGCTGCTCTATCCGGTCCCCCGCCATTCGCTCTTCCTGGTCGAGATTCTGCTCCGCATCACCACGTGCGCCGAGTTGCTTTTGCTGCTGGCCGGCACGTCCATCGGCTTGCTGCGCAATCCGGATTTCGGTGAATGGCGCGCGCTCGGCCGGGTGGCTCTCGCCATGGTTCTTTTCGTGGCCTTCAACCTCTGCCTGGCGGCCGGTCTGCGCAGCCTCATCGAGCGCATGCTGGCCAGAAAGGGCATCCGCGAAATTCTAGGCCTGGTTTTGATGCTGGTGGGCGTGCTTCCGCGATTGCTGATGTACACCGGCTTCTCATCGCGGCGGTTAGCACCGCTGCTGCCCGCCGGCCGTATCCTGTTGTGGCCCTGGGCCGCCGCCGCGCGCTGCATGTTGGGAGGTGCTCCCGGAGAGCCGCTGGCGACCGGCATAGCCGCTTTGGCCGGCTGGACAGTTGCCGCCTATTTCTTCGGCCGCTGGCAATTCATGCGCAGCCTGCGCTACGACCTCCAGGCCGCCCAGGCCACCATAGCGCCTGCCCGGGAGCGCTCCTTCACCGGCCGCCTCTACCGCTTGCCGTCCCTGCTGCTGCCCGATCCGCTCGCCGCCATCGTGGAAAAGGAGATCCGCTCCCTGGTGCGCACGCCGCGTTTTCGCATGGTCTTCGTGATGGGCTTTTCCTTCGGCCTGATTGTCTGGCTCCCCATGGTCCTGCGCCGCCACGAAACGCATTCCGCCATGTCCGATAATTTCCTGGCGGTGGTGAGCGTCTACGCCCTGACGCTGCTTGGCCAAGTGACCTACTGGAACGCCTTCGGATTCGACGGCGCCGCGGCGCAGTTCTACTTCGTCGCTCCGGTGCCGGTCTCCCGTGCCCTGGCCGCCAAGAACATTGCGGCCGCGGTTTTTATCTTCCTCGAAATCGCGGCCGTATCCATTGCCTGCACCGTGCTGCGTCTGAATGTCTCGGCCGCCAAAATCGCCGAGGCTTTTCTGGTCACGGCCATCGCCGCGCTTTATCTGCTGGGCATCGGCAATCTGGGATCAGTGAACTATCCGCGCGCCATGAATGCGCAGCGGGTCTCGGCGGGCGGCGCCCGCGGCCGCTCGCAGGGCCTGGTCTTCCTGATCTATCCCATCGCACTGCTGCCGGTCTTTCTGGCCTACCTGGCGCGTTACGCGTTTTCGAGCCAGATCGCTTTCTACGTGGGTCTGGCACTGGCGGGCGCTTTTGGTCTGGCGGTCTATTGGATGGCTATGGAGTCGGCCGTACTGACCGCGCGCAACCGGCGCGAAATGATTGTGACGGAATTATCGCGCGGCGAGGGCCCCATGATCACGGAGTGAGGCCCGTCCACTCATACGCTGAATCCGTTTACACCTGGAGAGCAATTCGGCGCCGGGTTAGCGGTGCGGTCATTCCGCTCTATTCGGAGCGGCTGCGGCTTTAGGCATTCCCACAACTCTCGTTAACCGCACCACCCGGAGCCTTCTGTTACAATACTTACCAACATGCTTGGTAAGAGGGAAATTGATTATTTCTATCCCTCCCATTCATGTTTTGTTTGGACGCGGAGGCCGGATGGCGAAAGGAGGAGGTGGCTTAGCGCATGGACTTCGACCAACTGCACACGTTCCTCGAAATCGTCCGGCTGAAGAGCTTCTCCAAAGCCGCGCAAACCTGCTACCGCACGCAGCCGGCCATCAGCGCGCAGGTGCGCCAGCTCGAGCAGGAGTTGAACACCGCGCTGTTCGAACGCTTCGGCAGCCGCATTTCGCTCACCACCGCGGGCAAGATCTTCGCCGATTATGCCGCCCGGATGCTCGACATGCGCCGCCAGGCACAGAACGCCATCAACGAGCTGGAGCGCAACCCGCGCGGTGAACTGCTGATCGCCGCCAACGAAGCAACCTGCATTTACGTGCTGCCCCAGGTCTTCTCGGAGTACAAAAACCTCTTCCCGTCGGTACAGCTTCAGGTGGATCGCTCCTTCGGCGCGCGCGTCGTCGATGCGGTGATGGAAAACATCGCCGACTTCGGGTTGACGCAACTGCCGGTCGAGGAGAAGCGCCTGCAGGTGGTGCACATCCACAAGGATGAAATCCGCCTGATCGTGCCCGCGCGCCATCCTTTGGCCGACCGCATGACCGTGCACGCCGCCGACGTCGTAGAATACTCGCTGCTGCTGCCTAAATCCGGAACTACCCGCGCCCGTCTGAATGCCTGGTTTGAACTGCACGAGGACGACCTGCGCATCTCCATGGAACTGGATTCCACCGAGATGATGAAGCGCTTCGTGATGGCCGGCCTGGGTGTCTCTTTTCTGGCGGCCTCCAATTGCCGCGAGGAGGTGGCCGCCGGCAAGCTGCGCGCCATTTCCCTGGCGCCCGAACCGATGATCCGCCGCCTGGGACTGATCTATCGTAAGGACAAAGCTCTTTCCAAAGCCGCTCTGGGTTTCATCCAGGTGGTGCTCGACAACCTGGGCGATCAACAGATCGCGCGCGATAAACGGCCTAAGGCGATGGCGGGATAAGATTGGGGACCAACATGACTTGCCGGCGCTGTGGAAAATCGTTCGATGCGGCCGAAAGCCTGATCTGCCCTCATTGCGGCGAGGCGCACACCACTGCCAAATCCGGCGTCATGAAGAGTTCCACCATCCTGATTTCGGCGGGCGAAACCGATGCGGTCTACCGTTCGGTGAAGGAAGTTCCGGCGTCTTTGCGGCGCAAGCTACTGAAATCCACCAATGGCCTCAACTCCGCCACGATCCTGATCGCCGACCGCCGTGGACGTGAAGAGATCGCGCGCGCCATCCAGAACCTGCCCTCCAGCCTGCAGCGGCGTTTCTTGAAACCATTCCGCCAGGAGCCGCAGGGTTTCCATAAATGGCTGATGCGGCCGGCGGTAAAGACAGCCATTGTCTGGTTATTCGGTGCGGGCAGCGTGGTGCTGATCTGGTTCGTCTTTACCCACAAGTGGATTTGACCAGCGCTTCTACGCCGTTGCCGCGGGCGGATGAAAACCGCCGCCCGTGTCAAGCACTTCGCGAACTTTCGCCAGCAAAACATCCGGCGTAAAGGGTTTATTGAGGAAAGCCTTAGGCGGATCGCCCGGAGCATTGTTCATAGGCGCGTCTCGATAACCCGACATATACAGAAACTGCAGGTCCGGGTTCTTTTCCGCCAGTTGTACGCCCAGCTCGAAACCATTCATCTGGGGCATCACCACATCGGTCAATACCAGGTCGATTTTGTGCGAGTTCTTCTCGTATAGGGACAGCGCCGCGGTGCCATTAGCCGCTTCCATCACGGTGTACCCCCCGTTGTTGAGCACGGCGGACACCAGCTTCCGCACCCCCTCCTCGTCGTCTACAACCAGGATGGTCTCCGAGCCTTTGGACGCCGCCTGGCGCCGCGGAAGCGGAGTTGGCTCGGGTTCTTCCACGCTGGGGAGGTAGATCTCGAAAATGGTCCCGCAGTTTACCTGGCTGTAAACGGTGATGTTTCCTTCGTACTGTTTCACCGTACCATAAACCATGGAGAGCCCCAGGCCGCTGCCCTTCCCATGCTCCTTGGTGGTAAAGAACGGTTCGAACAGCCTTGAGCGCGTCTCGGCATCCATACCGCGGCCTGTGTCGCTCACCGCCAGCATGACGTAAGGTCCGGCCTTGACTCCCGCTTTCTTGGCGGCGGTTTCGTCCAGTTCCAGCCCCGACGTTTCCAGCACCAGCTTGCCGCCATTGGGCATAGCCTCGCGCGCGTTGGTCGCCAGGTTGAGGATAGCTTGTTGCATCTGAGACCGGTCGATCTGTACCAGGCCGAGGTTTGGCCCTGGCAGCACGATGAGTTCCACAGAATCGCCCAGTAGCCGGCGTAACATCGGCTCCATGCCCGCAATTACATGATTCAGGTCCGCCACTCTTGGTTGCGCCAATTGTCCGCTGCTGAAGGTGAGAAGCTGGCGGGTCAGCGCGGCAGCCCGCTCTCCGGCGTACAGAATCTCGTCCGCGAACCGGTGCAAAGGACTGGGCGCTGGAATCTGCGCGCGCAGCAGATCGCTGTAGCCGGTGATCACGGTCAGAACGTTATTGAAATCGCCGGCCACCCCGCCCGCCAGCCGGCCCACTGCGTCCATTTTGCGCGCATGGCTAAGCTGCTCTTCGAGCTGTCGGCGGCCCGTGATATCGCGAAATACCAGGATGGCGCCCTGTAGCCGGCCGTGCTCGTCACACAGCGGCGCAGCGCTCTGTTCAATGGCAATCTCCGTTTTGTCGCGCGCGATCAGGAGCACCTGGCCCACATTATGAGACGTGCTACGCGCGTTAATGGCATCCCGCGCGGGGCTGCCGGCCGGTTGACGGGTCCCTTCCTCGATCACGCGCAGAACTTCAGCCAAAGGTTTCCCCAAGGCCTCTGCCCGCCTCCATCCGGTCAAGGCTTCCGCTACCGGGTTGAGGAACGTAACCCGTTCTTCGCGGTCGGTGGCAACTACGCCGTCGGCAATGCTCGACAGCGTGGCGGACAGCATGCTGCGGCTGTTGTGGAACCCGGAAACCAGTGCCGTCGCGCACACCGAAATGGCCACAAAGGACAGCAATGTGGCCGCCAGATTCGGACCGTTCGCATACCACGGCTCGTGTAATGCAACTAAAAATGCCCCCAATGAGACCGTGCATAATACGGTAGCCGAAAATCCCCCGACGTGGCCGTAATACCAGGCGCTGGCGAACACCGCTACCAGAAAGGGAAGAAAGAAGTTGGGCTGCAATACCGGACGCAAAAGCAGTGAGACAAGCACCGCAAAAGTGGTCAGGGCCAATGCGAAAATGCTGCCGTGAATTGACGAGTTCTTGAGCTGATGCACGGGCGGCTCAGTTACAGAATACTATACGGTGGTACTACGGTATAGAGAACTGAAGTTAGGGTACAGTACGCCCAGGCAGACCGTGAGTTAGCACGTCAATTAGCCCGCTTAAGCGTGGGCCGGTCGCCGTCGCCTTCTTCCGTCGCAGCCTTCTGGTCCACCTTGGCCGATGGACGGGTATGCAAAACCGGCCGCCCCGGATCGTCTCTCAACTTCAGCTTGTTGCCCAACGTGATCAGCCGCGAGCGCACGGCATGAAACTCGGACGTATCCACCACGTATCGCGGCTCGGCTTTCAGATCCTGCTCGATGGTCTTCTGCGCGGCGCGGATACGATCGCGGGTCATGGGATGCGTCGAAAATAACTTGGAGACCGCCCCGGGTTTGCTCTTTTCCAGAGTCTCAATCCGCTCAAAGAAGTTGACGAACTCGGTAGGATCGTAGCCCGCCTTGTACATGTACTGCAGCCCCAGCAGATCCGCCTCGGTCTCCATGTTGCGCGAGAACTTCAAAAATCCCATGGGCACGGCCAGGGTGACCGCCTGGCGAACCGCGTAGCCGGCCCATCCACCCATGAAGATCAGCGGTATTGTTCCGTAGTTGATGAGCTGGCCACGCGTGGCCTGACGTGTGCCATGCCGCGCGGCTACGTGCCCGATCTCGTGCGCCAACACACCGGCCAACTCCGCTTCGTTGTCGGCCCTCATGATCAGACCCGTGTTCACGAACATGAAGCCGCCGGGCAGAGCAAACGCATTGACTTCATCGGAATCGACCACCCGGATACTGAAAGGCACTTTGGCGTCCGAGTTATTCGCCACGTTTTGCACCAACCGGTTCACGTACTCCGAGACCGCCGGGTCATCCATGAGCTTGGCTTCGCGCTCCACTTCCTGGGCCATCTGTTTGCCCAGGCCCATTTCCCGCTCGACCGAATAGAAATTGACGCCCTTGCCCACGTCCCGGGTTCCAATCTGGTCGGGATCGTGTTCCGGGTTTTTGTCTTTAGCGATTGAGTACGGCGCGGCGAGCGTTATCGCCAGCACACAAAAGAAAACCCTCCGGCAAATGCGCTCCATTTCCCCCTCCCCAGAACGCGATAGGGAAATTATACTCTACGAGCGGCGGAACCGCTATGTCGCGATATTCCACACCGGGTGAATAATTATAGGCGTGTGGTGCGGTGTCAACAATGAGGTTCGGCCGGGAATCCTTGGCCCGTCGAATCAAGGCGAAGATTTCACTACAATTTAGTGCATGAAGAACGATGTCTATAGTTGGCGCGTTTCGAGCGACCTCAAGACCGGGTTGGAGCGTGAAGCGCGCCGGCGGAAGCTTTCGCTTTCCGCCGTTCTCGATCTGGCCGCCCGTGACTGGCTAAACTAAACAAAGGCGGCGCAGAAATAGAGGGCGATGAGGCGCAACTTCGCCTTCGCAAGGCCGCATCGAAGTGCTTTGGGGCTGTCGCGAGCGGCAATGCTCATCGCTCGGAGAACGCACGCCAAACTGTGCGTCAACGTCTGCTACGGCACCATGGCCGCTAACGCTCTGATCGATACAGGCGCGATTCTGGCGTTGCTGGACAGGACGGATCGTTGGCACCGGGTCTGCGTGGGCGCGTTTGAGCAACTCCGGCTTCCGCTGGTAACCTCCGAAGCGGTGCTGACGGAACTGTTTCATCTGGTTGGTGACAGCCGTCATGAAATGGAAGCCGCCTGGCGGCTCGTGCGCTCTGGCGCCATCGTGCTAGCCGCGATCGAGGATTCAGAACTATCGCAAAATACAAGCACTGATGTCGCGCTATTCGGATCGCCCGATGGATTTCGCAGATGCAATTCTCGTGTATCTCGCGAAGCGTGAGGCTATATCGACTATCTTCACCGTGGATCATGCGGACTTTGACACGTATCGTATAGAAGGTCGACAACGGTTCCGGGTGCTGCCAGCGAGCCGGCCTTAAGGGTGCGGCCCAAAGCCATAATCACCTCAGTCCCATCCGTAGTCGCACGCGGACACAGCCGGCCTATTTGCCAACGTTCCGCACGTCTACCAGCGCGCCTTCGCGTGCCGCATCCGACGGATTTGCCACCACCATTTCGCCGGCCGACAACCCCGCGATGACTTCTAGTTCGGACCCCAGGTCCTGCCCGATCCGGATCTGCCGCAGGTGGATGCGATGATCGGGTGAAACCACCGCCACGCGCGGCCCCTCTTTGCCCAAAATCAGCACGTCCCCCGGAACCAGCACCGCCGCCTCCGCGCGCCCCGTCGAGAACCGCACCTGCGCGTACATGCCGGGCATCAGGATGCCGCGCGGGTTGGGCACCTCAAGTACGGTCAGCATGGCCCGCGAGGTTGTATCCAGGGCGTTGGCGATGCGCGTGACCTTGGCCGAGAAGACCTGGCCGGGCAATTCCTGCACCCGCAGTTCCGCCGTTGCGCCGGGATGCATGGAACCCACATTGGTCTGCGGCACATTCACGAAGATGCGCAGCACCTGGATCTCGGCGATGTGAAACAGCTCCCGGGCAGTCCCGCCGTTGCCGGAATTCACCAGCGTGCCGATATCCACGTTGCGCGCCGTGATCACGCCATCGAAGGGCGCCGTGATGCGCGCAAACACCTTCATTTCCTCGAGCCGGTGCAGATTAGCCTCGTTGGCGCGCACCGTCTCCTGGGTGGTCCCGATGCTGGCCTGCGACTTGGCGACTTGCGCCTCGCTGACCGCAAAATCGGCCTCCTTCTGATCCGCATCCTGCCGTGACACTACGCCCCGCGCCGCCAACTTGCGCCAGCGATCCACCGTCAGGCGCGTCAGGTTCAGATTAGCTTTCGACAGGTCGAGATCCGCCTGCACCTCTTTGAGCGCCGACTGCGATTGCGAAAGTGTGGCGCGGGCCTGGCGAATCTGCTGATCCAGCTCGGGCGTGTCGATTTCCGCCAGCAGTTGTCCGGCTTTGACGTGGTCGCCATAGTCCACCAGCCGCGAGCGCAGGTACCCGTCTACACGCGCGAAGACCGGGGCATCCACCAACGCCTGCATGTCGCCCGGCAAATCCAGTGTGGCGTGAGCCGGCGCCTGCCTGGCGATGGCGACTTCCACGACTGGATGCTGTTCCGCCTGGCTCACCTCGGCTGCCTGCAGAGCCTTCTGGCGAGTCAGTCGCGGCAGCAGTCCACCCAGCACCGCCGCGGCGATTACCAGACCCAGCAGGGCAAAGAAGATCAGCAGTCCGCGGCGACCGGTGCGCGGTTGCGGCCGGGCCGGAGGGCGCGTGATGGCCGGCGTAGGATCAGCGATCATACGCCTCCACTTCCGCTTCGTGTTCCAGATACGTCGGCGGATTGCGCCGCAGCACGCTATAAACCACCGGCACGAAAAACAGAGTCGCGACCGTAGCCAGCAACAGTCCGCCGATCACCGCGCGGCCCAGGGGAGCATTCTGTTCCCCGCCCTCCCCAATGCCGAGCGCCATCGGCAACATGCCCACCACCATCGCCAGCGCCGTCATGATCACCGGACGAAGACGCGTGTAGCCGGCTTCGAGCGCGGCCGTAATCGAATCCGCTCCTGTCGCGCGCACGTCGTTGGCAAAGTTCACGAGCAGGATACTGTTGGCGGTGGCCACCCCGATACTCATGATGGCGCCCATCAGCGAGGGAACATTAATCGTGGTCTGGGTAACGAAAAGCATCAGCACGATTCCCGAAAGCGCGCCAGGCAGGGCCATCAGAATGATAAAAGGGTCGAGCCAGGATTGAAAATTAACCACCATCACGAAATATACCAGCAATACAGCGAAGATCAGCCCAACTCCCAGGCCAATAAAGGACGTCCGCATCGTTTCCACTTGTCCGCGCGTTTCAAAGAAACTGCCCTTGGGCAGCTTCGAATTGAAATCGGCGAGGACTTTGCGCACCTCGCCGGCCACGCTGCCCAGGTCGCGATCCTGCACGTTGGCGTAAACGTCATAAAGCGGCTGGACGTTGTAGTGGTTGACTACCGACGCCGTCGAGCCGCGCTCCAGGTGCGCCACGTTGGTGAGTAGCTGGGTGGCCGCGCGTCCGCCGCCCGCATGCACCGGCGTGTCCAGCAGCTCCTCGGTGGACGACATGTGATACTCGGGCGTTTGGATGGCGATGGGGTAATCCACCTGGTTCTGCGGATTGATCCAGTAGTTGGGCGCGAGCTGCATGTTCGAGGCGAGTGAGATCAGCAGGCTGTTGGCGACGTCCGCCTGCGTCAGGCCCAGTTCGCCGGCGCGTGTGCGGTCCACATTGAAGCGCAACTCAGGCGCATCCACCACCTGGTGAAGATGGACGTCCACGGCGCCCGGAATTTGCGCCAGCCGCGCTGTGATCTGGCGGGCCAGGAGGTAGTTGGCTGGAGCGTTGGTTAGCGGCCCGATCACCTGCACGTCGATGGGCGCCGGCAAACCGAAATTCAGAATCTGGCCGACGATATCGGCGGGCTGGAAGAAGAAGGTCAGTTCCGGAAACTGGCGGCCCAGGCGGCGGCGCATCTCGCTGATGTAATGCCAGGTGGAGGCATGCTCGGGCTTGAGCGAAATCTGCACCTCGCCGTCGAATGAGCCGATCGTCGCCGTGTCGCTCAGCGCAATGTTGTAACCGCTGTATGGCAGCCCGATGTTGTCCAGCACATCCGAAATTTCGGCGGGAGGGATGATCTGCCGGATGGCGTCTTCCACCTGCCGGAAATACGCTTCGGTTTCTTCGATGCGGGTACCCGCGGGAGCGCGCACGTGCAGCCGGATCTGCCCGGCATCCACGCGCGGGAAGAAATCTTCCCCGATGAACGGAATCAGCGCCGCACAAGCCGCCACGATCAACCCGAAGCAGGCGGCCACCAGCTTGCGATGCGCCAGCGCGGAGCCCAGCAGGCGCCGGTAGGCGTTGCGCATGCGCTCAAAGTGGTCCTGAAAACCGTGGTGGATTTGCGCGAACCATCCGTGCCCGGCCGCTTCCATTTCCCCCGATTCGTCCTGATAGCGGTCGGCCTCGGCGCGCAGCAGGTACTTGACCATGGTCGGAACGAGCGTGCGCGAAAGCAGGTACGACGCCATGATGGCCAGCACCACGGCCAGAGCCAGCGGGGTGAACAGATAGCGCGCCGCGCCGGTCAGGAAGATCACCGGCACGAACACAATGCAGATACACAGCGTGGAAACGAACGCCGGAATGGCAATCTGCTGCGCACCATCCAGAATCGCCTTGATGATGGGTTTGCGCTGTCCCAGGTTGCGGTGGATATTCTCGATTTCGACCGTGGCGTCATCCACCAGGATCCCGACCGCCAGCGCCAGTCCGCCGAGGGTCATGACGTTGATGGTCTCGCCGAGCAGGTTGAGCACGGCGAGGGAAGTCAGAATCGACAGCGGAATCGAGATGCACACGATGACGGTGCTGCGCCAGCTACCCAGGAACAGCAGGATCATCAGACCCGTCAGGAATGCGGCGATGATAGCCTCTTTGAGGACACCGTTGATCGCCGCGCGCACAAAAATGGACTGATCGAACAAGAGCTTCAGGTTCAGTGCCGCGGGGAGTGTGGACCGGATGCGGGGCAGAATCTCCTTGATCCTGGCAACGATCTTCAACGTCGAGGAGCCGCCGTTCTTCAGCACGGTCAGCAGCGTGGCGCGGTTGCCGTTGTGCCGCACGATGTTGCTCTGGATGGAGTAGCCGTCGCGCACGTGGCCTACGTCCCGGATGAAAACGGTCCCGCCGGCAGCTTGTTTCAGCGGGATACTATTGAACGCCTCCATGGAGGGAGGCAGGCTGTTCAACCGTACGACGAACTCGTTGGGACCGATCTTGGCCAGGCCGGAAGGAATGATCAGGCTTTGCGAATTGATGGCGTTGACCACATCGTTGGCCGACAGGCCCTGCGCGTAGAGCGACTTCAGATCGATATCCACCATGATCTGGCGCGGCCGCCCGCCGTAGGGCAGCGGAAAGCTGGCGCCCTGCACGGTCGCCATCTGAGTGCGGATGAAGTTGTAGCCGTAATCGTAGAGCGACTGTTCGCTCATGGTGTCGCTTGAAATGCTCATCTGCAGGATGGGCACGCTGGAGGCGTTATAGCGGAGGATCGAAGGCGGCGTCATCCCGGTGGGCAGCGAATGCAGCACCGATTGCGACGCGGCCGCCAACTGCGCCACGGCTGCTTCCACCTTGGCATTGGGATGGAAAAAGATCTTGATGATGCTCAGCCCGGGCAGCGACTGCGATTCCATGTGCTCGATGTCGTTCACCGAGGTGGTGAAGGAACGCTCGCAGCGGATGGTAACTACCTCGGCCATCTCTTCCGGCGAGATGCCGCCGTATGACCAGATGACGCTGACTACGGGGATGTCGATTTCCGGAAAGATGTCCGTAGGCATGCGAAACGTCGCCAGCACACCCAGGATCACGATCACCAGGGACATGACGACGAAGGTATACGGGCGCCGTAGCGCTAACCGAACGATCCACATGGGTACTGATCTGGAAAAGGCTCTTTCTAGTATTCTAATGGGATTTCAATGAGAAAACCCGGGGGCGGGTTGTACAATAGAGGTGATGAATCCCGCGGTTTTCAACTGGGGACCGGTGGCCGTGATCGTGGGCGGCTATTTGCTGGGCATCTACTTCCAGAACCGCAGTAACGCGCATATCGAAAAGAGAATCGACGATATGCACAACCGCATAAGCGACATGAACAACCGGATCTCCCACTTCGAAGCCGGGGTGGATAACCGGTTTTCCGACCTCCGGGACTTCATCCATTCCGAAATCCGCCGTGTGGAAGACCGTATCGACCGCCTGGAGCGGCCGATCCTGCGCTTCTAACCCGCCGCTTTCCGCAGCACCTCTTGGGCATTCAGCGCTCCGTCCGGCGTCTCTTCGTGCTTGAACATCAGGAACAGGTCCTTGCCCTGCGCCACCAGTTCCCGCGCCCGCGCGGCGATCGCTTCCACGTCCTCCGCCGCGTACTCCGGTTTGCGCAGCCGGTAATAAACAAAATCCGCGGTAATCACCTCCGGCACTTCCAGTTTTTCCGATTCCGCCACGCACAACGAAATATTGCGCGCCTTCAGCAGGTTGTAGACCTCGTCCACCAGCCATGAGGTATGCCGGAATTCGAACGCAAACCTCAAATCCTCGGGCAGAATCTCCAGGAACGCCGCCAGCAGCGCGATGTCGCATTTCATCTGCGGCGGAAGCTGGAACAGGATGGGGCCCAATCGCCGCGCCGCCCGCAGCGGATCGACGGCGCGCAGAAAAACCGCTGTGGCCTCCGCGGCGTTCTTCAACCGCATGATGTGCGTAATCCGCATGTGGCCCTTCAGCGCGAACAGGAATCCGGAGGGTGTGGCTGCCACCCAGCTTTCCAACGTGGCGGCCGACGGCATGCGCCGGAACGTGTAGTTGATCTCGACCGAATTCAAACGGGTCGCGTAATGCTCCAGAAACTTGTTGGCAGGAAGTTTGGCGGGATAGAAAAGCGGCTTCCACTGCGCGTAGGCAAATCCTGACGTTCCGGCAAACAGTCGGGCCATTGGCTTATTATGGAACTCCGGAGGCCCATTGTGCACTTGCTCATAAACTGGATGCTCAGCGCCTTGGCCTTATGGTTGGTCGCCCGCATCATTGCCGGTATCGAGGTTCGCAATTACGGCACCGCACTGGTGGCCACGATCGTCATTGCCATCGTGAACGTTCTCGTTGGATGGCCGCTGCGCATCATCACATTCCCGCTGACCCTCCTCACTCTCGGCATTTTTTGGCTGATCTTGAATGCGTTCCTGCTGAAGCTGTCGGCCGCGTTCGTACCCGGTTTCGTGGTGAGAGGCTTCATGCCGGCGCTCTTAGGCTCGATCGTGTTGACCGTGTTCAACTACGTTTTTCGCCACATGTTTGGTCATGTTGGATTTTTTTAGCCAGGTAGTGGCCCCGGGAAGTCCGGCGGAGCTCGCTGAAGCCCTTGCGTGGGCAGCATCCCGCGGCCAGACCATCGAACTGGGCGGCCATTTTTCCAAACGCCGGATGGGCGGTCCGGCGGCCCGCGCCAGCATGACCATCTCGACCTCCGCCCTGAGCCGCGTCCTCAAGTACGAGCCGCGCGATCTTACCATCAGCGTGGAGGCCGGCATTTCTTATTGTGAGCTGACCCGCATGCTGTCCGAACATCGCCAGATGATTCCCCTCGATCCTCCTTTCTCCGACACCGCTACCATCGGCGGCATCCTGGCGACCAATTGCAGCGGATCGCGCCGCCGTCTGTACGGCACCGCGCGGGACTTCGTGATCGGCATGCACTTCGCCACCCTGGAGGGCAAGCTGGTCGAATCCGGCGGCATGGTGGTGAAAAATGTCGCCGGTCTCGACATGAGCAAAATTATGATAGGCTCGTTCGGCACGCTGGCGGCCATTGCGGTGGTCAATTTCAAAGTGATTCCTCAGCCGCCCGACGAGCGCACCTTCCGCTTCGCGTTTGGCGGCCTTGACGAGGCGATCTCTGCGCGCGACGCACTGCTGGCGAGTCCCCTCGATCCAGCCGCCATCGACCTGCTGAATCCCGCAGCGGTCGACGCCGACCCGCCGGTCTGGACGCTCGCCGTGCGGGCCGGCGGCAATACAGCCGCAATCGCGCGCTACGAACGCGAACTGGCGGCCATTGGCGCGGTCGCTTTGCGGCCTGCCGGAGATGCCGCATGGTGGCGCTCCATCCAGGATTTCACGCCGCTGTTCCTCGACGCGCACCCCGATGGCGCGGTCGTGCGCGTCTCGTGTACGCTGAAAGAATTGAAGGCCGTCATGCAGTCGATACCCGGACCTGCGATTGCGCGCGCCGCCTCGGGTGTCTGTTACGCCTTTTTCGACGATGCCGCAGAAGCCGCCCGCTTTGCCGCTGATACCGCGCGCGAGCACTCCGCAACCGTGGTCGAATTCGCGCCGGAAGATCGCAAAGACGGATTGGACCTGTGGCCCGCGCCAGGGCAGGACCTGCCGCTCATGAAACGCATCAAGCAAATGTTCGATCCGCAATTCTTACTCAACCGTGGCCGACTCTATGGCCGTATCTGAACACGGTGCCGACAGACCCCGTCAGGCCGACCTCGACCGCTGCGTTCACTGCGGGCTGTGTCTGAACGCCTGCCCGACGTACCGCGTGCTGGGTAAAGAGATGGACTCGCCGCGCGGCCGGATCTACCAGATGTCCCAGGTGGCGCAAGGCGCGCCCATCGGCGCGTCGTACCTGGAGCATATCGAGCTTTGCCTGGCGTGCCGGGGATGCGAGACGGCCTGCCCTTCAGGCGTGGAGTACGGACGGCTGGTAGAAGCCGCGCGCGCGGAAATCGAAGCGGCTACGGTGCGTCCGGCGCTTGTCCGCCTCATCAGGCGGTTCGTTTTTGGCCACCTGTTGCAGTCGCCGGCGCTGATGACCCTGTTCGGCGCGGTGCTCTATCTTTACCAGCGCAGCCACCTGCAGAAGTGGATCCGGGCGTTGGGCTTCTTGAAACTGCTGGGCAGGCTCGCCGATATCGAACAGCTCGCGCCGCCTGCGGATCCGCCCTTCTTCTTTAGCCAGATCGGCAAGACCTTTCCCGCTGAAGGCGAGCGCCGTTACAGGGTGGCATTCCTGGCCGGATGCATCGCCAACGTGTGTTTCGCCCGGTTAAACGAGGCCACCGTCCGCGTGTTGCAGAAGAACGGATGCGAGGTAGTCCTGCCCCGCGGCCAGGGCTGTTGCGGGTCCTTACACGTGCATGCCGGCGTGGTGGACGATGCCCGCCGTCTCGCCCGCCGCAATATCGACGCCATGACGAAGGGTGGATTCGACGCGATCATCACCAATGCCGCCGGCTGCGGCACCACCTTGAAGGAATACGGCGACCTGCTGGAAGGCGATCCGCGGTATGCCACCCGCGCCCGCGAGTTCGCCGGCCGCATTCGCGATATCAACGAATTCCTCGCCTCCATCGAACTGAATTGCGAGATGGGCGAACTGCCGTTGACTGTTACTTATCAGGACGCCTGCCACCTGGCGCACGGCCAGCGCATCCGAAGCGCTCCGCGCAAGCTGTTGGCCGCCATACCCGGCCTGGTGTTCCGCGAGATGGCGCTTTCCGACATCTGCTGCGGGAGCGCCGGAATCTATAACGTGGTGCGCAACGAGATGTCTTTGGAAATCCTCAAGGCCAAGATGGAGAATGTGAACCGCACTGGGGCGACCGTGATTGCTACCGCCAACCCCGGTTGTGCCCTGCAGTTGACCGCCGGAGTGCGCATCCACGGAACGGGCCAGCGGGTAACACATGTCGTGGAACTCCTGGACGAGGCCTACCGCACCGCCGCGCTGACCGTCCCCCGAAATGTAACCTGCGCCAGCGGGCCCTCGCCTCCCGACTCGTGAGGCCCCTTGCGTACGGTGCCGTACTGTGTTTGTTCGCGGTTCTGCGCGCTCGCGCCCAGTCGACTGACGGTCTGAATCACGATCGCATACTCGGCGTGATCCCCAACTATCAGACCGTCGCCGATCCGACCCCCGCCACGCCGCCCCTGACCGTGAAACAGAAATGGCTTTTCTTCCTGACCGAGACCAAGGATCCCTTCAACATTGCCGCCGCGGCTCTCAGTGCAGGCCTCTCCCAGGCGGACAACCAGACCCCCAAATACGGCGAGGGCGGCGCGGCTTATGCCAAGCGCTTCGGCGCGGCGATGGGCGACTTTACCTCCCAGAATTTCTATAGCGATGCGGTGCTCGCCTGCCTTCTGCACCAGGATCCCAGGTACTTCCGCCGGGGGCCGCAGTCGCGCATTCTGGCGCGCGTGGCTTATTCGCTGAGCCGTATCGCAGTAGCCCGGCAAGATTCCGGACGGTCAGCGTTCAACGCTTCCGGCGTCGTCGGCATGATGATGGGCATCGGGACTTCGAACCTATACTATCCGGCGTCGAGCCGAAACGGGACCGTCATGGCCACTCGAGTGGGCACCAGCCTGGTGGGCTGGGCCATCGGCAACGTGTCCGCGGAGTTCTGGCCCGACATCCATCGGAAGTTCTTCGCCAACGGATTTCTGCACCGGAGCCGGCCGAAACCACCCGCTCCGCACATCTAGAGCCCCAATTCGATCACCAGCAATAAATCCTTGGCCTCGACGTGTTTCCCCGGCTGGACCAGCACCTGGGTCACCTTGCCGCCTACCGGCGCGTAGACCGTGCTTTGCATCTTCATGGCTTCCATCACAAGCAGGCGATCGCCCTTTTTCACCGGCTGGTTCAGTTCCACAGCGACCGTCGAGACCACGCCCGGGATCGGCGCGCCGATCTCGCCCGGCTTGGCCGGATCGGCCTTGGGCCGCGCCGCAACTTTCACTTCCAGGCTCTTGTCGCGGATGTTCACTTCGCGCGGCTGCCCGTTCAGCTCGAAGAACACGGTGCGAAAGCCTTCCGGGTGCGGCTCGCCGACGGTCAGGAATTTAATCACCAACGCCTTGCCCGGTTCCAGTTCCACCGCGATTTCGTCACCGCGCTGCATGCCGTAATAAAACTGGGGCGTAGGCAGCACTTCTACGTTGCCGTAGCTTTGCCGGGCTTTGGCGAACTTCAGGAACACATCGGGGTACATCACGAAGCTGAGCACTTCGTCGGGCAGCGGCTCGCGCCCTATCTTGCGCCCCAGCGTGGAGGCGGTCTCCTCGAAATTCACCGGCGTCAGATGCGCGCCCGGCCGGCCGCGGGTGGGCTTGGCGCCCTTCAGGATGGCCTTCTGCAGCCGTTTCGGCCAGCCGCCTTCGGGCTCGCCCAGCGCTCCGCTCAACATCTCGATCACGGAACCCGGCAGGGTCAGGTTATGGTCCGGCCCCAGCCGCTCGAACTGCTGCGCGGTCATGTTGTGGTTTACCAGGAAGATCGCCAGGTCGCCTACTGCTTTGCTCGACGGCGTCACCTTCACGATATCGCCCAGCGCCGCGTTCGCATCCGCGTAGGTGCGCGCGATCTCGTGCCACCGCGCGCCCAGCCCCATGGCCTCGGCCTGCTCCCGCAAATTGGTGTACTGACCGCCCGGCATCTCGTGGATGTACACTTCGGCCGTGCCGGATTTCGGACCGGTATCGAACGGCGCATAGTACGTGCGCACGGTCTCCCAATAATCGGCGCACTGGTTCAACGCGTCCAGATCGATCCCGCTATCCCGCGGCGTATTCCGCAGCGCCGCCACGATGGAGTTCAAATTGGGCTGGCTGGTGCCGCCACTCATCGAGGCGATGGCCCCGTCCGCCGCGTGCACTCCCGCTTCCGCCGCCTTCAGCACCGACGCCGCATTGATCCCGCTGGTGTCGTGCGTGTGGAAATGGATGGGTATCCCGACCTCCTGCCGCAGCGTGCTTACCAGCTTCTCCGCGCCGTAAGGCTTGCACAGCCCCGCCATGTCTTTGATCGCGAGCACGTGCGCGCCCATGCGCTCCAGTTCCCGCGCCATCTTCACGTAATACTGCAGTGAATATTTGTCGCGCCGCGGATCCAGGATATCGCCCGTGTAGCAGACCGCCGCTTCGCAAATTGAGCGCGTCTCGCGGACGGCCTCCATGGCGACCTTCATATTCGGCAGCCAGTTGAGCGAATCGAAGATGCGGAAAATGTCGATGCCTTGCGCGGCCGCTTCGTAAATGAACTTTTCTACGGCATTGTCCGGATAAGCGGTATAGCCCACCGCATTCGAGGCGCGCAGCAGCATCTGGAAACAGATATTGGGGATGGCGGCACGCAGTTGCCGCAGCCGCAGCCAGGGGTCCTCGTGCAGGAACCGCATGGTCACGTCGAACGTGGCGCCGCCCCACATCTCCAGGCTGTAGAGGTTGTGCAGCCGGTGCGACACGAAGTTGGCGATGCGCAGCATGTCGTAGGTACGCACGCGCGTGGCCAGCAACGATTGGTGCGCGTCCCGGAAGGTGGTGTCGGTCAGCAGCAGTTGCTTCTGCGCGCGAGTCCATTCCGCGAATTTTTCCGCGCCCAGTCTCAGCCAACAACTGGCGAGTGCCCTTGGGCGGCACGGAGCTGTCGTGCGCGGGGACCACGGCAGGATCGATGCGCGCCGGCGGCGCTTTGCCGGCAACTGTCGGGTTCTGATTGACAATCACCTCGCCGAGATAAGTAAGCAGGCGCGTGGCGCGGTCTTTCCGGGGAGCGAAGCGCGCCAACTCCGGGGTTTGCTCCAACCATCCCGTGGTCACTTTGCCAGCCTGGAAGTCAGGGTGGTTGACCACGTTTTCGAGGAACGGGATGTTGGTCTTCACGCCACGCACGCGGAATTCGCGCAGTGCCCGATCCATGCGCTCGCAGGCGTGCTCGAATTCCCTGCCCCACGCCGTAGTCTTCACCAGCAGCGAATCGTAATAGGGCGTGATCACCGCGCCGCTGAAAGCCGATCCGCCGTCCAGCCGGATACCGAAGCCGGCGGGCGACCGGTAGGTATGAATCTTGCCATAGTCCGGTACGAAATGATTGACCGGATCCTCAGTGGTAATGCGGCACTGCAGCGCGTAACCGTATAAGGGAATCTCTTCCTGCCGCGGTAGCCTCATCTCCGTGCCGAACAACTCCAGCCCCTGCGCCACCTGGATCTGGCAGCGCACCAGGTCGATTCCGGTCACCATCTCGGTGACGGTATGTTCCACCTGTATGCGCGGGTTGACTTCGATGAAGTACCATTCGCCTGAATCCGCGTCCACCAGGAACTCCACGGTCCCGGCATTGTAATAACCAGCGGTGCGCGCCAGTTTCACCGCGGCGGCGGCCAGCGCTTTGCGGATCGAATCGTCCAGGCCCACCGCGGGCGCCACTTCCACAACTTTCTGGTGCCGCCGCTGCACCGAACAATCGCGCTCATAAAGATGCAACAGGTTCCCGGCGCGATCGCCCAGGATCTGCACTTCGATATGCCGGGCGCGCTGCACATAGCGCTCTAAGAAGACCGCATCATTGCCGAACGCCGCGCCAGCCTCGCGCCGCGCCTCGGCCAGCCGTTCGCTGAATTCCGCGGCGCTGCGCACCACGCGCATGCCGCGACCACCGCCGCCAAAAGCGGCCTTGATGATCAGCGGAAAGCCGATATGCCGCGCGGCACGCTCCGCCTGCCGCGGATCGGTGATGGGCTCTTCGGTACCGGGCACGGTGGGAATGGCGGCGCGCCCGGCCAGTTGCCGCGCCGCGCGCTTATCTCCCAGTAACTCCAACAACTCGGGACTAGGACCGATAAACGCGATGCCCGCCCGTTCGCAGGCCCGCGCCAGCGCCGGATTCTCCGAGAGAAATCCGTATCCGGGGTGGATGGCCTCCACACCCTTCTCGCGCGCCAGGGCAACGATGCCTTCCACGTCGAGGTACGCCTCCACAGGGCCCTTGCCCTCGCCGATCAGGTAAGCTTCGTCGGCTTTGAAGCGGTGCAGGGCGAGGCGGTCCTCCTGCGAATAAATGGCAACCGTGCGTATGCCCAGTTCGTTGGCGGCGCGCAGGATGCGGATGGCAATTTCGCCGCGATTCAGTGCTAACAGCTTCTTCATTATCGGGGATTCTTTGAGAATAGCAGGACCACGCGGCCCGGAGCGCCGCCGATACCGTACTCGACATTCGTCATCCGGATGTAAACCAGTTTATAATCGGTGGAGGGTTTGGACGCCATTCGCGCCAGCGCTATTTCATAAGCAAGCAGTAAGGTGTTAGAAGTGCACTTATTCTCCAGAAAGGAGGGCCACCGTCGTGAGCGTTTGGAATAAGCAGCGCCGGGAGGAAGAACCTCTCAGGCCCTTGAATACGAACATACCCAAGCCGGCGCCGACCGCGCCGCCTGTCGAAATCAAGAAGGAGGCTACAACTTTGTCCAGCATGCCCGCAGGAAGAATCGAACCGGATTCGTCGCGTGGCGGTTCAGCCAGCATCGGAAAGGCCGTCAAGATCGTAGGGCAGATCTTCAGCCGCGAAGATCTATACGTGGACGGCGACGTGGAAGGCACTATTGAGTTGATCGAGCACAAGCTCACTATCGGACCCAACGGAAAGGTCCACGCGGGCGTGAAAGCGCGCGAAGTGGTCGCCCTCGGGGTAATTCAAGGCAACGTGGATGCCAGCGAACGCATCGACATCCGCAAGGATGCCAAGCTGGTGGGCGATATCAAGACCGCGCGCATCGTCATTGAAGACGGCGCGTATTTCAAAGGCAGCATCGATATTGTCAAATCCGAACCCAAAGTAACTCCCAGCCAACCGCGGCCGCAGGCCGCCGCCGTTTCAACATCTGCCCCGATAGCCGCAGCGGCCGGCGCGGTGGACGCGAAGCGCTAGCCCGCCGGCGGGTTCGAGTGAGGATGTCGTTTTGTTGAGCGACCGGCTGAAAAGCTTCTGGCGCGGCCCTCGCTCGTCTGCGGAGGCCGCCCCCCCAGCGAATGGCGGGGGCGTGTCCCGCTTTGTGCCGAAATCAGGTCATAGCAGCACCAAAGAGACGTCCGAGACGCGCCAAAGCCGCGGCCTCGAACAATTCTTCGGCTCGTTCCGCGATCAGTCCGGATTGTCCATCCTGGATCTCGGCGGCGCCTGTCAGGAGAACATCAATTTCATTACCAGCCTGGGCCACAAGTTCTACTCCGAAGACTTCCTGCGCATCTTTCAGGAGACCTTCGGCGAAGAGATCGCCGATCAGGCAAATCCAGGGCGCATCGATTTTTTTCTGCGGCAGGGCCTGGAATATCCGGACGAGCAATTCGACGGCGTTCTGGCTTGGGACGTTCTCGAATACATGGAGCCGCCGCTGCTCTCGGCCACCACGGAGCGCTTATTGCGGGTGCTGAAACCGCAGGGGTACCTGCTGGCGTTCTTCCGATCCGACGACCGCGAAAAGACCGCGCCCTGCTATGCCTTTCGGATTCAGGATCTGCGCACGCTACAGGTGACCCACTACGGCGAGCGCGCGCCTTCCAAGCAGTTGTTCAATAATCGCAGCCTGGAGAAGCTATTTCAGAAGTTCGAGTCAGTCAAGTTCTTTCTCACCCGCGACCGCCTGCGCGAAGTGATCGTGCGCAAGTGACTATCCCTTCACTACGATATTGACCAGCTTATCCGGGACCGCGATGATCTTCACGATCTGCTTACCTTCCACGAAGACGCGCACCTTCGCCTCCGCGAGCGCGCGCTCCTTGAGCACCTCCTGCGGCGTTCCGAACGCGGCGTAAATGTGGCTGCGGACTTTGCCATTCACCTGCACGACGATTTCGGCGGAGTCCTCCCTGGCCAGATCCGCGTCGAAAGCCGGCCACTTCTCGTGGAAAACGGGACCCGCGTGTCCCAACTCCTCCCATATCTCCTGCGCCAGGTACGGCGCAAACGGACCGAGCAGAAGCGTCAGTTTTTCCAACGCGTCCGCGATCGTGGCGCCCGATAGCCGCGCTTCCTCCGCCACCAGCTCATTCACCAGCTCCATGATGCTTGAAATCGACGTGTTGAAGTGCCACCGCGACTCGAAGTCCTCGGTAATCTTGCGGATGGTCTGGTGCAGCTTGCGGACGATCTTGCGGTCGGCATCCGGCGCGCCTTCACCGGCTCCGGCCCGTGCGCGATCGAGATTGCGCGTGGCGAACCGGTACACTTTGCCCAGGAAACGGTAGATGCCTTCGGCCCGTTCGTCGCGCCAGTCGACCTCTTTCTCCGGCGGACCGGCGAACAGCACGAACAGGCGGGAAGTATCCGCGCCATAACGGTCCGCGAGCGAATCGGCGCCCACCACGTTGCCCTTGGATTTCGACATCTTGGCGCCATCGGCAATCACCATCCCCTGCGTGAACATGTGCTTCACCGGCTCGTCGTTCTTCACCATCCCGATATCGCGCATCATCTTGGTGAAGAACCGCGAATAGATCAGGTGCAGGATGGCATGCTCTACGCCGCCGATATACTGATCGATTTCGAACCAGTAAGCGATCTTGGCTGGATCGAACGGCTGGCGGTCGTTGTGCGCGTCGCAGTAGCGGTAGAAATACCAGGAGGAATCCACGAACGTGTCCATGGTATCGGTCTCCCGCCGCGCCGCGCCGCCACATCGCGGGCAAGTCACAGTGACGAATTCGGGTACCTCTTCCAGCGGCGAACGCCCCTTGCCCGTGAACTGCACGTTCAGCGGCAGCACCACCGGCAGATCCTTTTCCGGGACCGGCACCACGCCGCAGCCCGGGCAGTGGATCACCGGGATCGGCGTGCCCCAATACCGTTGCCGCGAGACGCCCCAGTCCTTGATGCGAAATGTGATGGCGGCTTTGCCGAAGCCCTCCGCTTCCGCCTTCGCGTTCATGCGCCGCCGAGCTTCGGCGCTGGGGAGGCCGGACCATTCGCCGGAATTCTCCACCACGCCGTCGTCTGGAAACGCGGTCTTCATCTCCTCCAATAGCGGCAGTTCCCCATCCACCGGACGAATCACCGGCCGGATCGGAATGCCATACTTTGTGCAGAATTCGAAATCGCGTTCGTCGTGCGCGGGCACGGCCATGATGGCGCCGGTCCCGTAGGTCATCAGCACGAAATTGCCGACCCACACCGGCACTTTGCCGCCGCTATAGGGGTTGATCGCGTAATGGCCGGTGAAGAAGCCTTCCTTGACCACGTCGCCGGGACCCTGGGCGGCGCGCGCATCGACCATCGCTTTGGCGCGCGCCTGTCCTTCCGGATCGGCCAACTCCGCGACCAGCGGATGCTCCGGCGCCACGATCACGCAGGTAGCCCCGAAAATCGTGTCAACGCGCGTAGTGAAAACACGGATCGGCCGGCCGCTCCCTTCGAGTTTGAAATCGACTTCCGTGCCTTCGGATCGCCCGATCCAGTTGCGCTGCATGGTGAGCACGCGCTCGGGCCATCCGCCCTCGAGTTTTTCGATGTCGCGCAGCAGTTCATCCGCGTAAGCCGTGATGCGCAGGAACCATTGTTCGAGCGCGCGCTGCTCTACGGGCGTATCTTCGTGCCGCCAGCAGCAGCCGTTCACCACCTGCTCATTGGCCAGCACCGTGCAACATTTCGGGCACCAGTTCACCAGCGCTTTCTTGCGATAGGCGATGCCCCGCTCCAGCATTTTCAGAAAAAACCACTGGTTCCAGCGATAATATTCCGGCTCGCAGGTGGAGATCTCGCGGTCCCAGTCGTAGCTGAAGCCGAACCGGCGATGGGTCTTCTTCATCGCCTTGATATTCTGCAGCGTCCACTCGCGCGGATGGCGCTGGTTGGCGATGGCGGCGTTCTCCGCCGGCAGCCCGAAAGCATCCCATCCCATGGGGTGCAGCACGTTAAACCCGCGCATCCACTTGTAGCGCGCCAGCGCGTCGCCGATAGCGTAATTACGGATGTGGCCGATGTGCAGCGTGCCGCTCGGATACGGCAGCATCTCCAGCACGTAATATTTCGGCAGGCTCGAGTTTTCTTCGGCCTTGTATAAGGTGGCGTTCTCCCACCGCGCGTGCCATTTCAGCTCGATTTGGTTGTGGTCGTACGGCTTTTCGGGCATAGCTTCTTTAAGTTTTCCAGATTGCGGCGATCGTCGCCATCTTGCTCGACGGGAGTTTCCAGGATGAATGGAATGCCGCGCAACTTCGGGTGGGCCAGAATACGGCGGAATCCAGCCTTGCCGATGTGTCCTTCCCCTATGTTCGCATGCCGGTCAACACGCGAGCCGAGCGGCCCCTTCGAATCGTTGGCATGCATCAGCTTCACGTTGCCGATGCCCAGCACGCGGTCGGCCTTTGCTACCGCCGCCCGCAAACCGGATTCGCTCGCTACATCGTAGCCGCTGGCCAGAAGGTGGCAGGTATCCAGGCAGAAACCGACTGGCACATCGGTCACCGCGGCAGCCTGATCCCGAATCATGCGCAGCTCTTCGAACGAACCGCCGATCTGTGCCCCGCAGCCCACCGTGTTTTCGAGCAATACCTTGACTCCGTCAGGCCGCACGCCTGCCGCCGCTTCCTGCAGTCCCGACACAAATGCGCGAATGCCCTCGGCCAGTGTTTGTCCTTTGTAACTGCCCGGATGCAGGACCAGGTACTCGGCGCCGATCGCCGCCGCGCGCTCCAACTCGCCGCGGAAGCCGGCGATCGACCGTGCCCGAATCACCGGATCCACCGACGCCAGGTTCACCAGGTAATTCACATGGATCGCCAGCGGATACAGATCGAGCCGTTCGCGCGCACTACGCAACAACTTGATTTGAGCCGGATTGTGTGACGAGGCACGCCACATCCGGGGACTCGACGAAAAAATCTGGAACGTGTTGGCGCCCAGCTCGGATGCCTTAAGAGCAGCGTGCTCCAGACAAACCGCTATGGATGTGTGGATTCCAATCCGCAGACCACCATCGTAGCAAGCCCCAAAGCACCGTCATACCGAAGCCGTTGAAGCGATCGATGCGGGACCCAGAACCCAGCACCCAGAACCCAGCACCCGCGGCCGAAGGCCGCTTCAGCCGCATGCTATTCTGAAATTCTCGTGGCCAGTTCAGCCTCAGGGGTTCTGTTTCTTTGCGTTACCGCGGCCGCCTCAGCGCAGTCCTCCGTCCTCCTGGATGCCATGAGCGAAGAGCTGAGCCGCAACTTTACCGCCCTCAAGGCCAAGGCCGATCCGGCGCCCTATTTCCTGTCTTACGAGGTCACGGACGAAGACGCGCACGCCGTGTCGGCCACCCTGGGCGCCATTACCGCCAATGGCCGCGGCAAGACCCGCCGCCTGGACGTGTGCGTCAGGGTGGGCTCCCCGCAACTCGATAACTACCACAGGGTCCGCGGCGAGCGCGCCCAGTTTACCTCCGGAGCTTTGCTCACGTTCGAGGATCAGCCGACATCCATCAAAAACCGCATCTGGCTGGAAACCGATCGGGCGTACCGCGCCGCCGCCGAGCGGCTGATCAAGATCCGGACCAATTCCGAAGTAAAAGTCGCCGAGCAGGATGCTTCGAGCGATTTCTCGAGTGAGCCGCCGGTGATCCACAGCGAAGCCGTTCCTCACGGGCGGTTCTCCGATCAATGGAACGAGCGCGTGCGCAAGCTATCCGAAAAATTTGCCGATTACCCCGGCATCCTCACCTCCAATGTCGCGGTCGCCTACCAGGAAGAAACCAAGTACTTCGTCAACAGCGAGGGCAGCCGCCTGCAGCACGGGCGCGGATTCGCGCGCGTGGCGATCACTGCTCAGGCCAAAGCTATGGACGGCACGGATCTCGCGACCGGTGAAACCTTTGAAGCCACCGACCCCGCCGGCTTGCCGCGTGACGAAGTCCTGGCCGATGCCGTCGATCGCGTGGCCAAGAATCTCAAGGCGCTGCTGGTGGCGCCCGAAGCCGAACCCTTCGCCGGGCCCGCCATCTTTTCCGGCCGAGCCGCCGCCGTATTCTTTCACGAAATCTTCGGCCACAGGATCGAGGGCCATCGCCAGAAGGACGAAGCCGAAGGCCAGACTTTCACCAAGAGCGTGGGCAGCCCTGTGCTTCCCGAATTCCTTTCGGTGGTGTTCGATCCCACCCGCAAGAAGATCGGCAACGTCGAGCTCAACGGTTCCTATTCTTACGACGACGAAGGTATCGCCGCCCGTCCCGTCACCCTGGTTGACCACGGTGTGCTCAAAGCTTTCCTGATGTCGCGATCGCCCATCCAGGGATTCGACCACTCCAACGGACACGGCCGCCGTCAGCCCGGCTACGAAGTCGTCTCCCGGCAGTCGAATTTGCTGGTGGAGTCCTCGCGCGCGGTCCCCGAAGCCCGCCTGCGCGCCATGCTGGTGGAAGAAATCAAGCGCCAGAACAAAGCCTATGGTCTGTACTTTGAGGACGTGACGGGCGGCTTCACCAACACCGGCCGGCAAGGCTTACAGGCCTTCAAGGTGATCCCTATTATCGTCTACAAAGTCTACCCGGACGGACGGCCCGACGAGCTGATTCGCGGCGCCGATATCGTAGGTACGCCGCTGGCCAGCTTTTCAAAGATCCTGGCCACCTCGGACCGGCCGCAAGTTTTCAACGGCTACTGCGGAGCGGAATCCGGCAGCGTACCGGTCTCCGCCGTTTCCCCGGCCCTGCTGGTTTCCGAAATCGAGATAGAAAAGAAAAGCAAATCCCAGGACCGCCCCCCGCTTCTGTCTTTCCCTACGGAGAGCAAGTGAGAGCCGCTTCGCCCGCTTTGCTCGCTGCCGGCATCCTCGCCCTCCTTTCGGTGGCGTCCGCTCAAACCCCCACCGACCCCCTCCTCGCCGCCATGCGCGACGAACTGGCTCGCTCCCGCGGCCTCAAAGTGACCACCCTCGAAGCCCCGTATTTCATCGAGTACACCATCGAGGACGGCGATAGTTTCGAGGTCTCCGCCAGTCTTGGCGGCCTCGTCTCGCAGCGGCATACACGTTTCCGCCTGCCCGAAATCAAGGTCCGGGTTGGCGATTACAAGTTCGACAATACCGATTACTACGGCAGCGGCTATCATTTCGGCACGCGCTACGATATTGAGCGCTTCCCCATTGAAAACTCTTACCCCGTGCTGCGCCGCTACCTGTGGTTGGCCACCGACAGCGCCTATAAATCCGCGGTGGAGGCGATCTCGCGCAAGCGTGCCGCTCTGAAAAACGTCACGGTGAGCGAACCGCTCGACGATTTCGCCAAGGCCGAGCCGGTAAAACGCATCCTCGAGATCCGACACACGGCTCTCGATGAGGACGGCTGGAGCGCGCGGGTGCGCTCGCTATCCGGGATTTTCGACTCCTATCCCGCGGTGAAGGCCTCCAGCGTCGAGTTGAGCGCCGGACAGACCGCGCATTACTATCTCAATTCCGAGGGCACCGAAGACCGCACACCCGATAACCTCATTTATCTGCTGGCGCGCGGCCAGGCGCAGGCGGCAGATGGCATGATCATCCACGACGCGGTCATGTTTCAATCGCAGGACCTCAACCGTCTGCCCGCCGAACCCGAACTGCGCCGCGGCATCACGGCCCTGGCCGCCAACCTCAGCGCTTTAGCGGCCGCTCCGAAAGGCGAGGATTATTCGGGCCCGGTGCTCTTCGAGGGGCAGGCGGGCGCGCAGCTTTTTGCCGAAGTCCTGGGCGCCAACCTGGCTCTTACACGCCGCCCCGTCATGGAGCCGGGGCGCAATGGCTTTGTGCTGACCAGCGAGTTGGAAGGCCGGCAGGGCGCGCGGATCCTGCCCGAATCGTTCGACGTGGTGGACGATCCTACACAACAGGAATGGCGCGGCCGCACGCTTTTCGGCACTTACCCGGTGGACCGGGAAGGCGTCGTACCGGGGCCCCTGGCACTCGTGGAAAAAGGCGTCCTCAAGAATTTTCTACTCACGCGCCAGCCGGTGACCGGCTTTAGCGGCTCCAACGGACGCGCGCGCCTGCCCGGCAGCTTCGGCGCCAACAGCGCTGCCCCCAGCAATCTGTTTGTGCGGGCCAAAGACACTATGCCGGCCGCCGACCTGAAGAAAAAGCTGATTGACATGTGCCGCCAGCGCAACAAGCCCTACGGCATGATCGTGCGCAAAATGGACTATCCCTCCTCCGCCTCGTTCGAGGAGGTCCGCCGCATGATGACCGGCGCCCAATCGGGCAGCCATCAGGTCAGCGCTCCGGTGCTGGTGTATCGAGTCTATGCCGATGGCCGCGAGGAACTCGTGCGCGGGCTGCGGCTGCGTAGCCTCAACGCACGGTCATTGAAGGACATCCAGGCGGCCGGGGACGATAGCAACGTCTTCGATTTCCTGAACAGCCAGGCGCCTTTCGCGTTGATCGGCGGCGCGTCCTATGTAGCGCCCAGTTGCGTGGTGGCGCCATCTGTCATTATCGATGATATAGAGATGCGTCCCGTGGAAGAGGAATTGCCAAAACTTCCGATCGTTCCCGCGCCCGAGATGCACGCCGAGGCCACCCGCTAGCCATGCGCATCCTGGGCCGCTATACTTTCCGCGAGGTTCTGCCCAGTTCCATTCTCGGCACGGCCCTGGCTACGGCCATCATTTTTCTGCAGGGTGTCGGCAAGATCTTTGAAGTGTTGGTGCACGCCTCGCCGCGCCTGGATACGACGCTATATCTCTTTGCCCTGTCCCTGCCGCCGCTGCTTCCGCTGAGCATTCCGTTTGGCGCGTTGGTCGGGATCCTGGTGGGGTTGGGACGCATGGCTACCGATGGCGAGATCACCGCCATGCGGGCCGCCGGATGCTCCAGCCGCAGGGCGGTTCCGCCGGTGATGTTATTCGCTTTCCTGGCCATGGTGGTTTCGGGCGCCATGACGCTCCGGCTCACCCCGCTCTCGGTCCGCATCAGCAAGGACCTGATGGAGAAAATTTCGGCCTCCGAGGTCAGCGCGGACATCCAGCCGCGGGTCTTCGACGAGCAGTTCCCCAACACCATTCTTTACGTTGGCGACGTGAAGCCGGGATCCGTTGTCCTGTGGCGCAACGTTTTCCTGGCCGATCTGACGCCGCCCGAACAGCGCACCAGCGGCATGCGCGACAAGGCCGAGGGGCCGCTGATCACCGTCGCGCGCGAGGCTATCGCGGTACCCGATCCCGCCAACAACCGCCTGCAGCTCTCCATGCGCAACGTGGGCAACCACGAAATGGGCAAAGACCTCAAGGGCTACGACAGTTTCGCGCCCATCGTGGCGCAGGCTCTGTATGCCGCGCCGCCCGAGCAGGTCGCCCGCCGCCCGTTCAGCGAAATGAACACGCGCGAGCTGAGCCGCTATTCGGCCCACGGCCCGGAATGGGTCGAGGCGCGCATCGAGCTGCATCGCCGCCTGGCGCTGCCGTTCGGCTGCCTGGTGCTCGCCCTGGTGGGTATTCCGCTGGGCGTGTCCTCGCGCAAAGGGGGCAAGTCCGGCGGTTATGTGACCGCCGTCTTTCTGGCTTTTTTCTGTTACTACCTGGCGTTTATTACGCTGGTCGGCCTGGCGCGACAGCGGGCCTTACCTGTGGAGGTCGCGCTCTGGCTGCCGAACACGGCTTTCCTGGTGGCGGGCCTGATCTTCGTTGCGCGCATGGAAATACCTGGCGGAAGCGATTTTGTGGGAGCTTTAAAAGACAAGTTCAGCGCCGCTCTGAACCACCTGCGCCGCCGCTTTGTGCAGGAGCCCGGTCAAGCCGCCCGCCCACGGAATCTGCATTGGCCCTTGCTGCCCCAGATCCTCGACACCTACATTCTGACCAACTTCGTCTTCTATTTCCTGGTATTGCTGGCCAGCTTTGTCTCGATGACTCAGATCTATAATTTCTTCGAGTTGCTCAGCGACATCGTACGCAACAACATCTCGCTGGGCAAGGTGTTCACTTATCTTTTCTTCCTGACTCCGAAACTCATATACGAGACGCTGCCCATCAGCGTGCTGGTCGGCGTGCTGGTCACCTTCGGCGTGTTGACCAAGCACAACGAGGTGACTGCCTTCAAAGCCTGCGGCATCAGCCTGCACCGGCTGGCCATTCCGATCCTGGTGCTCAGCACCTTGTTGAGCGGCGGCTTGTTTGCCTTCGATCATCTCTATGTGCCCGAAGCCAATCGCCGCCAGGACGCGCTGCGCAACGAAATCAAAGGCCGGGCCGTGCAGACGTACCTCAGCCCGGAGCGCAAATGGATCTTCGGCAAGGGCTCGCGTATTTATTACTACAAATTCTTCGACCAGACCGAAAACATAATGGGCGGCGTGATCGTTTACGAGCTGGAGCCGACCACCTTCCAGTTGGTCCAACAGATCTCCGCCGAGCGTGCCCACTGGCAGCCTTCGCTCAAAACCTGGGTATTTGAAAACGGCTGGCGGCGCGAATTCCGCGGCAATCAAAGTGTTCCCATGACCCCTTTCCAGGTCCACACATTCCCTGAGTTGAACGAGCCCCCCAGTTACTTCCTGAAAGAAGTAAAGCAGGATTCGCAAATGAATTTTCGGGAGCTGGATAGTTACATTCGCGACCTGCAACAAAGCGGATTCAATACCGTCAAGCTGCGGGTGCAGTTCTACCGGAAGTTTTCGGTGCCCCTCTTTGTCCTGATCATGGCCATGATCTCCATTCCTTTCAGCTTTCTGGTGGGCAACCGCGGCGCCATGGCGGGCATCGGCGTGAGCATCGCCATCGCGGTGACCTATTGGGGCATTTCCTTGCTTTTTGAAAAAGTCGGCGACGTCAACCAGTTGCCGCCGGCCATCGCCGCCTGGTCGCCGGATGCTCTTTTTTCGCTGACCGGTATGTACCTGCTGCTGCGCATGCGGAGCTAAAGCCTGTGCTCTTCCCCATCGCCGCCATTACCGACGAGTTCTCGCAAGATCTGGAAACCGCGGCGCGCTCCATGTCCGCGGTCGGCATGACCGGCGCCGAATTGCGCATGGTCGATAGCAAGAATATCATCGACCTCACCGACGCCGAGCTAGATCGCGCCGGCGAAATCCTGCGGCGGCACTCGCTGGAAATTATTTCCATCGCCTCGCCGCTCCTGAAGTGCGTCCTGCCGGACGCGCCTGACGTGGACCCGCGCTTTCAGCAGGATATCTTCGCTTCCCGCCACACCTTCGCCGATCAGCCGCGGCTGGCCGATCGCGCCTTCGAGATCGCGGAGAAGACCGGCGCGCGCATCATTCGTGTGTTTTCTTACTGGCGCACTGTGCAGCCGGCAGCGTGCTTCGAACGTATCGCGCACGCTCTCGAGTCGCTTGCCGCGCAGGCCGCGGTGCACGACCGCATCATCGGCCTAGAGAACGAGCACGCGTGTAACATCGCCACGGCGGCCGAGACCGCGACCCTGCTGACCTCCGTTTCCCACCCGAACCTGCGCGTCGTATGGGACCCTGCTAATGCCTACGTGTCCGGGGAAATTCCGTATCCGGACGGATACTCTTTGCTGCCGCTAAACCGCATCGCACATGTGCACGCCAAAGATTGTTTCATGCGGGATCACAGGCCGGTCTGGTGCGCGCTGGGTGAAGGCGAAGTCGATTGGAAAGGCCAAGTCCGGTCCCTGGCGGCCGAGGATTACGGGGGCTGGATCAGCCTGGAAACGCACTGGCCTGGACCGGGTGGCGACAAGCACGAGGGCAGCATGATCTGCGGCCGGAATCTGGCGAGGCTCGTATCGCCGTAGAAGCGCAAAGGGGGTGCGTGTTGGCGCCGTCGAGGATAGGAACTAGCGGGATGGTGGCGGCGCGGCCGTGGCCCCGTTTTGCGCGGTTACTCCAAAGCGCAAAGGGGCGCGTATCCCGCGCCGCCAGTTAGAAGAGGAACTCCGCAGTTTCCAGTGGCGCGGGGCGGCACGTTTTGCGCGTGTTCCTTAGACGTTGCCGGTCAGTTATCCTGTACTCAAATGACCAAAGTTCAAATCGAATTCCAGTTGCAGCACGCGCTCGACGATGAATTATTGAATCGCATCGCGGGCGCCTACTCGATTTACGGGATTCAGAAGATTAAGCTGGCGCCAGCTCAGGACGGACTGACGGTCGAATACGATGCCACACGCCTCCGCCCAGCGGAAGTGCAGGCTGCTTTGGCCCGCGCCGGCATCCCAGTAGCCCCAAAATAACAACCGGCGGCACCGGGCGCCAGTTCCTTGGAACGGCTCCCGGACCGCCGGTTCGCGCCACTTCAACTGCTTTCCAATACTGCAAGGCGCGTGCCAGTCTCTAAGCGATTGAATGAACTAGGCTTTATTCGAGAGCGCGGCTAGCCACCGGAATGCTTTACACGTCACCGGGCAGAAATTACGTGGCGCATTTACTCCAGGGGCATCTCGGCGGCGTGATGGCGGATATCTACGCCCTTCACCAGGAAGATCACGTCCTCCGCGATGTTGGTTGCGTGATCCGCAATACGTTCCAGGTTCCGCGCCACAAAGATCAGATCGACGGCGGCTGGAACCGTGGAAGGATCTTTTTGCATATAGGCCACCAACTCCTGGTAAACGGAGTCGCGCAGCGCATCCACTTCGTCGTCGGCCATCAGCACACTGGTGGCGATCTCCGCGTCGCTTTTCACGAATGCGTCGAGCGTGTGCAGCAGCATGGATTCCACAAGCTGCGCCATGCGCGGAATATCGATCAGGGGTTTCACGGCCGGTTGCGCCACCAGCGACAGGGCCCGCTGCGCGATGTTCACGGCCAGGTCCCCCATGCGCTCCAGGTCGGTGTTGATCTTCATGGCCGCCGTGAGGAAACGCAAGTCCTTAGCCATTGGCTGACGCAGGGCGAAGAGGCGCGTGGTCAGATTATCGATCTCGATCTCCATGTGGTTGATGCGGGCTTCATCCCGCAGGACCTGGCGCGCCAGCTCCGGGTCCCGCTCCACCAGGGCGCGCACGCTACGGTGAATGGCGGACTCCACCTGCCCGCCCATTTGTAAGACTTTTTCGTGCAGCTCATCGAGCTCAACGGAAAATTGTCGCAATTTCAGCTCTCCTAGTTCGTCCCTGCCGCCGCTCTACCCGAATCTGCCCGTTATGTAGTCTTCGGTCTCTTGCTTTTGGGGGGTCTTGAAAATGATCTCAGTCGTATTGTACTCAATCAGCTTTCCCAACAGAAAAAACCCGGTCCGGTCAGCCACGCGCGCGGCCTGCTGCATGTTATGCGTCACGATGACGATGGTGCACTGATCCTTCAGGGTAAACAACAGATCTTCGATTTTGGCGGTGGCAATCGGATCGAGCGCCGAGCACGGCTCGTCCAGCAGCAGCACTTCCGGATCGACCGCCAGCGCGCGCGCGATGCACAACCGCTGCTGCTGGCCGCCCGAGAGCGCATAGGCGGACTTCTGCAGCTTGTCCTTCACTTCGTCCCACAGCGCCGCCCGCTTCAGGCTGTGTTCCACCGCATCCGCCAGCGACCCGCGGATTCCGTTCACCTTGGGACCATAGGCCACGTTCTCGAAAATGGACTTCGGAAACGGATTCGATTTCTGGAAAACCATTCCCACCCGCCGCCGCAACGCGGTCACATCGACTTGCATCACGTCTTCGTCGTCCAGCAGGACCTGGCCCTCCACGCGCGTGTTGGCAATGGTTTCGCTGATGCGGTTCAGGGTGCGGAGGAACGTGGATTTGCCGCAGCCGGAGGGCCCGATCAGCGCTGTGATCTTGTTGGCCGGAACCTCCAATGTGATGCTGTGCAGAGCCTGGTACGCGCCATAGTAGAAGTTCAGGTTGACAGCCCTGAGCTTGCCTTGCTGCCCACTCGTCTTGCCGGTGGTGGAACTGGCGGAAGGTACATTAGCGGTGCCCATGGTCATATCGTTCATTTTTGCACTGCGATTCCCCGTGACAGGATCAGGCGAGCGGCGACGTTAGCCAACAACACCCCGCTCAGCAGGACCAGTCCAGCCGCCCATGCCTGGCGGTGCCAGTCGTCATAGGCGGCCACAGCGTGCGTAAAAACCATCATCGGCAAGGAAGCGGTCTGGTCGCTCAAACCCCCGCCCCAGAACTGGTTGTTCAGACTGGTGAACAGCAGAGGCGCGGTTTCGCCGGAGATGCGCGCCACGCCCAGGATCATACCGGTGGCGATTCCGCGATAAGCCGCCGGCACCACCACCGTCGCGATAGCCCGCCATTTGCTCGCGCCCAGCGCCAAGGCGCCTTCACGCAAGGTCTGGGGTACCGAGCTCATGAACTGCTCGGTGCTGCGCGCGGTAATTGGAATCAGGATCAATGCCAATGCCATGCCACCGGCATAAGCCGAGAAGTGAAACCGTCTTACCACCACCGTCCAGACAAAAATGCCAATTACGATGGACGGTACGCCATTCAAAAGATCGGCCGTATACCGGACTATGGGCGCGAAGAGCCTGCCGCTGAATTCCGAAAGATAAACGCCGGCCAGGAAACCCACCGGCAAACCCATGAGGGATGCCAACAAAACGATCTCCACGCTCCCCACGATGGCGTTCGCCATGCCGCCACCCGTCTCGCCCGGGGGTTTCGGCAATTTCGTGAAAAAATTCCAATCCACCGATCGCCACCCATTGTAGACCAAATAGCCCAGGATCATGAACAGCAGGCTGACGGCCACCACCGCGCACACACCCGTCAGGCTCAGCATGACGTAGCTCAAATTCTTCCTAAAACGGTTGCGCAGGGTCATGGATGCGCGCTCCCGCGGCGTGTTGTGGCAATAATCAGCAAGCGCGCCAAGGCGTTGATCACGATGGTGAGCAGGAACAGCACCAGACCCAGGCACACCAGTGATTGCAGATAGGTATCACCGGTCGCCTCGGTGAACTCATTGGCGATGATGGCGGCAATCGCATATCCCGGCGCGAACACCGACGCGTGGACGGCGGGATCGTTGCCTATGACCATGGTGACGGCCATGGTCTCGCCCAGCGCTCTTGCCAACGCCAGAAAAATAGAACCGAAGATACCCAGCCGCGCCCAGGGCACCACCGCCTGCCAGGTGGACTCCCAACGGGTGGCGCCTAGCGCCAACGCTGCTTCCCGCTGCTCCACCGGCACTTCCAGCAAGGCCTCGCGCGAAATGGAGATGATGAATGGCAGCGTCATGACCGCCAGGATCGCGCCTGCCGTCAAATATCCATAACCATAAATGCTGCCGGAAAAGATAGGCAGGAAGCCGAGCGTTTTTTTCAGGAATGGATCCACATAATCGCGCATCAACGGCACCAGCGCGAACATGGCAAGGAGGCCGTAGATTACGCTGGGCACCGCGGCCAGCAGTTCGATAAAGAACGTAAACGTACTGGAGATTCGGGGCGGTGCCAGCTCGGCGAGAAAGATCGCGGCCCCTACGCCCAGCGGAACGGCGATCAGCAGGGCAATCGCCGAGGTGACGACCGTGCCATAGATGAAGGGTAGCGCGCCGAACTGGCCGGTTACCGGATCCCACGAGGAAGACGTAAAAAAGCTCAAACCGAACTGGTGGCGGGGCAGCGAGGAATTGACCCAAAGCTCGTACACCAACCCGACCGTGACCAGGAGAATGCTACTGGCAAAGGCCAAGGTAATCAAACGAACGATTTCGTCAGCGCTGCGCAAACGATGGAGAAAAGCCCCCGCGCCCCTGGTGGGAGGCGCGGTCACTACGGCCGAATGTGCCATATTCACCGGATCAGGGTAATCTGTTTTTCTTCCAGCGCAACAACTTCTTTGGGCAGTGGGGCATAACCGAGTGCCCCGGTGTACTTCTGGCCGTCTGCCAACATCCAATGCAGGAATGTGACGATGGCTTTCTTCTTTGCCGGGTCGCTGATTGTCGATGGTATCAACAACCAGGTGAATGAGGAGATGGGGTAAGCTTTCTTCCCCGGCGCATTGGTGATGGAAACCCGGAAATCGGCGGGCATATTCTTGGATGCTCCCGCCGCTGCTTCGGTGACACTATCCAGGTCCGCCTTAAGGTACGTGCCGGCGGCATTGCGCACAAACCCGTAGGCCATTTTGTTCTGCAGCACGTAGATCAGCTCTACGTACCCGATGGAGTTAGGGGTCTGCTTTACCACTCCGGCCACGCCCTCGTTGCCTTTACCTCCCAAGCCGGCGGGCCAGCTAACCGAGGTATTCGCGCCCACCTTGGATTTCCATTCGGGGCTGACTTTGGAAAGGTAATCAGTCCAGACGAACGTGGTGCCGCTGCCGTCGGAACGATGCACTACTACGATCTCTGCATCCGGCAGTTTCACTCCCGGGTTGATCTTGGTCAACTCCGGATCGTTCCACTTCTTGATTTTCGCCAGGTAGATTCCAGCCAGCGCCTCCGGCGTGAACTTCAACTCCTGGCTGACCCCAGGGAGATTGTAGGTTGGCACCAGACCGCCCAGCACCGAGGGAAAGTGCAGCGGTTTGTTCTTCAATTTGGCGATCTGTTCATCGGTCATGGGCATGTCCGAGGCGCCGAAATCCACGGTGCCTTCGGTGAACTGCCGGATCCCGCCACCCGAACCAATGGACTGGTAGTTGATCTGCGCGTCCGGGTCAACTTTGGTGAACTCCTCGAACCACTTGCCGTAAATCGGATAGGGAAATGTCGCCCCTGCCGCATTGATCAGAACTTTGGCTTCCGCCGTCGTAAGCAGGATGGCCAGGGCGCCTAGGGCGCCCAGCCACAGAGTCGATCTCTTCATTGTCATCACTCCTTTGTTGATCGTCGCACCGAGTTCCACTCCCCTATTTATAGGTGGGAGCCTGGCCCGGCAGCGTATACCGCAAGTCTATCCAGAGCATGTTGTTGTTCGCATTGCGCGGTCCGGTGCTGGGCGGCGACCAGGGATTGCGGGTCAGATACGAGTACTGGAAGATGATACCCAGCGCACCGTAGTTCGGATTCTTCCAGAATGTGTTGTTGAAGCCGAACGTGGCTTCCTGGATGGTCCGGTTCTGGTTGGTGGCCGATCCCGGGAAACCGTAACCGACGTACGCATTCTTGTTGGCGGTGTCGATGGCGGAATCTTTGCCGATATAGTCCCCACCATAATACGCATAGAACTGCGTGTTCTTGAAGGTGTACTCGAAACCGCCGATCGCGGAGGAGGCGTGCAGTGCGGACACGCTGCCATCGGGCCGCACGATCAGGTCCGGCGAGGAGCCGAAGATGTACCGGCCGCCACCGTCGCTCAGGAAGGTGTTGACGATCAGGTGGAAATTCTTCACCACCTCCAGGTTGAAGTTGGCCTCGCCGCCCCCGCCCGACGAAGTGTAGTGATTGCTATTGGCGGGGTTATACGTACGGAAGGTACTCAACACGCCTCCAAACTCGACGTGCAGCAATTTGCCGTCCACCATCGGATCGAACGCGATCTTGGTTTGGAAGTCGGGAGTGGCGTTCGGAACGTTGAATGTCTGAGTGCCCGTGTTGATCTGGTTCGCGTAGTTGGTCGCAAGGCTGGCCGGCAATACAATCGTTCCGGCGCCGTTGGTGCCGCCGCCATATTGTTCGGCGGCTTCCACTGAGAAGCCCCAGGAGACCGCACTCGTCGGATGCCAAACCAGCCGGAACTGCGGCGCGCGGGTCCAAGTCAGGCCGACTTGGTAATTCGTGTCCATGTCCTGGCTATAAAAGATGTCCTGCGGCAACGGCGAAAGGCCCTTGCGATTCGGCGTCATCATACTCCATGATTGCCCGGCTAGAACCTCCCATTGGCCTTTCCGCACGTCAACCCAGTACAACCGGATACGAAAGCTGTTGCTGTTGCTGGTGACCGCGGCGTTGGTGCCCTGCGTGCCCAAAAAGTCAGACTCCCAGTAGCCGATCACGTGCGCGCCGTGCACCAGCGCATCCACCCGCGCTCCTATGCGGCTGTTCTGTGCGCTAAGGCGCGACTCGCTAAGATTGCCTAGCGCAGTATTGCCGTATGGTGTGCTGCCGAAGTTGGTCCCGATCGAGCTGCCCCCATCCTTGGAACGAAAGACCTCCGTCAAATCCATAAACCCTACCGGCGTGATAGTCGCAGTCCCCAAGTGGATTTGGAGCGGGGATGGCGGCGGCTCATCGGCCGTCTGCTGCGGGCTCAATGCGCCTGCCAGGCCCGGATGCAGCGCGGGCGCCGCCTCGGTGGGCGGAAGCACCGGCGAAGTGCTGGCTACCTCGCCCAGGCTCTTGGGCTTGGGCTGGCTGGCTGCGTCCAGCGCCTTCTTCTGATCCTCCAACGTGCGCCGTAATTGATCGATCTGCTCCTGCTGAGCGGCCAGTTGCGTTTTCAACCGTTCGATCTCCGGGTTCGGTGCAGCGGACTCCTGGGCGCGCGCCGGCCCGCTCAGGGCCCCGCAAAGGAGCAGAATTCCGCTAAACGTCACAAGTCCTGTTCTCTTCATTGACGCTCCTCGTAAAATGTGGAAGTTCCAGCCGAATGGCACAACACGGAACACTTCGGACGTGCAAATGGCAATGCCACGCCGCGCGTACCTTCGGTCTGGATCAGGGTAGCGCGAGGCGATTATGGGTTAATGACAGAACTGTTAAGATCTGATTACGCCGTGCACTCTCTCGCGCCGGAAAGCGTACTCTCATTACCACATGCGCACATAGCCGCAAGTGACAGTGTTCCGGTTCACACCGTGGAATTCGCCCGGTTCCAGCGACGCAGAGATTGGTGCGGTCCCCGCTCGTCTGCATGCCGTCCAGAAAGGCCACCAACCGGTCGGCCCACCGCCGCCGGTCTTCGGCTCGTCATTTACAGAAAGCTCCCACAGCAGTCAGGTTCGTGGCTCCCGACCCTCTTGAATCGTCTCGGCGCGGCACCGATTCGAGATCAACCTCGATCTCCGGATGGCCCAGGCCGAAGCTGCGAATCCCGACAAACTTGTCACTCCCATCGTTTTGATATCTGGCGTTAAGTTGATTTCATGGCCGGTAAGTTCCTGCATAGAGGCGTGACAGAACTCACAACCTTGTGGGACCGCAGGCGGCTTGTACCGATATGGTGAAAGGAGAGTGGCCCGATGTGCCCAGTATGTTTCAGTAGCTTGGTATTGCTAATCACGGGCGGCGTTTCCATGCTCGGCGTCACCGCCGGTGGAGCATCGAAGATTTGGAAACTGAGGACCCGCGAGAACAGTAAACCGTCCCAGTCTGTTTCTAAAAACAAAGGAGAAATGAGATGGCAACAAGCAAGGCAAGAGAAAAGGAACACGGAAGAGATCAGCGCGCGATGAACACTCCCCCGATCGTGTCGCAGCAGGAGTGGGAGGCTGCGCGCCAGCAATTGCTCGTGAAGGAGAAGGCCTTGACCCGCTCGCGCGACGCGCTGGCCGCGGAACGCCGCCGGATGCCCTGGCTGGCAGTGGACAAAAAGTACGAGTTCGACGGACCCAAGGGCAAAGTTAGCCTGGTGGATTTGTTCGAAGGCCGCCCTCAGTTGATCGTCTATCGTGCCTTCTTCGAGCCCGGGGTGTTCGGCTGGCCGGAGCACGCCTGCCGCGGCTGCTCGTTGGGCGCCGATCAAGTGTCCCACCTGGCCCACCTGAATGCCCGCGACACTACCCTCGCCTACACCTCCCGCGCGCCGCAAGAGGACATCGCGCGGCTGAAATCGCGCATGGGCTGGGAAATTCCTTGGTACACGATTACCGACAGCTTCGACGCGGACTTCGGCGTGGATGAATGGCACGGTCACAACGTGTTCTTCCGCGACGGCGAGCGGGTGTTCCGCACCTACTTCATAAATAGCCGCGGTGACGAAGCGATGGGGACCACCTGGAGCTACCTGGACATCACTCCGCTGGGCCGCCAGGAGATTTGGGAGGACTCGCCAGAGGGTTACCCGCAGACACCGCCGTACAAGTGGTGGAACTGGCACGACAACTACGCGGAGGCCTCGCCTGACCAGAAGTGGGTCGACATCATAACCGACCCTCAGGAAGCCGCCCGAAAGCGTGAGGCAGAGGAGAAAGCATGACCGAGGTTCGCAAGGGAGAGAACCATGAAAGACTTCATGAGGGATGAACTGGGAGCCCCGAAAGTTGTCGATCGAAGCGCCTTCCACGCCGAGTTGGACGCCTTGCGGGTCCGCGAGAAGGCTCTTACAAAAGAAGGCGATGTCATTGCGGCCGCCCGCCGGCGGCTCCCCATGGTCGAAGTGGACGGCGCCACTCCGCTTATTGGCGAACGCGGGGCGGTGACCCTGTTGGACGCATTTGAGGGCCGCCGGATGCTGATCGCCTACTACTTCATGTGGAACACAGGGCGCCCGGCGCCGGAGCAGTGCGAGGGGTGCACGTGGGTTACATCGCAGGTCCGCGAGCTGTCTTATATTCATTCCCGCGACGTCACCTACGTGACCTTTTGCCAGGGCCCGTACGAAGAGAGCGCCCGGTACCGCGACTTCATGGGCTGGGAGATGCCCTGGTACTCGGCCCAGGGCTCGCTCGACACTCTCCTGGCTGGACGCCGGTCGGGCAGGATGCATATCGTCTGCTACCTGCGACAAGGATCCAGGGTCTTCGAGACTTACTGGACGACGAGCCGCGGCGTCGAGGTAATGGATAACAGCTACCGGTTGCTCGACTTGACCGTCTACGGGCGGCAGGAGATGTGGGAGGACTCGCCGCCCGGCTGGCCCCAACGGTTTGAAGGCAAGCAGAATTTCCGGATCGATGGACGTCCTACCGCCCAGTGGCCCCGCCTAAAGGCCGGGCGCTCCGACGACCTCGGCACTACCACGCGCTAGATGGGTTATTCCGACAGGGCCGTCACTGGGGGCGGAGGTGTGTGGAATCGCACGCGAGGCTTGCAACGACCGGCGCGCCGGCAGTGCCGCACTTCAACGGCATACGCAGCAGGTTGTTACAATCCTAGAGCGGTAAGAGGGGATTCCCCGGAATTGTTGGCTGCCCGCGAGTAGCGACAGTTTTCTGCTCCAACGACAGCCCGTCACCTTGCGGCGAGTGGACGGAGCGCGGCATATGCAACCTACTCGTAAATTCATCGAGCGCGGGCGCTCTGCAAAGGCACTGCGTGAAAGTGAGGAGCGATTCCGCGCTCTGATTGAGACGGTCGGGGTAGGGTTGGTGATTTCCGGGCCCAATGCCGAAGTGCTGAGTTCGAATCCAGCGGCTCGCGATCTGCTCGGCGTCACCGAGGAGGAGTTGCTGGGAAGCACCTGTTTCGACCCCAAGTGGAATTGCGTTTGCGAGGACGGCTCACCATGCTTGGGAACGCAGCACCCGATCCTGCGGGCTATTGCCAGCCGGCAGCCAGTTCGAAATATCGTGCTGGGTGTCGATCGCCCTGCGCTGGAGGACCGGGTATGGCTGTTGGTGAACGCTCAACCGCAGTTCGCAGCAGACGGCAGCGTGGTGCGGGTTATCTGCAGCTTCCAGGACATAACCGTCCGCAAACGTACCGAAGACGAGTTGCGGCGCAGTGAAGCTCACCTGGCCGCCGTGCAGAGGCTGAGCCACACAGGAAGCTGGGCTTGGAATCTGTCCACTGAAGAGGTCTTCTGGTCGCACGAGACCTTTCGTATTTTTGGTTTCGAGCCGCCTGCTTCGCCTGCGAAGAAGTTGGCCTTCATAAAGGATTTCCTGCAAAGAATTCACCCCGAGGACCGGCGGGCGATCGAGGAGGGGCTCAACTCGGCCAAGTTCCAAACCAAAAGTTATGAGGTGGATTACCGGCTTGTGTTGCCAGATGGCTCTATCAAGCACATCCAAGAAGCCGTCTATCCCGTGACCAACGACTCCGGCGAGGTTGTGGAACGCTACGGTGCGGTCATGGACGTGACCGAGCGTAAGCAAGCTTTGGAAGAGCTGCGGCGTCGCGAGACCAAATACCGCACACTTATTGATCTATCACCCGGCATCATTTGGACGGTGGACAGGGAGGGTCGGATTACGTTCATGAGCCGGGGCTCCAAAAGAATCTACGGGTACGAACCTGAGGAACTGATGGGCCGCAATTTCCAGGACTTTATGCCGCCGGAACCGTTGGGTGCCGGCCTAAGAGAGTCTGCAGACGTGTTGGCCGGCCGAGCCTCCGCGGGCTTTGAATATGTTTTCCAGCGAAAAGATGGAACACCTGTGTACTTGAGCTGCAACACCGTCGCCTTACGCGACGATCAAGGCCATGTGACCGGTACGATGGCGGTGAGCACCGACATAACCGAGCGGAAACGGGCGGAAGATATGCAGGGTTGGCTCGCATCCTTCCCCAGGCTTAGTCCGGATCCAGTTATCGAAGTTGAGCTGACTGGGCATGTCACGTTTTGTAACCCTGCCGCTGAACGGCTTTTCCCTGGTATAACAAGCCGGAGCAGTGGCCATCCATTGCTTGCGGGATTGGTCGATCTGGAGCGGGCCTGCCGCGCGAGCGCCACCGGTGGATTTCAGCGGGAGATCCTGGTTGGCGACGTTTGGTACCGGCAGGGCGCATTCATCGTGCCTGGTACCCAGCATCTGCGCTTATACGGGTTTGATATCACCGAGAACAAGCGGGCGGAGGAAGCGTTGCGCAATAGCGAAAACCACTTCCGTTCATTATTCGACAATATGCTGAACGCGGCGGCTTACTTGAAGGTTCACTTTGACCAAAGCCATCCCGTGGACTTTACCTATCTCGACGTCAATAAAGCCTTTGAGACTCAGACTGGATTCAAGCATCTGGCGGGAAAAAGAGCATCGGAAGCTTTTCCCGGCCTGTATAAGTCGGACCCCGAGCTGTTCGAGCGATTCGGGAGGGTAGCCCTCACGCGCGAATCCGAGCGGTTTGAGATCTATGTAACAGCGTTGGGAAAGTGGCATTCAATCTCCGCGTACAGTCCCCAAAAAGAATACGTTATCGTGGTGTTCAACGATATCACCGAGCGCAAGCGTGCCGAAGAACAACGTCAGCATTTATTGGGTCAACTCCGCTTGCTCGCAGCACGCGTTCAGAAAGCCCGGGAAGAAGAAGGGAAGCGGATGGCGCGGGAGATTCATGATGAACTGGGCCAGGCTTTGACAGCCATCAAGATCGAGTTGAGCTCCATGGTTCGTGATCTGCCGGCGGATAGGGATCGACAGTCCAAGGATATTTTGGAAATGGCCGATGGCGCGATTCAGTCCGTGCGCCGGATATGCACGGAACTCAGGCCGGCGATTCTCGACGATCTGGGTCCTATGGCGGCCGTCGAATGGGCGGCGGGGGAATTCTCCGCCCGCACCGGAACACGATGCCGTCTCGACTTGCCACCGGATGAAATTGTTATCGACCAAGACTGCGCCACGGCACTGTTTCGCATCTTCCAGGAGACGCTGACCAATGTGGCCCGTCACGCGAACGCGACCGAAGTAAGAGTGCGGCTGGCTAAAGAGGAAGGCAAGCTGGCCCTGGAAGTCCGCGACAACGGCAAAGGAATTACCGAGAAGCGGCTTTCGGCCAAAGGCTCGCTGGGAATTCTCGGAATGCGCGAGCGAGCTCTGCTGGTTGGAGGCGAATTTACAATTACCGGCAGTGCCGGAAAGGGGACAACCGTGCGCGTCCGGATTCCTGAGACCGCTGCCGCTCCGCCCAAGGACGACGAGTGATCGGATTTCTGATTGCCGGTAACCACTCCATCATGCGCTCGCGTACTGTAGGTTGTCCGTCGTGCGGCCGTGAATGTCGCGCCTTCTCAGCGGTCACCAGGCCGTGCGCGCGTGCTATGCTGAGCACAACTGTCAGCTAAACAGTGCAATGTCGCATTTAAGAGTCCTGTGCAGGGTAGCGAAGTGAGTGTTCGCAATCATCTTTGCGATCTGCGCCAAGCGCGCGGAATCAGCGCCGCGGCGCTGGCAAAAAGCGCCGGCATCAGCCGCCAGACCGTCTATGCCATCGAGGCCGGCACGTATGTTCCGAACACCACCGTGGCTTTGCGGCTGGCCCGCATCCTGAGCGTGAGCGTGGAAGACCTCTTCCGGCTCGACGATGCTCCTCCGGCGCCGCCGCGCGACATCGAAGTGGACTTGCTGTCGGAAGAGCCCGTCTCTGGCTCCGATCAGCCCGTGCAACTCTGCCGGGTGGACGCGCGCATGGTCGCGGTGGCGCCGGACCTGGCCGCTTGGTGCCTGCCGCCCGCGGATGGCCTGTTGCGCCCCCCGCTCAACCGGCTCCGTCCCCGCGTGGCGCCCTTCGGCCTCGTGGAGCCTCCTTCCAACCGCCTGATCGTCGCCGGCTGCGACCCGGCTATGTCCGTGCTGGCGCGGCACGCCCAAAAAGCGGGCGTGGATTTGATTCTCTCGCACGCCAACAGCTCACGATCGCTCCAGCTGCTGAAGAATGGTTTGATTCACGTAGCGGGCTCCCACCTGCGCGACGATGCCGCCGGCGTTTCCAACATTCTGGCCGTTCGCAAACTTTTTCGCGATTCCGCTACGGTGATCAGTTACGCGGTTTGGGAAGAGGGACTCCTGCTGGCGCGGGGCAACCCCAAAGGCATTCACGCTGTCGAAGATCTCGCGCGCAGAGACGTTCGCATCGTCAACCGCGAGCCCGGCGCCGGGAGCCGCCTGCTGCTGGACGCCAACTTGCGCCGGTTGGGCATCGCCCCGAACAAGGTGAGAGGCTACACGCAGACCGCTCACGGTCATCTACCCGCCGCGTGGATGGTGCACACGGGAGCCGCGGATGCCTGCGTCGCCACCCGTGCCGCCGCCCGCATTCTGGGCCTCGATTTTGTTCCTCTGACTTCGGAACGGTATGATCTGGTCGTGCGCAAAAAAGATCTGACTTTGCCCGCCATTGAGGTATTCCTCAACACCCTGAATCGGGGCGCTCTGCGGCGTGAGTTGGAGTGCGTGGGCGGATACGACGTCCATACCGCCGGCGAGCAGGTTGTGTGAAGCGCGCCGTGAATCTTTTTACTGTGCGTTTCCAACCAAAATACTCCTGTTCCGGTATATCTTAGCGGCTCTATTAGCGCCTATCATCGGTGCTAGGTGAGTACTGTCCATAAAGTCAGGCCTGTCCCCGCGAAGATTCTGGAAGAGTTACAGGCGATAGATACTTGTACAGTTTCCAATGCCATTGAGCGGCTGGATGTCCGGTTGCGGAATGAGGGTTTTACGGACGCCTCCGTGCGATGCCTCTCCGGCTGCTCCACGCCCATGGTCGGCTACGCCGCCACCGGCCGTATCCGGACTTCGGTGGCGCCCACCACCCGCCACTGGTATTACGACAACCTGGACTGGTGGGAGCACCTGCTGACTATACCCGAGCCGCGCGTGATCGTGTTGCAGGATATCGACGAAAGGCCCGCGCTGGGCGCGCTCTTCGGCGAGATCCATTCCTATATCGCCCGCGCTCTGGGATGCGTCGGATACTTGACCAACGGCGTCGTGCGCGATTTGCCGAAAATCGAACGCGCGGGTTTTCATCTATTTGCCTGCGGCGTTTCGGTTTCCCACGCTTACGCGCATGTGGTGGACTTCGGGGGGCGGGTTGAAGTGGGGGGGCTGACCGTTCATCCCGGCGATCTGCTGCACGGAGACGTACATGGAGTGGTGTCCGTCCCCAACGATGTCGCGGACCAGATTACCGGCATCGCGGCCCGGTTGCAGACACAGGAGCTGGAATTGATTGAATTATGCCAGTCCGATGACTTCTCTCTGGAAAAACTTCGCACAGAAATCGAACGGGCCAGACATGTATCTAAGTAAGCGTCGCAGGCTGCGGAAAAAGGTTAAAGACCGCTTGCTCACGCGCGCGGCTCGGAAATGTGCGGCTCGGAAGTGTGCCCACGATGCGTGCATCGTTTTGTTCGCGATCGCCGCCGCCTGTCTGGCGGCCTGTTCCCGCGGTGGTCCCGCGCAAGCCAGCGAAGCGCCCGCGACCGTCACGGTGGGCGTCACTCCCGTGGTCCGCACTACCCTGGAACACCAGCTCACTTTGTCGTCCGAACTTGTCCCTTTCCAGGAAATTGATGTCTACGCCAAGGAATCAGGCTACGTGCAGAAGCTCTACGTAGATTACGGTACCCGCGTCAAAGCCGGTCAGTTGATGGCCGTGCTCGAGATTCCCGAGCTACAGGCCCAGTTACAGCAGGATCAGGCCGCCATCAATAACATGTCTGAACAGGCCACCCATGCCGAACACGAAGTGGAGCGCGTGGAAGCGCAGCGCAATGTGGCTCACTTGCAGTATTCGCGCCTGGCCACCGTAGCCAAGTCCAAACCCGGGTTGGTGGCGCAACAGGAAGTGGACGACTGGGAAGGTAAAGACCTGGCCTTCGAGGCCCAGGTGGAGGCCTCTCGATCGGCCTTCGATGCGGCCAAGAGTGGCCTCGCAGAAGCCAAAGCCAGGCTGGTACATGACCAGGTGCTCTACGATTATGCGCGCATCACTGCGCCGTTCGAAGGGGTGGTCACACAACGATTTGCGAATCTCGGCACGCTGATGCAGGCCGGCACCACATCCGCCAGTGCGCTGCCCCTGGTCAGGTTGTCTGAGGACGACAAATTCCGTCTGGTCATCCCTGTGCCTGAGTCCTATGTGCGCTACATCAAGATCGGCGAGCCGATCACCGTGCGGGTTCCCTCTCTTGAGCGCAACTTCCCCGGCAAGGTCTCCCGCTTCTCGGTGGATGTCAAGGAAGACACTCGCACCATGCATACCGAGGTCGATGTGCCCAATCCCAATCACGTGCTGGTTCCGGGATTGTTCGCGGAGGCCTCCCTCATCCTGGAAAAGAGAGCCAATACGCTTGCCGTTCCACTCCAGGCTGTCAGCCACCAGGGCGGCCAACCGTCGGTCTACGTGGTAAATGCGGACCACACAATCGACATTCGCCCTGTGAAAGTGGGACTCTCCACCTCCGATCAGGTCGAGATTCTGTCGGGCGTGTCCGAAGGGGAGCAAGTCATCATCAGTGACCGTGGCGCTTTAAAGGCGGGTGAGACAGTGCAGCCGCGCGTGGTCGCAGCCGTCCAATCCGAGGCGCAGGAATAACGATGCCTCGTTTTTCGATCAATAATCCATACTTCATCATTGTTCTTTGCCTGGCGGTGACAGTTATCGGCATGGTCGCCTGGACGCGTATGCCGGTGGATCTGTTTCCGACTATCAATATTCCGGAAGTGGTGGTGGCCACCTTCTATTCCGGCATGCCGCCGCAGGATATCGAAATCGATATTACCAATCCCCTGGAGCGTTTCTTCACCCTGGCCAGCGGGGTGGACCACTCCGAATCCCGCTCGCTGCTGGGCGTCAGCATCATCAAGATGTACTTTCAGCCCGGCACTAACGCCGATGCCGACGTTACCGGCATCTCGAACCTGGCGCTAGCGGATCTGAAGCGCCTGCCACCCGGAACGCTGCCTCCCGTGGTGCTGAAGTTCGACGCCTCCAGCCTTCCTGTGTGCCTGGTGACCGTGAAAGGCCAGGACCTGAATGAAACCCAACTACACGACTACGCGCAGTTCGCCATACGCAACCAGATCGCGGTAGTGAAAGGCGCGGAGATTCCTCCTCCGTTCGGCGGAAAGTATCGCCAGATCATGGTCTATGTGGACCCGTATAAGCTGGCCTCCCGGCAGCTGAGTCCCATGGACGTAGTCTCTGCGATCAATCAGTCCAACCTGATCTTACCTTCCGGCGACGTCAAGCTCGGGCCGTTCGACTACTATGTCTACTCCAACAGCCTGGTAAACGACATGAGCGAGCTGAACGATGTGCCCCTGAAGACGGTTGGTTCCTCTTGGGTGCGCGTCTCCGACGTGGGCAAGGCTGAGGATGCCGCCCAGATCCAGTACAACATCGTACGGGTCGAGGGCCAGAAGTCCAGCTACATCCCGATCATGAAGCAAGGCGGCGACACCAACACCATCGAAGTGGTTGAAGGCGTGCGCAAGCTCATCAGCCACTTATATGACGTGCCCAAGCAGTTAGCCGCCAACGTGGTGTTCGATCAATCGGTGTTCGTCAGGGAAGCCATCGACACGGTGCTGCACGAAGGATTCATGGGCCTGGTGCTCACCAGCGTCATGATCCTGATCTTCCTCGGCAGTCTGCGCGCCACCTCCGCCGTCCTGCTTTCTATCCCCATCTCCGCGCTGGCGACTTTCGTGGTCCTATTCATGATGGGCAGCACCATCAACACGATGATTCTGGGCGGCCTGGCCCTGGCCTTTTCGCGCGTCATCGATAATTCGGTCATCTCGCTCGAAAACATTTATCGCCACCTGGAATTGGGCGCCTCGCCGCGCGCCGCGGCGGAGGAAGGCGGCGCCGAAGTGAACCTGGCGGTGCTGGCGGCCACCCTGGTGGACGTGGTCGATTTCTTCCCGGTCGTCTTCCTTTACGGCGTCAGTAAGTTTCTGTTCTCCGCACTGGCACTGGCCTTCTGCCTCTCCCTGCTGGCGTCCTTTGTGGTGGCCATGACCGTGATTCCGCTGTTCTGTTCGCGGTTCCTGAAAACGGTTCCCCATCACGCCCCTGCCACCGAATCGCCCGATACCGCTCACACTCCGCCCGCCCGCCAGTCCCTGTTTGGGCGCTTCAATTCCGGTTTTAACCGCGGATTCGGTCATGTCCTCGACTTATACGAACGCTGGGTCCGCCGTGCCGTAGCCCGCCCCGGCTGGACCGTATTGGCGCTATCCGCCGTCTTCATAGCCAGCCTCGGCATCTACCCGTTTGTGGGCCTGGCCTTCTTTCCGAAAACGGACGCGGGCCAGTTCACCATCAACTTGAAAGCTCCTACCGGCACACGCATCGAAGGTACCAACCATTACGTCGCCCAAGTGGAAGACCTCATCCGCCACACCGTCGAGCCGGCCGACTATCACATGACCGTTTCCAACATCGGTGTGGTCAATGATTTCTCCTCGCTTTATACCAACAACGCCGGCCCCTACACCGCCACCATCCAGACCGAGCTGAATCGTGAGCACAGAGTCCCCAGCTTCGACTACATGGATCGTGTTCAGCGGGAAATCGCGCAGCGCTTCCCCCAGCTCCGCACCTTCATCCAGAGCGGCTCCATGGTGGATGCCATCCTGAACAACGGCAAGATCGCGCCCATCGACATACAGGTGGTCAGTCCGGATCTGCCCGAGGACTACCGACTGGCGCAGGCCTTGGCGGCGCGCATCCGCCGGGCGCCGGGTGTGGGCCAGGTCTATATTCCGCAGGACATGAACTATCCCACCATGCGCCTGGATATCGATCGCGTGCACGCCGCCGAGCTGGGCCTCAGCCAGAAAGACGTGATCGATAACGTCATCACCGCCCTGAACTCCAATTACATGATCGCTCCGAATTACTGGGTGGACCGCAAGACCGGCAACGATTATTATCTGACGGTGCAGTATTACGAGAACGGCAAGCCCGCCATCCACAATATGATCGATCTGAAGAATATTCCGCTGCGGGCTCCCCGGCTGACCCAGCCTACCACGCTCGATTCCGTCGTGAAGCTGGTGCAGTCCTATTCGCCGACCGAGTACGATCACTACCAGATCCAGCGCGTCGCCGACGTTTATGTCACCCCTTCCGGCGAGGCCCTTGATCGCGTCACCGATGAGGTCAGGAATATCATCGCCCAGATGAAGCCACAATTCCCGGCCAATGTCCGTGTCGACCTCCGCGGCATGGTGGAAGGCATGGAGGCGTCATTCAAGAGCTTTGCCGTGGGCTTCTCGCTCTCATTTGTTCTCCTGTTCCTGATCCTGGTGGCGCAGTTCCGGTCGTTCGTGGATCCATTCCTGATCATGCTCGCCATCCCCATGGGCTTCGTGGGTGTGCTGATCATCCTGCCGCTCACCCACACCACGCTCAATGTGATGTCCCTCATGGGCGTGCTCATGCTGATTGGCATTGCGGACTCCAACAGCATTCTGATTGTAGACTTCGCGCACAAGCTGGAAGAACAAGGCTATGGTGTTGCCGAGGCCGCCATCACCGCTTGCCGCGTGCGCCTGCGCCCCATCCTGATGACCTCTCTCGCCACCATCATCGGCATGCTCCCAATGGCCCTCAAACTGGGGACCGGCGGTGAACAATATACCCCCATGGCCCGCGCCATCATCGGCGGTTTGACCTCGTCCGTCATTCTCACGGTATTTATCGTACCGGCAGCCTACGTGCTCGTGTACGGAAGAAGGAAGCGCACGGCTCCGGTAGTGGAGAGACCATGAACAGACAACTCGTTCTCTTAAGAGCGCAAAGGGTCGCGTGTCCGCGCCGCCAAACAGGACAGGAACTCGCGGGAACATGGCGGCGCGGCCGCGGGCCGTTTTGCGCAACTTCATTAATTGCGCTGGCCGCCGCCGTGGCTGCAGCCCAAACCCCGGCCTCACAAGATCCACCGGCTCAGACGCCCGCCGCGCAAACACCCCCCGCGCAAACGCCCAGCGGGCCCAAACTGACTCTGAAAGACGCGGAGGCGCTGGCCATCAAGAATCATCCGGAAGTGCAGGCCGCCCAGCTCGATTACCAGGCTTCCCGCCAGGCGATCGCCGAAGCGCGGGCCGCTTACTTCCCGACACTGGACGGCGATATCACCGGTTCCCAAGCCAATCCCCAAAGCCGCATCGGCGCCGGCTACCTCACCGTTTCGCGGCTCTGGGATCGCTTCGGCCAGGGCGTCACGCTCTCCCAACTCATCACCGACTCCGGGCGCACGCGCAACCTGGTGGCCAGCTCCCGCTTGCAATCCGAAGCCACCAACCAGACCTACCAGGCCACCCGCTATGACGTGCTGCTGCGTGTCAACACCGCCTACTACCAGGCATTACAGGCCCAGGAGTTGGTGAAAGTCGCCCAAGCCACGGTGGCGGCGCGGCAGTTGCTCATGGATCAGGTCACCGCCCTGGCGCAAAGCAAACTCCGTTCGCAGCTGGATGTCAGCTTCGCGGGCGTCACCCTGGCCCAGGCCAAGTTGCTATTGATCCGCGCTGAGGATAACGTACAGCAATCCTTTGCGCAGTTGACCCGCGCTCTGGGCACGGATCAAAACCAGTCCTACTCCCTGGTGGACGAAGCCATGCCCTCCAGTCCGCCCTCCGACTCCGTGCAACTGGTTTCGCAGGCGTACCAGCAGCGGCCGGAGCTCGCCAGCCTGCGTCTGGAAAGGGAATCGGCATACAAGTTCGAGCGCGCCGAACGGGACCTCTCCTACCCCACCGCCAGCCTGATCGCCGTCGGTGGATTCATTCCCTTGATCCATCAGCAAACCACCGTTCCCGTTGCCAATGAGTATGAAGGCGCCGCCGTTAACGTGCAGATTCCTATTTTTAATGGCGGTTTGTTCTCCGCCCGGCGGGAAGCGGCCCATTTGAAGGCCCAGGCAGCCGACCAGCGCGTGCGCAATCTGGAAGAGAGCATCGCGCGCGACGTGCGCGTCGCCTGGAGCGACGCCACTACGGCTTACCACCAACTGGACGTGACCGCGGAATTACTTCGCGAAGCCACTATGGGCCTCGATCTGGCCCAGGGCCGCTATCAGCTCGGACTCAGCTCCATCGTCGAGCTTACCCAGGCAGAACTGAACCTGACCGACGCGGAGGTCCAGAACCTGAGCGCCAAGTACGATTATCAGCGCCTCAACGCCGTGCTGCTATATTCAGCGGGGCTGCTGCGCTAGAAGCGGGGCTAAGAGCGCGCGCAGGCCAAGGGCCCGCCCCACCAAGACCTAGAACACGTACTCCATCAGTATGTACGGATAGTTGTAATCCACGCCCTTGGTCGTTTTCTTCAAAAACTCGCCGGTGAAGATCCGCCCGTAACCGGCCCCGATCTGCGTCTGCCGGGTGGGCGTGTAAATCAACTGCGCGTCCATCTCCTCGCCCACGTGCGTGCCTGATTTACCCGTCGGGTCGGACGCCACTACCGAACCGCGCGTCGGGTATAACGCGTCATGCGCATTCGCCAGCCAGAAATCGTGGACACTGGTAGCCAGTTTCCACTTCCTGGCTAGCCGGAACTCTTGCCCGAACCGTAGGTCTTTTATGTTCTTCCAGCCGATCTGGTCGGCCAGCCCGAGTTTGTCGTGTGTACTCGGATAAATCGGGTCGAAAGTGCCGTCCGTGCCACTCTTCACGTTGTTGCTGCCCGAACCGTAATCGTACTCCACAAAAAACCGCGGCCGGACACGCAGATCCTTGAAGCTATAGCCGAGGACCCAGTGGCCCATCCAGGCGCGAATTTTGTCCACATAAAGCGTGCCGAGTTGATATGCCATCTCGGTGCGGTAATCCAAGTTATATGGCAGCGCGCCCACCCACCGGAAACCGGTGGTCCATTCGTCCAGATGGCCGGACTTCAGATTCTGCACCGAGTAGCTCGGCCGCAGGTTCCAGAACTGGTACACATCGAATGTCGCGTGCGGAATGACGTCGTGCGCAGTCGCGTATACCCCATACAAATTGTTGCCTTCCAGGTGGTGGTCGATCACCCCGTTGCGTACGATGACTACCGACGTCGCAAACATGTCCACGCGGAATCGTCCCTGTTGATAAGCGCCGCGCACCCCGTCAAAGCTACGCGACACATTGGTCCACCAGGAATCGCCGATCAGACGGTTATTTCCGTAGCTCATATCGAACCGGCCGCCTTGCAGCGAAAAGCCGTTTCCTTCCGGGCTTCCGAATTGAACGTAAGCCTGCCGGATATCCGTCGCGTTCTGGTAAGGCGGGAGCGCCGGCGTGATTCCAAACACGCGCGCGTCCTGCATCTGGATATAGAATTTCACCCAGTTCGTGGGTTTGATCTCCATCCCCAGCCGGATGCGCTGCAGATCATAGTCGTTAGTCGAATGCGGTTTGAAGCTGCCGCCGCTGTAGCCCTCGAAGCGTTCGCGGAATTCACCGTCGAACTGCAGCCAGTGCGGAAGCATTTCGTTGAACTTCTCCGACAACGAAGGCGAGTGCGGACCTTGTGCCCATATTCCCGTGAGCTTCGGGTAGCTCAAGGGCACCGTGCTGATCGGCGAGGGTGGCTTACCAATCGTATCTACTGTGGCGGCGCCACCGCCGCCTCCCTGATTGTTATCTGGAGTGGTGCCCGTTGCATCCCCGGCCGCGACGGCTTCCTGCCCGGCAGCTCCACCAGCCAGAGCCATAAATATCAGAGCGAACGCCAGTGCCTGGGTCGCCGCCCGATGATGTTTCGTCATTGAAGTGTTTCTCCTGGTCCCGGTATCGTCAGTCTCGATTTTTGTCTGTGGTCGCTTCGTGCAAACCGGGTCGCAAAATCCAATCATCCCATTTACGATCTGACTAATAGATTTATCAGCAGGGATGAGCCCCCTCACGGCGTTTGTTCGCCTCTCCTGATCAAACCCTTTTGTTTTAGCTAGATCTGAAACAGAATCCCATGTTTAACCGGACATGCCTGCGACTATTCTAGATAGAATTACTCAACTACACGCAGCTTGTCAAGCTTTCTCTAGCGATTCGATAGAAATATCGCCATCCGGTGTGGGCTTGTTGTACTATGCCGGGTACTGCCTCGTAATACTCACGATCCGGGCAATACCACGCTAAATCTGGATCCCTTGCCCAACTGGCTCTCCACAGACACGCTTCCCTGCATCTGCTCGATCACGTGTTTGACGATGGAAAGCCCCAGCCCTGTACCGCCCACCTCGCGCGAGCGCGCCTTATCGACGCGATAGAATCGTTCAAAGATACGCGGCAAGTCCTCCGAAGGAATCCCGATACCGCTATCGGCGATGGTGATGGCAACCCTACCGCCGGGTATCCGGCTGGCTTCGACCCACACTTCCCCGCCCGCGCGGTTGAACTTGACGGCATTATCGAGCAGGTTAACAAACGCCTGTTCCAGCTTGATTTTATTGCCCATTACGTGCAGGTCTTCGATGGTGCCCCACCCCAGGTGAACCTGCCGCATGCTGGCCTCCGATTCCACCGTTCGCATAGCGGCTTCGAGGGTGGCGACGACCGACAGCTTGCCCGGCGCTAATGGCGGACGGCCCGATTCCAGCTCCGAGAGCGTCAGCAGGTCCGACGCGATGTTGTTGAGCCGGATGGCATGCGATTGGATAATCTCGACGAACTTGCGCCGGTGATCGGGATCGTCCAGCGCACCGTCTAGCAGCGTCTCGGCATACCCTCGAATCGCCGTTAACGGCGTGCGGAGCTCATGCGAAACATTGGCCACGAAGTCTTTGCGCACCCGCTCCAGGCGTTCCAGATCGGTTATGTCGTGCAAGATCGCCATCGCCCCGCTGCTGGAGACGCCCTCCAGCGGCGCCGCCTGCACTTCGAACGACCGGCCGTCCGCGCCGGTCAGGTGCATGCGCCGCTTCAACGACTCTCCCGATGTCACGGCCGTCCGCAGCATCTCCAGGAAATCCGGATCGCGCACCAGCCGCAGCACGGGCATACCCGCCGGCGCCGGCCCCCGCACTCCGAATGCATTGGCGAAGGCCAGATTGCAAAACGTCACCCGCAGTTCTCTGTCCACTGCGAGCACGCCCTCTACCATGCCGGTCAGAATCGCATCGCGGCGGGCACCCTCAAGGCGCACCTTGTCCACAAGACCGTTCACCTGTGCCGCCACTCGCCCCAGGGACTCGGCCAGAGATCCCAATTCGTCGCGGGCCTCCGGCTTCGGGGCTTCGGCGGGCCCACTGACCATCGCTTCCGTGAAGCGTTTCAACCGGCCAATCCGGCGCTCCAAACGCCGCGAAAAAAGGAGGGCACTCACGACGGACAACAGCGCTACCACGCCGGTGGCACCAAGTATGCGGCCACGTAAACCGGCGTCGCCGTCCAGCGTGACAACATACAGCAACACCAGCTCAGTGCCGGCCAGCAGCACCACGCCCCACAGCGCTTTCTGAAATAACGATCCCCGCATAGCTTGACCCGCTGGCCGGCAACCTCGGGCCAGGTGCCTAACCCGTTACAATCGTAGCAAGTGCCATCCGCCCAAACCCAGGAAATCTATCAGCTGATCCGCGATCGGATCGCGCCCCATCTTTCTGCGCTGGCCGCTTGCCGTAGCAGCGCCGAGCTTTGGGGCCTCGATCTTTATCGCGCGCTGGAGCCTGATATCCGGCGGGTGCTCGACACCCCCGAAACCGGCACCTTCGCGCGCGCATACCCTCCCCCGCGCACCGGCTATCGCTTCGTCGCCTGGAATGTCGAGCGCGGCGCCCAGTTCGAAGGGCAGGTCGAAGCCTTGCGTACCCATCCCTACCTGCGCCATGCCGATGTTCTGCTGCTCACCGAAACGGACGCCGGCATGGTCCGTTCCGGCAACCGCAACGTGGCGCGCGACCTCGCCCGCACACTCGAAATGGACTACGCTTTCATTCCCTGCTATCTGAATCTGACCAAAGGCTCCGGCATCGAACAGGATCTGCCCGGTTCCAACGAGCTGGGTCTTCACGGCAATGCCATCCTCAGCCGTTATCCCCTGGCCAATGTGCGGCCGGTTTTTCTCGAAAACGGCGTCGATATCATGGCCACGCGCGAAAAGCGCATCGGCAGGCAGGCGGCCCTGGCTGCGGATGTCTGTTTCCCCGACTTGCCCGTCACGGCCATATCTGTTCATCTGGACGCCCAGTCCACGCAGCGCCATCGCTTCCTTCAACTGCGCGATGTGCTCGATTCCATCGCGGGCACCCACCCGGCGGTCGTAGGAGGCGACTGGAACACCAGCACCTACAATTCGTCGCGCGCATTACACGCCATCCTGGGCTTCTGGCTGCGCGTGTTCATGGGAGTAGATAACGTAATCCGGAACCACTACCTGCACCCTTACAGGCGCTTCGAACGCGATCTCTTCGCCCTGCTGGATCACCGCGGCTTCGACTATCGCGCCTGCAATCGCCTGGGCGAACACACGGTTTCTTATGATGTGGAGGATTTGCGCGCCACCAGAGCCCTGCGCGACTGGGTGCCCGGCTGGTGCTTCCACTTTATCCGCTGGTCGCTGCGCAACCACGGCGGCCGCTGCCCCGTTAAACTGGACTGGTTCGCCACCCGCGGCATTGCCGGCCAAAACCCGCAAGTCATCCATGACGTACGGGAGGGCCGCGCCATTCCCCTCTCGGATCACGACGCCATCGGAGTCGACTTCGCCCCTTCATTCATGCCCACCAGCCGCTGATCCCCAGCCACCAGCTTTGCAAGCGAAGCTCGGCGCTAAAGCGTCTATCCTCAAAACTGGTGGTTCAACTCGGGCACTGTGTCGGGGAACGGACCAACTCAAGGTGGTCGAGCACGGCGATAAGAATTTATAGCCGCGGGGTCTTCCCGCTTTAGGATACCGGAGGCGTTAAGGTGGGTGCGGTCTTCGTGTTTGCTGGAACTTGCCGGAATCGTTGATGTGCGTACTTCAACCGGCTCATCATGGCCGCCTGGAGGGCGGCGAATTTTGATCTCGAGGAGCGGTTGCGGAACTCACAGGACACAGCTAGCCCGAATGACGGAGGCTAAACTGCAAAAAGTTGGCCCTTGGCCTTGCTACGCGCCCGCCGCGCGCGTCAGTTCCGCCTGGGCGAGGCAAGGCTGCAATCGGTATCCCAGCGAGAACACGGTTTCCACGTGCTGCCGGCTGTATGATCCCAGCTTCACGCGCAGACGCCGCAGATGTACATCCATCGTCCGCGTGCGGATCTCCGGACCGTATCCCCAAATGTCCGACATGAGCCGCTCGCGCGACACGATCTCTCCCGCATGGCGCGCAAGGGTCGCCAGTAAGGCGAACTCCATAGGGGTCAGGCATACGGTAACGCCATCAACCGCCACCACCCGTACGCGGAAGTCCACTTCCAGCCGGGAGTCCCGATAGCGTTCCGGCCGGTTCGATTCCATCTGAATCAATTCCATTGGTTGCCTCCTCCGTTACTCGCCTGAACTTATACCCCGTGCTGTTGCCTGAAACGCCTTACCGCCGCCATCCGCAAAGCCCAACGGAACCGCCTCCGAAAATTCACGCCGAATGAATGTCTGTTCTGTGTCATTTTGTAACCTTCCATCCTTTCGAGTTCTACTCGCTGTAGGTCAATTCCTGCCATGTGGCTGCTCCTCTGGCAAACAGCATGGCGCACCACCGCACACTGCGCAATATATTCGGCATGTAATCGAGATGTACAAGTAAACTATTAAAAATAAGGGATATATCTGACCGCCTGTCCTGCCGGCAGGCACCCGGCCGGGACTTGTTATTGAAAACCATAGGCGCACGGTGCGACCATTGCTACGGATGGATCAGACGGACCGGGTGCTGGCGCTCGATTGGCTCAGGGGTTTGGGGGTCCTGATCATGCTGCAGGGCCACCTGTTCAATTCCTTTGCCCGGGTCGATCTGCACGAAAATCCTGCCTACATCCTGTCGCAGTTCATCGGCGGCATGCCCGCGCCCATCTTCCTCTTCCTGGTCGGAGCCACCCTGGCGATCCGGCTCGACCGGGCCGACCGCCGCGGACTCCCCCCATCCGCACGCCTGAAGTCCGCCCTCACCCGCGCCGCCTTTCTCCTGGCCATCGCCTTGGCCTTCCGCTTGCAACTGTGGCTATTTGCCTGGGGTAATCCCTGGACCGAAATTGTCCGTGTCGACATTCTCAACTGCATGGCATTCGGCATCGCCATCCTGTCACCCGTCGCGCTGCTCCCGCCAGCCCGGCGCATTACCTGGGGCGTCGCCGCCGGCGTGGTAATTGCCGCCCTCGCCCCGGTCATCTCCTCCCTTGGCTGGACCGGCGGGCCCTGGCTGCTCCGCAATTACATGGTGCCCAACAAGGATTACTTCAGCTTTTTCCCGGATGCCGCCTACATCGCCTTTGGCATCGGATTCGGCGCACTGCTTCGCACAGGCGGCCACGCCCTCGACCGCATCATGCAATGGAGCGCCTGTCTGGGCCTCGCCACGGTGGTTACGGCGCACTACTTTTCCAACTTGCCCTTTTCGATCTACCAGAACTCCGATTTCTGGCTCAACAGCCCCGGCCTGATCCTCATCCGCTTCGGCATCGTCCTGGTACTGGTAGCCGCCGGATACATTTGGACAACGAATCAACACGCCGAAAACCTGGGCTTCGTCCGCCGCCTTGGCACCAACTCGCTGCTCATTTATTGGGTGCACGTAGAGTTGGTTTACGGCCGCTGGTTCTGGTTTGCGAAGGGCCGCCTGACCATTCTCCAGTGCGCCGCGGCCAGCCTTCTGCTCTGGGCCCTGATGTACGGTCTGGCGACGCTCAACCTGCCTACCTGGGTCCGCCGTCAATTCCACCGGTTGCGACCCAATGCGCCGGTTCCGGAGACTACGTGAGCACTTTGACCGCTACTCCAGCCGGCCAAACCTCACCCTCGAGCCGGTTACGCCGCTTCGAGGTTCCCATCCTCTGCCTTCTAATTGCAGGCTTCATAGGACTACGGCTCTGGAACCTGACCGTCTTCTGCCTCGATTCGGACGAAATCTTCAGCCTGCTCTGCGCCCGCTATAACTTCGTCCACATGCTGCAGTCGGTTCGAGCCGATGTCGTCCACCCCCCGTTTTCTTACTTCCTGTTGTGGCTGTGGGTCAGAATCGGCGGCGAATCTTTGCTCTGGCTTCGGTTGCTGCCGTTTCTGCTATCGGTCCTGTCGTTAATACCCGCCTTGGTCATCTTCCGCCAGCTCAAACTTGGCGCCCTGGCCCGCATCATCGCCCTGGCTCTGCTGGCGATCAACGATTACCAGGTCTTCCACGCGCGCTACGTGCGCATGTACGCGCTCTTCTTTCTGCTCAGCCTGGTCTCCATGGCGCTCTACAATCTGCTGCTCACCGGCGCCACCCGCAAACGCCTGATCGCCTTGACCGCCGTGAACCTGCTGCTGGTCTACACCCAATACTTCGGATGGATGGTCATCGGCGTGGAGGCCCTGCACTTGTTGTGGACGGATCGCCGCAAGCTGCTGCCATTCCTCGCCGGTACCGCGATCATCGCCGCCCTCTTCGCGCCCTGGGCATATGCGGCCGCGCTCGCGGGGATCGCCAAGGGGGGCCTGGGACCAAACCTCGGTTGGATCCGCCACCCCAAAATCGGCGACCTCTGGTGGTATTACGTGGGCTGCGACGGTCCGCTGTGGCCGGTCCCCGTAGCGTCCGCCATGGTCTTCTTTCTGTTCGGCGCAATGGCCGCCGGCCTGTGGAGAGTTTTTCGCGGCGCCGATGCCATGGAATCCAGCCGGCTGCGATTCGCCGCGCTGCTGGCGTTCATGCCGCCCACGGCTGCCTGGGCGCTGAGCAACATGTTGCGCAACTCCATCTGGGGCAATCGTCACCTGGTGGTCTCGTTAGTTCCTTACCTCGCGCTGCTGGCCCTCGGTCTGGCGGCCTTGCGGCCAAGATGGGTGCGCGTCATTGTCTTGGTGATCGCCGGCTCGTGGGGAGCCTTTGGCGTCTACAGGGAGGCTTTTTTCCCGGATCCGCGCAACAACCTGGATGTTCTCACCGGCCAGTTGGTCGCGTTGAATGCCCGCGAACAGGCACCCCGCGCCGTGCAATTCCTCGACCCCTACCTGGCCTTCCCCATGACTTATTATTTTGAGTCCCACTATCACCAGCAGTGGAAGCTGACCAACGTCTCAAGCGTGGCCGAGATTACCGGAGACCGTGTCTGGGTGGGATACAACCACAAGTCCTGGAAGCCGGCGCAAAGCCCTGAGGAATTGCTACGCCGGCGCGGCTACCAGATCGGCCCCGGGATCTGGTCCGGCGACCATTGGGACCGCATCGCCATCTTCCTCGCCTACCGCAATCCTGCCACTAATGTCCCGGCGTCACCCTGACGCTTTGCAGCGAATCCGCTTTACTGAACCGCGGCCAGTTCCACCCGTAAAACGCCACGAACGCGAAACACAGCATCGGCACTATGAACCCGCGCGACATATCGAACTGGTCCGCCACATATCCCATCACCTTGGGCAGCAGCGCACCGCCCATGATCGCCATGACGATAAATGACGACGCCTTCTTCGCCCGCGCGCCCAGGCCAAAAATCCCCAGCGCGAAAATCGTCGGAAACATAATCGACATGAAGAAGTAGCTGAGAAACACGCACGCCACCGACAGCCAGCCGAGCTTGCAAAACACCAGGAACGTCGCCAGCACATTCAGCGTGCCGTACAGCCCCAGCGCCCTGTGGGCCGAATATCTCTTCAGCAGCATCGCGCCGGTAAATCGCCCCACCAGAAAGCAAACCAGTCCCAGCGAAGCCAGGTTCGATGCGCCCTTATTCGTGATGGCCAAATGCCCTGCCACCGTGGTGGTGAACCACCCCGTCAGCCAGTCATGCACCAAACCCGTCTGGGGCGCCAGGCTGCGCAGTCCCGCATCCCAGGAAGCCGGTATCGGCGGCGCCTCCGAGGTCATGTAATTGATGAAGAAACTGAAAATTCCTGCCTGGGCCGCCACATAGAAAAACTGCGCCGCCACCGCCATCACGAAATGCGGGTGTGACCAGATAGAGTGCGAAGCTCCCGGCGCAGCATCGTCCAGGTGATAATCGTCTTCCATTTTGATATCGGGCACCCGCGCAAAATAAAAGATGACAGCGATCACGATCACGCCCACCGCAATCGCCGCGTATGGAATATACAGCGTCTGATTACCGGTGCTGCGGCCCGCGGCGTCGGTCGAATAGAAATAGATGCTGCCCACCACCGGTCCGAAAATCCAGCCGATTCCATTGCACGACTGCGCCAGGTTGATGCGCGTCGCCGCATAATGTGGGTTCCCCAGCACCGTGGTGTACGGGTTCGCGATCGTCTCCAGGAACGTCAGACCGGTCGCGATCAAACACACGCCTGCCAGAAAAGCGACAAACGCCGTGTTGGGCGATACCCCTCCCTCGTGCACCATGTTGCTGATATGCGTCGCCGGGACGAACCAGAATCCGCCTACCGCCACGAGCAAAAGTCCGGCGATGATCCCGCCCTTGTATCCCAGGCGGCTGGCCAGATATCCGGCGGGAATCGACATCAGAAAGTAACCAAGGTAATGCGCAAACTGTACCCACGCCGATTGCGACTTGGTCAGGTGCAGCTCATCCTGGAAATGTTTGTCCATCACGTCGATCAGCCCGTTACAGAATCCCCATAAGAGGAACAACGAGCTCACCAGGATGAATGTGAACAGCACGCTGGTGCCGTCCGCAATGACAAACATGCTTCTCTTCGGTTGTGCAGTCGCCGTGGACACGCCTTACCTTTCCGCTGGATAATCCAATCCCGCATGGTACCGCAACGCGACGTGCCCGATACCGCCCCACCGCGCCATAATTGGATCTATGTGCGGGATAGTTGGCTACATCGGTCGTCGTAAAGCGGTCCCCATCATCCTGGAGGGCCTGAAGCGTCTGGAATACCGGGGCTACGATTCCGCCGGGATCGCCGTCTATTGCGACGACCAGCAACTCGCCGTCCGCCGCGCTTCCGGTAAATTGCGCAACCTGGAAGAGACCATTCGCCTCAGCCCGGTAGATGGCGCATTCGGCATCGGTCACACCCGCTGGGCCACCCACGGGCGTCCCACCGAGGAAAATGCGCACCCGCACCGCGACTGCACCGGCGATATCGTCGTGGTCCACAACGGCATTGTCGAAAACTATCTCGCGCTGAAACAGGCATTGCAGTCCGAGGGTCACCACTTCCAGACCCAGACCGACACCGAAGTCATTGCCCACCTGGTGGAGAAACATTTTCACGGAAACCTCGAAGACGCAGTGCGCGCCGCGGTGAAGGAGCTTACGGGCGTCTTCGCCCTGGCAGTGATCGCCCGCACCGACCCAAACAAAATCGTGGCCGCGCGTTTCGGCCCGCCCGCGGTCATAGGGCTCGGCGAGAACGAATATTTCGTGGCCTCCGACGTCCCCGCCATTCTGCATCACACCCGCGACATGTTCTTCCTTGCCGATGGCGACCTGGCCGTCCTCACCCCCGATGGCGTCCTGCTCACCGATTTCGACGGCAACCCCGTCCACCGCCAGGTCTCGCACATCCTGTGGGACCCCATCATGGCCGAAAAGGGCGGCTACAAGCACTTTATGCTCAAGGAGATTTATGAGCAGCCGCGCGCCGTCCGCGATACCACCCTGGGACGCGTGAGTCAGGAGACGGGCCGCATCTTCCTAGATGAAATGGACATTACGCCGCGGGAATTCCGCGAGTTCCGCCAGGTGAAGATCATCGCCTGCGGCACCAGCTGGCACGCCGCCCTGTGCGGCAAGTTCATGATCGAGAAACTCGCCCGCATCCCCGCCGAGGTGGACTACGGCAGCGAGTTCCGCTACCGCGACCCCCTGCTCGACGAATCCACCCTTACCGTGGTGATCTCCCAGTCCGGCGAAACCGCCGACACGCTGGCCGCCCAGCGCGAAGCCAAGCAGAAAGGTTCGAAGACGCTGGCCATCTGCAACGTGATCGGCTCCATGATCACGCGCGAAGCCGCCGGCGCCATATACACGCACGCCGGTCCGGAGATCGGCGTGGCGTCCACCAAGGCGTTCACTTGCCAGTTGACCGCGCTCTTCATCCTGGCCCTGTACCTGGCGCAAGAGCGCGCCACGCTGGATCCCGCCGCCGCGCGCTGCCTGGTTCAGGAGCTGTGCCGCATTCCCGGCAAGCTCGAAGCGGTGCTCGGCCACGACCCCATGTTCGAAGAACTCGCCCGTAAGCTCTTCCGCGCCGGCGATTTTCTCTTCCTCGGCCGCGGCGTGCACTTTCCCATCGCGCTCGAAGGCGCCCTCAAGCTCAAGGAGATTTCTTACATCCACGCCGAAGGCTATCCGGCGGGCGAGATGAAGCATGGGCCCAATGCGCTGATCGACGAAAATCTTCCGGTGGTGGTGCTGGCCACCCGCGACCCCGCAAGCGATGAGAGCCGCATCCTCTACGAGAAGACGCTCTCCAATATCCAGGAGGTGAAAGCGCGCGAAGGCACGGTGGTGGCCATTTCCAGCGCCGGCGACGAGGAAGCGCACAAAACCGCGGACCACGTGATCGAGATCCCCGCCACCAACGACCTGCTGGCGCCCATCCTGGAGATCGTGCCCCTTCAGCTTCTCGCGTATCACATCGCCGTGCGCCGCGGCTGCGACGTCGATCAGCCCCGCAACCTGGCGAAAAGCGTGACCGTGGAATGAACGGCGGCCTGCTTATGCTGGCCGGCCACGCCATCTATCAGGACGGGCGCTGGCACGGAGGCCATCAGAACGAAGACCGCCTTTACGAGCAGCACGTTCGCGACGCTTTCCAAATCTTTGCCGCCGAAGGCTACCAGGCGCTGGCCCTGAGCGGCGGCCGGTCGCGCCCGCACCTGGCCCCGCAAATTTGCAACTCCGAAGCCGACGGCATGCTGGAGTATGCGCGCGCGGTGGGTCTGCCGCGCTCCGGCGACACGATCCTGCTGGAACGCTGGGGCCGCGACAGCTTCGAAAACCTCTTCTTCTCGATCCTTGCCTTCCATCGCGAATTTGGCGAATGGCCGGCGCGCGTCGGCGCGGTGAGTTGGAAATTCAAGGCTCTGCGTTTTTACCTGATCGCCTGCGGCCTGGGCCTGGCCGATGCTCGCTTTCGCTTTTTCGGCAGCGGCGACCCGGTGGCGCAGCAACCCATCGAGGATTTCGCCATCGCCAGCGTGCAGTACGACGCGATGATTGTGCGGAATGGCGAAATCGTGGACCCGCTGCATCGCGACCCCCAGTGGTTTCAGCCTAAAAGAATGGGCCGCACGCCCCCCGTATTCCGGAGCAATGCCGAATATCTAGCACGCGTCAAACAAGAGTACGGCCAAACCAAGCTGATCGACGAGGTAGAATCCACCGCACCGGGTCCAGCCTGGCGCACTATTGCCTGGCCCTGGCAATCATCATCCAACCGCCTTTGAGGCCGCTTTGGGCCGGCCATAAATCGAGTCCCCCACCCGCCGCATCCAAGCCAGTTCCTCTTCGCCCATCGGACCTCGCCGCAAAGCCTCCAGTGCCTCGTCCAACTGCGGCATATTCGCCGGACCTGTCATGCAGACATTCACCGCCGGCTGCGTCAGCACAAACCGGTAACAATCCGCGGCGGTGGGAGTCCGTTCGCCGGGCGGCATGCGCTTGGCGCTCAGCAACTGCCGCCAACTGGTGGCCGTAAACGAAACCAGACCGGGCGGATTTCGGGTAAGCAACTGCGGAAAAACCTCACGCTCCGCGCCGCGATGCACCGCGTTGTAGCGCACGTGAAAGATATCGAATTGCGGATCGTCCGCCAACCGCGCGATCAGTGGCCGGTTATGTGTAGACACCGCCACGAAGCGCACTAGCCCCCGCTCCCGCAGCTTCCGGCAGGCATCCAGAATCCGCCCGGATGGAGGGCCGCTCCACAGGCCGAGCAGCAGCACATCTGTATAATCGAAGCGCAGCGCCTTCAGCGCCCGTTCGAGGCTCGGACCCACCAGCGATGCCACGCGTGAATACGATTGCGTCACCAGCAGAAACCGGTCCCGCCGCGGCGCCAGCGCCCGCAGACCATCTCCAAACGAGCTGCGCCGGAAACTGCCCCAGTAGAAGTAGCTGACCCCGTGCTCGAACGCCGCTGCCACCGACGCCGCCGGCGCGCCGTAACTGGATGCCAGGCCGAGCCGCCCTACCTCGATGCCCGTGCGCCCCAGCACCGCCCGATCGAATGACATAGCTTGATTCTATCCGAGCGTCAGCGCCAGGTAAGAATGGATCTACTGCGGCAACGGAGCCCAGTCAATGGCGCCGTCCTTCCCGCTGCCGTTCTTCCCCGGACTGATCTCCACAATTTCCGCCCAGGGATAAAAATGCGAACCCGTCGAATCCTCGGCCACCACGCCCAGACTCGATACCTCCCGCAGCGTCAGCGGCGGCAGCTCGTCCTCATCCACCGCCACAATCCGCACCCGCTTGCCCAGCAGGTTGCGCAGAAAGATGCTGTCGTTATCCATGTCGCGCCCCCAAGGGTGCAATTGTATCATTATCGGAGCGGTATATCTGAAACAAGCGGGAACTAGCGCTCCATATACTTCCATTGTTCGGTATACCATAAAGTGATATAGTAACAATGTATGCCCTACAAGCCGGCTCCCGAGGACTTCCTGCCACTTCACAAAGACACCTTCCACATCCTGGTGGCCGTGGCCGATCATGACCGCCACGGCTATTCCATCATGCAGGACATCGCCGCGCGCACAGGCGGCCGCCTCCGCCTGCGCCCCAGTTCCCTGTACAGCGCCATTCACCGCATGCTGGACGACGGCTTGATCGAGGAACTCGCTGAGCGGCCCGCTGAAGGCAGCGACGACGAGCGCCGCCGTTATTACCGCATCACCGCCCTCGGCCGCAAAATCGCGATCGCCGAGGCCCGCCGGTTGGAGCGCCTGCTGGCCGATGCCCGCGCCACCGGTCTGGTCCCCAAACGCTTGTAACCATGCCGCACGAAGCCCCATCCTTGCGGCTTTATCGCGGCCTTCTGGCGCTCTACCCCACCGAATTCCGCGATCACTTCTCGGGTGAGATGTGCCGGGCCATGTCCGACTGCCTGCGCGACCGCCCCGGCATTCCCGCCATTCTCTCGCTATATCTGGGCATCTTCCTGGATGCCCCCAAGGAGCACTATCACATGATCCGTCAAGATGTCGTTTATGCCCTGCGCACGGTGCGCCGCGAAAAGCTGGTGACCTTGGTCGCCATCCTCGTGCTGGCCCTGGGGATCGGTTCCACAGTGACCGTCTTTACCCTGGTGAATGCCATGCTTCTGCGTCCTCTGCCTTACCCTACCCAGGACCGGATGGTTTATGTCGAGGAAGTGTCTGACATCCTCAACGGCGTCATCGCTTACCCCAACTATCTCGATTTCGGAGAGCGCAACCGCACCCTCGCCGCCATCGCCATGTTTGGTTCCGGCCTCGCCACCTTGCGTGGCGATATGGAGGCGGAGCGCGTGCCCGCCTCTTCGGTCACCGAGCCTGTTTTCCGCATCCTGGGCGTACAGCCGCTGATGGGCCGCACATTTACCCCCGAGGAAGACCGGCCCGGTGCGCCTCCCACAGTCATCCTCGGCGAGGAACTGTGGCGCCGCCGTTATGGCGCGGACGCCGGTATCGTCGGCAAGACCATCGGCATCGGCTCCGAGCAAGCGCGCGTCGTCGGTGTCATGCCGTACGGATTTCACTTTCCCGATCAAGCCCAGCTATGGCAGCCGTTACAACTCGACCTGCCGCACAACACCCGCATGGATCATGGCCTCGAAGGAATTGCGCTCCTGCGGCCCGGGGTCAGCCTGAAACAAGCCCAGCAGGATTTGAGCGCGATCATGCGCCAGATCATCCACGAGCATCCCACAGAGAACTACGGACAAGGCGTCAAGGTATTGCCTTACCGCGCCCGCGATACCCGGAATGTCCAGCCCCTCCTGTTCACGCTGCTGGGCGCCGTCGGGTTCGTGCTGCTTATCGCCTGCGCCAACATCACCAATCTGCTGCTGGTGAAAGCCACCGCTCGCACCCGCGAAATCGCCGTGCGGGGAGCCCTGGGGGCATCGCGGGTCCGCCTCGCGCGGCAATTCGTGGTGGAGAGCGTAATGCTCGGAATCGCCGGCGCGGCCGCGGGGGTGCTGCTGGCTTGGGCCGCCATCCCCGCTTTGCGCGCGCTCATTCCGGACCAGGTACCCCGCTGGATTCAGTTCACGCCCGACATACGTGTCCTGCTGTTCGTCACGGCTATAACGATTGGAACCGGCATCCTGGCGGCCGCCGTCCCCGCATGGTTGGCCGCCCATATGAACCCGGTCGAAATGCTGAAGGATGGCGGGCGCACCAGCACATCCGGAGGAGCCCGGGCCTGGACGCGCAACGCCCTGGTAGTGGCGGAAGTCGCGATGTCGGTCCTGCTGCTCTCGGGCGCCGGCCTGATGATCGAGACCTTCTGGAGTCTCAACCGAACCCAACCGGGTTTCCGCACTGAAAACATCGTCACGTTGCAAACCGCGGCGCCCGATAACCGCTATCCGGATGGTCCCGCCGCCCTCCAGTTGGTCGCGCGCGTTCGCCAGGAATTCGCCTCGCTGCCGGGTGTGATCTCCGTGGCAGGGTCGTCGGCCGTGCCCCTGCTCAACGGATGGCGCCGCAGTATCACCGCCGAAGGCCGGCCGCTGCTCAGCCTCAAGGACGCGCCTATGGTGCACCATATCGTGGTCACACCCGGATACTTCCGGACGCTCGGCATTCCCATCGTGGAAGGCCGCGACTTCACGGAATCGGATGGCAAGAATCCGCTGGTCACCATCGTTGACGAAACCATCGCCAAACGCTACTGGCCCGCGCAGAGCGCCATAGGAAAGCGCGTTCGCTTCGGGCCTCCGGAATGGAATGAGCCGTGGCACACGATTGTCGGAGTGGTGGGCGTGGCGCACAACGAATCTCTGCGCGACAACCCGCTCAACTCTGTTTATCTGCCGCTTCCGGAGTTCGGCTTCGCCAGCATCACTTACCTGGTTCGCACCGTGGGCGGGCTGGCCGATCCTGCCGCGGCGCTGCACGGCCGGCTGGTCGCGATCGATCGCAACGTGGCCATCAGCCGCGTGCTGACCATGCACGACGTGGTAACCCGATCCATCTGGCGGGAGCGCTTTTTTGCCATCATCTTCGGCTTTTTCGCGCTGGTGGCGCTGCTGCTGGCGTTGGTCGGACTGTACGGCGTAATGGCTTACACGGTTTCGCGCCGCATCCACGAGATCGGCATCCGCCTTGCCTTGGGCGCCTCGGCCGGCGAAATCCGCGCCATGGTCCTGGCGCAGAGCGGCCGCCTGGTCGGCCTGGGCCTTGCAGCCGGCCTACTGGCTTCCGTGTTCCTCACGCGCCTTTTGACCGCGCAGCTCTATGGCGTGACCGCTGGCGACCCGCGGACGCTGGGAACAGTCGCCGTTCTGCTGGCTTCAGCCGCGATGCTGGCAAGCTATCTTCCCGCCCGGAGAGCGACGCGCGTCGATCCTATGCTGGCCTTGCGTGAGGAATAGCCGGAACACGGGGTAGCGGGGACTCTTAGGCCCGGCGGCGGCCCCCCGGTCCGCGCTGCCTCACAAACCGCGCGGGCCAAGTCATCGCCCGGGCCAACCGGTAGGCCTTCCACCGCGTAATGCCTGCCACCAACTCCGAGAATTCCTGCTCCCGTTCGTACAAAAACCGAATGTGCTGGTCGCGCCGCGCGAATAGCTGCCGGACCTCCGCCACATCCTCCTCGCGGAGCGTGTAGCCAGCCTGCAGGTGCCCCGGCATGGGGCGCTGATAATAATAAGTTCCATGTGACGGCGCAGTCTCCTCTGCCGGCCGCTGCCGACTGTAGAAATACACCGCCAGGGATTTCCGGGTGATCCCCGCCGGTGGCCGGATCGCCCGGAACCCGTGCCACGAGGATTCAGTTGTTTCGAATATCACCGCGCGATTCTCCGCGGGCACCACCACACACTTGTCGCGCTCGTCCGATGGCTCCCGCAGTAATTCCAGGCATCCGCCCCAGGCAGGCTCCCATTGCGGGTTTAGAAAAACGATCAGGTTAAGCCGGCGGTGCCATCCCAGGTGCGGGTGAAAGTTGAAGTCCACGTGCGAATCGAGCTCTTGCCCCTCGCGATTTTCGTGCGTTCCGCCGCCAACGTATTCTTTGTCGTAGAGCAGCCCTGGAATCCCGGTGATGCGCTCGCACATGTTGAGGAACCCGGCGTTGCGCATAAGCCGGTCGAACCGCGCGAATGCCGGACCCAGTTTCCAGATCCGGCCGATCACCGATTTGCCGGCCTGCTCGCCGCGCTCGTTGCGGGTATCGCCGGCCGCAAAGGGTGGAAACTGCGCGATCAGCTCGCGGCAGAATACCGGATCGAGGAACTGGTCCACCACTACGTGGCGAAAGGGCCGCGCCGCAGCAAACTCCCGCGCCAAATCCTCAATGTGGTCCCGCACGTGGTGGTGTACCAGCGAAAGCACCTCCCCAGTTTAGCCCGTTCTACTTCACGCTCATCATATTGCGCCGTAATATGGCGGATGCCGCCCTGTTACTGACCGCGGAAACCGGGCCTCGCGGCTTCACCCTGCGCGAGGTCGCCCGCCGCGCCGGTGTCTCTCACAATGCCCCCTACCGCCACTTCCGGGACCGGCAGGAACTGCTGGCGAAGGTCGCAACCCGAGGGCTTCGACCGCCTCACCGCGGCTGTGACCGCCGCACCCGAAGCATCCAGCCCCATCGACCGGCTGCGCTCGAGCGGACTCGCGTACGTCGAGTTCGCCCTCCGCTGGCCGCATCACCTCGCCGTCATGTTCGATGCGCCCTGGAACAAAACGGACTATCCGGAGTGCGTTGCCGCGGCCGCCCGGGTTTCCAGACCCTCCTTAGATTCGTACGTGCGAGTCTGATCGGCCGCCGGCTGTCCCCGGCCGATTCCACACGCCTCGCCTATCGCGACTGATCCCTGGTACATAGCAACGCCACGCTAGCCAACGCCGGACAATTCCCATAGCGTTCCAGGACTGAAGTCCTACGTTTCTGCAGTGATGTGTTAGACCGAAGTTAACCTAATGGAACAAGAGATTTAACCCCGGTTAAGGGCTACAAGTGTTAATCTGAGAAAGATCAAGGCTGTCGAGACTCCGGTACTCTCGCCTGCCCGGTGTGAGTCCTTCCAGGTTTCGCCGGCAGCCCCGCTTTGGTCGAGGTTTGTGATCATTGCTGCGCTTCAGGATCGTAACGGACGAGAACCAATGGGAACTGAAAAGGCGGACAAACCAATAGAACGGCGGGCCAAACAACGCTTTATAATGGAGCGGGAAATCCGCTTTCGCGTTTTGGAGCAGGACAAGATCATTGCCGTGGGAAACGGCAAAACCATCAATTTGAGCAGCAACGGTGTCGCATTCGTCACCGAACAGGAATTGCCTACAGGCGCTTTTATCGAGCTGTCGATCGCTTGGCCGGCACTGCTTGAAAATCGCTGTCCACTGCAGTTAATCGGCTTCGGAAGGGTGCTTCGAAGCGAGAACGGCCGGGTGGCATCAACCATCGAGCAGTACGAGTTCCGGACTCTGGCCCGCGTGGTGCCCGAACACGCCTGGTCCGCGCGCAGCGATCAGAAGCTGCGTCGCTGGGCAGAGGCCGTCGCCCGCAGCTAAAACAGAATCAATCGCTTTTGGTGGTGCTCGACGTCTCTTTGGCGGGCGTGGCGGAGGTTTTGGTTTCCGTCTTCTTCGAATCCGCAGACTTCGAATCCGAAGATTCGCTCTTGCGCTTTTCCGGCTTTTCTTTCGGAACCGATCCGTTTTTACCGTAGTCGTTTACATACCAGCCTGAGCCTTTGAATTGTAGCGTGGGTGCGGAAATCAACCTCTCCACCGCCCCGCCACAGCCCGGATGCTCGTGCAAAGGTTCGTCGGAGAACTTCTGCCTTACCTCAAAAACATCACCGCACACGGCGCATTTATATTCATACAGCGGCATAGGCGTTTACGGATAGTGCAGCGGTCCTGGATCTAACCCTATTCTATCAGATCGCCGCCTGTGGGGCGCCCTCGCTAACTCTCAGCCCGGTTTCGCGTCATACTGATATGCGAATGAGAGCGAGTTTGATGACCGTGCTGATAGTTACAGGACTGGCGGCCGCCCGTACTCCGCTATTCTGCGCTTCGGCCATGGGACGCTCGGCGCATGCCTTCTACGGCTATTTTCAGGCCTTACAGCAGGAACCCCTGAATCCGGTGGAACGTGTGGTCTTCAGCTTCGTGCTGGCCAAAGATAAGGCTCAACAGCAGTGTAAAACACAGCGAGGAAGGGCCTAAAGCCCGGTATTACCAAGAACTGGGTAGGCCCCCGACGTGCGGAGGCCTCCAACGTGGACTTCTTCGTTTACTGCTTCTTGTGAACCGGCCGGTGAACCGGAGCCGCTACTTTCTCTTCCTTCAATCCAGTGATCTTCGACTTCTCCACAGCGAAGGTCACCATGAATGGATCTTTCGACAAAGAATCGCCGACCCCTTCAAATTCGATCTCCGTGCCGACTTCCGGCTTGCCGGTCAGAGGAGCCGCGGTGGTGCCGTCGGCCCCCACCAGCTTCAGCGTGACGTTCGGCGTCCCGTCCTTCGATTCCATGCTCACCAGCAGTTCCTTCGACTTCACCGGTGGCTTGGCCGAAACCAGCCAGCCCTTCAGCTTGGGTACGGCCGCGCCTTTCATGGAGCTGTCGAAATAGGTCTGCCCGTCCGGCGATAGCAACTGTCCCTTCACCTTCAACCACAGGGCCAGCTCCGGGTTCGTCTTCGTCAGTTCTTCTTCCTTCTCCGCTGCGATCTCGGCCGCGGTCTTGATCTTGAAATCCGCCGGCGGCGCCGCATTCGTTTTGGCCAGAGTCTTCACGTCGGCCAGTCCCGAATTGTCCCCGTGCAACGATGTGTACACCTTGGTCAGATAGGTATCCGCGGTTTGCTTCTGCTGCGGGGTCATGGCCCCCGGACCGTCGTATGCCACGGCGCGCGCAATGTAGAACAGCGCTTCCGAGGTCCGCTCCGGTTTCTTCTGCAGGATAATCACCGACCCCAGCCAGAAATCGACCTCGCCCGAGTTGGGCTCCATCTTCAGGCTCTTGACGAAGTTCTGTTCAGCAACATCATAGTTCTTGCGCTGCCATGCTACCCAGCCGAGCGTCTTGTACGCGATCGCGTCCGTGACTTTCTTGGCCTTCTCCCAATCTTCAGGCTTGGTCCCGGCCGGGGCTTCCGCCGCGATCAGCCCGTTAGCGGCTTTCTCGGCAGTGTCCAAGCCATCGGCCGTATTCATCCCTAACTGCGGCGACAGAAGCGTGATCCAGTACAGCGCATGCAGCTCCTTGGGATCGATGGTCAGGATTTCCTTCGCCGTGTCGATCATCTTCGCGTACTGCCCCAACTTCTGGTACGTATCCAGGAACAACATCAGCCGCTCTTCTTTAAAATCGGAGTCGGCATATTTTTCTTTCCAGGTGTTCAGCAACGCCAGCTTCTTGTTCGCGTCGGCTTCCTTGGTGGCGGAGTCGTATAGGGTGTACTCCTGCTGATCCTTATAGTTCTTCTTCTTTGCCGCCGGGGCGGACGCTTGGCCGCTCTGCGCCGGTTGGCTGTCCTGCGCCACCCCTAAGATGGCGGCGACCAGCGCCATAGCCGAAATTCCCGTTAGCCTTCGTAAGAAATGCTGCACTTGCTGCCTCCTGCTGTTGTGCTTAAAGAGTCTGAACTTCTGTGGGCCTGCCGAACCGCACTTTCCGCCGCGCCGGGCGCGTTCCCGCCGTCACGTCCGTTTTGGCGGGTACTTGCGGAGTATAACCGTAAGGGCATCAGCGGCGCAACATATTCGACGCTATCGACAGCCGCTGAGTTCCGAATCCAAAATCATAGCAGATCCCGCACGTTTCGGACGTGGCGGTTTTTTGTTCAGATTTCGTTTTTGAGCAGACAGGGCTGATGTCGAACTATCGTACAGTTTTCAGTTCCAGCCGCCGTTGCTGCAGCCACCGTAGACGGTCCCTTTGCTCCTGGTACAGGGTACCCCACCCTGCCCAGTAGTACCCGGCCACGAACAGCAGAAGGAACGGAATCGAAAAGAAATTATATGTGTCGATGGCAAAGGCGATCATCGCCAGGAAGTAAGTCCCGATGGCGATCTCGATGTACGGGAGCCATCCGCTCTTGCGGCGGTATCGCTTGTTCTCCAGGTTCACAGGCCGGTCACCCACCGCGTACTTGGGCGTGCGCACGAACCCGCTCGAGATCCCGAACAGCGCCTCCAAGACCGCCCGCGTGTTGATCACGGTCAACGCCACGCCGATGGCCATCAGCACGGGCAGCAGAAATATAGAACGCTTCCAGTTTTTCGGATACAGTTCCCGTTGCGCGATCACGTAGAATGCCGAAATTGACCAAAATGCCGCCATGATCAAGGGCAGATCGATAAAGACCATCTGCCAGACACCCATGTAAAATCGCACGATCATCACCGGCAGCATCAACGCCGACACGACCACCATCATCGGGTACGAGATGTTCGGGGTGAGGTGCATGAACGCCTCGATCTTCACCCGCTTCGGAATATCAGCGCGGAAGATCATGGGCAGCAACTTGCGCGCGCACTGGGTCAAACCCTTCGCCCAGCGCGATTGCTGGACCTGGAAACCGTGCATCTCCACCGGCAGCTCCGACGGGCATTCGAGGCCCGGCATGTAAACGAAGCGCCAGCCCTTGAGCTGCGCGCGGTAGCTCAAATCCGAATCCTCGGTCAGGGTATCGTGCTGCCACCCGCCCGCGTCCTCGATCATGCAGCGCCGCAAGATGCCTGCGGTGCCATTGAAGTTGAAGAAGTATCCCGCACGCGAGCGGGCCCCGTGCTCCAGGATAAAGTGCCCATCCAGCAGCATCGCTTCCACTTCCGTAAGGAAACTGTAGTCCCGGTTCAGATAGCTCCAGCGGGTCTGCACCACGCCTACTTTGGGGTCGGCGAAGTGCTGGATCGTGCGCGTTATAAAGTCCGGGGGCGGAACGAAGTCCGCATCGAAGATGGCCACAAATTCACCGGTCGCCGTCTTCAGCCCTTCCTGCAACGCGCCGGCCTTGAAACCTTCCCGGTTCGAGCGGTGATGATACTCGATCGGAAATCCCAGCGCGTGATACCGCTCGACCAGGGCTTCGGCAAATGACGCAGTATCGTCCGTGGAATCATCCAGCACCTGAATTTGGAGCAGCTCGCGCGGATATTCCATGCGCGTTACTTCATCGATCAGGCGCTCGATCACATACCGCTCGTTATAGATCGGCAGTTGTATCGTCACCGGCGGCAATTGCGGGAAATGCATGGGAGGATCGCCCGTGGCCTTCTTGCGATATTTGAAGTAGGTCCGTATCACCTCATACCGGTGAATCCCGTAGACCGACAGAATCGCCAGGATCGTAAAATAAGGGATCAGGATGGCCCAGTCAAACCAACTGAGCTGGTGGATGCCGCTGAAGGTGTCATCAAACAGGCTGCGTACCATTCGCGAGGTGGCCGAGTTGGCCAGAAATGCGATGGGAAGCACGGAAGGAAGCATAGCGCTATAGCCACAATGTAACACGTGTCGCCAGGTTCCCGCTGGCCCGTATGCTACTGATATTGGGGGATATCACACTGCGGGGCGACCCAAAATGTGGCGATCGCCCCTGTGCATTCTCCCCAAGATTTTGGACGGCAACGTGCTCAGTATCCTGCTAGGATGGTGAGAATGCTCCGGTCCTGGGTATTTGCGGTGCTCTTCAGCCTCCCGCTAATGGCGGCAAGCGACGGCGCCTGCGGTGGTGACTCACCCGATTTGACCGACGCCTTCGATCACCTTTACAATTTCCAGTTTCCAGCCGCCCACGCGAACATCGACCATTACATCGCCGCCCATCCTAAGGAGCCGCTGGGATACGCGGTACGCGCGGCGGCGTATCTGTTCTACGAGCTCGACCGGTTGAGCATTCTCGAAAGCGAATTCCTGACCAGCGACAAACACATCGCCGAGAAGAAAAACGTCAAGCCGGATCAGTACGTGCGCACCAAATTTCTCAAGGCCGTCGATGATGCCACCGCGCGCGCCAATACCGCGCTGGCCGTCGATCCAAACGATCGCCAGGCGTTGTTTGCCATGTCCATCGTGGAGGGCGTCACCACCGACTACATGGCCTTCGTCGAGAAACACCAGATCGCCAGCCTGTCGCCCGCCAAGCGCTCGAATAGCTACGCGCAGCGCCTCATCCGGCTGCAGCCCCCCTGCGTCGATGCATACATCACCGCCGGTATTTCCGAGTACATGGTCGGCAGCCTGCCCTTTTTCATCCGCTGGTTCGTGCGGTTCGACAATGTGCAGGGCAGCAAGGAACAGGGCGTGAAGAACCTGGAACTGGTGGTTCGCAGCGGCCACTACTTCAAGCCGTTCGCGAAAATCCTGCTGGCGATCATCGACCTGCGCGAGAAGAAGCCGCGGGACAGCGAAAAGCTGTTGGAGGAGTTGGCCCAAAGCTACCCCTCCAATCCCCTTTTTCGAAAAGAACTAGCCAGGATGAATACCGCCTCAAACGGCGGCCAGAACTAAGGCGGTTCGGGGCCGGTCTATTCCAGGACGCCCAGGATTTCGTCTTCCTTCAAAATCAGATAATCTTCCCCGTCCAGCTTCACTTCCGATCCTGAATACTTGCCGAACAAAATCCGGTCGCCCGCTTTTACCTGCGGCGCCATGCGATCCCCGGTCTCCAGCAGTTTCCCGCTGCCTACCGCCTGCACTTCTCCCTGCTGCGGCTTCTCTTTGGCCGTATCCGGAATAATGATTCCACCGCGTTTTGTTTCCGCTTCTTCCAGGCGCTTGATCACTACGCGGTCGTGCAAAGGACGTAACATTTTTTTGTCGATCTCCTATCGTTGGATTATAACCGCAAATTGGCCGCTCTTCGAACTCGTGCTCAATTCAATTCAGGATCTCGGCCAGACATCGCCCCACCGACCCGCTGGGGGTCTCAATATCCAGGTACGTGGCCAGCGTAGGCGCGATATCCGCCACCGAAATCTGCTGGTTATACCGCCCCGCTTTAAACCCCGGCCCCATGAATATTACCGGCACATGCGCGTCGTAGCTGAAGGTCGTGCTGTGGGTGGTGCCCTTCGATCCGTACAGCCAGTAAGGCTCCAGCAGAACGTAAAGGTCTGGGCTGCGTGGCGCATAGAATCCGTTTTCGACTCGGCGGCCCACCTGCTCCTCCATGGCCGCCCCGCTGGCCAGCAGCGCGCCCGTGTACACCCGGAACACATGGGGCACGTGCCGCACCGCCACCGCTGCCGTGCGCTCGACGTCCGCCGGATCCAGTTTCTTCTGCCGGATCAGGTCGCGGTTCAGGTACACCGCCGTGTCCGACGGGTTCAGCAGCCACTGTCCTTCGCCATATTTTTCGGCGAGCGCCGTCTCCACCGCTTTGCGCACCAACCCGGACTGCATCCTTCCGCCCGGCATTTTCCGCTCCGCGTTGACTTCCGGAACCGGTGATACCCCGTGATCCCCGGTCAGCACCACTACTACGTTACTCATCCCCACGGCTTTATCGAGATACGCGAACAGCTTTCCAAACACCCGGTCGGTCTGGATCGACATCTCCTTCACCTCCGGCGAGTCCGGACCGGACGCGTGCCCCACGAAGTCGTTCGCCGAAAAGCTCACCGTCAGCAAATCGGTCGCACCCCTCTGCCCCAGTTTTTCCGCTTGGATGGCCCGCTCGGCGAAGCTCTCCACCAGTTCGTTGCCGTACGGGCTACCCTCGATGGCTGCATAGATCGACGTGTCCGACGGCAGCGTGTGCTCCAGCCAGTGCGCCCCGCGAAACCCGTCCGCAGGCCGGCTGGCGTTGTAAGTCTTCACCCACTCCGGCAGATCCGCCTGGTAAAACGTGCTGCTCACGAAATTCCCGCCGCGCGGATCGAACCAGTACGCGCCGTCCGCCATGTGACCCGCCGGCAGAATCGCACTGCGATCCTTCAGCGAAATGCCGATCACCTTGCTGCCGCTGCGCGCCATCTTCAGTTCATCGCCCACCGTGCTCGCCATCAGGCGCTTCGGAGATGCACCCTCGCCGCCGCCGCCCAGCATCTTCACCGTATCGTCGCTGATGCTGGCCACCACCTTGCCGGCCTCGCGATCGTACCATTCGTTGCCCACGATCCCGCTCATCGAAGGCGTAGCGCCGGTCAGGAATTCGCTATGTCCCACCGCGGTCACGGTCGGATACTGCTCGTAGCGCGCGTTGGTGAACACCGCCCCCTTGGTCAGCAAACGGTCGAAGCCCGCGTGATACTCGCTGCGGAAACGCGTCAGGTAGTCATATCGGAACTGATCGATCGCAATCGCCACCACCAGCTTGGGCGGCGGCGCGGCCGGCGCCAGGCCCGACAACACCAAGGCCGAAACGCATAGTAAGAGTGCGGCACGAAATTTGGGCATAAACTTCATCATACGTGGCCTCGTCCGGTGCCGGAAGGCATCTCAGAAGCGCAAAGGGGCGCGTGTCCGCGCCGCCACGAAAGATACGAGCTCGCGCGATAGTGGCGGCGCGACCGTGGCCCCGTTTTGCGCGGTTCCTAGTGTTTGTTGACCAGGAAAGTTGCACTGGTTGACGCCCAGGGCCTCGAACAGTTGGGCGTGATGCTCTCGCCGTCGATGAACTGGATTTCGTATTCCTCGACGGGAAACCCGCAGTCGTTCATGTTCTTTGCGGCTTTTTCCTGATACTGCCCGGGGGTCTGGAAGAAAAAGCCCGTTGCGCTGATGTCGTAGGCTGGGCGAATAATTCAGTCATTTGCGTTTTCCTTCGAGTGGGGTCGAGTGTGCCTGTGCACTTGCACATGCACACTTGCCCACGGCGAGAAGAGGGGTGAGATTTTCAATTCCGCATTCCGCGGAGCAACCGATACCGGATGGCCGAGGATCCGCCTCCGATGGCTCGGTGAGCACAGCGAAGAAAGCACAGTCCGCGCAGCGGATTCGCCTCGTTTCTGCGGGCAAGAAATGGATTTTTCGATTGCTTCGACTACTTGCATTTACTTCGAATACGTGGTAGATTGCTAGCCAGGAAGACACTGAAAACAAACGAGGTGCGACGATGACACATCCCGCGATGGCGGCAACCCTTCCCTCCGAGGCGGAGGCTGTAGTTGCCAAGGAAACCAGCCGTTTACTGGCAACCCGCCTGGAAAAGGGCGGCCCGATGCGGCTTCGGATACTCGATGACGAATCGCCGGGCGGCACGGTGAAACTGCCGGCCGCGGCGGTGGCGCTGCTGGTGCGCATTCTCGACGAGATGGCGCGCGGCAATGCAGTGATGCTCATCCCCGTGCACGCTGAGCTGACGACGCAGGAAGCGGCGGACATGCTGAACGTGTCGCGGCCGTCGCTGATTCGGTTGCTGGAGGAGGACAAAATCGACTACCGGAAGGTGGGCACGCATCGCCGTGTCCGGTTCGAGGCGCTGATGAAATACAAGCGGCGGGCTGATGCGGATCGCCTCGCGGCGCTCGAAGAGTTGGCCGCGTATGACCAAGACCTCGGACTTTAAAGGCCGTGTCCAACTTCACGGCTTTTTACGATGCGATGCGAATGTCCTGTATCCCGCCGAGCTGCGGAATTTGCTGATGCATCTGGCCATGACGGGACTGTTCCGCGCCAGGTGGTCGGCTGGCGTACATGAGGAATGGATAACCGCGCTGCTGCGGAACCGCCCAGATCTCTCGCGTGAAAAACTTGAGCGGACCCGGAAGCTGATGGACAAGCATGCGCCGGATGCTCTCGTTACCGGCTATGAAGATTTGATCGAAGGGCTGCAGCTTCCCGATCCGGGCGACCGCCACGTGCTGGCGGCGGCAATCCGGGGGCGGGCCGACGTGATTTGTCACGGCGAACGCGCGGGATTTTCCTGCGGATACTCTGACGCCCTTCGAAATCGAGGCTCAGCACCCGGATGAATTTATCGCGCATCTTCTGGACCTTGCGCCTGGCGTCGTGCTGGAGGCCGCGCGGCGGCATCGGGAGAGCCTGAAGAACCCCGCGAAAACGGTTGCGGAGTATTTGCTGACGCTGGAGACGCAGGGATTGACGCGAGCGGTGTCTGTTCTTCGGGAATACATAGTGGCGGGGTAGAAAAGGGCAGGGCATGACATTATGTCAGTGTGTAATCATGCTGGGATTGTATGTTCGACTTAATACTTAATATAAGACCGGATTATCGGCGGGGACCGAACGGGAAATGACCAATCCGAGCGCATTTGGCCCAGGTGTGCGGTCGTCCATCGCGGTGCGCTGTAAGGGCCTCCGAGGGTTTCATGGCCGGTTCTCTCCGTCTCCGGCTTTCATCGTAGCGTTTTAGCACGGATCGGCGGCGGCGTGGGCGGCGTTACACTGGCCTTTCAATTATGGACAAACAAGAGATCGTACTCGCCGCCCAGCAGTTCCTCTTTCCGGCGGTCTTCCATTACTACCGCGAGCCGCTGGTCATCGCGCGCGCCAAAGATCAGTTCGTCTACGACGCCGACGGCCGTCAATATCTCGATTTTTTCGGCGGCATCCTCACTATCAGCGTGGGCCACTGCAATGACAAGGTGAACCGCGCCATCCACCGCCAGGTCGATACGCTCCAGCACGTCTCCACCGTCTTCGCCACCGAGCCGCAGGCCGCGCTGGCGAAAAAGATCGCCTCGCTCACTCCGGGCGGCAAGCTCACCAAATCGTTCTTCACCAACAGCGGCACCGAAGCCAATGAAACCGCCATTCTCGCCGCGCGCTGTTACACCGGCAGCACCGAGATCATCGCCCTGCGCCATTCCTATCACGGCCGTTCCGCCATGGCCATGGCCCTTACCGGACAGTCCAACTGGCGCGTGGGCGGCGCCATCCAGCCGGGCATCGTTCACGCGCACAACGCCTACTGTTATCGCTGCCCCTTCGGCCTCACTTACCCTTCTTGCGATGTCCGCTGTGCGCAGGACGTGCAGGACCTCATCCGCACCTCCACCTCCGGCCATGTCGCCGGCTTCATCGGCGAGCCGATTCAGGGCGTCGGCGGATTCATCACCCCGCCCAAAGAATACTTCGCCATCGTAGCCGGCATCGTGCGCCAGGCCGGCGGCATCTTCATCAGCGATGAAGTCCAGACCGCCTGGGGACGCACCGGCGGCAAATGGTTCGGTATCGAGCACTACGGCGTCGCACCCGACATCATCACCAGCGCCAAAGGTCTTGGCAATGGCTGCCCCATCGGCCTCACCGTCGCCACGCCCGCAGTCGCCGACAGCGTCACCGGCCTGACTATCTCCACCTTCGGCGGCAATCCCGTCACCACCACCGCCGCCAAAGCTGTCCTCGATTTAATCGACGAAGAGAACCTGCTCGCGAACGCCGCCGATACCGGTGCCTACCTCCGCGCGCAGCTCGAAGCGCTGCGCGAAAAACACGCCATCATCGGCGATGTGCGCGGCATGGGCCTGATGCAGGCGCTCGAACTGGTGGAGGACCGTCAGACCAAAACCCCCGCCCCGCGCGCCACCGCCGAAGTGATGGAGGCCGCCCGCCGTCAGGGCCTGCTCATCGGAAAAGGCGGCGCCTACGGCAACTGCATCCGCATCTCGCCGCCCTTGAACATTTCCAAGTCCGACGTCGACGAATTTGCCCTCCGCCTCGATCGCGCATTGGTAAAATGCGCCAATGGGACAGGAAGCTGACTGCCAGGTCCGTTTCAACAACAAGGTCGCAACCGGTAAAGCGCTGCTCGAAACCGACGAGATCATTTTTCGCGGCGACTTCCGCCTCGTCATCCCGCTGAAGAGCATTTTGGCGATCGAAGCCGCCGACGGCATCCTCACCGTCACCGCGCCCACCGGCACGGCCGCCTTCAAACTGGGTCCGCGCGCCGAGAAGTGGGCGCACAAGATCCGCAATCCGCGTACCTTGGCCGACAAGCTCGATGTAAAACCCGGCCTCCGCGTCTCCCTCTGCGGCGTGTCCGATGCCGCTTTCCGCGCGCAGCTCGACGCGCGCGTCACCGGCATAGCCGAAGGCAAGCCCGCCAAAGACTCGGATCTCATCTTCCTTGGCGCCGAAAAGGAAAACGACCTCGCAAAAATACCGACGCTGCAGAAATCGCTCAAATCGAACGGAGCAATCTGGATCGTTTACCCGAAAGGCAAGAAAGAAATCACGGAGAGCGCCGTAAGAGGAGCCGGCCTCCAAGCCGGCCTCGTAGACGTCAAAGTGGCCCGCTTCTCGGAAACCCACACCGCCTTGAAATTCGTGATCCCGCTTGCCCGCCGCTGATCACTCGCTGCGCAGCGCTGCCGCCGGATCGAGCCTGCTGGCCCGCCGCATGGGCGCGTACGCCGCCGCAAAGGTCACCGCCAGAAAGAACACCAGCACTGACCCGTACATCCATCCCGACCCCGTCACCGCCGCGCTCGATAGCGCCCGCACCGTGTTGCGCGCCGCCAGCCCCATCCCCAACCCGCAAACCAGCCCGATCGCCACCCATACCGTAGTCGCCGCCATCACTGTCCGCAGAATGGCTCCCCGCGTCGCGCCCAACGCCATCCGGATCGCAATCTCGTTGGTCCGCTGCGAAACCAGGCACGCGATCACGCTGTACATCCCCGCCGCCGCCATCGCCACTGCCAGCAGCGCGAATGCTCCGATCACAAACGCGTCGAACCGCGGCTCCGCCACTTCGTCCGCGATCAGGCTGTCCATGGTCTCGACGCCATATACCGGCTGATCGGAGTTCGCCGACGTAATCGCCGCCTTCACCTGATGCAGCACTTGCCCTGCCGGAAGCGCTGACCGCACCACCAGGTAAACGTTCACCCAGTCGAGTTGCAGCGACGACAGATACACCTCCGGCTGCGCATCCAACTGCAGGCCGCGCGTTCTCACGTTCCCCACCATCCCCACGATCGTGATCGGCGTGCCCGGCTCGAAAAGCTGCTTCCCGACAATGTCCGCTCCCATCCCGAACGCCCGCGCGAATTCCTGGTTCACAATCGCCACGTCGATCCGCCCACCCGCATCCGCGCGCGTGAACGTCCGCCCCGCCAGCAGCGGGATCCGCAGCGTCCGGAAATAATCCGGGCTCACCAGGTGATTGTTCGACCACACGATCTTGCGGTCGCCGCGCGCATCCGTCACGCCCACCAGTTCCGCGTTCCCTATGCGCGCCGGCCGCAGCGGTGGACCCGTTACCGTGGCCGCCGATTCCACGCCTGGAATCGCGGCGATGCGGTCCAGATAATCCTGAAACGCCACCCCTGCCGCTCGATCCGCCGCATCCGCCCGCCGCGCCGGCAGCTTCATCCGCATGGCCAGCACATGCTCCGGATCGAATCCCATGGGCGTCGCGATCAGGGTCCGCAGATTCTGAGCTACTAGCCCCGCGCCGCACAGCAGAAACACCGAAAGCGCCGCGTCGATCGCAATCATGGCGTGCCGTAACCGGTTCCCTTCTCCCGCTGTCCCGCGCGCCGTGAGACTGGGCCCCGGCGTCCACCGGCTACCCTTCACCGCCGGCGCCACCGCGAACAGGATCGCCGAAAACAGCGACACCGCCAGCGTGAACCCTATCGCCCGCGCGTCCAGATGCGCCCCGGCCAGCAGCGGACTCCGTACCGGCAGCAGCGCGATCAGAATCCGTATCATCCATCCCGCCGCTAAAAGGCCGGCCGCGCCGCCGCAGCCCGCCAGCACCAGCCCTTCCAGCAGAAACTGCCGGATCAGCCGCCCGCGGCTCGCGCCCAATGCGGTCCTAATCGCCACCTCCCGCACGCGCCGCAGCGATCGTGCCAGCAGAAGCTGCGCCGTGTTCGCGCACGCGATCAGCAGCAACACCCCCACCCCTCCCAGTAGCAGCCACAGCAGCGATCTCTGCGTCCCCAGGATCGCATCGCGGAGCGGCGTGACCGTCAGGGTGAACCGGCTGGGTTCGTGCGGCGGATGCGGATACGCCTCCGGGTGCTCGCGCAGCAGTTCGCTCGCGATCCGCCGCGTGTCTGCTTCCGCCTGCGAGAGCGTCACGCCCGGCCGCAATCGCCCGATCACTCGCACGGGAACGCCCCGCCCTCCGCCACTTGAAAAGAAGCGCGCCGCCTGCTCCAGCGGATAGCTCACGTAAACGTCCACGGGCTCCGCAATCCGCAGCGTCGGATAGTCGAATTGAAATCCCCGTGGCAGCACCCCGACCACCACCGCCGGCTGCCCGTCCAGCCGTAGCGTGCGTCCAATCACGCCAGGATTGCCGCCCGTTGCCGACCGCCAGTAAGCATCCGTGAGCACCACCGACGGCGCCCTGCCGGGCTGGTTATCCTCCTCGGAGAATGTCCTGCCGCGTGCCGCCCGCACTCCCAGCAGCGGGAAGAACGATGCCGAAACGCGTGCCGCAAACAACCGCGCCGGCGCCCCGTTACCGGTCACTTGCATATCGGTGTGCTCGGCAAAGGCAATCCCGTCGAGCGTACCAGTGCGCGCCCGGATCGCCACAAATTCCGAGACGCTGGGAATCCACCCGCTGCTTTCCATGATGGTGACCAGCCGTCCCGCGTCCCGATACGGCAGTGGATCGAGGAACGCCGCCTTCAATAGCGTGAAGATGGCCGCATTGCCGCCGATTCCTAATGCCAGCACCAGCACGATCAGCGCGGAAGTGCCCGCATCCCGCCGCAGCAACACCACCCCGTGCCGCAGATCCTGTAGCCACGAGCCGGCCCAACCGCTTCCCCTCGCCATAGGCGCCATCTTATGCCCGCCTCGCGCGCGAGGTCAACCGCACTTTCCCAAAGTCGCGTGAATCCCGCCGAGGCGCTCCGTTCCGATTGATTGCCCGCTGCTACCCTACCCCGCCGGGCGGATATTCTGATTCACCCGGAACAAATTCCCCGGATCGTACTTCGCTTTAATCTCCGCCAGCCGCGCATAGTTGTCCCGGTAAGTAGCCTGCACCCGGTCTTGCCCTTCATCCATCATGAAGTTGACGTAAGCCCCGCCCGCCGCGTACGGATGGGTTGCCGCCCAGTAATCCTTGCACCACGCTGTGATCGCTTCCGCGTTCGCCGGGTCCGGGTCCACCCCCACGATCACCTCCGCAAACAGCGCCTCCCGAAAACTGTAGGCCGTGTCGGTCTTGCCCACCCGCCCGGCCGCTCCGTTCACTGGATACAAATGCATCGTCGACAGCATGCTGGGCAGCCGCGCGCCGTGTTCCACGAAGCGTGCAATCGCTTCCTCGCTCAGCTCCGTGAAATTGTCCGCACGCCAATACCATTGCATGCCCGACACAAACAGCGGATCGAATGTGCTCTGCACTGCTGGAAAAGGCGCCGTGCCCACGTGGTGGAGCAGTGGAGTCCCCACCGCCCGCACAGGACCTATAGCGGTCTCCATCGCCTCCGGCGAGCAGGTGCCGCACCACACCACGCCGCACACCGTCTTGTTGTGCAGTTCCGCCGGGAACATGGGCGCCGGCGGCACCACCAGGAACGCGAAAAAGCCGCTCACGTCCTCAGGCGCAGTCACAATAAATTTCTGAAACGCGCGCAACACGCCGGCTGCCTGCTCGACCGGCCAGAACGTCGGACCGAACTGCACCATGTGCACCGGGTGCAGCCGGTATTCGAACGACGTTATCACGCCGAAATTTCCGCCGCCGCCGCGCACCGCCCAGAACAGGTCGGCATTCTCGGCAGCATTGGCCGTCACAAACCGCCCATCGGCCAGCACCATGTCCACCGAAAGAAGGTTGTCGATCGTCAAGCCGTAGCGCCGGGTCAGATAGCCGATCCCGCCCCCCAGCGTGAGTCCCGCCACACCCGTAGACGAAATAAATCCACTCGGCGTGGCCATCCCGAACGCGTGCGTGGCGTGGTCCACATCGCCCCACACGCAGCCGGCCTCCACCCGGACCGTCTTCGCCTCCGGATCCACCCGGATGCCTTTCATGCGCGACAGGTCGATCACCAGGCCGCCATCACAAGTGCCTAGTCCGGCCCCGTTATGGCCGCCGCCGCGGATCGCAATCAGCAGTGTGTTCTCGCGCCCAAAGGCCAGCGCCGCCATCACGTCCGCCACATCCACGCACCGCGCGATCAGCAGCGGGCGTTTGTCGATCATGCCGTTGTAAACTTTACGTGCGCTTTCATAAGCGGCGTCCCCTGGTTGGATCAAATCCCCACGGAAGGCGCTCCTCAGTTGCGCAGTGTCGAGTGCAGGTGCAGGTACCATACGTAAATCCCCTTATGTTGACTCTCTGTCCCCGGTAGGAAATCCAGGACAGTATAAACCCAAACCGGCCCCTGCAACTATTTTTTACGATCATTATAAGAGGGAAAATCCCCGAGCCGGCAGGCCCGTGGACTGCAGAGGCATCCAAGGGGAATCTGATCTTAGCAGTTATAGCAAATGAAAATTAACCTCAATAGTAGCCGGAGCCACAACCGCCTTGCCGTCCCGGTAACCAGGCCGGAACCGCCACTGCCCAACGGCCTCCAAAGCCTTCTCGTCAAGCCCCAACCCCAACCCGCGAGTGACCCGAATGTTGCGCAGCCGCCCGTTGGTATCAACCTCCCCATAAAGCATGACGACCCCTTGTAACTTTGCCTTGCGAGCTTCTTCAGAAAACTCGGGCTCAACCTTATAAATCAAAACCGGAGCAGTCACCACCCCGGAATAACCGCGCAGCGGCCCACCGCCCGCTTCTCCACCGTCCCCCGGCCCGAAGCCGGGACCCTTTCCCGGACCCACCCCGCCGCAGCACCCCTTGCCGATGCCGCCGCCGCTGCCCTGGCCATCCGATGGTAGCCCGGGTTTGCCGTACGGATCGCCGAAAACCGCAAGGTCGATCTTCGGCAGGTTCACATCAGTCGACACCACAATGGTGGGCTCCATGACCAGCTTGGGGTTCAAGTTATGAACTACCGCGGAGGGAGGCGTGAACTGGCGCGGCGCGGCCCGTGGCAAACGTCCCTGGCTGACCGGCAGGACCGAGTTGTCCCCGCCACCTCCGCCGCCGTGCCGGTCGGGCATGTACGGTTCGACGATTACGGGAACGGCGTTGACCGTAGCGCGCAGCGCGTCGCGAACGTTTTGATTAGCGCCGGCAAGAAATAACAGAGCGATCACCGCGCAATGGAGAGTAAGAGACAGAACTGGTCCCCGGCCAGAGCGGGGGTGCTCGACACCAATGGGTTGAAACATGGCGGTCGGTTACAGGCAAACAAAATGCCAATAACTAACTCACTGCGCCATCTGGATCGTATGTCCGTGCAAGTGAGCAAAGCCGGATACAGGTGTGACTCAATTACTAGCCCAATAGCCGCGCTTAGCGCTAACCAAATCCTTCTTATCCCGAACACTAACCGCAATCTTTCGAAACTTGCCATCCAGCTCTTTCTTGCTCGACGTGTAGCCCAGCAGATAATACTCACGCCCGTCAGCAAGCGCGCGTGACAAACCACTAAAAAGATCGTTGCTATTGTGGAAAGCCGTCCCGCCGGTAGCGGCGGCGATCTCCGACAGAGTGAGACCTTGGTCCGTAGCGATATCACTCAACATACGATCCACCTGGGGAGCCACGGACATGCTCCCGGTACGCGATGCGTCGTACCCGGGCAGAGTGTACAGCCCACGCGCGTCCACGGTATAGATAGGCACATTCCCCTTAGCCGCCGCTCTGAAGATCGGATCGAGCGAATCCTGCACTCTCTCGAGCGATCGTGTGGACCGGTATTCGGGGAAATACGTTTCCAGCAACCCGAACGGAATTTTCCCCGGCGCCATGAGAAAGCCGTCGGAGATCAGCACCATGGTGCGCCGCCCGTCCCCGCGCGACACTTGCTCTACCACCGACCGCAGTTCGGCAAGATATTCCCTGGTGTCGAATTCTTCACTCTGCTCGACCGCGTTGGCGCGCAGCGGCAGCGGCTGCTTGAGCATTTTGCAACTTGGGTCGTGCTGGTCGCATGCCGAGCGCGCCTCCTGCAACTCCCGCTCGAAGATGGAAATCTGCGCCTGCGACGAGCTTTGCGCGCTCTTCTGGAACAACTTCTGGAAGTCGGGACCGCTCACCGTTTCGAGCACCTTTGCCGGCGAGGAAGTACCTGGCTGCACTACTTTGATGCCCCTGCCAAGCGCGATCACCAGGTATTGCGAATCCCCCGCCTGCTCCTGCTGGAACAGCTTTTCCAGGGCTCGCCGCACGTACACGAAGTTGCTGAAGACGGAGTGCAGCATGTCCAGGCAAATCACGTAGGTGAGCCGCGTGGCGAGAGGTTTTTCCGGACCGGCCGCCCGCGATCCGCCATGCACTGGTTCCGGCGGCAGAGCAGCCTGCGACGAGACATCCGAACGCTCGCTGGTGAACGAGGTAATGGTCTGTTCGACGCCATCTTCGAAGACTTTGAAATCGGATTGCGCCAGTCCCGTGACGTGATGGCCTTCTTTGTCGGTCACCACCACCGGGACCAGCACCTGCCGCACATCGACCTTAATCGTGACATCACCCGCCGTGGGAGCGGTTGACGGCGCGGCGGCCGCCCCATTTGCCGGCGCCCGTGTGGCCTGGTCGAGATTCGCCAGCATTTTGGCGTTCCCCGGTTCCAGGCGAAGTGCCTCTTGAAATTCGGCAATCGCCCCCGCCCGCTCGCCGCGCGCGAATAGCACCGCGCCCAGTTCGTTGTGCGCCGCGGCCTGCGCCGGAGCCCGTTTTATTGTCTCGCGGAACTGCGCTTCGGCGCCCGCGAAATCGTGCGTGCGGTAGAGCGCTAATCCGAGGTAATAGGCCGGCTCGACGCGCTCCGGCAGCCGCCCAGCCGCTTCGCGCAAGGGAGCGATGGCGTCGGCCGGATTACCCGCGGCCAGCACCGTGACTCCCTTAAGCAGGATCTCGTATGCATCTTCTTCTCGATCCGCGGCAGCCGCTTCGCCCACCTCTTTGCCGGCCTCCCCCACGCGGTAATCGGAAAAACGGTCGATGGTGTGTAGTTCACCCGCGGCAAAGCGCAGGTGCGCGGTGACGGCTGACGGCAGCCAGAGAGTGATTCCCCGGGCCGGAAAACTCACGGCCACGAACCGCTCGTCGCGCGTGAAGCTTTCGAATTCCTCTCCTGCGGCGGGCTTCAGGACATCGGTCCGGAGGCGCAGTACGCGCGTGGTGGCCTCGTCCAGCCACGCCAGGCCTTGCCTCGATCCATCGTCCGCCAGGAAGGCCACCACCAGGCTGCGGCTCCCGTTTTCAGCGATGCGGCCGAGGTACCGGTAGCGGCAATCGCCTTGGTTTTCGGACAACAGATCGCCCAGCATGGCGATGAAATGGCGCGCGAGCAAGAAATCGCTTCTCGTATCCGGCGAATCGCCGCCCGGCGTCTGCCGCCGCAGTTCGGCAAAGGGATGCGTCTCCACGGCGTATTGGAACCGGACGCGATGCTCCCTCCATAGCAACGGCTTGGCATCGAAGCGCATCTCGTGCGCGTCTTCGGCGAAGGATACGTTTACGAACTTGGCGAACATGGCCTCCAACTGTTCCCCTGCGGCGCGCAGCAAAGGATCGCGCGAGCTTTGGTCGGCGGCGAATTCCAGGTTGCTCAATTCCGGGACGGCCTGGATCAGTTGGGCACGGCTGCAATCCACAAACGGCGGGACCGGCGCCGCAGTTGCGCAGCATGCGGTCAGGATCATTCCGGCAATCAGCAGACGCATCATTTACTGTCCGGCTTGTCGGGCCAGTGATAGGCCGCGGCAATAGACATGCGGATCTCATTTGCCAGCCGGATCCCGTTGTCCGAGTTGGTCATGATTACGAAGCCCTGCCCGTCCATCGTGGCCGAAAGCAGCGCCTGAAAGCCTTCGTCTGCTCCGCCGTGTCCGAAGCGCGACGAGCCGCCCACCTGGTCGAGGCCGAAGCCCAGGCCGTACGGCTTCTTCTGTTCGCGCAACATCTCTGCGACCGTCGCTTGCGTCAGAATTTTGTTCGAGCGGCCCTCGCGCGATTTCTGGATTTCGATGGCGAAACGGGCGAGGTCCGAGGCGGTGGTCCAAAGGCCCGCGGCGGCCATTTCCGGATACGTGTGATATCTTCCGGGGACCGGATCGCCATTCTGGCGATAGCCCGAAGCTGCCTTCCCGGTGAGCGCCGCCGGGAGCGGCTGTTCGTAAGTGCTATGGGTCATGCCGGCTTTGGTCAACACGAATTGACGCATGAGTTCCGGAAAAGTCAGCCCGGTCACGTCGATCATCATGAGCTGCATGATGGTGTACCCGCCCCCTGAGTAGCGGAAAATCGTGCCCGGGGTAACATCTACCCGGATCGCCGGCGTATTGGCGGGTTTTGCGCCATTGAGCACTTCGACCAACGAGGGAACCGGCTCGCCGGCCGCATAGCCTGGGAATCCGTGCACCGTGATGCCGGCCGAATGGCTCATGATGCGCCGCAGCGTGACCTTTTGTTCCTTGCTGAAATCATTGTCCGGCAGCTTCCATGATTTCAGGAATGTGTTGACGGGAGCATCCAGACTTAGTTTGCCCATCTCGATCAGCTTCATGCAGGCGACCGCCGCCACGGGCTTGCTGATGGAGCCCGCCTGAAACAGAGTATCGGTGGTCACCGGCCGCTTGCTTTCCAAATCGGCAAAGCCGTAGCCCTTGGCCCATTCAATTTCGTAATTCTGAATGACCGCGATACTCACCCCGCGCACGTTAAGAGCAATCATGCGCTCTTGGATCCCGGCTTCGACCGAGCGCATATGTTCTTGCGTGGTCGAAGATTGCCCAAGTGCCAGGGAAACGCCAATCAGAACCGCAAGAAGCAATCGCATCTCCATAAGTTTATCCTGGTGGGGCAGGCCCCTGCCTGCATAAATGCCCTGCGCGGGGCTCTCAGCCCCGCACTCTAGCCCGGTGAAAAAATGAAAAACCTGATAGCCAACGCCATCATCGGAATCGACACCCTATGGGGCGGCGACGTAATGTGCCCCTCCGGAACCGGCAGGTTCATAGCGGACTCCTGGTTCTCCGACGAACCCCTGCCGCAGGCATACACCCATCCCACCGCGCGGCCGGTGCGAGAGTCGGGAGGAGTCTCGGCGAAATCCCCCGACCCCACCGCGATCAAGCAATACCTTGAGTCCGTGGAGGTAGAGGGTGCGATTAAAGGTCTGACCAAAGCGAGCGCCGCGACCCAAGGTCCGCGCGGCGAATACCTCCGTGGATTGGCCCTCTGCTTCGAGACCATGTGGGACCTTGCCATGGAAGTGCTCGGACGCGGGCAGCCCGTGGCCTACGACCGTTGCGTAATCGCCTCAACCGGACAACCGCCATCGCAATCGGACCCCACCGCAAAGCGAGAGCGCGTCGCGGAGTTGCTGGCCAAGGCCGGACACGCGTCACGCAACGCCGGCGAACTACTAGCCGGCGTGGACGCCTGGCGCAAAGCCCGCATAGTCCCGATGGCGGTAATCAAGGGCCTGGGAGCAGCCGTAATCGCGCAGTACGATGCCCTGAGCGCGGCCAACCTCCTGCCGTTTCTGCCCTCGGAACTTCACTCCGTCCCGCGCGCCAACATTCGCTTTCTGCCGATCCACGACGCCTGGTTTTCCGGATCCATGAACTACCTCGGCCGGGCGCGCCGCAAGGATGGATCGCCCGAGTATGAAGCCACCTACGAAATCAACGCGTCGCTCGATATTTCCTATCCCGAATTCGTGCAACTGATCAGCCACGAAGTGGTGCCCGGCCACGTGACCACCTTCGCCTACCTGCAGAACCTATATGCGCGCGGTCTGGTGGGCTTTGAGGCCACCGTGCTCACCATGAACACGCGCGCCGCCACCCTGTTTGAAGGCATCGCCAACAACGCCATCCTGATGGCGCACGGCGTGACCGAAGTGGAACAATTGCCCGGCGAAGATCTGCAGATCGGCGTGCTCTTGGCGCTCCTGCAGGACGACGCCAAGAACCAAGCATCGTATCTGACCTGGCACGACGGCGCGCCGCAACCCGAAGTGGCGGCCATTTTGCGGCGCGATTTTCTGGTTTCCGCCGAACGGGCCGAAAAGCTGTCCGGCGCCTGGGGACGCCATCCCCTCTTAGGCCGCATGTATTTGCCTGCCTATCGCGCCGGCACCGAGCGGGTGGCCGAACTCCGCCGCCGCTACCCGCCGGAACGGGTGTTTCAGGTGTTATACGGTTGCGCGGGATTGGTGGATGTGACCATGATGGAGGTTGCGCTGGCGGGATCCTAGCCGCCCGCCCCATCATCTGATAATCGATATAATTACTAGCGCAAAGGGCCCGCGTGTCCGCGCCGCCATACAGAATCGGAACTCGCGCGACGTGGCGGCGCGGCCGCGGGCCCGTCTTGCGCGATTAAATAAAAGGGAGAACCCCATAATGGCCAACTATGCCCACCCCGAAATGTTAGTCAGCACCGATTGGGCAGCAGCCCACGCAACCGACCCCGCCGTCCGCATCGTGGAAGTGGATGTAGACACCAAGGCATACGACGAAGGCCACGTGCCCGGCGCAATTGCCTGGGCCTGGAACTCGCAGCTATGCGACACCGTACGGCGCGATATTCTGTCGAAACAGCAGTTCGAAGAGTTGATGTCCAACTCCGGCATTACGCCTGACACTACGCTGGTGATTTACGGCGATAACAACAACTGGTTCGCCGCCTGGGCGCTCTGGCAGGCCAAGATCTACGGTCACAAAGACGTCCGGCTGATGAACGGCGGTCGCAAGAAATGGCTGGCCGAAGGCCGCGAACTGGCCACCGGCACGCCGCAGGTCAAGGCCACGAAGTATACAGCATCCGATCCCGACTTGTCGCTGCGCGCCTTCCTGCCCCAGGTGCAGGCGGCCACGGCGGCGCACGCGGCCGGCCTGGTCGACGTGCGCAGTCCGCAGGAATTCAGCGGCGAAATCCTGGCGCCTCCCGGTCTCCCTGAGACCTGCCAGCGCGGCGGCCACATTCCGGGCGCCCGCAGCATTCCGTGGGGCAAGGCTTGCAATGAAGACGGAACCTTCAAAACTGCGGACGAGTTGCGCGCGCTTTATGGCAGCGAAGGTATCGATGGATCGAAGCCGGTCATCGCCTATTGCCGCATCGGCGAACGCTCCAGCCATAGCTGGTTCGTTCTGAAGTACCTGCTGGGCTTCGATAAGGTGACCAATTACGACGGCTCCTGGACCGAGTGGGGCAACCTGGTGGGCGCGCCCATCGAAAAAGGCGCGGCAGCGGCCGCCGGCAAAGGCTAAGCGCGCTCAGGCCGTTTTGATTTCCGCGGCGGCTTCCAGACCCCGCGATTCAATCTCCTGCTCGCGGATGCGGAACTTCTGGATTTTTCCCGTTACCGTCATCGGGAACGCCTCCACGAAACGGATGTATTGCGGAATTTTGAAGTGCGCGATCTGCCCCTGGCAGTAATTGCGCACTTCGTCCTCGGTCATCCGCTCGCCGGATTTCAGTTTGATCCACGCCAGCACCGCCTCGCCCAGCCGCGCGTCGGGTAGCCCCACCACGTACACATCCGCGATCTTCGGATGCTGGTGCAGAAACTCTTCAATCTCTCGCGGGTAGATGTTTTCTCCGCCGCGGATAATCATCTCTTTCAACCTGCCGACGATGTGGAAGTAGCCGTCCTCGCGCATCACCGCCAGGTCGCCGGTGTGCAGCCAGCCGTCCTCGTCAATGGCGCGCGCGGTAGCTTCCGGCTCGCCATCGTAGCCTTTCATCACCAGGTAGCCGCGCGTGCACAGTTCGCCGCGCTCGCCCGTCTCCAGCGGCTCGTTGCTCCACGGCGCGACGATCTTGACCTCAGTCTCGGGCAGCGTCCTGCCGATGGTGGACACCCGGTGCTCGAGGTCGTCATCCACGGCCGAACCCGTGATAGCGGGTGAACTCTCGGTCTGTCCGTAGGCCACGTTCATGCCGCCGCAGTGCATGTCCGTGATCACGCGCCTCATCACTTCCACGGGGCACGGCGCGCCGGCCATGATGCCTGTGCGCAGCGTGCGCATGTCGTACTTGGCAAAATCGGGATGGTCGAGCTCCGCGATGAACATGGTGGGCACGCCGTAGATTACCGTGCAACGCTCCGCCGCGATGGCCTGCAAGGTGGCCAGGGGATCGAACTGCGCGGAAGGCATCACCAGGGCGATGCCGTGCACCACCGCGAGCAGCGAGCTCATCACGCAACCGAAACAATGATAGAGCGGCACGGGCGAGCACAGTCGGTCGCCCGGCCCGAGTTGCATACCGAGTCCGACCACGTAAGCATTGTTCAACAGGTTACGATGCGTGAGCAGGACGCCTTTCGGAGAGCCCGTGGTGCCCGAAGTGTACTGGATGTTGACCACATCGTCGGGCAAGGCGGGGATGGACGGGAGATCCGCGCCGCCGGCCAGCATTTCGTCCCAGGCCGGGGTGCCCAGCAGGACGGTGTGCGCCAGCATCAGATCCTGGCCCTTACGAGCTTCGTTGAGAATGTCCAGATAGCCGGCGCGCGTGTCGCGCTCGTGTAGGAAGATGGCCTTCATGCGGGACTTGCGCAGCACGTAGCGCAATTCGTGCGCGCGATACGCGGGATTGACGTTCACCAGCACCGCGCCGCTTAGGGCGGCGGCATGCTGCACATAGATCCATTCCATGCAGTTGCAGGCCCAGATGCCCACCCGGTCGCCCGGCCGGATCCCCAATCTCCACAATCCGCGTGCCGTCCGCTGCGCGGCATCCAGCAATTGCCCGTAGGATGCGCGCCGGTTCTGATGGCGGGAAACCACCGCGTCGGCGGCGGGATTACGGGCGGCAGCATCGGCGAGCATTTGGCCGATGGTCTTTTCCAACAGCGGCAGAACGGGACCGCGGGCGTAACTTTTCACGGTGGAATTATACCGCGGCCGTGGGCTGGCTAGATTCTGTCCGGCGGAGCTTGCGGCGCCATTATCGCGTACCTCGATACCACTGTAAAAGCTGCTGGTGTGCCGTTGAAGTTGACTCTGGTCGCGCCGGTCAGAACCATTCCCTACAGCGACAAAAAAATCGTGCCGCACAGATTCTCGAACGCGCCCTCAGGCACCGCCGTGGCGACATCTGGCACCATCGCGCCGCCATCCGCCATGGTAAGCGCCTGGCCGGCCGGAGCAACGGCCGCATGAATCCGCTCTATCTCGCGCGTGATCCATGGCCGGATCTCCGCGCCGTGCAGCAGGTGGCGCAGATCCGCCTGCCCGCCCGCTGGCTTGATCCTCAAATACCAGCCTTTCTCCGAGCCGCCGGTCTCCACCACCTCGCCATCGACCGGCGCCAATATTCGCACGGTCACGCCGCGCTTTCGCACCAGCCATGCGGGGCCGTTTACCTGGATTGCCGAGCCCGCGGCCGGCAGGTCGATGGCATCCGGATTGGCCAGCATCGCCGCACCCAGAGGATCGAGCCCGACCGCCACCGTCCCGTCCGGCTCAGGATGCGCCCACGCGTGGCCCCGGTGATAAAAACGGTCGAGCGGGAATTCGAGACCGCACAACTCCGTTTCTTGTGGCACCGGCGCGGCTTCCGGCGGACGTTTTGCAATCAGCGCCGCGTGCGTCTGGCATTCCCGGCAATCGAACGCGTGGTCGCAGGTACGATTTTTGAATTCGCCGGTGAACTGGTGGCGGCACATCCGGTCGCGCGCCGGCAAATCCGGAAACGTAGCCTGCCACGCGATCGCCTCCGTGCGCCGGGCCCGGAAATCGTGAGCCGCGCGCGACAGCGAAACCGACAGCGTGGCGGCAATCACCGCCAGTACCGCATAAAAGATGCCGAGAAAAATGAAATGGCTTAGCATACAGGCTCCATCATCGTGCTCTCCCGCGCCTCCCCCGGCGCCGTCTGCGGCAGGTCTTTTTCCTGCGGGAACAGCGTCAGGTACCGGAACGAGAAAGAGTAAATCAGCACTCCGTAAGCCACCACCGCCAGAAAAGTAGCCGTCTCCTGCCAGCTTGGTAAATAAGTGAGGAACGGATCGAAGGCCAGCGTCGGCAGCGACAGCGTCTGTACCGTCAGTACGAAACGGTTCAGCGTGATTCCGAGGCAAACCAACACGGCCGCCGATATCAGCCATCCGGTCTTCTCCCGCAAGCGGCGTCGCAGCAGGATCAGCGCGGGCAACAGTCCGAATAGCAGGATCTCCGCATAAAGAATCCACTCGCCAAACGGCCGAGAGGTATAAAACTCGTGCGCCGCGAATCCGCGTGCCGGCGCGGTGCGGTCGATCCAGACCAGCGTATCGACGGACTTCAACAGAATATAAGGGATCAGCAGCAGCCCCGAGATCCGGCCGAGCAGCGGCAGCACTTCCCGCCGCACCAACTGCTTGCCCGATATTTTCGACACCATCCAGGTGGTGAGCAGAATGAACGCCGGACCCGCTGCCGCGGCGGACAGAATAAACAGGAAAAACGTCGACGGCCAGATGGCGAAGCCTTCCCGGTAAGCGAAAGGCCGCCCGCGCAGCACGCCGTATAATCCGCCGAGCGATCCCTGGTGGAAGAACGAAAGAAACGTGCCTACGCCCGCGAGCACCGGCATCAATTTGTGCAATTCGAACTCGAACACCAGAAACGACGGGACCTGCCGCAGCTTGCGATTCTTCAAAACAATCGGTATGTACTCGATGAACAGCACCGTCAAATAGCAACTGATGCAGAACGTGACTTCGGTGAGCATCGAGTGCACATTGGGATGCCAGAAGGTAAACCAGAAACGCAGCGGCTGCCCCACGTCCACCAGCAGCGCCGCTACCGCGCCGCTATAGCAGATGAAGCCGATCACCACTGCGCTGTTGATGACCGCCTTCAGTTCGCTCTTCTTCAGGATATAAAGCAGGAAGCCCGTAAAAAACGCGCCCGCCCCGAGCGCGATCACCGTCAGATCCAGAAAAATCCAAAGGCCGAAAGCGAACCGGTTGTCCATATTGGTCTGGTTCAGGCCCTTCACCAGGCAAAGGCCGGCGCCGTAAAGCCCGAAGCCGAGCAGTCCGCACCAGGGCAGGATCCATGCCAGGAATTGCGGGAGCGTTGAGCGGCGGACGCCGCGCGGCATCAGTTGGCTATCCACGAATGTTCTCCTTTCCGGGCACCCGGCCGGCGGGCCTTTCGGCGGCTTGCCGGACCCATGCCCGTGCCGTGCGGTAATAGATTTTCGGCTCCGTGCCCAGGCGTTCCAGTAGCCGGAACGACCGCCCGTCGCGCGCCAGCCGTGCAACTTCGCTCTCCGGATCGTTTAGGTCCCCGAAGACGATGGCGCCTGCCGGACAAGACTCCGCGCACGCAGGGGTGTAATCGCCCGCCGCTATTTCCTTGCGCCCTTCCGCCGCTGCCCGCGCTCGCGCGGCGTGCAACCGGCCATGGCAGAAATTACATTTCTCCACCACGCCGCGCATCCTCGTGGATACGTCTGGATTGAGCGTCTTCTCCATGCCTGCCGGCCAGCGCGGATCCCACCAGTTGAAATAACGCGCATGATACGGGCACGCTGTCATACAATAGCGGCAGCCTAGGCAGCGCTGCGGCATCTGGTCCACGATCCCGGTCGCGCGGTCCACTTCCACCGCCTCCTGCGGGCAGACCGCCGCGCATGGCGTATCCTTGCCGCACTGCTGGCAAAGAATCGGGATGAACGCCGCGCGCTGGTCCGGAAACGACGCGCCATTCGAAATCTGGTAAACCCGCATCCAGGTGATGCCTGTCCGAGGCGTTGCTTCCGGCCGTGCCGGCGGGACGTTATTCTCCACCGCGCAGGCGATCATGCACGCGCCGCATCCGGTGCAGCGGTCCAAGTCGATCGCCATGCCGTAGCGTGCGGTCTTGGCTTCAGGTGCGCTCATTGGCTCATGCCCTCCGGATCGAGGCCGGCCACCGCAGCCCCGATTCCTGGTAGATCTTGGTCATCAGCGGCGAACCGTGCGACGGCCAGCCGCCGGTTTCAGCCGCCGGATCTTGGAAGCCCCCCTCCGCTTGCGCCACCGGATCGTCGGTCCAGGACGCGCCGCCAAGCAGCATCTTCCACAAATCACCGGCCGAAGCGATATCCGGCACGCGGGTCGATTTCGCGTCCACATAGGTGAACACCGTGCCGCGGCCGTCTTTTTTCAGAGCGGCCGCGCGCTGCTTCAAGACATCCGTGTAGAAGTTGGAATCGTGCGCCAGCCGCAGCACGAAATCCGCCGGCGCCATCACGCCGCGCGGCACGGGGACCAATGCAGGCGACAGGCTGAAGCCCGCCGCCGTAGCTCCCGCCGGCGTCCCCACTTCATCGAGCGACTCCAGGTAGAGCGGCGCCGGGATCACGTAATCAGCGTGCCGCGCATAGCCATCCATCCACGGCGTGAGCGCGACCACCACGCGGTCCGCCGCCAGCTTGCACTCGATCGTTTCCCATGGAACCGCAGCCTCTTCGGCTAGCAGCACCCGTATGGAATGATCCGGCAAGTCTTCGATATTCGTGACCGCCGCAAAATCCCGGCGCCGGATAAATCCGCCGGTCCGCCCGATATTCCCAAGCAGCGCGTTCAACTTCCCCGCCCCGGCGCCGATGGCGATCGCCGGCCGGTTCGCCGCCAGCACCCGGGCCACCTCCGCCGCCTCGGCGTCGCTGGTGTCGCCCTTGAGAGCGCGCGCCACCGCTATCGAAAACGCGTTCTCGCCGCCGGGCGCTACAGGCACCCAGATATCCGCCAGCGAAGCCGTCCGCGAATAGGTCGTTTCCACCTGGATCAACTGAAAGTGGCTGCGATTCCCCATCACGCGCCCAGCGCTCAGCCACCCGTCCAGCACAGGCACGCCGAAGCTCAAAACCGTGCGAGTATTTTCGAGGTCGATGCCGAACGGTCCGTAGGGCTGCGCGCCCGCCGGTGCGCAATGCACTCCATTGCCGGTGGCCGCCATAAACCGGCGATAAACGATCGAGGCCGCGCGGCCCGGACGGGCATCCAGAATCGCTACCGATCCGGTCCTGCCTTTCTCGGCGCGGGCAATGGCCTCGCCCACCTGAGCCAGCGCTTGCTCTATCGCCGCCGGCCGGCCCTGCGCCAGCACCGCGGTGGCCCGTCCGCCGCAATATGCGATCTGATGCCCCGCCACGCCGATGGTGCACAGCGCGCCATGGCTCGCGGCATGTCCCGGCACTCCCGCCAGGCTCACAGGCTGATCGCCCACGCACCGCGCGCGCACGCCACATCCCGCCGCGCATAGCGTGCACGTGGTGTAACGCGTGCGGATCTCGCCTTCGGCAGGCTGCGGCACGCCCGGCCAGTTCTCCGAGACCAGCGAAGCATCGCGCAACAGCCGCCACGGCACCGGCGTGAACGCCACGCCCGCCAGCGAACCGCCGGTAAATTTCAGAAGATCGCGTCGCGTCAATCCCATAACGTCCTCACTTGTGGCAGGCCAGGCAACTGTTGGCCGCGCCGCGCTGCCGGTGGCACGCCTCGCAGTCATCCATACTTTGAAAGTGGGCCGAGCGGCTGTAGCCGCTGATGCGGTCCACCACCGCCGGCGCCAGCGTGTCGCTCTGCCCTTCGTTCCCGTGGCACGCGGGGCATGCAATGCGCGCCTTCTTCACGTGGAAAGCGTGCGGGAAATACACGTTCTGCGGCTGCCGCGCGTACACCTGCCACGGGACTTCGCGGTTCGGCGTCACGTAGCTGTCGATGAAGCGCTTTTCCGCGGCCGATGTGCCCATGGCCTGCGCATGGCAGCCCGCGCATTTGTCCAGCGCCGGGACGCCCGCAAACGTACCGTCCGCACGCAAGGCATGGCAGTCGTCGCATTTGGCGCCGGCTTTATCGGCGTGGATTTTGTGACTGAAATCCACCGGCTGCGGCGCGCGCCGCTCCAAAGCAACCGGAAAGCCGCGCCAGCCCACGGCCAGCGCCGCGGCCACTCCAACCAGAAACAGGATTTTCCCGCGATGTTCTTCCATACTCACCCTCCGAACCCCCCGAAGAATTCGTGAAACAGGCGCAGTATCTCTTCGTGATTCAACTGTTCGATCACGCCGGGAGCGAACACCCCCCCGTCGTTCATGCGTGCCCCGCCCCGCCGCATCACCTGGCACTCTGCCAGGAAGTGCGACATCCGGGCGACCTCGCGCTCCAACCACAGCTCGATCCCCTCGCCGGAAATCAGCCCCGCCCTGACCGCCTGATGGCCGGTTAGCTGCCTACCTTGAAAGAGCCAGCCCATGCCATATGGATCGGCTGTGAGCTTAGCGGGATTGGCGCGCAGGTATAGATTCGGCGCCGTCAACAAGATAGGATTCGGAAAGCTGACCTCCAAATCCACGCCGCGCACGGTAAGGATCACGCTCGGACGGTGGACGCCCGTTTGTCTCAGAAAAGTAACGCCAGCCACAGAGCCCACCACACGCGTGAGAAACGAATCCACACCGATATGGCACGAGCCAGATGGAGCGGCGTCCAGCCACATGTGGTTGGCCGAGTACCAGAGCCGGTCTGGCATGCGCATCCCGCCCACCGCCTCGGCGCTGTTCACGGTCCCGAGGTAGACGTCGCAATACCGGTATGCATCGGTCCCGCAGCGGCTGGCCAGCGGCTCGCTATAAGGGATGAACCGCGGCGACGGAGCTGTCGCGCAATATTGCGCGAGCGATTCCCTCAAGTGCGGGCACTGCTCCAACTGCGTATCTTCGGCATGCCGCCGGTAGACCGCGCACTGCTGATACCGCGGCGTAGCACAGGTTTCCTGCCTGATATCGCCCGACGCCCGGATCATCTTGCGGACAGCGGACTTCTCGCAGTACTTTACCCGCGCTTCCTTGAGGAACGGGCAGTTCATTCTTCCCGCTTCTCACCGCCATCGGCCATGGTGATGCCCAAACCGGGCGCATCAAAAGCATGATCGTCATTGAGCAGCCGCATGTCACGGTCGAGTTCCGCATCGATGCGCCGCCGCTTGCGAAACCGCGACACGAATTCGTGCACCACGCCGCCTATCATGATCAAGGCGCATAGCACCACCACCACACCCAAAATAAGGTTGGTAACAGTGAGCCAGCGAGTTTCCGGATCACCCCAATTCAAAAGCGACACATTCTGCCTCCGGCCGAATAAAGGCAGGCCGGAGGCCAAGCCGCAACTAACTGAAAACACGCTACATCTGAAACGCCCGACGACCGGCGCGTAGGATAATCCGCCACAAAAATCCGAATAACCACCAGCGCGGCGTGAGACGCCGCGGCGGGCCACGGGCCTGCCCCACGGAGTGACACTCGCGTCACATCTCCGGGACAGACCTGTCGCTCGGCCACACGCATCGGCCCGAACTCGCATTGCATGTGTTGAACTTATCCACACCCCGCTTTGGCGCAACGCCTGCAACTGACTGAGCCAGGGATCTGTCATATGCCTGGGATCATGCGCTTTAAGTACTTCACTCGGATAATAGCTGTTAGTCTCCTTCTGATAACAGCCACCGGCCTGTTTGCCAACAACGCCAAGATATCGCCCGATCTGCAACCTCTTCTGGCGAATCCCAACAACAGCGTGAACGTCATCGTGCAGTACAGCAAGCCACAAAGCTGCAGCGGCCTGCTGGGCGGCCTTTTGTGCCTGCCTGTCAACCTTCTTGGCGGCGTTCTCGATACCGTTTTTTCCCTGGTCAACGCCGTGTCGGCGACTGTAACAGCGGGCAATATCGTCTCGCTGTCCAATCAGTCGAACGTGGTCTATATCTCGCTCGACCGGCATGTGGTGGCCGCCCTGGACTACACCAGCACCGCCGTAAACGCGCCGCTGGCCTGGCATTCCAACCTGACCGGCTCGGGCATTGGCGTCGCCGTGATCGATAGCGGCATCTACAATCACCCGGACCTGAACGCGGCCAATTCGAACCAGTCGCGCGTGGTCTACCGCCAGAACTTCACCACTGGCGTGATGAATGACGACTACGGCCACGGCACCCACGTCGCCGGCATCCTGGCCGGCAATGGCAGCATGTCCATGGTCCCCGGCTCTACGCGCCTTCTCAGCGGCATCGCCCCCAATGCCAACCTGCTTGATCTGCGCGTGCTCGATCAAAACGGCGGCGGCAGCGACAGCCAGGTAATCGCCGCTATCCAGCAAGCTGTCGCTTTGAAGAGCAAGTACAACGTGCGGGTGATCAATCTTTCGCTCGGCCGCCCCATCTACGAAAGCTGCGCCATCGACCCGCTCTGCCAGGCTGTCGAAGCCGCCTGGCAGAACGGCATTGTGGTAGTGGTCGCCGCCGGCAATCTGGGCAGAAACGGTTATGCGAGTATCACCGCCCCGGGCAACAGTCCGCACGCCATCACCGTCGGCTGCATGAAGACCATGGAGACTTATCCCCGCAACGACGATCTGATCGCCAGTTACAGCTCCAAAGGCCCGACCTACGTCGATCTCACCGTGAAGCCCGACGTGGTAGCGCCCGGCAATCTGGTCGTTTCCCTGCTCGATCCCGGATCTACCCTGGAAAGCGAGTATCCGACTAACGTCATGCCGCCTTCTTACTACACACAGTCGGGCACGGGCCCATCCTCTTACTTCCAGCTAAGCGGCACCAGCATGGCGACCCCCGTAGTTTCCGCCGCGGCCGCCCTCATGCTGCAGAAGAATCCCAGCCTGAGTCCGGACACGGTGAAGGCCCGCCTGATGCAGACCGCCACCAAGAATTTTCCGCTGACCAGCACCGCCACCGATCCCACCACCGGCATGACCTACGTCAGCACCTACGATATCTTCACCGTGGGCGCCGGCTACATCGATATCAATGCGGCTCTGGGCAACACCGCCGTGGCGCAGTCCAGCGCGGCTTCGCCCTCCGTCCTATATAACCTGCTCGATTCCGCCCTGAATCTCACGCTGGCATCCGGCCACATTTGGGGAACCAACGCGGTGTGGGGCACCAATGCCGTATGGGGCAGCAACGTCCTGATCGGTGGAACCAACGCGGTGTGGGGCAGCAACGCGGTTTGGGGAAGCAACGCGGTGTGGGGCAGCAACGCAGTTTGGGGTAGCAACGCAGTTTGGGGGAGCAATGCAGTCTGGGGCAGCAGCACGGGCTACGGCGAGAAGTAATTCATTCTCGCCGCCTGCGTGCGCTAACCAATCGTCGATGCCGCCGCTGGCTACACTATGAACGCCAAAGTTAAGGTATACGTCTCCGCCATCAGTCTTATCGGCTTCGGCATGATGGCTGCATGCCTCTATCGCTGGGAATCGCAGGACCTGCCCCGTTTCTATTGCTATCTGGTCCTTTCGGCGCTGGCCGCCGGGTTGAAAGTCAACCTCCCGGGGATCAAGGGGACCATGTCCGTGGGTTTCCTGTTCGTCCTGCTGGGCATCTCCCAGCTTGGACCCGCGGAGACCATAGTCGTGGGATGCGCGGGGGTGCTGGTGCAATGCTTCTGGCGGCCCAAGCGGCCCCCCAAGGTCATCGAAGTTGTTTTCAGCATCGCCAATAGCGGGCTCGCCATTCTGCTGGCATACCAGTTCCACCATGCGCCGCTGATCCACCGTTTCGATCACGGCACCCCATTCCTGCTCATCGTCACCGGGCTGATCTACTTCGGACTCAACACCGCACCCATCGCCGGGGCCATCGCGCTCTCTGAGGGCCGCCGCTTTGGCGAGACCTGGCACAGTTGCTATTTCTGGTCGTTCCCCTTCTACCTGGTGGGCGCCTCGGTCGCCTGGATCATCGGCATCATCACCAAGCAGCTCAACTCGCTGAGCCTCGCTATGCTGCTCCCGGTGATCTATCTGATCTTCCGTTCCTATCGCCTCTATCTCGGGCGCCTCGACGATGAGCGCCGCCACGTGGAATCCATCGCGGGCCTGCACATGCGCACCATCGAGGCCCTGGCCCTGGCCATCGAAGCCAAGGACCACACCACCCACGAGCACTTGCAGCGCGTGCGCACCTATGCGGTCGAAGTCGGCAAGAAGCTGTCGCTGAAGCCTGAAGAGCTCGACGCCCTGCGCGCCGCCGCCCTGCTGCACGACATCGGCAAGCTGGCCGTACCCGAACACATCATCTCCAAGCCCGGCCGCCTCACCCCCGAAGAGTTCGAAAAGATGAAGATCCACCCGGTGGTGGGCGCCGAGATCCTGGAGCGGGTCTCGTTCCCTTATCCCGTCGTCCCCATCGTTCGCTGGCACCACGAACGCTGGGACGGCTCCGGCTATCCCGACGGCCTCAAAGCCGAGGAGATCCCCATCGGCGCCCGGATTCTGGCCGCGGTCGATTGCCTGGACGCGCTGGCCTCCGACCGGCAGTACCGCAAAGCCCTGCCCCTTGACGATGCTATGCGCGAAGTGGCCCGCCTGGCCGGCAAGAGCTTCGATCCCGTGGTGGTCGAGATTCTGAAAAATCATTACATCGAGCTGGAACGCATGGCTCAGGCGCAGCCGCACGATTCCGCCAAGCTGTCCACGGAAATCAAAATCGAGCGCGGATCGGAGCCCGCCGCCGGCTTTCAGACCGCGCACCAGCGCTCGCCCGGCGGAAATGAAAACGACTTCCTGGGCTCCATCGCCGCCGCCCGCCAAGAAGCGCAGCTCCTGTTTGAAATGGTGCAGGAGCTAGGCAATTCGTTAAGCCTCGACGAAACTCTCTCGGTGGTGGCCGCCCGCCTGCGCAAGATCGTTCCTTACGATGCCATCGCCGTTTACATCCACTCCGCCAGCAAGCTCATTCCGCGATACGTGACCGGCGAAGATTTCCGGCTATTCTCCTCGCTCGAGATACCGGTCGGCGAGGGCCTGTCCGGCTGGGTTGCTGAAAACCGCAAGCCCATCATCAACGGCAATCCTTCGGTGGAGTCCGGCTACCTTGGCGATCCCTCGAAATTCAGCGTCCTGCGTTCGGCGCTTTCGGTGCCGCTGGAAGGGCCCAACGGCTTCATCGGCGTCATCACGCTCTACCGTGCCGAAGGCGACGCCTTCTGCCGCGACCACTTGCGCATCCTGCTCGCCATCAGCAGCAAAGTCTCGCTGGCCATCGAAAACGCGCTGATCTTCCGCCAGGTGGAAGACTCCGCCACCACCGACTATCTCTCCGGCCTGCCCAATGCGCGCTCTCTCTTTCTGCGCCTGGATAGCGAACTGGCCCGCTGCAAGCGCGCGGAAGAGCCCCTCTGCGTGGTGGTCTGCGATCTCGACGGCTTCAAGCAGGTGAACGATCACCTGGGCCACCTGGAAGGCAACAAAGTGCTGCGCCGCGTGGCCGATACCCTTCGCAATCGCAGCCGCGAGTACGATTACGTGGCACGCGTGGGTGGAGACGAGTTCGTCCTGCTGCTGCCCGGCTGCGACCCCGAGACCGTGCAGTCCCGGATGCAGGATCTGCGCCAGATCGTGATTGAAACCGGTATGCCCAACGGCCACCTGGTGTCGCTGTCGATTGGCGAAGCCTACTTCCCGGGGGACGGATGCGACGCCGAAGAGCTTCTGGCCGCGGCGGATAAGTGCATGTACAAGGCCAAGCAGGAAAAGAAAAAGTGTAAGGTGGTGGAGTTTCCACAACACCCGGCTGTCGCCGCCGCGGGCCGGGCAGCCGCAACCGCGGGCATCTAACCCAACACCCAGAACCCAGCACCTCAGGCCAAGGCCGCCTGCGGGGCTGAGAGCCCCGCGCAGGCCACGGGCCTGCCTCAAACCTACGGAAACAAGACGGTCCCGTCGGGCTTCACCACGTTTAGCACCGTGGCCATCCCCGGACGGCTAGGATCCAGTTTCTTCCCCGCCATGCTCGCGCCGACCTCGCTCCACGCCGCCGAGAACGTCTGCCGGGCCTTGTTGTACTCCGTCGTAGCGGCCTCGAACAGTTGCTTCGCGCTGTATTCCCTGCCCTCGTGCCGCAGAAACGACTCCCTCTGCGGGATCACTGAATCCGCGGCCCTGAACAGAGCCGTAAATCCGGCGCCGTTATAGGTGCTATGGTGCACTCGCACGTATGTGATAGACCCCAGCACATCCCGCGCCAGCACCGACTTCACGCCAATCTCACGGAACGGGACTGCTGCGGATTCGGTCGCCTGCGCATCCGGCGTGTCGAAGTACATCCCGTTCAGCACACACAGGAAAATCTGGACTTTGTCCACATAGCGCCGGATTACCCCCGTCCCTCCGCCTGCGCTCACCGTCACTGAAGACAGCAGGCCGTTGTATCTCACCGCTTCCGTGCCCGCCAGGAAACTCTCCGGCGTCTTAGTCGAGTCCTCGTTCGCCGGAAAAATATGGCACTCACTTATCTGCGGGAAAACCGAAGCCGTCTTGAATTCCCGCGTAACGCTTACCAACGTCTTCTTGCAATTGTCGCTGCTGCCCCGCCGGTACCAGATGTCCTGGCGGATCGACGGCTTCGAATATGGGTGCCAGGGATCCCGCATCCCGTGCGCCGATGCAAAATTCTGATGCTCCGATTCCGACATGCTCCAGAAGCCGCCCGCGTCCTGAACCTCCTGGAATGTGCGCGTATCGCCCCGCCATCCCAGCTCGATTTTTTGCGAATGATTGAACTTCTGCCGGTAGCGCGCCTGGTCGGTCGAAGTATCTGTCGGGCTGTATTGGATGTTGCGATTCATGGTGATGCGCCGGAACCCGGCGTTCAACAAACCCAGCATGCAATCCAGCAACGTGCCGTTACTTACGTTCGCCCAGGTCTTGGTGCCGTTGGGCGTGAGCGCGGCCGGTATGGTGGCCGTCGGAATATTGTTCCATCCCGCCGGAAGCTGGAACATCTCTTTGAAGAACGGCACGATGCTCGACGCTTCGCCCGCAAATAATCCAGGCTGCGAAGCCGCCTCCGCCCAGAAATATTCGAACCAGCCCTGTTTTGAATCCCAGGTGAATCCATTGCCCGTGATCACGTGCATGGGAAGCTGGCGGATCAAATCGATGTGACCGTTATGAAATTCTGGCATGTGCCCTCCGCGAAAACCTTCCTATGCTATCATTCGCAGCGCAACGCGGTCATCGGATCCGTGCGCGTGGCCCGCCGCGCAGGAATATAACAGGCCAGGACCGCTACCGCCATGAGCAAGCCCGATACCCCGGCAAAAGTCGCCGGATCGCTTGCCCCCACCCCATACAGCAGGTGCGAGAAACTGCCCAGCAGCCGCGTCAGCGCCAGTGCCACCCCTACCCCGATCGCGAGGCCCGCCACCGCCAGCCGCACACCTTGCCCGATGATCATCCGAAAGATGTTCGGCTTTTCCGCTCCCAGCGCCATGCGGATCCCGATCTCGTGCACCCGCTGCGTCACCGAGTAGGAAATCACGCCGTAGATTCCCACCGCAGCCACCGCCAGCGCCAGTCCCGCAAAGGCCCCCAGCAGGACCATCGGCAGGCGCTGTTCGCTCATGGAATCGGCCACGATCGCCGCCATGGTCCGGACGTTATACACCGCCTGGTCGCTCCCCGCGCCATAAACGGCTGCTTTGATCGCAGGCACGATCGCCGCCGTATCCAGCGGCGTACGCACTACCAGCGTGACACTCGGATAGAAATGCGGCAGCCATTCGTCAAAAATCTGGTAAAGCGAAATGTAAATCTGGTTTTGCGTGTACAGATTGGGATCGCCCAGCCCCCAATGCCGCACGTGCCCCACCACCCCGATAATCCGCGCCGTCCGCCAGTGTCCGATCGTCAGCCGCTGGCCCACTGCATCCCCACCCGGAAAATACGCACGCGCCAGCACACTGTCGATCACGATCACCGGGTCCGACTGAATGGTATCCTGCGCCGTGAAGTACCGGCCCTGTAACAACGGCATGCCCATCGCCGCCAAATAGTCCGGACCCGTCTCGTAAAAGAGCGCGCGCGGCGCCTCGGAAACGTACGATGGCTGGACCGAACCCACCCAGAACGGTCCCGCATTGCTCATCTGGCTGAGCGGGACCAGCGTCGTGAAGTCCGCCGCTTCCACGCCTGGAATGCCTCGCATGCGCTCCATCAACTGCTGGTACGCCACCCGTATCGGCGGACCCGCCTTGGTCGCCGCAGGCGATAGCCCCACCTTAAACGTCAGCACGTGCCCTGGATCGAACCCCGGATTCACATCCCACAGATTGTGGATGGTGCGAAACAGCAGGCTGGCGCCGGTCAGCAACACCAGCGTGAGCGCCATCTGCGCGATCACCAGGCCGCTCTGCGCCCGCTGATGTGTGCCGGTCGCGCCCCTTCCGCCTTGCTTCAACCCCGCCTGCAGATCGATCGCCGAGCCCTTCAGCGCTGGCGCCAGCCCGAACAGGATCCCCACCGCCAGCGACACGCCCAGTGCGAACAGCAGCACCGGTACGTTGACGCCGATATTCTCGCTGCGCGGCAATCCACCCGGCACCGCCGCCAGCACCGCGCGCAGCCCCCACTTCGCTACCGCCAGCCCCAGGGCTCCGCCAGCCAGCGCCAGCAGCACGCTCTCGGTGATTAACTGCTGTACGATGCGCGCCCGTCCCGCTCCCAGGGCGGCGCGAATCGCAAACTCGCGCGTGCGCGCCGCCGACCGCGCCAGCAGCAGGTTCGCCACGTTCGCGCAAGCGATCAGCAGCACCAGCCCTACCGCTCCCAACAACATCAATAGCGTGGCCCTTACGTCGCGCACGAACTCCTGCTTGAGCGGCGCCACGTCCGTTCCCAAGCCGCGGTCCGCGTTGGGATAAAGCTCATTCAAATGGCGCTGGATCGCGCTCATCTCCTCGCCGGCCTGACCCAGCGTCACGCCCGCCTTCAGCCGCGCAATCGAAAGGATTCCCGGATGCATGGAGCGGTCGTCGATGACCAGGGGATCAGCCTGCCCTAGCGGCGTATAAACCTGTGCCTCGCTGCCCGGCAAATGAAATCCCGGCGGCAAAACTCCCACAATGGTGAAGTCCACTCCGTCGAGCGTGACGTACCGACCCACTGCCGCCATGCTGCCGCCAAATCGATTGCGCCACAAAGCGTCACTGAGGATAGCTACGGGCGCTCCGCCGCGCTGGTCTTCCTGCGCGATGAAGTCACGCCCGAGCGCCGGCTTGACACCCAGAAGTCCAAAGAAGCCCGCCGAAACCTGGCTGCCATTCACATGCTCCGGCGCGCCGGAACCGGTCAACTGAAAATCGCTGCCCCGGTACGTTGCCATCTGTTGGAACGAGTGTGCGCTGCGCTGCCAGTCGCGCGAGTCCGGATAAGAAACTCCCATTTCCCGCTTCAGTTTCAGGCTGATCTGCCGCACCGTTACCAGATGATCCGGATCGTGATATGGCAGCGGCGCCAGCACTACCCCCTCCACCACGCTGAAGATCGCGGTATTAGCGCCAATCCCCAGTGCCAGCGTAAAAACCGCCACCGCCGTAAATCCCGAGCTGCGAGGAAACATGCGCAGCCCGTATCGCAAGTCTTGGATCAAATAGCTAACCATAACCCCCGGCCCTTAGCCCCCAACCCCCGGCCCCGTCGCCCGAAGGATGACCTGCAAAGTCCCCACCACTCCCGACGGCACGTCGCGGAACCCCACGCTGAAGCCCATTGTCCCCGGCAGGGCCTTTACGTGCGCCCCCAGCACCAATCCCTTCTCCTCCACCTGCCGGTAAACCGCCTCGCTAAGATTCAGTGGAATCGTAGTGAGCTGCTCCACCTTCCCCACCACCAGCAATTGCAGCGACCCGGTCCACTTCCCGTCCTTCGCCTCCAGCGTGAGGTTGCGCGGATCAATGGTCACCGACATCTTGTACCCGTCCGCCACCGGATCCAGATGCGCCATGAACCCGATCCCCGCCAGCGCCACCGGATTCGCAATCGCCTCCGCCAGCGATGGACTGACCGCCACCTCCCGCGCCGCCACGTATCCGGGCCGGTACCTGACCGTTACCCCCGGCCGCTCCACCGCCACCTCAATCCGGTGATACGCGCCATCCAGGCTTTCCGATGCCGGGTAGAACGCCAGCGTATGGCTCACCCGCGCATCGTCGGCGGCTTGGTGCATCGCCGTGCTCAGGTCATTGATGTGGTGGAACGCCCGGCCACCGGTCTCTTCGGCCAGTGTCTCGAGGGTTTCGTAATTGTAGTCCGTGGCCGGACCGCCCCTGGGCCTCTGGTTATTCCGGCCGTACGAAGCGCGATCCGCCTGAAAAGGTGCGGGCGTGGCGATCCCGCGCGCATCTACCGGATACACCGCCACGTCCGCCTCGTTCAACGCCCGGACGGCGCGCTCCACATCGCTCGCGTAAGAGACGCCCGTCCCCAGCACATCCTGCACGGGCGAACTCGTCGATGCCGCCGGCACCGATGACCCGGTATTGCCACCACTCCCTCTTTTCCCTCTGCCCGCGCCCGGTCCTGGAGGACCCTGTCTGGTCGGACGGCCCGAAGCACCGCTGCTCGCACGGCTCTGCGATCCGCTGTTCTCGCCGTGGAGCCCGAGCTGAATCGGAAATCCGCCCAAAATCCAGATCAGTGTTTTCCGTCCCGCCAGGCCGTCCATATGCGCCGCGATGGTCTCGAGCGCCGCCGCGGTTTTTGTCGCGCGCATCGTCTCGGCATAATTCCGGTAAGGTTCGACGGACGCCGTCATAAAGCTGTCCCGTTGCGCCGTCACCGCCTGGTCGCCCGTCAGTGAATTCGACGATGGCGCTGTCGCCGCCGAAGCATTCGCTTCCGTGCCGGCGCGGTTCGCCCGCCGGTTAACTTTATCGATCAGCGTTGCCGTGTCATCCGAAAAATCGTGCAATAGTGCGAGAGAATCGCCTAACACAAACACCGCTACCCGCTCGGAAGCCGGAATAGTCTTCAAGTAACGGAGGAATTCCTTCTTCGCAAACTGCTGATCCGAAAGCTGAGTATTAAGTTGATCGAAGAGCAGAGTTGTGACCCGCCCAGCGCTGGCCGCCGGCCGGTTTGTGAACGTCAAATGAGCCGTGGAGGCTGCCGGCCCGCCGGACGCCTGGCGCGCCTCCTCCAGCGCAAACAGGGCGATTCTCTGCACCTGCCCGTTGTCGAGCAGCACGAAATCGTCGCGCTTCAAATCGTCAGGCGGCTTTCCATGCTTGTCCTTCGCCACGACGTTCAGGACCACCACACGGGTTGCCGTTCGGATCACATCGGGCGCCGGCGCCTGCTGCGCCCAGCCCAGCCCTCCGAATGCCAGCCAGGCAAACACGCAGCTCCGGTTCATCATGCAGCGCCCCGCAAAAACGCCGCCGCCTCCGCCAGCGATTGCCGCCCCTCGGGCACGAAAGGATGGAATAGCTGCCATACATGCGGCACGGCCGGCCACACTTTCAACTCTACCTTTACTCCCGCCGCACGCGCCCGGCGCGCCAGTTCGGTGGAATCGTCGCGCAAAGTCTCATCCGCGCCCACGTGGATCAGCAGCGGCGGCAGGCCCCTCAAATCCGCGTACAGCGGCGACGCCAGCGGGTCGTGCGGATCGCCGCCGGTGTTCCCCATGTAAAACTCGGTGGCCCGTCCCAGCCCTTCCCCGTGGAACATCGCGCACCGCTTATCGTTGATGCTCCGCGATTCGCCGATTCCCACCAGATCCGTCAGAGGCGAGAACAGTACTGCCGCCGCCGGCAGCCTATCACCATCCGCCCGTAGTTTCAGCATCGCCGCCAGCGTCAGCCCGCCACCCGCGGAATCGCCGCCCATCACCATCGCCGCGGATTGCCCGATCTCCGTCCGCACCGCGCGCCACGCCGTGACAGCGTCCATGACAGCGGCCGGAAACGGATGCTCCGGCGCCAGCCGGTAGTCGGGCGCAAACACCCGCAGCCCGTGCCGCGCAAAAGCCGTGGTAAAAGGACGATGCGTCCGCGCCGAGCATGCAAAATATCCGCCGCCATGCAGGTACACCAGAACCGGCGCGCCTGTCCCCGGGCCCTCAACCCACTCACCCGGCACGCCACCCATCGTAGCCGCTGTAATCCGCACCCCCGCCGGAACCCGGAAGACGCCGCCATTCATGATCGCGCGCGCGTGTTGGGCGTTCTTAGCGCGCGCCAGCCGCGGCTTGAACGTGTGCCGCAGAACAAAGCTCATCGTGTGCGCTTGCCAGCTAGCCATGCTCGCCGATTCTACCGCATTCCCCCGCGGCCAATATCCGGAAACGCAACAAATCCGCCCGAAGGCTGTTCCCCAGCACCCAGAACCCGCGGCCGAAGGCCGCTAATGCAGACGCACTTCCACGAACCGCAGCTCGCCCTCTTCCAGCCGGATCTCTTCGGACTCGTACTCGTGGAAGCCCGGCGCCGCCACCCGCATCCGGAACGGCACCTGGTTCAGGTTGGGAAACACGAACATCGCGCCATTCAGCCAGTACATTCCCCGCTCCACCATCGACAGCGGCCCATGCACCGGCGTCAGCCAGACCTGCCATTTCTCTTTCACCGGCGCTCCGTCCTTGTCGATAACAATCCCGCGCAACGAGCTCGCCATCGGAATCGTCAGGTTCACCGCGCGCTCCTCGCCCGGCTTCAGCCGCATTTCCTCCGATTCCACCTCGGGCATCGGCGTGGTTTGCAGCGAACTGCCAGACATCACCAGCCGGAACGGCACGCCCGGCATGATGCGTCCATAGTCAAATGTGCCGTCCGCGCCGGCAAAGAGATAGACATCCGCCACCTGTCCCAATGCGACCACGTATTGCACCGACACCATGGCTCCTCCGGCCGTCTCGCCCCAACTTCGCCGGATGGTCCCCGAAATCCGCGCCGGCTGCTGTAGACGGATCACGGTGGTCTCCCCTTCGCGAAACCGCGCCTCCACTGGACCCACGCTGAACCCCGGCGCATCCACGTGAAGCGAATAGGCAGTCGGGAATGCCGGATGCACCAACTGGTATTCCTCGACCGTGCACGTGCCGTCCCTGCCGGTCTCGACCACTTGGTTATTTCCCTCCATCTGGTCGTAAGCCTGGAACCTCACCAACGCACCGGCCACCGGCTCGCCGGCCGCCGAAACAATTTGCAGTTGATATGTTTTCTTGACCCGGTCCGTGACCGATCCCGTACGCGCCTGTGGACGAAATAGCGTCCACGGACTGGGGGGCTCCGCTGCACGCGCCTTCTGGAACCGCGAAAACTCCTCGCTATCGAACGGAACCCGCGCCCCAGTGGTGAGCACGTAATACGCCCAGTCCTCGCCGCCGGCGACCCGCTTGGCCCGGCAGGCCGCGTATACCCCCCGCTCGATGGCGAACGCGCGGCCGGAGGTGGTCGCCGGAAAACCCGGCATGGCGTAAGCCGATATGTCGTCGATCGCGTGGACCGGATCCCGGTCCAGTGGCCCATCGTGGATGGACAGGACGTAGGGCCCGTAAACCACGAAGTAACCATGATCGTCGGTGATCAGATCGGCGTGATAGCCGCGTATGGTGGTGATGTATTCGAAGCCGAGGGCTGTATTCGGCATCGGCCTACCTTCGGCATCCACCAACTGGCCGCCCAGAACGGTAGTCTTGGCCCAGAGAAATAGCGCCGCCCGCCGCGTACTCAGGCCGCGCCACGCTTGCGAAAGTGCCCGCGGGCTACCGGAATCGAACCAGCCAGGCACTTGCGCACTGGCGCCGGTTCCGTTCGCCGCCTGCACCAGGGCGGCCACCAGCCAGGTACCTGCGCGCGCCCTCATGGAATCCTTGAACTATCAAGCCCGCGCGAGAGCAACAGGCCCTGCATCCATTATTTCCGGACTGATGTTCCGGAATTTCTCAAAGTTTTTGTTGAACCGCCCGCTCAGTTCCAGCGCCGCACTGTCGTACGCATTCTTATCGCTCCAAGATGCCCGCGGATCCAGCAACTCCGCCGGCACACCCGGGCACGCTTTGGGCACCATCACCTTGAAGAACGGATCGGGCGCCGCCGCCACGCTGTCCAGTTTCCCTTCCAGCGCGGCCGTCAGCATGGCCCGCGTGTAGGCCAGCTTCATCCGCTGCCCCACGCCGTACCTGCCGCCCGCCCAGCCGGTGTTCAGAAGCCAGCAATTCGCCTTGTGCCGCCGCATCTTGTCGCCCAGCATCGCCGCATATTCACCCGCCCGACGAGGCAAAAACGGCGCACCGAAGCAGGCGCTGAATGTAGCGGTAGGTTCCGCCCCCAGCCCGCGCTCGGTCCCCGCCACCTTCGCCGTGTAGCCGCTCAAGAAATGGTACATGGTCTGCTCCGGCGTCAACCGCGCGATGGGCGGCAGCACCCCGAACGCGTCCGCCGTCAGCAGGAAAATATTCGCCGGGTGACCCGCTACGCTGGGAAGCACCGCCCCATCAATGTACTTCAGCGGATAAGCAGCGCGCGTGTTTTCGGTGAACACCGCCGAATCATAGTCGAGCAATCGTGTTTCGGAGTCGATGGCTACGTTCTCCAGCACCGTGCCGAAGCGGATTGCCTTCCAGATCTGGGGCTCGTTCTCCGGCGACAGGTGAATGCACTTGGCATAACAACCGCCTTCGAAATTAAAGACTCCATCTTCGCTCCAGCCGTGTTCATCGTCGCCCACGAGCCGCCGTCCCGCGGCTGCGGAAAGCGTGGTCTTCCCTGTCCCCGATAGTCCGAAAAAGAGCGCCACATCCCCGCCCTGACCCACGTTGCACGAGCAATGCATCGGCATGATGCCGCGCGCCGGCAGCAGGTAGTTCAGAATGGTGAAGACCGATTTTTTCATCTCGCCCGCGTAGCTGGTACCGCAGATCAGCACTACCCGCTTGGTGAAGTTGACCACAATGCAGGTTTCGGAGTTGGTCCCATCCTCGCTCGGCGTCGCTTGCACCCGCGGCGCGAACAAAATGGTAAACTCCGGCACGTGATCCTGTGTGCGCATAGGATCCGGCCGTACGAACAACTGCCGCGCGAAAAGAGCATGCCACGCATATTGGGTGATTACCCGAATCGGCAGCGTGTACCGCGGATCGGCACCCGCGAAACAATCCTGCACGAACAGGTCGTGCCCCTGCCAGTACGACAGGACCTTGGAATAAAGCCGGTCGAACATGGCCTGCGCCATGGGCTGATTCACTTGCCCCCATTCAACGGCGGCTTCCGTGTCTTCATCGCGTACGATAAATTTGTCCCGGGGAGAGCGCCCGGTAAATTGCCCGGTTCGCACAACATACGAACCGCCGCTGGCGAAGAGCCCTTCGTGACGCCGCACCGCATGCTCCAACAGTTGCGCGGTGCCGAGATTCCAATAAGCAATATTAATGTTGCTTAAACCGTGCTCGGCCAGACCAAATTTGCTTGGACGAATCCCCGCGTTCGGCGTCGGTGACGACTGTGCCGTGTCCATAAGTCTCCTTATCGTAATATAGTTGCATGGGTCAGGTTCTCTCGCGCGCGGCGGTGTTACTAATGGGAATATCCCTTACAGTACCCTGCCAGGTGATCGAGTTTGAGTCCAACGGCCTGAAATATCAGACACTTACAAAGCGCGGCATCACTGTGATGTTTGCCCACATCCCCGGCCGTGTACGGGACTTCTCCATCCTCCAGGTGGCCATCTCCAACGGCTCGCCCGGGCCCTACACCATCCGCCCCGAGGATTTTACCTTTAAGAAAGAAGACGGCGTGGAAACGCACGCCTGGGCTGCACGCGACGTGGTCGAATTACTCAAGGAAAAGGGTGGACGGGGCGACGTCATCAAGCTGGTGTCCGCTTACGAAACGGCCCTGTATGGAATCCCCCACATGAAACTGGCCAATGCCTACGAGGCGCGGCGACAGGCCGCGCTGGCTGAAGTCTCGTCCACCAAATTCAAAGCCGCGGCAGCCGCTTCCGCGATTGTCCTGGTGCAAACCAAGTTGGCCCCCGGCGAGTCCGTAGACGGCGCCGTCTTCTTTACCGGCGAAGGCAAAGTGATGGGCGCGGGCCGCCTGCTCGTCCGCACCAACACCGATACCTTCGAGTTTCAGGCCGAGTAACTTTCGCTCCGTTGTTTCAGACCATTCGCCTCCGCCGCGAGGTAGCGCTGGTTCAAGTCGCGATAGATGCGCGCAACCAGCGGCGCCAGCAGACCGGAGAACTCCAGCGTCAGCTTCACCCGGCTGCCGTTTCCGAGGGCCTCCACGCGATGCTGTCCATTGACGTGAATCCCAGGGCTATGCGTCGCCCAGGTGAAACCCATACGCTCGTCCAACTCCGTCACTTCCCAGATAGCCGGCCGCAACTTTGGCTGCCGCACCAATGCCCTGCTGCCTACTGCCAGAGGTCCACGGTCCTTGCGCTCTACGCTCGTGGTGGTCGGAGTCCACTCCGGCCAGCGCTCCACGTCCGCCAGCACTGCCACTACGCGCTGCGGTGGCGCTTCCACATCCACGGTGATGCTGAACCTTCTCATTTATGCGATCGTATCACCCGAAATTCGGCGCCTCCGCGTCGCGTGCGAGACCGCCTTTGGTACAATCGGGCAAAGGGGGGTCAGCGGTTGACAAAAGCCACCTGGGATTTACCGCGCACTCTCGGCGCTCTTCGCAATAGCGCCTTTTCCGAGGATCGTATCGGGAGCCGATCCGTTAAGGACGAGCTCCGCGCGAACCTTATCTGCCGCCTCCAATGCGGCACGCCATTATTTCCCGGCATCGTCGGCTACGAAGAAAGCGTTGTACCCCAAGTCGTCAATGCCATCCTGTCGCGCCATAATTTCATCCTGCTCGGACTGCGCGGCCAGGCTAAAACCCGCCTCATCCGCATGCTCACCACCCTGCTGGACGATGTGGTGCCGTACATAGAAGGCTGCGAGATCCACGATAATCCGTACCATCCCATCTGCCGCCGCTGCCGGAACCTCGTTCAGGAAGAGGCTGACGACACTCCCATTACCTACCTCACTTCCGAACACCGCTACGTCGAAAAGCTGGCCACGCCAGACGTCACCATTGCCGACATGATCGGCGATATCGATCCCATCAAAGCCGCCCGCCGCGGCCAGGATATCTCCGACGAGCTGACCGTTCACTATGGCCTGCTGCCGCGCGCCAATCGCGGCATCTTCGCCATCAACGAGCTTCCCGACCTCGCCGGTAAGATCCAGGTCGGCTTGTTCAACATCATGCAGGAAGGCGACGTGCAGATCAAAGGCTACCCGGTCCGTCTGCCCCTCGACCTGATGCTGGTCTTCACCGCCAACCCCGAAGACTACACCGCCCGCGGCAAAATCATCACGCCGCTCAAAGACCGCATCGGCAGCGAAATCCGCACGCACTATCCCGTCACGCTCGACCAGGGCATGGCCATCACCGAGCAGGAGGCCTGGCTCCGGCGCACCACCCCGATCGACGTGCGCGTGCCCGTCTACATCAAGGAAATTGTCGAGCAACTGGCTTTCCTCGCGCGCGAGGATAAGCGCGTGGACAAGCGCTCCGGCGTCTCCCAGCGCCTTCCGATCTCTGTACTGGAGAACGTGGTTTCCAACGCCGAACGGCGCGCCCTCAAGTCCAAGGAGCCCGCCGCCGTGCCGCGCGTGCTCGACATCTATTCGGCCCTGCCCTCCATCACCGGCAAAATGGAGCTCGAATACGAAGGCGAGCTGAAGGGCGGCGATGCGGTCGCGCGCGAGCTCATCCGCGTCGCGGTCGGCAAGGTCTACGATAAGTATTTCGAAGGCGCCAACGTCGCGCAAATCGTCCAGTGGTTCGATCTCGGCGGCACCTTGAAGCTCGACGAAACCATGGACTCCGCTTCCATGGTCAAGGTGCTGGCGTCCATCCAGGGCCTGATGGAGAAGTTGAAAGCCCTCAAGCTCTCCTCCAATGAGCCCGATGCCGTGCGCGCCTCCGCCGCCGAATTCGTGCTGGAGGGTCTCTACGCCCACCGGCGCATCAGCCGCAACGAAGAGCGCGGCTACGGCGCCGAGGAGCGCCGCCGTGAGCAAAGCAAGGAAGAAGGTCCGCCCCAGCGCCCCAACTTCCGCAGGCAGTATAACTAGGTGCCGTACAAAAGGCGGCGCTCATGAAAATTAGCTACTCGAAGTACACTGGCGAAGACTTCGGCATCAGCGCCGAAGATCTCCTGCAGGCCCTCTCCGATTTCCTCTTGCAGAGCGGCTTCAACACCCAGTACATGCCCTTCAGCGAGTGGAACGAGCAGAACCTCGAAGATCTGCAAAAGGCCATCCAGCAAGCTCTGGAGCGCGGCGAACTTTTCCCCGACGACCAGATGCGCGAGATGATGGAGCGCCTGCAGAACCTCACGCCCGAGCAGATGCAAAAGCTCCTCGACAACCTGGTGCAGAAGATGATCGACGAAGGCCAGATCACCGTCGAACAGCCCTCGGGCGAGCCCCAGGGCGCGGCCGGCCCGGGCAATGGCCCCGATAGCAAGGTCCGCTTCGAGGTCACCGACAAGTCCCTCGACTTCCTCGGCTTCAAAACCCTCAAGGACCTGCTGGGATCGCTCGGCAAGTCCAGCTTCGGCCGACACGACACGCGCGACCTGGCCACCGGCATCGAAGCCTCCGGCTCCTCCAAGCAATACGAGTTCGGCGATACGCTCAACCTCGATATCAGCGAAACCTTGTTCTCCGCCATCCGCCGCGAAGGCGCCAAAGTTCCCCTGGACTTGGAATATAGCGACCTGCATGTCCATCAGTGCGAGTATCAAAGCTCCTGCGCCACCGTCCTGATGCTTGATTGCAGCCACAGCATGATCCTCTACGGCGAGGACCGCTTCACGCCGGCCAAAAAAGTGGCCCTGGCGCTGGCCCACCTGATCCGCACGCAGTATCCCGGCGACAGCCTGCGCTGCGTCCTGTTCCACGATTCCGCCGAGGAACTGGCCATCAGCCAGCTTGCCCGCGTGCAGGTCGGACCCTATTACACCAACACCCGCGACGGCCTGATCCTCGCCCAGCGGCTGCTGGCCCAGGAAAAGAAGGATATGCGCCAGATCGTCATGATCACCGATGGCAAGCCAAGCTGTCTGACGCTCGACGATGGGCGCGTCTACAAGAATGCCTTCGGCCTCGACCCCCTGGTGATCAGCCGGACGCTCGAAGAAGTGAACCGCTGCAAGAAGCAGGGCATCATCATCAATACGTTTATGCTGGCCAGCGATTACGGTCTGGTGAACTTCGTCCAGAAGGTGACTGAGATCTGCCGCGGCAAGGCCTACTTCACCACGCCGTACACGTTAGGCCAATATCTGCTGATGGATTACATGAACCGCAAGACCCGCACCATCCACTAATGCGTCACCCGGAATGCCGGAAGACAGGGCTATTCGCTTTGGTCTTCGCGGATTTCGGCGCACGAGCGCAGTTCAGCCAGCGCGCCGATGTAGACCTCGTGCTGGTTCATCATCATCAGGGTGCGCTCTATTTGTTCGCGCATTTGTTCGAAGGCTGCCGGTCCTCCAGGCGTCTTGTCACGTAGTTCCGCGATGTGAAAGCCGAAGGGCGTCCGGAATACGCCGGTACGCTGCCCCGGTTCCAGAGCACGGATGGCGTCATCGAACTCCGGCACCATCTGTCCGGCGAGGAACCGCCCCAGATCACCGCCGCTCCCTTTGCAGTCGGAATGGCGATCGGCGACCTCGGCGAACGGTTCGCCGCGCTGCAGCTCCGCCAGCGCCACTTCTATGGCTGCCCGCGCCTGTTCCTCGTTCCGGTCGCCGTTCACGTGCTTGACGATATGCGCCGCTTGGTACGCCTCCGGATTCCGAAACTTGTCCCGGTAGGCGTTGTAGCAGTCTTCCACCTCGGCGGCGGTGGGCTTGCGGGCGCCGGACATCATCTCGCTCAGCGTGCGCTGGATGCGGAGTTGCTTGTCCGCCCATTGCCGCGCGGCGCTATCGTCGAATGCGCTGCGGCACATCCCGCCGCTTTTCGTGCGCGCTACTTCCTCTTCGATGACGCCGGGATCGATGGGCCGGGGATCGCGGGCCGCGGCTTGCTCAACCAGCACTTTGTCGATAGCGGATTGCACCGCGGCGGCCCGCAGGCGCGCGGCGCGCTCGCCGTCACCCGGAATGGCCTGCCAGCGGAGGTCGCGGCTGATACGCGCCGACTCCTGGCTGATCAGATCTTCGGGCACTGCCTGCCCGTTCACGAGGTATTTCATCTTTACTTCGTGTCAGTGGATTTGGCTGTCACCGCGGGTTGCGGACAGTTAGTGGGGCTAACTTCTCCGGCGCTACAACTTAAGGCGAGCCCCTTGGATGCCGCGGCGGCCTCCGCGTAGGTGACGTAGTTGCAAAAGGCAGTCTGAATACCCTGCTGCACCTGCGCCGGGAGACCGGCAGGATAGTACAACTCATTATGAGCGATGCTGTTGAACGCGTTGTTGTACGCCTGCGCCTGTGGCGTCATCTCCCGTTGGCCGCGGCTATTCTTGAAGAACGCCTGATTTCCGATCTCACCAGGGTTGGGTGTGAGGCTTCCTGCCGGCGAATAGGTGTAAAACTCGAACTGCTGGGGGCCCATGACAGTGCTCGGCAGGAAAGGCGCGTTAGCGGCCGTTGGGGGCGAACCGGAGTTTTGCGGGTTGCAGAGGTCCCAGAAACTGTAGATCCCCAGCTTGCCACCACCGTAAGGCGGTGGACAATTATACGGATACGCGCTGGAACTGTTGTAATTCGTGGTGATGTCCACGGTGCGGAACGCAATGGCATGGCTCGGTTCATTGTTATTTAAACCGTACTCATCGGTGGTGTGCAGGATGTAGGACTGGTAACTCAAACCGCTCGACGGATTCGTACTTGGGATGGAGGATAGCCGGCGCTGCTGCGGAAGAATACTGCTGTAAATCGCGTCGGTGAGACTCTCTCGCCCGTTCAGGTAATGGATGATGTCGCCGGAATTATTCCGCCAACTGTCGTTGCCCAGCGCCAGGGTATACAGGAAGGGCAGGAAATCCACGCTGGAGCAAACGTAGGGGAGGGATATCGGTCCTCTGGAGGCCTGGCGCTGCTGCGGGAAACTGACGTAGAGGGGCACGTTCATGACTTCATCGTAGAGTGCTCCTCCCTTCGCCTGCAGGTTGTGGGAACCGGCGAAGTCACCGTGATCGGAGGTGAAAATGACGATTGTGTTACTCCAGAAGGGGCTGTTTTGCAGACCTTTGGAGCCGTACAGGATTTTGAATATCTGCGTGTCCACACAAGCCTGCATCCAAAAATAGTAATTCAAGAACGTGAGCCAGCCATTGGGAGTCAGGATCTTGCCGGAGTTATTGATCGACTGATGCTCGTAGTAAGCCTGCAGGCCGGGCTTTCCATACTGGCCGGTCGCACTGGAGTAACTGTTGTACGGTTGCGACAATGGGTCGTCGCCATTGTTCCAGGGACTGGGTAGGGCGCTATACGGGCTGCTGGCTTTCAATGCCGGTATTTGGGTGACGTCGAGACCGCAAAGACCGCCTGGATTTGTGTCGCAGGCGCCTGCGGTGGCGTTAAACGCGCCACCTTCGACCGGCGGGGGCTGGTAACCTGCTCTCGTCACCGTCGGGCTGCAGAAATCGCTGCCGCAGACCGCCGGTTGGCCCGCCGGCGGGACGGGCGGCGTCAGCCCGTAACTATACGGAAAATCGCTCATGTCGTGGGGGTTCACAAAGCTGACGGCGCAGAACCACCTCTGGTCCGGGACATTCAGGTTAGCGCTGGCATAGGGTAGCCAATAATGAGTGAACGCCGTGGCGATCGCGGCATCGTTCAACTGCATGTACTTCCCGGCTGGAAACTGCATCTGCACGGTCGCAGGATAGTCCGGAGTGTCGCGTAAGGGCGCACTCTTCGGATACGTAAAGCTATCGAGAAAGTCGCCGCCATTGCCTTCGCATAACAAGCCGTTAGGCGAGGGGATGCCGTGGATGGTGACTGCACTGGTCGAGAAAGCTGCTGTGGTGGTGGGAAGGTTATACGGATTTCCAAAGCCATAAGCGGCCGGGCCGTTTGCGCCGGGTGTGCCCGACGCTTGCCCGAGGTCTATGCAGGAAAGGTGCCACTTGCCTATCCAGGTGCAATCATATGAAGCGGTAGGCGATCCGGGCGCGCCATTCTCGCCGGTATACAGGCACTGGGAAAGCACGTCTCCGATGGTCGGGAAGCCTCCCGCCGAAGACGAATAGGGCATCAGCAAGAGATCGCTGCTGGTCTTGCTGGAGCCGACCTCCGTTTCAAAGGCACAGGTTTGTTGCGAGTACAGTCCGGTGAGCAGGGCCGCGCGGGAGGGCGTGCAGGAGGTGGCGGCGACAAAGTAGTTCGGAAACACCCACGAACAGTTTTGGAGCTTGGTTATGTTCGGTATGACCTCGGCGATAGTGGGTTGTCCGCCGGGTGCGGGGGGCCAGAATGTCGTCGCGCGCATCTGGTCGACCATGATCAGGAGAATGTTGTACTGTGGATAACCCTCGGCATAATAGGTTTCGTTGGTGGTGGGCACAGGCGCGCTGGTATCGCGACGCGGTCCGTTAGCCGGGGCGGGCTGGCCCATGGCCGGAGTGGGGATGGGAGGTGGATAAATTCCCAGCGCGATAGCTGCAGGGTTCGCTGGCACGACATTGCCGAATGAGTCTTGATAAAAATAGGCGGGCGTCTCGCCCTCAGCGGTCCCTTTCCCGCCTTCCAGGAGCACGCCCGCTGCAGCCGCTCCTAGCGCGCCAAGAAATCTTCTCCGGTCCAGGCCGGCACCTATGCGCTGGTCTCGATCTTCGGCCATTGACAAGTCTCCTCCGAGAGGTCCTCGGCTAAATGCTTATCTAGCTCAAAATCGCGCTCAGACTAAAACGCCGGAATCCTTAGAAGTTCGGATCATCCATTTACCAAAAGGCGGTAAGTAGGGACCGTTCTGTCCGGTAAGTTAAAGAAAACTTCGTTCCAGTAATCCCGGTACCCGGGAATCCGGCCAGATACTCCAGTTACTCCGGTATTAGATCAGCAAGTCCGGGGAACCGGCACACCACGATCCTGGGCAGGTCGCTGCGACGCGGTTTGGTCCCGGATTTTACGGCCTTACTTGAAATCTCGCGTTGCTGTTGAGCTGTAGTCCGGGCGTCGCCACCGTGACGAAGCCGGTGCTCGCTCCGGTCGGAACAGTGGCTGATATCAAGGTGCTCGACAACACCGTAAATACCGCCGGCGTGCAGTTAAAGTCGACCCCTGTGGCGCCGCTCAGGTTATGCCCTACGATCTCGACAGTCGCTCCCACCGGACCTGCCGTCGACAGGAGCGCGACAAAGGGCCGCAGGTTCGCCGACAGACTGAACATCGTGCCACAGCCCCCGTCACAGTAGGAATTTTCGATCCCCCCAGCCGTTGGCGTCCCGTAAAAGACTCCGCTGGTTGCCTGTACCACTCCCGCCAGGGTAGCCGCTCCGTCGCTTCCGATGAAGTTGTGGACCGTCGTCAGCTCGCCGTTTGGGGTGATGCGGAAAACGGTTCCGCACGTCGTAAACGGAACGCATCCGCCATGCGTCCCGCCCTCAACCGTTGTTCCGTAAAAGCTCCCATCGCTCGCTTGGGCCAGCCCCGCGCTGACATCGAAACCATCGGTGCAATTCGGTAAGGCGCCTTGACAGAAGCTGTAAATCGTGGTTAGTTCGCCGGCCAGCGTCATTCGAAAAACGGTGCCTCCAAACCCGCCGATTGCGAGTGCGCCGTACGCCCCGCCACCGGCCGTTGTGCCGTACAAGTTGCCGTCATTCGGCGATTCAACTAGTGGACCCTGCGGCAAAGAGCCGTCCGCGCAATTCGCCATCTGGCAAAAGGAGTGCAGAGTCGTCAGCGTACCGCCGGGTGTAAGCCGGAAGACGGTACCGCCGCCATAACTTCCCCCACCTTCGGTCGTTCCGTATAGGTTTCCGTCCGTGGCTTGAATTACCGTTGCAAGCGGGTTGGCGCCATCTGCGCAAACCGGTTGTGAGCAAAAGCTGTAGAGCGTGCTCAAATCGCCTCCCGGCGTGATCTTGAAAACCGTGCCGCAGCCGCCGGAGCTATAAGGGCACGTCGTGGCGATTCCGCCTAAACCGGTGGTCCCGTAGAAGCTCCCTTCAGCGGCACGCGCCAGCCCGACCGGGCCGCTGCCGTCGATACAGTTGGCCAGTGAACAGAAACTGTACAACGTTGTCAGCGTGCCATCCGGTGCAATCTTAAAAATCGTCCCGCCGTTATTGGCCCCGTTGGCGTATATGGTTCCGTAGAAGTTCCCGTTCGCACCGAGTACCAACCCCGCCGGGCCGTTACCGTCCGCACAGCCCGGTTCGGCGCAGAAATTGTGCAGCGTCGTCAACGTCCCGCCTGGAGTCATTTGGAACACGGTGCCACCGCTATGAGCTCCGCCAAATGCCGTTGTCCCGTACAGGTTGCCGTCCCTTCCTTCCACGGCGCCCGGTTGCGCCCAATTACCCGGGCCGTGACCATCCTTCACGTTGAACTTAGCGAGCGTATGAAACGTGACTGAGGCCGGCAGAGGTTCCCAATCCTGAGGGGACACTCTGGTCGAGGGCATGGTAACGGTCTGGGCCTGCGCGATGGATGTTCCGAGCGCCGCCAATGCGAGTATCGCTGTCAGCGCGGAAATCGGGCGCTGATGTGGTTTCGTAATCATCATAGACCCTCCTTTTGGGTCTTTTGGGGCCGCCGGTGCTCACGGGCCTCAGGGCCTGACGGGGAAATGATGTCCCTTTTACCCACACCGCCGGCAATGCAGTAGAGATTGCCTTCCGGGCTTCGAATCAAGTTAAAGGAACCCCCAGTGGCACCGCCCCACCACGAGAGTCACGACAGGCCCACGAAACAAGGCTGAAAAGGCGCCCTCTTCGATGCATTCGCTCTCTCAGTTAATCCGGAACAAATCGTGGCTTGGCGTCCATGCTGCGAGGGCCCCCCGGGAACCGGCATAACGTCTTCCTGTTAGGCCGCTGTGTTATGTACCGCGGACCCGCAATCGACCCCCAGCGCGAGGCCATCCATGACTGGCTCGAACAGCGATAGGTGCACGGTGACTTCGCTGTTGCATGTCGCGCAGATCGCGGTCGCCGAGTCCGCAGATTCCACCCAGCCTGTCAGCCGGTGTCCCCGCACAGCGGCCGAGAACTCAGCAATCTTCACCAGAGCATTTAGCTGACTGCGATTCGTGAATTCCATTGTCGTGCCTCGCCCAAGCTGGTCGAACCGGACGACCAGATACGGCGTCGACGAAAACAGCGTGCGGCACCCTTAGGACCCCGGCTGAGCGCAGAAGAGGCTCGTCCAGCCGGAGAAGGTAATGCCGTAAATGATTCTGTTACCGTCGATCGCAAGACCAAAAGGGGTTACTCCGACCCATAGCTCGTCCTTCAAACAAATACGCAGGAAATAGGATGGGACAGGATCATTTCCGACATTGCCGTCGCCAAAAGTACGGGAAGCGCACTGGCCGGCAACCTTGCCCGCTACACCCACGAAAACCATCGAAAACCGCACCCGTGTACCTTCCGAGGCCGGTAATGGTCCTTTCATATGTCGTTGCATCTATCTGGCCGCCGAGGAGCGTGGACTTAGTTCGCATCCGGCGGTTGGCGCCCGTATTGACGTTCCGCCATCGCGCGTTATGCCCGGTATTTGGTAATTCCGCACCGGCGTCAGGCCGCGGCTCATACCATGGCTGCGACAACTAACACTTGTTTTCATAACTCTCTGCATAAATCCCCTAGATTGTGAATCAACCGCGATCCACGATTTAGGCGAACTATTCAGTAAAGCGGGAATTGAGATCAAAAAACAGCACACGCCAGAAACTTTCTTTCGTCCATACGCGATATAATGTTCCGAGTTGCGCCGTTTATGGATCCAGGCGAAGTAACCCGGCTCTTACATGCCTGGCGGGGCGGGGACGAGCAAGCGCTCCACAGACTAACGCCGCTCGTGTATGACGAACTACGCCGGCTGGCCCGATCGTACATGAGCCGCGAGCATCCCGGCCATACGCTCCAGACCACCGCGCTGGTTCATGAGGCCTATACGCGCCTGGTCAATGCCCGGCAAGTGGATTGGCAAGACAGCGCTCATTTTTTCGTGGTGTGCTCCAAACTGATGCGCCACGTGCTGGTGGATCACGCCCGGTCCCATGGATACCTCAAACGCGGCGGAGGCTTGCGACTGGTGTCGCCGGACGAGGCTCCGGAGATCGGCCACCACCGCGAAATTGATCTGCTCGCGCTGAATGAAGCGCTCACACGCCTGGAGGTTCTTGACCCGCGCAAGGCTCGGATAGTAGAGCTGCGCTTCTTTGGCGGTCTCACGGTGGAGGAAACCGCGGAGGTGCTGGGCACGTCGCGGGACACCGTAATGCGGGGGTGGGGGTTTGCCAAGTCGTGGCTGCACCGCGAACTGGACCCGGGGAGGACACTTGGATCCTGAGCGCTGGCGTCAAATCGAAAGCCTGTACCACGATGCGCTGGAACACCCGCCGGCGGGGCGCGATGCCTACCTGCGCCAAGCCTGCGGCGGCGACGAGTCTGTACGCGCCGAAGTCGAAGAATTGCTGGGGTATCAGCCCGGCAGTTTTATGGAGACCCCGGCCATGCACATGGTGGCCCGGCGTGAAGGCAGCGCGGAGTTCCATCTCGGCGCGGGCTCACATCTGGGTCCCTACGAGATTTTGCATGCGGTGGGAGCCGGTGGGATGGGCGAGGTCTACAGCGCTCGTGATACGCGCCTCGGGCGCATCGTAGCGCTAAAAATTCTTGCCAGTGAAATGAGGCATTCGGGCGGATTCGGCCGCCTCGAGCGCGAGGCGCGCGCCATTTCCAGTTTGAACCATCCGAATATCTGCACGCTCTTCGACATAGGCCGGGATGATGAGATCGATTACCTGGTGATGGAGTTTGTGGAGGGCGCTACGCTGGCTGCACGTCTGCAACAAGGCCCGCTTTCTTTGAACGAAACACTGAGGGTCGCCTTGGAGATTGGGGGCGCGCTGGAGTACGCGCACCGCCCGGGGTTATTCACAGGGACCTCAAGCCGGGTAATATCATGCTCACTCCCCGGGGAGCCAAGCTCGTGGATTTCGGCCTGGCGCGGCTGCCGCATCAGGCCGACGAACTCAGCGTGGGGACTCCGGTGGGGCGTCAGGCATCGCTTTCCATGACCGGTCTGGTTGCGGGCACGCCGCAGTACATGGCGCCGGAACAGATCGCGCGCGGCGAGGTGGATGCCCGCACCGATGTCTTCGCCTTCGGCGCCGTGATGTTTGAGATGGTGCATGGGCGGAAGGCGTTTACGGGCGATACCCCGACCGAAGTGGTCGCGGCGATTCGCAGGGGAGCGGCGCCGGTTTCGCGGAGTCAATCCGCCGGCTCACTGAATCGCGTGATTCAGCGCTGTCTGAAAACGGCGCCTTCCGAGAGATGGCAGTCTGCGAGCGAGGTACTGCGGGAACTCCAGCGGATCGAGCGGCGTAACCGCTCCCGTAGCCGGCTCATACGGGCGGGCGTGACGGCGCTATGCCTGGCGTTGGCTGCGGGCCTCGCTTCTCTCGCCAGAAACTTGGGGCGCCCGCCGCGCGCCAAGTTGGAGGTCCTGTACTCGTTCACCGGAAAGAACGGTGATGGAGCCTCGCCAGAACGAGACGGTGTCGCTGTGGATAAGACCGGCACTCTCTACGGATTCACCCGAAAGGGCGGTGCCTCAGGCCAGGGCACTGTTTACAAATTAACCACCTCTGCCAGCCGTGGCGCCGAATGGCGCGAGCATGTGATCTACAGCTTCAGTGGAACTGACGGGGCCATGCCGCTGGGAGAGCCTGTTTTCGGCCGGGATGGCTCGCTGTACGGCACAACCATGGCAGGTGGGCGAGCAGGGCATGGCGTGGTCTTTCGGTTGACCGCGCCGGCGAGACCGGGGGAGCCGTGGATCGAAACCGTCATTCATCACTTTGTCCCGGCGACGCGGGACGGCGCCTCGCCCTTGTCTGGCCTGACCGTTGGCCGTAACGGTTTCCTCTATGGAACTACTGCGAATGGCGGCGCCGGCCCTGGCGATGGATACGGTACCGTGTATGAGTTGGCGCCACCTTCCGGGCCGGACCGCGAATGGAAGGAAAGGGTGTTGTGTCGTTTTACTGGACGAAACGGAGCTTATCCGTGGGCGCGAGTTGTCTTCGGCGGAGATGGTTCGCTTTACGGTACGGCATTCAACAGACCCGGTGTAGTATTCAAGCTTGAGCCGACAACTACGGCCGATGCCGGGTGGAAAGAAACGGTTCTGGACCGCTTTGTAATGGAGGGACTGGATGGAGACTCACCGGTACAAGGACTGACCGTTGGGAGAGGCGGCGAACTTTACGGAACGACGGAGTGGGGTGGCATTGCTCAAAACGGAGTCGTTTACCGATTGACGGCGCCCGAAGGACCGGCAGGCCCCTGGAACAAAACCATCCTGTACCGCTTTGGAAGCCACACCGGCGACGGCGCGGAACCAAGCTCGGGGCTGCTAATCGGTGCGGCCGGCGAGCTTTACGGTACGACCAAGAAGGGCGGCACCTGGGGCTTTGGTATTGTGTTCAAACTGACGCCGGCCACCCGAACCCGGGCGCCATGGAGCGAAACCGTGCTGGCCAGCTTCACAGGTCAAAATGGCGACGGCGCAAGCCCCGAGCCGCAACAGTTTGTCTCCGATCGAACCGGAGCGCTCTGCGGCACGACTCGCTTCGGCGGAGCGTACAACGTCGGCACCGTGTTCCGGTTGACGCTGCCAGGCTCGTGAACCACGTCGCGTTTCTGGGACGGTTCGAAACCCGGATGCCGGAGCCGGCGGGGAGGGCACGTCTGCGGGCTGCCTGGTGATGGAGTATATGGAAGGGCCCAGTCCGGGCCCCCGGGCCTGCAAAATGGCTCGCTCCGGGCCGCCTCGTTTCCCAGTTGGGCGCGAAACTGGAGAGGGGCCTAACTAATTTCCGTGTATCTCTAAGGAGAGCTTCGCGTCGATATTTTCAATACAATGCTCTCCCCGATCAAACAGATAAGCACTGAATTGAGCGCAACGGAATCATTGCCGGCCACCGGCCCACCGGCCATTGAAAACGGTGCCGTCCTCCATATACACGTTCCGGGTAAGTTGCTCCGGAGCCAATATTGGCGCGTCATGGCGCGCGGGCCATATACGGGAACCGCAAGGAGCCGCATCAGCAGGCCGGGAACCGGCATGATGCATTTCTGTTAGGCCGCTGTGTTATGTACCGCGGACCCGCAATCCACCCCCAGCGCGCGGCCATCCATGACCGGCTCGAACAGCGATAGGTGCACGGTGACTTCGCTGTTGCACGCTGCGCACATTGCCGCCGCCGATTCCGCCGATTCCACCCAGCCGGTCAGCCGATGTCCCCGCAGAGCGGCCGAGAAGGTGGCGATCCTCAGTAAAGCATCGAGCTGACTGCTGTTTTTGAATTCCATTTTCATACCTGTCCTGGCGGATCGCATGTACCGTTGCCAACGCTCCCGCCACCTATGGTTCTGCCGCAAAAGTTCCCATCGCTTGCAAGCACCATTCCGCGATCTCGCCATTGCATCAGTCCCGTTGGGTCGCCAGTGCGCCATCCGGTCAGGCCGGCTTCTTGTACACTTTCTTTACCGGTAGTAGCCCGCATTTGAGTATCGGGGATTTATGCAGTACGCGCGCCGCCGCGGCGCCGTTGACAGTAACGCTCGTCGCCTCGTGCCACCCGACCCCTCTGCCCTCGATCTCTGATGATAGGCGGCGCTTGCCGCGGCGTCACCATCTAAATGAATAGGTATCTTTGTTTGGCTTAGTGAATAAGTTCTGCCCGCAACGCCTTGGCCACAGCTTCCGACTTACATGCGTACGTCCGGGGTAATTCGGAATCTCGTTTAAAGGAGACCGTCTACCGGGTGCCCCCTTAGAAACTATGGAGCGTGGTTCAAAAGTCTGGGCGGAAGGCACCATTGTGGCCGCCCGTGACGGCAGACAAGCCGCGCCCATCCGAAGGGATCGCTCAAGCGTCTCGCGGCTTTCCAAAACATCGCTGCGCAAGCCCTCCTCATTCGAACCTAAAATCAGGTCACATGCCGGTACCCTTCAGCGGCAGGAAGCGTTGATTGATAGAGGCCTTGTCGCTAACCTGAACGGACGCCGAGCGGGCTCCGGTGGCGCTGGGAGTGAAGGTTACGGTGATCGTGCAACTGGCGCTGGCATTGAGACCGGTCCCGCAGTCGTTGATCTGCGCGAAGTCACCGCTGCTGGTACCTACCAGCCCTACCGAAAGGTTGGTAACCGCGGTGGACCCCGTATTGATCAGCGTGATGGTCATCGACGCGCTCGGTGTCCCCACCGTTTGGCCGGGAAAGCTCAGGGAGAAGGGGGAGGCGGCCAGGGATTGCGTTTGCAGCACCCAGGAATCGTTGAGAACGGTGTTGCCGCTGGCCCCGCCGAAGATCAAAAAGTGATCGGTGCGCTGATCATACACCATAGTCGGCTCCATGATGTCGCCGCCGCGCGGGGAGGGCGGCGTCCCGGAGGTAGTCATGTTGAGCCACGCGGGCGTGCCGTTCAGGCCGTTGGCGTGGGTCAGCACCCATACTGAGTTGGACTGTGCTGTCGGTGGGTTTTGGGTGCTCAGGTCGCCCCCGAAAACGACCATCCGGTTGGAGGGCTGGTCATACACTGCGGTGGGGCCAAGTCGTGGTTTCGGGGCGGTACCGGTCGGGCTTAGTTGTATCCACTGGGAACCAGCTTCCAATCCGTTCGCTCCGGTAAGTACCCAGACCTCGTTATAGAGGGTTCCTCCGCAGCAGTTTCCGCCCCCGAAGACAGTCATCCGATTGCTTGCCGGATCATAGACCGTCGCGCGTGCCCAAGTGGCCGTTGGCGGCCCGCCCGTGGGCGCAAGCTGCATCCATTTCGGTGTGCCGTTCAGCCCGTTGGCGTTCGTCAGTACCCAAGTGTCGTGGATAGGCGAGCCGAAGTCTCCTGTGCCGCCGCTGACAATCATGATGTTGTTTCTGCGATCGTAGACCGCGGTGGTGTCTGACCGCGCCGTCGGCGGTCCACCCGTAGGCGATAGTTGAATCCATGATGGTGTGCCGGTATGACCCGTAGCGTTGGCCAGCACCCAGACGTCATTGAACTTGCTGCTGCAACCTAAAGCGTCGCCACCAAAGATGGTCATGCGGTCGTTGGCAGCATCGTAGACGGCCGTGTGGCCGCGCCGGGCCGGCGGCGCCCCAGAATCGCCGTTCGGTATGAGGTTGGTCCAAGTGGGCGTCCCAAATCCATTGGCGGAGCTCAGAAGCCAGGTATCGTTCAGGGTCACTTCGCCCGGAGTGCTGCAGGAGCCGGTTAGGCCTGCGAACATCACCATGGAGTTAGTGGCCGGGTTGTAAATAGCGGTAGCGTCGGCGCGGGCACTAGGTAACGTGCCGAGTGGCGATAATTGGCTCCAGACCTGGGGCGAAGCTGGTTTGGCCCAGGACATCGCCGCAACGATCAGAGCCGCGCCAGATAGGGATCGGCGCGTGGCATGGTGCTGCATTTTGCCCGGCGTGAGAATTTTCATTTTGGCCTCCGATTCTGAGGGACTCTACTTATAAACGCAGGAAATCGAGCAAAGCGGGATCACTTACTCGAAGATTTCCTCTGGATTGGTGACTGCCGGCTCGGTTGACGCCACTATCGGAAAGGTTGTTAGGCCGAACGAGTTTGCGTGAAACGTTATGATGGCGTAAAATCACTTAAACATAGGCGATGAGTGATCTGCCCGGCTTCGGAGCTGCACCTGCCGAATCTGGCGCGGGCGGCAAGGCCGCGTTGGATGCGGTGATGCCGGCCCTCTACGCCGAATTGCACCGCATGGCGGCGGCCTGCCTGGCACACGAGCGCCCCCGCCACACCCTGCAGCCCACCGCGTTGGTCAATGAAGCCTATTTGCGCCTGCTCGGCCAGTATCGTGTGGATTGGTCCTGCCGGCCGCAAGTCCTGGGTCTGGCGGCCGGTATGATGCGCCGTATTCTGGTGAACTACGCCGAGGCGCGCCACGCCCAAAAGCGCGGCTGCGGTCTGCAGATCACCCTGGATGATCGCCTGGCTCTGGCCGACAGCCGGCAGATCGACATCCGGTCTCTCGACGTGGCGCTTACCAAACTGGAGCAAATCGACGCGCGCCAGTCCCGCATCGTTGAACTGCGCTTCTTCAGCGGGCTCAGCGTAGAGGAGACCGCCACGGCACTCGACATTTCCGCGGCAACCGTGAAGCGGGAGTGGAAGACCGCGCGCCTGTGGCTGGTGCGCGAGATTGCCCGGGCCTTCGCGTGACCCCCGAGCGGTGGCAGGCGGTCAAGCGGATTCTTGCGCTGGTGGAGGAATCTCCGGCTGCGGGCCGCCCAAACGTTCTGACTGCCGCTTGCGCCGGTGACGACGACCTGCGCCGCGAAGTTGAGTCGCTGCTCGCCTACCAATCGCGCGCGGAAGCGTTGGATAGCGCCGCCAGGCCGCTCCAGTCAAACGCCGAGAGGCTCGGCAAGCGGGTGTCGCATTATCGCGTTTTGGGCGTGCTGGGCGGAGGCGGCATGGGCTTGGTGTACCGCGCGGAGGATGTCCGGCTGGGGCGCCAGGTTGCCCTGAAGTTCCTGCCGGAGGCTATGTCCGCCGATCCTGTGGCGCTGCAACGCTTCGAGCGGGAGGCGCGCGCGGCATCGGCGCTGAGCCATCCCAACATCTGCACTATTCACGAAATCGAAGAGCACGAGGGTCAGCCCTTTATCGTGATGGAATTGCTGGAAGGCCGCACACTGCGCGAGGCCATCGGGGCGCCGCTGGACATCGGCGTTCTGCTGGACCTGGCGGTACAAATCGCGGCCGCCCTGGAAGCAGCCCATGGGCTGGGCATAATTCATCGGGATATCAAGCCGGCGAACATCTTCGTCACCAGGCAGGGCCAGGCGAAAGTGCTGGACTTCGGCTTGGCGAAGCTGCAAGGGCAGGAGATCGCCGAGAGTCCCGAACCGGCTGCCCCCAGGGCCGATCTCAGCCTCACTCGCACAGGCGCGGCCATGGGAACGGTCGGCTACATGTCGCCCGAACAGATCCGCGGCGAGAAATTGGATCCCCGCACGGACCTGTTCTCCTTCGGGCTGGTGCTATATGAAATGGCCACGGGCGTGGGCGCGTTCGGTGGCCAAACGGCGGCTGTAGTACAGCAGGCGATTGTGAACAGCGCGCCGTGTCCGGCCAGCGGACTGCGGTCGGGGCTTCCGCCCAAGCTCGCGGCGATCATCGACAAGTCCTTGCAGAAGGACCGCGAGCGCCGCTATCAGACTGCCGCTGAGATGGCGGCGGATTTGCGAGCGGTGGCTGAGGCCCGCACCCCACGCTCCCGCCGGTGGGGCATGGCAGTCGCGGCCCTCACGGCAGCCGCGGCGGCATTGGCGTTATGGCTGGCGGTGAGCCCGGCTAAACCTCCGCGAGTCACTCACGTCGTCCAACTGACTCACCTGGCCCACGCTGGACCCCATCTCGCGAGTGATGGCAAGAAGGTGTACTTCACCCAGGAAGAGCCAGGACGCCTCAGGCTGGTGCAAGTCCCGGTGGAGGGAGGCGACGTAATCGACGTACCGGCGCCGTTCCAAAATGGCCGGGTGCTGGACATCTCCCCGGACTTGTCGGAGCTTTTGGTCGAGGGGTCGGAGTCCAATGAGGGCACCGAGGTCTCGTCTGGAGATTGCCACTAAACGGCGGTTCGCCAATCCGCGTTGTTTCGATCGCTGGAGCCCTGATGCCCGGTGGTCACATAACGGGCGCAGAATCGTTTTCAACCACGACTCTGACTTGTGGCTGGTCAACCCGGATGGTTCCGGCCTGCATAAGATCGTGGCGAATGCCGGGGTGGATGACTGGTCGCCCGATGGCCGCTTGATCCGATTTACCCGCATGAATGGCGCCACCGGCGGGGCCACTTTTTGGGAGGTGCGCGCGGACGGCACGTACCTACACCCGTTTCTGCCCGACCGTAACAACCCGCAGGCGCGGTGGGGTGAGGGAATCGGCCGGGGCAAGTGGACGCCGGACGGCCGGTACTTCCTGTTCCGCGAGGCATCCGGTCAGAAAATCAGCCTGTGGGCCATCCGTGAGCAGACGGCTTTCTGGGGTTTGCGCAAACCTCAGCCGATGGAAATCTATGCGGCGGGATTCAGCACGTCAGCATGGGCGCCTCCGGCATTTAGCCCGGACGGCAAGCGATTGTTCGTCGTATCGGAGAGCGAGAGCCGCCAAATCGTACGGTACGACCAGAATCTGCAGAAATTCGTGCCCCCACTGGCTGGAATCTCCGCGGACAATGGCGTCTTCTCGCCTGACGGACAATGGCTGGCATACACCACCTTTCCGGAAAGCATTGTGTGGCGGGCCAGATCAGACGGCACCCAGCGTACGCAGTTGACTTTCCCGCCGGCGAAGGGTTACGGCATGAGATGGTCACCCGATGGCAAGCGCCTGGCAGCGCATGTCACTTTGCCGGATAAGCCAGGGAAGATCTGGCTTATCCCCGCGGAGGGCGGCAAACCAGAGATACTCTTCGAAAACGAGCAATCCGGGGAGGACGTGCCATCGTTCTCGGCGGATGGAAATACGCTGGCATTCTGGCGTGCGTATCTGGACAAGGACGGTAACACAATCGGCTCGCAAGAATGCCTTCTGGACCTCGGGACCCACAGGGTATCTACGCTACCCGGAGCGGACGACGATATTGACGCGCCGTACTGGTCTCGCGACGGCCGCTACCTGGCGGCTCGATCCAGCAAGGGAATCAGGTTGTTCGACCCACCGTCCGGCAAGTGGAGGATCCTGGCAGCCGGCGGCAGGGCCTCCAGAATGAGCTGGTCATCCGACAGTAAGTTCATCTACTGGCAGGAACGCTCGGCCGCCCGAGATGGACTCTATCGCGTCAGCGTACCCGGCGGCAAGGTGGAAAAAGTACCAGCATGGGACAATCTTCAGCGCGGCATTCCCGGCACTTATCGCTTTGCAGGCCTCGCCCCGGACGGCCAGCCGCTGGCCAATGTGATCCATCGCTACGCCGACATCTACGCCCTCGACCTGGATCTGCCGTAGTACTTATCAAGTCCCACGTACGCGGCCATGTGTTCAGATAATGGTCATGAAACTAGCAGCCAATTCTCTCCTGATAATCCTGTCCATCCTACAGACCGGCTGCCTCAAAAACTCCCAGCAATCGATGGATCGCGACCTTCTCGATGTCACGATTCCGCAGTTGGAGCAGTTCTATCTCACCCATAAATACACAGTGACCGAAGTCGTGCGCTGGCACATCGCCCGAATCCAAAAATACAACGGGATTTATCGCGCGGTGCAGAACCTCGACCAGCACGGAGCCCTGGCCTCCGCCGAGCGCGAAGACGCAGAAGCAAAAGCGGGTGGCTCTGGTTTTGCGCATGGTCCCATGTGGGGCGTTCCCATAGTTACCAAGGCCAACACCAGCGTGAAAGGTCTGATCACAACGGATGGCTGGAAAGGCTATATGATCCCCGGCCACGAGCTGGTCGCGCCAAAGGACGCCACCATCGTCGCCAGGCTGCGCGCGGCCGGGGCCGTCATCCTCGGCCAGACCAACATGCCGGATTTCGCGGCCAGCGATACCAGCCGCAGCACTGCCTTCGGACGCACCGGCAACGCTTATGACGTGCGCTTCAGCCCCGGCGGTTCGTCCGGAGGCACCGTCACAGCCGTCACCTCAAACTTCGCATTGCTGGGCAACGGCACCGACACCGGCAACTCCATCCGCATGCCTGCCGCCACCAGTTCGGTGGTCGGCGTCTTCCCCACGCGCGGCCTGGTGAGCATCGCCGGCATCGCGCCGCTCGACTGGCTGCTCGACAACACCGGCCCCATCGCCCGCGACGTAACCGATGCCGCCATTGCGCTCGGCGTCATAGCCGGAGAAGATCCCGCCGATCCGCGCACCATCGGGTCAGCCGCCCGAGCCGAGCCCGGCCCTTATACGCAGTACCTGAAAGCGGACTCTCTAAAAGGCAAACGCTTCGGCGTTCCGGTCTTCATCCTGGACGGAGCGGGCATTCCGTTTCAGGGCATCCCAGCGTCCGCGTCCCCCGCCCAAGTCAAAGCCGCTACCGCCGATGCCCGCCTCCCTTTGCGCCCCGAGACGCGTGCCGTCTTTATGAAAGCTCTCGAAGGGCTGCGCGCGGCGGGCGCCACCGTGGTTTTCGACGATGCCATTCTTCCGGATAGCTTTGCGGCAATCGCGGCTCGCGTGGCCACCGTGCCTTACATCCGCGAAGGCACCGAAAAATTCCTGGCCGGGTTTGGCCCGGCGCAATACCACTCGGCCGCCGAATACCAGAAGGCGGTTGGGGCTGCTCTGCCGGCCACCATCATCGGCGGCTTCGATGAGACCGCTCCAAAGGACCGGCGGCCGCTGACCCAGGCCTTATTCGAGAGCGATCCGCAAGCCGCCGCCAACGTGCTTGCCCCCCGCCAAAGGGCGCTCGATGCCTACAACGAAACGCTGAACCGGCTGCATCTGGACGGGTTCGTCTACCCGGCCACCCAAATGCCGCCACCCGATGAGACCATGCCACAAGACGGAAAGATCAGCGAAGGTCCACACAGCGCCACCGGATGGGTCAACATGATCGGCGTCCCCGCGGTAGTTGTCCCCGGCGGATTCTATCCCGGCGGCCTTCCGTTCGGTTTAGAGCTGTCCGCGCGGCTATGGAAAGACGGCGACTTACTCGGCTGGGCGTTTGCTTATGAACAGGCCACCCGGCACCGCAGGCCGCCCGTGCTGGTCGAAAAGGGCCTGCTACCCAATGCAAAATAACGCCAGCGTCCGTGATAGATTGGAAACCATTGCTGGAGGCAATGCTCTATGTCCAGCCCGTTGGGACGATCCGCTTTTGTTACGTACCGCGCTTTAGCTTGCGGGACTGTCTCTTCTTTAACCTTGTGGGGCGTGCTCCTGGCGCAGCCCGGTCACATCGTCACCTTTGACGCTCCCGGCGCCGGCACAGGTTTCCGGCAGGGCACCACCCCAACCGCCATGAATGCGGCGGGCGCCATCGCGGGTTACTTTGTGGACTCGGCCAATCTCAATCACGGTTTCGTGCGAGGCGCCAACGGCGATTTTACGGAGTTCGATGCGGATGGCGCCGGCACGCAGACGTTGGCCTATGGCATCAACGACGCCGGCTCCGTTACAGGGTACTACATCGACACATACGGGCTGGTTCACGGTTTCGTGCGAAGTCCGTGGGGAGCGCTTACCACCTTCGATGCTCCGCCCGCCTCGACTAGCGGAACTTATGCGTTCGGCATCAACGACGCGGGCGCCATCGCAGGTTTTTACATTGAAGGCGCGGTTTGCTACGGCTTTTTGAGAAGTCCGTGGGGCGTTTTTACAACGTTCGGTGTCCCCGGGGCTGGTGGAGACGGATTGAATGGAACGCGGGCCAACAGCATCAATAACTCAAATACCGTTGCCGGCTCCTGGAGCTACAACTCCACCGTCTATACCATACCCACTCACGGCTTCGTACGAACTCGCCTGGGCTTCATCAAACCATTCAGCGCGCCTGGCGCCGGTTCGGGCCCCTATCAGGGCACCCAACCGTATGGCATCAACGACGAGGGCGCAATCACGGGAAGCTACATCGATCCGCACGGCATGACTCGCGGATTTGTGCTCGGCCCAGGTGGCGATTTCACTACCATTGTCGTTCCCGGCGTGCCTAAGGCGAATGTGTTTCCCTACAGCATGAACGACGCGGGCGCCATTACGGGAATCTTCTCGTTAGCGGGTGGTTTAAGCCACGGCTTCGTGCGCAACCCAGCCGGCAAGTTTACACCGTTTGATGTCCCGGGCGACAGTAGCGCGGCCTACGGGGGCACTTTCCCGGGCAGCATCAACCAGGCGGGAGCCGTGACGGGTTATTTCATCGACTCACATTCGACGAATCACGGCTTCTTGCTGACGCCGTGACGCTCACCTGCCGACCGGAACAGGCTGCACCTGCAAGCCTTCCCGCACCACATCGCCGGGATTGGCGATAATGGTCTGGCCTTCGCTTAGCCCGCCCACCACCTCGAGGTGATCGCCGTAGTCCCGCCCCACTTCGATCTTCTGCAGATGGACCGTGTGCCCGTCGCGCACCACTGCGACTTCCGTGCCTTCTCCGCGCGCGATCAGCGCATCGCTTGGAATCCGTAACGGAGCGTTGGCCCGTGTCCCGGTCAGCTCCACGCGCGCGTACATGCCCGGCAGCAGCGCGCGGCTCGGATTCGGCACACGAACTTCCACCAGCAAGGTGCGCGTGGCCGGATCGAGCGCGCTCGCCGTCCGCGCCACCGAGCCCGCGAACTGGCGCCCGGGCAGGTTGGAAACGCTCAGCCGCGCCGGTTGTCCTACCCGCACCTCGCTGGCATTCGCCTGCGGGACGTTCAAATACGTGCGCAGCGTATCGATCTGCGCAATGCGGAAAAGCAGTGTATTGCCCGCGTTCACCAGCGCGCCCGCGTCCACGTTGCGCAGCGTGATCACTCCCTCGAACGGCGCTTTCACCAGCCGGTAACTCTGCATCTGGTCGAGGCGCGCCAGGTTGGCCTCCGCGGCCGCTACGTTGCTGCGTTGCGCTAGCAGCGCTTTCTCCAGCGCCTTCGTCGCGGCCGTCAGCGCGTGGTACTCGGACTGATAGCGGTCGTTCTCCTGCTTCGAAACCACGCCCTTGGCCGAAAGTGCCGCCCATCGTTGTGCGGTCACTTTGGCCAGATCCTCGTCCGCCTGCCCCCGCTGATAATTCGCCGCAGCCTGTTCCACCGCCGCTTGCGCCTGCTGCAAGGTGGCTTTAGCCTGGCGCATCTGCTGATCCATCTCCGGGGCATCGATCTCCGCCAGAGGTTGGCCGTTCCGCACACGATCGCCGATATCCACCATGCGGCGCTGCAGGTATCCATCGGCGCGCGCCAGTATGGGCGCTTCGGTGATCGCCTGTATGCTGCCCGGCAGTTCGATCACGCTCTCGCGGGACGAAGGCCGCACCTCGATCACTTCCACCCGCTGCAGCGCCCGCTCCTGCTCTTTCGCTTCGCCCGCGATCAGGTCCTGCCTCTTCTTCAACGGTATGTACCCGGAGACGAATGCCACTATCACCAGCACGATTACGGTCAGGAAAATCGCCCAGATGCTGATGGCCGAAGGGCGCCACATTTTCGCGGGCGCGCCACCCGGTGACGAGCCGTTGCCGGCAGTCTTCAACTCGTGGATCTGCCGTTTGAGATCCTCGTTCTCTCTCAGGAGATCGGACATGCCGGGTTCGTCTGGTTCAGTGCGCCTCATCTGGCGTTCATTTCTTCCAGTCTACGCTGATGATCGATCGGCGGCTTGGTCCGCAGATAGGAATAGATGATCGGCACTACGAACAGCGTGGTCACCGTCGCGAATGCCAGTCCCCCGATCACCGCCCGTCCCAATGGCGCATTCTGTTCGCCGCCTTCCCCTATGCCCAGCGACATGGGCACCATACCGAGGATCATGGCTGAAGCCGTCATCAGCACCGGCCGCACCCGCGCAAAACCAGCCGAGAGCATGGCCTCCTTCGCGGAGAGCAACTTCTCGCGTTCGTCGTTGGCGAACGTAACGATCAGGATGCTGTTGGCCGTTGCCACTCCGATGCACATCATGGCGCCCATCAAAGAGGGCACGCTGAGCGAGGTGCCGGTAAGAAACAGCATCCACAGAATGCCGGCCGTGGCGCCGGGCAAGGCCATCAGGATGATGAAGGGGTCCAGCCACGATTGGAAATTGACGGTCATCAGCAGATATACCAGCACCACCGCGAACACCAGCCCCATGCCCAGCCGGAAGAACGACGATTGCATGGTAGCCACCTGTCCCCGCAGCGAGAATGAGGTGCCGCGCGGCAGGTGCGGTTCTTCTTCGCGCATGATCTTCGTCACTTCCGCGCCCACTCCGCCCAGGTCCCGCCGGTCCACGTTGGCGAAGACATCGAACACCGGCCAGACGTTGTAGTGGTTCACGATCACCGGCATGTAGGACCGCGTTGCACGGTGACCAGGTTCGACAGCAGTTGCGTGCTGCCGGCCATGGCCCCGGGGTTTCCATAGGCCTGCGAAGAGCCGCCCGGAGATGCGCCGCACAGAAGCCAGCCCCGCCACGGACGCGCCCGCCATGCGACCCGGGCGTGGTGCTGTTGACGGCGCTCGTTCGCCGGCGAGATCGGCGTGCGCAGCAGCGCATCCAGCGAGTCGATCCGGTATTGCGGCGTCTGCACGCCGACGCTGTAGCTGACGCCGTTCGTCCAGTTCATCCAGAAGTTCGGCGCCACCGTACCGCTGCCGCTGAGGGAGATCAGCATGCTGCTGGTGACGTCGCGCTGTGTCAAACCCATCTGCGCGGCTTTGGCCCGGTCCACATTCAGGCGGATCACCGGCTGATCGGCGACCTGGTGCACATGCACGTCCGCCGCGCCGGGGATCAGCGCGATCGTCTCGAGCCAGTTTCTGGGCGATCTGCGTAATTGGCCGCGGCATTCCGCCCCACCACCTGCAAATCGATGGGCGCGGGCAGGCCGAAGTTCAGGATCTGGCTGGTGATGTTGGCGGGCTGGAAGAAGAAGGTCATGTCCGGGAAGCGCTGGCGCAGGCGCTTGCGCAGCAGGACCTCGTAATCGCGCGTGGGCGCGTGTTTTTCCTTGTTCAGCGAAATCAGGATTTCGCCGTCGGCGCTGGAAATGGTCGGAATATCGCCCTGCGCGATGGCCGGCCAACTGTTCGGAATGCCGATGTTGTCGATCAGCATCTCGACCTCGTCCGGCGGGATCACGGAGCGGATTTCACGCTCCAGATCGCGAAAACCGCACCTCGGTCTCTTCGATGCGCGTGCCCGCCGGACCGCGCGCATGCAGCCGCATCTGGCCGGAATCGACGCTCGGAAAGAAATCCTCGCCGACCAGCCAGCGCCAGGCCCAGCGAAGCCGCGAAGAAAGTCCAGAACGCCGCCAAGGACCCGGCCGCGATGCCGCAGCGACCAATCCAGCAGCCCCATATAGCGGAACCGCAGCGCTTCGAACGCCTGGTTGAAAAGATGGTGGGCGCGTCCAGAACAGCCCTGCCGCCGCGGCCGCCGTGGCCCTCCGGTACAGTCCATCTCGGATTCCAGCAGGTAGGCCATCATGGTGGGCACCAGCGTGCGCGAAAGCAGATAAGAAGCCAGCATGGCGAAAACCACCGCCATGGCCAGCGGCGTAAACAGATACCGCGCCGTTCCCGTGAGCAGCAGCACCGGCACGAACACGATGCAGATCGAGAGCGTGGCCACGAAAGTCGGCACCGCGATCTGCGACGCGCCATCCAGCACCGCGCGTGACAATCGGCTTCCGCATGGCGATGTTGCGGTGCGTGTTCTCGATCTCCACTGTGGCATCGTCCACCAGGATGCCGACCGCCAGCGCCAGCCCGCCCAGAGTCATCACGTTGATGGTCTGTCCCAGCAGGCTCAGAAGGCACAGCGACGTGAGAATCGAGAGCGGGATCGAAATGCAGACGATCAGCGTGCTGCGCCAGCTTCCCAGGAACAGCAGGATCATCAGGCCGGTCAGGCCGGCGGCGATCAGCGCTTCGCGCAACACGCCCTGAATGGAAGCGCGCACGAACACCGACTGATCCGCCAGCGCCGTCACTTTCAGCTCCGGCGGAACGTTGGCCAGAATGCGGGGCAGCGCCGCCTTCACCGCGTTGACGATGGCCAGCGTGGACGCCTTCCCGTTGCGCGTGATGGTGATCAGCACGCCGCGCGATCCGTTGGTGCGCACGATATTGTTCTGCACCGATTGAAGCCGTCGTGCACCTGCGCCACGTCTTTGATGTAGACCGTGGCGCCATTCACCGTCTTGATCGGCAGATTGTTCAAGTCGTTCAGCACGATGGGGCTGCTGTTGACCCGCACCTGGTACTCGGTGTTGGCCGAGTTTGGCGGTGCCGGCCGGCAGAATCAGGTTCTGCAGGTTCAGCGCATTCGATACGTCGATCGGCGAGAGCTGCTTGGCGTACAGCTCGTCCAGGTTCAGATCCACCATCACCGCCGCGCTGTTTTCCGCCGAAAGGATACGAGACCGAAGCGCCTTGCACGGTGCCGAGCGGCGTGCGGATGAAGTTGTTGCCGATATCGAAGATCTCCTGCTCGCGCAGCGTCTTGCTGGAAAGGCCAAGCTGCAGGATGGGCACGCTTGACGCGTCGTACTTCAGAATGTTGGCGGGAAACATTCCCGGCGGCATCTGGCGCAGCGCGGTCTGCATGGTCGCCGTCGCCTGCGCCACCGCCATGTCGATCTTCACGTTCGGGTGGAAGTAAATTTTGACCACCGCGTAACCGGTGTACGATTGCGACTCGATGTGCTCGATGTCGTTGACGTTCGAAGTGAGGCTGCGCTCGAAGCCCGTTACGACGCGTTTCTCCATCTCCTCCGGAGAAAGGCCCGAATACACCCACAGCACGCTGACGACCGGGATATCGATGTAAGGAAAAATGTCCACCGGCATGGTGACGATGGCAGCGCCGCCCAGGATGGCGATCAGCACCGCCATCACGACGAAGGTATACGGGCGGCCAAGGGCGAGCCGGACGATCCACATGGAACGGAGTTTCTTTTAACGAAAAGTATATCGTACCCGCCGGCCGGGCCGTTCGGCCGCCGCGAAACGCTGCGTTAATCCGGGATGTACTTGAGGCTGTCCGTCTTCTTATAGCCGGCGGGCACTGCAAAGGCCGATGGGTCGCCGGCCGCGTCCACGAACCCTGAAAACGTCATTTCAGTGACCCTGATGGTGGTCAGATCTGCGGGAACCATCGCCTTCGGGCCTTCCGCTTCGAGCCTGGCGGCGTCGCGGAGCGGTCTGGATTCGACGACATATAGAACGGCGTAGCCAGGCAGCTTCGATGCCGCCTGGGCCATCAGTCCGAAAACCGATGTGTCGCCACGTTCAGGGGTGGTAGGCATTCCAGGGAATGCCAGCGTGCATTCGCGCGACCACCGGGCTTGAAAGGCCGCCAGTTCGTCCGACGGAGACCTCGGCACGATCCAGTAAATCGAACTGGCTCCCACCCGGCGCCGGGTTACGCCGATCGCGAGCAAGCGATATTCTTCGGCGGTTTGACCTTCGATCTGTCTTGTTTGGCCGGTCTTTTGAGTTTCCGCTTTGTAGACCGGAGTCTCCAGGGAATTCCACCGGTGGAACAGCCCCCCGATGCGTCTCTGGGCATCATCCAGGCTTTCGATGCTATACAAGTGTCCTTTAGTCCGTACGATCGTTATGGTGCGCGCCTGTAGATCGAGAATAGTCGAATCGTCTTTCCCGATCCGGACCAGCCGGTCCCCCTGCACGACCATCTTGAAGATTTCAGGCCGGGCCTTCTCAAGCGGCGGCGCGTATAGGGTCACCGGAATATCGAAAACCGGCGGCTCGAACGAGGGCACCCGCGACTTCACAGGCACCTCTCCATCGAAACCGCCTCTCCGCACGGTTTGTTGGTAAGTCACGCCGGCGCAGAGCGGCAGCGTGATGGTGATAGCGAAGGTGAGTATGGCACTCCGCGTCGCGTATGGAGCGGTCTTCATTCCTACCTCCCTTCAACGATCCATATTCAATTTACACCTGAACGAGAGGTCCGGATCGGTTATCCCAGCCCAGTCGGACCGGTCTTCGGACTGTCAGTACGCCGTGCCGGCGGAATGGGGTTTAACAAGCGGGCGGCTGCGCTTGGATTCATTCGCCATTGCGGCCGAGTGTCACTATTCCGGAGGCAAGTGCATGATCTCCAGAGGCGAGAAAATGGACGGCCTGGCTCCGCAACTGTGCGACCAGTTCGACCGCCGGTTAATCGACCGGACCTTCCCAGGGCCGTCCGGCGGGGACCCGGCAACCGCATTCTCGCCGGTAGGGAGTCCCACCAAGCATTTTCAGCGCTCTCCAAACAACTTGGCCTCAAATTGGTGGCCAGGAAGGGGCCGGTTGAAACTACTGGTGATCGATCACGTCGAGAAGACGCTGGCGAAGAATTGACAGTAGCTGTAATCGGCTGGTATCAACAAACAAAGCATCATTGATTCTAAGAGTCGCCGCAAAGGGCGAAAAGAGGGGGACGCAATGTCAGAGCCAGGGAAAAGTTTCGATTCGTCTATCGTGGAGCAGAAGGTGTCGAAAGTCGGGCCCGCGGAGATCGACATCGCTTACCAACGTCTCGGGGACCCCGATACCCCTCTCGTGCTGCTCATCATGGGGATCGCCGCGCAATCCATTCACTGGCCGGACTCCTTTTGCCATGCGCTCGCCGGAGCCGGCCTACAAGTCGTCCGTTTCGATAATCGGGACTCCGGGCTCTCCACGCACCTGGCGGATGCCCCGCCTCCGGACCTGCCCGCGGTGCTCGCCGGCGACCTCTCGTCGGTGTCGTACACGCTCTCGGATATGGCGGCCGACACGGTAGGGTTGCTGGACGCGCTCCGTTTCGGGAGGGCACACGTCGTGGGCGCGTCCATGGGAGGCGCTATTGCACAAACTATGGCGATCGAGCATCCGGACCGGGTCCGCTCACTCACCTCCATGATGTCGACAACGGGCAACAGGTCGGTCGGGCAGCCCTCGCCGGACGCATTCCGCGAAGTGTTCGCCGGCCCGCGTGCCACCACTCGCGACGAAGTGATTCAGCAGATGCTCCGGGCTGTCCGCGCCGTCGGCTCGCCTGGATATCCAGCGGACGAGAACGAGGTCGCCGCGCAGGCAGGGCGCGCCTACGACCGTTGCCACGATCCCATCGGCGTAGCTCGTCAGGCGATCGCGTCGGTTGCCTCCGGCGATCGCACCGAGCGCCTGCGATATCTTTCGGTCCCGACGCTCGTGATCCACGGTCTCGCGGACCGCATGTGCGACGTGAGCGGCGGGCGAGCGACGGCGGACGCCATTCCCGGCGCGGAACTCGTCCTGATCGAGAGAATGGGGCACAACCTGCCACCCGGTTTGCGGTCCCAACTGGCGGAGCGCATCGCCAGTTTCGTGTGGCGCGCGGAGGGCCGTTGAAATCGCCATCCGCCCTGTAGCCCAGGGTTGCGCGATCCTCCCGGACCCAAGAGCGCGGAAGTGCATCCGCTGATTTCTCCCGCTGCGCTAGTTCGTGGGGGCGGCGTACAAACTGGGCATCTGCCAGGCACGATACGAGTATGTCGAGCTAGTGAGACTGTAAACCAGCGTCCCGGTATCCGTGTTCGCAGCCGGCTGGTACTGCATATCATCGCTGATAGGCAGGCCTGGTTGGAAGAAGTAATTTCCGTTAGCAAGCAAGGCCGCACTGCCTACTGCCGGTGAGTAGATTTGCAGGCTTTGGCTAAGCTCGGGCGTCACTTGCTTGCTGTTCTCATCCACCATCAAAGCCATGCCACGGCTGTATCCGGCGCCTAGCCCTAGGGGAGGCGGTGCAACGCGTGTGTTTCCATTGTCGAAAAGCGTCAAGTAGCCGTTGCTTTGATACTCCGCGTCGTGCTGGTGGGAGAACCAGGGATAAGGTTCCTGGTAAATATTATTAAATGTGAAGTCGCCGTCTACCGGTCCCATCCTCCAGATTACACTGCCGTCGCCATTCCCGTTGCTATAGTTTACCTTTAACAACCAGTCCTGGTCCCGCATCGAAATCAGTAGGTCGCCGCTCGCCGTAATATAGTAGATCGCGTTTGTGTGTGTCCAGTCGTTCGCTACGTTGGCCAGAGCGAGGATCATCCGACACCACCCCGGTCCGCCCTTTGCGCCGTTTGTGCAAGTCTCATTCAGGGGGGCAGCGCGGTTGATGTCCAGTTGTTGATATTCGTCAAAGTACCAGACTACCTGCCAGTTGGTATCAAGGACGATTGCCATATCGCCAATGACGTCCACCGGTTTGCCTGTGGTGCTGCCTTGGGTTCCGGGCGGAAAGAGCTTCTCAAGGCGCGCCAGAACCGCCGTATAACCATTAGGCAGCCTCACGGCCTCGTGGTGGAAATGGTTCAGGCAGGCGTTCCCCACCTGCGGCGGCTTGGGAATCTGATTGCATGGCGTGGCATCCGTAACGCCCATGGCCAGCAATTGCTGCGAGATGATTCCCGTATTGGTTTCCCGTCTGACGTTGCCCGCCAGATCGATCTCCCGAACGTATTGGGTAAGGTTGAATGCCGGATTCCAGGCCACTCCGTTTTGCAAGGTCAGCAGGTAACCACCGCTGACCGGCCGCGTCAACAGTGGCTCGTCGCCCGACCCGTAGTACCAGGTGACATTACCATTCAGGTCGGTGGCGACCGGAACGAAGGAGCCGCCTCCCCCGTTTGCTGTAATGCTGTGAAGGATCAAATCGCCTTCATTCGGTGCCGCTGGCATAACCACGTTAAAAGTGGGCAAAGTGACGGTGCTGGGTATTGGTCCGGCCGTAAATGCCACAGAGGTTGGGCCATCGGTTATTTTGTTGTTCGTAGACACTTGATAAGTCATGCCATAAGTCGTACTGGCACGCATACCGGCTACATAGAAATTCATGGTTAACGGAGGATGGCACGAAGCCCAGTTCGTGTAGGTTTGACTCCCGGCGTTTGCCCCAAAAGCCACCCGCATGTAACTGCCCGCCGGACAGGACGGGGCGCTGAACAGAGCCACCAACGGATTTGCAGTCTCATGAACCACGATCTGGCCGGCGCTAGTCAGCGGGGTAAATGCAAAGCCGGCAGTCTGCGTGGCTGATTCACCGGTAGCGAAGTCCTTCGCCACCACCTGAATTTGGTATTGGCCTTCGCCATCGATCGCCGTCCAGACAAAAGACCGGGAAGTCCAGGTCCCAGCGGTTTGCCTCCCCAAGTCGAAATCCCACGCCAGTCTGAAGGGGGCCTTCCCTTGCGCGTTATTGAACTGAAAAGCCAGCGGACCCTGAGCGGTGTCTGTAGCGGTCACCGTCCAGGTGACAACCGTGCCTAACGGTTGTGGTGACACAAGGGATCGCGTTATCGCCAGAATAGTCACCGTGGCGTATAGAGGCGTGTATGCCAGCCCGAAAGCTACTAAAAGAGTTGCAAGATAAGTAGATTTGCAGCGCATCCTGGGTATCCTCTGCAGGAATTCCTGCCGATCGTTCAGAACACCCCCGCGTGACGAGATCGGCGAGTAATGAGAGTGTTATGCCGCGTGCCGCAAAAGTCAAGCCATTTTTATGGGTCCAGTACTCTCACTCGCGGCTCTCACTGACTGTAATATTTTGGGAGAGCGCATGTCACCCGCGCGTCAATGGGAGGCGCCATGACGCAAATGACGGCAATCCAATCGAACATCCGTACCGAATCCACTGCCTCACCTCGATGACCTTAACAACTGGCAATATGTCGGTCGGAGCCCTGCCCGACGCCGCAGGTGCGAGGTGAGCGGAGGGCGAGCAACGGCTGAAGCGATTCCCGGTCCGGATCTAGTTCGTGGGAGCGGCGTACAAAGTCGGTATCTGCCAGGCACGATAGGAGTACGTGGAGCTGGTGAGATTGTCAATCAGGGTCCCGGTGTCCGCGTTGGCGGTTGGCAGGTACTGCATATCGTAGCTGACTGGCAGCCCCGGCTGAAAAAAGTAATCGCCGTTAGAGAGCAATGCCGCGCTCCCTATGAACTCTGCTAGATATTCAAGGGTTGGCTCATCACGGGGGTCACTTGCATATTGTTCTCATCAACGAGCAAGGCCAGCCGCGGCTGGCGAGTATATCGGTAGGTCGTGGATCGAAGCTCTAGCCAATGACGCAGCCGTACGATCCCTCACGTTAGCCTTAGAAATGCAGGCACTGATGAGCATGCCGGCCACCGTTTGGAAAGGCTTTATCAGTTTCGGTCTCGTCACCTTCCCCGTGCGCCTCTTTGCGGCCGCGCGCCCGGAAGCAGTCCATTTCCACATGCTTCACAAAAAGGACCAGTCCCGCGTCAAAGAGGTCTGGTACTGCGTCGAAGAGGACCAGCCCATCGATCGCTCGGACATCGAAAAGGGCTACGAAGTCAGCAAAGGTCAATACGTCGTGGTGGACGATGAGGAACTCAAGAAGATCGCCCCACCTACCGCCACCACCATGGAAATCCTCCAGTTCGTCGCCAAAGACGAGGTCGATCCCATCTACTTCGAAAGTTCCTACTACATCGCCGCCGAAGAAAAAACCGCCAAGCCCTACGTCCTGTTCATGGCGGCCCTGGCTGATTCCGGCCAGGATGCCATCGCCAAAGTGGCCATGCACAACCGCGAGCACGTGGTGCTGATCCGCCCGTCCAACGGAGGTTTGCTCCTCCATACCTTGTACTATGCGGACGAATTGCACAAAGCCAATCGCGCCGAAACCCCCAAGGCGAAATACACTGCCGCCGAGCTCAAGCTCGCCAAAACCCTGATCGATCAGCTAGCCGCGCCGTTTAAGCCGGATCAGTTCGAGGACACCTACCGCTCCAACGTTGAGCGGCTGATCGAACAGAAGAGAAAAGGTCAGAAAATAACCGAGGTGAAGCAGCCGGCCAAAGCGCCTGTGATCGACCTGATGGAAGCCCTCAAGCGCAGCCTCGCATCCGCCAAAATGGCGCCCAAGCGCAAAGGAGCGCGCACCCGAGCCGCCTAACCGCCAGGTATTGTCTGCCCTTTCAGTATTTCTTTTAGCCGTGCGAAGGGATCCTCACGTTTGCCTTTCACCCGCTTTAGTACATCCTTCATCGCGAACTGGTTGGCCGCTTTCAGGCCCTTGAGTTCATCCCATTCAAGCGGCACGGCCACCGGCGCGCCGTCTCTGGCGCGGACTGCGTAATCCGCAATTGCAGTCGCGGTATAGTCGTTGCGAAAGTAATCGATAAAGATCTTCCCCGGCCGCTTCGCTTTGCTCATGGTCGCGATATAGGCGTCCGGAGCGGCCGTTACCATCTGCTGCGCTATGGCGGCCGCGAACGATTTCACCGCCGGCCATTTGTGTGTTCCCGCGAGCGGGACGGTCACGTGCAGTCCCTTTCCGCCGGTGCATTTGAGTAAGGATTCGAGGCCCTGGTTCCTCAGCCGTTGCCGCAAATCCTTGGCCGCCATTTTCAGCGCCGTGAGGGGCACATCCGGCGCCGGATCCAGATCGAAAATCATCCGGTCGGGATAGTCGATCGCATCGATGCTCGCGCCCCACGGGTGAATTTCGATCGCTCCCATCTGGATCAATTCCAGCAGGCCTTTCTCGTTCTCGATATAGAGGTATTGGAAGGTCTTTCCTTTATGCCGGAACTCGAAAGGTTGTACGTCCGCGCCCATTCCCTTCCCCGGGTTCCGCTGATAGAAGCACTCGGCGTCTATGCCTGAAGGGCATCGCAACAAACTCAGCGGCCGCCGCGCAATACGTGGCAGCAGGAGGTGCGCCACGCCGCCGTAATACTCCGCCACGTCGCCCTTGGTGATCAGATCCGCTGCGAAAAGCACGCGGTCCGGATGGGTAATCGCGACGCTGCCCACCATCGCATGGGCGGTGCCCGAGGGTTTGGTCATTTCCGGTTTCACCGCGCTCATCCTCGTCTTCCCCTGCCTCCAAAGTCCCTAAAAGAAGCATGACGGATTCCCCGTTCCGGTTCAACTACCACCTCCCCAAAGGAGCGAGGAACAGTTCGGAGCCAGTGGCACCGGATCACGCCGAGTCTTCGCCGCGGTCTTCCTGGCGACAGTCGCCGGAGCCGGCGCCTGATCGTGATACCCTCCCAGATGATCCCATCGTTTGCCTCGGACGAAAGGAAATCATGAAGACTTTTTCGCTCGCCTTACTTCTCGCTACGCTGACGCTGCGCGCCCAAGTCGATCCCTTGGAAGGCGTCTGGCAGGGCTACGACGGAGAGTGGCTCCACGTTTCGCGGCAGCTCGTCACCCTGGCCGAGGCCATCCCGGCAGAGAAGTACTCATGGCGTCCGGCGCCCGGAGTGCGGTCGACCGGCGAAGTGATCATGCACGTCGCGATAACCACTCTTTATCTCCTAAGCGCAACCGGTCCCAAACTTCCTCCCGGCGTCACATCCGAGGACATGGAAAAAACAGTCTCCGCGAAGGCCGACGTGATTCCCTGGTTGAAGCGCTCGCTGGACGCCGTGAAAAGCGCCCGCGCCGGCCTCGCGCCCGCCGATCTCCAGCGCCGCATCAAGGTCAATGGACGCAACTCCACGGTTGACTACATGTATCTCCGGATCATCGTGCATGCCAACGAGCACATGGGGCAATTGGTGGCCTACGCCCGCATGAACGGCATCGTGCCCCCGTGGTCCGCCGCCGGCCGGAACTAACCGCTCCAGAACCGGCGGCCTCTTGCAACCTGACTACATGATGTAGTAATCACTGTTTATATATGTAGTTGGACCACGATGCCCCACCCGAAGTTATCCAAGCCAAACCCAAGGCATCCACAAAGGAGCGCCGGTCATGATGGTGACGCTCCAGAATCACCTGTGGCAATCGACCCTGTTTTTCCTGCGTGGTGGCCGCTGCTGCGGAAAAATCGCGCGCCCGTCCGGCATAGGCTGTGAATGGCGGCGTCAATGAGATTTCTGGTTCCGTTTTCGCTACTGCCGGATGACGAATGCAAAGAGCAAATGGAGCATGCCGCAATGCGCAGTGATGCGGGCCTGCGAGCTGCTGCCTGCCATTTCCTCCAGTACTACTTTCAAGAGGCATGCGCCCCGTATGCGGCTGGCCCGTGGATCATGGCAACGTGACGTGGCTTCATTCATTTTTCAACTAACAGTAACTAAGTCGCTTTTTGGCCTCGAACATGCCCATTTTGCAATTGAGGGCTCTTTGACAACTGAATCTTCATCCACTGGTCCACCCTAATCCGGCAGCGTAAACAAATACGCCACCAGATTATCTATCTCCCGGGCCGAAAATTGGTACGACGGCATAATGCTGCCCGGCGACAGCGCTTCCGGATTCGCGAAATGCCGGACCACCCACGTCTTGGTCCGCCGCCGCCCCACTCCATTCAACGGCGGACCGACCGTCATCCCCACTCCGTTCACCTGGTGGCACGCCCCACAATTCTTCGACTGGTAGAGCAGCCCCGCCTCCACCGCGAAAGCCGGCGCGTTCGCCAGCGCTTCCGCATTGGCCGGCGTCAGCTTCAGTAGGAACGCCGCCAGCGCGTTCAGTTGCGAATTGCTCAATTGGATCGCCGGCATGGAACTGCCTGGCACCATGGCCGCCGGCCGCTTGAAATGCTCGATCATCCACGCCGCCGATTTCTTGATCGGCAGGTTCGCGAGGTCCGGTCCCGGCCCCGGCGGCTTGCCCGCCTTCCCCGCCCCTAAAGCATGACAACTCGCGCAGTTCTCCTTCCGGAAATATCCGATGCCGGCCAGTTCCTGCGGCGATAGGCCGATCCAATCCGTCGGCGCGCCGTAATCGATCGCCACCGTATTGTCGGGCTTCGGCGTCGTCGCGATCGCCGCCGCCGTCAGTCCCGTCCATCCCAGCACCGCCAGCAGCACCACTCCGAATGCCACCGTCCGCCGCGTCACCCGTATCATCTTGCCGCGATCCACAAACGGCGTCAGCATCAGCGCCAGCACCGCCAACCCCGGCAGGATCACGCTGCCCACCACCTCCATTGGACCGTCGAAGAACTTCAGCGTCTGAAACAGAAACAGGAAATACCAGTCCGGCCGCGGTATGTAAGTGGTATCGGTGGGGTCCGCCAGCCGCTCCAACGGCACCCGCACCGCCACCGCCATCACGAACAGAATCACAAACGCGATGAAGATCGCCATCGTGTCCGTGAATGCCTGCCGCGGATAGAACTTCTTCTTCATTTGTTCTTCATCACCCGGCGCCGGCGCCACTCCGTGCTTCCGTACCAGGTAGATGTGCGTCGCGATCAGCAACCCCGTGGCGGGCGGCAGCAGCAGCACGTGCAGCCCGTAGAAGCGCGCAAACGTCACTACCCCGATGGCATTGTCTCCGCCCAGCAGCCGGCTCAGGTACGGCCCGGCCAGCGGTATGCGCGTCGCGATCTGCGTCGCTACCACCGTGCCCCAGTAAGCGCGGTTGTCCCACGGCAGCAGGTAGCCGGTCAGTCCATAAGCCATAGTCAGCAGCAGCAGGATCACCCCCACCATCCACGTGGCCTCCCGCGGCTTCTTGTAAGCGCCGTATAGAAACACCTGAGTCATGTGCAGCACCACCACCACGATCAGCATGCTTGCGCCCCAGTGGTGCAGCCCGCGGATCAGATGCCCACCCGTAACTTCGGTCAGGATGTAGCGCAGGCTGTTGTAAGCATCGCCAGGCGTAGGCGCGTAATTGAAGGCCAGCAGCGCGCCCGTGAAGGCCTGCACTAAAAACAGGAAAACCGCGACGCTGCCGAATACCTGGTGCCAACCGCTCGATGCCGGAATCTCCTCGTACAGGAAATTGCGGATAGCCGTCTCGATCCCCGTACGATTGTCCAGCCAGCTCATGCTTTCTTCGCCTCATGCTTTCTTCGCCTCATGCAATGCGCCCAGGAGCAGCTTGCCGTTCTCTACTTTGGTCTCATACCGGTCGAGCGGCCGCGGCGCGGGACCCGAAATCACCTTGCCGTCTATCCCGAACACCGACGAATGGCACGGGCAAACAAAATTATGGCGATTGTCGTCCCAATGATAAGCACACCCCAAGTGCGTGCATTGCGGGCCAAACGCCGCAATGTGCGCATCGCCCAGCTTCACCACCCAAGCCGTGCTCTTCTCGCTCTGGATCTTCCACCCGTCCACCCGGTTCTGCCGGAACACCACCTCCTCCGGATCGCGCAGCTCCAGTTTGGAAATGTCCCCGGCCTCCACCCACTGCGGCGCTTTTCGCAACCGCGGCGGAAACAGCAAGTAGATCGCAGCCGGAATCGCGAGTGCCGTCGTGATCGCGCCCCATAGCCCGTAAATCATGCCGATGTAAAATTTCCTGCGCGTCACCGCCTCCTGCGCGCCGCCCTGTTCACTCATCAGCATCCTTTCACCTTAAGGCGCCGGCCCCCACCGGAATGTCGCGATTTTGTAAAGTTTTGGGAAAACCCCGCGCCCGCACTCCAGCGCTATAATCAAGCCAATATCAGGAGGGTTCGGATGTCAGGGACCACACTCCGTCTCTTGGGCGCCGGCGCCGTAGCCGCCTGCCTGTCGATTTCATCCTTCAGCGCTTCCAACGTCATCGATAACCGCGTAGCCGCGGATCTGACCGTACACGAGTGGGGCACCTTCACATCCGTGGCAGGCCCCGAGGGAACCGCCGTCGAATGGCTGCCCCTCACCGGATCGACGGACCTGCCGCGCTTTGTCGAACATTTCGAGCAAGGCCCCCTCAAATGCGGTATCGGTGGAACCATCCGCATGGAAACGCCGGTCGTGTACTTCTACAGTCCGCGCGAAATTGCGGTATCGGCAAATGTGTCGTTCTCGAAGGGGCGGATCACGGAATGGTATCCGCACGCCGCCGCTACAGCGCCCGCCAGTGCCGGCGGCAGTATCCGCTGGGACAATGTCCACCTCGTGCCCGGCTCCAGCGCCGCGCTTCCATCTGAGAGCGCCGGCAATCATTATTACGCCGCCCGCGAGACCGCCGCCACGCCCGTCCGCGTGGAAACCCCCACTGGGGACCAGAATGAGAAGTTCCTCTTCTATCGCGGCGTCTCTTCCGCCTCCATGCCCATCGCCGCCCGCCTGACGCCCGCGGGCCAGGTGCTAGTTGAAAATCAGGCTTCCGAAGATATTCCCGCCGCCATGCTGATCGAAAGTCGCGGCGGCAAATTCGGCTATCGCCTTGCCGGCGCTATTCACGATCGGTTTCTCGTCGAACCAGCGCCGCTCACGTCCTCCCAGGACGTCATGTTGAAAGATCTGGAAAGCATCCTAATTGCGCGCGGACTGTACGTCGACGAAGCCCGAGCCATGATCGCCACGTGGCAGAACTCCTGGTTTGAGGAAGGCAGCCGCCTCCTCTATCTCCTACCCGCGTCGTCTATAAAGACGCTCTTGCCGCTGGCGGTCAGGCCGTCTCCCGCCTCCACGGTCCGCGTCTTCGTGGGACGCCTGGAACTTGTCACGCCCGCCACAGAGAAGGCCGTCGAGCACGCCTTCGCCGTGCATGATCAGAAGACCCTCGACAAGTACCACCGCTTCCTTGAGCCGATTCTGACCGCCCTGATATCGGCCGCCCATTCCGATCTCACGCGCGTCGCCGTTCTGTCGAAATTCCGCGACTCCGTCTATCAGTACGCCTGCCGTGCTCCTTGGCCTGATCAACCGTGAAAGACGCTATGCTGTCCCTTATGGCCGACGAAGATCTCAAAGCTGAACTGGAACGTTTGCGCGCCGAGAATGAGGCGCTGAAGAAGCCCGGCCGCGGGCAGATTTCCATCCGGGTCAGCGAAAAAGGCGCGGTTTCCGTCTACGGCATGGGACGCTTTCCTGTGACGCTCTACAAAGAGCAATGGGAAAGGCTGCTGGGCGCCGCTGACCAGATCAAAAGCTTCATCGCCGAAAACGATCACCTCTTGAAGAAGAAAGAAGCCTAGCAGGACGTCAGAACCGCGCGCGTCACGGAATGGGTCCCACACTACTCGTATCTCAGGGCCGTTAGGGGATCGACTCTTGTGGCTCTCCATGCGGGCACTAGGGTGGCTAGGGCCGCGGCGCCGGCTAGAACCGTCACTACGCTCACCATGGTAATTGCGTCGGTTGTGGTTACGCCGTAAAGCAATTGGGCCAGCAGGCGCCCGGCGGCTAGCGATAATGCCAGGCCTGTGGCCAAACCTATAATTACCGGCGCCATGGCCTGGCGCATGATCGCCAGCAGGATATCTGCGCCGCGCGCTCCCAAAGCCAGGCGGATGCCCATCTCGTTGATGCGCAACGCTACCGAGTAAGAAACCACACCATAGACGCCCAGACTGGCAAGCACCAGCGCAGCCACGGCAAACAGCAGGATCAGACGCATCTGAAAACGCCGCTGCGCCACGGATTCGTCCACAATCTGCTCCATAGTTTGAAAGCGCGGTACAGGCAATTCGGAATCGAGCCGGCGGATGGCCCCGCGAATCGCGGATGAGACGGCCAGCGGGTCCGCCGCCGTCCGCACCGCCAGCGATGGCCCACCATAGGTCTCACGCTGCCAGTAAGGCAGGTAAATCGTCATGGTGGGCGCCTTATCCAGAGCGACGCCGCGGACATCGCCCACCACGCCGGCCACTTCCACGAACGGGCCACTCGGATCGCCTACCTTGAAACGTTTGCCCAAAGGATTCTGGCCCGGCCAGAAGCGCTCGGCCGTGATGGCCGATACCAGGGCCACCCGGTGGTCGCGATCGGCTTCCGCGAAAATTCGGCCATGCATGAGCGGGATTCCCAGGGTCTTGAAATATTCCGGATTGACGCCGCGGAGATCGGCCAGCGGCCGTTCCGGAAACGGCACGTTGGTACCTTCGAGAGTGATGATGTTATTGCCGCCTTCGCCGCTTAACGGAAGCTTGTTGGAAGCTCCGGCCGTCACTACACCAGGCAAGGTGCGGACGGAATCAAGCAGCGATCTGACGAACTGCACCTTGTGCGGCACGTCGGGATAGCGGGTGTCCGGCAGGTTCAGGGTCACCGTGACCACGCGTTCCGCGGCGAATCCTTTGTCGGCATCCAGGAGCTGGGCGAAGCTCCGCAAAAGCAAGCCGCCGGCGATCAGGCACAATGTGCTGAGACACACTTCCAAGGCGACCAGCACCGTGCGCAACCTTCCGGAAGCGCGTGCTTCGGTGCTGCCGCGCGAGCCGGATTGCATGGCCGCCTGCGGATCTGTGCGGGCCGACCTCCACGCGGGAAGCAATCCGAAAAGCAGGCCGGCAAAAATGGAGATGGCGGCCGTGAACAGCAGAGCGCGCGGATCGAGATGGACTTCATCGAGGCGAGGCAGATCCACCGGCGCGCGGGCCAGGATCAGGCGCACGGCGCCGTAGGCCATGGCCGCGCCCAAAACACCACCCATGGCCGCCAGGAGGAGGCTCTCGGTAAGGGCCTGCTTCAACAGGCGGCGGACGCCCGCGCCGAGCGCGGCACGGATGGCCATTTCCCGTTTGCGTGCAGTAGCGCGCGCCAGCAGCAGATTCGCAATATTGACGCAGCCGATCAACAGGACCAGGCCGGAGGCAATCAGGACAAGCTGGAGGCCAGATCGCGAACGGCCCGTAATCTGGTCCTGCAGCGGGACGATGGCTGCCAGCAGTTCCACCTTTTCCGTCAGCTTGCTCGCGATGGAAGCCTGTACCGCGTTCATTTCAGCCAGGGCACGTGCCGGCGACACTCCCGGCAGCAAACGCCCGATACAGGCGTAATTGAAGTCGCCCATATCGTCCAGTTCGTCAGGGCGGACGGCGAAAGGTTTCCACAACTCGGGGCGCTCCGCGGCGATGGTCATGGCGTAAAGCTGGCTGAGCTTGGGGAAATGGAAACCGGGCGCGAGCACTCCCACCACTTCGAAGGGACGACCGTCCAGAACGATCTTGCGCCCTACGATAGTTGGGTCGGAGGCGAAGCGGCGCTTCCACAAGGCGTCGCTCAATACCACCACGCCGTCGTGTCCCGGCTGATCCTCCTCATCGAAGAAGGTGCGGCCCAATTGCGTGCGCGCGCCCAGCATCGGAAACAGGCTGGGCGTGACGCGCGCGGCATGCAAGCGCTCCGGCTCGCCGGACTGGGTGAGGTTCAGATTGAGCTCAGCAATCATGGCCAACCGCTCAAACGCATGGACGCTTCTGCGCCACTCGGCGAAATGCATGGCGTTCACCGGAACCCTGGGCGCGAACCGGCTGAACTTCGGGACCACCTCATGAATGGCCACCAGGCGGCCCTCGTCGCCATAGCCGAGCGGACGGAGCAGAACGCCATCCACCACGCTGAAAATGGCGGTATTGGCTCCAATGCCGAACGCGAGCGTGGCCACCGCCACCATGCTGAACCCAGGGTTGTGTCGAACGGCGCGCCAGGCAAGGCGCAAGTCGCTTGAGATGTCCATCAAAAGCTTATACGCTCAACCGGCGGACGGAGTTTGCAAAATTCCGCGATCAGTGCGGCGACACCGGGGGCGGGGCGGGCCGGCGGCCCTCACGGTCAGCCTTGCGCAAGAGGGCTGCCTTGATCCGCTTTTCAACGGCGGCGGCTTCGTCGTCGCGCTTCATCTCGCGCAGAATGCGGGCGTAGATGCGCAGGGGCGCGTCCATCACCTCGTCCGGCTCTTTGGCCAGGTCCCCAATCTGCTCGGTGCGGGTGTAGAGATCCACCGCATCGTCGAGCTTGGCCTCCATCAGCAGGACCCGACCGGTCTGGTTCAGGCTGGCGATGTAAGTGCGAGCCCGCAATTCCATTGCGGCGGTGGCGGCCGTCCCGGCTTCGTCGTAGTGCTGCTGGAAGGCATAAAACTCCGCCATTTTGTCGTACGTGAGGGCGACCATCGGGTGATCGGAGCCGGCGTTCTTCTGCCACAGATCGAGCAAGCGTTTATAGAGGAGTTCGGCTTCGGGATACTTTTGGAGGCCGAATTCCACATAGGCCAGCGAATCGACCGACGGGATGAGTTCGGCGGTGCCGGGACCATCGGCGGACTCCCGCAGACGCACGGCGCGCTGCAGCAGGGGCTCCGCGTCGGCATACTGGGAGCGGTCGCGATAGATGCCGGCCAGGGCCTCGATGGCGGGCAGACACTGCGGATCGCCCGGCTGCGCCATGCTCCATTCCTGGATGGCCCGTTTCAGCAGGTCGATCGCGGGATCCACCTGTCCGGCTTGTTGATGGAGGACCGCGGCCAGGGTCAGGTCACGGGCCAGGCCGGTGCGGGCGGCGCCGATCTGGGCATCGCGGATCTTGATGGCTTTCTCAACAGCCGCCACAGCCGCTTCGGCACGGCCTTGTGCGCGGTGGCTGGCCGCGATCTCCTCCAGGACTCCGGCCAACTCGGGACTGGTCTCGCCATAGGTCTTGGCCGCTTCTGCCGCGGCTTGTTCGAGGACGCGATCCGCCTGTGCCAGATCGCCGGAATCGCGCTGCACGGCGGCGCGCATGCGCAGGCACTCCAACAGCAACGCTGTATCGCCAGCGGCGCGGGCAGCCTGCTCGGCAGCATCGAAGTGCGCCAGAGCTTCGGGAAATTGCTGGTGGGAGTACTGCTGGCGTCCCTGATCCAACTCGGCACGGCCGTCAGGCCTGTCGTCGGCCATCGCGGGGATCAGCAGTGTGAGCGTGACAACCGCAACTTTCAACATTAGAGGACTCCTATAATCGGCACTCTAATAGACACCACTGAGAGACAGTTTGCTCCGAGGTCCCGATCACAGATAGACGGCGTGACCGAACATACTCATCAGGCCCATGATCGCCGGCACCGCAATGGCTCTAGGCGCGGCTAACAGGAAATCGCACTCCATCACGCCCAGCACGACTTGGCGGAAACGGGCGTCCACCTTGGGCATTGATACGCCAGAAGGTGCGGCCAGGCCTAAATAACTTTCCAGAACCTTGCGCGATACCGTTCCCGAGGACAGATAGGTCAGCGTTACCACGCGGCTGGCGGGATCGAATTGAAAAGCTACGCCATGCGCGTCTTTGTCCGGAACATTGGCGGCATCCTTGCCATGAAAAGGAGAGGTCGGGTCCACGTCCGAATTGGTTCGCGCATAGTGGCGTACCCCCCACACAGCCGCGCTGGTGTCGGTATATTTCCATTCCGGCAGGCTTTCGGGCAGCGCACGCGGGCCGGGGGCTGCGCGCATGCGCGCCAATACTGTGCGCAGGTAGTCGGCATTGGTGGCCACCATCACTACATCTTTGCGCGGGAAGGCTAGGAAGGTCGTCCAGAGATCTTTCTCCTGGGTCTCCTCGAATACGGCGACGCTCCGGTCTTCGATTTTCTCCACCCGCTTGATGGACCCGCCGGCCTGGTGCAGAAATGCGTCGATATCGAGCGGCGGTCCTCCTTTCACCACCACGATGGCACAACCTTCGAACAACGTCCGACCCAGATTTTTGGGAGGGCGGAAGTGGCGGGATCCTTCTATCGCCAGGCTTATCTGGCCGTCGTTCAGAAAGGCTTGGAGGCCTCCGTTACCGAGAGCGAACAGGCCGAGGGGAAGCGCTGCCATTCCCAACTTCAATTCATCACCAGAGGGCACTTCCAGGCCAGAGCGCTCGCCGCTAGGCGTGGCCAGATCCTTCCAGGCCAGCGGCCCGTTCACGCCGATCACACTCTCCGTGTCTGGCGGCAACCACGACAGGATTTCTTTCACATCCGGCTGGTCCGCTGCGGGGCATACTCCCGCCGCGCCAAGGAAAAGCAGCCCGCAGGCAATTCGCAGGGAGATCACATTTCAGTATCGCGCAGCGGTCATTCGCAGCGGAGCGCAATCATGGGATCGACGCGCGCCGCACGGCGAGCGGGCAACCAGGTGGCCAGCACGCTGATTGCGGCGAGCAGAGCTTCGGTAGCCGCCACGACCCACGGATCGAACGCCTTCACGCCCGGGATGCCTCGCTGCATCGCCAGCATAGCGAGCAACGCCCCGGGAAGGCCGGCAGCGGCTCCGGCTAAGACCCACAGCATTCCTTCGCGAACGACCAAAGCGGAAATCTCCGCACCGCGCGCGCCGATCGCCATGCGGATGCCGATCTCGCGCGTGCGTTGGGAGACCGAGTGCGCCGCCACGCCGTAGACTCCCAGGGCGGCCAAGGCAACTGCCAGCGTGCCGAAAACCGCCAGCAGCCCCGCCGCGAGGCGCTGCCGCCAGAGCGATGTAGCGATGTGCTCGGACATGCTGCTGACTCCGAACAGAGGCAAAGCGGGATCGACTCTGGCGATGGCATCGCGCAGCGCACTTGCAGGCGGCGACGTACCGGTGTTCCCGCGCACCACCAGCGTCGTACGACCGCTCGACTGCTGGGCGAGCGGCAAATAAAGCTGCATAGTCACCTCGCCGGCCAGTGATCGAACCACCTCGTCTTTCACCACGCCGACCACCGTGACCGGCGGCCGCTGCGCCCCGCTCAACTCCGGGGCAGCGATCTGCCGGCCAATTGCGTTCTGCCCCGGCCAAAGATGCGCCGCGAGCCTTTCATTAATGATGGCGGCAGGTATCGAATTGTGCTGGTCCTGGTCGTTGAACTCGCGTCCCGCAAGGATCGGGATGCCCAGCGTACGAAAGAAACCGGTCGCCACCACGTCGCTATCCACGCGCAGTCCCAGTTCGAATTCCCGGCCGATAAAGACTTGCAGAGGAGGTTCCTCTCCCGCGCGGAAGATCGCCTGGCGGCCGAAGAATTCCTCGGGCGGAACACTTCCGCCGAGGCTCGCCGAACTGACGCCTGGTAGCGCCCGTACGCGGTCGAGCAGGGCGCGATAGAAGATCTGCTTCTGCTGCGGCGAGTATCCCTGGACATCCAGATCGAGCGAACCAAGCATGACGTTTTCGGACCGCACGATGGGACTGGCTTGGAGCGCGCGGCGCATGGCCGCTATGCCGGTTCCGGCTCCGGCCAGCAGCACCAGCGACAACGCGATCTGTACCGCGATGAGGCTACCGCGCAGCCGCGATTTCGACCGGCCCGCGCCTGGCGATCCGTCTTTGAGTGAGGCGGTCAGATTCACGCGAACGGCTCTCCGGGCGGGTGCCAGGGCGAACAGTCCGCCGGAAACCAGCGTCAGGCCCAACATAAAGGCAAGCACCTTTGGGTCGAGTTGCACATCGACACTGCGCAAGGCGTAGGCCTCTCTGTTCACCGATAGGGCCAGCCGGGCAACCGCTGGCGCCAGCGAGATTCCTAACAGCCCCGCGCAGACCGCCAATACCAGGCCCTCGGTAAGAAACATGCGAACCAGGCGCGCGCGTCCAGCGCCCATGGCGACCCGCACCGCCACTTCCCTGCCCCGCATGGAAGCCCGCGCCAGCAGCAGATTTGCGACATTCGCGCAGGCGATCAACTGCAACAAAATCACGCAGGCGAGCAGCAGCCCGAGTAAACGGCCGATTTCCGTCCGGTCATCGGAATCGAGGCCCAAACCGGGAACCAGCGCCACCGTCCGCCGGTGGTTGGTCATCGGATATTGATGCGCCAGGCGGTCGGCGACGGTAGCTACCTCCGCGCGCGCCGCCGCAAGATGTGTGCCAGGCTGGAGGCGGCCGAAAATGCGCAGCCATCCGCTGGCGCGATTGCGCAGCGTACCCGGCGTCATCCGCGGCATCGCCGCCGGTTGCTGGGTGACCGGCAGCCAGAGGTCGGCCTGAAACTGGAGGCGCGTGCCGCGCAGCTCGGGCGGCGCAACTCCAACCACGGTGAATGGTTGGCCATTGATGCGGACCGCACTTCCGATGGCGCGCGGGTCACCGCCGAAGACGCGCTTCCACAGCGCATCGCTGAGGACGGCCAAAGCCGGCCCGCCTTCGCGCTCATCCGCATCGCTCAGCAGGCGACCCGCGGCCGGCCGCGCACCTAATACGGCGAAATAGTTGCCGGATACTAAAGCCGCCGCCAGGCGCTGGCTCTCGCCTCTGGCCGAAAAACTCACGCGCGCTTCAGCCTCCGCGGCCACGGCAGTGAAACTTTTCAATTGCACGCGGAAGTCGAGATAGTCCGGATAACCCATGTTGCCCAGCAACTGACCGGCCTGCCAGCGCTCGAAGACCACCAGTTCTTCCGGAGACCGGACGCCTGGCAAGGGACGGAGCAGCAGGGTGTCGATCAGGCTGAAGATAGCTACGTTGGCGGCGATCCCTATGCCCAGTGCGGATACGGCTATGGCGGTGAATAGTGGGGTGCGGCGGAGTGTTCGGACGGCTAGCCGGAAGTCTTGGAAGAACTCGTTCATGGGGATAGGACGTGCTACCGGGGGCTGGTGTTAACTACGGGCGATTTCGCGGGGCTGAGAGCCCCTTGCAGGCCGGGGGCCTGCCCCACGACGCTCAGGTTTCGATAGAATAATCGAGCAAGAGAGGCTATATGACCATCGCCATCGAAAAACCCGCACTCGGCCGTGCCGCCGCGGAATTCCTGGGAAAACAGCACCAGATGCTAATCGGTGGGAAATGGGTGGCCGCGCAAAGCGGCAAAACCCTGCCCGTGGAGGATCCCGCTACCGAAGAAACCATCGCGCACGTCCCGGCCGGCGACAAAGCCGACATCGATGCGGCAGTTGCCGCGGCGCGCCGTGCCTTCGAATCCGGACCGTGGTCGCGCATCTCGCCCGCCGAGAGATCGCGGCTGGTGTGGCGCCTCGGCGACCTGCTCGAACAGCACGCCGACGAATTCTCGCAGTTGGAAGCGCTCGACAACGGTAAGCCGGTCACCAACGCACGCAACGGCGACATCGCCGGCTCTATCGGCATGTTTCGCTACATGGCCGGATGGGCCACGCGTTTGAACGGCGAGACCATCCCGGTTTCGAGCCCTGGGAACTGGCACGCTTATACGCTACGCGAGCCAGTGGGCGTAGTCGGGCAGATCATTCCCTGGAACTTCCCGCTCATGATGGCCGCTTGGAAACTGGCGCCGGCGCTTGCCGCGGGATGCACCATCGTGTTGAAACCCGCCGAGCAGACGCCCCTAACGGCATTGCGTTTCGGGGAACTGATCCAGGAGAGCGGTATTCCGGATGGCGTGGTCAATATCGTTACCGGCTATGGTGAGACTGCCGGTGCATCGCTGGCTGAACACCTGGATGTAGACAAAATAGCGTTTACCGGGTCCACGGAGGTCGGCAAACTAATCGTTAAGGCCTCGGTTACAAACCTCAAGCGCGTATCGCTGGAACTGGGCGGCAAATCGCCCGCCATCGTATTTCCGGACGCCGATCTCGACCTGGCGATCGCGGGAACCGCCTCCGCGATCTTCTACAACCAGGGCCAGTGTTGTACGGCAGGGTCGCGGTTGTTTGCGCACAAGAAAGTGTATGACCGCATCGTGAATGGAGTGGTAGCGGAAGCCGGCAAGATGAAGGTCGGCCACGGCCTGGATCCCACCGTAACCCTGGGACCGCTGGTTTCCAAGGAACAGCACCAGCGCGTGACCGGTTTCATTCAGTCGGGTCGCAGCGACGGCGCGGAGGTCGTAGTGGGCGGCAAAACCGGCAACGGGCACGGCTATTTTGTCGAACCCACCGTGCTGGCGAAAACCAATCGCGACATGCGCGTGGTCCGGGAAGAGATCTTTGGACCGGTGGTCTGCATCCAGTCATTTGACGACGACGATTTGGACGCCGTGGCGCGCTTCGCCAACGACACTGAATACGGGCTACAAGCCAGTATCTGGACCCAGAATCTGCGCGTGGCGCACCTGATGGCGCGCAAGATCAAAGCCGGCACCATTTGCATCAATAACCACAATTACGGCGATCCGGCTTGGCCTTTTGGCGGATACAAGCAGTCTGGGTGGGGCCGTGAGATGGGCAAAGAGGTGATGGAGCATTACACCGAAACGAAGTCCGTCGCCGCCCGGCTCTAACGAGTGAGCTAACTGGCTACGAGCCTGCCCCACCAGGGACGTAGAAGATGTACGTGGCTTGGTAGTCTACTGACACTTCGCCTCCCAGGTGAGATTCGTCACAACCTTTGGACGGGGCCAGGCCGCCAGCGGTGTCCACGCGCTGGACGTAACTCACGTTTGCGAATCTGCCGGCTCCCTCGTGCGACGTGGCTTTGAGCAACAGCCAAGGCACGGCGCCCGCCACCGGCGCGCTGGCGCGCTTCTGGACCTCCCCCACCACCTTGCTGCCGTCACTGGCTTCCCAGGTGGGGCCTTTGTAGTGCTTCCCGATCTGCGCGCCGGACTGGTCAAACAACCGGGCGTCCGGCCGGTCGAGCACCCATTCGTACTGGCCCTCCGCACCGGTCTTCGCCTTGCATGCGTAGACCTGCGCTCCTTTTCCTACAGCCTTCAACAGCACCGTTTCCGACGCAGGCGCATCCACCTGCGCGGCGGCGTACCCCGCCAGGAGCAGGGCCATCGGACCCGCGTATGTCACCTTCATGGCAATCCCGCTGGTTGGCCGGCGATTCGCCACGACCACATCAGAAACGAGGTCGAGGTCAGATCGATGGCCGGCTCGGTGGTGCTGTATGACTGCACATTGTCCCGATAGACCGCGCGCGGCGACGAATTATACGCACCGTCGTTCCCGTTGAATGCCCTGAAGGTGTCGATGCCGTTCGCCGGACACAGAATCATGCCATCCAGCGTCCCTGCCGTAGCAGCGTAGGACGAACCCTCCGAAGCCGCACCCCATAGCACCGGGACGCCACCCGAGGTGCCGCCAAGAGATCCCGCCAAGTTGGCCACCTGGTGCTGGATGCAATTCGGAAAAGTCTGGGAACCGTCGCCCACAATGAATGACGATCCCCACGGGTTGGCGCCCATGATATTGGCCAGCCACCGGCGCGAGTAAGTGTTGTAACTCGCCGACCCGGTGAGGAAATAGGCTTCACTGGCCATCACCGAGATACCCGCGCCATGGGAAGTGGTATCGCTGTTCCAGGATGCGCCGAAGCCCCAGGCGTCGGCGGACGCCTCGGTGATGGCGTCCTGCACCTGCTTCACCAACTGGCTGCGAATGCCGGCCGCGGTCACCGCCAAACCCTTTGGATTGCCCGCGCGTTGCAGCGCTCTCAGCAACTCGAAATGCGCCAGGCCGCTGACATCGTAAAGGTTCAGCGTATCCGAGTATCCCGGATCGTAGATTTGAGTGATGTAATTATTCGCGAATGTCGCGGCTTGTGCCAGGTAACTCATCGGATCAGTCACCGGCAGGCCGGGTGGCAGCGATCCTCCGGCGGATTGCAGGGCAAAGTAAAGCTCGGTCGCGCCCAATTCCATGTCGTCGTCCCACACCGTTTCAGGATACCCGTCGAACGGCATGATGGTAAGCAGGCAGCCGGAGGCGCAGGTGCCGCTTCCAACCGAATTGGCCGGGTCCGCATAAGACGTATCCGCAAGCGCCAAGATGTCCTCGGCATTCTTGAGGCAGGCATTGGCAAAAGTGGGGTGACCGACGCGCTCCAGTTGATAGGCCAAGGCAAAAGCCGCGGCCAAGCGCCCAGCCAGGTTCGGACTGATCTTCGAGCCTGCCGGCCCGGCCACAAATACAGGCCGGTGGCAGATGAATTGGGCGGTAGGGCTACAACCGTCCCAATCGTCGTCCGCCTGGGGCAGCCGCCAGATATCGTAATCGCTCAAAAGGTTGGGGAAATTATTCCAGCTTTGGCTATTGCCCACCTGGTAGTAAAGCGTTTTCGAGGAATCGTCCCACATCTTCAGCAGGAAATCGACGCCGAAGCGCGCGTCGGGCGAGAAGTTCGCGGAAGTGGGGGCGTTAGTGGACGGTCCGGCCCACGAGATGGAGTCCGGCGGCGCGTGCGGATGGACCGGCGCGGTAGCGCCCATCTGGGCGGGAAAATCGCGGACTCCGATCTCCTGCAGCGCCACGGTGTAGCTCATGGTCTCGACATATTTCATGTAGTCGCCGGCATCCCACCAACCGCCCGCGGCGTCGATGGCGGCGCCGGTGGGGGTCAGCGGAGTCCCGGTGGTGGTGATGTTATCGTTGCTGTCCAGGGGGGGCGTTTCGAAAACCAGGGCGTGCGAGTCGTTCAGATGGCCGGGCGCGGACCGCAACGCGTTGGTGATAAAGTCCGCCCCATCGCGCTCTGTTTCGTAGAAGAACCGCGTATTCAGCAGCAGGCCCGAATAGAGCGTGACCGCATCCGCGATGGCGAACACGGGTGAACTGGCATACGCGGGACCAGTGACCGTAATTTTATAGCCCGCGCCAGGCGCGGCTCCAAAATCCAATGCATACACGGAGAAGGTCAAGGTGGCGCTGTTGCTCCACGTACCCATTAATGTGCCGACGGGGGCGGAGTAGACCGTCTGGCCGCTGCCGTTCACCACGGCAAAGGTCGCACCCGTTTCGGGCACGGTGGACATCAGGTAGGCGCGATACGGTGAATTGCCGGTCTCATATCCTACCTGGCTCACGCGCACGAACGCGGACTGCGCCAGGGCAGAGGAAATTGTCGCGGCGGCGATTGCTGCGGAGAGGGCGGATCGCATGATTGGGCCAGTATACACAAATAGTTTGCGGCGGCGCAGGGGCGGATATTCCCCGCTATATGCCGTTGTTGCGCGGTTGAGAGCCCGCAGGCGCGGGCCTGCCACTGAAGGCACCCAGGACCTGGCACCGGGCGCGAAGCGCTCAGAAAAGCATGCGCCGCCTGAGCTATCATAATTCTGGCGCCTTCAGAGCGCCGCCGTGTCCGCGGAAAGGACAGCGTCCTTCTGAAATGGCCGTTTCACGCAATCGCATGGCTGAACTCTTTTCTGCCCGAGCTAGCGGACACCGGGCGCAATAGAAAGGAGCTCACATGAGCCGCACGCTACCTACCCGGCGGATGCGCGAGCATCCGGACCTCGATCAACTCAAACGCCAGGCGAAGGAACTGCTTCGCGCCTTCCTCGCCGGCGAACCAGAAGCCAGCGCGGAAGTCCACGCACACTATAGCCGCGCGGAACGCGGCGCCTTCGCCCTGCACGAAGCGCAACTGGTCCTGGCACGCGGCTACGGCTTCGAAAGCTGGCCGAAGCTAAAAGCCTACGTCGACGGTGTCACCGTTCGCCGGCTTGCCGGTGCCGTCCGCGCGGGCGATCTGGCGCAAGCTCGCGGGATGCTGGACACTCGCCCTGAGTTGGCCAATATGGCCATGTCCTACGGCGATGAGCACCGGCCGATTCACTTTGCGGTCATGAACCGGTCGGCTGAAATGGTGCGCCTGCTAATGCAGCACGGCGCCAGCGCGCGGGCGGGCATCCATCCCCACCGCGACGCTACCACCGCCTGGACGATCGCCAAAGATCGGGGATACGACGAGATCGTGGCCATGATCGAGGACGAAGAGCGCCGCCAAACACCGCCGGCCGGCGAAGCGCAGGAGGAACAAGAAACCCGGGACGATGAAGAGGCCCGTGCCGCCGTCGCCGAGGGCAACATCGAATGGCTGCGCGCCCGCCAAGCCGCGGGCACGCTGACCAACCCCATCCGCTGGGACGATGGCGGGCTTCTCACCGCCGCGGTCAAACATAACCGGGGGGACATCCTCACCCTGCTGCTCGATTTCGGCTTCGATCCCAACGAGCGCGTCTCAGAAGGCGAAGGAGATTGGATCGCATATTCGCAAGGCTATCCGCTCTGGACCTGCGCGGCGCTGGGCAGGCGCGAGATGGCCGAAATCCTGATCGCGCGAGGCGCCGACCCGAACGTCCATGTTGATTCCAGTGGCTCGGCGGTATATAGCGCCTACAGTCACAAACAGTGGGAGATGGTCGATCTTCTCCGATCGCGCGGCGGCGAGGTCACGGCTGACATTGCGGCGATCTACCGGCAGGCCTGCCTGATCCGTGACATGCTCGCCGGCGGCAAGGCCGATGCCGCCGAAATCCTCCGCTTTGGCGCCAGTGGGGGCGATCCTGAAATCGTGGGCATGTGCCTTGCACACATCGATTGGCCTCGCCACGACCCGCGCTGGTTCCGCATCCTCACGGAGCCGCTCTTTTTCTGGCACCACATTCCCTGGCTCTACGCCGGCAACAAAGACTTCGACCGCGGCACATACCTTGCGTGTTTCCAGCTCATTCTCGACCGCTGCGATCCCAATGTCACCGGAAGCTTCGGACGTACCCCGCTGCACGAGGTGGCGGCCATGTACGATCACATTTCGGAAGACGAAACCGCCGGTTTCGCCGAAGCGCTGCTAAGCGCCGGAGCGAGAGCCGGGGCGCGTGACGACATTTTGAAAAGCACGGCTTTGGGTTGGGCGTGCCGTTGGGGCCGCGCAAAAGTGGCGGGACTGATGCTTGCCCATGGCGCCGACCCGGTGGAAGCGGGTGCGGAACCTTGGGCGAGGCCGCGGGCTTGGGCGGAGAAGCGGGGCCACGCGGAAATCGTCCAACTGCTGGGGCGGTACGGCGGGTGATCCGGCAGGCGCGGGAAAACGCAAGAAACCGCTTGCTCAGGCGCGCGGCTCGGAATTACTTCTTGCGCATCCAGACTCCCCAGGTGACCGGGCCGGCTTGCTCATCGGTTAGTGGACGGCTCGCCATTTTGAGGGTCAGCTTGATCTGACCGTGATGGTAGCCCTCGTGCCAGAGCATGTGCTGGAGCAGAAGGATCGGGTGGTCGTAGTGAAGGTCCATATGCTGACCAGCCTCGACCCGGCTGCTAACCGCGTCCCGCACCGCCGCGGCGCTGTCGCTGAGCATCCGGGCCAGACGGTCAAGGTCGGGCTCGGCCGCCCACTCTTTCTCCGGCAGGCTTCTGGCGAACCCGGGGGCGTCCTCCAACACTAAAACAAGCCGCACGTAGTGGATGTGGGTGAACAACTCCGCGATGGATGGGCTGCCGTCCACCGGCCTTAGCTCCAGCGCATCCGCTGGAATAGCGCGGAGCAGGTTGAGCAGGATGGTGTTATTGCGGTCCCATGAGTCCAGCAGAGCTTCAAGCAGGTTTTGGTCTAAGGCGTCCGACATGATCGAGCTTTTCATGCTGACACCGTGCCGGCCTTCGGGTCAAGCCAAGGGCGCATTCTACCGTACAATACCAATGATCATGAACCGCAGGAATTTCGTTCAATTCGGCGCGGCAGGCGCTGCCGCGGCCTCACGTCCGGGCTGGGCGGCGCCGTCCACGCCCTCGCGTCCCGTCCTGTTTCACGCGGGCACACAGCAGGGCCACTCTCCGGACGTGCTTCGCGCCATGGCGGCGTTCGGGCTGAAGCATATTTGCAGCGGCGAGATCTCGCCACGTCTTGATGAGAAATGGTCGGCCGGCGGCCTGTCGCGTTTTCGCGAGCAGGTGGAATCTTTCGGCCTGAGCCTCGCCATGATCCCGCTGCCCATGCCATCGGTAACCATCAACAAGAACCCTTACCCGAATATCCTGCTGGGCAAAAGTCCTGAGCGGGACCGTGAGATCGATGAAATCAGCACCATGATCCGCAACACTGGGATCGCCGGGATTCCCTCGGTCAAGTACAACCTCACTTATCTGGGCGTTGTACGGTCCGGGTACACGGCGGGGCGCGGCGGCACGCGCAGCAGCACGTTTGTCTTCGATACCGCGAAAGTCGATCCGCAGGTGTTTGAGATGGTGAAGGCCGATGACGACGCCATGTGGGAAAGAATCGAGTACTTCCTGAAACGCGTGGTGCCCGTAGCGGAGGAAGCTAAAGTGAAGATCGCCTGCCACCCCAATGATCCAGGGATGCCCAAGGGCGGCTTCCACGGTGTTCCGTCCGTTCTCAGTTCCGTGGAAGGTTTGAAGAGGTTCGTCGAGATCGCTCCCAGCGCGTGCCATGGTTTGAACTTCTGCCAGGGTACGGTCTGCGAAATGTTGGATCAACCGGCGAAAGAGATTTCGGATGTGATCCACTACTTCGGCGCCCGCAAGAAGATTTTCAACGTGCACTTCCGCAACATCGTGGGCCGCAAGCTGAATTTCCGCGAGGCATACCCCGACGAAGGCGACATCAACTTTCTCGAGTGTGCGCGCGTATACCGCGACGTTGGATACGATGGCATGCTGATGCCCGACCACGCTCCGATAATAGAAGGTGACAAGTCCGGGCTATCATTCGCATTCGAGATCGGGTACATCCAATCCATCATTCAAACTGTGAGAAACGAGGTCTGATTGGCCTCGATGAATCTGCTGCTGCTGACGTTTGCCGCCATCGCACTCCTGCTGCTCCTGATTCTGGTTGTGAAGCTGCACGCCTTTTTGGCATTAGTGCTGACGAGCATGGCCCTGGGCCTGGCTGCCGGCATGCCCGCCGCCTCGGTGCTGAAGTCGATCCAGAACGGTTTCGGCGAGGCGTTGGGGTTCATCGCCATCGTGCTGGGTTTGGGCGCCATGATCGGCGGGTATCTCGAGCATTCCGGCGGCGGGCGCGCGCTGGCCGATTGGCTGCTGTCCAAATTTGGCCGCGAGCGCGCGGCATGGGCAATGCTGGCCGCCGCGCTTCTGGTCGGGCTGCCCATCTTTTTCGAGGTTGGGTTCATCATTCTGGTGCCATTGGTTTGGAACCTTGCCCGGGAATCGAAGCGATCTCTGCTGGTTTACGGTTTGCCTATGGCGGCTGGGCTCACCGTTACCCACGCGCTGGTTCCTCCGCACCCCGCGCCGGCCGCCGCGGCGCATTTGCTTGGCGCCAACCTGGGACACGCCATTCTCTATGGCGCCGCCCTTTCGGTTCCCATGGCCATAGCCGGCGGGATCTTTTATGGAGGTTGGATCGCGCGCCGTATTTACCTTCCCGTGCCGGAGATGGCGCCCAAGCTATCTGATATTCCCGCTCAGCAGGGCGCCCCACCCGTACCGCTGGTGCTGGCGCTGCTGTTGCTCCCGGTCGCGCTGATTCTGGCGGCCACGCTGGCCGGAGCGGGAAATGCACCGCTCCAGTTCCTGGGTCATCCATTTACGGCGTTGATGGTCACGCTGCTGGGGTGCATGATCTTCTTCGGCTGGCGGCGGGGCTTGGACCGGCAGCAATTGCTCAGGCTCGCGACGGAGTCGCTGGCGCCGATCGCGTCGCTCTTGTTGATTATGGGAGGCGGCGGCGCATTCAAGCAGATTATCGTGGATACCGGAGTGGGCGCGTACGCGGGCAAACTTCTGGCGGCCTCACCCATCTCGCCATTACTGGTGGGATACCTGGTGGCCGCCGCGATGCGCGCCGCGCAAGGGTCGGCAACGGTCGCGATCATCACCGCCGCCGGCATCATCGCGCCACTGATGAAGAGCATGACCGGCGTGCATCCCGACATGATGTATCTGGCAGTCTGCTGCGGCGGCACCATGCTGTCGCACGTGAACGATGCGGGCTTCTGGATGGTGAACCAATACTTCGGAATGACCGTACCGCAGACGCTGCGTAGCTGGACGGCGATGAAAATCGTTACATCGATTTGCGGATTTGGGATCCTGTTGCTATGGCACGCGCTGTGGTAGGCCGCATGCTTAAAACGCAAAGCGGATTTGCATCTCGAGGCGCCGGTTATTCGCGGTCTCGTAAAAGCCTTCGCCGTTTTGCGAGCCGAACACCTGGCTCGCCTGCCCAAATAGCGGAGACGTAATATCGCCGATAATCGGCCCCGGGTTGGTGTGGTTCAGCACATTGCGAATGGACATGGAGAGCGTCAGATTGTAGCGCCGGGTGGTGTTGGGCGTTCCGATGATGTTGCGCAATCCTCCGCCGGACGCCGCGGCCGGCGACAGACCGCCGCCCGAACCGGGACGTGCTTCCGGCCGCGATCCCGCGCGTTCGGAACCAAACCCGATAGTTTTGGCCACGCGCAGGTTCACCGTAATCAGTTCCGGCCCCCGGCCAAAATTACGCGACAGCACGGGCTCGCCGGGCGAGGGATTCGGGTCGAGTAAGCCGTACCGCGTTTCCACCAGACCTGGTTTGGTGGGATCCGTAGCGATGCCGGGCCGGGCATTGAACAGAGTGGTGCCGAAAACGTCGTTCCCCGCTGTGATATCGAACGGTATGCCGTCCTGCACCACGATGAAAGGGCTGATGCGCACGTGCCATTTGAAATTAACGGAACCGCCCATGGTGAAGCGGTGGCGGACGTCGGTCGCCGCGGGTCCGTATTCGCCTTTGAAATCATACGGGTTGGCGGGGAACGTACCGATGCCGTCGGTATTGCTCATGGCCCGGTTCAGCACGAAGAAGCCGAACAACGAAAAGCCCGCATTCAGCCGGGCATTGATGTTGGTAATGAGCTGGTTCTGGTTATAGAGGCCCGAGCTTTCCATGAGGTCCAACGGTCCGGGATGGCCGAGGGGATAAGTGCCGCTACCCGGCACGTTCGGGTTGTAGGTCCCGGGCAGGGGCGCGTTGATGTCTTCAGAGCGAAGCAGGTGCAGCCCGTGCGCGTTGGTGTAAGTTACCGCCAGCGTTGTGTTGCGTGGTAACTGCCGCTCGAGCGACACGGCGGATTGCATGATATAGGGCGCCCGTAGCGTGGAACTTACTTCCTGAATGCTCTGGGCCGCCTGGAAGCCGGCAAGCATCGCGGCGGAAGGAAGTGCCGGGAAAAAGTCCGGATTGGCGACCACGTATTGCTGCTGCACGATTCCGTTGTAGCGCCGCGCGGCGAGCGTGTCGGCCAGCGGAAAGCGGTCGTAGAAGGTGCCGAAACCCGCGCGCAGCACCGTCTTCGCCCGCGCTCCGCCTGTGTGCGTTCCCGGCGCCCACGCAATGGCCACGCGCGGCGCCACATCGCGCCAATCGTGGATGTTGCTCTGCGCCTCGTAGCGCAAGCCCAGGCTGAGCGTGAAATTGGGCCGCATACGCCACTCGTCGCCGGCAAACACTCCCACGTCCATCTGATGCACGGACAGCTCCGGAGTGCCGGCGTTGATGTTGAACTGGGTGGCTCCGCCGCCTAAGGCGCGGATCTCGGATGCGGGGAGCCCCAGTTGCTGTAACAGCAGCGTACGCTGGTAGCGCTCAATAGAACTTAGGGGCGCCAGTTCGGGCTGCCCCGAACTGTCCAGCACGGGCTGATTGCCGGCATCCAGCACCGGAGCCAGCGCGCCTCCGCCAAAGGTAAACGTGCCGTTGAAATTCTGCGGCGCCACGCTGTCATCGGTCTGCCCGCGGGCCCGGACACCAAACTTCAACGAGTGCGAGCCGCGAATCATGGACGTGTAGTTTTGCAGCTCGAAGCTGTTCTGCGTATCGAAGGTCCGGCCGTTGAGCGAGCCGCCGCCATTGAAGGCGCCGAGCACCTGCACTTCCGGATTGTCGCTGTTGGCGATCATCTGGCTGGCGCTGCGGAAATACTGGAAGCGAGTCTCGTTGATGGTGGTTCCCAGCACGGCCGTCTCCGCCACCTGCGCGGTCTGATTGGTGAACTGGTTGTGGTAACCGCGAGAGATCAGGTCTAACCCACCGATGCCGGCATCCTGGGCGTCGGAGTGGGTAATTCCGTAGCGCAAGGTGAGAGTGTTGTTATTGTTCAGCCGGTAGTCGACGCGCGGCGTGGCCCTGGTGTATCGCCCCGGGGTCACGATCACGCTGGAGAATGGCTGAATCGCGAGGCTCTGGTTGAGGGTGACGCCGTTGCTGATGGAGCCGTTATCGACCATATTGCGCTGCGCATCCAAAGTGAACGAGGCGCGCTTGTTGATGGGACCGCCGCCGTTGCCTTCAAATTCCTGCAGGAGGAACGGCGCTTTTTCCGCCGAGTAGGGGTTACGGGAATTCCAGACCTGAGTGCCCAGGTTGTAATCCACATTGGCCCGGTATTTGTCCATGCCCGGCTTGGTGAAGATTTCGATGCGGCCATAGCCGAGCTTGTCGTACTCCGGCGAAAACGGATTCTGGTTGATGCGGATCTCGCGGATGGACTCCTTGGCCGGAAGGTCACCGCCGCTGAAACCGTCGATGAAAATGGAACCGCCGTTCGGCCCGGCGGAGGGTCCGGCCAGCGCCTGCAAATCCTCCTGCAGGTCATTAGGATCGTCGGAGAGGGCGTCCAGATCGCTGCCCTGCAGCACCAGGGCGCTGGCATTATTGGCGGCGGCGGTACTGACGGAGGGTCCCGCATCTTCCTGGACCGTCACCTTTTCGGCCAGGGACGCGACCGCCAGTTGCAGGTTCAACGTGCGTGCTCCGGAGGTCAGCGCAACCGCCGCGGGCTGCGGCAGCGCCAACTGTGGCGCGGTTGCCTGGAGGGTATAATCGCCCGGCGGCAGGCCCGCAAAGGAATAGGTGCCATGCTCGTCCGACACAGTGGATTTGGCGAGGGCCGCCGGACCGGTCAGGACCACCGTGGCGCCGGGTATCACCGCGCCGCTCTGATCGGTCACCTGGCCGTGGAGGCTGGCGGTCTGAGCCGCCAGCGCGGAAGCCGTCAATACCAAAAGCAGGAGACCGTAGAGTCGATACATGCGACGGGCGTTTCCTGCCGGAAATTATTTGCCGACTACGAGGATAGTAAAGGAATCGGCAACCATTGGCCCGCGGCGGGGACGTTCGCCGGCGGCGGGCGCGGGTGGCGGGCCGAACTCCGCGGCGATCAGCAGGATCTTGTTCGTCTTGCTGTCGAGAGTGAGGGTCTTGGCGCCGGTCATGGTGTGCAGATTTTGTTCCACGACGAAGCTGGTGGGGCTGTTCTCCTTGACGACCGTGAGGGTGCCGTCACCCTGCGAACTGAACGCTTCCATCGTTTCAGGATTGAATACCGCACCATCCACGCCGCGCCCGATGGGCAGGCTGGTGATGATTTTGCCCGTCTCGGCGTCGAGTATGACCATGGCCTGGGGTTCATGACAGGCCGCGAAAAGGATATGGTTTTTGACATCGAAAGCCAACCCCGAGGGTCCGCCGCCCTTGCCGCCGAGATCGTAAGTGGTGGTCACTTTCATGGTCTTCGCGTCCACCACCGCGATTTTGTCTTTGTCTTCGAGGTCCACGTACAAGTGGCCTTTGCCATCGGTCACCGCTTGCTCAGGCGCACCTCCCAGGTCGATGGTGCCCACCACGGAACCGTCGGCGGCGTTGATCACCGTGGCGTTGGGGGCGCGGTGGCTGAAGACGTAGACGCGTTGATTGAACGGGTCGAACAGGATGCCGTCCGGGCCGCCATCCACGTCAATGGTTTTAATCGTGGCGAGGGTTTTGGTATCCCACATCACTACAGGTTTGCTGCTGGCGAACCCGTGGCCGGAGGTGGGGTCGACCGCGGCGCCGCGCGCGTTGGCATTCGCTATTTCGCCGGCGGGCTCAAGGGTATCCAGATTGAAGACGGTGACGTGCGCGGGATTACCGGTGCGAGGGATGTACAACCGGCGGCCGGCATCGTCCGCATAGACGTAGTCGAAACCGCCCACGCCACCCACTTTGGCGGTCTTCAAAACTTTATAAGGCCCTCCCGCGGGAGCATCCTGGGACCATCCCAGCGACGCCAATAGAAGCCATCCGAGGGCGAGCGTTACGACGCATAACCGTTGCATGAAATCCTCCTCAAGCTCGGGCAGTTTTTTGCTCCAGCTTCCCTCCCGATATTAGTCCTCCGATCTGAAATTTGCCTGAAACCGGTGGGCGGCAGCGCGACCGCCGCGGATTGGCCACCTTATGCCCGGCCTGCTCTATTGCGGCTCGCGCCATCCGGGCCGTGCATAGACCGAAACGCGGCGCAAGCCCTCGGGCGGGGCGACCTTCACTCCCATGCGATGATAGCGGCCGCTGCCGGACCACCGCGTGGGACGATACCCGAGCACATATTGCGACCGGATCTCGCGGCTGATGCGCGCGACCGCATCGGGAAGCCCGCCCAGGTCATCGAGCGCCACGTAACGCCCCGAGACACGCTCGCACAAATGCTCCATGGCATTGTTGGCCGATTGCTCCTCCGCCGCCAGGCCGAATGAAAACTCGTTGAGATGGATGGCATAGAGTTCGAGATTGGCTTCCTGCAGGCGGTGGCGCGCCTGGGTGGCGGTGTAGCGGCTGTGATTGTCGCCGCCGTCGGAAACGATCAGCACTACGCGCCGGGCGTTGCGGGCGTGGCGGGTGTATTGTGTGGCGAACAGGATGGCGTCAAACAGAGCGGTGGTGCCTCCGGGACGCGCGCCGCGCAGGGCCTGTAGCACGGCTTCGCCTTCGGCGGTCCAGGGAACGTCGAGATGGGGTGCGTTCGAGAAGGTGATCAAGGCGAACTCGTCGCCCGGAAGAGTGGATTCGACCAGTTGCGCGGCGGCACGCGCGCACACGGCCAGCTTGCCGTCCATGCTGTGGCTGACGTCGGCGAGCACGACCACCGACACGGGGGTCTCCTCTTCGGTGAAAGAGGCGATGCGCTCCTGGGCGCGGCCATCAAACAACTGGAAACGATCGCGGGTCAGCCCGCTGACCGGCCGTCCGGCAGGGTCGAGGACGGTGGCATTCACCATGACCAGGTCGGAGGAGACAGTGAACCGGGCCGCCTCCGCGACTGCGGATGGACGCTGCTGGGCGGCGGCTGCCGATGTGAGCGCCGCGATCATGCCAAACGATTTGAGGAAACCGGACACAGAGCACCTCCGCATCCAGAAAATATCATCCCGGCTGCGGTTTTCCGCGGGCGAGCATAGCCCTTGCGTACCGGGACGGTTCCAGGACGAATGCTGGCGGTGCGGCACGGGCTATGCTACGTTCTTTTGGGGAACTCGCGCAAAACGGGACGCCCCGCGCCGCTGAAACTATGGAGTTCCTGTCCTGTATGGCGGCGCTGGATACGCACCCCTTTGCGCTTAGGAAAGCAGAGGAGGCACGATGATCAACCGCCGGGAATTCTTTCTGCGCACCGCGGCCACGGCCGGCGCGGCCGCTTTTGTCAATTTTCCGTATCATTTATATGCGGGCACGACCCAGAAGCTGGCTTCGGACCGGGTGAAGCTCGGCCCTATGAAGGTGGAAGTGAGCCGTCTCGCGCAAGGCAGCGGAACCGATGGCGTGGGGGGCAGCTCGAACCAGACCCGCAAGCTGGGGCTGCGCGGGCTCGCGGAGCTGTTCGATGCGGCCTACGACAACGGCGTCACCCTATGGGATTCCGCCGATCAATACGGAACGCATCCGCACGTGAAGGAAGCGCTCAAGCGTGTGCCGCGCGAGAAAGTCGCCATCCTCAGCAAGACGCACGCTTCCACGGAAAAGGAAATGCGCGCGGACCTGGATCGCTTCCGGCGCGAATTGGGCACCGATTACGTCGATATCCTGCTGCTGCACTGCATGCTGGACGGCGATTGGCCAGAAAAGAAGAAGGGCGCCATGGCGGTTCTTTCAGAGGCGCGCGAGAAGGGCATCGTGCGCACGCACGGCACGTCCTGCCACACGCTGGAGGCGCTTAAAGCGGCGGCGGCGAATCCGTGGGTGCAGGTTGATTTGGCGCGGATCAATCCCGCCAAGGTGGCCATGGATGCCGATCCGAAAACGGTGATCGCGGTGCTGCGCCAGATGAAAGCGGCGGGCAAGGGAGTGATCGGCATGAAGATTCTGGGCGCGGGCGCGCTGCGTCACAAAGCCGATGAGAGCCTGCAGTTCGCTTTGTCGCTGGATTGCGTGGATTGTTTCACGATCGGGGCGGAGAGCCGGGAAGAGATGGTGGATTTGACGAAGAAGATTCCGGCGGCTAGTGTGCGCGGATAAGCCGCGACGCGCGGCTTATCCGCGGGTGCTGGGTTCTGGGTGCTGGCCTACCGTGAGCAAAACGGGAGAACGGTTGGTCAACACCCGAAGTGCAGGTTCTGGGTGCTGGGTTCCAGGTGCTGGCATACTCTTTGCAAACGGGAGAACTGTTTGCCAGCACCCAGAACCTAGCACCTGCTCTTAAACAACTTTCACGAAAATGATTACTAGGGTGTAAAGGGCCAGGGATTCGATCAGCACCAGGCTTAACAGCAATGCAAACCGGATCGCGGGTGCGGCGCCCGGATTCCGTCCCATCCCTTCAGCGGCGGCCGCAGCGGCTTTGGCTTGGGCCAGTCCGCACATGCCGGAGGCGATCGCCATCGCAAATCCAGATGTGATCGCTACCCAGTTGGTTCCTCCCGCAGCAGCGGTGCCGCCGGGGGTCTGGGCCAGAATGGGGCTGGCCAACGCGAACAGCACCAGCGCCAGAAATATCAGCTTCGTCTTCATTTCACTTGCTCCTTCGATTAAGATCGCCCCCAGGAGGTGGTTCCCGTCATCCTCGTACAGCCGGTCTCACACTGAAGGGGCGGCATAAAGCCGGGTATTAGTGCTCGTGCGAAACTGCTCCGGACACATACATCATGGTGAGGAGCATAAAGATATAAGCCTGCAACAGAGACACAAAGACGTGCAGGCCCATGAAGACGGCCGGCACCAGGAAGTAAGTTAGGGTAAGAAATACCAGAGTAACCTGCTCACCCGCATACATATTGGCGTAGAGACGGACGGTGAGCGACAAGGGGCGGGCCATGTGACTGATCAGCTCGATGGGAATCATCAGCGGCGCCAGGAAAGGCATGGGGCCGGCGAAGTGCGCCAGGTATTTTCCAAAACCCTGCTCGCGGAAGCCCATCAGATTGTAGTAGCAAAACGTTGCCAGGGCGCAGCCGGCCGGCACCGCGGGTTCAATGGTAGGCGACGCAAAGCCGGGGACAATGCCGATCAGGTTGCAGGTCAGAATGAAGATGAACAGGGTACCGAAGAAGCTCATGTACTTCGTTCCGCCGTGGCCTACGGCGTCTTCGGCTTCTCCATTCACGAAGTTATAGATCGTTTCGAGCGTGTGCTGAAGCATGCCGGGCCGGTCGACAGAAAGGCGCGTGCGCATGTACGCGAACAGCACGATCAGAAGCACAGCCACGACCAACTCCATCACCATGAAGTTGGCCCACGGGTGCCGCTGGGTGGGGAGGCCCAGGATTTTCAGGATGGCATTGCCCAGCCCGGGCAGATGCTGGTTAAAAAACCTGGCGAGCCAGATGACTTCCTTAGCCTGATGCTGCATAGCTGTGATCGGTAACCAGTTCGAAGATGATTTCCACGATGACTGCGGCGACCGGCACGAACAGCCCGGTCAAGGCGGCCTTCAGATTCAAAGTAGTAAAGTTCACTATAACATAGCCGCCGCCACCCAACAGCAGATAGCGGAGCCCGATGAGGATGGCAAATTTGGGGCTGGGACGCGCCGACAGGGCGCCGCCCAATGCGTCCACCACGCGCTTGAGCCAGCGGAAATTCAGGTACGATGCGGCGGCGCCGAGCAGGTAGGCGAGCGCCCATCGCCAACCGCGCCAGAAGAGGCAGAACAGGCATCCGCCGGCGGCCAGCGCGATGGTCCCGCGAGTGATGCGGCGGAGCGCGGCTTGAAAAAGCGTCTGCTCGGGACCAGCGGGCTCAGGATCCATTGCCGCGCGTGTCCCGCATGAGCTGCCGGATCAGTTGGACGAAGCCGGCGGCGATGCCCAATATCAGAAAAGGGATGTAGAGAAAGTGAGTGTGAAAGGCACGGTCGAGCAGGTAGCCGATCACGTAGCCCACGAAGGTGGCGGCGGGCAGCAGGAAGGCCAGGGAGGTGTACTCCCCGACCTGCGTCATGAAATTCCGGGCCACCTAGTTCATGTTCATGCCGCACATTCCGGGATTACTGCAGCGCCCACTGGGGCATACCGGACCGTCGGCCTGCTTGGGACCGGCGGCGTGCGCGGCGAACGTGGAAAACTCCTGGCGCAGATGCTGCTGGCCGCAGGACGGACATTCAAGGCTCGCTTCGCCGGTTGAATTCCGGATTAGCTTTTCAAACTTCGTTCCGCAATCCTGGCATTTGTATTCGTAGATGGGCATAGGTATTTGCTTCGATTCTAGCAGAGGGGCGTCGCGGCGCGCCGGTGGCCCTTAAAGTTCCAGGATCACCGGCATGATCAATGGCCGGCGCGACGTCTCTTTGACGATGTAACGCTTCAGGTCGGCGCGGATCTTTTCTTTGATGACGCCCCAGTCGGTCTTCTCTTCGTGGTTGGACGCTTCGAGTGTCTTTGCGACCACCTGGCGGGCGGTCTGCATAAATGCGGATCCATCCTCGGCGAGGGCGAAGCCGCGGCTGACGATCTCGGGCAGATTCTCCATGCGGCCCGTTTGACGGTTGATGGCAATGATCGGCAGGACGATGCCGTCTTCGGAAAGATGGCGGCGGTCGCGGATGACCATCTCTTCCACAACTTCGTCGACCGAGCCGGAATCGATGCAGACCCGGCCCACTGTCACTTTGCCGGCTTTGCGGGCACCGTGATGGTCGATTTCCAGAACATCGCCGGATTGCATGATGAAGGTCTCTTCAAGGCCTGAGGCTCGGAGGTGCTCGGCCAGGCGGGCGTGCTTGGTCAACTGGCGGAACTCGCCGTGGATGGGCATGAAATAGCGCGGCCGGACCAGGTTCAGCACCAGCTTCATTTCTTCCATGCTGGCGTGACCGGAAACGTGTACCGGGGGATTCATGTTGCCGTAAAGCACGTCCGCCCCGCGGCGCGACATGTGGTCGATCATGCGGAAGATCGCCTTTTCGTTGCCGGGGATGATGCGCGCGCTCAGCACCACGGTATCGCCCTGCTCTACCGAAATATGCTTATGGTTGTCGACGGCTACCCGCGAGAGGGCCGACATAGGCTCGCCCTGCGTACCTGAAAGCAGCACCGTGATCTTTTTCGGGTTACTGTCCGCCACATCCTGCGGGCGGATCAGGACGCCATCGGGAATATCGAGCAGGCCGAGCGAATGGGCGATCTCGCTGACCGTCACCATGCTCCGGCCAACCAGCGCCACCTTGCGCCCGAACTGCGCCGAAAGATCAAGTACCAGTTGAATGCGATGAATCGAGGAGCTGAAGCAGGAGATCAACAATCGCCCGTCGGAGCGGTTGAAGATATCCTCCATGCGCGGCTGGACGGCGCGCTCGGATTCGGTATAGCCGGGACGGTCGGCGTTGGTGGAATCGGAAAGCAGCAGCAGCACGCCGCGCTTGCCGTATTCGGCGAGGGTGTGCAGGTCGAACAGCTCGTTGTCGGTGGGGGTGGGATCCACCTTGAAATCGCCAGTGTGGATGATGACTCCGAGCGGCGTGGTGATCGCCAGAGCTACGGCGCTGACGATCGAGTGAGTGACGTGGATAAACTCGATCTTGAATGGACCGATTCCCAATATTTCCTTAGGCTTAACCGTAATCAGCTGCAGCTTTTCTTCAAGCTCATATTCTTCCAGGCGGCGTTCCACGAGGGCCAGCGTGAAGGCCGTGCCGTAGACTGGAACGTTGATTTCCGAAAGGAAGAAGGGGACCGCGCCGATGTGGTCTTCATGGCCGTGGGTCAACACTACGGCTTTCACCTGCGACTGATTTTCTTTCAGGAAGGTGAGGTCAGGCATCACCAGGTCGACGCCGAGCAGTTCGTCTTCCGGGAACATCATCCCGGCGTCAACCACCAGGATTTCGTCGCCATAGCGGAACGCGGTCATGTTCATGCCGAACTCGCCCAGGCCACCCAGGGGGATTACTTGCAGTTTAGTTTCAGACATTCGTCAGTAGGTCTCTTTATCTATAGCCAGTTATCGGTATCCGGCCGCTTGCAGTTCGAACAGCTCAGCATAGCGCCCGCCCAGGGCCACGAGTTTTTCGTGCGTGCCTTGTTCGCGGATTTGACCGTTTTCGAGAACGAGGATGCGGTCTGCCATGCGGACGGTGGAAAAGCGGTGGGAGATGAGCACGGCCATGCGGCCCCGGGTCAATTCCGCGAAGCGGCGGAAAACCTCGTACTCGGCGCGGGCGTCGAGGGTAGCGGTAGGCTCATCCAGGATCAGCAGTTGCGCATCCCGCATGTAAGCGCGGGCCAGCGCGAACTTTTGCCATTCGCCGCCGGAGAGATCCACACCACCCTCGAACCGGCGGCCAATCATCTGGTCGTAGCCATTGGGCAGCTTGCCGATGACCTGGAAAGCCATGCTTTTGTGGGCGGCCATCTCGATGCGGGCGGTGTCGGCGAGATCTTCAATCTTGCCAAAGCCTATGTTTTCTTTGGCTAACAGCTCATAGCGCATGTAATCCTGAAAGATGACTCCGATTTCTTTGCGAAGCTCTTCGACGCTATATTCGCGGAGGTCTACGCCGTCCAGCAGGATCTCTCCCTCGGTCGGATCGTAGAGCCGGGCCAGGAGTTTGACGAGAGTGGTCTTCCCCGCCCCATTTTCGCCGATAAGCGCTATCTTTTCCGCTGCTTCCAGGCGAAAGCTGATGTTTTCGACCACCATGCGCTTGGATCCTGGATAGGCGAAGCCGACGTTACGGAACTCGAAGCCGCTGCGGATGGGACGCGGCGCGGGCAAAGCTCCGACCAGGCTGCGGATGGAGGGTTCCATTTCGAAGAACTCAAACAGATCCTTCAGGTAAAGGGCCTGATCGGAGATATCGGTGAAACTCTGCAGGATCTTTTCGATGTACATGCGGGAGCGGGAGAAGGCGCCGGTCAGGAAGGTGAAGGTACCGACGGAAATGGCGCCAGCAAGAGTCCGGATGAGAACTACGGCATAGGCGCCATAGTAGCCTCCGGTCGAGATCAAGTTGAGCCCAAACCCGACGCTCGCACGCTTTACCGCAACCGTCTTATTTTCATCGTAGATGCGGTCGGAAACTTCACGATATCGTTCCGTCAGGTGAGGGCCCAAGACCGAAGATTTTGACTTCTTTGGCACTCTGGCTGGAGGCTCCCAGCAGGCGGATGTAATCGAGCAGGCGGCGCTGCGGTGTCCAGCGGTAGAGGACCGAATAGGCGAGCGCAGTGAAGTGGGTTTCGCCAAGGAAGGCCGGGATGACCGCGGCAATCAGCAAAACTATCAGCCAGGGAGAGAAAACGATCAACCCGGCGGATAGCGAGATCAGGCTCAGGGTATCCTGGGCCACATTCAGGACGCCGGAGAGCAGCCCGATGCGGCCGGTGGTTTGGCGGCGGGCGCGCTCCAGCTTGTCGTAAAAAACCGGGTCTTCGAAAGACGCCAGATCGAGTTTGGTGGCGTGTTCGATGAGGCGGACGCTGATGCGGTTGGTGAAACGGTCGCCGAGCAGACTATCCACGAGAGAATTCGCGCGGCCCAGCAGGTCGCTGGCGACGGCAAGGCTTAATTCGAGCGCCACCAGTTTCCATATGACCTGCGCATTGCCGTTCCCGCGCTTGATCCAGGCCACCACGGCGTCGAGGATCAACTTCGATACCCAGAGCATAGCCAAGGGCAGAACGGAGCGCACAAGGCGTAGCAGCGCGGTACACAAAACCAGTGGCGGGCTGGTTTCCCACACCATTCCCAGGAGGGGGCGGATGTTTCCGAGCGAAGCCAGGCGCGTGCGCCAAGTGGCGTCGCCGTCGGGCCTGTGGGAAACGGGTGGGTGCATATTTCAGTGTAACCGCTATGGGCGGGAACCGGGTCGAAAAACAGAAATGCTCACCCCGAAGGGTGAGCATCCTTTCCCCTGTTCTACCAGGGGGATGTTCGATGGGAGAATCAGTTTCGACGGAATCGCAACTCCGCCAAAAACCTTTGGTAGTTGGATCTTATGGCCCTGCGCGTTCCAAGTCAAGTAAAAATCCGACGGAAAATTTTCGACTGTAATTCGCTCCAGATGAGATATTTACAGGATTTCCACATTTCCACAAGCAGTGTGCGAAAACGGAAAAACGGACGGTTTTCGCCTGTTGATTTTGTTCTAAGACCTTGTCATACGGTAACTTAGCGGTCTCCAAGATGGAGGACCGTAAGGGCATCCATCTCTTCTCCGCGCCCGCCACGGCGCAAAAAGGCGCGGAAGCCGCCGAAAGCCAAACCGCCAACGGTTGAGAAGGCCAGCAGTATGCCAATCAAAATAAAGGCGTTGATCACCAGGTTGCCGATGTTGTCGCGGCGCGAGTTCACCCGCTCATCGAGGGTGACGTCAGCCTGGTAGCGGATCAGGGACAGTAATTTTTCGGCGGCGTCGGCATTCGGAGGCGACAGAATGACGGCCACCAGCGGGCCCGCGCGCTTCACCATGGCGCCTCCGATCTTCTGGAATTGGTCGGTCTGGAGCCGGGCGATCTGGGGCGTCGGATAGTTAAAAATGGCCAGTTTCAGGTCGCCGCCGGGCGCCTGGAACGTGCCCAATTGCGCTTCGGCGGACAGGTGGAAGGCAGCCGTGGAGGGTGGAATACCCGGATTGAACTTCTGCAGAGCCGCAGGGCCCGTAATATACCGTTGCGAATTGGGAACCAGATCCTGGGAAGGCAGATAATCCATCAGGGCGGGCAAAGAGGAGTTATCGACCTGTTTCAAGCCCTCGATGACGGTGGTGAGCAGAGGAGACGCCGGGTGGTAGCCGTCAAAACGGAGCACATAATTGCCGTGCACCAAAATGGTGCCCGCGGCGGACTCGGCGGCCAGTTTGGCCAAGGTAGAGGGGGTGGCATCGGCCGGCCGCAGCCACTCGAAAGCGGCCATGGCTCCGGTGGGATCCTGAAAGCGGTAAGCCGTCGCGGCGAATTTCGCGTCCGGCCCCTCATATTGGGCGGTCTCCCCTTCCTGGAGGCCGTACTCGTCCCAAATCGCCTGGTCGGATGGAGGGCCGGCGGGCTTCGAAGACACGCGCTTCAAGGTGCCCAAGGCATCCGGCCAAACCGCTGCACCGGCGAAAGCCGGCAGCAGGAACAACAGCGCCGGAGCGCAACGGAATACTAAGCGCCGTGACATTTTTTGTATTTTTTCCCGCTCCCGCACGGGCATGGATCGTTGCGGCCGACCTTGTCGTTGTTGACGACCTGTTTCTTGGGAATGGACGATCCATCGCCACCCACCAATTGCATTTCGGCCAGTTCCTTGTCCTTATCGCGCTGGATCTTCCGGGTGACATCCTGGATGGCGGCCTGCGCGGCACGCTTCTGTTGCTCGGCTTCCGGCGGCGGCTGATTTCCGTTTTCTTCCTCTTCGTCCTCGTCGGTTGGGAAAGGCAGTACCGGCGCGGGCCGCTCCAGGCCCTGGTCCCCGCGCGTGACCTGCAGGAAGAACAGGTAGCGCAGGGTCTCGTCCTCGATGCGATCCATCATGTCCTGGAACAGGATATAGGACTCTTTCTTGTATTCGACCAGCGGGTCTTTCTGGCCGTAGCCCCGCAGATGGATTCCTTCCTTCAAGTGATCCATGGAGAGCAGGTGGTCTTTCCACTGATCGTCGATCACCTGCAACATGATGATGCGCTCGGTCTGGCGCATGGTGTCGGGACCGACGAGTTCTTCCTTCTCCTGGTATTTCTGCGCCAGCCGGTCGAAGACGGCGTCTTCAACTTCCTGGCGGTTCATGTTGCCGAACTCGGCAGTCTCGACGCGGGTCCCGAACTGGCTCAGCACGTCGGTCTTCAGGCCGGGCAGGTCCCAGGTGTCGGGATGACTATTCTCGGGGCAGCGCACATCCATATACTGCTGCACCAGACCGCGGACCATGTCCATCACGCGTTCTTTCTGGTCGCTGCCTTCGAGCAACTGGCGGCGCATGCCGTAGACGGCCTGGCGCTGCTTGTTGTTGACGTCGTCGTATTCGAGCAGGTGTTTGCGGGCTTCGAAGTTCTGCGCTTCCACGGCTTCCTGCGCCTTCTGAATGCGCTTGGTGATGAGCTTCGACTCGATGGGCACATCCTCTTCCATGCCCAGGCGCAGCATGAGGCGCTGCATGCGCTCGCCGCCGAAAATGCGGAGCAGATCGTCCTGGAGGGAGAGATAAAAGCGAGAGCTGCCAGGATCGCCCTGACGGCCCGCGCGGCCACGCAACTGGTTATCGATACGCCGCGAATCGTGCCGCTCGGTGCCCAGGATGTGCAGGCCGCCCAGCGCGGTCACTTCATCGTGCTCGCGGTCAGTCTGCGCCTTGTAACGCGCCAGCATGGCCTCCCATTCCGCTTTGGGTAGTTTGTCCGGATCGACGGCCTGCTTGCGGGCCGCTTCGCGCGCCATGAACTCCGGATTGCCGCCCAGCAGAATATCGGTACCGCGGCCGGCCATGTTGGTGGATACGGTGATAGCGCCCTTGCGGCCGGCCTGGGCCACGATGAGCGCTTCGCGCTCGTGATGTTTGGCGTTCAGGACTTCGTGCTTGACGCCCATGCGCTTGAGCATGCCGGAGAGGCGCTCGGATTTTTCGACCGAAATGGTGCCTACCAGCACCGGCTGGCCTTTCTCTTGCAGTTCCTTGATTTCTTTGGCCGCGTTGCGGAACTTCTCGTCCTCGGTGCGGTACACGACGTCTGGAAACTCTTTGCGCACCATGGCCCGGTTGGTGGGAATCACGGTGACGTCGAGGTTGTAGATCTTCTGAAATTCCGCCGCTTCGGTCTCCGCGGTGCCGGTCATGCCAGCCAGCTTCTTGTACATGCGGAAATAATTCTGGAAGGTGATAGTGGCGAGGGTCTGAGTCTCGCGTTCGATCTTAACGCCTTCCTTGGCTTCGACGGCCTGGTGCAGACCGTCGCTCCAGCGGCGCCCCTGCATCAGGCGGCCGGTGAATTCGTCGACGATGATGACTTCGTCCTGCCCGGTTTCGTCGTTATGCTTCACCACGTAATCGCGGTCGCGCAGGTACAGGGCATGCGCCTTCACGGCCTGTTCCACGTGATGCTTCCACTCGATGGTGGCGATATCGTAAATATTGGGCAGGCCCAACAGGCGGGCGGCTTTATCGAAACCCTCTTCGGTAAGCGCCGCGCTGCGGTGTTTCTCATCGACGGTGTAATCGCCGGTGGTATATTTTTCGCCGGGCTCTTTGCCTTCGATCTCTTCGCCGCGCATCAGCTTGGGGATGATGCGGTTCACCTTGAAATACTTGTCGGTGGATTCCTCGCTGGGGCCCGAGATGATGAGCGGGGTGCGGGCTTCGTCGATCAGGATGGAATCGACTTCGTCAACGATGGCGTAATTGAATAGTTTGAACTGAGTGCCTTTGCCATCGGGAGAACTTACGGAAATGGCATCGATGGTCCGGTGGGCGCAATCTTCCAGCCGGAACTTCATATTGTCGCGGAGGTAGTCGAAACCGAATTCGTTGTTGGTGCCATAGGTGATGTCGGAGCGATAGGCTTCCTGGCGCTCGCCGTCGTCGAGGTCGTGCACGATCACGCCTACGGTAAGGCCTAAAGCGCGATGGATCTTGCCCATCCATTCGGAGTCGCGGTGGGCCAGGTAGTCGTTTACGGTGACGATGTGGACGCCTTTGCCTTCGAGCGCATTGAGGTAAGCGGGCAGGGTGGCGACCAGCGTCTTACCTTCACCAGTTCGCATCTCGGCGATCTTGCCGCGGTGCAGGACGATGCCGCCGATCAACTGTACGTCGAAATGGCGCATGTTGAGGAAGCGGCGGCCGGCTTCGCGCACGACGGCAAAAGCCTCGATCAGCAGGTCGTCGAGCGGTGCGCCCTGGGCCAGTTTCTCTTTGAATTCGATGGTTTTGGCGGCGAGGTCGATATCCGATAGCTGCTGGATGCCGGGCTCCAGGTCGTTGATAGCGGCGATGATCGGCTGAATGGCCTTGATTTCGCGTTTATTCTTGGTGCCAAAAATCTTGGCCAGTGTGGCATCAATCATAGAGAGGTCTCGTTACAGAGGGAGATCCGCTCTTTCTATTCTAGCGCGGGTGGACGGAAGAACAATGCGGGCGGCGCAGCGGCAAAACAGGCGAGGGGCCGCGATCGCTGCCCGAGGAACGGCTTTGGCGGATCACACGATTCCCATCTGATTCCCGGCCGGCTGCCCCGGATGCGGCGGGTATACAATCAAGCAAGAGAATGCGCTGCCAAAGCGGCGTCACGCGCCCATATGCCAACCGGAAAACTTGTACTCACTATATTCCTGCTTACCGTTCCCACGCTCGCGCCAGCACAACAAATCGCGTTCGCCCAATACGATGCAACCGCCCCGTTCCTCTCCGCGATCACGCTCGGGGCGGATGGCGCACTTTGGTTTGCCGGGGCCAACGAGATCGGGAGAATCACGACGGCTGGCGTCATCACGGAATACCCAATTGCCGGAATCACAGAAGCCAGCGGGGTGATTACCGCCGGACCGGACGGCGCGATCTGGTTCACTGAGAACACAACCAATCAGATCGGGCGTATCACTACGGCCGGGACGATCACCGAGTACCCCATACCCACCGCCAACAGCGCCCCTTGGGGAATCACGTCGGGCCGGGACGGCGCGCTCTGGTTTACGGAGTCAGGGGCCAACCAACTCGGGCGTATTACCACGGCTGGAGTGATCTCGGAATACCCTATCGCCTTCCCCTCCAATTATGGGCTAACTCGCGCGATCGTAACCGGGCCGGACGGCGCCCTGTGGTTTACGCACGGATCTAATATCGTACGCATCACCACGCCCGGATCGACCATCGCCTACCCCATATCGGTGGGAAACGAATACTTTCCCGCCATCGCGGCTGGAACCGATGGCGCCCTGTGGTACGCCGGCTCGTGCAGCATCGGGCGCATTACCACCGCGGGAGCGAGCAGTACGTTCGCGATTCCCGGTTGCACGAAGCATTCGGATAATGACCAAGGTCTCACCGCGGGATCTGGCGGCGACATCTGGTTCACGGACCGGTCGCTCTCCGGTACGAGCATCTCGCGCATCACCACCGCCGGGGTGATCACCCAGTACGCTATCCCCAACGTCACTCGCGGCTTCAATACGGTCTCCGGCCCGGGCGCCATCACGCTGGGTCCGGACGGCGAACTGTGGTTTACAGATCTAAACGGCATCGGTGAAGCTTTCTTCGTTACCGCAAACATGACCGCCAGCCCGGACACGGGTTTCTACCAAACCATCCACACTTTCACCGGGAGCGGTTACGCGCCCAATGAAACCGTCCGTATCTTTGCGCAGGGGGTGGGCTCCGCCGTGCTGGCCACCACCACCACGGATTCCACCGGCTCGTTCACCGCGGCTGCCCGCGTTCCGCAATCACCGATTGGTGCGCGAGTATTCGTGGGTGTGGGACAGACCAGCCACAAGCTGGGGGCCGCCAGCTTCTCCGTCACGCCGAATATCGTCCTCAACCCTTCGTCCGGGCTGCCGGGGAGCACTGTAACGGCGGAAGCCTACGGCTTTCCACCGCTCGCTGCCGTCCGGATTTGCTGGAGCGCGTCAAGCACCGTAATCAGCACCGCGACGACCGACATCAACGGGAGCATCCAGGGAAGCGCAGCAGTGACGTTCACGGTACCGGATGGGGCGCCTCTTGGCCAGAATCGCGTGATAGGCGTTTGGGATTGCACCAGCGCCACCAACTGCCCCAACTCCGGCTTCGGCTCGTTCACGGTGGAGTGACGCGGCGGAAAAGGTTGGATGCGCTTTTCGAGCATGGTGCCGGCGGTTGCCACAAAATTCATCGCGCTGCTGGGACCTGTCTCTATTGCGGCCTGGATCTTCACGACTACCGGCTTGGCGCAGATTGGGAAGACGAGTACGCGGTGGCGAGCCTCGAAAAGACGCTGGCGGCGATGCGTTGTTTCGAATCAGCCGTCGCTCAATGACGGCGAGAGGAGTGCTCGAATATTGAGGCTCTTCGAACGGAGGCTACGTGAGGAGGTTTCGGGTTTGGCCGGAGGTGGGGCTAACACCCTCCAACCGACCTCCATATTGTCGATAACTTGGCGTCGAAGTCAGCAACCTCCTTCAAAGCCGCCGCTTAACTGAGTGAAAGCGGAGTGGAAGCGATCGGAGGCGCGTTGTCGGCCAGCCTTGCTGCTGCGGAGCACCACAGCCGACCTTTCTCCGAGTCGCCGGTAAACCATTTCCGTTCTGCTCCCGCGTCAGTTAAACTAGCTGAATCCCGCGCATGCCGCTCGCCACCGGCGAAAGACTCGGACCTTACGAAATCCGCACGCCCATCGGCGCCGGAGGCATGGGCGAGGTGTATCGCGCACACGATCCCAGGATGGGGCGTGATGTCGCCATCAAAATCTCCGCCGAACGCTTCAGTGACCGCTTCTCGCGCGAGGTGCACGCCGTGGCCGCGCTGAATCATCCCAACATATGCCAGCTCTATGACGTGGGCTCCGATTACCTGGTGATGGAACTGGTGGAGGGCCTCACTCTTTCGGAGCGCATCCGGCGAGGCGCCATGCCGTTGAAGGAGGCGCTCCAGATCGCCACGCAAATAGCGGAAGCGCTCGAAGCCGCGCACGAGAAGGGCATCGTGCACCGGGATCTGAAGCCGGGCAATATCATGCTGCGGCCGGACGGCGCCGTGAAGGTGCTGGACTTCGGATTGGCCAGGGTGACCGCCAACTCGTCGTCCGGTGAGCGATTCGAGCACTCGCAAAGCCCCACGCTGGAACCGGTCAGCCGGGTGGGCATGGTCGTCGGCACGGCTGCCTACATGCCTCCCGAACAGGCGCGCGGAAAGATGGTGGATAAACGCGCGGATATCTGGGCCTTCGGCGTCATCCTTTACGAGATGCTCACGGGCGAGCGGCCGTTCGCGGGGGAAACAATTTCCGACACGATGATCGAAGTGGCCACCAAGGAACCGCCGTGGGAGCTGGTTCCGGCGCCGGCCCGCCAGTTGCTGCGGCGCTGCCTGGAGAAGGACCCCAAGCGCCGGCTGCGGGATATCGGCGATGCGTGGTTCTGGCTGGAGGACGCGGCGACCGGGGAAGCTGTCGCTTCATCAACCAACTCTGCCCGCTGGAGATTGCCGGCCGTCCTCACCGCCGTTGCCTGTTTGATCGCCGCGGCCTTCGCTGCGGGCCATTACACGCGCGAACTTTCGGATGCGCGCGTTGTCCGGTTTTCGTTTGCGCCGCCGTTCAAGACGCATGCCATCAATTTGGCCGTCTCGCCGGACGGGACGCGGCTTGCTTCATCGGGCATTGATGAAGACCATCACCTCTGGCTCAGTTCCATCGACTCCTCAAACCCCCAAAAACTGCCCGGCACGGAAGGAGCTATGAGTCCTTTCTGGTCCCCGGATGGACGCTCCTTGGCTTTTGTTTCCGGCGGTGCGGTGCAAAGACTGAACCTCGACAGCCCGCAAAGTCCGCCGCAGACGGTGACTTCACCCGCCAATCCATTCGCCGGCGGAACCTGGAGTCCGCAGGGCATCATCCTCTATCAGTCGCAGCAGGCTGGGAGCGGGCTTTCCCGAGTTCCGGCCGGCGGTGGAACGCCCGAACCGGCAACGCATTTGAATGGCGCGCGCAAGGAGATCGTCCATCGCTATCCGCAATTTCTGCCCGATGGACGCCATTTCATCTACTGGGTGTGGAGCGCGCTCGAAGAGAATACCGGGGAATATATCGGCTCGCTCGATCCGGCGGAGAAGCTGCCCGAAGGCCCGCTGGTGCGCACGTGGCGCGAGGCGCATTACACCGATCCCGGCTATCTGTTGTATCTGGAGGGTACGGTGCTTATGGCGCGCCCCTTCGACCCGTCCGGACTGCGCTTTACTGGGGAACCGCGGGCCTTGCCGGAGCAGATCGGGAGGCATTGGGGCACTACGGGCCACGCCGTGTTCTCGGCCTCAATGGGCGCGCTGGTCTACCAGGAGGTCCTGCCGCCACCAGTCACCCGCATCATCGTGCGCGGCCGGGACGGCAATGTGCTGCGGACCATTGAGGCACCCTCAGGCAGCCAATTCCTGTCGCTCGACCTGCTCGGGACTCACGTAGCCGTGCAGGGAGAGGACGAGAACACGGTGGAAGACATTTGGACCATCGACCTGGAGAGAGGGCTAGCTTCCCGGCTGACGGCCAGGAAGGGTTCCAACCAGCGGCCGGTTTGGTCGCCGGACGGGCAGCGCATCGCGTTCATGTCGAATCGGGCCGGCGTCTACGACCTCTACGCCAGAAACGCGAACGGCACCGGTGAAGATGAACTGCTGGTGAAATCGCCGCATACAAAGTTCCCGGCGGGCTGGTCGGCCGACGGCAAATACCTGCTTTACGTCGAAAGCGGCTACGGTGACACGCGTAGCAACACATGGTTGCTGCCGATGGAAGGAGACCGCAAACCGATTCCATTTCTCAACACCGGGTTCGACGTGGATGATGCAAAGCTATCGCCAGTGCTGGACGACCTGGGGCGCCAATGGATTGCCTATGTGTCGAACGAGACCGGTTCGAGAGAGGTCTACGTGCGTCCGTTCCCATCCGGCGCGCTGGGCGGACCGGCCGGGCCTGCAATGCGCATCTCCACTGCCGGCGGATACCATCCCTTTTGGCGCAACGACGGCAGGGAGCTCTTCTACTCCGCGAATCCAGGGCTGATGGCCGTGGATGTGAAGCTCGGTAAGACGCCCGGGATCGGAATACCACATGCGTTGTTGGCTCCTGGCGCCACCGGCGTCTCCGCGGACGGCCAGCGATTTCTGTTCATTGAGAACGTCGGCGAGCTACCAGCCGCCAGGATCAACGTGGTGCTGAACTGGACGGCGGAGCTGGCCGGTAAATAAGCAACCGGACCATTGTGCCGTCCCAGCCCGCCGGCCAGGGGCCGGGCTGCACGGACGACGCATGGTCCGGTTTTCTTCCGCCAGCTAATGCGCAACAAATGATCTACTGCCCCGTCCCCGTCAGCGAGACTTTTTGTGGCGCGCCATGGGCACTGTCGTTGATCTCCAGCGTGGCCGTGCGCGTGCCCGTCGCCTGCGGCGTAAACCTTACGTCGATCGTGCAGTGCGAGCCTGCCGCCACAGTCCCGCCGCAGCCGTTGGTTGCGGCAAAATCGCCATGGTCGGTGCCCACAAAAATAACGGTGAAGGTCAAGGCGGTGGGCAGATTGTTTGTCAGCCTCACAGCCTTGGCCGCGCTGCTCGTGCCCACGGTCTGAGCCGGAAAAACGAGCGATTTGGGCGCGGCCGTGGCTTGCGCGATGCCCGTCCCCGCCAGGCTTACGGTTTGCGGGCTGTTGGTAGCGTTGTCTGTTACCGTGATGGACCCGGTGTACGCCCCCGCCGCCGTGGGTGTGGACGTCACGCTGATGGTGCAACTACCCAGAGCCGCGACCGTTCCGCCGCAGGTGTTCGTTTCCGTAAAGCCCGCGCTGGCGGCAATACTGCTTATGGCTAAGGCGGAGGCTGGATTGTTGTTAGTCAGCGTAACCGTCATCGGCGCGCTCGCGATGAGGATCGGTTGGGTGGCAAAGGTCAAGGAAGTGGGGCTGAGCGTCACCGGTTCCACACCCGTCCCCGCCAGGCTTACAGTTTGCGGGCTGGTAATAGCGTTGTCTGTGATTGTGATGGACCCGGTGTACGCACCCGTCGTCGTGGGTGTGAACGTCACGCTGATGGTGCAAGTACCCAGGGCCGCGACTGTCCCGCCGCAGGTGTTCGTCTCGCTGAAGCTCGCGCTGGCAACAATACTCGAAATGGCTAACGCGGTGGATTGATTGTTCGTCAACTTAACCGTCATCGGCTTGCTCGTGATGAGGATTGGTTGGTTGCCAAAGTTCAAGGAGGTGGGGCTGACCGTCACCGGTGCCACGCCCGTGCCTGTCAGGTTGAACATCTGGGTCGATCCGTAAAAGCTGTTATCCGTCACCGTCAGAGTGCCGTTATCCTGCCCGACGACAGTGGGTGTAAAGGTGACGCTGAACGTGCAGATTGTGCCCGCCTGCAGCGAGGCCGGGCAGTTATTGCTGGTAACACTGTAATCCCCGGTAGCCGCGATCCCGGTAATGTTGAGGGATCCGGCGCCGTTATTGCTGAGCGTCTCCACCTGGGGCGCGCTCGTGCTTTGAAGAGCCTGATTCCCAAAGCTGAGCCCGCCCGGGGAAAGCGAGGCGCTGGGCGGAGACACCAGGAACTGGTATGCGGTCATGTTGCCGACGAGGGGGCTGCTTTGCAAACCCGTGTTGGTTGATGTGGCCTCCTGCCCATCCGTGGCGTAGGCGTAAAGAATGTGAAAGCCCGGTTGGAGCGTCGGCTGGGCGCTGAAATCGTCGTAACAGGTTGGAGGTACCCCGACGCAGCTACCCCCTGCGGAGGCGGCTGCGGTCCAGACGCCTTGCCAGGTATCCACTTGGAAGAGGAAATTGTCCGGTTTGGGCAGGATGGGGGTTTGGAAACTCAAGGTGGGGGTGAGGCTCCCGGTCGCGTTGCCTGGGAGAGCCGTGATGTACGCGGTGATCGCGTTCGGCTGCGCCGGTTGCCCCGCAATCACCGTGACGTTGTTGCTGGTTCCATTCCCCACATAGATTCTGTTGGTCACCGGATTGACGGCCACGCCTTGCGGGAGGGTCCCCACCGCCAACGTGGCGATGGTGGTGTTCGAGGCCCCGTCAATCACCGAGATGTTGTTGTCATTTACGTTAGTCACGTAGATTTTGTTGGTCGCCTGGTCCACCGCGAGCCGGAACGAACTGTTCCCCGCCGTTGCGGTGCTGGTTGTATTCGTGGCCCCGTCAATTACCGTGAGATTATTGGTGTTGCTATTCACCACGTAGATCTCGTTGGTCGCCTGGTTGACGGCCAACGCGAACGGCTGGGCCCCTGTCGGCACCGTGGTGGTGACCGTGTTGGTGGCCCCGTCAATCACGGTAACCACGCTTTTATAATACCCAGCCACATAGATTTTGTTGGTCACGGGATTGACGGCTACCGCCTGCGGACTGGCGTTGTTAGGGTTCGCCACCCCGGCCAAGATGGTGGGGGTGTTGGTGGCGCCGTCGATCACCGTGAAACTGGGACTGTCGGTTGCCACGTAGATCTTGTTGGTCGCCGGGTTCACTGCCAGCGCGACCGGGAGGGTCCCCACCGCTACGGTGCTGGTGGTGTTGGTGGCTCCGTAAATCACGGTGACACTGGCGCTGCTGTAGTTCGCGACATAGATTTTGTTGGTCACCGGGTTGACGTCTATCACAAACGGAGCGCGCCCCACCGGAACGGTGGTAGTGCCGTTCGTTGTCCCGTTAATCGCCGTGACGGTGGCGTCGCAATTGTTCGCCGTGTAGATCATGTTTGTTACTGGGTTGACGGCTATCGCAACCGGGCAGTTCCCGGTCGGCACAGTCGTGGTGGCGCTGGTTACCCCGTCGATGATCGTGACGCTATTGCTGGCATAGTTCAACGCATAGATTTTGTTCGCCACGGTATTGACAGCCACCAAATACGAACCGTTCCCCACCGCCACCGTAGAGGTGGTGTAGGTCGACCCGTCAATCACCGTCACGTTGGCGCTGCCGAAGTTCGCAACGTAGATCTTGTTGGTCACCGGGTTAACCGCCACTGCATACGGATTTGCTCCCGCCGCCAAGGTGGTGGTGCTCTCCGTGGCCCCGTTGATCACCGTGGTCTGGCCGCTGTTATAGTTCGCCACGTAGATCAGGTCCGTCAGCGGGTTGACGCCCGCTGAGTTTGAATTGCTCGTCATCCCCACCCCGCTGCTGTTGTTGATCACCGTGATGAAGTTGCTGCCCTTGTTCGCCACGTAGATCATGTTCGTCACCGGGTTCACGGCCAGCGCGGTCGGGTCGCTCCCCGCCCCCGCTGTGCTGGTGCTGTTGTTGGCCCCGTTAATCACCGTGACGTTGGCGCTGCCGCCGTTCGCCACGTAAATCTCGTTGGTTACGGGGTTGACGGCCACCGCCTGCGGGTTGGTCCCCGCCGCCACGGTGGCTGCGACGGTGTTGTTGGCCCCGTTTATTACCGTGACGTTATTGCTGTTGTAGTTCGCCGCGTAGATTTGGTTGGTCACCGGGTTGACGGCCACCGCGTACGGATTGCTCCCCGCCGCCACCGTGGCGGTGACGGCGTTGGTGCCCCCGTTTATGACTGAGACATTGGTAGCGCCAAAGTTCGCCACGTAGATTTGGTTGGTCACCGGGTTAACGGCCACCCCATTTGGGTTGGGTCCCACCGAGACCGTAGTGGTAACAGTATTGGTGGCGCCGTTAATCACGGTGACGCTGCTGCTGTAGTAGTTCGTCACGTAGATTTGGTTGGTGATCGGGTTAACGGCCACCCCGACCGGATTGCTCCCCACCGCCACCGTGGTCGTGGTGTTGGTGGCCCCGTCAATCACCGTGACGCTGTTACCGCCGTAATTCACAACGTAGATTTGGTTGGTCACCGGGTTGACGGCCACCGCAAACGGCTCGGTCCCTACTGCTACCGTGGCGGCCACGGTCTGCGCGCCCAGGCCGGCCGCGCTCAACATCAGAAACGCCAGACCCCAATAAACTCGTCTCATCGTAATCTCCCTCCCTTGTGTGTAACGGGTAGACTCGTCTAACCGGCTGCCACGGTGTTCTGCGGCTGGACCGCCCACAACCGCAAACAGGCCGCCAAACCTGACAAAGCGGAACGGGCCGCGCAGGTTGTTGATAGTTCGGTTGATAGCGAAAGGGACACGAATCCGCCGGCGCCTTGCCAGGTCCAATAACCTATCCAATCGGATAGTACCTATCTGATCGGATAGCAATGGCTTATGCTGGAAATTCCGCGCATGGAAAGCGAGCACAATCCCAGTCTGATCGGCATCGGCGGCCCGGTCGAAGGAGGTACCTTCGCGCTGGCGGGCGAGGAGATCTCCATCGGCCGGGACCATACCAATTCGCTGCCCATCAACGACCGATCGGTATCCAGGCGGCATTGCTCCATCCGCAAACTGGCCCCGGCGCAGTTCGAAATCCGCGATCTCGGCAGCCGGAATGGAACCGCGGTAAACGGCCTGCCAGTAACGGCGCGGGTGCTGGGAGACGGTGACGAGATCCGCATTGGCGACTGCTATTTTCGGTTCCGTCTGGTGGGATCGAGCGCGCGCCAAAGCCAGGCTCCCGTGCGCCTGGACGAAGCCGCGCTGAACACGAAAACGCTTCTGCTGCGCCGGCTCGAGGCGAATGCTTCGAGCGGCCTGGAACTGGTGGTCAAGATCGGAATGGGCATGCAGTTGGCTCGCGGAACCGAAAAGATCGCCCAGCACCTGCTGGCGTGCGTGTTTGAAGCGATTCCCGCGGTGCGTGGCGCGGTCCTGTTATTCGACTCGGGCCGCGACGAGCCGGTCTTCGCCTGCGCCTGGGACCGCGATGGAACGCCGCAGGCCGTACCCGTCAATAGCGCGATTGTGCTTAAGGCACGGCGGGAAGGAATCGCGGTCCTAAGCTCGCCGGAAGGCGTGCTGGCCGCGCCCATTCGAAGCCAGGATGAGATACTCGGCATCATCTACCTGGAGGCGAGCGAGCGCGGGGCCGCATTCGTCGATGAACACCTCCAGTTGGCCGCCGCCATCGGTGGCATCCTGGGCTCGCCTTTCGAAAATGCGCGCCGCCTGGAATGGCTGGAATCGGAGAACCGCCGCCTTCAGGAAGCGGCCGATATCGAGCACGATATGGTGGGCGGCGGCCCACGGATGCGCGAGATCTTCCAGTTCATTGGCAAGGTCGCGCCCACGGGTTCCACCGTCCTGATCCGCGGTGAAAGTGGAACCGGCAAAGAGCTGGTAGCGCGCGCCATTCACCGCAACAGCCCGCGCGCGGGCCAGCGTTTCCTGGCCATCAACTGCGCCGCATTGACCGAGACACTGCTCGAAAGCGAATTATTCGGGCACGAAAAAGGCGCTTTCACAGGAGCCCTTGTGAGGAAGCAAGGAAAGCTTGAAATGGCCGACCGCGGCACCCTATTTCTGGACGAAGTCGGTGAGCTGCCTCCCGCCTTCCAGAGCAAACTGCTGCGCGTGCTGCAGGAACGCGAGTTCGAGCGCGTCGGGGGCAATCAGCCGGTCCGGGTGGACGTGCGCATCTTAGCGGCGACCAACCGGGACCTGGAAAGCGCAGTCTCCGCGGGCGCCTTTCGCAAGGACCTCTACTACAGGCTGAATGTCGTGTCTCTGGAAATGCCACCGTTGCGGGATCGGCGCGAAGACATTCCGATGCTGGCCCGATACTTTGCCGCTAAACACGGCAAGCGAGTCACGCGCAAGCTGGCGGGACTCTCTCCGGAAGCGCTGGCCGGTTTGGAAGCTTATGACTGGCCTGGTAACGTGCGGGAACTGGAGAATGCCATCGAACGCGCCGTTGTGCTGGGCACGACCGAACTCATCATACCGGAGGACCTTCCCGAGGCGGTGCTGGATACTCCAGCCGCATCGGAGGCTGGCGGCGGATATCACCGCATCGTGAGAGAGGAAAAGAAACGCGCCATCCTCGCGGCATTGGGGCGGGCGGGCGGCAGCTTTACCGAAGCGGCGAAACTGCTCGGCGTTCATCCGAACTATCTGCACCGCCTGGTTCGCAATCTCGACCTGAGGGAAGCGGCGAAGAAGGCGTCCGTGGATTGAGCCGTACTTTCCGGCATCTGCTGCGGGCCTGCGGTAAGTAGTGTATGTCAGGCCTCTTGAACACATCCACTGAAGGTCGCCGTCATCCCTGCGCCGGAATGAGATGAACGGCTTCGAGCCACTGTTCCCGGACTGACGGCGCAAGCCGTGACCGGTGTTAGTTAGTTAGGCCGGATCGGCCCGCGAGGAGGCAAACTGTGCGCATACCAAGAATGCTCAAGTTCGCTGCCCCCAAAAAAAGGCGTTCCGAGCGGTTTGGCGGCGACTTCTTGGAGTGTCGATCTAGAGTCCGCGCGCGAAGTCGGCGACCCGGCCCGTTGGCAGAGAGATGCCACAAGGGCCGATTGGAGAGAGATTCTTGGCGCCGGGCCAGATTCTACAATTACCCGAGTACGGGCCGCACCACATTACCAGCCACATCCGTCAGCCGGAAATGCCGGCCCTGAAACTGATAGGTCAGCTTGGTGTGGTCGATGCCTAAACAATGCAAGATGGTTGCCTGTAAGTCGTGCACATGCACGGAATCTTTGGTGATGTTGTAACCGTAGTCGTCGGTTTCTCCCAGCGTGACACCCGGCTTAATGCCTCCGCCGGCCATCCAGATGGTGAAGCAGCGTGGATGATGATCGCGCCCGTATTCGGTCGGCGTCAGGCGGCCCTGGCAGTAAACCGTGCGCCCAAACTCTCCGCCCCAGATCACCAGGGTCTCATCCAGCATGCCCCGTTGTTTCAGGTCCACGACCAGCGCCGCGGCGGCCTGGTCGGTCTCCTTGCAGCGCTTCGGAAGATCCTGGGGCAGTCTGCCGTGGTGATCCCAATCGCGATGAAAAAGTTGGATGAAACGCACGCCGCGTTCAGCCAGTCTGCGCGCCAGAAGGCAGTTGGCGGCGAACGTTCCCGGCTTGCGGGCGTCCTCTCCGTAAAGCTCGAAAGTGCCGGCAGGCTCCTTAGAGAGATCGGTGAGGGCGGGAACCGACGTTTGCATGCGAAACGCCATCTCGTACTGTGCCACGCGCGTGGCGATTTCCGGATCGCCAAACTCGTCCAGCCGAATCTTGTTCAGCTTATCGAGCGAATCCAGGAATGCGCGTCGGTCCGTGGCGTCGAAGCCCTCCGGGTTCGACAGGTATAGCACCGGATCGCCGACCGATCGGAACTTGACTCCCTGAAAGCGGCTGGGCAGAAAACCACTACCCCACAACCGGTCGTACAAAGGCTGGCCGCTGGTGCCGGAGCCGGGCGAGATCATCACTACGAAGGCGGGCAAGTCCTCTGTCTCGCTGCCAATTCCGTACGAAAGCCATGCGCCGATGCTGGGGCGGCCGGCAATCTGCCCTCCGGTCTGGATGAAGGTTACCGCCGGATCGTGATTGATGGCGTCGGTGTTGAGCGACTTGATAAAGGTGAGCTGGTCGGCGATGCGCGCGGTGTGCGGCAGCAACTCGCTGACCCATGCTCCCGACTCGCCATGCCTGGCAAATTTAAAGGCGGATGGCACGACTGGAAAGGTCGACTGCGAGGCCGACATGCCGGTCAGCCGCTGGCCGTTACGCACGGACTCCGGCAGGTCCTGGCCCTGGAAGTCCACCAGGCGGGGCTTGTAATCGAACAGCTCCATTTGCGAGGGGCCGCCCGACTGGAAGAGGTAAATGACGCGCCTGGCTTTAGGCGCGAAATTCGGCATGCCGGGAAGTCCGCCGTAGACTTTGTGCGGCGCGGTATCCGCCCGGAGGCCGGGGCTGAGCAGGCCCGCCAGCGCAGCCAGGCCGATGCCTCCTGCCTGGCGGCCGAAGAAATGGCGGCGGGTCATTAACAGGGAGAGTTCCTGGTCGTCCATATCATTCGCTCGTAATGGTCTCGTCGAGATTTAGAATCAGGCTCGCGACGGCCGTGTAGGCGGCCAGTTCGCGCGCATCCAGCTTGGCCACAGGCGAGTCGCCTTGCCGCAGGAAACTCTTCGCGGCGTCCCGGTCGGCGGCGTAGCGCGACTCGAAACGGTGCAGCATCTCCAGCACGACCTGCCGCTCCGCGGGATCGGCGGGCCTCGCCAGCACGAGCCTGTAAAGATAGTCGATCCGGTCCGCGGTATCCCTGCCGCCTTCCCGCAGCAGGCGCTCGGCAAGCCTGCGGGACGCCTCCATAAACGTGACATCGTTCATCAGGTCGAGCGCTTGCATGGGCGTGTTGGTGCGGGTTTCGCGCACGGTACACGTCTCGCGGCTGGGGGAATCGAAGGTGATCATGGCGGGCGGAGCGATGGTGCGCTTCCAGAACGTGTACAAGCTGCGGCGATACAATCCTTCGCCGCGAGCCTGCTCGTAACCTTCGCCGCCGGTCAATTCCTGCCAAAGCCCGGGCGGCTGATAGGGCTTCACGGACGGTCCACCGACCTTCTCCACCAGCAGACCGGAAACCGCCAGGGCCTGGTCCCGAATCATCTCCGGCCCGAGGCGCAAGCGCGGGCCGCGGGCCAGCAGACGGTTTTCCGGGTCCTTCTGCAAGAGTTCCGCAGTGACCCGGGAGGACTGCCGGTAGGTGGCACTGGTCACGATCGTCCGCTGCATCGCTTTTATGTTCCAGCCGCTCTCCATGAATTCGACGGCCAGCCAGTCGAGCAGGCCGGCCTGCGTGGGCCATTCGCCCTGCGAGCCGAAGTCCTCCACCGTCTTCACCAGGCCCGTTCCGAAATACGTTTGCCAGAAGCGGTTCACCGTCACGCGCGCGGTTAGCGGATTGCCGCGGTCCACCAGCCAACGCGCCAGGCCCAGCCGGTTATTCGGCCAGTCCGCGCGCAATGGCGGCAGAATCGCGGGAACGGCGGGGGCCACTTTTTCGCCGTGATTGTCGTAGGCGCCGCGCTTCAGCACGAAAGTATCGCGCGGCTGCGGGCTCTCCGCCATGACCATTACGGTGGGGATGGAATCATAAAACTGCTCGCGCATTTTGCGCAGCGCCACCACTTCGGCCTGCGCGCGGCGTACTGGTAAGGGTGCGGCGCGTTCCAGAAAGCAGAAGCGCAGCTTGTCCTGTTGCGCCGGGCTGCGCGCTTCGGGCGGCATCGCCGCGATGGCGCGGACGGAATCGCGCAGCGACACGGTGGCAGCCTGCTCCGCGGAGAGCGCGATGTTATAGACGCGGACATCATCGATCGCGCCGTCGAAATGCAACCCGCCGCCGGCCGCGATGCGAAACGGCGCTTTGAACTTCATGGGCCAGCTCAGCTCGTCGAACAGTACGTTGAGCTTCCGCGCCTCGCCGTTCACATAGATGCGCACGCCGGAGGCCTTGCGCTTGCCATCGTAGGTCACCAGCACGTGCTGCCATTCGTGCAGCTTTACCGGCTCCACGGTTTCCACTCGCATACCTATGTCCGTCGCGCGGAAAATCACGTGCAGCCGGATCTTTCCGTCCAGCAGGTACACGCCGTGACCCTTACCCTCGAAGTAATCCTCGTAATGCGAAAGCACCACCCCTTTAGGCGAGTCCGGCTTAATCCACGCCGCGAAGGAGAAAGGCTCTGTGTATTCGAAATTCGCAATATCCGGACCAAAATCGAGCGACCTTTTTCCGTCGAAGTGGCCCTCATCGCCCGGCAATTCTTTACGGAAGACCAACCCTTCGGTAAGGGTCCAATCCGGCCGCTTCGACCGTGCGGCTTTGCGCTCCCATTTCTTCTGCGCATCCGCGGCGCGCTGCTGCCAGGCTTGCCGGCGCTGCTCAGCCGCCGCCACGCGCTGATCCAGTTCGCGCAGGCGGGCATCCTGCTCTTTGGTCGGCGCCTTGATGTACGGCTCTTCGTTCCCGAAGTTATAAACCAGTCCTTTTTCGGGAACATTGTTGAAATATGCAAAAAGGCTGTAGAAATCCTTTTGTGTAATCGGGTCGTATTTGTGATCGTGACAGCGGGCACAACCAATCGTGAGCCCCAGCCACGTATTCGACGTGGTCTCCGCGCGGTCGGCGACGTATTCCACGCGGAACTCTTCGGGCACGATTCCGCCCTCCGCATTCGAACGGTGGTTGCGATGGAAGCCCGTCGCGATGCGCTGATCGAGGGTAGGATGCGGCATCAGGTCGCCGGCGATCTGTTCGATGGTGAACTCATCGAACGGCATGTTGCGGTCGAAGGCATCGATCACCCAATCGCGCCAGCGCCACATTTCACGGTTGCCGTCCATCTGGTAGCCGTTGGTATCGGCATAGCGGGCCACTTCCATCCAGCGGAACGCCATCCGCTCGGCGTAGCGCGGTGAAGCGAGCAAGCGGTCCACCAGCCGCTCATACGCCTTGTCCCTATTTACCGGCGAATCACGAAGGAAATCCTCGACTTCGGCGGGCGTGGGCGGCAAACCGGTGAGGTCCAGCGTCACCCGGCGAACCAGTGTGGCAGGCGATGCTTCGGGCGAGGGAGTCAATCCCTCCTGCTCCAGGCGGCTCAGCACGAACGAGTCGATGGCGTTGCGCGGCCACTTCTTGTCCCGCACCTCGGGCAGGGGCGCCCGTTTGGGCGGAATAAAGGACCAATGCTGCTGCCACTCGGCGCCTTCTTCGATCCAGCGCCGGATCAGGCCGACTTCGCGCTCGCTCAACTTTGGCGCGCCGGTGTAAGCGGGCGGCATGCGGATGGCCTGGTTGTCGGAACTGATCCGCAGGTACATTTCGCTGTGCGCGGGATCGCCCGGCACAATCGCGAAGCGGCCCTTGCTTAGTTCAATCCTGGCGCCGCTCTCCCGGTCGAAGCGCAGTTTGGTCTTGCGGTGGCCGGCGTCGGGGCCATGGCAGGTGTAGCATTTGTCGGAAAGCACCGGGCGAATATCGCGATTGAACTCCACCCTGTCCGCCGCGCACAGCACTCCTACGCAAGCCATCGCACCAATCCAGACCATGCCCGGTTTCATGCTATCGAGACGATACTATCGCGATTCCAGCGGATTGGTCGAGTGAAATTTCGGGACAACCGTGCATTTTCCGGCTGCGGCGATGGCTGAACAATGTTCAATTTTGTATCGCAGGTTAGAATTGAACGCTAAAAGATTCTAATACGAATACACTAGGTCAAATTCTGTGAAATTTCGCTTCTTAAGGAGGGGATTGTGGAAAGCTTCCAGGCTGAAGTGCGGCGCACGTGCGGTTTTGTGGCGAGGCGTCGGGATCGGGCGAGACGGCAGGGCATAAATCGAGTTGGAATAATCGTGGCGTTACTGGGTCTATTGGCAGCATGCTGTCCATTGGCCGCCCAAACATCGCTCGGTACGATTTTGGGGACAGTGACCGATGAATCCGGAGCGGCGGTCCCACATGTTGCGGTAACCATAACCAATGAGGCAACTTCCGCCTCACGATCGGTGCTAAGCAGCGACGGTGGAGATTTTGCGGTTTCGGCTTTACCTTCAGGTTCCTACAGAATCAAAGCGGCATTGTCCGGATTTCGGGAAGAAGTCCAGACGGGCATTAAACTGGACGTGAATCAGACGCTGCGCCTCGACCTGAAACTCAAAGTCGGCGATGTTACCCAAAGCGTCGAAGTAAACGGAATTGCGGCGACGCTGCAGACAGACTCGTCCACAGTGGCTACCACGGTGGATAACGCGAAGGTAGTCGAACTGCCGCTGAACGGCCGGAGTTTCACGCAATTGACGGTGCTGGTTCCCGGCGCGGTAGGAACGGGAGCACCCGGCTTTCAAACATCCGGGACGGCCGTTTCCGTTAGCGGTCTACGCAGCGAGAACAACAATTACACGCTGGACGGCGTGAACAATAACGAATCGTTCTTCAAGTCGTACGGCGTGCAACCCTCGATCGACTCGATCCAGGAGTTTAAGGTTCAGACGAACATCACGGCCGCGGAATTCGGCACAGGCGCGGGCGCCAACGTCAACGTCGTCACCAAATCGGGTACGAACGAATTCCATGGGGACGCATTCGAGTTCCACCGCGATAACCACCTGACCTCCCAGGATTATTTCTCCGCGCAGGCAAATCTCCCGAAGCCCGTATTCCGGCAGAACCAGTTCGGCGGAACCTTCGGCGGTCCGATTCACAAAAATACGACCTTCTTCTTCGCCAGTTTCGAGGCGGACCGGTTCAGCCAGGGACAATCCACACTTTCGATTGTGCCCACCGCGGCAGAGCTTTCCGGCGACCTGTCGCTGGACTATCTGGGAAAACCAGCGCCGCAAATCTACGATCCGGCGAGCACCACCACCGCCAATGGCATAACGACGCGAACTCCTTTTGCGGGAAACATCATCCCCACCAGCCGCATCGACCCGGCCATGACCGCTTACGCCAAGATATTCCTCCCGGCGCCCAACACGGATGTCAGCGGCAACAACTACATCAACACCAGCGCCAATATCCTGAACGGGAACCAAGGCATGATGCGGGTGGATCAGCGATTCGGCAACAACAATACGCTGACTGGACGTTTCAGCATCAACGACTCGCATAACATCGCGCCCACCAATCAGCCCGCAGTGAACAATACGGACGGGAATACGTTTACCAATGCAATGGTGAGCGACACTCACACGTTCGGTCCGAACACGGTTTTTGACATTCGCCTGGGATACCATCGCAACAATCTGGAAATTACCGACAATGCGCCAGGCGGCCCGAGCGCCACGGCGTCCTATATCAGCCAATACGGTTTTCAGGGCGTGCCATCAGTGAAGGGGATACCGCTCTTCCCGCAGTACAGCGTGGGCGACAATTTCTCGGTAAGCCAGCAAGGCTATCCATTTGTCGATGATACCTGGAGCCTGATGAGCAGTGTCAGCCATAATATGGGCAAGCACATGCTCAAGCTCGGGTTTGACTTCCGCTACAATCACAACCTGGATGACGGCTACTTCACGGGCAATTTCGCCTTCACTCCGGATGCCACCAACGATCCGCAAAATACAGCCACCACCGGACAGGCCATCGCGGGCTATCTACTTGGGCTGCCCAACAGCGCGCTGCGCAACATCGGCGCTACCGCGGCGATCATGCGCAAACACGATTACAGCGGATTCGCGCAGGACGATTGGAAGATATCGTCGCGCCTGACTTTGAACCTGGGAATTCGATACGACTACCTGGGATGGCCCGTCAGCCGCGATAATACGCTGGGCTCCTTCGACCTCATCACCGGTCAGTATTTGTGGGATGGAACCAATCCGGTCACCGGCGCGCCGCCGGACGTCCGGCGCGGTATCGTCAATCCGCGATACAACAATATCGCCCCCCGGTTCGGTTTCGCTTACCGCCTGAACGACAAGACCACCGTCCGCGGCGGATATGGGATCTTCTACAACGGCAATTATCAGTGGGAATCCCAGGGGATTCGCGGCAACTACCCCTACGCTATCAGCGAAACGCTCACCAACCTGAACAATAACGGCCCCACCAGCCCGATTGAAAAGACCTTTTCTCCGGTACTGGTGGTGACTCCCGGCGCTCCGATTCCCCTGCAGGACCAGCACATCATCAATCGCAACAACAAGACCAGCAGCACGCAGCAGTGGAATTTCCATGTCCAGCGCCGGCTCACCGAGGACCTGATTCTGGAAGCCGGCTATGTGGGCAACAAGGGTACTCACCTGACCATGTTCATTAACGAGAACACGGCCCTGCCAGGCCCCGGCGACCCGGGTCCGCGCCGGCCCTGGCCGGTGGAGGGCGCCACCAGCGAGATGGACAATGTGGCGACATCGTCCTACAACGGTCTGCAAGTGAAGCTGGAAAAACGCTTCTCCCAGGGGCTCACTTTCCGGGTGAACTACTCCTTCTCCAAGACCATGGACGTGGGCGGGTCGGGTTTCGGGGCCAGCACATCCCCGCAGGACCCCAATAATTTCAAAGCAGACGCCGCGCTCAGTTCCCTGGACCGTGCACAAATCCTATCGCTCGACTGGGTCTACCAGTTGCCGTTTGGGCGAGGCCGCCGTTTTGGCTCGTCGTTCAACGGATTCGAACAAGCGGTGCTGGGGGGATGGGAGGTGACGGGGATTCTGTCCGCTACATCGGGATCTCCCATCAATGTGACGCTGGAGGATGACATTGCGAACATCGGCGCCAGGTCGATTGAGCAGCGGCCGAATGTGATCGGCGATCCATATTCCGGAGCACACAGTTTGACGGGTCTCTGGATTAATCCGGCGGCATTTGTCACACCGCCTGCCTATTCCTTCGGAGACTTCGGCCGCAATGCGCTGATCGGGCCGGGATTCTTCCAGATGGATTTCGGCGGATACAAGAATTTCAGGATAACGGAACGGATCGGGATGCAGTTCCGGGCTGAAATTTTCAACCTCACAAACAGGGTTAACTTCGGCAATCCCAACACCGACTTGAATTCTTCCACGTTCGGACAAATCAGCGGTCTGGCGGGAGCTCCGCTCGAAGCACAGTTTGGAGTGAAAGTGATGTTTTGACGCCTGCCTCAAAGGGCCGGCTCAAGATGATCTGGAAGAACCCGCGCGCGCCGCACAACAGAGCCGGCGGGCGTGAGTTCTTCCCCGGGCTCGGATGGATATAATTGGTTGATATCCGGGTAGATCATGCTCCACGGGCGGCGAGTTCGAAATTTAGCAGTAACGCTGTTCCTGGCCGGTAGCGGGTTTTCTCAAGAGAAGTCTTCCCCGGCCCTGCAGGCCCACCTGGCGGCCGCCCAGTCCGATATCGATTCCGAAAAATATGCGGAAGCGGCGGAGGAACTGCGCGCGGCGATCGCGATTCATCCCGCCATTCGCGGCGCATACTATCAACTCGGCTTCGCTTTGTTTCACCTGAACCAGTTCCAGGAGGCGGAGAAGGCGTTCACTAAAGAACTCGAGTTTCAGCCGCCGGACGCCTATTCTCTGTACTATCTCGGAAGAATCAGCGGTGACAGGGGACAAGCGGAGCGGGCGATTTCCTTCTATGAGAAGTCCGTGGACGCCGGAGTTGTTTTGGACGTCCGCCAGCGATTGGGCAGCGCGTACCTCTCACTCGGCAGGTTGGACGCAGCCATCCATTTTCTGGAGGGATCGGTACGGGCGCGGCCGGAGGAGGGCAGCCTGCACTATCTGCTGGGGCGGGCGTATAAGCAGAAAGGAAGGGCCGCCGATGCCAAAACCGAGTTCGACACGGCCGCGCGGTGGAAGAGCAAGTTCACTCAGGACATGGTCTCACTGACCGGACTGCATCGTGCTCTGGCCGCGCACAATCAGGCGGATGCGATGGCAGTCACGCGTCAACTGGCCGATTCCACCGACTCGGACATCCTGCTGGCCTCGGGAACCGCCTTGGGCCAAGCCGGTCTTCACAAGGAAGCCATTCCGTTTCTGACCAAAACGATTGGCCTGAACGCCGGCATTCCCGAAGCACATTACGATCTGGCACGCGCCTACATCGCGTTGGATAACCGGCCGGCCGCGCTGCCCGAACTCGAAAAGTCCGTGGAGATCAAACCGGATTTTTACGAAGCACAATTGCTTCTGGGTACCTTGCTGGTAGATGCAAGCCAGGGGGAAAGGGCGATCCCACACCTGAGAGCGGCCGCACAGGCGCGGGCGGACAATCCACGGCTGCTCATGGTGCTTGGTTTGCAGTATTTTCAGTTGAACTATTTCGCGGATGCCATCGAGGTCTTGAAGAAGGCCGCAGTGCTGGAACCGGCAAATCCGGATGCGAGCTACCTGCTGATTCAGGCTTTCTACCGGAACAACGAGTACGAGCGTGCGCTGCACGTGGCGGAGGAGACGGCCGCGCATTTCCCGGACCGTGCGTTGTCGCATTACCATCTGGGCGCCCAACTGAACAACTTCAGCCGCCTTGCGGAAGCCAGGCAGCAACTCGACCTGGCGCTGGCTAAAGACCCCGGACTGGTGGAAGCGCAGACGATGCAGGGAGACGTTCTTTTCAAGATGGGGAAAGCGGACGAGAGCCTGCAATACTTTCGCCAGGCACTGGCGCTCGATCCGAAGCAGATGGACGCTTACGCCGGTATGGGCAAGGCGCTCATACAGCTCAAGCGATATCCGGAAGCTGCGGAGACCATGGAAGAAGCCGTCAAGATCGACCCTAAGCTGGCATCCATCCACCTTTATCTGTCGCAGGCATTTCGCGCGCTGGGGCGGCCGGACGACGCCAAGAAAGAAGCCGCGGTATTCGGCGTACTGAATCAGGAACGCGCCGCCGCCCGCGACCGGGAAGGCGACCGGAAATACCCGAATTGAGAGCCACCACCAAAGCTTGGGCCGCCATGGCTTTTTTTACGATCAGCGTGCTGGCAGCCGGGTGGCTGCTGGGTTCCACGACCAGGGCGGCAGTCACGGCTCCGAAGTTCGTGGACGTTACAGACAAGGCCGGGCTGTCGGCCTTTCGCAACGTGCAGGGCGACGCCAATGCCAAGCCGCACATCATCGAGGTGATGGGTGGCGGAGCGGCTTTTCTGGACTACGACAACGACGGGAACCTGGATATCCTGCTGGTGCGGGGCTCGACCATCGAAGCGTACCGGCGAAATGGAGGCGATCCGGTCTGCTCACTCTACCGCGGGGACGGCAAGGGTCACTTCACCGACGTAACCCGGCAGTCGGGTCTTGCGAATGCCCGCGGCTGGGGGATGGGTGTGGCCATAGCCGACTACGACAACGACGGATACCAGGACATCTACATTACCGGATACGGCCGCAATTTTTTGTTTCACAACCGGCATGACGGCACCTTCGAAGAGGTAGCGGAAAAAGCCGGCGTCAAAGGCGGCGGCTGGAGCATGGGTGCGGCTTTCGGCGACTTCGACCGGGACGGTCACCTGGACCTCTATGTGAGCAACTATCTCGACTATCCCCTCGACCACCTCCCGGTGCACGACTCCTCCTGCAACTATCGGGGCATTTCCGTTTTCTGCGGCCCCCGCGGCTTGCCCGGGCAGCGCGATTCCATCTACTTCGGAGATGGCGACGGGCACTTTCACGACCGGTCCGCCGAGTTGCAGATCGATCCGGATAAGCTGTACGGTCTAGGAGTGGCGATCGCGGACTACGACAACGACGGCTGGCCGGACATCTTCGTAGCGAACGATTTAAGCCCGAATCTCCTGTACCACAACCTCGGCAAGGGAAAGTTCGAAGAGATCGCGCTCAGCGCGAATGCGGCTCTCTCGCAGGATGGCGTAGAAGAGGGCAACATGGGCGCGGATTTCGGCGATTTCAATAACGACGGATGGCTCGATCTTTACTACACGACTTCTTCGTTCCAAACAGACGAACTCCTGCAGAATAATCATGACGGGACTTTCTCCAATGTCAGCAATCCGGCCGGCCACGGCGCCAGCACCTATCTTTTCGTAAAATGGGGTACCGCATTCGCCGATCTCGACAACGACGGATGGGAGGATCTGTTTGTGGTGAACGGGCATCTCTACCCGGAAGCCGACAAATTCAACCTGGGATTGGTATACAAACAGCGGCCGCTGCTCTTCCTGAATAATGGCAACCTGACGTTTCGGGAGGTGGGCATCGACGCGGGGATCTCGCAGGCGTTGAAGAGCCGCGGCCTGGCAGTGGGGGACTATGACAACGACGGGCGTCTCGATCTTCTGATCAACAACCTGGACGACGGACCGGTCCTGCTGCACAACGAGGCGCCCTGGCAGCACTGGCTTTTGGTTCAATGCATTGGCACCCGGAGCAATCGTTCGGCGGTGGGGGCGCGCCTCACCTTGCGGGCCGGCAGCCTGCGGCAGACCCGCGAAATCAAGGCGGGATTGAGCTATCTTTCGAGCAACGATCTGCGGGTACATTTTGGATTGGGCGCGATCGACAGAGCGGACTCGCTCGAGATCCGGTGGCCTAGCGGGCTCACCGAGCGCATCGAGAACATCCGGGCGGACCAGGTCTTGAGGCTGGAAGAAGGAAAATCCCCGGCAGTGGCGCCCGCCGCGCCCGGCGACCCGCCAAAAACACGAAGGCAGTGACTTGCGATTTACCAGTACAAAACCTGCGGCCGCAGCCTTTCGGATCATGCTCAGCCTGCTCCTGGGGCGTGCATGCCTGGCGGCCGACGGACCTGGAGATGCGCAAGCCTTCGAGGATCTTCTCAAACGCGCGCAAGAACACAGGGCCGCGGGACAAACTGATCAAGCCCTGGATGAGCTGCGTGGGCTGCTGGCACGCCTGCGTGGCCGCCCCGAGCTCGGGGCGCTGGCGTTGAGTGTGCAACGGGAGACGGCCGAGGCCTATCTATCGCGGACCGGGCGGTCGAAGGACGACCTGCTGCGCGCGGCGGCGGGTTTCGAAGCCGTGGCCGCGGAGCAACCCCAGGATGCTTTCCTTCGCTACAAATTGGGCATTGTATACCGGGAGTTGGGAGACAACCGCCGGGCGGCATCGAATCTGCAGGCGGCGGTCAAGGGCGGCTTCCAGAACCTGGGCGCGCGGATCAACCTGATCGAGGCGGCCTTTGCCTCCGGGCAGTCGACCCTTGGACTTGAATCGTCGAAGGAGGTGATCACGCCAAGTTTGCGATCGCCCGGCGTGCTGTTACGGCTGGGCAAACTGCTGTTCGACCACCTGTTCTACAAAGAAGCCTTGCAGGCATTTCAACTGGCGCATGAGGCGGAGCCGGCCCAATTCGAGCCGCGGTTTCGCATGGCGTTGACGCATTTCCTTCTGAAGGAATACGCAGACACCGTGACGGCCCTGCAACCGGGTGTAGATCTTGAATCGAACCCGGAAGCGGCCAGCCTGGCGGCATCGGCCGAGGCCCAGTCAGGTCACACCGAAAAGGCAGTGTTGGCTTTGCGGCAAGCCATCGAGCGCTTCCCTCAAAGCTCGCATCCTTATATCAACCTGGCCTTGATAGAAGTGGATCTCGGAAACTCCGGGGAGGCGGAAAAGCTGTTGGAGCGTCTGCGCTCTCTGCCTGCGGGAAGCGATGCGAAGGTGTTCTATTCCGTGAACCGCAACTCCTGCCGCGATCTTGCCGGCGCAGTCGATGGCGGGAAGGCCGAAACACTTGCGACCCCGGACCACGCATCATCGGAGAAGGCCGAGTTCTATTATCAGCTGGCGATCCAGCTGCAAAACCGGTTTCACTACGCTTCCGCCATCGAATTGATCCGGCTGGCGCAGGCGAACGAAGGCAGTTCCGCCCGCGTGCTGTTCGTGGCGGGAACCAGTTGTCTCAACCTGGATACGCAGTCGCCGGAGCCGATCCAATTCCTGCGGGCAGCCATTGCGCGGGACCCCAATTCCGCCCCGGCATACTATATGCTCGGCCGCGCTTATACTCGCCAGGGAGATCTTGCTTCGGCTCTGCAGGCTTACCGGGAGGCCGCCCGGCTGCACCCCGATCCATCGTATTTCCTGAATCTGGGCCGCGCACTGGCCCGTTCCGGCGAGTCTGACGCCGATCGTGAACGGGCCATCGCGGCCTACGAGGATGCCTTGAAGCTCGATCCGTCGAGCGCCGAAGCGCATCTGGAATTGGGACGATTGGCGTTTCAAACGAAGAGCCTCGAAAAGGCCCGGACCGAGTTGGAAAAAACCATCGATCTGGAACCCGACTTCTATGAAGCCGACTATCTGTTGGGGCGCATTTTTTACGAGAAAGGGGACCGGAAACAGTCCCGCGCCTACATGCAGTCCTACGCAGAGAAGAAGGCGGCGCTGGCGGAACAGTCGCTGGTCGGGTCGGGATTTATATTCGGCGGCCAATAGGTATGAGGGTTTTCACGCCATGGTGCCTGGCTGCCGTATTAACCGCGGCAACCGGTCCGCTTCTGTTCCGCGACGTCGCCAGGGAATCGGGCATCGACTTCAAGCTGGTATCGGGCCAGCCCGGCAAGCACTACATTATCGAGTCGATGAGCGGGGGAGTAGCGTTGTTCGACTACAACAACGATGGCCTGCTCGACATCTACCTGGTAAACGGCTCGACGATCGACGCGGAGCGTTCCGGGAACAACACAGCGGAGGATCGTCTTTACCGCAACAACGGCGACGGCACGTTCACCGACGTCACACACCAGGCCGGCCTGGGCGACCGGCGATGGACCATGGGGGTCGCCATCGCCGACGTAAATAACGACGGGTTCGACGATATCTATATCACCAATTACGGGGCCAACCGGCTCTACTTGAACAACGGAGACGGCACTTTCCGGGACTTCAGCAAGGAGTCGCACACAGACATCTCCGGCTGGAGTTCGGGCGCGGCATTCGCGGACTTCGACGGCGACGGGCTGGTCGATCTCTACGTGTCGAGCTACCTCGACGTCGATATTCAGAATCTCCCGAAGGACGGGCTGCTCTGCAGCTACCGGGAGATTCCAGTCCAGTGCGGGCCGCGCGGCTTGAAGCCCGGGCACGGGCACCTGTTCAAGAACCTGGGCGGCGGCCGGTTTCAGGATGTGACCGCTGCTTCCGGGATAGGCGCCGTGCCGCCGTCCTACGGCCTGGGCGCGGTTTGGGGGGATTTGGATAATGACGGGCGCCCGGACTTGTTTGTGGCCAATGACTCGCTGCCCAACTACCTGTTTCACAACGACGGCAACGGCAAGTTCACCGAGTGCGCACTGGCTTCCGGAGTGGCCCTGCGGTCGGACGGGCGCGAGCAGGCCGGTATGGGAGTCGACTTCGGCGATTATGACAACGACGGCAACCTCGACCTGGTTCTGACCACGTTCTCGGACGATTACAAGACTCTGTTTCACAACGACGGGACCGGTCATTTCGAGGACGTTTCCTATCAGGCGGGATTGGTGAAGCCTACCTGGAACCTGCTCGGCTGGGGAGTCCAGTTCGTGGACTTAAACAACGACGGATATCAGGACATTGTGATGGCGAACGGTCACGTTTATCCGGAGGTGGATCAGCACAGCTTTGCGACCACATACCGCCAGCACCCCTTCGTCCTCATGAACGATAAACACGGCCACTTCAAAGATGCGGGGGACAGTCTGGGACCGGCCTTCCAGTTGGCCGAGTCCAGCCGCGGACTGGCCATTGGCAGTCTGAGCAACAATGGCTTCATGGATATCGTGATTTCGAATCTCGATGCCCAACCGTGGATTATCAAGAATCCCGGAAATACCGGGAATTGGCTGCTGCTCAAACTGCGCGGGACGCACTCGAATCGGGATGCCATCGGAGCTCGCGCCACCCTCAAAACCGCGACACTGAGCCAGACTCGCGAGGTCAAGAGCGGCGGCAGTTATCAATCGCATAGCGATTTCCGGCTGCATTTCGGCCTGGGTGCGGCGCAGTCCGCCGATGAAATCAAGATCCGATGGCCTGGCGGAAAGCAACAGGTCCTGACGCACGTGAAGGCCAATCAGATCCTGACTATTGAAGAGCCGCGATAGACCGTTCTAGCGTGGAGGGCCTGGTTCGGACGCCTGGTGCGCACCGGCCGACCCTTTACCGGAAAGTGAGTCGGCGGCGTCCCGCACGTCCTGCTGGGTTCGCTGCAGGCGGCGGCGTGTCAGGCGCTGATAGGCAGCCAATTCGACCTGCGCTTCGTCGCGCTTGCCCTGCTTGGAATAGACGGTTGAGAGCAGGTAGTGAACCCGGTCGTTATCCGGCTCATCCGCGGCGACCTGGCGCAGGGCCGTGATGGCTTCAGGGTAACGTGCTTTTGCGGTATAGGCCCGTCCTAAATCGAGGCGTGCATCCGTCAGGCGCGGGTGTGAGCGCAGGGCCAACTCCAGGTGCGGAATTGCCTCATCCGGATTTCCCTGCGCAAGGTAAACGCTCCCGAGACTATATTGGGCCAGGCCATGGAAGGGATTGCGTTTGATCTCATCCGCCAGCCAGTGCTCGGCCTGGTCATATTGGCTCATCTTGCGATAGACGTTGCCGATCTCATAACGGACCCCGCCGGCGTCGGGCCGTTTGGCCAATGCAGCCTGATATTCCTGAATCGCTTTTTCGAACTCCGTACGGTCTTCATGCTGGCGCCCCAGCAGTTCGTGTACGCCGTACGAATCCGCATCGATCTCCGCCATTTGCTGCAGGGCCGCCTCTGCCTGCCGTTTGTAATTGCGCCCCAACAGATGCAGCGCGTCGATGTTTTGCGGTTCGACTGTAAGAAACTTGCGAATCTCCTGTTCCGCGAGAACAGAATCGCCGGCTTCCAGGTAGGATCGGATCAGGCAAAGCCGCAGATACGGGTTGGGATTCCTGGCCGCCCCCTGCGCGAGCGGCTTCTGCGCGTCGCGGAAACGTCCCTGCTTCAGGAATTGCATCCCCGCGAGTGCCTGCGGCGAATCTTCCGTTCGCGAAGCGGGCTGTTGGCCCATCGCTGCCAGACGGGCTTTGGCCGTGGCAATCGCGTCGCGCGCCGGGGCATCCGCGCCTTTTTGCCCAGCCAGGTTTCCCAGGATCGCGGCTGCATCCTTATCGTCTCCGATGTCCGAGAACAACGCTGCAATCTCCAGGTTCGCGTGCGCGTCGGCAAAAGATATCGTCAGACCGGTATCTCCCGGCGCCGCGGAATTGCCTGCGGCGAGCGCCGGCATCCATCCCGCGTAGTCGGGACGGAGCCGCACCGCATTTCCATATTCCAGCCGGGCCAGATCGGCCCGGTTCTCTTCCATGAAGCGTTCGGCCTGCAGGATCGAGACTGCGGCGGAGCGAGGTTCGATGCGGCCCAGCCGCTCGAAAACCGAGGCGGCCGATTGATCGTAAGCTTGCGTGAGGCTGTAAAGAACGTCCACGTCTTTGGGCCGCAGTTCGAGATCCTGGCGTAGTTCGCGGACGGCATCCTCTACCCGGTTCAAAGCGGAATACGCCGCGCCCAGCCAGAACCGGGCTTCCGGTTCCGCCATCTTCGCATTAAGGGAAATGCTTTTTTCGAGCGGCGCAATCGCCAGCGAAAACTGGTTGGTCTTGTAGTAGTCCATGCCAAGAAACAGGTCGGCCCCCCAAAGTGTCGAGTCGAGACGGAGGGCGCGCTGGAACTCGGCAATGGCGTCCGGATAGCGAGCCTGCAGGTGATAGGTGATGGCAAGACTCTGCCGGACCAGCGGCAGATTGGGTTCGGCTTTCAGAATCTCTGCGTATTCGCGGCTGGCGGAGGCATAATCTTGCGCGCGCTCGGCTTGTTGCGCAGCCTCCAGCCGCTGCGAAAACTGGTCCGCTCTCATTCCGACCGGAGCCGCGAAGAGAATCGCCCATACCGCCCTCACCAAATTACATCTGCTCCGTCCTCCCATGGTGGTAAATCCCGCTTCTAGTCGTACATCCTGATTCTATATAATACAAGCCAAGCTTCGTGAAACATCGAATCCAAAGGGAACGCCGGGTACTCGATCTTGCAGCGGTTGGCTTTCCGGAGGTGCCGGTATTCGGCCGTTACCAGTATCGCGCGGCGCACCCCGGGTTGGCGACGCACACGCACCCCAGCACCGTGGAGATCTGCTATTTGGAGCGTGGATACCAGACCTACCGCGCCGCGGGGCAGGAATACCATCTCGCGGGAGGCGATGTATTTGTCACCCTGCCGGATGAGCCGCACGATACAGGCGGACACCCGGAAAATCCTGGCGTGCTCTACTGGCTGAACCTGCGCATACCGGAGCCGGATGGAACTCTGTTGATGCTGCCGGCCGCCCAAGGGGCCATGCTGACTTCCGCGCTTTGCAGACTGCCGGAAAGGCACTTTGCGGGAAGCCCGACGCTGAAGCAGATTTTCAATAGCATTTTCGATCTTTACGATGAGCGGGAGAGCGCTTTCCGCGGGGTGGCGCTCGCCAATCAACTGGTCCGATGTCTCCTGGAAGTCATCCACTGCGCGCAGCGGCGTGAAGGGATGCAATGCTCCCCGCCTATCGCAGCCCTGGTGGAGCGGGTGAAATCCAGGCCGGAACTCGACTATTCGTTGGCCGATCTGGCGGAGCAGGCCGGGCTTTCGCTCTCGCGATTCAAGATAAAGTTCAAGGAGCAGATGGGCGTTGCCCCTCACGACTTCATTCTGCGCTGTAAGATGGAGGCGGCCAAGGGACTGCTGGCCAGCGCACGATACAGCGTGACGCAGACCGCCATGCACCTGGGTTTCAGCTCTTCGCAGTACTTCGCCACCGTGTTCAAGAGGTTTTATCAACAGACCCCCGTCGAGTTTTGCACGAAAGGGACAGTCACGCCCCTGCGGGCGGGAGAGATTCAGCCTTTCCGGGAAGAGTCGGCCGGCCAAGTCACGCCCGGTGTGCAGGGCAAGGACCCTCTGGCTGTTGTTCCCGGAATTCGAAGCACTCGCGCCGGCGTGATGAAGGCGGCGAGTGGCAATTCGTAAACCGGAAGTGGGTGGTTGTGTGACTCGCTACGATCCGCTATTCCGGCGCATTGACGCCGCTTTCCCGGCCGTCAAAATTCCCGTTCGATCGCTGCACGTAGGAACGCGCTGTGGCTTGAAAGCCCGCGTTTCTTCGTCGCCGCCTCGATCCGATTGTTAAGCTCTGCGTTATACGCAGGTCGTGGGTGACAGCCTTCGGTTTCCGTACCATAGCCATGGGTGCCTCACTCTGTAGGTGCGGGGATGGCCCGTATGTGACACCAGGATCGCCGTTGCACGCTGAAGCCGAACTCGGGGATTGAGGCACATATGCCTGAGTATTGTGAGTATTCGAGAAGGGAACGGGAACTCAGGCTGCCGCTGATCGGCCTTCCTGCGGCTTCTGACGAAACGAGCGCCACAAGAGAATCAACAAAGGAACGACAATAGTCCCGGCAAACCATTGCCAATTGTCTTCCAGAAAGCCCACCGGATCCACATCGACGTGAATCGTCCTATTGAGCACTGGGAATGCATGTGGTTCGCTTCCCATACCTGGCACTCTGATCTCCACCGATGCAGCCAAAGAGAGTGTCTGGTCGCCGCGCGCGGTGGGTGTAATGTTGAAGGCCCACTGCGTGAATCCAGTATCACTGACCACCTGTGATGGTGGATCCAGAGCCACGACCTGGAATGCGGTGCCCTTCATATCCACACTCATCACGGTGCTGACCTGAATTAGTTGCTTTTCAATCGTTCCAGCCATTCCGGCTTCGATTTGAGGAAGTTGCGCCTTCGCGATCCTGACCTCAACACGCGCCGTAGCTCCTCGTTTCATAGTTGTGGGGGGATCAAAAGCGATCTGCCCCAGCGGCAGGCGTTTTAACTCATCGGAAACAAATGCGTCGGCCGACAGGTTTATTTTTCCATTTTTCGGTACGGGTGCAGACAGGGGCCGAGAAATTGAACGAATCGGCGATTCGGGCGCAGGCAGAGACGAGCTAGAAGCAGTTGTTGACGCGCTGGGGGCCTGTTGGCGCGGCGAGGCTGGGCTTGGCGCGGGCCGGGACGACTTAGAGGCGGTTGCCGAAGTGTCGTGCGCTTGTCTGCCGGGCGCGGCACTCGGCTGTTCATGCGCACACGATATTAGTGTGCCGAGCGCAACGATTGCGATCAGCGCGCCACAGAAACGGACTCTGAAGACCGCCCGAAAAAACTGATTAGGCACCCGGACCTCACAGACGCTTTTAGGGTTGCCGACCATCTCATAGTGACATGAAAGCTGATTTTGTTTCAAACCGGAATGATGTTCCAGTCTTTCGGCGCCTGGAAACCAGACAGCCGGCACCCGCATTTAGACTCCAGTTGGACTCCAAACCGCAGGACTGAGGGTGGGTTGGTATCTGTAACCCTTTGAAAACTTTGGTCGGGCCGCCGAGATTTGAACTCGGGACCTCTTGCACCCCAAGCAAGCGCGCTAGCCAGGCTGCGCCACGGCCCGAACCTAATATTCTACGTCAAACCATCTTCCAAATGTGGCCGCCTGCAAGCGCCCGCATAACTGCCGCATCCACGACCAATCAGGTCCTGATGACTTTTGCTATATACTCTCTCGGAGGAGATTGCCGATGCACCCCGAAAAGCAAGTAGATGTCCCCGAAGCCGTGCTCGCTGATATGCGGCGCACCAATGAGTTGTTCGCCTCCGAAGTCGCCGCCAAACAGAACTTCGATGCGCTGGACGAGGTTTACACCAAGCACGCGCGCATCCTGCCGCCGGGTGCTCCCATGATTGCTGGACGCGAAAACATCAAGGCCTTTTGGAAGCAGGCCGTCGCCGCAATGGGCGTAACCAGCGCAAAATTGACGGTCGTGGAAGCCGAGCAGGCTGGTGACGGTGTCGTCGAAATCGGTTGCGCGGATTTGGGTGTGGCCGGCGGAGAAAGTGTCACGGTGAAATACGTCGTCCACTGGAAGCAGGAGGACGGCGTGTGGAAGTGGCATACCGATATCTGGAACACGAACCAGTAACCGTGGACCGGCCATGGCTATCTGCGCGGTGTTGTCGCGCCAGTGACCAGGCCTCCGCCGAATACGGCGGCGGCGCCCGCGAGCATCAGGGTACCCGCTGCCGCGAAAGCCGCTTGCGGCGAGAGGAAAGTCCACAGCATTCCCACCAGTGCGCTAGCTGCCAGGTCGCCCACACCATTTACACTGCCCAGAACACCGTAAGCTGAGCCGCGCAAGCCGGACGGGACCAGATCCGCCGTCAGTGCACCTTCCGACGGCTTCACCACGCCGACGTAGAGTCCGGCCCATACGAACGCGGCGGCCAGCAGCGCCACGCTGGTGACGTGCCAGACGAAAACGGCGGCCACCCCAAAGCCCGTCACGGCTCCCATGAGGTAGCCGGCGGCCAGCAGCCCGCGCTTCTCCATGCGATCGGCCAGCGCGCCTGCCGGAAAGGCCGCTGCGGCATACGCGGCGTTATGCAGCGCGTACAACAGGGCGGCGATCTGACCCGCGCGCAACGGCCCATGCGCGGACGCCAGCAACTGCGCGGCGGCCAAAACCAGCAGCGTGTGCGAGAAGTCCCCCAGTCCGAACAATCCGATGCCACCCAGCAGACGCACAAAGCCGGAGGGGAGGCTGCGGACTGACTGCCACCAGCGCAACTGCGGCTGGGGCGGGCTCGCCTTCTCGCGCACCAGCAGAACCATGGAGGCCACGGCCAGCAATCCGGGAACGAGCGAAACCAGGAAAATGCGGCGATACGGCGAGGATGGATCGAGGTGCGGCAGAGCCGTCAATAACCAGACGCCCAGCAACGGTCCCAGGACCGCGCCTGTGGTATCCGCGGCACGGTGCAGACCGAACACTTTGCCGCGGCTTTCGGCCGGAGCCGACTCGGAGAGCATGGCGTCGCGCAGGGGAGCACGGATACCCTTGCCGAACCACGCCACCATGCGGCCTGCCAGGATCAGCGGCCACGAAGCAGCCGCCGCCAGTACCGAAAGCGCCGTGCCGGAGAGAAGATATCCCACCGTGACGATACTCTTGCGGCGCCCGATCCGGTCCGAATACCACCCGGCGCTCAGCTTCACGGAACTGGCCAATGCGTCAGCGCCGCCCTCAATCCAACCGAGCGCCGCGGCAGTCACGCCAATCGCCGCGCAGAAGGCGGGCAAGACCGCCAGCACCATTTCGTAGCACGCGTCCGCGCACAAGCTGGTGATGCACATGCCAGCAACGTTGCGATTCAGCCAGGTGGACCGCGCGCTCATGCCATCAGTTCTTGATGCGCCCCAGCATTTGGTAGATGCGGGTCAAGGCGGTATCCATGATCTGTTCACCCGCGCCGACGGCTACAGGGGAAACCGCGTTGTCCGCGCCGTAGCCTCCCTCAGCCACGGCTTCAATGGTCGGGAAATACTGGTGATACCCGTTGGCATAGCCGAAGAAGAACAACTGCTTCACCCGCGCGCGCTGCTTCAGCCGGATGGCGTGATTGCTAAAGAACTCGCCCGACACGCCCACCAGCGCGATATCGCCGTTGAGCAGCGCTACGGTGAGGCGCGGGCGAACGCCGTCGGCATACTCATCGATATAGTTGGGTACCAGTTCCGGGAAGAAGGCTCTCTGATAAGCGGCCTTGACCATGGGATTCGAGAAATCGGTGCGCGCCGTAAATCGCAACCTTTCTTCGCGGCATTCAAGCGAGGGATGGGTTACCTCTTGCGGATCGAGCGAGCGCGCCAGCTTGACCGCTTCGCGGGCCAACGCCCGGCCAAAGGCCTGGTATCCGTTGTTTGGTCCCGGGTTGGCGGATTGGTCGCCCGCCGCGCCCTGCATGAAGATCGCCGCGGCGCCGGTTTCGCTGGTCACCTCGGCCTTCAGCGCTCCCACGTAGTCGGCCGAGAATTTCAGCATGCCGGCGGGCAGCATGGTAGGGTGCGCGGCGAAATTCACCAGAATCGCCAAGGGCTTTCCAGCCGCATCGTCGAACCGCATAATCGCCAATTCTCGATCGCTGGGTTTAGGCTCGATTTTGGTGTGCCGGTTGCGATTGAAACCGTCCAATTGCACCGATCCCACCGCCATGCGCGCAGGCGCCAGGCGCGAATTTGCCTCCACGATGGCATCCACGATGCCATCCTCCATCAGCCGGTAATAGCGCAGCGCGGCGTCAAAACGTCCTTTGCCCTTGCCATCCTGGTCGGTAAGTTCCAGCACCGGTCCGTGGTGCGTGTGCGACCCGGCGATGATGGAATTCGTAATCCCGGCCTGCTCCTGGATGCGCTGCCGGATGCGCTGCAACGAGCCTTCCGCGGGCGCGCGGCCGAGGTCCAACCCCGCGATGGCGATCTTCTTGCCGCCAGCCTGAATTACCAGTGCGTCGACGTATAGCGGATCGAGCGTGCCGGTGGAAAGCGCATCATGCCGGTCGCCATAACCCCACATCGGCACAGGCTCGCGAGGCGTAATATCGCGACGGCCCGTACCCACTTCGAAGCCCTGCCCCCAGCAGCAAGCTGCCAGGATCAATCCGGTGGCCCAGCGCGCGATGCACATGAACAGGGATTCTATCATTTGCCGGCGTTACAACTCCGGCCGGCTCGGGCCGCCGCGTCAAACCTGTAGGTCGCGAAGATACGGAACGCTGGCCTTCATCAAATCCAGGTTCATTTCCACAAAATAGTTCTTCAGCCCGCCGGTTTTCGCGGCCGTGAAGATCTTTTTCCAATCCAGGCTTCCCTGCCCCACCGCGACCGTCTTTTTGGTAGCCGGCGACCAATCCTGCACGTGCATGGAGAAGAACCGGCCCGGGTACTTCATGAAGTATTCAGCGGCGTCATAACCCTGGCTTATGGTGGAGCATTGAAACTGGAATTTCACCAGTTTGGGATCCAACAATTCCAACAGAATGTCGTAGGTCCGCCGGCCGCCCACCATCGAGAGTTCAAACCCCTCGTTGTGCAGGCCCTGTTGGATTCCGGCCTTGGCGGCCTGTTCTCCGATCTTGTTGTATTCGTCGGCGGCGCGTTTTACATCGTCCATCGTTGGTTTGCGCGGCCCGTCCAGGCTGGGAACCAGCATTTGAGTCAAGCCGGCTTCCTTGGCCCAAGCGATCCTGCCGGGCATGTCCTTACGCAGTTCTCCGATGTCGAAATGGGAACTCTCGCATTTCATCCCTAAATCGGCGATCATTTTGCGTAGCTCAGCGCCGCTGTATTTGGCGAGACCGCCGAATCCGGAGTCCGCGTAACCGACCGGCGAGCACAGCTCGATGGCCTCGAACCCGGCTGCTCGGAGCTGTTTGATGGTTCCCGGGAAATCCTTGGCAATCATATTCCGCACTGGATACGTTTGACATCCAATCGGCATGCCAAGCGGAGTGGCGCGCAGCCCTCGGGCGCCGGCGGCCACCAGCGCCGCCGCACAGAAGTTTCTTCTGGAAATCGCTGTCATTCGTTTTTCCTTAAGGGGGGAATCAGTCCAAAAATCGTTCCGCCGCGCATTGTCTCACAATTCCAACCTGTGGATTTCACCATCCGAACAAGTGGCCTGTGAGGAGTATAATCAAAGCTCCGGATCGAACCGAGCCTTTTCGTCCCGCGCCGGGCAAAGGCCATACCGAGAAAAGCACCCACCATGCACGATTGACGCCCGGATGCAGGCCGCCTATGCCGGAGCCTGGCCGGTGACCTGAGCGTGGCGGGACCAGCGAAAGGCAGAAGAAAAAACGTATGTACTCTAGAGTATCGTTCCAAGTGGTCATGCTGGCCGCCGTTGCCGCACAAATGGCTTTCGCGCAGGCGCTTCCCTGCTCCACATTTCTCAGTTCGGTTACCGTACAGATCTCCACGGCGGGTAATAAGGCCAGCGTGTCGCAAGACCGGGTATGTATATCCCCGGGCGGCCGGGTGAATTGGACGTCGGCCGATGGCGAGAGATGGGCCGCCGATTTCCCTGGCGATCCGCACTCACCTTTCCCCGCCGGCAAAACACACCACGGAGGAAATGTTCACCAGAAGAGGGGCGACAAGGTCAGGGCCTGCCGCACGGACGATGCGCACTTCGATCAGACTGCGGGGGGATGCAAATTCAAGTACACGGCCACGCACGTCAAAGGGGGCAACAGCTCCGTTCTCGATCCGGATGTCGTTGTGAAACCCGGCACGTAGTGCAGCATCCGCGCGAACCGGACCATCCATTCTCATGATCGGCAGCGAACTGGGACATTATCGGATCGAAGCCAAGCTGGGCGAGGGCGGCATGGGCGTGGTGTACAAGGCCCGCGATACGCACCTCGACCGCTGGGTGGCGATCAAAGTTCTGAGCTCGGAGGCCCTGGCCGATCCCGAGCGCAAACGCCGGTTTGTGCAGGAGGCCCGCACGGCATCGGCCCTGAATCATCCGAACATCATTCACATTTACGATATCGACCAGTCCCATGGCATCGAGTTCATGGCCATGGAGTTTGTGCAGGGCAAGACCCTTCATCAGTATGTAGGAGCCCAGGGGCGCCCGCCGGGCGAAGTACTTCAATTGGCCATTCAGGTAGCCGGCGCCCTCGCCCGGTCTCACGAAGCCGGCATCGTCCACCGGGACATCAAGCCGGCCAACATCATGGTTACCCCGGAAGGCATCGTGAAGGTGCTCGATTTCGGGCTGGCCAAGTTGACCGAGCCGGCCCCCGGTATAGGCGATGCCGGCGAATCGGATGCTACCCGGACCGTGCCCTTCCGGACTGAGGAGGGTATCGTTTTTGGCACCGTCGAATATATGTCGCCCGAACAGGCCGAAGGAAAAAGGATCGATGCCCGTTCCGATATCTTCTCATTTGGCACGGTGCTCTACGAAATGATCGCCGGGCGGCGGCCTTTTCAGGGCAACTCCAAGCTGGCGATCTTGTCCGCTATCCTCTGCCAGGAACCGGTGCATCTTATGGAAAGCCTCCCAGGCACACCGGCGGCGCTGGATCAAATCGTCAGGCGGTGCCTGGAGAAAGACCCGGAGCGCCGGTTTCAAAAGATGAGCGAGGTGAAGACGGCGCTTGAGGAGTTGCAGGATGCCTCGCGAATCGCCTCCACCGGCGGGCGGCTGGGATCTCCGCCTGTTCCGTCCGAATTATCCTCAAGCAGGCGCCGGTGGCTCGTTTGGGGAGCCGCGGGCATCCTGGCGATCACACTGCTGATCGCGGCGCCGTTTACCTGGAGGATGTGGCGCAGCGGGCACCGGCAACATCTGGTGGCCGTGCTTCCGTTCCAGAGTGTGGCGGCGGATGCCGACGGCCAGGCCTTTTCCGAAGGGTTGGTGGAAACCCTCAGCCGTAAGCTCTACTGGCTCGATCAGTTCCAGCAAAGCGAGCGTGTCCTGCCGCCCGGGGACGTGCAGGGTGACGCGAGTCTCGGTCCGGCCGAAGCACACAAAAAGCTGGGCGCGGATTTGATCTTGACCGGAACCGTGCAACGCACCGGGCAGAAAATGCACTGCATTCTGCGCCTGCTCGATGCGGCTTCGTCGAAGGAGACCAAACGGCTGGAGTTTGATCTTCCGCTCCAAGAGGCTGCGCGTATGCAACAAGAGCTACTCCATAGCGCCGTTATGCTTGCCGGTTTGACGGTGCCTTCGCGAGCTAACGAAGTGCTGGCTGCAGGAACTACGTCGATACCGGATGCCTATGATTCCTATCTTCGCGCCCACGGATATTTGAAGCACGCGGATCGCCCGGCGGATCTGGCTCGCGCTATAACCCTATTCCAGGAGGCGCTCGCGCAGGACCCTTCTTTTGGACGCGCGTACGCCGGATTGGGCGAAGCCTATTGGGCCCGCGGATCGCAGACGCAAGACCAGCAGTGGGCGGAAAAGGCGCGCGACAGTTGCTTGCGCGCGATCGCCGCCAAGGCCGATCTCGCCGAGGTGCATCTGACGCTGGGCAGGATTTACAGCGGAACCAGCCGCTCCCAGGAAGCCATCGCAGAGTTTCGAAAGGCCCTGCAATTCAACCCGATGAGCATCGATGCCCACACCAGTTTAGGGGAAGCCTATGAGGCCTCCGGACAACTCGCCGATTCCGAAGGTACCTACCGGGCTCTCATCCAGCTCTGGCCCGATTACCTGGTGCCGTACAGTCACCTCGGGTCTTTTTATGTGCGGCAGGGCCGCTACCAGGATGCCGAACCTGTTTTCCGTAGATTCATCGAACTGGCGCCGGAGAACGCATCCGGGTACCAGAACCTGGGCGCCGTCTACCACCTGCTAGGCCGCAACGAAGACGCCGCCGCCATGATGAAGAAGTCGCTATCCATTAAGCCCACGGCGCGCGGGTTCACAAATCTCGGCACGCTGTATTTCTTCCAGGGCCGCTATTCCGACGCCGTGCCCCTGATGGAGAAAGCTACCGAGATGGAGCCTGAAAACTACGTCTACTGGGGCAACCTGGGAGACGCTTACCGCTGGGCGCCCGAGTCGAAAGAACGTGCTCCGGAAGCGTATCGTCACGCCATCAAACTGGGCGAGCAGGTACTCACCATGAACGCGGACAATGCCAACCTGCGTGCCGCACTCGCCGGATATTACGCGAAGCTGCCGGATAAGGCGAAGGCCCTGGCTGAGATCGCGTGGGCGCGGCGCCTGGCGCCCGTAAATCCGCAAGTACTTTTCAAAGCGGCGTTGGTGTACGAGATCACTGGCCGGCGTGAACAGGCACTGGGGGCGCTGGATCTGGCTCTCCAAAGCGGCTATTCGATGGAAGAAGCCATCACGGAGCCGGAGCTGGCGGAGTTACGCAAAGATCCCCGCTTCGCCGGGCTGAACAAAGAGCACAAGCCCGTTCATTGAGCACCATGCCAGAATGTCGAGCGGCCTTTCCCGCTTGACCCGCCTGTTACATACGTTGTAGTCTCAGGTTTCAAGTTCAAGGCCTCTCATGATTCTTCCGCACACGTACCTCGTAACCCTGCTGATCCTGTTCTTTAGCATGCTCTGCTGGGGGTCCTGGGCGAATACCCAGAAAATGTCCGGCAAGTGGCGGTTTGAGCTGTTCTATTTCGACTATGCGTTCGGCGTGCTGCTGGTGGCCATCGTCTGCGCCTTAACTTTCGGGACTCTGGGTTTTGACGGTTTCTCATTCATCGACGACCTGATGAACGGCGGCAAACGTTACGCCGCCATGGGATTTGGGGCAGGCATGATTTTCAACCTGGCGAACATGCTGCTGGTGGCGGCCATCGCGGTGGCGGGACTGGCGGTCGCTTTTCCGGTAGGCATCGGACTCGCTCTGATCATCGGCGTGATCTGGAACTATGTGATCCGCCCGCAAGGCAATCCTATTCTTCTTTTCGCCGGATGCGCGCTGGTAGTGGGGGCGATCATCGTAGATGCCCTGGCCTATAAAGGCATGGAGCTAATCCGTGCGGAGGTGTATGCCAAATCCGGAAAAGCGAAAAGTACGCGGAAGAAAGTGAGTCTGAAGGGCGTCTTCCTGAGTCTCGCGAGCGGTGTCCTGATGGGATCGTTCTATCCCCTGGTGGTGATGGCCAAGTCCAGTGAGTGGGGCGGCACGGCGGGAGAGAACGGACTCGGCCCTTATGCTATCGGGTTCGTTTTCGCGTTAGGCATCTTCTTCTCCACCTTCGTCTTCAATCTGTTTTTCATGAACCTGCCTGTGCAGGGTGAACCTTTGGAGTTTCCGGATTATTTCAAAGGGCTGCCGAAGCAGCACCTGCTCGGACTCGTGGGCGGCATGATCTGGTGCGCGGGCACCATCGCGAATTTCGTGGCATCCAGCGCGCCGGAAGCGGTGCAGGTCGGTCCAGCCATCAGTCTGGCGCTCGGTCAAGGAGCGGCAATGGTAAGCGCCCTCTGGGGACTGGCGGTATGGAAGGAATTCCGGGGCGCCGACGCGCGCATTAAATCGCTCATCGTTATCATGTTCGTGCTGTTCATCGCCGGACTGGCGATGATCTCGGTCGCGCCACTTTACGCGCCGGCGGTCCAGTAGCTGCCGACACCTGGAAGACTGAATGGCCCAGTGTGATGGTTAGGTACGGGCTTCTAAGGAACTCGCGCAAAACGGGGCCACGGCCGCGCCGCCATCATCTCGCGAGTTCCTATCCTTCCTGGCGGCGCGGACACGCGCCCCTTTGCGCTTCTTCTAAGGAACTCGCGCAAAACGGGGCCACGGCCGCGCCGCCATCATCTCGCGAGTTGCTATCTTTCATGGCGGCGCGGACACGCGCCCCTTTGCGCTTCTAAGGCACTCGCGCAAAACGGGGCCACGGCCGCGCCGCCACTATCCCGCGAGTTCCTATCCTTCCTGGCGGCGCGGACACGCGCCCCTTTGCGCTTTTGAAGAACACGCGCAAAACGGGGCGCCCCGCGCCGCTGGAAACTGCGGAGTTCCTCTCCTAACTGGCGGCGAGGGATACGCGTCCCTTTGCGCTTTTGAAGAACCGCACAAAACGGGGCGCCAAGCAGCCGTCACTATTCCGCGCGTGCCAACCTGTTTGGCGGCACGGACACACGCCACTTTGTGTTTTCGTGTAACATTTCGTAACATTGTGTTGCATTCGATCGAATGGACTGCGCCCTTTTTTGAGACACTCGCGAGATGCAACACTCGCTGTTCACTGCCAAATTCTCCCCTCGCTGACCAGAATTCGCGGTCGATTTTGAGGGCCGCGGCGCGCGTAACCGGCATGTTCTGAACCCAACGTAACACCGCAGGGAGGGACCATTTGCCGGAGGCCGCACAAACGGGTTGTGTTACCAGAAGGTTAGCGGGCAAGAATGGATGTGACCGGCCCGCGAAGTGACCCAGGCGGCCTGCAGGCGGATCGCTTGAGAATCAATTGGCCGAGGGTTTCTCCAAGGAGTCAATGATCGGCGCGTCTACAGGGCCCTTGGCGGATTTGAGCTTCATCCCGAGTTGCTCCTGTATGGCCGCAAAGATGGTTCCATGAACGTCGGGCGAAGGAACGGGTCTGGTGGAATTGTTGGCCGCGGCTGGGCCGGGAGGTGGCCACGGCACTTCACCCAAAGACTCGTCAAGGGTAAACTCCAGGTGGGCATCAAACGTTGTCGTGAACCCGGTCTTGTCGACGACAGTCCGGCCCAGGACATTCGAAAGAACCCTGGTCGAATTCCTTCATGGATACCTTGCCCCCGTGCATTCGCACGCCGGGACGGCGACATGGCGCTGAATCTATTCGCCGAGTGTTTATCCTGAGGCATTCACGCGTCAATTGCGCCCGGCGGCAGTGCCTACCAGACATCCGCCACCCTCGTGGCGCGGTAGCAATTACAGCAGCATTTCGAAATAAACCAACGGAACATCTCGATACGGAGCGCGGCCGACCTCGCGAAAACCGCACTTGCGGTAGAAATCGCCGGCCCCAGCCGGAGCGTCATATGCATCCAGCCGGATAGCATCGCCCGGCCATTCCAGCGCGATCCGCCGCGCCTCATCCAGGCACTGCCTGCCCACGCCTTTGCGTTGCAAGCCGGGGCTGACCGCCATGGCCGTCAGATACAGCGGCCGGCGGCTCGCATGGAAAAATTTCCGATCGATCGCCCATGGCTTCGTTGCGGAGAAAGCCAAGGTTGCGATTAGGCGTCCGCGATGACGCGCGACATAAACGGTCGAGGTTCGCATGGCTAGCCGCGCGCCATTTTCGCTTAGCCCTGGCGTCCAATAGCCGTCCCCATATTGCGCCACCAGGCGCCGATTCACCGCCGCCCGGAGAGAAACGAGGTCCAAGACATCACCACCCGTAGCAGTTTGTAGCTTTACCCGCATTCGATCCTGCGGGGCTAAGAGCCCCGCGGCAGGCCACGGGCCCGCCCCACGATTAGGTTGTGGAGAAAGCCAAGGTTGCGATTAGGCGTCCGCGATGACGCGCGACATAAACGGTCGAGGTTCGCATGGCCAGCCGCGCGCCATTTTCGCTTAGCCCTGGCGTCCAATAGCCATCCCCATATTGCGCCACCAGGCGCCGATTCACCGCCGCCCGGAGAGAAACGAGGTCCAAGACATCACCACCCGTAGCAGTTTGTTGCGGGGCTAAGAGCCCCGCGGCAGGCCACGGGCCCGCCCCACGATTATTCACTCGGGTTTCCGGTAGAACCCGCCGCCCACGCTGCGCATAAACTTACCCCACAGCGCCTGTCCCAATTCGTGCCAGTCATCCATGTCATCCGGAACCACCTGGACGTGCAACCCCGCCATCTCGTCTGTGGTCTCCGGCCCCCATACCACCCGCCGCGCGGGATGGTTCGGGTTGCGCGGATTCTCGTCCGAATTATCGTACGTGAATTCCATCTCCAGGCGCGTGTCGGCCGGCAATTTCACGGGCGTCGTGTACCGGTATTGCTCCTGCCAATCGAAATTCCAATCGCGAATCCAGATCAGCCATTTCTTGCGTCCGTCGGGCAAAATCGCCCAACCGCGCATATCTTTGCAGATGTAATGCGCGTGCGGGATAATCCCTACTGCCTCCACATCTACCGGCGTCGTAAAGTGATCCCGCACCTTGTAAGCGCGCTCGCCGGCCGGAATATCGATCAGGTGTGAGCCTAACGGAATATCCGCCACCCATTTTGTGGGCGGTTTGCCGGTAAAGTACAGCCCCAGGGCGGACTGGTCTGTCTCAGGCTTACCTGTCGGGTGATAGTGAATCTGCATCACCAGGTCCGACCCTTTACGTAAGATCAGCTGCAGGCCGTCCGCCATTTGCGCCGGTTGCATGCCTGGCGTCCAACCGCCCAGCGCGCCGCTGGGGAGAAACCCTGGTGTGCCGAAGCATGGATACGACTCGCCTTTCTGCCGCCCGATATGTCCTGCATCCAGCAGGAACAGAGCATGATGCACCACGCCGCGCGCCTCCGGGCGGAACTCCATGGCACGTACGTACTTGTCCGCCGTCAGGTGCATTGGAATCACGAAACACATGTATTGATCGGGCCCGTCAGCCGCGATTTCAAAAGGTTTGGGCATCTTGACGACCAAGTCGGGTGCGCCGAGCTGCCATCCCTCCGGGAAGTGCGGCGCGGGAGGAAGCTGTGCCGGGTTGCCCTCGGGCGCGCCTTCTTGCGCCCATCTCCGCAGGGTGGCGATATCGGCTTCGCGCAGACGGCGCTCGCCCTGAAAATGGCCGTAGCCCGGTTCCGGCTCCCACGGGGGCATATAACGACTGCCGGTGACGGTGGCGATGAGTTTCGCGCGCCGGGCGGCATCCTGAAAAGTGACAAGAGGAAACGGCGCCACTTCGCCGTTGTGGTGGCAGGACGCGCAATGCCGGTACAGGATCGGAGCCACGTCGCGCGTGAAAGTGACCGTCCGCGACCGCTCGCCGGGCGATGGGTGCGCGAGCAACTCGAGTGCAGGTATCACCAACGCCAAAACCGGTAACACAGTTGACCCGCGCATCCCTCTCTCCATCATAGACGCGCGGATGAGGTTAGTCGGAGCCGCGTGCCCAGTAGCTGAATAACCGCAGACATTTTCACTCATTTTTCGATTAAATACCGGACTTTTCCCGAGTTGAATGCATGTTATTTCCGATCCCGCCGGTGATATCTTGAGACCAGACAATTACCGCGCTACCCGGCGTTGTGTAAGCGGAACGGCGATTGGAGGATTTATGCGCAACGTTTTATCGATACGGGGTGGCGGCATCAGGGGGATCATTCCCTGTTGCTGCCTGATGAAACTGGAATCCCAGCTTGGGGGTCTGACGCGCGACCACTTCGATTTTTGTGGCGGAACCTCAACCGGCGCCCTGCTAACGGCTGCCGTCGCCGCCGGCATCCCTGCCAGCCAACTGCTGACGGTCTACACGGAACGATCCAGACAGATCTTCACACCCACCGGTATTGAAGCGGACGCAAAGCGGATTGTGGAAGGGTATATGTACGATCCGTGCAACCTGCGCGATGTTCTGGTCTCGGTCCTGGGAACCGCGGCAAAATGGGTCATCAACGATTGTCCTATCCGGGTGATGATCTCGGCTACCGCCATGGATGGTCACAACTGGTTCTTCGTAAAAGACAATCCGCGAAACAGCCGTACCACTGGTTCCGCGAAGTTGACCGACGCGGCCGTGGCGTCGTCCTGTGCGCCAACTTATTTCGATCATTGGACAATGACGGTTCAGGGAGTAACCTTGAATCTCTTTGACGGCGGCGCGGGAGGTACCTCTAATCCCGCGTATCAGGTTTGCGTCGAAATGTTCGAATACGACGATTTCATGCCAAATGAGACGAGGCTAGTGGCGCTCGGCACCGGATACTACCCTGCTCCTAACGATCCGCCAAAGGGTCTGATTGGCACCATTGGCTGGGTCACCAGCACCTTGATTGACACCTGTGAAGACTGGGTGGACCAGGCGGCCGCGCTGCAGTGGCCGGGTGTTATACAAACCATCAACCCGCTGCTCCCGCGCGACATTGACGAGGCGGATCTCTCCGCTGTTCCTACGCTGCTCGAAATCGGTCAGGAGACAGCGACCAAGATGGACTGGAAACAAATCCTGGCTTGACGGCTGTTCTATACTGCGGATGTGGTTCCCAATCTGGTAGAGCTGGACGACAACGAAATCAAGATGCTGCTGGTAGCCATCCGGCAGGTGCAACACACGTTCACGATTGCAGAAGCGCAGAGCGCGGCGGGCGGCGAACCGCTGGCGGCGGATTACGAAGGCGTGCGCGAGGCCTACCAGAGGCTGCATGCGAAGTTGTCCGCCCTGACTGCCGGTCCGCGCTTAGTAAAATAGGACGGCGACTTACCCGGAAAGCGCTGCCCTTAGTGCGCTTGCGCCACCGCCTCCGTCAAATCCAGGCGAGCCTTCCACGCATCGTGCTCGGCCACCGGACCGGAGTTGGTGAAATTCATCAGCTCATCGTCAGCGGCTGCATACCGCGGCCAGTGTGGACGGCCCTCGCCATCCGGATTTCCGGTCTTGGCAAACGCCACCCAATACCCGATAGCCGCTTTGGCGATGGCCTCATCGGCATCCGCCAGATCCTTGATGTATCGCGCCGCTACGGTATCGAAAACAAACGGAATTTCGGTAGCATGCGGTGCGCCCTTCCAGGTCTTGCGGAGCGACTCCGCCACGTAAGAGAAACGATATTCATACGCCGGCTGCCCCGCGTCTGTGGCGACCCGCACCACGAACCGAGCCGGCTCGATCATCATGCGGTCCATCGCCACCACCGTGCCGATCTTGCGAAATTCGGTGGATTTCTCCGGGTTATAAACCTCCTCGGCTTTTTCGCGATTGGCGCCAAACGGACCGAATAACTCGTCCATGCTCTTGGCAAACGAGAATCCGATGTCGCTGCTATTCGCTCCGGCGATCACCGGAATCTTTATCACGCGCGGGCCGGTGGTGCCCTGTGGCACGCTCTCGCTAGTATCCGCCACTTGCGACGGCACTGTCTAATCGCACGTTTCTGCCCGCCGGCACACGCTGCCGCTCCGCCTCAGAGAGACGCACTACAATTTCAGTTGGGGTGCTCGTGCAGAAGCTGGAAATCCGGGCGAAAATGTACGAATTGCGCGATGCATCGCTTGCGCAGCGGATTACGCTGGCGGCGCTTTCCGGCGGGTGGGTGGCGATGTCATGGTGGCTGCTATTTGGGGGCGGACTTCACCTTCTAGGCGGTTGGTTCGGATGGACCTGGCAGCCCGGCGACGTGGTCCGGCGCACATGTCTGGCCGCGGGTTTTTTCATTTATTACATACGCATCCTGTTCACGGAATTTGTATTCTTGAAACGGGGCGTAAGTTGGAGCGAGGTCTTCACCATCGTTCCTTGGATCCTGTGCATCTACTTACTGGTGGGGATCGCCGGCGGGACGAACTCCCAGCCTCCGGGAACGGGACTCGGCATCGGCGTGGTTCTTTTTCTGATGGGGTCCTGGATGAACTCCTACGCGGAATACGCGCGGCACGCCTGGAAACAGCGGCCCGAGAATCGTGGACGGCTCTACACCGAGGGGTTATTCCGTTACACCAGACATCCAAACTATTTCGGCGATCTGCTTTCGTTCTCCGGCTTGTGTCTAATTTCCGGCGCTTGGGTCAGTGCGCCCGTTCCGCTGGTTATGCTGGCGGGGTTTGTGTTCGTAAATGTGCCCATGCTTGACTCTCATTTGAGGGATCACTATGGCGTGGCGTTCGACGAGTATGCCGAGCAGACGCGGAAGTTGATTCCGTTTGTCTATTGAGTCCGCCTGAAATCTATCGAGGTTGGATCGCAGGGCCAGGCGAGCGTTCGGTACAACTCCCGTAATGCTCAAAAAGCAGGGCGGCGGCTCGTTTCGGACCATCCCACTGGGCGATTACTTCGGCAAAGGCGGCCGCGTTAGCCTTGGCGCGATCGTCCTGCAGCAATTTGCGGATCGCAGCCTGAACGGGCCGGGACGGGTCCTTGGATTTCGGGACCCGGATGGCAAAGCCCAGGCGCTCGAGACAAGCGAGGTTGGCGACCTGCTCTATCTGCATGCCGACGCCCACAACCGGTTTGCCGGCCAACGCAGCGGTCATGACCGTGCCAATCCCCCCATGAATAACGGCTAAATCCGCCATACGGTTGACCTGAAGCGCCGGAACCCAGTCCGTTACGAAGACGTTCCCGGGCACGTGGACTCCAGGAACTTGCGCAAGCTGAAATCTGACGGGAGCGATCACCTGGTATGGTTTGCCTTCAAAGCTCTCGACGATTCTGGCAACAATCCCGGGGGTGCCCGAGCTTCCCATGGCGAAATAGATCAGGGGCTGGTTCCTCGGAAGATCCGCGAGTTCCGGAGGGATACTGAATTCATCTTGTGGGATGAGGGGACCGGTGAAATAGTGCCTGGGAGGCAATTTAACTCCCGAAAACTCGGGAGGCTCTGCAACCAGGGTAATGTCGCCCCGCCAGAATTCGAAGATAGAACCGTAAGCTGGGACCCCGAAGTGTCTGGCGGCCCGGTTGACGGAATTGAGAAATCCGAACCTGATCCAGAAGTTAATGAATTGCATTACGAACCAGTCTGCCACTGCCTTCAGCGGGGCTGAGGCGATCCTGTCGGTCATGCCCGCACCGTGGCGAAAAAAGTCCGGGAGCCATGTCGATTGAACGACCCAGACGAGAGAGATATGAAGGACCCGGCAGGAAATCGGAATGGTCAGGTAAGAGCCCGTGACCACGGCGGCGGGAGCGATTTTCTCGAGATAGGCAATCTCGCCTTCGACGCGCTGGAGCATTTCGCGGTCAGAAAAAGCGGCTGCGAATTTCTCCCCGCGATCCACCTTGGCGATGTGCTCTATCTTTTCTTTGGTGAGACGGGGCTCCATCCGCTTGAGTGGAAACCCGTGCTTTTCAACCAGGCTCTCGAAATCGCCGCCGTCGGAAATGAACTGGATGTCGAAATATGCGCTGGCGGCAGGGTGCCGCTCGACCGCCTTGGCAATCTCGAGCATCCGGCTCGTTTCCGCCAGATTGAAGGCGCAGGGCGCAAAAATAATGGTGCGCTTGGGCATGACCGCTTCACTAAATTTAGCCGGTCCGAGTCGACCTGGTACATCAACGGTAATACTTCGTGGTAAAGAAACTGCGTCAACAATCCGATAAGAATTAGTGTTGGCGAGGCCTGAAGGGCTCGTGTGCGCGTGGCTCCGGCTCGCCGAAAGAACTGAAAGTCATGAAAACGTATCCTGCCGGCATGCCCTGGTTGATCGTACGGCTTAAGGGACAACCGTTTGCGCTGCCCATTCTGGATGTTCGCGAGTTGGTGATGAAACTGCAAATTACGGAGTGCCGGATCTACCGGAATTTGTTCGGGGAGTCGTCAACATTCGCGGACGCATGATCCCCATGATCGATCTGCGGAAGCGCCTCGGCATGACGTCAGCCGCCGCGGAAAACAACCAGTTCTGCGCACTGATGGATCAGAGGCGGCAGGACCACGTGAATTGGCTAAACGAGTTGGAAGCATCGACTCGGGAACGGCGGGAGTTTAAGCTGACCACGGGTCCGCATAAGTGCGCGTTCGGACTTTAGTGCGACAACTACAAGCCTGAAAACGTCTGGATCGGGGGGATGCTTGGCCGCTTTGACGCGCCGCATCGAAAGATTCATTCCACTGCTGCGGAAGTGCGGGCATTGCAGGCGCGGGGAAGCTGGGAACGGAGCCTCGACGTGATTGAGCGCAATCGATGTACGGTGCTCACAACGATGATGATGCTGTTTGACAATCTTCAGGAGTTGGTTCGCGAAACGCAACAGGAAATCGCGGTTGTCTTGCAGACGGACAAGCGAAACCTACGCCGTTGCGGTCGATGAAGCAGTCGCGGTGGAGAAGTTCGAACGGGAGAATCTGGGATCATTGCCCTTGACCATGAACGAGGGCGCCGTGGCGCAATTCGGGAGCAAGGGGAAGACCGAGCCGCGGGTGCGGATGTTCGCAACCGAACACCTAATCGAAGGCTACGCGGTGGCGTCCGACGCCTGATCCGTAATTCGTCCCGGGGCGCGCCTTCTGAGCGGTTACGCTAATGCGTCTGCGCCACCGCCTGAGTCAAATCCAGGCGAGCCTTCCACGCATCGTGCTCGGCCACCGGACCGGAGTTAGTGAAATTCATCAGCTCATCGTCGGTGGCCGAGTACCGCGGCCAGTGCGGACGGCCCTCGCCATCCGGATTCCCGGTCTTGGCAAACGCCACCCAATACCCGATAGCCGCTTTGGCGATGGCCTCATCGGCATCCGCCAGATCCTTGGTGTATCGCGCCGCCACGGTATCGAAGACAAACGGAATTTCGGTCGCGTGCGGCGCACCCTTCCAGGTCTTGCGGAGCGACTCCGCCACGTAAGAGAAACGATATTCATAGGCCGCCTGCCCCGCATCCGCCGCGACCCGCACCACGAACCGGGCCGGCTCGATCATCATGCGATCCATCGCCACCACCGTACCGATCTTGCGAAATTCGGCCGATTTCTCCGGGTTGTAAACCTCTTCGGCTTTCTCGCGGTTGGCGCCAAACGGACCGAATAACTCGTCCATGCTCTTGGCGAACGAGAACCCGATGTCGCTGCTATTCGCTCCGGCGATTACCGGAATCTTCATGGCGCGCCCGCCGAGCATGGCCTGCTCGGAACTTTCCACCACGACCCGCCCATCGATCATCGGGCCAGCGTACGTCGGGTTGCCCATAGAAGCCATGTTCAACCCGTCCACTACCCGCTCCGCCGGTAAGGCGCGCAAAGCCGCCAGTGCGGCCGCATCTTCGCCCTTGATGCCGGCCTTCTCGGCGAATGCCACGCCGACGGATTCACCGGAAGGCAGCTTCGGCGCCGATTCGTGAATCTGCCGCATCGGCCCCATCAGGCTGCGGCCGCCGCCCGATTCGACGATGGCCTTTTGGAACAAGCCGTGCGCCATCGGTGAAGTCATCATGGTCAGCACAGACGCGCCGCCCGCAGATTCGCCGAACAGCGTCACGTTGCGCGCATCGCCGCCAAATCGCGCGATGTTTTTCCGCACCCACTTCAGCAGCGCGATCTGATCCATAAAACAATAGTTGCCCATCAGGGCGTTGGGGTCTTCCTTAGTCAGGGCCGGAAATGCGAAAAATCCGAAGCGTCCCACCCGGTAGTTGAAGCTGACGAATACCACGCCGCGTTCGGCGAAATGCGATCCGTCGTAGACCGCGGGAGAGCTGCCTCCGTTCACGAAGCCGCCACCATAGATCCACACCATCACCGGCAGTTTGCCGGATCGTTGGAGTGGCGCCCAGACGTTGGCATACAGGCAGTCCTCGGCCGGCTTGTTGCCCAATGGCGCCGCATCGCCCGGGAACGGGAGCTGCATGCAATCGGCTCCAAAAGTCGCGGCCGGCCGGACGCCTTTCCATACGGCCACGGGTTGGGGCGCACGCCAACGGTTCGCTCCGACGGGAGGCGCCGCATACGGAATGCCCTTGAAGGCAACCACCTTGCCCGCAATAACCCCTTTCAACCTGCCGCTGTCGATCCGCACCTCATCCACCGCAGCCGCGGCTAAGCCGGTAACGAGTACAGAGGCCAAGACAAACGGTAACATTCGCAACATATATTTACTCTCTCTAATATCTGTGGTGTGCGGTAAGTAGGGCGGGCCTGAGAGGCCCGCGCAGGCCACGGGCCCGCCCCACTTATTATCCTTCTTCTTTGGCGAGAATCTCCTTCATGATTTCCGATGTGCCCGCGCCGATCGTATAGAGCCGCAAATCACGCCAATACCGGCTGATCGGATATTCGGTGGTATACCCGAATCCGCCGAAAATCTGCATGCAATCGTAGCTGAGGCGCTGCGCCAGCTCGGAGGTGAACAGCTTGGCCATGGTGATCTCGCGCACCGCCTTTTGGCCGCGATTGGTCAGGTCGAGGGCCCGATAAACCAGCCAGCGCGCCGCCTCCACACTGGTGCGATGCTCAGCGAACTTGTGCCGCCACACCTGGTAGCTGCCTACCGGATTGCCGAATGCGGCGCGCTCCTTGCCGTACGCGACAGCCAGGTCGAGACATCGCTCCATCGAAGCCACCATCATGATAGCGGACGCCAGGCGCTCGCCCTGGAAGTTATGCATGATGTAGTAGAAGCCGCGGTTCTTTTCGCCCAGGATATAACGCGCGGGAATGCGGCAATCGTCAAAGAACAACTCCGCGGTATCCGAACAGAGATTGCCCACCTTCTTGAGCTTTTTACCCACCGAGAAACCCGGCGTGCGGGTCGGAAACAGCACCAGGGAGATACCCCGCCGCCCTTCCTCACCGGTGCGCGCGGCCAGCACGATGAAATCGGCGCGCGAGCCATTGGTGATCCAAAGCTTCTGACCGGAAATCAGCAGGTCGTCGCCATCCGCGCGCGCACAGGTACGCAAAGCCGCCACATCAGACCCGCCGCCAGGTTCGCTGATGCCCAGGGCGCCGATCCACTCGCCGGACATTGCCGGCCGCATGAAGACCTCTTTGTGTTCGGCCGTACCCAGCTCGTTGATGATGGGAATGGTCAGTTCGCCCTGCACCATCAGCCCCATGCCCACTCCGGGACTATCCGCCCAGGCAATAGACTCCATGGCCGCCGCGGTCGCCCACCAGTCCAGGCCAGCGCCGCCCAACTCCACGGGAATGCGGATGCCGAAGAGCCCCAGATCGGCCGCTTTACGGAAAATCTCACGGGGGAAGATGCCAGCCTCGTCCCATTCCTGGGCAAAGGGGGCGATCTCCTCGCGACAGAATCGCTTAACCGTCTGCCGGATCAGATCGTGCTCGTCCGTGAAAGGCGGATAAACCGCCGGGGCATCCGCCACCAGTTCAGGTGTCATCCGCGTTATTTTACCCCAGCCGGGGCACGCGTCACTGCACGTATTGCGTCATACTCGCCGCGCTGCCGGCCACGCCGGCGGCCCCGGCGTAGGTCGCCGTGATATTGTTCGCGCCGGCAGGCAGCGTGGTGATGCCCGAGAGCCTAGCCGACCCACCGGCTAAGGTTGCCGTACCGAGTACCTGCGAGCCCAGGCTGAACGTCACCGTGCCCGAGGGAACTGTCGTCCCGGACTGCACCACCGCGGTAAAGGTGATGGATCCGCCGACGGAAGCCGGGTTGATCGAAGAGTAGATCTGGGTAGTCGTCGCGGCAGGATTCACAACCTGCGTCAATACAGCCGACGTGCTCTTCGCTGACGAGGCGCTACCACTGTACGACGCCGTTATCGGGTAGCTTCCCGCCGCCAGGGTGAGCGTGGTGTAGCTAGTCACCCCCTGCGCGTTGACCGGGCTCACACCCAGAATAGTAGACCCGTTTTTCCAGGTCACGGTACCCGTGGGCGTGGGTCCGGCAGCGGTAACGGTGGCCGTGAAAGTGACCGCCTGGCCATAGGCCGATGCGTTCGCGGAAGACGTCAGAAGGGTATTTGTGGACTGCTGCGTGATGACCTGCTTGTAGGTTTTCGAGGTGCTCGTCTGGAACGTCGAATCGCCCGCGTAGGTAGCCGTAATGGTATGCGTGCCCACCGTGAGCGACGAGGTGTTCATGGACGCGACCCCGCCTGTCGTTGTGCCGGTGCCAATCGATGCGCCGGCGTCGTAGAACGTAACCAGCTCACCGTCGGGAATGGCGCCGTAGGTGGAGGTGACTGTGGCGCTCAGTGTCAGCGGTTGCCCGAACACGGCGGATGCCGCGGAGGAACTGACGGTGGTCGTCGTCACTTCATTGGTCACCGTTTGGCTCACCACGTTGGAGGTGCTGCCCTGGTTGTTGGAATCGCCTCCATAAACAGCGGATATTGCGTTCGTACCGGTTGTCTGGAAAGCGTAGGTGAAGGTAGCTTTGCCGCTGGTTATCGTGGAGCTGCCAAGAGCCTTGGATCCGTTCATAAAGGTTACCGATCCGGTCACCGCGCCCACGTATTGACTGGTCACGGTTGCCGTAAAGGTGACACTCTGTGTGGCGGACGAGGGGTTAACGCTGGAGATGAGCCCCGTGTTGCTGGTTGCCTGATTCACCACCTGGGTCAGCGGAGTCGAACTGACGGCAAAGTTGGCGTCCCCTGAGTAGGCCGCTGACATCGCCAGCGAGCCGGCCGGCAGCGTCGCCGTGGTATATGCGGCGGTGCCGTTCACCATCGCAACTGCGGCAACTACCGTGCCGTTATTCTTGAAATAGACTTTGCCCGTCGGCGACAAGGAACCGGATGTCGCGGTTACCGAGGCGGTAAACGTCACGGACTGCCCGAAGGTGCTCGGATTCACGCTGGATACCACGGCGGTGGAAGTGCCGTATAGGCTCACAACCTGCGTCAACGCACGCGAAGTGCTGGTCTGGTAGTTTGCATCGCCCGCATATGCCGCGGTGATCGAATGCGTACCCGTTGCCAGGGTCGAGGTGGAAAGAGTGGCGATATTGTTCGCCGTTGTCCCCGTGCCGAGGGCCACCGCGCCATCGTAGAAGGTGACTGTCTCAGCCGCGGGTATGGCGCCGGACGCCGGGGTTATGGTAGCGGTAAAGGTAACCGTCTGACCGATGAAGGCCGGCGTGCCCGATGTGGCGAGCACTGTGGTAGTGGAGATCGTGCCCACAACCTGATTAACAGCCGAAGAGCTGCTTGCGAGGTTGTTGGCATCGCCGGAATAGGTTGCCACTACAGGGAATGTTCCGACCTTCGCGAACGATGTGCTCAAGGTAGCCTTCCCGAAGGTTGTTGTACTGGTTCCCAGGGTATTGCTTCCTTGCGTGAACGTAACCGTTCCTCCAACGCTGCCGGCGTATTGTCCGGCCACACTCGCGGTAAACGTCACGTTCTGATTGAGTGACGAGGGGTTCGGGCTGGAGCTGAGCGTCGTCACGGTAGTGGCGGCATTGACCACCTGTGTCAAGGCGGCGGAACTGCTCGTGAAATTGGAGTCGCCCGAGTAAGACGCGGTTAGCGACAGCGACCCAACCGGTAAGGACGACGTACTGAATGTACCCGACCCATTCGTCAATTGCACGGAACCGAAAGCCGTGCCGCCATTCTTCAGCGTGACGCTCCCGGTGGGCGTGCCCGATCCGGCCTGGGGCGCCACCGTAACGGAAAAGACCACGGCTTGGCCATAAACGGAGGGGCTCAAGCTGGAACTGACGCTCAGGGTGGTTGGCGTGAGTTTCACAACCTGATAGACCGCGTGCGACGTGCTGGTTTGATAATTAGCATCGCCGGCGTAGGTGGCGGTAATGGTGTCGGTGCCTACCCCCAGCGTGGAGGTGGTGAAGAGCGCCGCGCCATTTGCCGTAGAACCGGTGCCAATCGCGTTGGTCCCGTTGTAGAAGGTAACTGTCTCCCCATTAGGGATAACGCCTGAATTGGGGACGACCGTGGCGGTAAAGGTGACTGGCTGGTTGATATAAGACGGCGTACCCGATGACATCAGTGCCGTAGTGGTTGTAACTCCCTGGCTTCCACTCACTACCTGACTAATAACCGAAGAAGTGCTGGCCTGATAAGTCGCGCTGCCCAGATAGACCGCGGTAATTGGATATGAATTCTGCCCGGCGAACTGGCTTGAGATGGTAGCCTGGCCATTCACCAGCGGAGCGGTTCCCCAGACGATGGCCGGACTGCCCTGCAGGAACGCCACGGCTCCGCCCGGCACGCCACCGTATTGTCCGGTTACCGTAGCGGTAAATGTGATTGGCTGATTGACGCTTGCCGGATTGGCGCTAGAGGCGAGCGCGGTAGTGGTGCCCTGGTCCACGGCTTGGGTGAGCGTTGCGAATCCCGGCGCGAAATTCGCATCGCCGCTATAAGAGGCGGTAATAGTCTGCGTTCCCACAGGGAGGGATGAGCTGCCGGCGGTGGCGCTCCCGTTCACCAGCGGGAAGGTGCCGAGTGAGGTCGAGCCATTCATGAAAGTAACCGAACCGGCCGGCGTGACTCCCGATCCCGCCACCGTGGCCGTAAACGTGACGGCCTGGTTCAACGCGGATGGGTTTGCAGAAGAGATTAGAGCCACGGGCGCTCCAACGATCTCGCTAACAACCGGGGACGTGCTGGAGGCATAGTTGCTCGCACCGGAATAGACGGCCTGAAGATTGTGCCCGCCCGGAGCGGCGAATGAAGCCGTGTAGGAGGCCTGCCCGCCCGAGACCGCCACGGTAGAGAGGGTGTTATCGCCATCGTAGAAGGTCACGCTGCCGCTGGCCGCCCCAGCATTAAAACCAGGCGACACCGTAGCTGCAAGAAGCACGGCTTGGTTTGCGCCCGCCGGGTTCACCGTCGCCGCCAAACTGGTTGACGTGGCGTAGAGTTGGAAGTTCGCGCCGCTATTCAACAGAATTCCCGCTACGGCGCTGGTGCAGTTACCCGAAGTTGGACACTGGTTAACTACAGCCAGGTCCGGGCGGCCGTCGCCATTGAAGTCGCTCGATACGACTGACGAAGCGTAGCTGCCCCCGGCTCCGGAGGCAACTGCCGGTTGAAACGTGCCGTCGCCATTGCCGGCAAGCACACTTACGGTGCCCGCGCTGCCACCGGCTGTGGCGCTGCGATCCGCGACAGCCAGATCGAGGTTTCCATCGCCGTTGAAGTCCGCGCTGAAGATGGAAATCGCTTGATTGCCGGCCGATCCATAGCTGACCGGCGGCTGGAACGTGCCATCTCCGTTGCCCAGAAGTACGCCTACCGATCCGGACGTGGAACATTGCAGGTTGTTGTAGCTCGCGCAGCCGTTGGCCACCGCCAGGTCAGGCGCGCCGTCTTCGTTGAAATCGCCTATGGCGATCGCGTACGTAAATGCGCCACCCGAGGCATACAACGTCGGGGCTTGAAGTGTACCATTTCCGTTGCCCAGCAGGATGCTCACGGAATGCGCGCCGCCATTGGCTACCGCCAGGTCGGGCGCGCCATCGTTGTTGAAATCGCCAACGGCTACAAACTCTGCGGTAGCGGCGCCCGTGGAATAACTTAACGGCGCCTGAAATGTCCCATCGCCATTGCCCAGCAGGATATTGACGGTGCTGGTCCCACTAGTCTGATTTGCGACCACCAGGTCCAATTGGCCATCCTGATTGAAGTCTCCCACCGCCACGAAGTAGCTGCTGCCCGTACCCGCGGCGTACGATACCGGCGTCTGAAACGTGCCGTCGCCGTTTCCCAGGAGGACACTGATCGATCCGGTTCCGCAAGTGGTGCTACTGGCGCATTGAGAGGCGAGCACCAGGTCAAGCTTGCCGTCTCCGTTGAAATCGCCTGCCGCGACTGACATAGGTTCGAACGTGCCGAGCGGATAGACAACCGGGGCTTGAAAGCTGCCATCGCCATTTCCCAGGAGCACGGCCACGGAAGCGGAGCCGGCGCCACAGTAAGACGAGTTACATGGATTGACTACAGCAATGTCAGTGACACCGTCGCCGCTGAAGTCACCTGCCACGGACTGTGTGGCGCCGCCGAATCCGGCGGGAGACGTTTGCGCGGCGGCAAAGGACGGGCTTGTCACGTGAAGGCGCGCATGATGAGACGCGCGTCTCGATGCTGTCGCTGGGTGCTGGCGTGGAGCCGGTTCGGGGCTCTGCGCTTGCGCTATCGAAATCGCACACAAAAAAGGCAGAGAAATGGAGAAGTGAGTAAAGACACTGGAAGTGAGTTTCATAAGCTGCCGACGGCTTCAGTGTAGTCACTACCTTGCGTCTATTTACAATCTTACTTCGGTTAGTTCACTCCGAATACCGGTTAATACGTGGAGTTAACGGAAAGTAACCGGAGAATCCCGGCTACTGGACTAACTTGTTGTGAACATTGTGGAATCAGCAGGCGGCTGCAACGATTAATCGGCGGCTTGCGGCATCTGAGAGGCAGCTTCGATAGTTAACTTTTCGAAGAATTTTTTAATCAGAAAGCGGGAGGTAGTATCGAGCAGCCTCTGGCCCACACCCGCAATCATTCCTCCCACCTGCACATCGCCCTCGTAGTGCACATCCGTGGAGGTATAAAGCGTTGTGAGACTCAACACGCCTTCGCCTTTCATGAATCCGACCTTGCCGGAACCCTCCACGATCAGCCGGAAGCCTTCGGGAGGGTTGCGGTCGGCGATGCGCACCTTGCCGGCAAACAGTCCCTGGATGCTGGAGATCACCATCTTCATGCGCATCTCGTATTCGTCGGGACCGATCAGCGACAGGTGATCGCAGCCAGGCATGCAGCGAGCCAGTACCGCAGGATCCTGCATCAATTGATAGGCCCGTTCGCGGTCGATGGGAACGGTGCAATTCCCCGACAGCTTCAAGAAGTCCTCGCGAGCGCCACTTTGATCGCGCGGGCAGTGTAGACCCGTGCCATCTGGCTGCGGTAGGCGGCGGAGGCGTTCAGATCGGAGTTAGCCTCGACGCCATCTGCGACCACCGCCGCGGCTTTATTGGCGTCGCCGGTGGAGAGCAGGATATTTTCCACATTCGCCGCGCGAAAAGCTTTGGATGCCAGGCCGGTGATGCCGACGCGGACGAATCCGATGCCGCTATTGGCGCGGGCCACGCGCACTGCCGCGCCCACCAGTGCAAAGCCCGATGCGGGCTGATGCATCTTCTGGTACGACACACCCACGCCGCCCGGCTCGACGGGCACGATGATCCCGGTCACGATCTCGCCCGGTTCGAGTGCGGTGGTAAACGTATCGACGAGGAAGTCACTGAACGAAAGCGTGCGCTGGCCAGCGGCGCTGGCCAAGGTAACCTTGGCTTCCAGGGCGAACAATGCGGCTGGATAATCCGCCGCCGGATCGCAATGCGCCACGCTGCCGCCGATGGTGCCCATGTTGCGTACTTGAACGTCGCCTATGTGCGAGGCCGTTTCGGCGAGCAGCGGGCAATGCGCGCGCAACAAGGCCGACGATTCAATCTCGAAATGCGTCGCCATGGCGCCTACGTGGATGCCGCCGGACGCCTGGCGAATCTCGTTCAGACCGGGGATGCGGCCCATGTCCACCACATGTTCCGGTGCGGCCAGCCGCAGTTTCATGAGCGGGATAAGGCTCATACCCCCGGCCAGGACCTTGGCACTGCCATCGGCCAGCAGCGACAGCGCGTCCTGCAAGGTGGCTGGAGACGAGTACTCAAAGTTTTGTGGAATCATGCGCGGCCTCCCGGGTGAATCAGGTTCCAAATCTTTTCGGGCGTGAGCGGCATATCGATGTGCCGCACCCCGAACTCGCTTAGTGCGTCCACCACGGAATTGACGACGGCCGGCGAAGCCCCAATCGTCCCGGCCTCGCCCACACCCTTCACTCCCAGCGGATTTACGGGCGACGGCGTAACCGTGTGGGAACTTTCGATCCAGGGCATCATGGTCGCCTTGGGCACCGCATAATCCATCAACTCGCCGGTGACCAGTTGGCCATTCTCGTCGTACACGGCTTCTTCGTAAAGCGCCTGGCCGAGTCCCTGCGCCACGCCGCCGTGCACCTGGCCATCCACCAGCAGCGGGTTGATGATGTTGCCGCAATCATCCACCGCCACGTAGCGCATGACTTCCACCTGACCGGTATCGCGATCGACCTCCGTAACCACAATGTGCGCGCCGAAGGGAAAGGCGAAGTTGGGGGGTTCCCAGAAATGCGTGGCTACCAGGCCAGGTTCGGTGTTGGGTGGCAGCTTCATGGCGCGATAGGTGGCCCCGGCAACCTGGGCGAGCGGCACGCTCTTGCCCGTCCGATTATCCACACAATGCCCGTCGGAGAAACTCACATCATCCGATTCCAGCAAGACTTCGCCGAACTTAATAATTTTCTTTTTGAGATCCTGCAGCGCGTAGTAGAGCGCCGGTCCGCCCACCGCCGTGCCGCGGCTGCCGAAGGTCCCGATGCCGTATTGCACGACCGCGGTATCGCCGTGGACAACTATCACGTCGTCGAGCGGCACACCCAGTTCGTCGGCGGCGATTTGCGCGAAAGTGGTCTCTTCACCTTGCCCGTGGGGCGACGTCCCGGTCATCACCGTAACCGTGCCGGAGGGCTCGATCTTCACCGTGGCGCTTTCCCAGCCGCCGGCCGGCGTTGCGGGCGACGGCCCGAAAGCGCAGATCTCTCCATAAGTGGAAATACCGATGCCCATGAGCCGGCCTTCGGCTTTGGCCTTCTTCTGCTGGTCGCGCAGCTTGTGATATTCAACCGTATCGAGCGCCTTCTTGAGCGGCTCGGCATAATTGCCGCTATCGTAGCAGAGGCCGGTCGCGGTGGCATAGGGAAACTCGTCGGCGCCGATGAAGTTGATCAGCCGCAACTCGGATGGATCCATGTTCAACTCGGCGGCCAGCATGTCCATCATACGTTCGATGCCGTGCGTGGCTTCCGGGCGGCCCGCGCCGCGGTAGGCGTCGGTAGGCACGCAATTGGTGAAGACGCCCACGATATCCGCCGTGATATTGCGGAATTTATAGAGCCCCGGCATCATCAAGACCGAGAGCGTGGGAATGGCCGGCGTGAGGAGCTGGTGGTAAGCGCCCAGGTCCTGGATCAGTTTCAGACGCAGACCGAGCACCGTGCCGTCGCGTTTGGCGGCGATTTCGTAATAATCCACGTGGCCGCGGCCGTGAATGGTGCACTGGAAGTTTTCGCGGCGCGACTCGATCCACTTCACGGGCTTGCCGATGCGCATGGAGACGAACCCCATCAGCGCTTCTTCGGCGTATACGTTGAGCTTGCTGCCGAAGCCGCCGCCGACCTCGGGCGTAATCACCCGCAGCCTGTTTTCCGACACGCCCAGCATCTGCGCGACGAGAGTGCGTAGCAGGTGCGGGATCTGTGTCGAGGAGTAGAGCGTCAAATTCTTTTCGGCGCCGAGATAGTCCGCTACCACGCCACGGGTCTCCATGGCGGTGGGTATCAGGCGCTGGCTGGTGATGCGCTGCTTCACCACCACTTCGGCTTCGGCGAACGCCTTCTCGGGGTCGCCGCCCTCCTGGTGAAAAGTGAATGCAATGTTGTCGGGCCATTCCGGGTGGACAGCGGGAGCGCCCGGGGCGAGGGCCTTCTCGGGATCAGCTACCGCTTGAGTGGGTTCGTATTCAACTTCGATGGAGTCGATCGCATCGGCGGCGATATACCGGTCGCTGGCCACCGCTACGGCGATGGGATGTCCGACGAAATATACGCGGTCGGTCGCCAGGATGGTATGCAGCGGCACCCGCAAGCCGGGCAGGGATGCGCCGCACGGGACAGGTCCTACGCCGGTGACGTCGGCCCCCGTGAAGACGGCCACCACACCCGGACGCTCCAGCGCCGGTTTCACGTTGATGGACTTGATGCGTGCGGCGGCATGCGGGCTGCGCAGGATACAGGCATGGTGCATGCCAGGGAGCTTGATGTCGTCGACGTAGGTGGCGGTTCCGGTGATCAGCCGGGGATCCTCTTTGCGGCGGATCCGCTTGCCGACCAGCGTCTCAATTTTCGGGATAGTAGTTGTCGCCATGAGTCACGCTCTCGCCTTGGCCGCGGCCTCTTTTACTGCATTAACAATGTGCTGGTAACCCGTGCAGCGGCAGAGGTTGCCCTCCAGGCCATGCCGGATTTCGTTCTCGCTGGGGTGGGGGTTGCGCTCGAGAAGTTGCCGGGACGCCATGATCATGCCCGGCGTGCAGAAGCCGCATTGCAGGCCGTGCTGGTTCCAGAAAGCTTCTTGCACCGGGTGCAGATCGCCGTTCGCGGCCAGTCCTTCGATCGTCACAATCTCGCGACCGTCAGCCTGAACCGCGAACATGGTGCAGCTTTTCACGGTTTTTCCGTCCACGGCGATCGTGCAGGCGCCGCAGATGGAGGTTTCGCAGCCGATGTGGGGACCAGTGAAGCCTGCCACTTCCCTCAAGTAGTGGATGAGGAGCAGACGCGGCTCAACCTCATCAGAGTACGACTTACCGTTTATCTTCAGTGTGATTTTTCGTTTCATCCGTACCCAGCCTTTGGAAGGCGCACCGGACAGTTCGGGGCCTGCGGTCTATGATGTTGACGAAAATTGCGGCGAAATGCAAGTACCCGGCGCCCGTATTGTGGCGCCTTGAGAGGATGGGCGAGCGCTTGCGGTTTGATAGGCTGGACTGGGAGACCTCATGAACATCTTTCGCAGGCTCGCGCTGGCGGGCTCGTTGTTTCCGCTGCTGGCCGCGGGCGAGCAGCCGCTCCGCCTCTGTATCGCCGGGCTGGTGCACGGCCACGTGGATGGCTTTCTGCGGGCGGCGGGCAAACGGAAAGACGTGGAGATTGCCGGCGTCTTCGATCCGGACAAAACGTTGCAGCAGCATTATGCGCAGCGCTACGGATTGGCCGATTCCGTCTTCTTTACCGATCTCAATGCCATGCTGGACCGCGTTAAGCCGGAGGCCGTGGCGCTGTTCACCAGCACCTTCGATCACGCCATCGTGGTGGAAGCCTGCGCCAAGCGGCACATCGACGTGATGATGGAGAAGCCGCTGGCCGTAAGCATGGAGCAGGCGCGCGCCATCGAACGGGCGGCGCACGGCACCGGCATCAAGGTGATCGTGAACTACGAGACCACCTGGTATCCCAGCCACGGCGCGATGTGGCGCATCCTGAAGGAACGGCAAGCCGCCGGTGAGATCCGCAAGATGGTGGCCATGGACGGCCACCAGGGGCCCAAGGAGATTAACGTCGGACCGGAGTTCTTCGCCTGGCTGACCGATCCGGTCAAAAACGGCGCGGGCGCGTTGTTCGATTTCGGCTGCTACGGCGCCAACCTGATGACCTGGATGATGGACAATCAGCATCCCCTGGCGGTGACCGCGCTCACGCAGACTTCCAAGCCGGGCATTTATCCGCACGTAGACGATCAGGCGTCCGTGCTGGTCGAATATCCGAAGGCGCAGGGCATCATTCAGGCGTCGTGGAGCTGGCCGTTCAACCGCAAAGATTTCGAAGTTTATGGCGAGCGCGGCTACGCCATCGCTACCGGCGGCGACTCCCTGCGCGTGCGGTTGCCGGGTGGGCAGGAGGAGGCCAGCAAACTGGAACCACTTCCGCCCGACGAGCATGATTCCATCTCTTACCTGACGGCGGTGGTGCGTGGGAAGCTCAAGCCCACGGGACTGTCGTCACTCGAAAACAACATGATCGTGACCGAGATCCTGGTAGCGGCGCGTGAATCGGCGCGAACGGGCCGGACCATCCGGCTGGGCAGCGTGCCGTCACGGTGAGCGGCGTGTCTCGATTCGCGGCAATCGAACTGGTGGTCATGTGGCTGGCATGGCTGTACCCGTTCATGCGGAAAAGGTTCACCGGGCCGAAACGCCAATCGAACGTGATGGCGCACAGCGGCGATTGGGGACTGGCGCTCGAAACCGCCGCCATTTTGCTCGCATGGCTGCGGCTCCCGCATGCGCCCGAACCGGGTCTGGCACGAATCGCGGCCTCCATGGCTGTAGCTCCCCTGGGGGCGATCTTCGGCTGGATGGCTGTACAGCACCTGGGAAAGCAGCTTCGCATTTTAGCTGGACTGTATCCCGATCATGAACTGGTCCGCACAGGTCCGTACGCCGTGGTGCGTCATCCCGTTTATACATCGATGTTCCTGATGATGCTGGCGACCGGGTTGCTTCTGGCATGGTGGCCGTTGTTCCTGCTGGGAATCGTCCTGTATATCGCGGGAACCGAGATTCGGGTGCGCGCCGAGGAGGGACTGCTCAAGTCGAGATTCGGTGCGGAGTTTGAGGAGTACCAGCGGACGGTGCCGGCGTATCTGCCGTTTGTGCGGTAGGATAATTCCGCATTATCGCGGAACAATGCCGAGTTTGTCTTCGATCCGGATCACTCGGTTGTCGATTTCGGCGACCTTCCCAGTGAGCACGTCGACCTTGTCTTCTACGCGTGCCATCCGGCCATTCAGTGAGACGAAATAACCGACATTGACAAGTATGCCGACCAGCGCAACGACCGAAGGCAGCCCCATCGCCAGATATAGTTGCTCCGTCATCGATCCGTTACGCTCCTCGTCACCGTAGTCCCGATGCCATAATCATCATACATCACGACAATCGGGAGCGGCTTCGCCAGACGCGATCACAGGGCGTCTTCCGCCAGCGCCAACGCCCCGTACAGCACGCTGTCATCCCCCAGCGCGGCGGGCGCCACATCGATGCGCGCGCCGGACCAGTCCGTGATCTGGCGGCGAAGCTCGGTGCGCAGCGGTGCAAACAAGCGATCGCCGGCCTTGGAGATGCCGCCGCCGATCACGATGCGCGCCGGATTCAACAGCATAATGGCCGCTTTCAGACCCAGCGCCAGGTCCACCACGTACCGGCTGACGAACGCAGGGTCGTCCATTAACTCCTGCGCGGATTTGCCGTAGTCGCGCGCCAGCCACAGGCCGCTGCACATGCGCTCGAAACAGCCGCGCCAGCCGCACAGGCACTCGGGCCCGTCGGGCCGGATGGTCAAATGTCCGATTTCGCCGCCGTAGGAATCCGCCCCGCGCCAGATGCGACCGTCCTCATAGATGCCGCCGCCGATCCCGGTGGATAACGTCATGTAAAAGAGCGGCGAATAACCGCGTCCGGCGCCGTAGCGGGCCTCGCCCAGCGCGCCGGCATTGGCATCGTTGTCCATGATTGCCGGGATGCCGAGCAGGTCGCGGACCCAATCTGTCAAGTGAAAATCCCGCCATCCGCCCACGTGCGTGGAGAGGGCCACGCGCTGTTCCCGATAGATCACTGGACCGCCGAAGCCGATCCCGCAGCGGTCGGCGGGTGTCTCCTGCTGCCAGGCTAGGGCGATGTTGGAGATCTGGTCGAGCATCCAGTCGCGGCCGCCTTCCGCGTCGGTTCGGCGCGATTCGCGGCGCACCATGCGCTCGCCATCGAAGGCGGCGATCGAGAACTTGGTGCCGCCTACGTCAATCGCCAGGGTGCGCGGCATAAGCTGACAGCACCTCGTCCGGCGACGCCGTGCCGGTTCCTTTCTTCATGATGGTGACCGACGCGACCACATTCCCGAACTGGGCGGCCTCCACTGGCGAGCCAGTCACGCGCAACGCCATGGAGGCGCCGGCTGAAAAACTATCGCCCGCACCGCAAATATCCACCGGATTTTCGACCGGCACGGCGCGCACAAACGTCCCGTGCGATTCCTCCACTACCAGCACGCCGCTCGAGCCCTCGGTGACGAACATCAGGGGCGCGTGGGTGTGCAGCCGCAGAGCCGACAGGTCCACTTTGCCGAACAGTTCCTGGCAGGCGTTCTCGGCCTCCTGCCGGTTGGGCTTCACAATCACGTTACGGAACAGATGAATGCGGGCGCGCGAATCCGCAAAGAAGATGCGTTCGGGATATTGCGGCGCCAACTCGCCCAGCAGTTCGCGCATGGCCGCGGTAACCACGCCGCCTTGGCTGGTTTCCGCCTGGTCGGCGATCAAAATCACGTCGTATGACTCGACGGCGAGTTGCAGGCTGTCGAGAAACTGACGTTCCACCGCTGTAGGGAGCGGCGCGGTATTAATGAAGTCCAGGCGCGGCTGGTCCTCGATACCCGTGCGTGCATTGATCACCTTGGTGTAGGTGAACGTTTGCATAGCGGGCGTGCGGACACACAGCTCGAGCGAAATGCCACGCGCCGCCAGCGCATGCGAAAGCTCCAGACCGAAGCCATCCTGGCCTATCGCACCCATCACGGCAACGTGCCCAACGCCAAGCGACACCAGATTGTTGGCGACCGTGCCGCCTGCGCCCGCCGTCACTTCCGTGCGCACCACGCCGATACGCGGGATACCGGTCTCGCGCGATGGCTCGGAGACTTCGGGATCGTAGGTACACCAGCGGTCCAGGCAGATATCGCCCACCACCAGCGCGGAAAGCTTGGGGAATTCGGCGAGGATCTCCGCGGGGGGCGTCTGATGAACTCGCGCAAAACGGGGCACGGCCGCGCCGCCATCATCCCGCGAGTTCCCATCTTCCTTGGCGGCGCGGACACGCGCCCCTTTGCGCTGCTGATGAACTCGCGCAAAACGGGGCACGGCCGCGCCGCCATCATCCCGCGAGTTCCCATCTTCCTTGGCGGCGCGGACACGCGCCCCTTTGCGCTTCATACTGCCTCCAGAATCGCACGGCGCAGCGCCGGTAACGTGGCGCGATGATCGCCACGCACGTAGAAACTGGCGCCACCGTCCGCCACCGTGCGCACCAGCAGCGTCTTATGGGGACGGAAATAGTAACCCGGATCGGTCTTGGAAAGCTCGTGGTGGAAGTCGCCTTCAATGGGCGCCAGGTCGAAGACCGCCGTCGCGAAGTCGCGGATTACGCGGCCCTCCTGATGCGCCACATTGCGCGCCATGGCCAGCGCTTTCAGGTAAACTTCGGGCGCCATGATGGCCGAGCCGAAGCTCAGCAGCACGCCGCCCTCCAGCCGCTCGATATTGCGCGCGAAGATCAGGAAATCGCGGTAGCTGGCCGCGCCAAACGCCGCCCCATCGCAATTCGGATGCTCGTGCAGGATGTCGTACCCGATGCCCACATGTATGGTGGCGGGCACAGAGTGACGCCACGCGGCGGCCAACACGCTCAGGTCACGATAGGGATAAGCGCTTTCGGCTATGCGGCGGCCGGCATTCTCGCCGAGCCCTGAGCCGGTCTCCGCGGCCTGCGACACCCAATCGTTGAGCTCGCCGGTTTCCCGCCACAGGCCAAACTCGCCCGTGCGGATATAACGCGCCACGCTTTCGGTGGTAGCGCCGATGCGCGCCAGCTCGTAATCGTGGATCAGTCCCGGCGCCGTTCATCGCGATGTGATCGAAGAAGCCGCGCTCGATCAGGTCGATGATCTGGCGGTTCACTCCCGCCCGTAGCACATGCGCGCCCATCATCAGGATGCGTGCCGCGCCCCGTGCGCGCGCCGCCACGATACGGGCGGCCACGTCAGCCAGGGCGGGATGCGTGTAGGGCGCCGCGATTTCGTCAAGCGCCAGCCAGTGTGCGGCTTTAAGATCGTTGGCTCGCTCCGCGAGCGGCTGAATTCGCAGCCGGGAGCGGTCGAAGAGAGGGTATTTACTGGCCATTGGGAAAGAGTGCCGCGAGCAGTTCCTCGCGCTCCAGAAAATTCGGGATGATGAAGTCGGCGCCCACACCGGCCAGCCGCTGCCGTTTCCATTCGTCAACACTGCGGCACTCGGGTTCGGCGGTAGCCACGCCCACGGCGACGCCGCCTACTTCCTTTATGTTTTCGATTTCCACGTAGCCGTCGCCAAAGCCCAGGAATTCCGCGCCCTGAAACTGGGAACCGGCGATCAGGCGCTCGATCAGGATTTTCTTCGAGAAGCTCTGGTAATCGTCCAGCGCGCCGTAGACGCGGCCTTCGAAATAGCGGGAGACGTCCAGCAAGTCCGCCTCTTCGCGCATGTAGGGTTGGTCGGTGCCGCTGGCCAGATACAGGCGCAGGCCGCGGGCGAGGAGTGCCTCGAGCAGCGCTCGCGCTCCCGGCACCAGGTATTTTTCGGGCGAGACTTGGTGCTTACGCAGTTCTTCGAGGCGATGATGGATGCGAGTGTGCAACCTGTCCAGGTACATCTTCTTGTATTCGAGCGGATCGAGCGGCCGGCCGCCGCGCTTCCCCACTTCCGCGGCGAATGCAATCATCTGGTACATGGTCTGTTTACCGGTCAGCCGCCAGATGAAATCCTCCACCACGCGGCGCAGTTCCGGTTCCGATTCGCCGGTTTTCAGGTCCGCCAGAATTCCCACCATCATGGGGACCATCACGTCCATCCAGCCGGAGCGGATCAGTGACAGGGTACCGTCGAAATCGAAGAGACACACGCGCGCGTTTTTGGCGGACACACCGGGGCGTAGCTGTTCGATCATGTTTTAGTTTAGGCTATCAGCATTTACAAACGCGCAAAACGGGCACGGCCGCGCCCCTTTGCGCTTTCAGGCCACACCTTCCCGCATTTCCGCGAATGCTAGAGTAACTAAGGAACCCCGTATGACCCGGTGTCTTTCCTGCGCTTCCGAAATTCCCGATACCAGCCGGTTCTGTCTGGCATGCGGTAAGGCGGTGGCCGATAATTCCGAAACCGCGGTGATGGCGATGCCATCGACGCCCCGGTCGGGCATAGGCGAATCCCGCGCCGCGGCCGTGCCCGCGCGGGTCTCCTCCAGTGACGGACGCTTTGCCGCGGGCATGATCCTCACCGCCCGCTACCAGATTATCGGGCTGCTCGGCAAGGGTGGCATGGGCGAGGTCTATCGCGCCAACGATCTGACCCTCGATCAGCCCGTGGCCCTGAAGTTCCTGCCGGAATCCATGGCGCGGGATGCGGCGATGCTGGCGCGATTTCACAACGAAGTACGCGTCGCCCGTCAGGTCTCGCATCCGAATGTCTGCCGCGTCTACGATCTCGGCGAGGTGAACGGGCAGCCATATCTTTCGATGGAATACATCGACGGCGAGGATCTCGGCTCGTTGCTGCGCCGCATCGGCCGTCTGCCCGTGGACAAGGCGCTGGAGTTCGCCCGACGCATTTGCGCGGGGCTGGCGGCGGCCCATGATAAAGGCGTCCTGCATCGCGATCTGAAACCGTCGAACATCATGGTCGATAGCCAGGGCCGCGTCTTCATTACCGACTTCGGCCTGGCCGCAGTCACAGGCGAGCTGCGCGAGGCGCAGGCGCGCGAAGGCACGCCCGCCTACATGGCGCCCGAGCAACTGGCCGGCCGCGAAGTGACCGCCCGCAGCGACATCTACGCGCTGGGCCTGGTGCTGTACGAGATGTTCGCCGGCAAGCGGCCGTTTGAGGCCGGCACGCTGGCTGAGATGATCCGTTTGCAGCAGGCCTCCGCGCCGGCCAGCCTAACCACCGTCGTCAGGGACATGGATCCCGCAGTCGAACGCGTGATCCAGCGCTGTCTCGCGCCCGAACCCAGCCAGCGGCCCGCGACCGCCCTGGCCGTCGCGGCGGCGCTCCCGGGCGGAGATCCGCTGGCCGCTGCACTGGCCGCGGGCGAGACTCCCTCGCCCGATTTGGTGGCTGCCTCCGGTCAGGCGGTGGGCATCCGGCCCATTGTGGGGCTCGTTTGCCTCGCCGGCACGGTCGCCGCACTGGTGGCCGCGATGTGGATTGAGCCACACGCCCAGTTGGTCCCCCGCGTGGCCATGGAGCATCCGCCCGAAGTGCTGGCGGAGAAGAGCCGGGATCTGGCCCGCTCCCTCGGCTACGGAGATAAACCTGCAGGCGTGGCGCACGGGTTCGCCTACGATCACGACTATCTGCACTACGTGAGCACCACCGACAAATCGCCCGCGCGCTGGGAACAGCGGTTGGGCGCGTCGCAGCCCTCGGCGATTCTTTTCTGGTATCGCGAAAGCCCGCGTCCGCTGGAGCCGGATGCCTTCGGCGGGGGTTCGGTTTCGCGTGACGACCCACCGCCCATCGTCTCGGGCATGCGCTCAGTGTTGCTCGATCCCCAGGGCCGCCTGATGCAGTTCGATGCCGTGCCCCCACAGCTTGACGAGACGGCGGGCGAAAAGCCGGCGCCCGACTGGAAACGTTTATTCGACGCGGCGGGGCTCGACATCACGCGCTTCTCCCCGGCTGTGCCGCAGTGGACGCCCCTCGGCATCAGCGATATGCGTGCCGCCTGGACCGGCGCATTCTCCGGCCCGCCTTCCCGGCCGGTGCGCGTGGAGGCCGCCGCATGGCACGGCAAGCCCATTTATTTCCAGATAATCGGTCCGTGGACCCGCCCGGAGCGTATGCAGACTTTTCAACTCAACACCAGCACCAAGGCTCTGGGGATCACGGCCCTTGTGATCAGCCTGTTGCTACTCGGGGCCGCCGTATTGCTGGCGCGCAAGAACATCCGGCGCGAGCGCGGCGACCGGCGCGGCGCCATGCGGCTGGCCGGCCTCACCGCCTCCGTCTACATGCTGACCTGGGCTTTCGGCGGAGCGCATGTCTCCGGGCTTTACGAGTTGGTGCTATGCCTGGGCGCCATCGCCAACGCGCTGTTGGTGGCCGGAGGCGTTTGGACCCTGTACATGGCCGTCGAGCCCATCGCACGGCGCCGGTGGCCGCACAGTATGATCAGTTGGAACCGGCTCCTGGCAGGCGGCTTCCGCGACCCGCTGGTGGGCCGCGATGTGCTTATCGGAATTACCCTTGGAATGGCCTCTGCGGCGGTGGCCGCGCTGCAACAGTTCGTGCTGATGCGCTTTGGCTCCGCGCCGCCCCCCACCGTCGCGCTCGATTCGCTGCTGGGGGTTCGCGGGGTTGTGGCATCGTTGCTTTCGCTTTTTCCCAACTCCCTGATTCAGGCGCTCGTTTGGTTCGTGCTGATCTTTATCCTGCGTGTCGTCTTGCGCCGCGACTGGCTGGCGGCGGGAGCCTTCGTGCTGCTGTACATGGCGCTGAATATCCTGGCGTCCGGGGTGGCGCCGGTATCCTCCGCGCTCTTTGCGGCCGTCGAAACCGGCCTGCTGGTTTTCGTCATGTTGCGTTTCGGCCTGCTGGCGCTGATGGCGTCTTCATTTGTGTACGTGCTTTGCGTGGTGTTTCCGATTACCTCGGACTTCTCGGTCTGGTATGCAGGGACGTCGATTTTCGCAATGCTGGCGGTAGCCCTGGTTGCGGCTTTCGCGTTTCACGCATCGCTGGCGGGCCGTCCGTTGTTTGGCGACGCCGACATATAGCTATTGCCCGCTGTACGGCGTCAGGCGCGGCGGCCGCGCATCCGGCTCCAGCAACCACACCGTGCGGTTCGGATAGTAATGCCGCAGTTTTTCGTTCTCCGGCGCACCCAGGTCCCGCGCCCAAACCACGCGCGAACCGTCGATATCCGCGGCGTTGTAGACCCATTCATCCTGGAAGATGTGCTGTGGCCAGTAGCGCACGAACACCAGTTGCCGGCCGGGGGTTTCGGCGAGTTGACGGCTCACCGCCACGCGCCGCTCCGGATTGCGCAGGGCCAGCGACCATTGGTCGCCGCTCGATACGTGCAGACCGTATTCAAGCGCGAACTGTGCAAAGCACAATAAAAGTACAATGCGCGCGGCGAGTGCGTTGAAGCGGGCCAAGCGATCAAGGCCAGTTACGCTGACCAGGACGAACAGGCACGTTACTCCGGCCATGTAGTGGTACTGGAATGCCGGGAAAAAATTGACGCCCAGCGCGAAGAACGCCAGGCACAGGCATAACCGGACGAATCGCATCTCGCGCAGGGCTAATAGGAAGAGTGGCAACACCAGGTACAGCGGCGGCAGGAAGAAGAAGCGATAGTAGCGGATCCGGTACGCCAGGCGCGCCAGGTAAGTCTTCAGCGTTTCCGGATGATCGCCCCGGAACGAGAGCTGCATCTTGTAGTCGAGCTCCTGCTCGCGGGTAAGCTCACGGTGCGGCAGGGGATTCGCCTGGAACGTGAGTGCCGCGGGCACGCCGTATTGATACTGGCTCAGTGAATACGGCAGCGTAATCCAACTGCCGGTCACCGCCTTATTCTGGAGCATCGTCACGCCGATGGCGGGCAGTGCCACCAGGCCCGCGATCCACAGCGGCCGTATCAGCCGCTTCCACGCCGGCAGTACAAACAGCGCCACGCTCAGTAACAGGAAGATGGATTCATACGGTCGTGTCAGTAAGTGAATCGCAAGACCTACGCCGAGCAGCACCGCATCGCGCGGCCGCCCCTGGCGCTCGAGCCGTGGCAGCGCGCCGAACACCAGGCACCCGGCCGCCGCCGGCAGCGCCCCACCCCAGTAGCTGTTCATCCATTGATTGAGCGGACCAAACTCGATCACCGCGAGCAAGCCGCCGGTCAGCGCCCAGCCGGGCGACGTCCAGCCGCGCAGCATCCAGTAGCAGAGTGCCGACAGCGCCGCCACCGCCAGCATCACCCCCGCCCACGGCGTACCGAATAGAATCCAGCCGATCGCCAGCCCCAGTCCCTGCCCTACGGGATAGATGGAGCTGTAGGCCGGCTGCTGCAAAACGAAAAACGTCTCGAAGAATTGATGAAAGGCGTGCGCCGGATTGGCCAGCCGCAAATGGCGGAGTGTGTCCGCAACCAGCAGGTGGCTGAATTCGTCATAAATATCCGGCACGGGTGCGGGATGGCGCGGCAGCAGCGCCAGACGCAGCGCTACCGGCAGCGCGGCCAGCAGCAGCATCGACCAGCCGGTTGATTGTGCGAGCCTGGCGGCATGCGGTTCAATGAAGGGACGCCATGCCAGTGCGAATACCAGCAATAACGCCGCCAGCGCCAGCTCGATGAGATCGCTGGCCCCCATGCCCAACGGATTGTTGAATGCCAGAAGATTACACCATAGCAGATCAGGAACGCATGGCGCGGGCGCGGAATTACTTCGCATGGCAGGCCCGCCTGGTGATTCCCGAGCTCGGCCGGCGGGTGATCGAAGTGGGTTGCGGCATCGGCAATTTCACGGGCGCGCTGCTCGATCGCGAGCTGGTTATCGCCCTGGACATCGATCCCCGATGCGTGCGCCGTCTCGAGCAGCGCTACGCCGGTCGGCCCAATCTACGCGCGATGGTCTGTGAGCCTGGTAGCACCGAATTCGCGAGTCTGGCTCGCTTCGCGCCGGATTCCTGCGTCTGTTTGAATGTATTGGAGCACATCGACCACGATCTGCAGGCTCTCGAAGCGATGGCCTTGGTCCTGGCGGCCGGTGGCGTTATCGTGTTGCTGGTGCCGGCGTTCCAGTCTCTGTATGGCCCGATTGACCGCAATCTGGGCCATTTCCGGCGCTATCGCCGCTCGTCGCTCGCGAAGCTGGCGCGCGGCGCGGGACTCGCCATCGCGAAGTTGCACTACGTGAACGCGCCCGGCTTCTTCGGCTGGTGGATCAATGCCCATCTCTTCCGGCGCGCCGCGCAGTCCGAAAAACAAATCCAGATCTTCGACCGGTGCCTGGTACCGTGGATCTCGCGCACCGAATCCATCGTGACCCCACCTTTCGGCCAGTCGTTGCTGGCGGTCCTGCGCAAACCATGACGGTCTCCATCATCATCCCGGTCTACAACGAATTCCCCACCTTCAGCCAGGTGCTGGAACGCGTGCAGCAGGCGCCATTGCCGCCTGGTTGCGTCAGGGAAATCGTCATCATAGACGACGGCTCTACGGACGGCACCGCGGAAATACTGGGCGAGGTCTCTCATCATAGGATCAACCACGCCGGCAAAGGATCGGCCATCCGCACCGGAATTGCGATGGCTACCGGCGATATCGTGCTCATCCAAGATGGAGACCTCGAATACGATCCGAACGATTACGCGCGCATCCTGGAGCCGATCGTGGGAGGCCGCGCTGATATTGTCTACGGCTCGCGTTTCCTGGGCGGCCCGATAGCTATGGCGCTAAAGAACCGCATCGCCAATCGCGTGCTGACCGCCGCGGCGAACCTGCTTTATTCCGCGCATCTCACCGATGAGGCCACGGCCTACAAAGCATTCCGGACCGTTGTCCTGCGCTCTATCCCGCTGGCGTGCCGCCGCTTCGAGTTCTGTCCGGAAGTCACCGCCAAGGCGCGCCGCCTGGGCTATCTGATCTGCGAGGTGCCGGTCAGCTACAATGCGCGCGGCATAGCTGAAGGAAAAAAGATCCGCGCCCGCGACGGATGGGAAGCTCTCTGGACGCTGTTGAAATGGCGTTTTGCGCGCATCCCCGGTTCGCGGCCTGATGCCTCGTGATCGTATGCTGGATCGTAGCGCAACATAGACAATGCGTACCGGAAGAGCCAGCCGCACGGCGCAGTTTGTCGCCTACCACCGCGCGTTGGGCACGCTGGCGCCACGGGTTCCTGGTTTTTCCGACCCGCTGGCGATGGATGCGCTTCCTGAAAAATGGCAGAGGAGAATTCGCCGCACCCAGCGCGCCCTGGCGACGAACCCGAACCGGTCGCCGTACCCGTTTTGGGTGCGCGGCATGGGGCTGTTCAACCAGTTCCGGACGGTGGTTCTGGACCGCGCCATCAATTCCGCGCTGCCGGTACCGCAACTGGTTATTCTGGGCGCGGGCTTCGATACGCGGGCGTGGCGCTTGCTCGGCCTGGAACATACTACCGTGTTCGAAGTCGATCATCCTGACACGCAGGCTCTGAAGAAACAGCGCGCGGGGAAGTGGCCCGCCAAGGCGCGCGAAGTCCGCTTCGTCGCCGCGGATCTCCGTCACGATCATCTGGCCAGTGTGCTTGAAACCGCCGGCTACGACAAAAGCATCCCCACGTTCTGGCTCTGGGAAGGCGTCGCCATGTACCTGACGCCTTCCCAGGTGGCGGCCAACCTGGCGGCCTTCGGATCTCTCTCCGCCCCCGGCAGCGGCTTGGCCCTCACTTATTTAAGCAAAGACCGCGGACGTACGCCCCAAAGCCTGTTTCTGGCCCTGCTGGGCGAACCGGTCCGCTCGGCATTTTCTCCGGACGAGATGACCGCGACCGCCGCACCCGGCGGATGGGCCACGGTGGCCGATACTGGTATCGAAGACTGGCTGCGCACGTATACTCCCGGCCTCCGTCTCACCCGGCGCCAGGTGGGTATGCAATGGTTCGAACGCATCCGGGTTTCCGAAAAACTTTCCTAACCGTTTTCTGCCGGGCAGCGTATATATCTACGAGCGGCCTTTCCGGTAGAACTTCTTCCGGAGTAAAATTGTATTGACCCCGATGCGCAAAACACAAACCGACATTCTACAAGGCACGCTCGATATGCTGATCCTGCAAACGCTCGCGCCGGGAGCGGCCCACGGACATACCATCGCCTATGCCATCGAGCGCCGTTCGGAAGACGTCCTACAGGTAGAACACGGCTCGCTCTACCCTGCCCTGCACCGGTTGGAGGATCGCGGCTGGATCGCTTCCTTCTGGGGCACCTCTGAAAACAACCGCAAAGCCCGCTACTACCGGCTGACCGCTGCCGGGCGCAAGCAGTTGACCGCCGAGATGAGCCGCTGGGACCTGGTGGTACGCGCCGTCAACCGCGTTCTGCGTCCCGTTTCGGACTGACGCATGAGCTGGCGGCGATTCTTCCGGCGGAAGTGGTGGGACGCGGAACGCGCCCGGGAAATCGATGCCTATCTGGAAACCGAGACAGCCGATAATATCGCGCGCGGCATGCCAGCCGCCGAAGCCGCCGCGGCTGCCCGCCGTAAGTTCGGCAATGCCTTATCCGTACGAGAGGAGGTTTACCGTATGAATACCGTCAACTGGCTGGAGACTACCTTGCAGGATCTGCGCTACGCCGCGCGCCTGCTGCGCTTGAATCCCGCCTTCGCGGGGGTGGCGATCGTGTCCCTGGCGCTCGGCATTGGCGCCAATACCGCCATCTTCCAACTGTTGGATGCCGTATTACTGCGCCGCCTGCCCATCGCGAGGCCGTGGGAGCTGGCGGAGGTGAAGATCGCGGGCGGCCATCACGGCATGGGCTTGAATCAGGAATACGGCGAATTGACGCGCCCGCTTTGGGAACTGATCCGTGACAAGCAGCAGCCTTTCTCCGGTACCTTCGCCTGGAGCGCGAACCAGCGCTACACCGGGCACGGCAGCGAAATGCGCCATTTCAACCAACTGCAGGTCAGCGGCGATTTCTTCAGTGTCCTGGGCGTGCGCCCCTACCGTGGCCGCTTTCTGGGACCCCGGGATGAGGGCGCTTGCCCATCGCCGGTCGCCGTTGCCAGCTACGCCTACTGGCAGAGCGAATTGGGCGGGCGCGATATTTCGTCCGGCATCAAGCTGATTGCGGATGACAATCCGGTGCAGATTGTCGGGGTGACGCCGCCGGATTTTTTCGGTATGGCCGTAGGCGATCATTTCGACCTGGCGCTGCCCTTCTGCCAGCCCGATAAGCCCCTGCGCCGCGACGTGTTTGAAGTGACCGTGATGGGCCGCCTCAAACCCGGCTGGACAGTGGAGCGCGCTTCGGCGGCAATGGCCGTGCTCAGCCAGGGAATATTTGAAGCCACGGTTCCGCCGGGACGCGACCCGCACACCGATGAAATGTACAGGCGCTTCCGCCTGACCGTGGCTGCCGCATCCACGGGCGTCAGCAGCGCGCGCGAAACGTACGATAAATCCCTCTGGCTGTTGCTGGCGATTACGGGACTCGTGCTCCTGATCGCCTGCGCGAATCTGGCCAACCTGATGCTGGCCCGCGCCAGTACACGTGGCCGGGAAATCGCTGTCCGGCTGGCGCTGGGAGCATCCCGCACGCGCCTGCTGCGCCAACTAATGGCGGAGAGCGGGCTGCTGGCGGCCATCGGCGCGTCATTGGGAATCGCCCTCTCGCAAACGCTGTGCCGGGTCTTGTTCTGGGCGATTTTGCCGGCCGGCGAGCAATCCGAGCTGCGTATCGTTACCGATTGGCGCGTGCTGCTCTATGCCGGCGCAGCCGCCATTCTCACCTGCCTGATCTTCGGCGCCCTCCCCGCCTTTCGCGCCAGCCGGTCGCACCCCGCTGCCGCCATGAAAGCCGGCGGCCGGGGGATGACCGCCGGCCGCGAGCGCTTCTCGCTGCAGCGCGCCATGGTAGTCACGCAGATCTCCGTATCGCTGCTGCTGCTGGTCGGCGCGCTGCTATTTGTGCGCAGCTTCCGCAACCTGCTGCTGTTCAACCCCGGCATGCGCGAAAGCGGCATCACTTCCGGGTTTTTGGGCTACTGGCAGTCAAATCAGCCCCATGATCGCTGGATGGAATTCGAGCGCGAACTGCTCACGGAAATCCAGAATACGCCCGGCGTGCTCAGTGCCGCCACGACTACCAACGTGCCGCTATCGGGCGGCAGTTGGGGGCACGATATCCACGCCGGTGACAAAGAAGGAGCGTCGAAATTCACCTGGGTGAGCCCCGATTATTTCGCCACCATGGGGATTCCGGTCATCCGCGGGCGCGGCTTGAGCCCGAACGATACCTCCACCTCGCAGCGCGTGGCGGTGGTGAACGAGATGCTCGCGCGCAGAATGTTCGACGGCGCCGATCCCATCGGCAAGACGTTGCGCACCGCGCCGGAGCCCAATTACCCGTCCACCATCTATGAAATCGTGGGCGTGATCCCGGACACCAAGTACGACGACATCCAGGGTGAAACGCCCCCGCAGACGCTGGCGCCCGCATCGCAGTTTCCCGCCCAGGGTCCTTGGGCCAACGTCATGATCCGCTCCAACCTGCCGCCGGACGCCCTGATCGCTGTCATCAAGCGCAAGCTGGCCCGCAACCATCCGGACGTGGTGACCGAGTTCAGAGATTTTCAGAAGGGCATTCGCGACGGTTTAATGGCGGAATGCATGATGGCGGCGCTTTCTGGATTCTTCGGCATGCTGGCCGCACTGCTGGCGATGGTCGGATTGTACGGCGTGGTTTCGTACATGGTGGCGCGCCGCCGTAACGAGATCGGCATCCGCCTGGCCCTGGGCGCCGCGCGCGGGCAGGTGATCGCGATGGTTATGCGCGAAGCTGTCCGGCTGCTGGCCACCGGCATCGTTATAGGTACTGTGGGATCGTTGCTGGCCGGACGCAGCGCCGGCTCTCTTCTCTTCGGATTGAAGCCTTACGATCCGGCAACTATCCTCGTGGCGGGAGCGCTGCTGGCGGCAGTCGCCGCGGCGGCCAGCTTCGTTCCGGCACGCCGCGCCGCGCGGCTCAATCCCATGGCCGCGCTGCGCGACGAGTGACGCCGCGCCAGCCGCGCCATAGCATCACCACGCCGCCCCTCTGCTATTCTGTACACTGGCATCCAAAACAACCTCCCGAAAGGAGAAACTCTAAGTGAGAGTCGGCGTATTCACCGCCTTACTGGCGCAACTTTCCCTGGATGATGTTCTCAAGAAGCTCAAGAGCATCAATGTCGATACCGTGGAACTCGGAACGGGCAATTATCCGGGCGATCCGCACTGCAAGCTGTCCATGCTCGACAGCAAGACTGAGCTCAACGAATTCAAGAAAAAACTGGCGGACAACGGCGTTACCATCAGCGCGCTAAGCTGCCATGGCAATCCGCTGCATCCGGATCAGGATCGCGCCAAACACGATCAGGAAGTGAGCCGCAAAACCATCCGCCTGGCGGAAAAGCTGGGCGTTCCGGTGGTGATCGACTTTTCCGGCTGCCCCGGCGATTGCGAAAAATCCAAGTGGCCCAATTGGGTCACCTGCCCGTGGCCGCCCGATTACCTGGAAATCCTGAAGTGGCAGTGGGAAGCCAAGGTCGCGCCTTATTGGACCAAGCAGGGCAAGTTCGCCACCGACCATGGCGTGAAGATCGCCATCGAAATGCATCCCGGCTTCGTCGCTTACAGCCCCGAAACCATGCTGAAACTTCGCGCCATTGCGGGACCGTCGGTAGGCTGCAACTACGATCCCAGCCATATGTTCTGGCAGGCAATCGATCCCATCGCCGCCATCCGCGTGCTGGGCGATGCCATCTTCCACGTGCATGCCAAAGACACCCAGATCTACGAGCGTAATCTGCCCCTGACCGGCGTGCTCGACACCAAGTCCTACACCGACGAGCGCAACCGCGCCTGGATCTTCCGCACCTGCGGCTACGGACACGATGCCGGCTGGTGGAAAGAATTCGCCTCCACTCTGCGAATGTTCGGCTACGACTATGTGCTGTCCATCGAGCATGAAGACAGCTTGCTTTCGCCCGAGGAAGGCCTGCGCAAAGCCGCGGACTTCCTGAACGGCCTGGTGATGAAAGAGCAGCCCGCCGCTGCCTGGTGGGTATAGCTGAAAGTGCGTTTCCTCCTCCTTCTGGCCTGCGCGGGCTCGCTTTTCGGCGAGTTCCGCGCAGGCGCTTTTAAGACCGTCATCAGCCCGCCTCTACGCGACCGCGCGCCGGTGTACATGGCCGGGTTCGGTCACAATCGTGTAGCGATTACCGTACACGACGATCTGTATGCCCGCTGTCTGGCCTTCAGCGCCGGGCCGAAGCCTCTGGTCATGTGCGAGGTCGATCTGATCGGCTTTTTCATCGACGATGTGGATCGTGTGCGCGCCAAAGTTCCGGAGGCGGACGTGGTGGTGGCTTCCACGCACGTGCACGAAGGTCCGGACACCATGGGGTTGTGGGGACCAGCCCTGGGCCAATCTGGAATCGATAACGATTACAACAGTTTCGTGGTCGATCGCATCGCGGAGGCCGCCAAGGGCGCGCTGGCCGCCCTGGAACCGGCCACGGCGGCGCTGGCCGTGGTGCATACCGCCGAATTGGATACTTTCATCGACGATACGCGCCCGCCCGTGGTGCACGATCCGGACCTGATCATCCTCTCGCTGACCGGCAAATCGGGGAAGCGCATCGCTACCGCCGTCAACTGGGCCAATCATCCGGAAACGCTGGGCTCGCGCAACAAGCAGATCACCGCGGACTATCCCGGATTTTTCTATACGCGCCTGGAAGCGAAACTGGGCGGCATGGCGGTGCTTTGGAATGGCGCGGTGGGCGGTATGCAATCGCCGCTGGGAGCCAGTATCAAGGACCCTATGACGGGAGCAGTGGCGGCCGAGAACAGCTTCCGTAAGGCTGAAATTCTGGGCCAGCGCATTGCCGATCTGGCAGCCGCCGCGGTTGGGTCCGCGAAGCCTGTGCGGATCGATCACGTGATCTTCGCGGAACGCCGGATCACCATTCCCGTAGCCAATCGCGGCTTTGAGATGGCCGCGCAGTCCGATCTCTACAAAGGGCGCAAGAAGACTACCGCCGATGGCGCTACATCCACTTCCGTGGGACTGATTCAGATGTCCGGCGACGGCCCGCAACTTGCCATCGCGCTGGTCCCGGGCGAGATGTATCCCGAGCTGAGCGTGGGCGGCGTGGAACGTTATGCCGGCGCGGATTTTCCGGATGCTCCCATCGAGCCCCCCATCAAGCCCATGCTGCACGCGCCCTTCCGTATGCTGATCGGTCTGGCCGACGACGAAATCGGCTACATCATTCCGAAAGCGGAGTGGGACGAAAAGGCTCCCTACCTGCAGAACGCGCCCAAGGCCTGGTACGGCGAAGAGAATTCAGTGGGACCGGAAGCTGCCGCCCGCATCGCAGCCGCCATCCAGCAACTGGCACAGTAAAGGGGGACAAGCCAGTGTCCTGCGGCGCGTCCATAGCTCTCCAACTGCCGCAAAGGCGGGCCTAAGAGCTCCGGGCAGGCCGCCGGCCGGCCTCACGGACCACCTTCAGTCGCAAGGAAGCCTGCTGCCGAAATGGCGGGCGCGGATCGATCGCCAACCCGGGCTCGCTCTTGCGCTCCAGCGCTTCCGCTTCTTGCGTGCGGCCCAGTTCGCGCCAGCATGACGCCATGGCGCTCTGGGCTTCCGCCGTCTGCCAGGGCATCAACGGAAATGGCGCGCGTTCGGCGGATGCCAACGCGTCGCGCAGCACCGGTTCGGCCTCCGTCACCTCGCCCACCGCGATCAGCGCCTCGCCCAGCCGCACCTTTGCCACGATCACGGCCGGATGCGTCGCCGGGTATTTGCTCGCGCGGATTTCGAGCGCCGTGCGCAACAGCGCCAAAGCATTCCGCGGATATCCTTGGAACAGTTGCGCCTCGGCCAGATCGATCAGCGCCGCGGCCATCGCGGGGGTGCGCTCGCCCCCCAGCGCGCGCCGCATTTCCATGGCTTGGCGCGCCAGTGTTTCGGCGGCCACAAAGTTGTTCGCGTCGAATTCTACGGTACCCAGATTCAGCAGGATCTGCGATGCCGGCCAGCTCGTGAATGCGTTCGTCTCGCGCAGGCGATCGAGCGCCTGATGAAAATAGGCGCGGGCGCCGGCGTGGTCGCCCTTGGCCTCGAACAGCCGGCCCCAGTTGCTGAGAATGCTGACGTGAACCGGGTAGCCGCTTCCGCGGTCGATCTCGAGTGCCTCCTTAAGATAAGGCTCGGCAGACCGCCAGTCGTTCTGTTCGAGCCGCACATAGGAAAGGTTGTTGAGAGAATATATAAGGTCCGGATGCGCGTTGCCCAGCACCTTGCGGCGGATGGCCAGAGCCTCGCGCAGCTTCGCCTCCGCGCCTGAGAAATCGCCCATATCGATCTGGGCGCTGGCCGCGTTGTGCAGGCTATTGGCGTAGTCCGGACTGTTCTCCCCCAGCGTACGCCGGTCGATGGCCACAGCCTCTCCCAGCAGCGCGACGGCTTCCGGGTATCCGCCATTCCGCTCCAGCACCAGTGCCAGGTAATTGCGCGCGTCGGTGCCAAAATCAGGGCCATTCCGGCGGTAAACCGCCAGCGCCTGCCGCAGCAGCGATTCGGCTTCGCCGTCTTTCGACTGCAGGTATAGACATTCACCCAGCGCGCTCAAACTCTTGGCATAAAGCGGGGAGCCCGCGCCCGGTGCCTGCCGCCGGATCGCGACCAGCCGCCGGAACAGGGGCTCGGCTCTCGCGTACTGGCTCTGCAGGCGAACCAGGTTCGCGAAGAGGAACAGGGAATCGGCTGTCTCCACATCGTTCGCGCCAAGAATGGAGTTTCTGAGCTTGTACGACCGCTCCGCCAGTTTCTCTGCGTCGCTGTACGCCCCCAGGCTCTCGTAGGATTCCGCCAGGCTGAACAACATGGAAGCCTGCACCGCCGGCACCGAGGCCAGGTCCGTATCGATATGCTTCGCGCCCTGATCGAGTAAATTACGGGCTGTGACCGTCTGGCCGCGGGCCACCTCCGGCGTGGCCGATTTGAACATGTTCACCAGGAACTGCGCCTCCCGTTCGGCTTTGATGCGCTCCAGCGTGGCGCGCCGCGCTAGCGCCGTCATTCCAATGCTGAGGGCGATCAGCAGGGTTACAAAACCCGTAGCCAATGCCACGGCGGCTTTGTGCCGGCCCACGAACTTGGCGGTGGTATAGCGCCAGTTGCGCGCCTGCGTCGAAATCGGGCGGCGCTCCTGGTACGCCGCCACATCGGCCGATAGCTGGGCCGCCGACTGGTAGCGCTCGGCGGGATTCTTGCGCATGGCTTTCTCGACGATGCTGCCGAGTTCACCGGTCCAGCGGCGCGCGTCCGGCGCGGAGTACTCCGGATTCGATCGGGCCGTGCTGCGCAGCGTGGGAGGCTGGCCTTCGCAAATCTCGCGCGTCAGTTCCGGCGGCGTGGGCCTGGCGGCGCGAAAGGGGTTGCATCCGGCCAGCAATTCGTACAGCAAAACGCCGAGCGCAAAAACATCCGTAGCGGTGGTGATCGGCTTTCCCAGAATCTGTTCCGGGCTGGCGTATTCGGGCGTCATCAGCCGCACCACGGGCCGCGTTGGGTCGGGATTGGCCTCATCGGTATCGAGCAGCTTGGCGATCCCGAAATCCAACAGTTTGACCGTCCCTTGGGTGTTGACGAGGATGTTACCCGGCTTGATATCGCGGTGGACCACCAGGTTGTGATGGGTGTGTTCCACGGCGGAACAAACCACGCGGAACAGCCGCAGCCGTTCGCTGGTCGGCAGATGGTGCTGGTGGCAATACTCGTCGATCGGAACGCCATCCACCAGTTCCATCACGAAATAAGGCCAGCCTTCGGGGGTAAGGCCGCCATCCAACAGCCGCGCGATATTGGGGTGATCGAGGTTGGCTAGAATCTGACGCTCGGCCAGGAAACGCGGCACCAGGTTGGGCGCGTGATGCAGCCCCAGCCGGATCAGCTTGATGGCCACGTACTGGCGGAACTGATCGTCCGCCCGCGCCGCCAGGTAAACCTCACCCATGCCGCCTTCGCCGATCAGTTTGATCAGCTCGAAGTTGCCAATGCGGCGATGCGCCAGCGGCTCGGCGGCCACCGATCGCGCGGCTTCGGCCACGGGTTGTTGCAAGAGGCCCAGCGTGCGCTCGGCGGCCGCCAGTAGCGACTCCACTTCCTGGCGCAGGTTGTGATCTTCGCCGCACACCGCCGACAGAAACGCCGGCCGGTCTGCCGGATTCATCTCCGACGCCGCGTTGAAAATATCTTCGACAGTCTTCCAGCGATTCCGCGCGGGGCGCCCTGCGGGTGGCGTCTCGCTTAGACCTGTTCCTGGGCCAGTGCGCGGTGCAGCCATGCTTTCGCCAGCTTCAGGTCGCGATGCAAAGTCGCGGGTGAAATTTGGAGCGCGGCGGCGCACTCCTCCGTGGTGAGTCCGCCGAAAAACATCAGCTCGACGATCTGGCTCTTGCGCGGATCGATCTCCGCCAGCTTTTGCAGTGCCGTATCCAGATCGACCAGGTCGAGCGAGCTGTCTTCGCCTACGAGGATGGCTTCGTCGAGCGGCACCTTTTCCGCACCCGCCCCGCGCTTCTGGCGAATGCGCGAGCGTGCGTGATCCACCAGGATGCGGCGCATGGTACGCGCGGCGACGGCGTAGAATTGCAGGCGATCCTGCCAGTCGGTGTCCGCCCCTGCCAGGCGCAGGTAAGCTTCGTGGACCAGTGCGGTGGCGCGCAGCGTATGCCCAGGGCGCTCTGCCATCAGGCAGCGTGCTGCCAGATGCCGGAGCTGATCGTAGACCAGCGGGATCAGCTCGTCCACCGCCTGCTGGTTACCCCGGCCGGCTTCTCTCAGAAGCTGCGTCACCGCTTGGTTTTCAGACACGAAAAAAAACTCCAAAAGAATTGGGACGGCGTGAGAGAGTCGCGCCCGTTACGTCGCTTTCAGTAGTGAGAGGACGGCAAGACAAGTTAGCAAGCCGCGCCATGATGCGGTTCCCCTCGCGAACCTCTCAACAAGTATAGAACAAACAAATTCAAGGAGAATGTCATGAAAACGATTGTCAATAAAATCCGGGAAAGCGCGGCTTTCCGTGGTATGCTCGGCGCCAGCCTGCTGGCCTTTTCTTTTTCCGCGATGGCGCAAACGCCCTCGTCACTTTTTCCCCTGCCTCCGGCGACGGTCTCTACCGTTCCGTCGAATGGCGATGTGAACCCTTACGGCGTAGCTTACGTGCCCGAGTTCGTGCTGGGCGGCGGAGCGTTGCAACCGGGCGATGTGCTGGTATCGAATTTCAACAATAACCAGAACCTGCAAGGCACCGGCACCACCATCGTGCGCGTGGGTGCGCATGGCGATGTGACCACCTTCTTTCAAGGCAAGGCGCCCCTGGGCCTGACCGCCGCCCTCGCTGTGACCCGCCGCGGCATCGTCTTCGTAGGCAACCTTCCCACCACGGATGGCACTTCCAACACGGTTAAGGCCGGCTCTTTGCTGGTGCTCGATCGCAACGGCAACCTGATCTGGACCCTGGCCAATTCCACGCTCATCAATGGACCCTGGGGCCTGGCCATGCAGGATTGGGGCGAGGGCGGGCGCATCTTCGTCTCGAACGTGCTCGCTGGAACCATCACGCGCCTCGACGTGGAGTTCGCCAACAACGGCGAAGCCATCACGGTACTGAACGCGGTCACCATCGCGTCCGGCTTCAACCACCGCGTGGACCCCGCCGCGCTGGTGCTGGGCCCCTCAGGCTTGCTCTACGATGGCTATAACGACATCCTGTACGTGGCTTCCTCGGCCGACAACGCCGTCTACGCGATCAACGGCGCGGGCCGCCAGGCAAATGCCAGCCAGGGCACTGGCACGATGATCTATCAGGACCTCACCCACCTGCACGGTCCCATCGACCTCGCCGCCGCTCCCAATGGCGACCTGATCGTGGCTAACAGCGATGGTTCCAACGTCGATCCGAATCAGCCGAGCGAGCTTGTGGAATTCACGCTGGACGGCAAGTTCGTGGCCCAGTTCCCGGTCGATCCCAACAACGGCGGCGCCTTCGGTGTGGCCGTGAAGCGCACCTCGCAGACCTCCGTAAGGGTTGCCGCGGTGGACGACGATACCAATAGCCTGACCATCTTCAACGAAAACATCTACTAACCTGAGCTGAAACGAAAAGGGCCGCCCAATAAGTGGGGCGGCCCCGCGGGCTGCGGCGGCCTCTAGCGTTGCAACGCCAGAGGCGATGTATTGAACGGGAAACCTGGCTCGAGCCCTCCGGCAGTTCGATTGCGCTTTGATTGATACAGACTCAGGCGGCAAGCTATGGTCGCGTCGCGTCTGGTGCCTTGTGCCCGTCTCTCAGCATGACTTCGGCTTCCCGCGAGGTATTGATTGGCGGAGGGCTGGCCTTGCATAAAGGCCCGGCTCTGCCCCGATGGAGAGTCTGTATGGTTTCGCAAGCCGAGCCGAGCCTGGGTCTGAAATTCAGACTTGAGGAGTATGACATGAAGAAGCGCAAAATGTCCACGTTTGAACGATTGAATCAGAATGGCCCGATCAACCGCAAACAGCGGCGAGAGCTGGCGCGGCGGGTGGCGGCAGCCGATCCGGGACTGAGTATTGTCAATCCGCATGCCGCCGGAATCGATGTAGGCAACGCCAGCCATTTCGCGGCCGTACCGCCGGACCGTGACCCCCTGCCCGTACGGGAGTTCGGGTTCTGGACGGCGGACCTGCATAAAATGGCGGAATGGCTGGTAGCCTGCCACATCGACACAGTCGCGATGCAGTCCACAGGCGTTTACTGGATCCCCCTTTACGACATCCTGGAGAAGCACGGTCTACGGGTGGTGTTGGTGAACGCACGACACACCCAAAATGTGCCGGGGCGCAAGACCGACGTGCAGGAGTGTCAGTGGCTGATGAAACTGCACACCTATGGATTGCTGCGGGATTCCTTTCGCCTGACGCAGAACATGGAAGGCGTGCGCACGGTCTGGAGGGTGCGGGGCCGGCACGTGGCAGAAGCCGCCCGTAGCGTGCAGCATATGCAGAAGGCGCTGACCAAGATGAATGTGCAATTGGCCAACGTCATCAGCGATGTCAGCGGACTGACCGGGCAGGCCATCGTAGGGGCCATCCTGCGGGGCGAGCGAGACCCATACAAACTGGCGGAGTTGAGCGATCCGCATATTCAAGCCAGCCAAGAGGAGATCGCCCGCAGTCTGGAAGGGACTTGGCGGGAAGACGTCCTGTTCGAACTGCAGCAGGCGGTAGACAGCTACCAGTTCGCGCACACCCAGATCCGCCAATGTGACGCCAAACTGAAAACTTATCTGGCCAGCCTGGAGAGCCGTGTTCTGGGAAAACTGGATATGCCTACGGGGACCAAACCACTACAGCCCAAGACGCGGAAAACACGCAAACAGGGGGCCAACGCGCCGCCCCTGGACCTGACCGAGGAACTGGTGCGGATCTGCGGCGTGGACCTGACTTCCATTGACGGCATCAACATTATTGGCGCCATGACGATCCTGTCCGAACTGGGACCCGACCTGCGCCAATTTCAGGATGAGGATCACTTCACGTCCTGGCTGGGATTGACGGGCAACCAAAACATCAGCGGTGGCAAACGCGTCAAAGGACCGAAACGGAAGGTGAAGAACCGGGTAGCTGACGTGTTACGCATGGGGGCAGCCAGCCTGTTAAACAGCCAAAGTTATCTGGGAGCCCGCTACCGCCAGTTGCGCCGGAATGCGAAGATTCCCGCCGTGGCGGTGAAAGCCATGGCCCGCTATCTTGCCGTGCTGGTTTACCGGCTATTGACCAAAGGTCAGGCGTGGGTGGACCAGGGAGCACAACGATTCGAGCAGCAGCGACTGGAGCGGGAATTAAGGCTCCTGCGGGAAAAAGCGCAGAAGCACGGCTTGCAACTAGTACCCGTCGCCGACGCCCGTTAACTAAATCTCGCTAAACCGAATCGGCTCATCGCCAGGCAGATTGGGTCAAATACCCGAAGTGTGCCCAATGCCGCACCGCAACGCCACAGTTCTCCCGCTCCATGACATGGAAGCTACCAAAGACGCCCTCCCAACGGCGCTCTACGCCAAACCACTAGCAAACGGTTTCTGGAGAGGCCGCTTTTTTATTCATGCAAAAAGTGGCGGGACTAAGAGTCCCGCGCAGGCCAGGTGCCTGCCTTACTTCTTCTTCCGCAGATAAATCTTCCCGTTGAACGTAGTAAACTGCATCTCCGGCCCGCCCCCGTTAATCGAGCCATAAGTCACCTTGTCGAACTGCACATGGAACCGCCCGTCCTTACCGTGCGTATCGGAAACGTTGGGATTCGAAGGATTAGCTTCCACCTTCACCTCGAAATCGCTATAGATATCGCCGTTGTCGGACTTCATCTTCACCCGCGCCTTGGTGTCCCCAGGCAAAGTCACATCCACATCGCCGTTCATGGTGCTGAACGACATCGATTTTCCCGGCGTCACCTGGTCAAACGTCACCACCACGTCTTCGTTCAGCGAATGCGCGACCACCGCACCTGAGATGTTCAGCAGCTTTACGCCGCCGTTCAGATCGTCCGCGTCCACTTCGCCCGTCACGTGCTCCACCTTGATATCGCCGTCGTTGAGGCACTTCAATTTCAGCGAAGAATGGAACGGCACCTGGATGTTCAGGTCTACCGTCCGGTTCATGGCCCGCACCCCTACGTGCACTTCGTTGTCCTGCTCTTCCACGCTCAGGCCCGTGCCGCGCGCATCCAGGCGGTGCATCCCTTCCGCCTTGCGATCCGAGCGCGATTCGTGCCGCGAGTCCGGGCCGCGCGGCCGCGCTTCCACGATGACGTCTTTGCCGCTATAGCCGGTCACCGTAATGCCGCCGTTCATGAGAGAAGCATGCACCACCGCCGGACGCGACGGGTCGCTCAGTGGGACATTCACCTTGTCCGGAGCATCCTGCGCATAAACGGCCATTCCGGCCAACAAAAGAGGTGCACATAGATAAGTCGTTCGCATCATTTTACTGTCCTCGATTCAGAATTCGAATATTGCCGTTGAACGCGTCGAAGCTGAGCGCCGGTCCGCCACGGCCGACGCGCACCGCGGACCATTCATTGCTCTTGTACACAAACTTGCCGTTATGCCGCTCGCCCGCGGATACCGGCAGCGGCAGGTACGTGACCGGATAATCCGTATAAACACCGCCGTTGAAAGTCTTGAAGCGCAGGTCGGCATTCAGGTCCGGCTGGAAGGAGATCCGCACTTCGCCGTTCAGCGAGCCGAACGAGCTGGCGCCCCGCGGATTCTCGCGGAACAGGACCGTCACGCGCCCGTTCAGCGCATAGACTTTGCCCGAGCCCGCCGCCTCCGTCATTTCGATGCCGCCGTTGATGTTGTTCACCTTGTAATCGCCGGCCACGTTCTCGACCTTGATCTCGCCATCGTTGATGGTTTTCAGATCCGTGGCCGTGTCGCGCGGCACCTGCAGCTCGAAATCGTATTTCACCTCGTAGTCCTGATCGTCGCGGTGCATGTGTACGCCACCGTCTTTGCATCGGAACGGCCCGTCCACATAGAAACGCACCGTGTTGGCGTCCTGCGAAATGTCCAGCACCACGTCGCGCCTCGCACGGTCGGCATCTTCTTTCGAGTCGGCGCGCAGGCGTTTGTGCGCGGTCAGCCGGATTTCGCTGCCGGCATACCCGCTCACGTGGATCGATCCATTGATGTTGTCGACCACGACCTTCTTCGGCGCGGATCCAGAAAGTGTGTACGTCTTCTGGATGGTTTCGTTTTCTTCCACCTCAGCGGCCAGCAGGGGGCACGCCAGGAGCAAGCCAAGCGCGATGCTTAATCGAGTATGCATAATTTGGTCTCTCTTCCAAGTAACCGCGCAAAACGGGGCCCACGGCCGCGCCGCCACAATCCCGCGAATTCCTATCCTCCCTGGCGGCGCGGACACGCGGCCCCTTTGCGCTTTTAAGTAACCGCGCAAAACGGGGCCCACGGCCGCGCCGCCACAATCCCGCGAATTCCTATCCTCCCTGGCGGCGCGGACACGCGGCCCCTTTGCGCTTTTAAGTAACCGCGCAAAACGGGGCCCACGGCCACGCCGCCACAATCCCGCGAATTCCTATCCTCCCTGGCGGCGCGGACACGCGGCCCCTTTGCGCTTCTAAGTAACCGCGCAAAACGGGGCCCACGGCCGCGCCGCCACAATCCCGCGAATTCCTATCCTCCCTGGCGGCGCGGACACGCGGCCCCTTTGCGCTTTTAAGTAACCGCGCAAAACGGGGCCCACGGCCGCGCCGCCACAATCCCGCGAATTCCTATCCTCCCTGGCGGCGCGGACACGCGGCCCCTTTGCGCTTTTAAGTAACCGCGCAAAACGGGGCCCACGGCCGCGCCGCCACAATCCCGCGAATTCCTATCCTCCCTGGCGGCGCGGACACGCGGCCCCTTTGCGCTTTTAAGTAACCGCGCAAAACGGGGCCCACGGCCGCGCCGCCACAATCCCGCGAATTCCTATCCTCCCTGGCGGCGCGGACACGCGGCCCCTTTGCGCTTTTAAGTAACCGCGCAAAACGGGGCCCACGGCCGCGCCGCCACAATCCCGCGAATTCCTATCCTCCCTGGCGGCGCGGACACGCGGCCCCTTTGCGCTTCTAAGTAACCGCGCAAAACGGACATGCGCCCTTTTGCGATTCACTGCAATTGCGATAGCCCCCACTGGGCTTTTTCCTTCACGTTCTTGTCGGTGGCGGGACTGCGCTCCAGGTTGGCCAGTGAGGGCGCGGCCCCCTTATCGCGCATGTCCACGATCAAATCGATCAGGGCCAGCTGCACCAGCGGCGAATCCTGCTTCACCAGCGATTGATCCAGGGTGCCGCGCACCGCGGGGCTGGCCGAGAATTTGCGCAGCGCGTCCACCGCGGCCAGCCGCACGTTCACGTTCGGGTCGTAATTCACCGCGTGCAGCAGGGCGGTGAGCACCTGCGTATCCGATTGATCGACGCGGAAGGCGTAATCCACGCCCCGCAACCGCTCGCTCGCGGATTGCTGTTGCAAAAGCGACAGCGTGACCAGTTGCCGCATATGGTGGACTTCGTCCTGCAACTGCGTCAGGTCCTGGCGGCTGCGGTCGCGTTGTCCCAGCCATTGCCCCACACCCAAGCCAACAATCAGCAGCGCGGCCGACCACGCGAACTGGAATACCGGCGAGCGCATCCACCCGGCACCCCAATCGAAGAACCGGCGCTTGGGCGGGGCCGGCGCCGCCGATCCGAGACCCTGCCGGTACGCATCCAGCGACTGATAGAACCGCGCACGCAGCGCCTCGGTGGGCTGCTCCTGCTCCAGCAGGCCCAGCATTTCCCAAGTTTCCGACAGTGCCGCGGTCTCCTGCTTGCAAGCCGTGCAGCGTGCAAAATGTTCGTCCAGTTCCTCCGCCGCCGCCGGGCTCAGAGAGCCCGTCAGATAATCGGCGATATTTTCTTTTACTTGATCGCAATTCATGACGCTTTCTCTCCAGCTAACTCGAAGAAGATCTGGCTGAGCGCCTTCACGGCGCGATACACGCGCACCTTCACCGTGCCCACGTCGCACGCTAGAATGTCCGCGATCTGCTCGTATTTCATGTTCTGAAAGCGGCTCAGGACCAGCACCTCGCGCTTCTCCACGGGCAGCGCCGCCAGCGCCCGCCGCAGCAGCCCCAGGTCCTGTTTGCGAGCGAGTATCTGGCTCGGGTCGGGATCGGGGCCGGCCGGCTCTTCCATGCGCTCTTCCAGCAGGGGCGCTTCGATCCTGTGTTTCTGCGTGCTGTCCAGGTGCGCGTTACGCGCGATCTGGTACATCCAGGAGGTGAACGGATGCCCGTCGCGATACGTCTGCCGGTATTTCAGCATGCGAAAATACACGTCCTGCACCAGATCCTCACTAACTTCCCGCTTGCCGGTGAGGCGCAGAAAATAACGGAATAATGCCCGGTGGTGCCGTTCAAACAGCACGGCCATTTTGGCCAAATCACCGTCCCGGACCTTCTGCATCAGAATGTTGTCCGCCCGCGCTTCCGGCATTCACCCAATAATACCGGGCGGGAAGGAAAAGGTTACGGTTGTCACCCTTCAGCGAGGTAATCGCACAGCCCGTTCATCACCCATTCCAGATCGCATGGCGATTTTTGCTACCCGCTCACGCGAAAATCCTAGGCGTTTTCGGGTGGTCGTGCTAAAAATACCCCAATCCAGGCTGGACCCGGTCATGAGCATCAAGACGCTAATCGTGGACGACGAGCCGCTAGCCCGCAAGGTCCTGCGCGAGGAACTGGAGTCCATCGCAGGTGTGGAGATCATGGGCGAGGCGGCTGACGGTCCGGCTGCCTTGGCAAGGATCGCCGCCGGCCACCCCGATCTGGTCTTGCTGGATCTTCAGATGCCGGGCATGGGCGGATTGGATGTCATACGGAGTCTCAAGGGCAGCACACCGGTGCCCGTGATTGTCGTCGTCACGGCTTACGACAAATTCGCTATTCAGGCCTTCGAAGCCGGCGCCATTGACTACCTGCTAAAACCCGTCCGGCGCGAACGGCTGGCGGAGGCACTGGACCGGGCCAAGCGTCTGAGCGGCAAGGGAGCAATGGAGAGACTCGCCCGGCTTCAGGAAGTCGCTGACCCGGCTACAGGAATTCGAAGCAGGAGAATCGTTGGCCGGGCCGGTCAGGAGTTTTTTCTGCTCAGCCCCGCCGAGATTCACGCATTCCAGGCCGACGGCGACTTAGTGAGAATTATCACGACCAACCAAACCTACGAGGCAACTCAAACACTCAAAGTCCTGGAGGAACGGCTGAAAGATACCGGCTTTCGGAGGATTCATCGAAACGCCATGGTGAACGTCGATCATGTGAGAAAGATGAGTGCCCTGAGCAGCCAGAGATGGTTAATAACCATGGCCAACGGCCAGGAATTTATCGCAAGCAAGAGGCAGGCACGTAGTGTTCGGGAGCTTCTCCACTGGTGATGGGCAGTCTTTTCCAACCCGCTCATCGCCACTTTCGGCCCGCATATGGAAGTTGTAGGCCTCCTGTCGATATTTGCTAGGTCAAAGAGTTTCGGCGTTGTAACGTTTAGACACTATGCTGAAATTCGCGGCTTTGGTCTGGGCGTTATTGATTGGTTTCGCGCAATACGGCCAGGCTCAGTCCAATAGTGGAATCGTTCAGGGATCGGTGCTCGATCCTTCCGGGGCAGCCATTACCGGCGCGATAGTTACGATCCAGAATCCCGTCTCGCATTACACGCGCACCGGCGTGACCGATAGCCAGGGTAAGTTCGAGTTCGAGAATGTTCCCTATAATAACTACCATTTCTCCGCTTCCGCCGCCGGGTTTCAGGCCGCGACCCAGGATATCGACGTACGATCGCCCGTGCCATTGGAGTTGAAGCTCAGCCTGGTTTTGGGCAAGGAGACCCAGACAGTCACGGTGGAAGCCGGCGCGGATCTGATCGAGGCCACACCCACAACGCACACCGACGTAGATCGCGGTCTGTTCGACAAGCTACCTCTCGAAAGCCAGTCTTCCGAACTGAGTTCGCTGGTCACGCTGGCAACCCCGGGCATCTCGGCTGATTCCAATGGTCTATTTCACGGGCTTGGCGATCACGCTTCAAACTCTTTCTCGGTCGATGGCGAGCCGATCACGGACCAACAAAGCAAAGTGTTCTCCAATCAGCTTCCGGTGGACGCCGTACAGTCGATGGAGGTAATCGAAGGCGCGCCGCCCGCCGAATACGGTGACAAGACCAGCGTGGTGATTGTGGTCAACACCCGCTCGGGCCTCGGCGAAACTCAGCCACATGGCGAAGTGACCACCTCCTATGGCAGCTTTGGGACCGTCAACGGCGGTTTCAACCTGGCTTACGGTGGTAAGGCCTGGGGCAATTTCATTTCCGCCAACGGCCTGGACACCAGCCGGTTCCTGGACGGCCCTGAGTTCGCCACCATTCACGATCATGGAAACGAGCAGAACTTTTTCGACCGGGTAGACTTTAAGCCGTCGCAGGCAGATAGTCTCAATTTGAACTTCGGCTTTACCCGCTCCTGGTTCCAAACGCCAAATTCTTACGATATGCAGGATGCCACCGCCTGGACCGGACTTGTCGCCGACAATGGCGGCCTGGGTCCCAACGGGCTGCCAGTGGGCTCCGCCGATCAGCGCTCCAAAATCCGGACGTTCAACATCGCCCCCGCCTGGACCCGTTTGCTCAGCCCAAACACGGTGTTTACCTTCGCCGGTTTCGTACGGCAGGATCAATTCAACTACTATCCCAGCCGCGACCCCTACGCCGATTTCGCGCCCAACCTCCAGTCCACCAGCATCGGCCAAAACCGGCGCCTGACAAACGCCGGAGTGCGCACAAGTGTTTCTTACGTGAAAGGCATTCACAACGTGAAAGCGGGAGTGGTCTTTCAGCACACATTCCTTACCGAGGACGATACCTTCGGGATTGTGGACCCCGGTCTGAATCCGCCATGTTTGAATGCGGACGGAAGCCCGGATACGAATCCGGCGATCACCAGTCCTGCCCAATGCGCCGGTAGCCTGCAGGCGAATGGCGGGTTTGTTCCGTTTCTGGCTGCCTATGACCTGACACGGCCGGGCCCGGGCATAGGTCCTTACACCTACCTGGGTCATGCCGATATCAAAGAGACTGCCCTCTACATACAGGATACGATTACACTGAAGAACCTGACTCTCAACCTGGGAATCCGCGGCGATCTCTACTACGGAATCAGCTCAGCTAGCCAGGCCGAGCCTCGTGTGGGGGCCGCTTACAATTTCAAACAGACGAATACCGTACTGCGCTTCTCCTACGCCCGCACGCTGGAGAGTCCGTTCAACGAGAATCTGGTGCTGGCCAGTAATGGATGCCTCGATCCAGTGGTTAACGCCATTTCCACTGCGATTCAAGGTTATCCCTGTCTGACGTCGCCTCTGAGTCCCAGCACGCGCAACGAATTTCATGCCGGTCTGGGGCAGGCGTTCGGAAGGTGGGTGGTCATAGACGGCGAGTACATTTGGAAGTACACAACCAGGGCGTACGACTTCAGTGTCTTTGGTAACACCCCGGTTACGTATCCGATAGAGTGGGCCAAGTCGAAAATACCCGGTTATGCCGTGCGCATCAGCGTGCCGAACTTCCACGGGTTCACCGCGTTCACCGTTTTTTCGTCGGTGGCGGCGCGCTTCTTCGGTCCACAGGTTAGCGGCATCGGCACCACGCCATCTTCGCTGGGATCGACCGCGGTGTTCCGCATCGATCACGATGAGAATTTCAACCAGACCACTCACCTGCAATACCAGCCCTGGAAGAAAGGACCATGGTTCGGGTTCAACTGGCGCTACGATAGCGGCCTGGTGGCCGGTCCAGTGCCGTGCATCGGAGGCAATTGCGCAAACGGGCCCAACGGAACGGATAGCGAAGTGGACGTATCGAACCTCACGCCGGATCAGCAGTTCCAGGCCGGGCTCTACTGCGGGAGCGTGCATGCGACTCCCACCACGCCCATCAGTCCGACGGGGTTGTGTCCCGGTTCCCAGTACGGGTCCAACTTGGTGAAGATTCCGGCGCCGGGCACGGAAAACGACGACCACAATCCGCCGCGCATCCAACCGCGCAGCCTTTTCGACGTGGCCGTAGGGGACGACAACCTGTTCAATGGCGATCGCTACAAGTGGAGTTTGCGTTTCACCGTGGTGAATCTTACGGACAAATACACGCCTTACAACTTCCTTTCAACCTTCAGCGGAACGCACTACGTGACGCCGCGAGCCATGACGGCCACGTTAGGATTCCACTTTTAGCAGGAATGAAAACCGTTCTCAACGCCGGAAGGCTGTTCGATGTCCCGGGTGTGCGCTGACGATCGGTAACAAAGTGGCCGGTTCAGCAGGAGCAGAATCGCCACACTGGCGAATGTTAGCGCGTCGTTCGTCTGCACACCATAGAGCCAGGATGACATCAGGCGGCCGGCCAGCAATGCGGCCGCCGTTGCGATCGCGATCCCCATCACGGCCAGTTTTAACGAGGAACCCGGCACGAGCGACAGTATTTGTGCCTTGCTCGCGCCGAGCGCTACGCGGACACCTATAGTTCTTTCGTCCCTGCGATTCACCAGGTACGAAAACACGCCATAAATGCCGGCTGCGGCGAGCGACAACGCCAGACCTGCGAAGGTGCCCTGCACCGGGGCGGTTACTAACGGCTTCGGGACTGTTTCACCCAGTCTGCGATTCGGAGGCTGACCCCGCCACGCCGAACCAATCTTACCTCTTCAGCTATTTACGTTGGAGGTGAGTGGCATATTAATCGACGTGAGCGGCCCGGCCCAATCCCGGTTAGTAAGTTAGTTGTACGGACCGGCCACTATCGTTTATAGCCCTCCCACGACAATCTTGAGCCACTCATACGATTGTCTTAGGAGTCGAGCGGCACTTGCGGTAACGTGTAGTAGGGCGAATCTAACATTCAGCTGCGATAGCGGGAGGTTGAGAGTAACGCTTCCCCACAGATAACTGGGGCCTACTGAACCGAGTCTGGCGGTCGGAATTGGAATTGGCAATGAGTTGCGCTAACCGCAAGGAAACTCCGATGGGTCTTGCCAGTATCGCCCCGGCGGTCGCCTTGGCCGCCGCCATGCTCTTCGCTCCACTCACGTGGGCTCAGACATCGCAAACTGCGCCACGGAACATAGCGTTCTTTGGACGGGTCGAAGCCGTCGATTCCGGGAGGAAAGTTGTCACCGTGAAACACGGCAAGATCCCTGGCTATATGGATTCAGGGACAACAGACTACTCCGTCGAAGGAGGGGCCCCGCTGAACCGGCTACAGCCCGGGGATGACATTCGCGCGGATGTTCACTCTAATAATCTGACGCTCTATCACATTCAGATCGTGTACCGGCGTGATCGGGCAATGCGAAACATCTCGAAATAGTTATGGCCGGGATCCTTCGTACCTTACGTAATCGGGCGTCTGGTAAGAAGAAATAGGAGTTTACACATGACGCGGTTCTCAGCGCTCGCCGGGGCCTTTCTGGCAGTCGTTACCCTTCTGCCAAGCAGTTCTTTTGCGCAAAGCAAAAGCGAGAAAGATCCCGACCAAATTGGCGATCGGGATGTTGGCAAAGGCGTCAATTTCTGGTCTCTTGAGAAAGAGATTGCCCTCGGCAAACGACTGGCGCAGGAAGTCGAGCGCCAAGCCAAAATCATCGATGACCCGATGGTCGCCGAATACGTCAACCGGATCGGTCAGAACCTGGTGCGCAATTCCGACGCCAAGGTTCCGTTCACGATCAAGGTTATCGATTCCGAAGAGGTAAACGCCTTCGCTCTTCCCGGCGGGTTTTTCTTTGTAAACTCGGGCTTGATCCTGAAGGCCGATAGTGAATCCGAGTTGGCGGGCGTGATGGCGCACGAGATCGCGCACGTGGCCGCGCGCCACGGTACGCGGCAACGCTACGCGCGGCGAACTTGCCCAAATTGGCATGATAGCCATGTCGATCGCCATCCCTTTATGGCTGGACCGGGTACGCCATCCGGCAGGGCGCCGGCCTGGCAATCCCTATGGGTTTTCTGACCTTCTCGCGCGCCAATGAGAGGGAGGCGGATTACCTGGGCCTGCAGTATATGTACAAAGCGGGTTACGACCCGACTTCGTTCGTGGACTTCTTCGAAAAGATCGAGACGCATGGAAAAGCAGCAAACCAGGCACCGTCGCCAAGGTGTTCGCGACCCACCCCCCGACGGACGACCGCATTGCGGCCTCTCAGAAAGAGATTCAGCAGATCCTGGTTGCCAAACCCGAGTACGTGGTCAACACCTCGGAGTTCAACGATGTCAAGGCGCGCTTGTACTCGCTGCACAACCGGCGGAAGGAGAAGGGCAAGGACGATCCAAGCCGCCCGACCTTGCGGCGGAGTCCGGGCAGCGGCACCGGTCCGGCGGATGGCGAAGATAAGCAGCCAGCCGATCAGGACGAACGGCCCACACTGAAACGGCGCGATAGCTCTAGCTGATCCTGGCATTGAAGCAGTCCGCGCGGCATGGCACTGGCCCGGATCGATCAATCGCCGCCTGGATTCCGTACCCGAGAGAGCGCCATCTGCAGGAACGTTTTGGCCGCGATACCGGCTGGGCCAGGTCGCCTACCCGCCGCTCGTGCGCGCAGTTCGCACCAGAAAAATCATCGGGCGACGATCCTATCTCGCAGCCAATATGACTTCCACTACACCGTGATCGTCGCAATGGTTACCGTGCACGTGGTGGAGGTGACCTTGCACCAGGTAGTCCGTGTGATCGCCGTGTGGGACCGCCTCATGTCCGCAACTTGGCCCGTGTTTGTGACTCTTCTCGTGGCCCTCGCAATTGTAGTCCGGGGTGCACAGCGCCGGGTTGTTCCCACCTACGCTGATCCACAAGAGCGCCCTGGAAACTCGAACTAAAACGCGATGCCCAGCGTCGCCCGGTATGAGCGAGGCTCCACGAAGTGTGTGCCGGAGCAGGTGGAAAGGAAGTTGTACACCGCCACTTTATTGGTGATGTTGAACGCTTCGAGCCGCAATGTCCAGCGTAACCGCTCAGTGTGGAACAGGTTGTCGGTTCCAACCGCCGTGTTAAAGAGATTGCGGGGCCGAACACGCGCCGGATTCAAGTCGTCGTTTTCGGTGCCGGGCGCCGGGATCGTTCACCAATTTGGCTCCCCAGTTCGGATAAGGGACATTGCAGGTGGTGATCGGACTCCACGGAGTAGCCACCTGGCTGCCGCAATAGAAACCGATCTGCGCCTGCTGGTCTGCGGTCAGTGCGAGAGCGCTGGCCAGGTTCGGAATGGCGCTGGCCACGATGCCGCTGTCGAAGCGCCACGTAAACGCCACCCATGGGCCGTTCTTCCGCGGCTGATACTGTACGTACGACGTGCTCTGGAACGCCTGATCGTGATCGATTCGCACGACATAGTCTGACGGAAGAGAGGTGTCAGGGAAGATCAGTCCGCCGTTCTCCGGGCCGAAGACACGCGCCCGCGTGTGCCCCAGTGTGCGTGTAGGCGGTCAGTCCTTTGTATTGCCGGAGGGACAGCCGGGACGAGAAGCCATCCATCTTGGAATGGTCCCATTCGATCGGGAAGAAGATCGCGGTGGTGAAGAGAGTGTCCAGGTCAAAGGCGTTTCGGGTAAACTTCCAGAAATAGTCGCCTTCAAACACGAAATGCGAACCGAAATTCTGCTCCAGGCCGGCGTTGTACATGTTGCGAATTCCCGGCTGCAGAGGAACGCTGCCTTGGGCGCCAAAGACGTTCGCAGCCAGGCCGCCCGCTCCGGTGGCCCCGGACAACACCAGGTTTTCATTGAGCGGAGTTTCGTAAGTATGCGAATAGGCTATCCGCAACACCGTCTGGGTCGGCTGGATTAAGTAGGACAACCCCGCCCGGGGTTGCGGTTGGGTGCCATAGCTGATGCCGTCGTAGCGGTCCCAGCGGAACCCCAGGCTGAGCGTCAGCTTGCCGAAGTTCATGCTGTCCTGTGCATAGAACGCCTGTTGCCGGATATTGGCATGGCCGTAGTACTTGAACAGCGAACCGCCCCGGGTGAGGTCGTAGGGAACGAGCCCGGGCGAGAGGTTCGGATTGGCCTGAAACCCCGCGCTCTGGCAGTTGTCCGGATTGGTCAATCCCGGATCCAGCGCGGGATCGCCATCGGCCTCGAGGCAGACCGGGTTGAAGGTCGGATCGGTCAGCCCGAGGGTGAATCTCTCCGTCAGGATGGTGTCCGTGATCTGCGCGCCGAACTTGGCATTGTGTCGCCCATGCAGATAGTTGAGGTCGGTCTTCATGCCGAGGTTAGTCAAGCTCCTGGTCTGGCTGAGCGTGGCGGGCTGGTCGGCAAAGGGATTGGCGCTCGGGTAATAGTTGACCAAATCCCGCCGCACGAACACATTCGACGCCAGCGTGGTAGAGGGACTGAAAACATGCACCCAACCGGGACCAATGCTAAAAGAGCGCACCATTTGCCTTTGATCCTGCCCGGAAGCTACCTGATCGTATTGGTTGGGAACCTGAAACCAGTTCCGGGCGACAAGTGCGTCCAAATGGAGCATATTCGAACCGTCCGGTTGATAGTCCGACCGTGAGAACACGTTCACGTTGTTGCCGATGTCGTGGAAGGGAAGGTATTCGGGGGTATCCAGAAAACGGCCCGAGCGGGACCCGTTCACAGCAAAGAACTGGCCCCATTTTGCCCCGCCAAAACCGACGTCGCCCTGCTCTTCGGAGGTTCGAAAGAGCCGTACCCGCTCGAAAAACCGCCGTGCGGATTCTGGCCGAGACCCGAGCGCGTTACGGCAGTCACCACCAGCGACGTCTTGTCGCCATACTCGGCCGGCGTGCCACCATAGACCGCTTCGATGGATTGAATCGCATTCGCGGGAATCTGCGTGGAAAAGAGGCTTCCCTGCTGATCCGTAATAGGTTGGTTATCAATCGAAAGAGCCATCTGGGCGTGATCGCCGAGCGAATGAAAGAAGCCGTCCGAGTCAGCGACAACCGCGGGAGTGGATAACGTGATGATGTCGCTAAGCCCGGTGGCGATCGAGGCTGTCGGCAACTTTGAAAACAATTCGCGACTTACATCTGTATGTGCGGAGGGCGTGACCTCCAGCAGCGCCTCCTCGACGGAAACCGTTACTGCCTCGCGCTGTGTTGCGACGGCCAAGCCGATTTCGAGGTTCACCGGAACCGCGCTACGAATTGTCAGGTCCTGATGATGATGCTGGAAGCCGGGGACGCTGACATCGAGGTGGTAAACATTCGGCGGGATGTTCGCAAACTGAAACTCGCCGGAAGCCGCGGTTTTGACCTGCTGACGGTACATGGTCAAGTCGTTGGCTAATTCCACTGTCGCGCCGGCGATGACCGCGCCGCTGGGATCGGTCACCTTCCCGCGCACGGTTCCCGCGCTACCCATTGATTGGCAGAACATGGGCAACGCCAGCAGGGGGAGTATGAGACAAAAACGTAACATCGGACTCTCCTGTCTGAATTATGGGTCATTGGGGCAACTGGAGTGCCATTCATTCCTGCCGCACTTTACAAAACACGCGGGCTGTAGAAAAAATAGACACTGACTGCTTGAGCGGAGAAGGAATCGACACGAGCGGACGAATAACTTCCGCCGGCGGCCGCCGTTTTTTTGGGATGAGCTAACTGCCGGCAGCGCGGGCTGTTTGGCGGAGCCTCCGGCCTGAGTGATCTGGCCCGATGCTGCACCCGGATGGCGTCGGATCACCCAAGGTCACGACCTGGGCGTCTGCAATGGGCCGTGCCGGGTTACGGGCAGGCCAAAACCAGCGTGGCGCGCCTTCAGGCGGGCGCCTGTTTCGCTCCGCGGATCGGCAACCCCTCACCAGCGGGGACCGGCCGGGGCTCTCTCGGCGGGCGCGAAAGCAGACGTGCGGAATTGAGAATAAATACCATCTCCGAAGTCACGTGGATTAACGCCGCCAGGACCGGGTTCAGAAACCCGAACGCCGCCAACGCGACTCCCGCGGCATCCACGCACAGCGTCCCGGCGAAATTGGTCATGATAATGCGGTGGCACCGGCGCGCGATTTTGATCACCTCGACCACCTTCAGGAGATCGTTGCCAATGAGCAGCACATTAGCGCTTTCGCGCGCGATTTCGGTGCCGGAGCCCATCGCAATCCCGACGTTGGCCTCCATCAACGCGGGAGCGTCGTTGATCCCGTCGCCAACCATCGCGACCGTCTTCCCGCCACGGCGCAGGCTTCTGACGCGATCCAGTTTCTGCTGGGGAAGCAGTTCGGCCTCCACCTCATCCACGCAAAGCTGGTGTCCGATGGCGCGGCCGATGGAAGCCGTGTCCCCCGTGAGAAGGAGCGTCGTGATGTGCATCTCCCGCAGCGCCTGCACCGCCTCGACCGCTTCCGGCCGCAGAACATCGGCGATTCGCAGGCTCCCCAGATGAACGCCGCCGCGCGCTACCAGTATTTCGCTCGCGGGATCCTGGTCCACGCCAGGCGCCGGCGCCTCCACGCCGCGCTCCCGCAGAAATGCCCTCGTTCCTACCAGGGTTTCTTCTCCATCCACACGGCAGGATATTCCTTTGCCGGGCGTATACGAGAATTCTTCCGGGTTGACCAGTCCGAGGGCCGATCCGTTGGCCGCCGCCAGAATGGCGCGCGCCAACGGATGTTCGGAATACCGCTCCGCGCTAGCCACCACGCGCAGCAACTGTTCGCGCCCGATTCCCGGCGCCGGGTCGATGGATTCGACCTCGGGATTTCCGAGTGTGAGCGTACCGGTCTTATCCAGCACCACCGTATCCACTTTACCGAGCGTTTCCATGTACAGTCCGCCCTTTACGATGGCGCCGTGCCTGGCCGCGCGTCCAATGGCGCCCAGTATGGCCAGCGGTGTGCCGGCGGCAATGCCACACGCGCCGGCCACGATCACCACCGAAATCGTCGAGCGGGCATTGTGCGTCAGGATGAATGTGACGGAAGCGCAGGCGAGCGCAAAGTAGACAAGGTAGCCCGCCAGCCGGTCGGCGGTCTTCTGCACGGGCGCGCGCGAACGTTCGGCTTGTTCAACCGCCTCGATGATTTTCCCAAAAGCGGTGTCGGCACCCACCGTTTCGGTCTGAATCTCGAGCGCTCCCGACTGGTTCACTGTGCCGGCATACACCCGCGCGCCCGGAATCTTCTCCACCGGCATGGATTCGCCGGTAATGGCTGACTGATCGATGAACGAGTGGCCGCCCACCACCACCCCGTCAACTGGCACGCGGCCGCCTGGCCGGACCAGAACCACATCCCTGGCGCGCAGCTCGGCCAAGCTGGCGGATTGTACGCCATCGGGACGCCGCAGTTCCACCTGCTGTGGCAGTAAATTCAAGAGATCTTGAATTGCGCGGCGCCCCCGGCCGACAGTCAATCCCTCCAGTACCTCGGCGATCAATACGAAGAACACAATCACCAGCGCCGTGAATACTTCACCAATGGCCAGCGCGGCGGCCAGCGCGATGGTCATGGAGAGTTCCATGGTCATGCGCCGGGATAGACTATCTGCGAATGCTTCGCGGAATATGGGATAGCCGCAGATCAGGACGGCCGCAAAGCCGGCGATATCGAAGTGCGGCAAAGGCTGCCAGAGCCGCAGCCAACTTACGGCAATCGCGAGCCCCGCCAAAGCGATTCGACCCAGTTCGACCCACTCCACGTGTTCGTCCGCGTGAGATTCGGACATGACGATCCCCCCAACCCTGAATGCCTATTTCATGTACATCTTGATCACATCGATCAACTCTTGAGCCGCCTGGGCGCGTTCTGAAGCCGGATTATGGTCCGGATCGACCACATGAAATCGGATGTGGCCCTCGATGACCTCGGACATCAGGCCATCTATAGCGCCCCGGCAGGCGGCCACGGTATGCAGAATATGCGAGCATTCGGCGCCTTCCTCCAACGCTCTTTCTACGGCGTCAACCTGGCCCTTGATGCGGCGAACCCGGTTCAGAAGCTTCTTCTTGTCACGAATGACGTGTGCCAACCGGGACCTCCTCCAGCCGCAATAGCTACTTTTCCGATAGTATACCCCGGTAGGTATATCAGTCAACACTCGATCTGGAAATTTTCCGCCCACCCCGGCCGCCCATCCCCGCATCTCCGTGTCCCCGTGTCGTCCTGCTAAACTCGCTTTTCGCACTATGACCCCAAACCCCCTGCTGGGCGTCTTCCTCCATTGGCTGGGCGGCCTCGCGTCCGGCAGTTTCTACCTTGGTTTCCGGGGCGTCAAAGTCTGGGCCTGGGAGACCTACTGGCTCGCCGGCGGCGTGTTCAGTTGGATTATCGCGCCTTGGGTTCTGGCTCTTACCATGACCCACGACCTCTCCGCCGTTCTGCGCGAAGCGCCCGGAAGCAGCCTCTTCTGGGCGTACACTTTCGGCGTCTTGTGGGGGTTGGGCGGACTTACATTCGGTCTTACCATGCGTTATCTGGGAATGTCGCTCGGCATGGCCGTCGCCCTCGGCTATACGGCCGCCTTCGGCACGCTCCTCCCGCCGATATTCCGGGGTGAATTCGCGCGGCAGGTGATGGGTACGCATTCCGGGCAAGTGATCCTTTTCGGTGTGGCGGTCTGCCTGACCGGTATTGGGTTTGCGGGCGCGGCCGGAGTGTCCAAAGAGCGCGAACTATCCGAGGAACAGAAACGCGAAGCCATCAAGGAATTCAGCCTCAAGCGCGGTCTGCTGGTAGCGACGTTTTCCGGCGTGATGAGCGCCTGTTTCGCCTACGGACTCGCGGCCGGCGACCCGATCAAACAAATCACGCTGCGGCACGGCACCGCCGTCCTGTGGCAAGGTCTTCCCGTGCTGGTGGTGGTGCTGGTCGGCGGCTTTACCACCAACTTCATCTGGTGCGTGATTCTAAACATCCGCAACCGGACTGGTTATCAATACTTCAGCGCCGAGGTGCGCGGCCCTGTCCCGGCACGCGAGAATGAGCCGATCCTGGAATCCGCCATCGACGCTCCAGGCGAAGAGATGGCTGTAGCGGTGGCGAGGGCGCCCGGCCGCTCCGAACGCGCACCGATGCTGAGCAACTATGTTTTCTGCGCCATCGCCGGGACCACCTGGTACATGCAGTTCTTCTTCTACACGATGGGCGAGACCCAGATGGGCCGCTTCAAGTTCTCGAGTTGGACCCTGCACATGGCCAGCATCATCATCTTCAGCACGCTGTGGGGCATCGCTTTGAAAGAATGGAAAGGCGTCGGCGTGCGCACGAAATGGCTCGTGGCGCTGAGCCTGTTCGTGCTGGTGGCCTCCACCGCGATCGTGGGCTATGGAAATTATCTAGGGCTGTCCGCCGGGGTGGCGGGCCGGTAACCGCACAGTCACCGCGATTTTTCAAAATCCGCTACGAATCTGCCAGGTTGTGCGGAATGGTTCCAAGTGGCGCGAAATAGTGTAACCACAGTCACGAACCGATTTTGTCCGCCTCTTGTGAGCTCGTACCTTTAGCGCCAAGCTTAAGACGAGGAGGATTTCCGCCATGAAGCTGGAATCATTGCACGACCTTTATTTGCTGGAACTTAAGGACCTTCTAAGGAACTCGCGCAAAACGGGGCCACGGCCGCGCCGCCACTATCCCGCGAGTTCCTATCCTTCCTGGCGGCGCGGACACGCGCCCCTTTGCGCTTCTAAGGAACTCGCGCAAAACGGGGCCACGGCCGCGCCGCCACTATCCCGCGAGTTCCTATCCTTCCTGGCGGCGCGGACACGCGCCCCTTTGCGCTTGATAGCGCCGAGGATCAAATCCTGAAAGCCCTTCCCAAAATAATTGAAAAAACCTCGTCGCCGGAACTGCGCGCGGCGCTACAAAATCATCTGGAAGAGACCCGAAACCACGTATCGCGGTTGGACGAAGTATTCGAAATGCATGGCGAGGAAGCCAAGAAGCAAAAATGCAAAGGCATGCAAGGGGTACTGGACGAAGGCGACGAGATGGTGGGCAAGGATGCGGCGCCGGCCGTGCGCGATGCGGCCATCATATCCGCCTGCCAGCGTGTAGAACACTATGAGATGGCGGCCTACGGATCGGTGCGCACGTACGCGGAACAGATGGGCCACGAGAGAGCGCCGCGCTGTTGCAGGAGACCCTCGAAGAGGAGCGGGCGGCCGACCGGAAGCTCACGGAGATTGCCAAGGGCGTGGTGAATACAAAGGCGACACGCACGGCCTGACTTGCTTCGCCCGCCGTGGCCCGGCGGCTGTGGGAACAAAATGGCGCTCGAAGAATACCGGCGAAAACGCAATTTCAAGAGTACACCCGAACCGGCGCCGGGCCGGGTCAAGATCAAACACAAGCAACTGGCTTACCTGATCCAGAAGCACGCTGCCACGCGGCTGCACTATGATTTCCGGCTGGAGTGGCAGGGCGTGCTATTGAGTTGGGCAGTCACGAAGGGGCCGAGCTTGAATCCGGCGGATAAGCGGCTGGCTGTAAGGACCGAGGATCATCCGCTCGAATACGGCGGTTTCGAAGGGACCATACCAAAAGGCGAGTACGGCGGCGGCACCGTCATGCTGTGGGACGAGGGGACATGGGAGCCGGTGGAGGATGCGCAGACGGGGCTGGAGCACGGGCATCTCTCGTTTGTGCTGCACGGGCAGCGGCTGAAAGGGCGTTGGGACCTGATCCGGATGCGCGGCGATCAAAAGCGGGAGAACTGGCTGCTCATTAAAGGGAAAGACGAAGAAGCGCGAGCGGAAGGCGATTTTCTAGAGACCTCGGCGTTCAGCGTGGAGAGCGGGCGGACGATGGACGAGATCGCGAACGGTAAGGCTCCCCGGAAGTGAAAACAGCCGGGCAGGCCCCTGGCATGCAGAGGCCTCCCAGACCGGGCTGTCTTTAGTCGCATCGATGCCTACCGCCCGGCGGACATCGCCCGTCCGAATCCCGCGCGCACGATCTCTTCGATCTCCGGCGTCAACTCTCGCCGTACATCCGTGAGCGCACGATCCAGTTTCGGAACAATGAGCTTCTGCAGCTCAGGCGCTATGCGGTTGAGCGCGGCCAAACCAAGTTCCTTTCCCGTTGGTCCCGCCCACGCGGGTGCCGCGCTTCTAAGGAACTCGCGCAAAACGGGGCCACGGCCGCGCCGCCACTATCCCGCGAGTTCCTATCCTTCCTGGCGGCGCGGGATACGCGCCCTTTGCGCTTTTGTGCTGACGAGTACAGGAACCAACTACATGGTCATGGTGTCTAACATTGCACTCGTAACCCGATGTTTGAGGCTGTCAACTTACCAGAACGGCGCAATGTCATGGGCGATTGGCTCATCCGCGGCGCCCTGGGAACTGTCTTCATCGTCTTTGGATGGGAAAAATTCCCAGCCGGCCCCGGTTCCGAATGGATCAAAATATTCCAGCAAATCGGCCTGGGCCAGTGGTTCCGCTACTTCACCGGACTTGTGGAAGTGCTAGGCGGCATCCTGCTCCTGGTCCCCTGGACCGCCACCATAGGCCTGGCGCTCCTGGCGTGCGCGATGCTGGGAGCCATGGTGACTTGGCTCTTCATCATCGGCCCACCAATAAACGCCATCTTCCCGGGAATCTTCCTGGCAGGCCTGATCGCGGTCTACGTCAGTCGCCGCAACTGAGCCACCAGCACTCAGCACCACCACGCGAACCCTTGCGCGGCCTACTCCGCCCGCAAAGCCTCCACCGGATTCACCGACGCCGCCCGCCGCGCCGGCCAATAACTCGCCGCCAAAGCCGCACAAGCCAGCACCACCGCCACCCCGATCATCGTCGGCACATCCCACGATTCCACACCGAAGAGCAGCTTACGCATCAGCGAGGTCGCCGCCAGCGCTGCCGCGATCCCCGCGCCAATGCCCACCGCCGTCAGCCATCCCGCCTCCCGCAAAATCATCCGGTACACCATGCCGCGCTGCGCCCCCAGCGCAATCCGTACCCCGATCTCCCGCGTTCTCTGGCTCACCGAATAAGCCACCACGCCGTACAGTCCCACCACCCCCAGCAGCAGCGCCAGCCCCGCAAAACCGCTCACCAGCCACGCCGCCGAGCGATGCAGATACGCCGAAGAAGAATTCTCAATCCTCTCCGGCATCCCGGTCCCGTCCAGCGTCACAATCCCCGGATCGATCCGCCGGATCGTCGCCGCCAGCGCCGGCAGCACCGCCGCGCCTTGCGCCGTCCGCACCACCAGCGAATAATAGGTGTTCGGATTCTGGTTCATGGGCAGATACTCGGCCGGCCAGATGTCCCCGTCGAGCGGCCCCTCCCGCACATCTTCTACAATCCCCACAATCGTGCGCAGCGACTTCGGAGTCAGGCCATCGTCGCCGAATACCTTGCCGATAGGATCCTCTCCCGGATAATATTTCTTCGCCAGCGCCTGGTTGATTACCGCCACCCGGGGCTTCGTGTAATCCTCGTCATCGCCAAAATACCGCCCGCGTACCAGCTTCGCGCCGATCGTTTTCAAATAATCCCCACTCACGTCCCGCTCGTTGATTTCGTTGTGTTCGCCGTTGTACGGCTTCCCCACAAACCGGATCCAGTCCGTGTTGCCGTTGTAGGTCACCGGCAGCAGGCTGGTCATGCCCGCCGATTGGATGCCTGGCAATGCCATCACCCGCTCCATGATGCGGTGCTCGAGCGCCACCGCCGCCGGGTCTTTCCCGTAACTGTTATCTGGCGCCGCAATGTCCAGGCTCACCAGCCCGACAGGCTCCAACCCCAGGTAGACGTGCAGCAATCGATACAGGCTCTGCCCCAATAGACCGGCGCCCACCAGCAGCACCACGGCGGTTGCCAGCTCCAGCACCACCAGTCGCGAGCCCAACCGCCGCCAGGTAGTTCCCGCCGATCCCCGGCTGCCCTCCGCCAAGCCTTCCTGCATCCGTCCGAACTGCAATCGCAGCGCCGGAGTCACCGCAAACAACGCTGTTGCGCCCAGCGCAACTGCCAGCGCGAACCCGCACCCGCGCGCGTTCAGTCCCAGTCCCTCGAGAAACGGCAGCCGCGCCAGCATGTCCGCCTGGATCAGCCGGCTCAGCAGCCTCATCGTCCACACAGCCATCCCCAGGCCCAGTGCCGTCCCCGCCGCCACCAGCACCATTCCTTCCGTCACGAACTGGCAGATCAGCCGTGCCCGCGACGCGCCCAGAGCGCTGCGCACCGCCATCTCCCTCCGCCGGCTCTCCGATCGCACCAACAGCAGGCTGGCCACGTTGATGCACGCGATCAGCAGCAGCAGGCCCGCCCCGCCCAGCAGCACCATCAAAATGGGCCGGATATCTCCCACAATGGCCTCTGTCAGGGATTGGGTATTCGCCCCTTGCCCGCGGTTCGATCCCGGATATTGTGCCTCCAGTTGCCGCGCGATTACCCGCAGATCGGCCAGGGCCGCTTCCATCGATACGCCGTCCTTCAACCGCGCCACGCCGAAAAGATTGTGGCAACTCCGCCTTAGCGAACACTCGCTGGATGCCGCGATTGGCGTCCAATATTCGGCCGCCCCCACCGGCGCAAACTGGAAACTCCGCGGCAGCACCCCGATCACCACGTACGGCTCGCTGTCCAGCAGCACGGTTTGCCCCACCACGTCGGCCCGGCTCCCGTAGCGGCTGCGCCACACCCCGTTGCTCAGGATCACCGTATGCGGCGCCCCCGGCCTGTCCTCGCCCTCGTGGAAATCGCGCCCTATCGCGGCCGCGATGCCCAGCGTCCGGAAAAACCCTGCGCTCACGTGCGCCGCATGCGACGGCTCCGCGCCTCCAGCCGTGGTCACGATGTAGCCCGTGTTGTTGTACGCCTCCAGCGACGTGAAGACGTTGTTCAGCTTTTTCCAGTCCAGGTAATCCTGGTAGGAAAGGTTGCTGTACTTGAACTGCGGCGGATGCTGCTCGTAAACACCCACCAGCCGTCCCGGATTGGGATATGGCAGCGGCTGGATCAGCGCCGCGTCCACAAACGCGAATATGGCCACGCTGGCGCAAATTCCCAGCGCCAGCACCACGATCGCGGTGGACGTGAACCCGGCGTTCTTGCGTAGCTGCCGCGCCGCGAAGCGCACATCCCGCAGCAGGTGCTCGATCACCGGCACGCTGGTGCGCTCCCGGCAGGCTTCCAGTGTGGGGTCCAGTCCGCCCAGCTTTAAAAGCGCCGCCCGCCGCGCTTCCCCCGGCGTCATGCCCGCCCGCAGGTTGTCGTCGATGTGCAACTGGAGATGGCTGTCCATCTCGGCGGCCAGTTCGCGGTCGCGACGGTCATGACCGAACAACCCCGCTACCCGCTGGATCCACGCACGCAGCGTCTTCATTGTGCGTCCTCCGCGGGCGCCAGAAAGCGCGCCAGGATGGCAGCCGTCTGCTCCCAATCGCGCGCCTCTTTCGCGATCTGCTTCCGTCCCGCCCGGGTCAACCGGTAAAACTTGGCCTTGCGGTGGTTGTCCGAAACTCCCCACTCGGATGAAATCGAGCCTTCCTGCTCCAGCTTCAACAGGGCCGGATACAGCGTTCCATAATTCAACGACAGCAGGTTGCCGCTGGTCTGCTCAATGCGCCGTGCGATTCCATACCCGTGCAACGGTCCCAAAGTCTCCAGCGTTTTTAACACCATCAAAGCCAAAGTGCCCTGCCGGACATCCATGCGCTCTCTCCTATTGCCTACCCATATCAATCATGCCACGAGTTCTATGGGAAAGCAATAGAGCCTGGCAGAGGGCCGCTGGCCGGGCAGGCCGCCCGCGCCAGTAGCGATGCCGCGCTCCTGCTGGAGTGCCTGCGCATGCGCGCCGCCGCCGTCCGCACCGCGCGGACCGCCGAATGGCAGGCCCTTTAATTAATTCCCCCTTGACACGCTCCGCCTTCGATGCTACTTTTAGAGCATGCTGCTGCTTTTGCAGCATACAGAAAACATGGCGAACAAGACCCTCAGCCGCCGCGAACGCCAGATGATGGATATCCTGTATCGCCGCGGCCGTGCCACAGCATCGGAGATCCGCGAAGCCCTCCCCGATCCCCCCAGCTACTCCGCGGTCCGCGCCAAACTCCGCGTGCTGGAGGAAAAAGGCCACGTGCGCCACCAGGAGCAGGCCCTGCGCTACGTCTATCTGCCCATCGTGCCGCGCGATAAGGCCCGCCAGTCCGCGCTGCGCCATATGCTCGCCACTTTCTTCGATAATTCCACCGAGCAGGCTATCACCGCGCTCCTCAGCCTGAAGAGCGGCAGCCTCGCCCGCGACACCCTCGACCGCCTTTCCACCCTCATCGATAAGGCCAAACAGGAAGAGATCTGAAACAGGAGTCGCATATGTTATCCATCGCATTTTTGTTCGATATCGCGGCCAAGGCCACGCTCATGCTGGCCGCCGCATGGTTGCTCGTGCTGGCACTGCGCCGCGCTTCCGCGTCGGCCCGGTACTTTACCTGGACCTGCGCCCTGGCCGCACTCATGGCTTTACCCGCGCTGTCGCTGCTGTTGCCCAGATGGAATCTGCCCGTAAAAACGTCACTGGCGGCACCCGCGCCCATCGCGCGCCACAGTGTTGTAACGGGCCGTACCCCCGCCGGGCTTCCGCGGCTCACCAGTCCCAGCGCACCCGCGGCGGTCTCCGCCGGACGAACCATCTTCTGGCCGCTGGCCATCTGGATGGCCGGCGTCTTTCTCACGCTCGCCCGCCTGGCCGCCGGACATGCGCGTCTGGCATGGTCTCTCCGCCGCACCCGGGGCCTCGACGATCCCGATTGGCAAACGAGCCGTGACCACGCCGCCGCCCTCATCGGTCTGCGCCGCGTGATTCGCTTGACCGCGAGCAGCGAGACGGATGTTCCGCTAACCTGCGGCATCCTCGCCACCTCCGTGGTGCTCCCCGCTCAGGCCGCGGAGTGGGATGACGGGCGCCGCCAGGTAGTCCTGCTGCACGAGCTTACCCACGCTCGCCGCCGTGATCCGCTGCTCTGGCTGATGGCGCAGGTCGCCGCCGCCATTTATTGGTTTCATCCCCTGGCTTGGGTAGCGCTCGCACGCTTCCGCCGGGAGCAGGAGCGCTCTTGCGATGATGCCGTGCTGCGTGCCGGAGCCGGCCGCTCCGCCTACGCCCGGCACCTGGTGGAACTGGCCCGCACAGTTGCGCCCGCCAGCGCTTATGCGGCCGCTTTAGGCATGGCGGCGACTTCCGATCTCGAGCATCGCGTCCGCGCCCTTCTCGATCCCGCGCGCAATCGCCAGGGTCTGCGCCCCACCGCCTGCATGGCGATGGCTGTCGCAGCGTTCGCGGCCATCCTGCCATTGGCGGCACTGCACGCGCAAGATTCGAGCCAGCCGCCTGCAGTTTCCGGCACAGTCCGCGATCCCAGCGGCGCCGTGGTGCCCAATGTCCTGGTCTTACTCAACAACAACACCAGTCATCAGGAAGCTGCCCGCACCAATGCCGTCGGGCAGTTCAACTTCGCCGTGCCTTCCGGCTCCTATACTCTGGACGTACGCGCTCCCGGTTTTGCCGAATTCCGGAAGGCCATCGTCCTGCCGGGCGATGCCCACACGAGTATTACGCTGGACGTCGGATCCGTCACCGAGGCCGTCGAGGTCGTGGGCAAATCGCCGCGTCCGGCCGAAACCGCCGGCACTCCGCACCGCATCCGCGTAGGAGGTAATGTTCAGGCCACCAAGCTGATCTCCATGGTGAAACCCGCCTATCCGCCCGGAGCCGAGGCAGCCGGCATCGAAGGCACCGTCATGCTTAAAGCCGTCATCTCGACCGGAGGCGATTTACTGAATCTCTCCGTGCTCAACACCGCTGTCGATCCCGAATTGGCCAGTTCCGCCATGGCTGCCGTCCAGCAGTGGCACTACCAACCGACCCTGCTGAACGGAGAACCCGTGGAAGTAGTCACTACCATAGCGGTGACGTTCCGCCTGGAGCACTAACGAACTGGCGCGCGGCTGGCGGATTTCTCCTACTTCGCTAACCAGCAGCCAGGCTGACGGGCGCGTCGTCTCCGACGGATACCTGGGCACTCGGCACCACTACTACACCCGAATCCGTGACGGTATAGCCGCGCGCGCGATCCTCTTCCACGTCGTAGCCGATCAAGCTCGATTCCGGAATCTCTACTCCCGTATCGATAATGGCGCGCCGCACGCGGCTGTTGCGCCCGATCTTGACGTTCGGCATCAGAATGGAATACTCGACCTCGCAGTAACTGTTCACCCTCACACAGGTAGAGAGCACGCTCCGCACCACCCGGCCGCCCGAAATGATGGAGCCCGCGCTGACAATGGAATCCACCGCCACACCCATGCGGCGGCCCTCCTGGGCAAAGACGAACTTGGCCGGCGGCGCCTGCACGACGCGTGTGCGGACCGGCCAATTGGTGTCGTAGAGATTGAACTCCGGGGTCACCGCCACCAGGTCCATATTGGCTTCATAATATGCGTCGATGGTGCCGACGTCGCGCCAGTAGCGGGCCTGCTTGTCGTTCATATCACGAAAATCGTAGGCGATCACGCGGGCATGATTCAAGGCGGCGGGAATTACATCCTTGGCGAAATCATGCGATGAAGAAGCATTCTGCGCGTCCTGCTGCAACAGGCGCATCAGCACGCCGGTATTGAACACGTAAATGCCCATCGAGGCGCTCACCATATCCGGATTGAACGGTGAGCGCACCGGGTTGCCATGACGCGGCTTTTCCTCGAAACCGACGATCCTGTGTTCCGCGTCGATCCCGGCGATTCCGAATTGACCGGCAACGTTCGGCGCCACCTGAATCGTTGCGATGGTGATATCCGCGTGGTGCAGACGATGCCAGTCCACCATCTCCCGGTAGTTCATCTTATAAATCTGATCGCCGGAGAGGATCAGCGTCAAGTTGGGATGTTCCACCGCGATACTGGGAGTGTTTTGAAAGACGGCGTCCGCGGTTCCCAGATACCAGTCATCGCGCAAGCGCTTCATGGGAGGAATAGTTTCTATGAACTCACCCATTTCGGCGGAGAAGATATTCCAACCATCACGGATGTGCCTGGTCAGGTCCAACGACTTGTATTGTGTTAGGATGAAAATTCGTCTTAAGTCGGAATTAATACAATTTGATAAAGTAAAGTCGATGATGCGGTAAGCGCCGCCGAAGCACACGGCCGGCTTGGCGGTATCCCGGGTAAGCGGGGATAGCCGTTCGCCGGCGCCGCCCGCCAATAAAATTGCTAAAACCGTTTCCATATTACCTAAAGCACTGAAAAATAAGTAGTTTGGAGTGCGATAAGGCGGTGGATGTGGTTTCCGTCGCGAATTGGCACTTGACTTTATCCGCCAACCACTTAATGATATCAGTACCTTCCCTGCGTTATGCGGGAAATCTTCGGTCGAGTTGGGAGGTGTAGGTTCATTTGGCAGAAGTAAAGCTACAGGAGGGCGAGACGCTCGAAAACGCCCTTCGCCGGTTCAAGCGTAAGGTCCAGCAGGAGGACATTATCAAGGAGGTCAAACGACACTCCTTTTACCTGAAACCGGGAGAGAAGAAACGGGTCAAGCAGGCGTTGGCCCGAAAACGAAACCGGAAAAAGTCGCGCCGGGAAGTCGAATAACAATTCACGGACAGGCTTCGGCCTGTCCGTCACAGCCCGTTCGAGGTCACCAGGTTGGGTTATGGCGGAGTTCCAGGATCGGATTCTCAAGTGCTCGGAATGCGGAGCTGAATTTGTTTTTACGGCGGGAGAACAACAGTTCTTCCATGACAAGAATTTCAAGAACGAGCCGAAGCGCTGCAAGGCTTGCAAAAGCAAACGGCAGGGATCGCCGCAAGGCTCCGGCAAAACTGAGACGATGACTGTGTGTTCGCAGTGTGGGCGAGAGACTACGGTGCCTTTTAAGCCCACGCAAGGACGGCCGGTCTATTGCCGAGAGTGTTTCCAGGGCCGGAAAGCCACTGCCGCCGGTGGCTAGAGGCGACCGGTAAGAGACTACTGCAACCTATCTCCGCGCGATGAATATGCCGGCAGTCGAGGCCCCTGGAGGACGAATGCCGGCGCGCAATGAAGCGCTCCCAGTCGCACTCAAAGTCATTGTCTACATAGCCCTTTATTTTGCTACCGCGTTTGTGCTGGGTCCTTTGGTGGCCTGGACCGGCGGATACATGGTCGGGATTACAGTTACCGGTTTCCTGGCCGCGGCGGTAAGCAACGCTCTGTGCCTGCGGATCTACGTGCACCGGGGCATCGCCGCCATCGGCTTACCCTCTGATAAACCCGCCCTGGTGAATCTCGGGCTGGGTTGGTTCGGTGGAATGGGGGGCGCGGCGCTGGTTTTGGCGGGACCGCTGCTCGTCCGCGCAGCGCACTTCACGCGCGAATCCGGCAGCCAAGCGGGTCTTTCTTCGTTCTTTTTCGTTTCCGTGCTATTGCTGTTCGGATCCGCCGGCGAAGAGCTTCTATTTCGCGGCTTCGGATTCCAGGTCCTGCTGCGTGGATTGGGCGATTGGACTACAGTGGTGCCGGTGGGCGTGATCTTCGCAGTGCTGCATGCCGGGAATCCAAATGCCAACTGGCTGGGGTTGGCCAACACGGCTGGATTCGGCATCCTGTTCGGATACGCGTTCCTTCGCAGCCACGATATCTGGCTGCCCATCGGGCTGCACTTCGGCTGGAACTTTACACTCCCCCTCTTCGGCGCCAACGTCAGCGGGCTTACAATGAGATTGACGGGATTCAGCATGGAGTGGTCCGCCGGTAGAATCTGGAGCGGCGGCGAGTACGGACCGGAAGCCAGTATTCTGACTTCGGTTGTGCTGTTTTTGTTGTTTGCGTACCTCCGCAAAGCGCCGATCCGGCGGCAACCGTCGGCTTTGCTGGACCCGCCCGCGGGTGATGTGACATGCGTGCCTGGACAGCCATTTTCGCCCTCTTTGTGACGCCGTTGCTGCATGCGGCCGACAAACTCACGGTCGAGGACCGCATTGAATTAATGCGCGGCCTGGTGGCCGAGTACGCCACCGTCAAGCAGTTCCTGCCGCGCTCCAAGAGGCCGCTGCCCTTCGAATCGTCGGGAACCTACGACAAGAAGATATGGGAAGCCGCCTCGCACGAATATGGTCCGGCCGGCCGGGTAGGCGACCTGGTAAAGATCACCAGGGTGGGCATCGACGCCGACAAGCTGGTGTTACAAATCAACAATGGTTTCAACGGCGGCCGCAAGTGGTACGATGGCGCTCAGATCGGCGGCGGCATGGGCGGAGGCGGACCGATGACTCCGCTGGGCAAAGGCGATTCCAATGCGCCCGGCGGCACCACCATCGAAATCCTGTTCCACAAGCCGCTCGAAGCCATGAAGGCTTCCGAAGTGAAAAAGATGCTCGCGCCGGTGCTGGACTTTGAAAAGCGCACCGCTACCGAGATCTACGCGGAAGCGCTACCGCCCGAGGTACAGAAAGCCATCCAAACCAAGCAAGTGCTGGAAGGAATGGACCGCGACCAGGTGCTCATGTCGCTGGGACGCCCCGATCACAAGTCGCGCGAAGTGAAAGACGGCATAGAACTGGAAGACTGGATCTTCGGCCACCCGCCGGGAAAGATCACGTTCGTCACGTTCAACGGCAGCAAGGTAATCAAAGTCAAGGAAGAGTACGCGGGGTTGGGGACAGAAGTCGCCGATCCTAAAGTGCCGCGATAGGAATTGGCTCGGAATCGGCGGGAATAATACGCGAATATCCCGGCTAATTCAGACGCCTTGCTCTTTTTCGAGGTTGCATCGGATAGTGTCCTCCTGATATCCTTTAGAGTAATCCCCATACTCAAACTCTAGGAGAAGAAATGGCTGTAAAAGTGGGCATCAACGGCTTCGGCCGTATCGGTCGAAATGTGGTCCGGGCGGCGCTTGGCCGGAACGACATCGAATTCGTAGCCGTGAACGATCTGACGGACACCAAAACATTGGCGCACCTGTTGAAGTACGACTCTGTGCTCGGCACGTTACCGGAGGAGATCCGGGCCGAAGGCGATGTCATTCACGTGGGCAAGAAGAGCATCAAAGTGTTCGCAACCAAAGATCCGGCACAGCTCGACTGGAATTCCGTGGGCGCGCAGATCGTGATCGAATCCACGGGAAAGTTCACGGATGCCAAAGAAGCCGGCAAACACCTACGCGGCAGCGTAAAGAAGGTCATCATTTCCGCACCGGCGAAGAACGAGGACGTCACGCTGGTGCTGGGCGTCAATGACGGCGCTTACGATCCGGCGAAGCACAATATTATTTCCAACGCTTCATGCACCACCAACTGCCTGGCGCCCGTGGTGAAGGTACTACACGACACGGTCGGAATCCTGAAGGGGTTCATGACCACCATCCACAGCTACACCAACGACCAGAACGTGCTCGATTTTCCGCACAAGGATTTGCGACGCGCCCGCGCGGCGGCTTTGAACATGATCCCCACCACCACCGGCGCCGCGAAGGCGATCGGCCTGGTGATGCCGGAGTTGAAAGGCAAGCTCGACGGCTACTCCATGCGCGTGCCGACGCCGGATGTGTCGGTGGTCGATCTGGTGGCCATCACTGCCCGCAACACCACGGCGGAAGAAGTCAACGCCGCTTTGAAATCCGCCGCCGAAGGCAAGATGAAAGGCATCCTGGCTTACACCGAGGATCCGGTGGTGTCAACCGACATGCTGCACAATCCCAACAGCTCGATCGTCGACGCGCAGATGACCAAGATACTCGACGGGAACCTGCTGAAGGTGGTCTCCTGGTACGACAACGAGTGGGGCTATTCCTGCCGCGTGGTGGACCTGGTCGCGTTCCTGACGAAAAAAGGACTGTAATCCGCAGTCGTCTCAGTAATATCGTGGAACGGAGGGATCGATCTCCAGGCTCCAGCGGTCGATCCCGCCCGCCATGCTGACGCACTCCAGTCCCTGGCGGCGCAGCCATTCCGTGACCTGCAGGCTGCGCATCCCGTGATGACAGAGCACGACTAGCAAGCCCTCGCCTGCCCGTAACGACTCTACGTGCTGGGGCACCGCGCGCATGGGGATCAATTGCGCTCCTTCTATATGTGCCTGCTGGTGCTCGAACGGTTCCCGCACGTCCACCAGGCGGATTTTCTCACCCGCATCCAAGCGTGTTTTTACCTCTTTCGGATCGATCTCTAAGCCCGGCAAACTGTCCTCCTGAGACAGACATATCGCGGATCGGTTGATTCGTGCAATCCGTTGAATACCTGTGCCTTAACGGCACGCTGTGGCGGTTGAGTCACTGCCGTTTTTTGAAACCCGGCCAGCTCTTATAAGCGTCTCACAGCTTGCTATAATTGTCGGGTATCTATCAACTATCAGTGGTGCCCGCTCTAAGAAAAAACATGAAGTGTGTCGCTATTGCTCTTCTAACTCTGTGGACCGCCGTCAGCGGTTTTGCCCAAGCTGCCAATCCGGTAGGATTCGCCACCGGCCAGTCCGCGCGACTGGTGATCGGCCAGCCTGAATTCGATGCGGAAAAAGACAGCGCCAGCCAGGCCTTATTGGGTGCTGCCAGTGGCTTGGCCTATGTCAACGACACCCTGTTCGTGGTGGATGCGAACCTGGTCGGCGCCGCACCCGTGAATAATCGGGTCCTGATCTACCAGAACATCAGCAAACAATTCCCGGCCCCGAATGCGTCACTCGAATATAACAGCAATTGCCCCATCTGCCTGGGAACCGCTAACCTGGTTCTGGGCCAGTCTAATTTCACCAGCACATTACCGGCACCGTGTGTGCCGCCACCTTCCACTGTAAACGTCACCATTACACCGACTACGCCAGCGTGCACCACGTCGGCGCCGCAAACTCCGATCGCTACGGGCATGCGTGTTCCCACCTCGGTAGCGACCGACGGAACTCACCTGGTGGTGGCGGACACACTGAACAACCGCGTGCTCATCTGGAACAGCATTCCTGCCTCTACCAACCAAGCGCCGGATGTAGTGGTGGGCCAGGGGAGTTTCACCACAGCAACCTTTCCGGGCGATACACCCAATGCTTCTTCCCTACGCGGGCCGCAGGGGGTTTGGATCCAAAACGGCCAGTTGTTCATAGCCGACAGCCTGAACGACCGCGTATTAATTTACAAGCAGATCCCTACCAGCAATGGCGCGGCTGCCGATATCGTGCTGGGTCAACCGAACATGACCACCTGGGTGCAGGTGAACATCGCGCAGCAGACCACCAATGCGGCCGCGAATAATATGCTCACCCCTGTCTCGGTCACTTCCGACGGCACGCATTTATTCGTGACCGACCTTGGCTATCACCGCATACTGATCTGGAATTCCATTCCTACCTCCAACCAGCAGCCCGCGGATGTCGAGATCGGCCAGCCTAATATGACGACTGGCATACCCGACGACGCGTACACCTGCACGGAAAATGGCACCGCGGTGGTGTGCGGCACGCCCCCTACCGGCAACAACGTCGTCAAAGAAGCGCCGGCCATGTGTACCGTCTCGAACGGCATCGATTCCAACAGCAACCCCACTTATCCGCCCGTGTGCGAATACACGCTGAGCTTCCCCCGCTTCGCGCTGTCGGACGGGACGCATCTCTATGTCGCGGACGGCGGCAACGATCGCGTCTTGATCTACAATACGATCCCCACCGCCAACGCGGCCAAAGCCGACGTTGTACTCGGGCAAACCGACTTTCTATCCGATGCGCCGACCGATGGCGCGGATACCATGAACGCGCCGCTCTCCATCGCCTTCGACGGCAGCAACCTGTACGTGGCGGATACTTACAACCAGCGTATTCTGGTCTACACCGAGTCGGAACAGGACCTGCCCTACAACGGTGTGCGTAACGCCGCCAGCCTGACTATTTACGCCCGCGGCACGGTACAGATAGGCGGCACCATTAAATCGGGCGATAAGGTTACCATCACCATCGGCGTGTCCACATCCGCGACCACCATTCCTTACGCGTACACCGTTCAAAGCGGAGACAATATTGCCGCGATCGTGCAAGGTCTGGTGGCTTTGATCAATGCCGGAAAGGGAGATCCGAACGTGCAGGCCACCGCGGATACGCCGGCGAATGAAGTGGTATTAACCGCCAAGCAGGCGGGCGTGCTGGGCAACAAAGTGACTTTGGCAACCAGTATCTCTACCGGCGCGGTAATCACGGCCACAGCCAGCGGCACCAACCTGGCCGGCGGGGCGAGCACGGCCAGCATCGCGCCGGGAAGCCTGGTTTCTTTCCTGGGAACGAACTTGAGCGATCAAACGGCAAGCGCCGATGCGGGCGCGCCCTGGCCGTTGACGCTGGGCGGAGTCGAGGTCTACTTCAACGGAGTTCGTTCACCTCTGGTATACGTCTCGTCGACTCAGATTAACGCGCAATTGCCACTCAATTTTCAGTTCGCCGGCACGGGCACGGCCACGTCCTGGGTGCGGATTACGCGCAACGACGGCACCGTCGTAGCTACCGATGCAGTGGCGATCAACATCGTCCCGGCCAACCCCGGTATCTTCGCCGGGACCTGCTCCCCCGAACCGTGCGATCCTCCAGCCATGGCGTTTCATTCCTCCAACTTCGCAACCGGCGTGATCTCGGTGGATGGCACGATCAAGGCCGGCAACATCGGTTCCATCTGCATCGGTTCCACCACCGCGCTGACGGCGGTCAGCGGGCAGCCGCCCACCGGATGTACGGGCCGCCTGTACAATTACCGTGTGCAGGCCAATGATTCGCTGGCTGCCGTGCAGCAGGCCTTTGTTAAGATGCTGAACGAGGATTCCCAAGTGTCGGCAACCGCGTCCAGCGAATTCACGCGCATTCTGCTGCAGGCGAAAACCGCCGGCTCCGCGGGAAACGGCATTAATTTTCAGGCCACCGTGAGCACCGGCTCAAACCTGCTGTTGACCGCCATTGGGCCCGCGCCTCCCAGTCCGAATGCCGGGGCGACGCTGTGCTGCGCCAGCACCGCCGGCACACCCCTGAGCTTTGGAAATCCGGCCCTACCTGGCGAAACGATCCTGGTGTACGCCACGGGTCTGGGCATCCCCGACCTCACGCCAGCGCTCGAACCGTACATGCTATCCGGCCAGCCCTATCAGGGTCCGGCTGACAACGCACCGCAACCGGCACAGTTCGTCTCGTCCCTGGTCAACAACACCACAGCCAACGTGTTGCGCGCCGAACTGGCGCCGGGAATGGTGGGCGTCTATCAGGTATACCTGCAATTGTCCGCATCGATAGCGACCGACCCCTATGCCCAGTTGACCCTCGCGCAAAGCACGTTCGTGAGTAACCCTGTGACCATTCCGGTCCTGGCGAAACCGCTATTGTCTTCCGTCGCGTGCAGTCCGGCCACGGTGAATTCGGCGGGTACGACCAGTTGCACCGTCAGCTTAAGCGTTGCCATTCTGAACTCCGCGACCACGGTTTCGCTGGGCAGTTCCAACAGCAGCCTGCTGTCGATTCCATCGACTGTGACCGTTCCCGCAGGAACCACCACGGCCAGCGTCACGGCCACGGCAGGGCAGATCTCGTCGAGCCAAACCGTCACCATCTCCGCCGTGCTGGGCAACGCTACGGCCACCACTACAGTCACGGTATCGCCGTAAAGGCGGCCCGTCTTAACGGGCGATTCCGCGCGTAAAAACCTGAAGGGGTCCCCAATAGTAGGGCCGCGACCACAAGGGGTTGCGATTGCCGGACCGCAGCATGGTCAGCTTGGCGGTCCGCAGCGCCCGCGCCGGGGTCTGACCTGCAGCCAGCCCGGCATAGAGATCCCGCATGATATCGACGGAGCTGGCATCGTCCACGTCCCAGAGGCTGGCGATCACGTTGCGCGCGCCGGCCTGGAGGAAAGCCCAGGCGAAGCCCATCAGTCCTTCGCCCGCGTAAGCCTTGGCGCCCGCGCTGGTGCACGCCGAGATAGTGACCAGGTCCGCACGCAGAGGCACCGCCGCCACATCGCGGGCATAGAGCTTGAAATTTTCGCCGTGATGCGACAGGATGATCGCCGAGTTCAACGGGCTCTCGCGGTTGGCCGTGGCGTGCGTAGCGAAGTGGATATTGGTGAAATTCGCGGGCGAGGCTTTGGCATATTCCTCCGGAACCGCGCGGGCGCCTGTGAAGACGCACCTGTTCGCCGCCTGAAAATGGTCCTGGACGGCCGCAATCTCCCTTTTGACGTTAGGCAGGGTGCCGAACTCCTGATTGTTGAGCACGGGATCGCCGAACAGCAGCAGCGTGGCCGCGTGCGGCTGCCCGGACGAAACACGATCGCCAGAACCGCCCAGTATCCGCAGCGAGGGCGCGGTCGCGATGGTCACATCTTCAATCCAATAATGCGGCTTTGGGAGGGGCACGACCAAGGTCTCGAAGTTAAGTTCGTGCAGGACGCCATCAGGCACCACGATCACGTTCGAATCCGGAGGTATGCGCCCGGCCGCGGGCGCCAGAATCGCCTGGTAAAGGTCGGATGCCAGGGAGTCGCGGCGCGCTAGCGGATCGCGGCCTGCGGTGACCGTGCCCGCGTACTTCCGCACCAGTTCTTCGATCTGCCCGGCGGCCGGCAGGGCATAGTGCACGGTCCGACCCAGGCCAATGACCCACAGCGAGGACTGCCCCGGCGCCAGCCAATAGGAGAGGATCACCGTGTGAGAAGCGCGCGCCACGGCGAGCAGTCGCTCCATCCGGAAATTGGCAGGCAGCGCGCCGACGAGCTCCAGCCGCTTGCTCAAGACGCGCGCCCGCGACGACTCCACCATTTCCAGAGCAAGCTCGTCATGATGATTCTCGATTAGGAATTCGACGTAATCCCTAAAGAGGCCGATCAAGTACTGCGGCACCAGAAAGGTCATCCTCCAGTCGTCGCTGCCGAGCTGGTTCCATGCACTGTCAATGTTTTGGATGCCTTTACGGAACTGCGCTTCGGCCAATGCGGCCCGGTGGGTGTCTTGGTACAGGAGCGCCAGCCCGTCGTAGGCGCCCCACAGTACATCCGGGGCATGGGCGTCCGGCGAGCGCCGGATCACGCCCTGGTAGTCTTTTTCCGCCTGGGCGTACTTATGCTCGTGGGCCTCGAGGTTGGCGGCATTCAACTCGGAATAAGCCAACGACCATAAGTCTCCCAAGTGCTGTTTGATGGCCAGCGCCTGGTCGTTGAAGGATTGCGCGGCGGCCAGATCCCCCTTCTTCATGGCGATATCCGCCAGGTTGCTCCAGGCGATCGCTAGCCAGGCATTATTGCCGGCCTCTCGCGCCAGGGTAACTGCGCGTTGGTGGTAACTGGCCGCCTGCTCCAGGTCTCCTCGCTCCGCATAAATATTTCCGATCGCTCCCAGCCACCGGTGTTGCGCATCCCGCAGGCCGATTTGTTCGCTAAGAGCCTCGGCGCTGATGAAGTCCTTCATAGCGGCGTCGAAGTCCCCAAGGCTGAAGGCGCACCACCCGAGATTGCCCATCGCCCATAAGGTGAGCGGCTTGGCACCGGTCTCTTGCCCGCTTTTGCGCGCCTGCTCGAAAAAAGGAACCGCCTCGTCGAACCGGGCCGCCTTGGCGCGGTTGTAACCGAGGCCCATGCGTGCCCAGCCGATCAGCCAGGGATCGCGCGCCCCCTCGGCATCCGCCCGGGCGGACCGGTAATACCCTTCAGCGCTGGTGAAGGCGCCGGAGTCCGCGGCCATTTCACCCAGCCGCAGCCGGGTTACGCATGTCAAGCGCGGGTCGTGGGCGGCCAGCGCCAACTGCAGGGCTTCCAGAATTAAAGTTCGCGCCGGTTCGGGTCGAGCTGCAAGCCCGGCACGATCCAGCGTCCAGCGCGCCCGTAGATCCGGGCGCGCCGGCGACCCCGACTTTTCAAAGATAGCCCGCGCCTCATTCGGACGGGACAGGCTGATGAGGTTCTCCGCGTAGAGCAATCGGAACTGCCAGCCTCGGTCGCCCTCAGGCCAGCGCCGTAGACCCTCGCGCGCAGCGTCCAGAGAGGCCCTGTAGTCGCCGGCACGCCTGGCAGCGTCTGCTTTCCGATAGGATGCCTCCGCGGCGCGATCACCGCCACTACAGCCGCCCAGCCATAGCAGTTGAAGGGCTAAAGCGAAGAAGACTAAGTCGGGCCGCCGCCCCCGCCACCGTCGGTCTGTCCGCCGCTGCTTCCTCCGTTGCCGGTCTGGGGACTGCCCAATGCCATCCGCAGCATGTAAATCTGATGAATCGGATGCCAGTCCTCGCTCGGTAGGAGTGTCCATTCGCCCAAAAAGATCCTACCAAAATTCTTTATGTACATGAACCGCGAAGGACTGTCGGTGATGGCCTGGCGGATCTCGGCGTCAATTATTGGATCCGGGTCGTCGCCGCGCAGGTAGTCCTCGGCGCGGTCCTTGGAATAGTGGAAAGGGGCCGGCAGGAAATTTGGGACGGGTACGCCCTTAACTCTCAGGTTGACGATTTTGCAGCCATAGGGCGCCACTCGCACCCGGCGGGCGTGCGGCTTCTTCTTGTCGTACCAGTGACGGCAGTACATGCTGACGAGCCCCAGCGTAATCTCGTCGGCAGTCAGTACGCCGCCCTCCACGTTCAGGCCCTTCACCGTCGCGTGCACTTCGGTGCGAAAGAAGCATTCCTTGTCTTCTTTTAGCGCGTGCACCGCGGTGGAACAACCCGCGTGCGAGATCAGGTTAGGGATTTCGAATTTCTCTTGCTGCCCCTTGTAGCTGCCGTGTTTCTTGTCCGGCACACCGCAGCGGGCATGATCGATCTTGTGGGGTCCAGGCTCCCAGATATCGGCTTCGAAACCAACTGCGTGGCCATGGTACAGATATGTTCCCATTGGCATGGGCTCTTCTCCTTTGTGCTCTATTCACGTGATGTGCGGAATCTTGACCTCGAAACAATCTCTCCATCGGGCCCGCCAACGTGGACCTGTAGCGTGTGCGTCCCGGCAATCAAACCCCGCACCGGGACCAGCAGGTATAAGTTGTCGTCTTTGGCGGCGGGGGCGTGCAAAGAACCGGATCTTTCTTGCTTCCCCGCCGCATCCAGAATCTCATACGAATACGACTGGCTGGCAGGGCTGGGAGGAAAGCTCACCACGTAAGAACTGTCGCCGGACGCCACTGCGTGTATATCCTCTGCGCCTTTCGCCGGTCCTAGCGCAACGTGGATCTCAGCGAACTGAGGCCGCGGGGCATCGCGCGTACCGGTAATCAGGACAAGCGTGAGTCCCGCCGCCAGTGCCAGGTTTGTGGCGAAGGAAAAGGTCAGGACGGGAGCCCGCAGGAACCGGTCACGCCATTTAGCCCGCGCGGCCGGCGGGAGCAAGGCTGGCGCCGGCTGCACCTCGCCCTGGGCGTGGGGGGGAGCCTCGCGCAAAACCTCGCGCATATTTGCCTGGAAAGTCAGTTCGAAGCGTACGCTTTCAGCGCACTCCGGACAATCGAAGAAATGCTCTTCAAATGCGTCCTGTTCGTCCGTCGAAAGCTCGCGGGCTACATAGCGTTCCGCTGCGTGCAAGCGGATCGCATCGTCATGCTCCATCCATACCCTCAATTAGTTTGTGAAATTAAACGCCCGATCGTTACAAAGCTATAATAAAACCCTTTGTCTCCTAAGGGATGCGGCTTAAGCAAAACCCAAGACCTGAGCCAGCCGGCCCCGTGGCTAACCCTCGCGGTTCCTCGTGAGGAGCCCGATTGCGATCGAATGCACCTTGGTTTCGGCGGTTTCCGCGCGCGAGAGCAGCACCAGCGGCACGCGCGCACCCATAACAATACCGCCGGATTCCGCCTTGGCAAAATAAACAATCGCGCGATACAGGATATTAGCAGCTTCGATATCCGGCGCCAGAAGGACGTCTGTATTCTCTACAATGGGGCTGCTGATGCGCTTGCGCTCTGCCGCAAACTTACTTAACGGTGCATCCAGCGCAATGGGACCTTCCACGTAACAGCCCGTTATCTGGCCCCGCCGGTTCATGGCGGCGAGCGCCGCCGCATCCACCGTAGCCTGCATCTCCGGGTTCACCTGCTCCAGCGCACACAACGCGGCGACGTTGGGCTTCTCAATACCGATGGCTTGCGCCACCGCCACCGCGTTGCGGCATAGCTCGGCCTTCTGCGCGAGCGACGGAGCGATGTTGATGGCTGCGTCCGTCAGCAGCATCAGGCGGTTCAATCCCGGCACGTGAAATACGATCACCTGGCTCAAATGGCGGCTGGTACGCAGACCCGTATCCTTGTCGAGCACGGCCCGGATCAGGCCGGCAGTGGCGATTTTGCCCTTCATCAGCAGATCGGCCCGCCCTTCGCGGACCAGAGCAATCGCTTGGCGGGCCGCCGTAGCGGGGTCGGTTTCGTTGACGATCTGGTTATCCGAAACTTCCAATCCGCCCTCGCGCGCCAGCGCCCGGATCTCGGTTCCCTTCCCCACAAGAATGCCTTCGGCCAAGCCCAGTTCCCGCGCGCGCTTCAGCGCTTCGATCACATCCGGATCGTGGGCCGCCGCCACCGCGATAGTGGCCGGACCGCGGGCGCGGGCGGCGTCCAGGACTTCTTGGAAACTGCGCAACATAGCTGTCGGAAGGCTCTAGCGAAGGCATCATAACATGACTCTTATGGTGGGGCGGCCGCGCGGGCTGCCGCGGGCTCCCAGGCAGCTCTTTTCAACTGCAGGTACTTCAACCCGTACCATTGGAACCGCCACCGCCGGCGTTCAGCGCGTAGAATTGCATTAAACAACCAGGAAACGTATATGACCACAAACGACGCGCTTGACGGGTATTCTGTCAGGGCGACCGAGCTCATACAAAAAGGCTCTTTGCTCGCGCTGGCGGCGGCCGCCACATTGATCCTCATATTCTGCCGCGGAAATATTTTGATGGTCGGGATCGTTTTGGCGATCTGCACCGTGTTCGCGCCGGCGATTCACGTCACGGGTAAGCGTTTCACATCCAAGGTGCGGCGGAGGGAGACCGAATCCCGCCTGGTTATGCACACCAAGGCGTATCTGCAGGATCATGAAGCCGAGTGTACGGTGAGAATGCCGCCTGAGTCGGACATTGAAATACTGGCGCGCGTGATTGATGGACGAAAGCTGCCCGTCGCGGACTTTCGTTCCTGGCCGCCGGTTGCTGCGCCGCTGCCAATTGTCGAACCGATACTCTTCCATGCGCTCCCGCGGCGATATGCGACCCGAACGTTGTGCGAGCGGCGTTTCGCGAACCTGGCCTCGGCCCTGCCCAAGCCCATACGGATGCCCTGGCAGGAGGTTGTGCCTGGGGTTGCCCAGCACGAATGCCGGGTATGGAGCGGGGGCCCAGAGACGCTCGTTATCGAATATTCAGATGCAGTCATGGATGAAATCCGTTTGCGGGCAGACGAAGGTCATCAGCTTATGCGGCATGGCGGCATGGAGGTAGGCGGCGTCTTATTCGGCAAACATGCCGCAGGCGTTGTGCGAATCATGGCAGCGCGGCCGGTTGCATGCGAGTATGCGGAAGGTCCCCGGTTCCTGCTATCGAAGCAGGATGAGAAAGGGCTGGTCGCGCTATTGCGGGCCAGCAGCGAGGACCCGGAACTCGCCGGCCTGGAGCCGGCGGGTTGGTATCGCTCCCACACGCAGGACGAGATTTGCCTGTCAGACGCCGACACGCAATTCTATAACAGGTTCTTTCCGTTGGCCTGGCAGGTTGCGCTGGTAGTGCGTCCGGCAGATCTGACACCCACGCTCGCCGGCTTTTTCTTCCGCGAATTGAATGGCGTAATACGGACCGAATCCAGCTATCGGGAATTTTCGCTGGGACCAGCCGCGGCGGCATCTACGGCGGCCTGAAGGAGCGCGCCCGGCGCGCGCACCGTACAGCGGCAATCTGCCAAACTAGAAGTTTACTCATCATTACTTATCATGGCAGATTCCCCGATTACATCCAGAGAGAAAGACTTCGCCGCCTGGTACCAGGACGTGGTGCTCGCCGGCGATATGGCCGAGCCCGCCGAAGTCGTCAAGGGCTGCATGGTCATCAAACCCAACGGCTATGCTGTTTGGGAAGTGCTGCAGCGCGAGTTAGACAACCGCTTTAAAGCCACCGGCCATCAGAATATTTATCTCCCGCTCCTGATTCCGCAGAGTTTCCTCGAGAAGGAAGCCGAGCATGTGGAGGGTTTCGCACCTGAACTGGCCGTCGTGACCATTGCGGGCGGAAAGAAGCTGGAGGAGCCTTATGTCATCCGGCCGACATCGGAAACCATCGTCGGCCATTTCTTCGCCAAGTGGATTCAGAGCTATCGCGACCTGCCCATGCTGATCAACCAGTGGGCCAATATCATCCGCTGGGAACTGCGCACGCGCATGTTCCTGCGCACTACGGAGTTCCTTTGGCAGGAGGGACATACCGCGCACGCCAGCCATGCCGAGGCGTTGGAAGAAGTGCTGCGGATGCTCGACGTTTACGCCGAAGTGGCCGAAGACGTCATGGCCATGCCGGTCATCCGGGGCGCTAAAACGCAGGCGGAGAAATTCGCCGGCGCGCTATGCTCTTACTCGATCGAAGCCATGATGCAGAATGGACTGGCGCTACAGGCCGGCACCAGCCACGATCTGGGCCAAAACTTCGGCAAGGCTTTCGATGTGAAGTTCCAGACCAGCGAAGGCAAGCTTGACTACGTCTGGCAAACCAGTTGGGGAGTGAGCACCCGCCTGATCGGCGGCCTGATCATGACTCATTCCGACGACAAAGGATTGGTGCTGCCGCCCAAGGTCGCGCCGCGCAAATCCGTACTGGTACCCATCTATCGCAAGGACGAAGAACGCTCCAAGGTCATGGAAGTGGCCGGCAAGCTGGCTGCTGAGCTAGGCGCGCACATAGACGCGCGCGAAGGCCTGACTCCTGGCGCGAAATTCTTCCATTGGGAGCGGCGTGGTGTACCGGTCGTTTTTGAGCTGGGTCCGCGGGATGTCGCCGCCGGAAACATCGTCATCAAACGCCGCGATACCGGGGCGAAGGAGGTAATTCCCCAAACGGCGGCGGCAGGCAAACTCGCCGAGACGCTGGAGTCCATGCAGAAAGATCTCTACGCGCGCGCCAAACAGCGGCTGAAAGACAACACCGTACTGGCCAATTCGATCGAAGAGGTCACCGGCATCCTCAATGACGTTACGGCCGAGCGCGGCGGCGGGAAATTTGTGATGGCGCACCTGGCGGACGATGCGGCGTGCGACGCCCGCGTCAAGGAGTTCAAGGCTACGGTGCGCAATATTCCCGCGGTGGATGAATACGACGGCCCCGGCAAATGCATCGTGACGGGCGCCCCGGTGGACCGGCGGGTAGTGATTGCCAAAGCATATTAGGCCCGATCATTCGTGGCGTAAGGCTGCCAGCGGATCCGTGAGCGCCGCGCGGCGGGCCGGCAGATAGCTGGCGGCCAGGGCGATCGACGCGAGCAGCGCGCAGGAGCCCGCGAGCACCAGCGGGTCGAGCGACTTCACTCCATAAAGCACACTGGCCAGCAGGCGGCCCATGGCGGCCGCCGCCACGATCCCCAGCGCCAAGCCGCTGCCGACAATCACTGCCGTTTGCCGCATCACCAGCGCGAGCACGTCGCCCGTTTCGGCGCCCAGGGCCATGCGGATGCCGATCTCGCGCGTGCGCCGCGCGACCGCGAAAGCCAGGATGCCGTAAATACCCACCGCTGCCAGCAGAGTGGCCAAGCCGCCAAACCAGGTGGTCAGCGAAGCCATCAACCGCTCGCGCGAAATCGAATTATCCACCTGGGTGGCGAGCGTGGTCACGTCGTAAACCGGCAGGTTCGGATCGAGCGACCGCACCACGCCGCGCACCATGGCAGCCAGTTCCAAAGGGTCGCGCGTGGTCTGCACATGCAGGGTCAGGCTAAATGGCTCCCGCTGCGCCACCGGCACGTACACAAACCGCGGTGTGGTCTCCCGCAGATTCACGTAGCGGCTGTCCTTCACCACTCCGACAATTTCGATATCCGGCTGCGAGCCGGGCTCACCAAATCCAAATCGCTTGCCGATGGCGTTGCCCTGCGGGAAATAATGTCGTGCCATGGTCTCGTTGACCACCGCCACTTTCCCCGAACCGGCGTTGTCATTCGCCGCAAAATCGCGTCCGGCAACGAACGGGATGCCCAGCGTCCGGAAGTAGCCGGGCGAAACGGTGTTGACCTGCGGCCCCTCTTTGTCGCCTTCCGACGGCGGGTAGCCTTCCACCACGATGGAGTCGGAGTCCCACGCCCCGCTCAGCAGGCCGACTTCTCCCATACTGGCCGAACGTACTCCCGGCAGATGTTCGACCCGCTCAACCAGGTTGGCCGCCAGCGCGAGTGTACGTTCCGGGCTGTAGTTGCTCAGGCGCGGCGCGATGGAGGCCAGCAGGATATGGGTACGTTCGAAACCGGTATCGATGCCACGCAGGTTGCGCAGCGTGCTCAGCAGCAAGCCGGCGCCCACGAGCAGCACCACAGACAGCGCGATCTGCGCCACGATGAGTGCCTGGCGCAAGTTGAACAACCGGCCTTGGCGGGCATTTTGTGAATCGCGTTTCATGGCCTGGGCGATGCCGGCGCGCGTCGCCTGCACCGCCGGCGCTAGTCCGAAGATCAAACCGGTGACCAGGGACAGCCCCATCGCGAAGCCCATGGCGGCCAGGTCCGGCTGCAGATCCCGGCCGACGGACGTCGTCGCCGGCAGAAATCGCAGGAGCGCGGGTAGCATCCAGAACGCCGCCAGGATTCCGGCGCAGCCGCCGGAGAGAGCCAGCACTGAGCTTTCGGTCAGGAACTGCCGTATCAGCCGTCCGCGGCTGGCGCCCAGGGCGATACGCACTCCCACTTCCTGTTGCCGTTGCGCGGCCCGCGCCAGCAGCAGATGCGCCAGGTTCACGCAGGTGATCAGCAGAACGAGGGTCGTGACGCCAAGCAGGATACGCATCGGCACGGCCAGCATGCGCTGCATGCGGCCAAACCCCTGGGCTCCCGGGTGCAGCTCGATCCGCCAGGTTCCCAAACCCTTGCGCATGCGCTCGGCGGCTGAGGGGGTTTGACGCGCCAGTTCTCCGGCGACCGCCTGGTGGCAGATAACGTCACTGGCCGCTCGCGCGCGACTTGCGCTTATCCCCGGAGTGAGGCGGGCCAACAACGTGATCCACCGGTGGCCCCAGCTTGACAGCCGGTTGGCCGGCAGCTCGAATACCGCCGCCATCATCATGGGCACGGCAATCGCGGGATTCGCTCCCGTCTCGGTTCCGTAGAACCCTGGCGGCGTTACGCCCAACACGGTCATGCGCCGTCCGTTCAGCAGGATCTCTTTACCGGCGATAGACCGGTCGCCCCCTAGCGCGGTACGCCAGAATCCGTACGAAAGCACGGCCACCGGATGCCCGCCCGCTACCCGATCGTCATCCGGTGTAAGCAAGCGGCCAAGATAAGGCTTCACTCCGAGCGTCTGGTAATAATTGCCGGTGACGAACTCGCCATAGACGTGCTCGGCCGTGCCTGCGGCGCTCACGCTGAAATCGGTTCCGGCACGCGCGATCACGCCGCTGAAGACGGTGTTGCCGTCGCGCAGCGCGCGGTACATCGGGTAGGAGAAGGAACCCTCGAATCCGCCGGGATCGCGCGCGCCCACCACCACCAAATCCTGCGGGCTCCGGACGGGCAGGGAGCGGAGCAGTACGGCGTCGGCCAGCGTGAACAAGGCCGTATTTGCTCCAATCCCGAGCGCCAGGGTAAGAACCGCGACCAGGACGAAGAGGGGCTGGCGTGCCCAACCACGGACAGTCAGGCGGATGTCTCGCACCAATTCCGGCATAAGGCTGCTATGGCAAGAGCGGGGCCAAAGCCGGGATTCAGCAAGATCAACGCGTTATGGGCAGGCGGCGGCGCCCACCGTTCGCTCGTGGGAGCCGCCTGTCCGGTTTCGAGATATGGCGGCGGAGCGGCCGCCCCACTCCCGTGCTAGAAAGTAATCTTTCCGGTGACCTGTAGCAGGCGCGGCGCGGAATCAAAGCCCAGGAAGTTACCGTAGGGACTCGTCGGGGTGCCAGCCATTTGCAGGATACTTCCAAATGTTGGATCGCCGAAGCCGCTGTCTGGAACGCCGTAATTCGGGTGGTTCAGGACATTGAAGGCCTGGGCACCCAAACCGAATGTCACACGTTCGGCAAGCTTGAAAGTCTTGTAAATCTGCATATCAATGTCGAAGTAGCCTGGACCGCGGAACTGATTGCGGCTCTCCGGCGAAATTCCGGGGTAACCCGTGAACGCACCCGAGGCGCTTTGCACAAAACTATTAGCATTCAGGCAAGGCGTGTTGACTGCCGCTGCCCCGCAGCTGGACTGGTAAGCGGCGGTTGGATACGCGAGGATCGGCGCGTCTGTATTGGTAATGGCTCCGCTCCAATTACTATCGGTGACCGTGAACGGCATACCCGAGCGCAGGAAGATCTTGCCGGACACCTGCCAGCCTCCAAACACGGAGTCTACCAGGTGGTTCCCGAAACGATATTTGGGCGTGTACACCCAGTCCCCGGTCAAGCTGTGCCGGATGTCGTAATCGGAGTTGCCGTAATTCCCCTGCCGCAACCCGTACGGACTGATCTGCGTCCCTATGGCGGTGTTGGTGTTGATGGCGAAGACGCCACCGTTGGAAACGTCGTCGAGGCCGTGCGACCAGGTGTAATTCAGGTCGAAATTCAAACCGTGCGAAAGGCGTTTGCGGAGCGTAACAGTAGCGCCGTTGTAATTGGAAACGCCTCCGCTCTGGACCTCGTTCACTGTGCTGTAGCTGGGATTGGGCGGCGCACCCTGCGCGATCGCGCCGACGGTCGAGTAAAGCGCTCCAGGAAGCCCGAAGCTTTCCGGGTCATACGCGTTGCCCCAGGTATTTCCATACGGGATTTTGATACCGTGGTTACCGTTATAAGCCAGAATCAAAGCGTAGGATCTACCCAGATCGCGCTGGATCTGCAAATTCCATTCCTGATAAACGGGCGAATGAATCGTCCCGTTGAAGTAGTTGAACGAAGGCGCCTCGAAGATGGATCCGAGACTCTGCAGAGCGGTGGAGATCTGATTAAAGCTTTTATTGAGATTGAAAGACTGCGCGGAGGCTGTGTAGGTTGCAGCCCCGCCCGCGGGATCGAACGGCAGTACCCCGCCGGCAGGCCGGACGCGGATCGCAACCGTAGAGGGTGGATCCGAATTCAAGTTGTCGACCAGCCCGGCGGGTACATTATCGTAGAACATGCCGGCTCCGCCGCTAATGATAGTCTTGCCCGACGTACCTGGGGAAAAGGAGAAACCCAGGCGGGGTGACCAATCGATTCGATCGACGCCGGGATATGCGTAATGCAGCCCGGTGGCAATATCGGCGCTATAAGGGACATTGCCGTTGCCGGCAACCGTCGAAGCGAGGCTGGCGAACGGAGCTTTAAACGCTGAGAAGCAATCCGTCTGACAAACCGGATTTGAGTTGTGCTCGCCGCGGAGGGCGATGGTCAACTTAAAATTTGGGCGAACTCTCCACTCGTCTTGCGCGTACAGACCTAATCCCCACAGGGCGATCGGTACGTCGGTGGATAGATTGTCGGATTGCCGGTATTGGAACGCGCGGCCATCGGCATACTGCTGCAGACCATTTTCCGTGTAGCCGAAGTAGACGGCCGGCTCGTTGAATGCGAAGTTATGGTCGCTGACATCGTAACGCCGGAAGTTTTCGCCGAATTTCAGATTATGACTCCCGAAGGTGTAACTGAAATCGTCGATGAATTGGTATTGGGTGATGTTGCGGCCTTGGGGAAACTCGTAGATCCCATTGAACCCGGTAAACGGAACCGTACCGGAAGTAATGATGCCGTAAGGGAAGATGCTCAGATCCAGAGGAGTATCCTGGGTAAACTGAGCCCGATAGTAGCTCAGCGTCGCCATGAGGGAGTTCGTCGCACGCGGACTAAAGATGTGCGTCTCGCCCAACTGGGTGTCCCACGAAGGCTGTTTTGAAATCGCGTCGAATTTCGGGTCGACCGGATCGGTCGCACTTGGCTGTGTGCCGCGGTCTAGTTTATAGCGGAAGTAAGCTTGATCCTTGTCGCCGATCCGATGATCCACGCGGACGGCCAAAATCCATTCAGAAGCCAAAACTGAGGAATTTGAGCGGAACTGCAGGGCGCAGGGCGACGCGGCTGGGTTGAAGCCGGGTAGCGCCAAACTGTTGCATGCCGTGGTATTCGGTAGGGCGCTCGCACCGCTATAGCCGGGCACGTTTTGGTATAGGTTGAACATTTTCTGATAAGTGGCGGCCTCGTTGGGCTGCGTGGCTGTTACGTTAGCCAGCACCGCGCTCGCAAATTGCGGACTCGGAACCGTGAGTACATTGGTGACCGGCAACACGAACTTGAGCCCTTCATTGTTGACGAAGAAGAACGTCCTGTTCTTGATAATGGGACCACCGACGGAGTCTGCCCACTGATTCGCGTTGGCGAAGGGCGTTGGCGCCCCCTGCGTATTATTAAAGGTATCGTTCGCGTTCAGTAACCGTCCGTTCCAGAAATAATTGGCGTTGCCATGGAGCTGATTGGTGCCCGACTTAGTTACATACGACACCTGAGCGCCTGAAAGCTGACCGTACTGGCCGCTGTAAGGGTTAGTCGTAATTGTCACTTCCTGAACTTCGTTCGAACCGAGCGTGAGGTTGGATGCACCCGAATTGTTGATATTGAAAAACGGATCCATGTTGTTCTCGCCGTTGGTCGTGAACAGGTTGGAAGTGCCGGGTAACCCGTTTACGGTGAAATTGCCGAAACCGCTCATTCCGGGCGGCGCGACCTCTTTGAGAGCACCGGGCGCGGTATACGCGATGTTGGTTAAATCGCCGCCACCGCTCGGCAATAACTCCATCTGCTGCTGCGAAAAGGTCGTGATCTGGGACGGGTCCTCGTTGACCAGCGGACTGGCAGTCGAAACCTCAACGGTGGTGACGGCCTTTTCCAGCTCAAGAACGAGATTGGCCGTGACCACATTTCCGACAGAGACATCAATGGATCGTTCGACCTTCTCGAACCCGGGGGCGGTTGCCGACAGCTTGTAATGGCCCGTTTTGAGAAGCGAAAACCGGAATTCGCCCGAGCCGTTGGATAACACGGCTTGCACGGCACCGTTATCGAGGTCGGTTAGTGTGACGTTTGCGTTGGGAACTACAGCGCCGGTAGAATCCGTGATGTTGCCGGATACACCGCCGGTAGTTAGGGATTGTGCGTGGACGGACACTGTAGCTACACCCAGTAGGACTCCGACTAACATAGCCGGTATTACTCTCCTGAAGCGCCGCGCCACGAGACTGGCGTTGTTGGTAGTCATATGGGTAGTAGAGTAGCGTTCAAAGGCGTCACTTGGTGAGACTGATCCTCAGGCCGATT
>CAWJJQ010000002.1:0-871795 GCA_963843255.1 Bryobacterales bacterium | reverse complement strand
CAATCTATTCGTAGCGCAAGGCTGCGATGGGATCGAGGCGCGCTGCTTTCATGGCCGGCCACATGCCGAAGAACAGACCGATACTGGTGGCCACGCCAAAGCCCGCGATCACCGACCACAAAGGGACGGTGGAGGGAAGGCTCGGAACGAAGGTACGAATGGCCAGACTCAGGAGCCAGCCCGCCGCAATCCCCGTGATTCCCCCGGAGGCGGTCAAGGTCATGGCTTCGAGCAGGAACTGCCATACGATGTCGCGGCGACGGGCTCCGATGGCTTTGCGCACGCCGATCTCGCGGGTCCGTTCCGTTACCGATACCAGCATGATGTTCATCACGCCAATCCCGCCGACTAGCAGACCTATCGAAGAAATCACCACCATGACCAGAGCAACCGTCCCGATCACCTGGCGGAACTGGCCGATGATGGACTCCGCGCTCGATATACCGAAATTGTTGGGCTCGGTGGGCTTCACGTGGCGCCGGCGGCGGAGCAGTTCCGCAACCTCGTCCTTGGCCTGATCCATCTTTCCGGGCGTCACCAACACGCAGATGAAGTTGTCTTTGGCTTCCGGGTAGGTCTTCTTGAAGCTGTTATACGGAATGAGGATGGCCTTGTCGTTCTGATCGTCGCCCAGAAACGATTTGAACTTGGTAAGGGTGCCGACAATCTCCAGGCTGTGCCCGTCCACCATGATGGTTTTGCCGATAGGGTCTTCGCTTTGGAAGAATCTCTCGCGCACGCCGTTGCCGATTACCGCCAGGTCGCGGCGGTGCAGGTCTTCGGCTTCGGTGAAGAAACGGCCCGCGCCGAGTGTGGCGTTGATCAGCCGCAGATGGTCCGCAGTGACGCCGACGAAGAGCGCATCGGGCATATCGTGCCCCTTGTACCGGGCGGTGACCGGCGGCAGGCCGAAATCAGTCATCTCGCGGAACAGCTCCACGGAAACAGTCTCGGTGGATGGCGACTGCTCCTTGATGGCCATGGCGTCGTCGTAGCTGAGTGGTTTGCGCATGCGCTCGTCGCGGGTCAGGGCATGCGGCGAGCCGAGCTCCAGCTTGTAAACCCACAGGGTGCGGGTGCCGAATTGCTCGGCTACATCCACCAGTTGCTTGTCCAGCCCGGCCATGATAGAGGTTACGGCGATAACCGTGGTGGTCCCGATCAAGACCCCCAGAATTGTAAGAAACGATCTGAACTTGTGCGTGCGGAGGGTATCCAGCGCCAGCAGCAGGCTCTCGCGCACATGGTGGCGGGGAACTCGCATCGGTCAGCTCGCTCTAATTCTCCGTTCGCAGCGCGTCAATCGGATCGAGGTGGGCCGCCTTGTTGGCAGGGTAAATTCCGAAGAACAAGCCCACCCCTGCCGACAGGGTCACACCTACAATTACGGCGCTGAAAGGGACCGAGGCAGTGAAAAACATATTCACCACGCGCGCAATCACGGTGGCAAGCAGCACGCCTACGATTCCGCCGATGGCCGACATCACTCCCGATTCGATGACGAACTGCCACAGGATGTCTCGGCGGCGGGCGCCCATGGATTTGCGTACGCCGATCTCGTGGGTCCGCTCGGTGACGCTGGCCAGCATGATATTCATGATCACGATGCCCCCGACCACCATGAAAACCGCGACGATCCCGATGGTAACCGCAAAGATGGTGCCCGTGAGGTTTTTCCAGGCGCTCATCAAGGTGTCCGAAGCGTTGATGCCGAAGGTGTCTTCCTCGCTGTAGGGAACATGGCGGCGGACGCGCATCAGGGCGCGCACCTCGTCCTCCAGTTCCAGCATGTGGCGGTTGTCGGGCGCCTTGATGAACACCAGTAGTTCCGGGCGGGCCACCCAGAGGCCGCGAAAGGTGGTCAGCGGGACGATGGCGAAATTATCCTGGCTCTGCCCGAACGTGCTGCCAACCTTCTCCATTACGCCGATGACGCGGAAGGGGATTCCGGCCAGGAAGACTTCTTTATCGATGGGATCGACGAATGGGAACAGCTTTTCGAGCAGATCCTGGCCGATTACGCAAACGCGCGCATTGTGCTGGTACTCGCTATCGTTGATATAACGGCCAATGCTCACCTTCTCGCGGCCGATATCCACAAAGCTCGGCGTCATGGCGTTGACGTTGATCTCGTCGATGTGGTTGGTCCGGTAGCGCGCCTGGGGATTAGGAAAGAGCTGGGACATGGCCCCGATTTTCTGGTAGCCATCCAGGTTCTCTTCGAGGAACTCATAATCCTCCATGCGGATCGGTTTGTTGCGCCGCCGCGCGTTCAGGTAAGTGTCGAAGCCCTGCGCCCACTTGAACTGGTGCAGGACGAAGGTGTTGGCCCCCAGGTTGGCGATGTGCTCTTCGATATAGAGGTTCATGCCGTTCACGATCGACATCACTACGATCAGGGTGGTGGTGGCGATTACCACGCCCAGCAGGGTCAGGAACGAGCGCAGCTTGTGGGAGCGTAAAGCCTCCAACGCGACCCAGAAGGCTTCACGCGCGGTCACCCACAGGGTGAGGCTGTGCACCTTAAGGGCGCGTTTTTGGATGGCGGACTGGGGTCTTAGCGGCATGGGTCGCTCATGTAAGATTATCGCGTATTTAAGATCTGAAATATATGTGTGGAGTGGGGCAGGCCCGTGGCCTGCGCGGGGCTCTCAGCCCCGCTGCTTTTGGCGGCCTGAGACGCCACCGCAGGCCACGCGCCTGTCACGGCCGGAGCGGAACGGCGTTATGTTGTGGGTGTTAGGAGGTCTCAATGCCGCCATCTGATATCAACCGGCGCCGGTTCCTTGCGAACGCCGCCGCTACCGCCACCGCGTTCACCATCGTTCCCCGCCACGTTTTGGGCGGACCCCAGTTCGTCGCCCCCAGCGACAAGATCACCATGGCCTATATCGGCGTGGGTACACAGGGAATCCGGGAGCTGATGGGCCTGTTGCCCTGTCCCGATGTTCAGGTGGTCGCCGTGTGCGATCCAAATAAGGATAGCAACGATTACGTGGACTGGTCGAAGGAATGGATGCGCAGCAGCATCCGCACTTTCATCGGCAAGCCCAACTGGCGTGAGGGCATCGACGGCATTCCGGGGGGCCGGGAGGTAGGCCGCGAGATCGTTGAATCTTATTATGCGGGCAAAAGTCCTACGGGCAATTTCAAAGGCTGCGCCACCTACGCAGACTTCCGCGAGTTGCTGGAGAAGGAGAAGGACTTGAACGGGGTCAAGATCATGACTCCCGATCATCTGCATGCCACCATCTCGATCGCCGCCATGAAAAAAGGCAAGCACGTGATGATGCACAAGCCCATTGCCAACCGGCTCTATGAAGCGCGCCAGGTGATCGAGACGGCGCGCACCACCAAAGTGGCCACGCACTTTATTCCCTGGGACTCGAACGGTTCGATGGACACCATCATGGCCTGGATCAACGACGGGGCCATCGGCCGGCTGCGGGAAGTACACAACTGGTCGAACCGGCCGGTATGGCCGCAATACCTGACGCTACCCACCGACCGCCCGCCCGTCCCGCCGGGTTTCGACTGGGACCTGTGGCTGGGGCCCACGGTCGACCGGCCGTATCATCCGACTTTCACCCACGCCGTGTTTCGCGGCTGGTACGATTTCGGCGGCGGGTCCATCGCGGACATGGGCCATTACAGCCTGTGGGTGGTCTTCCGTACCCTGCAACTTGATGCGCCGGTCAGCGTCGACGCCAGGGGGAGCGGCGCCTGCGAAATTACCGATCACGTGAGCCGCAAGATCCGCAACGATTACTCGTTCCCGCTGGCTTCAACAATCCGCTTCAAATTCGCGGCGCGCGAGGGACGCGGGCCGATCGACCTGTTCTGGTACGACGGCGGGATGCGCCCCCGCACGCCCGACGAAGTGGAAGCGGACGGCAAAGAACTGACCCCCGAGGGCATGATGTTCGTGGGCCACAAAGGGAAGATCCTGACCGGATTCAACTTGGAGGACCCGCGTCTCATTCCCGAAAAGAAGATGCGTGAGTACGCCGGGGAGAAACCTCCCGCGCGCGTGCAAAAAGATGAGATGCAGGGCGTCAACGACTGGGTGGCGGCCTGCCGCGGAGGTAAGCCTTCGCCGGGCGAATTCCTGCATGCGGGAGCTATTTCCGAGGCGTTTAACCTGGCCGCGGTATCCCTGCGTGCCGGGCGGAAACTCGAATATGACGCCGCCGGCATGAAGATCACGAATGTTCCCGACGCCAACAAGTATCTTTACCGCGAGTACCGCGAAGGTTGGGAGTTGTAAGGCGATCCGGACTTTGAGTACAGGAATTGGACGGCCAAGGTACGGCGCATCCGGGGTTCCGGCCGGTTCAACTGAAGGACCCACGCGGAAGCCATTGAAATAATTAGGCAAACCGATCGGCTGCCCGGATGCCCTAGGTGTGGCATGTCCATTTCCCATCGAAGGCTCGCAGCGATCCTCGGGATGAGTGCTCTGCTGGCCAGTTGCTTCCTGGTTCTTCCGCCCATCCGGCAGGACCCTGGCTATCACCACTTTGCCGATGCGCGCACTCTTCTCGGCATACCCAACTTCTGGAACGTGATTTCGAACCTGCCGTTTCTGCTGGCCGCGGCGTTCGGCCTCCGGGCTATCCGGTCGCCGCGCGCATTTATTGAGCCGTGGGAGCGCATCGCTTACGGCATGCTGCTGGCGGGAACCCTGATGGTGGGCGCCGGCTCGACCTACTACCACCTCCGCCCGGACAACGGCCGGCTATTCTGGGATCGTCTTCGATGACCCTCGTCTTCATGTCTTTGCTGGCAACGACTATCGGGGAACGAGTCAGTACGTATGCCGGGAAGGTGCTGCTGGTTCCGCTGCTGGCGATGGGCGCCGGCAGCGTTTTAATCTGGCGTGCCTCCGGCGATCTGCGTCTCTACTGTATGGTGCAGTTCGGGGCGATGATCGCGGTGCCCGTGATGCTGATCCTGTTTCCCGCCAGATATTCCGCGGCGGGCCATGTGTGGTTCACCGTGTTGCTTTATGGATTGGCTAAAGCAGCCGAGGTACTCGATCATCGAATGGCGGCAGTGATCTTGATGGGAGGCCATCCGTGGAAGCACCTCGCGGCGGCATTGGGGATGTTCTTCTACGTGAGCGGAGTCGCTTGCCGGCGGCCGCTGGCGTGCTCTCAGGCTGATCCGGCGCCGATGCAATTGCATGTAGAGCCGTCCCAAGTTTTGATTTGAATTCGGGGCAATTCCGCGATCGGGGCGTAGACGGTGCGCTTGTTCAAAACCACGGAGCTGTGGTTTTTGGGCGTAGCCGCAATAATTGGGTCATTTTTCGCAGTACTGCGCGAAAAGCCTCGACGGCCGTCGCAATTTTTTGATGCCAACCGCTGAATTCGGGCAAACCAGTTTACGTGGCGAAGTGGACCTCCAGGTGCATGGCCTCGCATCCGCGGGCCCGACCGCATTCCACGCTCCGAGTGTAATTGCGGCCGGACCAAAAGGAGGACAAGCAGTGCTGACGAACGACCTTGAGCAATGCTTCGACTCAATCGAGAGCGTACAAGACTTCATGAAGATCCTGGCCGACACGGTTTTGGACTGCATGAAGGAACTTAGCAACGATCGCGAAATAGCAATACAAGATGGCGAGGAACGCCGAGCCCAAGCCATCAAACTGGCCCAGTATAAATTGAAAATGCTGGGTTGTTATGTCCACAAGAGCCGCCTGGCCTTGAATGACCTGCGGACCATCCGCCGGCTGATTCTGAACGAACGTCAAGTCGTTGAGAAAGCCATGGCGGCATCCGCGCACTTTTGATAAACGAAACAATGGCAGGCTTTCCATCGCCCGCCGCGACCACCTTCGGGTCTATAGGCGGGAGCGCCTTGTTTCTGGCGCTGCATCTGTTAGGTCTCGCGTGCTTCGCCTACATCGCCGCCCGTCGGATCGCGCCGCTGATGCATGCGCAGTCCGACCCTCGTTTTGACCGACCTTGGGAGCGGCTGGGCAGAGTCCTGCAGTTTTGGCTGGGGCAGTGGAGGCATCCGCGATTCCGGCTCGCCGGAACCCTGCACATTCTGATCTTCGCCGGATTTATTCTCCTGGTGATCAGGGCGATTTCTTTGCTGATCCTGGGAGTTCGTGACAATTTCGTGATGCCCGGCCTGACCGGAAGTGCCGGCCACATGTACGACGTGATCAAGGACTACGCCGGCACTGTTGTATTTCTCTGCATGGCTTTTGCGGTGATTCGCCGCATTGTTTTCAAGCCTGCACGCTATACCGTTCCCCAGGATTACGGCAAAGGACGCCCTGCCGATGCGATCTTTCTGCTGGTCCTGATCGCTATCCTCATGGCGGCGGATGGATTGTTCGAGGCCAGCCAAGCTGCGGCGAATGCCGGACAGGGCGGGCACGCCGATTTCGCGGCCAGGCTGTCCCTGGCCTGGTGGCTCGAGCATGCTTTCGCAGGTATGGCCATTCCAGTTCTCGGAAGGATTCATCTGGGGGCTTATTTTCTGCATGAATTCGCGTTCTTTTTCCTGCTGTGCTACCGGCCCTTCGGAGTGCAATTTCACGTCGAGACATCCCTGTTCAGCATCTATTTCGCGAAGCTGGATCGGGGCACGGTCAAGCCGGTGCGGTGGGGTGTCGCCGACACGCAATTGGATCAGGTGAAGTCGCTGGGCGTGAAAACTTTCGCAGATTTCACCTGGAAACATGTCCTCGATTTCTATTCCTGCGCCGATTGCGGCCGCTGTTCCGACCAGTGTCCCGCCAACGCCGCCGGAAGGCCGTTATCGCCGCGCTTCCTGACGATCAAAGCGCGCGACTACTGCTACGAACACTATCCGGTTTTCGGCAGGGCGCACAACGGCACGCGACTGGTAGGCGGGATTTATTCCGAGGACGAAATCTGGTCGTGCACCACCTGCGGAGCGTGCGAGCAGGAGTGCCCGCTGCTGGTCGAGTACATCGACAAAATCGTTGACTTGCGGCGCGGCCTGGTGGACGACGGAAACGTGCCCCAGTCGCTGCAAAAGCCGTTCAAGGCTCTGGAGAGCCGCGGCAACCCGTTCGGCAAGATGGAAAAGAAGCGCGCCGATTGGGCGAAGGCCAAGGAATTCCAGCAAACCTGCCCGGTTAAGACCCTGTCCGGCAACGGCACCTCGGCGGATACGCTCTACTTTGTCGATAGCCAGACCTCCTTCGACGACCGCGCCCAGTCGATCGCGCGATCCACCGCCAGAGTATTGCAGGGCTTGGGTGTGGACTTTGGCATCTTAGGAACTGCGGAAAAAGACAGCGGTCACGACGTGCGTCGTTTCGGCGAAGAAACCTTGTACATGGCTTTGCGCGACCACAATGCGGAGGCCATCCAGGCTTCGGGAGCGCGGCGCGTCGTGACCGCCGATCCGCATGCCTTCAATGCATTAAAGAACGACTATCGGGAGATGCCGCCCGTGGAGCATATCAGCCAGGTTCTGGCGCACGAAGTAGCGGCGGGCGCGGTGCGCTTCAATCCGGTAGACAGCGGCAACGTGTATACCTATCACGACCCCTGCTACCTGGGCCGGCACAACGGCGTTTATGACGCCCCGCGGCAGGTGCTCGATGCTATTCCCGGCTTGCGCCGCGTAGAAATGAGCCGGTCGCGCGACCGCTCGTTCTGTTGCGGTGGCGGCGGCCTGGCGCTGTTCTACGAGCCGAAAGAGGACGAGCGCATCGCCGTGAAGAGAATTCGCATGGCTGCGGACGCGGGCGCCAACGTCATCGTGACGGCCTGCCCGTTTTGCATGGTTAACATCGAAGACGCCATCAAGGCAGCCGGCTTTGAAGGCAGGATCACCGCTATCGACCTGGCGGAACTAGCGGATCAACAGATGTCGCGGGAAATTCCCGCCGGAGTTTGAGGTGTTTATGGAAATTCTAGTTTGTGCGAGAAGAGTACCCGATACGTCGGAAAACGAAATCCAAATCGCGAGCGACGGCCACGATATCGAACGGGACGACCTGGTCTATTCGGTGAACGAGCCGGACAATTATGCCGTCGAGGAAGCCTTGCGGATGGTGGAGCAGGCCGGCGGCAACGTTACGGTGGTAACGGCGGGCGGCGAAGAGGACGAGGAAATCCTGCGACGCGAAATGGCTATGGGAGCCAAGAGCGGAGCCCTCATCGCGGATGATTCAGTCGCAGAATCAGACGGGCGGGGCATCGCCACCCTTCTAAAGGCGTTCGTTGATAAAGGACATTACGACCTGATTATGACAGGCGTTCAGGCGGAAGACGGCGCCGCCCAGGTCGGCGGCATGCTGGCGGCAATGCTCGATTATCCTTTCGCTTCGCTGGTAAATTCCATTCAGATACAGGACGGCGGGAAGCTGAAAATCAGCCGCGAAATTGAGGGAGGCGATAAGGAAATTAACGAAATTGATCTTCCCTGTGTGCTGTCAATCCAGACCGGCATCAACGAGCCGCGGTATGTCGGCATGCGCGGCATTCGACAGGTGGCTTCCATCCCCATTCCCACCTACAGCGCCGCGGACCTGGGTGTGGATCCCGGGGCTGTAGGAGCCGCCGCGGCCAGAGTACAACGCCAGGATTATTTCGTCCCGCCGGCCGGTCAAGGAGCCGAAATTCTGGAAGGCAGCCGCGAGGAAATCATCGACAAACTGGTCGGCATGTTACGGGCGAAAGGGGGGATGCAATAATGTCTCGCATTTTTACGTATATCGTTCATAAGGATGGAATCGCCGCGGATACAGCGTCCGAATTAATTGGCGCCGCGGCCAAAATCGATGCCGCAAATGCTCCAACAGCGGTGGTGACCGGTTGGGGCGCGGATCTGGATGCGGTGTGCGACACGCTGCGAACATCCTTTCCCGAAGTCTGGAAAATCGGGAACGAGGCGCTGGCATATCCCAACGCGGAAGTCGTGTCGAAAGCGCTGGCCGCCATACTGCCGCCGGGCAGCCTGCTGCTCGTGCCGCACAATCATTTCGGCGTGGACCTCTCGCCGGGGCTTTCCATCCGCATGAATGCAGCCTACGTGCCCGACGTGGTGGATATCGAAAGCGTGTCCGGCGGCGCGCTCAAACTGGTGCGCCAGGAATTCGGCGGCCAGGTGAGCAGTCACGTCCACTGCGATATCTCTTCCGGCGCGGTGATCAACATCCGTCCGGGAGCCTTCAAGCCGGCCGCCGACGGCGCTTTCAAGGGCGCGGTAGTGGATCAATCGTCCGCGCTCGGCCCACTGAAAACGGGACGCCGCTATCTCGAAACCGTGGCGGCCGAATCGGGTGACGTGGACATCACCAAGTTTCCGGTGCTGGTTTCGGTTGGGCGGGGGATCGAGGACCCGGATAACCTGCCGATCGCCCAGGAGCTAGCCGATGCGCTAGGCGGAGCGGTGAGCTGCTCGCGGCCGGTGGTGGATGCCAAGTGGCTGGAGAAGTCCCGGCAGGTGGGGTCCTCCGGCCAGACCGTGAAGCCCCGGGTATACCTGGCCTGCGGCATTAGCGGATCGTTCCAGCATCTGGCCGGCATCAAGGGAAATCCTTTCATGGTGGCCATCAATAAGAATTCAAAGGCGCCCATATTTCGCGCGGCGGACGTGGGAATTGTGGATGACATTCTGGAATTTTTGCCGGCCCTGACCGAGAAAATCCGAGAAGCATAAGGACGTTGAGATGATCGCCAAGAAGACCTTGAAATTAAGCCTGAAATCGCTGCGGGATTTCGCCAAAAAGCGTCTGCCGGACGAGGAATTGATCAAGCTGGACGAGCGCGACGAATGCCCACTCGAAATCGTGCGCAGCATGTGCAGCCCCGACAAGCTGGGGATACAGCTTCTGTTCATCCCCGAAGAGTACGGCGGCATGGGCGGGGGGGCGTTCGACGTCTACTGCATCTGCGAGGAGATGGCCCGGATCGATCTGGGAGTGGCGACGGCAGTGCTCGCCACTTTTCTGGGGAGCGACCCGATCACGGTGGGCGCCACGCCGGAGCAGAAGAAGACCTGGCTGACGCGCATTGCCGAGGAAGGCATCCTGTTTGCCTACGGCGCTACCGAGCCGGACGCCGGCAGCGATCTGGGCGCCCTGCAGACCACCGCGGACCGAGTCGTCGAAAACGATCAGGTGGTGGGCTACACGATCAACGGCAGCAAGCAGTGGATCAGCAACGGCGGCATTGCGGATGCCTATACGGTGCTGGCTAATACGGTATCGGGCCCCAGTTGGTTCATCGTCGAAAAGGGCACGCCGGGTTTTGCGCACGACGAGCCGGAAGACAAACACGGCATCCGTTTGAGCAACACCGCGGCGCTAGCGCTGAATGGCGTCTATGTGCCTGCCGACCGGCTGATTGGCGGCGTGGAAGGGCAGGGCTTGAACCAGGCGCAGGCGGTCTTCGGTTATACGCGTTTGATGGTGGCGGCGTTCGGCCTGGGCGCGGGATGGTCCGCCGTGGATCGCGCCCTACCTTATTCTTCCAAGCGCATCCAGGCCGGCGGCCCGCTTTCCGAAAAGCAGGGATACACTCACAAGCTGATTGTGCCGCACGTGGTTCGTCTGGAGGCCGGACGCTCCTTTATTGAAGAGACGGCCACCCGGATCGATGCCGGCGAAGGCAGCCTCAATACCGAAGGCGCCATCGCCAAGTACATGTCTACCGAAGCCGGAAACCTGGCCGCCGACGCGGCCATACAGGCTTTGGGCGGGTACGGCTACACCCACGAGTACATGGTGGAGAAGATCAAGCGCGACGTGCGCATCACCACCATTTACGAAGGGACCTCCGAGATCATGGAGTTGACCATCAGCCGCGACCGCTGGCAGCTTCACCTGAAAACCCGCGGGCAGCACTATCACGCCCAGGCGCGCGAGTGCGAGTCGCTGCACGCGCGCCACCCGGAAGTGGGCGCAGGTACCGCCGCGCTGGCCCTGCACGCGCTGGCGGAAATCATGGAACGATCCCGGGTGGGGCGACTGACGCGCCACCAGCACATTCTGCTCCGCCTGGGAGAGTGGATCGCCTTCGCCGAATCGGCGGCCTGCCTGGCCCGGCGCGCGGCGGCCACGGCCGATGGCAAGCTCCACGAAAAAGCCAATCAGCGGTTCGACGCGCCGGCCTTGGCCGCGGTCAGCCGGATCTTTGCCCGCGAGGCGTCCCTCAAGGTGGCTGCCGATGGGTTGCGCTGGATCGCCGGATCGGGAGGCGTTGCAGACGCGGAAATCACCGGTTTCGAGACCGCCTTGGGCCTGCCCGCCATTCATCGCGCGCAGGCCGGCCTGATGGCGGATATGGATTATGTGGCCGACGTGCTCTACGGGCGTGCGGCCAAGCGTGTGGCGCCAGCTGCCTGACGGCGTCTCTTTTAGCCAAACCAAGTTCTTAAGGAGCAATTATGCACGACACGGCGTTGCGAGCGATCGCCATTGTGGGGACGGGTGCGGTTCTGCCCGATGCACCCAATGTGGCAGCTTTCTGGCAGAACGTAAAATCCAGCCGCTACAGCATCACAGAAGTCGCGCCGGATCGTTGGGATCCGGTGCTGTACTACGATCCCGACCCCGCCGCACCGGACAAAACATACTCCAAAATCGGCGGCTGGGTGCGCGAGTTCTCCTGGGAGCCTCTGAAGTGGCGCATGGCGATTCCGCCGCGGGTCGCCGACGCCATGGACATAGCCCAGAAGTGGGCGATTGCCTGTACGCGCGAAGCGCTGGAAGATTACGGCTATCCGCGGCGCCCGCTCGACACCGACCGTACCGCCGTCATTCTGGGCAGCGCCATGGCCGGCGAGATGCATTACCGCACGGCTCTGCGCGCCCAGTTTCCCGAGTATGCCCGCGAGCTGAGCGAGAGCACCAGCTTCGCCGCACTGCCGGAAGCGCTGCGCCGCGATATCACCAGCGAACTGCATCAGGGCATCGCCGGACTGCTGCCCGAGATTACTGAAGACTCCATGCCCGGCGAACTGGCCAACTGCATCGCCGGCCGGATCGCGAACGTGTACAACCTGCACGGCCCCAATTTCGTGACCGACGCCGCTTGTGCCTCCGCCATGGCCGCCATCAGTGCCGCGACGGAGGGTCTTATCCAGAAAGATTTCGACGTGGCCATCACCGGCGGCATCGATCGCAACATGGGCGCCTCCACGTTCATCAAGTTCTGCAAGATCGGCGCGCTTTCGGCTACCGGCACGCGTCCCTACGCGGAAGGAGCGGACGGCTTCGTCATGGGCGAAGGCGCCGTGATCTTCATCCTGAAGCGGCTGGCCGACGCGGAGCGCGACGGCGACCGGATCTACGCCGTGCTGCGCGGCATCGGCGGTTCGAGCGATGGAAAAGGGAAGGGAATCACCGCGCCGAATCCCGCCGGCCAAAAGTTGTGCGTCGAGCGTGCCTGGGAAAATGCCGGCTTGTCGCCGGCCACCGCCACGCTGATCGAAGGGCATGGCACGTCCACGCGCGTCGGCGATAGGGTGGAGGTGCAGAGTTTCACGGAGGTGCTGGGCGGCTTCCATCTCCCCAAGGAATCGGTTGCCCTGGGTTCTGTGAAATCCAATATCGGCCATTTGAAAGGCGCTGCCGGTTCGGCCGGGTTGCTTAAGACGGCTTTGGCATTGCGTGACAAGGTCCTACCCCCGAGCGTGAATTGCAAGCGTCCCAGCCCGGACATCGACTTCTCCCATTCGCCGCTCTATGTCAACGGCGAGCTGCGGCCCTGGACGGCTGCCGGCGCCGATGGCGTTCGTCGCGCCGGAGTGAGCGCGTTTGGCTTCGGCGGTACCAATTTTCACGCGGTGCTCGAGGAGTACATTCCCCACCGGCTGAACGGGAACGGCAAGCGCTCGATAGCGGTCGGCGATGTGCCGCGCGAGGCGCCCGCATCATCGCGCGGCGCGCTGCTCGCCGGCGCAGCTACGGAAGCCGCGTTGGCCGAACGCCTGAACGCCATCGAGCGCGATGCGGTCGGAGGCCGTTTACCCGCCCCGGGTGCGCCGGCGGCAGCCGATTTGCACGCGGCCGAACGCATCGCCATCGACTATACCGACGCTTCCGACTTGGCCGGCAAATGCGCCCGGGCAATTAAGGCGTTGGCCGCCCGTCAGCCTGCGGCGTGGAAGGCGCTGCGCGCGCCAGGCATTTACCGCGGAAGCGGTGCCGCGCCCAAAGTGGCTTTCCTCTACACCGGACAGGGTTCGCAATATGTGAACATGCTGGCCGCGTTACGGGCCGAGCAGCCCATCGTGGCGAGGACTTTTGCCCTAGCCGACCGCGTGATGAAGCCGCTGTTGGGCAAACCTCTTAGCGATTTCATATTCGTGGATGCGGCTTCCGCGGAGTTGGTCGCCAAAGCGGAGAACGATCTGCGCCAGACCGCCATTACACAGCCTGCTGTCTTGACCGCCGACCAGGCACTCACAGAGTTACTGGCCCAACATGGTATCCGTCCCGACATGACCATGGGACACAGCCTGGGCGAATACGGGGCTCTGGTGGCCGCCGGCGCCCTGCCGTTCGGCGAGGCTTTGGAAGCGGTCAGCGCACGCGGACGCGAAATGACCCGCATCTCGATGGCGGACAACGGGCGCATGGCAGCCGTCTTTGCGCCGCTGGCCGAAATCGAACGTATTCTCAAGATGGTCGACGGCTATGTGGTGATCGCCAATATCAACAGCGGCCGCCAAGCGGTGGTGGGCGGCGCGAGCGCATCTGTCGTGCAGGCCATCGAACTGTTCCAGAAGGCGGGCTATGAGGCGATTCCCCTGCCGGTGAGCCATGCTTTCCATACCAAAATAGTGGCTCCCGCCAGCGGGCCCTTGCTCGAGACCTTGGGGCGCATGCACCTGGAATCCCCGCACGTGCCCGTTGTCGCGAACGTCAACGGCGAATTCTACCCGACTGGCCCCGGCGTGGTGCCCCAGATGTTGGACATCCTGGGGCGGCAGATTTCCTCCCCCGTGCAGTTCGTGAAGGGCCTCGACACGCTGTATCGTGCCGGCGCCCGTGTCTTCGTGGAGGTCGGGCCTAAGAAAGCTCTGCACGGCTTCGTGGAAGATGTGCTCGGCGATCGCCCGGACGTGCTGGCTCTGTTCACCAATCATCCGAAGTTCGACGATGCAGCGGCTTTCAACCAGGCACTGTGCGGGCTGTACGCTTCAGGACTGGGAACGCCGCGGGCAGAAGCGGAGGCAGGTCCAACGAACGAAGCCGCGCGGCCGGTCGCGCCCTGCGCCACCGTTCCGGTGATTACGGGAGCAGCCTTAGGCCTCCCGGGTAGCGGCCACATCTTCGACGATGCCAACATCGCGCGGATTCTGGGCGGGGAACAATTCATCGATATCATCTCCACCCGATTCCGCCGCGCTATGCTGGACAAACACATCACCCGCCTGGTGAAGAGCGATAAGGGCGGTCCGGTATTCGAGCCGATCAACGGCCTGGCGGATGTCATCAAGCTGGCGGGCCGCGGCGGCGCCTTCGATCTGGAGAAGGAATTCGGCGTATCGGCGGACCGGGTAGCCGCGCTCGATCGCGTGACGCGCCTGGCGATGGCCGCCGGCCTCGACGCCATGCGGGATGCCGGCATCCCCCTGGTGATGCGTTACAAGACCACCAGCAGGGGCACCCGGCTGCCCGACCAGTGGGCGCTGCCGGAAGCCATGCGCGACGACACCGGCGTGATCTGTGCCTCGGTCTTCCCCGGTTTCGATTCTCTTGCCGATGAGATCGCCCGTTATCACACCGACCGCGCGCGGCGCGAGCAGTTGGCCATGCTGGAGAGCATGTATGCCCGGCTGGTCGAGCCGGAGGGACGGTCAACGGTCGGCCAGGAGATGGAGCGCCGCATCGACGAGCTGCACTTCGCGCTGGAAAAGGAGCCTTACACCTTCGACCGGCGCTTCCTGTTCCGCGTGTTGTCGATGGGCCACTCGCAGTTTGCCGAGTATATCGGCGCGCGCGGTCCGAACACCCAACTGAACTCCGCCTGTGCCAGCACCACGCAAGCGGTGTCCCTGGCGGAGGACTGGATCCAGGCCGGCCGCTGCCGCCGTGTGATCGTAATCTCCGCCGACGATGTCACTTCGGACCATCTCATCGAATGGTTCGGCGCGGGCTTCCTGGCCAGCGGAGCAGCCGCTACCGACGCTGTGGTGGAAGAGACGGCCACGCCTTTCGACCGTCGCCGCCACGGCATGATCATGGGGATGGGCGCCGCGGCACTGGTAGTTGAAAGCAGGGAGGCCGCCCGCGAACGCGGTATTCAGCCGATCTGCGAGTTACTGAGCGCGGTCACGGCCAACAGCGCCTTCCATGGCACGCGGCTGGACGTCGACCACATCTGCCAGGTGATGGAGCGCCTGGTCGCGCAGGCCGAAGCCCGCAGCGGGTTGGGGCGCGATCAGCTCGCTTCGCGGATGGTCTTCGTGTCTCATGAGACTTACACGCCGGCGCGTGGCGGCAGCGCCGCGGCTGAGATCCACGCCCTTCGCCACGTGTTCGGAGCAGCCGCGGACGGCATCGTCATCGCCAACACCAAGGGCTTTACCGGGCACGCCATGGGCACTGGCATTGAAGATGTCGTGGCCGTGAAGGCGCTGGAAACCGGACACGTTCCCCCGGTTCCTAATTTCAAGGAAATCGATCCGGAGCTGGGCAAGCTCAATTTGTCCAAGGGCGGCGTTTATCCGGTGGAGTTCGCGCTGCGCCTGGGAGCGGGCTTCGGCTCGCAGATCAGCATGACCCTTTACCGTCTGACTTCGCCGGACGGCATCCATCCACGGAATCCCCACACCCTGGGGTGGGCGTACCGGGTAGCGGATACCGGCACGTGGAATGCCTGGCTGGAACGGATGTCGGGCCATGCGGCGCCCGAGTTGGAAGTAGCGCAGCGCACGTTGCGCGTCCGTAACGGCGAACAGCCCGTTGTAGTGGCGAAGCCTGCGCCCGCTATTGAAAGGCAACCACGGCCCGTGCCGGCATTGCCCGTGCCAGCATTGGAGGTCAAACCAGCGGCTGCGGAGAAGCCCGCGCCGGCAGTTCCCCCGCCCGCGCCGCGCGTCGAGCCGAAGGCGGCGCCAGCGGACGACCCGGTGAAGGTTCGCCTGCTGGCCCTGGTCGCCGAAAAGACCGGTTACCCAGCGGACATGCTCGACGTGGATCTCGATATGGAAGCCGACCTGGGCGTGGACACGGTCAAGCAGGCCGACCTGTTCGCCACCGTGCGGCAGGAGTACGGCATCGCGCGCGATGACAAGCTTAGGCTGCGCGAATTTCCCACGCTGGCGCATGTGATCCGTTTTGTACACGACCGCCGTCCGGATCTGGCTGCAGCGGCGCCTCCACCGCCGCCTGTCGTTGAAGCAGCGCCGTTCGCCGCCAGCGATCCCGTGAAGGATCGCATCCTGGCCCTGATCACCGAGAAGACCGGCTATCCCGCCGATATGCTCGACCTGGATCTGGACCTGGAAGCCGACCTGGGTGTGGACACCGTAAAGCAAGCCGACCTGATGGCTACGCTGCGCGCGGAGTACCAGATTCCACGCGATCCGAATCTGAAGCTGCGCGACTTCCCCACGCTGGCGCACGTGATCCGGTTCGTTCACGATCGCCGTCCAGATCTGGCTGCAGTGGCGCCTCCATCGCCTCCAATATTTCCTGTCGTTGAGGTAGCGCCGATCGCCGCGAGCGATCCCGTAAAGGATCGCATCCTGGCCTTGATCACCGAGAAGACCGGCTATCCGTCCGACATGCTCGACCTGGACCTGGACCTGGAAGCCGACTTGGGCGTCGACACCGTAAAGCAAGCCGACCTGATGGCGACGCTGCGCACGGAGTACCATATCCCACGCGATCCGAGCCTCAAGCTGCGCGAATTCCCCACGCTGGCGCATGTGATCCGGTTCGTCAACGACCGGCGTCCTGACCGGGTCCCGCCCCAGCCGGCACCGCCGCCGCCCGCCGCCGCACCGCAAGTCACCGCGCCGCCTCCGCCGCCTGCGCCGGTCCCACCCCTGACTGTTGTCTCCGCGCCGCCATCGGGCGATCCGGTCAAAGATCGTGTTCTGGAACTGATTGCGGCCAAGACGGGATACCCGCCCGAAATGCTGGACCTGGACTTGGACTTGGAAGCCGACCTAGGCGTGGACACGGTTAAGCAGGCCGATCTGTTCTCCTCTCTCCGCGCCGAATATCATATCCCGCGCGACCCGAACCTGAAGCTGCGCGATTTCTCCACGCTGGCCCACGTCATTCGATTCGTGCATGACCGCCGTACCGATCAACCCGCCAGCCAACCGGCGGCGCCCGCCGCCGTCGCCACGCCTCCCACGGGTCGCATCGCCGTAGAGGTTCCGCGCCGTGTTCCTATCTCGCTGGTGCGTCCGCCGCTCGGCATGTGCAAGGCGACTGGCGCCGTATTGACCGCGGGCCGCCGGGTCGCCATCATGCCGGATAAAGGCGGCGTAGCAGCCGTCCTCGCCGAACGCCTGCGTGCGATGGGTGTCGAGGTGCAGTTGCTCTCCGACCCGCCGGACACCAGCGCGTTGGCCGCCGAAACCATCCACGGGATCTACTGGCTTCCCGCGCTCGACGATGAAGGCAGCCTTGCCGCGATGGATCTCGCCGGCTGGCGGCAGGCGCTGCGCATCCGCGTCAAATCGCTGTACGCCACCATGCGAGTGCTGTACGATCAGATCGCCGGACCGGAGACGTTCCTGCTCTCGGCGACCCGCCTGGGCGGCCGCCACGGTTACGATGAGGCCGGCGCGCATGCTCCCATGGGCGGCGCCGTCACCGGTTTCACGAAAACTTACAAACGGGAGCGCCCCGAAGCTCTCGTCAAAGCTGTCGACTTCGAGGCCGGACGTTCCGCCGCGGACATCGCCGAAGCCCTGATCGCGGAAACCCTGCGCGATCCCGGCGCCGTGGAAATCGGCTACCAAAACGACTTGCGCTGGACCGTGGGCCTCGAAGATCGTCCCATGGCCGAAAGCCCGTCGGGCATGACCCTCGGTAAGGACACTGTCTTTCTGGTTACCGGCGCGGCCGGTAGTATTGTTTCCGCCATTACGGCCGATCTGGCCGCTGCTTCCGGTGGGACATTCTACCTGCTCGACCTGGCCCCGCCGCCCGACCCCAACAACCCCGATCTCGAGCGCTTCCGGAACCATAAAGAAGAGCTCGTCCGCGATCTGCACGCCCGGATTAAAGCTCGCGGCGAGCGCGCCACGCCCGCCCTGGTCGAAAAAGAGCTGGCCGCCCTGGAGCGCGCGCAGGCTGCTAAGAGCGCCATTGACGCCGTGCGCACGGCCGGAGGCACTGCCCATTACTTCAGCTTGAACCTCACCGATACCGATGCCGTAGGAAAGGTCATCACGCAGGTGCGAGAACAGAGTGGGCGGATCGACGTTCTGCTGCATGCCGCCGGTCTCGAGCGCAGCCACTTCCTGCCGGAGAAGGACCCGCGCGAATTCGACCTGGTCTTCGACGTCAAGGCCGACGGCTGGTTCAACCTCATGCACCACATCGGCGACATGCCATTGCGGGCCACAGTGGCGTTCAGTTCGATCGCCGGCCGTTTTGGAAACGGCGGCCAGTCCGACTACAGCTCAGCCAACGACTTGCTGGCGAAAATCGCTTCCAGCTTCCGCACCGCGCGGCCGGACACCCGTGGTCTGGTCATCGATTGGACCGCCTGGGGCGGCATCGGCATGGCCAGCCGCGGCTCCATTCCAGAAATGATGGAACGTGCGGGCATCCAGACGCTGCCGCCGGAGGCCGGCATTCCGTGGATCCGGCGCGAGCTGACCTCTGAAAACACGGGCGGTGAGATCGTGGTCGCCCGGGCTCTCGGCATCCTGCAAAACGAATGGGACCCTACCGGCGGCATGGACATCAAGGCTGGAACCGGCCCCATCGGCCCGATGATTGGCGCTGTCACGGGGTTCAGTCTTGATAGTGGTTTGACCATCGAGACCACCCTTGACCCGAAGATCCAGCCGTTTCTCTTCGATCACCAGATCGACGGCAAGCCTGTGCTGCCGGGAGTGATGGGCATCGAAGCTTTCGCCGAAGCGGCCCGCAGCCTGCTGCCGGGATGGCATATCGCCGCCATTGAAGACGTGCATTTCCTGGCGCCCTTCAAGTTCTATCACCAGGAGCCGCGCACCTTGACCATCCACGCGAACTTTCTTGCGGAAGGTGACGCGGTGCTGGCGGATTGCCGGCTGTCCGGCAGCCGTACGCTGCCGAATCAAGCTTCGCCACAGCTCACCACGCACTTCACCGCTCGGGTCCGGCTGACGAAGCAGCCGCCCACGGCTGTAGCGGCGCCGAAGTTCGGTGCAGCCGATGGCGCGCCACTCGACTCAGGCGATATCTACCGTGTCTTCTTCCACGGTCCGGCGTACCAGGTGCTGGAGCGTGCCTGGATCGGCGACCGCCACGCCACGGGCCTAATGGCCGCGACTCTGCCGGTCCATCACCAACCGCCCGAGGCGCCGCTGGCCATCGATCCGCGGGCGATCGAGTTGGGCTTCCAGACGGCTGCCTTGTGGGAAGTGGCCCGTCACAGCCGCATGGGGTTGCCGGGGCAAATTACCCGGGTCTCCATGGGCGCATCTCCGCTCCCAGCAGGCGGCCGCCTCTCGGCCATAGCCGTTCCTGGCGCGGAGGATGGAACTTACGAAGTCTATTTGGTGGACGAAGGCGGCGATTGCTATCTGCGGCTCAGCGGTTACGGCACAGTGGCGTATCCCGATCCGATCGATCTCGGACCGCTGAAACTCGAAGAAGTCTCCGTGGCGTGACGCCATGGACGTTTACTGGCTGGAACAAGACCAGGCGGATGTGCCTGCCGACGATAGCTGGCTGGGACCAGCTGAAGCGGCGCGGCTGAGGAGTATGCGCTTCGCGAAGCGGCGCGCGGATTGGCGGCTCGGCCGCTGGACTGCCAAGCGCGCGCTGATCGCTTTCCTGAGGTTGCCCCCGACCCCTCCCACGCTCGCCAGAATTGAAGTACGTGCGGCCCGCTCCGGTGCGCCCGAATTCTGGCTGGCGGAGCGTCCTTTGGCGCTGGGCATATCGCTGAGTCACCGCGCCGGCCGCGGTATTTGCGCCGTAGCGCAATCCGCAACGGCTTTAGGCTGTGACATTGAAGTAATTGAACCGCGCAGCGCCTCTTTTGCCTCGGACTATTTCACAGCCCGCGAACAGGTTCTCATAGCGGAAGTTGCCGCGGCGGAACGTGCGCGCATTCTGGCGTTGCTCTGGAGCGCAAAAGAGAGCGCCCTGAAGGCTCTCGGTGTGGGACTCCGCTGGGACACGCGGCGGGTCGCCATCGCGCTTGGCCGGGCCTGGCAATTGCAGAGTGACGAATGGGCTCCTCTAGAAGCGCATTGTGATGAGGAGCGGTTATTCGAGGGTTGGTGGCAGCAGTCTGGCCGTCTAATCCGCACCCTGGTTTCCTCTCCGCCTCCGGACCTTCCATTGGCCCTGCACCTCGACCGCACGTGAACTCCTGGTGACAGGTCTATTAGCCCGCCTGGTAAGCGATAATCAGCGATATAGATAGATAAAGCTTACGGACCATGCGAGCCATCGAATTTCATCAATTTGGAGACCTGTCCCAGCTTCGGCTCACTAACCGGCCAGATCCTCAAGCCACCGCGACAACGGCCGTGGTCCGGATTGAAGCCGCGTCCGTCAATCCGAGCGATGTGAAGAACGTTCTTGGGGCGATGGCGCATACTACCTTGCCGCGCATTCCCGGCCGGGATTACTCAGGCGTGGTGATCGACGGTCCCGCCGAATGGGTTGGCCAGCCCGTCTGGGGGACGGGCGGTGATGTGGGCTTCACCCGGGACGGTACGCACGCTGAATCCATCGAAGTGCCCGTTGCCAGCCTGGTGCGCAAGCCAGATCGCCTTTCGCACGAGTCCGCCGCCAGCTCGGGGGTAACATTTATCACTGCCTGGATTGGGGTTGCGGAATACGGCGGCCTCTCACCGGGAGAGACATTGGTGGTGATCGGAGCCGGTGGCGGTGTTGGCGGCGCCGCGATTCAAATTGGCAAATATCTCGGGGCGAGGGCCGTCGCCATCAGCCGGCATCCCCTACCCGCCGGGTCGGCTGCCGAAAAAGTGGCCGATCTCAGGATCGAGCCGGCGAAAGAGGATGTCTCCACCGGAGTTCGGTCATTTACCGCTGGCCGCGGCGCGGACCTCGTTCTCGACGTGGCAGGTGGGCCGATGTTAGAGACAGCCCTGAAACTGCTCGCCCCTCGCGGCCGACTGATCGAGATTACCGCCGGAAAAGAACGTCGCGTAAGCTTCGACCTGATCGATTTCTATCGCAATGAATCCCAGCTATTCGGCGTCAATACCCTGCACCGTGATCTCACTCAATCGGCCCGGACGTTAAGGGAATTGGCGCCGGGTTTTGACAGCGGCGCATTTTTTCCGCCCTTAGTCAGCCGGGTGCTGCCCCTCTCCGCGGCTCCCGAAGCGTATCAACTGGTCGTCCAGGGACAGTCTGGGCGAGTGGTCCTGCTGCCAGCGCTGCAATTGAAGTGAACGTTCGTGTGGTACTGGTACGCGACTTAATAACTACTAGTATCTATCTCGCAAGAGTAGATTTTTCGTGGTGCTAACGGTCAATTCTTCCCGCAGCTCTCAGAGCGCTCTCACTCCAACCTGGCGATCCAGTGCTGTCTGTTCAATAACTGCAATGGGTTGCGCGATCAAAACCACCATAGGATAGTAGTTCTCGGGACTTGCAATTAAATTGCTGGGGCGTTGTCACTCAACAGACGATTCTGTCCTCATCAGATACATAACTCAGTGACTAAGTGAACTGAGTGAGGTACACTAGCTCAATCTCCGCAGGATTCACGGAAACTGCGCACGGGGGAACCACTTGACAAAATTCAACGCGATATCTCTTCTTGCTGTTTCGACCATGCTGACTTCCCTTGCGCACGCTGATCAGGGTAGTTTCGCAAATTCCGGAGGCGGCACGTCGGCAGGGTCCGGATTTTCCATCAGTTCGAGTGTGTCTTCGCCTGCCGGAACTGTGACCATGAGTTGCGCCACTGCTAATCCCACCAGCTGTTCAGGCGGCGTGCTCGCCTTTCTCTCGACAGACGGAACCGCCAGCATGAGCGCCACGTTCACTTCCGGAGCTTTCGTCGAGAGTTGTTCGGGTGGCGGCAAGGGCGGACACGTCACATGCGGCTATACTTTCACCGGCTATTTCCAGGGTACATCGACGGTAAACGGCCTGGCCCAAGCCATCACCGGTGTAACCTACCAGGGATTCGGCACAAATGGCGCCGCGGCAAGCGGACTAACCGTCTACAACTCTGCGTACTCACCGTTCTATTACACCGATAGCGAGCAACTTCACCGCTCCGACGACCTGATGGGCACAAACCAGATCTCGTATGGCGGGTATGGCGGCGGCGCAGGCCAGTTTTATGGCGCCTATGGCACGGCCCTCGATTCCGCCGGCAGGATCTACATCGCCGACGCTTACAATTGCCGCATCGTCCGCATCGACAACATGACCGGAGCCAACTGGGCGGCTTACGGCGGTACCTGCGGCTCCGGCCAGGGGCAGTTCTACGACCCTTCCGGAGTGGCTGTGGATTCCAATGGCAAGATCTATGTGATGGATTCGGGTAATTCGCGCGTGGTCCGCATCGACGATATGAATGGGACGAACTGGGCCGCCTACGGCAGCGCCGGTTCCGGTGTGGGCCAGTTTGCGCAATATCTGGCCACCATCGCGGTCGACTCTGCAGGCCGCATCTACATTCCCGACACCGGCAATTTGCGGCTGGTCCGTATCGACGATATGAACGGCACCAATTGGACCACCCTGACGCAGTCGCCCAACATCAACGGCCAGGTCTATTTGCTACAGTCTCCCGTGGCGGTGGCCATCGATGCCGCCGGCAAGATCTATATCGCCGACAATGAGGCCTATCAGCCGGCCGTGGTACGGGTGGACGACATGACCGGCACGAACTGGACCTATGTATACGTGGGCTCGAACGGGCTGAACAGCATCGCTGTCGATTCCAAAGGAACTATTTACGCAGGCGGCGGTGGCGTGAGATTGGTCGACGGAATGGCAGGGGTACTCTTCTCCTCAGGCGCGATTGGCCCAATCGGCCCGTCGTACGTATTTGGCGTGACGCCCGTACCGATTCCGAGCCCGGTTCCGCCAGCTATCACCGTCTCCACCGGCGCCCTTTCCTACGCGAACCAGAACATCAACACATCGAGCGCTTCCCAAACGGTAACGATCAACAACTTCGGCGGCAGCCCGCTGGATTTCGCGAGCATCACGGCGAACAACGGCTTTGTCGATACCACGAGTTGTGCCAGTTTCCTCATTGCGGGGTCGAGTTGCACGGCATATGTTTCGTTCGCGCCCTCGGTCATCGGTCAGGCGAACGGGTTGCTGACATTCTCGGATAACTCCGCCAACTTGGGCGCGAAGCAGGTGGTGACACTCTCTGGCTTCGCGACGCATCCCGCAGCATACGTGGTTCCGGGGAGTCTTGCCTTTCCGGGCCAGGTCCTCAATACGGTGAGTCCGTCCCAAAGCGTGGTTGTACTGAACACCGGCACCGGTCCCATGCAAGTCAGCACGGTAACGACCGCCGCTCCGTTCTCTCAGACGAACAACTGCACGGTTGCCATCGTTCCAGGCAACGCTTGCACCATTCAGGTCTGGTTCACTCCGGCTGCCACCGGATCCGCCACCGGCACCTTGAGCATCAGCGGCAATGCCGGTTCGCAGAGCGTGGCCCTCACCGGCATCGGCAGTACCGTGGCGCCCACCGTGACGGTATCCCCGGCTGCGCTTCTGTTCCCGCTCGAACTGGTCCATAGCACCGGTGCCGGCCAAAAAGTTACCATTTCCAACACCGGCAACTCGGCTGTTTCGAACAGTGGGGTTACGGTAACCGGAGATTTCGCCGAAACCACGACTTGCAAAGCCTCGCTAGCGGCCGGCAAGAGTTGCACCGTCACCGTGACGTTTACGCCCACCGCCAAGGGAACTCGCACGGGTGCCCTGGCCGTTAATCTATCGACGGGCGCGCGCACCGTTTCGCTCACCGGAACGGGCTCGACCGCGAGCCTTCCGGGTGCGTTGAGCCTGGCGCCTTCCCCAGTGATATTCACCGGCTATATTATCGGCGACAACCCCGTCCAGAAGGTCACGGTTACCAATACCAGCGGCGCGTCCGTGGGCATTGCGGGAATCGCGATGAGCGGCGATGCCTCTTTGACCGAGTACAACCGGTGCCCTTCCGTCCTGACCGCGGGTGCCACCTGTACCATCGATGTGATTTTCCGGCCGGTTGCTAACGGAACATTCACCAGCACATTGACACTTACGGAAAGCTCAGGCAGCAAGGACACAGTGCCTGTCTCAGGCGAAGCCGGACCCTCCAGCTAAGCTCCGGTGCGGGCACTCGCACGGCGTAGGTTGCCCGCTTTTGCCGTATACTGAACGGTCTGGAGGCAATCGGCGATGGGGCTGCGAAAGGCGCCAAGACGGGACTTGGAACGAATCCTCGGCGCGGATTTTTCGGGAGTGCGAATTCACATCGGGACCGCACCGCCGCGGCTGGGAGCCGCCGCTTTCACCATGGGTTCCGATATCTTCTTCGCTCCGGGGACGTATGCGCCCGACACGCCGGCCGGCATGCATCTGCTGGTGCACGAATTGTGCCACGTACTGCAACAGGGCGCTGGCGAGGTTCAAAGCCCGCCGGGGCCGGGACCGCATGTGGTAAACGACGCCGCGCTCGAAGATGAAGCGGAGTGGACCGCGCGCCAGGTGCTCGCCGGCAGGAAACGCATCGTTCGCCGCGGAAAGCAGCCTGGCTCACATCCGGCAACCACGGTGATCCAGATGGTGGTGGCTGAAGTGTACGCGAAATTCTCGACTCAAGCCGTTTGGTCGGGCCCGTTTGGCGACGGCGAGAACGTGATGCAGACCGGCAAAGTACAGGATGCCGGCGACCACGCGGAAAGGCGCGCCTGGAAGGAGGCCTGGAGCGCGGTGCGGGCGTTTGTGACCAAAGCCGGCGGTAGCTTTCCCAACGACCGCGTAGACGTCAAATTCAAAGTGGACGCGCAAATCTGCCCGTCCTGTCAATGCTGGCTGGTGGAGAATGTCGCGACCCTTCTGCACGATGTTAACGGGCGCACCGGACGCCTGTTTGCCGAAGTCTCCGGAGTCGAACAACGTATCGGCAGAGAAACGATCTGGGCCCTGGAAATCGCCCAGTTCACGAGCTATAAGCTAGCCAAAGGAAAGCTCTGATTGGGGCGCCTGTCCCGGCGCGTAACTACCTGTCAACGCCGGCCGCATGACGGTGTGGCTGGCGGAAATTTCTCTACTGACTGGACCACTTGAGCTGCGGGCTTAGCTGCAAGAAACGGAGCAGACGCGCCGCGAACATATTTGTCGAAGAAGCCCCGCGTGTAGGTCCGTATCACTTCGAGAGTGTGCCATCGGGTTTCCGCCTCTGTGGCATCCCGCGCGCCGAGCGCCGGCAAGTCGCTGAAGTCCATATGGGTGGTCGTCTTGCTTTCGAGCACCACGCGGTAACTTCCCCTTCCGGTGCTTCGGAGCACGCGGTCCTGGTAAGCGTGGAGCCTGGCGAGGATTTCCTCGGCCTGCCGCCGCGTGACTTTCATTTTTGCCAACTCTTCATCCGGCACAGGCCCTTTTGGCGCCGCGCGCGCCAGCAGCATAAACGCCTGGTCCATGCCCCAGCCGCGCGGGTCCAGGTAGAAAGGCCGCATGCCGGCTTCGCCGTCCTGATCCAGGCACGCGCTCAAACGCTGGTCTTTTTGGCAGGCATGCGCGGCTGCCATTCCGCCAAATGAATGACCGAATGCGCCGGCTCGCGCCAGGTCGAGATGCCCGGCAAATGGCAGTTTTGAAGGGCCTGCCTGGTTTGCGCGGCTGAGTTCGTCCAACGCGAAGCACACATCAGCTGCGTGCCATTCCAATTGATTGAGGTTCGGCTCGCCTTCAAATGACGGTACCTGCGGCCAGCGTTTGCTGTCGTAGCCAATCGTGCGTCCATCGGGGAAAACTGTAACGATCGCGTCATACGGATGGGAGATCGCGGCCACCACGTAACCGTGGCTGGCCAGATCTTCAAGTTGCGCCGTGTAGACTTCCCGCACCATGCCGCCTCCAGGCGAGAAGATCAGGATCGGAGCGCGTTCGGCCGCCGCGGCAAATGGTGCACCAATTAGCGCGCCGGTTCGCACGGCCCCGCGGCTCACGATGTCGTAAGCCGCGCCAAATTGCGCGCGAAATCCGTCCGCACCCAGAGTGCGCTCAAATGCCGCGACATCCAGGTACTCCGCCGCGGCGCCCACTGAGGGTTCGGCGGGATACCAGACATCCACCATCAGTTCCCGGTTTTGGTGATCCGGCGCCAGCGGCTCAATGCGCGACCGATCCACCCAATGGAGGGTGACACGTCCAATGCTAAACTTCCCCGTCGGCTTTGGGAGAGCGCCGGGCCTGCTCTGGCCGGCCGCGTGGACGGACAGGGCCGTCATCAAGATTACAAGTTGGTAACGCCAGCGCCAGCGCACGATCATGTCTGTACTACGGTCCGCAAACTGCGTGAGTTCGCGCCTCATACAGTAGGGTTCCTGGGACTCGTGGGCCGGCCGTGGATCTGATAGGACCTGAAAAATTCCCGATCCGGGTTGAGTTGCTCTAAGGGGCGATGTAATATCTCCAAGGTAATATTTGGCACTCTGTCGCAACGCATGGCGGGCTTAACCGCAAGCCACTGATAACATTGGTTAACTTGAGTTAACTCGAATGGTAACCCGATTGCACGTTGTACGCGCTCATACAGGAAATCGTGTTCGCGGTGGCTATAGCTATCGGTGTGCCCATCGCACAGTAACCAATTTCAGTAAGTCCCGTTCCACGTCGGAACCACTATTAATTTTATGAATCCCTTTATTCGCCCTATCTCCCTCTTAAGACTTGTATTCTGTTTGTATTGCATTGTGCAATTGGCAGTCTCACCGGCGCGTGGCGCCAGTGCTCCCGCTGTTCCGAGCACATTCCAGGATCTGTACACCACGCTCGACAACTACCTCACCACGTTCAACACCACCCTCGGCAAGCAGCCGGCGTATCAAGGCTTGGCTACGGGAACTCTTACGGATGCCGACGGCAACGCAGGTCCGGCGTTGCTGAATTCCCTACCCACGGTTCAGCTTCAGGTACAGCAGATCAAGGCCTTGGGCGCCAAGGCGGTCTTGGTCGAAGTGGGCTTCCCGATTCTGTACGAGCCGTTTCTGACCAGCCAGGGACAGTCTTATAGCCAGTTTGTCGGCTTTTATCAACAAGTGGCCGCTACGGTGCGGGCCGCCGGCTTGAAGCTCGTCGTTCAAAACGACACGCTGGAGTGCACCGCCAACGATGTCATCGCCGGCTGGAACACCGCCGCGTTCAACACCACGCTGAACTGGACGCAGTATCAACAGGCGCGTGCCCAGATGGCGCTCACGGTGGCCCAAACCATGCAACCAGATTATCTGGTGGTGCTACAGGAACCGGACACGGAGGCCCTGAATACCGGGCAGACCGAGGTCAACACGCCTACTGGGGCCGGCTCCGAACTGACCGGGCTACTGGCCAGCGTGAAGCAGGCCGGCGTGCCGGGCATGAAAGTCGGGGCGGGCGTAGGCTCCTGGCTGAAAAACTTCAACAGCTTCATCCAGAATTTCGTGGCGCAGCCCGTGGATTACATAGACGTGCACATCTATCCGGTAAACTACAACTTCCTGCCCAACGCCTTGACCATCGCAAACACCGCCGCTGCCGCCGGCAAACCGCTGGCCATGAGCGAATGCTGGCTGCACAAGATCCGGGATAACGAGTTATTGACGCTCATCTACAGCGAAACCGAGGCGCGCAATATCTTCAGTTTCTGGGCGCCTCTGGATGTGTTTTTCCTCCAGACCATGGCGAGCCTGGGTAGCTATACCCATATGATCTATATCGCACCCTTTGAGACCCAATACTATTCCAACTACATGACCTACGGTCCTTCCACGGAGAATCTGCTCCCCGCCGACGCTCTCACGCAGGAAGATGACCAGGCAGCCTCAAACATGCAGAGCGCCATCTTCACCAGCACGGCGATGAGCTACTACAGCGCGAATCTTTCGACTCCCGACCACACGCCGCCCACCACCCCCGGCAATCTCGCTGGCTCGTCCGGGCAGCCCACAACTTCGTACCTCACTTGGACTGGGTCCACGGACAACGTGGGAGTGGCCGGCTACTACGTGTACCGGAACGGAGTGCGGATAGGGTCGACGGCGGCGGCGTTCTACCAGGATGCGGGGCTGACGGATGGAACCACTTATTCCTACGCCATAGAAGCATTCGATCTGGGCGGCAATGTATCGCCGTCCTCAGCGGTGATCCACGTCACCACTTTTAGCAATGTGCCTCCCACCCCGCCGGGCAACCTGATCCCGAACGTAGTTTCCACGCAGCAAATTAACCTGACGTGGACGCCTTCGACAGACAAGATCGCGATCGGAGGTTACTTCATTTTCCGTGGTACGTCCGCGGGCAACCTGGTGAAGGTAGGCACGCAGAACACAACCACCAAGTGGGGCAACTATCCGTTGACGCCGGGGACCACCTATTATTTCGGCGTCGAGGCCGTGGATACCGATGGCAATGTTTCCGCCATGTCCCAGGTTGTATCCGCCACAACGATGGTGCCTCCTAAGGCTCCAGTGAATGTTTCGGCGAAGGCCCAGTCGTCTGAGGAGATCAATCTGACCTGGGCTGCCGGCGGCAGCGGCATGCCTGTGGTCGCCTATCACATCTTCCGCGGAACCTCGCCCTCGAACCTCACGCAGTTGACCAACCGCACGAGCACCACGTTCACCGACTACCCGCTCAGCCCTTCGACTAAATACTATTATGCAGTGGAGGAGGTCGACGCCGAGGGCGATGTTTCCCCCATGTCAGCGGCGGTGTCGGCCACCACGCCGTAGAGGTACCCTGTCAAGACCTTGACGTTAGTCGTGGCCGTCAAGGCGCCAACACGCCTGAATCCGCGTATCCGATTGAAAGTGCGGTACAACCTATCGGCTAGCAAGATGCACTTCCCGACCTCCCGGCACGTGGGGTTGTCTATGAGTAAAGCCATAAGGAAAGTTCGGCCCAGCAGTACTCGAAGCCTCATGGCCGATGCTCTCCGCCACCATCAGGCGGGGCGTTTGACGGACGCGCAACGCATTTACCTGCGGATTCAGGCGACAGATGCGAACCATGCCGACAGCTTGCATCTCTTGGGTTTGATCGCCTGCCAGGGAGGGCGAATCGCGGAAGCCGTGTCGCATTTCGAGCGTGTCTTGGCCATCCGGCCAGACAGCGCCGATTCACATGATTATTTGGGTTCGGCATTGCTCGCGCAAGGCAAATCCGACGACGCGATGGCGCATTACGAGCGCGCGCTGGGCATCAACCCCAATCACGCCGACGCCCACAGCAATCTCGCCAATGTTCTCAAGGACCGCGGCAGGGTGGCCGAGGCGCTGGTGCATTACGCGCGCGCTCTAACCCTCGATCCGCGGCGCGCCGAGGTGCATTACAACCTGGCCTCCGCGCTGATGGCACTGGGCAGAGTCGATGACGCCCTGGCCCATTACCGGCGGGCTCTGCAGCTCAAACCGGAATACGCCGATGCTCACAACAATCTTGGTTCGGCTCTCCTGGCGCGAGGCGAGCTTGACGCTGCCAGAGAACATAGCCTCCGGGCCGTGACTCTCAATCCCGGCCACGCCGAGGCGCACAATAACCTGGGAAACATTTTTGCGGTCGAAGGTAAGTTTACGGAGGCCAGGACCCACTACGGACGCGCCATCGCGATCCGGCCGGACTACGCCGAGACCCACTACAACCGCGCCGAGCTCAAAACATTCAGCCACGGAGATGCGGATCTGGCGGCGCTCGAAACGCTGGCCGCCCGGACCGATCTGTCCTCCAACCAGGCGCTGCACATCCACTTCGCGCTGGCCAAGGCGTTAGAGGATTGCGGAGATTACCCGCGGGTCTTCGTGCATCTCAACAAAGCCAACGCGCTTAAACGCCGGCAAATTGCCTACGGCGAGCTGGCTGAGGTCAAACGTTTCCACCGCATCGCCACCGTGTTCGATCACGGGTTGTTCGAAAGATCCCAGGGCGGCGGCGATCCCTCGCCCGTCCCCATATTCGTGCTCGGCATGCCGCGTTCCGGCAGCACGTTGATCGAACAGATCCTGGCCAGCCATCCGCTGATTCATGGCGCCGGCGAACTGCCGGCGCTCGAGAACGTGACGCGGTCGCTTCCTTATCCCGAGTGTGTTCCCTCGCTGGCCGCGGACCAACTGGCGCGTCTCGGCCAGTCGTATCTGGCTTGCCTGCCGCCTCTCGCGCGCGGCCAGGCCCGCATCATCGACAAGTATCCCAGTAACTTCCTGGGCATCGGCCTGATCCGCCTGATTCTGCCAAACGCCAAGATCATCCACACGATCCGCGATCCCGTGGATACCTGCGTGTCATGTTATTCGAAATTGTTCACGTCGGGTGTAAATTACAGCTACGATCTGGCAGAGCTGGGCCGCTACTACTACTGTTACAGCGCGCTGATGAACCACTGGCGATGTGTCCTGCCGCCCGGTTCCATGCTCGACGTCCGTTACGAAAATGTAGTCGGCGACCTGGAAGGTCAGGCGCGGCGCATGATCGAGTATTGTGGCCTGCCTTGGGATGACCGCTGCCTGATGTTCCATGCCAGCTCGCGGCCGGTCAAGACGGCCAGCGCGGCCCAGGTCCGCAAGCCTCTCTATCGCAGTTCGCTGCAGCGCTGGCGGCGCTATGAAGGCGACCTCGGTCCCTTGCTCGCGGAGTTAGGTGATATACTGCGCTGACGGTTGAATCGATTTTTCTTACTTTGTCTTTTCCTGCCAGCCATCGCGCCGCTTCGGGCAGAGCACCTTCCGATCAGGCTCTACACCACCGCCGACGGCCTGCCCAGTAACGCCATCGTTTGCGCGCTGCGGGATTCGCACGGGTTTCTCTGGTTCTGCACCAATGAAGGGCTGTCGCGCTTCGACGGGTACACGTTCACGAACTATACGCCGGAACAGGGATTACCCGACCGTGAGGCGGCCGATTTCCTCCAAACCCGCGATGGTGAGTACTGGGTAGCGACCGCCCGGGCGATCAGCCTGTTCAACCCGCAGTGGGCTTCTGGTGTGGCCGGAGCGAATGCCGGCCGTTTTAGCGTCTACCGGCTCAACCCGGGCAGCCATCCCGGACCAATTATTCAGATCATGGAAGCGTCGGATGGCCGGATCTGGTGTCTGACACTGCACAACCTATACCGCTTCGATCGCGCTCAAAGGATTTTCGAATGGATCGACTTAGGACCAGGTTTCGGGCCCTCCACAATGTGGGACGCACTGCTGCCGGATGGCGATGGCAGTCTCTGGCTTGGCGGCGGCGGCGTTCTGGCGCGCCGGTTGGCGACAGGACGCGTCGAATCGTACGGAGCCGCGGAGGGACTACCCATCAGCACCACGCGTGTCAGTACCCTATTCAGGGACCGCCAACAGCGTCTATGGGTGGGGACCTGGAGCGCGGGGCTTTGGCGCCTCTCGCCGCGTGCGGGGCCTAAAACACCTTCGTTGGAGCGGGTGTATACCAGGCGCGATGGGCTGCCCGGCACGCTGGTGCTGGATCTTATGGAATCGCGCGACGGAAGCCTTTGGATGGGAACCGACGACGGTTTGGCCGAGTTTGTGCCCGGCGATGCCGGCAAAAGCGATGCATTCCGAAGCTGGACCGCGCGGCACGGCCTGGACGTCGCCGGCGTGGACCGGCTCTCGATCGGCGCACTGGCGGAAGATGAGACGGGCAGCCTGTGGCTCGCCGGCGCGGGAGTCATGCGCCTGGCCAGGGGACCGTTCACTACTTACACGACTGTAGACGGCCTCAAGAGCAACAGCATCGGGTCGATTTTCGAGGACCGCGGCGGCCATCTGATCGCCATCTCAGGCGATCCGCGGTTCCGCTACTTGCACGCATTCGATGGCGAGCGCTTCACCGCCGTGGTCCCCCGTCTGCCCAACCCTGCCAAGCGATTTACCTGGGGCAGCGGCCAGATTCACTTTCAGGACCATACCGGCGCCTGGTGGGTGGCTACCGACGAGGGGCTGTGCCGGTATCCGCTGGTGCGGGACTTCAAGGAACTGGCGCACACTCTGCCGGAGCGGATCTTTACCGAGCGCGATGGCCTCTCAGGACACGGAATCTACGGAATGTTCGAGGACTCGCGCGGCGATATGTGGATCTCGGTTCTAGGCGCGGACGACGTAGAACGCTGGTCGCGTGCCACCGGCATCATCCAGAAATTCAAATATGGCGCAGACGGTCAGCCCCTGGGAACGCCCACGGTCTACGCCGAAGATCGTGCCGGAAACATCTGGATGGGACTTTTCTGGCATGATCTGGTCCGCTATCGAAAAGGCCGATTTCAGGTCTTTGGCGCGGCCGATGGTTTGACTACTCACGTGGCAGGTCTGCATGCCGATCGTGTCGGCCGGCTCTGGGTGGCAACGTCCAGCGGTCTGGCGCGCGTGGATGAGCCCGATACGGACCGGCCCCGGTTCCAAATGCACACTACGCGCGCCGGCCTTTCGAGCGACAACATCGGCTGCGTTACAGAGGACCTGACAGGCCGGATTTATGTCTGCACGGGGCGGGGAATCGACCAGCTTGATCCACAAAGCGGCCGCGTGCGGCATTACACCGACGCCGATGGCCTACCATTTCCGGGTATCGCTCGAATCGCCTATCGCGACCGGCACGGAACCCTCTGGTTTGGGGGAAACGGGCTGACCCGATTTGTGCCCCTCCCAGAGGGGAACGCTTCCGGCGCTCCGGCGATCCGCATTACTGGCTTCCGCGTCCGCGGGCGTGAGCTTCCGGTTTCGGAGCTCGGGGAAAGCCAGCTCGCGGTCATCCGGCTCCGGCCGTCGGACGACCAGGTCCAGATCGACTTCGCCAGTCTGAACTTCGGCATCGGCGAGACCATCCAATATCAATACCAGATGGAAGGCTCCGAGCGGGGTTGGGGGCCACTGGCAAACGCGCGCAGCGTTACGTACGCCGGCATCCGTCCGGGCAGTTATCGGTTTCTGGTACGCGCCGTCGATGCCCTGGGAAGGAGCAGCGCAGTGCCGGCCTCGGTGGCGTTCACGCTCCCGCCTCCCCTATGGCAGCGGTCCTGGTTCCTGTCCCTGGCGATTACCGCGACGGCGCTAGCTGTCTGGTCCGCGCATCGCTACCGGTTGCGGCAATTGCTGGAACTCGAGCGCGTTCGTACCCGGATCGCCAGCGACCTGCACGACGACATCGGATCCAGCCTCACCCAGATTGCCGTATTGAGCGAACTGGCACGGACGAGTCCGGGTGCGGAGGCGGCAGGCGCCGACGCGCGGCTGGCTCGCATCGCCGACCTTTCCCGGGAACTGGTGGACTCCATGAGCGATATCGTCTGGGCCATCAACCCGCTGCGCGACAACCTGGGCGACCTTGTTTACCGGATGCGCCGCTTCGCCAGCGATCTGTTCACCTCGCGGTCCATCGCGTTTGAGTTTCGCGCCCCACTGGATGCCGCAAAAATGCCGCTGCGCGCCGAGATCCGCCGCGAAGTATTTCTTATCTTCAAGGAAGGCGTCAACAACATCGTGCGGCATGCGCAGTGCCGCCGGGTGGAGATTAACCTGAGCACGGATCAGCATCGCCTCGTGCTGCGCATGTCCGATGATGGCCGTGGCGTAGGCACGGACGCTATCGGGCAGGGGCACGGTCTTGGAAACATGCGGCGGCGCGCACGCGCGCTGGGCGGCGAACTGCAAATTTCCGCGGCGCCAGGTTGTGGCACGTCCATTACGCTCACCGTCCCGGTCGACCGCAAGGTGCACGCATGGAATAATCACCTGAACAGGTGATGGCCCCGGAGGCCTGAATGTGGAAAATAGGGTGACCAATCCGAAATGACAGCCGGCGAAGACACCCTCACTACGGTGGTGATCGAAGATCAGGCGGACCTGCGCGAAGGTCTGCGCCTGCTGATCAACGGTACGCACGGCCACCACTGTACGGGAGCCTACGCGAGTATGGAGGAGGCCCTGGCGCGCATGCCCGCGATTGCCCCGCGCATCGTCCTGGTCGATATCGGTCTGCCGGGAATGTCGGGAATTGAAGGTATTCCGCTACTCCGGAAACGGTTTCCGGCCGCGGAGATCCTGGTTCTCACCGTCTATGACGACGACCAGCGCATCTTCGCCGCCCTGTGCGCCGGAGCCTCAGGCTATTTGCTGAAGAAGACGCCGCCGGGGCGCCTGCTGGAGAGCCTGCGGGAAGCGGTGGATGGCGGAGCGCCGATGTCGCTCGAAGTCGCACGCCGGGTCATCGACCTGTTTCGCGCATTCCGTCCGCCGAAAGCCGCCGCCTACGACCTGACTCCCCACGAAACGCGCCTGCTTAAACTCCTGTCCGAGGGGCACAATTACAAGACTGCCGCAGCCACTCTGGGAGTCAGCGTAAATACCATCTCCACGCACATGCGCCACGTCTACGAGAAACTGCACGTTCATTCGAAATCGGAAGCCGTAGCCAAGGCCCTGCGCAGCGGCATCGTGCGGTAGCAGATCAAAAATATTCACCTGTTCAGGTGATGATTCCTGTTCCGAGGTCGCGTATTCTACCCCAGATACGCGCGCATACAGCGGCGTACAGAGACTGAGAATCGGAGGGTGGCATGCTGAAAAATCGAGTGACATGGTCTGTGCTCGCGGCGCTATTGGGCTGCGGCACGGTGGTGCTTGGGCAGACTACCTCAACCTGGCCGGGCGGGGCGGGGAATTGGGAGCCGTGCCCACAGGACAAGGGAACCGCTCTTTGGGACACCTGAGCCGCGGACGTTTATCCCGACGGTAACGCAATCGTCAACGGCGGCACGGTCACCGTGAACGATGGCATAAGCGTCGTGGGCCTGAGCGCCGCCGGGGGCGCCAGTGTAGTCATTTCGCCCGGCTATATCGACATTACCGGCAACGGCAACAGCATCGTCAACAACGGTTCCATCGGCATCGGTTCCGATCACCGGCAGCGCGGCGGAAATCTTCAACGCCAACAACGCCGTGAACGCCTTGGCGACGCTGACCGCGAGTCTCACTAACGCGGGCAAGGTAATAGTCGCGGCCGGCAGCAGCTTATCGGTCTGCGGTAGTTACACACAGACGGCCGGAAGCACGGCGTGGACGGCTCTCTCATGGCTGCAGGCCATCTGGTGCTCAAGAGAGGGCTGGTGCGAGGCCAGGGAGCGCTGGCGGCCACCGTCATCTCTAGTTCGACCCTGACGGCCGGCGATTCCAGCACTACACAGAGCACCTCGAAATCTCGTATCCGGGGAATGGGGTGGTGCTCACGGTTGCGGCCGGTTCTTAAGCCCCAGCCGGCCGCGGCGCGCAATTCGGCCTAAAATACGGTCTATGAAGGCCGCGGCGTGCCTCTTTATCTGCGGCTTCTTTCTGTGGGCCGCCGAGCCTGCGAAGGAAGTGTTCGACCGGGCCGCAAAGGACCTCGCTGCAGGCGACTATACAGCCGCGGAGCGCGGGTTCCAGACCGTGCTTCGCACCGAGCCGCACCACGTTGGCGCGCTCGGTAACCTGGGCGTGATCTACTCCCGCACCAATCGCGCCGATCAGGCGATCGCCATGTACCGGCGCGCGCTAAAGTTCAGTCCGGACGATCAGGCGCTGCTCCTTAATCTGGGACTCGTGTACCTCAAGCGGGAGGACCACGCGCGGGCACTCCCACTGTTTGAGCGGGTGGTCGCCCTGGATCCCCAGCACATGCAGGCTCGCCAATTGCTTGCGGTTTGCCGCCTTTACACCGGTCAATTGGCGCCGGCCATCCGCGACCTCGAGGTTCTGCATGCCGCCAGTCAACGGGATACGCAGATCCTTTTTCTGTTGGGATTCGCGTATCTGAAGAACCGGGATCAGGAGAAGGCCAAAGCGATTTTTGAACAGATGCTCGAGGCGGCCGGCCCGGCCCGCGCCCAATTCATGCTTGGTAGGGCGTATTACGAGGCCGCCATTTTTGAAACCGCCGAGCAGAGCTTTCGGGAAGCGCTACGCCTGGATCCGAGCCTTCCAGGCGTGCACTTGGAATTAGGAAAGGTCTACATCAGCCAGCGCCGGACCGACGATGCCATCCGTGAATTGCAGCTTGTGCTGAAGGAGAATCCCAACGATCCGGACGCTAACTACTTTCTTGGCGGCGTACTGGTTCAACTCGAGTCCCGCTACGGCGATGCGATTCCTTATCTGGAACGGGCGCGAAAACTGAAGCCGGATGCGTGGGCGGCTTATTACTACTTGGGGAAGGCGCAGTTGAAACTGGAGCATCCCGCGGAGGCTGTGGTGCTGCTGGAAAGGGCGGTCGAGCTGAACCCTGATGAAGCGTCCGCTTACTATCAACTTGGCCAAGCGCTGCGGATTTGCGGAAAGGCAGCCGAGGCAGGTCGCGCTTTGCGGCGCTTTCGTGAGCTGCGGGCCGCCGAGACAGACAGTGTAAAGCTTGACGACGGCGTTTCAGGGGCGCACTGAAGGTCTGCCTTTTGAAGGCGTCAGCCTGAGGTGCCTCCGCAGGCCGTAGGCCTACCCCACAAACTAAGCGAGCCCCGCTGCGGTTTAGGCATTGGGGCTCGCCGGTTCACTACGCTTCGCTCAGAAGGCAAACCTGAGCGCTAATTGGAGCGTCCGGGCATCGCGCCACGAATTGGCTTGCCCGAACACCTTGTCGCTGGCGGAAATCAGGCTGCCCGGATTATCGCCGCTGAACGAGTTTTGCGCACCCCAGACTTGGGGATGGTTGAACAGGTTGAAAACTTCGCACCGGAAGGTCAGTTTCGTGCTTTCCGTGATGTTGAAGTTCTTCATCAGGGCGGCGTCCACGTTATTGACCGTCGGCAGGTGCAGCGCGTTGCGGCCGAGGTTGCCGTACTGGCCATCCAGCGGACGCGCAAAAGCTGCCGGGTTGAGTATCTGGAACGCGTTGGTTCCTTCGTAGGGATTGCCCACCAGGTTCGGATACTGGTTGCCCGCGTTCACTCCCATCAGGTTTCCATTGGAGTAGAGACTGGTTATGGGCATGCCCGATTGCGACCGGATCATGCTGCTGATCTCCCATCCGTTGAAAATCTGCCTTAGGCCGCGTTGGTCCAGCGCACCCTTCACCTTTGGCAGATCGTAAACGAAGTCCAAGGTAACCACGTTGGGCTGGTTGTAACCCGCATTCGCCCAGTTGCAGCTAATGCAGAACGGATTGTTGATCACGTCGGAATCGTTATCCACGATGTCCATGATGTGCGACCACGTGTAGTTGAAATTCATCGACAGGTTATTGGCGAAGCGCCTGCTCAGACGGAACATCATGGCGTCGTAGCGCGAGTAGCCGAGCGTCTCCACGGCGTTCAACTGACCCCATCCAAGATAGGGCAGCAGGGCGTTGGAGAAGTAATTGACCGACGACAGCAGATTCGGGTTCGTGACGAACGTGCCCGCCGGCAACGCATTGATCTGCCGCTGGTCCATCAGGTGGATGGCGTGATTCCCGGCATAGGAAAGATCCAGCGTGAACTTGGCCGGCAACTGCCGCTGAATTCCCAGGTACCACGAGTAGATCGTGGGCATGGTGTTGTTGGTCGGCCAGACGGTCATATTCGGCGGTGCGATGGGCGCCGATGCGTTGAGCGAACTGGTGCTGATCGACCCGACATTGCCGTTTACCAGCGATTGCGAGGTCAGATCCGGAAACTGTCCGCCGGCGCCAAAGTTGAAGTTGTTCTGGCGCATGCGTTCATTGAAGATACCGATCCCGGCGCGGAGAGCCGTCGTCCCGTTGCCAAACAGGTCATACGCAAAACCTACGCGAGGTTCCACGAATGTTTTGCCTGATGAGAATCCGGGGTTTGTACCGGAGCAGGGGTCGCAGATCAACCCGAGTTTCGAGAGCACCGTCATGGGAGTGCCGTTGATGAAACCGTTGCTCAGATTGATGGTGGGTGCGTCGGCGCTATTGTACTTGCCGATATCCACGCTGTAGAGCGGCCAGGTACCTTCGCCGCCCGGCGTGCCGCCGCGAACCACGGTGTAGGTCGGAGTCATGTAGGGTACGCGAACGCCAAATTCCACGGTGAGACGGTTAGTTACCTTCCAGTTGTCCTGAGCGTAGAAGTCCACTTCCCAGAAGCGGAAATATGGAAAAACGGCCGCGCTCGGTTGTGAGTAGCTGTTGAAATTGCCCAGCATCAGGTTGGCCAGGCCGTTGCCGGTATCGGTCGGCATGGAAGAACTGGAACCGTAATTGACGTTGCCTTCCATGGCCCATGTGCCGGTTTGCGCTTTATCGTCGCGATTGTAAAAGACGCCGAACTTCATGGTATGCTTTCCATGCACCCAGGACAGGTTCTCGGTAGCGGCGTAGTCCTTGCCCCAGTTGTGCCAGCCCGGATCCCCTAAGCCCCAACCGAAACCGGAATTGGTGGTGACATCGGGGACCGAATTGGTGATATTGGTGGCCGGATACAGTTGCGTCCAGGCGGCTCCCAGCGCGTCGCGGCCGATAGGATTCGAGCCAACCACCGATAAGGACTGCGACTGGTGGTTGTAGGACAGAATCGTTTCCGAAGCCAGGTTGGGCGTAAAGGTGCTCACCAGGTTCCAGGACCACGAACTGCCCGGCTTGGGCCGGGTTTGCGGCTGGATCGGGAAAGGCTGACTGCCCCAGATCCCGTTCTGGAAGGTTTCCTTCTGGTAGTCGTTCACCCAGCGGAGGAAGCTATTGACCTTGCTGTTGACGGCATAGTCCACACGGAGCAGATCCTGGTTTTTCGCCAGCACGTCGGGATTGTTGTAGTAATACCGCGAGTAGCCCGGATTGGGCGCGGCGGGCAAGCTCGCATAACCGGGGATGCCCGTATACACTTTCAGCAGCGCCGAGCTGAGCGGCTGCCACGACGATTGCGGAACGATATTTCCCGGGTATGGCGTGCCACCCGTGATGTTGCCGGCGCCGTCGTGTGTGAGGGTGCCCGGCTCGAAGACCGTCCCGTTCTTGAACTGCGGAGCGTAAGCCATATTCGTGGAAAGCAGCCATGGGCTGAAATTTCCGCTCAGTACGGTCGCGTTGGGGATGTCTGCGTAGTTGCTGCCAGGGAGGTTGCGGCGCGTCATTTCCCGGTTGTAAAAGAAGAACAGTTTCTTGTCCTTCGGGGTCGATATTTTGGGTACCGGGATCCAACCGCTGAAATTGCCGCCGAACTGGTTATAGCGAAGCTGCGGCTGCAGGGTGTTGCACAGCACGCATTTCGCGTCCAGCCAGTTGTTGCGGAAGTATTCGTATGCAGTGCCGTGGAACTGATTGGCGCCCGACTTGGTTTGCACGGCGATGACCATGCCGGAATTGCGTCCGTACTCGGCGTTGAAGCCGCTTTGCAACACACGAAACTCCGCGATCGCATCGATACTCGCCTGAGTGTATTGCGACTGGTTGTCGCCCACGTCGATATTCGGCGATCCGTCCAGATAGAAGTTATTCTCCGATCCGCGTCCACCGAGGGAATGGAACTGCGACACATCGTTGAAGTTCACATTGAAATCGCTTTGCGCGGCGCTGGTCATGCCGGGCACTGTGTTCATCAACGACGTAAAGTTGCGGCCGTTCATGGGCAATTCCGACATCTGTGTCTTTTCGACAACATACGCCTTGTCCATGGTGTTGATCGTGACGAGAGGAGTGGATTCCGCGGAAATCGACAGGGATTCAGACACCCGCCCAACCTCCAACCGGATCACCCCCACGTCTACCTTGGAGTTTACGTCCAGGGTCATCGTGACTTCCGCTGTCTTAAAGCCTTCCTTCTCGATGCTTACGACATACCTGCCGGGCTGGATGTCGATAGCCTGGAAACGTCCCGCTTCATCCGTGGTCGTCTCCCGGACCAGGGCGCCCTTGGCCACATCAGTGATATGAACTGTGGCGGCCGGTATGACTCCACCGGTGGTGTCGACGACTGTTCCGCCGATGTTCTGCGATTGTGCCATCAACGGTTGGCTGATGAGCGCAAGCAGAAATAATGCGATTATCGCAAGGGCGATTCGCATAACCCTACCTCGTTCTCCTAAATACATTTGTTTAACCTCTTTTCAACGCTGCTAGACCCGAAAGCAAGGCGGACTCCGATTCTCCAGAACTCCGCCGCCCACCTTAACCACCCGGCTTCCCACCTCTACGCACGGGTAGCGCAGATTGCCAGCTCGTAGGAAAAGCGTCCTGCGAGTGTTTACGGATATTAGGATATAGTACTACCGTATTAATGTCAATCCGGCATGTTTTGGCGCTGTCTCGTCAGGCCCTTGAAGTCGAACAGTTACCCTCCTGGAGCCTAAACCATGATTTACCAGCGCTATAAGTCAGGCGCTGGTTTTCGAGAGGTTTGCGCGACCCACAGCAACGTGCTAAAACACCCGAGATGATGCGTATCTCGTTCCCCTCGTTTGCTCTGTTGGTGCTCCACCACATCTATGCTCAAACCGGACCACCGATCGCCATTGTCGATGTCAACGTGGTGGACGTGGTGCGCGGTGCACTCGAAAACCATCAGAGCGTGGTCATTGCCGCGGGACGCATCGCGGGTATCGGACCGGCGGATACCATCAGCATCCCATCTCAGGCTTTGCGGATTCCCGGCCAGGGCTGTTACCTGATTCCCGGTTTGTGGGACATGCATATCCATCTTCGCAGCCATGACCGGAAGCCGGAGTTGGCGATGGTCGAAGAGAATGCCGCGCTTTTGGACCTCTTCCTGCCTAATGGAGTCGTAGGTGTGCGGGAGATGGGAGGCGATCTGGCCGAATATGTACTGCAGTGGCGGGAAGAGATCCGGGCGGGAAAGAGGACTGGCCCGCGCATCCTCACGGCAGTGCGTAAGATCGATCAGGAGCCGCCCAGTTGGCCTGGATCGCTGGGCGTGAAAACCCCCGAGGAAGGGCGCGAAGCCGTGCGCCAGGTGAAGCAGGCGGGGGCGGACTTCATCAAGGTCTACTTCGGGCGCATCCCCGCCGACGTGCTGAGCGCTGTGGTTGACGAGGCGCATAAGTTGAACCTGAAAGTAACCGGCCACTGGCCGTCCAACATTCCGATCCAGGCGGCCGCCGATATCGGCCAGGACAACATCGAGCATTCGCAATACCTGCTGGTGTACCGCCGGGCCGAATACGAGCAGTTCCAAAAGGAGCTTGCGTCCAGAAGAGGGACACCATCGGCAGCCGACCGGGCGGAGACTCTGGGACGCGAGCTGTATATGTTGGATGAGAAGGGAGCCGCGGAACAGGTTTATCGCGCAATGGCCGCCAAGCCTGTGTGGATCACTCCGACGTTGACGGTTCAAAACCGCGTGTCCCAGGAACTGGGAATGCGCGATTTCAGCCAGGATCCTCGTCAGGCGTTCGTCTTTCCTTCCGTCTGGGAGAGCTGGGACCCGAAAGTGGGTGGCCGGCGGCCGGTTCCGGACGGTCATGTGCACGACCTGGCGGGATTGATAGTCAAGCGCAGCCAGGAGGCTGCCCTGGCGGCTTTCAAGGCCGGCGTGCCTATGATCGCTGGAACAGATTGTGGCGTCAACAACTCTTACATGTTTCCCGGTTGGTCGATGCACGAGGAGTTGGAGGGCTTGGTCGCGGCCGGCTTCCCGGCAGTAGACGCGCTGCGCATGGCTACCATCAATGCGGCGCGATGGCGTGGCGAGGCGGATTCCGAGGGCAGCATCGAGAAAGGGAAAGTCGCGGACCTGGTTCTGCTGCGCTCCGATCCTCTGTCGGCCATACGGCATACGCGCGAGATCGAAGCGGTCATACACGCGGGCAAATACTATTCACGCATGGACTTGGACGCCATCCTGAAGCACGCGGCGCAGCGCGTCGCAGCCGCCGGGCACAGGGAGCCGAAATAGGTCGGCGGACCACTCACGGCGCCCCCCGCGCAGACCATTGTCAGCGCTCAATAAAAAGACTATAATTTTTTACGATCTTCTAATCTTATTGCCTGAATCGGAGGTTGCGGAAATGCACGCGGGCTCCGGGTGGCGCCGGAAGGTTTTGGCCACGCTTCTGGCCGTACTTCTGTGGGCTGATGCCGGATTCGCGAAGCATCCCCGGGAACCAGGCGATCGCGCCGCGGAGATCCGCGCGATCCGCACCAGGCTGGCGGCATTGCATCCCGGCACGCCTGTTGAACTCCGGCTTCTCAGCGGGGAGAAGGTGCGGGGACGCCTGGTCAGCGACGATCCTGCCGGCCTTACCGTCCGGCAAAATACATCCGCACGCTACATCCGGATGGACGACGTCAAATCTCTCAAACCGGTCCCAAGCAAAGGTGGCCGGGTGGTCATCTGGATCTGCGCCGGCGCGCTGATTGGCGTGGTGGTGGTCGCGCTTGCGATCCTGCTGAAGGAGAGGAGTAACGAGTAGGCTGGTTCTAGCTTACTGGACAGGAGGATTCTGTATGTCCCGGCGACCGCGGTAGGGAGCAGCAGAATTGAAGTTCGGTGGAAGGAACGATTTCCTGGTCGTGGACGTAAACAGGGAGTCCGACGGCAAAGTCCAGGGAAAGGCCGGTACACCATACCGCGCGCGTCGGTCAATACTCTGCAAATGACGGACGCCAGAAGGGACCCGTGGGCGCATCCCGGGCGTCGTAGCAGGCGCGATACGTCCAACTCGGAACCCGCGGCTGGTACGTTCACTGGAGTAGCGATTTGGAGAACGCGCCGCGCCTAACTCGCCATGGAATGCACAACTCTGAGAGCGGTTCCACGCGTACGGAATTCGTAGCGCGCGATCCTGACCGCGGCTTCTCCGGGGAAACTGCGAATCACCGAGCCGCAGATCTCCAGTTTCATCAGACAGGCGTTGTCCAGCAGGGCGGGCCAGTCCACAGCCAGAAGCACGCGTTCGCCCTGCTTGAGAGGCGCATCGGTCGTGAAATGCACTTCGTGGCTGCTGATCTGAAGGGTTTTGCCGACGCCAGACGCCGAGACCCTTCCGCGCCGCATCGAGTGATAGCAGACGTCCTTCTCAATAGGAAATTGTTGCTTTACGCGCTGCCGATTCTCGCCGGAAAGAGTCTTCATTGATGACACCGTGCAACCTCCAAGTTGTCTGCTTACCAGGCCCGGGATGCGGCCTCTACATATATAAGCGAGATTTCCCGGAAAACTGGTTCAAAAATGACAGTTGAGGGTGAGCTCACAGGCTGCTCGGGGGCCGTCCGGAAGCGCAAAGGGACGCGTGGGAGCGCCGCCAAACAGGTTAGGAATTCGCAAGATAGTGGCGCGGATGTGCCGTTTTGCGCAAGTCCTTCAGCGCTGCCGGTGGCACTCCGCCAAGCCCTGGGCGGCCTTGGCAACCAGATCGTTGGGATACAGGTCAAGGTCCGAGCGGCCCTCGGATTTCATGCCGGTCAAGGTGCGGATGGCCCGATCGAAGCACGCCGCTGCCTCAAGCCAGGCGGCGCGGGCGGGTTCCGGCAGCGAGTTTTGGGCCGCGCGCATGTACATATTTCCGAGATTGACCCATACCCAACCCACGTGCAGGCGCGTATCCGCGTCGCCGGCATCGTGGGACATGGCGGCTTCTAACTCGGATGCCGCCGTGTGCAGCGTTTGGATGGCTCGGGTGCGATCGCCGACGGCTTCGTAGGCGGGTGCGGCCGTATTGAGCAGCTTGGCGGACTCAAGCTTCATCCACACGTCCTGCGGGTCTGCGGCCGACAGCCGTTTCTGAATCGCGAGGGACTGCTCGTAGTCGGCGATGGCCCGCCGATAATGGCCCAGCCGGTATTCGATCCATCCGGCTTCGACCAAATCGAAGGAAAGGTCGATCTGAGCACGGAGGGAAACCGGGTTGCCGGCGATCCGCGCAAGGTCAAGATGCTGTGCGTTACGGTAGCACTCCAATGCCGTGGGCAGGTTGCCCGTCTCTTTCCAGCAGGCCGCCAGGCTGTGATAAACGCTGACCAGACTGGCGCGAATCCCAGGGTTAGCCTGCTCCCCGGCGGCCGCGGCCAGGTATCCATCGACGGAGGCGCGATACGCCGCGAGAGCGGCCGGCCAGTCTCCAGCGATGGTCAGGCCCTCGGCTTTAGATTCCAGCGCTCTGGCGGCCAAGCCGAGGTCCCCGGGATGGCGGGCTGCTTCTTTCCAGTGGATGTCCTCTGCCTCGCGGTGCAGTTCGCTCACCAGCCGCAGGTCTCCCTGTAGAGTCCCCAGTCTGATGAGGTGGTCATCGGCTTCGGCGAGGATACGCTGGGCGCCGTTATCGCGCGGATTGGAACGAACCAGTTCGAGCGCCAGGCGGCGCGCTTCCGTCTCGCTCTTGGTCGCCTCCGCGGTGTCCCCCAAATGTGCCCGGCCGAGATTTCCTTGCACCTCTCCGATACGCGTATAGGCCTCCGCGATTTCTATCTGCAGGTCCCGCTGCTTAGGCCCGGTCTTCTGCAGGTCCTGGAGGTATTGGAGTGCGCGGGTGACCAGGATCTGGCGAGCGCGCGTGGAACCCGCCACATCCGCCAGTGCGTCATGTAGTTCAAAGATCACGGAGTGCGCCAGGCGCCGCACCTGGTTGAAACGAACCTCCGCGCGCGCCCGTTCGCCTTGTGCCTCCCGCGCATACCGTATGGAGGTGGCGGAGCCAACCAGGATGGAAACGGTCACCAGCGCCGCCGCCGCGGTTTGCGTCTTGTTGCGGCGCATGCCCTTGAGCGCACGGCGCCACCAGGGCGGACTATGGGCCGCCACCGGCCGGCCATCCAGCCATGCGGCGACATCATCGGCCAGAGCGCGGGCCGAGAAGTATCGCTCCTCCGGATTCTTCCGCATGGCCTGCATGACGATGGCGTCAAGCTCGCCGCGCAGCTTGGCCGGACCAGCCGCGGCAACCGTACTGGGTGGCGGGGGATCGCTTTCGCAAACGGCGCGCATCATGCGGATGGGATCGTGCACATCGGCTGCGTATGGATGCTGTCCAGCCAGCATCCGATAGAGCAGCACCCCCAGCGAGTAGATATCGCTGGCGGTGCTGGCCACTTCACCCCTTAGCTGCTCCGGGCTGGCGTACGCGGGTGTGAGCCGCAGAGCGGTTCGGGTTACCCCGGCTTCGGCATTCGCGTCGAGGAGCGTGGCGATGCCGAAGTCCAACAGCTTGGGCGTGCCTTCCGGGGCGACCAGGATGTTGGCGGGTTTCAGGTCGCGATGGATCACCAGGTGCCGGTGCGCGTATTCGACGGCGGCCGTAACAAGCAGGAACACCTTGAGGATCTCGCGCAACGGAGGGGCCTGGGAAGCCAGCCAGTCATCCAAGCGCTCGCCTTCGACGTACTCCATGACGAGGTACGGCGAACTGTCATCGGCAGTGCCTCCATCCAGCAGGCGGGCGATACCCGGATGGTTCAAACGCGCCAGGATCTGGCGTTCGTGCCGAAAACGCGCTATCTGGGAACTGGAGAGCGCTCCGCTTTGCAGCAGCTTGATGGCCACGCGCTGCTCATACTCGCTGTCCGCGCGCTGCGCTTCCCAAACGACGCCCATGCCGCCCTCCCCGATCGGCTTGACCAGCACCCAGGGGCCAATGCGTCTTCCCGTCTCGAGGGTCGCACTCCAAATCACCCGCGCGAGTTCGGGGCGGGGCCCTTCCAGAAAGTCGGGTGCCTGCTCATAGACCGCCAGGAGCGACCGCACTTCCGTCACAATGCGGGCTCCGGCATTGCGGGAGGCGAGAAACGAAGCGCGGTCCTCCGGGGGCAACTGCAAGGTTGCTTCGAACAGGTCCTTTACAACGGCCCATTCCGGCGAGTTCACTGCAGCTGCTCCTGTCCGAGCATTCTGCGGTGGAGCCAGGTCTTTGCCAGAATCCATTCGCGCTTGACGGTGCTGGGGGAAACATTCATGACATCGGCGGCTTCCTCGATGGTGAGGCCGCCAAAGTAGCGGAGCTCCACGACGCGGCTTTGGGTGGGATCGAGCTGTTCTAATTCCTGCAGAGCCAGGTGCAGATCGAGAACGTCGACGGCTTGCGCCGGTTCAGTGGTGAGGGTGACGGTCAGGGCATCGCCGCGGCGTTTCGCGGCCAGACGAGCCCTGGCATGGTCCACCAGGATGCCGCGCATGGTGCGCGCCGCAAATCCGAAGAAGTGCGCGCGGCTGTTCCACTGAGTGACGGATCCGGAAACCAGGCGCAGATAGGCCTCGTTGATCAGGGCCGTGCACTGCAGGGTATGGTCTTCACGCTCGTGCCGGAAGTAACGGCCGGCGATGGCGCGAAGCTCAGGATAGACCGCCTCGATGAGGCCGTCGAGCGCGGCGGGGTTGCCCTGGCTGGCAGCCTTAATTAGTGCGGTAACATTCTGAGCCGGGGGATCCATACAACCTGGGCGCGATACACCTTTCCGGAGCTTCGGCTATCTGGCCTTGGCTGATGATCGCGCGCGATGCGGGCACGGCGACTCCCACTTCCTTTGACTTTGATCTCAAATCAACTCGATTATAGGACACAGCACTCTGATTTTCAGCATGCGGTACCCATTGACGAGAGTAAACCAGGTGAGGATAGAAGCCGGCCGTAGAGGTCTCCGCAGATCGAGGGGCTGCCCCACTGGGTTTAAGCCTTCGTCTCGGATTGCGAACCAGCGAGGCGAGCCATCTCGCGTCCGCCCCTGGGTTTCTCGCGATACATGGCTCCATCGGCGGCCCTCAGCAGCGACTCGGAATCGCTTCCGTCATCAGGAAAGATACCGATGCCGATGCTAGCGCCCACCACTAACTGCTGGCCGAGGCAGCAGACCGGCCTGGAGATGCTCTCCTGCAAATGAGCGCCGATCCGAGTGGCGTCCTCGGGACCGGCAATACGCGGCAGCAGAACGGCAAACTCATCGCCGCCCAGGCGCGCCACAGTATCGCTGCGGCGTACAATATCAAGCATGCGAGCAGCCACTTCGCGCAGAACGGTATCTCCGGCGTTGTGACCGAAGGAATCGTTGATCGATTTAAAACCGTCAAGATCAATGTAGAGAAGGGCCAGCAAACTCCCATCATGGGATGCCAGGCGGAGCTCATGCGACAATTTGTCGAATAGGGAGGCGCGATTTTCCAGCCCGGTCAGGATATCGTACTGCGCGCGGAAAGCCAGTTGGTTGTAAAGGGTCCGGCGTTCCGCGGCTAGGGCGGCAAGATTGCTTGCCGCGAGCAGGAAACCTCGACCCGTGGCGTGCAATCGAAGGTCGCCTCGCATGAAAGCGATGGTTACGCCGATCACGGCAGACTCCTGCCGGATTCGGTCCAGATAAAGACATCCGAATTTGGCGGCTGGGGCGGAGTGGAGTGCGAGAGCCCATGCCGGTTCCTGAGAGAGCGCCGGCAAGGCATGCGCACCGTCCTCGCAGAAATGGCCGATGTCAATGCCGGCCAGGGTGTCGCGCCACTCGGCCGGCAGCGTGGGGGAAGCACTCACGCGTGGTTGTCCCGGCGGTTCCAACTGGAGCGAGTAGGATACGCCGGGCAAGCGTTCCTCCACAAGCTGGGCCAAACGCTGGAGAATTCTGTCCAGTTTCTCGTCGCGGGCGACCAATTCCAACACGTCGCGTTGAGCCTGTTCTATGGATTCCGCCTCGTTGGCCCGGTAAAGGGCCACTTGCAGCTCCGCACTCCGGGCCAGAAGTTTTTCGGTCTGCGCCCGCACCTTTCGCCGCAGCCAATTGGCCCAAAACAGCGTGACGGTGGCAGCCATCAGGGTAATCCCAAAGACCGGCAGTAATCGCGGAAGCGTGAGCCAGGGAGCCGGAGTCAATATCTTTATGTCATCCATGGAACGGACCAGAATTTGGAATGAACGGGGCGAGGTGACCGCGCGAGAATCATCGACGAACACCGAACAGATGCCCGTGATTTGCAACCGGTCGCCCGTCCGGATTCCGTGCGGCCTGCTGGCGGCGGGCATCTCGGCCGAGAACCCGACTGCCCCGGATTGGAGCAGCAACAACAGCTTATCGGTGCGCGGCAAGAGCTCGCGCAGGGTTCCTTCTACGCGTACCAGCGCGGCATCATAACCGCCGCTTAGAGCCTCCTCGCCGCTGATCGCGGTTGCGCGGGGAGCCGGCCGGACGCCAAACTTCCGGATCAGGGCCCCGCTCAAGACAGGGCTGAACGGACCGGTTCCGGGGAAGCCCACGACATCTACCAAATCTCCGGGAGCCAAAGTCTGTTGGTCATGATCCTGGACCAGGACGGAACCGGTAGCATCCTGGATCCAGGTTGGGCCGGACCGTTCGCTACAGGTCACCACTCCCCGCAGGCGAATCCGGTGCTCCAGATCCGGAGAACTGGCGAATTGCAGGATGCTTGCCGACGAGCGCAACGGAGCGCCAAACGGATCCGGCAGGCCGGCCTGCTCCACTTGAATATAATTCGCGCCCGGCACATGCAGGACAATTCCGAGGAGTTGCCGCCGGTTGTTGACCTGCGCCGCGCAAACGCCCCGTAATCTGACGCTCGAATTCATCAGCCCGGATAACTCCGTTTGAGGGGCCAGGATGTGGGCTCGAAAGCGATGCGAGCCATATCGAATAGTGAGCAGAGCTTCGTGCGAATCAGCCGCCACGTCCTGAACCACCCCGTGGAGTTCCAGCCACCGGCTGTCCCGCCGGCCAAGGAATATACTCTCCGGATCGGCTGTATCGGGCGCGGGCAGGGGGGCGCGGCCTAAGATCGTGATACGTGCGCGCGAGACGACCGGGGCGAAATCGCCCTCGCCGGTTTCACCCTCCACCTGTACCAAGTCTCCAACGCGTAAGGGGGCAGGAGTGTGGTATTCGGGTGTTATGTAAATTCCGTCGGAGGAATCTTGCATAAACAGGAGACCGTTGCGCGGGTCGGACAGGGTCACGATGCCGCGGAGGCGCACCGGAGAGCCCATGCGGGCCTCTTCGAGGGGCAACTGATGAATGGCCAGAGCAGTAATCAACGGCGGGCCGGCGGGACCGCGGGATGGAGCACTCGTATCTGTAGCGTTTTTCAGCACGAGTTCGCCGCGCTCGATGCCCAGAAAGCCGGCAAGATCGACGGGACCGCTTAAATGGCTTTGAGCCAGAACCGGCGAGACGATGATCGCGCCTGTGGCATCTCGAACTACGGGCATTTGCACGTCGGAGTAGCGCGACACGAAGCCCCGGATGCGGACGCGATGCGCGGGTAAGTGACCCGGCCCGATACTGCGCAGCTTCTCTATGGTGGTTACCGGGTATTGGGCCGCAGGCCGCGCAGCGGAAAGGACTTCCACGTCAGCATAGTTGGCCATCCAGATTCCGTGTAGCGCCGCGGAGGACTCTGCGCCGGGCAGACTCACCAGCACGCCGGGCACTCTTACTTCTGCGTCAATCAGTGAGGCGGCATCGGATACGGCCGGCGCCGGAGCTCTTACCGGCAGGTCGATACCGCCGGCGTTGACTCGCAAAGTGGCGACCGAATTATATCCAATGGCTGCGCTTTGCAGCACGCCGGTCACCGAAACGCGGCGATAAAGCAGGCTCCTGGATTGCAGTTCGGCGGGCGTCACTGGGACTGCCCGCGGAAGGCGCGCCGGACCGCGCAAGGTGAAGCGCGGATCAATTAACGACGGAGCTTCTCCGGCAGAACCTACATTCGCCCAAATCTCGATAGATTGACCTGCCTCCGCGATGATGGAGCCCTTTGGCAGTTGTACCCGGATGCCGCCGGTTTGGTCCTGCACGAAACAGGTATCGTCGTCCGCGAAAGCGAAGGTGACGACCCCTTGGAGATGCACCCTAACGTCAGCAAGGACTCGATCGGGCGGCAGATCACGAACCTGCCGGACAGTACTGAGCACGCGATCGGCCGGCCGATACGACCGCCCGCAGCCGGCTGCGATCAACAGCGCGAGGGCGACTGCGGCGATGGCTGAACGATACGAGCTGACGTCATTCGGCACTCGACTCTATCATCGGCGGGATGAGCGCTCTCTTTAGAGGTATGGCGCTTGGCGAATGGCTGCCGGCTGGCGAAATTGCTTCACGGACGGGGTTCAGCGGGAAGGTTTGCGGGAGTGGCGACGCTACCGCTCAACCCTTCTTCCAGCGAGATGTTGTTCTTCTCCAGGGTCTCACCGAGCACCTGGTCTAAGGAGATGCGCGCGTGGGTATAAGCCGAGAGCGCGGTCAGTTCGGAAAGCTGCGCGGTAACCAGCGCCCGCTGGTCGGTGATGATGTCGTTGAACGTGGCGATACCGTAAGAGAACTTCTTGCGATCCTCGGTCAGTATCTCTTCCTGTAGAAGCCGGGTATCCTTTGCCGCGGAAAACCTGGAGCGCGACTGACGCAGGGCGCTCACCTGGTTTGAAATATCCACCACGATCTGATTCGTGTCTCGCTGGCTGCTGACCTGAGACTGACGATACTGCAACTGGTCGATGCCATAGTCGCCCTGCGCCTGGCGGTTGCCCAAAGGAATGGAAAAATTCAGTGCGCCGATTTCGTTGGGAAAATCGCGGCGTAGAATCTGCTTTAGAGCGGTGCCATAGCCGCCCACGAAATATGGATCGGGTCCGGAACCATTTACGATTTGAGCGGTGCCCGCCGCACCGCGGTTGTAGGTCTGCGCCTGAATCTGCAGGGAGGGCAGCAGGGGGTTCTCAGTTCCCGACAAACCCATCTCGGCGGTCTGATCCCGGTACTTGGAGACCGCTACGTCGGGCCGCTTTGCCATCGCCGTGTCGACCAGTTTGCGCAAGGGCGGCAGATCGTCGCTGGGCGGGATCTGCAGGATGTCGAGCGTGACGATTTCCGCGGCTTCCACTTCGGGATCGGGTGTGCGGATCAAAGCATCTTTGAGCAAGCTCTCGCGCTGCCGTACGTTATACTCCGCCACGACCACATCCTGCCGGCGGACATCGGACTCGGCCTTGGCGCGCGGCAATTGCACGGACGGCATGGAGCCCGCGGCCACTTCTTTTTGGGTGTCTTCGTAAAACTTTTGCGTCATTTCCGCGGCTCTGCGCCGCAGTTTCAGCTCGTCGTTGGCGTTGACCAGATCCCAATAGAGATTGAGTACGCTGGCGGCCAGATCGAGCAGTTGTGAGCGGAAGCTTTCGCGCGCGGCGACCTCATTCGTGCGCGCGATGCGGATGAACCGGTCGTTGAGCTTTACGCCGAAGCCCTGCAAAAGATTATGGCGGACCGCCAGGTCGATGTGGGGACCCACCGCCGGGTTCAGGTAGTCGAACGGAGAGTTTTCCTTCAGATACGCTTCGTAGTCGCGAAACTGCACATATCCGCCACTGAGCAGGCCTTCCTGAAGTACCGTGTTATAGGTGTGCTCGGTTTGGACCAGCGACGTGGTTCCGCTGACCAGCGTGTTCGACTGCGGGTAGGTAAGGTGCGAAAAGATGGTAGTGTTTTGCAGGACAGGATCCAAGTTCGGCGTAATTGCACCGACCTGTTGAATGACCGCCGCGCCACCGCCTCCTCCGTTGCCGCCGCCGTTGTTTCCCGAAAGCCCGGCGCTCTGCACGCTGCCGTTCACGCCCAAGCCACTGTCGACGGTGGTAATCTGCGAGGCGGCGCTCTGCACACCGCGAATCGGACCGCCCGCCAAAGCGCGCTCCAACGCGGAATGAGCCAGCAGGGGCCCATAGCGGTCCACTTCCAGGTTCAAATTGTTTTCGATTGCCAGAGCCAGAGCATCTTGGACTCTCAGGTACAGCTTGCCGGCGCGGATCAAATCGTGCAACCGTGTGGAATTGGTGGAGCGGCTGGTGGGTACGATGGGAGGCGCGTAAGAACGCAGAGGTGGAGGCAGAGGGGACTTTTCAACGACGAACTGCGAATCCTGGGCCGGGCAGGGCACCATCAGGCAAGCCAGGCAAATGAAGCGAACGGCGAGCGAAGCGGGCCAGTTTCGCAGACTCATCTGGAAGCTCCTTTCGCACCCGGCAGCGTGTCGGGGAGGAGCGACTCGCGGGCGACATGCCCCTCCGCCGCCTCGCTCATGGAGATGTGGTTGACGTCCAGAGTGCGCCCCATGGCCATGTCAAATGCAATCTTGGCGTGTGTATAATTGGCCATCGCCTGCACCTCGGCATCCTGATCGACGGCCAGGTCGCGCTGCGCCTGAATCACCAGGGCGACGGTGGACACGCCATGCTGAAAGCGGTTCTGCTCGTCTTTCAAAGCCTGTTCTCCGAGCTGTCTGGTATTGACCGCTGTTTGATACCGGGAGCGGGCCTGCTGCAGGCCAATTACGCTGGTCTTCACGTCTACGGTCACCTGGTTGGCTGCGCGCTGCAGTTGCAGTTCGGTCTGGCGGAGGGTCAACTGGTCGGTGACGTAGTCGGCCTGCGCGGCCCGGTTGCGGAAAGGAATTGTGAGGGACACGCCGGCGGAGTAATTCGGAAAATCGCGGCGGAAAACCTGGCCTAACAGGTTTCCGGTGCCGCCGGCGAAATACAGATCCGGGGTGCCGCAGCAGTTGTTGTAAATGGGATTCACCGGGCCGCTGAGGCCGTTGTTGGTTAGCTCGAGAAACGCCTGCAGATTAGGTAGCATGCCGTTCCGATCGCCTTTGATCAGGATCTTCTGGCTCTCGATGTTTACCTTGCTGCGCGCGATCTCGACGCGGTTGCCCATGGCTTCACCCATCAGCTCGTTCAGCGGTTTCAGATCATCGGTGACGGGCACTTCGATGCGATTCAGTGGAATGATGTGCACCTCATCCAGCCAGGCATTGGCCATGGCGTTGCGGCTGAGCGCGTTTTTCAGCACGATCTCCTGCTGCTGAACATTGGTTTGCGCGAACAGCAGATCTTCTTTGCTGACCGAAACCTGGGCGGCTGCGCGGGTGAGTTCTACCGCCGGCAGAGATCCGATCTTCACCATCTTCTGGTCATCCTCATAGAGTTTCTGGGAGGTGGCCAGGGTCTGTTCTTTGATGCGCACGGCGTCGATGAAACTCACCAGGTCCCAATAAAGATTGAGGGCCGCGGATACGGTAGTGGCGACTTGCAGCTTAAGCTGCATGGCGCTCACCTTCATGTTATTTTTGGCGACGCGAATGTCGCGATTGTTAACCCCGATGTTGAAACCATACAGCAGGTTTTGCGTGATCTGCAGATCGAGGAATCCATTGAGAGCCGGATTGAGCAATGGTGTGGGGCTGTTGAGCAGGCTATGGTTCTGATAAAACGTCATCGAGAAGCTGGTGCCGGTGATGAATTGTTGCGAATAATTCAGGACCAGCTGCCGGTAATCGTCCGTCAAGACACTGGTCTGGTTCAGCGACGTATTCGTGACCGGGGTGGTCAGGTGTCCGGCTTGCACGCTGGCATAGAAGCTGGGATCGAGGTTGGGAGGAACGGGGCCGATCTGGCTCACGATGCCGCCTCCGGAGCCCAGTCCCGCACCGCCGCCAAGGCCGTTGGCATTGACGCTGACACCCGTGGTACTGACGCTTGTAGGACCCTGCAGTATAGGAGTATCCACCTGTCGCAAAAAACCGCCGCCCTGGGTACGCCGCAGGACCTCGCTCGCCAGGAACGGACTATAGCGCTGCACCGCGATATCGAGATTGTTTTCCAGCACCAGCGCGATCACGTCCTGTACCGATAAATAGAGATTGCCGCCCCGAACCAGGGACTCCAAACGAGGGGAGTTGGCCAACCTTGCGGGAGGCACCGCGCGCTTCTCCAAGTGAAAGGGACGGAGCAGCGGCCCGATCACGGGCGGAGGTTTGGGCGCCTCAATGGCTACTTCGGATGACTGAGCAAAGGCACCCGCACTCGACGCGACCCACACCAGGGCGAAAATGTTTCGGAGAGAGGTCATTGTGTAGGTGTGTCATTGGCAATTGCCATTCCATTGGTTTTTGGGGGGACCACACAGTTTGCGCGGACAACGCTGTCCGGTTTTGGGACCGGATGTTCGATTTCACGACTTCAGCAGAGCTTCAATAGCCACATGTCCAATGGCTTCGTCGACTTCCGAGGGTGCGCCGCTGACGCCTATGGCGCCAATGGTCTGACCGTCAATCTGAATGGGCAAACCGCCTTGATTTGGAAACGCATCGGGGAAGGCCAGCACCTGGAGATCGCCGCTCTTCAATTGATCGGCGGCCACCTTGGAGGGCTGCTTGTAGAGGGCCGAGTGGCGCGCCTTCTTCTGCGCGAATTGAATCGTATTCAACCCCGCGCCATCGGCTTTTTGCAGGAAGAGCAGGTTGCCGCTTTCATCGACCACGCAGATGGTCACCTGCACGTTGCGCTTTTGTGCTTCGGCTTCGGCCGCCGCGACCATGGTTTTGATGGCGGCAAGATTCAGCGATTTCTTGGAGGGCAAGTCGGCGGCTGGCATCATGGTCACGACAGTAAGGAGCAACGCTGCGAGTTTGAACATGCGGCATTGTAACTCTGTGCCAGTCGCGGTGGCAGGTATTACCGGGCAAACGCGCCACGCGATACGCTATTTGCGGGCAGGGCACGCAGTCCCGCCCCCCTTGAAAGGAGAGTACCGCAATGAACAAGCCTTTTTCCCGCCGCGCATTTCTGCAAGCGGGGGCCGCGGGAGGTGGGAGCCTTCTCGCCGCGCGAACCATTCTGCTTGCTCCGCAGGCCATCGCGGCCGGCGCGCCGCCGCCGAGCGATCAGGTCCGATTCGGCATGATCGGTATAGGGATGCAAGGGTCCGGTTTACTGGCCACCGCGATTACCTTGCCGGGTGTGGAGTGCGTGGGGGCGGCGGACCTTTACGATGGCCGCCATACGCTGGCGCGCGAGATCACCGGCAATGCGCAACTTCCCGTCACGCGCCGTTATCAGGAACTTCTCGACCGCAAAGACATCGACTGTATCGTGGCCGCGGTGCCGGATCACTGGCACATGCGTGTGGTAGTGGACGCTTGCAATGCGGGAAAAGATATCTATTGCGAGAAGCCCATGTCGCACGCCGCCGGGCAGGGGTTCGAAATGGTGGCGGCCGCGCAGAAGAACAACCGCATCGTACAGATCGGATCGCAACGCGTCAGCTCGGTGCTATGCGCCAAGGCGCGCGAATTGTATCATTCCGGAGCGATCGGCGATGTAGAAATGGTGGAGCTCTCGCTGGGCCGCAACGATCCGACGGGCGCTTGGGAGTATCCGCCGCCTCTCGATCTCTCGCCTGCAAACCTGGATTGGGATACCTGGCTGAACGATGCGCCCAAGATCCCCTTCGACAAGCTTCGCTTCGCGCGCTGGCGCTGCTGGAAGGAGTACGGCACGGGCGTAGGCGGCGACCTGATGGTCCACCTGGTCAGCGGTATGTTGTTCACACTGGGATGGAACGAAGCGCCGCGCTCCGCACAGGCGCTGGGCGGAATCTTCCGCTGGAAAGACGGCCGCAACATGCCGGACCTGCACGTGGTGCTGTTCGACTACCATGGCATCCCTGTATATGTCCGCCTGGGCTTGGGCACGGAGACTCCCGAACTGGCGCGCTTCATGGGGCCCAAAGGGATCCTGGACACCACCGGCGGCGAGATGCGGCACTCGCCGCAGCGCGGCATCGATACCGCTCCCAGCTATTATTCGAGCGGCTTCCCCGGGAGGATGCGCGCGGAGTACGTGAAGCAATGGGAAGCCGAACATGAAGTCACGCCGGGACATGAACCGATGAGCGACGACACGATCTATCGCGGCAACGATTGGGACGATGTACGGCCGCACCTGTGGAACTATTTCCAGGCGGTCAAGAGCCGCAAGCCCGTGGCGGAGGATGCGGTGTTTGGCAACCACGCGGCCATCGCCTGCCACATGGCGAATGAGTCTTATTTCCGGCGCAAGCCGGTCTATTGGGACGAAAGCGCTCGAATAATCAAGGATTCGGGCCCCATCTAGCGGCAAATATTCTACATTTTCATCAGGCGGATACTGCCGTTGGAGGTGGTCAACTCGATGGTGGGCCCACCGGCGCCGATCTTGCCTTCCAGGTGATGCTTCTCGATGGCGCCCGAGGTAGCCACTTCGAACTCGGTAGAAATCGAAGAGTTGCTGGCTTGCGCGTTCAGGTTGGCGCCGATATGGTCGGGTAGCCGCAGGGTGATCCCGCCGTTGGAAGTGTGCGCGCGGATCTCATTCTGGTTGATTCCGTCCATGGTCAGTTCAATCGGGCCATTCGACGTTTCCAGCTTGATAGCCCGACCGGCTTCCGGTTTCGAGAGGCGGAGATGGATGCCCCCGTTGGAGGTGTCCGCCTCGACCGAGCCGCGGATATCCTCACCATGCACACGTCCGTTGGAGGTGTGCAAGCTGGCGCTGCCTTCCAGGTTCTGCACTTCGATGCCGCCGTTGGAGGTTTGGGCATCCAGGCTGCCGCGCAGATTCTCCGCGCGAACGCCGCCGTTAGAGGTTTTCAGGCGCGCGGCGCCTTCCACGTCGATCGCATGAATGGAACCGTTGGAACTGGCGATGCGCTCCAGTTGCGTGCGCCGCGGCACCTTAATAATGTACTTGGCTCCCATATTCCCGCGCCGGTCCGAAGGCCGCACGGTACGGATGTGGACCGCGTCGGACGTGTGGTCGATCTCGATCTTGAGTGCGTCACGCAACTCCGGAGAGCGGGCATACTTGGTGCCGGAGATATCCACGTTATCCTGATCCCAACCGGAGATTTCGACCGAACCGTTCGAATTGTCGACGGAGAGCCGTCCGCCGGGTTGCAGGGGGTAACTGTAGTGAAAATCCTGGGTATAGCGTTCGGAGCCGCCGATATCCAGGTCCTCGATGTCGCATCCTACGAATCCCAGGAGGCCGGCGGTCACAGACAAAACGAGCAGATGAGTTCGCATTGGGTACCTCATAGGGCAATTACGATAATACAAGGCCGGCGGTTCCCTAATTAGTGGCGCGCCGGGGTCTGCCACTGTCCGTCTTGCATGGTCCGGGCGATTTTTTGAAAGTTGCGGACATCTTCCACCGGGTTGGCGTTGAGTAGCCATAGATCGGCGCGCTTGCCTGGTTCGATGGTGCCCTGTTCCACGTTTTTGGCCAGCACCAGGGCGCCGTTTCGCGTGGCGGCTACCAGGACTTCGGCCGGCGGCAGCCCGGCTTCCACCATCGCCGCCATTTCCGCGTTCGTGTCGCCCGTGGAACCCACAGCCATCGGCACGCCGGCATCGGCCAGGCGTTTGGTATTGCGTTTTGCCAGGGCGAGCGCCGCCGGATCGTGCTCTGCGGACAACATGGGAATGAAAACGATGCGCAGGTCGCGCAGCTGGGTGATGAAGGCCGGGTCGATGGCATCCGTATCGCGGATCATATGCAGGAGTCCGGCGGCGCCGCGCGCCACCATGGCGCGGGCGTCGCGCAGAGAGAAAATCTCGCCGATGACGGGCAGGTGTTCGCGGCGCGCGCGATCGAAGATAGAATCGGCATCCCGCGGGCGCGCAATGACGGCGTTCGCTGGCATGGATGCGAGCCGGGCCACGTCGATTACCGCCGGCACGATGAATTTGCCGCTGCCGTCGATCTTATCGGCATCGGGGGGGATCAGCAGGCTGGAGCGTGAGCCCGCGGCGCGTATGCGGCCGGCCTCTATGGTGACTACGGAATCGGAGATGGGCGGCCCGCCGGTGCCATCGAGCAGGACGGCTCCCACGATGGATGTCACGGGCGCGGGAGCTTCGGAGCCGGCTGGCTTACAAGCGGTGACCAGAAGTGACAGACCTATCAGGGGTAGCAGACGTTGCCATTGCCGGGTATCGACCATGTGGGCACCGACCATGATAGCGGTTATTGCAAATGTGAAGCCTCCCGCACCATTTGACACCCGCTTGCACGGTCTTCTGCTTTTCGCCATGATGCCGAAGTTTCGCGAGTACAGCTTTCTGCTCTGCACTACCACTGCGAGTGTTCGCCGTCCCGCCGGGGGTGCGCTTTTGCCGGTTTAAACCTGTTCCAATCGGCCTTTACCGATTTGTGCCCGATGATGTGGATCCTGCGAAAGCTGGGCGCCGAACCGCCGCGCCTTCAGTTGGCCTGGCGCCATCCCGGTGAACAAACGCACGGCGCCTCCACCACCTGCTGAATCTCACCCCTTCTTGCCAGTGCCAAGCCCCGCGCGGACGCGATCCCGTTTTTGACACGATTTAGATTCCGTACGGCACTTTCCTGCACCTCCAACCGCACGCATGCAAACGCCGGTTGTTACTAGTACTTTTCGTATCCCAGAGCGCTCGGTTTTTAGAGCTCGCCGTAAAGATAAAGTAAGCAAATTATTATAATAGGAGCTGAAACACTCGAAAGGAGCAGATCATGAAACGCAGCGTGATTAAAACTTGTTTGGCACGTGTGGCGGTTTTCCTAACCGTGTCAATCTTTGTAATCCCAAGTGTTCTTGCTCAGCAGATCCCTAGTCTCCGGGACATGCAGGACCAGACTCGGCGGGCGCAGTATCAGGAGAAACTCCAGCAGGTCCTCAATGACAAGGCGGGCTACGCTGCCGCTATCGTACAGCGTTGGGAGTCCGACGCCAGAGCGAGCGGCAAATGGGATGACAACTACTCGACAGATCTACAGAACGCACTGGTCAAGCTGGCACCGGATAACTTACTGGCTGCGGGCGAAGCGCCAACCTACGCGGCGATGCGCCGCGTGCTGGCGGCCGGTCTGCCAGTCCCGCCGGTTTTGCCGGACCATGAGGGAGCGGCGCTCTCTCCGGAGCTGCTAGGCGACGTTACCGACGATCTGGTCTACACACCTGTGACGCCGTGCCGTATTGCAGACACCAGAAACGGAGGCGGGCCAATTACGGCTGGTACTTCTCGTTCCTTTGACGTGGACGGCAGCAATTTCTCAGGGCAAGGCGGGAACGCTGCCGGCTGCGGCATCCCCTACGGCGTGGCGCGAGCCATCACCATGAACATCACCGTGACACAACCCGCCGCGGCAGGTTACTTTACCGTGTGGGCGGTGGGCCAGACGCAGCCGTTGGCCAGTATCCTCAACTTTGTTGCGGGAAGTACCATTGCCAATACCACAATCGTGCCTGTCCTGCCCGGCGCCGGCAACGATTTTTACCTTTATTCTGGCGGCGGCACGGCTCACGCGGTTATCGATGTGCTTGGGTATTACTCCACGCCTGTCGCCACTGCTCTCGACTGTATTACGATAACTTCAGCCGTGACGGCGTGTCCTTACAATACGTGGACTGCTGTCGACGCCCTCTGTAGCACGGGGAGAACGGCAACCGGAGGCGGGTTCAATACCACGGAAGGTTCGCTTGGCTACCCTGGGATTTGGCTGACGTCGATTCCGATCACAAACGGCTGGCGCACGTGGGTCGATAATCAAAACAGCAATGGCAGCCGTAACATTCAGACCTACGTAAACTGCTGCCGGATACCAGGACGATAGACGGGCAGTTCGTCTCAAGCGATTGCGATTGGATTCTCTGCCGCCGCCCGCCCTCAAGAGACACCCTAACGAGCCGGGGAGTTGCACGGCGAATCGCGGGCGTCATCCGTGGGCGTTTCGGGAGGAGCGCAAAGGTCCTTGAAGGCCGTCGTCAGGCTTCCCGCTTCTCCCGACGCCCCTACGCCATCGCCCCGGTTGATAGGCGCGCTTGCCGGGCGGCCTCCCGTCCCTCTTCATTTTGCCCGAACCTTCCACAGGACAATTCTTCTATTTTGACACCCACTTGCACAGTTTTCTGCTTTTCGCTATGATGTAGAAGTTTCGCGAGTACAGCTTTCTGCTCCTGCGCTACCACTGCGAGTGTTCGCAGTCCGGCCGGGGGTGAGGTCCCGAGGTTTCGCCGGTCAACCCCGGTTGGAATATGGACCTGTCCGAAGCAAGTGATCCTCGCTGTTGTGAACCGTAGACACAGGCCTTTGGCTTGTGCATGTGCTAGGCGGGCCGCAAAGCGCCCATCCAGCCGAAAATAGGACTCAGGGGAAGGTTCGTGCCGACTTTTAACCAACTTGTGCGTAACGGGCGAAGACCGCCTCGCTGGAAAACCGCCAGCCCGGCGTTACAGAGCTGCCCTCAAAAGCGGGGCGTTTGTACGCGTGTATACACTTCCACGCCGAAAAAGCCCAACTCCGCCCTGCGGAAAGTGGCGCGCGTGCGCCTCACCAACGGCATTGAGGTGACCACCTATATTCCTGGGGTCGGCCACAACCTGCAGGAGCACTCCATCGTGCTCATCCGCGGTGGTCGCGTGAAGGATCTGCCGGGCGTGCGCTATCACGTCATTCGCGGCGCGCTGGATACCGCCGGGGTGGCCAACCGCAAACAGGGCCGGTCGAAATATGGAGCCAAGCGGCCAAAAGCTTAGGCCGCGGAATCGATATGCCACGTAGACGACGCGTTGAAATTCGAGAAGTGCCGCAGGATCCCGTGTATAGCTCCACATTGGTGGAAAAGTTTATCAATTCCATGATGTGGCAGGGCAAGAAAACCGTAGCCCAGGGGATCTTCTACGACTCTATGGAAAAGATCCGGGAGCGCTCCGGCGACGATCCGCTGAAGCTCTTCAAGAAGGCCGTCGAGAACGCCAAGCCCTTGCTCGAAGTGAAGACCCGGCGCGTGGGCGGCGCCAACTATCAGGTGCCCATCGAGGTGCCGAATAATCGCCGCACCAGCCTGGCCATCCGCTGGATTATTTTGAACGCTCGGACGCGCCCCGAAAAGGGCATGCCCGAGAAACTGGCCAACGAGTTAAACGATGCCGCCAACATGAGGGGCGGCGCCATCAAGAAAAGAGACGACGTTCATCGCATGGCGGAGGCAAATAAGGCGTTCGCGCACTACAGATGGTAAGGCCGTGCTGATGACTAAACCACCAGCCACCAGCCACTAACCACCAGTCACAGGATTTAAATATGCCACGTACGGTACCGCTCGAAAGGATGAGGAACATCGGCATCGCTGCCCACATCGATGCAGGTAAGACCACTACGACCGAGCGCATCCTTTATTACACGGGCCGCACGCACAAGCTGGGCGAGGTCCATGAGGGCACTGCCACCATGGACTGGATGGAGCAGGAGCAGGAGCGCGGCATCACCATTACCTCGGCCGCCACCACCTGTTTCTGGCGCGATATCCAGATCAATATCATCGATACCCCCGGCCACGTGGATTTTACCGCCGAAGTGGAGCGCAGCCTGCGCGTGCTGGATGGCGCGGTGGCCGTGTTCGACGCCGTGGCGGGTGTGCAGCCGCAGTCGGAAACCGTTTGGCGCCAGGCCGACAAGTACAATGTCCCGCGCATCTGTTTCATCAACAAAATGGACCGGGTCGGCGCGGACTTCTTCCATTCCATCGAAACCATCGTCAGCCGCCTGAAGTGCAAACCGGTCGCGATCCAGTTACCCGTGGGCGCCGAAGATCAGTTCAAAGGCGTCATCGACCTGGTGCGCATGAAGGCCCTGCTCTGGCGCGACGAGACCCTGGGCGCCGAGTACGACGAAATCGAAATCCCCGCCGAGCTTCTGGAACTGGCGCGCGATTACCGCGAAAAGATGATCGAAGCGGTCGCTGAGCACGATGACACCCTGTTTGAAAAGTTTGTCGAAGGCCAGGCGCTCACCGAAGCTGAAATCCAGCACGGCATCCGCACCGCCACCATCAAGCTGAAAATCTTCCCGGTCATCTGCGGATCTGCCTTCAAGAACAAGGGCGTGCAGACCATGCTCGACGCGGTGGTGGATTACCTGCCGTCACCTCTCGAGGTGCCTCCTGTGGAAGGCACCGCGGTGGACGATCCCACCAAAGTTCTCACCCGCCAGGCGTCCGACAAAGAGCCATTCGCCGCTCTGGTTTTTAAAATCATGACCGACCCCTACGTCGGTCAGCTCGCGTTCTTCCGCGTGTACTCCGGCCACTTGGCCGCCGGTGAATCGGTTTATAACGTGGCCAAAAGCCGCAAAGAGCGCATCGGGCGCCTGCTGCGCATGCACGCCAACAAGCGCGAAGAGATCCAGGAAATCTTTGCCGGCGATATCGCGGCCGCGGTGGGACTGAGGACCGTGCAAACCGGCGACACCATTTGCGACGACGGTTCGCCCATTGTCCTCGAGTCCATCGAATTTCCCACGCCGGTCATCCAGCTTGCCGTCGAGCCGAAGACCAAGGCCGACCAGGAAAAGCTGGGCATGGCCATCCAGAAGTTGGCGCAGGAAGATCCTACCTTCCGCGTGGCGACCGATCCCGAAACCGGCCAGACGATCCTCTCCGGCATGGGTGAGCTGCACCTCGAAATCATCGTAGACCGCATGATGCGCGAATTCGGTGTCGGCGCAAATGTGGGTAAGCCGCAAGTAGCCTATCGCGAGACCATTCGCAAACCGGCCGAAGCTGAAGGCCGTCACGTGAAGCAGAGCGGCGGCCGCGGCCAGTACGGCGTAGTCAAGATCAAAGTCGAACCGCTGCCATCCGGCTCGGGATTCGAGTTTGTCAACGAAATCTTCGGCGGATCGGTTCCCAAAGAATACATCAAGCCCGTCGAAATGGGCATGCGCGAAGCGCTCGAAGGCGGCATCCTGGCCGGGTATCCCATGTCCGACCTGAAAGCCACGCTCTACGACGGCAGCTATCACGACGTCGATTCCTCCGAGCTGGCCTTCAAAATAGCCGGATCGCTGGCCATTAAGGAAGCTGCCCGCAGAGCCAAAGCGGTGTTGCTCGAGCCCATCATGGCGGTGGAAGTGGTGGTGCCCGAAGAGTACATGGGCGATGTGATCGGCGACTTGAATTCCCGGCGCGGACGCATCGAAGGTATGGAACTGCGCGGAACCACCCAGATCATCAAGAGCATGGTTCCGCTTTCCGAAATGTTCGGCTATGCGACCGAGCTTCGTTCCCGGACGCAGGGCCGCGGCAGTTTTACCATGCACTTCGGCAAGTACGAAGAAGTGCCCTCGGCGCTGTCCGAGGAGATCGTCAATCGGATACAGGGAAAAGTTACTAAATAGGTGGAGATCATATGGCAAAGGAAAAATTCGATCGCAGCAAGCCGCACGTCAACATCGGCACCATCGGACATATCGATCACGGCAAGACCACGCTGACGGCGGCCATCACCAAGGTGCTGGGGAAGAACAACCCCAAGGTGAAGTTCCGCAGTTTCGACTCCATCGACAATGCGCCGGAAGAAAAGGCGCGCGGTATCACGATCGCGGTGGCCCACGTGGAGTATGAGACCCCCAACCGGCACTACGCGCACGTGGATTGCCCCGGCCACGCCGATTACATCAAGAACATGATCACCGGCGCGGCCCAGATGGATGGCGCCATCCTGGTGGTGGCGGCGACCGACGGCCCCATGCCCCAGACCCGCGAGCACCTGCTGCTGGCCCGCCAGGTGGGCGTGCCCTACATCGTGGTGGCGCTGAACAAAGTGGACATGGTGGACGACGCCGAACTGCTCGACCTGGTCGAGCTGGAAATGCGCGAGCTGTTGAAGACCTACGAGTTTCCGGGCGACGACGTGCCGGTGATCCGGGTGTCGGCGCTGGGCGCGCTGAACGGCGAGCCGCAGTGGGAAAAGACGGTGAGCGACTTGATGGCCGCGGTGGACAGCTATGTTCCCCTGCCGCAGCGCGAGATCGATAAGCCGTTCATCATGCCGATTGAAGATATTTTCTCGATCCAGGGCCGCGGCACCGTGGTGACGGGACGCATCGAGCGAGGCGTCGTCAAGGTGGGCGAGCCGGTGGAGATCGTCGGGTTCCGGGATACCCGCAACACGGTGGTGACCGGGATCGAAATGTTCAAGAAGCTGCTCGACGAAGGGCGCGCCGGCGACAATGTAGGGCTGCTGCTGCGCGGCATAGAAAAGGATGACGTGGAGCGCGGGCAGGTGGTGGCCAAGCCCAAGTCGATCACGCCGCACAAGAAGTTCCAGGGCAGCGTGGTGGTGCTGAGCAAGGAAGAGGGCGGACGGCATACGCCGTTTTTCAAGGGCTACCGGCCGCAGTTCTACTTCCGCACCACGGACGTGACGGGCGATGTGTACCTGCCGGAAGGCACCGAGATGGTGATGCCCGGCGACCACGTGAACCTGACTGTGGAACTGAACACGCCCATCGCCATGGAAAAGGGCCTACGCTTCGCGATTCGCGAAGGCGGCCGCACCGTGGGCGCCGGCACCGTGACCGAGATTCTCGAATAGGTTTAAAAATGGCGCTAAGAGAACGCATTCGCATTCGCTTGAAAGCGTACGACCACCGGGTGCTGGACCAATCGACGACGGAGATCGTCGATACGGCCAAGCGCACGGGCGCAAGTGTAGCCGGTCCCATCCCGCTGCCGACCTCGCGTAGCGTCACGACCGTGTTGCGCTCGCCGCACGTGGACAAGAAGTCGCGTGAGCAGTTTGAAATCCGCACGCATAAGCGGCTGCTCGATATTTTGGAGCCGACCCAGCAAACTGTGGACGCCCTGATGAAGCTGGATTTGCCGGCGGGTGTGGATGTGGAAATCAAGGCGTTTGGGAAAGACCATAAATGAGGGTGCTAGGTTCTGGGTTCTGGGTTCTGGCAAACTGTTCTCCCGTTTGGGTGGAGCACGCCAGCACCCAGCACCTGGCACCCAGCACCTAGGAAGTTGAAAATGAGTCCAGGAATCCTTGGCAAAAAAATCGGAATGACGCAGGTGTTCCGGCCGGACGGGCAGGTGGTTCCGGTCACCCTCCTCAAGGCGGGACCCTGCATGGTGGTGCAGCGCAAGACGCCCACCAGCGACGGCTATGATGCTGTGCAGCTCGGCTTGGTGGAGTTCATCAAGCCCGCGCGCATCAATAAGCCGCAGACCGGCCACCTCAAGAAAGCCGGCGCGGAGGGCGCGCGCTTCATGCGCGAGTTCCATCTACGCCCTGGCGATGACGACCTCAAGCCCGGCGACCGCGTCCTCGTCGATCAGTTCAAACCCAATGAAAAAGTGGATGTGATCGGAGTCAGCAAAGGCCGCGGATTTGCCGGTCTGGTGAAGCGCCATCACTTCCGCGGCGGCGAGGCCACCCACGGTTCCATGTTCCACCGCGCTCCCGGATCCATCGGCGCATCCAGCTTCCCCTCGCGGGTACTGCCGGGCATGCGTATGGCGGGCCACATGGGCAATGGGCAGGTGACCGTGCGCAACCTCGAAATCGTGGAAGTGGACACCGAAGACAATGTGCTGATGGTGAAGGGCGCGGTGCCCGGTCCCAACGGCGGCTACGTGGTGGTGAAGAGGGCCAAGAGGTAATCCCATGCCCACAGTGGATATTGTCGATTTAAATAATCAGAAGGTCGGCGAGGTCGAACTGGCCGACGCCGTGTTTGGCGCGGATATCAACGAAAACCTGCTCTACGAAGCCGTGCGGCATTTCCAGGCCGGCCGGCGCGCAGGTACCGTGAAAACCAAAGTACGCGGCGACGTGCAGGGCTCCGGTAAAAAGCTGTGGAAGCAGAAAGGCACCGGCCGCGCCCGCATGGGATCGGTTCGTTCGCCGATCTGGCGTCATGGCGGCACCGTCCACGGGCCGCAACCGCGCGATTACAGTTACAAGCTGCCGCGTAAAATGCTGCTGGGCGCCCTGCGCTCCGCGTTGAGCGCTAAGCTCCGCGATGGCGAATTGAAGGTGGTGCAAACCTTCGATCTGGCCGACCCCAAAACCAAGCAGGCCAAGGCCGCACTGGCGCGCCTGGAAGCCACGCGCAAGGTGCTGGTGATCGAGAATGGCGAGAATCGCAACCTCACCCTCAGCATCCGCAACCTTCCCGGCGTCACCTTGCTGCCCACGCGCGAAGTCAACGCCTATCACCTGCTGGGACACGACCGCGTGCTGCTTTCCGAAGCCGCGGCCCGCAAATTCTCGGAGGCGCTCGCAAAATGAATGTACATGAAGTGATCCGCCGCCCGGTCGTCACCGAAAAAGGTGTGACCGCCAAAGACGAACACCGCACGTTGTGCTTTGAAGTCGCCACGGGCGCTAACAAAACCGAAGTAAAACAAGCGGTCGAAAAGCTGTTCAAGGTGAAGGTGGCCGAAGTGCGTACATCCAACCTGGAAGGCAAGATGCGCCGCCGCGGCCGCTTCGTCGGTTACAAGCCGGACTGGAAAAAGGCGTACGTCAAGCTGAAGGACGGGGAAAAGGTACCCGACTTCGCGCAGATTTAGGAGCGGACATGCCGATTAAGAGCTACAGACCGACCACCGCCACTCGCCGCTTCCAGACGGTGGTGTCGCGCGAGGATATCACCAAGGAGAAGCCCGAGAAGTCGCTCCTTGAATCGAAAAAGCGCACCGGTGGCCGTAACTCCACCGGACGTGTGACCTCCCGTTTCATCGGCGGCGGCCACAAACAAGCCTACCGGGTCGTCGATTTCAAGCGCGACAAACCTGGCATCCCGGCCGTGGTGGCGGCCATCGAATACGATCCCAACCGCTCCGCGCGCCTGGCCCTGCTGCATTATAAAGACGGCGAGAAGCGCTACATTCTCCAGCCGGACGGCCTCAAAGTCGGGATGACCGTAACCTCCGGGCCCACCGCCGATATCCTGCTGGGCAACGCTCTGCCGCTGAAGAATATGCCGGCCGGCACCATCGTCCACAACATTGAATTGCGTCCCGGCAAGGGCGCGCAAATGGCCCGGTCCGCCGGCACGCAGGCGCAGTTGGTCAATAAAGAAGGTGAGATCGCGCTGCTGAAATTGCCCTCCGGCGAAATCCGCCGTGTGCCGCTCGATTGCATGGCCACCGTCGGCCAGGTCGGCAATCTGGATCACGAGAACGTTTCCCTCGGCAAGGCCGGCCGTACCCGTTGGATGGGCAAGACGCCCCACAATCGCGGCGTCACCATGAACCCTGTGGACCACCCGCACGGCGGCGGTGAAGGCAAAACCTCCGGCGGACGCCATCCCGTAACCCCTTGGGGCCAGCCCACGCGCGGCTTCAAAACCCGCAATAACAAGCGGACCGACAAGTGGATCGTGACCAGGAAGAGTAAGAAGAGATAACTATGGGTCGCTCAGTCAAAAAAGGGCCGTTTACCGATGGCCACCTGGAAGTGAAGATCGCGGCTCTGACCGCCAAGAACGAGAAGAAGGTAGTGCGCACGTGGTCGCGCCGGTCCACCATTCTTCCCGAGTTCGTGGGCCACACCATCGCCGTGCATAACGGCAAGAAATTCATCCCGGTGTACGTCACCGAAAACATGGTAGGCCACAAGTTGGGCGAGTTTTCTCCCACGCGGCACTTCAAGGGGCACTCTGTGAAAGCTGCTACGGAAAAGGCCGCCAAGCCGGCATAAGAGGCAAACATGGAAGCCAAGGCAGAAGCAAGATATATCAGGGTGTCGCCGCAAAAGGCGCGGCTGGTGGTCGATCTGATCCGCGGCCAGAACGCCGGCCAGGCCCGCACCACGCTGCGCTCCACCAACAAGCGCGTCGCGCCCCAGGTGCAGAAAGTTTTGGATTCGGCCATCGCCAACGCCCGAGATCGTTTTGAGGACGTGGATGTGGACCGGTTGTTTGTATCGGAAGCCTACGTTCATGAAGGCCCGCGCGTGAAGCGCGTCCGGCCGGCGCCCATGGGCCGCGCCTATCGTTATGTGCGGCGCTCTTCCCACATCGTGATCAAGGTGGCGGCGAAGGCGGAGAAAGAATAAAGCATGGGACAGAAAGTTCATCCTTACGGTTTCCGGCTGGGCGTGAGCAAGCCGTGGCGTTCCCGCTGGTTCGCCAAGCAGGGCTACGCCAAGCTGCTGCAGGAAGACGTCGAACTACGCGACACGCTGCGCGAGCGGCTGAAGTCCGCCGGTGTCAGCGCCATTGAAGTGGATCGCCCCGGCAACAAGCTGCGCGTTACCATCCGCACCTCGCGCCCCGGCATCATCATCGGCCGCAAAGGCGCCGAGATCGAAAAGCTGAAACAGGATCTGGCCAAGCGCACCAAACGCGAAGTCTTCATCGATATTCAGGAAGTGCACAAGCCGGAGTTGGATGCCCAACTGGTTTCCGAGTCGATCGCTTTGCAGCTCGAAAAGCGCGTCGCGTTCCGCCGGGCCATGCGTAAGGCTGTCGATTCCGCGCTGCGCTTCGGTTGTAAGGGAATTAAAGTCCGCGTCTCCGGCCGCCTCAACGGCGCCGAGATCGCGCGCAGTGAATGGTATCTGCAAGGCCAGCTTCCGCTGCACACCCTGCGCGCCGACATCGACTATGGCTTCTCGGAGGCGCACACCACTTACGGCGTGATCGGCGTGAAGGCTTGGTTGTACAAGGGCGAGATTCTGGACGCTGGCAACCGCCTGCGGTTCTCCTCCGAACCGGAACCGCGGCGCGATCGCGGCGACCGTCGCGATCGTGGTGGTGATCGTCGCGGCTCAGGTCCCCGTCATCACGAGCCCGCACCCGTGTCCGCGGAACCTGCCGGACCCGCGCGGCAAGCCCCGCCGCCGGCTGAAATGGCCCATCCCGCGCGTACTGGCGGACCCATCCTGCCACCGCTGATGGCGCCGCAACCGCATTGGAAGCAGGAAGTCCGTCCCGAAGGCGAGCCGCCCGCCGAGGTCGCGCCGCCAGCCGAGCCCGCCGCTCAGGCGGAGCCGGCGCCCAGCGAGACGCCCGAAGGAGAAAAGTAAGCCATGATGATGCCCAAGAAGGTCAAATACCGCAAGCAGCAGCGCGGCCGCATGACGGGCAAAGCCTGGCGCGGTTCCTCCATCGCGTTCGGGGAGTACGGTCTGAAGGCCATGACCTGCGCCTGGATCACCGACCGGCAGATCGAAGCTGCCCGTATCGCCATGACCCGCTCAATCAAGCGCGGCGGCAAAGTCTGGATCCGTTTGTTCCCCGACAAACCCATCACCAAGAAGCCGGCTGAAACCCGTATGGGAAAGGGCAAGGGAGCGCCGGAACAATGGGTAGCCGTGGTGCGGCCGGGCAAGATTCTGTTTGAGATGGAAGGCGTGCCGCAGCAGGTCGCGGCGGATGCGATGCGGCTGGCCGCGCACAAGCTGCCCATCCGAACCAAATTTGTAACGCGGGAGCAGGCGGAGTAGACCATGAAGTCGCAGAAGATTCGGGACCTCGACGAGAACGAGCTGCAACACCAGTTGCGCACCATCGAAGAGCAGCTTTTCCGGCTGAACTTTCAGATGTCCATGGGCACCATGGAAGGCCTGAAAAAGGCGCGCGCCATGAAGAAAGACCGCGCCCGTATTTACACCATCCTGAAAGAACGCGAGCTGCAGGCCGAGGGTGCGGGAGCGAAGAAGTAATATGGCCGAACAAACCCGTAAGGTATTGAAGAACGAAAAAGTCGGCCAGGTGGTGTCCACCAAGATGGCCAAAACCATCGTGGTCGAAGTGAGCCGCCGCGTGCCGCATCCCTTGTACAAGAGGATCGTGAGCAAGCGCAAGAAATTTTACGCGCACGACGAAGAAAGCAGCGCCAAGACCGGCGATATCGTGCGCATCATCGAGTGCCGGCCGTTAAGCCGTACCAAGCGCTGGAAGCTGGCCGAAGTGGTCCGGCGCGCCGCGCAAGTGGGAACGCAGCCGGAGGAGTTGGACATCAAAGCGTAGGTTCTGGGTGCTGGGTGCTAGGTGCTGGCAAACTCTCCTCAAACAGGAGAACGGTTTGCCAAAACCCAGCCCCCAGCACCCAGAACCAGAGAAAGGTTAGGTGCCAGGTGCAAGGTGAGGGCAAACTCTCGAACCGTTTGCGGAGAGTAGGCCAGAACCCAGCCCCCAGCACCCAGAACCGGGAGCAAAAGCGACCATGGTAGGAATGCGAACAATTCTCGAGGTGGCCGATAACAGCGGCGCACGCCGGTTGGCGTGTATTTTGCCGCGCGGCGGCGACCTCGGTCTGCGGGCCGGTTTAGGCGACGTGGTGACGGCCAGCGTTAAAGAGGCGGCTCCGGACTCCGCCATCAAGAAAGGTAAAGTCGTGCGCTGCGTGATCGTCCGCATGCGCAAAGAGACCCGGCGTAAGGATGGCACCTACATCCGGTTCGATTCCAACGCCGCTGTGCTGATCACCGAGTTGGGCGAACCGGTGGGCACGCGCGTCTTCGGTCCGGTCGCCAGGGAATTGCGCGATAAGAAATTCATGAAGATCGTTTCGCTGGCGCCCGAGGTGATTTGAAATGGCGACAAGGAAAAAAGTGCTGGCCGAGCCAGTGCGTATTCTACTCAAGAAGAACGACCAGGTGAAGGTGATCGCGGGGCGCGACCGGGGCAAGACCGGCCGGGTGCTGGACGTTAACCCGCGCAACGGCAAGATCCTGGTGGAACACGTGTCCATGATCAAGCGGCACACCCGCCCCAATCCGGCTAAGCAGATCAAGGGCGGCATCGCCGAGCGGGAAAGCCCCATCTCGGTCTCCAACGTCATGATCCTGTGCGCGCAGTGCGGCGCCGTGCGCATCTCGCATCATATGGAAACTTTGCCGGGCGGCCATGTCCGGCGCACACGGGTCTGCCGCAAATGCGGGCAGAATCTCGACAGGAAATAGAAAATGGCAGCGCGACTGAAACAGCATTATACGAAAGCGGTTGTCCCGGCCCTCACCAAGGAGTTCGGGTATAAGAACGTGATGGCCGTGCCCAAACTGGCCAAGATCTCGGTCAATATCGGCTTGGGCGAAGCTACCCAGAACGCCAAGCTGATGGACGGCGCGGTCAACGAACTGGGCCAGATCGCCGGCCAGAAGCCGGTAGTCACCAAGGCGCGCAAATCCATCGCCGCGTTCAAGCTCCGCGAGGGCATGTCCATCGGCTGCATGGTCACCCTGCGCGGCGACCGTATGTACGAATTTTTCGACCGCCTGGTGAATGTGGCCCTGCCCCGCGTGCGCGACTTCCGCGGCGTATCGACCAAATCGTTCGACGGGCGCGGCAACTACACGCTGGGCATTCGGGAACAATTGATTTTTCCGGAAATCGACTACGCCAAGGTGGAAAAAACCAAGGGCATGAATATTTCCATCACCACCTCCGCGCGTACCGATGCCGAGGGTATGGCGCTGCTCAAGCAGTTGGGCATGCCGTTCCGGCAATAAGGGAAGAAGGAAGAGAATAAATGGCAACCACCGCCAAAAGAGCCAAAGATCTAAGACTGGAAAAGGCGCAACGGGCTAAGACCCCGCGGCTGCAATGCAAACATCGCAACCGCTGCTGGCGCTGCGGACGTCCGCGCGCTTTTCTGCGCAAGTTCGGCATCTGCCGGCTTTGTTTCCGTCAACTCGCGCTCAATGGGGAGATTCCCGGCGTGATCAAGGCGAGCTGGTGATGACCCAAAAAGTAATGCAAGCAAAGGAAAACGAGAGCCGCGCCGCCGTACGATGCAGGTCCAGGAATTCTGGCGGCGCGGGCCGTTTTCCGTTTTGCGCGCTGAAAGGAATGCAAGCAAAGGAAAACGAGAGCCGCGCCGCCGTACGATGCAGGTCCAGGAATTCTGGCGGCGCGGGCCGTTTTCCGTTTTGCGCGCTGAAAGGAATGGTTGGAGGGCAGCAATGACAAGTGACCCTATCGCCGACATGCTGACGCGCGTGCGCAACGCCATCGGAGCGCGTCACCCCAAAGTGGATGTGCCGGCTTCCAAACTGAAGGCCGAGATCGCCCGTATTCTGAAAGAAGAGGGCTATATCCAGAACTTCAAGGTGGCCGAGGAAGGTCCCAAAAAGACCATCAAGATCTACCTCAAGTACAGCCCCGGCAACGCGCCGGTGATCTCGAATATCGAACGCATCTCGCGCCCGGGCTGCCGTGTGTACGTCGGCCAGCAAGATATCCCGCGTGTGCTGGGAGGCCTGGGAATCAACATTCTCACCACGCCGCGCGGCGTGATGACCGGACGCGACGCCCACAAAGAAAAAGTGGGAGGAGAGCTCTTGTGCCGGGTTTGGTAAAAAGCGGGTCCTGGGTTCTAGGTCCTGGGTTCTGGCAAACGCGCCACAAACAGGAGAGCCTTTACCCAGCACCCAGCACCCCGCACCCAGCACCAAATCCGAAGGATTTCAGCTATGTCACGAATTGGTAAAAAGCCGATTCCCCTGCCGAAAGGGGTCAAAATCCAGATCGGCGATCAGCTCGAAGTTACCGGGCCCAAGGGCACATTGACCGTGCCCATCGCCGGCGGCGTACACATCAAACAGTCCGACGCCCGCCTGGATATCGTGCGCGACAGCGATCAGTACAGCGCGCTCCACGGCCTCACGCGCGCCCTGGTTGCGAACGCGGTGCAGGGCGTTTCCACCGGGTTCATCAAGGAACTGGACATCGTGGGCATCGGCTACCGTGCCGACGTTAAGGGCAAGATCGCCACCTTCACCCTGGGCTATTCGCATCCTATCGAAGTCCTTTTGCCGGATGGCGTGGACCTCAAGATCGACAAGCAGACCCACCTGGTGCTCAGCGGTCACGACAAGCAGATGATCGGCCAGGTGGCGGCCAACATCCGCGCGCTGCGCAAACCGGACCCTTACAAGAACAAGGGCATCCGCTACACCGGCGAGCAGCTGCGCAAGAAGGTCGGCAAGACCGGTGCGGGGGCGAAATGATCCACGTTACTCAGAAAAATGAGATCCGCCATCGGATCCACGAACGTATACGGCACAAGGTGCGCGGCACCTCCGAGCGTCCCAGGCTGGCCGTCTTTCGCAGCGTAGCCAATATCTACGTGCAGGTGATCGACGATACCCAGGGCGTGACGCTGGTCTCTGCCTCGACCATCGAAAAAGGGAAGCGCGAGAAGGGCGGCAACCTGGCGGCCGCCAAGACTATCGGCAAGCTGGTCGCCGAGCGCGCTAAAGAGAAGGGCATTCAGAAAGTCGTGTTCGATCGCGGCGGCTACATCTATCACGGCCGCGTGAAAGCCCTGGCGGACGCCGCCCGGGAAGCCGGACTGGAGTTTTAATGGCAATAATCGTAAAACGCATCGATCCGCAGTCGCTCAATCTGAAAGAGCAGGTGGTGTCGATCAATCGCGTGACCAAGGTGGTCAAGGGCGGCAAGAACCTGAGCTTCTCGGCGTTGGTGGTGATCGGCGATCCCGCCGCCAAAGTAGTCGGCTTCGGCGTCGGCAAGGCCAAGGAAGTGCCATCGGCCATCCGCAAAGGCATCGAAGCGGCCAAAAAGAATCTGCGCCGGATCCACATGCTGGGGACCACCATTCCGCACCAGTCGCTCGGCCGTTTCGGCAGCGGCCTGGTATTGCTGAAGCCCGCGCCGGAAGGCACCGGCGTGATCGCCGGCGGACCCGTGCGCGCCGTAATCACCGCGGCAGGCATTCCCAACGTGCTGACGAAATCCATCGGCACGCACAACCCGCACAACGTAGTGAAGGCCACCATCGTGGCCTTGGAGCAACTGCGCGACAAGGCGGAAGTGGCGGACATGAGAGGTCTGGCGGTCGAAAAACTTTAAATGAGCACGGATGGACACAGATGAACACAGATAAAAATAACGATCCGCGTAAGGTTGCTATCTGTGTCCATCCGTGTCCATCTGTGGCTTCAGAGGTGTTTGCTTTATGGAAGGCATGATCAAGATTAAGCTGTACCGCAGTCCCATCTGCACCCCGGAGAAGCACAAGCGTGTCGTCCGCGGTCTGGGCCTGCGCAAGGTAAACCAGGTTGTCGTGCGGCCGGACTCTCCCGTCTTCCGCGGCATGGTCAACAAGATTCCGCATCTCCTGAAGGTGGTCGACTAATATGAATCTCAGCGGATTGAAACCTCCTATCGGACAGAAGCACACCCGCAAGCGCATCGGCCGCGGCATGGGCTCCGGCCTGGGCAAAACGTCCACCCGCGGCAGCAAGGGCCAGCGCGCCGGCACAGGCTTCGGCCAGAAGCGCGGTTTTGAAGGCGGCCAGATGCCGCTCCACCGCCGCTTGCCCAAACGCGGATTTACGAATATCTTTAAGAAACAGTACGCTATCGTAAACTTGGAAACACTGGAGAAGTTGGAAGGCGATACCTTCACCCCCGATCAGCTTATGGAACGCGGTATCGTCAAGAAATTGCACGAAGGGTTGAAGGTGCTGGGCTCCGGCCAGTTGACCCGCAAGCTCCGGGTCGAGGCGCACATGTTCTCGAAATCCGCCCTCGACAAGATTCAGGCGGCCGGTGGTGAAGCCGTTGTGATTGGCGCCGTAGAAAAGTAGAGGCGCCGGGAAGCGAAGGAACCATGAAGTTTTTTGAGGCACTCGGCAACGTATTTCGCATCCCCGATCTGCGCAAGAGAGTTCTGTTCACGCTCGCTATGCTGGCCGTGTACCGCCTGGGCGGTCACATTCCCACGCCCGGCATCAACATGAGCGCCTGGGAGCAGTTCTTCAGCCGGGCCAGTGGCACCATCTTCGGTTTCTTCGATCTTTTCGCCGGCGGTAACATCCGCCGCCTCACCATTTTCGCCCTGGGCATCATGCCCTACATCACGGCGTCCATCATCCTGCAGTTGTTGACCGTGGTCGTCCCCACCCTCGAAAAACTGCAGAAGGAAGGCGAGCTCGGCCGCCGCAAAATTACCCAGTGGACTCGCTATCTCACCATCATTCTTTCTGTTATCCAATCTTTCGGTATAGCTAAGGGTCTTGAATCCATGCAGGGCGGGGTAGTGATCAATCCCGGCATCGGCTTCATCCTGATGACCATCATCTCGCTCACCACGGGCACGGCTTTCATCATGTGGCTGGGCGAGCAGATCAGCGACCGCGGCGTAGGCAACGGCATGTCGCTCATCATCTTCGCCGGCATCGTGGTGGGCTTGCCCAACGCCGTCGAAAACATGTACCGCAATACCTTCATCACGCGCGAGTGGAACGTGCTGCAGATGGTCTTCATCGTCCTCATGATGATCCTGGTGGTCGCGTTCATCGTGCTCGTGGAACGCGGCGAGCGGCGCATCCCTGTACAGTACGCCAAGCGCGTGGTAGGACGCCGCGTAATGGGCGGGCAATCCACGCACATGCCGCTGAAGGTCAATGCCGGCGGCGTTATCCCGGTCATCTTCGCCTCTTCTATCCTGGCCTTTCCCCAGACGCTGGCCACCATGCCCTTCGTCAAGAATATGGCCTGGCTGAGCAATACGCTGGCCTCCATCCGGCACGGCGAGCCGCTTTATTACGTATTGTTCGTGGCCGGCATCATTTTCTTCTGCTTCTTCTACGTCTCCATCATCTTCAATCCCAACGAAGCCGCCGACAACATGCGCAAGTACGGCGGATTCATCCCCGGCATCCGGCCGGGACGCAATACCGCGGACTATATGAACACCATCCTGACCAAAATCACGGTCGTGGGTGGCATTTATCTCTCGATCCTCTGCCTGATCCCCGACATCATGATCTCGGGTATCAAGCTCCAGCACCTGCCCCTGCTAGGGAATTTCATGGACGCGCACGCCCCCCGCTTCCTGCTGGAAGGATTGAACGTCAATTTCTACTTCGGCGGCACATCGCTGTTGATTGTCGTGGGCGTGGCCATGGATACTATCAATCAGATCGAAGCGCAGTTGATTATGCGCCATTACGAGGGCTTCACGCCTCGGGCAGGGAGGATTCGCGGGCGCCGTAGCACATTCTGACGCCAACGCAGCTTCCCATGACGCAAGCTGTGGTTCTATTTGGCTCGCCTGGCTCCGGAAAGGGTACGCAGGCCAGCCTGCTGAAAAACTGCCTCAAGGTGCCCCATATCTCCACAGGCGATATGCTTCGCGAGCACATCCGCGAGGGCAACTCCCTGGGTGTGAAGGTCGCCAGCACCATGCAGAGTGGGGTCCTGGTGCGGGACGATGTGGTCAATCATCTGGTCGAAGAGCGGCTGAAGGAACCGGATGCCCAGGGCGGATTTATCCTGGACGGCTATCCCCGGACCCGCGACCAGGCCGAGCATCTGTGCGGCTGGTTGGACGGACGTGGAATTCACGAGGTGGTGATTCACCTCATTGTCGATTACAATATAATTATTACCCGGCTGACCGGGCGCCGGCAGTGCCCTCGCTGCGGTACCCTCTACAACATCGAATCCAATCCCCCTCGGGTGGACGGGATATGCGACCTGGATGGTGAAAAACTGGTGATCCGGGATGATGACCGGGAGTCGGTGATCCGGCAACGGTTGGCGGACTACGAATCGCTCAGCCGCCCGTTGATTGGTTTTTTTCGGGATAAGGGCCGCCGCCTGTTCGAGATCGATGCCAGCCATCAGAGTCCCGAGGCCTTGTTAGTTCACGTTTGCCGGTCGATTAAGGACGTTGAAAACGGTTTGCCGGCCGGCCCGGCTACACCGGTTGCAGAAGGATGATTATTCGAAAGACCGCCGCGGAACTCCAGAAAATGCGGCGCAGCGGTTTACTGGTCTGGCAGATCCTGCGGGAACTGGAAAAAATGGCTGGCGAAGGCGTCAGCACCCTGGATCTGGAAGTCGCAGCCGAGCGCATGATGAAGGATGCCGGAGCGCATCCCGCGTTCAAAGGTTATTACGTGCAGGCCGCCGGCGAAGCGTTCAAGTTTGTACTGTGTACCTCGATTAATAGCGAGATCATCCACGGCATGCCGTCGGCTAAGCGGGTTTTGAAGAAGGGCGATATCCTGTCGATCGATACCGGCGTGCGGCTCGACGGATATTACGGCGATTCGGCCACCACGGTGGCCATCGGGGAAGTGAGCGAAGCGACCCGTAAGCTGATGCGGGTGACCGAGGAGTCGCTGGAACTGGCCATAACTCAGGTGAAGGCCGGTAACCGCCTGGTGGATGTTTGCGGCACCGTCGAGCGGCATGTGCTCGCCAACGGGTTTTCGGTAGTGCGCGAGTTTGTAGGACACGGCATTGGGACGCAGCTTCACGAGGAGCCGCAGGTCCCCAATTACGTGGAGCGGAAGAACGAAAATCCGCGGTTGAAGGAAGGCATGGTGCTGGCGATCGAACCGATGGTCAGCGCGGGCAAGCCCGATACCGTGGTGTTGAAGGATAAGTGGACGGCCGTCACCAAGGATGGGTCGAATGCGGCCCATTATGAGCATTGCGTGGCGGTGACGTCCAATGGCCCATGGGTGTTGACCCGCCCGTGAACGAAGTTACGGCAACCGTTTTGGAAGAGTTGCCCAGCGCGATCTATCGCGTGGAGCTGGAGAACAAGCAACAGGTTCTCGCCCATCCGGTGGGGACCGTGAAACGGAATTTTGTCCGGCTGTTGCCGGGCGATCGTGTGCAGGTGGAGTTATCGCCGCACGATTGGACGCGGGGACGAATCACCCGCAAGGTAACTGAGCCGCGACCGTAAGGGAGCGGAACGGTCGGGAAAATATATGAAAGTGCGCGCATCAGTCAAAAAGATTTGCGACAAGTGCAAGATCATCCACCGCGAAGGCGTGGTTCGGGTCATCTGCACCAACCCGAAACATAAACAGAGGCAGGGGTAAGCTATGGCACGTATCGCCGGAGTGGAAGTGCCGCCCAAGAAGCGGGCGGAAATCGGGCTCACCTACATCTATGGCATCGGCCGCGCGCGTTCGCGTTCGCTGCTCTACCGGGCCGGTATCGATTTCGATAAGAAAGTCGCCGATCTGACCGAGGACGAGATCAATCGCATCCGCCAGATCCTGGAAGAAGAAGGCGCCGTCGAAGGCGACCTGCGCAAGGAAATCTCGATGAATATCAAGCGCCACATCGAGATGGGCTCCTATCGCGGCCTCCGCCACCGGCGCGGGCTGCCCGTGCGCGGCCAGCGTACCCACACCAACGCGCGTACCCGCAAGGGTCCGCGGCGCGGCACCGTGGCCAACAAGAAGAAGGCGAGCGCGAAGACCTAGCGGAGACGTATGGCGAAACCAGCGGCAAAACCGACCAAAAAGAAGAGTTTCAAGAAGAAGGAAAAGCGCGTTGTCCATTCGGGCATCGTGCACATCCAGGCGACGTTTAACAACACCATCGTGACCATCGCCGACCAGGAAGGCAACGTGGTCTCGTGGTCCAGCGCCGGATCGCTGGGCTTCCGCGGATCGCGCAAGGGCACTCCCTTCGCCGCCCAGCAAGCCGCCATGACCGCGGCCAACAAAGCCAGTGAAAGCGGCCTGCGTACCGTGGAAGTGCGGGTCAGCGGCCCCGGTTCCGGCCGCGAGTCCGCCGTGCGCGCCCTGTCCACCGCCGGAATCGAAGTCCGCCAGATCAAGGACGTCACCCCGATTCCGCACAACGGCTGCCGGCCGCCGAAGCGAAGAAGAGTTTGAAGCGGGTTCTGGGTTCTGGGGTGCTAGGTGCTGGCAACCGTGCTCCCGTTTGCGGAGAGTTTGCCAGAACCCAGGACCCAGCACCCTGGTTGTAAAGCAGGACGAAGGTCGCCAGACCGTAAACTGCACCTTTAAGGCAAGAAGAAAGGTAAGGAGAGTAACTTGGCAAGATACATCGGTCCCGTTTGCCGGCAGTGCCGGCGCGAGGGCATGAAGCTGTTTTTGAAGGGCGAGCGCTGCCACACCGAAAAGTGCGCCATCGAAAAGCGCAATTTCGTCCCCGGGCAGCATGGCAAGGATCGCAAGGCCAAGCTGGTAGGCTACGGCCTGCAGTTGCGCGAAAAGCAAAAGGCGCGCCGCATCTATGGTCTGCTTGAAACCCAGTTCCGCAACAATTTCGAGAAAGCCGCTTTATCCAAAGGCATCACCGGCGAAGTGATGCTGTCGCAACCTGGAGCGCCGCCTCGATAGCGTGATCTATCGCATGGGCTTCGGCACCAGCCGCGCGCAGTCGCGCCAGATCGTCCGCCACGGCCATATCCAGGTGAACGGGCGCAAAGTCGATATCCCGTCCTTCATGGTCAAGATCGGTGACGAGGTCTCCGTCCGCGAGAAAAGCAAAAACAACGCCACCATCCTGGGCGCCCGCGACGCCACCGCGCACGCACCCTCTCCGGCCTGGATGGATGTAGACCGGGAAGCGCTAAAAGGAAAAATCACCAGCCTCCCGAAACGCGAAGAGTTGGTCCAGATCCAACTAAACGAGCAACTGATAGTAGAACTGTATTCGAAGTAAGTGGGGCAGCCTCGTAGGCTGCGGCGGGCTCTAAGCCTGCCCGTTTTTTCAAAAGGAGATTATGTTCAAGGGCTTTCAGAAACCCAAAAGACTGGTAGCTAATACCGAAACCCTTACGGAACGGTATGGCATGTTCACTGCCCAGCCGTTTCAACGCGGCTTCGGCACAACCATCGGCAATAGCTTACGGCGCATCCTCCTCAGCTCCATCGAGGGCGCGGCCATTACCGCCGTCCGCATCGAGGGTGTGGAGCACGAGTTCAGCCCCATCCCCGGTGTGGTCGAGGATGCCACCGACATTATTCTCAACCTCAAGCAGATCCCCTTCAAAATCATGGGTGAGGGCATTAAGACCGTCACCTTGTCCGTCGATCATTCCGGCGAAGTCATGAGCAGCCAGATCCGTACCGACCAGGATGTGGAAGTGCTCGACCGCAACCTGCACCTGGCCACCGTCAGCGAAGGCGGCAAGCTCAACGTGGAAATGCGCCTCAAAAGCGGCCGCGGCTACGTCAGCGCCGACAAGAACTTCGACGAAGACCTGGCCCTCGGCTACATCCCCATCGATTCCGTGCACTCCCCCGTGCGCAAGGTCAATTTCGCCGTCGAGGCCGCCCGCCTCGGCCAGATGACCGACTACGATAAGCTCACTCTCGAAGTCTGGACCAACGGCGCCGTCTCCCCGCAGGACGCCATCGGCTACGCCGCCAAGCTCCTCAAGGACCACATGTCCATCTTCATCAACTTCGAAGAGCTGCCCGAAGCCGCCGAGGATATCTCCGAGCACGGCATGGACAAGATGGGCGAGATCCTCAACCGTTCGGTCGAAGAGCTCGAGCTCAGCGTCCGCTCCTACAATTGCCTGAAGAACGCCAACATCCAGACCATCGGCGAGTTGGTGCAGAAGACCGAAGCCGAAATGCTGCGCACCAAAAATTTCGGCCGCAAATCGCTCAACGAGATCAAGGAAATTCTGGCCAATATGGGTCTGTCGCTCGGTATGCGCGTCGATCCGCACGGCCGCCTGGTAGCGCCGCCGCCGCAGCCCGCCGGCAGTATTCCCGAATACGACGAGGAAGATCTGCGCAACGAGAACGATCAGTTATAACCATCGGACATAAGGTAAGCCATGCGACATAGAGTAGCCGGATTCAAGCTGAAGCGGGACGGAGCCGCCCGTAAATCGTTGCTGCGGGGCCTGATCACCAACGTGATCGAGCAGGAGCGCGTCATCACCACCGTGCCTAAGGCCAAGGCCGTCAAGCCGCTGGTCGAGCGCATGATCACGCTCGGCAAGCAGGATACCTTGCAGGCCCGCCGCGAAGCCGCCCGGGTCCTATTCACTCCGGCTTCGGTAAAGAAGCTGTTCGATACGCTGGCCACCCGCTTCGGCCAGCGTAACGGCGGCTACACCCGCATCGTCCGCCTGGGCCCCCGCAAGGGCGATGGCGCCGAAGTAGCCATGATCGAGCTGGTCGGCTCCGAGCTGGTCAAACGCGCCGCCGAGCGTGCCAAGCGTAAAGAAGAACGCGAACGCGCCGCCCGCGAAGGCCGCGAGCCCGGCGAAGAAGAAGAGTAGTGGGGCAGGCTCTCTAAGCCTGCGCGGGGCTCTTAGCCCCGCATCCCCCTAATCCACCCGCAGCCCAACGTTAGGGTCAAGCCGCGTAGCCCGCGCCGCGGGAACCGCAGACGCAACCACCGTAACCCCCACCACCATCACCGGCACAACCAAAAAAGTAACCGGATCAACCGGAGCCACCTCAAACAATAATCCGCGCATCAGCCCAGTAACCGATGCCGCCAGCGGAACCCCAAGAGCAATCCCAACCAAAGCCGGCCGCAACCCGCGCCACAGAACCATCCCCTGCACCGAGCGGCTGCTAGCCCCCAAAGCCATCCGGATAGCAATCTCCTTCACCCGCTGCGAAACGCCCCAAGCCACCACCCCATACAACCCCGTCGCCGCCAGCAAGATCGCAATCCCGGCAAACGCAGCCAGCAGCGTCATAACCATTTTCTGGTCGCGAGTAGTTTCACTGACCGACTCACCCAGAGACTGAACGCCGAATACCGCCAGATCGGGATCCAACTTCCGAACCACCGAACGAGCCTCGGCTACCGCTGTACCCGCATCGCCTCTGGTATGCAGCACCATGCTGATTTCGCTCGAATCCCCATCTAGCAGCGGCAGGTAAAACGTAGGCTGAGCCGGGGCCTGCGGCCGCTCCAGCACATCGCCGCTAATCCCGATAATCCGGTAGCGAAGCGCGGACGGCGCGGCATTATTTCCAACGAACCAATCCAGCCGGATGTATTTTCCGATCGGATCGTCGGCGAAAAACTTCCTCGCAAGTGCCTGGTTGATGACCACTGCCCCAGTCAAAGGCCGTTTATCGTCTACGCCGATGCCATCCGCCAAAGTGAACGAACGTCCGCGCAAGATAGGAATACCAGCCGCCCGGAAAAACTCCGGATTTACACCCCGATACTGCGCGTCCATCGGATGGTCCCGCCGCGTCGCCTCGTGTTCTATCTGGAATATCGAATCCGGACAAAATCCCGGCAGCGTAACCGCGGGGCAACTGCTCAAACCCACGTCCATCACGCTGGGCAGCGACTCCAGTTCAGCCGTCAGTTCCTTCAGAAAAGCCGACACCTGGCTGCGTTCGTGATACCGGGAATCCGGAAGCGACACCCGCAATGTCAGCCTGCCGGCCGTGCGCAGGCCAAGATCGGTCGAAACCAGGTGGCCGAAACTCCGGATCAGCAGTCCCGCCGCCAGCAGCAGCACCAGCGAAAGAGCCACCTCAGCCACCACCAGCATCTCGCGGAAACGCTCCAGCGATCGTCCCCCCGTGTTCGAGCGGCCGCCATCTTTCAGGTTCCGCGCCACGTCCGCCGATGACGATGCCTCGAGTGCCGGAACCAGTCCCGTGATCACGCCCGCCGCCAGCGCCACACCCAGGCTGAACAGGAATACGGCCGGATCGAGCCGTATCGTGGCCGCCTGAGGAAGCCACGTTGTGCCCTCGATCCACGTAGCCAGGTGGTGAATCAGTTCCCCCGCGAGCAGCAAGCCGGCCAGCCCGCCCAACCCCGACAACACCACGCTTTCGATCAGCAACTGCCCCGCAATGCGCCCGCGCGCCGCGCCTAGCGCTGCCCGGATCGCCACCTCCCGCCGGCGTCCCGCGGCCCTCGATAGCAGCAGGTTCGCCACATTCACACAGGCGATCAGCAGCACCGCGCCCACCGCGCCGAAAAGGAGCAGCAGTAGTTTGCGTGCGCCATTCACTTCCACATCCGCCAGCGGCGCCACATTTGCGCCCCTTCCCATCACTTCCAGCGGATGCTGGCTCTTGTAGCGCCGCACCATCGCGTCGATTTCGGCATTCGCCTTCCCCACGGCGATTCCCGCCCGCAGGCGACCAATCACCGTCAATACATGGTTGTCGCGGGCCGCCAGCACTACCGGCGCAAGCCAGGTCTCGAGCGGAATCCAGGCCTCGATGGATCGTGCGGGGTAATTGAATCCGGGCGGCATCACGCCCACCACCGTGTACCAGCGGGAATCGAGCTTGACGGCGTTCGACAACACGTTCGCGGACCCGTTGAACCTGCGCTTCCACAGCGCGTAACTGATCACCACCGCCGGCGCCGCGCCCGGTCGATCCTCCTCCGGCCGGAATCCTCGTCCCAGTGCCGGCGTCACTCCCAGCGTTTCGAACAGGTTCGCCGAACAGGCGCAAACATCGATGCGTTCGGGAGCGGCCGATTCGTTGGCGCCCGAGAGGTTGAGCCTCGCATAGCTGATTCCGGCGATTCGATCGAGAGTGGTGCTCTCCTTCCGCCACTCGAAATAATTAGCTGGTGCAACCGCGTTAAAGGCGTTGCCATCGTTGACCACATCCCGCTCGAAAAGAGCAACCAGGTTCTCGGGATGCGCAAATGGCAGCGGGCGCAGCAGGACTCGGTCCACCAGGCTGAAGATCGCTGTATTCGCTCCCAGCCCCAGGGCCAGAATTCCGATCACCAGCAGCGAAAATCCGGGCTCCCTCCAGATCATGCGGAAGCTGAAGCCGAGGTCCCGCCGCAAATTATCGATGAACCGGAACCCTCGCGCCTCCCGATGGTTTTCCTGTAGCTGCGCGATCCCGCCGAACTGCCGCCGGGCGGCCCGCCGCGCATCTTCGCGAGACAGGCCTTGCCCCATGAATCGCTCCGCCAGAAAGCCCAGGTGGTCATCGATCTCGTGGTTCAATTCGCCGTCCGCATCGTTACCGGCGAAGAGCCCCCGCACCCGCGAAATGAGCACACGAATCCGCCACATGCCTTACCCCTCCGTTTCCATGCCGAGCACCCGCCCGACCGCACTGGCAGTCCTGTCCCAGCTTTCGATCTCGCGCTGAAGTTGCTTCCGTCCGGACGGGGTGATCTTGTAGAATTTGGCCTTGCGCTGGTTCCCGGATGCTCCCCATTGGGCCGAGATCCAAGCCTTTTGCTGAAGGCGCAGCAGCGACGCATAGACCGTGCCTTCGTTCAACTGCAGCGCATTCTCGCTGGCCTGCTCGATGCGCCGGGCAATGCCGAAGCCGTGAAGGGGCCCCATCACCTCGAGCGTCTTAAGAACCATCAAATCGAGCGTTCCCTGCAGCAGCTCAGCTCTGGTTTGTTCCATTGGCATGCCCAAAGGAATAATACAACGACTCCTTTGGTATGTCAATAGGAGTGGTGTCTTCTTCCTGAATCCGGCGGGGTGTTCGAACTCTGGAAAACCGTGTCTACAGGTGCCGGACGATCTCGACAAAGAACGTCAAGATCGACCGGCCCAATTCGGCGTCCGTTCTTACAGCCAAAAGCATCAATCGGACGCCCGCTCCTGTCAGTTCGCTGCGCCGATGATGATGTGCGTGGAGACGGTAGTGTGCTGGGTCAGGTGTTCCCCTGTTGCGATGTCGCCCTCCAGAATGTACATCCCCGGTGCCGGTGCAGTTATCGGGAACTGCGCAAACCAGATGCCGGGCGAGACCGGGCCGGAAACCGTTTGCGTCATGATCGGCGCCACGGTGGGGTTGGCTTTGATGCTGAATGTGAAAGCGGCCGTCCCTCCATAAAAGAGATTGTCGCCGGTAAGAATGATCGTAACCGTATGGCCCTCATTAACGGCCGCCAGCGGAAGCGGGATCAGCACAGTTTGAATGTCCGGACCGGTTACGCAATTGAAGCAGGGAACAATCCCCTGGGGATCTGTCTGCCCCATCAGCACGCTGGTGGCAAGAAAGCCTACATTCACTAGGTCCGGCACGGCAGTCGGGGCAGGGATGGAACGCGGAATGCCAATGATCTTGGCTTCGTTGGCGGCCAACAGCGGACCAACGCCGAGGAGAACAAATGCAACAGTGCTGGTACAAACGTTTCGCATCTTTTTCAAAGCCTTTCGTTTTCCAGGGATGTACCCCTGAGGATTTGGTGTTACGTGGGAAAGAATTAAGCGGCTCGAAACCGCAAGCTGCTCGGACAGCCGGTAGTTGAGCGAATTGGACAGCGGCGCTTTACCCAAGGATTTCTACAATGCCCCTTGGGTCTCTCGTGGCATCCCGGCTTGGCCGAGTATACATCGCTTGCTGTTTTTGCAGCAAGGCAGGTGTTCACCCTTTTGCGAGCTTTAGTACGTACAGGGCGTTTTAAATGCAGTCACTCGGCTGGGAGGCCGGTGAAACTTCCCGGACCCGCGCCCTTTTTGTGCGAGTCCCTTGGAAACCGATCGTAGATTTTGCTGGATGCGGAGCGAACACGGATGCCTGACTCCATCGTCAGGCTCTCCGCGTTCGCTAATTTGATTACTGCTTGGCCTTCAATTTCTCGCGCTGCTCGCGCAAGACCGCCTTGCGGCTCAGCTTGATCTTGTTGCCTTCGAGAGCCAGGACCTTGACCAGGATCTGGTCGCCTTCCTTCAACTCGTCGCGCACTTCACGCACGCGGTTCTCGGCGATCTCGCTGATGTGCAGCAGCCCGTCGGTCCCTGGGAAGATCTCCACAAACGCGCCGAAATCCACCAGCCGGACGACCTTGCCCAAGTAGGTTTTGCCCACCTCGGCCACCGCCGTGATATCGCCGATGATCTGCAGAGCCTTGTTAGCCGCGGCTTCGTCGGCCGAGGAAACATGCACCGTGCCGTCGTCCTCCACATCGATCTTCACGCCGGTCTGCTCGATGATCCCGCGGATCACCTTGCCTCCTGGCCCAATGACGTCGCGTATTTTATCGGTCGGAATATTAATGGTGTAGATGCGCGGCGCATACTGCGACATGTTGGAGCGCGGCTGCTTGATGGCCTCCTCCATTTTGCCCAGGATGAAGAGACGGCCGCGGCGCGCCTGTTCGAGCGCCTCCTGCATGATGGTCGCGGTGACGTTGGGGACCTTGATATCCATCTGCAGCGCCGTGATGCCATCGCGCGTGCCGGCCACCTTGAAATCCATATCGCCGTAATGATCTTCCGCGCCGGCGATGTCGGTAAGGACGGCATAATCGTCGCCTTCCTTCACCAGGCCCATAGCCACGCCGCCCACATGCGCAGGCAGCGGGACGCCCGCGTCCATCAACGTTAGCGATGCTCCGCAAACGGTGGCCATGGAACTGGAGCCGTTGGATTCCAGGATGTCGCTGACCACGCGCAAGGTGTAAGGGAAAACTGCTTCCGGGGGGATGATCGGCAGCAAAGAGCGCTCGGCGAGTGCTCCGTGACCGATCTCGCGCCGCCCCGGTCCGCGCATAAACCCGACTTCGCCGACGCTGAACGGCGGGAAGTTGTAATGCAGCATGAAACGCTTGGAAGCCTCGCCCGGTTCCAGCAGTTCGATGCGCTGGGCATCGTCCTTGGTGCCGAGAGTCAAAGTAACCAGGGCCTGGGTCTCGCCGCGGGTGAATAGGGCGGAGCCGTGGGTGCGCGGCAGAACGCTGGTTTCAATGGTGATTTGCCGGATCTCATCGAACGCGCGGCCATCCGGACGGCGGTGGCTCTTCAGCATTTCGTCGCGGAAAATCCTCTCCTTCAACGCGTCGAAAACCTTCTTGCCTTCGTCCTTCTGTTCGTCGGCCAGACCTTCCAAAGCCGCCTTCTTCAACTCCGCCACGCGGCTATAGCTTTCCAGCTTGGGATACTTTTGGGTGTTCAGCGCGTCCGCCAGTTGATCGCGCACCTTACCGGAAATGGCCGCATACAGCGCCTGGTCGAGCACCGGGGACTCGAAGGCGCGTTTGGTCTTGCCCACCTTCGCCACCAGTTCATGAATGGCGGCAGCAATTTTCTTGCAACAGTTGTGACCGAAATCGATGGCGCCGACCACCTCCTGCTCGGACGCCTGTTGCGCGCCGGCTTCCACCATCACGATGCCGTTCTCCGTGGCGGCCACCACGATATTCAATTTGGACTCGCGCCCTTCGGAATACGTGGGATTAGCAGTGTACGCGCCATTCAGCATGCCCACCCGCACTCCGCCCAGCACGTGGTGAAAGGGAATGTCGGAGATTGCCAGGGCCGCGCCCGCGCCCACGATGGCGAGGGAGTTGGGGTCCTGCTCCGGATCGGCGGAGAGCACCATGGCGATGATCTGGGTTTCGTTCAGGAACCCTTCGGGGAACAAGGGGCGGACCGGCCGGTCGATCAGCCGGCTGGTGAGAATTTCCTTTTCCGAGGGACGACCCTCGCGCTTGATAAAGCCGCCCGGAATCTTGCCGGCGGCATAAGTATACTCGCGGTAATCGACCGTGAGCGGAAAGAAGCCGGCATTCGGCTTCGGTTCTTCGGACATGCACGCGGTGACCAGCACCACGGAATCGCCCGACCGAACGACAACAGCGCCGTTCGCCTGCTTGGCCATTCTGCCCGTTTCGAGGGTGATCTGGCGGCCTCCCAGATCGATTTCAACTGTGTGTGACATTTAAACTCTCCAACCTCGGCCACGGCTACAGCCGGGCCAACGATTTCTTCGAGCGGTCCGAAGACCGATCCGATGAGACTGGAGTTGACAGGACGAGGCGGTCCCCAACAGGGGGCCAAACTAGCGGCGAATGCCAAGCTTTAGCAGAAGCGACTTATAACGGTCCGGATCGGTATCCCGGAGATACGTCAGCATCCTGCGCCGCTTGGCGACCATGGTCAGAAGCCCTTTTCGCGAGGAATGGTCCTTCTGATGGGTCTTAAAATGTTCCGTAAGCTGCGTGATGCGCTCACTCAACAGGGCGATTTGCACCTCCGGCGATCCTGTATCGGCCTTAGCGCGCCGATTTCGGGAAATTACTTGCTGCTTTGCCTCAGTCGCCAGTGCCATTGCTTGAGTGGTTGCTCCTTGTCTTCTCTTTATCTCGTTTTGGTTACGGAATATAGGATAGCACAAGCGCGGCCCCTCGAACCACAAGCTACTCCACGCGCAGTGCTTCCGTCGGATTGACACCCGATGACCGGCGCGCCGGAATGAAGGCCGCCCCCAGCCCCGCCGCACCGATCGCCATTATAGCGACCGCTATAACCGCGGGGTCAAAAGGTTTCACGTCATACAACTGCGACTCCACCAACCGGCCCAGCGCCCAGACCACCGGCAGCCCCATGCCGATTCCGCAAATGAGCATCGCCAGCGCATCGCGCAGCACCAGCCAGACCGCCGACCACCGTCCCGCGCCGAGCGCCAGCCGGATCCCGATCTCGCGCGTGCGCCGCGTCACCACATAAGACATCACGCCATACAGACCCACCAGCGAAAGCAGCAGCGCCAGTACCCCGAACCCGCCGGACAGTGTCGCCAGCATATGCTCTGTGCTCAAGGAACGATCCACCTGTTCCTCTAAAGTGCGGAAGCTGGTCATGGGTAACGACGGATCGACGCCCCGGACCATCGTGCGAAGCGTCTGCAACGACCAGTCCCCTTTTCCGCGAACGCGCACGTAGAAAGTTGCGACTCCTTCTCCCCCGAACGGGAAGAAGGCCTGCTCCGACTCCTCGCGAATCCCACGATAGCTGAAGTTCGACACCACACCGACAATTTCCGTATTCGGCTTAGCCTCCGGACCCGAGCCCTCGCAGATGCGCACCCCCAACGGATTCCGCCCCGCCAGGTAGCGCCTCACGAACGCCTCGTTCACCATCACCGAGCGCCAGTCCCGCTCGCCCGGCGCGGAGATGTCGTGGCCGTCGAAGTTTCGTCCGGCAAGAATCTTGATGCCCATGGTTGAGAAGAATCCCGGCGTAACGGAATTCAAATTCACGTCGCGGTCGGTCGCAATTCGCTTGTCTGCCTGGATCGTCATTGGATCGTTCCAGCTTCCCCCGGTCAGCAGCGGGAATCGCGCCAGCGACGACGCCTGCACGATCGGGGAGTGCCGGATGGCTTCGTCGATGCGTAGAATCAGCCGGTTTCCCTCCTGTTCAGAGTACCCGCTTCGCTGGCAATCGATTCCGAATGAAACCAGGCTCGCCGTCGGGAATCCCGGCCCTTTCGCCACCAAAGCATCCAAAGTCCTCACAAACAAGGCAGCGCTCACCACCAGGATCAGAGTCAAGGCAATCTGCGCCGTCACAATCACCCTTCGCAGCCGGACGCTGCTGAATCCCGTGCCGCCTCGCTCGCGCAGCGAAGACACAAGCGACCGCCGCCCGGCCTGCCACGCCGGTGCCAGACCACTCAAAACGCCCGCCGTCACACTCGTAGCAAACGCAAATAGCAACAGCCGCAAGTCCACGTTCGCGTGCAAGGCGGTCCCACTGGCGTTCCGGCCGATGGCGGCGAACTCACTAGAGGGAAGCAGCGCGATCAAGGTTCGTACGGCCAGTGGAGCAACCGCAATCCCGAGCAATCCTCCCGTCAGCGCAATCAGCACGCTGTCGGTCAGTAGCTGCCGCCCTAGCCGCCCGCGCGATGCGCCCAACGCCAGCCGTGTGCCGATTTCACGATCGCGGGCCGATCCACGCGCCAGGAACAGTCCCGAAACGTTCAGACAAGCCAGCCCCAGCAGTACCCCCGTTACCGCGAATAGAACCCATAGCGGTTCGAGCAGCCGTCGCCTCAATCCGGAATGGCCTTGCGGCGCGGCCGTGAGCACCAGCGTCGAACGGAGGAATCTCTGCCGGCGTTCCGGCGTGATCACGGGAAATCCCGGGCGTCCCATATCCTCCTGCAGCATCGCCTTGAACCACGGTTGCAGCCCTGCCTGCGCTTCCTTCAGCGTCATGCCCGGATTCAACCGGCCCAGCACCTGCATCCAGCGCGTCCGGCGATCGTGAAGATCGCTGAAGCCAGGGATGACCTCCGTCGCCATCGAGGCAGGAATCCAGAGCGATGGAACATGTCCTACGTCGACCCCCCGGAATGTTGAGGCGGCCACCCCGATGATGGTCAACGGATGCCGGTTTACCAGCACATTCCTGCCCACCACATCGCCAGCGCCTCCGAGTTGCGTCTTCCAGAAGTCGTAGGAAATCACCGCCACCGGATTGGCGTTCGGCCGGCGATCGTCGTCATTCGTGAGCACTTGCCCCAAGGCCTGCCCCACCCCCAGCACCGGAAAGTAGTTGCCGGAAATAATTTCCGCCTCCGCGGGTCGGTAATCGCTGCCGGTTGAGAGGTTGACAACCGTGAGCGCGCGACAGAACACACCATCGAAAAACTGCTTCTGCTGATCCAGATCGCCGCAGATGGGATAGGACATGAGATTCCAACTGCCAAAGCCATTCGCGACCTGATCGCCTTTCCAATCGATTAAAACCAGCCGCTCAGGCTGGCGCACCGGTAGCGCGTGTAACAGCACCTGGTCCACTAGCGAGTAGATCGCGGTCGTCGCTCCAATGCCGAGCATGAGCGAGAGCACGGCGGTGACGGTGAAAGATGGCGTCTTGCGAAAAGAGCGCAGGGTGAAGCGTAGATCGTAAACCAAGTCCCGCAGCCATCGACTCAGCCAGATGTCCCGCACTTCCTCTTGAATCTGCGCGACGCCGCCCATCTCCAGCAGAGCTAGCCTGCGAGCTTCCTTTGCCGGCAGCCCGGTTTGCTCGAAATCGTCGATGCGCCGCTCGAGATGATACCGCAGCTCGCGGTCCAGGCTGCCTTCCAGCCTCTTGCCCCGGAACCAATTCACAAGTTGTTTCATCGGTGGCCCTCATTGAAAATGAGCTGCACCGCTCCGGCCAAACGTGCCCAGCTATCTTTTTCGGCGGCCAGTTGCTTGCGCCCGGAAGCCGTTAGGGAATAAAACCTCGCATCGCGCCCCGTTTCCGATTGTTTCCATTCGGCACGGAGCCATCCCTTTTGCTCCAGCCGGTGCAGCGCGGGATAGAGAGATCCCTGGTTCACTTGAACCACGGCCCGCGAGATTTGTTCCAGCCGTTGGGCAATGCCGTAGCCGTGCGCCGGTTCCACTGACAGAATCTGCAGAATCAGCATGTCCAGCGTGCCTTGCGGAATAGGGAAACGCGATGATGACATCAGTACCTCATCCTTCGACCTATCAGCATAACGCACTGATAGGTCGAAGGTCAAGGCATCTGAGACAATGACGTTTTCCGAGACGCGCCGTGATTACTTCGGCGGACCCATGGCGGGCCGCTTCTCCCGCTCCACCGCCATGGCCAGCCCGATCACCGCCTGCCGCTGTCCGGCGGTCCAGGCTTTCTGAATCTCCGGCTCGTTCATGCCGGCCAGCCGGCCCGCCAGGATGAATGGCGGCAGCGCATAGCGCAGCTCTTTCCATTGCGCCATTTCCACGATCGAATCGAGCGCGCGTTCCCGGATCTGGCTCAAAGCGGCCGCGCCATTCGTAGTCGTAAGGGTGACCAGCACGTCGGCCGCGCGGGTGCGGTCCGTCAGCACAATGGAATTGAGCATCTCCACAATCCAGGTGGGAGATACTTGGATCCCCAGCGCAGGTTCCAGGCGCGCCAGCACCGCAATGGCGTTCAACGAGCGGAGCGCGTTGGCGCGCACGTCCTCGTCGGAATCCTGCAGCGCGGCTTCCAGATCGTTGATCACTTCCTTCTTATCGGGCGCATAGCCGATAATCGCGGCGGCCATGGCGCGCTGCTCTTCGTCCGCGGAATCGTGCAGCACCTCCCGCAGCAGCGTCAGGTGCGCGCCCGCAAATTCGATGAAAAGCCGCTGCAGCGCACGCGCATCCGGATCGGCCATCAGGGAGTGGCCGTTGGTCAGATCCTCGGCGGTACTGCCGCGATGCGCAGCGTCGCGCACCGCTTCGAGGAACCGCGTGTACGTGTCGGCGGTATCTGCCGGGAGCGTCACTTCGCCGGTGGGCGGGCTGCGAAAATCCAGGTGCGCGGCCCCTCTTTCCTCAATGCCGATGAACAACGTCGTTTTGCCGCCGTCGCAGCAGGCCGCTTCCACATGCGCCTCGACCACGCCAGGTACGGCTGCCAGTTGATCTTCCAGGTCGCCCCTGGAGGGCGGCAGCGGATCGCCCACCTTCAAATGCACCGCGCGCAGCAGCTTTTGATCCGAAAGCTTGTGCAGGCCGTAGAATTCGATATCGCCGACCGTGGGTGCCTGCGCCCACAGCAGCGACGCCGCAAAGGCGCAAATGTACAAAGTTTTCACAAAGGTGATTGGACGCAGCGTGGATGGCGCCGGGTACAAGCAGCCTAGGTTGCCGCCATTTCCTTTTCCGCCGCCGGGCCGAACGTCAGATTGCCTTCAGAATTGACGCCCACCATTACCTGTTGCCCATCGCGGATCTCGCCCTTCAATATCATGCGTCCCAGGGGTGTCTCCACCTTTTTCTGGATGGCCCGCTTCAGCGGGCGCGCGCCGTAGTGCGGATCGAAGCCGGTGCGCACCAGGTTCAGCCGCGCGGCATCCGTTAGCTTCAGCGTGATATGCCGTTCCGCCAGGCGCGCGCGCAGCAGGTCCAGCTGGATCTCCACGATCTTCGTTAAATGCTCCTCGCTGAGCGCATGGAACACGATCACTTCATCCACCCGGTTAAGAAATTCCGGCCGGAAATGGCGGCGCATTTCCTCCAGCACGGCCTCCTTCATGCGCTCGTATCCTTCACCCTCAAAGCCGCCGCGATAGTCCAGGATGCGCGCGCTGCCGATATTCGACGTCATGATGACGATGGTATTGCGGAAGTCCACCGTGCGCCCCTGGCCGTCGGTAAGCCGGCCATCGTCGAGCACCTGCAGCATCACGTTGAACACGTCGTGGTGCGCCTTCTCGATTTCGTCGAACAGCACCACCGAATAGGGTCTCCGCCGCACGGCCTCGGTAAGCTGGCCGCCTTCCTCGTAACCCACATAGCCGGGAGGCGCGCCGATCAGCCGCGCCACGGTGTGCTTTTCCTGGTACTCCGACATGTCGATGCGGATCATGGCCCGCTCGTCGTCGAACAGGAATTGCGCCAGCGCGCGCGCCAGTTCGGTTTTGCCCACGCCGGTCGGACCCAGAAAGATGAAGCTCCCGATCGGCCGGTTGGGATCTTTCAATCCGGAGCGCGCCCGGATGACCGCTTCTGATACCGCAGTAACGGCCTCGTCCTGCCCGATCACGCGCTGGTGCAGCTCATCTTCCAGGTGCAGCAGTTTCTGCATCTCGCCTTCCAGCAGCTTGGTCACCGGCACACCCGTCCAACGGCTGACCACCTCGGCAATATCTTCCTCGTCCACCTCTTCTTTGATCAACGGCGATTTCGCCTGCTTCTTGCTCATTTGCTCGGACTCCCCCTGCAGGCGTTTTTCGAGGTCCGTCAGCTTCCCGTATTTCAGTTCGGCGGCGCGGTTCAGGTCGTAGGCGCGTTCCGCTTTTTCGATCTCCACCTTGGTCTGTTCGATCTGTTCGCGCAGCGTGCGCAACCGCGTCACGGCCTGCTTCTCGGCCTGCCAGCGCGCCTTCAATGCATCGCCCTCGGCCTTCAAGTTGGCGAGCTCTTTTTCCAGCTTCTTCAAGCGGTCGCGCGACGCGGCGTCTTTTTCCTTCTTGAGCGCCTCACGTTCGATCTCGAGCTGCATCACCCGGCGCAGGATCTCGTCCAGCTCAGAAGGCATGGAATCGATCTCCGTGCGCAAGCGCGCGGCGGCCTCGTCTACCAGGTCGATGGCTTTATCCGGCAGAAACCGGTCGGTTATGTAGCGGTTCGAGAGCACCGCCGCGGCCACCAGCGCCGAGTCCTTGATACGCACGCCGTGATGTACCTCGTAGCGCTCCTTCAGCCCGCGCAAAATGGAGATCGTGTCTTCGACCGACGGCTGATCCACTTTCACGGGCTGGAACCGGCGTTCCAGCGCGGCGTCCTTTTCGATATGTTTGCGATACTCGTCGAGCGTAGTGGCGCCGATGCAGTGCAGTTCGCCGCGGGCCAGCATGGGCTTCAACAAATTGCCGGCATCCATGGCTCCTTCGGCCTTGCCCGCGCCGACTACCGTGTGCAGCTCGTCGATGAACAGGATGATATCGCCGTGGGCATCCTGCACTTCTTTCAAAACGGCCTTCAGGCGTTCTTCGAATTCGCCGCGAAATTTGGCGCCGGCAATCAGCGCGCCCATATCGAGCGACACGATGCGCCGGTCTTTCAAGCCTTCCGGCACGTCGCCGCGCACGATCCGCAGAGCCAGCCCTTCCACGATGGCGGTCTTGCCGACGCCCGGCTCGCCGATCAGCACCGGGTTGTTCTTGGTGCGGCGCGAGAGCACTTGGATCACGCGGCGGATCTCTTCGTCGCGTCCGATCACCGGATCGAGCTTGCCCTGGCTGGCCAGCTTGGTCAGGTCGCGGCCATAGCGCTCCAGCGCTTCATAGGTCGCTTCCGGATTCTGCGACGTCACCCGCTGGCTGCCCCGCACCTCGCGCAGGGCCTGCATGAGCCTTTCGCGGGTGGCCCCGTACTCGCGCAGCAGGCGCCCCGCCGGGCCGCTGTCGTCGGTAAGGGCCAGCAGCACGTGTTCGACGGAGACATATTCGTCTTTGAGTTTCTTGGCCTCGTCTTCTGCTTGGGTGAGGAGGCGGTTCAAGCGCGCGGTGACGAAAATCTGGTCCGGCGCGCCCGAAGGCCCGGAAACTTTCGGCAGCCGGTCCAGTTCCTGATCCAGCCGCGGGCGCAGGGTATCGATGTTGACGCCGGCCCGCGAGAGGATGGAAGCCGCCAGACCGCCCTCCTGTTCCATCAGGCTCGCCAGTAGATGCTCTACGTCAATCTGTTGGTTGCCGTAGCGCGTTGCCTTACCCTGCGCCGAGCGTAGGGCTTCCTGGAGTTTCTCCGTGAATCGGTTGATATCCATGTTTTTATTTTGAACCAACCGTGGCATAGCGGTAAGATGGCGGTCACCCATGTTTGACCGCCGCATAATGGCCATCCGCCTGGCGGGCTTGCTGCTGGCGATCGTAGCCCCAGCTCTCTCACAGACGCCGCCATCACCCGCCGTTCTGCCCGGCCTGGGCCTCGCGCAGCACGACTTTTTCTATGCGGGCGAGGGCAAACAGGAGCGCATGTTCATCGTGCGCAAAGGTGCGATCGTGTGGTCGTACACGCATCCCGGTAAGGGCGAAATCAGCGACGCCATTTTGCTTCCGGACGGAAACATACTTTTCGCGCACCAGTTTGCGGTGACAGAGATTACGGCCGTCTGGAAGCGCAAAGGGGCGCGTGTCCGCGCCGCCAAACAGGTCAGGAACTCGCGGGATGGTGGCGGCGCGGCCGTGACGCCGTTTTGCGCGGTTCCTTCAAAGGTGGTCTGGAATTACGACGCGCCCCCAGGTACCGAAATCCATACCGCGCAGCCGGTGGGCGCCCACAGCGTAGTGTTCATCCAAAATGGAGACCCCGCCAAAGCAGTGGTGGTGAACAAGGATACCGGCGCCATCGAACACGAGTTTTCGTTGCCGGTGAAGAACCCCGACAGAGTGCACGGCCAATTCCGGCGCGCCCGTCTCACGGATGCGGCCACCCTGCTGGTGGCGCACATGGATCTTGGAAAAGCCGTCGAATACGATCTGAACGGTAAGGCGCTGTGGAGCGTGGACGCGCCCGGAATCTGGTCCGCCAGCCCGCTAAAAAACGGCAATGTCCTGATCGCGGCTCACAACTACGTCCGCGAAGTGAATCACAAGACCGAAACTGTATGGGAATTCAAGCCCGCCGATGCGCCGGGCTTCCAGCTCGCTAACCTGCAGACGGCGACGCGCCTGGACAACGGCAATACGCTGATCAACGAATGGTTCAACGAGTGGTCGGGGAACGTCGATCCGTCCAGCGCGCCGGTGCAGGCAATCGAGGTTACACCGGACAAGAAGATTGTGTGGGCCCTGCGGTCATGGATGCCTCCCGCGGATCTGGGGCCGTCCACTACCATTCAAATCTTGGCGCCATAATCCGGCCGGGACGCGGGCTCTCCTCCGCGTATCGAGAAGCAACGGCTTTTAATCGGGCAGATGGTCCAAAATCACGGGCAGCAGTTCCCACGGTAGGGAATATACGGACGGGTGACGGTGAGGCGGCTTCACAGCTCTCCAGATGCCGGAATCAATCCTTCAAGGCTTGCGAGTGGCGTGATTTCGGCCCCTAACTTGCCACGGCGTTCTCTGATGCTCCTGTCACCCAGAAAGCGATTTGCGCTATTCTGATACGTTCTCGCCAAGCATTCTGGAGGCTCGAATGGCCGTCACGCAGCAGCAGATCGATCAAGCCTACGTTGATCTCGGCTCGAAATTCGGCGGATTGAAGAACGACTACTTCGCCCTTCTCTATCTCGCCCAGGAATTCGGCCTAAAGCCCCATGACGTCGCAAAGGAGGTCGCCTTCGGGCGCAACGACTACGGGATCGATGCGTATCACATCGACAAGGCTGAGAGGAATCTCTATCTCTATCAGTTTAAGTGGTCAAAGGACCACAAGCTGTTCGTTGATTCACTGGAGCGGCTGATTGCCGATGGAATGGCTCGCATATTTGGCGATCCGCTTCAGGACAAGATGGCGAACGATCTGCTCATACAATTGCGAAATGATCTCTACCAAAAACAAGCGGTAATAGACCGCGTATTCATTCACTTCGTATTCAACGGAGATCCCGAGGCAGCTGAGAACAGCATCACGTTGCGGAACCTGCGCGAAGACTTAGAAGGTCGAAAGCATCTGATCAATAGTTACTTCCGCCGCGATGATGTGACTCTGACCGTGGCCTACCTTCCCAACCAGACCAGGAAGATCGTCGGGCACTCGCACATCACAAAAACTCATCGGTACAAGATATGTTTTCACTGTTCCGCGCCAATTTGTACTAGCACGGGGGAAACACTCCACGTTGGACCTGTCAAGCTTATTGAGCTATTACAGATCTATGAGCAGATGGACAACCGCCTGTTCGAGCGTAACATCCGATTCGGCCTTGCAGACGACACTCCGCCGAACCGCTCGCTGCGAGACGCACTCAAGCGTATCGTCATAAAACAGGCCGACCCGCCGGAGGTTTTCGCTTTTAACCATAACGGAATCTGCATGTCTGTGGATTCGATCGAGGCAGAGGACGGTCTCGTAGCGATTACAGATCCGAGGATCTTAAATGGCGCACAGACCATTACGGCTGCTGCTAGATTCTGCAAGGATAATCAGGTTCTGTTGGAGTCGTCGGATGTTAAGGCGCGACTGGCCGAGATTTGTGTTATTGCCAAGATTGTACGCTCGCAATCTCGCGATTTTGTTACCACGGTCACCATCTGCAACAACAAACAGAACCGCGTGGATCCTTGGAACCTCAGAGCAAACGATCCCATCCAGTTGAAATTGGAAGACAAGTTCAGCGACGACCTGGACCCTGGCGTTTTCTATGAGCGCCAGCAGAACGCCTTCCAGCGATATCTTGAGTCTGACATCGAAGACATGGGGTTGGTGCAAGGGAAAGCCATTGAAATCAAACGACTGGCCCAGACTGTTAGTGCCGAGATAAAATACCCGCGGGATTGCCGATTTTGTCGTTAGGAATTCTGCTGAACGAGCCGGCCGGACGCACCAATACGTCGGCGCGGGCCATGTGCGGGGCGCGTCTGGAGAATTGCGAAGACGGACAGCCAGGTGGTTAGCCGATACCCGACCCTCCCGCGCCGTCAGCAGGAACAGGAACATTCGAACACCGAGCCTGTCTGGCGTCCGGCAGGACCAATTCGATCACCAGGTGGAATTCATCGGAGCTGTTGACCATGCCCGCTATACCGTACGCCTGATTAGGCGGGATGAGCTGGGCTTTGGTGAAGCCATACAGACGATAAACGCGCTGGGGATCGTGGAACTGCGTCAAGAACGCCACGCACGTCCGACATTCCGTCCGCGAGAACTCGACCGTTTGGCGCAACCTCGATAGTAGCGCCAGCCCTGAGTTTCACCAAGTGGAATTTAGAATCTCGTGTAGAGTACCTACCGCGTCTCCGCCCAGGTTGCCGCTACCGCGGGTAGGCGAAACCGGCAAAATTGCGGGTGTTTTATCCCGGCACTGACACTAGACCTTCCTGGCGGTTCAAGGTGAGATCGACAAGATATCGAGCCTGCCAAATGTGTTCGATAGCGATGACCTCTATAAGCAGACGTTTCGCGATAGCTACTTGAATAGCGACGTTCGCAAGATCCTGCTGGCGTACAAGATCCAATTCAACCTTACACGCATCGTCGAGGAGATCAAAGAGAAAGGATCACAAAAGAATTACGAGTACTTCCGCCGAGCGCGGAATTTGGTTTGGGCGTTGCTTGTGCAGGGCGTATTGAACGCGCCTGATCTCGCCAATTTGCTCGAGAACTATGGTGGCACGCCAACAATGGAAGCGGATTATAAGGAATATCTCAAAGCCTTGGCGGGGAACAAGGTGCGGCTGATCCTTCTTGATCTCGCCAAAATCGACAACAACAAGCGTGATATTTCAGAGGAAAACTTCAATTTCTTGCGATCGAAGTCGACTTATAAGACCTGCATGGATGCGGCTTGGCAGCGCTTTAGTTGGAAGAAGATGACGTTCTGAGTTGTCGCTCCGCAGATCTGGCGGCGAACTGAAGGTGTTCTTGGGGCCCCGCGAGTATTAGTGCGATGGCGGTATTCAGCATACTGATCTTCTCGATGGCCTCCTTGCGGTTTTCGGGGCCGTCTGGACGGGGCGTCCCCATACCGTAAGGCTGGGATCATCTCGGGGGTGCTGTGGGACGGCGCGCAAACCCGAACTCGGGCCGATAGGCCCAACTTGTCATATAACGCCCGATGATGACGTTAGCCTGGCCGATCTGGGATTGACAGTTTCCGGCAGATTCTTCGATTCTTCGCGCTAAGCGGTTGGCGATCTCTGAATGGCGAGGAACAGCTTCAGCGTGGCCGCTTTGTGGATTTTCCCAAAGCGTGGGTTCTTTGCCCTCTCGGCGCAGCATGACGGCAAAGGTGCCGGAGAAGCCCTTCGCGCCTCATCCAACAACCACAGGTTCCTGCCTCGCGTCAAGGGGTAAAGCCCGCAGAGATTCCTCACGCCTATGTCCCAGGATGAGCGCAATTGCCTCGCGCAAGTTCGCGAGGCACTCTTCTTCAGTCCTGCCTCGTCGATTCGCGCCTGGCAATTCGGCTCAGTATGCCACAAACCAAGGCCCATCCTGCTCGACGATTGCCGTGAACTCGTTGCGCATGACTACATTCTACTCTGAGCGCCCCGCGTGCAAATCCCCACGGCGGATGATCCTCCCCGCCACTCGGTCGTCTCACGCGCGATGCTGACATCTGTCTAGTCGGGTCAATTGGCTGCGAACGCCAACGCCGAAGCCCTTACCCAACATTCTCCGGCGAGGCGACCTGCTCCGACGGCCGCAGAGCATCTTCCAACTGCTTCAGTGCCCGTCGGCGTTTGGCCGAGCGCCTCCTGGATGCCCATAAACCCAGTACCGGGAGGCAGCCCGCCATCAGCAACGTGAGTGCAGTCCAGAATGTCATCTTTGCCTATGTAGCCTGCGCCGGCTCAAAGTAACGCTGCGCCAGTTCCGGCTTCGCAATCACCGCCTTGCGCCAGCACGAACGCGCCTCAAACTCGTTGCCCAGCGTCATTAACGCGTGGCCCAAGTTCAGCAGCGCTTCGCCGAATTGGGGATCGGCCTTGAGCGCCTCTTTGTACAGCACCGCGGCGTCCTCGGGCTGGCCCCGCCGCTGGCAGATCAGGCCCGCGTTGTACAGCAATTCCGGGCTGCGCTCGCCGGCGTCCAGCAATTGCCGGTAAATGGTGAAAGCCTGCTCGTAATCCTGATGCTCCAGCGAGAGCGCCGCCAAGCCGCGTAAAGCTTCTTTCGAATCGCCGCCCGACCCGGTCAACTCCTGGAAGCAGGTCCGCGCCGAATCCTTATCGCCCGCGCGCCAGTGCGCGATGCCCAGATTCAGCCGCGCCTCCGGCCAGTTGGGACGTTTCTCCAAACAAGCTCGAAAGGCCGCCACGCTGCCCAGATAGTCGGCCCGCTGCAGCCGCAGATGACCGATGCGGAACGCGGCGTCGTCGGAGTCGGGCGAATTCTGCGGCACTTGTGTGTACAGCTTCTCGGCCGTCGGCAGGTCGCCCAGTTGCTCGTGTACCAGCCCCAGGTTCCAATGCACGCCCGCCAGTTTCGAGTCAATTTCGAGCGCCCGCTCATAAGCCGCGCGCGCCGCCTTCAGGTCGCCCTGCTCCTGCAATGCTACGCCCAGGTTCAGGTGCGCTTGGGGCGAATCCGGCTGTACGCGGGTGGCTCGCGCATACGCGTCCGCGGCATTGCCTAGTTCGCCGGCTTTGTGGGACGCCACGCCCAGGTTGAACCAGTTTTCAAAAACTTGCGGCGCGATCTCCGCCAGCTTGCGCGAATAATTCGCGGCGGCCTGGTGATCGCCTGCGGCAAACGCCGCGGCGGCCAGTCCCTCGAGCGCGATCTGCGACTTCGGCTGCGCGTCTGCCAAACGCTGCGCGTACTTGCGCGCCTGATCGTAATCCTGATTGGCCAGCGAAAGCGATACCAGATTGCCGAGGGCCTCTTCCGAGTTCGGGTTGCGGCCCAGAATGCGCTTATAAATGTCTACGGCTTCCGTGGTGCGGTCCCGCTTCTGCAACGCCACGGCTTTGCCGAACAAAGCCTCCTCGTGATCCGGATAACGCGCCAGAAAACGGTCGTACGCGTCCACCGCCTCGTTGTGCCGTCCCAATTGCACCAGGCACGCCCCCAGCGCCAGATGTGCTTCGATGCGCGCGGGATCGTTGGCAATCGCCTTCTTAAAGGATTCCGCGGCTTCTTCCCATCGTTCCAGCCGGCCTTGGCACACGCCCGTATTGAAATGCGCGGTGGGGTGCAGAGGTTGCAGCAGCGCGGCCTGCGCATAACTGTGCGCGGCCGGCAGATAGTCCTCCAGTTCGTATTGCAATTGACCAAGCGCGAAATACAGCGCCGGGTGACGTTCGCCTCCATCCAGGGCGCGGACCAGGTCCCGCACGGCTTCCTCGCGCTTGCCATCCAGGTGCAGCGAGGCCGCTCTCGAAAGTACGCGGCTGATGCGCGCGTCCTGCGCGGCGTTGCCGGCTATCTCAGCGCCGCCCGGGCTAAACGACCCGTTCTCTGTATTTCCTGCATGCCGGTAATCCATTGCTTCCTTCTCCTTATTTGTTGCGTCTCGGCTGTTCTTTGCGGACAGCAAGCCGCAAATCCTGCCTAATAAATCGCCCTGGCTTTCCACCTTCACCCAATAAACGCGCGCCCGCTCGCCGGCTTCCGAAAAGAAACCCACGCCGCCGCTCTTCAACCGGTCATCGGTCCAGAAGTCCGCTTCCTGGCCTTCGATGTAGGCGCGGTACCGGTTGCCTTTTACGTCCACCGTCACCCGGTAAGGCGTGTTGGCGTGCACCATCATGCGCACCGGCGTCTGTACCCGCGACCCTTGCGCGCCGCCGATAACGGGATAGCGAACCACGGCCACCAGCGGCCGCGGCCCGGGCTCGAGCACCGTGAACTTCAGGGCATAGTAATTGTTGGCATCGTGTGCGCGCACTACCCAATCCACGCTCTTGTTCTCGATCTGCGCCATGAATTCGAAACGGTAATCCGAGAGCGGTACCGACGGGCGATAAAGCGCCAGCGCGCCTGGGTGAATAAAACCGTCCGAACTATAAGACCAGTTCTTGGCCATTTTGGCGTGGACAGTCTTCCATTGGCTCAGGCCGCCGCGGAAATCATCCTGGAAAGCGCGTGTGGCCCGGCTGTTGATCCACTGGCGAACCGACATTCCCTGCCACGGAGTCCCGGCGCCGGCGCTTTTCGGCTTCATTTGCGGAACCAGGATTCCAGCCAGCAGCAGAGCCGCGGCCGCCGCGCCCAGGAACATCCATTTCTGCTTCCCGGAAGGCGCCAGCGGGAAGACGCGCAGGTTGTTTCTCTTCGGTAAATCCTCGGCATCGCGCAGATAAGCGATGGACCGGTCCGGTTTCAGCAGGTCGTTGAAGCGAACCCGGAACGGCTCCAGCTTGAAGTGCGGAACGCGTACCTGGATCAGCCGCGGAATCCACAACACCGCATTGGACCGGATTCGGCGGCTCTTCTCCGGCGAGAGCAGGCATCCCGGCTCGGCGATGGCATCCGCGGTCGACGGTAGACACAGGATCGGCGGCACCGAAATATTGGACAGCGGCGCCAGCAGCCTCTCCGCCGGCCCAGCCGGAGTCGCATTCCACGAAGGACCGGCCGCCTGCGGTACTGCTGGCTGCGGATCGCCCGCGGCGAGCAGCGGAGCGGTCCCAAGCGAACCCGGTAGCGCGTTCATTTGCGGTTGATCCAGGGTTACGGCCGTACGCGATGTTGCCCGCGCGACCTTCGATCGTACGTCGATCGCGCCCGCGGCTTCGCGGACCGCCGAACTTCCGGCTTCGATCAATCCTGCCAGCGTGCCCACGGGCGCAGCCGCGTACTCCATGTGTGGAACTGCGCTTCTGGCGGGCGGCTTCACCGGACTGTCGGCACTTAATGTCCGGACTGCGCTCCTGGCGAGCGATTCCAGGCTCGGAGTGCCCAGGAAGAATTCCTTGACAGGCCGCGCAGCCTGTCCCATCACGGCCTCCACCACTGGCTGGCGGATGGCGGCGTTCAACTCCGCGCAGGCCGCCAACGGTTCTGCCTCGATCGCCCGCGGAGAGTTGATTTGCGTAGCGGGTGAAATGCTGATGGCCCTGGGCCCAGTTCCGGCCGGAGTGCCGGACGCTGCAATCGCGGCGCTCGATGGCAGCGCGCGGGTAGCCCGGACGGCAGAGGGCACAGGGCCGATCGCCGCTGCTTCGCCGGGCATGGGGGCCGCGGGCCGAAGCTGCGGAGCGGAGAACTCCGCCTTCAACGGCGAGAGTGTCTTGAAAGCCGCGGGCAGCTTGACCGGGAATGCCAGCTTCAGCTTCGCGGAGAAACCCAGGGCGGCTACCGGCGGCCGATCCGCCGGACGCTTGGCTGTCAGCGCCGTCCGTGCGGAGTGCGCCTCGGATCGCGACGGCGGCAGCACCTTCAATCGTAGACCGGCATCGTGCAGCGCGACCGGAAAAGCAGCCGACGCGTCGTTCCACACCGGGCGTGTCCGCATGGCCGCCGGATGGGGTCCGCCGGTCCACTCTGCCGGGTCCAGGCGCATTCCCCCGACGTCTACGTTAAGCACCGGCTTGAGTTCTTCGGGTGCGGGCTTTGCCAGGACTTGCAGCGCCGAATAGGGAGCGGGCTCCACGGGCGTGACCGCCTGCTCCATAAAACCGGCCACAGATTTGGGCGCTGGTTCCGGCGCTAGTGCCTCGAAGAGTTGTTTACGGTAGCGGTCGCGAAACTTGTGGCGATGCGCATCACTGCAAAACTCCGCATCCCGCAGCTGGCGGATCGGCCCAATTCCTTTTCCGCAATATAGACACTGCACGGCGCACCCTCTAACTAGGTCTCAGTTATTATAAACGCACTACCAGTCTCTAACAATGAAATTTCCGCAAATTAGAGAAGCTCACTAAATAGTAACTAACTGATCTCAGGCACCATATGTTATCTCTGGTTAACTATTACCGGCGAACGAACGATAGTAGAAACTGGTAAATCTACGGCCGCCCGCGCGCGATTCACTCGATCTTGTAGAGGCCGGATCGTCTTTCCGAGTTGCGTTACGCTGATATGGATGAGTCTCGAACAAGCGCGCGAGTGGTTACAGAACGCCACGGCCGTGGTGGTGTTGACCGGGGCCGGCATATCCGCGGAAAGCGGTGTACCCACATTTCGCGGAACAGATGGTTTGTGGAAAGAGTACAAGCCCGAGGACCTCGCCACCCCCGAGGCTTTCGCCCGCGATCCGCGGCTGGTTTGGGAATGGTACAACTGGCGGCGGGTCACCATCGCCAAGGCCCGGCCCAACGCCGGTCACGCCGCGCTGGTGCGCCTCGAGATTCAGAAACCCACGTACACTCTGGTCACGCAGAATGTGGATGGCTTGCACGACATGGCGGGCAGCGGCCGCATGCTGAAACTGCACGGCGATATCTGGCGCATGCGCTGTACCGTATGCGGAAGCAACTGGCCGGACCGCCGCGCGCCCCTGCCCAAACTGCCGCCACATTGCGGATGTGGCGGCCTGGCGCGTCCCGGAGTGGTCTGGTTCGGTGAGCCGCTGCCGGACGGCATGATGCAGGAGGCCGAGCACGCCGTACTAGGGGCGCAGGTGCTTTTAGTGATCGGCACATCCGCGCAGGTCTATCCGGCCGCCGGGCTGATTCCCCTGGCCAAGCAAGCCGGTGCGAAGATCGTCCAGGTCAACCTGGAGCCCACGCCTTATACCGACATCGTGGATTGCGCGCTGGAAGGCCCTGCCGGCGACCTACTGCCGCAGCTCATCGGTTAGCCGGTCGCCTATTTCGACAGCCGGATCGAAATCTGCCGCGCAATCGTGTCGAACGCCACCGCCAGTTGTGAAGCGTCCGGCGCATTGGCGAACATTCCTTGCGGTTGACCCTGCTGGTTGGTATAGAAGGTTGGTCCCGGTGCGGCCTGACCCGCCAGGTGTGGATCGTTGGCCATCTTCATCAGCAGCAACGGATCGGGCCATTGATCCACCGCCCCGTCGCCTGACAGCCCAATCGTGTAGATAGCCGGCTTCAACGTCGAATCGCTGCGAATGGTCGTAGCTTCGTTATCGGACACGTTGATTGCCGCATACACCGCGCCTTGCGCGTCGCTCACGTCGTTGAGGTTCGCCGCCTGGTAATTGTACGCCGGACTCAGCGCCGTGTAGCCCTGCACCGAGTTCCCGAAGATATCGGTGGTGGGGACGCTACCTATGTCTTTCGATATCTTCCACTCGTTGCTTGCGAAATTGCAGTTGGCGTCGTCGTTGATCGCCACGTCGTTGGCATTGTTCAGGTTGGCCGCCAGGTGCGCCGATAAGCCCAGCGAGGCGCCCGGAAACATTTTGCCCCCCGACGTTCCGCCGGCGAACACTCCGTAGAAGTACTGGCTGCTGGTGCCCGCGCCGCAGTTCATGTTCGTGCGGTTATTCCAGAAGTTGGCCGTAACGCCGGTGGGCAATCCGTCGGTCATCAGCATGACGATGTTCGACCGCGTGGTGCTGTTCACCGCCTGGATCTGGTGATAGGCCTGATACAACGCGTCCGCCGTGCTGGTGCTGCCTTCGCAACCGATGGAATTGATCAGCGACGGAATGGTGTTGCCGTTGGCATCCGGGGTTGTGAAAGAAGTCGTCGGCGGATACACGAACGTGCTTCCACTGAACACCACTAGTCCGATTTCGTCGCGGCCGGGAGCAAAGTAATTGACGAAAGCGGAAGCGTCCGATTTCATGATGGCGCATGCCGATTGGCCCGTGCCCGCCACGATCTGGTTCATGGAATTCGACCGGTCGAGCACCACCATCATCATCACGTCGCGTCGTCCGGCCGTGCTGGAAACGTTGATGACCGAGCTCGGCTGGTTGAATACGCGCAGGAAATAGAGAGGCGCGGTTACCGTGGCCGTCACGTTGACAGCGCGGTAATTCGGAACCGAAGTGCTATCGACCGTCACCGTAGCCGAAGCGCCCGAAGTGTGCCAGTAGCCGCTGGGAAAATTGCCGCTGAAGAAACTCTGCGCGGCCGTGCCGGCGTTGGTTTCCTGTGCCGTTTCGTTCGCGCCTTGACCCAATGCTCGCGCCCCTGCCAGCGCCGCGGCATCCGCGGCAGACGAGAGCTTGGACTTGATCAGGTACAGCGTACTCACGTCGAAGCCCAGCCCCACCAGTGGCAAGGTAACGGTCAAGGTCAGTGTCGTTAAGACGATCGCTATTCCCTTCGAACGTTTCTCGCGAGTATTGCGGTCCTGCATCTCTGTCTCCCTTAAAACACGGCCCGGTTAAACGCGCCGAGGTTAGTGATGAACCCGACCACGCCCAGGTCCTTGAATGCGAAGTCCCCCTCCGCCATATAAGCCAGGCCGTTGGACCCGATGGTGAGCACGCTCGCCACACTGTCCGCCTGCGCGCCCGCATCCGAGGTGTAATTGGCCACGTCTCCCGTGCTCGAATTGATGGAAGCAGGATTGCCGAATGCACTGCTGTAAAGCGTTTTGTTGCCGATCACGATGCGGTCGACCAGCACAATATGTCCGGCGTTGGCGCAGTTGCAGGAGGCCGTCAGGCTCTCGAAAACGGAGAGCACCAGAACCCCGTTGCCGCTGGCGCTTCCGGTCGCATTGCCATTGTTGGCTGACAGGCTGAGTCCGTTTGCCAGGTCGTTCGCGACCAGATTCTGATTGGCCTGTTGCGAAAAATCGACCCCGCGCGCCATCATGTGGGCCACATCGCGCGTGAGCTGGTTCACCTGGAAGTTGCGGACCACCGCGATTCCCACCGTGATCAGACCCAAAATGAGGGGCACGAAAAGACACGATGCCACTAATACAAACTCGATGTAAGCCTGGCCCCGCTCATCGCGATGATCGTTCATGTCGGCTCCTAATTGCATGTTGGCCGCTGCGGATTGATGGCCGTCGGGCATCCCGCTAGCGGGCATTGTTCCATCACGTCCGAGGAACTCGCTGTGATCGAAATCGGCGTACTGCTTTTCAGGATTCCGGTCGGCTGGTAAGTGTAACCTACGACCGAGACTTCCACCACGTCACCGCCCGTTCCCGTGTCTGCTAATCCGGTTATTGGATTGTAGTAACTAATCGCGATCTTACAAGCGCCATTCGATCCGTTCAGCATTCCACTGGCATTCTGCTGGACCACCGCCGTGATCGCGTCGTTCAGGTAGCTCTGCGATCCGAGTTGCTCGGTCACTGCATACCGCACCCCGGCCTGTACCGCGGACTGAAGCGTGCTTTTCGTGTAGAGAGCTAATGCCAGGTCGATCACCAGAAACAAAAGCCCAAACATGAGCAGAGCGATGGCGGTGCCTTCCAGCATGGCGTTGCCGCGTTCCGAATGAGCTGCCATGCGACGAGTGTACCCGGATTCCGAGTAAGTGGAGAGTTACAGAAGGACCAAAGGTACTTAGTGGGGCAGGCTCGTAGCCTGCAAGGGGCTCTCAGCCCCGCAAACTAGCTCTAGACCTATTGTGTACAGCAGATCTGAGTAGACAAAATCCGCGACCGTGCGAAGAAGTTCTCCTGCGACAACTGCTTATAAATAGACCCTGCCACCCCAGCCGCAATCGGTCCATTAATACGCCAGCCGCCTGTCAGCAGTACCACCACTACCAATTGATTGCGCTCCACGTCGTTAAACGAACCGAACCAGCCCAGGTGATTCAAAGCCCGCGAATCATGGCACGTCCCCGTTTTCCCCAGGATCGGCTCCGTCGGATCGTACCCTGCGCGGTGTGCCGTGCCGAAGTCCACTGCGCCGCGCATTCCCACCTTCACGTCGTCGATCCAGCGCGCCACGTTGAGTTGGCGCTTCACGCGCGGAACGAAATGCTCGATTTCCTCCTGGCTGCGCGGGTATTGCAGATGATACAGCGTCCCGCCGTTGGCGATGGCCGAAACCAGGGCCGCCAGTTCCAGCGGCGTCAACTGGATGCCTTCGCCGAACGCCGTCATCATACCCACCCCGCCATATTGCGGTGGCGCGTCCGGCAGCAGGCCGGGCCGTTCGCCGGGAATCTGCCAGCCTGCTTTTTCGCCCAGGCCGAACTGGCGCGCATACCGCATCACCCGGTCGTAACCTAATTTATCGCCGAGAATCTTGAAGTACGGATTGTTGGAATGCGCCAGCGCGTTGCTCAAATCGAGGCTGACCCGCCGCGTCAGGTGCAGCGGCGTATCGCGATCCACCAGACCCTCGTTGAGCGCGGCGAACGCGGTCACCAGCTTGATCGTGGAGCAGGGCGTGAAGCCGCTTTCCATCGCCGTCTTCTGATTCACGATAGTGAGAATCCGGCCCGTCTGCGGATCGACCACCACCACCGTTCCATTATAAGGACCCAGCGCGTCGACTGCCGCCCGCCGCACAGCCAGGTCGTCGCCGTCCACGTTATCGCCGTCCGTAGGATCGAAATTGCCCACTACGGGCCGTGGCCGCAAGACCCGCGCCGTCTTTAGCCGCAATGACTTCGCCGTAGGGGCGGCGACGATCACCGCGTGCGCCTTCATGGTCTTCGCCGCCGGCTGTGCCGGGGCCGTTTTCGCAGCCGGCTGCGTTTTTCGCTTCTTCGTCCTTTTGAGCGCAAAAGTCTGCAAGGGCAGCAAGCAAACAAGCAGCGCGAGTGAAAAGGCGCGAAACATCCAGTGATTAAGCCGTAGAGCCGCTATTATCAAACATCGGTACTAGCCGGGTCAAGCGTTAAGGGGCCTCGTTATAGGACTTTCTTGGACGGTACCCGCGCCGCCTGACCTTGCGCGCCGCTCACACCCGGCGAGTCCGCATCCTGCGCATCCACCACCGCTACCGCGGCAATATTGACGATATCGTTCACTTCCGCGCCCCGCTGCAGCACGTGTACCGGCCGCGACAGCCCCATCAGGATCGGCCCGATCGGCTCCGCTCCGGCAATGTGTCCCAGCAGTTTGTACGCGATATTCCCGGCTTCCAGGTTGGGAAAGATCAGCACGTTGGCGCCGCCCTTGAGCGTGCTGAACGGGAAAGTCTCGTCCACGATTTCCGGCACCACCGCCGTATCGGCCTGCATCTCGCCATCCACCATCAGGCCCGGCTCGCGCAGCCTTACCAGTTCCACCGCGCGACGGACTTTCTCCGCCAGCGGATGGCGCGAGCTGCCGAAATTGGAGAACGAAAGCATCGCCACCCGCGGCTCCACGTCGAAACGCCGCGCCATGGCCGCCGTATTCACCGCAATCTCGGCCAGATCCTCGGCCGTCGGCTCGATGTTAACGGTGGCGTCGGCCAGGAAGTAGATCTCGCGCTTCGGGGTAATCATCACGTAGACCCCCGAAACCCTCCGCATTCCGTGGCGCACCTCGATCACCTGCAGCGCCGGACGGATGGTATCGGGATAATGTTGCGTCAGCCCGCCCACCAGCGCATCGGCGTCCCCCAACCGCACCATCATGGAGCCGAAGACCGTACGGTTCAGGATCAGTTCCCCGGCCTCCTTCCTCGTGACCCCTTTTCGCTGCCGCAGGCTGTACATCTCCTCGGCATACGCGGGGAGCCGGTCTGAGCGAACCGGATCTACGATCCGGATCCCATTCAGATTCAACCGCAGCAGGGCGATTTCGGCGCGGATCTTAGCTTCGTCGCCCAGCAGAACGGGTGTGGCGATCTTTTCATCGGTCAGGATCTGGCACGCGCGCAGGATCTTGGGTTCCTCGCCTTCCGGGAACACCACGCGTTTGGGCTGCCGCTGCGCCTTGTGGATCATCACCCGCATCACTTCGTGCGCCTTGCCCAGCCGGCGCTCCAGTTGCTCGCGGTACTCGAGGATATCGATGGGCGACTGTGCCACGCCGGTTTCCATGGCCGCCTGCGCCACTGCCGCCGCCTCCCAGATGAGCACGCGCGAGTCGAACGGCTTCGGAATAATGTAATCGCGCCCGAATTGTAGCCGCTCCACGCCATAAGCGCGCCGCACCGCATCTGGCACGTCCTCGCGCGCCAGGGCCGCCAGGGCCCGCGTGGCCGCCAGTTGCATCTCATCGTTCACCGTGGTGGCGCGCACGTCCAGCGCGCCGCGAAAGATAAAAGGAAATCCCAGGACGTTGTTTACCTGGTTGGGATAATCCGAGCGTCCTGTAGCCACGATGGCGTCCGGCCGGGCCGCCACCGCCACGTCGTAAGGCACTTCCGGATCGGGGTTCGCCAGCGCAAAAATGATCGGATCGCGAGCCATCGCGAGTAGCATTTCCCGCGTCACGCAGTTTGCGCTCGAGAGCCCGAAGAACACGTCCGCGTTCACAAAAGCCTCGGCCAGGGTGCGCGCTTCGGTCTCCGCCGCGAAGCGCTCCTTATAAGGATTCATGCCTTCTTTGCGGCCCTTGTAAATGACCCCCTTGGTGTCGCACATCACGATGTTTTCGCGCCGCACGCCCAGGTTCAGATAGTGCCGCGCGCAGGAAATGCCGCTGGCGCCCGCGCCGTTGAATACCACCCGCACCTGGTCGATGCGTTTGCCCACCAGGTCCAGCGCGTTCAGCAGCGCCGCGCCCGAAATAATTGCCGTGCCGTGCTGATCGTCATGGAAGACCGGGATCTTCATCGTGCGCCGGCACTCTTCTTCGATGTAAAAACATTCCGGCGCCTTGATGTCTTCCAGGTTAATGCCGCCAAATGTCGGCTCCAGAAGCTGGCAGGTGCGGATGATCTCGTCCGCTTTATCGGTAGCTAGTTCAATATCGAATACGTCGATATCGGCGAAGCGTTTGAACAGGACTCCTTTGCCCTCCATCACCGGCTTGCCGGCTGCCGGACCGATATTGCCCAGCCCCAGCACCGCGCTGCCGTTGGTGACCACGGCCACGAGGTTGCCTTTGGATGTGTACTTGTAAACGAGCCCCGGGTCGCGTGCGATTTCGAGACAGGGTACGGCGACGCCGGGAGTGTAAGCGAGGCTCAGATCGCGCTGAGTCCGGCAAGGTTTGGTGGCCACCGTCCCCAGCTTGCCAGCCGGAGCCGACGAGTGGTACCGAAGCGCTTCTTCCGGGTCAATCTTCACAGCCATATTATAGTTGCTTATCCGGAACTATGAAACAGCCAATTGCCACGCCGAGTTAGATTAGACCACAAACCCATCCAGATAGCTGCCACGGCCGTGGGGCAGGCCCGTGGCCTGCAGCGGCCTCCCAGGCCGTGCCCGGCCGGCACCCGGCCCGCAGCTCCCGTCCAGCAATATGGCGGCTTGAGAAGCCGCCGCAGGCGGAGCGCCCGCCCCACTACTCCGACCGCAAAGCATCCACCGGGCTGACCCGAGCCGCCCGCCGAGCCGGAACAAAACTAGCCAATAACGCCGAAATCACCAAAACCGCACCCACCGCGCCCATCATCCCCAAATCCCAAGACCGCACCCCAAACAAAAGCCGCCGCATCAACCCCGCCGCCCCCACCGACCCCGCCACCCCCAGCACCGTCCCAATCAAAGCCAGCCAAGCCGCCTCCCCCAGTACCATCCTGTAAATGCACACAGGCGCCGCGCCCAAAGAAATCCGCACCCCAATCTCGCGTGTCCGGCGGCTGACCGAATAAGCCACCACCCCATACAGCCCGACCACGCCCAGCACCAACGCCACCGCCGCAAAGCTACCCACCAGCCACGCCGACGATCGATGCAGGTAAGCCGTCGAAGACCGCGTGACCATCTCCGCCATGCTCGATGGAAAGGAAGTCGAGAGCCCCGGCCCCACGCCCCGCACCGCCGCCGCGATCCCCGGAAGCATCGACCGTTCATCCCCCCGCGTCCGCACCACCAGGCAAAACCGGTCGTTCGGGCTCTGGTCGAACGGAACATAAAACGCAGCCCGCGGCGCCGCATCCAGCGAGCCTTCCTTGATGTCCGCCACCACCCCCACAATCAACATCGGCCGCGCCAAATCGGCGCTGTAAGCAATCTGTTTCCCAACCGGATCTTCGCCCTGGAAATAGCGCTGAGCCAGAGTCTGGTTAACAATCGTCACCAGCCGCTTCGAACCCGACTCCGCCTCCGTGAAATAGTGGCCGCGTAACAACCGCGCGCCCAGCGCCCGGAAGTAGTCCGGACTCACTCGCCGGTTGTTGGCGTCGTTGTGTTCCCCGTGATACGGCCGTCCCACCACCTGAAATTCCGCATCGCTATAGCCGTAGCCCACCGGAAGCTGGTCTGAAATGCCCACCGCCTCCACACCCGGCAGATTCGATACCCGCTCGATCGTCTGCCGTCCGAACGCGGCGAACTGTTCCATCGTCCAATCGCCGGGTGGAGGCTCCACCAGCATGGTATCCACGCGCTCCGCCCGAAACCCGACATTCACCTGCAGCAAGCGGTACAGGCTCTTGCCCAGCAGTCCCGCGCTCACCAGCAGCACCACCGTGAGCGCCAGCTCCACCACCACCAGGTTTGCGCCGAACCGCCGCCACGAACTGCCGGATGACCCGCGGCTGCCTTCTTTCAACCCTTCCAGCGTTTCCGATAACGACACCCGCATGATAGGGGCCAGCGCGAACAACACCGCCGCGCCCAGCGCGATCGCCAGCGCGCAGCCCACCACCCGCGCGTTCAATCCCAGCGTCTGCAGGTACGGCATGTTCCCCGCCATGTCCGCCGGGATCAGGCTGATCAGAAACCGCATCCCCCAGCTCGCCGACACCATGCCGGCCAGCCCGCCCGTCAAAGCCAGCACCAGCGCTTCGGTGGCAAATTGCCGGAATAACCGGGATGACGAAGCGCCCAGCGCATTGCGTACCGCCATTTCCCGCTTGCGCCCGTCCGAGCGCGCCAGCAGCAGACTCGAGACATTGATGCAGGCGATCGCCAGTAGCAGCACCGCGCCGATCATCAGCATCAGCAGAATCGGCCGGATGTCGCCCGCAATCACCTCGCGCAGCGGCACCACGTTGGCGCTGACCTCCCGATTCGCCTTGGGATATTCTCTTTCCAGTTGCCGGGCGATGCCCTTCATTTCGGCCAGCGCGCCCTGGATGGATACGCCGTCCTTCAATCGCGCCACCGCGTACAAGCTGCTGCACCCGCGATCCTGTTCGCACCCGCGCGCGCCGCCCTGCGGAGCCCAGAACTCCGCCGCACCGGCCGGCGCGAAATGGAAATCGCGCGGCAGCACGCCGATAACGATGTGCGGCGGCGCCATCCAGTGTCACCGTTTGGCCCAGCACGTTGGGGTTCCCGCCGTAGCGCGCCTGCCACGTGGCATGGCTCAGCACTACGGTCAGGGGCGCGCTCAACGCGTCTTCACCATCGCGGAAATCCCGTCCCAAAACCGGCGCCACCCCCAGCGTCCGAAAAAATCCGGCCGTCACGTGCAAGCCCGCAACATGTTCGATGCGCCCGCCGGAGGTCAGCGCGAAGCTCCAGCCCCCGCCTCCGCCAAAAGCGTCGATCGAGCTGAAGGAGGTCGCCAGGCTCTTCCAATCGCGAAAATTCGGCAGCGATACGTTGCCGCGTGCCCCGTCCGCGTCCGCCGTAAAAACCTCCACCAGCCGTGCCGGATCGCGGTATGGCAGAGGTTTGATCAAAGCCGCGTCCACCAGTCCAAATATCGTCAGCGTGGCGCACACCCCCAGCGCCAGCGTGAAAATCGCAATCGAAGCGAACCCCGGGCTCTTCCACAGTTGCCGCACCGCGTAGTGAAAATCCTGGACGGTGTTTTCAATGAGGTTCAGGCGTCGCATGTCCCGGCACTCTTCTTTTCTCTGCTCGATATCCACCATGGATTCCGCCGCCCTCCGGCGTGCCTCCGCTTCCGTCATGCCGCCCGCGACCGCCTGCGCGATCTGCCGCTCCAGATGATCGCGCAGTTCTTCCTCGAGCTCCGCTTCCACCCGATCGCGCTCCACCAGCGACCGCATCCGGAGCCGCAGAATGTCCCTCCACCGCATAAACGATTCCTTCCGTCTACTCCTGCCGCAATGCCGCCAGCGGGTCCAACCGGGTGGCCCGCCGCGCCGGAATGTAAATCGCCGCCAGCACCATCGCGCCGAGCAGTACCGCCACGCCCGCGTAAGTCAGCGGATCGCCCGGCGCCACCTCGAACAGCATGCTGCGCATCAGCCGCGTTCCGCCTAACGAGCTTGCCAGTCCCAGCGCCATGCCCGCACCCGCCAGTTTCATGCCGTGCCGGAGGAGCAGGCGCAGCACGTCGCCCGGCGTCGCGCCCATCGCGATCCGCAGGCCGATCTCGCTCGACCGCTGCCCCACCACGTAAGCCGTCACCCCGTAAACGCCCGCCATCGCCAGCGCCAATGACAGTCCCGCGAAAATGCCCAGCAGCAGGGTGCGGAAACGTGGCGCAGCTATCTCTTCGTAAAGCGAAGCTTCCATGGTGCTGAATTTCAGCGGCACGTCGGGGGAGATTCCCCGCACCGTGCGCCGCAGCGTGTTCACCATCGCCTCCGGCGCCGCCGCCGTTCGCGCCACCACACACAAGGTCGAGCCCGCGCCGGATACGTGCTGCTGATAAGGCATGTAAATCTCCGCCCCGGGCTTCTTCTCCTGCCCCCATTGCCGCACATCGCCCACCACGCCAACGATCTTCATCGGCTTATCGAGCGCGTCGAACCCCGCGAATATGATGCGCCCGATGGGGTCCTGCTCCCCGTAGGACCGGCGCGCCAGCTCTTCGTTGATCACCACCGTACCGGATGCGTCCGCGCTGTCCCGGCCGTCGAAGTCGCGGCCCCTTTTCAACGGAATGCCCAGCGCGCCGAAAGTGCCGGGCGTCACCACCGAAAACACGGTATCGATGGTGTTGAAGTTGGGTCGCTCCGGTGCATGATCGAACCAGACGCTGCCGGACGATTCCACATCGCCGGGCGGTCCCATCGTCGCGCCCGCCGCCGCCACACCCGGCAGCGACGCGACAGCCGGTACCAGTTGTTTGAAGAATTGCCGCGCGCGTGAGTCGCCGTCCGGTCCGGATACCGGCAGCGTAGCCTTCATCACCAGTACGCGCTCCGGCCGGAACCCCAGCGCCACGTTCTGCAATGCCACGAAGCTGCGGATCAGCAGTCCCGCGCCCGCCAGCAGCATGACCGACAGGGCGACTTCGGCGATCACCAGGCCGCCGCGCAGCCCGCTCGATCCACCGCCGGCCACGGCGCGTCCGCCGCTCTGTTTCAATGCGCTGTTCAGATCGATGCGCGAGGCGTAGACCACCGGCACCAGTCCGAAGATCAGGCTGCAAATTACGGACGCGCCGAAGGTGAACGCCAGCACGCGTGCGTCGATCGAGACCTCCCCCAGGCGCGGCACATCCGCCGGAGCCAGCGCCACGATGGCTTTCAAGCCCGCGGCCGCCACCGCGAGTCCGGCGGCGCCTCCCAGCAAGGCTAGCAGCAGGCTCTCCGTCATCAGTTGCCGCACGATGCGGCCGCGCGCCGCGCCGATGGCCGCCCGAATGGCGATCTCCCGTGTGCGCGCCGTGGCCCTGGTCAGCAGCAGCGTGGCTACGTTGGCGCAGGCGATCAGCAGCACCAGGCAGACCGCGCCCAACAGCAGGTAGAGCGTCAGCCGGACATCGCTCACCATGTCGTCGCGCATTCCCGCCACCGTGACGCCCCGGTTCCGGTTGCTGTCCGGAAACCGGCGCTCCGCCCCCTGCGCGATGGACGTGAGTTGCGCCTGCGCCCGCTCCAGGCTGACGCCCGGCCGCAACCGCCCGATCGCCTGAAAGCTCAGGCTGGTGCGCGGCAGGGTCCGGTCCACCGCATCCGCCGGACGCCAGATGTCGCTGTGGTCCGGAAACTGGAAGCGCGCCGGCATCACTCCCACCACGGTCACCGCATCGCCCGAGATCCGCAGGTGTGCACCCAGCACCGCCGGGCTGCCGCCGAAATGGCTCTGCCAGTAGCCGTAACTGATCAAGACCGCCGCGGAGTCTGCGGACCGTTGCTCTTCCGCGCTGATCAGGCGGCCCGCCACGCTACTCACGCCCACCGCATCGAAGAACTCGCGCGATACCCTGGCCACCCGCACATATTCCGTGGCTGCGCCCGCGCTGACGGCTTCGTCCGATCTTCGGTAATACGCCATGGCCGAGAATGCGGTGCTCTGGTCGTGCCAGTCCTCGAGATCCGGCCGCGATACACGGCTCACCTCCACGCCGCCCTTGAAAGAGGTGGTCAGCGTAACCATCCGGTCCGGCTCGCGGTAGGCGAGCGGCTTCAACAGCACGCCGTTCACCACGCTAAAGACCGCCGTGTTGGCGCCAATGCCCAGCGCCATCACCAGTACCGCCAACGCCGCGAAACCCGGGCTCTTCCGCAGTCCGCGCCAGGCGTAGCGAAAGTCCTGCACCGCGTTGTCGATAGTGTTCACTCTACGCATATCCCGGCACTCTTCCTTTCGCTGTTCGATATCGGCGATGGATCGCCGGGCCGCACGCCGCGCGTCTTTTTCCGTCATGCCGCCGCCGATCGACTGCGCGATCTCCCGATCCAGGTGATAGCGCAGCTCTTCATCCAGGTCCTGCTCCACGCGGTCGCGCAAGAACACGGAGCGCAGCCTCAAGCGAATGGTGCGGGTCCAGCGCATGCCAAGCCTCCACTCAGACGGTGCGGACGATCAGCGAGATCGCCCCCGACAGCCTCTCCCACTGCGCGGCTTCCTGCTCCAGCGCCTGGCGGCCCGCCGCCGTCAAGGTGTAATACTTGGCGCGCCGGTTGTTGTCGCTGTTTTTCCATTCCGAAGCGATCCAGCCGTTCTGTTCCAGCTTGTGCAGGGAAGGGTAAAGGGCGCTCTGCCCCACCTGCAGAACGTCGCCGGACATCTGGTGAATCCGTTGGGCGATGGCCCAGCCGTGCATCGGCTCCAGCGCAATAGTCTTGAGGATCAGCAGGTCCAGAGTGCCCTGCACCAGGTCGGTCGGTTTGCTCAATGCCGCGCTCCAATCAGTAACTGACATCAGTTACTGACAACAGCATAGTCGCTTTGCGGTGAAGACGCAAGTACCAGCTGGCACAAATCTGCCGCTGCTGCTGGCAACGTCGCATCAAAACGCGTAAACTGTGCGCCGTGCCGCCGTTTTTCGCCAGAGGCTCTTAGATCCTACCGAGCGGGCGCCGGTTGAGACCGCCAGCCTGGCACCCTACGGCGCAAAGTAGCCGTACAAATCCAGCACCAGGAACGTGTCGCTTGTGGCATATGCGCTGATCTCCGTATTCCCCGTCGGCACCATCGCCATATTGCTGGTCACTTCCCCGTCGTACGCATTCAGCGTCGACACCACTGGCTGCAGCGTGCCCTGCGGCCATAACGTCAGGTACCCCAAGAACCCTTCCGGCACTACCGTGGCATTGAACACGTAGGCCTGCGCTGCGCTGGTCCCGCCGCAAACCGCCCCGATTACGTTCACATTGATCGTGCCATCTATCAGCCCCAGGCTCCCCGGATTCCGCGTATCCAGCACCCGGCACGGCGGCAGCGTATAAAACGACAGCGCGTTACCCTCTGGCGGCGCGAAATACCCATTGATGTCCACCGCCAGGTCGGTCTCGTCCGTCACGTAAACGTCGATAGCGCCCCCGGAGCCCGCCGCAGCCAGCGCCGCATTCGCCTCCACCGTTCCGGTCGGATCGTTCAGCGTCGAAACCACCGGGCGGATCTGTCCTGATGGCCAGACCGTCAGGTAGCCCACCGCGGCAGGCGGAATCAGCGTGAAGTTCAGCGAGTAGGCGAGTGCCGTCGCCGGCACATGGCAGTTACTGGCCAGCACCGGCAGCGTGGTCGTACTCCCCGCCGCCAGCGTTCCTGTGACCACCGACTGCGGCGCGCCCGCGCGCGTGTCCGCCACCCGGCACGGCGGCAGCGGATAGAATCCCAAGGCCGCCGAATCGCCGGCCAAAAAATAACCGTTGATGTCCAGCACCACGTCGGTGGCATCGCTCGCAAACACGCTGATCTCCCCTCCGGTCCCCGCCGGCGCGATGGCCGCGTTGGCCTTCACCGACCCGTCCAGAGAGTTCAGCGTGGATGCCAAGGGCTGATTCTGGCCGGTAGCCCATACGGTCAAAAAGCCCAGTTCCCCCTGCGGAACCACCGTCACGTTCAGCGAGTAAGCCAGGGCATTGGCGGGAACGTAAGTGCACGGTCCGCTGGGCAGCGCAAAGGTGCGCGAGATTCCTGCCCCAATCATCGGCGGACCGAAGCCCTGCGGCTTGCTGCCATCCCGCGTGTCCACGATGCGGCAGGGCGCCATCGGAATAAACTGAAGTCCCGCGGGCGCTGTCACAGTGATGCTTCCGCTGGTTCCCTTCACCGCGGGCACCAACAGATCGACGGCCGTGATCGTCGAGGTCCCCCGCGTCACCAGCGACGCCGAAAACGTCCCCACTCCATTCACCAGCGCCGTATCGCCAGGCAGTGTCGCGGAGGGATCCGGGCTCGTAAAATGCACCGGATCGTTATAAGTCGTCACCTTCTGCCCTTGCGCATTGAGCACCGTCACCGTGAATTGGACCGGTAGCCCCGCCGTCGCATTCGCCGGAGCCGATACCGAAAGCTGCGTAGCCAGCCCCGGTCCGGCCGCATTAACTGCGCTGAAAACTCCGTTGATCACCAGCGTATCCGCAGTGGTGTTGATAATCAGCGGATTGGTGTGCGACAACGAGCTACCGTTGATCGTCGACGAGACAAATTCGGATTCCACGCTGCCGATCGATTGCGGATCGGTGAACGTAAGAGTACAGACCACTCCCGCGCTCCAGGTCATCTGCGCCGGCGTGGTGTAGGTTCCCGGAGCACACCCCGTCCCCGCCGTCGTAACGGAAGCGCCTGAAGGGGACGAGGTAACCGTAACCAGCTCGGATACGGAAAGGCTGAAGACTGTGCCACGGAGGTAGGCGCCGCCATTGACGGCGGTACCGTAAAAAAGCCCATCGCCGGTTTGGAGGAGCCCTGAGTAAGGGTTTGCACCGTCCACGCAATTGGTCTGCGAACAGAAGCTGTGCAACGTCGTCAGTGCGCCGCTCGGGGTCATTTCGAAGATCGTGCCATAGTTGCCGCTGGTTCCCCCGTAAACTGTTGTCCCGTAGAAATTGCCGTTGGCGCTTTGAATCAGCGCGGCGTGCGGATTTGCGCCGTCCGCACAGTTGGCTTGAGCGCAGAAGCTGTACAGGGTCGTCAAAGTGCCGCCCGGTGTGACCTTGAAAATCGTCCCGTGTCCGTAGACTCCACCACTATAAGTTGTGCCGTAAAAGTCGCCATCGGCGCCCTGAATCAGTCCGGCGTAAGGGCTCTCGCCATCGGTGCAGTTGGGCTGCTGGCAGAAACTGTACAACGCCATCAGTGTGCCGCTTGGGGTCATTTCAAAGACCGTGCCACCGCATCCCTCCGGACGAACCTTCGATATGAGGTTGTCCCGTAGAAGTTCCCATCGGTGCCCTGTACCAGCGCACCGTAGGGGTTGGTGCCTACCAGGCAACAGCTGAAGGATGCGACTGTGCTTTCGACGCCGGTTGTGGAGATTTTGAAAACAACGGCATCAACATAACCAGCAACAGTTGTCCCATAGAGATACCCATCTGCGGCCTGGATGAGCGGCGCGTAAGGGTCGTTGCCGCTGGAGCAAAAGAACGACCCGCACAGAAGCTGAAGAGCGTGGTCAACGATCCGCTTAAGCTGGATTTGAAGACCGTGCCATCATTGAAGTTGCCGCCGGAGTAAGTGGTCCCGTACACGTTGCCATCCATGGCCTGCACGAGCCCAGCGTAAGGATTTCGGCCGTCCGCGCAATTGCTCTGGCTGCAAAAACTGTATAGCGTTGTAAGTGCCCCGCCCGGCGTGACAGCGTACACCGTCCCCGAGGCGTTTGCCCCGCCGCTATAAGTCGTCCCATAAAAATTGCCGTCCGTCGCCTGAAGCAGTCCCGCATACGGAAGAGAGCCGTCCGTGCAGACGGTGCCTCCCTGCGCGCAAAAGCTGTACAGGGCAGTCAGTGTGGTAGATTGCGCCCACAGTCCTGCCGCCATGCCGGCATAGACCAACAGGAAAGCGCATAACTGCCTCCCCCGTTTCGACCTGCCCCGCGCGAAAGGGGTGTGGTTCATATAAGTTTCCTGTAAGTCTACATTACACGAAACCCCAGTGTTATGGCGGGAAGTATTACAAAGTATCAGAAGCGCAAAGGGGCGCGTGTTCCGCGCCGCCAGGAAGGATAGGAACTCGCGGATAGTGGCGGCGCGGCCGTGGCCCCGTTTTGCGCGAGTTCCTTAAGAGGTTGGCAATCGCGAGAGCTTCCGTTAGCCGAGGGCGAACGCCTGCTGTTTGAAAAAGCTTACCGGTCCCTGCCCCGCTAGATAACTCACCTCACTCATACCGCAGCGCCGCCATCGGATCGATGCGCAGCGCGCGGACCGCCGGCGCCAGCGATGCCACCAGCGCCGTAGAGCCGAGCACTCCCACCACCGCCAGCACGGCCGCCGGATCCAGCGTGCTCAAGCCCGGAACCAGGAACATCGCCAGCGGCTGCATCACCAGAAAGGCCAGCGCCAGGCCCGTCAGCATGCCGCCCCCCACCAGCGCCAGGCTCTGCCGCCCGATGATCCGCAAAACATCCGGCGGCGTCGCCCCCAGCGCCACCCGCAGGCCGATCTCCCGCGTGCGCCGCGAAACCGAAAACAACAGCACGCCATAAAGCCCGATGGCCGCCAGCACCAGTCCCAGGATGCCCATGGCTCCCAGCACCAAGGCTCCGGTCTGGCTCGGCAGCAGCGCCAGTCCCAGCGCCCGGCGCATCGGCTTTGTCTCCACCGCAGCCGTAGGGTCGATCGCGCCCAGCGCATCGCTGACCGGCTTTACCCAGGCTTCCGGCGAGCCCGCCGTGCGGATCATAAAGTGCAGATTGATCGGCTCCCCGACGGCGAAATATGGTTCGTACACCGCCAGCCGCTGCTGTTCGCCCAGCGTGAAGTACTTGCTGTCCTTCACTACGCCTACGATGAGTTGGGTCTGTGGCTTGGGAAAGTCCGAGCTGATCGTATGGCCCACCGGATCCGTCTTGCCGAAAAGCCTGCGCGCGAAGGTCTCGTTGACGATCGCCACCGCTGGCGAGCCTTTGCCGTCCGCCGTGGTAAACTCCCGGCCCCGCAGCAGCGAAATGCCCGTGGTGCGAAAGTAATCCGGCCCTACACTGTTGAACTCGTAGTCGATCTCGACCGGTGTGGCCGATATGTCCGCCCGTACCGGCGCTCCGATCACGCGATTGTCGTTCAGCGGGACCAGCCGTGTAATGGCGGCCGATTCCACACCCGGCAGCGCCCGCAATCGATCGAGCCCCGCGCGCACCACCAACATCTGTTTGGCCTGATCTGGTTCGTCGTATTTATCCGGCACCAGCCGCATGTAGGCCCAGATGGTGTGGTCGATATCCAACCCGGGGTTCATGGAAGTGGCGCGCAGCAGATTGTGCACGAAAAGGAAACCGGTGGTGAGCAGCACGCTGGTAACGGCCAGTTGCCCGGCCACCAGAAGGCTACGCAGGCTCCACGCGCGCGCGGTTTGCCGCTCGTCCTGCTTGAGCGCGTGGTTCACGTCCCGCCGCACGGCTTTAAGCGCGGGTAGCCAGCCGCACCCGAGGCCGCTCACCAGCACCATGGCGAGCAGGTACCACAACAGGCGCCAGTCGAGCGAAACCACCGGGTGGACCGGAAAGGGCACCGGCAGGTCGATATGGTTCACCGCCCGCGCGCAGCCGATGTCGATGGCCAGTCCCGCGACCGACCCCAGCCCCGAGAGCAGCAGGCTCTCGGCCAGAAGGTGCCGCACGATCCGCTTGCGGCTGGCGCCCAGCGACAGCCGGATGGCCAGTTCCTGCGAGCGGCTCGACGCGCGCGCCAACAGCAGGCCGGCCACGTTGGTGCACGCGATCAGCAGCACCAGTCCGACCACGATCAGGAGCATGCCGAAGAACGCCACCACCGCGCCCGGCAGTTGCTGTTGCAGCATATCCAGCCCCGCGACGCTTGTGATTTGCAATTGCCGTTCGGTGCGCCGCGAGCCATCTTTGGGGTGAATGCTGTCCAGTTGCTCGATCAGGCCGAGCATGCGTGCCCGCGCCATGGGGAGCGTCATGCCCTTGGGCAGGCGCGCATAAAACTGCACGTTGCCGTCGCCCTCCGCGGGAATGTACACATCCGGCGAAACGCCGAAGCCGATCACCGTGCGGTGGTCCGCGGGAAGCACGCCGGCGATCGTATAGATGCGTCCCTCCAGGATCAGCTTGCGGCCCAGCACCGCCGGATCCGCCCCGAATGTGCCGTGCCACGTCCGGTACGAGAGCACCGCGGTATTGGTTTCGCCGGACGCTATGCCGCGGCCCATCAGAAACGGGACGCCCAACGTGCCAAAGTAATCGTCCGTCACCATCCCCGCGTAAAACCGGCTGGTGCGGTCGCCCTCGCGCCAGTTCACCTCGCGCTCCGGATTGATCCCCGCCATCCCGTCAAACACGTGCGCGGCGCGCAAGAACTTATAGTCGGACAGCGACACGCCGCTGTTGCCGCCCAGCCAGAAAGCGATCAGTGAGCCGCTGTCCCTGCAGGACGGCTGGCTGAACAGGAAGCTGGTCGTGATATTGAAAACTGCCGCGTTGGCGCCGATTCCCAGCGCAAGGCAAAAAACGGCGGTCAGGGCGAACCCCGGATTGCGGCGGAAAGCGCGCGCCGCGTAGCGCAGATCGGAGGCCAGTTCTTCGAGCCAGCGCATCTGCCACGCGCCGGACGTATCTTCCGCGGCTTTCAGTCGCGAGCCGAATTCGCGGCGCGCCCGCGCCAGCGCTTCCGCCGGTAGCACGCCGCTACGCTCCAGTTCCTCGGCCCGGGTCTCAATATGAAACTGCATTTCGTCGGCCAGTTCGGATTGAAAACGGGATTGCCCCCCAAGCCACCGCAGGCGCAGATAGAGTTGTCGCAGGAAAGCCATGGAGTCAGTTCCTCAAGCGGTCTTCATAACCAGTTGGATGGCGTCCACCAGCTTATTGAATTCGCCGGCTTCGGCCGTAAGTTGCTTTTTGCCTTCGTCCGTCAGGCAATAAAAGCGCGCCTTGCGGTTGGTATCCGAAGTCCCCCACTCCGCTCGCAGCCACCCCTTCAAAAGCATGCGGTTCAAAGCAGGGTAAAGCGAGCCTTCCTCGACGTCGAGCACCTCGGCCGAGCAGTCTTTAATGCGGCGTGCAATTGCGTACCCATGCAGCGGACCACCCGCCAGGGTGCGCAGAATCAGAAGGTACAACGTACCAGGCAACAACTGAGGAGAATCTTCAGGCATACTACCCTATTCCAGACTATATATAGCCCAGACAAGGGAAGGTTGTCAAGCCCCAATCTAACTGCCCTAAATGCAACCACTTGGGCTTTGCTCGCAAAAAATCGACCGAAGCCGCAATCCAGGAACCCAGCACCCAGCCCCCAGCACCCAGCCCCGGCGAACGAAGTTCGCCATTTCTGCTACCATTCCCTTTTGCCCCAACATGCCCCTCTACCAAGTGATTGTGCTGGCAATCGTGCAAGGCCTGACGGAGTTCCTACCCATCAGCAGCACCGCGCATCTCTACCTCACCTCCTGGCTGTTAGGCTGGCAAACGGAAAGCCTCACCTTCGATATCGCCCTCCACATCGGAACGCTTCTCGCCGTCCTGATCTACTTTGCGCGCGATTGGGTGCAGATCATCGCCCACGCCTTCGGCGTGCGTTTGGGCCGCGACGAAGAACTGGAACTTAACAGCGGCCTGCTCTGGCTGCTGGTGATCGGGTCGATCCCGGTAGGCATCGCCGGGTTGCTCTTCAATAAGCAGGCGGAAGGCCCCTGGCGCAATCCCCTGGTAATCGGCTGTACCCTGATCGGCCTCGGCGTCCTGTTAGGCATCGCGGAATGGACTGGCCGCAAGACGCGCGACATCGCCGGCGTGAACTTCCTGGATGCCTCGGCCATCGGTATTGCGCAGGCGTTCGCCGTGGTCCCCGGAGTATCGCGTAGCGGCATCACCATCACCGCGGGTTTGTTCCGCAACTTAAGCCGGGAAACCGCGGCGCGCTACTCGTTCCTGCTCTCCACGCCCGCCATCGGAGCCGCCGCCGCCAAGGCCGCCTACGACCTGGTCAAGCACAAAGCCTTTGATCCCAACATGGAAACCGCCCTCGTTGTAGGCATCGCCGTCAGCGCCGTCACCGGCATGATCGTCATCGCCTGGTTCCTGCGTTTCCTGCGTCATCGCAGCCTCTGGTTTTTCGTGTTTTATCGGATTATTTTTGGCATAATGGTGCTTGCTCTGGCTTTCTTCCGCCGGCCAGCGGGATGAAGCTGTTATCTCCAACTTCGCAAAAGCGCATCAACGAACTGATTGGACTGCTGCTCCTGTCGTTGGGCTTAGTGGTCTTGCTCAGCGTGGCGTCGTACCACGTTCTTGATCCTTCTCTCAACACCGCGGCATCCACTCGGCCGCGCAACTTGATCGGCTATCCAGGCGCCTGGATCTCCGACCTGTTGCTGCAAAGCTTCGGCATCGGCGCCTTCTTGTTCCCGTTTCTATTGTTTGGTTTAGCGTGGCGGTGGGTTCGGTCGGAAGAGGTGGAAGCGGGCGCTGTGAAGCTCTTCGGAACCCTGCTCTGGCTGCTCAGCCTGACCGCCGCAGTGTCCTTTATTCCGCGCCTTACCTTGTACAACGGCGCGGTGCCCATCGGGGGCCTGCTGGGCATGTCGCTGGCGCGCTACCTGATCCATTCCCTGAACACCACCGGCGCGATTCTCCTTACCATCACTACCCTGATCGTCTCGGTGTACCTGGTTTCCAGCTTCACCATGGAGAAGCTGGCGGGCTGGCTGGCCGGACCGCTGGGCTACCTGAATTCCGTTGCGGCTACCTGGCGAGGCTGGCTCGCGGCGCGCCGCCAAAAGAGGATCGAGCAAGCCCGTCTGCGCGCCGAGCGGAGAAGAGAAGAGAGGCGCGCGCAGAAGGAAGCCGAACGCACCGCACGCCTGGCGCAGCCGGTAGGCGTCCCCATCAATGCCCCCAGTAGCGATTCCGCGCCGCCGTTTGACCTGGCCGAGGAAACACCCGCCGCGCACGATGACATTCCCATCTGCCCGCTCGAAGACTCCGTGCCCGTGAGCGCCGTGCCGGCTCCCATCGAGCCGCCCGATCTCCGTCCGCCTCTGCGCAATTCGCGCTTCCTGCCGGCTTACCGGCTGCCTTCTACCGAACTGCTGAACGAAGGCCAGGCCCGCACCGCCTACGACGAGCAGGAGCTGAAAGATATCGCCGTTCGTATCAAGAGCAAGTTCGAAGAGTTCAACGTGCTGGGTTCGGTGGTGCAGATCAATCCCGGCCCGGTGGTAACCACTTTCGAATTCAAACCCGAAGCCGGCATCAAATACAGCCGCATCACCACCCTCAGCGAGGATTTGTGCCTGGGCCTGCAGGCCGAATCCATCCTGATCGAGCGCATCCCCGGCAAGCCCACCGTAGGCATCGAAGTGCCCAACACGCGCCGCGAGGTGATCGCCCTGCGCACCATGCTGGAGTCGGAGGAGTTCACGCAGGCGCCCTCGCGGCTCACCATCTCCATGGGCAAGGACATCAACGGCCGGATCAAAGTGGCGCCGCTCGAATCCATGCCGCACCTGTTGATCGCCGGCTCCACCGGATCGGGCAAGAGCGTCATGATCAACTCCATGGTCATGTCCATCATCTATAAGTCCACGCCGGATGAAGTGCGCATGATCATGGTGGATCCCAAGCGCGTCGAACTGGGCATGTACGAAGGTATCCCGCACCTGTTGACGCCGGTGATCACCGATCCGAAGAAAGCGACGTACGCGCTGAAGAACGCGGTGCTCGAAATGGATCGCCGCCTGCGCCTGCTGGCCGAATTCGGCGTGCGCAACATCGACCAGTTCAATAAGAAGATCCGCAAAATGCAGGAAGAGCCGCGCAGCCTCTTCGAGGAAGAAGAGGGCACCGGCGACGACCTGCGGCCGCTACCCTACATTCTGATCCTGATCGATGAGTTGGCCGATCTGATGATGCTCGAAGGCCGCAACGTGGAGGAGTCGGTCACCCGGCTGGCGCAGATGGCGCGTGCCGTCGGCATGCACCTGGTGCTGGCTACGCAGCGTCCCAGTGTGGACGTGATCACCGGCCTCATCAAGGCGAATTTCCCGTCCCGCATCAGCTTCCGCGTGGCCACCCGCGTGGATTCGCGGACCGTCCTTGACGGCATGGGCGCCGAGCATCTGTTGGGCAAAGGCGACATGTTGTTCCTGCCACCGGGGTCTTCGCGGCTGATCCGCGTGCACGGCGCGTTCGTCACTGAAACCGAGATCAACCGGGTAGTGGATTTCTGGAAGCAGCAGGCCACGCCGGACTACGATTCCTCGTTCCTGGATGCGCCGCCCTCAGACGACGGCGAGCCCGCAGAGGAAGCCGGATCCGGTTCGCAGGATCCCATGTACGAGGAAGCTGTGCGCATCGTCCTGGAAATGGGCAAGGCCTCCACTTCCACGCTGCAGCGCCGCTTGCGCCTGGGCTACGGCCGCGCCGCCCGCATCCTGGATATGATGCAGCGCGACGGCATCATCGGTCCGCCCGATGGCAGCAAGCCGCGCGAAGTCCTGAAGCGTCCGGACTGGTTGCGTGAGGTGGAAGATACCCTGCGCTAGCAGTGCTACGAAACACCGAGCCGCGCGCGTGAGAAAGCGGTCTTTAGCTCTCTTTTCGCAGCCGGTTGTCGCGTGGCGTTGATGTGGGGTGTCCGTTCCGGGAGAGGCGGTCGAATACCCGCTGGCCCAGGGAGCCCTTATGAAAGCGTGCGGCTTCCAGTTCTTGGCCGGCCTCGTAGAGCAGGCGGTCTGCGCCCTCATCCTTGCGTAACGCGAAGCGGAAACCCTTGCTACCCTCTCCGAATTGCGCTTCCCGGCTAATTTCCACAGCCATAATTACATCTTAAGGCATTCCAGCAGGCGTTTCAATACGAAGGCCTGCGCGTATCCCGTGAGCCTCTCGATTTGCTCCTTGCTGCCCAGCGCGCGCAGCAGTTCCGCCTGCGCTGCCGAGAATGTCCCAATGTTCAGGATGCCGTAAACCAGCGCGGCGGATTCCGGATCGATCAACGGGATGCTGACCAGAAACCGGTGGCGCAAATGCTCCGTCACGGGTAGGTAGATGTGGCGCTTGGGATCTTTCTCGGCGCGATCGAACACGCGCGCCATGCGGCGCTTCCAGGCTCTGCCCGCGTTCCCGTCGCCCACGAACAATGCCAACCCGCGATACTGCGGATCATGCAGGTGGGTCCCAGCCACGATTCGTAAGACTGGAAGCTTCCTGGCATTCGGCGCCGGCTCTTCCGGCTGTTCCGTATCGAGCACCATCAGGCTAAGCTCGAATGCGGCGGGATCCAATTGTTCCTGTTCGCCCAGGCTCTGCTCTACATACTGCGCGACGGATGCCAGCACCGAATTCACAGTGGTGTACAGTTCCTCGGCCGCCGCCGTGTCCTGTACTTCCGCGTCCAGCGTTCTCCGCATGCCCAGCAGTCTCTGCGCGAAGATCCGCTGACGCTGCCGCTGTTTGGGGATCAGGGAAGATGTCACCCCCACACGGCTTTCGCCCAGCAGCCACGATACGCGGTATGAGAATGGCGCCGCCGGCCTGCGCACCGCCAGCACCGCCGTATTTTGCGTCTTTGCGAAATAGAAGCAATCCTGAAACTCCGCGGTTAGGCGGTCCTCCCGCTTGTCCACGCCGGTCGAATAGTCGTAGATCTCGAAGAAAGGATCTTTGGCGAAAACGATCTGATCGGGGAATCGCACCAGAAGCGTGAAAACATCCCAACTCTCGGGAATGTTCTTCTCCACGTAGTCCATGCCGTCTTCCCGCCAGCCGGGCTTCTGGCGATATTCCTCCATGTTCATCGAGTAAACATTCCAGTCGTAGTTACTCAGACAAAAGCAGGCCGGATGCAGCGGAGTGGGCGGATTGGCGAATACGACCTTGGTTTCGATTCTCTGCAATACGGATTCGTCGGGAGTCTGCTCCAGTGTCACCCCTTCCGACGTGCGGCTATCCCGCACCAGGCTGAACGCTCCCGTGTGGCCGGACTGCACCTCGGCCGGCGGCAAGTTCAGCACGGCCGGCGCGTCCGCCGGAAGCACGATGCCTTCATAGCTCATCTCGTTGTAGGCGTCGCCTTCCTCGTCGATGGACACGTCCCAGTGCATGGAACGGCACACGCACGCGCCGGACACCGGCGATGCCGGGGATTCTTCGGCGGTCGCGGAGTGCTCCACCTGATAGCAGAAATCACGCAGGAACTGGTAGGCGGGGTGGTCGCGGTTCTCAGGCTTGACGCAGGTAAAGTGGTCCGTCCCCGGCAACATCTGAACCCGCCCGAAGTAACGTCCGGCCGAGCCCTTGGGCACCAGCGCTTCTGCGGGTGGCAGCCATTTGGCCCGCACCACGAAGTGATGCTCGCAGGCTTCCCTCCCAATCAGGTGTGGAATCGCCTTCTCCTGCAGGATCAACTGAAACCGCTCGTCCAGATCTTTCAGGCTCCAGTTTCCCCATTTGAGATCTTTTCCCTGCACGTTCTTGAAGTACTTGATGAGCAGATCCAAACGATTTGCCCAGGCCGAACCGTACGAAGGAGAGGCGATCAGCGCCAGCCCGATTTTCTTGTTCTCGAACCGCCAGGGCCTGGCGGTCAGCATGTAGCGAGCCACGATGCCGCCCATACTGTGGCAGACGAAGATAATGGTCTGACGATCCAGCACGGCCTTGCCGGTTTGCTCGTCGTGCCGGTCGAGCGCCAGGAATAACTCCTCCGCGCAATCGCTCACTTCGTACGCCCCGGAGTTCACGTCCGTGGAATATCCGCCGAGATAAATGGAATAGCGGGAAAAGCGCGGATCCTTCTGTATCAGGTCGGGCCAATAAACTCCCGGCCGCCGGCCGGAAGGCTCCGCATACCAGCACCCCTGGCTGTCGGACAGCACGCCATGCACGAAGACCAGGGTGTGGTCGGAATCGAGAGGCTTGAGCCAGATGTTGTTTCGTTTGGGCGCGGGACGGTAGGGCTCGTCAAGCGGGTATACCGGCATCCGCCTGAATTATACCGCCTGAGTTATAGAATGACGGCCCCGGTCAGCCGGTGCGCCGTCGCCGCGCTGCCCACCCGAACGCCAGCAGGCCCGACAGGCTCAACAAAGGGGTCACAGGCTCCGGCATTGGATAGATGTTCTCCACGGTGAGCACCTGTCCGTTTCCGGTGGCTCCCGCGGATGCGAAGAACACATCCTTGAAGACACTGGCTTCCGAGACCGGCGCGAAAGTAGCGCTGGGCACGTTGTTGAACGGCGAAGTGGTATCGCGCAGTTGCAGGAACAATGTATCGGAGGTGGGGCAGTTTGACGTATCGATAGCTTGGCCGAGGCACATCGTCTCGCCCAACACCAGGTTGACAGGCTCACTCGCAATGGAGTCCGTCATCACCAAATCCACTCCGCCAATGATCGGCGCTCCCGATACGGATTGGATCAGATAGCCGATCCCCGAGTCGCCCTTGGAATTGAGTCCCGAGACACTCCAGGCGGAGGAAGAAAACTCGATGCCCGGATTCACGGGATCGTTGAGCGGCGTAACCAGAATCTCGCTCGCCGGCGGCCCCGGCTGCGACGGAATGAAGTTCGGGCTGTAGCCGAAGTTGTTGAAGATTAGTGCACCAATCTGGCAACTGGTGTGGTCCGCGATGTATACGGATAGCGGCTGGGTCGGACATTCCATCAGGCTGGCAGATAGACTCGCGGCCAGCGCGCCGGCCAGCAAAACGGCTTTAAGAATTCTCATCTCGGTGACGATTGTACATCTTAAGTACGGGTAATTGCCGTAGTTTCTATGCTGCAATCTATCCATTGCAGTCCCAGTACTAACTTAAGGAGTTCCCGCATTTGGAACCACGGACCGAAGGCTGCCCCGGATCGGCCAGCCTGTCTCCGCCTCGATGGCCAGCAGACGGTTGTATTTGGCGAGGCGCTCGGATTGCGTGATCGACCCGGGTTTGAACTGGTTCGCGCACCAGCCCACGGCCAGATCGGCGGCCCAATGGTCCTCTGTTTCGCCGCTGCGCACGCTCAGCGTAACCTGCCAGCCGGCGCCGGTGGCAAGGTGGCAAGCTTCGGCTGCTTCCGTCAACGTCCCGATCTGGTTAGGCTTCAAGAGCAATGCGTTGCACGCCTGCGCTTCGACCGCACGCCGGATGCGCCCTGGGTTGCTGCACAGCAGATCGTCGCCCATCACCATCACCCGCTTTCCCAGCGCCTCTCGCAATCGTGGCCAGCCTTCCCAATCGTCTTCGGCCAAGCCGTCTTCTACGCTCACGATGGGATACCGGTCCACCCAGCGGACCAGCCGCGCGATCATGCCGCTAGAATCTAGAGAGACGCCATCCAGATAGTACTCGCCCTTCGCATAGAACTGGCTGGCCGCCACGTCGATGGCCAGCGCCACGTCCGCGCCGGGCCGGTAGCCCGCGGCCTTGATCGCCACCATGGCGGTCTCGATCAGTTCTTCCGCGCTGTTGCACGGCGGCCCCAGCCCGCCTTCATCGGCGGTCAGCAGACGCATCCCGTAGCGCTTTAGAATCAGGCTGGCGGCCGCCTGGTAGACGTCGTAGGCCATGGCCAGCGATTCGTCGATGGTGGTGGGACGAACCGGCACCATCAGCACGTCCTGGATGGCTACCTGCCGTCCGGCGTGCATACCGCCGCTGAACAGGTTGATGGTCAACCGCGGCAGCGCGTCGGGCGCCGCTCCCAGCAGGTCCGCGAAATGCTGATATAGCGGCACGCCGCGCTCATTCGCGCAAGCGCGGGCGAACGCGACCGAGACCGCCAGAATCGCATTGGCGCCCAGCCGCGACTTGTTCGGAGTGCCGTCGAGTTCGATCAGCGCGCGATCCAGTTCGAAGTGACCGTCGAAATCCCTGCCGGCGAATGCCCGCTGCATTTCGCCGTTCACGTTTGCGGCCGCCTTGCGGCAACCCAGGCCGTGGTAGCGGCGCGCGTCACCGTCGCGCAGTTCGAGCGCCTCCGCCGCTCCAGTGGAAACGCCCGAGGGCACAGACGCTGAGGCGCAAGCGCCGCCTCGAAGCCGGCACGTGGCCGAGACGGTGGGGCGCCCCCGGCTGTCCAGAATTTCGGACGCGGTCAATTGCTCGATGATTGGCATACTGCCTCCAGGAACATGCGGATCAAGTCTTCTACAGACGCCGGCGGGTTGGGAATAATCCTCAACACCGCGTCGCGCTGGCGCAGGCGTTCGCCCGCATGCAGGTACTCCAAAGGCGATCGGCCCACGGTGCGCGCCAGCAGGCATGCCAGGGTGTGGCGCACGGCCCGCGGCGCCAACTCTCCGGTCCATTCGAGCGAGCCTAGCGCATCCCGGTAAGTCTGCCAGTAGTCGCCCGCCGCCGCCGCGAACTCGTAGCGCCAGCGCGGCAAATGATGCGCCTTGCTCAGAAAATGCGTGAGCGAGAAGCCCAGATCGAAAGCCGGATCGCCGAAGTGGATCACTTCATGATCGAGCAGCACCAGCCGGTTTTCATGGACCAGGATATTCTTCGGGCTATAATCCCCATGCACCAGGGTGATGCGGCGCGCCAGCGTGTCCTCGATCAGTGCCCGCAGAAACGGCGCCGCTGCAGGCGCCTGTTCCGCCGAATACCCGTAATAAGGCTCCAGCCGCAGCGATTCGAAGAACGAGCGGTCGGCGAACACTTCAGCGAGTTCCGCACGCCGCCCGAATCCCTGGCGGTGAATGGCCGCCAGCAGCGCGCCGAACTGCCGGAAATGATCGGCGCGAATTCGTCCATCGAGCAGTACGGTCTTCCAGTTTTCGTGCGGCCGCGCGACCGCCTGCATGGCCAGCAAGTGGTGTTCCGAGTCTTCAAACAGCAGCGGTGTGATGGAACCGGCCGGAGCCAGGCGCGCCAGCCAGCGCAGGCCCAGCGCCTCGCGATGGATGCGCTCCGGAGAGCTGAACCAATCTACAGGGACGCGCAGTTTGGCCAGCGCCTGCTTCAAGACCCATGCTTCACCCGACTCCCGCTCCACCCACACGGTACGGTTTGAAACGCCGCCTTGCAAGATAGAAATGCGCGGCTGCTCATCCCGCGCGATGCGGCCGGTCTGTCGCAGCCATCCGGTCAGTGCGCTTTCGTCTTCGATATCGAGCGTTTCAGGCAACCGTGATCTCCATGGCCGAATAAGCGCAGCCCACCACCACCAGGAACATGGTGAGCACTTCGCTATCGCCCAGGTTGTATTCAAAAATGCCCGCGATCATCACCGCGAGCACCACCGCCACGGCGCCGTGCAGCACGAATTTCAAATCGCTGCGCTCCGGCGGCAGGCGCCACACGCGGCGCAGGCAATCGTAAAGGATCTCTCCCAGCAGCCAGAGCATCAGCAGCATGGTGGGGATGCCGCGCTCCGCGGCGTATTGCAAGTAGATGTTGTGCAAATGTCCATACCAGCCCTCGGGCAAAGGGCGCGGGATATCCGGCGGCACATAGCGATTGAACTGCAGCTTAACTTCCTCGGGCCCCAGCCCAAACCAGGGATGCGCGCGGATCATCTCCAGGCCCGTGCGCCAGGTGACCACGCGGTGCTGATTGGAGTCCACTTTGCCAGGTTTGAGGAGGGAAGTGAAGCGCTCCCCGATCGACCCGGGCGAGAGCAAAGCGATCAGCAGCAGGAGCACCGGCAGAGCCAATGCCAGCCAGCGCTTCCAAAACCAAAGCAGGTAAAGGCCCGCCCCCATGCTGGCCAGCCAGATGCCGCGCGTGAATCCCAAGAGCAGCGCGCCGGCCATCAAAAACGCGCACAGCACCCACACCAGAAGCCGCTTGCGCGCGATGCACGCAAAGAAGAGAAACGCGGCGGTCATCAGCAGTGCGATCATCTCCTGGCCGCCGAACGTCATCCAATGGCTCATGAACCCGGTGATGCGTTCGGCGATGTAATATTCGTAAAAACTGCGCCCGGCCGCGTGCGCCTCCTGTACCTTGCGGCCGAACTGCACGAACCCGCGTAGCGAAATCAGAGCCCCGGCGCCCGCCCAGCAGAGAAACAGCCAGCGAATGATGCGCATCTCGCGCAAGGTGGAGAAGACCACCAGCAGCGTGGTGAATACGAAGATCTTGCGGACCTGCGGTAATCCGGCCGCCGGATCGGGGGAAAAGGCCAGTGAAATGAGGGTGCCGAGCAGAAATAGACCGAGAGGAAGCCAGATGCGAGGCAGCCGCAATCGGCCGCCCGACAGCAATAGCGCCGCCAGCGCCAGCGCCAGTAGAATCTGGGAAGCCGCGATGGAAAACAGAATCGCAACGGCCGAGCCGAAGGTGAGCCAGCGCGCCGTGCGGAAAAGCAGCGGTTCCGAAGGGTCCATGAGAACTTCATGGTAACCTCATTGCTTTGGCAAAACATATGCGTTTATCGCTTATCCTTCTGACGGTTTTCATGGCCGCCGGTCAGACTCCTGAGACGCCGCTTCAGTCGCTGCCGTATAGTCCCAGCCTGGACCTCAGCGACATGGATCGCTCTGTGAACGCCTGCGAAGACCTCTACAGGTTTTCGTGCGGCGGCTGGCTGAAGAAGAACCCCATTCCCTCCGACCAGTCAAGCTGGGGCGTGTACTCGAAACTGGAGCAGGACAACCAGCGGTTCCTGTGGGGGATCCTGGAAGACACTGCCAAACCCAGCGCCGGCAGGTCGAACGTGGAGCGCGAAATTGGCGATTTCTTCGCCGCGTGCATGGACGAGCCGGCAATAGAGAAGGCCGGCGCGGCGCCCTTGCGCGAGAAACTCGACGCCATCGCCGCCCTGAAATCCACCGCGGATTTTCCGGAGCTGTTGGCGCGCCAGCACCTGGCCCTCAATTTCGGCATGCTTTTCAGCTTCACAGCCAGCCAGGATTACGCAGATTCGTCGCGCGAGATTGCCTTCGTGGGCGCGGGCGGGCTGGGGCTGCCCGACCGCGATTATTACACCAAAACGGATGCCAAGAGCGAGGAGATCCGCAAGAAGTACGTCGCGCACGTGGCGCACATGCTGGAACTGCTGGGAGATCCCGCGCCGAAGGCCGCCGCCGAGGCGAAGGCTGTGATGGCGATCGAGACCGCGCTGGCCAAGGCTTCGCTCACGCGCGTGGAGCAGCGTGACCCGTACAAGCTATTTCATAAAATGAACCGCGCGCAGTTGCAGGCGCTCACGCCGGCATTCAAGTGGGAGCCCTACCTTAAAATCGGAGGGCTGGGCGATCTCAACGAGTTCAATGTCACCGAGCCGGCGTTCTTCAAAGAGGTGCAGGCGCTATTGACTTCGAAGCATCTCAACGATTGGAAGGCGTACCTGCGCTGGCACGTATTGGACGATCGCGCCGCCTACCTTTCCTCTAAATTCGCGCAGGCGAATTTCGATTTCTACGGCAAGTACCTGCGCGGCACACCTGAAATGCGGCCGCGTTGGAAACGCTGCGTGCAATACGTGGATAATGATCTGGGCGAAGCGCTGGGGCAGGTATTTGTGGAGCGCACCTTCGGTCCGGACATGAAAGCGCGTACGCTGACCATGACCAAAGAAATCGAGAAGGCCATGGAGGACGACATCAAGCAGCTGCCCTGGATGAGCGACACCACCAAGCAGCAGGCTCTGGTGAAGCTGCACGCGGTCAATAACAAGATCGGGTACCCGGACCGCTGGCGCGACTACAGCTCAATCCGCATCGACCGGGGCGATTTCGCCGGCAACGTGGAGCGCGCGGCGATCTTCGAAGGGCACCGGCAGCTGGCCAAGATCGGCAAGCCGGTGGATCGCGGCGAGTGGGGCATGACTCCGCCCACTGTGAACGCCTACTACGATCCGCAGATGAACGATATCAATTTTCCGGCGGGCGTGCTGCAGCCGCCGCTGTTCGATCCCAAGATGGACGACGCGCCCAACTACGGCGATACTGGCGGCACCATCGGCCACGAATTAACCCACGGCTTCGACGACGAGGGCCGGCAGTTCGACGCCAAGGGAAATCTGCACGACTGGTGGACCGAAGCGGACGCCAAGGAGTTCCAGAAACGGGCCGATTGCGTGGCCGATCAATATGCGCAGTACACGGTAGTGGACGAGATCAAGATCAATAGCCGATTAACGCTCGGCGAGGACGTGGCCGACCTGGGCGGGGAACTGCTGGCCTACATGGCCTGGAAAGACGCCACGCGCGATCAGAAGCTGACGCCCATCGACGGATTCACCCCGGAACAGCGTTTCTTCATCGGCTTCGCGCAGTGGGCCTGCGGCGACGAACGCGCCGAAAGCAAGCGCGTGCATGCCATCACGGATCCACATTCGCCACCGGAGTACCGCATCAACGGAGTGGCCGCGAATATGCCGGAATTTGCGGCGGCCTTCGCCTGCAAAGTGGGCCAGCCCATGGTGCGGGAGAAGCCCTGCCGGGTCTGGTAAACGGGTTCAGGCGCTTTCGGCGAGGTTGGGGGGCTCCAGTTTGAATGCCTGTTCAATCTCGTGGTGAACTGCCGGTCCGTTCGCGGCAGTCAGCCTGGCAGCAGAGGTTTCAGGTGCGGTGAGGGTACGGGGCCGCGTGTCGATCGGCTCCGGACTGGCCAGCACAACGCCGAATGCGCTGCTGTCCAGGTCTTCGAATTTGCGCGCTGTTACCAACACACGCGCCTCCATAGAGCCAGTCGCGGAGTTGTAAGCTTCCACGGCGCGCTCCAGGTTCCTTCCCAGCTTGTCCCAGTGGGCGGTCATGTCGAAAAGTCGCTTGTAGAGTTCTTTGCCCAGGCGGCTGACCTCCGCGGCGTTCTCCGCGATGTTTTCCTGGCGCCAGCCGTATGCCACCGTACGCAGGAGCGCGATCAACGTCGTGGGCGTAGCGAGAATGATCCCCTGGGATGCGCCCGCTTCGATTAGCTCCGGATCGCCTTCCAAAGCCGCGCTGAAGAAGCTCTCGCCAGGCAGGAAGAGAACTACGAACTCCGGCGCCGGATCGAATTGCTCCCAATATTGCTTGCGCGAAAGGGTAGTAATGTGGGCGCGTACCTGGCGAGCGTGATCCTGCATGAGGCTGCGGCGGGTGGCCTCGTCCTGCGCTTCGTTGGCTGCCAGATAAGCCTCAAGTGGGGTCTTGGCGTCAACTACGATGTGCTTCCGGCCGGGCAAGTGGACCACCAGGTCGGGCCGCAGGCGCCCATCTTCCGTCACGGCTACCGGCTGCGAGTCGAAATCGCAATGCTCCAGCATGCCGGCCATCTCGACCACGCGTTTGAGTTGGACTTCTCCCCAACGGCCGCGTACACTGGGCGCGCGCAGGGCGGTCGCCAGGCGGCTCGTTTCGGAGCGGAGCTGGGTTTGCGTTTCGAGCAGTCCGCGCACCTGTTCGGACAGGCCGGCGTATGCCCCGGCGCGGGCCTTTTCCATTTCGCCAATTTTGGTATCGACTTTTTCCAGCGATTCACGCACCGGGCGGACCAGGTCCGCGATGGCCTTTTGACGGACTTCCAGATCTCCACGAGCGGTGGCCTCGGTGGCCGCCAGCGCGGTCTTGGCCAGGTCCAGAAATGCCTGATTATTGGTTTGCAAGGCTTCGGCCGATAGCGCCTTGAAGGTGTCGGTCAGTTTCTGGTGAGCATCATCGAGCGACGCTTGCAGCTCTTTGAACTGTTGTTCTTTATTCTGCAGACGTTCGTTCAGGACTGCGCGTTCGGGCTCCCATTGGGCTTTGGCCCGTTCCGAGGCCGAACGCGCCGCCGGCCAGAGCCAGGCGATTGCCAGCACTGCTCCGATCGCCAGCCCGAATAGAAAACAGAGTCCGAACAAAATGTTCTGCATTCTGCCGGAATTATCGCACGGCGCAGCCGTCGGCCGCTACATCCGTTAACCTCCGACTATACTCGTTAGTCGATCCACGATTCCTTCGAGCGCTTCCGACTGACGGCGCAGATCGGCGGTGGAGACTTCGTTTTCCTGAGTCTTTTGGGCCGCGTTTTGCACTACTTGCTCCATTTGTTGCACTGCCGCCGAGATCTGTTCGATACCGCGAGCCTGCTCATCCGTTCCGGCGCTGACCTGCTGGATCAGCGCTTTCACCGACTCGGCCGACGAGGTGACGTGGCCGATCGCCGCGCCAACCTCCTGCAGCCGGCCGCTGCCTTCTTGCGACCGGGTGATCGAGTCTTCGATCAGTGCCGCCGTGTCTTTGGCCGCCTGCGCGCTCTTTTGAGCCAGGTTCCGTACTTCGTCGGCCACTACGGCAAAACCCAGGCCGACCTCTCCCGCACGCGCCGCCTCTACCGCGGCATTTAGCGCCAACACATTGGTTTGGAAGGCGATTTCATCAATCACGTGAATGATTTTGCGGATGCGATCGCTCGACTGTGTGATTTCTCGCATGGAGCTCTCCATTTCCGCCAGTTTCCGGTTGGCCTGACCTACGCTTCCGGCCGCCGCCTCCATGTGCGCGGCCGCGGATTTGGCATTATCCGCGTTGGCCTGGGTCATGGAATTGATCTCGATTGTCGAGGCGGAGGTCTCTTCCACGGTAGCTGCCTGCTCAACTGCTCCCGCGGCGATGGCTTGGCTGGACTCCTCAAGTTCGCCGGAGGTCAAACGGACCCGGGACGCGCCTTCCATCAGTTCTCCTGAAATGGCACGCAATGGCCGCACGATGAGGCGCTTGTTCAGCAATTGAAAGGCGCCTACAACCAGGGCCAGCACGATCACACCTACGATCGTGATTCTCTCCATGCTCGCCATCACCACCGCATCTTTGGTCATCGGCGCCTTCAGAACGAATGCTCCCTTCAGGTCACCGGCGCGGAGGTTCTCCATTTGGAAACCGAGGGGATCGCGTCCATCGTGCGTGGTGCTGGTGCCGGGATCGCCGTGACAACTAAGGCATCCCGCTGTGAGCCGTACAGACCTGGCCAAAATCAGCGTGTTCGTGGCTGGATCCTCTGCGAAATATTCTCGTCTGCCTGATGCCAATACACGAAAGGCTTCGCCAAATTCATCGCTGTGGTTTTGGGGGTTGCGGGCGGATAAGTCCGGCCGTGAAGGCGTCAGGAACATCAGGCCCTTGGTTTGTGCCACACCTTTCACCGACTCCCAGCCGGCCACCACCGGAATCGTTCCGTACATCACCGAATCGCGGTATTGGCCGGGCTGCAGCGTGGCCAAGTTGCGGGCTAAGGCGGTGTAGTTGAAGGCACCCTTGGCATTCAGTTCGTCCACGTTGGTGGTCACGGTCTCGGCTTGTTGAATAATCGAACTCATCAGCGAGCGCAACTCGTTTACGCGATTGGAATGCGAGATCAGGTAAACATTTGCGATGGCGCCGGCGGTGGCCAGCACCACTCCTCCGCTGGCACAGAGCGTAATTTTCCTGGCGAGATTCAATGTGTCCTCCGGCAATGGCGCAATCTGCCTGCCAGAGCTTCTATCGGCGGGGTGATGGGAAAACTACAAGGTTCGCGGCCTAATCGTCGTGGTCTTCGTGCGCAACTTCTGCGGGTCCGCCGGCAGCCGCGAAAGCCATCATCTCGGCGCGGGTGTAATTTCGCGCCTTCGGCTTGTTTTTGTCGTTTTCCCCGCCTACGGTTTCCACGACGAATGCCTCGACGCTGGCCAACTCGTCCTCCAAATTAAAGGCAGGAACCGCGCGCAGGGCGGGTACTTGTGCAATCCCGTGTTCATTCAGGACGCACTCCATCCCGTTCGAAAGCGGAAAGCGAATGCGAATCCGTCGCTTGACTGTGACCTTACGCAAGTCCGACAGTTTCATCGGTCGACTTCGATGAGATTTTCCTCATGCTCCATCAGGATGCCTCTGGCGATGCGCTCCTGGCACGAGACGCAGAACTTTGCCCATGGCACGGCTTCCAGTCGCTTGACGGAGATCGGCTCCTCGCATTCGTAGCAGACGCCATAAGAGCCTGATTCAATACGCCGCAGCGCATCCTGCACTTCGCGCAGCAGTTTGATGTCAAGAGTATTGCGGTTCAGGAAAATCCATTCCTCGTGACTCTGCTGGCTCAAATCACCTTCGTCATGGGGATGCTCTTCGCGGGACAGCACCTGCGCGGCTTTCTGGGCGGACATGCTATGCTGCACCTCGTCCGCCTTCTTCTCTAGTATCTTTTTATAAGATTCGTATTTGTTCTTCACGCTACTTCTCATTCTGGAAGCCCCTTGAGGCTGAACAGATAAGACGCCGATAGTCCTGGAAAAGTTGCAAGACACGTGCAAAATCGGTTGCTTTGTGACCATACCACGCGGCGCGATATCAGGAAGTTGTAAGGAGCGCACTAAATGCAGTCCGTCGCCTGCCTGGCAATCTGATATGATGCTGGTAGTGGGACCGGCGTGTGAGGCCGATCCCGCCGCGGCGCTTACATCTGGCCCTTGCGGGTCCAAACGATCAACGCCGTGATCCGGCCAACCATCGTCAGCCGGATCACCAACAGTAGGATCATAGGTTCGATCCCCCTTTCCGCTTCGAGTGGAGGCCCGGGCTATAATCCCGGGCTTTCCCGTTTTGAAGCTCACGTGCTCCGGGGAACCCACACTGCCGCTTTCCACGAAAAGGCTTAATTGATGGAGTGGCTAGCGAGAAGATTTTCTCGCCGCTAAACGCTAAAACCCGCCGGTGTCGCGAATGCCTTTCCCTTCGGTACATTCGTACATCCGGCCTGCCCGCAGGTTCTTGAACTCTTCCACGTGTCCGCTCGGCCAATGCAAAACGGCACGCTCCACGACATCGCGCTTCCCGAGCCCGAACGTCACCGGCATCTCGGATTGCGATAGAAAACTGGAACCGCTTTTCACCATGCGCGATCCGGTTTCGCCGCCGCTGGTCACACGCACCGTCGCGCCAATGCCGTCGCGGTTCGACTTCGTGCCCACCAGCCGGAAGCGGATGGCATGATGGCCATTCGACTGGTCGTTGCGGTACAGAAACGCAGGCCCCTGATTGGTGGTAATCAGGACATCCAGATCCCCATCCCGGTCAAAGTCGCCGAAAGCCGCGCCGCGCCCCACTTTTGGATGTGCGAAGCCGCCGCCCAAGGCGGTGGCTACGTCCTGGAATCCGGCGCTGCCTTTATTCAGGAAAAGATGCGGCGGCTGTGCATATCCGGTCTCCGGTCGCATTTCCTGGATACCGGGATCAATGTGACCGTTTACCACCAACAGGTCCAACAACCCGTCCAAGTCGGCGTCGAAGAAGAAGCAGCCGAACCCCAAACTCCGCCGTGAGAGCCGTCCCACATCCGAGCGCGCGGCCTGATCCACGTACAGGCCGCCGCGCGTGCCGCGGTAAAACCCGATCATTTCGTTATCGAAATTGGTGATCGCCAGGCCCGCGATGCCCGTATTGTCGTAGTCCGCGACGTCTACGCCCATGCCCGCGCGAGCCTTGCCGTCTTCGCTGAACGCGACGCCCGCCTTGACGGCAATATCCTGAAAGGTTCCGTCGCGCTGGTTGCGATACAGCTTATTGGGCTGGGTGTCGTTGGCCACCATCAGGTCGATCCACCCGTCCTGGTCATAATCGAGCATCGCTACACCCAGGGATTTAGAGCTGCTGTCGAAGATCCCACTAGTCGCCGTCACGTCCTGGAACCTGCCATTGCCGAGATTGCGGAACAGCCAGCACGTGGCGCCGCGATAAGCTTGCGGCGTGCAGTACGATTTGTGCCGGGCGTCCATGCTGCAAAACACATCTTGCAGAGGCGACCATTTCACGTAGTTGCAGACAAACAGATCCAGCAGCCCATCGCGGTCGTAATCGAACCACAGCGCCGAGCTGCTGAAGCCCACCCGCCCGCCTAATCCGCTGCGTTCGGTGATGTCCACGAACCGGCCTTTGCCGTTGTTCTCGAACAGGTGACTCTGTCCTACGCAGGTGACATAGATATCCGGAAAGCCGTCGTTGTTGAAGTCGCCCACGGCCACGCCCATGCCATACATCTCTACATCCAGGCCGGCGGCCCGCGTCACGTCGGTGAACGTGCCGTTGCGATTGTTGCGGTAAAGGCGCATGGTGCTGTGCTGCCGGGCGTGGCCCGGCCAGTCCATGCCGTTGATGATGAGGATATCCTGCCAGCCATCGTTGTCGTAGTCCAGGAATGCGCAGCCCGGCCCCAGAGTTTCGGGCAGATATTTCTCTCCGAACGCGCCACTATTATGCCGGAACTGAATGCCGGCGGAGGCCGTTACATCGCGGAACTGAAAGCCCAGGTCGTCGCCGGCCCGCGCCATGGCCCACGCGCTCCAAAGGAATTCCCGGCGGTTCACGGCAGTTGCACCAGCCCCTTTTTCACGGCCCATACCACCAGTTCCGTGGTGCGATGGATACCCAGCGCCGACATGAGGTTGGCGCGATGCACGGAAACGGTATTGACGCTCAGGTTCAGAATGGCGGCGATCTCTTTGTTCGAATTCCCCTTGGCGATCAGCTCCAGGATCTGCTTCTCGCGGGGAGTGAGGCGCTCGTAGTCGGGATCCGGCTCGCGATTGGGGGCCAACACGCCGGGCCCGATCACGTTTTTGCCGGCGGCCAGATCCTTGATGGCGCCGGCCAGGTCCACATCCAGCGCTTCCTTCAATACATAACCGCGCGCGCCCGCGTCCAGGGCGTTGCGCACGTAGTTCTCCTCGGAATACATACTCAAGATCAGGACGGCGATGTCCGGCGCATGCTTGAGGATCTCGCGGGTGGCCTGCACGCCGTCGAGTCCGGGCATCGCCATGTCCATCACGATGACGCGCGGATGCAACTCCTGAGCGAGCTTGATGGCCTCCTGGCCATTGCTGCCTTCACCCACCACGCGGATGTCAGGATCGTCTTCGAGCATCCGGCGGAAGCCTCTGCGGACCAGGCTGTGATCGTCCACCAGCAGTACCGTGATTTCATTGCTCATAGGTTTCCGTCAATGGAACATCCAGCCGCACCAGCGCGCCGCCTTCACTTGCGCGCGACACCGCGAAGGTTCCGCGCAGCAGTTCCGCGCGTTCGCGCATGGCGGTCATGCCGATCCCTTTGCGCCCTCCGCCGCTCGATTGCTCGGGCATTCCGGCTCCCCGGTCTTCCACTTCCAGGCTCAGGCGATCAACCGAAAAATTCAGCCGGACCACAGCCAGCGGTGAGCCCGAGTGGCGCGCCACGTTATTCAGGGCTTCCTGCAGCACGCGATACACATGAATGGCAATCCGGTCCGTGATGACCGGGCTGTCTCCCTTTTTCTCGTATCGTACCTTAATTCCAGTCTGTTTCTCGAAGACCGGCAGATACCAGTCGATGGCTTTCTCCAGCCCACCGTCATCCAGGATGCTGGGGTGCATCAACTGCGAGAGGCTGCGCGTCTTTTCCAGCGTGACCTGGGCCACTTCGCGGACCTCGCGCACTTCCGCGCAGAACGGTGAGTCGGCGGGCAAGCGTTTTTCGGCGCGGCGCAGCATGGCGCCGATGGCCGTCAACACCTGGCCGAATTCGTCATGCAATTCGCGGGAGAGCGAATGCAGCGTCTCCTCCTGAACGGTGATCAACTTCCGCGCCAGGTCGCTGCGATGCTCTGAAATTGCGGCCAGATGCTCAAACAAGCGCCGGTTGGAATAGATCAGGTAGAGCGTGGTGCCGAAGATGGCGGCCAGCATGGCCCCCAGGAACAGGTAGACGTTGCGCTCGACCCCCAGGTAGATGTTCTGGATCCTGGCGGCGGCATCCTGCTCGGCCTCGTTATTTTCGATCAGCAGTTGGGCGACGGCGCTAGTGAGCGCGCCCGCCTGCGCGTCAAGGGAGGTTCGGATCACCTCGCGGGCCGCACTATCGCCGCCCCGTGCGGCCACCTCGAACATGCGGTCCGCGGAGGTCCAGAACTGGGCCATGGACCCGGCCAGGTAGCGCTGCCGGTTGGGGTCGCGCTGCACGGGGGCGAACTGCGCTTCCAGGCGCAGGGCATCGTCCAGATCCGTGCGCATGCGGTCGAATTGTTTTCGATACGCCAGCAGACCGTAGCGTTCGTCCCCGTAGAGCATGTCCCGCATGGCGATGCTCAGCTGGTTCAGGTCGTTCTGGATGCGCAGAAGCTGCAGCGAGTCTTTGCGGTTGCGGTCTACGATGCGCGTTTGCAGATCCTCCAGGCCGCGCATCTGGTGCAGGGCATAAAAGGAGAAAACGCCCACTGCCGCCAGAGTTACCGCCAAGCCGGCCAGCAGGCGGCCGGTGGGAGAATCGACAGGCTTCTTCATGGGCTGAGACGAACCACTATTCCCGCAGGTGCGGCGTTAATGGGCATTTGCGGCCCGCCGCAACATATCCAGGGCCATCTGGGTGACGAACTGCCGGACGCGGGTGCGATCGCCGAAGAACTGGCGGTGCAGCACCTGGCAGCCGGCGGGGTCCGCGAGTCCCACGTACATTGTGCCTACGGGAGCATTTTCGCCGCCTGAGTCCGGACCCGCCACGCCCGTGATGGCCAGCGCGTAAGTCGATCCGGTGCGCCGCCGCGCCCCCTGGGCCATGGCTTCGGCGGTCTCTTTGCTCACGGCGCCGAACCGGGTGATGGTTTCCTCCGGTACGCCCAGCCACTCTATCTTCATGCGGCTGGCGTAGGTGATGAAGCCTCCCAGAAAATAATCCGAACTGCCGGGGACGGATGTGATGCGTTCGCCCAACAGCCCGCCGGTAGCACTCTCAGCGACAGACAGGGTAGCGTGCCGGCCACGCAGCATCTCTCCCACGACCTCTTCCAAAGACTGCCCGTTGCGCGAGTAGATCCGGTCGCCCAATAGCAGCTCAATGGGACCGCCCACTTCGGCCAGCAGCGCCGCGGCTTCCGCTTCCGTGGCGCAGCGCGCCCGCAGATGCACCTGCAGATCGCCCGCGGCCGCCAGGATCGTGGTTGCCGGGTTGTCGTATTTCTTGTACACGGGCGAGATGAGCTGATCGAGGTCCGACTCCGGCATGCCGGTCACGCGAAAGACCAGGGTGCGGATCACCTGCTTCGGCACAATGCGGGTGAGGCGCGGCAAGCACTGCCGCGTGAACATGGCTTTCATCTCGTGCGGCGGTCCCGGCAGCAGCATCACGCACGCGCCGGATTCTTCAATCCATTGGCCGGGCGCCGTGCCGCGATCGTTCGGCAGGATTTCCGCGCCTTCCACCACGAAAGCCTGGCGCTTGTTGACCTCCACCATCTTGCGCTTGAGTTGGGCGAAGCGCTGTTCGAGCCCTTCCGTGATTTCGGGATGATAGATCAGCCGGCGGTCGAGCGCGGCCCCCACCGCATCGCGGGTCAGATCGTCCTCGGTAGGCCCCAGGCCCCCGCAGAGCACCACGATTTCGGACCGTGAAACCGCCCGGCGGACGGCATCCGCGAGCCGGTTCAGATCGTCGCCGATCACGGATTTGGTCACCACTTCCACGCCCAGGTCGTTTAGCTGATCGGTGAGGAACAGGGAATTGGTATCGACCCGCTGCGGGGTCAGCAGTTCCGACCCGACTGCAATGATTTCGGCGGTCATAAAACGAGGCGCTGAACCTAGAACAGCGGCCGCCCTTTGATGCCCACATCCGCGCGATACAGGGCATTTGTGGTAGCCAGCACCAGGGAGCGCGAAGGTGTAAAGGCCAGCCCCACAATGCCGGGGCCCGAGACGAACAGCTCCGCTTGCCGGTCCGGCGAGATACGCACTACACCTTTGCGCCCGGCAAGCGAAGCCGCAACGTACAAACGGCCCTCGTCGTCGAATGCCAAGCCCTGCGGACGCCCGAGCCCGCGATAGAAAACCTCTACCTCGCCGGTGTGCGAGATGCGGTAGACGCTGTCGAAGCTGGAAGTGGTGGGGCCGGCCACGTAGAGAAAGCCGTCCGGGCCGAAGGCAAAGTGGTACGCCGCGATGGAAGGCTCCAGCGTGGCAAACACGAAGATCTGGCGGCTAGGGCTGATCTTGAAAACGGTGCCCTGGCGGTCGCCCACATACAGGCTGCCGTCCGTATCGAATGCCAATCCGGTTGCCACACCCATGCCTTCGACAAACGTGCTGCTGTTGCCGTTGGTGGTCACTTGATAGACCGTGCCGTCGTGGCGGCTGGACACGTACATGAGGCCCTGCCGGTCGAATGCCAGGCCGGTAGCGTTCATCATTTCGTTGATGAACGGCTTCATGCTGTAGTTCAGGTCGATCTTAAACACGGCCACCGCGACTTTCTGGCCGCGCGATCCACTGAACGTGCTGTAGATGTTGCCGAACGCATCGACCGCGGGGTTGGCCACGGGGTGCAGGCTATCGGCGATGGGAAAGCCTATGTCGCAGGACCACGCTTCGCTGGCCTGGTTTCCGCTGGCTACGATGAGTTCACCTGCCGCCGCGCCCTCCGGCACGCGCGCGATCACCAGCGAATCCGAGCCAATCACTACCGGCGCGGCCACGTCTCCGATGGTCACCCGCGGCCGCTCGGCCTTGGCAAAGCCTTTGCCCTGAATGAGAAACTCCCCCCCCGCGATAGCGGCCAGTGGCTTGACTTGCGCGATCTGCGGACGGCCGTCAGCCTGTTTCCGAATTGGCATATTTAATAAAGATTGAACCATCCTGCCAGAAATAAGACAAGTGCGGCATAGAGGCCGGCCATCAGATCGTCGGCTACGATACCCACTCCTCCCGGCAGCGACTCCAGTTGGCGGACGGGCCAGGGTTTCCAGATATCGAACAGCCGGAACAAAATAAACGCGGCCAGCCAGGACTTCCAGTTGAGCACGCGCGCGCCTGCCAGTGCCAACCACTGGCCCACCACCTCATCGACGACCACATATTGTGGGTCTTTCAATTTCGCTACGCGCGCCGTCTCCCCTGCCGCCCAGATGGCCGGAGCCGACACCATGATCGCGAGAGCGCCGAACCAGAGCGGTTTCCACCCGCCGTAATTCTCGATCAGTATGGCGATGGCGATGGCGGCGGCCGATCCGGCAGTTCCGGGTGCGGCCGGAGCGCGCCCGCAGCCGAACCAGGTGGAGATGGCGCCGGCGACACTACTCCGATTCGCCATCGTGGTCGTGCTTGGGGAGATTTTCCGGGCGTATGGGGGTGGAGATCACGTATTTCTCCGAGGCCCAATTGCCCAGATCGATGGTACGGCACCGTTCGCTGCAGAACGGCGCTTCGGGGTCGCCGGGCTGCACTTGTTTCTTGCAGATCGGACACTTCATAAGTCTACTTACGCTCCTGCAAGCGTCGCGGCGTAGTGTTCAATCCACTGGCGCTGCGCCGGCGTTTCCGGGATAGAAACACCGCGGGTCGCGCTCAATTTCCGCATTGCCGCGTCCGCACTCGAACCTCTTAGAATCAGGAGGCATGCGCCGACCAGTCCGGTACGGCCAACGCCCTGCCTGCAATGGACCACAACATTCCTGCCGGATGAAAGGGTCGCATCGACATTTTCCAGGGTCGCCGCGGCGTCAGCCTCAGACTCAGGCGCCTGACGATCAGTGATAGGAAGCGACATGAATTTCATGCCGCCTTCTTGAGCCACTCTGGCTTCATCCGTGAGACCAAGATCTTGTTCTTCTTCCTGGGTGAGCAAAGAAAGAATGACATCGACTCCGCCCCGCCGCCAAGCGGCCATTTCATCATCTATCCAGTCTCCACCGCGCGGCCGGGATGCCAAAGCCAGCCTTCCAGGCCACGGCCCATCAACCCAATAAAGCGCAGTTGGCATCGATTCAGTCCTCCTTTATTATGATCTCGCGCGGCAATCGATCTACGTCCACACCCCGCATCCGGAGAACGTATATTCGGTGATGGCCATCGAGAATGGTTCCATCCGGCCTGGCCTTCAAGCAGTGTTCCTGTTCCGGCAACAGGGAGCGGCAAATCGCTTCAGTAGTCAGAGTCTCCAACTGAGCTAGTTTGAGTTGCACCAGAGAGGTACTCGAATGAAGCGATTTCAATGGCGGGTGGGCGTGCTCGTCCGTCAAAGTCCCACCTGATCAAACCGGCGAAATATGTCTCAACGGCACGGCCGCCGGATTCCCAATTTGGATTAACCCGGCTACCGGATCGATCGCGAGCCGCGGTGCTTTTACCTCTGCCTGAATTTCTTCCGCACTGGCCGGCAACAGGGTACCAACCAGGTCGTAGTCGTGCGCCTCGGTGATGCGCAGGCGCCGCATCTGGCCGGGAACCGGTTCGCTGCCTTCGAAATCATTGATCAAAATGACGCCGTCGATTTCCGGCGCTTGCGTGGGCATGCGCCCTTCCCACAGCAGTTCCGTTTCGGCTGAAACCCCAGACACAAGCACCGTTACGTCGGATCCCACCAGCTTGCGATTGCGGCCGCGCGCGATCTTGCGCTGCAACGCCATCAGGTGTCGCTTGCGATTATAGATGGTGCGCGCATCCACCTTGCCGTCGAGTCCGTAGCTGCCGCTCGTGTCTTCGTCCGAATACGAAAACACACCCAGTCGGTCGAATTCGGCGGCTTTGACAAAGCTGCACAGCTCTTCAAAATCGCGATCGGTTTCGCCCGGAAAACCCACGATGAAGCTGGTGCGGATGGCCACCCCTGGAATGGTGCGGCGCACGCGCTCGATCAGCTTCAAGAAAATATCGCCGGATGCGCCGCGCTTCATACGCTTAAGCACCGCCGCGCTGGCATGCTGCAGCGGCATGTCGATGTATTTCACCAGCGCATCGTAGCGGGCGATCGTGTCCAGCAGCTCTCCAGTGACTTTGTTGGGGTAAGCGTACAAGAACCTCACCCATTTTTCCCGCTCGGTTTCGATTTGCGCCAGGCGCGCCAGCAACTGCGCCAGCCCGTCCTGAATCCCCAGATCCTCGCCGAAACAGGTAGTATCCTGTCCGATCAGGTTGATCTCCCGCACACCGCGCTCGAAAAGGCGCGTGGCTTCGGAAATTACGGATTCGAAGCGCCGGCTGCGGAACTTGCCGCGATACTGGGGAATCACGCAAAACGAGCAAGGATGATCGCAACCCTCCGCGATCTTGATGTAAGCGAAATGCCCCGGAGTGGCGAGCACGCGCGGCGTCAGATCGTGGTAGAGATATTCGCCGGCGGTATCTAGCGCGGCATCGCCCGCCCAACCTTCGCACAGCCCGGTGATGCGATCGAGCTCATTGGTGCCGATCAGCGCATCCACCTCGGGCAACTGCTCCCGGATGTCGCCGCGATAGCGCTCCACCAGGCATCCCGCGACGATCAGCTTCTTAGCGCGCCCGATCTTCTTGTACTCGGCCATCTCCAGAATGGTATCGACGGACTCCTGCTTGGCCGGATCGATAAAGCTGCAGGTATTCACCACTAGCACATCGGCTTGGTCGGGGTACGGCGTGAGCTCATGGCCGCGAGCCATGAGCTGACCCATCATAACTTCGCTATCCACCAGGTTTTTGGGACAGCCCAAACTGACAAAGCCGATTTTCAAGGTTGATTTCCGGGAAGAAGTACTCTTTAAAGAATAACATGGCGAGCGAGCCGGGCCGCGCACCTATGGAGCCAGATCTGCGCCGCGGGAGTTGCCCCGGGGTGCCCGAAGCATTATATTTGGGATGGACGATGAATATCCCAAACCTGCTAACCATCTTACGGATCTTCTTCGTTCCGCTGCTGGTCTCCGCTCTCGTCCAGGAGCGGTGGGCGCTGCATATCCGTGATGCGGTAATCACAAATGTCTGGCTGGCGCTGGCGATTTTTCTGATTGCCGCCAGCACCGATCTCCTGGACGGCTACCTGGCGCGGCGCTGGCGCCAGATCACCACCATTGGCACGCTTCTCGATCCTATAGCCGACAAGCTGTTGATTTCTTCTGCATTAATCGCATTGGTGCAGGTTCGCGCGGTGCCCGCCTGGATGGTGATCCTGATTGTGGGGCGCGAATTTGCCGTATCCGGGCTGCGGGCGATCGCCGCCGCGGAGGGCTACACGATTAAGGCGAGCGATCTGGGTAAGACGAAGATGGTATCGCAGGTCGCCGCCATCTCCTGCCTGTTGCTCAGCATTCGGTATCCGGCGCTGGTCCTGCCGGGCAAGGTGCTCATGTGGGGCGTGGTGGTATTCGCCATGCTTTCGGCGTTCAGCTACTTCCGCAAGTTTTGGGGACGCATCGACAAGCGGGTCAAGCAGCGCCGACGGCGCGAGCTTCTCCTGATCGAAAAGCGCAAGAAACAGATGGAGCTGCGTCAGAGTGGTTCGGGCGCCGGAGCGGGCGCGGGTCTGGGTGGCGGCGGCAGGATTTGAATTTTGTCGGGAGTGATCTCGATGATGCGGATCTGCCCATTCGGACCGATCGGCCCCGCTGATTTTCCATTCACTGTTACCTGCAATCCCCCTGCATTTCCGGTGCGAATGCGGATGGCGCCCACCGCATCCACGTTTTTCACCACGTTGGGTTGCAGCACGCCGACGATCACAGTCTTGCCATCCGCCCACGCCTGAATCCATGTATCGCTGTCGGCCGTCAATGCCACGTGCAGCGCGGCTGCGGGATTGGCGCTTTCATTAGACGCCGGTGTTGGCTCCGCTGCGGGCGTTGTTTGGGAGATCTCGGTCTTGGGCGGCGTGCCGGCGTCATTGGACAATGCCGTCGTAACCGGCGCCGATTCACCGGATTTAGCGGCGGGAACGGGCAGCTTTTGCGCCACTGGCGTGGCCTGGCTCGGCGAACCGGGATGTCGGCTCCTTTGCCACCACGCATAGACGGCCGAACACACCAGCATGACCGCCACTACCATGGCCAAAGCAGGCAACGTCGACGAATTCGATCGCCCCATGGCCGGCCATTCAACGACTTTGGGTACTTTAAACGCAGGTTCGGGACGCACAGCGGCGAAGCCCGGCACATCGCCGACCGGGTTTATGGCTCTTTCCACCTCCGCGCCCAACTCTTCTTCGTCCAAACCGAGGAAGCGGGCGTACTGCCGTACGAAGCTCTTCGCAAACACACCGCCGGGCAACCTGTCGAAGTGTTCCTCTTCAATGGCGCTCAGCAAGCGCGCGGAGATCTTGGTTTCACGGGAGATCTGATCAAGGCTCAAGTTCTTGCGCAGACGCTCCCGGCGCAATGTTTCGCCGACGGCACTCATAAACCCCGACTCACGCCTCTGAAAGCTATAATACAACAGTAACTCGTATGAACCCGCTTTCCGAGCCTTAGATGACTGCCTGCCTGGTGTGCGGCCGCTCCGCATTCCATCCGCTGTACACAGCTACCGACCGTTTGTACGGGACCACACAGAACGAGTTTCAGATCGTGGCGTGCAAAGGTTGCGGGTTGATGCGTCTGGCACCCATTCCCAGTCCGGAAGAACTGTCGCGCTATTATCCGGCGAATTACTGGTATGCGCCGGATGGTAGCGTGGCTGCGAGCCTGGAAGAGTGGTACCGCCGCCTGGTGCTGCACGATCATGTGCGGTTTGTGAGCCGCGCGCTGGACGAATGCGGCGAATCCGGTCCGACGCTCGACGTGGGCTGCGGAGGGGGTCTGTTTCCACGTATGCTGCGGGAACGCGGCTATCCCGCGGTCGGTCTGGATTCTTCGCCGGAGGCTGCGGTGGTGGCCTGGCACACTAATGGTGTACCGGTTATGTGCGGCGACCTCGCGCAGGCTCCCTTTGGCCGCGCCGCCTTTCGCGGCATCACTATGTTCCACGTGCTCGAACATGTTTACGATCCGCGCACTTACCTGGCCGCGGCGCACGCGCTGCTTAAACCCCGGGGCCGTCTGATCGTGCAGGTTCCCAATGCCGGCTGCTGGCAGTTCCGGTTGCTCGGCTCTCGCTGGAACGGCGTGGATGCCCCGCGGCATCTTACCGACTTCCGCGTGCGCGATCTGGAAGCTATGCTGGCTGCCACCGGATTCCAGGTATTGCGACGCAAGTTCTTCTCGTTGCGCGACAATCCATCGGGCCTGGCAACCAGCCTGGCCCCGGCGCTCGATCCTATGGCGCGGCGCGTGCGCGGCCAACGCGAGAGCCCACAAACAAGGCTGATCAAGGATCTCGCATACTTCACTTTGATTTCCGGCACGCTGCCGTTCACGATAATGGAGGCGGCCTGCCACGCGGGTTCCACAATCATGATCGAGGCGCGCAAACAGCCATGACCTATACCGCCATGGCGGACCATCTGCCGCGCTGGCTGAGCCGCCACGTGCTGCATTTCGAGGCCGCCATCGAGGACGCCGTGAGCGCTTTCGCGTCCCGCCTGCCCGACGGCGTGCGCGTTTTGGACGCGGGAGCAGGCGAAGGGCGGCACGCGCGCTACTTCTCGCGCCAGCGTTACTGCGGCGTGGACCTGGCGGTAGGGGATCGTACCTGGAACTACAGCAAGCTGGATGCCGTGGTGGATCTCACCCGCCTGCCGCTCGCCTCAGGCTGCTTCGGCGCCGCCATCAACATTGTGACGCTGGAACACGTTCGGTCGCCGGAGTGCGTTTTGCGCGAGATCGCGCGTACGCTGGCTCCTGCCGCGCCGCTGCTGGCCATCGTGCCGCACGAGTGGGAGGTGCACCAGGCGCCGCACGATTATTTCCGGTACACGCGGCACGGCATGGCGCATCTGCTGGAGCGCGCCGGGATGGTCGAAATCGAGATTCGCCCCGTGGGCGGATATTTCCGGCTGCTGGCCCGGCGGTTGCTGAACGGGCTACAATTCTTTTCAGGCGGCCTCCGCTGGCTGGGGTTTGTACCTGCCGTCTTGTTGCTGGTTCCACCCGCGCTCCTGATTCCGTGCCTGGATTTCCTGGACCGTGAGCGTAACTTCACACTGGGATATATATGTACCGCAAGAAAATCTTCCTGAGCATTTTGTGGTTGGCGGTCATTGTGCCGCTGGCCGCGGAAGGGCACGAATTCAGCGGCGCGCGCGCCATGGAATACACGCGCAAGGCGGTCTCGTTCGGACCACGGCCGCCTGGATCGGCGGCACTGCGCGACCTGCGCGCTTATATCGTCGCGCAATTGAAGACCCGCGGCTGCGAAGTCACCCAGGACAGCTTTACCGGCCACACGCCGGTGGGGCCGATTCCGATGGTCAATATCATTGCGCGCTTTCCAGGCAGATCCGGCCGCATGGTCGTGTTTACGGGTCACTACGATTCCAAAAAAATGGCGGGAGTGCGGTTTGTGGGCGCCGACGACAGCGGCTCATCCACCGGCTTTCTGTTGGAACTGGCGGCGACGTTGCAGGGCCTGCCGCACGATGACGACATCGATCTGGTTTGGTTCGACGGCGAAGAAGCTTTGGGGGAATGGTCGGATACCGATAGCCTGTACGGCAGCCGCCACCTGGCGGAGCGCTGGGCTTCCGACGGCACGTTAACGCGTATCAAGGCGCTGATCAACGTGGACATGATCGGCGGCAAAAACCTGGAGGTGATGAACGAGGAGAATTCCTCGCCGGCGCTTCGCCGGGTGATCTGGAGCACGGCGCAGCGCCTGGGTTATGGAAAGTACTTCAACGAAGCCGGCGGCGCTACGGATGACGATCACATGCCATTCGTGAAAATGGGTGTCAATGCCGTGGACCTGATCGATTTCGATACCGGGAAGAAAACATACTGGCACACGCCGGAAGACACCATGGACAAGCTGGCGGTGCACAGCTTCGATGTTTTAGGCGCGGTGCTGGTACCGGTACTTAACGAATTGGAATCGCACTGAGCAGCTCACAAGTGGCTGATGCCGGTAGTCGGCACATTCATCAGCCCGTGCATTTCGTTGGATTGTGCGGCATGGCAGTTGCGGCAGAACTGGGCCGCGGCATTCCCGTTTGATCCGGGTGTGTACGGTCCCCGGACGAAAAAAGTTGTTTTCCAGCTCGCTTGTACACCGCCAATTTTCCCGGACCAGACCGTCTGGCTATGCTGATCGTGACAGGTGGTGCAACTTACCGTGGGCACGTTGGTTCCCGACGCGGCCGGCACGACCGTATAACCGTAATTACGGGCAAACTGGCTGCTGTACTGTCCGGTCATAGAAACTTGCCCGGCGCTCGAAACAGCGCAATCCCATTTGCCAGCGCCCCCACAGGCTAGTCTGGCATTCGGTCCCACGGGGTGGTCGTTGTTATAGTTGCCCGGAGTGCTTCCGTCATTGCCGAGCAAGGTGGGCGCATGTCCGCCAACTACCGGCAGGCTTTCCACAGTGGTTCCTTTCATCAATCCAACCCGGGCCACGTTGCCGTCGTGGCAGCTCAGGCAGGCGATGATCACGAAATTTGGATCTTGCGAACTGACCATGCTGCCCACACTGGCGGGCAACGATACCATGGCGCGCGATTGGTAGCCGCCAAAGGTGATGGTGTGGCCGTACAGAGGAGACAGATTCTGTCCCCACAAGGCCTGACTTCCGCTGCCGGCCATGGTCCCATTTCCCGCTGTACCGCTATGCGGAGTATGACAAGCCAGGCAACCGCGGCCGTAACAGTTGTGCACCCCAAGCACATCGGCCTGTGCCAGGGCGCTCAGCGGGACCAAGGCGGCGGCCGCCAAAAGGAAAGCCAGTCTCTTCATCCGATAAACCTCCGGGCGGGACGCATGCCCGTCCAGAGTGCTTATCGGCAAGAAGGCGGAAGTGACTTATACTATGCCGTTAGGATTCAGGGCTCGCGGGTCCAGGTCTGCGAGCGTCCCAGGAGCGAGAATCCGATATATCCGCGCACCGATAGTTGGGTGGCGTGTTCCGTGACGCGCAGCTTGCAGCGGTAAATCGATCCGTTGTCGGGATCCAGGATATCGCCTCCGCTATACTCCTCGCCGTGCAGCGTGAGGCCGCGCAGAATCACCATACCGACGATGGGCTGATCCTTGCGCGCGTCTTTGCACTTGTCGCAGATCTTCTTAGCGTTCGGGTCCAGAGTAGCTTCGATCCGTCCGAACAACTTGCCACTCTCGATATAGACCTGCACAATCGCTTTTGGTTTTCCAGTTTTGTCGTCGATGGTTTTCCAGCGTCCGACGGGGCTGAGCAGTTCGGCTCCAGTGGCCCATAACGCGAGGGGCGCCAGCAACAAGGCGGCGCTCGCGATCCATAACCGCGGGGATGTTCTCATTCGGTCGAGACTCCAACCAGTTGCAGTATGCCGCTTTTTGCCACGGGATACAATGGGGCAGATGCGAGTCGCGCGAATGGCCGCGATGCTCGTCTCCGCCGCTGCGTATCTGTACGGCCAGGGGCCGGAGGCCGGGCCGGCCATAGAATCCATCCAGGCAGCCATCGAGCAAGGCGACACTTCCGGCGCGGCACGGCTGCTATCCGAGGCCCTGGCCCATCATCCCCACGACGCCGGCCTCATCAATCTGCGTGGCGTGATGCATGCCCAGCAGTCGCAAATCGCGGAGGCACGGGCGGACTTTCAGCAAGCCGTGCGCTTCGATCCGAAATTGATCCCCGCCTGGCAGAACCTAGCGCGCGCCTGCCAGTTGCTGACGGACCGGGATGCATCCGCTGCGGGTTGCGCCGCGGCCGCGTGGCAACAGGTGGTACGGGCCCGTCCCGCGGATACCGAGGCCCTGGTTTCGTTAGCCACCGTCGATGAATGGCAAGGGAAGTTTACCGACTCATTAACCGAGATCGGCAAGCTGCCGCCCGCGGAAGCCGGCGGTCCGTCGGCATTAGCCTTGCGCTGCGGCGATCTGGCCGGCTTGGGCCGCACCGCCGAGGCGGCTCAGGCGGCCGAAGCCTTGGCGCGTGCGCCGGAGTTCTCCGAGGCGGACGCCATTTCCATCTTCCCCGTGCTCGCGCCGGTTCGCAACGCCGGCCTGGTGGTGATACTGGTGGAGGCGCTGGACGCCGGCGGCAAAGCTTCCGTCCGGAGTCTGCGCCAGCTTGCGGTGGCGTACGAGCAGTTGAACCGGCTTCCGGACGCCCGCCGCATCCTGGAGCGGGTGGCCGCGGAGGATTCCAAGAACCCGGATCACCTGTTGGAACTGGCGCGTATCGCGCACCTTACTCACGATCTGGAAGGCTGTCTGACATACCTGGGACATGCGCGGGATCTGGCTCCTAATAACGCGCGCATTCATTTTCTCTTTGGGTTGGTGGCGGTGGAGATGGAATTGCCGGTGGAAGCGCGCCGGTCGCTGGATAAAGCCCTGGCTCTGGATCCCGAGAACCCGGAATTCAACTACGCGATGGGCGGCGTTCTGCTCAGCGGCGGCCAGGCCCGAGATTCGATCGCCTACTTCACTAAATATGTGGCCGCACTGCCCGACGACTCCCGGGGGCGTCTTGCCCTGGGAGCGGCTTATTTCGACGCCATGGACTACGACCGGTGCCGCACCGAGATGCTGCGTATCCGCAAGGATCCCAAAACCGAAGCGGGCGCCGAGTATTTCCTGGGCCGGGTCGCGCGCATGGAAGAGAACTACGACGAGGCGCTGGCCGATCTGGAGCACGCCATCAAGCTGGCGCCATCGTTTCCCGAGGCGCACATCGAACTGGCGCGCGTGCGCATCGGCCAGGATCAGCTCGCGGCCGCGCGCGCCGCCATCGACCGCGCACTGGCGCTCGATCCCGACAGCTTCCAGGCTAATTCTACGCTGCTGAACGTGATGCAGCTTGCGCACGATCCAGGCGCCGAGCAGCAGGCGGCGCATTTACGTACGCTGGACGCCAACCGGTCCCGCCGGCGCGAGCTATTGATGCGGACCATCGAGGTGAAACCGTATTGAGGGCTGTTCTAGCCAGCGCGGCGTTCTTACTGGCGTGCGCCGGATCGCCGGCGCAGAAGGTGGACAGCCTGGAGGACCGAATCCGGAGTGCGCAGCTTCCGGAAGATCAGAGGGAGGATCTGGTTCGTTCGTTTTCCGCCAAGGATTACAGCCATATGGAAGCGATTCTAGATCGCCAGGCAGCCGCGGCCGGGAAATCTGCGCACGCCGCTGAGATCGAAGCGCTGGCCGGCGCGGTGGAGTTTCTCCATGGTCGAATGGCGCAGGCCTCCGCGACTTTCCGGCGAGCGGACGCGTTGGCCCCGCTGGACGACCGCGACCGGTTCACCTGGGCCATGTCACTAGTTAACCTGGGCAATACGGCCGCTGCGCGCGAGCAGCTTACGCGGTTGAATGGCAGCCACCCGGCGAATGCGCTGTACCTCTACTGGCTGGCGCGCATGGATTACGATCAACGCCTATACAAGGAGGCGGTGGATAAGTTCAGGGAAGTGATCCGGCTGGACCCGGAATCGTCGCGCGCATACGACAACCTGGGGCTGGCGCTCGACATGTTGGGACAAGCGGACGACGCGCGCGATGCGTTCGTGAAAGGCGCCGATCTGAACCGCAAACTGCCGCACCCGTCGGCTTGGCCACCGCACAACCTGGGGGCCCTGTTATTGCGGATGCAACAACTCACCGAATCCGAGGAGGCGCTGCGGGAGGCGCTCCGCTACGATCCGAAGTTCTCGATGGCGCACTACCATCTGGGCCGGGTATTGGATGCCGATGGGCGCGACGACGAAGCTATTGCCGAATATCGGGCGGCAACTTCATCGAATCCGGTGGTGGTGGAGGCGTTTTATTCGCTGGGATTGGTCTACCGGCGTCACGATCGTAACGCCGAGGCAGAGGCGGCGTTTGCCGAGTACAAGAAGCGCAAGACGCCGTGATTCTTGCGCGTCTACGATGACGCGGAAAAAGGCGTCGAAGGCGCCGCTCCCCCACAGTCACGCCTCAGTCCGCCTTTGCAAACATGTGGGCGCATTGCCGAGCCGCGCGCATTAGCAAGTGTTCTTTAGCGTTTTTCCGCAGACTGCTAAACCGCGATCCGCTTGCCTTTATTCCGGTAGAGCTCCCAGTCGGCCCGCTGCAGCAGTTTGTCGACGCGGTCGCCGAGTTGCCATTCCGCAATTCCTACGGCTGTCCGCAGCGTAAGCTTGAGGTTTTTTCCGACTACCGTCAAGCGATACTCGCCGTCGCATGCCCGGCGGAACGCCTGGCTGCGCTCCGCGGCCTGCGCCAGGTAACATTCGGGAAGCAGAACCAGAAACTCGTCGCCGCCCCACCGGCACACCAGGTCGCCTGGGCGCACGGCAGCTTGCAGGCGGCTGGCGAACTGCCGCAATACCTTGTCGCCCGCCTGGTGTCCCCATTGATCGTTGATACTCTTGAACCCGTTGAGGTCAATCAAAACGATGCTGAAGGTCTTGCCGCCCGCCGATGCCGATCGCAGGGTCTCTTCTCCAGAACCGCGATTCGATAGCCCTGTCAGCGAATCCGTCCGCGCGATCTGTTCCGTTTGCGCGAGTTTTTGCTGGAATTGGAGCAATTCCCCCCTGAGCTGCCTTACCGAAACCTGGCTTGCCCTGTGCATCTCCGCCACGGCTGCCTTCAGCGCCACAACTTCCTGACTGAGCCGCCTCCGCATCTCCGATAGATCCCGTAACTCAATCAAAGAATCCAAATTCCTGGTAAAGTGAGTGAGCCGCCCGTCGTTCGTTTCGCTCTGTTGTGCCAGCATGGCGGCCGCTTCCGCAAAAGCTTTCAGGATCTCTTTGAATTGTTTATCTTTGGTATGCAGGATGGCGTTGGCGTGCGTGGCGAAAGCGCGGAGCTCCTCCCCCAGCTTCGGACGATTCTCGGCTAGGACATCCGCGGTCCTCTGGCTCTCAAACTCGTTCCATAATGCCAGGATGTGCCGCCGGTACTCCGCGACCAGTTCCGGACATACCGCGGGCAGGTTCTGCGCGATATTTTTCAACGCCGACTGGTAGGAGGTTTCCAGCTCCGCCGCCAGGCTGTTTTGGACGGTCACATCGTCCAAGTGTTTCTTCAGCGAGATCATGTCTGATTAGGCGCGGGCTGCGGTTGAGCCGGCCCGGCCTGTTGATAGTAAGCAGTATACAAGTTGGAATGCATGTATTACCGTAACTTGGAGATCGATACCCAAAGATAGGATGGTTACGGTGGCTGGAGGTCAATCATCGCAGCCGGACCGCTAACTTCCGATTGGGGACCGGTGCAGGCGTACATCCGACGGATAACTCGTTGCTGGCCAAAGGTATTGGCGCGAACGACGCACGCTTCGGTGGCCAGGCATCTTCCCCCAATGCGCTTTCCGCGGGCCATCCATCAACCCGATACCGGGTGCGTCATCGATAAGCCGGAAGCCGCAAAGCCGGCACCTCGGGTGACCTCCAGGCGAGGTGTAGCTATCACCCCGCGATCCAGTGCACAATGACGACCAGGTTCCAAACTACCAGGGCGGAAAAAAAGTAATTCATGCGCAGGATCACTCGCATGCGGTTAGTCCGAAGACAAAACGCCCCGAGCCCGCAAGCGACCAACTTCGCCCCCACTAACCCCACGACTGGCCCTGCGTGCATCAGCCATCGTACAAAAGGACTGAGCTCGCCTGTGCCTAACCGTAGACCTATGACGGTCGTGAGAAAATCCAATGCTTGTAGTACCACGAACAATTCGACGTAAGTCATCATCCCACCTCGCCGGCATTGGCGGCCGGCACGACCAGAATCAGTTTCAAACCTACTGCGGATCCGTTGCGGGCGGCCGGCCGGAACAGCCAGTTGCTCAATTTCTCCCAAAGGGACTGAACCGCCGCGGGTCCCTTAACTAATCGCACGTTGTGCAGGCGGCCGGCCGTGTCTAACTCAGCATAAATTGTGACTCGTTCTTTTTGCGGCCCGGTGAGCGATGCCGGCACGATTGTTATTAGAGGATATGGGGCTGCAATGCGGGCCACATCGGGCAGCCGGATCACCATCGAATTGACAAACTCGATTTGCGGTTCCGCGTCCGGCACGGAGTAATGCACAACCCATTCCCGGGCTGCGCCGACCGCGCAGTACACCGTGTGAACGGGGCCATCCGGCAACAGTTGCCTGATCTCCGGCGCCAGATCGCCGTCCGCCCCTTCGAGCACTACATCCGCAACTCCGTCGGGGGGATGCAATATCTGGATGGAACCGTCCGGCAATACTCCGTCCGGCAATGCTCCGTCCGACAATGGCTGGTCCGGCAGCGGCCCGTCTCGGCGTGGGGCAATTGCCGCGGCGGGCCCGGCGGGGACGGTATTGAATGCTTGACCTATCTCGTCCCCATGCGCCACGATTTTCGCTCGCTCGGGGATCGGCGCTGCTGCCGGGCCGTCCACGCGAGTCTGAGCGGAGGGCATCGGCAATCGCCCCCCGTGCAACGCTGGATGTATGGAGATGTCCTGGAAAGCATAACGCGGGCGATGCTGGACTTCGCAAATCCCGACAAGGGCATGCGCCGCGAATCCCGCCAGCGCGATCGCCGCGCCGTGCAGTGTAACCGACATGACCAGGCCGAGGGCGAGTCTGTGGCGTGCCGGCGGCATCCCGCCGAATAACTCCGGGGCTCCGGCCGCAGCTGCTGCGCGCACCGGTTCCAATTCCGGCCGCCATAGATGGTCGATGTCGGCCCTGGTGTTCCAGGGAGTGATGTGCATGCGAACAAGCATGGCTTCTTCCGGCCTACTGGCTTAAGCGCAGGATCTCGGATGCGATGCGCTGAAACGCGGTTTGCAGTTCATCCTGGTGCTGGGCGTCGATGTACATCCCTACCGGCTTCGTAGAATCATAGATCGCGTTGTTGTAGGTAATCCCGTTCACGCTGGCTTGCGGCACGTTCGCCACCCTGATCATGAAGCCCGGATCGGGCACTTCCGCCGCGCTGGTTACCAGGCTGATGACGTATATCTGGGGGGCGATGCCGTTGATTTCTCCCGCGCGCATCCGTGCCACGGCCTGATCGGCGGCATTGAACGACGCCCGGGCCACCTGCGTCGCGTTGTTGACAGCGGTCAGCGTAACCGGGCCGGTTGCTTGCGGATAGAGAGTCGAAAGATACGGATTTGGCGGATTAATGAGATTGCCGTAATAATCCTGATCGGGCATTCGCGAAATATCCTGGTACATGTTATTTGCATTGGTCGCGAATTTGCACCCCGCATCGTTCGCTATCGCGACGGTGTCCGGATCCGCCACTTTTGGCGCCACGATGTTGAAGATCCCGTGTGTCACTCCGGGGCTGTTGACGAAGCCGCTGGTCTGTGAGATCCACCCCAACATAGACGCGGCGCTTCCGCAACCGGCGGGCTTGATCCGCAAATCCGTATACAGGCCGGAAGTCTCCAGCGCGTGATTGAAATTGGTTGTCACGCCGTTGGGTAGTCCGTCGGTGAAGAAGAGGATGACGTTCAGTGCGCCGGGCTGGGCGAGGCCCGCAAGCGCTTGATATCCAACCCAGAGGGCCTGCGCGGTACCTGTATTTCCGGCGGACTGGATGCTGTTGATATCGTTCACTACCGTAGGGAGAAAACTCGTGGTCGGGTTTTCCAGGTAGTAGCTGCCGCCAAAAATCACTACGCCCACGTTGTCGCGCCCGGGCGCGAATTGATTGACGAACGAATTTGCGGCGGTAATCATCGGCTTGATCGCGCCGCAAGTAGCGCACCAGGCGACACCGTTGGCGCTGCCCATGGAATAGGACCGGTCCAGCACCATCATGATGTTGACATCGCGCCGCCGCGCCTGCGCGGAAGCGCCCACCATCGCGGTTGTCTGGCCGATGATACGAAGAAAATATAGAGGCGCCGTGACCGTAGCGGTGACGGTAACCGATCGCGCCTTCGAGCCCGTATCCTCCGCCACTTGTACGACGGGCGCCGGCACCGTACAGCCCCAGAAGTTGTCTTTGAAATTCGCCTTGAAATATCGCGTGGCAGTGTCGGTGGCGTTTTGCGTCTGTGAGCCGATGTCGCCGCCGCGGTTCAGAGATCGCGCTCCCGCCAGGCTGGCGGCGTCCACCGCCTGCGACAGGCGGGCCTTGAGGAAATACAGAATGCCACCGTCGATAGCCAGGCCAATCAGCGGCAGGATCACGAGCAACAGCAGCGTGACCAGCACCATGGCGATTCCGCGATTGCGTTTCCGGCTAAAATATGGCCCGTGCATATAGGCTGCTCGGCGTCAAAAATCCCTTGATATCGAAATCCGTTGAAGTGAAGTAAGTCTCCGACACGTAAGCCGTATCGCCGTCATTCATAATGGTTCCATCTACCGGCGGGATGGCCGCCAGGATCGCATCCGCGCGCACCGCCAGATCGCTGTACGGGCTCTTCACCGTGCCTGTGCCATCCACAGTACCTTGGGCATCGGTCGCCATACTGGAGATCGGCACAGTCCCAAAATGGCTGGAAGACAAGCCGCTGTTTCCGATGATCAATTGGCGGACGAATACGGCATGATTTAAGTTCGCGCAGTTACTGCAAGTATTCGGTCCTACATACTGAATCGCGGACAGAACCAGCACGCCGGTGCCAGACGAGGAGGAATTCCCCAACCGCGGGGAAAGCATGGTGAGTACCGCGCGGTTGCCAAGGCCGGTTGTTGAAGTCGAAAAATTCACCCCGCGAGCGAACATATGCCCGGCGTCGCGGTTTACCTGATTGACGTGAATCACCCTGACAATGTTGAATCCGACTACCATGACTCCCAGCAGCAGCGGTGCCAGTACCAGCGCGGTCACCAGGACGAATTCGATAAGGGTTGTGCCCTTTTGACAGGTTCTGCTCATCTTCATGGCGCGTGCTTCCTTACAGCGGCGGAGGTCCGTCCGGACTAGGCTCGATCAGATCGCCGGCGCTGACCGTGAAACTGACCGGAACAGTTGAGCGCAGCAAAGGTCCAAATGGCGAGACTTGGTAATTATTTACCGACACGACTACCAGGTTTCCCGATGCATTGCTGCCGCTACCGCTGACCGGGGTCGGGCCCCCGCCGTTTACCGAGAAGAATGTAACCGTGACCATCGAATCCACGTTGCCACTCGTCAGAAAGCCCATCGACTGCGTCGCTACCACCTGTTTGATCGAGTCCACCTGGCCCAGGGTGTTTCCATTTCCATCACTCGACGTCTGACTGGTTACGGCGTACCGCACCCCGGCCCGCACGGCGTGCTGCAATGTGACTTTTGCGAACACGGCCCAGGAAAGGTCAAGTAGCAGAAAGATCAGCGCGAACAAAAACAGGAGAACAAGGGTCGCCTCAATCAGGGTCTCGCCTGCTTCCCGGGTCGCGACTCGTGGACGCCGTTCCATCTCGTCTTACTCCAGTGCCGGACTCGAGCCTGCGGGCGACTTGGCAGCCGGTCGCCGTAGCCACAAAGACCGCAGCGCCGGCGGGGCCGCGTCGTCATCGTGGTCCTTGCCTGCGCCGTTCAGGATCTCGGGCCAAACCAGCGGAAGATTGGACATGTTCCGCAGCCCGAACAGCGCCAGTTCGAACCGGTCATTTGCGCCGACCTTGCTGAACAGCCTCGAAAGATAGATCCGCACCGTACCTTCCGAAAGGTCGAGCTGCCGCGCGATCTCTTTGTTCTTGAGTCCCTGCGCCAGCAGAGCGACTAACTGGCTCTCGCGCCGGCTTAACTCAACCACTTCGTCACCCGCCGCGCTGCCGGCTGATTCCATCCCAATCGACGGCCCGTCCCTCATCGCGGCGTCCAGGACGGCGGCCAGTTCCTCCAGCCGGCAATCGCGCCTCACCATGCCCGCCACGCCGGCCGACTTCAGTTGGTGCGAGATCTCTGCCGAGAATTGCGGCGCCATCACAATGAGCCGGCACGCCGGACACGCGTGGCGGATTCTGTGCAGCCAGCTCATACTGATTTCCGGCGTTAGATCGATCAATACGATATCGGGCCGTTGCTTACTGACATCCTCGACCAGCCCGGCTGGGTCTCCGCAACTGTGCATATACGCCACGTGCGGCCCGGCCAGAGTCTCGATCCCGCGCGCCAGCAGGGGCAACGCGGTGAAAACTAAAAGACCCGGCTTATTGCTTGCTGTTAATTGCTCCGCTGGGATCATCGATTTCCATAATAACTCTATATTTCCGACTTCTTAGTATCAAATCATCTGTAAAAGTTCTACTTTGAGGTACTAAGGTCGTGACTAGGACCCTGAAAACCAAGGAATAACAGCTATCAGCATTGCTGCAAATCGCTATCGGATTTACATTCGAATTCGTAATGAATTTCAGGAAAGAAGAAACCGAGGCGCTGGGAATGGCGGCCGTGGCAATTACCAAAACCACTAAGCCTTGCGGCATAGATATCGCCACCAAGAGTTTGACCACGGACCGCGGTGTTCTTCTGGTTCCCAAGGAATTACTAAGGTTCCTGCCGGGGGACTGTGGCGCCGAGTTCACCGTGGACGTGGAGCTGCCCGGGCCGAATCATCCGTTCGGTAAGCGCTGCCTGCATTGCACTGTAACTTTGGCGGATATCTCTATGGTCACAGACGGTATCGCTGAAGTCGAGGTGCTGGTCCGGGCCATGGCTTTCCAGCCTACCTCCAGAATATTCAGTGCGCCCGTAATCCCCGATCCGCGCATGGCCTCAAATGGCGGGGGCACGTTATTGATATGACGGCGAACGTTACAGCCCCCGTAACTGCCGCGGCACCGGGTTGGGCAGCGCACCTGATCCCTTCCCTGACGGACATCGCTTTCGCCGCGCCAATCATTTTTATTTTACGTTTTGGTGGACTCTCATTCCTGTTGGGCGACGGCGATACCGGGTGGCATATCCGCACGGGCGAATGGATCTTGAAGAACCATCGCGTCCCAACCACGGACCTGTTCTCATACACCCGGCCGGACGCGCCCTGGTTTGCCTGGGAATGGCTCTGGGACGTACTGTTTGGCTGGCTGCATTCGAGCTTCGGCCTTGTTGCCGTATTGCTGGCCAGCACTTTTCTGCTTTCTTTCACGTTTGCGCTGGTTTATCGCCTGGCGTCCCGTGCTTGCGGCAACCCGGTCATCGCCATGGCGGTTACGCTCAACTGTGCCTTTGTTTCGTCTGTGCACTGGCTGGCACGCCCTCACCTGGTCAGTTTCCTGTTTGCGGCACTGTTTCTGGCTGTGCTGGAACGTGCGCGGCAGGGTCACTACCGGTCTTTATGGCTGCTGCCTGTGCTTACGGTGGTTTGGGCCAATCTGCATGGCGGATTCTTCGTTGGTTGGGTTCTGGTGGGCGCGTATGCGGCGGGAGAGTTGCCGGACCTGGCATTCCGTAACCTCAAACGGTATTCCGTTGCGCTGATCGCTTGTGTAGCTGCCAGCGTGGTGAATCCTTACGCTTACCACTTACACGCTCATATTTACACTTATTTCACTGAGAGCTTTCATGTAGCGGCGATCGAGGAGTTTCAGTCACTCAGTTTCCATCACCCGGCAGGCCCGATCTTAGCTCTCTTGCTCATGCTGGGAACGGCCGCGGCGTTCTGGCATCTTTTGCGGAAACGCTATGCCTGGGTCCTGCTGCTGGTCGGCTGGAGCTGGCTGGCGCTGTTCGCCGCCCGCAACATCCCGTTCTATGCCATCGTTGCCGCCGGGCCCATCTCGGCTGCCCTGGTGGAGATGGTTAACAGTCTCGCCGTTAGCCAGACGGCATTGTGGCTGGCCAGCCGGGCTCGCTCCATCCAGCGCTTCGGCGGCGAAATCGCCTTGATCGAAGCCCCCTGGCGCCTGCACCTCGCAAGTATCGCGTTAATGGCCTTCGTAACTGCAATCTGCTTCGCTCCAGCGCCCCCCGCGGCGTTCCGTGCGCAGTACAATCCGAAGCAATTTCCGTCAGGCGCCATCCAGACAGTGCTGGCCGCGGCCCCCACGGCCCGTGTCTTCACCGGCGATACCTGGGGTGGCTATCTGATCTACCATTTCTACCCGCGGATGCGTGTCTTTGTCGACGGCCGGAGTGACTTCTACGGCCCGCGGTTCAGAAAGGATTGCATACGCATCTGGAATGCCGGCCGCGATTGGGAGAACCAGCTCAATAAGTTCCATGTCGATACCGTGTTACTTCCCGAGAACGCACCATTGACAGGCGCGCTGCGGGAGTCTCACAACTGGCGCGCCGTCTACGACGATGGTACCGCCACCGTTTTCCAAGCTTCCGTAGTTTCACCAATTCAGGATTCCGCCGCCGTCTGTGCAGCGGTCGTCCGGCGTGATCGCGCGATCACGACAACCGCAACCTCTCTAACTAACTACACTCCATCAAAAACAAGGATTAACTAACATGACATTCGTAAAGAACTTCATCAATGACGAGCAAGGCCAGGACCTGGTTGAATACACTTTGCTGTTGGCGTTCGTGGCCCTCGCCATCGGCGCACTCTACACCACCATGAGCGGTAGCGTCCTCAACATCTGGACGAAAGCCAACACCGACCTGGCCAACGCCGCCGCCGCAGCCAAGTAAGGAACACACTTCGGAGGGGGCGTGGCTTGCCCCATGTCCCCCATCTTCCGGAGCCACTTATGCGCATCTTCCAGGTGATCGCGAAGTTTCTGAAACAGGACCAGGGCCAGGACCTGGTGGAGTACGCCCTCCTGATGGCCTTCTTCGTCCTGGTAGCAGTCGCGCTGTACACCGGAATCACCAACAACATCAATGCCATCTGGACCGGAATTACTAACCGTCTGGCAAATACCGACTAGCAGCTCATTCGAAATGCAGGTTAGATATGAATAAACGATTTCTCGGCGTTCTGATTTTCTCCCTGGTGGTGGCGCTGGCCGCCAGTACCGTGGTTTACCGGCTGATTTCAGCCAGGACCGCGGTGGCCTCCCCGCCCCCCACGGGAATCCTTCTGGCCGCGCATGACCTACCCGTCGGCACCCTCTTGAAGGACTCCGACGTGTCGCTCGCCCACTGGCCCGGGGCTCCGCCCGCGCAGTCGATCGCAAAACTCGAAAATGCCACGGGGCGTGGAGTGATTGCCAACATTTATGCGGGCGAACCGGTACTGGAGAGCCGCCTGGCCCAGAGAGGCGCAGGCGCGGGCCTGGCCGCCACCATTCCCTCCGGCATGCGCGCCGTCGCGGTGCGCGTGAATGAGTTTGTCGGCGTAGCTGGATTTGTAGTGCCCGGTATGCGCGTGGACATTTTGATTTCCGGACTGGCGCCCGGCGGGACGAATTCTACCTTGGGAACCCAAACCCGCACCATCCTGCAAAACATTGAAGTGCTGTCCGCCGGCCAGAAGATACAAAAGGATGCCGAGGGTAAGCCCATCACCGTGCCCGTTGTCAACTTATTGGTCACACCGGAGCAGGCCGAAACCCTAAGTCTGGCCAGTAATGAAACCAAGATTCAGCTCGTGCTGCGCAATCCCCTCGATACGCAGCAAGCCAAAGCGCCGGGTACCGCCATGGCATACCTGTTCGGCGGCCAACCAACGGGCAAATCCCGCCCGGCCGGAGCGCACGCGGCGGCTAAGCCGAAACCCAAGCCTGCGCCGCCCGCGCCCGTCATGGAAGAGGTTGCGGTGCCGCTGACCATGGAAATCATTCTCGGCGCGAAGAAAGAAACCGTTAGCGTGGGCCAGAAATTTGTTGAAAGGGCTAAGGAGATCCGATGAAGAGCATCGTTGCATGGATAGCCACAGTCGTTGCTTGTGGCGCCGTTCTGGGCGCGGCCGAGCCGTCCCCGCGGGACATTAGCCTGGGTATTGGCAAGTCGATCGTTTTGGAAAGTCCGGCCGATATCCGCCGGGTATCCGTGGGCAGCGCGGATGTGATCGACGCCGTCGGCGTGGCGCCGCGTGAGGTATTGATCAGCGGCAAACTGGCCGGCCAGACCAGCTTGATTGTCTGGCAGGAAGGCGGTGACCGGCTTCTATTTAATGTCACGGTGAAGCCGGACACTTCCCAGATCGAGGCGGTCCGGCAGCAAATGGGGCTGGAACTGCCAGGGCAGGATCTGACGGTCGCGGCGGTTAAAGATATGGTCTTTTTGCGCGGGACCGCGCGGGATCTGACCAGTGCCGGCCGCGCCGTGGCGATTGCCGCCACGCTGGGCAAAGTCGTCAACCTGTTGCACGTGGATGTGCCGGACAGCGAGCCCCAAATTCTGCTCAGAGTCCGCTTCGCCAACATCGATCGCAGCAACAGCACCGCACTGGGCCTGAACCTTTTCTCCACCGGCGCCACCAATACCATCGGCGGCGTCAGCACGCAACAATTCAGCCCCCCGATACTAGGTGTTCAAAACAACAACGGCACCACGGGGACCACGGTCAGTTTGTCGGACGCGTTGAACCTCTTCCTGTACCGTCCGGATCTCAACCTGGGCGCTACCATTCGCGCGCTCCAGGCCAAACAACTCCTGGAAATTCTCGCGGAGCCGAACCTGCTGGCGTTCAACGGCAAGGAAGCCAGTTTCCTGGCCGGCGGCGAGTTCCCTTATCCCACGGTACAAGGCGGTGCTGCCGGGTTTCTGACCATCACGATTCAGTATCGTGAATTCGGCATCAAGCTCAAGTTCACGCCGGTGATCACTCCGCGCGGCACCATCCGGTTAACTGTGGCGCCGGAGGTCAGTTCACTCGATTTCGCCAACGGCCTCGTTTACCAGGGCTTCAATATTCCAGCGCTCTCGACGCGGAAGGTGCAAACTGAAATCGAGCTGCAGAGCGGCCAGAGCTTCGCCATCGCCGGCCTGCTCGATAACCGGGTAACCGAGACCCTAAATAAGGTTCCTGGCCTCTCCAGCATTCCGATCCTCGGCAATCTCTTCAAGTCACGCGCCACCAGCAGAACCAACACGGAGCTGCTGGTGATGGTCACTCCCGAAATCGTCCGCCCCATTCCCGCGGGCCAGGTGCTGCCGGACTTGAAATTTCCAGAAAAATTTCTGAAGGACGCCAGCCCCACCGCGCCGCGTACGCCGGGAATTGAAGTGACAGGCGCGGCTCCGCAAGCGGCGCGCCAAACCATTCCCGTGGAGCAGTTACTCGATGAACAGAAGCATGAGGAGACGCCCGCCGCGCCTGCGCCTTCCCAATACCAGCTTCTGCCCATTCCGGCCGCGCCTGCGGCAACCACCGCTCAGCCCAAGGATGCCGGCACCAACAAATCCAGTACATCTGACTAAGACTATGCAAACCATAAGTGTCGCATTAGTCATTTCGACCAGCGAACTGTGGGATGAGACCCAGAAGGCGCTGGCAAAGCTGCCCGTACGCATCGTGCTGGAGCAGCCCGAAATCGGCGAGCCGGCGGTGTTCCTCGAAAAGCTGGTGCGCATGGCTCCGGACGTGGTGTTCCTCGATCTGAGCACGATTCTGGATGTCATGCCGGAACTGTTCCGGCAAGTGAGAGCCACGCCTTCCAGTCCTGAAATCATCGCCCTGTACCGCAATGCGGACCCGCAGATCATCCTGGGAGCGATGCGCGGCGGTTCGCGGGAATTTCTGTATCCACCACTCAGCCCAAATCTGGAAGAGTCACTCGATCGTATCTCGATCGAACGCCAGCAGAGAAGGGAAGCGGCCAGCCCCGGCGGTAAGACGGTTGGTTTCCTGGCGGCCAAGGGCGGCTGCGGAGCCACCACGCTGGCATGCCATGCGTCGCTCGAATTCGCGCGCCAGACCAGCCGGGAGACTCTGCTCATGGACCTGGATCTCTCGGCCGGCATCGTGCGCCTGCTGATGAAATCCAAATCGCGTTACTCCGTCATGGACGCGCTGAACAATGTGCATCGCCTGGATGTGAGTTATTGGAAGGCGCTGGTAACCAATGGACGGCCTTACCTGGAAGTGATTGGCGCACCCAAGGACGGTTACCCGAGGGAAATCCCGTCATGGCCGAATATCCGCCACGTCCTGCGCTTCGCCCGCTCCCAATACGGCTGGACGCTTGTGGACCTGGGCCGCGGCACATCGAGCCAGTTGTTCGGTGCGCTCGACGAGCTGGACGAGTTAGTGCTGGTTACCTCCGTGGACGTGCCGTCCATGCACCAGGTCAGCCAGGTGGTCGAGTGCCTTACGCAGCGCGATTATCCGCGCAGCCGCATCCACCTGGTGATCAACCGGGCGTCCCGCCGTTCGGAAGTGAGATTCGACGACGTGGAAAAGATCGTGGGCCTTCCCGTCTTCGGTGTGATCCCTAATGACTATCAGGCGCTGAGTAAGGCGTACTCCGGCGGCGAACTGTTGACCAGCGGTCCGGTGAAGAGTGCCATTGCGGTCCTGGTGTCCAAGCTGGCGGGAGTGCCGGAACCGCCCAGGAAATCTAAATTCTCGTTGTTTGGTTAGGAGACTGATAAATGGCTACCGCGACAACTGCAGGTACGGCGCTCCTGAAAAGAGACCAGGCATGGGTTTTGCGCCTGTTCAACCGGAGCAATAACCCGCCGGAGTTCCAGGATCTGAAATTCTCGCTGCATCGCAGTTTACTCACCCGCGTCAACCTGGAAGCCCTGGCGCTGCTGCCGGAAGAGCAGATGCGCAAAGAGGTGCGTACGGCTGTCGGACGGCTGGTGGAGGAGGAAGAAACACCTCTCAGCCAGCCGGAAAAAGAACGCATCATCGACGAAGTGCTGGACGAGGTCTTTGGCCTGGGCCCTCTGGAGCCGTTGCTACAGGATCCTACCATCTCCGACATTCTGGTAACTACGCCCAAGATGGTCTACATCGAGCGCGCCGGCCGCCTGTTCGCCACTCCCGTCGAATTCAAAGACGACAAGCACCTGATGCGTATTATCGAGAAGATCGTCTCGCGCGTGGGACGCCGCGTGGACGAATCCTCGCCCATGGTGGACGCGCGCCTGCCGGACGGTTCGCGTGTGAATGCCGTCATCCCCCCGGTGGCGGTGGACGGCCCCATGCTTTCCATCCGCCGCTTCGGGCGCGATCCGGTCACCGACCGGGAACTGGTCGCCAACCACAGCCTAACCGATGGGATGCTCGAATTGCTCCACGCCTGCGTAGCCTCGCGGCTCAACATTATCATCTCCGGCGGCACAGGGGCTGGCAAAACGACGCTGCTGAACGTTCTTTCCGGTTTCATTTCCGAGAACGAGCGCATCGTAACCATCGAAGACGCCGCCGAGCTGCAACTGCGCCAGAGGCATGTGGGGCGGATGGAGGCCAAGCCCGCCAATGTGGAGGGATCGGGCGCCATCCGTATCCGCCAATTGGTGATCAACGCCCTGCGCATGCGGCCCGACCGAATCATCGTCGGCGAGGTTCGCGCCGAGGAAGCCCTCGACATGATGCAGGCCATGAACACCGGTCACGACGGGTCGCTGACCACGGTCCATGCCAATAGCCCGCGCGATGCCATCGGCCGCATCGAAGTCATGATGGGCATGGCCAACGCCAACATGGGCGTGCATTCCATACGGCAGCAGATCAGCTCGGCCGTCAATCTGTTCGTGCACGTATCGCGCTTCAGCGACGGACGGCGGCGCATCACCCATGTCACTGAATGCGTCGGTATGGAAGGCGATATGGTGACTACCCAGGATATCTTTCTGTTCGAGAAAACCGGCATCACGCCGGACGGCCGCGTGATCGGCCGGTTCCGGGCCACCGGTATCCGCCCGCGATTCCACGAACGCCTGAAATCCGCCGGGTTCCAACTGCCCTCTACGTTGTTTCAAACCATCGTGGATATTTCGTAAGGAATTGATATGCAGGCACTCTGGTTTCTTCTCTTCTTCGCGTTTCTGGCGGTGACGTTGCTGGCCGCCGGATTCGGATTTCGCGCGCTGGAATCCCGGCGCCGCAGCAGCGCGGCGCGTATCAGCCAGGCTGCTACGCCGGATCGGGAGATCGCCCGGGTCCAGATCCTGGCGAATGCCGAACCTGCGCCCACAGGCAGCCGTGCCGGTCTGTATCGTCTCCGGTTGTTCCGTTCCTGGCAGGAGTATATTTACACGGGCGGTCTGCAATGGCGGCTGGAAGCGCTGCTGGGGGCCATGGCGGTTTCAGCCTTGATCGGGGCCCTCCTTGGACTGCGCTTTCACGTGCTCATCTTTCCGGACCTCAGCAGCGCCGCATTGGCCATCGTCATGGGAGTGCTGCCCCTGGTGTACGTCAAGCAGAAGCGGAAAAGGCGCCTGGATTCTTTTGAGAAGCAGTTCCCGGAAGCGCTCGACTTCATCGCCCGTTCGGTCCTGGCCGGGCATGCCTTCTCCGTGAGCCTCGAACTGCTGGCTAACGAGTCGGTAGAGCCGTTGCGCACAGAGTTCCGCAAGATCTTTCAGGAATTGAACCTGGGGTCCGAGTTCTCCACCGCCATGACGAATCTGGTCAAGCGTGTGCCCCTGGTGGATGTGCGCTTTTTCGTGTCCGCGGTCCTGCTGCAAAAAGAAACCGGCGGCAATCTCTCGGAAATGCTGACAAAGCTGGCCTATGTAATCCGCGAACGGTTTCGCATCAAGGGGCAGGTGCGCAGCGCTTCCGCGCATGGCCGCATCACCGCCACCATCCTGACGCTGATGCCGTTCGTCCTGGCATTCGGCCTTTCCGTGGTGTCACCGGATTACCTGCCGAGCATGGCCAACGATCCCACGGGCAAGAAACTGATTCTGGCGGCGATTGTCGCCCAAGGCCTGGGTTATTACTTTCTCCACCGGATCATCAATATCGAGGTCTGAATGACAATGCCGCTGATGGTTGCCTTCCTCTCTTTTCTACTTGTCTCAGGAACGCTTGCGGTAGCCGGGTATTTCCGCTACGCCAGGCGCGTGCAGGTGTACGCAGACGCCACCGCGGCCGCGCGCGTGGATGAGCCCGCCTCGAAATCCACGGACCCGCTGCACAAGGTTGTGGTTACACTGCAATGGCTCGGACAAAAGGTGCCTGTATCACCCGAAAATTCTTCTGTTACGCGCCGCCTCCTGATGGCCTGCGGATATCGCAACCAAAACAGCTTGACCATCTACTTCGGAATGCGCGTGCTGCTGGCAGGACTACTGGCCATACCGGCGCTGATTTTGCAGGGGTCGATCGATAACCCGGTTACGCGCATGGTCATGTTACTCGGACTTCCGACGCTGGGCTATGCAGCCCCCGGTCTGGTTTTGGATGTGCTGGTCAACCGGCGGCGCCGTTTGCTGCGCCTGTCGCTTCCCGATGCGCTCGACCTGATGGTGGTCTGCGTCGAAGCCGGACTGGCGCTCGACCAGGCCCTCGGAGTGGTCAGCCGCGAATTGGGGATCACTCACCGCGAGATCAGCGAGGAACTGTCGCTGGTGTCTCTCGAAATGCGGGCCGGTACCCGCCGCGCCGAAGCGCTCGAACACCTGGCGCAGCGCACCGGCGAGTCCGAACTGAGAAAACTGGTCGCTATTCTGATCCAGAGCGATCGCTTCGGCACCAGCATGGCCGAGGCGCTGCGGACTCACTCCGAATTCATGCGGATTTACCGCCGCCAGCAGACCGAGGAGCGCGCCAACAAGATCGGCGTCAAGATGATCTTCCCCATTTTCTTCCTGATCCTGCCTGCCATCATGCTGGTCGCCCTGGGGCCGGCATTGCTGCAATTGCAGAAACATCTGCTGCCACTGTTGCGCGGCGTCGATCTCCCATAGGTTGGGCATGCATAAGGGTAACGGTGAGTTCGTCGATTATTACGAGCTGATGCAAATCAGCCCCAACGCCGAGCCGGAGACCGTTCAACGGGTCTTCCGCTTGCTCGCCGGCCGTTATCATCCGGATAACCCGGAGACGGGCCAGACCGACCGCTTCCTGCTGCTGAATGAGGCTTACGAGGTACTCTCCGATACGGACGCGCGCGCGGCTTACGATCTCAGCTACCATAGGCGCCAGGTCGAGCCCATCGGAATTTTCAACCTGAAGGAGTTCGCCGTCGGTATCGATGGGGAGAGTAATCGCCGTATGGGGATCTTGTGCCTGCTGTATAACCGGCGCAGGGCGAATCCGGATTACCCCGGTATCTCGCTGCTCGAATTCGAAACTTTGATGTCGTTCCCGCGGGAGCATCTGGAATTTACGCTGTGGTACCTGAAGGAGAAGAGTTTCCTTCGCCAGGGTGCGGAAAGCGATTATGTGATCTGCGCCGAGGGCATCGATTATGTGGAAACACACCTGCCAAATAACCGGATCCTGTATCGCATGCTGAAAGCCGCCGAAACGGGCAGCGTGCGTTCTGTCTCATCGGATATGTCGGCCGTAGCCTACGGCGAGCCTGATCCGCAGCCACGCTGAGTGAAGTCAGCTAAGTTCCCGAGACCACTTGCAGGGTAACCGAAGTAGCTTCGTAGTTGATCTCAAAGTGCTCCCCGGAGTTGATACTTAGCCCGTTCACGGTGGCAAATTGTCCCGTCACAGAGCTGCCGGTCAAGATCGTGAACTTGGTACCGACAATAGGGATGAAACCACCAATCAGGCTGATGTTCAATGTGCCGCCCAAGCTGGCGCCGCTTGCAACGGCCAACTGACTATATTGGGTGCCTACGTTGGTTCCTGCGATTGCCAAATTCAGGACTCCGTTGGTGCCTTGCGAGTAACCTGCGACCGAAAGAATTCCAGTGGAAGTGGCTGAGTCGCCCGCGGTCACGATGCCGCTACCGGTTGAGGAGAGCGGCGCCATAATCTTGCCCTGTCCGAAGATCCCGCCTCCCTGCAGGATCAGGCCTGAGGGGGCGGTCAAGGTCCCGTCAACTGTAGTTATCCCGCCGGTCTGCGTGAAACTCCCGCCCGCGCGGAAGCCGCTGGTTGGATCGATCGCTACTTTGCCTGTGTTAGTGAAATTGCCAGCCGTCGTCAGGCTCTTGCCCAGCGTGAGCGAAATCGCGCCCTTCGAGGCATTGTAAGCGAGATGCGCAAGCGCGTTGCTACTTGGGTCGAGAATCTGGGCAGAAGGCCCGCTGAGCGTCAGGCCGGCGGCGTTGATCTTGATATCGCCACCGATTTCGAGCGTCCCGGCGATCTGATAGGTTCCCCCTGAAAGGCTGCCGTTGGAGAAGTTCTGAAACCCGAAGGTCGCTTGCAGCGTGCTACCTGCGTTGACGGCGAGAGTCCCCAGGTTCAAGAAACTGCTGGCAGGGTTGATAGAGAGCGTGGCTGGCTGGTTCGCAATCAGGGTTCCTTTGTTTACTAAGTTCGCTCCGCTATCCCCCAGGTTTCCGCTGCCTTCGATGGTGCTTTCATTGGTCAGGGTACCGCTGCCGTACATGAATGAACTGCTTGAGAATGTCATGGTTCCCTTGCCCACCAGCGTGGCCGCGCTGTTGATGCCGAGGGCGCCATCCGTGAGCGTGATCGTACCCGCGTTCCGGACGGTTCCGGCCAGCGCCAGGGATGCGCCTCCGTTCACCTGGAAAGTGCCCGCGTTCGTTGGGATGTTCGTGGTGCCGTCCAGCGTGCCCCCAGTACTCTGCAGAACCCCTGTGCCGCTGGTCTTCAGCGTCCCGCCTTGGATGGTCCCGGTATTGACCAGCACCACCGAACCCGTCAGAGCCTGGATGGTTCCGCCGGTATTGTTGACGGCGTTCTGGACCTCCAGCGTCCCCCCGCCGCTGGCCTCGAGCGTGGCATTGTTTATCAGCGGACCGCCTGCGAGGATCAGGTGATTAGTCAGAGCGGTGGCATCGATGAGTTTTTGATTTGTAATGGTCAAGCCCGGCGAGCCGAGGGCCCCGGCTCCGCGAATGGTGCTTTCATTGATCAATGTGTTACCCACGCTGGTGAGGCCCTGTAGGGAGTTGCAGCAGGAGTCCGACATGTTAATCGTGCCGGCGCCCGTCAGCGTGGCGTTCCCGCTGATAAACACGGCCCCTCCATTCACGTTGAATGCGCCCGTATTCGTGATGGCCCCTTCCAGCGCCACCGAGCCGCCGGGCGGAATCACGAAATTGGCGGCGGTGGTAAGGTTGTTCAGAGTGGCCGTGATGGCGCCGTCGACGGTCTGGATAACGCCAGTCCCGCTGGTCATCAGCTTCCCGCCGGTATAAGTGCCGCCGTACAGCGTTACTGTTCCTCCGCTGAGCGCGCGGATGGTCCCGTTCGTGTTGTTAAATGGCGTGGGCAAATCGCCGGAGAAGTAAAGCGTAGCGCCGCTGGCCGCTTGAATCGTGCCTGTGTTAGTAAGTCCCGTGACCGTGTTCGGCCAGACTTGGAGAGTGCCTCCGCTGGCCGTGATGGTGCCTTGATTCGCCAGGGTGAGACCATTGAGAATCCCTTGGCCCGAAATGAGCTGCTGATTCACGAACGTATAGTTGAAACCTGAGCCTAGGGAGATCTCCGCCGTCGGGCTCTGCAGGCTTACGCTGCCGGTTCCACTCATGGTCACGCTGGGGGCGTTAATAAATAGGATCCCGTTGGTGGAGATGGCCATTGAGCCGTTGTTCACAATGGCGCCGCTAACGTATAACGTCCCGCCGACGAACGACAGGGTATCGCCGGAATTGATCGTGAGATTCACGATGGTTTCGTCGTCCCCGTTGATCTGGCTTAAGGTTACTGGACCACCTGCGATCACGGCATTGTAGTTGCCATCAGGGTATATGGGGCAGGTGTTCCACAGCGCGGCCCCACCCTGTTGGGGACACGGTGTCCAATCGCCAGCCGCGCCGACCCAGGTTGAGGTCGTCTGGGCGAAGGCCGGCATGGAAGCGATGAAGAGACATGCCAGGGCTCGCGTGACCAGGTACCGTGCGGTTCGTGGCCAATTCGTGTTTGCGGACATCGAAGTCTCCTTTCTGATCCGTGATTGCAGCGCGCGGCTCGGACAAGACTTCCGAGCCGCATACGTGAGATAGCCGTGGCCGGCCGGGTCACTCGCGAACGGCCGTTCCCGCCAGGTAGTTGCTGTCGTTTACGACGTCGACCAGGTTGAAGATCTGCCGGTTCGGCGCTACTTGTATATTGAAGTTCCATCCGCAATCCGGACCGCAACTTAAACCGGCGATACCGTTGCCGGCCGAACTCAAACTGGTAATGGTAAAAGTCTGGCCGTTGCTGACACTGGGCCCGCAGCCCGGGTTTGTGGACGCGCTGTTGCCTGTTATTGTCGCCGTGCCGGCGCCGGCACTGTCTAAAGTGAAGGTGACGAGCATGGAGGTGAAGCCGCACCCCGTGTTGCCGACCAGCGCCGCCTGCCAGGATCCAGCCAATTGCGAAACCGTCATCGGCGGCCGCAGGCCGCTTTGACCATGAGCCGCAATGGCAGTCATCAACAGCGCGGCCAGAGATGCGAGCCGCGCCAGTTTTCGGTTGGAAATCATAGAAGCGTTGTTCATAGTTAGTCTCCTTAGTGAGATCTTGCGTTCCTGCTACGTAATCGGAAAACGCACCCACTTCTGGCTCAACCTCTGGAAAAAATCGGGACCGCGATATCGACGGTCGTGCGAATGTTCACAGATTTCAATCTCCGCTGCCGGTCACCGGCAATAGTTGCCATCGGGCGGGCACTTTATCGATAATCGGGTGAACTTCGGGACGCGCGGAATCCGGTAAGTGTGGAACACGTTATGGATCCTGTAAAACCTGGTCCGATCACGGTTCTCCTATGGCGGTGGCGAGGGGGCGAAGAATCTGCCCGCGAAGAGCTTGTGCCCTTGGTCTATGACGAATTGCGGCGGCTGGCCCGCAGATCCCTGTCCGCGCAGCCGCCACGTCAGACCCTCCAAAGCACCGAGCTCGTTCACGAAGCCTATCTGCGCCTGGTAGACGACCCGTCCGTAAATTGGAACGATCGCGTCCACTTCTTTGCCGTGGCTGCGCAAATCATGCGCCGTATCCTGGTGGATCACGCGCGCATGCGGCATGCGGCGAAACGCGGCGGTGACTGCGTCACGCTGTTGCTGGATGAGGCGGTAGCCCTTCCGAAACAGCGTGAAATGAATCTGATTTCTCTGGACGACGCGCTCACCCGGCTCGCGGCGCTGGATGCCAGGCAATCCCAGATGGTGGAACTGCGTTTTTTTGGCGGGTTATCGATTGAAGAGACTTCGCTGGCCCTGGGAATCTCGCCGGCCACCGTCAAACGCGAATGGTCGACGGCCCGCGCGTGGCTGTACCAGGAAATGCACGGGACTGCCCGCTTATGACTCCGCAGCGCTGGCAGGAAGTCAAGAGTCTGCTCGCCGAGGCGTGGGAGACAGAAGCCGCTCAGCGCTCCCTATATCTCGATCGCGCGTGCGCAGGCGATACCCAGCTTCGCGATGAGGTGGAGCGGCTCCTGGCGGCCGGCGCAGAGGCTGGCGCGAGCTATTTAGATGCATCTCCGGTAGCCGCCTGGGCGCAGGAAGCGCTTGCGGACGATGCCGGCGAATGGATCGGGCGTCGCGTAGGCGCTTACCAGATCGTAGAAAAGATAGGCGCGGGCGGCATGGGCGAGGTGTACCGCGCTTTTCGCGCCGACGACCAATACCAGAAACAGGTCGCGGTCAAATTGCTACGTGCCGGGCACGACCCGAGTTTCCTGGCCGCCCGCTTCAAACGCGAACGGCAGGTGCTCGCCAGCCTCGATCATCCGAACATCGCGCGCCTGATGGATGGCGGCGCGACACCCGATGGCGCGCCGTACTTTGTGATGGAACTGATTGACGGCGAGCCCTTCGACGTCTACTCACAGCGGCCTAACCTGTCTTTACACGACCGGCTTAAATTATTTCTGCAGGTATGTTCCGCCGTACAGTACGCACATCAACGGCTCATTATCCATCGCGACTTGAAACCCGCCAACATCCTGGTCACGAGCGACGGAGTTCCCAAACTGTTGGACTTCGGCATCGCTAAGATCCTCGCTCCCACCGAAGCACCCGATGCCCTTCGAACCACGCTCGCGCTGTACCGGCCGTTGACGCCGGAATATGCCAGCCCCGAGCAGATCAAAGGCGAGGCCATTACTACGGCTAGCGACATCTACTCGCTTGGGGTGCTGCTGTACGAACTGCTTGCGGGATGCTCGCCGTATCTTTTAACGGCGCGCACACTACACGAGATCGCCCGCGCCGTGTGTGAAACTGAGGCGCGGCCGCCCAGCACCGTCCTGGCGAGCCAGAGAAAGCCGGTACCGGCCAACCGGCTCAGGGGCGACCTGGACCACATCGTGATGATGGCCCTCGAAAAAGAGCCGCAGCGGCGGTATAGCTCCGTGGAACAGTTGGCAGACGACATCCGGCGGCACCTGCAGGGCCTCCCCGTGACGGCACACGGTGACTCGCTCGCGTATCGTAGCGGCAAGTTCCTCAGACGGCACAAGACTGCGGCAGCGGCGGCTGCCCTGATAGTCGTTAGCCTCGCGGCCGGCTTGGGAATCGCAATGCAACAGGCCCATGTGGCGCGGCAGCAAGCGGAGATCGCCCGCGCACAGAAAGCCCGCGCCGAGCGGAGGGCACAAGACGTGCGCAAACTGGCGAACTCGCTGTTGTTTGAAGTCTACGCTTCGATCCAAAACCTGCCTGGCGCGACGCCCGCCCGCAAACTGATTGTGGATCGGGCGTTGCAATATTTGGATAGCCTTTCAAAAGAGTCGAACAACGATCCATCACTGCAGAGCGAGCTGGCGTATGCTTATCACCATCTGGGCCAAGTGCAGGGCGACTCGAACCAGGGAAACCTGGGAGATTACAACGGCATGGTAGCCAGTATGCGCAAAGCCTCCGCGCTCTGGGATGCGGCCGCCAAAGCCAATCCGACGGTCGTCATGGACCAACTGACATGCGCCTTCGGCCATCGGCTGCTAGCCGCCGTAGCATCCGGCGATCCGGAGGGCCGGCGGGAGATCGGGCGGGCCATGACGATTACAGCGCGGCTGCTCCAAACGGATGGCGCCAATCCCAAGGTTGGCAGCGAGTGCTCGCTCGAATATGGCGTGCTGGCAGGGATCCAGGAGTCCGCCGGCGATTTGGCCGGCGCCTTATACTCATTCCGGAACGCGGCCGCGCTGCGGGAGGCGCTGCTGAAGACCACTCCGGACTATCCGCATGCACGGGATAGTCTGGCCCTCTTGCGGGTTCAGATTGGCGAGAAACTGGGACAGCTGGGAGAGCGCCAGAAAGGTCTTGAGGCTATCCGTTCCGGAATGGCTATCCTCGAGGAAATTGCCGCGAACCCGGCGGAGGGGCGGGCGAGGCGCGATCTGGCGGCCAGCTGGATCCGGCGGGCGGCTATACTGATGATGAATGGCGATGCGGCGGGCGCGCTGGAAGGCTATGGCCGGGGCTTAGCCATCGTCGAAGCCATGGCCAAGGATGACCCACAGAATGCCAGGTTGCGCCTGGATGCGGCGCAATACCGGCTTAGTACTGGCTCAGTTCTGGCGAACGAACGCCGGTACACCCAAGCCTTGCCTGTGTTGAATCAGGCGATAGAGGCATTAGAACAGATCGGCGCCTTCACGCCTCAAGAGATAACGACAGCTGCGGAAGCATCGCAACTTGAGGCTCGCCGGTCTTTGGCCGCCGGGTATATTTGCAAAGGGGAGGTCCTGAATGGCACGGGGAACCTGCGCGGCGCGCTCGACAATTACCGGAACGCCGTCGCCGCGCTGCAGAGCACTTCAGCGGAGAGCGCCGACGCATACACACGGTGTGTCACGGCGGACGGTTACATCAGGCTCGGCCGGGCACTGATCGCGAATGGACAACCGCAAGATGCATCCGAGGCCTATCATAAGTCCCTGGCCCTGATGGAGCCCCTGGTGCTGGAGCATCCCGACGAAGCGCCCGCCCGCTACGTGCTCGTCGATGGCTATTTTGGCTTGGGGAACCTAGCCGCCCGCGAAGGGCACTGGCAGGAGGCCAAATCGTGGCAGGAACGGAGCTGGGACGCGTGGCAACGGATCCCAAGTCCCGGTCGGTTTAGTCCGCTCGGGTTCGCCTGCCGCAAGGCGAGCACGATTCAGCAACAGATCGACGTGTGTAGCGCGGCCCTGGCCCGTCGCCTTCAGGCGCCGCCCGAAGAGCGCTAATTGCGCCAGGCGCGGGGGATCTCGTATTTCTTGATCTTCTCGTAGAGGGTGGAGCGGTCGATGCCGAGCGCGGCAGCAGCATCCTTAATATTGCCCGCGGTGCGCTGGATGGCCGCCGCGATGGCCTGCCGTTCGAGCTCCTGCAACGTGACGTTGTACGGGAAACGGCCGTTGCCGGCGGCCTCCATTTTGCGCGACAGGAACTGGAAATCATCCTCGGTCAAGACGCGACCTTTGGCGGTGACCAGGGCGCGCTCCACGGTGTTCTCCAATTCGCGCACGTTGCCCGGCCAATCGTAATCCATCAGCACCTTGAGCGCTTCGGGGGAGATTTCCGACACATCTTTGCCCAGCTCATGTGAGAGGCGCTCGACGAATTCGGCGGCCAACAAGGGAACGTCGTCGCGGCGCTCGCGCAGAGGAGGGAGGCGGATCTCGATCACGTTGAGCCGGTAATACAGGTCGTCGCGGAATACGCCTTCGGCGACGGCCTGCTGCAGATCGCGATTGGTGGCCGCGATCACTCGCACGTCCACGCGCACTTCCTGGGATCCGCCCACCCGGTAGAAGCTGCGCTCCTGAAGCACGCGCAGAAGGTCGGCCTGCAGCTTGGGCGAAATGTCGCCGATTTCATCGAGGAAAATGGTTCCGCCGGCCGCCATCTCGAATTTGCCTTTCTTCTGCGAGACGGCGCCGGTGAACGATCCCTTTTCGTGGCCAAAAAACTCCGATTCGAGAAGCGTCTCGGCCAGCGCCGCGCAGGATACCGCGATGAACGGCTTACCGGCGCGTTCGCCCGAATTGTGGATGGCGCGCGCGATCAGCTCTTTGCCGGTGCCGCTTTCGCCACGGATCAGGACGGTGGAGCGGAGGCTGGCGACTTCGCGGGCCAGGTCCAGAATCTCGCGCATGCGCGCATTCTTGCTTAGAATGTCGCCGTAGCGGTATTGGCGGCTGAGCTTCTTGCGCAGAATAGTGTTTTCGCGCTGCAGGTTTTTCACCTTGATGATGCGTCCTACCAGCAGCGAGATTTCCTCGGGATTGCACGGCTTGACGATATACTCCTGCGCGCCTTCTTTCATTGCCGTGATGGCGGTATCCACGGTGGCGTAAGCGGTGATGATGATGATGGAAGCATCCGGCCGCTGGCGGCGGATTTCCATCATGGTCTCGATGCCATCCATGCCGCCCGGCATTTTTAGGTCGACGAAATAGATGGCATAATCACGGGCCGTGGCCTTTTCCAGCGCCTCGCGGCCGGAGGATGCAGTATCGACCAGATAGCCATCTTCGCGCAGCCAGGCGGCCAGCGACTCGCACATGACCTCTTCATCGTCCACCACCAGAATTTCCCAATGTGTTTTCATGCGTGCTCCGCTCCCGCGGCGGCCTGCGCCGGCTGATCGCCATTGCCGGAGACCGGCAGAGTGACCGTGAACGTGGCGCCCTCGCCAGGCTTGCTGCTAACCGTGATATCGCCGCCGTGCGCTTCCACGATCCCGTACGAGACGGCCAGCCCCAATCCCACGCCTTTGCCTTCGGGCTTGGTAGTGAAGAAAGGATCGAAGATGCGAGTGAGGTTCTCCTGCCGTACGCCCTCGCCGTTATCCTGCACGGAAATGATCACCGCTGAGCCTCCGTTGAGCGCGCGCGTGCGCACCGACAATTGTCGTTCGGCACGCGACTGGGTGGCCTCGGCTCCGTTCAATACCAGGTTCAGGACCACCTGCTGGATCTGGGAGTTGTCGCAACGCACTGCGGGGAGATTATCCGCGAGGTTCTGCTCGACGGCGATATTGCCGAGCTTGAGCTTGTGCGAAACCAGCGACAGGGTCGTTTTTACGATGCGGTTTAGATCCGCCGGGGCGTGCTGCGGCTTGGAGCGTCTAGAGAAGGACAGCAGGTCGGACACGATGCGCCCCACGCGCGAGGTTTCCTGAATGACTTGCGACAGATACTTCCGGAATTCGAGCAAGCGGCCGGGCGGGATGCCGTCGTCGGTAAGAATGCGCTGCATTAACATTGAGAGATTGAGAACGCCGGAAATAGGATTGTTGATTTCGTGCGCAACGCTGGCGGCAAGCGTGCCGAGGGAAGCCAGGCGATCGGTCTGGCGCAGCTTCTGATGGGCGGCGCGCAGCTCCTCGGTCCGTTCGGCGACCTTCGTTTCGAGCTTTTGGGTGAACTGGTTGATTTCGTCCATGGCCAGGCGCAGGCGGTCGCGCATGGTGTTGAACGAGCGCGCCAGGAGGTCGAGTTCTTCGCTGGTGTTGATGATGTCGATAGGCTGATCGAGGTCCATGGCGCTGACCGCCTTGGTTCCCGCGATCAACTGCTGGATAGGCACGCCCACGAAACGCCGGGTAAAGAAGAAGATGAAGACGCTGATGAGCAGGATTTCGATACCGGTGACAGCGAACACGCCCAGCTTGACCTGGGAGATCTCGCGGTCCGCGGAATCCAGATTCAGTGACAGATCAAGTACGCCGAGGACGCGCACGGCGGTGGGATGGGCATGGCAGGAAGCCTGGCTGCAGGCGGCCTCGTTGAAGATGGGCGTGACCATGGCAAGGTTGCGGCGGCCGTCGCGGCCATTGAAGATGCGGATGCGGCTGGAGACGCTCATTCTCTCGCGCGGCGGCAGGCGATCGTGGCAGCCGGCGCAGGCTTCGGCGCGCGCATCGGCGGTGGCCGGACTCTCATCCTGTCCCGTAGTGAACATGAGCTTGCCTGTGCGGTTGAACATGCGGATGCGGTCGATGCCCTGTTTGCGGCCGATGGTCTGCATGACTTCGTAGGCCGCCTCGCGGTGATCGTCAAGCATGGCGTGCCAGGTGGCGCTGGTGATGCTCTTGGAGAGCTGGTCGGCGCCGGTGATCATGGCGTTCAGGAGGTGCTGCTGCTCCGTGCGGACAGTGATGAGACCGGAGATGGCGCCGATGACGACGACGATCAGGGTGAGAGATAGGACGAGCTTCTGGGCAAGGCGTCGAGGCACGATATATAGGGGCCTTAAACTCTATTATCTATAAATGCGTGAGAATTCGCGCGGGGAAGGTGCCGGCGGCCCGGTGCTACCATCTGGCTAATGCGACGCCGCGTATTGGTGCTTTGTGTTTTTTGCGCTTCCGTTGCCGCCGGTGAGCGCGACGCTGACCGTGCGTTGCGGCAGCAGGAATGGGTCACTTGGGCGGGCCAAACGGGATTGCAGGTCGAGATGATTCAACGTTTGTGGCGAGCCGCTACCGGCGTTGACGAGGAAGGTTCCGGCGCAGAGATCGAACTGGTGGATGTGGCGTCATTGCGCAGCCGCGGCCACCTCCTGTTCGTGAGCGCCAGCGGCAACGGTCATTGTCTGGACCTCTATGTATTCGCTGACACCGGTAAGGATGACAAGCCGTTTTGGACGTTGAGCGAGCTACCCGGTGGTGCGGGCGGCATCTGTCATGAGCAGTTGCTACCCTATCCGGCCGCATACGCGCGGGCCGGCGATATTGTGGTCCAGATGCCGACCGGGGCCGCATGGGTGAAGCGGGACCGGCTCGGCGACTATCCGGCATCGACGGCTCTCATGGTTTACACGTACCGATGGAACGGGTCAACTTACGGGCTGGCGAAGACCAAACGGGTAGTCACGTACGCCTCGCAGAGCTTCAACCCGGTTAAATGCACGATGGACAATCCTTGTCCACAGTAAGGTCTATGGGGACGGCCCCTCGGGTCGCCCTTGGTGCGTTTTGCCGCGCTGAGCGGGAGATCGGCCATGTCCTCCATTGAGTTCCCGTCTGGCAATCGCGATACGCGCTAACGCGGCGTGCCGCTGTTGGATTCGGCGCGCAGGTCCACGATCACCGGTGCGAGTTCACTTATGAAGACGCTCCTGTATCTGGACGACCTTCCCGGGTAGGGCAGATGAATGCACGGACCGCGCCATGCCGCGCCCAGAACGGCTCGCGCGACGTTGTTCTCGATCGAACGGAGCAAAGTGGCGATCCGGGCCGGCTGCATGCGTGCGATCGCGCGCGAAAGCGATGCCTCGCTGGCGCGGCAAACCTGCCGCCGCGATTGGGAATCCAAATGATCGACGGGTTCCGGGCACAGATCGATCAGGTAGCAACCCGCGGATTGAAAGGCCGCGAGAAAATCTGCATCCGTGATTGGGGGATCGATCGAATGGAACACGTCCCGCATGGCGCGGTACAGTCCGGAGTCGCGCTGGTAGAAGAATCTTCCCGAAGCCGGAGGCGATTCACCGATGAACAGCAGCCGGACACCCTCGGGCCGGAAAGTCCGCCGCAGTCTTTCCTGGCGACGCCGTTCTGCTGTCACTTTCCGATGTGCTCCTTTCCGGATCAATTCGGGCTGATGCGATAGGCGCAGCGCCGGCTTCCGGCGATGATGTGTTCCTCGCGCCGGATGGCGACTGCCGGTCCCAGGACGGCCTGGAAGAGGTCCAGCTCAGTGGCACAGAATCCCTGGCAGGCGCTGGCGGCGGCGCAGATTGGGCAGTGGTTTTCGACCAGCAGGAAACTACCTTTCCTGGCGGGTACCAGCTCGGCCATGTACCCTTCTTCGGTGCGGATGCGCACCAGCCGCTGCAGCTTTTCTTTCAGCGATAGCGAAGGCGGGATGCGCTGCAGATATTCCGCCTGCTGTTTGGCGCGGCGCGATTCCAGGACGCGCCGCAGTCCGTCTTCGCCAAAGGCGTCGGACATGGCGCCGATCAAAGCCACGCTGAGCTCCGCATAGGCTTCCGGAAACAGGCGGTCGGCGGCGCGGGTCAAGTGCCAGTACTTGACGGGACGGCCTAGAGGCACCGGACGGGTTTGGGCGGTGACCAGCTTTTCCTTTTGGAGCGCATAGAGATGCTGGCGGACGGCCATGGCGGTGAGGCCGAGCTTTCCCGCCAGGCGGGCTGCGTCGAGGGCTCCTTCTGTTTTCAGAAGCCGGACGATGGCGCGGCGGGTGTTGGTGGGCGCCAGATCAGAGGCGGATGGCATTAAGTTTATAAAGCGAATCCTTTACAAAGTATAGCGCATCTTGTACCGTGGGAGTAATTAAAGAAATCCCTTTATAAAGTCGGAGAGAAAGGAATCGGCAATGAGGAATAAAGAGAACCAACCTGACGCAGGCATCCGCGTAGCAATCACCGGCGGCACCACCGGGTTGGGTTTGGCGCTGGTGGAAGAGCTGATGGCTCGCGGCGCACGGGTGGCGCTCGTGGCGCGGGACCGGGAGCGGGTGGAAAGAGTGGCGAAAGAGCATCCCGGCGCGCACGGAATTGCGGGGGACGTATCAGTGAAGGACGACATCTATCCCATCGCCATGCAGATCACCGGCGAGTTGGGAGGGCTGGACGTGCTGATCAACAATGCCTCCGCGCTGGGGCCGGTCCCGCTGGCGCTGCTAGGCGACACCAACTGCGAGGACCTGGAGCAGGCCTTCGCGACGAATATACTGGGACCGTTCCGGCTCACCAAGGCATTGCTGGGAGCGCTGGCGGCGTCGGCCCGCGAGCGATCCGGCGGCGTGGTGCTGAACATATCGAGCGATGCGGCGGTGAATCCGTACCCGGGGTGGGGAGCGTACGGCGCAACCAAGGCGGCCCTGCATCATATGACCCGCATCTGGAACGAGGAGATGGCCGGGGACGGAGTGCGTTTCCTCTCCATCGATCCGGGCGACATGGACACGCCGTTGCACGCACTGGCAGTGCCGGAAGCGGATCCGGCAACTCTGAAGCGTCCGGCCGTCGCGGCGCACGAACTGGCGGACGCCATCGAAGCGGCGCTACCGCGGCGCTGACGGTGTCGAGGAGGATCTTATGATCGCGGCCTCTCTGCCGATTCAACGCCCGCCGGACGGGAAACTGCTGGTTGTCGATGTACACGGGCGCCTCCGCCACGCGCTACGGCCGGCACTGGGCGATTTCCTCACGCGGGGCGATCTGGTGATCGCCAACGACGCGGCGACCCTGCCTGCCAGCCTGCCTGCGGTACACCTGCGCACGGGCGAGCCGGTCGAGGTGCGGCTGGCGGCCCGGCATTCGCTCGAGGCGGAGGACGTGCACCAGTTCTCGGCCGTCGTCTTCGGCAAGGGCGATTTTCACACGCGAACTGAAGACCGGCCGGAGCCTCCGCGGCTGAGCGCGGGGGACCGGCTGAAGATCGGGCCTCTCTCGGCAACCATCGAGCGGCTGCTGGGGCACCCGCGGTTGGTCTCCTTATGGTTTCAGGGAGCGACAGACGCCATCTGGGCCGGACTGGCTGCCCACGGGCGCCCGATTCAGTACGCGCACGTGCCGGCGCCCCTGGCACTGTGGGACGTCTGGACGCCGGTGGCCGGATTGCCTGCGGCCTTCGAGCCCCCGTCGGCGGGCTTCGTGCTCGACTGGGGAACCCTGGCGCGGCTGCTTGCCAAAGGAATGGAGTTCGCCACCATCACGCACGCCGCGGGAATCTCGTCCACCGGCGATGCTACCCTGGACAGCCGGCTTCCGCTCGACGAACCCTATCGGATTCCCGAAACCACGGTGGAGGCGATCCGCCGTACGCTGGCGGTCGGCGGGCGGATCATCGCCATCGGGACGACCGTGGTACGCGCGCTCGAACACGCAGCCGGCCGGGGCCCGATAAAGGCGGGTGATGGGGTGGCTACGCAGCGCATCGGCGCAGCCAGCCGGTTGCGAGTGGTGGATGCAATCGTATCGGGCACGCACGAACCGGTCAGCAGCCATTTCGAATTGCTGCGCGCCTTTGCCAGCGACCGGACGCTTGGGATGGTCAGCGAACAATTGGAAACCGGCGGATACCGGACGCACGAATTCGGCGATTCGATTTTGATTGAGCGCGAGGCCGGTCACATTGCGGGACAGGGCCGGAATGACGACCAGTCGATCGTGTGTTGGAAGGCCTCATCGGGTTCAAAGACCGCTTTGAAGGTGAACGCGAACTGGGTTGGGCCGTGGGCGTCGAGGTAAGCGATGCGCTTCTTGGCCTCGTCGATGCCTGGGATGTGGCCTTCCGGCACCCACCACAGCGCCATGAAGGCGCCGGCGAATTTTTCGAACCACGCCTGCCGCTGCTGTAGCAAGGGGGCATGCGCGGTGCGGTAGACATAGTGTTTGAGGGATTCCACCGTCTGCCAGACGGACATATTGAGCAGGATGCGGTCGTCTTTGTAAGGGCGAAGGTAGGTGGCGTTGCCTTCGGAGGTCTGAAGGCGCCAGACGAATCCGGGACTTCCATCGGCGAGCGCGTTGATTTCATCCAGACGGGTGACAAATCCGGCCATGATGGGGTCGTCTAGCGGAGCCTTTACGCGGCCGATGTTGACTTGGGCAATGTGGTATCTGGTCAATCGGGTTCTCCCGGGGCTGAGAGCCCCTTGCAGGCCGGGGGCCTGCCCCACTAACGCGCGTCGATTTTAACTACGAAATAAGTAATCTGTTTGCCGCTGGCGATCAACATCTGGTGCGGTATTTTCGGCGCAATGTGGACCACATCGCCTGCAGCCAGCGCCACTTTTTCGCCGCCTTTGATGGACGGACCGCGGACCTCGTGGGGCGCGGTGGTCCGCGGATCCACGACCGTGCCGCCGACGATCAGGGTGGCTTCGCCGCTTTCGACCACCATCACATCGTTTTGGGTCTCGTGCAACTCGGCTTCGCCGTTGCCCTCCCGGTGCGCGATCAGCGCATTGTGATTGCCCCAATTGACGAGCGGTCGGACCGCGATTTTTTGGGCATTCATCTTGGCCGAGAGGCTCTTGTCGAAGGCCTGTAGATCGCCGCTAGACCAATGGTCGAAACCCTTCGGCGCACCCGCGGGCAGAGCGGCCGCCGCCATCATAATGAACATCGCAAACGTTCTCATTTTTTCTCCTGTCCAAAACCCACGCCGCTGATGCAGATCACGCTGGTCGCGGTGCGGTCGAATTTCAGGCGCACGGAGCTCAGTCGGGTGGGGTCGAATGGTTTGGTGCCGGTTGTTTGAAACGCGGCCAGGGGAGCGCGCACGGTCTGGAACACGGGCTCCCAATCCTTCTCGTAGGCCGCACTCTCGATGGGATCGAGCTTGGTGAACTTCTCCTTGAGCGGCGGTGGAATCGCGATGAAGCGGCTCACCGGCGCGGTAGCGGTCGCGCCATCAGCAGCCGTCAGCTCGATGGTGAAATCCGGTGACTCGCGCTCCTTCTTCTTGGACTCGTCCTGTTTTTTGGATTTGTCATCCTTCTTCTTCCCGGGGAGGGGTGCGTCCTCGTCCAGCGCGGCGACGGACAGTTCCAGAGTCGAATCCTTGCCCAAATGCGACGCGGCGGCAGACCGGTCGGGCAGGGTGATGGTGTAGGATGCCGCGGGCGCATTTTTAGCGCGGTTCCATCCTAGAAAGACGCCGTTGTAATCGCGATCGCCGCCGCGCCAGGGAATGCGTCCTTCGCGCCACACAGACAGATTCTCGCCGGACATGCGGCCGCCCGGTGCGCTGGCCGTGGTGAGATCCGCATCTTCCTGGAAGGTGGCGAGGGGCACGTAGGTGGCGTCCTGAAAACGGTTGATGTAGATCGTTTCCGGTAGCCAGGCGCGGACCACACGCCAGTCCTGGAACAGGGGCAGGTATTCACGGCGATTCTTCAAGGTGGCTTCGAGGAAGGCGGTGATGTAGGTCTTCGAGATGCGGCGTTGCTCGTCGCCGGGCATCAATGGCTTCAGGTTCAGCAGCCAGCTCAAGGGCTCGCCGGCATCGGTCCGGCCCCACACAGTGTTGAACTGGCCGTGGTTGGCGCGATAGGCGTAAATCTCGGCCTTGAACCAGGGCCCGGGGCCGGTGTAGCGCACATGGTCCCACTGGCGGCTACCCATGAACGAGGAGACGTCGGCGTCGTGCGCGCCTTGCAGGGTCAGATAACTGACGTCCTGAATCCAGCGATCCTGGCCGGCAGGCTTGTACTGGCCGTCGGCCGGGGCGATGGCCACCACGGCCTGAATGGCGAAGTTGTAATCGAAGCGGATGTCGGCATTCTCGGGGTAGTAGCGCATGCGATTGAATGCCGCGGCGGTAGCGGCCGCCTCGCCGCCGCGAGAGTGCCCCATCAAGGCGATGCGCGCCATGTCGACTTTGCCGCGAAATGGATTGCCGGCGGCCTGGTTCCAATCGCGCCACAGCTTGAGGTGCTCGAGCAGCATCCAGCCGCGCACCTGCTGTTGTTTGGGCGGATCGGCAAACAAGCCGCTATTCAGGAAATTTTCGTCGATGGACGCCAGGATGAAACCGCGGCTGGCGAGCAATTCGCCCAGGTATGCATAGCCTGGGTCGGAGAACTCCGACATGTCGTGGTTGCCGTGGACGATCAGCGCCAGGGGGAAGGGTCCGGGCCCATCCGGATACCAGACGCGCGCGTTGAGCGGCAGCTTATCCATGTCGAAGCCCCAATACTTGCGGCGCGCCCAGCGCTTCCAGCCTTGGAAATCTTTGAAGAAGTCGGAGGCATCCACGGTGGGGGTCTTAATGGAGACGGAGTGTCCAAATTCGGGCCGGCGGATGTCGGTGCCGGCGCCATAGAAGAGCGTGCGGATAGGGTACGGTCCATTGTCCGAGGGATTCGGGGCGTGCAGGGCCGCGGGCATGGAAGCGGCCGGTGGTTTCCACACAATGATCTTGTCCATCGAGCCTTCATGCAAGAACATCCAGAGGATGGCGATGTTGAGGGTTGCGGCAAGGACGCACAGCGAGGCCGTGATGATCTTCTTCGCGAGGGTGGCCTCGGCGAGGTGCCCCTTAATGAAGGTGGCGATGGTGGCGCCCAAGACCCCTTCGGCAAGTCCTATCGCCAGCGCCATGGGGAAACCGAGTTGCGGGGGAGACCAGACCATCATGACGATGATGCATGCGCCTATGATCATGCCCGTGGCCATGCGCGGCAGGTGGCGTGCGATGGTCAGCAGAAGAGCGACGGCTAAGGCGGCGAGCGGGATCGCGATGGCAGCGAAGACGATGGCGAGAGCGAAGTCGAACGCATAGCCGAAGCCGGTATGCATGTACAGGCCGGCGATGACGACACAGACGGCGGCAGCGGCCAGCGTTCCCCATACGGCGCCGCGGCGCGCTTCGGGGCCGGGGCGAATTTGCGTCCAATGCTGCCCGCACCAGGCAGCCACCGCACGCCACCAGGTTTTGATGCGCTCTGTGAGGGGCATGATCGCTCCTCGGGCGTTACTTTAGCGGGCGGATGGCGACTTCCTTGAAGAATACGATGTCGTTGTCGCTATGATTCTGCAGGCCGATATAGCCTTCAAGCGGACGCGGGCCGCGCTCCGGCTCGAAGCTGAAATTCTTGGGAGGCACGGGTTGACCCTCGGTGTAATCGGTAACCTTGACGCCGTTCAGGAAGACGATGGTATGGGGTCCGTCGAGCGTGATCTCCATAGTGTTCCATTCGGGACCCGGCTTGCCGGAGCGGGCCATGGCTTTGGTCTGGGAGTAGAGCGTGCCGGTGGCGTGGTAGGCGGTTTCCTTGGATTTCTCGGGCTCGTTATCGATCTGCACTTCGTAGCCGTAGTGCACGGGCATCCATTCCTCGCGCGGTTCCAAGGGGATGCGGACGAAGACGCCGGAATTGTCGTTGTGGTCGCGCATCTTGAAGACCACCCGGATAACCGAATTGCCGACTTTCCCCCCGGTCCACCAGAGCAGTCCCATGCCGCCGTGAGTTTGGATGAGGCCGTCCTGGACCGTCATGTTGCCAGGGCCGACGTGCTTCCAGCCGGTGAGATCGTGGCCATTGAAGAGTTGCTTCCATTCCGGCGTTGCGGCGCCTAGCGGCAGACCGCAAATGATGAACAGCCCGACTACCACAGCTAGTTTGCGCATAGAAGGATATTCTAATGCAGCGCAACGGGACCCGAGTTCGAGCCCGCGCCGCTAAACGGCCAGCTATGATGAAATCGTGTCGCGGCCCAGCAATCTGCTCATTCTGACGGTCGCATTCTGCGTGGCAGTGGCCGGGACGGTCGTTTTCGGGATCCGGGCCGGACGGCACGCGCGCCATCTGCGCTGGGAAAACGAGCCGATCCGGCCGTGGATGAGTGTGCCGTTCATCGCCCACACCCACCACGTTCCTGCCGCGATGCTGTATCGATCAATCGGCGTGGAACCACATCCCCACGATCGCCGGCCGCTGCGGTTGCTGGCGCGGGAGCAGGGCCGGCCGGTGGACGACATGGTGCGGGATCTGGAGCATGCGCTGGTAAGTGCCGGCCATGTACATCCCTGGCCGGATGGCGCACCTGGGCCGGGTACAGGCCAGGTTCCCTGATGCGCGAACAGATCCTGGCGGCCCTGGCGCAGTACGGCTCTCCCGCGCTGTTCGCGGTAACGGCGGTGGCTTCGATCGGGATACCGCTGCCGGTGACGCTGCTTTTAATCGTGGCCGGGTCTCTGGTGGCGCAGGGCATCATGCCGATGCCGCTTGCGATCGCGCTGGCGAGCGCCGGCGCCGTGACCGGCGATCAGATCGGTTACGCGATCGGGCGGTGGGGCGGGACTGCGCTGGTGGCGAGGTTTGCCGGCGTCCTGGGCGGACGGCAAAGGCTGGCAGACGCGGAGGCGCGCGCGAGGCGGTGGGGCGGGCTGGGAGTTTTCTTCAGCCGGTGGCTGGTGACGCCGCTCGGCTCTGTGATCAACCTGAGTAGCGGGATCGCCGAGTATTCCTGGGTGCACTTCCTGGTGTGGGACGTGGCGGGTGAGGTATTGGGGGCGGCCCTCTACATCTTCCTGGGGTACAAATTCAGCGACCGCGTGATCGAGCTGAGCGATTTGATGAGCAACCTCACCTGGGCGGTTGTGGTGCTGCTGGTAACGGTATGGCTGGGATGGAAGCTGTGGCGCGCGGTGGCGCGGCGCAATGCCAGGCCCGTTAAAATGCAAGATTCTCGATAGCGCCGGCAGTTTCCGTTTCGAGCGCCGCGCGCTGCTTTTCGAGGTCGGCGCGGCGATCCCGCAAGGCGGCCAGTTGCGATTCCTGGCCGGCCAGCTTTTGCGCGTACGTTTGCACCTGTTGTTGCTGGCCGCTGACCTGGTTGAGGCTGCCGATGTTCTGGCGAAGGCGTTCCTGGTCGCGCACGATCTCGTTCACCTGCTGGTCGAGGCGGCCGATTTCAACCGCCGCGGCGGCGCTCTTCCGTTTCAGGTCCGCTATGTGCTCGATCTGCTTGCGTCCGGCGTCGCTCAGAACTTTATTCCGCACATAAGAGAACAGCACGTCCGGCGCGAGATCGGTGACCACGTAGGCACTTTCATAGACGCGCTCTTCCGTGACGGGAAATTTCTCAGTGGCTCCGGGCGCCAGCTTCACTTCGAAACGGTAGGCATTGCTGGTCTTCTCGGTAGGCTTGCGGTCGAGCAGGTTGTATTCGGGGCGGGCAGGGTGCTCGATGATCAGCGTCTTGGCCTTCTGGTCCACGTTGTGGATGGTATAACTCTGGGTTTCGACGCCGGCGCTGCGGGTGGTGAGCACGCCGCGGCGCGCATGGATCTCGCGCACCACGTCGGAACGGCTATCGAATTCCGTGGTGATGCGGGTCCCCAGATCGACGGCGTAGCTGATCAGGCGTTTATCGCCAGTCTTGACGGTTTCCATTAAAGCCTCGCCGGCGTAGACGCCCGTATCGTACACGGTGATGGGTCCGCCATCCAGCGTTTTGCCGGTGGAGTTGGCGATCTCGGCGGCATTCGTGGGATGGGTGGAGGACCGATCGGAGTAGATGAGCAGCTTGCGGGCGTCGATGGTTTGCTGCAGGAAGGGCAGCATTGCGGATTCGTTTCGTCGCACGGTGACGGGCACCGGGATATGGTATTCGAACAACTCGCCGACCTCGCGCGCGGGAAGGGGCACCGCGTTCAGACTGGACACGATCTGTTTGCGCGCGAACTTTTCGTTGACGGCCATGCCGGCCACTGCCGCGGGCGCGGCCGCGGCCGGTGGCGGGGGCGGGGTAAGAGCGTCCGCCATGGCGAGATCTCGCCCCGTAACTTCCAAGGCGCCTTCGTGGAGTTGCGGCGCCGCCGCGCTGTCGTCCGGCAGTTCGGCCCGCTGGCGCGCGACGTAGCGCGGTTCGTAGAGCGCGCTGATGAAGGAGATGGGGCGTCCGGAGACCAGGGAGAGATCGACCTTGGTCCAGTCTTCGCTCGTAGTATTGTCCACGATGGCCCATCCTTCGAGCGTGGGCTGCGCGGCCTCGCCGAAAATCAGGCGGTAGCTGGATTTCCATACGGGTGTAGGAATCATGTAGCCGGCGCGGACCTGGCGGCGTTTGGCATCCGTGGAATCGATATAGATGCTGCGCCTTTCGTTGGAACGGGCGCCGGTGAGGGCGGCAAGGTAGTCCTTAAACTGCGCCTGCAGGCGCGAATCGGTGAAGCGGATGGAGGAGGCTGCACCCAGGTCGAAGTTGCGCAGATCGCCCGAATCCATCAGGAGCGTGATTTGCTCGCGTTCGGGGCGCTTCTCGTCGCCGGCGACCAGGCGCGCCGCGACGATCGCGCCGGCGACGGTTTCGTTCGCGAATTTCAACTCGAGTGCCGCGCCCTTGAGTTGGTCGAGTACGGTACTTAGCGGCTGCCCGTTGCCAAGATGAAAGGGAAAATCCGCCAGCTTAAGGGCCAGCGGCTGGCTGGAATCGTAGCGCAGTCCTGAGATTTTGCCACCGCCCTGTTCTTCGACGGTTAGGGATTTCAGCACGTCGTCCATTTCCGAGGCTTTGAACTCCAGGCGGGCGGATTCACCGGGGGCAAGCTCGCCGGCGCGCTCGAAGAAACCGACGCCGTGCTTATAAAGGACGACCTGCCGGACGGGCAACTCCGCGGCCAGGGCGCCGGCCGCCAGGGTCCCTGCCACCCAGATATAGACACAGATATTTCGTTTCACAGTGACCTAATGCCGCCGGGGCGGCTCTCCTTTCATGCTATTCGCCCATTACTTTGACAATGACGCGCTTGGAACGCCGGCCGTCGAACTCGGCATAGTAAATTTGCTGCCAGGGTCCGAAGTCGAGTTTGCCCTTGGTGACCGGCACGATGACCTGATGGTGCACGAGCAGGCTCTTGAGGTGCGAATCGCCGTTGGTTTCGCCGGTGGCGTGGTGCTGGTAGTCCTGGCGAAAAGGCGCTAGTTTCTCGAGCCACTCGTCGATATCCGCCAGCAGCCCGTCTTCCGCATCGTTGACCCACACACCCGCGGTGATATGCATCGCCGAAACCAGGATCATGCCGTCCTGGATGCCGCTTTTGCGCAGCGCGCTCTCCACCTGTGGGGTGATGTTGACGTATTCGCGGTGATGGGACGTATGGAAGTTCAAATATTCGGTGTGAAACTGCATATGGGGATAATAACTCTGATAGCATTCCTTATTAATGGAACCGGTGACTGGGCGCATCCTGATCGTGGACGATGACGCGGCGCTGCTGCAGTTGATGACCGTGTACCTGTCGCGATTGGGTTATCGCGTGGACGCCTGCTCCACGGCGGAAGATGGGCTGGCGATGATGCGGGCGGCGTCATCCATTTACACGCTGGCGCTGGTGGATTGGAGCATGCCGGGAATAGGGGGCAGGGAACTGGCCGAACGGATTCTGGAACACGATCCCTGCATCCGGCTGGTGGTGGTGAGCGGATACCCGGCGCAGTTGAGCGGAGTAGCGTCGCTGGACAACGGGCGGGTCCGCTATCTGCAGAAGCCGTTTATCCCACGGGAACTGGTGGAAGCGATCAGGTAGGGCAGGCGCCCAACCGCCACTGACGGAGCCTGCGCTGCTGCCGGCTTTTCTGGTATGTTCGGCTTTGAAAGGATCAACGCTGCATGTCCACGCAGGCTAATATCGACTCCATCCTCACTGAAACTCGCGTTTTTGAGCCTCCGGCCGAATTCCGCGAGCGGGCGCATGTCCGCGGGCTGGCTGACTACGAGCGGCTCTACGCGGAGGCGCAGGGGGATCCTACGGGGTTTTGGGCGGAGATCGCATCGGACCTGCATTGGTTCAAGCCCTGGGACCGGGTGCTCGAATGGAACTGTCCGTGGGCGAAGTGGTTTTCGGGCGGGCAGATCAATCTGTCGTATAACTGCCTGGATCGCCACGTGGCCACCTGGCGGCGCAATAAGGCGGCCCTGATCTGGGAGGGCGAGCCGGGCGAGGTGCAGACGCTTACCTATCAGCAGTTGCTGACGGAGGTCTCGAAATTCGCCAATGTGCTGAAGTCGCTGGGCGTGAAGAAGGGCGATCGCGTCGCGATCTATATGGGCATGTGCCCGGCGCTGCCGATCGCTATGCTGGCGTGCGCGCGCATCGGGGCGCCGCATACGATTATTTTCGGCGGCTTCTCGTCGAATGCGCTGGTGGATCGCATTACGGATTCGCAAGCTTCGCTAGTGGTGACGCAGGATGGGTCATACAGGCGCGGCGCCGAGGTAAAGCTGAAGCCCGCCGTGGACGAGGCCGTGCCGGCGTGCCCGTCTGTGCGCAACGTGGTTGTTTACAAGCGTACAGGTACGCCGCAAACCATGCTGAACGGCCGCGATCATTGGTGGCATGAGTTGATGGCCAACGCGTCCGACGATTGCCCCGCCGAACCGCTGGATGCCGAGCATCCGCTGTATCTTCTGTACACATCAGGCACCACGGGGAAGCCGAAGGGAATTCTGCACACCACGGGCGGTTATTCGGTGGGCACCTATATCACCACGAAATGGGTGTTCGACTTGAAGGACGAGGATGTTTACTGGTGCACGGCGGATATCGGGTGGGTGACCGGGCACAGCTACATCGTGTACGGACCGTTGCAAAACGGGGCGACCAGCCTGATGTACGAGGGCGCGCCGAATTTTCCCGAGCCGGACCGGTTCTGGAGCATCATCGACAGGCACAAGGTGAACATCTTTTACACCGCGCCCACGGCGATCCGCGCGTTCATGCGATTCGGCGACGAATGGCCGCGCAAGCACGCGATGAAGAGCCTGCGGCTGTTAGGGACGGTGGGCGAGCCGATCAACCCGGAAGCCTGGATGTGGTACCGGGAAAATATCGGGCACAATCGCTGCCCGATCGTGGATACCTGGTGGCAAACCGAGACCGGCATGATCATGATCGCGCCTCTGCCGGGCGCCACACCCACGAAGCCGGGCTCGGCCACGCGGCCGTTTCCGGGCGTAATCGCCGATGTAGTGACGCGGGAGGGTGATCCGGTGCCCGCGGGCGGCGGCGGATTTCTGGTGCTGAAGCAGCCGTGGCCGGCGATGCTGCGTACGATTTATGGCGATCCCAAGCGGTTCGAGGACCAATATTGGTCGCAAATCCCGGGCATGTATTTCACGGGGGACGGGGCGCGCAAAGACGCGGACGGATATTTCTGGATCATGGGCCGCATCGACGATGTGATCAACGTATCGGGGCACCGGTTGAGCACCATGGAAGTGGAATCGGCCCTGGTGGCGCATCCCAAGGTGGCGGAGGCGGCGGTAGTGGCGCGGCTCGACGATTTGAAGGGACAGGCCATCGCGGCGTTCGTCACGTTGAAGGCGGGATATCCGCCCAGTGCGGAGCTGAAGGAGGAATTGCGGCAGTGGGTGGGCAAGGAGATTGGATCGCTAGCCAAGCCGGACGATGTGCGCTTCAGCGACGCGCTGCCCAAGACCCGCAGCGGAAAGATCATGCGGCGTTTGTTGAAGGAGATTGCAGCGGGCGGCGCGGTGAAGGGAGACACCACCACGCTGGAAGACCTATCGGTGATCGCCAAGCTCAGCGCGCAAGAAGATTAGCCGCATGAACGCTTCGCCCACCGCGCCGCGGCCCCGATTTGTCCGGACGCTATACTTTCGCGTGATCCTGGGGATCGTGCTGGGCGTGCTGCTGGGCGCGTTTTTCCCGCACAGCGGCGAATCCATGAAGCCGTTGGGCGACGGGTTCATCAAGCTGATCCGGATGATGATCGCGCCCATCATCTTCTTCACGGTCGTAGTAGGGATCGCCGGCATCGGCGATATGAAGAAGTTGGGGCGCGTGGGCCTGAAGGCGCTGCTGTATTTCGAAGTGGTGACCACGGCGGCGCTGTTGATCGGGCTGGCGGTAGTGAAGATGGTGCAGCCGGGCGCGGGCATGAACGTGAATCCCGCCACGCTCGATGCCAGCGCGGTGGCACAGTATGCCGCGCAGGGCAAGCAACTGCATACGGTCGATTTTCTGCTGAACATCATTCCGTCGACGGTGACGTCGGCCTTTGCGCAGGGCGAAATTCTGCAGGTGCTGCTGGTGGCAATCCTGTTCGGGCTGGCGCTGGCGGCGATTCCGCGTAATCGCGCGATTGTGGACGCCTGCGACAAAATCGCACACTGGATGTTCGGCGTGGTGGGGATCATCATGGAAACGGCGCCGCTGGGGGCATTCGGGGCCATGGCGTTCACCATCGGGAAGTATGGCCTGAAGACGCTGCTGCCACTGTTGAAGCTGCTTTCATGTGTGTATCTGACGAGCTTCGCGTTCGTCTTTATCGTATTGGGAACCATCGCTTACGCGAGCGGCTTCAGCCTGTGGAAGTTCCTCAACTACATCAAAGAGGAGTTGCTGATCGTGCTCAGCACTTCGTCATCGGAATCGGTGCTGCCGCGCATGATGGTGAAGCTGGAGGAACTGGGCTGCGGCAAATCGGTGGTGGGGCTGGTAATTCCGTCGGGCTACTCTTTTAACTTGGATGGCACATCAATCTACCTGACGATCGCGGCTCTGTTCGTGGCGCAGGCGACCAACATCCATCTGACGGGCGGGCAGGAGGCGGCGCTGCTGTTTCTGCTGATGATGAGCTCGAAGGGCGCCGCGGCGGTAACCGGCGGCGGGTTCATTACGCTGGCCGCCACGCTCACGGCGATCGGGACGGTGCCGGTGGCCGGGCTGACGCTGCTGCTGGGCGTCGATCGTTTCATGTCGGAGATGCGCGCGCTGACGAACCTGGTGGGCAATGGCGTGGCCACCATCGTGGTGGCAAAGTGGGAAAACGAGTTTGACGCGGAGCGGGCGCGCAGGGTGCTGGATGGCGAGAGCGTGCCGGCCGAGGGGAAAATCGGGGAAATTCCGCAGCCCGCATAGCGCGGCGGGCGGCGATGGTACAATTGTCCGGCTCCGATGAATACCTTTCCTTTATTGCTTGGCGCGCTGTGCTTTTATGCCATCGCTTACCGGTATTACAGCGCCTTTATTGCCGCGAAGGCGCTGGCGCTGGATGACCGGCGCATCACGCCGGCGCATCAATTCAGAGACGGACACAACTACATTGCTTCGCCGAAGTGGGTGTTGTTCGGACACCATTTCGCGGCCATCGCCGGCGCCGGGCCGCTGGTAGGGCCGACGCTCGCGGCGCAATTTGGTTTCGCGCCCGGACTGCTGTGGCTGCTGATCGGCGCGGTGCTGGCGGGCTGCGTACAGGACTTCACGGTGCTGGTGGCTTCGGTGAGGCATCGCGGCCGGTCGCTGGCGGATATCGCGCGCACGGAGATCAGCCCGTTTGCCGGGTTGGTGACGATGATCGCGGTGGTGTTCATCCTGCTGGTGTCGCTGGCGGGGCTGGGAATCGTGGTGGTGAGCGCGCTGGCCAACAGCCCGTGGGGCGTTTTTACTATCGGCTCGACGATTCCGATTGCGCTGGTGATGGGCGTGTGGATGTTCAAGCAGGCTCACGGGCGCATCAGCGTAACGGGGCCCAGCATATTCGGCGTGGTGCTGCTGGCTGGGGCGGTCGTGGGCGGGCACGCGTTCGCGCAGTCGAGCGTGGCGGGCGCACTGTCGTTGTCGCCGCACCAGATCGCTTTTCTGATGGCGGCTTACGGATTCATCGCGTCTGTTTTGCCGGTGTGGATGCTGCTGGCGCCGCGCGATTATCTTTCCACGTATGTGAAGCTGGGAACCATCGCGGCGCTGGTGGTGGGCGTGTTCATCGTGCATCCGGCGATACGATTTCCGGCGGTCACGCAGTTTGCGGCGGGCGGCGGGCCCATCATCAAAGGCAAGTTGTTTCCTTTTCTGTTTATCACCATCGCCTGCGGAGCGATTTCGGGTTTCCATTCCCTGGTTTCTTCCGGCACGACGCCCAAGATGCTCGATAAGGAGACGGACGCGCGATTCATCGGCTACGGTGCGATGATGTGCGAATCGCTGGTGGGGGTGCTGGCGCTGATCGCGGCCACGTCGATGTACCCGGGCGATTATTTCGCCATCAACGCGACGGCGGAAGCATTCGGGAAACTGGGGCTTCACACGGTGAATCTGGATCTGTTCTCGCGCGAGGTGGGGGAGAACCTGGCGGGACGCACGGGCGGCGCGGTGTCGCTGGCGATCGGCATGGCGCAAATTTTCCGCGGCCTGCCCGGCATGGACAAGTTGATGGCTTATTGGTACCACTACGCAGTCATGTTCGAGGCGCTGTTCATCCTGACCACCATTGACGCGGGCACGCGCGTGGCCCGCTACGTGATGCAGGAGTTGCTAGGCCGGGCGCACAAGAGCTTCGCCAATACGGCGTGGATGCCCGGCAATCTCATCACTACGTTTGTGGTTGTGTTGGGCTGGAGCTATCTCATTTATACCGGCACGATATCTACGATATGGCCGCTGTTCGGGATTGGAAACCAATTATTGGCGACAATCGCTTTGTCGGTGTCCACGACTTTTTTGATCAATATGGGAAAGGCTAAGTATGCGTTGATCACCGGGCTGCCGATGTGTTTTGTCGGAATTACGACCGTGAGCGCCGGCATCTTGTCGGTGAAGAATATTTTCTGGCCACTGACCTCGCGGCCGGGGCAGGAGCTTACCGGCTATCTGGATTCGATTTTGACCAGCATCTTCATCGCGGGTGTGCTGCTGGTGGTGTTCGATGCGGTACGGCGCTGGATGGCAGTGCTGCACGGCGCGCCGGCCCCGGCGGAGGCTTTTGGGCCTCCGGTCACGGCCGAGGGGGAAGTGCGGATGGGCTGCTGCTAAACGCTATTAGAACTCGTACTGAGTAGGCTTAATATTCTTCATCCGCAAATACACGATGCATTGGCCCCGGTGATGGGCGGTATGATCGGTGGCCAGCAGCAGCAGATCGATGCCGGTCATTTTGCCGGCCGGCGAATCGAAGGTTTCGTGCAGCTTGGCGGGATCCAGGTTCTGGAGCGTAGTGAGCACGAAATCGTACGAGGTGTTGAGCATCTTCAGAACCGATTCCTTGTCGAACTTGGTCGGTTTGGGGATCGGATCCTTCTGGCCCGAAAGCGTAGAGAAGAAGAACGAGTTGGCCCCGGCGATGTGCGCCATCTGCTGGCCGAAACTCATCTCCTCGGGGTTCGGTTTGAAGGTGTAGTCAGCAGCGGGCATCTGCTCCGCGAGCGCGATCACATATTTTTTGGAAGTTTTCCAGTGTTCCGCCAGTTGCGGCGGGACTCCGCCTTCCTGAGCCAAGGCCGGCGTAATCAGCGCCACGCCCATCAACATAGCCGTCGTCAATCGATGCATCAGCATCCCCCTCCTGTTTACAATACTCCTGATGCCCGCGCCGCTCAAAGAAATCATCCGGCGGCTGAGCCTTCATTATGGACGGCCGGCGGCGCCCAAGGTCACGGACCCGTTCCAGATGATTCTTTGGGAGAACGTGGCCTACCTGCTTGACGACACGCGGCGTGCTCAAGCCTTCGACATGCTGCGAAAGACGGTCGGGCTAACACCCGAGCGTATCGCGGAAGCGCCGCGGCAGGCGCTGATCGCAGCGGCGAGGCTTGGCGGCATGCTGCCGGAGATGCGCGCGGACCGGCTTCGCCTGATCGCCGAGCTGACGATTTCGGAATTTCAGGGGGACCTGCGGCGGGCGCTGGCGCTGCCGCTGCCACGAGCTAAGAAGGTGCTGAAGCTGTTTCCCACGATTGGCGATCCGGGCGCGGAAAAGATCCTGCTCTTTACAGGAACCGCACCGATTCTGGCGCTGGACTCCAACGGGCTGCGCGTGCTGGCCAGGCTAGGATATTGCGAAGAACTCAAGAACTACAGCGCCACGTATCGCGCGGCGCAGGAAGCGCTGGCGGGGCAGATCGGAACGGATTGCGCGTGGCTGGTGGAAGTCCACCAATTGCTGCGGCGGCACGGGCAGGAATTGTGCCGGCGGAATCAACCAGCCTGCAAAGCGTGCCCACTGGCGGCGGACTGCGCTTACGATCGGTTTGCAACGCGCGGGGGCCGGCCCGCATCTTAAGTATTAGAGGCTGTCCCATTACTCCTTCCCCGGAACGTCCGAATCCGAAGTTGTGGTCCGATCGGGGGCTGCATGCGGCATGGCTGGGCCACACCACAGTGCTGCTGAAGATCGACGGCACGACCATTTTGACCGACCCCGTGCTAGGCGATCGCGTGGGGCTGCGCTTCGGCCCCATGACGGTGGGCTTGAAACGACTGGTAGCGCCCGCTTTACGCGTGGATCAGTTGCCTAAGATCGATTTGATTCTGTTGTCGCATGCGCATATGGATCATTTCGATCTGGCCACTCTGCGCGCGCTCGAGAGCCGCTCGACTACGGTGGTGACCGCGGCGAAGACCAGCGATCTGCTGCGCAGCCGCCGGTATGGGCGCGTGACGGAACTCGGGTGGGGCGAGCGGGCGCGCGTGGGCGAGATCGGGCTGCGCGCTTTTGAGGTGAATCATTGGGGCGCGCGCATGCGCAGCGACATCCACCGCGGGTACAACGGCTACCTGATCGAAGCCGGACGCTACAGGGTGCTGTTCGGCGGAGACACGGCGGCGACGACCGCGTTTCGCGCGCTGCGCAGCTCGCGCCGCATCGACCTGGCACTGATGCCCGTGGGCGCCTACGACCCCTGGATCCGGTATCACTGCACCCCAGAACAGGCCTGGCAGATGGGCAATGACGCGGGCGCAGATATTTTTCTGCCGGTGCATCATCAGACGTTTCCGCTGAGCCGCGAGCCGCGGCACGAGCCTATCGAGCGCCTGTACGACGCGGCGGGCAAGGAGCCGGAGCGGATCGGCATCCAGCACATCGGGCAGGAGATGAGGCTGTGAGCGCTGCTTTACTCCTCGCGTAACGCTACCGTCGGATCGAGGCTTGCCGCACGGCGCGCCGGCAGCCAGCATGACAGCGCGGCGACCAACAAAAAGAACACGGTCATCGCCCCGAACGTCGCGGGATCGGCAGGCTTCACACCCACCAGCATTCTGATCATGGCGCGGGTAACCCAGAGGGCGGCGAGTATGCCCATGGCGATGCCCACGGCAGTGAGGGCCATCCCTTGCCCTATCACCAGCCGGAAGATTGCGCCGGGAGCCGCGCCCAGTGCCATGCGAACGCCGATCTCCGCGGTACGCCTGCTCACGGCGCTGGACAAAACGCCGTACAGGCCAACACCCGCGAGCACCGCCGCTATAGCGGCGAAGATCCCGATCAGCAGCAGGTGAAAACGGGTGGGGGCCTGCGCCTGATTGACGATGGCGTCCATGGTTTGCATTTCGGTAACCGCAAGTTGTCCAGGGGCGAATTTCGCGACGGCGGCGCGGACGACGGGCGCATATTTGGCCGGATCGCCGGCCGTACGAAGGGCCCAATGCCGCGAGATGCCGATGCCCCAGAAGCCGTCGGTCATGAAGATCTGCTCGCGGCCGGGATCGTCCAGTGAGCCCAGGCGCTGGTGCTCGACCACGCCAATGATTTCGAGCCAGGTAAGGTCTGGGATGTAGACGCAGATTCTTTGACCGAGAGCGGAGTGGTTTGGGAAAGCTTTTTCGGCGAGTAACTGGTCGATGATGGCGAGATTCCGTCTGCCGGCGTTGTCCGCATCCGTGAAAGCGCGGCCTTCCAGGATGCGCGAGCGGAGGGTTCCGAAATAGCCGGGCAGCACGGTGGGAAGATCCGCCGTGCGTGCGGGATCGGGCGTGGCCTGACCGGTGGACCATTGTATACCTTGCGGCGGGCCGGCGGCATGTAGAGGCAGACCCAGGGCCGCGCCCACGCTGAGGACGCCTGGGATGGCGCGCAACCGATCCTCGAAATCGCGCAAGAAGGCCATGCGGCGTTCGGGCTCTTGAAAGCCGCGGGCATCGCCGACGGCCAGGAAGGTGAGCAGGCCGTGCGGATTGAAGCCGGTATCGACGCGGCGCAATTCCAGGAAGCTGCGAAACATCAGGCCGGAACCGATGAGCAGCACGAAGGACAGCGCGACTTCCGCAATCACCACGCCGAAACGCAGCCACCGGCCCGATAGTTGAGCGGTTCGTCCCGCGGTGCGGAGCATCTGCATCACGTCGGGCCGGGCGGCGCGGGAGGCGGGCAGAGTGCCGATGACCACGGCTTCCAGGAGGCCGGCCAGGGTGGCGAAGGCGAGAACCCGCCAGTCGATGGAGGTGGTCTCGAGGCGCGGCAAGTTGGCGGGCGCCAGCGTGAGGAGTTCGCGAATTCCGAGCCAGGCAAGCCCGAGGCCTGCGAATGTTCCCACGGCGCAAAGCAGCACGGCCTCGGCCAGCAACTGGCGCGCGATCCGGCCTGCGCGGGCGCCCAATGCCGCGCGTACGGCGAGCTCGCGTTCGCGCACCGAGGCGCGCACCAGCAGCAGATTCGCCACGTTGGCGCAGGCAATCAACAGCAGAAAAACAACGGCGCCGGTCAGTGCGACGAGCGCCGGACGGAACTCGTCCACCAGCGCTTTGTGCCAGTTCTCCAGATGCACCGGCGGGCGGTCGGGGCCCCAGGTTGCCGCCACGCGATCGATTTGGGATTGTGCGCGGTCGAGCGCGACACCGGGTTTGAGAGCGCCAACGACGAGCAGCATGAGACCGCCGCGATTGGCTTCGTCATAGCCGCGGTTGTTCGGTATCCATACGTCGGCGCTGGGTTGAGGGACCGGGCGATCGGGCAGGTAGAGTTTGAAGCCGGGCTCCAGGACGCCGACGATCAGCGGTCCGGGGGCGCCGGCGGGTCCGGGCATGTAGTGGCCTAAGACCGCCGGATTGGCGCCGTAGCGGCGTAAAAAGTAGTCGTAGCTGAGGATCGCGACGGTGCCTTGAGGCAGCGGGAATGGGGGCGGCGGCTGGCCCTGCGGCTGTCCTTCGGTCTCGGTGAAATCCCTACCCAACACGGTGTGGGCGCCGAGCAGCCGGAAGAAGTTGGTGGTGACGAAACCTTTGCTGATGCGTTCGGCGGCGCCATCCTCGCGCGGGACAATGGCGCGGAAAACCATCACGGCGGCCAGGTCTTCAAAGGCTCCGGGAGTGCCGTTGCGCAGGTCGTAATAGTAACCGTTGGAGAGCAAATTGTCAGCTACCACCAGGCGGCTGGCTGCTCTATACGGGAGCGGGCGAAGGAGCACCGCGTTAGTGACACCGAAGATGGCGGTGGCGGCGGCGATGCCCAGCGCGATGGTGAAAACCGCCGCGAAGGCGAAAGCGGGTGACTTGCGCATGACGCGGACGGCATAGGCGGCATCGTACACGAAATCTTCCGCGAGGTTCAGATGACGCGTATCGCGGCAGGCCTCTTTGGAACGCTCCAGGCCGTCAAATTCCAACAAGGCGTTCCGGCGAGCTTGTTGCCGGTCCATGCCGGCGGCGACCAATTGCGCGATGTGATTTTCAAGATGAAATTGAAGTTCCTCGTCGAGCTCACGGTCAACCTGTGGGCGCCGGAAGATCGACCGGGCGCGCAATGGGATGGTGTAGATCCATTCGAGCAGGAACATGGTCAGATTTCCTCCAGGCGCACCACGTTGGTGATGGCGCTCGAGAGGCGGTCCCAATCAGCCGCGTGTTTCTGCAACTGGCGACGGCCCAGCCGGGTCAAGGAGTAGAACTTGGCGCGGCGGCCCAGATCGCTGGTTTTCCATTCGGCGGCAATCCAGCCCTCTTGTTCCAGTTTGTGGAGGGCGGGGTAGAGGGATCCGTCACTGACTTGCAGCACGTTGGCGGATACCTGCTTCAGGCGCTGGCTGACGGCCCATCCATGCAGGGGCTCGAGCGCCAGGATCTTGAGCAGCAGGAGGTCGAGGGTACCCTGGACCAGGTCGGAGGGCTTGCTCATGGCGATTATCCTCGGTTACCGAGAACATCATAAATCGATTTGGCGCATCATGCAACGGCCTCGTGCCACGCTACGATGGATAGGACATGCCCGAAGCGCTGGCTCCCGGTGCCCTGCTGGCCCACTATCGAATAGTCTCGCTGCTCGGCTCGGGCGGCATGGGCGAAGTGTACCTGGCGGAAGATCTGAACCTGGAGCGGCCGGTGGCGCTGAAGATCCTGCCGCCGGAAGTGGCGCACGATCCCGATCGCATGCGGCGGTTTGTGCAGGAAGCCAAGACGGCGTCGGCGTTGAGCCACCCCAACGTAGCGCGGGTGTTCGAGATCGGCGAGGCAGCGGGCGCCAGTTTCCTGGCGATGGAGTATATCGAGGGCGAGACCCTGGATAAACGGATCGCCGGCGCACCGCTGCCGCTGGCCGCGACGCTGGACATCGCCATCCAGGTTGCGGACGCTTTGGACGCGGCGCACGAGAAGGGCATCGTGCACCGCGACATCAAGCCGGCCAATATCATGGTGGCGCCGCGCGGGCACGTTTCCGTGCTGGATTTCGGGCTGGCCAAGATGATCGCGAGTTCCGCGCCGGGGGCCAGCCGGGTCGCCACGCAGTTTCTTACCGATCCCGGCATGGTGATGGGGACGGTCCACTACATGAGCCCGGAACAGGCGCTGGGGCGGGAGGCCGACGCGCGCTCGGACCTGTTCAGCCTGGGGGTGGTGCTCTACGAGATGGCTACCGGCCGGCTGCCTTTCGCGGGCGCGAACGCCACCGAACTGCTGATGCAGATTCTGCAGGGGCAGCCCGAGGCCATGGCGCGCTTCAATTACGAAGTGCCCGCGGAACTGGAGCGCATCGTCCGCAAGTGTTTGGAGAAGGACCGCGACCGGCGGTACCAGTCGGCGTGCGACCTGCTGGTGGATTTGCGGAATCTGCAGCGCAGCCAGCAGCCGGCCGGGTCCGGCGAGAAGAGCGGGATCACGCGAGCGCGCGCGGCGCAGATCGGCGCGGTGATCGTAGACGATGAAGAGTTGGCGCGCGGGCTGGTGCGGGAGATGTTGAAAGCGCATTCGGATGTACGGGTGCTGGCCGAATGCGCCAATGGTTTTGAAGCCGTGAAGGCGGTCTCGGACCTGAAGCCCGACCTGCTTTTCCTGGACATCCAGATGCCCAAGCTGGATGGCTTCGAGGTGTTGGAACTGGTGGGGCGGGATATCGCGGTGATCTTCACCACGGCTTACGATACTTATGCCATGCGGGCATTCGACGCGCACGCGGTGGATTATCTCTTGAAACCGTTCAGCGCGGAGCGGTTCGAGAAAGCGCTGGAGCGCGCCAAACTGCGGCTGGGAGAAAAGACTCCCGATCCGGTGGAACTGGCGGCCGCCGCGCGCCCGCCCGAGCAATACCTGCAGCGCATTGTAGTGAAGGACGGTCCGGCGGTGCATGTGATCCCGGTGGAGAAGTTGGATTACGCCGAGGCGCAGGACGATTACGTGGCGCTGAAGAGCGACAAGAAGACATATCTAAAACAGCAGACCATCTCCAGCCTGGAAGGCATGCTCGATCCCGCGCAATTCATCCGCATCCACCGCTCGCATATCGTCAATCTGGAACGCGTGGCCAAGATCGAGGCGTACACCAAGGACAGCAAGATCGCCGGTTCTGCGCGATGGCACGCAACTGCCGGTTAGCCGGGCGGGTTACGCACGATTGAAGACCCTGCTGGGCGAAGGTTGACAGCGCGCTTCAGGCATCAGTACAATACCCCTATAGTTATTATGCCTAAGATAAAAATGGCTTGGGGCGCCCTCTGTGAGTTCTTGCGCCGTGTCGAGTACCTGCTGGGGCGGGGCAAGTTCGACCGGGAGCTGGCCAACGACCTGGAATTTCACCGCGAGATGGCGGAGCGCGAGGGGCGGCACATGGCGCGCACACTGCGGCTTCGCGAGGAAGCGCGGGACGCCTGGGGCTGGACCTGGATCGACCGCTTCCGCCAGGACCTGCGCTATGCCGCGCGAGTGCTCAGGCGCGCGCCGGGATTTACGCTGGTGGCGGTGCTGATGCTGGCCATCGGCATCGGCGTGAACGTGGCCGTGTTCGGGTTTTTCGATTTGATCGTGCTGCGGCCGCTGAACGTGCGCGACCCCGCTACGCTGCTGCGATTCCACCGGCGCGCAGTGGAGAACTATGCATTCGCCATGCCCTATCCGGAAATGGCATTCTTCCGCGAGCACTCGAGGACACTGTCGGCGGTGCTGGCGCTGACCACGGCCAAAGTCGTTTTGGAGAACGAAGAAAAGCAAGTTGGAGTCAACTTCGTTACGGCGAACTTCTTCAATGAACTGGGAGCGAGGCCGGCGGTGGGCAGGCTGCTCGACCCGGAGCGCGAGGACGCACCCAATGCCGACCCGGTAGTGGTGCTCGGGCATCTTTTCTGGCAGCGCCATTTCAACGCGGATCCCTCGGTGGCGGGCAAGATCATTCATGTAAACGGCAAGGCAGCCACTATCGTGGGCGTGGCCGGCAGTGACTTCAACGGTCTGAATATGAGCGAACCGGCGATGTGGCTACCGCTCGTGCAGCAGTCTTTCTTCGCCGGCGGCAGCCACCCGCTGACCGACTACGCGGGCACAAGCAGCAGCGTGCGCATGTGGGGCCGGTTGCAGGCCGGGCTCGCTCCCAAAGCGGCCGAGGATGAATTGAAATCGCTGGCAGTGGAGTTTCGCAGGGAGCATCCCGATAAAGATTGGGAAAAGGAGAGCCTGCCCAGCGAGCCTGGAGGTTATGCGCAGAGCCTGCTGATTGGAGACCGGAGCGGCTCGGGGTCGGAGGGGCGCAGCGATCTGTATCCCATTTTCGCCATGTTAGGCACACTCGGCCTGCTGATCCTGGCGGTGGCGTGCGGGAACCTGGGAAGTCTGCTGCTGGCGCGGGGCGTGTCGCGCGAGCGGGAAATCACGATCCGCATCGCGGTGGGGGCGGGGAAGGCACGGCTGGCCCGGCAATTATTTACCGAGAGCCTCCTGCTGGCGATTGCGGGATGCGTGGCAGGGTTGGCGGTAGGATACGCGGTGCTGCGCAGTTTGATGACGCTCACCGAGACACCGGCATGGCTCAACCCTGCGCCCGACTGGCGGGTGGCGGCATTCGCGTTTGGTGTTGGTGTGATTTCGGCTGTGCTGTTCGGCCTGACCCCGGCGTTGCAACTGGCGCGGCAGCGGCATCGCGCTACGATAGTGCGGCAGTTGCTGGTGGGCGCGCAAGTGGCCGCGAGCTGTGTGTTGCTGATCGTGGCGGGGCTGCTGAGCCGCGCGCTGGATCATGCCATGTCCAGCGATCCGGGCTTCGAATATCAGCACGTGCTTTCGATCGATCCCGGCTTGGGGCGCCACGGCTACTCGCCGGCAGGGGCGCGCGCCTATCTGGATGCGCTGGAGGGACGTTTGAGAGCTCTCCCCGGCGTGCAATCGGTTTCACTGGTGCTGGCGCCGCCGCTCGGCCACGTCTCGATTTCCGCGGGCGTGGGTTTTGAAGGGCGCCAGTTCGCCGTGCAGATCAATCGAGTGGACTCCGAGTTTTTTCACATCATGAAGATTCCCCTGGTGAGGGGCCGCAATTTGCTGCCGGGCGAGCCGCACGCCATCGTCATCAGCGAATCCCTGGCGCGCGCCGCGTGGCCCGGGCGCGATCCCTTGGGCCGCAAGTTCGCCATAGGCGACGATTCTACGGTGGTGGGAGTAGCCGGCAGCGCACGCACGACCAGGCTGGAGGATTCGGATTCGGTGGAAGTTTATATGCCCATCGAGACCGCCGATCTGCCGTTGTTGTATGTGCTGGTGAAGACTTACGGGCCGCCCGAAGACTTGGTGCGTCCGGCGGCAGCGGCGGCAAAAGCCGTGGACCCGCGCATTTTCCCCGAGGTGGAACTGTTGAAGAGCGGATTCCGGGACAAGCTTAAAGGCGCGGAATCGAGCGCGCTGGCCGTTAGCGTATTGGGCTCCATCGCGCATCTGCTGGCCTGTCTGGGCATCGTGGGAGTGGTGGCTTATGCGGTTTCGCAGCGCACCAAGGAGATCGGCATCCGGATGGCGCTGGGTGCACGGCCCGGACACATCCTGGCGGTGACGCTGCGTCAATTTGCGTGGCCGGTTGCCGGCGGGCTGGTGGTGGGCGTGGCAGGCGCCGCCGCTTTTTCGCAATTGCTGCGGGGGCTGCTTTACGGGATCAGCAACCGCGATCCGGTGACGTATCTGACGGTGATGGGAGTCTTCGGCCTGACGGTGGTGGGGGCTGCGCTGTGGCCGGCGCGGCGGGCGCTGACGATAGATCCCACGCGCGCGCTACGACACGAATAGAAGCTCAGGCGGTTTCATACGGCACCAGGATCTCCGCCTGGTAGCGGTGGCCATCGTTTTCGGTGGCCATGCCCGCGCGATCGCCGTAGCGGGCCAGCAGACGGCGATGGATGATCTGCAGGCCCAGGCCATTTTTGCGGGCGGTGCTGCCTTCGGGATCGAACGGATTCTCCACCTTGATGTGCAGAGCGTTTTCCACCAGCCAGGCTTCGACGCGGATCGTTCCGCCTTCCACCAGGCTGGAGATGCCATGTTTCACGGCGTTTTCAAACAGCGGCTGCAGCAGCAGCGGCGGCACCAGTCCCTTTTCGCATCCGGGCGCGATCTGCTGCTCGACGCGCAGGCGGCCTCCGAAACGGACCTGCTCCACGCCAAGATAGTTGTGGGCCAGCTCCAGTTCTTCGCTTAAGGGGACGGTTTCGCGTTCACCCATACGCAGGCTGCTGCGCAGGAAATCCGAAAGCCGCACGCACATTTCGCGCGCGCGCGCGGCGTCGATACCGGCCAGCGCGCTGATGGAGTTCAGGCTGTTGAACAGGAAGTGCGGGTTGATCTGCGCCTTCAGAGCTTTCAGTTCGGAATCGCGGGCGGCCACCAGCGCCTGCATTTCCCGGTTGACCGCTTCCTTAGACTCCTCAGCGGTGGCCATGATGTAGTGCATGCCGGCGGAGAGCAGGTAGAGCATCACGCCCATGCCGAAGAACAAGGGGGCATGCGGCCGGAAGCGCTGATCGACGTCATGAAAAGTGGCGAACCGGGAGAGCAGCACGGCCATGCCGCGCGCGATGGCCAGCAGGAGGATACTTCCGCCCACGGCGGCGCCGAAGTTGGTGGCCAGGATGCGGGTCACGGCGCTGCCGCGCAGGGGCGTCATCCGCACCACGTACCAGGGAGACAGGCACACGAAAGCGTATACCCCGCAGGCCGGAACCACTATGGCGGCGCTGGCCTCCCAACCCAGGCTGCCGGAGGCTTCGAGCACGTAGACCAGCAACGCGGCCAGCGGGATCCAACCGACCAGGTAGATGGCCAGGGCTGCGCCTGAAACGAGGAGCGGATGCATTCCAACGCCTCAGTTCTTGATGCTCAGGCCCCCGAAAATGGTACTGCCGCGAATCGTGATTCGTTTGGGATTGGGCACCAGGCGCGGATCCGGCTGGTGAGTCTTATCTTCATGGCCGCCGAACACGCCGGTTACATGCACCTGCGTGAGCCAGGTCTCGGGCACACGGATCTCAAAGCCGCCAAAGATGGCGTTGACGCTGACTGCCGCTTCATCCTCGGCCATGGTGGCATAGCGCAGGTCGAGTTGGCCGCCGCCGAAGATGGCCACCAGGTCGGCGCCCTTGAAATCGCCGCTGACCTTCCGGTTGCTCCCGCCGAAGAGCGAGAACATATTGACCACGCCGGGAATAGACGGTGCGCTCCACGGTGGGGCCGCGGGGATCCCTTTGCCGCTCTTGCCCTCCAGCGCCCCCCACAGCATCATGAAGCCGAAAACGATCAAAGCCACCGGCCACAGGCTCCACAAGCTGACGTTATTGAGAAAGGGCAGATGGATCTTATCGGCGATCAGCACCAGTCCGACGATCATGATGATAGCGCCGCCGGTGCGTCCGGATGTGTCGCGGGAATCCACCAGCTTAGCCAGGCCGACTGCGATCAGGATGACGGGCCAATACGACCACAGGAAATCCACGGGTACGCCGAAGTTACCCAGCAGGAAGATGACACCTATGGCGACGATGGCCAGCCCGAAGATCAGCCCGGGGCTGATGCTGCCGTTGTCGGCTTCCGCGGTGCGTTGCCAGGTTCCGTTGTTGTGGTCGCCCATGATCTGCTCTCCCTGATTGCAGATTACCGTGGGGGGGGCGGCTAAGTCCTGTGTTTTTCGGCAAAAACGCGCTCATAACCGGCGAGTGACGACTGGACGGGACGAAGCCCGGCCGCCAAACGAGCAGAAAGGTCATCTCGACCATCCAAATGCGCCGCTGCTACGTTTTCCTATTGGAGGGAGCGGGCGCACGGCGGGCGTCGCCTGCCACGTGGCGATGGATTGTGATGAAGTAGGAGCTTATGGCGGATCTGTGCCGGATCGGCGTGGCAATCAGCGAAGATTTGCTGTCGAAGTTCGACAAACTGATCAGCGAGCGGGGATACACCAACCGCTCGGAGGCGTTTCGGGACCTCATCCGGAACGAGTTGGTGCAGGAGGTCTGGAAATCGACCGATGCCGAAGTGTTCGGGACGGTGACGCTGGTGTACGACCATCACGCGCGGCTGCTGACCGAGAAGCTGACCGAATTGCAGCACCAGTATCACGCGGCGGTGCTTTCGGCGCTGCATGTGCACCTGGATCACGACAATTGCCTGGAAGTGGTGCTGGTGAAGGGCAAGGCCGGGTTGGTGCAGAAACTGGCGAACGCTTTGATCGCGGTGAAAGGGGTGAAGCACGGGCGATTCACCGTCACCACTTCCGGGCACAACCTGCCATAGACGCACCGTTTGATCGCACGAACGATACAATCGTGCTATTCTGCCGATGACGATGCACATTCCCGACGGATATTTGAGTCCTTCGACGTGCGTTGGTTTGGCGGCCGCGGCCACGCCTTTCTGGTACGTGGCGCTGGGGCGGGTGAAGGCGGCCATGCACTCGCGCCTGGTGCCGCTGCTGTCGCTGTTCGCCGCGTTTTCCTTCGTCATTATGATGTTCAACCTGCCGCTGCCGGGTGGCACGACCGGGCATGCGGTGGGCATGGGAGTCGCGTCGATCGTGCTGGGTCCGTGGGCCTCCATTCTGGCGATCTCTATCGCGCTTACCATTCAGGCCGTATTTTTCGGCGATGGCGGCATCACCGCGCTGGGCGCGAACTGCTTCAACATGGCGATTGTGGGCTCAGTGGTGGCTTATGCGACTTACCGGATCCTGGCGTGGCGCGCGGCGCTGGGGTCGGCACGGCGGGTGGCGGCGGCGGGAATTGCCGGGTATGCGGCCATTAATGTAGCGGCTTTGTGCGCTGCGATCGAGTTCGGAATTCAACCCCTGCTGTTCCGGGATGCTTCCGGCGCGCCCTTGTATGCGCCGTATCCGCTGCGCATCGCGATTCCGGCCATGATGCTCGGACATCTGACGCTGGCGGGCCTGGCGGAACTGGTGATCTCGTCCGGCATGGTGGCTTATCTGCAGCGGACCGATCCGGAACTGCTGCGCGCGACCAGCGGGACAGAATTGCCGGCGGATCCAGTGGCCGAAGCGCGGCGCCATCCCGTTACGCGGAGGTTGTGGCTGGGAGTGGCCGCCCTGCTTGTCCTGACGCCGCTCGGCATTCTGGCGGTGGGCAGCGCCTGGGGCGAATGGAATGCGCGCGATTACGCGGACCCACAGATGCGCCGCCAGATCGCTGCCGCGTCCCAAAACATGGCGCCTCCGGCGGCTGCCCCGCGGGGGCTGGAGCGGCTGTCGTCCGTTTGGACCGCGCCGCTCTCAGGCTACGCGCCATCGTTCATCCGGAGCGCGGCGTTCGGCTACGTAGTGTCCGGGGCGGTGGGCGTTGGGTTGATCATCGCGCTGGCACTGCTGCTGAAGTGGCTGCTGGCGCGACTGCCCGCTGCGACCGGCCGGCGGCGCAAAGCGGGATTCGTGGAGAAGACCGCGCGCGGCCTGGTAGATGCCACCGCGAAGGTGCTCTTCGCCGAAGATATGGCCGTGGCCGGCGGGTTCCTGCAGGGTCTCGATCCGCGCGTGAAGCTGGCGGGGATTGGGGCGTTGATCATCGCCGCGGTGGCTGTGCACCAGATCCGCGTGCTGGTGTGCCTGCTGGCGATCGCGATATTTCTGGCGATTGTTTCGCACATACCGATGCGGCTGCTGGCGGGGCGCATCTGGATTGCCGTGCTGGCCTTCACCGGCGTGATCGCGCTACCGGCGGTGTTCCTGACCCCGGGCGCGATGGTCTACAGGTTGCCGCTGCTGGGGTGGCCGGTGACGATGCAAGGACTGCGGGCTGCTAGCTTCCTCATCCTGCGCGGTGAGACGGCGGCGACTCTGGCGACGCTGCTGATTCTCTCCACCTTGTGGACGCACCTGCTGCGGGCGCTGCGCTACTTTCGTGCGCCGGTGGTGATTGTGGCGCTGCTGGGCATGACTTATCGCTATATGTTTCTGTTTCTGGAAACCGCGCGCGCCATGTTCGAATCGCGGGAGAGCCGGATGGTGGGCGTGCTGGAGCCTGCCGACCGCCGCCGCCTGGCTGCCGCCAGCGCCGGTGTGCTGCTGGGCAAGACCCTGCAGGTGAGCGGCGAGGTACACCTGGCGATGCAGGCGCGCGGTTACCGCGGCGAGGTCCGGCTGCTCGATGAGTTGCGCATGAGCGGGTACGACTGGCTGCGGCTGGGCGCCTTTGCAGCGGTGGCGATCGGGGCGGTATGGCTGGGGCGGTGAACGAACTGGCTTTCGAGGTACGGGAAGTGTCGTACCGCTACAACCAGATGCCGGCTCTGAACGGGCTAAGCGTCGAGGTGCGGCGCGGCGAGCGGGTGGCGCTGCTGGGCGCCAATGGATCCGGCAAGTCCACCCTGTTGCGGCTGCTTGCGGGTTTGGGTTTTCCCGACCAGGGCGAGATCGCGTTTCTAGGAGAGAGCCTGACGGAAAGGAGGCTGCAGGACGAGGCGTTCTTCTTCAGCTTCCGGCGGCGGGTGGGGCTGGTGTTTCAGAATGCGGACGTGCAATTGTTCTGTCCCAGCGTATTCGACGAGCTGGCATTTGGTCCGCTGCAGCTTCGCTGGCCGGCGCAGAAGGTCCGGGACCGGGTGGCGGAGGTGTTGCACGCGATGGATATCGCGCACTTGAAGGATCGCGCGCCGCACCGATTGTCGGGAGGCGAGAAGAAGCGGGTGGCGCTAGCGTCGGTGCTGGTGCTCGATCCGGAGGTGCTGCTGCTGGACGAGCCCAGCGGAGCGCTCGATCCGAGCAGCCAGGCGCGCATCGTGGATTTCCTGGTTTCGTGCGGGAACGGGGTGAAGACGGTGGTCACCGCTACGCACGATATGGATACGCTGGAAGATATTGCGGACCGGTGCTATGTGTTGGAGAACGGGCAGGTGGCGGGGGAGGGAACGCCGCTGCAGATCTTGCATGATGTGGCCTTGCTGGAGCGCGCCAAGCTGATCCGGCCGCATGCGCATGTGCACGCGGCGGGGGAAGTGCATCCGCACCCTCATTTGCATCGTGCGTAGGCGCAGAAAGCCTGTGGGGCGGCCCCTCGGGCTGCAGCGACCTCTCAGGTCGCTCTAAGACTTTCGCGCCGGAGGAAGGCTGGGGCTGAGTGCGGACTTGATGGCGGGCTCGCAGCCTGCACGCGGCCTCTAAGGCCGCCCTCTCTTTCTAGCACGGAAATTACGGTAAAATACTCGCCAGTTGCCCGGCCGCTCAGGGAGGGATCCACTGTCCACGGAACCGATCACCGAAATCGATGTGCTCTGGATCACCGCCGGCCTGGGTTGCGATGGCGAGTCCATCGCCATGACCGCGGCCACCCAGCCCAGCATCGAGGACATCGTCCGTGGCGGCCTCCCCTGGATTCCCAAAGTCAACCTCCACAACCCCGTCCTCTCCATGGCCAATGGCGATGAGTTTCTGCAACCCTTCCGCGAAGCCGCCGCCGGACACCGCGCGACCCCCTTCATCCTCGTCATGGAAGGCTCCGTCCCCAACGAGAAGAACAAAGAAGAAGGCTATTGGGCGACCCTCGGCACCGACCCGCTCACCGGCCAGCCCATCCTCACCTGCGACTGGATCAACCGCCTGGCGCCCCACGCCTGGGCTGTCCTCGCCGCCGGAACCTGCGCCACCTACGGCGGCCTGCACGCCATGGAAGGCAACCCCACGGGCTGCATGGGCCTCCCGGATTATCTCGGCTGGGAATGGAAATCGCGCGCCGGAATTCCCATCGTCTGCGTACCCGGATGCCCCGTCCATCCTGATAATTTCATGGAGACCCTGTTGTACCTTCTGCGCCAGGCCGCTGGCCACGCGCCCATGATCCCCCTCGATGAAGCGCTCCGCCCCACCTGGCTCTTCGGCCAGACCTTGCATGAGGGCTGCGACCGCGGCGGATACTATGAACAGGGAGAATTCGCCGACGAGTACGGCTCCCGCCTATGTATCGTCAAGCTCGGATGCTGGGGCCCCGTGGTGCAATGCAACGTCGGCAAGCGCGGTTGGATGAACGGCATCGGCGGCTGTCCCAACGTCGGCGGCATTTGCATCGGCTGCACCATGCCCGGCTTCCCCGATAAATTCATGCCCTTCATGAACCAGCCGCCCGGTTCGCTCCTTTCCTCCAGCGCAGTCATGACCTACGGCCGCGCCATTCACGTCCTCCGCCGCTTTATCCAGGAATCGCTCAACAAGGAGCCTGTCTTCCGCAACAAACGTCCATCGCAGCCACATAGCGTATGACAGCCGGCGGTTTATCGGCGGATTTGTTGCAAGGCGCTCCGGAGTCGATCGCCGAAGCCCAGGCCTTGCTCGAAGAGCTGGCCAGCGTTTTTCTGCGTAGCGCTCCCAACGGCAGCCCTCCCGCCGATGCGCCGCCGGACGTCTGGCTTTTACCGGGCGACCAGGCCCGCTACCGCAGCTTGGTGGAACAACTGCCCGCCGTAGTCTTCATGGCCAACCTCGATCGCGGCATCAGCGAAGCCTACGTCAGTCCGCATATCGAGGAGACCCTCGGTTTCTCGCAGGCCGAATGGCTTGAGGATCCGGTCCGCTGGTATCGTCAGATTCATCCCGAGGATAACCTGCGCTGGAGCCTGGAAGCCGCCGGTATGTTCCTCACCGGCAAGCCCCTCCGCTCCGTATATCGCGTGATCGCCCGCGACGGGCACGTCGTCTGGTTCCATTGCGAAGCCAAAATGCTCCGCCGCGATGACGGCCAGCCCTGCTTCGTCCACGGCGTGGCCATCGATATCACCGAGCTGAAGCAGGCCGAAGAAGCCCTCCAGCAGGAGCGCAACTTCGTATCCGCCATCCTCAATACCGTCGGAACCCTGATCCTGGTCCTCGATCTCGACGGCCGCGTCGTCCAATTCAACCGTGCCTGCGAGCGCACCACCGGCCTGCCCTTCGCACAAGTCAAACGCAAGCAAGCCGCCGATCTGTTCCCCGCGGGCGAAGATCGCGAGCGCTTCCGTACTGCCTTCGAGCAGTTGCGCGCGGGCCGCCTCGCTCAGGATTTCGAAGGCCGCTGGCTCACCGGCCACGGCGGCCCGCGCCTGATTCGCTGGTCCGGCACGATCCTGCCCGATCCCAACGGTAAAGTGCGCAACGTCATTCTTACCGGCATAGACATCACGGAATCCAAGCGCCTGGAAAACGCCATCCTCGATATCAGCGCCCGGGAAGAGCGCCGCATCGGCCAGGACCTCCACGATGGCTTGGGCCAGCACCTCACCGGCATCGCCTTCATGAGCAAAGTGCTCTCCGAAAAACTCGCCGACAAATCCCTGCCCGAGGCTGCGGACGCCGCCAAAATCGTCCGCCTCGTGAATGAGGCCATCCACAAAACGCGCGAGCTATCCCGCGGCCTGCTGCCCGTCGTCGCCGATGCCCGCGGCTTGATGTCGGCGCTCGAACACTACGCCTCGGAAGTCGAAGACCTGTTCGGTCTTTCCTGCACCTTCGAGTGCGACCGCCCGGTCCTGATCCACGATCACGCCGCCGGCAATCACCTGTACCGCATCGCCCAGGAAGCCGTGAATAATGCCATCAAGCACGGGCACGCGCGCCACATCCGTATCCACCTCTGTTCCGGTACAGATCCCGACGGGGATGGCCTCGTCCTCACCATCCATGACGATGGCCGTGGATTGCCCGAGGATGTCCGAAATAATCCTGGAATGGGATTGCACATCATGAACTACCGCGCGAAAATGATTGGCGCCGCTTTAGATGTCCAGCGAGCTTCTCAGGGCGGGACCGTGATCACTTGCGCGCTCCCCTCGGTTGGCGCTGCGGCCAGGAAACCTGTATGACCGCTCAACTGCCAGGACCGCTAACCAAAAAGATCAGGGTCTTCGTGGTGGATGACCACCCTATCGTGCGCCAGGGGCTTGCTCAGTTACTCAACCGTGAGCCCGATCTCATGGTGTGCGGCGAAGCCGAAGACGCGCGCGCCGCGCTTCAATCGATCGATGCCTCCAAGCCGGATATCCTGATCGTGGACGTCTCCCTCAATGGGCCCGACGGAATCGATCTCCTCAAAACCATCCGCACCCGCGATTCCCACTTGCCCGTGCTGATCCTCTCCATGCACGACGAGTCGCTTTACGCCGAACGTGCTCTCCGCGCCGGTGCCAACGGCTACATCATGAAACAGGAAGCCACCGAGCGCGTCCTGATTGCCATCCGCCAGATTCTCACCGGCGAGGTCTATGTCAGCGACCGCATGGCGCAGAAGATGGTCCGCCAGTTCGTCAAGGGCTCCGCGGTTCCCAAGCGTTCCATCGTAGACGAACTCACCGATCGCGAATTGGAAGTCTTCCGCCTGATCGGCCAAGGTCATGGCACTCGTCAGATCGCTGAAGAACTGCACTTAAGCGTGAAAACCGTAGAGTCCTATTACGCGCACATCAAGGAAAAGCTCTCACTAAAGAACGGCCGCGAGTTAGTGCAGCACGCCGTCCAATGGCTGAAAACGTAACAAACCCATTCCTACATACCCCCAATACGACCGGGTAGATAAGTGGGACAGGTTCTTTCCTACCTATATTATTGCCGCTCGAACACGACCTTCTGTTCCGCCTCGATCGCCCCGGTCATGTGCCGCACCAGCGTGAGCGTTTTTCCGTCCGCTGAGACCGACCAGCGATCCTGCATGGCCGCCTCGCGCAGTGCATACACCTTGCTCTCGATCACCAGTTCGTCGCCCTCCCACTGCGCGGTGCTCTTAACCAGATTGCCGCGCACATGGTTGGTCGATTCCTTCCCGTCGGTCGTATAAATCATGTCGTACGTGGTTTCCGGACCGCGGCGGAGCTGTTGCGTGATGGTGTCCTTTAAGTTGGAGCCTTCCAGCGCGATCTTGTCCAGCCGGGTTATCGACACCGGCCCCGAACCGAAGTCGCTCTTGCCCGGATCCATCTTCCAGGTTCCGTTCAAATTTGCCCTGGTCTGGCCCGGCATCAAACTCGAGGCCGCCATCACGCACAACCCGATTCGTCTTCCGACAGTGCTAAACAGCATGACACGCTATTGTTTCTCCAGTACGATCTTCTGATCCGTCTCGCCCATGGGGCTGGTGACGTGCCGCTGAATCGTCAGCGTATTGCCGTCGCCCGATAACGACCAGTGGTCGGTCAGGGTTATATCCGCGCCCTGAAACGAGCCTTTGCCGTTAATCACCAGCTCGTCGCCTTCCCACTTTGCCGTGCTCTTAATTTCGTTGCCGCGGACGGAATTGGTGGTCTCTTTCCCATCGGTCGAATATTTCAAGTCCGCGGTCACCTCGCCCATCTGGCCGCTCTGTGAGAGCGTGTCCTTCAGGTCCGGATCCTCGTGTGTAATCTTGTCCGTCCGGGTATCGGGCGCCGGCATCTGGCCGAAATCGCTTTTCGAGATGTTGCACTTCCAGGTTCCACTGAAGTTGGGCTTGGCCTGGGCCATTAGCGCGAAAAGCGCGGCCAGCATCACCGCGCCAAACAGCTTGCATGTGAACTTGCCCATCGCGTCCCTCCTACTGCTTGTCGAACACCAGCTTCATGTCGAACTCGCCCATCGAGGTCGAGATGTGCCGCGTCACGGTCATGGTCTTCCCGCCGTCGGAAAGCGTCCAGCGGTCTTTGGTTGTGAAATCGTTGCCGTCGAAGGAACCCTTAGTGTCGCCCACCAAGTCGTCGCCTTCCCATTTCAAGGTAGTCTTGAACTCGTTCCCGCCGACCGTGTTGACGGCTTCCTTGCCGTCGGTGGTGTAAGCCATGTCATAGTTCATATCGCCCTGACCGCCCACCTGCGCGACGTTTATCTTGATGTTGGGCTCCTCGTGCGCGATCTTCTCGGTAAGGCTGTCGGGAGCCGGCATCGGCCCGAAATCGCTCTTGGTCGCGTTGCCCTTCCAGGTGCCGCTGAAGTCCGACTTAGCCTGGGCCGGCACAAGTGTTAAGCCTAAGGTTAATGCCGTCAAAGAAAATAACTGGATCGTGCGTCTGGTCGTAATGCTGCGCATGAAACCCTCCTTCTGGAGATGGTAGCAGGTAAGCGTCAAGTGCTGTGAGGCAGGCCCGTGGCCTGCGCGGGGCTCTCAGCCCCGCTCTTTTTAAAGGGTTAAAAACCCAGTTCATCAATAAAAAGGCGGGCGGGGCTGAGAGCCCCACGCAGGCCACGGGCCCGCCCTACTTAACTGATACACTCAATAAAATCGCATGAAGAAAATCGGCATTCTCTACGGCATGGAAAACACCTTCCCCTTCGCCCTGATTGACCGCATCAACGCGCTCGACATCCAGGGTGTGCAGGCCGAGAGCCTCTTGGTGGGAGGCGTGGGCATGGCCCAGCCCAGCGGCTACGACGTGATCATCGATCGCATCTCGCAGGACATCCCCTTCTATCGCTCGTATCTCAAGAATGCCATCCTCACCGGAACCACCGTCATCAATAACCCGTTCTGGTGGAGCGCCGACGACAAATTTTTCAACTACGCCCTGGCCTCCCAAATCGGCGTAGCCATCCCCCGCACCGTCCTGCTGCCGCACAAAAAACATCCGCCCGATACCACCGATCTCTCCATGCGCAACCTGCGCTACCCGCTTAATTGGGAAGAAATCTTCGACTACGTCGGCTTTCCCGCTTTCCTGAAACCGCACGCCGGCGGCGGATGGAAAAGCGTCTTCAAAGTGGACAACCCGCAGGAGTTCTTCGCCGCCTACGACCAGACCGGCGATCTCTGCATGACCCTCCAGAAAGCCGTCAATTTCACCGACTATTTCCGCTGTTATGTGATCGGCCAGGAGAAAGTGTGGGTGATGCGCTACGATCCCCGCCAGCCGCATGCCGACCGCTACGTCAAAAACCCGCCGCCCATCGAACCCGCCATGTACCAGCGCGTGGTCGGCGATTGCCTGAAGTTGTGTCGCGCCCTCGGCTACGACATGAACACCGTAGAATTCGCCGTCGAGGACGGCATTCCCTACGCGATCGATTTTCTGAACCCCGCCCCGGATGCCGACATCCACTCCGTGGGGCAGGAGAATTTCGTCTGGATGGTCAACGCCATGGCTGAACTGGCCATCCGCAAAGCGCTCTCGCCGGAAACGCCCTCCCGCGAGTTCCGCTGGTCCCGCTTTCTGGAAGGGTCGTAGCTGGAAGGGGCATAATAATAACCATGAGGGGGACCGTATGAAGCCCAGCTTGAGCATCGGAATCGAGGAGGAATATCAGACGATCGACCCGGAGACCCGCGATCTCCGCTCGCACATCGGCATCGAGATGATCGAAAAGGGTAAGGCCGTCCTGGTCGAGCGCGTCAAGCCCGAAATGCACCAGTCGGTCATCGAGGCCGGCACCCGCATCTGCCGCAACATCGGTGAAGCCCGCGACGAGATCACCATGATCCGCCGCAACCTGATCGACCTCGCCCGCCAGCATGGCCTGCGCCTGGCCGCCGCCGCCTCGCATCCTTTCGCCGACTGGAGCAAACAGGAAATCTACCCCGACCAGCGCTACCACACCATCGTGGAAGATATGCAGATGGTGGCGCGCGCCAACCTGATCTTCGGCCTGCACGTCCACATCGGCGTCGAAGATCCCGAAACCGCCATCCACATCATGAACGCCGCGCGTTATTTCCTCCCGCACATCTTGGCCCTCTCCACCAATTCCCCCTTCTGGCGCGGCATGGATACCGGCCTGAAATCCTACCGCTGCAAAGTCTTCGACAAGTTCCCCCGCACCAACATTCCGGATTATTTTCCCAGCTACGGCGAGTACGAAAGCTTTATCAACCTGCTGATCAAGACCAATTGCATTGATAACGCCAAGAAGATCTGGTGGGACATCCGCCCACATCCGTACTTCAGCACTCTCGAATTCCGCGTCTGCGACATTCCCATGCGCGCCGACGAAACTCTTGCCCTGGCCGCGCTCATCCAGGCCACCGTGGCCAAGCTCTATAAACTGCATTCCATGAACCAGGGCTTCCGCCTCTACCGCCGCGCGCTCATCATGGAGAACAAGTGGCGCGCCCTGCGCTATGGCATCGACGGCAAGCTGATCGATTTCGGCAAGCGCGTGGAAGTGCCCATGCGCGACCTCATGGACGAATATTTCGAGATCATCGACGACGTGGTGGACGAGTTGGGCAGCCGCCAGGAGATCAACTACATCCGCGAGATCCTCAAAAATGGCACCGGCGCCGACCGCCAGTTGCGGGTCTGGAACGAAACTCAGGATATGAAAAAAGTGGTCGACTACATTATCGAAGAGACCGAAGCGGGCATCTTCCCGGCAGAGGAAAGGCGGGTCGCCGCACGGTGAGCCAGGTACTTAAAGAAACCGCCGTGGATCCCGAGCTGGTCGAAGGCGCGCGGAATGCCGTCCGCGTGTGCCTGCGCATCCAGCCGGGCGAAAAAGTGGCGCTGATCACGGATCGCGCCAGCATCGAGATCGCCGCGGCCCTGGCGGCCGAGCTTGATAGTGTCGGGGCGCGCTACCATTCTTGGACGCTCGAAGAAGTGGCCCCACGCCCGCTGGCTGAAATGCCCAAACCGGTCATCGACGACCTGGAAACCAGTGACGTCAGCATCTTTGCCGCGCAGGCCCAGGCCAACGAGCTGCGCTCGCGCATGCAGATGACCGAGGTGGTTGCCCGCCGCAAAATCCGCCATGCCCACATGGTGAATATCACCAAACAGATCATGCGCGACGGCATGCGCGCCGACTTCCGCGAAGTGGACCGCATCAGCCTCGAGGTGATGGCGATCGCCAGCGCCGCGGCCCAGGTCCGCGCGAAAACGCCGGCCGGCACGGACCTGACCGCCGACATGAATCCCGGCTACAAATGGCTGAAGACCAGCGGCATCATCAGCGCCAACACCTGGGGCAACCTGCCTGGCGGCGAGATCTTCACCACCCCCGGCGAAGTAAACGGCACCTTCGTAGTCGATGGCGTAGTGGGCGATTACCTGTGCGCCAAGTACGGCGACCTGCACCGCGAGCCGCTTACCATCCGCATCAAGGGCAACCGCCTAACCGAAGCGCATTGTCTGAACCGCGCCCTTGAAGATGAATTCTGGCGCTACACCCACACCGATGAAAATAGCGACCGCGTGGGCGAGTTCGCCATCGGCACCAACATCGGCGTGCGCGACGTGATCGGCAATATTCTCCAGGACGAGAAAATTCCCGGCGTCCACATCGCTTTCGGTGATCCCTACGGTAGCTACACCGGCGCCGACTGGCGATGCTCCACGCACATCGACGTGGTGGGCCGCAAGTTCGACATCTGGGCCGATGATCGCATGATCATGCGCGCCGGCGAGTTCGTGCTCGCGTGATCCCCGCCCTGCGAGCTCGCTTCAATGCCGGCTTTACTCCGGAAAAATACGCCGGCTTCATCGCCCGCCTGGAAGCCGAATCCGGCTCGCCGGTCACCTTCCGTAATTGCGAGACGCCGTGCTTTTTTCCCATGCCGCTGATCGAGCGCATGGCCCGCGACGGCGCCGAGCTGATCCGCCAGTTGACCACTCCCGAATACCAGGCCATCGCCCGCCAGGCCGTGCCCCCGCGCTTCGACGTCCCCGGCGAGCCTGATCGGCCGCTTTTCCTGCAGGTCGATTTCGGCCTGGTGCGCGAAGAGTCCGGCGAAATCGCGCCCCGTTTGGTCGAAATCCAGGCCTTCCCTTCGCTCTACGCCTACCAGCCGGTTCTGTCGCAGGTGTACATGAACGCCTACGGGCTCGATCCCACGCTGCGCTATTTACTGGGCGGCCTCGATCTGGCGGGCTACAAAGCCCTGCTGGGTCGTGCCATCCTGGGCGGACACGATCCCGAAAATGTGGTTCTGATGGAGATCGATCCGCTGCACCAGAAAACGCTTGCAGATTTCGTACTCACCGAGCGTATGTTCGGCGTGCGCGCTGTCTGCATCACCCAGATCCACAAAAAGGGCCGCGGCCTGTTCTACGAGCGCGACGGACGCCAGATCCCCATCCAGCGCATTTACAATCGCGCCATCGTCGACGAATTGGAACGCCGTTCCATCACGCCGGCATTCGATTTCCGCGACGACCTGGACGTGGAGTGGGCCGGACACCCCAACGACTACTTCCGCATCAGCAAATTCTCCATCCCTTATCTGCGCCATCCCACCGTGCCGCAAACCTGGTTCCTCGATCAGCTCCATCACATCCCCCGCGACACCGCGAACTATGTGCTGAAGCCGCTCTTCTCGTTTGCCGGCCTGGGTGTGCGCATCGGTCCGTCGCACGATGAAGTGGCCGCCATTCCGCCCGACCAGCGCCGCGACTACATCCTGCAGGAGCGCGTTAATTTCGAGCCGGTGATCGAAACCCCGCACGGCCAAACGCGCGCCGAGCTGCGCATCATGTATATCTGGCTGGACGACCTGCGGCCCGTGTCGCTGCTGGTGCGCATGGGCCGCGGCGCCATGATGGGCGTGGATCACAACAAAAACCTGGAGTGGGTGGGCGCCTCCGCCGGCCTCTGCGCTTAGGTTCGCCGCCTTATGGCAACGCGAACGCTACCACGTAATCCGCCAGCTTGATCCCGTCGATCTTGCCGTGTCCCCCGGCCGCCACCACCACGTATTGACGGCCGCCCATGCGCGCCCGATAAGTCATCGGCGTGGCCACCGCGGACGCCGGCATGCTGGTGTGCCATAGCTCGCGGCCGGTCTCTGTATCGAACGCGCGGAAGGTGCGGTCCATGGTGGCGCCAATGAACGTAAGCCCGGTGGCCGTGGTCATGGGACCGCCCAACGTGGGTGTGCCCCAGCCAATCGGCAGCGGCACCGGCGCCAGTTCCCTGACCGTCCCCAGCGGCACCTGCCACCGGATCTTTCCGGTATTCGCCTCCACCGCGGCCAGCGTCCCCCACGGCGGCGGACTGCACGGCAGGCCCCACGGCGAGAGCAGCGCTTTGCGCCGCATCACGTACGGTGTGCCCTTCATGGGCGCGTACTCCCATCCGTCCCCCATGCCGCCGGAGCGGGCGTGCCGGCCTTTTACTTGTTCACGCGGGATGAGTTGGACCATGAACGCGAGGTTGGTCTGGTTCACCACGATCAGCCCGTGCGCGCGGTCGAAGGAAACTCCGCCCCAGTTGGTGCCGCCGGCATTGCCGGGATACTGCAGCGACTCTTTAAGGCTGGGCGGCAGGAAGATGCTGCCGCGGCGCAGGCCCGCGATCGTATCGCGGCACCTTCCGCGATCCCAGGGCGTGAGTCCCCAGGCATCCTGGGGCTCCAGCCGGTCGGGGACCAGCCGCGGCGTGGCCACCGGGAAAGGCTGCGTGGGTGACAGCCATTCGCCCGGCACGCCATCCTGCGATACGGGCCTTTCTTCCACCGGCAGTACGGGCTGTCCAGTGTCGCGGTCGAGTACGAAAAGGTGGCCCATCTTGCTCGGTTGGGCGAGCGCGGCGATGCTTCTGCCATTGCGCTGAACTTCGATAAGCGATGGCGCAGACGGCAAGTCATAATCCCACAAGTCGTGGTGCACGGCCTGGAAAGCCCACACCACTTTGCCCGTGGATGCTCGCAGCGCGACTAGGGAATCCGCGTACAGGTTAGCGCCTTTGCGCTCACCGCCATAGTAGTCGGGGCTGGGGCTGGTGGTGGGCAGGAACACCAGGTCGTGCGCCGGATCGGCGGAGATGGGGCCCCAGACGTTCGCTGCGCCGGTGCGATCGGCGCCGTTTTGCCAGGTGGCGCGCGCGGGATCGGCGGGGTCGCGCGGCACAGGGTCCCAGGTCCACAGAAGCGCCCCCGTGCTGGCGTGGTAGCCGCGCACGGCGCCGGAGGGCATCTCCACACGGTCGTTATCATTGATCGCGGAACCCACCACCACCACGTCGCCAACAACCGCGGGCGCCGATGTGAAGTGATACTCGCCCGGAATGAGGTGGTCGATTTCGGACGCCAGGTTGACGCCGGTCTTCAATGAGACTTGGCCGGCGGTTCCGAATGCGGCGCAGGACTGCCCGGCCTCGGCATCCACCGCGACGAGGCGGCCATCGAGGGTGACTTCGTAAATTGTCTTCCGGCACGCCTGTCCCGCCTGTAGCTTGGGATCGACGCGGAATGCCAGCCCGCGGCAGGTGAAATCGTCTCCGTAAAACCCGATGCGATCGAGATGCGGATCGAAGGCCCATTTTTCTTTGCCTGTTTCGGCATCGAGCGCGATGATGCGGTTGAAGGGCGTGGCGATGTATAGGGTGCCGTCAACCATCAAGGGGGTGGCTTCGAAGGTGCTCTTGGCCCAGATCTTCTTGCCGTTCCAGGTGCCCTTCCCGGTGGACACGTCGCCGGTGCGATAGGTCCAGGCGACTTTGAGCCGGCTTACGTTTTCTTTGGTGATTTCGGTTAGGGGGGAGTATCTGGCGCTGCCTGGATCGTTGCCGTAGGCAGGCCATTCTTCGGTTTGGGCGGCGGGGTTGCGGACTATCGTGGAACTTGAGCAGCCGGCCAGGGTCAGCAAGACGGCACACGCGTAACGGGCTTTCAGGGCCGGATGTCTCATATCTCTATTTTGACACCTGCGGGCCCGCCTCACGCTATTGATAGCGGAGGGCGATTACCGGGTCGAGCCGCAGGGCACGGCGTGCAGGCAGATAACCGGCCAGGAATGCGACCACGGCGAAGAGCAGCGTTACCGAACTGAAGACTACCGGATCGGTCGGCTTTACGTCGAACAGCAGACTGCTCATGAGCCTGGTAAGCCCATACGCGGCGGCCAGTCCGGCCACGATGCCGGCACAGGCCAACAGCATCGCCTGCCGTACGATCATATTGCGCAGCATCGGGAAATCGGCCCCCAGTGCCAGGCGAATGCCGAACTCCAGCGTGCGCTGCTCGACGGCATAAGCCATCAGACCGTACAGCCCGATCGACGAAAGGAGGATAGCGACGGCCGCGAAGATGCCCAGCACCAGCGTGTTGAACTGGTCGCGCGCGGTAGACCTGATCACGATCTGGTCCATGCTGCGGATGTGCGCCACGGGCAAATCCGCGGCATCCTGAAACGCTTTCTGGATGGGAGCCGAAACCGAGAACGGCGCCACCCTGGTCCGCACCACCCAGCTCAGCGGCATGAAGCGGTTGTTCAGTTCCATGTAGGAATCGCGCACCTGCGACAACGGCACAAACGTGGCCGGAGCCGGATCGTTGTTCAACCCGCCATCGCGCGCGTCGGCCACGATACCGATGATCTCGCGCGGCGCCTGCTCGAAATCCGGCCCCAGGCCCCGCCCGATAATCAGCCGTTGCCCGATGGGGTCCGCACTCTTCCAATATTTCCTGGCCATGGCCTCGTTGATGACCACCACCGGCGGCGCGCCGGCGTTGTCGCGCTCGGTGAACGAACGGCCGCGCTTGATGGGGATGCGGAACACATCGAAGAAGCGCCACGTGACGTAATTCCAAGAAGCTCCGCCCTGGGACGTGCCATCGGTCAGCGGACGGCCTTCGATGATGAATCCCAGCCCCAGGCCGCCCTCCAGCGGCAGGTAAGAAGTCGCGGCGGCGGCCTCCACGCCGGGGATGGCGTGGATGCGGTCGAGCGCCTCGCGCGTCATCGTAGCGATGTCCGCGGTTTTATTGAAATGTGTCCCGGTAAGCGACGTATCCATCGTGAGGACGTTGTGCGGATCGAACCCGGGATCCACGTGGTGCAAGGCCGAAAACGTGCGCAGCAGCAGGCCGGCGCCCACCAGCAGGACGATCGCCAGCGCCATCTCCACTATCACCAACACAGCCCGCGATTTATTCTGCCGCATGCCCGACCCTCCCCGCGCGCCATTTTCTTTGAGCGTGATGTTCAGGTCCGCGCGCGAACCCTGGATGGCGGGAACCAGTCCGAACAGCACCCCCGTGGCGAGCGCCAGCAGCAGCGCAAAAGCGAGCACCCTCCAATCCAGGCTCACGTTGGCGCCATCGGGCCCGATGCGCGGGATGTTGCCTGGATTGATAGCCAGCAGCGCGCGGACTCCCAGCGCGCCGATCCCCAAGCCGATGACGCCGCCGATCGCGGAAAGCAGCACGCTTTCGGTCAGCAACTGGCGGACAATGCGGCCTCGTCCGGCGCCGATGGCGGAGCGGATGGCGATCTCGCGCGACCGGCCGGTGGCACGCGCCAGCAACAGGCTGGCCACATTGGCGCAGGCGATCAGCAACACGCACGCGACCGCGCCCAGCAGGATGTACAGCGCGGTGCGCACATTGCGGACCAGCAGATCCTGCATCGGCTCCGCGGAAAAGCTCATATTGCGATCCACGGCCCCGGGAAACTGGCGCTTGAACTCTTCACCCGCCAGGTTGAGCGCGGCTTTTGCGGCGCCCAGCGTAACCCCGGGCTTCAATCGCGCCGCCGCCTGGAAGTAGTGACCCTGGTTAGTGCTGTTGGGATCGGCCTGGAACGGAAGAAAGACGTCGGGCAGCGGATCGAAAGTGAAGCCGGAAGCGAGCACCCCGATGACCGTGTACTGTTCGCCGCCCAGGGTGATCGATCTGCCTATGATGCCGGGCTCTGAGCCGTAACGCCGCTTCCAGAGCCCGTTGGAGAGCACGATGACGTTTCCACCGCGCGGCCGGTCCTCCTCAGCCGTGAAAGTGCGGCCAAGCGCCGGCTGTGCGCCAAACAGATGGAAGAACTCGTAGGAGACGTGGATCCCCTTCAATTGCTCCGGACGGTCGCCGCCGCTGAGGTTCAGCCCAGGCCCGCCTGTATCATAGGCGCTGACGTCTTCGAGCACCTGCGTTTGCCGGCGCCAGGTATTGTATTTGGGAACCGAGGTACCCGGAAAACCGCCTTGCGGAGTGCTGGTGAGGAGCGTCACAATGCGGTCCGGATGGGGAAACGCCAGGGGCTTCAGCAGCACCGTATTGACCACGGAAAAAATGGCGGTGTTCGCACCGATTCCCAGCGCCAGGGCGGATATGGCGGTGATGGTAAAACCGGGACTCTGGCGCAGCAGGCGGAATGAGTGCTTCACATCCATCCAAAACGTTTCCATGAAAACGTAGACGCGAAACTGCGGCGGATGTGCCGGGCGGCTGTGGTTTAATGCTCCTTATGCGTTCCTCCATTCTTTTCGCCGCCCTGGCGCTGGCCGCGGTGGCTTCCGCGGCCGGCAGCAAGCGCAACATCACGGAAACGGACCTGTACGCCTTCCGCTGGATCGCCGCGCCGCAAATCTCGCCGGATGGCGCGCGCATCGTCTACACGCTGGTGACGGTGAATGCCAAGCACGATAATTACGACACGTCCCTATGGATCATGCCGGCGGCCGGCGATCCCGTGCGCCAACTCACGTCGGGCACGCGCGATTCCACTCCGCGCTGGTCGCCGGACGGGCATACGCTCGCGTTCGTGCGCGGGTCGGAGCAGAAGGACAAAGACGGCAAGCCGCAGCCGCCGCAAATCTACCTGCTCTCCATGGAAGGCGGCGAGGCGCGGCCCCTGACCGATCTTCCCAAAGGCGCCAGCGCTCCGGCCTGGGCGCCGGACGGCCGGTCGATCGCATTTCTTTCCACCGCACTCACCAAGGACTTTGACAAGAAAAAGGACAAAGACGAGGAAGAGAGCGATGTGCGGGTGATCGTGAAAGCCGGCTATCGCATGAACGGCGAAGGCTACCTGGATGCTGACCGTCCCAGCCACATCTGGACCGTCGCGGTACCCAAGATCCCGGCCGGAGCGGAGAAAGCCAAACAGATCACCAGCGGCGAGTTCAGCGAGTCGGACATTGTCTGGTCGCGTGATGGCGGGAGAATCTACTTCACCTCGAACCGCGTGCGCGAGCCTTATTACGAGCCGCCGCACGACGAGATTTACGCGGTTCCGGCGGCCGGCGGCGAGACCGCCCGGATCGCGGCCATCGACGGGCCGATTCACGCCATTTCGCTCAGTCCGGATGGTACGCATATCGCGTTCGTGGGCGCGATCAATCATGGCGCGGGCGTGGCGCAGCGCTCCTATAGCCAGCCCGACCTTTTTGTAACCGCCGTGGATGCTGGCTCCACGCCGAAGAATTTGACGGGCGATTATGATTTCGATATCGGCGGAGGGGTCGGCGGCGATCAGGCTCCGCCGCGCGCGGCCGGCGCCTCGAAACCGTTCTGGACGGTGGATGGCCGGGGCATCATCGTGGACGCCGCGGAAGAAGGCCGGGCCAACCTGAAGCGCATCGATGCGCAGACCGGCAAGGTGGAGGCGGTTACCAGCGGCCACCAGGACGTATTTTCCTACAATGCTACGCCCGATGGATTGAAGGCCGCCGTGATGGTCTCGACCCCCACGAATATCGGCGACCTGTTTTTATGGGATAGCGCGTCCGGGCGCCTGGAGCAGCGGACCCATATCAACAGCGAGTTGTTCGACCAGTTGAATATCACGGCTCCCGAAACGATCTGGTACAAGAGCTTCGACGGACGGCGCATCCAGGCGTGGGTCCAGCGCCCGCCCGATTTCGTGGCGGGCCGGAAGTATCCGATGATTCTGGATATCCACGGCGGGCCGCACTCGGCCTACGGCTACACCTTCGACCACGAGTTTCAGTGGATGGCGGCCAAAGGCTACGTGGTGCTGTACCCGAATCCGCGCGGCAGCACCAGCTATGGCCAGGATTTCGGCAACATCATTCAATACCACTACCCCGGCGACGATTTCAAAGACCTGATGGCCGGCGTGGACGAACTGGTGGCGCGCGGCTGGGTGGATCCCGACAGGCTGGGCGTCACCGGCGGCAGCGGCGGCGGCGTGCTGACCAACTGGACCGTGGGCCACACCGGACGGTTCAAGGCGGCTGTCTCGCAGCGGTCCATCGCCGACTGGCGCGACTTCTGGTACACGGCCGATTTCACCATGTTCACACCGTTCTGGTTTCGCGGCGCGCCGTGGGAGCAGGAGGCGGATTTCAAGGAGCGGTCGCCGATCACCTACGTGGACAAGATCACCACGCCGCTGATGCTGGTGGAAGGCGAGAGCGACATGCGCACGCCGCCGGGCGCAGGCGGAGAGCAGATGTTCCGCGCGCTGAAGTATCTGCACAAGCCGGTGGTGATGGTGCGGTTTCCGGGCGAGACGCACGAGCTATCGCGGTCCGGAAAGCCGGTGCACCGGGTGGAGCGGTTGCAGCATATCGTGGCTTGGTTCGACAAGTATCTGGACGGCAAAGAGGTCCACACTTACGACACGAATTAGGTCGGCACACCATGGAAACGGATCGGGAAATATCGTAGTTCGTACGTCATCGTAACTTGAAGACCGTGCCGGGTATCTACCACGCTCCAGTCTCTGAATTTCTAGGAGAGCACGAAGACTCAATCGTCGGCCGCCTCTCGACCGTAGCGGGACGCGCTGGAACTGAGCTCACCGCTGAACAACTCGAGGCTTGGCGCCAACAGATCGCGATTCTGCGCTTAGCTTTTGAACCCAGTGCCCTACTTAACGGGCACCTCATCTTGGAATATCCGATCCCGCGGCGTGGCAAGAGAATCGATGCCGTCGTCCTGGCTGGGGACCTGGTTATCGTAATCGAGTTCAAGTGCGGAGCACGAAGCTACGACTCAGGCGCTCAATTACAAGTAGAGGATTACTGTCTAGATCTGCGGGATTTTCACGAGGGGAGCAACCGCCGCGTTTTGATCCCTGTACTCGTTGCAACAGGGGCAGGCGATCGGTCGGCCCCCAACGGAGAAGTCACCGACTACGTCGCACCAATCTGGTTTGCAAACGCGCGATCGCTCGGATTGATACTCAACCAGATAATCGCCATGTACTGTTCTGCAGGCGATGCTATCGATCCGAAGGATTGGACCAACGCGCAATATGCACCTACACCAACTATTGTCGAAGCCGCACGCGCCTTGTATGAGGGGCAAAGCGTACGAGAGATCTCACGGTGTCACGCGGGGGCCGAGAACCTCACGCGGACAAGTGTAGCTGTTATTCGAGCTATCGAAGAAGCCCACCGGGAAGGCCGCAAGCTCATTTGTTTTATCACCGGCGTGCCAGGCTCCGGAAAGACCCTCGCAGGCCTAAACATCGTCCATGGTAGAGAGCTGCATGAAGGACCACTTGGCGTGTTCCTGTCGGGCAACGGTCCCCTTGTCAGGGTCCTTTGCGAAGCCCTGGCTCGCGACCATTCTGAACGCACGGGACAACCCATTGGCGAATCTCGCCGGAGGGTTTCGACGTTTATTCAGAACGTGCACCGGTTTATCGAGGCTCACGAGACCTCGTCGACGCCACCACCAGATCGAGTAATCGTTTTCGACGAGGCCCAGCGGGCCTGGAACCGGGAACAGTCTGAGCGAAAGTTCAAGCGCAACCGATCGGAACCAGAGATCATGCTCGATATCATGGACCGCCATGAGAGAGGAGCCGTTATCGTGGCCCTCATCGGCGACGGGCAGGAGATCAACACTGGCGAGGCGGGACTAAGCGAATGGGGTCGCGCCTTAACCGATCACTTTCGACATTGGAGCGTCCTTGTTTCACCGCAGGCGGTAAAACGCGAAAAAGTCGACGGTGCGGATTTCCTCTTCGATGCCCAGCCAGCGGGAATGGCAGTTCACGAGGAGAGTGCCCTACATCTGGAAGTGGCACTGCGGTCGTACAAAGCTCAGTCTGTAGCTGAGTTCGTCGGCCATATGCTTTCTCGGCGGGCCGAATCCACGCGAGCCACCCTTGCCTCCTGCGCTGGCTTCCCCATCCGAATGACCCGAAGTCTCCAAAAAGCGAAGGAATGGCTAAGAAGTCACCAGCGCGGGACGCGGCGGATTGGCCTGATCGCCACTAGCGGAGGCCGTCGTCTACGTGCGCACGGGCTGGATGTTCGGCTGGAATTGGATGTCGAGAACTGGTTTCTCAACCCGTCTTGGGACGTGAGATCGTCCCATTACCTGGAGGTGCCAGCGACGGAGTTTGGTGTTCAGGGGCTCGAATTGGATTGGACTGGAGTCTGTTGGGACCTGGATCTCGTGCCTGGAACAGAGGGCTGGCAAGTTCAGGCCTTCAAAGGCACGAGTTGGCAGACGGTACACGATGCGATTAGGCGTCAATATGTCCTGAACAAGTATCGAGTGCTACTGACCCGAGCGCGAGAAGGAATGATTGTGTGGGTGCCGGTGGGCGATGCAAACGATAGCACCCGTCCGGTCGCGGGCTACGAAGCAATCGCGGCCTACGTCAAGTCTTGTGGCGTGACGGAGATCTGAGCCCGCACGCCTTCAAAACTGCTTTGATGCTGTTCAGCATGGGCCCCTTGACCTAACCAATCCCCTCTGGCATAGTCTAACTATGTCGGAAGGATGGAACATGGGCGAACTGTGGCGCCGGTTGCGCTACCTCTTGAACCGGAAACAGCACGAACAGGACCTGGCCGACGAGATGGGCCTGCACCTGGACCTGCGCGCCGCGGCGGCCGGCCAGGCGGGCGCGCACCAGCGCTTCGGCAACGTGACGCAATTGCACGAAGCCGGCCGCGCCGTGTGGGGCTGGGCATTTCTGGAGAGTTCCTGGCAGGATCTGCGTTATGCGCTGCGCACCATGCGCGCCAATCCCGGCTTCGCGGCGACGGCCATTCTTTCGCTCGCGCTGGGCATCGGCGCCAACACCGCCATTTTCAGCATTCTCAACGCGGTGATGCTGCGCTCGCTGCCGGTGGAAGATCCGCAACGCCTGGTGCAGGTGGACACCCCGCAGGGCGGCGCTTACTTCACCAATCCTATCTGGGAGCAGGTCCGCGATCACCAGCAAGCTTTTTCGGGGGCCTTGGCCTGGGGTGGGGACCGCTTCGACCTGGCCGATGGCGGCGAGAGCCATTTCGCCCAAGGCGTGTGGGCCAGCGGCGATTTTTTCCACGTCCTGGGCGTCCCCGCCATGCGCGGGCGCGTGTTCGACGCCTCCGACGATGTGCATGGCGGCGGGCGATCCGGGCCGGTGGCGGTGATCAGCTACAACTTCTGGAAACGGCATTTCGCCGGCGATCCCGAGGCCATCGGAAAAACCGTGAGGCTGAACCGGCATCCCTTTACGGTGGTAGGCATCACGCCGCCGTGGTTCACCGGCCTGGATGTGGATACACACTACGACGTGGCCATTCCCATCGGGTGTGAGCCGATCCTGCATACCGACCAGAGCGCGTTAGACAAGCGCAGTTGGTGGTGGCTGCGCATTCTGGGGCGGCTGCGTCCGGGCGAGACTACGGCGCGGGCGAGTGCCAGGATGCAGGCGCTCGCGTCGGAGGTCAATCGCGCCACGCTGCCCGCGGATTGGGACGCGGATGGAAAGCAGAGGTACCTGCGGCGGTCGTTTGTGCTGCGCCCCGCAGCCACGGGATTTTCCGACACCGGCCACCAGTATCAGGTCGCCCTCTTCACCCTGATGGCCGTAGTCGGGCTGGTGCTGTTGATTGCCTGCGCCAACATCGCGAACCTGCTGCTGGCGCGGGCGGCGGTCCGGCAGCGGGAGATTTCCATCCGCATGGCCATCGGTGCGGCACGCCGCCGGGTGATGCGGCAAATGGTGTCGGAAAGCCTGCTGCTGGCGGTTTTGGGCGCCGTGGCGGGCCTGCTGTTCGCCGTCTGGGGCAGCCGCATGCTGGTGCGTTTCATCTCCGCATCCGGAAACGCGCTCGACTTGGACACGTCGCCGGATTTCCGGGTGCTCGCCTTCACCATTGGGGTGGCGGTAATTACCGGGCTGTTGTTCGGCCTGGCTCCCGCGCTGCGCGCCACCAGCGTCTCGCCAAACCAGGTTTTGAAAGAGCACGCGCGCGGAACGGTGGGCGGCCGGTTCACGCTTCTCCGCACGCTGGTAACCGGCCAGATTGCCCTTTCCCTGATGCTGCTGGTGGGAGCGGGCCTGTTCCTGGGCACGTTCCGCAATCTTCTCAATACCGATCTGGGATTCGACCAGCGCCACGTTCTCCTGGCTTCGGCGGACATGATGCAATCGAATGTTCCTCCGAAACAGCGCCCTCCGGTGTACCAGGCGGTCGTGGAACGCCTGCGCGCGATTCCCGGCGTAGCGGCGGCCTCCAGCTCCGTCATCACGCCCATCAGCCACTCCACGTGGAACGAAAACGTGTTTCCCGAGGGCTATACACCCCCTGCCAAGGACGACTCGCTGGTCTATTTCAACCGCATTTCACCTGGGTTTTTCCAGACGCTGCGCACGCCGCTGCTGCTGGGACGCGACTTCTCGGAACACGATTCGCTCGCTGCACCCCGCGTGATGATCGTTAACGAGACTTCCTCGCGCCGCTTTTTCGGGAAGGGCAGTCCCATCGGAAAGACCATCGGCGTGCCAGGCAAGCCGGGCCACAGGGACGTCTACCAGATCGTCGGCGTGGTGAAGGACGCGAAGTATGAAAATATCTCCGAGGCCACCCTCCCCACCGCCTACCTGCCGATCGCGCAGGATGACGAGCCCTGGTCCTCCGTGACTTTCGAGCTGCGTTCCGAACAAGGGGTGGAGGCGCTGATTCCAGCGGCGCGCGCGGCCATCGCGCAGGTGAACCCGGGAATCTCGCTGGAGTTTCGCAGCTTCGAAACCCAAATCGGCGACTCGCTCCTACAGCCCAAAATGGTGGCGCTGCTTTCGGCATTCTTTGGCGCGCTGGCGCTTGCGCTGGCCACCATCGGACTGTACGGAGTCACGGCATATGGCGTAGCGCGCCGTCAGGCCGAGATCGGCATCCGCATCGCGCTGGGCGCGCAGCCGGGCGCCGTGATCCGGTTGGTCCTGCGCGAGGTGGCCGTGATGATGGCCATCGGAACCGCTGTGGGGCTGGCGGCGTCGCTGGCCGCGGGACGCCTGATAGCCAGTCTGCTTTACGGCGTGAAAGCGCACGATGCCGCGCCGCTGGCGATCGCGGCGGTTTTGTTGGCCGCCGCGGCAGGGATCGCGGCTTACGTGCCCGCGCATCGCGCCGCGCGCCTGGATCCCATGGCCGCCCTGCGCGAGGATTAATCCGGCAGGAAGATGGCCTCAGCACGATAATGGAGCTTGGCGCCGTTCGTTCCGCTCTTCAAGAACCCGCACCTCCAGACGATCGCCGGGCGCTGGTGGCCGCGGCGATCCGGGGGCAAGCAATATCCGGTCGAGAAGAAACTGTACCGCACGGAGCCGGACGTGCAGGTACTCGTGGAGACCCAGAGACCCGCGGGCGCGTCGCGCGGCGACATCGTGTTAGTGCACGGCCTGGAAGGATCCGCGGACGCCGCATACATGCGCGGCCTGGCCCTGTGCGCCGTAGAGGCCGGCTACACGGCCCACCGCCTCAACCTGCGAAGCTGCGGCGGAACCGAGCATCTCGCAAAAACGGTCTATCATGGCGGTCTCACCGCGGATCTGCTGGCCGTGCTGCGGGCGCTCGAAGCGGAAGGCCGCGCGCCGCTCTGGCTGGTAGGTTTCTCACTGGGCGGAAACCTGGTGGCGAAACAAGCGGGCGAGTTGGGCGAGGAGGCGCGTCCCCTGCTGGCGGGCGTGTGCGCCGCATCGGCCGCCATCGACCTGGGCATTTGCGCCCATCGCATCGGCCAGCCCGACAACCGGTTGTACGAACTTCGCTTCCTGCGCATGATGCGCGCCCGTGCGCGCGCCGTGTGGCACTCCACACCGGCGGATCTGCGCGGTATTCGCACGGTCATCGAGATGGACGACCGCATCACCGCTCCCAGATTTGGTTTCACCGGCGCAGAGCACTATTACCAGACGCAATCAGCCGCCCAGTTCCTGGACCGCATCCGGGTTCCCACGTTGTTCATCACCGCGAAGGACGACACCTTCATCCCATTCCAGATCTACGATCACCCGGCCTTCCGCCAAAATCCCTGCCTGCGGCTGCTGGCCACCGAACATGGCGGGCATTTAGGCTTCCTCGCCAGGGGACGGCCCCGTCTTTGGCTGGAACACGCGATAATAGGTTGGATAACAGATAGCGGAACAAACGGTCCGCGTGTCTCGTCTGGAATATAAATGCGAACAAACGCTTCTTTCGGTGAGGCGGTCACCGGTGCGGCGCTCTCCCTGCGCGGCAGCAAGCTGCGCAGCTTTCTTACCCTGCTCGGCATCATCCTGGCCACCACCACGCTCATCGCGGTCATGTCGGTCATCGATGGCATGAACGTCTACGTCGCGCAGAACGTGTCCAGCATGGGTGCCGACGGCTTCAAGGTGCGCAAGATCGTGATGATGGGCATGTGGGATCCCAAGAAGTACCTGGAAATGGAGCGGCGCAACCCGGAGCTTTCCAAGGAAGAGTTCGACTTCCTGCGCAGCCACACGCAACTGGTCGAAGAGATGGGCATGTCGGTGAACCGCGAGGTTTCCGTGCATTACGGCAAGGAACACCGGGATAACGTGCAGATCACGGGCGCCACGCCCAACATCGGCGTGATCTCCAACACCGTGCCGGCGGAGGGCCGCTTCATCAGCGAACTGGAAGACGAGCGGCGCGCGCCGGTGGCCGTGATCGGCAATGACCTGAAGACCCAGTTTTTCCCGAACGTCAATCCCATCGGCAAGGTTTTTGTGGTGGAGGGCCGCCCGTTCGAGGTGATCGGCGTGGCCAAAACCAAGGGATCGGTGTTCGGCAACTCTCGCGATAACTTCCTGATGATCCCGATCGAAACCTATTTCAAGATGTACGGTTCGCGCAAAGACATCGAATACGATTTGACGGCCACCAACCACACCGTGCTGCAGCAGGCCGAGGACGAGGTCAAAGTATTGCTGCGTTCCTACCGGCATCTCCATCCGAAGGAAGATGACACCTTCGGCATGGTCAGTTCGGATTCGCTGGTGAACGTGTTCGATCAGTTAACGGGCGCCATCGCGGCTACGGCGGTGGGCGTGGTTTCGGTTTTCATGGTGGTGGGCGGCGTGGTGATCATGAACATCATGCTGGCGGTGGTCACCGAGCGTACCAGGGAAATCGGCATTCGCAAATCGGTGGGCGCGCGCCGCAGCGACATCCTGAACCAGTTCCTGGTGGAATCGGCCATGCTTTCGGCTTCCGGGGGAGTGATCGGCATCCTGCTGGCATGGATGGTGGCGATTTTGGTGAAGGCGTTTACGCCGGTGCCGATGCACGTGCCCATCAGCGCGGTAGTGGTGGGCGTGACCCTTTCGGCGGCCGTCGGGTTGTTCTTCGGGATCTATCCCGCGCGTCGGGCGGCCGGGTTGGATCCAATTGAAGCTTTGAGGGTGGAACGATGACAATCGGTTCGTTGGCTTCGGGAGTGGGACTGGCACTGGCCACCGTGCGCGAACACAAGATGCGCTCCTTCCTCACGGTGCTGGGAGTGATTATCGGCACTGGTGCGGTGATCGGAGTGGGATCGATCATTGCCGGGCTGGACGGCGCCATCACGAATATCTTGAAAAGCTTCGGGCCGAACACCATCGTGGTGCTGCGCGGCAGCGCCATGGGCGGCTGGACGCTGGAGGAAATGAAGCGCAAGCCTTTGACGCGCGAGGACGCGCTGGCCATCGCGGATCGCTGCCCCTCGGTGGAACATGTCAGCCCTTATCTGTTTTCAAACTGGGACCAGATCCACAAAGCCCGCTACAAAGGCAACGACAACTATCAACTCGATATCGGCGGCACGGAAGAGGGCTACGCGGCGGGCGGAACTGTGATGCTGCAGGGGCGCTTCTTCACCGATACGGAGAGCCGTCACCACATGCCTGTGGCGGTGTTGGGAGAAGATCTCGGGAAGTCCTGGTTCCAGGGCGTGGACGCGGTGGGCAAGTGGATCGAACTGGACGGGCACGCGGTCGAGGTGATCGGGATCATGGAACGGCCGGCGGCGTCGTTTCCGGGGCAGGACGATAATCGCATCCTGCTGCCGTACTTCACCATGCGGAAGCTATACCCCAGCGCCAATGAAAACATGCTGATCGTGATCGCGCGCGAGGGCATGCTGGCCAAGGCGCAGGACGAGGTGCGCACCATTCTGCGCATCCAGCGCAAGGTACCCAACGACAAGCCCGACAATTTTTCGCTGTCCACCGCTGAGCAGATGATCGAAGACTTCCATCGCATCACCGGCACCGTGGCCCTGGTGATGGTAATCCTCAGTTCTATCGGGCTTCTAGTGGGCGGCATCGGGGTGATGAATATCATGCTGGTGTCGGTCACCGAGCGTACCCGCGAGATTGGGATCCGCAAGGCTGTGGGCGCGCGCAAGGGCGACATTATCGTGCAGTTCCTGACGGAGGCCGTGGTACTCACCGGAATCGGCGGCGTGATCGGCCTGTTCCTGGGCTGGTGCGTCTCGCTGCTGGCCGGGTTGATCTTCCGCAATTTGCCGACGGCTGTTCCGCTCTGGGCGGCAGTCTCCGGCATTTTGGTGTCGGTGGGGGTTGGACTGTTCTTCGGGATCTGGCCTGCAGGGCGGGCGGCTAACCTGGATCCGGTAGTGGCGCTGCGGTATGAGTGAGATTGACAGACCCTTAGCCTCCCAGTAGGCTGAAAACGTATGGAAGTGCAGCTTACCCCCGACCAGCAAGCATTCGTTCGCCAAGCGATTAAGAGCGGAAGGCTTCGCCGGGAGGAAGACGCGGTGAAGGAAGCGCTTTCCCTGTGGGAGGAGCGTGAGCGGCGCAGACTTGAAATCCTGGCGATGGTGGATGAGGCCGAAACGTCCGTGGCAAGTGGTGAAGGCCGCCCGGTTACGCTGGAATCCATGCGTGAGCTTGCCCAGAGCGTAAAAGTGCGGGGACGCGCCCGGCTGGTAGCCGAGCAGAATTCGCCCCGCTGAATGGGACACCGCCGTACACCTCAAGCCGATTCGGATCTCGACGACATCTGGTATTACGTCGCTACCAGAAGCGGCAGTATGGACGTTGCCGATCGTCTGGTCGATTCCATCACCGACCGCTTCCACCTACTCGCTACGCATCCGAACATCGGACGGGAGCGATGAGGACTTACGTCCCGCGCTGCGGAGCTTTCCCGTTGGCGAGTACCTCGTCATCTATCGGATCCAGGATGAAGGCGTGCTCATTCTGCGGGTGCTGCGGGGCGGCCGCGATATCGCGGCGCTCCTCGGGCGCTAGCCCGAGCCGTTCAGGCGCTACGGCTCGCGGGCCCACGGTCCACTCCCGGAACGGGCTTTCCCATAAGCGGACACTTTCCCTTTTCCCAAACCCCCGCCCTAACCTTTTTCCTCCATTGGAGTCATAATGTTACCGGCTGCGGAGCGATTGGCAGGAGCCGTGCCCTTTTATCCGCGGAACCAAACATGGACGTACCTCGCAAAGACGCAGCCAAGAAACGCCTGATCAAGCGTATTATCATCGGGTTAGTCATACTCCTCGCGCTGGTACCGGTGGGGTATTACGTGGGAGTGCCATTCCTCTTCGCTGGCAAACTCAAGCCTGCGGCGCCGAGCGTGGAATTCTCCACCTTGTGGCCGGATACGGTACGGCGCGGCCCCATGGTGCTGGAAGTGCGTGGTCTGGGTACCCTGGTGCCTGAAGATACCCTCCTCGTTCCCGCCAATACGGACGGCCGCATCGACAAGATCCTCATCAAGCCGGGTACCAACGCGCATGTCAAACCGGACAGCATCATCCTGGTCATGAGCAACCCCGAACTGGAGACCCTGGCGATCGATGCCAAGTACGCGTGGCAGGCAGGCCAGGCCAAATACATCGATCTGCGCGTGAGCCTCGAAAAACAGGGGCTCGATCTGCGTGCCACGGCCGCACAGGTGGCCGCCGATTACCACACCGCTCAGCTCAAAGCCGAGCGCGACGACGCGCTGGTCAAAGAGGGGCTGGTGGCCCCGGTGGACGCCAAGATTTCGGATGTTACGGCTAAAGAGCTGGCCACTCGCAACGACATCGAGGAGAAACGTCTCAGCATCAACCAGGAGTCGGTCGAGGCGCAGATGAACGCCCAGAAAGTGCTGGTGGATCAGCTTGAGGCCGACTACAAACTGAAACAGGAGCAGGTCGAAAAGCTGAAGGTGCGAGCCGGCACGGAAGGTGTACTGCAGGCCCTGCCCGAAACCCAGAAAGTGGAAGAAGGCCAGAAGGTGCTGGCCGGCACAGCCTTGGCCAGGATCGCGCAGCCGTGGAAACTGAAGGCCGAGTTGAAGATCGCGGAGACCCAGGCGAAGGACGTGACCATCGGCGAGCCTTCGGTTATCGACACGCGCAACGGCTTGGTGAAAGGCACGGTTTCGCGCATCGACCCGGCGGTCTTGAATGGAACCGTGACCGTCGATTGCAAGCTGGAAGGGCCGCTGCCACAGGGTGCGCGGCCGGACTTGAGCGTGGATGGCACCATCGAGCTGATGCGGCTCGACGACGTGGTGTACATGGGGAGGCCGGTATTTGGACAGGCGGACAGCAAAGTCAGTCTGTTCAAAGTCGAGCCCGACGGCAAGTACGCGAACCGCGTGCAGGTGACCCTGGGCCGCGCGTCGGTCAACACCATCGAAATCCGCCAGGGGCTGAAGGTTGGCGACCGGGTGATCTTGTCCGACATGTCGGCTTGGGATGCCTACGAGCGAATAAAACTGAACTAAATCAGGGCTTGGTTCGTAATGGAGAAGAAATGAGTACTAATGGAAGAGAATCGCTGATCCGCCTGGACGGAGTGACCAAGGTCTTTGTGACCGACGAGGTCGAGACGCACGCCCTATCCGGGATTCAACTCGATCTGAAAAAAGGCGAGTACCTCTCGATCGCCGGGCCGTCGGGCTGCGGCAAGTCGACCCTGCTAGCTATTTTGGGCCTGCTGGACACGCCCAGCGAGGGCACCTACACCCTCAATAGCCGTCCGGTCAGCGGACTGAAGCTGTCTGAGCGGGCGCGTATCCGCAACCGCGAAATCGGCTTCATATTCCAGGCGTTCAACCTGATTGGCGATTTGACGGTCTATGAAAACGTCGAGTTGCCGCTGACCTATCGCGGGATGGGATCCGCCGAACGCAAGAAGCGCGTGCAGGAAGCCCTGGAGCGCGTGGGCATGTCGCACCGCATGAAGCACTATCCATCGCAGCTCTCGGGCGGTCAGCAGCAGCGTGTGGCCGTAGCCCGTGCCTTGGGCGGCGATCCGGCTATCCTACTGGCCGATGAGCCTACCGGGAACCTGGATTCGGCCAACGGCGAAGCGGTCATGAACTTGCTAAAGGACCTGCATCGCAACGGCGCCACCATCTGTATGGTGACGCACGATCCGCGGTACGCACAGTTTGCAGACCGCACCATCCGGCTGTTTGACGGCAGGATTGTGGAAGAGAGCGTCGAAGCGGCGCGTAACTAGCCGGGAACTGCCGGTCGAGTGCGCCAAATAACGGGCTGAGCAGAGGCAACGAGGAGGGGGTATGCTATTCGCAAGCGCCCTGTTTGCGCTGGCAGGCGCGGTCAGCCTGCCGGCAAGTGGAAGCTTCCATCAAGAGTCCAGCCAGATCTATGCTCTCTCTGCGCGGGGACAGGTTTCGCTGCAGAATATCAACGGCGACGTCCACATTCGCGCCTGGGACCGCAACGAGGTGCGCATCGAGGCGATCAAAACGGCCACCAGCCGCGGCATGCTGGATGAAGCGCGCGTGATGATCGACTCCAGCGCGGATGCCATCAGCATTCGCACACGCTACGCCGACGGTTTGAATACCAATCCTGGCCGCGTGGAGTTTACCGTCATGGTGCCGCGGCATGCCCGCCTGAGCGAAATCAAGCTGATTAACGGCGAACTCGACATCCAGGGGGTCAGCGGCGGCGTCAATGCCTCGTCCGTCAACGGGACGGTGCGCGCGCAAGGCATTGCGGGAGACGCCCGGCTGTCCACTGTGAATGGGAAGCTGGAAGCCAGCTTCGAACGGCTCAGCGACGCCAAGATGATTTCCATGAACTCCGTGAACGGGCCCATCTCGCTCTCTATCCCCTACGACGCTGGCGCCGAATTTAACGCCCGCAACGTGACCGGCGGGATCGACAACGACTTCGGCATTCCTGTAAGCCAGGACCACGCAGCCGGCAGCCAGTTGCATGGCGTGCTCAAGGGCGGCGGAACGTATATTAACCTGAAAAACATCAACGGCACGATCTGCATCATGCCCATGTCCCACGGCCACCGTGTGAAATTCACGTAGGCGCCGGGAAATAGATAATCGATTTCTGCGAACCACGCATAAGGTGTGTCTATGCTTCAAGACCTGCGCTACGCGCTACGTATGCTCGTCAAGAGCAGAGGATACACCGCGATGGCGGTGCTCGCGCTGGCGCTCGGTATAGGAGCCAACACCGCGATCTTCAGCGTGGCGGATGCCTTCCTGCTGAAGCCGGTGGCACTCCCCGACCTCGACCGGCTGGTAATGCTGATGGAGGCGCGCCCCGCCGCCGTGGCGGGCGCGGCCATGGAAGGAAGCCTCGACTGGAATCGCGTCTCGCCTGCGGACTATCTCGGTTGGAAACGGCAGACCCGATCTTTTGCACACCTCTCCGCCTATCATTGGAGCGAAGTCAACCTGACCGGCAGCGGCGAGCCCGAGCGCCTGGAAATAGTGCGTGCCGGCGCGAATTTCTTCGATACGCTGGGCGCCGCCGCCATGCTGGGCCGCACCTTCCTCAGCGAAGGGGAGAAGCCCGGCAAAACCCAGGTGGCCGTGTTGAGCTACGGCCTTTGGCAGCGGCGCTTCGGCTCTGCGCGCAACATGATCGGCCAAACCATTAAGCTGGATGGCTTGGATCACGTGGTAATCGGCGTCATGGACAAGAAGTTCAATTTCCCGGTCAGCGCGGAAATGTGGACGCCTCTGTCGCTCAGCCCGCAGGATGCCCAGGTTCGGGGCCAGCGTTACTTGCAGGTCCTGGCGCGGCTGCGCCCGGAAAGCTCCATTCGCCAGGCGTCGGCGGAGATGAGCATCGTGGCGCGGCGCATCGCCGGCCAGTATCCCGAGACCAATCGCGGCTGGGGCGCACAGGTGATCCCGATCCGGCATTTCCTCACCGGCGACCTCACTGAGCGCTACACGCTGATGCTGATGGTCGCCGTGGGGTTCGTGCTTTTGATCGCCTGCGCTAACGTGGCCAACCTGCAGTTCGCGCGCGGCGCCGCAAGGCAGCGGGAATTCGCGGTACGTACGGCGCTCGGAGCCAAACGGGCGCGCGTAGTGCGCCAACTTCTGACGGAAAGCATCACTGTCTCGCTGGTAGGCGCCGCCGTGGGCCTGCTGGCCGCTGCTTGGGGCGTGGAGCTGATCCTGCATTACATGCCCGCCGATATCGCGCGCTACGTAGCGGGCTGGTACGAGATCCGCCTGGATGCGCGGGCGTTCGGCTTTGCCCTGGCGATTGCCGTCCTGAGCGGGATCATTTCGGGTCTTATGCCCGCACTTCAGAGCTCGAAACCGGATCTCAATGAAACGCTGAAAGAGTCCGGGCGCGGGAATTCAGCCGGCTGTTCACGGCAGCGCATGCGCGGCGTGCTGGTAGTCTCCGAACTGGCGCTCGCGCTGGTGCTATTGATCGGCGCTGCCCTGATGGTGAAGGGTACCGGCGCCCTGCTCGCGGTGAACAAGCCCTATGCTCCCGAAAAGGTCCTGAGCATTCAACTCAATTTGGCCGAAATGAAGTACACCACGCGCACGCAGCAAGCCGCGTTTTATAGCCGTGTGCTGGAACAATTGCGATCCGTTTCCCAGATCCAATCCGCGGCGTTAGTGACGGCACTCCCCTACGGAAACGGTTTGCGGGCAGCCCCGTTCCGCATCGAAGGGCGGCCGGTCGAGAACGGCGAATTCCGGACCGCGCGGATCCAGGTAGTCAGCGCTGATTACTTCCACCTGATGCACGTGCCTTTACGCGCGGGCCGCATATTGAGCGAACGGGATGGCGCCGGCGCGCTTCCCGTTGCCATGATCAGCGCGGATATGGCGGAGCGCTACTGGCCTGGACAGAGCCCGCTGGGACGCCGCATCCGCATGGGAGCAGTGGATGCCTCGAACTCCTGGCTGACCATTGTGGGAGTAACCGGCAACGTCAAGTACGACTGGTTCGAGAAAGAGCCGCTGCCGGTCGTCTATCAGAGCTACCCGCAGGCCGCCACCGGCTGGACCACGCTGGCCGTGCGGACGGCCGGCGATCCCGAAAGCGCCATCGCCGCCATTCGCAGCCAGGTCGCCAAGGTGGACCCGGATCAACCGCTTGCGGAGATCAAGACTCTCGACCGGGTAATGACCGACGCGCTGATCGGGCTGTCCTACGTGGCGGTCATGATGACCGTGCTCGGCGTGATTGCGCTGGTCCTTTCCGCGGTCGGCGTGGCCGGCCTGATGGCTTACTCGGTAACCGAGCGGACCCACGAAATCGGCGTCCGGATGGCACTGGGAGCGCAGCGGAATTCCGTTCTGCGCATGCTGGTCGCGCGTGGTATGCTGCTGGCCGCTATCGGGCTGGCGATCGGATTCACCGGCTCGGTTTTCCTGGCGCAAATGCTCAGCAGCCTGATCTTCGGCGTCAGTGCCACCGATTGGACTACTTTCGGCGGCGTGCTGGCGGTCATGGCGGCGGTGGCCCTGGCAGCCAGTTATATTCCGGCGCGGCGCGCTTCCCGTCTTGATCCAACCCTGGCCTTACGTCACGAATAACCGGCTCCTCCACCCCAGTACTCTAACGAACACTTCCAAATATCGGGGGAAACCCTGGATCGGCGGCCGCACATCTAGTGAACCATGACCCCAACGGTCTTCGCGAGAACCGCCGGAATCGTGGTTTTGCTGGCAATACTGCGCACGGCGCCGGCTCAAACCCCGCCCCAAACCTTTTTGTACAAATACCTGCAATCTTTTGAGGCGTCCGCGAAGTACACACCGCAAACCCGGCGCGAGCGCTGGCATTCCTACCTGCTCAGTCTCGGCGGGCCCGCTACCTTGGTAACCGAGGCTGGCGCGGCGGCCCTGAGCCAGGCCATCGACAGCCCGTGGCAATGGGGCGAAGGCCCCGGCGGATATGCCAAACGATTCGGAAACGATCTCGCCTATAACGGCATACGCTACTCCCTAAGCCAGGCCAGTTCGATTCTCCTAAACGAAGACGGCCGCTACTTCGCCTCAGCACAGAAGCGAACCTGGCCGCGGGTGAAACATGCCGTGGCGGGCGTTTTTACTGCGCACAAACCTGATGGCCGGGTGGTTTTCGCAACATCCAGCGTGATCGGTATCGCGGGCGCCAGCCTCATCACGCGCGCATGGTCTCCGGAAAGCTGGCAAACACCGTCGAGCACCGCGCGCAGCATGGGAATCAGCATCGCCGGCGCGGCCGGTTTCAACCTGGTGCGCGAATTTCTGCCGGACATGCTGCACAGGCTCCATAAATAACCAACCACCCCCTCTGGGTGATTTCACCCAGCGCCGTACCGCTATCTTCTCCAACTCCTTATTATTCAATGAGAGGAGCTTGGCGGCGCAATTGCATTCAGTTGCATCCCAGTTGCAGGAGGAGGAGAAACCCGATGAATTTTGATCAAGCACCCATGCTGGTGATCTGGGAAGTGACCCAGGCGTGCGATCTGGCTTGCGTGCATTGTCGCGCTTCGGCGCAATCCAGCCGGAGTCCCCAGGAATTGTCCACCCAACAGGGTTTCGAGTTGCTCGACGAGATCAAATCTTTCGGGAATCCGCTGATGGTCTTCACCGGCGGTGATCCTCTAAAGCGCCCGGACCTGTACGACCTGATCCGGCACAGCGTAAAAATCGGTCTGCGCACAAACGTCACGCCCAGCGCGACGCCGCTTTTGACCGAGTCGGCCATCGACCGCTTCCAGGAATGCGGCGTCTCGCGCATGGCGATCAGTCTCGACGGGCCGGACGCCAAATCGCACGACGAATTCCGTGGCATTCCCGGCACCTTCGATCGCGCCATGCTGGCGCTGTATCACGCCAGGAAGATCGGCTTGGAAACCCAGTTCCAGACCACCGTGACGCGGCGCAACCTGCCGCGCCTGCCCGAAATGGCGCGCATTGCCGGGGATGTTGCCACCAAAATGTGGAGCCTCTTCTTCCTGATCGTGACCGGGCGGGCCCTCGAAAACGACGACCTGGCGGCCGAGCAGTACGAGCAGGTTTTCGAATTCATGTACGAGCTATCGAAGACCGCGCCCTTCGCTATCAAGACCACCGAAGCCATGCACTACCGGCGATATGTAGCACAACGTATGAAAGCCGAGCACCGGTCCCCGGCGGAGAGCGAGAAGACCGGAGCGGTGATGTGGCGCACCGCGGGCGTGAGCGACGGCAAGGGCTTCGTCTTCGTCTCGCACACCGGCGAGATCTTTCCCAGCGGTTTCCTCCCCATCACGGCAGGCAATGTGTTGCGCGATTCGCTCACCGATGTTTACCAGACTTCCAGTTTGTTCCGCAGCCTGCGGGACGTCGATCAGCGCGAAGGCAAATGCGGCATCTGCGAGTATCAGAAAGTGTGCGGCGGATCCCGCGCGCGGGCTTACGCGCTGACCGGGAACTACCTGGCGGAAGATCCCCGATGCATTTACCAGCCACACCTGGCGGAAGCCGTCGCCGGATAACTCCGCTGAACCGCCGCCTCTTCTAAACCGTATTATGGGTTTGAGGAGGCGTTTGTACCTTAATGCGCCATCTGAGCCGCAGGGAGTTCCTGTTATCCGGCGCCACTCTGCTGCCGGCAGGCGGCCTGTACGGTAAAGCTCGCCATCAGCCGGTCGTCAGCATCGTCCGGATCCAAAACGATCGCATCGAAATGGCAGTGGAAAAAGCTGTCGATCTTCTCGGCGGCATGAAGCACGTAACCAAGGGCGTCAACACAGTGATGTTGAAGCCCAACCTGGTTTCCACGCAGGCCGATGCTACCACCAAGCTCGCCGTCGTGCGGGCCTTGGCCGAAAGCATGCAGCGGGCGGGCAAAGAGGTGTCGATCGGCGAAGGATCGGCGGCCGTCCCGAAATTCAACGTGCTGGCGTCGGGGATCTACCGCACGCGCAAGCGCGAAATTCTGGACCCCATGCAGCAGTACGTTTTCGAGCAGCTCGGTTACGCGGAGCTCGCCAAAACGCTGCGCATCCCGCTGGTGAATCTGCATTCCGGCGACCTGGTGGAAGTGGCCGTTCCGGGTGGCTTCGTCTTCGACAAAATCACGCTGCACAACAGCCTCGCCGGAACCGATCTGCTGTGTTCCGTCCCCATGATGAAGACGCACCAGCTTGCTACCGTGACCCTGGGGATGAAAAACTTGATCGGCGCATTTCCTGGGACGGTCTATCAATCGGTCCGCGGCCACATGCACGATATCGCCGCCAAGGTGGAACCGACCGCGGCCTCGGCCGTAGTGGTGGATATGGTGCGGGCGAACAAACTCGGGCTGGTGGTGGTAGACGGCTCCATGGCGATGGAGGGTAACGGACCCGCCCTGGGGAAGACATTCAAAATGGATGTAATCGTGGCGGGCACGAATCCGGTGGCGGTGGACATGGTAGCCGCCGCGGTGATGGGATTCCAGGTCGCCGAGATCCCCACATTCCAATGGGCGGCCAAGGCCGGGCTGCGGCCCGCTGCGCTCGATGAAATTGAAATTCGCGGCGAACCCATCGATCGAGTGCGGCGTCCTTTCGCCAAACCGTACGTGGTTCCATGGGCCGCAATTCGTCCGTTCTGGGGCAGTAAGGAGCTAACGCAAGGTGGGGCAGCACCGGCGGGCTGCAGCGGCCTCGTAGGCCGCCATCTATGGATGCGTGAACTCGCGAGCATGCGGAATCAACTCGAAATAGGTGCGTTCGGGCAGATTGGTGTGCCAATACCCTGCCCACCGCGCATAGCCGCAGATCCCCACAAAAAGCGCGGCGGCCGTAGCCGCAATAGCCCAGGCAGGCACTACCCGGCGGCGCGGCGCGGCCATCGCGAGTGCACCCTGCGCCGGGCATACCGCCACGCATTCCAGACATCCCGTGCATTCGGCCGACCGGATACTGACCAACTGATCCACCGGCAGCAGCGCGGGGCAGGCCTTGGCACATTTGCCGCAGTCGATACACTGCGATGCTTCGCGCCGGATCCGCAAGGGACTGGCCAGCGCAGACAAGCCCATCAGCGCGCCGTAAGGACAAAGATACCGGCACCAGAAGTTCTGTACGAAAACGGAGACTACCACCAGCAGCGCCAGCACCACCGCGCCGGCGACACCCAGGAAACGGAAGAAGTCGAGCATCTTTACGTCCGACACCAGGCCGTAAGGCCCTTCAAGAAAGGCCCTAATGGCGGGAACGGTCATGCTGCCCACCGCATAGAGAAACAGTCCCAGCAAGAGGTACTTCAAGCCGCGCAGGGGGATGTCGAGCCCGCGTGGCAATCGCCAGTTACGGCGAAACATCTGCCTGCCCAACCGCCATAGCCATTCCGATATGGTCCCCACCGGGCAGAGCCAACTGCAAAAGCTCTTGCGCAGCAGCCATGACATGGCCAGAAAGGCGATCAGCAGGAACATTCCCGCCGCGTGCACGCGCGGAACCCGTCCCGTAGCCAGCAGCACTTTGAGGTTCATGAGCGATGCAATGGGCAGCCAGCCTTCCACGCCGGCCGGCCGAGCCACGCGCATCCCCTGCCCGCCCGATTCGTAATAATGCACGAAGAGGACGAATTGCGTGCCGATCCAGACGTTGAGCGCCAGGAATGCGAGTTGGAAGGCGCGCCGCAGCCGTTGCGAACGATCGGGTGCGTGGCGCCTTTCCAGCTTCTTCTTGGTTCGGGTTGGGGGAGCCATCAGTGTCGCAGCCATCTGCCTTGGTACTTGCGTTTTCAATACCAAACCTAACTGGTTGCGAAATCCGGCGCAGTGACTTCAGTCACCCGGCGAAGTGGGTGAAATGCCTCTCTGCTGGGGATCCACCTGCCGCGCCGCCAGTGCTCGCTGCCAGGCCTCCTGCAAGCGCGTGCGAACGGCTTCGTTGATAGGCCCCGGCAGTTCGGCGGCTTGATATTCATGGCACAGCGCTACCGTCTGGCGCAGGCTCTCCGCAAACTCGACGCATGGCGGGCAGCCGGCCAGATGAGCCTCCATTTCCTGGCAGGCGCCGGGCGGCAGTTCCAGATCGAGATACTCCGAGAGCAGCGCGAAGATCTGCTTGCACTCCTCAGTTTCGTGTGGCATGCGCGGATCCCTCAATGGTCTTGAGATAGCTATCCAACTGCTGGCGGATGGACAACCGGGCGCGGTGCAGCCGGGTTTTCACCACGTCCGCGCTGAGGTCCAGAACCTGGGCCGTTTCATCGGTCGTCAACTCCTCCACGTCGCGCAGCAGCATTACCGAGCGATACGTATCCGGCAGCGAAGCGATAGCCTCGTCGAGCACGCGGCGCAGTTCGGCGCGTAGCACGCGGTCCTCGGGCAGGCCCGACCAATCCGCGATCTGCAGCTTGACTTCCCCGCCCTCGCGGTCGAGTGCGGGCATGTAGTCGTCGAGCGATAGCTCCTGCCTGGGAGCGAACTGGCTGCGGCGGCGTTTCATCAGGCAAAAGTTCTTGGCGATGCGCAGTACCCACGAACGCACGTGCTCCGGCTCGCGAAGCTGGTCGAAATTAGCAAACACCTTCAACAGCGTGTCCTGCGAAACCTCCTCGGCGTCCTCGCGATGGCCGCACATCAGCCAGCTATATTGAAAAACCTTGGTACGGAAATGTTCCACAAAGCGATCGAAGGCCTCGGGTTTGCCGGCCATCAGATCGCGCGCCAGTTGGATCTCGGTTTCCTTTTCCAAAAACAGCTCCCGCTATCCGATTGTAGCGGGAACCCGCGTCTCCAGCGCGATTTCGATGGCAGGCGGGCGCATCAGCGTGTTGTGGATCAGGCAGGCGTGCACCGCGCGCATCAGTCCGGCTTCATGCTGCGGATCAAGCCCCGGCGCGGTCACTTCGATGCGAAACGTCGCCAGCCGGGCAGGCCCCGTGGCTTTATCGGCCGTCACCCGTACTCCTAGCCCTTCCGCCGAGAGGCCCCGCGTGCGTAAATACTCGGCCGCATAGAAGCCGGCGCACGTGCCCAATGAGGCGAGCAGCAGTTCGGGAGGCGTCATGCCGGCATCCGTGCCGCGATTCTCGGCCGGCTGGTCGCATAAGACGCGATGGCCTCGCGCCAGCGCCTCAAATTTCACGCCACCCAGATGATTGATGTTCACTTCCATTTTGATATCCAATCCAAAGGATGCAAGACGCACGCGAAGGTGACACGTGACCGCGCTATGCACATCCTGATTAAATGTTATATACTTTCAGGTCTGAATGTATATATGGCTGAAACTCGGCCGGCATGGGACGATGAAAGGAAGCTAGATTCCGACTTATGGATGCGCTAACAATCCACCGGCTGCACTTCGCTTTCACCGTTACATTTCATTACATCTTTCCGCAACTGACCATGGGCCTGGCCCTGCTGCTGGTGGTGCTTAAGACCATGGCCCTGCGCACGGGCAACGAACATTACAACCGGGCGGTGCGCTTCTGGGCGCGGATTTTCGCCATCAACTTTGCCATGGGAGTGGTGACCGGCATTCCCATGGAATTCCAGTTCGGCACCAACTGGTCGCGTTTTTCGAAGTCGGCGGGCGGCGTGATCGGGCAGACCCTGGCGATGGAGGGCGTCTTCTCGTTCTTTTTGGAATCGAGCTTCCTGGGCTTATTTTTGTTCGGCGAGAAACGGCTCGGACCCCGCGGACACTGGCTGGCCGGATTCCTGGTGTTCGCCGGATCGTGGCTATCGGGATTTTTCATCGTGGCGACCGACGCCTGGATGCAGCATCCCGTAGGCTACGCGCTAGGACCGCACGGCGAAATCCTGCTATCCGGCTTCTGGGATCTGCTCCTGAATCCGTGGCTGTTCTGGCAGTATCTACACAACATGATGGGCGCGGTGGTCACCGGCAGCTTTGCCATGGCGGCCGTGGGCGCCTTCTATCTGCTGGTGAAACGGCAGGAGGCATACGGGCAAACGTTCGTGCGGGTGGGCGTGATCGCCGGGATAGTCTCCACCTTCCTGATGCTGTTCCCCACCGGCGACCAGCAAGGAAAGAACATCGCCCTACTCCAACCACCGACGCTGGCCGCCATGGAAGGCCTCTTCGGGACCGAAGAGGGCGCGCCCCTGGCCCTGATCGGACAGCCGGACGTGGACAAACAGCGGCTCGACAATCCTATTACCATTCCGCGCGCCCTCAGTTTCCTGACGTACCAGCGTTGGAAGGCGCGCGTGAGGGGTCTCGATTCGTTTCCCCGGGACCGCTGGCCGGACAATATCCCGCTGCTCTACTTCAGCTATCACATCATGGTCGGCCTCGGGACTATATTTATCGCGGTGATGCTGCTGTCGGCCCTGGAGCTTTGGCGCGGCCGCCTTTTTGCCCGGCGCAAACTGCTCTGGCTGCTGATGCTATGCGCGCCGTTTCCCTACATCGCTAATACCGCGGGCTGGATCACGGCGGAAACCGGCCGCCAGCCGTGGCTGATTTATGGCCTGATGCGCACGCCCGAAGGAGTCTCGCCGCACGTCTCGGGCGGCAACGCGCTCTTCACCCTGATCGGCTTCATGGGCATGTACGTGGTTCTGGCCATTCTGTTCTTGCTGCTGGTCTATCAGGAACTCGATCGCGGCCCGGAGGCGGTGTGATGGAAACCCTCTGGTTCATGCTGGTGGCGGTGATGATCGCCGTGTACGTGGTGCTCGATGGATTCGATCTGGGCGCCGGCATTATCCAGCTTGTGGTGGCGCACACCGACAGCGAACGGTGCCAGGTGCTGCGCTCTATAGGTCCGGTTTGGGATGCCAATGAAGTGTGGCTGCTGGCGGGCGGCGGTACTCTATATTTCGCCTTCCCATCGTTGTACGCTTCCAGCTTCAGCGGTTTCTATCTGCCGCTGATGATGGTCCTGTGGCTGCTGATCCTGCGCGGTATCGCCATCGAGTTTCGCAACCATATCGACAGCCTCGTATGGAAACCTTTCTGGGACGTGGTGTTCGGCGGCGCAAGCGCTCTGCTAGCTATTTTCTTCGGCGCGGCGCTGGGCAACGTGGTGCGCGGCGTGCCCCTCGACAGCGCCGGCGAGTTCTTTCTACCGTTGTGGACCAACTTCGGGCTGGGCCGCGACGTTGGCATTCTGGACTGGTACACCGTGCTGGTGGCGGTCACGGCATTTGCCACCCTGCTGGTGCACGGCGCATGGTGGGTGGCGCTGAAAACGGAGGGCGCGCTCGGCGACCGGTCGCGCCACATCGCGCGGACAGGCTGGTGGCTCCTCCTGCCGCTCACTGTGGCAATCACCTGGTGCAGCTTTCATATCCAGCCGCGGCTTAGCGAGAGCTTTACCGCCCGGCCCTGGGGGTACGTCTTTCCCTTGTTGGCGATCGTCGGCCTCTTCGGCATGCGCGCCACCAGCCGCGCGGCCCTGGCGCCATTTCTATGCTCGGCGCTGTTCATTGTGGGAATGTTGACCAGTGCGGCATTCGGGCTCTACCCTTATGTCCTGCCATCCAATATCGATCCAAAGCTCGGACTGACGGTTTACAATGCCGCCGCCGCGCCGTACGGATTGAAGGTCGGCCTCGCATGGTTCATTCCGGGTATGCTGCTGACCACCGGATATTTCGTGTACACATACCGCAGCTTTGCCGGCAAGGTCTCGGCCGGCGAGCAGGCGCATTGATCTCAGGCGGATTCTTGCGCTTCCACCAGTCTGGCCGCAGCGACCAACATAACCAATCGTTGCGCATCCGATACCACGCCCGAATTGTCCTTTGGATCGTCCGGTCCCGGTGACCCGCGTGTTACTGGCGGCTGCCGCTCATCGGGCTCGCCCGGCACACAAACCGTCGCCCATGATCTGTCGCCCAAGATAATGTCAGGACCAGTCGAAGCTGTTACGCTGAGACATGCCTGGATGGGCCGACCTGCCGGTAGACCGGCTCCTGGTGGACGTCTCACTCTGGTCCGCGGACCTCGCCAACCTCGAATCGGCCGTGCGCCGCCTGTCACCCTGGGCCGACTCCTTCCACCTCGACGCCGCGGATGGACACTTTGTCCCCACCCTTCTTTTCTTCCCCGACCTGATCCGCGCCATCCGCCCGCACACCGCGGTCCCGTTTCATGTGCACTTGATGGCGGACCGCCCTTCGGCGCTGGCGGGTGAGTTTCTGGATGCGGGCGCGGACCTGCTGACCGTCCACGTGGAGAACGGCGAACGCGAAGCCGGCGCGGCCATCGAACAGGCCCGCCGCCGGGGCCGTGGCGCTGGCGTGACCGTACAACTCGAGACACCAGTGGCCTCCGTGCTGCCGTATCTCGACGCGGTCGAAGTGATTATCCTGCTAGGCACCCAGGTCGGGGTGAAAGGTTGCGACCTCGCGCCCAGCGCGTACCACCGCTTACGCGAAGCGCGTAGCTTGTTGCAGCGGCATGCCGGCAACCATGGCCGCCACAAAATCCGGCTGGTGGCCGATGGCGCCATTCGCAGCCACACGGTCCCCCAGCTACATGCTGCCGGCGCCGATGCCATTGTGCCCGGATCGCTGATCTTTCAATCGCCGGATCTTGCGTCTACCTTCGGCTGGCTGCGCAGTCACTCCGCGCCCACCGTTGTATAAGGAACCCAGACTTCCATGCGCGAAGGCCCCCGGTTGGCCCACGCGTAATAGGGAATAAAGGTCAGCGCGACTTTTCTTCCGGGTCTCTCGCGATTGTCGTTGAACGCCCTGTACAGCGGCTCATCGCTTAAGGGCGAATCCACCGCCGCGCCTGCGTGCTTGAGCAACAAAACGCCGCCCAACAGATCGCCGCGGAATTCGGTCACGAATCCGGATCCGTCCATGAGCAGGGAGGCGTCGAACAGGTTTGGCGTCGTTTGGTCCGGTTGCTCCAGGCAATAGACCAGCGGACCACGCTCCAGCGCCACCCGTCCGGCGTCCTCGCGCACCAGCGGATTCGCGCGCACGAAGCGCGGCTTCATTTCGAAAGCGACATGCACCTTGTCGCCCGGCTGCCACCGCCGGTGGATCTCGAAATACTGGCCGGCTTTGAGCTCGTCCCGCCGGGCGGCAAATGGCGCAGGCGCATCCAGCGTCGTGTTCGCGTTATCGGCCCAACCCGGAATGCGCACGAACAAGCTGAATTCCGACTCGCGCGCCGGATACACCGTGAAATCGACCGCGCCTTTCCACGGATATTCGGTCTGCTGCATGATTTTCAGGCCGGTGCCGTCTTCTAGGTGCCAGTCCATCTCAGACGTGTGGAACAGGTTCACATACACGCCCTTGGAGCCGGTGGTGTACAGATACCCCGGCAAGGACGCCAGGATGCGTTCCAGATTTGGCGGGCAGCACGTCGTGTCATACCACTCGTTGCGGATCTTCTCGCCCGGGGATTCGAGCGGATTACGGTAGCAATAGAGCGTGCCGGAAAGGGACATCCCGGAATTGATGCCGTTGTATAGCGCGCGCTCCATCACGTCGGCGAAGCGCGATTCACCGCGCGCCAGCAGCATGCGCCAGTTCCACATGAAGTTGCCGATGGCGGCGCAGCTTTCCCCATAAGCCTGCGCATTGGGTAGCTCGAAGGATTCGCCGAATGCCTCGCCCGACTCGCGCGATCCGACCCCGCCGGTGATATACATCTTGTGGTTGACCAGGTCGCCCCACAACGTGTCGAGCGTCTTCAGGTAAGCGGCATCGCCCGTCTCGGTGTAATAATCGGTGGCCCCGCAGGATGCGTACATCGCGCGCACCGCATGACCTTCGAATTCGGTGCGCGAAGTGAACGGCTTGCCGCTGAACAAATATTGGATCTGATCGTCGGTAAGATGCAGGCGCTCGCGCTCGACGCCGCTGAGCAGGTAGCCGGCAAAATCGAGATACCGCCGGTCGCCCGTGGTGCGATACAACTCCACCAGGGCCATTTCAAACTCGGGATGGCCGGTCAGGGCGGGCCGTTTGGTGGGGCCGAAATTCTCCACCATATAATTGGCGAACCGGATGCCGCCGTCGAGCAGTTTGCGGTCGCCTGTGGCACGGTAGTACGCGATGGCGGACTGCAGCAGGTGGCCCATGCAGTACAGTTCGTGCGAGCGATACATCTCCGTGAACCGTTTGGGTGTCCGCTCCTCGGTCCAGTAGGTGTTCAAGTATCCGCTAGGCTCTTGCGCGGCCAGGATGATGCCCGTGAGCCGGTCGAACTCCGCACGCAATTTGGGCTGGTCGCCCGACTGCAAAACGAACGCCACCGCTTCCATCCACTTGTAGAGATCCGAATCTGTGTAGAGCGGACCGCGCCGGGGCACATCCTTCTTGCCTTCCAGCCGCAAAAAATTATCGACCACGCCGTGCTGCTCCAACTCCGCCAGCAGCGTGGGGATGCTCTTTTCGACGTTGATGGCACGCCGGGCGGCCCAGAATCCATCGCCCATCTTCACCGCGCCGATGGGCACGGTGTGCATTTTGGCATAGGGCGAGTGGTCCACATCGACGATGCCTTTCGACTGCGCGCCCAACAGCAGCGGAAAGGCGGCACACACGATTACGAAGCGCATAACGATCCTACTGAGGTTATGATAAGCTCTCTCGCGTGATGAACGAAAAGTGGATCGCCTCCATGGTGCTGTGTGCGCTGGCAGGCGCGGCGCTTGGCGCAGCACTCGCCCAATCGCCGCCCGAGCCCGGCGATGTGGTGGTGGTCAATGCGAAGATATATACGGTCAACCCGCGGCAACCGTGGGCGCAAGCGCTGGCGATCCGCGGCGAAAAAATCTCGGCCGTCGGCACAAACAAAGAGATCGCTCGCTACCGTGGACCTGCTACCCGCCTCATCGACGCACAAGGGCGGCTGGTGCTGCCCGGCTTTACCGACTGCCACATCCATTTCATGCAAGGATCGCTGGGGCTGGTGCGCGTGGACTTGAACGGCGCCGCCACCGTGCACGAAATTCAGAAGCGCGTATCCGAGTATGCGGTGGCCCATCCGCACGAGCCCTGGATCCTGGGGATGGGCTGGACGTATCCGGTCTTCGCGCCTTCCGGCATGCCCGACCGGAAAATGCTGGACGAAGTGGTCCTCGACCGGCCCGTGTTCCTGGACGCCTTCGACGGCCATAGCTCGTGGGCCAACTCGAAAGCCCTGGCCATGGCCGGAATCACGCGCGAGACGCCCGATCCGCCGAACGGCAAGATTGTGCGCGATGCGCAGGGCGAGGCCACCGGCGCTCTGGAAGAAGAGGCCGGCCGCCTGGTTTCGAAATTCGCGCCCAAGCCCACTCGGGAGGAGCGCCTGGCGGCTTTGCGACGGGGATTACACGAAGCCAATCGCGTGGGCCTGGTGCGCGTGCACAGCGCGGGCGGCGATTTCGAATGGCTGGATCTGTACGACGAATTGCGCCGAAAGGGCGAATTGACGCTCCGGCAATACATTGCGTACTTTCTGAATCCGCCGCAGTTGACGCCCGCCGCGTTGGAGGAAATGGAACGCGCGCGCCGGACTTACCGGGACGACTGGATCTCCTGCGGCGCGGTGAAGACCATGCTCGACGGCGTGGTGGAGGCGCACACGGCCGCCATGCTGGCGCCCTATAGCGACGACCCCGGCAAGAGTGGCGCGCTGTTCTGGGATCCGGCGAAATACAAACAAGCCATCGCGGAACTGGACCGCCGCGGTTTTCAGATTTTCACGCACGCCATCGGCGACCGCGCCGTGCGCCTGGCGCTCGACGCTTACCAGGAGGCGGAAGAGGCCAACCACACCAGTGATGCGCGGCCTCGTATCGAACACATCGAGACCATCGCCGCCGCGGACATCCCGCGCTTCGGCAGCCTCGGCGTGATCGCCAGCTTCCAGCCTCTGCACGCTTATCCGGACGACGATACGCTGAAAATCTGGGCACGCAATATCGGCGCGGACCGGGCCTCGCGCGGCTGGGTGTGGCACAGCATCGAAACTACCGGCGGGCGGCTGGCGTTCGGCAGCGACTGGCCGGTGGTGACGTTGAGCCCGTGGCCCGGGGTCCAGACGGCGCTCACGCGCCAGACTGAGGAAGGCAATCCGCCCGGCGGCTGGATACCGCGCGAGCGTATCAGCCTGGAGAACGCCATCAAGGGTTATACGCTGGGCGCGGCGATTGCCGGCCGGCGGGAAAAAACGGAGGGCTCGCTCGAACCAGGCAAGCTGGCTGATCTGATTGTGCTGTCGCAGAACCTGTTTGAGGTTCCGCCGGAACGGACAGATAAGACCGAGGTGGTTATGACGATGGTGGGCGGCCGGGTGGTTTACGAACCGGCGGGGCGTTAGGTTAGCCGCCCTTAGAGGCCGCCGCAGGCCGCGGGCCCAATGCCGCTTAGTTTTTTCCATGGATGGGAATTCTGCATTATTTGTGGGGCGGGCCCGTGGCCTGCGCGGGTCCCTCGGACCCGCCACACTCAATCTTTCGGCTTTTCGGAACAATCGGCGGGCGCTGGCGTCCAATCACCCATGCGGTACCAAGTGATCGCGGTTACTGTGTCTTTGGGGACATTTGGGCTGCTGGCGCAAACCGCTCCCGCCAGGTTCGCGGCCCGAAAGGCGCCGTCCAAAGCGGCGGCCAAGTCCACGTCCAAGCCCGCGGCGGTGGCGGAAGACTGGCCCGTGTGGGGCGGCAAGAATCGCGACTTCATCGTGAATACGTCGAGCCTTGCCGGCTCCTGGCCCCAGGGCGGTCCGAAAAAGATCTGGAGCCGGCCGCTGGGCGACGGCTATTCCTCCATCGCCGAGGAAGCCGGCGTGCTTTACACCACCTTCCGCCGAAATACGCAAGATGTGATCACGGCGCTGGACGCCGCCACCGGCAAAACGCTCTGGGAATTCGCGTACGATAACCCGTTCACCAACTCATATTCCGAAGCTGTCGGACCCGGCCCGTATGCCATGCCCCAGGTGATCGGCGACCGCTTGCTCACCGCCAGCGCCACCGGAAAAATCTATTCTCTCGACAAGAAAACCGGAAAGCCGAAATGGTCGCACGACCTCTACCGCGACTTTCACGGCACGCCCCTCGATTATGGCTACGCCTGCCACGCCCTGCCGTACAAGGACATGCTGATCTACCAGGCAGGCGGCAGCGGCGACGGCGTCATCGCTTTCCGCCAGAGCGACGGGGCGGTGGTGTGGAAGGCGCTGCAGTTCACCAACTCGTACTCTTCCCCGCTGCTCATCAACGTGGACGGGCAGCCGCAGGTGGCCGTGCTGGCCTCCAAGACCGTCTTCGGATTCAATCCCGACAATGGCGCGCTGCTCTGGACCCACGAGCACGTCACCAACTACGGGCTCGCCATCAGCACGCCGGTGTGGGCGCCGGGCAACCTGCTGTTTGTGGCGTCCGCGTATGGCGAAGGCGCGCGTGTGCTGCACCTGTCGCAATCCGGCGGCAAGACCACAGTGAATCAGCTCTGGTACGATCCGCATCTGGAGCTGCACATCGGCACCGCCATCCAGCGCGATGGCTATGTTTATATTTCGCGGGGATACAACGGTCCGGTGCTGATGACCTGCGTGGAATTGAAGACCGGCAAAATCATGTGGGCGCAGCGCGGCTTTGCCAAGGCCCAACTGCTGTGGGCGGACGGCAAGCTGATCCTTTCCGACCAGGATGGAACGCTGGCGCTGTGCCGCGCCACGCCGCAGAAGTTCGAAGTGCTTTCCCAGGCATCTGTGATGAAAAGCATCTCGTGGACGCCGCCCACGCTGGTTGGCACGCGGCTGTATGTGCGCGACCGGCACACCATCGTGGCGTTCGACCTGGGACGATAGACTGTGATGAATGAAACGATTCGCCCTGGCGGCGTGGTGCGCGGTGCTGGCCCTGCCGGCTCCCACGGCGCGCGCGGCAGACTGGCCCGTCTGGGGGGGGCGGCATCGCGATTTCGTCGTTGACGCTCCGGCCTTGGCGGATTCCTGGCCCGCCGGCGGTCCCCAGAAAGTCTGGCGCCGGCCGCTGGGCGATGGGTACTCCGCCGTCGCGGTGGAGAGCGACGTCCTTTACACGGCATTTCGCCGCGCAGCGCAAGACGTAATCGTGGCGCTCGATTCGGCGACCGGCAAGACGCTCTGGGAATACGCATACGACAACCCGTTCACCAACGGGTATTCCGAGGTCGTCGGCCCCGGGCCATACGCGATGCCGCAGGTGGTGGCGGGCCGCGTGATCACCGCCAGCGGCACCGGCCGGATTCATTCGCTCGACAAGAAGACCGGCCGGCCGGTTTGGCGGCACGATCTGTATGGCGAATTCCACGCCTCGCACCTGGACTATGGCTACGCCTGCCAGGGCCTGCCCTACAAGGACACCCTCATCTACCAGGCCGGCGGTAACGGCGATGCCGTGATCGCTTTCCGGCAGCGCGACGGCGCGGTGGTGTGGAAGGCGCTCGCGTTCGTCAACTCGTATTCGTCGCCGCTGCTGATCGACGTGGACGGACAGCCGCAGGTGGTAGTGGTGACGGCAACCTCCATCATCGGCCTGAACCCCGATAACGGGGCGCAGCTCTGGTCCCACGAGCACGCCACCACGAATGGCGGCGCGGTAAGCACACCCGTGTGGGCTCCGGGCAACCTGCTGTTCGTTGCCTCTGCGTACGGAACCGGCGCGCGCGTGCTCCACCTGGCCGCGGCTGGCGGAAGAACCGCCGCCACCGAACTGTGGCACGATCCGCACCTGGAGTTGCACATAGGCACGGCCATCCAGCGCGGCGGCTACGTCTATTTTTCGCGCGGCTACAACGGTCCGGCGCTGATGACCTGCGTGGAATTGAAGACCGGCAGGGTCATGTGGCAGCAGCGCGGGTTCGCCAAAGCGCAACTGCTGTGGGCCGGCGACAAGCTGATCCTGGCCGATCAGGATGGCACGCTGGCCTTGTGCCGCGCTTCGCCGGAGAAGTTCGAGGTGCTGTCACAGGCTTCGGTTCTGGAAAGCATCTCCTGGACGCCGCCTACGCTGGTGGGTACGCGCCTCTACGTTCGCGACCGTCACACCCTCTCCGCCTACGATCTGGCGCGATAGACTGGAATCCATGTATGTGCGGCGGCAAACATTTATTCGTATTGGAGCTAAACGATGACCCTGACCGGTGCGCACGTCATTCTTTACAGCAGCGATGCCGAAGCGGATCGTGCGTTCCTCGGCGACGTCCTTGAATTTCGATCGGTGGATGCGGGCTACGGCTGGCTGATTTTCAAACTGCCGCCGGCCGAGGTTGCGGTTCATCCCGCGGATGGGCCGCCGCAGACAGAACTGTACCTGATGTGCGGCGATCTGAAGAACACGGTGGAAGCGCTGGCGGCCAAGGGCGTCCCGTGCGAGACCATCGACCGCGCGCGCTGGGGAATGAAAACTACCATCCGTTTGCCGGGCGGCGGCCATCTGGGCCTGTACCAGCCGTCACACCCCACGGCTCTTGACCTATGAAACAAGTGATCGCGGCGGCCTGGATCGTCGTGGCGGGCGCCGCGCAAGCGCAATCGTTCGAAGAACTGGCAGCGCTGTACCGCTATGACCGCGCCTCACCGCTGAAGCTGGTACAGAAGGAGATGCCCGCGCGCGGCGCCTATAGGCTGTACTCCATCAGCTATGCGCTGCCCAAAGTGGGCACCATGTCCGGCTACCTGGTGACGCCCGAAGGTAGCGGGCGCAAGCCCGCCATTGTCTGGATGCACTCCGGAGGCCCGATCCAGTTTCTGGGCGAGGCGGTCATGATCGCGAAGGCCGGTGCGGTCTCCCTGATCGTGGGATCGGCCGAAGGCGCGCCGGGCGGCACACCGGAGCAGGCGCGGGATCAGTTGATCGGCGATGTGATCGGCCTGCGCCGCGCCGCCGACGTGCTCGAGGCGCGGGACGACGTGGACCCGGCGCGCCTGGCGCTGGTGGGCCACAGCTACGGCGCCATGATGGGAGCCGTGGCCACCACCCTCGACAAGCGCTTTCGCGCCGCGGTATTCGAGTGCGGATTGCTCGGGATGAGCATCCATATCGGCACCAGCCCGGGCCCGTGGGCGGCGGGTGTGCGCAAGGAGATGGGCGCCGGGTTGCCGCACTTTCTGGAAGTCATCTCGGTCGCCGATGCCAAGAACTACATCGGTCACGCATCAGCCATCCCGAAACTGTTTCAATCCGCCTGGTACGACCCTGGAGTGCCGCACAAGGATGCGGAGGATTTCTTCCAGGCCGCTACCGAGCCTAAACAATTGAAGTGGTACGACACCGGCCACGATATCGACGCTATCGGCGCCATGGCGGATCGCGCCCGGTTCCTTGGCCGGGCGCTGGGGCTCGAAAAGATCGACCGTGTGCTGCGAGCGGAGATCGGCGGACGATGAGGCATGCCGGCCTGCTCACGCTGCCCCAGTTCCTGGCCTTGCCCGACCGCCCGGGCAAGCAGGAATTTGATCATGGCAGGTTGATCGGGACCCCGCCTCCGAAGTTCGCTCATACCCTCACCGCAAAGAACATTTATGACCGGCTCAGCACGGCATTCGAAGGCAGTGGCTATACGGTTCTCTCGGAAGCGGGGTTTCTGATTGCCTCGAACATCGTCCGTCAGCCCGATGTGGCGGTAGTAGAGCAGGCCAGCCTCGACCAAGTCAAACCAGATGAATACCCAACGGGCGCGCCGCGTATTGCCATTGAGGTGGCCTCACCGGGCAATACAGCAGAGGAACTGGATCTCAAAATCGACCAGTATCTGCGGAACGGCAGCCAGGCCGTATGGGTGGCTTATCCGAAGCGAAAAGCGATTGTTCGGTTTCGCTCACTGCCGGTAGGGTGCGCGCGGCGGAATACAGATCCGGCGAAATACTTTCGGAACAGATCGGCGCGACACCGTGCGAATTCGATCCGGCGCTGTTCTTCTGACCGCGCCACGACGGCCCGGGATCTGGTATTCTCCTCCATAACGAACTCAGAGGAGAAAAAGCTTGCGCACCTGGCTACCGCTCGCGTTGGTCCTCACCCTGATCGCGCTTCCCGCGATCGGGGAAAACTGGCCGCAGTGGCGCGGCCCTTCGCTCAACGGCATCAGCAACGAGAAGAGTCTGCCGCTGCACTGGAGTGTCTCGGAGAATATCGCGTGGAAACTTGCCATGCCGGCCAAATCCGGCGCCACGCCGATCGTCTGGGGCAACCGTGTGTTCCTGAACGTCGCGGACGGTGACGACCTGTCTCTGTGGTGCGTGGACAAAGCCACCGGGTCGCCCCTCTGGAAGAAACTCATCGCGCCCGGAAATTACAAAATCAACAAACAGAACATGTCGTCGCCCTCTCCGGTCACCGATGGCCAGAGCGTCTACGCCATGACCGGAATCGGTGTGCTGAAAGCCTTCGACTTCCAAGGCAACGAACTCTGGGTGCGCGACATCCAGCACGACTACGGGAAATTCGGCCTGAACTGGGGCTATGCGTCCTCGCCCCTGCTCTACGAAGACGCGCTGTACGTGCAGGTGCTGCACGGCATGAAGACGCACGATTCTTCCTACATTTTGCGTATCGACAAAAAGACCGGCAAGACGGTGTGGCGCGTGGAGCGGCCCACCGATGCCGTTCAAGAGTCGCCCGATTCCTACACCACGCCGGCGCTGCTTCGATACGGGAATCACGTCGAGATCGTAGTCACCGGAGGCGATTGCATCACCGGCCACGATCCGGCCACCGGCAAGGAATTGTGGCGTGCCACTGGCTTTAATCCGAACAAAAACCCCGCCTACCGCATCATCGCCTCACCCGTGGTGTATGACGATGTAGTTTATGCGCCCACGCGCGTGCGCCCGTTGATCGCGTTTCGCGCCGGAGGGCGCGGGGATGTATCCCAATCTCACAAGCTGTGGGAGTTCACGAACGGACCGGACGTGCCCACGCCGGTCACCGACGGCAAGTATTTCTACTCGGTGAACGACCGCGGCATCCTGTGGTGTCTCAACGCGCGCACTGGCGAAGAGATCTGGGGCGGCAAGCGCATCAAACCTGCCATCTACAGCGCGTCGCCGGTGTTGGCGGACGGCAAGCTCTATATCACGAACGAGGACGGACTCACCACTGTGGTGAAGGCCGGACCGCAGTTTGAAGTGCTGGCGGAGAACGACCTGAACGATTACACGCTCAGTTCGCCGGCCATTTCGGATGGCCATATCCTGATTCGCACAGCCAAATTTCTGTACTCGATAGGCAAATAGCCCGCAACTACGACGGCTTGTAATACAGCACGATTCCTCCGCCGGCCGCCGCCAGCAGGAAGCCTACATACAATAGCGGATTGGGCGCGTGCTTGGGCGGATGCATGGCCATGGAAACCAGCACGTTCACCAGCGGGGCGCCGCCGAACACCAGCGGCATGACGATGTTTGGAATGCCGCCCGACTTGAACGCCCAGATAATGCACACCGCGCCCAGCGCACCGAGTGCCCCGCCTATGACGGACCAGACTGCGCCTCCTGTGTTGAAGCCGGTCAGGCCGCCCTGCGATGACAGACCCGCTACGGGCACCAGAACGCCAATCAGAAAATACGCGAACCCAACCCCCAGCAGCGCTTTTAGCGGGCTACCGAGCTCGGTCTGCCCTTTGTGCAGCGCCGGGCCGTAAACCCCCCATGCGAGTACCGCCCCAATCACAAAAACGATCCACATTTTGGAACGCTTCCCCCCTCTTGTTTTGCTTAGAACAGCACTTTGTACCGTCTGCATGAAATCCTCTACCCGACTATGCCATACTACCTGAAAATTCCAATTCAGAGGAACACCCAGCCAAATGGCCCATCCGACCGCCGCCGAAACACCCAACCGTCTCACGCCAGTGCAGTGGGTCATCTGCGTCATCGCCGCCATTGGCTTTGCCTTCGACACCTATGCGCTGCTGGTCCTGCCCTTGATCGTGCGCCCGGCCCTCATGGACTTGGCCAAGCTCCGTCCGGGCACGCCCGACTTCAACCTGTGGGTCGGTCTATTGTTCTACCTCCCTGCGGTGGCAGGCGGAATTTTCGGGTTGCTCGGCGGCTACCTGACCGACCTTCTGGGCCGCCGGCGCATCCTGGTCTGGAGCATCCTGCTGTACGCATTTTCGGCGCTGGCATCGGGGTTCGCCACTTCGCCCGCCATGCTGCTGGTGCTGCGCTGCACCACGTTCATCGGCGTCTCGGTGGAATTTGTGGCGGCGGTGGCCTGGCTGGCGGAGCTCTTCCCGAACCCGAAACAGCGCGAATCGGTGCTGGGCTACACGCAGGCGTTTTCATCGATCGGCGGGCTGCTGATCAGCGCCGCGTACTATCTATCAGTGACCTACTCCACCTCGCTGCCGGCCGTGCAAGGATCGCACGCGCCTTGGCGATATACCCTGATTTCGGGACTGATTCCAGCCATCCCCCTGATGCTCATACGGCCCTTCCTGCCCGAATCGCCGGCCTGGCAGGAACAAAAGTCGCACGGCACGCTGCAGCGGCCCAGCATCCTGGAACTGTTCCAGCCGCAATACCGCAAGACCACCCTGCTTACCGCTTTCATGTTCGCGTGTAGCTATGGCGCGGCGTTTGGCGCGATCCAGCATATCCCGCGGATCGTGCCGGGGCTGCCGCAGGTGATCCACCTGGCCCGCCCGCTGCAGGAGCAGATCGTCAGCCAGGTGCAAGGCCTGCAGGAAATGGGCGGGCTGCTGGGACGCTTCATCCTGGCGTTCCTGGCTATCCGCATCGTCAGCCGCCGGCGCCTGCTGCACGTGTTTCAGTTCCCCGGCCTGTTTCTGGTGCCGCTTGTTTTCTTCTATGCCGCCACGCATGACCTCGGCATGGTGAAGGTGGGCATCTTCCTGGCCGGCATGCTGACCGTGGCGCAGTTCAGCTTCTGGGGGAATTACTTGCCCAGGGTCTATCCAACCCATTTACGCGGCACAGGAGAAAGCTTTGCGGCGAATATCGGCGGACGCATGATTGGGACCTCCGCTGCCTTGCTGACCACCCAACTGGCCAACACTATGCCGGGTGGCACCAGTTTCGCCAAGCTGGCCTATGCGGCGGCGGCAGTAGCCCTTTTGGTATACGCCTTAGGTTACCTCGCAAGCTTCTGGCTCCCGGAGCCCAAGCAGGCTGCGCTGCCCGAGTAATACGTTGGCCAATGCCGCTTAGTATACCCATCGATGGGAATTCTGCATTACTTGTGGGGCGGGCCCGTGGCCTGCGCGGGTCCCTCGGACCCGCTTTAGATGGCGGCCCGAGAGTCCGCCGAAGGCCACGGGCTGACCCCAAGGCCTACAGCCGCCCGGTGACCAGAATGCGGCCCTTCGCTCCCAGCACCGTCTCGCCATGCTGGTTCCGGATGCGCCCCCGCAGCTCGACGATATCCCCATCCAGCTTCCGGTTCGGAGTCACTTTCACGACCAGCCACTCCAACCGGATGGTCTCGTCGGCATAGACCGGATGCCGGAAGCGGACCCAAAACTCCAGCCCGGCCATCGAGGCCGCCTTGGAATAGTGCGCAGCCGTCAGCCCCAGCAGCAGCGCCGTGGTGTACGTCCCGCTGGCAATCGGCCGGCCGTACCGCGTGCCGGCGGCGAATTCCGCATCGTGATGCACCGGATTCGTGTCCCCCGCCGCGCTGGCGTAAGCCGAAACGCCCGCCGGCGTCAGGGTGACATCCGACGAAAATCGCTCCCGGGGGAAAGGTTTCACCTCGCTGCCTCCATTCTGCGCGCGCGCCATTCCTCCGCCGTGATTTCCCATATTTCCGTCAGCAAGCGGCCCGAAACATATTCGCCTTCTTTCGTCTCTACCAGGCGCATCCCTTGCTTTTCGGAAATCCGGCGCGACGGCACATTGACGGCGGCTTTTGGCACGCGCATGGAGGGAAAACCCAGCGTTCCGAACCAGTAATCGGTTACCGCGTCGCAAGCCTCGCTCATCAGCCCCCGGCCCTGCCATTGCGGAGCCAGCCAGAAGCCGCGGTTGATCTCATCGCCCTTGATCAGGCTGATCGCGCCGATCAGGCGGCCGTGTTCGGCTTTCAGGCGTAGCGTCCAGTGCCACGCCTCTCCGCGCTCCGCCTGCGGCAAGGCCATGTCGCGATAGAAAGTGAAAACACCGTCGGGCGGAAAAGGCCAGGGAACCTGGTTCGCCAGGTAGCGCACTACTTCCCATTGCGGAAACAGAAGCTGGGCTTGCTCCGCATCGGCCAGTTCCAACGGGCGCAGCAACAGCCGTCGTGTTTCGAGCACGGGCGTCATCAATCGACCTTGACCATAGCCGCCAACCGCTTGGGCGCGACCAGGCGGTAGCTGCAGGCGACCAGTTCGGCCACTTCTTCCCAATCGATTTCGCCCACGTCCAGGCGTAGCGCCACCCAGCCCTTCGGCCCGATATACGCCGGCATGTAGAAGCGCTCGGGCTGCGCGGCGATCAGCGCGGTGTTGTCGCCAGGGAAAACCTTGCAGGTGACGCCCACGATGCCGTCGCCGTGATGGTTGTCGAGAAAATAGGCGAAGGTTTTTTTGCGGACCAGAAACCCCGCATGACTCCCCTGGCGATAGGTGGTGGCTTCCGGCAGAGCCAGGCAGATTTTGGTGAGTCTGGTGAGCCGGCGGTCTTCGGCGCTGGTCTTCGGCATACGGCTACCCGAAACAATACAGCTTGCCATCCTGCGAGCCGATCACCACGCGATCTCCGCCGATGGCGGGTGAGGCGGAAAGCGGCGCGCCGGCCTCGAACTCCCATACTTTTTGTCCCGAGCCGAGATCCAGCACATAGAACCGGCCGTCGTTCGAGCCGATATAGACGCGGCCGCCGGCGATGGCGGGTGAAGAATCGACGCGCGCGCGGGTGGCGAACTTCCAGATCAGCTTGCCCGTCTTGGCGTTCAGGCAGTGGACCAGTTTGTCGCGGCCGCCCAGCACCACCCGGTCACCCTCTACGGCAGCCGACGAATAAAACGGGAATTGCCGCTCTGGATTTTCGTAGCGCCAGCCGATCTTCTTGCGGCCCAGGTCGGCGCCGGCCACGTCGTTGTTAAAGGTGCCGAAATAGGCCCATTGACCCAACATGGCGGGCGACGCGCCGGTGTATCCGCCAGAGCCAAATTCGAACACTTCCTTGCCATCGGCGATGCGCAGCCCGCGAAATACTTCGTCGCATCCGGCGATATAAACCACGCCGCCCGAAATGGCCGGCGTGGCGTGTACGTAACTACTGGTCGTGAACTTCCAGAGCAGCTTGCCATCCTTCTCCGACAGGCAATACAGGTTGCCATCGTAAGAGCCAATGAAGATGCGGCCGTCGGCGAATACCGGCGACGAGCGAATTTCGCTTTCGGTCTTGAAAGTCCAGACGGCTTTGCCATCCGACGCGCGGACCGCATGGAAGGTGCCGGCGATGTCGCCTACGTAGACCACGCCATCGTGCACCAGCGGCGATGACTCGTCAATGCCATCCTTCGCCTTATACTTCCAGCGCAGCTTGCCTGTGGCCAGGTCGATGGCCAGCAAGTCGGCCGACTCCGATCCGACATACACGGTGCCATCGGCAATCGCGGCGGATGACTGGATGCCTTCGCCTGCATCGTACGTCCAGAGCAGTTTCAGCGTGGCGGGAAGCGCGGCGGTGGAAACGCCGGTCAGTTGCGGATTGCCGCGGAACTGCGGCCAGTCGCTAGCGGCATTCGCACCGGGCGCCAGCAGTAGCGCGATGAGCAAACCGCTGTAGGCCGCAGGCGCAATGCCACGTTTTCCCATGAATGAGAATTTCGCATTAATTGTGGGGCAGGCCCGTGGCCTGCGCGGGTCCCTTGGACCCGCTTTTCGCGTCGGATCGACCGCATTAAGCAAGCGAGATGGCGGGCTCAGAGTCCGCCGCAGGCAGAGTGCCTGCCCCACAAGCCTACTGCACATGGGATCAGTTCTCCTTACCGATGCGATACAGCTTCGAAGCCGTTCGCATGATCAGGCTGGAGCGATAGACCGCCGGCGTAGCCATGCACATCTCGTCGAGAGGATTCTTGCCCAGCACCTTGAATTCCGGGCCGGCCTGGACGACATAGGTATCGCCATCCTCGCTGAGCGCGAAAATCTTGCCGTTGTAGGCCCAGGGCGATGCCGTGAATGCCGCGCCTGCCGCGTTGATGCGTTGCTTGCCGTAAATCTCTTTGCCGGTGCGCGCGTCGCGGCAGGTGAGAAAGCCGAAGTCCATCAGGGTGTAATAGTAGTCGCCGTAAACCAGCGGCGATGGATTGTACGGTCCGCCCTGCCGCTGGTACCAGGCCACAAACTGGTTGCTGGTCTCATCGTCCTTCAGGCTGATATCGCCCGACGCTCCAGGCCGCACCGCGAAGACCGGCCGCACCTGGTCGCCCACATAACCCGACGTGACATAGAGCAGCCCGAGCTTGGCAAACGGCGTGGGAATCGCGATCGAAGACATGCCGCCGAATTCCCAGAGCAGCTTGCCGTCGAGATCGTAAGCGCGAACGCGGCGGGTGCCCGCGGTCACGATCTCGGTGCGCTTGCCGCTCTCCCAGATGAATGGCGTGGACCAGTTGCTGCCTTCGTCGCGCGGCACGCGCCAGATCTGCTTGCCGGTCTTCGCGTCGAGGGCTTCCAGAAACGACTGCTCGTCGTTGTCGTTCACGATGTAGAGGCGCCCCTGGTGCAGTACGGGCGAGGACGCCGCGCCCCAACCGTAGCGCATCTTGAATGGCCCGAGGGGCTGCGACCAGGCGAGTTTGCCGTCGCGATCGAGCGCGAACACGCCCACACTGCCGAAGTAGACGTAAACGTGCTCGCCGTCGGTGACGGGCGTTTCCGAGGCATAGCTATTTTTGAGATGGCGCGCGGGTGCCTTGCCGCGATGCAGTTCGCGCTCCCATAGCAGTTTGCCGGTCTTCCAGTCGATGGCGTAGACCATCCAGCGATGATCGTCCGGCGGCGCGGCCTCGCGATTGCCGCCGAAGTACAGGCCCTTCTTGGGCGCCTCCTCGGGATCGGTCGCGATGACGGAGGTGACGTAGATGCGGCCATCGGCCACTACCGGCGAAGACCAGCCGCGGCCGGGAATGTTCACGCTCCAGGCGACATTAGACGTGGTGGTCCAGGTGTCCGGGAGCGGAGCATCCTCGGCCACTCCGGCGGCCGGCCCGCGGAACTGGGTCCACCCATCGGCGGCGGCGAGGCAGGCGCAGGTAAGAAGTGTCAGGACCGCCTGCTTGCGCGCGCGGTTCCAGAGCGCAAAGGGGCCGCGTGTCCGCGCCGCCAAACAGGGTAGGGACTCGTGTGACCGTGGCGGCGCGGCCGCGCCCCGTTTTGCGCGGTTAAATAAAGCCATTGCGAACGTCATTTCTTTATGTTGTAGCAAAACAGGTTGTCCTGTTCGCGCAGGTAGAGCCGGCCATTGGCGATCACCGGCTGGCTCCAGGTGGGAAAGCCGCCCTTGGGTATTTCGAAGCGCGCGATCTCGCGGTATCCGGCAGGCGTGGCTTCGGCCAGCCCGACGACGCCCTCCTCGCCCAGCAGGTAGAGATGTTTGTCGGCGTAGATCAGGGATCCCTTGCCGACGCTGCGGTCGCGCCATGCGACTTCGCCGGTCTGAAACTTCATGGCGGTCAGGATGCTGCTGGAGAACCCGTATAAGTAGTCGCCCACCAGCACAGACGTGCTGTAGTGGTTCTGCATATCGCGCGTGAAGTAGACTTCGGACGCGTCGTTGCCGGCCACTTTGAGCAGCACGCACCCAGTCCCGTAGTTGGACGAGACGAAGATTTCGCCGTTGTGGATGATGGGTGTGGCGATATTGGCCGTGCGATTGGCGACCCGTTCGTAGCGCCATTCGAGTTTGCCGGTGGCCAGGTCCAGGCCAATGGCGGCCTCGCCGGTGAATACCACCAGATTGCGGGAGCCTCCCGCGTCGAAAGCCATGGGCGACGAATAGCCGGCCGAGTCGCTTTGCGACTGCCACAGCAGCTTGCCGCTCATTTTGTCGAGCGCCACCACGGCGGCGTCGCGACCCCCGGGCGTCACGATCAGGCGGTCCCCTTCCACCAGCGGCGATTCGCTGATTCCCCAGTGCGGAATGTGCGCGTGGAAATGATCCACCATGTTATAGCCCCAGATGCGCTTGCCCGTGGCGGTATCCAGGCATACCAGCATGCCGTCGGCGGCCAGCGCGTAGAGGCGGTCGCCATCCACGGTGGGCGTGCCGCGCGGACCGTACCCGCGCGATTCCTTGAAGGGAATGCCGGTATGCGCGCGCCAGATCTGCTTGCCGGTGGAGGCATCCAGCGCCAGGACAAATTCCTCATCGCCCTGCTGGCCTTGAATGAAAAGGCGGCCGGCAGCCACGGCGGCGGAGGAGTAGCCTTCACCGAGCCCCTGCGTTTTCCATGCGAGCGGTGGGCCGCCTTTGGGCCAGGCATCGAGCAGCCCGGTTTCCGAAGAGATTCCGTCGCGGTTGGGCCCGCGCCATTGCGGCCAATCGGCGCCCCAGGCTACCGCGGCGAGCAGAAAAATAAACCAGCGTCCTGGCATGTGGAAAGATTACCACGGTGAGCGGCGAGCGAACCGGCCGGGCGCGCCGCGGGCTTTGTGTAACCGCGCAAAACGGGGCCACGGCCGCGCCGCAATTATCCCGTGAGTTCTTATCCTTCCTGGCGGCCCGGACACGCGCCCCTTTGCGCTTTATAGTAGGTATTTGCAATGACCTCCGATGAACTGGCGCGTTCCATCGTGGCGCGGTTGCGTTCTGCCGGACACCAGGCGTATCTGGTGGGCGGCTGCGTGCGCGACCTGCTACTCGACCGCGTGCCCAAGGATTTCGACGTGGCCACCGACGCGCGGCCCGATCGGGTGACCGAGTTGTTTGAACGCTCGGAACAGGTGGGCGCCCATTTCGGCGTCGTCCTGGTGCGGGAGAATACCGCGCAGGTAGAAGTCGCCACCTTTCGCCGCGATGCCAGCTACAGCGACGGCCGGCGTCCGGATGCCGTGCGCTTTGAAACCGATCCGCGGCAGGATGCATTGCGGCGCGATTTCACCATCAATGCCCTGCTGCTTGACCCCACGACAAACGAGGTGCTGGACTTTACCGGTGGTCGTGAGGACTTGCAGCGCCGCGTCATCCGCGCCATTGGCGAGCCGCAGCATCGCTTCCGGGAAGACCATCTGCGCCTGATCCGGGCCGTGCGATTCGCGGCGCGGCTGGGTTTTGCGATCGAGCCCGCCACCATGGCGGCTTTACGGCACATGCATGGGCTGATCGCGACGGTCTCGCCCGAACGTGTGCGCGACGAACTGGCGCGCATCCTCACCGAAGGGGGCGCCCGGCATGGCTTCGAACTGCTGGACGAGACCGGGCTGCTGGGCGACATTTTGCCCGAAATAGCAGCCATGAAAGGCGTCGCGCAGCCGCCCGAATACCATCCCGAGGGCGACGTCTGGACCCATACCCTTCTATTGCTCGACAAGCTGCGCCATCCTACCCTGACCCTGGCCATGGGTGCGCTGCTGCACGACGTGGGCAAGCCTCCCACATACCGGGTTGCCGAACGCATCCGTTTCGACGGGCATGCCGAGGTGGGCGTGCAAATAGCGCACGCGATCCTGGAGCGGCTGCGCTTCTCGCACGAACAGGCCGAACAAATCGAGGCGCTGATCGCCAATCACATGCGCTTCAAGGATACGGGCAATATGCGCGAGAGCACCATGAAACGCTTCCTGCGCATGGACAATTTTGCCGAACACCTGGAGTTGCACCGCCTGGACTGCCTTTCCAGTAATCGAAATCTGGACACGTACAAACGGGTGCTTGGGCGGCTGGCGGAATTGGGCGAAGAAGAGCTACGCCCCAAGCCCCTGCTGACCGGCCGCGATCTGATCGACGCGGGTTACCAGCCTGGTCCGGCGTTCGGCAAGATGCTGGCAGCGGTGGAAGATGCCCAGCTCGAAGGCCGTTTGCGGGACCTGGACGAAGCTCTGGCGCTGGTACGCGCGGAGTTCGGCGAGCCCTAATGCAGAGCTTCCAACATAGGCTGAATCCAGGAGAACATCGCGTGATTCACCCATGAGAACTGCGATGCCAGCAGCGTAAGCAGCGGTAGGCTGCCATATTGCAGCAGCCGGAAGAAGAAAGTCTTGCCGACCTCGTTGGTCTTCGTATCCGTGATGCGGCTTAAAATCGCATCGCGATCCATTTCCGCAAAAACGATTCCTATGCCGATCCCCAGCGCGAGAAAAGCGATCAGGGAGCCGAAGCTGAGCGTGCGATGACCCTGGAAGGGATATGAGCTGAACGAGATCACCGAGAGAATGAATCCGCCCACAATGAACCCAAGCAGGTTGCGCAACTGGCGAAAGACGTATCGCAGGAACATCAGGTACCGGAGGGCGATGAACTCTTCTTCGAGAATCGTCAGGCGGTCACTGGCGGACAGGGGGTTCTTCTCTCCCTTCGATTCCATTTCCTGCTGGAGACTATCGGATTCACCAGTCTTCCACACGGAATCTTCCAGTTCCTGGGCGATCGCCTGCCCCACTCTTTCGAATCGGATCTGTAGATTGGTGTAAGTGGCTGGGTCCGGGGACCCGCTAGCGGCCAGATTGCCGTCGAGCGATTTTAAATCTTGCTCTATCTGTTCCACGATGGCCTTCTGATCGGATTTGAACCGCTGCAGGCCGGTCGCGCGATCGCTGCTAAGACCAGTCTCCTCGAACGCCATGATGGCGTTCAAACAATCGAGCTCGCGCGTGGAGATGAACAACGGATGCTCGCCCGGCTTGGTCACCAGCGGGACCCACGAGATTTCCTTCCGCAGGCGTGAAAAGGAATTGCGGATAGGCTGCCGTTCGAGCCATTGGAGAAAGCGTTGGAACCGGTTCCAACTCAAGATAAACTGCATCCAGGCGACGGCCATCGCCCAATAAAGGATGGCCTGTAGCAGCCCGTAAAGCAAATCGTACGGCCAGTGCTCGAGAGAGCGCAGGCTGCGCCACGGCGTGAAGAGCAGGAACCACAGCATGATGAACAAAACGGCTGGCACCAGCAGGCGAGCGGAAAAAATATTCTCCAATACGTCATCCACCGCGATGACTCGCTCATCGGTTTTGGGCAAAGTGGGCGGGCGGCTGCCGCGGAATCTGCAGCGGGCCACGATCTCGCCTTCCCTTTTTAAGTGCACCCACGACCAGCCGTAGTAGGCAATGCCGAGCAGCAGCACCGGCAGGGCAGCCGAAACGCCGCTGCCGATGTTCAGGTTGCGATAGGCGAAAAACAAGCCGGTTTGGTAGCTCGAATCCACATTCAGATAAATCCAGGTGCCGCAGAATACGATGGCGATTCCCCAGCTCGGGTAGACGAGTTGTCGATAGCATGGCGAATGCAGAGCGATGGCTGTCGAAAACAGCGCAATCGTGGTGAAGGCTCCGAATGCGGCATAAACCGGCGCCCAAAACATGGGTTGCGATAATACCGGCTGGTAGGGAACCAGAAACCTGGCAAGGGAAACGGTCAGGACCACCACCACGCAGGCGGCTGAAAGCGTGGCGACCACCAGGAACGGACATTCCCGCGCATCCGGCTTATGCGAAGGATAAGCCTTGAAGATCACCGAGAGGCATTGCAGGCGGTCCCAGGCGGCCACGCCTATCTGCCGCATGCGGCCGCGCCAGTCCGCCGGTGGGCCGAGAGGCGTCTTAACCGGCCCGGCGAGCAAACGCCAAAGATAGATACAGTGCATCCAGCAGAACAGCAGCACGAGCCAGAAGCACAGATACCAGGCGCGCGGCGGGTACTCCGGATGCAGGTACGGCTCGATCTCCGGGCTGTTCACGGATTTCAGCAGGCTCGAAGGCGCGGCATCGTTGAGCCTGTCGTCGAGCAGGGCGACAGGCCAGTATCCGTCGCGCCCGACGACCGTGAGCCACAAAGGCGGTTGCCTTCCGGCGGGCTGAATCGGATGGCAATATTCGAGCAGCGATTCCCGGCCGGACTTCCCGTAAATAATCCGGCTACAGGCGTTGTAGGTTCCTTCGGCCGACCGGCTGGCGAAGACCACGCGGCGGGGTACGTGGTTGGGCAGTTCAGCCTGAGTCCAGTGTTGATTCCGTCCAATCAATGAGTAGGTGGTGACGGAGAGCACTCCTCCGAAGGGAGAAGTTTCGGCTTCCCAGGGAAAAAGCAGGTCCGCGTCCAGCGACACGATGCGGACGTCCGGGGCATTCACGCGCAGGAAGCGGGTGAGAAAGAGATTGTCGAGAACATCCGTGGCAACGATGCCGGTGAAATCGACGCGCTCGCGCCGCAAGTTCGCGGCGATCCCGGAGAGCATCGCTTGCTGGGAGGCGGGGCCCTGGCGCGGCGAGAACGCGGGGATGGTATCGCGTTCGTTCAACGTGTCCGAATCCGGTACATCCTTTAAGGTCTGCTGAGCGCCCTCGGCCGCTGCCTTGGCCTTGCCGTCGGAAAGCCCCACATCCTCCTGATAGGCGTTGCGCAAGGTGGCAATGTCTCGTGGATAGGTCAAAGCCAGCCAGTGGTGCCGCCCCTCGTCGCGCCGCTTCTGCCTGGCGCGCGGAGCCAGAAACGTGCCGTAGACCGTCTCGTCTTCCGACAGGAGTGCGGTGCGCGGCGACGAGCGGCAATGCCAGTCCAGGTAGTCGAGGAAAAGGCGGCCCGCTCTCTCGTCGTTTTCGATGACGGACTCGAGCGTGGCGTTGCCGGTCAGCGCGTCGGTGAATTCTTTAGCGGCGTCGCCGTTGGTTGCGACGCCGGTGACGAACTGAAACTTCAGACCGCGAGCAGCGGGGGACATCGCCAGAATGTCGTCGGCCAACGGGCGAAAAGATCCGGAGAAATTGGGCCCTACTACACGAACCGTGGACTCGCCTGGGCGCATGGTACGGATGGCGTTCACGGCGTTCGAAAACTCGATCTTGTGGACGCCCCCGGTAGGGGTTTCGGCGACCAGAAAAACAAACAGTGCGGCGTTCCCGGCAGGAGCGGACTTCTCGGGACGGAAAACCAGCAGCCCCGGTTGATCCCGGAGCGCCTCCAGCCGTCCCTTTTGGCAGTTGATGTCGCTCAGCGCGGAAAGCCCCTTTTCCGCCATCACGGTCCAGGGCAGCCAGGCATTCTGGAAAACGTAGCCTGCATCTGTCAGCGCCCAGGTAAGGCTTTCCACGGTGCGATCGAAGTACAGGGCCAGATGCGTGGTCTGCGGGTCGGCTACGGTGGCAATCAGAAATTCAATGGGAGCTTTAGGCGGGACGCAGGACCAGCCGAGTTTTCTTAGAGCGGCGGTGTTGCCCGCCCGCCATCCTTCGGAAGTGGACAGCGCGAAATTGACGCAGGCCGCGCTCCAGGGTCCATCCTCGGGCGACGGGCAGGCTGCCGCGCCCTCGGTGGCGCCGATGGCCCGAACCTTGACCTCTACAGGCGGGCGCCCATCAGCCTGCAGCGGACGCGGCGCCGCCGGGCTCAACATCCGCGAAATTGCGCTGGCAGCCGCCAGCCCACCCACGAGCCCCAGACCCTTTCGGTTCAATGTTCCCTCTGACAGGTATAGTGCGGACGGTTACGCCAACGTTACAATCATCGCGAGCCGGATTCTCCCCCGGCTTTCGCGCCTTTGAGCTGCGCGTCGAAGAAGCGCGCGGCGGCATGGTACGCGGTGAGCCAGTCGGCCTCCCGCAAAAAATCGTGGATCTCATCCGGGAAGATCAACTGCTCCACATGCACGCGCCCGCGCAGCGCCTGCACCAGCTCGACCGTCTGCCGGAAATTGACATTGCGGTCGTCGTCTCCATGGATCAGCAGCACGGGCGAGCGCCAGTCTTTGGCATTCGCCATGGGCGACGAATTGAAGGCCAGCCGCCCGGCGGCATCGTCGCGCCCGATGCCCAACTCTTCGGTCCAATCGTGGACGCCGTGCAGATCCACGCCCGCCGCAAACAGATCCGAGGCGCGCGCCAGGCCCAGCGCCGTCAGGTATCCGCCGTACGATCCGCCCCACAAGCCGATGTGGGCGGGGTCCACGTCCGCACGGGTCTTCAAATAAACGCCCGCGCCTAGCACGTCGTTGAATTCGCTGGCGCCCGTAGGACCGTAGTTCAGCGCCTCACGGAACTTCATGCCGTACCCGATGCCGCTGCGGTAATTCACCGACAAAACTACGTAGCCGCGGCTGGCCAGGTATTGGTTCATGGCATAGGCGTTGTTGTAGTAATACATGTAATGCCAGCCCAGCAGCATCTGGCGCTGCGATCCGCCGTGAAAGAACAGCACTGCCGGATGCCGTTCGCCGCCGGCATTCTTCGGCAGAAACAACTGGCCGTGCAGTTCGACGCCATCGGCCGCGGAGAACATCACCTGCTGCGGGGCTACCAGCGCGTCCGTGGGGAAATCCGTGGGGATGGCCTCCGGGGCCAGGTCGCGCACTTCGCCGGATGCCAGCCGGACCGCGGGACGCGCCTGCCGTTGGGTGTCCGAATGAATGAAGACCACCGCGCCATCGCTCGCCACCGCCGGCGACCACTCCAGTCCGGCGCCGCTCGAAACAGCAGCGGGCGTGCCACCGGCCGCCGCGACGCGCCAGATGTGCCGCCGGTCGATGTCGTCCTGGTTCGAAGAATAAACTACATCGCGGCCATCCGGCGAAAGCGCCACGTGTTCCACTTCAAAAGCCCCAGGGGTAAGCAGAGTCGCGTCGCCGCCCGCCGCGGGCACGGAGTAGAGATGCGTCCAGCCGTCGCGCTCCCAGGGGAACACCACCCGGTCGCCGGCCCAGAAGAGTTGCTGCTCGGATCCCAGTTGGCGGAAAGCGCTGCCATCGCCCTCGGCGGACTTCCACACTTCTTTGCCGGCACTTTCGCCGGTGGCATCCACGACGCGGATGGACCACGGCGGCGCGCTGCGCACGGCGGCGAAGTATTGGTGCTCGTCCACCGATGGGATGCGCACAAAGGCGATGCGATGGCTGTCGGGCGACCATTCGGGAACTTCATCGTGCTCCACGCTGGCGTCGAGGTAATGGACCGTCTTAGACTCCGCGTTGTACACACCCACAAAGCTGTGATTGCCGCGGCGGCTGACGTAGGCCAGGCGGGCGCCATCTGGGGACCATTTCGGATCGCCGTTTTGCCCGCGAGCGTGGATCAATTGCTCGGGCTTCTGTTTGCCATCGAGCGGCGCGGACCAGATCTGCCCCTTGCGCGCAAAGGCCACGCGATCGCCTTTGGGCGACACGGCCGGCTGGGAACCCTCGCCGATGAGGCGCGGCGCGCCGCCCGCGGCCGGCACGATCCACAGGTCCTGCTCCACGCCTTGCGGATCGCTGGTGGGATTGGGATACTCGCCCGCGTCGTTCGCGCCCTCGCCGCGAACGTAGACGATCTGGCGGCCGTCCGGGGTCCAGGTGGGGCGCGAGATCTCCTGGCCGTCGTCCATTGTGTAGGCGGTCACGCTGTGGCCGCGGTATGCGGGCGGCTCAGCTACCCACACGTTGCGCACACCGCGCGCGTTGTAGACCCAGCCGATCTTACCGCCTGTCGGCGCGACGACCGGAGCCGAAGGAAAGGGCGCACTCAAAACCTGTTCAAGAGTAAACGACGACTGCGCGCAGGCGGCAACCGTGCACGCGGCAGCCGCGGCCAGGAACCACAAAATTCGCATCCCTATAGATTACTCGCTTGCCGGCGCGTGCGGCTCAGAAACGGGCGCTATTTTACCGAGCCGCGATCGTGAGGGAGCGTCCCGGCCCGCGTCACTCGGTTCTGAGCGCTTTTACGGGATCGCCCGTGGCGGCGCGCCAGGCCGGACCCGCGCTGGCACAGGCTCCGATCACCAGCAGCAGTACGCCCGCGCTCAGATAGGTGACGGGATCGTCGGCGCGGACCTGGTAAAGTATCGTCGCCAGCAGGCGGGCGAGAAACAGGCCCGCCGCGAGGCTGATGGCCAGGCCGGCCGCCAGCGGCGCCATGGCTCCCCGCAGAATCACGCTCACCACATGGCGCGGAGTGGCGCCCAGCGCGATGCGGATGCCGACCTCGCGTGCGCGCAACGCCGAGGTATACGCCACCACGCTGTAGACGCCGGCCGAAACCAGCAGCAGGGCCAGCGCGCCGAAGACCGAAAAGATCCAGACCGAGAAACGCTGTCGCCAGATGGAGCCGGAAATGATTTCGTTCATGGTGGCCACCTTCACGATAGGCTGATCGGGATCCACGGCCCACACTTCCTTGCGAATGGCGCCGGCCACGCTGAGCGGGTCGCCCGAGGTGCGCGCCACCACGGTGGACATGAACGCCGCAAAGATGAACTGCTGATAGGGACGATAGATCTCGCCCTTGGCGGGCTGATCGTAATTGAGCTGCGAGGAATCCCGGACCACGCCCACCACTTTGCACTCGAATTTCGATTCCGGTTCGCGCAGCGCTTCGCCCAGCGGGTTGCGATTGGGAAACAACTGGCGCGCCAGGTATTCGTTGATGATGGCCACATCCGGCGAGCCCATCTGATCGCGCTCGGTAAAATCGCGTCCGGCGATCATGGGGATACCCATGGCGTCGAAGTAGCGCGGGCTGACGGTGCGGGTCGACGTCAGCATGGTCTGGCCGCCAGGACCCGCGAGCGGAGTAGTAGCGCTGACGCCCGAAAGTGGCAGGTTGTTGACCACCGCCACGGACCGGATGGAGGGGATCTGCTGCAGGTGATCGACAATCTGGCGGTAATAAGCCATCTGGCGCGGCCGCGTATCGTACTTGCCGGCGGGCTGCGAGCCTGAGCGGGTGCCGATGGGGACGCGTACGGTGAGGACGTGATCGGGGCGAAAGCCGTGGTCCTCCTGCATCAGGCGGACGAGGCTGTGGATCATGAGCCCGGAACCCACCAGCAGCAGAAAAGCGAATGCGGCCTGGGCGGCGATCAGCACGGAGAACAGACGCCGCGAGGCGCGTGACGTTCCACCGGCCGGCCCCGTGCGCAGCGCGATTTGCAAATCCGCGCGGGAAGCGGCCAGGACGGGCGCCAGGCTGCATAGAAACGCCAGCGCGAGACACAGCGCCACGTTGAACAGCAGGACCCGGCCGTTGAGCCCGGCGCGCTGCAGATGCGGCAGCATGACCGGCACCGCGGCCAGTTGGCCGGAAAGAAATCGCAACAGGTAGCGGGCTCCAGCGATGCCGGCGATGCTCCCCAGGACCGCCAGCACCAGGCTTTCCGCGACCATTTGCCGCGCCACGCGCCACACTCCCGCCCCCAACGACGCGCGGATGGCGATCTCACGCTGGCGCTGGATGGCGCGGCTCAACAGCAAGCCGCCCACGTCGGCGCAAGCAATCAGCAGCACTAGCCCGACTGCGGCGCCGATGAAGATTAGGGTCAACTGGTATTGCGGCTCGGGCTTTTCGCTCCAGGCGGAAACATCGATGCGCAGGCCGGCCTTTTCGACGGGGTCCTCCCGCTCCATTTGCGCGGCCACGATGCGCAGCGCGTTTTGGACCTGGGTCACGTTTACGCGCGGCTGCATCAGGGCCAGCACCTGCACCCAATTCGGCGTCGCGGGTGTGAGCCGCAGGGGTACCCATAGCTCGACGTTGGGATATTGAAATTCGAACTGCGGCGGCATCACGCCGGCTATGGTGAAGACCTCGCCCGAGACCGTAACCGGGCGGCCAACGATGGCGGGGTCGCCATGGAAGCGGCGGTGCCAGAGGCGGTCGCTGAGAACCGCGGCCTTGGGCGTGGCCGGATCGTCGTCGGCATCCACCAGCGTGCGGCCCAACGCGGCCTGCGCTCCAAGCAAGGGGAAGAGGCTGCCGGATGTGCGCAGGGCAAAGGCCTGATCGGGTTCCGCGCCGCCTGTGAGGGTGACCACGTCTTTCAGGTAGGGGACAGTTTTTTCGAAGAGATCCGCGCGCTTGCTCCAGCGGAAGTAGTCCTCCGCCGGAACGCCGGAGATCAGGCGGCTCTTACTGGCCTCGTCGATACGCAGCAGCCGCTGGGCGGATCGATAGGGCAGCGGCCGCAAGAGCACGGCATCCACGATGCTGAAGACGGCGGTATTCACGCCGATTCCCAGCGCCAGAAGGGCCGTGACGGCCAGGGTGAAAAGCGGATTGTGGCGAAGCCACCGGACAGCCCACAGCAGGTCTCTGAGCATACTAAAGAAATAGTACATCTTTTTCCGGCCGCGGGTGTTTGGCCAGGTGGCGGCCTGGGAGGGGCAGGCCACGGCCCCAATACGGCGCCAATATCGTGGCTCCGGCGCGACACGGTGGCCTGCAACCGTCATCGCTTAACCGTAACGCCACGTGAGCCGGCCGGGACAAGCGCGTGCGAAAAGAACTTCAATGCGATATTGTTCAAAACTCTTGCAGCGTTCCGCGCCCTCATGATACTCTCTAAGAGCTCTCAACTGGGCCTAAGGAAAGGAGGTACGTCCGTTATGCGATACGAATTTAATCCGCTTGATAAAGCGATGATCGGCGCGCTTCAGGATTGCCTGCTTTCCGCCCGTCCTCGCTAGGCCAACCCTCTAACCAAAGCCGGCACCATAGCCGAAGTGTGTCTCCTTAAATGACCTTTGGTCTTTTATCAGGGCACAGTGTGGAGTCTATTTTCAATTTATGAATCCGAATATCTTCCGACCACTTTCAGTTCTTGGCGCCGGCGAAATCCGCGAAATACTCGTAAAACGCGTCGATCAGCAGAAGCAAGCAGTCGGCCTTGTCGCGGGTATCATCGAACCGAATGGCCGCCGCGTCGTCGCCTATGGCAACCTCGCCAGCGGCGATCCACGCACGCTCGATGCGGATACGATTTTCGAAATCGGATCCGTCTCCAAGATCTTCACTTCGCTGGTATTGGCCGACATGGTGAACCGCAAAGAAGTCACCCTCGACGATCCAGCGGCCGACTATCTTCCCGAAAATGTCAAGATGCCCGGGCGAAGCGGCAAGTCCATTACGCTGCTCGATCTTTCCACTCACAGTTCCGGGCTGCCACCGCTTCCCGGCAACCTGCTCGCGAAACTGGCTGACGACCCACGCAATCCTAACCCCGACTATAGCGTGGACGATCTGTACCAGTTCCTTTCCGGCTACACGCTGCCGCGCGATCCTGGTTCCGAATTCGAATATTCAAACCTGGGCGCGGGGCTCCTCGGTCACCTCCTCGCATACCGCGCCGGGACGGATTATGAGAGCTTGATCCGAATCCGCGTGACGCAACCGCTCCGCATGCCGGATACGGGCATTACGCCGTCTCCTTCCATGAAGCAGCGCATGGCTACTGGTCACAACGCCACCCTCGCGCCCGTCGTTAACCACCGGATCCCCCTTCATACGCTTGCCAGTGCGGGCGCATTGCGGTCCTCCGCCAATGACATGCTGACGTTCCTTGAAGCGTTCCTCGGCTACCGGGAATCGCCACTCGCGCCCGCCATGAAAGCCATGCTCGAAGTTCGCCGTCCCGCGGGCCAGACAAAGATCGGGTTAGGATGGCTGATCTACTCAATTGACGGCCGGGAGATCGCCTCGCACAACGGAGGCACCGGAGGCTTCCGCTCATTCGTCGGATACGATGCTAAGGAGAGCATCGGGGTCGTTGTACTGTCCAATGCTTCTACTCCGACAGGTGTCGATGACATCGGTCTTCATCTCCTGCACCCGAAGCTGCCGCTTGCCAATCCCGAGCCTCCCGAGCCTCCTAAGCACCACGCAGAGATTCTGATTGATCCTACGCTCCTCGATAGCTACACCGGGCGCTATCAGGTGACTCCGAACCTCATTTTCGAAATCACCCGCGACGGCGACCGCCTCTTCGCACAGGGCATCGCGCAGGTCACCGGCCAGGCCATCGTCCTGCCTAAGTTTGAAGTGTTTGCTGAAAGCAAGAAGAAATTCTTCGCCAAGGTGTCAGACACCCAGATCACCTTTGAAACCGGCGGCAAGGGCCAAGCCACGAGCCTTATTCTGCACAGCGCCGGACGCGACCGGCGGGCCGCCCGATTTTCCTGAATGCCGCCACGCGATCTGCCGGGACGACAAAGTGTGGGATCGTCTCCTTGGCAGTACCGTGTTCGCCCCGCAACCGGGTTCCATGCCGGCTTCCGGGTCGTAATCCCAACGGCGCGCACCGCACGGCTCCCGATATATCATGAGGCCATGACTAATCGTCGCGATATTCTCAGCGGCGCACTGGCAATGCTCGCCGGAGCCGCCGCTCAAGCTCAGGGCCAGACCCCGCAGTCCGGCCCCACCCCGGTCTTCCAGCACGATCTTCCCAACGTCACTATGGACGGCTGGGAGGTCATCGTCAGCATCGTGGACATGCCGCCAGGGCGCGACGGACGGCCGCACCACCACCCGGGCTTCGTGCTCGCGTACGTGCTCGAAGGCGCGATCGTCACCAAGATTTCCGGCCAGCCCGAGACCACGTACAAACCCGGCCAGATGTTTTACGAGCCGCCGGGCAGCACGCATCAGGTTTCGCGCAACGCCAGCAAAACGGAGCCCGCCAAGCTGCTGGCGATGATCTTCGCCCAAAAAGGGCTGCCGTTGGTCACGCCCGCTTAGACTATCGCGCTTCGCCGTAGATGCTGGTGTTGGTGTGAAACTCCGACCACGCGAACCAATACTCCGGCTCCAGGATCAGCGGCGTCAGATGGGAGCCGGCCAGCGGGCCGGACGTGCAACTGCCGTACGCATCCCAGCGCGAGTGTGTTTGGTTGTCCGTCAATTCAGTGCCGTCTCGATTGGACGCGCTAAATTTGAGAGTCTTACCGTTCAGCCGGGCCAGAAACGCAGTGGTAGTGTCGGACCCTGGTTGATGCACGACCAGAACCGGCTCACCGCCCAACTCATCGTTGATGACGCGGGCATCGCGCAGGGCAGTTAGCGGGAAAGCTTTATGCGACCCCTTGACGTCCAGCCCCAAGACCATGGCTTTGGGCGGAAGACGGTCATCCTTGCGCAGGACGCCCGCGGGCGCGGCGCCGCGCCCTGACAGGCCCGCGCGGATCAAGCGGTTTTCCTCGGGAATGCGTTCGGCATAACCGGGCGTAGGCTGCAATACCAGCGTATTCGCATGCATCCTGTGCCACTCACCCCAACTCGTGAGCAAGAAAGGATAGAGCTCCAGATGCTCGCCTTTCAGCGGACCTGAGATCGCGGTCAGCGTTGACTGTTGCCAGTGGCTCCCGGTCTCCTTGTCGCCGAACACCTCGTTCGCGCCGATCACGCCGACAGTTTCAAAATGCAGCTTCTTGCCTTTCGCTTCGGCCCTGAACACGAGGGCCGTATTGCAGTAGGATCACCAGGTGACCGCGATGGGCCCCGCGGGAAGATCGTCGAGAACCACGCCGTGCTGCGCCAGAATGGCCGCCGGATATGCCTTGAAGACATTCCCGCCGGTAACGCCGATCACACGATCATTGTCGGCCAGGAACGTGGCCGCGGAAGCCGGGATGAATTCCGGATTGTTGACTGCCGTGTAAGGCATGTGCTTGGCCGGCTGAAACGCCATCAGCGGCAGTGCCATAAGGTAAAACGCGACACGGGCCCTCATGGCAGCCATTATCTCACCCGCCTCCGGACGTTGCTCCGTTGAACGCACGCACAGCCGGCTACCTCGTGATGATCAGCTTGCCGACGCCGTCCGCGCGATGCTCCACCTGCGCGAACGCCTGCGCGATGCGGTCCAGCGGCTGGCTGTGCGTGATCATGGCGGCGAAGCGCGGTAGATGGGCGATCAGGGTTTCGCGCGCGGCGTTTTCCTCATGATTCGAGCGGCGCACAGTGTACACCGCCAGCTCCTTGCGGCGCATGGGCGAGAATTCGAGCGGCACTTCGCGCTCCACGGGAATTCCGGTGATGACCACGCGGCCCGCATTCCGCGTCGCATGCAGGCACTGGTTCAAGGAACTCACACTCGCGGCGCAATCGATGGCCACGTCCACACCGCGCCCGCCCGTGTCGCGCAGGATCTCGCGCGACGGATCGATTTGGCCAGGATCCAGCACCGCATCCGCGCCCGCCTGCCGGGCCAACTCGCGGCGCGCGGCCACCGGCTCAACCGACCACACCCGGCCCGCGCCCGCCAGCTTCAGGCAGATGACGGTCATCAGGCCGATCGGTCCCGCGCCGAATACCACCGCCGTTTCGCTCTGCCGCAGCGCCGCGAACTGCATGGAATGCAGCACCACCGCCAGCGGCTCGATGATGGTAGCCTCGCCCATGCCCAGGCCCGCGGGAATACCGATCAGGTTGTGCGCGGGAATGTTGGCGTACTCGCGAAAGAAACCGGGATCGCCCGGCATGCTCATGAAGCGCAGGTTGGCGCATACGTTGTGGCGGCCTGTGTGGCAGAATTCGCAGTGGTAACAGTAGATGGCCGGCTCGAAAGCGGCGCGGTCTCCCGCGGTCCAACCGGTGACGCCGGCGCCTGTCGCCACCACCACGCCCGCGGGCTCGTGACCCAGCACCATCGGATACCGGCACGGCGTATCGCCCACGCCGCCCTCCGCGTAAGAATGCACATCGGAGCCGCAGATGCCGACCGCATCGATACGCACCTGCACCTCACCCGGGCCGGGAGCGGGCAGTTCGGTCTCCACCAGGCGGAACTCACGCAAGCCGCACAGCTCGGCCACGCGCGCGTTCATGGACCGTCTTCCTTAGGCATGCGGCGGAGCGTAAGCGAAGCGATGTGATCCAGCACCGCGTGGAAATAGGCCATATCGCGTTCTTTTTCGGCCATGTCGTCGCGCACCTCGGCGCCCATACCCGGCAGGTAGCGAAAGGGGAAGCGCTGCGCCTGGATCCACGGCAGGTATCCCCAACCAGCGGCCCTGTGGAAGAAGATGTCGCAGCTCGCGAGATCGCCCGCCAGGTGCTCGGTGGTGGTGGCGCGGCCGTTGTCGTCCTCGGTCATCAGCACCGGGCGTTCTACGTCTTTCAGCTCCGCCACGCGGCGGGCTTTTTCCTGCGGGCTGCGTCCGTTGCCGTGGATCAGCAGCACATCCACCTGCCCCTGCAGGGACGGTGGATAGCGCATGCGGCCGTCGCTCGAAACGCCGATTGGCAGCGCATAGCCGGTGTGTTTGAACCGCTCCCGCACTTCGTCGATCAGCGGAATGATGTTTTGCGGGATGTAGCCCTTGAAGTCCCATTGCGGACCGGGCAGATCGTATTCGTTGGCCACATCCACGATCACGTTTCGGAAATTATGCGCCACCAGCCAATCGGTGATGTTGACGGCGGCGCTATGGATAGCCGCCGTAGTCTGAAACTGTTCGTCCTGGCCGTGATAGAAATACATCAGGTTGACGAACATGCCGCGCTGGTCGGTGGCGTGCAGGAGCCGTTCCAGCCGCGCCATCCAATCCGTCTTGAGCGAGCCGTCCGGCCGGAAAGCGCTGACGTACATCCCCTTGCCGGGACCGGGACGGTAGGTGGTGTCGCGATCGATCCCGTTGACGGCTTTGTCGTACCCGGGATGCGCTCCCTGCAGGCTGACGTTGATCATCAGCACGCCGTGGCTCTTGTAGAAATCCAGCGCCTGAATCACGGCATCGGTGTTGAATTCGGGATCGAAGGGCCGCTCCTTCATCCATTCGTCCAGAAAAATCGCGTTCGCCAAGCGGATGTTCATCAGCTTGCCCTGCGCTTCGTGCTTGTAAGCCGGTCCGCTGTAGGTCTTCTGCCAGGTCTCGCCGGGAGCGGTGCGGAAGTAGAAGGCCCGCGGATCGTAATGCCGTCCGAGCATGGCGCCCGTACTGATTTCAGAGGCGCACAGGGCCGTAGCAAGGACAGGGAACAGCAGGAGCCGGTTCACGACAATATTATCTCATTCGGCGCAACGGAATCTGTTCACGGGCACGCGAAACGGATCTCGGCGGTGACCAGACGCGGATCAGTCACAGCGTACCATTTCCGTTGCATGGCCCGTTGCATGGCCCGTTGCTTGGGGCCGGACGAAACGGCGTTCGGCGAGTTGGCCGTAAAGCAAGCCGGTCAGCCTTCGTTGCGAAGCGCCGTCATGGGATCTACTCCGGCCGCGCGGATCGCTGGGATCAACGCCGCCAGCAGGCCCACCAGAGTCATTAAAACGCAGGCCAGCACAAGTGCCGCCGGGTCGTGCGCGGAGACCTCGAACAGGAGACTCTTCAGTACCCGGGTCAGCGCAAAGGCTCCCGCCAGGCCGAGACCGAGCCCCACCAGGAGCATCGAGAGGGCGCTGCGCATAGTGTGCGATACCACGTCGCCCGGCTGCGCTCCCAGAGCCATGCGGATGCCGATCTCGCGGCGCTGGTCGGTTACCGCATGCGCCAGAACACCGTAAAGTCCCAGGGCGGCCATCAGCGCGGCGATGCCGGCGAAGGCGCCCAACACCCACGTCGGCTGCCGCGCCCAAAGGATGCTCTGCTCCTTCACCTGTTCCATCGTCATCACGTCCCCCAGAGGCAGGTTGGGATCCACCTGCCGCACCGCTTCCCGAATTCCGGGCATGGCCGCCGCCGGCGCGGTCCGTGTGTGAACCACTAGTTTGATGTCCTGCCGCGGGGCCTGCGCCAACGGTAGATAGGCGACCAGCTCCGGCGCCGCGTTCAATCCGGCGGTGCGCTCGCTCCGGATCACCCCCACGATCTGCAGTTTCACCGAGGATCTCCGGAATTGGACCGTAGCCCGGCACATCGATAGCAACGGTCCGCCCAACCGGATTTGCCATTCCGAATTTGCCCGACAAATACCGGGCCACTTCCTGATTGATGACCACTACCGGCAGCGCGCCCGCGCGATCCCTATCCTCAATGCCGCGCCCGGACTCCAGGGGAATTTGCAGGGTGCCAAAATACCGCGGATCCACAAGCTTCAGGCGCACCACGAAATAGTCCTTCACGCCCGGCAAGAACATATATTCGCCCCATTGCACACCTTGCAGAGGTAATCCCTGCGAGACAGATGCCTGCTCCACTCCAGGCACCGCTTGGAGCCGTTGAACCACGGCTTCATAGAACCTGGCCGCGCTGTCCGGAGATGGGTACGCCGCCGATGGAAGATCAGCCGACATGGTAATGACGTGGTCGATCCGCACGCCGGCATCTACTTGCTGAAGTTTCGCCAGACTCTTGAACAGGAGCGCCGCGCCGCAGATCAGCACCACGGAAGCCGCAACTTCACCTGTCACGATTATGCGGCGCACTGCCGCGCTCGAACCAGACGATCCACGCGCCGCTTGATTCAATGCGTTGGACAGTGTGCCATAGGACGTCCGCAACGCAGGAAACAGACCCGTGAGTATCAAAACCGCCATCACGGCCGCCGCGGCAAAGGCTAGGACGCGCACATCCAGGCTGAGACCTGCCCTAAACGGCAGCGATGCCGCCAACAGCGGGGCTGCGGCTTGTAGCAGCAGATAGGCCACTGCCATGCCCGCTATGCCCCCGAGGAGACAGAGCACCAGGTTCTCCGTCAGCAACTGCGCGATCAAACGGCCGCGGCCGGCCCCCAGAGTGGTTCTAAGGCCCATCTCCTTCCGCCGGGTCGCGCCTTTGGCCAGCGACAGGTTCGCTACGTTCGCGCAGGCGATGAGCAGCACCATCAGCACCGCTCCAAATGCCAGGTAGATCGATCGGCGCAGGGTATCCCCAACCAGCAACTTCGCGAAAGGATCCACCGCGAAGCCCCAGTCTTTCTGGTAAATCACATCGTTGAGCCTGGCCCGCAGCGCAGTCATCCTGGCTTGCGCCTGCTCCAGGCTCACGCCGGCGCGCAGACGCCCAATGGGGTTCAGCCAGTGCTGGCCGCGATTCAGTTGTTCCGGCGCGAAGATCATCGGCTTCCAGTAAACAGCTTCGTCGCGATCGAAACTGCCCGCCGGCAGCACCCCGATAATCTTGTGCGGTACACCATCGAGCACCAGATCGCGTTTCAAAATGCCGGGATCCCCCGCGAATTGCGATTGCCAGAATGCGTGGCTCAGCACCACCACCGGCGCCGCTCCCGGCTGATCTTCTCCCTTTGCGAAGGTCCGCCCGATTTGAGGCTGCACGCCGAACACCTGAAAGTAATCGGCCGAAACCTGCTTGCCCGAAATGCGCGCGGGATAGTTTTCGGTCGTCAATGCGGCCTTGGTAGCGCACTCGACCGACAACGCCTCGAAGATATCGGTCTGCCGCTTCCAGTCCAGAAAAGTAAAAGTAGTGGTGCCGTTGATCTGCCCCGGAGGCGTTTCCCATACCCTTACCATGCGCTCCGGCGCGGGGAAAGGAAGCGGCTTCAACAGAACTGTGTCCACGATACTGAACATCGCCGAGTTGGCGCCGATACCGAGAGCCAGCAATCCGATGGTAACGGCGGCGAATACCGGATCGCGCGCCAGCGAAGCCACGCCGTACCGGAAGTCTCGCAGCAGGTTCTCCATCCAACGCACGCTGCGGTGATCGCGATGTTCTTCCTTCATCTGTTCCATTCCTCCGAAATTGCGCCGGGCCGCCTGGCGCGCTTCTCCCGGGCTGATAGCCCCGCGGCCAGGGCATCGCGTTCGGCCAGTTCCAGGTACGCGAGGACCTCGTTTTCCAACTCCCGGTCGAGCTTCCGTGCCCGCAACAGCGCCAGCAGCCTGCCCGCCGTGAATCGAAGCCTCACGGCTCCACCTCCAGGAACCGGGCCACCAGCGCCGTCGCCCTTTCCCAGTTCGCCACTGCGACGCTGAGGTGCTTTGCTCCAGCCCTGGTTAGCGAATAGAATTTGACCTTGCGTTTCGTTTCAGAAATTCCCCACTGCGTGCGGATCCAGCCCTGCTCTTCCAGGCGTATCAGGGCCGGATAAATCGACCCCTGGTTCAATCGCACCAGGTTCTCGGCGACCTGCTCAATTCTCCGGGCGATGCGGTACCCATGCATCGGCCCCATGGTGTCCAGTGTCTTGAGGATCAGCAGATCCAGGGTTCCGTACGGCACGTCCGTTTTGTTTTCAGACATGTTGGCTGCCAACAGCTATATACTACATCAGCCCACCGGTAGGCTGTCAACAGCTCCGTGCGGGGACCGGGGAAGGCGGCATGGCTATCCGCGGGTCCGCGCGCTCGTCATTAAGTTCCGCTTCAGTCTGACAGCGCCAGACATGGCGTGCCGGTCAATTTCAATCCGGACGGAAGGCGATAGTATAGACTCCCTTGCCGCGGCCGAGGGATACGTAATATCGCGATCGATGCCGTTGACGGTTTTGTCGTACCCAGGATGCGCGCCTTGCATGCCACGTTGATCATCAAGACGCCATGGCTTTTGTGGAAATCCAGCGCCTGAATCACGGCGTCGGCGACGTCGACCGTGGGGCGCGGCAAGCCGTAAAGGATCGCGATCGTGAAACCGCCGATACAATGCAATGCGACGGGCTGATCGAAGGCTGGGTCGATCTCAATGAGAAATGAGAGCCAGGGTTCTGGCGGCCGGTCACGCGGCATACGGTAAAATCCCGGCTTTCAGATCCGTCAGCAAAAGCCAATGACCCGCTTCGGCGGGACGTGTCCGCCGTAGCCAGGGACGTTCTGCATCCGAGAGAGACTCCTGATACAACGTGTCCTCGCGGACCACGCGGGACTCTGGGGCTGTACCCCGGTTTGCTGTCGGAAACCTGGATATCCCATGGGCGTGTCACAAGCATATCTCGCCCTGCTCGAGCGTGGCCGGCGTCCCCGTAACCGCTCAGTCGGCCCGTTGCTTTGTGCTGTGTCCGTCCGGCCACCCAGGCTGGCGATCTGCTGCGCATGAAGCACCTTTTCCGCACGGGTCTTTTGGACGGGGCGGTTCGGTCCCAATTTGCCAGCCACTCCATGGAAGCGATTCGGCCTTGGCCGTCGAAAACATGTGCTGGACAAACAATCCGGGCCCAAGCGGGCCTAAAATTTAGCCTTTAATGCAGATAGCGGAGGCTGCCAGCCGCTAACTCAAAGACTCCGTCGACCGGAGCCGTTTGACCGTTCACGCTTGCGGGAACGAATCGCCAGCTCTGCAGCTGATGCAAGGCCCGATCGGCCCATTCGGAATCGGTAGTCTCGATGATGCACAGATTCTCAGGCTTTCCCTTGGAGTCCACAGTTAGGCCAATGCGGAACCGCTGGTCCGGGTCCGAGGAACTTGGATTTCGCGGTATTGTACCTTTGACCAACTCCGGCCGCATCGCGCCCATTGGCAGGGTGAAAGTTAACCTGGCATGCTGGCCCTCGTTGTCTTTCTCCAATAGGCGGAAGTTCACCTCGATGGTGGCACCCACTGAGAGGGCTTTACCATCTTTTGCGCCTGGTGCGAACTGCCACGTTCGCACGCACTCTATGGCATTCTCATCCAATCCAAATCCGGCCGCACGGATAACACGGATATCGCTGGCGTTGCCATCCGGGCGCACAATGAGCTTTAACGTGACGCTGGCGTTCACTCGCGCACGGCGCGCTTCTTCGGTGTAGGTCTGGCTCGGTCTTGGACAGAACGACTGGCGGCGATACGTTGGACCTGGAGGGCTCCTGTGCCAGCAAAAGTGCGACGGCTGACAGCACCGTGGCTAACCGCTTCGTTATTAGCTGGATTCCATTTCCCTTCCCAATTCGCAGACAGTATACACCCAATTAGCTCCGACTCGATCAAATTCGGTCCCCTCCGCGAAGGTAATGCTAACGGTAGACCGGCTGCCGAGGTATATGTGCACGGAAACGATTGGCGTATGTGCTCCAAAGCGGGACAGGCCAGACTTGCTGAGGCAGTAGTGGCAGATCTGGTAGAACGGACGAGTTACCTGCGGGCAGGGTTGCCAAAATGGGACCATTGCCGGTCGCTCGCGGACTTTCGCGAGGGCCAGGGTTGATCCCCACGATCCGCCGAACACCTGCCAGCGCTCAATTCCGAGTCCTGCCCTGACGCGCCACGAGTTCGAAGAGGATCGGTCGTGTTGGAATGCCGATCGTTACGGCGTGCCGGTCAACTTCAAAATCATGCCCGCATCCGTGGCCACCCACAAGGACCCGTCACTGGCCGACCGCAGCATCGCACGTACAGCAGTGGCGCGGTAATCGACGTCCATCTCCTGCCAGTCGGTCAAATTCATGCTCTTCAGGATAACGACCTTGCGGGGAATCGGCGAGTGTTGCATCTCCCCCACCACTTCAACGCCCGCCAGGTAGCCGGTGCCGGAAGGCTGCAGCAGCACGTCCGTAATGGCCCGGTCGCTGGCGTTGTAAACTATGCTGCTCTTACCACTGGTCCCGTCGATCAGATGAACCTCCGAGGGCCATTTGAACGTTCCGCTGAATTCGATCAGGCCCAGGCCGCGGCCGTCCGGCAGAAAAAGGCCGCGCGTAATATGGCCGAACATGGACGATGTGGAGGGCTTCCAGGTGGCGCCGCTATCGCGGGTGTCCAGCATGATGGAGAGGTGCGGCCACTCGCGCCGCATCACCGCGGTACCCTTGGGGTCCAGCCACTCGGGTTTGCCGTCGTCACCCTTGCGCGGGGGCGAGCTGAAGCCCGAGATCATGCCCGCTTTCTTGTTCACAAAAGCAATGCTGTTGTAAACCGTATTCTCCGGATCGGTCTGCGGCTGCTCTGCGGCGGCGATTGGCTCCCAGGTTTTGCCGCCGTCCGCGGTTTGGTACGCCAGCTTGTGCGCGCCCACGGCAAAGCCGCGGTTCTCGTCCAGAAAATAAATCTGCATGAGCAGCTTGGGGGACTTGGGGAGCTCGCGCCAGGTGCGCGCGGCGTCCACGGTCTGCCAGATCGCTTTGGGCGTCACCAGCCAGCCGGTGGTCTCGTTCAGCACGAACATCGAAATGGGAACATCGTGGAGACTGGAAACGGTCCAGTGGGCTCCGCCGTCGAGCGTGGTTACGCTGACCGGCTTGGACTTGTCTTTGTCTTCCAGGTAACCCACCGCCACGCCGTGCGCGGGTGAGAAAAATTGCAGGTCGTTGATCACCAGCGACGAGCGGTCTTTATCGTAGAAATAAGAGAGCTGCCACTTCTGGGCGGACCAGGCCGGTGCGGCCAACCCGAGAACGGCCAGGCATAATAACAGAACACCGGAACAGGCGCGGCGGCCCGCTCCGGCGGGGGAGAAACCTTCGATCGACATAGTTCGTCACCACTAGCGCGGACGGATCGGGCCGGACGATAACACCAACTCCACGTGATTGGCCGATTCGACCGACGTAGGCGCCATGCGGGCCAGCACCAGTACGCAGCCCACCTGTTCGCCGAGCGTGGTCAGCACTTCCATTTCGCCGCCGGTATGCTGGTGCGGCGCGCGATGCTGCACGTTGATCACGCCTACCACCCGGTTGCGCGCGATGACCGGCGCCGAGAGGAAAGCCTCGAAGGAATCCTCCGGCAGCTCGCCGAAGGTCTTGAAGCGCGGGTCTTTGTAAGCTTCGCGCGAAATGGCCAGCAGCCGCCGCTCGCGCGCCACCCATCCGGTCAGACCTTCGTTCAATCTCAACCTGATCTTGCCGATTGTCGACGGGTGGGGCGTGTTGGAGGCGCACAGCACCAGTTCTTCGTTGTCCAGCAGATAGACCAGACAGGAATCGCATTGCGAGAACTCCACGGTGAGCGAAACGATGCCCTGCAGAACCTCCTGCAAGCTCAGTTCCCGGACCATGAAGCGGCTGACCTTCTGAAAAAGCTGCAACTGCTGCTCGGTGCGTTGCAGCCGCGATTCGAGTTCTCTGGCCTTCGGCACGCTCCTATTATAGCTTCGGCGGCGAAAGATCCCGTCGCGGCTCGGGTGTAACCAAATCGATGGTAGATCGTCTACCTTCATGCGGGCGCTTACGGATAAAATGTCTACATGAAGCGGTGGAAGCACTCATTGCCGGAACAGGAGTTTGACCGGGAGTTGCGGTCGCACTTGGATCTGGAGGCGCAGGAACAGGCGGAAAGCGGTCTGGATCCGGATCAAGCGCGCCATGCCGCGCAACGCATCTTCGGCAATGCCACGGCGGTTAGGGAGGAAATCCGGGAAATGTGGAGTTGGACATCGCTTGAACGGTTGGGACAGGATCTGAAATACGCGGCGCGGATGTTTCTCCGAAACCCCGTATTCGTCTCGATTGCCGTCGTGTCGATGGCTCTGGGAATCGGTGGCAATGCAGCGGTGTTCAGCCTCGTGAATACGCTGCTGATCCGGCCGCTGCCCTACCCGCAGCCAGACCGCTTGCTGCGGATTACCAGGGTCTATCCGAAGGCCGCCCTCACGCTATTTCGCGACGAGAGCCGGGCCATGGATATCGCCTCCGCCAGTCCCGGGTCCGACTTCAACCTCACCGGGATGGGCAGAACCGTGCGCACCCTGGGAAGCGCGGTCTCGGCGGACCTTTTTGCGGTGCTGCGCGCGCCGGTGGCCGCCGGGCGCAGTTTCCAGGCCGGTGAAGAGCGGCCGGGCGCCGACCGGTTGGTGATTCTGAGCCACGGCCTGTGGATGACGGAATTTGGCGGCGACCCGCATGTGATCGGGAGCATGATCACGCTGAACAGCGTCACGCGGCAGGTGGTGGGCGTGATGCCCGCCAGCTTCAGCTTTCCCAATGGCAAGGTGGAGCTCTGGATCCCCGCCGCGATGGATCCATCCAATTTGGAAGATTACTGGGGCACGGAATACGTGCCGTTCATCGCCCGTCTGCGCCCCGGCGCCACCATGGCACAGGCTCAGGGCGAAGTGCGCGCGATGATGGCCCACCTGCGCACGCAGTTTCCCTTCCCCATGCCGCACAACTGGAATGGCGACGCCACCGCGATTACGCTGCAGGCCGACATAGTTGGCGAGATACGCGGCAAACTGATGGTCCTGTTCTCGGCGGTGGGCATCGTGCTGCTGATCGCCTGCGCCAACGTGTCGAGCCTGCTGCTCTCGCGCGCCACCGCGCGGCGCGAAGAGATCGCCCTGCGCACGGCCTTGGGCGCCAGCCGGTTCCGGATCGTGCGCCAGCTTCTTACCGAGAGCCTTCTGCTGGCCGGCCTGGGCGCGACGGCAGGCCTTCTGGTGGGCGCCATCGCACTGACGGTTTTCAAGTCGGTGCTACCGCCCGACACGGCCGGCATAGGCGGCGTGCGCATCGATTGGCAGGTGGCCGCATTTGTCACCGGGCTCGCGGTCTTGACTGGACTGGCGTTCGGCGTCGCTCCGGCATGGAGCGCTTCGCAGGTGGACCTGGCCGGAACGATGAAGACTGGCACCGCGCGCTCCACAACTACTGTATGGGCGCGGCTGCGCGGCTGGCTGCTGATTGCCGAAGTCGGAATGACGGTGGTGCTGGTGGTATCTGCGGGGCTCCTGCTGAAAAGCCTGTATGCCATGACGCGCGTGAACCCCGGCTTCACTCCCGATCGCATTTTGACGGTGCGGCTCAGTCCGAACCAATCGGTCTGCACCCAGCGAGCGGCGTGCATCGCGCTTTATAACCGGCTGCTGAAAGAGGCGCGCGGGATCTCCGGCGTTTCGGACGTTGCCGTGGCCAATACCGTCCCACTCGACGGGCAGCTCCCGTCGATGCCGTTCGATGTCGAAGGGCATCCGAAAACGGCGGATTTTCCGGCGCCGATGTTCTGGTCAGGTGCGATTACGCCTGACTATTTTCAGATGCTGCATATCCCCGTGGTCGAGGGCCGGACGTTCAGTTCGCGCGATGGACCGAAGGCCAGCCCGGTGGTGATCATTACTGCGTCCACCGCGCGGCGATTCTGGCCGGGCGAGTCAGCCGTGGGCAAACACATCAAAACCGTCTGGGACAACGATTGGAGGACCGTAATCGGCGTGGTGGACGATGTGCGCCAGTTCAACCTGGCCGGCCGCAATCCGGAGAGCATCAGCGGATCGATATATATGCCCTATCCGCAAGCGGTGCAGGTTGACCACCAGATACCGGCCGCCATGGATCTGTTAGTGAAGACCGCTGCGGCGCCCGCCCGCGTAGCCGCCGACGTCAGGCAGATGGCCCGCGATCTGGATCCGAATACGCCTGCCGGCGAAGTGACCACCCTCGCACAGATCGTTTCCGGATCGACGGCGGACTTCCAATCGACGATATGGGTATTCCTCAGCTTTGCGGCAGCCTCATTGCTGCTGGCCGCCGTGGGCATCTACGGGCTGGTCTCTAACTCGGTCGTACAGAGGACTTACGAAATCGGCCTGCGCGTCGCTATTGGTGCTACGCGAAAGGAGATCCTGCGCATGATGCTGGTGCAAAGCTTGCGGCTCACCTTAGCGGGCATTGCGGTAGGGGTGGTGGCTTCGCTGATCGTGACGCGCTTTCTCGCCAGCCTGCTTTTCGGCGTGGCAGCCACCGATCCGCTCACCCTCACTTCAGTCTGCGTACTGATGATCGGGGTCGCGGTGATGGCCAGCTATCTGCCAGCCTGGAGGGCCGCCAACCTCGATCCGGTGAAGTCCCTGCGCGTGGAGTGACTATCCGGCAGGCAGAGGACGTTCACTCGTAACGCAGCGAATCGATCGGATTCACGCGGCTTGCGCGGTTCGCCGGAAACCAAACCGCCATCAGCGCCACCACGCTCAACACCAGCGGGACAGCCACAAAGACGATTGGATCCCTTTCCCCAACCCCGAAAAGTAAGCTTTCGATCAGTCGCGTAAGACCCCATGCCGCGCCAATGCCGATCGCGACGCCAGCCAGGGCCAAGCTCATGCCCTGGCGAACGACCATATTTCGGATCTGGCTCGCCTTTGCGCCTAACGCCAGTCTGATACCGATCTCCCGCGTGCGCTGCTGTACCGTATACGCCATCAGTCCATAGATTCCGATCGCGGCCAGCAACAGTGCGGCGCATCCGAATACTGCCATCAGCAGCATATTGAACCGCTGCCTCCCGGTCGAACTCGATACGATCTCGTCCATGGAACGGACGTCCGACACTGGCACACCGGTTGCCTGCCGCAATTGCTCCTTAATTGCGGGGACGAGTGATCGGGACTCTGTTTGCGTCCGCACCACCCACACCATCGGCGCCTCCCGGACTAGCCACGCGTTGAGGGCATCCGGAAGCTGTGCCTGCAGGACATAGACAGTCGGCCGCGGCGAGTTGTCCAAACCCTGGTCCCGCACGTCGCCCACGATTCCGATAATCTGCCGCGCAGGCTCGTCCTTCAGTTCCTTCATCACTCCCTTGCCGAGCACGATCCGGTCCCTCAGCGGATCGCCGGACTTCCAATATTTATTTGCCATGCGCTCATTAATCACTACCACCGGTTGCGATTTGTTGCTGTCCTTCCAGGTGAAAGTTCGCCCGCGCTTTAACGGAATCTTGAACACGTCGAAGTACCCTGGCGAAACACGCACCCATCCCACGTCTCGATCCGAGGAAAGCCCGTCCGGCGGCCGGCCGATCACATCGAATTTCAAATCGTCGCCGCCTTCGAGGGGAATACAGCAAGTCGCCGCGGCCGCCACCACGCCCGGTAACGCGAGAATGTGTTCTACTCCCGCGCGAATGGCGAACTCCGTCTCCATCGACTTTGCGAATTTCGGACCCGTCATAGGCGCATGCATCGTTACCACATTCTTCGTCTCGAATCCGCGGTCCACCTTGTACAGCGCCACGAACGTGCGGATCAATAACGCCGAGCCAACCAGCAGCACCACCGCCAGGCTCACCTCGCTGATCACCAGCACCACGCGCGCTTTGTCCTGTAGCGATCCCGTGCCCGGCCGCCCGCCGCCTTCCTTCAAAGCTGAATTGAGGTCCACATGCGAACCGTGAATCGCCGGAAACAAACCGAACACGATCCCGGTCCCGAGCGACACCGCGATGGCGAATCCCGCCACACGCCAGTCCATGCCGACCGCCGTTCCGTTGTCTCCTACCATCGGCAGTCCGGCCGTGTTCACTGCCAGCAGCGCGCGAATCCCGGCAAAGCCCAGAACCAAACCCAGCGCACCTCCGGCCAGCGACAGCAGCACGCTTTCCGTCATCAACTGCCGGATCATTCTTCCCTGGCCCGCGCCGATGGCCGTCCGGATGGCGATCTCCCGTCTCCGCGCCGTGGTCCTCGCCAGCAACAGGTTCGCCACGTTCGCGCACGAAATCAGCAAAACCAGCCCGACCGCGCCCAGCAACACCCACAACAACGGACGTACGCCGCCGACGATGGCCTCTCGGAACGCCGCGACGCTGAAACCGTCTTTCGGTCCGAGAACATTTGGGAATTTTGCCCGGAATTCGCCGGCGGAGGCTTGCAATCGCGCCTTCGCCTGCTCCACCGTCACGCCCGGCTTCAAGCGCGCGGCCGACTCAAAGAAGTTGCCCTGATCGGCAGTATTAGGATCGAACCTGAGCGGCACGTACACATCCGGCGGGGTTCCGAATTCACGTATACCCGCGGCGCTTCCCGCTATGCCGACCACCGAGTAAGCTTCACCGTTCAGGGAAATCGTTTTGCCCAGAACCTCCGGATCGCTCGCGAAACGCCTGGTCCACATTTCCTTGCTGATCACCGCGACCCGCGGTCCGCCCGGTGAATCCTCTTCCTTTGTGAATCCCCGCCCCCTCACCAGCGTTATCCCGAAGCATCGGAAAAAATCCGCGGATGCCTGCATCGAAGGCAACTGCTCCACTACGTCGCCGCCTGTGTAGTTCATTTCGGTTGTGTCGAAGGCGGATACATCCTGGAGCACGCTCGACTGGCTCCGCCAGAATTCGAACTTCGCCGGCGAAACCGCTGGCTCGATGTCCGTGGTTCCGCTATCCGACACACCCACGCTCAGCAGCACGACCAGGCGGTCCGCATCGGGGACCAGCAGCGGCTTCAGCAACACGGTGTTAACGACCGAAAAAATGGCCGTAGTGCCACCAATCCCCAGCGCAAGCGCGGCGATCGCCGGGATCGTGAAACCGGGGCTTCCGAGGAACAGATGTATCGAATGCCTCACATCTTTGAAAAAGTCTTCTATCGTTGACATTCTTGAGTTCCAGAGCCCTCACCGAAGGATAATATGAAAGCAGATTCGGGGCCCAATCAGATGCGAACGCGCATCCGGGATGTCGCCAACCTTGATACAATCCCCCCAATGCACTCGTCGCGACGCGTCTTCCTGGGTGCGGTCACGGCTGCGTCGTACAAGCGGCTGCTGGGCGCGAACGAACGGATACAAGTAGGTTTCATCGGCTACGGCCTGATCGGCCGCCAGCACGTTCACGATTTCAAGAATCAGAAAGACGCAGACCTGGCGGCCATGTGCGAGGTTTGCCGGCCGCGCCTGGAAGAGGGGCTGGCGGCGTGTGGGCCCGGTGCCAAGCCCTATACCGACTTTCGAAAGCTGCTCGACAACAAAGACATTCAAGCCATCGTGGTATGTACGCCGGATCACTGGCACACGCTTCTGACCATCATGGCGTGCGCCGCCGGCAAAGACGTCTACGTGGAAAAGCCGCTCACGGTCTTCGTGAAGGAGGGCCGCTGGATGACCACGGCCGCGCGCCGCTACCAACGCGTGGTGCAGGTGGGCACGCAGCAGCGCTCCGGCCTGCATTACCAGAAGGCGCGCGAATTGATCGGAAACCGCTATTTCGGCAAGGTGCTGAGCGCACGCATGGGAGCGTTCCGCAATGTCATGCCCGGCTTCGGCAATCCGCCGGACGGCCCCGCGCCGCCCGAGCTGGATTATGACATGTGGCTGGGCCCCGCCCCCAAGCGACCGTATAATCCGCATCGCGCGCTGTATCATTTCCGCTGGTTCTGGGATTACTCCGGCGGCCAGATGACCAACCTGGGCGCGCACGATATCGACATCGTGCAATGGTCCATGGGGGTGAAGGGGCCGCTCTCGGTATCGTCATCCGGCGGGCGATTCGCGCTGGAGGATAACGGCGAAACGCCCGACACGCAGGATTCCGTGTTCGAATATCCGGGGTTCACCGCGGTGCACTCGATGCGCGAGGCCAGCGCCGGCCGCCGCGCCGGCTACGGATTGGAATTCTTCGGCACCAAGGGCAGCATGACCGTGACGCGCGGCGGGTACGAAGTAATTCCGGATATGAAGATTGACCCTACCAATGCGATTCCGGTATTTGAAGGCCAGCCCACGGGCGGCCCGCAGCATTCCACCATGAAGCCGGAGCCGTGGATCGAAGCGCGCAAAGAGCCGGGATCGTCACCGCAGCAGTTCGACCTGCACGCGCGCAATTTCCTGGATTGCGTGAAGTCGCGCGAACGGCCCATCGCGGACGTGGAGCAGGGGCACCAGACCGCGGTCACCTGCCACCTGGCGAACATTTCGCTGCGCCTGGGCCGCAAGATCCGGTGGGATCCGGAGAAGGAAGAAATCATCGGCGATCGGGAAGCATCCGCCTGGCTGGTGCGGCCGTATCGCAAACCTTGGGACGATGTCTTGAGCAGCTTCCGGCTATGAATCGCAGAACTTTTTTGATGACCGCCGCCGCGGCCGGCGCGCTTTCCGCCGACACGCGCTCCAAGATGGGGATCGCCGTCACCTCGTACCTGAGCTTCGCTCGGCCCAAGGACAACCTGGAGTTTCTGGAGCACTGCAATGCCCTGGGCGCGGGCGGTATGCAGATGCAGTTCACGTCGCTCGACGCGGATTATCTTCGCAAACTGCGGGATCGCGCCGCGCAACTGGGCATGTACCTGGAAGTGATCGCGCGGCTGCCGGCCAAAAGCGATACATCGCTCTTCGAACGCACCGCGGCCGCCGCCAAGCAGGCCGGCGCGCTGGCCATCCGGGTCAACTGCCTGCCGGGGCGGCGTTACGAAAATTTCAGCAACCTTGCGGATTGGCGAAAAGCGGTGGCCGATAGCCACGACAACATCGACGCCGCGCTGCTTATTGCGGAGAAGCACCAGGTGCCGCTGGCCATCGAAAACCATAAGGATTGGACCGCCGAGGAGATGCTGGCGCTGATGAAGGATAAGTCCAGCCGCTGGCTGGGTGTGTGCCTGGATACGGGCAATAACATTTCGCTGCTGGACGATCCCATGGCGCTGGTGGAGACCCTGGCGCCCTACGCCGTCTGCTCCCACATAAAAGATATGGCGGTGGCCCCGTATCCGGACGGATTCCTGCTCTCGGAGATGACCCTGGGCACGGGGATGTTGAACATGCGGCAGGTGGTCGACACGATTCGCGCCGCGCGTCCGGAGACGCGCCTTACCCTCGAGATGATCACGCGCGATCCGCTGAAAGTGCCTTGTTTGACGGATGCCTACTGGGCCACGTTCCCCGACCGCAATGGCCGGTACCTGGCGCGCACTATGCGCATGGTGCGGGAGGCCAGCGGGCGGCCGTTGCCGGTGCTCACCGGACTCGCGCCCGAGGTTCAACTCCGTCTGGAAGAAGACAACGTCAAAGCCAGCCTGGCCTACGCTCGGGAGCACTTGGGATTGTAGAGCGCGGCACGCGCTGGAGGTGGCCCGCGGAACCGGTGCCACGGGCCCACGATGTGCGTCCTTCGGAGCGTTTACGCTATGAAATCACGGAGGCTATTCGCGCGCACTATCCGACGCTAAGCAACCATTGCTTCTTCGCCGCCGTAAATACAAGCCACTTACGTCTACTAAGTTAGTGCAAGAGGTTGCACTTACAAGCGATTTATTACCAATGATAATCGTCATTAACGACACTTCTCCTTGGACTGCCTCGCCATTTCTGCCACAGATACTTCACGAGATGAGACCTGGATGTTCACAAAGGACCAAAGAACAGACCCCGCTATCGCTCGGTGCGGCGTCAGCCGGCCATCCATAATATCAGCATGCGCCAGTTGTTGGCCGTTGGGCTGGTGGATAAGGTCGGCCTACCTGTGAATCAGGTTCAAGCTTATATCGGATATGCCACCCGATGTTCGGATCTTGTTCAGGGCGGCTGGAGATTTCGGCGTAGTCTGGTGCCCAAGCGGCCCAAAGGTGGCCGGCTCGATTCAGGTGATGTGTTCCAGTTGCTTTCGAACGGGGAAGTCGGCATCCGCATACGCCAGGATCCGGCGCAGTTGGTCCTCGATCTGGCGTGCTTCAGCAGTCCGCCCGTTCTGCCGGTAGAGCCGCGCCAGGTGCGCCTCGATCCGGAGCCAGAAAACGCCGGTGGGAGACTCCCAGGCGATCTCTCGGGACCGCGCCGGCGATGCCTGCTCCAAAACCCGCAAAGCCTCGGCCAGTTCTCCGCGCCGCTCCAGCGCCAGGGCAAGACCGTCCGAGCTGATCAGAAACTCCTGATTGCCGCCCTGCCGGAAGTTATCAGTGGCCTGCCGCAGTAGCTGAATAGCGTTATCAATGTGTCCTTGCGAGAGGGCCAATTCTCCCTGCATGTGAATTACAAAGATGTTCTCGACGTGCCTCCGGTAGTGCTCAATCAGTCCTTGGGGGTCTTGAATCCACCCTACGCGCGCCAATGTCACTCCCGATGAATATCCAGTGCACTGGGCGCTCTCCGGGCGAAGGAAGAACTTCGCGGCGTGCTCTCGGCACATTGTCTGGTCGCCGCCGGCATAAGCCGCCAGGGCCAACAGGTCGTGGGACACGGATTCGTCCTCTATTCTCCTAAACCATTCCTCAGCCGCCTTCACCTGGCCAAAACTGAGGTAGCCCAATCCCAGGTTAGCAGCCAGCAGTTTCCGCTGGATCGGCCCAGTGGGTGTGCTTTGTCCCAGGCGAGCCAGCTCGTCGAGCCCCGACCGCGGGTCGTCATTCAACCAGGCCCTATACACTGGAAATAGTTTGAACTCTATGACTTCACCCGGGAATATGCTGCCCGTCTCAGGTGTAACCAGGCGACTGGCCCTGTTCCAGTAGTATTGTGCGACGGAAAAGTCGCCCGCTCCGGCCAGCGTGGAGATCGCCGCGTCCGAATTCGATCTGAAATCGTTTGGTCGCAATTCGGCATATGTCCTCAGGAGGCCAGGGTAGTCCTCCGGCGCGCAGACATAGATCAAATTGCGCCTGCCCCAGAAGTCGTCCGGATAGTGTCGCACCAGCGCGGTATAAGCTTCCACAGCCTCTTTGTTGCGGTAGGCGAACTGGTGAGAGCTGGCGATAATGAAGAGACGCTCACGCTCGGTGGCCTTAGGCGAGTATTGCATGGCCTTGTCAACCACGAACTGAAACTTCGGGATCTCTTTACCCTGGTAACGCAGGCACCAGGCCAACCAGATCCAGCCCGAGGCGAATTCCGGATCCGCCTCCAGCGCCTGCTGCACCAACTGCTCCGCGGCGCCCCACTGGTTTGCGCGGCCCGCAGCCTCGCTCTGCGTGTAGAGCTGTACAGCTCCGAGAGAGGGCGTGGTCACTTTTTGAAGCCGCTGGTTGCCCTCCTGGATATTTGCGAGCTGTTCCCCGAGCGTGAGCCGCAGCCAGTTGGAAAGCTTCCGGACGGCTGGCCAGACTTGTTCCTTTCCGGCGGCCTGCTCCTCATCCGCCGCCAGAATCCCTCCGGTTCTCGGCTCCAACACCTGCGCGCTGAAGACGTAGTTCGTCCCGAATTTCTCTGCCCGTCCGGCGACTACCGCCTTTATGCCCCCGTCCCGGAGACAGATCTCCCGGGCTGTGGACACATCGATCTCTACATCCAGCGCCCGGCCCATCAATCTCAGTGCGTCGTTGGCCCGCTCTCGCGGCGCCACGTTGACGAAGCGCGAGATGCTCAACTCGCGTTCCAGGGCGTAGGGCAGGGTGTCGTTAAACAGCGGCTCGCCGGTGCGGTTCTCAAATCCAGCCAATAGGACCCAATCGCGCGGTTGGAAGCCAAGGCGGGTGTGCGCCGTCAGACTGCGCACCCAGACGAAACTGATGATAATGATGATGAGCACGGCGGCCGTCCCAACCCCCAGCATGGCGTTCCGGCTGAGGCGCCAGCTTGTCGATGCCGGCTTAGGCTCCTCCGACGGTGAGACGGCTGGAGTCTCTTCTTTAGAAATCGGGCTCCGGCGGGCGAGCCAGGCATTCAACTCATCCGAGTAGGCGTAGACCGTGACCTGGAAATCGTGCTGGTGGCGGTGGACCGGGAGGCCTTCACGCTCCTCCCACCGCTGCACCGTGCGGACGTCCCGTCCGAAGTGCCCGGCTATCTCCTTCCAAGAATCCAGCCGGCGGCCGGACGCACCGACATCGGACGACATCGTGGCGCTCCCCCTTTAGTCAGCTCCTTTTATAACCCTTTTGGGGGCGCAGGGCAACCCAACCCCGTGGCAACCTCGCGAAAGCTGACGGCATGGCCCGGATGTCGTCGTTTGCCGCTTGCCGCCGTTCCCCGGCACCGCGTACATTTTCAAGCTGCGGCCCCTCAGCGGTCCACAAAGGAGCAAAGAAAACATGCGACTGACTAGCACGGTTGTCCTGGTGGTTGCCTCAATAGCGTTCGCCAAACAATCCTCCGATATCCCCGTCACCAGCAATCTGTTCGATTTCGACGCCACCAACACGGCCTACTATCTTCAGAGCGACGCCTTGGGTGCCTATCAGAATGGCACCGCCGCGAACTCGATTTTGGTAGCCAATGGCTACAACGGCATCACCTGGGGCGATTGGCGGCTGGACTTAGCCAACTCAACCACGCGATCCATCCGGGTCACCTTCGCCCAAGCCAGTGCAGTCCAACCCGGAGATCCGGGCTATACGGCGCCCGCCAAGCCGCCGTACTGGGGGACCCAGTTTGAGGCGGTGCGGATGGAAAACCAGTGCTCGCTCGATCATCACGATATGTTGACCATGAAATCAGGCGACAAGTTCAACTGCGATTTGTCGATCCGCTTTCCCGCTACAACTAGTTCCACGTACTACCGGCTGGACATGGATCCGACGCTGGTGAGCGCGCCGGAGGCGCAGCAGGTGCAGGTCTCGTGCAATGCCGCCAATTCCGGCGGCTGCAGCGATTGGTTCCTCGACCCCATACCGATCGTGAACCCGGACGGCACCACCAGTCCCGGCCAGACGCGCGGACGGCTCAACCTGGTCAACACCCATGGGGCCGGCAGTACCACCAACGAGGGCGATTTCTACATGACGTTCCACTTCCATGTCACTCGGCCGTAAACAAATGACAGACTTTACTTCAGCAGGACGCGTGCGCGCCTTTTGGGTGATATTACTACGCGCGGCGGCCCTGAGCCGGGTTGCCGCGGCTGATGCCGTTCCACACGATGCTGAGAGCCAGTCGCGGTTGGTCAGGACAGTGCTGGTAAAGACCTATAGCTACCACTGAGCTTTGAAGAGAGCCGTGACCAAGCTGGCAGCCTCGTCAAATTTCTCTCTCGGGGGAGGGATGCGCCCTTTTTGTTACCGCCGGATGAAGCGGTGTTGGCGGTACCCGGCATCTCCGGCTCAGCCGCTTCCAAAAGTGCCGATCCTTCGGATGAGACTGGTGAGAGCTAATGCTTTAGCGACGGCCAAAGCCTTGGACCCACTGCCGGCAAGAGCATTTAACTCGTCAGTAACAACGCCAGGAAGTGTCACAGTAATGTGCCCACCTATGGCAACTCTTTGACTTTGCAAAATTGGATTCCGGCTTACCCGGACACCTTGGAGGATACATGCGGGCAACTGGCAGTTTACGGATTCCGGCGGCAATAAAAACGGTGTTTGCGGCGGTCATGGGCGGCGGAATGCTAGTGTCCTCCGCGCCGGCGCAGCCCACCATCACGCAAGTGTCCAACGCGGCCAGCCAAAGCCTGGTTCCTTTGCCGAACTCATCAATCGCGCCAGGCTCGCTTTTTTCGATCTACGGCACCGGTTTCGGACTGCCGGCATCCACTTGCGCCACGAACTACTACGGGTGCTATTGGAAGCCTTACCCACTGCCAACATCGATCCAGGGAACGTCAGTCAGCGTGACCGTCGATGGGACAACCCTGCCAGCTTATATAGAATACGCGGCCACCGGCGATATCCAGTCGCAGATCAACGCTGTGCTGCCTTCCAATACTCCTGCCGGCGCGGGCACGCTGACAATAACCTCCAACGGAGCCACGAGCACAGCGTTTCCCATCACGGTTGTGACCCACTCCTTCGGAATATTCACGTGGAATAGCGCTGGTAACGGTCCGGGGATCATGACCAACGCCGTCACTAACGAGCTGTTCACGCCTTTTCCATCAGGCGGGGATCGCCCCGCGAAGCCGGGTGATTATGTGACGATTTGGGGTACGGGGCTTGGTCCCGTGGATGCCAAGGGTGAGGCCACCGGGCCGCCCGCACAGATCAACTTGTGCGCTTCGGCGTCCTCTTGTCCCGTTACGGTGTGGATAGCGGGCCAGCAAGCCTCCGTGGTCTATGCCGGCCGGTCGGGTTTCACGGCTGTCGACCAGATCGATATCATCCTCCCGTCGAGTGTCGGGGGTTGCTATGTGCAGGTGGCCGTTCAATATGGCCCGGTAATCTCGAACTTCGTCAGTATCCCAGTCGATGAAGAGGGCGCGGCCTGCCACGATGCCGACGGCATCAATTTCAACGATATTGTGCCCGCGCTCGGCCGTGGATCGGCAAACGTCGCCGTGATCAGTCTTCTGAGCGACCTTGTGACTTTGGCCATTCCAGGTCAAGGCCCGATTCAGTGGGACTACGACACGGTGGCAGGGCAAATCGGCGAATTCTCACCTTTGACGGTCGAGAGTCTCCAGGGCTTCGTGCCGGCTCCTTCGGTTGGCAATTGCAGAGTATCCCCGTACCTGAAACTTCCGCCACCTGTGGATCCTGTTCTAAGCCCGGTGCAAGAGTTGCATGCTGGTTCGATGAGCATCATAGGGCCGAACGGAACACTGGGGGTATCGCAAAATGACGGATACTTCGAACTGGTTGGTGGCGAAGACTTCACTGACGTGAAAACAGGGTGCTCGTCCTCGTCCGGGCAAGGTTGCGCCCCCTTTTTCCTTGATACGAACGGGTGGAACACGCCTTCGTGGATCTATTCCATCCTGCCCGGCGATTATGGGGTTCCCTTCGGCGGCGGTTTGGACGTATACCATTTCTCGATGGGCATCGCAGTCTCGCCCGCCGCGGCGTCCTTCAAGTGGACTAACCAGAACAGCATTGGTACGTCGATATCCCGCGGCTCGCCTCTCACGATCCAATGGACCGGAGGAGATCCGAACGGCTTTGTGGATATCACGATGATTTCCTCCACGCTCGCCTCGGGCGCCCTGCACGATAATACGCCCGGCATTCTTGCGGAATGCGTGGCGTCAGCCGGTCCCGGAACATTCACGGTTCCAGCTTATGTGCTGCAGTCGCTACCATCAACGGCTGTCAGCAAGGCGGATATTCCGCCAGGGCAGTTGCTGGTGGGTCCGGTCAGTGCTCCGATGGCCGCCACACTGCTTCCGCAGCCTCCGAGGGGTCTGGATGCGGCCTATATATTCTATCGGTTTCTCTCCGGCACCAGTGTGACCTGGCAGTAGGTTAGGTCGAGTGGAGTGGAGTGGAGCCGTTGCCATCTGAACGGATCTGCTGGAAACGGTGGGCGCATCTGGTAAGGTAAAATCGTGAGACAAAAGCGGGCTGACAAGTTGAGCCCCTCCAGGAACCAGCAGCCGAGAGCCAGGTGACTTCTTTCTGCTAATTGCGAGCTACTGGTACTCTACCTTACCGCCGGGAAATCGGTCAGGGAACTAACCATCGAGCAGGTGTATGGTGCGAGGGAACGTCTAGAAAACGAATTCACCCCTATTGATCTGGCGCCCCCTCAACTCAAAGACAAGATCGAGCGCGCCCGGCGCCATTCACTGCTGCGCAGAACCTGACCAATGATCCGTTTTCTGGCGGACGCCGATCTCAATGAAGGGATCGTCGCTGGATGCTTGCGCCGGGAGCCCTCAATGGACTTTCTCTCCGCTACTGCGGCAAATGGGCGCAGCGTTTGCCCATTGGCGAGGCCGTCCAGGAGCTGGTCGAGATTTGGGCAGCCTCCGACGCCGACGAGTGGGTGAACCGGATTCTAAAAATTCCGTTACCGTCGCCCTCACAACGACCGCTCAAAAAACTCCAGCATCGCCTGCAGCATCTGCCGCCGCGCCTGCCCCCCCACCCCGTGCGATTTCTGCGGATACACCAGCATCTGGAATTGCTTGCCCTCCCGCTCCAGAATATTGGCCATTTGTACGCTGTTCTGGAAATGCACGTTGTCGTCTTCGATGTTGTGCACAATCATCAGCCGCGCCTTGATCTCCCCGGCGTTGGTCTGCGGCGAGCTGCGCTTGTAACCCTCCGCGTTTTCGTCCGGCAGCCCCATATATCGTTCCGTGTAAATCGAATCGTAGTTGCGCCATTCCGTCACCGGCGCCCCCGCGATCCCCGCCTTGAAAACGCCCGGCGCATTTGCCAGCGAGTACAGCGTCATGTACCCGCCATAGCTCCAGCCGCTGATCCCCACCCGCGTCATGTCCGCATAACCCAGCGTTCCCAGATACCGGATACCATCCAACTGGTCGCTCAGTTCATGTGCCCCGGTCTCATGGTAGATCTTCGTTTCGAACGTGTGTCCCCGCCCCGCCGATCCGCGATTGTCGAGCTGCCAGATCAGATAGCCCTTCTGCGCCAGCACCTGGTCGAAACTCGCCCCCATCCAGGCATCCCGCACCGCTTGCACGCCCGGGCCGCCGTAAATCATCACGATCACCGGATATTTCTTCACCGCCGAAAATCCCGCCGGCTTGATCATCCGCGCATATAGCTGCACACCGTCAAACGATTTCAGCTTCACGATCTCGGTCGGCAGCAGGTCGAAATCCACCGGCGCCGCTTCCTTGATCACCACTAGCTGCGATCCGTCGCTCTGGTTCAGCGTGCGCCGCGGCGGCGTGGCCAGGCTCGACGCCGTGTCCAGGTAATAGGCTGTGGTCGGGCTCATCGATATCTCGTGCGTGCCCGCCCCGCCGCTCAGCCGCTGTTTCTGCCTGCCGTCCAATCGCACGCGGTAGAGCTGGCGCTCGATCGGGCTCTGCTCGTTCGAAACAAAAAACACTTCGTGCGTTTCCTCGTCCACACCCGCCACTTCCGTCACTTCCCATTCGCCTTTGGTGAGTTGTACGAGATGTTTATCGTCCGCGTTGCACAAGTACAGATGATGGTACCCGTCCCGCTCGCTGCCCCATAAAAACTGCTTGCCCTTGCTCAGAAACCGGAAGTCGTCGTTCACGTTCACCCAGTAGGAATCGTCCTCCGTCAGCAGCAGTCGCGCCATGCCCGTGTTCGCGTCGGCCAGCCCCAGATCCAGCCGGTTCTGGACCCGGTTCAACCGTTGGTAGGCCACCGCCTTGCTGTCCGGCGACCAGCACACCCGCGCCAGCAGATGATCGCGCGCCTCCCCGATGTCCATCCACCGCGTCGTCCCACCTGTCGCGTCCACTACCCCCAGCCGTACGTTCGCGTTCGGCGTGCCCGGCTGCGGGAACCGCTCCGGCTCCGTGAACGCGCGCCAGGAGAGCAGATCCACCTGCGGGAAAATCGATTCGTGGCCCACGTCGAACTGCAGGTACGCGATCTGGCTGCTGTCTGGCGACCACCAGATCGCCGTCGAAAGATTCAGCTCCTCCGGGTACACCCAGTCCAGTTCTCCATTCCAGATCGTCGCGGACCCGTCTACCGTCAGCCGCGTCACTTTCTTTGACGTCACTTCCAGATCGTACAAATCATGATCCCGGCGGAAGCAGACAAAACGTCCGTCTGGCGAAAGCTTCGGATCGCGCTCCACCTCGGCTGTCGCCGTGAGCTGCTCCCATTTCCCGGTGTCCGTAAACAGCAGGAACAGGTCGCCGTCCACGCTGATCAGCATCTCGCGCCGGTTCTCCGACCACTGAATGCTCCGCTCCGAAACCCGCCGGTTCTGCCAGTCGGTCGCTTCCGTCCGCGGCGGCTTTACCGCCCTTTCCTCCAGCGGCGCCAGCGCTGCCAGTTGCTTCTGTTTCCTGGTCGCCACCTCGAACTCGACAATGGCCTTGTCCTCCATCCAAGCGAAGCGGGTTCCGTCCGGCGCCCAGGTGACCTCCGGCATGTGCGGCGTCGCCGGCATGTTCTGGATGGTGACCGGTTTCCTTTCGGCGGCCAGCGCGGTGAGAGCGGCAAAGACAATCAGCTGCAGCAACAGGGCGCGGCGGAATCTGAGCATAAACCTGCATTGTATCCATATCCCGGTCCATGCTAAACCAATCTCAATGGAATTCTTGAGCGGCAACATCGGATGGATCGAAGTTATCTGCGGACCCATGTTCTCCGGCAAAAGCGAAGAGCTCATCCGGCGCTTGCGCCGCGCCATGATCGCGCGCAAACGTGTGCAGGTCTTCAAACCCGTAATCGATATCCGCTACTCCGCCGAAGAGATCGTCTCCCATGGCGATCTGCGCATGAAGTCCGAAGTGGTCGCCTCCGGCAGCGAGATCCTCGACCGCGTGGACTGGCGCTCCGAGGTCATCGGCGTAGACGAAGCGAATTTTATGGGCGAAAGTCTGGTGGATGTAGCCCAACGTCTGGCCGACAGCGGCAAGCAGGTTATCATAGCCGGCCTCGATACCGACTACCTGGGCCGTCCCTTCATCCCCATTCCGGATCTGCTCTGCCTGGCCGAATCCATCACCAAGACCCTGGCCATCTGTATGCGCTGCGGCAATCCCGGCAAACACACCCAGCGCCTGAGAGGAGCCGAAGATCTAATCGTAGTAGGCGCCGCCGACCTCTACGAAGCCCGCTGCCGCCGCTGCTTCGAGCCCGGAATCCCCAAACAAACCGAGCTGGACTTCCTAAAATCCCGCAAACCCCCCGCTCAGCCATAAATCTCTACCCTGTCCGAACCAGGATCGCCCCCTCGCCCGCTCGCTATCTCGCCCGCTCAGCCCCGAGCCCCCAAGTCCCGCGGCGCAATCTCCGCGTCCCCGAGTCCCCGCGTCCCCGCGTCGCCCCCTCGCCCCCTCAGCCAGAAACCTCTGCACTGTCCGCGTCAGAACTAACGCCTTGCACTTCTACACGTCCAAGCAGTAATATGCAGAAGTACGAGGTATACGCATGACGCCCAAATCCGATCTTCCCCAAGGCACCCTCGACCTGCTCATCCTGAAAGTGGTGGCCCTCGGCCCAGTCCATGGCTACGCCATCGCCCAGCGCCTCCAGCAGGTCTCCCGCGACGTGGTCCAGGTCCCCCAAGGCTCCCTCTATCCCGCCTTGCACCGCCTCGAAAACCGCGGGCTGCTGGCCGCCGACTGGAAGGATACCGAAACCGGACGCGAGGCTAAATTCTACCGCCTCACGCGCAAAGGCCGTGCTCGACTCGACGCTGAAGCCGCCAGTTGGGAGCGCCTCAGCGAAGCCGTCCGCCTGATCCTCAAAATGTCGGAGGGAGGCGCCCAGTGACCTGGTGGCAGCGGCTCTGGCGTCGCGGCCAAATGGAACAACAGCTCGAAAAAGAGCTGGCCCATCACCTCGCCGAACATACCGCCGGCCTCATCGATCGCGGCCATTCACCCGAAGAGGCCCGCCGCATCGCCCGCCTCGAATTCGGCGGTCCCGAACAGGTGAAAGAGCACTGCCGCGACGCCCGTGGCACCCGCTGGGTCGAAGACCTCTGGCAGGATTTCCGCTATGCCCTCCGCACCCTCCGACAGAAGCCCGCCTTCGCCGCCATTGCCCTCCTAACCCTGGCCCTCGGCACCAGCGCTACCACCGTCATGTTCACGGTCATCGACGGCGTGCTGTTCAAGCCGCTGGACTATCCCGAACCCGACCGCCTGGTCAGCCTCCACGAGCTGCCCGAAAAATATGGCGGCGCGCAGTGGTCCTTCGCCTATTTCAATTTTCTGGATTGCCGCACTCAAAGTCGGTCCCTGGCGCCCATGGCCGCCTGGCGAAACCACGGCGGCACTGTAAGTGAGCCCGGTGAACCCGATTTCGTGCTGGCCCGCCAGGTTTCCGCCGATCTGTTTTCCGTCTTCGGCATTCCGCTTACCCGCGGCCGCGCCTTTCTGCCCGCCGAGGACCGTCCCGGCGGCACGCCCGTAGCCATCATCAGCTATCGTTTGTGGCAAAGCCGCTATCAGGGCGCGGGGGACGCTATCGGCGCGCGCCTCGTCTTCGACGGCATACCTTACACCGTCGTCGGAGTCGCGCCACCCCAATTCCGCCTCTCCGGCGATGCTGACGTCTTCACGCCTCTCGGCCAGAACACTACGCCCACCATGCAGAATCGCGAGATGCATCCTGGCATCAGCGTGATCGCGCGCCGGCGGCCCGGTGTCACCCTGGCGCAGGCACAAGCCGAGCTCGCCGCCATCGCCCGCCGTCTCGCCGAGCAATATCCTAAGTCGAATGTGGGCCGCTCCATCAGTGTCGAGCCCCTGCGCCAGGAAATGGTGGGCGATGTCCGTCCCACTCTTTGGCTCCTGCTCGGCGCCGTAAGCCTGGTGCTGCTGATAGCCTGCGTCAACGTCGCCAGTCTCATGCTCGCGCGCGCCGTATCGCGTTCGCGTGAACTGGCTATGCGGGTCGCACTGGGCGCCGGCCGCGGCCGCCTCGCCCGCCAGTGTCTCACCGAAGGTGCGGTGCTGGCGCTCGGGGGCGGTGCGTTAGGCGTCGCAATGGCGGCTCTGGGCATTCGGCCTTTCCTGGCCTTTTGGCCGGGCGGCCTGCCGCGCGCCGGCGAAGTCCGGCTGGATTGGCGCGTGCTCCTGTTTTCGCTTGCCGCGGCGCTGCTCTGCGGCCTGCTCTTCTCCCTCGCGCCCGCTCTCCGCGCGCCCGCCCGCGAGCTGGAACGCGCTCTCCGCGCAGGCAGCCGCACCGTCGCCTCCGGTTCCCGCCGCCTGCATAGCGGATTTGCCGTCTCTGAAATCGCCCTGGCGGTCGTGCTGTTGATCGCCGCTGCCATGTTCGGACGTACTCTGCTGCGTCTCTCCTCCCTCGACCCCGGCATCGATCCGCACAACGTGCTGGTCACCCGCGTGGCCCTCTCGCCTGGCGTTCTCACCACCCCCGCTCGTACGCGTGTCGCCTGGCAGGACATTCTGGATCGCGTGGGCCAGACTCCCGGTGTCCGTGCCGTCGCCCTCTCCGACCTGATCCCCATGGGCGGCGAGGACGAGCAAATCGGCTACTGGACCACATCCGCTCCCCCGGCCCCGAACCAGATGCCCATGAGCCTGATGTCTCTCGTCACGCCCGGCTACCGGGAAGCCATGGGCATTCCGCTGTTGTCCGGCCGCTTCCTCACCCCGCGGGACCGCCTCGGCGCGGAGCCGGTCATCGTGATCGATGAAGTCCTGGCACGGCGTGCGTTCGGTGGCCGCGACGCCGTGGGCCAGCGCCTGACCCTCCAGTTCCTCGGCCCCACGCGCGTGGTCGGCGTGGTCGGCCACGTGCGGCATTTCGGCCTCGACGCCGACGATCGCGCCTCCATTCGCGAGCAGCTCTACATCCCCTTCGCCATCCTGCCGGACGACTACCTGACCCTCACGGCTTCGGCCATGTCGCTGGTTGTGCGCACCACCATGCCGCCCATAAACGCGGTGGACGCCGTGCGCCGCCAGGTACGCGGCTCTGCCCGCGATCAGGCCATTCACGAGATCACCACCATGGCGCAGATCGTGCACGCCACCCTCGCCCAACAGCGCTTCCTGATGCTGTTATTCGGCATCTTCGCGGCCCTGGCTTTGCTGCTGGCTTCGATCGGGATCTACGGTGTGCTGGCATATTTCACCGGCCGCCGCGTCCCCGAGATCGGCGTCCGCATGGCCCTCGGCGCAACCACCGGCGACGTGCTCCGTATGGTGCTGCGCCAGAGCCTCGCCCTGGTTCTCGCGGGCGCCGCCCTCGGACTGTGCGCCGCCTTCGCCGCCGCGCGCCTGCTCGAACACATCGTCGACGGTATCGAACCGGCCGGATTTTCCACCTTCGCCCTGGTGCTGGCCGTCCTGATAACGGCCGCGCTGTTCGCCGGATACCTGCCCGCGCGCCGCGCCAGCCGCGTCAATCCCGTAACTGCCCTGAGACAGGAGTAACAACTATGACCTGGTGGCATCGCCTCTGGCATCGGAACCGAATGGAACAACAACTCGAAAAAGAGCTGAGCGATCATCTCCACCGCCACACCGCGGACCTGATCGCCCACGGCCACACTCCCGAAGAGGCCCGCCGCCTCGCGCGCCTCGATCTCGGCGGTCCCGAACAGGTCAAGGAGCAGTGTCGCGATGCCCGCGGCACCCGCTGGCTCGAAGACCTCTGGCAGGACGTCCGCTATGCGGTCCGCACCATGCGCCAGAAGCCCGCCTTCACCGCCGTCGCCCTGTTGACCCTGGCCCTCGGGACCAGCGCCACCACCGTTATGTTCACCGTGGTCAACGGTGTGCTCCTCAAGCCGCTGCCGTATCCCCACCCCGACCGCCTCGTAGAAGTATCGGGCCATCTCGAAAACTCGCGTTGGGCCACACAGTATCTTGCCTATCCCGATTTCCTCGATGCCCGCCGCGCCGCGCGCTCGCTCGACCTGGCCGGCTGGGTCTATAACTCCGCCACCATGAGTGAGCCTGGCGAGGCCGAGTACGAGAACCAGTTCGAGATGTCCTACAACCTGTTCTCGGTCCTCGGCGTGGTGCCCTTCCGTGGACGCGGCTTCCTTCCCGAAGAAGACCGGCTGGGCGGCACACCCGTGGCCATCCTGGGCTACAGTTTGTGGCAGCGCCACTTCGGCGGAAGTCCCGATGCCATCGGCCAGACAGTGGTGCTCGACGGCAAACGCGCCACTATCGTAGGCATCGCTCCTCCCGGCCTGCAGCTCGATGGCGAGGCCGATGTGTACACACCCCTCGGCCAGGACACCGCGGCGTACCTTCAGAATCGCAACGCGCATCCCGTCCGCGGCATGGCGCGCCTGCGCTCCGGCGCTACCGTGGACCAGGCCCGCACCGAAATCGGCTTGATCGGCCGCGGCCTGGCCGAACAGCATCCTGACAGCAACAAAGGCCGCAGCCTGCGCGTGCAGGTTCTACGTCCCGACGTCGACGATGTGCGCTCTACCCTCTGGCTGCTGCTCGGCGCGGTCACCCTGGTGCTGCTGATTGCCTGCGCCAACGTGGCTAGCCTGATGCTCGCTCGCGCCGTCTCCCGCGAACGCGAATGGGCCATGCGCTCCGCACTCGGCGCCGGACGCCTCCGCCTCATGCGCCAGTGTCTTACCGAGAGCGCCGTGCTGGGCTGCTGCGGCGGCGCACTAGGCATCGCACTGGCCGCGCTCGGCATCGGCCCGTTTGTCGCCCTTTGGCCCGGCGACCTGCCGCGCTCTACCGAGGTCCACCTCGATTGGCGCGTGCTGGCCTTCTCCCTGGCCGTCGCGCTGGCCAGCGGCCTGTTCTTTGGCCTGGCGCCCGCCCTCCGCCTTCCCACCCGCGCGCTCGAGCAGACTCTCCGCGTGGGGGCGCGCAACGTGGCCGGCAGTTCGCGCCGCCTGCACGGCGGCTTTGTGATTTCGGAAATCGCCCTGGCCGTAGTGTTGCTCGTTTCCGCCGCCATGTTGGGCCGCACCATCCTGCGCCTGTCCGCGCTCGATCCCGGCGTGAACGTGCACAACGTGCTCGTGTCCCGCGTGGCCGTCTCGCCCGCCACGCTCCCCGACCCTGCCCGCATCCGCGCCGCCTGGGACGATCTTCTGGACCGCGCGCGCCACGTCCCCGGCGTTGAAGCCATCACCATGGTCGATACCGTCCCCATGCGCGACGGCAATAATCAGAGCGGCTATTGGCCTACTGCGGCGGTGCCGCCCGACAACCTGCAGCCCATCGCGCTCTCCACCTGCGTCACGCCCGGCTACTTGAAGGTGATGGGCATCCCCCTGCGCCAGGGCCGCTTCTTCAATGATCGCGACATCCCCGGCGCGCTCCGCGTCATCGTGATCGACGACGTACTCGCGCACGACGCCTTCGGCGGCGCAAACGCCGTAGGCCGCCAACTCTGGATTCCCGACATGGGTTCGGACCCCTTGCAGGTGATCGGCGTGGTGGGCCATGTGCGCCATTGGGGTCTGGCCGGAGACGACCGCTCCAAAGTGCGTGCGCAATACTACTACCCCTTCGCCCAGATCCCCGACGGCTGGCTGCGCCGCTGGTCCCAGCTTATGTCGATCGGCGTCCGCACTACCGTCCCGCCCCTGAGCCTCGTCCAGCCCTTGCGCCACGAAATGCGCGGCGCGGCCAACGACCAGGTGCTCTACGAAGTCCGCACCATGGAACAACTCGCGCACAATACGCTGGCCCGCCAGCGTTTCCTAATGCTCCTGTTCGGTATCTTCGCCGCCCTTGCTTTGCTCCTCGCCTGCATCGGCATTTACGGTGTGCAGGCTTACCTCACCGGCCGCCGCATCCCCGAGATCGGCGTCCGCATGGCCCTCGGCGCCACCGCCCGAAACGTGCAGCGCATGGTGCTAGGCGATAGCCTGTGGATGATCGCCGCCGGCCTGGCCGCGGGCCTTTGTGGATCCCTGGCCGCCGGACGCCTGCTGCTCCGCCTGGTCGAAGGAATGCAGCCCACAGATCCCCTGACCTTGGCCGTCACCATAGCCACGCTCCTGGCCGCCGCCCTCTTCGCCGGCTTCCTGCCCGCCCGGCGCGCCAGCCGTATCGACCCCATGCAAGCCCTACGCCAAGACTAGCGGATCTCCGCGTCTCCGCGTCCCCGCGTCCCCGTGTCTCTCCCTCGCCCCCTCGCCCGCTCGCCCCCTCCCCCGCTCAGCCGGAGCGAGTCAGCGCCGGATATGATCGAATCTTGGCCGCGACACTCACAATCCACCACCTTCGCCGCCACACCATAGCCCGCAGCCTCTTCCCTCCCACCACGCTGAAACGCGCCCTCGATCGCCTGGGCTATGTCCAAGCCGACCCCATCCGCGCCCCCGCCCGCGCGCAGGATCTCACGCTACGCCATCGTGTCCGCAACTATCGCGCCGGAGACCTCGAACGCTCCTACGCCAAGCTCGGCATCGAGGAGGATTTCTTCATCGCCTACGGCTTCGTCACCCGGTCCGTCGAAGCCCTCATGCATCCGCGCCGCCATAAGCCCTGGCCGGCCGCGCGCACCCGCCAGGCACAAGCCCTCCTTGAGTTCGTGACAGATCGCGGATCGGCGCACCCCCGTGAAGTAGACCTCCACTTCGCACACGGCTCGGTCACCAACTATTGGGGCGGCCAATCTAACGCCACCACCCATCTGCTCGATAACATGCATTACCGCGGAATGCTACGCGTCGTGCGCCGTGAAAACGGCATCCGCATTTACGCGGTCCACAGCCACGGAAGCGAACCCGCCGATGCCGCCGAACGCCGCGCCCGCATCGACGCCCTGGTGGACGTAGCCGTCGGCATCTACGCGCCGCTGCCCGCCGCCAGCCTGCAGCGCCTCATCCGCCGCCTGCGCTACGCCGTGCCACAGTGGCAATCCGAATTGACAAGCGCCATCCAGCGAGCCAGACAGCGCCTCTCGCAAGCGCGTATCGATGGCCTCGACTGGTATTGGCCAGTTGGCGAAGACCCGGCCAGCGCCGCGCCGCGCGACGGAGTCGCCCTCCTGACCCCCTTCGACCCGGTGGTCTGGGACCGCCTCCGCTTCGAGCTCCTATGGAACTGGCAATACCGCTTCGAAGCCTACACTCCCGCCCCCAAACGCAAGTTAGGTTACTACGCCCTGCCCATGCTCTGGCGAGATCGCGTCATCGGATGGGCCAACCTCTCAATGAACCAAGAGGGCCTCCAAACCAACCTAGGCTACATAGCCCAAAACCCGCCCCGCACACGCGTCTTTCAAAACGAACTGGAGGCCGAACTAAACCGAATGCAAACTTTCCTGAACCAGGACTAATCACAACCCAGGATCGCCCGCTCGCCCCTTCGCCCCCTCGCCCGCTCGCCCCTTCGCCCCCTCGCCCCCTCGCCCTCTCGCCCGCTCGCCCCCTCGCCCCGTCGCCCGCTCGCCCCTCACCCCCTCGCCCCTCGCCCCCCTCGCCCCTTCGCCCCCTCACCCCCTCGCCCCTCGCCCCCTCGTCCCCTCAGCCAAAAAACCTCTACCGTGTCCCCGCCCGTCGTCTATACGCTAAAATGGCAAAAGATTCCGTAGCCCGCACGCCGGCACTCAACAGGCGCGCCGGCTTCCGGAAGCTTCTACCGCTCAGAGATGTAGCAGGATCATTCCGTATGCCATTAAAATTGGGCCAAACCGCCACCTTATCCGCCGCATTATTCACCTTCACCATCGCCGCGGCCTATCGACTCGCCGCGCAGGACAAGCCGCCGGCGGCCAGTCCGCCGTCCGCCTCCACCTCCCAGCCACCCGCCACCCAGCCTCCCGCTTACCGCCGTTTCAATGGACTGGTTCCGGGCCAGGTGCGTTCGCCCGGTGACCCGGCCCAGATCGCCCGCGGCAAAATGCTGTATGGCATCAGCTGCACGGGTTGCCACGGCGCGGACCTCCGCGGCGGCGACCTCGGCGGACCCAATCTGCTGCGCTCGCAGGCGGCCCTCAGCGACCAGGATGGCGAGTTGATTCTGCCCATCATCCAGGGCGGCCGGCAAAGCGCGGGCATGCCCGCCATTCCGATGAGCCCCGAGGATGGCAAGGCCGTGGCCTCCTATATTCGTAGCCAGGTGGCCAACATCGGCAACCAGGGCAGGCCTCCCTCGACCGGCAAAGCCCCACCCACGATCCTGGTCGGCGATGCCGCCGCGGGCCAGGCATACTTCGCTGCCAAGTGCGCGAGTTGCCACTCCGCCACCGGCGATCTGCAGGGCATCGCCACGCGTATTTCCGATCCGAAGACGCTGCAGAACACCTGGGTCGCCGGGGGTGGACGCGGCCGTCGCTTTGCCCCGACCCTGGGCGCGCCTGGAGAACGCCGCACCGTGACCGTCACCGTCACCGATAGCTCCGGCGAGCGCGTGGAAGGCCGCCTGGTGCGGATCGACGATTTTCTCGTCACTGTCGCTCAGGATGACGGCACTATCCGCACCTTCCGCCGCGATGGCGACGTGCCCCGGGTGGAAGTCCACGATCCCATGAAACCCCACCGGGACCTGCTCGCGGTGTATACCGACAAAGACATACACGACGTAACTGCCTACCTGGTGACTTTGAAATGAAGATCAAAAGAACTATCAGAATTATCGTGGCAGCCCCATTTCTGCTGGCCCCGGCCGTCCTGATGGGGCAAGCCATCGGCCTCGTTCCATCCGAGATCCTGAAGCCGCTCAAAGATTCCTGGCCGACATACAGCGGCGATTACTCCGGTAAGCGGTACAGCGCGCTCACCCAGATCAACCAGTCGAACGTCATGCACCTGACGCTGGCCTGGATGGTCCGCGTAACGCCCGGTTCCCGCCCGGCCGTCGACATGCGATTCCGCGGGCGCGGCTCCGGCAGCGTCATCGTCGGCGGCGAAGGACCGGGAGACATCAACGTGGGCGGCGGCACCATCAAAGCCTCCGCGCTCGAAGTCAACGGCTTTCTGTACTTCACCATGCCCGACAATGCCTGGGCCGTGGACGCGCGCGACGGCACCGAATTGTGGCACTACTTCTGGAAGACCAAGGGCGGCACCCACATCGGCAATCGCGGCATGGGCATGTGGAATAACTACCTCTTCATGGAGACGCCCGACGACTATCTTGTCTCGCTCGATGCCCGCACGGGCAAGGAGCGCTGGCACAAGGAGATCGCCGATCTGGCGCAAGGATACTTCTCCACGCCTGCCCCCGTGGTAGTCGGCGATCACGTGCTGGTAGGCACGGGCAACGATCTCGATGCCCCGGGAATCCTGCAGTCGTTCGACCCGGAAACGGGCGAGCTGCAGTGGAAATTCTATACCGTTCCCATGCAGAAGGGCGATCCGGGCCTCGATAGCTGGGCCAGTCTGGACGCCGCCCGGCATGGCGGTGGACAAGCCTGGGTGCCCGGCGTTTACGATCCCGAAACGCATCTCTATATATTCAGCACCGGCAACCCGACGCCGGCATTTACCACCGGAACTCGGGGCGAAGGCGACAACCTGTTCACCTGCGCGCTGATCGCCGTGAACGTGGATACCGGCAAAATGGCCTGGTATTACTCGACTTCGCCGCACGACATGCATGACTACGATTCCGCGCAGACCCCTGTGCTGGTGGATAGCATGTTCAACGGCAAGATGCGTAAGCTGGTGCTGACGGCCGCCCGCAATGGTTATTGGTTCACTTTGGATCGCACCACCGGCGAGCACCTTGTAACCAGTAAGTACGGCCTGCTGACTAACTGGTCCAATAAGCTGAATAAGGCCGGCGGGCCGTGGCACGATCCGGGCAAAGATGCCACGGTCGCCGGCTCACTCGTATCGCCCACCTCCGACGGCACAACTAACTGGGAGCCACCCACTTACTCCCCGGATACCGGACTGTTCTATGTCGCGGAATCCGATGAATACTCGATCTTCTATCTGACTGAGCTGGATCCGCGCGGCTCGATGGGCCTGGGCGGCAAAGAAGAGGTCGATATCGGCTCTGGCGGCAGCTTTCTGGACGCCATCGATTACCGCACCGGAGAAGTAGTCTGGCGCCGTCCGTACTACGGCCAGGGTGGCGGAGGTGGACTGCTCACCACCGCGGGCAAGCTCCTTTTTGCGGGCGATGGCGGCGGTAACCTGGTGGCGCATGAAGTCGCCACCGGCCGGCCGCTATGGCACACGCACATCGGCGGCGTCACCAATCCGCCGCAAACCTACATGCTCGACGGCCATCAATATGTGATCGCCGCCACCGGCGATACGCTCTGGTCGTTTATGCTTTACTGACCCCGTCTATGGATACACCGGCCAGCCGCGCTCGATAGCCGCCTGTTCCAGCCTTTGGAACGAATTCTCGGGTTCGCCGGCGGCGCTGGTGTGCGGCTGTGCCAGCCCGCCGCCCGGATTGATGCTGCTGGCGCACAGGTGCTGGGGAGTCACCGGCTGCGGCAGCGGCAGCGCCGGAGCGGCTTGTGGCGCATTGTTGAAGTTGATCGCCGAAAGCAGGTTACCCACGTCGTGCGAGGTCTCGCGGGCCGCCAGTGGTTTCACGCCGAAGACCGATTCGATCATCTTCAAAACCGAAGTATGGTCGAAGACCACGTGGCTGACCCTCGGGTTCGCAGGCCGGCCCACCGTCCACGGCGACGCGATGATGCAGGGCGCGCGGCAGCCCAGCAGGGCCTTGCCGTCCACCAGGTCCGTATCGGTGTTGTTCGGCGCCAGCGCCCGCGGCGGCGGCACGTGGTCGAAGAACCCGCCCCATTCGTCGTGATTCAACACCAGCACCGTGTTCTGCCAGGCTGGACTGGTGGCCACCGCATGATACACCTGCGCCATGAAGGCGTCGCCGTTGCGGATGTCGGAATGCGGATGATTGTCGTTGGCCGTATTCAGCAGCAGCGTAAACGACGGATCCACGAACGACACCGCCGGCAGCGATCCGCTGGCGCAGTCGGAAAGGAAAGTCGAAAAAGAGCTCGCGTATATGATGGCGTCGATCGGGAACAGGGTCAGGAACGGCACGTTGCCGTAATAATACTTACTGCTCACGCCCGCCGCGGTGCAGTGATCGAAAATCGTGGGATAAGAGCAGAGCGAGACACTATCGTCCAGACGGTCAATCTGGCCGCAAAGCTGAAAGATACGATTCGGAAAAGTAGGACCCAGCATCGACGGGAAATACATGTCGCAGGTTGTGAAGTTACGCGCGAACTTAGGCCAGAATTGATTGTCCGCTTCGTCGTAGTATCCGATGGCATACACATCCGCCGCTGAAGTCTTCATGAACCCGTCCATCAGCCCGTTGTCCACTTCGATGCGCGCGCCATCGTAGCTGTGATCGGGATCGTTGTAGCTGCACCCCGTCCAGTCTGGAGCTAAATCATGCGTCGGATGGCTCACGCCGCTCGTATCCATATACTCCAGACCGGCCTGCCGGCCATTGGCGTTCGGCAGCCAGCCCAGGAAATGATCGAAGCTGCGGTTCTCCATCATCGCCACGACGATATGTTTCACTTGCGATGAAGCCGCGCTTAACGCCTCCGCGCTGAGCGCCGCGCCGGCCGCCAGCCCGCCGGTAGCTTTCAGGAAGGTTCTGCGATCCATGGTGTATCTATCTCCTCAAGAGCGCAAAGGGGCGCGTGTCCGCGCCGCCAAACAGGTTAGGACGTCGCGAGATCATGGCGGCGCGGCCGCCGCCCCGTTTTGCGCGGTACCTCAAGAGCGCAAAGGGGCGCGTGTCCGTGCCGCCAAACAGGTTAGGACGTCGCCAGATCATGGCGGCGCGGCCGCCGCCCCGTTTTGCGCGGTACCTCAAGAGCGCAAAGGGGCGCGAGTCCGCGCCGCCAAACAGGTTAGGACGTCGCCAGATCATGGCGGCGCGGCCGCCGCCCCGTTTTGCGCGGTACCTCAATGCCAAACAAGTATACGATGGCGGGTGTTAAAAACGTGTGAGAGCCGCGCTCAAACCAGTACCGTAAAGGTCGATTCGGTGCGCGTCACCGGATGGTAAAGCGTATCGCGTTCCACAGGTTCGCGGCCCGCCTTGCGGATCAGCTGCAGCAGTTCCTCCCGGCGCAGGGATTGGCTGGTGGTGGCGCCGGCATCGTGATAGATTTTCTCCTCCACCACTGTGCCATCGATATCGTCCGCGCCGAAGCGCAGCGCGATCTGCGCGATACGCGGCGTCATCATGATCCAGTAGGCCTTGATGTGCGGGATGTTATCCAGCATCAGGCGCGCCACCGCGATGTTCTTAATATCCGCAAACCCGGTGGTCTTGGGAATGTGCTGCAGCGGAGTGTTGTCCGGATGGAACGCGAGCGGGATGAAGGTCACGAAACCGCCGGTCTCATCCTGCAGCTCGCGCAGCTTCACCAGGTGGTCGGCGCGGTCCTCGTCATTCTCGATGTGGCCGTACAGCATCGTGCAATTGGACCGCAGCCCGAGCTGGTGCGCCGTCCGCGCGGTGTCGAGCCATTGCTCGCCCGTGATCTTGTGGTCGCAGATGATGCGCCGCACACGATCGCAGAAGATCTCCGCGCCGCCCCCGGGCAGCGAATCCATGCCGGCATCGCGCAGCCGTTCCAGCACATCACGCACGGTGGTCTTGGCGCGCTGCGCCAGGTACCCGATCTCCACCATGGTGAAGGCTTTCAGATGCACCTGCGGGAAGCGCTCCTTCAGGCCGCGCAGCATCTCGCAATACCAGTCGAGCGTCAGTTCCGGATGCAGCCCGCCTACAATGTGGAACTCGGTGACCGCCTCGCTCCAGCCCTCGCCCGCGCGAAACCAGACCTCTTCGAGCGACATGGTATAGGCTTTTGGATCTTTGGCGTGCTTGCCGAAAGCGCATAGCCGGCAGCTCGCCACGCATACATCCGTGGGATTGATGTGCCGGTTCACGTTGAAGTAAGTAACCGATCGCCGTGCAGCCGCTCGCGCACCAGGTTCGCCATGTATCCGACGGACAAGATGTCGGGCGTCCGGAAAAGCGTCACGCCATCGTCGTACGAAAGGCGCTGCCCGGCTTCCACTTTCTCCAGAATCGGCCTCAGGCGAGGGTCTTCAATCAGGATTTCCATAGTGCATCGGCAGCCCAGAATAAAAAGAATAACATGCTGACATAGCCGTTCATGGTGAAGAAGGCCGCGTTCACGCGCGAGAGATCGGTGGCCTTCACCAGGCTGTGCTCGTAAATCAGCAGCGCCGTCACCGCGGCCACCCCCGCCAGGCTCAACGCTCCCAGTGCCATGCTGTAAACCAGCGCCAGCAGACACGCCACCATCAGTACATGGAACAGCCGCGCCACGCGCAACGCGCCCGCGATACCCAGCCGCCGCGGCAGGCTGAACAGGCCTTCCACCGAGTCGAACTCGTAATCCTGGCAGGCATAAATCACGTCGAAGCCGGCGGTCCAGAAGGTGACGGCGGCGGTCAGCCAGAGGATCCGCGGATCGAGCGACCCGCGCACCGCGATCCAGGCCGCCGCCGGCGCGACGCCCAGCGCGAATCCCAGCACCAGGTGCGAGAACGAGGTGAAGCGCTTGGTAAACGAGTAAAAGAATACAATTCCGAGCGCCACCGGCGCCAGGTGGAAGCACAGCGGATTCAACTCGCGCGCCGCGAACGCGAACACCAGCGCGGAAACCGCCACGAATCCCCAGGTGAAGCCTTTGGTCAGCAGGCCGGCCGGCAGGTGACGCGTGCGCGTACGCGGATTGCGCGCGTCGATCCCCGCGTCGATCAGGCGGTTGAACGCCATGGCCGCCGAACGCGCGCCCACCATCGCCAGCACAATCCAGCCCGCCTTGGCCCAACCCTGTGCCGCATCGATGCCGGAATGGCGCATTGCCAGCAGCGCCCCGGTAAGCGCGAAGGGCAGCGCAAACACCGAGTGTTCGAACTTGATCATCTCCAGCGTAAGCCGGATGCGTTTCCACATAGCTTAAGAAAGCGGCTACCATTTTATCGCATGCGCTATTTTCTGCCTTTCATGCTGCTGGCCTTGATGTGCGCCGGATGCAACCGCGAAGCCGAAACACCCGACGTGCTGGGGTCGCGCACGGTCACGCTCCCTAATGGGCAGAAGATCCGCGCCGAAGTCGAAATCACGCCCCAAGACATGCAAAAGGGCATGATGTTTCGCGATACCATAGCGCGCGGCCACGGTATGCTCTTCATCCACGAAAACGCCGGGCTCTATCCTTATTGGATGTACCAGGTGAAGATCCCGCTCGATATGATCTGGATGGATACCGACCATCGCATCGTGGAGATCGCCGCCGACACGCCCCCATGCACCACCAAAGCAAGCTTGTGCGCCAACTACGGGGGACATCAACAGGCGCAGTTCGTGCTGGAATTGGGAGGCGGCGAAGCCCGCCGATTGGGCTTGGCCCCGGGCCAAACGCTGCAATTCTAGCGCTTCCACCGCCCCCACATGGGGCGGACCCCAATAAGCGTTGACTTAAGGCTGAGAAAATACTGACGCCTTTTCATTTGTCCAACGCCGCCACCCGGCGTTGACAGCGGAGTTACTTCCGGATCGCGTGATCCGACCGGAGCAGGCGTCCCTGATTGCTCCAATCAACGAGATAGCGACTATGCGTCAACTGGAATGTCGTGGTTGACCCGGTATACGGCAACGACGTATAGTGAAATGTGATAGCGGAAATCGTAAGCCTGCCGGGATACGAATCTCAGGTGTCGGCTTTGCTCAACGAGGATGAGCGGTCGGCGATGGAGTTTTACGTCGCGTGCGCACCGGACGGTCATCCGGTTATCCCGGGTGCCGGCGGCTTTCGCAAGGCTCGCTGGGCGAGACGAGGCAAGGGCAAGAGCGGCGGCTTTCGGGTGATCTACTACTTTCTGGCCGAACCGGGGCGGATCTACATGGCTGCGATTTACGCCAAATCGCGAATGGAAACCCTATCGGCGGCCGATCGGACCGTGCTCGCTAAACTCGCGGCACAAATCAAGAAAGCAGCAAAGGGAGGACGATGATCATGGGCGCGCACAATCTGAACACGGGAAGCAAGGGCCGCACCAAACTCGGTGTCACGCTGGAGCAGAGCGCCAAGGAGATTCTGGCCCACGTGAAAGGCGATTCGGTACTACCTACGCGACGTATCGTGCTGCCGGACGAGGTCGATGTAAAGCGCATCCGGACCAAGGCGCGAATGTCGCAGGCGGAGTTCGCGCGCGCTTTTTGCATTAATCCGAGAACACTGCAGGAATGGGAGCAAGGACGGCGAAAACCCGACGCAACGACCCGTGCATACCTCGCGGTTATCGCCAAGAACCGCGGTGCAGTCTTAGACGCGCTGGCGTCTTGATCCGGCGCCGTGACGATGCTCGCGAAGTCCATTATCAACGCTCGACATGGCGACAACCCGTCACGTTGGATCGAGTGATCGGCAGTTCGTGCAGCCAGCCAGTTGCTGCGTGAGCGCCACAGCCTACCTTTCTCCGAGTAGCCGGTCATCCGCCCGGAGCCATCCGGTTATAAGCGCAAGCATCGGCATCGCGACGAAACTCTGGGAAAATGATTTTATGCCATCGTCAGGCGATAAACCCGATGAGATTTTCGTCAAGCTGTTCGTGTCTGCATACGAGAATTTCGCATGGAAAGACTCCCAGATCTGCTGGCTGGATAAGCACGTAGACGGTGCAGTCGAGGCGCTCGTGACTCGGCCAGACGGTGAGACGATGGCGGTCGAGCACACGCTGATTGAGCCGTTCGTCGGCAACAAGAGTGATTTCGCGGCATTTGAGCAATCGCTCGAAGCGTTGAGAAGCGACCAAGCTCGGGCGGTTCCGAATGCCGGGATTGAGGTCTACATCCCGGCTGGCACGATGGATGGTCAAAAGCCCGCGAAACGTCGGAAGATCATGGAATCCGTGCGTTCGTGGATCGCGGCGAATCGTCTCCAGCTACAAGAAGGCCAGCATCGTTATGAATGCCCAGTGCCGGGCGAGCCAAGGATCACGCTGACGGTGAAATTCAAGCCGTGGAGGAATGCAAATAGCCCGCCCGGCATTTTAGTGGTGGGCAGACAGCAGATTGTGAACGATCTGGACAAGGTCGTCGAGAAGGCGCTCCGGAGAAAGTTGCCAAAACTGGTGAACACGAGGGCTGCTCGGCACATTCTTCTGCTGGAGCGCGAAGATTTTACCTTTGATCCGGAACTAGTTTTCGCGGAAATTGAGCGCCAGCGCCCGAGCTTTCCGGCATTGAACCGCGTCGATGAAATCTGGGAAGTCGAGACGGTGGGATACAAGTCGATTGGCTACGTGGGATTCGATATGGCACTTGGCTCAAATGGCCCTGCGACGATGTGTTTCCAGAATGGTGCCCTCACGGCGCAAGACGGTATTCCATATCCGATGTGACGCTACTGTCGCCAAGAAAATAATCAAGGCCTAACGCTTTGAAGGGGCGACAGCACTTCGAAGCGGGAAAGCTTCGGCTGCGTTGGCACCTTTCGGCTCCTTGCCGGTCATCCTTCAGCCGCCGAGCGAGGAGTCGCCTCACAGGCCAGCCACTTCGGTTTTGTGGCGAATTCCTTCACAACATGCCGGGCAAGTTTCTCGGTGACCCCGTCTCCCCAGGTGGCTGATCGGCCCAGAGTTTCGGCGGCTCGAAAAGCCCCCATAACCCATGCTTGCGCATCACCGCCGCACCCTCCTGTGGCGTGCTGGTGAAGCCAAGGTCACGGTTACAGACGATCTTCCGCATTACGTGCTCATTCGTAAGCGAGAGTTTGAACTGGACCACCAGCATTTCAAGGATTGCCACATACGAGTCAATGGCAATCGCGTACACCGTGGAAACGAAAGACGTCACCCAATCACTCGTCATGTTTAGCGGCGTGACGACGCCCGAGTGCGTCATCCAGCTCGGTTGCGAGTAGTTGACTTCATAGATGCGATCGAACGGATCACCACAATCCCTAGCGCGTTGCCGGATCGTCTTCAACGTCCAGTGCTTTATCACCTGTTTCTTGCCGGGAACTGGTGGCCACATTGCTGCGTGTTCCGTATCGATCTGAGCGCCTTGCTTATTCACAAAGTCGATGTGTTGCTGATAATAGTGTGCTTCGGGCCGACCATTCATGAAAGCTGAGATGGCTCGCGCCGACCTCAAAACTTCCATCTTCGAGAACAGCTCGACCTTTCTCTCCGCGTCGGGGTCGCGGATGATGCACTTCATTTCAAGTGCCAACTCGAAGATCGTTCGCGCCAGCAAGCTCAGGGTTTGAAACTGCCGCGTGTCTTTGACGGCGGCCATCATCTCGACGTTGAACATGGCCCGGTGATAATTGATCGTCAGATAACGTTCGCGCAGGGTTGGCCGCAATTGCGACTTTATGATCTCCCGGAAGTCGTCCTGCACCAGTTTTTGAAGATTGCGAAGTGCGGCGTGGAAACTATGGATAGGGTGATTGGCAGGCGCTTCCATACCAACCATTCTAGAGATCCTGAGAATGGCGTGCTAACGGCCTAGACTGACGCGGTAGCGTTTGCCGTCCCCTCGGGCGGATTGTCCGCGCGGCTCGGAGAAAGGCGCCGCTGAATCCCCTTCCGCGCTCATCCCGTCAGTTGACCAGTAACGCGCGTTTCGCCGAACTTGAATCCGGCTCTTCACGCGGCGGGGTTGACTTCTATGATGCCAGCGACACTTGACGGGGAGGGGATCGAAAGCCCCTCCTCGCGCATTCCTTCCAAGTGAAACTCAATTGCCTCCTGAATCAGGCGTTCCACCTCCTCGCGCGAATCGCCGACAGAGATCACGCCGGGAAGATCGGGAACATATGCACCCCAAGAGGCTGGCCCCTTCTCATAAATCACTGTGAACCTCATCCGTTCTATCTAATCCTGCGCTGCGGAAGATAGCCTTCAGCGTTCCAACGGGCACGTCCTTGCCGGGCTGGCCAGGAACCGTGACGACCATTCAATTCCGGGGTGGCGGTATTGACGATGGCTGCCTCTGGTAGTCTTCAATTGCTAACCTGCGGCCTCCAGACGATGGATCAGATCCCTGACCTTCACTCTCAACATGATACCGCCCGGCGCGGATCCTTCACTTGGACGTAAAGCGCGCGAGGATGACGCTAGCCTGGCGGATCTGGGATTGACAGTTTCCGGCAGATTCTTCGCGCTAAGAGATTGGCGATCTCGGAATGGCGAGGAACAGCTTCAGCGTGGCCGGTTTGTGGATTTTCCCAAAGCGTGTGTTCTTTGCCCTCTCGGCGCAGCACACAACCATGACGGCGAAGGTGCCGGAGAAGCTATTCGCGCGTCATCCAACAACCACGGGTTCCTGCCTCGCGTCAAGGGGTAAAGCCCGCAGAGATTCCTCCCGCCTATGTTCCAGAATGAGCGCAATTGCCTCGCGCAAGTTTGCGAGGCACTCTTGTTCAGTCCTGCCTTGTCCATTCGCGCCTGGCAATTCGGCGCGGTACGCCACAAACCAAGGCCCATCCTGCTCGACGATTGCCGTGAACTCGTTGCGCATAACGACATTTTACTCTGAACGCCCCGCGTGCAAATCCCCACGCGGATGATCCTCCCCGCCACCCGGTCATAACGCGCTATGCGCGGAAGTGGCATGTCCTAGAGAGCTTGGGGCGTATCGGCGACCCCCGAGGTAGGGACCCGTAAACCCGGTTGCCGGAAAGTCGCTCCCGCGCCTCAAACCGGCAGCGGCCTCTGAGACCGCCCGCAGTCACACGCCGACCCGCAAAATCTAACCCGCCCCAACACAAATCCTCCCAACAACTTACCGCCCGCCCGGTCCTCCCGCGATGGCCGGCTCCCTGCCACCCGCCTGCTAGCGTGAAATCGGGAAAGGATCCCGGCTGCTATATAGCATTAGGTTCGTTCGGAAAGTCTTGCCTCGCAAACCAAAGATCGATGAGATCAATGATTCGTCCCCGGTCTCCGCCCGGTCGGACAGCCTCACCAACGCCTGCCGTCAGGGTATACGGACCCGCAGCGCCGTCGCCGCATGCGAGGATCAGGAAGCGTACGACCGGCTCCTCCAGAACCTTCACAACCAGTTCCAACCTCGCACTCCAAGCGAGGAATACCTGGTCAAACAGGCCGCAACAGGCGCCGTTCGTGTTGGAATTGGGCGGCGGCGAAGCCCGGCGATTGGGCTCGGCCCCGGACCAAACGCTGCAATTCCAGCGCTTCCACCACCTCACGGCGGGAAAAACGAATCCGCCGGCGCTGCTTCGTCAGTTAAAACCTGAGTCTCTGCCAAACAACTTTGCTAACCGCGGCCGGTTTCATCCGTCCCGGTAGTTGACGAGACACTATCACTCCGATATATTTTATCAAGATATATGTTACCGATCGATAACGCGCGGAAGAATGGCAGCGCCGAGCTTCTCATCCTCGCCCAGCTCGAAACCCGGTCGCGTCACGGTTATGAAATTGCCTCCGAGATTGAGCGTCGTTCCGGGGGCGCCGTAACCTTTCAGCCGGCCTCGCTCTATCCCGTTCTGTATCGAATGGAGCGGGAAGGGTGGATCACCGGACGATGGATCGAAAAGCCCGGCCAGCACCGCCGCCGTTATTACAAGCTGACGCCGTCCGGCCGGAAACAACTCGCCGCTCAACGGTCCAGTTGGTCCGCCTTCCTCGCTGGACTCCGTCAAACCGCCGGATTGCAAGATGCCTGACTTCCGCGTCTACATTAGAGAGCATCTTCCGCCGCTGGGCGCCTCCGGAGCCAAAGAGGCGGAGGTGATCGAGGAACTCGCGCTCGATTTCGAGGAGCGTTACAAAAGCGCGATTCGCGGTGGCCTCGATCCCGCCGAAGCCTGGCGCAAAATCCGAAGCCAGACGGAATGGCCCCGGTTGGCTCGCGATTTCACCGCCATGCTGGCTTCTCCGCGGCCCGATCCCCCAAAGAGGTTTCTCCCCGTGCTGAATTTCTGGAACGATGTCCGATACGCCGCAAGAACACTGCGCAAGAACCCTGGATTCACGGCGGTCGCGGTGTTCACGCTGGCGCTCTGCCTGGGCGCCAATCTGACAATCTTCGCCGTGGTGGATTCGATCCTGCTTCGGCCCCTGCCTTTTCCGCATGCCGATCGCCTGGTGACCGCTTTTCATAGCTACCCAAAAATCGGGACTCCGCACAGTACCGCGTCGCTGCCGAATTATTACGATTATCGCGAGAAGATCAAAGCCTTCGCATCCACGGCGATCATCACGGAAAATAGCGCACCCGCGGTCGTCGGCGCGCCCGGCTCACCCTACACCGTGGAACGCGATAGCGTATCGCCCGAGTTTTTCAGCACGCTGGGCGTCAAACTCCTGATGGGACGTTCCTTTACGGACCAGGAGATGGTCTACTCCCGGAGCGGAATCGCGATACTCACTTACCCGTTCTGGCGCGCTTACTTCAACCTCGATCCCAAAGTGATCGGCCGGACGTTTCAGATGGACGGATCTACCACCACGGTTGTCGGCGTTCTGCCGGCGGACTTCCGCTTTTTATCGCGCCGGACGCAGTTTTTTGTTCCGGCCGCGTCAGATCCGGCGGAGCGCGCTATCGATCAGCGCCACAACAATGACCGGATACTCGTTGCCCGTCTTGCGCCCGGCGCCACCATCGCCACGGCGCGCGCCCAGATTGCGGCGCTCGATGCCGAGCAAATCAAGGACGATCCTTTCGCCGAAAATCTGAAGGCGATGGGCTTTGTCACCATCGTGAGTGGCCTGCAGGAGGACCACGTGGCCGCCATTAAGCCCACCCTGCTCCTGCTGCAGGGCGGCGTGCTATTGCTGCTTCTCATCGGCGGCGTGAACCTCGTCAACCTGCTGCTCATCCGCGCCGGCGGGCGTGCCAGGGAGTTGGCCATCCGCCAGTCCCTGGGCGCCAGCCACTGGCACGTGATGCGCCAAGTGATGACGGAAACAGTTCTCCTCTGTTTGGTGGGCGGACTGTGCGGATTGGCCTTGGCGGCGGGTGGCATCCGCCTTTTGCAGGAGCTCGGCGTGGACCAATTGCCGTTAGGAACCTACATCGGCTTCGATGGGCGTTTCGCTCTGGTGGCTCTGTCCGGAACCCTGGTCCTGGGGATGTCGATCGCGCTCCCGGTTGCCTGGTTTAGCGTCCGCGTCCACTTAGCCAACGCCTTCCGGTCCGCGTCGCGCAGCGCCACTACCAACCGCGCGGCACAACGCCTTCGCCATAGCTTCATCGTTGCCCAAATCTGCCTGGCGTTTGTGTTGTTAGCGGGCGCCGGACTCCTGGGAATCAGCTTGAAGCGCGTCATGGAAACCTCCCCAGGCTTCCAACCCGGACAGGTCTTCGCCGGCCAACTGAGCCTGCCGTATAAGAAGTATCCGGACCCAGCCGCCCAGCTCGCGCTGATCGAACGTCTGCTGGCGGCCATTCAAAACCAACCCGGAGTGGCTTTCGCGGGCGTTGGCGACCTGGCGCCCTTTGGCGGAAACGATAGCAGCGGGGTCACGGCCGTGGAGGGCGTGCAGATCGCAAACGGCGGATCCCTGCAGGACCATTACCGGAACGGCGTTGTGGGCGATTACTGGCGCGCGTTGGATATCCCGCTTCTCCGGGGGCGCCTTTTGGAAGATGCCGACAATCAACGCAACCAGCGGGTCTGCGTGGTCGATCAGGCCTTTGCTCACCGCTATTGGCCCGGCCGCAGTCCTCTGGGGCGCCGTCTCAATGACGGCCCCATGTTCAACAAGGACGCAGCGTTCACAATCGTCGGCGTAGTCGGCACCGTAAAGCAAAACAAACTCGATGACGCCAACCCCAAAGGGACCATCTACTATCCCTACAAATACTGGCCGGGGTCCTCCATCTCCGTCTTAGTGCGGACAGGGATGCCTGCCGGGGCGATGGCTCCCGTACTCCGGAGGACAGTCCTCGCTATCGATCCGGAGCTGCCCATCGACAATTTGAAGCCGATGCGGAGCCTGATCGGCGAGAGCGTGGTCACGCGCCGTTCTCCTGCAGTGCTCGCCGGGATCTTCGCCGTTGTTGCCCTGTTGCTTACGGCGATCGGCACCTACGGCGTGCTGGCTTACGCCGTCGGTCAGCGCCGCCGCGAAATCGGCGTCCGCATGGCGCTTGGCGCCGGGCAGCAACAGGTACTCCGCCAATTCCTCGGCCTTGGAGCAAAACTGCTTCTAGCCGGAATCGGGTTCGGCATGCTCGGCGCGTGGGCAACCGGCCGGGCGATGCAGCACCTCCTCTTCGGCATCGGTTCGGTGCACTTCGGCGTCATAGCCGCGGCAGCCGGGGTGATGATCGGCGTGGTGCTCCTGGCTACCTCTCTCCCCTCGTACACCGCCTCGCGCGTCTCTCCGACCGAGGCGCTACGCGACGATTAGGCCTCCGCAGTCACGCCCCCGCCCGCAAAATCTGACCCATCCCGACGCGAATCCTCCCAACAACTTACCGCCCGCCGGTCATCCCGCGATGGGCCGCGCCCCCGGCCTGCAAGCGGCCTCTCAGGCCGCTCTCCCCGCGAGCGAAGCGAGCACCCAGCACCGCCGAGCGAGAGGCAAGCTTGCACCACTAGCGAATCCGAGAGTACAATGTTCGAAACTCGCAAACAGGGAGGTTCCATGTACGCTCGACCGCTCGCCGTGCTTCTTCTGGCCGTATTCCTCTTGGCTACCGCCTCGCTTTTCGCCCAAAACACCGCTTCCATCACGGGAACCGTCCGCGATCCAACCGGCGCAGTGCTTCCGAACGCCGATATTGCCGTCACCAATACGGCGACCGCCGCCACGCTGAAAGCGAAATCGAACCAGGATGGCGATTATCTGGTGGCCGGCTTGCCTGCATCAACCTACAATCTGAAAATCACGGCCAGCGGATTTAAGGCGTACGATGCAACCGGCGTAGTGCTGCGCGTCGGCCAAAAAGCGCGCGTGGATGCCAGCCTGCAAGTGGGACAGATTTCGAGCGAGATCAGCGTGCAAGGCACGGGCGTGGCCCAGGTGGAGACCCAGTCCGCCGAGCTATCGGGCGTGGTGACCGGAAAAGAGATCAGCCAGATCGTCCTAAACGGCCGGAACTTCACGCAACTGGTCACTCTGGTACCCGGCGTCAGCAATCAGACTGGCCAGGATGAAGGCACCGTGGGTATCGCCGGCAGCGTCGCCATGAGCGTGAATGGCGGCCGCACCGAGTACAACAACTGGGAGTTGGACGGCGGCGACAACATGGATAACGGCAGCAACGGCACGCTGAACGTCTATCCGAACGTGGATGCCATCGCTGAAGTGAAGGTGCTCACCTCTAACTACGGCGCCCAGTACGGAAGAAATGGTTCAGGGACGATCGAGACAGTGACTAAGTCCGGCGGCAAAGATTTTCATGGCGACTTATTCGAATTTCTCCGCAACGATGACTTCAATGCGCGCAATTACTTCTCCTACACGCCGCCATTAGTTCCGGAATATAAGAAGAACGATTTCGGCTTCACCATCGGCGGACCGGTTTACATTCCTAAGGTCTACAACACGAAGAAGGACAAGACCTTCTTCTTCTACTCCGAGGAATGGAGGCGGGAGATCGTGCCCGGGGGTCTTTTCAACCAGCAGGTACCCTCGGCGCAGGAGCGTACAGGTAATTTCTCCGACGTTTGTCCGGGGGCGGGCTCCGTGGTAGATGCCGTCAATTTCCCGGACTGTCCCGTGAACCCAACGACCGGAGGCTATTTCCCGAGCAATACGGTTCCCGTGGATCCTAATGCGAAGCCCTTGCTGGCGCTGCTGCCGCTGCCCAACCAGCCGGATAATTTCTACAACGCGGAGCCGTCGCTTCCCACCCACTGGCGTGAGGAACTCTTCCGTATCGATCAGAACTTCAACGACCGCCTGCGCATGTTCTTCCGCTTCATCCATGACTCATGGAACCAGACGGAGCCCACCCCGGAATGGGGAAATGGCGCTTCCTTCCCGACCGTGCAAACCAACTTCGTGGGCCCCGGTGTCAGCCTCGTGGCAAACCTGACGGCCAATGTCTCCCCCACGCTGCTGAACGAATTCACGTTCAGTTACACGACGGACCATATCTTCCTGAATGCCATCGGCCCCGTGCAGCGCCCTGCCAGCATGACCATGACCGGCCTGTACAACAACGGCTTTGGCGGTCTGATTCCCGCGGTTGGAGCTTCCGGCGGGATCGGCTACGATACCTCAGGTTTCGCCCTCGATTCCGGCTACTTCCCCTGGAACAACGCGAACCCGACTTACACCTACAAGGATCAGCTCACCAGGATTATCGGCAGCCACAATCTCTACTTCGGCGCGTACTTCGTGGCAGCCGAGAAGAACGAGATGAACAGCCCCTATATTCAGGGCATCCTGGGGTTCGATAATACGGACTCGGCGATCACCACCGGCAACGCCTTCGCCGATATGTTGACCGGCCAGATCGCCAGTTTTTCGCAGACCAATCTAAAGGTCAAATACTACAATCGCTATAAGATACTGGAGCCGTATTTCCAGGATGACTGGCACATCACCAAGCGCCTGACGTTGAACCTGGGGCTCCGCTTAAGTCTCTTCGGGACTTACCGCGAAAAATATCACCAGGCGTATAACTTTGACCCATCCGTCTATAACGCCGCCCAAGCTCCTTTGGTGGACGATAACAACGGCACCGTCACTGGTAATGCCGGCTCCATCATTCCTGGCACGGGCAATCCATACACCGGACTCGTGCAGTGCGGCGTGGGCGGTGTTCCCGCCGGTTGCATGAAGGGCCACCTGCTCAATCCCGCGCCGCGCATCGGCTTTGCCTTCGACCCGTTTGGCAACGGCAAATCGTCCATTCGCGCGGGCTACGGAATCTTCTATGAACATACCAACGGCAATGAAGGTAACACCGAGTCCTTGGAGGGCAGCGCTCCGTACGTTCTCAGTTCCACTCAGTACAATATTGCCGGATACACGAACATAGGCGGGGCGGGGGTGAGTTATCCGCTGGGCGTTACCGCCATCCCCACGCAGGCGATCTGGCCCTACGTGCAGCAGTGGAACGTCAGCGTGCAGCGCGAACTGCTGAATTCCACCGTGCTTACTGTCGCCTACGTAGGCAGCAAAGGCACGCATCTCTCGCTGCAGCGCGACATCAATCAGCTTTATCCGATCACCAACGCGCAGAACCCATATGCAGCGGGCCAGGCCATGACGCAGTCCGACTGCAACAATGGCACAGTGAACGGAGCGGCCCCCGCGGGCGCCGCGCTGAACCAGTTCCTGGTAGCCTGCGGCAACGATCCGGACCCGTTCCGGCCTTACCGCGGCTACGGTTCCATCACCTCGCTCGAACCCCAGGCCAACTCCGTCTACAACGCACTGCAGGCGGCCTTTCACCGCCACGTCGGCAAGCTGAGCCTTGATCTCGCGTACACCTGGAGTCACTCCCTGGACGATTCCTCGGACCGCTACGATAACAACTTCGTGGACGCGTATAATCTGGCCCTGACGCGCGCCAGTTCCAACTTCGACCAGCGGCATCTGCTCAACGTGGGTTACGTCTACGATCTCCCCATCTTCCAAAATAAAGGCCTCACCCACACGATTCTGGGCGGCTGGCAGATCTCCGGGATCACCACGTTCCAGACCGGAACGCCGTTCAGCGTGGTGGATGGCTTGTTCAATGCCGGGGTCGGCAACGGTACGGGCCTTGGTTCGTTCCTGGACCAGGTCGGCAACCCGAATGCCGTGCCCGTTCTGTCCTCCAGCCCGCAGGGAGTCTATGGTCCGCTACTGTTCAACCCGGCCGCGTTCGCTGCGCCGCAAGGCTTGAGCTTCGGCACCGTAGGGCGCAATTCGCTAAACAATCCTTCGCGCACTAATTTCGATATGGGGCTATTCAAGCATTTCGCCTTCGACGAATCGCGCGCCCTGGAATTCCGCGCGGAGGCGTTCAATGTCTTCAACCATACGGAGTGGAACGGGGTGAACAGCGGTACGAGTTGTTTCGGCGCGAACTTCTCGGCGGGCGATCCCGGTTGCTACGACAATAACGGGTTTCTGCGCGCGGCGGGCGCGCATAACCCGCGCATTTTGCAACTCGGGTTGAAGTTCCTTTTTTGAGCCGCGCAAAACGGGGCCACGGCCGCGCCGCCATTATCTCGCGAACTTCTATCCTGTCTGGCGGCGCGGACACGCGCCCCTTTGCGCTCTTGATCGCTGCGGTTTGATAGAATAAACCACCACGGAGGGCACATGCCTGAAACGTCACGCCGCGGGTTTCTCCGCGGCATCGGCGCCGGTGCAGTAGCCGGCTATGGTCCGATTATTCTCGGCGCGCAAAACAAGTCGGGCAGCGCCAAGCCGGTTCTGGGCGAAGGCGATCACACCTACGAAGTCACGCACGACTGGGGCGACCTGCCGGCCAACATCAAGTACGGCAACACGCACGGTGTGTGCGAGGATTCCCAGGCCCGCATTTACGTACACCACACCGTCAACGCCGCCAGCGAAAGCCACGATTCCATGGTGGTGTTCGATCATCAAGGGAAGTTCGTCAAGTCGTGGGGAAAGGAGTTTCAAGGCGGCGCGCACGGCTTGCACATTCGCATGGAGGGCAGCCAGGAGTTCCTCTATCTGTGCGATACCAAACGTGGAATCGTGGAAAAGACCACCCTTGATGGGGAAGAAGTCTTCACGCTCGGCTATCCGAAACAGTCGGAAGCCTATAAGCTGGACAAGGACGGCCAGCCCGCCACCAAGTACAGCCCCACCAACCTGGCCATCGCTCCCAACGGCGATATCTACGTAGGCGATGGCTACGGATCCAGCTACATCAATCAGTACAACAGCAAGGGCGAGTACATCCGCACCTTCGGCGGCAAGGGCAAAGATCCGGGCCAGTTGGATTGCCCGCACGGCATCACCGTCGATCTGCGGGGCTCCCAGCCTATGCTGCTGGTCGCGGACCGGGGCAATGCCCGGCTGCAGTACTTCACCATGGAGGGCAAACACTCCAGTTTCGTGGGCGGCGTGAACCTGCCTTGCCATTTCAGCGAGCGGCACGGTGAGTTCGTGATCCCCGACCTGGGCGCGCGAGTGACTCTGATCGATCGGCAGAACCAGGTAATCACTCACTTAGGTGACGATAGCGCGGCTAAGACGTGGGGCGAGTTACGCAAGGAAACGCGTGATCATTTCACACCGGGAAAGTTCGTGTGTCCGCACGGCGCGTGCTACGATCATGAGGGTAACATCCTGGTGGTCGAGTGGGTGGAAGTGGGGCGTGTCAGCAGGCTGCGGAAAGTCGCGTGACAGTCTCCAGTCTGACTCACTCCATCTGACCCACTCCAGCGGAACTGTGGATTGCTTCTCACATTAGTGAGGCACCTGAGTTTTCTTCGGCGCTGCAATTGTATATAATCACGCTATTGTAGTAAAGTTCGTGCGTTTTTGAACTGGCTCCGGCCGGCCCCTGGGGAGGGGGCACTGAGGTGGATCTTTCAAAGGCCCTAGCAGAGTTACGCGAGCAGCGGGATCGTATTGACCAGGCGATCCTGAGTCTGGAAAGGCTCGCCAGCGCGCGCCCGCGCGGACGCGGTCGGCCTCCAGGCAGTCGCAACAGTAACAGAAAAGAGACTTTATCGACTAACGGAAACGCGGCCCGCCAGAAAAACTCACCAGAGTAGATCCGTGCGGCGCCGTCGTAGAATGGCAGGATATGCCGATCCGAGTCGCTGTACTGGTTTTGCTGGCCGTTCTTGCGGCCCATCCGGCCGAGCTCACCTACCAAAAGCCGCCGGGTGAGATCCTCAACGTCCTGAACGCTCCGGCGCCACCCTTGATCTCGGTGAGCCCCACGCGGGACTTCGCCATCCTGATGCAGCCGTTGCGCTACCCGCCGATCGCGGAAGTGGCGCAACCGATGCTGCGGCTGGCCGGGCTCCGTATCGATGTCCATACCAACGGGCCGCACCTGCCCCTTTACAGCACCTCGTACACCATCAAACGCTTGTCGGACGCTTCCAGCATTCCGGTGGCGATGCCCGCGGGGTCGAAGCTGGGCGCGCCGGTCTGGAGTCCCGACGGCAAACAGTTTGCGTTCACGGATACCACCGCGAGCGCCATCGAACTGTGGATTGGCGCCACCGCTACCGGGCGGACGCGCCGGGTTGGCGGCTTCCACCTGAACTCAGTGATGGGCCAGCCCATCACCTGGCTGGCGGACAGCCGCACGCTGCTGGTGCGGGCGGTTCCCGAAGGCCGCGGCCGGCCCCCCGCCGAATCCGAAGTGCCGACCGGCCCGCACGTGCAGGAGAGCTCCGGGCGTTCCGGGCCGGTGGTGACCTTCGAAGACATGCTGAACACACCGCACGACGAAGATCTGTTCGACTACTACGCCACGGCGCAGCTTGCCTATGTGGACGCCGCTACGGGCAAGATGACTCCTGCCGGCAAGCCCGGAGTCTTCGAAGCTACCGAGCCATCACCCGACGGCAAATGCCTGCTGGTGGCACGCATACACCGGCCGTATTCGTACCTGTATCCGGTATCCCGGTTTCCGCAGGCCGTCGAGGTGTGGGACCGCTCGGGCGAGAGTCTGTACCAGCTTGCGGACCTGCCGTTGGCGGACCGCATTCCAACGCAAGGAGTCCGCACAGGACCCCGCGGCTATGAATGGCGTCCGGATGAGCCGGCCGCGCTCCTTTGGGTGGAAGCCATGGACGGCGGCAATCCCAAGGAGAAGGCGCCGCATCGCGACCGCATCCTGACACTGGATGCGCCGTTCCACGCGCAGCCGCGCGAGGTCTTTGAAACGGTCGAACGGTTTACCGGCTTCGAGGAACTGGCCCAGGGTGGCAAAGCCCTGGTCACAGACTACCAGCGCGACAAGCGCTGGACGCGCACCGTCGAGATCGGCATGACCGCAGCGAACGGCGAAGGCCGCGTGATCTTCAGCCGCAACGTGCAGGACCGCTATCACGATCCCGGACGCCCGGTGATGGAGCGGCTGCCAAATGGACAGCAAGCCATTCTGCAGAGCGGCGACAACATCTTCCTGACGGCGGAGGGCGCCGGTCCGTCCGGCGATCATCCGTTTCTGGACCGCTATAACCTGGCCACCCAAAAGTCGGAGCGGCTGTTCCAGGCGGGCAGCGGCAGCTACGAATCCGTGGTGGCTGTTCTGGACCATGACGGCGCGCGCCTGCTCACGCGGCGGGAGAGCCCTTCCGAGCCGCCGAATTACTTTATCCGGGCGGGCGGGTCGCTGACGCCGCTGACCAACATCGCGGACCCGACGCCGCAGGTGCGCGGCATCCGCAAGCAACTGGTTACCTATAAGCGGGAAGACGGCGTGCCGCTGTCGTTCACTCTGTACCTGCCGCCGGACTACAAGGAAGGCACCCGGCTGCCGACGCTGCTGTGGGCCTATCCGCTCGAATACAACGATGCCAGTACCGCCGGCCAGGTGAGCGGGTCCACGGATCGCTTCACGATGTTCGGCGGCGCCAGCTTGCACCTGCTGTTCCTGCTGCACGGCTATGCGGTGCTGGACAATGCCGCCATGCCGGTAATCGGCGATCCGGATACGGTGAACAACACGTACGTGCAGCAGATCGTGATGGACGCCAAGGCGGCCATCGATAAGGCGGTCGAGATGGGCGTGACGGACCGCGAGCGCGTGGGCGTCGGCGGCCACAGCTATGGCGCTTTCATGACCGCCAACCTGCTGGCGCACTCCGACCTGTTCCACGCGGGCGTGGCGGAAAGCGGCGCGTACAACCGGACGCTCACGCCATTCGGATTTCAGAGCGAGCGGCGCACGTTCTGGGAGGCGCAGGATCTGTATCTGCGGATGTCGCCGTTCATGATCGCGGACAAGATCAAGACGCCGATTCTGCTGATTCATGGCGAGGCCGACAACAATACGGGCACGTTCCCCATACAGTCGGAGCGGATGTACCAGGCGATTCGCGGCAATGGCGGGACGGTGCGGCTGGTGTTGCTTCCGCTGGAGTCGCATGGATATGGCGGGCGGGAGTCGATCGAGCATGTGCTGTGGGAAGAGCTGAATTGGTTCGACAAGTATTTGAAGAAGCCGTGATGCAGGCATGCCGCGGGGCGCTCACTTGGATGGCGGCGGCGATGCTTTGCGGGGCGGCGGAGCCGGTCCGGTTGACGCCGCAGCCGCAGAAGTTCAGGACATTCTATTCGCTGGACGATCCGCGGGTGCCCGGTGCACTGCGGGAGGCGGGGAAGGCGACGCGTGCCGTGGCATCCGATGGCGCGGTGTGGTCCGGCACGGCGCACGGACTGACTCGCGACCGCCATGAGTACTTCGCGGGGAAGCGCTACCTGCCGGACGATGATGTCCAGCAACTGGCTGCGGATGGATCCGGCGGGATGTGGGTGCGCACGCGCACCGGCGTGTCGCACATCGAACTGCGCAGCATGACCATGGCGGCTAAGGCTGCACTGTTCGAGGACCGCATCCGGGCGCGGCACGACCGGCACGGGCTGGTATCGCCGTCCAATCTGCGCGTGCCCGGCGATCCCGCGTCGAACCAGATGCGCGACGACGATAACGATGGCCTGTGGACCTCCATGTACGCCGCGGCGGAGTGCTTCCGCTATGCGGTCACGCACTCGCCCGAGGCACTGGAGAATGCGCGGCGATCGACCGAGGCGGTGCTGTTCCTGGAGGAGGTGGCCGGAAAGCGCGGCTTCCCGGCCCGCTCGTACATCCGGAAAGGCGAGCCCATGCCCGACGGCGGCGAATGGCATTGGACAGCGGACGGCCAATACTACTGGAAGGGCGACACCAGCTCGGACGAGATTGTCGGGCACTTCTTCCTTTACGGGCTGGCTACCGATCTGCTGCCGGATGCCGCATTGAAGCGGCGCATTGCAGCGACCACGGCGCGGATTATGGACCACATTATCAGCCATGGTTACTATCTGGTAGATGTGACTGGTAAGCCCACCACCTGGGGACGCTGGTCGCGCGAGTACTTCAAGCAGGAGCCTGGGGACAGTGCGCTGAACAGCGCCGAACTGCTCAGCTTCCTGAAGACCGCCGCGCATATCACCGGCGATGGTAAGTACGAGCGCGAATACAGGAAGGCGGCGCTCGACCTGGGCTATGCGCGGCAGTCCACACGGTACAAAGAGCTGCGGCAGGAGATCAATTACTCGGACGAGGAACTCGCGATGTTGTCGTTCTATAACCTGTTCCGCTACGAGACGGACCGCGATTTGCTGGATCGCTACTACCGACCCGCGATCGATAGCTGGTGGGAGAACATGGCGCGCGAGGAGAGCCCGCTCTGGAGCTTCATTTACGCGGTGGCCGAGCCGCATGCGGCAGTCGATCTGGTTAGCGCTGTGCGCACGCTCTACAGGATGCCCATCGATACCATCGAGTGGACCGTGAAGAATTCCGGGCGTGCGGATATCGCGATGGATACCTCGGCTGACCGCTTCCAGCACAGGCAGGCGAAGACGCTGCTACCGCCGGACGAACGGCCGGTGATGAAGTGGAACGCGAACCCGTTCGATGTTGACGGCGGGTCCGAGGGGCGTGGGGAAGACGATGGCGCGGCCTTTCTGCTGCCTTACTGGATGGGCCGTTATCATGGGTTGAACGTGGGGGAGTGAGTGAGTTTATAACTTAGAGCAATCTTGACGCGGTGTCTGACCCTCTGTACACTTAGTGCGCCATGCTCCAAAAGTCCCTCCTCTTTTGCCTGGCGCTGGTTGCGGCGCCGGTTTTCGCGCAGAATGCGGCCTATGTCGCGGTGGATGCGCAGGCGGACCGTCACGCGATCAGCCCAAACATCTACGGCGTGGCCTTCGCCGCCACCAGCGACCTAGTGGCGCTCAACGCGCCTCTGAACCGCAGCGGCGGTAATGCGCAGACCAGCTACAACTGGCAACTCAACTCGGACAATCGCGCCGCCGACTGGTACTTCGAGAGCATCGCCGATCCGGTCTCGACGCCCGGATATCGCCTGGACGAGTTCATCACCACCACGCGCGCGGCGAACGTGGGCGCGCAGGCGCTGCTGACCATGCCGATGATCAACTATATCGGCAACCTGGGCGCGGGCCGCTCCACCGAGTGGTCCTTCTCGATCGCCAAGTATGGGCCGCAGACCGGCTGGGACCCATACAATCCAGATGCGGGGAATGGCATCAGCACGGCCGCGGGCAATCCGAACATCACGGGCAACAACCCCGCGGATGCCAGCACGCCCAACAGCACTGCGATCCAGCAGGCGTGGGTGCAGCACATGGTCAGCACTTGGGGGCTCTCTTCCGCCGGCGGCCAGAGATACTACCTGATGGACAACGAGCCATCCATCTGGTTCAGCACGCATCGGGACGTGCATCCGGTTGGGCCCACTTACAGCGAGATCTACGACGACTACCTGAACTATGCCGGCGCGGTGCGTGCGCTGGACCCCAACGCGACCATTGTGGGCCCGGAGGAATGGGGCTGGCTGGCGCTATTCTACAGCGGCTACGACCAGCAGAACGGCACAGGCCCCGGATCGGACTACGCGACTCACGGTAACACTTACTATTATCCCTGGCTGTTACAGCAGCTCTACAGTTACCAGCAATCCACGGGCAAACAGTTACTCAATGTACTGAGCGTTCACTATTACCCGCAGGACGGATCCTTCAGTAACAACGATTCGACCGCCGCCCAGCTTATCCGCAACCAATCGACGCGGTCACTGTGGGATCCGACCTACGTGGATCAATCCTGGATCGCCACGGTGGGGATCAACGGCGGGATCGTCAACCTGATCCCGAACCTGAAGAGCTACGTGAAGCAGTATTATCCGGGACTGAAGACAGCGGTCACAGAGTATAACTGGGGCGACGAGCCGAACCTGAACGGCGCCACCACACAGGCCGACGTACTGGGCATCTTCGGCAGGCAGGCGCTGGATATAGCCTGCCGCTGGACGGTGCCGGTGAACCCTTCGCCGACTTACCTGGCCATGCAGATCTACCGCAACTACGACGGTCACAGTTCCACGTTCGGCAACACCAGCGTGTACGCGGGGGTGGCCAATCCGGACTACTTATCCTCCTTCGCGGCGGTCCGCTCTTCGGACGGCGCGCTGACGGTGATGGTGATCAACAAGCAGCAGGGGACTACTCCGGTGACGGTCAGCCTGGCTAACTTCGCGACCACCGGCACGGCGCAGGCATGGCAGATCGCCTCCGCATCGCAGACATCCATCACGTCGCTGGGCAACGTGGCTATCACGGACAATGCGATCGCCGCCACGGTGCCTTCGCAGAGCATCACGCTCTTCGTGATCACGCCGGGGAGCGTGACCTCCGTGCCGGCGGCGCCTACGAGCCTGGCGGCTAGGGTGGGCAACGCCACGGCCACCCTGACCTGGAACCCGACCGGCGGCGCGACCAGTTATGCTCTCTCGCGGGCTACGGCCAGCGGCGGCCCTTATACCAAGATCGCGACTATTGCTAGCCCAGCGCCTACCAGTTACAAAGACACAGGGCTGACTAACGGGACCACTTACTACTATGTAGTGACGGGGACTAACTCAGCCGGCACCGGCCCGGCTAGCGCGCCCCTGGCTGTCACGCCGATGGCGCCACCCACGTTCACCTCGTCGGCCAGTGCTTCGCCCAATCCGGTGACGCAGGGCTCGGGGACGACCATTACGGCCACGGTCACTTGCACGGCGCGTTCGCTGGCGAATGGCATCGTGCAGGTGGTGGTGCTCGATCCTACGGGGAGCACTGCGGCGACCCAGAATTTTACCGGCCAGAACTTCATGACCGGCCATTCGCACAGCTACACTCTGGCGCTGACTCCGGCGCTGGCGGGCACGTACACGATTGAGGTGGGCGTGTTCAGCTCGACCGGGCAGCAGTGGAGCTGGAATGCCTCCGCGGGCACCATCACGGTGAATTCGTCGGTCACGTTTACGTCGTCGGCGACGGCCAATCCATCCACAATTTCGACTACTGGGTCGTCTCGCATCTCTGCGACGGTTACGGAGACCGGTTCGAGCGGACTGACTAATGCCATTGTCGAACTACAGATCTTCAATCAGTCGGGCACGGCGGTGGCTACTACTTACTGGACCGGCCAGAATTTCACGGCTGGCCAGAGCCATCCTTATTCTTACACCTGGGCTCCGGCCGGGGGTGTGCCGGCGGGGACTTACTCGGTGGATATCGGCGTTTTCAATTCCAACTGGAGTTATGACTATTACTGGAACGGGAGCGCGGCTTCGATTACCGTTACGCAGTGATGAGAGGCAAGATGGCGGACTGAGAGTCCGCCGCAGGCCGGGGGCCTGCCCCACTATTCATAGCGCAGGGCCACCAGGGGATCGATGCGGACGGCACGGCGCGCGGGGACGTAGCTGGCGAACACCGATACGGCGATCAGTAGGAGCGGCACGCCGGCAAATACCAGCGGATCGGTGGGGGTGACGCCGTAGAGCATGCCGGAGAGGGCGCGGGTCAACTGGAAGGCGGCGGCGACACCGATGGCCGCGCCGATCAGGGAAGTGACCAGGCCGCGGCCCACTACGAGGCGCAGCACCTGCGGCTGGCTGGCGCCCAAGGCCACGCGCAGGCCGATTTCATGGGTGCGGCGGCTGACGGAATAGGCCGTGAGCCCGTAGATGCCGACGGTGGCCAGGGTGAGGGCCAGCGCGGCGAAGACGGTGATCATCAGCATGGCTACGCGGCGCAGCATGAGCGAATCGGAGAGCACCTTGTCCATCGTACGGACGTTGGAGACGGGCTGTTCGGGATCGAGCTTCAGGATCTCGCGGCGGACGGCGGAGGCCATGGCGGCCGGATCGCCTTCGGTGCGCACCACTACGCCCATCGAATCGCTGGGACGCTGCAGTTGCGGCGTGTAGACGGCCGGCTCGACGGGAGAATCCAGGCCGTACATTTTGGCGTCCGCCACCACACCCACGATCTCCATGGGTTTGCCGCCCATGGTGATGTGCTGGCCCAGGGGATTCTCATGCGGGAAATGTTTGCGCACCAGCGCTTCGTTGACCAGCACGACGCGCTTGGAATCGAGATCGTCATGCAGGTCGAAGAGGCGGCCCTGACGCAGCGCAATCCCCATGGTGTTGAAGTAGCCGGGCATGGCCGAGCGGTAGTCGGCGAGGGGCTGTTTATCCTGGGTGACGGGCGGGCGGCCCTCGATCTCGAAACTGTTCACGCCGATGCGGAAGGAGAGGATCGACACGCGCAGGGGCAGAAACATGACGGCACCGGCGGAACGCACGCCCGGGAGGGCTTCGACGCGCTCCATCAGGTTCTTGTAGAAAATGGCGCGCTTCAGCGGCGTATCGTATTTGACCTCGGGGAGGCTGATGTTCATGGAGAGAATATTCGCCGTGCGCAGGCCCGGATTCACGCCGGTGACGCGCACGAAACTGCGCAGCAGCAGACCCGCGCTGACCGAAAGGAGGACGGCCAGCGCCACCTCGGTGGCCAGCAGGAAGCTGCGGATGCGCTGCGATCCACCGGCGCTTTCGGAGCGCCCGGCGGCTTCTTTGAGGGTGGTATTGATATCGGTGCGGGCGGCTTTCCAGGCCGGCATGAGGCCGAAGAGCAGTCCGGTGGCGATGGAAATGCCGAAGGTGAATGCCAGGACTTGGAGATCGACGCCCATGTGCTGAAGCATGGGGAACATATCGGGGACGATGCTGCGCAGCAGGCGCACGCCCCAGACGGCCAGCACCAGGCCAAGGGCGCCTCCGGCGAGGGCCAGCACCAGGCTTTCGGTGAGCAACTGGCGGATGATGCGGCGGCGGGCCGCTCCGAGTGCGCCGCGAATGGCGATTTCGCGCTCGCGGGTGGCGGCGCGGGCCAGCAGCAGGTTAGCGAGGTTGGCGCAGGCGATCAGGAGGAGCAGCCCGACCGCGCCCAGCAGGATCAGCAATACGGGGCGGATGCGGCCGGTGTACATCTCGGCCATGGGGAACATGGTGATGCCCCAACCGCTGTTGGTGGCGGGGTAGGCGCGTTCCAGGCGCTGCGCGATGACGGTCATTTCGGCGCGGGCCTGGGCGAGGGTGACGCCGGATTTCAGGCGCGCCACGATGCCGAAGTTGTGATTCTGGCGCTCCGGGCTGTTGGGATTGATCTGGGTGGGCAGCCACAGGTCGGCTTTGACCATTTCGCCGAGGTGGTGGGGGACCACGCCGACGATGGTGCGCGGGATGCCGTCCACGGTGAGGGTGCGACCGATGGCTGCGGGATCGGAATGAAATCGGCGCTGCCAGAGGGCGTTGCTGATGAGCACGGCGGGCGGGCCGCCGGGGCGGTCTTCGTCGGGCAGGAAATTGCGGCCGGCGATGGTCTGGATGCCGAGGGCGGGCAGGAAATCCTGGGAGGCGAGGGCGGCGGGAACGCGCTCGGGATCGCCGGCGCCGCTGATGTTGAGGCCGTATTCGGGGATGGCGAAGGCGGCGGACATGTGATCAAAGGAGTGGGCCTGCTTCTTCCAGTCGAGGAAGTCGGCGCCGCTGACGGGCATCTGGTCGAAGCCGGATTTGAGGAGGGTGCCCCAGATCATGACAACGCGGCCGGGTTCCGGGACGGGGAGGGGCTTGAGCAGGACGGCGTTGACCATGGTGAAGATGGCCGTGTTGGGGCCGATGCCCAGGGCGAGGGCCAGGACGGCTACCGCGCAGAAGCCGGGGTTCCGGAGGAGGGAGCGGAAACCGTAGCGAAGATCTTGCCAGAAGAATTGCATAGTAGAGCCTTTTCTAACGGGTTGCTGAAAGACTTATTTCGAGCCACGGATTCACACGGATGGACACGGATAAGCGATGGGTTTTCGATCCATGTGCATTCGTGGCTAACATCTTCTTCAACTGCGGCGCGGACACCCGCTCCTTTGGGCTTTCACACATCGCGCAAAACGGAGCGCGGCGCTCCTTTGCGCTTTCACACATCGCGCAAAACGGAGCGCGGCCGCGCCGCCATTATCACGCGAGTTCATAACTTATCCTGGCGGCGCGGACACCCGCTCCTTTGCGCTTTCACACATCGCGCAAAACGGAGCGCGGCCGCGCCGCCATTATCACGCGAGTTCATAACCTATCCTGGCGGCGCGGACACCCGCTCCTTTGCGCTTTCACACATCGCGCAAAACGGAGCGTGGCCGCGCCGCCATTATCACGCGAGTTCATAACTTATCCTGGCGGCGCGGACACCCGCTCCTTTGCGCTTTCACACATCGCGCAAAACGGAGCGCGGCCGCGCCGCCATTATCACGCGAGTTCATAACCTATCCTGGCGGCGCGGACACCCGCTCCTTTGCGCTTTCACACATCGCGCAAAACGGAGCGCGGCCGCGCCGCCATTATCACGCGAGTTCATAACCTATCCTGGCGGCGCGGACACCCGCTCCTTTGCGCTTAGATGCAATAACGCAACGGGATAGCGGTTTGTTCCGAAGTGTTTGGGACCATTTTTTTTGGTTCGGGCGGACTTTCCGAACGAAGCTACGGACGGGTCGAAGCCAATCGTAGTTCTGAGAGATTGGCCGGGGTGGGGCGGGGATGGGGTGATTTCGGATTTGGCGCGATACCGTCATTTGGGGGCCGATTTCCTCGGTTGGTGGGTTCGGTCCGTAATTTCGGTTGTGTCTCGGGGCGGTTTTAGCAAACGAACCCATGGACGGTCGAAGCCGATTGGAATTTTGCGATGCGCGGGCGGCCTGGGACGCAAACAGGCGGCCGCTCTGCGTCTTAGCGTGCGTGTTGGATTGCGTGGCGCAGTGCGGGCCGGGGGCAAACGGCGCTTTCGGGCTACCCTCATTTGAGGGGGCGATACCCCCACCTCGGTGGCTTTGCTTCGTAATTTTACTCTTTTCGATTGTGGTTGGAACTGTGGCGCCCGGGAATGTTGGTGGGCGATTTGCCGTCATTGAATTTGGCGCACTTCGGCCGAGATCACGATAGCATGGCGGCGCGGGCGGTCAGGCGGGTTTGGCGGCTCCGGGCGTTTGTTTTCAGAGGGGCCCGGCCTGTGGCGGGGGTGTCAATCGGTCAGGGTTTGATGGAGAAGACGACGCCGGCGCCCGCGCCGCCTGCGGAGGTGGTGCCGTAGAGGACTCCGGTGGAGCTTAGGGCGAGGCCTGCCAGGGGCGTGGAGCCGTCGCCGTTTTGGCCGGTGAAGCTATGCAGCACTTTCTCTGTCCAGGCGCCGCCCTCGATCGATGGTGGCGTCAACTGGAATACCGTGCCACAACCCGAAACCCCGGCAGTTGAGCACGAAGAACCCGATATGGCGCTTCCGCCATACTGGGTTGTGCCATAAAGGACTCCACCTGTGCCGATTACTACGGCTGCACTGGGGCCCGCTCCATCGCCGTCAAGTCCCGTGAAATTGTAGATTACAGACTCCGTCCATGTTCCGCCGGGTATTGCCGGTGGCGTTAACTGAAAGACGGTACCACATCCTGACCCACTAAGGGATGGATCGAAATGGCATGGGACGCCGGAGCCACCGAAGACGGTTGTGCCGTAGAGGGTACCATCTGGACCTGGTGTGAGAGCCGCCTCCGACCCCCCGCCATCGCCAGGTGGTCCAGTGAACGCGTGAATCGTCGTCTCCGTCCAAGCGGCTCCCTGTATCGCTGGGGGCGTCAACTCGTAGACCACGCCGCAGCCGGACGATGAGCAGATGGTGCCTTCATCGTAGTTGGTTCCATACAATGCCCGGCCTTCAAAGACTAGGCCCGCAAAGGGGAGGCTACCCGCGCCGCCGCCAGGCTGGAGGAACGAGTATATGACCGAGCCAGCCCATGCGCTTCCCGGCGTTTTGCGGGGGGCACTATAGCGACGGCCGTTCCACCCGGATCGTTGCCCGAAGCCGTGGTGTATAACGTTCCGGCGGGGCCAATCAGCACCGCTCCATAGGGACCGAAGTTCCCGGCGCGGAGGTCGAAAGTGTACAAGACAGTCTCTGTCCAGGCGCTTCCCGCGATCGAGGGTGGCGTCAGCCGGAAAATTGTACCCGCGTTAGTCGGGCCAGTCGCCGTGGTGCCATAAAGCGCGCCCTCCATGCCGAACACCAGATTTGCGCGGGGATACGAACCGTCCGAGGTCGCTCCCTCGACTGGCGGCGGACCGAAACTGTGGAGCACCGTTTCCTCCCAGGGTTGTCCCCCGACCTTCTTTAGTTGGAAGACTGTGCCGGACTTGTATGTGCCTCCGAGATAGGTGGTGCCATAGAGCGCGCCGTCTTTACCGATGACCACCGAGGCCTCGGGGTCGGCGCCATCGGGGTTGCCTTTGAAAGTGTGGAGGATTTTGTAGGATTGAGCTTTGGCGGGGCCGGGCAGGATCGCCAGTGCGGCTAGCAGGATCAGGGGGGCGGGGCGGCTTGTGTGGTTCATGGGCGCGATCTTTGGCAGGTAGTATGGCACATCGCGGGGTGGAGATTCACGGAGGGCTTCTGTTTTTTTTTGAGTTTATATGGATCTTAAGGTCTGTTCAGACGTTTTAGTCCACCACTAAAGGCCGAGCCGTACAAGCCTCCGGCGCTGGCCTGCGACTGCTAGCGTGGGCGGCCTGAGAGGCCGTCGCAGGCCAGGGGCCTGCCCCACCGGGTGGTCAGGGTTTGATAGAGAAGACGACGCTGGCTCCTGCGCCGCCTGCGGAGGTGGTGCCGTAGAGGACTCCGGTGGAGCTTAGGGCGAGGCCTGCCAAGGGCATGGCGCCGTCGCCGTTTTGGCCAGTGAAGTTATGCAGCACTGTCTCCGTCCAGGTGGCTGCGGGCGTGGTTGGTGGGGTCAGTTGGAATACCGTGCCGCAGCCACTGAGGTTGTCGAATGTGGCTTGGCAAGCCGAACTCGTGCTTCCGCCATACTGAGTCGTGCCGTAGAGTGCCCCGTTTGCGCCCAGCACGGCGCTTGAAACCGGAGCCGCTCCATCGCCGTTAGTCCCAGTGAAGTTGTAAATCACGGACTCAGTCCACGTCCCACCCGGTGCCGTTGGCGGCACCATTTGGAAAACGGTGCCACACGGTTCAGCGCCACCACCACACCTGTGGGACACACTCCAGAGCCGCCGGACACGGTCGTACCGAACAGTGTTCCGCCGGGACCCATGGTGAGTGCGGCCAATGGACCGGCGCCGTCGTTGCCGGTGAACGTGTGAATTGTCGTCTCCGTCCAGGTACCACCGGAAGATCTGGGCGGTGTCAATTGGAAGACTACGCCGCACTGGCAATATTCGTCGCCTTCATAATAGTCGGTTCCATACAACGTTCCGCCTTCAGCGACTAAGCCCGCGAAAGGATTGCTTCCCGCCGCGCCCGCGAAGGAGTACATGACCGACTCCGTCCATGCGCCCACAGGCGTGGCGGGCGGCGTCAAAGCGACCGCCGTTCCGCCGGGAATGGCGTAGCCCTGGGTCGTAGTGTACAGTGTTCCGCTTGGGCCAATCAGCACCGCTCCGTCTGGAATGTTCCCAGCGCCAACGCCGAAAGTGTACAAGACCGTCTCGGTCCAATCATCTCCCGCAACCGTGGGTGGCGTTAGCTCGAAGATTGCGCCAGAGGCCGTGGTGCCATAGAGCTTGCCCTCGTTGCCGAAAACCAGACTTGCGCGGGGATATGAGCCATTCGGCCCGCCCAGACTGTAGAGCACCGTTTCCTCCCAAGGTTCTCCCCCGACCTTCTTCAGTTGGAAGACTGTGCCCGACTTGTATGTGCCTCCGACGATAGGTGGTGCCATAGAGCGCGCCGTCTTTACCGATGACCACCGACGGCCTCGCGGATCGGCGCCGTCGGGGTTGCCTTTGAAGGTGTGGAGGCTTTTGTAGGATTGAGCTTTGGCGGCGCCGGGCAGGATCGCCAGTGCGGCTAGGAGGATCAGCGGGGCGGGGCGGCTTGTGTGGTTCATGGGTGCGATCTTTGGCAGGTAGTATGGCACATCGCGGGGTGGAGATTCACGGAGGGCTTTTGTTTTTTTTTGAGTTTATATGGATCTTAAGGTCTGTTCAGATGTTTTAGCTAGGGTGGGGCGGCCTGAGAGGCCGCTGCAGGCCATGGGCCTACCCCACCGGGTGGTCAGGGTTTGATTGAGAAGACGACGCCGGCTCCTGCGCCGCCTGCGGAGGTGGTGCCGTAGAGGACTCCAGTGGAGCTTAGGGCGAGGCCTGCCAGGGGCGTGGAGCCGTCGCCGTTTTGGCCGGTGAAGCTGTGCAGCACTTTCTCCGTCCAGGCGCCGCCTGGGGTCGTTGGCGGGGTCAGTTGGAATACCGTGCCACAACCCGAAACCCCGGCAGTTGAGCACGGAGAACCCGATATGGCGCTTCCGCCATACTGGGTTGTGCCATAAAGGACTCCACCTGTGCCGACTACTACGGCTGCACTGGGGCCCGCTCCATCGCCGTCAAGTCCCGTGAAATTGTAGATTACAGACTCCGTCCATGTTCCGCCGGGTATTGCCGGTGGCGTTAACTGAAAAACGGTACCACATCCTGACCCACTAAGGGATGGATCGAAATGGCATGGGACGCCGGAGCCACCGAAGACGGTTGTGCCGTAGAGTATACCCTCTGGACCTAGTGTGAGAACCGCCTCCGAGCCCCGAGCACGCTGCAGGCCTGCCCTACGGCTTATCTTAGCCAATCGTCCAGATGTTCGCGGACGAAGGCGTCGTCGTTCAGGTGCGGATAGTCGCGGTAGACCCGATCGATTTCTTCCGCTTGGCCGGGTGAGAGATCTTCGTCCGGATCGAGGCACCAACGGCCCTCCAGCAGGCCCTGCCTCCGGAGGATCTCGTGGATACCGGAGATGCAGCCGCGGAATTGATTCGCGGCATCGAAAAACGCCGCGTTGGAATCCGTGATTTCGGCGGCGAGGGTCAACCACGACGGTGCCAGGGACCTTTCGCCGCGAACTGCCGTGTGGATCTGGTCGAGCATACGGACGGCGCGCAAGGTCCAGACCGCCCAATGCCCCAGCAAGCCGCCGGCCATGCGCAGGGTGTGCGGGCCGAAATGGAAAGGCGTCACCAGATCGGCTACGATGTTGTCGTCATTACCGGTGTAGAGGGCGATCTGATCGGCGCGGCCGGAATCGGCGACGGCCCGCACCACGTCGAGTGTCTGGTAGCGATTGAAGGGCGCGATTTTGATCGCCGCGACTTGCGGCATTTCGGCGAACTCGCGCCAGAATGGGTACGGGAGTGCGCGGCCGCCCACTGCGGGCTGCAGGTAAAAGCCGAAAAGCGGGATCACCTCGGCGACCGCGCGGGCGTGCGCCAGCAACTCGGGCAGCGAAGCGTTGGCGAGCGCGCCGAGGCTAAGCAGGCCTACGTCGTATCCGCAGCGCGCGGCGATCTCCGCTTCGGCTACAGCTTGTGCGGTGGTTCCCACGATTCCGGCAACCTTCACCACGCCGGTTGCGGCGTCGGCCCGGTACAGTTCCTCGGCGGCCAGTTCCAACACCGGCTGGTACAGACCGTGGCGGGGATCGCGGATGGCGAACTGGGTGGTGTGCACGCCCACCGCGATGCCGCCCGCGCCTGCGGCAAGGTAATAACGGGTGAGGGCCCGCTGGCGGCGCTCATCCAAGCCGCGGGCGGACGTCAGGGCCAGGGGATGCGCGGGAATCACTACGCCCTCCCGCAGGCGCGCGCGCCAGTTCACCGCTTGTAGCCGATCTTGCGCAGAAAATCGTGGCGCACGGCGGCGTCCGCATCGGTTTCGACACTCTTTGGCGGGAAGCCATCGATCACGCCCAAAATGCCACGCCCCTGTTCGGTGTTGGCGACCACCACCTCTACGGGATTCGCCGTGGCGCAAAAAATCGAACAGATCTCGGGCACGTCTTTGATGCGGCCGAGCACGTTGATGGGATATCCGTTGAGCATGGCGATGACGAACATATGGCCGGCGGCGACGGCTGTGGCGTTGCGCGCGGCCAGGGCCTTGAGATCGACGTCATTACCGTCCACACGCGTCAGACATGGGCCGGAAGCCTCGTTGAAGGCGATGCCGAACTTCATCTGGGGCACCGTGTTCACCAGGGCCTCGTACAAGTCTTCTACGGACTTGATGAAGTGGGTCTGGCCCAGAATCACGTTGCCGCCTTCGGGAATCTCGAGGCGAACCGTTGTCAGTTCCATGGCCACAGGATACTATCATTCGCGCCTCGGTCACGGCCCGGTCATTCCTCGCGGAGCGCGACGGCGGGGTCCACGCGCGAGGCCCGCAGGGCGGGCGCGAGGCCGGCCATCAAGGCGGTGGTCAACATTACCGCGGCCACGCCCAGAAGCACCAGCGGACGGCCCGGGCCGGTGAGCAGGAAACTACGCAAGAAGCGCATGCCCAGGGCGGCCGTGACTGATCCCACCACCAGGCCGGTGGCTGTCAGGAGGAGGCTGCGGCGGACGACCATGCGCACCACGTCGCGGCGCGAAGCCCCTAGCGCCATGCGCACGCCGACCTCATGGCGGCGCTCGACGACAAGCTGCGCGAGCACGCCGTAGAGCCCGATGGCGGCCATCATCAAGGCCAGCGCGGCAAACATGCCCAGCACCGCGGCGCGAAAGCCGGGCTTCGAGAAGGCTTGAGTGATCAGGAACTGCCGCATGCTGGTGATCTCGCCCAGCGGCATATCCGCGTCCACCTGGGCCAGGGCACGGCGCACCGCTGTGGCGAGGATGTCGAGCGGCTGATCTTGGGGGCCAAGCCAGCGCGGTCCGGCCCGCATCATCACCACCATCTGGCGGCCGTCCGACGGCTCGCCTTGCGGAAAGGGCACATACACGTGGGGCTGTACCTTCCAATGCATTTCGTCGAACGGGTTGGTTTCGCGAATATCGCCGGAGAGGCCCGCGACCGTGCGCCAGACCACATCGCTTCCGCGTTCGCCAAGCCGGATACGCTTGCCCACGGGGTCCTGGCCGGGGAAGTAGCGGCGCGCGAATTCACGGTCCACAATGGCAACCGGTTCGCTCCGGGCAGTATCCAGGCGCCCGAACTCGCGGCCTTCGATGACTGGCATACCGGTGAGTTGGAAATACTTGGGATCGATGAGGACACGCGCCACGAATGCAGTCTCGCGCGCGGCCTGCCCGCCCGCCACCTCGGCATGCACCAGCGAGCCCGAGCGCACACAGGTCTCCAGCGCAGGCTGTACGGCCAGCGTTTGTTGGAGGCGAATCGAGAACGACATGCGGTCCGCCAGGGTCGGGTAATCCGCTTTGGGTAAATCCAGCCGCGTAATCAACAGGCCGTCCATGCGGTAGCCCAGCGGTTCGGCGCGCAGCCGGTAAAGGCTTTCGACCAGCAGCGCGGCGCCGGTAAGCAGCGTCAAGGACAGAGCCACTTCGAGGACCACCAGCGCGCTGCGTGAGCGCTGTTCGATCCGTCCCAGCGACCCGCCGCGGCCGCCCTGCTTCAGGACGCCGTGGATCCGGAAGCGGGTGGCTTCGAGCGCCGGCAGCCATCCGGAAAGGATCGCAGTGAAGAGGGCCAGCGCGGCGGCGAAAGCGAATACGCGCCAATCGAGCGAGACTGTGGCGCCCACTGGCAATTCTACCGGCTGCACGGCCAGGAAAAATCGCAGCCCGCCGTAAGCCAGCAGCATGCCCGCCGAAGCACCCAGCGCGGAGAGCAGGAGATTTTCGGTGAGGATCTGGCGGATCAGGCGGCCGCGGCCGGCACCTAGCGCGGCACGGATGGCGATCTCGCGGCGCCGCTCCAGCGCGCGGCCCGCCAGCAGGTTGGCCACGTTGGCGCAAGCGATCAACAGGACGAAAGCTACGGCGGCAAACATCAACAGCAGGCCGGATTGCAGGCCACGGCCTGCCAGCCATGTGAATTCTTCCTGGAGGCTGCGCACCATGGCGCCCGCGTGCGGCAACTCATCGGGATCGGTTTTCTCCAGCGCGCCGCGCAGAGCGGCGATCTCCGTTTCGGCCGCGGCCAGCGACACACCGGGCCGCAGACGACCCACCGCGCCCATCCCGTGGAACTTGCCACTCTGCTGCCGGGCGACTTCGGCCGCCGTCAGCAGCGTCCAGAACTGGGCCTGCCGGGGATAAAACTCGAATCCTCGCGCCATGATCCCGACCACGGTGTATGGCTTTCCGTCGAGGGCGAGGGTACCGCCGAGAGCTTCGGGAGCGCCGCCGAAAATGGATTTCCACCCAGCGTCGCTGAGCACCACGGCGGGCGGACCATTTACATCGGCGGGAGTAAATATGCGGCCATGTGCGGCAGACACGCCCAGGATTTCGAAGAATCGCGAGGTGACCGTTTCGCCGAGGACTCGGCGCGGGACGCCGCGGCCATTGAGCGTGTATTCCACCCACTGCCAGCCTGCGACGCCGTCGAAGGACTGACTCTGCTGGTCGAATACTTCGACATCGCGATAACAGGCAAAAACTTTGGGGTCCCAATTGTGGGTGGTTTCCCAGATGGCTGCCAGGCGCGCGGGATCGCGAAAAGGCAAGGGACGCAGCAGGAGGCGGTCCACGAGGCTGAACACCAGGGCATTGGCGCCTATTCCCAAGGCCAGCAACAATACGGCGACAGTAGCGAAGCCCGGATTCTTGCGCAATGCGCGGACGGCGTAACCGAGATCTGCGATTAACTCGCCCATTTAGCGATAACGGTCCAAGGTATCAGATCGCATATCGTGTTGCAGCGGCACTGCAAAACCGGTACAACCGTGCAAAACTTGCGTGCAGGCGCCCCTCCGGAACGAGCCGATGAGTAAGTTTAATCGCGTAATTTTCATTCCGGAGTTTGTCTGGAATTGCACGTGAATTGCAAGAGCATATTACAGACTGCCAACTGCGCCCTGGGAGGTGTGGAGATCATGACTGTTCGAAAAGAGGTCGTCAGCGTTCTGGCCATCCTTCCTTGCAAAGAGGATCGCGCGTCCCTTGAAGAGATTTTCGCCCATTCCAAGTGGGATCTCCATCACGCCGAGGCTCTCCGGCCGGCTGTGCCCCTGATCGAAGAGGTTAAATCTGGGGTGGTAATGACCGACGATCGCTTGCCGGACGGGACTTGGCGCGACGTGCTCGAACATCTACAAAGGCGGAGGGATGCGCCGCCGCTGGTGGTGGTTTCACGGCTGGCGGACGAAGCCCTTTGGGCAGAGGTGTTGAATCATGGTGGATTCGATGTGTTGCCGACGCCCTTTGAGGCGCGTGCTGTGATCTGGTCTATCACGGTCGCGTGGCAGCACTGGTCGTACAAGCGCGACGCAAAAGTCGCAGGCTCCGCCGGCGGCCAAAGAGACACATAGCGCAGTCGACTGAATGGCAGGCCAGTTGCACACCTCCGGGACGTGGGTTACATCTGTATCCATAATCACTTTTATCAGCCTCCGCGCGAAAACCCCTGGCTGGAAGCGATCGAGCTGCAAGACTCTGCTTATCCGTATCACGATTGGAACGAGCGAGTCACCGCGGAGTGCTACGCGCCGAATTCCGCTTCGCGCGTGCTCGACGCGCAGGATCGCATCATCGAGATCGTCAACAACTACTCACTGATCAGTTACGATTTTGGTCCCACCCTGCTTTCGTGGCTGCAGGATTTCGCCCCGGCGGTCTACCAGGCCATTCTGGACGCCGACAAAGAGAGCATCGAGCAGCATGGCGGGCATGGTTCGGCGATCAGCCAGGCTTACAACCACATGATCATGCCGTTAGCAAATGCGCGCGATAAGCATACCCAGGTGATTTGGGGAATGCGCGATTTCGAGCATCGCTTTGGCCGCAGGCCGGAGGGCATGTGGCTACCGGAAACGGCAGTCGACCTGGAGACGCTGGAAGTCTTGGCGCAGCAGGGAATCCGTTACACGATCCTGGCTCCGCGGCAGGCCAGCCGGGTGCGCAAGATCGGGGGGCGTGGATGGCGGGATGTGGAGGGCGAGCGGATCGACCCGACGATGGCTTACCGGCTCCGGCTGCCTTCCCGCCGGTCCATCAACCTGTTCTTTTACGACGGACCAATTTCGCGGGGGGTGGCTTTCGAACGGCTGCTGGATAATGGCGAGCGGTTCGCGCAGCGGCTGCTGGGCGCGTTTTCCGAAGAACGCACGTGGCCCGAACTGGTGCACATCGCCACGGACGGCGAGACCTATGGCCATCATCACCGGCGCGGCGAAATGGCGCTGACTTACGCGCTGGAATATATCGCGTCGGGAAGGCTCGCGGAACCGACCAATTACGGAGAGTATCTGGCGCAGCATCCGCCCATACAAGAAGTAGAGATTATCGAGAACACGTCGTGGAGTTGCGTGCACGGCGTGGAACGGTGGCGCTCGAACTGCGGCTGCAATGCCGGGCACGCGGGATGGAACCAGGGATGGCGGGGACCGCTGCGCGCCGCGCTGGACTGGCTGCGGGATGCCCTGGCGCCGCGATTCGAGGAAAAAGCCGGCGAGTTTCTGAAAGATCCGTGGGCGGCGCGAGACGACTATATCGACGTGGTGCTCGATCGCGGGGCGGAAAGCGTTATGGCATTCCTGGCGCGGCATGCCACGCGCGAACTGAGCGACGGGGAGCGTGTCACCGCGCTAAAGCTGCTGGAGCTGCAGCGCCATTTAATGCTGATGTACACCAGTTGCGGATGGTTCTTCGACGAGCTTTCCGGGCTGGAGACCGTGCAGGTGATTCAGTACGCTTGCCGCGCGGTGCAATTGTCGCAGGAGGTGCTCGGCAATCACGTGGAAGGGGATTTCCTGAAGGCGCTGGCGGAGGCTAAGAGCAATATCCCGGAACATCAGGACGGGGCCAACATTTACCGCAAGTTCGCCAGCCCGGCGGCCGTCAATCTGGAGAAACTGGCCGCGCATTACGCGATCAGCTCGTTGTTTAAGCCATACGCCGATCATGCGCGGATTTATTGCTATTCGGTCTGCCGGCGGGATCATCACAGCCTAGAAGCGGGCCGCATGAAGCTGGAGTTTGGACGGGCGCGCTTCACCTCTAAAATTACGGAGGAGTCAGCCGAGCTGATTTTCGGCGCGTTGCATTTCGGCGATTACAACCTGAGCTGCGGAATTCGCGCGTTCGTGGACGAGGAGGCGTACCAGAAATCCGCGCAGGAGATAACCGCGGCCTTTTCGAAGGCCGACGTGCCGGAGATGCTGCGCGTGATGGACAAAGAGCTGGGATCCGCGTACTCGCTGAAATCGCTTTTCAAGGACGACCGGCGCGCGATCCTGGAGCAGATTTTGAAACCGTCGCTGGAGGATGCCGAGGCGGCCTACCGCCAGGTTTACGAGCACCACATTCCGCTGGGATATTTTCTGCGGGATTTGGGCGTGCCGCTTCCCAAGGCGATACGGGAGGCCGCGGAATTTGCTCTCAACAGCAATCTAAGGCGGGCATTCGCGAACGATCAGATGGATCTGGAGCAGATACGCAGGCTGCTGGAGGACGTGCGCGCGGTCAATATCGCGCTGGAGTCCACTACTCTGGAGTTTACGCTGCGGCTGACGATCGAACGCCTGTTCCATCAATTCTTAAAGCAGCCGGGAGACCTGGCACTGATCGAACGGCTCGAAGCCGTCATCGATATGGCGCGAACGCTGCCCTTTGAAGTGGACTTCTGGACCGCGCAGAATGCATGGTCGGAAGCACGCCGCACGATTTTGGTGGAACTCGAGGCAGCGCGCCGGCAGCGATGAGCAGGCGCGCGCATGGGTGGGACACTTCTGGTCGCTGGGCGAGAAATTGAAGATCTCGGTTTCCAGGGCTGCTGAAGCACATCCGGCGGTGGCGGGTTAGGAGAGAGGTGCCGATGGTCCACCGCATGCCGTTCGGCGCCGAGGTGCGGCCGGCTTCGGGAGTGCGATTCCGGTTATGGGCGCCGGCTCAGGATCGGGTGAGCGTCGAGATTGAGGGCCAATTGGAGATCCTGGCGATGCAGCCTTTGAGCGATGGCTGGCATGAGACGGTGACCGGGCGAGCTTCGGCCGGCTCGCTCTATCGCTTTGTGATGCCGGATGGCCTGCGGGTTCCCGATCCGGCGTCGCGCTATCAACCGCGAAACGTACACGGTCCGAGCGAGGTGATCGATCCGGCGGCGTACCGGTGGGACACGGCGGGCTGGAGCGGACGGCCGTGGCAGGAAGCGGTGCTTTACGAATTGCACGTGGGGGCGTTCACGCCGGAGGGTACGTTCCGAGCTGCCGCCGGGAAACTGGATCATCTGCGCGACCTCGGGATCACGGCTATCGAAATCATGCCCGTGGCAGACTTTCCGGGCAGCCGCAACTGGGGCTATGACGGCGTGCTGCTGTATGCGCCGGATTCCTCTTACGGCCGTCCGGAGGATTTCAAGGCCTTGATTGACGCGGCGCACGCGCGCGGGATCATGGTCCTGCTGGACGTGGTTTACAACCATTTCGGGCCGGAGGGGAATTACCTGCGCGCTTATGCGCCACAGTTTTTTACCGACGGGCCATAAGACGCCGTGGGGCGACGCGATCAACTACGATGGCCCGGGCTGCGGACCGGTGCGCGAGTTCGTGATTCACAACGCTCTGTACTGGATCGAGGAATATCAGCTTGATGGGCTCCGGCTGGATGCCGTGCACGCCATTCGCGACGATAGCCCGAATACACATCGCTCAGGAACTCGCCGAGCGGGTGCGCGCGCGGGTGACGGGCAGGCCGGTCCATCTGCTGATCGAGAACGAAGAGAACGAGGCGCGCTGGCTGGAGCGCGGTACGAATCGCGAACCGAAGTGGTTCACGGCGCAGTGGAACGACGACGTGCACCACGTGCTGCACACGGCGCTCAGCCGGGAACGGAGCGGCTACTACGCGGACTATCGCGGCGACACGAAGAAATTGGGAAAGGCGCTAGCCGAGGGCTTTGCGTTTCAAGGCCAGGTGATGCCGTATCGCGGCCGGACGCGGGGAGAGCCGAGCGCGCACCTGCCGCCCGAAGCCTTCGTGGCGTTCCTGCAGAATCACGATCAGATCGGCAACCGGGCGTTCGGAGAGCGGATCGGAAGGCTCACGACCGCGCGCGGCGTTGCGCGCGGCGGCGGCGGTCTACCTGCTGCTGCCACAGGTGCCCATGCTTTTCATGGGCGAGGAGTGGGACGCATCGCCGCCATTTCTGTTTTTTTGCGATTTTGGCGGAGAACTGGCGGATGCCGTGCGCGAAGGGCGGCGGCGGGAGTTCGCCCGATTTCCCGAATTCCAAGACCCGGCCACGGCGGCGCGGATACCCGATCCGCAGGCGAGCGAGACGTTTCGCGCGAGCAAGCTGACGTGGGAAGAGATGCATGCGCCGGAGCATGCGGAGTGGCTGGATTGGTACCGGCGCATCCTGCGCGTGCGCCGCGAACGAATTGTCCCGCTTGTGAACCGCATTTCCGGCGCCGCGAAATACGAGGTGCAGGGCGAGGGAGCGGTGATGGTCCGCTGGCATGTGGAGCCGGATGGCGAGCTAATGCTGGCCGCCGAATCTATCGGATCTACCGCGGGAAGGATCAGCGCCGTCCGGATCCGTGGTGTGGCAGGAAGGCACTCCTGGCAGCGCCTGGTCGGTGTGTTGGAGCCTGGAGTGAGGCTGACAGTGATCCCGCGCGCGACATACCGGCTGCAATTCAATAAGAGCTTCGGCTTCGACTGCGCGGCCGCGGTGGCGCCCTATTTGGCGAAGCTGGGCGTTAGCCACGTGTACGCTTCGCCCTACCTGAAAAGCCGCCCCGGAAGCATGCACGGCTACGATATTGTGGATCACAACGCGCTCAATCCGGAACTGGGCGACGAAGCCGCGTTCGCGCGCATGGTCTCGGCAATCAAGGAAAACGGCCTGCGCCAGATCCTGGATTTTGTCCCGAATCATATGGGCGTAGGCGGCGCCGACAATCCGCTGTGGCTGGACGTTTTGGAATGGGGACCCGATTCGGAATTCGCGGCGTGGTTCGATATCGACTGGCATCCGGAGCATCCGTACCTGCAGAACAAGCTGCTGGTGCCGTTGCTGGCGGATCAATACGGCGCAGAGCTCGACCGCGGGAAACTCGAGCTGAAATTTGACGATCAGGCAGGCAGCTTCGCGGTATGGGCGTATGGAGCGCACAAGCTTCCTATCTGTCCGCTGCACTACGACCGCATTCTGGGCGATGCCCATGCTGGATTGGAACGTCTGGGGGATGCCTTCGCCACGCTGCTCGAGTGGCGGCCGCGGATGGGGGATCGCGCAGGCCATTTGAAGGAGAAACTGGCGCTGTTGGTCGCCGAGAGCGAAGAAGTGCGGGACACCATCGCGGCGGCTTTGACCAGCTTCAACGGCCGCGAAGGCCAGCCGGATAGCTGGAGCAATTTGGACCGGTTGATCCGCGATCAGTGCTGGCGCGCGGCTCATTTTCGGGTGGCCGCGGACGACATCAACTATCGCCGCTTCTTCAACATTAACGAGCTGGCCGGAATACGCGTGGAAATGCCGGAAGTATTCGATCGCGTACATCAATTGTTGTTCCGGCTGCTGGGCGACGGTACGCTGGATGGCGTGCGGATCGATCATATAGACGGGCTGCTCGACCCCAAGATGTATCTGCAGCGCCTGCGCCGGGGAAAGGCCGGGAACGGGAACGGCGGTACGGAGTTTGTCCCTTTTTACCTGGTGGTGGAGAAGATTCTGGCGCGCCACGAATCTTTGCGCGAAGACTGGCCGGTGGAGGGCACCACGGGCTACACGTTCACCAACCAGGTGCTGGGCTTGTTGATCGACCCGGCGGCGGAAGAGACCCTTACCCAGGCTTATGCGGATTTTACCGGCGACCGGCAGACGTTCGCGGAGATCGTCCACGAGTGCAAGATCCGCATTACGGAAAACGAGATGGCCAGCGAGCTGAATGTACTGGCGCGCGATGCTGTGCGGGTGGCGCATCAAAATCCCCGCACCTCGGACTTCACGCACAACATCCTGCGGCGGGCATTGCAGGAGATCGTGGCCTGCTTTCCGGTGTACCGGACCTATATTGATACGGACGGCGCTCCCACTGAGGCTGACCGCCGCGACCTGGATTGGGCGATGGCGCAGGCGCGCCGCAATCAGCCGGACCTGGACCCCAGCGTCTTCGATTTTCTCTACCAGTTGCTTTCCGGAGACCTGGTGGCGCGGCCGCGCAGTGGGTTCAGCCGCCATTCTGTGCTGCGCACGGCCATGAAGCTGCAGCAATACAGCGGTCCGGTGATGGCCAAGGGCCTGGAGGATACGGCGTTCTATCGTTACAACCGGTTTCTGGCGCTCAACGAAGTGGGCGGCAACCCCGACCAGTTCGGCATGAGCCTGCGCGACTTCCACAAGGCCAACACGCAGCGCGCCAAATACCGGCCGCACAGCATGCTGGCTACCTCGACCCACGACACCAAGCGGGGAGAGGACGCGCGGGCACGGCTGGCGGCCATCGCGGAAGCGGCCGGCGAATGGGCGCAGCAGGTGCCTGCATGGAGCCGGATCTTGCGCGCAGGCCGCGGAGATATCGAAGGCACCGCGCCTCCCGGCCGCGACGACGAGTATGTGTTCTATGAGCTGTTGGTGGCATCCTGGCCGCTCGAATTGCGGAACGGGGAACTCGGCGGCGGGGCGTTGCGGGCTTATGCGGAGCGCATCAAGACGGCGATGGTGAAATCGATCCGGGAAGCTAAAGTGCGCTCGACGTGGGCGGCGCCGAACCAGGCGTATGAGGACGCGGTGCTAGCTTTCGTGGATGGCGCCCTCAATCCGGACCAGTCCGCGGCGTTCCTGCGCGCGTTTTTGCCCTTCCTTGAGCGCGTGGCTTCATTGGGAATGAGGAACAGTCTGGTGCAACTGACCTTGAAACTGACCGTGCCCGGAGTACCCGACATTTACCAGGGGGCCGACCTTTGGGATTTCAATCTGGTGGATCCGGACAATCGCCGGCCGGTGGACTACGGCGTGCGCGCCAGGCTGCTCGACGAGACTCTGCGCGATCTTTGCCACGACCGGCCGGGGACTATCCGGCGCCTGATGGAGAACTGGAGAGACGGCGGGATCAAACTGGCCATCACCACGTCGTTGCTCACGTTCCGGCGGGAGCACGAGCAACTGTTCGCGCAGGGCGCCTATGAGCCGGTCCTGGCGGAGGGTGCTGGGGCCGAGCGGATTTGCGCGTTTGTGCGGCGGCACGAGGATCGTGTCGTTTTAGTGGCTGCGGCGCGCTTTCCCGGGCGGTGCGGATGGGCGTGGGGCGACACGATCCTGAAACTGCCGGACGACTTGGTGGATCGTCAGTGGCGGGATGTGCTGACCGGCGGGCAGTTCGATCATATCTCGGTGGAGGATCTTTTCGCATCCCTGCCGGTGGCGGTGCTGGCGCCACGCAAGCTTGGCTAGCTCTACAGAAGTGTGCCTTTAGAATGTGGAGCTGGCGGAGGGATTTGAACCCCCGACCCTCTGATTACAAATTCCATAGGTTACTGTCTACGCCGTTCGCCGCTGTCTATTATCAATCACTTCGAAGCCCGCGCAGACGCCAAAACACGCCGTAGACGGTGCTAGACGAACCGCGTTGCTACCAGCGTTGCTACCAATTTCGCCAGAGCAATGTCCCCGATTCAATCGATTCCAAATCGTCGCTTCGTTTCTACGATGTACTGATTTAAGGCGTTCGCGGTCGTCTCAAGTTCTTCGCGCTCCGGAGCACTAGCTCGGGAGGAAAGTTGCTCAAGGGACACTACCGTAGCAGCGAACACAGGTATGTCCCTAACTGCCTGCGCCCGAAGCCGTCGCCATCGCTTCAAATCCTCGCGATGCAACCGTATGTGGGCAGTAGTGTAAATTCCGGTTGGCGTCGTGCCTGCCACGCTGCCATCTGCTTCTTCGACAAGGTCGTGTATGTACGGGTCCGTCGCGCATGGATCTGCGAACCGCAAGCCACGTGCGATATGGTCTTCGGAGGGCCATGTCTCTGATTTATGAGCGTTGCAGCCTCGGCAGGCGTAGTAGAGATTATCATAGACACATTCAAGATGCGGAAACTTGCTCATAGGGCGGAAGTGCTCAACTTCGAAAGATTCCTCTCCACCCATATACTCCTCAGGACGTTCGCAGTAGGCACAGCGCGTACGGAAATCGGCCCGCAAAAACGGCTTATATTGGCGAGAACCATTGAAAGTAGGTGGTCGGCTTTTACGAGAAAATAGGGCCATATTTATGGCTAACAGATTCTCTACGGTTGCAGCTTTGCCAGTAAGGTATGGATCGAATCCAAAATCCGCTTTCGCTCTATGTTCATCTCGTGGTCGCGCGCCTCAATTGCCGGGTCTCGATCAGCTGCATCGAGGCGGGCCTCAATCCGCTCCAACTCAAAGCGTTCGGTCGGAGTGAGCGAAGCCAGTAGTTTCTTATCAATGAGACTATGATAACGTTGCATCGCTTCGCGGTCAGGCATGGAGGCGACCCTTGAGGCAACTGAAAGAACTTCGCGAATGTTGGAGGCAATAGCACTGGGGAGGGGCTCCTGGACGGTTTTATCTGCTACAACCACGCCGGGCTTTCGTATTAGTGGCCTGCAGGCACGTGACTTGCTGACCGTCATTGCGGTGGGATAGTCTCGTATCCGGTTGGATGCCGCCATATATATCAGCCCTTTAAACTTTCTTGCCCTACCGTAATCGACCCCGTAAGAGCTTTTAGTGACGCTAGTTGCCGGTCAGCGCGATTCATCGCTCGGAGAAATATTTTGAATGTCATTTCGTTCATCTGAACTGAAAAGCGTTCTTTGTTACCGCTCGAATCCGACACCATCAACTCCAGAATTGCGATGGACGTGACTCCGAAACACTCCTCATACCTGGCATCGTCGTCAATATCAGAAAAATAGTAATAGGCTGGCCCCCCGAAAACCGCTCGAGCGTCCCAAACAATGTTCGCGTCGTCTATCGTGGGAAGTCCCGCATACTGCGCGTGACCTTCGAGTCCGTCGATCCATACTTTTTCCCTGATGGGGGCAAGTCGTTCGATAAACCCGGTAACCAGTTTGATCTCTTCCGTGCTAAATCCGCACAGCAACAGATCTCTCTCTATATCCGCGACCTCAAGCGAGCGCCGGTGCCAAACGTCCAATATGAATCGAATTGGCGATGCTACCTTTCTGAACTGTTCGGGCAGCAAGGTGCTGGCTTGAATTATCGGGGGAGCTTCGGGTGTATATGTGTTGAAGTCCGAAGTTGATTGAAACCAAGCTGCCAACGCTTCACGCTGAACATCATCCAGGGCGCAAAACGCTTTCAATTGGTTTATGAAAGCGTCGCTTGGCGATTCTAAGGGGAAAAGCTTGTAATCCATCGAGCGAACTCCATCTGCCAGCGAGGCGGAGGCGCGCGCGCGTCACGTTTGCGGCATCAGCCCTGCAACGAGAGTTTATCAGAGTTCGGGCGTTGAATGTATGCAGTATACCCTCCACAGGTTTCTGCGGACGCATTTGCCATGCGCACTATTCTAACCCCGCGATGCTAGCAAGGTGGCAAACACTGAAACCCCAAGCCCCGTACGCTTTGAGGCCACACCCTGAGGACGTTTGGGGCACAGCCACGGGTGTGGCCATGTAGGAGCCGATTCGGATTCGCGTTTTGGTCCCGCTTCCGTGCCTATACTACCGCTGCATAGGCGGCTAAAGCCCAACAGGCCACCTGCGCGCCAGAGTTGGGCATTCTGGCGAGGTGCGCCCAGTTCCATCCGCGCGGGACTCCTTCAATTCGCGCTTTGCTTCTGATCTAATAGACTCTCTAGAACAAATCAGGGAGCGTATCAATGAAGCCTCGACAACACTGGCGGAAACTTAGCGCGTTGGCGGCCTTGCTCGCCGTCTCTGCGCAGCACGGGAGTGGGCAAACGTCCGGCCTGCATTTGACCACGATCTACAGCTTCACCGGCGGGAGCGATGGAGCTTCCCCAAATTCTCTGCTCATTACAAAAAATGGCCCGATATACGGGACAGCAATCAGCGGTGGAACCGGGCTGGGCGGCACCGTCTTCGAATTGAATCGCCCGTCAGTGGCAGGCGGAAGCTGGACTGAGACCACCCTCTACAGCTTCAAGGGCGTTCCGGACGGTTACGCCCCCACACCGGGCCTAACGATTGCCAACGGTGACCTATACGGCACTACCAGCGCGGGCGGGACCAATTTTTCCCAAAATCCCGCTTGTCCGAGTAACCTCAATGGGTGCGGAACCATTTTCAGGCTTGCTCCGCCGAAGTCGGGAGGCGCGTGGCAGGAGAGCATTCTATACCGCTTCTCGCTTGAGAGCGCAGCCGGAATTGCACCGGCGGGCGGCGTACTTCTCAGTAACGGAGTGATCTACGGAACCGCCGCTCAAGGCGGGGACTTTTCGAGTTGCGGTACCTTCGGGTGCGGCGCGGTTTTTGAGATGGTGCCCGGTGTGATCACCGCCCTCCACACCTTCGCCGGAAGCGAAGGGGCGTATCCGAATGGACCATTCATTTTCAGTGGTGGCTCGTTTTACGGAACAACGACTGGCGGGGGTACCGCTGGCGTAGTATTTGAGCTTACCCCGCCGAGTATAGCGGGCGGAAATTGGACCGAGAGCACCGTGTATAACTTCACAGGTACTAACGGCGACGGTAGCGTACCTAATAGCCTGCTTATCGCTGGTAACGGCACGCTATATGGAACCACTGAAAGTGGGGGTATCAATGGTAATGGCATCGTGTTTCAATTGACGCCTCCGGCTGTGGCGGGAGGCGGTTGGACTGAAACCGTGCTTCACCGCTTCACGGGTGCAATTATCGACAGTAGCGATGGATCGGAACCTGTCAGTCTGGTAATGGACACGAGCGGAAACCTATACGGCGCGGCGTATCAAGGGGGAACAGTCACTACGGCTTGCCCCAATGGTTGCGGCGCACTATTCAAACTAACTCCACCGGCGGCCATTGGAGGGCCGTGGAAAGAAAGCATTTTGCACCGCTTTAAGGGAACGAGCGATGGGATCGCGCCTTGGGGCTTGGCGATTAACGCGAAGGGCGTACTTTTTGGCGCGACTCAGGGTGGAACTGCGGGTTACGGCACTATCTATGCGCTAGAGCCGTGAACGGGGAGCTTACACCCGCGCCCTACACAGCGCTTCATCCCAGAAATCAGCGGGACAATGACCAGCCTCCGTTACAAGCTCAGGTAAGTGGGTGCGCAACCATTGTAGCTCTGCGCTAGTTATCGAAAGTCTTTGGCGAACCCACCAACGCGCCCGCGCCATTTGAACCGCGCGGTAGACCGGATCGCACCCGTTATGCCCAGATCGGGCCTGCCTATAAATCGCAAACAAATCTAGCAACTCAAAGGGTGTACATTTGTGTTTGGCTAAAAAGGCTTCGATATCCCGTCGGCGAAACCATGCTTCCTCGGCACTTTCCCGAAAGCCCATCGCATTGTGTTTTAGCCCGGTTAGGTCCAGCCATTCGCCGGGGAATTCGGCCTTAAACGCCGCCCGCAATTCCGGCGTGGGGAAGACCAAGCGGCTCGTCACGGTCCTGAACTAACCGTAAGTTATTGATTTTATGGAGCTGGCGGAGGGATTTGAACCCCCGACCCTCTGATTACAAATCAGATGCTCTACCAACTGAGCTACGCCAGCGGCCCGCTTGAAGAATTGTAGCTCAATTTGAAAATGAACAACAACCGCTGTCCGCACTTGCACGACTCCGCTCCGTAATCAGTACGCATTTCCTTCACTATTGCCGCGCCTCGAGCGGACGCCCTCCGCCCTCCACCGGCCTTAGTGGTGGCGCCTGATCACGCCCCGCTTCGTGCATTCCGAGTGGGCGCCAGAGCACCTTCAACTTTCCCACCATTCCGATCGTTGGTGCATCGTCAAGCGTGTCCTGGGTGGTTAGGGCTGGCTGCTTCGCTACTTCTCCGCGGGCCTGAACTCGCAGGGTATGCATGGCAGCCCAGCGGCGCCGGTGCTTCCGTAGCCGGGAGCCAGGTTCTGCAAGCGCGATTGGGAGCGATTATGATTCTGGCCGGCGCGATTGCCCTGGTTTTCCGGCGCGATATTCACGAACCGCCACCGTTGGCTGGTAGCGCCATGGCCTTTCGCGATGTTGTGTCAGCGCGCGTGTGGAGAAGGCAGGCGGCTACGTCCGCCTGCCCATAATTCGTCGAAATAAGTGCCGGACTAGCCCCCGTTCGAACAAACGCCGAGAACCTCGCCCTGAAATGTGGAATACCCGTTCACGGAGGTGCTGGTGGGCGCCCCGAAGTAAGGCAGAGTGACCAGGTCCTGCAGGTTGTATTGGAATCCGTTCACGGTATACGGATAGCCGCCGTAATTGGGATTCCCTTCGAGCGGATCGCCTACTTCCAGAATCCCGCAAGCCACCGGGTTGCCGTTGGGGTTCACCACCAGCGGATCGTCCATAAACTCGCCCGCTTCGTGCGATAGCGCGGACACATCCTGCGCAAATGCTCCCACTACATCGGCGTATGTGGCCATCGCGTAAGCCTGTGCGCCCACGGCGCTGTGATAACCACCGATGCAGCATCCACCCTGGGTCAGGTACACGTCGTAGGTAAGGAAAATCGGCAGGGCATTCGGCTGAATCTGCGTAAACTTCCTAAGGATGGCCTGCAACTGCGCGTCGAACCAGTTGATGCCCACCTCTCCCGCGGTGAACCCCAAGGGTCTCCCCGTGCCGCCATAACGCGTTGACGGGCTGAGGGTTTGTTCCGCCAGCACGGTCGGCGTACTGAACAGGACGTGATAGTTCGGGTTGTTCTTTACGGTGCCCCAGAAGTTCGCGCGCTGGAAGGCGTCGATGTACTGCGTCGTCCCGACGTTAACGCCACCCTGGACATAGGTAGTCGTTGAATCGAAAATAGGCGATTCAACCGTGTTCTGAATGACCGTTTTCCCGTTTGAGAGTACATGGGACGGATCGAATGTGGTCTTTACGCCGGTCCTTGAACTGGTGATGACTTTGACCGGGATGATGTAAACCGGAATCGTGGTGGTCGTGTTCGTAGATGGAGCCGTGCCGACCATATTGTAGGTGTAGCTTGTACCGTTGTAAGCAAAACTGCCATTCCACGTCGGCAGTACGGTGGCGGATTGGCGCGCATCCGTGGATGGTTTTGCCGGCAGCACAGCATACTTCGGAGTGCCGGGCGTCATGTCGATGCTATCGTCTTGCGCCGCTATCACCCCTGCCAGAGACAGCCCGGCCACCGGCACGAGCAATGCTCTCATCAAAAAGCTCGTCTTCATGCGATTGTTTTATCCCCTCTTGTTAGTGGTGCTTCGCCCACTTTTGGCAAAGTCTTGTCGATTCTATCACGCGCGTGCACCTGCGTTGGGACATCTTTGGTCAATCCGGGTGTGGGAATAGTACTGGGTTCGGAAGGATTCAGAGTACGGGTCCGATTCGCCAGGGCACAAATTCCTGATGCCCCAACCGCTCCGCGCAGGTCTTTTCGCCCGAGGCGACGCGCAGCAGCATGTCGAAGATCTCGCGGCCCACCTCGGCGACATTCTTTTCGCCGTCGGCAATGGCGCCGGCGTTGATATCCATGTTATCCTGCATGCGGCGATAGGTGTTGCTGTTGCTGGCGATCTTCAACACCGGCACTGAAGGGAAGCCGATGGCGCTGCCGCGCCCCGTAGTGAACGCGATCAGGTTGCAGCCTCCTGCCGCCAGCCCGGTCAGCGATACCGGATCGTAGCCCGGTGTATTCATGAAGACAAAACCCGGCGTACGCACGGGCTCCGCGTAATCCACCGCATCCGTCAGCGGTGAGGTGCCCGCTTTGGCCACCGCGCCCAGCGATTTTTCTAAGATGTTGGTCAACCCACCTTCCTTATTCCCGGGCGATGGATTGTCGTTGAAGCTGCCCGAATAGCGGGTCAGGTATTGCTTGTAACCTTCCACGAAACTCAATAGTTTTTCAGCTACTTGCCGGTTGCGGGCGCGCCGCACCAGCAGATGTTCGGCGCCGAATATTTCGGTGGTCTCGGCTAATACCGCGCTAGCCCCGATTTCGGCCAGCAGATCGGAGCAGACCCCAAGCGCCGGGTTGGCGGTAATGCCGGAAAATGAATCGGAGCCACCGCAATTCAGTCCCAGCACGATGCGCGAAGCCGGCATCTCCACGCGATGCTCCGCCGCGCTTTGTTCCATCAGGCGCGCGATCTCGGCGCGCGCAGCCGCCACTGTGCTTCGGGTGCCCCCGCTCGATTGCAGCGTCATTCCGATCAACCGGCTGGTGCGCGGCGCATTCGGACCCAGGTAATGATCGATTTGATTGACCTCGCATCCCAGCCCCAGAATTATCGCTGCGGCAACGTTCGGATGGGCCAGCACACCGGCGAGGGTGCGCCGGAGTTGTTCCGTATCCGGACCGATGGTGTGGCCGCAGCCCTCTCCATGCGGGAAGGCCACCACACCGTCTACGTTCTCCGGCAGCCGTTCGCCGTCGAAGCTGCGCGCGATCATCTCGGCGGTATGTGCCGCGCAATTGCTGGCCGCCACCACCGCAATATAGTTGCGCGTCCCGACCGAGCCGTCCTCGCGCGGATAGCCGAGAAACGTCGGGCTGGCGCGCCGCGGGGGCGGGGAAGTCTCGCCTTCGGGAAAATCGTAATTGAAGTGCAACTCCTCGAATGCCAGGTTGTGCGTGTGTACGTGCTGGCCGGGTTCGATAGCCTGCCGGGCGCGTCCGATCACCTGTCCGTATCGCCGCACCACCGTTCCGGCCGCGATCGGCGCGAGCGCGATCTTGTGGCCGGCCGGGATGAAGTCTTTCACGACTGTGGTGTGCCCGTCGATCTTTAGTTCGGTGCCCGGTGACAGCGGCACGCGCGCCACCGCAATATTGTCGGTCGCGTGCAGATGAATGGCGGAGTTCTCCGCAGTCGGCAGTTTCGCGATTTCGAGTAGCATGGTTTTACCTCTCGGTGTTACCTCTCCAGCAGCGTTTCCGGCGCTTCCTCGCCTGTATGGACGTGTAATTTCCCGCCTGCCGGATGAATCAGCATACCGCTGCCATCGTGCGGTACCGGGATTTCATCCGGGCCGTCGATGAGCAGGAAATCCGGGGTTTCGGCGTCATCGGATAGCTTTCCGATATGGATGTGCATGTGGCATTGCGATCGCCGGGCATCGCTATTAAGAGCTAAGCCCCACTGCTCGCCCCACAATGATTTGGCTTTTTCAATCGCTCCGCTCCACAGTGCCAGCCGCTGGGCGGATGTCAGGTCCGCCAGAGCGTGCGTGTGCGATCGCGGCAGCGCGAGCCAGCGATGCGGCTTGTTTGGATTGATGTCTTTCAGGAAGAAAACCAGCGCATCCTGTTGCTGTTTCTCGGCTTCGCGACATAAGCTACATTCTCGCTTCGCCATGCTTTCGGGCGAGGAGATATCGCAGGAACAGTTGCGCACGTCGCCGAAAACAAGCGCCGATACGAAAAACAGGACCGGAAGGAATCGCACTGTCTTTATTATATGGATTTGCCGCGCGTGCTACTTGGCTGCGGAAGGCTCACTTGCCGCGGCCTTAGCGCTGGGCGGCAGTTTGTCGGCGTTGGCCAGCATCAGGCTGACCTGCCAAAGTTGCGTATCGTTCAACAAACCCTTGAACCCCGGCATGCCTGTAAGCCTGATTCCATTGGCGGCTTTCCAATAGGTTTCACCCGCCGGATCGTCCGTTACGCCATGCCCCTGAAACAACTGGGGCGGACGGGGGAACATACCCTTGGATATGTCGGTCTCCGGCTGACCGCTCAAACCGTGACACACCGCGCAGTCTTCGCGGTAGACCCGTACCCCTGCCAGCAGGTTGGGTTCGTCCGCTGGAATCGGAGCCTGCGTGGGCATTTCTTTCGAAATTCGCGCATGCAGAGCCATTCCCGCCAGCCGTTTCTCAAACGGCATCGGCGGGGCGGAAGTTGCCACCGGCGCCCATCCCATACCAAAGTACAACAACGCGCCCGCACACATAACCACCAGCGCCAATATGAAGCCGATCAGTATCTTTGCCACTATGCGATCCCCATTTTCTTTTGCATCTCTTCCAGAGTGACTCCCTTAGTCTCCGGAAAGAAGAACAATACCACGAAGAATTGGACTACCATCATGACCGAGAACAACCCAAACGGCGCCGCGTGGGAAATGTTCGCAATGCGTGGGAAGGTGAGGGAAATCAGGGCATTCATGAGCCAGTGGCTCAGGCTGCCCAGACTCTGGCCTTTGGCGCGTACGCGATTGGGGAAAACCTCGCTCAGGTAGACCCAGATCACCGCGCCTTGCGAGAACGCGAACGAAGCGATGAAGAAGATGAGCAGCCACACCAGCAATCCTTCGTGCCCGTGAGTGGCGAAAACCATGGCCACTCCGGCCAGTGATATGGTCAGCCCCACGGACCCGATCAATAGCAGCGTCTTGCGGCCGATGCGGTCGATCACCGACATCGCAATCAGGGTGAAGATCAGGTTGGTGGCCCCAATGGCCACCGACTGCAGGTTGCCGGAGTCCTTGGAGAACCCGGCCTGAAGGAAGATGTAGCTCGAATAGTAAAGTATGGCGTTAATACCCGAGAACTGGTTGAAAACGCCGATCGTAATCGCCAGAAAGATAGGCAGCCGGTATTTCCGCTGGAAGAGCGGCTCATCGCCATGGCCGTGCTCGGCGTCGATCGAGGCCACGATATCCTGCAACTCAGACTCATAATTCTGCTCGCCGGTAAGCCGCAAAACCTCTCGTGCTTCCGCCACTCGTCGCTTCTTCACCAGCCATCGCGGGCTACGTGGAATGCCGAAGAGCAGCAGCAGGAAGCCCGCCGCCGGAATTGCGGAAACGCCCAGCATCCAGCGCCATTCATTGACCCCGAGCCGTGCCAGCCCGATCAGGTAGTTCGAGAGATACGCCAGCAGAATTCCGAGCACGATATTGAACTGAAACAACCCGACCAGGCGTCCGCGCCACTGGGCCGGAGCGATCTCCGCGATGTACATCGGCCCCAGCACGGATGATCCGCCAATGCCCAATCCTCCGATGACCCGGAAAAAGATCAGCGAATACCAATTCCACGCAAACGCGCACCCCAGCGCGCTGATGAGATAGAGCACCGCCATCACGCGCAGGCTGTCGCGGCGCCCCCACTTGTCGCCCGGTATGCCCGCAAACATCGCGCCCAGCACCGTGCCGCATAGTGCGCTGAAGACCGTGACCCCCAAATACCAGTCAGACAGGTCGTACGTTTTGGTGAGCGCGTCCGTGGTCCCGGAAATGACGACCGTGTCAAATCCGAAAAGCAGGCCACCCAAGGCGGCCACGATGGTGCTCTTGACCAGGTAACCGTTCAGCGTCATGGCAAGGCCCGACTGTATCACAGTTTCTTCCAGTCCGGCTCCAGCGGTTACACTGGATACCGAAGCCTGCGATCGAAAGCCAATGGCCAACGTCTCGGAATTCCTCCAAGCCCGCGATTTCCTGCTCCTCCACCGGACTAATTACGAGCATGCCTGCCGGCACTTCCGCTGGCCGCGGCTAGACTTCTTCAACTGGGCGCTCGATTATTTCGACCCCATGGCGGCGGGCAATCCGAACGCGGCTTTGTGGGTGGTAGACGAGAACGGCGCGGACATCCGCTGCAGCTTCGCCGAAATGTCGCGGCGCTCCAACCATGTGGCGCAATATCTGCGAGACCGCGGCGTACGCCGCGACGATCGCATGCTGGTTATGTTGGGCAACGAGGTGGCACTTTGGGAGATCCTGCTGGCCGCTTGTAAGTTGGGCGCCGTGGTGAACCCCGCCGCCACGCTGCTCGGGCCCGAAGACTTGCAGGACCGCCTTGACCGCGGTGCTGTGCGGCACGTCATTGCAGCCTCCGCGCACACCGCCAAGTTCGCTTCTGTTTCCGGTGACTACACGCGGATTGCGGTGGGCGCTCGGGTCGCCGGCTGGCACTCGTTCGAAGATGCCGCGACGCAGAGTGGCGCATTCACCCCGGATGGCGTCACTCGCGCGACCGATCCGCTGCTGCTCTATTTCACTTCGGGCACCACGGCCAAACCGAAGCTCGTGCACCACTCCCACCAGAGCTATCCGGTGGGCCACCTGTCCACCATGTACTGGATCGGCGTGCAGCCTGGCGACGTGCACTGGAATATCAGCTCGCCGGGTTGGGCGAAGCATGCCTGGAGCTGCTGGTTCGCGCCCTGGAATGCGGGCGCCACGGTCTTTGCGTACAACTGCGCGCGCTTCCGTGCCACGGCCGTGCTGGAAGTGCTCGCCAGCCGGCCCGTTACTACTCTGTGCGCGCCGCCGACCGTATGGCGCATGCTGGTGCAGGAGAAGTTGCGGGACTACCCGGTGAAATTACGGGAAGCTGTGTCTGCCGGCGAGCCGCTGAATGCCGAGGTGATCGACCGCGTGAAGGATGCCTGGGGCATCACCATTCGCGACGGCTTTGGCCAGACCGAAACCACGGCCATCGTAGGCAACTCGCCCGGCCAGCCCGTGAAACCGGGCAGCATGGGGCGGTCGCTGCCCGGCTACCGAGTGGAACTTCTGGACGGTGCCGGCCTGCCTGCTAACGAAGGCGAGGTCTGCCTGGATCTTTCCACGAGTCCTGCTGGCCCTCCTGTAGGACTGATGCAAGGCTACGGCGGCGTATCGGCGCCGAGCGCGGAGCGGGCGCGCTACTATCACACAGGCGATTTGGCATGCCGCGACGAAGAGGGCCACATCACCTTCATCGGCCGGGTGGACGACGTTTTCAAATCGTCCGACTATCGCATCAGCCCTTTCGAGTTGGAAAGCGTTCTGGTACGCCATCCTGCCATCGCGGAAGCCGCAGTGGTGGCCAGCCCCGATCCGTTGCGGCACACAGTGGCGAAGGCTTTCATCCTGCTGGCGCCTGGCCACGCGCCCGGACCGGATCTGGCGCGGGCCATCTTTCAATTCGTGCGCCAGACTGTCGCACCGTACAAGCGGGTGCGCCGCCTGGAGTTCTGCGATCTGCCGAAGACTATCTCCGGCAAGATCCGCCGGGTGCAGTTGCGCACAGCCGGATCCGCCCAGACCAGCCAGGAGTTCAGGGAAGAAGATTTCCCGGATTTGGCGTAGCGCGCGCCAGCGTAATAAGCGCCGCGCGCTATGCGCCCCGCAGTATCGTACAGAAGCTAATGCGGCGTGCGCGCGTTAGCGGAAATCATCCAAAAGTCTCGCGTGTCCCGAACCGGCTAACGATCTCCGGTCCGGACGGCCCGGCACATCCCCTCATAGAATGTTGACCGCCCGCGCCGCCAGCAAGGCCACCGTAGTAAATGAAATCGTCGACTGCACCATCATCATCCCCTTCGCCCATCGCGACAATACCGGCACGTCTGTCGGTGAAAATGCCGTACTGGTGTTGAACGCCAGGAACAGATAATCCACGAATCCCGGCATCCAGTCGCGGTCGCCCATCGACATTTGCGGAAACAGGAACGCGCCCTCGGTATGTTCTCCGCGCAAGTCGCGCTGGTTGGGCCCGCCGGCATCCAGCCGCCAGTACCACGAGGCGAATACCAGGATATTCGAGATCCACAGCGCGGCGGCCGACTTCAGCAAGTCCCGCGGCGTTTCTTTATGCTCTGGGAGAGCACCGATCAGCAACGCCAAGGCCCCAATCATGGCCGCTGTCACGATCCCCAATATCGTATATCCCACCACTTGGTTGAGCGCGTACTTCGACCGCGCGTGCAGTGCGATGCTCACCAGCGACAGCGGCGTGACCAAGGCCATCGCCAGCCAACCCGGCCCGGGGCTCAACGGTTCGGGCAGCACCCAATAGAGGCCGGCCACGGCCAGAACAGCCATCACTGCGGGCCAGCGCGGTTCGGTGCGCGAGGCGTCTTGATCGGACATAGCCCTATTGTCGTCGATCGGTAGTCCCGGCTTCCTGAATCACCGCCGCGACTACATCCGGGAGCCGCTCGTCGCATGGCACGATGTCCAGAATCTGTTTTCCCGCCAACGCTTGCGGACCGGTGCAGCCGCCCTTATAGATCGCGACTGCGTCCACCAACCGCCCGCCGATATTGGTCTTCAGGCCGCGGAAACCGATGTCCGCCGCCTGGTGATTCCCGCACGCGGCCGGGCATCCGGACCAATGCATGGTCAGCGGCGCGCCGTCCCTGCCGAGCTGCTCCTCCAGCACCCGGGCGAGTTCGATGGCGCGCGACTTCGTCTCGATCTGCGCCAGATTGCAGTAATCGGTCCCCGTGCAAGCCACCAATCCACGAAGCCACGGCGAGGGCGCGGGAGACAACTCCTGGAGCAATGGCTCGCGTAGCAGTTGGTCAACCTGCGACTCTGCCACGTCCGGGATAATTGCATTCTGGCCTGTGGTCAGCCGCATATGTCCTGAGCCGTAGGCATCCGCCAAGCGTGCCAACTCCAACATCTGCGGCGCGCTGATCCTTCCCGTGACCACTGCCAGCCCGACCGATCGCAAACCGGCCTGCTTTTGCGCCTGCACCCCGACGTGATCGTCGTGACGCCCGGGTTGCCGCATATCCTCGCCCGCCGGCTCCAATTCCCGCATCAAACGCTCGCACAGGACGTAGCGCAATTCGGCCATGCCCCACTCTTCGATCAGATGCGCCAGCCGGCACTTCGAGCGCGCCTCGCGCGGCCCATGGTCGCGGAAAATGCGCACCAGTTCGGCCGTGACTTCGGCAGCTTGGTGCCGTTCTACAAAAACGTCCAGTGGTTGCGCGATGCTAAACCCGCCCGATCCCATTTTGCCGCCCGCCAGAATGTTGAAGCCGGCGCGGCCTTCCCTGCGCGCCGGGACCAACGCCACATCCTGCGACTCGTTGTGCGTGCAGTTCCCCGTACAGCCCGTGATCGTGACATTGAATTTGCGCGGTAGGTTGGCGAATTCCGGGTTTCCATCCGCGCCTACGATGATGCGATTCAGCTCGAAAACCACCGGTGAGGCGTCCAGGATTTCATCCGGTGTCAACCCGGCCAGCGCGCAGCCATTGATGTTGCGCACGTTGTCCATACCGGTTTGCAGGCTGTTCAGATCGATCCCGCGCAGCTTCTCCCAGATCCGCGGCACACTGTCGAGCGTGAACCCCCGCAGTTCGATCTGCTGCCGCGTGGTAATGTCCAGCACGCCGTTGCCAATCCGCTGGGAAAGATCCGCGATGGTGCGAAGTTGCGCGCTGCTGGCGAATCCATTTGGCATGCGGATGCGCATCATGAAGTGCCCGGGCGTGGGTTTGCGGAAAAACACGCCCACCCACTTCAGCAGATCCTTCTCAGCGGGCGTGAGCGCTTCGCCCCCCTTGGCGATCATCTCCGGCAGATCGTCGCGCACGCGCAACGGATTCCACCATTTCAGGGACTTCAGGCTCTCAACGGAATTGCGGCGTTTGGGCATATGGCTGCTGCGGTCTCAGGAACGGGGACCAATTGGCAGCAGCGGGGCCGCGTCTTTTTATTATACGGGGCTTTCCATTCGCGCCAGGATTCGCGTGCATCCTTCGCGAAAAACCGACGGCTCCGTCAACAGGCTGAGCACCAGAAAAGCTTCGGAATCGAAATCGAAGAAGAACCCCGGCTGCACCAGGACATTGTCCTCATCCAACAGCGAGAGCGCCCACTCTTCCTCGCGGCGGACCCGCGGCACGCGCAGTGTCGCACACCAGCCGCCTTCCACCGCCAGCGTCCGCGCGGGAGAATTCGTTCCGATCGCGGCCGAAAGCCAATCCAGATTGCCGCGCACCCGATCGGCGATTTGCCGTTGAATCCCACGTCCCAATTCCAGCAGCCGCGCCGCGGCGTGCTGCACCGGCGTGCTCACAGAAAGATACGTGTCCGCGATCAGTTCCAGCTTCTCCTTGGTCTCCGCGCGCACGGCCGCCGGCCCGGCCATCACGATCCAACCCAGCTTCATCTGCGGCAGCCCCGCGATCTTCGATAGCCCGCTCATGGCAAAGGCTGGAGCGCCGGTGGTGTCCACCAGCGTCGTCACGCGCCGCGCATCTGGGCCGAAAGCGTAATCGGCGAACACTTCGTCGGAAACGATCGCGATCCCGCGCGCGCCGCACAGTTCCACCAGAAACTCCAGCTCGCGCCACTTCAAAAAGGATCCCGTCGGATTGTTCGGATTCACTACTACGATGGCGCGCGTGCGCGGTGTGATAGCCGCCGCCAGCGCATCGGTGTCGATCGACCAGCCGCCGTGATACACCAGCGGATAGGTGCCCACGCGGAGCGATTCCATGGTTGCGAGAAATTCAAACAGCGGGTAAGAAGGCCGCGGCGTCAGCACCTCGTCGCCCGGATCCGCCAGCAGCTTGAAAAGGTAAGCGTACGCTTCGCTGGTGCTGGCCGTGAGCAGCACACGCTCCGGGCTGACCAGGTGCCCCGCCGCCGCATAGTAGCCGCACACCGCTGCGCGCGCCGCCACCAGCCCCGCCGGCTGCGGGTCATACAGCAAGGCGCGCGGATCGGCCAGCACCTGGACGATCTCTGTGGGATACCTGATGCCAGCGTGCGTGGGGTTCGATTCCGTTAAATCCAGGACGCTCGCGCCCACCCGCCGCTTCTCCGCCAGCATGCGCGCCAGCCGGTTGGGAGCGAGGTCCCAGTGAAATCGGGATGAAAACATGATCTGATAGGTTTTTAATTATATGGCCTTTCGCGGAGTGGATTATCTTCTGATCGATTCCCTCTTCAATGAAGAGGAATTGCTGGTGCGGCAGACGGCGCGTCAATTCGTGGACGATCGCGTTCTGCCTGCGATTCGCGACTGCTATCGCGACGCGCGCTTCCCCAGCGACTTAGTGCCCGAAATGGGCCGGCTGGGCTTCTTTGGCGCCAACCTGGAAGGTTACGGCTGCGCCGGCATGAGCAATGTCGAATACGGGCTGATCATGCAGGAGTTGGAGCGCGGCGATTCCGGCGTGCGCAGCTTCGTCAGCGTGCAGGGCGCGCTGGTCATGTATCCCATTCATGCCTACGGGTCTGAGGAGCAGAAACAAAAATGGCTGCCGCGTCTGCAGAGCGGCGCCGCCATCGGATGCTTCGGCCTGACCGAGCCCGACTTCGGCTCGAACCCCGCCGGCATGCGCACCACCGCCCGGCGCGACGGCAGCGACTGGATTCTGAACGGCGAAAAAACCTGGATCACCAACGGCACTTTGGCCGATGTGGCCATCGTCTGGGCGCGCGCCGAAGAGGGCATCCGCGGATTCCTGGTGGAGCGTGACACGTCCGGCTACACCTCCTCCGATATTCATGGCAAGTGGTCGATGCGCGCCTCCGTCACATCCAGCCTGTCCCTGGCGGATTGCCGCGTGCCGGCTTGCGCCATGCTGCCCGGCGCCAGGGGACTCAAGGGTCCGTTGGGCTGCCTGTCGCAGGCGCGCTACGGCATCGGCTGGGGCGTAATTGGCGCGGCCATGGATTGCTACGAGACAGCCCGCCAGTACACCATCCTGCGCAAACAGTTCGACGACCGGCCTATTGCCTCGCACCAACTGGTGCAGGAAAAACTGGCCGATATGATCACCGAGATCACCAAGGCGCAATTGCTAGCCATCCAAGTGGGACGCCTCAAGGACCAGCACAAAGTCGAGCCCGCGCACATCTCCATGCTCAAACGGAATAATGTGGCAATCGCGCTGGACTGCGCGCGCCTCAGCCGCGACCTTTTGGGCGCCAACGGCATCACCGACGAATACCCCATCATGCGGCACTTATGTAACCTCGAAACCGTCAAAACCTACGAAGGGACCGATCACATCCACACGCTGGTGATTGGGGAAAGGGTCACCGGCATCCCCGCCTACAAATAGGTATTGGCCGGCCCGTCACCTATAACCAGCGAACCATGCTCCTATACGCCCTGACCATCCTGGTGAGCGCCTTCCTGCTCTTCCAGGTCCAACCGGTAATCGCCCGCATTATCCTGCCCTGGTTTGGCGGGTCCGCCGCAGTGTGGACCGTATGTCTCCTGTTTTTTCAGTCCGTGCTGCTGCTGGGCTATCTGTACTCGCATTGGTTATACCGGAAATTGCGGCCGCGCGCGCAGATGCTGGTACACATTGGGTTGATGGCTGTGAGCCTGGCGGTGTTGCCGATTCTGCCCTCTGCCTCCTGGAAGCCCACCGCTCCTGGCGATCCCACCCTGCGCATCCTGCTATTACTCACCGCGACCGTGGGACTGCCTTACTTCCTTTTGTCCACCACCGGTCCACTTCTGCAGGCCTGGTACGCCCGCCGCTACCAGGGAGCCATGCCGTACCGCCTCTATGCGCTTTCCAACGCGGGCTCCATGCTGGCCCTGATCACTTACCCGGTCCTGTTCGAGCCGTGGCTGGGAACGCATACGCAATCGCTCAGTTGGTCGGCAGCCTACGCCGTTTTCGTTATCCTTTGCGCGATGACCGCGCTGCAAACCGGGAAGTCCGTCCCTCCGGAACCCGAAACCCGGAACCTGGCGCCCACCACCCATAACCCAACACCCATCACCTTCTTCTGGATCGCTCTTCCCGCCTGCGCCTCTGTGCTTCTGTTGGCCATTACGAACCATTTGAGCCAGAATGTGGCAGCCATCCCTTTTCTCTGGATCCTGCCACTTAGCCTTTACTTACTGAGCTTCATACTTTGCTTTGAGAGCACACGTTGGTACCAGCGCCGCGTCGTGCTCGGCTTGTTCGCGGTCGCAGTGGGCAGCATGGCCTACGCGCTGTCACCGGAGTTTCAAAACAACCCGGTGAAGGTGATGATCCCCTTCTTTGCCGCCGGACTGTTCGTAGCCTGCATGGTCTGCCACGGCGAACTGGCGCGGCTGAAGCCGGATCCCAGCCGCCTAACCACTTTCTATGTCATGATCGCGCTCGGCGGCGCCCTCGGCGGCATCTTCGTGGCTCTGATCGCTCCGCGCGTGTTCAACGGATTCTATGAACTGCCCGTCGGATTGGGCATCTGTGCGTTGGTGGTGCTGGCGGTCCTTCGCTCGGACCCCCAGAGCGGTCTGGGCGGATCCTGGAAAAGTCCCGCGCCGCTGGGAGCCGTCATCCTGACGGTTGCCCTAGCCGGTTATCTCGGATTCATCATTCACCAGCGCACCAGCGATTCCCGCGTCATGGTGCGCAACTTCTATGGCGGCCTGAAAGTAGTGGACGCTACCGCCGACGATACCGACGAACCTGTCCGCCGCCTCACCCACGGCACCATCACGCATGGCGAACAGTATCTCGATCCCAAGCTGCAGGGCCGCCCGACCACTTACTATGGCCCCAATTCCGGCGTGGGGCGCGCCATCCGCCAGGATCAGGAAGCCGGGCCGGTACGCGTGGGCGTGATCGGTTTGGGCACCGGTACCTTGGCCGCGTATGGCCGCGCTGGCGATTATTTCCGGTTCTATGAAATCAATCCATTGGTGCTCCAGTTGGCCACCACCCAATTTACATTCCTTAAGAACTGCAAAGCCCGGCTGGAGGTGGCCCTGGGAGACGCGCGCCTATCGCTCGAACGCGAGCCGCCGGAAAATTTCGACGTCATCGCCGTGGACGCGTTTTCCAGCGATGCCATCCCCGTTCACCTGCTTACGCGCGAAGCGTTCGTTCTGTACTTCCGACACTTAAGGCCCACCGGCGTCCTGGCCGTGCACGTCTCCAATAAACACATCGATCTGATTCCGGTAGTCAAATTGGGAGCCGCCGCCATCGGCAAAGATGCCCGCCTGGTGGACACCGAAGATGAGCCCAATGACGTATTCGGGTCCACCTGGGTGCTGGTCACCGCGAACCACGCGTTCTTCGACGGGCCCCTGCTGCGGACCGCCGCGCTGGCACTGCCGCGATCGGGCCGCGTGCGTATGTGGACCGACGACTACAGCAACCTTTTCCGCATTCTGAAATAGCAGTGCACAACCGCCTGAACCCCAGATTTGTTAAATCAGTAGTATTTCCCCGTTTAGGGTATTATTCTAGGTGTAAAGGATACTATGAAACTCCGCGGGTCTTTTGCTCTAAAACTCTGTCTATGTTTGGTTGCCATAGCGCGTGCCGCCACGCCCACCACCGCCCCGGTGTTATCGGCCAGTCCTAGCGCCGTGGATTTTCAATACAGCCCCCCCGAACCGATGCCGCAACCGGTGGTCGTTGCCGTGACCACCAACTCCGGCACTCTTACGACGATCTCGGTCACGCTGACGCCTGCCCAGGGTACGCCGGCGAGCCTGTTTTCGGCCCCGCCGGTTACGGGCACCACCTTCCAGGTCGGACTCGATCCAAATACGCTGAACTCATTGGTCAACACACCTGCCATTTATAGCGCGACCATTACTGTTACGGCTTCCGGTTTCAGCCCTCTTACGGTTCCGGTCACCATCAGCATCGGCGGCTCCCTGGCGATCTTCGGTAATCCCACCAGTCTTAGTTTCAACTCGCCAGGCCCCACCGTTCAGACCGTGAGCCTGTTGGGCACCAGCGGCGCCGCCGTGGGCTTTACTGTAACTACTGGTACCTCGAACGGCGGCGCCTGGGTGACCGTATCCAGCAACGCTAATTTTACGCCCGCCACGCTTACCGTCACGGTAAATACGCTGAACCTGGCGGCCTCGTCGTATGGCGGCTCTATTACGGTTACGCCTACCGCCGGCGTTCCTCTGGTCATACCTGTAACACTGCAGGTGGGCGCCAACACTCTGGGCGCCAGTCCCACAGGACTGGCATTCGACTTCAACCTCGGTGGAACAGCGCCTCCCGCCCAAGTGATTCAGCTTAGCAGCACACTGACGAGCGACACTTATACTGCGCTGGCTACCAGCAGCGGGAACTGGCTCCTGGTCAATGGTTCAGCTTCGGCGGTCGCCGGAACCGTTCCCGCCAGCCTTAACGTTACCGTCAATACTACTGGCCTTACGCCCGGCACTTATCAGGGGACCATCACGATTACCGATGCGCACGCCAATACCCAAAGTGTCGGCGTCACGCTGATTGTGAGCGGTTTGTCGAGCCTAGCCAACCCCTCTGCTTTGTCCTTTGCGGCCCAAGTCGGTGGACCGGCGCCCGCATCGCAGTTGGTTTACATTCCCCCGTTCGTTAACTCTGGATTTACAGCGACGGTCAATCAAAAATGGCTATCGGTATCTCCATCCGCCGGCAACACCGGCAATCAAGCTAGCGTAAGCGTCAATCCCACGGGGCTTGGCGCAGGCACTTATTCGGGCACGGTGGAAATCATCGTGAATACCCGTGCGCAAAGCGTCCAGGTTACCTTCGTGGTCTCCGCTAACGCGGTATTGACAACCGATAACGGCAGCTTCATCTTTAATTATTTCGGAGGCGATCCCGCCCCGGCCCCGGGTAGTCTCAACGTGAACGTCAGCAGCGGCGCCTCGCAACAGTTTACATTTGCACCCGGAGTACCCTCATGGCTGCTGATCGGTGCCAGCAATCCTCCCCTCACCACGCCTGCGGCCCTGAGCATTGCGCTTAATCCCAAGACTCTGCCCAGCGGTACTTACCTGGCGCAAATTATCCTGGTGCCTTCTTCCGGGGGACCATCGATTATCATCCCGGTGCTCGTGATTGTAACCAATGCGACGGCCGTGGTTACTACCCCCACGTCACTTACCTTCAGTGCGTCCGCCGGCGCCTCGCCTATAAATCAAACCCTGCAGGCGAGCGCTATCACCTCAACCACTTTCAGTGCCATTACCAGCACCTCTAACGGAGGAACCTGGCTCGCTGTTTCTCCCTCCAGCGGCACCGTGAGCGCTGTTAATACTCCCATCACAGTGACCGCCAGTGCCACCTCCCTGGTTGAGGGAGCTTACGACGGCGTTGTTATGTTCACGACTGACGAAGGTGTCGTCACTGAGGTGCCCGTCATCTTCAACATAGGCGCGAATAGCGTTCCCGTCACGATTACTCCGTCAACTCTTTCATTTGCCTATATCGAAACCGGAGCCGTGCCCGCTGCCCAGACGCTACAGATTTCCGGGTCGCAGTCCTTCACGGCCAGCGCCGGGACGTCGGCCGGCGGTGCGTGGCTGGCGGTTACGCCCACCTCCGGAAGCGGGAATGCCACCTTGAGCGTCTCCATCACTCCGGTGGGTCTCATCCCCGGAACGTATAACGGCACCATCACCGTGACCCCCAACGGCGGCACCGCTCAAACTGTCGCGGTGGCTTTGACCGTGACTGCGGCGGCCACCCTGGACGCCAACCCGACGCCTCTGGCGTTTGCCTACACCTCCGGCAACCCTGCCCCCGCTGCGCAAACCGTAGCAGTTACATCGGCTGGCGCCGCCGTTACCTTCACCGCGGCCGCATCGAGCAGCGGATGGCTGTCGGTCACGCCTACATCCGCGACCACCCCCGGCAGTCTCTCGGTCACGGTCAATCCGGCGAATTTAGGGCCCGGCTCCTACAGCGGTTCCATCAACCTATCCGCGGGTAGCAGCGCTCTGCAAGTGACCGTGGCCGTCACCCTGACCGTCACCGCCCCACTGCCCACGATCGACCGGGTGGTAAGTGCGGCCAGCTATCAACAGGGCGCGATTTCACCGGGCGAAATCATCGTGGTGTTCGGTTCCGGATTGGGACCCACTACGGGCGTCTCCGCCAAGGTGGATAACAAAGGCTTCATCGAAACCAGTCTCTCCAATACCCAGGTCACCTTTAACGGGTACGCCGCGCCCATTCTGTACAGCAGCGCCACTCAGATCAACGCTATCGTGCCTTACGAAGTGGCAGGCGCCAACAACGCATCAGTTGAGGTGACGTTCGGCAGCGCCAAGTCTAATTCCGTGACGGCGCCGGTGGCGTCGAGCGCTCCGGGAATATTCAGCGCGGATGAATCCGGCAGCGGCCCCGGCGCCATTCTCGATTCGAACTACAACTTGATCTCTACTACCAATCCAGCCACTGCCGGCTCCGTCATCCAGGTCTACGCCACGGGCCAGGGGCAGACCAAGCCGGCCGGAGTGGATGGCCTGATCGAGCCGTCCACCCTCCCATTGCCCGCACTGACGCTGGCACCGGGCGTTACCGTGGGTGGCCTGCCCGCGACCATCCAGTACATCGGCGCAGCGCCCAGCCTGGTCGCCGGCGCCTTGCAGGTGAACGTAGTCATTCCCGCCGGATTGCCCTCTGGACCGGCCCAGTTGCTTCTCTCCATAGGAGGCAACACCAGCCAGAACGGGATCACGGTAGCCATCCAATAAAAGGGAAGCTCGTGCAGCGGGGCTACGAGCCTTGTCTCTCAGCCCCCTTTTGGGTGGCCTGAGGCTCCGTCCCACGCCGGGAGAGCCTGCCCCGATGTTTGCGGAGAAATCGCCAACCCACTCCGGTTTGGGTTGACCCATAGTCGCGTTTGACACTTCCACCGGGCAAGTGATATGTGTAATGATCTTCGCTAGGAATCCAAATGGCTGACGAGCAAAAGCCCGAGGGCTCGGCGGCGCCTCCTCCGCCCAAGAGCGAGGCGCCCAAACCCGCACCTCCAAAGCCTGCCGCGGCAGCTCATGCGGCCCCGCCCAAACCACCCGCGGTGATGGTCACCACGCCGTGGGACAGCGATATCACGCAACTGCTCAAGGAGCGGTTCGGCGGCGACATCACCGAGTTCTCCACCTATTTGGGACAGAGCTTCCTGGTGGCCAAGCCGGATGCCGTGATTCCCATTCTGGAGACCCTGAAGCTCGAGCTGGACTTCGATTACCTGGTGGATCTGACCGCCGTCGATTATCCGAAGCGGGCCGAACGCTTCGACGTGGTCTACATTCTTTATAGCTTCGCCCGCAACGAGCGGATCCGGGTGAAGATCATGATCAAAGATGGCGACCGTCCAGCTACCGCCGTGACCGTCCATCTCGCCGCGAATTGGCTCGAGCGGGAAGTGTTCGACATGTTCGGCATCGAATTTGAAGGCCATCCCGACATGCGCCGCATCCTGCTGCCGGAAGAATGGCAAGGCTACCCGTTACGCAAGGACTATTCGATCCTGCGGCAGGATGACGGATGGGTGCAGGAGAACCTCGGTATCGAAAGCGGGCAATAACCTTAACTATGCCGGAAGCCACTTTTCTCGACGCGACCGAATTAGTGATCAACATGGGCCCGCAGCACCCTTCCACGCATGGCGTGCTGCGCGTGATCCTGAAGCTCGACGGCGAGAAGGTGAACGGCACCGAGTGCGTGATCGGCTATCTGCACCGCGGCGTGGAAAAGATAGGCGAAAACCGCACCTACCAGCAGTTCGCGCCATACGTGGACCGCATGGACTACGTGGCGGCGGTGTCGAACGGCTTGGGATACTGCCTGGCGGTGGAAAAGCTGCTGAACATCGAGGCGCCGCCGCGCGCACAAGCCGTGCGCGTAATCCTGACCGAACTGAACCGCATCGCCAGCCATTTGCTGTGGCTGGGCACGCACGCGCTGGATATCGGGGCCATCACGCCGGTCTTCTACTGCCTGCGCGAGCGCGAGGAAGTGCTGAAGATATTCGAGAATTACTGCGGCGCGCGGCTCACTACGCACGCATTCCGCATAGGCGGGCTGCAATACGAGACTTACGACGGATTCGAGGACGAGGTCAAAAAGTTCTGCGACTGGTTCATTCCCAAAGTGGATGAATACGAGGAGTTGCTGACCAACAACCGGATCTGGGTGGGCAGGCTTAAGGGCGTGGGTGTGCTGAACGCCGAGGAATGCAAGGAATACGGCGTAACCGGTCCGGTGCTGCGCGCCGCCGGCGTGAAATGGGATTTGCGCAAGGCGCAGCCTTATTCCGGCTACGAGCAATACGATTTCGAAATCCCTACCGCCGAGAACGGCGATACCTACGACCGGTACACGGTGCGCATGGAGGAGATGCGGCAATCCACGCGTATACTGCGCCAGGCCGTGGACCGGATCCCCAGCGGACCCATCATGGGCAAAGTTCCCAAGGTCGTGAAACCGCCTGTAGGCGAGGCTTACGTTTCGATCGAGGCGCCTAAAGGCGAGTTGGGATATTTTATCGTCAGCGATAATTCCACGCAACCCTACCGGATGCGCGTCCGGCCGCCATCGTTCGTGAATTTGCAGGCGCTCGACCGCATGGTACGCGGCGGTCTGGTGGCAGACGTGGTGGCGATTATTGGTACCCTGGATATCGTGCTCGGCGAGGTGGACCGATGATCTCGAAGATTTTCAAATCAGTTTTTCTGGTGGACCTTTTTCAAGGTCTCTGGGTGACCTTCCGCAACCAGGATCCCAAGCGTATTTATACCGAACAGTATCCGGCGGAACGGCCCAAGGTGGGCGAACGCTATCGCGGTGCGCCGCGGCTGAACATCAACCCGGATAATGGCGAGACCTTGTGCATATCTTGCAACCTGTGCGCCCTCGCCTGCCCGGAAACCCTCATTGTGGTCACCAGCCAGCGCAACGAGCAGACCAAACGCAAGGAGCTGACCACATTCATCTACGACACCTCCCGCTGCATGTTCTGCGGGCTGTGCGAGGATGCCTGCCCCGTGGACGCGCTGGAGCTGACGCAGGATTTCGAACTGGCCAGCTACACCCGTGAGGGCGCCATCTGGGATCGCCAGATGCTCGAAGAAGGACCCAAGCCGACCCAATACAAATGCTGACCGAGGCCATCTTCTTCTACCTGTTTGCAGCCATGGTGCTGGCTGGCGCGGTCCTGACGATCACCCGCAAAAATGCGGTACACAGCGCGCTATCGCTCATCGTTTCGTTGATGGGGGTAGCGGGCCTGTACCTTTTGCAGAAAGCGGAATTCCTGTTTGCCGTGCAGATCGTGTTGTACATCGGCGGCATCATGGTGCTGTTTCTGTTTGTGATCATGCTGGTGAATCTGGACCAGGCCGCCAAGGAAAAGCAGTTCAACAAGCAATGGCTGGTGGCGCTGATCGCGGTGGCGCTGGTTGGCGCGCAGGTGACGTACTTCCTTTGGAAGGGTGGCGCGGCATTCCGCATCGCGCAGCCGGCGGCCACCGTATCCTCCACGTTGGGGAATACGGAGATGCTGGCGGACGTGCTGTTCAGCGAGTATCTGCTGCCGTTCGAGATCGCTTCCATCCTGCTGCTGGTGGCCGTGGTGGGATCGGTAGTGATGGCCAAGAAGAGGATTTGACGCGTGTACCCGATAACCACGGCACACTACATCGCGCTGAGCGCCGCACTCCTGCTGATCGGGACGGTGGGCGTGCTCACGCGCCGCAACATCGTGATCATCCTGATGTCCATTGAGCTGATCCTGAACGCGGTGAACATCAACCTGGTGGCCTTCTCGCAGGCGCTGCACAACCTGGACGGGCAGGTGTTCGCCATCTTCGTGATCACCGACGCGGTGGCCGAGGCGGCCGTGGGGCTGGGCATCCTGATCGCGTTGTTCCGCAATAAAGAGACCGTGCAGGCGGACGAGGTGGACTTACTGAAATGGTAGGGTGGACCTCTTGAATTTCCTGGACCTGATTTGGCTGATTCCACTGTTCCCGCTGTGCGGGGCGCTGCTGATGCTGCTGTTCGGGAAGTTGCTCGATCCGCAGCCGCCATCCGCGGTGGCCGTCGCGCCGGGCGTGGAACACACTCACGACGAGCACGATCACGAGCATGGTCACTCACATTCGCATACGCACGAACATGCGCATGAGCATGGCCACGATCATCATCGCGCCTCGCCGCTGAAGTGGCTGGTGAACCTGATCTGCCCAGGCATGGTGCTGATCTCGTTTATCCTCTCGGTTGGCGCGGTGTGGCAGTTGTCGAACCAGGCGCAAAAGGTCCACCAGGTGATCCAGTTCACCTGGCTGGCGGGGCTGCCGTTCCACATGATGGACGGGCGGCTGGCTACTTTCAGCGCCGATTGGGGCTTCCTGCTCGATCCGCTAAGCTCCGTCATGATCCTGGTAGTCACCGGCATAGGCTTCCTGATCCATGTTTACTCCACCGGCTACATGGCGCACGATAACGGCTATTACCGGTTCTTCGGCTACCTGAACCTGTTCATCTTCTTCATGCTGATGCTGGTGCTGGCCAACAATTACACGCTGCTCTTCGTGGGTTGGGAAGGCGTGGGGTTGTGCAGTTACCTGTTGATCGGGTTCTACTTCCAAAAAAAGTCGGCGGCCGATGCGGGTAAGAAGGCGTTCATCGTAAATCGCGTGGGCGATGCCGGGTTCATTCTCGGTATGCTGCTGATGTTCAGCCTGCTGGGTACCGTGCGATTTGTGGACGTAAACGCGGCCCTGCGCGGCGGCAATTTTCACGCGGAGACCGGCGGTTTCGGCGTGCTGAGCATCATGGCGGTATTGTTGTTCATCGGCGCCACGGGGAAATCGGCGCAGTTCCCGCTTTATGTCTGGCTGCCGGACGCCATGGAAGGACCCACGCCGGTGTCCGCCTTGATCCACGCGGCGACCATGGTGACTGCGGGCGTCTACATGGTGGCGCGTTCGGCGGCGCTGTTCCAGTTGACGCCTAACGCCTCGACAGTGGTGGCTTCGGTCGGCGCGTTCACGGCCATTCTGGCGGCCACTATCGCGCTGGTCCAGAACGATATCAAACGCGTGCTGGCCTACTCGACGGTGAGCCAGCTCGGCTATATGTTCCTGGCCCTGGGTGTGGGCGCTTATTGGGTCGCGATCTTCCACTTATTTACGCACGCGTTTTTCAAGGCTCTGCTCTTCCTGTGTTCCGGCTCCGTGATTCACTCGCTCGGCGGGGAGCAGGACATGCGGCACATGGGCGGCCTGAAGGATAAGATTCCGATCACGCACTGGACCATGTGGGTGGGTTCGGTGGCCATTGCAGGAATTCCCGGTTTTGCCGGCTTCTTCTCTAAAGACGAAATTTTGTGGCAGACGTACAGTTCGCCGTCCGGATCGAAGGTGCTGTGGATTATCGGGCTGGTCACTGCAGGGCTGACCGCATTCTATATGTGGCGGCTGATGAACATGACCTTCTACGGAAAGTCGCGCGTGAAGCCGGAAGTGGCCGCGCACATTCACGAGTCACCCCCCAGCATGACGGTCCCGCTGATGGCCCTGGCGGCGGGCGGCGTACTCGCGGGCTGGGTGGGGGTTCCGAAACTGTGGAACCTGCCGGAGAGTTTCCAGTCGTTCGAACACTGGCTGGAGCCGGCGTTCGCTTCGGCGGCCATCGAGGCGGCGAAGCAGGGCGCTCACGATGCCTATACCGAGTGGATCCTGATGGCTGTTTCGGTGGCGGTCGCCATCGTCGGAATCGTCATCGCACGCTACTTCTATCACCATAAGCCGCACATTCCGGACAATCTGGAACAGGGTCTGAAGCCGCTGCACAAGTTGCTTTACAACAAATACTACGTGGATGAGATTTACGATTTTCTCTTTGTCAACGGCTTAAGCAAAGGCGGCGGTCTGGCATTGGGCGCATTCGACCGCAACGTAGTGGATGGCGCGGTGAACGGCGCCGGATGGCTGACGCGATTCTCCTCGCGGATCTCGATGTGGTGGGATACCTGGATCGTGGATGGCGCCGTCCGGCTGGGCTCGTTCAGCGTGAAGCTGCTCTCATATCCGGTTTGCATCCTGCAGACGGGCAGGTTGCAGGCCTACGCGCTGTTTGTCGTGGTAGGAGTGCTGGTCTTCTTCGGCTACTATCTGGCGGGTAAATAATGAACGACCACTTACTCAGTCTGGTGCTGTTCACGCCGCTGGCAGGACTGCTGGTCCTGTTGTTCATTCCCTCGCGCCAGAAGGAACTGATCAAGGTCTGGGCGAACCTGGCGAGCTTCGGCGGGTTCCTGATTTCGCTGCCGCTGGTTTCGCGCTTCGATAAGGGCGTTTCAGGCTTTCAGTTCGTGGAGCGCGCCAACTGGATTCCCAGTCTGGGTGCGCAGTATCTGATCGGCATCGATGGCATTAGCCTGCTGCTGATCATGCTCACCACGGTGATCGGCTTCATTGCCATCCTCTCCTCGTGGAATGCGATTCAGGATCGCGTCAAAGAATACTATTGCATGTTTCTGCTGCTGCAGGTGGGCATGCTGGGCGTGTTCATGTCGCTCGATTTCTTCCTGTTCTACGTGTTCTGGGAACTGGTGCTGGTGCCCATGTACTTTATCATCGGGGTGTGGGGCGGCCCGCGCAAGCTGTATGCGGCGATCAAGTTTTTCCTCTACACGCTGGCCGGTTCGGTGCTGATGCTGCTCGGCATTCTGACGCTGTACTTCCAATATGCCACCCAGTTCGGCCATTACACGTTCGAGATTTCGGAGCTGATGAAGCTGAGCCTGCCGCTCGGTTTGCAGGAATGGGTCTTCTGGGCCTTCTTTCTGGGCTTCGCCATCAAGGTGCCGATGTTCCCCTTCCATACCTGGCTGCCGGACGCGCACGTGGAGGCGCCTACCGCCGGCTCCGTCATTCTGGCCAGCGTGCTGCTGAAGATGGGGACTTACGGCTTCATCCGGTTTTCTCTGCCGCTGCTGCCCAAAGCTTCCATGGACCAGACCATCGTGCGGGTGCTGGCGGTGCTCTCGATCATCGGGATTATCTACGGCGCACTGGTCAGCCTGATGCAGAAGGATTGGAAGAAGCTGGTGGCTTACTCATCCGTGAGTCACCTGGGGTTCTGCACGCTGGGGATCTTCGCGCTCAATCCCAACGGGCTCGCCGGCAGCGTGCTGCAGCAGATCAACCACGGTATTTCCACGGGCATGCTCTTCCTGATCATCGGCATCGTGTACGAACGGCGGCACACCCGCGAGATTTCGGAATACGGGGGCTTGGCGCACGTGATGCCCAAGTACGCGGTGATTTTCGCGATCGCCATGTTGAGTTCGGCGGGGCTGCCGCTGTTGAACGGTTTCGTGGGCGAGTTTACGATTCTGCAGGGGGCCTTCGAGGCTAATCACATATGGGCTGCGTTCGCGGTGACCGGCGTCATCTTCGGCGCGGCGTACTTACTGTGGCTGTATCAGCGCACCATGCTGGGGCAAATAACCAACGGGAAGAACCTGCACTTACCGGATCTGAGCCTGCGCGAGATGGTCGTGTTTCTGCCGCTGATCGCGTGGGCGATCTGGATCGGCGTTTATCCGAAACCCTATTTCGACCTTCTGGAAAAGCCCGTGCAGCAAATTGTGGAGCGCGTGCGGCCTGACTATTACCAGGGTGGACGAGTGGCGGCCCGCGCGGTTCCGCCGTCCACGGCCGCCGCGGCAAATGGAGGCGGCCAATGAACCAGTTCTATACGGTCACCGATCACTTTTGCCTGATCCCGGCCGTGATGCTCGCCCTGTTCGGCTGCGCCATCCTGTTGTTCGATTTTCTGGTTTTTCCCGATCCGCGGCAGCGCAAATATCTGCTGTTCTTCGTGATCCTGGGCGAAGGTTTCACTGGGTACGGCTTGTGGAAGCAGCAAGCCTACCTGGCAGCCAACGGTCTGAACCAGATTGCGGCATTTCATGGCTCGCTGACGGTGGATGGCTTCGCTATCTTCTTCAACTGGATCTTCATCGTCGCCACGGTAATTGTGGCGATGGTCTCGTACAAGTATCTGGAGGTGGAAGGCGAGCACCACGGCGAATACTACAGCCTGCTCATGTTCGCGCAATGCGGTATGTACTTCCTGGCCACCGGGACGGACTTGATCACTCTTTTCATCGGCCTGGAATTGATGGCGCTCTGCTTCTATGTGATGGTGGGCTTCCTGCGCACGGAGAAACGCTCCAACGAAGCGGCCATGAAGTACCTGCTGCTGGGCGCGTTTTCGAGCGGTTTCCTGGTCTACGGTTTCTCCTTGATGTACGGGATCTCCGGATCGACCAAGCTGCTGGACATCGCCGCGGCCATCGGAGCCCGCTCGCCGCTCGATCCGCTGGTCTTTCTGGCGCTGGCCACCACGTCCGTCGGGCTGCTGTTCAAGATCTCTGCCGTGCCGTTCCATATGTGGGCGCCGGACGCGTATGAAGGCGCGCCGACCACAGTCACCGCCTATTTGTCGGTGGCATCCAAAGCCGCCTCCATCGCATTCCTGCTGCGCATCTTTCTGGGTCCGCTGGCCTCCGCGCGCGACGCTTGGGAGCCGATCCTGAGCTTCGTGGCTGTCGCCACCATGACCGTAGGCAACCTGGCCGCCATCAATCAGACCAACATCAAACGGCTGCTGGCTTATAGTTCCATCTCGCATGCGGGCTACATGATGCTGGGCCTGATCGCGGGGAATGACGCGGGCATCAAAGGCATCGCCGTGTACATCATGGTGTACACGTTCATGAACCTGGGCGCCTTCCTGGTGCTGATCGCGCTGCGGCGCAAGGGCATCATAGGCGAGGACATGGACGATATCGCCGGGCTGATGCAGAAGAGTCCCGGCTACGCGCTGTTGATGTTGATCTTCCTGCTGTCGCTGGCAGGGATTCCGCCGACCGCCGGGTTCCTGGGCAAGTATTATATTTTCCTGTCGCTGATCGAGACGCACCATTACACGCTGGCGGTGATTGCCACGTTGTATGTGGCGGTGGCGATTTACTACTACTTCCGCATCGTGCGCAGCATGTTTACTCGCGATCTTACCGAGAAGGCGCCGCTCGCGACCAGCTTCGGATTGCGCGTGGCGCTGGGTGTGAGCGGAGTTCTAACTCTGGCGATCGGCATTTATCCGGAGCCTTTCCTGAAGCTGGCACAAACCTCGTTAATGCGTTAGGAGCTTATGGACCAGATCATCCACCATCCTTTGTTCACGCCGATCCTGGTCACGCTGGTGATCATCGCACTGTTTCCGCTGGTGGCGGGATACATCGTGCTGATCGAGCGCAAGGTGCTGGCGGATTTTCAGGTCCGGCTGGGACCCATGCGCGTCGGGCCGCACGGCCTGCTGCAGCCCATCGCGGATGCCTTGAAGCTGCTGATCAAGGAAGACATCATCCCCACGGACGCGGATCAGTCCATCTTCTGGCTGGCGCCGGTGATCTCGACCTTTACCGGACTGACTGCCTTCGCCGTGATTCCATTTAGTAAGTACCTGTATGTGGCGGACGTGAACGTGGGCTTGCTGGTGATTTCGGCCATGTCCGCGGTGGGGATTCTGGGAATTATTCTGGGCGGCTGGGCGTCCAACAGCCACTATCCGCTGTTGGGCGCATTGCGTAGCGCGGCGCAGTTGGTCAGCTATGAAGTAGCCCTGTCGTTCGCGCTGCTTTCCGGCGTGATGGTGGCCGGAACGCTGAGCATGCAAGGCATCATCCAGGCGCAGCAGACGCGCGGCATCTGGTTCATCTTTTCCAACTACGGCTTCATGATCGTGCCCTTCGTGGTGTACATCATCGCGGCCACGGCGGAGACCAATCGCGCGCCGTTCGATCTGCCGGAAGCGGAGTCGGAGTTGGTGGCGGGATTCCATACCGAGTACAGTGGCTTTCGCTGGGCGCTTTACTTCCTGGCGGAGTATGCCAATATCTTCGTGATCTCGTCGGTGGCGGTGACCCTGTTCTGGGGCGGCTGGCTGCGGCCTTTCCCCAGCGTCTCCTGGCTGGCCGCGCTCAACTACATCGTGCCGTTCGTGGTTTTCGTAGGCTCCGGGTTGAGCAGCCTGGTGCTGGTGCCGCGGCTCAAGGATCCGCTGCAGCAGAAAGTGCTGGTGGGCGCTGTCGTGCTGCTGGTCCTGATCGGCGCCATCTACATGGTTCCGGCATTCAATGCCGCCGCCATCGGGATATTCTGGTTCCTGTTCAAGGTGTCGGCGATCATTTACATGATGATCTGGTTCCGCGGCACCTTCCCTCGTTTTCGCTACGACCAGCTCATGAATATCGGGTGGAAGGTCATGATCCCGGTAGGCATGGCGGCGATCGTGGTCAACGCTCTGCTCGGCATGATCTAACTATCGGTCTCGATCGCTATTCCACATCCGGCGCCACTCCGGCCGGCGTCAGTTCCAGCGTCTGAAAGTACATCAGGTACCGGTCCGATTCATCCTGCGGCCGGATGCTCACAGTATACGCGCCGGCTTTCTTCAGATCCATGAAACCCAGGTCGAACGTGCGGTATTGGTAGCCTTCGCCGGTCGCGGCCACCACGCCATTCAGCGTCTGGTCGCCAATAGTCACCAAGTATTTCCGGTTAGCCCAGGCAGTCTCGGCCGAATAACGAATGGTCGCCTTGTATTTGCCCGTTTGACTGACCAACAAGTGCCAGGTGACCGTATCCTGAGGGCCGCGCCACTTGGAAATATGAAAGCGTCCGGCGCGGTTGAAGCGCTTGACGGCGCGCCCCGCGGTTACCGCCGTCAGGTAATCCAGCGCGAAGGGAGCGTCGCTGCCTTGCGTCACGATCGGTGGATCTACCGCAGGCACGTCCGCCAGTTGCATGACCACCACGGTGTCGGCCGCATCCAATGGCTGTGCCGGCAGCGAAATGCCGATGGCATCATGTACGCGAGCGACCGGCAATTTACGCGCAGGCTCCGCCAGCAGGTACGCAGCGTTGGCTTCGGTGCGCAGGCCAGTCAGCCGCAGGACCGCGTCGCCGGGCCAGTGGAACACATGCAAATAAACGGTGCGGCCTTTGACGGTGCATCGCCCCCAGGGAAAGTCCGGCATGGGGCAGGCCGAAGTGCCGTAGATGCTCTCGCTGTTCCGGCGCATCCAGACGCCCACCTTCTCGAGCGTTTGCACGCTCGGCGCAGGGACCGTGCCGTCGCCCATAGGACCAATATTGAGCAGATAGTTTCCGCCCTTGCTCACGATCTCCACCAGGCGCTGGATTACACCCTCGGGAGTTTTCCAGTTCTGGTCAAACTGGCTGTAGCCCCAGGTCGTATTCATCGTTTGCGGTGTCTCCCAGTATTCTTCGAGACCGCCCGACGGCATCCCGTTGTCGTTCAAATCCTGGTAATCGCCGAGTAACTCCGCGCCGTAACTGCCCACCCGGCCGTTGATCAAACAACCGGGCTGCAAGCTGCGCACCAGATTGACAAACTCCAGGGCGTGCTCGCGTGTATCCATGCCGCGGTCGAACCAGACCAGGCCCAGAGGGCCGTAGTTGGTGAGTAACTCGCGAAGCTGCGGCTTGGATTTGTGCTCCAGATAGTTCGCGAAGTTCTTCTTCGACCGGTCGTAATCCCAATTATTGCCGTAGCCGTCCGGATCGTCCCAGTCCTCGCGGTGGGAATAGTAGACGCAGAACTTGATGCCCGCCCTGGCGCAGGCTGCGGAAAGCTCCTTGACCGGGTCGCGCTTGAACGGCGTCCAATCGACGATGTTGTACTGGCTGACGCGCGAATGGTACATGGCGAAGCCGTCGTGGTGCTTGGCGGTGACCACCAGATATTTCATGCCGGCGGCCTTTGCCAGCGCCACCACTTGTTCGGCGTCGAAACGGACGGGGTTCAGCGAGTGGGCGATTTCGCGGTAGTCCTTGACCGGGATGTTGAAACGCTGCATGATCCATTCGGCTTCCGTGCCGACCGGAACGCGATGCCCCTGCCATTCGCCCGCGAGCATAGAATACACTCCCCAGTGAACGAACATTCCGAACTTGGCGTCGCGATACCAGCGGATCCTTTCCTCGTCGGTAATGGGTGCGGCGTGCGAAACCGCCAGGGCGGCAAGCAGCAGGCAGGCGATCCGGGTCATGGAACACAGCTTACACCATAGGGAAACCTGGGCGGCCGCGCATGATACAATCCCGGAATGGCTGATGCTGTCCGGGCCCTAAGCAGCGCGTCTGCCTTCGCGACCCAATCGGAAGCCCCGCGCCACACTGCGCTAGTTCGCATTACGCATTGGATCACCGTCCTCTGCTTCTTCGCGCTGCTGGTCACCGGGTTCGAAATTGTGATCTCTCACCCTCGCTTCTATTGGGGTGAAGACGGCAACATACTGACTGAACCGTTGTTCAAGCTGCCGATCCCCTCGTCGAGGGGAACCGTGCCCACCGGCTACGGCTACGTGCTGCCCGACCAGAACGGCTGGAGCCGCGCACTCCACTTTCAATCGGCCTGGGTGGTGGTGTTGACTGGCTTGCTGTACGCGGTTTCCGGTCTGACCACGCGCCATTTCCGGAAGAACCTGCTCCCGGCGAAAGGCGATTTCACGCGGCGGAAGCTCGGGGGAGAAATTTCCAGCCGTCTGCGCTTCGCCCGGCCGGATCGAGCAGAAGCTGGATCGTATAACGCCCTCCAGAGGCTTGCCTATTCGTTCGTGATCTTCGTTCTTTTCCCACTGGTGATCTGGACCGGCCTGGCCATGTCCCCCGCCTTCGTTTCCGCGGTTCCCGCTTCCGTCAGTTTGCTGGGCGGACAGCAATCCGCGCGCACGATTCACTTCTTCGTCTCTCTGGCACTGCTACTCTTCCTGGTGGTCCACGTGGTGATGGTGTATCTTTCCGGATTCTGGAACCGCGTGCGCGCCATGATCACCGGGCGCGCTACTACACAATCGGAGCACATATGAGTCAATTCTCACGGCGTAAGCTGGTCACTGGTGGACTCGCGGCCACGGCAGGCGTCGCGGGCCTGGGCGTTGCGGCGCGTCTGGCGCAAAAGTACGGACTGGTTCCACCAGATCGCGGCGGCCTGTACGGCGTCGGCGAAACGCTGACGTACGCTTGCCAGCGGCTGCTCACCCGGCACTCGTTGGCCCGTGAGTTCTCTCCCAGTCAGATTTCGAAGCGCCCGTTTGCCAATGAGACAGCGCCTCCGAGCGATGCGTTCAAGCGGCTGCAGGCCGGAGGATTCGCCGACTGGCGGCTTGCCGTTGACGGCATGGTGGCCCGCCCCGCCTCGTTCTCGCTCGCCCAGCTCAAAAGCTATCCCGCGCGCAGCCACATTACGTCGTTGGCCTGTGAAGAAGGCTGGTCGTATATATCCCAGTGGATCGGCGTGCCCCTCTCGCACGTCCTGGACCTGGTGGGCGTCCACCCGCAGGCCAGATACCTGGTCTACTTCTCGTTCGAACGCGACTGGTGGGACAGCATCGACATGGCCGATGCGCTGCACCCGCAGACGCTGATCGCTTATGGGATGAATGGCGGAGAACTTTCCGTGGGCAACGGCGGACCGCTTCGCCTGCGGCTGCCTCGCCAACTCGGATATAAAAGCGTCAAGTACATCACCCGCCTGACGCTGGCAGACAATCTGAAAGGGTTTGGCAAGGGATTGGGCTCCGCGTCGCCGGAAGCAGGCTATGCCTGGTACGCCGGCATCTGACTTCTCAACATGAGACTCGTTCAGTTGGCCGGCCCGGAAGGCCGCCGTGTGGCCGTTGTCGAAGAGCCCGGTCTGCGATTGCTGGATGACTGCCAGTTTGTTTATGATCTGGCGCAGTCATGCCTGCTCGATGGTATGCATCTCGCCGATGGCGTCGAACGGCGGAAATCAGATGACGTAATCGGCTACGACGCCGTGTACGCCGGAGAGTCGGAATGGCGGATCTATCCATCTGCCGACGTCCCCTCCGAGCCGGCGCGATGCCTGGTAAGCGGCACCGGGTTGACGCACAAAGCCAGCGCCAAGAATCGCGACGCTATGCACGCCGCGGCGCAAGCCATTACCGACAGCACCCGTATGTACGAATCCGGCGTGGCGGGCGGTAAACCTGCGCCAGGGCAGCCGGGAACAGCGCCTGAGTGGTTTTACAAAGGTTGTGGCACCGTGCTGCGCGCGCACAATGAGCCGCTAACCGTTCCGGAGTTTGCGGACGATGGCGGGGAAGAGCCGGAGGTGGCTGGCGTCTATCTCATCGACGCACAGGGAATGCCGCGGCGGATCGGCTTCACGGCGGGCAACGAGTTCTCCGATCATGTCCTCGAACGGAAGAACTATCTGTACTTGGCCGCATCGAAGCTTCGCACCTGCGCCATCGGGCCGGAACTCGTGCTGGATGCCGGTTTCGGCCTGGTGCCCGGCCAGGTTTCCGTCGATCGCGGCGGGCAGCGGCTCTGGTCGCGCGAGATACGAACCGGGGAGAGCGCCATGTGCCACAGCCTGGCGAACATTGAACACCATCACTTCAAGTTCGAGTTTCACCGCCGCCCGGGCGATATGCACATTCACTTCTTCGGCGCGGATGCGTTCAGCTTCGGAGACGGGGTGCGGCTGGAAGACGGCGACGTGATGCAAGTGCGCTTCGAAGGCTTCGGACGCGCGCTGCGCAACCCGTTGCTGCGAGTGCCGCCACGGGAGAGGGTGGTGTCGGTCCGGCCTGTCTGATTGCCAGCTCAACCGCACTCTTGGCGATGTGAAATAGTAAGGCATGCCCCTTCGTATCATGGCCTCGCGCCATTCCGCATTTTACAGCCCCCTCCTTTACTGCATTCGATTGCTCCAGGATGAGGGGCGCGAAGTCACGTATGGCGTCCTCGAACCCGGCCAGCGTACTTACGCCCTGATCCGCGATGGCGCGGTCGATATTGTGCAGTCGGCCGTATCGTCAAACTGGAAGCCGCGGGAACGCGGGGTCGAACCGATGCCCGTGCACTTCGCGCAGATCAACCAGCGGGATGGTTTCTTCCTGGTCGGGCGCCAGCCGGATCCGGCATTCGACTGGAAAAAGCTGGAGGGCAAAACTCTGCTTGCGGATCACGGGCTGCAACCGCTGGTCATGTTGAAATATGCAGTGCGCCAAAACGGAGCCGACTGGACAAAGATCAAGGTGATCGACGCCAGGACGCCCGAAAAAATGGAAGCCGCGTTCGCCGCCGGCACAGGGGATTACGTACACTTGCAGGCTCCCGTGGCAAGCGGCGAGATGGTGGTCGCGGTCGGAGCATCCGTGCCTGCGGTTGCGTTCAGCAGCCTCTGCTGCGATCGCAAATTCCAAAAGACCGACTCTTATCGAACCTTCCTGAAGGCGTACGAACGCGCCAGGGAGTGGGTACGCACGGCTCCCGCCGGCGAAGTCGCTGCGGCCGAAGCGTCGTTCTTTCCAGGCGTAGCGCCCGCCGCCCTGAGCCACGCCGTCAAAGCGTATCAGGAGTTAGGGTGCTGGGAAGGAGGCATCCAGATCCCCCGCGACCTCTATGAACAGGCGCTCAATATCTTTCAGGCCGCCGGAGAAATTACCTGGCGCCACCGCTATGAAGAGGTAGTGGAAGTGTGATCCAATCGTTGAAAATGGAGAACCTACAAATGACGTCAAAGATCAAGAAGCGTTTTTGGGTGGTTGGCATGATGGCCTGTTGCATTTCAGGCAGCGCGTTTGCGCAGAACAAAGCCATCGATTTCCAGAAGGGCATGCCTTTTAGCGAGGCGGTTGTGGCAGGCAACACCCTCTACGTGGCAGGTCAGCAAGGGCCCGACGCGCAAGGCAAGGTCACCGGAACGGATATCACGCTACAGACTACCAACACCATCGCCGCGATCGAAAAGATCGTCAAAAAGGCCGGCTTTCAGATGAAGGACATTGCCTCCGTGACCGTCTACATCACGGACTTGAACGATGTTCCGAAGATGAACGAGGTCTACAAGAAGCTCATGCCAGACCCGAAACCGGCGCGCGCCACCGTGCAAGTGGCGGGCTTGATCGGTGGAGCGAAAATCGAAATCTCGGCCATTGCCGTGAAGCAATAGCTGGGCCGGCTCCCGCGCCGTGGCGCCCGGCGGGTTGTTTATCTGACCTGAATATGACCTTATAAGCCCCATAAACAGAGGGACTAAGAGAAAGTTGTGACCCGCATTCCCGCGTGCTAGACTTGCCACGATAAAGGTGGCAGGCCGGTGAATTCACCAGCGCTCTCAGGGCGGGTCTATCGGTTCGGCGTGTTCGAGGTTGACGTCCGCAAAAGGGAGCTTCTGCGCCGGGGCTCCCCTGTCCGGCTTCAGGACCAACCCTTCCGGATTCTGTGCATGCTGCTCGAGAAACCGGGCGAAGCGGTAACCCGCGAAGAGTTGCGCCAGGCATTGTGGCCGTCCGATACATACGTTGAGTTCGATGGCAGCCTTAACGCCGCCCTGAAAAGGCTGCGCTTCGCCTTGGGGGATTCCGCCCGGAATCCGACCTTCATCGTTACGCTTCCCAAGCACGGGTACCGTTTCATCGCGCCGGTCGCGATCGAGGATCAGGCCGGTCTCGCCGCTGCCGCCGCCAGGCGATTTGATTCGATGCCGGCGGTGGCTTCGGTCGAGGATCGTAATGGCCACGAGAACGGCCAGGCGCACGCAACCGACGTTGTCACGCCGGGAAAGTCTCGCCGCTGGAAATACCTTGCTGTTGCCGCGGCCGCCGCCATTATCCTGCATCAAGCCGTGTACTGGTTATTCCCGCTGCCTCCACCCCGGATGGTCAATCGCACGCGCCTCACGCATACCGGCAATGTGGAACCAGGGCCGATTGTCAGCGACGGAACGCGCATCTTTTTCTCTGCGAGGCGCGGGGCGCGGCGTTTTCCGATGCAGACTTCCATCAACGGAGGCGACGCGGTTGAGGTCAAGACGCCTTTCGCGAGTTCCACCATCTTTGACATTTCGCCCGATCACACCCGTTTTCTCCTGGGTTCGCTTGGCCGGATCGGCGATCCATATCGACTATGGGTTTGGCCGGTTCAGGGAGGTCCGCCACGGCGCCTTGGTGAGTTCCTGTCCTCGAATGCCGTATGGTGGCCCGACGGGCGCCGGATAGCCTTTACTTCCGGCGAGACCCTGTATGAAGCTGATAGCGATGGCTCGGCTATGCGTCCCGTGGCAAAGAAGCCCGCATATCGTCTGGTATGGACGCCGGACGGATCGCGGCTCACGTTTAGCACGTGGGATCCCTTCCTGCGCGTTCATTCCCTGTGGGAGGTTCGGACTGACGGATCTCATCTGCAACAGTTGTTTCCGGGTGGCGAAAAAGCCACGGACACTTCTGTCGGATTTTGGCTCGCCGGTGGCAGGTACTTCGCGTTTTTGCGCGGATCCTTCCCCCACCAGAAGCTGTGGATGACCCGCGAACAGCCGAGTCTCTGGAGGCGAGCTTCGCGCCGGCCCGTTTTAGTCGCTCTAGGCGCGGAGGACACGGAAACGGTCGTGGGTCTGGGGAGCAGCGGTTCGAGGTTGGTTTCGATGGGATATTGGCCCGACACAAAGCTGTACCGGCTTTCGCCGGATTTTCACTCGCTCTACACCGCGTCTGTTTTTCCCACGGCCTCCAATTTGCATTTCTCGCGCGATGGAAAATGGGCCGCATACGCTTCCACGGTCGACGGGTCGCTCTGGCGCTGCCGTACAAACGGGGCGGATTGCTTTCAGCTCACTCCCGCCGGCATGAGCACGCTCGAGCCGCGCTGGTCTCCCGATTCCCGCCAAATTCTGTTCATTGCCACCCAGCCCAATGTCATGCGCAAGTTGTGGGCGGTCGCGGCCGAGGGCGGCTCGCCCCCGCGAGCGCTCGGGCCGCCGGACCTTGTAGCGGGTGCGGCGGACTGGAGCGCGGACGGAAAGCAGATCGTCGTAGACATGAGCAACGCTTCCCTCGAAGCGCCCGATCACTTGTACCTGGTCGATGTGGCGACCGGAAAGACGAGTCTCCTGCCCGGCTCGGAAGGGTTTCACTCCCCCTCCTGGTCGCGCGATGGCCGTCTCATTGCCGCCATCAACAATTCAGACAATCAGATTTTCTTTTATGGCGTGAAGCTAAAGAAATGGACGCCGGGTCCGGCCGCCACGAGTATGGCCTATCCATATTGGTCGAACCGGTCGGATCAACTGTTCTATCAGGATCTGGCCGAACCGGGACAGCCGGTCTACCACATCAGTCCTGGCTCCGGGGAAAAAAGCCTTTCGTTCACTTTCAACGAGGCTCTGCAAAAGGACGCGATCACCTGCCGGCTTGCAGGCATCGGCCTGGACGATACGCTCTATGCTTACGTCATTGGAGCGACGGCCGATTTATTTGCGGTGGACCTGGATCTGCCGTAGGGCCACGGGGTGTCATCATAGGAGAATGTCCTGTCCTCGCGGGTTGATGTTCGCCTTCCACGTGGCGCTGGGTGCGAGCTTTGTTGCTACGGCGCAAGATTACAAGACCTGGAGCGATTATGGCGGGAGCGCAGACTCATCCCAGTTCTCCGCGCTCGCGCAGATCAATCGCTCCAATGTCACCAGTCTGGAAGTGGCGTGGACCTACTCCGCCGGCGATGGCGAACATTACTCCTTCAATCCGCTGGTGGTGGGCGACCGCGTGTACGCGCTGGCCCGGAACAATTCGATTGTGGCGCTGGACGCCGTCACCGGGCGGGAAATATGGAGCCATCCGGCCGAACCCGGCACAACCCTCATCACCAACCGGGGAATCAACTATTGGGAAAGCAAGGATCGTTCGGACCAGCGCCTCCTTTTCGCCAGCAATCACTTCCTGCGCGCCATCGACGCGCGCACAGGCCGCACCATACAGAGCTTTGGCAAAGCCGGCAGTGTCGACCTGAAACAGGGGCTGGATCGCAATCCGGCGGCGATCGCCCTCGTGCAATCTACCACGCCGGGCCGCGTCTTTGAGCATCTGCTCATCCTGGGATCGGCTACCAACCAGGGCTACGGCTCCGCTCCGGGAGACATCCGTGCCTTCGACGTGCGCACCGGCGCCCTGGTGTGGACGTTTCATACCATTCCACGTCCCGGCGAATTCGGCTATGATACCTGGCCCGCGGACGCCTGGAAGCGCGTGGGCGGAGCGAATGTTTGGAGTGAGCTCTCCGTCGATCAGAAACGTGGGATCGTGTATGCGCCCACTGCCAGCTCAAAATACAACTTCTATGGCGCTGACCGCGGCGGCGCCAACCTCTTCGCCAACTGCCTGCTGGCCCTCGATGCCCGCACGGGCAAGCGTCTCTGGCATTTTCAGATCGTGCATCACGACATCTGGGACTACGACAATCCCACCGCCCCCAAACTGCTCACCGTACGGCATGACGGAAAGTCCGTGGACATTGTGGCGCAGGTGACCAAGCAGGGGTTCGTGTGGGTCTTCAATCGCGTCACGGGCGAGCCGTTGTGGCCCGTAGAGGAGCGCCCGGTGCCGCGCTCGGACATGCCGGGGGAAACCACTTGGCCGACCCAGCCGTTCCCCACCAAGCCGCCGCCGTTTGCCCGGCAGAAGTTCACGCCGGACGATCTCAGTCCGTTCCTCTCGCCCGAAGACCGCGCGCACTTCCGGGACGAACTGCTCACCGCCCGCAATGAAGGGATATATACGCCGCCCAGCCGGAGGGGCACGATCGAGATGCCGGGGAACAACGGCGGCGCCAATTGGGGCGGCGCGGCCGTCGATCCGGCATCGGGCACGCTTTACGTTGTCTCCAAGGACCTGCCGGCCCTGCTACGTATGGCTCCCAATGCGGAGGCCGACAAAACTTCCCCGACATATACCGGCGATCGCTATTACACAGGCTTCGGCTTTATGTTTGCGAGCGACGGGCTTTCCCCAATTGCTCCGCCATGGACGTCCCTTACAGCTTATGACCTGAACGAGGGGACCATCCGGTGGAAGATCCCGCTGGGCGAAGTGCCCGCACTCGCCGCCAAAGGGATTCGCGACACCGGATCTCACTTTCCGAAGGTCGGTCCGGTGGTGACCGCCGGAGGCCTGATTTTCACGGGCACGCGCGATGGCAAAGTCCGCGCGCTGGACGCCGCCAATGGCAAGGTCTTGTGGGAACACGAAGTGGGCGTGGCGCTGGAAGGCATGCCGGCGGTGTACCAGGCCGGTAGCCGGGAGTACGTGGTTTTCTGCGCGGCGGCTCAGATGGGCATCACACCCGCGACGCAGGTGAAGATCCACGGCGAGTACATCGCATTCGCCCTGCCCCATTGACCCTGAGAGCTACGCGGTTCGCTGCAGCCGGCAAACGCCCGCCCAGACCGCGGATTCCCAGGGCCGCGGCGGCTCGGGAATATCTTTGAACGACGCCAGCTCCGGCGGCACGCGCCCCGTTTCAATGGCTGCCTGAAACAGCGAACGCACCTCCGCGGCGCCCCAGCCGTACGGGAGAAAGAAATCCGGTCCCGCCGGGGGACCAAACTGGTATGGCGCACCAGCGGCATCCGCCGCCTCGCCGGTGGTCCGCTGCATCATTTTGAGCAGCGCGGGCGAGCCCATGTCCAGCACCCAGGAATCCACGCTGCCGGCAAGGTCGCGGGCCAGCGTAGCCACTTCCTCGTCCGCGAGATAGATCAACAGTCCTTCGGTCAGGACCATGATCCGGGTGGCCCGCACCGAAAGGCGTGCCAGCAGTTGGCGGCGCTTCGCCGTGTCGGAAAGATCGATCGCCACGCGCTCCATCCGGCAGCGCGGCTGCTCGCCGGCCAGAACCTGCTCTTTGTAAGAGATGATCTGCGGCAGATCGGCCTCCACCCATTCGAGCGATGGGGACAGCGCCATGCGATAAGGTCTGGCGTCCAGACCTGCCCCGAGGTTCAGCACCATGTCGGCGCCGCGCAGCAGTTGCTCGCTGATGATCCGGTCAAAAAGATACGTCCGCATGATCCACGACCAGGAATTCTCAGCGGCGTGCGGCACGTCGTCGAGGATCTGCGGGCCGCGGGACCCGGCCAGGCGCTTGGCCAGCGTATCGCGGAATAACGCGTCTTCCCGCTCAGCCTCCCGCGCCCGAAAGACCGCCGCCCAGAGTGCCGTATCGGAAATATCTCGCAGTAGTGGCTCGTTATCTTGCATGAGTCGAAATCCGTTTCCGAGCCGGGCGCGCGAGCAAGCGGTCCTTACTTAGGCTAACGCACAGCCGATTCCGCAAGCTGGATGAACGCGTCTTTAGCCGCGTCGGCGGTGCCGTCGTTCATTTGCGGAAGGAAAATCAGCACCAATTCGTTAGTGGGATCGACCGAACCGCCTGTGCCAAAGGCGCCGCCATGCCCGAACGTTCCCAGAGAGAGCAAATTCAGCATCGCCTGCGGCCCGCTCGCGACACTGAGGGTGAGTCCATACCCGGAGTGGTCCGGGGTAAAATCCTGGGTCATCAGCTTCACTGCCTGCGGCGAAAGATATCTGCGGCCGTCGTAAATTCCGCCGCTGGCCAGCATCTGGTAAAAGTGGAACAGGTCCGTCGCCGTCGAGTAGAGCCCCAGTTCCGGCCCGGGGTACTTCGCTCCCGCGCGGTACGCGGCCGGGTCTCCACCCTGGGCGCGGTTGCGGGATAGCACCAGCTTCCCGCCCTCGTGCTGATAAATCATGGCGATGCGCGCGCGTTTCGACTGCGGCGGATAAAAGAACGAATCCACCATTCCCAGCGGTGCGAGAATCCGTTCCTCGACGAACCGCGAGTATTCCTGACCCGAGACAACCTCTATGATTCTTCCTACGGTGGCGATCCCCATGTTGCTGTAGTGGTAGCTTTTGCCCGGTTCCGCAATCAGATGCTCGTGGGCATAGGCACGTACCGCATCTTCCAAAGTCGCATCCAGCGTGTAGTTGATCCGGCTGAACGGACCGCTGGACGGCAGGAAATCGAAGCCTGATGTGTGGGACATTAACTGCCAGACCGTCATGGGATGCGCGGGGGGATGCGCAGACCGGGAGCCATCGGGCCGCTTTTCGTCGACGAGTTGACCCTTAAACTCGGGCAGATAATCCTGGACCGGGCGCGTCAGGTCGAGCTTGGCCTCCTCCACCAGCATCATGGCGGCCACCCCGGTGAACGACTTGGTCTGCGACATGATCTGTACGATGGTGTCAATCCGCATCGGCTTGCGGTTCTGCACATCGGCAAACCCGGCCCCGCCGAGGGCCACTACTTTGCCTTGATACGCGACCAGGTATGCCGTCCCGGAGATGGCGCCGTTATCGACGAACTCCTGCATCCGCACGGGGATCAGCTTCAGCCGCTCGGAATCAATGGATCCGGCCTGTGACACCGCCGGCAGCAAGGCCATGAGGGTCCAGGCGAGACCGCCGCAGCGGATTTTCAAATTCTTCGATCGCAGCATGGCTATAACCTCAGGCGGCGTGCGGAGAAAGGCAGCCAGGGTTGTCTTTAACCACGGCTCCCTCGCCGTGGCCGCCCAGGTCCACCATCAGTTGCTGCAATGCGCCATCGTGCAGCACGTTATTGCTGATGACACAATTCCGCAGCCCTTTATAAACGATGCCATACGTCGGAGACCAAACGCCGCTGGCGTTATCGTCGCGGCCAACCTGCAGGTTATTGCCGCAGCAGGTGATCCCGCGCGCGTTCTCCAGCCGGATCTGGCACGACTCGTAAGTACCCGGCTTGGCGATCTTCCCGCTGCGCTTGACGAAGTTGCCGGTGATGGACATCTGCTCGCCGCCCAGCACCGCCAGCCCGCAAGTGCCCGCCCGGTCCAGGAAGTTTCCCGTAATGTTGTAGCCGTCGCCGCCGACGATCAAAATACCTTCGCGGTTCCACTCGATCCGGTTGGCGGTGAAGGTGCACGAAGCGTTCTCCTCGCGCGCGGCAAATCCGGCGCCTCGGTTTCCGGACAGCCAGTTGTCGAGAAAGAACCCGTCCCATCCACGCAGCGAAATACCGTCGCCGTGGTTGTAGGCGATCATCGAATGCCGGATGGAAAAGCACCAGGCGCGGGTGAGGCGCACGCCGTCGCCACTGAAATTGGCGATCTGGCATCGTTCGATACGAAACGTATCTTCCTGCTCATACTTCGGATTGTTCAGCCAGACGCCGTGCACGCCGGCGCCGAGCTTGCCTCCATCCAGCGCGAGTCCATCCACGGTCACTCCAACTGCGCCGGTGATATTGAGCAGGCATCCCACATTTTCATCCGCCAGCCGGATCACGGAGCCGAAGCCATGCCCGTAGTCCCATGCGGGGACGCCTGCGAGCGACACGTGCGGGCGCATTTGCAGTTCCGAGGCCCGATATACACCGGGCGGCACATACACGGACCCGCCGCGCACGGCCGCGGCATCCACCGCGCTTTGGATCGATTTCGTGTCGTCAGTCTTTCCATCGCCCTTGGCCCCAAACTGGCGGACATTTAGAGCAGTGTCCGTGATCCCTTCGGCAGCCGAGCCTCTTTCCGGCCGCATGGCCAGCCAGAGTCCACCGAGCGCCGCGGCGCGCGTGATCTGTCTTCGCCCAGCCATTGGTGCCACAATGTCTTCCATAAGCGTTTTGTCTCCGGGCCAGCTGACGTCACAGTATATGTCCCGGCGTGGCCTTCGCGCCATGTTTAATCCGACACGCTCGAAATACGATGGGGCTTGACATGCTAAGTGAAGGGGAATATTGTGTTTCGGTATATCGTGGATTTTATGACATTTTTACCACGATATCCGGATAGATGATTTTTTGCCCGCGTGGGTCGACGGGGGTCAGCCCGGCCGGGGAAGGGTGAATTATATGAGAAGCAGGATTCTTTCGTTTTCTGCTCTGCTCGTTGGACTGTTTTGCCTTGTTGCGACGGTGTTCGCCCAAGGCGAGCGTGGCGCGATTACGGGTACGGTCACTGACCCGACTGGGGCCGCGATCCCACACGTTGAAGTGACCGCGGTCGAGACGCAGACCGGCGTGGAGTCTAAATCCGTTACTACGGACGCGGGTCTTTACCGGATACCTTACCTGCCGCCCGGAACCTACCGCGTATCGGCGGGCGCGTCCGGGTTCAAGACGGCGATTATCCCGAACGTCGAGGTCACTGTTGCTACCGTGGTGACCGCGAACCTGAAGTTGGAAGTGGGCGATGTCAATCAGAACGTGACGGTGAGCGCGGAAGCCACGCATCTGGAAACATCCAGTTCTGAATTAGGCTATTCCGTTTCCGACGCCGATTATCACGCCTGGCCCATCGACAGCAACGACGACGGCCAGCGGCAGATTCAGGCCTTCATCTTTAATAGCCTGCCGGGCACGGTTGGAGACTCCTATCAGGGCACCATCAATGGCGGGCCGCAATTCTCACATGAAATCTATGTCGAAGGCATGTCCATCGGACGAGCCGATATTGCCGGCGATACTTCGGAATATACGCCCAGCGTGGACGCGGTGAGCGCGTTTACCCTGCAGACCGGCGCCCTGAGCGCGCAATACGGCGGCGGCTTGACCGCGGTGGCCAACTTCAATATCAAATCCGGGACCAACCAGCTTCACGGCACGGCTTACGATTACGTCGTCAATAACGCGCTGAATGCCAATTCGTTCGACAATAATGCGTTTGGCACGCCCAGTTCGCCGTTCAAGCAAAACAGCTTCGGCGCCGACCTAGGTGGACCAATTTTCCTGCCTAAGATCTACAACGGCAAGAATAAGACCTTCTTCTTTTTCAGCTACGAGGGCGCGCGTAAACGCAACGATAGTCCATCGGCGCTAAGAACGCTGCCGACCACCGCCTACAAAGCAGGCGACTTCTCCGCTCTGTTGAATCCCTCCTTCACGGGTAACTCGAGTTCCGGAACCGCGATCGGTCAGGACCCGAATGGCAATCCCATAGTTTTCGGCGCCATCTACGACCCGCGCAGCACGACGCAATTGCCCGATGGCAGCTACGTGCGGACCCCTTTTCCGAACAATGTGATCCCGTCTTCGGAGATCAGCAAGGTATCGGCGAACATTTTGAAACTGGCGCCGATCCCCGATCCCGCCCTGCCGTTCATGCTCAGGAATTATCCGGGCATTACCAACCAGCCGTGGTTTGACTTGAACACGTATGGCGGCAAGCTCGATCACGTTATCAATGACAAAAACCGGCTCTCCGTTTTTGTCAATTCGAACGAGCGGCTGCGTTACAACGGCGCCGGCAAGGGATATTTGCCCGTTCCCGGCAGCGCTACCAGCTATTTCGCGTCCCAGTATATTCACGGCATCATGGTTCGCGCGACGGAAGACTGGGTCATCGGCCCGCATTTGCTCAATCACGTGGGCTTTGGTTTTAACCGCCTGCTAGACTCGAACAGCTCTTTCAGCCTGGGCGGGGACTGGCCCAGCAAAATCGGCCTGACAGGCGTGTCCGAGACGACCTTCCCGCTCCTTCAGTTCACCGGCACGTCGGTTCAGGGCGGCACGCTCAATCCCTTGGGTCGCAACAACGCCGGTGTCGAGCCCAATGGAAGTTACATTGTCCAGAACGACACCACGTGGGTACATGGCAAGCACAATGTAAGGTTTGGGGTGGAGGTCCGCAAGTATTACTACGATCAGGATTATCGTTCCGGCACATCGGGCCGGTTCACCTTCAGCCCCGATCAGACGGCTGACCCGAACGCGCTCGGTTCGACTGGTAACGCCTTTGCCAGCTTCATGCTGGGCGCTCCGTACAGCACCGGGCTGAATATTTCGCCCGTCAATCCCAACTCGCATTTCTGGAACCCGGCCTTCTACGTGGCCGACGATTGGAAGGTCAGCAAGCGCCTTACGCTCAACATCGGTCTTCGATGGGATATTGTAGGCGCTCTGACCGAAGATCAGCATCTCGGCTCCAGTTTCGCTCCGCTTGCACCTAATCCTGGAGCGGATGGATATCCGGGTGCGCTGACCTTCCTCAGCACTATTCATCGCGATTCTTTTCAGAATACCTACTGGAAAGAGTTTGGCCCGCGCTTCGGCTTTGCCTACCAGATCAATTCCCGCATGGTCATGCGCGGCGGCTACGGCATCATGTACTCGCCGCCCATCGCCAATCAGTTCGGCCTGGCCAGTATCGACGGGTACGATGGCAGCCACAACCTTTCGCCTAGCACCAGAACTCCGGCGCTTTATTGGGATAACGGATATCCTGCCTACACCTTCAATCTTCCCGATCTCGATCCAACCCTGGATAACGGGCAGGGCATCACCTATCTCCCCGGCAACTCGAACCGGCAACCTTATTCCCAGAATTACACGCTCGGCTTCCAGTTCCTGCTGCCCAAGGACACAACGCTTTCCACCATGTATGTGGGAAACAAAGGAACGCGGTTAGGCGCGTCGAATCTGAACAACCTGAACCAGCTGAATCCGAAGTATCTAAAGCTCGGAGACGAGTTGTTGGATGATGTTACTTTGCATCCCGATATCCCGCTGCCATATCCCAGTTTCACCGGAACGGTGGCGCAGGCGCTGCTGCCATATCCGCAGTATGCTCCCGGCGGTGTGGCCTTCTTCTTCCCGTACTTCGGGACGTCTCACTACGATGCGGCACAAGTAGTCTTGAATCACCGGACCAGCAAAGGTCTGAGCTTCCTGGTAAGTTACGCGTTCCAGAAAACCATCAGCCTGAATGACAGCAACTTGTATGGATATACGAATGGCTCGCAGGATGTCTACAACCGGCAACTGGAGCGCTCGGTGGCGGGCTTCGATCATACCCAGCAGCTCAAGATCACCTGGATTTACGAGCTCCCGTTTGGCCAAGGCCGCCGATTCCTGAACCGCGGCGGCATAGTGAACCAGGTGTTTGGCGGCTGGACCGCGACCGGCATCCAGACTTATCAATCCGGCGACCCGCTGTATATCGAGTCAGGCCTCGATCCCAGCGGTTACCTGTTTAGTGGCGACATTCGCGGCAACGTGATCCCGGGCGTACCCATGAAGGCAGCTTCGTCCGGGCCCTTCGATTATGCGGGAGGGACCGGGCAAGCCTATCTGAATCCCAGCGCGTTTGCCGAACCGCCCACGACTCCCAACGGCGTGGTGCTGTCGCTGGGCAACACGCCGCGATTCTTCGGCAACCTGCGCGGTCCCTGGCAGCCGATGGAGAATCTTGGGTTCTTCAAGAGGTTCCCATTCCACGAGGGGGCGTATATGGAGTTTCGGGCCGACCTGATCAATGCGTTTAACCGGGCAGGACGCGCCGATCCCGATACCAACCTCAGCGATTCGACATTCGGTAGAATTCTGGATGTGGCCAATGGTCCGCGCGAGATCCAGCTAGCATTGCGAATCACATTCTGATCGTGGGGCAGGCCCGTGGCCTGCGGCGGCCTCTCAGGCTGCCATTGCGGGGCTGAGAGCCCCGCGCAGGCCGAGGGCCTGCCCCACAGACTGGCAGTCTTAATGAAGTTCCACAGGCCCTGTGTCTGGCTGTGCGCGATATCCAGCTTACTCACGTGCTGCAAACAAGCAGAGAAGACCCCACCTTCCCTGCGTCCGCTCAATCTGTTGGTAGTCACGGTGGACACTCTCCGTCCGGACCACCTGCACTGTTACGGCTACCAGGCGATTGAAACGCCGAACATCGACCGCATCGCGCAAAGCGGAGCCCTGTTCGAGCACGCGGTAACTCAAGCCCCGCTGACGCCGCCGTCGCACGCCAGCATGTTCACCGGCCTCAACCCGCCCACGCACCATGTCCGTGACACCGGCGGCTTCGTGCTGCCGTCGTCTTCCATCACGCTCGCGACCATCTTGCAGCAGCACGGCTGGGATACGGCCGCCTTCATCAGTTCGGCTGTTCTGAAGCGGCGTTTTGGCCTCGACCAGGGCTTCTCCACTTACGACGATCAAATGCCCAAACCAGGCCAAGGGCACGAATTTGAAGAAGACGCGGAGCGCCGCGCCGGCGAGACGGTAGACCATGCGGTCGCATGGCTGCGGCAGCAATCCGGCAAGCCCTTCTTTCTCTGGGTTCACGTCTATGACCCGCACGCGCCGTACGACCCGCCCGCGCCGTACAAGGATCAATATAAGGGCCGGCTCTATGACGGTGAAATCGCCTATGCGGATCACGAACTGGGCCGCCTGTTCGATGCGGTTCATCAGAAGGCGGCGGACAATACGCTCATCGCCGTGCTGTCGGATCACGGCGAGAGCCTGGGCGAACACGGCGAATTCACTCACGGCGTGTTTCTCTACGATGCGACCCTGCGCATTGCATTCCTGCTCTCCGGTCCAGGCGTCCCCGCGGGCATGCGCATCACTCCACAGGCGCGCACCATCGACTTGCTTCCCACCTTGCTGGAATTGATGGGCGGCAAACCACCCGCGGCCGTGCAGGGAACCAGCCTGACGCCGTTTTTCGCCGGCAAGGCCGCCCCCACGGCGGTCTCTTATGCGGAGACTTTATATCCCAGGATCAACATGGGATGGGCGGAGCTGCGCGCCATCCGCACGAACCAGTGGAAATACGTTCGCGCGCCGAAGCCGGAGCTCTACGATCTCGCGCAGGATCCCGGCGAAATCCACAACGTGATCGCCGGTCACTCGCCGGAAGTCGCCAGGTTTGAGGCCCAATTGAAGAGTGTGGTGGGGACGGATGGCGCCGAAAAGGTGCAAACCACCGCGCTCGATGAACGCACCTTGAGCCAGTTGAAGTCGCTGGGCTACGTTTCCGGATTCACCGCGCGTTCATACGATCTAAAAGGGCAGGGAATCGATCCGAAGGACCGCCTCGACATTCTGAAGCTGCTGAGAACGGTCGAAACCGGCGGCACCGGTCTGGCCCCGCCACACCGCATCGAATTGCTAAAGCAGGCCATCATCGAAGATGCCGGCGATCCGCACTTGTACTACGAACTGGGCGGCGAATACGAACGGGACGGCCGCCCGGCCGACGCCATGAAGCTGTATCGCGAGGCGGTAAAGAACGGCATCGAAAGCGGCCGCCTGCACTCCCGGATGGCCGACCTGCTGGTCCGCGCCGGCAAAAAGCGCGAGGCCATACCCGAATACGAGCAGGCCGCCCAGTTCAATCCGGCCGATCTGCAGAGCCAGGCCAACCTGGCCACCGCTTACCTGGAACAGGGCCGCCTGGCGGATGCCGAGCGCGTTTACAAGTGGACAATGACGGTGGATCCCACGTTTGGAGCGGCCTACAACGGGCTGGGCGTGATTGCCATTCAACGGCAGGACGCGACCGCGGCGCGCGGTTATTTCGAAAAAGCTACCCAGCTCGATCCAGACCTGGTGGATGCGCAACTCAACCTGGGCCTGCTTTATAAGATGGCCGGCGACCGCGAACGCGCCCGCGCCTGCTTCCAGGCTTTTCTGGCCAAGGCATCCCCCGCGCAGTATCGCGACGTGATCCGGCAGGTGCGCGCGGAACTGGCTACGCTCCAATAGACCGTCCCGCGGTGCCGTTCACTTGACCGCGATGGCACCCAAATCGTACCAGCCATCCGCTGTCCGGCCTTCGATTCCCAGGCGTATGGCAGGCTTGCGCGTGCGCGGGTCGAGCAGGCCAACGCGGAGGCGGTACGGACCAGGCTTCAACTGGGGCATGGCGATGTCCGTCTCGACCACCGTATCGCCGGGCAGCCATTTGCGCACGTCCTCGGGCACCGTGACAATCGCGTCTACACCGTCCGCGGAGTGAAAGGCCAGTGACAGCACGTAGGGACGGTACACCGGAGCAACGCCCGTATTTACCCACCACATCCGCACCGGCACGCTGTTGCCGCCGCTGGCCGATGCCGGATACTCCATGCGCCGCAGCTCGAAGCGGTAGCCCATCCGGCGCTCGAAATCCTTAAATGCGCCGTCGAATTCCGCCGGGATAGGGCTGGATTTTACGTTCAAGGATGTGACGTGCCAGCGTAGGGCCTCAGCCAAAATGTAGTTGACATCCCAGCCTTGTTTCTTCCAGGACCCTGGCACCCCGCAGGTCTCAAACGATACGGGGCTGCGTTTCCAAACATCCTGAATGCCCGTGCGAGCGATTTGCTCCGGATAAAAATCCAACATGTGACACCATTTCGCCCGCAGGTCGCCCAGACAATCGAGCCGCCAGCCGGCGCCGCGCTCCGTTCCGTAGGCCAGCGCCTCGGGCTGATCGAAGTTCATCAATAACGTGGTGGCCGGAAACGCATCGAACCAGATGTCGATCAGCTTCTTCTGGTAGGGAAACGCGGGCATGTAGTCGCTCCAGCCTTCGCCCCAGTAGCCGACGGACGAAATATCGACGGTGTCGAGGTCCGGGTGGCCGTTGTAGTGCTCACCTGCCGCCCGCACCAGATCGCCCCAATACTTCAAATACAGCGGATCGCTGAAATCCGGCTCCCAGATGGCTGAGCCTTCCGCGTTGACCCGCTTGGCGCCGGATTTGCGATACCACTCCGGCAACGGATGCTTCTGATCATACGGCATCAGACGGATCGCCAGTGCTTGCCCATGCTGATGGGCCTGCGCCAGCGCATTATCGATGATCTCCCATCGTACGCGCCCTTTTTCGGGCTCCAGCGTTTCCCAGAACCAGCGACAATACGCGATCGTGGTCCCCGGGAAATCGACTGCGCCCGACCCTGCCAGCGGACCTGTGGGCCCTTCTTCGGACCATTTCAACTCCGCATTCAACTGATCGCCGTTGAACCTTTGGAAGGTCTGGATACCCATACCCGGGTTCACCAGCACGTCGTCGATGCGCTTGGGATGGATCACCACCGGCTGCGCCTGGGCGTCCGCCAGCCAGCACACCAACAGAATCAAGGTCCGCATGACTACCTCACTTTCCCGGCAGCAGTTCCGGCGTGGCGATGTCCACCGGCACGTCCGAGCCGTTCACCGCGCCGTGCCACACGCTTCCGCCGAACGTGGTCACGTAGATTTTTGAGCTGTCTTCGGGATCGGGAATTACGCGGTGCGCCCACTTGAAGTTGAAACCCGGCACACGCGACCAGTGCTCCCCGCGATCCGCCGACCGCCACACAGACGATTCGAACCCCGCAGCATAAAGGATGGACGCGTTGCGCGGGTCGATGGTCACATCATAAACATGCCGGTCGCGATCGAGCACCGCGCGCCAGTGTTGCCCGGCATCTGTCGAAAGGAAAATGCCGCCGCCGTCGCCGTGGATGCCCGCCGCGCGTCCCCAGGCCGCCAGGTAAAGCCGCCGCGGATCGTGCGTATCAATGGCCAACCCATTGGGTCCGTTCACGCCCTCGGGCAGCGTCACCGGAGTCCACGAGCCTGCTCCATCCGCGGATCGATAGACCGCGCCGTCGCCGCCGTTTCCGATACCGCCATCTTCGCTGCGGCGGGCCACCACCACGTACAGTGTGCCGTCGCCCGCGCGCGCCAGGCGCCAGGCGAAAGGCTCCTTCTGGGTGATGCCGCTGTTCTTCAACTCCCAGTTCGCCCCGCCATCGTTGCTCTTATACACTCCACGGCCAAACGCCGCTACGTACAGCACGCGCGCGGTCGCGGGGCTGGTTGGATCGAGCAGGATATGGGTCGGCGCGGTCTCCGGCATACCGGCATTAGACCGCTGCCACGTACGCCCGCCGTCCAGGCTGCGGCACACTCCGCCTTTATAAGAAAGTACCGCGGCGTGGCGCCACATTTTGGGCCGCGGCAGATCGTGCGTGTAGCTCATGACGCCCCACATGCGGCCGCGCACTTCGGGATCGAACTCCACCCAGTAGGTCGTATTGGTCCACTGCCGCGGCACACCTTCCGCGGATCGCGTCCACGAGCGGCCGGCATCCTCACTGCGAAACAGCCCGATATCCGTATATGTGATGAAGCGACGCTTGGGATTGAACGGATCAAAATGGAATCCGTAATTAGTGGTCACATCCAGGCCGGTGGTAGTCCACTCGCCGCCCTCGACGCGGCGGCTGTACACGCCGTCCCAATGATCGCCGCCATCCGTGGTGCGCATGGTGCGGCCGAAGTCCGTGCCGTAACAAAGATTCGGATCCTGGTCGGCCACACCCAGCGCCAGCGGATTCTCGCCCCAACTCGTGCCCATCTGCCCGGTGATCCAGTTGTCGCGGACGTTCGGCGCGGCGGTGCCGGCCTCCTTCCAAACCAGCGTCCAAGTGTGGCCCGCGTCGTGGGTGCGCGCCACTCCGAGCCAGATTTGCCCGTCCATGTGGAGTTGTCCGTACGACATGTACGCCGTTTCGGGATGATGGAGGCTGGCTGCCACAGCCCGCAGCCGGGTGCCCGATCCGGGAAGTTCCACGGGCGTCCACGAGCCGCCGGCGTCGCGCGATACAAAGCTGGACTTATCGCTTACGCCGTAGAATATGGCCGATCCTTGCGTTGGAAATCCGCCCGAAATATCCGTAAAAACGATCCCCGCCGGCGCGGGATGCCGCACCACCTGATCGCCGCGTACTTCGGCCACGCCGTGTGGTCCGCCCGCATAGACCACGCCCGCTCGGTTCCACATGCGCAGCGGCATTTCGTCGAGCGCGGCTTGCCGCTGCCAGGTTGCGCCCGCATCGCGCGAGAGGAACAATGCCGTAGCTCCACCCTTCCGGCCGGCCACCCACAGGCCGCGCGAATCTGCCGGATCGACAGCCAGCGCGCCAATGTCGCCGACCGGGTCGGGCTCGGCCACGATCTCTTCGTCCGCATGGTCGGAGTTCATCCGGATGGCGCGCACCGTCCGTGGCTGGGGCCAGATTAGGTTCCACGATTCACCGCCATCCATGCTGCGCCACAGACCGTGCACGCCCGCATAAATTGTTTTGGCGTCCTTCGGATCGAATGCGAAGAAGCGCACGGTGCCGCGCAAATTGAACATGCGCCACGACCGCCCGCCGTCGTGTGTAATGTAGGCGCCGGTCATGTCGCAGGCGACCAGCGCTGTGGCCGGGTCATGCGGGCTGATGGTGGGGTGGAACATTGCGCCGCCGCCGCCGGGCCCCAGCACCTGGAACCCTCCGGGCCGTGCAGTCCAGCCGGCCAGGGCGAACAACGCGCAGACGAAGACGTATTGCACAAATCGCCGCATACCACTTGAATTCTCGACAATCGCACCCGAATTGTCAAACCGTTATGCATGCCCTGCGCGGTTGCACACTCCGATCGCCGGGGTGTCTGCGCTTCGGTAGCCGCCGCCGCGCACCTGAGCATCGCGCGCGACAAGTCCCGTTCAGTTTGCGCGATGCGAAGCTAACCGATACCTCGCCCACCGGCACGACCGTCATCGGCACAACGAAGGAACCTACCGACGAGCATGGCGGCATCGGTAACCGCGAACTCTTGCTGCGGCGGGTGGAATCGCCGGTTGGCGGGAAGACGGGCCTGTGCGCCATGCTTCGAGGTCGCCCGGACCTGCTTTGGAGCTTCAATATTACCGGCTTGTTCCTGAGGGCTGATCGAAGAGCTAACTCGGGTCCGAGGCGTCATTGAACTGGGGCTGGATTCCGTGGTCCACAAAATCACGGTATCTCTTCACAGCGATCTGGTAACGGTCAAACGCGCACTTCAGTTTCTTGGTGGCCTGCGTGATTCGAAATTGTCCATCCGGCGGGGGAATGCCGGTGGCCACCTGCCGGATAATGTCGGAGGCGATGCGTTCCAGGCGCATGAACTCCGAGGTGGCGCGATCCAGATCGTCCGCGAGCTTCTTCTTGGTTTCGGAAGACGAAGCGCCCGGTTTGCCGGAGTTTTCCAAGAGTCCACCTCGGCTGGCGGTTCGCAGGCCACACCATTTGCATCCCGCTCGATAGTGTAGCGCCTGGGACACGTGCCGAGAATACTCAATTCTACCTACTTGGTGTTCCATTTCACGCTGGGCACAGTTGGAAGGCGATTCGTGGTACGCGCAGCGCATGATCCGATACACTTTGGGAGTGATGCATGACGCCGGCAGTGCCGGACCTTTCCATCCGGCACAAATCCAGCAGTTCATCAGCGAGGGTTATGTAAAATTACCAGGGGCTTTCGGACGCGATCTTGCCGGCGCGTGCCGTTCCATTTTATGGCGGGACACGGGCTGCAGAGCGGATGATCCCGTCACGTGGACGAAACCCGTGATCCGGTTGGGGATGTACGGGCAAGAGCCGTTTGGCAGCGCAGCCAACACGCCAATCCTGCACGGAGCGTTCGATCAGCTTGCGGGCGCGGGTAGATGGCTGCCGAGGCCGGATCTCGGGACTTTTCCAATCCGCTTTCCAAGCCCTGACGATCCGGGAGACGCGGGTTGGCACGTCGATACGAGCTTTCCGCCTGCGGATGGCGGCGGTGGCGACTTTCTGAACTGGCGGGTGAACGTGACCTCGAGGGGACGCGCGCTGCTGATGCTCTTTCTGTTCTCCGATGTGGGAGAGCGGGACGCGCCGACGCGCATTCGAGCAGGCTCGCATCTGGATATCGCGCGGACGCTGGCGCCGGCGGGGGAGAAGGGGCTCTCGTTGCGCGAATTGGCCGTCAACGGTTTCGCGGAGACCGCCGTGCGCCAAGAGGTGGCGGCGACAGGAGAAGCGGGAACCGTCTATCTGTGCCATCCGTTTCTGGTACATGCCGCGCAGCCGCATAGTGGGACGCGCCCGCGATTTCTGGCTCAGCCTCCGCTGCTGCCCGCCGCACCTTTTCTTCTGCATCGGGAAGATAGCGCGTACTCGCCGGTGGAGCAGGCTATCCGGATTGCTTTGGCGTATTGCTGAGCCGCGGCGGCAACAAACCTCTGAGCACCACTGCACGGCGATAGTGACAGTTATGAAGGTGGCTCTTCCGATCGAAATAGCGACGGGCACGGCGGCCCCAGTAGAAAATGAGCCGGCACTCGTGCAGGCCCACGCCGCCGGGTGCGAGGCCGGAAAACAGCATATAAGCGGCCGCTCCTCCCACGGTGACGTTGGCTAGTGTGATCCTTTGAGCCAGAGAGTTCGCGTCCGTGAGGCCGGCCACGGCGGTCGCCGGCCGGTTGGAGACCGGTCCGATGCCCGGTGCAGAAGATCTGCAGGATGTTGGTGCCCGGCGGGGAAGGGCTGGCGGCATAGGCCACGCGGTTGTTGTCGCCGAGGATGGCGCGCCCTGGCCGGTGACTTCGCCACTCATAATGAAAATGCCGGGCGCGTATTCGGCCAGGCTGATGGTTTTGGCGCGCTGGTTTGTGCGCCCGATGTGGCGGTCATTCCGGCGTGCGTTTGCCCCAGAGTTCCCAGGGAATCTGACCCTCAATCTGGCCGGAACTGAACGCGGCTCCGTGTACCACTAGTGGCTTCAGAATGTTGTCCCGCCCCTGGAGATCAGCCCGTCTCATTCCGCCGGACTCATACAGGTGCGCGAAGGCTCCGTCCGTCAGTTCGCTCCGCAGTCTTTGTAGCAACTGGTTGCGATCGCCGCGCACACGCCGCCGATTCGCATACGTCCGCTTCTACTCCTCCGCCTTTCCGCTCGCCCTGCCAGTGCCGCTGCCCACGCGCGGGCTCGGGGATGTAACTTCGGACATGTGCTCATGCACATCGTTTAACAGGGCGCCGCTGTGGAAAGCCCTTGTCCGCTACCACCTCTTGGACTCCCGGTGCGTTGATCTCACCGCGCGGTTTGCGCTGCTGCCCCTCATTGGCCGGTCGGAGCCTCACCGCCAGCAGCGCTCTACCGGTCAAATCCACAGCATACGCGGCCTTGTGAGTCAGATGGGTCCATTCCGTCTTTCATCCTGGTGATGCGGGCGTCGGGGTCGTTGGGACTCATCCATTCCTGAATCGATCCCTTCTTCTTTCGCCCCTCTTCGTCCAGGATTTTCGGTACCCATCAGAAACTGCCAAGTGTGCGTCTCCAGCACCAATTGCCGCGTGCGCGAAATCGTGGAATATCGGCGTTGCCTCATCCAGCGCGTAGCCCAGGAACTTCCGTAACGACAAGCGAGTCGGCGGTCCGCCGTGCGATACCCGCTCCGAATCGAGGCCCTCAAAAAACCCGATCCGCAGCGATTGAAAGTAGGTACCCGGCACAAGGCTGGACCGGCCGTAGGCGCTGTTCCTGTAGAATTTCTGGCACAGCCTCCACAATCGAACTTGTGTTCATCTAGTACCACGGGCTGCTACCCTGATTGCTCAAGCGAAATGCCAGTTCGCAGCAGATTGCGGTTTCGAACATGCGCCGGGAGTGCAATCGTACTCTATTCCAGGGCCGGTCAACCCTGCCCGGACCGCTGTTTTCGATCTCACTAAACATCGCAACGGAAAGTGGAAAACAACAGCGTGGAGGAGTTTTTGTCCCCGTGATCCGGTTTCCCAGCCATAACTATAAGTAAGGGCCGGTGTCATCTAAATCGATAACTATCGAGTACTACAACTCCTACAAACTATTTCAATCCTACCGATCCTGTTGTATACTGCCTGGATTGCGCCTCGAGCCCCAGGAAAATACAGGATGACATTCAACATCGGCCCCAAGTGTATCTCATTAACCAGAGCTATTGTCTACCTCTTAACTGTTGTGGGATTCGGGGTTTTGTACCCGCGCGCCGCCAAGGCGCAGGCGCCAGTTCCACCTGAGTTCCAGGACCTCTATACCTCTCTAAATACTTATCTAGACACCTTTAATCTCGCACTCGCCGCGGGCGATGGGACCAGTTACCCGTACATGATGGCCGGAAACCTGCTGGCCGCCAACGCAAATAGCGGTCCACAGTTGCTAAATGGCCTTCCATTTGTGCAATTGCAGGTGAACTCGCTCAAGGCCATGGGAGCCAAAGCGATCATGGTCGAAGTAGGGTTTCCCGTGCTCTATGGGCCGTATCTGACCACGCAGGGCCAGTCCGCCACGGCCTTGACCTCTTACTACAAGCAGGTCGCCACCATCGTCAGAAATGCCGGCTTGAAGCTCGTGGTAGAAAATGACACACTGCAAGCTGCTGAGGCCCTATCCGGCTGGTCGGTCGCTCCGTATTATGCCACCCTTAACTGGGCTCAATATCAGCAGGCCCGGGCGTCGATGGCCTTGACTGTTGCCCAAACCATGAAGCCGGATTACCTCGTGGTGCTCGAGGAACCCGACACCGAGACAGCCAACACGGGCCAAGCGAATGTGAGTACGGTAGCCGGAGCGACGACGTTGTTGAGTGCTCTTCTTGCGAGTGTGAAGACGTCAGGATTGACGGGTATGCGAGTCGGGGCCGGTGTGGGCACATGGCTGACCGGATATGACACCTTTATCGCGAGCTTCGTTACTCAGCCATTGAACTTTATAGACCTCCACATATACCCGGTGAACCTTACCTATTTGCCTAACGCGTTGACGGTTGCAACCATCGCGAAGACGGCCGGCTTGCCTGTCGCCATAACAGAATGTTGGACGCATAAAATACGGGACAGCGAACTGACAACGCTCACCCATGATGAGACCATATCACGGGATGTATACAGCTTCTGGGCGCCTCTCGATGCCTATTTCCTCCAGACTATGCAAAATCTGGCTAACTTCACCCAGATGATCTTTGTAAGCCCATTTTCATCTGATTTTTATTATGCCTACCAGGACTATAACACCACAACGGAGAACGAAGCAGCCGCACAACTCCTTACCTCGGAGCTTCCGCTGGCGACTGCTGCCGTTTCAGAGGTGGTCTTCACATCCACAGCGACCGCATTCTACGATCTGATGGAGCCAACCGCCGACAAGACTCCACCGGCCTCGCCCACCGGTGTGACCGCGACATCCGGCAATCCCACCGAGGCCTACGTAACCTGGATCGCGGCTACCGACAACGTAGGCGTCGCCGGCTACTACGTCTTGCGCGATGGCGCGGTCGTCGCGACTACTGCATATCTCTACTATCAGGATGGCGGCTTGACGGACGGCACGACGTACACATACACAATCGAAGCCTTTGATTTCGCTGGCAATATATCGCCGGCGTCAAAAACGGCAACGGTCCAGACGACCAACACCATACCCCCTACAACGCCTCAAAACGTCACTGCTATCGCGCTTTCCTGCTACCGGGTCAGCCTAACCTGGTCTCCTTCGACCGACCAAACTGGCGTCACGTCCTACCTGGTATTCGAAGGACCAGCCCCGGGCGCCCTGACCCAGCTTGCCCAAGTCACCGGCACCACAACGTCCTATGGCAACAACTCCTTGACTCCTGGCACGACGTATTACTTTGGGATTGAAGCGGCAGATGCGTTCGGTAACACTTCCTACATGTCTACGATAGTGGCGTTTACAACGCCATCGCTGCCTGTTGCACCGGCGAGTCTGACCGCTACGCCGGCTTCCGATAGCAAGGTGTCGCTCAGTTGGACGGCCTCGGCTATTACCGGCGGATTGCCGATTGCACTTTACCACGTATACCGCGGACCGTCTGCATCAACCTTGGTCCAGGTTGCCACTTCCAAAACGACTTCCTACTCAGATACAACTTTGACAGCCGGGACCATCTACTACTACGCGATACAGGCGGTCGATACCGGTACACCTCCAGCGCAATCAGGGCTATCCACACCAGTCTCTGTTACTACATACAGTCCACCTGCGGCACCCTCTAATGTTCAGGCAACGGCAACCTCTACGACTAAGGTTAACTTGAAGTGGTCAGCCTCGGTGAGCGGCGGATTGCCAATCTCCGTCTATCTAATCTTCCGGGGCAGTTCGGCGACCACCCTGTCACAGTTGGCAAAGACCAACCAGACCTCGTATACCGACAGCACGGTGACAGCCACGACGACGTACTATTATTCGATTGAGGCGGAAGATACGGGCGGCGGCTTTTCGGCCCAGTCCGCTCCGGTACCGGTGACCACTTTCGGGCCTCCCGGAGTCCCCGAAGGCCTGACGGCCACCTCGGCTTCAACCAGTAAGGTCAACCTGAGTTGGTCCGCCTCGGTCAGCGGCGGTCTGCCGATCTCCGTTTATCTGATCTTCAGAGGAACCACCCCGTCCGGCCTGACCCAACTGACCAAGCTGAACAAAACGTCGTACACAGACACGACTGTTGCCGCATCGACAACGTACTACTACGCTGTGGAAGCACAGGATTCAGGGGGAGATCTTTCCGGGCTATCCGCGGCGGTACCGGTGACCGTCGACAGTCCCCCAAGCATACCTGCCAATCTGGCTGCCGCGCCGGCTTCGGCCACGAAAATCAACGTGAGTTGGTCCGCCTCAGTCAGTGGCGGACCCCCAATCTCTCTATACATTATTTACCGGGGAACTACTTCTACCGGCCTTACGCAATTAACGAAAACAACCAAGACGTCTTACACGGACACAACCGCCCTCGCATCCACAACCTATTATTATGCGGTTGAGGCACAGGACTCGGCTGGCGATCTATCGGGATTGTCCGCACCGTTGTCCGCGACCACCTATGGCCTTCCGGGTGTTCCAGGCAACGTTGCTGCTACAGCCGCATCGAGCACCCAGGTCAACATTACCTGGTCTGCTTCAACGAGCGGCGGCTTGCCTGTTGCGAACTATCACGTCTATCGGGGCACATCGCCAGGCGCTCTGGTGTCCGTGGGAGTGACGACTAAATTGTCATATAGCGATGCTTCTCTGACCGCCGGGACGGTCTATTATTACGCCGTTGAGGCGACTGACACTGCCGCTGACGCGTCGGCCTTGTCCAGCCCCGTATCGGTGACGACACTCCCCTAACCGATGGTGACCCTGCCAGCGGTCGAGGAGCAAGTTCGTCATTGCGATTTGAAACGAGCCATGGATGCGAGCTTGTCCGGATAGCTCGCACGAGTACTAGGGGTTCTATATGGATTTGAGGGTGGCCCTTCGCAGCCTGTTTGATCAGTGGCTCGGCCAGCCAGAAGGCGTGCGTTTGTCCCCTGGGGCATTAAAGAGGTCCGGCTTGGCGCGACGGAAGCCACCCAGGCCTATACCAGGCTCTGGAATCGCTTGGTGGTAAGCTGGTCTGGGCTGCCCGCTGATGAAAGATGCACTCAGCGACAAAGTAATGTGTATTGAAATTAAGGGATCGGTGGCACTTTTCACCCCCGTTGGCCACACTGCCGCGCGGGACCGACTCACGTGGTATGAGCGGTGGATCATTGCGCACGAAGCGGCTCGCGGCATGCAAGCCCTTGGCTATTCCAAATCCGTCCGCTGAAATCCGGTGCTTGCCGTCTCCGGGGATCCCCTCCGATTAGTTATCGATGAAACAGTTTTTCATCACGGTAGTCTGCGTCGGCGTTTTAGTCGTCATTCTGAATCTGGGTCTCTGGCCCTTCCACGCTCCGAGGAACGAAGTGACGTGGGTACCCGACCGTAATGGCCTCCGATTTGGCGACTACGGCACTGTAATGAGTTCCGCTTCCTTCCCAGTTTCCGGCTCGGGTGACAAGGAATCTTGCAGCATCGAAATCTGGCTGCAACCGGCCTTGCCTGACGGCGGCGGTACTATTTTGACGTTTTATACGCCTCGGAAGGCAACACGATTCTCGCTTTATCAGTCTATTACTGATCTTCTGGTTCAGTCAGCCGGTCATCATCCTTCCCACGGGGCGAAATTCTATGTCAGCGATATTTTTCAGCACTCGCAGCCGTTGTTCGTAACTGTCGCGTCGGGCGCGCAAGGCACCACCGTCTACGTGAACGGCGCTCCAACCCGAACGGCCCCCCAATTCCGGCTCAACGCCAGCGACTGCGGGGGCCGGCTAATAATCGGGGATTCTGCCTTGCAGCAGGATACCTGGTCGGGCGATGTACGGGGTGTGGCGGTGTATCACAGCGAAATCTCCGCGGCGGCCGTTCTCCGGGACTTCAACGCCTGGACCCAAAACGGCCGACCTGTTATTATCCCGAATGAACGAAATGTAGCGCTATACCTGTTCGACGAGCGCGGCGGCAGCGTTGTGCACGATCGCGCCGGGTCGGGTATCGATTTGGAGATTCCCGCGACATACACCGTCCTTGACCAGGCTCTGCTGGAACCCTTCTGGGACGAGTTCTACATGCGATGGAGCTACTGGACCAACCTCCTGAAAAATATCGTCGGTTTTGTCCCCCTGGGTTTTTGCTTCTATGCCTACTTTTCGCTGGTTCGCCGCCGGCAGTGGTCCACGCTGATCACCGTCATCGCGGGAGCCCTGGTCAGTCTCACCATCGAAATCGGTCAGGCTTTCCTTCCCACGCGCCAGTCCGGTACTACGGACCTGTTCACGAACACGCTGGGAACCTATCTGGGTGTTCTCGCATATCAAGCTACGGGGGTTGAGCGGTGGCTTCGTACCTGGTATGGCGCGGGGAGCCGGAGGCCGTCTTAAGCCGCCAATCTGGTACACTGCCGATCAGGCGTACTCGATGTGGTCTTTCGCCAATATCGCGATGCCGCTTTGTCTGGTTTCGCTGGTTACACCGGGGTACTGCGCCGACCTTTCCATGCCTGCCCAGTTTACCGGGCCGGGCGCTATCCTTCCCGTCGCCGTGTCTTTTGCGAGTGGCGGTGAATCGGTCAGCGGCCTGCAATTCGATCTCTCCTATGACGCTTCCGTGCTGAGCCTTTCCGCTATAGTCGGCGATGCGACCCGGAATTCCGGGAAGACCCTTTACATGGCCGCCGCAGGCTCCGGCCAGACACGCTTCGTTATCACCGAACTGAACCAGAACTCCATCGTGGACGGCTCCATCGTCAGCTTATTCGTCAATGTCATGCCTGGTGCGGCGCCCGGCGTCTACTCCGTCCACTTTGCGTCTGCCGCCGCCTCCGATCCTGCGGGCCATTCGATCGCGATGACCACAACAGATGGTTCCATTACGGTGCAAGCTGTCTACGGCGCTCCTGTCTTGGCCCAAACCGTTTTGAACGCCGCCAGCCTCGTCTCGGGACCTGTTGCGCCGGGTGAACTCATCACCGTCCTGGGCTCGGCGATTGCGGCGGAGCCAACCCCCAATTCGACCAAGGTCACCTTCGACGGCATCACCGCGCCGCTCGTTTACACCAGCACAAATCAAATCAACGCCGTGGTTCCGTTCGGCGTTGATGGGCGGAGCCAGACCACCATGGAGATCACCGGACTGTCAGGCCTTGTGGCGTCCAGTTCGATCCCCGTTGCGCCGTCCGCGCCGGCGATCTTCTCGCTCAACGGCAGCGGCACGGGTGGCGGGGCGGCCCTGAATCAGGATGGCACCATCAACTCGCCAAGCAACCCCGCACCCAGTGGATCGATCATCGTGCTCTTCGCTACGGGCGCCGGCCAGACGGAGCCTGCAGGTACTGATGGGCTGGTTCCGTCATCGCTTCTACCGAAGCCGCTCCTCCCGGTTTCCGTCTCCATCGGCGGGGCGAATGCCGGCATTGTTTACGCCGGTGCGGCGCCTGGACTTATCTCCGGGATGCTTCAAGTGAACTGCCAGGTGCCAGCGCAGACAAAAGCCGGAAGATCGGTCCCGGTCACGCTGACAGTGGGCAAAGCGACCAGCCCGCCGGTCACAGTCGCGATCGATTGACGGGTGGTTTTACTGGACGACGCTCTTCGGAGGGGAACTCAAAGTTTGCCGGGCAAGCAGCGCATAAGGAGCGTTCGGATCGTCGTGGAGAGCTTTCTGTAGCGACAGCCGTGCCTGATCAAAGCGGCGCGCCTTCCACAAAGCGAAACCCAGATGATAGCGGTACATCGGGTTGTTAGGCGCGGCATTAACCGACCCTTGTAGCTGGGTGACGGCTGCATCGAACGATCCGAGCTTGTAATATCCCCATCCGAGCGTGTCGGCGGCCAGGGGTGAATCCGGCATCTTTTCTTTCACCATCTGCGCCAGAGAGACCGCCATGTTCACGTCCCCGCCGTGTTCGAGATAAAGAAAGGCCAGGGATCCCGCGGCCTGAGGCGAAGAAGGATCGATACCATGGGCCTGCTCCGCGAGTTTCTTGGCTTCGTCCCAATTCCCTTCGCGCTCGTAGACCGCTTCCAATGTCAGATAATTCCTCACGTTGTGCGGATCGGCTTCGATGGCGCGGTGGAAATCCCGCTTGGCCGCTTCCGTGTCACCCGCGGCGAAGTCGATGTTAGCGAGCAGGCTGTAGGCTTGCGGTGTCTTGGGATCGAGCAACAGCGCCCTACGGACTGAGCCCTCTGCCGAATGCAAGTCCTTAGCATCAAAATGTGCCAGCGCCAGAAGGAAGTGCAGTCCGGCGTTTTGCGGGTACTGCTGGACCAGTGCCGAGAAACGCTCGACGGCCTGGGCGTACTTTCCCTCCCGGGCGTAAACATTCAATTGGGTTGCCAGGGCCGCGAGTGAGAGCGGTTCCCGCTTCAGAATATCCTGCAAGATGGCATCGGCGCCCAGCACATCTCCCTTTGCTAGCAAAGCACGCGCTCGCGCTAATTGTGCCGACGGCAGATTCGGATCTGCCTGCAACGCCCCGCTCGCCAGACGCAAAGCTTCATCGACTTCCCCGTGCCGCAGATCGAGGGCCGACAGCGCGGCGGCCGCTTCCGTGGATCCCGGCGCCAACTGCAAGGCCTGAGAAAAGGAAGCGCGGGCCAGATCCAGAAACCCTGAAGATTTCTGTGCGATGCCGAGATAATAGTGAGCGCTGGCGGATTTCGGATCGGACTGAATGACCTTTTGGAGTGCCGACGTAGCTTCCTGCCACTTGGCTTGCGCAATCAGAATGCGCCCCTGCGATAAAAGAGCCTGCGGATCGCCAGGATACCGGCGCAGAATTTCCTGATTCAACTTGAGCGCTTCGTCAACCTGTTTCAGGTCGATCAGAATCTCCACCAGGTTCGAGCGAACCGAGAGATCCTTTGGATTCGACGCCATCAGCGCGCGAAACTCGGCTGCGGCCTTTTCCTTTTGCCCCGTGGCTTTGTAGTACGATCCGAGCGCGCCGTAGGCTTGCGGGTCGTGGGGCGCCACCTTTTTTAGTTCGGCGTATTGCTCCTCGGCGGCTCCCGCTCTTCCCGTATCGATCAATATCTGCGCTAGAAACAGCCTGGGCGGGACCGCATGCGGATCCAAGCTGGCGGCCAAGCGCATTTCGTCTTCAGCTTCCGCGATCCTGCGCTGCGAAAACCAGAACTGCCCCAGAGCGATGTGGGCCTGCGCTGATTTTGCATCGACCGCAACCGCCTTGCGATAGGCGGCTTGAGCTTCCGCGGGATGCCCTGCCGCCATGTAAGCCGCTCCCAACGCCCCATAACCTTCCACCCGATTCGGATCGGCATCCACCGCTTTCTGAAGCTCCTGGATGGCTTTCGGCCAATCGCGCGTTACGATGTACTTCTCGCCCAGAATCGCGTGCGCCGCGGCATTTTTGGGCTCAAGTTGGAGAACCTTTTGCACCGCTGCCTGCGCCTCGTCAAACTGCCGGCGCTGGAGCAGCAACTGCGACAACTGGAGCTGGGCGTCAAGATTCTTAGGGTCGAGCGTTACCGCCTCGGTGAATTCCCGATACGCCGCCTCCATGTTGCCCAATTTCAGATAGGCGCCGGCAAGCTTTGCGTGGCCATCCACGAACCGCGGGTCGATTTGGATGGCGTTCCGGAACTCAATGACCGCTTCCTGGTACTTGCCCGCCTTCGCGTACTTTTCACCGCTATTCAGGTAAGCGACTTTCCGCTTGTTCGGGTCGGTGGTGCAGGCCGCCAGGGCGAGCACCAGGATCAGGGCAAGCCAGCGGGACGGTATGGAAGGACTGAAATCCATAGCTATTCAAAGAAAACGGCAATCGCCCATACTTTTATATTCTTTCACGAATTCAATCTGCTCACCCAACCAATGCGGCCGACAGAGTACTAGTCCTCTCAGCTTTGTTTTTATGTACTTGCGTTGCCCTTTGGTCCCATTGACTGCTTCGGCGGGCTGGCTTATAACTAACATTGGCTCAAGAGACCTTTTCAAATCCGTTGCGGCACAGAGAAGTGATGTTTACGTTTGTGAGACTTTTGAGCTGCGAGACCAAGGGCTAGAAAACATATGCGCGCAATCCAGCAAATCAAGTACGTTAGCATCATTTTGGGGATACTGAGCCTGGCCTCCATGGCGCTGGCCCAGGACACCATGACCCTGAATACCGTCGGCAACGCCTTTACCATGGGCAATGTATACGTGAGCCCATACACTGGAACCGTTAAGGATTCGAATGGCAACGTCTTGTATACGGGCAACGTGATTTGCGATGACTTCAGCACCGACAGCTACCTCAACAATCCCTGGACCGTGACCGCATCCACCGTAGAGAACCTCAGTGGGGAGAAGTTCGGCTACAATGAAAGTATAAACGTCACGCTCGCCGATGGGTCAGCAAGTTACAATCTTGACAGTCTTGACAACTCGAATCAGCTCTTTACGGCCCAACAGTCCTACAATGCAGCGGCTTGGTTGGCTGTCCAGTTGTTGATGCCCAGCAATATGAACAACGCCCAATTGGCGAGCGAATACTCTTTCGCGATCTGGACGATCTTCAATGGCCAGAACGCTTTTAACAACGTCACCGGCATCAACAACTTGTCCCAGACCGCAGGTGCAGAAAAACGTAGTAGCCGACATGCAGACCGCTTTCTTGAGTACTGCGAACGGATATAATGGCCCCACGGTCACCGTGTATACGCCTAGCCCTCTGTCCAAATCCCAAGAGTTCCTCGTGGTTCAGACTCCCGAGGCTCCCGTTTGGGCGAACCTGGGAATGGATTTCGGGGTTCTGCTAGGCGCGTTTTTCGTGCTGCGCCGCCGGTTCTTCGGCGCCAAGTCTATCTCTCCGTCGTAGTTGCATGCAGGATTTTCCGGGTGGGCGAGCTTCGGTTAGCCCATCCGGTACCGTCTCAATTACCTACCCCCTTCCCACTAGTACTCATAGGAAAATTGGCAGTTTCTTCCGAAGGTTTTGCCCTTTAGTACGATTGCGCGATCTACCGTTCTGTAATAAACTTACTTCGTAGCTTGAGTTCCCTGGGTTGTCCAAGTGCGAAATTCGGGGGCGGCGGAGATTAAAGTGCGCAACAAAACGGCATTGTCGTGTGTTTTTGTCATGGTTGCCCTGGCAGCAGCGGGCAGCCTGTACGCGCAGCCAACCGCGAGCATGACGCTTACCAGCCACGGGTCCGACTTGATGGACGGGGTCTACGTCGATCCGTATTATGCGACTGTTAACGGTGTTGCCAACACTTTGGTCATCTGCGACGACTATTTGGACAGCGTCTACGTCGGTGAATCGTGGACGGCCAATGTCTACAATTACTCGAACATCGGCAATACGCAAAACACAACAAAATGATTCTCTCGGCAGCCCAACAAACGACGGATTATGACGAGGCGGCCTATCTAAGCACTCTGCTGCTGACAGCTTTTCAGAACGGCAACACTACCCAGCAAGGTGCAATCACCTTCGCGATCTGGGGCGTCTTTTATCCCAAGGCAATTTCGAACTTGACCAGTTGGAATTCAACTGTCGGGGGGCAGGCGCAGTCATATCTGAATGCGGCTGCGAGCAGAAGTACACTCCGAATGAATACGGCAACGTCCAGATTTACTCGCCGATTCCGAACGGCAAAGTGACCTGTCCTGGTGGACCGTGCAAAACTTCAACGCCCCAGGAATTCCTGGTCGTGGGGCCTGCCATCCAGACGCCCGAAGCGCCAGCGCCGGTTATCCTAGCGTTCGATCTTTTGGCAGTATTCGCCGTCATCTTCCTAGTGCGCCGCCGCGGCGCCCGGTCCACCAACTGAATCCACACTAGGTTCATAGCCCAAGCGCCAAGGCGGCGGGGCTAAGGGAGCCCCGCGCAGGCCGGGGGCCTGCCCCACGGCTTACTTCAGCTTTACAGGATACGGGGCGTGCTCCGGCAGCTTCGGATTCGATTTGTCTAGCGCTTTGAGCAATTCCGCAACCCCACGTTCCAATTGCGGATCATGGCCGTCTATCAACGACTTTGGATCGTTCTCCACCACGATATCCGGATCCACGCCGTGCCCCTCGACCGCCCACTGCCCCTCCGCCGTGGCATAGGCGAACTCCGGCACATTCACATCTCCGCCGTCGATCACCTGGCCGTGGCTGGTAATCCCGACCACGCCGCCCCAGGACCGCTCGCCGATCAGCGGACCCAGTTTCGCAGTGCGGAACATCCACGGAAAGATATCGCCGTCCGAAGCCGAGTTGCCGTCCAGCAGCACGGCTTTCGGCCCGATGAATACGCTGTCCGGATAGGGTTGCGGCGTGGCTATGGTGCGTGCGTAGGTGGTCGCCAGCAGCGTGCGCGTCAGCCGCTGGATTACCATGCGCGAAATGTTGCCTCCTCCGTTGGCCCGGTCGTCGATCAGCAGGGCTTCCTTGCGCAACTGCGGATAATACCATTTGATGAACTCGCGAATGCCGGCCGCGCCCATATCCGGCAGGTGCATGTAACCGATGCGCCCGTGCGATAGCTCGTCCACGCGCTTGCGATTCGTCTCCACCCAGTTGAAGTACAACAGGTCCGTCTCGTGGCCCAGCGGCCGGTAGCTTACCTTGCGCGCGCCCATCGAGCGACGGCGTGGTGTTCAGCATCAGGATCACCGGCGCATCGCCCGCATGGCGCAGGAATTTGTAGATATCGTCCTTGGTGGTTACATCTTCGCCATTGATGCTGAGCACATAGTCGCCTACGCTGGCGTCAACGCCGAGTTCGGTCAAGGGCGACCGGTACACTTCTTCCTCATTCTGTCCGCGGAAGATTTCGGCGATACGATACCGGCCACAGCCTGTATCCACCGCAAAGCGCGCTCCCGGCAGGCCGGCGTGCGGGCGCGGCGGAATCTGCACGTCGCCGCCATCGATGTAGGCGTGCTGCACGGTCAACTCCGAGATCATCTCGCCGATCACGTAATTCAAATCCGTGCGGTGCGCCACGTAGGGCAGTAGCTGGCTGTAACGCTGCCGCAACGCCTCCCAATCGTACCCGTGCATGTTGGGCGCATAGAAGAAGTCGCGATAGCGGCGCCACACTTCGTTGAAGATTTCATTCCACTCGGCGACCGGATCTTTCTCCAGCATCAATCCGGCGGTCGATACCGTCTTCTTGGTGCTCGCGCCGGATGGTGTGGCGTCGTATACATTCCAGGCGTCCTCTTGGCGCACCAGCACCTTCGAGCCATCCTGCGATACCGTAAACCCACCGATCCCATCCGCCAGCGTGGTTTCCTTGCGGTCTTTGAACGCGAAGATACGCAGCGTGGCCTTTCCCGCCGCGGAGCGCCCGTAGTAACCCTCGGGCGATACGCCATATAGGAGCGCGTCGCTCTTCACGGTCAGGCCGTAATAGTTCTCGGCGTCGAGCGGAACCCGCGCCACTCGCTGCTCGACGCCGTCGAAGTCGATGCCACCGTCCTTCGGCTCGTCCGCTTTCTTGGCTTTTTCGTCCTTATCTTTGTCTTTATCTTTATCTTTGTCTTTGTCTTTATCGGCCTTCGCCTTGTCTTTCGGGGCGTCTTTGGCGGCGTCCTTGATGGTGACCTCGTCGCTCTCCGGCGGAAAAGGATTTTTCACGTCTTTGCGCAGCGCCATCACGAAGATCCCGGCCGACCGGTTTCCCGCAAAGTCAAACTCGATCTGCGATATCAGCGGCTGGAATTCATGATTGGCCAGGAAATACAGATAGTCGCCGCCGGGATGCCAGGCCGGGGAGTTTTCGTTGAACATGCCGCTCGACACGCGGTGCAGTTTGGCCTCCTTCATCGACCAAATATAGAGCGCCGAAAAGGACCGGTGGTCGTTCATGCTAAACGCCAAGTAGCCGCCTCCCGGCGACCAGGCATAGTCGCGGATCGAGCCCTCCGTCGAATGCGCGATCTCCACGGTGGTGTGGTCCGCCAAAGATACCATCCAGAGCCGGCCATCCTTGTCGCTGAACGCAATGTGCTGGTTGTCCGGCGACCAGGTGGGCTGATAACGGAACGCATGGCCCCCGCTGGTGACTTTCTCCGCGGGTGACGAGCCATCCTGCGCCGCCACGTAAACTTCTTCCTCGCCGCTGGCATCGGAAAGATAAGCGATCTTAGACCCGTCCGGCGACCAGGCCGGCCACTTATCGTGCGCACCCGGCGAATGCGTCAGGTTGCGGGTGGACCCCTTCTCGACCGGCGCCGAGAAAATATCTCCACGCGCCGCGAACAGCACGCGCTCGCCTTTCGGACTGAGTTCCACGTCCTCGATCAGGTTCGCCGCAGACACGTAGCTCGGCCGCCGGTTGACGCCGTCGTCCGGCACTCGCACTGAAATATGCTGGCTCTTTCCCGTTTTCACATCCAGGATTTCAAGCTCGCCGTCCAACTCGTAGACGATGCGCTGCTGGCGGTCTGTGCTGGGCCATCGTACATCCCACAAATCGTAGCGGGTTATCTGGCGCGTCTTCCCGCTGGCCGTATCGTAGGCGTAGATGTTGAAGTGCCCGTCGCGATCCGAGTCGTAATAGATCTCCTTGCCGATCCACATGGGATCGCGGCTGGCGCGTGGACCTTCGGTAATTCGTTTGGCGGCGTGTGTTTCTGTGTCGAAAATATACAGCGCATTCGCTTGGCCGCCGCTGTACCGCTTCTCTGTGCGGAAGTCGCGTGCTTGCGGCGAATATACGATCTCGTTCCCGCCCGGCGAGAACGATCCGGCCCCCGAAACCGGCATGGGAAGCAACTCGGAAGGTCCGCCATCGACCGGCACCCTATAGAGGCGGGTTATGGCCAGCGCGCGCGCATCCCGCATGGAGCGATAAATGACATAATGGCCGTCGTTGGTCCAGCCGTAGACCTGGTTGTCGTAGCCCCACCGCGGCGCCAGCGGCCCGCGCGCCGGATAGAAGGTCAACTGCTTGGGTTCGCCGCCCTCTGCGGGCATGACATAAACCTGCTCATCGCCGTCGTATTGCCCGGTGAAGGCGATCTGTTTGCCATCGGGCGAGAATTTCGCGAACACCTCCACGCCCGGGTGCGCCGTCAGGCGTGTGGCTGTGCCTCCCGCGGCACTGACCATCCACAGGTCGCCGCCGTGGGTAAACACGATGCGATTATCGTGGATGTCCGGAAAACGGAGAAGTTTGGTTTGCGCTAACACCGGCACAGCCAGTGCAAAGAAAACCAGAACGCCGGCTCGGACGAGCCGCGTTTGAGGAATGATCGGGAGTGGAAAACGCATAGGATGGATGTCGAAAAGATTAGCCTAGCAAGAATTGAGGCCGGCCAATCTCAAATCCGCCGGTACCAGCTATAGACGCTTTGCCGCCATTGTGGATAGCATCGCCACGAATAAACTGTCGGCCCCTCGCGGCACTTATACTCGCGCGCACGGACTTTAGTCCGGTTCGCTGTCCGGAAAGTCACGCATACCTGATACTTGAGCGCCTTTCTCAGGTGTGTTCTGCCATCGACATGCAGGTTAACCAAACCCGAGGTTGGCCCGGTTACTGGGTTACCGTCAGAATCAACGGCCACCCTCGGGTAAATGGCGGCTCGCCAGGCGCGTTGCCCACATATGAGATCACATAGCAACCTGGCGGCGTCTGGCTTGTCGTCGCAATGTTCACAATGTATTCGGAGGGGGGCGATGGCACCAGAGTGGCCGTGGCGTTCGGAGGCACACCGGATAGGCTCACCGTGAATCCGGCGCCCTGCCCGATTCCAAGCAGCGTGGCCGTCGCAATGCCGCCTGCCGCCGTCGAAAAGTAATCCGAATCGGAGATACCCTCAACGGGCGGATCCACCCAGAAGTTCGTAGTCGGTATCACGGATATGTTGAAAGTGATCGAGGCGGTCAGGTTGCCGCTGGTGCCCGTAATGGTAACCGCGGTCGGAGGAGATGCCACCGCGGTCACACCGGCCGCCAGCTCGAACCACACGTTGCGGACATTGGTTTCATAGGCCGGAGCTGGCTGGAATGAGCCCACTACGCCGGGTGGCAGGCCGGAGAATGCCAGTTGAATATCGCCATTGAATCCACCTGAAAAATTGATGACCAGCACCGTGTCGATGAAACCCGTCAGCACTGAAGTCGGCAGGTAAGGGGCCTCGAAGCTGAATCCCGGCGCGTCGTTATTCAGGGTAATGCGAAGCAGGCCCATCGCGGCATTGCCGATCGACCCTTGTACCTGTATGTAGCCGGTAGGCGCGGGCGCCGACGCTGCGGCCTGCAGGGTCAATGTGGCCACTTGCCCGGGCCCAATCGACGAAGGGCTGACCGTGGCGGTGACGCCCGCCGGCAGGATATTTGGAGGAACCCAAAGCGACGCTTTGCCGGTGTAACCAAGGGTCGGTTGCATAGTGATACGGGTGGTCGCGGTCCCTCCCGGTTGCAGATCGACGAAATAGGGGCTCGCCAGCAACTGGAACCCGACCGACTCCTCGTCAGCCGTAAGACTCAGCGGGCTTGACGCCGTCAGGTTGCCGCTCGTGCCGGTCACCATGACGTTCGTGGTGATCTCGGAACCGAAAACCGAGCTGAGAGTCAGGGTTGCTTTACCTCCAGCGCGGACGGCCGGCGGCGTGAATACCGCACTTACTCCGCAGGGAAGACCCGTGGCAGAAAACGTGACCATGCCGCCGTACCCCATAATCGGCACGACTGTGACCGTTGTGGACACAGACAATCCCCATCCCACAGTGAGAGACGGCGCACCCGTCCTGATAGAAAAACCGGGGGCGTTTACGTTCAAGGTCAGCACGATCGAGACCGCCACCACCCCGCTCACTCCCGTAACCAGGATGCGGCTGGAAGACACGACCGCCGAAGCGGACGCCGTGACCCTCAATGTGGCGGTCCCGCCTACCATGGGCGATGCCGGGAGCGTTGCTGTAACGCCGGGTGGCAGCCCGGATAAAAACAAGGCGACAGTCCCCTGGAATCCGCTTGTGCCGGCGATGCGAATGGTGCTGGTCGCCGAGGATCCCGCTATCACGGTCACCACCTGCGGGGTGGCCGTCAGAGCGAATCCGGGCGCGGGGATCAGGTTCACGCTGAATGCGGAGGTGCCCGTCACGGTTCCGCTGGTGCCAGTCAGCACGATCTTACCGGAGAAGGCGGGCGCCCACACGCTGGCGGTGAGTGTCACGGTGGAGGTGCTGCCCACCGCAGGAGAAGGCGGCGAAAATATGGCCGTAACCGCCGCCGGCAGACCGTTGGCAGCCAGGTTCACGTTGCCCGTAAAACCACCCTTCGCGGTAACGTTTATGGTCGCCGTGATCGAAGATCCCGCTGTAAGAGTCAAAGACGAAGGCGCCGCCGTCAAGTAGAAGCCCGGAGTGGCGTTCACATTCACCGCTAGCGGAACCGTAGCGGTCATGTTCCCGTTCGCGCCCGTAAGCGCGACGTTGCCGGACGAATCGGGAGCCGAGGAGAGAGCCGTGAGCTGCAAGATGGCCGAACCGCCCGGCGACACCGTCGGCGGAGTGAAGGTGGCGGTTACCCCGGTGGGCAAATAAGAAACCGCTAGCGGCACTCTGCCCGTGAAGGTACCGGTTGCCGCTACGGCGATTGTGGTTTGGGCGGACGAACCCGCCCCCAGTGTGACCGACGGGGGGTTGGCACTGAGCGTAAAGCCGGCTGCGGTCACATTCAACATCAGAGTTGACGTCCGGGTCACACTCCCACTGCTGCCTGCCAAAACGAGTTTCCGGGCCGACAACGTCGCCGCGGCCGGGTCCGCAGTGAGAGTAAGAAGGGAGGCGCTCCCCGCTGCCACCGTTCGAGGTGTGAAACTCGCGGTCAAGCCGGGCGGCAGACCCGTAACCCCCAGCGCCACCTGCCCTGTAAAACCGTTTGTGGGAGCGACGCTGACGGATGCGGTAACTGAAGAACCCTGCGCGACCCCCACGGACGGTGGAGTCGCAATCACGGTGAAACTCGCTGCGCTGGTTACCTTCAACTGCAGAGAAGCCGTGCTCGTCAGATTTCCGCTCGAGCCCGTGAGCGCTAGGCCGCACGAGAATGGCAGCGTTGATCCGCTCACCGTCAGGGTCAACGTGGAAGTGCCGCCAGCCGCCACCGTTGGCGGGTTGAACACCGCTGCGACGGCGGCTGGAAGGCTGGCGATGGCCAGTGTGACATTCCCACGGAACCCACCCTGGCCCGCGACATTGATGCTGGCGGTCCCCGAAGATCCTGCCGCCACGCTTATCGCGGCGTTCGCGGCGCCCAACGTGAAGCCGGGCGTCGCGCTTACGTTCAGCGTCATGGGAGCCGTGCGCGTCACACCTCCGCTTAAACCGGTAAGCGTGATATTGCCCGAAAACGCAAGTGCCGAAGCGGCCGCCGTGAATTTCAGCGAGGCCGTGCTGCCCGGTGCGATCGCCGTGGGAGTGAATACCGCACTTACCCCGGCCGGCAGCCCCACCACCGCGAGGATCACTTTGCCCGTGAAATTACCGTATGCCCCCGCGCTCACGGTTGTGGTTACGGAAGACCCGGTGCTCAGGGCTACTGTCCATGGGTTGGCGTTGAGCGAGAAACCGGGCACGGCGGCCACGCTGACGTTCAGCGGCAGCGTCACCGCCAGGTTTCCGTTGGTTCCGGTGACCGTGATGCCGCCGGATGTCGTGGCAGCCCAGGCACTCGCGGTGAGTTCCAGCGAGGCCCTGCTGCCGGCTGCGGCTACTCCGGGAAGAAAGGTTGCCCCGACGCCGGCGGGCAGTCCGGACACTGTTAATGCCACATTGCCCTGAAAACCATACGTGGGGACCACACCAATGCCGACCGTGACCGACGATCCCGCCGCCACACTCAATGCGGAAGGAGCTGCAGTGAGTGCGAAGCCCGGTGGTGGTGGGGTCTGGGTCACCGTAAACGCCATCCCGGCGACGGTAATAATACCCGTCCGTGTAGTGCCCACGGTGTTTGCCGCCACCGAGTAAGTCACAGTCTGATTTCCAACCCCCGAAGCGGCGCTGGTAACCGCAAGCCAGTAGCTGTTGCTGACCGCCGTCCAGGGGCAGGTTGCCGTAGTCGTCACATTGCTAGCGGTCACGTTGACGGCATTGGAGCCAGCTTTGGCATCCGTGGATGCACTAGTGGGACTGATGCTATAAGTGCACGCGGCCACCACGGTCACAGCCACCGGCAGGTAGCGGACGGCGCCGCCGCCCGTGGCCGCAATCGTTACATTACCGGTGCCCGGCGCCGCCCCCGGATCAGCCGTCAACGTGAGCGTACTTGCACCCGATCCCGCCGGAACCACTAGCGGCGAGAAACTCGCCGTCAGCCCGGACGACAAGCCGCTGGCTGAGAGCCTCACGTCCGCGTTGAATCCGCCGCTCGGAACCACGTCCAGAGCTACCGCCGTGGTAGTCCCCTGGACCAGTGAGACGACCGGTGGAGATCCACTCAAATCGAAAGATCCGCCGGCTGCCGCATCGTTCCAATGGGCGACCAATTGTGCCGCGTCCACCGAGCCCAGGCCGGTGGCAAGGTCATACCCAGGGCCGGCGCTGTATCCGGTAAGACCCGGAACACTATTGTCTCCCGCGGTGACGTCGTGGAAGATCGCCCCGCCGGTATGGCCTGAGGCCAGCCCATACAGGTTCGAATTCACATTCCCGAGCCGTGATCCCGTCTGCTGGGCAGCCAGAGCCATCAGACCGGCGAAACTGGGAGCGGCGGCCGAGGTCCCCGCCACTGCCCACAACGAACCGTTCATGTACGTCAGGTAGCCATCGTGGCTGGCGGCGCTTAGCGCCACGTCCGGCACATCTCGCCAACCATCGGAGGGTACCCCCGGTCCGCTCTGCCAGTCGGGCTTCGCGTAAATCGTGCTGGGACCGCCGCCCGTGGCCCAAAGATCGGTACCGCCCACACTCGCGCTTTCGTTCCAGGCGGTTTCGGGTATGTAGCCGGTAGCGAGTCCGGCCGCCGTCCAGTAAGTGCCCTGAGTCGCTCCGTCGCTGAATTCCGTGCCTCCAACGCAGGTGCTGGCCGTCGATGAACATAAGCCATTCACACCCGGCGGGTTGACGGCCGCCGCTGCCGAGTCCGGGTCGCACCCGGCCACCCCGCCATCGCCCGAAGCGACCAGCACCGTCATGCCTTGCAGGGCTGCCTGCTGCCAGAGCCCGTCCCAGAACTGGTTAGCGGCCGTTCCCAGGTTTTGTTCGCAGCTTCCAAAGCTCAGGCTCACAATGCCCGCCAGGTTCTGATCGACGATGTACTGCGCGGAGAGCGCCACACCGTCGGAAGCATTAGTCGACGCCGAGACCACTAGTAGAACGGACGCCCCGGGGGCCGTTGCTCCCGACCACTCCACGTCCAGCACGGCTTCGGTCTCTTCGTCCTCGGAGACGATCCCTGGATCGACTCCGTTCACCACGATAACCGGATCGTTGGCCCGCAGTCCGGACGTGCTGCGGAAGGTCTCTACATCTGGAAGGGAGATATTCGTCCGTCCCACGATGGCGATTGACTGCCCGGTGCCGTCGACGGAGTTGGCATAGAGCGGACCCGTGTCGTAAATCGCGGAGAAATCCACTGGCGCCAGGTAATGGTTGCCGGCGTCGTCTGCAAACAGCGGCGCACTCGCCTTGTGCGCGATGCGTGCCGCGGGATGATGCAATGGCCGGGCGCGGAAGTCATTCAGCGATAAAATTCCACCCACTACCTGCTCTAAGGCCTGGGGTAATTCAGGGCACGCGGCATTGGCATAGTGCCTCCTGCCCTGCACGTTGTAGTAGTGGATCGGGGTATGAAATAGCGCGGACACTTGGCCCGTGGATCCGCTAAAAACGATGACGCGGCGCGCCGGGGCCACCGGTTCCACCGCAAAGCCATGTGCCTTCAGCCAGCCCACGATCTGTGCGAGATCCGAATCGGAGACCCCGAAGCGTCTGCCGAACGTTTCGGGACTGAGCCAGCGGTGGTACTCGAGCGAGTGCGGGTTCTGCTGGGCGGCGGCCAGTCGATTCAACTCCTTTTGCTGTTCCACGCCGGGCTTGAGCACCAATACCATGCGCTCCATACGGATGTCAGGCGGGGCTTCGCCTTCGTCGTATTCCCGGCGCGCCAGCGGGTGAACATCGAGCCGGCGCCGTACCGTCCGGAGATCGTCAATCGTTCCGGTAATTCGGCTCCCCTCCGGCCCGGGTTGAGCCGCTAGCGGTAGGTGGAATAGCGTGAGAGCAGCCAGCAGGCCGAACCGCCCGCGGGATCCGCGTGTCTTTCCCACCATAATCGACTTATCGGTTAGCCGAAACGGATGCGCCGGGAAAAATCCCTTACCGCGGAGTTCAAATGAATCTTATAGAAGGTTCAGAAGGCGGCCAGACCGAGGCTTGCCTCAATTCATGGCATAGAGCCCGTCAGCGGCATTAATTGCGTAGAGCCAGCGGCGGGGCCTGCCCCATTAATGGCTTAGAGGCTACGGCTTTCGCATGAATGGCGTAGGGCCCGTCAATGGTGGGCGCGACAGGACTCGAACCTGTGACCTCCTGCGTGTGAAGCAGGCGCTCTAACCAACTGAGCTACGCGCCCAAACTGGAACCTCTCTTGATTTTAAACCACTTCCTGAATTTGCGAAAGTGCCCCGGCTGCCCAAATTGGGCCAAAATCGACCCGACCGTGGCAAAACCGTGACCAAACCCCATCAGTTCATCCGCTCCGTGTCAAAACCCGGCCGGTCCTCATTGGCTTTCCGGTTCAGCTTCTGCAACGCCTCCCGTTTCATCTGCAGTTTCATCTAGGAGTACTTCTTAAACACTTTCGCATCGCCCTGCCGCAGCAGTTGCGTGACCCACTCGTCGGCCACACCACCCGCGCTTAAGCGGGTCGCGTAGGTGGACCGCAGATCGTAGATGCGAAAGTAGGGCACCTTGGCACGGCCCAAAGTCAGACGCCAGGCCGTCCTCAGGTTTTTCTGATGGCCGGTTGGATTCTCGTCGCTAGGAAACAACCATCGCCCAGGTCCTGAGATGCGGATCTGCTCGCGAAACGCTTCGCGCGCCAGATCCGTCAACGGCACCTCGGCGATTCCGTAGATCAACCTGTTCCTTCTTCATTGGCATCAGCTCCTTATACACCCGAAGCCCAGCCTCGGTGATAATCCGAATGACGTTGCGCAAATATTCGGGCGCCTGAAACTCGATCCGTTGCTGCTCGGACCACGTCATGTAGTGAGGCCGAAATAGCCCCCTCAGCTTCACCGGAAACTCCACCCCGGAACATGGGTTTGCTGGAAGCAGCCTCTTGCGAACTGCGACGTTCAGCATACGGCGAAGGACTCGCAGTTCCTGGTGGACTGTCGCCGGCTTAAGCCGGTCTTTTGAAATGGTGCCCGCGGTGGTCTTGATCTGAACCCGAGCCTGAAGCCGCCGTCGAAGGTAGTGCTCGATGTCATCTGCGGTGAGCTCGTGAAGCGATCGTTGGCCGAACGCCTGTTTAAGGTGTCGGCCGGCACGCTCGTTCGCTGCGTGAGTCTTTTCCGCGCGTATCGGCGGCCTGGAATAGTTCTCCAGGAAAAAATCCAGCCAATCCGCGAATTGCAGTTGTTCTCCTTTCCGGACGATATCGAGGATCTTGTCGTCCCTGGCCTGGAGGCGATCCCGCAATTTCCGCTGGGCCTCCTGCCAGTCTTCTGTGTTCGTTGATTCCCGGATACGCCTTCCGTTCCCGAGGCTCTGGAAAATGATCTTTTCTTCGAAATTCGGCGAACGGATCGACCTGGACCGGACTAACTAACCCGCCGAGCCGTCAAGTCGGACCAAAGTCTCGTGCCGCGGCACCAAACAACTTGGGCCTTCGATTTGTCCTCTCCAGCGCGATGCCAATAGTAAACGAGTCCGGCCGTAGTCGAGATACCCCGGCCCCGGTTGATGGACGAGTTCCAGTGCATTCGCAGGACCGTAGCGGTCAGTGTTCCGCGGCCATGGATATGGGTAATAGAAAGCAAGGTCGGGCTCCGGTTCCTAAAAGATGATGGGCGGGTGGAGGCGCGCAGGCCAGCGCGGCCAATCGTAGCCGGCCTCGCATTGATATCTCAGTAAAACGCATTCGCACGATCCCGCCCTCGGCAAAATCGGCCGGTTACAAGTCCTAGTCTAAGTCGGCTGGACGCACCCGTATTTCCTCTCCGTTATAAATCACGCTGCACGACTTCCGGCCGCTTTCGGAAATGAACACGACGTTCAATTGGCGCGACGTCACCATCCCGTCAAAATCGCCGGCCCGGGCAGCAATGCTCAGTTCGCCGTTGAGTTCGCTCCAGCGCAGCATCACGATGGAGAATCGCCCAGACTCGTAGTTGTAGTTGTCTCCCTCATCCTCGTACAGCGGGAAAACGCCGTCCGCGCCGCGGTACACCCGGATTTCATAAGGAGCATCGCGCACCTCATCCGCGTACTGCATGACCGGCGACATGGGCACAATTGCGCCGGCCCGAACGAACACCGGAATCACTTCCAGCGGCGCGAGCGACTCAACTGTTCTTCCTCCGGGAAACCAGGTCTCGGCCCAGAAGTCATACCATCCGGTCCCCGAGGGCAGGTATACCGGCCTACTCTTCTCCGCTCCGGTGATCGGCTCGGAATGCCGATCATAGTACATGGGCTTCGTGACCGGGCAGGCCATCATGCCGGGGCCGAACAGGAACTGATCGGTAAGATCGTGGGTCCGGAGATCGCCCGGGAAATCGAGTGCAATCGCCCGTACGATCGACCAACTGTTCAGGTTCACTTGCGCCGCGACGGAGTAGATGTACGGCAACAATCGATAGCGGAGCCGGATGTACTGGACAATCGCATCGTAGAACGGAGTGCCCGGCTCGCCAAATCGCCAGGCTTCCCGTGGCGCGTCCGTTCCATGCGAACGAAACATCGGCAGAAAGACCGCATACTGCAGCCAGCGCGTGTAGAGTTCCCAGTAGCCCAGGTCGGTGCAGCCGGTGTCGTTGGGATCGGGCTCCCCAGTCGAGCCATCGGTCAATCCGCGGCATCCGCCGTCATAGTCGCCGCGCCAGAACCAATATGCTGGATCGTTCTTGATGAAGAAGCCGCCGATATCCAAATTCCAGTAAGGCTCCCCGGCCGCGCAGAAGTTCAACCCCTCGGGAATAGAGCGCCGCAGCGTCTCCCAGGTGGCGCTAATGTCGCCGGACCAGGTGGTTGTCCCATAGCGATGCTGGCCGGCATAAGATGACCGGGTGACATTAACCATACGCTTGGCGGTGGTGGCGCTGCGCTGGCCCTCATACATTCCCTGGGAATGCAGCAGCGAGAATGCGCTGATGTAGCCCGGATCGAGGTATCGCTTCGCTTCCCCGGTGTTGAGCGGCAGACGGTCATGCGGTTCGGGCTTGACCGCGCCGCGCCAGTCCGATTCGAACGGCTCGGTGCAATCGCACCACCACGCGTCAATCCGGTTCGAGAACAGTCCGCGGTTGGCCTGCTCCCAGTAGCACCGCCGCGCTTCCTCCTGAAAGGCATCGTAAGTCGATTGATTTCCCAGCAGCATGCCGCGCTCGAGCAGTTCCTTCCGGTTCGGACTGTCGCCGGTCATTGCCGGCCAAACCGACACCATCAGCTTCGCGCCCATCCCGTGCAGGGTGGCGGTCAATTCCTGAGGATCGGGAAACCGCACACGATCGAACGATTTCTGTCCCCAGCCTCCGCCATCGGGCCAGTGCTTCCAGTCCAGCACGATCAGATCCAGTGGGATGCCGCGCCGACGGTATTCGCAGACGATATCCACGAGTTCTTTGGCATTGACATAGCGCTCTTTGGATTGCGTGTAACCGAAGTACCATTTCGGCGGGATTGGGACCCGGCCGGTAAGTGCGTGATACCCCCTGGTAACGTCGTCAAATTGCTCGCCGCGGATGAAATAATAGTCGAGCTCGTCAACGACGTCCGCCCATATGTAAGACCCGAGAGCGTCGTCGTGAAAAGTCATCAGGGAGTAACAGTCGAACAGCATCCCGTATCCCCTGGTGGAGACGAAATAGGGAATAACCGCTTTCAGGTTGTGCTGGTATAGCTCTCTCGATTTGCCACGCAGGTTGCCGTATCCTTCCTCGTGGGACCCCAAGCCGAAAAGCGCTTCGTCCTCGGCGAAAACGAATTCCAGCTTCGCCTGGAAAGCATGCCGATCCAGGATGGGCTCCGATTCCGCGGCCGAAACGCGGACACCGTCAATCCCGCCCGTGGACGTGGTCGCGGAGTTGCTGAAGCGGTTCCTGTATACTTCTATCGGTGTCAGCCATTTGCCTCCGCGTTCGGGCTCGCACAGCAGCAGCCGGCCCTCGGGGTCGAAGTAGGCGATGGCGCCGGTCTTTTTGTTGACGCTTACGGCTACCGACGCCGTCGCGACTCGAATCTCGGTTGCGTCTTCCTCCGTCCGGTAATTCTGACACCAGGAGTTCGCCACCACCGAGAGACTGGCGCGGTCCTGGAACGGCTGCTTCCCTGTCATCGTCACCCGCACGATGGACTCGCCGACGAAACCGATCCGCAGGCGCGATGTTTCGGAAGTCAGGACGAGAGATTCGCAATTGCTTTCGAGTTGATACATATTATGCCCTATCGATCGCCGCGACGGCGCGGCGCTGGTCCAACTCCTGACGGATGCGCGGCTCCATGGCCTCGTACCGGGAATAGAAGAGGGTTGGCAGCAGGCTGAGCGCGAAGAAGGCCGCGGGCAGCCAGATGAATCCGATCTCAATGCCGGCCAGCGACGATGCGGTCTGGCGGGCGTTCGGAACGTAGCCGTGAGCGGCCATGGTCCATGCCGGAAGCGCACCGCCGATGCCGCTGCCCGCCTTGAAGCAGAGCGCGGCGCCGATTGCAGTCAAGAGCCCCGCCGAGCGAATCCCGGTCTTCCACTCGCCGTAGTCGACGCTGTCCGAGAGGATCGAGAACGGCAACGTCATGGCGACTCCGCCGGCAATCGCGGCAAAAATCCAGCCCGCCAACACCGCCGGCACCGACGGCTCCGCGAAATACATCAGCAACTGACCGATGATCGATCCAGCCAGTCCCAAGGCCCACAGGTTCCGCTTCGACGTGTAACGGCAGAGCCAGGGCAGGAAGACCACGGCGCTGAGCGAGACAATATCCAGGCTGTTGACCAGCGGAACCAGATCCTTGCGCCCAAGCTTATAGGTGAAGTAGTAAATCACCGCGGACACTCTGGAGACGTAAGCGATCCAGAAGAGAAGCGTGCTCGAGGCTATGATCATCCACGGCCAGTTGCCCGCGATCGCGCCAAACGAACTCAGGGTCCGCTCCGGATCCCGGGGCGCCTCGACGACCTCCTCGAGGTTGCGAAACGCCAGCAGGAACAATATTGCCGCCCCTGCCGCGAAAATAGGCATCGTCAGCATGAATCCGCGTTTGTCGTTGCCGTGGCCGAGCAGGGCGATGAGGGGAAGCGCCGTGGCATTAACGATCAACACGCCGACCTTGGAGCCGATCATCCGGTACGTTGTCAGCATCACGCGCTGGTTCGGGTCCGGCGTGAGCGCGGACAGAATTGCGGTGACTGGTGTGTTGATTCCGGTATAAAGGATACCGCAGACGATATACGTGGCAGCCGAATACCAAACCTTGGCGTGAGTACTCAGGTCCGGTGTCAGGAAAGTCAGCACCCCGAAGACTGCGTACGGCCCACACAGCCAGAGAAACCACGGGCGGTACCTGCCCCACCTGCTGCGAGTCTTATCCAGAATCATCCCCCAGACCGGCGCATCAACTCCGTCGATGCAGCGGGCCACCAGGAGGATCGTGCCGGCAATTCCCACCGGAATTCCGTAGACGTCGGTGTAGAAGTACAGCAGGTAAGTTGAGATCACCGCAAATACGAGCTGTCCCGCGGTATCCGTCGCAGCATAGCTCAGGCGTGTGAGATTCGATATGGTCTGCATATAGTTTGCGGATAAGTCGATGGCTCAGCGTACTGAGTCGGGCATCAACTGGGCCAGAGCGTCGTATCTGGCGCGAATCTGTTTCGACTTTTCGAACGCCAAGGCCGCCGCGCCCGCGTCGCCGGCTTCCTGATAGAGGCGGGCAAGCTGGTAGTGCACGCTGCCATCCTGGTCGCTGGCGAGGCCTTGCGTCAGTTCCTTTATCGCTTCCTTCGGCCGGCCGGTTCTCGCACACACCTGGCCCAGCAGGGCATGTGCCTGAGGCAGGAGGTCCGGACGCGCGTGCAGGCTGTGTTCGAGATAAGGCTCCGCGTCAGCGTACTCGCGCCGCGCCACAAGGATCTCCCCCATCAGGAGGTTGATCTCGCTATCCGCCGGGCTTCGAGCGAGCGCCTTCTGTGCGGTGTTCTGAGCCTCTTCCAGCCTGCCGTCGGCATAATCGGCTTTGGCCAACCCCGCCAGACCGGCCACGCTATCCGGCGAGATCGCCAGCACTTTTGAATACTCTTCCCGTGCTTCGTCAAACCTCTTCCGGCGCTGGTAGGCATCGCCGAGCAAAGCATGGATTCTCGGAGAATCCGGTTCCACCTCACCGGCGCGCGCCAGCGCAGCTACCCCCAGCTTCTGGTTGGCCCGCACCGCCCAGTACCAGCCTGCCGGATCGTCCGGATACTTCCGCCGAAGGCGATCGCTCGCCAGAGCGGCGGTCCGGAAGCGCCCCGAGAAAAATGCATTGCTCGCGAACCTCCGCAGGTCTTCGACGTTGCCGGATTCCGGGATGGGGCGTTCCGGTTCGAGCAGCGGGGCGTAACGGACACCCTCGCGCAAACGGGCCGACACGGCGACGGCCATGACGCCGGTAGACTGCCGCAGTTGCGCCAGACGCGTCTCGAGTTGTTGCGTATCGAGGCCTTCCCAGAACCGGGGCAACCACGAATCGAATCCCTCCCGGTCCGAGTTCGCGAGATCGGTCAGCATCTCCAGGGCCTTTTCTTGTGCGCCGCTCTCGAACAGCAGGCGAGCCATTCCGATGCGCGCGGCGGGACACGACTCCAGGTCGCGCCGGAATTCCTGTTCGGCCTCCGCCGGGTCGCCGTGACTGATCAAGACGAAACCGTAGGAGGTATGCGAACATTGGGGCGGAGCCGCTTTCAACGCCAGCAAGGCGCGGTAGGCATGGATCGCTTCGGTCAGACTGCCCTCCTCCGCACGCGCGCTGGCGGTGAGCTCGGCAACGTACACGGACTCGCGAAAGGAACTTGTCAGCTTCGCTCCGGCCGTTTCCGCCAAACCAAAATACGCGAGCCCCAGGCCGTACCACGCCTCGCCATTGCGGGGAGCCAGCACGAGTGCCCGCCGATACCATCTTTCGGACTTCTCGGGCTCCCACAGCGCATGGAACGTACGCCCCAAAGCCAACGCCGGCTGCGGATCGTCCGGCTTGAGTTTCTCGGCTGCCAGCAAGTACGGAGCCGCCTCCGTGCGCACGGTTTAGTTGCAAAAGATCGAGACCCAGAAACAGGTTGGGAACGAACAGCGCCGGGTTCAAATGTAATGCCGCGCGGAACGATTCCGCCGCCTGGGGGTAGCCGCCGGACTGGTGCTGCATCAGCCCGAGATTGCTCTGGAGCTCGGCGATATCCGGGCGGATCGCCACGGCCTGACGATAGCTGGCCGCAGCGCTGCGAAAGTCGTTCCTGGCCTGTGCCTCACGGGCTTCGGCCAGGAGCGATTCAAACTTGGCGTCCCCGCCCGGCTGTGCCACAGCCAGCGTCGAAGCCGCCAGGGCGATTGTGAATAAGACGCGCACTTACCAGTACAACTTCAGCCCCATCTGGATGTCTCGCGGTGGAAGAGTAGCTGAGATTACTCCAAACGTCGAATCCGTGAGGTTGCCATCGGGCGTGTAGAAGTTGACACGGTTGAACGCGTTGAACATTTCGGCCCGGAACTGGAGCTTCAGGATTTCGCGGTAATAGAACCACTTCTGAAGTCCGATGTCCCAGTTCGCCAGACCCGGTGCGCGGACGTTTCCCATGTACCGCGGCGCATTTCCGAAAGTGAATGGCGCCGGTTGCGCGAACGCTGAGGTGTTGAACCACTTCTGAATGGTCGGGTTGCCTAGGGTTGGGTTGCCGACCAGGTCCGGCCTCTGGTTACCGCCGAACGAATTGGTGTTGTTGTCGCCGGTTGTTATAGCGATCGGGAAGCCGCTCTTGAAGGTGGTGACTCCCGACACCTGCCAACCGCCAACAATCGCATTGGCCACGGGGTTGAGGTTCGTCCCAGCCTTCTTGCCTTTTCCGATCGGGAGTTCGTAGATGTAGGTTACAACCAGGCTGTTCGGGGTGTCCGCGGCGTCCAGCGATTTCTCGGCAGCCAGGTTGTAGTTGTCGCGAATGGGCGTCTGGCCCAACCAGGAGGTTGTTCCAACGGTGTTGTCGATGAACCTGGAGTATGTGTACGAAGCCAGCAGATTCAGCCCCGAGCTCCAGCGGTGAGTGAGGGTCAACTCGAGAGCGTTGTAATGTGAAAAGCTGCCCAGCGGCTGCGCTATACCGACGCTGCAAAACTCCGGATAGGGAAGCAACAACTGCCCAGCCGCGACCGTCTGACTGGAAAGGCCGCAACCACTGCTGGCGATCTTGCCGTAATACGGGTTGGGGACCTGCTGGAGCAGGGCGTTTCCGAGCGAAAGGTCCGCTGTCGGCAACTGATCAAGGTTCAGTCCGCCCTGGGCCAGTTTGACGCCATGACTCCCCACATAGCTGACATCGATCAGATCGTTCTTAGTAAGGGCATACTGGAATCCGACCATCCACTGCTCCATGTACGGGTCGGGCCGGTTGATTTGCGAACCGCTCGTGCTGTAGCCGACGTTGGTCATAGCACCCAGACTGTTGCCGGTTTGCGCAAGTACGCCGTTGGGAAACGCATTGTCGAGATTGTTCAGCGGCGTGTAACCGTCGGAGGTTGTGGTTACCCAGGGCGTGCTTTGCCCATAACCCTGGTCCGCTCCCTGTCCAAAAAAGGAAGGCACGTAGTAGAGGCCGAATCCGGCTCTGATGACGATCTTATCCAAAGCCTGATAGGCGAGGCCGAGCCGCGGAGCAAAGTCTCTCTTGGTCGGGTCGTAAAGTCCGCGGCCGACGCCGCCGACGCCATTGTAGACCACCGCGCCTTTGACCGTCGCGCCGAGCGCCGAACTGATCGGGTTGGTGGCGTTGAAGTCGAAATAGTTCTGCTGATTGAAGCGTTCCGTCGGCGCAGATTGGTATTCCCAGCGGATACCCAGATTCAGTGTCAACTTGCGAGTGACTTTCCAGTCGTCCTGAAAGTGGGTGCCCAGATAATGCTTGGAGGTAAACGGCAACACGGTGACGCCGGTCGAACCGCCCGTCCCGACTCCGAGCAACATCGAGGCGATGGAGTTGCCGCTAACGCTCGGGTCGGCAGTCTCCGGATTTGGTCCCGCGGTGGAGACCGAACCGAAGTTGAATGTCGTGGGATAAATACGACCGCCGCCGGTCTGGCTCACTACTTCCATGAAGCCGATCGCGAAGGAATGGGAACCGTGGGTTTTGTTGAAGTCGGCCGACCACGTAAAATCGTTGCGCGGGAAACCGCCTTGGCCCGCTCCGTTCTGGGGACCCAGCGGGGCATAGCCGCTCACCGACACAACCGGGAACTGGTTCGAGGTTGAGTTGATGAAGGCAGGCAGGCCGAGTTGGGTCATATCGAACGGGTAGCTCTGGAGCACATTGCCTTCGAACCAGTGATTGTAGCCGGCATTGAGACTGAAAACCGTCGTCGGACTGATCACCCATGTTGCACCGGCGGCGCCATCCAGGCGGTTGTTGGGGTTGAACGATCCCGGTCCGGCCGGATTGCTTGCGCCATAATACGGCGCCTCTTCCGTCTTAGTTTCGTCCTTATTCGACCAGCGGGCGAAGGCTCGCACGTTGTCGGTGAAGTTGTGATCGAGCCGGATGCCATATTCGTTAGAGGTAGCCGAAGCGCTGGCTGAGGCTGAGAAGTTGTTTGTCAGTGCGCTGTTCGTCGGGTCGGGATAGTACGAGAGCAGTTTGGCCCCAACCTTGCTGAACAGGGTTGACGGAATCTTATTGTTCGGGAACGGCGTACGCGAGAATCCGCTGGCGGTCTGCACCGTAGAGAAGGGGTTGTACAACACTTGAGGAATCGCCGAGAAATCTCCATTCTTCTCGGCCGCGGTCGGCATGGTGGTGGTGAGGGGACCCGGAGTCCCTTGGCGCAGTCCTTCGTAATACGCGAAGAAGAAGGTCTTGTTGCGCTGCTTGTAGATGCCGGGGATGTACAGCGGCCCGCCGCCGGCAATACCAAACTGGTTGCGTTTGAACGCCGTCCTGGGGATGTCGTGGGCGTTATTGAAGAAAAAGTTGGCGTCGAGGTCGGAATTACGAAGGAACTCGAACGCGTCCCCGTGAAGGCTGCTGGAGCCGGACTTGGTGATTACATTGTACATGTTGCCGGTGCTCCAGCCGTATTCCGCGGTGAAGGAGTTGGTTTGAATCCTGGCCTCCGCAACCGCCTCCATGGAAGGCACATAGATTACCCCGCCCCAGTCGCCAGCGGTGTCCCAATGGCCGTCGAGCAGGTAGGCGCTGGTTCCAAAGTAGCCGCCCCCGAAGTTGAGGAACGAGATATCCTGATCGGCGGTCCCCGACTGTCCTCCGCCGTTGACTACCTGGAACTGCGAGGAGTTGTTCACTGAAGAGTTCAGCAGCACAAGACCAAAAGCATTGCGGAAGTCAACCGGAAGCTGGTCGATCTGCTGCGTCGTCAGGTCTGAGGAAACGTTAGCATTGTCGGCGGCCAGGATGGGACCCTCGCCAGTCACCATCACCTGGGTCTGTACCGCTCCCACTTGCAGTGTGACTGCCTGATTTGCGGACTGGCCCGCCTCCAGGACGATCCCTGCCTGCTTGTAGGAGGAAAACCCGCCGGCTTCGACGGTCAGCGTGTAGGTTGCCGGCGGCAGGAGAGCGAATGAGTATCGCCCCTCCGCGTCGGTTGTGAAGGTTCGGGTAAGGCCCTTTTCGGGGCTCGTCAAAATGACGTGGGCGCCCGGGATCGCCGCTTGGGAACTGTCGTGGACGTCTCCACTCAGGGACGCGCTGAACGCCTGCGTCTGGGCATCGGCGATAGGCTGGAGTGTCGTGAGCGCGGCTGTCAGGCAAATGCCGAAGGCCAGACCGGCTCGCGAAGAGTACTTGCGCAACATGGAAGACCCCTTTCTTCTTAAAGCCTTTATGACGAGAAACGCACATCACCTCTCGCCGGTGTGACACTATTTCTTTTCAGGGACTTTCGCAAGGTTCTTTACTGTGCCCCACCGCCGCGGAGCAGTGGTCTCCGTGAGTTGCAAAGCTTGAATGCGGGAGGTACAGTACCTGATAAGGTCGGGGTCAAGAGCAAGCCAGAGATGGGCCAGCACACGAGTTCCGAAGCCATATCGCACGCCGACGCCGTCCGTATCCGGGAAGCGCTGGTCGACGTCCTTCAGAGCGCGCCGTTTCGGACGACAAACCAGTGCCAGAGCCTGCTGAGGTATATGGTTGAGCACACCCTCGCCGGAGAAAACGATCTGCTGCGCGAACGGGTCATCGGGAACCAGGTCTTCGGCCGCCGCCCTGATTACGAACCCAGCGACGACCCCGTGGTTCGGGCGCGGGCGGCTGAGGTGCGGAAACGGCTGGCGCAGTACTACCAGGATCGAGCCGACAGCCTCGTTCGGATCGACATACCATCGGGTTCCTACCGGGCGGTTTTCCAGTGGAAGACGGCCCAGCCCGCCGCGCCGGCAATTGCAAGGCGTAGTCTGGGAAGCTTCCGGTGGCGCTGGGTGGTCGCGGCAGTTTTGGCGGCGGTGGCCTGCGCTTTACTGATCCAAAGTCTGCGGCTGTCGGCGTCTTCCGCGCTGGACAAATTCTGGGCGCCGGCCTTGGCCAGCCCGAAACCCATCCTACTGCATAACGCGACCACGCCAGTTTTCCAGTCTCCCGACCTTACCAGTTCCGCGCGCGACCTCGTCTCCGTTCCCAGCCAGTACACATGTATCGGCGATGCCTACGCCAGCGTCGTGCTTACTTCCCTCTTTTCTAAGAAGGGAAAGCTCTACCAGATGCGTTATGGCGCCGATCTCACCTTCGGCGACCTGCGATACCAGCCCTCCATCCTGATCGGCGCATTCAACAATGCCTGGACGCTGCAGACCACGAACGAACTGCGATTCGTCTTTGACAAGCATCCCACCATTCGCGATCGCTCCGATAACCGCATATACACACTGCCCAACCTTGCGCCGGACGGACGCACACCCGAGGACTACGCCATAGTGTCACGCGTGTTTGATTCCAAGACCGGCGAACTTCTTATTGCGGCTGGTGGAATCACTCAGTATGGCACCCGCGCCGCAGGGGAATTCCTGACATCTCCGAATCTCATGAGTGTTCTAGCCGCGAGAGCGCCAAGCGACTGGCCGAAAAAGAACTTGCAGGTGCTGCTATGGACGAAGATCGTCGGTGATACGCCAGGACCACCGAGAATCGTGAGCACGTACTTCTGGTAGGCCTCGCGGTTCGGCGACAGCGACTACCAACCCCCTGACTCTTGAGAACGTAGGCGAGGCGTATTCCTTAATGGCATCGGGAAAATGCGGCAAGGTAGCCGTGTGTTTTGACGAAGAAATCACCGGCGCGGGCACACTCATGCCGGCGGCAGCCTAGCGCGCAGGAATCCGGACTTTGGTTCAACGGAAACTCAGCAGGTACGAAGCCCCATTCTTCAGGCGCATGATTCCGCTTCGTTCCGGAGTTAATGATAGCCCTTCCGAGGTGCGGAGGGCCGCCACGGATTGTCCAACCGGCGGGATCACGCGGATCGCACCATCGGCATCCGCGTGGAGTTCCAATGTGACGATCTTCCCGCTGCTCCAGTGCATATCTACAATCGCGCCTCCGCGAACGTGAACTCCCAAGATGGAGCCTTCCGCCCATTGTTCCGGAAGGGCGGGAAGGAGTTCGATCTCGGTAGCGTCGGCCTTCCAACGTGACTGTATTAGAGCTTCCAGCATTCCATTCGCCGCTCCGAGATTTCCGTCGATCTGAAATACGCCCGGTGGATGGGTATCCATCAAGTTCGGAAACGTGGACTGACGGAACATCACCTGCAGGCTCGCATACGCCTGTTTGCTATCGCGCAGATGATCCCAATAGTTCACCACCCACGCACGAGACCAACCTGTCTGACCGCCGCCATGAACAAGTCGTCGCTCAAGAGAAATGCGTGCGGCCCCGGCAAGCTCTGGCGTTTGTTCCAAAGAGATTTGCGTGCCCGGGAAAAGCGCCCAAAGATGCGATATGTGGCGATGTCCAGGCTCAGGCTCGTCATAGTCTCGCTGCCATTCCTGCAGCTGACCGAGTTTGCCGATTGTAAAGGGAGGCAACTTACTGCGCGCCTCTTCTACCTGCTTGAGGAAGGCGGCATCTTCTCCGAGAATGCGCCCGGCATCGAGCGTGCGAGTGAACAACTCGCGCACGATTTCGATATCCATGGTAGGGCCCATGGTCAATGAATGGTCGCTTCCACCGGGGAGACGATAGCGGTTCTCCGGGGAGATCGAAGGGCCGGTCACCAGATGCCCTGAGCCATCGTCCACGAGGTAATCAAGGAAGAACAGAGAAGCATCGTGCAGAATGGGCCATGCACGATTGCGCAAGAATTCTTTATCCAGCGTGAATGCGTAGTGATCCCACCCCTGGAGTGATAGCCATGCTCCACCCATGGGCCAAATACCCCATTGATAACCGTCGATCGGGTCGGCATCTCCCCAAATGTCGGTGTTGTGATGAATCACAAATCCGCGCGCGCCGTAGTAGTCCTTCGCAACCTGGGCGCCGGTGCCGCTTGCGGGTGTACGGACCATATCGATCAGATTGATCAAAGGCAAGATCGTCTCGCCGAGCCCCGCCGGTTCAGCCAGCCAGTAGTTCATTTCCGTATTGATGTTGATGGTGTACTTCGATCCCCAAGGATTGTTGATGCCGGCAGCCCAGATGCCCTGCAGGTTTGCCGGCAATCCTGTGGAACGTGACGAGCTCATCAACAGGTAGCGGGCAAATTGAAAATACAGCTCCTGTAAGCCGAGATCGTCGGCGCCATCGCTGACGCGCTTCACTCTCTCATCGGTGGGCAGCGCTTCGTTTGCCTCCGGCGCGGCTCCCAGGTGTAGAGTCATGCGCCGGTACATCGGCTGGTAGACAGCTTCCTGCCGGGCGAGGATCGCATCCACGCTGCGCGCCCTGGCCCGAGCCAGCACACGTTCGCACTGTGTCTCCGGATCGCCTCCCGCAAATGGGCCGCCCTTGAAATCCGTGGCCGCGGCGATCAGTAGAGACGCCGAATCCGCATCGGTAACGACTATTTCCGCGCCTTTGGCATCGATTCGGCCGCCCTTTGGAAGAACCAGCGCTTCGCCCGCAAACCGGATCTGGTCATGGTGATCGGATCCTTCGCGCAATACCAGCGTATTTTGTCCGCTGGCGCGGACCTGGAAGTCCGCTGGACGATTCATGCTTGCGTGGAAGCCGATGGCGCCCTTTTTATCCGCTGTGAGCCTGATCACGATCACCTCGTCCGGCAGCGAGGCGAAGGCTTCTCGCGTATAGTGGACGCCGTTCATCGTATAGGTGACGCGAACGACGCCTGTGTCCAAGGCAAGCTGGCGGCGGTAATCCGTAATTGCGCCGCTTTTCGAGGAGCGCAGGTAGAGGTCGCCCAGTGTGCTGTAGCCGGGCATGCCCGGAGGGATGCCGATCATATCCTGCTGCGCGAGCTTCTCCGCGGCGGAAATCTTGCTGCCATCGAGCCCCTTGGATTCCAGCAGCAGCCTGCGTATCTGCGGGAAGGCTTCGTGCGCCCGTGAATTCAGGCGGTTTGCGCGGCTGCCCTGCCACAGCGAAGACTCGTTCAACTGCAGGTGCTCGTCGGCTCCGGACGTCTGCGACCCGTCTATCAAGGGAGCATTCTGAGGAGACGCCTGCAAGTCTCCGTTGTTCGTGCCCGAGTTGGCGCCGCCAAATACCATTGCGCCGAGACGGCCGTTTCCGACAGGGAGGGCATGATCCCAGATCGGTGCTGGAGACTTGTACCAGAGGATCTCGCGGTTCTTCACGGTGGGCGACTGGGCACCCACGCTGGTTGATCCCATAAGTATGGAAACGGCAACAAGTGCTGCAACTCTCGAGATTCGGATCATCGTATTGTGTCTCAGATCTGATTGTCTAGCAGATTTTAGGAGCGAGGCCGGCGGCATTCGGTTATCACGTGGACGTTCAACAATCTGGCAACTTGGGGCCAACTATGTAGTGCTGATCAACGATAGCTGACTTATTTACCCCTTCCGGGCTTGAACTTCAGCGTGTAGATCAGGCCGAGCACCGTGAGCAAGGCCCCCCACCAGATGCCGGCGTGCAGATTCGCCAGCACCACCGGATGTTCCGGCGGATTTCCCAGTTCATAAAGACCGGACCCCAGAATCAGGATTCCATAAACCAGCAGAAGAACGCCAATGAAAAACCAAATGGACAGCATGCCGGGTCTGTGCATCGCGACTCCTTACCAGAAAATAATCTGTAGCACGATAAATACTGCCATGATCACGCCGGCCCAGAAAACGGGCCGCTTCCACAACGGCAGATGGCCTTCCGATGGGATTTCGGTGCAGCCGTAAACCAGCCCCACCAGTTCCTTTTCAGGTTTGGGCTCGGTAAACAGGCTGACGATCACGGTGACGGCAATGCAGATCAGGCCCGACCATAGAGCGCGGAACATGTTCTCGGCCATATCTTTGGCAGCCGGAGACAAAGCAATGTAGCGCAGCGCGGCGGGATCGATCTTCACCCACGCCCACATGCTAATCGAGGAGCCCGTGCCGGCCAGCAGGCCCCAGAATCCGGCCTGGGGAGTGGCGCGCTTCCACAACATGCCCAGCAACACCGTGCCGAACAACGGCGCGATGAAAAAACTGAACAGCGCCTGCACATAATCCATGATGCTCTTGAACTGCATCACCATGTAGGCGGTGCCGATGCTGACCAGCACGCCCAGGATCGTGCACCACCGGCCCACGCTCACGTAATGCGCATCGGTCGCTTCCTTGCGGAACATGGCGCGATAGATGTCGTAGGTCCACACGGTGGCGAAGGCGCTGACGTTGCCGGCCATTCCGGACATGAAGCCGGCGATTAGGGCGGTGATGCCCAGACCCATCAGGCCCGGTCCGCAGTAGCGCGCCAGCATGATGGGCAGCACTTCGTTGTAGCTGTGGCCACCGGTGGCGAGCGCGTCGGCTTCCGGAAGCAGGAAATGATGGCCGGGCGAATCCAGCAGCGCCAGGCCCAGCAGTCCGGGGAGGATCACGATGAACGGCACGCACATCTTAAAGGCCGCGCCGATCAGGGGCGCCATTTTCGCCGCGCGCAGGTCCTTGGCGGAGATGACGCGCTGTACCACCAGGAAGTCCGTAGTCCAGTAGCCCATGGAGATGAAGCAGGCCAGCCCGAAAACGATCCCGATCCAGTGGATGCCCATGGGATTATCGGTGAACGAGCCCATGGTGCGCCACATGTGGGTAAAGTCCTGGCTCGGGAAATTGTGGTGAATGCGCGCCACCATGCCGTTCCATCCGCCGGCTTCAATCAGCCCGATGATCGAGATCAGCAGCGCGCCTAGCCAGATCAACACGAACTGCAGCACCTCATTAAATATGGCCGAGAGCAACCCGCCCAGCACCACGTACAGCGCCACCGTCACCGACGAGACCCAGATGCTAAGGTGGATATCCCAGCCGAGCACGACCTTCAGCACCAAGGCCATAGAATACATATTGATGCCGCTCATCAACACCGTCATAAAGCCGAACGAGATGGCCGAGAGCGCACGGGCCGGCTCGCCGTATCGCAGCTTGAGATACCCGGGGACGGAGTGGGTTTTCGAGATGTAGTAGAACGGGATCATCACCACCCCGAGGAAGACCATGGCGGGGATGGCTCCGATCCAATACCAGTGGGCGGCAAGAATACCGTACTGGTAGGCCGACGCGGCCCAGCCCATCAGTTCGAGCGAGCCCAGGTTGGCGGCGAGGAAGCTCAAGCCGGCCACCCAGGCGGTCATTTCACGGCCGGCCAGGAAGAAATCGTCACCCGTCTTTGTGTACTTCTTGAGGTAGAAGCCTATCGACACGACGGCAATGAAGTACAGCACCACAATCGCGAGGTCCACACCCGAGAGGTGGAGCAAGCGCGGAGGGGCGGCTTGCAGGAAGAGTGCGGGAGCCATAATCGCTTGCACTAGCATATTTGACACCATTACTTGCCAATGGCTCGTCTAGGATTGGCGCTCCGCGTATGACGACAGCCGGGCCGCGGAAGCGATCGTCGAGCCGTCACATGTGTCATGCATCTGACTCTTCCTCCCGGTACGTCATTAGTTAGCAAAAGTTCCTCAAAATAAGAGGCGGGCAAAACCTGAGGGATGCCCCCGCCCGATCCCGCGAAACCGCTGTAAGCGATTCCAGATCAACTGAATCTATCACCTATTGCTTCACTCGCCGAAAAGCTTCGGCGCGAACTCTTTCAGATCGCGGCGCCACGTTTGCCACTCGTGCGAGGTGCCAGGCGACTCGTAAAAGACATGTTTGACCTTGGCTTCCTCCAGGGACGTGTGTAGCCGCTCGATACCAGCCCTCATCCTGTCAGGCTCCTCGGTGCCGACGCCAATCCACAGCAGATGTACGCGCCTGGCAAAGGCCGGCGGATCGGCGAGCGCACCATGGAAGGCGGTCTTCGGGTCGAGCGTCTGGTTGCCAAGCACCAGCGGGCCAGCCGCACCGCTGAAACCGCCAATGTAGGAGAAGAGTTCGAGGTGATCAAAGGTCACCTGGAAGGTTTGCATGCCGCCCATCGACAAACCGGCCATGGCTCGATGATCGCGGTCCGTCAAGGTCCGGAAATGCGAATCAATGAACGGAATCAGCGCCTGCGTCACATCGTCTTCAAAAGCAGCCGCCATCTCCTGCATGGCTTTCATCATCTCTGGTGAGCCAAAGGGCTTTCCGGCAAGGTTGGGAGCAGGCACGCCGGCGCGCCGGGCGTATCCGTTCGCCATCACCACGATCATCGGCTTCGAGGCCCGGCTGGCAATCAGATTGTCCAGGATGAAGTTCGCATGACCCTGCTTCGTCCAGCCAGTCTCGTCCTCGCCGCCACCGTGCTGCAGGTAAAGCACCGGATAGCGCACATTCGTCTGCGCGTCGTAGCCCGGCGGCGTATACAGAACCGCATGGCGCCAGGTCCCCGTCACGCCTGAGTGATACCAGACTTCGCGAACCTGTCCGTGGGGAACATCCTGGGCCAAGTAGTAGGTGGATCCCTGCTCGGGAATCTCGATGCCGCTCACATCTCTGCCGCCGCCGTAGTACGCATGGCTCCCGGGGTCGGCGACTTCCGCGCCATCGATGAGGAACGTGTAGTAGTGGAATCCGGGAACTAGCGGCGGAGTGGTGACCGCCCAAAAGCCGTCGGGTTGTTTCACCATGTCGATCTTCGGCCCACTCCAGAAATTGAGCTTCACTGCCTTCGCATCGGGCGCCTTAAACCGGAATTGCGCCCTGAGCGAGCTATCGACACGCGGCCAAGCCGCATCCAGCACATTGGTGGCGGCCGGCGGGAACTCGCCGGTTTCCTGGGCGAAGCACAAACTCGTAAACATAAGAAGCGTGATTCCAATTCCCTTCATGCCGTCCTCCTGCCGATCAGGCTGATGGTACCAGTGGAGATTTGAGAGAAACGTCTCATTTCTCGACGGGTACATCGATTTATTCGATGTATTCTCCCGTGGCCGCGGCGCTCGTTAACTCGTAATCGGGTGAAACCTGGACCACGTCGACCGCCGGGCTTGACCGCACCGCATCCCGATTCTGCGGGCCACTCTGTAAGCGCTTGCAGCATAAACGCTAACACATGGAACGCGGTGCGATCAAGGTGTTTTGTATTGTTTCAGGCCGCCTCCGGTTCTAACCCCGCTTCTAAGCCTGCCACGCGGGCTCTGGACTTTGGCCTCTTCCAAAACGTGACCGCGCGGCGGCGGAGGCCGGGCAATTCAGCCCGCAGCCGGCTCTGCCAGCCCGTCGCCGGGCAGCATCATGGCGCTTCCAGGCGGGGCGGCTTACCGGAAATTTGTTGGAGCAGATCCTCGTTACGCTGCTCGTGCAGGCGCCGCACGGTGGCGAGCTCGGCCTTGGCCTCCGTCGCCCGGCCCAGGCTCTGGTAGACCTGCGCCAGGCGGTAGTGCGCGTCGGCTCGCGAGGGATCCAGCCGCACCGCCGCGCGGAGTTCCCGGGCAGCGGGCGCATACTCCTTGTGCCCGGCATGGATAATCCCCAGATCCAGGTGGACGATACGTATCTTGAGATCCAGGTGGCCGGCTTTTTCGAGGAAGCCGCGCGCGCCTGCCGGATCGTCGCGATGTAAAAGCGCGTCGCCGAGGTAGGCGTTGGCTTGCGCATGCGACGGATCGTTCTCCAACTCGCGGCGGAACTCGTCCTCCGCCTCGTCATAACGCGTTCTTTCCAGAACAGATAGCCGAGACCGAAATGCACGTTGGGTTCCTTGGGAGAAGTTGTGGCAGCGGCCTGGAACTCGGCGACGGCTTCCGCATCGCGGCCCAAACCGTCCAACGCTTCGCCCATCAGCTTGTGGGTCGCCGCGGAGTCGGGCTGTTCGCGCAGCAGCCACTCGAATTCCAGTAGCGCTCTTTCGTGCTGGCCGGACCACAGATAGCTCTGGGCGATGACCATGTGCAGTTGCGTGTTGTGGGGATCGGCGGCCAAGGCGCGATCCAACTCCGGAACCGCCTTGGCGTAGATGCCGGCGCCGTAATAGCTCATTCCCAGCAGTGTGCGACCCTGAAGACTGTCGGGATCGATCGCGAGGGCCTGGCGAAGCGGTTCCAGGGCCGATTTAAAATCCCCCAACTTGAACTCGGCCAGTCCCAGATTCAACTGGAGTTCCCGGATGTTCGCTTCGATAGACAGTGCCTTCCGATAGCAGCCGGCGGCTTCCTGATAAAGTTTCTGGCGCGAAAACGCGAGGCCAGCTTCCGCCAGGGCCGGAATATCGGCTCGGTTGCGGGCATTCAGGGCCTGGCACCCCGAAGCGCCCCGGGCGCGTCCCGCCAGGCAAATGGCCAGCAGAACGCCGAAGGCGCCCCGGCGGCGGATCATGCGGCCCCCGCCCTGCCCACCGCCGGACCCGTGGACTCCCGCACTACGAGGTCGGGATCGATGATAATCTCACGCCCCGGCAGTCTGCTGTTCGCCGCCTCCGGCACGAGCATGCCAAATGCGAGGTGGCCAATCCGGTCCCGTGGAATGTGCAAAGTGGTCAGCGGTGGATAGCTGAACTCGGATAGCTTGATATTGTCGAACCCGGTCACTGAGATGTCCTGGGGGACGCGTAATCCCTTCTCGCGCGCTTCGCGCAAGACGCCGACCGCCATGACGTCGTTGACGCAGATAATGGCTGTTGGCCGGAATCCCGAGGAGAGGATCTCGAGCGCGGCTTGCTGGCCGCCCTCCAGCGTGTCCTGCGTGGCGATGGTGCGCCATTCCGTCCCGGGCACATATCCGCAAACGGTTTCTACAAAGGCTTTCTCGCGTTCGCTGATGGGGCCCAGTGCTGCGTGGTGGCCCACAAAGGCCAGCCGGCGGTGATTGAGTTTGTGCAGATATTCGACCACCCGCTCGATGCCACGGCGATAATTGACGCGGACATTCGACATGGTGCGGCCGGCGGTTCCCACGTCGTAAAACACCACCCGGATCTTGCTGGCCGCCAATTCGGATATCAGGTCCGGGGCCATCTCCGATACGATTACCGCCAGGCCGGCCACCCGGCGGCCGATCATTAATCGTACGGACCGGGCCAGGTGCTCGGAATCGTAGCCCGTGTTAGCGGCCACGACCTCATACCCATTGCTGTTGGCGTCGGCTTCCAGCGCGCGGAATATATCGAAGAAGAAGGGATTCTGCAGATTCGAGGCGATCATGCCGATCGTGCGGCTGGCGCCTTTGGCGAGCGATCGCGCGTGCAGGTTTGGGTGATAGTTCAACTCCGTAATGGCACGCATGACGCGCTGGCGCGTGGCACTCCGGACTACACTGGCCTAGTTCAGGACACGCGATACCGTCGCCGTGGAAACCCCCGCCCGCTTCGCGACTTCATTGAGGTTCATCTGGCTAGCCGTATGGCGCCATAGGTACAACAACTGTGAGCCACGCACGGCCGGAGGGCAGTCTCCCGGAAGTGCCGGAGGGATCGCATGCGCGACCCCTCCTGTGTGCTTTGCGTGTCAGAAACTCAATTTCAGCGAAAGTTCGATGGTCCGTGGGTCGTAGGTGTCGGTCACTTGGCCGAAAGCGGAATTGCCGAATGAAGTGTTCAGATCGTGGAACTGGGTGTGATTGAACGCGTTGTAGAACTCCGCTCCAAACCGGAGATTCGCCTTTTCCCGGAAGGCGAACTGCTTGAACAGCGATAAGTTGAAGTTGATCCGGCTGGGACCGCGAATGGCGCCTTCCTGCGCGTCGCCCCACGCGAGATTCGCGGGAGCGGCGAAGGCGGAGGTGCTGAAGAACTGCCCCACCGTGCCCGGATAAGTAAGCGCGGACACCTGGTTTGGCCGGTCTGTGGCGTTGCCGCCCAGCCCCAGGTTGTCGTAACTGAGCGTAGGGTTGAGGGCCAGGCCGCTCTCGATGAGGGTGATGCCGGCGATTTCCCAGCCACCCAGCAAAGTCCCCGTCAATCCTTTATTCCCGCGGAAAATCGGCAGATCGTAAGTGTAATTCAACACCAGGAGTTGGCGCCGGTCGAGACCGGTTGGTCCGTAGTCGTAGTACCGGTTGTAAGGATTCGAGAGGGTGTTGAAGTCCCCACCGCCGCCCGGCGCCGTGCCCAGGCTGTGCGACCACGTGTAAGCCGCCTGGAATGTCAGGCCGTGCTGATTTTCCACGCGGAAGTTGGCCTGCAGCGATTCGTAGTGCGTGTTGCTGGCGTTCTCGCCCAGGATGATATTGCTGTAGCCCAGGAAAGGACGATCCAGGTTAACGTTATAGTGGCCGCTGATGCCGGCGATGGCCAGCCGGTTCGGGTCGACCAGCGGGACATCGTTGATTTCGCGCTCGTCGCGCTGATGGTAATCGGCGTTGCCTACATACCCTAAACTGAACACCGCTCCGCGCGTGACTTCGCGCTGGATGCCGAAGTTCCACTGTGCCGAAACGGGAAGTTTGTAGTCGCTGTAGGACAGCGCGGTGATGCCGGCCGGGTAGTTGGGCGCCGTCGCCGTCAACCCGTTTTCAACGCTGACGTTGGGCGTGGAGAAGAAGACGTTGGTGAGGTTGGGGCTATAGCCGAATGGCGGATTGGGCCCCATGTTGTAAACGTCATTGCCCTGGATCCGCTCGTAGAACATGCCAAAGCCGCCGCGGACTACGGTCTTGCTGTCGCCGGTCAAGTCGTAGGCGAAGCCCACGCGAGGCCCAACGGTGCCGAATTCGTTCTTCACCATGCCGCGTGGCGTACCGTTTTGGCCGGCCACCACCAGGCCATTCAGGTAGAAAGGAATATTCGATAGAGGCACGCCGGAAACCGTCTTGAAGCCGGGCCCGGACGTGTTCAGGCTGCCATCCGCATTGAACTGGGGCGCGTCGCTCGCGTTATAGAGGTTGGGATAGAAGTTCGCCAGCCGGTTCTGGACATCGTAAGCGTGCGGGACGATCTCCCAACGGAAGCCGAGGATCACCGTCAGGCGTTTCGTGGCGCGCCAGTTATCGGTGCCGTAGAAGGAAATCGTATTGGTACGCGTGTGGGTACGGTCCTCCAGGTCCAACTCGTTGTAGCTGCTGGCGTAGCCCAGAAGCATATCGGCCACTGCATTTCCAGTGAAAGTGCCGTTGAAACCATAGTTGCCTTGCGTGTCGCCGAAGATGTCCTGGTTCTTTCCGTACCGCATATACTGGCCGCCGAATCTCAGGTTGTGCTTTCCTTTGGTCCAGGAGACATCGTCACGCACCTGCTCGTCTCTGGCCGCGTTCCTCCAGGGCCAGGAGGCCGGATCGTAGTTGACGCCGTATGTTCCCCCCAGGTCTATGGTGGGCAGACGGTTGTCGAGATTGTTGTTGAACAGTTGCGCGGCGTTCCAACCGGAAGGCTTCTGATAGATACCGACGGGACTCAGGTTGATCCAGTTGCCGTTGAAGTTGAATGCGGCCTCATTGAGCAAGGTCGGGCTGATCGTGTAGGTGACATGCACTACTCCGCTCCACGAGGGATTCTTGAAGTTCGTTTGGATCGTTGGATAAGTGTCGCCGCTCCACAGGGAGGTGGTCGTCACCTGGTCGGTGTTGTCGTGAATGTAATGCGCCATCACCGACAACTTGTCGCTGAAATAATGGTCGAATCGCAAAATGGTCTCCGGTACGTCGGTGGGCGCACTCTTCGACCCGGACCACTGATTATTGGCGGTATTCGGAAGAGGCATGGCGCCGGAAGCGAAAAACAGCGCCGCGTTCGGATCGATTAACGATGCCGGGATTTTGTTGCCCGGGAAGGGCTGACCGGGCGTCAGACCTAACGCCGCATACTTGGCGTTCTGCGCTGGATCGCCGGTGTTCGGCACTGTGATGGGCGTGCTGATCGCGCTAAAATCGCCGTTGCGCTGGGCTTGTGGAACGGCGTTGGCGGTGATGGTGTTGGCCGTGACGAACTTCCGCCATTCCTGGTTCCAGAAGAAGAAGGTCTTCTTGCGATCGGTATTGTACTTTTTCGGAATGAACGCAGGCCCGCCAATATTGAAGCCGTAAATGTTGTAGCGCAATTCGGGGACTGGCGAGCCGGCCCGGTTGGCGAAGAAATTATTGGCGTCCAGGTCGTTGTTGCGGAAGAACTCATAGACCGCGCCGTGGAAATCGTGCGTGCCGGACTTAATAGCCATGTTGATAGTGCCCGCGGAGCCGATCCCGAAATCGCCGGGCGCGTTGCTGGTCAGGGTCTTAAACTCGTCGATCGCGTCGACCGACGGCATCATGGTCACACAGCCGCCGCAGCCGCGGTCGTAGTTTTCGCCGCCGTCGACCATCCAGACGTTGTGTTCCGGGCGCTGCCCATTGAAGCTGATGTTGGTGCTGGCGCCTACCGATATCGGCAGGTTGAAATCCGGCAGATCCGAGGAAGCCCCGGGACTAAGGATCGCGAGGGCCGCCATATGCCGGCCGTTAATAGCCAGATCCTGAATCTCTTTGCCGGAAACCAGATCGCTGACCTCGCTCGAATCCGACTCCACTTTCACGACGTCGGCCGCCACGGTTACGCTCTCGCTGACCTGACCAACTGACAGGACCGCGTCGATACGCACGGTGTCGTTTGAGTCCAGCTTGAGGCCGGTGCGCTCATAAGCCTTGAATCCGGCTGCCTCGGCTTTCACTGAGTACGATCCGATCGGCAGCTCGGGCGCAATATAGCTCCCGGTTGCGTTGGTTTGGAGAACGCGTTTGACGCTCGTTCCGGTATTGGTGATGGTGACGGTAGCACTCGGTACCACGGACCCGGTCGGATCGGTGACGGTGCCTAAAACGGTTGCGGTTTGGGCGAACGCGGCGGCACTCGCCATGACGAACAAGGGCAGTAGCAAACTGAGCTTCCGCACAAAGACCTCCTTTTACCTGTTACGGGCCCATGAAGGGGCGATTCAGAGAGATAGTAAGCCATTTTGTAACCGCTTACAAGAAGAAAGGGGGCAGGATCGTATTTTTCCAATGAATACATCGAATTGCTCGATGTATTCTCAATCTATGGACACCACGCTTGATTCCTGGGAGATCCTGCAGGCCGTTGTGCAGTTGGGCGGATTTGCGCCCGCCGCCGAAAAGCTCAATCGGTCTCAATCCACCATCAGCTATGCCATCGGGCGCCTGCAGGAACAGTTGGGGGTCCGTTTGTTCGAGATCCAGGGAAGGAAGGCGCAGTTGACCGAAGTCGGCCGGGCGCTGCTGGCCGATGCGGAACCCCATTTGACCGGTTTCCATCAGATCGAGCAACGCGCTCGTCTAATGGCGTCCGGGGGCGCCTCCGAGGTCAGGCTCTCGGTGGACAGCATCTTTCCCGACGACCGCCTTTTTGCCGCCCTCGCGACTTTCTCGCGCAGTTTTCCGCATGTGCAGCCGAAGCTTCGGCAGGGCACATTTCTCTCGGCGGACTCGGAGTTCTCGCTCCACAACGCGCAGCTCTGCGTGACCGGCTTGATGTCCCGCGAGCTCTTCGTCAAGCCGATTCTCGTGATCGGAATGATTGCTGTCGTGCGGCGCGGCCATCCTCTCCTTGCGATTCCGCGGAGGCTCTCGCGCTCCGACCTGATGCCCTATACGCTGGTGACCATCGAAAGCGCGGCATCCGGGAACCTGAAGCACCAGCCGCGGCTTCCCGCGCAACGTATATTGCCTGTTGGTACCATCGAGTCCGCGATCGCTGCCGTTCGCAGCGGGCTCTGCTTCGGTTGGCTGCCGACGTACCGCGTTCAGTCCGAACTTGACCGGGGCGATTTCGTGGCGCTTCCGCTGCCTTTCGGCAAGATGCGGGATGTCCGGCTGAATCTCGTCTTCAAAGACTCAAGCGCCAGCAACTCCGAGGCCAATGCCTTGGCGGAGTTGCTGGGCATAAACCGCGAGCCGGAAACGATCTGAGCAAAACCGTCGCGGGAAGAACCATCGAGGAAATCGATCCGAATATAACGATTTATTTGCTTGCTCACAGCCCGAGCCGTTCTTTACAGTAGACAGCATGAACTTCGGCGCTGTGCGATTCGTGCCTTGTCTGTCTCTGCTGCTGGTTTCGGCCGTGCCACTGCTGGCCGCCGAGACCGCGCACCTGTCCATCGACGCGTCTCAGCCCGGAGCGAAGATCGACCGCAACCTTTTCGGCCAGTTCGCGGAGAATCTCGGACACGGCCTTTACGAGGGCATCTGGGTTGGCCCGGATTCCCCGATTCCGAACACGCGCGGCATCCGCAATGACGTTGTCACTGCGCTGCGGGCTTTGAAGGTACCCAATGTCCGCTGGCCAGGCGGATGCTTCGGCGACGAGTATCATTGGCGCAAAGGAGTCGGCCCCGCCGGGCAGAGGCCGGCCACGCTCAACTCCGCATGGGGAGATGTGGTCGACACGAACAGCTTCGGCACCGGCGAATTCATGGATTTCATCGAGCAGATCGGCAGCCAGGCATATGTCTCGATCAACGTTGGATCCGGGACTCCGCGGGAAGCGGCCGAATGGCTGGAGTACATGACCGCCGCGCAACAGACGGCGCTGGCCAAAGAGCGGGCCGCCAACGGACATCCCGATCCCTACAAGGTCGGCTTCCTGGGCATCGGGAACGAGAGTTGGGGCTGTGGCGGCAACATGACCGCGGACTACTATTTGAGCCGGCTCAAGATCTACAGCCACTTCGTCAGGAATGACAATCCTTCCCAGCACGGCCCGGGCCAGATGCTCAAGATCGCCGTCGGCCCGGGCACTCCCGAGACCGAGTGGACCGAGACCATCATGAAGGCCTGGCAGCATCACGACTGGAGCTGGAATATCGACGGACTTTCGCTGCACTGGTATACGGTGCCCAACGGATGGCCGCCCTCGACGCCTTCGACAGGCTTCGGCGCTGCGGATTACGGCAAGTCGTTGAAGTCCACGCTCTTCATGAATGAGCTTCTGCGCAAGCAGGAGGCCGTCATGGACAAGTACGACCCGCAGAAGAAGGTCGCCCTTGCGGTTGACGAGTGGGGCGCATGGCATGCGGCGCTGAAAGGCTCCAATCCCAGTTTTCTGGTCCAGCAGAACAGTTTGCGGGACGCGATTCTGGCGTCGCTGAACCTGAATATTTTCGCCCGGCACGCCGATCGCGTGCGCATGGCCAACATCGCCCAGATGATTAACGTGCTGCAGGCGATGATCCTGACGGACCAGGAGAAGATGGTTCTCACACCCACTTATTACGTTTACAGGATGTATGTTCCGTTCCAGGACGCGACGTTTGTTCCGGTGGCTTTTGACGCCGGCACGTATGCGCAAGGCAGCATCAACCTGCCGCGGGTGGATGCCATGGCTGCCAGGGACGCATCCGGCAAGCTTTGGCTCGAAATTACGAACCTCGATCCCGAAAAGCCCGTTGACCTGGATGCGGAGATTAGCGGAATGAAAGCGAAGCTGGCCAAGGGAGAAACGCTGACGGGGCCGGCAGTCGACAGCGTGAACACATTCGCAGCGCCCAACGTCGTAGTGCCGAAGCGTGTTTCCGCAAATTTAAAAGACGGCAGGCTGTCATTAGTGGTGGCGCCTAAGTCGGTGACGGTCATCTCGCTGGAGCCATGAGGAAAATGAAAACACTACGAGTATTCTGCGAACTGACGCTTACGATGGCCGCGGCGGCCGGGCTACAGATGTTGGCCCAGGTGCAGACGCAGGTTCCGCCTGTAATCCCGGGCGCAAAACCGGTCACCGTCGAGCACATCAAGATCCACGGTGCGGCGTTAGAGGGGAACCTGGAGGGGGACGCCGTCGACCGCGATGCTATCGTCTTCCTGCCGCCCAGCTACCAGAAAGACAAACACCGCCGGTATCCGGTGGTCTACGCGCTGCATGGTTATTCCATCGGCGCCGATCAGTGGACCCACGAAATCCACGTGCCGCAAACGATCGAAGGCGCTTTCGCCGAAGGCGCTAGGGAGATGATCGTCGTTCTACCAGACTCGAAGACGCTGCACAACGGTTCAATGTATTCGAGTTCCGTCACCACCGGCGATTTCGAGAAATATATTTCGCATGACGTGGTGGCGTACATGGACGCGCATTACCGGACGATTCCGGATCGCACCAGCCGTGGCCTCGTTGGGCACTCGATGGGAGGGTACGGCGCGACCCGGATCGGCATGAAGCATTCCGACGTGTTCGGCAGCCTGTACATCATGAGCCCGTGCTGCCTGTCCGCGCGGACGGGCGGCCCCGCAAACCCGGAAATCGAGAAAGCCCTGGAGGCGGTGAAGACGCCGGAAGACTCAGCCAATCTGCCGTTCTTCCCGCGCGCTCAACTCGCCAGCGCCGCGGCATGGTCGCCCGACCCGAAGAATCCACCCCTGTATCTCGATCTGCCGATGAAGGACGGGGCTGCGCGACCCGAGGTGCTGGCTAAATGGGCGGCCAATGCGCCCCTCGCGTTTATCGATCAATACATCGGCAATCTCCGCCAATACCGCGCGATCGCCCTGGACGTGGGCGACCAGGATGGCTTACGCGCGGATACCGGTAAGCTGCACGGCGTTCTCGATTCCTATGGAATTGCGCACAGCTTCGAAGTGTATTCCGGCACCCACACCAGCGCCGTCGCGGATCGCTTTCAGAATCATGTTCTGCCGTTTTTCAGCAAGAATCTTTGCTTTGGGGCAGGCTGCCATTAGGCGGAAACGTTCCGCGTGAATTTCGATCCGCCGCACGGGTCGCTTGGAGCGTCATGCATGCAATGGAGACATCTGAATTTCTTCTATAACGTCCACACGGTGTGGAACGGATACGCATCGACCCGATGACCGCGCTGCGCGAGGAATGAGCGCGTGGAATTATCGAAAGCTGTCATGCGGGCGGAGTAATCCCGCTAGTTCCGCCGGCGCAACACGGTCTCGACAAAATCGCCCAACTGTTGCGCGGTAAACTCGTTTCCTTCAAGGTTGGCGACGACCTTTCCGTCCCGGCCAACGATCACCGTGCGAAGGGAGTGCGTCATGAAGCCCTCCTCCGGCCAGAAGTTCATGCCGAACATGCGACATACTCGCTGAACTTCGGCCGTAGGTCCAGTGAGGAAATACCAACCCTTCGTATCTGACTTCCAGGTGCGTGCATAGCTGGCCAGAACCTCCGGCTGATCGTGTTCCGGATCAAAAGTGATGCTTAGCAGAACCAGGTCGCGATCCATCCGCTCCGCAAAACGCCTGCGCAGGATCGCGAAGTTATTCGAAAGCCGGAAGCAGTAATTCGGCAGCGGACAGCTTGTGTATATAAAGGTGATGGCAACAACCTTTCCGGCAAGCTTGGAAAAGGTCATGGTTTGACGAGCCTCGTCCGTCAGAGTGAAGTCCGGCACGGGCTGGCCTGGGCCTAATGGCGCCTCCTCGTTTGGCGCCACCAGATTTTCCACGAGTTTCAGTTGCCGGACAGCCATCGGCTCCTGATCCGTGCTTTCGTATTGGTGGATGCGAATGTTTTCAGCGTAGGCCGCGTGCTTCCCTACAGCCAGCGTGAAATCGATCATCATGCCCGGCTGCAGGCCGTCAAGGGCCTTACGCGCGCGCACTGGAAAACGCATCTCCATCGCATTCATGTATCGCGGAATCGCCTGGCAGGAGACGTCGATCGCCTGATGGGAAGCGTCCACCCGAATGAGCAGGCCTGATACGGAATATCGCTGCGCGCCGAGGCTGTGACTCGCGGCCAGCAACACCACCGCCGCCCATGCTGCTTTCCCTCTCACCGCGCCCCTCCCAAACGGATTTGCCGGCGTTCGACCCTCGTGTAGCTCTTGGTGAACTCTTCGATCCGGATAAATTGGTTGATGCCTACGCCGGAGAAATTCTGCCGCGTGTTGCTGGCCGGCCACCACACTTCCAGGCTCAGGATTCGCGCGGCTTTGCCCAGCCCGATGTGCTGTTCAAGCGGAGACGCTCCGAACGACCCGCCGCTGCCTACCGTGCGATAAATGGAGCGCACCCCATGCCCTTCATTTTCGACCGTCACCTTGATCCGCGCGCCGATGCCCGCCCGGTTCGATTTTTTTCCGGCCAGTTTCACGCCGATCCAGTCATTTGCATTCCCCGGGTTCTCAAAAACACGGAATGCATGCGCGTCGCCGGGAGTAGCTCCGCCGCTGCTCAGCAGGATGTCTTCTCTACCATTGTTTTCCAGATCGGCGAACGCCACGCCATGCCCTTTATGCAATTCTCCCGTTCCTGACGAAGCGGTGATATCCACGAAGGATTTTCCTTCGTTGTTGTGCAGCAAAACATTGGGGACCAGGGCGCCGTACTCGGGCCCGCCCGTGGCGAGATAGATATCCGGAAAGCCATCGTTATCGATATCGCCAAAATTCGCGCCCATAGGCATAAAGATCTTGTCCAGCCCGGCCTCGGCGGTGACGTCCTGGAACGTTCCGTTGCCTAAGTTCCTGTACAGTTTCGTAGTCTCGGCGTTGTGCGGAAGCCCGAGGTAACTGCGCAGGCTTTCGTCCACGGAGAAAAAGTATGAGGTGACGAACAGGTCGGGCCAGCCATCGTTGTCATAGTCGAAGAACCAGGTGGCGAAAGATTGCGATTGCGGCTGGTGTACGCCGGCATGTTCGGAGACCTCGCTAAAGGTGCGGTCGTGATTGTTGTGGTAGAGGAAGTTCCCTTCGTACAGATTGGAAACATAGAAGTCCACGTAGCCGTCGTTGTCGTAATCTGCCGCCGCGACCCCTTTGGTAAACGCGATCCGGTCCACGCCGGCGGCATGCGAGATGTCTTCAAAGGTGCCGTCGCCCCGGTTATGGAAAAGCTGGCTCGGGCCGTTTTCGTTGCCCACGAACAGATCCAGCCAGCCGTCGTTGTCGATATCGGCCCATACGGCTGTTTGGGTGCGGGTGGCGGGTTCCGCCAGTCCGGCCGCAAGCGTAACATCCGAGAAGGTGCCATCGCAGTTGTTTCGCAGCAACGATTTCCGCATCGGAAATTCCCATCCGCCGCGCAACACCAGAATGTCCATGCAGCCGTCATTGTTGTAATCGGCCTGGATCATGTTCAGCCCGCCCAACTGATCCGTGAGGCCCGCCTGCGCCACGCGATCCGTGAACGTGCCGTCTCCGTTGTTGTGAAAGTAGCGCAGAGGCCCGCACATATCGAAGGTGGATGCGACGATTTCCAACTGGCCGTCGTTGTCAAAATCATCGGCGATCACGCCCCCGGCCATGGAAAAGAAATCCAACCCGGCTGCGGGCGCCACATCCACGAAACGTCCGATACCCTGCTTGGATTCAAATTCCGCCGGCGCGATCAGGTATTCGGTCGGGACGCCCTCCGGATATTTTCCCAGCGTGATATACGCCAGGTTCAGCAGCCATTTCACTTGCAGCACGTGCCGCGGCTCCGGCTTGAGCGCCAGATATTTCAGGAAATACTCGATGGCTTTCCCGGAATCGCCGGTCTTCTTGTACGTGGCTACCCGGCCGCGGCGGAAAAAGACATCGCTCGCCGGGCTTCCGGTAAGCGTCGTTCTCCATTTCCGACCTATGCAAATAAGCGACCCCCAGCACCTCGGTCAATTGCGGCAGACCTGCGGGCACATCCGCGGCGGCAATCCGGTACGCTGCTTCCCACTGCGCCACCGCCTTATCCATATTGCCCTGATAGGCCTCGATCTGCGCCAACGCATAGTGTTCTTGAATCACGTCGAATGGCTTGATCTTGGCCAGGCGCTGGGAATCGGCAAAGAGCCCGTCCAGTCGTTCGACTGCTTGCGCCAGCGATTGCTTACGAGCCTCGCAGGGAGCGCGCAAGTCCTGGCTCCAATTCGCGGGCTTGGGAAATTTCTGAAACAGCATTTCCGCGAGTACCTGCCCGGCAACGTCCGCAGGGAACTGTATAGCGCCCTTGCCGGACAGGTGAAGATTCCGGTGGTTGCCCAGGTTGTTGCCCATGCCGGGCGCCTGTCCCACATCCTGCGCGGCTGCTTCCTCCTTTTCCGGAAGCACTTTCAGGATCAGGTACCCCGACGGGATCTTGATCACGCCTGTGATCTGCCCCGGCTTCAATCCATGCAGCGCTTCTCTCGCCTCCGGACGCAGGCCGCTGGCGTTAACCAAACCGACCCTGCCGCCGCTGCCCGCGCTCGGATCGATTGACGCTTCCTTAGCCACAGCGGCAAAGTCCTCGCCCTTCTTCAAACGGGCCATAATTTCCTGGGCTGCCGCAGGAGAATCCACCACGATCACCTGCAGGTTCACGCGACTATCTTGCGCCGGCAGCACACCTTGAAGGAACTGGACACAGCCGAGCGCCGCCAACGCCAGCCCGCTCGCCGATTTCACCTTCATCATCGAATCTCAATGCGGCTTCAACTGACGGGACGAGCCGAAAGCGCCGCCAGCGCATTCCTGGCATCCACCACTTCAGGGGCATCCGCATCCGCGTCTTTCCAGCCTTGCAGGAACTCCGCGTAGGCTACACGGGCACGCTCGGTCGCGCCTTTTTGCCGGTAAGCCTGCGCCAGATGATATTGCGCCAGCGGATAGTTCGGATTGAGCCGCAGAATGCGTTGGTACTCGGAGATGGCCTCGTCCAGGCGCGACAGCTCCAGGTATGCGTTGGCCAGGCAGTCTTCATAGAGGTCCAGCCCGGAACTTGGCGGCAGGTGGTGGAGTGCCGCCTGGAAATGCGCGATCGCCTGGCCGGACTGCTTTTCGTGCAACGCGATGGACCCCAGGTAATACTCGTAACTTCTCCGTTCGTCGCGCGACCCACGCCCGGGATACTCCACATTCTGAAAATACTTCAGAAATCTGCCTTTCAAACTGGCCGCCCGGGCAGTCTCACCGCGCTCCAGGGCAAGCAGCAGTTCGCTCCAGACCGCTCCCTTTGCGTACCGGGTCTCGTTCCGTGCGGCCTGCTCGGCACGGGCGAAATCGCGTTGCCGCCAGTACACTCGCGCGAGGCTGCTATAGCCTACCGCGCGCGCCGCATCCGCCCCCGTCACCAGAATGTAGCGCTGGTACTGGCGAAGGGCGTCGCGGTAGCGACCCTGCTGGAAGTAGACGTCGCCGAAGTGAATAATGGCGGGCTCAAATTCCGGATCGAGCGCCAGTGCGGCGCTGTACTCCGCGGCCGCGTTCTCATATCTTCCGGCCTGCTGAAAAGACATGCCCAGACTGTCGTGCGCATTGGGCTCGCCCGGCGCAAGCTGCACGTAGCGTTGATGCGCGGCGATGGCCTCATCATACCGTCCGAGGCCCAGATAGCAGACACCCAGCACGTTATATAGATCTCCGAATTCCGGATCCACCGCCAGCCCCCGTTTTAGCACTTCAATAGTTTCCTGTGGCCGCTCTTCTCCGTATAGAAGCCGAGCCAAGCGCGTGTAAGCTTCCGTCTCCAGCGGGTACTGATCGACAATCTGTTCGAGGGTGCGGATCGCGGCGGAGTAATCCTGGCGCGCGATAGCATCCCAAGCTGTGACGAAGAGACGTTCCTTAGGCGCTAAGTGGTCCGATAGTTGGATCGCCTCCGCGAGGAACGGTCTGCCTTTTTCCGGCACGAAATCCGTGACCGAGTACGCATAGCCGATCCGCGCGTAGGCCATGGCGAATTTTGGGTCAAGTTGGACGGCCTTGCGCAATAGCGCAATGGCCTGCGTGTTCTGAAATGCCTGGGCTTTACTTACGCCCAAGGAGTAATACCGGTAAGCCTCCAAGTTATTCGTCATGGCCTCAGCCAGGCCCGTCTGATGGCGCATGTCGGCAGGCGCGTTGCCCAGGTAGGCCGCCAGCTTGGGCGACAAAAGATCGATCCGCGCCAGAATATCCGCCTGCTGCTCTACCTCCACCTGGTCCGCTGTGAGCAGTTGGCCGGTGGCGGTTTCGAACAGTCTTGTGCTGATTAATACCTTCTCCCCGACCGTTTGATAAGTTCCCAGCAGAACGCCATCGGCATGACTCTTGCGCGCGACCTCTAGCGCGTCGTCCAGGTATATCCCATCTTCCGGTTTGTGACCGTTTCTATTGGGGTTTCTCGTCAGCAGTATATGAAGTTGCTGGCGGCTCAGGACGGTCACTTTTTCAAAGCGGGCGAGGTCCGTGATGAACATGTCGGCCAATCCCTCGCTGAGCCAGTTTAAAGCCGGTTTGGCGCTCTGATTCTCAAAATACATAACGGCGAGCGTCTTCCGTCCCGGAACCCGGGGCAGTGTCAGATCCAATCCGGCCGCGGTGGAATGGTGGAATATGGTCCAGGCCAGGACCGCCCCGCCGGTTGCCGCCAGCCCCAGTACGATCCATCGCAGCCAAAGCTTCAAGCGGGCGTACGGCACCCGGATCGTAACATTTCTGGTAACTTTTGTTTCTGCATCGGCCCCCGCAAACGGCGGACCCGCGACAACCGGACTTGGATGGCCCCCTTCTATAGCCAGTGGCTCTTCCGCCACCTGCGCTACAAATCGGTAGCCGATCTTATGAAATGTCCGGATAAACCGCGGTTCGTGCGGATCATCGCCTAGAACCTTTCGGATTTCCTTGATGCACTGGACGACCGCATTGTCCGTGACGGCCGCACCCTGCCAGAAATTCTCGATCAACTCTTCTTTACTGACTAGCCGCTGGCGCCGCTCAATCATATAAAGCAGCAGGTGAAAGGATTGCTGCCGAAGATGCTGTTCTACGCCAAAACGTTTCAGGCAGCCCAGCGAAGGGTCGATCTCCACATCTTCGCAGCGATATCTGTAGCCGCACTCCCGCACTGCGTGATCGCCGCCGGCCACTCTGCCATGCACTGGGGGCGTGGCGGAGATTCTCCCTCGCGCGGACGGATCGCCCAGGCTCCCATCCCCCCCATGAAACATGGGACTGATTATATCGCAAGTTATTTCGTAAGTCTGCGGACCACGCCATCACGACTCCCGCTGGTTCGCGTAACTGCCGCGGTTCGTTACATGTTGTTACATCAAAGGCAATGTTGGCCCTAGCTCTTTCCGCGCTGTTTGCGGCCGCGTTGCCTCCCTGTATGGTGGCTTTCCGGTCATACAGATCCGCGACGCCCCCCGGCGGCCCGCTTACAGCTCGATAACATCATTCCAACCCGCTGTGGACAAAAGATTTCATGACAATTTCAGAAGTTTCTCACCACTAGAGCTGAAAAACAAGGTAATGGTAAGACACTAGGGAAAAAATCAAGAGGGGTTTGCCCTGGGATCGCTGTCAATTCATTCTCTGACCTAGGAGTTCTGCACATGAGGGTTTGCTCGATGCTTCCACTGTTACACCGCTCGGACGCGGCCGGTTGGCGACTGATTGCCGTTTGCCTGGTAGTGTGCGTTGTATCACTAATTGCTCCGGCAGCTCTGCACGGACAAGCTCTTAGTTCGATTACCGGAACGGTAGTTGATACCACCGGCGGCGTGATGCCGAACGTAAAGATAACGGTGACCAACAACGCGACCCAGGTCGCCAGCCATACCATCACCAGTTCTTCCGGTACCTACACTGTGACGGACCTGATCCCCGGCACGTACACGGTGCAAGCCGAAAACCCCGGGTTTCAGGTTGCCGTACACAACGGCGTCCAGGTCGAGGTAGGGCGCCCGTCCACCGTGGACGTCGCCATGCAAACTGGTAACGTTACCCAGAGCGTGGAAGTCCAGGAGAACGCCATAACCTTAAATACCACGGCGCCCGAACTGGGCACGACTATTGAAAACTCGATCATTCAGAACTTGCCTGTCGAGTTGGATGAAGGCGATGGCCGCGGCCGCCAGATCGACTCGTTCATCTTCCTCGCTCCCGGCGTCACCGGCGGCAGCTTTAGCAAACGAATCAACGGCGGTGTGGACTTTGAGAGTGAAGTGGTATTCAACGGCATCCCCATGGCCCAGTCCGAAACGCAGGGCTTCCAGACCATTTGGAACCCGCCCTTCGAACAGGTGAATGAGGCTAACGTGTTGCGCTCGTCTTTCTCGGCTCAATATGGCTTGGCCCAAGGAGTGGTGACCTACCAGACGGCTTCGGGTACCAACCAGCTTCACGGAGATGTGTTCGAGATCTTGCGCAATAACTACTTTGATGCCCGTGGCGCTTACAATCCCACGACGCCGGTGGACAACGAAAACAACTACGGCTTTACGGTCGGGGGGCCGGTCTGGATTCCCAAAATTTACAACGGCAAGAACCGGTTGTTCTTCCACGTCAGCACGGAATGGTATCGCCGGAATTACCCCGACCTGACCTTCATGTCCCTGCCCACCGCCGCAGAAAAAGCGGGAAACTTCGCCGCCACAGGCTTAACCATTTTCGATCCGACCACCGGCGCGCCCTTCCCCAACGAGCAGATTCCTACTTCCCGCTTCAGCCCGTTATCGAACACGCTGATCCCGCTGATGCCCAATCCGACTTTTGCCGGTTACGTGAACAACTTTCAATCCAACGAAGGCGTTATCCCAGTCCGGCAAACCAATTGGGGCTACAACCTCGATTTCAACATCAACGACAAGCAGTCCATCCACTGGAGCGAGTGGCGCGACAAGCAAACCTCTTACGCCACCGAGACGAGTTCTCACCTTCTGGGTGTGCTGGGCAGCGAAACCCAGAACCCCGATCTGGGAACGGTGTTTCTTTTGGACTACTCCTACGCCATCACTCCGCACCTGGTCATGACCGCCGGTGCCAGTTGGCTGGGCGAACTCAACGATCAGATCAGCCTCGAGAAGAACGTGAGCTTCGCGGCCGCCCCCGGCGCCCCGGAACTTCCCGCCATTAACTTCAGCGGTCCCCTGGCGCCGACCACCTTCGGATCGCCGTGGATCGATTCGATCAACCGGAAGCTGGGGTGGGTCATCGAGAATAACTTCCTGTGGGTTCACGGGAAGCACACTTTCAACATCGGGTGGGAGATGCGGCGCACCTACCAGGATGACAACGAATGCCAGCAATGCGCCGGCAACTTTAATTTCAGCAACAACACCACCGCCGACCCGAACAATCTGGGGACCACGGGTAATGCATTCGCGAGCTTCCTGCTGGGCCAAGTGGACAGCGCCGACCGCGTGGGTTCGGCGGAAGAAAAACTGCGCAATCGCGATTTCTCGCCCTACATCCAGGATGACATCAAGCTAAGACCCAACCTTACTGTCAACATCGGTTTGCGCTGGGACGTCATGGTGCCCTTTACCGCGCTTGGCAATAACATCGTCTTCGTCAACCCGGCCATCCCCAATCCCGCCGCGGGCGGACTGCTAGGCGCCGCCACCAAGTTCGGCAATTGCGACGGTTGCGCGGGATACGATCGGGCCTATATCCGTTGGAATCACCTCAGCCCCCGGATTGGCGTGTCCTACGCCATTAACAATAAGACGGTTATACAAGGCGGATTCGCGCAGAATTATATGGATGGCGGCGCGTACGAATATGGCACCGCCAAGGTGGCTGTGAATTACGGCAACCTGCTCATCGGATCGTTCCACCGCAATTCGACGGGTAGCATCACGCCCGGCTTCGGTTCATGGGATACCACGATCCTTCCGCAACCGGCGGCGACTCCCTTCAGCTCGAGCCTTGGGATTGGTCAGTCTATTAACGCTTTCTCTCCCACCGATGGCATCGCGCCGTACGTCCTTGCCTGGAACATCGGCGTTCAGCGTGAACTGCCGCATAATATGTTGCTGGCAGTGAACTACGCCGGTAACCGGGGCAATTATCTGCCGGGCCAGTTGAACCCTCCCAATCAGATGAGCGCGCAGTATCTCAATCTGGGCAGCACACTGGGACTGCCTATTACCTCTCCGCAGGCAGTAGCGGCCGGTATCAACGCACCGTTTCCGGGCTTCCTTGCCACATATGGAAGCAGCGCTACCGTGCAGCAGGCCCTTCGGCCCTACCCGCAGTATTCGGGCATCTTCAATAACTTCGATGACAGCGGATCTTCGCTGTATAACGCGCTTCAGGTGGAATTGCGGAGACGGTTCTCCAATGGACTGATGTTCCTGGTGACTTATAACCTCTCGCGCATGATGTCCGACACCCAGTCCGGCTTCTCGTCCTTCGCATCCTCTTCCCTGAACAAGAACAATCAGAAAGCGGAATGGTCGATCGACAACAACGATCAACCGAACATGTTCAATATTGCAGGCACGTACGAGTTGCCGATCGGCAAGGGCAAACCATTGCTGAACAACGGTGTGGTGGGCAGCCTGCTCGGCGGGTGGCAGGTCAGTGCCATTCTCACCTACGCGGAAGGCACGCCGTTCCTTAGCGGCACGGGCGGCTCGGTGTACGCGCCCGGCGATCCGCTGGATAATGGTTGCGCCCCCTGCAATCGGGCGAACGTCGTGCCCGGCGTTCAGCAGGAGTTCTCCTATAGCAACGTTTACAGCGGGCAGCCGGTGCTGAATGCCGCGGCCTTCACAGCCCCCGGTCTATGGACGTTAGGCACGGCGCCGCGCGTCCTGGATATTCGCGGTCCGTGGAACATGAATGAGAATGTTTCGTTGATCAAGAACTTCGCCATTGGGGAACACGTGAAGGCGCAATTGCGCATGTCGTATTTCAATCTGCTGAACCGGGTTGTATTTGGGGGCCCGGACCTGGGGATTGCCGACCCGACCTTTGGCCAGGTGATTAACAGTCAGGCCAATACGCAACGTCAAGGTCAGGCTCAATTTCAGATAAACTTCTAAGAAGCGTTTGCTGACGCGCGCGGCTCGGAAAGGCGACGAGCCGCCACGTACCGAGCCGCGACGGTGAGGGAGCTTAACGCCCGGCGTGCCTGGATATGCCTGATGTGCGGAAACCGTGGCTGACGGTTGCCCTGCTCGCGGTGTCCCTGCTCCGCGCCGCGGACTCTGCCGGAACGCACTACGCCGGAGCGGCGGTCTGCGCCTCCTGTCATAAGGAAATCGCGGCCAGCCAAACCAGCACCGCCATGGCGAAAACGTGGGACGCCCGCGCCACGCCGTTACCGGCCGGCTATCATGGCCGGGCCCAGGAGGGATCCACGAAGACGCTGCAGTATGACGTCGAGCGCCAAACCGGCGGCTTCGAGTTCTCCGTGCGTACGCCGGACGGCGTGAAAACCACCTTGCCCGTGAAGGCAGTCATGGGCGGCGAACGCAATGGCCTGAGCTTCATTCTTTCGATCGACAAACTGGGCGGCATGCCGCTGGAGCGCCCGGCGCTCATCGAAGCGCGTTATGTCTATAACTGGCCGAACCATGCCCTGGCCATCTCACCGGGTTTCGCTTCGGGAGCACCAAGCTCGTACGAGGATGCGTTTGGCCGGGTGCTGAGTCCGGGGTTTCAAAAGAGGTGTCTCACCTGTCACGGCGAACCCGGCACGCTCGGGGCGGGCGAGCAAGGTGGAGTCCAATGTGAGAGCTGCCATGGACCGGGCCTCGATCACATGGAGTCGGTCCGTCGCGGCAAACCCGGCGGCATGGTCAATCCGAAAAAACTGGCCGCGGAGCATCCCCTGGAACCCTGCGTTCAGTGTCACGTTGGATTAACCGACCGGTCCGATCCTCTGCCTAAAGAATTGCTGGTTTCGAGCCAGGTGGTGGCGCTGCGCAATTCCGAATGCTTCGTGCAAAGCGGCAAATCGCTGGCCTGCACCAACTGTCACGATCCGCATCGCGATCGTCCGCCGGCTGAACTGGAGAAGGTGTCCACCACTACCTGCCTGAGTTGCCACTCCAGTGCGGCGAAGCCGCGCGCCGCGATTTGTGCCGTGAATGCCAAAGGCCAGTGCGTGGGATGTCACATGCCACGCGTGGAGCAAGGCGCTTTTCATATGACGGATCACTGGATTCGGGTGCATACCGAACAAGGAGTCCCACCCGCCAGGCACGATGAAAGCCTCCGCTCGCAAGTCCCGCCTTTGCGCGAGTTTCTCCGTATCATCGTGGTTGACGAAAAGCAAAAAGCGGAGAGCGCCGCCGCGCGGCTTTCCAAGGGCGAGGCATTCTCCGCCGTAGCGCACGATGTTTCCATCGACCAAACCGCGCCGGGAGGCGGCTACATCGGAGAGATGTGGCTTTCCCAGATGGCGCCGCCACTGGCCGCAGCCGCCGCGAAGCTGGCGCCCGGTGAGACCAGCGGTGTCATCGATTTGGGCAAGCGCTGGATGCTCCTCGAGCGCATGCCGCGCGATTTCAAGCTCGACGCCGATCGTCTCTTCGATAAGGCATCCGCGCTGAAAGCCTCCGGCGATATCAAGGGCGCGCTCGAACAGGACCACCAGGCGCTCCAGGTTTATCCGTATTTTCTGCGCGCGCTGGTGTTCATGGGAGCTACGCTCAGCGAAGCCGGAGATGTGCAAAAAGGCTCCGAATTCCTAGACTTTGCGGCCCAGCTCTATCCCAACGACGCTGCCGCCCAATTCGATCTGGGCCTCACGCTAGGCGCGCTTGGAAACCATGACGGCCAGATCCGGGCATTCCGCCGCGCCGTCGAACTCGGTCCCGACAATATCGCGGTTTATGAGAGCCTCGGCGCCGCCCTATATTCCGCCGGCGACTGGCGGAGCGCCATCGATGCGTGCCGCGCCGGTCTGCAGATCGATCCGCTGGCTGCCAGGCTCTACTTCAACCTCGGCCTCATGCTGGAGCAGCACGGCGACGCCGAGGGATCCAAACGCGCGCGGGATATGGCCAGGGCCATCGATCCTGGAATCGTCTCGCGCCCGCCTGAAAGCGCTCCCTGACGGTGCGGCGCGATGAGTTTAAACTGATGGTAATGTCGCGCGCGGTCCTGATTGCCGGCCTGTTCCTGCCATTGGCACTGCTTTTGGCGCAGGCGCCCGATCCTGCGCTGGTGGAGGTTCAGTCGCTCATCGACGCGGGTAAATTGAATGACTCGGAGAGCGCTGCCCGGCGGTACCTCGAGACACACCAGGATTCGGCTGATGCCCACTATCTGCTCGGATACATCCTGTTCCGTGAAGGGAACCCGAAGGCCTCCCTCACTGAATATACGGAGGGCGCGCGTTATCGGTCGCCCAGCGCGCTTGACCTCGAAGTGATGGGCATTGATTCCTTCCTTCTCGAGGATTACCCCGCGGCAGAGCGCTGGCTCACCAAATCCGTCGAGCTGGCGCCCAACGATGCGCATGCCAGATATTACCTGGGCCGCGCCAAATACAATCAAAAACGTTTCGCGGACGCTGTCCCGATGTTTGCCGAATGCCTGAAGCTGGACCCCTCAGACGCTAAAGCGGCGGACTACTTGGGCCGCTCTTACGAAGCGTTAGGCAAAACCGAAGACGCTCTCGCGGCTTACCGTAAAGCGGTCGATCTGGACACCGGCGCCGCTTCCGGAAATGCCGAACCGTACCTCGACCTCGGCTCTCTCCTGGTGGAATCCGGCCGTCCCGGCGATGCCGTCCCCTACCTGCAGCAGGCTGTCAAGATCGCACCCGGCGACTGGCGCGCGCATCGCGGGCTGGGCAAGGCTTATTTGCAATTGAACCGGTTGCCGGAGGCCCAAGCCGAGCTGCGCTCCGCAGTTACCCTCGCTCCTGAGAATGCCCCTCTTCATTTCCTGCTGGCCCAAGCATTGCGAAAGAGCGGCCTCGAAGACCAGGCGCGAGCCGAGACCGACCGCTACAGCGCGCTCACCGGTGCGCATTCTTCGCCGGATACACCGCTGGCGGAAGCCCGGTCGCTGCTGGAGTCAGGCAAATTGGATCAAGCTGAGCAGGTAACTCGCCGCTACCTGGAACTCCACAAAACATCCGCCGATGGCCACTATCTCTTCGCTTACATCCTGTTCAAGAAACAGGACCCGAAATCTTCCCTCGCCGAATACACCGAAGCCGCCCGCTACCGCAAGCCCGGTCCCGCGGATCTGGAAGCAGTGGCCGGCGACTACGTGTTGTTGAAGGATTATCCGGACGCCGATAAGTGGTTCACAAAGGCGATCGAATGGAACCCGAATGACGCGCTCGGCTGGTATTATCTGGGCCGCACCAAATACAACGAAAACAGGTTTGAGGAAGCCGTCGGCGCCTTCGAGCAATCTCTGAAGCTGGATCCTCGAAATGTGAAGGCGGAGGACAACCTGGGGCTGTCTTTTGAAGGCTTAAATCAACTGGACAAAGCCATCGCCGCTTACCGCACCGCCATAGACTGGCAGAAAGATGCGGCCGATAAGAACCCCGGACCTTTGTTTGACCTGGGCAGTCTGCTGGTGGATGATAATCATCCCGCCGAAGCATTGCCGTTCCTGTTCGAGGCGGAGCGCCTGTCGCCGGATGATTATCGCGTTCACCGCCAACTGGGAAAGGCCTACACGCACCTCAACCAGTTGGAGAAGGCCGGCCTCGAGTTGGAGAAAGCCGCCGCGATCGCTCCCCAAAACGCGCCCTTGCACTTCATGCTGTCGCAGGTCTACCGGAGACAGGGAATGATGGATAAAGCCAGAATCGAGAGTGAGCGGTATACCGCGCTGGCAGGCACGCAGGCGTCGAGAGAGGACTAGCAGGATGTGGAGGAACACGTCTGGCGGCACGCTCCGTCACGGTTATGGCTCGGTAAGTAGGCGCGTTTCAGAGCGGCGCGTGTCAGCAAGCGTTCCCCGCCTTTTTCCGCAAACCAGGAGAGACTTATGAAAATCTGCCTTATCGCAATCGTGACGGCGAGTTGCCTGTCGTTGTCGCTCGTGGCGCAACACAAACAGTTTCTACAGGCGGAGCTGCAGAAGACCATAAAGGCGAAAAACGCCAAGACCGGCGATCCAGTCAAGGCTCGCGCAGTCAATGCCGTAACGTTGCCCGGCGGCGTCAAGATACCCGAGGGCGCCATACTGCTGGGTGAGGTGCGCGCGGCGGACCCGAACTCTCTGAGCATTTCTTTCGAGCAGATGGAACTGAAGGGCGCGAAGACGCCGCTGCCCTTGTCCATTCGTGCGGCGATGATGCCGGGCGGTCCTCAAAACAATGTCGACGGAGTGCCTGCGCAAGCGGGTTCCGTCATCGGGATGCCCGGAGTTACTCTGACGGTCGACGATTCCGCGCAGCACACATCGAAATTTGTATCCAGCGGAAAAGACCTGCAGCTCAAGCAAGGGCTGCAGTTTATGCTGGCCGCGCCGGACACCGCGCCGTGAACCCAGCCGCGACTGTAAGTGAGCGGTACTTAATGCGCCGTCTCCTTATTCTTAATCACCTCCTGCGCCCTCTCCGCCGTAGCCGCCCGCGCGCTCTCCTCCAACTTGCTGAATGTCTGCATCTCGACTTGCGCTTCCTGCATGCGTCCTAGTCCTCGATACACCTTGGCCAGCAGAAAGTGAGTGCTGGGCTCCCCCGGATCGGCTTTGGTGGCCGTCTCCAGATCCGTGGCGGCTTCCGCATTGCGGTTCAGCTTGATCAAGGCCCGCGCCCGATCTACCCTGGCTTCCGTCAGGCCGGGACACATCGCGAGCGCCCTGTCGATGTCCGCCAGCGCATCGTCCGGCTTGCCATTCCGCTGCAAGACCACGGCCCCGATCTTCCAGCGCGCCGAGCAGTTTGCCGGATCTACTAAAATCTCCGCCTGGAATTGCTCAGTGGCTGAATCCCATTGCGACTGGCTATAGTAAGCGTCCCCAAGCTTATAGTGCGTGCCCGCCCGCTGTGGGGCCATCTCTACCGCCTTCTTCAGCTCCACGACCGCGCCGTCGTAGTTGTTCATGGCCTCCATCATTTCCGCGGACAGTTCGTGCGCCAGCACCGAATGCGGATCGATGGCGTTCATCTTGGCCAGGTCCTGCTCTGAAAGCTTCATGTGAATCTTGGCCAGCAGATACCAGACTTCCTGGTTCTTGGGCTCGCGTTCCGCCAGTTGCCGCAGTTCGGTCTCGGCGCCCTCGTAATCGCCCAGTTTGGTCAGATCGCGCACCAGATACATCTCCGCGTTGCTGTCGGCGGCATTGGCGTGGAGCGCGGCCTCCAAACGCGGCCGTGCTTTTCCGTACTCACCCATTTCGTACAACGAAATCCCCAGCAGCGCCGAGGCCGACGGCATCGCCGGATTGATCTTGAGCCCTTCCTCCAGAATCTTTGCCGCCTTCTGATACCCCCGTTGCCGGAAATAGAGCGCGCCAAGGTTGTTGTACGCAGGCCCTAATCGAGGCGCAATTCGCAGGATCTCCTCATATTTGGCGACCGCGGTGGCCAGATCGCCGCGGGATTGCGCCGCCTTTGCCTGGCCGTATAATTCCTGCACGCGCGGATCGTCGCCGGAGCTGTCTTGGGCCCGCAGCATCGGGCATACCCAAAGCAGAAGGAGCAAAGAGGACGTTGCCAGGAACCGAAAAGGCATTACTGATATTATCTTGTTATACTACAACGACCAACATGAGACTGAGCCACGCGGGGGGTGTGGTCGTCCTCGTGGTTTCGCCCGTTCTCGCGATTCTCTCCCTGGCAGGCAGCACGCCGGGAATCCAGTTCACAGAAACCGCCGGCGCCGCCGGAATTCGCGCCGAGATGCGTTGCGGAGGGCCCGAGAAGCGCTGGATTCCGGAGGCCAATGGCAGCGGCGCCGCCTGGCTCGACTACGACAACGACGGCCGCATGGATCTGCTCATCGTGAATGGCTCCAGCATGGAGCAGTTGCGCCGTATCGTAGCCGGCCAGCCGCCCGCGCCATCCAAGGGCGGGGTGTACCTGTTCCATAATCTCGGGAACGGGAAATTTGAAGACGTTACCGAACGCGCGGGTCTCGCGAATGCTTATTGGGGCACCGGCGCGAACGCCGCGGACTACAACAACGACGGCTACACCGACATCCTGATCACCACCATCGGCGTCGACCTGCTCTATAAAAACAACGGCAATGGAACGTTCTCCGAGGTCGGAGGTGCGGCGGGCTTGAGCCGAAACGTGGAATGGCACACGGGCAGCGCTTTTGGCGACTTCGACGGTGACGGATTCCTGGATCTGTACGTCGCCAGTTACATGGATATTCACTCCATATCGCTCGGTGAACCCGCGCCGGTTTGCCCATACCAGGGGATGCCGGCATTTTGCGGCCCCATCGGCCTTAAAGGCGGCCATGGTGTGCTTTATCACAACAACGGCGACGGCACCTTTACCGATGTCACGAATCGCGCGGGACTCGGCGAGCGAAGGATCTCGCATGGCTTCACCGCTGTGTTCGACGACTTCAATCAGGATGGCAAGATCGACCTTTTCGTGGCCAACGACTCCGACCCGAATTTCCTGTTCCTCAATCAAGGCGACGGTACGTTCAAGGAGTGCGGGCTGGAACGCGGGGTCGCCGTTAGCGCGGAAGGCAAGTCGCAATCCAATATGGGGGTGGCTGTCGGAGACTTCGATAACCAGGGCCGGCTCGGCATCTTGACCACCACGTTTTTTGAAGATTATTTCCCTCTGTTCCGGCAGGACAAATCCGGCTTCTTCGATGAGGTCTCGCTGGAGTCCGGCGTGCAGCAGGCGACCCGCAAGTACCTCGGATGGGCCTGCGGGTTTGCGGACTTCGACAACGATGGCCAGCGGGACCTTTGGCTCGCCAACGGGCATGTGTATCCGCGCTCGCCGCAATACTTCCAGCCGTTCACCGTGCTGCGGAATCAGGAGGGGAAATTTTCTGAAGCCTTCCGCTATCCGGCTGCGCCGGACAATTCCTACCGCGGAGGCTGCGCCGGCGATTTCGATAACGATGGCCGCATCGATGTGGCGGTGCTCCCAATCGCCGGCTCGCCAATTCTATTGCAAAACAAGACAGCGAATTCGAATTCCTGGGCCGGCCTGCACCTGCGTGGCACCCGCGGTAATCGCGATGCCATCGGCGCCAACGTCCGCATTACATCCTGCGGCAAGACGCAGTTCGATACGGTCCGCAATGGCGGAAGCTATCTGTCGCACAACGACCCGCGCCTGCACTTCGGTCTGGGCGCCTGCACCAAAGTGGATCGCGTGACCGTCACCTGGCCCGGAGGCGCAGTTCAGGCGCTGAACGATCTTCCGCTGAATCGTTACACCACCATTGAGGAACCCAAGTGAAGATCGCGCGAGCCGCTAGCTCCCCGCATCATACCGAGCCGCGACCGCATCGTACCGAGCCGCGACCGTCAGGGAGGGGTGCCTTCAACGCGTGCATCTGCCTCGCTGTCTTAGCATTCGTGAGTTTGGCCGGGGCCTGGACGTCCTTGCCCGATACACCCGGTAACTTCACCGATATCACCGCCTCTAGTGGAGTCCGTTTTCAGCACGTCGCCTCGCACACATCCAAAAAGTACTTGCCGGAGACGATGGGCGCCGGTGTGGCGCTGTTCGACTATGACAACGACGGCCGTCTGGACATCTTCCTCGTAAACGGCGCGCCGCTCGATGATCCTACGCCTAAGGGCACAATCCCGGCCAAGACCGGGCCGAAGTACTGGAATCGCCTCTTTCACCAGAAGAGCGACGGCGCCTTCGAGGATGTCACCGAGAAGGCCGGCCTCCAGGGAGTGGGTTACGGAATGGGCGTGGCGGTCGGCGACTATGACAACGACGGCTACGAGGACCTGTATGTCACCGCGTACGGTGGCAACCGGCTCTATCACAACAATGGCAACGGCACCTTCACCGACGTGACCGGGCAGGCCGGCGTCGCGGGCAGCGGCTGGTCTACCAGCGCGGCTTGGGTGGACCTCGACAATGATGGGCTGCTGGACCTGGTGGTCCTGCGATACCTGCAATGGGACTTCGATGATATCTGGTGCGGAGAGCACAAAGAGGGTGCGCGCGCCTATTGCCATCCCGACACGTTCAAGGCAACCACGCCGCTCGTCTATCACAACGATGGCAACGGCCATTTCACCGAGGTCGCCCACAAGATCGGTTTGGCGCTGCCGGGCAAAGGCCTCGGGATCGCCCTCGCGGATTACGACCGCGATGGACACATTGACCTTTTCTTCGCTAACGATTCCATGCCCGAATTCCTGTTCCACAACAAAGGCGACGGCACCTTCGAGGAAGTCGGCCTGGTCTCGCAGGTGGCAGTTGACGAAGATGGACACACCTACGCCGGCATGGGAGTGGACTTCGACGACTTCAACAACGACGGTCTGCCGGACCTGGTGGTGGACAATCTCGCGAATCAAACGTATGCCGTCTATCAGAACGCCGGAGATGGCACGTTTAACTACATCACCAAGACTTCGGGAATGGGCCGCATCTCGATGCTGCATTCCGGATGGGGGCTGCGGCTGATCGATTATGACAACGATGGCTGGAAGGATCTGCTCTTCGCGCAAGGGCATGACCTGGATACCATCGAACAAACCAATCCGCAACTGCACTATCGTGAGCCAATGCTGCTGGTCCGCAACACAGGCCGTGGTTTTGTGGACGTCTCCGCGGCGTCCGGCAGCGTCTTCCATCAGGCGTGGGTGGGCCGCGGACTCGCCACGGGCGATCTCGACAATGACGGCCGCATCGATGCCGTGGTATCCACCAACGACGGAGCGGCTTATGTGATTCACAACGAAACGAAGACGGAGAACCACTGGCTTACCCTGAAGCTGGTAGGACACAAAAGCAACCGCGATGGCATCGGCGCCGTGGTAAAGCTTGTTACGCAGCAAGGAGAGCAATATGCAACGGTCTCAACCGCGAGCAGTTATCTTTCCTCCAGTGACAAGCGGGTGCACTTCGGCCTGGGCTCAGCGATCACGGCTCAGACAATCGAAATTCTATGGCCCAGCGGTATCCGCCAGGCCCTGAAGGATGTGCCTGCCGGCCAGGTTTTGCAGGTTGACGAGCCTGCCCGCCGTTGAAGGCACGCGACTGGGGCGCGCCGCCCCCGCCACACTCCTGGAATATGTATACTCTCCAGATCAGCCACTCAACGAGGTTTACACATGTTTCCCTACCAACGCGTCACCGTTAGCTTCGCCCTGGCCTTCGCTATCCTGGCGCCGGGACAATACGGCGAAATGCAAGCCGCCACCATCACGACCTTCGACGTCCCCGGCGCCGGCACCGGAGCTGTCCAGGGAACCTTACCCTACAGCATCAACCAGGCCGGCGTGATTGTCGGGAGCTATATCGATTCCGCGAGCAAGGTGCATGCATTTATCCGCGCCGCCGACGGCACCTTCACCACGTTCGACGCCAAGGGTGCGGCCGGTACGCAGGCCTTCGCCATCAATGCCGGCGGAGCCGTCACCGGAGGTTGGGCCACTGTCGGCGACGTGAATTATGGCTTCTTCCGCTCACACACCGGAACGATCACCCTGTTCGGCGTGCCTGGTGCGGGAACGGGCGCCCAACAGGGCACCCTCCCCCGCAGCATTAACAAAACCGGATCTGTCGCCGGCGAGTGGGTGGACTCCGGCGGGGTGTCCCACGGCTTCATCCGGTCTCCCGCGGGCGCCATCACCACCGTCGATGTTCCGGGAGCCACCAGCACCCTTGTCGGCGGCATCAACGATTCCGGGACCGTCACGGGCAGTTATCTGGCCCCTCCCAATCCGGGGGCTTCCGCCTTCATTCGCACTGCCGACGGCACCTTTACCACTTTCGATATTTCCGGAGCCGTCAACACCGCCGGCTACGTCGTTAACTCGGCGGGAACCGTTGCCGGCGTGTACACCGTCAGCGTTGCGGATGGCATTCAGGCGTTTCTGCGCGCAGCGGACGGAACCATCACCATGTTCGGTAAGAAGGGGGTGGAAACCGAGCCTTTCTCTATCAATAATTCCGGGGCGATCGGGGGAACTATACTCGGTACCGGAAATGAAGGCTTCCTGCGCACCCCCACGGGCAGCATGGTCGTCTTTGAAGTTCCAGGCACCGGCGTTGCGGCAACCACCGGTGAGGGGATCAATGCCATGGGCGCCATCACGGGTTGGTATGCCTATGCGGACAGCGTCTATCACGGTTTCCTTCGCACTCCGTGACCACAGGCCGCTCCCAACCAAGCGCTATCATGAGCTTTGGCTAACCAACCGCGGCTCTTCCTGATCGATTCCTTCGGCTTCATCTTCCGCGCCTACCACGCGCGCGCGCGGAGCGCTTCCCCCCCATGCGCACCAGCACCGGTCTCTCCACCGAGGCCGTTTACATCTTCAACAACATGCTGCGCAAGCTAGCCAAAACCTACGCGCCCGAGTACATCGCCGCTGTGTTCGAAAGCGGCGCGCCGGTGGCCCGCATGGCCGAATTCGCCGAGTACAAGGCCAACCGCACCGAAATGCCGCCCGATCTGGGCGAGCAGATTCCGTACATCCGCCGTATCCTCGAAGCCATGCGCATCCCCATCCTCGAATACGCCGGCTTCGAGGCCGATGACGTTCTCGGCACCATCGCGCGGCGTTCCGAACAGTCCGGCCTCCAGGTGGTGATCGTCTCCAGCGATAAGGATATGATGCAGATCGTCACCGAGCGGATCACCATGCTGAATCCCGCCAAGGACGACGAGTGGTACGACCCCGCCAAGGTCAAGGAGTTCCTGGGCGTTGCGCCCGCCCAGGTGGCCGACCTGTTCGCCCTCAAAGGCGATTCAATCGACAATATTCCCGGCGCTCCCGGCATCGGCGATAAAGGGGCACGCGACCTGATCGAGCGCTTCGGTTCTGTCGAGGCTGCACTCGGCCGCGCCGCCGAAGTCGAGCGCAAAATGTATCGCGAAAGCCTGCAGAACAACGTCGAACGCATCCTGATGAGCAAACGCCTGGCGACTATCGATACGGCCGTGCCCATCGAATTCTCCCTCGATTCCGTGCGTGCGCAGGAGCCCGATCTCGGCGCCCTCAAACAGGCATACAAAGATCTCGAATTCTACAGTCTGCTCAAGGAACTGGGACCTAGCGACGATACCCGCGCGCGCGATTACCAGGCCGTCGAATCGGCGGAAGCTCTGGCCGCCTGGCTCGATGCGATTCCCGCCGGTACGCCGGTGGCCGTCTCAATCGCCAAATCGGGAGCCGGCGAATTCGCTCTCGATACCATCGGCGTAGCATGGAAGGCGGGCGAAGCGCGCGCCGCCCCGCTCGCGCCGATTGATGCCCTGCGGCCCTTTCTCGAAGATCCCGGCCGCCCCAAAATCGCCTGCGACGTGAAATCCACCCTGTTGGCGCTCCATAACCTCGGCATCCAGGGGGCCGGCTTCGCGCACGACATCATGCTGTATACCTTCCTGCTCGACGCCGATCCTTCCGGCTGTGCGCTGGAAGAGCAAGCCCGCCGGCGACTCGATTTGAAACTGGGCGCCGCGCCCGAGCAGCACGCCGATATCGCGCTGGAAATATACGAGCGCCTGCACCCGGCCGTCGTGGAGCGCGGCCTCGAAAAGTTGTACTCCGAAATTGAGCTGCCCCTGGCCGGCGTGCTGGCGCGCATGGAAAGCGTGGGTGTGCGCATCGATAGCGCCGAACTGGCGCGCCTTTCCGGGCTGATGGAACATGAAATCGCGCGCCTCACCGCCGATATCCATGCGCTCGCGGGCAAGCCCTTCAACATCAGCTCGCCGCAACAACTCGGGCGCATTCTGTTTGAGGATCTGCACCTTCCCGCGCCGGTGAAATACGGCAAAGGCAAGACCATATCCACCGCCGCCGACATTCTGGAGGAACTGGCCGCCGATCACGAAATCGTGCGCAAAGTACTCGAATACCGCCAGCTCACCAAGCTCAAGGGCACCTACGTGGATGCACTGCCCGCCCTGATCGATCCCCGCTCCGGCCGTCTGCACACCAGTTTCAATCAGGCGGGCGCCGCCACCGGCCGGCTGTCTTCCTCGAATCCGAACCTGCAGAATATTCCCATTCGAACCGAATTGGGCCGCGAAATCCGCGCCGCCTTCGTGCCGCGCCCGGGTTGGAAGCTGATCGTCGCGGATTATTCGCAGATCGAGTTGCGCCTGTTGGCGCACATGTCGCACGATCCCGTGCTCGTCGAGGCGTTTCGTAACGGCGAGGACATCCACACCCGAACGGCCGCCGAGGTTATGGGCGTGCCGCCGCTGATGGTCACCCCTGAAGCCCGGCGCAACGCCAAGGCCGTCAATTTCGGGATCGTGTACGGCATCAGCCCGTTCGGCCTGGCCGCCCAGCTTGGCATTTCGCAGCGCGAAGCCCAGACCTATATTGAAAACTATTTTGCGCGCTACGCGGGGGTTCGGAAGTTTATCGACGCGACCATAGCCGAGGTGCGCCGCAGCGGCGTCACCCGTACCCTGTTCGGCCGCGAGCGACCCATTCCGGATATCAACAGCCGGAATCCCAACTCCCGCGGCTTCGCCGAGCGCACCGCCGTCAACTCGCCCCTGCAAGGGACCGCCGCCGACCTGATCAAGCTGGCCATGGTGCGCATCGACCGCGAGTTGCAAAACCGCCAAGGCCACGCCGTCATGCTGCTGCAAGTGCACGATGAGCTTGTGTTCGAAGCCCCGCCCGAAGAAGCCGCCGAGGTTACGGCCCTCGCTAAGAAAGAAATGGAGCAGGTCTACCGCCTCGAAGTGCCGCTGCTGGTCGACGTGGGAATCGGTGACAACTGGCGGGACGCAAAGTGACACGGCATAATTCCGGTCGCATCTGCCGCTCGATTTCCGATTTGATTTCTTACTTGCCGGGCCAAGCCAATTCTAATTAGATCCAATTACATTTGGTGGCCCTGAAGCCCTCCCATAACACCTGGATTGGCTGAAAACAGGGCCTTCAAAGGATTTCGCTACAAATAAAGTTACCGTTGGTTAATCCGGGTATTGTACTGTTAATTCTTTCGGGATATCATTATCGAAGTTGACGGTTAATTATCCTATTGGCCGGGAAGGATGACAGTTCCAATGGTTAACGAATCAATAACACTTCAGACAACCGGTTTGGAGTTGGCGACGTTCGGCGAGGTCTTGTACGCTTTCAGTGCATTGCGCTCCACTTCCGGACGCCGTCGCGGCGCGCGCGCCGCAAACGAAATGCTGCCGTGGGAGTCCATGGCCGGAGCAGGCGTCGAGTGCGAAGTGCCTCCGCCCCCCAAGAAGATTGTGGCCCCCGCGCCGCGGCATGCCGACCCGGTGCCGCAGGCGGCGCCAGCCAGGACCCGGCGCAGCTCCGGCCGCTGCACTTGCGGCCAGTGCCGCAACTGCCAGGAGAACGCCCGCTGGGAACGCATCTTCCAGGAAAAGTTTGCAAATTCCGATTACTACCACCACGATATCCGCATCCGTTACGCCTCTCCTCTGAGCAGTGTCTAGTCCTCCGTCTAGTGCCGGCGGCCTCTCGGCCAGAAGCCCCTCCGCGCGGGGCCGCCCCACTATACTGGAGGAATGGCTACTGCAATCAAGCTTATAGAACCCACCCAGAACGAATTCCTCTCCGAACTTGAGAAGCGCTCCCACCGGCCCAACGTTTTCTTCCGTACCATGGCCAACCGGCCAGAAGTCCTGAAAAACTTTGTGCCGCTCTATGGCGCCATCATGGGCGCCGGACCGGTCGACCGGCGCACCAAGGAACTGGTTTACCTGACCGTCTCTTATGCCAATAAGTGTGCTTATTGCACGGCCGCGCACGTGGCTACGGGCAGCAAAGCCGGTGTTTCGGAAGAGGAAATGCGCGCCCTCCAGAGCGAACAGGATGGCGGGTTCAGCCCGTCCGAAAGCGCGGCCATCGCTTACGCGCGCGAGTTGACCCGCACCGCCGATGGGGCCCATACCCGCGCCGCGCTCAACGACCATTTCAACGATGAACAGATTACGGAAATCACCCTGATCGCGGCCCTGGCCAATTTTACCAACCGTTTCAACAACGGGCTCGACATCATGCCGGAGCAGTAGAAGCCGGCGCGAATGGCCATCCTTAGCGGCATCAATCCTGTACTCGAAAGCCTGAAAGCCGGCCGCCCCCTAGATCGCATCCTGGTCGCCCGGGGCACCGCCGGCGGGCGCCTGCAGCAGATCATCGATCTGGCCCGCCGCGCCTCGGTTTCCGTCCGCTTCGAGGAGCGCTCCAGTCTCGACCGCCTGGCCGGCACGCCTGCGCATCAGGGCGTGGTGGCCATGGGCGCCGCGCAGCGTTATGCCGAACTCGACGGCGTCATCCCCGCCGCGCAACTGCTGGTGGTGCTTGACGGCGTGGAAGATCCGCACAACCTGGGCGCCATTATCCGGACGGCGCATGCCGCCGGAGCCGGCGCCGTGGTCATTCCCGAACGCCGTGCCGCCGGTCTTACCGACGTAGTCGCAAAAGCGGCCGCCGGAGCCCTCGAATACCTTCCGGTCGTGCGCGCTACAAATATCAATCGCACGCTCGAGGAATTGAAATCCCGCGATTATTGGATCTACGGCCTGGATGAGCGTGGCGACCAGGACTATGCAGCCGTCGAGTACCACGCGCCCACCGCCCTCGTGTTCGGGGGGGAAGGTAAAGGACTGCACGAGCAGGTGCGCAAGCATTGCGACGTGCTGGTGCGTATTCCAATGGAAGGCCATATCCCCTCGTTAAACGTCTCCGTAGCCGCCGGCATCGTGCTGTTCGAATGCAAACGGCGGCGCTCCTCCGCCCCATAGTAGAATCAAAGGTCATGCGAAAACTGCTGGGGGTGTGCTGGTTGGCCGCCTTGGCGCCTGTGTGGGCGGCGCAGCCTGTGCACGCGCGGCACGCCATGGTGGTCACCGTCGAGCCTCACGCCACCGATGCCGGGCTGGCTGTGCTCGAATCCGGCGGCAACGCGGTGGACGCAGCCGTCGCCGTCGGTTTGGCGCTGGCCGTCACGCACCCTTCGGCAGGCAATATCGGCGGCGGCGGCTTCATGCTAGTACGCTTTGCCGATGGCCGCTCCACCTTCATCGACTTCCGCGAGCGCGCCCCGGAACATGCCTCGCGCAACATGTATCTGGATGCCTCCGGCAAACCTACGCAAGATAGCATGACAGGCTATCGCGCCGCGGGCGTTCCCGGCTCCGTGCGCGGCTTCGAATACGCATCGAAAAAATACGGGCACAAACCCTGGGCCGATGTAGTGGCGCCCGCCGTTGCCCTGGCGGAAAAAGGCTTCCCGGTATCCTATGGCTTCGCCCGCTCGTTACGCGGGTCCGCCACCCGGCTCGGACAGTTTCCCGAATCGAAGCGTGTCTTTCTACGCGACGGGAATCCCTACGAAGCCGGCGAGACGTTCGCGCAGCCCGACCTGGCGCGCACGCTACGCCGCATCGAGGAACAGGGCGCCCGCGATTTCTACGAAGGCGAAACCGCGCGCGTGTTGGCCGCCGATGAAGAGAAGCACGGCGGCCTCATCACGCTGGCCGACCTGAAAGATTACACGGTGGCCGAGCGCCAGCCCCTCACCGGCTCCTACCGCGGCTACGACATCATCACCTCGCCGCCCCCGAGTTCCGGCGGACCCGGCATCCTCCAGATGCTTGGCGTGCTGGAAGGTTCGGGCTACGAGAAATCCGGTGCGGGATCGGCCGCCGAGCTGCATTTTCTGGCGGAGGCCATGCGCCGGTATTTCGCCGACCGCGCCGTCTCGATGGGAGATCCGGATTTCGTGAAAGTATCGCTTTCGAGCCTGCTGGACCCGGCCTACATCGCGCAATTGCGGAAATCCATCGATCCGGAGCACGCCACGCCCAGTTCGCAGATCCACGCCGGTGGCAAGCCCGGCGGGCCGGAGAGCAGTCAGACCACGCACTACTCGATAGTGGACGCGGACGGCAACGCAGTGGCTGTGACGTACACGTTGAACTTCGGCTACGGCAGCGGCGTAACAGTTCCCGGGCTGGGCTTCCTGCTGAACGACGAGATGGACGATTTCGCGGCCAAGCCCGGCGAGCCCAACGGATTCGGTCTGGTGCAGGGCGAAGCCAATGCCGTGCAGCCCCGCAAACGGCCGCTTTCGTCCATGACCCCCACTATCGTCACCCGCGGAGGCAAGCTGGAGCTGGTATTAGGCACGCCCGGCGGACCCACCATCATCAACAGCGTTTTACAGGTGCTCGTCAACGTGGTCGATTTCGGCATGAACGTGCAGGACGCCGTCGACGCGCCGCGCATCCACCATCAGTGGCTGCCCGACCAGCTCATCATGGAGCGCGGCTTTTCCCCCGACACCATCGCCCTGCTCAAAGCCCGCGGCCATCAGATCAGGATCGTCAACTCCATCGGCGAAATGGCCGCCATCGAAGCCCGCGATGGATGGCTCGAGGGCGCTGCCGATCCGCGTACCGAAGGCGTCGCCAAAGGTTACTAAGTATGTATCACGTTCTGTCCACGCACCTGTTCGTCCAGCACCGGCTGACAGTTGCACAACTCGACAAAATTCAGCACGCGGGGATTCCGGCCGTGGAAATCTTCTGCGCGCGGCAACACCTGGACTATCGCGACCGCGCCCAGATCGCCGAATTGGGCCACTGGTTTCGCGATTCCGACCTGAAGCTGCACTCCCTGCACGCCCCCATGCATACCGACGAGATCTGGGGCCGATCCGGGCCGCACTCCCTCATCAGCATCACCGAGCCCGTCAAAGGCAAGCGCCTGGAAATGGTGGATGAGATCAAGCGCGCGCTCGAAATCGCAGAAACCGTTCCCTTCAAGTACCTGGTGCAGCACATCGGCGTTTCCGGCGAAGAATTCTCCGAGCGCGCCATCGATGCGGCCTTCTCCGCGCTTGAGCAGATCAACCTGTTCGCGCGCCAGCGCGGCGTTGAAGTCTTGCTGGAGAACATTCCCAACGGCCTTTCGAGCGCCGAGCACCTGATGATGTTCCTGGATCTGACCCACCTGGACTTGAACTTCGTCTTCGATGTGGGCCACGCCCACATCGGGGAGGGGATCGAAGAGGCCTTCAACATCATGCGCGACCGCATCCGTTCGACGCACATCCACGACAACGACGGCGAGAATGACAAGCATTTATTCCCACTGCTCGCCGAAGGTGGCACCATCGACTGGAAGAACACCATGGACCTGCTGCGCACGCGCGCGGATCAGTATCCCCTGCTGCTCGAGTTGAAAGAAGCGCCGGAATTCTCGCTGGCCACCGCCGCGGAACTCTTCGACCGCCTGGAGGACCTGTGAGTCCATCCCGAATCAACATCGCCGAGGCATCCGCCCACGTTGGCGAAACGGTGCGGATCGCCGGTTGGCTCTACAACCTTCGCAAATCCGGCAAAATCGTCTTTCCGATCCTGCGCGATGGCACCGGCCTGATGCAGTGCGTGGCCGTAAAAAGTGCGCTGCCCGAACCCCTGTTCGAGACCATCAAAAACCTGACCCAGGAATCCTCCATCATTGTCACCGGCAAGATCCGCGCCGACCAGCGCGCCACCGGCGGCCACGAAATGGACGTGGAGGATCTGGAAGTGGTGCAGCGCGTGCCGGAATCCGATCCCTACCCCATCACCCCGAAGGATCACGGCATCGAGTTTCTGATGGATCATCGCCACCTCTGGCTGCGCAGCCAGCGGCAGCACGCCATCATCCGCGTGCGCCACGAGGTGATCCGCGCAGTACGCGAGTATTTCGATACGCACGGCTTCACCCTCGTCGATACACCCATTTTCACGCCTGCGGCCTGCGAAGGCACCACCACGCTGTTCGAAGTGAACTATTTCGAGGACGCCAAGGCCTACCTGACGCAATCCGGCCAGCTTTATAACGAAGCCACCGCCATGGCGTTCGGCAAGGTCTACACTTTCGGCCCGACCTTCCGCGCCGAGAAATCCAAGACCCGCCGCCATCTCACCGAGTTCTGGATGGTCGAGCCGGAAATGGCCTACGCGACGCTTGAAGACGTGAAGCAGCTTGCTGAAGACATGCTGGTGCATGTCGCCGGGCGCGTGCTCGAGACATCGGCGCGAAGAGCTGAAAGTGCTCGAACGCGATGTGACGAAACTGGAAGCCATCAAAGCTCCCTTCCCGCGCATGAGCTACGACGAAGCGGTGAAGGTTCTGCAATCGAAGGGCAGCGAGATCCAGTGGGGCGGCGATTTCGGCGGCACGGACGAAACCCTGCTCAGCGAGGGTTTCGACCGTCCGCTCATGGTGGATGGCTACCCGTCGGCGGTGAAGGCGTTCTACATGGCTCCCGATCCGGCGCGGCCCGAAGTCGCGCTAGGCGTGGATGTGCTCGCGCCCGAAGGCTACGGAGAAATCATTGGCGGCGGCCAGCGCATTCACGATCTGGATTTGCTGCTCAGCCGCATCGAGGAGCAGCATTTACCCAAAGAAGCTTTCGACTGGTACCTGGACCTGCGCAAATACGGCAGCGTGCCGCACGGCGGTTTCGGCATGGGCATCGAGCGCTGCGTAGCCTGGATGTGCGGGCTGGAGCACATCCGCGAAACCATCGCCTTCCCGCGCATGCTCTACCGCCTGCGCCCCTGAAGACGCGTAGGCAGGCCCGCGCGGCCTTCGCGGGGTTCGTAGCCTGGACTTAGCCCCGCCGTTCCAAAACAAACCTACCCACATGTGTGGTGACTGCCACTGCCCGTCCGTTATCAAATCGACAGAGTGGGGAACTTGCGACTCTGATCGCGGGAGAGCGACAACGATGCAAACGAAACAATTGCCAGCGGGCGTGGCCACAGCAGCGGTAGCGGCGATGATCGGCGGATTCGCGCTGGCAGCCCCGCCGCCATCCACCGCTTATCAGGTGCTATACAACTTTAACGGAGGCGCCGGAGGAGGATCGCCCTATGATTCGGGCCTCATTTCGAACGCCATAGGTAACCTCCTTTATGGAACCACGTACTACGGCGGCGCGAATGGATACGGCACCGTTTATAACATAACGAAAACCGGAGCCATTAACTTATTGCACAGTTTCACAGGCGCCGACGGCGAATACCCGAATGCCGGCGTGATCTTCGATTCGGCCGGAAATCTGTACGGCACCGCATCCGGCGGCGGGAAGTACGGTTACGGCGTGGTGTTCAAGGTCTTTGCCTCTGGGAATTTTAAAGTGATTTGGAACTTCGGAGCGGAGCCTGTTGGGGGAGTCCCAATGGGCAGTTTGGCCATCGATTCCTCCGATAATATCTACGGCACCACGGAATTCTATGGAGGCGGCGGCAATTGCCAGGGGCTGGGGTGCGGCGGCTTGTGGCAAATTTCGTCCAGCGGTGTCTTCACCCCTTTATACGCCTTCACAGGAACTTCCGATGGAGGGCAGCCATATGCCGGAGTCCACATTACTTCTACTGGAGTCCTGTGGGGAACCGCGCAAGTAGGAGGCAATTTGACAGCCTGCCCCAACGGTTGCGGAGTGGTTTGGAAATACATCCCCCAGATATTACAATTTGACACCGTGCACGAGTTCCGGGGATCCGACGGGGCCTACCCTTACGCCGGCGTGACGGAAGATTCCGCCGGGAACTTCTACGGAACGACCTATGGAGGCGGATTAGCCGGGTGCGCCGACGGCTGCGGACTCATCTATAAGATAGCGTCCAATGGCGTCTTTTCCATCTTGCACAAGTTCACTGGCGGGCGGGATGGCGGAGAACCGATTTCGACAGTGGCTTTTGATGTGTCCGGTAACCTCTACGGCACAACCCTGGCCGGCGGTGACGGCACGGGGTGCGGGGGCGCCGGTTGCGGCGTCATCTACAAGTCCTCCAACACGGGAAACTTGTCGGTGCTGCATGCCTTCACCGGCAGAGGGGATGGGGGCCAGCCCTACGCGGCCGTGTCGCCCCAGGGATCCGTACTCTACGGCACCGCCAACATCGGCGGATCCGGGGGCGCGGGCGTAGTATTCAAGGCCGCTCAATAACGACAGAACGCTTCCCGCGCATGCTCTGCCGCCCGCGGCCGTGAAGTCATGTGGGCAGGACGTGGGGCAGATGGCCTGCGCGGGGCTCTCAGGCCCGCGACTGTTTTTTCTCCTCCTTCGGGGCACCCCAGAGGCGCTATCCTTATGTGAATCGGCCCTCCCATGCGAGACCGCCTGCGCCCCGCCGACTTCCGCTTCCTGGCCATCTGCTGCCTCCTGCTGGCCGGCACCGTCTGGTTCTCCGCGCGTTACTTCTATCGCGCCTTTCCCGAAGCTTCCATCGATTTCCGCGTCACTCGGGATCAGGCCCGCGCGCAGGCCGAAGCCTTCCTCGCCGCCGCGGGCCTTCACGTGAACGGCTACCGCGAAGCCTCCCGCTTCGATTACGACGATACCGCCAAAACCTTCCTCGAACGCGAGCTAGGCCTGGAGCAGGCCAACCGCCTGATGGGCGCCCGCGTGCGCTTATGGCGCTGGTCGTATCGCTGGTTCCGTCCCTTGCAAAAGGAAGAATTCCGCGTCGAGATCACCACCGCGGGCGAACCCGCCGGCTTCGAGCACGAACTCCCCGAGGCCGCCGCGCGCCCTGGCCTGCCTGACGATCAGGCGCGCGCCTTGGCCGAGCGCTTCCTGCGTGACACCATGCATCGCGACCCGGCGGCGCTTGATTTCGTCGAAGGCTCCAGCGCCGCACGCCCCGCCCGCACCGACCATACCTTCACCTGGAAAGAACGCGACTTCGAAATCCACGATGCCACCTACCGTTTTGAAGTGAAGGTCCTGGGAAGCGAAGTGGGCGGCTATCGCGAGTATCTAAAGGTGCCCGAAACCTGGCAGCGCGCGTACGAAGGGCTGCGCTCGCGCAACCTGGCCGCGCAGTCCGTGGACGGCGGCTTTCTGATGCTCCTCGCCGTCGCTCTCCTCGTCACCATCGTACTGCGCGTGCGTGGTCACGATGTCCGCTGGCGTCTGGCCGCGGCGGTCGGAGGCATCGGCGCCCTGCTTTATTTTCTGGCGAATTGGAACGCGCAGCCGCTGGCCGAGTTCTCTTATCCCACCACCGATTCCTATGGCAGCTTCATAGCCCAGGAATTTTTGCGCAACGTGATGGGCGCCCTGGGAGCCGGCGGACTGCTGTTCGTGATCACCGCCGGCGCCGAGCCGCTCTATCGCGAATGTTATCGCGCGCGGCTGCCACTCGGCACTCTTTTCAGTGCGCGCGGATTGCGGAGCAAGCAATTTTTCCTGGGCACCATCCTCGGCATCACTCTGGCCGGCATCTTCGTCGCCTACCAGACGGCTTTCTACATGGTGGCCTATCGCTTCGGCGCATGGTCGCCGGCCGATGTCCCCTACGACGATCTGCTCAACACGCGCCTGCCCTGGCTCTTCGTCCTCCTTGGCGGATTTCTCCCCGCGGTTTCCGAGGAGTTGATGTTCCGCATGTTCGCCATTCCTTTCCTCTCGAAACTGCTCCGCTACGTGCCGGCGGCCGTGATCCTGGCGGCGTTCATCTGGGGGTTCGGACACGCCGGCTATCCGCAGCAGCCTTTCTGGATCCGCGGCGTGGAAGTAGGTATCGGCGGCGTGGCGCTGGGCCTGATCATGCTGCGCTGGGGCATCCTGCCAACCCTGGTCTGGCACTATTCCGTCGATGCCATGTATTCGGCGTTGCTGCTCGTGCGCTCGCACCATCCTTATTACGTGGTGTCTGGCGCGGCCAGCGCGGGAATCATGCTGCTGCCCGCGCTCGTCGCCGGGATCGCTTACTTGCGCCGAGGCGGATTTGAGCCGGTCGCGCAGCCTGGGTCGCCCGAAGGGGCGCCTGCGCAATCGCCAATTGCCGGCCCACTGGTTAGCGACGAACAGCCCGTCGCCGAACCGTTGCCCTTTGTCGCGTGGACACCGCGCCGTCGAATGGCTGCCCTACTCGTCCTGATCGTAGCTGCGGTGATGCTGGCCACGGTGCACGTGCCGGAGTTCGGCGGCCAGCCTGCCTACGCGATCGGGCCGGCGCGTGCGCGCGAGGTGGCCGGACAATACGCGCGCACCCACGGTTTCGATCCGCAAGGCTATCGCGTGGTAACCTTCCCCGTCACGAAATGGGATGACGACCGCGCGCGCTTGGCCGCCAAATACTTCGTCCAGCGCCGAGATATCGCGTACGTCACCAACGCGTTCCGCACTTACCTGCCCTTGCACGGATGGGCCGTGCGCTATTACAAGCCGCTCCAACGCGAGGAAATGCAGATCTCCGTGGACCCGGAAGACAGCCGCGTCTTCGAGTTCGAGCACGTGTTTCCCGAAGACCAGCCCGGCGCCGATCTGTCCTCCGACGCCGCGCGCCAACTCGTCGCCCACGCGCCTGGCCTGCCTTCGCTCGAAGGATTCGATCTCAAGGAATCCAGCTCCGAGAAAAAGAAAGCACGCCGCGACCACACGCTGGTCTGGGAGGCGCGGCCCGGCGATCCGCGCAATCTGGATGAAACGCATTTCCGCGAGCGCGTGACTGTTGCCGGCGACCGGATCGCATCGTTCAGCTCGTTCTGGAAAGTGCCCGAAGCTTTCGCACGCGCCCGCTCCCAACGCAACGCGCTCTCCTACGTTCTGCTGGTGCTGCGTATTCTGGTGAGCGCCGCCATACTGGTGACGGGCCTGTGGCTGCTCATCGATCGCACCCGCCGGCGCGCGCTCCGTTGGGGCCAGGCGCTCTGGATAGCCCTGCCCCTGGGCCTGATCACGGTCGCTGGCATGGCCATGACATTTCCGCTTGTGTTCAGCCAGTACCCGACCGCCTTTCCCCTGGAGTCGTTTGAGGCCACCATGGGAGTTGGGCTGTTCATCGGTGCCCTGGCGATGTTCATCGCGCTGGCATGTTGCGTGGCCCTGATTCTGGCATTGCACCCGGACGCGCCCGCGGTCTTCCTCGTCGCCAACCGCCGGCTGGCCGGACTCGACGCGATGTACGCCGCCGGCCTCGCCGCCGTTTTGGTCGCGGCGCTCGATCGCCTGCGATGGGTTCTGATCGATCGTTTTCACGCGCAGGCGCTGCTCACGGCGGACACCCAGCCAATGTTCGCCATGCTCTCCCCGGCCGCCTCGGCATTCGCGTCAGCCTGCCACGGCGCCTTATTCTGGCTGGCTCTGCTGGTGGTGGTCGTATATCTGGTCGAGCGGCTGAACCATTGGCCCGGCGCAGCCATTCTGGCTGGTCTGGTAGCTTCCGCCGGATTGGTGCCCGGCACCATCCACACGCCCGGCGAGTTCTTGCTTTATTTCGTCGTCCGGTTGATCTACCTGGCCGCCGCAGTAGTGTTTGTCAAATACCTCGTGCGCCAGAATTACCTCGCTTACCTCCTGGTCGCCTGGACCCTTGCATTGCTCGACAAAGGCGCCGATCTGCTCGCCCAGCCCGCCTCCCCGCTCCGCTTCCAGGGCGCCATCCTCATCTCACTGCTCCTTCTCACGCTAGCCTGGGTCATCGCGCCAGCCGTCCGTATCGCGAGATTCCGCCAGCACGCCTAGCTCAGCACGGTACAGACGAGCGAGTACCCGAGCCGTCTGCTACCTTATAGTTTCAAAAAGTTATGACCACTATCGTTCGAATAACAGGCCGTGAAATCCTGGATTCCCGCGGTAACCCGACCGTGGAAGCGGATGTCTATCTCGCCGACGGCAGCTTGGGACGGGCGGCTGTGCCCTCCGGCGCCTCCACCGGAGAATTCGAAGCCGTAGAATTGCGCGATGGCGACAAAGGGCGCTATTTGGGAAAGGGCACGCAAAACGCGGTCGCTCACGTAAACGGCGAAATCGCTCAGGCTTTACACGGTAAAGACGCCGCGCAGCAGGTAGATGTCGATCGCCTGATGATCGACCTGGACGGCACGCCCAACAAAGGCCGCTTGGGCGCCAACGCCATTCTGGCCGTTTCCATGGCCGCCGCCCGCGCCGCGGCCAATTCCCAACACACGCCCCTATTCCGCTATCTGGGCGGAGCCGGCGCGCGTGTACTGCCCGTTCCCATGATGAATGTGCTGAACGGCGGCGCGCATGCCGACAATTCCGTCGACGTGCAGGAGTTCATGATCGCGCCCTTCGGCGCGTCTAAATTCTCCGACGCGCTGCGCATGGGCGTGGAAGTCTTTCACACGCTGAAAAAGGTGCTCAAGAAGCGCGGTTATTCGACCGCCGTCGGCGATGAAGGCGGCTTCGCTCCTAATCTGAAATCCAACATCGAGGCGCTGGAATTGCTGCTCGAAGCCATCACCCAGGCCGGTTACAAACCTGGCGAGCAAGTTGGCATCTGCCTCGATCCCGCCGCCAGCGAGTTCTTCCTGGATGGCAAGTATGTTTTCAAAAAATCCGACAACAGCCAGCGCACTTCTGCACAAATGGTGGAGTTCTGGACCGATTGGGTGCGCCAATATCCAGCCATCATTTCCATTGAAGACGGCATGTCCGAAGAAGATTGGGATGGCTGGGCGGCTCTCACCGAGGCCCTGGGCGAAAAGATCCAACTGGTGGGCGACGATATCTTCGTCACCAATCCCGCGATCTTCAAACGCGGCATCGACCGCGGCATCGCCAATTCCATTCTGATCAAACTCAACCAGATCGGCACCGTGACCGAAACCCTGGAGTGCATGCACCTGGCCGCTACATCGGATTACACGGCGGTGGTTTCGCACCGCTCCGGCGAGACCGAAGATCCGTTCATCGCGGATCTGGTAGTCGCCACTAACGCCGGCCAGATCAAGACCGGATCCGCCAGCCGCACCGACCGCATCGCCAAGTACAACCAGTTGCTGCGCATCGAAGAGCGCCTGGGCGCGGGCGCCGAATTCGCCGGGCGCAAGGCGTATAGCAGGTAGGATCACTTATGCAGAAACTCGTATTGCTCCGCCACGGCGAAAGCGATTGGAACAGGGAAAATCGTTTCACCGGCTGGACGGATGTGGATCTGTCCGACAAAGGCCGCCAGGAAGCCAATGACGCTGGCGCGGTTCTGAAAGCGGAGGGTTACGTCTTCGACGTGGCCTACACCTCGGTTCTGAAGCGCGCCATCCGCACTTTGTGGATGACCCTCGACGGCCTCGATCTCATGTGGATCCCCGTGCACCGCTCGTGGCGCTTGAACGAGCGACACTACGGTGCGCTGCAGGGTCTGAACAAATCCGAGACCGCCGCCAAGTTCGGCGAGGACCAGGTGAAAATCTGGCGGCGCAGCTACGACATTCCGCCGCCGCCGCTCACACCGGATGATCAGCGATACCCCGGCCACGATCCTCGTTACCATAACCTGACCGCCCAGGAGCTCCCGCTCACCGAATGCCTGAAGGATACCGTACACCGCTTCCTGCCCTACTGGCATTCCACCATCGCACCCGCGGTGCGCGAGGGCCGGCGCGTCCTCATCGCCGCGCATGGCAACAGCCTCCGCGCGCTGGTGAAATACCTCGACAACGTTTCGGAAGAGGCCATCGTAAACCTGAACATCCCCACCGGGATGCCGCTGGTCTACGAACTCGACGGCGACTTGAAACCGCTCCGTAGTTACTATCTCGGCGATCCCGAGAAAGTAAAAGCAGCCATGGAAGCGGTCGCCGCTCAGGGCAAAAAGAAGTAGCGCCCGGAATTGTCTCCATCCATACGATAGCGCCGATTTTGTGCCGAAAAGTTAGTGATAAGCAGGACTTTGCGGCGGGTTACAATTGTCCGGACTCGGCTGCCCTATCCCGAGGCTTAGGACAACTTCTGCAATCGGAGACAACGAATGTTATCTAAACGGATGGGAATACTGGGAATGCTTGCCATCGTCCCGGCATTCTCGCAAGTTTCAAACACAACCCTGCAACTGGACGGTACGGAGAAGATCGCTTCGCGCCAGCATGGACCGGTCCGCGACCGCACCGAGCACGGCGACGGCACCGCCACCAGCACCAACTGGAGCGGTTATGCTGTCACCGGCTCCTCATTCACCTCGGCCAAAGCTTCCTGGATCGTACCCGTGGCAACCTGTACTTCGGGCGATGAGTACGCTTCATTTTGGGTAGGCCTCGACGGATACTCCTCTAATTCCGTCGAGCAAACCGGGACCGATTCCGACTGCGTTGGCCGCTCTCCTAGTTACTACGCCTGGTATGAGTTTTATCCCCATCCGTCGTTCGAGATTACCAGCGTCCCGGTAAAACCCGGCGATCATATGTCGGCGCTGATAGTCTACAACGGTGGCGGATTCACCGTCACCATAACCAACGAAACCACGGGAAGATCGTTCAGCAAGAGCGCTACTGTGTCTGGTGCCGCGCGCTCCTCTGCCGAGTGGATTGCGGAGGCGCCCTGCTGCACCGCCCGCGGCGGAATCCTGCCCCTAGCCAATTACGGTATCGTCCTGTTCGGTGAAGACAGCACCGGCATAACAGGCACCAACTACGCCACCGACAGCGCCACCAGTGGGCCCATCGGCGTATTTCCGGTCATTGAACGAATCGAGATGGTGTCTTCCGGCGGCCTCAAAGAATCCGCCTGTTCCACGCTTTCGAGCGACGGAACCAGCTTCTCATGTGCCTGGTTCGCTAGATAGGCTGGCGCTCGCGCGCCGGCCGAAGTGCGTGGAGGGCCCTTCGGCTGCTTGATCGATTCTTCACTGAGTGCGTCAATCGTTAAAGCGACCGGGAAGAAAACGAGTTACCGTACAGGCGTTTTCATGAATTTCGCAGACCGTGGCTGAATTATCTGGCCGGGTAAACTCCGCTAAGGACACTACTGATATTCGACGTTGCCGTCAGCTTTTTTGTTGCAGCGGCAGTTGGCGACGTGCATCGCATTTTTGGCGTCCCTGTTAATGTTCGGCTTCACCAGATCCACCGTGTAGATCCACAGTGATCCGCATGCAGAGGGTCCTCGGGCAGCGTAGCGAGAATCGAATTTGATCTCATCCTGTTCGGTGAGAGCGAGATGCTTAAGTTTTCCAATGGCATATTCCTCCAGCCCTGGGGTGCCGACTGGCTCCTGCACGGAAACTTCTGTGGCGAAGGCAATCTTGTTCACCGGACCCGTGCCCCGTGTAAGGTGAAAGTCTACTAAGGTATATTCAAGGGGTTTCTGCGGGTTAGGTCTGTAGTTAGGATGAGCGCCGCTCCAGACGGCTTCAGTGCAGCCATCCCAACCGTCACAGACAGTGCGCAGTACCCCGTGGTCTGTTCTGAGCCAAAAAATGCGACGGTCTCCAACGCTCCAAAAACCCAAGGGTCGTGGCCCGTCGAAACCGCCAGCCCAAGTAAAGTAATAGACATCGATGGTCGCAGGAATCGACGCACCTTTCAGCACGTTCTCCACGTGAACCGTAAGCCTGCGGAGTTGTAGAGGGATCGTGGGGTTGGAGTGTCTTGGAACCGGACTGCGTATGAGAGTGTCCCCACTGATGACTCCGACAGCGACGATCGTTGCAGAGGGTTTGGGATTCCGCCGATTGTCGCACTGATCTAGTAGGTGGAGCGGCAACGGGTGAACCGCAAGCCACATTAAAGAGAAGGCCGATGCCAGAACCAGAGCCACAGCCAAAACCTGGGTTGCCCTCTGAACAGTTCTCCGCTTGGTGGCCAGCGTACTTTTCATCGCCTAGGCTAGCTTTTAATTGTCGCACCGCTACATGCTGACATAATCGGATGCCCATGTCCGGTTCGGCCCTGCCGTTGTTGCTGGAACATCGGCCTCGACCAGCCAATTCACGAAAACGGAAACATTACCATACTTGGAGCTTTTCGTCAGCCGAGGAGCCTCCAAGGGCAACGCTCTCCGGTATGCGCGCTACGGCTCTGGACGCCAGGGATGCGAGCTTTTTATCGAGGGCTGCCAGCGACAGGATATTATCCGCCCGCTGAATCGAGGGGCAAATTAGGACCCTGAAATGGAGACGAGCCCGGGCGTTCGAGCGCCAGCTGGCCCGCCGGTAGCATCGCGGCGAAAGCAAAAGCGCAACGCAGTGTTTTCATGGCGGTCAGGAGCATGACCTCACCGCGCGGAAGCGTGCGATACCATTTAGCCTATGCGCTCCCTTCTGGCGCTGGGGTTTTACGCATTCCTTTGCAGCGCGCCGGTCCGTGCCCAAAGCGGCGAATCCGTCCTGTTAGTAGTAAATGGCGCGGATACGCTGTCCCGCCACATCGCCGACTATTACACCTCCAAGCGCGGCATTCCGCTCAAGAACATATGCGGGCTGAACATCCCTGCGGCCAGTGAAGAAATCGACTGGACCACGTACGTCGAGCAGGTGGAACAGCCGGTGGCGCGCTGCCTTGCCAAGACCGGACTGCGCGAACAGGTGCTCTACATCGTCACCACCATGGGCGTTCCGTTGAAGATCAAGGGGGGCGGCGAAGGACAGGCCACCGAGGCCGGCGCAGTCGATTCCGAACTGGCTCTCCTATACGCCAAAATGTCGGGCAAGCGCTTTCCGCGCGCGGGACTGGTTCCGAATCCCCTTTACCGGCGCAAAGACGAGCCCTTCACGCACCCCCGTTTCCCCATCTACCTCGTCACGCGCCTGGCGGGCTACGATTTCGATGATGTCAAAGGCCTCATTGACCGTTCGCTCGTCGCGCGAAATCAGGGCAAATTCGTATTCGATCTGAAATCCAGCGACGACAGTCCGGGCAACAACTGGCTGCGCACCGCCGCGTTGGCACTGCCCGCCGAACGCGTGGTGATGGACGAATCCGCCAAAGTACTGACCGGCGAAAAGAATGTGATCGGCTATGCCGGCTGGGGCTCGAATGATCCCAACCGCCACCAGCGCAATTTGGGATTCCAGTGGCTGCCAGGCGCCCTGGTCAGCGAATATGTCTCCACCGACGGACGCACTTTCACGCGCCCGCCCGCCAACTGGAACATCGGCAACACCTGGAAGGACCCGTCCGCCTGGTTCGTGGGCTCACCGCAATCGCTCACAGCGGACTATATCAACGAAGGCGCCACCGGTTCTTCAGGCCACGTCTACGAGCCGTTCCTCGAATACACGCCGCACCCCGACCAGCTTTTTCCCGCCTACTTCCACGGCCGCAATCTGGCCGAGAGCTACTATCTGGCGATCCCCGCCCTAAGCTGGCAGAACATCGTCGTAGGAGATCCGCTCTGCCGTCTGCGGTGATTCTGGTCGGTGGGGCAGGCACTCTGTCTAAAGAGACCTCTCCGGCCCCAGTTTTCTACTTCGCTCCGAACAGCGTCTCCAAATCAAGCGCCCCGCCCGCCGGCACACCCTCCCGGCAACACTCGCCCTCCGGTATCGGGCTGCCATGCGGGCAAGTGCGCGGATGCCCCAGAAAAGTGCAGATCCGGTCCGTTACTTCCGGGCTCAGAATGTGCTCGAAGGTGCACGCGTTCTTCTCGATCGACCCTTCATCCCGGATCGCCAGCACATCCATGAACAGCCGCTCCGCCAACCGGTGCCGCCGGATCACGCTGCGCGCCCGTTCCTCACCTCGCGCTGTAAAAGCCACCTCGCCGGCGCGCAGTTCCACCAGTCCGATGCGCGCCATCAGAGTGCAGACTTTCCGGTGCTGTGCGGGCGTAAAATGCTCCGGCTCCAAGTGAAACGTGGTTTCGCGGGCCGCCCACAACTGCTCCAGCACTTCGTCGAAATCCTGATTCTCCTCCATGCTGAAATGGGTGGTCTCGACGATGCGCCCGTGTTCCAGGTTGATCCGGATGTCCGCGCAGCGCCCTACCTGGTCGTCGTGCGTCACCATCAGGATGGTGCGGCCTTGCGCGTGCAAATCGCTGAGCAGGTCCAGCACGATCTGCTCGTTGGCGGCATCCAGATTGCCTGTGGGCTCATCGGCCAGGATAATTTTCGGATCGTTCACCAGCGCGCGCGCGATGGCCACCCGCTGCTGCTCCCCGCCCGAAAGCTGCGAGGGCAAGTGGCTGGCGCGGTCGGCCAGCCCAACCCGCTCCAGCGCCTGTCGCGCTTCTCCTTCATCGGTCATGCTGTGAAAGTATTGCGCCAGCATCACGTTTTCGAGCGCGGTGAGATGCGGGATCAGGTGAAACTGCTGGAACACAAACCCCACCGTCTCCGCACGAAAGCGCGACAGCTCGGCGCGCGACAACGTGGACGTATCCACGCCATCGATGCGCACCGCCCCGTCGGTCGACTGGTCCAGGCATCCCAGGATGTTCAGCAGCGTGGTCTTGCCGGAGCCCGACGGACCCATGATGGCGATCCATTGCCCGGCATCCGCCGTGAAGCTCACCCGGTCGAGCGCCTTCACCGGCGCCGCCCCCGCGCCCTCGTACGCCTTGGTTACGTTCTCCAGTTCGACGAATGCCATCGCTTCTATTCTCCGCGCAAAATCACAGCCGGCTTGATGCGCCAGATGCGCGCCGCCGCCGTCAGGGTAGCCGCTGCCGCTACCGCCAGCGTCACGCCGGCCACGGGCAGGAACACGCCATAGTTTACACCTACGCCCGCCGCCGCGGATTCCGGAAAGATCTGCTGCCCGATCCACCAGGCCACTACCAGCCCCAGGCCGTACCCCGCCGCCGTGGATCCCAGTCCCAGAATCAACGACTCCGACAGAAACAGCGCCGCGATCTTCCTTTCGGCCGCGCCGATCGCTTTCAGAATTCCGATTTCTTTACTCCTTTCCAGCACCAGCGCGCTGAAATTGCTGGTGACGCAAAGCGTAGTAATTACCAGGATCAGCGCCGTCAGCAGGAACAACGTGGACCGGATCTTCAAAACCACGTTCGCCTCGGTCTCCGCCACCGCGTGCAGCAGGCGGACGTCGGCGCCGGGAAGCGCCTGCGCCAGGGCCGCCCGCACTTCGGTCAACCGCTCGCCGTCCGCGCGCACCTGCACCAGGCTGGCGGTATCCCGCAGGCCTGCGAGTTGAGCGGCAACCTCAAACGGCACGATCACCTGCGCGTCTTCCGCGCCGCCGCTCGAGATGATGCCGCGCACGATGCACGGCGCTCCCGCGAGATCCAGCTTCTGCCCGATCTTCACTCTGTAATGCGCGGCCACCGCGCTGCCCGCCAGGCAATCGCCCGCGCCCGCTGCGCGCGCGCCATCCACGCGCCAATAATCGGTAAGCGGCGCGGCGCGATGGAAATCCGTTCCCGCCACCACCACCGGTTCGCTTTCCAGGCTTCCCACCGTGTAAACGAACGGCGCCGCCACCGCGCCCTGCCGCTCGGCCAACGTCACCGCGGTCAGCGGGACGGTCTGCGCGCCTGCGGCCGGCGCCACCACGAGGTTTGCGCCGTAACCGCGAAACTGCACGCGCATCTTGCGCTCGATATCGGAATAAACCGAGAAAAGCGCGGTCGCCAGCGTCGCCGCTACAGCCAGCGCTGCGAAAGCTAAAGTCAGGCGGCGCTTGCGAAACCGGACGGCGCGGATCACGAAATTCCAGAACATCATTCCCCTCCGCGCAGCGTCACCGCCGGCTCCAAGAGCAACGCCCGCCGCAGCGGTTGCGCCGCACCTGCTACCGACGCGATCACCGCCGCGGCCACTACTACGGGCCCCAACATCGCTGGAGTCTCAAGCGCCGTATGAAACACGGATTGTCCCACCCAGCCGGCCAGCACAAGGCCAACCCACGATCCAAGCAATCCGCCCGCCGCGCCCTCTAGCGCGACTTCCGCAGAGAACAGCGCCGCCACCAATCCGTTGCTCGCGCCGGTCGCCTGCATGATGCCGATCTCCCCCCGGCGCTCCAGCACCGTGGTAGCCATCACACTCCACACCGTGAGTCCCGCCGATGCCAGCGCCGCCAGCGAGATCAGCAGCATCAGGCCGCGAATCTTGCCCAGCACCTTGCCTTCGTTATCCGCCACCCGCCAGATCGGTTTCGCCACCGCCATGGGCAGCACTTCCTCAATCTGGTGAGCGATCGAGCTGATATAAGGAGTGCAATACCAGCGGTCGTAATCCTTCGGCGTCATCTTGCTGGGATCCTTGCGCGCGAACTCGTCCTCGGGCTTCGTAAGCGCGCCTACCTGCACCGCGTCCACTTGGCCCGGACGGTTCAACAAACGCTGCAGAACTTCCAGCCGCACAAAAACTCGGTCTTCCTCGTCCCCTCCGGTGGAGATGATCCCAGCCACTGTGAAAGGCTGCCCGAAGAGCTGCAAAGTGCCACCGGGATGCAGCCCCAGGCGCCGCGCCACCGCCCCGCCAACCATTGCTTCCAGATCCGCGTCGTTTCGTTCACGATCGTCGATCCAGCGCCCGTCGATCTTCCACTCGCCGTTCACCGTGCGCAAGCCGGCATCGAGCGGCGATCCATCCGCGCCGCGTAAGCGGCGCCGGAACCACACACCTTCTACCGGCACTTCGCGACCGCCTAGGGAAGCGGCGGCCTTAAGCGACGGCGCGAAGCCGGTGATATTGAGCTGCCAGAATGTGGTTTTGATTTTCGGAACCTGTGCCTCGGGAATGTAATCGGCGGTGGATACCGGCCGGTAGCTGATGCCGCCGATTTCCACCGGCAGCGAACGTGCTTTGGGTGTCACCATCAGGTTCGCGCCCAGGCTGCGCAGCTCGCGGCCCACCCGGTCACCGATGTCCAGCATCACCCCGAGCATGGCCGTGGCCACTGCCGCGCCCATCGCCACAGCCGCTACCGTCATGGCCTTGCGGCGAGGCGAACGGCGAATGGACTGGCTAACGAAGCGGAAGAACATGGCTAACTGGGATCGCGGAAGAGCTTGGAGCCGGGCACCAGCTTATCGGCCGGGATCACCAGTTGATCGCCTTCCACCGTGGAGGCGATAGGAATGGGATTGCATCCGCCGCGTACCCCGATGCTGGGAATGAAGATGGCGGAAGCACAATTCTTGCAGATGACGTTCGGACCCTTCTGATAATAGCCCTGGTTGCCGCAGATCTCGCAGGCATCGAAAGCCGCCACCAGCGATTGGTCCGGACGCCGGATCACGATGAAACGCACGTGCACGCCGTCCTCTTCGATAGAGAACCTGTGCAGATCGCCGTCATTCACCGTGGCCACCGGGATACTTATTTTGCCATCCACCACCGACACAGGGAGCGCGGTGGACAACTCCGAGGTGGATTTGGCGTAGATGAATTCGGCGGTGATACTTAAAATGAACAAACCCGTAGCCAGGCAGGAGGCCGTTACCCACATGCGCTCGCGCTGCACGCTCCAGCGCGCCTTGCGTAGCGCGGCTCCCTGCAGACCGTCGAGCACGGGAGCGCGCCGCTTGCGGTATTCCATCAAGAGCATGAAGCCCGCCAGCGCCAGGATGGCGACAAAGAAAAACGCCTCATTGCTCACGATCGGACCGATTAACGCCATCTCCTGCCGGCTGTGGGGCAGCACTTCGCTCTCCGACAGTTCGTGCAGCCCGGTGATAGCCAGTTGCAGCACGACCACCATCAGGATCACCGTGGTCATACGGAAAAAGCTGCGCAAATTGATGCGGATGGTGCCCCGCACGAAGCTCACCCCGAACAGGATTGCGAGACCCACACCCATCACAACGCCTGCAATGTCCAGCACCCCGGAGGTATTGAACTTGACCGCGCCCAGCATCAGGACAGTCTCCACGCCCTCCCGGAAAATCATCAGGAAAACGAACAGGAAGATGCCCCAGCGGCTGGCAGCGCCGCTTCGTTGTTGCAACTGACTTTCAATTTCGCCTTTTAAGCCGCGCGCGTGGCGGTTCATCCAAAGCACCATGCTGAGGACGAAAACGGCGCTGGCCAGCAGCGTCCATCCTTCGTAGGAGTCTTCCCCAAGATGCAGGCGCGATAGCAGCCAGGCAAAGCCAAAGCTTGCAATTACAGCAGTTCCAAACGCCCGGTGGACCGCCGGCAGCAGATCCCCGCGCCCGATCTTGCGCAGGTAGGCAATAGCAATGGCCACCACCAGGGCGGCTTCGACCCCCTCCCGCAGAGTGATGATGAGTGTCTGCAACATAGTTGCAAGAGGCTTACGGACATATTGTAATGCATTTCACCCCGCGCGTCCTGTGCACCGGTAGGGATTTCAGAACTAAACGTACCGCGCCTGCTGGATGCTGCCCGTCGGATCCGTGGCCACGGCTTCCAGGTAGTATTGGCAGGCCGCCGATTCGCTGCGCACGTCGAACCCGCCTCCGCCGGGCACCGCGCTCACCGCTGCCGGATTCTCGATCCGAAGAGAGAACGCCAGCCGGCTGCCGCGTGAAATTCCTGCATTGCCCGACGCCACATTCGTTGAAGCGCGCCTCCGCTTGCGAGGCCATGTCGTCCAGCAGCGGCGTGGTTAGCGCCATGTGCTGCTTCTTCAGATCCGGAACGTCAATGTATTGCCCCGCCGACCCGGCGGCGTGCGAGAGGTTATCCACAATGCACGCCCGTCATATTCACGCCGGAGAGGTCGGCACGGAAGAATGTCGCGCGGATCGATATTACAACAGGTTGTTCACAGTAGCCCGCCCCATCGCTGGTGCACCGGACGGTCATCTGTACGTGCAGGTCGCCCTGTTGAAAGCGAATGGACGGCGGCCATCATGAGGCGCCTGCCGCGTCTCATGCTCATCCGGGCAGCCTCGTCGGTCAGAGATCCCGATCGCGAATGCGCTGTGAGACCGGCGCCAGGCACCTTGACTTTGCTCGAGTGAAAATCGAGCCTGCTCGCCCGCTCCGGCCAAACTGATGTGCGGCGTTGTCTTGAAACAGATCAGGTAGTGACCCTTCTTTTACACCTTAATGCGCGCCAGGTAATCGCCGAATGCGTGTTCACTGCTACGAAACCGGCCGTATCGCGCCTAGCTGCGGCATCCATTCCTGCGAAAGATCAAGACCGCTGGCCTGCTGCGCTGAAGCGGCACCAGCCCGCATGCATCAACGGTCTGCGTTGTTCATACTGCTGCTCACGCGAACCCGCGCGGTTCGCCTCGTTCTCTTTTCGCCTGCCGGCCGGCCCGAAGGTCGGCACCCGATCGTCCGATGGGAACTGTCCGGAGATGCTGTTGCTTCGGCGGACGTGCGGCGAGGGACTGGGCTGGTTCAATATAACTGAGTGACGGCAGACGGGGAGCCCCAGCGGGCGGCGTATCAATTCTTACGATTCGGGCCCCGAAGATGGCATCCAATCTGCTTGTATAACTGCCGGAGGTCGAAATGCTCTACTACGCGTTGGTTTTTTTCGTCATCGCGATCATTGCCGCGTTTTTCGGTTTTGGTGGCGCGGCGGTCGCATTCGCGGGCATCGCCAAGATCCTGTTCGTATTGTTCCTGATCGCTTTTTGCATCAGCCTGGTCATGCACGTCGGCAGACGGGTCTAGCGGCGCCGCCAGGCGCCCACAAAGGAAAGGCAAAGCTGAATTTGGCTTAACCCTTCTTGCGCACCGCGGCGCCGGCTTTCGTCGGCGTCGAGCGGCTGCGCTTGATCCAGCCATATACCGAAAGTACGCTTCCTACCGTACACACAACAATCAATCCAATCAGGCACCATTGCAGTATCGGGTTTTTCAACCATCGCAGAATGTGCCGTCCGAAGAGCAAAGCCAGCACACCTAACGCAACATAGCGGACCAGCCGTGTGGCCCCCACCACCCACAGCAATCGGACGCGCGGGTACTGCAGGGCCGCGGCACCCATGACGAACGCCGTAAAAGGAAAAGGCGGCGGCGCCAGCGAAGCAATGGCCAGCGCCCCTCCCGCGTTCTTTTTCACTTTGCTGCGGATGCCCGCGAGCCGCCGGGCCGGCAGATGCTTTTCCAGTCCCATCTCACCCAGCGGGCGCAGGGTCAAATCGACCAATAGACAACCGAGCACGGAGCCCACGGTCGACATCGCCGCATAGTAGAACATCTCCCCCACGCTGTGATGGCGCGCCGTCAATGCTACAAGCAATAAGTCATTGCCCCAAGGCGCGAACAGAAATGACGAGTCCAGGATCCCTAATATCAGCAGACCCACACCGCCGTATTTTAAGACCAGCGCAAATACCGTAGCCGCAAGACGCAAGTTATGTTTCTTGCACGCAACTTTGCTACCCCCGTATAAAACCACACACGTATCAAATCGGACCTCGGATTCGCGACTGAGGTCTCCGCCCTCCTTTCCGGAGCCGTCACCGATCAATCCGGCAAGATCTTCCGTGGAACGGGCGAAGTTCCGACGAGTTGACATCCTGAATCCCGGCGTGGTTAATCTACCTGGGCTAAGACTGGCGGAGTAGGGGTTTCGAATTCGATTTCCGGCAACAACTTCGCCATAGGCGGAATTCTTGGCGTCCATCCGGTCTGGTGAACTGAAGTACTACACGTTCACTTTCGACGAGGCCGGCATCCCTCGGTACGGCGACACGGTGGTCGAGACCGGCCGGGCCGTCGCGCGGGTGAATTCGAAAGGGCAGGAACTGCATGTGAAGTCGCTTTTTTGGAGGTGTACGTCAAGCAGAACGGCCGCCGGCAACTGGCGGCGTGGCATTCGACGCGTCCCGCGCCTTAGCCTCTACGGAGTTCGACTTCTTTTAGGCAGACCGAGGCCGCCTGCGATTTGTCCAGTACTTCTTCATGCGCTCGGACACATCCTGGCGTTCCTCCGGGCTCATCTGCTTGCGGCCCGGAAGAGGCTCCTGCGGAAGCGTAGATACCGTACACGTGTCCGGGATTCCTTCGAGCGCGATGAATGGCTGCACGCGCAACACCAGGTTGCCCGGAGACACTGGTCCCAGATCGCCTGCGGCGTCCCACACGAACAGGTGCAAGTTGCCCGTAGCGCTGGCCGCCAGGTTCCTGAGCCCGGCGCTGCCGGCGTCTGCCGCCTCAGAGCCGATCAGAAATGTTGCACCGTTATTGACCGAGTAAAAAAATTCGATTCCCACCAACCGCGCCGGATCGCAGTACAAGACATACCGCACATAGACCGGGCGTCCCCAGCCTCCGGCGTTGGGCGGCAGAATCCGAACTTTCAAATTGGACCGTTTCACGGGCGGTGCGGCCATCATATCAAATAGGAACCGATACCTTTATCCGCGAACGGCGTTACGATCCAGTTGAGATGCGCAACGTTCTCATGATCCTTGCCGCCTTCTTGATGGCCGCGCCGCTTTGGGCCGTGTCATATTACACCGTCCGGCTGGACGATCCGAAGGCCGTCTATCTGCCCCCACAAAACATCGCCGCGCATGCCGACGGAGGCTCCGACGACACAGACGCCATCCAGCAGGCCATCAATCGCGTCCAACAAACTACAAATCAGGGAATCCTGTTTGTCCCCGAAGGCCGCTACCGGTTGACCAAAACCATTTACATCTGGCCGGGGATTCGCTTGATCGGGTACGGCGCTGCGCGGCCTGTGTTCGTTCTGCCGGACAACGCTCCCGGCTACCAGGATCCTGACCAGGAGAACCTCCTCATCTTCTTTGCCGGCGGCCGGCCGGGCACTGGCAACGCGGCGCCGCGCGATGCGAACCCGGGCACGTTCTACTCCGCCATCAGCAACATCGATCTCGAGATCGGTAGCGGCAACGCCGGCGCCGTCGGCGTGCGCGCACATTATGCGCAGCACTGCTTCCTCGCGCATATGGACATGCGCATCGGCTCCGGCCTGGCAGGCATACACGAAGGCGGTAACGTCCTCGAAGACGTGCATTTTTATGGCGGCCGCTACGGGGTGTGGACCGGCACGCCATCGCCCGGATGGCAATTCACGCTGGTGGATACCAGCTTCGAGGGACAGCGCGAGGCTGCCATCCGCGAGCGCGCCGCCGGTCTCACGCTGGTCCGTCCGCGCTTCAAGAACGTACCTACTGCCATCTCCATCGATGCCGGCTTCCCAGACGAGCTCTGGGTCAAGAATGCGCGCATGGAAGACATCTCGGGTCCGGCCGTCGTCATCAGCCGCGAGAACAGCGCCCGCACCGAAATCAACATGGAAGGCTTGGTCTGCCGGCGCGTACCGGAGTTCGCATTCTTCCGCGAGAGCGGCCGCAAGGTCGCCGGCCCCGGCAATCTCTACGATGTGAAGATCTTCTCGCACGGGCTGAGCTACACCGGGATGCGCGCCGTGCCGCAGACCCGCGATGTGTTCGAATCCGTTCCCCTGGCAGCCATGCCCGAGCCGGTGAAGTCCGACCTGCCCGATCTGCCGGCGCGCGATACCTGGGTGAACATCCGCTCGCTAGGCGCCAAGGGCGACGGCGCCACCGACGATACAGCCGTATTCCGGAGGGCTATCGAGGAAAACCGCGCGATCTATCTGCCCTCGGGCAAATATGTTGTGACGGACACCCTTGCCCTGAAGCCGGACACCGTGCTTATTGGGCTGCATCCCAGCGCCACGCAGATCGACCTGCTCGACGGCACGCCCGCATTTCAAGGCGTGGGTGCGCCGAAGCCCCTGATCGAAGCGCCGCCCGGCGGCCACAACATCGTGATCGGCATCGGCCTCTACACCAACGGCATCAATCCGCGCGCCGTCGCCGCGAAGTGGATGGCCGGTGCGGATTCCATGATGAACGATGTCCGTTTCCTGGGCGGCCACGGCACCAGCAAGCTCGACGGCAGCCGCGAGAATCCCTACAACAATACACACACCGCCGACCCTGACCTGAATCGCCGCTGGGATGGACAGTATCCCAGCCTGTGGGTGACTGCCGGCGGTGGCGGCACGTTCTTCGATATCTGGACGCCCAGCACCTTCGCCCAGGCCGGTATGCTGGTCTCGAACACATCCACCGAAGGCCGCGTGTACGAGATGTCGAGCGAACACCACGTGCGGCACGAGATCCAGTTACGCAATGTCTCGAACTGGCAGATCTATGCCCTCCAGACCGAGGAGGAGCGCGGAGAAGGCGGCTTCGCCCTGCCGCTCGAAATCGATGGCTCGAGCAATGTCACGATTGCTAACTTCCACATCTACCGCGTGATCTCCACCTACCAGCCGTTCCCCTGGGCAGTGAAGATTTCGAATTCGAAAAATATCCGCTTCCGCAACATGCACTGCTACAGCAACAGCAAGGTATCGTTCGACGCGGCGGTTTACGATCAAACGAACAACATCGAAATCCGGCAGCGCGAATTTGCGTGGCTGACGGTTTCCGGCAATTCGCCGGAAGCGCGGCCGAAGCCGGTTTCTCCGGTACTGGCCGCCGGCGCGCGAGTCGAAAAACTGGCGGGGGGCTTTTACGATATTTCCGGCGGCGCGACCGATCCCACGGGCGATTTCTACTTCGTGGACGCGCACTGGCAGCGCATCTACCGCTGGTCGGCCGCCGCACGCCAACTCTCGATTGTGCGCGACAATCCTCTCGACCCCATCAACCTGGCCTTCGACAAGGCCGGCAATCTGATGGTGGCGTCTTATAGCGGGAACGGCACGGTGTACGCGTTCAAGCCCGGCTCGGACGATGACATTACGCTGCTCAAGCCGGTGCCCGCCCAATCGCGGCCCGGCATGACTCCCCTTCTGCCGGTGGGCGACTGGCGCCTGCAGGTGAACCCCGAGACCGGGGAACCCGCCCCGCGCCCATACCAGTACGTTTCGCCGGATGGGACCACGTTCCTGTCGGCGGGCCGGGATTTCGTCAGCGGCGCCATGAGCTGGGGCGTCAAAAGCTCCGACGTGCTGCGCAGTTTTGGATTATCGCCCGCGATTCCTGGAAAGCCGTTTTACCTCACCGACGAGGCGGAGGCGCGCACCTGGTCCACGACCGTGGGTGTGGATGGCAGCCTCTCCGGATTGAAACTCTTCGCAGAGCAAGGCGGCGAGGGCGTCACGGTGGATGAGCGCGGCAACGTGTACATCGCGGCCGGAGAGATCTATGTGTACAACCCCGCCGGAAAACTGATTGACATCATCGAGGTTCCGGAGCGGCCGCTCGAAGTTGTGTTTGGCGGTAAGGACCGGCGGACGCTGTTCATCCCGGCGCGGACATCGCTGTATGCCGTCCGCATGGCGGCCTCCGGCGTAGCACAATGATTGTACTGTAGAAGCTATGCCAGTTCGCGCCGCCGTAGTGCAGGCTGGATCCATACTCTTCGATAGCGATGCCAGTATCGCCAAAGCCGAACGCCTGGTCGCCGCGGCTGCAGCAGAGGGTACCCGCCTGGTCCTCTTCCCCGAGGCCTTCATCGGCGGATATCCCAAAGGCGCGGATTTCGGTGCGCGGGTCGGATCGCGCTCTCCCGAAGGCCGCAAGCTGTTTCGCCGGTATTTCGAAGGCGCCATGACTGTGCCCGGCCCGGAGACGGTCCGGCTGGGCGAGGCCGCGCGCGCTCATGCCGTCTGGCTGGTTATTGGAGTCATCGAGCGCGACGGAGGGACGCTGTATTGCACGGTCCTCTTTTTCGCTCCCGACGGATCGCTGGCGGGCAAGCATCGCAAAGTCATGCCCACCGCCATGGAGCGCCTGATCTGGGGCTTCGGCGACGGCTCCACTTTGCCCGTCCTCGAAACGGATGTCGGCAAGATCGGAGCGGTCATCTGCTGGGAGAATTACATGCCCCTGCTGCGCGCCGCCATGTATGCCAAAGGCATCCAAATCTATTGCGCACCCACGGTAGACGACCGGGAAACCTGGCAGCCCACTATGCGCCACATTGCGCTCGAAGGGCGTTGTTTTGTACTATCGGCCTGCCAGTGGAGCTGCCCCGATGGCGCGCCGGAGTCGGAATGGATCCACGGCGGAAGCCTGATCGTAGGTCCGCTGGGCAAGGTACTCGCGGGGCCTGCTCACCAGGGAGAGTGCGTTCTGACTGCCGACCTGGACCTGGGTGAAATCGCCGAAGGCAAATTCGACCTGGATGTGGCCGGCCATTACGCCCGGCCCGACATCTTTCGGTTGGAAGTAAACAAAATCCGCTAACAAACCGTTACAATTTACTCCCCCTGGTACGGCTAGTGCTTGATCCAGACATCCGAAGCGTCTAACGTTAGGAGTGCGCCCTCGACGCGCTAAGGCGATGAACCGGCTTTCCACCCGCGTGCTCGAATGGATTCCGTTCCTGCGCCGCTATCTCGACCGGCGCCGGAATAAAGAGCGGCGCGCCTGGATGCGTCACATCGCGCGGTATTATTCCGACTAACTGCCCGCGCTACTCCTCGACGTACCAGTCCGAGTGCGCCGACCACTGGCTGCACCGCAGACACCGGGTAACCATCCACTGATACAGGCACCCCGGACAAATTCCGCCGGTGTCGAATGTGTGCCAGATAAACTTACACTTGCACATCCAGCGATCGCCGGCGCGCGGCTCCCAATTGCATTTGGGACAGCGGATGCGCGGCCCGGTAGGGCCCTTGCTGGTAATGTGATGGATGCCTAAGCTGGGTTTGCCGGTTTGTACCGCCACAAAGGCAGTTTATCCTATCCGCGCGCCTGGCTCCGTCTAGCTGGGGGTTGACTCGGTGCACGCTTTCAGACAGCATTAGGCTGATGCGACTCTCGCCTTGGAACCCGCTAAGATGATGACCATACTCGTGGGCGCCGGCGCGCTGTTGCTGGCCGGCGTTCTGGCCGCGGCGGATGCCACGCCCTTCCACTGGCCGGAAGGCAAACGCGTGGCGATCAGCCTCTCGTTTGACGACGCCCGCGCCAGCCAGATCGATGTCGGGTTGCCGCTATTGAATCGCTATGGCGCGAAGGTGACGTTCTACGTGAACCCGCCCAACATGCAGAACCGGCTGGAGGGCTGGAAAGAGGCCGCAGCCAGCGGGCACGAAATTGGCAGTCATTCCAACAGCCATCCGTGCACGGTGAACCTACCGTTTTCAGCGAACAACGCGCTCGAAAACTATACGCTGGCGATGATGCGGAAGGATCTCGATACCGCCAGCCGCGATATCCAACGTCAGTTGGGTGTCCAGGCGCGCACTTTCGCTTATCCCTGCGGCCAGAAGTTCGTCGGCCGGGGTGCCCGCGTCAAAAGCTACGTCCCGATGATCGCTAGGATGTTTCTGGCGGGCCGAGGTTTTCGCGACGAAGGATCCAACGATCCGGCGCGATGCGACCTCGCGCAGTTGATGGGAATGGAATCCGACGGGCTGACCTTCGAACAGATGAAGGAACTGGTCTCAGCGGCCGCAGAGCAGGGCTGGTGGCTGGTCTTCGCCGGTCATGAGATCGGGGCGCCCGGGCATCAGGTAACCACGGCGCCGGAATTGGAAAAATTCCTGCAATATGCGCGGGCGGACGGCAGCGGCATCTGGCTCGATACCGTTTATGCGATAGGCTCCTACGTCCAGAAACAGCGGGGCGGTTCCGCGAGCCGCTGATGGAGGTAAGAATGGCTGCAGGCAATCTGTTTCGGAGTTTGGCCGCCGCCGCGTGGTTCGCCTCGCTGCTCAGCGTCCCCGCGATCCAGGCGCAGGGCGAATCCGCTGTGCCCGTCTACCTCGATGCGAAACGTCCCATCGAGGAACGCATCGACGATCTGATGGGGCGCATGACCCTGAAGGAGAAAGTAGGCCAGCTCAACCTGCCGTGCGTGTATGTGGACGAGTTGGGAAAAGATATTCCGTCGAAGCTGGCGGCTTGCAAGCGGTTCACGGCCGGCACATATACGAACGAAATCGGACCGGCCTGCGGCTTCTTTACGCTAGCCAACGAGATTCTGCACCAGGGGCCGCGGCAGGCGGCCGAGTATTTCAACGAACTGCAGAAGATCGCGTTCACCGAAACGCGCCTGAAAATACCCGTGCTGGAGGATGAGGAAGGCACGCACGGAGCCATGTTCCCGGGCGCCACCATCTTCCCGGAAGGCCTGGCCATCGGCAGTTCCTTCGACCTCGACCTGGTGAAGCAGATTTATGCGGCCGCGGCTGCGGAGGCCCGGGCCACGGGCATTCACATGCTATCGACCCTGGTGATGGAGTTGGATCGCGACCCCCGTATGGGCCGCAACGAAGAAGCCTATACCGAAGATCCTTACCTCTATTCCCGGATCGGCGAGGCTATCGTACATGGGACGCAGGGGCTCGACATTTCGGCGCCGGACAAAGTGATTGCGGTGCTCACCGATTTCCCCACCCAGAGCGAGCCGGCCAGCGGGCTTGAGCGCGGGGCCATCGAATTGTCGGAACGTTCGCTGCGCGAGAATTTCATGGCGCCCTGGATCGGCTCGATCACCAAGGCGGGCGGCCTGGGGGTGATGGCCGGATACCCTGAAGTGGAGGATATCCCCGCGCATGGATCCGAAAAATGGATGACCGGCGTACTGCGCCAGGAACTCGGCTTCAAGGGAATTGTGGTGAGCGAAGGCGGCGGCTTCAGCACCCTGATTTACGAGAATATCGTGCGCACCCAGAAGGAAGCGGGCGCCCTGTCCCTCAAAGCCGGGGTGGACGTGAACATTACGTACGAGGCCGCCTACATGGGCCCCCTGGTCGAGAGCGTCGAAGATGGCCGCGTGCCGTTGGCGCTGGTCGACCGTGCGGTGCGGCGGGTTCTGGAGATGAAGTTCCGGCTGGGGCTCTTCGAGCACCCCTATGTGGATGTGCCGCATGCCGTCGAAACGGTGCACTCGCCCGCGCACCTGGACTTGGCTTTGCGCGCGGCCCGCGAAGGCATCGTGCTGCTCAAAAACGAAAAGAATGCGCTGCCGCTGCGCAAGGATCTGAAATCCATCGCGGTCATCGGTCCGGATGCCGAAAACCTCATGAACATGCTCGGCGATTATTCACCGCATAAGATCACGCAGCACGTGGTCAGCGTTCTGGAGGGCATAAAAGCCAAAGCCGGTCCGCAGGCCAGCGTGGTTTGGGAGCGCGGCTGTGGCGTTCTGGCAGAGAACAAAAGCGGGTTCGCCGCCGCCATCGCCGCGGCCAAAAACGCGGAGGTCGCCATTGTTGTCGTGGGGGAAAACCAGGGACAGAACGATGTGGACGAGGAGAAGGATCCGCCCACGGACGGAGAGGGCCACGACGTCGCCAGCTTGGACCTCACCGGAGTGCAGGAAGACCTGGTAAAGGCGGTTTACGAAACTGGAACTCCGACCGTGGTGGTACTAGTCAACGGCCGGCCATTGAGCACCCGCTGGATGGCCGCGCACGTTCCAGCCATTGTGGAAGCCTGGCGGCCCGGAGAAATCGGCGGGCAGGCAGTGGCCGACGTTCTGTTCGGCGATTACAATCCCACCGGCCGTTTGGCGATCACCATACCGCGCCATTCCGGCCAGTTGCCGGCCTATTACAACTACAAGCCCGGGAAGGACTACTGGATGCACACGCTCAAGCGCGGCTACGTGGATATGCCCGCGTCACCGCTCTACGCCTTCGGCCATGGCTTGAGCTACACCACGTACCAGTACAGCCATCTGCGGGTGGGCGCACCCCAGATCCACACTGGCGGCACGGCGAAAGTCAGTGTCGATATAAAGAACGAAGGCGACCGCGCGGGAACCGAAACGGTGCAGCTTTACATCCATCGGGCCGCCGCACCGGTCTCCTTGCCGGTGAAGCAGTTGCGCGGCTTCGAACGGGTCCCGCTGGCGCCGGGTGAAACGAAAACCGTGACCTTCACCTTAGGGCCTGAGGATTTACAACTGCTCGACCGGGACATGCACTGGCGTGTGGTCCCGGGTGATTTCGAAATCATGGTAGGCCGGTCGTCGGATGATTTGCCACTTACCGGTACGCTGCAGGTCATTCCGTAGAGTACTAAGCTCGCGGTAGGAAGGGGGCCTGGTGTGAGGTGGCGCTGGAACGTGAGAACGAGATCGTGCCTGAATTCACCAGGCTCACTAGATTGTATCTTTGCTTCGCGTGCATGTCAATCGGATAAACAGGTCTGTATCATCGCTGCGCGGAAGATTTTTGCCGGGCGATCGCATCGTTAATCGCCTGTTTGGCTTCCTCCGGCCCCGCCCATTTCAAATCCTTCACCCACTTCCCCTTCTCCAGATCCTTGTAGTGCTGGAAAAAATGCTTAACCTGCTCGGAAAGAATCGACGGGAAATCCTGGTACGAGACCACCTTCGAGTAGAACGGGTAGAGCGCCTCTACGGGGACCGCTAGAATCTTTTCGTCCACCCCTTTTTCATCTTCCATCAGCAGAACGCCCACCGGCCGCGACCGGATGATCGCGCCAGGAATGACCGGCGACTGCCCCACTACTAAAACGTCGATCGGATCTCCGTCGGCGGAGAGCGTATGCGGAATGAATCCGTAGTTGCCGGGATACACCATCGACGTGTGCAGGAAGCGATCCACAAACATCGCGCCGGATTCTTTATCCATCTCGTACTTGACCGGAAAACCGCCTTGCGGAATCTCGATAATGACGTTCACATCCTCCGGCGGATTCTGGCCGGCCTTGATTTTCTTGAGATCCATAACGTCCCTTCAGTATGCCATCTGGCCGTTGTACGATAATCCATGGCCTTCGGAGGCGCCCTATGATCGCTACGGAAACAGCCGTCCGCATCTTGCAGTTCTACACCAATGGCAACTGGGTGGAAGCGCCCGGCCGCGATCTGCATCCGGTCACCAATCCGGCGACCGGTCAGGTCATCGCGCAGGTCCCCTACGCCGCCGCCGAAGATGTGGATCGCGCCGCCCGCGCCGCGCATGCCGCGTTCCTGAAATGGCGGGAGGTGCCGGTAGTGGATCGGGTGCAGGTCTTCTATCGCTACAAGGACCTGCTCGAAAAACACGCCGCGGAAATCGCGCGCATCCTCTCCACAGAGAACGGCAAGACCGTGGAAGATGCCGCGGGCAGCGTGCGCCGCGCCATACAGATGGTGGAAGTGGTCTGCGGCATGCCCAGCCTGATGATGGGCCAGTCGCTCGAAAATGTTTCGAAAGGGATCGACTGCCAGTCCATCCGCCAGCCCTTGGGCGTTTGCGCCGGCATCACGCCGTTTAATTTTCCGGCCATGGTGCCTATGTGGATGTTCCCCTTCGCCATCGCTTGCGGCAACACGTTTATCCTGAAGCCTTCCGAAAAAGTGCCGCTGACCCCTACCCGCACCGCCGAACTGCTGCACGATGCGGGCCTGCCCGCGGGCGTCTTCAACCTGCTGCACGGTTCGCGGGAGGCGGTGGATGCATTGCTCGCGCATCCGCTGGTACGCGCCATCTCGTTTGTGGGGTCGAGCCCGGTGGCGAAATACGTTTACCAGACCGCGGCCGCCCACGGCAAGCGCGTGCAGGCGTTGGGCGGCGCTAAAAATCACTTGGTGGTGATGCCCGATGCGCATGTGTCGAAGAGCGTCGAAGCCATCATGGGATCGGCTTTCGGCGCAGCCGGCGAGCGCTGTCTGGCCGGGAGTGTCCTGGTAGCGGTGGGCGACGCGCGTCCGCTGCTCGCCGCGCTGCTGGAAAAGGTGCGCGGATTACGAATCGGCGACGGGGGCGAGCCAGGCACGGAAATGGGACCGCTGGTTACCGCCGACCATCGCGCGCGGGTGCTTGGCTATATCGAAAAAGGCGTGGCGGAAGGCGCCAAACTATTAGTGGACGGGCGCGAGCGCATGCCCGGCTCCGATGGCTATTTCCTGGGTCCCACGGTTTTCGACGAAGTCGCGTCCGGCATGACCATCGCGCGCGAGGAAATTTTCGGTCCCGTGCTCAGCGTGATCCACGTGAACGATCTGGACGAAGCGATCGATTTGGTGAATCGCTCGGCTTTCGGCAACACCACGTCCATCTTCACCGCGGATGGCAAGTCCGCCCGCGAATACGCCTCGCGCGTCGAAGTAGGGATGGTCGGCGTGAACGTGGGCGTTGCCGCGCCTATGGCCTTCTTCCCCTTCTCCGGCTGGAAAAATTCGTTTTACGGCGATTTGCACGCGCACGGCCGCGATGCCATCGCCTTCTACACCGAACAAAAAGTCATCATGAGCCGCTGGTTCTGAACCCTAGTTCGTAATCGCGGTGATTAGCGTCTGCGTCACAGGCGTGCCGTTCACCGAGAAGGTCACCGGCACGCTGTCGCTGGCCGGTACGTTCGGCACCACCACGTTGAACTGGTAAAGCCCCAGATATCCGCCCGCTAGCCCGTCGTAGGATACCGTTGCGGGCACTCCACCAAACGACACCTCGACCTTGGCATTGATTTGGTTCAACTGGGTGACGATTAGTCCAGCCGGACTGTCCGGCGTAACCGGCCCGAAACCGATCCCGTAAAAGATGATCGCATCGCCCGGTTTCGCGCGCCTCGCCGGCAACCCGCTTACCAGGCCCGGCGGAAGTATGTACGTGACCTGGTCGGATGCGAGCGCGACCACGTACTGGCCGGCCGCCTCCTTCAAGACAGCGGGCGCCAGCAGCCCTGGCTCGTTGGCGTTCACGTTGATCGAGTACGCCGCGCTAGTGCCGCCAGGGGTGGTCACCACCACCGCCTGCTGTCCGGTGCCGGTATTCGACGGCACCTGCACGTTCACCTGCGTGGGGCTGACATAGTCGATATAGGCCGATTGGCCGCCCACCGTCACGGTTGTCTGGCCCAGCGCCGACGGCGCCAGGTTGCCCTGAAAATCGCTCCCGCTCCAGGTCTGCGACTGTACGTTTGCCAGGTTGGTGCCGTAGATCTCCACCCAAGTCGCTGGCGCGATGGACGTGAATGCGCCGTAAGCGCTCGCGGTGATCGCAGCCCCGATCACGGGCGTCTGGTCGAACGTTCCGTAGACCGGTCCGGTGATCGTGGCGTTCGGCGTCAGCCCCACTTGTCCGACCGCGCATTGAGAACCACACCCCGTGCACGTAGCGCCCACAGCGTAAAGGAAAACGAAATTGTCGGTAAGAAACGTGACGTTCGCTCCTGTGCTCTCCTGGAGGCTAACCGTGATGCTCCCCGAATTACCGGGCTGCAGTCCGAACCTAATCTCGTCGCTGCCGGCCGAAATCGAATTCGCGGTAAACGGCGTGGCACCGTTGCCGCGGTAACTGAACACGATCGAGATTGTCCCGCCGCCGCCGACCCCCGTGTACGGGGCCGTAACGGTGCAGTTCGTATTGGTCCCGTCGAACGCGCAGGTGCCCCACGTGACCAGGCTTTGCCCCACTCCATTACTGCCGCCGAGCCCGGTCAGAGTCACGTTTTGGGTGCTGTTTGTGTATGTGGCTGTAACGCCCCAAGCCTGCGTGGACAGGCAGGCCAGTAGAAATGCGATTGTCAGAGATGATTTGTTCATGAGTTCCCCGGGTCGAAGGTGGGTATCGACCGAAGATAGCACGAAACTCGCGCCGAGTGCCCTGGAACTGGTACTAGTGGGTCGTCCAGGGTTGATCTACTCGTATCGCAGCGCAATCAGCGGATCGACTTTGGATGCCCGCCGCGCCGGCAGGTAGCCTGACACAATCGCCACCGCGATCATGATTCCTACCGCAGCCCCCAGCGTAACGGGGTCCGCCGGTTTCAAGCCGAAGAGCTTGCTTTCGATGAGGCGCGCGCAAACCAGGCTGGCCGGCACGCCCGCCGCCAGCCCGACGGCGATGAGCACGCCCGTCTCCTTTAGCACCATGCCCACGACTCTGCCGCGCTCCGCGCCCAGCGCCATCCGGATGCCGATCTCGTTGGTGCGCTGCGCCACCGCGTACGACAGCACGCCGTACAAGCCGATCGCGGCCAGCAATAGCGCCAGGCCGCCGAAAACGCCGCACAGTTGCGCGATGATGCGTTGCTGCCGCAGATTTTCGTCGAGTGTCTCAGCCAGCGGCTTGTCGCTGCCGATGTCGATCGCCGGATCGAAGGCGGTAATGGCCTTACGCGCCGCCTGGATCACCGCCCCCGGCTCGCCAAATGTCCGGACTTCGTAATTCATGAAGGGTGAGAACTCGCCGAGTTTCTGGAGCGCCGAGAGATAGAAGCGCCGGGGTACGGCACCGCGCAGGTTATGATCCCGCGCATCGCGCGCTACGCCTACGATGGTGAACGTCTTGTGCGTATCCGGAAATTCATCCGTCACATGCCTGCCGATGGGGTTCTGCCCGCCGTAATAGAATTTGGCAAAAGCCTCGTTCACCACGCAGACGGCTTCGGCGGAGTCCACGTCTTGCGGCCCGATGTCGCGGCCCAGCAGGATGGGGATGCCGACGGCGCCGAAGTAGTTCGGCCCCACCTGGTCGAACCGCGCGGCCAGGTCCGCGGGCTTCTGCGCTTTGTAGCCCTCCACCGTGATGCGGTCGCCGGACTCCGTGCCGCTGAACAGCCCGTTCTGTGAGAACGCCACCGCCCGCACGCCGGGGATGCGGACCAGGCGCTCGCGTACTTCGTTGAAGGCGGTCGGCAGGCGCTCGTCTTTATATCCCGCCACCAGGAAATCGGCGCGGACGATCACCAGTTTGTCGCGCGGATAGCCCAGGTCCACGTTTTCCAGGTTGCGCAGCGTGCGGATAAACCATCCGGCGCCGATCAGCAGCATCACCGACAGCGCGATCTGGCAGATCACCAGCATCTTACCGGCGCCTATCTTTCCCGCGCTGCCGGTCAGGCCGCGGCCGGCTTCTTTCAACGTGCTGCTGACGTTGATGCGGGAGGATCGCCAAGCCGGCGCCAGGCCGAATATCAGGCCCGTAAGCAGCGAGATGCCGATGGTGAACACAAGAACGCGCGGGTCGGGCCGGACGTCCAGCATCAACGCGCCCGGGCTGCTCCGCACCATAGCCACCAGGAGCCGCACGCCATACACCGCGATTACGCTGCCCAGGATTCCGCCGGCGATCGAAAGCGTCAGGCTCTCGGTCAGAAATTGCCGGATAATGCGCGCCCGCCCCGCGCCCAGCGCCAGCCGTACTCCCATCTCCTTCTGCCGCGAGGTGGCCCGCGCCAGCAGCAGGTTCGCCACGTTGGCGCAGGCGATCACCAGCACCAGCCCCACCACCGCCATCAACACGTACAGCGGGTCGGCAAAATCGCCGCGCAGGGTGGATAGGCCGTTGGCTGCGTCGTGCAGGACCAGGTTCTGCCTTATGAGATCCGGCTGGCTCTGGCTGAGCTTCGAGAATTCCTCGTTGATCAGTTGCTTGAAAACCACATCCACGTTGGCCTGCGCCTGCCGTCGCGATACACCAGGCTTCAGGCGCCCGATGGCCTGCAGCCACATCACTTTCGCAGCGATGTAGGTGGAATCGTCTTCCAGCCACATGCGGCCCGGCATCATCTGCGGCTGCATGGCCAGCGGAATCCAGAGGTCCGGGGCGTCGCCCACGTTTTCGCCATTGAAGTGCGGTTGCGCCACGCCGATCACGGTCAGATTGGCTTTGGCGATACGGATGTGCGTGTCGAGCACTGCCGGCGATCCGCCGAAACGGCGCTGCCAGAAGGCGTAGCTCATTACCGCGTAGGGCGCGCTGCCCGGTCCCCGCTCGTCGGCCGAAGTGAACATCCGGCCGATCGCCGCGCCCGCTCCCAGCACTGTAAAATAGCCGCCGCTGACCAGCCTGGTGCGCATTTCTTCCGGAGCCTTCCCGTCCACGCTGGCGTTGCTTGTGTCCATATCGCTTTGGACCGCGATCAGGCCCGAGAACACCTGCGTCCGGTCGCGCATAGCTTCGAACTCGCGGTTCGAGAGCAAATTGCGCTCACCGGTGGACGTCCCGATGCTTACGCCCGCCGAGCTGGGGTCCGTCAAGACCACCAGTTGCTGCGGATCTTTCACCGGCAGCATCTTCAGCAGCACCGTGTCGATCAGGCTGAAAATGGCGGTGTTGGCGCCGATTCCCAGCGCTAGCGACATCACCGCTACGGCTGTAAAACCGGGGCTCTTGGCCAGTAGCCGGACCCCATAAACGAAATCGCTGCGCAGTTCGGACATGGCGGGCATATTCGGCTTTGACGCGCGCCCGGCGAAGTTGGTTAGCGCTTATCGCGAGGCCGTGCTAATATAACGTCATGCGACATGTCGTTACACGGCAGGTTAGCGAGCCGGTCTTCTTCATCCTGGCGAGCCTGGCCGGGCAGCCCCGCCACGGCTACGCGCTGATGCGGGACATCGCCGTCTTGAGCGGCGGCCGCGTGCGGCTGAGCACCGGCACACTGTACGGTGCACTGCGGCGGCTGCTCCAGGATGGTTGGATCGAACGCTTCGCGCAGGCCGACACTTCGCGCGAAAAACAAGCCTACCGGCTGACCGCTGACGGGCGAGAACAACTGCAGCTCGAGCTGGCGCGCATAAAGCAGTTGACGCGCGTGGCCCGCGCCCGGCTGCGCGAGGGAGGTATGGCATGAGAGGCCTTTACCGCACTGTTCTGCGATGGTATCCGTACGACTTTCGTGCGGCCTTCGCAGCCGAGATGCTGGCGGCTTATGATCAGGCGGCCGCTGCGGGGGGCAGCCGCGCCGCCGAGTTGGCCGGTCTGCTGTTTGCCCTTGTACCCGAATGGTGCGCCAAGTTCTTTACCGCGAAAAACGTTCGCGGCCGCAGCCTGCCGGACGTACGCATGATGCGGCCTGCCGGCGTCTCGCGCCAAGCCTGGTTCGGAGGCAATCCATGCTCGTCGGACACGTGGCAGTAGGCCTGGCTGCCAAGCGCTTAACGCCGCGGGTTTCTCTGGGCACCCTGGTACTGGCGGCCCTGCTCCCGGACCTGTTGTGGTGCATCTTTCTGCTGGCCGGGCTGGAACAGGTTGCCATCCTGCCGGGCCGCGGCGCCGTGAATTATCTCGACGCCGTGAATATCGCTTTCAGCCACAGCCTGCTGATGAACGCCCTTTGGGGCGCCCTGCTGGCAGCCGCGTATTACTCTGTGCGCCGCTACGTTCCGGGCGCCGTCGTTCTGTTTGCGGCCGTGTTAAGCCACTGGCTGCTCGATTTCATCAGCCATCGCCCGGATATGCCGCTTGCGCCCGGCTTGGCGCAACATTACGGGCTGGGCCTCTGGAATTCCACCGCTGCCACGCTGGTGGTGGAAGGCGGCCTGTGGCTCGCCGCCATCGTCATCTACGTTCGCGCCACCCGCGCCACCGGACGCGCCGGCATCTACGCGTTCTGGATCGTGATCGCGCTCCTGACCCTAGCTTGGCGCGCAAATATCGCCGGTCCATCGCCGCCCAACCCGCGCGCGATGGCCCTCAGCAGCCTGATTTTTTTCTCCCTGATTGTCGCCTGGGCTTATTGGACGAACCGCCTCCGCCCGGCCTGCTACAATTCGGTGTGACTCGCGCGCTGGCTACCGTCCTGGTGGCCGCCTCCGTATGCGTGGCGGCGGAACTGAAACCCGAGGCTGTCCAAGCCTACGACCAATATATCCACAATACCGAGGCGCGCCTGGCCTCCACCAAACCGTTCCTGTGGGTGGATGGCTCGCCCGATCGGCTCAAACTGGTGAAGCAGGGTGGGGTCGCGGTTGAACCATGGAAAGGCGATGGCGACACCTTTGTTGCGGGAGCGTCGATTCACGACTGGGTGGGCGCCATCTTCATTCCCGGCGCGACTCTGGAGAAGACGCTGGCCGTCCTGCAGGATTACGACCATCACAAAAACATCTACAAGGACGTGCCCGATTCGAAATTGCTCGCGCACAATGGCAACGATTTTAAATACTACCGCCTGCGCCTGCTGAAGAACGGCCCCATCAACGGCGTATTCCGTACTGACTTCGATGCCCACTACCAGCAGGTCGATCCCACACGCTGGACCTGCCAGACCCGCACCACCCGCGTCGTTGAAATAGAGGATTACGGCAAGCCCAAACAGCACGAGCTGCCGCCCGGAAAAGGCTCCGGCTATCTGTGGCGTCTGAACGGCTACTGGCGGCTGGAACAACGCGATGGCGGCGTTTACGTCGAGTGCGAAACCACCTCGCTCACGCGCGGCCTGCCCCCCATTATCGGCATGCTGTTCGTCTCCTCTACCCACACCATCGAACGCGAAGGCTTGACCGCCACCCTGCAGACTACGCGGGACGCCGAAAAAAAGTGAAGCGCCTGGCGTTGATCGGCTATGGCAATGTGGGCCGTGCGCTGGCGCGCCTGCTGCGCAAACAGCACACCCGGTTTCCGTTTCGCATCACCGGCATTCACACCGCGCGCCACGGTACCGTAGTAGCGGAGCGCGGCGTGTCCCTCGACCCGGTGTTCGGTCCGGGCGTCGCCTCCGTCGAAGAATTTCTGGATCGCGCCAAAGCGGATATCGCCGTCGAACTCACCACCCTGAACCCCGCCACAGGCGAGCCGGCCATCTCCCATATCCGTGCGGCCCTCGCACGGCGCATGCACGTGGTGACCGCGAACAAGGGTCCCATCGCACATGCCTACGCGGACCTCCGTGACTTGGCCGCGCGCCACGGGGTGCAGTTCCGTTTCGAATCCACCGTGATGGATGGGGCGCCGGTCTTTAACCTGGTCCGCCACACGCTGCCCGGCGTCACCGTGCAAGGTTTTACCGGCGTGCTCAATTCCACTTCGAAGCTGGTGATCGAGGCCATGGAAAAGGGCGGCTCGTTCGAGGACGGACTGGCTGTGGCGCGCCGCCTCGGCGTAGCGGAGGCCGATGCCAGTTTCGACGTGGAGGGCTGGGACTCGGCCGCCAAGACCGCCGCTCTCGCCAACGTACTGATGGATGCCCGCACCACCCCGCAGGCGGTCTCTACGCGCGGCATCACCCGGCTCACGCCGGAGCGCGTGGCCGAACTGGCGCGCGCGGGCAAAACCGTGCGTCTCGTCAGCCGCGCCCGCCGCTCCACCGAAGGCATTTCGCTGCGCGTGCGCGCCGAGGTGCTGGAAAGAACCGACCCCCTTGCCTGTACCGAAGGAACTTCGAACCTGCTACTGCTGCACACCGATCTGATGGGGACGATCGGCGTGGTGTCGATCTCGCCTGGCGTGGATCAGACGGCGTACGGCGTGTTTGCTGACTTGGTGGATGTGGCTCGAGGGTAATCGACCAGAATCAGCGGTCGCTCCGCATCGCCCCCAGGTCGCCCTGCCACCGCAGCTTGCCGCGGAACCGGCGTATCTCCGCCTGCTTCCTCAGAAGCAATCGCAACATCCGGGTGTCCTTGCGCTTGGTCTTGGGTCCCGCTTGGCTTTGCGCTTCTCGCATCACATCGCCCGTGCCGACGCCAGATAAACCGCGTTCAGCAAAAACTTGAACGTGCCGAATGGTTGCCCCCGGAACTGCGGACGGAAAGCGAACAGCACCACGTGCCCGGCCCCGAAGCGCGCGTCGACCAGCGCCGGTTTGCCCAGCACTGCCTTCTCGCCGCTGATGTAGCCGCTGGCCAACAGGTCCTTCGCCGCAAAACGCGCCACTACTTGTACCGCGCGATCGCCTTGGTTATATGCCGGCGCCAGGTTCACGTCGAAAGCTTCACCGCCTGAATCGAACGCGACCGCTTCCTTCGGCATGCCGAACGCCACCGGCTGCGTGGTATCGACGGTGAGACGCACCAGCGAACCGGGGCAGGAAAACGGCGCCCCGCCCACGTTTAGTAGCGGCAACGGAAAAAACTCCCGAGGTAACTCGGCGGCCGAATCCAGCGCGATCAGCGTCCCGCCCTCGCGCACGAACCGCTGCAATTCCACCACGCCATTGGGCCCGATGCCGCCCGTGTACTCGGGCCGCTGCACCATCACCTCCGACTGCGCGCCTTCGCGGCGGAACGACAGTTCGCCGTTGCGCCAGCCGTTCATAATCGAGGTGGCCGATTGCGACGCCAGGATCACGCTGTCGAACCGCGCGCGCAATCCACCCTTGCCGAAGTCCTCGTTGTGCACCAGCGTGTAGGGCACGTGATAACGGTCCAGCAGCCACTCGGTCCAGCCCTCGTCGGCGTTGGTGGTCCAAGGCTGATACAGTCCTACGCGCGGGCGCCGCAGTTCATACGCCGGCTTGGGCGCGGTGTCGGCCAGCGTCACGCTGATGCTGAACTGCCGCGCAAAATTGTCCGCACGCGCCGAATTTTCGGTGTACGCGCTATCCACCACGATGGCGCCGTCCGGCGACCAGCGCACGGCCCCCTCCCGGTCCATAAAGAACGAGGTGGCCAGGAACGAGTCGTTCTCGCGATGATCCAGCAGCAACACTGTCCCGCTGCCCGTCACCGATCCGCGCGCGTGGAATTCCGTCACCGGCTCCAGGTCCGCGTCGAAGCGATCGTTCGCCCGGTCTACGCTCACGCCCATTTGCATGGGCAGCGTCCAGCCGGTGATGTCGTACGGTTTCTCTTTCAGGTTGGGGTAATGCTGCGGCTCCAGCACATCCACCAGGTACGCGCGGAACGCCTGCGCCGCCGGGATCACCAGCGTGCCCGCGCCATACGTTTTGCCGTCGGCGCGAAATTCCGCGCGCGCCTTCCGCACTTCTATCCCAGCCAGCGACAGCCGCTCCAGAAGATCCCACGCGGTCGGCCAATCCCATTGCTTCTCCGTCAGGATATAGGCGTACGGCTTGCCGTCGGCGCCCGCCGCGATCTGCTGGCGGGCCATCTGGTAGCTCTTCATCAGAAACTCGCTGCGGCGTGTAGCGCCCTCCGTCAGCAGGGCCATGTCCGCCGTGAGCATGTATTCGATCGCGTCGCGCAATCCCCACTTGCCGCCCAGCCACGGCTTCTCGTAAAACATGGAAGGCTCGCGCGTCGACATGCCGTTGCCGAATGCCGCCTGCACGTCGCCAGCTTGATAGGTCTTCGGCGTGGCGTACGCATAGCCGGCCGTCTCCGTCAGGATGCCCTGCATATTATGAAATGCCGGCGCCGACCGCAGCCCGCCGTTCCACCAGGCATCGAAGCCATAGTAGGAGAGCACGCCGGCTTTATTCTCACGTGCGAAGCGCTCCCGCATGGCGGTGCCCAGTTGGTTGATCCCTTCCATCACCGCCGCCGGAATATCGGGGTTCAACGGCTCCGCGTAAGGCGGCACAAAAATGCGCGCCGGGAATGGCGGCGCCTGGTGCTGGTTATAGACGATCTGCGGAAACCACTCGCGGAACAGCAGCCGCGACACGTTGCGCGTTTCCGCCAAGTTGAGCATGAACCAGTCGCGATTGTTGTCGTGCCCTGAATATTTCTGGAACAGCCAGGGCATGGGCGCGGTCTCGTAGGGCGTGCCCACGTTTTTCCGGTACCAGTGCGCGATCATGTCCAGGCCGTCCGGATTGATTACCGGCACCTGCATCAGGATGACGTTGCGCCGCACGGCCTGCATCTCGGCGCTCTCGTCGGTAAGCATTTTGTAGGCCAGCAGGGGAGCTTGTTGCGCGGGTGCGACCTCGCTCGCGTGCAGCCCGGAATCGATCCACACGATCGCGCGGCCCTCTTCCGCCAGCGCCCGAGCCTCATCGGCACTGGCCTGCCCCAGTGCCAGGCGCGCGCTGATCTCGCGGTACCGGTCCAGCTTCTTCAGGTTTTCGGGCGCCGAAATAAACGCCACGTACATGGGACGGCCTTCCGAGCTGCGGCCGAATTCCAGAAGCTTGATGCGATCGCTCGCCGCCGGCAATTTCTGGAAATAAGCGAAGATCTCGGTGCTGTCGGCCAGCTTGTAATCGTCGCCCGGCGTGTAGCCGAAGTGCGACGCGGGGGTCGGTACGGCTGCCTGGCAGACCGCCAACCCCAGAATGCCGGCCACCACCCACGGCGCGCGGTGCGCGCGTCTATCCATGCTTGGCCCGGATTACTTCCACCAGTTCCTTCACCGCCGCCGCGCTCTTTTCGAGCATGGCCTGCTCTTCCGGCTGCAGCTTCACCTGGAAAATCTGCTCGATGCCGCGCGCCCCCAACTTCACGGGCACGCCCACGAACAGGCCGTGAATCCCGTATTCGCCCTCCAGGTAAGCCGCGCAGGGCAGCACTTTCTTCTTGTCCTTCAGAATCGACTCGGCCATCTCCACCGCGGCGGCCGAAGGCGCATAATAGGCGCTGCCGGTCTTCAGATACTTCACGATCTCGGCGCCGCCGTTGCGCGTGCGGTTCACTATGGCGTCGATGGTCGCCTGGTCCATCAATTCCGTCAGCGGAATGCCCGCCACGTTCGACAGGCGCACCACCGGCACCATGGTGTCGCCGTGGCCGCCCATTACCACCGCGGTCACATTATCCACCGACACCTTCAGCTCCTGCGCGATGAAGGTGCGGAAGCGCGCGCTGTCCAGCACGCCCGCCATGCCGATCACCCGGTTCTTGCTGAATTTGGAAACCATGTACGCGGTCTGGCACATAGCGTCCAGCGGATTGGTCACGACGATCAGGATGGAGTTCGGCGAATACTTCACGATCTGTTCGGTGGCGGCGCGCACGACGTCGTAATTGGCCAGCAGCAGATCGTCGCGGCTCATGCCGGGCTTGCGCGGAAAACCCGCGGTCAGGATGACGATATCGGAATTGGCCGTGGGCTCGTAATCGTTGGCGCCCGTCAGTGTCACGTCGTAGCCCTGCACAGGGCCGGATTGCAGCAGGTCGAGCGACTTGCCTTGAGGGACACCTTCAATCACGTCCACCAGTACGACATCGGCCAACTCCTTGTCGGCCACGCGCAGGGCGCAGTTGGCGCCCACGTTGCCCGCGCCCACAACTGTAATTTTCTTTCGCAATGGAATCTCCTTGAGTGGTTGAAACCGGATTATATCGCCATTCGCCAAAGCCCTTGCGGATATCCCTTGCGGATATAATGAAGAGGTCAGATGCGGTCGCAACGGGCCAACCTTTACGACGACGATTTTGTCGAGTGGACGCGTCACAATGCGGAACTGCTGCGCGCTCGACGATTCGACCAGGCCGACGTCGTGCGTATTGCGGGCGAGATCGAGGAGATGGGCAAGCGGGACCTGAAAGAGCTGAATAGCCGCATGCAGGTGTTGCTGGCGCATTTGTTGGAATGGCAGCTTCAACCCGCAAAAAGATCCAATTCGTGGAAGGCCACTATAACAGCGCAGCGCAGCGAAATAGCCGACGAAATCGAGCAGAGTCCCAGTCTCAAATCCAGGTTGCACGCCGCGCTACCGCGCAACCATGCCAAGGCCGTGTTGCGGGCTGCGGGTGAGACTGGGCTGCCCCACGGCCGGTTTGCCGCGGAATGCCCGTTCAATTCCGAACAGATTTTCGATCCGGAATACCTGCCGTAGACTGGATATTGGATGCCACCACCGCTCATGGACGCCGGCCCGGACCTTACCCGCCTGTACAACGAGGACTTCTTCGAATGGACTCGTTCCAATGGGAAAGCGTTGAGAAAGGGTATGTTCGAGCAGGTCGACGTCGATCATATAGCCGAAGAGATCGAGGACCTGGGAAAGCGCGATTTGCGTAAGCTGGATAGCCGCGTCCGCACGCTGATCGTGTATCTGCTGAAATGGCGGTTCCAGCCGGAGCACAGGAGGCGGTCGTGGGAAAAAAACATCGCTGTACAACGTTCCGGGATTGTCCGCCTGCTGCGGGAGAGCCCCAGCCTGCGCCGTGACTTGGAGCTGGCTCTCAATAGAAACTACAAGAACGCTGTGCGTTTGGCCGCGATCGAAATGGATCGGCCGGCGGACCATTTTCCCGGCAAGTGTTCCTTCACCGTCGAACAGATTCTCGATCCGGACTTTCTTCCATAGATGTTCCACTTACTTGAAAAACAGGTTCAGCGCGCCTTCCACGACCATATCCAGGCGCGCTATGGCATCGATCTTGCCATTGCGGTCGAGCAGCCCAAGCAGAGCGGCTTCGGTGAAATGGCCGTGCCCGCCGCATTCCAGCTAGCTAAGCAGTTAAAGCAGCCGCCCCGTAAGATTGCCGCCGAACTCGCCACGGAGATGGCTCCCGTCGCGGGCGTGGCTGCGCTCGAGGTAGCTGGCAACGGATACATCAACATCCGCGTCGCGCGCGCGGAGTACGCCGCCAGCGTGCTGCATCCCGGGGCTCCCGAGATTGCCACCGCAGGCGCCAAGATCATTGTTGAGCACACCAATATCAACCCCAACAAAGCCGCGCATATCGGACACCTGCGCAACGCCGCGCTGGGAGATACCTTCGTGCGCATGCTGCGCGCCGAAGGCGAGCGGGTGGAGGTCCAGAACTACATCGATAACACCGGCGTCCAGGTGGCCGACGTGGTCGTCGGATTTCATTACATCGAGCACCAGACGCCCGAACAGGTCCGCCAACTGACCTTGGATCCGAACGTTCGCTTCGATTATCTCTGTTGGGATCTGTACGCGCGCACATCGGCCTACTACACCGAAGCGCCCGAATCGCGTGCATGGCGCGCCGAGACGCTGCACGCGATCGAAGCTGCCACCGGTCCGCAAGCCGAGATGGCCCACATCGTGGCCGACGCCATCGTCGAGCGCCATTTGGCCACCATGTTGCGGCTGGGCGTGGAGTACGACGTGCTGCCGCGCGAGAGCGAGATCCTGCACCTCCAATTCTGGTCCTCCGCTTTCGCTCTCCTCAAAGAGCGCCGGGCGATCTACCTCGAGACCGAGGGTAAGAACGCTGGGTGCTGGGTGATGCCAGCCGCCGCGTTCGCGGGAGAGTCCGGCTCCGAAGACAACAAGGTCATCGTTCGTTCCAATGGCACCGTCACCTACGTGGGCAAAGACATCGCCTATCAGCTTTGGAAATTCGGCCTGCTGGGCAAGGATTTTTACTATCGTCCGCTGATGCGCTACGCGGATGGCCGCGAGCTTTGGGTCTCCACCGCGGCTCCAGATCCAACCATCGGAGAGACGCCCGCGTTCGGCCATGGCACCCGCGTCTATAACGTGATCGACGTCCGCCAGTCCTACCTACAAGATGTCGTCGTGGCCGGATTAAACGCTCTGGGCTTCGCCGAGCAGGCCGCGCAATCGGTGCACTTCTCCTACGAAATGGTGGCGCTATCGCCCCGCTGCTGCGCCGACCTGGGCATCACGCTTTCCGAAGAGGACCGCAAGCGGCCCTACGTGGAAGTCTCCGGACGCAAGGGCCTGGGTGTAAAGGCCGACGACCTGATCGATACGCTGGTAAACAAAGCGTTGGAGGAAGTTGTCTCGCGACATGCGGAAGCCTCCGCGGAAGAGCAGCGCCGCATCGCATCCCAAATCGCCATCGGTGCGCTCCGCTATTTCATGCTGAAGTTCACGCGCAATTCCGTGATCGCCTTCGATTTTCAGGAGGCCCTGAGCTTCGAGGGCGAGACCGGACCCTACGTGCAGTATGCCGTGGTGCGCGCGCGCAATATCCTTCGCAAGCTGGAGGAAAACGGCGAGCGGCTTCCCGATTTTGCCGCTGAGCTCTCGCCCGCCGCGCTGGCGCGGCAGCTTTCGAGCGAAGATTTCTGGCAACTATTGCTGGCTGCCTCCAAAGCGGATGCCGCCGTCGCGCGCGCGGTGGAAGCGGGCGAGCCGGCGCATGTCGCCAAGTACGCCTTTCAAATCGCCCAACTGTTCAATAACTTCTACCATCTGTATCCGATCATCCACGAGCAGGACCGCGAGAAAAAAGTCTTCCTGCTGTGGATCACGGACTTCTTCCGCCGCCAGTTGGAGCGCACGCTCGATATCCTGGGCATTCAAGTTCCCGAATATATGTGAGCATTCGTCGCGGAGCGCACAGGCCGCGGCTTATAATTTATGCATGCCCACCAATAGTTTCGGAGCCGCATCCCAACTGCGCGCGGGTGATGCCGAATACCGCATCTTCCGCCTCGGCGCGCTTGAGGAAAAAGGCGTCGGCAACGTTTCCCGCCTGCCCTTCGCCACCAAGATCCTGCTTGAAAATCTGATGCGCCAGGAAGACGGCCGCCGTGTCAGCGCGGCCGATATTGAGTACGTGGCACACGGCGCCGCCGGGTCCACCGCCCGCGAGATCAGCTTCATGCCCGCGCGCGTGTTGCTGCAGGATTTCACCGGCGTGCCTTGCGTGGTCGATCTGGCCGCCATGCGCGATGCCCTGGCCGCCATGGGCGCCGATCCCAAGCGCGCGAATCCCTTATTGCCCGCCGACCTGGTGATCGATCACTCTGTTCAAGTGGATCAATACGGTACTGCGGGTGCCTTCGATTTCAACGCGCTGCTCGAATTCCAGCGCAATCGCGAACGATACATCCTCTTGCGATGGGGGCAGACCGCGTTTGAAAATTTCCGCGTAGTGCCGCCCGACACCGGCATCGTGCACCAGGTGAACCTCGAATACCTGGCTTCGGTCGTGTTTCGCCGCAAAACCGCGGCCTCTTCCGGACCCGGCTGGGAAGCTTATCCCGATACGCTGGTCGGTACCGACTCGCACACAACCATGGTCAACGGGCTCGGCGTGCTCGGCTGGGGCGTCGGCGGAATCGAAGCCGAGGCGTGCATGCTCGGCCAACCCGTCTCCATGCTGCTGCCGCCGGTGGTGGGTTTCAAGCTGCATGGCCGCTTGCATGAAGGCTGCACCGCCACGGACCTGGTCCTGACCATCACCCAGATCCTGCGCAAGAAGGGCGTAGTCGGCAAGATCGTGGAATTCTACGGCCAGGGACTGAGTGCGTTGAGCCTCGCCGACCGCGCCACCGTGGGCAACATGGCGCCCGAATATGGCGCGACCGCGGGCTTTTTCCCCGTCGACGCGGAGACGCTCGAATACCTCCGCTTCACCAACCGCCCGGCCGATCTCATCAAGCTGGTGGAAGCGTATTGCAAGGAGCAGGGCCTGTTCCGCACCGACGCTACCGCAGACCCTGTCTACGCCGACACCGTCGATCTCGACCTCGCTACCGTGACGCCGTCCATGGCCGGACCGAAGCGGCCGCAGGATCGCGTCAATCTGCCGGATGTGAAGAAGAATTTCGAGACGGCATTCGGTACCGCGCATCATCCGGTGGCCGTGGCCATGAACGGCGGAGCCACCATCGATAACGGATCGGTGGTCATCGCCGCCATCACCAGTTGCACGAATACCTCGAATCCGTCGGTGATGCTGGGCGCCGGACTGCTCGCCAAAAAAGCGGTCGAGCGCGGATTGAAAGCCAAGCCTTGGGTGAAGACCAGTCTCGCGCCCGGGTCCAAGGTGGTTTCCGATTATTACCGCCAAGCCGGCCTGACGCCGTATCTGGAAGCGCTCAATTTCCACCTGGTAGGCTACGGCTGCACCACCTGCATCGGCAACAGCGGACCGCTGCCCGAACCCGTGGCCGAAGCGGTGCAAAAAGAAAACCTGACTGTAGCCGCCGTGCTCAGCGGCAATCGCAATTTCGAAGGACGCATCAACTCGCAGGTGAAAGCCAACTACCTGGCATCGCCGCCGTTGGTGGTGGCCTACGCGCTCGCCGGACGCATCGACATCGATCTCACCACCGAGCCGCTCGGTGAGGATACCGCGGGTGCGCCGGTTTATTTGCGCGACATATGGCCCACCGATGAAGAGGTCCGTTCGGCCGTGCGCGCCTCCATCGGCCGCGAAATGTTCCAGCACGAATACGAGAAAGCCTTCGAGGGCGACGCCAACTGGAACACCATGAAGGTCCCCACCGGCGATATCTACGTCTGGGACGAAAAATCCACTTATATCAAGCGCCCGCCCTATTTCGACAACATGGTGGATCCCGAGACTTCCGTCCAGGATTTCGGCGGCATGCGCGTGCTGGCCCTGTTGGGCGATTCCATCACCACCGATCACATTTCGCCCGCGGGCTCCATCGGCAAAGACACGCCCGCCGGCCGCTACCTGATCGCGCAAGGTGTGGCGCCGCGCGATTTCAACTCGTACGGCGCACGCCGCGGCAACCACGAGGTGATGGTGCGCGGCACGCTGGCCAACGTCCGTTTGCGCAATCAACTCGCGCCCGGCACCGAAGGCGGCTGGACCAGTCACCTGCCCGATGGCGAGCAGATGTATATCTACGATGCGTCGGTCAAATACCAGCAGGAAGGCGTGCCGCTGCTCATCATCGCCGGCAAGGAGTACGGTTCCGGATCGTCGCGCGACTGGGCGGCTAAAGGCGTGCTGCTCTTGGGCGTGAAAGCCGTCATCGCCGAAAGCTTCGAGCGCATCCATCGCACCAATCTGGTCGGCATGGGCGTGCTGCCGCTGCAATTCCTGGATGGCGAAAATGCCGCCAGCCTCAAGCTCACCGGGCTGGAGCAATTCAGCGTGGAAGGCGTGAAGGAAGCCCTTAGCGGTACCGCGCGCCGCGCCGTGGTGCGCGCCGGCGATCAGACCTTCGAAGTCATCGTGCGCGTGGATACGCCGCAGGAAGTCGAATACTACCGTTACGGCGGCATTCTACCCTATGTGCTGCGGCAGATCGCCGGCGTACCGGTGAGCGTGTAAATGGCCGGCATCACCCGGCGGGCAGCCCTGCGTTCGGTGGCCGCGCCCGCAATTCTGCGCGGGAGCTTTCGCCTTTTTGCGCAATCGCCGGTCGAGTATTCCGCGCGCGCGATCCACTTGCTCGCCGAAACCCCGGTGGTCGACCTGCTCAACCAGTTCCGCTTTCCCGACTACTCCGAGAAGCCGCCCAAAATCGAGCGATGGCTGCGCGATCCCGACACTTTCACCGCCGCCGACGCCGCCGTCTATCAAACTTCCGGCATCAATGTTTTCGCCTTGGGCGATGCGGCTGGAGACTACACCGAAGGCCTGAAATTCTACGCCGAGTGGAACGGCTTCCTGGCCGCGCACCCGGAATGGCTGCTGCGCATCGGCCGCGCGTCCGATTTCGAACATGCCCGCCGCGACCGCAAGATCGGCGTGATGCTCACCATGCAGGACTCCACGCATTTTCGCGGTCCTGCCGACGTCGACACGTTCTTCGGTCTCGGCCAGCGTCTCTCGCAGCTCACCTATAATTTCAACAACCGCATCGGCAGCGGTTTTCTGGAACAGCGCGATGGCGGCCTCTCCGTATTCGGCTTATCCATCATGAAGCGCATGGAAGCGGTCGGCATGGCTGTGGATGCCTCGCACTGCGGCGACCAGACCACCCTCGATGCCCTTGCAGCCGCCACCAAACCGGTGATCTTCACCCACGCCGCATGCCGCGCCCTGATGCCCGGCCGTATGCGCGCGAAAACCGACGAAGCTATCCGCAAGATGGCCAAAACGGGCGGCGTCATGGGCATCAGCTTCATCCGGTTTATGGTGCGCGACCGCGAGCCTGTGGGTATCGAAGACGTCCTGAATCAGTTCGACTACGCGCGCAAGTTGGTGGGCGTGGAGCACCTGGCCGTGGGCAGCGACCTCGACGTGGTGGGCAACGCGAATCCCATCGGCGGCGGATTCCAGCCGTCCAGCCAACCCAACTTCGAGCGCTACGGTTTCCATACAGGGACAGATGGCCGCATCGCGGTAGATGGCCTGGGGCATCCCAAGCGCATGTTCGATTTGACTGATGGACTGATCCGCCGCGGCTATAGCGACGCGGATATCCGCCTGATTCTGGGCGGAAATGCGGTTCGTGTGCTAAGCGGAATCTGGCCGCAGGCTGCTAATTGATTACATTTCCCTGTAAGTATGTTGCATGCGGCATGCAAAGCAGGTACGATTGATGTTCCCGCCCTTGTTGGTTCGAGAATAAATAGCACATTCTTATGCCGCAGCAACACAAGAAGGTTCTTGCAGTGGTTAGTGATCTGTTTTTTACCGTGAAAATCACCGATGCCGCCAAGCGCGCCGGAATGACGGTGGAATTGGTGAAGGACCCGCACGAGGTGCTGGTTAAAGCCAAGGCCAAGCCCAGCGTCATTATTTTTGATTTGAATTTCGACGACGTCCAACCGCTGGATCTGATTACCAAGCTCAAGGGCAATGCCGAATACAAGGGTGTCAGTCTGATCGGCTATTTATCGCACGTGCAGGGCGAGCTGAAGCAGGCGGCGCAGGACGCAGGTTGCGACATGGTGATGGCGCGATCCGCATTTTCCCAAAACCTGCCGCAAATTCTCAAACGCCACTCCGGCGTGGTTTAGCTCGGGTCGCACCCTGCTGCGTAAAGCGAACCAAAGCCGCCACCTTCTCCCGCGCCGCGCCCCCGTCAATCGCCTCCTCGGCCAGCCTCACGCCTTCGCGGAAATCGCGCGCGCGGCCGGCAGCCACCATTGCCGCCGCCGCATTCACCAGCACGATATCCCGTTGCGGGCCGTGGGTGCCGTCCAGAATCTCTCGCGCGATCGCGCAATTCCGCTCCCGATCGCCGCCGGTCAAATCTTCCGGGCGCGCCAGCGCTATTCCAAAATCCTCCGGCGTGAGCGTGCGGCGTTCCACCTGCCCGTTTCGGATTTCAAAAGCCAGCGTCGGACCGGTGGTCGTGATTTCGTCCAAGCCGTCCGACCCGTGCACCACGAACCCGCGCTCCAGTCCAAGCGCTGCCAGCGCCCCGGCGATCAACTCAGCCGCGTGCGCGCTGGGCGCCCCGGCTAACTGCGCGGTCGCGCCGGCCGGATTGGTCAGCGGCCCCAGCAGATTGAACACGGTGCGCATCTTCAGTTCGAGGCGCACCGGATGCGCGTGCCGCGTCGCCGTGTGGATCGCGGGCGCGAACAGAAAGCCGATACCGATCTCGCGGATGGCGCGCCCACATTCCGCCGGTGACATAGGGATGTGCACGCCCATAGCCTCCAGCAAGTCCGCGCTGCCGCACTGGCTCGAAATCGAGCGGTTGCCATGCTTGGCCACGCGCACGCCGGCTCCCGCAACCACAAACGCTACCACGGTAGAAATATTGAACGTCGAAAGCCCGTCGCCGCCCGTGCCGCACGTATCCAGCAAAGGCTCGCCGCTGAGCCCTGCATCCACCGGCTCCGCCATCTGCCGCAGCGCACGCGCGAAGCCCACCAGTTCGTCCACGGTCTCGCCTTTCATGCGCAGCGCCACCAGAAGTCCGGCGATCTGTGCACTCGACGCCTGCCCGTTCAGAATGATGTGCATGGCCTCCAAAGCCTCGGCGCTGGACAGGTTCTGGTGGGCGGCCACCCGGTGCAGGTAGGGCAAAAGCGACATGCTATATTGAGTACTTAAGTCCACCGTATCACACAAGGTTTCCATGAAAATTCACGAGTATCAGGCCAAGGGCATCCTGGGCCAATACAACGTTCCTGTGCCGCGCGGCGAGGTGGCCTTTACCGCGGATGAAGCGGAAGCCGCGGCCAAGAGTATCGGCGGTAGCGTGGTGGTGAAGGCGCAGATCCACGCCGGCGGGCGCGGCAAAGGTGGCGGCGTCAAAATCGCACGCGATGCGGCGGAAGCGGCCGAGATCGCGCGCAAAATGCTGGGCATGAAACTGGTGACCCACCAGACCGGTCCGGAAGGGCGCATCGTACAGCGTTTGCTGATCGAAGAGACGCTGCCCATCGAGCGCGAGTTGTACCTGGGCATTGTGCTGGACCGCGCGCAGGGCAAGCCCGTATTCATGGCGTCCGCGGCCGGCGGCATGGAGATTGAAGAGGTCGCCGCCAAAACGCCGGAGCTGATCCTGAAGGAAACTTTTCTGCCGGGCATGGGCCTGCAGCCGTTCCAGGCGCGCAAGCTGGCTTTCGGCATCGGCGTGCCCGCCGCCAGCGTGAATGCCGCAGCCGCAGCCATGTCCGCGCTGGCCAAAGCCTATGTGGCCATCGATTGCTCGCTGGCAGAAATCAATCCGTTCATCCTCACCAAGGACGGCAAAGTGTACGCGCTGGATGCCAAGATCAATTTCGACGATAGCGCCCTTTACCGTCACAAAGACCTGCTCGACCTGCGCGACCTGAACGAAGAAGATCCACTCGAAGTAGAAGCCTCGCGATTCGGCATCAACTACATCAAGCTGGATGGCACGGTGGGCTGCATGGTGAACGGCGCGGGCCTGGCCATGGCCACTATGGACATCATCAAATACGCCGGCGGAAGCCCCGCGAACTTCCTCGACGTGGGCGGCGGCGCGAGCGCCGAGCAGGTGAAGAACGCCTTCCGCATCCTGCTTTCCGACCCGCACGTGAAGGCCGTGCTGATCAATATTTTCGGAGGCATTCTGCGCTGCGATACGCTGGCCACGGGCGTGGTGGCCGCCGCGCGCGATCTGAAAATTGCGGCGCCCATCGTGGTGCGCATGGAAGGCACCAACGTGGAGCTCGGCCGCGAGATCCTGCGCGACTCCGGCTTCAATTTCACGGTTGCCGACGGTATGCGCGATGCCGCCGAAAAAGTGGTCCGCCTGGCGGCGCAATAGGAATTTCCGTTAGAGGAGAAGATGAGCGTACTGGTTGACGAAAAGACTCGCCTGATTGTGCAGGGGTTCACCGGCAAGGAAGGCACCTTCCACGCGCAGCAGGCCATCGCCTACGGCACGAAAGTGGTGGGCGGCGTGGTGCCTGGGCGGGGCGGCGAAAAACATCTGGACCTTCCGGTATTCAACACGGTGGACGACGCCGTGCGCGCGACCGGCGCGAATGCCTCCGTGATCTTCGTGCCGCCGCCCTTTGCCGCGGATGCCATCATGGAAGCCGCGGAAGCCGGCGTGCCGCTCATCGTGGCGATCACCGAGGGCATTCCGGCGCTCGACATGGTGAAGGTCTGGTCGTTCCTGAAAGGCCGCGGCGTGCGCCTGGTCGGTCCCAATTGTCCAGGCGTGATCTCGCCGGGCAAGTGCAAAATCGGTATCATGCCGGGACACATCCACCTGCAGGGCCACGTGGGCGTGGTCTCCCGCTCAGGCACACTGACTTATGAAGCAGTCGGACAATTAACCGCCCTCGGCATCGGCCAGTCCACTTGCATCGGCATCGGCGGCGATCCCATCATCGGCACCACGTTTCTAGACGCGCTGACACTGTTCAACGACGATCCCGATACGCATGCCATCGTGATGATCGGCGAGATCGGCGGCAACGCCGAGGAGACCGCCGCGCGTTTCGTGAAAGAGCATGTGCGCAAGCCGGTGGTCGGGTTCATCGCCGGACAAACGGCGCCCCCGGGCCGCAGGATGGGACATGCGGGCGCCATTATATCGGGCGGTTCCGGCGCGGCGGTGGATAAGATTCGCGCCATGCAGGAGGCCGGCATCACGGTGTGTTCGTCGCCCGCCGAAATTGGAGAAAAGGTGAAGAGCCGTTTATGAGCGTGGAACGTACGTTTTCAATTCTCAAGCCCGATGCCGTGGCTTCCGGGCATGCCGGCGAGATCCTGGCCTGCCTGGAACTGGAGGGCTTCAAGATCGTGGCCCTGCGCATGACGCGCCTGAGCAGACGGCAGGCCGAAGGATTTTATGCCGTACATCGCGAGCGGCCGTTCTTCCCCAGCCTGGTGAAATTCATGACCGAGGGTCCCATCATCGTGATGGCACTGGAGCGCGAGGATGCCATTGCCCACCTGCGTGAATTCATGGGCGCTACCAATCCGGCGAATGCAGCCGAGGGCACCATTCGCAAACGGTTCGCCGAATCCATCGAGCGCAACTGCATCCACGGCTCGGACGGTCCGGACACCGCGAAGGTGGAACTCGCCTACTTCTTCAGCACCCTGGACATCGCCGGGTATTAGGACTCTTTTCTTTTTGAGGGACCGCGCAAAACGGGGCCACGGCCGCGCCGCCACAATCCCGCGAGTTCCTAACCTGTTTGGCGGCGCGGACACGCCCCTTTGCGCTTAATCCGGCCCGGTAAGCGCCACACGCACCAACTGGCTCCGCGACCGCACACCGGCCTTCCGAAAGATCTGCCGCAGAGTCGCCTTCGCGGCGCCTTCCGATATCGCAAGTTTTTCCGCGATGCTCTTGTTGGTGAGACCGCAGAGCAGGCCGTCGAGCACCTCCTGCTCCCGCCCGGTCAAGAGTTCGCGCAAGTCACTGTTGCCGTTGTCACTGACCGCTCGCGCCAGAGCCTGCACCACCGTCAGGCCTACCCACGCCTCGCCAGCCGCGACTTGCCGGATAGCCCGAGGCAGGCTGTCCAACGAGCTATGTTTGAAGAAGACGCCCGAAGCGCCGTCGCGTAGCGGCCGGAACAAGCCCTTGGTATCCTTCTCTGAAGCAAGTACGAGAATGTGCCCCTGATAGCCCGATTGCCGGGCCGTCAAGATGAACCGCGCGGCTTCTCCCTGCACCGCATCGCAATCCAATAAAACCACATCCACGGCCGCTTGCGCCAGCGCCGCCAGTCCTTCGTCCGGCGATCCCGGCTCGGCAACGATTTCCAGGTCGGGCTCCAGTCGCAGTTGCCGGCTGAGACTCTCCCGCACCAGAACGTAATCGATCAACAGCAGAAGCCTGATGCGTTCCATGTCCTCTCTTGGAAAGTGAGCGGTCGCGTTTCCTTCCAGCCATGTTAAGAGCGCTGTGCCCCCGTGTGAAGCGCCGAGGCTCAAAGATAGGTGCCACTTGGCCGAAAGATCTGTCCCTGGGATCGAACGGTAATTCCGCCGCACGAATGGCGAACCCCGCACCCGTAGAAAGATAGCCGCGGCTTCTTGAAAGATACGTGGCGTTACCGTGGGCGGCGGCCCTAAGTTGAAAGTAACTCCTCACCATGATCCGCCGTATTGTCGATTTCGCGCTCAATAACAGGCTTCTGGTGCTTGCCTTGGCGATTCTGCTTTTCGCCTGGGGCATTATCTCCTTCAAGAATCTGCCAGTTGAAGCGTATCCGGACGTCGCCAACAATTATGTCCAGATCATTACACAGTGGCCCGGCCGGGCCGCGGAAGAGGTTGAGCAGCAGGTCACGATACCGGTCGAGATTGTGATGAACGGCCTGCCGCACCTGACCTACTTGCGGTCCGTATCGCTTTTCGGCCTCTCCAGCCTGATGCTGATCTTCGACGACGAATCGGACAATGACTGGAACCGGCAGAAGGTGCTGGAGCGGCTCTCGCAAGTTACGCTGCCGGATAACTTGCAACCGCAGATGGGGACGGATTACAGCCCGGTGGGCCAAATCATGTTCTACACGCTCACCAGCAGCAATCCGGAAGTCGATGTGATGGAGCTCAAGGCGCTGGAAGATTGGGTGCTCGAAAAGCAGTTCAAATCCGTGCCCAACGTGGTGGACGTTTCCAGCTTCGGCGGTCCCACCAAGGAATACCAGGTGCGCGTCGATCCAAACAAGTTGATCGCATACGGCCTGAGCCTGGGCGAACTGGAGCAGCAACTGAGCGCCAACAACGTCAACGCCGGCGGCAGCTTTATTCAGGCCGGACTGCAGCAGGTGAACGTGCGTGCCGTGGGATTGGTGAACACCGTCTCGGATATCGCGGATACCGTGATTAAAACCCAGAACGGAACGCCCCTGCGCGTCAGCGACATCGGGACCGTGGCGCAAGGCCCCAAGATTCGCCTGGGCCAGTTCGCCAAAGCCATTCACCGCGCCAACGGCCGCATTATCGACAACGGCGACGTGGTCTCGGGCATCGTCCTGCTGCGCAAGGGAGCGCGCGCCGACGAGACTCTGGACCTCATCCACCAGAAGATCGCGGAACTGAACAACCGCATTCTCCCTAACGGCGTGAAGGTCGTCCCATTCCTCGATCGCAGCGACCTGGTTCGCTTTACTACCCACACGGTGCTTCACAACCTCACCGAGGGCATCATCCTGGTATCGATCATTCTCTTCCTGTTCCTCGGCAACGCGCGCGGTGCCGTCATCGTGGCGCTGACCATTCCGTTTTCCCTCCTGTTTGCGGCCATCTGCCTGGATCTCCGACACATCCCGGCAAACCTGCTCTCGTTGGGCGCGCTGGACTTCGGCATGGTCGTGGATGGCGCCGTGGTCATGGTGGAGAACATCGTCCGCCACCTGGGACGCGAATCCGAGATCGCCAAGACGCCCATGGAGCGCATCCGCGAAGCCGCCCACGAAGTGCAGCGGCCGGTGTTCTACGCCATCGCCATCATTGTGACGGCCTATCTCCCCATCTTCACCCTGCAGGCGGTGGAGGGGCGGCTCTTTAAGCCGATGGCATGGACGGTGGCCTTCGCGCTTCTGGGAGCGCTGATCTTCTCGATGGTATTAGCGCCGGTTCTGGCTAGTTTCCTGTTCCGGCGGAACGCGCGCGAGTGGCGTAATCCGGCGCTGGTTCTGCTGACTGAAGGGTACCGCAAGGCGGTGCGCTGGGCGATCCGCGCCCGCTGGCTGACCGTTGGCGTGGGAGTGGCCAGCCTGGTGGCGGTGGTCTACCTGGCCACCAGCGGCGTTATTGGTTCCGAGTTTTTGCCGCACCTTGATGAAGGCGCCATTTGGGTCCGCGGAACGCTAGCGCCCAGCGTAGGACCCGACGAAGGTACCCGTGTGGCTGACCAGGCGCGAGTGGCTCTGGCTTCCTTTCCGGAAGTCACGGTGACTACCAGCCAGGTGGGGCGTCCGGACGACGGCACGGATACAACCGGTTTCTTCAATACCGAGTATTTCGTCGATTTGAAGCCCAAGGCGTTATGGCGTCCCGTTTTTCACGAGGACAAAGACGAGCTGATTGCCGCCATGAACCGCGAGCTGCAGCAGATGCCGGGCGTCATTTGGAATTTTTCCCAGCCCATCGCCGACAACATGGAAGAGGCAGTGAGCGGCGTGAAGGGACAACTTGCCACCAAGATCTATGGCGACGACCTGAAATTATTGGAAGCCAAAGGCGATGAGGTGGTCAATGTGATGCGCCGGATTCGCGGAATCGAGGATCTCGGATTGTTTCGCGTCATCGGCCAGCCCAATCTGAACTTCACCGTCGACCGTAAGCAGGCCGCCCGTTTCCAGATCAACGTGGCCGATGTACAGGACGCCATCCAGACCGCCGTGGGCGGCAACGCGTTGACCCAGGTGCTGGATGGCGAGCGCCGCTTCGACCTGGTGATGCGCTACCTGCCCGAGTACCGCGACACGCGGGAGGCGATCGAAGATGTCCGCCTGCTGGCGCCCTCCGGCGAGCGCGTATCGCTCGCGCAGCTTTGCAAAGTGGAAGTAAAAGATGGGGCCTCCGAAATTTACCGGGAAGGCAATTCGCGTTACGTGGCGATCAAGTATAGCGTGCGCGGACGCGACCTGGGCGGGACAGTGGAAGAGGCCATCCAAAAGGTGGCTCGCGGTGTGCAACTCCCGCCGGGCTACCAGGTCCGCTGGGAGGGCGAGTACCAGAGCGAGAAGCGTTCGGAAAAACGCCTCTTGATTATTGTGCCCGTCACGGTGCTCATCATTTTCATCATCCTGTACACCATGTTCCATTCGTTCAAATGGGCGATGCTGATTCTGGGCAATGTGGCCATGGCGCGCATCGGCGGACTACTAGCGCTGTTGGTCACCCACACCAATTTCAGCGTGTCCTCGGGAGTCGGGTTTCTGGCGCTGTTCGGCGTATCCGTGCAGACCGGCGTGATCATGCTGGAGTACATCAACCAGCTTCGTGTGCGCGGCAGAACGATTCAGGATTCGCAATCGAAGGCGCCGTCCTGAGGCTCCGCCCGATTATGATGACGATGCTGGTGGCCACCCTGGGACTGTTGCCTGCCGCGCTTTCTCACGCCATCGGCTCGGATTCACAGCGTCCCTTCGCCATCGTGATCGTCGGCGGCCTGATCGCCGACCTGGTGATGAGCATCTTTCTGCTGCCAACTCTTTACGTGTGGATCGCCAGAGAGAACGACGTACTGCCGGAGGCCGAGCCTGACTTCGATGCCGCCTGACATTCAGAATCGCTTGTATCTCTGGACAGCGAGGCGATGGCCCAAGATCCTGGTCGCCATCGGCCTCTCGGTGTTCTGGCTGGCGTGCCTGGATAGCTCGCGTTTGCCGCCTGAAACGCTGCTGGTAGGACCGGCCCTGATGCTGGCCGGCATAACCATGACGGAGTGGAATAAGCCGGAGCTGCGCGCTTCTACGCCGCCAGGTGCTTCGCCAGGAACGGCAGCCCCTCGACGCCCGAGAACGAATGCACGTCGTTGAAGATCTCCTGCTGCACCAGCGGCGCAGCGTCGAACAGTTCGTAAACCTTCTTCACCCGCGCGAAGCTGGCCTTGCTCGCCTCGATCGGGAAAATATCGTCTTTGATCCCCGACTCCACAAACAGCGGCCGCGGCGCGATCAGGCCCGCCACATCGTACGCCTCCGCCCAATTCAGTATTCCAGGCACGTAGTTATCGATGCAGTGCGACAGGCTCATGATGCTGTCGCGGAACGTATTCAGATAGCCGCTGATCATGGCCACTCGAATCCGCGGCTCGAGGGCGGCAGCGAATGTGGTACAGGTGCCGCCGCCGGAGATCCCCATACACCCCACCCGCCGCCCATCGAGTTCCGGACGCGTCTCGATCCAGTCGATCGCGCGCATCACGTCGTACACGCGCCAGCCGATCATGGTCTGTCCGAGCAGTAGTGCGGCCCCGGCCGAAGGCTGGCAGGCTGTGGCCTCCGCTCCTTTCTTGCGCGTCAACGGATCGCGCCGGCAACCGAATGCCAGCGGCTCGATGGCTACCGCCGCCATCCCGTGCTCAACTACCTGAATCGCGAAATCGTGCTGGTAGCCGGGCTTGTCCGTACGGTCGCGGCCTTGCGCGTCGATCCCCACAATGTCGTCCACCCCGCGGCCGTGGCCGGGGATGCAAATCATCGCCGCGTGCGGTCCGGCGGCGCGCGGTGTCAGCAGATAGCCCAGAGCGAACATCCCGGGCCGGCTCTCGAATACAAATTTCTCGCGGCGGTACGCCGGAAAATCGCGTACCTCCAGCGTTTGCGGATTGAGCGCCGCGCGTGATGCCGGAAACCCTCCCAGCAGCTCGACGATTTTGGGGCGCAGCCGTTTTTGCCAGGCCTCCGCCTGCTTGCGATTCTGCGCCCCGAAGGTCATTTGCAGAGGCGCCGATTCGTAAAGTTTACGCGTGTAAAGAACCGGGTCGAACGCCGCGGCATCCACCTTTCCCTCCGAGCCTTCGAGCGCTCCGCCGTACTTGTTCTGCGCGTCAGCGCGCGCCATCGGTAATAAGGCTGCGCTGCCCGCAGCCGCCAGTTTGCCCAGGTCTCTTCGTGTCATGGTGCATGCTTTCGGTTTGCTTCCCACTTGCTTCACGATCGCGTTTTGCGATACCAATTATATCCCGGAGACTTCCTATGACACGATTCCCTATCCTGGCCGCCATGCTGGCGATGGCCGCCCCCGTTTTCGCCGCCGATGAAAGCGCCTTGTTCGCCAAACACTGGCAGACAGCCGCGGAATTCACGCTGAAGGTGGCCGATGCCATGCCCGCCGCCGATTATAATTTCAAACCTAACCCCGAAGAGATGAGCTTCGGCAAAGTGATGGTGCACATTGCGCTCGCCAACAACCGCGCTTTCGCTACGGTCAGCGGCATGAAAGCGCCCGACGTGCCGGAGAAGATCGCGGCCGCGTATAAAGATCCCAAGGGGGTATTCGACAAAGACGGCAGCATCCAGTTCCTGCGCGATTCGTTCGACTTCTGCACCAAGGCGCTGGCCGGAATCACGCCCGATAAGCTGGATGCCACGACCGGGCCGATGAGCGGGCGCGAGCGCCTGTGGGCCTACTTCACCCACACAGCCCATCATCGCGGCCAGGCTGAAGTCTATCTGCGCATCAAAAACATCAAGCCCCCCGACTACGAGTTCTGATCGGTCTACCCCGGATTGCGCGCGCGTGCCACCAGCCGGGTGGCCGCGGCGTCGTAAGGCGCGCCTTCCAGGTTCCCGAAGGTCTGCACGTCCGCAAAACCGGCGCGCTCCAGCAGCGCGCTTAATTCCAGGCCGGAATACACGTTGTGCTCGAACGTGAAACGGCGCGCTCGCTCGTCTTCCACCAGCAGCCACTTCACGCGGATGCGCCCCCATCCGGGAATCACCTCGTAGTGCTGCACCAGGATCCCGCCGCCGGGCAATTCCTCCCAGCGCGTCGGCGAAGGTCGCCCGATGAGGTACTCTTTACTGATCACGTCGATCACGAAGATACCGCCCTTCTTCAGTGAGGCGCGGATATTGCGGAGCACTGCCAGGTCCTCATCGCGCGTGTCGAAGTATCCGAACGAAGTGAACAGGCTCAGCGCCAGGTTGAAAGTGCCGGGACGTACGAAATCGCGCATATCGCTTTGAATCAACTCGACGCCTGCGCCGGAGGCTCGCTCCCGCGCCTTCCCCAGCAGGAATGCCGAGCGATCCACTCCGGTCACGTCGAATCCCCGCTGCGCCAGCACCAACGCATGCCGCGCCGGGCCGCAGCAGAGATCCAGCACCCGCCCGCGCTCCACCCCGCTCAAGGAGAGTACGCGATCCACTTCCGCCGCTGCCGCCGCTATCTTGGGATCGCCAAACATGAACGGATAAAAGGTTTCCCAGAACGATTCGTCTTCGAACCACTGCATCCTGCTAATATAACGAACCATCCAAAGCAGGAAGGAGAACCGGAAAATGGAAACACGGCGCATTGGATCACTCGACGTCTCCGTGGTAGGACTGGGCTGCAATAACTTCGGTTGGCGTATCGATGCCGAATCGAGTGCCGCAACCGTTAACGCGGCTATCGAGGCAGGCATCAATTTCTTCGACACGGCGGATATTTATGGCACTGGCCAAAGCGAGGAGTTTCTGGGCCGTGCGCTGGGCCGCCGCCGCGATTCCGTGCTAATCGCTACCAAGTTCGGCTTGCCGATGGACGAAAAGCGCAAAGGCGCCCGGCCGGAGTATGTGCGGCAGGCTGTGGAGGAGAGCCTGCGGCGTCTTGGTACCGATCACATCGACCTGTATCAGTTGCACCAACCGGACCCCGAGGTCCCCATCGCCGACACTTTGGGGGCGCTGGATGATCTGGTGCGGGCCGGCAAGGTACGCGAGATCGGCTGCTCGAATTTTAGCGGCGAGCAACTGCGCGAAGCCGAGACAGCGCCACGGCCGGGCGGAGCGCATTTCGTCAGCGTCCAGAACCAATACAGCTTGGTCCATCGCGACCCGGAAAATGACGTGCTGCCGGAATGCGTACGGGCCGGTATCGCCTTCCTGCCGTATTTCCCGCTGGCCAACGGGCTACTCACTGGAAAATACCGGCGCGGACAGCCTCTGCCCGAGGGCAGCCGCGGGCGGGACGGTTGGGGGCCTAAAGTGTTCACCGACGAGAATCTCGCACTGGTCGAGTCACTGACCGCCTTCGCGGAGTCGCGTGGACATACCATGCTGGAATTGGCCGTTTCGTGGCTGGCTGGGCAGCCCGCGGTGGCATCGGTGATTGCAGGAGCGAAATCGCCGGAGCAGGTGAAAGCCAACGCATCTGCGGCGTCCTGGCTCATGACCGCGGCCGACCGCGCCGCTATCCAGGCGATCTTAGTACCGGCCGCGATGCGTGCCGTATGAATATTTACAAACAGACAAAGGTAGTACTGGATCGGCTGGCTTAATTCATAGCAAACTACAAGATGGGTAACATGCGCATAGGTTTACTATGGATGACTCTTTTTGCGGCTGAGCTTGCACCGATTGCCGCGCAGACAAATGTCCTGACTTACCATAACAATCCTGCCCGCAACGGATTGAACCTGACTGAGACAATTCTGACTATCAGCAATGTCAACGCCACTAACTTTGGTAAGCTTTTCCTGGTTACTCTCGATGGCGTGGTGGATGCCCAACCGCTTTATGTCTCGTCGATCGCCGTGCCCAACCAGGGAACCCACAATCTTCTGGTCGTAGCCACCGAAAACGATAGCCTTTATGCACTTGACGCGGATACGGGTGCACAGATCTGGAAAACGCGCCTGATCCCCACTGGAGAGACACCCTCCGACGACCGAGGTTGTTCCCAAGTCACTCCGCAGATCGGGATTACATCCACGCCGGTTATTTATCTCGAACCGGGCAAGTCGGCAGGTGCGATCTATGCCGTCGCCATGAGTAAGGATTCATCCGGCAATTATCACCAGCGCCTGCACAAAGTAAGCCTGACAACGGGCAACCAGATTGCCGCCGCAGTCGAGATTGTGGCGCAATACCCCGGCACAGGCGCAAACAGCAGCGGCGGCTACGTCGTTTTCGATCCCAAGCAATACAAGGAACGGTCAGGGTTGCTGCTGCTCGGCGGTGTAGTGTACCTGGCCTGGGCCTCGCATTGCGACTTTAACCCCTATACCGGTTGGATCATGGGTTACAACGCGACCACTCTTGCGCAAACCACGGTCCTCAACGTGACGCCTAATGGCTCCGAAGGGGCTATTTGGGGCGCAGGCGGAGGCTTGGCGGTCGATGCGAGCGGCGCCATCTATTTCCTGGATGCCAATGGCACCTTCGACACGACACTGAATGCGCAGGGCTTTCCCTCGAGCGGCGACTATGGCAACGCATTCATCAAGCTCTCGACGGCCAATAGTAAATTGACTGTCACGGATTACTTCACCATGGATAACACCAGCTCCGAATCCAGCGGCGATGTAGATCTTGGTTCCGGCGGTGCCATGGTCTTGCCGGACATGACGGACGCGAGCGGCAAAATGCGGTATCTGGCCATCGGCGCCGGCAAAGACTCCAACATCTACTTAGTTGACCGCGAAAGGATGGGTAAGTTCAATTCCAAAACAGATAGCGCTATTTATGAGGAACTCGATGGCGCGCTGCCCGGTGGGATCTGGTCGATGCCGGCTTATTACGCGGGACAGGTCTTTTTCGGCGCGGTCAACGGTCCCATCAGGGCATTCCGGTTCAGCCAGGCGCGTCTCTCCGCAACACCCGCGTCCTTGACCTCTACCCAATACCCGTATCCGGGAGCTACGCCCAGTATCTCGGCGAACGGAGCGTCCGACGGCATTCTGTGGGCGATCGAGAGTAGCTCGCCCGCCGTACTGCATGCCTACCAGGCGGGTAACCTGGCCGTGGAACTGTATAATTCCAGCCAGGCCGCCAAGGGCCGCGATAACTTCGGGTCAGGCAATAAGTTCATGGTGCCCACGATAGCCAATGGCAAGGTATACGTCGGCACGCCGACCGGTGTGGCCACTTTCGGCTTACTGAAACCTTAACCCTCTAACTCACGATGTACGGGCTGCGGTATTCCCGCCGCGTCGACATAGCGGTGGCGTCGGCATCGCCTACAAAATTGCCGGCCACACTGTCGTACTGCAGCTTCCGCCCCAGCCGGTAGCTGATATTGGCCATGTGCACCAGCGCGGCGGATGTGGTGCCAATCGAAACATCGGCGGCCAGGTCAGCCGTATTTCTGCTCTTCACGGCCTTTAGGAAATTCGTCATGTGCGGGATGGTGTCGTCAATCTCCGTCTCGGAGTGCTTCATCATTTCGCCGGGCTCGCGCTTGTCGCCCAGGAAAATCTGGAAGGCGTGCTCGTCCACAGCCATGAACCCTTTGCTCCCAAAAAACGTGACGCCGATGAAATTCGGCCCGGATGCCGGTATGCCGGGCTCCCCGCCCGTATTTAACCCGCGCACCTCGAACACGAGTTCGGCATTTCCGTAATCGAACGTGGCGATCTGGGTGTTGGGCGTTTCCTGGTCATCGTCATAAACAAACTTCCCGCCGGTCGACACCACGCCTTTCGGCAGCCCGCGGCCCAGCCCCCAGCGCGCCACGTCCATCTCGTGAATCCCCTGGTTGCCGATATCGCCGTTGCCGGTGTCCCAGAACCAGTGCCAGTTGTATTGGTAGCGATTTTTGGTGTACTCACGCATCGGCGCCGGCCCCAGGAACATGTCCCAGTCCAGGCCCGCCGGAACCGGCTCCACGGGCGTGCGCCCGATCGACGGCCGGCGCTTGAAGCATATGCCGCGCGCCATGTAGATCTGGCCGATGGCTCCGTTTGCCAGCAGTTCCATGGCTTTCTGCTTGTGGACCAGGCTGCGGCTCTGCATCCCGATCTGGACCATGCGACCGCTGGCGCGCGCCGCCGCTTCCATGGCGCGGCCTTCGAACAAGTTGTAGCAGGCCGGCTTCTCGCAATACACGTCCTTGCCCGCCTGGCAGGCCCAGATAGTCGCCAGCGCGTGCCAGTGGTTGGGGGTGGCAATGGACACCGCGTCCACGTTTTTGTCGGCGAATAGTTTTCGCAGGTCCTGGTATGCCTGCGGCGTGTTGCGCTGCAGTTTCTGGACAATCTGGGTAGCCCGCTCCGTCTGCGCCTGGTTGACGTCGCAAATCGCCACCACCCGCGCTTCCGGAATTTTGCTGTAGTATTTCAGGTGATCTCGTCCCCGCCCGCCAAGACCGATCACGCCGATCCCCACGGTGTCGCTGGCCGCCCGCGCTCCCAGCGAAACCAAGCCCGCGCCCAATAAGAAGGTTCTTCGTTCCATGATGCCTCCCGGCTAAAAACAATCGTATATCATGGAGCCATGCAGATGGTGCTGAACAATATCGAGACTGAAGCGCCGATCCTGATTCAGCCGCGGCGAAGCTTGAGCGACCAGGAATTCTTCGATTTCTGCGAGTCGAACCCCGATTTCAAGATTGAGCGAACCACTGAAGGAGAAATCGTCATCATGCCGCCGGCGGGATTGGAGAGTTCCAATCGCAACTCGGATCTGTTGCAGCAACTGCAGGCCTGGGCCAAGCGCGACGGCCGCGGCAAAGCCTTCGATTCGAACACCCTCTTCATGCTTCCTGGCGGAGCCGCACGATCGCCCGACGCGGCCTGGATATCGCGTGCCCGTCTGGCTACGCTAACCAGAGAACAGAAAAAGAAGTTCGCCCCCATCTGCCCCGATTTTGTCGTCGAGTTGCGCTCGCCTTCCAACCGCCTCTCGCCGCGGCAGGCGAAGATGCGCGAATGGATCGATAACGGCGCCGAGCTTGCCTGGATGATCGATCCGGAAAGCCGTACTGTTTATATCTACCGTTCGGGAGAACGGGGCGGGCGCCTGGTCAATACCCCGCGCGTTGCTGGCGAAAACCCTGTTGCCGTATTCATCCTTGAGATGGCCGATATCTGGGACCCCGGCCTTTAACCCGCCCGTTAGCTGCCCGTCCCGTTGGTGTTGCCGTCTTCGATGAAAGCCCGTAACCGGTGGCTCCGGCTCGGATGCCGCAGCTTCCGTAAAGCCTTGGCCTCGATCTGCCGGATGCGCTCCCGCGTGACCGCGAAGTTCTGCCCCACCTCTTCCAGCGTGTGCTCGCTGCCGTCTTCCAGGCCGAAGCGCATCTTGACGATCTTCTCTTCCCGCGGCGTCAGCGTTTTCAAAACTTGTGCGGTCTGCTCGCGCAAGTTCAGGTTGATCACCGCGTCGGAAGGCGATAATCCCGCCTGGTCGATCAGAAAATCTCCCAGGTGCGATTCCTCCTCTTCGCCAATCGGCGTTTCGAGCGAAATCGGTTCCTGTGCCACCCGCAGCACCTTGCGCACTTTCGAGACCGGCAGTTCCATGCGCTTGGCAAGTTCCTCGCTGGTGGGCTCGCGCCCCAATTCCTGGATCAACTGGCGCGACGCGCGAATCAGCTTATTGATGGTCTCGATCATGTGCACCGGAATACGAATCGTGCGCGCCTGGTCCGCAATCGCGCGCGTGATAGCCTGCCGGACCCACCACGTGGCATAAGTCGAGAACTTGTATCCGCGGCGGTACTCGAATTTCTCTACCGCGCGCATGAGCCCGATGTTGCCCTCCTGGATCAGGTCCAGAAACTGCAGCCCGCGGTTGGTATAACGCTTGGCGATGCTCACCACCAGCCGCAAGTTAGCTTCGATCAGCTCCCGCTTGGCGCATTCCGCTTCGTGGTCGGCCTTGGTGATTACCGCGAGCGTGCGCCGCAATTCGGCCGCCGTGGATCCGTTCTGCTCCTCGAGCTGTTGCAGCCGCTGTACGAAACCGCGGTGCTCCTTGCGCAGCTCCTTCACGCCTTCGCCGCGCTGGGGCGACGTTTCAACCCGGCGCTGTACCCGCAGCATCTCGCGTTCCACGGGTATCAACTCTTCCACCGCTGCCCGGATGCGCGCCGTGAAGTGCCGCAATACCGGGCTTTGAAAGCGCACGGTCCGGATACGCCGTGAAACCCGAACGCGCGTGCGGTTTGTCTCCCACAACAGCCGGCGGTGCTGCTTGGGCTTGAGCCCTCGTGGGATGGCCATCAGCTTCTGCCGCAGTTGCTGAAATTTACGGAAGTGGCGGGCCGCGTCGTCGGCCATCTCGAGGAATTCCTGGCGGCTCTCTTCGGCCGCCTCTTCGATGATCAGCGGATCCGCCATCAGTACTACGTCGCGCGTGGCCACCGCGCCGCGCCGCACCTCTTCCGCCAGGTTCAGAACCTCCTGGATCACCAGCGGCGAGCGCGACAGCGTTTTCATCACCGTCACCTGCCCGCGCTCGATGCGCCGCGCGATCTCGGTTTCGCCTTCGCGTGTGAGCAGCGCCACCGACCCCATCTCCCGCAGATAGGTGCGTACCGGGTCGTTGACCTTTTCGCCCGCCGCAGGCCCCAGGTCCAGGTCCAGAAGTTCTTCGGCTTCGGCCAGCTTCTGGTCAAATTCGAGTTTGGGTTCTTCCAGGATCTCGATGCCGGTCCCGTCCAGGCCGGCCAGCAGCCCATCCAATTCGGTACCGTTATTGAGATCGGCAGGGAGCGGATCGGTCATCTCGTCGTAGGCCAGGTACCCCTTGTCCTTGCCCTTCTCGACTAACTGCTGCATCCGATCGAATTTGTCTTCCGGTGCCACTGAAGCTCTCTCACCCGTTCGAGACTATTTCCCACATTGTACACCCGCGCTCTTCGCGGACCGCGGCTTTTAATTTGACTTTTCGAGATGATGCAATTCCTCCGCCAGACGCAACGCCTCTGCCAGATTTCCAGAGCGCTCCGCGTCCTTCACCCGGGTCTTTAACGCTGCCACTTGGGTCTTCAGACCGGTACGCTCCAGACTGCGTAGACATTCCTCCCCTAGTTGTAGTGAAACTGCGACGCTTTCCGTTTCATCCGCCAGCACCGCTGACGCTAAAATCTCCTGATCACCCGTCTCCAGGCGCGCATGCAACTCCTCAAAACCGAATTGGCCGCCGGCGTGCAATGCGAATAGGGCCTTGAAAATTCGCCGCGTGGCAAACTGGTCCACCGCCGGAAGCTGCTCCAGCCGAGGAAGCAATTCCTCCCGCGCCTCGTCGTTCGATACCAGCAGATTCAGCAAAATCTTCTCGTCCGCCCGCAAAGGTTCCCGCACCGGCGCTACTTTCTTATCGCGCCGGTCCATGGCGGCCTTGCGGAAATTTTCCAGCACCAGGCCACCATCTACACCCAGGTACCCTGCCATGTCGTTCACCACAGCTACTCGCTCGATCTTTTCCGACAGCCGCTGGATGGCCGGCAGCAGGAATTGAAAAGCCGCCCAGCGTCCCTCCGCCGTCCGCAGATCGTATTTCGCCCGCGCCCGGTCGGCGAGCCAGTAAAAGAATCCCTGCGCCTTGTCCAGCTTCGTACGATAGGTCTCCGCGCCGTGTTCCTTGCAGTACTCGTCCGGATCGAGACCACCTTCCAGTTCCAGGATGCGCACGTGCATGCTCTCGTCCAGCAGCAGGTTGATGGAGCTCTCCGTCGCCTTGGCGCCCGCCGCGTCGGGATCGAAATTCACCACGATCTTGTCCGAATGCCGCCGCAGCGTTTGCACCTGCTGCGCCGTCAAAGCCGTTCCGCAGCTCGCCACTACCTCCCGCACCCCCGCCGCGAACACTCCGATCACGTCCATGTACCCTTCAACCAGCACGGACCGGTCCGCCTTGTGTATGCCTTCTTTCGCCCGGTGCAGATTGTAGAGCACGGCGCTCTTCTTATATATCGGCGATTCCGCGGAGTTCAAGTACTTGGCCTCGTCCGCCGGATCCAGCGCCCGCCCCCCAAACGCGATAATCTTCCCCGTTTCGCTGTGAATCGGAAACATCAGCCGGTTGCGGAAACGGTCGTAGAAACTGCCGTCTTCTCTGCGCGCCAGCAGGCCGGAGCCCTCCATCTGTTCGCCCGTGAATCCCTGCCTTTCGAAAATGCGTACCAGCGACCGGCCCGGGCGTTCCGCGTACCCCAACCCGAATTGGGAACTCACCTCAGGCGGCACGCCGCGCTTTTCCAGATACCGCCGCGCCTCCGCCCCCGCCGGACCTGCCAGTTGCTCCCGGAACGCCTCCGCCGCCAGTTCCTGCATCTGGTACACAGCCGCCCGCAGCCGGGTGTCCGCGTCGGCATACTCCGCGCGCTTCGGCATGGGGATGCCATTGCGCTCCGCCAGCAGCTTCAGCGCTTCCGGAAAGCTGACGTGCTCCATCTCCATCACGAACTTGAGCACGTCCCCCGCGGCGCCGCACCCGAAACACTTGTAGAACTGGTGTCCGGCATGCACCGAGAACGAAGGCGACTTTTCGCTGTGGAACGGACACAGCCCCGTATACCGGGAAACTCCCGTCTTCCGCAGGCGCACGTACTCCTCGATCACCTTCACAATATCGACCGAGGATTTCAGTTGATCTTTGAACTCCATGACCTTTTTGCTTGCTTATTATCGCTGAACCAGACGCCCAGAGCCACCATCAGGGCCGCCAGCAGCGCCGCCAGCGTCACCCACGCCGATCGCCGCAGAATTCGCGGATCGAAGCGCATCTTCACTACGTGCTTGCCCGCCGGCACCGGCAAGCCGCGGAACGCTACGTTCGTCAACACCGGCGCGATTTCCCGACCGTCGATCCACGCCCGCCATCCCGGATACGCCGTCTCAGATGTCACCAGAAATGCAGGCGCCAGCGAGTCGGTCTCGATGGCCAGCGCGCGCGGACTATAATCCAACACGCGTACGGCCGGCACCGGACCGCTGCCGTCATTGAGCGTTCCTCCCATCGCCCCTTCCACAACGGCTTCCGCGCGCGCATCGAAATCCCGCGAGCGCAATATCGCCAGCGCCTCATCCATCCCCGCAGCGCGCCGCACCCGGTTCACCAGGAAGAATCGCGGCAGCACTCCCGGATTCTGGTATACAAACGTGCCCGGCAATTCCGCCACTTCGCTCAACCCTCCCGGGCGCGCCAGCACGTGCGACGCAATCACATACTTCACGTTCATGAGCTTCAGTACCGGCGAGTCCGGATCGTCGATCTCGTAAAACCTGCCCCACCGCACTCCCCTGCAAAACGAGAGCCGCACCTGCATCAACCTGACCAGCGCGAACGGATCGTTTCCATTGGCCGAAGGAAACTCAAACAGCGGCCCGTGGGTGATCAGGTCCGGATATCCCTCGATCGAATCGAATCGCCAAGGCGGCACATTCTGATCGGCCAGCCGCCGCAATGCGCCGGGAATCTGCGCCACGCCGGCGAAATGGTCGTAGCCGATCCCTCGGTCCTTCTGCGTATCCACCGTGTTGAACGGCCGCCCCGACCCGGCCACGATCAGTTCCGCCGCCATCACCCCCGCCACCGTGGCCTTGATCCAGCCCGGCCGCGACGCCAGCACCTGCTCCGCACCCAAACCCGCCAGCACCGCCATGCCGAGCGAGAAGGCGCAGAGTGCAAACTCCGCGTACAGCGAGTTCTTCACCGCAGCGGGCAGCAGGACGAAGATAGTCTTGCCCACGGGCGTGGAATCACCCAGCATCCAAACCGCCGCGCACAGCGTAAGCACCGCGAAACTCGCCGTGTAGCGGTTTCTGCGATACGCCACCGCCAGCACCGCAAATACCAGCGCTACCATCCCGCAGTATGTATATAAAAAGGTCACCTCGTACGGCAGTTTCCATGTGCCGCCGTCGAACTGAAAAGTTCCGTAATAATTGGGCAGCACCAGCGAGACCAGCGACGCCAGCGGCATGCCGCCCCCGGTTTTCAGATAATGGCTGCGATATTGCGCCACGCTCAGGCGCGAGAGTTGTACCGTGGGGATCACCTGGATCGCCGCCAGCAGCACCGCCCATACCGCCGCCATCGCGGTGTATGCCAGCACGCGCGGCGAGGCTCGCCGCATCGCCGCCAGGATGGCCGCCAGCAGCATGCAAGTGACGAACACCACCGCCGTTGCCGCCGGGAATCCGGCCAGGATCGACATTCCCAGCGCCGCCGCCAGGCCAGCCATCCCTCGCCAGCGGAATCCTTCCCCGAGCACGATCACCGCCAGCCACGCCAAAGGAAGCCACGCCGCGGCGTCGATCGCGCCTAAGTGCTCGGCCTGCGACGCCATGTACGCGCCCAACTGATAGACCGAAGCGCCCGCCACCGCCGCGGCGCGACCTGTCCCCAGACGGCGCAACAGCCAGTAAGTGGACGCGCCCGCCAGAAACACGTGCGCGGCCATCTGCCATTCCAGCCAGCCGAGCAGGTGGGTGCCTCCCGTCCAGTTACTAAGCAGGACCGCTGCCAGCGTCGGCGGATAGAAGAGCTGCGCCGTCAGGTTGGCATAGAATGGCATCCCGCAGTAAGTAAATGGATCCCACAGCGGTAACTCGCCGCGCGCCAACGACCGCGCGATGAACCAGGCCTGCGACAAATGGTAATAACGGAAGTCCCACGGCACGGCATAATGGCCGTAGAAAAGGATCTGCCGGAAGAACGCCAGCACTTCCGCCGCCAGCACTACCAAAGGCCACGCACGCCCCGTCGAACGCATCGCGAATTCCGAGCATAGCAGGATCGTACGCCAGGCCCATGCTATATACCCGCCGGCAGCGGCCTCTTATCGCGGGGGTCCCTCCGCCGGACGCATTACCATTAAGACGTGGACGGTGGCACTGAGATCCGGCTCTTCGACCCCCGCCGCAACCCGCGCGACTGGACCGACCTGATTCACCCCAACCAGTGCGCCGTCTTGCTGAAGAACGGACTTACATCCGCTCCGCTGTTCTCCAGCGGCGTGCCGTGCGCGGAGCCTCCGACGCCACCTGCATTCTCTTCGACTCCGTCGGACATGCGCAACAGTTTTGTGAAGGCCGGATCCAGGCCCCGCCGGCCTGCGCTGTGAGATCTCCGATGCCCTCGGGCTGGCCCGCCCGCCGCTGCTGGTGATGGTCGCGCCCGGACTCCACACGAGCGATCATTCCAGCCCCGTTTGGGCGTGCCGCGGCAAGGCCATCGCCTTCGCCCTGTTGCTGATCGCGGCGCCCCTCATGTGGATCGGCGTCCGCCGTTCGAGCGAGCTTTCTATCTTTCCGGCTTTCAACTGCATCTTCGCCGCGCTTCGTTTTCTATATTGGGACTTCGGATCGAAGCATAGCCGGCGCGAGGCGCAGGAGCGCCTGGAAATGCATCGCCGGATGGAGGAGGCTCGTTCTGAACCAAAGCCGCAGTTCTGACGCGCGTCACCTAAGGCCCGGCGTTCAGGAGCGGCCTGATTTCCAGATCGAATTCGTAAAAGCCCTGGTTGTTCCTGAAGTCCACGCCGCTCTGTCCGTTCACCGAAAACCAGACGCGTCCCTGACGGGTCCGCATCAGCAAAGCCCCGGGCGGCTCGTCGCCCGCCAGGAACCCCGCGCTTGCCGGTGTCCCGTTGCCCGCCGGCCCGCTGCATCCGTCCGCCCCGCGCGCCCCAGGATCCCAACAAACAATGCCGCGCGCGTTGCTCACCATCACCATTCCGCTTGACGGGCTGGGAATACTCGCGGCCCATGCCAAATTGCCGGGCAGAATGACGTGGTAGCCCGTTCCGCGCTGTTCGACGACCGCGCCCTCCGGCGTACAAAGGTTGCGGTCCGGCAGACAGGTGGGCGCCACAAACGTGATGTTCGAAGAGATCACAGACATGCTGGAAGAAACGTCCGTCCCATTGAAAGACCAGTTGAGAATGTCATGATTCTGGTATCCGCCGCCGGTGGAAGCGGTAAATCCGGCCCAGGCTCTGCCTTGCTCATCCACCACGATGGAAAGGTCTACCACCGATTGCAGAACGGGGGCGGAAGAGTCATCCAAATAAACCGACAGCACCGGCGGCTGAAACAGAATACGGGCCGTGTGTATCTTCCGGTCCTTCAGTTGCACCGGCAACTCCGGCGTGAAGGCCAGGCGCGGCGCCGGCCAGCGCATCTCGCTCGGTCTACCATACGTACAGAACGCGACATAGTTGGCGGAAGGATCACCTTCTTCTTCGTTTCTGTATGTATCGAAGAAAACCGCAACGCTCCATGGGATAGCGTTATCCCGGTGATGGTAGTTGGCATCCTCCACCGCGAAGCCTCCGGCGGACCCGCGGCCTCCCAATGCTTCCGGTCCCGCCTTCTGCAAGACGAAAGCGAACCCGTCGGCGCCGGGCCCCAGTCCGCCTTGGCGCGTCAGTTGGAATTGGAACATGGTGTCAAAGCCGGAACCCACCGGCTGCTTCTCGCGCAGCCAAGCGGCGCCCGACCGGTCGTGCTTAGCCGGCGTGAGGCGCAGTTTTTTGCGGGTCACCGCGGCGCTTCCTACCAGGGCCACCTCCCGTGCGGACGAAAAGTCTTGCAGACGAATCTCCGCGGTTCCCGTCGCGGCCCCTGCGACCATCAGCGCGATGCTTGCCACGCTAGCACGAACAGCTCTCACGTATAGCGATTACGATGACCGCCCCTACCCGGTTGCAAAAGTTGAGGCATTCCGCACCCGCCGGCGGACCTCGCGCGTATCTATGTTGTGATGGGAAGAATTGCTCCGCTCAGCCTGCTGCTGGCGGCCCTGCCGCTGTGCGCGCAGGACGAGCCCCCCGTTTTCAGCGCAACATCCGAGCTCGTGGTGGTCGACGTGCAGGTACTGTACATCAAGTCCAGCACACCCGCGCCTGCGCTTCAGGCCGGCGATTTCCAAGTGTCCGAGGAGGGCGTTCCACAGCAGATCCTGAAATTCTCGCGCGACGAGTTCCCGCTCTCGGTGGTTCTGCTTTCGATCTCACCGACAGCTCGCACGCTGTACTGAACCGCCTGGCGGAGGGGGCCGAGACCGCGCTCGCACACTTCAAACCAGCCGATGAAGTGGCGGTGATGGTCTACTCCGGACATGCCAGCCTGGTCGATAGGTTCACCACGGATCGCAGCCGGACCGTGCACGCCATCGAAAAAGCCGCGGCCATGACCTCGGACGAACCGGCTCATTTCAACCAGGTTGTCTACCAGGCGGCCACCGCGCTGCAACGTTCGGGCAGCCCGGCGAACCGCCGCGTGATCATCTGGCTTACCGATAACCTGCCGAATGTCCCATTTCGCAAGGAGTACCCGGCTCACACCGAGTGCGAAGCATTCCGCGCGCTGCACGAAGCCGGCGTGGTGGTTGCCCCCATCCTGTTGAAGAGTCCGCTATGGCAGCCGGAGGAGCGCCTTCCCCAGTTGATCGACGAGCTGCGCGCGCGGTATACCATCGCCTACCGTCCTTCCGATCCTCAGCCCGCCGGCACGTTCCGCCAGATCCGTGTCGAGTTGCTTCCGTCCTGCACTTTGCGTCCGAAAGAGTGGACCGCACTCGCGCAGCAGGGCTATTACCGTAAGTAAGGTTATGTGCTGCAACGTCCCCTTGCTGGGCAGGTCATCAACGGTGGCGTGTTTTGCAAGTACATTGGCGTGTTTTGCCAGTGAACCTCAACGCGCTCCCCCCTACACTGAAACTGAAGTCGAAAATTTTGGAGGACTGATGATCAATACAGAATAAAACCAACCGAGGAACGCACTCATCCCGTCACATTTCCCGCAAAAGCATTTGCCGCACGCAGCGCCAACTCGGGTCTCGGCCCGCACACCGTCCAGAGGCGCGCCCCCCGCGCAGGATGTCCAGATCGAAATCCTGTACTGCGGCGTGTGTCATTCGGACTTGCACCAGGTACGCGACGAATGGCACGCCGTCATGCCGACCATTTATCCCTGTGTGCCGGGACACGAAATTGTCGGCCGCGTAGTGAAGGTGGGCAATGCCGTCAAGAAATTCAGGGAAGGGGACATTGCCGCGGTGGGCTGCATGGTGGATTCCTGCCGTACGTGCGCCAATTGTCTCGCCGGCGAGGAGCAGTATTGCGAGAACTTCATGACCCTGACCTACAACAGCGAGGATAAGATCCTGGGCGGCGTCACTTATGGGGGCTACTCCGATAGCGTTGTCGTCGACCAGGCGTACGTACTGCGCGTCCCCAACGGGCTCGATCCGGCGGGCGCCGCGCCACTGCTGTGCGCGGGAATCACCACCTATTCGCCGCTGCGCCACTGGAAGGTCAGCAAAGGACAGAAGGTCGGTATCGTCGGCCTCGGCGGATTAGGTCACCTGGGACTCAAATTCGCCAAGGCATTCGGCGCGCATGCCGTTCTCTTTACCACGTCGCCGAATAAAGCCGCCGATGCGGTCCGGCTGGGCGCCGACGAAGTGATCGTTTCCACCGACAGCGCGGCCATGCAGAAGCATGCCGGTGGTTTTGACTTCATCCTCGACGCGGTTTCCGCGGATCATGATCTGAATGCCCACCTCCAACTGCTTGGTCTCAATGGCACCATGAGGCTGGTGGGCGCACCAGCGAAGCCGGCGGCAGTGGCTTCGTTCAACCTCATCATGAAACGGCGGCAGTTGGCCGGTTCCGCGATCGGCGGAATTCGCGAAACGCAGGAGATGCTGGATTTCTGCGGCGAGAAAGGGATCACTGCCGATATCGAGCGAATCGGCATTCAGCAGATCAACCAGGCTTACGAGCGCCTGCTGAAGAGCGACGTGAAATACCGGTTCGTGATCGATATGGCCTCGCTTCGCTAAACTGGGCTTTCGGCTGCCCGCACCATGACGGATCGCTTCCGGCTCTCAGGTACGCTAGTCAGACGGCTGGAGGAATTGGGACTTCCTCCAGTCGCCGTGCTGCGCCGTGCGGGACTGCCGATGGGTTTGTTTGAGCAAAGCAAGATCTGGATCACCACCGGCGAGATGTTCGCGTTTTACAAAGCGATCCATGAAATCAGCGGCGACCTGGGTATCGGCCTCAAGCTCGGCAGCGAGGAGCGCATCGAGCGCTACGATCCTATCGCCATCGCCGCGCTCTATACCCGCTCCTTTCGGGACGCCCCCGACCGCATGGCGCGCTACAAGCGCCTCACGTGCCCGGAAGAGATCCGCATCGAAGAGCACGCGAATGAATGCGCGGTCCGGTTCGTGTGGCTGCTGGCAGGCGAGCCCGAGCCGGTCACGCTGATCGATGTGTGTTTCGCCTGGATCGTGGCGATCGGCCGGCGCGGGATCGGGCATACCGTCAATCCCAGGCGCGTGGAATTCAAGCGCCCGGAGTCGAACCGGCGGCTATATGAGGATCATTTCCGATGTCCTGTGAAATTCGGCGCGCGGCACAATATGCTGCTGTTTCATGGCGCGGACCTGGCCCAGCCGGACGCTGCAGCGGCGGCTGTTGGCGGAGCGCATCACCTTCCAGAACCTCGTGGAGGAAGCGCGGCGCGAACTGGCGCAGCACTACCTGCTCGAATCTTCGCTCGAACTGAACGAGACCGCGTATCTGCTGGGATATGAAGATCCTAACTCCTTCTTCCGGGCGTTTCACAGGTGGGAGGGAACGTCGCCCGGCGAGTGGCGGTCGGCCCGCGCCCAGTGCGCGCCCTGAGCCCGACGGTCCGATAACGTACTCAATGGGTTACGCCGCGGCGGCGCTACGGCCCCGGTTTTTTTCCGGAGCCGAACTTGATTCTGGCGCGTCTTATCATCAGGTATACTTAAGTTAAGGACGGATTCCGGATGCCCCAAAAGCCCCGCTCTTTTTTTGTTTTTCTGGCAGTCATACTTTTCTGTTCTCTCGCAGGCGGCATCTTCGGACCCCAAGTCCAGGCAGCTGCTACGGTTGGCGATAGCGGCGACGAAATCGGCGCCAGCCTGAAGTCGTTCACGGGTGTCTATGGCCTGCTCGAAGAAAACTTCGCGGACCGGATCGATCCGGACAAGGCCATTTATAAAGGCGCCATCCCCGGGATGCTACGTACCCTCGACCCCCACTCGAACTTCTTCGATCCGCGGGACTACGAACTGCTGCGGGAAGACCAGAAGGGACATTACTTCGGTGTCGGCATGCAAGTGCGGCCGTTCAACGGCAAAACTATCGTAGTGGCGCCGTTCGCCGGCTCACCCGCCTACAAGGCAGGTCTCCGGCCGGGCGACATCATTATGAAGGTGAACGATAAGGCCACCGACAATCTGACCACCACCGAAGTGGCGGATCTGTTGAAGGGTCCGCGCGGGACGCAAGTCACCATCGTGATATCGCGGGAGGGCAGCGAACAGCCCATCACCTTCAATGTGACCAGGGACGAGATCTCCCGCAGCAGCGTAAAGAACGCGATCTGGTTGAAGCCGGGCATTGCCTACGTTTTTGTTGAGCAATTCAACGAAACGACCAGCAAGGAACTGGAAGACGGGCTCAAGAAACTGGGCGAGAACAATATCCACGGGCTGGTGCTGGATCTGCGGCAGAATCCCGGCGGCATTCTGAACGAAGGCGTGGCGGTGGCCGATAAGTTCCTGCAAAAGGGGCAAACCATCGTTTCTTACCATGGGCGGTCTGCTCCGGAGAAGACATACATCGCGCGGAACGGCAATCACGGGCACGATTATCCCATCGTGGTGCTGGTAAACCGGTCATCCGCCTCGGCGGCCGAGATTGTGGCTGGGGCTCTGCAGGATCACGATCGCGCCTGGATTCTAGGAGAGACCACTTTTGGTAAGGGCTTAGTGCAGACGGTTTATCCGCTTTCGGAGAATACCGGGCTGGCGCTCACTACGGCGCATTACTATACTCCGAGCGGCCGGTTGATCCAGCGGGACTACAGTAACAAGTCGTTTTTCGATTACTACTACCACAAAGACGAGAACGCCAAGAACATGCAGGACGTGAAGATGACCGATAGCGGCCGTACGGTGTACGGCGGCGGAGGCATCACGCCGGATGAGAAGTACGCTTCGCCGAAGGTGGATCATCTGCAGACGGAACTGTACGTGAAATCGGCGTTCTTCAATTTCTCGCGCAATTACTTTGGCCAGCACGCCGCCAAGCTGCCCAAGGGCTGGTCGCCGGATCCCACCGTGGTGAACGAGTTCCACGACTACCTGTTGAAAGAGAATTACGAGTTTACGGAAGCCGAATTCACGCAAGACATGGATTGGATCCAGCGCATGTTGAAGCGCGAGATGTACATCACCGCATTCAACCTGGACGAGAGCGAGCGCGTCGCCATCGAGACCGATCCCGAGGTTGAGCGAGCCATCGATTCCATGCCCAAGGCCAAGGCCCTGCTCGACACCGCCCACAAGATCGTTGTACAACGCATGCAGCCGGAGTCAACGTTAGCCAGGTGAAAACTGTCCCCCAGATCATCGTCCTGGATGCCGGGGGGCAATATTGTCATCTGATCGCGCGCAAGGTTCGGGATCTGGGAGTGTACTCCGAGGTACGAGCCAGCGAGACGCCGGCAGTGGAGCTAGCCGGGGCCAAAGGCCTGATCATTTCCGGCGGTCCCAACAGCGTCTATGATCCAGCGAGCCCCACAGTCGATCCCGCGATTTTTGACAGCGGCGCACGGGTGCTGGGTATTTGCTACGGCCAACAACTGATGGCGCACCTGCTGGGTGGAACCGTCCAGTTGGGGGTCAAGGGCGAATACGGTTTGGCTACTCTCGATCTGGATGGCGGATCGAGCGCGCTGTTCACGGGGGTCACGGGCAGCCAGCAGATCTGGATGAGCCATCGCGACCTGGTGAGCGCAGCTCCACCCGGCTTCTCCGTCTTGGGCAGCACGGCAACCTGCGCGATTGCCGCGATCGAATCGCCGGCGCGCGGGCTCTACGCCGTGCAATTTCATCCCGAAGTGGCCCACACCACGCGCGGGCGGCAGATTCTTTCCAACTTCTTGTTTGATATTTGCGGATGCGCGCGCGATTGGGATCCGCGGGACCGTGTGCCACAAATCGAAGAAGGGATCCGGCAGTGCGTGGGCGATCGCAATGTGTTCTTTTTCGTTAGCGGCGGCGTGGATTCCACGGTAGCCTGCGCGCTTTGCCAGCGGGCCCTGGGCGACGGGCGGGTGCGCGGCGTTTACGTGGATACGGGGCTGATGCGCGAGGGGGAAACCGACTACGTGAGCGCCATGCCAGGGCTGGCGGTGGAGCCGGCGCAGGAACAATTCCTGGGCGCGCTGGCGGGCGTGCGGGATCCCGAACGGAAGCGTCATATTATCGGCGAAGAGTTCGTGCGGGTGCAGGAGCGGATCATCGATGCGCGGCACCTGATGGACGGCCACTGGATTCTGGGGCAAGGGACTATTTATCCCGACACCATCGAATCCGGCGGAACCGAGAAGGCGGCGGTCATCAAGACGCATCACAATCGCGTGCCAGGGATCCAGCGGTTGATCGATGCGGGGCGGATTGTGGAGCCGCTCCGCTTGTATTACAAAGACGAGGTCCGGGAGATCGGCCGGGAACTGGGGCTTCCGGCGGAAGTGCTCGACCGGCATCCGTTCCCGGGGCCGGGGCTGGCCATCCGGTGCCTCTGTTCCGAGATTGACGCGGGCCCGGAGGCGACGGCGGAGGGGTACATCCTGCCGCTGCACTCGGTCGGGGTACAGGGAGACAGCCGCAGTTATGCGCCGGTGCTGGCGATTGCGTCCATCGATCCCGGGCGGGCGACGGAGCTGATCAATCGCATATCGGGCGTGAACCGGGTGATTGCGGGTGTGCGCACGGTGGCTCCGATCGGGGAAATGCGGGTGTGGGCTTCTGCGCTTACGGCCGAGCGGCTGGCGCGCTTGCGACAAGCGGATGCGATTGTGCGGCGGCTCTCGCACGAGAGTGGCTTCGATCGCGAGATCTGGCAATTTCCGGTGGTGTTGATACCGTTCGGCGCTGCGGCGGCGCCCGATTCGATCGTGCTCCGGCCTATCGATTCCGTGGACGGCATGACTGCGCAGGCTGTGATTATGCCGGAGGAACTGCTGGATTGCATGGCGCGCGAACTGCTTGCGGTTTCGGGCATCAGCGGCGTATTTTACGATCTGACGCACAAGCCGCCAGCTACTATCGAGTGGGAATAGGGCATATGGCGGACCCGCTTCTGATCCGATGCGCTAATTGTGGCGCGACCAATCGCATACCGGCGGAACAATCGGGGAAGGGACGCCTGCCGGTTTGCGGGCGTTGCAAGACTCCACTCTCCATATCTGCTGCATCGGCGAGCAGCCCGATCAGCGTCTCGGATGCCACGTTTGCGGCGGAAGTTGAACGTTCTCCTTTGCCGGTCATGGTGGATATGTGGGCTCCCTGGTGCGGTCCCTGCCGCGCGGTTGCCCCGGTTCTGGAGGATCTGGCGCGGGAGATGGCGGGGCGGATTCGCGTGGCTAAGCTCAACGTGGATGAGAATCCGGTTACGGCGGCGCGGTTCAACATCCAGAGCATTCCCGCAATGGTGATATTCAAGGACGGGCGCGAGGTCGATCGTATTATTGGCGCCCAGCCTAAGTCTGAAATTGCGCGGCGGCTGGCTCGCGTGACTGCGTGACCTTGGTATATTAGCCAAGGGCCCGGCCCACGAATAGCATGGATGCACCCGCGCAATCACAGACGGCTACGGTGGTCATTCCTCCAGAGCCTCCGCTCGCCACCAGTTCGACGGTGGAAGAAGGGCGGTTCGTTCCGGGCACTTTGGTGGCGGGCCGCTACCGGATCATCTCTCTACTGGGACGCGGCGGCATGGGCGAGGTGTACCGGGCGACCGACCTGACGCTGGCCCAGCCGGTTGCGCTGAAATTCCTGCCCGAGTCCGGGCCTGATCACCGGCGAAATCTCGAGCGGTTTCATAATGAGGTCCGGGTAGCGCGGCAGGTTTCGCACCCGAACGTGTGCCGGGTCTACGATGTGGGCGAAGCGGACGGCATGCCCTACATCTCCATGGAGTACGTGGATGGAGAGGACCTGGAGTCGCTGCTGCAACGCATCGGGCGGCTGCCGTCCGATAAAGGGCTAGAGATCGCGCGCAAGATCTGCGCGGGCGTGGCCGCGGCGCACGATAAGGGCGTGATCCACCGCGATTTGAAGCCCGCCAACATCATGCTCGACCGGCGGGGCAACGTGGTGGTGATGGACTTCGGCTTGGCCGCCGTGGCCGATCATTTGCGCGGTGCGGAGGCGCGCAGCGGCACACCTGCCTACATGGCCCCCGAACAGTTGCGCGGTGAAGAGGTCACGGCCAAGAGCGATATCTACGCGCTGGGCATGGTGCTGTACGAGGTCTTCACCGGCAAGCGCGCGTACGATGCGCGGACGATGGCGGAGTTGATCCGGCTGCAGGAGATCGGGCAGATCACCAGCATGTCGTCGATCGCGGCGGGGATCGATCCGGCGGTAGAGAAGGCCATCCGGCGGTGCCTGGAACCTGACCCCACGAGGCGTCCGCCGAGCGCGCTGGCAGTGGCGGCGGCGCTCCCGGGAGGGGATCCGCTGGCAGCGGCCCTCGCGGCGGGCGAGACACCTTCGCCGGAGTTGGTGGCGGCGTCGGGGAAGACGGAAGGGCTGCCGCTCTCGCGATCCGTGCCGCTGGCACTGGGTTTGGTGCTGATGATCATTGCGGTACCGGTGGTGCGCTGGCGATACGAGATGCACAGCCTGGTACCGCTCGATTTGTCGCCGGATGCGCTGGCGGCCAAAGCGCGGGAGTATGCGGCGTCATTCGGATATAGCGCGGCGCCCGCCGACCGGAAGTACGATCTGCATTGGGAGTTCGGCGACATTTACGAATCGCGCAAGCACGTCAAGAATCTGGACGAAGCCAAGCGGTGGTTTCAAGCGGAGTCGCCGATGCGGCTCGGATATCGCGAGAGCCCGCTTCCGCTGGTTGCGCCGCCGGATGGCGATGTGACGGAAACGCGGCCAGCGCCGGTGCTCTCGGGGATGATCGAAGTATGGCTGACCAGCAAGGGAGATTTGCGCGCTTTTCATGCCGTGCCGCCGCAGAAGGACCAGGCCGGGGCGGCGCAGGGCGCGGTTTTGCAGCCGGATTTGCAGGCGATTTCGCGCGCGGTCGGTTTCGATATTTCGCAGTGGCCGGAGACGCAGCCGCGCTTTACTCCGCTGTACGCGTTTGACTGGCAGAAGGCCTGGAAAGGAACTCATCCGATCCTGCACATGGACATGACCGTGCAAGCCGCGGCGTGGCACGGCAAGGTCACCGATTTGCAGGTATTGTGGCCGTGGACTACGGCGTGGCGGGAGCCGGAGTCGCGAAGGCAATCGTGGACATTCTGGACGCGGTTGTTGATATCGCGGATCACGTCGGTGCTGGCCTTTCTGTTTTCGGCATTCCTGGCGGCGCGGAACTTGCGGGCGGGACGCGGCGACCGGCGCGGCGCGTGGCGGCTGGCAGTGGCGTTCCTGATCCTGTCGGGAGCGGCTTGGCTGTTTTCGGCGCACTGGGCGGTGGACCTTGGGATGATGCAGATTTTCGCGACGAACGCATCAGACTGGGTAGCTTCATCGGCTTTGATCTGGCTGTTGTACATTGCGCTAGAGCCGGCGGTGCGGGCTCGTTGGCCGCATTCGATCGTGACGTGGAGCCGTGTGCTGGCCGGCCGCTGGCAGGATGCGCAGGTAGGTGCTCATGTTCTGTACGGCGCGCTGGTGGGCGTAGTCATCACGGCGATGTTTCTAGCGGCGGAATGGTTTCAGTCGCGGCATGGCGTAGTAGCCGCTACGGCGGCCGAGAATGTGGGGATAAGCGCCCGGTATTTCATAGCCGATGTATTGCGCAGGGCCAGTAGCGCGGCGGAGTTCGGACTTCTGGTGGTATTCGCGATTTTCTGCTTCCGCACCGTTCTGCGCAAAGACTGGATCGCTTCCGTGGCGGCCGCGGTGGTGTTCACGCTGGCGGAGAACGACGCGTGGCAAGGCGCAAGCATTGTTAATTTTGTGTTTTTTATGGTGATATTTACGCTCCTCGTATGGGTTCTGTTGCACCTGGGTCTGGTGGCCACGATTGTCGCGATTTTCTTCGTGAATAACCTGCTGACCACGCCTGGCGCACAGAATCTGACCAAACCCTATGAGTGGGCGGTGGTGGTTTATCCGGCTCTGATGCTGGCTATAGTGCTTTGGGCGTTCTGGCGCACGTCGGGCCATCAACTGCTGACGGCATCCACAGAAGATCAATGAAAAAGACACTGGCAATCAACCAATGGACCACCGCTGTAGTGGCCGTGATTGCAACGATCGCACTGCAGCCCGCCGCAGCACAAGAGAAGCACCTGAAATGGAGCGATGAATTTGAGGGGCCGGCGGGCGCGCCGCCAGATCCCGCGAAGTGGGTTTACGATCTGGGCGCCAGCGGTTGGGGCAACCGGGAACTCGAGAACTATACCGACAGCCGGGCCAATTCTTACCTGGATGGCGAGGGTCACCTGGTGATTCAGGCGCAGCAGCAGGCGCCGGGCAAGTTCACTTCAGCGCGGCTGAAGACCCAGGGCAAGTTTTCGTTTGCTTACGGGCTGGTGGAAGCGCGCATCCGGATCCCGTACGGCCAGGGGATCTGGCCGGCGTTCTGGATGCTGGGAGACGACAAGACCGGCGACTGGCCGGTGTGCGGCGAGATCGACATCATGGAAAACATCGGCCGCGAGCCGGGAACCGTACATGCAACGGTGCATGGGCCCGGCTATTCCGACGGGCACGGCATTAGCAAGGCTTTGGCGCTGGCGGCCGGCCGGTTTGCAGACGACTATCATGTGTACGCAGTGGACTGGTCGCCCGAGCGCGTCGAGTTTCTGGTGGATGGGAAGAGCTATCAGACGGTCACGCCAGCGTCTCTGCCGGCGGGCACGAAGTGGGTCTTCGATCACCCGTTTTACCTGCTGCTCAACGTGGCGGTTGGCGGCGAGTGGCCCGGGAATCCGGATAAGACCAGCGTGTTTCCACAGCAGATGCTGGTGGACTACGTGCGCGTTTATGAGCAGAAGTAAGTCATACGCGGCCGTGGCGTGCCTGCTGCTGGCAGGGTGTTCGGCGCCTCCGGAGAACAAGCCCGCCGCTCCGGCCAAAGCGGCACAGCGGGAACCCGTGCCGGAAGTTTACCGGGTGAACCTGGATACCAGCAAGGGCGCGGTGGTGGTGGAAGTGACGCGGGCGTGGGCGCCGCACGGCGCCGAACATTTCTTCGAGCTGGTGAAGACCGGGTATTACGATGGCGATCGTTTCTATCGCGTGGTGCCGCGTTTCGTTGTGCAGTTCGGCATCAACGGCGACCCCAAAGTGACGCAACTCTGGTCGTCATTGCGGATTCCGGACGATCCGGTGAAGCAGAAGAATCGCAAGGGCACGGTGACGTTCGCGTCGTCGGGTCCAGGCGCGCGCACTACGCAGGTGTTCGTGAATATGCGGGACAACCTGTCGCTCGATCACGAGGGCTTTGCACCGTTTGGGCGGGTGGTGGAAGGCATGGAGGTGCTCGATAGCCTTTATGGCGGCTACGGAGACATGGCACCGCGGGGTAGCGGTCCGGATGGGGTGAAGATCGAGGGAGACGGGAACACATACCTGGATAATCACTTTCCGCGGCTGGATTACATCCGTAAAGCTACGGTCGAGTGACGTTTGGCTACCAGAGGGCGCGGGTGTAATGCTTTAGAATCCGCTCGTCCTTGGTGACGAGGGGAGCGCCGGCGGCTTTGGCATTGGCCACGATCAGGCGGTCGAAGGGATCGCGGGTCCAGGTTTCCGCCAGGGCGTGTTCGACGATGATGCGGAAGGGCAGATCGCAGACGCGCAGGCCGATATCGGTGGCCAGCAAGGAAAGAATTTTGGAACCATTGACCTTCAGGCGGCCGATTTCGTGCAACATCTCCATTTCGAGGACGGCGGCCGCCGAAGCCAGAACGTCGCCGCGCTCGATGGCATTGCGCACGGCACGGCTGAATCCGGCGGCCTCGCCCTGTGCAATCCGGATGAGGATGTGGGTATCGAGGTAGACTACTTGAGTTCCGACCACTCGCTCGACCAGTCCATACCGATGATGTCATCAGGATCGCCGACGAAGAGCGCCCGTTTTTTCAGCCGGGCGAGCTTGCTGGGCGGTTGGTCGAGGACGATCTTGAGCACGACGCCCTTGCGTACGATTTCAACCGGGAGGCCGGTCTCTATGACTTCATCGAGGGTTTTGTACACATTTTCCCGCAGCTTGGAGGCAGTGATCGGCATACGGTTACTCCACAGAAACATTATAGGGCGCACGTACGGTGAGTGTCAATAGTACGTACGTATCGCGATTCCGCTGGTACGTTTGCGGCCTGCTCTTCTTTGCCACCACCATCAACTACGTTGACCGGCAAGTGCTGGGGCTGTTGAAACCGGTTCTGGAGAAGGAACTCGGCTGGAACGAGGCCAGTTACGGGTGGATTGTCTCCGCATTTCAACTGGCTTACGCGGTGATGATGCCCTTTGCCGGGCGGTTGATCGACTGGGCCGGCACGCGGCTGGGCTACGCGGTGGCTGTATCGTTCTGGAGCCTGGCGGCGATGGGGCACGCTTGGGCGCGCAGCGCTACGGGCTTCGGGGTGGCGCGATTTGCGCTGGGGCTGAGCGAATCGGGCAACTTCCCGGCCGCGATCAAGACGGTGGCGGATTGGTTTCCGCAGCGCGAGCGGGCGCTCGCGACCGGCATTTTCAACAGCGGCGCGAATATCGGCGCGATCGTAGCCCCGCTGGCGGTGCCGTTTCTGGCGCTGCATTACGGATGGCGCTCGGCGTTTCTCGCCACGGGCGCGGCGGGATTTCTGTGGGTGCTATTGTGGTGGGCGGGGTTTCGCGAGCCGCCGGAGAACGCGGGCGATGCGGCGCAGGAGGTGCGGGAACATGTGCCCTTGGGGAGTCTGCTGACGAGTCGTACTGCGTGGGCCTTCATTCTCGGCAAGTTTCTGACCGATCCTGCCTGGTGGTTCTATTTGTTTTGGCTGCCTGGATTCCTGAACCGGGTCTACGGTCTGGACCTAGCGCATTTGGGGTTGCCCATCATCGTGGTGTACCAGGCGTCCACGGTGGGTTCGATTGGCGGCGGCTGGATCCCAAGCGCGTTGCTAAAACGCGGCTGGGCGCCGAACCGCGCACGCGAGGCGGCCATGCTGATTTGCGCGGTGGCGGTGACGTCGGTGATTTTCGTGGGCACGGCACGCGGCAATATGTGGGTGGCGGTGGCACTGGTGGGGGTGGCGACCGCGGCGCACCAGGGATGGTCGGCCAACTTGTATACGCTGGCGTCGGACATGTTCCCGCGCGGGACGGTCGGGTCGGTGGTGGGTTTGGGCGGCTTCGCGGGAGCCACGGGCGGTATGCTGGTGGCGCCGCTGGTAGGATACTGGCTGGATTGGTCGCACGGCGCGTACGCGCCGCTGTTCGTGATCGCGGGTTCGATCTACCTTGTGGCGTTTGCCGTGACTCACTGGCTGGTGCGGGCGCAGTAATCGAAGAGAAGTTGCCATTCGACCAGTTGCACGGCTTGGGCCCGCGATTCCAATTCGGAACCTGGCTGGCGCCGGGCCTTTTCGCAGAGATCGATGAAGGCGAATGGATCCCAAGGCGTCTCACTGCCTGAGGCGCGGGCCAGGGCCTCGAATACGGGATGCGATCCGACTTGGCGGAACCAATAGGCGGCGTTGCCCGCGTCCGGTTCGCGCCGGTGGACGATGGCATGCCAATAGCTGCCCTCGGCAGTAGGGATGTCCTGCGCGATCTGGTGGGCTTCGTCGAAGCACGAGAAATAGACATAAAGGCCGCTGAAGGCCGCTTCGGGAGCGCGGGCGCCGGGAAAGAGGCGGCCCGCGGAGGCGCCTCGCAATTGATCAAGGGCTGTTGCGACGGGGTGCGCGATGGTGAGCGGCATGGGCCGGAGGCCGTCGCCATCGAGGGCCAGGATGGCGGATACGCCGGGGTCATAGGCGGTTGCTCGAAATTCTGTGGTCATTTGGGCTGCTGAGTGTTCCATGCGACCAGGATAGATGGTATTTGTGACAGCTACTGTCATGTTTGAAAGGAAAATCGAGCGGTAATCGCCCCAATCTTGACTGACTTTAAGGTGATGGTATAATCAGGACAGGTTTAGCGAGGGCAACCCCTTTTTATACAATTAGTTCGGAACTTTGCATCCAGCTGCCCCAATCGCTAATCCAAAGGAAGTAGCTTATGGCCGACGCTCTCTTGTCCCCCAGTCCGCTGCGGACGCAGGCGCAGAACCTGCTAGCCACGGTGGGCAACACCCCCTTGCTGCGGCTGGAGAAGATCAGCCGTGAGGTTCCCGGCGTGGAGATTTACGCCAAAGCCGAGTACTTCAATCCGGGCGGATCGGTGAAAGACCGGGCCGGCCTGAACATGATCCTGGACGGCGAGCGGTCCGGCCGGCTGCATGCTGGCAGGACGATTCTGGACGCCACCAGCGGCAATACAGGGATCGCCTATGCCATGATCGGCGCGGCGCGGGATTATAAGGTGAAGTTGTGCCTGCCGGCAAACGCGTCGATCGAGCGCAAGCGCATCCTGAAAGCTTACGGCGCGGAGATGGTATTCAGCGATGCGGCGGAAGGCTCGGACGGCGCCATACGCAAGTGCCGCGAGATTTACGAAGCCGATCCGGACAAGTACTTTTATCCCGATCAGTACAACAATCCGGCGAACTGGAAAGCGCACTTCGACACCACCGGCCGGGAGATCATCGAACAGACCAACGGGTTGCTGACTCACTTTGTGGCGGCTATGGGAACCAGCGGGACGTTTACGGGCGTGAGCCGCCGGCTGCACCGCGATCTGCCGGACGTGAAATGCTACTCGGGGCAGCCTTCGAGCGGCTTTCATGGCCTGGAGGGATTGAAGCATATGCCGACCGCGATCGTGCCGGGCATATACGATCCCACGCTGGCGGATGGCAACATCTGGCTAGAGACCGAAGAAGCTTACGCCATGGTGCGGAGGCTGGCGCGCGAAGAGGGACTGCTGGTGGGAATTTCGTCGGGATGCAACGTGGTGGCAGCGCTGCAGATCGCGCGCGACCTGAAAGCGGAAGGGCGGGACGGAATGATCGTGACGGTGCTGTGCGACAGCGCCGAGAAATATCTGAGCGATCACTTCTGGGAAGAGGAATGATTCACATCGAAGCCGGCCCGTGGCATCAGATGGTGACCCACGCGCAAGCCACCTATCCCAACGAGTGCTGCGGGGCGATGATGGGTTCGATCGGCGATGATGGCAAAACGGTCAGTGCTGCGATGCCGCTCGAAAATGCCTATGAGGGCGAGCGCGGGAGCCGTTACGAGCTGCGTCCCGAAGACCTGCTGAAGGCCGACAAAGAAGCGCGCAGCCGCAAACTGGATTTGATCGGCATCTACCATTCGCACCCGGATTGCGACGCCTATTTTTCCGAGACCGATCTGAAGAACTCGTGTCCCTGGTATTCTTTTGTGGTGTTGTCCATTCGCAATGGCGCATTCGACCACGCCAATAGCTGGCTGCCGGATGCAGACCAAACCAAGGCAGAACGCGAGGAGTTGACTTACTGAAAATGGCTAAAGTTTTAATTCCCACACCCCTGCGGCAATACGCAGGCAAACAGGATTCGGTCGAGCTTAGCGGCTCGACTGTGGGCGAGGTGCTGAACGCCCTCACCACTTTACATCCGGACCTGCGCCGGCAGCTTTATAACGACGAAGGCAAGCTGCGCAGCTTCGTGAATGTGTATCTGAACGACGAAGATATACGGTATCTGCAGAAGGACGCCACCGCGGTGAAGGGCGGCGACACGGTATCGATCGTGCCGAGTATCGCGGGCGGATCGGTGGCCGCACCGCCGGAACAGGAGACGGCCGAACTTTCCAAGGACGAGATTCTGCGATACAGCCGCCACCTGATCATGCCGGAAGTGGGCACCGACGGTCAGCTTAAGCTGAAAGCCGCGAAGGTGCTGCTGGTGGGCACCGGCGGACTGGGGGCGCCGCTGGGATTGTATCTTGCCGCGGCGGGCGTCGGACGAATCGGACTGGTGGATTTCGACGTTGTGGATTTCACCAACCTGCAGCGACAGGTGATCCACGGCACCAGCGACGTGGGCCGCAAGAAGCTGGATTCAGCGGCGGACCGCATGCGCGAAATCAACCCCTTTGTGAAGATCGACAAACATGAGGTCGCGCTCTCAAGCGAGAACGCACTGGACATTTTGCGCGACTACGACATCGTGGTGGATGGCACGGACAACTTTCCCACACGGTACCTGGTGAACGATGCCTGCGTGCTGTTGGGCAAGCCGAACGTTTACGGCTCGATTTTCCGGTTCGAGGGACAGGCCACCGTGTTCGCTTACGAAGGTGGGCCATGCTACCGCTGCCTGTATCCGGAGCCGCCTCCTCCGGGCCTGGTGCCGAGCTGCGCCGAGGGTGGCGTGCTGGGTATTTTGCCGGGTACAATTGGGCTGATTCAGGCCACCGAAACTGTTAAGCTGATCCTGGGGATCGGCGAGCCGCTGGTTGGACGGTTGTTGCTGTATGATGCGCTGGCGATGCGGTTCCGCGAGTTGAAGCTGCGGAAAAACCCGGAATGCCCCGTATGCGGCGACCATCCCACCGTGACCAAGCTGATCGACTACCAGCAATTCTGCGGCATTCCGCAGGCGCGACAGGAGGCTCCAGTGGAAGGCGATATCGACCCGACGGAAGTGAAAGCGAAAATCGATCGCGGCGACAAGTTCGTGCTGATCGACGTACGGGAACCGCACGAATACCAGATATGCAACATCCCGTTCGCCAGGCTGATTCCTCTGGGTGAGCTGCCCAAGCGCCTGAACGAGCTGAATCCCGCGGATGAGATCGTGGCACACTGCAAGAGTGGGATGCGTAGCGCCAAGGCCGTCGATCTGCTGAACAGAAACGGCTTTCATGCACGCAACATGAAGGGCGGGATTTTGGCCTGGAGCGACAAGGTCGACCCGAGCGTGCCGAAGTATTAGGCGCAGGTTTCATAACCCATTTGCTCCGGTGAGAATCCAGGGCGAGTAAAACTGCGCATCGTCGCTGCCGCCCGCGAAGATGACCATGCGGTTATTGGCAGGGTCGTAGATTGCGCTATGGGCGGCGCGGCGTCCTGGCGTCAACCCGGTGGGGTGCAACTGGGTCCACTCGGGCGACCCACCCAAGCCGTTGGCAAAGGCCAGCACCCACACGTCGTTGTAGCAAGGCTCTTCTCCGGGAGTGTCGGTCCCGCCGCCGAAGACGATCATACGGTTGCTGGCGCTGTCGTAGACCGCCGTGTGCCCGTCGCGCCGCCCTGGCGATCCGGCCGCCCCATTAGATACGATGTTGGTCCATTGCGGTTTGCCGCCCAAGCCATTGGCATGCGACAGCGTCCATACGCCGTTAAAGAGCATAAAACCAAGCGGCGATTTGGAAGAAAGCGTATACCCGCCAAAGATGGTGACGATGTGGTTCGCGGCATCGTAGACGGCGGAGGCCCCATAGCCGCCGGGCGGTGGCGATCCCTCCGGCGAGAGCTGTGTCCAGGCGGGCGTACCGCCGAGGCCATTAGCGTGGCTTAGGACCCAGACATCGCTGAGTATCACCGGACCGTAGCTGCCGCCGAAAACGATCAGACGATTGGCGGTAGCGTCGTATACAGCGCTCTGGCCGTAGCGCCCATGCGGTGGCGCACCGGACGGCGTAAGCTGGACCCAGACAGGCATGCCCCCAGCGCCATTGGCATTTTCCAGTACCCATACATCATTCAAGTACGCGGATGGGTCGGACTGCCCATTCAAGTAAGTGGCGCCGCCGAAAACGATCATGCGGGCATCGTAGGCGGCACTATGGAACGAGCGAGGCGGAGGCGAGCCGGCCGCGCCCTTGGGGATCAGGGTGGTCCAACTGCCGGTTCCCCCCAGGCCGTTGGCGTTCGAGAGCAGCAACGTCTCGTTGGCGGTGGCGAAGTCCAGCGTGGAAGCAGAGCCGCCGAAAACGATCATGGAGTTGGTGGACGGATCATAGACAGCGGACTGGCTGGACAAACCCGTGTCGATGGCGGCGCCCCAGCCGCCGGAGCCCGCATGAATCTGGGTCCAGGTTGAGGCGGCCCGTGCTTGTGCCAGGCCGCCTAGCAATAACAAAGATGCAAGTGATGCGCGCAGTATCGGCATGATTGTCCTCCTGGCGAAATTATTGAATCGGTACTACCAGCACAGTTCCGTCGGTGCGGTCGGTGATGTACAGCTTACCGGCCGCGGTATCGATGGCCATGCCGGTGGGCGAGTTCAAGCCGTCCACATAGACGTAGCCGTTGGGTGTGTCGTAGCGCATCAGACGGCCGGGCGCTCCAGTGGTCAATTGCGCGCTGTACTCGAGTGAGAAGAAGATAGGCCGGCCGTTAGCCACCGGCATGATTGCCACGTCGCTGGTAGATGTCAGGCTGAACATGAAGGGCGACGACTGGCCGGTCGCGGGGTCCACAATCATTACGCGCGACTGGCCCGGAAGGAAAGGAGCGCCCGACAGCAGGCCGACGAGCAACTGGCTGCCGTAAGGCTGCACACTGGTGGGTACGGCTTCAATAGTGGGCGGGCCCTTGACCGGATCGGGGGTAGGGGCGAAGCGCGTCAGGGTACGCGTCTGGCCGGAGCTGAGGCTCACCTGTCTGACGATGTTCATGCCGGCGTCGGCGACATAAAGGTAGTCGGGCTGGTGCGAGTTGAGGGCCAGGCCGTAAGGATGCGAATTCCGGTAGATGGTGTGGGGGTCGGGAACGCCTGGGCGGAACTGGGCGAGCAACTGGAAAGTGGCCTGATCGCCGGCGCTATCGGTGAGCGTCACGGAGTTGCCGTCGAGCAGCGTCGAATGATCCGCGAGTTGCAGCGTGAAACTGCCGCTGAGGCTGCCGATCGGCTTGCTAAATGTGACCTGCAGGATGGACGCCATGATGGGCGACGAGGGTCCATCGGGATTCGGCAGGATTGTGCCGGTAGTGGGACCATTCACGAAAGTGTCACCCTCGCCATTGGCGATGTAGAGTGTCTGGCCCAGCACTGCCAGGCCGTTTGGACCATCGACGTCGCCATCCGGCGCGGCCAGTCCGGAAGGCAGGCCGTCGATCAGGGTTTGCCTTTGCCCTCCGGCGAGAATGAGCGAGACACGGCCGGAATTCGGTGTCGTGCCCGCCTCGCTGACAAGGAGGTCGCCACCAGGAATGACGACGACTTTGGATGGATTCATTAGCCCGGTCGCGTAAACCGTGGCTTGTTGGGTAGAGGCGGCGGCTGCCGTCAAGGTCAGGATTACCGCAAGTGCGGACGTATAGGCGATGTGTTTCAGTGACATTGGTCCAGGGTAGGGTGGACAAACCTTTGCAGTCTTGAGGAAATGTTAAAGTCCTTTGACGGAAATTTGACTTAGCGGCCTATGGTAAAATCCAGGCTCGCCCCGCCGGGGGTAGGCATGTCCAGCGCTTCCCAGGTCACACATTCATTCGGCAGCTTCCGATTAGTACCGGCCGAGAGACAACTCTTACGCGACGGACAGGTGGTGCCGCTCCCTCCGAAGACCTTCGATACGCTTCTGCTGCTGGTAGAGAATCAGGGACGGCTGGTGGAGAAGGAAGCCTTTTTGAAGCGGGTATGGCGGGACAGCTTCGTGGAGGAAGTAGCGCTGGCACACGCGATTTCGCAGCTTCGCAAAGTGCTGCGAGAAGGAGCACGCGAAACGGAATTTATCGAGACCGTACCTAAGCGCGGGTATCGCTTCCTGGCGCCGGTAAAAACGATTGCCCGGGAGACTACCACGGCGCCCGCGGGTATCACGCTGGCCGTGCTGCCGTTTGAGAATCTGAGCGCCGATCCGGAGCGCGAATACCTGGCGGACGGACTAACCGACGAAGTGATCGCCACGCTCGGGCAGGTGGATCCCGAACACTTGCGGGTAATCGGCCGCACTTCGATGATGGCGTACAAGCGCACCACGAAATCGTTGGCGGTAATTGGCGGTGAACTGGGCGCGGGTTACCTGTTGGAAAGTTCGGTGCGGGCCGAGGGCGGGCGGCTGCGCATCACCTCCAAGCTGATCCGGGTTGGCGACCAGGTGCAGATCTGGTCGGCAAGTTATGACAGCGAGCCGGCCAGCGTGCTGGAGTTGCAGCGCGAGCTCTCGACCGCGATCGCGCAGCAGATCCGTTTGCGGCTCTCGCCGGAGCGGCTGGACGCAATCTCGAAGCGATACCCGCACCATGTGGAAGCCTACGATTATTACCTGCGCGGCCGCTATTTCTGGAACCAGCTCTCGTCATCCACGACGCGGCGCGCCATTGAGTTTTATACGAGGGCCGCTGAGTTGGATCCGGATTATGCGCTGGTATGGTCGGGCCTGGCGGACGCTTATGCGACCGGCCCGATCAGCGGCGATGCGCCTCCTTTGAAGGTTGGACCGCTGGCGCGCCAAGCGGCGGCGCGGGCGGTGGCCGCAGAGGCCGATCTGGCTGAAGCTCAGGGATCGCTGGGCTTCGTGAAATTCTGGATCGACTGGGACTGGCCGGCGGCGGAGACGGCCTTCCGGACGGCCATCGCGCGCGACCCCAGCTACTCACTTGCGCATCGCACCCTAGGCATCGTGCTTTCCCATATGGGGCGGCACGCCGAAGCCAGCTTGGCGGCCGAGCGCGCGCGGGAGCTGGATCCGTTGCACGCGGGATATTACGCCCTGTCTGCGCAGGTAGCGTTCAATGCGCACGATTTTGCTGCCGCGGCCCGGCTGGCGCGCCAGGCGACGGTACTGGATTTTGAATTCTGGGTGGGGCACATGCAACTGGCGCAGGCCTATGAGCAACTCGGGAATGCGGAACTGGCGCTGGAGACTCTGCAGCATGCCTGGCGGTTCAGTAGCGGCAACAGCAAGGTGCTGGCGCTCCGCGGCTACATCCTGGCGCGGTTAGGGCGGGCGAACGAGGCGCGGGAGGTCATTCAGACGCTGGAAGCCGTTCCAGGCGAACGTTATGTACCGCCATATGCCGTCGCGCTGATCCAGGTGGGTTTGGGACGATGGGACGCCGCCATTGAGTGGCTGGAACGGGCTTACGACGGGCGGGACGTGCACCTGGTGTTCCTGCCAGTGGATCCCAAGTGGGACGACTTGCGCGCGGATACACGTTTCCTCAAGATCCTGGACCGGTGCGGCTTCGAAACTGAGCGGAAGGTAGAGCGAGTTCTTCCGATTTCGCGGCGCGGCGGCGCTATGAACCCCGCCCAGGCCACCGGCCCGGCGCACTAAGCTGCGTGAATCCGCACATCGGAAGGCGGAGTGCTCCTGGCATCAGGGAGGATACGACTGATGCTGCTCGACCGCAAGTTTTTCCGTTCCGCCCTATTGGCCACCGCGCTGCTAACCCCGCTCATGATCACTGGATGTTCGGCTCACGTGAGCGCGGGATACCGCGTTTACGATCCTTATTACAGCGATTATCACGTCTGGGGGCCAGGTGAAGACGTTTATTACAATCGCTGGCTGGGGGAGCGCCACTTAGAGCGCAGGGACTTTCGCAAGCTTAACCACGATCAACAGCGAGATTACTGGAATTGGCGCCACGGGCAGCCGGACAAGCACTAGCGGCCGATTACCTCCAACGCGGCTCCACCGTAGTTTATCTTGTGGGCGGCGTCGTTCCAGTGCAGGCGGGTGATGGTTGCATTGCCTGCTTCGTAAGCGTAGGTTTTGCCGTCGTCGCTGAATAAGGTGAAGTCGGCGTCGGCTCCGGAATAAACCCGCAGCCGGGCGAGCTTTTGCGTTTCGTTAGTGCTCAACACCGGCTCGCCCAGCGGCACGATGGAACCGGCGCGCACAAACAACGGCAGTGTGTCGATGGGGGCAGCCACCTGGATGGTCTGTCCGCCGTGGATCCGCTCGTTAGTCCAGTAGTTATACCAGTCCGCGCCCGAGGGCAGGTAGACTGCCCGGCTGGTGGCGCCCTGTTCCGTCACGGGCGCCACCAGGAACGCCGGACCAAACATATACTCGTCGCGCAGATCGGCTACCCGCGGATCGCCGGGAAAATCCATGAACAGCGCACGCATGAACGGCGCGCCGGACTCGTAGGTCTGGTATCCGAGCGAATAGATGTAGGGCATGAGCTGGTAGCGCAGCTTGAGATACTTCTCCAGCACCGGCTCGGCGGCCTTTCCATACGACCACACTTCGTTGTAGAGGCGGCTGCCGTGGGTGCGGAAGACCGGCAGAAAGGCCGCGTATTCAAACCAGCGCGTGTAGAGCTCGGGGTAGTCGTCGTAACCGCCGACGTTGGCGCGCGCATCGCTAGGGTCGAGGAGCGGGGGGTGCGCGGGATGGTGTTCGGCGGGAAGATATTGCCAGCCGCCGATATCGTTAGTCCAGTAGGCGAAGCCGGACGCGGCGAAATCGAGACCGGTGGGGACCTGGCGGCGGAGCGTGTCCCAGGTGGGATAAATATCCGAGGACCAGAACAAGGTTCCGTTGCGCTGCGCGCCTAGATACGCGTCGCGGGAGAGAATCAGGGCACGTCTCTTGAAGTCGCTACGGAATCCGTCGTAAACCGCGGCCGTGTGGAACAGCGGATAGATGTTGAAGTAGCGGGTCCCCGGCCCGATGTGGAAATAACTGCCATTGGGCGGCAGATCGGGCTCGGTTTCGTCGGTCCACAGAGAGTCGAAGCCCAGGCTGAGGATATTGTCGCGAACGGTTTCCCAATACCATTTGGCGGCGTCCGGATTGGTGGTGTCGATGTCGGAGCCGGCGCGATCGTAGGGCAGGCCATTGGTAGGTGCGCCATCGGCAAGTTTTTCAAACCAGCCTTTTTCCTGTAGCAGGTTGTAATAGCGGGAGCCGGGTTCGAAGCGCGGCCACACGCTGATCATGGTCTGGAAGCCCATGTCGTGTAGCTGGCGATTCATGGCGGTCGGATCGGGCCATTTGGCGGGGTCCATATCGATCTGGCCCATCTTGGTCCAATAGAACCAGTCCACCACGATTACGTCGGCGGGAAGATGGCGCTCGCGGTAGCCTTTAGCGACGGAGAGAACTTCTTCCTGGGAACTGTATCGCTGCTTGCATTGAAGGTAGCCATAGGCGGCTTTAGGCAGCATGGGAGTGGCGCCGGTGAGCAAGCGGTATCCAGCATAAATTTCATCTGTGTTCCGGCCGGCGATGACGAAGTAGGACACGCGGTCGCCCACTTCGGAGATCCAGCGGGTCTGTTCATTGAAGCCGGGTTCGATGGTAGTACGGGACGGATTGTCCCAGATCAAACCGTATCCGCGGTTGGTGACGACAAAGGGTACGCAGACGCTGGGGCCGGCGGCGGCGGTGTAGTTGTGCAGGCAATCGACAGTGTGGCCGCGATGATCCAGGAAGCCTTCCTGGTTCTGGCCCAAGCCGTAGTAATGTTCGTCATCGGGCGAGGTAAAAGTTGCGCCGACCTCATAAAACGGCTCGTCGGAGGGCCGCCGGTCATGCAGGACGCCGGCGTTACCGTCCTTGTAGTTGGGCAGGGACATGGACCAATCTTGCATGTCGGCCAGCATTTTGCCATCGGGCGTGGCTACGGTAATGTGGGCGGGCGGGGTGGAACCATTGAAGAACTTGGCGATGTCGAGTTGAGTGGCCAGGGGCTTGCCGGGATGGTCCGCTTCGAGGGTCACCACCAGGCGCGCGGACCGGTAGACTTCGCCCTGATCGGTTTTCCGGTGGCTCCAGCCGCTGGCGGAGGGATGGGCGATGAAACCGTAGCCCGGCGCAGCCGCGGCTTTTTCCCGGATCATGCTGATGGTGACGCGGATGATGTTGGGCGCGTAGGGCTCAAAGACGATGGTGCTGCCATCGCGGTCGAGCACGAGAGGCTGCGCCTGGAGGCAGGGGGCAGACAGGGCGATGACGATCGCGGCGGACCCGAGGTTTCGATGCATGGGTGCTACTTGCGTTTCGTGAGCAGGACCTTGGCGTCCACCGCTTCGCCCGCCCGCATCACCCGGACCATGACTTCATCGCCAGGCTTTTTGGCGCGCAGGGCGTAGGTGAAATCGTACAGATTCTGGATGGGCTTGCCATCGAACTCCACCAGGACATCGCCGGGTTTCAGACCGGCACGGGCGGCGGGCGAGCCTTCGCGAATGTCGGCGAATTTCACGCCTTTGACGCCCTCGCCGAAGTCCGGGATACTTCCGAAATCCGGACCGTAGCCGGAATGTCCCGAAGCAGATCCGGCCACGTCACCCGCGTGTTCCGGCTCTTTAACGCGCACGAAAACGGGGCGGTCGGAGGCTTCGCGCAGATCCTCGCCGACTTCGGCGACCAACTGCAGAACCTTGGCGGCGTCGGGGGCGTCGATCTTGTCCCAAGTGTCGCTAGGCTTGTGATAGTCGCTGTGCAAGCCGGAGAAGAAAAACAAGACGGGCACCTGCTTGGTGGTGAACGAAGTGTGATCGCTCGACCCGTAGCCCGCTTCGGAGTAATCGATGTGCAGGCCGTACTTGGGAGCGGCTTCTTCGAGAAACTTTCGCAATGTGGTGCCGGTGCCCACGCCGCCGATGAAGAGCTTCCCATCGCGGACGCGGCCGATCATGTCCATATTGATCATGGTCACGTCTTTGTCGAGCGGGAAGGCGGGGTGGTTCACGTAAAAGCTGGAGCCCAGCAAACCGAGTTCCTCTCCGGCAAACGCCAGGAACAGGATGCCCCGTTTTTGTTTCGGCTGGGTGGAGAACCAGCGGGCCAGTTCGATGACGCCGGCTGTACCGGAAGCATTATCGTCCGCGCCGGGATGCACGGTGCCGGCGAGCGAAGGCGCAAGCGAAAACTGCTCGCCCAGACCCAGGTGGTCATAGTGCGCGCCGATCACCACATATTCGTCGGTCGTGCCGGGCAGGTAGCCGGCTACGTTGTGGACGGTTTTGACCACACGCTGGACGTCGAGGTTGGCGTCCACCTGGAGCGAATCGGGAAAGGCAAAAGAGCGCGGCTGCAGATCCTGATCGATACCTTTCTGAATATCTTCCGGGTTTTTGCCGGCCACGCCGAACCAGCGCTCGGCGATTTCGTAGCGGATCTGCGCGAAGGGGATGCCCGCGTCGCCAGGTCCGGCGACCTCCGCGAACTTCTCGAGCTCGTCGGCCTCGCCGGGATGCGCGGCGCGGTCGTTCATAACGATGACGCCCCGCGCACCATGCATTTTGGCGTTGCTGGCTTTGCTCCAGAACTGGGCGTGCTGGGTGTAGACTTTGCCCGCGAAGATGCTCTTGTCGTCGAATTCCTGCGGCTCGTGGCGGAGGATCAGGACGATCTTGCCGGTGACGTCGAGCCCTTTATAGTCGTCGTAGTTGTATTCGGGCGCGGTAATTCCGTATCCGGCGAAGACCACGGGCCCGCTCATTTTTTCCCGGGCGGAGAAGTTGAAGGGCGTGAAATCGTCGGGGAAGGTCAGTTTGACGCGCATGCCGCCGGCTTGATAAGCGAAGGTGTTGGCGGGGCCCAGTTTGGCATTGGTGGTTACGGCGAAGGCCTGATAATAGCTCTTGCCGTCGATGGGCTGCAGCCCGAACGAGCGGAATTTGCCGGCGATGAAAGCGGCGGCCTTTTCGAGCTCGGGCGAGCCGGTGCCTCGGCCTTTCATGTTGGGCGAGGCGAGGAATTTCACGTCATCCAGGAAGCGGTTAGGGTCGATGGAGGCGGTGGCGCCCCAAGCGGCCGCGGCGAACGCGAAGGAGCACAGGGCGGCCGCCAGCGGCGCACGTTTAGATGGGTTCATGAACGGGTCCTAATTGAGCTTGGGCGCGGGCAGGGTGATCTCGCAGCCACAATTCTCGCCGGCATTGTGGGCGACTTTCTGGTAATCGATCTCGTAATCGATAATGTTGCGCAGGGAAGGCCAGTCCAGGCGGCCCACCAGGCGGCGGCCGTTGACGAACAGCGTGGGCGTAGCGTTTACGCCGACCTCTTTGCCCAGCGTTTGGGCCTTATTCACTTCCGCTTCAGTTTCCTTGTTATCCATGCAGCGGGTAAGTTGCAAGATGTCGAGCTGTTTGCCCTTGGCGAATTCGAGGATCTTGTCCTTTACGTTTTCGGCTTTGACCTCGTCCTGATGCGCGAAGATCCAATCGTGATAATCCCAGAAAGCGTTGGCATTCTGGCGGAAGATGCAGCGTCCGGCGATGGCCGCGGTGCGGGCCCAGGGATGGAGTTGGTCGATGGGGAACTCCTCAAAATAGAAGCGGACTTGAGTAGGGTAAGTGCTGAGAAGATTGTCGCGCAGGGTTTTGGCTTCTTCCTTGCACACGGGGCACTCGAAATCGCTGAATTCGACCAATACAACGGGCGCGCCAGGTGTGCCGAAGCTGGGCTGCAGATCGGTTTTAAGCTTGTCGAGCTCGGTTTTGAACGGGTTCTGGGCGATATCGTAGACGTTGCCCTGCACCACTTTTTGTCCATCTTTCGAGACGTAGTAGGAGAAGTCAGCGCTGGCGTTGCCGGCCGAGGCATGCACCACCACTTCGGAGAAACCGGGCATTTCGGAGGGCTTAGGGTCGGCGATCTCTACTTTGATCTGCGGTCCCCACACGTTCAGGTGCCGCACGTAAGCTTCGAAAGTGGGCTTGTCGAGCGCGGTTTTTTTATCCGCGGGCTTGGCGCCGGCTTTGTCGGCAGCTTTGTCCGGAGTACCGGCGGACAGCAAACACGCAGCCAGGAGGGTGAAACAGAGCAGCAATCGATACATTTATTGTTATTGTATCGGACCAGACGGCGATTTTGGGCAAGCATGATAGCATCGCTATTTCGATAATGGAGGGATGGTGCCCTTGCTTTGTTATCTGGACGCCTTTTCCGGCATCAGCGGCGACATGCTGGTGGGCGCGCTGGCGGATGCGGGCGCGGACCAGGCGGCCATCGTGGATGCGCTGGGGTCGCTCGAAACCGGCGCGGTGGTGTCGTTCGAACGGGTAAAGCGCTGCGGCATAGGCGCGACTAAGTTCCATGTGAGTTTTGAGGAAGCGCATGCGCACAGGCATCTGTCGCATATCCTGAAGCTGATCGAGCGGGGGGCGCTGGCACAGCGCGCCAAGGAAAATGCCACGGCGGTATTTGAGCGGCTGGCGGAGGCGGAGGCGGCGGTCCACCAGGTGTCGATCGAGCGGGTGCATTTTCATGAAGTGGGCGCAGCCGATTCGATCGCGGACATCGTAGGCGCCTGCGTGGCGTTCGAGCTGTTGGGGGTGACGTCCATCGTGTCGGCGCCGCTCAACGTGGGCAGCGGCACGGCCAAGACGGAGCACGGCTTGCTGCCGGTGCCCGCTCCCGCGACCGCCGCACTGCTGCGCGGAAAGCCGATTTATTCAGACGGGCCGGCGGTGGAACTGACCACGCCTACGGGAGCGGCGCTGGCGGTCACGCTGGCCCGCGATTTCGGGGTGCTGCCGCCGGTGAAGATCGCGCGGATCGGGTATGGCGCGGGCGGCTACGATTTCCCGGACCGGGCCAATGTGCTGCGCGTGATTCTGGGGGAAGAGACCGGCGCGGTGGAGGCCACCACGATCGCAGTGATCGAGGCAAACATCGACGATCTGAGCCCGGAGATTCTGGCTTACGCGATGGAACGGCTGCTGGAGAAAGGCGCGCTGGACGTTTCGCTGCAGCCCATCGAGATGAAGAAGGGGCGCCCGGGCACGCTGCTGCGGGTACTGGCGCGGTTGGAGGATCGCGAGACGATGGCGGCGCTGATTTTCGCGGAAACATCGACGCTGGGGCTGCGTATGTATAGCGCCGAGCGAAGGGTGCAGGCCCGCCGCTGGGTGGAGGTGGAGACGCCGCAGGGCAAAGTGCGGGTCAAAGTATCGAGCGAAGGGGCCTATGCGCCGGAATATGAAGACTGCCGGCGGATCGCGCAGGAAACCGGGACGCCGTTGAAGCAGGTGATCGCGGAGGCCAATTACGCGTACCAGCGAGGGTTGGGGGGGCGATAGTCCCTGGCTCGCTGCTGGATCGCACTGAAGTTCGCACGGCTTTCTGATACTATCCAGTTTCAGATCTCAAAATCCTGTGCGCGTACTATTGGCCTGTCTTCTGGCTGCCGGAATTGCCGCTGCCGGCCAGCCATTGCCGATCACGATCGATTATCCAAGCGATGGCTCTATCTTTCCACCGGAGATCACCGCGCCCACATTTCTGTGGCGGGATGCCGGGGCTGCGGCGGCTACTACGTGGCGGATCGGAATTGTCTTCGCAGGCGGCGGCCCGGAAATTCAACTGAAGGTGCGCGGCGAGCACATGCGCGTGGGCGCCATCGACGATAGCTATGGGGGCTTCGTGCCGCTAGCGCTGACGCCCGAGCAAGCCGCGGCGCACACCTGGAAGCCGGAGGCCGAACTGTGGACGGCGATCAAGAGACAGTCCAGCGGACATGCGGCAACGATCACCATCAGCGGCTTCCGGGACGAGAACGCAACGGGCGCTGTCTCGCGCGGGCAGGTCATCATCGAAACCTCGAAGGACCCGGTGGGCGCTCCGCTGTTCTATCGCGATGTGCCACTGCTGGCGGTGCTCGAGAAAGGCGAGAGAGGCGTGATCAAGCCGCTGCCGGATTCGCTGTTGCCGCGATCCAATGGCGGCTGCGTTACCTGGATGAGCCGCAGGGCAAGACGGTAATGGAGAAACTGCCCACCTGCGTCAACTGCCACTCTGCTTCGCGGGATGGCAAGACGCTGGGGCTGGACGTGGACGGGCCTAACAATAACAAGGCGCTTTACGGACTGCTGCCTTTAACCAGGGTGAGCACGATCAGCAAAGAGTACGTGATCAAGTGGAGCGATTTCACGGAAAACGTGCCGCAGCGGTTCGGTTTCATGTCGCAGGTTTCCCCGGACGGGAAGTTTGTGGTGACGTCCGTCGAGGTTCCGGGTTCGGGGAGCCGGCACTTGGGCGACAGGCTGTACCAGGGCTTTTATCCGGCTTATGGCTTTGTGCAGGTGTTCTATCCGACGCGCGGTGTGCTGGCGTGGTATAGCCGGGAGAGCGGCAAACTGCAGCCGCTGTCAGGCGCGGACGACCCGCGGTACGTGCAGGCGTGCGCCTTCTGGAGTCCGGACGGCAAGTACCTGGTATTTTCGCGGGCGGCGGCGCGCGATCCTTACACTCCGGGCCAGCCGGCTTCGCGCTACGCCAATGATCCTAACGAGACCCAGATCCAATACGACCTTTACCAGGTTTCAATGATGGCAAGGGCGGAAAGGCCGAGCGCATCGTGGGGGCGTCGGAAAATGGCATGAGCAATAATTTTCCGAAGGTGTCGCCCGACGGGAAATGGATCATTTTCGTCGAAAACAAGACCGGGCTGCTGATGCGGCCCGACAGCCAGTTGTACATCGTGCCCGCGGAAGGCGGCGTGCCACGACGGTTGAGCGCCAATGGGCCGATGATGAACTCGTAGCACAGTTTTTCACCGAATGGCAGATGGCTGGTTTTCTCGTCGAAACGGCGATCGTTGTATACGCAACTCTATCTGACGCAGATTGACGAACAAGGCAATGACAGCCCGGCGATTCTGGTGGACAACACCACGGCGGCCAACCGTGCCGCCAACATTCCGGAGTTCATCAACGTTCCCAAGGGCGGGTTGGAACGTATCAACGCACCTGCCACCGAATTCTACCGGTTGTTCAACGTGGCGATGGGATTGATGAAACAGAATCGGGAGGCTGAAGCCATTCCCGCCTGGCGCGAGGCTTTGAAGCAAGACCCGGAGGATGGAAAGGCGCATTTCAACCTGGGGTATGCGACGAGCGAGAAGGGCGACTTGCCCGGTGCGGTGGCAGAATACCGAAAGGCGAGCGAACTCATACCGAACGAACCGGCGGTGTTTGCGAACCTGGCATTAGCGCTGGCCGAAAGCGGGAATCTGGATGACGTGATCCAGAATTACCGGAAGGCCCTGGCGTTGAATCCCGAGAATCCCATGGTGGAGGCCGACCTGGGAACGGTTTTAGCCGGGCGTGGCCAGACCGGCGAAGGACTGGAACATGCGCGGAAGGCGGTCGAGATGGCGCCGGGAATGGCGGATCCGCACAATAAGCTGGCGTCCGTCCTGGTGAAGGCGGGTCAGGGCGCCGCGGCGGCTGCGGAGATGGAAAAGGCCGTGCAACTAGCCCCGGACCTGGTGGAATACCGGTTGAGCCTGGCCGTAATTTTGGGCATGCTGGGGCGATCGGACGAAAGCATCGCGCAATTGCAGAGAGCCGCGGACTTGAGCGGAGGCGCGGACTGGCAGTGCTTCGACATGCTCGGCGCGGCATACTTCAGCACGGGGCGGCCGGCGCAGGCTGTCGCAGCCGAAACAGAAAGCTGTCCACCTGGTGGAAGCCGATCACAACGAGGCGCTGGCCGCGACGCTACGCGCGAAACTGGCGCGCTACGCGCAACCGAAGTAGTCCGGGCGCTGCAGCGCGCGATATTTACGCAGCAATTCGTAGATAGCGACCCCTCCGGCAGTAGCCACGTTCAGCGAATGCTTGTGGCCGAGCATGGGGATGCGCACGTGGGTATCGCACAACTGCGCGACTTCCGGCCGAATGCCATTCACTTCGTGTCCAAAGATCAGGCAGACGGGGAACCGCGGCCGCCAGTCGAATAGATCCACGGCGTGCACGCTGGTCTCGATGGCGGCGATCTCATAATTGCGGGCGCGCAGGGTGTCGATGAATGGCAGCGGATCCCAGGCATGTTCCCAGGGCGCGCGCTCTTCGGCTCCTAAAGCGGTCTTGGTGATGGCGCGTTTCGGCGGGTGGCTGGTGATGCCGCAGAGGTACAGTTTCTCGATCCCGGCGGCATCGGCGGTACGGAAGAAAGCGCCCACGTTGTACATGCTGCGGACGTTGTCGAGCAGAATGGAAACCGGCAGGTTCTGGATGTTCTCGTACGCCGCGGCGGCCTGAGTAGCTTGAAACGGGATGCGCTCCATGGCGGCGGGGAGCGGTTTCAGTTGGGGCGCACGTCGCGAACGATTATATACTCGGCGTTCGCCATTTTGAGAGGTATACGAAAAGCGACGCTGCCATGCGCGCGCACATCACGGACATCCGCCGTGTCGGTCCCCAGGAGGCTACCGCCATGATCGGCCAGATAGTAACTGATCTGGGCGGAATCCACCTTCGCGTTCGTGTTATTGCGAACAGTTCCGGTGATCGCGGGTGCCTTCGCGTCTTTAGTGATATGAATGTTGACCACTTCCAGGTCCGCCGCCGCAATTTTGGGCTCGGGCAGAGGCTCTCGCGGCGTGGATGGCTGCGTCTCAGCGAGAGGGTGTTCGTAAGGATCCGCTTTCTGCACGCGGAATACATCCGTAGCCCCAATCAACACCAATGCGACGAGGATCACCACTGGAATGGCTGCCAGGCCCGCGATCTTGAGCTTCTGCTGCCAGGTCCGGTTGGTAAGGTATAGCGGATCGGAAGGCGCACGGCCCGAAATGAACCGATCGAAGCGCACACGCAAACTGTCGTAGTGCTGTCGCAAAGCACTAGATTGAGGATTCCCCGCTGGCATGCTGAGTTTCATTATACCCCGCGAGCAGACGCCTCCGGCTCCAACCATCTGGAGGAACAGTATCCTATTATCTTAAATAGGAGGCCCCGTATGTATATTGACAGCCTTTTGCGGTCGCAGTTCGGCAAACCGTCGGGTCTGTTTGGCAGGCTGCTCATGGGTCCTATACTGAACCTATCGAATACCAGACTGTTGAACGCGGCGGTCGCACTCCTGGATGCGGAGCCGACGGACAGGATTCTGGACATTGGATTCGGCGGCGGCCATTCCCTGGTGGCGTTGGCGGCCAGCGCGGCGGGCGCGGCGATTGTGGGAGTTGATTACTCGCGCGAAATGGTGGATTCGGCGGTGCGCATGATTCGCGACAGGCGTTTGGATGATCGAGTTTCGGTGAAGTGGGGCAATGTGGCGAAGCTGCCGTTCCGGGCCGGGACCTTCCATAAAGTTCTGACAGTGAACAGCCTGTACTACTGGCCGGACTTGGCGGCGAACCTGCGCGAAGTGGGGCGGGTCATGAAGCACGGAGGGCGGATTGCAGTGGGGTTCCGGTCGGCGGCAAGCCTGGGCCCGCTTACACGCGATTGGGAAGGGTTCCAGTTATATGAGCCGCATGAGTTCGCGGATATTTTGCGCGGGGCGGGTTTTGAGGTGGAACGGGTGGAGCATCGGGACCAGGATCAGGTGCTGGATACGGTCGTGGTAGTTGGGCGGCGAGTCTACCGGCCGAAGCGGTAGCCCAGGATCATTTTCACCAGCAGGTGATCGGTCCCTCTGGTGACTCCTACTCCTACTCCGAAATTGAATTCCCATCTTGGGTTCAGGTTCAGATCGATGGCCGGCAGGATTTGCTGCTCCTGCTCGCGCAGGGGATCGAAGCCTGTTACGGGGCCGAGCGAGCCGTAATATTCAAGGCCGCCCGCGATCTTGGGGGTGATGTCGTAACTGATTTTGAAGTTTGGCGAGAACACCATGCCGCGGTGCGCATCGGGACCGTGGAATGCGCGTTCTAGAGCCGGGTTGAACGCGCTATACCAGCGACCAATTTTCTTGTCCACGATGGGACGGATTTCCCAGGTCCAGGTGTCGCCGGAGAAAATGGGGCGCTGATAGCCGATTTCGGTCGAAAGGCTGATGCCCACCGGCAAGTGGTAGCGCTCGGGAACAGCGATGCGCGGGCGGATGTGAGTGCCCACCCAGATCCAGCCCTGGTTGGGCTGAATATCGGTGAATTGGTAGAAGCCGGTTTCAAACCATTCGTTGAAGCCGTGGGTGATCTCGAGAGTTTCGTGTTCCTGGTGCTCGGTGGGAAGCACGCCGTCGATGATGGTTTTGCTGCCTTGTATGGTGAAGTTGGAGTGCAGTTCGACCATAGTGGCGTGCGGCGGCACGAGGTCCGAGCCGTAGACCTGAATTTCGTAATTGCCCTGGGCGAATGCAGCGGCCAGCCCGACGGCGAAGAATGTAACCAGGAGACGCAATTATCCAATGTAACGTATCGGATAAACTACAGGGATGCCTACACGCCGATCGTTTTTGGTATCCGCGGGCTTGGCGCCCGCGGCGCTTTCCGCATTGCCGGCCGGGTCGCCGATTGCGCAATTATCCAGCCGCAAGGGCGAAGCGCAGCCGATCGCCACGAACGAGCGGCACGCGCGCATTGAGCGCGCGCAGCAATTGATGGCGGAGAACAAAATCGGCGCCATCTGCCTGGCGGGCGGCACCTCGTTGAACTACTTCAGCGGCGCGCGATGGGGTAACAGCGAGCGTCTGTTCATGATGATCATCCCGGCGCGCGGCGAACCCTTTTTCGTATGCCCCGGATTCGAGGAAGGGCGCGCGCGGGAGCAGATCAACGCCGGACCGCTGGCCGGTGGGCAGGTGTTGACATGGCAGGAAGACGAGAGCCCGTATGCCCTGGCGGCGTTCGGCTTGAAAGAGCGCGGCCTGATTGCGGGCAGGATCGGAATCGAGGAGTCCACGCCTTTCGTTTTCGCGGATAGCCTGTCGAAGGCTGCGCCCAGTGCCACGATTACCAGCGCCACGCCGGTGACTTCAGGCTGCCGCATGATCAAGAGCCCCGCCGAGTTGGCCCTGATGCGGCTAGCTTCGAGCGTGACCATTCAAGCCTACGAAGCGGCCTGGAAATCGATCCGCGACGGCATGGATGCGCGGGAGTTCAGCGAGTTGATTGGGACCGCTTATCAAGCGCTCGGTTTTCCGGGTTATGCCAGCGTGCAGGTAGGAGAATTTTCGGCGCTGCCGCACGGATCGCGGCTGCCGCAGAAGATTCGCGAGGGTTCCATCGTACTGATCGACGACGGCTGCACGGTGGAAGGATATCAATCGGACATCAGCCGCACGTTCGTGATCGGCAAGCCGTCGGACAAGATGAAGCAGGTTTTCGAAATCGTACTCAAGGCCCAGAGCGCGGCGCTGGCCACGGCGCGGCCAGGACTGCCCTGCGAAGCGGTGGACGCGGCGGCGCGCAAGGTGATCGTGGATGCCGGGTACGGTCCCGGCTACAAATACTTCACGCACAGGGTGGGCCACGGGTTGGGCATGGATGGCCACGAGTGGCCTTACCTGGTGAAGGGCGATACTTTGCCGCTGGCCGCTAACATGACCTTCAGCGACGAGCCGGGAATATATATTCGCGGCGAGTTCGGCGTACGCCTCGAAGACGATATGCACATCACCGAAAACGGAGCGGAGTTGCTGACGAAGCAGAGCCCGTCGCTCGAGCAGCCGTTCGGCTGATCGCGTTGCGCGCGCCATGCGCGACGAAGGTAGCCAGTTCGCGGAAGATCTCTTCCGCGTTGGCTTCGCGCTGGGCTTGCGGCAGTGCCAGATGAGCTTCCACGCGGCGGCGCACGTCGTCTCCCGGGAACTGTTCGAACAGCAGTCGGTGCGCCTGCTTCCGCTCCATGACTTCGAGGCCGTCCAGGATCTGGCGATGGCAGGTGCCTTCCCAGATGGTCAGCACCATGGCTTCGCGGAACCAACGCTCCACAGGATATTCCGCCAGCACGCCCAAGGCGCCGTGCACCTCCATCGCCCAGCGGGCGATCTGTGGGGCGACATCCGAGGTCCAGTATTTCGCCAGGTGCGCGACCAGACGGAAGAGATGATAGCGCTCGGAGTAGGGCGGTTTCTGGCGCCACACTTCGTCGAGGCGCACGATGCTTTCCCAGCCCAAGGCGAAAGCGTCCTGCAGGGTGGCGAGGTGTTCGTCGAATTGTTTGCGGAGGAGCGGGTGATCGAGCACGGGTTTGCCGAAAGCGATGCGGTGGCCGGCGAAGTCCGCCGATTCGGCCAAGGCGCGCTGGGCGATGGCCGCGCTGCCGAGCGAATTGGTGGCGCGCGAGAGGTTCAGGACTTCGAGGATCAGGTGCACGCCGCGATCCTGTGAGCCGAGCATCCAGGCCTCGCTGTCGCGCAGTTCCACCTCGCCAGTGGGCACGGACCGGGTGGCGACTTTGTCTTTCAGGCGGCGGATGGTGTAATTCAGCTCACCATTTTCACGCCGCTTCGCCAGCAGGAACAGAGCGAGGCCGCGCACGTTGTGCGGTGCGCCTTCCGGCCGTGCGGCCACCACCGCCAGATCCGCGCCGGCATTGCTGGCGAAATATTTGTCGCCGGTAAGCAGCCAGCCGTCGCCGGCGGGGCGCGCGACGGTCTCGACGTTGGCGCCCAAGTCGGACCCTCCCTTGATTTCGGTCATCCAGGTGGCGCCCTGCCAAACCGTTTCGTCGCGACGCAGCAGATGCGGCAGAAATCGCGACTTCAACTCGGCGCTGCCGTGCTGATCGAGCGCCACTGCGGTGGCCAGCGAAATCACGTACGGGCAGGTGAGGCCGGGATCGTAGAAACAGGTGATGTAATCGAGCAGGGCACAGGCCGCCAGCGATTCGTCTTCGAATGCGCGCCAGACGACGCCCGCTTTATAGCCCTGGCGCAGGGCACGCCAGTATTCAGGCGCGAAGAGAACTTCGTCCACACGCCGGCCGCGACGATCGTACATGCGAAGCCAGGGGGTGCCGGCCCGGTCGGTCGCATCGGAGATCAGTTTGCCTTCGGACTCCCACCAGGATTCGTAATCACGAAGCGCGCGCTCGTGGGGCAGCGGCCCGAGCATATGGTGGAGGAATTCGACAGGCGAACGGAGAATTTCGATTTCCATGATTAGGCTATCCGGATACACTATGGCGCGATCCTTGAGCTTTGGCAAGGCAGACTTGTTATCCTGCGGTGTTGATTGCCAACATCAAGCTACTTCTGAGTATTTACTGGCGTCCGGCGGCGGCCATGAGCGCGATTCTGGATCAAGGCAGCCTGCTGTTCGCCAGCGTGGCGGCGCTGGTGGCGGCGTGGTTCTTCAGGTCGTCGTGGGCGATCAGCTTTTATACGCCGCTGCTGGTGCTGGCTGTGTTCCAGGTGCCCGGGGTTTTGCTGCTGGCCACCTTGTTGGGCAGCCTCGGGGGCGGAGCCGGCAGCGTGTTTCGGCGCGATTATTCTCCTCTGTTGACCTGCACGGCGATGGCCTGGACCGCGGCCTTTGTGCCGGTTGCACTGATCGCGCGGATGCTTCCTCCCGCGATTTTTCTAATGGCGCTGGCGGCGGCGTATCTATATTTCGTGATCCTGATGTTCTTCGCGGTGCGCACTGTGTTCGGAACCGAAAACGGGCCGACAGCGCTGATTACGGGCCTTTCGTGGATCCCACTGGTAGCGGCGGTTTTTTTGTGGGGGCCGCTGCGGTTCATCCTGGGATGGATCGCGTCACCGTTCTTCCTTTTCTATGCCTATTACTACCTGGGCGGCGAGATCGGCAACTTGGGCGCGGGCTTGCGCAGCCGGCAGAACTTTAGGCGGATGCTGAATGCGGCGGCGATCAATCCACACGATGGCGAAGCGCAATATCAACTCGGTCTCATTTATCAGCAGCGGCGGAACGCGACGGAAGCGATCGAACGGTTCAAGAAAGCGGTGGCCATCGATCCCACCGAGACAGACGCGCACTTTCAACTGGGCCGCATCGCGCGCGAGCAAGGGCGGCTGAAGGACGCGCTGGGCTACTTTCAGACTGTGATCGACCAGAACGACAAACATAGCCAGAGCGAGATTCTGCGGGAACTGGGCGCGGTTTACCTGACGGCTAGGCAAAACGAGGACGCGCGGAAGTTTTTGTCGGAGTACATCGAGCGGCGGCCATACGATCCGGAGGGGCTGTATTATCTCGGCCAGGCGCTGGAAGGATTAGGCCGGATGGCGGAAGCGCGCCAGATGTACGAGCAATCGGCGGAGGCGGTGCGGACCGCGCCGCGCTACCGGAGGCGGGTAGTGGCCAAGTGGAGCCGGCTGTCGCAAAAGGAGCTCGGGAAGTTGCCGGCGGACGTCAGTCGCCAGGGTTCCGCGGACCGGCCTGGCTGATCTGGACCAAATCGTCCGTTGCGGCGGCGACGGGCGCGGGCGGGCGCAGCAGGCGGCCGGGCAGCTTCGAAAAATAAGCCAGTCGCTCGACTACGGGCAACAGACGGCGTACCGTCTTACCATGGAAGACCAGGCTTCCAGCCACAAGCGCGGGATGCGGGATAGTGGTGCAGCAGCGCGCGCAAACGTCGATTTCGCCGGCGCGGCCGGAGGTATGGGCGCGGCGCATGCGCTCCATCTCCGGCGAATTCCAAATGCTCTCGAGCGCGTGCACGGCGAGGTTCCCCAGCGGCGCGCCGTCCAGCATATAGCTCTGGCAGCACGGGTAGACGTCGCCGTTGTGTTTCACGTACAGCGGGCCGCGCCAGAGATAGTGGCAGGGATGCTTCCAATCTTCGGCGGCATGTCCGGCGTCGGGACGCATCATGTTGGTTTCATCTTCTTTGATGCGGATCTGGTCGATGCCGGGCACGGCGCGCCAGAAGCGGACGAATTCTGTTACCTCGGCGGCGTTGCGCTCCATGCGCACCATCTGGACGACCACCTGCAATTTCGCCCGCCGGGCGTTTTTCATCTTGGCGAAGCGGACGAAGTTGTCGCGTACTTTTTCGAACTTAGCGCCCTTGCGATAGTATTCGAAGCTCTCTTTAGTCGCGCCGTCGAAGCTGAGGGTGATCTGTTCCAGCGGCGAATCAAGGACGCGGGCGGACTGGCGCTCGTCGAGAAAAGTGCCGTTGGTGGAGAGCAGTGTGGAAATGCTGTGGCGATGGCAGAATTCGATGCGTTCGAAAATGTGCGGATCCATGAAAGGCTCGCCCAAGCCGATCAGCATCATGTGTTCGGCCGTAGAGCCGGCCTGTTCGACCAGGCGCGCGAAAACTTCGTCCTGCATGTCTTCTTTGGGCTGTTTGTGGGTTTCGCGCGGGCACATCGGACAATAGAGGTTGCACTTGGCAGTGGTCTCGACGATGTACTCCACCGGCAACGCCCGAAGGTTCGAGCGGCGCGACAGATATCCCCACAGGAGTTTGGCCCGGTTCCAGGCTCGCATCACGTATTTTTATTGTACCCGCGGCTGGCGGGTCGCCATCAGATAGAAGATGCCCGAGCGCGCACGGCAATTGAATTCAGCCGGAATCCGCACAGACGGTGACTACGTCATGTATTGGTCGCAGATGAACCGGCGGGCGGGCGCGAACCAGGCGCTGGACTTCGCGATCGAACTCGCCAACCGGCTGGATCTGCCGGTGCTCTACTACGAAGGCCTGACGTGCAGCTACCCTTACGCCAGCGACCGGTTCCACCGCTTCATTCTGGAGGGCGTTCCGGAAACGGAGGAACGGCTGAAAGCACGGCGCATCGGGTACGTTTTCTACCTGCGGCGGACCATGGCGGATCCCGACGATGTGATTTACCGGTTGGCGGGTCGCGCCGCGGCGGTAGTCACAGACGACTATCCCACTTTCGTTGCCGCGCAGCACAATACGAGCGTGCCTCCGAAGATGGACGTGGCGTACTACGCGGTGGATGCGAGTTGCGTGGTCCCGATGGCATGTTTTGAGAAGCGCGAGTACGCCGCTTATACCATCCGGCCAAAGATACGGAAGCTTTTGTCGGAGTACCTGCAGCCAGCGGCGGCTGCAAAGGTGCGCAGGGCGTTCACGGGAAAGGCTTCGGAGTTTCACACGCGCGTCACGAGCGGGAATATCGAGCGGTTGATCGCTTCGTGCGAGATCGACCACAGCGTGCCGCCATCTGTTTCGATCGCAGGTGGGCGCAAGGCCGCCAAGAAGCAGCTTGCGCATTTTCTGAAGCACGGACTGTGGCGCTATGCGGGCGAGCACAATGAGCCTTCCGCGCAGGCGACTTCGGGTCTTAGTCCATATCTGCATTTCGGCCAGATCTCCTCGCTCGAAGTTGCGCTGGCGGTGGAGTCGTACGCGCGCCAGCACAAGCTAATTGCCACGGAGTTCCTGGAACAACTGATCGTGCGACGGGAACTGGCTTTCAACTTCGCTCGTTTCGCGCCGCGCACGGATTCGCTCGCAGTACTGCCGGACTGGGCATGCGACACGATGCGGCGGCATCGGCGCGACCGGCGCCCTTCCGTCTACACACGGGAACAGTTCGAACGCGCCGAAACACATGACGATCTCTGGAACGCCACGCAGCGGGAGTTGCTGGCGGCCGGGGTGATCCACGGTTACTACCGGATGTATTGGGGCAAGAAGATCATAGAATGGTCGGCCAGCTATGACGATGCAATGGCCGCGATGATTTATCTGCACGACCGCTACGCGCTGGATGGCCGCGATCCGAACACGTATACAAACATCCTGTGGTGCTTCGGTCTGCATGATCGACCCTGGCCGGAGCGGCCAATCTTCGGCACCATCCGGTGGATGTCGCTGGAAGGGATGCGCCGCAAGACTGATGTGGACGCCTATATCGCGCGCTGGCGCCCCGCGCGGTAGAGCAGCACGCCCACGCCGTTAGCGATGACGACCACCGTGCAGATTTTGGCGCCGTAGACGAGCGGGCTGGCGACATCCACAATGGGGTAGACAGTGATCGCCAGCGAGATCAGGCTGGATACCAGGCCCGCCAGAGAGATAACTCTTACCCACAACGGCAGCTTTGCACGTAGCGCCGCGCGGCCCATGAGAGGCAGTGCGAACAGACCCACATACGCGATCGCGTAATGGGCGACCGAAGCGCCGGACAGCAGTTGGTTGGCTTCCTGCTCGCGCACGCCGAGCATACTCAGCAGAACGAAAGCCATCACCAGGGCAGCGACAAACCAGATGGAGTTGACGGGCGTGCCGCGGCGCGGATCGAGGCGTGTGAACCACGCGGGCACGAGATGATCCCAGCCGGCGGTCATGGGCAGCCGCGTCAGGCCGGTGAAGATCAGGCTGGCAGCCGCGATGGCGCGCGCCAGCACCATACCGATGGCGAACGGCGCGGCCCACCCGCCCGCGCCGGTGTTGCCGAGCGCGGCGCGCATGGTCTGCGGAATCGGACCGATTACGTTGATGGGTTGATCGCCAACGAACGCCAGGACAGAGCTCGTACCCAGGATGAACATGATGCAGATGGCGGGCGCCGAAATCATGACGGATTGGCCGATGGTGCGCGCCGCACTACGGCATTCGCCGGCCAGGATGGCGACGTATTCGAAGCCGCTGAGAGCGCCCACGGTCATCTGGCCGAACACGGCCACGCTGAACCAGTCGAGTTTCGGCGGCGACCACGGAACGGGCTCGTATCGTGCGGCGGGTCGCGCAGGCGCCCACAGAGGCAGGGTTAGCAGGATGGCGTAGGCGAGAAGGATCATTACGCTGCCGATGTTGTGCAGCCATTTGCTGGCGTCGAGCCCACGCGCGGCGGTGACGGCAATGGCGGCCATCACGCCGCCGGTGAGCAGTAGCGTGGCGAGTTTGCTGGCCGGTAGCCAGGCCGCGGCGGGTCCGATCATGTAAGCGAGATCCGTGGGCGTGACGAAGATGATGGCGCCGGCCACGATCACGGCGTAGACCCACAGGTTCCAGGCCGTGAGGAAGCCGGCCATCTCACCGAAACCCTGTTTGGCCCACTGATACAAACCGCCTTCAAGCGGCATCATGCGATTCAGCCAGATCACGACCACGGCCAGCGGCAGGTAGAAGAGGGCCATCGCGCCGATCCAGAAAGCCACGTGCGGCCGGCCCAATTTCGCCGCCACGCCGACCCAGGAAGACCCCACCACGCAGAGGACCTGCGCCAGCACCAGGTCAGCCAAGCCCAATTGCTTACGCAAGCCGGACTGTTGTTGGGGCGTTTCGGCGGCGCTCGTCACATCAGGACCAACCGGCGAAAGATTTCCTCCAGCGCGGTTTCGGGGGCGTCGCACATGCCGCTGTGCACGGGCGAAACTTGAATGATGGTGCTGCGCGGCGCCACCAGCCATTGGAAGCGTTCGCGGCGCGAAAGGCGGGCGATGGGTCCGGCATCCGGGTCGCCCGCGCAAATCCGGGGAAAGGCTTCCAGGTGCTGACGGATCACGTCCATATCGAGCGCCGGCCAAAGTGCGTGCAGGCGCTGCTCGTCGAGGTGCACGCGGCAATCCAGGAAGGCGCGTTCGGGGCAATGCAAGACGACGCCGGCATTTACGAACTCCTCGCGCTCGACGCTGGGGGCCACGCGCCAGACGGCATAATCATACGAGCCGGTTGCGCGCATTGATGGCCTCCTCAACGAATAGCGGAGCAGATTGCAGCCGCTCGACCAGGTAATCGACATAGGCCGCGCGCTTGGCGGCGGCAGTGGGGACGCCGGGCTCAGGGCGCAGCCATGCGTCGGGAACAGCCGCGAGCACGCCGGCGAATACGGCGGGGGAGAGGCGCGCGCGCAAAGCGGCATCCATGGCTTCGATGCGATTCGCGCTGCGCAGCAACACGTGATCGCGGATGGCCGGGAATCGCGTGCGCGCGCTCTGCGCGGGATCTCGCCAATCGTGATGGAAAAAAAGCGCGGCGCCGTGATCGATGAAGTACAGGGTCTTGTGCCAGCACAGCAGATTGGGGTTACGCGCGGTCCGGTCCACATTGGTGACGAAGGCATCGAACCAGACGGCGGTGGAAGCGACTTCGGGCGCGGCGCGATCGCCCGCCGCGGGATCGAACATGACCGATCCGGGCAGGAAGTCCATGCCTAAATTCACGCCCACGCTGGATTGCAGGAGCTGCCGGATTTCCGCGTCCGGTTCGTTCCGGCCCAACGCCGCATCCACTTCCACCAGCACCAGTTCGGGGACCGGCAGGCCCAGCGCGCGGCCGATTTCGCCGGCGATGATTTCGGCCACCAATGCCAGAGGACCCTGTCCCGCGCCGGTGAACTTAAGCACGTACAGACCGAGGTCGTCAGCCTCCACCAATGCAGGCAGGGAGCCGCCCTCGCGCAGAGGCGTTACGTAGCGCGTGGCGGTGACGGTGCGTAGCATGCGATCTTGCGCGATTCCTTAAAGCGCAAAGGGGGTGCGTGTCCGCGCCGCGAAACAGGACAGGAACTTGCGGAATAATGGCGGCGCGGCCGTGGCCCGTTTTGCGCGGTTCCTTAAAAGTGTACCGCGCGCAAGTGTAACCTTCCGCCGGATTTCAGGTAACCTAACTTTATGACCATCGCAATCACCGGCGGGTCCGGTTTTATCGGGCGCCGCTTGATGAAGGCGCTTGCCGGCAGTAATCATACACTGCGCGTCCTGAGCCGCCACGCCGGAACCAATCTTCCACCGGGAGTGCAGTTATTCGTTTGGGATGCCATGAAAGGCCAGCCGCCGGAAGAGAGCCTGGAGGGCGTGGACGCGGTAGTTCACTTGGCCGGCGAGCCGATCGCGCAGCGATGGAACGACGAAGTGAAGCAAAAGATCCGCGACAGTCGCGTGGTCGGGACGCGCAACCTGGTGCAGGCGCTTTCCACCGTACGGCAGCGGCCGGGGGTGCTGGTCTGCGGCTCGGCGATCGGCTACTACGGATCGCGGGGCGAAGAGATCCTGACCGAATCCTCGGCGCCGGGCGATGGTTTTATGGCCGACGTATGCGTCGCCTGGGAAAAGGAAGCGGACCTGGCCGAGTCCCTGGGGATTCGTTTGGTTAAGCTTCGCACTGGAATGGTCCTGGGAATGAACGGCGGCGCGCTGGCCAAGATGCTGCCCCCATTCAAGGCCGGCATGGGCGGAAAGTTGGGGCACGGCGATCAGTGGATGGGATGGGTCCACCTGGACGACCTGGTGGGCCTGATCCAGCACGCGATCGAAAACTCGATTCGCGGCCCGGTTAATGGAACCGCACCCAATCCGGTTACGAATGCCGATTTCACGAAAGCTCTGGCGCATGAACTGGGCCGCCCAGCGGTGGTCCCGATGCCTGCGTTTTCGTTGAAGTTCATGTTTGGGGAAATGTCGGAAGTGATGCTGGCCAGCCAGCGTGTGCTGCCTAAGGCAGCGGAAGCGGCTGGTTATCAGTTCCGGTTTCCGGCGTTGGAACCGGCGCTGGCGAATATTCTGGCGGGTTAGCGGCGGCCCGCGCAGTTCCCGCGAGCGCATCCGTATAGAATAGTCGTTCAATCGAATTTCGACCGCACTTTTCGAAGGAGCGCAATCATGGAACACAGCATATCGAGGCGCGCCGCGCTGGCCACCGCCGGAGCTGCCCTCACCACCTCCCTTTTCACAGGCCGCGTGAAGGGAGCCAACGACCGCATCGCGGTGGGCTTTATCGGCATCGGCGCCATGGGTTCAGGTAATCTGGACTTCGCCATGCGGATCCCCGAGGCCCAGCCGGTGGCGGTCTGCGATGTATATCGCCCGCATCTCGACCGCGCCGAGTCCGACGCGCGCAAGAAGGGTTTCCAGGTTAAGGCTGTCGCTGATTTCCGTGAAATCCTGGCCGACAAGGCCATCGACGCGGTGTGCATCTCTACCCCCGACCACTGGCACGCCTACATGGCCGTGGAAGCCTGCAAAGCCGGCAAGGACGTCTTCGTCGAAAAGCCCGCATGCAAGTTCGTCGAAGAAGGCCAGAAGATGGTACAGGCCGCGCGCAAGTACAACCGCGTGGTCCAGGCCGGCACCATGCAGCGCTCCGGCGGTTATTTTCAGAAAGCGGCCGAACTGGTGTCCTCCGGACGGCTGGGCGATATCACTTTCTGCCACGCCTTCCAGAGCGGCATGACGGACAAGAAAGGTTTCGGCAATCCCGCGGATAGCGACCCGCCGTCGGATCTGGATTGGGATATGTGGCTGGGCCCCGCGCCGAAGGTTCCCTTCAACGCCAATCGATGGGGTGTGAAAGCCGCCACCTTTCCTACCTTCCGCTATTTCTGGGACTATGCGGGCGGCGCTATGACCGACTGGGGCGTGCACCTGATCGACCCAATCCACCAGTGCTTCGGCGACCCCATGCCGGTGGCGGTGGAGGCCATGGGCAACAAGTTCTACGTCGCGGATAATACCCAGACGCCCGACACCATGCTGGCCACCTTCTATTACGAGAAGTTTCTTTCCAGCTACGAGAGCCGCACCTGCAACCCGCTTCCCATGTTCGGCCTGAACCAGGGAGCGGGCACCGTCATCCATGGCACCGAAGCCACCGTCTTCGTGAATCGCGGCAGCTGCCGCCTGATTCCCAATGCCAAGGGCAAAGAGCCTGAGGTCTGGGAGAAGGACCGCGCCATGTCGGATATGAACGTGCCCCACTGGCGCAATTTCCTGGAATGCATCCGGTCGCGCCAGAAGCCCATCAGCGAAATCGAAACCTGTGTGCGCTCTTCGACCGTCTGCCTGCTGGCAAACCTCTCCATGCGTTTCAAGTCCCGCATCGATTGGGACGAGAGCAAGTGGACCTGCGCGCAAAGCGACATGCAGTCCAACTTGCACGCCGTGTATCGCGAGCCGTGGAAGCTGGAGGTCTGATGACCGGTTCGGCATCTCGCAGCGCGATTCTGACGCTGGCCGCCGTAGCGGGCCTGCTGGCGCAACAGCCGAAGATGCCTCCTTTGAAGCGGCAAGCGAACGCCGAGGCCGTCGTCAAAGAGCATGTGGCAGCCCTCAACGCCTGCGACTGGAATCGCATCATGGCGCAGGATCCCCCGGACGTGGAAATCTTTTCGCCCGGCGGCGTGGTTGCGCAGGGAAGGGAAGCCGTCGGCGCCATGTTTACCCAGGTAGTGAAGCCATTTCGCGAAGGGGGCATCTGCGGCCTGAAGTTCACCGCCGAGCACACCCAGAAGGTGGGCGATACGCTCAACGTGCAGTGGCGCGCAGACGCTCCATTCCTGGTGCAGCCTTATCGCGGCGCCGATTCTTACGAGACGAAGGACGGCCTGATGCAGGCCCAAGTGACCACCTTCAAGCGGGAGGATCTGAAGGCTAAGTAGCCCTAGCCGGAAGGCTTAGCGTCGCACGCTATAATTCAGGTGCACCACGCCATCCGGGAACGAACGCGAGGAGATCAATTCGAGCTCGATGTTCCGATGGCGAGGAGCGACGAGCGGAATCCCTTCGCCGATCATTACGGGAATGACGTGGATCGAGAATTCATCGATCGCGTCTGCGTCCAGGAACGACGCGATGATCCCTGCACCGCCCATCATCCATATGTTCTTGCCACGTCCCGCGCGGAGCTTTCCCACGAATTCCGGGATCGCGTCGGAAACAAACTCGACTCCTGGCAGCGGTTCCGGGGGAGGCTGGCGCGAGAACGCATAGTGCTTGACTTTGCCGTAGACGCCGACTCCCCCCATCTTTGCCGCGAAATCATAGGTCTTGCGGCCCCACAGGATCGTGTCGATCGAGCGCGCGAACGCGCTCATGCCATAGCCATCCTCCGGCATGGGCCGTTCCAGCCAATCTACGCCCCCGTCAGGACGGGCGATGTAGCCGTCCGCGCTGGTTGCAATGTAGACGATGATCTTACGTGTCGCCCTCTTCATCGCCACCAATATTCTCCTTAAGCCAGCTTCCTGTATTCCAGAAACATTGCCGTCCGCCACCGCAGGATCATGCCGAAGGCCAGCAGGTAGAACACGGCGCCGGTCTGTGGTATCGACAACACCGTATCCAGATAACCCCGCGCCGCCAACCGTATCGCCGCCAGCACCAGGATCACGGTGAAGAAAGCGTTCGAGCGCTGCATCATCACTACGTCCCCTTGCCGCACCAAACGCGATGTTAGCAGCAGCGGATAGGCCAGCCCGATCGCCCCGACAAGTAAGGCCAGCGCCGCCCACGTCCAGGGAATACGAAACGCGGGCGCTGCGAACATGCACAATCCGGTCGCCATACCCAATGGCGGGATCACGATCTTCTTGACGGAGACCGCCCCGCGCGCCTCGCGTATCCGCCAGGCCAGCACCGCCAGCAAGCCCACGATCGACGCGAGCACCGCCGGTCCGCTGGGTAAGTATATCGTGCACACAGGGACGTACAAACCATATTTTAACGAACGGTCCGTGCCAAAAAAACGCACTCTTGCAGCGCTAACAACTTGTTCAGCATCTGGGCCACCTTCTGATTGATAAACGCCGATCCGTTTCGCAGGGAAAGCCCAAAATGCGGAACTGCCATTGCGTCACTGTATCCACCGCATTGATGTGGTACTCTACCGGCCATCGTGATGACCTTCATGCACCGTGTCTGCACGCAGGTAACCGGGGTGCCCCTGTGGATCCGGTTTCCGCCGCTCGCCGATGGACACCTGCCGCGCTTGGGTGTGGGGTCATGTTCACCCGCACACTCGCATAGGTTTCCGATTCCGGAAATTGTAAAACGTGTGATGCCAAAGTGCCGGCCAGGTTCTGGAACTCCCGCTTGCCGAAAACCGTGGACTCCCGTTGCAAGATGCGCCGGACTCCCGGTGCCGACAGGTCCTGGTGGGCGGCGTCTACCGCCGCAGCCGGATATCCGCGGCCGTATGGCGCCGCGCGAACCGCCCCATCTTCGCCACTGCCTTCACGGGGATGCACCCCTGCTTCATCCACCACCCCACCCAGCGCGTCAGCTGTGCCCGGCTCAGCCCCGTGGCTTTCACCAGAAACGGGCGCACAATCCCTTTTTGTCCTTTGCTCAACTTTTCGACCGGCGGCCTTGAGCGTTCCCGCGATGAAGCCATAAGTCCCGCGCCCTCTCGTCCCTTGGAAACACCCCTTCGTTTCAGGCTTATTTTGTATTGGACAATTCTCCGCTTTACTTCCACTTTGAATTATGCGAATATTCATTGCCGTAGTAGCGGCCTGAGAGTTCGCCGCAGGCAGAGCGCCTGCTCCACCATTTGTGCACAATCGGGTGGGCGTTCAAAAACTAAGTGGCATTTGGGCTGCAGGCCTGCCCCCACAGTTATGGAGAAATTCTGATGGCGAAGGGCGAATTGAATGTTATTTTTCATGGCCAGTTCGCGTTTGTATTTACGAACGAGTGTGTCGAGGTTCTAGTACCTGTCACGCCGGCTGCGGGGACTCTGGGTTCGAATGAGTGCAGGGCGGGATCGCGAGGCGGGCCGGTTGGACTTACAAGAGGGTATTCTTATTGCCTCGTCGGCGTTACCCCCAGTAAGTGTACTCCTCGTTTCTGGAAAGAGGATCTAGCCGTTTTGGAAGGTTTCAGGGTCATAAATCGCGCTGCTAATGCGCTTTTTTGTGCGATGTACCTTCCGCTGCCGGCGAAAATGGCGGCGCAGCGGTGCATGAACGGTGGGGCTGGCTATTTCTTTCTGGGCCCAACTGCCCGAAACATCGTCTGCAAACGAATAGCGCTGGTGAACACCTTCACCTACGAATATCCCAACCACGCGCAGGTGCACTTGGGCGATCTTAACTGGACACCTGACCCAGGGAATGCAGTGAACAAAAATCTGCATGTGTTTTCCGGCGGCCAGCAGGATGCGGATCCCCAAGCCGGTCACGCAAAGGAAGCGTTTAAGTGCCTTGTCCGGCTGTTTCCTGCGATGCAGTTGGAGTTGGTGAACGAGCCGTCGTCGGGGACCAGCGATATCCAGAATGCCAATAATCAGGTCGACGACGATCTGCGGAGCCTCGCGGAGTTGCGGCCGGACGCGGGAGGCGTTCCGCGTGCGCAGGTGGGCGAGACACCCCATTGTGTCTCATTATTCGTGGACAATACGTGACGTTTCGCCCCATTCTGAGTTATGCCAGACGATCCCAACGATAAAGCCGTTCCTTTCTCGGAGGTGCTGGCAGCGGAACTGGATCAGATCGCGGTGGCGCGAGGGGCTCGCGGCGTCGCCACGCAAATGTCTCCCGAGGAAGACGCGTCTCAGCGGGCGCGGCACTCCGGGTTGTTGGGCCTGGCATTTTCCGGTGGAGGCATCCGTAGCGCTACGTTTAACCTGGGAGTCCTGCAGGCACTCGCCGGCCAACGCCTCCTTACGGAGCTGGATTATCTCTCGACCGTATCGGGAGGAGGCTATATCGGTTCCTGGTTCATCTCGCTGCTGCGCGCTGATGGGCGCGAGAAACAGGTTCAGGAAGTTCAGAAAACTCTCTCGCCGAAGACCTCGTGCGACCCAAATCAGCCGTCGCAACGCCCCATTCATTTTCTGCGGCAATACAGCAATTATCTGACGCCGCATTTCAGCATTTTGAGCGCCGATGTGTGGACCATGGCGGTGGTCTGGCTGCGCAACTTTCTGCTCAATCTCCTGCAATTGGCGGCCTCGATCGGCCTTCTGATCCTGACCCCCCGCTTGATTGGCATGCTCTTCAATCTCTGCCCGTCGAACACGCTCTGGGATGTAGTTCCGAGCCTGATCTTGCTCAGTTGGGTCACGTTCGCAATCTGCGTGGCGCTAAGCCGCCGGCGGGGATGGAACGACGGTACGGTGGCCCGGCTGGTTGCCCTGGTATCGCGGGCTGAAAAGCGCAAGGCTCTACAGCCATATTGCCATCGCGCGATTAGCTGGCTGCGCAGCGAACCGAGAGGCTGGACTCAAGCGCGCGTGCAAAAGACCATCACTGTTGAATTAGTGTTGGCCACGTTGTTACTGGCGCACTGGCTGCGCGCGACGCCGCAGGATCTGAGCGGTTCGTTTGGATTTTGGTGCGTTTTCATTTATCTAAGTGTTTCATTTTTGGCAATCACACTTTCCGTGCGGCCCAAAGGATCCCGTTTAATCAGGTTTGTGGTTCTGCTATTTGCATCGTTGGTTCCGGCGCTGGTCTCGAGCCTGATCATATGGAAGACTGCCTCGCTGCTGGGTGCCCACCAGGACGAAATGCAATACCCATGGGCCATGCTGACGTGGGCGCCTCCCCTTATCATGGTGGCGCTGGCGCTAGGTGTGATCATCCAGATCGGCATGATGGGCCGGAGTCTGGAAGGGGGCGCGCGTGAGTGGCTGAGCCGGTTGCGAGCCTGGACACTGATCTACTCCACAGGCTGGCTATTGGTGTTCTCCGCATCCATTTACGGACCGCTTTGGGTGGCCAAACTTTTCATTTCCCATTTTTGGACCGCGCTTGGCTTGAGCGGCGGATGGGTGGCCACCACACTGGGCGGCGTATTCAGCGGCAAAAGCGCTTTGATCACCGGAACGCCCAACTCATCGTCGACATCGTCGATGCCCAGCAGCGGCAGTTCGACCCTGGAGTGGGTCGCCCGCATCGGCCCCTTTGTCTTCATTGCCGGTTTTGTCTTGGCCCTGTCGTTCGCCATCCACGCGATCGCGATTCAAGGCTTGTATGCGCCGCATCTTTCCGATCATTCCACGCCGGACGACAAGACCACGATCGTATATGCGCCCCCCGGCGCGAAGGTGAGTATCACGCCCGCCAGCCCTGCACCCGCGAAAACCTGGCTGAGCGAGATGCCCGCACAGTATTTTTGCCTCTTGTGGTGCGCTTCGACGAACTTGTTTGGGCAGCATAGTCCCTCTTTTATCAGCGGGGGAGCCAGCCTCTTCGTGGTGCTCTTAGTGATTGGGTTGCTGCTGAGCTTCCGGCTGGATATCAATATCTTTTCGCTACACGAGTTCTATAAAAACCGCCTGGTGCGGTGCTATCTTGGCGCCGTCCGCAACGATGGCCGCCGGCCCGACGAGTTTACGGGCTTCGATGACGCTGACGATCAGCCGCTATCCAGCTTCACGACCAACGCCGGGGGGCATTATTACGGACCGTACCCGATCCTGAATGCGACACTCAACCTCAGCTCAGGCGGCAGTTTGGCCTGGCAAGAGCGCAAAAGCGCGCCGTACATATTTACCCCGCGATTCTGCGGCTTCGACGTGGAAGGCGAAAACGAAGCGATGCGGATCGGCGAAGGTTTCGATCGGCCATCGCAGGACGGCGACACCTCGGGCTACGCATACCGGCCTACGACGGCACTCTGCCCGCCTGAGGGGATAAACCTGGGAACCGCGGTATCGGTCTCGGGGGCGGCGGCCAATCCCAACCAGGGCTATCACACATCTACGGCGGTGGCGTTCCTAATGACCGTTTTCGACGTAAGGTTAGGCTGGTGGATTGGGAACCCCTATCACCGGAAGGGCTACCGCGAGAGTTCCCCGCTATTCAACCTAGGTCCGCTGACCAACGAGTTGTTCGGGTTAAGCGACGCCCGGTCCCGTTATGTAAACCTCTCCGATGGCGGCCATTTCGACAACATGGGATTGTACGAGTTGATTCGCCGGCATTGCCGTTACATCATACTCAGTGACGCCGAGGAGGACGGCAAGCTGACCTTCGGCTCCCTGACTACCACCATACGGAACTGCCGGACGGATTTCGGCGTGGAGATCAGCATTAGCCTCGACCGGATCGCCAAGAACGCCGCTGGATTCAGTCCGACGCATTGTGTAGTGGGCGACATTAAGTATCCCGGCGACGACCAGCCCGCTTACCTTCTTTACCTGAAATCGTCGCTGACGGGCGACGAGCCTGCCGATGTGGGCGGATACCACGCCGGTCATGCCGAGTTCCCGCACGAGAGCACCGCCGACCAGTGGTTCACCGAGGGCCAGTTCGAGGCCTATCGCAAATTGGGGCAGCATATCGCGGAAACCGCTCTGGGTGGCGTGCGTGCAAGCGCCGCGGACCGGGCGGCTTTCTTCGACGAATTGAGCGACAAATTGCACCCGCCCAGCGACCGGGTGGATAAATTCTCGGCCAAGCACACCGACCAACTGGCGGCTTTGACGCTGGCCATCGCTGATGAGGACCGGTTGAGTTTCATCGACCGGCAGATTTTGAAAGGCTGGGATAAAGGGGAAGAGATCCAGGGCCGCTGGGAGCGAAACGCGGCTTACCGCTGCACGGCTTTCATCGATTTCATGTTGGCGGTTTTCACGGATCTCAATCTGGAAAGCAGCGCGGAACGGGAGCACCCGCATAATAAAGGTTGGATCGAGATCTTCCGGCACTGGGTAGGGCAGGAGATCTTTCAGCAAACCTGGGGCAAGACCAAGGAAAACTACAGCCGCCGGTTCCAGGCCTTCTACGAAGATCTGGTGAACCCGCCACCGGACAATCAAACCGAAAATCCAGCAAGGTGACACTTGCAAATTTTCTCTGGGGGTGTAAGATGTTCACTGAACACATTTTGAGGGACACTCGGGATGCGACGCTGAAGGATGCAGCGCGTGGGGAGAGGGCGGCTCTTGCAAAGTATTTTTTATAGGGCCCCCAATTACTAATCAACCAGGCTTTCCATACTCTCCATAAGGGAGTCGCCATTCCTTGCGGCTGGAGAATCCAGCGGCGCTTACCGAGTCCTACAGTTCGCTATGAATCACAGGACGGCCGGAGCAATCCGGTCTAGAGGAAGGTAATGGCAAATCCGACTCCTGCACCTCCGGCGGGGAAAACACCCCCGCCGCCACAGGCCAAACCCTCGCTTTCTCAAGCGATTTTCAAGATTCTCAAAGAACCAGCGGATGCCGATCCGCAAAAGGTCATCACGCGCCGGCGTCGTTTCGTAATGGCCTCGGTGCTGGGTGTATTGGGCGTGAATCTCCTCATGTTTTTGCGGTTTTTCTTTCCGCGCGCCCTGTACGAACCCAAGACCCGTTTCCGCATCGGCTATCCATCCGACTTCGGATTCGGCGTGGACACCAAGTTCCAGAATCAATACCGCATCTGGGTGGTGCGCAATACGGAGGGCATTTTCGTTATTTCCGCTATATGCACACATCTGGGATGCACGCCGGACTGGAAGCCCAGCGAAAACAAATTCAAATGCCCGTGTCATGGCAGCGGGTACGATCCGGAAGGCATCAACTTCGAGGGCCCCGCGCCACGTCCCATGGACCGCGCGCATGTGGAACTCGATCCGGAAGGCCAGATCGTAGTGGACCTGAGCCACGTCTACCGGTGGCCGAAAGGCGAACCTTCGCAATTCGGCATGGACGGAGCCATACTCCGCAATGTGTGAGGTCTAATCATGGCTGAAACAGACGGAAAGAGCGGGACACCCGTATCCACCAATGGAACGCCCGCGGGCACCAACGGCGGCAACGGCAAAAACGGCAAAAGTAAGGTGGCCGCGCTGGTTGAAGGCGGTAAGGTCGTCCGCGACCGCGCGGTGGACGAGATCAAGGCCCTCAAGCAGCCGGAAAAGACGGATCTCTGGAAATCCGTGCTGCGCGTCAAGCACGACGAAACGCCCCGCAGCCGCGCCTTGGGCGTGCTTTCGAACGTCTTCCTGCACCTGCATCCGGCCAAGATCAATCGCGACGCGGTGGCCTACAAATACACCTGGGGCATGGGCGGGATGACCTTTTATGTGTACATCACCCTGGTCTTTACCGGCACGCTGCTGATGTTCTACTACCATCCGTCGAAGGTGGTGGCGTTCCGGGACATCTTGTACCTGGAGCACGACGTACCTTTCGGCAAGTTGCTGCGCAACATGCATCGCTGGGGCGCCCACCTGATGGTGATCATGGTGGAGTTGCACATGTTCCGTGTCTTTCTCACGGGATCGTACAAGCCGCCGCGGCAATTTAACTGGGTGGTGGGCGTTCTGCTGCTGGTGCTGACGCTGCTCCTCAGTTTTACCGGTTACCTGCTGCCGGACGATCAGCTCGGGTTCTGGGCCGTGACGGTCGGTACGAACATGGCGCGCGCTACACCGCTGTTGGGCCACGACGGTCCATTCGGGCACCAACTGGGGATGACCCCATTCAATGATGTACGGTTCGGGCTCCTGGGCGGCTCGATCGTGGATTCCAATGCCCTATTGCGCGCCTACATCTGGCATTGTGTGGCTATTCCGATCATCGCATCCACATTTATGGTGGTGCACTTCTGGCGCGTGCGTAAAGACGGCGGCATATCCGGTCCCGCGCCGGTCGTGCTGGAGTCGGAAATCAAGGAACCGAGGAAGATCTGAAGAGGGTGCCGGGGACTTTCACATGGATTTTCATCAGCTTTGGACTATCTTCAGCACGCCGGACAATGTTCCCATCGTGCTCCTGTTGTTTGTCGTTCCGTTTTACACGTGGTACGGGATGAAGCAGGCTTTCGCCAACGACCGGCTGATCGGCCAACTGGAAGCTGATCCGGCGCTGGCCAAGACGCATCACCGCAAGGTGACGCCGTGGAAGCCCGGCTGGGCTAAGGAAGTCCATGTCTGGCCCTACCTGCTGCGCATCGAGTTCCTGGCCGCCATCATCGTGACCATCATCCTGCTGGTCTGGTCGATCACGTTGAACGCGCCGCTTGAGGAGCCGTCGAACCCAACGCTGACCATGAACCCTGCCAAGGCGCCCTGGTATTTTCTGGGCTTGCAGGAAATGCTGGTGTATTTCGATCCCTGGATGGCTGGCGTCATTTTCCCGTCGCTCATCATCATCGGGCTGATGGTAATTCCCTATATAGACGCCAACCCGCTGGGCAACGGCTATTACACTTATAAGCAGCGCAAATTCTCGATTCTCACGTTCATTTTCGGCTTCATCGTGCTGTGGGTAAGCATGATCATCATCGGCACGATTATTCGCGGTCCGGGATGGATGTGGTTCTGGCCCGGCGTCACATGGGATCACAACCGGCTGATCTTCGAGGTGAACCGCGACCTGCCCGACATTTTCGGCATCACCGGGCGCATCGGCAAGCTGATCTTTGGCGCCATCGTGATGGGCATATACTTCGTGGGCGCGTGGATCGGGATGCACAAGCTGATCACCTGGACGCCCTTCAATAAGAAGATCTACTCGCGTATGAGCCTGCTGCAATACGCGACCATGCAGATCTTCCTGATCCTCATGCTGCTGCTGCCGGTAAAGATGCTGTTGCGCCTGGTATTTCGCATTAAATACGTCTGGATCACGCCCTGGTTTAACATATGACCGACCAAGAGAAGGACCCCGTCGTTCATTCAACTTTAAGCAAACCCCTGTTCATTTCGTCGGCCTTATTGGTCGTTTGCCTGGTCTGGGGCTTATATGACGAAGTGTACGGCACGCGCCCATGGAAGGGTTATCAGGCGCGTTTTGAGAAGCTCTACTCGCGATTTCTAAAGAGCCGGCTGCCTCAGGAGGCCTCTTCGGAGGCGCAGATCAAGGCTTCGGCCGACTACCGCGACCTGGACCGGCAGATGCAGGCCGCTGAGAAATCGGTGTCGCCGCAGGTGGGTGAAATCGATCGCAAGGTCAACCAGGAGTTAGTGCCGCGCGCGCTGGCGTTGAACGAGCCTTTCCAGGAAGTCCGCGGCCATGTGGGCGCCCTCACTTATCAGATCGAGATCAGCTCGAGCGAGAGCAGCAAGAACTCCATGCGGACGGAGATCGAAGAGCTAAAGAAAGAGGTCCACACGGTGAAGCTGCCCATGCCCGATGGGTCCACCGAGAAGCAGCAGATGGACTTCGCCACCATGGACAAGACTCTGCAGGACTGGAAGGCGGAAAAGGCTACCCTGCTGCAGAAGCGCGTGGATCTTCTGAAACCGGCCACGGAGCTGCGAGCCAAGCGCGACAAATATCTGACGGACCGGATCGCCGACGTAAGCGCGGAGACGCTGAATGGCCTGCGGAACAAAATGGCGACCTTCGAAGTCGGTATCCGCCAGATCCACATCAAAGACGTGGACCTGGTGGATCGCTGCGAATCGTGCCACCTGGGCACGCGCGAGCCGGTCACGCTCACGGCCGCGGATATGGGCGGCCAGGAGGTTTTCATCAGCCATCCGAAGAAGGAGCTGCTGAAAGTCCACGATCCTGAAAAGTTCGGCTGTACGCCCTGCCATGGCGGCAACGGGGTAGCTTTGACCAGCGTCGAGAAGGCGCATGGCTACAACGAACACTGGCTGTGGCCGCTGCATGCCAAAGAGAACCTGGAGGCTGGCTGCCAGCAGTGTCATTCGCAGGAAATCGTCACCGAGATGGCGGATACGCTGGACGCCGGCCGCGAAATCTTCCGGCTGCGCGGCTGCATGGCCTGCCACCGGTATGAAGGCTTCGACCGCGATCCCGATGAGTTGTCCGCGGTCAACCAGGATATCCGCCAGTTGACGCAGCAGAAAGCCGAGTGGACGCGCGAAGCCGGCTTTAGCGTGTCGCAGGGCGATCGGACGCGCAACAACGATGAAGCCCAAAAGCTGTACCAGCACGCCAACGATCTGAAAGTGCGGGTCAGCGGCATTGATGCCAAGATCGAGCAGGATGACGATCGCGCGCGCAGCCTGGTGCGTGAGATCAAGAAGGTGGGGCCCAGCCTGAAAGAAGTGCGCATGAAGATGCACAAGGAGTGGCTGCCGGTATGGTTGAAGGACCCGCACGTATGGCGTCCCGGCACCAAGATGCCAACCTTCCGCCTGGATGACGACGAGATCAAAGCCATTGCCGCGTTCGTCTGGCAATCCGGCGTAACGGGCGATCTGGCCGACCAGCCGCAAGGCGATCCGGAAAAGGGCAAAGAAGCCTTCGAGACGCGCGGATGCATGGCCTGCCATTCGATGGGCGAAGGCGGCGAGAAGCAGGGCGGCACCTTCGCCGCCAATCTCAGCCGGGTGGGCGAGAAAGACAATTACAACTATCTGGTCCGCTGGGTTCACAACCCGCGGCAGCGTACGCTGCCCTACTGTCCGTTTGAGAAAAAGGACATCACCGCGGAGGATTACAAGCGCGCGGGCCTGCCGTTCGTGTTCGATACGGAGCACAGCAAGTGCCCCAACGACGGCCACGAACTGCTGGTGATGCAGATGACGCCAATGCCCAGCTTGCGGCTGACTGAGGCGGAAGCGCGGGATATTGCGAGCTACCTGGAGACGCGCAAACATTCCAACGCCACGTATGCCAGCGCCGATTACCTGGACGACCCCAAGCTGAAGCCGCGCGGCCAGTTCCTGGTGCGCTTCTACGGCTGCGCGGGCTGCCACGAGATTGCCGGGCTCGAGGAAGAACAGCGCATCGGCACGGAGCTGACCAAAGAAGGTTCGAAGCCTATCGAGCGCCTGGATTTCGCGCTGCTCGGCCACCAGGCGGAGCGCGAAGACTGGTACACACACAAAGGCTTCTTCGAGCACAAACTGGCGAACCCGGCGGTCTACGATCAAGGCAAGGAAAAGGCGAAGCTCGACCGGCTGAAGATGCCGAATTTCAATTTATCGAAGCCGGAGATCGACGCGGTAACGACTTTCTTGCTGGGGTCCACCGAGCCGTCGATCCCGCCGCGGTATTTCTACAATCCCGGCGACCAGCGGCGCGACATCATCGAGGGCTGGTGGGTGGTGCGCAAATACAATTGCATGGGATGCCATCAGGTACACGTGGGACAGACCACCGTCTTCATGACACTGCCGCGCTACCAGGACCCGGACTGGAAAGACCAGCGGCCGCCGACCCTGATCGGGGAAGGTGCGCGCGTGAATCCGGAATGGCTGATGCGGTTCCTGAACAATCCATCGCTGACGGACGACCCCAAGGAGATGGATCGCGACGGGGTGCGGCGGTACCTGCATGCGCGCATGCCTACTTTCTACTTCTCCGACGGGGAAATTCAGAAGCTGGTGCGGTTCTTCGGCGCCCTGTCGTCGCAGGCGGCACCCTATATCGCGGATAAGCTGGATCCGTTGAGCGACCAGGAGCGGACCATGGCGCGGCAGTTGTTCTCGAGCGAAGGTGCGCCGTGTCTGAAGTGCCATGCCACAGGCGATGCGAAACACGATGCGCACGCCACAGCGCCGAATTTCCTGCTGGCTAAGGAGCGCCTGAAACCGGGCTGGGCGCGGCGCTGGATGCTGGACCCGGCAATGATGAGCCCGGGCACGGCTATGCCGTCCGGACTGTTCAGGCCGGAGGGCGATCACATGGTATTCTCCGGTCCCACGCCGGCCAGCTTCAACGGGTACAATAAAGACCACGCCGAACTACTGGTGCGCTATATGTTCCAGTTCACGCCGGACGAACTGACCCGGTTGCGGGCCAGCGCGGCCAACTGAAGGAAGGGTTCTGGGTTCTAGGTTCTGGGTTCTGGCGCGGTCGTCGCAAACGGTTGAATGGTTTGCCAGCACCCAGCACCCAGGACCCCTTAGAAAAAGGAGCTATTTAAAACCATGACGAAGTTTTGGATTACGTGCGGAGCGGCTGCTGCTCTGCTTTTGACGAGCTGCGGCGGCAGCAAGGAAGAAGCCAAGAAGGAAGAGACGGCTGCGCCGGCGGCCGCGCCCGCCGCGGCGGTGGATGACGCGAATGCGGCTACCATCACCGGCAAGGTCAGCTTTAGCGGGACAAAGCCCACGCTGCGCACGATCGACATGTCGGCCAATCCGGTTTGCGCGCGCGTCCACACTACGCCGCAGAAATCCGAGGAAGCCATCGTCAACGACAACGGGACGCTGCGCAACACCTTTGTGTGGATCAAATCGGGCTTGCCCGATAAGCAGTGGCCTACGCCTTCCGCGCCCGTGGAACTGGCGCAGGACGGCTGCATGTACAAACCGCACGTGATCGGCGTGATGACCGGCCAGGGCATCGAGATCAAGAACGACGATGCCACCAACCACAACATTCATCCGCTGCCCAAGGTCAACCAGGAGTGGAACGAATCGCAGCCTCCCAAGGGCGATCCGAAGACCAAGAGCTTCGCGCGCGAAGAGGTCATGATTCCGGTGAAGTGCAATGTACACCCCTGGATGCGCGCCTACATCGGCGTCGTATCGCATCCGTTTTTCGCCGTGACAGGCGACGACGGGACGTTTACAATAAAAGGATTGCCGCCGGGAACCTATACGCTGGAAGCCTGGCACGAGAAGTACGGGACCAAGGACGTGCAGATTACGGTCGCGCCCAAGGAGAGCAAGACCGCCGATTTCACAATGGGGAGTTAGTTGACGTGCGTGGGGCAGGCTGCGGTCTGCCCCAACCCATCCATACATGAGAGATTACATCGAGCTCACCAAGCCCAGGATCACGTGGCTCATTCTGATGAGCACGGGCATCGGCTATTATTTCGGTTTGCCAAAGGCGGGCGGCTGGTGGGCATTTGCCACAGGCATTCCGTGGTGGGGGCTGCTGCACACCATTCTCGGGACCGGTCTGATCGCCTCCGGTACGGCCGCTTTAAATCAATGGTACGAGCGCGATGCGGATTGCCGCATGCGCCGCACCGCGGACCGTCCGATTCCCGCGGGCCGCATCACAGCTCCGCGCGCGCTGGCATTCGGCATCGCGCTATCACTAGCCGGCTTTGTGGACCTGTGGCTGGGCGTGAACCTGCTGGCTGCGCTGCTGGGTCTGTTCACCCTGCTCAGCTACTTGTTCCTCTACACGCCTCTGAAGAGCCGCTCGTGGCTTTCTACTACGATCGGCGCGTTCCCGGGTGCGATGCCTCCCATGATCGGTTTCGCCGCGGCGCACGGCTCTATTACCAGCGAAGCCTGGGTGTTGTTCGCAATTCTGTTCCTCTGGCAGTTCCCGCACTTCTATTCGATCGCCTGGATGTACCGCGACGATTACGCGCGCGCGGGTATCCGGATGCTTCCTGTGGTGGAACCCGACGGCCGCTCCACCGCGCGCCAGATCGTCCTCTATGGATTGGCCCTGATACCGGTCAGCTTGATTCCCAGCATCCTGGGGATGTCGGGGCGCATCTATTTGGTAGGCGCTTTGGCGCTGGGCCTATATTTTCTCTATTCCGGTGTGCGCGTTGCCCGCGAACGCACCATATTACGCGCACGGTACGTGCTGCTGGTTTCCGTGTTCTACCTTCCTCTGATCTACGGGTTGATGCTATTGGATAGACCTGGATTGTGATTCTTGCCGACAACCTGAGTCACCAGTACGGAGCTCGCGTAGCGCTTTCGAATGTCAGTTTCGAAGTCAAAGCGGGCGAGATCTTCGGCCTGTTAGGGCCTAATGGAGGCGGGAAGTCTACCCTCTTCCGTATCCTCTCTACCATGATGTTGCCCACCAGCGGCCGTGCCGAACTGGCCGGTCACGACGTGGCGCGCGATCCGGCGGCGGTGAGGCGGAGCATCGGCGTAGTGTTCCAGACACAAAGTCTCGACAAGGCTCTTACCGTCGCGGAAAACCTGCAGGCACAGGGTCATTTGCACGGCCTCTCGGGCGCGCGGTTGCGCGAGCGCATCGAACAGGTGCTCGAACGGCTAGGCCTGGCGGACCGGCGCAAAGACCTCGTGGAGACGCTCTCGGGCGGCCTGAAGCGCCGCGTGGAAATCGCCAAGGGATTGCTGCACAGGCCTGTGGTGCTGCTGATGGATGAAGCCTCCACGGGCCTGGATCCGGGCGCGCGCCGCGACCTGTGGCAGTATGTCGAGGAGTTGCGCAGCCGCGAGGGCGTTACCATATTACTAACGACGCACATCCTGGACGAGGCGGATCGCTGCGACCGCTTGGCATTACTGCATCAGGGCCATATCGTGGCGGAAGGCACGCCGGCGCAACTGCGCTCGCGCATCGGCGGGGATGTAGTAGTGTTGGAGGCGGCGGATCTGGCCTCGTTGGCGCGCCAGATCGAAATCCGGTTCGGCCTGCAGCCCGTGGTGATGGACGGCGCGTTGCGCGTGGAAATCGCCAACGGTCACCGCTTCATTACGGAGGTAGTGGAGGCTTTCCCCGGCGCGATCGATTCGGTGGGCCTGCACAAGCCGACCTTGGAGGACGTATTTGTCCGTGAAACAGGAGCTTTGATTGAGTAACTTCTGGTTGCCGGTAATCACGTTGTGGCAGCGCGAGCTGATCCGCTTCTGGCGGCAGAAGAGCCGTGTGCTGGGCGTGGTGGCGTCCCCGTTGGTTTTCTGGCTGCTGATCGGCTCGGGATCGGGCGATTTGGGCCGCTTCTTCGCTGGCGCGCTGGTGCTGACTATCCTGTTCTCGGCTATTTTTTCGACGATCTCGATTATCGAGGACCGGCGCGAAGGATTCCTGCTTTCGATGCTGGTCTCGCCGGCGTCGCGCACCAGCTTAGTATTGGGCAAGATTCTGGGCGCCGCCACGCTGGCCTGGATTCAAGGCCTAATTTTTCTGGCGTTCGCACCGCTGGCCGGGGTATCCATCGGCATCGGGGACGTGGTCGCGCTGATCGGCGCTGTTTTCCTGGTTTCGTTTACGCTCACCGGCTTGGGCTTCGTGATCGCCTGGCGCATGGATTCCACATCGGGGTTCCACGCCATCATGAACCTGCTGCTGGTGCCTATGTGGATGGTGTCCGGCTCGCTGTTTCCGCTGGCTACCGCGCATGGCTGGATCAAAGCCGTGATGTGGGTGAATCCGCTGACTTACTCCATATCGCTGCTGAACAGTCTGCTTCGGCTCAGCTCGGGATCGCCGGGCGCGGGTGTCAGCCTGACGGTTACGGCGGCTTTCGGATTCGTGTTGTTGCTGGCCTCGGGCGTAGTGGCAAACAAGAAAAGCCTCGTAAGCAACGCATGAGATGGCTTTCAACACTGGTGCTGTTGGTTCCTCTGGCCGCCTGCCGCAAGGAACCGACCTTGCCCGTTTACTGGCAGCTTCCCGCATTCCAGCTAACCGCGCAATCGGGCCTGCCGTTCGATAGCCAGTCGCTCGCGGGCAATATCTGGGTGGCGGATTTCATCTTCACTACCTGCCCTGGCCCTTGTCCGCGTATGAGCTCGCTGATGCGCGGTGTGCAGACCGCGGTCGCCGGCATGCGCGACGTGAAGCTGGTGTCGATTACCGTGGATCCCAAAAATGATACGCCGGCGGCGCTCGAGACATACGCGCGCCGCTATCACGCCGAGCCCGGACGCTGGTTCTTCCTCACCGGCGAGCAACCGGCCCTCGAAGCGCTGTGCCGCAACGGTTTCAAACTGGGCGATGTGGATGGCAGCCTGATTCACAGCACGCGCTTCGTGCTGCTGGACCGGCACAGTCGCGTGCGCGGCTTCTACAGCCTGCTCGAGGATGGTGCGATGTCGCGCCTGCTGCACGATATCCGCACGCTGGAAGGGGAACAGGATGTCCGTTCATGATCTGCCCTCGGTGAACGCCGCGCTGAACGCGACCGCCGCTGTATTGCTGGTGTGGGGTTACCTGCTGATCCGCCGGAAGCGCATTCAAACGCATCGCAAAGTGATGTTGGCGGCATTCACCACTTCCTCGCTGTTTCTAGTCTGCTACATCGTTTATCATGTGCAGGTCGGTTCCGTGCATTTCGCCCACACAGGCGCGGTGCGCGCGGTGTACTTCAGTATTCTGGGCACCCATACCTTGCTGGCGGCCACCGTGCCGGTGCTGGCGATAATCACCCTCAACCGCGGTTTGGGCGCGCGCTTCGACAAACACCGCAAAATTGCGCGGTGGACGCTGCCTATCTGGCTGTATGTAAGTGTAACTGGGGTAGTCGTTTACTTGATGCTGTACCACCTGTAGAAACGCCCCCCGTATCTCTTCGGCTCGCGCGCGCGTCTAATAAGGCGGAAGGGAATTATTTATGATCCGTTTCGGCGTTGTGACCGCCGCCTCGATCCTCGCTACGTGCTTGTATGCGAGTGAGATTCCGCCGGGCTCTGGAGTTCCCGTCAGTGTGCTGGTTACTATCCAGGGACAAAAGAATGCAAACCCGCCGCAAGTGACCATGGACGAGCTGCTGGTCTATCAGAACAAACAGCCCAGACAGGTCACTAGCCTGGAGCCGCTGCACTCGGCAAACGGCGTTCAATTATGGATTCTGATGGACGACGGGTCGCGTGCGAATCTGGGTTCGCAATTGAACGATCTGCGTCAGTTCGTGCTGGCTTCACCTGCCACTACACAGATCGGTATCGGCTATCTGCGTAACGGCATGGTGGAGAAGGTGCAGGATCTGACTACGGACCACCAGTTGGCCGCCAAAGCATTGCGGCTGCCTACGTCGCAGCCTGGGATCTCGGCTTCGCCTTACACGGCGCTGCAGGAACTCGTTAAGAAATGGCCCGCCACTCCGGCTGCGCGGGAAGTGCTGATGGTGACGAGCGGCATCGATCCGATCTATGGCCCTGGTCCGGAAGATCCCTACCTGGATAGCGCCATTCACGAAGTGCAGCGTGCAGGTGTAATTGTATATGCGATCTACTATCCGGGTTCCGGCCGGATAGGACGCGCGGGCAGGGAAGTGTTCTGGGGCCAGAATTATCTGTCGCAACTTACTGAAGAAACCGGCGGCGAGATGTACTGGTTAGGGCCAATTACTCCCGTCTCTTTGACACCTTACCTGGATGATCTTAATGCCCGGATGAACGGGCAGTATCTGCTGACGTTTCTGGCCAAGCCGGAAGGTAAGCCGGGGTTGCAGCGGTTCGCGGTGAAAACCGAATTACCGCATGTACACTTGACCGCTCCCTCGCAGGTTTTTGTTCCAGGTAATAAGTAACACGTGGGGCAGGCCCGTGGCCTGCGCGGGCCTCTCAGGCCCGCTCCTAAGCCTGTTCGGACCGCCTAAGACGCCGCCGCAGGCCGCGGTCCAGCCCCACTCAAACGGATCAAACTAAGTTCCAGGACGTTGGGATTCGCCGCTGTAATCTGTTCCAACAGTTCAGAGGACGGTGGCGTTTCCAGGTTAATGCGGGCGACCGCAGCCTGCGCGCCGTCGAACACGATGTTCTCCATCTCCTGCACATTGATGCGCGCCGCGCTAATCAAATCGAGCACGCCGGCGAGCACCCCGGGGCGGTCCAGGTGCCGCACGACCAGCGCGCAGGTGGCGGGCGTCGCCTGCGCGATGTTGACCACGTTCGGTACCTTGCCGGTCTCTTGAAAAGTTTTGATGATGCGGACGGTCTCGGCAGCGACGGCTTCCTGTGCCTGTTCGGTAGATGCGCCGATGTGGTGCGTCCCGTAGACACCGTCGAGCTTTACAATGTCATCCGTGAATTCGCCTGTGGCGCTGGTAGGCTCGCTGGCAAACACGTCCAGGCCGGCCCGAATGCCGTTGCTACGCACCGCCCAGCCCAGCGCCACCTGGTCCACCACCTCCGCGCGCGACGTATTAATGAAATAGGTGCCCGGCCGCATGGCGTCGAAGAAATTGCCGTCGATCAGACCTCGGGTCTGCGGATTTGCCGCCACATGCACGCTGACGATATCGGCGGCACGGGCCACATCGACGGGCGAAGGCTTGTATCCGATGCCGAGGTCGCCGGCGGATTCCGGGGTCAGGCTTCGGCTCCACGCGACCACCGGCATGCCGAAGGCTTTGGCGCGCGGGATCATCTCGCGTCCGATGCGGCCGACACCGATGAGGCCCAGCGTGCGGCCCAGTAGGCCGCGGGCTTTGGAAAACCCCGCCTTGTTCCAGTGGCCCTGCCGCAGCGAAACCACATTGTCGGCCACGTGCCGGTCGAGCGCCAGAATAAGCGCAAACGCCAGTTCGGCCACCGCGACGGAATTCTTGCCCGGGCAGTTCGAGACATAAATGCCGCGCCGCGAGGCTGCCGCCACATCGATGGTGTTGTAGCCCGCTCCGGCCCGCACTACCAACTTCAAGGCGCCCGCGCCGAGGATGGCATCGGTCACCTTGGTAGAACGGACCACCAGGACGTCGGGGCGCAGGCGATCTACGTCGCGCGCCAGGGCGTCGTCTTTGAGGCCGGGTTCATAGGAAACGTCGCAACCGGCCGACTTGAGGCCATCCAGGCCGGACTGCTCGAATTTATCTGCTATGAGGACGTGCATACGGAGCACCAGCGACGATCATAACTTGAATCACCGGCGCCCGCCGGGCGTGGCCGTGGCTAGCGTGCCGGCTTCCACTTTCCAAGGAATGCGCGGACTTCTTCAGGACCAATTTTCACGGTGGACTCGAACTCGCCATTCTTCTGGGCGATGACCACCCGGCCGTCCGGTTCAAGAACGGCAAGGCTGGGGATGCCGCGATCGAGCGCCACACCCATGCGTGCGGCTAGATCGCGATTGTCCTTGCCTTCGTCGCCGATGTTGACGTGCACGACGACGTAATTGGCGTCCACCAGCGGCGCGAATTCGCGGGAGTGGAAAGTGGTATCGAGTACGTGGCAGTCATAGCACCAGTTGGCGCCAAAAACCACGAGCACGCGCTTATGCTCTTCGAGGGCCGTAGCGGATGCGGTCTTCAACTCCTGTTCGGCGTCGCCCGGTTCCGGATACAGACTTGTATTAGGAGTGGCGGGCTGTGGCAGGCGCCGCACGGGACTGGGGGAGAACTCGCCGCGCTGGGTGGCGGCGATGCGCCAGCCATCCGGCTGCCGTGTCCAGAATTGCAGCATCGGGGTCACCACCAGCTGGCCGCCGGGCTTGACAGCCTCAATGCGAAGCAGAAGCCTGGTCATACCGTGCGCCGGACCCACCTCGAGCACTTTAGGGTTAATGTTGGTGAGCCCGGAAGACCGCAGACTCGCCCAAAACCGGCACTCCTCGTCAATGGTGACGTCTTGGTCGCGGCCGATCTTCGCCACCGCTGGCGGCTTGGTGCTATACAGCCGGGCGAGCGCAGCCTGTTCGCCGGCGAACACAGCCGCCTTCCATTGCTCGAACGGGGCAAAGCGAGCCTGCCCGGAGGTGGGCGCGCCCTGCGTCAGGACCGCCGCCAGCAGTGTACCCGCAATTAATGAAACCGGACGCGCTGACGTCATTCCCGTTCAAGATTATGCGCGGGTCAGGAAAATGGGCAGACCCAATTTGTTGGCGTAATTCGGCCGGTAGCGGCGCGTATTGTACATGGTCTCGATATCCACCTTGCGCGGACCGAACTTCGGATCGGGGATAGGCACCGCCTGATAGCAGCCTCCGGAAATAGCCATCATCACGCCATGCTGGCCCTGCTGGATGCAATCCATGGCCATGCTGGCGAAGGTGGAGGCCACCATTTTGTCTACGAAATCCGGGCTGCCGCTGCGTAAATCGTAGGTAAGATCGCTGACGATGGTCTCTTCGCCGGTAGACTTTTTGATCTCTTCCGCAAGATCCTCGCCCACGTTCATCTTCTTCTTGTGTCCGAAAGCGTCCGCCTCGCCTACCTCTTTCACCTGGTAGCCTTCCCACTCGGCGCCTTCCGAGAGGATGATCAGGGCGTAGTTGCTGGGGTTGTACTGCTTGTCGGTGATCAGCAATTCAATCAGGTGCTGCAGATTGAACCGGCACTCCGGAATGCAGCAGCGCATCGAGGTGACGTAGGCGGTGTAAAGCGCCGTATAGCCGGCATCGCGCCCGAAGATACGGAAGACGCCGATGCGCTCGTGAGATCCGACGGTGGTGCGTTGGCGCTCGATGGCTTCGGTGGCGCGCGTGATGGCGGTCGAGAAACCGATACAGTACTCGGTGTTGCGCACGTCATTGTCCATCGTCTTGGGGATGGCGATGACCTTGAAGCCTTCGGCGTCCAGGCGCGCGGCATAGCTAAGCGTGTCGTCGCCGCCGATGGCGATCAGATAATCGAGGCCCAGCGTCTCCACGTTTTTCAGCACGCGGCTGGTCATGTCGTAGACCGTGGACGTCACGCCCTTTTTGGTCATTTCCGACTTCGGGAAGTCGATGCCTTTCACCACCGGAGGGAGCGCCTTCATCTTGGCCGGATTGGTGCGCGAGCTATGCAGATAGGTGCCGCCCGTGCGGTCGATGGTGCGGGTGTTTTCGCGATTCAGGGGCAGAACGTAGCGGGCGCGGCTGGCCGGATCGTCGAGGTTCACATGGGTCAAGCCTTCCCACCCGCGGCGAATACCGATGACTTCGCAATCGATCTCGCTTCCTCTATAAACCACCGTTTTGATTACAGAATTCAGGCCCGGCACGTCTCCACCGCCGGTGAGTATACCGATCCGCTTAGCGGGCATTCAGGCTCCTTCTAGCAGGGAATTTAACACCCTATTATAGAGGACGGCACGACGGATCGCGCGCTCTTCTCGGTGTCGGCCGTGTGGGGCAGAACCCCGGCATCCGCGGGGCCATTAGCCCTACCGCAACCGCCGGCCCGGGAAGCCTCGGCTGGCCACAGGGCCTGTTCTTACACATACTCTATTTACATTTCTCCGGCCTAACACCTTTTGTAAATTGACGTCGATAGACGTAGCAGGTTGTTAGCGTAAACAGGGGATACGCAGGGAGGCTTCAGTGAAACGAGGCTTGTGCCGGGTATTCATGTTATGGCTCGCCTGCGCATATGGTTTGAGCCGCGCGGAGTCGCCGGAAGAGCATTGGGTGAACCTGCAGGCGGAAGGTGCGCAACTGCGGCAGCAGGGCAAGTATGAAGATGCGCGCCGGGCCTACGAACAAGCCCTCGCGGTGGTGGTGGCGTTACCCAGCCCTGACTACCGTGTATCGCAGACTTTGAACAACCTGGCGGCCGCGTCTTACGACGGCGGCCACTTTGCCGAAGCTGAGGGCTACTACCGGCGGGCGCTGGAGATCTGGAAGGCTAACCCCGCTGCGGCGTCGAACCGCAACCTGGCCAGTCTGTGGAGCAATCTCGCTTCGCTTTATGTCGTCACCGGAAGACGCGATGAAGCCGAGCCGCTCTTTCGCAAGGCTATTGAACTGGCTGCGGGCGCGGACGAGGAATCCACGGTTCTCCGGTACACAATCACCAGCAACCTGGCGGAGCTTTATCTTAAGCAGGGCAAGTCCAAAGAAGCGGAGCCGCTGTTACGCGATGCGGTGGCATACTGGGAAACCAAGCCGGACAGCGTCACGCTGGCCCTGGTGCTGAATAACCTGGCGGCCTCCTACAAGGTGGAAGGGCGCCTGAAGGAAGCGGAAGAATACTATCTGCACGCGCTGCGTATTCACGAACAACTGTTGGGGCCGGAGCATCCCAAGACAGCGACCAGCCTCAACAACCTGGCGGATCTCTATAACGCCGAGGGCCGCGGTGCCGAGGCCGTCGCGCTGCTGCGGCGGGCGCTGGAGATCGGGGAAAAAACGGTCGGACCGGCGCATCCCGATTTCGCCAACCGCCTGAACAATCTGGGCAGCGCGCTGACCGGCCAGGGTGAATTCGACGAAGCGGAACACACGTATCGCCGCGCTTTAGCCATCTGGGAGAAGTCTTCCGGCGTAGACAGTCCTCAAGCGGCGATTGCCTGGAACAACCTGGGCGACCTCTATCTGAAGCGAAAGCAATATGTGGACGCGGAATCGTGTGACCGGAAGGCGCTGGAGATCTGGACGCGCAAATCCGGCGCCGATTCGCCGGAGGCGGCTCTGGCCCTCGGCAACCTGGGCGATCTGTACACGCTCCAGGGCCGCTATGGCGACGCCGAACCGCTCTACCGACATGCGCTAGAGATCCGGCAAAAAACCGCCGGTCCGGAAAGCATGGAAGTGGCGGCCAGTCTCAACGGCTTGACCGCCGTGTATCTGCGGACCAGCCGGGTGGACGATGCTGAAGTCGCGGCACGGCACGCGCTGGCGATTCACGAGAAATCGCTGGGCGCGGAGGATCCCAAGCTGATCCCGGTCCTGGTAAACCTGGCGGATGCTTTTGTGGCGGAATCCCGAGCCGCAGCCGCAGGTGTGGAACTGCACAGGGCATTGGCTATCGGCGAAAAGTCTTACGGAATGGAGAGTACCCATCTGCTGCCGGTGCTGAAATCCCTGGTTCAGCTCGCCCGGCAGCAGGCGCGGTATACGGAAGCCGAGGGCTGGCTGCAGCGCATGATCGCGATCGAGGAGAAGACGCCTGGACTGCAGGAGGCGGCACTGGCATCCGCGCTGCAGACGCTGGGCGATACGCTTCGTGATGATGGCCGGCCGGCGGCGGCGGAAACGGATTACCAGCGGAGCCTGGCAATCTGGGAGCAGCGCTACGGAGAAACCAGCGCCTCGGTGGCGGGCGTATGGAACAGCCTGGCGTTGCTGTACGAAAAACTCGGACGGCTGCCGGAGGCCGAGGCGGCCTATCAGCGGTCGCTCGCCGTCCTGGAGAAGAAACAAGGCCCGGAGCATCCCGCAGTAGCTACCGCATTGATGAATTACGCGGGCCTGCTACGCCGCATGAAGCGCAAGACCGAAGCAGGCTTGTTGGAGGAACGCGCGCGGTCCATTCTGGCTCGCGCCAAACCACCCTCCGATAGCCACTATTGATCGCGGACGGCGCCTGCGTAACCCACCAACTGATCGAAATCCACATTGCCGCCGGACAGAATCACGCCCGCGTTGCGGATGCCCCCTGGCAGTTTGCGAAACATCAGCGTCGCGGCGCCCACCGCTCCACTAGGCTCCACTAGGATCTTCAGCTTGTTAAGCAGGAACCGGACCGCCGCGCGAATTTCGTCGTCGCTGACCAGCAGAATTTGCTCCACCAGTTCGCGGATGATAGGGAAGGTCAACTCGCCCGGCTGCACCGCGCGCAGTCCGTCGGCGATCGTGTGCGGCATGGGGATTGAGCGCCGCTCGCCGGCCTGAAGGGAGAGAAACGTATCGTTGCCGTCTTCGGGCTCCGCGCCGAACATGCGGATAGAGGGGCGCAGGTCCCGAGCGATAGTAGCGGAACCCGAGAGCAGGCCGCCGCCTCCCACCGGGGTGACGATCGCGTCCAGATCGGGCACGTCTTCCAGCAGCTCAAGCGCCGCGGTCCCCTGGCCGGCCATGATCAACGGATGATCGAAGGGCGGAGCGAGGGTAGCATGGGTCTCGTCCAGAATGCGGGCGGCGATCTGCTCGCGGCTCTCCGTCAGGCGGTCGTAGGTCACGATGCGGGCGCCTTGCGCGCGCGTGGTATCGAGTTTCGAACGAGGCGCGTCGGCAGGCATCACGATGGTGGCTCCGGTTCCCGCGTGCCGGGCGGCGATGGCTACGGCAATGGCATGATTGCCGGAGGAAAAGGCCACCACACCGCGCGGCAAATCGGGCGGCGGAATGGAGAGAATCAGGTTCGAGGCGCCGCGGATCTTAAATGCTCCGCCATTCTGCAGGTTTTCGCATTTGAAGAAGACGCGCATACCCGCAGCGGCATCGAAATCCGGAGAGACCAGTACGGGCGTGCGCCGGGCCAACGGCCGGATGCGGACTGCCGCGGACCGGATGGAGGCGGCGGTGATGGAGGACACCGTACGATTGTAGCCTGAGGCTTGTTGATTCAAGTGGGGCAGGCCCGTGGCCTGCGTGGGGCTCTCAGCCCCGCCGCTCTTTTAAACGGCGACCTCTCCAGAAACCGTTTGCTAGTGGGTACGAGTTCCAAGCCGTGTTTCGGCGCTTTTTCCCGCGGAAAAATTAAGTCCCGCCCCAGCGGCTGCTGCTCAGCAGACCATGTTTTCGACGGCCACGGCGGGGATCTTCGCATTCCGGCGCAGTTGGCGATAGCGGGCTCCCAGATAACTGTCGCTGTTCGACAGGCTGGCCGCCGCAGAGTTCCGGTGGTGAAGCAGGAGACTCGGGGCGCGCCGGGCGGCCCAACCTCCACTTCCAATTCGCGCACCCATCCCGTGCGCGCGGGAACGCTCGTTCACTATAATGAAACTCAGGTACGTGCCCGGGTGGCGAAACTGGCAGACGCAAAGGACTTAAAATCCTTTTCCCGGCAACGGGAGTGTGGGTTCAATTCCCACCCCGGGCACCATCTATCTCAAGCAAAATACAATAGATAAATGAATGAGAAGATTCGCGGCCGGGTTCCGCTGCCGATTCTGTCCCCCAGTTTGTCCCCCTATATTTTTGATAAGCTTTCTTGTTGTCCAGAGCAGGCGGAGAAATTGCATCAAGAGACGCATTGTGGAGCAGAGCCCGGTCCGTGGGTATCAGTTGTTTCGCTTTCAAAAGCGCAAGGCGGATGGAACGATGGAGGTCCTGCCTAATTACTACATTCGCCGCCGGGGAAAGGACCTCTCGACCGGCACGGACCGTCTGAAAGATGCCAAGATCGCGGTGAAGAAACTTGCCGGCGAAGATGCCCGCGCGGGCGGCGACGCACCGCCCCGCCAGATCCCGTCACAATCGGCGCTCTGCTTGACCCGGTAATCGCGGATTACATGGCGAACGGAAAGCGGAGCTTGAAAGAGGCCAAGGCTAGAATTGCGCTCGGTCTCCGGCCGTATTTTGGCGAGATGATCGCTGCCTCAAGATTGACAGTGATCAGATCGAACGCTGGATTGCCTGGCGGGCGTCACACCGCCAGTACAAGTCAGTCAAGCACAAGCGCGCGACGCTCCAGCCGGCCACCATCAACCGAGAGCGGTCGCTGCTCCGCCGGGCGTTTCAACTGGGCTACGAGCGCAAACCACCGCTGGTAGAAAAGGTTCCGCCCATCAAGAAACTCGCAGAAAACAATGTGCGCAAGGGGTTCATCACGCCGGAACAATACCGGGCTCTCATGCACGAGTTGCCGGCGCACCTGAAGTCGATTACGTGTGTCGCGTTCCACGTTGGAAACCGCAAAGGTGAGCTGCTGAAGTTGGAGTGGACGGACGTGGACCTGGACGGGAACCCGCCCGTGATCACCCTCTGGCCGGGCGAAACGAAGAACAATGATGGCCGGACGCTGCCGATCCTTGCGGGCGAGATGCTGGACACGCTGCGGCGGTTAAAGGCCGCCCATGACAAAAAATGGCCGAATGAAACACACGTGTTTTTGAATGCTGAAGGCCAACCGCTCCAGTATCATATGATGCGGGATGTCTGGGACGAAGCCTGCGTCAGAGCCGGCAACCCCGGATTACTGTTCCATGATCTCCGGCGCAGTGCCGTCCGCAACCTGCGGCGCGCCGGTGTCACACAGTTGCGCGCGAGTTCAGCGGGCACAAGACCGACGCTGTATTCGACCGCTACAACATTACCGACTTCGACGACCTAAAAGAGGCGGCTGCCAAGCTCGGGAAATTCCTGGGGCGTGACAGCCACTAGGAGATAAACATCCAGCGGGCAAGCGGAAAGCCGGCCGCCTGCCCTATTTCAGGCATCAAGCGGCTTCGTAATATGTGTGCGCGTCGATCAGCTTGTCGAGACTGGATCGGTCGATTTGCACCTTGCCATCCAACCTGGTGACCTGAATTGTTCCGCGCGCGATAAGATGCTCGACGGCCTTGCGGGTCCGGCCTAAATAAATGGCTGCCTGGGGAATCGTGAATAGGCGTCTGTCGCTGTTTCGGCCTCGGTCCCCGAGTTGCGAGACCACTTCCCGGGCTGTGGCGACAGCCAACGCCTCAATAAGATCTTGCACGGACATCTGGAGTCCCAACGGGCTGCACGCGTTGATTGGCGTGGCCATAGGACGCCTCCCTTTATTGCTCCGGCGGCTAATGCGCCAGTTGGCAACATGGAGAATTTTGCCGATCTAACCCACGAGCGGGCAGTACGCTCCCTTGGTACCTGTGGTTGGTTCCCAAGGCGTCGGCTGGTCTTCCCAGACCGGCGCGAGGAGGCGGTTTTCTCATAAAACAAAGAGCCAGAGATCCGTTCGGCGAAGATAAGTCTGGCGTCTAGCGCGACGGCTAGCTGATTTCCGGTCGATTCGTCTGCAGCTACGTTTCCATCTAAGCCTCGTTCCGTCAAACAATGGTGCCTGCTGTCGGGCTCGGCAAACAGTCGCCCAAACACAGGGCGGGCGAGAATCCCCGTAGCCTGCCATGCCGGTTGTCTGTTTATGTCGAGTTTAATATCTGAATTACCGATTATACCACATATATCCAGCATGTCGACCTCATCTTGCGGTATACGGCGAAACCAGATATTATCGGAGCGTGAAACAGAGTACGAGCTTTCATCTCAGCCATGAGGGCCTGCGGTTGCTGAAGGAGCTTTCCAGTGAGACCGGTCTCAGTCAGGCAGGCTGCCTGGAATTGGCGATTAGAGCGTTAGCGCGGCGCGAGGGCATCACCATGGCGCAGTCTCAAACCGCACCCGCCAGCGAGATTGGAATCGTGGCGCAACCACTTCCTCCCGACCAAGCCTTGGCCCCCAAACCGGCCTCTCCGCGGGTACAGACGAAGGCTGCTGCCGCTGGTGGCGAAACGTGAAGTTGCGGGCCGGCAACGGAGCCTGTGGCCTTCGCTTCGGCGCGATAACGCGAGGCAGGAAATCAATCATGGCTTATGCGGGGGCTTCTCCTTATTCGCCTTACGGATCTGCTTGAGCACGTTTGTCAGTATGTTGATCTGATCGCGCAACCCCTGAAACTCATCGCGGCCGATGAAATCGCGCCGCAATCCCTCCAGAAGCCGGTCTGAGCTTTTCCGCTCATAGGACTCCCGAGCTAAGTCAATGGAATCCTTGAAACTGCGGTCCTCCTCATTCCTCCAAATCAGGTTCTTTGTGGGCATCGGGAAGCCGCAAAGGCACACAGCCGCCTGACGAGGTGTTGAGCAGGGGTGATAGCCGCCGGTCGGAAATATCTGATACTGGACGAATTCCGCCAATTGGAACTGCCTCGATTTGCATCGCGGACAATGCGTTGGTTTAGCGGGGCTGTCTTGGGAAGTCATGATGTCAACCTTTAGGCGTCCTTTCTTTACAACCTCAACCCTGGGTTAGGTTTAAAGACCACGGAGCGTCGTTTGTAGATGTGCTGCTTGCGGCCAAAGCGGATGCGCGGCCGTACTTTTCCACGCCGGCGCACCTTGAATAAACCGATTGGCGTCTGGACTTCCTTGTCTTTCTGCAGGCCCTTTCGAATCACATCGAATGTTGCTTTGACCACAGCCCGAGCTTTCCGAAATGTAAGGCCCTGAGCCTGCAACTCTCGCACCAGCCAGTCGCGGCCCTTCGTCTTCTTTGCATTTGCAACTGCCCGGGGAGGCCGCCAATATCGACCTCGTGCGCTTCGACCGCCACACGCTACTTGCGACCTGGCCAGGAGTTGTCCGACGGCATTTCCCAGCACTTGCAGCTGCTTTCTAAGTTCAGGTAGCTCGCCTCGCTCACCGCCAGTCGCAAAACTACTGTACGGTTGAATGCGAGGCGCGGTTCTGAACAATACCAATCGACGAAATCGGTTATCGCGCGATCGTAGCTGCTCTGGCCGCTCCTTGACGTGAGCGTATTGAGTACCGCCGCTTTGGACTGTTCGAGGCCGGGAAGCGCGAGGACGCGCTTGGGCGGGCGCTTTTTCTTGCGTGGTTTTGACATCGGGGACGGCCTCCTTTCGACCGTCGCCCGTCAGGATGCGCACAACTCGCCCCTATGCCGTATATCGCGGATAATTGGTCGATCGTCACCGTGGACTCCGCACGGCTGTGATTGATCCGCTGGTCGCTTCAGTGCGATGCCTGCTCTTGCCGTTGTTGCGCCTCGGCGAGCCATTGCGCCAACTTCTCGTCCTTCGCCGCGAATTCGGCCCAACCCTCCGCGGTTGCGTTCCAGCGAAAATCTTCGATTGTCATATCGATTCCGCGATCGATTAGGAATTGCATGGCCTGGTAGTTCTTGTGCCACACCAGTTCATGCAAGATGCTGGCCGGCTCATGCGAGGACCAGTTCGCATTGATATCGGCTCCATGGGCAAGAAGAAAGTCGGCGACCTCGAAGTGATTGTTGAGGACGGCCCAGGCGAGCGCGGTGTCGAGAACCTGCTGTGCCCTGGGAAGCTCGCCGAACCAACTGACGAAGTCCGAGCAGAGGTGGGCATTGTTGATTGGAAAATGATTCGTGATGTCGCCCAGTGCAGGTTTGCCATCCGCGCCGAACCAGCGCTTCACGCGTGCCAAGTCCCCGATCCCGGCGGCGTGGGGCAGATCGTCCGGGAGCGGCCAGATTCGCAGCAGCTTAGGAAGCAGATGTGTATTCGCAGATGTGAATGCGAATTGATAGGCATCGCATTGTGGCGGCATGGGCGTGTGCAACATGGCCGGCTCAAGATCAAAGAACGCGTCGATCAAGCCAGCGCGGTCGTTCGCCACGCCCAGCTCCATCAATCGGGCTTGGAATTTCAGGCATGCGTCGGACAGCAGCCATGGTTCGCTCCGCAATCCATCGATGAAGGATGTGAGGTCGCCGTCGCGCATCGCGAGGTCGACCTTCCGCTTGACATAAGCCTGACAAGGCCTCGCCAGATCGGGGTCATAGAGAAGATCGGCCCCGTTCGCGATGAAGTACTGGATAAAACCAAAACGTCCCGATCCGCTGTCGATGCGCTTGCCCATCTCGGGATCGAGCGTGATGGCCCGGTCCAGCAGAAAGGCGGCTGCCGCTTCGTGCCGGAGGTGACATGCGTAGATGAACGCCTCGTTCACTCCGGCAAGATCGTCGGCATTTGTCTCGAGGAGCGCGCGAACGCCGTCGACGTCGCCGACGGCGGCAAGGAATTTCAGTGTTGGAGGGAAGAGGTCTCGGCGGTGAAACAGATCGATCAGCTTCGCGGCACGCGACTGAATGATGCCATCGCAGACCGACGGTGCGACGACGGCCCCGGCATCGAGCAGGATCTCGGCACATGCCAGCCGCGTGAAGTGCTCCTCGGCGGTCCGGTTGCTGCTGTCGCCGTAGGACAGGGTCGCCATGCCGAGCAGCCCGCCATCGTTTTCATCCGCCTTCCAGGAGAGCAGAGCCGGATATTCCGCCAATAGGTGCCGCAGACCTTCGATGTCGTTGTCATGGATGATGCGCCGGGCTTCCGGCACGGCCCACTCCAGTCCTCTGCCGAGCCGTTCTTCTACTTCTTTCACCAGGTCCTTCCAACCTAGAAACCCATATTCGCGCGCCAGGACGAACTGGGCGTCACGCTGTGACAACGGCAGCTCCGCTTTTGGCAGTTGCGCACACACTCGGGCGATGGCGTCTGTATTGCCGGCAACAATTTGGTGCGCCAGTTTCTTTGCTTGCTTGCGAAGGGATTCGAGGGAAGGGCGAGCAGGGAGTTTCGACGTACTCACGGTAATCTCCTTTCATGAGCGCCTGTGACCCGCTGATACAGGCTGAAAGAAGATTCAAATCACGCTATCTGAATCGAAGCAGGTGGGATTTGTTCCCTTGCCGCGGGCCGGTGGTGCCCTGTCGCACACTATCTCTAGTATGCGCGGCCTCCAAGGGTACTGTCAAATCGTGTTTTGATGGACCAGTCGCTCCGGGACCACATCGGTACCCGAAGGTCGCGCAGCGTTTACCCACGTCTCGGCTCGGCGCGCAGTGCTTGTGGACGAAAAACGTTAGCACTCTATCGGAAGTGACGCGGCGAGACAGACTTTCGAGTGTATGCAATGGTTGACCGCCGCGTCACTTTCGATAGAGGCGTTTGAAGGAAGCCGCTCGCGTTTGCGGCGGACGCGGCATCCAGGGATATGGATATTGATTGCTCTTCTGGTACCGCTGGGAATTGTCGATCGTTGACAGAGAAGCGCCCGGATGCATGGAGGAGGGGCGGAAATTAAGTGGCGTGGTGATGATTTTCAGGCGCGGCATGGAACGTCTTGTCGGGTGCGCCTGTCCTGGACACACGCCGGGCATCCGGGTCCCCGGACCCGCACCATCCGCCAGGAAATGAATCAACTCAAGAGGTGTCCGGAGCACGGCTCAACCGCCCGCTCAAGCGGCTCAACTGTCGGCTCGTGAATCTCTCCACAACCACTACTGCTGCGCCGCAATGCGGACATCGTCGCGAGACGCGTTCGGCTGGTTCCGGCGCTGCTTGGGGCGCCTCCTCCGGGGACCGATGGAAATATTCGGCGAACCGCCGGATGGCACCGACATAAGCACGTGCGGTAGCTTGGGAGTAATTACGGCGCTCGAGTTCCTCGATCACTATTTTTCGTAGTTGGGTCACAGGGACCTCCTTGTGACCCACATATACCGAGTTCCGCCGGCGGCCGCACCCGTAGGAACGCGTAGCGTCCGCCGCGCGAGCGGCTTAGTTGTGTGCTGGGCATGCTCAGCAGTTTGGAGGTGAAAGTCCTCCGGCCAACCTGATGGAGGTGAAGGCCTAGTGATGATGCAAGGGCTACCGCCGCGAGGCGGGGTCTGAAAGAAGCATGGATCAAATGTGCGAGTCGATGGACAAAAACCGGATATTAGGCGCGAGCGCCGGACGAGCGGGCAACTTACCGCGAAGTCCATATCCATCAAGGGTGCGAAGCGTAGATCCGGCGGCTGTGCACGGAAGGCGGCTGAGCTTACCCCAGGAGATCTGTTCCGTGTCGCTTCGGCGACTGAGGTTGTCGAAAGGCGGCCTGACCGCGGAGCAGAAGTCAGCAGAGGGCATAGTAGGTCATGACGTCGGCAAGGCTAGTGAGGCACTCCGAAAGCCGAAAGGCGGAGCAACGGATAGGCCGAGCCGGAAACGATGGCCGAAGGCCCGAACGAGAAGGAGAGGCCAGTAGGCCATGAGTCTCAAGGACGACAAGCAGCAGAATATCCAGATCGAACTGGACTTCTCTTCGGCGCCGACGGGTGAAGCCCGAGAAGCGGGAAGGGAAGAGACTGAATCGTCCGGGGTGACGAATGGAACCGAAAACCCAGCCAGCACGAATCGATTGATGGAGGAAGTATGTGAGCGAGAAAACCTGAAGGAAGCATTGCGGCAGGTGAAGGCCAACAAAGGTAGTCCGGGCGTCGACGGGATGACCGTCGTCGGAATCACGGACTACCTGAAACAGCACTGGCCAGCCATCCGGGAACAACTGCTGAACGGGACCTATGAACCGAAGCCGGTGAGGCGGGTGGAAATCCCCAAGCCGGACGGAGGGGTGCGAAAGCTTGGCATCCCGACGGTGCTGGATCGATTCATCCAGCAGGCGGTGATGCAGGTTCTGCAGAGGCGGTGGGACCGGACGTTTTCCGATCACAGCTACGGGTTCCGGCCGGGACGGTCGGCTCATCAGGCGGTGGCACAGGCGCAGCAGTATATCGCCGAAGGCCACGGCTGGTGCGTTGATCTTGATCTGGAGAAATTCTTCGATCGAGTCAATCACGACAAACTGATGGGTCAGATCGCCAAACGGGTCGAGGACAAGCGGCTGCTGAAACTCATCCGGGCATTCTTGAATGCCGGGGTGATGGAGAACGGGTTGGTCAGCCCGAGCGTGGAAGGGACTCCGCAAGGGGGACCACTTTCGCCACTGCTCAGTAACCTCGTGCTCGACGAACTCGACCGGGAGTTGGAGCGCCGGGGCCATCGCTTCGTTCGATATGCGGACGACTGTAATATCTACGTTCGCAGCGAGCGGGCGGGGCAACGGGTGATGGAGAGCGTTACGCAATTCATCACGCAAAAGCTCAAGCTCAAGGTAAATGAGGCGAAGAGTGCGGTGGCACGACCGCAGGAACGGAAGTTTCTCGGGTTCAGCTTTACGGCTGGTCCGGAGGTCAAGCGCGTCATTGCGCCGAAGGCCTTGGATCGGTTCAAGCGGCGAATCCGGGAGATCACGCGACGGGCAAAAGGCGTCAGCATGGAAACGACGATGGAGGAACTGGCTCCGTATATGCGGGGCTGGCGCAGCTATTTCGGATTCTGCGAAACGCCTGAAGTGCTGATTGGCTTAACCCGCTGGGTCCGGTTGCGACTCAGGGCGGCTATGTGGCGGCAGTGGAAAACACCGCGCCGTCGCCGGGCAGCGCTGTTGGAACTGGGGGTGCGTCCGCGGCTGGCGAGCAACACCGCTGGCAGCGGGCTCGGCCCCTGGTACCTCGCGAAGGCCAAAGCCCTGTCTGTAGGGCTTTCGAATGCGTACTTCAAATCGCTCGGACTTCCGTCATTGTTCGAGGAATGTCGAGCGTAACCATCTCGAACCGCCGTGTACGGACCCGTACGCACGGTGGTGTGGCAGGGGTCGGCGGGTGACCGCCGCCCCTATGCCGATCAAACGGGCTTACCGGAAAGTAGCCCTCCACACTTGCCCGCATAACGCGACCTTCGATTTTGGTTCGGTGACGGTCCCGGAAGTCCGGTTCTGGGGGATGACACTTGGACGTGCTTCAGGGCCCCGAGACACTGGCCGACTTTTGGGTTATCCTTCCTTGACGCGCACAACCCTTGACTTGCCGGTCGCAGCATCTACGCAACGCGAAGCTCAGCCGGACCGCGCTTTCTGCGCTTTACGACGATCTCTACATCGTGCCCCAGCGCGACCAGGAAGCGCATGAGGCGCTCTACCGAATATCCCCGGAACCGACCAGACAGCATGGCTGAGATTTTGGGCTGATCAATGCCCATGAGCCTTGCCGCGGTTGCTTGGGTCAGCTTTCGTTGGCGGATGGTCCGGTCGATCCGAACTACCAGTCCAGCTTTGATCAGATGTTCGCTGGCATCGGCCAGACCGAGGTCTGCGAATACGTTGCCAGTACTGGGTTCCTGTTCAAGGGCCTCTCTTTTCTGCACTTTTCACCTCGCCTCTCAACTGTTTGAGCCGCTGCCGGACAAGATCCATTTCCGGCTTTGGTGTCGCGATCCCGGCCTTGGACTTCTTCTGGAAGGCGTGGATCACGTAAATCGTTTCTCCGATAGAAACCGTATAGATCGCGCGATAGGTTCCGCTGACGTCATACGCCACAATCTCCATCACCTGGCCGCCTAGACCATGCAGCGGCTTGGCCTTTATACTCCGTTCGCCCAACTGGGCAACGTACAACGCATAGCCGATGTCGTCTTGAACGCCCGCCGGAAACAACTTCACTCTCGAACGGGAATCGGCGAGCCACGTGAGTTTCTTCATCCGCTGGTACATGCCTATATTGGCATAAGGCGAGTGGAGCGTCAAACGACGGCCAACGAGGATCGTGCCGCTCGGCCGCTCCTAACGAAGCTTGGTGATCGCTGGCGTCCCATCGGGACCGCTCTCGCGAAATCTTTCCGCATCGGCAATGGCGCGCGTACCGCTCAGTCTAATCATCATTCAGACGTTCAGACCGCGGAATTTCTGGACTAAAGCATCCGTTTTCGCCAATGTTAACCGATCATCACGCATCGAATTCTTGAACGAAACGCATGCAGAATCACGTCCAGCCCTGCGCGGCCAGTACCAGGCGCGGCTGGAAGCTTGAATGGGCGCGGAACGCGAGAACCGCGTCGGTTCCTACTGGCCGTCAACAAGCCACGATACGGCTGTGCGGGGAGAACCTGGAAGCCGACCCAACGGTAGAGGAGGATGGCCGGTGTCAGGATGTAGTTCGTCTCGAGATAGAGGCGGCGTGCTCCGGCCGACCGGACATTTTCAGCCACGTTCTGGAGCAACCGTGGCGATGCGCATCCTGCCAAATGAAGCAACGGCCATAAACGATGGAGGGCGCAACAGGGGAGACCCTAGTCCGCGTTGGCCACGAGGGGGATCCGGCCGGCCTGATCCAAGATGATGATTGGGTTCGGCAGAACCTCCTCGGCGAGCCGATTTGTCCCCCAGTTTGTCCCCCAGTTTTCGGGGGAATACGGTTTTTTTGAGGGGGTGCGCCTCCAGCTAATTTGTTGAAACAATTACCTACTGTACCCCACCTTACCCCCATGCACGGACTTAAAATCCTTTTCCCGGCAACGGGAGTGTGGGTTCGATTCCCACCCCGGGCACCATCTTTCGCGAGGGTCCGGTCCGTCACCCGCACAGCCTGCGCCGGGAGAAAGCACGCGTTTCGGCTGCTCTTCAGCCGATTTTAAGGTAGTTTTCATACAATTATCCTTGACCTGCATCACTCGCCGCGAGCCTCAATGAAACATGGTAGTAAGAGGAGGAGGCCATCATGCGTCTTCATAATTCACAGTTTCGTATCGGCAACGTCGGCGCTTTTCCGCTGACATTCGCGTCGATTCTCTTCCTCTTGCCGGGTTTTGCGCAGACCGGCAATGTAGCGCCTCCGTCGGCGCTGAGCGCCGCGCAACCGGCGCCCCAGACGCTCACCTTGAAAGACGCTCTGGCGCTGGCGGAGAAGAACGATCCTTCGGTTCTGGCCGCCGCGAGCGACATCCAGGCGGCGGCGGAGGACCGGAAACAGGCGCGCGCAGGTATGTATCCGTCGCTGTCGGGGAGATCGGAATACCTGGGCACGCAGGGGAATGGCAAGCTGGCCGGAGGCCGGTTTGTCACAAACGACGGCGTCCACGTGTACCGGGATTGGGCGGTCGTCCACCAGGATTTCTCGCCTGGCACTCTGCGGGGCACGGCGGTTAAGCGGGCGCAGGCCGCCGAGGCGCTGACGCGCGCCAAACTGGGAATTGCCCGCCGCGGCCTGGCGGCTACCGTCACCAAAAGCTACTATGCATTCATCGTTGCGCAACGAAAATACGGCACCGCGCAGCAGGCGCTCGATCAGGCCGAACACGCGTCTACCATCAGCGAGCAACTGGAGCACGGCCGCGAAGTGGCGCATAGCGACGTGGTGAAAGCGCGGCTCCAGGTAATCGCTCAACAGCAGGCGCTCAGGGAGTCCAGTCTCGGTGTGGAAAATGCGCGCATGGATCTGGCAGTGTTGCTGTTCCGCGATTTTGACGAGAACTTCTCGGTTGTCGACGATCTGGATGTGGCGCCGCCGCTGCCTGCCACCAGCGAGATCGAGAGCATGGCGGCACATGAGAATCCCATTCTGGGCGCAGCCATGCAGGCGCTGCGCGGCGCCGACCTGGACATCAAGCTGGCGCGCCAGGCCTACCTGCCGACATTCACGGTCGACGCAGTTTATGGAATTGAAGCAAATGCCTTGGCGCTCAGGAGCACGGTAGCGGCCGATAAGGCAGTCGGCCCTCTGCCCAACCTCGGCTACTTTGTCACCGCCAGCTTGAACATTCCAGTCTGGGATTGGGGGATACGCCGGAGCAAGGTACGGCAGGCGGAATTGAAGCGTGCCGAGGCCCGGGTGGACTTGAGTGCGGCACAGCGCACCATGGTGAGAAATCTACGCGGCTATTCCAGCGAGGCGCAAACCGCGCGCCAGGAAGTTGACCTGCTGCATAGCGCCGTAGACCTGAGCTCAGAGAATCTGCGTTTAAACACCCTGCGTTACCAAGCCGGCGAAGCGACCATCCTGGAACTGGTGGACGCGCAGACCGCCTACACCCAGGCGCGCAACGCGTACGATGACGGCCTGGTACGCTATCGCGTGGCCATCGGCAATTTGCAAACACTGACCGGAGCTTTCTGATCATGCAGTACAGGATCTCATTCGCCACTTTTCCGCTGCTGATTCTGGGGGGCTGTAGCCACCCTCAGGAAGTCGAAAAAGCCCCCGCTCCGGTGCAGGTAACGGCCGTGTCGCAAGCCACGATCCGCCGGATCGTCAACGGCGACGGCGCTATCTTCCCGATCGACCAGGCCAGCATCGTGCCCAAGATTTCGGCGCCGGTCCAGAAGTTCTTCGTCAATCGTGGAGATCACGTAAAGGAGGGGCAGCTTCTGGCGGTGCTCGAAAACCGCGACCTGGTGGATACGGCAGCGGAGAGCAAGGGGACGTTGGAGCAGGCCGAATCCAACCTGCGCGCGACCCAGGGTGCGACAGTTCCGGAGGCGGTGGTCAAGGCCGAAGCCGATCTTGAAGCTGCCAACGAGGCGCGCGATAGCGCCCTCAAGGTCTTGGAAAGCCGCCGGCAACTGTTCAAGCAGGGCGCTCTGGCAGGCCGCCAGGTGGACGAAAGCCAGTTGGCATACACCCAAGCCGATGGTCAGTACCGCCAGGCTAAGGAGCATCTGAAAACACTGCAATCGGTTTCGCGGGAAGAACAGGTCAAGACGGCCGCGGCGCAGGTCCAGTCCGCCAAGGCGCACCTGCAGTCGCAGGAGCAACAGGTCGTCTATACGCGTATCACCAGCCCTATCTCGGGCATCGTTGCCGACCGGCCGATCAATGCCGGAGAAATGGCGGCGCAAGGCTCGCCGCTGATCACCGTCATGGATATCACGCGCGTAGTGGCGCGCGTAAACGTTCCGCAGGCCGAAGCCGCGTTCGTGAAATTGGGTCAGACCGCGACGCTTACGCAGCCCGATACCAAGGAACAGGTGGAAGGCAAAGTTACCGTGGTGAGCCCCGCGGCCGACCCCAGCACCACCACCGTGCAAGTCTGGATTCAGATTGTCAACGCCGGCGAACGGCTGAAACCCGGAACCGCGATACACGCTGAGATTGCGACCGAAGTCTACAAAGCCGCCACGGTGGTGCCAGTCGCTGCGATTTTGCCGGGCGAGCAGGGAGGCACGGCGGTCCTAACGGTGTCCGCCGATTCAGTCGTACACAAGCGAGCTGTGACGCTGGGAGTGCGCGAAGGCAACCAGGTGCAGCTTCTAAGCGGCGCCAATCCCGGCGAAGAGGTAGTCGTGGTGGGCGGCATGGGGCTGGATGACAAGACTAAGGTGAAAGTCGTAACGACAGCGGTTGAGGAGTCCGATACCGACGAGGAGAACGGGCCGGAGGCACCGGCCGCTCCAAAGGACCAGAAAGGCGCCCAAAAGAAGGAAGGGGCAAAACCGGAGGAAAAATGAGCGAGACCTCCACATTGCCGCCCAGGGCCGCGGAGGCTGAACAACCGCACTGGACCGCGCGCCACGGCAAGCCGATCATCTTCACTATCCTTACCCTGGTCGCGGTGGGTACGTACCTGGCGATTTCGATTCCGGTCGCGGTTTTTCCCAGTACCGATTTCCCGCGCATCGTGGTGGGCGCCGATGTGGGCGTTTATCCGATCGACCAGATGCTGGTGACGGTCACACAACCTTTGGAGGAGGCTGTCAATACGGTCCCCGGCTTGGATCATCTCACATCCATCACCAGCCGGGGCAGCGCGGAGATCGACCTGTTTTTCGATTGGCACATCAACATGTACCAGACCCTGGAATTGGTGAATGCCGCACTGGCAAGGGTACAGCCTACGCTGCCGGCGAATGCCAAAGTGACGGCAAATCGTCTTACTTTCGCTGCGTTTCCGGTGGCGGGTTACAGCATGACTTCCCAGCGAGTTCCGCAGACCGCGCTATGGGAATTGGCGAATTACACCCTCAAACCGCGCCTGAACCGTGCCACGGGTGTGTCCTCGGTAGTCGTGCAAGGCGGCCAGGTGCCCGAGTTTCGCATCCAGCCGGACCCCGCTAAGTTGATCCAGAACGGAGTGACCGTCCCGAATATACTGGACGCGATCAGCCGCAGCAATATGATCGACTCGCCGGGCCTTATTGAAACGAACCACCAATTAGTACTGACTTTGATGAGCGGCCAGGCCCGGAGTCTCCCCGACATAGGAAACATTGTCATCAAGAGTACGCCCACCGGTGATCCCATACACATTCATGACATTGGCGCCGTGGACAATTCGGTGATGCCCGTCTACACCGTGGTAACCGCCAACGGCAAGCCGGCCGTGCTGCTCAATGTCTTTCGCCAGCCGGCTAGTAATACGGTGGATGTAGCCAACGCGGTGCATCGGGAGATCGCCGATCTTAGTAGAGACCTGCCTCCCGGAATCGACATTCGCCCGTTCTACGATCAATCGGAACTGGTAAACGAGTCGATCAAGAGCGTGCGCGACGCTATCCTTCTGGGGTTGATCCTGGCATCCTGCATCATGGTTCTTTTCTTGCGCGACTTCGGCACGTCGCTGGTGGCCGGCCTGGTGATTCCGGCGACCATCGGGGTCACTTTCATCGCGCTTCACCTCATGGGCCAGAGCTTCAACCTGATGACCCTTGGCGGGCTGGCCGCGGCGGTGGGGCTGGTGATCGACGATGCCATCGTGGTGGTGGAAAACATCGTGATGCATCGCGATTCCGGGCAATCGCGCGCGGAGGCCATCCGCAGCGCTATAAGGGAGATCCGGGTTCCCCTGATCGGGTCAACGATCACGCCGATCGTTGTTTTCCTGCCGCTCATCTCGATTACGGGCGTCACCGGGGTGTTCTTTCGCGCGCTGGCGATCACGGTGGGAATGGCTCTGCTCACGTCGCTGGGCCTGGCGCTCACCTGGACGCCAACCCTAAGCCATTATTTTCTGCGAAACAGGAAAGGCGAACGGTCCGAGGGTGCCCGGCACGAGACGGTCTCACCCTGGCTGATGCGGGCATACGAGCGCACTCTGCGGTTTACCCTGGAACATCCGCTGGCGCTGGCAGGTTCCGCGATTCTCCTGATCGCCGGATCCTACTTCTGCTATACGCACACCGGGTCGGACCTGCTTCCCGCAATGGACGAAGGTGGTTTCATCGTCGACTACATCATGCCGCCGGGCTCCTCTCTGCGGGAAACCAATCGCGTGATCAGTCACGTGGAGAGCATTCTGCGGCGGACCCCGGAAGTCGCCAGCACTTCGCGCCGGACAGGCCTGCAACTCGGTCTGGCCACCGTTACCGAAGCGAACCAGGGCGATATCAGCGTCAAGCTAAAACCGATGGCGCCGTTCTGGTCGAGATGGCTGGGCATGGCTGGACCAAACGAGCGAACCAAGGGTGGCGACCAGGTGATAGCCGATGTGCGCGCGAAGATCACCGAGGCCGAGCCCGTGCTGGATGTCGAATTCCCCCAACTGCTGCAGGACATGATCGGGGATCTCACCAGCGCTCCCCAGCCCGTGGTGATCAAACTGTTTTCCGAAGACGGGGAGTTGTTGCGCCACTGGGCGCCGGTGGAGGCCAGCGCCATCAAGAAGATTCCCGGCGTGGTGGACGTGGAAGACGGCATCGATAATACCACCAGTGGGACCGCTGTAACCTTCGACGTGGATCCCATGGTCACCGCGCGCGCCGGTTTCACGCCGCAGGAGGTGGAACTGGATGCCAGCGCCATGCTGCAGGGGGAACCGGCTTCTACCCCAATGGTCCTCAATGCCCGGTCCTATACCATCCGCGTGCAGTTTCCCCCTTCCGCGCGCAGGGACCTGAATGCCATGCGGCAAACGCTGATTGTCTCGGGAACCGGCAAAACCGCTACTATCGGTTCGCTCGCCACCATGATCGAAATCCCCGGACAGACCGAAATCATCCGCGAGAACCTGCAGCGCTGCGTGAACGTTACGGCCCGCTTCGAGGGACTCAGCCTGGGCGACGGCATTGTGAAGGTGCAGAAGGCGGTGGCCGCGTCGAGCCTGCCTCCCAGCATAAGGGTGCAGTACGGCGGCCAATTTGCCGAGCAGCAAAAATCTTTTCGCGACCTTGTTTTCGTGCTGGCGCTGGCGATCGTGCTCGTCTTCCTCGTGCTGTTGTTTGAATTTGGCGAGTTCTCCGCGCCCATGGCAGTGCTTTCGTCCGCGCTTCTGTCCACGTGCGGCGTTTTTCTCGCCCTGCTCGTCACGCGGACCACGTTCAACCTTTCTTCCTTCATGGGATTGATCATGGTGGTCGGCATTGTGGCAAAAAACGGAATTCTGTTGCTGGACGCGGACCAAAAATTCCGCGCCGAGGGCGTTCCGCCGGAAGAGAGCATGCTGCGCGCGGGTGAGCGCCGGCTGCGCCCCATCATGATGACGGCGCTGGCGACGGTAGCGGGTATGCTGCCGCTGGCCTTCGCCGTGGGCGCCGGTTCGCAAATGCTGCAACCCCTGGCAATCGCGGTCATCGGCGGAATTCTGGCGTCGATGGTTCTGTCCCTGGTAGTCACACCGGCCGTCCGCTTCTATCTCGGAGGCCGTAGCTGAAAGAAAAAGGAGTAAGTCAATGACGAAACGTGTCTGTGCGGCAGTCCTGGTAATCGGCGCCGCGTTTGCCGCCGAGGGCTTCAAGGTAACCGGCAAGATCAAGATCGGCGGAACGGGCGGTTGGGACTATGTAGCGGTGGACCCGGCGGCGGGCCGCGTGTACGCATCCCACGGAACCCTGGTAGAGGTGGTCGATATAAAGACGGGAAAGGTGACCGGTCAGATTACGCAACTCCACGGGGTGCACGGCATCGCCGTGGCGCCCGAGTTCGGGAAGGGTTTCATCACTAACGGCCAATCCAACAGCGTGACCATATTCGACCTGAAGACGCTCGCCAAAGTCGGCGAGCCGCAGACCGGGCAGAATCCGGATTCGGTCTGTTTCGAGCCGAAAACCAAGCACATATTCACCTTCAACGGGCGCTCAAACGATTCCACCGCCATCGATCCCAAGACCAACGAGGTGATCAAGAGTTTTCCGCTGAACGGAAAACCGGAGGAATGCGCCGCCGACGGAGCGGGCAAGCTCTACGTCAACCTGGAAGACTCGAGCGAGATCATCGAAATCGACGCGACCAAGCCGGCCGTGCTGCGGCACGCGTCGCTGGCTCCCTGCGAATCGCCCTCAGGCCTGGCGATGGATATTAAGAACAAGAAGCTCTTCTCGGTCTGCGATAACAAAATGATGGCGGTAACCGACATGGCCACGCTCAAGGTAGTGGCTACGCCGGCGATCGGAGCAGGGCCGGACGGTGCGGGATTCGATCCCGGCCTGGGCCTGGCATTCAGCTCCAACGGAGGCGACGGAACGCTGAGCATCGTCAAGCAGGTGAACGGCAAGTACGAGACCGTGGACAACGTCGCTACCGAACGCGGAGCCCGCACCATGACGGTGGATACGCAGAACCACCGGGTATACCTGCTGGCCGCCGAATTTGGACCGGCTCCGCAGGCAGCACCGGGGCAAAGATCGCGGCCGCCGATTCTTCCGGACAGCTTTCACATCATCGTAGTCGGGAAATAGACGAAACATGATAGGATTTTCGTGGGTGCGCAAGCCCGCTGCCGGGCTGGCACTCGCCGCGGGCGCTGCAAGCAAATCCAGCGAGTTTACCGGCGGTCACTCCCGTTGCGGAGCGCTTGGGCCTTGGCCAATGGAGCTCTCCGAAAAAGGAGTCGAAGTCTGATGCAATATTCCCGTTACTCATTCCCGCGAGTCGCAACTCCGATCGCCGCGGCACTGGCACTATGTTCCCTGTTTGTCTTTGCCGCCGGCCAACAACCCCGCCTTGAATATTACCGCGTGGCGAAGGGCTTCCTTCCGGAACTTAAGAACTCGTACGGTTGGGCGAAGGGATCCGGCTTTGCGAAGGAAAATCCGTGGGGGCAGTACACCGCGTTCCTGATGTTGACTAGCGCGAAGGGGCAACGGACCTGGCGCATCGAGCACTATCTTCCCTTTACCCCTGGGCCTTACGTTTCCATACCGGATCCGGACACCTCGCAAGGCTCAACCATGTACCTGCTGGAGGGCTCCAGCCGCGCACTGCTGATCGATACGGCCAATCCCGCAAAAGCTACCGAGGGTGTGAACGACCTGAAGACCGTGGTCCGCTATCTGCTGGCGCACGAGAACGACGGCCAGCAGCGGGCCCACCCGCTCGATTTCGTGGTGGCCATCACGCACAATCATCCGGACCATATCGGTGAAAACGGCCGCATGTCGGACCGCACCATTTACTATCCCGACCTGGACTGGCCGGCACAAGCCCCTCCGAACTATGTCCCCCTGCGGGAAGGCGGCGGTCCGACGAACCACGGTAGCGGTATGGCAGTGGGTCAGATCGACCTGGGCAACCGGCTGATCAGCGCGGTGGCAATTCCGCCGCACTCGACCGGCTCCACCGCGTACCTGGATGCGGAGAACGGGATGTTCATCACCGGGGATGCGATCGGCTCCGGATGGCCCTACATCCAAATGGGGCCGCTCTCGCGATATGACCAGAGCGTTCATCACGTCGAGGAGGTTACCCGGCCCTATCCCGATCTTGCAGTCCTGCCCGCACACTTCTACCAGACCGGCGCATGGGCCCGCGGCCGCGCGCCGCTCAATGGCCGGCCGCTCGACCGCCAGTACATTACGGATATGGCGGGTCTCGCCGACGGAGTGCTCGCGGGGAGCATCACCGGCGAGCCGTTCTTCGCGGGTGTGGAAGCGTATTGGGCAAAGAACGACTCGGCTCAACTGGTCTACTCGCTATCCACTCTTTATCGGCCCGGGGAAGCCGGCGAGCCCTACCACGCAGTTCGCATCCCAGGCAATTTCAAGCGCGATACAGGCGTGGCGTCCTTTGACCCGCGGATCGATGCCGTTTCCAAAATCCAGTCCGATTTCTACTTGATAAGAGATAGCGCCGGCGAGAGTCTTTTCCTTCTCCACGGCTCGACCTCCGCCTTATTGATCGGAACTGGTGGCGGCGGGCCGGGGCTGGCGGCGTTCCTGCATTCGCTCATCGGTGACCTGCCGCTCGATTTAGCCATTCTTGATCGCGATCCCCGCCAGTCGGGCGGGCTTGCGCAACTCCATCCGCGCCACATCTACGTGGCTGCCTCGAACGTCCTCAATGGCGTGCCCGCTACCGTGCTTCGCGACGGGGCAACCATCGAACTCGGCATGAATCATGCCGGTCAGCCCATGGCGCTGGAAGCTGCCTCGTTCCAATCCGACGGCGTGGCGAACCTGAGTTTGCTCAGTGTAGCCGACCAGGTGCTGTTCGCAGGCAATGCCTTCGAGAAGCAGGCCGCCCCGCCGCGGATGAGGATGCCGATCAGCAAGCCGGAAGAGGATCAGGCGGCCCGCGCGGCATGGGTCAAACAGATGAATGGCCGTTTCGACCTTGTGTACCTGGCTTCGAACGCGCGCTGGCACAGTACCCTCAAGGATCTGGAGGGGTGGCTGGCCGCCCGTGCTCCGGGGATGTAGGCCGGGGACGGCGCGCAAGATCGCGCGGGTATATATTGATCGGTGTCGGAGGCACTCCTATGAAACCCTTGTCGCGGCGCGACCTGATGCGATTAGCCGTGGCGCTGCCCACCGCCGGCCTCTTCAGCCGCTATCGCGCCCTGGCTGCACCGAATCTCAACCGCGTGAAGATTACGGATATCCGGGCGATGGCGATTCAGAACATCGCGGGAAACTGCCTGATCCGGATCGACACCGACAGCGGCCTGACGGGTTATGGCGAAGCCGGTGCCACCGGTCCCATGGCCCGCGCCCGCATCGAGACCATGCGGAATCTGCTGGTGGGCAAAGATCCGCTGGCGATCGAGGTTCATTTCCAGAATATGACTTCGCTGATGCACACCTACATCGCCCACATTCCCACCATCAGCGGGATCGATATCGCGCTTTGGGACCTGGCCGGCAAGATTATCGGAGCGCCCGTGGCGACGTTGCTGGGCGGCCCGTTTCGCGAGGCGATTCCCATGTACTCGCACGGCATCGGCCTGGATATGCTCGATCCGGCCTCCTGCCGCGATTGGGCGCAGCGCATCAAGGCTATGCCCGAGGGGTTCACCGCCTTCAAGAACAATATCGACCCTATCCTGGGCGTGCCGCCGGCGCGATTCGCCGCCACTCTGACCACCCAGCAACTGCGCAACGTCGCGCGCGGGTATGGGAATTGCCGCGAGGCGGTGGGCGACGAGATCGACATCGCGGTGCATTGCCACAATGAGCTGGATACCCCCAGCGCTATCGCCGTGGCCAAGGCCGTGGAACCGATGAATCCGCTGTTCATCGAGGATGCACTGAACCCGCCGTTCTCGGAAGCCTGGATGGCCTTGCGCCGCTCCACACGCGTTCCCCTGCTGACCGGCGAGAAACTGGAGTTGGTGCGGGGCTTCAAACCCTTCGTGGACAACCAGGCGGTGGATATCATTCATCCCGACCTGGCGTTCGCCGGCGGATTTACCGGCACACGCAAGATCGCCGATTATGCGGCTCTCTTTCGCATGCCTGTGGCGCTGCATAACGTCGGCTCCCTGGTGCTTACCTATGCGAACGCGCACTTCGGCGCTTCCATCCAAAATTTCTACCGTTCCGAGAGCCAGCTCGGCCGGGCCAATCATTACATCGAGGGCATGGCGGCCGGCGATCCACCCCAAGTGCGCAAAAGCCTGTTGACCGTCCCCACCGCCCATGGCCTCGGCCTCGACATCAATCCGGACTTCCTGCGGAAGAACCTGGCGGCGGGCGAAACCTATTGGGGATAGAAATTCGCCGAAATCCGCTCGTTTACCGGGCGCGCGGCGTGCGCCCGATTATAATGGACGTGTGCATCCGAATTGGCCCCTGCGCTGGCCGGAATCATGGCGCGACCCAGGCACGCTCGAACTGCTGAAAGGCACGCCCATCGGTTTCGTACTTCTCCCCGCAGCCGGTTTTGAGCAGGTGGCCGAACGGGCCGGCCGGCTTCAGATCGCCATTTGCGACGCCAGCCATCCGCCAGCCGGCGTGGAGATGGTGAAGGGGGAATGGCCGGGAATCCGCATGACGCCGGGCCAGGACGACGCCTCCGCCGGGCCAACGGGAGCCGCATGGATCGATTCCAATGGCTGGCTGGTCCGCTTGACCCGCGCGCAAAAGACCGGGAACGCGGTTTGGGTGACCGCCGATCCGCCGAAGAGCAACGAAGTGGTGCCACTGTCGCGGCATCTGGTTGCGGCGGCCGACGCGGCGGCACATGGCGGGCGCTGGGTCCTCACGCTGGACAAGGACCGGGCGGAGGCTCTGGCGGCGCGAAAGCCGGAAGCCATCGATGGCTGGCGGAAGCTGATGGGTTTGATCGGATTCTTTCAGGCGCACGAGGAATGGGCGACGTGGCCAGTCGACGCCGTGCTGGGAGTGGTCTCGACCTTTTCGGGTGACAACGAGTTCTTCAGTCATGAACTGCTTAACCTGACGGCGCGGACCAATGTCTCGTACAGCGTCATCGTCGCGGGCGGGCTGCGTCCGGAAGCGATTGGCGGCCTCCGAGGCGTGGCTTATCCGGATGCCGGCCCTGCTCCTGAGGGCGTCGCGCAGATGTTCCTGGATTTCGTGGAGCGCGGCGGGTTGCTGATCGCGGGACCGCAGTGGCGGAAAACTGCGGGCGAAACGACAGGCGCGCCGGCCGGAGAAACGCATCCCCGGTATCAGATCAGCCGGTTCGGCAAGGGCAGAATTGCCTCGGCGCACAAGCAGCCGGACGATCCCTACGAAATGGCGCAGGACTTGCAAATCCTGGTGAGCCATCGCTACGATCGCATGCGGCTGTTCAACGGATTTCTGCTGGGCTCGTACATCACCGCATCGCCCGGCGGCCGGCGGCGCTTGGCGCATGTGATCAATTACTCGGGGTCGGCGGACGACGATCCGGCTACAGCGCGCATCGCCGGGCAATTCCGGTCGGCAAAGCTCTGGACGCCGGAAAAGCCCGAGGCGAAACGGCTGCAGATCGCCGTCCAAGGGGAGGGCGTCGAGTTGCATCTGCCGCGTTTCGATGCCTATGGCGGGATAGAGTTGGAGGCCTGAACATGCATACCGGTTCGACGCGCAGAGAATGGCTGGCGGCCGCGGGCGCCGCCCTGGCGACCCCTTTCGCTGCCAACCCAGCGGTTCGCCCGGTGCCGCGTGTCTCCGTAGCGAAGTGTGCGACGTACGGGCCGGAGCTGCTGCCCACTCTTGGCCGCATGTTCGACCAGTTGGGCGGCTTGGAGCGGCTGGTCAAAGGCAAGACCGTAGCCATTAAGCTGAACCTGACAGGCGATGTGAATTACCGGCTGGGTCACGCGCCGGCGGAGGATACACATTACACGCATCCGCGGGTGATCGCCGCCACGGTGCATTTGATCGGCAGGGCGGGGGCGCGGCGAGTGCGGCTGCTCGAAAGTTGCTGGTCTTCGTCCGAGCCGCTCGAAGAATTCATGCTGAAGGTGAATTGGGAGCCGCGCGAGTTCCTCAGTGCCGCGCCGCGCGTAGAGTTTGAAAATACCAACTACCTGGGGCGCGCCAGGCAGTACGTGCGGTTGGCGGTTCCCAAGGGCGGGCACATGTTTCGCGCCTTCGACCTGAACCATTCCTACGAAGACTGCGACGTCTTCGTCTCCTTGGCGAAGATGAAGGATCACCTGACAGCCGGCGTGACGCTTTCGATGAAGAACTGCTTCGGCATTACGCCGGTGACAATTTATGGGAGTAGCGCGGGCACCGGTGAACCCGGCATCGAACCGCATGGCGGCCGCTATTTTTTGCACGACGGCAGCCGGCAGCCCGCCAAACCGGCCCCACCGGAGAACGATCCACATTCGCCGCGCGAAGGCGGTTACCGGGTGCCGCGGATTGTGGCTGATCTGGTGGCGGCGAGACCCATCGATCTGGCGATTGTGGAAGGCATCCGGTCGATGGCGGGCGGGGAAGGGCCATGGGCGAAGCCATGCCGTGCGGTCAGGCCCGGGGTAATCGTGGCCGGCACCAACAGCGTGGCCACCGACGCCGTTTCGATGGCCGTCATGGGGTACGATCCGATGGCCGTACGCGGTACCGCGCCGTTTGAAACTTGCGACAGCACACTGGAACTGGCCGAACAGTTGGGCGTGGGGCCGCGCGATCTAAAGAAGATAGAACTAGCTGGAACGCCCCTGCAGGAGGCGCTCTACCGCTTTCGGGTTTAGATCGATTGCTTACGCGCGCGGTTCGGAAGTTCAGGCGGGCGGTTTGGGACCGTCGATCAGGCGATAGCTGATTACCCGCGCGCCTCCACCCGTGCCGGCAGTGGCCTTGGCCTCCAAAAGCATTTCGATATAGGAGGCCGGCGGTTGCCGCGAGTTCAACAATTTGGTCAGCGTCGCGCCGAACTCCGGCCGGATCGCCATTTCTCCGGCGCCCTCGGTGGCGGGCATATCGATTCCCGAAAGCAGCAGGACATATCCCGTCCCCGTCGTGTTAGGCAGTAGAGCGAGGTCCGCGTAGGTATATTCATCGGTGCGCCCTCCGCTGGAGACCCCGTAGACGCGCCGTTCGCCGGCCTGTGGGGACTTGTTCCGGAGGTGATAGGCGTGTGTAGCCGGGTCCTCTTCGATGTCGAAGTTTAACTGTGACTCGAACAGTTGTTCCCAGGGGATTCCCCTACGGCTACCGATGAGCACGAAGTTGCCGGCCTTGAAGTCGCGCACGCTCATATTCCGCGCGTAGCGTAGACTGGGCTCCCCGCCAAAGCGATGGCTCAGCTCCATAAATTTGACGGCGAGCAGGGCATCGCCCAAACTGGTGTACTGGCGCGTTCCAATGACGCGTAGCGCCGTCTGCAACTCGCGGTTCGCAACTGCGTTGATCAGCTTTTCCGGATAACCGCCCTCCAAATATTTGCTCAAAGGGACATCCGCGTGCACGATATCCTGCACCATCACGAAGTTGGTGTCGGCCAGGACGACACTAGTCTGGCGGTGCGGCCCGAAGAATTTCGACCACAGCGGGTCTTCGTGCGCGGCGGCGGGATCCACAGGTGCCGGGACGCGCCGCCGCTCTCTCAAAAGGAGCGCGCCGAGTACGGCAACTATGGAAAGTAATAGAATCAGCCCTGCCACCCACCATCGCTTGGATCTGACAGAGGGTAATTCCGTGCTGACTTCCGTTGTAGAGAACGATTCCGCAGACGGCGGGCTCTCCACGGACCCGTGCAATTCGTTATGCACAGGTTCATCGGGGCGCGGCTCGAAATGCGGCAGATATCCGCCTTTGGGGATGGTCAGAATGACCGGCTCGTCAGCCCCTTCGGTGCTGAAATATAATTCCAGCTTTTTCCGCAAATGCCGGATTTGCACCCGTACAATGTTGTCTTCATTCGGGTTGAAGTCCAGCCTGCGCCCCAGGACCTTGCAGCCGATCTCCAGTTCGCTGATGGCGGCTGCATGCTCCGCCAGCATCTGCCGGCAGATATACACCAGGATGTCGCGAAGTTGAGGCGCCTTGAGCAAATGGCGGCTGGCGGCGACACGTTGAGCCAAGGCCCAACGTTCATCTTGCTCGAGCGACGTCACCTGCTCCGAGTGGTGTAACAGTTCACTCAAAGCCCTTCACCCTTCCTTACGGACCCCATTATCTTGTAAGTTTACACATAGCACCCGGCGTTAACGAAATCTAGCCCCTTCGCCCAGCATGGCTCTCAATTGGTTCATAGCAAACAGGCGTTTACGTAAACTCACGGGAACGTGATGAGAAAGCACCAGGATTTTCCTTGTTTCGGAGTCAATACTCCTTTATATTCTTGTCTCAGATAGAACAGTGTGGTCGAGCTTGGCTCGTATTTCGTGCGCAGGCTCGAAATCTGCAATTGGGGTTACGTGCCACGCCGCCACCTGCACCGCAGCAAAAAAGGGTTCCGGCAGGCTCGGAGCTTTTGGTGGGCGGTCGGCAGCGGTGCCTGCGGGCTTGAAAAAGAGGTTCGGGAGTTTCCCGAAAATTTGAAAAGGGGTCTTTATGAAGAGTAGGTTTACAGCCACCTGGTTGTGGGCAATTACGTTGCTTCTCATCTTCGCGGCTTCAAGTGTCGCGCAAGATTATCGCGGGCGCATCGAAGGTCTGGTCACGGACGAGAGCAAAGCCGTGATTTCGGGCTGCACGGTGACGCTGGCTAATGTGAATACCGGTGTCCGGGTCGTCAAACAGACGAGCGATACCGGGCTATACCTGTTTGACTTGGTCGATCCCGGCACATATTCAGTGTCCGTCGAAGCGACCGGGTTCAATCGGTTCGTCCAAGAAAACATTGTGATGCAGACGCGCGGCGACATCACGGTGAATGCCATCCTGAAGCCTGGAGCGCTGCAGGAGAGCATTACGATCAATGAGGCTCCCGCGGCGGTGGAATTCAACTCCGCCAACAGGGACTTTACGATCGACTCAAAACTGGCGGAAGAGATTCCGCGTTTCGATCGGAATCCGTTTAAGATGACCCTGATCGCCCCGTCGGCGGTCAATACCCGCGGCGAAATGATGCCATACCATTCCTGGTCCGCGAACAGCGTAGACCTGGGCGGCGGCACCAACCTGAAAAACGACCTGGAAGTGGACGGCATGCCCATCGGCATGGGCCAGAAGAACACTACTACGCCCAACACCGATGCGGTGCAGGAAGTCATCGTCTCCACTAACAGCACCGACGCGGAATCGGGGCATAGCGCCGGCGGCACCATCACTATGACCACCAAGGCCGGCACCAACGAATTCCACGGCGACGCCTTCTACCTGGGCCGCTATCCCTGGCTCAGCGCGGAAGCCGATCGTACGCTGAACACCAAGAATGCACAGCGCCAGAATATGTACGGAGGCACTCTCGGCAACCCCATCCTGAAGAACCGGTTGTTCAATTTCTTCTCGATCGAAGACTGGCGGGTAGGTTATCCGAACAGTTATGCACGCACGGTACCGACCGCCCTTGAAGCGTCCGGCGATTTCTCGCAGTCTTACGGAACCAATGGCCAGGGTGGCTATGTTTTGCGCAACATCTTCGACCCCTGGACCTCGGTCTTGAACGCGGACGGCTCGGTATCGGTCACGCCATTCCCGGGGAACAAAATCCCTTCAAGCCGCTTCGATCCGCTAGCCGCCAAACTGATGCAGCAGTTCTGGGCCCCTAACAATCCCGGAGCGAACATCACCGGCTTGAACAACTTTACGAAAGGGTTTAACGAGAAGTACGGATACTACAACATTTCCGATCGCGTCGATTACAATATCAACGACAAGTGGAAACTGTTCGGCCGCATGGGCCGCTACAACACCACTGACCTGCAGGGTAACCCGACCCCGAATAACTCCGAGTTGTTCGTGCCGACCGGCACCGCGCGCGCCGCATGGAACGCGGGCGGCGACGCTATTTGGACCATCAATGCGCGAACCCTGCTGGAATTCCACGGCGACTGGCACAGCCTGCTGGACGCTTATATTTCCTCTCCATTGCCTTCGAGTGGTTGGGGATCGATCTGGCCGAACAACAACTGGTACGAGACTTACCAGAAGGCGTCCGTCGGGCAGCCCATCTACTATCCGGACTTCAATATCGGCGGACAGGGATTCGGCGGCGGCGGATTCTACTGGAACCAGGCTCCCAAAGGCGAAGCCTCCAGCGTGAAGTTGGCGCACCAGTCCGGTTCGCATTATATCAAGGTCGGTTTCGAGCAGCGCGAAAGCTATGGCCTCAGCTACGTGTCGAGCACCTCGAATTTCTACTTCAACACAGCTCTGACGGCCAACACCTTCAACAACCCGAACACCGGTCTCTACGGCGATCAATATGCCACTTTCCTGCTGGGCGCGCTGGACGGCTCCTCGCAAATGATCGGCGGCCCGGTGCCCAATCCGCACGTGAAGTTCTACGGCGGGTATATCCAGGATGACTGGAAGTTGACCTCGCGGATCACCTTGAACCTGGGTCTCCGCGATGAATACGAAACGGCCATCTACGATCCGGCCAACGACTTTTCGCGCGGGCTGAATCTTTCCGCTCCGGTACCCGAGATGCAGGCCAATCCGCCAAATATGCCGTCGGCGGCTACCGACATCGTAGGCAACAACTTCTATCATTTCACCGGCCAGTGGCAGTTCACCAGTGCCAGCCATCCGGGATCATTCGATCCGCAGAAGCTGGCCCTGCAACCGCGCATTGGTTTGGCTTACCGTATCAACGACCAGACCGCTTTCCGCTTCGGCTACGCGCGTTACCTGATTCCGTACGAAATGAACATCGCGCTGGCGCCGGTTTCCGGATACGAGACCGTCGGCTTCCTGGAACCCCCGTTCCTGGGCATGACCGGCTACCAGAATACGCTGGCCCCGCACAATGGCGTCCCTCAGGAGACCATCTCGAATCCTTATCCGGCCAGCACCAACCCCCTGTTGCCTATCTTGGGCACCGGCTTCGGTGGCAATCTCGGCCGTGGCGGCCAGCCTCTGCTCTGGTACGATCAAAACCAGCAGAAGGCCCGCAACGACCGGTTCAACATCACCCTTCAGAGGCAGCTTCCAGGCCAGATCGTGGTGTCCGGAACTTACTTCCTGAACATCGGCAACCAGCAGTACACCAAGGCTCTCAATCAGATCAATCCGCAACTGCAGGTTCAGTATCAGAACCAGCTGAACCAGCAGGTGCCGAATCCGTTCTATCACTATCTGAACCAGACCTTGATGCCTGGCCCGCTGTTTAACCAGCAGACCGTATCGCTGGGTTCGCTGTTGGTGCCCTATCCGCAGTACGGCGGCTTGTACGAGCTGGGCGTGCTGGGAGCGGCGGAGCGCTATCAGTCTCTCGAGTTGAAAGCCCAAAAGCAGTTCAGCAAGGGCTACAACTTCATCGCTACCTATGTCTACATCAGGGAGAAGGGCCAAACCAACGGCTTCACCAACGGTAGCGTCTTCAACGACCAGCAATGGTATTCGAACCAGCTCGTGTGGCAGAATAGCAACCAGCCGCGTCACCGCCTGAACCTGGCGGGCACGTGGGAATTACCATTCGGAAAAGGCAAGCCGATGCTCAACGCCCTGCCGCGAGCGGCAGATGCCATCGTGGGAGGTTGGAAAGTAGCCGGGATCTGGACCTTCATGACCGGCGATTTCCCGCAGTTCGGCAACCTGCTTGTCACCGGGAACCCCTGCATCTCGAATCCCACGCCGCAGCATTGGTTCAACACGTCGGTGTTCTCTCCGCTACCCCCCAACACCTACGTTTTGCGGACCAATCCCCTGCAGTACGATTGCCTCACGGGTCCGAAGTTCTGGGTCCTGGATGGCAATTTGACCAAGGCCTTCAACATCACCGAGAGATTCCACGCGGAGTTGAAGATGGCCGCTTTCAACGCCACCAATCGCCTGAACCGCGGCGATCCGGATACCGGCGTGACCGATTCGAACTTCGGCCAGACTCTATACCAGGGCGCCCCCGGCGGCACGTTTGGTGCACAAGGCGGCACCTACGGCAACCAGAGCGGCCGGCAAGTGGAGCTAGGCTTGAAGATACTTTTCTAGGGCTACAGCCCCTTAGTGCTTCAAGAGCGCAAAGGGGCGCGCGTCCGCGCCGCCAAACAGGATACAACCACGCAGTTATTGGCGGCGCGGCCGAGCCCCGTTTTGCGCGACTTCATAAATGCGGCGGGGATTCTTTCCCCGCCGCTAATTTTTTGCCTTGCCGCCACAGGATAAGTTCCTGGCATCCGACTAAACTATATTTGGATTCCATGATTTCTCTTACCCGGCGAAGTGCTTTGAGTCTTCTGGCTTTGCCGGTTGGACGGCTCTTCAGTCAGGTACAAAACGGAATGGCCTCGCGCGGGGTCAGGGCCGCTCCCCGCGGCAAGCCTTCCGGACTTCCGTTCGCCGCTACCTTCACCGATGTCGCGCACCAGGCCGGACTGCGCGAGGTGGTAGTGTGCGGCCATCCGCGCCGTGCCGACTACGTAATCGAGGCCATGAGCTGCGGCGCGGCCTTCCTCGACTACGATAACGATGGCTGGCTGGACATTTTAGTGTTGACCGGCTCGCGCTTCGGCGACCCGCCCGCCAATGCTTCCGCGCGCCTGTACAAGAACAATCGCGATGGCACCTTTACGGATGTAACCGAAAAAGCCGGGCTGTTCCGCACCGGCTATCAATATGGCGTGGCGGTCGGCGATTACAACAACGATGGCTTTGACGATCTGTTCATCAGCGGATGGGAGCAGAACACGCTCTATCGCAACAACGGCAACGGAACTTTCACCGATGTGACCAAAGACGCGGGCTTGTGGAATCCGCGGCCGCGTTTCGGTTCCGGCTGCACCTTCCTCGATTACAATCGCAATGGCCGTCTGGACCTGTTCGTTTCCAACTACCTCGCCTTCGATATGGAAACCGTGCCGCGCGCCGGCAATACCAGTTGCAACTCGGCCGGCATCTTCTGCGGCCCGCGCGGTCTGGGCTATGGCCATCACAGCCTGTATCGCAACAATGGCGATGGTACCTTCACGGATGTCACGGCGGCTTCGGGAATCGGCAAGGTGGATGGCGGATATGGCCTCACGGCCGTCGCCGCGGACTTTGATAACGACGGCTGGCCGGATATCTACGTGGCCTGCGATTCCACGCCTGGTCTTCTATTCCGCAACAATCACGACGGCACCTTCACCGAACAGGGCCTCGAAAAAGGCGTTGCGTTGAGCGACGACGGGATGGAGCAGGCCGGAATGGGACTCGGTATCGGCGACTTCCGCCTGAACGGCAACCTCGATATCGTGAAGACTCATTACTCCTCCGACACGCCGGGCGTTTATCTCAACAACGGCGCGGGTGACTTCCGCGAGATCAGCTTGCAAGCGGGTTTGGCGGTCGAGACCCGCTACGTCTGCTGGGGCGTAGCCATCGCCGATCTGGATAACGACGGCCTTCCCGATATTTTCTGCGTCACCGGCGGAATTTATCCCGAAATGCGCGAGGCATACAACACGCCGCGGGTGGTGTTCCGCAATCTGGGCAACGGCCGTTTTGAGGAATTGCTCGGCCAGGCCGGACCGGGTATCGAGGCCGCGCATTCGAGCCGCGGCTGCGCGCTCGGCGATTTCGATAATGATGGCGACCTCGACATTCTGATCGTCAATCACAATGAGCCGCCCTCACTGCTGCGCAACGACGTCAGCGGCAAGAGCCACTGGATCAAAGTGAAGCTGCACGGGGTCCGGTCAAACCGCGGCGCGGTGGGCGGACGCGTGACCGCGCGATACGGCGATAAAGTGCAGGCGCAGGAAGTCCTGAGCCAGTCGTCGTATCTGTCGAGCAGCGATTCGCGCCTTCATTTCGGGCTGGGTGCGGCAGCCAAAGTGGACCTGGAGATTCGCTGGCCGGCGGGAGAGGTCGAGAAGCTGGGCGGAGTCGCGGCGGACCAATTGGTGCACGTGACCGAAGGCTCCGGCATCACCAAAACGGAGAGGTTCGGGAAATGAGGCAGTGCGCGACTTGCGGGCTGGTGCTGGCGCTGGCTGGCCCACTCGCTCTGCTCGCGCAAGCGCCGCGCGCTTCGGGGCCGGTCGAAGAAGCCTGGCGGTTGCTGGCCAAGGGTCAGCGTCCCGAAGCCATTCGTCTGTTGTATGACGTGGTCAAAGCCAATCCGGCCAATGCGGACGCCCACCTGCTGCTCGGCAGCATCCTGCAGGAAGAAGGGGACAGAACGGGATCTATTGCTCAGTTGACCGAAGCCGTCAAGCTGCGACCCAACTCCGCGGAGGCGCAGAACGCCCTGGGCGAGGCATGGAAAGCTTCCGGGGATGCCAAGTCCGCTCGCGGGCCCTTTGAAAAGGCCGTGGCACTCGATCCGAAGTTCGCCCAGCCGCATGTAAACCTCGGTTTGATCTTTTTCGAAGCCGGCGACACCGGTCAGGCGTCCGCGCACCTGGAGCGCGCGCTGAACCTGCTGGGCAGCAGCCGGGACGCCGCCTATCCGCATTATCTTCGCGCCAAAGTTTACAGTCTCGAGAGCCGCGTCACCGAAGCCGCCGGACATTTGCAGCAAGCCGTCCAATTGCGCCCGGATTTTGCGGAGGCCTGGTCGGATCTGGGTGATGCGCGCAAGACCCTGCTTGATGACGCCGGAGCGCTAAATGCCTTCGAGCGCGCGGTAACACTCGCGCCCGACGATTCGGTCGCGCAGACCCGGCTCGGTTCATTCTATTTCGATCAGGGCAAGGCGCACCTGGCGGCCGAGCATTTACAGATCGCCGCGCGCCTCGATCCGTCCAACCAGAGCACCCTATACACGTTGCAGCGGGCCTTGCGCGCGGATGGGCAGGAGCGGGCGGCCGATGCCGTCAGGCAGCAACTAGCGGGTCTCCTGCGCGACAAGGACAAGAACGATCAAAACATGCTGGCCGGCATCCAGCGGAACAATCGCGGCGCGGACCTGGAGAAGTCTGGCGATCTGCCCGGGGCACTTAAGGAATATCGCGCGGCCCTCGACCTGTTGCCCGGCCACGTGGGTATCCGCGTCAATTATGCCATCGTGCTGCTGCGCATGGGGCAGTGGCAGGACGGGCTGTCGGAATTGCGCGATGCGGTCCGGCGCGCACCGGCGAATGCCGTGCTCCAGGCCGCTTTGGACGATGCGCTCGCGCAGGCGCCCAAGGAATTCGGAGGCCGCGGCCTGCCTCCCAAGGTTTTGCAGAGTGGAACGAAGTATTGACCGGCTATGGCCGGCTGTTTGTCAAAAGCGCAAAGGGGCGCGTGTCCGCGCCGCCAAACAGGATGGAATTTGCGAGATCGTGGCGGCGCGGCCGTGGCCCCGTCTTGCGCGAGTTTCTGAAGAGCGCAAAGGGGCTCATGTCCGCGCCGCCAAACAGGATAGTATTTGCGGGATCGTGGCGGCGCGGCCGTGGCCCCGTCTTGCGCGAGTTTCTGAAGAGCGCAAAGGGGCGCGTGTCTGCGCCGCCAAACAGGATAGGAGTTCGCGGGGTCGTGGCGGCGCGGCCGTGGCCCCGTTTTGCGCGAGTTCAAGAAAAGGATTTCATGTTACGTAAATGTTCGCTCATGTTGCCGCTGGCATTATCGATCGCGGCACTCGTTGCCGGTTCGTCTCAGGTCTTGGGCGCCGAAAATTCGCCCGTCAAAGTCTGGGAGACGCAAGCCGTAATTCCCACGTACCTGGCCGGAGATCCCGAACCGAATCCAATGTTCTTTTTCGGCCGCGAGTCACAAGGCGCACAAGGCCCTGTGTATCCTTATCCGATGTATGACTCACTTACCGGTAAGAAGGTGGATAAGTCGTACACCATGGTTTATCTGGAAAATGAATATATCCGGATCGGAATTCTCCCGGAAGTCGGCGGCCGCATCTTCGAAGGCCTCGACAAGACCAACAATTACAATTTTATTTACCGCCAGCACGTCATCAAGCCGGCCTTGATCGGCCTGATCGGCGCCTGGATTTCGGGCGGTGTGGAGTGGAACATCCCGCATCATCACCGCGCCAGTACCTTCATCCCGGTGCAATACAAGATCGAAGAGAATCCGGACGGCAGCAAGACCGTCTGGGTGGGCGAGCTGGAAGTGCGGCAGCGCATGCGCTGGGCGGTCGGTTACACGCTCCGCCCGGGCAAAGCCTACCTCGAAGCCCGGGTCCGCATCGTGAACCGGACGCCGGAAGTCAATACCATGCTCTGCTTCACCAACGTGGCCGTGCATGCCAACGAGCAGTACCAGGTGATCTTCCCGCCCAGCACCCAATTCGGCACATACCACACCAAGAATCAGTTCACCGAATGGCCGGTTTCGCATTCGAAATTCTCCGGCGCGGATTTCACTAAGGGCGTGGACATCAGCTGGTACAAGAACCACACCGAAGCCAACTCTGTCTTCGCCTGGAACTATCAGGACGATTTCTTCGGCGGCTACGACCATGGCAAGAATGCCGGCACTATGAGCATCGCCGATCACAACATCATTCCCGGCAAGAAATTCTTCACTTGGGGCAACGGTCCCTTCGGGCGCACCTGGGACAAGATCCTGACCGACGACGACGGCGCTTACCTCGAGATGATGGTGGGAGCCTACTCGGATAACCAGCCGGATTATAGCTGGCTGCAGCCCTACGAGACACGCTCGTTTTCGATGCAATGGTATCCATTCCGCGACATCGGCGGCGTGAAGAAGGCCAATCTGGACGCGGCTGTCAATCTGGACGTCGATAAAGGTCAGGCCAAAGTCGGCTTCTACACTACTTCCGCGCATCCCGCCGCACACGTGACCCTGCGCGCCGGTTCGAACATGCTGCTCGAGGAAACCGTGGCCATCGACCCCGGCAAGCCATATACCAAGCAGGTAACCGTTCCGGCAGGCGTCGACGAACACGACTTGATGGCGTCAATTTCGGCAGACGGCAAAGAACTGGTATCGTACAGCCCCGTGCGGCTTACGCCTGAGGCGAAACCCAAGCCGGTCACGCCGCCGCCCGCTCCCGCGGAGATCAAGACCAATGAGGAACTGTACCTCACCGGCCTGCGCGCGCAGCAGTTCCACTCGCCGACAGTCGATCCGATGCCCTACTGGCAGGAAGCGCTGCGCCGCGATCCGGGTGACACGCGTGTCCACACCGCGCTCGGCATCACCGCGTTCAAACAGGCACGTTATGCGGAAGCCGAGCGGCACTTTCGCAAAGCCATCGAGCGGCTCACCGACCGGTACACCACCCCCAAGGATGCCGAAGCCATTTATTATCTGGGCGCCACGCTGAAGGCGGAAGGCAAAACGGACGAGGCGTACACCTATCTGTTTAAGGCGACCTGGAGCCAGGCATGGAAAGCCGCCGGCTACTATGGACTGGCCTCCATCGCGACCGCTCGCGGTGATCTGAATGCTGCGCTCGATTTCGTCAACCGCTCGATCGATTCCAATGCTTTGAATATCCGCGCACAGAACCTGAAGGCCGCGCTGCTGCGGCATACCGGCTCTTCCAAGGAAGCGCTGGAGTTGGTCGCCACCGCGGCCCATAAGGCCGACCCCCTGGACGTGCGCACGCAAGCGGAAATCTGGCTCGCCTCGCGCGACGACGGATCGGCGACGATTTTCGCATCCACCATGAACACGCATCCGGCCACCGCGCAGGAGACCGCCGCCGAGTATATGGATGACGGGCTCTTCCAGGACGGCGCCGATGTCCTGTCCAAGATGATTGCGGCGGCGCCGGACAAATCCAAGGTCCATCCGATGGCCTACTACTACCTCGCTTATTTCGAGACTAAGTTGGGCCAGACGGACAAGGCCGCTGAACACTACAAACTGGCCAAAACAATGCCGCCGGATTACGTCTTCCCGTTCCAGAACGAAGCCATTGTGGTGCTGCGCAAGGCAGCCGCCGCAAACCCGGACGATCCGCGCGCTCCATACTACCTGGGAAACCTGCTTTACGACTGGCAGCCGGAAGAAGCTGTCAAAGTCTGGCATGCTTCCGCGGCCATCGACCCGTCCTTCGCCATCGTGCATCGCAACCTGGCAACCGCTTATATGCACCTGAAGTCCGGAGCGGATCTCCCCAAGGCCATCGCGGAACTGGAGAAGGCAGTCGCGTGCGAACGCCGGTATCCGTTGCACTTCACCGAGCTCGACGAATTATATGAGCAGGCCGGAGCAAGCCTGGCCAAGCGCGACGGCGTATTCGCGGCGAATGCGGCTACCGTGGCGCTGCGGGATGATGCGGAGAATCGCGCCATCGCCGTGAAGGTAGCTTTGGGCCAATATGACGAGGCCATCCGGATGATGACCGGCCGGCGCTTCGCCGTAGCAGAAGGCGTCAACTTGAACGTGGACGAGCACTGGACCGTGGCCCACCTCCTGCGCGGCCGGCAGAGCATGGACGCGAAGCAATATACCCAGGCGCTGGCGGACTTCCAGGCGGCCGTGGCGGTTCCCGATAATTTGCCGTTGGGACTAGCCGGTTCCGCCGGTCTGCACAATGCCGCGGCGGCTTATTGGACTGGATCGGCCTACGAAGCCTTGGGCGACCATAAGAAGGCCACCGAATGCTGGCAGCGCGCAGCGGCGTCGGTTCCGGTGCGGCGGCGGCGCGCCGCGCAGCTCGACCTGGCACGCCAGGCGGACCTGTACTACCAGGCGCTGGCCCTGCGTGAGGTTGGCAAGATCGACGATGCCAAATCCATTCTCCAGGGATTGGTAACAGTCGGGCAGCAGGCACTGGCCGCGTCGCAGCCCACCCCTGCGGCTGATATGTCACCGCGCGCGCGCCGGGCGATGGCGCATTACATCGCTGGCCTGGGATATCTCGGTCTCGACGATCGCAGCGGTGCTGCCACCGAACTCGGCCAAGCTGTCCAGACTGATCCGGGTCTCGCGGAAGCCAAGGCCGCACTGGCGTCCATCGCCAAGCGTCCTTCGTAGGATTGAAGAAGTGCTGGTGCCGGGCGCAAACCAATGCGCCCGGCGTCACGACGCATCAGGCTACCGGCGCCTGCGGGTCATGCGGAACTTGCCTGTGCCTGAAATCGCTCCATAGCCCGGTGACCTGCGGCCATAACCCGAATGCTTGGAGCACGCCAACGCAAGTGGCGATCACCACCACGATGTTGAGGATCGCCTTGATACTGCCTGCCATCGGAACGTACATGTTGATGGCCCACAATGCCATGCCGACCACGATGAGCGCCAGAACGACGTTTACTATGGTCGTGATGCCGCGGGGAACAGTGACATAACGGTTGATTGTCACCGCCACGATGCCCACAAGCACCAGCGCCACGATCAGGTAAATTAAAGCCATTTCGTCTGCACCTCAATGGAAGTGTGGCATTCAGGCTGCCATTGGGCGCCTTGACACGATCGATGACGCGATTCCCGGTTAGAACGGTAACCGGCGAACTCGCAGGTGCCCGTGCCGAAACACAGCGACGCAGCCATCCGTTAGTTCAGTTTCAAGTGCCGGCAAGGCAGAGGCTAGCATGTCGAAGAAATCCTGAGCGCCGAGCAGGTTTGGATCTCGAAAGAGAATAAAGGACGGCTTGTTGGCCTCCTGCGCGGCGAGAATACTGCTGAAGTCCGAGTCCGCGGAAATGACCGTCCGCTCCTCCCGAGCCGCTCTCGCAAGGATGTCTCCATCTTTGGCGCCTTGCATCCCGTATTCTCGCACGTGAACCGCATCGTATCCGGCTGCACGCATCAGACGCGCCAGTTGCGGTGGCAGCGCATTGCCGATTAGATATTTCAAGCGGAGCGGGTCAGCGGCATCTCACGTTCCAAGGCCGAGGCGGCGGCGAAATACAAACACTCACGGATATCCTGCGGCTCAAGGTCTGGATATTCTGCCAGGATTTGATCCTCCACAAAACCGCCTGCCAGCAGGCGAAGAACAGTAGCAACCGGGATCCGGAGATGTCGTATGCACGGAACACCGCCCATTTGGCCTGGGTCCACGGTGATCCGCTCGAAGTTTTTCATGGCAACTCGTCAACCATTGTCGCAGGCCCAGTTGCGCCGTGCCAACTTAGCTAGAGCGTTCCCCAAGAACGTTCAGCCGCCTAGCTGCACCCGCTGGTGCCGCCACAGTTCCCGCACTTATAGCAACTCCCGTTGCGCGTCATGATCGACCCGCATTCCGCGCACAGCGGCGCGTCCGCGGTCATGGGCGCAAAAGGCAGCTCCTGCTGCGGGCTCGTCTCGGTCGGACGCAGAGTAGACGTCTCGCCGGCTTCCGTCACCGCATATTCCGGCCCCAGAAACCGCGCGCCCAGCCAGCGGAAAATGTAATCCATGATCGACTTGGCGTAGGGGATCTGCTGGTTGCCGGTCCAGCCGCTCGGCTCGAAACGCACGTGCGCGAATTTGTCCACCAGGAAGCGCAAAGGCACGCCGTACTGCAGGTTGAAACTGATGGCTGTGGCAAAAGCATCCATCAGGCCCGAAATGGTCGAGCCTTCCTTGGCCATGGTGATGAAGATCTCGCCGGGCGTACCATCGTCGTACATGCCCACCGTAATATAGCCTTCGTGGCCGCCGATCGAGAACTTGTGCGTGAGGGCGCGCCGCTCGTCGGGCAACTTACGCCGCACGGGCCGGTAGACCACCTTCTCCACGGTCTGCTGCGCCACCTCCGGCGCCGCGGTCACGGCCTTCTCGGATTTTCCCGAGCCCGTGCCTGAGCTCAGCGGCTGCACGCGCTTGGAATTATCCCGGTAAATCGCCACCGCTTTCAGGCCCAGCTTCCAGCTCTCGATGTATGCGTGCATCACTTCATCGACGGTGGCCTCTTCCGGCATGTTGATAGTCTTCGAAATCGCGCCCGAGATAAACGGCTGCACCGCGCCCATCATCTTCAAATGGCCCATGTAGTGGATGGAGCGCGTGCCGTTGGCCGGCCGGAAGCTGCAATCGAATACGGCCAGGTGTTCGGGTTTCAGGTGCGGAGCGCCTTCGATGGTGCCCGTGGCGTCGATGTGGCTCACGATCTGGTCTGCCTGCGCCGGCGTGTAGCCCAGCTTGATGAGCGCCTGCGGCACCGTGTTATTGACGATCTTGATCACGCCGCCGCCCACAAGTTTCTTGTATTTCACCAGCGCCAGGTCGGGTTCGATGCCGGTTGTGTCGCAATCCATCATGAAGCCGATGGTGCCTGTAGGCGCGATTACCGTAACCTGCGCGTTGCGATAGCCATTTCGGCGGCCCGTTTCGAGCGCCTGGTCCCAGCATTCTGTGGCGCCGTGGAACAGCTCCTGCGAGATCTGCCGCCCGTTCAGGCGATACGACGCGTCGCGATGCATGCGGATCACCTCCAGGAACGGCTCCGCATTGCGCGCGTAGCCGGGGAACGGGCCGGTACTGCCGGCAATCCGCGCGCTGGTCAGGTAAGCCTGCCCGCACATAATCGCCGTAATGGCGCCGGCATAGTCGCGGCCCTGGTCGCTATCGTACGGAATGCCGAACGACATCAGCAGCGCGCCCAGGTTGGCGAATCCCAGACCGAGCGGCCGGTAGTCGTGCGAGTTGCCCGCGATCTTTTCGGTCGGATAGCTGGCGTTGTCGACAATGATCTCCTGCGCCATGATCAAGGTGTCCACCGCGTGGCGGAAAGCCTCTACGTCGAACTGCCCGTCCGGTCCCACGAATTTCATCAGGTTCAGCGACGACAGGTTGCAGGCCGAATCGTCCAGGAACATGTACTCCGAGCAGGGGTTCGAGGCGTTGATGCGCGCCGTGTTCTTGCAGGGGTGCCAGCGGTTCACGGTGGTGTCGAACTGCATGCCGGGATCGCCGCACTGGTGCGTGGCTTCGGCGATTTCGTGCATCAGGTCGCGCGCCTTGTAACGATCCTTGGGCTGGCTGCCGACCACGGACTTGGTCCACCAGTCGCGGTCCTCGGTGACGGCTTCCATGAACTCATCGGTCACGCGCACGGAATTGTTGGCGTTCTGGAAAAAGATCGAGCTGTAGGCCTCGCCATCGAGCGAGGAATCGTAGCCGGCTTCCACCAGCGTGTGGGCCTTCTTCTCTTCTTTCGCTTTGCACCAGATGAAGCTCTTGATATCGGGATGGTCGCAATTGAGGATCACCATCTTGGCAGCACGACGCGTCTTCCCGCCGGATTTGATAACGCCGGCGAATGCGTCGAAGCCCTTCATAAAAGAGAGCGGCCCGGAGGCGCGGCCGCCGCCCGACAGAATGGCATCCTCTTCGCGCAGCGAGGACAGGTTCGAGCCGGTGCCCGAGCCCCATTTGAACAACATGCCTTCCGTCTTGGCCAGATCCAGGATCGACTCGAGCGAATCCTTCACCGACACGATAAAGCAGGCCGAGCATTGCGGCCTCGTGGCGCCGGATTCCAACTTGGCGATAGCACCCTTGGCGTCGTCGTAAACCCAGCCGTAGCCGCGCGCCTCTTTCACGCCCACGTTGAACCAGACCGGAGAATTGAAGCAGGCCTTCTGCGAAAGCATCAGGTGCGCCAGTTCGTCGCGGAAATTCTGGCCATCCTGCTCGGTGGCAAAATAGCTGTCCTTATGGCCCCAGCCGGCGATGGTGTCCACCACGCGCTGCACCAGTTGCGCCACGCTGGTCTCGCGCTCGGGGCTCCCCAGCTTGCCATGGAAATACTTGCTGGCGACGATATTGGTGGCGGTCTGCGACCAGTCCACGGGCACTTCGATGTCACGCTGTTCGAAGATGACGGCGCCCTTATCGTTCCCGATGGAGGCGGTGCGGGTCTCCCACAGGACTTCGTCGTAAGGCGTCTTGCCGGCCTCCAGACGAGCTGTGAAGTACCGGGGGAAGGCAACCCCCGTACGGGTGAGCTTTTGCTCTTTTGTTTTCAACATCTCCATCTTCGAACTGAGGTCTACGGTAAGCTGTCCCATGGGAAGCCCCTCCTATTATTGTCGCGCATCCGTAATAATGCCCCAACATATAGTGCTTCGTCAAGGATTTTATCTATATGCTGTGCTATAGGTTACGCCGATCAAAATTTGAGGAGAATTTTCCGGTCTTTTTCCCACAGGCCCGTTGCGTCGATCAGCGTGGGTTGGCCTGTAGAGCAGTCTGGTGTGTCAGATTCAACTTTTGCGTGAGGCTGAGCCGGAATCGGTGGCAGGAACGTTATCATAGATAAAACAGATGGCCATCCCAAGCTATTTGGTCGGACGGCCTAGCCGCGACCTCCTGGTCGCTGCCCATCAAGAGATCACTCGCGATTGGTGGGAATCACGGCGCACTCAGTTTGACCTCTACGTGTCGGAACTCGTAGTTCAGGAAGTGCGCGCAGGGGACGCCCAACTCGCCACCCGTCGACTTGAACTCCTTACGGGCGTGCCGATATTGCCAGTTAACAGCGAGATACTGAATTTAGCCGAAGCCCTCATCACCGAAGGCCCGGTTCCGCGAAAAGCCGCTCGCTATGCGGCCCACATCGTCTACTGTACTGCGAGTACCTGTTGACGTGGAACTGCCGGCATATCGCAAACGCGGAACTGCACCGGGCCATACGGCGCATCGTCGAACAATATGGGTATGAAGTGCCGAGCTTGTGCACCCCGGAAGAACTGATGGGAGAACAGCAATGAAGTGGAAAGACGAAATCGTCGAAGAAGTGCGTACGGCGAGGGAGGCCTACGCCGCGCAATTCGATTACGATCTCAAACGCATATTCGAGGACTTGAAAAGGAAAGAAGGGGAACATCCGGGCCCCCGTGCCAATCTCAAGCCTCTAAAGCCGCACGAACAGCGGACATAGATACGCGGCTTTGTCAGCACGCGACGATACTATCCGAATTCCACCGACCGCGCCAGTTTCACCGCCGGATTCTCCCGCAACTGCAGCAGTACCGCCTCCGGCACCACCCCATCGGTCGAAACCACGGCTACGGCCTCCTGCGGTTCGCCGGACCCTGATACCACCTCGCGGCGGCCCAGTGAAAAGTTGGCGATGTTGATGCAATTGCGCCCCAGCACCGTGCCTACGTGCCCGATCACGCCCGGCACATCGTGGTTCTTCATGAAGATCAGGTGCCCGGAAAGCGGCGCCTCGCAATAGATGCCGTCCACCTGGATCAGCCTGGGATTGCCCAGCAGCACCGCGCCTTCCACTACCGTCAGGCCGGCGTCGGTCTCCAGTTCCAGCAGGATCGAATCGGTATGCCCCGACCGCGCCTCGTGCCGCTCGGCCAGGTTCCAGCCGCGCTGCCCCGCAATCTGCATGGCGTTGATCAGATTGGCGCGCTCGGAAACGGACCGCTTCAGCACTCCAGCCACCCCCGCATTGCGCAGCAGGTTGGTATTGTTCTCGCCGATGCGTCCGAAGTATGCCAGGCGCACCGTCTTGATGTGCCCCGCCGCGATGAGCGCCGCGAAATTGCCCAGCCGCTCCACCATGGCGATGTACGGCCCCAGCGCGCGGTATTGCTCGGGCGAAAGCGCCGGCATGTTCACCGCGTTCAGCGCCACGCCGCTCTTCAGATACTCCATCACCTGCTCGGCGATGCGTACCCCCACGATCTCCTGCGCTTCTTCGGTCGATCCGCCGATGTGCGGCGTTGCCAGCACCTTGTTTCCGGCAAACAGCGGATATCCGGCGGGAGGCGGCTCCACCACAAACACGTCCAGGGCCGCGGATGCCACTTTGCCCGCATCGATCGCCTGGCGCAGTGCCTCTTCGTCGACCAGTTCGCCGCGCGCGCAGTTCACGATCCGCACCCCGGGCTTCATCTGCGCGAATGCCTCGTGCGACAGCATGCGCTCAGTCTCGGGCGTCAGCGCCACGTGCAGCGTAATATAGTCGCTCGCTGCATAGAGCGCCGCCAGGTCCACCAGTTCGACGCCAAGATCCTTGGCAATCTGCGACGTCACGTAAGGATCGTAAGCCTGCACGCGCATCTCGAACGCGCGCGCGCGCTTCACCACTTCGCGCCCGATGCTGCCCAGCCCCACGATGCCCAACGACTTGCCGCGCAGTTCGCTGCCCAGGAACTTCTTTTTTTCCCACTTGCCGCTGGTCGTGGACTGGGTCGCTTCCGGAATGCGGCGCGCCATGGCCAGCATCAGAGCGAGCGTGTGCTCCGCCACCGAAATGGCATTGCCGCCCGGGGTGTTCATCACCAGCACACCAGCGGACGTGGCGGCATCCAGGTCCACGTTATCCACGCCCACCCCGGCGCGTCCGATCACCCGCAACCGGGGCGCCTGGTCGAGCACCGCCTGGTTCACCTGCACCGCGCTGCGCACGATCAGCGCATCGGACTCGGCCAGGTGTTTCGCATATTCTTTAGGGCTGGAAACGATCACGTTCCAGCCAGGCTGAGACTTCAGCAGTGCGACTGCAGCCTCCGCAAGGGGTTCCGCAATCAGGATCGTCATGCGTGAACGGCCTGCGGCGCCACCGCAACCTCGCTATAGATGTTCTGGACGGCGGCCACTCCCGTGCCGAACTTGACCGCATAACCGTTGGCCTGCAGGATGATCTCCAGCTCCGCTACCATCGCGAACAAATCGGCGAAATCGAAGTAACCCAGGTGCGCGATGCGGAAGATTTTCCCCTTCATGGAACCTTGCCCGTTGGCAATCACAGCGCCGAAGCGGCTGCGGAATTCCTTCACGATCACGCTCGAATCCATGCCGGCCGGCGCTTTCACCGCCGTCACCGAAGATCCCGGCGAATGCGGCGAGAACAGTTCCAGCCCCAATTTGGTCACGGCCGCGCGTGTACCGCGGGCCAGCATCTCGGCATTCTCGATCAGGTGCGGCATGCCGATCTGCTTGACATATTTCAAAGCTTCGGCCAGCGCCAGAATCAGCGCGGTGGACGGCGTCCAGCTCGATTCGCCGGCATCGCCGCTTTTCTTTTCCTTCTTCAAATTGAAGTAGTAATGCGGCAGGTTCGCATCATCCGCGAATGCCCAGGCTTTCGCACTGACGGACATGAACGCCAGCCCCGGCGGGATCATGAATGCCTTCTGCGAACCGCCGATCACTACATCCAGACCCCATCCGTCGATGTCCAGCGGCATCGTGCCGAGGCCAGTGATAGCATCCACCACGAAAATCGCGCCGGACTTCGCGACCGCCCGGCCCATGGCGCGCACATCGTGCGCCGCGCCCGTCGAGGTTTCCGAAGCCTGCACGAAAACGCCGCGCGTCGCCGGCTCCGCGGCCAGCGCTTCTTCCACCCGCTCGGGGGTAACTACGTCGCCATAAGGCGCGGTGAGGACCGTGGCATCCAGCCCGTAAGCTTTGGCGATTTCCGCCCAGCGCTCGCCGAATTTTCCGGCGACGCAGACGATCACTTTGTCGCCGCGCGAGAACAGATTCGATACCGCGGCATCCATCGCCCCGGTGCCCGAGGCGGCAAACATAATGACATCGTGCGTGGTGCCCATCACTTCCTTGAGATCGGCCAGCGCGGATCGATACACCTTGCGGAAATCTTCCGTGCGGTGATGAATATCCGACGCCATCATGGCGTGCAGCGCAGGCGGATAGAGAGGCGTAGGGCCTGGAGTCAACAGTCTTTGTTTACGAATGTACATGGCGGGACCTGAGAATTCCAGCTTATCAGAGAAGGTCCCGCCTCGTGTGTGGCGCTCTTCGACAGCGGCCGCGCTACCGTGATCACCCAGGCCGCGCAACCGACCCCGTAGAGAGTGGCAATTCAGTATTAATTGTGGGGCGGGCCCGTGGCCTGCGCGGGTCCCTCGGACCCGCTTTTCGCGCCGGGTTGACGGCTTGCAGAGTCGGTTCGCGTTCGAGAACTAAGAACTAAATCATGCTCTCCAGCCGGACGTAGCTCGCTTCCATGCCGTGCTCCATGCCTGTCGAGAGCATAGCCGCGCGCGTTTGCTCATCGGGCAGGGTCATGCGCATGGTCATCAACGTACCGGCGCCGTCCGCATCGAACCTGGTTTCCACGCGGTTGTCCGGCGTCGGATCGGGCAGATGCATCCGTTCCACATGCACGATCCGATGGAAGGGCTCGAGCTCCACATACTCGCCTGTCAGATGGAATCCGCCCTTCCCGTTCGTCCACTCGTAGCGGATCTTGCCGCCGGGTCGCGCTTCGCTGATGCAAACCGGCATCGTCCAGCCTTCCGGGCCGAGCAGCCATTTTTGGATCAGCTCCGGCTCCGTGTGCGCCCGATAGACCTTTTCCGGAGGCGCGGCGAAACGCCGGGTCACCACTATGTACCGATCACCTTCTGTCGTAAGCGTCAATTTGCTCATTTCGTTTCCTTTCCTTTCTGGTCTTCCATGCCGGCCAGAACGTCGTCCAGCCGGTCGTAGTTTTTCTCCAAAGCATTGCGCAGCATGTCCAGCCATTGGTCCATCGCTTCCATACCTTCCTTTGCCAGGCGCCGCGGCCGCCGGGTGCCCTCGACGCGCCGCGCGATCAGCCCCGCCTCCTCCAACACCTTCAGGTGTTGCGAGATGGCCGGCTGGGTCATCTCGAACGGCTCGGCCAGTTGCATCACGGTGGCTTCGCCCTGCGCCAGGCGAGCCAGAATGGCGCGGCGGGTGGGGTCTGCCAGGGCCGAGAACGCTGCATCGAGATTCAAGGCGCCTTCCATAGTTAATAGCTTATATAAGTAAATACTTATTGTCAAGCCTTGTTTGGAATTTTCTGTTAATCGGTTAACCTTGCGCTGCAACGTCAGTACTACATCTGAGGGCTGAAAAGTGCGAGATCTGATTCAGGATGTGCGGTACGGTTTGCGGAACCTGCGGCGGAACCGCGGCTTCGTGGTGGTTGCGATTCTCACCTTGGCCTTGGGAATCGGCGCCAATACCACCATCTTCAGCGTCATCAACGGCACGCTGCTGAAGCCACTGCCGTTCGCGGACGCCCGCCGGCTGGTGCTCGTGTGGGAGACCTACGGCAAGGGGCCGGACAATTGGAATATCGTCTCCGCGCCCAACTTCTGGGATTTCGAGCGCCAGAGCCATTCGTTTGAACGGATGGCCATCTTCGATTCCGCCGGCAGAGGCTACAATCTCGCGCCCACCCGCGGCCAGGAAGCCGAACAGGTTTCTGGGCTGCGCGTCTCGGCCGGTTTCTTCCCCGTGCTAGGAGCCACGCCGCTGCTGGGCCGCACATTTTTGCCGGAAGAGGAGCGATTGGGCAAGGACCACGTAGTCGTGCTGAGCTACGGGCTATGGCAGTCGCGCTACGCAGGCGATCCGGGGTTGCTCGGCAAAAGCATTCGCATCGATAGCGAGCCATTCACTGTGATCGGAGTGATGCCGGCTGACTTCGAGTGGTCAATCTGGAGCGGTGGACCGCGGCGTCTGTGGGTACCGGTAGGCTATACAAAGACGGACTTCGGGCGCGACAACCACAGCTTCCTGTCCATCGCGCGGTTGAAGCCCGGGGTCAGCTTGGCCCAGGCGCGCGCCGAAATGGAGGCGGTAGGGCACAATGTGGCCACCCAGTATCCCGCCGACGATGCGCAGATGAGCGCCACCGTCAGCCCACTTGGAGAATTTGGAACGGAGAGTCTGCGGACGGTCATGCTGACGCTGCTGGCAGCGGTTTCCTTCGTGCTGCTGATCGCCTGCGTGAACGTAGCCAACCTGCTGCTGGCGCATGGGGCCGGGCGGCAGAAGGAGTTTGCCATCCGGCTGGCGTTGGGCGCGCCGGCATCGCGCATCGCCCGCCAATTGCTGACCGAGAACACCCTGCTGGCGCTGGCTGGCGGAGCGGCAGGGCTGCTGGTAGCGGCGCTGGGCACCCGGCTGATGCTTTACGCCTTCCAGATGCGCTGGCTTAGCGTACCCCTGCGGCACATCGATGCCATCGCCATGGACGGCCGGGTTTTCGCCTTCGCACTGGTCGTCTCGTGCCTGACCGGGCTGATCTTCGGCGTAGGTCCGGCGGTGACCGCCCTGCGCACCAACTTGAACGATCCGCTGAAGGAAGGCGGCCGCACACCGGGCACAGGCGCCCACAACCGCCTGCGTCAGGTGCTGGTGGCTTCCGAAGTGGCCCTGGCGCTGGTGGTTTTATCCGGGGCCGGGTTGATGATCAAGAGCATGACCCGGCTGCTGGGCGTGGATCCCGGCCTGAAACCGAAAAATGTGCTGGCCATGGGAGTCTCGGTGCCACAGGAAGAAATCTACGTAGGTCCGCCGGGATTGCCGCGCTTCTGCCAGGATCTGGAAGAACACGTCGCATCGATCCCTGGCGTAGTGTCGGTCGGCGCGGTGGGGCATTTGCCTTTGCAAGGAAACGCCGGGCGCGGATTTCAGATCGAAGGACGGCCCGCGGCGGACCCCCGTAAGATGCCCGGCGCCAGCTACAGCGTGGCCTGCCCGAACTACTTCCGCACCATGGGGATTCCGGTGCTGAAAGGGCGCGAGTTCACGGCTCGCGATACGGTCAGTGCGCCGAACGTCATCGTGATTAACGAAAAGATGGCACACGACTATTGGCCGAACGAGGATCCGCTGGGTCGGGCGATCCGGCTGGGCGGATCGGACGGGCCGCGCCTGACCGTGGTGGGCGTGGTGGAAAATGTGCATCACGTTGGCCTGGACGCGCCTATGGAACGTCAATTCTTCCGGCCTTACACGCAGGCTGGCTGGCCAGTGATGAACATCGTGCTACGCACCATCGGCACGCCCGCGAGCTACACCGTGCCGGTGAAAAAAGCATTGGCGGACGTGCTGCCCGATCAGCCCGTTTCCGGTGTGCAAACCATGGAAGAGGTAGTGCGCAACTCCACCAGCTCGCGCCGCTTTCCCATGCTGCTGCTGAGCGTCTTCTCCGCGCTGGCGCTGGTGCTGGCGGCGGTCGGTATCGTGGGCGTTGTGGGCCATTCCGTCACCCAGCGGACGCAGGAGATCGGCATTCGCATGGCCCTCGGCGCGGGTACCATGGATGTATTGCGACTGATGGTGAACAGCAGCATGCTCTGGGTGCTGGTGGGCTTGGCGGTGGGCGTGGCCGGCTCAGCGGGGCTCATGCGGCTGCTAACAGGAATGCTCTACGGAGTGCGGCCCCTCGATCCGGCCGTGCTGGGCGGCGTATCCGCGCTGCTGGCCGCGGTCGCCCTGGTGGCCAGCTATCTGCCTGCGCGGCGCGCGGCCCATATCGATCCGGTGGTGGCGCTGCGCTGCCAGTGAGGAGCCATGCTGGTTCGCGCCGCCATTGAGTCCGATGTCCCTGTGATTTTCGAATTGGTGCGGCGCCTGGCGGAATATGAAAACCTGGCGCACGCAGTGTCGGCGACCGAAGAGCGTTTGCGCGCGACCCTATTCGGCGCGCGCCCGGCGGCCGAGGTGCTGCTCGCCGAATGCGATGGCCAAGTCGCCGGGATGGCCGTCTTCTTTCCCATCTATTCCACCTTCTGGGCGGAGGAGGGCATCTTCCTGGAAGACCTGTACGTGAAGCCGGAGCGGCGCTCGCAAGGAGTGGGATTGGCATTGATGCGGCGCCTCGCGGAACTGGCCGTGGAGCGCGGCTGCGCGCGGATCGAGTGGGAAGTCCTCGACTGGAATGCTCCCGCCATCCGGTTCTACGAGAGCCTGGGCGCGGAGCCGCAGTCCGGCTGGACCACCTACCGCTTGCGGCGTCCGGCCATGGAACGGCTGGCGGCTGCTTTAATCCTGGCGCAGCGCGACCGCCGGATCCACCCGGCTGGCGCGAATCGCGGGCGCGGCACAGGCGGCCAAAGCTACGATCGCGAGCACCGCCGGGGCGGCCAGGAACGTCACCGGATCCGCCGGACGCACGCCGTAAAGCAGCGTCGTGAGCAACCGCGTGAGCGCGGCGGCGCCCGCCAGGCCGAGCGCGATGCCGGCAATGGTGAGCTTCAATCCCTGCCGCGCGACCATTCCCACCACCTCGCCCGCGCCCGCACCCAATGCCATGCGGATGCCGAATTCGCGCGTCCTCTGGCTGACCGCAAACGCCAGCAGTCCGAAAATGCCGATGGCTGCCAGAATCAGCGCGATGGTGGCGAACGATCCCACCAGTTGCGCGCGAAATCGCGGCTGCGCTGTGGATTGGGCGGCGACTTCGTCCATGGTGCGTACGCGCGATACTGCCTGCTCTTTGTCCACGCGCGCGATGGCGGCCTTCACCGCAGGGGCCATGGCTACGGGATCGCCCGCCGTGCGCACCGCGATCGATACGCCATACCATGGATTCTGCGCCAGCGGGACGTAGATCTCAACGATCTCGGATACCGGTTCCGAGGGTCCGGATACCTTCACCTGGTGGATCACCCCAACCACTTCGCGCACCACCGGCTTGGGCCCGGCGGGGTCCATCGCCTGCACCGCGATGCGCGCCCCCACCGGGTTGGCGCCCTTGAAATACTTGCGCGCCAGTTGCTCGTTAATGATGCACACCGGCGGCGCGGCGCTGTTATCGCGCGCCGTGAAAGCCCGGCCGCTCAGCAGGCGGATCCCCAGTGTTTCAAAATACCCTGGGCTGATCATCTGATAATGAGCGGCCGGCTGGTCCGCTTCGGCGACCGGCGGCGCACCCACGATGGTGAAGCCTTGCCCGATGTCCCAACCGTCCAGCGGCAGGCTGAATCCGAATCCCACCGAGCGCACGCCCGGCAGGCTGGCCAGTTCGCGCTCGGTCGATTGATAGAATTGGAGCGCGCGTTCCGGTGTCGGGTAGCGCTTCAGGGGCAAGCGCGTATACATGGTCAAGACCCGGTCGGCATGAAAGCCGGGATCCACGCCGTGCAGCGCGACCACCGTGCGCAGCAGCAAGCCCGCGCCGGTCACCAGCACGACGGCCACGGCGATTTCCGCGATCGCCAGTGCCGAACGAAATTTCCCGCCGGCGCCGGTGAAGCCGCGGCCGGCAGCGCGCAAAGCATCCGTCAGCGAAACCCGGCTGGCCTGCCACGCCGGGACGATCCCGAAAAGAAGGCCGGTAAGCGCCGTGGCCATTATGGCGAAGGCGATGATACGGGTATCGAAGGCCAGCGTGACCGAGACCGGCAAGGTGCCCTCCGGAAGCCATGCCGGCGCGGCTCGCAGGATAACGCGCGCCAGCAGCAAACCGGCGACACCGCCCACCGCGGCCAGCAGAATGCTTTCGGTAAGCAACTGCCGCAGGATGCGCCCCGGACTCCCGCCCAGCGACGCCCGGACCGCGATCTCGCGCGTCCGGCCCACGCCGCGCGCCAGCAGCAGGTTCGCGATGTTGGCGCAGGCCATCAGTAGTACGAATCCCGCCACGCCCGCCAGCATGAACGTGGTGGCGCGTAGATCGGTGTCCACCAGTGCCTGCCGCAGCGGCTCGACGGTGATGGTCCAGCCCTTGTTGGTGTCCGGCGCGATGCGGGCGATGTCTTCGGCCACCGGCAGCATGGCAGCCTGCGCCTGCGCCACCGTAACGCCCGGCTTCAGGCGGGCCACCACCTGCAGATAATGCATGCGGCGCTGCTCAGGGCCGCGCCGCGGGACGAAGGGCGTCCATAAGTCGGACTCCGAAAGAATCTGAAAGCCCGACGGCACCACGCCGATGACCGTATAAGGATCGCCATCCAGCGGAATGCGGCTGCCGACGAGTTTGGGGTCGGCGCCGAACCGGTTGCGCCACAGCCGTTCGCTGATCACCACCACGTGCGCATCCTGGCGGGCGTCTTCGGCCGAGAAGGTACGGCCGGCCACGGGGGGAATGCCGAACAGGTCGAAAAGACTGACCGAGACCGACTGGCCATTAATTCTCTCCGCGCCGCCATCAGCCGAGATCAACGTGCGCGGGCCGCCCGAGATGGCTGCAGTGGACGTGAAAACGGTATTCTGCTCGCTCCAGTCGAGGAAGGTCAGGGGCGACACGGCATTATGCGCGTAGCCCGGTGGGTGTTCCCATAGTTTGACCAACGCCTCGGGATCGTGGAAGGGGAGCGGGCGCAGCACCACAGCGTCCAGAAGGCTGAAGATGGCGCTGTTGGCGCCGATGCCGATGGCCAGCACCACCACGGCGATGGCGGTGAAGGCGGGCGACTGGCGCAGTACACGCGCCGCATACCGCAGGTCCTGCCACAGGGTCAGCATGCACGTTGGACGTGCTGCCGGGTGTGGGGTTAGGGCACTGCCGACGTAATGAACTTCGCCAGGTCCGCTTTCAGCCTTTCGAGCGACGGCTTGTTGGTGTACATCATGTGTCCGGCGTCGAAGAAGTCCATGCTCACGTGATTGCGCAGCGTGGGGTCCAGCCCCAGGTGATCGAACGTGTACTCGGTGGCGTAAAACGGCGTGGCCAGATCGTAGTGCCCGTTCGCCACGAATACTTTCAGGTCGTGGTTCTGGGTCATGGCCGCGCGCAGGCTGTCGGACACGTTCACGTAGCGGTTCTCGAACTCACCCCAGGTCCAGGGCCGCACTCGTCCGGTCAGGATCTCGTAAGGCAGGTCGCTTTCCCACTTCAGCTCCGCGCGTACATATTGGTTCCAGGCGGCGGTGAACGGCGCGTACACGCTGGCGTAGCTCGGGTCGTAATCGGGAGCGGCGCTGGTGGGGTCCAGGTCGATTCCTTCCAGGCGGCTGTCGTAGCGGCCCACCGTGCGGCGCTGGTCGCGCAGCAATTCCTTGGTAAAGCGGAAGATGGGCACGCGTAGGTTGCTCTCGTCCACGAATTTCGCCGAAAGGCCGGTCAGCCGCGCCAGCTTTTTGGCCACTTCGGCGCGCTCCTCGGAAGAGATGGTGTCGCCCTTGAGCAGGGCCAGTGTGTACTCGTGTGAAGCATACTGCTGGCTTTCTTCGATCGCCTTCCGCTGGCTCGCCATCAGGTCCGGCGGCAGTTTCTTGTGATACCAGGCGGTGGCGGTATAGGTGGGCAGGAACAGAATATAGGGCAGGTCGTTGCCGCGATCGAAGCTGATGGTTCCGAAGTTCAGCACCGCGGACATCAGCATGATGCCGTTCAGCGCGAACCCTTGCCGCTGCTGCAGGTATCCGGACAGGTTCGCCGCGCGGGTTGTGCCGTAACTCTCGCCGGCCAGGAACTTGGGCGAGGTCCACCGGCTGTTGCGCGTAGTGTAGAGGCGGATAAACTCCGCCACCGATTCGGTGTCGCCCGTAATGCCGTGAAAGTTCTTGGCGTCCTGCTCGGGGATAGCGCGGCTGAAGCCAGTGCTGACCGGATCGATGAACACCAGGTCCGTCTGGTCGAGGATGGAATATTCGTTGTCCACCAGCCGGTAGGGCGGGGGCAGGGCATTGCCTTCGGGATCCATCATCACGCGCTTGGGTCCCAGCGCCCCCATCTGCAGCCATACCGACGAGGAGCCCGGGCCGCCGTTGAAGGCGAACGTTAGCGGGCGGCGGGTACTGTCCGCCACGTCGTCCTTGATGTAAGCGATATAGAAGATGCTGGCAGTGGGGGTGCCGTCCTCCTTCTTCAGCAGCATGGTGCCCGCGGTGGCCGTGTACTTCACCTCCTTGCCGCCGATCTGGATGGAATGTTTGGTCTGCGAGGTTTTCTCCTCGGGCGGCTTCTTCTCTTTTTCGTCCTTGGCCTTTTCGTCGCGGGCCTGGGCAGGGCGCGGGCCATCGGGCGCGGGTTGGGCAAAGGCAGCGGAGGTGAGAATCAGCACAGCGGCAGCGGTCAGCACGTTTCTACGCATCAGTCACGATTGTAAACGAGCAGAGAGAGGCACTGCGGATGGTCTTGGTATCATGAAAGTTCCCCGTCATGATTGTCGAGGCCCATGTCGCCCGTTTTGATTCCATTTCGCTCGATGGCGGCGCCACCCTCGCCCCGGTAGAAGTCGCCTATGAGACCTACGGCGAGCTGAACGCGCGCAAGTCCAACGCCATCCTGATCCTGCATGCATTTTCGGGCGATGCGCACGCCGCCGGGATCAGCCCGGAAACCGGCAAGCCGGGCTGGTGGGACAACATGATCGGCCCCGGCAAGGCGTTCGATACCAACAAGTACTTCGTGATCTGTTCGAATGTGCTGGGCGGCTGCCGCGGGACCACGGGGCCGGCATCCATCAATCCGGCCACCGGCTGCCCGTACGCCATGTCGTTCCCGGTGATCACGATTCGCGACATGGTGCGGCTGCAGAAGATGCTGATCGACCACCTGGGGATTCCGACGCCTGCTCAGCGTGTCAGGCGGGTCGATGGGCGGGATGCAGGCGCTCGAATGGGCGGTGTCCTATCCGGAGTCGGTGGTATCGACCATTCCGATCGCATCGACCGCGCGGCACAGCGCGCAGCAGATCGCGTTCAACGAAGTAGGGCGGCAGGCGATCATGGCCGATCCCGACTGGAGCGAGGGCAATTATTACGACGGCAAGCCGCCCGCGCGCGGGCTTGGCGGTGGCGCGCATGGTGGGCCACATCACCTACATGAGCGACGATTCCATGCGCGAGAAGTTCGGGCGGCGCCTGCGCGGAAAAAACAGCTTCGGCTTCGATTTCGACGTGGATTTCGAAGTGGAAAGCTACCTGCGCTATCGCGGCAACGAGTTCGTCAACCGCTTCGATGCGAATTCGTATCTCTACATCACGAAGGCCATGGATTACTTCGACCTGACGAACGGCAACGGCTCGCTGGCGGCGGCCTTCGAGCGGGCCACGGCGCGCTTCCTGGTGATCAGCTTCACCTCCGACTGGCTGTATCCGAGCTATCAGTCGCAGGAAATCGTGCGCGCGCTTGCGCAGCCGCAACGTGGACGTGGCCTACTGCGAGCTGCCCTCGAACTACGGGCACGATGCGTTTCTGGTGGACGTGGCGGAGCAGACCGAACTGGTGCGCGGCTTCCTGGCCAGTACCTACGAGAAGGTGGCCGGATGATGGCGCCCGCATCGCATCCGCACGGCAAGCCGTTCGTGGGCGAGCTGCTGGGCCGCAGCGATTACGCCATCATCGGCGAGATTGTGGAGCCAGGCGCGAAGGTGCTCGACCTGGGCTGCGGCGAGGGCGAACTGCTCGCGTGGCTGGCGGAGAACAAGGGCGTGGACGCGCGCGGCGTGGAGATTTCCGGCAGCCAAAGTGCAGCGCGCCATTGCGCGCGGCGTGTCGGTTTACCAGGGCGATATCGACGAGGGGCTGGCGGATTATCCGGACCAGGCTTTCGACTACGTGATCCTGAGCCAGACCTTGCAGGAGACGCGGCACCCGCTGCAGGTGCTGCGCGAGATGCTGCGCGTGGGCCGCCGCGCCATCGTCGCCTTCCCCAATTTCGGCCACTGGCGCGTGCGCCTGTCGATGTTGAAGAGCGGACGCGCCCCCAAAACGCGCCTGTTTCCGTACGAGTGGTACGATTCGCCCAATATCCACTTTCTGACCGTCGATGATTTCGAGCAGTTGGCGCGGCAGGAGGGCTTGACCGTCGAGCGCCGCTTCTTTCTGGACGGCCAGCAGCGGGTGAGCACGCTGCCCAATTTGCGGGCGGAAGTAGCGGTTTACTTAGTCCGAACCAGATGAACGAGGGCGCGCCAGGTCGTTACTGCGGCGAGCTAAGATTGCCGTAGAATTTCCAGTTGGAGACGAACCCGGTATCGAGCGTCTGTTTAGTTAAACTGGCGCGCACCATCTCCACCGGGATGGCGTTCATCTTCAGAATGGTGTCATGGAAATCGCGGTTGGACATTTTCCCGCTGTCCACCAGGTCTTTGTGCAGCGCGCGAAACTGCAGCGCGCCCATCATATAAGCGAGTTGGTAGAGCGGGCCGTAATAATCGCTTTCGAAGGAGCGGCGGACCTCGCCGGCGGCGTTTTCGCGCTCGTGGCCCACGCGATTCACCAGGAAATCGACGCATTCCTGGGCCGTCATCTTGCCCAGGTGAAAGCTCAGCGAGAAGATGATGCGCGCGCAGCGGTGCATGCGCCAGAACAGCATCCCGATGCGATTTTCAGGCGTTTTGGGGAAGCCCTGGTCCCATAGAAGCATCTCCCAATGGAGCGCCCAGCCTTCCACCGAAAACGGCGTGTCGAACAGGCCGCGGTAGGGCCGGTAGCGTTCGCCCATGAACTCCTGCAGGAAGTGCCCGGGGATCACTTCATGAAAGACGGTGGCGCGCGAGAAGTGGATGTTGTTGCCGCGCATGCTCATGAGTTTCTGTTCTTCGGTCATGCTCTCGACCGGATAGGAGACGCTCAGCATATCGCCGCCGGTGAAGAAAGGATTAATGCGCTGGCGCTCGGGCGACATCATCTCCATGCGCCAGGTCTGAGCGGCCAGCGGCGGAACGGTCACCAGGTTGTGCGACTCGACGAAATCGATGGCCTCCAGCGTCAGACCCAGGATCAGCGCGGGCTGCTGTCCCGGCGGCACGTAATCGGACTTGACGTGTTCGAGCGCTTTCTTCCAGTCGTCGCCGTAGCCCAGCTCGTGTGAGGCGCGCAGCATCTCCTTATCGCACCAGGCGAATTCACGGTTGGCAATTTCGAGCAACTCCTCGGGCGTGTAGGGAATCATTTCGTAGGCGAGCTCGCTGACCAGCGCATCGCGGCCCACGGCATCGCCCACGATAGTGTCATGATCGCCCGGCTTGATCCCGGCCAGCTTCTCGCGCACCAGGGCCGCGTATTTCTCCATGGCGGCGCTGGCTTTCTGGTAGGGCTCGGTGACCCACCAGGTGAACATGGGATCGTATCCGTTGTAGAACTCGAACCATTCCTTTAGCGTGCCGCGCAGGCGGTCCACCGTGCGGGCCGCGCGGAAGGCAACGGTCTTGGCCACCTTCAGGTCCGCGGCTTTGGCCGGATCATTGATGCGTTTCGACAGCTCGTCCATCTGTTTGGAGATGCCCTCGATGGTAGCCGCGGCCGCGGATGGATCCAGCGGATCGACACGCTGGCGGGCTTCTCTCAGTTCGATGATGGTGGGCGCGAAGGGGATGAGGCCGGCGATCTCATCGGTTCGTTTGCGGCTGAGATCGAGCTGCCGCAGGTCGTGTTCGAGTTTATTGCGGAACAGGATGTAATCGATGCGTGCTTCCTGCGGCAGGCTGTCGAATTTGATGCGCGGGAGCACCGCGCGCCAGGCCTCGTAGAACTGGCGCATGACCTTTTCCGTGGTAGGCGAGAGCTGCAGATCGTAGAACTGGCGGAGGCTGCGGAAATCGCTGTGGTAGCGCTCGATAAGCGGGCCGAGGTCGGCTGGGGCGGACCCCAGGATTTCATGCGGATCGGGCGCCTGATAGGGTGGGGCGGGCGGACGGTGCACGGTTTCGGCACACAACATGGCGGCGACGCCGAGTAGCGCAAAGGGGACGCGTGTCCGCGCCGCCAAGCAGGATAGAAATCGTGGGATCGTGGCGGCGCGGCCGTGGTCCCGTTTTGCGCGGTTGATTAGAAGCGCAAAGGGGACGCGTGTCCGCGCCGCCAAGCAGGATAGAAACCGTGGGATCGTGGCGGCGCGGCCGTGGTCCCGTTTTGCGCGGTTGATTGGAAGCGCAAAGGGGACGCGTGTCCGCGCCGCCAAGCAGGATAGAAATCGTGGGATCGTGGCGGCGCGGCCGTGGTCCCGTTTTGCGCGGTTAATCGAAAGCCTGATGACGCGGATTGGTGTAGTCAAATGATTTCAGTTATATCGCACCAATCGGGCATTGTCGACTGAGAACTCCGGATTGCCGGTGGCACTCCATCAGATAGGTATCCCTGCACTATGCGTGATCCGCTTCTGCTGCCGCTGGCTGCCATGGCCACTGGCATTCTGGTTTCGCGATTTACGGCATTCGGCGTGCGCGAGCTGTTGACGGTGATCGTGGCGTTGGTGCTATTAACCGTGATCGCGTTGTGGCGGCGCGCGCGGGTGCTGGCCGGGGTGGCCTGCCTGCTCGGATTTCTGTTCGCCGGCGCGCTGGCGGATGTGGCGCACCGGCCGGGTCCGCGGCCGGAGCTGGATGCCGAGGGGCGCGAGCCCGTAATTCTGAGCGGGTGCGTGGTGCAGCCTCCGGCGCTGGCGGGCGATCGCGAGCGGTTCGTGGTGGAACTGGAGCCGGGCGCGCGGGTGCAGGTGACGGCTTATGCGCGCGACGACCAGCCGCCGCCCTCGTTGCGCTACGGGCAGCGCGTGGAATTCGAGGCGCGCGTGCGGCGTCCGCGCAATTATGGCAATCCAGGATCGTTCGATTATGCCCGCTACCTGGCCCGCCGCGACATTTATTGGACTGCCTCAACCTTAAGCGGCGGCGAGATCAAGGTACTGCCGGGCTCCTGTGGATCGCGCTTCCAGGCGGCCATCACAGGTTTGCGCGTGAGGGCTCTCGACCGGCTGGCCCAACTTTATCGCGGGCAGCCGTTCGAGACCGGCATGATGCAGGCGGTGATGGTAGGCGAGACGTACCAGGTGCAGCGCGTCTGGACGGAGCAGTTCCGCAACACCGGCACATATCACGCGCTGGTTATTTCGGGCACTCATACCGCGGTGCTGGCCGCGTTCCTGATGCTGATTTTGCGGCTGTGCTTCGTACGCCGGGAAGTGGCGCTGGCGGCTACCGCGGCCATGTTGTGGCTGTACGCGCTGGTGACCGGATGGGGCTCACCCTGCGTACGCTGCGCGGCCGGTTTCACGCTGTTCGCGGTGGCCAGTTATTTCGCGCGGCGGCGGCGCGTGCTGAATATTCTGGCGGCGGTGGCCATCGGCTTTCTGCTGCTCGATCCGGAGCAGATGTTCGAGGCCAGCTTTCAGCTCACATTTCTGGCTGTGGGGTTTATAGGGGCATTTGCTACGCCATTGCTGGAACGTACGGCATATCCGCGGGCGCGGGCGCTCGCTGACCTGCCCGATACGGGCCGCGATTTGCATTTGCAGCCGGCCGCCGCGCAGTTCCGGGTGGAGATGCGGCTGCTGGCCGAGACGTTGCGGCTGTGGACCGGACTGCCGGAGCGCGCCAGTTGCCTTGCGATCACCATACCGGCGCGGATCCTTTTTTATACGTTCCAGCTTGCGCTGATTTCGGCGGTGGTGCAGATCGGCCTGGCGCTGCCCATGGCGGTTTACTTTCACCGTATCGGCTTTTCTGGCGTTTCGGCGAACGCCATCGTGGTGCCGCTGATGTGCGCCGTGATCCCGGTGGGGTTCATTGCCATCTTCACCGGTTGGGGATGGGTGGCGAAGGCTGCGGGCGGATTGCTGGCGGCGTCGCACGTGGCTGTGAACTGGCACATGCGGCTGGAGCCGAACTGGCGGATTCCGGCGCCTCCACTGTGGTTGGGAGTGGCCATCGGGGCGGCCCTGATCGTGGCGGCTGTGGCCCCGCGCGCGGGGCGGATTTGGGCGGCAGCCGGCGGGGGCACGGTGGCAATGCTGACTACGCTGCTGGTGTGGCATCCATTCGCGCCCGACATCGCGCCTCACCGGCTGGAGATGACCGCTGTGGATGTGGGACAGGGCGACAGCATCCTGCTGACTTTTCCGGACGGCAAGGTGATGCTGGTGGATGGCGGCGGAATACCCTCGTTCGGGCACCACGCGCCCTCGCAAATGGATATCGGCGAGGAGGTGGTATCGCCCTACCTTTGGGAGCGGTCCATCACCCACATCGACGTCATGGCGTGCACGCACGCCCATGCGGACCACATCGGCGGACTGCCTTCGCTGCTGGCCAACTTTCACGCGAAAGAATTGTGGACCGGCGCCAATTCCGAGAATCCGGCGTGGCGCGGGCTTCGCGACAGGGCGCGCGCGGACGGGGTTCGGATCCTGGCGCGACATCGCGGCGAGCTTTTCAATTATGGCGGCGCGCAGGTGGAGGTGCTGGCGCCGGCGCTGGATTATGAGCCGAGAGACGCGCCCCATAATAACGACTCGCTGGCGTTGCGCATCACTTTCGGGCGGCATTCGTTCATTTTGTGCGGCGATATCGAGCGGCCGGTCGAAGCGGACCTGATCGCCGAAGGCCTGATACGCAAAACGGATGTGCTGAAGGTGGCGCACCATGGCAGCAAAACCTCGAGCACGGCGGAGTTTCTGGACCTGGCGCGGCCGGCCTTCGCCGTCATGTCGGTGGGATTCGAGAATTCGTACGGGCACCCGCACGCCGAAGTGATCGAACGGCTGGAAGAGCGGCAGGCCAGCGTACTGCGCACCGATCTGGACGGCCTGGTGACGGTGCGCACCGACGGACGGCGGCTGGAGATGGATATGGGGCGGTGGTCGGGCGCGCTGGGCAGCTCAAACGGCGGGTTGCTGCCGCGGGTGTTTTGACCGGTTGCGGCTCACGAAGGGACAACCCCCGCCCGCTCAGTTCTCGACCGGTGCATCGGCTATGATGTCCTGCCCGGGGTGAGAACCGGCGAAAGCGAACGTAATCAGAGTGTAGTGGAACCCGGTAATCGTCACCACGATTCGATCGTCGGTTCCGCCGGTCGTCCCTGCCCGGCTGACCGTCACGTTCGACGAAGTCAGTCCGAGGATCCCGGAACCGCTACCCGTGGTGGCATTGTAAAGCACCATGTTCTGAATTGCGCTGGTGCTTCCGGGGTTGACCGCGCCATAACGCGCCCCGGCCCGCGCCTGGCTCACCAGCGTTTGATGGAAAAACAATTCCCAGCTGAAATCATAAACGGAAAACAACATGGTGGAGAATACGAACAGCGTCATCGACGCTTCCAGCATGGCGTTTCCGCGTTGTCCTTTCGGACGTCGATTCGATCTCATAGGCGCCTCACGGTGGACCAAAAGTGCCCACGTAAGGAAACCAAGCCGCGGGCTTATTGCTCAAGGTCATGCTACTAAAATAGGTCGGCATCTGATAATTGTTGATAGCCACGGTCATTGCGGTGGGAACGCCGGATGTGAACGTCGGCGTCACGACCACATTGCTGGTAGACAAATTCAGCGCGACAGCTTTCGTACCGGCTGCGGGCGACGGACTGCCGTAAACCACCATATTCTGTACGGCCGTCTGAAAAGCCAGGCTGGGAGTCGAAGAAGCGGAGTCATACAAGGCTACTGACGCATACCGTGCTCCGGCGCGGACCGCCTGCTCCAGCTTGGCATAGTTATAGAAGGAGTATCCGAACTGCCAGATGCCCAAAAGCAGACCCACCAGAAACGGCATGGCCATGGAGATTTCGATGATCGCGTGGCCGCTCCGCCGGCTGTCACAGGCTGGTAAGCCATCGAGTTGTGTTCTGGGTATCATTGATATAGCTTCACGTGATACGCGCCGGAACCGCCAGGTTGCGGGGTGGTACCGCTCACCCACGCGCCAATATATTCGGCGCAAGCCGAATCGTTGCCCCCGAGACCGGTATAGGCACTGTCATTCAGTAGAAAGAAGCCCGCGAAACCGAGGTTGGTGTAGTTCGGGCTGCCACCGTTGACCGGCACCACCACCACCCGCTCGCCATTTCCCGCTCCTGCCGTGAGATATTGAGCGTAAGTTGTCGAGGTAGTGTCGGTGTCCTCCTCTACACGCATGGCGATGGCGCTCATTTCCGTATTCTTGGCGCCGTTGTCCATATTTACCGGCTGGCCCACTGTCTCCGGATCGGTCAGTCCGCCGACGATAGCCTGGCGAAGGCCGGCCGCGCTCTGACTCACACAGCAATAGCCGCGGATCTTGCCGTTGCTCGGCAGCGTATTTTGGGAGTCAGTGCCACAAGACGTGCGCGTACCCGGAGCCCCCCAACGCAGGGTGTACTGCATTCCGGTCGCAAATCCATACGGATCGGTGGCGCTGTCCGGATTTGGCGACGTGGCGCGAGTGTAAGGTGAAAACGGAAATTCTCCACCGTTAACCAGGGTTGTTATCCGGTATCTACCTGCAACGGCCAACGCTCCCACGTTGGCACTGGAGCCTGCCACCACACGGATAAGGTACATCGGCAGGCCTACCATGGTAGATACACGAGCATAGTAATAACCGGTCGCCGGAGACGGATTTGAGACCCACGGTCCACTAAGTGAAGTCGCAAAGGTCGTGGTGACATTGGTGAAGCTGTTGAGGCCAAAGCCCCATTGCTTCGGGTCGCTGCCGACGGCGCTCAGTGCCTTGGTGACGCCGTTGGCGGTGCCATCTAACTTCGTGACCGCCGCCAGCGCCGCGGAATCCACGAAAGATTGTGCCTCGCTCCTGGCGACGTACATCCGCCCCACGTCGATGGCCAGCCCGGCCAGCGCGATGAGGCATACCAGCGAGAGCATAAGTAAGACCAGAATGTATCCCCGCTGACCCGACTGGGCCCTCGTCGGCGTCGCCACGACAACCGGGTTGACGAATTCGATCCTCATGCGGCTTCCAATCAGTTCCATATCGGAAGTAATTACTTCTTATTTCCGTACTGTTACTTAAAGATTTTGATCCGCTGTCCCGTCTTAAGCAAGTTATAAAGAGGTAGTCGCCTTTCGTTAATGGTACGGATTTCTGGGCCGCACGGCTCGAGAATTCGATAACCCATTGCGCTGGTTTTCAATTTACTGAGCCGCCGGCGGCGGCGTTTCCATTGGCGGCCGAACGGACAAGCCTGCCCTTGGAACCGGCAATGGGCCTATCGCTTCACTACCGGTTTCAGTTCGTGAATTTCTGAAATGAGATGGAGTACGGCGTCGATCACGATTTCGGGTCGGTCCCTGGATATGTAGTGCCCACTCCCTGCAGCAAAGATCGCCACACGGTTTGGGGAGGCCGCTACGAATTCAGAGTGCGCGCGGCGCATTGCTGCAAGCTCGTCTGGTGCGTCGACCCAGGTATGTTCCGCAGTGATATCGATTACGGGGAGATTCAACGGTATTCGTACGTCGCGCATGTGACGCGCGGTTGCCAGATAGGCTTGATCCTGGCGGAATAGATTGCGGCCGAGGTCGGGCTTCTCCTTTATTAGATCTTTAGCCAGAGGTGTATAACGCGCGGAGATCACCGCCGCTTCTTTATCGTCAAAAAAAGAAGGGATGTTCGCGTCTACCAACACAAGACCTTTGACTCGCTTGTCCTCGGAGGCGAGGATCTCGCTAATGAATCCCCCATAGGAATGAGCCACTAATATTATGGATCCCTGAATGCCGCATTGATCGAGAGCGCGTCGTAAGGCGGTGCCCTCATCCTCGATCCGATAAGGCCGCGGATTAGGGTCGCTTTTCCCTAAACCGGCGCGGTCGTAAACTACGGTTCTTACTTTTACCCGCTCCCGGATGACGGGTTCGATATTCGACCACTCGCTGGAATCCTCCCCGCCGCCGCTCTCGAAGACCACCGTTGGGGTTCCATCTCCCCTGCTTTGCATCCACAGCGCGTATCCGCCTACGTCGACCTTCCGGCCAATGCAATCCGCAGCAACCGCATCACTACACCAGAACATTGTTGTCGACAGAGCTAGTGTCGCGATGATTCGCAAGGATACCTTCCGTGACAGGCCGATTGAAGAGATCGTCCAGACAATTTGTTCCGTTCTTGCCATGCCAAATGAACCATTATGCAGACAACGCCAACCCGTATTGGGGGCGCAATTTGGATGCCACTGTGGGCATGTTCAATCTAGTTGAAAATCCAAGACTTCCTACCGCCAGTACCGGGACACGCGTCCATTGTTGAGTCCACACCGTTCGAATCCGGACGGCAGTTTCGGCCTATGCGAAGAACGGCTCATCGCGTAGCGCGGCCATCGGCGCGGTTTTGTACCTTCGCGATTCGCGAATGAGATCTCATGTCTATGCTAGCGACGGCGTTTGGATTGGTTACCAAAAAGAGGTGGATCGCCATCAGTCCGATTCCGGCTCGGTCTCCTCCACTAACTGCGAGACGTGGATGCGGTAGATGGCGGGCTTTCCGTCGCGATCGCTTTCAAAGAAAATATGCTGGCTGTCGGCGGAAAAGACGGGCGCCACCATCGCCGGATTGCTGGCGTGGTGCTCGCACAGCGTGAGCTCGCGCCGGGTCAGGCGCAGCAGGATGAGTACATACGGCGCGGCACGGTTCTGGCTGGCGCCCACGAAAACCGAGGTATTGCCGTTGCAGCCGAAGTGTGCGAATTGACTGGTGCGCGCCACCAGCTTATCGGTGTTCTGGTCGGGAGAACATTCGCGGATAGCGTGCAACTGGCCGGGATCGTCGGGAAGATGGAGATAGAGCACCGTGTGTCCGTCGGGCGACCAGCGGGCCGGACCGATGTGGCCGCTCGCTAGAGGCAATTTCCGGTTCTGGGTGCCGTCGAAATTCACCAGCCACAGAGCTTCATCGGCCTGCCGGTAGAGAACCTGGGCGCGGCGGGGGCGCGCCAGCGGGTGCGAGAGCGGCCAGGGAGCCTCCGCCACGGTACGCGCTACGCCTTTCTGCAGGCCGATGACCCGCAGGCGCGAGGCGCCGTTGCGGCTCTCGCCCGTGAGCGCGGAGCCATCGTCGGCCACGCTGGCGCCGGCGCAGCGCTCCCAGCCGGTCTCGACATCGTAAACCTGGCGCGTGCGCAGGTTGTTCAGCGTCATCTGGTGGAGCGTGGGGCCGTCGAAATAGCAGAAGCTGTGCTCATCTGGGAGCATGGCGATGGAGCCGGCATCCAAGTGTGCGGCTTCGGTGAGACGGCGCGTCTCTCCGTTATGCAGATCCATGCGGCAGGCTTGCGGCGCACCCGTGTCGTCCGCGCTGTACAGAAGAAATCCGCCGTGCCGGGAGATGGCCCGGTTGTAGTAGGCCGGGAGCCAGCTGGAGTGAGCCGGATCGGTGAGCCGCAGCACTTCGAATTCGGTGGCAGGATCGGAATAACGATGCCACGCGGAGGGGACCAGCGTGCCTTTCTGTTCGGAAAATGCGAGAGGCGCCAGGCCGCAGGCCAGGAAAGCGCGGCGGGTCCAGCGGCCCCATGCGGCCGGCACTGCCCTCATATAAAGATGGTAACATCCGCCTTCCGCCGTGCGGTGCGAGCTGCTTCCTTTCCCCGGGGGACGCGAAAAGATACTGCGCTATACTCCAGTCATGGGAACGGCGCTACTGGTTTCTGTTGCAGGAATTTCTCCTCGCGGCCTCGGATGACTGACACCGGCGACGCCATTTTGCTGCTCTCTTTCGGCGGACCCGATCGCCCCGAAGAGGTCACGCCGTTTCTCGAAAACGTGCTGCGCGGCCGGAATGTGCCTCGCGAGCGGATGCTCCAAGTGGCCGAACACTACTACCACTTCGGCGGCAAAAGTCCCATCAACGATCAGAATCGCGCGTTGCTGGCGGCCTTGCGCGAAGTGCTTGCCGCCGAAGGCCCGCGGATGCCGGTCTATTGGGGCAATCGCAACTGGCATCCCTTGCTGCCGGATACCCTGCGCCAAATGACGGCCGATGGTGTGCGCCGCGCCTTTGCTTTCGTGACCTCCGCGTACAGCTCCTATTCCGGCTGCCGCCAGTATCTGGAAGACATCGCCCGCGCGCGCGCGGCCGCCGGTCCTGGTGCGCCGGAAGTCCTGAAACTCAGAGTGTTCTACAACCATCCCGGATTCATCGAGCCGGTGGCCGATCGCGTACGCGCGGCCTGGGATCGCATACCCGCCGAACGCCGCGACGGCGCGGCATTTGCGTTTACTGCCCACAGCGTGCCTGTCTCCATGGCCGAGACCAGCCGCTACGTGCAGCAGGTGGAAGAGGTCTGCCGCTTGGTGGCCGAACGTGTAGGCCGGCCGTCCTATCGTCTTGTCTACCAAAGCCGCAGCGGATCGCCGGGCCAGCCCTGGCTGGGTCCCGACGTTCTGGAATATCTGCGTGAGTTGGCCGCCTCCGGCACGCGCGACGTGCTGCTGGCGCCCATCGGGTTCGTTTCCGACCACATGGAAGTGGTCTACGACCTCGATACCGAAGCCCGCCAGTTGTGCGGCGAACTGGGCTTGCACATGGTCCGCGCTGAAACTGTGGGAGCCGACCCGCGTTTCGCCGCCATGATCCGCGAACTCGTGCTGGAACGCCTGGGCCAGGTGCCGGTGCGGGCTCTAGGTCAATACGGTCCCAGCCAAGACGTCTGCCCCGAGGCCTGCTGTCCCGGGCCGCAGCTTGGCCGCCGGCCCGCCGCACACGCCTGAGCCAAGTCCCCGACCGTAGCCCCGGCTCCTTAACCCCGCAGTCCGCCTCCCATTAACACCCCCTAAAGCACAGGCGGTACTCAGCCGATCAAAGGCTATAGCAAGCCCGCAACTCGGGCAAGGCAACTACCTTGATTTCTCTGGCGAGATATCTTAAAACGAAGCCCGAAGGCGAGGAGACTCCCTATCTGAGGGCGATTGATCTGCTTTTGCAGGGCCTCGAATTGCACACGCTCGACTATAACAAGGAGGACCATGCACACTTTCAGTCGGAACTGGCGCGGTTGGAGGAACGGTTATCGCCCGAGTTAGCCGGTCCGGATCTGCTCAAATTGATCGGCGCTGTGATCCGGATCTTTCAGACCTACAACCGGCAGACAGGCGTCAAACTGCGCGCGCAGTTCGCGGAATTGCAGTCGATCATTTCCACCTTCACCAGCGCCGTGGCCGCCATGGTTTCAGCCAGCGACGCTTCCTTGCGGCGGTTGGGAGAAATACGGTCGCAGTTGGGAACCGCCGAAACCATTGAAGACCTGCGAACCTTAAAAGCGCATTTGTCCGATTGTCTCAATCATATGGCCGGCGAAGTGGAGCAGTACCGGCGCAACTCTGCGGCCAACATGGAAGGCATGGCTAAAGGATCGCGCGAGTTGGAGCAATCCCTTCAGTGCACTTTGCGGCCCGTGCCGGACCCTGTCACCGGGTTGGCGGCCCGGCCCGAGGCCGAAGGAGTGCTCACCCGGCTGGCGCTAGCCGATTCCGCGGCTGTGGCTGCCATCTTCGTCGTGAAGCGGCTCAAACAAGTGAACGCCCGGTTCGGCCGCGAAGTCGGCGATGCCTTGCTTTCCCGGCTATCGACGTACCTCGGCTCGGGCATGAATTCGCACGAACGTATCTACCGCTGGAGCGGTCCGGCTCTGCTGGCCGTTATCACCCGCGATGTATCTTTCGACCTCATCCGCCGGGACATTGGCAGACTGATCGGGGCCATTCCCGAGTACGAGGTTAATGTAGGTCCGCGCACGGCCATCATTCCCATCTCGGTGGGTTGGGCGCTGTTTCCCGTGACCCGACCCGCCGCACGTTTTATCAACCAGTTGGATGTATTCGTCAATAGCCAGGGCACGGAGGATTCCTACATTGCCAGATGATGCGCAGCTCTCCCCTTTCGAGTTACGGATCGGTGAATTGCTGGTGGAGAACCAGCGTCTGCGCGAGGAACTCTCGCGCATGGATATTCAGGCCGGCCAGTTGCGCCATTATGAAGAACAGCGCCACATCGACACCCGCCGGTTTCGCGCCGTCCTGGCCAATAACCGGAGCGGCATTCTGCTGCTCAACCCTGTTGGCATCATCCTCGAAATGGTGCACGGTATCTTCGGCTCTTCCGCGGACCAACTGGTGGGGCGCGACGTAGCCCAACTCATGTGCCCGGAAAGCGCGCGGCTTTTTCAGATGGATCTCAAACGTGTCTCCGAAACGCCGGGGGCCGAAGCCTGCGGCGAATACTGCATCGTGGATCAAGCGGGAACTTGCCGCTGGGTCGAAAGCGTTCTGATGGACAAGCTCGATGACAGCGCCATCCAGGCCATTGTTCTGAACTACCGCGAAATCACCGACCGAAAGCAGGCCGAAGCTAGGCTTGCCCTCCTGGCGTCGGTGGTCGAATCATCCGATCGCGCCGTAATTCTGCAGGACTTCGACGGGCACATCCTGAGCTGGAACCGGTCAGCCGAACTACTGTACGGATATACCGCGTTGGAGGTAGCTGGAAAGGATATCTCCATCCTTTTGCCCGTGGGACACACGGACGACGAATCTATTGGCCGGCAACACATCATTGGCGGCGATGAACTGCCTGCGTACACGACTACACGGCGCCGGAAGAATGGGTCCACGGTCGACGTGAGATTGAAAATAGCGGCGCTGTTCGATCATGCGCAACGCCCCATCGGCTGCTCGCACATCGCGCGCGCGTTGCCCCAGCGGCGCGTGGAGGGTGTGTGCGACATAGCGCCGGGTATCAATTCGCGGCCCGGGTCTGAGACTTTCGAGCCCTCCGGCCCACTAGCATCGTGAAAATTCTTACAACAAGTCTTTGGTGGTGAGGGATGGACGACACAGACATCATTAGGGAGTTCCTCATTGAGAGCAGTGAGAATCTGGCCCGCCTGGACCAGGACATGGTGGAACTGGAAAAACGCCCCCGGGATCCTCAACTTTTAGCCGAGATATTCCGCGCCATTCACACGATCAAAGGTGCTTGTGGTTTCCTTGGCTATCAGTTGCTGGAGGCTCTTACACACCGCACCGAGAGCATTCTCAGCCAGTTACGGGATGGCAAACGCGAGCTTAACCCCGCATTGGTGACGCTTATTCTGGAATCCGTGGACGCGGTGAAATCTCTGCTCACGGCAATTGAGGCGGGCGGGGTCGAAGGACCTGATAACTACGGCGATTTACGCCATCGGTTGGAAGACGCCTGTATCCTGTCCGGCGCCGTAGTCTCGCCCCCCAGCGCGTCTTCTGTCCCGCCGGAGGCTGAAAACGTGGCCACTCCAGAAGGCCCCCCTGCCGCCCCGCCCCCCGTCGCCTTGACAGTTCCGTCCGAGGCTGAAAACGTGGCCACTCCAGAAGGGCCCTCCGCCGCCCCGCCCCCCGTCGCCTTGACAGTTCCGTCCGAGGCTGAAAACCTGGCCATTCCAGAAGGCCCCCCTGCCGCCCCGCCCCCCGTCGCTGCGGCGGTTCCGCCCGAGGCTGAAAACCTGGCCACTCAAAAAGGCCCCTCCGTATCGGATTCGACCATCCGGGTAGATGTCGGCCTGCTCGACAAGCTCATGAACCTGGTGGGCGAACTGGTGCTTGCGCGCAATCAGATTCTGCAGTTCAACGCACACCAGGAAGATTCCACCCTCAACGCCACCTCGCAACGCCTGAACCTCATCACCACCGAACTGCAGGAAGGCGTCATGAAGACCCGCATGCAGCCCATCGGGGTGGTATGGAATAAGCTGCCGCGGCTGGTGCGCGATCTCGCAACCACCTTCGGCAAGCAGATCCGGCTGGAAATGGACGGCGCCGAAACCGAGCTGGATAAGACCATCATCGAGGCCATCAAAGACCCGCTCACCCACATTGTGCGCAATTGCTGCGATCACGGGATCGAACGTCCGGAGACGCGGGTTCGAAAGGGCAAGCCGGCCCACGGTAAATTAACCCTGCGCGCTTTCCACGAAGGCGGCCAGGTGAATATCGAAATCATCGACGATGGCGCCGGTATGGACGTGCAGGTCCTGAAGAACAAGGCGGTCCAGAAGGGGTTGATCCGGCCCGAACAGGCCGAGCGCATGGCGGACCGCGAAGTGCTTGCCCTGGTTTTTCTCCCCGGCTTCTCCACCGCCGCGGAAGTCACCAGCGTCAGCGGCCGCGGCGTGGGCATGGACGTCGTTAAGACCAATATTGAAAAGATCGGCGGCGTGGTCGAACTGTTGAGCCGTGCCGGCGAAGGCACCACACTCCGTCTGAAAATTCCCCTCACGCTGGCCATCATTCCGGGCCTGGTAGTCACGCTATTCGAAAGAAGGTCAAGTCCCCGGAAGCTCGAAGGTATCGGCGAGCGTTACGTGATTCCGCAAGTGAGCCTGCTGGAGTTGATTCGCCTGGAAGGGGAAGCGGGCAAAAAGCAGATCGAAAGAATTCACGACACACCCTTCTACCGCCGCCGCGGCAGCCTGCTGCCCCTGGTCTACCTGGCCGAGGTGCTGCAGCTCGGGAAGCCCGCCCATTCCAACGTAGTCAATATTGTGGTTTTGCAGGCGGAAGACCGTCAGTTCGGCCTGGTCGTCGATGGCATCAGCGACACGCAGGAAATCGTGGTCAAGCCGCTCGGAAAGCAGTTGAAGGGCCTGAACTGCTATGCCGGCGCCACCATCATGGGCGACGGCCGGGTGGCCCTGATCCTGGATGTATCGGGCATCGCGCAGCGTTCCGGCGTAGTGCAGGAATCGCGCGAGAAATCCATGGCCGAAACCGAGCGCCGCGAACACTCCGGCAGCGAGCGTCAGACGTTTCTGCTGTTTCGCGCCGGATCGTTTGAACGTTTGGCCGTGCCGCTGTCCCTGGTGGCGCGCCTGGAGGAAATCCAGTTATCCAAAATCGAACATGCTGGCGGCAAACAAGTGGTGCAATACCGCGGCAAGATCCTGCAACTGGCCTCCCTGGCCGAAATTCTGGATGCCGGCGCCGGGGCGGCTCTCCAGGATCCTGCGCAAGTGGTGGTTTTCAATCACGGAGAGCGCAGCATCGGCATCCTGGTCGATCAGATTCTGGACATCGTCGAGGATCAGGTGTCCGCACGCCAGCCCGCCGAGCGTAAGGGGCTGCTGGGTTCGGCCGTCATCAGTAAGCGGGTAACCGATCTCCTGGATTTGCACGCGGTAATTGCCGCGGCCGATGAGGGCTGGTTCAGCGAGAGGAATGTACCAGGCGTGGGCGGCGCCACCGTGATGGTCGCCGAAGCCTCGTCCTTTGTGCGCGGCATGGTCCGCAATTCACTGGAAATGGCCGGGTATCGCGTAGTCGAGGTGTCCGACACCCAGAGCGCGCTGCGGGAGCTGGAGCACCGCAAAATCGATGTGGTGCTGGCCGGCCTGGACCTGCCTTCCGGCGGCGGCCACGGGCTGGTGGAAGGTATGCGGCGCGTGCCGGCTTTGGCTCGGATTCCCGCCCTGGCCCTGGTGGATCATGCCGGCGACATACCCCACGATCCGGCGTTCTCGGATTATCAAATGCAGTTCGATCGCGACGCCATGCTGCGTTCGTTGGCCCGCCTGGCAGACACGCTAGGCAAGCCGGAGCCGGTCACGGCCGCAGGGGAGAAGGACTAACCATGAGCAGTCTACAGACGGCTGGTGGCGCGGCGGCGGAGACCGCCCGCACTACCCGGGAGTTTGCCACCTTCTTCGTCGACGGCCTTTTTTTCGGCATCGACGTGTTGCAGGTCCAGGAGGTGCTGCGCTATCAGGAGATGACGCAGGTGCCGCTGGCTCCCGGCGTGATCGAAGGACTAATCAACCTGCGCGGCCAGATCGTCACCGCCGTGGACATGCGCCGCAGGCTCAAACTCAAACCCCGCGCCGAGGGCCAGACGCCCATGAACACTGTGGTGCGCACCAAGGAGGGAGCCGCGGTCAGCCTGCTGGTGGATGAGATCGGCGATGTGATGGAAGTGGATTCGGAAGCCTTCGAACGTGCCCCGGATAACGTCGACCCGGCCGCGCGCGATCTGCTCGAAGGCGTGTACAAGCTCAAGGATCGCTTGCTGCTGATCCTGGATACGGAAAAGACGATCGACATCGCCGCCCATGCCGCCTAAAAGCGCAAAAGGGCGCGTGCCCGCGCCGCCAAGAAGGACAGAAACTCGCGAGATCGTGGCGGCGCGGCCGTGGCCCCGTTTTGCGCGGTTGCTGAAAAGCGCAAAGGGGCGCGTGCCCGCGCCGCCAGACAGGACAGGAAGTCGCGAGATCGTGGCGGCGCGGCCGTGGCCCCGTTTTGCGTGCTTAGATGCCCCCGGGAGACTCTGAGATTGGCCTTCACTTTCTTCTTTCGCGACCAACAAGTGCTGGAACAGGTAGCGGACCATATTCTCCCCATCCTGGCGGGCCGCAGCCATCCGCGCATCTGGGATGCCGGCTCGGCCATGGGCCAGGAGCCTTACACCCTGGCCATGATTCTAGCCGGGCGGATGGGCCATTTCGCATTCCGAAACCTGCGCATCGATGCCAGCGATGTGGAGAGCACCGGCCAGTTCGCGCGGATGATTGAAGCCGGCGTTTACCCTAAGGACGAGTTGTCGCGGCTGCCCTCGGGCGTTCTGAAGAAGTACTTTGAACCGCTGGACCAGGGTAGCTGCTTTCGCGTGATCGAAAGTATCCGCCGGCGTGTGGCTTTTCAGCGGCACGATCTTCTCTCGTTTCGGGAAATCGGCCAGGGCTATTCCCTCGTCGTATGCAAAAACGTGCTGCTCCACTTCCAGCCCCTGGAAAGGTGCCAGGTGCTCCAGATGTTTCACCGCGCGCTGGCCCCCGGCGGCCTGTTCGCCTGCGAACGGACGCAGGAGATGCCGGCGGAGCTAAGTCCCTTGTTCGAGCGGGCGATGCCGAACGCGCAAGTCTACCGTAAAGTGGAGGGCCCTGGGTGCGGATCCTGACGTTGGAAAATAGCGGGCAATTTTACACCTCCCAGGTTTACCTGGTATTGGGGAGCGCCAGCCGGCTGGAAGATGTCAACACGCTGGTCGACGTAGGCCACGACCCAGCCATTCTGAATAGTATCTCGCGGGCGCCCACGGGGGTCGGAAAATGGCCTGTGGAACAAGTGGTGCTGACGCACAATCATTCCGATCACTGCGCGCTGCTGCCGCTCGTGTGTGAAGCGTACCACCCCAGGGTATTTGCGTTTTCACCAAATACCGGTGGCGTCGATCATCAGGTGCGCGACGGGCAGGCGATCAAAATGGGTGACCAATATTTCGAGGTCATCCATACTCCGGGTCATAGCAGCGACTCGATCTGCCTTTACAACCAGGCCGAGGGCGTGCTCTTCGCCGGCGACACCCCGCTGCTGATCGCGTCGGCCGCCGGCACCTATGAACCGGAGTTCCTGGCGGCGCTGGGAAAGGTGTGCGCCCGCGATGTCCAGGCGATTTATTTCGGACATGGCCCTCCTCTTATGGAGCGCTGCAATGAGAGGCTGCGAGAGTCGCTAAGCATGGTGGCTGGCAGCCGTGCGGCAGGCAGTTTCGCCCGCCCTTTGGAATCTGGTCGGTAAGGTAATGAGAATAAAGGAGTAGATGATGGCAAGACAAACAGGGAACGGCCGGAGCGTTGGCCCCGAGCGCAAATCGTCCAGCGGCGCCGCCGTTCTGGACCGTCCAGTGCACGATGTGCCGGAGACTCAAACGAGGAATCTCCTGCAGGAAGAAATCATCCGGATAGCCTCCGCTTACGAGCAAGGCCACCTCTCCGAACGCGCGCGCACCGACCTCTTCTCGGGTTCCAGCCGTGCCGCAGCGGAAAGCCTCAACGCCATGCTCGATGCGGCGGCGCAGTCCCTCAGCCTGGCTTCAGATTATGCGGACAAAATCTCCAAAGGAGCCATCCCGCCGAAAATCACCGCCGTCTACCGCGGCGACTTCAATGCCTTAAAAGAAAATCTGAACAAGTGTATTGACGGGCTCAACGGGCTGGCGGCCTCGAACGCGGTACTCCAGGGAATGGCGGTCAACGACTTTAGCAAGCGCGTAGAAGGAAATTGCGCCGGAGTCTACGGAGAAGTGGCGCAGGCTGTCAACCACGTGCGGGAACGTTTTGTTCATGTGATCGAGGTACTCGGGAATATATGCAAGGGCGACCTGCGCGACTTGGCGGATTTGAAGACGGTTGCCCGGCGATCTGAAAACGACCAACTCGTGCCTTCGTTTATCCGGCTGTTGGAAAACCTCAGCGCGTTGGTAGCTGATGGAGCCGGTCTGGCGCAGGCGATGCAGGAGGGCAAGCTGGCCGTCCGCGCCGATGCGGCTAAGCACGAGGGCGACTTCAAGAAGGTGATCGAAGGTTTTAACCTGACGCTGGACAACGTCATCAAACCCCTGAACGTGTCCGCCGAATACGTGGACCGCATCTCGAAAGGCGACATTCCGCCCAAGATCACGGACGCCTACAATGGCGATTTCAACGAAATCAAGAACAACCTCAACAACTGCATCGCCAACATCAATGCATTGGTAACCGACGCCGGCCTGCTGGTGAAAGCCGCCACCGAAGGCAAACTCGCCACGCGCGCCGACGCCTCGAAGCACCAGGGCGATTACCGCAAGATCGTGGAAGGGGTCAACCAGACACTGGATGCGGTGATCGGTCCGCTCAACGTTTCCGCCGAATATGTGGACCGCATCTCGAAGGGCGACATTCCGCCCAAAATCACGGACGCCTACAATGGCGATTTCAACGAAATCAAGAACAACCTCAACAACTGCATCGCCAACATCAATGCATTAGTAACCGACTCCGGCCTGCTGGTGAAAGCCGCCACCGAAGGCAAACTCGCCACGCGCGCCGACGCCTCGAAGCACCAGGGCGATTATCGCAAGATCGTGGAAGGGGTCAACCAGACTCTGGACGCGGTCATCGGTCCCCTGAACGTATCCGCGGAATACGTGGACCGCATCTCGAAGGGCGACATTCCGCCCAAGATCACGGACGCCTACAATGGCGATTTCAACGAAATCAAGAACAATCTCAACAACTGCATCGCCAACATCAATGCATTAGTAACCGACTCCGGCCTGCTGGTGAAAGCCGCGACCGAAGGCAAACTCGCCACCCGCGCCGACGCCTCGAAGCATCAGGGCGATTACCGTAAGATCGTGGAAGGGGTCAACCGGACTCTGGACGCGGTCATCGGTCCGCTGAACGTGTCCGCGGAATACGTGGACCGCATCTCGAAGGGCGACATTCCGCCCAAGATCACGGACGCCTACAACGGCGACTTCAACGAAATCAAGAACAACCTCAACAACTGCATCGACAACATCAATGCGCTGGTGGCCGACACCGGCCTGCTGGTGAAAGCCGCGACCGAAGGCAAACTCGCCACGCGCGCCGATGCCGCAAAGCACCAGGGCGATTACCGCAAGATCGTGGAAGGGGTCAACCGGACTCTGGACGCGGTCATCGGTCCCCTGAACGTGTCCGCCGAATATGTGGACCGCATCTCGAAGGGCGACATTCCACCCAAGATCACGGACGCCTACAATGGCGACTTCAACGAAATCAAGAATAACCTGAACGTCTGCATCGACGCCATCCGAGCCATGGCCTCCGACGTGGAAGGTCTGGTAGAGGAAGCCGAGGAGGGCAGGTTGGAGAAGCGTGCCGACGCATCCAGGCATTCCGGGGACTTCCAGAAGATCGTTGCCGGGTTAAATCGCACATTGGATGCTATTCTTATTCCCATTGGCGAGGGTAACCGCGTCCTCGCCCAGATTTCCGTCGGCAAGATCGATGAGCTCATCGCCCAGACCTACAGGGGCGACCACGAGAAGATGAAGCAGGCGGTGAACAACGTTGCCGTCGTCTTGCAAAGCCTGCAGAAGGAGATGTCCCGCCTGGTGCAGGCATCTCACGAAGGCCAACTTTCGGAGCGCGGCAAGCCCGATCAGTTCCAGGGCGCCTACGCCGGTATCGTCACCGGTCTCAATGACATGCTGGACGCCATCCTGCTGCCCATCGGCGAGGGCAACCGCGTGCTGCGCCTGATCCGCGGCGGCAACCTCCGCGAGAAGGTGGATCTCGCCTGCAAAGGCGACCACGAGAAGATGAAGAACGCCATCAACGGTGTGCACGCATGGCTTACAGATCTAGTCACTTACATTACCAAGCTGGCCAACGGCGACATGACCGCCACCGTAGACAGAGCCTCCAGTGAAGACCAGATCCACGAGTGGCTGATGTTACTGAAGCAGAATATCCACGCCCTGGTAGACGATGTGAACACTCTGGCGCAGGCCTCCGTCAACGGGCGGCTGGGCATCCGCGCCGACGCCGCAAAGCACCGCGGCGAGTACCGTAAGATCGTCGAAGGTTTCAACCACACCCTGGATACCGTGGTCGATCCTCTAAAGGTGGCCGCCAGCCAGGCTTCGTCGCTGGCATCCTCGGCGGAGGAACTTACGGCTGTCAGCAATCAGATGGCATCCAACGCCGAAGAGACCGCCACGCAGGCCAACGTGGTTTCCGCGGCCAGCGAGCAGGTGTCCAAAAATGTGACTGTGGTGGCCACTGGCAGCGAACAGATGCAGGCCTCCATTCGGGAGATTTCCAAGAGCGCCAACGAGTCGGCCAAAGTGGCCAAGGCGGCCGTTGCTGTGACGGAAGCCACCAACGCCACCATCGCCAAGCTGGGAGAATCCAGCGTCGAAATCGGCAAGGTGATCAAGGTTATCACCTCGATCGCCCAGCAAACCAATCTGTTGGCCTTGAATGCCACCATCGAAGCCGCGCGCGCCGGAGAAGCGGGCAAGGGCTTCGCCGTGGTGGCCAACGAGGTCAAGGAACTTGCTAAAGAGACCGCCAAAGCCACCGAGGAGATCGGCCAGAAAATCGATGCCATCCAGACCGACACCAAAGGCGCCGTGCAGGCCATTGCGGAGATCAGTACAATCATCAACCAGATCAACGACATTTCCAACAACATCGCCTCGGCCGTCGAAGAGCAGACGGTCACCACCAATGAAATCGCCCGCAACGTAGGAGAGGCGGCCAAAGGCACCGGAGAAATTGCCAAGAATATCGGCGGCGTTGCCTTGGCCGCGCAGAACACCACTCAGGGCGCCACCGATATGCAGAAAGCCGCGCAGGCGCTCAGCGTCATGGCGGCGCAGTTACAAGGCTTGGTCTCGAAGTTCACATTCTGAGGAATACGTACGGGCGGGCGGCAGCGCCTCCCTGCGCCCCTTCGCACTTCTGACCGGGTTAGCCTCCAGCCTCGGCCGTCCCCGCCCCCACAAGGGGCGGGGCTTTTTTATGTAAAGTTCCACCAGTTCCCTCCGATAAATGAACTAGAAAGTATATGCCGCAGGCCATGATAGTCGACGATTCCAGAGCTGTCCGCATGGTGATCTCCCGTGATCTGGCGGGGTTGGGCTACGAGGTTTCCGCCGCGGCCGACGGCCTGGAGGCTTTGGACCGGCTGCGGGAAGAAATCTCGCTCGTCCTGGTGGATTGGAACATGCCGCGTATGAACGGTCTGGAATTTGTCGAGAAACTGCGCGCGGATCCGCGCTATGCCGCTGTCAAGGTGATGATGGTAACTACCGAAACCGAACTGGAGCAGATGGTAAAGGCGCTGGCGGCCGGCGCCGACGAATATGTGATGAAGCCTTTTACCCGCGACATCCTGGCGGATAAACTGCGCACGCTCGGTTTGATTCCGTAAGGGTTCGCATGCGTACTAACTTCATCCGGAAAGCCCGCCCCCGGGGCGCGAAGATTCGCGTGCTGGTAGTGGACGATTCGGTTGTGATCCGGCGGCTGGTCGCGCATGCTCTGGCCGAGGATCCCATGCTGGAAGTGGTCGGTGTGGCAGCCGACGGGGCCATCGCCATCGAGCGCATCGCGCAATTGAACCCGGACGTCATCACGCTGGATATCGAAATGCCCGGCATGGATGGTCTGGCCGTTCTGCGGCGCCTGCGCGCACAGGATGCGCGGCCGCGGGTGGTCATGTTCAGCACCTTGACCGAGCGGGGCGCCGCGCTGACCCTGGAATCCCTGGCCCTGGGCGCGGATGACTACGTGGCCAAAGCCGCCAATGTGGGATCGCTCGACCGTTCCATGGCCAGCCTGCGCACCGAACTGATCCCCAAGATCAGACAGTTCTTCCTGCTGCCGGATGAGCCTCCCGCGGTGAGGCCGCCCGCCGCGTTGCCGCTCGGAACCTCGCCTTCGTGTCGCGCCGCGGGCAGTCCGCCACGCCGCCGCGACGTGGTAGCCATCGGCGTTTCCACCGGCGGTCCCACGGCTCTAGGCGCCATCGTCCCGCAGTTTCCGGCGGATTTTCCGTTGCCCATCCTGATCGTGCAGCACATGCCGCCTTTGTTCACCCGTTTCCTGGCGGAGCGTCTGCAGGCCGTGGCCCGCCTCAAAGTGGTGGAGGCCGCCCAGGGAACCCGGGTGTCCCCAGGCGTCATCCTCATCGCACCCGGCGACTATCACATGCGTGTGCGGCGGGAAGGCCGGGAAGCCGTCATCCAGTTGGATCAAGCTCCGCCCGAAAACTCCTGCCGTCCCTCGGTGGACGTGATGTTCCGGTCGGTCGGTGAGGTGTACGGCGCAGCCAGTGTTTGCGCGGTGCTCACCGGCATGGGCCAGGATGGTTTGCGCGGCGCGGAAATACTCAGGGCCTGTGCCGGCTACGTCATTGCGCAGGATGAAGCGACCAGCGTCGTGTGGGGGATGCCCGGCGTGGTGGCGCGAGCTGGCCTGGCCGATTGCATCCTGCCTCTGGACGCGGTGGTTCCGGAAATCCTTCGCCAAACGGGCGCTGGAGTGGCTGCGTGAGCGACGTCGCGTTACATCCCGAGAACTACGGCTACCTGCGCGACTACGTGTACCGCGAGTCCGGCATCGTGCTCGACGGGGACAAGCACTACCTGCTCGAAGCGCGCCTCATGCCCATCGTGACCCAAATGCGGCTGGGCGACTTGAACGCCCTCTGCGACACGCTACGCTCGGCCGGCGGCATACTGCTCAAGCAGCAGGTGGTCGAGGCCATGACCACCAATGAGACGTTCTTCTTTCGCGATCCGGCGCAGTACGAGGTGCTTCGCCGCACCGTCCTGCCCGCCCTCATCGAACAGCGCCGCGATACCCGCAAGATGAGCTTCTGGTCGGCCGCTTCGTCCTCCGGACAGGAAGCCTACAGCCTGGCCATGATGCTGCGCGAAATGGGTGTCGGCGACTGGCGCATCAAGATTCTGGGGACGGACCTGTCCCAGCGCATGCTGGAGCGCGCCCGCACCGGCAAATACCTGCAGATCGAAGTGAACCGCGGATTGCCCGTCGGATACCTGGTCAAGTATTTCACACGCGCCGGCTTGGAGTGGCAACTGAAGGACGAGGTGCGGCGCATGGTGGAGTTTGCCGCCATCGATCTGCGGCAGAGCCTTTCGGCCATGGGACCATTCGACCTCGTCTTCTGTCGGAACGTGCTGATTTACTTCGATCTGGCAGCCAAGAAGAAGATCCTGGAGCAGATTCACGGAACCCTGTTCCGCGGAGGCTACCTGCTGCTCGGAGGCAGCGAGACCACCCTCAACCTGACCACCCGCTTCGAACGCTGCCTGCTCGGCCAGACGGTGCTCTACCAGGCGCCCTAAGAGGACAAAGATGGCAGACCCCTTCGCATTGAGCATTTATCACGACGATCTGACGCGCATTGTGCAGTCGGTTTTTGGCACGATGATGGAGTTGGAAGTCACCCCCGTTCCCGCGCCCTGGGTTCACTCCTCCGATGCCATCGCCGCCGCCGTACACTTCGTCGGAGAATGGCGAGGCGCCACCCTGGTCGAAACGGGCGGACCGCAGGCCCGCCACTTCGCGCACAAGTTCATGGGCATCCCCATCCCCCCCGCTATCGATGACGATGTCCGCGATGTAATGGGTGAGCTCGCAAACATGGTAGCGGGCAATCTCAAATCGTTGCTGCCGCATGGCGTAGATATCTCCGTGCCTTCGGTGGTGGAAGGCAGCGACTATTCCCTCCGGATTTCCCATGGCAACCTGGTCGAGCAGGCCCACTTCACCAGTGTCGCCGGAGATTTCTGCATCACTGTAGTCGAGTCGTTACCGAGAATCTGACGTCCATCCGCGCCGTCCGTCGTATACTCGGACAATGCCCAATATCGATACGCATCCGGCCGGCGATTTCGTCTGGTTCGAGTTGGGAACCACGGATCAAGCCGCCGCCAAAACATTCTACTCCGCGCTCCTGGGCTGGCACGCCAACGACATGCCCATGGGGCCGGGCGAGTATTACACCATCTTCCGGCTGCAGGGCCGGGACGCCGCAGCCGCCTATACCCTCCACCCGGACCGCTCCGCAGGGGCTCCGCCGCACTGGATGCTCTACATCTCCGTCAACAACGCCGATGAGGCCGCCGCCCGCGCCGCCCAGGCCGGAGCGCAGGTGCTCGCGCCGCCCTTCGATGTCTATAATGCCGGACGCATGGCCGTGGTCCAGGATCCCACCGGCGCCGTGTTCAGCTTGTGGGAGCCCAAGGCCAACCAGGGCACCGGAATCACCGGCGCCGACGGTACCATCTGTTGGGCGGACCTGCTGACGCCCGACGTAGCGCGCGCCCGCGAGTTTTACTCCGGTCTGTTCGGCTGGAAGATCTCACCCGGCGAAAAGGACCCCTCCGGGTACCTGCACATCCAGAACGGCGAAGCGTTCATAGGAGGCATCCCGCCCGTGGGTCCGCAACCAGGCGTCCCGCCGCACTGGCTCCTGTATCTCCAGGTGCCAGGCTGCGATGCCGCTGCGGAAAAAGCTCAATCGCTGGGCGCCCAGATTCACTTCGCACCCACCACCATGGAAGGCGTAGGCCGTTGGGCCGTCGTTGCCGACCCGCAGGGCGCCGTATTCGCCCTGTTTCAACCTCGGCCGCGCTAAAACTGAAAGCGCAGTTGCATGTCGATGCGGCGATTGTCCGTGGGGGTCTGCTCCGCCATGAACCCGCCCGAAATCGCGGTGGACTGCAGGAAAAACGGAGATCCCATGTTGCCCACCGGCGTAACATAGTTCACGCGGTTCAGCAGATTGCGCGCGCTCACCGAGAGCGTCAAATTGAAACGGTGCTCCGTGCTTCCGCCAAACCCGCCGCGCCCGCCCATGCCCCCGCCGAACGGTCCCCCGCGCCCGCCCCCGCCGAATCCGCCGCCGCCCGCGCGCGCTCCGCCCGAGGAGCCGGCGAACTTGGTGGGCCCGAATCCCCACGTGCGGCTCACCCGCAGGTTCACCGTGAACTGCGCCGGTCCCGTACCGTAATTGCGCGCAATCAGCGCCTCGCCCGGCAATGGATTCGGGTTCAGATACCCGTAGGGAGTAAACACGATCCCCTCACCTGGCCCGCCCGCCAGAGCCGGCCGCGCGTTGAAGATGCCGTTGCCCAGATAATCGCTACCCGTGGTGATATTGAAAGGCGCGCCCGCGCTTGCCGTGATGAACGGCGCAAGCTGCACCCGCCAGGGGCCCTGCAGCGTCCCGGCTAAAAACATGCGGTGCTGGATATCCAGCGCCGACCGGCTCCACTCGTCCGTCAAATCGTACTGGTTCACCGGCGTCGACGTGCCGCAGCCCGCCGTCGAAGGACACAGCGCGCCGTCCGTGTTGCTGTGCGCGTTGCTGAAAATATACGCGCCAAATAGGCTCAACCGGGCGCCGATCTGGCTGTTCACTCGCGTGATCACCTGCATCTGCTTCAGCAGCCCGTCCGATTGAAAAGCAAACTCCCGGCCTGCGTTCGCGGACACCGGCGTTCCCACCTCGCTGGTCACGAACTGGTGCACTCCCCGCGTATCGGTCAGATTCACCGCCAGCGTAGTCCCCTTGTTCAGTTGTCTCTCCACGCCGATCGCCGATTGAATCAGGTACGGCGCGCGCAGCCCGTTCGCATTCACGAACTGAGCCTGGTTGGCCGAAGCCGTTAGACCCGATAAGAAATTGGCCGGCAGCGTCGGATAATAATAAAACGCCGGATTCACCACCGCGTACGACAATTGGTTCAGCCCGTTATATTGGTGCGTGAATAACTCGTCCATGTCCGGATACCGGATGTAAAACATCCCGATGCCGCCCCGGATCACGGTCGTGGGTGTACCGCGCGCGCCTGGCTTGGTGGGCGCCCAGGCAAACGAAAACCGCGGCGCCGCATCGTGCCAGTCATGAATGTTGGTCTGTCCCTCCCAGCGCAAGCCGTAGCTCAAGGTCAGCCGGTTGCTGGCCCGCCAGTCGTCCTGCACATACGCGCCCACATCAAACATCGACGCCGTGATCGACGGGTTCCCGGCACCGGCTGTAAACAACGCCGGACCACCCCCCATCGCCTGAATCTGTGCGAACGACTGCCCCGCCGCCAGGCCCTGCTGCATGATCTGATACGCGCTGAACGAAGCGAATTGGAAAGTGCCGTTGAAATTCGCGGGCGTATAATAATTCAGCGAGTCGTCCCGCAACCGCGCACCGAACTTGATGGTATGGGTCCCGTGCGTAACGGTCGAATAATTCTGGAATTCGTAATTGTTATCCAATTGCTGCGTGTGGCCCACGCCCGATCCCCCTTCCACGAACGCGCTCGGCACGGTCACCTGCACGCCGTTGCTGACCGCATTTTCGGTCGATATGGAATGGTTGAACTGAAAGCGCGTCTCATTCACGAACTTGGGCGACAACACGGCCGTCTCGGTCACCTGCGCCACGTCCTGGTTCTGCACAAAGCTGTAACCGCTATCCGGCAGGTTATACAGCCCGATTCCCCACAGATTGCGCGTGAGGTCCAGGTAGGAGTAGCGCACGCTCAGCGTATTGTTGGTGCTGAGCTGCCAGTCCATACGCGGGCTGACCGTGGTGCGCTCCTGCGGCGTCGGCGTAGTGCCCCTGTCTAGCGCGAAGGTGGTGGGGTCGAATGCATTTAAGATCGCGTTATCGTTGATCTGCCGCCGCTCCACATCCAGAAAGAAACTGGCGTGACTGTTGATCGGCCCGCTCACGTTGCCGCCGTAGGTCTGCGACCGGAACCCTGGCACGGGCGTCGTGGTGATGAACGGATTGCGCGCGTTCCAAATTCCGTCGCTGATGTCGTACGATGCCGTGCCGTGAAATTTGTCCGATCCCGGCTTGGTGAAAATCTCGATGCGGCCGAAACCCAGCTTGTCGTACTCTCCCGAAAACGGGTTCTGGTTGATGCGGATTTCGCGGATGGATTCTTTGGGCGGCAGCCGGCCGCTGGAAAAGCCGTCAATGTAAATCTCGCCTCCGTTCGGCCCTGCCGACGGCCCCGCCAGCGCCTGTAAATCCTGCTGCAAATCGTCCGGATCATCCGGCAACGCTTCCAGGTCCGCGCCCTTGAATACCAGCGCGTCGGCGTTCTGCGAGGTCTGCAGCCCCAGTTGCGATGTATTCTCCTCCGCTACAGTTACCTCTTGCCGCACTTCGGCCGGCTTCATGGCTACATCCCCGTGCGCCACTTGCCCCGAGTCGACCGAGACGGCCACACCCCCGGCTTGCGACAGCCCGCTGAACGTTACCGTAACCGAATATGCTCCCGGGGGCACGGCGCGGAATGTGTACGCCCCGTCCGATCCGGTGGTCACCTGCCGGTTGTTGTTGTTCTCGTCGGTGATGGTTACCTGCGCGCCCGGAATCACCGCGCCCGAGGGGTCCTTCACCACGCCCGCGATGGTGCCGCCATTAGCGATCTGCCGGATCGTCCCGGGTTTGGCCCCCGGTGTTTGCGCCATGACTGGCGCCGCCGCCAGCGCCACCAGCGCGAAGGCCACTATTTTCCGGTACATTTACTCGACCCCCGCCCCGCCGCCCATGTCCAGGTTCCACGAACCCAGCATGGCCGCGCGCTGGCTGCCTCCCGGAGCCGCCGTCAGAATCGGTTCCACGCCGGCGACCAGCGTGATAGCGGTCACTTGCCCCGGATCCGCGCCGTTCGTGCTCGAAATAATCAGCGCATCGCCCACTTTCAAATCTTCCAGTTTCAGCGGCGGCATACGCTCCAGCATCTGCTGCATGTCGCCGCCGCGCCCGCCGCCTCCGGCACCGCCTGGACCTCCTGCTGCCGGAGGTCCACCGGCGCCCGCAGGTGCGCCCGGGGGAGGTCCACCCGCCGCGGGCCTCTGTCCACCCGCCCCTTGGCCGTTTCCGCCGCCGGGGGCGCCCGCGCCTCCCTGTCCGCCCGCCGCGCCGGAGGTGCGCATGGCGATCATCCGCGCTATCCCCTCGGGCAGCTTGCGCATCGTCGATTCCGGCGTCACTTTCACCACCACCGGCTTCTTCGCAAGCAGATCCATGACCTTCAGCGTATTCGCCGCCACATCGATCGATACGATTGTGGCCGCCACGTTACGGAATGTTCCCGACACCACTTCTTCGGCCGTGAGCGTGCTCCCATCGGCGCTCTTCTCGCCCAGTGCGCGCACCTGGTCGCCCGGCTTGATGTCCGCCACCGTGCCTGGCACGGCATCCGTGAACTTTACCGAATCCGGGGCATACCGCCGCACCGATGTTTGCTGGCTCACCTGAATCACCAGCGGCTTCTTGCCCTCCGCCGTGCGCGTGGTGATCGTCACGCTTCCCGCGCCGGGGTCCACGGCCGTGACTATACCGCCCACGCCGCGCTTCTGCCACTCCGCGCGATCGGCCTGCTGCTTTTTGGCGATGTCCGCCTTGGTCATGATCACCAGCGTGCTGGCGGCCATGGCCGCTTTGTCATCCGATAGCTCGCCGCGCGCCAGCACCCGGTCACCCACGTCCAGATCCTTGGCCGTGATCGGCGTGGCGTTGGCCATGCTCTTTTCGCCCGGCGGAAGACGCAAAAATCGTGCATTTGCATGCGGCGCGATCTTGATGGTCTTTCCATCGTCGGTGTGCAGGGTGATCTGTCCGTTAGTCGAATCGATAGCCTGTATGGCCCCAACTACGTTGGTGCGGGCAGGCTGCTGCGCCGCGGCAATCCCGATAGCAAGGCAAGCCACTGGAACGCAGCGTAAGAGAGTGGTTTTCATTACGGCAGGAAACTCCAAACTGTAACGACGTCAGCCATCGGCGCAAGGTTATGCGAAGAAAGGAAAAATGGTGTGCGTTGCGGCCCCATCATCCGCCCATCCGAGTGCACCCGCCTGGGGTGGAAAGGTCCCCGCTGCCTGAACTCTGTTCAGCTACACTGAAGGAAAAGATGACAATCGACGAAAGATTCGAGCGCATCGAACACGTAACCGCCAGATCAACGAGGTGACCGGCCGCCTGAGCGACCTCACCATCAAGATCGCCGACTTGGGCGACCGCATTGGAGTGCTGGCTGAGGAATCCCGCGCCGCGGACCAGCGCCTTGCCGACCGCATTCAAGAGCAGCACCAGCGCCTCGCAGGACGTATCGAGTCCCTGATGTCGGCGATGGGCGAGTTCATCTCGCGCCAGCAAACTCAGAGCTAAACCGTCGCGACCCCAGGACGTTAGCCGTGCACGGAGTCGCGAGTGGAAACCGTAGCGTCCAACAGTCAAGTTTCAAATCCACGCCGCCGGCGCAGGCGGCGACCGCGAACCTGATCGGCGTTCCGACCGAGCGGCGTCGTTTCAATCCACGGGATCGAAATGCCCCTCCGTCGCCAGGTAGTCCGCATCGGTCAACACGGAGAATAGCATCCGCAAGTCAAGCATCGCCGCTGCGCACTTCGCATCCGACAGCACTCCTGGCGACGCATCGGGCAGCGCAACCCCATCAGCCAGCAGTCGCGCCAGCAGTACAGTGCGGTCCCGCTCGGTAAGCCTCCGTCCATCTGGGATGTGTTTCTCTAGCTCCGTCGGAAGGAGCTTCCGCAATTCGTCCCGATCCCACCACTGCAAACCGACGTGATGCCCCTCGATGGCCATGGCGATCTCTGTGTTTCTGTAGCGCTCCAGGCACAGGCTCGCGCCGATTGACCAGTGGTCAAGCCCCTTCTCCTTACCCTGGAGCCGCCGCTGAAATAAGTCGCCGTACCTGCCCAGATCGTGAAGAAGACCAGCGACGAAAGCGGCATCGCCGGACCCAAATACGCCCGCGAGCCCGCGTGCCAAATCCGCCACTTCGCGCAGGTGTACATTTAGCGGTTCCCACGCGCCCCGTAAGTTCTCACTGTGCCCGAAGTAAGTCATCTTGCCACGCCTTCTGGTAGGATCCAGGTTATATGGCTAACAAAGTCACGCCGTCCACCCGGACCTCCAGGCAATACAAAACAAGCCACTAACCTCGATTCAAAGTAACTGAGCACCACCATCGGCATGCTACCCTCAAATCGGCCCTGGGGGTTCTTAACCCCGAGGCCATGATCTTTGAAAACAGAACTCCAGCAGACCAAAAAAGCACAACAACTGTACACCGTAGCTTCGTTCGGAACATTCGTTTGCAACGTTCGCGCCAAACATTAAAATTACGGAGCGAACCCACCAAATCCGGATACTCAACACATAAATAAGGGTTTTGTCGCGAGCGCGGACCCCGCGAGGCGAAGCCAAGCGCGGCGATCCAATCCCCGGCCCCTAGCCCCCGAGCCCCAGCCCCGGCGCCCAAAGGGAGCCCCCTATCCCGCCAGCTTGTACCCCATCCCGTGCACCGTCAGAATCCACTGCGGCTGCCGCGGATCTTCCTCCAACTTCTGCCGCAGCCACGCCACGTGTACGTCCACTGTCCGGCTCGACGTCACGCCGCCATATCCCCAAACCTCGCTCAGCAGCGTCTCCCGTGACACTGTCGCGCCCCTGTGCTCCACCAGGTAGCGCAGCAGCTGAAACTCCTTCGCGGAAAGTGTCACCGGCTTGCCGTGCCGCACCACCTCGGTGCGCCGCAGGTCCACCCGAATCGATCCGAACTGGTAAACATCGCCCGCCGCGCTGAATGCCGGCGCCCGCCGCAGCAGGGCTTCCACGCGCGCCAGCAGTTCCAGCATCTCGAACGGCTTAGTCAGATAATCGTCGGCGCCGATCTTCAACCCCACCACTTTGTCCACCGTTTGCCCGCGCGCGGTCAGCATCAGGATCGGTGTGGAGATGCCCCGCTGCCGCAAGTCCCGGCACACATCCATGCCGTTCTTGCGCGGCAGCATGATGTCCAGGACGATCAGATCGAACGCGCCCGCCGAGGCCATTTCAAATCCAGTCTGTCCGTCTGCCGCGGACTCCACGTGGTGGCCTTCGCTGCGCAGGCGGTCGCCCAGCGTCATTACCAGGCCGGGTTCATCTTCGATTAGCAGGATGCGGCGTTCCATTTTTCACGATGTTGACGCGGTTCACGCGCTGCGCGGCAGGGCTTCCCGGCCCGGACGGCTCTCCTGCCCGGCCGCCGGCAGTTCCAGCGTGAAAGTGCTGCCGCGGCCCGGTTCGCTCGTCACATCCAGGCGGCCGCCCATGCCTTCGGCGATATCGCGCGCCAGGCTCAGCCCCAGACCCGCGCCGTGAATCTGGGCCGCCTGCGCCGATTTGCCGCGGTAGAACGGCTCGAAGATGTGCGGCAGGTCCGCCGGATCGATGCCCGCGCCGCGGTCTTCTACGCTGATCCGCACGCGTCCCTCCGCGCCGGCCGTGCTCCGCTCAGCCCGCACCCGCACCCAGCGGCTCTCGCCGCCGTATTTGAGCGCGTTCAAAACCAGGTTCTCCAGGCAGCGCGCCAGCGCTCCGGCATCCGCGATCACCGGCGGCAGATCGGGATCGATGGCGCGTTCCAGGGTGAATCCCGCCGCTTCCGGCAGCGATGAGATGTTGGCCGCCACCATCTCCACGGCGTCGGATACCGCCACCGGCCGCATGTCGTACTGCGCGCGCCGCGATTGCCCGGCCGCGAAGTGCAGGATCTGTTCGATCATCGCCGCCAGCCGGCGTCCCTCGTTACGGATCACCGAGCCATATTCTCTGACCTGATCCTTCGATCCCACGAAGCCTTCCGCCAGGTTATCGGCCGCTGAGCAGATCACCGTCACGGGTGTGCGCAGCTCGTGCGAAACGCCGGCCACGAACTCCATCTGCAGGCGCGCCAGCCGCCGTGCGCGCTGCGCGGAAAGGATGATCAGGGCCATGCTAACCGCCAGCACCAGCAGGACGCCGAAGCTCACCAGCAGGTTGCGCCGCCGGTCCGCCGCCACCACCGATTCGAGCGATCCACCGCGGTGGCGCGCCCACAACTGCCAGGGCTCCTCACTCGCCGAAGAAAGGATGATGGCGCCTCGCGGGCGGGCAGATGTCCCGCGATCCTGGCCGCTCCAGCCGGTTCCGCGTCCGCCGCGCGGCCGTGCGGACGGGTTACGCGGCGGGCCTTCCACGGCGCGGTTTTCGCCCGGCGTGGCAGGCACCAGTGCCGCGCGCGCGTCCGGCGGGTTCAGCGAAGCTACCGTGATTTGCGGATCGGAGCGATACACGATGGTCCCCGCCGGCGCGCCGCTTAGCACAGCTACGTTATAGATGAAACCTTCCGGTCCCGTGAAATACCGCTGCGCCAGCTCACCCAGTAAATGGTCGATCGCCGCGCGATTCAGCTCCACGATGACGAAGCCTAAAACCACGCGCGGCGGCGCCAGGCTTGTGTGCGGGTTCTCGGATGCCGCCGTGCGCGCGCCATCCCCGCGGCGGCTCAGGTGATGCCGCATCGCCGGGTCGCCCGAAGCCGCCCAGGGGCCGCCCCGCAGCCGCGAAAAGTTGAACACCGGATGCAACAGCGCGGGCACGCGATCCTCCAGGGTCCAGACGAATGCGCGCAACTCGGGTCCCGGCCCCGCCCCGGCGGCTCCCGGGGTCTGTTGCGAATCTGCCTCCAGGCGTGCCCGCAAGCCCGCCAGCGTCGCCGGCCAGGGGACTGGATCGAAGTGGCCGTCCGCCGGGTGCAGCATGAGCAGCCGCGCCTCCGCCGCCGGTTCCGCCTGCCACACGTACACGTTGGCTACCAGGTCGGGACGCGTGGCCGTGCGTTCCCATTCCTGGTACCGTTCGCTGTAGGGCGACCAGAATGTATCCGCGTCCGCGGTGGGGTCGCTATGAAACGCGGTGGAAACCTGTACCAGCTCGCGATAGAACTCCTGCCGGAACTGGTTCACGGATGTGTTCAGGCTGGCCTCGATGCGCGTCCGTTCGGCCCGGCTCACCTCCAGGCTCCACCGGTATTGCAGCACCGCCATCAGTACCAGCACCACCGCCAACACTCCGACCAGGGCCAGTCGCACGTATGCCCGCCTTGCCGGAAGAGCCATAATCGCAGCATACCGCCTATTCGGCATTAAAAGCGCAAAGGGAAACGTGTCCGCGCCGCCACGAACCCGCGAGTTCCTATCCTTCCTTCAGGCGCGGACGCGCCCCATTGCGCTCTTGACGGGCTGTGAACAAACTCCCATACCGCAAACACTGCACTGTACGCAATATCCTGTTACCCTATCCGGTGGTAGGTAGTTTTAGTACGGCAACTCATTGACTAGTGGGAACTTGCAGGCGACCATGGCTGGTGAGGACACAGCCGTGACGAAACACTCCGCCCTGATTACAATCGCGATCATTGCACTATTCGCCGTCCTGCCGGCGCCGGCCCACGCCAGCCTGCTCACCGTCGGCCTGCCCGCTTTATCCCGGACCGGTAATTGCGACCCCTTCGGCTGCCCTGCATTCTTCGGCCTGGGGACGTATCAACAGGTGTATGCCGGTGCGGATTTTGCCGGCCCTCTCACCATCAACGATCTGGCTTTCTTCGATACCGCGGTGCACAACGGCGGAAAGCCTGCCGGCGGAATCTACACTCTCAATTTCGCCTACACCTCGTTCGATGTCGGCAATCTCAACCTCTCCAGCCCAAACACCAACCTGGCCGGCTCCCTGCAAGCCTTCTTCAGCGGCGCTCTCCCTGCATTGTCGAATGGAACTTTAACCTTCACGGGAACACCGTTTTTCTACAATCCCGCCGACGGGAATCTCCTTCTTTCGGTGACCGTCTCCGGCGGAGTGAATGGCTCCCCTTTTCTCTACCTGGATCAGGCCGCCACCAACACCCTGACGAGTGATGCCTATTTCGGTGCCTCACAAGGTAAACCGGTAACTGGAGGGAACGAAGCCGGGCTAGTCAGTCAGTTCACATATACCAGTTCCTCCGGTTCAGGCAGTGTTCCCGAGCCGGGATCCTGGCTGCTGGTATGCTCCGCGTTAACCTTCGGTAGCGGTCTCGCCTTCCGCCGGCTCAGGGTCACTCAATAGCGCACCAACGGCAGGAATAGGAACTCGCGCGATCGTGGCGGGCCGGCTGCGGCCCGTTTTGCGCGAGTTCCTTAGAAGCGCAAAGGGGCGCGCATCCCGCGCCGCCATTTAGGATAGGAACTCCGCAGTTTACAGCGGCGCGGGGCGCCCCGTTTTGCGCGAGTTCCTTAGAAGCGCGGCACCCGCGTGGGCGGGACCAACGGGAAAGGAACTTGGTTTGGCCCGGCGGACTGACGGACACTGGGAAGACTCAGGCAGCGGAAGTAGGCCGGAAATACAGTGGTGCTTTCAAACCCGATTAGAAGCGTGGTCCCAAGTCCCGTGCCCCAAACAGTGGTTACAGTCCGGCGCACCATCCCGGACTGATTCCGATTAGAAGAGTACCGTCGTTGGCGCGGCTTGGCCGGTTGCCAGAGCGAAAGGAATCAGCGTGTCCAAGAAGATACAGCGACCAGAGATTTGCGGCGGCCAAGGCCCCGTACCAGCCAAAAGTAAGCGGAGCAAACCGCCTAACCGGCCGGGCCAACCGGATGGCCCGGTGTTTGAGCCGAATGCGGCGGGCATCGATATCGGAGCCCGAGAGATCTACGTGGCTGTGCCGGCGGACCGGGACGAGCATCCCGTCCGTAAGTGCGGGACCTTTACCGGCGATTTACATCAGATGGCCGAATGGCTGGTGAGGTGTGGGATCACCACAGCGGCCATGGAGTCCACCGGGGTCTATTGGATTCCGGTGTACGACGTGCTGGAGCAACACGACATCCGAGTGTGTTTGGTGAACCCGCGGAACATGAAAAACGTGCCGGGAAAGCGCACCGATTTTCATGAATGCCAGTGGATCCAGCATCTGCATGCGATGGGCCTGCTGCATGCGGCCTTCCGGCCGGAAGGCGATGTATGCGCCGTCCGTGCGCTAATGCGCCACCGCAGTGATTTGGTGGCGATGGCCAGTCAGCATGTGCAGCACATGCAGAAGGCGCTTACGCAGATGAACGTGCAATTCCAGCACGTCCTCAGTGACATCACGGGCCTGACGGGATTGGCGATCTTGGACGCCATCATCGGCGGGGAGCGCGATCCGGCCGTACTGGCCAAGCTGCGCGATCCTCGGGTCAAGGCCAGTGAGGAGACCATCCGGAAATCGCTGGAAGGAAACTGGCGGGCCGAGCATATCCTGGTATTGAAACAACGGTTGTCATTGTATCGGAGCTATGCCGACCAAATCCACGCGTGCGACCAGGAAATCGAGAAATTGGTCGCGGCCTTTGAACCCAGAGTGGATCCTGCGGAAAGGCCCCTGCCGGAAGACCGCAAGCAGAAACAGCGGCGGCGCCGCAAGAAGAGCGGGAGCCCGGATTTCAACATGCGCACCGAGGCGTACCAGCTGTTTGGCGTGGACCTCACCCAGATCCCGGGGCTGATGATGCTGGTCTTCATGCTCTTCAGCGAAGTCGGCCGGGACATGTCGCGATGGCCCACGGCCGCGCATTTTGTCTCCTGGCTGGGTTTGTGCCCGGATAACGACATCAGCGGAGGCAAAGTGTTGTGGCGAGGTGCTCGCCGGACCAAGAACCGGGCCGGGACTCTATTCCGCTTAGCTGCCCACTCACTGCACCACGATCAGACGCCCATGGGTGACTATCTTCGGCGCATGAAAGCCAAGCTGGGTCCCGCCGCGGCGACCACTGCGACCGCGCACAAGATCGCCATCATCTTCTACACGATGGTGAAAAACCAGGTCGAGTACGATGCCTCTCTCTGGGCGAAACGCGATGCCATGCGCGAGCAGCGGATCGAGGCGCGCCTCCAAAAGCAGGCCGCGCAGCGCGGCTATAAACTTGTGCCCATCCAACCCGCCGCCTAACTCACTGATAACGGAGGTTCAGCGTAGAGGTTCCTTAGAAGCGCAAAGGGGCGCGTATCCGGCGCCGCCATTTAGGATAGGAACTCCGCAGTTTACAGCGGCGCGGGGCGCCCCGTTTTGCGCGAGTTCCTTAGAAGCGCAAAGGGGCGCGTATCCGGCGCCGCCATTTAGGATAGGAACTCCGCAGTTTACAGCGGCGCGGGGCGCCCCGTTTTGCGCGAGTTCCTTAGAAAGTAGTAATAACTTCAGTAGTATCCTCACTAGCTTCCTCTGGCTGACTGACGTCTATCCGCCACAAACCTAACCTTTGTTGACTGGTACTGCCCGTACCAGTATGGTACTTCAGAGTAGGGAGTCCGTTTAGTGTTGTCGGATGGCTTGAGAGTTTAAGCTTCGACCACACCCAGGGTGGACGCGCCTGACCCAAAATCGACCTGAGGAGAACTGACTCGCGCCAAGCCGCGCGGCAGTCCGGCAATCCTATGATTCTAATATCCCGCCCTCTAAGTACGACACTTTCAATCCTCAGCCTCTTGGCGTTTCTGACATTTCCAGTAGTGGCTGCTCCCGCTGACACGGCGCCGCCGGTTCCGGCCTCGTGGCAGGATCTCTACACCACCCTGGCTAACGATCTCACGGCCTTCGATACCACGCTCGATGCCTCCTGGAACGGAGCCAAATATCCAGTGGTGTTCAGCGGCAATCTCTGGAACGCCAGCGCCGACAGCGGTCCCCAATTGCTCGGCTCAGGATATCTCAACGGCATCCAGATGCAGCTTCAGGAATTGAAAGCCGTGGGTGTGCAGGCGGTGGTTGTGGAGGTGGGCTTCCCGATGTTATACGAACCCTTCTTCTCCAGTCATGCCGAGTATGAACAATATGTAAGTTTCTATCAGCAGGTAGCAGCCGCCGTACGAGCGCTCGGTTTGAAACTGATTGTTGAGAGTACCTGCCTCAGGACCGGACTCACATTCTCGGGATTCGACCCCGGCGCCTACTACGCGACGCTCGATTGGGATCAATACCAGCAGGCGCGCGCACAAACCGTGGCTACGGTTGCACAGACCATGCATCCCGATTACCTGGTGGTATTGGAGGAGCCGGATACCGAGGCCGTTCTGTCCGGCCAAACGAATGTCAATACCGTGGCCGGAGCCACCGGCATGCTCAGCCTGATTCTCACCAGCCTTCAGCAAGCAGCCGTCCCGGGCGTTAAGATCGGAGCCGGAGTCGGCACGTGGCTAAGTGGGTTCCAGGATTATATTCAGGGTTTCGTGGCTCTTCCGGTAGATTTCATCGATATGCACGTGATACCGGTGAACCTCAATTACCTGTCCAATGCGCTGACTATAGCGAGCCTGGCTTCCGCGGCCGGCAAACCCGTGAGCATTACGCAGTCGTGGTTGAGAAAGGTGCGTAACGATGAACTAGCCACATTGGGCCGCGACACGCTCCTGGCGCGCAATGTGTTCAACTTCTGGGAGCCGCTCGACGAGCACTTCTTCACCGTATTGGTGAAATTGTCATATTACACGCAGATGGCTTACCTGGTCGCCTTCGAAGTCCCTTATTTCTGGGGCTATCTGCCGTATGACAGCGCAACCCAGAACATGCTGCCTCCGGACGCCTTGAACCAGGAGTCGTCACACTCGGCGCAGAACTTGGCGTTGGGCAAATTTACCGATATGGCAAAACATTATTACAGTCTGATTCTGCCCGAACCGGATTACACGCCGCCCTCCACACCGGCCAACGTGGCGGGAAGCTCCGGCCAGCCCACCATGGCTTACCTTACCTGGGATAGTTCCACGGATAACGTGGGAGTGGCAGGTTATTACGTTTACCGCAATGGCGTGCAGGTGGCTTCGACGGCCCAGCCGTTGTACCAGGATACGAACCTGACGGATGCCACGACATACTCCTACTACGTGGAAGCCTACGATCTGGGCGGGAACCTTTCCGCCCCCACTCCCACCATCAATGTGACTACGTGGAACAATGTGCCGCCCACTACGCCCATTAATCTCACTGCGACGGCCGTCTCAACCCAGCAAATCAACCTGACCTGGACGGCCTCCACCGGCAAGGTCAATGTGGGGGGCTATCATGTCTTCCGGGGGACCTCAGCCACCAGTCTGCTGCAGGTCGGGAACGCGGGTACCACGCCTTCTTACGTAAACTATCCTTTGACGCCGGGCACGACTTATTACTTTGGGGTGGAAGCTGTAGACACCGATGGAAACGTCTCGCCCATGTCCCAAGTCATATCGGCTGCCACGCTGGCGCCGCCCAGTGCGCCAGTTAGCGTGGTTGCCACACCCGTATCCACCAACCAGATCGAACTGACCTGGGTCGCGGGCGCCAGTGGCATGCCCATCGTCAACTACCATATCTTCCGCGGAACCTCGCCCTCCAACCTGGCGCAGTGGGCCAACCGGCCGGGGTCGCCGTTCAACGATTATCCCCTCACCGCCTCGACGACGTACTATTACGCCATTGAGGAAGTGGATGCGCAAGGCGACGTTTCCCCGGTTTCCGCGGTCGTATCGGCTACTACGCTGGCGCTGCCATTACCACCCACGAATGTGAGCGGCACGGCGCTCGCGAACGTTGAGATTCAACTGCAATGGTCCCCCGCGCAAAGCGGCATGCCCTTGACCTGGTATCAGATCAATCGTGGCACTTCGCCCACTAACCTGACCCAACTCAGACTCGTTTCCCCAACGGCGACTTCGGCTATAGACTATCCCGTGACAGCCGGCACCACTTACTACTACACGATCCAGTCGGGCGATACGGGCGGCAATATTTCCGCACCGTCACCGGTCATCCAGGTCACCACGCCCAACTAGGCGGCGGTCAACAGAGCCAGCCATGGCGGTCCTCCGCGTTAAGATAAATGGGGATGCCACTACGCCTGAAACGGCTCTATCGGAAGCTCGGCCTCATAGACAAGGCGTTCGTCGTTCTGCTCCTGCTGGACGCCGTGCTGGCATACGCACTGCCATCTTCGGGCATCGGGCTGCTGGTTACTTTCGCGACGTGGATCGCCGGCATCGTGGTGGCGTTCCGCCTGGCCCGCAGAGGCGTGACGAAACTGATCTGGCGCTTACGCAACCGCCTCATTGTGGCTTATGCCTTCATCGCCATGGTGCCGGTGGTTCTCATCCTGGTGCTGGTCTTGGTCAGCACCTACGGGCTTACCGGTCAGATTGCGCTGTACCTGATCAACTCCGAGCTGGACCGCCGCACGGGCATCCTGCGCGGAGCTGCCGGCACGGTGGCCGACGCCCCCACGGACCGGCGGCAGGATGTGCTGGCGCGTACCCACGACTTCACGCAGCGATTTTTCCCGGATTGTGAATTTCTGGTCAGCGACGGCGCTGAATACCGCTACCCGCCATCATCCGCCATCGCGCTGCCCGGCGCTGCGTGGAAAGACGCGAACGGCATCATCGTCAAAGGCCACCAGCTCTATAGCTGGGCGCACTTGAACTCCGGCCGGACACAGGTCCTGATCATGGCGCCGCTGAGTCAGGATTTCCTTTCCAACCTGGTGCCCGGCATCGGGCGAGTGACCTTCCGCGACTTCGCCGAGGCCGCTGACGAGGTCGAGAACGCCTCCCAGGGAGCGCCGGCCGCAGGCGGCATTCCTTCCACCCGCATTCCGCCCAAGAACAATTTCCTCGATATCCAGGTGAAGTGGGGATCGCTGGTGCCGGTGATGTTTTGGAACTCGCCGGGCAACCGGAACAACCGCGGGCTGCTGCTGGTGAATACGCGCATGTCCGCGGTGCTCAGCACCGTATTCGGCAACAATATCGCACTGGGCGACATGGCGTACGGCCAGGTGATCTGGGGCGCTTTTCTGGTCACCGTCACGCTGTTCCTGATCGTGGAGCTGGTTTCGCTGGTGATCGGCGTCTCCATCTCGCGCACCATCACCAGCGCCGTACATGAGCTGTACCTCGGCACGCGGCGGGTGAAGGAGGGAGATTTCTCCCATCGCATTCCGGTGCGCGGAAACGATCAACTGGCGGAGCTGGGCACGTCGTTCAACACCATGACGGAGAACCTGGAGCGCCTGATCGTGGTGGCCAAGGAAAAAGAGCGCCTGGAATCGGAGCTCGAAATCGCCCGTGAAGTACAGAGCCAGCTTTTCCCCAAAAACGTCCCGGATATGAAGAGCCTGCAGCTCACCGGCGTGTGCAATCCCGCGCGCGTAGTGTCGGGCGATTATTACGACTTCATACGCTTCGATTCCAGCCTGGCGTTCGCCATCGGAGACGTGGCCGGGCAAGGGCATCTCCGCGGCGCTGCTGATGGCGGCCATCCAGTCCACCATGCGGATGCAGCTCACCGCGGGCGGTCCGGGCATCACGTCCAACGGTTCGCCGCATCTTTCCACCGCCATGATGGTCTCGCGCCTGAACAAACAGTTGTATGCCAACACTTCGCCCGAGAAGTATGCCACCTTTTACTTCGCCCTGTACGACGAGAAGACCCAGACGTTGACCTACACCAACGCGGGCCATCTGCCGCCCATCCTGCTGCGCAAGGGCGTGCCCGAGCTTCTGCAGGTCACGGGTACCGTGGTGGGCGCATTTCCCTTTTCGCGTTACGACGAAAAAACGGTGGAACTATCGAGCGGCGACGTGCTGGTGGCTTATACCGATGGCATCATCGAGCCCGAGAACGAATACGGCGAGATGTTCGGTGAGCAGCGGCTTAGCGATCTGCTGGCCAAAAACGCGGACCGCGACTCAGCTGAAATCATCGCGCGCGTGATGGAAGCGGTCGGACAGTGGACCGGAGAGACCGCCGAATTGCAGGACGATATGACCATCCTGGTGGCGAGGCGGCCGTGAAGGTTTTGACTGCCGCCGAAATGCGCGAGGTGGACCGGCGCACCATTGAAATGGGCATCCCCGGCGTGGTGCTCATGGAAAATGCCGGGCTTCGCGTGGTGGAGCTGCTGGCGGAAAAATTCGCACCGCTCGCCGCAGCACGCATCGCCGTTCTCTGCGGCAAGGGAAACAACGGCGGCGACGGCATGGTGGTGGCGCGCCAGCTCTTCACCCGCTTTCAGCCGCGCGCGCTGCACGTGATCCTGCTGGCCGCGCCGGAAGATCTGAAGGGCGACGCGGCCGCCAACTATCGCATGCTGCAGGCCTGCGGTTGTCCGGTGGCGCGCGAGATTCCAGCGGACGCGCGCTTGGCTACCATCGTGGTGGACGCGCTGCTGGGCACCGGCATCAGCGGCCCAGCCACGGGCGCGATGTTGAATGCGATTCGCGAAATCAACCATGGGTTTCCGCTGGCCAAAGTGGTGGCCGTGGACATTCCGTCCGGGATGCCCAGCGATTCCGGCAGCCCTGTGGGCGAGCAGGCGCGCGCCGATTATACCGTCACCTTCACGGCACCAAAACCCGGCCAGGTGCTGCCGCCCAATTGCGATGCGGTGGGCGAGTTGCGAGTGGCCGCAATCGGCAGCCCGCCGGCGCTTTACGATGACGATCCGTCCATCCGGCTTTCGCTGGTGGAGCCTGCCATGTTCGCCCATTTGCTGGCGCCGCGCGCGCGCGACGGCCACAAGGGCACCTACGGGCACGTCCTGGCGATCGCCGGCTCGCACGGCAAGACCGGTGCGGCGGCCATGTGCGGCATAGCTGCCCTGCGCGCGGGTGCGGGCCTCGTGACGGTTGCGTCGGACGAATCGGCGATCCCGGTGATCGCAGGACATGCACCCGAGCTGATGACCGAGCCGCTGGATACCGGCCACCTGACTGCTCTGATCGAGAAGAAAGACGTGATCGCCATCGGGCCGGGACTTGGCCAGCAGGGGGAAACAGTCGCCATGGTGCGGCGGGCGGTCGCCGAATTCGCGCAGCCCATGGTGGTGGATGCCGATGCGCTCAACGCACTGGCAGGCAGCGACTGGTCAGGCAATGGCAAGGCGCGGGTGCTCACGCCGCATCCCGGCGAGATGGCGCGCCTGTCCGGCAAGACAACAGCGGAAATCTCCGCGGATCGCGTGGGCGCGGCGCGCGCGCTGGCCACCGAACGGCAGGTAACCGTGGTACTGAAGGGCGAACGAACGCTGATCGCTTTCGCCGATGGCCGCGTGTGGATCAACCCTACGGGTACGCCCGCCATGGGCACTGGCGGCACGGGCGATATTCTAACCGGTTTGACCTCCGGCTTCCTCGCGCAGTTCAGGCAAGAGGCCGATCTGGCCGTGGCCGCCGCGGTCTACCTGCACGGTCTCGCGGGAGAAATAGGAGCCGCGGCCCTCACCGAAAAGTGCCTGATGGCGACGGATCTGCTCCGCTACCTTCCGGCGGCCCTGGAGGAGTGTGCCCGCCGTTCGCACCGCGTCTGAGGATGAGACCATTGCCCTCGGCGCACGCTTGGCGGAAGTGTTGCCGCGCGGCGCTACTGTCCTGCTGATCGGCAACCTGGGGGCCGGCAAGACTACCCTCGCCAAAGGCATCGTCAAGGGGATGGGTGCGGCGTCTCCCGACGAGGTTTCCAGCCCGACATTCACGCTGATCCACGAATACGGCTCGCCGCCGGCGGTCTATCACGTGGACCTATACCGCCTCGATAACGCCCGCGACGTGGCTACGCTGGGCCTCGACGAGCTGTTCGACAGCGGCGCGCTGGTGCTGGTGGAATGGGGCGAGCGTTTCCCCGAACTGATGCCTCCCGGCCATTTCGAAATCCGGCTGAGCGCACTCGACGGCGACGAACGCGAGATCGACGTGCCCTTTCCATTGTGACCGAGTATCAAGTGAAGGTAAATACATGCTTGACTCAGGTGGAGAGGGGTTTGTACCGTGGACTTCAGTGACATTCGTCCACGAGAACGCGTTTGACTATCTTCGCGGAAAAATTGGATGGGCATACTATCACCTCCAGCGATTCGATTCTATGGCCGTCGACTACTGTCGGCGCAAAGCATACACAATCACGCAGCAAGACGACTTGGTGAATGGATTCCATATCCGCCGCTGCGAATTTGAGCCGGTCCCCCTCGATATCTCCCATAGCTTGTCAGACGTTGTTTACGCCCTCCGTTCCGGGCTCGATCAACTCGCGTGGCAACTTGCCTTGATCGGGAATTCGAGCCCTTCAAGGGATGTAATGTTCCCCATCCATGCCGAGCGGACGCCTAGGCTGGAGGAAAAATTCCGAACCATGGTTTGGGAGATGCCCTGTGAGGCGGTCGCAGCGATCAAAGAGCTTCAGCCGTACCAACGCGGGGCAGCCTACCGGGACGATCCCCTTTGGAAGCTTAATGCACTCAGCAATCTCGATAAGCACCGAACCCCTGTCGGCCGCGCGACCGCAGCGCAAATCTACATCGAGCCCGATGGATTTACCCGGCACGACCTCGACTATGGCCTTGAAATTCGTTGGCCGATCGCCTGCAAGGACGCCGTGGTATTCGAACCAAATTTACCCGCGCTTATATTTGGAGATCCGCTCGATTCTCCTACCGATACGCCGCTCGAAGTTAGGAGGGAAGAAGTGGCAGGTATATACAACCACGTGCGACAGACGGTGGCTCCGCGATTTACGCGCTTCTTCTCCGCGCCCCCATATCCCTAGTCCGAGCCATTGCGATTGGTTCACTTCCTTCTTTCTGGGGATACTGGAAGTTGGCGATTACTTGTGTAGCGTCTCTGGAAAGGCTGTCATGTTTTAAGGCTATGAGATCTTAGTTTCCTGAGTAGTCCTGTTTTACCCATGTAAAGGCTATGGCTCGCGCAGCGCCTCGGTGGGATCGAGTTGCGCGGCGCGGTACGCCGGAATGCTGCTGGCCGCCAGGCTCACCAGGAACAGAATGGCTGTCGTGGCAGCAAAGGTGACGGCGTCGGAGGGCTGAATGTCATACAGCAATCCAGCCAGCAGGCGCGTCATCATCGCGGAGATCAGCAAACCTGCCCCTAGTCCGATCAGCGTGAGTGTCAAGCCGTGCCGGACAATCATGCGCAAGATGTCCGCTTTCTTCGCGCCCAACGCCATCCGGACGCCGATCTCCAGCGTGCGCTCGGCGACCATATACGAAAGCAGACCGTACAAGCCGACCGCCGCCAGCAGCAGCGCAATCCCGGCGAAGCAGGTCAGCAGGAATGTCTGAAACCGGGGCCGTGCCGCCGATTTCGAGATGTAGTCTTCCAATTTCGAAACCTGATAAACCGGCACACTCTTGTCGATCTCGTGAACGACAACTCGAAGAGCACCTTCGAGGAGTTCGGGATCGCCAGTGGTCCGAACCGTGAGAAATGGGTTCGTGATGATTGCCTGTGAGTAAGGCAGGTAGTATTGCGGTTCCACAGCGGCGGTCAACCCCGCGATCTTGATGTCTCCTACCACGCCTATGACTTCGCGCATCGGATGATCGATTGAGCCGTCGCCCAAATTTGCCCGGATGTGCCTGCCAACAGGAGTCTCATTAGGGAAGTACTTGCGCGCGAAAGCCTGATTGATGACCATAACCGGCAATCCCCTGGTTCCGTCCTGCTCTCCAAATGCCCGGCCGGACACCAGGGGAATGCGCATGGCCGCGAAGTACCCGGGCATGACTACCCCCACCGGTTCGCTCGGCTCGTCTCCCTGGGCGACCGGCCGTCCCTCGATGCTGAACGAAATGGATATATGGCTGTCACTCATTGGCAACGGCCAGCCGGCTGAGGCGGATTGGACTCCCGGCACGGCAGAAAGCCGCGCCAGCACCCGGTCGTAAAACTGGAAATGCTGATCGTGGCCGAGTTTGTCGAACGATACCGCCAGCCTGGCCGTCAAGACATGCTTGGGATCGAACCCGGGATCCACGTTCATGATGCGGATGAAACTGCGAATCAGCAATCCGGAACTCACCAGCAGGACCAATCCAACGGCTGTCTGAGCAACCACCAAAGCGCTGTGGACGCGACGCTTGTGGCGGGCCCCAGTCACGGTTCTGGATCCGTCGCGCATGGCTTGCGCCGGCCGCAGATCCGATATCCGCCAGGCCGGGAGCACGCCGAATAACAGCCCGGTCACGACGGACAGAACCAGCACAAAGACGAGCGCTTTGCCATCGATTGCCGCACCTCCCAGGCGCGGAATGTCGAGCGGCATCAACGAGACGATCCCGCGCAGCAGGCCATGGGCCATCGCCACACCGGCCACTCCACCGCAGATGGATAGAGCTACCGATTCCACGAGTAACTGGCGGACAATCGCGGTACGGCTGGCGCCGATGGAGGCGCGCAGCGCGAACTCCGCGCTTCGCCGCGAGCCACGGGCCAGCAGCAAACCCGCAACATTGGAGCAGGCGATCAGCAATAGCAGGCCGACCGCGCCGAACAGCAGCCGTAGCGCCGGCTTTGCGTCACCGGTGATGTGTTCAAGTTCGGCCTCGACCAGAGCGGAAGTGTATCGCTTGTTGCTGTCGGGATACTGCCGCGCCAGATTGGACGCGATCAAGCTAAGATCCGCCTTGGCCTGCTCCGGTGTCACCCCGGGCCTCAACCGCCCGATCAGGTCCAGGCAGTCGAAGCCGCGCTGGCTGGTTGCAGGGTCTTTTCCATCCGCATCGTCGGAAAGCGAAATCCATATGGCCGGCGGCGGATTTTCCATGGGAAATCTAAAATCCCGCGGCATAACACCCGCGATGGCGTATGCGTGGTCGCCCAGTTGGATGGTCCGCCCGGCGATGTCGTTCGCCGAGCCAAAGGCCGATTGCCAGAGTGCGTAGCTCAACATCACGGTGCGGTTGCCGGGCTTCTCGTCCTCCGGTCGAAAATCTCTGCCGATCGCCGGCGCGACACCGAGTACCGCGAATAGGTTTGCCGATACCAGCATCGCGTCCAGATGTTGCGGTTCGCCTCCCGATTCAAGGATGGCCGTGACGCCTCGATAAGACGCGATACCCGTAAACGTGTGGTTCTGGGCCCTCCAGTCAAAATAGTCCGGGTAACTCAGAGATTCCGGTATCCCGCCCGGCAGCGTCGGGTCCTGCTGCCTCAGCCACATCAAGCGATCCTGTTGGGGAAACGGCAGGGGCCGCAGCAATACCGCGTTCACCAGGCTGAAAATGGCAGTGGTGGCGCCGATGCCCAGCCCCAGCGTCAAAATGGCGGTGAGCGCGAAGCCGGAATTCTTGCGGATCTGGCGCAGCGCGAACTTCACATCTCCCGACACGGCGTCGATGACGGGCCAGCGCCAGACATCCCGGCCGTTTTCTTCGATCGCGGTGGGATTGCCGAACTCGCGGATCGCGGCGGCCTTGGCCTCCTCGCGGCGCATGCCGCCGGCAATGAGCGCCTCGGTTTTCTCCGCAATATGTTGTTTAATCTCATCCGAAAGGTCGCCCAGAATCTTTCGCCGGGTAAGCCGCTGCTTGAATCTTTCCATAGAGTAACTAGGCATAGAATAAACTAGTATAGTGAGGGAGTCAAGAGCCAGTCAACGCTTCCGGCTTAAACTGAAAGTTACATCATGCAACTCGACCCGCCGCGCGGCATGCGCGACTTTTACCCCGAAGACCTGGACCTGCGCGATCGCATCTTCAACGCCTGGACGGAGGCGTCCAACCGCCACGGTTTCCGGCGCTTCGAGCCTCCAGTTGTCGAATCGTTCGAGCTGTTGGCGCGCAAAGCCGGCGAGGAAGTGGCGCAGCAGATCTATCATTTCGAGGACAAATCCAACCGCCAGTTGGCGCTGCGTCCGGAGGTGACGCCGTCGCTGGTTCGCATGATCAGCGCGCGCGCGCAGAGCATCGTTTTTCCGGCCAAATGGTGGACGATCGGCCAGTGTTTCCGCTACGAGCGCATGACCCGCGGCCGCAAGCGCGAGCACTTCCAGTGGAACCTGGACGTGGTGGGCGAGCCGTCGGTTGTTGCGGAAGCCTGGATTCTGGCCACCGTCACCAGCGCACTGGGAGCGCTCGGGCTGGGGCCGGATGAAGTGCGCATCCACGTCAACAATCGTCAAGTGGTGGCCTACCTGTTGGGCGAAATGGGCGTGCCGCCGGATCGCCACGTGGATGTTTTCATGGTGCTCGATAAGAAGGGCAAGGTGCCGCCCGAGACGCTGATCGAGATGCTGGTGGAAAAGGGAATGGCTGCGCCGGCAGCGGGCGAGATCGTGAACCTGCTGGGCAGCGAAGGGGTCGATAACCTTTCCTCCGGACCGCTGGCCGCTAGTCCCGCCGCAGCCGATGTGCGCCAGTTGCTAGACCTGGCGGACGCCATGGGATTCGCCGATTATCTGCGCTTCGACTCCGGGATCGTGCGCGGACTCTCCTATTACACGGGCACTGTGTTCGAAGGGTTCGACGCTGAACGCCGTTTCCGGGCGATCTTCGGCGGCGGCCGGTACGACAACCTGTTCGGCGATATGACCGGTGCCGCCAGGCCCGCCGTGGGCATGGGTTTCGGCGACGTGGTGATCGGGGAGATCCTGGCGGAATTGAAGGGGCTCACGCCGCCGAAGACCAGACAGTTGATGTCTGCGTGGGCATGTTCGACGCGGCCTTGAGCGCGGATTCGGCGCGGGTCGCGGCGCAACTGATCGCCGCCGGCATCCAGACCGACCTGGCGTTCGCCGCCGGCAAGCCCGCGAAGTTCTTCAGCTATGCGGACAAACGCGGCGCCCGTTTCACGGTATTCCTGGCGCCGAACGAGCTGCGGGACGGCGCCGCGGTGGTGAAGCAGATGGCCACCGGCGAACAGACACTGGTGCCGCTCGCGGAATTGACCGGGTGGCTGCGCGCGCGGCTGGCGGCTTAATTACCGCGCTGCAACGCGGCCCTTCTTGGGCCAATTCTCAGGTGTATGGACCGCGTCCGGCAGCCTGGTTTCACCGTCACCGTGAGTGTGTTGCAATTGTTCCTCGGTGAGATCCTCGGCCGTGGACAGATCCGCGCGGCAAATATTGGCATGCGACAGATCCACTCCCATCAGGCGAGCGCCCACCAGGTTTGCGCCGCTCAGGTCGGCATGCCGAAGATCCGCGCCGCGCAGGTTGGCCAGCACCAGGTCGGCTTCGTACATCCGGGCGTGGGCCAGGTTCGCCAAGGTGAGATCCGCGCCGCGCATCACCGCATAAGAAAGATCCGGCTTTATTTTCGGATTTTCAGCACGCCATTTATTCCACTCGTCCACATCGTGCATCAAAAGTTCGAAATGTTCCTTGTCCGCCATCAGTTGTTCATTGTATCGCCCGCGCCATGAGGACGCCATCGCCCCCGTCTTCGTAATAACGGCGGACCAGGCGCACGCGGCGGAACCCGAATGAGCGGTACAATCGCCCGCCCGCCAGATTTTCAGGGCGTACCATTAACTCGATGCGCCGCGCGCCGGAACGCGCCACCGCGCGCAGCGTAAAACGCATCAGCGCCTGGGCCACACCCTGCCGGCGATAATCCGGATGCACGGCGAGCGACACGATTTCGGCGTTACGCTTCTCTACCGCGGTAGCCGCATAGCCGGCAATGCGGCCATGCCATTTAGCGGCGATGAAAAGCTCCGGGCAATCTTCGTATAGCTCCAGGAACAGCCGTCGCGGCCAGGCCTGTCTGCCGAAGCTGGCGCGCTCGATCCACAGGATGCGTTCCATGTGGCGCGGCCGGAAAGGGACGATTTGGATTTTATCCGTCAGACAGCGTTGGCCGTGGAAAGACCGCAATCGATGTGCAGGATCTGGCCGGTGATCTTGCGCGAGTAGTCGCTGCCCAGGAACAGGGCCGAGTCCGCGACATCTTCCTTCGAAACGGTTTCCTCGATGGCGCATCGCTCTGCCGCGATATTCTGGAAGTGCTTCCACGCAGCGCTGGCCACCGCCAAAGGATCGGGATGGTTTTCCGCGCGCGCCATTTCGATCGCTTTCTGGAAGGCGCGCGCCCGCTGCTGTTCGAGCGCAGCAGGATTCCGGAGGAACGCACCCATGATTCCGGTGGCAGCCACGGTCTCGATCGGTCCAGGCGAAAGGGCGTTCACGCGCACCTTGGTGCGGCCGAGTTCCAGCGCCAGGTAACGGACCGCGCTCTCCAACGCCGACTTGGAGACGCCCATCAGACCGTAGGAAGCCTCGGCTTTTTCGGATGCCTGGTAGGTGAGCGTGATCACGCTGCCCCATTCCCGCAGATGAGGTTTGGCGAACTTCACGGCCTTGCATAGCGAGTGGGCGGAGACGGTGAGGCTCTGGCAAAATCCCTCCACGCTGCAATTGGAGGCCGGCTCGGTGAACAACTCATTGGGCGCGAACGCGATGGCATGCACCAGAACATCGATCGGATTATTCTGGAACCGGGCGAAGAAATTGGTGATCTCTTCGTCGTTTGTGATGTCGCAGCGGTCGCCTTGCACGGTCGGATTGTCGCGCAGCAGTAACCGCACCCGGCTGAAGAACTTCTGCTGGTAGCCGATGAAGACATGCGCGCCATGCTCGGCGAAGCGCTTGGCAATAGCCCATGCCAAACTGGATTCGTCGGCTACGCCGAGTACGACTACATTTTTGCCTTCAAGGCCCATTCCACGGTGTTCGGCTGCTGTCATCGTTTAAGCAATCCTCGCTTATCCAAAATAACGCAGTTCTGCTACCGGATTGGAATGGAGGAAACTTGCACGAATGCCGAGAGGCGGGTTCTCAGGCGACCCGCCGGACCTTGGAGATGATTGCCGCCACCTCGGGCGCGCGGCGCAGACGAATCAGCCTGATTTCTTCGAGAAGGCGAATGGCCTTATCGAGTTCGCTGCGGCGATGATGGAGCTTCAACAGTTCTACGTTTGGGGGGGAAAACGAGCGCTGTGGAGACATTGGCGTTGGGCTGGCTCCTTAAATGTCGCTAGGTATAATCCCTAGGTTATCGGTATAAGCCTAGGTTTACCGTGAGGGCTATCCCTATATAAACCCCCCTTTTGAGGGTATGCAAAGGACTCTTATGAGGGGCGTTTTGAGATTCAGCTCCGAAATTCGCCTCACGAGTTGCCAAACCACCTACGAAAACGATTCGTGCGGAACTCCGTCTAAGCACGAATAAAGCGCAAAGGGACGCTGTGTCCGCACCGCCAAGGATAGGAGTTCAGGGAATAATGGCGGCGCGGCCGTGGGCGATTTTGCGCGTTCCTTAGGAAGCAGGCACGCAATTGAACACACTATCGCAAGACGTTTGGTACGGTCTGCGCATGATGGCGAAGAAGCCCGTGATTACGCTGGTGGCGGTCTTATCGCTGGCACTTGGAATCGGCCTGAACACGACCATGTTCACGCTGATAAACACGATTCTGCTGGGGTCGCTACCTTATCGAGACGCGGACCGCCTGGTGGGGATCTTCAGCATCGCGCCCCAACATTCCGATCAGCTCAGCAACGTATCCATCCCTGATTTCTTCGCTTGGAAGGAGCACTCGCGCTCCTTTGAAGCCATTGGCGGACTTTCAAATAGCGCCGTGGATCTGGGGGCGGAAGAGAACGGGGTTCCGGCCGAACAGGTTCAGGGCGAGAAGGCGACGCCCGGCCTGCTGCAGGCGCTCGGCGCGCAACCGTTGATGGGGCGGCTCTTCACCGAGCTGGAGGACGAGGTGGATCATCCCGCGCCTGTCATCGTCCTGAGCCACCGGCTGTGGATGAGGCGATTTGGCGGCGCGAAAGACATTTTGGGCCGCAAGATCATGGTGGGCGGCTTGCCCACCTCGGTGATCGGGGTGATGCCGGCCGATTTCCGGTTCACCGATGAGAAGGGCGAGTTCCTGGCGCCTCTTCCGGTGAATCATTTTCAGCTTCGCGGGTCGGCACGCTTCCTGACGGTGGCGGCCAAACTGAAGCCGGGCGTGACGCTGCGGCAGGCGCAGGGCGAACTGGAAGCCATCTGCGCGCAGGTTGCCAGGCAGTTTCCGCAGCGCGACATGGATCATGGGAAGCCCTGGACAGTGCGGGTGCAACCGATCCGCGAGGCGCTCTACGGATTTATCAGCCGGCCGCTGTTGCTGTTGCAAGGCGCGGTGGGATTCGTGTTGCTGATCGCGTGCGCGAACGTCGCGGCGCTGCTGCTGGCGCGCGCATCGTCGCGCCAGACGGAAGTAGCGATTCGCGCGGCGATGGGCGCGGGCCGGGGCCGCCTCTTTCGTCAATTCGTAACCGAAAGCCTGTTACTGGCCGGCTGCGGCGGGATTCTTGGCGTGGGGCTGGCATGGGCCGGTGTGCGCGTGCTGGTCGCCATGGCGCCCGCGTGGCTACCGCGGCTGCATGCAATCGCACTGGACGGGCGCGTGCTGTTGTTCAGCGCGGCTATTTCGCTGCTCACCGGCTTGATTTTTGGCGTCGTTCCGGCGGCACGCGGATCGCGCGGGGCTCTCGTCGAATCGCTTAAAGAGGCGACGCGCGGGGGAACCGCACACCCATCCCGGAACCGCCTGCGCGCGGTACTGGTGGCCGGGCAACTGGCGTTGGCCTTAATGTTATTGATCGGATCGGGTCTGCTGATTCGCAGCTTTCTGCAACTCCAGGGCGCAAACCTGGGCTGCGATCCGCACGGCTTGCTGACTTTCCGTTGTAGCTTCCCGGAGAAGGATTTCGGTAAGCCGTTAGGCATCTATCAGGAATTGCCGTTGTGGGAAATCTACCCGACACCCGTGGCCACGTTCACGCGCGTTTTGGAACGGCTGCGCTCGGTGCCCGGAGTGCGCTCCTTTGCGGGCGCCACGTTTCCGCCACTGACTGGTAACAATCCGTTGACGTTCACGATTGCGGGACGGCCGGTGTCCAACACCGACGACCAGACCGCGGACTTCTTCCCGGTCACCCCCAACTTCTTCGCCACCATGAAGATTCGCATGCTGCGCGGGCGCGATTTCACCTATCGTGATACCGCCGGCGCGCCGTGGGTGGCAATCATTAATCAAACCATGGCGCGGAGGTACTTCCCAAACGAAAACCCGATCGGCAAACAGATTCGCGTGGATTTGTCGGCCGAGGATCCGGCGCGCGAGATTATAGCGGTGGTCGACGATATTCCGGCGAGTCATCCTCAGACCAGGCAGGAGCCGGCCATCTTCACCTCGTTTCTGCAAGGAGGTCCGCACATCAGCGGCCCAAACACGGTGCTGCTTCTGCACATGACTTTCCTGCTGCGTACCGACGGCGATCCGATGAAAGCGTTGCCGGCGGTGCGGCAGGCGGTGGCAGAGATCGACCGTGACCGTCCGCTGATCGACCCCCGTACCGAAGATTCGTACCTCGCCGATCAGGCTCAGTATCCGCGCTATTACTCGATGCTGTTGGGGTTGTTCGCGGCTATCGCGACGGGTCTCGCCGCAGTGGGAATCTATGGCGTGATGGCGTACGCCGTGGAACAACGCAGGCGGGAAATCGGTATCCGGATGGCGTTGGGCGCGAACGGCCGGGATATTTTGCGGCTGATTCTGCGCCAGGCACTGGGCGTGATTGCGTGCGGAGTGGCACTGGGACTGGCAGGCGCGATGACGTTGACCCGATACATTTCCTCGGAACTCTGGGAAGTGAAGGCCACCGACCCGGTAACTTTCGCCGGCGTCACCTTGTTACTGACGGTGGTGGCGATCGTTGCGTGCCTGGTTCCTACCCGGCGGGCCGTGCGGGTAGACGCCACGGACGCCCTGCGCTGCGAGTAAGCAGGTCGTGGCAGCCCACCGGTGACGCCAACCGCCTGCGGTACTCCGAAATCTGTCCCACGAATGGTGTTTAAATGAACTGCATGTATAACCGCAGAAGCTTCGTCGGGATCGCCGCGGCTGGCGCGGCAGCCGCCGCGCTGCCGCTGAAATCGCCGGCCGCTACGGCCAAACCCGCCTTACAATTGGGCCTGATCGTCTCCGCCGGCAGCGACCCGGAGGCCGCCATCCGCAAGGTGCAGTCTTTTGGTTTCCCCACCTGCCAGGTGGGCGTGGGAGCATTCGATCCCGAGATGCCCAAGCGGTTGCGCGCCGCCCTCGACCGCTACCAGATCGAAGCGACTTCGCTGGTGGCGGGCGGTCCGGGACCGGAGATTTACGACTTCTACAAAGGCCCCCTTACGATAGGGCTCGTGCCCAAGGAGTACCGTGCGGCGCGCATCGCCCAGATCAAGAAGACTTCGGACTTCGCCAAGCAGTGCGGCGTGCCCGCCGTCCAGACGCACTGCGGATTCATTCCCGAGAATCCCAATGATCCGGTGTATCAGGAAGCCGTGGAGGCGATTCGTACGGTGGCCGCTTATTGCAAGCAGAATGGTCAGAATTTCCGCTGTGAGACCGGTCAGGAGACCCCCATCACCCTGTTCCGGGCCATCAAGGATACCGGCATGGACAACATCGGCGTGAACTTCGATGCGGCGAATCTTATTTTGTACGGCAAGGCGAATCCGGTGGACGCGTTGGAGATACTCGGCCCGCTCGTCCAGGGCGTGCACGCCAAGGACGGACTGTATCCTACCAGCACGCACGAACTAGGGCGCGAGGTGCCTATCGGGCAGGGCAAAGTCAATTTCCCGGTGTTTATCCGGCGGCTGAAGGAAGTGGGATATCACGGCCCGCTGACCATCGAGCGGGAGATCTCGGGCGCCAAGCAGGCCGAAGACATTCGCGCGTCCAAAGCGTACCTGGAAAAACTGGTCGGTTAAAGGAGACCCATATGAGCGACAACACCAAGACGGATCGCCGCGCATTTTTAGGAGCTGCCGGAGCGGCGGCCAGCTTCATGATTTTAGACTCGCGCCTGGTGCGCGGCGCGCAGATGAACTCTGCCGTACGGGTAGGCCTGTTGGGCTGCGGCGGACGCGGCACGGCCGACGCCACCAGCATCGCGCTGAACGGACCCGCGCACATCGTCGCCCTGGGCGATCTGTTTGAAGACCGGCTGGTCACCGCCAAGAAACATTTTGACGAGGTGGCCGGCCAGCAGCATCATGCCAGCGTGGATGCCGCGTTGATGTTCCAGGGACCGCGCGCCGCCGAACAGATGATGAGCTCGTCGCAGGTGGATGCCGTGGTGATCGCCACGCCGCCCTACTTTCACGAGCGGCACCTGGCGATGGCGGTGGCCGCGGGCAAGCACGTCTACTGCGAAAAGCCGGTCAGCGTGGATGTGGCGGGCGCCTTGCGCGCCATTGAGACCGGCAAGAAGGCACAGGGGCGGTTGAGCCTGGACGTGGGATTTCAGATCCGGAACGCCCCACCGTTCGTGGAACTGGTGAAGCGCATACACGCCGGCGCATTGGGCGAAATTGCCTGCGGCGAGGCTCACTACTATTGCCCGTTCCTGGCCATGGCGGAATATCCGAAAGCGTCTCCGGCCGAGCTGCGCCTGCGCCACTGGCTGCACGACCGTGTGCTGTCCGGCGACGTGATCGTGGAACAGAATATTCATGCCATCGACATTTGCAATTGGGTGCTCCAGGGGCATCCGGTGAAAGCCATCGGTACCGGCGGGCGCAAAGGACGCACGGAATCGCCCGGTGATGCCTGGTCGCATTTCGACGTGATCTTCACCTATCCCAACGATGTGCACGTCAGCTTTAGCTCGTCGCAGTTCGGCAAAGGCGGCTTCGATGTGAGCGAGCGCTTCTTCGGCACGCGCGGCAATTCGGTATCGCCATATTCCGGCGCGCTCCAGATCGCGGGCGATGAGGCCTGGACCTGGGGCGGCAGCGACAAAGCCAAAACCGGCGAGTTTTCCGTCACCGGCAGCTTTTCCGACAACCTGGCGCAGGCGGATTCCGAGAAGCACGGAGCATTCATCCGCAGCATCACCAGCGGCCAGTTCCACAACCAGGCGGCGCTCGGCGCGGAGTCCGCGCTAACCGCCATGCTGGGACGCACCGCCGCGTACACGGGGCGCGAAACGACCTGGGATGAATTGATCCGCTCGAACGAGTCGTGGGACGCCGGGCTGGATCTGGACAAGCTCGGGTAAAAGGAACATTGCTATCGGTTACTCGAACTAATAAGGTCGGTGCCCGATGTTTCAGCTACAGCAGAAACACAATCACCCCATAACGGGCTACTTCGTTCAGCTCTTGGGTGTGCCAGTACTGCTTGCGGTGTGTGTCATTCTTCTTGTCTCGTTCTTTGAACTTGCCGGCGATTTTTTTGCGGGCACCAGCCACTTGCCGGTTGGTTTGGACGAGTTCAGCATCCTGATACCGCCATGCGTGGGTGTTTGGCTGGGCTTCGCGGTGTGTGGACGATTTCCGGGCGCGGTGCCAGCGGGCCTTTTTGCCTGGGTTCTTCGGTCACATTCTTGCTCGTTTCGCTCGTTGGAGATGCACGCAGTCCATTGATGCGAGGAGATCTGGTGCCTTGCTACATGCGAACGTATTCACCGTGCGAGGGGGTACCCCGTCTTCTTGTAACGGACCCGGCGCGTGCGTCCATCGGGTACTCGATCGGGCTCTTCTTGTCGAAACGGCGTTTAGCCTTCAGTAAGGATAAGGGGCCCCGGCGCGCACTACCCGGATGAAATGGTCGGTGAATACCGACGGGGTGCCAGGCGCCTGAACCTTGGGCATATGGCAACTCGCGCAATCGCTGTCCGCCACAGGGCAGGTCTTGGGGGCCGCCTTCGCCGTCGCGACCGGCGCGCCGTTCACGCTGTGGCATGCCAGGCAGGCTTTGTCGTAGCTGGCCGTGTTCGTAACCACATCCTGGTGTGGGTTGTGGCAGGCCGTGCAGCGGATCCGCTTGTCGTCGCCCAGGAAGCATTTACTGTTGGCCAGGCGGTAAGGCTGGAAGCGCACGTTCTTCTCGCCAAACAAGTGCTGCTCGACCACCGATTCCCAGGTGCGATGGCACTGGCCGCAGAATTCCGACATGTCTTCTGCCGCCATCGCTCCGAGCTTCTTAGGCGCGGGTGCGGGCGGCCCGCCATTGAGTGCCTGCATGTGGGCGTTCGCTCCCGTATGACAGTGATCGCAAGTCAATCCCGGTTTCAGCGATGCGAGTGTGAGCTTGTTATCTGTTACGCCGCCCGTGCCGTGGCAGTTGAAACACGACGTGATCTCCTGGTTGGACGTGAGCCTGCCCATGGCCTCCACCAGACTGTGAGGATGGAGGCCCTCGTCGCCCATGGTAGTCGCCAAGCCACCGACTTTTTCGTAATAGCTCACCAGGCTCTCGTAGAATTTCCCCTGGTACTCCAGGACGAAGGTCTGGTTACGTACTCCGAACGCATATTGAATCGGGAGCGTCAATGCGCCGCTGGAATCCCGGACTGTGTATGTGCTGGCAGCACGCTTCTGCTCAATCTCGTAGGTGTAACCGTTCTGCTCCAGCGTCAGCTTGGGGTGCGCTTTCAATAGCCGCTGATCGGGCGGCAGTTCCATGCCGATGGCCATGGCGGCCTGGGGAAACGATTGCGACTCTTCACGATGGCAGGTGGCGCAGGCGGTCTTGTCGGTGTGCGGGTTGGCCCCCTGCGCGGGTCCGGCCAGCACGAGCCACAAGGCCGCACTCGCGGCGGAGTACCCGGCTAACGCCGCCACACGCCGCACGCACATTTTAATCGCCGCCGGGTTGCCCTGTAGCCATCTCCAGGGCCTGTTGCCGCTCGCGCCGCGCATCGTCATGCCTGCCTGAGCGGGAGTACGCGCCGGCTAGGGCGGTGTGGTATTGGAGCGCTTCCGGATCGAGCCGCTCGGCGTCCTCGAGGCGTCCGGTCGCGGTTTGCACGTCACCCGTGCGCATGAGTGCCTCGCCGTAAGCGTAGTCGCAGAGTGCGTCCGGGGCGTCTCTGGCGATCGCCTTCCTCGCCTCTGCCATGGCACTCGCTGTGTCACCCGCGTTGAACGACATCAGGGAAAGCATGGCGTGCGCATCCGAATTCCCGGGGCTCAGCGCCAGTTCGCGCCCAAATTCACGTTTGGCCTGTTCCGGCTGAACCGCCACGAGGAATGTCCCGTAGAGGTAGTGAACTCCCGGCGAATTGGAATAGCCGTCCAAAAGAGCGTGAAAGCCGTTGTCGGCTTTGTCGGCGGACCTTAACATCCAGGCACACGTCGCGATTCCGGCTTTCGTCACCAGGTCCTGGCGCTCGGGCGGCACATCCTTGGGTACTCGCGGATCGTGCAGGGCGTTCAAGCCGATACCCGCCAGCAGCATCGGTTCCTTGTCGCATCCCTGGGCGAATTGTTCGAGCTCGCGGCGAGCCTGGTCGAAGCGGCCTGCTCTGGTCAGAAGCAGACCATAATGAAACCGGACACCCGCATCGATTTCGGGCGGCAACTGGCTGCCCTGCGCCAGTCCCCGCTGCAAGTGATCGAAGGCGCGGTCGTACTTGCCGGTCTCAAATTCACACAGACCCGCCAGCGCCCAAGCTAAACCCCTTTTCTCATCCAGTTTCAAGAACCGGCCGAAGGCTTCCTCGCAATCGCTGTAGCGGTATGCGGAATAAGATAGAGTGCCCAGGAACCACCAGCCTTCCGGCCACGCGGCATTGGCTTCAAGGGCCTGCTTGTAGAGAGCCAGAGCCTGTTTAATATGATTGCCGCGGCGCGCGGCGGTGGCCTGCTGCGCCAATTCCTCGAAGGTGGCAGCGTTTATCGCCGCTGCTCCCAGAGCCCAAGACAGCGCTGTAACCGCTAGTGCTCGCATTGGTGGGTGAGTTCAAGTTCCAGCAGACACACCTCGCCCTACGCCTCCAGCACAACGAAAAGCAAGTGCGAGGCTGTAAAGCCGGGTGCGGACCCCTTAGTTCAATTAGCTCGGCGGTAGGAGCAGGGAATGGGTTACATGGTTTACACAGACTTAACAACCCACCACGTTTTGAGGCTGAAGGGGGTCAGTACGCCAGGACGCGCTCCATCTCGGCCATCAGGTCTTCCACCTGCGGCAGGATGACATTTTCCAACTGCGGTTGATAGGCGACCCAGGTGTCCTGCGCCGCCACACGGCGGACGGGAGCGTCCAGCCGGTCAAACAATTCGTCGGCGATACGCGCGGCGATCTCCGCCGCGTAGCCAAACGAAAGACAATCTTCGTGCGCGATGATCACGCGGTTCGTCTTCTCGACCGACGTGCGGATGGCGCTCCAGTCGAAGGGGGCGAGCGAGCGCAGGTCGATAACTTCCACGCTCAGGTCGGGGTTCTTGCGCTCCACCAACAGAGCGGCCTGCTGCGATTTCTGCACCAGCGCGCCGTAGGTGATCACCGTAAGGTCATGCCCCGGCTTCACGATGCGGGCCTTGCCGAACGGGATGGTGTAGTCCTCCCCGGGATGCGGCGAGCGGTTGTACGGTTCGCGATACAGCCGCTTGTGCTCCAGGAACATCACTGGATCGTCGCACCGAATGGCCGTGCGCAGCAGCCCGCAGGCATCCAGCGCGTTTGACGGCATGATCACGCGCAGGCCTGGTAGATGCGTAAACTCCACCTCGCCGCACTGGCTATGATAAATGGCGCCGCCGTTCAGATAGCCGCCAATGGGGACGCGCAGCACGAAAGGGCAGGCGAAGGACCCGTTGGAGCGCCAGCGCATAATGGCCATCTCGTCGCGGATCTGCATCATGGCGGGCCAGATGTAATCGAAGAACTGGATCTCGGCCACTGGTTTCAAACCGCGCACCGCCATGCCGATGGCACGCCCCACAATGGCAGCTTCGGCGAGCGGTGTGTTGAACGCGCGCTGGGCCCCGAATTCGGATTGCAATCCGTGCGTGACCTTGAAAACGCCGCCCTTACCCTTGACCTCGGCCAGATTCTTTTCGCGACTGCAATCAGCCACATCCTCGCCGAATGCGATGACGCGCGGATCGTGGCGCATTTCCTCGTGCAGGGTGGCATTCAGCAGATCGACCATGGTCTTCGGTTCGCCATGAAACTGCGCGGGCCTGGAGAACTCCTCCGCCGTGGGATCGATCTTGTCCGAATACAGGTGGCGCAGCACCGAATCGCGCGGTGCGGGAGCGGCGTGCAGGGCTTTTTGCGTCGCATCGTGCACTTCGCGATCCACTTCGAGCGTGATGCGGCGTAGCGCGTTCTGGTCGAGCACGCCTTCCTCCAGCAGGAACTTGGGAAAGCGCATCAGGGGATCGCGCGCCTGCTCCGCCTGGCGCTCGGCGGGAGGCTTGTAAAGCCGTTCGTCGTCGGAAAGCGAATGCGAGTAAGGCCGGATGACGTGCGCGTGCACCAGCGCCGGACCGCGTCCCTGTCGGCAATAGTCGACGGCCGCCTGCATCACTTCGTACATTGCCAGGAAATCGCAGCCATCCACTTCCCGCTGGAAAAGCCCTGGGAAACCGGAAACCAGCGCCGAGATATTCGCGCCGGCGGTCTGGCACTCGATGGGCACCGAGATGGCGTAGCCGTTATCCTCGATCAGGAACAGGAGCGGGAGTTGATTCAGACAGGCAGCGTTCAGCGATTCCCAAAACTCGCCTTCGCTGGTGGAACCGTCGCCGCCCGCGACCAGCGTAATGGCATCGCTATCCGGATCGAGCCGGCGCGTGGCCTCGGCGCAGCCCACCGCTTGCAGGAACTGCGTTCCAGTGCAGGAAGATGACGAGACGATGTTGTACCGCGCATCGCCCCAATGAGAAGGCATTTGGCGGCCGCCGGAAGCGGGATCGTCGGCCGCACCCACGGCCTGGAGCAGCATATCGTATGGCGACACACCCAGGGTCAGACATAATGCGCGATCGCGATAGTACGGAAAGATCCAATCGTGTCCCCCGCGCAGGCACATGCCGGCAGCCACTTCGGCGGCTTCGTGGCCGGCCCCGCTGATCTGAAAAAAAATCCTGTTTTGGCGCTTGAGCGCCACCTCGCGATCATCCAGCCGGCGCGAGATCTGCATGGTGCGAAAGGCGCTGATAAGCTGCTCGGGTTCGAGTCCGTGCCACTTGCCGGCGGCGGCGTGCTGGGCGCTAGTGATAGTGGCCAATAAGGCGTCCCTCCCTAATTGTCAGTTTAACGGAGCTTGCGCCAGCGGAACAGGATTTAAGACGGGTTTTTGCCGGACTTTCGCGGTGCGCATCACCACAGTCAGGGCGGCCAGATACAGCAGACCGCCGACCAGCAGTGTCTGGACCAAACCGAGATAGATGGCACATACCAGTGCGCCGACGGAACCCAGCACGCTGGCCGCCGCATTCAGCGACCAGGCCCACCGAACGGATGGCTTGTGCCACTCTTCCAGGCGCTTCAGACCGGAGGGAAACGGCATGCCCATGAAGAATCCGGCGGGCGAGATCAACAAGACGGTGATGAGGAATTTCAATTCTCGCGGCAGGCCTACGCCGGCCGCCAGCAGCGGCGTGACGATCACCGCCAGCAGCGCTACCAGCACAGCGATAAGGACGATCGCACGGTACAGCCTGCCGTCGTCATCTCCCAGAATGCGCCGGCTGAAATAGCTGCCCAGGCCGCTCGAGACCAGGAGGGAGAATATCACTACAGTGAGCGCGTACGTGGGATGGCCCAGGAACAGCACGAACTTTTGGATGAGGGCCATTTCGATCAGGATGTATCCGGCGCCGATGAAAAGAAAATACAAAAGAAATCGCAGCACGCCGTTGTGCCGCGGCAGGCGTGCACCCAGCACCACCGGGGGCAGCGCCAGGATGATGCCGGTAGCAAGCAGGCTGATGGCCATCAAGGCATAGAGCAGCGGCACGGCTTTGTTGATCTTGTAATCGGCGGACCGCTGCGAAGCGTTGGCCAGGAACGTAAGAATATCGCGCGGCTGGACGGTATAGAAGAAGAACGGCTGGTTGTCGGATACCGGCGAGATATCGTACTGGTAGTTGCGCTCGTAAGCTGCCGGGTTGGAGCTGCGCAGCAGATCGGTGAACTGGCCGGGAATTCGCTCACCGGGGATGTAGATAGCCTGCATGTCCGCGGCTGTCAGGGCCGCCCGCGCACGTGCCAGATCGGGGGCAGGGAATGGACGGCGCGAGATCAACACGGTATCCTGCGCGCCCCAGCCCTTGGTGGATCCTGCGCGGCCGACGATCACGTGCCGCCAGGGTTCCGGCTCGCCAAGCTGATTCAAAGCCACCATGGCGAGAGAGACGAGCCGGAGCGATTCGCGCGGCGGGTCGAGACCCCAGCGCGTGAAGGCTATCATGCCGTCATCGGTAAGGTGCAATAAATAATCGCGCAGGGCATCGGTGGTGTAGAGGTTGTTCTCGGAGAGCGCAAAGGCTCCGGCCGCGGTGGACGCCCAGGTATCCACCAGGGTGGCCTGGACCACCTGGTATTTCTCCTGGCTACGGCGCACAAAGCTGCGGCCGTCTTCCACCACAATGCGGACGTCCGGACGCAGGTAGATGCCCCGGCTCTGCGCGGCGAAGCGATCGCGCATCACGGTCTCGGCGATGATGGGATTAATCTCGACGCCGGTGATATCGTGGCTGCCGGAAGCCAGCGCGCGCGCCACGTCCCAGCCCCCGCCCGGTCCGATGATCAGCGTTTTCGCGCCCGGGCGTAGAGCATACGGCAGCGCCGGACCCTCCTCCAGCAGCATGTGGCGTTCGCGCGGCGTGAGATGTTCGAAATCGAAGCTGGCGATGCCGGTGGAAGCGTCGGCATCGATGAAGATGGAATAGTCGCGAACGGCGATCCGCGAGAAACTGTTCCACTGCACAAATTCTTCCTTCTTCAGCTTCTGCCCTTTGGCGTAGCGGATGGCGATGACGTTGTTGGCGCCGTTATAAAACATGAATGCCACCAGCAGCAGCGCCAGGGCCACGCTGGCCGCGCGCAGGGTGATGGATCCGCTCATGCTGTGCCAGATGGCGGCGGCCGCGGCGAACAGCACGGCGACGCACACCACGGTGTTGATGCCTCCCAGATAATTCAGGAACGGAACCAGCAGCAGGCATCCTGCGGACGCTCCCAGCAGGTCGAAGAAGTACACGCGATCGATGCGTTCGACGGTTTCCGAAACCGCCAGCGAAACGACGGCTCCTGAAACAAAGAAGGGCAGGGAAGTGGTGAAGTAGACCAGGGTCAAGCCCCACGAACCGGGATCCTCTTTTTGCGCGACCACTACCGCCAGTGCCGCGACCACGAGCAGGCTGTTGACCATACTAAGGTAGCCGAGCTTGCGGAACAGTGGTCCTCTCCAGCCGGCCACGATGTATGAAAAAACGCCGCCTACGCCCAGCCCGAACAGCGCGATCGAGATGGCCAGAAACGCGAAATGGTAGTAGAACACTACCGAGAAGATCCGGGTGAGCGACAATTCCAGCAGAAGTGTCGCCATGGTGGTGAGGGCGACGCCCAGATAAAGGTGGGGCCAGGGGACGGAGGTACGCGAAGAAGGGGGCAAGAGACTATTTTAGCTAAGATCGCGAAATTTCTTGGATCTAGTGATGATTGATCGCGATCCGGGACCGTACAGAGGTCTTATCGGTGTCGAATTCCGGCCATTCGCGATTATGGCAATTCCAAATCGAGGGCGTAGATTTCCTCGGTCCCGGTGTTGCGCGCCGTGACGAGCGAGTTGTTTGGGGCCGGCCCGAACCATCCCCAGTTAGCTACGCGAATATCCTTCATGCTGCGGAGGCGTTCCAGATGGCCGTCGCGTATGCGCACGCGCCACCAAGTTGCGTCAAGGTCCCCGACGAAAAGCGATTCGCTATCCTGGGACCACCCTGGATAGCCGGCGCGAAAACTTGTAAGCTGAGTTTGCCTTCCTGTCCGCATATCGCGGAGCACGAGTTCCCATCCGCGCCCCGTCAAACATGCCATGAAACGGCCGTCGGGCGACCAGCGCGGAGAGATCTTGCCCTCGGATCCGGGGAGAACCGACACTTGGTTCGTTTTCAGCTTGACAATGTGGATGCTTTTTTTGCGGATGGAATCTTCGCTTGGGTTTGGGTCTACCGTCGCACCGAACGCCAGCAGCGATCCGTCCGGCGACCAGGATGGGTCACAATCGCCATTTTTCCCGCTCTCGCCATTCGTCACCTGTCGCGGCACGCCGCCCTCGGAAGGCACGATGTAGATCCGGAGTGGCTTGCCCTCAGACCAGCCGACAAACGCAATTTGCCGGCCATCGGGCGACCATCGAGGCGTGCCCGCCGTGAGGGGACTCGAGGTGAGTTGGAGCCGCTGGCTGCCGTCCGGTGCGCTTCGGAAAAGCAATCCTTCGGGATAGGTGACGTAGGCGACCCACTTCCCATCCCGGGAAAACTCTAGATCGCCTCCCGAAACGCCCGCCAGGACGAGCGAGAACTGTCCCGACTTCAGGTCCAAGCGTACAAATTCGTTCCGCAACACATAACCGATGAAGAACAGTTGTTTGCCATTCGAGCTGGGGACCGGGCAATCCTTCCGCTCGAAGCCGGTGTTCAAGGGCACCGGCTCTGAATTAGCTCTTTGAAAGAGCCCGTTCTTCTCGCGGACAGCCCAGATATTCCTGTGGGACACAAAGAAGAAGTATGTCCCGTCCGCTGTCCACCTGCCGTTCCGCAAGTCCCAGGAAGGGTTCCAGTTTGGAAGCACCGGACGCAGGCGCGTGCCGTCCGGCAGCACGTCCCAAAAGCGGGACGGCTTGCCCGGCGGGTCCACAAGGAAACGGATTTTACTGCCGTCGGGCGACCAATGCGGCGAATAGGCTCCGCCCGTGACGCTGGCCAGCTTGCGGATCTCCGTGCCGTCGCTTCCCGCGAGGTGCACTTCGTTGTCACGGGCGTAGACCAGTTGCTTCCCATCCGGGGACCAGGCGGCTGCCGGGGGAGGACTCGACGCTAGATTGCCAAGACGCCGGGCGGATCCACCAAGTAGGGGCTCTGCCCAGAGTTCGCAGTGCGTGCCTCCTGTATCCTTGCATACCAGGAACTCCGACCGGTCGGGCGCGACGTCCAGCAACTGCACAGCGCTTCCGGTTTGCAACGTGAGCGGTATCGACTCGCCGCCCTTCACCGATACCTGATACGCCGGCCTAAAAGTGCCCGGCGACAAAAAGAGCCGCACGCCATCGGTGATCGGAGCATATCGCTTCGGCAGGTTATCGTGGGTGATCTGGACCATGCCGGTAACCCGCGGTGGCGGCATCGGATGGGTAAGCCAGACCCAGCCGCCTGCGGCAACTGCAGCGAACACCGCTGCCGCTGCCGCCCACTTCGGCCCTATACGGCGTCCGGGCGTTGGCTGCGGCAAGGACGGCTGCGAGGGCTGCAATGCGAAACCCAAGTCCGCGGCGGTTTGGAAACGATGGCCGGGGTCTTTCGCCATGCAGCGCCGCACGATGCGCTGGAGCGGCAGCGGCACGGACGGCGGCAAGTCCGGCGGCTCATCCTTCAGGATGGCGTTCATCATCTCTACCGATGAACCGCCGGAGAAAGCCGGCTTGCCCGCCAGCATTTCATGCATGATGACGCCGAGGTTAAACAGATCCGAACGGTGGTCCACCGCCTCGCCCCGCACCTGTTCGGGCGACATGTAGCCGGCCGTGCCCATCACCGCGCCTTCGTCTGTGAGTTCAAGGTTACTCGAATCGGCGGACGTGCGGCGTCGCTTTGCGAGGCCGAAATCCAAAATCTTCACGTGGCCGTCACGCGTGACCATGATATTGGCTGGTTTCAGGTCGCGGTGCACGATGCCAGCCGCATGCGCGGCCGCTAAGCCCTCAGCAATTTGCGCCGCGATCTCGATGGTTTTGTGCGGCGCCAGCGGAGCTCGTTTCATCATCGCGGCGAGCGGTTCTCCCGCCACCAGTTCGGTAGCCATCCAATGCGTCTCGTGGTCGTAACCGATTTCGTAAACGTGGACGATATTGGGGTGATTCAGGGCGCTGGCGGCCCGCGCTTCGCGTTCGAAACGGGCGATGCGGCCCGGGTCGTGCGCCAAACCCGCCGGCAGAACTTTGATCGCCACATCGCGCTTCAGGCGCGAGTCGCGGGCGCGGTAGACTTCGCCCATGCCGCCGCGGCCGATCAGTTCGATGATTTCGAAGTTGTCGAGCTTGGTGCCGGGACCTAGGGCTTTGGCGGCTGAGACTGGGGCATTTTCGAGGAATGAATCCGGGTGCTGGTTTAGCAGCGATTGCACCTCGGCACGGATTTCGGCGTCGGGACAAGCCTGTGCCAGGAATGCAACCCGCTCTTCCAGCGGCATCGTCTGAGCCGCGTGAAATAAAGATTCGATCTGTTTCCAGCGTTCGACCTGCATCCTCGCGGAATTATAACGCTTTGACCTTGTGGTCGCCAGGACCCTGATTTTACGATTTATCGACGCGTATGTCAGTTGTGCGGCGGTTTAGGTGGCTTAGGCTAAGCCACGGGCTCGGCCCCACATGCTACACTGGTATCTAACCTCCCCAGGGCACTCAAAGCTCATGAAATTTGGCATTATTGTCTTTCCTGGCAGTAATTGCGACCACGATGCCTGGTATGCAGTTAACCGCAACCTTGGCCATCCCGCTGAATTCATTTGGCATGATTCCCAAACTCTCGGCGATGTGGATGCCGTCATCCTCCCCGGCGGCTTTGCTTACGGCGATTACCTGCGCTGCGGCGCTATCGCCAAGTTCTCGCCGGTAATGGCGGCTGTGCGCAAGTTCGCGGCGGACGGCGGCCTCGTGCTTGGCGTGTGCAACGGCTTTCAGATCCTGGTGGAGGCTGGCCTGCTCCCCGGCGCGCTGATCCGCAACCGCAATCTGAAGTTCATCTGCCGCGAGCTTCGTCTGCGTACCGAGACCGTCGATTCGCCTTTTACTTCAGCTGCGCAACCCGGCCAGATCCTGCGCATGCCCATCGCCCACGGCGAAGGCTGCTATGTGGCGGATGAGCGCATCCTCGACCAGCTCGAAGCCGAAGATCGCATCGCCTTCCGCTACCTCGACAATCCCAACGGTTCCATGCGCGATATCGCAGGCATTCTGAATGACCGGCGCAACGTGCTCGGCCTGATGCCCCATCCCGAGCGCGCCACCGAGCCCTTGATGGGTTCGAGCGACGGGATGGTGGTTCTCCGCTCCATGGTGATGGCCGCCCAGCCGGCGCTCCAGCTATGAGCACCCTGGCCATTACCCCTGACCTGATCGCTCAGCATCAGCTCACGGAATCTGAGTACCAGAAGATTGTCGAAATTCTGGGACGCGAGCCGAACTACACCGAGCTCGGCGTATTCAGCGTGATGTGGAGCGAGCATTGCTCCTACAAAAGCTCCCGCCTGCATCTGAAGAAGCTGCCCACGCGCGGCAAGCTGGTAGTGCAGGGGCCGGGCGAAAACGCGGGCATCATCGATATTGGCGGCGGCTACGTCATCGCCTTCAAGATCGAGTCGCACAATCACCCCAGCTTCATCGAGCCGTTCCAGGGCGCGGCCACCGGTGTAGGCGGCATCCTGCGCGATATCTTCACTATGGGCGCGCGACCTGTGGCCGTGCTCGATTCGCTGCGCTTCGGCCCGCTGGACGATCCCCAGGCCGGCCCGCGCAACCGGCGCATCCTGCAGGGTGTAGTGGCGGGCATCGCGCATTACGGCAATTGCTTCGGGGTGCCCACCGTGGGTGGCGAATGCACTTTCGAACCCTGCTATAACGGCAATCCGCTGGTGAATGCCTTCGCGCTAGGCGTGGCGAAGAAGGACGACATCTTCTACGCCCGCGCCGCCGGCACTGGCAACCCCGTCATCTACGTCGGCGCCAAGACCGGACGGGACGGCATTCACGGCGCCTCCATGGCCTCGGCCGAGTTCACCGAAGAGTCCAAGCAGAAGCGCCCCAACGTGCAGGTAGGCGATCCGTTTCTCGAAAAACTGCTGCTCGAAGCCTGCATCGAAGCCATGCAAACCGGCGCCATCGTCGGGATTCAGGATATGGGCGCCGCCGGGCTCACCTGCTCCACTTGCGAGATGGGCAGCCGCGGCGGTACCGGCATCGAAATCGAATTGGACCTCGTGCCGCAGCGCGAAACCGGCATGACGCCCTACGAGATCATGCTCTCCGAATCCCAGGAGCGGATGTTGATCGTGGCCGAGAAGGGCAGGGAGGACGAAGTCTTCCAGGTCTTCCGCAAGTGGGGCCTGGACGCGGTCACGATTGGCACCGTCACCGGCGATGGCCTGCTGCGCGTGAAACAGCATGGCCGCACAGTCGCCGAGATCCCCAACCGCGAACTGGCCGACGAAGCCCCACTCTACGATCGCCCCTACGTTCCGCCGTCTCCCCGTCCCCGCGTCTCCGCGTCTCAGCGTCCCCGCGTCTCAGCGCAAGAGGCGCTGACCGCGTTACTCGCCTCCTCCGACATTTGCTCCAAACGCTACATCTGGGAGCAGTACGATTACCAGGTCCGCACCAATACCATCGCGGGGCCGGGTTCCGACGCCGCCATCATCCGCATTAAGGAGAACGGCGTATCGGTAGCCATGGCGCTCGACGGCAATAGCCGTTATTGCTATCTTTCCCCGCGCGAGGGCGCCCGCCTGGCAGTTGCCGAATGCTGCCGCAACCTGGCCACCGTAGGTGCGCGGCCCGTAGCCGCCACCAACTGCCTCAATTTCGGGAATCCCGAGCGCCCCGAGATCATGGGCCAGCTCGTCGAGGCCATTGACGGCATGTCCGAGGCCTGCCGGTTTTTTGAGACCCCCATCACCGGCGGCAATGTGAGCCTGTACAACGAAACCCTGGGCGAAGGCATCTGGCCCACGCCGGTTATGGGTATCGTCGGCCTCATGGCGACCGCCGCGCCGGTCACGCGCGATTTCAAGGCGGCCGGACGGGCCATCATCCTGCTGGGCGGTATTGGCGACTGCGACGAAACGCACTTCGGCGGTACGCAGTACGCCAAGGTCGTCCACAAAGAATTATGGGGACTGCCGCCGGCCCTCGACATGGATTACGAGAAACGCGTGCACGACGCCATGCGCGAAATCGTGGCCGCCAGACTGGCCGAATCGGCACACGATTTGAGCGATGGCGGTCTGGCTGTTGCCGCCGCGGAATGCTCGCTCGGCGGAGTGGGCGCCGCGCTCCACCTGGAATCCGATCTTCCGGCCGAAATGCTGCTGTTCCACGAGGGCCCCTCGCGCATCCTGCTCTCGACCGCCAACCAGGATGCGGTCGCGGAAATCGCCGCGCGCCACGGCGTTGAGGCGTCGCGCGTGGGAATCACCATGAATCACGGTCTGGCCATCGGCAATCGCGGCGCGGAACTGATGTCTATAACGCTCGACAGCCTGAAACCGGTTTACGAAGAGTCGCTAGAAAATCAACTACGGTCCTAAGCCATGTTTGATAAATTCCACGACGAGTGCGGTGTTTTCGCCGTTTACGGCCATCCCGAAGCGGCCAAGATGACCTACCTGGGCCTCTATGCCCTGCAGCACCGCGGCCAGGAAAGTGCCGGCATCTGCACCAGCGATGGCCAGGAGCTGCATTGCCAGAAGTCCATGGGCCACGTGGCTGACATCTTCACCACCGAGGTGCTCGAGGAGCTTCCCGGCAAACTGGGAATCGGCCACACCCGCTACTCCACGGCGGGCGATACGGTGCTGCTGAACGCCCAGCCGTTCTCGGTCTCCTGCAATAAGGGCCGCATCGCGGTGGCGCACAACGGCAACATCACCAACGCCATCGAGCTGCGAACGGATCTGGAAAAGCGCGGATCCATATTCCAGGCCAACAGCGACACCGAGGTCATCCTGCATCTGGTGGCCTGCTCTTCCGAGCGCACGCTCGAAGGTGCGTTGCGCGATGCGCTGCTGCAACTGGAGGGCGCGTTCTCGCTGGTCTTCCTGGCCGAGGACCGCATCATAATAGCTCGTGATCCGCACGGCTTCCGTCCCCTCGCCATGGGCCAGATGGAGCTGAACGGGCATGCCTGTTACGTTTTCGCCTCCGAGACATGTGCCTTCGATCTGATCAGCGCCGTCTACCTGAACGATGTGCAGCCTGGCGAAATGATCGTTGTCGGACCCGAAGGTGTCACCCGTGAGCGCTTCGCGCCGGAGCGCCCACTGGCGCACTGCGCCTTCGAGCACGTGTATTTCTCGCGCCCGGATTCCCTGGTCTTCGGCCGTCCTGTGCAGGAATCGCGCGAAATGCTGGGTCGCTTGCTGGCGCGCGAGCACCCCGCCGATGCCGACGTGGTGGTGCCGGTGCCCGACTCCGGAGTAGCTGCCGCCCTGGGATATTCGGCCGAGTCCGGGCTGCCGTTCCGCCACGCCCTGATCCGCAACCATTACGTTGGCCGGACCTTCATCGAGCCTTCCCAGGCCATCCGCGATTTCGGGGTGAAGCTCAAGCTCAATCCCGTGCGCTACCTTTTGGAAGGCAAAAGCGTGGTTTTGGTCGATGATTCCATCGTGCGCGGCACCACCAGTCGCAAGATCGTCCGTATGGTGCGGCAGGCCGGCGCGCGCGAGGTGCATCTACGCGTCTCCTGCCCGCCCACCGTCTCACCCTGTTTTTACGGGGTGGATACACCCACCAAACGGGAGTTGATCGCGTCGAATAATAATGTGGAAGCGATCCGCCGTTTCGTGGAAGCCGACACACTGGGCTACCTGTCGCTGGCCTCGCTGCGCACAGCCGTCGGCGACGCTGAAAAGCACGACTACTGCTACGCTTGCTACACCGGCGACTACCCCACCGAGTTAGTCAACATCGAGCAGCTAATGCGCAGCAGCAAATAACTAAATCATCATCCACCAGCCACCGCCCACGGCGGCCAACGGCCGCCTAATACCCGCAGCCGCGGAGTTTGGCCACGCCGCCCGCTACCTGCGCGAGACGAGCCCACAGATTATCCGGCAGATGCAGATCCGGATACCGGCGCTTCAGCACATGGACTGTCTCGTTCTGGCAGGATCCGAGCGTGAAATGTTCGATATCCGGCACGCCGCTGAGCGCGATGGAGAGTACATTGGCCCCGTCCGCGGCCACCGCGTGCGGGTCGGCGCCACGGTCGAGCAGTAGTTCCACGATCGGTGTGTACCCGTAGCCGGCGGCCATCATCAGCGCGGTCTCGCCGGACCGTCCCCTGTCATCCACGCGCGCGCCGCCGTCGAGCAGGGCCCGCGCCGCGTCGGCATGGTTCTTGTGGACCGCATGCATCAACGGCGTCCATGCGTTCACCCCGCCGCGCAGGTTGGGATCGGCATGGTGGCGCAGCAGGACTTGAATCGCGGATGTGGAGCCGCCCCGCGCCGAGATGATCAGTGCGGTCAGGCCGCGCCCATCTTTTTGATTGGCATCCTCGCCACCATCCAGGGCCCGTTCCAGCGAGCCGGTGTCGCCCGCCTCCGCTGCTTCGATCACCGTGGCAGAAGGCCGGTGCCAGCTACAGCCCGCCAAGACCAGCATTCCTATCAAGATCAGACCCGAAAACCGTGCCATAATCGCATGCTACCATAAGGACTTTATATCATCAAGTACTTCCTGTTGTTATTGCTTCTACTGGGCGACTTCCAGCGTTAGCGTCACCGTAGCCTGTACCTGGATGTTCCCGGATTCAATCGGTGTCGCCGGACCCGCGTTCGCGCTCATTGCCATCGCCCGCATCACTGGCCGGATCACCTGTGGCTCCCCTTCCTCCGCCGATAGCACCCGTACTATCTTTAGCCCTAAAGCTGCAGCCATCGCCTCCGCGTTGCCCCGCGCCTTCCGCGCGGCTTCGCGCAACGCTTCGCCCCGCACAGGAGTTTCATCTTTGAGCGAGAAATCCAGGCCGCGCACATTGTTGGCGCCCGCCTGCGTCCCGGCGTCGATCACCTTGCCCACGTTCGCCAGATCATCAGTGGTGATCTCCACCGTGTTTGACGCCGTATATCCGCTCAGGACGGACTGTCCGCCTGCTTTCGGAAAGGTGAAGTTCGGCGTGAGAGAATACCCGGTGCTGTGGATATCCGCGGAGGCCCCCAAGGAACGGCGCAGTGCTGCCACCATCGATTCGGTCTGTGCGGCATTTTGCGTGGCCGCTCCCTGCGCTGTGGCCGACTGCGTTACTACCCCGATCGTTAACTTGGCGCGATCCGGCTTCGCGGAAACCGTCGCCTCGCCTGTCGCGCGGATAAAAGGGTGCGCCGCCTTTTCCCCGGTCTGCTGCGCGCTAGCCATTGCCACTGTGAGAAAGAAGACACCCGCACCAGTCGTTGTAAGCCCGATCCGCATAGAACTAACTCCTCAACTCCATAATCGCGCGAGTCTCCGCGTCCCCGTGTCCCCATGTCGCGCGTCCGGGTCGCCCCTCGCCGCTTCGCCCGCTCGCCCCCAGCGCTGAGCCCCCGCGTCCCCAGGTCCTGCACTGTGCTAAAAAAGTATAAGGAGAGGGAAAAATCTGGTCTATGTCAACCACGGGCTCATCCGCTGGTCAGCATGCCGCTCCAACCGGGGCGGGGCATCCACCCGTGCCCGAACCGACCCTCGCCGAACGCGGACGCACCCTGGTGCACCTCAGCCGCCTGGGTATGCTCTCCACGCATTCCCGTAAACAACCCGGATTCCCCTTCGGCTCGGTCATGCCCTACGCCGCCGGCGACGACGGTCTGCCCCTGTTCCTCATCAGCAGCATGGCCATGCATACCCAGAACCTGAAAGCCGACGCGCGCGCCAGTCTGATGATAATGCAGGAAACCGCCGGTGACCCCCTCGGCGCCGCCCGCATCACTCTCCTCGGCGAGGTGCTCCCGCTACCCCAATCCGAAACCGCCGCCGCCCGCGAACTGTACCTCAGCCGGCATGAAAATGCCCGCTATTGGGTCGATTTCGACGATTTTGCCTTCTACCGCATGCGCCTCGCGGATGTCTATTTCGTCGGCGGATTCGGCGTGATGGGCTGGGTTCCCGCCGACGAATACGTCGGCAGCCGGCCCGACCCGCTGGCTGAAACTTCCGCTGCCATTCTGCGTCACATGAATGAAGACCACGCCGACGCCCTGGTATTGCTGGCCCATGCCGCCGGGGAATCCGAGGCGCAGTCCGCCACCATGACCGCCGTCGACCGCCTGGGTTTCCACGTCCGCCTGCAGAGCGGAGAACGCGTACACGGCGCCCGCATCGCGTTCCCAAGGGAAGTGCGTAACAGTGCGGAAGTAAGGGCCGTACTGGTCGAAATGGTGCGCGCTGCGCGCGTAGAGAGATAATAAGATTTTGTTAACGCATTTCGGCCGGATGCGAATCCCCTTGCATCTGAGGTAGATATAAGTTTAAGATAACGATGTGGATAACTCCGAATTGGAGGGAGTCTAAAAAGGATGATTTACTCTCGGTCCGCTGAATATGCCATCCGGGCTTTTGTTCACCTGGCTCAGGTGCCTGACGGCAAATACGCGATGGTAAAGAACATCGCGGAGCAGGAGGACATTCCCGCGCACTTCCTGGCTAAAATCCTGCAGCAGCTTGCGCGTAAGGGGTTGTTGCGCTCGAGCAAAGGTCCCACGGGCGGTTTCGCCCTGCGCGTACCTCCCGAGGATGTGAAGCTGTGGGATATCGTGGAAGCTCTCGACGGTATGTCGCAGTATACGGCTTGCGCCAGCGGCCTGTCGGAATGCTCCGACGAGATGCCTTGCTCCATGCACGATAGCTGGGTGGCCCTCCGAACGCGTATCATAGATTATTTGGAGAAGAACACGATCGCCGACTTGGTGAAGGCTCTGGACCAAAAACGCAAATCGCTTGCCAAACAGCGTAAGACCAAGCGTACCGTTGCCACCCGCCGGTAATCTGTTGCATCAAATATTTTGTGAGTCGTGTCCCTTCGGGGAGCGCTTAAGGAGAGTCTAATGGGTCAGTCTGTCTTGGTCCCCATGGTGGTTGAGCAAACCTCCCGTGGGGAGCGCGCGTACGATATCTACTCCCGCTTACTAAAAGAAAACATCATATTCCTGGGCACCCCCATCGACGATAATGTCGCCAACCTGGTGATCGCCCAACTGCTGTTCCTGGAGGCCGAGGATCCGGAGAAAGACGTTTCTATCTATATCAACTCCCCGGGCGGATCCATCACCGCCGGCCTCGCCATCCTCGACACCATGGATTTCATCCGGCCCGATATCGTCACCATCTGCGTCGGACAGGCCGCTTCCATGGCCGCCGTGCTGCTGGCCAAAGGCACCAAGGGCAAGCGTTTTAGCCTTCCCAACTCTCGTATCATGATCCACCAGCCCTCCATGCAGGGACTGGCGGGCCAGGCCGCGGACATCGATATCTACGCTAAGGAAATCCTGCGCATGCGCGAGACACTCAATTCGCTCCTCGCCGACGCCACTGGCCAGCCTGTCGACCGGATCGCGCGCGACGTGGATCGCGACTACATTATGAGCCCCGAACAGGGCGTGGAATATGGCATGATCGACCGGGTCATCGCCAGCCGTGACCTGGTCCCGGTGCCCCTAAGCAAGTAAAGTCGCGCACGCATTCAGCCGATCTGTTTGGCATGAACGTCACAGGTGTTGAGTGGCGTGACGTCGATCCGCACGAGTCACACTACCCCGCGGGCGACCGGCATCGCCGTCCCCCAAAGCCGCCGGAACCAGACGACGCGGAAGATACCGTCGAGATCCACGGCGAAGCTGAAGAAGATCAGGCTGACAGCTTGGAGTAAGCCCAAGCAATTCGGCCACATACCGCGAGTCACGCCGCGATTTCAGTTTTTGTGCTTGTCATTTCAATGGCTTACGTTAAAGCCTGGCTTGCCGCCCGAAGTCGTTGTGACACATTGGAGTCAAAGAAGGGCGTTGGGGCAACGCCCTTCGAGAAGCGTCGTTGAGCTTCTCTCGTCTACAGCCGGTTTGCGTCGGCTGTTGGCGGCCCGGACCTCGGCGCCCTTGAGTAAGGCCTGCCGCGACAATCGGCGATGGTTGTCCGGACGAGGAGCAGAGCGGAGGCCGCGGCGGGCTTCCACCCTCTTTCCGGGTCGCCATTCCCGGCTTCCTTCTGCGGTGAAGGAGGCCGGGATTGGACGGTCGCTCTTACCTTCCGCGCTTCTAAACGCTGATGCAAGCCTTCGCCAGGATGCCCCCATCGCATACCAGGTGCGACCCCGTCACATACGACGATTCATCCGACAACAACCACACCACTGGCCGCGCGATCTCGTCTGGATTCGCCAGCCGCCCCACCGGTATTTCCTCGCAAATCCGCCGCCGCATCTCCGGCATGTCCTCCGGCTTCACATTGGCCCACATCAGTCTGGTTTCGGTGGCGCCCGGCACCACCGCGTTCACCCGGATGCCGCGCCGCGCATATTCGATGGCCATGCATCGCACCAACGCCGAAACCCCGCCTTTGGATGCGCTGTAAGCCCCCGCGCCGCCCGCCGCGAAAGATACCGACGCTCCCGGGGATGACGTGCACACCAGCGAACCCGCGTTGCCCGACTTCAGCAGGTCCTGCAGCGCGTATTTGCAGGTTAGATAAATCCCCGTCAGGTTGGTCTCGATTACCCGTTTCCAGGTCTCGTACGGTAATTCGTGCACAAATGCGCCGGTGTCCATGCCCGCATTGGCGAAAGCGCCGTAAAGTGGCCCCAGTTGGGAAGCTGTTTGCTCAAAAGCGCGCGCGATGTGGTCCTCGCGCGAGACGTCGCAAGCAATCCCCAGAGCCGCATCCGCGCCCGCCGCCCGCACCGCCTCGGCTGCGTCGCGGGCTGCGCTGCCATCGATATCCAGCACCGCCACGCGATCGCCGCGCGCCGCGCAGGCCATCGCCACCGCCCGGCCGATGCCCGCGCCGCCTCCGGTTATTACTATCGTTCTCACAGAGCAAGATCCTTCAGCACTTCAGCAATCTGCTGGTTGTGCCGTACGTTGTGCAGCGGAATGTAAAGCAGCCAGTGGTAAGCGTTTAGCATATCGAAAACCGGGAAGGGGTGTTCGGAAACGTGGCTTTTCCATGGACGGTCCAATTCCTGAGCGCACGCCAGCGTCTTCACGCGCCCCGCCTGGTACCGCGATACGGTCTCTTCGCGCGTCCAGCCGCGGTGCGGATGGAGAGGCGCGGGCGCCGCAGCTTTGAGGTTGCGGTCCGGCAGCACACGATCCAGAAATTTGGCCTTGCGCGCGTCCTGCTCCGCCCAATCGGGACGTGGCGGCGCCGCCATCGCTTCTTTAATCTTGAGGAGCATGCCCGCCTCCCCCAGCACCAGGTGCTCGGCGATCTGCTGCACCGACCAGCGGTCCGGCGCCGGCCGTCCCGCCCACTGAGCTTCCGTCAGCGCGGAAACGAGCCCTAAAAATTCGATCTCCGAGTCGCGTAGAAGTTGCACCAAATGCGCGCGCTCTTCACCGCTAAGACAACCTTCCGCAGTAATCATGGCTGACTAGGGTTCCAGTCTATCACTCGCCGTGAGGCAGGCCCTAGGCCTGCAGAGGCCTCTCAGGCCGACCGAGCGAAGCGAGCCCGGGCTTTCTTCTGTATCCCCCGTACAATCCGCTCCGTTAACGATCCGAACGGCTGATCCGTAGTCAAATAAGTCCAGACCGCTCCCCGCTCGCGAGGATCCGGCCCACCGCCATCCTGAGCCTCCGCCACCCGCCGGGCAATCTCCCGTGGCAACCCCGCCTCCATCTCCGAAAACCACTCGTCGATCTTCTGCAAATATTCGAAGTGCGGATTCCGACCGCCCCAAGCCAGCCAGTGGACGCCGCTCCGGAAATCCGCCACCCGCGCCAGGTAATCCGCCCATTCATCATCGATGGTACGCAGTGTAACCAGCCGTTCCAACTCGGTCGCGACGGACGTCCGCCCCTCCAGCACCTCCTGGCGGTAGCCATGAATGCGCTGTCGCTGCCCCTCTAGCGGCATGTCGTAGGTGTGCAGAAACTGCCGCGTATCCAGGTGCCGCCCCTCCACCAGCCTCTGCACGCTGGCCGGATCATCCCGGTATCGCGGGTCCAGGTCGCCATACTTCTCCATCAGCTCGTCCTCCAGCGAAATGAAGAAGCACGAAGAACCCGCGTCCCCCTGCCGTCCCGCGCGTCCCCGCAACTGATTGTCGATCCGCCGGCTCTCGTGCTTGTTGGTGCCGATCACATACAGCCCGCCCAGCGCCGCCACTCCGTCGCCCAGCTGGATATCGGTGCCGCGGCCCGCCATGTTGGTCGAGATCGTCACCGCGCCGCGATGACCTGCGCGCGCCACGATGGCCGCCTCCCGTTCGTCGTTGCGCGCATTCAGCACTTGGTGCGGAATATCCGCCAGCACGCCGCTCAGCGCCTCGGAATCCGCCACGCTCGCCGTACCCACCAGCACTGGCCGGCCCGTCGCGTGGACCCGCCGGATCTCCTCCGCGATGGCTCGCTCCTTCTCCGCCCTGGTAGGGAAGATCACGTCCGGATGATCCACCCGCACCACCGGCCGGTTGGTCGGAATGGTCTCCACCTGCAGCCCGTACACCCGCCTGAATTCCTGCGCCTGCGTGGACGCCGTGCCGGTCATCCCGCACAACTGCGGATACTGCGCGATCAGGTGCTGCAAGGTGATCGACCCCAGGATGGTCCCCTGCGACCTGGGGATCACTCCTTCCTTCGCCTCCACCGCCGTGTGCAGTCCGGCCGGCCAGCGCCGGTTCTCCACGATGCGGCCTTTGAATTCGTCCACCATCTCGATGGCGCCGTTCTTCACCACGTAATCCACGTCGCGGCGCAGCAGCGCGTGCGCATGCAGCGCATCCTGCACCGCGGTGTGCAGCCGCAGATTGCGCTCCTCGAACAGGTTGCCGCACCCGCAGGCTTCCTCTACCGCCTGGATGCCGCAATCCGTGAGCGCCACGTTGTGCGCCCCCACATCTACCGTGTAGTGCTGCTCCTCGCGCAACGGGCGCACCACCCGGTCCGCGCCGTATGCCAGGCCCGCGTCCCCGCTATTACCTCCCGCGATCACCAGCGGCACGCGCGCTTCGTCGATCAGGATGGAATCCGCCTCGTCGATCACTGCCGCCGCGAACGGCCGGTGGACCTGGTCCGTCGTGTCGAGCGCCAGCCGGTCGCGCAGAAAATCGAAGCCCACCTCGTTGGCCGTCGCATAGGTGATATCGCAAACGTAGGCGGCCCGCCGCTCCGCCGCCGGCATTCCCTGCTGGATGTAGCCCACCGAAAGCCCCAGGAAGTCGTAAATAGGGCCCATCCACCGGGCGTCGCGCCGCGCCAGGTAGTCGTTCACCGTCATTACGTGGACGCCCTTCCCCTGGCATGCCAGCCACGCAATCGCCGGCACGGCTGCCAGCGTCTTGCCTTCGCCGGTCTGCATCTCGGCAATGCTGCCGCGCAGCAGCGCCAGCGCGCCCCGCAGTTGGACATCGAACATCTCTTGGCCGAGCAGGCGCGCCGCCACCACCGCCGTCACAGCCATGAACTGGACCAGGTCTTTCGCCCGTTTTGCGGCTGACCGCAAATCGTCGTCTGGCATACGGGCGAATTCGCCGCGCCACGCGTTGATCTGACGGACAGAAGCCCCGTCGCGCCGCGCAGGCGCAGCCATAGAACGTAGAAATGCAAACATATTTCCCTCCTCAGTATTTTTTGGTTGTGTGGTTAAACGGGAAGGGAAGAGGGAGGCGGCCGCTGGAATAAGGACCAATCAAGCCGCGGATCGGCGGCCAGCGCTTCATCAAACGGGACATGCACCGTCGCCGGTCCGACTCGAGGCAAGCCGGCGGACGGTAGCTTGATCCGCCGCTCCGCACGCCGCACCGCCCGATCGACGCAGACAATCTCCCAGGAAGCCCGCGCCGGAACCATGCGTGAAGCCGGAACGCCCAAAGACGCGGCCACCACGGTAAGGACAGCCACCAGCCAGGCAGTAAATCGAAGCTTCACTCAATAGAAGTATCGCACAGGCACCCCTAACCCAGCACCTAGCGGCCGAATGCCGCCGTTCGCCACCCCCAAATCCCCGTACGACCCGCAAAATCCGCACTCCGGCCCCTCCCAGTTCATTGATCTCCAAGCGCTTTTTTACAATGCTTAAATGGCAGAGTTTAAGGTAATACAACCCGAAACTACATATTGTGGTTCGCCCATCCAGCCGCTTCGGAAAGGCCTACCCAAGACTACCCAGTCCCTCTGCCCCGAGTGCACGCTGCTGATCCCCGCCCAGATCTTCGAAGAGGACGGTCGCGTGATCATGCAGAAATCCTGCCCCAGTCATGGCGAATTCCGCGACATCGTGTTCTCCGACGCGCGCCTTTACCTCAAAATGGAAGACTGGACTTTCGGTGACAGCCGCGGCCTGTTGAACCCTGCCGTCCAGAATGCCACCACCTGTCCCGACGATTGCGGTCTCTGCAACCTGCACACCAGCCACACGGGCTTGGCCAATATCGACCTTACCAATCGCTGCAACCTCACGTGCCCAGTGTGCTTCGCCAACGCCAATGCTGCCGGGTACGTCTACGAGCCCGACTTTGAACAGGTGCGCGGCATGCTGGGCGCTCTCCGCGCGGAGGAGCCAGTAGCCGGGCGAATCGTGCAATTCTCGGGTGGCGAGCCGACCATTTATCCGCGCTTCTTCGATGTCCTCCGCATGGCCCGTAACATGGGGTTCTCGCACCTCCAGGTTGCCACCAACGGCCTGAAGTTCACCGACCTCGAATTTGCGCAACAAGCCAAGGAAGCCGGACTGCACACGCTCTACCTTCAGTTCGACGGTGTCTGCGACGACGTTTACCGGCGCACGCGCGGCCGCTCGCTGTGGGAGCAGAAACTCCGCGCCATCGAGAACGTGCGCAAGGCCAACCTGAAAATCGTCTTTGTCCCCACCATCGTCAAAGGCCTGAACGACCACCAGATCGGCGATATCATCCGGCTGGCGCTCGAAAACATCGATTGCACCAGCGGCATCAGCTTTCAGCCCGTGGCCTTCACTGGCCGCATCGCCCGCCGCGACCTGGAAGCCAAACGCTTCACCCTCTCCGATTTCGCCCACGCCGTCAAAACCCAGACCGGCATCTGCGATCCCTACGAAGATTGGTTCCCGCTCGCTTGTGTCTCGCCGTTTTCGAAACTACTCAGCGCCATGCGCGGCGAGCAGACCACCACCCTGACCTGCCATCCGCATTGCTCGCTGGGCACCTACCTGTTCGTCGATCAGAACCGCCGGGCCGTTCCCGTCACCCGCTTCGTGGAGGTCGGGGCCATGCTTCAGGCCATGGACACCCTTGCCCGCAAGACCGAGAACCGCCGCGTCAAGCTGTTTTCAAAATTCGAAAGCTGGAATATCCTGCGCAAGTACTTTCACGCGGAGAAAGCCCCCGCGGGCCTGACCTTCACCAAGTTCCTGCAAACCCTCCAGGGCATGACCGACAAGCGCTACGGCCGCGGCAAGCTCGAAAACCAGGGCTTCACATACCGCACTTTGATGGTCGCCGGCATGCACTTTATGGATTCGTACAACTACGATATCGAGCGCGTGAAACGCTGCGTCATCCACTACGCCGCGCCCAACGGCCTCATCTATCCATTCTGTTCGTATAATTCCGGCCGCGTCTACCGCGAACAGATCGAGCGCCAGTTCGCTGTGCCTCTCGACGAACCGTCTAACCCAGAGCCTTTGAACGCTGCCGAAGCCGTCTGCTGCTCCTGACCGGCCGCCGGCCGCCTGTACGCTATCCTGTTAGGCTGTACCCTCGCCCCCCGGATGCGCCGCAACCAGCACTATCACGATCGCGTCAATCGTGTGCTCGACTACATCGCGCAGCATCTCGACAGCGACCTTTCGCTCGGCCAGCTATCCGCCATCGGCTGCTTTTCGCCTTTCCATTTCCACCGCGTCTTTCAGGGCATCACCGGCGAGACCCTGAATACCCATGTGCGGCGCGTGCGCCTGGAGAGGGCAGCCTTGCTATTGCGCACCTCGCCCGGCAGACGCATCACCAATGTGGCCCTAGAGACCGGCTTTCCGGGAGCCGCCGAATTCTCCCGCGCGTTCAAACAGCACTTCGGCCGTACTGCCAGCTCCTGGGACCGGCGCAGCCCGCTCGAAAAAAGCAAGATCTGCAAAGCGCCGGGAATGCTGTCGTTCCATACTGTAGAGGAGTTGGAACGCTGGAAAGCGGACCGCAACGTAAAGGTTCGCAACCAGCGCTTCCATGCCTTCCGCTATGTGTACACCCGCATCTACGCGCCCTACGCCAGCACCCGGCTGGTGGATAGCTACCACGCGCTCACGGCGTGGCTGGCCCAAAGGCACACCGATCTCCGGGATGTGGTTTTCATCGGCATGTCGCTCGACGACCCTTCCATCACGCCCGCCGAGAATTGCCGCTACGATCTCGGCATCGCCTTCCCGCGCGCGCCGGGTGGCCTGCTGGGCGAGACTGTCCGTTCCCGCGGACGCCGTGCGCAGGCCCCTCGCGTATCGTTGCCCGCCCGGCCGGAATGCGATGCGGCAGGCCTTACCATACGAGATTTCGAGCCTCGGCCGGTGGCGGCTATCCGCTGCGCCGGAGACCTTGCCCACGTGGAGCGCGCCTGGCACTATCTGTACCGCGTCTGGCTCCCGTCGCACGCCTATGAGCCGGACGATCTGCCGGCTATGGAGATGTTCGTACGACTTCCGGAGGAAATAGGATGGAACACATTCGACCTGCAAATCTGTATACCCGTCGTGCGGCTCTGACGCTGGCTTCCGCCGTGTTGCCCGCCTGGAGTCAATCGCCCAAACATCCCGTCGTGCATTTTGAGATCGGCTGCCGCGACCTGGCCAAGACAGACCGCTTCTTCGCGGAGTTGTTCGGCTGGCAGATGCAGACCAGCGGCCCCGCCTCTATGATCGACGCCCAAGGTCATAGCGGCATTCCCGGACACATTACCGCGCTCAACCACGAACCGCATCACTACACCATGTTCTACGTCGAAGTGGAAGACGTCCAGGCGTACCTGGATAAGGCCGTGGCCCTGGGCGGAAAAGTGCTGGTTCCACCCATTAAAATTCCCACCGGCACATTTGCCTGGTTTGCCGATCTCGATGGCAACACCATCGGGCTCCTCAAATCTGTTTAAAATGTCACGCTGGCCCGGCCATTCACGACGGCGTGGCCCTCTTCATGCACGGAGTCAGGCCGAACATGAGGTGCTATTTCTATCATCCGGCACTGCCGCTCGAAGAATTGGTCGACTTCTTCTGGCTGATAGAGGACGGCCAGTCTCCTCGCAAGGAGCGGATTCTTCCCAGCGGAACGGCTGAGCTCGTCATCAACCTGCATGACGATGAAGTGCGGGTTTATGATCCCGGCCATCCCGGGCGCGTAAACCGGCACTCCGGCGCCGTCTTTCCGGAACGTATTCGCATATTTTCGTGTGCGATGCGATGCAACACCAGTCGATGCTGGGAGTGCACTTCCGGCCCGGCGGCGCGTTTCCGCTGCTGGACGTACCGGCCATCGAAATAACCGATAAGCATGCGGACCTGCAGGACTTGTGGGGGCGGCCGGCTATGCGGCTTTGGGATCGTCTGTGCGCGGCCGCCACACCCCGCCGGCGTTTTCAGCTAATGGAAGAATCCCTTATCGAACGCCGGCGCCGCCCCGCGTCGCGTCATCCAGCGACAGCGGCCGCCTTGCAATTGTTTGGACCCGCCGGCACGGGCGCCTCCACTCGGGATGTGGCCCGTGAAGTTGGCTTGTGCCAGCGGCGCTTGATCCAGTTGTTCACCAATCAGGTGGGCCTCCGGCCCAAGCTACTGTGCCGCATCCTACGGTTTCAGTGCACACGCGCGGCGGCAGAGGAGATCCAAAAACGGGGCCCTGCCTCGATGGTCAATTGGGCCGGGTTGGCGGCCGCCTGCGGATATTACGATCAGTCGCACCTGATCGACGATTTTCACGAGTTCTCAGGCCTGAGCCCGGCCGAGTACCTTCGCCGGTTGCGGCCGGCCCACAATTTGAAGGACAACCACCTCCCCGTAACTGCGTAGGTCAATTTTTTCCAATACAGCAGGCCTCGAACATTTCGACAATGATGAAAGAAGTGGAGGCGTAACATGCTGCTCAGAACTTTGCGGCGTTGACCATCTTTTCTCTCGCGATGTCTTCAATAAGTAGCGCCCAGTCCGTGCGCGTGCGCTACATGGTGAATCACATCGACTCGGCCGTTTCGTTCTACACCAGTTATCTGGGGTTCAGTGTCAAAACCAGGCGCTACACCCAACTTCGCGATGCTCTCCCGCGGAAACCTGAACTTAGTGCTCAGCACGCCGTTCGGACCCGGGGGAGCCGCGAAACCGATGTCTGACGGGCGCAAGGCCGAGCCGGGCGGATGGAACCGCATCATCATCGACGTGGATGACCTTCCGGCGGAAGTCGCCAAACTCAGGAAAGCTCAATTGCATTTTCGCAATGATATCGTCTCCGGGCCGGGCGGGTCGGAGATCTTGCTGGACGATCCGTCAGGAAACCCGGTAGAACTCTTTCAGGCCGCTCGGAAACAGTGAAGCGTAGAGCGTAACAGCAGCGCGGCCGTGGTATAACTGTACCCACGATCGTGTCCCGCGAGAAGCTATCCGCGAGTTGCACAGCTTGTCTGTTGCTTTGTTTCGCGTGCCTTCAGGCTGAGCAGTTGCCGGTCAGGATTTACACCACCGCCGACGGCCTGGTGGGGAATACGATCGACGACATCGTCACCGACTCCCACGGCTTCCTCTGGTTTTGTACGCGTGAAGGGCTCTCCCGGTTTGATGGATACCAGTTCCGAAACTTCGGTATTGCCGAGGGCGTGCCCGCCGCTGTGCACGATCTGCTGGAGACGGCCGCAGGCGATTATTGGATCGCCACCAGCAAGGGCTTGGCACGCTTTGATCCGGCTTCCCCAAAGCCGCGGTTCAAAATCTATCTTTCCCGCGATGTGAAAGCGCGCCTGGTCTTCGCCCTCGCTGCGGACCCCGCCGGAGGAATCTGGGCCGGCACCCAAGGGGGGCTGTACCACGTTGATCGGGCATCCGGCGATTGGCAACTCCGTCCCGTCGATATCGGGATGCCCAGCCGGGTCTGGGAAGACACGTTTGTGACTTCGCTGCTGGTAGACCGCAGCGGAGCGCTCTGGGCCGGGACCAGAATCGGTCTCTATCGCCGCTTTCCCGACGGGCGTTCGGAACACACCCAAGGCGGTTTGTCTCAACCGGTGGTCACCACTCTGCTGCAGGACCACCAGGGGCGGATTTGGGCCGGAACCCGGCGCGGACTTTGCCGGATTTCGGCGGATCGCGCTTTGAGCGGGAGGCCGTTGGAACAAGCTTGCAGCGCAAGCCGGGAGTTGGCGGGAGAGACGATTGAATCGTTGTTCGAATCCTCTGATGGGGCTCTCTGGATCGCCACCCAAACTGGGGCCGCGGTTTATCGCGTCCGCAACGGCCGGGAGAGTTTTGAGAGGTTTACCGCCAGAAACGGGTTGCCCGGTTCCGGGGCCATATCGACAATCGGCGAAGACCGCGCGGGAAACCTGTGGATGGGCGCCCAAGGCGCGATCCGGCTGGCCAAAGGCGGCTTTCGCATCTACACCCAGCAGGATGGTTTGGACAGCGATAACATCCGATCGATCCTGGAAACAGTCGAGGGCCAGCTTTGCGTCACAACCATGAGCCGAGGAGTCAATGCCAGGCCTGTCAATTGCAACGACGGAAGCAAATTTCACCCCATGCGTCCCAATGTCCCGCGTTCGATTGGCGACTGGGGTTGGAGCAGGGGCCGTCTCACCTTTCAGGCTCGGAGCGGAGAGTGGTGGGTCTCCACTGGCAGCGGAGTTTTCCGTTTTGCGCCGCTGTCGACGGCCGCCGGACTCGCCCGAGCACAACCGGAAGCCATCTACGCGGCGGGGGAGAGTGTATACGCCATTTTTGAGGACGGCAGCGGCGCTATCTGGATTTCAACGCAAATCCCGGCGTCGAATGGAGCCGTGCGTGCCAATGGCCTGGCGCGTTGGGATCCTGCCACGGGCGTGCTCGAACGCTACCCTCCCGGCGATCCCATAAGCGGCCAGGTCTTGGCCACAGCGTTTGCGCAGGATCGTGCGGGCAACGTCTGGATCGGCCTCAATTCGAGTGCGCTCCTCCGGTATCGGGAGGGCCGGTTCCAAACCATAAACCTGAGCTGCGGCATATGGGTTTCGGCGCTCTTTGTCGATCACCAGGGCCGTCTGTGGGCCGCCACGGACCAAGGGGTAAATAAAATTGACGAGCCCGCGGCGGCGCAACCGCGCATGGAAGCTTTCACCGTGGCGGACGGGCTTTCCAGCAATGGGGTCGCATCGATTACCGAGGACCCGTTGGGCCGGATCTACCTGGGGACCGGACACGGTGTGGACTGCGTTTATCCGGGCGCGCCACCGCGCATCCGCCATTACACCAGTGCGGACGGGCTCTCGCGCGGCGAAGTATTGGCGGCCTTTTGCGATCGCCACGGCGTGCTCTGGTTTGGCACGCGGGAGGGACTCTCGCGCCTGGAACCGGAACCCGAGAGACCTCAGTCGCCTCCGCCGGTCCTCATCAGCGGGCTGCGCGTTCGCGGCGCGCCGTTTCCCATTTCCTCTCTTGGCGAAGTCTCGCTCAGCGGCATTGAGCTCTCTGCGGACAGGAACCAATTGGGGCTGGACTTCGTGGATCTCGCCTTTGGCGCCGGCGGCGCACTACGTTATCAGTACCGGCTCGAGGGCGCGGGTCAGAACTGGAGTCCAGATACCGACCAGCGCACGGTGAACTACGCCAACCTCGGTCCCGGCAGCTATCGCTGGCAGGTGCGCGCCGTAACGGCCGACGGCATTCCCAGCCAGCCGGCGACGGTTGCCTTCACCATTCTGGCGCCCCTGTGGCAGCGCTGGTGGGTGCAGCTGCTGCTGTTGCTTGCGGCATGCGCCGTGCTGTACAGCCTCTACCGCTACCGGATGGCGCGGCTACTTGAGGTGGAGAGGCTGCGGACGCGGATCGCCACCGACCTGCATGACGATATTGGCAGTAGCTTGTCTCAGATCGCACTGTTGAGCGAAGTGGCCCGGCGGCGCCCCGACGTGGAGGAGCGCGAAGCACCGCTCGCCGACATCGCCAACCTTTCGCGCGAGCTGATCGATTCGATGAGCGACATCGTGTGGGCCATCGACCCGGAGCAGGACCGGCTCGGCGATCTGACCCATCGCATGCGGCGATTCGCCAGCGACCTGTTCAGCCACAACGGCTCTCGCGTGCGGCTCGACTTGCCCGGAGAAGACCAGAATCCACAGATTGGCACCGACCTTCGCCGCCAGGTCTTCCTCATCTTCAAAGAGAGCCTTCACAATGCGGCTCGCCATTCCGGCTGCACCGAGGTGGATCTGAAATTGCGCCTGGCGGACGGCTGGCTGGAGCTCGCTATCGCGGACAATGGCCGCGGCTTTGATGTGGGGCATTCCAGCCGCGGACACGGGTTGTCCAGCATGCGACGGAGATGCGAGCAGTTGGGCGCCGGTCTGGTAGTGGATTCCGGTCCCGGACGCGGCACTACGGTGCGCCTGCGAGCGCCCTTAGCCCGCCGGCCCCCGCCCCTTTGGAAGCGATCTCTACATAAATGGGTGGCGGACTCCCGCTTCATCCGGCGTATTATGAAAGCCAGCCATTGAAACCCGAGCCGGTCTTGCCCAGCGTGTCCAGCCTCAACATGTCCAGCCAAGCCGCGCTCAAAGTAGCCATCGTAGAAGATCAGCTCCGGATACGGGAATCGCTCCGTATCCTGATCGGCGGCACGGAGGGCTTCCGTTGTACCGCCGGCTTCGAATGCATGGAGGATGCCCTAGCCAGGATCGGCGACGATCTACCCGATGTGGCACTGGTGGATATCGGTTTGCCTGGGATGTCCGGGATCGACGGCATCCGCGCGCTGAAAAAAAGTTATCCCAACTTGACCGTGCTCATGCTGACCGTTTATGACGACGATAAACGCATTTTCGACGCCCTGTGCGCCGGCGCTTGCGGATATCTGCTCAAGAAGACACCGCCCGCGCGCCTGTTGGAGTGTTTGCAGGAAGCGGCCGGCGGCGGTGCCCCCATGTCGCCCGAAGTGGCGCGCCGCGTGGTGTCTTTGTTCCGTGAAATCCGTCCGCCGGAAGACGCCGGTTACCAGTTGACGCCGCACGAAACCCGCCTGTTGAAGCTGCTGGTGGAGGGACACAACTACAAAACAGCGGCCGCCGAACTGAATCTCAGTGTGAACACTATCCGCTTCCACATGAAGAGCGTCTACGAGAAACTGCAGGTTCATTCCAAATCCGAAGCTGTCGCTAAAGGGCTTCGCCAGCGCATCGTCCGCTAAAGCGGAAGCTACAAACCTACATACCTGTGTGGCGACAGGCCACCGCGATCGTCGTTTAATTGACTGGGTGGGGAAAAGGCGCTGCTACCATTTGCGCCTTTTAGCGAGGGATATATGACGACGAATCAATCATTATGCGAGGGGAAGCGGCTGTTCTGGTCACGTCGCTGGGTTGCCGGAGCAAGCATCGCGCTCCTGATCGCGGCGGCGGCTGCGGGACAGGATCAGCTATCGCCCGCGCCCCTGCCCGTCCATGCGGTGCCTGCTGCGCCTAAACGGAGCTATACACCTGCCTCCGTGCGCGCATTGCCCCAATTGGAATGCAAACTCTACCCAACAGGCAGCGCCGCCTCCACCGGCTTTGCGGTATTTACGGACGACGACGGGTATGCCCGGTTCCACGCCGTGCGCGCGGCCGCTGGCGATACGGTCAAGCGCCTCACTCTGGACTGCACGGACGCCGATGGAAACTTCTCTTCATATTCCGTCGATTTATCGTCCGACGATACTTTCGCGCCCCGCCCGGTCAATCTGGCTAACGAGCGCGGCTCGGACCGGCCGGCGCTCAAAGGCGATCCGCTGGGCTATACCGAGTCTGAACTGATGGACGCCGGATACGGGCTGCGGCCGGATCCCAAGAAGACCGCCGCCGCCTATGCGCGCTGGCTTGCCGCGGCGCTGGTGCCGGGCCGGATGCTGGAGATCAAACGGCCCAGCGCGCATTCGCACACCGTTACCACCACGAAAGCGGCCCCCTGGACCGGCTCAGTCCTGGTCGGCGCGCCGAACTACATTTCCACCGAGGCGAACTTCAACGTGCCTGTGGCAGCTCCCGGCGGAGACGAAACTACCGGCACGGAAATAGCTATATGGAACGGCTTGGGCGGATATAACACTGGGTCGGGTCTCATCCAGGGCGGTGTAAATGTGGCGACTAACTCAGTCAGTGCGGGCTATGGGAGCTGGCGCGAGTATTGCTGCGGCGACCCGGATAGCAACGGATATGGGGGCGCCTTCACGCCTAACCCTAACGACGAGATCTATTCGCAGGAATGGTACTGCGATGCCACGGGTAAGTCGAACTTAGTAGGAGGTTATGGTTGCACGTACCTGGTGGACAAAACCACGGGCGCGGTCCTCAGTTGTACGTCGGCAACCGGCTCGCCGTGCTGGTCGGTCAAGGCGCTGCCCCTCTGCTCCGTCAGTCCTGGGACGCCTAACTGCATGACTGTGGGATTGGCAGCGGAATTCGTGATTGAAAACCAAACACCGCAATGCTGTTCACCGGCAACCGCATTCACTGATCTGACTTCCACGGTGGATATGTTTGGTTCGGCCTATTCGTCGACGACCAACAGTTATTCACAAACCATCAGTACCGATCCCTCCGTGTATGTGCTCGCGGATTTTACGACCACTACCTCCCACATGGAAGTCGGTCTCGGGAAGACGGACCAGACCTATTTTGCCGTTTCTCAATTTCTGCGCGTAGCGGGTGCGGCACTCAGTTCTCTGGTCCCTTGCCCCTCGCCCGGCAACGACTGCTACCCCCAGTCCATTGCCGTGGGTCCGAATGCAAACGGCTCGACGATTGGAGATCCCTGGGTCTTGGGAACCGCTAAGACCAGCGCCGGCGACTATTATGTCTTTCAATGGCGGAACGGGAGTTGGGTGAGAACGAATGGCGCCGGTCTTCAGATCGCCGTCTCGCCTCAAGGCTATCCATGGGTGATCACACATCTCGGGACCATCTACTACTGGAACGGCAGCACGTTCGAACTGGCCCCGGGCAATGGCTGCGCGATCTCCATAGGGGTAGGTCCGAACGCTTATGGGTCGCTGTATGGCGACCCTTGGGTCATCGGATGCGATGGCACCGACAACATTAACGGCGGCATCTATCAACTGCAGGGTTCGGTGTGGGTGAAGCAGCCGGGCGCGGCGAATCAGATCGCGGTGTCGCCCCAAGGCGTGCCGTGGGTACTGACCTCAAACGGAGGCATATTCTACTGGAATGGGTCGGGCTTTTCATCGGCGCCGGCGGGCTGCGCGGTTAGTATCGCTGTCGGTCCCTCAACGGCTCCACTTGCGGGGCCGAATGGCGATGTGTGGGTGGCCGGCTGCGGTCAGGTTTCCAACCAGGGCTATTACCTCTACCAGTTGCAGAACGGCGTAACTTGGGTGCAAATACCAGGGATAGGATCGCAGATATCGCTGTCGCCCGACATTGGTGTTCCCTGGGTGGTCAATTATTCGGGGCAAATCTTCGAATAGCGCTGTCAGAAAGGAAAGACGATGTTACTCAACAAACGAATGATACCCATTACCCCTTGCGCGCTCCTGGCCGTCTTCGTGCTCGCGGCGCCGGCCATCCATGCAGCTACGCCGCTTGTTCTCGATAATTTTAAAGCCGGGCACTATGTGGTGTCTCTGACGACACCCCAAGCTCAGGACATCCATTTCGCGCCGCTGGCGCCAGGCAGCCCGCTCGGCCCGGCGCGCGAAACAGTCTTTGTGATCGGCGCAAATCCGTACGGGCAGCGGAGTACGCTTGAGATTGGCAAAGGCATCTGGATCGTGGAAGGTGGCTTTGGCGTCGTCCCCGGCGTACAGATCTACTATGGCTTCGCCGACGCCACCACCCCGGCGCCGCTCGGCCTGAACCTCAGCGCGTATTCGGCTTTCCAGTTGACCTTTGCAGGCATTTGCACCGAGGAAGTCCTGGCTGTGGATATAACCGTCTGGACGCACAGCGGCGGCGTGTTTGCCGCGAGCACATCTCTGTCGTCCGATGTGAACGTTCTCTCCGTGGATTTTCCGTTTGCGAGCTTTCTACCAGCGCCGCTCGATGCCAGCGATATTGACACCATTGGTATCGTTACGTGGGGCGGCGGCACCAACACTTACGGAATTACTTCCTTTCAGGCGATCCAATAGTAAGCTGGGCACGTATAAAATGGGGATTGGCGACAGTCCTGGTATCGGAAGGCTCCAGCCTTTCCGCGCGGCAGGCCGTCACGGCACTCGGCATGGTGGGTCATCGGATCGGCATCTGCGATCCTGACCCACTTTGTCTCGCGCGCTTCTCCCGGTTCGTAACTCACTACTACCAGTGTCCGGCGATGGGCAAGGATCCCTGGGCCTACCTGGATTTTGTGGTCGCCCTTCTGGCCCAGGGCCATTGGGACGTACTGTTCCCGTCGCACGAACAGGCATTCCTGTTCTCGCGCGAACGAGCTCGAATCCCACGGGGCGTAGGGCTGGCCGTGTCTGATTTCCAGTCTTTCCTCAAGGTCCAGGGAAAGGCCGCCCTGGTACGTACGCTGGCGAGCCTCTCGATACCACAACCGGTTTCTCGCGTGATCCAGGCGCGAGGGAGATTCGCAGGCGGGGTCCGCTTTCCCGCGTATCTTAAGGCCGACTATGCCACGGCCTCGACCGCGGTCTGGCGGATCGCCAACGCGGCGGAACTCGACGCCAAGCTCTCGGAACTGGCCTCTTACCAGGAGTTCGTAATTCAAGAAGCGGTTGCAGGAACCCTGGAACGTGTCCAAGCTGTCTTCGACAAAGGTCGATTGATCGCGATTCACGGCTACCGCCAAACGGCGGCGGGTATCGGCGGCGGAGATATCGCCAAACTTGGCGTCAGCCGTCCGGACGTGCGTCGCTACGTGGAGTGCCTCGGCGGCGCGCTGCAATGGCATGGAGCTCTGTCGCTGGACTATATTCTGCGCGAAGACTCGACCCCCATGTTCATCGATGTGAACCCGCGCTTGGTGGAGCCTATGAATGCTGTTTTCAGCGGCGTAAATCTGGCCGGGATGTTGTTGCGCGTTTCAACCGGTGAGCATAGTGCAAACGTGGAATGCGGAGCGACCGCGGTGCGGACCCATATGCTGTTAATGGCGCTCCTAACGGCAGGGTCCCGCCGTGGGCGCAGGATCGACCTGCTCGTGGAACTGGTGCGCGCCGTTCTGGGCCGCGGCCTGTACGCCGGCAGCCGGGAAGAACTGCTGCCAATTCGGATTGACTTCAAGAGCCTCTTCCCTCTGATGTACACACTCGCGCGCCTGCTCTGCAATCCCGGATCGGCCAAAACTCTGAGCGGTGGAGCAATCGATTCATATTCGCTCAGTCCGGCAGCGGCCCGGCAAATAGCGGATCTCGGCGGCCAATAGGATCCCGGCTCATTTATTCGCTATAATTGAACAAATGCCCCGGCCCGCCTACCTTGCGGAGATGGAAATGATGGTTCTGCTCGCGGTGGTGCGCCTGGGTGACGGCGCCTACGGCGTTCCCATCTCCAAAGAACTGCGCGACCTGGCGGGCAGGGAAGTCGCCCTTGGCAGCATTTACGCGGCGCTCGACCGGCTCGAACGAAAAGACTTCGTAACTTCGACTCTTGGCGACCCCACGCCAGAGCGCGGCGGACGGGCGAAACGCTATCTGCGCGTCACCCCTGAGGGATTGCAAGCCTTGAAAACCACCCGCGCTGCACTTATCAACCTATGGAGGGGTATCCCTCAACTGGAGGGAAGGCACACATGAGCGGCACCAAATCCGATCCGCCGAAGCAAGCCATATGGTTCTTGCAGCATGCCTGCCCAGGCGACAACCAGGCCTTGACCGGCGATCTCATCGAACGCTTCGGCGAAGGACAAACTCGCGCGTGGTTCTGGAGGCAGGTGCTCATCGCCTTTGCCACAAGTGTGCTGAGCGCGATGCGGCGGCGTTGGCCGTACTTCTGTTACGCCATCAGCGGAACCGCGATTCCTCTTTTTCTCTGGAAGACCGTGGATGGAGTACCGTCGGCTCTACACTGGTGGGCCCTACCGTGGCCGCTGTCGCAGTTTGCCTTCGAATGGACTCGCGGCGCCCTGCTCGCCCTGGCGGCGTTGCCTGTCCTGGCTGCGGGCCTGGTGATCACTTCGGCGTTCCGTTGGATCAGCCTCTTGCGGACTGCCGTCATTAACCTGGCACTGCTCACGCTTGGCCATTACCTGCTGGGTTTTCTCGCGAGCTTGCCCTGGTTAGCCCGTCCCGTGGCGGATGACCCCTATCTTCGGACGATACCGCTTATGCCGCCGCTCGTAGTGGAGCTATTCTTCTTTTGCGGCTTTCTGGTATCGGCGTGGCTGGGCTGCCGGTCACCTCGAAATACCGGTGAACTTACGCTTACCCGGCGCTAAACCATGGATCCTTTCCATGTCGTGCGTCAATCCTGGGCCCCCGGCGACACCCGCGAGGTGGAAGCATCCCGAATCGATCGCCAGATCGGCGTCGAGTACGATTCCTACCGCCGCGTCTATCTGGCCGACAGCCATGAGTGGATCATCGCCGGCCAGATCGCACGCGATGACGGCAAGAAGTATTACATCCTCGAGTGCGTCGCGTGAACCAATAAGCTGGCGCTAACCCTCGTGATAGGCTTGGAGACATGTTTCGCGGACGCCCGCTGTTCATGCCCCTGGCGGCGGTTGCTTTTCTGTTCCCGGCCTGCCTGCGCGCCAGTCCTGTAAAGCCCGCGATGGAAGTTGTGGTGCTTGGTTCCGGGGGGCCCCGCGCGTTCGGGAGGGCCGGCTCAAGCTACATCGTGGTCCTCGAAGGAAAGCCGCGCATTTTGGTGGATGCCGGGCCGGGAGCGTTCCTGCGAATTGGGGAACTGGACCTGGACTTAGAAGCGGTAGATACGGTTCTGTTGACGCATCTGCACATCGATCACAGCGGAGATCTGGCAGCTTTCTTCAATGCGCGAGCGCTTACCAGCGATGGACCGATCACGTACCGGATTTTTGGTCCGGATGCAGGCGGCCTATTTCCCAAGACCTCGCGATTCGTGGATTTGCTGGTGGCGGAAGGCGGCGCGTTCGCGTATCAAAAGACGTTTGGCGCGCGCGAGTCGTTTGCCGTTCGCGATCTGGCAACCAGCTTGGATTTGCCGCGCACCAAGATCGTCGATGAGGATGGCTTGGTGGTAGAAGAAATTGCGACCCATCACGGCGAATGTCCGTCCGCCGCTTACCGGATTTCTTACCGGGGGGTGTCGGTGGTTTTCTCCGGAGACATGGACGCATCGGCTCTTCCGAATCTGGAGCAATTGGCGAAAAGCGCGGATTTGCTGGTTTTCAATTGCGCCGTGCTGGACCCTCCAGGATCGCCATCGCAGTTGTACCAACTGCACACGCCGCCGAAGAAGGTCGGCGAAGCGGCACGAGAGAGCGGCGTCAAGAGTTTGCTGTTGAGCCATCTTGCGCCAGACGTTGAAGGTCAGGAGCGTGCGGTGCGCAAATCGATTCGCGCGGCCTTTCCGGGGCCGGTTGCGTTCGCCCGCGATAAGCTGCGTGTCCCCGTCGGGAAGTAACCTTGGCTTGGAAAGCCCCGGCGCTCTGTTCAGGATAGACCCTGGCCGCGCCCCAGATTTACAAGAAAGCCGTCCGCCGCCGCCGATATGGCTTTTATGACGGCGCTGATGCAGCAGGCAGAAGAGATCCTGGATACCGCCGTGCGCGCTACCGACAGTGGCCCCAACCTTGTGATCCTGATTAACCGGCAGGGCGGTATGCGGATGCTCGATGCGGCGGGTTGGACGTTGGCGGGCTTGAGCGCCGAATATGGCGCGTCCGCGCTGTTCGAGGTCAAATGGGGGCCGGATGGGACTTCGGTCGAGGGTTGGGCCGGGCTGGAACGGTGCCGTATCGAGCGCCGCGCCAGTGCGGCGGCATTGTGTCCGGATCTTACGCCGGCGGTTCGTCACCCGATCAGGTTGCAGGTTACGCCGCTGCTGATCGAGGCGTCGAGCGATCGCGTTCCCGCCATCTGAAATTCATAACTGCGCATGCGCAACGCGGTTCCGCGCGCGTCGGTTCTCACCACGATTGCCTGAATCACGAGCACTACGGGACAGACACCCTGCGCCGGCAAGGGCCAGGTGATCTGGATCTCAACTTGTTCGCCGTCGCTGGGAGGATGTTCGGTGTGGACCAGCAGTCCGCCCGCGCCGAGTTCAATGGTATGGCCCGCTCCCAGCCTCGCTCCCAGGCATGCGGAACCCGGCCCGTGCACCGAGAACTGCAGCGGCTGGCCAAAGCGGTAGCGTTCGTCTCCGCGGCGTTCCAGGTGCGCCATGACTGGCGGTAGCATTGCGGCCTGTCGAACCTCTGCTGTGATTATGGTTTGTCCGGAACGGCAGCGCGTAGTCCTGATCGTACCGATGACGTTCCACGGTACTTAGCCAGCGGGCGGCGAATGCCAAGAAGCTTCGTTCGATAACCAAGGATATCGTTGCCAGCCGTCTATCTCGTATGTAACTCTAATTAACAAACGTCAGCGGGGATTTACCTGGACAAATATCTTCCGGATACCGGAAAGGAGATTGGAGTTATGAGCGAAGTCACCAGCGTTACCGCTTCACAAAATTACCCGTCGCCAGTTCTCTCACCGAAAGGGACAATCCCGGCGGCCTCATCGGCTAACAATCCAGAGCCGCTCGCCCAGGATGTTGTGGATCTCAGCCCCGCGGCACAGCGTGAGACCATGGAAACCGGCCGCATTGCACTGAATGCCCAGGCCGGCAACCTGACCGCTGCCCAGGCCTCGCAACTCTATCAGCAGGTGGCATCCATCCAGACCCAGATCACGTCGGACAAACAGGCCGGCGGTGGGACGCTTTCTTCCCAGGATGCACAGAGCATCAATCAGTTGCAGAATCAGTTGAGCGCGACCATTTACTCCGACGCGCACAATGGCGCCGCACCGCCCACGAGCCATCCGCCCATCAGCGAGGCTGAGAAACGGGCTGCCATGCAGGCCGGCCGGATCGAGCTGAACGAACAGGCTGGAAATCTCAACGCCAGCCAGACGCAGCAGCTCATGAGCCAGCAGACCACCATTGATCAGCTCATCGGATCAAATAATCAGGCGAACGGCGGCACGCTGACCCAGTCGGAAGCACAACAGATCAACCAGCTTCAGAACCAGGCCAGCCGGCAGATTTACGAAACTGCTCATCCGTCGGCGACTTAATTTCAAACACCGGGGCGCGGCAGCGCATTCTTCACGTATTTGTCGAACCAGCGAAGCATCTCACAACCGAGCCGTGCGGCTCGTGCGGGCGGATTACCAGGCGTGGCTGGCCCGGGCACGCGCCCGCGGGAAAGGCGACATGAGTTTGCACACCACCAGCAATGTACCAATTCGAAGTTAGTTGCGCCCGGAGTGATGCCGTACCCACCTGGCGTATCGTGCTTGCTGTGATTCCTGGATTCAACGCGCATACGAGACGCAGGATTGGTGTCGCCACGCGAGAAATCGGTGGTTACTCCTGCCAAGACACCAGAAGGATCGCGTCGCGGGGCGAAATCACGGTGGGAAAGGGCGCTAAGGGCTCGTGCATTATATCGGGCATGAGTTCCCCCCGCTTGGAATTAACCCGGGATTTTCATTTGTGTCCGGATAGCATACCGCTGGCATCGTCAACTGTTTGACACGCGCGCCGCATGTCAAAGACATAACGGGTGACGCGTCTGTATCTTATTGAAATGACAGGGCTCGAATTGGTTACTAAGCTGCATTCCGGAAAGCAGGTATTTTGAAAGGACAACAAAGCTAATGGTGCACGCAGTGGATAAAGGGATGTTCGACCTGGTAGAGAGAACGCTGCCGACCGGATCCTCATCGCCATCGTCATCGTCATCAACGGGCGATTTTGGAAACCTGTTTGAGTCAGCGGCGGCTGCCAGCCCGGAGACCAGTTCCACGGCGGCCTCCAGCGTCGCCTCCACGACGGCTTCCACAACTCCTGGCGGAAAGACGACTCTGGGCCAGCCGGATGTGCAGGCGTGGTTGGAGAGTTACTACACGGAGATGGCGGCGGCGAATCCACTGGGTAACTACACCGGGGCTGCCACCATGTCTTATGAAAGCGGGCAGGGCTCGGGCAGTAACTTCGGGGCCAATAGCGTGTTCGGTCCGGATGCAATTTTCGCGCAGGCTCTGCAGAATCAAGCTGGCAACGCTTTCGCACAAATGACGGGAGGAAGTGGTGCGAGTTTGACGTCGCAGCTTCCAGGCGTCCCGACTTCGCAGGCGCAAGGCGAATTCGACCGGAGGCTGGCGCTGGAGAATGCGCAGAGACTAGCGTCCGGTCAACCTATCGACACGACGGCTTATTGGTCGGACCCGGGCCCCATGACTTTCGACGGTGTGACTTATACTTCTAAGGACTTGGGTTACGCCGGGCCGGGACAGTCCGCGGGAGCCGAACCGATTTATATCTCTACAGCGAATCAAGTGGGCCCTAACACTTACAACGTTCCCGGTTACAACGGTACGGTTAGTGGGATACAGCCGGGCCGCTATTATACTTTGGCGCAATTGGAAAAAGCCGGTTTGGCTGCGGGACAGGCTGACGCTCAATTTCATCCCGGTTCCTGGTCGGAAGTCGAGAGCGCCTAAAGGACCTTCGGCCCCCGCGCCGGTTCTGGTGGGGCAGGCCCGCGGCCTGCGCGGGTCCCTCGGACCCGCTTTTCGCGTCGGATCGACCGCCTTGCGCAAGTAAGGTGGCGGCCTGAGGGTCCGCCGCAGGCCGAGGGCCTCCCTCACTTAGCTTGTTTCATTTGCATCCACTTAGATAGATATGACTCGGCGGCCAGATTTTCTAGCGCCTGATCTTCGGCTGCGAGATACTCCTGCAGGCGCCTTTCGCGCAGTTTCTCCACCAGACGCAGGCGGCGCTGTGCTCGCCCGTACGACCGCCATTTGATCTTTAACCGCGCGCTTTCCGCGTATGCGGTCCTGCTCCAAGTCGGCTGCCTGCATCTTCGCGCGCAAGCGATAGAGGCCAAGCGAGGCGAGATCCGCTGCCGCGATGGTGCTCCCGGAGAGGACCTCGCGTTCGATCCGGAGACTGTCGGCTTGCAGACGGGCGATGCTTTCCCGCACTTTATCCAACGCGGCGAGACACAGCGCCAGGCGATTCTCCTCTAACTGGCACTGGGTCTGATACCATTCCAGAACTCGCTGCAGGCGGAATTGGAAGTTGGGCATACGAGGTTAGAGCCTGGCGGCAATGGACTGCATACGGGCCAGGGTATCGGGCAGGGACGATGCGGCGGCGTCCTGTTGCAGAAAGGCGTTGATCTCGGGCCGCATGCGCACAGCCGCATCCAGGCGCGGGTTCGCGCCACTGACATAAGCTCCCAGCTCAATCAGATCTTTCGATTCGTCGTAGACCGCCAGGGCTTCCCGGATTTTCTTGGACGCTTGCAGATCGTTCGGTTCCGCGAGCCGCGTGGAGAGCCGGCTGAGCGAATGCATCACGTCGATCGCCGGATAGTGGCTGGCGGCGGCCAGGCGGCGCGATAGGGTAATGTGACCGTCCAGGATGGAGCGCACCGCATCGCTGATCGGTTCGTTGAAATCATCGCCTTCCACCAGCACGGTAAAGAAACCGGTGATGGATCCCTGCTGAAAATTGCCGGCACGCTCCAGTATCCGGGGCAGCAGGTTGAACACGGACGGAGTGTAGCCTTTCTGGCTGGGCGGTTCGCCGGCTGCCAGCCCGATCTCCCGCTGCGCCATGGCCAGGCGGGTCACGGAGTCCATAATCAGGAGCACGTGCGCGCCCTGATCGCGGAAATACTCCGCGACAGCCAGGGCAACGAAACTGGCACGGACGCGAAGCGGGGCGGGACGGTCGGAGGTAGCGCAGACCACTACCGAGCGCTTGGCGCCATCCGCACCGAGGTCCTGTTCCAGGAAAGCCCGCACTTCACGGTTGCGTTCGCCGATCAGTGCGATCACCGTGACATCCGCGGAGTTATGGCGCGCCATCGAACCTAGCAAAGTGCTCTTGCCAACGCCGCTGCCGCCGAAGATGCCCATGCGCTGTCCCTGGCCGCAGGGAATCAAGCCGTCGATAACACGGACACCGGTATTGATGCGTTCGGTAATGTGCTCGCGGTCGAGAGGACTCCCGGGCGACTGATAGAGGCGGTACGAGCCGGTACGCCGGATAGGCGGTTTGCGGTCGATGGTCCGGCCGAAGCCATCCAGAACACGCCCCACCAGGTCGGGCCCCACCGGGACCTGGGCATCGTCTGCGCGGGCAATCACCTGGTCGCCCAGTTGAATGCCATCGATCTCTTCGAGCGCCATCGAGAGCACGTGCCCTTCGCGAAAGCCTACCACCTGTGTGCGGATACGGCGCCCCGCGGAGGTGATCACTTCGCAGCAATCGCCAATGGCCACGGCCGGTCCGCGCGATGCAACCAGCAGGCCGATCAACTCGACGACTTCACCGGTCCAGGGCAGCAGCGGGGCGTTGCGGACTTGCGCAATGTACGAGCTGAAATCGACGGGACATGGAACTGTCAATTGCGCGCCTCCAACTGGTCTGTCAGGCCGCACTCGATCTCGCGTAGCTGTGTTTCCACCGAAGCATCCAGCGCTCCGCGGCTGATTTCAAATATCGCGCCGCCTTTGGCCTGCGAAGCATCCTGGACCACTTCTATCGCCTGGCTGCGCCCCATCTCGTCGAGGCAACTGCGGACGATCTTGGCTTGATCGGGATGCACGCGGACGCGGTAGACTTCCTGCGCCTGTAATTTCTCCAGAGCCGCTTTGATAAGAGCACCCAACGCGGACGTGTCCACGGTCAGCTCGCGATGCAGAACGCGGCGCGCGATCTCGACTGCCAGGCGCACCGTGTCGACCTCCGCGCGGTGAATGGTCTCGGCGCGTAAAGAAGCCAGTTCTTTAATGCTTTCGGCCAGTCGGGCGATGGTGGCGCGAACCTCGCCTTCCAGTCTTTCCTTAGCTGCGGATTCTCCCGCGTGCAGGCCGGCTTCGAAGGCTTCCCGCGATTGCTTCTCAGCCTGGGCAGCCATCAGGTTCAGCTTGGCGCGCAGGTGTGACGCTTCATCCTGCGCCGGAGAAGCCGGCAAGGGCGCCGGCGCGGCTTGAACCTGCAGCACCGAACCGCGCGGCCACACGATGGGCCGGATCTCGATGTCGGATTCCTTCAGCACTCTAGACAACATATTCGTCGCTGCCACCCCGACTTACGGCGATCAAGCCTTCTTGCTGCAACTGGCGGACGACGGCGACGAGCTGCTGTTGGGCGGCCTCCACATCGCGAATGCGGACCGGCCCCAAAGCCTCCATGTCCTCCTCCAGCATTTCCGCGGCGCGCTGCGACATGCATTCTTTGAAATGATCGCGGACCTTGCCGTAAGTCCCTTTCAACGCGGTAGTGAGGATCTTGCGGTCGGCCTTGGCGATCAGCTTGGTCATGCCGTCGCGATTGATGTTGAGGATGTCTTCGAACACGAACATCATGTCGCGTACGGAGGAGCCGATGGATTGGTCTTCCTCGTCGATTTTGGCGAGGATGGCCTCGGCCACTGTGGGATCGATCTGGTTCAGGAGGCTGGCCAGGGTGCCCATGCCATTGGAGCGTTTTACCTGCCGGATATTCTTCAGTTTGCTGGCGATGGCTTCGGCGATACGGCGGAAGACTTCGGGCGAGATGCGATCGAGCGAGGCCATCCGCAGGGCGACCTGCGGCTGCGTTTCGGCAGGTAGGGAAGCCATCAGCGCGCCGGCTTGCGCGGAGGGCAGGTTGGAGAGAATCAACGCGATCACCTGGGGATGCTCATCGCGAATGAAGGTGGCGAGCTGCTGCGGATCGGTATCCTGCAGAATGCCGAATTCGCCCGCCTCGGCGGAGGCCGCGGTGCGAGCGGGAACTTCCAGGATTTTCTGGGCCGGTTCGGGACCGAAGGCCTGCTCGACCATGCGGCGGGCGCACTCGGCGCCGCCTTTGGCGAATAACGGGCTACTGGCCGTGAGAGTCTCAAATTCCCGGAACACGCTCAGCATGTGGTCCGGCCCAACGGCATCCAGAGAGGAGATCTCCCAACTGATGCGGCGGATTTCGTCGGGCTCCAGGTGGCGCAGCACGTCGGCCCCAATCTGGTCCCCCACGCCCATCAGGAACATGGCTGCCTTGCGGGCTCCGGACACTACCTGGGCGTTTTCTTCAGACTGCGGCATGTTGCGCTCCTGATTTAGCGGCTTGATTATCAACCAGCCACATGCGAAGGGTGTTGGCGGCTGCGGCCGGCTCCCGCTTGGCGTGCTCACGAATTCGCCGGGCCAACTCCAGGCTGTCGTCTTCCCTGGTGGGCATCTCGCCCAGTTGTTCGGCGGTTGCCAGGGCCGTGGTTGCGGGATGTAAGTGAGGCGTCGCATGCGGGCCCGTCAACTCATCGGGCTGGCTGACGATGTCCACCGAGACTTTGTCTCGCTTCAACATTACGGCAACCCGGGCGACGACCACCAGCAGCGCGAGCGCCACCGCCGCCGCGGACAGATAGATGCGGTATTTTGTGAACCAGCGCAGCCAGGCGGGATCGGTACTGGGAGGCGGCGCGGAGGGCAGGGGAGCGGGCGGTTCGGCGTTCTGGCTGGACTCGAACGGCAGAGTTTCCACCACCAACTGATCGCCGCGTTCGGTGCTGAAACCGGTGACGCCGGCTACCAGATCCTTGATGGTCTTCAAAGTTTCGGGAGCTGGGGGAATCACCACGCGATGCTTTTGCGCGCCGGCGCCATCCCAGCGCACGGTCTGGTCGACCAGGATGGCCAGCGACATACGCTTGATGACGCCCTGCGGAATCTTGGTGTGGCGGACCACGCGGCTGGTCTGATAGGCGATGGTTTCATTGCGGCGCGAAACGCCGCCGGCACTGGCTTTGGTTGAAGGAGCCGCGCCCGGAAGATTGGAGGCTGTGCCCGGAATGCCGGATGAACCGGCGCGCTCGGAGACATCCTCGGATTTTTGCGAGCTCACCATCACGGAATGGGAAGGATCGAGTGTTTCTTCCTGCTGCTCGCCGCTGGTGAGATCACAGTCCACCGAAGCTCCTGCGCGGTAGTTGTTCGGGCCGAGCAGAGGATCCAGAGTTTCCGAGATCTTGGCGACCAGGTTGTGCTCGAGTTGCTGGCGCATTTCGAGCATCTCGGCGGGGGCCTGCGATCCATCGGTGTTGGCCGTGCGCGTCCGGCGCGTGAGCAGCGTGCCATTCATATCCACCACCGAGATGGCGTCAGGCGCCAGGCCTTCGACCGCGCTCGAAACCAGGTTGGTAATGGCCAGCACGTTCTGCGGGAGACAGATGCGCGCCCGGCCGCAGCTTCACCATCACGCTCGCCTTGGATGGCTGCTGCTGGTCGAGGAATACAGATTCTTTCGGAAGAGTCAGATGGACGCGGGCCTGTTCCACTTCCGCCAGGCTGATCACGGAGCGTTCCAGTTCGCCCTCGAGGGCCCGCTTGTAATTGATATGTTCGACAAAGTCGGTGGTGCCGAAGTTACTCTTGTCGAACAGCTCGAAACCGATGCGGCCCGTTTTCGGCAGGCCGGCGGCAGCCAGGGTCAGGCGCGACTCAGCCAACTTTTGGGACGGCACGCGTACCGTGCCCCCGGCATCGGTAAGCCGGTATTCCACACCGATCTCTTTCAGCTTCTGAACGACGACGCCGGCATCCTCAGGCGCCATCCCCGTGTAGAGAGCGCTGAAGTCACCTTCATGCCGCCAGCGGACGAAGGAGGCGAGAAGCACGCCAGCCAGCAGCGTGACGGTCACAATGGTAATGCGTTGCTTGATCGATAGGCCTGCGATCAGCTTGGTTATCTGGGGCATCTATGGTTCCCGGGGGCGATGGCGCTGCGCTTCTAGATCTGCATCTTCATGACTTCCTGATACGCGTCCACTACTTTATTGCGGACCTGCAAACCAAGCTCGAAAGCCAGTTCCGCCTTCTGGGTGGCCAGGGCCACCGTGTGCAATTCCTCGTTTTCGCCGGTCAGGAACTTCTGCACCGCGTCAGAGGCGTTATGGTTCAACGACTCGAGATTATCGATAGCGCCGGAGAGCACGTTTTGAAAGTCGCCGGGCTGGCCGGAGGGCTTCGACAGCCCCGGCAGTTCCGGCATCGAGATCGGCGTGATATTGGAAATGGGCGCTGTCACTGGGAGTCTCCTACTTCAGCAGGTCGATGGATTTCTGAATCATGTCCTTGACCGCCGACATGGCCGCCACATTTGCCTGGTAGCTGCGATTGGCGCCCATCAGATCGATCATGTCTTCCGCCGGGTTTACCTTGGGCATGGCGACGTAGCCCTGCGCGTCCGCGTCCGGGTGACCCGGCATGTAGCGTTTTTCGGGAGCGGTGTTGTCCACCGAAACGCCGGCTACGTTCACGCCCGTCAGCGACTGGCCTCCCAACTGTGCATCCATCTCGGAGCCAAACGCCGAGCCTACCTGTTCGCTGGAGAAGACCGCATCCTTGCGCCGGTAGGGACCGCCCTCGGCGGTGCGGGTGGTTTCGGAATTGGCGATGTTCTCGACCAGCAGCGCCGCGCGCGTGCGCTGGGCGGCCATGCCTGAGGCGCTGACCGAAAGGGCTGAAAAAAGGCTGCTCACTACTTGCCTCCCTGAATCGCTTCTTTTAGCTGCTGCAGATCGGAGTGCATGAGACTTGCGGCGACGTTGAAGCGCATCGCATTTTCGGCCAGCAGGCGCGCTTCGCGATCGAGGTTCACGTTGTTTCCGTCGTTTTTCACAGCCAGTCCGGAGACTTCGATAGGTTGAGGCGAGCGCCCATCGAGCGCGCTGCGCAGGCTGGCCTGAAAATCCACGTCCTGCGTCTTATATCCGGGTGTGTCGGCGTTGGCGATGTTAGACGCGACCAGCTTCTGGCGCAGGCTGGTCACATTCATGTATTGCTCGAGGCTGTTGCTCAGGCTATCGAGGGTCACGATGCCAGCGTAAGTGCAAGTGCGGTTCCATTTGAATTTTCTAGTGAAATTCGCGCATAGCGAAAGATTTTGCGATAAGAAATGGCCGCCGCGCCGTCAGCAGGGTGACGGCGTCAGCGATTTGACGCGCCGAAGGTTATGGGCCGGTACCAGGCCGGTATTATGCGTCGAGGCGCAGCCGGCCGGCGAACATTGTTCCCGCGTCCAGATAGCGATTGGATAGAAGCAGGCGCTGCAGTTCGGCGGCAGTCGTTGCGCGGGAAACACAGAGCATCAGACGGGCCCACTCCAGCACCCCCTCGAGGCCTTTGAAGACGCGGCGCGCGGCGGGATCTCCGGGCGGAAGCGCCTGCCACTCCGCGGCGGCCTGCTCGCAGAATGCGGTGGCGGCCTGCTGGATCTCCGTGTAGCGGCAACGGACCACGGCGCTGCGCAGATTTCTCTCGAGTTGGATCAGGCGGTCGGACATCGGACTTATCCTCCCGAGGAACTGTTCCCGGTATTCGAGTAATTGTACTCGGCGTTGAACAGTTGCGTGTAGTAGGTGGTCTGGGCCTGAAGGTTGGCGATGGTGGCGTCAGCCTGCGAGAGCTGCTGTGTGAGATTGGTCTGGAGATCGCTAACCCGGGTCTCCTGATTGGTGATCTGGGTGTTATCGTTGGTGACCTGAGTTTGCAGCAGGTTGAATTCGCTCTGAATGTTACCGCTGGACGGATCCGCCACGCCGGTAAGCGCATTAGCGGCGGTCTGCAAGAATCCGCCGGTGGTAACCCCTCCAAGAAACTGTTGAATCTGGGCGATGTTCTGGGTGTCGAAAGTGGTTGAGTCGAAAGAGAGTTGTCCGTTCGATCCCATGGTCACTCCCAAACTGGCGAGCGAATTCACGCCGCCGAACCCATTGGTATAGTTCACCAGGTTGTTCAACACTCCCGTGAGGGAGTAGACGATGCTCTGTCCTGCCAGTGGCCCCGCGTTTTGGCCAATCTGCTGATCGGCGGCGCTGGACGCGTTATTGTATGCGCTCACGAAATTCGACAGATCGTTGGACAAAGCGCTGTAATCGGCGCCCACCGTTATGGTCACCGGGCTCGAGCTTGGCTGCAGCAGATTTACGGTCAGGCCGGGCGCCAGAGTAACCTGGTTGGAATTGCTTTGCACCTGGGTTCCGCTGCCGTCCACCGTGTACTCGGCGGGGGTGCCGGTGGCCAGGGTAGTCAACAGGGGGTTGGGGCCGCCGTCGCTCAGTTGGATGGTAGTAGCGCCGGCGTTGGAACTGGTTACGGCCAGACGATAATCGACGCTGGAGCCACCGACGTTGACCACGGTGGCCTGCACACCGGCGCCGGCGCCGTTGATGGCAGTAGCCAGGGCTTCCAAGTTATTGGCGGCGGGACTAATAGTGAACGGGGAGCCATTCACCGTCAGGGTAAACGAAGATGCGGAGCTAATGTTGCCGGTGGTCGGATCAGTGACAGTAGTTAGTCCGGAGCTGCTAAGAGTTTGCGTCGGCGCGCCTGCCTGAATGACCTGAATGGAGTATGTTCCTGGAAGCGCGCTGGCGGTGGCCGTCGCGGAGACGACTGACGGATCGGAGGAATTCGCCGAAAGGGTCCCGGCGGAATCGGAGCCGATCGATTGCAGCGCGTTTTGCAGGGAGCTGAACGCGGATTGCATTCCGGTGAGCGCCTGCTGCTGTGATTGCAGGCCTGCGACCTGCTGCTGCATTTGCTGGATGGGGAGGGCCGCGATATCCAGCGCCCGGTTGAGCTGCGCCTGCAAAGAGGCGGAATACGTGCTCTGGCCCGTAAACGTGACCGTTGGTAGAGATCCCATAAGAGAATTCCCTTGCACAAAAGGGGCCGAACCCTTACGGGCGCGGCCCCAAAGTGATCAGGCTAGTCAAAAGGAGACTACTACTGCAACAGTTTGAGTACTGCTTGGGGCGACGAATTGGCCTGCGCCATGGCGGCGACGGAAGCCTGCTCCAGGACTTGCGCCTTGGTCAGGTTGGCTGCTTCCTGGGCGACATTGGCGTCCCGAATATCGGACTCCGCTGCCGACACGTTGGTGATCTGCGAATTGGCCAGGTCGATGCCGTACTGCAGCTTGTTTTCGCCGGCGCCGACAGCCGCTTGCACCTGGCCGAGTTGGGTCAACGCGGTCTGAATCGCGGTGACGGCGGCCAAAGCGTTGCCGGTGGTGCTGGCGGTGGAGCTCGGGGCGCTCACGGTCTGCGGACCGGCGTTGGTAAATGTGCCGCCGGCGGCGGTTGAGGAGGCCGTGAAGGTGTTGGCGCTCTGGAAAGAGATGCCGGTTCCAGCCGCGTCCGTTACGGCGTAGATACCGAGGGACGAGGTCTGCGAATTGATCGCGGCAATGGCCGAGCCGAGTGTATCGGCAGCCGTCAGACTGACATTCGCCGTACCCTGTCCGTTCTGGAAGGTCAAGGTTTCGATTTTGGGCGTATAAGCGTCGCTCCCGGCATTGTAGACACCTACGTTGGTGGCCGAAGAGCCGGAGGTGGCGACCGCGCTGGCAGACGCTGTTGTCGTGTTTACTGTGAAAGGCGTGCCGCCGCCGAACTGGATCTGACCGTCGGCGCCGACCTGGCTGGTGATGCCGTAGGCCGACAACTGGCTATTCAGCGAGCTAACTACCTGGGACTCGCTCAGGCCCGACGCGCCACCGTTTAACGTGGCAGTGAAACTCGTCGCCGAGTTGTTGCTGATCAGGTTGAAGGTAAACGTCTGGCTGCCATTACCGGTTAAGAAGTTCGCGCTCGGTGCATCCAAGCGGACGCTGTTACCGGCCAGCTCGGCGCCGCCGGCGGCTACGGTTGTGTTGGTTAGGCCCAGGCCGTTAGCATCCACCGTGTTCGCCACACCGCTGAGATTCACCAGGATCTGGGAATTCGACAGGCTGTTCCCGCCGCCGATGAAGATCTCGTTCTGCGTGTTGAAGGCACCGCCATTGTTGAGGCCGATGGTGGACGCCTGCTGCGAAATCTGTTGCACCAGTTGCTGATATTCCACGTTGATGTTGTTGCGGTCACCGGTAAAAGTGGTGGTGGCCGATTCCGTAGCCAGTGTTTGCAGCCGGTCCAACATGGTGCTGATGTTGTTCAGGCCGCCGTCGATGATTTGCAGAGTGCTCACACCGTTGTTGGCGTTCTGTACGCCCTGGGTAAGCTGGGCGACCTGGTCGCGGTACTGGTTAGCCACGGCCAAGCCCGCGGGATCGTCTCCGGAATTGTTAATGCGGTAACCGGAAGTTAATGCTTCAATGGTTGAAGTCTGGAAGCTGTTATTCGTGTTCAGGTTGTTTTCGGCAACCATCGACGCATAGTTCGTTTGAAAGGTAATCATGTGTTCGTAACATCCTGTGTGATACATGCCCGAACGTCCTGTCCGGGTCCGGGTTCTCCGTTTGCAGGATACCCGGAAGTATCAACTCTCATTCGTCATATCGGGTAGTGCGGAGGGTATTCTAATGAAAGTCCGAATTAATTATTGAGATAACTAACCGGAATAAACTTAGGTTATTTTATTTGTCAAAGTCTTGACAGGGCGCGGTCCGGGGGCGTCGGCCGCGCTGGCAGGGAGTGACTGCAGCAGAGAATCGATCGTGTGAGAACTGACGCTGAGCGCCGCGGTTTGATTCTCGTCTTGTGTGATTTGTACTTCGCGGCGCACGATTAAAACGGACGGGGGCGCGCTGATTCCCAGCTTTACACGGGTACCAGTCACCTGGAGCACCTGGATTTCGATCCCTTCGCCCACGAGAATGCTTTCGCCGGCGCGCCGCCGCATTACGAGCATGGCGCCATCTCCTCCCGCAGAAGCGGATGCCGGTGCGAATAGCCGGATTGCGTCTGGATGGCTTGAATCCCGACCTGGGCCTGCAGACTTACCACAATGGGCGCCAGCAGATTGACGGTAGGCGGTTCGCCGTTGCCCCTGGCGCAGACAATGGCGGCACACAGGACATCTTCGCCGATCTTAGGTTCAGCCGCTAAAGGCAGCCCCAGTTCGGCCAAGGCCTCTTCATCCAGCGCCAGCCGGTATTGCGGATCCACCGAATATACGGGCAGCAGGATGAAACACAATTCAGGCGTCGCGGTGCTCTGCATGAACATAAGAGGGTGACTATTGGGGCGGTTCAGGAAAACAAAGTCGCGCTCATTTTCGTAGCCGGGCAACCCGTTAGGAAAATGGTAAAGCGAGGCGTCCGAATATTCAATTTCCGCGAAACACTTTGTCCGAATGCTGGGCATTAGGTACCCGACTATGCAAGTCTGTTGCCAGTAAAATGGCCAAAGGTTATTTATGCGCGGCCGCCGGCTGTTTAGGTTCGGCCGCCGGCGTCTTCACCAGCACCTGCTGGGCCAGGATCACGATATCGACACGGCGATTGTGGGCGCGTCCTTCCTCGGTTTCATTCGAGTCCACGGGCGCAGTGTCGGCATAGCCGGCCACCGCCAGGCGCTGCTGGGGTACCTGGCAACGGCCGGAGAAGAGCTCCAGCATGGTGATGCCGCGGGCTACGGACAGGTCCCAGTTGCTGCGGAACCGCGCGGTATGGATAGGGATCGAGTCGGTATGCCCTTCCAGGCGGACCATGTTGGGTAGGCCGCGGATGGTGGCGCCGATCTTGTCGAGTGCGGTAAAGGTCTTAGGGTCAAGGGAATCGCCGCCGGAGGGAAAGAAGGCGGCCTGCCGCAGGCTGACCACCAGCCCGCGGGGCTCGAGGTGCATCTCGATCTGGCCGTTTTGGATCTCAGCCGCAAGTTCGCGGGTGAGATACTGCATGGAGGGCACCAATTCGGCCTGGGTTGCAGCGGGATTATTCTGCTGGTCCTTCGGTTGGGATCCGCCGGGACCTCTCATAAGGGCGTTGCCTTTTCCTTTGTCATCGACGGTGCCGCCAAGGATCTCCCGCACCGCGGCCTGCACTCCGCCTTTGTCCAGCGCCTGTTTGACGGAATCGGAAATCATCTGGGCCTTGGCTTTATCGGTCTGAGAAGAGGCGAACATCACCACGAAAAACGCAAAGAGCAGGGTGATGAAATCGGCGTAGGAAACCAGCCAGCGCTCGTGATTCGCGTGTTCCGGTTCGGCTTTTTTGCGCGCCATGTCAGCCCTCCGCGGCCGCGGGCGCGCCAGCCACGCGACCCTTCGCGGAAGCAGCCGCCTTGGCATTCTTCGGTTGGGCGTAAGCTTCGAGCTTGGTGCTGATCAGTTTGGGATTGAGGCCTTCCACGATGGATAATACGCCGTCCAGCATCAGTTCGCGCCGCCGGACTTCATCTTTGACGCGTGCGCGTAACTTACTCGCGGCCGGCAGAAAGAACAGGTTGGCCGAGCCCACGCCGTACACGGTGGCCACAAAAGCGACCGCGATACCGCGGCCCACCTCGTCGATATTGGCCAGGTTCTTCATCACCTGGATGAGTCCCAGTACCGCGCCAATGATTCCAATGGTCGGCGCATACCCCCCCGCCGATTCGAAGACTTTGGCCTCGGCATCTCCATCCTGCTCCACCAGCGTGATTTCCAGTTCCATGATGCTACGGATCTGGCTCAGGTCAATTCCGTCCACCGCCAGATTCAGAGCCTTGCGCAGGAAAGGATCGGCAATCGCGCCGGCCTGCTGCTCGAGCGAGACAATGCCCTGCTTGCGAGCCTGGGCGGCGTAGCCAATGATATCGTCGATGGTACCGGCCAAGGGTTTGGCGCCGAAGAAGAATAGGGTGCCCATCTTCTTAGCGGCGCGCAGCAGCACCGGCAACGGCGTGGTGACCATCACGGCGCCGATAGTGCCGCCCAGCACGATCATAGCGGCGGTTACCTGCGCCACATCCTTGATCTTGCCGCCTTCCATCATCAGGCCGGCTAAAATACCGCCCATGGCCAGGACGAGACCGCCGACGGTGGCCAGATCGGGGCGCGTGCCGCCCGTCTTCGCGTTATTGCCGGCCATAACGTTCGTCCTTCACGGTACTTGCCGCGGGCTCACCGCTGCGGATGCGCTCGACCCATGCGGTCAGGGATGGAGCCACGATGGCTCTCTTAAAGTCCATCACCCGCAGAATGATCTCCTCGGTGGATTCCAAAACCACGAACTTCTGTCCGGTCGTCAAACTGATGACAGTGTCAGGGGTGGTTTCGATGTGCTCGATCAACTCGGCATTCAGCACGACAGGCGTATGGTTTAGCCGAGTCACGTAAATCATGGCTTCTTCTCTCAAAGGTCACATCGGTGAATGAGCGGCGAAATTAGAGCCGATTACGGCCGCCTTTCAAATACAAAAACTTATAGAATTTCCGGGGACTGCTGCCGACATGACTTATGGTATGAAGCTAATCGACCAACCTGCACAGGTGGCGTCTATTGAACTGGCTGGGGCATTACTGCGCGCCTGGGTGCGCGGCGACCGGCCCGCGTTTGAGGCCGAACTGGATCGCAGCAGCCGGACACCGCCGGTTCATCGGGACACCGGCGAAGCGGAGCGGCTACAGATGTTGAGCGCGATTGCCGGCCGGTTGAGAACTTGCGATGACCCGCTGTCGCCGGATTCGGGCGATCTGGGAATCGATGTGTGCGCCAGTTTGCTCTCGCATCTAGCTTGCCCGGCCCTACCGCCGCGGCCTAATCGGTTCGGCTGGACGGTGGTGCGATCGGCGATGCGACCTGAAAAGCCTGATGCCGTCCGTTTGATACCAATTCGCCTCGGAACTTGGACGCTCCATTAACCAGACATTCAATCGAGCAGTTCGCCGGAGGACCGAACATCACCACCTGTCCCGGGGCGAGGGCTAACAGATCGCGCATGCGCAGGCTGGGCCCGCCCATAACGGCTTCCACTTGCACATCCGCGTGGCGCAAGGCTTCCAATAAAACCGGGCGTGCCGGCGTAGCCGAGGCAGTGGCAGCCCCGCTCTGTCCGGCGGACGCAAGCCGTATCATTAGCGCCGGCACAGCCAGCCGGATGGATTCCTGAGCATCGCCGAAACCCAGTAGCGCCGCCACCACGACCGCGCTACCCGCGGGCGCGCCATCCGCCAGCGGTTCTTCCTCCCCGGGAATGGATGCGGGCTCGAAGTTTACACCGTAGCCTGCCCATGTTTCGCGCAGATCCAGGATGACATTGTCGATGCATTCGCGGACGATATGGCGCTCGATGCCGGTCAGGCCGCGTTCCGGCCGGCCGGCATTTTCCGGCGCACCGATGAGCCGCGCCAGCACGCGGTGCAAAAATCCGGCGGTCAGCTCCAGAATCGCATCGCAGCCGGAGGCTCCGGCATGCAGCGAAATCAGGCAGGCATTTTCGTCGCGGGATCCGAAGAAATCCGAGAACGGCATCTGTTCGATAGCCGTCAGGTCCGTGGCGATGGCCGTTTCCAGGTCATTGCTGAGACGCCGCGCCAGTACCTGCAAAAACTTGCGGTGGATGCCTTCCACAAAAGCGATCTGGTCGGCTGCCAGGGCGCCGGGCGTGACGGCATCGTATGGCGATGCGCCGCCCGGGCGCGATCCGGGATCCACTGCATCGGAAATAGCGCGCATCAGGTTCTGTCTCCGTTAACCGACATAGCCGAACAAATCCCGCTGCTGAAGCAGGGAAGACTCAGCCGACAGCGCGGCCTGGTTCTGCACCTGTTCCTGGTTGAGTTGAATCGCGTCCGACGCCACATTGGCATCCTGCAACTGGCCGAGAGTGGATTGGTCCTGGGTTTGAAATTTTTGGGCCAGGGTGCTGGCGTTCGTAACACTATCCTCGGCCTGCCCATAGAAAGCCAGTTGGTCGTTCAGATACTGATCCGCCGATTGCAGATTCGTAACGGCTTGTGCGATGCCCGCCTGATCGTTGTTTTGCAGGGCCGTGGCCAGCGAATTCACAGCGGCGAATACGTTGCCACTGGTGGGATTGCCGTTGGCATCGCGCGCATCGAAGATCTGCTGCGCGGTTTTGGCAACAGCGATCTGGGTGCCATTGACGTCCGCCACGGTTTGCGTGGCTGTCGTGGTGAAAAGCTGCTTCACGCCATTCGGCTGCCCGGCGTCAACCTGGTACATGGGCTGCGTACCCTGGTCACCGCTGAAGATGTATTGGCCGTCTATATTAGTGTTGGCGACGCCTACCAGAGTCTGGAGAATGCCGGATACCTGCTGGGCCAGATTGGAGCGCTCGTCCGCGGTGGCCGTGGAATTCGCGCCCTGGGTGCCAAGTGAAGTCACGTTCTCCACGGCCTGGAGGGCGGTCTGCAAAGCCGAATCGGCGGTGCCTAACTGGGATGAAATACTGTTCAAGTTGGACTGGATCTGCTGATTCTGGCCGATATCGCCCTGAAGCTGCAAAATCTCGGCGATCGCGCCGGGATTGTCTGAGGGGTGCTGCACGCTGAGCCCGGAACTGACCTCCGTCTGCGTCTGTTGCATGTGCAACTGGGTGCGATTGAGATCGGCGAGAAAGGCTTGCGTAGATCCGCTGATGTTAGGAAACATGTCTCACCTTATGCTGGAACAATGAGATTCATCAGGTCGTTTCCCAAGTTATCCAAGACGGTCAAAACTTGAGCCGTAGCCTGGTATGCCTGCTGAAACTGGAGTAGCGCCGAAGCCTCTTTATCGAGCGACACACCGGATACCTGATCGCGCAGGGAGGTGGCCTGGGCGGTGACCTGTTGTTGCGTCTGTTCGTTATTGGTGGCTGTCTGGTTTTCTTGTCCCGCGCCGGCGGCGATTTGTCCGAAGTACTGCAAATAGCTCAGTCCGCCGACCGTGCCCTGGGTACCCGTGGGATTCTCCAGGGCCGCAAGGGCATTGGCGTTGCCATTCACATTGCCCGATGCGTCCACGGGGGCCAATTGATCGGGCGTAATTTGGGGGTTAACCGTCAGGGTGGAGGCTACCGTCGCCAGATTCTGGCTGTCGTAGCTGAATAGCGCGGCGCCGTTGGCAGCCCCGGGCGTAGCGGAAACGGTGCCGGACTGGAGGATACCGTTGACCGTATCGGCCAGCCCTTGCGCGAGTTGGTTCAAAGTACCCTGTTGCTGGGAATCGCCCATGATGCCGGCCAGCACACGGTTGCGTGTATCGAGCAGGCCGCCTAGCTGGCCGCTGCTAATCTGCGAGGTGATGTCGTTCCCCTGCGAGTCGAGTATATGGTCGGTCGGTAACGACTGGGAATAGACCGGGGCGGGTTTAGTATCTACCGAGACGCTCGCGCTGAGGTCATTTTGTTGGGTACCGATTACTAAGGGAGTGCCGCCCGATAATAGGACCGTAACTGTTCCGTCGGTTTGTGTGACCGTGGTGAAGTTAGTCAATTGGGAAAGGTTTTGCAAGGCGCCATATAACTGCGCATCTGCTCCCGGGTCAGGTTGCGGAGACTTCAGCTTCTGCACGTTGTATTGCTGGATTTGAGCGGCGATGGTGTTGATCTGGCTGACCGTAGAAGTGATCTGGCCGTCCATCTCGCCGGAAGTCTGGGTGAGGGAGTTAGCCAGCCCTTGAAAGGACTGAGCAACGGTATTGGCCGCAGCCAGTACGTTTTGGCGGGCAGTGCTGTCGTTAGGGGAAGCGCTCCAGGCAGAGAAGCTCTGAAACAAGCCATTCAGCGCCGCCGAAACGCCGCTGGTCCCGGTTACATCGAAAAAGTTCTGTATGGCGCTGGTATTTTGCGCCTGCGCGGTATACATGCCGAGCGCTTGCGTCTGCGCCTGAACGGACTCCTCCGCATATTGGTCGCGGGAATTATTCAGGCCGGCGGAGGCCAGGCCCCCTGCGAGCCCGCCCGGAATGTCGACCGGCATAGCTTCCAGATTGAGCTGCTGATTCGCGTATCCCGGCGTGTTGGCGTTGTCGACGTTGTTCTGAATCACGCCCAGCGCCTGCTCCAGGACGGACAGCGCGTTGCCGGCGCTCGCGATGGATCCTGTGATGCCGGACATGAGCTTTAGCCCAGTACTCCGTGAGCCGGCACGTTATCGTGCTCTCCCACTGTCTGGCCGGAAGCGTCGTAAGCAGGCGCGATGCCGGCGGCGCGCGGAGACAAGCCGCGATGGAATGCGGCGCAGGCATCCACCAGCCGGACCATGGTCGAGATATCGCGCCGGAGACTGACGATCGAAGGCCGAAAGTCACTAGTCATATCGGATACTCCAGCACGGAGCAAATCTATGGCCATCTTTAGGTCGGCGGCTGCCTGTTGCAGGAGGCTGCGTGAATGATGAATGCTTTCCAGATCCGTGGCCTTCCATTGCCGCAGAGCGGAGCGTGCGCTCTGGCTGGCTTGCGCGATCAATTGGGCTGGGCCGGCGGGCTGCATTAACCGTTCTCGCCGGGCGCGGTCTGAAGAGCTTGCGATACGATGGCGCGGCTGACAGAAGCCGAGTCAACCGAGTACTGTCCACTTTGATAGAGCGCGGCAAGTTGCTTAACTCTGCCGGCCTGCTGTGCCGCCTGGGCATTGCTGGCGGCGGCCACATTCTGCGACAGCGAAGAGATATCGACGCTGTCCGCGGAGGGTTGACCGGATCTGGCCGAAGCCGGGTTCGAGGAACCGGACGGCTGCGAGATCTCATCCGTGCGTCCGGCCCCGGGTAAGGCAACACCCGCCAGATTGTCGTTTTGGATTCGTAAGCTCATAGTCGAAATCGACCCATAAAAACGGCGGAAAAGTCACCTATATATTATCCAAAAACACGGCCGCGGCGCGGATAACTATGGCTATGTAAGGTTAACAAAAGTATACCTTAACCATAATGAATATGAATTCAAAGTAATTGGCTGAAGGTTTCCATGTACTATAGGTACTTCAATATGCCATCCACGGTGCTATATGTCGTGAACGAAGCTGCCCCAGAGGTCTGTGAGCTGGAAGAAATCATGCCCAATGTCGATCTGATTCGGGCGGAGGGCGGCATCGAAAATCTCACCAAGACGAGTCTTGAAGGCGTCGATTGCGTGCTTGTGGCTGGGAATATGCGCAACGCCGAGGCTGTTGAGGGGCTGGGTCTGCTGCATGCGCTCGATGCCAGCATGCCGGTGATTTTTTGGGATCCGGAGATGCGCGCCACCGACGCGGTACGGCTGATCCGGGCCGGCGCGCATCATTGCGTGGGGCACAGGGATTCGCACGCGGCGCTACATGATTCGATATTCAGCGCGCTGGAACAGAGAAAACGGGCCATGCGCACGCGGGTGCAGTCATCCGGTATACGGGAGCCTTGGAGGGATTTTCTGGTTGGACAGAGCCGCGCGCTCGAAACCGTGGTGGAAGCGATCCGTTTAATCGGACCGCGGCGATGCACCGTATTAATCAGCGGCGAGACAGGTACCGGTAAGGAAATGGTCGCGCGGGCACTACACATGGCGAGCCCGCGGGCGGCGCAGCCCATGGTATCGATCAACTGTAGCGCGCTGCCCGAAAACCTGTTGGAAGCGGAGCTCTTCGGACACGTAAAAGGCGCATTTACCGGCGCCATCAACGCGCGCGTGGGTCGCTTTGAACAGGCCAATCGCGGCACCCTTTTTCTCGACGAAATCGGAGACATGCCGATCGAATTACAGGCAAAACTGCTGCGCGTGCTGCAGGACCGCGAGATCCAGCGCCTGGGAAGTTCTGAAAATATTCGAGTGGATGTGCGCGTGATCGCCGCCACCAACGTGAACCTGGCGGAGCGGGTGCGGCAAGGAAAGTTCCGCGAGGATCTGTACTACCGGTTAAACGTGGTGCCCCTGGAAGTGCCGCCGCTACGGAAGCGCACCAGCGATGTTCCCCTGCTGATCGAGCATTTTGTCAAGAAGATCTGCAGGCTGGAGGACATGCCGCTCAAACACGTGACGCCCGATGCCATGGCTCGTTTTAGCGACTGTCCCTGGCCGGGTAATGTGCGGCAGTTGGAGAATGCAGTGGAAGCCGCGGTAGCCATGAGCGGAGACCGGGAAACGCTGTACGCCAACGATTTCGGACTGTGCACCAGCGCGTGCCAGGAATTTTCAAGCTGCCGGAGGCGCGTGGGTCCGGCGGCGGTCACCAGTTTGGATGAGGCGCCGGCCCGGACTTACTCGCATGAGCTGGACGGGCTGGAAGGGGTCGATTTCGCGACCGCGGTCAGCCAGTTCGAGCAGACCATGCTGCAGAAGGCACTGTCCAAGACGGCCGGCAACCGGACCGCGGCCGCGGGCTTGCTGGGCATGAAGCGGACCACCCTGATCATGAAGCTGCGCACGTTCGAAAATGCGGGCGGATTGCGGGCCAGTTAGTCAAGAAAGAGTCGGCCTTAGAGGCCTCCGCAGGCCACGGGCCTGCCCTACCCTAGGAACTCAGATAGCTTTGGACTTTTAGCAGGAGCTCGACTTCGCACCCCGGGGATTCGAGCGCCGCGGCGATGGCCGGTACCGGCTCTCCACGCCGGTACATTCCCAACGCCTGGGCGCGCTTGTCTGGAATCGGATCAGCCTGCGGCTCCCGCGCATCTTTCTTGATATCTTCCATAGCGGCGGCCAGGCGGGCGCGCTCGCGGCGCATGCTTGTACTCGTCGAAATCCATAGCGCGAGGCAGGATATCAAACCGAGCGCCAGGATGGCATATTGCGTAACAGGGCTGAGGATCCAATCGAGTCGCATCTGTTTTATTCCCCATTGGGCCGGATATTGGGACTTGAATCCAGGCGGTCGCGCGAGCTGGCGATTTCCAGAATCCGGACGCCATAATGGCCCTGCACGGTTACCGCCTCGCCGCGCGCCACTACGCGATCGTTGACCAGCACTTCCACCGGATCGTCGAGAGCGCGGTCGAACTCTACCACCGACCCGCTATCGAGCCGCAAAATATCGTCTAGCGACATCTGCCGCCGCCCGAATCTCAGCGTGACTGGCAGTTCGATATCCATCAGGATATCCAGCGCGGAGGCGTTCACTTTGCTGGCGTCGTCTTTGGGTGTGGCGGCCGGTTGCGGACTCTCGTTCATGATTTGTTCCTTGGCTGGGATAGCCAGACTCTTTCCAGGTGGCTGCGCAACCGGAGCACGGCCTGCACGCGCAACTGGTGAACTCGCGACAGATGCACGCCCATAACTTCGGCGATTTCGCGCAGATTCAGTTCTTCGTAATAGTACAGCGTCAAGACCGTGCGTTCGGTCTTGGGCATGCGATCTATGGCCAGTGCCAGGATTCTTTCCAGCGCGGAGCGTTCGACGATGCGTGACGGCAGGTCTTCTTCATCGTCGGAGATGAAATTCAGTAAGTCGCCTCGCCCATCGTCGCCGGGCGCGCATTCCAGCCGCTCCAATTCGGCGCCCTGTACGTCCGAAAGCCATTTCTGATACTCGGCGAGCGGGATACCCAGTTCGACGGCGATCTCTTCTTCCGATGGGTCCCTACCCAGCAACTGCTTGGCGCGGTGGATGCCAGCTTCAATCAGCCGGGAGCGTTTACGGGTCTCGCGAGGCGCCCAGTCCATATCGCGCAGGCTATCCATGATGGCGCCGCGGATCCGTCGCTCCGCGTAGGTGTTGAGCTGGACGTTGAACATGGGATCGAAGTTATCGATCGCACTAATCAGTCCAACCACGCCGGCGGAGATCAGATCGTCTACGCCGATGTAGCTGGGCAGCCGGTCGTGGATGCGCTTGGCGATCAGGCGCACTTGCGGCAAGTACTGAAGCACTAGCGCTTCGCGGCGCAGACTGATGTCATCGTCGATAATAGACTGAGGACTGTAGGACGTCGTTCCCATGCCGTGATTGTCAGGACACTGCCTGCAGATCACAGGGCAATCGGCGTACCAATGATTCCGCGACGCGCTCTTTGTTGGCGGCCTCCAGATCTTCCGGAATTTCCTGGCCGAGGCCGAAATAAGAGAGAGGCATTCTCCAGCGGACTGCCTCGCAAAATACAGAAGCCAAAGACTCTGCTTCGTCGACCTTAGTAAATAGCAGCCGGGATGGTCCCCAGGCCCGATAAGTGTCTATTAACTTTCGTAACACCGGAATGTAAGTGGATGCTGTCAGAACCAGGTGGGTGTCAATGTCTTGACGGTGCTCCAGGAAAGCGGCCAGATCGCAATCGAACTGCCTGCGGGGAGCATGACTGCAGCCGGGCGTATCGATCAACAGCACCTCGCCAGGCGGCGCGGCATCAATCGCCAGGGCCAGCGCAGGGATGCTTTCCACTGCCTGGAAGGGCACGCCCAGAATTGCCGCGAAGGTGCGCAGTTGCTCGGCCCCGCCGATGCGCTGCGTATCCGCGGAAATCAAGCGGACGGAGCGGTGGAGGCGCAACCCCTCGACTACGGCCAGTTTGACCAGAGTAGTGGTCTTTCCCATGCCTGGAGGGCCTACGAGTGCGGTCGCGCGGCCGATTCCCGGCCGCACTTCCAGGCGCTCGCCGATTTCGGCGGTAGTCTCCGCGGCCAGGCTTTCCTGGTTCCAATTGCGCCGCGCGCTGGAGCGCGTAATTTCGGTGACCGGCCGCCGGTTGATGCGCTGCCGGACAGCCTGATCGATTTCATGCGCCATTTGAGGTTCGATTCCCCAATCGATCAGGGACTCCTCCACCATGCTGTTGTACGCGGGGGTGCCCAGTGTACGCATGAATGTTTTCAGCGCGTCCAGGTCTTCGGTGATCGCGCCGCTGGCGGGGGCCAAATCTTCGACCGGTACGGTCTGGGGTAGCTCTTCGGTAGCCGGGGCAGCGCCTTCAGTGGATGGACGCGCGATGCTTAGGATCACTTCGTAAGCTCCCAAATGGAGGGTTTCGGGTGAGCCTTCGCGCGCATTCAGCAGCAGAGCATCAGGACCTAACTCCTGGTGCGCCTGTTGTAGCGCTTCCTTGATGGTGGCCCCGAAGAATGATCTCACTTCGAGATCTTGTGTGTTGTAGGCATCAGCCATGTTATTGAATCACTCCCAACGAGACGATCTTGATTTCCGCGGGTATTTCATTGTGTGACAGGAAGAAAATATTCCGGATGGTGGGTTCCACCATCTGGCGCAGGAAATAGCGCGAGCTTGAGCCCGAGATCGCCGCCACAGGCGTTTCCGGGCTGCCCACCTTCTTAGAAATCCGTTGCAGGCAATCCCGTATGGCCGGTGGCGCCAGCGTGAGATGGCTGGTCTGCTCGCCGTGCTGTATGGCGGCTTCGATCACCTGTTCCAGCGTAGGGTCCAAGAGGTAGGCGGGAAGATCGCCGGCAGGGTTCAGAAAGGGCTTTACCAGGGCACGGCGGAGCGCCTGCCGCACATACTCCGTCAATAGGACCGTATTTCTGGTAGTGACTCCCGCCTCGCCCAACGCCTCCAGAATGCTCACCGAATCGCGGATGGCCACGCGTTCCCGAAGCAGGTTCTGCAGAACGCGCTGGACCGCGGACAGGGGCAACAATTTTGGTACCAGATCCTCCACCGCCTTGGGACAATCGAGCGCGGCGCGATCCAGGTATTTCTTGGCATCCTGACGCGAAAACAGCTCATGGGCGTAGCGCCGCACCAGTTCCGCCAGATGGGTTCCCAGCACGCTGACCGGATCGACCACGGTGAACGCGCGGCGGCGCGCGGCATCCGCCTGTTCGGCCGGCACCCACCAGCCGGTCATGCCAAACGCCGGTTCCTTGGTTTGCCTGCCGCCGGGCGCGGGCTCCAGCTTGCCGACGGGGATGGCCAGTTCACATCCGGGAGGCAGTTCATAGCGGCCGATTTCAGCGCCCTTGAGCGATACCGTGTATTCGCTGGTTTTCAGGGCCACGTTGTCGATGACCCGCACCGGCCCGAGCACGATGCCGATCTCTTTGGCCAACTGGCGGCGAATGCCACCGATGCGCTTGATGAGCGGAGACTCCTGGCCGCCACTCACGAATTTCACCAAGCCGAGGCCCAGTTCGACAGCCAGCGGCTCCACGTGGAGCAACGACTCCAGATTGTCTTTGACGGCGGGCTTAGCGGCAGCTTCGGTCTTTTCGGTCGCTGCATCCCGCTTCTTCATGCGCCAGGAGATCGTGCCCAGTCCGCCTCCCATGATCAGGAACGGGATGGTGGGCAGACCCGGAAAGAGCGAGAGGATTACCAGCACCCCGCTGGCAAGCATCAGGGGCGTAGGGTTGCCGAAGATCTGGTGGGCGAAATCGGAAGCCAGCCGGTCATCCGAACTGGCCCGCGTAACGATCAGGCCGCCCGAGATCGAGATCATCAATGCCGGAATCACGGTGACCAGGCCATCGCCGATGGTGAGAACGGTGTAGGTCTCGATGGCGTGTTTCAGATCCATGCCATGCTGGAAGACGCCGATCAGGAATCCGGCGACGATGTTGATGGCCGTAATCAGAATGGCGGCTACCGCATCGCGCTGGGTGAAGCGGGAGGCGCCGTCCATGGCTCCGTAGAACTCCGCTTCGCGGGCCAGATCCTTGCGGCGTTTGCGCGCCTCGGCTTCCTGGATCAGGCCGGAGCTCAGGTCCGAATCGATGGACATCTGTTTGCCGGGCAGGGCGTCGAGGGTGAAGCGGGCGGTGACTTCGGAGATGCGCACCGCGCCGTGGTTGATCACCACATATTGAATGGCAATCAGGACCAGGAAGATCACGGTGCCGATCATGTAGTTGCCGCCGACGACGAAATTGCCGAAGGCCTGGATGACATTGCCTGCGGCGCTGGTTCCGGCATTGCCACCCATCAGGATGAGGCGTGTGGAGGAGATATTCAGCGCCAGGCGGAAGAGGGTCAACAGCAGCAGGGTGGTCGGGAAGACGCTGAACTCCACCGGCTTGCGGATGTACAGCGCCACCATCATCACGGTTACCGACATCATGATGTCGATCACCATCAGCACGTCCAGCAGGAATGGGGGTACCGGCGTGATCAGGGCCAGAATGATGCCCAGCACTGCCACGGGCACGCCCAGTTCTTTCCAATCGATGGCGGCTGCCCACGAAAACTGTTTAGGCGATATGGGGACTAAGGCGCGGGCCGGTGTCAAAAAAATTACTCCTCTTTGTCTGTTTTCTGCCTAATATGCAGGCCGCCTGCCATTCATCAGCTTGAAGATGTAAGCGAGCACTTCCGCGACGGCTTTGTAGAACTCGGCCGGGATCTCCTGGCCGACGTCGACGGATTTATACAGGGCTTGTGCCAGCGGCGGATTTTCGATTAAAGGAACCTGGTTGTCGATGGCCTTCTGCCGGATGCGCAGTGCCAGATAGTTCTTTCCTTTGGCGACCACTCGCGGCGCTCCGGGCGCATTCATGGTGTAACTGAGCGCTACCGCGTAATGCGTCGGATTCACAATCACGGCGGTAGCCTTGGGCACCTCGTGCATCATGCGGCGGCGGGCCATATCCCGGCGCAGACGCCGCAGCCGCTGTTTGATCATCGGGTTGCCTTCGATCTCCTTGAACTCGTCGCGGATATCCTGCTTGCTCATTTTCAGATCCTGCTGGTAGCGCTGTTTCTGGCGAATGAGGTCCACCGCGCCGAACACCACGAACAGCATCGAGGCTTTCCACAGCAGGGTCTGAATAGAGGTGGCCACCATCAGCGCGCCGGAAGGAATGCTGCGCAGGGGAAGCAGAAAGTAGGAGTCGAAATTATCGCGAACCAGGGCGTAGAGAACGGCTCCGAATACCGGAATCATAACCACGGCCTGCAGAAGGGCCGTCATGTTCTGGCCCGGCAACTGCTTTATGCGGCTCAGCGGGTTGAGCCTTTGCAGGTCGGGCGCCAGACGCTTCAGGCTTACGCCCATGCGGGTGACCACGAGTTGCACGCCGATAGTAATGGCGATCATGGCAGCGCCCAGGGTCAACAGCGGGGTCATCACGTGCTGCAGAAGTCGCACTCCGAAATAGATCACATCCGACGGCGGCATCCGGGACGCCGTCGCGCGGCGCAAGATCAGCGCCATCACGTTGCGGATATCCAGAATCCAGGGCAGGGCATAGGCGCGCAGCATGGCCACGAATGCCAGAAACTGAAGCGCGCTGACAAACACCCGGGCCGTCGGAAAACGGCCTTCCTCGCGGGCCTTCTTCAGGCGCCGCTGGGTGGGTTGCTCTGTGCGCTGGTCTTTATCCGCCATAGCCGTTATTGGTGCGCGATCAGCCCGCGGGCGGCGCCCAGCGTGCCCGTAGCGGTTAGGCGGAACAGGGCGGGGAACATCATAAGCAGCGCTCCCAACAGCCCCAGCGCGACCGCCATCTTAATGGGAAAGGAAAGATGAAGCAGTTGAAGCTGCGCATTCACGCGGCCCAGCAATGCGAGCGAGATGTCCAGCATCACCAGGATGGCGATCATAGGCATCGCCAGGCGAAGCCCCGTGGAAAACATGGTGGAACCGATCAGCAGCATCTGTTCGCCGGCCCCCTGCGACAGGGTGAAGGAGCCGGCCGGATACGTCTCCAGGCTGCGCGCGAGAATGCGTAGGACCTGGTGGTCCATGCCCATGGCGAAGAACAACAGCCCCGCGGCGACCTGCGTCAGAACCACCAGCACGGTGGAATCGGCCTGCGTGTTCGGATCGACCGTGGAAGCGAAGGCAAATCCGGCCTGCAAGCCCATCACCTGGGCGCCCACCCCAAAGGCTTCCATCACGAATGCCACGGCCAGCCCGATACCAACGCCCAGGGCGGCCTCCAGCAGAATCCACATTACGAACGATTCGACTGTGGGCTCGGCCGTGATTTGCGGCCAGTGGGAAAACAGGGCCAGGGTGAGGCCAATGGACAAGATGACGCGCGCCGGACCTAGAGTACTGGACGAGCCCGGGATGGGCACGAAGACAAACACGCCGGCAACCCGGACCAACGTCAGGAGAAAGCCGATCAACAGCGGGATCTGAACAACCAGGTCACCGCGCATAGCGGCTGAAATCGCTTAAAACCGCAACCGTGTAAGCGGTCATCTTTTGCGCGATCCACGGTAAGGCCAGCATGAAGGTGGCCAGGAAGGCCACCAGGCGAGGGATGGCGTTGAAGGCCGAGTCCTGGATCGACGTCAGGATCTGGACCAGGCTGACGACGATGCCCATGACAAATCCGACGGCCAGCAGCGGCGCGGCCAGCCAGAAAGCGGTCATCAAAGCCTGGCGCAGGATCTGAATTACATATTCGGGAGTCATGCGTAAAACCCTTTCATCAACGAGCCGATCACCAGGTTCCAGCCGTCGGCGAGCACGAATAGCAGGATCTTGAACGGCGCCGAAATCATCACCGGCGGCAATTGAATCATGCCGATCGACAGGGTCACGGAGGCCACCACCAGATCGATGATGAGAAACGGCAGAAACAAAACGGCGCCGATCTGGAAGCCGGCTTTCAGCTCGGACAGAATGTAGGCCGGAATCAGGATGCGCAGGTCCAATTCGGATGGATTATGCGGCGCGGGAGATTTCGAGATATCCAGGAAAAGCTTGACATCCTTCTCACGCACGAACCGGATCAGAAAGGCCTTCAGCGGCTTGGTCCCCGCGTCCAGGGCCTGGTCGGTAGAGATCTGGTTCTTCTGCAGAGGCTCCCAACCCTGGTGATACATATCGGCGGCCACTGGGGACACCACCAAAATGGTCAGGAACAAGGCAATGCCCACCAGCACCTGGTTCGAGGGCGTAGTCTGGGTGCCCAGCGCCTGGCGCAGGAAGTGCAGAACGATCGTGATTCGTAGAAACGGGGAGACCGCCATCATGAGCGCCGGCAGCAGCGTCAGCAGCGTCATCATGATGACGATCTGCATGGGGACGCTCAGGGATTGAGCGTTTTTCGACATATTGACGCCAATTAATGAAGCCGGCGAATCGGCGGCAAATGCAGCGTGGCCGGCTAGCATGGCCGTCGCTGCGATTATTATGCGGCGCATCAGGAACGCGCTCCGGGGTCTTGAATTTGAATCTGCAAATCGCCGCCGCTCAGGAGCGAGCATCCGCCGGGCGACAGAGCCACCAGCAGCACGCGATCGCCGACCTTCACCATGTGGAGGGAATGCTGCGGCGTCAGGCGAAGCTGCTCGATCGAACGCATCTGTTTGGTGGCGGAGCGGCCCAAGCCGTTCACGCCAAAGCGGGCGGCGCCTTTGGTGCGGAGCCAGTATAATGTGCCGCCGAGCAATCCCAGCACCAGCAACACCGCGAGGACCTGCCGTACCGGTTCCATGCTCAACTCTTCCCGCCGAGTTTCACCATGCGCACGGCATTGCGGCCGTTCATCACGTTGAGCTCGCCCGATCCGATATAGGCATTTCCGGCGAACACATCCACGGTCTCTCCCGCGGGGTGATTGGTTGGGATGAGGCTTCCCACTTTGAGGGCCAGCAACTGGCTGACGCGGAGGTTGGGGCCTTGCAACGTGGCCTCCACCTGAAATCGCACATCCAGCAGGCGGGCTAGTTCCGGCGAATCCATGCCCTCTTATCCTTGAATCAGGTTCAGGGTGTCCTGCAGCATCTGGTCTCCGGTAGTGATTACCCGCGCGGCTGCCTGATAACTGCGCTCGTACGTGAGCAGGTTCGTAAACTCGGTGGCCATGTCGGCTGTGGATCCCTCGATCGAACCACCCAGTACCTGCCCGAGGCCGCCGCTGTTGGCAGCGCCGACGGTTACAGGGGCTGTCGCGGCGGAAGTTTTCAGGTTATTTTCACCCACTGAAATCAGGCTGCTCGGATTCTGGATGTTTGCCATCGCCAGTTGGCCGACGGTCACCTGCTGGCCGTTGGAATACGTCGCTACCAGCAGCCCGCCGTTTTGCAGGCTGACGTTCGAGATCTGGCCAGGAGCCGCGCCGTCCTGCGATACGCCTTCCAGGGCGGATGTGTCGGATAGCTGCGTGATGTTGGAATTGCCGTTCGCATCGAACATGTTCCAGTTGATATTCATGTCGGCGGCGCCGTCCGATAAGCCTGAAACGGCGATTGCTGTGGGTCCGGCCCCGGCCGCGGGGCTGGTCAGATTGCCGTTCGAATCGAAGGTCAGGGTGCCCGTCGCCAAAGTGGTCTTGCCGCCTTTGCTGAGATCGGAGGACGGTATGGTCACCGTGTATCCCCAGCTATTGGTGGCGGTTTTCGTGTAATTCACGGTTAGCGTGTGGCTGGCGCCCAGCGAATCGTAGACCTGGATCGGAGCCGAAAACGTGGAGCCTGTGCCCGATGTCGGGGATCCCGCGTCGAGGTTAACGTTCAAGCTCATAGTGGTAGTGGTCGTTCCGGGAATCAAAGCGCCCGTCGGTACGGAGAGGTTTGAGACCGCGCCATTCGGGTTGACCACGCCATTGACGGCGGTCCACCCCTGGACATTTTGGCCCGTGGCCGTCACCAGGTTTCCGCTGGAGTCGAGCTGGAAGCTTCCATCGCGCGTGTAAAGCGTCTGGCCGCTCGAATCCTGGAGGACAAAGAAGCCGTTGCCTTCAATAGCCACATCCGTTGGCCCGCCGGTAGTGGTGATGCCGCCCTGGATATAGTTCGTGTTGGTCTGGAGCGGTCCCACACCCATACCGACCTGCGCCGGGTTCAGCGCCGATCCCAGTGACTGTGACATCAGGTCCGAAAACTCCACTTGGGATGCTTTGAAGCCCGGCGTATTCAGATTGGCGAGATTATTGCCAGACACATCGATCGCCGTGGTATCGGCTGTAAGTGCGGAGAGTGCGGCGGAAAATCCTGGAAACATAGTGGGCTCCTTAGGGTTGTGTATTCCCGGTCGCGGGTGACGTGCCGGTTGACGAGTTTTGTCCGGTGGTGGTGGACGAATTGTCGGTCGTGGCGGCCGCCTGTGCGGCCTGCGCGTGGTACGACTCGATATCGGACCGGATGCCGATCACCTGCTCGAGTTCGCTGAACTGCGCCAACTCCGAGACGAACTGGGTACTGTCCGTGGGGTTCAGCGGGTCCTGATTCTGTAGCTGCGATACCAGCAGTTGCAGAAACACCTGCTGATTGCCAGTGGCTGATGTGCTGGTGGCGGCGGAAGAAGACGAAGCGGCGCCGCTCGAGCCGGACGATGTGAGTGCGCTAATTGCCGAGGCCATGCGATTCTCCTAAAGCTGGGGCGGCGCTGGTGAGACTGGACTCCAGTTCTTCTACCCAGCGCGGCCGGTTGGATTGATTTTGTTGACGCTGGCCGCCATCCTGCTGCTGCGACCCTGGTTGCGATTGCGAATCTCCCTGATGGGATTGATTGGAAGAATTCTGAGTTTCCGCGGTGGCAGCCGCCGCTACGGGGGACTGGACCGGCTTCCATGCTTCGGTCCGGTAGCCGCCGTCCTGAAGCTTGCCAACCAGGTCCGAGAGGCCCTGCTGCAGGCCGTGCGCGAGTTCCGAATCATCGGTGCGGACGGCCAGCCGCAATTCGCCGGATTGCTGCACCAGCCGCACCTGCACCTTCTCGCCCGCGGACTGGCCCACCTGCAGCACAATGTTGTTCAGCGGCTCCGGGGCCTTGGGCAGTTCCGCCGTGTGCCTCGGTTGCAATTCGGCAGCCTGCGACGGCGCGGCAGCCTGCCGGATCTCACTGCCAAAATCAAGCTGGCTGTTTTGCTCGAACGCGGCCGACACGGTCTGGCGGGACGCCATTTCTCCTGGTAACTGGCTTCCGGCCGGTTCGTCGGCGTCGGATATCTTCTTGATGCCGGCGGCGCTGATCCCGCTCATCTCTTCCTGCAATTCCACGGCGTTGGCGGTATTGGCGGCCTGCATGCGCATGGTGAATGCGGTGTTCTGGGGATCTGCGGCGGTCATTTGTTCGGCTGGCGCCTGGTCCGGTTGCTGTGCCGCGTTTGCCGGGACGGCCTTTACCCCGATGTTTGCCGGGTCGGCAGGAACAATCTTCCCATCCAACCCACCACCTGAAGCCTGAAGATCGGGCAGCAGTATGGGGGGCATGACGACTGGAGCGAAAGGGACGGCAATCGCGGTCTGATCGGTATTGTTCTGCTTTGGCTGATCGCCTGCATTCGATGACGGGCGCGACGGTGCGCGCCCGTGCTGTGGAGGATTCTCCGTGACTTTGGTCTCCGCCGAAGACGCGCCTGCGAACTCATGCGCGAAAGACGCATCGGAATTCTGCGGCGGTCGTTCGCTGTAGCTGTCCGGTGCGAAGCTTGCGCAGGCGCCGATCGCGGAGGCACTGGTCACGGCGCTTGCAAATGCAGATTGAAAGCCAAGCCGGACGCTCAATTCTTTCAACCGGATAGAACAGCGCAGCCAGTGTTAGTAGTTTGACTGTCAAGGCCGCCCGTCAAGGAATTGACGAGTGACACCACCTCTTATCCAGTCACATCGGCAGTCTGTTCAAGTTTTCGAGCAGAATGCGAAAAACAATTGCTGCAACGCCTGAGCGCGTTTCCGAGCCGCGCGCGTGAGCAAGCGGTTCACTTAGGCCAGTGACTTGCATATGTGAACCGCGTCACCTATGGATCCGTTAGCCATCGCAGCTGCCAGTGGTCTCCGGTCGCGTATGCAATCGCTCGACCTGTTAGCGAACAATCTCGCCAATACAGGAACGAGTGGCTTCAAGCGCGATCAGGAGTTCTATAACCTGTTTGCCTCCCAGGAATCATCCGGCGCGGACGGAGGGCCGGGCACTGTGCTGCCGGTGATCCAGCGCCAGTGGACCGACTTCTCACAGGGCACTCTCCAGGCTACGGGCAACCCTGCGGACGTGGCAATAGTCGGCAAAGGCTTCTTCGTAGTGAATGGGCCGAACGGCGCTCTCTACACACGGAATGGCAACCTGCAGGTATCGTCCTCGGGTGAACTCGCGGTCGCGGGAAATTACCCGTTACAGGATAGCGCCGGTAACACGATCCACGTGGCGGCAGGTAAGCCGGTCCAGATATCCACCGACGGCACGGTCCAGCAGGACGGCCAAAACCTCGGACAAATCAAGGTAGTTAATTTCGCGTCGACCGATGCGCTACAAAAGGTCGGCAACGCCTGCTTCCAAAATATCGATCCGGCGAAGGCGCCGGCCACCGCCGATGGCGTTGAAGTGCAGCAGGGGAAGATCGAGGAATCCAATGTGCCGGTGGCCGAAGGCGCCATGCGTCTCGTCGGCGTAATGCGCCAGTTTGAAATGCTGCAAAAGGCCGTCGGGATCAGCAGCGACATGGATACGAAGGCGATCCAGGAGGTCGCGCGCGTCGGATGAGTAGTATGTGGAAAGTAACTCAGCGCAAAGGGGCGCGTGTCCGCGCCGCCAAACAGGACAGGAACTCGCGGGATAATGGCGGCGCGGCCGTCGCCCCGTTTTGCGCGGTTTCTCGAAAGGACATACGATGATTCGTGCACTATATACCGCCGCCAGCGGCATGAACGCCCAGCAAACCAACGTTGACAATATTGCGAACAATCTGGCAAACGCGAACACCGCGGGCTACAAAACGCGGCGCGCCCAGTTCCAGGACCTGCTGTATCAGAATATGGTCCAGCCCGGGACGGCCGCCAGCCAGCAAACCGTGGTCCCAACCGGGTTACAACTTGGATTGGGAACGCGCGCGGCTTCAAACGAGATCATCTTCACCCAAGGTAATTTCACCCAGACCGACAACCCTCTGGACCTTGTGATCCAGGGTAACGGTTTTTTTCAGATCCGGCTGGCATCTACCGGCCAGCTTGCCTATACGCGGGACGGCGAGTTCCAGTTGGACAAAAACGGCAACGTAGTCACCGCCAATGGCGACACGCTGGAGCCGCAGATCACGCTTCCATCCGGCGCGCAATCGATCACAGTGGCTTCCGATGGCACGGTCAGTTATGCCCTGGCTGGTCAGACATCCGCCCAAAAGGCCGGTCAGATCCAATTGGCGCTTTTTCAAAATCCGGCAGGCATGAACAGCATCGGCAAGAATCTGTACCAGCCCACGGATGCTTCGGGTGACCCGACCGTCGCCAATCCGGGCGGCCAGGAAGGCCTCGGCACGTTATTGCAAGGTTACACCGAGCAGTCCAACGTGAGCATCGTGGAGGAGTTCATCAACCTGATCGTGGCGCAGCGGGCTTACGAGGCCAATTCCAAGGTGGTCAAGGCCGCCGACGACATGTATCAACAGGTGAACAATCTAAGGCAATGACTCGATCGCTACGCCATTCGAAACACGCGCGCATGCATCCGAGCCGAGCGCGTAAGCAAGCGGTCTTTGTCCTTTTCCTCTGCGTGCTGGCAGCTCCGGCGCTGGCCCAGACTCAGGTTTGCACACCCATCGACAGCGATCGCATCCTGGCGCAAGACTTGGCCGCGGTGTTGCCGGCGTTCGCCGCTTTGCCTCCCCAAACGTTGCTGGCCCCCACGCCGCCTCCCGCATCGCAGCGTACCTTTCATCACGCGGAGTTGATCTCCCTGGCCGAGCGATACGGGCTGGCCATCGATGCGGATTCGGCCGCCTGCTTCGAACGGGCCATGGAACCGCTCAACCGCGACCGCGTGCTCGCAGCCATGCGCGCGGCCCTCGATATGCCGGATGCTCGGATCGAACTATCCGAGACCAGTCTGTACCCCGTGCCCAAAGGAAAGATCGAGTTTGTGCTGGCACACCTGGGTATGCCTGCCACGCCGGATCAGCGCGCGCCGGTGTTGTGGCGGGGAGATATTATTTACGGAGATGACCACCACTTCGCGGTATGGGCGCGCGTCCGCATCTTCGCCCAGCGCACGAAAATCGTCGCCGCGGAAACTTTGAAGCCGGGTCATAAGATCGACCGGCCGGACTTACGCGTGGTTATCGACGAGGGTTTTCCGGCTTTCTCGAAATCCGGCCTGTCGACCGACCAGTTAGTCGGTATGATACCGCTGCGGCCCATAGCCGCCGGTACGGCAGTTACTCTCGACTTAGTTGCGCTGCCCAATGATATTAACCGGGGCGATCTTATCGAAATCGAGGTGCGCAGCGGCGCCGCACGGCTGGTGCTGACCGCGCGGGCTGAATCTGGAGGCCGTGACGGCGACTCAATTTCAGTTCGAAACCTGGAAAGCAATAAAATCTTCACTGCGCAAATCGCCGGGAAAGGCCGCGCGGTAGTAATAACCGATTCCCTGAAGGCCGAATAGTCATGCGTTCGAAAACCTGTTGGCTGATCGTTAGTGTCTTAATCGTGAGCCTGCCCGCGCACGCCGAAAAGAAGAAAAAGAAGGCGGTGGAACCGAGCCCGTTGGACTTATATCTACAGGAAGCCTTGAAAGAGCCGCAAGCGCCGGTGAAACCCTCGCCTGGTTCCCTCTGGGCGCCGTCGTCCCGTTTGACCGAACTGGGCAGCGACGTACGTGCCGCACAAGTGGATGACCTGGTCACCATCGTGGTCAATGAGAATGCATCCGCGGTGGCCACGGGCTCAACGAAGACGCAGCGTACGTCCTCGGCGCAGAGCTCGATTTCCCAGCTTTTCGGCATGAAAAGCGCCGCCGGAGCGCTTGCCAACCTATTGAATGCGAATACGGCTACCGCTTTGGACGGCGAAGGCACCACCAGCCGCGGCACGACTCTGACGGCTACCCTCAGCGCCCGGGTGACACACGTGCTGCCCAATGGTTACCTGGTGCTGGAGGGTACCAAGAACCTCTCGGTGAACTCGGAACACCAGGTGGTGACTGTGCGTGGTGTGATCCGGCCCTCTGATTTGACTACCGGGAACATCATCAGCTCGAACCAGATCGCGCAGGTAGAAATTAAGATCGACGGCAAAGGTGTAGTCAACGATGCCGTGCGCCGGCCCAATATTCTTTACCGCATCTTACTCGGTTTGCTGCCGTTCTAAGAGATACATGAAACGCGCGATTGCTGTCTTAGTCTTGTCTGTCTCGCTGACTTACTCCGCCGCGGCCGCCACCCGCCTGAAAGAGTTAGTCTCTCTCGAAGGCGTCCGAGACAACCAACTCATGGGATATGGCCTGGTGGTGGGGCTGGCCGGCACCGGCGACCGGCAGCAGACTCTTTTTCCCGCGCAAAGCTTATCCAATTTGCTGGAACGTATGGGGCTGACCATTTCGCCCACATCCATTCAGGTGAAGAACACAGCAGCCGTGATGGTAACTGCCACGCTGCCGCCCTATGCGGGCCCCGGCGCGCGGATCGATGCCACAGTCTCCGCGATGGGCGACGCTCCCAGCCTGCAGGGCGGAGTGCTGCTGATGACCGGCCTCAAGGGTCCGGACGGCCAGGTTTACGCCATCGCGCAAGGGGCCACGGTGCTGGGCGGATTCGTGGCGGGAGGCGGCGCCAACGTGCGTATAGTGAACCATCCGACGGTCGCGCGCATTCCCAACGGCGCCATCGTGGAACGCGGATCGCCGTCCCTCAACCTGGGAAAGCTCCTGCATCTGCAATTGCGGCGCGCCGATTTCACCACCACGGCCCGGGTGGTGGAGGTCCTGAATAAACGGTTCGGCGCAGTGGCGCAAGCCGAGAATGCGGCGCTCATCAGCGTCCAACTACCTGCGGATTACGGCACCAATACTACTGGTTTCGTAGCCGACATGGAGCAACTGACGGTGGAGACGGATCGCGGCGCCCAGATTGTGGTCAACGAGCGCACCGGCACCATCGTAATGGGCAAGGACGTTCAGATCGCCCCGGTTGCCATGATGCAGGGTAACCTCACGGTGCAGATTCAGACGACTTTGAGTGTCAGCCAGCCCAACGCGCTGAGCTCCGGCACCACCCAGGTCGTACCCAATACCAGCGTGGATGTCCGGCAGGAGCAGGCCCGCAACGTGATGTTGAAGAATGGCGCCACGGTGGAAGAACTGGTACGTGCGCTGACGGCTATCGGATCCACGCCCCGCGACATTATTTCGGTTCTGCAAAATCTCAAAGATGCCGGCGCGTTGGATGCCGACCTGAAGGTGATCTAAAACTCATGGACGGCGCAGACTCTATTCGGGCAGGCATGACGGGAGGCCTTCTGGGCGCCCGCCAGAAAGACGATCCCACCAAAATCAAAGCCGCCGCCACGCAGTTCGAAGCGCTGCTGATCGGCCAGATGCTGAAGTCGATGCATGATTCCGAAGGGGGCTGGCTGGGTACGGGATCCGATGAATCGGCATCCTCGGCGATGGAATACGGCCAGGAAATCTTTGCGCAGTCGCTCGCCGGCAATGGCGGGCTCGGGTTGGCGTCCATGATTGCCCGTGGCTTAAAGGAGCCGGATAAGCCCTGAGGCATCGCATTTGGGAGCCGCGCTCTTTCCGAGCCGCGCGCGTAGGCAAGCGTTCTAAGCGGTCCAGCTATGGTCGGCGTACGAAGCAGCGAGGTCAGGCAGAAACTGCGCGCCTGGAAGCGGCATGGGCAGATCCCTCGTAGGGGTCGCCGTGGCGGCTGTGGGGCCATTCGCCTGGTTCTGTTGGACCGTCTTCCAGGCTCCGCCGAGCGTCTGCAGCAACGTCTCGACTTCCGCCAGTGGACCATCCTGCTGCTTCAGATTCGCCACCGTCAGCCGGGTGCGCATGTACTTATAAAGCGCCGCCAGATTCTGGCTGATGGCGCCGCCCTTCTCTTTATCCAGGGATCCTTCCAGTTCACCCAGAATGCCGATCGTTCGGGAAATCGCCCGGGAACGGCCCACGATATCGCTGGCGGCCAATGCGCTGCGCGCGTCGCGCACCAGATTGATGGCGTGTTCGTACAGAATCTGAACCAGCTCGACGGGGTCGGCGGACAAGATTCGGTTCTCCAGGAAGGGGTCCATCGGCATTGTGGTTATGCGTCCTTTGCTTGCAACTCTTGTTGCAGTTCACTGACCAGTTGCAGGATGGATTCCGGCGGAATCTGGTCAACGACGTCTCCGGTTTGGCGTTCCAGGATCTGGATCACGAAGCTCCCCGTTTTTGGGTCGCGCCTGTACGTAAGTTCCCGATCCTCGGCCATCCATTCCGATTGTTTCAGCCATTGCACCGCCGCCACGACCTGGCGATCGTTCAACTGCAAATCCTGCGAGGTCGTTGGTGACGAGGTTGGCGCAATTAAATCTACTCGGCTAGCTGACCCTATCTCCATGGCAGCCCTCCGTTTGGCGAATATCCGCGGGACATACCCGCAAGCTCTCACACATCACATCGGCGGCAGTATTGCCCATTTCGAGGAATCCTTAACATGAAAATCACCGCGATAGTATCAGGAATCGTTTGGTTCTTGATCGGTAATGCCGGCTCGGCCGCCGGCGGGTTAGCCCAGAGCGCCGTCGAAAGCCCTCTGGCCAAACAGCAAATGGCCATGGCGGCGATGCAGGAATCCATCGCCCGGCAGCGGCTGTCGGTGCAGAAGCAGTTGGGCCAGAGCACCGCCGGAGACTTCTTTGTCCTGCCACCCCCGGCGCGCATGGGAACCCCGGCCATGGCTTCCGGCGAAGCAGATTGCCCGCCCTTGCCCGATGACGAGGTTCAGTCGCTGGCGGGGCAAGCCGCCAACCGCGAAGGGATCGACCCCGACCTGATCCTCAACGTAATGCGACAGGAGTCCGGCTTCCGTCCGTGCGCCGTATCGGCCAAAGGCGCCATGGGGTTGATGCAGCTCATGCCCGCTACGGCCGAGCAACTTGGCGTGTCGGACTCGTTCGACCCATCGGAAAATGTCAGTGCCGGCGCTAAATTTCTGAAGCAGTTGCTGTCCCGATATAACGGCGATGTCTTCAAGGCTGTGAGCGCATACAACGCCGGACCGGCGCGGGTGGACGCTGCCGATGGAATTCCGCAAATACCGGAAACGCTCGATTACATCAAGCGCATTTTATATCCACATACCGACAAGCAGTGACCGCTCTTCAAAACCGTCGTGGGGCAGGCCCTCGGCCTGCGCGGGGCTCTTAGCCCCGCTCTGGAGTTTGGCTCTTCTCCGCTCAGTTTTTGGCATAGAGTAGAGCCGAAGGAAGGTGCGGCTGGAATTTCTCGGGGCTCGTAGCTGGGGGAGTGCAGAGCAGTAAGTCGGAGAAATTCGTCAGCCCCAAGGCGCGTCCCCAAACTTCGCCGCGGAGTTGACTGATGGCTTTTTGCGTGGACGGCCGGGGCGGGGTGTGGCAGCGATCCCACTTGGGAAGGGGAATGCTGTCGGCCTCCGGTGACGCCTCGGTGGCGTGAGCCATGGACAACAAGAGCATGGCGTAGGAAGCGACTTGCAAGGCGGGAACATCCTGTACCGCGTTGGGATCGCGGACTTGCGCCTGACCCACTCCCAACCGCGTTTTCTCTTCGCGAAAGTTGACTTCGATATCCCAACGCTGGACGTAGCCTTGCAGCAGAATGAGCAGATCCAGGAGCGGGTCGGTACAGATCAGAAAAGCTGGTTGCCGGTAGAGCAGCTTCGAGCCTTTCCACAGGCGATATCCCAAAGGCGCAATCACCACCAGTTGGAGCGTGTGCTGCAGGCCGGCGGTGCGCCACAACAGATCCTGCAGGACTTTGACCCGCAGGCAATGATGGACGCCGGCGATGGAGATCTCGACGTTTTGCCAGGGCACGGATTCATCGGCCCGCAGTTGTTCCGGGGTAGGCGCGGGGGCACCGTAGTGGCACGGGTGGCCGCGCGTTTTGCCGGTATTGGTTTCCGGCGGCAGGACGTACAACTTGGCATCTTTGCGAATGCGCCCGACCAGGACGGTGTGGGCGGGGAGCGGTTTCAAGACCGTGGCATTGGTATAGCCGCCATCGACAAACAGATGAAGAGGACGATGGAGGCCATCGGGTTCGGCATCGAGCCAGCGGCGGAGAGCCGCAATCTGCTGCGAGGCTACATACGATAGGCGAACCAGGCGGGAAGCCTTGTGGTACTCGGACTGTTCCTGCGCAGAAGCTTTGGCGGAGGGTTTGACGAGCGTGGGCGTGTGCAGGAAAGCGATGGGGACCATGCGGTGATGGCCCGCGGGGAGGGGCAGATCAGCGGAGAGTTGCAGGACGCGTTGGGCGCGCACGAAATTGGTTTGAAAGTGAGGGCCCAGGGGATCGCGGCGCCAGGCGACACCGGGAATGCGAATGCCGGTTTTGCGGAGCAGGGTGTCGTCGATGGCGACCGAGACCGGCGCGGGAGCAGGGAGTCGTTGGATTACGGCGCGGCGAATCACGGCAAAGAGGGATTGCGTGGGGAGGCGGTGGCGAGAGAAGAGGCGATAGTCAGCAGACCAATCGTGGAACTGCTGGCCGCAAGTGGTCAACAAACCGGTGACGGTGAGGCGTCCGAGGCAGAGGAGGCTGCTCAACGAGAGAGCTTGCGCGCGTTCGGCGACGCGCTGCTGGGAGAAGGCGGGGAGGCATTCTCGCCAGAGGTGGTGGAGGGAGGAGAGGATGTGGGCAGAGTTTTTTTTAGAACGGAAGCCGGAGGATGAAGGCGGCGGAGGGCAAGGAGACTCTTGTCCTCGATGGACCACTCGACGGTTTCACCGCGGGAGAAGTCCAGCGCCTGAGCGAGGGCAGAGGGGAAGTTGATGTACCACTGCTCGCTGGCCTTACGTTTGATGAGTTGGACCTTAGTAGGGAAGCCCATGGCAGTTAGCTAGTCATATAACTAGATATCATAAGGCCAGCAAATTCCGCAACAGGAAAATACAAAAATGTTGTTTATCTAGTTAAGAGCCAAACTCCTGCGCGGGGCTCTTAGCCCCGCTTGGCTGACCTTCATAGACGGTTCGCCTTCCGCAGCAACATGTGCCGGACAGCGGCGAAGATCCGTTCCACCGCCGGACGCCGGTAAGCCCATCGTTCGTCGGGCGCCGGTGGGTTCACCACCATCGTGGCGTTGGCTTCGAACAGCAACAGGTCGCCGGAGGGGCTTAAGCCGAAATCGATGCCTGCGTAGTCCAGGCCGAGGGCGGTTTGTATTGCCGCCAGCGCAGCCATGGCGCGGGGCCCCACCACCTCGGGCATATTCTCCAGAAACTCCGCATCCTCGGCACGGTGCTCGGCGCGCTCCGCCATTTCGGCCGTGAAGTAGTGTATCTTCCACTGGCTGGAAATGGCGACGTGTAGGGGATAGATGCAGCCATCGATCAACATCGCGCGGTACTTGCGCACCTTGCCGTCGGCTCCCCGCGAATCCAGGTATTGAATGGCGGTGAGCTCGTTGCCAGGCAGGCCCGCCAGAGCGTCCGCTAGCGCGCCGGCATGTTCCACATACACGAAGTGCCGGCCTGTGTGAAAACCCGGCGTGCGCAGCAGCAGCGGAAACGCCAAACCGTGGCGTGCCAGGGCAGTCTGCGCCTCGGGCGATCCCAGCAACTCACGCGGCAAGGTGACCATAGAAGGCGCGATCACGCTGGGCAAATCCGCAAGCCGGCGCGCGTTGTCGGCCCGACCCGTCGCCATCACCGCTCTGGGAGAATTCAGCAGCGGCCCGCACGTGAGCGCAGCCAGCGATTGCGCCGCCGCCAGAGCTTGGCCCGCCAGATCCGCATCGCCGATGGAATTGAAAACCAGATGGTGGGGCGGCAGCGGCTGGCGCTGATCGTAGAACTCGGGCGCGATCACGGTGGTCTCGAATACCCGATCGTCAAGGAAATGACGCAAGGGGATGTTCCCGCCCACGGTAGAAATCAGCAGCAGCAGCGATACCGGCGGCCCCTCGCCGCGATACGGTAGTGCCTGCACCGCGCGATGCTCGAAACCTCTCCGCCGGTGCTCCCCCGCGCCCTCGGCGTCCCCCAGTTCCGCCAGAACATACGAGAGTCCCTGGTGCGCCTCCGCATGATCCGGCGCCAGGCGCAAGGCTGTTTCATAGTGCGCGCGGGCAGGCTCGAACTCGCCGCTCTCGTAGAGCACGTTTCCCAGGTTGACGTGGCTCACGGCATCGTCCGGATGCCGGGCCGCGGCCTCAGTGTAAGCCGTGCGAGCGGCGGTGCGATAGCCTGTGGCGTGCAGCAGGGTGCCCAGATTGTTGAGCGCCAGGCGATCGGATGGCGAGCGCACCAGCACTTCCAGATAGGCGTTGCGCGCGTCGAGGGTGCGGCCGAGTTCGCTGAGCAGACGGGCGCGCTCCAGCCGCGGAGCAAGCTCTGCAGGCTCGGCCTTCATGCGCGCTTCGATCGCCCGGAGAGCGGTTTCGCGCGCCGCTCGCGGCGGCCAGTCGGCGGCTACCGCAGTTATGCGAGCCGTACTTTGCTCCGCGCGATCCCGCAGGGCGCGGCCTAAGGCCACCGTCCGATCTACCAGAAGGTCCAGATCGGCATGCCGGGTGCGGTGATTGACGATGGCCGCGCGAATCGCCACCTTCCCGCCCACGATGGTGGTGGACGGCGCCGCCACACCCGACTCCTGCAGTTCCACGGCGATCCGCGTATTCACCCGGTGGGCCTCCTCCGCGCGGTAGCGGAAGCATACAATGTTCAACTCCACGGGCGCCGCCAGCTCCAGTTCAGGTGTCTCGGCGATCCGGCTTTCCAGGTAACGGGCCAGCTCGCAGGTGTGCTCGATCGAAGCCCCCAGCGCCTGTGCGCCATAGACCTTGAACGTGAACCAGGTCTTGAGCGCACGAAAGCCGCGGGATAAATCGGGCCCGAAATCGCAAGGCCAGGGAGCGCCCGCCGCTAAGCCCTGGGCTTCCCGCCGCAAATACGGTGCGGAGGTGGCGAACGTCCGCCGGTGCAGCACGCCATCGCGCACCATCACGAATCCGGCATCGTAAGGCACCTGCCCCCATTTGTGAAAGTCGAAGGCCAGGGAATCGGCGCGCTGGATCCCTTTCAGGCGCGGCGCGAGCCGAGGCGAAAGCATCGCGAGAGCGCCACATGCGCCATCCACGTGGAACCATAGTTTCTCACCGCCCGCCAGATCGGCCAGAGCATCCAGATCGTCAATCGCCCCGGTGTCCACCGTCCCCGCGGTGCCAATCAGAAGGAACGGCGTCATGCCGGCGCGCCGGTCGGCCTCGATGGCCGCGCGCAGGGCGGCGAGATCGATGCGATAACGGCTATCCACCGCGATCCGGCGCAGCGCGTCGCTGCCGATGCCCGCGGTGTCGAGGGCCCGCCCGACGCAGCCATGCACGCCGGCCGAAGCATACGCCGCCAGCCGTTTCCCGCCCGTACCCACGCCGGAACAGCGTGTTTCAAAGCCCAGTTCCGTATCCCGCGCTACCAGGACGCCGATCAGGTTCGCCATGGAAGCGCCGGTCACGAACAGGCCCGTCGCACTCTCCGGAAAGCCGAACAGCTTCCGCATCCACCCTGTCACCTGCCGTTCCGCTTCAATGGGACTATGGTCGCGCCCGCCGAGATTGGCGTTCAGTCCCGCGGCCAGCATTTCCGCCACCACACCCACCGGCGTGCCGGCGCCGTGCACCCACCCCATGAAGCCGGGGTGCACGTTACCGGCGGCAAAAGGCAGTACGTAGCGCATGAATTCTTCGTGCACAGCGGCCAGATCTGAAGGGCCTCCGGGAAGGCCGCCGCGGAAGTGCTCGCGCACGGTGTTGGGAATCGGCTGCCAGACCGGACGATCGCGGATGTTCTCGAGATAATCCAGAATGTCATCCATCATGCGATGAGCTTGACTACGGAATGCAGTCCAATCCGACGGATCTAGCGAAGCGCGGGCGTCGGCCTGACCTCGCGGAGGTTCAAATTCCATTTACATCAATGGTAACTGCCGGCTATTTCCGTTTCAGCAACTCGAACTCGGCGTCCACCGTGTTCGGTTGTCCCGGACCCACCTCCAGGCTCTTGCTCATGTCGGCATAACCTTCCACCGAGAAAGTCGCCCTGTACGCGCCGCGCGCCAGCTTAGTGGTGAAGGGTGTACGGCCCAGGCGCGCGCCATACATGGTGACCATGGCGCCCTGCGGATAGGAACTGAACGTGATATCCACCAGGAATTTACCGGCATCGAGAGTAAAATCGCCATCGACGTAGGTGGTAACTATCGTGCCGGCAGGAAGCGAATCCTCCTTGCCGAATGTGAGCAGCATGATGGGCGCCGTGGGAGTGGCTGTAGCTGCCAGCCGGGCGGCTTGTGTAAGACGGACGGGCACGTTGTCGCCGCTCATTACATGAATCGAGTCGACGGTGACTCCAAGTTTTCCGCCTTTTCGCATTTTGGTCTTCGGCTCGGCGACCACGGCAGTAGTTATAACCTTGGAGCCGCGCGCCAGCACCTGCATGCCATCGATTCTCAGATCGTCCATGATTTCAAAATGGACCCGATCGTCAGGTTTGACGGTGGCGTAACTGAGATCGCGCGTCAGGCGCAGCCGTACCGGAGTGCCGTCGTGCAAGGGCAGGGTAGAGGGCGTGATCGTGCTTGTGGGTGCCGGCAGATTACCGGCGGCGGAGTCGCTCAACAGCGGTTGACAATAGGATGCGGCAGACGCCACGGTGAACAGAACTGCGAGAAAGCGTGCGGACACACAGTCATTCTGAGCCGAACCCGGCCCGACAGCAAGGTTAACCACAGATAACAGGCTGCCGGGCCGTCTTCCTTAGATCGCCAGCAATCGATTGAAAAAAGAGCGATAGCGTTGTAGAGCCACTCTCAAATCCTCCGTGGAGATGTTATCTCCCCGGTCCCATTGCTTCTCCAGGATTGACCGTTCGTTGGCAAAAATTTCCGCCAAACGTGTCATCGTCTCGGCGACCAGGCTGTCGGCTTGTTCCACCGCCTTTCGCGGCTCGTCTACGAAGCCGGTCTGAACGTTGCCCCAGCGCGTGCGCAGGTCCTGGGCTTCGTTATCTTTGAATAGAGCCGCGGGCTTGTCTTCACGCGCCAGCGCGGCGCCGGTTCCGGTTTTGGTCATTTCTTCACGCTCGGCGCGATCACGATCCGCCGCCAGAAAACTCGCGGTGGAAAATTCCGGATCGGTACCTGTAGCTCTGTCGTCTGTAGGACTTTTTATAATAGGACTGCTCATTCGGTTACCTCCTGTGCTGTTAATCATGGAGCAGTCGACCTGCCACTTCTTCGCGGCTTTCGTAAGCAACCGTACTCAGGGAAGAATGTGATAGCGTAACGTCTATGGCCCTCTCCGCGCGTAACCAATTAAAAGGCAAGATCGTGGATTTGCAGTTTGGGACCATCATGGCTCACATTGTGGTCCAAATCGGTGAAAACCAGATCGAAAGCGTCATTACGCGCCGCAGCGCCGAGGAAATGGCACTAAAACCCGGCGATGCGGTAACCGTCGTGATCAAATCCACCGAAGTCATGGTCAGCAAAGAAAACTGATTGCTTGTGTCATGGCATACCACGCAAAGCCCGGCGAATTACCACCCTGGCCTTATGGGCGCGCGCTATGGACCGTCTTATGCTGTGGTACAGGCTGGCTATGAGGCACGCCGAAGTGCCCCGGATGCGATCGACCGGCCCAACCGAGATACCGGCCGCCCGCCAGATGCGAGCCGGAATATTCGTGAGCCAGGCGTCGCACCAGCCAGCCGCCAATTGGCGTTGAGGGCACGTGGGAACACCAGCACAACCTGAGCGGCGGTTCCTGGCGAACGTCGCGGCGCGCCTGAAACGCGTGCTGCGCCCACCGCCGCGCCCAGATGCTCCACAGCTTATCGTGTTATCGCATGGACTCTACATGCTGACTGCTTTCATGATCGCGGGGTTTCACGAAGACTGGACAGTACGGTTCGTCCAATCACCCCGCGAGGCAATAGCACGTTTGCGAAAAGATCCATGCGCGGCGCTGATCTACGATTGGGACTACTATCCGGGTGCGTGGCGGGAGGCGTGCGCGGCATGCACTCGGTACGATGTGCCTTTTTACCTGATGGCACAGATGCCATCAGACGATCTGTTTCTGGCGGTCGCCGTTGCGGGCGGCGCGGGTGTTATGTGGAAACCACTCAGCACCGCGCAGATGACGGCGGCGATAGGCTCACGGCGCGGTAGTAGCCAGATAGCCCGCGGAGAGATAACGGGTGGCTCTCAGCATCACCTTGATGGAGCTGCGAAGGGTTAGGCGTATCGCAACCGCAGCAGTTTCAGGCGCCACCGGATCTCTGACGATTCCCTTGAGGTCGGGTATTGGCGACGCCGACCATACTCCACCCGCATAGAAACAGGGACGGCTCTGCCGGCAGCAACAACGCGACCACGAAAGCCGCTCCCAGTTCCGCGAGATAGTCCGGCGAACCAGGAGTTAGCCTCCTTTCAATACCGCGGCTACTCCGTTCTAAGGGCGGTGGTCGGCGAAGTGGATGCCGCCCGCCCGGCGGGTATGATTGCGGCCACAAAAGCACAAGCTGCGAGCGCGCCCGTGGCCACCGTCAAGGCCACGGGATCCCAACTGGAGACCCCGTATAACTGTCCGGAGATAAGACGTCCGGCGCCCACGGAAAGCGGTATACCGAGCACCAGGCCCAGGAAAACGCGATTGGTTGCCCCGCGCAGAACCAACCGCACGATCTGGCCGCGGTCCGCGCCCAGCGCCATGCGAATGCCGATTTCGTTGGTCCGTTGCGCCACCGCGTAGGCCGTAACGCCGTACAGCCCGACCGCCGCCAGCAGCAGAGCTACCATCCCGAACAGCCCCGCCAGACTGGCGACCGCGCGCTCCTGATCGAATGACAACGCCACCTGTTGCTGCATAGTGTGGATGTCCGTCATAGTCAGGTTAGGATCGACTTCCGCCAGAGCCTTGGTCAATAACGGCTGCAAAGTACCCACCGGCACGTTAGTTACCAGCATGACTCCGCCGATGAAATGCGAACGCAGCTCGATGGTCTTCATCAGGTCGTTTTTGTAGTCGACGTTCTGCGCCAGCGGCACGAAGAACATCGGCCTCGCGGGCCGGTTCAAGGCGAATCCTGCGAACTTAGCGTCGCGCACGATACCCACGATGCGGAGGGTGCCGGCATTCTCGGGCAGGTCGAGACCGAAGTGTTGATCCAGCGGGTTTTCGCCATCCTTAAAGAACCGTTTCACGAACGATTGATTCACGATCGCCACCGGCGCTGTATTTTCGTTGTCCGCCGCGTTAAAGCCGCGTCCTCTCAGGATGGGCATTCCGAAGTTCTGCTGATAATTCGCGCTGATGCGATCCCAGGAAGCGTTCGACTCCTCGCTCATTTTGGCAGGGGGATGGCCGCTTACGTAGATCAGTTCACCCCAATTGTCCGTGAGGGGGTTGTATAGCGCCAAACCGGAGCCGCGGACGCCGGGCAGGCGATCCAGGCGGTCTTCTAACTGCCGGTACAAAGCGTTCAGTCTCGGCAAAGTGTATGTGGCGGGCGGATTGTGGAGGGACACTACTACCCGGCCCTCGATCTTGTACCCAAAATCCTGGTGTTCCAGCTTATTCAAGCTGCGCGCCAGCATGGTCGATCCCGCCACCAGCACCACCGATAAGGCGGCCTGCACCACCAGCAGCGCTTTGCTCGCAAATGACGACCGGTCGGTGGTGCCGCGGCCCGATCCCCGCAGCGCTTCCGCCGGATCGGTGCGCGTGGCGAACCACGCAGGCGCGGCGCCGAAAAGGATTCCAGTCGCCAGCGCCAACCCGAATGCAAAGCCCAGGATCCGGAGGGACGGCGCCGTGCTGATGGGAAGAAAATGGGAGCTGTGGAAAGCCAGCGCCAGCAACAAGCGGGCGGCCGCGACGGCCACGATCAATCCGGCGATGCCGCCGCCGATCGCCAGCAGGATACTTTCCGTAAGCGCCTGACGTACGATCTGCCATCGTGTCGCGCCCACCGCCAGGCGCACGGCGGTTTGTGCGCGGCGCGCCACCGACCGGGCCAGCAGCAGGTTCGCGACATTAGCGCACGCGATCAGCAACACCAGGCCGCAAACCGAAAGCAGGATCTGCAGGCTTCGCCCATACTCCTCTTTCATCTCCGCCACGCCGGCCCCCGCGGGCACCACGTTGATCACCTGTTTGGGTAGCATCCGGATCACATCCGGCATCCAGTTCGATGGATAACCCGAATCGTTCTGCATCCATTGCCGCAACACGCCCGTCAGGCGGGGAGCCATGCCCGCGACCGATGCGCCCGGCCGTAGCCGGCCCATCATGCGCAGCCAGGCGGAAACCGACTGGTGCAGCAATTCGCCGCTACCATCGATCAGTGGTTCCTGCTGCACGGGCAGCCAGATATCGGGAGGATCGCTACGCAGAGTCTCGCCAAAGAAACCCGGTGGTGCGACGCCGATCACCGTGAATGGATGGCCCTCGATAATAAACGTGGAGCCGACTACCGAAGTCTCGCTGCCATAGGTAGCTTGCCAGGCCTGATGGCTCAGCACAGCCACCGGCCGAGCCCCCGGGTTATCGTCGTCCGCCGTGAAAACGCGCCCGCCAAATGCGCCCACGCCGAGTGTAGAGAAATAGTTCCCCGTGACATACTCGGAGCGCAGCGGGCGGGCGGCCGATTCGACACCCTGCCGCCGCACACTCAGGTCCCTGCGGCCGGCCTCGAACGCGGCCACTTCTTCGAACTCGGGCGACTCGGCCTTCAGTCGTTCAAAGAGAGGAAAGGAATACATTCCCCAGCGGTCCTGCGGGCCGCCTTCCACGCAGCAATCGTCGCCCTCGCCCACCCGGTAGAGCCTGCCGGGATCGGACACCGGCAGCGAGCGCAGCATCACGGCATCGATCAGCGTAAAAATGGCGGTAGTCCCGCCGATCCCTAAGGCAAGGGTGAGCGCGGCCGCAGCCGTGAAAACAGGCGACAGGCGGAACTGGCGCAGGGTATAGCGAAGAGTGCCGAGCAGATTTGGCATGGGAGCTCTCTGGTTCTTACGAACGGCAGAGGCCCGCAGTTCCGAAATCAGCAGGTACGCCTTTCCGGGACGCGCGCGTAAGCAAGCGCTATGGCTTAATGAATCGCCGAAATCGTGCTAAATAATTTGCCCGCGTCGAACTTGGCGCCAAACAGGAACCGCAGATCGTCCTTGGCATTGTCGACCGTGGTCGAATTGCCCAGCCCGAAGTTCTGGTGGATGTTGGCGCTGAAACCCAAAAAGAACGGCGTATTGGGGACCTTCAGGATGCCCTCAAATCCGAAGCGGTATGGCCGCGCATAACGGATGTCGGGATTCGTCGGCGTCACGTCGAAATTACTGAAACGGCCGGATACAACGTCAATGTACATGACGTTGTCGGGAGCCACACCAGGCGAGTAGCTCATGCGATATAAGGCGAGCCGGCCCCCAAATCCAAAATTCGTGTAGAACTGGTTCGTATTGGCGGGAACGCCTGCCACCAGGCCGGAACTCAGGGGCGTATCCAAGCCAATCTTGGCGAGCGGCCCGATCGACATGCCATACGGCTGGTTCTGATATTTCCAGGTCGTGAGAATGATCGGAATCGATGCGCCCGCCGTCAACGTCGCGGCCTTTCGCGACGATACAAAGCTCGCGATGCTGCTGGGACAAGCGCCGCCGGCCGTCTGCGTGGTAGTGGTTCCGCCTCCCGGCGTAATAGTGGGAGTGGTTGAACCTGGCGTGGACGAAGTCGAATTGCATGCCGCCACGGGAAGCGACGTTAGCCGGGCATCGAAGAAGGTCTCGAACATGACCCGCTTGTAATCCTGGCGCACAGTTACGGCGTGCGTTTCGGGATCGAATTCCGCTTTGACATATGGCCCTCCCCACAACCAGTTTTTGGTGACGTTGAAGTCCAGGAATATACTCGGGGAGGAAAAGGAGCCGGCGTCATACGAGAACAGCGAACCGCCCGCCAGATATCCCCTGACTCTGCCAAAATCGAAATATGACGTAGTCAGTACAGTACCGGAGACATAGAAATTCGAACCCAGGTGACCCATGGTCGCGGGGGAAGCGCCGGCTTTTGAAATGAATTTCGAGTCGCACTGCAGGTCGTCCTGTCTCAATCCATTCGGATTTCCCTTGCTAGCGGGTTCCGGTGGATGCCCCTCCTGGTATGCGACCACCGCCACGCACTCTCCCGCGTCCAGGACGGTTTTCAGAGTGATCCCCTGGGAACCGGACGGATCCGCAAGTACCGCCTCGGCTTGGGTACCCTTGTCGTCCGCGACCAGTTGCATCAGGTCGCCATTCACATAGACCCGCAGGCAGACCGGGGTCGGACTGGACTTCGAGTCGGACTTCTTGTCATCGCCGGATTTTGACATGCAAGCGCCTTTTCCAGTGGCGCCCGAGGGAACCTGCGACGTGTCGACCATGATCTTGTCTTGCCCTTCTTTGGGCGTAGCCGTCAGATTCACGATGCCGGCGTACTTCGCGGCACGGACCGTCTCCTTCTTCACCACCCACGTGCCGTCACCAGATGTCCACACAATGGCAACATCTTGGTTCACGTGCAATCCGCCCGGCAGAACCACATCCAGGTTCGTGGACTTTACGGCGAGATCCTGTTGGAACTTCTTGGGCGTCTTTTCGTCGGCGATACTCTGCTGCTCGGAGTTCACGCAAACGGCTGCCGTGCCCACGCCCTCCGGCAGTATTGCCTTAATCTCGCTATCGTCCTCGTGTAAGTCGCCGGAGAGCGTGATCGCGAGTTTGTCATTCGTGGAGGTCTTTTCGCAATAAGTGGACGGCTTCGGCGCGGGTTTGGGCTTCCTGCCCGGATCGGGCCTCCTCGCGGGAGGGGCGGCAGGGGGTTCGGCCACTGCGACCATACCTTGGGGAGCCTCGGGAGCATCGGGGGCAATAAACACGACGGGCGGTGCAGGACCTCGGTCCGGAGGGGCTGCCCCGGACCTATCCGGCGGCGAGTCCGGATCCGCCAGTGGTCTCATCGCCGGTTGCCCCATACAGGAAGGAACCTTAGGCATCACCACAAGGGGCGCCGAGGGACTGACTTCCCCTCCTTCAACGATCACCCAGGCTTGCACAACGTCACCAGCATGCAGGCCATAAAGAAAACCAGCTGTGAATCTATCATTATGTACATCCGGCTGGACTGGGACCTGACTTTGCCCCAGCAATACGCCCGAGTTGAAGATTTTCACGACAATCTTGTAATCGTGGCCCGCCGCAATGCCTGTCACCCATCGCGCGCACTCCGCCGGCGCGTCAAGCGTGGGTGCTGGCGGCAGTTCCGCCGGCGTAACGGCTGCCCGCATGGATGTCTTTTTGGCAGCCTTCGCTGCAGCCGGTGTGACAGCCGGCCGGGCGTAGCCGGCACATAGCAGTTCTAGCAGCGTTAAAACTACGAAAAACTGAACGCGTGGCTGGCGCGAAGTGAGTATCATTGTGAATATATTAGCCGAGAAAACCGCACTTATCAAAAGGAATTTTCAGCTCGTTAATTCAGACCATGCAGCGCTAAGGAGAATTTAGCCGGATTTAGCTTGTCGAAGGTTTCATCGTGTAGTATATTAATCGAAACTTCTACCAATTCAGGTCGCCACTTATGATCCAATCCAGATTCGCCAGTCATACCGGCAGGCGATTATTTGAGTATCTCTCCCGTTGGGTCCTCGCCGCCCTGCTTGGAGCAACGGGTCTGTTGGCGCAACCCGTCAGACAACTCGCGCCCATCGATCCGGGCAGAATAGTGATCCTTGCAGGCCACCTTCACCCCCTCGCTGTTCCGGCAGCGGACCAAGGGCCCGTCGATCCATCCATGTACCTTTCCTACGTAACGTTGCTATTTAAACCGTATCCGGATCAGCAGGCGCAATTAGCAAGCTTACGGGCGGCTCAGCAGGATCCCTCCTCCGGCAGTTACCATCGCTGGCTATCTCCGGCGGAATTCGCGGACCATTTCGGCCTTTCCCCTGCCAACCTCGAGCAGGTGCGGAAATGGCTGGAAAGTAACGGGCTAAAAGTGGCTGCTACCGCTCAAAGCCGGAATTGGATCGCATTTTCCGGCACCGCGTCGCAGATTGCGGCAGTTTTCCATACAACTTTGCATTATTACAACGTGGCCGGCGCCATGCACTATGCACCCGCCGCCGAGCCTTCTATTCCAGAGGCGCTGGTTCCGGTAGCACTCGGCATAGCAGGTCTGGACGATTTTCGTGCGCGCCCGGCGCTAACTGGTACCAACGGCTCCAACTATCTGGCGCCCGACGACATGGCGGTTATCTATGACATAGCGCCGCTTTACGCGGCTGGCATCAATGGCACGGGTGAGACAATCGCAATTGTCGGCGAGTCCCAGGTGAACCTGGACGACTTGCACGCCTACCGGTCCATGTTCGGCCTCGCAAAGCAAGATCCTCAAGTAGTGGCGGTTCCGGATACGATTGCCGTGGGTCAAACAGGCGATGTGCATCAGCGGGAGGCCTCACGTGACGTGGAAATCGCCGGGGCGGTGGCGCGCAATGCCAGCCTTGTCTATATCTATGGCCCAAACGTGCTGGATGCGATCCGGCTGGCGATCGACAGCGACGCCGCGCCGGTGCTCAGCTCCAGCTACATGCTCTGCGAGAAGGCGGTCACGGCGACGCTCCAGCAGGACATTCTGGCGCGCGCGCAAGAGGCTGCCACCAAGGGCATCACTTGGGTGAACGCGTCCGGCGATTCCGGGCCGGCGGGTTGCGACGCGCAGGCTCAAGCCGGGACCGTCGCCACCAAAGGTATCTCCGTAAACTTCCTGGCGGCGCCGCCGGAGGTTACAGCGGTCGGAGGCACGCGACTCAACGAAAATAGCGCGTCGGATTGGGCGGGTGGCAACTCGTCCACACTCGGATCGGCATTGCAATACATCCCGGAGGTCGGCTGGAACGATAGTTCGCCCGCTGCAGGCCTCTTGGCGTCCGGGGGCGGGGTCAGCCGCCTGGTTCCGCAGCCTGGCTGGCAAACGTATCCTACCGGCGGACAGCGAGCGATCCCCGACGTGGCGCTAACCGCTTCGGGCACTCACGATCCGTATGTATTCTGCTATCAGGGAAATTGTGCTGGCGGGAAGTTTGGGCTGGAAGGAGGAACGTCCGCGGCGGCGCCCGCATTCGCCGGTATCGTGGCGCTGCTTGGCCAGTACCTGCAAAAGCCCGGCGGTCTGGGTGCGATCAATCAGGAGTTGTATCACCTCGCAGCGAATTCCAGCGCATTCCACGACATCACCAAGGGAAATAATATCGTAAGTTGCCAGCTAGGGACTCCCGACTGCACCGACGGTTCTTACGGCTTCAGTGCCCTGCCAGGTTACGACCTGGTCACCGGTCTGGGATCGGTGGATGTGACTGCACTTGCCGGAGCATGGACGGCGTCTGCGGGAAAACTCGCGCCATCCACGGTCACCATCGCTCCGCTACCCGCTGCCGTTCAACCGGGACAGAGCATTAACCTGACCGCCACCGTGCAATGCGGCGCAACCGGACCGGCAGGTACCGTGAGCCTTACCGCAAACGCCAAGCCGATGGGTACTGCCAGTTTGCAGGCGGGCGCGGCTCAGTCGGCCGCCAGTTTCACGATTCTGGCGACCCAGTTGACGGCGGGGGCCAACACCATAGAAGCGTGGTACGGAGGCGATGCCAGTTGTGCGGCATCCTATAGCACCTCGTCGACTGCGCTAGTTAACCCGGCGCAAGGCTCATCGGTCGGCGTGTTTGTCGCTCCGAACCCGGTCTACGAGCAGACAGGCGGAAGCTGGACGTACACCATCACGCTCGAAGAGTCCGGCGGCGGCGCGGCTACCGTGACCGGATACAAGTTAAATGGCACTTCTTATTCGTCGCAGATCTCCAACTTCGGCGCCACCCAGATTCCGCCGTATGGCGTACTCAAGGGCGCCTTCACACTGAGCGGGGCGACACCACCCATCTCGGTGAACATAGAAATCGACGGTACCGATGTCAACGGGCCGTGGGCGAAACAGACTTCGACGATCATTCTTGGCTTTGCGGGACAGGCTGCGTTGCAGTTAACGGGCGTGCCCTCCGCCGTGATGCAGAACGCCGCGAATAGCTCCTGTCCGTGGAGCCTGAAACTGGCCCTCAAAGAGACCGCGGGCGTGCCCGTCACCTTGAATAGTTTTGTGACACCGTTTGGCGATTTGAGCACCCAGGTAGTGAATTACTGGGGCTCCCCGTGCGCCACCAACAGCGCGCAGGTTTGTATCGCGGCCAATGCGTACCTCACCTCTACCCTTTGCATCAGCAGTCTGCAGAATCTGGTACCCACACTCATCGATTACACGGTGGGCGGCACGGACGCCCATAATAATACGGTCAGTGCCTCGATCTCGGTACCGTACCTGGCCGCGTCAGCCTCACCCAATACTCTGGCAGTTACGCCCGCTTCTGTAACTGCCTCGAGCGCGCCCGCGCTGCTGAGCGTGAAAGCATCGGCCGCTTCACAGGTGTGGACCATGAGTTTTGCATCGGGATCGAAGCCCGTATGGCTGAACTTGTCCCAATTGTCCGGAGCAGGCAGCGCGAATGTCGTGGTGAGTGCTACAGCCGGCAGCCTGGCAGCGGGAACTTACACAGAGACGCTGTTTGTGCAGTCTCTCGACGCCGCGCCGCAATTCGTGGAGATTCCGGTAACGTTCGTGGTGAAATGAGGCGAGCGGAGATATAATCAGACCAAGTTGTCCCAAAGCACCGGACTCAATCCGACGGTCGTCCGTGACATGCGCTTCGCCATGCGCCTCTCGCTGGCGTTCGGCGTACTCATGCTGGTGGGCAAGCTCGGGGCATATCTGCTGACGGGTTCCGCCGCCATCCTGTCGGATGCAGCCGAGTCCGTCGTCCACCTCGCGGCGGTCATATTCGCCTCGTTCAGCCTCTGGTTGAGCCTGAAGCCGGCCAACCAGCGATACCTGTACGGCTTCGAGCGCATCAATTTCTTTTCCGCCGGATTTGAAGGAGCCATGATCGTGCTGGCGGCTCTTTTCATAATCGGCATGGCCATCCAGAAGTGGATCGCGGGAATCGAGCTGGCACACCTCGGCGCGGGCGTCCTATTCACGCTCGCGGCCACGCTCATCAACGGCGGGCTGGGTTGGTACCTGGTACGAACCGGGAAGCGCACCCGGTCGCTCATCCTGGAGGCCAACGGCAAGCACGTTCTCACCGACAGTTGGACCAGTTTAGGTGTGGTGGCCGGTTTGGGCGCGGTACTCTGGACCGGTTGGCGGCCGCTCGACCCGATCTGCGCCATCGCCGTCGCGCTGAATATTCTATGGTCGGGCGGCCACCTCATCTGGCGCTCCGCAACCGGACTTCTCGACACGGCCGATCCCGAAGCCGGCAAAGCGCTCCGCGAAAAGTTGGATGCCTTGTGCGGCGAGCTGGGCGTGGAATATCACGGGGTTCGTTTCCGCAGCACCGGGCATCGTCTGTTGGTGGAAGTCCACCTTCTGTTCCCTGCTACCGAGACTGTGGGCGAGGCCCATCGCCTGGCCACCATCATTGAGGAGCGCCTGCCCGGCGCGCTCGGCCAACCGGCCGAAGTGGTGACCCACCTGGAGGCGCGCGACGATCACGAGACCGTGCACAGCGCCACCCATTACACCGGCAAACCCCGCGAGAACAAGCCCTAGTCCTCCCTGAGGATTGGCCCGGAAACCTTATGGCCGCGCGAGCCGTCGTTAGTATTTAGCCCAGAATGCTCAACCGCGCGTCTTCGATCCTCTCCGAATACGCAGCGTTCGTAAATCCCCAATGGCAGCGATTGCTTTCGGTCCTGGGGATGAACGTCTGCTACGACCGCTGCTACGGCGCCGAGCTGTACACTTCGGACGGCCGGCGCATCGTCGATTTCCTCTCCGGGTACTGCGTTCACAACGCCGGGCACAATCATCCCGAGATTATCGAAGCAGTCAAGCAGGAACTCGACCGCAGCGGTCCAGCAATGCTGCAAAGCCACATCCCCGAATTGGCCGGTGAACTCGCCGCGCAACTCTGCCGCCGCGCCGGAGGCCGGCTCACGAAGGTCTTCTTTTGCAGTTCCGGCAGCGAGGGCGTTGAAACCGCCATCAAATTCGCGCGCGCCAGGACCGGCCGCGTCGGGCTTCTGTACAACGAAGGCGCGTTTCATGGATTGACCTGCGGCGCGCTTTCCATGATGGGCGATCCCTTTTGGCGCGGCAATTTCGGCCCTATGCTGCCGGGCACCGAAGCCATCCCGTTTGCCGATCTGGCGGCCTTAGAGAAGCACCTTGCCGGGCGCAAATTTGCCGCTTTTTTTATGGAACCCGTCCAGTCGGAGGGCGGCATACGGGTGCCCACGCGCGAATACATGCAGGCTGCGCAGGCGCTCTGCCGCAAATACGGGACCTTGTTCGTGCTGGACGAAGTGCAGACCGGAATGTACCGGACCGGCCCTTTCCTGGCTGCGCATCATTTCGATGTAGAGCCCGATATGGTCATCCTGGCCAAGGCGCTCAGCGGCGGTTTGATTCCGGTGGGCGCCGTGCTCATGTCGGAATCGATCTACGAGTCAGTGTTCGATTCGCTGCGGAACGCGATTATCCATGCCTCCACATTCAGCGAAAACAGCATCTCCATGCGCGCCGGGCTGGCCACCATAGAAGTCTTGGAGCGTTACCAGTTAGGGGAAAGGGCTACGTATGCGGGTGAAGCCTTGCGGCAGCGTCTGCGCTCAGCCCTCTATGACTACGAGTTGGTCAAAGAGGTGCGCGGGGCCGGGCTCCTTTCGGGCATTGTGTTTCAACCGCCGGAGTCTTTGAAGCTGCGCGTCCCCTTTGAGGCTTTCCGCAGAATCCACCCAGGCATGTTCGGGCAGGTGCTGGTGATGCGGTTGTTCCGGGACCACGGATTGCTCACCCAGATGTGCGGGAACAACTTCATGGTATTGAAGGTAGCGCCGCCGCTGGTGGTGACCGATGAACAAATCGACGGGTTCGTGTCCGCCATTCAAAACGTTATGGAAGAAGTCCACTCCTCGGCCGCCTTTTGGTCGGAAGCATTGGGGTTGGCGCGGCGAGTAATCAAGGTCTGAATGAAAACAATTATTCTCATCCTTTTCACGGTCACCACAGCTCTATTCGGTCAGGAGGCCGTGCTGGAACTCGATCCGGCCCAGACCAACGTCCAGTTCACGCTGAGCGACGTTCTGCACACCGTGCACGGCGCCTTTAAGCTGAAACGCGGCACGGTCCGCTACGATTTCGCTACCGGCAAATCTTCCGGTGAGATTCTCATCGATGCGCAGAGCGGCAACAGCGGCAGCGAAGCGCGCGATAAAAGGATGCACAAGAACATCCTGGAGAGCGACCGGTATCCTGAGATCGCTTTCACTCCGGATCGCGTGGAGGGTACGTTGTCGAAGGCCACCATCCACGGCGCTTTTCGGATTCATGGGAAAGATCACGAGATGACTTTAGTCGTGGAAACCGTTCCTGCCGGCGATAAGCTGAACGTCACCGCGCGGTTCGTGGTTCCCTACGTCGACTGGGGGATGAAGAACCCCAGCACCCTATTCCTGCGCGTTGGCGATAAAGTGAATATCGATGTGCACTCGCTGGGGCGGCTGCGGCCCTCCCCCGTGGGAATCCAAACAAGCACGCGATAGTACCAGTAATCGCCCTGGCTTGGCATATAATCGGAGGCCATGGGAACCATATTCTCTCCGCCGCCGGAATTCAACCGGCCGCTCGCGCAGCAGGTAGCCGCGCTGGTCCAGAACGCCTACGATCAGTACATCCAGGGAACCAACTGGCACATCCTGCCGGGTTACGAAATCCTGGCGGTCCTCGAAGCCAAACCGGAAGGATGGATCGCCAAGGACGAGCGCTTTGGCTTTATCGCGCAAGAGCAAACATCGGGCGACCTGTTCGTCACTTTCCGCGGTACCCAGTCGCCGGAGGACTGGCTCTCGAACCTCACCTTCCCGCAAGTGCCACATGCCTGGGGGATGGTCGAGCGCGGTTTTTCGACGCTGTACAACCAGTGCTCTACTAGCGTAAGACAGACCGTGGCCAATGCCGGCGCCGCGCGTGTGGTGGTTACGGGCCACAGTCTTGGCGGCGCGCTGGCTACGCTGGCTACCGCTGATCTCGTGCTGGCCGGGAGGGCGCCATTGATGTACACTTTTGCCAGCCCGCGCACAGGGAACGTCGATTTTGCGAATAAGTTCAACCAGAACGTGCAGGTGAGGTGGCGCGTGGCCAACACCGAGGACATTGTTACCACGGTCCCCTTAGCAACCATCGAACTGGAAACCATCAAGGCCGACGCGCTGCACATGATCGTCGGTCTGGCAGAGCATCTGGGACAAAAGGTGGTGTTCCAACACGTCGGGACTCCAGTGAACTTTACGACCCATAACTTCACCGTGATCGACAACCATCGCATGCCGACCTACAGCAATGCCCTGGTTGAAAGTTCGGCTGCCGTCGCGTGACTCGCTATGCCGTGGCGCTGTTCCTCTGCGCGGCAGCGTTCGCGCAAACCGACTGGCCGTCTTACGGCAACGATCCGGGCGCCATGCGCTTTTCCGGCCTGCGGCAGATTCGAACCGCGAACGTCGCGCGGTTGAAGCCGGCCTGGACTTTTCGCACAGACAAACCCGGATCGGAATCGGTGCCCATCGTAGTGGACGGGGTGATGTACGTGACGGCCCCGGACGGTGTTTATGCGCTAGTGCCCGAAACCGGCGAGTTGCTTTGGAAGTTCGATGGCGCGCCCATGGCTCTGCGGGGACTGGCATACTGGCCTGGCGGCGCCGCCATGCATCCCCGCCTGTTCAGCGGCAATGGTCATTTCCTGTTAGCGCTCGACGTGACCACCGGTAAGCCCGCACCGGGCTTCGGCAAGGAAGGACGCGTGGATCTGAAGACCGGCGTACTCGGGGAATTGAAAGACGGCCGCTACGCCCTGGAGTCTCCGCCCGCAATTTTCGGGGATATAGTCATCACCGGATGCAGCAATGGAGAGGGGTCGCCCAGCGCAGGCGCGTACGGCGATATTCGCGGATGGAATGCCAGAACCGGAGAGCTGCTTTGGACCTTTCATACCGTGCCGCGTCCCGGTGAGCCGGGATCGGAAACATGGCCTCCCGGCGGCTGGAAGAACCGGTCGGGCACCAACGTCTGGGGCTTCTTCACCATCGATGTCGAACGCGGGATCGTCTACGCCCCGCTGGGTGCTCCCACCTCCGACTTTTACGGGGCCGACCGGGTGGGAGACGGCCTCTACGGAAACACGTTAGTGGCGCTGGATGCCCGCACGGGCCGGGAGAAGTGGCACCGCCAATTGGTGCATCACGACCTGTGGGATTATGACCTGGCCGCGCCGCCCGCGCTGTTCGACATTCGCCGCGACGGGCGCGTCATTCCCGCGGTAGCGCAGATCACCAAGATGGGCCTGTTGTTCGTCTTTGACCGCGTGACCGGCGAGCCGGTCTATGGCATGGAGGAACGCGCCGTTCCGCAATCGGTGGTGCCCGGCGAGGTGACCGCGAAGACCCAACCCTTTCCCCTGAAACCTCCGCCCCTGGCGAAGAATACCTTTCGCGCCGAGGAAATGTACGACCGCTCGCCCGCGCAGGCGCATTTTTGCAAGGAATTGTTTGAAACAAATCAGATGAAGATTGGCGGACCCTACACGCCGCTGCCGCTCGATGGCAATGCTTTGTTCTTTCCCAGCACCTTGGGCGGCGGAAATTGGGGCGGCGTCTCGGTGGATCCATCGCTGGGCCTGTTGTTTGTGAACGTGATGAACATCGGGCAGTGGGGCCACATGGAAAAGCGGGGCGGGGAATACGTGCGCAAGTCTGCTTTGGGCCCATACGCCCGCTTCTGGAATCCCGAGACCCGCATACCCTGCCAGAATCCGCCGTTTGGCGAACTGATCGCGGTGAATCTGGCATCGGGCGACATCGCCTGGCGGTCCGTGCTGGGGAGGATCGAAGCCCTGGAAGCGATTGGCGTGCGCGATACCGGATCGGTGAACCTGGGCGGCAGCCTGGCGACGGCGGGCGGCCTGGTTTTTATCGGCGCGACGAACGATTCGCGATTTCGCGCCTTCGATTCCAAGCATGGCAAACTACTTTGGGAAACGAAGCTAGAGGCCAGCGGGCACACCAGCCCGATTACCTACATGGGCCGCGATGGCCGGCAATATGTCGCGATCATGGCCGCCGGCGGCGGCGCATTCCTGGGCGGCGGGTGGAGCAATACCCTGGTCGCCTTTGCGCTGCCGGATGTGCCGAGAAAGCCGTTGCCGGCCGCGGTAACGGAGGCGGTCGCGGCGGCTGCCGCGGCAAAGAAGCGGGCAGCCGAAGGTGGGCGCCTTTCCTCCGGTGGTGCTGCCCGCGGGCGGCGCTAAGGCGTTGGTGGAGAAGACTTGCGGCACGGGCTGTCATCCGGTGGAGGTTGTCACCAGCCAGCGCATGACCGGTAAAGAGTGGAACGCGATCGTCGAGAGCATGGTAAGCCGCGGCGCGCAGGCCTCCGATGGCGAAGTTAAAGTGATCGTGGAATACCTGACCAAAACGCTAGGCCGGTAAGCTTTACCGGAGCAATTCGTCGATATACGCGTTGTCCTGCTGGTCGTGAAGATCCGTCGTATCGCCGAGAATGTACCGGTATTGAAACGGCGGTCCCAGAGCTACCGGCCGCTGCATCCAGTTCGTGGGATCGGTCCACAGAACCTGCCGCTCTCCCATCGCTTTGGTCAAATCGTCCAGGTCCCAATGCAGCGCAAACCCCGGAATGACAGCATCGAACAGCGCGGTATTCATGGAGTGCGTGAGGGCAGCCCGCAGGCTATACGGCGTACGGTCCAGCCAGATTTTCCTAATGCGCGGGTCCGCGGCCGCCGCAAGCAATAAGCCAGACCCCTTTGACGCCGCGAGCCATAGCCTCGAATCGAGGCGGCATCCACGTCTTCGCGCGCGGCCAGCAGATCGATGCCGCGCAGAATATCGTAGGCCCGCATGGCGGGCAGATTCCGGCCGATCTGGTCGGCCCGCGCATTGGTCAGCCAGTTTCCAACATACGGCCGGTCGCCTTCGCCCGGAGAGTCGCGCGGCTCCAGTTCCAAAACCACTCGCCCGCGGCTGGCCATGCGCTGCGCCAGATCCGCCGTGCTGGGGATCCAATAGCTGCTTGTTTTATCCGACACCACCAGCACAGCCGGCTTCCGTCCCGCCGAATTGGGCACGTCCAGCCATCCGCCAATTTCCACCCCCGGCTCGCTGTTGAACCGGACCCGCTGCCGCTGGATGTCCTTTCCGGTAGCTTCGTTCGGAACGTTGACTTCGGGCGGTTTTCCGTCCGTCCCGATATTCAATCTCCGCAGGTCAGCCAGCAGCTCCGGACCGTTTCCTTGTCGCTGTTTAGCGCGAAAGTCTTCAAGAATCAATTCATACAGCTTCCGGCTGCCGGCTTCGTTCTCCACATTGCCGCTAGCGGTCACCTGTAGCTCGTGATTCGTATACTGTTTCACCGGCAGTTCGTGAGGGTCGCCCTGGCCGTTCTTGAGCCACCGGATCATCCACTCGTAGATCGCCTCCCGGGTTTCGAGCGGCGTGCCATGCGGACCCCCGCCGACAAAAAGCCGCAGCTTCGATTCCGCCCCGTACAGCCCGAACCAGCGCCGCGCTTCGTCGTAGACTATGCGGGCGCCCGCTGGCGTGAAATAATCGCCCTCCGTGGCCAGGATCAGCCAGGGAGTTGGGGCCGAAAGCTCCACGTAATCGGCCATATCCAGCGAGCTGGCCAGCAGATGCGGCGGGCTCATCTCCGAGTCGGGATCGGGCCCCGCAAACAGCACGTGATAGGAATTGATGAAACAGGCGGGAGCCACCACCTTCAGCCGTGGGTCGAGCGCGCCGATAAATGTAGTCAGTGCGCCGCCGCCAGAACAGCCGACGGCTCCCAGGCGGGCGGCGTCCACTTCCGGCAGGCTGGCCAGATAATCCAAGGCGCGCTTGGCGTCCCAAATGAAGTAGCGGGCCACGCTTTCGCCGATGAGCATGCTTTGCGCGCCCGCCTGAATATGTTCCGGGACCGACCATCCTGCCAGGGCTTGGTCCACCTGCGGGTCGTAGGTCTGCTCCCGTTCGCCCTGGCCTATGGGATCGAAAGCCAGCACCACGAAACCTTTCAAAGCCAGGTTGGCCGCCAGCCGCTGCCCCTCGGGTTTGCCCTCCTGCGTGTGGCCGGCCTGCAGCAGAATTCCCGGAAACCGGCCTGCCGCCGTAGGCCGGTACAGGTTAGCGGTCACGTACAAGCCGGGCAGGCTTTCGAAGATCACTTTCTCGATCGTGTAATCTCCGGCTTCGATGCGGCCCGTGATTCTGGGCTTCAGCGGCCCGCTATACTCTGGCAAGCCGCCTAATAACGCCAGAAACGTATCGCGCACGGATTGTTTGCGGTGCTCCGCGGCGGCCACATCGTGTATTTCGGCGACCGCCTTCTCCCGCCCCTGCAGTTGCTGCTGCGCGATCTGATCCATCCACCGAAGCAATGGGTCCGGCGCCGTCTGCTGGGCGGAAAGCGATTGGAGAACTGCGGCCAGAAACAGGAATCGGGTGAATACTTTCATACGCCCCCCAATTGCGAGACTCTAAGAATAGCGCCCTTTCTGTTAACATTGCCATTGTTGCCGCGCCGCGTATAACAACGCATGATACAAGGTTTGATCCTCCATTCGATCAGTTATTCCGGCTCCTGGGGCCAGCATTTCCTGCCTCTTGAAGAGTTCATTGATAAAGCCGCGGAACTGGGTTTCGACGGCGTCATGCTGATGGCCAAGCGCCCGCATCTCTCCGTGCTTGACTGGAACGCGGATCGCCGGTCCCGCCTGCGCGCGCGCCTGGAAAGCCACGGGCTGCGGATGGCGTGCATCGCCGGGTACACCAATTTCACGGCCGACCTGGAACATGGCGACATCCCTCACCGTGAGATCCAGATTCGCCACGTGGTCGAGCTGGCGGAGATGGCGCACGATCTGGGCGGCGGGCTGGTGCGCATTTTCACGGGTTACGAGAGCGCGGCGGCGACTCCGCATGCGCAATGGATGCTGACTGTGGAGGCGCTACGCGAGTGCGCCCGCCGCAGTGCGCCCCTTGGAGTCACCATCGGCGTCCAGAACCATCACGACATCGCCTGTGGTGTGGATAGCCTTTACGACCTGATCAACGAAGTCGGGGAGCCGAACTGTCGCGCCATGTTCGACGCCTGGGCGCCGGCCCTGCATGGCGCGGACCTGGCCGCGGCCGCCGCGAAAATGGCCAAGCAGACCGTACACACGACCATCGCGAATTACCAGATGCGTCCCCGCTACCGCTACGTGCCTGCCCTGGTGAACTACGAAAAGCTCACGCCCACAGTACAAGCCGTGCCCATCGACGAAGGATTCATCGATTACGCTGCGTTTCTAGCAGCCATGGAAAGCGCCGGCTTCAACGGCACCGTGGCCTACGAAATGTGCTCGCCGCTGGCGAGTGGGGGATCGATCGAAAACCTCGACCAGTACGCGCGCAAATTCCACGAATTCATGCGCGCCTTCCGCATTCGGCTACAATCTCATTGACGGTTCAGAGTGTCCGCATAGCAAGGAGGTAACTTGTGAAGCGTCGCGAGTTCTTTTCCACCGTTGGTGTCAGTGGTTCGTTATTAGCCGCGGGAATGCGCGCATCCGCGAATCCGCTTCCGGACCCGCCGCCGCAAGCCGTCGCCGCAACCAAGGGTCCTCCGAAACTCGGATGCGTAAGCTGGAACTTCCATAGCCTCGCCGCGGGCGCCAATCCGGAGAAGGCCATCGACATTATCGGCGGCCTCGGCTTCGACGGCATCGAGCTCATCGCCAACTCCAAGCGGGATGTTGACGACTATTGGACTGACGCCACCATCGACCGCATCCGGAAGCAGGTGGAACGAAATCACCTGGTAGTGAACCAGTTCCCCATGTTCCAACCCGTGGTGGAAGGTCTGACCAGCCGCAATGCGGAGGAGCATGAAAAAAGCCTGGACTATTTTGAGCGCGGCTGCCGCATAGGGAAAAAGCTGGGCGCTCCGATGGTCAATATCGTCGCGCCATGGGCCCGGGAATTGAGCACGCCAGCGACGGACTATTTGCCGCGCTACTTCCTGGGCGATCCGAAGCCGGGAGAAAAGTTCCACATCAATATTGAATCCGGCTTCGACTTCGATCAGCTATGGCGGTCGTTTACCGGGACCATGCAGGCGTGCCTGGAACGCGCCAAAGCGCACGGCATGAGGTTCTCCATCGAGAACCACACCTACACCATGATGCCGGTGACCGATAGCTTCCTGCGATTGTGGGACACCGTTCGCGATCCCGCCCTGGGATGCAACCTCGACTGCGGCTGGGCCATGAACCAGCGCGATTATCCTCCCGTCGCGATTTACAAATTGAACCGGCATCTCATGAACCTTCACGTACGGGATATCGACGCCACCATGCGCGAGTACGTGCCTATCGGGACCGGCGTGATGGATTTCAAGTCGATAGCCGATGCGGCCAAGGCTGTCGGCTTCACCGGTTTCCTCTCGCTCGAGCAGGATGGCTCTGGCGAACATATGAAGGAAACCTGCACCCGCTACATCGCCACCATGAAACAAGCCTTTGCCTAAATCACTCGATGGAGGTCTTCTAAAAATGTCAGGCAGAGCCCTCGCCTGTTTGCTGTTTGGAACTGGAATACTGGCCGCCCAGCCCTACAAAGCCACCTGGGATTCGTTGGATGCACGCCCGGTCCCCACATGGTTCACAGATGCCAAGTTCGGCATCTTCATTCATTGGGGCGTCTATTCGGTTCCCGCCTATGCGCCGGTGTTGCCGGGCAAGTTGGCGTATGCCGAATGGTACTGGCACGCCATGACCGAAGGAAAGAAGCCGGGCGCCGACCCGGTGGATGCGGGTTCCTGGGCCTATCATCAGCGTGTGTACGGTCCGGATTTCCCGTATCAGAACTTCGCACCGGACTTCCGCGCCCAGCTATTCGATCCCGATCATTGGGCGGACGTTTTTCAACGCTCCGGCGCTAAATACGTCGCGCTGACCTCCAAGCATCACGAGGGCTTCGCGCTCTGGCCCAGCAAAGAAGCTTCCAGCACCTGGGGCCGGCCGTGGAACAGCGTGGAGGTCGGACCGCATCGCGATCTGGTCGGCGATTTGTCGGCCTCCGTGCGGGCCAAGGGCTTGCGGATGGGCTTATATTATTCGCTCTATGAATGGTACAACCCGCTTTATCTCTCCGATAAGCCGCGCTATGTCCGCGAGCACATGATGCCGCAGTTCAAAGATGTGGTCACCCGGTACAAACCAGCGATTATCTTCAGCGACGGCGAGTGGGAGCTGCCTTCTTCCGAGTGGCACAGCACCGAGTTGCTGGCCTGGCTCTACAACGAATCACCGGTGAAGGACGAGGTGGTGGTGGACGATCGCTGGGGCAAAGACACGCGCCACAAACACGGCGGCTACTGGACTACCGAATACACGCCTGGATTGACCGGCATGGACCATCCCTGGGAAGAGAGCCGGGGCATGGGATTCTCATACGGCTACAACCGCGCCGAACGTGTGGAGCACTATCACACCGGGCGGGAGTTGGTCATCATCCTGACGGACCTGGTGAGCCGCGGTGGGAACCTGCTGCTGGATATCGGTCCCGCGGCGGACGGCACCATTCCCGTCATCATGGAGGAGCGTCTGCTCCAGATCGGCGACTGGCTGAAGGTGAACGGCGAGGCTATCTACGGGACCAAGCCCTGGAAAAATACGCGGCAATGGAGCGCGGGCGAACAGCCGAAGGTGAATTACAACCAGGAATTCAATGCCAGCTACGATATCGCCAAGCTCACCGAGCGGCCCGCGCTTGGAAAGGCATCCATTGAAGCGTTCTTCACCTCCAAGGGGAGCGATGTGTATGCCATTCTGCCGCGCTGGCCGGGCCGGACATTCACGGTCAAGGATATCGACGGCTCGGGCTTGAAATCCGTGTCGCTGCTGGGCTCGTCCGCCGCTCTGCACTGGAGCGCGCGCGGCGGCTCGGTTAAGGTAGATCTGCCGGAGGTGCCCGAGGATCTGATGAAGCAGCCCGCGTGGGTGCTGAAGCTAAGCAAGTAATCAAGTCATGAAAATCGTTCTGCTGCTCGCGGTTGTCTCGATTGCTGTTGATGCTCAGGCTCAGGGTCCCGTGTTCACCACCCTGTACGAATTCAAAGGCGACGCGGATGGGTCCATGGGCGGCAACGCCACAAACGGAGGCAGGGCGAACGGAGTGACCTTCGGTAAGAATGGGAGACTCTACGGTACAACCTACGCAGGTGGAAGCAACACCTGCGGTATTAACCAATGCGGCACCGTGTATGAGCTGGCACCGGGCTCGGGGACCATCCTCCACAGCTTCACAGGAGGAGCCGACGGAGGAGTGCCCATCGCAGGGCTCACGAAAGGGCCGGACGGCGTCCTCTACGGCACCACCTCGGCCGGTGGCAGTTCAGGAAACGGAGTAGTATTCAGCATCAAGCCGTAGCTAATTCCCATCCGTGTGCATCCGTGTGCATCTGTGGCCAATCCATAAGTTCGGCTTATCCCGCGAAGATATTCGTATTCAAGAAGTCGTTCCGGAACTTGCCCTTCGGATCGTACTTCGCCGCCAGTTGCACGAAATCCGCCAGCCTTTCATACCGCGACCGCAGCTCCGTCGGAGGCATGGTGAACAGCTTGCCCCAATGCGGGCGCGGCTGGAACGGCGAGAGCTCTCTTTCGATGACCGGCAGCAGCCGGCGGACGGCGGGCCAGTCCTGCTTCCACGTGAAATGGATCGTAACGCTGGGCCGGTGGTAGCAGGTGCTTATCCAAAGATCGTCGGCTGCAATGGTACGGATCTCCGAAATCAGCAGGTGCGGAGTAATCTGGTCCCGCAGCCGCTCGACCGCCAGAATCGCGTCCACGGCATGGCTCCGCGGCACGAAATATTCCGACTGCAATTCTTTTCCCGCGCTCGGCGTGAAGCCCATGCGGAAGTGCGGCAACCGCTCGTACCACGGACCCGGCACTCCCATCTGCTCGGTGCAATTCTCGGCCGAAAGCTCGGCTATCGGATGCAGGTTCCGGGTCGCCGCCTTTGCCCCAAAGAGTTCCGGAGGCGCGGCGAAGGCCTGCCCATCTCCCACGCGCGTCTTGATCCAGACTTCATTCAGCCTCTGCTTCTGCCAGTCCGTAAACAGGCTGACGCTGTAGCCGCTCGCCTGGATCGCGTCGAAATGTTCCTTCATCTGTGCCAGAGGCAAGTTTTCATACACGTATTGCCGCATGTGGTAGGTGGGCTGGATATCGAGCGTGAGACGGCTGATCACACCGAGCGCACCCAGGCCTACTACGGCTCCGTGGAAAAGGTCGCCGTCTGATTTGCGGTTCAGCTTCACCACGTCGCCTGCCGCGGTGACGAGTTCAAGCGCCGCGACCGCCGTGGCCAAGTTGCCGTTCTTCTCGCCTGACCCGTGCGTGGCGGTGCTGACCGCGCCCGCGATCGAGATGTGCGGCAGGGAAGCCAGATTGTGGAGTGCGAATCCCTTGCTGTCCAGATACGGGCCAAGCTGGCCATACGTGATACCGGCATCCACGGTGACTGTGCGGGCGGCCGGATCGAGCGCGGCGACCTCGTGCATGGGCTTCAACGACAGGAGGTTGTAGCGGCTGTCGGCGATGGAATTGAAACAGTGGCGCGTGCCCTGAACTTTTACTTTGTCCTCGGATTTGAGGATCTCGCGAATCTGGGCGACGGAGGTGGCTTCGCTCACCCGGTCCGTACCGTATGTGAGGTTGCCCGACCAGTTGGTAAGCTTCTGGTTGGCTGCCCGCGCGCAAAGGGGTGCCAACACCGGGCTGGCAATCGCTGAAGAGAGAAGCTGCAGGAAAGCTCGTTTATCCACTGTTCGTGGATCATATCAAAATCGCTTCGAGTTTTGGTTGCGGCCCTTAGAGGCCGCTGCGATCAGCAGCGCCTGCAGGACGCGCTCGGCCGGTTCCCCGCGCGGGAGGCGCACGGTGGTCAAGGGTGGTTCGGTGAATTCCGCCAGACGAATATCGTCGAAGCCTACGATCGACATATCATGCGGCACGGATCAGCTCGCGCGGCGCACTGCCCGCATCACGCAATGGCGGTCAGATCATTAGACGGCCTGGCAGCGCGGTGCGGGCACGCTGCCGAACCGCCTTCGACGGAATGGTCTCCCTCCTCCACCAGGCACTCATCGCGGTTGATGCCGTGGCGTCGTCCCCCGGAGATTGCTGACCTCCTTCGCCGCGACGACGACATCTTCGAACCCCTTGATCGAACCCCTTGATCAGTTCGGGAGAAAAGGATATGTGATATCCGACACAATTCATCGAGAATACGCTGCGGCCGACACAAGCGCGCGGGCCTGCGTATTCGGGAAATACCGCAGAGCCTCAATGGCCCGCCAGACACGTTCGGCCGTCAAAGGGTCAACCAGCGAGGGATTATTTATGTGGTGCGATATGATGGCTGTGGGAAACCGGGCACGCCGGGCAACCTGTTGAATTTTCATGGCGTTTCGATACGGCAACACAGTCGTACACTCGCTCTTTTGGCTCTGCAAAAATACCTGATACCGAGCCAAAAATCACAAGACAAGGGACTAGTAGAAAAAAACTAGGAAAGTACCTGAAAGGCCTTGACTTGCAGGGATGACCCCGCTTAATATCTTTGTAAACGTTTGCACAGGTTGACTGAACACGTTTGCACAGTAGTGCCGCAGACGTTACATCGACACAGGCGAAAGAATGCTTTGGGAGGTTACTTAATGCCACGCTACGCATACTGGCTAGCTACGTTGCTGCTTTGTACCACCGCCGCTTGGTGTCAGAGCCAAAACGCCAGCCTTTCCGGTCAGGTTACTGACTCCACGGGAGCCGCGATACCGCAGGCCACCGTAACCTTAAATTCAACGGAACATAACATTCCGCAGACGGTCACCGGGGACGCCGAGGGCCGTTTCTCTTTTCCCAATAACCAGCCTGGGACGTACACCTTGACGGTGGATGCCAAGGGTTTCAAGACCTACGTGAAAACCGGCATTCAACTGGCTGTCAGCCAGTCCATGCGCGCAGATGTACAGCTTGAAGTCGGCGATGCCACCACTAAGGTGGAGGTGACGGCCGATGTCCAGCAATTGAACTTCGACAATGGCGCCAAGACGGAAGGAGTCGCGCCGCAGATCATCAACGATCTGCCGCTGCTGGTTTCAGCCGGCACGCCCCGTAACGCCTTACAGTTCGCCTCGTTTCTGCCCGGTGTGAATACCGGCACCAGCGTGCAGGCTTTCAACGCGCGCATCAACGGTGGCCTGAAGATGGGCGACGAAGCGGTGATGGACGGCGTCAGCATGCAGGAAGGCACCATGTCGCAGAGCGGCATCGTTTCATTCTTCGACTTCGCTCAAACGCCGGACATGGTCCAGGAGGTGACGCTGAAGACCTCCAGCTATGAGCCCGAATATGGCACCACCACCGGCGGCGTGATGGTGGTGACCTCTAAGAGCGGTACCGACCAGATCCACGCCAGCGCCTTTGAATACGTGCGCAACCGGGACTTCAACGCGACGCCGTTCACAAACAATCGCGGCCCCGGCGACCAGCGCCCCAAGGACAACGAGAACGAATATGGGTTTTCAGGCGGACTGCCCATCAAACTGAAGTTCCTGCCTTTTGTCTGGGGTCCGAAACATAGGACGTATTTCTTCAACGATACGGAATTCTTGCGCTCCCTGGGCGGCGCCAGCCGGCCGCTGATTTCGATCCCCTCCGTGCAGGACCGATCGGGCAACTTCTCTGACTGGAGCACACCCATCTACGATCCCAAGACAGAGACGATCAGCAACGGCGTGATCAACCGCACCCCGTATCCGAACAACCAGATACCGGTGAGCGAGCAGAGCGCCCTGGCACAGCAATGGATGAAGTTTCTGCCGACTCCCACTAGCTCAGGCCCGTTCAACAACTACCTTGCGCAACCCATCTCCGACGGCATTCTGTCGAACCTTAACGAGTACCTGTTCCGCGTCGACCACTACTGGGGGGAGAAGGATCACTTCTTTTTCACCATTTGGCGGCAACTGACCCAACCGAACGAACAGTGCACGTTGCCGGTGCAGCTCTGCACGTCAAGTCCCGCAAATCCGGAAGACGCGTGGGTCAACCGCTTCAACTGGGACCACATCTTCAGCCCCACCCTGTTGAGTCACTTCGCCTATGGCTACCTGAACCGCAACGAGGGCTACGGATCGGTAACAGGCCAGAATCCCGCCGACCTGCCGCACATCCCGAATGCCGCGGCGTATAATGCTTCGCCGTCTGCCGGTTTCAGCGGAAACGGGCTTTCCAACATCGCCGGCTGGGGCAACACGCAGGGCCCCGGCCCCCTGAACAAGTCGACGCGGCCGAGTCACATCGCCAATGAGATGATTACTTTGGTGCATGGCGCACACACGATCAAATTCGGCGGGGAGTATCGCCACCTGCAGGAAGTGTTCCGGAACAACAACGGCCAATCTGGAAACGTCAGTTTCGCACAAGGTTCGACTGGGCTTCCCGGTACCGACAGCGGGAACCCCTTCGCCAGCTTGTATATCGGCGCGGTGGACAGCGGCAGCCTGAGTGTGTTGAACATAGCGAAGTACGGCGTTCTGCAGCGCGCTTATTCGTTGCATCTAGGGGACACCTGGAAGATGAGTCCCAAACTGACCTTAAACTATGGCATCCGTTGGGACAAATTCTCGCCCACGTGGGAAACCGGCGACCACATGTCGTTTCTCACTTTCCAGCCCAATCCGGGCGCGGGGAATCTCCCCGGGAGCCTCGGCTTCTCCGGCAATAACTGGGGCGCCGCAAGCGCCGGTGTGCGTTATCCCGAAAACGAGTGGAACGGAGGCTTCGCCCCACGTATCGGAGTGGCGTACGCGGTAAGCGACAACACTGTAATTCGCGCGGGTTACGGCCTTTTCTATACGCAGGCGTTCTATCCGGGATGGAATGGCGGCGTATCGCTGGACGGCTTCAATCCCAATGTCGCTTTCAACAGTTCGCTGGGCGGCTACGAGCCGGCGTTCTACCTGGATAGCGGTTTTCCCGCTTACAGCAAGTCCCCAAATATCAGTTTGACCGCCGACAATGGTACCAACGGCCCCAACTACCGTCCGGCGTATGCGAACCACCTCTCCAATACGCAGCAATGGAATTTAACTGTGGAGCACAAGTTCGGTTCAAAAGGTTTCGGCAGCGTCGCATATGTGGCCAGCAAAGGCACGCATTTGCCCTCTACCCTGCAACCGCTCAATGTGCTGAACCCGTCGCTGCTGTCCATGGGAAGCGAGCTGAACGCCACGTTTGCGCCGGATACCGCATCGCTCTACGGCGTGAGCCAACCCTATACCGGCTGGGCGCAGCAATTGCTCAACGGCAGTTGCGCTCCCACAGTGGCGCAAGCCTTGCTTCCATACCCACAATACTGCGGCGCGCTGCTTGGAAATAATGAAAACGAAGGCACGTCGCATTACAACTCGCTCCAGACGAAGTATGGCAGAAACCTCTCGGGTGGTTTTTATATGGAAGCTAATTACACCTACTCCCGCCTGACGACGGACGCCGCCTCCACAACTCAATCCGGCTCGGCAGGCTATGGCGCAGTCGGCACCATAATCAACCCATACCAGGGAAGCCGGAACATGTCACTTTCTCCGGACGACATTACGAACACTTTCGCCCTGATGGCGGTTTACGACTTACCTTTCGGCAAGGGAAAGCAGTTCTTGAACAACGAAGGCATGATGGGCCATGTTCTGGGCGATTGGACACTGGCGTCATCGATAAAGTTCACTTCCGGGATGCCGCTCTATTTCTGGGACTCGTCGGTGTGCGGCGTTCCCGGGCAGTTCCGGGCAGCTTGCATTCCAGCAATTTCGGGCAATGTGCTGGCGCAATCGTGGGGAAATGTCAACGTCAACAAACCGATGTACAACGCTTCGGCGTTTACACCCGCTTCTCAGTTTAACGGCTTCTACCTCGGTACCGGACCGCGCGTAAGCAACGTGCGAGGTTCGGGCTATCGCGACGTGAACTTGTCGCTTTCGCGCAAGTTCGTCCTTAAGGAACGGCTCAAGTTCGAAGTGCGCGGCGAGGCCTTTAACATCTTCAATACGCACTATTTCACTTGTGACGGCCAGGCATTCGGAGATTGCATCCCGTTCAACAACGATCCGTCCAGCGCCAGTTTCGGCACCTGGAACGGGACCGTTACCTCGCCGCGAAACGTTCAGTTAGTAGGCAGAATTGAGTTCTAACCGGCGCGCGCAAAACGGGGCCACGGCTGCGGTCCCCTTGCGCTTCTAAACGAACCTAAGCCATGAGCAAGAAGGCCTCCCGGTTCACCGGGAGGCCTTCTTGTTTTTAGAAAGACTGGCAACCGCCTTAAGCCGGCTGAGCGCCGCCCGGACCGGCCACCGCCTTCAAGCGCGGAACGCGGCTCTCCGCGGCAGGTAACGACGGGAAGTCCGTGTATGCTCCGGACTGATACCAATAAGCCACCGAGAAATAATTATCGGCGCGATGATTGGCGTGGCCATGCTCGATGGTGTACTTCAGGTACTTTGTGAAAGTCACCGGATTATCGGCGTGCCAGCGATACAGGCAATAGCGGCCGCCCGGGCGTTCCCCGGACACGATCAACGGCGCGCCATTATAAAGATGGGCAAACGGAACCGCTGTGTCCCGGCCGCCGAAATCCCAGGCGCCATTGAAATAATCTTCGGTCCCGGTCCCGGTGATAACCGGGTGATTCTCGTCATCGACGAAAATCATATCGTCGCCCTCGCCCATCCAATAGTCCTGGTTCTGCAGAACTCCCAGCGTGACGCCCATGAGGTGGCCCCGGCCGCGCGTCTCCAAGAAGACGTAATTCTCTTTGCCGTCAAGGTTCTTCAGCTTGTCCGCGTCTCCGTTGCTGTGCCAGTCATTCATGGTCGGATGGTTCGGCGTACCCTGCCGATATTGCGCGTGAAAATATAGCGCCTCGTCCGGCAGGCCGGGCACGATCTGGTAGTCGATATTAGAGTAGAAAGCCCCCACGTGATGCTGGCTTTCATTCGTAGCCGTGATCCGCGCCGACCTGCGGAACGGCATCGCAAAGTAACAGTTCAGGGCCTTAACCGAAGAGCAATTCAGAAAAGCGGATTGGTAGACGAAATACTGCCCGAGGTTCAATCCGAACAGATCGCCCACCGGCACCTCCACGCTGGGCTTCGCATTGCCGTCCCAGTATATGCGGATCACGATTTCCTTCAGATGATTCGAACTGTCCGCGGCAATGGTGAACCAGATGTGCGTGATCACGCCTGGTCCCTCGGAGGCAAAAACCTCGCGCGTAGCGCCCGGCTGGATCGGCCAGGCGTCTCCGTTGCCGCCCGTGCGGTCGTAGCTGGATTGCTTCAGCGAGCGGTAATTCTGGGCGCGCGCGTAGCTTGGCAAGAAAGCGTAGTCTCCACCGGTGCCCCGGCCTGTCTGCGCGCTGGCGGACGCCGCCGCCGACAACCCGGCCACCCCCGCCAGACCCTGCAGGAAACCGCGGCGCGGCCCAATTTCCGATGACATCGTGTTGTTCTCCTTTTTAAGGAACTCGCGCAAAACAAGGCCACGGCCGCGTCGCCAATATCCAGCGAGTTCCCAACCAGTTTGGCGGCCGCTGCCACGCAACCTTTTCGCGCTGTGGTTTGAGATTGAAGCTGGATTATACTACGGGGCAGGCAAAGGGGAGAAAACAAAAACTGGGCAGGGGTCACGTTTCGCCACCTGCCCCTTGCCTGCGCTAAGGGCAGGCTGACACGAATGAATGTGCGCAGGAACGCGTCAGCCGTGCGACTGTCCCAGCAGCGGCTTGACGCGTTCCTCGACCAGGCTACTAATCTAAGAATAGAGACTTCCGCACCTCATCCATATCCCGTCCGCAGGGTATTTTCCACGCGCGATTCTTGGATTTCGCCCGTGTTCGGTCCGCGCGTCTACCAAACCGGCGGTATATGATCGAATTAGACGAACTGATACTCTACCAATGGAGCCAGAGGGAACCAAAGACGCCGTGGTTTTCAAAAGAAGCGGACAGCCGCTCCAGTGGGGATCCCAGGTCGTGCTGCTGGCCAGCTTTGGCGGCATGCTGGGGATGATGCTGTTTACGGGAATCGACTCTCTGCGCGCATTACGCCAGGTGCAGGCGCGCAATATCCAGATCCGCCAGACGTTCCTGCTGCGTAACCGGGCTCTCGAGGAGATCCGCTCCGCCCTTTACCAATCCGGCACATTCACCCGCGATTATCTGCTCGAAAAAGATGCATCCCACGCCGAGACGTATCGCGCCACCCTGCAGAATATTCGCCGCGAAATGGATGCCGCGCTGGAGCGCTACTCGCACTCCCTGGACGCCAGCGAAGAGTTGCCTTTCGAGGCCCTCCAGGCGCGCATAGCCGATTATTGGAAGGTCCTCGACCCGGTCTTTCACTGGGACGCTCCGGAAAAAGCCACGCGGACGGATGCCTTCATGCACCAGGAGCTTTTTCCCCGGCGCGCCACCTCCCTCGAAATTGCCGATCGTATCGCCGCCGTCAACGAGCAGGAATTGAACAACGGCGACGAGCGTTTGAAAGAGATTTTCGACCGTTTCCGATACCGCCTGGGCTTGATGCTGGCAATTACGCTGGGAATCGGCCTGTTGCTGGCCATCGCCACCACACGACATATTTTGCGGCTGGCGCGCGACGCCGATCTGCGCTATCGCCAGGTGGTGGAGGCCCAAAGGGAGCTGAAGGACCTCTCCGCGCGGCTGGTTGAGGCGCAGGAACAGGAGCGCCGCGCCATCTCGCGCGAGCTGCACGACGAGGTCGGTCAATCGCTCAGCGCGCTCTTGATGGAGCTCGGGAATCTGGGCGCGGTGGCTCCCGGAGACGCCGAATTGCGCCGCCACGTGGAGTCCATCCGAAAGCTGGCCGAGAGCAGTGTGCAAGTGGTCCGCAACATGGCCCTGTTGCTGCGCCCTTCTATGCTCGACGACCTGGGCCTCGTGCCCGCGTTGCAATGGCAGGCGCGTGAGATTTCCAAACGCACCGGCTTGGCCGTCAATGTGGACGCCGATACCGTGGCCGACGATCTGCCGGAGGAGCACAAAACCTGTATTTATCGCGTGGTGCAGGAAGCCCTGCACAATTGCGCCCGCCACGCCTTTGCGCGCAGCGTCCGCATTCGCGTAGAGCAGGAAAGCCAGAGTATCCGCTTGACCGTCATTGATGACGGCCAGGGTTTTGACAGCGCCCATGTCCGCGGTCTAGGTTTGCTGGGCATGGAAGAGCGCGTCACGCACCTGGGTGGGAGTTTCCACCTGCAGTCCGAACCAGGGCATGGTACCCAGTTACGGATCGAGATTCCTTTGGTGAGACACACCGCGGAGGCCTTCGCATGAGTGCTGTGCGCATCGTGCTGGCTGACGACCATACCGTCATGCGTAACGGGCTGCGCCTGCTGCTGGAGCGCCAGCCGAATCTGGAAGTAGTGGGCGAGGCGGCCGATGGCCGGCAGGCGGTCGCGCTCACGGAGTCCGCCCGTCCGGACGTGGTCATCATGGACATTGGCATGCCCAACCTGAACGGCATCGAAGCTGCCCGCCAGATCATGAACCATAATCCGCGCACGGCCATCGCCATCCTCAGCATGCATTCCGACGAGAGCTACGTCATTCGCGCGCTGAAGGCCGGAGCCCGCGCCTATCTGCTCAAGGATTCGGCGGAAGCAGACCTGCTGGCCGCCGTACGCGCGCTCACCGAGGGCAAGTCGTTCTTCAGTCCGGCGATCAGCAAGATTCTGGTAGAGGACTACATGCGCCAGTTGGAGAGCCGCGGCGCCGAGGACACCTACGAGCTGTTGACCAATCGCGAGCGCGAGATCCTGCAGCTTCTGGCCGAGGGCAAGACCAACAAGGAAGTCGCCAACATGCTGAACCTCAGTCTGTACACCGTGGAAACCCATCGCACTCATATACTGCAGAAGCTGAACCTGCACAGCGTTCCTGAGCTGATCCTGTATGCGGTGCGCAAGGGGATCATTGCTTAGCTACGTGCGACAGTTATGATCTCCGGGCTGGTATCGATCAGCGGGTGCCGGTCCCAATCTCCGAACTGCTCCGCGATCACGAAACCAGCGCCGGTGAGGAAAGCGGTCAGCAAATCCGCATCCAGGAATCGCAGAGTGCTCCGACTGAGCCGCGGGTGGTCCCAGGCGGGGCTGGCGAAGGTGTGCGTGAAGGAAACAGTTCTTCCATCAAAGGGCGCATCAACCTGGGTGGTTATGCGGACCGTTGCGCCCTCCGCTCTGGTAACCTCCACTGCATTGTCCGGCGTCCAGCCATCCCACGCGCGCGCCAGCGGGTTACGGGTTTCGAAAGCGAAACGGCCATTGTCCGTGAGAGCCCGGCGAATCGCCGCGAGCGAGGTGCGAATCTCGTTGTCTTCGATGAGTGTCTGAAAGGCATGCCCTGTCATGACCACCAGGTCGAATTCGCGCGTCCAGGCAGGCGAGGTAAGATCACCGAGTACCCATTCGACGTCGGACCGCTTGCGCGCCTGCATGAGCATGCCAGGGGCTGGATCGAGCCCGCACAGCCGGCCCTTATGGCCGGCCTGTCGGGCCTCACGCAACAGGGCGCCCGTTCCGCAGCCAACATCGAGCACTGCTTCCGCCGACATCACCAGCGGCAAATAGAAGCCGGCATCTTTTCTTTGGTCCCGCGGCCACCATGCATCGTACAGCGCGGCGAGATCCGCGTCGCAGAAAAGGTGGTCGGCCATATTGAACTCAGACTAATATACTCCGCAGGAGTTTCACCACACTGCCAGCCGTCCTGCGGCATGCGATCATGAATCATTGGGACCTCTCCTCTTGGCCCTGCTGGCCCTCGACATGGGCGGCGCGGCTCGCGACCTGGCGCGCAATACAGCGGCTGCTGTGGCCCACGCACCCGCTACCGTCACCGTGCGCAACCTGTCGTCGTTGGGCCCTGGAGAGATCGCTGACATTCGGCGCGTTTTCGATGCGGAACTCAAATCGACGGGGTCCGCTGCCGCCGACGTCGCCATCACCATTTCCGAGAACCTGACCGAGTACCTGCTGGTGGCCGAGATTCATCGCTCCGGCGACCGCCAGGTGCTGATCGAATCCTGGCCGCGCCGGCCGTCGACTTCTGCCGCCCAAACGATCAATGCCGCCGGACGAGTGACGCTCGAAAAACGGCTGCTTTGGGAACAGGACCAACCCATTCTGGATGCGGTTCAGGCCAGCGATGTGACTCTGGTTCTGGATGCCGCCCGCGTCCTGCTGATTCAGGGTTCTGAACAGCAGTCCGTTCCCATTTCCGTGCGCCACCCGTGGCCCCGCGATTTGCGTGGACGCCTATCTTTCAGCGGCGCAGCCTTCACCGCGTGGCTACCGGCCACCGAGTGCCGCGGCGCGCTGCAGCCGAAGCTGGACCTCGCATGCCGTGATTCGCAGGATCCCTGGCTGTTGGGGCCTGGCGCGCTGGCGGCATACGCTCCTGCTGGGAACTTCTTTTCGGGTCATATCGACGTTGAACCCGGCGGCATACACGAGCTTCCGCCGTTCTACTCCGCCGCTCCCGCCGCCGACGGCTGGATGTTTGCGGGTGTGGACGGCCGCGCCCGCATTTATACCCACACCTGGGAATTGGCGGGCAACTCCGGCGAGTGGGGCAGCGACCTGGCCGCCGTCCAGACACCCTGCGGCGACCGCCTTCTCGCCACCCGTCCCGCGGGCCTTAATTCGGCGGACGCCGTTCAGCCATACGAACTCAGCGGCGGCACGGCTCAACCGGCGGGCGGAGCACTCGAATTCCCTGGACCCATCGTCGCCTTGTGGTCCGCGGGTAGCTCCGCCACCGCGGTATCGCGCGACCTTCAGACCGGACGTTATGCGGCTGTCAGCCTGGTTCCCACTTGCGGTAATTAGCGCGCTGACCCTGAACGCGGCGACGCGGCCGCATTATGGCGGCACTTTGCGCGCCGAAGTCCGCGCCACCGCCGCCGATGCCGAACCGCTGACGTCACTCGTTTTGGAACCCCTGGTGCGGCTTGACGAAGCGGGCACGCCGCAGCCTTGCCTGGCCGTCTCCTGGCAGACGGAAGGCGCCTCCAAGCGCTGGCAGTTTAAGCTGCGGCCCGGCGTCAAGTTCCACGATGGGTCTCCATTGACCCCCGCCGCCGTGTTAGCTGCTTTGCAGCCACTCATGCCGTCTCTCATCGCCGCGAACGCCGATTCCGTCGTCATCCGCGCCGACCATGGCATATCCAGTCTATTGATGGACCTGGCTCACACCGCCTTCGCCGCGACCGGCCCCTTTCGACTGAACGCCTCCGACCCCGGCCGCCATGCCACGTTTACCGCCAGCGAAGACTATTGGGGTGGCCGGCCGTTCCTCGATTCGATTGAAGTCCAACTGGGGCGCGGGCTCCGCGACCAGCTAGTGGATCTGGAACTGGGAAAAACCGATGTCGCCGAAATTGCTCCCGCGGACCTTCGGCGCGCCTCGGAACGTGGGCGCGTCGCATGGTCCTCTGCCGACGTGAACCTGCTCGCGCTCGAATTCTCCCTCGGCCGGGCTGAAGATCCGCGCTTGCGCGAAGCCATGGCGTTGGCCATCGATCGTGCAGCCATGCATAGCGTCCTGCTACAGAGGCAGGGTGAAGTTACAGCCGCGCTGTTGCCACAATGGTTGAGCGGTTACGCGTTCGCTTTTCCTACCACGCCCGATCTGGCGCGCGCGCGGACATTGTCCGCCGGTCTGCCGCCCGCCGCACGTACGCTGAGCCTCACCTACGATCCCTCGCTGCGCGCGGCGCGATCGCTCGCCGAGCGTGTCGCGGTGAATGCCCGGGATGCTGGGTTGATCGTGCAGGTCTCTCCGCAGAATTCGCAGGCAGATGCGCGCCTGATCGAATTCCGCCTCCGGTCGCTCGACCCGCCGCGCGCCCTGGCAGCACTCGCCGCGGCGCTTGGCCTGGAAGCCCCGCAGGCCGTCACCACACCCACCGGGCTATTCGAATCCGAACGGCTGCTGCTTGACGGCCATCGCGTGATTCCGCTCTTTCATCTGCCCGATCTCTACATCGTGTCCGGCCGGGTGCACGTGTTTGCGCCGCCGGCCATCACCCGCCTCGGCGACTGGCGCTTCGAAAATCTTTGGCTCACCGTGGCTGCGCCATGACCTTTCGCACCCGGCTCCTGCTCATTTTCTCGCTCACCGTGGTGGTCGCCGTGGTTTTTGTGGGCGCTATCGTCTCCACCACCACCCGTCGCGCGTTCGAGCTCCTCGACGAGCAACGCGTCGCCGCCCTCACCGCGCAATTTCGCCAGGAGTTTCTCCGCCGTCAGCGCGAGATCGCCCGCCAGGTTGAGGACATCGCCGAATCCGACGCCACCCGCGAGATGCTCATCGCGCTGAGCCGCCCGGATGCCGATCCTTCTACCTATGTGGACGCCGCGCAGCCCCTGGCCACGGCCCACAATCTAGACTTTCTGGAACTGGTCTCGGGCACCGGTAGCATCATTTCTTCAAAACAATGGCCCGCCCGCTTCCTCTATCAGGAAGACTGGGTGACGCGCCGCGACGATTGGGATTCCCAGGAGCCTTTCCTCAGGCGCGAGGAAACGCCCGCTGGTACGGCCCTGGCGCTGATCTCGGTCCGCATTGCCCACGTGGCCGAGAGCAAGCTCTATGTGATCGGCGGTGAAGCACTCGACCGCGACTTTCTGTCGTCCTTCGTGCTGCCCTCCGGCATGCGTGCCCTCTTGTGCCTCGACTCACAGTCGGTCGTGGACGCCTCTGGGCCAGTCCGCCAGATCGCACCGCTCGCGCCGCTGATTGCCGAAGTAACCAAGCGGCGCGCCGAGGTGACGCGTAATGTTGCCTGGTCCTCCGATGCTGCCAGCGAGGAAACGTTTCACGCCATCCCGTTGATCGGGCCGGACAGCGAGCTGATGGGCGCCTTCCTGGTGGGCAGCTCGCGCGCCGAGCAGGTGGGGCTGGAACGCTTTCTCCGGCGCGTCGAGATCATGGTGGCGGCCGGCGGCATTCTGCTGGCTCTGTTGATTACTTTTTGGACCACCGCCCGGATTACCCGTCCCGTAGAATCCCTGGCCGCCGCGGCGCGCGCGGTAACTGCCGGCGACTGGCATACGCAGGTACATGTCCGTTCCAGCGACGAAATTGGCGCCCTGGCAGCTGCATTCAACCAGATGACCCGCGAACTTCTGGAGCAGCGCGACCGCCTGGTGCAGGCCGAGCGCGTGGCCGCCTGGCGCGAACTCGCCCGCCGCCTGGCGCACGAGCTGAAAAATCCTCTCTTCCCCCTGCAGATCACGGTTGAGAACCTGCAGCGCGCCCGCGCCGCGCATCCCGATCAGTTCGACGAGGTCTTTCGGGAGAGCACTGCGACTTTGCTCGCCGAGTTGGGGAAGCTGCGCGGCATCGTGGGGCGCTTCAGCGATTTCGCCAAGATGCCTCCCCCCCAGTTAGAAACCATCGATCTGAACAGCCTGGTTCGCGACAGCCTGAAGCTGTTCGAAGTGCAAATGCAGGCTGCCCGTGTGCAGGTCCGCCTGGAACTTGCCCCCGATCTGCGCGCCGTCCAGGCCGATCCGGGGCAACTCTCGCGCGCCCTGCAGAATCTGGTTCTGAACGCGATCGACGCCATGCCGGCAGGGGGTGACCTGACGATCCGCACGGCGCGCGAAGAGAGCGGTGTGCGACTTGAGGTCGCCGACACTGGCCAGGGCTTGACCGCGGAGGAGTGCGACCGCCTTTTTACGCCCTATTACACCACCAAGACGCACGGCACGGGCTTGGGGCTGGCCATTGTGCAATCGGTGGTTAGCGATCACAAGGGCAAGATCTCGGTATACAGCGAGAGCGGCAAAGGCACGACATTCTCTATTGTGCTTGCGTAAGCGGTTACATTAAAGGTTGGCACACCTTCTGATAGTCGACGACGATGCCAATACCCTGGCATCCCTTTCCCGCGCGTTTCGCCTCGCTGGACACGAGGCCACGGTCTGCGACAACGCCGCGCGCGCGCTCGATCTGATCAAGTCCGACCGCTTTGATGTCGTGCTTTCCGACGTGGTCATGCCGGGCAAGGACGGCCTGGCGCTCCTCGAAGATCTCAAAGCGCTGGGCGCGTCCGTGCCGGTGGTCATGATCTCCGGCCAGGCCAACATCGAAATGGCCGTGCGCGCCACGCGTCTGGGCGCCATCGATTTTCTGGAAAAGCCGCTTTCCACCGAGAAGCTGCTGCTCACCATCGACAATGTCGTCCGCATGCGGCGGCTGGAAGAGGAGAACCGGCAGTTGCGGCAACAGGTAGGCGGCCATCAAATCGTTCACTCGGGAGAATCCATGCGGCGGGTGATGACGCAGGTGGATCGCGTGGCCGCCAGCGAGACACGTGTCTGCATTCTGGGTGAAACCGGAACCGGTAAGGAACTGATCGCCCGCGCCCTGCACGATCGCAGCTCGCGGCACGCCGGACCCTTCGTTACCCTGAACTGCGCCGCGGTGCCCGCCGAGCTGATCGAATCGGAGTTGTTCGGCCATGAGAAGGGCTCCTTCACTGGCGCGGTTTCGCGGCACCTGGGTAAGTTTGAGCAAGCCCACTGCGGCACTCTTTTCCTGGACGAGATCGGCGACATGCCCGCCGTAATGCAGGCCAAACTGTTGCGCGTGCTCGAAGAGAAGCAAGTGGAGCGCATCGGCGGCGACCGCTCCATTCCGGTAGACGTGCGCGTCATTGTGGCCACTCATCGCAATCTGGACGAAATGGTGCAGAAGGGAGCCTTTCGCCAGGATCTGTACCACCGCATCTACGTTTATCCGCTGCTGCTTCCGCCGCTGCGCGAGCGCCAGGAAGACATCCCCGCGCTGGTGGACCATTTCGCGCGGCAGGTCTCCGCAATCAATGGATGGCGGCCAAAGCCGGTTACTGCCGAAGCCATCGACGAGTTGCGCCGCTACAGCTGGCCCGGCAACGTGCGCGAGCTGCGCAACGTGGTGGAGCGGCTGCTGCTGCTGGCTGATGACCAGGTAAACGCGGGCGCCGTGCGCCTGGCCTTGCCGCATGCCGCCGCGTCGCCTGCCGGCCCGACAGGGGGCGGTACGCTGGCTGCACGCACTGAAGCGTATGAGCGCGAGGTGATCTTAGCTGAATTGAGACAGCACCAACGTATGACCGATACCGCCAAAGCGCTGGGACTGGAGCGCAGCCACTTGTACAAAAAGTGTCAGCAGTTGGGTATTGATTTGCGGGCCATGCGCCCCGGGGCAGAGCCGCGCGCCTGATTGCCAAACAGCTACAATCGTAACGGAAGCCAATCTTAGCCGGTGCTGGGCGCGGGCTTCAAACCCGCCGTGCGGTACTCAGTATTGCAGGTGGGTTCGACTCCCACTGGCTTCCGCCACAAATAACTCGTTGTATTTCAACACTATACATACAATACTATTGCCGTGGTCCCACCGTGGTCCCATAATATTTCTATAGGAAACACTCTGACACTGTACCGGCGACACTCCAGAACGCGGGTTCAGACTCCTGAAGGACGGACCTGCAACTATGGTGATTCGCGGGTTTTTGATCCACGGCCGTTCCCTGTAAGAGCCAACGGCACGTTCATGATGCTCGTGCACGAACCCGATCCCAAGCTGAAACGCGAACAGGCGAAAGACTGTGCCTGTCCGATAGTCTGTGACGGTTTGTTGGCAAACGAGCCGGAGCGGATTCGCCGCCGATCGCTCGGCACTAACCAGTGGGACCAGGCAAAGGCACTGGCTGTTCAATGGCTGCGGTGGGGTCAGCTGATGGATCCTATCCAGACCGGATTGTCCAGCGGCGACGCGGTTTCGGTTGAACACGCGATCAACCGATTCCTCAAGTCCAAAGGACCCGAGGGTGAGAATATTCAGCAGAGCACATTGCGGAAATATAGGGTCCTGCTCAATTCCCGCCTGGTGCCGTGGTGCCAAGCGCATTACGTCCGATCGATTAAAGAACTCGAGAACAAAAGCACTTGTGAAGACTTTGTGCTCTCGTGGCGGAACTTGAATCCAACACAGAACAAACGGAACGTAAAGTGGTCGGAGAAGCTCCTTACCCGCACAACAAAGGTGGCGGAACTCCGGAGGCTGCGATATTTTGTGGATTACTGCAAGAGTTCTGGGTGGCTGACCGTGAACGAGGCCAAGAACGTGAAAGTTGAAACCCGCGGAAGGGGCGAGCCCAAATATGGTCTTAATCCGGATGAATATGTGCGGGTGCTAGATGCGGCGCGTGACTGGCCGGATACCTGGGGCAAACCGGACGGAAAAAAGTCTAAAGAACTCCAGGTGATGATCCCGCTGCTTCGTTGGTCGGGGCTCCGGATCAGCGACGCGGCAATGCTGCATGATAGCCAAGTCCAAAAGGTCGGACGCCGTTATGTAATCATTGTCGAGCGAATGAAAAAAACGGGCAACGCCGTGAGAGTTCTCATTCCCGAGTTTGTGGGAAATGCCTTGTTAACACTTCCGTTCAAGGGGCAAAAGGACGAAAAGCGATATTGGTTTTGGACGTGCGCAGGCGCACCGCGCACCTGCACAAAAGCATGGTGCAACGACATCGCCACATTAATGCGCCGGGCTCAGAAGCCCGATGAGCAAGGCCGTTTCCGGAGACCTTTTGAGCATCGCGCCAGCACGCATACCCTGCGGCACACGTTTGCATGTCTCGCCCTAACTGCTGGCACATCACTACAACAAGTCAAGGAATGGCTTGGACATACTTCAGTAAAGACGACAGAGAAACATTACGGACATGCGAATGGATACGCGCAGAACATTCTGGACAGCGCGTATGATGCCATGGTCGCTGAAACGACAAAGCACTTCAACCGCACTTCGATTGTGGCCGTCGCCCCTTCTAGACAAAATCGACGTCGCTAAAAATCACGCGCATCAGTCGAGCCAGATGGATTCTATGCCACCTGGGACATGCGCTGTCGCATCCACGACTCGAATAGTGACTGCGGGATCAAGTAGGAGCATTTTCCGACAGCGCTATCCGGGGCATGTGCTTAAATATTCGGTGAACAGATTTGACTGAACAGTGGAGAATGGATGCGGCCTCGGAAGGCCTCATGGCCTTGCCTGCGAGCACGTCTAAAATGCCCGATTTTACTGTGTGCTCATCAATCGCGACGATGGAAGACGGCTGGACGTCAGGGCTAAACAAAGCTCCTGACGAATGGAATTTCCGGGCAAGGCGGGCAGTGCGCCGCGGTGCGCGGGCTATTATGCCGGCCGCTCCTCAGCGTAGGACGCACACGTCGACATGCTCGTTGCGGGTCACTGAGGGGGCCTGGCGCCACCTGCAGTTCTCCCCAGCCGGTATGCGGACGCTCACAGCCCTCAATCGCGGCAAGGCGTAAGGGGCAATCGTCTTCTGCATGGGGTTCCTCCCCGGCTCCGGCGCTGTTGCGCCGCTGGAATCTCGATCTACCTATCCTATGGATGACCCGAGCACTCCGGCTCTTGTCTAACTGTGATATAACTTCTTCTCACGTTAGCTTAGGTAGCTTAACATATATGTTGGTTACATGTCAACCATCATACTTATTTTGTTAGATAACCTCTTTACTTGAGATACTTTTCCATCTTCGCTACATCGAACGCCGGCCGGACAATGGTGTATCTCTATTGTACCGTGGTTCATTCTTATCCATAAGAGGAGTAACAGTTATGGGATACCGGACCGCCTTTGACCATTGTAAGTATCTATCCGCCGTTATTGGCGTAGTGAGTACCGAAAGAGGTAGCGGTCACATCGATTTATCATCGATGGCTACCGGTGAAGACCGATCTAGCCGCAAGCCGGACGTGACCATACCATCACGACGGTCATGCGGGTACCTCCAGAGTATTCATCCGACCTTTTTGGAAGTTACCGGGAAGATCAGGGCAGCATAAGTAATACATGTGCAATGATCCTGCCCGATTCGGTGCGCATCTTCATGAACCAGTAAATGACTTCTCCCAGTTTCAAACATCAGGCTCCCGGTTCAGCTAACCACGGCGCCATCTAACTGTCATCAAAGGAATGGGCATCATGCAGAGAGGGCCGTCCGATGGGCGGAGGTGCTCTCACGTAATCAACTCTCGAATCACGACATTCAGTATCGCTTTACGGGCCTCACCTTGAACTTGTCCGGGCCTGTATGGACTCAGTTAGGATTAATGCTGGCCGATTTGGGTGCTGCAAGGACACATGCGCACAATTGTAGCGGTCGATTACGTGAAATGGGTTCGTGATGGATCCCATTGCGACGTAGTAGCGTACGACGCGATTGGATTCACGCCAGTTATTACGCGACGCGGGTTTCATCGCACCTTGATGCGGTAGTTAAAGGGTGCGCCATGAGGAATCTTCCATAGCACAGCGTAGTGGTTGCCTTGCTATTTGGCTAGACTTGCGGGTGAGCTTACCATCTGAGAGCTTCTCCGGCTGAAGCAATTAGCTTCCGAATTCGTCCCTGTTCTTCGCGGCAAGATAGGTGCTTCCCCGGCGCGGCCTTCTTGCGCACCAAAACATGCCGGATCCAAAGGCTGTTCCACCGCCTGCAGATTGCACTGTCAAAACCGCTCCCTCCGTAGGAATGGCAGGGACAAGAGGATTTCACTAAGGGCATCGCTGAATTGGAAGGTCATGGATTGCTTCAGTGCTGCAAGCCGGGTCGCGGTCTATGTAATCGGCGGCATTTTTGGTAGTGGGCTACTGAAAGTAGCCCGCTACCGCACTTTTGCTTTCCGGTTATCGCCGGCCTTACAGTGCCTTGGAGAGTCCGGGCGGCTGCGTGTCTCACCTAGTCCTTAGGTCCACCGGAGGCCGACGCGCCCTCGATCACCGAAGGGAACGGCACCGTTCCGCCGTAAAACCTGGAAGTTGATGCCCGTCCACAACCGCCGGTTTGGGCCGTACTGCTTTCTTTGTTTTTGCAAATGCGGATCGAGTATTAAGACTGTGTTATCCTATATATAAACACGAAAGTCTTGACCGCATCCTGGAGTCTGGACGATCGGCAAAGAGACTTCGTTGTAGTGATGTCTGTGTGACTTTCATCGTCCCTGTGCCGTAACTCCTGCCTTATGCACAATATCCGATCCGCCGAACGTAGCGTGAGAGGGGACGGCCGTTTGGGGACCCTGAGAATCCTGCGTTAAAACAGGTGGAGTAGCGAAGGTGACGCTTCGCAAACTCATTCTCAGGAGTCACCCAAAAGGTGAATAACAATCGAAAGCATAACAATCAAACAACCGCCAGGCAAGGGGCGGAAGCGGCTAGCGCGGAACCCTTGAAAATCGGGGCTGGCACGCCTTTTGACTTCTCGGCGCGGAATCTGACGGCCTATGGTGGTTTATTGCCGGTGGCGACCATGTTGGAAAAGCTTGGCTTCCAGCAACTGGTGGAGGAGACGCTCACCATCAAGCGACTCACCCGCGCGATGCCGGTGTGGCAGTTTGTGCTGGCCATGGTGCTGGCGCTGTATGTGGGATTTTCGCGACTGAATCACTTGCGTTTTCTGGAGCGCGAGCCGATGCTGACTGGGATTCTGAAAGTATTGCGTTTGCCGCGGCAATGCACTTTTTGGCGGTTTCTGGCCTCGCTGCATCTGAGCGTGGCCGAACAGATCCTGCGCATCCAGCAGATGATGCGGCAGCGCGTGTGGGAAGCCGCGCATGTGGAACTGAAAACCATCACCTTGGACACCGACACCACGGTGCACACCGTGTTCGGCCACCAAATGGGCGGGCGCAAGAGTTACAACCCGAAGAACCGGGGCAAGAAAAGCTTTCAGCCCATCCTGACGTTTCTGGCCGAGACGCGCGAATACGTGGGGGGCGAGTTGCGCAATGGAGATCGGCCCACCGGTAAACAGATCGCCCGCCACCTGGAAAGTGTATTCGCAGCGCTGCCGCCGGCGGTGCAGACGATCTATGCGCGGGCCGATTCCGGGTTTTACTGCAACGAAGCGGTGGAGGCGTATGAGAAAGCCGGGGCGCGGTACATCGTCTCGGCGCGCAAGACCTCGCGGCTGATCGACGAACTGAAGGGGGCGCCCTGGACTGGTTCGCCGAAGACCGACGCCGACGCCCAGTGCGAATTTCGTTATCAGCCGGAGGGCTGGAGCCGAGCGCATCGATTCATCGCTCTGCGCTACATCAAGAAGAAGCAGCCGCCCGCGGCGGAGAAGCCGGAACAATATCAGCTGTTCGACACCGCGGAGTACACCTATCGCGTCTTCGTTACCGATATGAGCGACGGCATCGCCGTGCTGACTTGGTTCTATAGCCAGCGGGCAGGCGCGGAGAACCTCATTAAAGAAGCCAACAACGACGCGGGGCTGACGGACCATCCGTCGGGGCGGTGGCCGATGAACTGCATCTACTTTCAGCTCGCTATGGTGGCTTACAACCTCAATTGTTGGCTGATGCTGTTCAATCGAGAAGAGGAGGCCAAGGTCGAGCAACTCAGCCATATCACCCTGGCCACGGCTCGGTTGCGATTCCTATTTCTGGCAGCGCGCATCTGGCGCCACGCGGGAACCGTAGGTGTCAGTTACAGCGATCACTATCCGGAGCAACCCTTATTCCAGCGACTGATGGCGCGGCTGCGGGCTGTGACGGCCAACACCGAGGGGTTTGCGCCGGTGATCGCGTTGGCCCTCCGCTGCTGAAGGGCGCGCATAGAATTCTATGCACACGCGGCCCCACTGAAACAATGACTTGCGAGTGGAGGGAATCAGGCCGGCACACAACACGTCGAGGGAAAAACAAAGATCGCGTTCGCTAAGCCGTCAGGTCAGTTGCTCAGGCTGCTCCCCAGGGTAGCTCTGTGCATAAGTCTCGACCGCGGCTTTGAATACGATCGACGCCGCTACGCCTCGTTGAGCGCCATCGCCCAGGAGATCACTGGCACGAAGTGGAATGGCTACCTGTTTTTCGGTCTGCCCAAGGAGAATCGAATTGCCCGTTGAGAAACGTGACCGAGAGACGGGCACCGTGAGCCGTCCAGCCGTCCGCTGCGCGATCTACACCCGGAAATCGACGGACGAAGGGCTCGATCAGGCCTTCAACACGCTCGACGCGCAGCGCGAGGCCGCCGAGGCCTTCATCAACAGCCAGCGCCACGAAGGATGGATGGCGCTGCCGCAGAAGTACGACGACGGCGGCTACACCGGCGCCAACATGGACCGGCCCGCGCTGAAGCGGCTGCTGGCCGACATCGAATCCGGCGAGCGCGAACTGCGTGGTGGTCTACAAGGTGGACCGGCTGACGCGCTCGCTGCTCGATTTCGCCCGGATCATGGAGGTCCTCGACAAGCACGGCGCGACCTTCGTGTCGGTCACCCAGCAGTTCAACACGACCAGTTCGCTGGGCCGCCTGACGCTGAACATCCTGCTCTCGTTCGCCCAGTTCGAGCGGGAGATGATCTCCGAGCGCACGCGCGACAAGATGGGGGCGGCGCGGCGCAAAGGCAAATGGGTCGGCGGCAATCCCGTGCTCGGTTATGACGTCGACGCCGCAAGGCGGCTCGCTGGTCGTGAACCAGGAGAGGCGCAGCGCGTGCGCGAGATCTTCCGCTCTACCTTGAGTACGGCTCGTTGATCCCGGTGGTGGAGGAACTCGACCGCCGCGGTTGGCGAATGAAGTCCTGGACCACGCGCGAGGGCCGGAGGCTGGCGGAAAGCCGATTCACGAAGAACAACCTCTACAACCTGCTTACGAACATGATCTACGCGGGCAAAGTCGAATACGGCGGCCAGGTCTATGAGGGCGAGCACGAGCGCATCGTTGACGACGACACCTGGAATCAGGTGCAGGAGACTCTCAACCGGAATGGCCGGCGCGGCGGCCGCAACATCGGCAACAAGTACGGCGCGCTGCTCAAAGGACTCGTGCGGTGCGGAACTTGCGACGCGGGGATGATCCACACCTACGTGAAGAAGAAGAACAAGCTCTATCGATACTACGTGTGCGTGAAGGCGCACCAGCGGGGCTGGGACAAGTGCCTGACGCGATCGGTCTCCGCACCTACGTTGGAAGGTGCGGTCGTGGAGCAAATCCGAGGGATCTGCCGGAATCCGGAGATGCTCGGCGAGGTCATGCGGCAGATTGACGACCAGCACGCCGCTAGAAGGTCCGGACTGGAGAAGGAACAGACAGCGGCAGAGCGCGAGCTGGAAAAGCTTGCGGCCCAGATCACCGGACTGGCTGCACTGGTAAACGCGCCCGGCGCGGCGTCGCGATCTGCCATCGACCGCCTCGCAGATTTACACGAGCGGGCAGCAGTGCTCGAACGGCAACTGGCGCAAGTGCGGCGGCAACTTCGAGACATCGATGCAGAGCGAGTGGACGCGACCGACCTGCAGCGGGCACTGGACAACTTCGACCCTCTTTGGGAACACATGTCTGCCTGGGATCAAGAGCAATTCGTGCACACGCTCGTTGAGCAGATACGGTACGACGGCACTACCGGCACGGTGACGGTCGGCTTCCGATCGAACGGCATCAGGAGTCTTTGCCAAAATGCTACAGAACAACAGAGTTGAGAGCCAGTTTCAGATTCATCCCTCGGCCCGTGCTGCGGCGCAACGCGGCCGCCAGCCTGGGGCGCCGGCGGTTGCGGGTGGCCGGCTCCCGCGAATCACCCAGCTCCTGGCGCTGGCGATGCAGTTCCGGGAAATGATCCGCAGCGGCGATGCGCGGGATTGTGCCGACCTTGCCCGGCTGGGCGGCCTGACCAGAGAGCGGATCAGCCAGATCATGAAGCTACTTTGGCTTGCGCCGGGAATTCAATTGGATATTCTGTATCTCCCGCCGACGCCGGGCGGCAGATTTCCGGTCAGCGAGGTCGCAATTCGCAGGATCGCGGATCGGCTTGCATGGTCGGAGCAGCACGAGCAATGGGTTAATCTAAAGCAAATAAAGCAGTTATCGTAACCACTGCTTTCCATATCCCTCCGCCGAACTCTTCCCGTCAAGGACTCGATATCCCTTCCATTCAATGGCTTATAAAATTAACTTCTTCGCCTTGTCTTCGCCATGCTATGATCTTCGTACAGGCGGCATAAATCGAGTGATTTCGGGCTCCGTTACCTGGTTCGCTTGCCCGAAATGACGAGGCACGGAGCCCGCTTGTGAATGGAGGGTGTTGCCACCATGCAATACAACCCCAGGGCCTTTCTTCGTCAAGTTCCGAACGCTTTGCAGGCACGATTCTTTTCGCGCTACGAAGCGTTCTCCGCCTTCGACTGGAGTCGCCAGAAAGAGACTCAAGTCGAGGCCGTATTCGAACGCTGGCAGCAAATGCCAGAAGCGGAGCGGCGGCAAGTCGGCGGGGTCTTCCGCCAGGTTCACTTCATGGCCAGCTCGCGTGGTACGCGGGTGCTGGTCGAGGCAGCGCGCGACCGGGGACTCGAAATTGCGTCAGACCTGGGCGCCAGGAAGAACGCCTATGATCGCGCCTTCTGGTGTTTCCTGTATCTGCCGGAGGTATTTGCCAACGCGCGGACGCTGGATCACATCGAGGGCTTACCGAGGTGCTCCTGGGAAAAGCGTAACGGCCTGCCGAAGAAGCCGATCCAATTCACGGATGCGACGGTCTCGGACCTCGGCCGCAGAATTTCGGAGTACTATCGCGCGCGCGACGGGCGCGGTGAGAACTGCAAGGTTGAGTACCGGCACCGCACCAGTGGTCTCGATTCTTTCTTCGCGTATCCTGCGGACTACGTGGAGGAGATCATGGGCTATGACGAGGACGGCGAGTTGGGACAGACGCCCTGGAGTGGGGCCTTCGAAGTAGCGTTCAACTATGCCGGCGCGGCGGGTACCGTCGAGTTGTTCGCCGAAGGCGGCAAGCAGGTCCGGGACGACTTGTCGGAAATATTCTCGCAGACAGTCATCAGGCAAGACAACAAGCCGGTGCCCTTGCATGCCGAACCCTATGATCTGGATGTCTTCAAGAATCCGACCCTGGCGTTTCCGGCCGATCCAGTCGATCGTATCGTCTCCGTCCGGGTGCGGACCCTGCGCGTCCGGGTGCATGGGCGCATAGGCGGGCAGATCACGGTCGATACCGGGAGCGCACTGACCTCGGTCTACGATTTGATCCGGGCCAACTTCGCCGAAGACAGGGCAACACTGAAGGGCGTCACCATCGTGGAGGCCACGTTGCAGGCCCAATTCGAACGCCCCGGCAAACGGAACCGCAGCATCGTCTTCAGGCTCTCTGCAAGCCGGTGCGACCTGGGCGACGGCGTGGAAGAACAGATTCTGCGGCGGTATTTGAAGCCGTGGCGGATCGAGCGCGATGCGTGATGTGTGGCGCGCTCTGCTGACCCGCGGGGCATGCGGCGAACCGGTCTTCAGTTTCGACGAAACCCGACGCTGGCCGCAAGGTGAGTTCGAACGGGTCAGTGCGTCGGGGTTGCTGCGGGAAGGTGGGCAGGCTCGATTCGCAACCTGCGACGCCTGCGACAACGCGCACTCGGAAGAAGTGATTTGGCTCTCGAGTGTGCGGGAGTCATCGGGGATACGGGCGTATATCCCATGCCCGATCGAGATGTCCGTCCACGTTCCCGTCGAGAGATTGCGGCAATGGAGCCTCGACGCCGACGAGATGGCGCGGCAGATTGCGGCGGCAATGGAATTGGCCGGCGCGGTGGAGAGCGTGCTCGTTGGCCGCCTCTGGAAACTCGGTCGGCGGCGGCTCGCCGGGCGATTCCGCGACGCGTTCTTCGCGATTGTGACGGACACCGACGGCCAAGCGATCACGGAGACTGCGGTATCGCGCCTTAATGCCACGCACGGAATCCTGCTTGTGCTCGGCAACGTTGATCATCTCAAGGGATGGCCGGTCGCCAACTTCACCATACTGGAGGCATCGGAGGTCGTGTCTTTCGCCGATGGCCGGTTGGATGTAGCCCTCGACTACATCGAAGATGCCTTGCCGCGCGAAAGGACGGCGGAGAAGTCGGGGGGAGATCCGCAGTATGCCCATCCCCGAGGGCACCCGGTGGGATCAGTTAATCATCGCGGTGCTGGAGATTCCCTGCTGGTGAAGATTTGCGGCCACGAGAAGGAACTGAGTCTGGAAGAGGCCGGCTTCGCGGATGCACGGCAAGGAGGGGCCGTAAGCGACCGACCGCTCCAGGTGTTGCGCCTGTTCGCCTCCCGCCGCGGCCGCATCGTACTCGGTGAGTTGCCGGGTGGCGATCGTGAGAGGTCGCGCGTCCGAAAACAGGTCAGTGTTCTGCGGACACGTTTCCGCAGCCTCTTTGCGATTGACGGGGATCCGA
>CAWJJQ010000001.1:0-741707 GCA_963843255.1 Bryobacterales bacterium | reverse complement strand
CAGCGCAAAGGGCGCGCCCCGTTTTGCGCGGGTTCCTTAATCCTTCGTATATCCGAATCGTTAACCGGGCATACACGGCTCTCCGATATCATCAAGCTATGGGAATGATGCGGAATTTTCGTTATGCCGGCCGGACTCTTTGGAAGAGCCCGGCCTTCGCGGCCGTCGCCATCGTCACTCTGGCGCTGGGGATCGGCGCGAATACCGCCATTTTTAGCGTGGCCAACGCGCTGCTGCTGCGCCCTTTGCCCTACGGGCATCCAGATCGCCTGATGCTGGTTTTCGCCGCAAAGGCGGATGCTCCCGGCGTGCTCCAGCCTTTCTCGTTCCCGCGTTCCACGTTTATCAGCGAAAAGAGCCGCGCGTTCTCCGCTTTCGCTGCGTTTACCAGCGAGAATTTTAACCTCACTGGCCGCGGCGATCCGGAGCAGCTTTCCGCGGCCCGGGTTTCATGGAATTTCTTCGACGTGCTGGGTGTCCACCCGGCTCTCGGCCGCTCCTTCCTGCCCGCTGAAGATCAGCCGGGCGGCAAAGGCGTGTGCCTGATCAGCCACAACTTGTGGACCCGCTCCTTTGGCGCGCGTGCGGATATCGCCGGGCAAAGCATCACGCTGGACGCGACTCCATATACGGTTATTGGTGTGCTGCCGCGCGGATTTGAGTTTGCGGCGGTGGGCACCGGCATCGATCTCTGGGCGCCGCGGGTCTTCGACTTGAATATCACCACGCCCGCGCAAATCCAGGCCGGCGTCGGCTTCCTGAACGCGGTCGCGCGCCTGGCCCCGGGCATAAGCGGCCGACAAGCCCAGGCCGAGATGGATGTCCTCGACCGGCAGTATAAACGCGAGAATCCGCGTATGCCGGATGCCGATCCATCGCAGGCGATCCGCGTCGAAAACCTGCAGGAACAGACCGTAGCCAACGTCCGCCCCGCGGTCCTGATTCTCTGCGGCGCGGTCGCTCTGCTGCTGCTGATCGCCTGCGCCAACGTGGCGGCGCTGCTGCTTTCGCGCGCGCTGGGCCGCCGGAAGGAGATGGCCATTCGCGCGGCATTAGGCGCGCGCCGCCTGGCCCTGATCGCGCAGGTGCTGGCCGAGAGCACCCTGCTCGCCCTGGCGGGCGGTGCGCTGGGCATCGCTCTCAGCGCCTGGGGTACGCGCGCACTCGGCGCGTTGGGCCAGGGAAACCTCCCGCGCGTGGAAGAGATTGTCATCGACGGGCGGGTGCTGGCATTCACCGCCCTGTTATCGCTGGTAACCGGCGTGCTATTCGGATGGATTCCGGCGCTGCAGCTCTCGCGCCAGGACCTCAACCCGGTGCTGCGCGCGGAGGGACGTGGATCGGCCGGCGGCCGCCGCCGCAATCGTGCCCGCGGCGGCCTGGTGGTCGCCCAAGTGGCCCTGTCTATGGTCCTGATGGTGGGAGCCGGGCTGCTCATCCGCAGTTTCACGCGCCTGCGGAACGTGAACGCCGGATTCGATGAGCGCAATGTCCTGACCATGCGCATCGCTTTGCCCCCCGCGCGCTATGCCACTGGTCCCCATATGGCCGCGTTTTACGACCAGGTGGTGAAACGCGCAGTGGCCATGCCCGGTGTGGAGTCCGCGGCGGTAGCCTCGGCCTTGCCTGTGCATCCCGTACGGTTTTCGCCGGTGCTGGTGGAAGGTCAACCGGAAGTGCCCCTGCCGGCGCGACCCATCCTCGCCATCCAGATGGTCAGTCCCGGCTATTTCCGCACGCTGCGCGTGGCCCTGCGGCAAGGCCGGCCCTTCACTGAAGCGGATACCGCGGATGCGCCGCTGGTCGCCGTGGTCAACGAAACCCTGGTCCGCCGCTACTGGCCGCATGATAATCCGCTGGGCAAACACCTGCTGCTCGGCCGTATGACCAAAGCCGCGGAAGTGGTTGGTGTAGCGTCGGATGTGAATAACGTCAGCCTGGCCGCCCCGCCTGAGGCCGAAGTTTACCTGTCGTTTCCGCAGCGTCCCTGGGCCTCCATGAATCTAATCCTCCGTACGGCCGGCGACCCGCACCGGTGGGCGGCGGCCGCGCGCCGGGCGGTAGCGGAGGTGGATCGCGATCAGCCCGTGACCGCGCTGAATACCATGGAAGAAGTGCTGGCCTTATCCACGGCATCCGAACGCTTCAGCGTCTTTCTGCTGGCGGCATTCTCCATCACCGCCCTGGTGCTGGCCGCGGTCGGCCTGTACGGCGCCATCGCTTATTCGGTCGCCGAGCGCACGCGCGAAATGGGTATCCGGATGGCGCTGGGCGCGGACCGCACCAGCATCGTCCGCATGGTCGTGAAGCAGGGCCTGCTGTTAGCGCTGGCCGGCCTGGCGATTGGAACCGCGGCGGCATTGGCGTTGACCCGGCTGATGTCCGGCCTGCTCTTCCAGACCGGTGCCGCCGATCCCTTCAGTTTTCTGGGAAGCGCTCTGTTGTTTTCCGCCGTGGCCGCGGGGGCCAGCTATTTGCCAGCGCGCCGCGCCACCCGCGTGGACCCGACCGACGCGCTACGATACGAGTAACCGATGTTCCGGGCGATCAAAGAGCAGATCGACACGATTTTCCGGGAGGACCCGGCCGCCAGAAGCGTGATCGAAATCCTGCTCTGCTATCCCGGATTTCATGCGATCCTTTCCCATCGCTTGGCGCACAAATTGTATTCCGCCGGGATTCCCCTTCTGCCGCGAGTCATCTCGCAATGCAGCCGCTTTTTTACCGGCATCGAGATCCATCCCGGCGCGCGCATCGGGCGCCGCTTCTTCATTGACCATGGCACCGGCGTGGTAATCGGTGAGACCACCGAGATCGGCGACGACGTGCTGCTTTACCAGGGCGTCACCCTGGGCGGTACGGGCAACGAGAAAGGTAAGCGTCACCCTACGCTGGGCAAGGGCGTGGTGGTGGGCGCGGGAGCGAAAATTCTGGGCGGCATCCGCATCGGCGATAACGTGAAGGTGGGCGCGGGATCGGTGGTGGTACACCCGGTACCCGACAATTGCACGGTGGTGGGTATTCCCGGACGCGTGGTGCGCACACGCGCGGACAACGGCGTGTTGGAACATGGCCAGCTGCCCGACCCGGAAGGACAGGCGCTGGAAGAATTGACGCAGCGCGTCTCGGATCTGGAAACCCTGGTGCGCCAGTTGGCAGGCGACCATCTGGAGGTTCGATCCGGCAGGCCATGATCTGCACTCGTGTGGCCTGCCTGCTGGGCGCGGCCGCCGTGGCGGCGCCCGCCGGGGAGATCTACAGCTTTTGGATCCAGCCTTGTGCAGGCAATATCGCGGCCCGCTCGGGTTGCGATGCCGGCGATCCCGAGCTCGCCCGCTGGGCGCTGGAAGCCTGGCAGATGGCCGCCGGGCCGGGATTGCGATTTGTGGCCGCCGAAAAGCAGGACCAGGCACGCATTCGCATCTACTGGCTGAGCGGCCGGTCGCAGCTTTACGGCGAAGCCCAATTACTTTCCGTGAATGGCAAGCGCGGCGCGGCGATTGTAGTGCTTCCCGACCTGCGGCAATTGGGCCCCGGCATCGCCGCCGCGGGCCGGAACGACAGGCTGTTTCGCGATACCGTGGTGTACCTGACGTGCCTGCACGAGTCCGGTCACGCCATCGGTCTGGAACATACCGCAGAATTTGCTGACATTATGTATAGCTTCCAGTACGGCGGCGACATTGTCGAGTACTTTAGCCGCTACCGCCGGAAACTCAAGGAGCGGCCGGATATCCGCGCGCATTCGGGTATTTCCGAAGCGGACGGCAGGCGCGCCGCAGGCCTGTATGCAAGCCCGTGATCGGCATGTTAGGATGAAAGGGTCGCGTGCATGCGGGGACGTAGTTCAGTTGGTTAGAACGCCGGCCTGTCACGTCGGAGGTCGCGGGTTCGAGCCCCGTCGTCCCCGCCATTTATTTTCAATGACTTAGAGATAATTCCGAAAGGGCGGTTTTGGCGTTTATTCGCCAGTGCTAGAGTTTTGCGCGTAGGCCTTTGATATTTCAGCATTTGTACTCCGCGCCGGCAATACCTTGGACTTAGCCGGGCACTGCGCCCATTCGACATGGTACTCATTCCGCCTCGGCAGTTCGCGACCGAGGTTTCGCGCCAGTGCCTGTCTTGCCACGCTTGGTTTTGCCCTTCTTCGAGGCGTAGACGGTTTGCGCAACCACCGGTGAGGTCGTTCCCAGCCGCGCCGTGTAACGGATCACGAACTTTCCCCCCGAGATTCTCAATTTGTTTTCCAACGAGTTGGTCACGCTATTGGCGGGCTTGTAATGGCGGGCGCATTAAAACAGAACAATGAGCGCCTGCGGCGATCTTCGCGTTTGAATGCCCAAGGCCTCCGCTCGGGGACATCACCACCCCGATGCCATCAAAAGCAAAACCCCCGAGACTTGCTCGGGGTTGTTGCCATGCCGATCGGTAACGGAGCCAGCCCGTCGCGTCGGCCCTGGGCACCGCCCAGGCGCGACCCCGGACGGAAGATCGATACCGTGATTAGTTCATAACAGCGCTTCCGCCGTGGCATCCAACAGAATTGCTTCGTCGACCAAAGAGGCTTGGCGCGCCGCCGCCAGGCGTAGCGCGGTCATGGCCAGTTTATTCACCTTGCGGGGGATACCCTTGGTGGCTTGATACAGACCCTGGCGGGCGGTGTCGTCGAACAAGGGCTGAGTCACGCCGGCGGCTTTGAGTTGCTGCGCCAGATAGGCGTCGAGTTCCTCGCGCGAAAGTCCCTCCAGGTGATAGTGCGTGCCAATGCGCTGGCGCAAAGCTTCATGCATCTGCAGCGAGAGGGTCCGGCGCAACAGTGATTGACCGACGAGCAGCAGCGTAAGAAAGCGGGAGGAGTCCATGTCGAAGTTCAGCAACAGCGGCAACTGCTCGAGGGCGGGATGCGGCAACAGGTGAGCTTCATCGCAGATGAGAATCGGATGCTGCTTATTGCTTTGATTGAGGCGCACGACGGCGCCGGCGATCTGCCGGACGAGGTCGCCGCGAAAATGGGCAGGCTCCAGATCGAGAGCGAGGGCGATCTGGCGCAACAGATCCAGCGCCGTGCCGGAGGAGAAGTGCACATAGAGCACCTTATGAAGGTTAGGGTTCAGCGAGGCCGTAAAGACTCGCGCTGCGGTGGACTTGCCGGCGCCGACTTCGCCGGTGAGCATTCCCACACCGGGATGCCGGATCAGGAACTCGAGCCGCGTCTTGACCTGCTGGAAAGCTACCGATGCGAACAACTGCTTGCCGTCGGGGCTGTCGGAAAACGGGGTTTTTTTGAAGCCGAAGAAGGATTCCCACATTAGCGGTAGGTCCTTCCGTTGACGACCGCATCCACCAGGCGCGCCACGCCCTCCGGCTTTCCGGCGCAGTAGATTTCCAGGTGCGTCAGGTCGAGCGGGTCGAACCGCACCTCGATTTTCTTACCCGCCAGATGGGGTGGCGCTTCGAAGAAACGATGGCGCAGCAGGAACGTGGAATCGCGGCGCACCAGACGATCGACGCGATGGAAGAACAGGCGTCGCATATCGGTGGCCGGCGGCAGTTGCCGTACTTGGGCGATGTCTTTCTGCCAGCGCAGCAACGGCGTGGTTTCGAGCGCGCTGTGCTCGCGGCGGTGATAGACGGTATCGAGCCAGTGCCAGAGTTGTTCGTTCAACTGCTCGAGGGAAAGCAAAGCCTTGGGGTCGAGGTTGCCCAGAAACTGTTCGCGCACGGAACGGAAGAAGCGCTCGATCTTGCCGCGGCCTTCGGGTTGATAGGGCGGGGTGTGAACGATGAGGATACCGATCGAGGCGGCGATACGCGCCAGTTGCGGCGAGCGATAGATCTTGGCGTTGTCCATGTAGAGGCGCATGGGCAGGCCGCGCGCGGCGATGGCTTGACGCAAGCAGTCCAGGAAGGCATCGAGGTCCTGGTTGGGATAGAACTGCGCGTGCGGAATCAAGCGGCTGGCGTCATCGAGCGCGGCTTGCAGGAACACTTGCATCTTGCCGCCGCCGGCGCGTTGCACCCAAGGACCAAAAAGCATATCGGATTGCCAGATCTGATTGGCGAATGCAGCTTCGTATTTTTTGTGAGAGGTGGCTTTATCGAGCAGCAACTGGCGCTCGGTGAGGCCACGGGAGCGGAGGAATCGATAGAGAGTGGAAGGTGAGATCTCTGCTTGATCACCGGCCAGGGCAAGGTGATTGAGTAACGCTGTTCCGGTGCGATGCGGGCTTTCGCGCTTGAGCCGATCGATGAGCGCGGCGGTGGCGTCCGGAATGGCGCGCATCTGACCGCGATCCTGACGCGGTTTGGGCATGAGCGCGGGGAGGCCGTTGCGGCGATAGCGCAGCGTCCACTCAAGCAAGGTATCCACCGAAACCTGGCGGCGCGTGGAATGCGGAATATCGTAGAGACGCGAGGCGATCTGTTGGGCGCGGCGCGTCAGTTCGCCGCGTGGAAGGGTTTCCAGCACCAGCGGTGCAATGAGTCCATAGCGGAACAGGGCGATCTTTTCGGCTTTATCGTGGGGCATCGAGTGACTGCTTTCTCCTTGGTTCGAGCGTAGGGCGAAACGCGGTCCGGTTCCAGACAAATGGTGTGTGGGGAAGCTCAGGCGGGCGCGGCGGCGGGCGGAATCGTGACGCGGCGGCCGTCGGGAATGAGGCAACGGGACCAGCCCAGCAGATGTTGCCGAACAGCAGTGAACAGGAAACGATGCGCGGGAATCCAGCCTGCCGCGTGAAGCATGGTGATGGCACGAGTAACGAAGTTCTGCGCCGGCGGCGGATCGGTGAGCGCGGACAACGCGGCCGAAAGAGGTTCGGCCTGAGCGCGAAAACGGCGGACCCATGACTGGCCCCGTTGATAGGGCGACGCTGGTGGGAGCGCTTTCTGGAGAGTCTTACCGAGGAGGAGCCGCGCCATCAGAAATAGTGCGATCACGGTGATGCTGGAACGTAAATACGGCAAGGCGAATTCCGGCAGCAGCGAAACCGTGCACCGGCAGGACTGGCACAGGTAGCGGCGCACGCGGAGCCATCCGTCGAAAGCGGAATCGACGATGGTGCGAGTATAAAATCCGTGCGCCGTCAAGGGCTGTTTGGCTGGGCACTGCGGGCATTGATGGGGGCGGAAGCGCCCGGGGTCATCGAGCTGCGCGAGATACTCCGCCACGGAACCGGAGAATGGGTGTAGGATCTGCATTGTAGGATCGGCCTCCGGGAGCGTGAACTCCCCAGGTTGTTCTGGGCGGGAGGGGTGGAACTCTCCCGCACACACCTCGATATCCTACGCCAAGTCAAATCGTGGCTCGTTGCGGGGTCAACATCATTCCCGCCGTGGGGTCGCGTTACCGCCCATATACGGTGGAACTAATGTGAGAAAAACTGACTGCTAGGCGGGCGAAGATTGTGGCCCATTACAGCGCCGCAATCTCAGCATTCTTAAAGCCTGCTCGCAAGAGTACTTCTATCTTTCGACTTTGCGAAGCCGTTCCAAGTTGCTCAAGCAGCAGCATTGTCAGAAGTCTTTCGACTCGATCAGCCATCTCTCCTCCTTCAAGTGAATTGTCTGGGGTACGCATGGATCAACCTCGCGGAATCTTGCCCGTCGATCACGCCGTACCAGACCTTACGCGATTCCAGAAACGACTTCGCGGTCATCAATTGTTCAAGTTGCTGCATTACCGAGTCGTCCACTTCTGCAGAATAATGAACGAAGAAGACATCTGCCGGGCACCTAGCAAGGCGTTGGATCTGGTCGGCGTTCTTCCCCATCTTCGCTGGTGTCATGCGGCCCGACTTGCCAGGTCCCTTGAACGCGAATGCAGCGCGACGTCGCTTCCCGGCAACGCGCAGTCGGGTGCTACTCAAATCGCGAGACTCGCCGCCCCAATCCTTGAACGATCCTCTCTCTCCCAGAATCTGGGCAACGCCGTGCTTGAACTCTCCTTCAGCCATCTGGACGTAGTCTAATCCGTCGGGAACTTTTTTGACCGCCTTGGACGATTCGAACATCATCAATGGTGACGGGAACGGCCATGTTCTTTATTCTGGGGACCTTCAGTGTCACCGTGGCGGTACCCCGTGAAATTGACCGCTTGGTGGGAATGGCTTCGCGCGGCGCGTGTCAAGCAGTTTGAGACATCCAGCATGGGAATTTACTGACTACCTTCCTCTGTATTCTGGGCGGGTGGCACCGGCTTGTTGATCCAAACCTCCGAGGGCAACAGCATCGTCTTGGGTGGCTGGCGCACGAAGCGGTCGGGGTGCGCTTGGTAAGCGGTGTCGAGCACCACCTGGCGGCGGGCAAGAACGGTTTGGGTCTCGCCGAAATGAACCACGGCAGGGGTGAGTAAGGCGATGCCGGAGTGGTGGTGCTCTTCGTTGTACCACGTGAAAAACTGCTGACAGAAGGCGCGGCTGTCTTGGATACAGCCGAAGCGATCCGGAAAATCCGGTCGGTACTTCATGGTTCGGAACTGGCTTTCCGAGTACGGGTTGTCGTTGCAGACATAAGGACGGCTGTGGCTTTTGGTGACTCCCAGGTCGGCCATCAGGAAGGCGACCGGCTTGGATTTCATGACCCGGCCGCGGTCGGCATGAATCTTGAGTTGGCCGGCCGGAATGTCGTGCTTGCCAATGGCTTCTTCGATGAACTGCTTGGCTAGTTCGGCGGCTTCCCGATACGCGATCATCCAGCCGGTAACGTAACGGCTGAAGACGTCGAGCATGACGTAGAGATAGAAGTAGGTCCACTTGACCGGACCGCGCAGCTTGGTGATGTCCCAGCTCCAGAGCTGGTTGGGTGCGGTGGCCAGCAACTCGGGCTTATGGTAAGCCGGATGTACGAGCTGATCGCGGCGCTCGCCAGACTCTCCCTCCTGCTCCAGGATGCGGTACATGGTACGAGTCGAACAGAGGTACTGCCCTTCGTCCAGCAGGGTGGCCTGCACGGCTGCCGGAGAGCGGTCCTGGAAGCGATCTTGATGGAGGACCAGCAGCACCGCGGCGCGTTCGGCCTCGCTGAGGGAGCGAGCGGGAGCGGGCCGCTCTGACGGCAAAACCGGCGCGGCCGCCGGCGATGCGGGCGGACCCAAAACAGGACGCTGCCGATAAAAGGAAGCACGCGCTACCGCCGGCAATCGCAGGCGGCCACGATCCCAACGGTGGGGGCCAGATGGGCGACCGCGTCCATCAGGGTTGCTCCTCGGGGTCCGCCTTGGGCAGAGGCCATCCCAACAGAGCGCCCACTTTTTTTTGAACATCGATGACGATGGCGGCTTTGCGCAGTTCTTCGGTCAGGCGCTGGTTCTCCCGGCGGAGCTTCTGCATTTCCTCTTCCTGAGGATTCCGTTTGGACTTGGGACCGCGCTTATGCGGGGTCAAACCCTTGAGGATGCCGGCCTGCCGCTCGCGCCGCCACGTAACCAAGTGCGAGGAGTAAAGGCCTTCGCGGCGCTGCAAGGCGCCGATCGCGCCAGGTTGAGAAGCAGCGGCATCAGCTTCAGCCAGAATCCGCAGTTTGTACTCGGCGGTGAAGGTCCGGCGCTTGGCGTCGGCGACCACCTCTGGGTTTGGCCGCGGCGGGTTGGGCAGCTCGGGCGCGACGGTTTTGCCTGCCGCTGTACTCCGGGTCGAGTAGGCACGGCAGGTTGCCCCACCGCGCCTCTCACAGAACCGGACTTGCGGGCCTCGCATCCGGCTCTTTGGATCGATCTCTCACCATGCCAGACTGAGCTGGCTGGGAACTTGCGGTAGAGGGTTCGCCACGCGCCAGCGGTCGTACAACGAACCGATCTGGCCATGAAACCACGCGTTGGGGTATGCCTTCGTCATTCCCCTCCGGTTGCTGCGAGACCAGATGCCTTGCCTGTAATAGGCGACTCCGGCGGCTTGCCCGGAGCTGGCACCTCGCCTTACCAAGTGCCGGTACAGAAAGCGAGGCCGCTTCTTCTGGCCGATCACGACAGCCCGCAACCTGCGGCGGACGTGTGCGTCATACCTTCGGAACTCGTTCGCTCCTGTTTCAGTACAAATCCGGAAATACGCGATCCAGCCCTGGAAATATTTGTTCAGTCCTTCCATGCAGGCCCGCAGCGAACTCCCCCAGCGTCTTGGAGTCAATTCCAAAATCCGGGCGTTGAGCTTCACCTTCGCCTTGGCCGATATCAGCACCTCGACGTTCGGACCGCCGTCAGTTCCAAACCGAAATCCCAGAAAGTGAACCTTCTCCGGTTGAGTCACAGAACTCTTTGCCTCGTTGATCTGAAGCCGCAATCGGGTCTCCAGATATCGACGCGTTGAGGCCATGACCCTATCCCCGGCTCGTTGGCTCCGCACGAAGATATTACGGTGAGTAGGCCCGGGGAATCTCACCCCGAGCCTCTCTCAGAACCGTACTTGAACCTCTCAGCTCATACGGCTCCCGCCATGGAGCCACGCCGCTCGCCCATCTGCCAGTGCGCCCACAACTTCGGATCGCGTCTCGAGATGCGCGCGACCCAATGTGTCGCCCTGCGCAAATGACCGCGCAGCGTCTTGTATTTCCGTTCGGCCCAGCGGGCCAGCGATCGATCCAGTTGGCGCATCGGCGGATACAGCGCCGAGCGATAATACCGCCCGTAGTATTGGAGCCAGCCTCGGATCTTCGGGTTGAACATCCGCGACAGATCTTCGATTCGCTTGTCGCTGCGTAAATGCAGGTCCCAGCTTCGAATCTCCACCCGAATCGCTTTCACCGCCTTGTCGGAAACTGCCGGGCTGAAGTTGATGAAGAACTTCCCCTTGCGATTCTTCGATCTCCGCGGCCGAAATGTGTAGCCCAGAAAATCGAACTTCTCGTTCGGATACTTCCTCCGCCGATCATCATCCTTGCAATAGACAACCTTCGTCTTCTCCGGATGAAGCTCCAACCCACACTCCTTCAAGCGCGCGGCTATGGCAGCCCGAACCCCCTGGGCTTCCGCCTCTGTCCTGCAATGCACGATGGCATCGTCGGCGTACCGCTCAAAAGGCATGTGCGGATACTGCTTCGCCATCCATCGATCAAAAGCATAGTGCAGAAACAAATTGGCTAACAGAGGGCTGATGACCCCGCCTTGCGGCGTGCCCTTCTCACGCGGGACCAACTGGCCGTCCTCCTCTTGCACTGGCGCTTGCAGCCACCGCTCGATATAGAGGACCATCCACTGTTCCTTGGCGTGCTTCTTCACCGCCCGTAGCAGCAGATCTTGCGGGATGTTGTCAAAGAAGCCCTTGATGTCCAGATCCAAAATCCAGTCATAGCGCCAGCATCGCTGCCGCGCCTGCCCCACTGCATCCAGCGCCGACTTCCCCGGCCGATAGCCGTAGGAATCCGGATGGAACAGCGGGTCCACCGCCGGCTCCAGTCTCGACTTCACCACCTGTTGCGCGATCCGATCCGACACGGTCGGTATGCCCAGCTTCCTTTCCCCACCGTTCGCCTTCGGTATTTTTACCGTGCGCACCGGCGGTGGAAAGTAACTGCCCGACGACATCCGATTCCAGATCTTGTACAGGTTCCCTTTCCGGTTGCTCTCAAAATCCGCAATCGACTGCTCGTCGACCCCTGCCGCTCCTTGGTTCGCCTTCACTCGCTTATACGCTTCCCAGACCTCCCCCTTGGATATACAGAACGGCTTTGCCTCACTCATCGGCTCCTCCCATTCCTGGTTGGCTCATTGAATTTGGCCCCATAACACAACCCCTTCGCTCCATCCCGTTTCCGGGACTTCACCACTACTACGGGTTGTTCCGCCCCTGGGCTCCGCTTCCGTACTCTCGCCCTCGTGGTTCTTCCACTTGCGGCTTCTCCGTTCGCATCGGAGTCCCAGGTTCCCACGTTCCGCTCGACCGCCTCTGGCAAGTTCAGGCCACCTTAATGCCGGATGCCGCCCCGTCCGTAAGCAGGCCTTCGCCAGAGCTGATCCCGCAGTAACGACTCCCTGCGGTTTCGACATCGTCCCTACGCTTTCGACACGTCATCAGTGGTTCCCTTACGGTCCTCTCCTTGCCAGTCACCTGACCTGGTTCTTCCCAGGCCTTTTCCTTCTGTGCTCACGACCATGGCTCTTGACCACAGCCGCCGAAGGTGGTTTGGAACCTGCTCCTGCCAGCCGGTTCCGAGGGGCCTTCCCTCATCGATCAAGCAGTTACACACATTGGGCCCTCCTCGGCCCTTTGCGCTCGTGGCGCACGGTGAGTAGGCCCGGGGAATCTCACCCCGAGCCTCTCTCAGAACCGTACTTGAACCTCTCAGCTCATACGGCTCCCGCCATGGAGCCACGCCGCTCGCCCATCTGCCAGTGCGCCCACAACTTCGGATCGCGTCTCGAGATGCGCGCGACCCAATGTGTCGCCCTGCGCAAATGACCGCGCAGCGTCTTGTATTTCCGTTCGGCCCAGCGGGCCAGCGATCGATCCAGTTGGCGCATCGGCGGATACAGCGCCGAGCGATAATACCGCCCGTAGTATTGGAGCCAGCCTCGGATCTTCGGGTTGAACATCCGCGACAGATCTTCGATTCGCTTGTCGCTGCGTAAATGCAGGTCCCAGCTTCGAATCTCCACCCGAATCGCTTTCACCGCCTTGTCGGAAACTGCCGGGCTGAAGTTGATGAAGAACTTCCCCTTGCGATTCTTCGATCTCCGCGGCCGAAATGTGTAGCCCAGAAAATCGAACTTCTCGTTCGGATACTTCCTCCGCCGATCATCATCCTTGCAATAGACAACCTTCGTCTTCTCCGGATGAAGCTCCAACCCACACTCCTTCAAGCGCGCGGCTATGGCAGCCCGAACCCCCTGGGCTTCCGCCTCTGTCCTGCAATGCACGATGGCATCGTCGGCGTACCGCTCAAAAGGCATGTGCGGATACTGCTTCGCCATCCATCGATCAAAAGCATAGTGCAGAAACAAATTGGCTAACAGAGGGCTGATGACCCCGCCTTGCGGCGTGCCCTTCTCACGCGGGACCAACTGGCCGTCCTCCTCTTGCACTGGCGCTTGCAGCCACCGCTCGATATAGAGGACCATCCACTGTTCCTTGGCGTGCTTCTTCACCGCCCGTAGCAGCAGATCTTGCGGGATGTTGTCAAAGAAGCCCTTGATGTCCAGATCCAAAATCCAGTCATAGCGCCAGCATCGCTGCCGCGCCTGCCCCACTGCATCCAGCGCCGACTTCCCCGGCCGATAGCCGTAGGAATCCGGATGGAACAGCGGGTCCACCGCCGGCTCCAGTCTCGACTTCACCACCTGTTGCGCGATCCGATCCGACACGGTCGGTATGCCCAGCTTCCTTTCCCCACCGTTCGCCTTCGGTATTTTTACCGTGCGCACCGGCGGTGGAAAGTAACTGCCCGACGACATCCGATTCCAGATCTTGTACAGGTTCCCTTTCCGGTTGCTCTCAAAATCCGCAATCGACTGCTCGTCGACCCCTGCCGCTCCTTGGTTCGCCTTCACTCGCTTATACGCTTCCCAGACCTCCCCCTTGGATATACAGAACGGCTTTGCCTCACTCATCGGCTCCTCCCATTCCTGGTTGGCTCATTGAATTTGGCCCCATAACACAACCCCTTCGCTCCATCCCGTTTCCGGGACTTCACCACTACTACGGGTTGTTCCGCCCCTGGGCTCCGCTTCCGTACTCTCGCCCTCGTGGTTCTTCCACTTGCGGCTTCTCCGTTCGCATCGGAGTCCCAGGTTCCCACGTTCCGCTCGACCGCCTCTGGCAAGTTCAGGCCACCTTAATGCCGGATGCCGCCCCGTCCGTAAGCAGGCCTTCGCCAGAGCTGATCCCGCAGTAACGACTCCCTGCGGTTTCGACATCGTCCCTACGCTTTCGACACGTCATCAGTGGTTCCCTTACGGTCCTCTCCTTGCCAGTCACCTGACCTGGTTCTTCCCAGGCCTTTTCCTTCTGTGCTCACGACCATGGCTCTTGACCACAGCCGCCGAAGGTGGTTTGGAACCTGCTCCTGCCAGCCGGTTCCGAGGGGCCTTCCCTCATCGATCAAGCAGTTACACACATTGGGCCCTCCTCGGCCCTTTGCGCTCGTGGCGCACAATCATCGGCATACCGCACGAACCGGAGTCCACGTCGTTCCAACTCCCAATCCCATTCGTCCAGGACGATATTGGATAGCAGCGGGGACAGTGGGCCGCCTTGTGGAGTGCCCTCTTCCGTGGAGACTTTTGTACCGTCCGGCAACACCACCTTTGGCAAAGCAGCGCCCACCACGTTCGTCAGCCAGTCGCGTCTCACCGCCACGGTGAAGACTTACCAGCTTGGAACGGCCGCGGTGACCGTGGTCAATCCGGCGCCCGGCGGCGGAACGTCGAACGTCGCCTACTTCGAGGTCACCGACCCTTCAACCTCGGTGGCATTCAGCGCTATCACCGAGTTCGGCGCTGGGGACAATCCCAGTTCCTTGGCGGTGGGCGATCTTAACGGGGATGGCAAGCAGGACTTGGCCGTCACGAATTCCCTTAGCAATAACGTCAGTATACTCTTGGGAAACGGCGATGGGACCTTTCAGCCCGCGGTCAACTACGCCCTTGGGGCCGGGACCTTCCATGGCACGCCCTCCGCGGCGGTGGGAGACTTCAATGGCGACGGCAAGCCGGACCTGGCTGTGGCGACTGCCGACTACGTGGCGGTCCTCCTTGGCAACGGCGATGGCACCTTTCAGGCGGCGGTGAGCTATGCCGCCGGGCCGAGCTTCAGCGCTGTGGTAGTGGGCGATTTTAACGGTGACGGCAAGTTGGATTTGGCTGTCACGGCGAATGCGAACGATGAAGTTAACATCCTGCTGGGCAACGGCGACGGTACTTTCCAACCGCCCGTTTCATATAGTGTCGGGCAAGCACCCCTGTCTTTGCAGGCTGGCGATTTCAATGGCGATGGTAGGCTGGATCTGGCGGTAGCCAACTATTACAGCGAAAACGTCAGTATCTTGCTGGGTAATGGCGACGGCAGTTTCAAAACGGCAGTGAACTATCCCGTCGGCGCGTATCCTCTCTTTGGGCCGGTTGGCGATTTCAACGGTGACGGCTCGCTGGACTTGGCCGTCGGGAACGCCGGCAACAACAATGTCAGCGTTTTGTTAGGCAACGGCGATGGGACATTCCAGCCTGCTTTGAATTTCCCAGTCGGGCGATCGCCCGGTGCACCGGCCGTGGGAGATTTCAACGGCGACGGAAAGCTGGATCTGGCCGTTTCGAACGACTACAGCGACTCTATCGGCAACATCAGTCTACTCCTGGGTAACGGAGATGGGACCTTCCAGCCTGCCGTGACACTCAACACACAGACTTTTCCCGCATCGGCAGTGATTGGGGATTTCAACGGGGATGGCAGGCTCGACCTGGCCCTCCCACTCGCGTCTTCGGTTGGGGTGCTACTGCAGGTTCTCAACCCTACACTTCTGCCGAGCCTCCAATTCCCCAACCAGTTGGTGGGGACCAGCGCCCCTTCGCAGCTAATGACCCTCACGGCGGGTTATCTCCCGTTAGCGGTTAGCGGCGTAACGATTACCGGAACTGACCCCGCGGACTTCACCCAGGCTAACACTTGTGGCGACGGCATCCCGCCTGAGGCGAGGTGCACGATCAGCGTGACCTTCACGCCAACTGAGACCGGGCCGCGCGCGGCCTCGGTGACCGTGACAACCAACTCGGTCTCAGGTTCGCTGTCGACCGCCGTGAGCGGTACGGGCGAAGCTTCCGGACCAAACGCCACGCCCTCCCCAACCAGTCTGACTTTTGCCACCGAAATCGTCGATACAACCAGCGCCCCGCAGCCCGTCACACTGACCAACTATGGCGGGATGCCGCTCAACATCACCAGTATTACTGCCAGCGGCGACTTCACCGCGTCCAACAATTGCGGTTCCAGCCTAGCTGTCGGGGCGACATGCACCATCAATGTAACGTTCACACCCACGCAAGCCGCGGCACGCAGCGGAGCGCTGCTGGTCGCAGATAATGCGCCTGCCAGCCCTCAGAGGGTCACCCTCATCGGCATGGGTACAGTCGTCCAACTCAATCCACCCACCATGAGCTTTAAAGTGACGTGCAGCGGTTTCTCCGGGCCGTGCAGTTCCCAGACGTTGACAAAGACGCTGACCAATCTCAGCGGCCGGACGCTCAGCATTACAGGCATCAAGATCTCTGGGCCCGGTTTTTCGCAGACTAACAACTGCGGATCGAGCGTAGGGGCGTTCGCGTCTTGCACGATCAAGGTGACTTTCTCTCCCGGCGGACCAGGAGCGTTGTCCGGCACGATCGAAATCGGCGACAACGGCGGAGGTAGCCCGCAGACGGTCTCTCTGTCGGGATCGGCAGTATGCGGAGAGAATTGCTGCCCGCCCTGGATTTGTCACAGGCCGCCGGGTGGCGATTAGAGCTCGTCCTGCGGGACAACGCGCAACATCTTTTTTCTCTACGGCAGGCTGTAACTACCGCGCCGGCGTGGGGTTGTCTGCTGTGGTGGCACACTGAGGAGAGGCCACTACGGAGACGCCGTGCACTTGACATATAGAGGATCTTCATATATAGTCGATCTCTATATGGACCTGCTGCAAGGCACCCTTGAAATGCTGGTGCTCCGCACCCTCCTGCCCGGCCCCCTCCACGGCTACGGCGTCGCCAAATCCATTCGTAGTACCTCAAACGAAGCCCTCGATATCGAATTCGGCTCGCTCTACCCCGCCCTGAAAAGGCTCGAAATGAAGGGCTGGATCGCTTCCGCTTGGGAAACGTCCGAACACAACCGCCGCGCCAAGTTCTACAAGCTCACCGCCGCCGGCCGGAAGCAACTGCTGCGCGAACATTCCAAGTGGGCAGGCTTCGTGAGCGCCGTCGGCCGCATCATGGGTCCGCTGCCGGAGGTGAAAGGATGATGCTCTGGAACCGTCTCCAATATCTGTGGCCGCCGCGGCGGCGCCGGGAAGATCGCGAAATGCGCGAGGAACTGGGATCGCTCGCCGGTATAGCGGGCAGCCGCGAGCTCGGCAACCTCACGCTGGTGATGGAAGATGGCCGCGCGGCCTGGGGCTGGACGTGGCTCGAAAGCATTCTCCGCGACATCCGCTATTCGCTGCGGGCGCTGGCCAGACAGCCGGCATTCGCGGCGGTGGCAGTGCTCTCCCTGGCCCTGGCCATCGGCGCCAATAGCGCCATCTTCAGCTTTGCGGATGCGCTGCTGCTGCGTCCCCTGCCGGTCCGGAATCCGGCGGCACTATGGGACGTCACCAGTTCCACGCCCGACAATCCTTTTGAGGGCATGTCTTATCCGGATTACCGCGATCTGCGCGATAAAAGCCGGTCATTCAGCGGGCTGGCCGCCTATCGCCTGACTACCGTGGCAGCCGCCGCCGATCCCGCATCGCCGGCCCGGATGCAATACGCGGACCTGGTGAGCGGCAACTTTTTTTCGGTCGCGGGCGTAACGCCTGCACTCGGCCGCGCGTTTCGGCCGGATGAAACGGCGGGGCACGCCCAGCCGGCCGCCATGATCAGCTACGACTTCTGGCGGCAGAATTACGCCGGCGACCCGTCCGCGATCGGACGGACACTGCGCATCAATGGGATGGTGTTCACCATCGTGGGCGTGGTCCCCGCGTCGTTCACCGGCCTCGACCGTTTCCTGCTGCCCGGCATCTACGTTCCCCTCGGTATGGCGCAGCGCCTGGAGGGCGACGCGGCCGATCCGCTGGAGGACCGCGGCCGTCACGACCTGGTGGTGAAGGGGCGATTGAACTCGGGCGTTTCCCAGAAATCGGCGCGGGCGGAGCTGGCGATTATCGGGTCCGCTCTCGATCGTGAGTATCCCAAAACAAATCGCGACCGGCATATCGCGGTTCGCACCGAGCTGCAAAGGCGCATCCAGCAGTCGCCGCAACTGCTCGCGCTGGCCAAGATGCTCATGGGGCTGGTCGCGCTGATCCTGATCATTGCCTGCTCCAACGTGGCGAATCTGTCGCTGGCCAGGGGCCGTGCACGCAGCCGGGAGATCGCCATACGGCTGTCCATCGGCGCGGGAAGGAAGCGCGTAGTGCGCGAGTTGATGATCGAGAGCCTCATCGTAGCGCTGGCGGGCGGCGCGGCGGGCCTGTTCGTAGCCTACGGAGGCATACGGCTGCTCGATACCATGAGCGTACCCAGCGACCCACCGAACGTGCTGAGCGTGCAACTGGACTGGCGGGTGGTCGAGTTCAGCCTGCTGGCGGCACTGGTGAGTTGCATCTTCTTCGGACTGGTTCCGGCCTGGCAGACGGCGCGGACGGACTTCGTCAGGGCCCTGAAGACCGGCGGGGATAGCCCGTCCGGCAAGGGGCGCACGCTCGGCCGCGACGTTCTGGTGGCCGGCCAGATCGCGCTCGCCATGGTGGTGCTGATCGCGGCGGGCATGTTCCTGGCGGGCTTCCGGAACATGCTGGTGATGCCGGCCGAATTCCGTACGGACCACCTGATCAGTTTCGATACCGCGCCCGCCGTGCTGCACTATTCGCCCGAACAGATCAAGGCTTTCTACCATGCGCTGGCCGGCCGCGTGCGCACTACGGCCGGCGTGGCGGCAGTAGCGATGACGGAGGCGCTGCCGCTGTCGCCCGCGCAGACCGTCATCAGGGTAGCGCCCGAGGGGTATCAGTTCCCGAAAGGCCGCGAAACAACCCTCGCGTTCGGTGCGGCGGTGGATGCCGGTTACTTCCGCACACTGCGCGTCGAGATCCAGCGCGGGCGCGCGTTTACCGATGACGACCGCGCCGGTTCGCGACGCGTGGCCATCGTGAACGAGCAGTTTGCGAAGACCTACTGGCCAGGCCAGGATCCGATCGGGAAGCGACTGCGGCTGGAAAGCGCGGACGGACCGGCGGCGGAAGTGGTGGGAGTGGCCAAGACCGGGCACTATCTGGCCGTGAACGAAACGCCGTCCGAGTTTGTGTATGTGCCCTACGAGCAAAACCCGCGCTCGCGCATGACCCTGGTGGTGGAATCGGTGGGCGATGCGAGTGCCCTCGCAAAGCCGCTGCGCGAGGCGGTTCGATCGATCGACGGCAATGTGCCGGTGTTCAACCTGCGTACCGTGGCGACGCTTTACGCAAGCCGTGTGACGGATACCTGGATGCAGTTCTTCCAAATGGTGGGGACCATGGGCTTCATCGGCCTGGCGCTGGCCACCACAGGCCTTTACGGGCTGATCGCTTACACGGTGAGCCGCCGCGTGAAAGAGTTTGGCATCCGCGTCGCGGTGGGCGCGGGACGCCGCGACGTGGTGTGGCTGGTAGAGCGCCGCGGGCTGATGCTGGCGGGAGTGGGTATCGTGATCGGTGGAGTGCTCACGGCTTCGGCGGCGCCCATGCTCGCGGCGGGGTTTCCGGGGCTTGGCGTATCGTCCCGCGCGGCGTACGTTTTGGTAGCGCTGGCGTTGCTGATGGTCAGCGCGGTGGCCAGCTATCTGCCGGCACGGCGCGCGGCGGGGCTCGATCCGCTGCGGGCCCTACGCAACGAATAGCAACCCGCTCGGGCTTCAATAGCTCTTCAATAGCTCTGTCGCCCCACTTTGATAATGTCCCCTAATGGCCTCGTTAGAAATGTCCCCTAAGCTAAAGATCTCCTGAGGAGGTTTTAGCTGGGAAGGACATGGATGAGCAAGCGAGAGTTGCGGCGGGTGGGAGTGCTGGCCCGCGTGGCGAGTGAAGAGTTGAATTTGGTGGATGCGGCCAGGATCCTGGGTCTGAGCTATCGGCAGGCGAAGCGGATTTGGCGGCGATACGAAGCGGAAGGGGCCAAGGGACTCAAGCATCGTAGCGCGGGGAAGGGATCGAACCGCGCGAAGCCGAGGAAGTTTCGGGCCCAGGTCATCCGGCTATTGCGCAAAAAGTACAGCGGCGTGGTGGGGGAAAGATTTGGCCCGACCTTGGCGAGCGAGCACTTGGCGAGCGAAGACCACGTCGAGGTACATGCGGAGACCTTGCGTCGGTGGATGCTGGCGGAGGGGCTGTGGAGCCGGGCGCGGAAGCGGAGGGAGCATCGGGAGCGGCGGGAGGCGCGGAAGCATTTTGGGGAACTGGTACAGATGGACGGCAGCTTCCATAGGTGGTTCGAGCAACGCGGGCCGGCAGGCTGCCTGATGAACCTGGTGGACGATGCCACGGCGACCACGCTCGCGCGGCTGGGCGCGCAGGAGACCATCTGGGCGGCAGCGGGCATGCTGCGGGCATGGATCGAGAAGTATGGCGTGCCGGTGGCCCTGTACACGGATTGGAAGAATGTGTATGTGCGGGAAGCGACGGAGAAGGAGCTGCTGCGGGGCGAAGTGCCCGTGACGCAATTTGGGCGCATGTGTGAGCGGCTGGGGATCCGGATCATCGCCGCCAACTCGCCGCAGGCCAAGGGGCGGGTGGAGCGGAATCACGGGACGCATCAGGATCGGCTGGTGAAGAAACTGCGGCGCAAGAAGATCCAAAGCTATGCAGCCGCCAATGAGTATCTGGAGAGCGAGTATCTGGCCGAGCACAATAAACGATGCGCGCGCGCGGCCGCGGCGCAGGCGGACTATCACCGCCGCCGACCGAGCCGGCCGGAATTGGACGAAGCATTCCGGCTGGAGACCGAGCGCACGATCGGCAACGACTGGGTGGTGCGACACGAGAAGCGGCTATTCCAGGTAAAGCGGCAAAGCCGCTATGCGCCGAGCAAGAGTCAGGTAGTGGTATGCGAATGGGAAGACGGCCGGCTGGAGATCCGGTACGGGGGCCGACGATTGTGTCACGAGGAGATCGCCGCGCGCCCGGCCGTCGAACCGCCGGTCAAACGGCGGCAGGCGCGACGGATACCGGCGCCGCCGCAGGCCAGCCACCCCTGGCGAAAAGACTATCGACAAATGCGGGCACGCAGGGGGACCGTGGGCTGAACCAAAGAGCTGTGGAAATGGCGGAGTGGTGGAAAGCGTGGAAATCCAAAACCAGGATTTCACCTCTTCCCACCGCTCCTTGGAAATCTCGCAAAACCGGCGAGATTCCCACATTCCCACAACTCCGGCGACGAGACGGTGGAAAAGTGGAAAACCAAGAGCAGGTTTCCCACTTTCCCACCGCCTTCTGGTGGGTTGAAGGAAGAAAAAACCAAGAGCAGTCAAGTGCGGGTGGGGCCAAGAAAAAGGGGACACTTCTACCGAGGTAAGGAAGGGGACATTTCTAACGAGGGTTGACATAGCTCTTCAATAGCTCTTGCGTTCGACCGGACGAACGTGCACAATATCCCAATGAAACGCGCACTCAACCCGATCTCTGCAAGCTTGCTCTCTGTCTGTTGCACCGCTGTGCTCCTGGCTCAAGCCACCGTGCCCCGCCTGGTGAAGTTCAGCGGCACTCTGATTTCCGCCAGCGGCCAGCCGATCACCGGAACCGTAGGCATCACTTTCGCCCTGTACGAAAACCAGCAGGGCGGCGCTCCGCTCTGGATGGAGACACAGAACGTGCAGGCCGACGGCAATGGCCGTTACTCCGCTACGCTGGGCGCGACCCGCAACGACGGCATCCCGGCGGAAATCTTTGCCTCGGGGCAAGGCCGATGGTTGAGCATCCAGCCGCAGGGAGAGCCCGAGCGACCGCGTGTGCTGATGGCCAGCGTGCCATACGCACTGAAGGCGCAGGACGCAGAGACGCTTGGCGGATTGCCGGCCTCGGCTTTCGCCCTTGCAGGATCCACCAATCGCGCGACGTCCGGCGGGTAACTACGGAACCCGCCATGGGCGCGATCAGGCCCGCGGGCGCAGCCACACCCGACCAGGCGGGCGGGAGCGGCACCGCGAATTACATCCCCATCTGGACCGGTGCAACCACGCTTGGAAATTCGAAGATGTACGAGACGTCCGCGGGAAACGTAGGCATCGGAACCACTGCGGCCACCGCCAAGCTGGAGGCGATTACGGCAGTCGCGACCGGAACCGCGGTGCAGGGATACGCGGCTTCGACGACGGGCGCCAATACCGGTGTGGCCGGCAAGACCGTAAGCACCGGCGGTGTCGGCGTATCGGGTACCGCGACTGCGACCACGGGCAATACCACGGGTGTTGCGGGCGCCGTGTCCAGTCCCAACGGGGCGGGCGTGGCTGGATCCAACAGCGCCACCAGCGGCAGCGGAGTAGGTCGGGCACGGCCAATAGTCCGACGGGTTCCGGGGTGTGGGCCGTTAACAACGCCACCACGGGGCAGGCGTTCGGACTCAGCGCCGAATCGTTCAGCGCCACCGGAGCGGGCGTAGGCGGGCAGGACAATTTGCCCGGCGGGCTGGGCGTGGAGGGCTACAACGGCGCTGCAACAGGGAACGGCGCAGGCATCAGTGGTTACTCTGCCAGTTCGTCGGGCGTCGGCGTAAACGGGTACGCCGGATCGACGACGGGTGTAGTCTACGGCGTTTCTGGAGGGACCTCGAGTTCGACCACCGATGCGGCGGGCGTAAGCGGCTTCGCGGGTGCGGCCACGGGCGAGGTGTTCGGCGTTACGGGAAGCACCAACAGCCCCACCAGCGGCGCCTCAGGCGTGAATGGATTTGAGGGCGCTACCGGCGGCGGCCCTGTCTACGGCGTCAGCGGCTACACCACGAGCACCGGCGGAGTTGGAGTGTTCGGCAGCGCTTCGGCAACGTCAGGATATGCGGTCGGCGTGGAAGGCGCCACGGCGAGCCCGCAAGGCGCCGCCGGCGAATTTGTGAACGTGAGCGGATCGGGGCTGGTGTTGCAAGGGCGCTCGGGCAGCAACTACACCACGGTATTCACTGTCGATGCGGCCGGCAATGGCACCTTCGCCGGGAACCTGACCGTCACCGGCAACGTAAGCAAGGGCGGCGGCTCGTTCAAGATCGATCATCCGCTCGATCCGGAAAACAAATACCTGTCTCACTCTTTTGTCGAGAGCCCCGACATGATGGACGTGTACAACGGCGTCATCCGGCTGGACGCCAAGGGGGAAGCCTGGGTGAATCTGCCCGACTACTTCGAAGCGCTCAATGGCGACTTCCGCTATCAGTTGACTGCCATAGGCAGCCCAGCACCACGGCTCTACGTGGCGCGCGAGGTATCGCAGAACCGCTTCAAAATCGCGGGCGGCCACCCGGGCGGAAAAGTCTCCTGGCAGGTGACAGGCATCCGCCACGATGCTTACGCCAACGCGCACCGCATCGCGGTGACGGAAGACAAGCCGGCTGCGGAGCAGGGCGCCTATCTGCACCCGGACGCATTTCGCCAGTAAGTGGGGCCAGGCCCGTGGCCTGCGCGGGGCTCTTAGCCCCGCTCTCCCTTCCACCCGATAGTACTTGCGTTCAACTGTACGACTGTGCACAATATCCCAATGAATCGCGCACTCAACCCGATCTCTGCAACCTTGCTGTCTCTTTGCTACACCGCTGTCCTTCTCGCGCAGCCGACCGTGCCACGCCTCGTGAAATTCAGCGGCGCACTGGCTTCCGCCAACGGCCGGCCTCTAACGGGAACTGTAGGCGTCACCTTCGCTCTTTATGAAAACCAGGAGGGTGGCGCTCCGCTCTGGATGGAGACGCAGAACGTGCAGGCCGACTCCACAGGCCACTACACCGCGACGCTCGGCAGCACGCGAAACGAGGGGATACCGGCCGATGTGTTTGCATCCGGCCAAGGGCGCTGGCTGGGCGTCGAACCGCAGGGCGAGCTCGAGCGGCCGCGCGTACTCATGACCAGCGTGCCCTACGCCTTGAAAGCCGTGGATGCGGAAACCTTGGGCGGGCTGCCGGCATCCGCCTTTGCTCTCGCGGGAACTCCGGGCGCCGCGTCTGGTCACAGTGGATCATCCATCGCCTCGCCCCGGACGCCGGATACACGGCCGCAAACCGCGCCGGATACCACGGTCGGCGGCACAGGCACAGCCAACCATCTGGCGTATTGGAGCAACAGCACCACGCTGGGCAGCTCCGTGCTTTACCAGTCGGCATCCAAAAAAGTCGGGCTGGGCACGACCACGCCGACCACCGCCTTCGACGTCCAGACCGCCGCCACTACAGCTATCCTTGGCAACGCCACGGCTACCTCGGGGTCGTTCAACGGCGTCAACGGTCAGACTTCGAGCACCGGCGGCCAGGGCGTCAGCGGCATCGCCACGGCCACTTCGGGTTCGGCCACTGGCGTCTACGCCCAAACCTCCAGCCCGGCTGGCAACGCTCTGTTCGCAATCAACAACGCCACCAGCGGCTATGCGTTTGGAATCCAGGGCTTCTCCAACAGCCCCAGCGGCGTCGCCATCCAAGGGAACGCCACTGCACCGAGTGGAAGCGCCGTAACCGGGATCAATAGCGGGACCACCGGCGGAGCGGGAGTGATTGGCTCAAGCAACGCCACGTCCGGCTTCGGGGTAGGCGTAAACGGTTCGAGCAACAGTCCGGGAGGGGCCGGCGTTTTCGGCATAAACTCTGCCGCAACCGGCGGCAACGGCGTGCAGGGCCAGAGCAACGCCTCCTCGGGCGGTAACGGTGTATACGGATGGACCGCCGGCACTGGCAATGGTGTGCTTGGGGTCAACGGCGACACGTCGGGGTTTGCAGTGGGCGTGAACGGCCAAACCGCCAGCCCGCAAGGTAACGGGGTAAACGGCCTGAATGTGGCGGCCAACGGTGGAAACGGCGTCTTCGGGATAAGCAACGCCACTACGGGTTTCGCGAACGGTGTGGACGGGCAGAGCGCCAGCACCAGCGGCAACGGAGTTTTCGGCGTCAACACCGCCACCTCCGGCTTTGCAAACGGCGTGAACGGGCAGAGTTCCAGTCCGCAAGGTAACGGCGTGAATGGCGTGAATATGGCCGCCACGGGTGGGAACGGTGGAACTTTCACCAGCAACGCCACCTCGGGAGGTGGCAATGGCGTCTACGGACAGACCTCCAGCACCGGCGGTAACGGCATGTTCGGCACTAACCTGGCCACCTCCGGCTTTGCAGTCGGCGTGAATGGCCAAACCGCTAGCCCGCAAGGCACCGGCGTGAATGGCCTGAATACCGCCACGACCGGTGGAAACGGCGGTAATTTCACCAGCAACGCCACCTCGGGTTACGCCAACGGCGTGTACGGGCAGAGCGCAAGCACCAACGGCAACGGCGTCGCAGGCAACGCCACCGCTACTTCAGGCTTCGCCATCGGCGTATCCGGCGCCACCAACAGCCCTAATGGCGCCGGGGTTTTCGGTCTCAATAACGCGGCCTCGGGCGGCTTCGGGCTGGACGGGCAGGCCGGCGCTAACGGGATCGCGATGTACGCCGTGAACCAGACGTGCGGCAGCTCGGGATGCACCCTGGTAGCGGGGACGGCGGGCGAATTTGTCACCGGAGCCGGGGGGCTCGTGATTCAGGGATTCGGAGGCGCGTACGGCAACCAGGTATTTCACGTCGATTCGGGTGGCAATGGCTTTTTCAAAGGCAACCTGACCGTCAACGGCACGGTCAGCAAAGGTGGCGGCTCGTTCAAGATCGATCATCCGCTTGACCCGGAGAACAAGTATCTTTCGCACTCCTTCGTGGAGAGTCCCGACATGAAGGACGTGTATGACGGCGTCGTCCGGCTGGATGCCAGGGGTGAGGCCTGGGTTAACCTGCCCGATTACTTCGAAGCCCTGAATGGGGATTTCCGCTACCAGTTGACCGCTATCGGCGCGCCGGCGCCGCGCCTCTACGTGGCGCGGGAGGTATCCGCGAACCGCTTCAAGATCGCGGGCGGCCGCCCGGGCGGCAAAGTTTCCTGGCAGGTGACTGGCACCCGCCACGATGCGTACGCCAACGCGCACCGCATTCCGGTCAGCGAAGATAAACCCGCCTCCGAGCAGGGCCGTTATCTGCACCCCGACGCATATGGCCAGCAGGAGGGCGCACAGAACGGTGGCGGTTCGCGCTAGCCGCTCACCGGGCCAGCAACACCGCGGCTTCCGCGGATTTGCCGGAGTATAGTGCAATACGGCTGTGCTCCGGCAGCTTGATTGGATTCCGAAAGTAGTAAGTGCGTTCCCATGCCGGGCGCCAGTTGCGGATCCAGATGAGACGGCGAACGCCGCCGTCCGGCAAATAGGCGGTCAATTCGAATGAGTCGCCCGCCGCCAGCCGTACCGGTCGCACGCCCGCCAACTCCGCCGTAGCCGAAAGCGTCAGCGCCGCGTCCGTCACCACCTTCATCTCGCGTCCTGACGAAGGCGGTACGTCCGGCTTGGCGAAATGCGGCGCCGGCGGAAGATACACATCGTCGCCCTTGGGCGCCCCGCCCTCCACCCAATTGACGATCATGTCGATCTGGACCTGTGACAAACTGGGATCGCCGCGAAACTCCCCGACGCCCTTCACCGGACCCCAGGGGGGCATGCGGCGCGAAGTCACCTCATCGCGAATGGCCTTGGCCCAGGGCCGGGCATCGTCATAAGTCATGAGCGACATGGCTGCCGCGCCCTCGTGATGGCAACTACCGCAATGCTTGTAAACCAGGCGCGAAATCTCCTGCGTCCAAAGCAGCTTAGTAGTGATCGTATCGTGGGCCCATACGGCCGGCGATAATGCCGCCAGAATCAGGACACCGCGCCATACCGGATCCCCGCGTGTCCGCGTCGCCGTGTCTGCGCGCCTCAAATAACCTCTCCCCGCACCAGATCCGCGTAGCGCTCCCGCGTGCGAATCACCCGGAACCCGGACCCCTCCACCAATACTTCCGGCGCGCGCGCCCGCGAATTGTAATTGGACGCCAACACGAACCCGTAGGCCCCGGCCGTCAGCACTGCCAGAAAATCGCCGGGCGCGGCATTCGCCATTTTACGCCCGCGCGCCAGAAAATCGCCAGTCTCGCACACCGGACCCACCACGTCCGCCACGATCTCAGGCCGTCCCGTTTTGCGCAGCGGCACGATCTCGTGATGCGACCGGTACAGCGCCGGCCGGATCAGGTCGTTCATGGCTGCGTCCACGATGACGAACTCCTTCTCGCCGCTTTTCTTGCGGTAGAGCACGCGGGTGAGCAACACTCCGGCTGGTCCCACGATCGACCGGCCTGGTTCCACCACCACGCGCAGGCCGTGGCCTTGCAACTTCGCCCGCACCTGCTCCACAAAGCCGCGAATTCCGGGCGATTGCTCATGCGCCTGGTAAGCCACACCCAGCCCGCCGCCCAGGTCGATATGCGCGATCTCCAAACCCTGCGCACGCAGGTTTTCCACCAAGGCCAGCACGCGGTCGAGCGCCTCCAGCATCGGGTTGGCGTCCATCAATTGCGAACCGATGTGGCAGCTTACTCCCTCCGCCTTCAAGTTGCGGAATGCGCGCGCCCGCTCGTACACCGCGCCCGCGTCCGCGATATCGATCCCGAATTTGTGCTCGCGCAGCCCGGTGGAAATGTACGGATGCGTGGAGGCGTCCACATCCGGATTCACGCGGATGGCGAAACCGGCCGTAACGCCGCGGCGCGCGGCCAGGGCATCGACCAACGCCAACTCCGGTTCCGACTCGCAGTTGAAGGTGTGGATGCCGTTTTCCAGCGCGTAGCTGACGTCATCGGCGGTCTTGCCCACGCCGGAGAAGACCAACTTCGCCGGATCGCCGCCCGCCGCCAGCACACGATACAATTCCCCGCCTGAAACGATATCGAATCCCGCGCCTGCTTTGGCCAGCAGCGCCAGGACGGCCAGCGATGAGTTGGCTTTCACCGCGTAGCACACGGTATGCGGCAGGTCGCCCAGCGCTTCGTCATAGGCGCGGTAGTTTTCGAGTATCGCGGCGCTCGAATAGACGTAGGCGGGCGTGCCCACCTTACGCGCAATATCCGCCAGCGGCACGTCTTCGCAATACAGATCCTGGTTCGAGTACTGGAAGGTCATCTTCACCTTCAGCACCAACACCGTCTGGTCGTCGAAGGGCGACGTATTGAAGCGGTCCAGGTCCGCCAGAATTTCGTCCACGATGGCCTGAGCCGGCTGATCGCAGGTGCGCCGCACCACCTGCGACAGCCGGTGCCGTCCGTAGTCCTGCCCGTCTGCATTCAGGTGATCGGTGACGCCATCGGAATACAGCACGACCGTGTCGCCCTGGTGCGCCTGGAAAACCACTTCTTCGTATTCGCGCTCGTCCAGGAGCCCCAGCGGCACGCCTTCCACGCGCGTTTTCAGGATCTCGTGATTGCGGCAGACCAGAGGCGGATTGCTGCCCGCGTTGGCCATCACGAACTGGCGGATGGCCGGGCTCCAGAGCATTACCAGCAGCGTTACGTAGCGCGCTTCCACCTTGCGTTCGATGAGCGCTTCGTTCAGCGCCCGCATGAGCTCGCGCGGATGGTCGCGGCGCGGCGCCAGCGATCGCAACAGCCCGCTCACCATGGCGCCGTAGAGGGCCGCCGCCGCTCCCTTGCCGCTCACATCCCCGAACACCAGTACCGCACGCCCGTCCGGCGATTCGAAGAAGTCGTAGATGTCGCCGCTGATCCCGCGCGCCGGGCGCAGGCCCGCCGCCACCTCCAGACCCTCGAAGCCCGGGTCGCCCGTCGGCAGCAGCACGCTCTGCAGGTCGCGCGCCGCCAGCACGTCCTCCTCCATGCTCCGCTCGCGGATGGCCACCTCTTCGTATAGCCGCGCGTTCTCCACCGAGCTGGCGATCTGCGGCGCCAGCAGGTTCAGCATGCGCACGTGATCGTCGGTGAAGAAGCCGACGCGCTCGCTTTCCAGGTCCATCACTCCCGAAACCCGGTCGTGCGTCATCAGCGGGATGGCCACCTCCGACCGGATGCCCGGGTGCGACGCGATGTAGCGCGGGTCCTGGCTGGTATCCTGCACCCGCACGGGCGCGCGCTGCTCCACCGCCGCGCCGGTGATGCCCTTGCCCAGCGGGATGTTGTCCAGGTCCACGCGCTGGTCGTAGCGGATGCTGAAGCGGTGCCGCAGCAGTTTGCGCTCCGCATCCACCAGCAGGATATTGAAAGCGTCGTAATTGATCAGCCCGCGCACCGTGGAGGCGATTTTTGTCAGCAGCTCGTCCACGTCCAGGATGGAAGAGAATTCCTGCGAGATGGAAGCTAGCGCCTTCAGGGTGCGGTTCTGCCGCTCGACGCGCCAGTAGAGCCGGGCGTTGTCGATCGCAATCGCCACCCGCGCCGCGATCAGCCGCAGCAGCGCGCGATCGTGTTCGGTGTAAGCATTGGCGCGCGTGGACTGCACGTCGATCACGCCCACCAGCTTGCGCCGCGCGATCATGGGCACGGCCATCTCCGTGCGCACCGCCTCCACCGCGTTCAAATAGCGCGGATCGCTGCGCACATCGCCTACCAGCACGGGTTCACGCGTGAGCGCGGCAGCGCCCGTAATTCCCTGCCCTAGTGGGATCGACCAGTTCTGCACTACTTCTTCCCGGTGTCCCATAGCGTAGCGGATGCGCAGTTCCCTCCGCTTCTCGCTGTAGAGCAGGATGGCGAACAGCTCCGCCGGAATCACGCGCTTCACGATTTCGGAGACGTTGGACAGCAGCTCGTCCAGGTCCAGCGTCTGCGATGTCACGGTGGACACTTCGAGCAGGAAATCCAGCAGCTCAGATCGTTCGCGGAACCGGATGGCTTTGCGTGTGGCGATCACTTCCCGGCCGCCTCCACGATCTTCACGCTGGCGCTGGCGCCGACCCGGCTGGCGCCCGCCGCTACCATGGCGCGAAAATCGTCCAGCGTGCGGATCCCGCCCGCCGCCTTCACGCCCATGCGCGGTCCCACCGCGTGCCTCATCAGCACGATATCCTGCACTGTGGCGCCCGCCGGTCCGAAGCCGGTTGAAGTCTTCACGAAATCCGCGCCGGCCGCTTGCGCCAGACCGCAAGCCGTGGTCTTCTGCCCGTCGTTCAGCAGCGCCGTCTCGAGAATCACCTTTACGATCGCGCCGGCATCGTGGCAGACGCGCGTCACCGCCTGAATATCCATCTTTACCGTGTCCAAATCTCCCGACCGCAGCGCGCCCACGTTGATCACCATGTCCACCTCACGCGCGCCGGCCCGCAGCGCCGCGGCAGTCTCGGCCACTTTAGCCTCCGTGGATGTGGCGCCCAGCGGAAAACCCGGCGACGGTACACACTTTCACCGCCGTCCCCGCCAGTTCGCTAGCCGCCAGCGGCACCCAGTATGGATTGATGCACACCGTGGCGAAGCCGTATTGCTTCGCCTCGCCGCACAGCTTGACGATATCCGCGCGCGTGGCTTCGGGACGCAACAGGGTGTGGTCGATCAGCGACGCAATCGGTCCGTCCGCGCCGCCGGATGCCGATCTCGCCGGCGTCTTTGGCATTTCTGCGGCGCGCGCTTCGACGGGCTTTTTAGCTTTCTTTGCCGTACTGCTCCTCGATGCGCGTGATCTTCTCGACTCGCGCCGTGTGCCGCCCCGCCGCGAAAGGCGTATCCAGCCAGGTGCGCAACACCTCCTCCGCCTGGCTTTCCGTAAGCAGGCGCGCGCCGAGGGTCAGCACATTGGCATCGTTATGCTCGCGGCTGTTGCGGGCCGACGCGCGGTCGTAACATAGCGCCGCGCGGATTCCCGCTACTTTGTTGGCCGCGATCGACGAGCCGATCCCCGCGCCATCGATGATTACGCCGCGCCGCGCTTCGCCGCGCGCCACCAGTTCGGCCACCTTCAGCGCGATATCGGGATAGTCCGCCGGCTTTTCATCGTATACGCCCACATCGCGCGTCTCCAGGCCCAGGTCCGCCAGCAGCGGCTTGATGGCCTCCTTCAGCCGGAAGCCTCCGTGATCCGCGCCCAGCGCAATAGTCCGCTCGGGCGACGCCGCGGGCGCGGCCTGTCCGGCCGGCAATTCGATGATGCGGATCGCCCGCGCCTCGGCCAGCTCGCGGGCCGATGGAGTAAAGATCGCACCCATGGGCACGCGCAATTCGCCTGCGCGCGGCACATCTTCTGAGGTCACCCAACGCATAAATCCAAAACCGTCGTAAAATTCGTAAAGACCTATTGTAATGAAACCTTGCGCCTGGCCGCTCCTGTTTGTGATCGCGCTCACCCCTGTGCTTTTCGCCCATCCGATGGGCAATTTCAGCGTGAGCCACTATTCCCGCATCCAGGTGAGCGGCGCGGGGGTGGAAATCAGGTACGTTCTCGACCTGGCCGAGATCCCCAGCTTCCAATTGTTGCAGCAATGGGGCCTCAGCGCCGATAGCCCGCGCGATCAACTCGACCGCAAAGCGGAAGAGCAGGCCCGCGCATGGGCGCGCAACTTGTCCATCACCTGCGACGGTCGCGCCGTTTCGACACGCTTTGACGGCGCCACCCTGGTTGTCACGCCAGGCGCAGGCGGCTCGCCTGTAATGCGTATAACGAGCACGTTGAAGCTGGCCGTGGCCGCGGGATCGCTCTCCTACGAGGACCGCAACTTCCCGGATCGCGCCGGCTGGAAGGAGGTCGTGATTGCCGCGGGTCCGGGCGCTTCTATCGAGCGCGCTTCGAACGACGATACGGATCGCAGCCAGGCCCTGACGGCTTATCCCGCCGACCCTACGGTCGCACCGCCACAGGACGTGCGCGCCTCCGTCGATTGGACCGCGGCGTCGCCCGTGATGGCGAAGAAGGCGCCGCAGATCGTGCCCGCCGCCCCCGCAACCAAACCCGCGGCTGCCATGGCCACTTCTCCCATACCGCCTCAGCCTTCCGCACCCGGCACCGTAGTGCGCGGCGATTATCTCTCGCAGCTTTTACATCGCGGCGATATCGGCGTCGGCCTGACCCTGCTCGGAATGCTGGTGGCGTTTGGATTGGGCGCCATGCACGCGCTTTCTCCCGGACATGGCAAAACGATCGTGGCCGCCTACCTGGTAGGATCGCGCGGCACGTTCAAACATGCGATTTTTCTCGGCGGCATGGTGACCTTTACCCACACCATCAGCGTGTTTTTCCTGGGCCTCACCACGCTGTTCCTATCGCAATACGTGCTGCCGGAAAAAATCTTTCCGGTGCTGGGCGCTATTTCCGGCTTGTCCATCGTGTGGATTGGCGGCATCATGCTTTATAAGCGCGCCCGCCGCCTGCGCCACCAGCATGGGCATGAGCACGGCCATCCGCATCCTCATGACCACGATCACGACCACGAACATCATCACGATCACGAGCACGATCATGGCCCCGGCGGACACACACACGTGCCCGAAGGCGACGTCACCCTGGGTAGCCTGATCGCCTTGGGCGCCAGCGGCGGACTGGTTCCCTGCCCTTCCGCCCTGGTCCTGCTGCTCAGCTCCATCGCGCTTGGCCGCATCGGCTTGGGCCTGCTGCTGCTGATCGCCTTCAGCTCCGGCCTGGCAATTGTGCTCATGTCCATCGGCGTGATGGTACTTTACGCCAAGCATCTGCTGCCGGATAGCCAGAAGACCGCCGCGCATCCCGCATTCCGCATCATCCCCGTGGTATCGGCCGCCCTGATCGTATGCATCGGCCTGCTGATGACCGGCGTATCGCTCGGCTGGATTCAGCCGAACCGCCTGGCGGGATAAAATCGTAGCGGCATGGAAGTCTATTCCATCGGTTTCACCCGGAAAACAGCGGAACAGTTCTTCACCATTCTGAAGCGGGCCGGGATCCGGCGCATCCTGGACGTGCGGCTCAACAACGTGTCGCAGTTGGCCGGATTCTCCAAGCGCGAGGATCTGTATTATTTCGCCAGGGAGATCTGCGGCGCCGATTACGTGCACGAACCCCTGCTGGCGCCCACGCAGGAGATGCTCGACCGGCACAAGAAGGAAAACGGTCGATGGGCGGACTACGAAAAGAAATTCCGCGCGCTAATTGCCGGGCGGAAGATCGAAGACCGGATCGACCGCGCGCTTTTCGCGGTTCCCACGGTGCTGCTTTGCAGCGAACCCATGTCCGAGCACTGCCACCGCCGGATCGTGCTCGAATATTTGCGGGATAAGTGGGGCGATCTGACCATCACTCATCTGTAGCGCTTGCATTATTTCGCCCCCAATGCGGTCACACGATGGGCCAATTCTTGTAATTTCTTGAAATGCTGATGATTATTCGTTGAATATGCGAATTACCTTCCACTCCCTGCCCGCAAGCGTTATACGATCAAATCAGGAGAAACCTGAATGGCGGATTTCAATCCGGCCGTAGCCACAACGCTGCAGCACGAGGGTGGCTTCTTTCATAACCCCACCACCGGCGAGGTCGTGAACCATGGCGTCACACTGACTTTCGTGCGCAGCTCCGGTTACAAAGCCGACGCGGATGAAGACTTCATTCGCAATCTCAGCGTCGCCGAAGCGTCCGCGATCTATCAGACATATTTCTGGGATCGCCATCACATCGGTGGCATCAACGATCAAAGCCTGGCCGCTAAAGCCTTCGACCTGACCGTGAACATGGGCCCGGGCGGGCCGAATCATACCGGCGCGCTGACGTTGCTGCAGTCGGCGGTGAACGCCTGCGGTGGCAAATGCACCGTCGATGGCGTTATAGGGCCAATTACTATCAGGCAGATCAACGCCCTTGACGCCGCGGCGCTGCTCACACAGTATAAGCAACTGGTGACAGCACGCTATACGGCTATCGCCACCGGTAACACGGAATTGGCAGGGGATCTCAGCGGCTGGCTGGCGCGCCTGGACTCGTGAGGGGGCGCTCTACATCACTTCCAGGATGAGGCACTTCAGATAGTGGGTCTCGGGCACGGTCAGCAGGATCGGATGGTCCAGACTCTGTGTTCGCCGTTCCAGCACGCGCAACTGCCGTCCCGCATCGAGCGACGCTTCCGCCACTAACTCCAGCAGCGCCGCTTCGCTCAAATGATGGGAGCACGAGCAGGTCACTAGGATGCCGCCCGGGCCGAGCAAGCGTAGCGCCCGCAGATTGATCTCCTTGTAGCCGCGCACCGCGCTTTCGAGATTGCGACGCGACTTCGCAAACGCGGGCGGATCCAGAACCACGGTTGAAAACTGACGCCGTGCAGACGAATACGACGCCAGCAGGTCAAACGCGTCGGCTTCCCGGAATTCGATGTTGGCGATACCGTTCATCGCGGCATTGCGCGCGGCCGCCGCCAACGCGGGCGCGGAGCTATCCACCGCTTCCACGGATTCGCACGCGGCGGCCAGGTGCAAGGCGAACCCGCCGGTCGAAGTGAAGCAATCCAGAGCCCTGCCGCGCGCGTATCGCGCGGCCGCCAGATAGTTCTCGCGCTGGTCCAGAAAGATGCCGGTCTTCTGGCCGCGCAGCAAGTCGGTTTGGAGGCGCAGGCCGTTCATGGCGATCTCTACCGCGTCCGGCACATCGCCGTAAACCACTGCGGATTCCAAGAGCAGGTCTTCCCTGCTGCGCACGGGCGCATCGTTCCGCGCCACGATACCACGCGGCGCGAACAATTCCACCAGGCTCTCGACGATCCAGTCTTTGGCGCGATCCATGCCCTGATCCAGGGTTTGCAGAACCAGGCAATCCGCGTAGCGGTCCACCACCAGCGCGGGTAGCAGGTCAGCTTCCCCATGGGTCACGCGATAGGCGTTGGTGCCCGCCACCACCCGCCGCCGATGGTTTTCGGCCGCTGCCAGCCGCGCGGCAAAAAACTCGCGGTTGATTTCTTCCACCCGGTGCGAAAGCAGCCGCAGGGTAATCTGCGAGGCGCCGCTGAAGTGCGCCATGCCGAGTGGACGGCCCCCAGGATCCAGCACCTTGACGGCATCGCCTGGCGCCGCGCCCCCGTTATCGACGACATCGCTTGCAAAAATCCAGGGATGCCCCGAGCCGATCCGGCCGGCCGCCTTGCGGTTGATTTTGACTTCGCGCATTTTGGGGGCGCTATTGACCTTGCATCAATTCGCCCGGGGTGGGGATGGTCTTGCTGTCCCATCCGCCGCCCAATGCCTGGATGAGGAGCACGTCGGAGACCATGCGGCGGGCCAGCAGATCCACCGCGGAGCGCTCCGCGGCCAGAGCCAGAGCCTGTGCCGTGATCACCTGCAGATAAGCCACGGTGCCGGCTTTGTACTGGTAGGTGGAAATGGCCAGCGAATCTTCGGCCGCCTTCACTGCCTGGTCCGTGGCCACGGATTCATCGGCCAGGATCTTGAGCGCGGCCAGATCGTCTTCCACCTGTTGAAAGGCGGTCAACACGGTTTCCCTGTAGCCGGCCACGCTGGCATCGAACAGCGCTTTCGCCTGCTCGACCTGGGCGCGCCGCTTGCCGTCTTCGTAGACCGTCTCGGAGAGCGCCGCGCCCGCGGAGAAAACCCGGCTGGGCCACAAGAAACCTTTGGTGAACTGCGCGGGTCCGAATCCCAGCCCCGCGGTCAGGTCGAGCGTCGGATAATAGGCCGCCACCGCGATCCCGATCTGCTCCTGCACGGATGCCATCTGCCGCTCGGCCGCGGCGATATCCGGCCTCCGTTCCAATAGCGCGGATGGCAGGGCCACGGGAACCGGCGGAGGAGGGTTTTTAAGTAACCCGGCAGCCAGCGTGAGCGCGGAAGGCGGTTTGCCAATCAATAACGCGATGGCGTGCTCGAATTGCGCCCGCGCGACTCCCAGATCGATTAACTGCGCGCGCGTAGTGTCCAACTGCGTCTGCGCCTGCGCCACGTCCGCGCCGGATGCCACGCCGGACTTGTAACGATTCTGGGTTAGCGTCAGATAGTCTTCGTAGGATTTGACCGTGCGCTGCAGCAAGTCGATGTCGCCGTCGGTGCCGCGCAGCTCGAAGTAATCCTGGGCCAGCTCCGACTGGTAGGAAAGCCGGGCGTTTTCAAGCAAAGCGAAATCCGACTGGGCGGTCGCCTGGGTGGCCCGCACGTTGCGCCTCACCGAGCCCCAGATGTCGACCGGCCAGGAAGCGGCGACCGGCAAACTGTAAGTCGTGATCACACCGGATTGGCCCGGGAAGTTCACCGCCGAGCGCGAAATCCCCAGCGTGGGGCCGACGGTTACGGTCGGAAACAGGCTGGCACGCGCGATGCGAATCGCGTAGCGCGCCGCGCGGAAATTCGCCTCCGCCTGCAGCACGTTCTGATTCGTGATGCTAACCTGCTCCTCCAGCGCGTTCAGCTGCGCGTCGTTGTAGATCTCCCACCACTTGCCGCGAATCACACCATCGTTCGGCTGCGCTTCTTTCCATCCCTCGGGCAGCGGTTCCTTGAAGGCCTGCGGCGCCGGCGCGGCGGGGCGCTTGTAATTCGGTCCTACCATGCAGCCGGTCGACCAGAGCATCGCTCCGGCCGCGGCTATAACAAATGAAAGTCGCATCAGATTTCAGATCCCAGCGGCACGGTCTCGGGCGGTTCCTTCCTGCGCACCCGGTACCACCAGTGTTGCAGCCGGTCAAAATAAAGATACACCACCGGCGTGGTGTAGAGGGTCAGTAGCTGGCTCACCAGCAGCCCGCCGATAATCGTAATGCCCAGGGGCCGGCGCAATTCCGATCCCGTGCCCGTTCCCAGCGCCAGCGGCAGCGCCCCCAGCATCGCAGCCATGGTGGTCATCAGAATCGGACGGAAGCGCAACATGCAGGCTTCGAAGATGGAATCGCGGGAGTTCTTGCCTTCGATGCGCTCCGCATTCAGAGCGAAATCGATCATCATAATGGCGTTCTTTTTCACGATACCGATCAACAGGATGATGCCTATGATGGCGATCACGCTCAGATCGGTGTGGGTCAACTGCAGCGCCAGCAGGGCGCCCACTCCGGCGGAGGGCAGCGTCGAGAGAATGGTGATCGGATGCACGTAGCTTTCGTAAAGAACTCCCAGCACGATGTACACCGCCGCCAGCGCCGAAGCGATGAGAATCGGCTGGCTGCCCAGCGAATCCTGGTAGGCCTGCGCCGTGCCGGCGAATTTGGTCTGGATCGTGCGCGGCAGCCCCACCTTGGCGGCTGCCCCTTCGATAGCCTGCACCGCGTCGCCCAGCGCCACGCCCGGCTGCAGGTTGAAGGAAACCGTCACTGCGGGAAACAGGACCTGGTGGTTCACGGCCAGGGGAGCGGTTGCCGAAGCGAACGAAGACAGTGCATTCAAAGGAACCTGCTGGCCCCCGGGCGAGTGCACGTAGATATCGCGCAGGATAAGCGGATTCTGCCAGTACTCCGGCGCCACTTCCATGATCACGTGATACTGGTTCAGCGTCGTGTACATGATCGACACCTGCCGCTGGCCGAACGCGTCGTACAGCACGTTATCGAGCAGTTGCGTGGAGATGGCAAAGCGCGCCGCCGTTTTGCGATCGTATTGCACCATGGCTTGCAGGCCGCGGTTTTGCTGGTCGCTGCTCACATCCGCAATGATAGGAATGGTGCGCAATTCCGTCAGCATACGCGGCGCGTAGGCCGTCAAGTCCGGCAGGTTGTCACCCTGCATGGTGTATTGATAGAGCGCGTTGCTCATGCGACCGCCCACGCGCAGATCCTGGGAGGCCTGCAAATACAGCGTGGCGCCGGGTATCCGCGCCAGTTTGGGCCGCAGCCGCGCGATCACCTGGTCAACGCCGATGATTCTCTCGTCACGCGGTTTCAGCGAGACGAACATACGCGCCGTGTTGGCGGTGCCTCCGCCCGTGAATCCGGCCACCGTATCTATGGCCGGGTCGTCATGCACGATGTTGATCATCTGCCGCAGGGTCTTGTCCATCGACTGGAACGAGACGTCCTGGTCGCCTTGAATCGCGCCCATCATGCGGCCGTTGTCCTGCTGCGGAAAGAAGCCTTTGGAAACGTGGATGAACAGGTACGCGTTCAAAGCAATGGTGCCCAGCAGAATCGCCAGGGTCAGCGGCGCCGCGCGCAATGCAGCCGATAAAGTTCTGCCGTAAGTATCTACGCTCCAAATGAATGCCCGTTCGGTAACGCGGTACATCCATCCGTGGGTCCCGTGCTCTTTCAGGAGATGGGCGCACATCATCGGCGTGGTAGTCAATGAAACCACCAGAGAGACCGCGATGGCGACCGACAGCGTGACCGCAAACTCGCGAAACAGGCGGCCTACAATGCCGCCCATCAGCAGCAGCGGAATGAACACCGCAATCAGCGAGGTGCTCATGGAGACCACAGTGAAGCCGATTTCCCTGGCTCCCTTGAGCGCGGCCTGAAAAGGCTGCATCCCCTGTTCCAGGTAACGGGTGATGTTCTCGATCACCACAATGGCGTCGTCCACGACAAATCCCGTGGAAATGGTCAGCGCCATTAAAGACAGGTTGTCGATACTGTAGTGCAGCAAATACATCACGCCGAATGTGCCGATGAGCGACACCGGTACGGCCACGCTGGGAATGAACGTGGTGCGCACGTTGCGTAAAAACGCGAACACCACCAATACGACCAGCACTACTGAGATCAGCAGCGAACGTTCTACGTCGTGCACAGAAGCACGAATCGTGACCGTCTGGTCCATGGCCACCACGAGTTTGATGGACTGCGGGATGGAGGCCTTCAGCACCGGGAGTTCCTCCCGGATGCGGTCCACGGTGTCGATAATATTTGCGCCCGGCTGGCGAAAAATAATCACCATCACGGAGGGCAGTCCGTTGGCATAGCCCGAATTCCGGATGTCCTCCACCGAATCCACCGCCTGGCCCACGTCGGAGACCCGCACGGCCATTCCGTTGTGGTAGCTGACAATCAGCGGCTGATAATCGACGGCGTGAAAAATTTGATCATTAGCGCTCACTTCCCACGCCCGGTGATCGTCGGTGAAGTGGCCCTTGGGCGTGTTCGAGTTGGCGCCCGACAGTACGCCGCGCACCTGCTCCAGGCCGATCCCATATTTGTTCAGAGCCATGGGATTCAGCTCTACGCGCACGGTCGGCAACGAACTGCCGCCCACAATCACCTGCCCCACGCCGCTAACCTGCGATAACTTCTGCGCCATGATCGAGGATGCCGCGTCGTACATCTGCGCTTTGGTCAGGATGGGTGAGGTCAGCGCCAGCAGCATGATCGGCGAATCCGCGGGATTCACCTTCCGGTACGTGGGATTGTTCGGCAGGTTGGCGGGCAGATAGCCGCGCGCCGCGTTGATGGCCGCTTGCACGTCGCGCGCCGCCGCGTCGATGTTGCGATTCAATTCGAACTGCAGTGTGATGCCGGTTGACCCCAAACTGCTGGCCGAAGTCATCTCGGTGACCGACGCGATGCGGCTGAACTGCCGTTCCAGCGGGGTCGCCACCGACGAGGCCATGGTTTCGGGGCTCGCGCCCGGCAGCCCCGCCTGCACTGATATGGTCGGGAAGTCTACCTGCGGCAGCGGAGAAACTGGCAGGAACCGGAAAGCCACGCCGCCGGCCAGGGCAATGGCCACCGTCAGCAGCGTGGTTGCGACCGGTCTGCGGATGAAAATCTCCGAGATATTCATGGCTTCGTCCTGGAGGGCTGCCGCAAAATTAGCCCCTCACGCGCCCATGGGCTCGGCGCCCGGATCCACGGCCCGATTATCCTCGTGCGCCACGCGCCGCGCCAGGCGATCGAACCAAAGATAGATCACCGGCGTGGTGTACAAAGTAAGGGCCTGGCTGAAGATCAGCCCCCCGATCATCGTAATTCCCAATGGCCGCCGCAGCTCCGAGCCCACGCCAGAGCCAAAAGCCAGCGGGACCGCGCCCAAAAGCGCCGCCATGGTGGTCATCATGATGGGCCGGAAGCGCAGCAGACAAGCCTGGTAAATCGCATCCTCCGGCGCCATGCCTTCTTTGCGCTCGGCTTCCAGCGCGAAGTCGATCATCATGATGCCGTTCTTCTTCACAATGCCGATCAGCAGGATGATGCCGATCAGTGAAATCACGCTGAAGTCCTGGTGAAACAACGAAAGGGAAAGCAACGCCCCGACTCCCGCCGAGGGCAGCGTGGAAAGAATGGTGATGGGATGAATGTAGCTCTCATACAAAACGCCGAGTACGATATAAACCGTCACCAGCGCCGCCAAAATCAGGATGGGCTCGTTCGCCAGGGATGCCTGAAACGCTTCCGCGGTGCCCTGAAACGCCGCTTGCACGCTGGGTGGCATGCCGATCTCGTCTTTCGCTTTGTTCACGGCGTCCACCGCCTCACCGAGCGAACCGTCCGGCGCCAGGTTGAAAGAAAGCGTGATCACCGGGAACTGCCCCTGGTGATTGACCGTAATTGGAGCGCTGGACATCTCCACGTGCGTGAAGGCGCTGAGCGGCACCTGGCCCCCATTGGGAAACGCCGTGGTGGATGCGATGGCGCCGCCAAAAGCGTTGCTGGAAGCAATGGTGGCGTTGGTCGCAGTTGCCCCGGAAGCACTCGCCACCGATGCCCCGGCGCCGCTTTGCGGGCCGAACGTCTGCGTGGCCGAAGATCCGCCCGAAACCAGGCCTGCCCCGCCGGTTGATCCCATTCCCGTACGGATATATAGGTCGCGCAGGTTTAAAGGATCCTTCCCGAACCCCGGCGCGACTTCCAGCACCACGTGATATTGGTTCAACTGCGTGAATATCGTGGATACTTGCCGCTGCCCGTACGCGTCGTAGAGCGTCTGATCGATCTCGGAAGGTGTGATCCCCAACCGGTAGGCGGTCGGCCGGTCGAACACCAGCTTCGCCCGCAAGCCACCCACTTCCTGATCGCTGGCCACATCGCGCAGCTCCGGCAACTGCTTGAGCTTCTCCAGCATCCTGGGCGCAAAGGTGTTCAGTTCCTCGGTACTGGCGTCCTCCAGGGTGTACTGGAATTGCGTGCGGCTCACGCGGTCTTCCACCGACAGATCCTGCACCGGCTGCATGAAGAGCGTGATGCCGTCCACCTGCGCCAGTTCCGGCTGCAGGCGGCGAATCACATCGCTGGCGCTCATCTTGCGATCTTCGAGCGGCTTCAGGTTGATAAGAATCCGTCCGCTATTCAAGGTGGTGTTGGTGCCGTCAATGCCGATAAACGACGAGAGGCTATCCACCGCCGGGTCCTTCAGGATAATCTTCGCCACTTCCTGCTGCTCGCGGGACATCTCCGGGAACGACACAGTCTGGGCGGCTTCGGAAACGCCTTGAATGACGCCCGTGTCCTGGATGGGGAAAAATCCTTTAGGAATGCGAACGAACAGCAGGATGGTCACCACCAGGGTCGCGAATGCCACCAGAAGCGTGATGGTCTGGAACCGCAGGACGAACTTCAAGGTCCGGCCGTAAAAAGCGATGATGGCGTTGAACGCGTCTTCCGATGCCCTGTAGAACCGCTTCTGCGTCGCTTCCGGATCGTGCTTCAGCAGCTTGGAAGCCATCATCGGTGTCAGGGTCAACGAAACCACAGCCGATACCAGGATGGTGACGCTCAGGGTCACCGCGAATTCGCGGAACAACCGGCCCACGATGTCGCCCATGAACAGCAGCGGGATGAGCACCGCGATCAGCGAGATGGTAAGCGAGATGATCGTGAAGCCGATCTGTTCCGATCCGCGCAGTGCCGCTTTCAGAGGCGCCTCGCCTTCCTCGATGTAGCGCGCGATGTTCTCGATCATCACAATCGCGTCGTCCACCACGAAGCCCGTGGCGATGACGAGCGCCATCAGCGTGAGGTTATTCAGGCTGTATCCCAGCATGTACATCACGCCGAGCGTTCCAATCAGGGAAAGAGGCACCGCCACGCTGGGAATGATAGTGGCGGCCACGTTGCGCAAAAACAGAAACATGACCAGCACCACCAGCACCACGGTCAATGCCAGCTCGAACTGCACGTCCGTTACAGAGGCGCGGATGGTGGTGGTGCGATCGGTCAGGATCTTGACTTCCACCGATTTCGGTATCGCCAGCGTCAATTGCGGCAGCAGGAGCTTGATGCGGTCGACCACTGAAATGATGTTGGCGCCCGGCTGCCGCTGGATGTTCACGATCACCGCCGGAACATCGTTCATCCAGGCGGCCTGCCGCACGTTTTCCGTATCGTCGGTAACGCTGGCCACGTCGGTCAGCTTCACGGGGGCCCCATTGCGGTAAGCCACGATCAGCGGTTTGTAGTCGGCGCTGGACAGCAACTGGTCGTTCGCGCCGATCTGGTATGCTTGATGCGGGCCGTCGAAATTACCCTTTGCCTGGTTGACATTCGCGGCCACCAGCGCCGTGCGGATGTCCTCCAGATTCAAGCCGTAGGATGCCAGGGCCGTGGGATTAGCCCGAATCCGCACCGCCGGCTTTTGCCCACCGCTGATGCTCACTAAGCCCACACCCGCGATCTGGGAGATTTTGGGCGCAAGCCGTGTATCCGCCAGGTCTTCCACCTGCGGCAAGGGCAAGTCGTTGGAGACCAGCGCCAGCGTCAGAATGGGCGCGTCCGCGGGATTACTCTTGCTGTAGATTGGCGGCGTGGGCAGGTCGGCCGGCAGGTAGGTTCCCGATGCGTTGATGGACTGCTGCACTTCCTGCTCGGCCACGTCGATGTTGAGGCTCAGGGTGAACTGCAGGGTGATGACCGACAGGCCATCCGAACTGGTCGAGGTCATCTGCTGCAATCCGGGCACCTGCCCGAACTGCCGCTCCAGCGGCGCGGTCACCGACGAGGCCATCACGTCCGGATTGGCTCCGGGATAAAACGTGATGATCTGGATGGTCGGATAATCTACTTCGGGCAGCGCCGAGATGGGTAATTGTTTGTACGCCACCAAGCCCGTAAGGATGATCGCCACCATGAGCAGCGACGTGGCAATGGGCCGCAGAATAAAGGTGCGGGACGGGCTCATCTACCTTGCCTTGGTACCGCGTTTGCCGCTTTTGGATTGGCCCGGGCTTGGTGCCGGATTCCCAGGCACGGGGGCCTCCGTGCCGGCCGCGGGTGCTGGGGCACCCGTCGCGCCTGGCGGGCGCACGACCACTTGCGTGCCCTCTTGCAGTTTATCGACGCCGGTCATCACCACCTGATCGCCTGGTGACAGCCCCGAAGTCACTTCCGTATTCTCGCCCTCGGTTGTGCCGGTTGTAATGTTACGCACCGTCACCTTGTTGTTGGGTTGCACCAGAAACACGTAAGTAGTTTGAGAATTGCGCTGGATGGCAGCGGTGGGAATGAGGGTGACGTTTTGCTTCAATTGCACCAGCAGGCGTACGTTCACAAATTGATTGGGAAACAGTTTGTTGGTCTTGTTGTCGTACGTCGCCCTGAGTTTCAGCGTGCCGGTAGTCTGATCGATCTGGTTATCGAGTGTGGTCAAGGTGCCCGACGCCAGCTTGGTGTTCGAGGTACGGTCGAAGGCGTCCACACTAAGCCGCTGTCCGGCGGAAAACTTCTGGAACACCACCGGAAGCTGATCTTCGGCCAACGTGAAAATAACGCTGATGGGATCGATCTGCGTGATTACCAGCAAAGGGTTGGTATCCGACGCCTGTACGATATTGCCGGGATCCACCAACCGCAACCCGATTCGTCCGGTGATGGGAGCCTGGATATGGCAGTAAACGATATTGACTTTGGCACTGTCGATCAGGCCCTGATCGTATTTCACGATGCCTTCGTCCTGGTGTACCAGCGCTTCCTGCGTAGCGTACTGCTGTTCGGGCGCGGCGTTCTGTGCGACCAGTGTTTTATATCGTGCCAGGTCGACGCGTGCGTTCTCGAGTTGCGCCTGGTCGCGAACCAGTTGTCCTTCCGCCTGGGTCAACGCCGCCTGATACGGGCGCGCATCGATCTCCACCAAAGGATCGCCTTTATGAACCAGGTCGCCTTCTTTGAAATGCACTTCCATCAACTCGCCGTCGACACGGCTTTTCACTTCCACCGTGTAGATTGGCGTCACTGCGCCGAGCCCGTTGTAATAGACCGGAATGTTACCCTTCGAAGCTTTCGCGCCCACCACGGGGATGGCGCCAAAACCCTTCTTGCCATTGGCCCCTGCCGCCCCCTGTCCGGCCCCGCCCGCCGGCGCGGGGTTCTTTTTGGACCAGAAATAATAGCCGCCTGCGGCGGCCAACACCAGTATTAGAAACCATACCCAGCCGCGCCCGGAACGCATCGGCGCTTCGGGACGCGCCGTACCCGGCTTCGGTGGAGCGTGCTTAGTAGGGGTATCGGGGGGCGACGCCGGGTCGAGGGCGGAAGGCCTTTCCTGATTCATATGTTCTTTCAGTATAAGATGCTACAGCGACCCAGGAATGTTACAGGCGGAGGCCAGGATAAGCCCAGCCGAGTCCCAGCATGGCCAGCATCCCAACTCCCAGGAACCACACCAGCCATGGCACTTCCCAGCCGAAAACGCACAGATATGCCCGTGGATATGCCACTTCGATCCGACGTACGGGGTCCGCCGTTGATAGCACCGCCGCGCCTGGAAAATATCGCAACGAGGTTCCGGTTTCCACGACCCTGCTCACCGTGGCCCCGCCCGCGCGCAGCCAGACGCTGCCCGAGCCCACGCTCCCTGCACGAATGCGCCAGCAGGCTTCGCGCAATTCCGGAATGCGGACTGGGGGAGTCTCCACCGCTACGCCTCGCCCTTCGAGCGCGGGCTGGAGCGCGCCCAGGTTGCTCGCGGGGCTGAACTGCACAGTCACAATCGCGGATTCACCGGGCCCGAGCGGCCGGTTTCCGTATACGTGATCGAGTTGGGTAAATAAGATGATGCACGGGACCATGGCGATCACGGCCGGGCGCAGCATGAGCCCCAGGTATCGTGCGTTCCAGATCAGAAGCTGCTTCTGCGCGCGGAACAGGAGCGCGGGATCGCCGCCAAAGAGGCGCATGGCGTAGAGCTGCGCGCGGATCTTCCGCTTGGCCAGCGCGACCCGTTCGCGATTGGAGAACCGCCGGAAGATCCACAGCAACGCTCCGCTGACCACCAGGGCAATCGCCGTAAGGCTCCAGCCATATGCGGCCGCCACCATCAGTCGATGTAGCCCATGCCCTTCAGCCGTTCGACCACTTCCGCATCCGGTTCGTCTTCGAGCCGGGCCAGCTCGCGCTCGATCACGTGCGCGACGAATTCTTCCGGCGAACTATATCCGGCAGCCACGGCGGCCTTGACCACGCGCGCCCACAGCTCTTTCTTCAATCTCACGCTCTGGCTCATTTTTAGGCTCTTCTTTAGAATATCGCCCGTGCACGCTCCTCATAGCAGCGGCTTCCCTTCCATCCATTCAGGCGCCGGGACGCCGAATAAAGTCAACACCGTCGGCGCCAGATCCTCGATTCCCGCCGGACGCACCCCGTGGTTAAGCTTCCGATTGGTGAACAGCACGCCGGGCACCAGCACGGGATCTACGCAGTGATCGCCGCTCCAGGCTCTCGGGTTGTCCGCGATGGTCTCCACGGATACCGTGCCCACCGCCCCTTCCCACGAACACCGGTACCCCTCGCTGTATCCCACGATGAAATCCGGCGCGGCGTCCAGATACGGTCCGCGGTAGAGCGCATCGGTCGCGTACACGTTGCGAATGGCTGGGCTGCCGTCAATATCGCGCAGTGTTTTGAGTTTGGCGATGATTTCCTTTTTCAGCGCCGCGGCCTCGGCCCGCTCAACGATGCCCTGCGCCTCCCGGCCTTTCATGTTCAGATAGAATCCGCCCAGCCCCAGCCCGTAAGCGCGCGTGCGGCTCCAGTCCACACCCTCGAAGTATGCTCCGCTCCCGGCGATCCCGTTTTTCAAATGCAAATACCCGTGATCGCGCAGCCAGGCGTTGATGTTCACTCCCCGCCGGAAAGCGCAGAAACCGTGATCGGAAAGAACGAAGAGGGCCGTCTCCTCGCGCGCGAATTCCATCGCCTTGCCCACCAGCGCGTCCATACGCCGATACATCTGTTCGATGGTGCCGGCCAGCGGGTGCGCGGTCCCCATCCGCCGGTAGAACATGTGCTGGACACGATCGCTGGTATCGAAAACGCAGGCCACCACGCCCCGGCGGGTGTTTTCCAGGGCGTCCAAAAACATGCCTTCGCGCTCCGCGAAAATATCCCACGCCTGGCGCAGAAAGGCTTCTTCGTCGATCACTTCCTCGTTCAGCGCCCAGGTATCTTCCGCCATCCCCACGGTGGCGTACGATCCCAGCAGGTTCGCCAGGTACGCCGCATAATACGGCGGATGGCTGATGGGCAGCGCCGGACGGGCCGGATCGATATTGATGGGTGTCATGTACAGACTGAATTCCGGTCCCGTTTCGGTGGCCAGAAATCGCGCCAAGCCGGCCGCTTTCGCGCCGATCGCGGTGCGAAATTTCAACTGCTGCCAGTTGGTGTATTGGCCCGGAACCAGCTTCACGCGCTGCCCCTGCATGCGCAATTCAAAACCCCCGGCGAGCGCCGCGATCTGAAAAGGAATGCGCAGCACAGGCGCGTCTTCCAGGAACGTGTCGGGTGGACCTTCGATCTCACCCGCGAATCCGTCCGCCACGCGCCGCAGCGGATACCGGCTGCCGTTTTCGTAGCTGGCCCGTTCGAGGCGCGTGGTGAACTGCGCAAAGCTGCCTTGCGTTCCTTTCAGATCGGGCGTGGACATCGCCGAGAGCAGCCGTCCGTCGAACTTCTCCGGCGGAAAGGTGATGGGCACGCGCAGGATGGTCGAGTCGATGCCCTGCTCGCCGAGAATCTTCCAGAACGGCCGGCTCTTGCGCCGCAGGTCGATCGGCGTGCGCGCCAGCGGAATCCGTAACCGTCCCAACCGCAGCACCCGCGCGGGCTTCCCCACGTGCGCCGAAGAAAGCTGCGGCAGGTACGATTTCAGGCTGCGATCCAGAAAATCGAAGATATTATGCTTGGCCGGGCTGACGCCGGTGGCAAAGGTGGACCACGCCACCGGCGACAGCGCCGGAAACGTAGTGCGCAGCCGCGTGTAGCTGCCTTCCGCTTGTAGCCGCGCCAGGTTGGGCAACTTCCCTTCGGCCATCAGGCGCTCGGTCAGGCGTGGGTCGAGGCCGTCCAGCCCCAGAAAGATCACCCGCTTCACGCGCGCATGCCGGTATCCGCCGCGCCTGCGCAAAGCCCGCCACGCCAACCGGAAAGGCCACGCGACCAATGAGAGAAGGCTCAGCAGGAAGCCTGCGATCAGCGTGAGGAACGATCCCAGGAACGCGAACCCCGCGCCCGGACCGACATACGCCAGTTGCGTGGAGTGCGGATGAGTGAGGAGCAGCGCCAGCCAAACCAGCGTCAGCGCCACATGGACTGCCGGACGGTGTCTCTTCAAAAAAGGCGTACCGAGTTAAAGGCGATTATACCCCGCTGGTGAACGTTCACGCCGCCGATCAGTTCAAGAATTCGATGCCGCCAAAATTCTGCAAGCCGGTGGAAAGCGTGCTGCCATTTATGTGGGATCAAGCGCTTTGTTCAAACAGCCGCAACACCCGTGCGTACAACTCCTCCACTTCGCCTTCCGACCGGGCTTCGGCGGCCAACCGGAGCAGCGGCTCAGTGTTAGACGCGCGGACGTGGATCCAGGCGCCGGGGAGCATGATCTTCAAGCCGTCGGAGCGGTCGGTCTCCACGCCGGGGAAACTCTCTTCGAGGGCCTGCATCAGCGAGCCCAGGCGGCCGTGCTGGTACACCACTTTGCCCAGCTTGCGATAGAAGCGCGGCAGGCGGCCGGCCAGGGCGGATATGGTCTCGCCGGTCTCGGCCATGCGCTCCAGCAGGAATGCCATACCCGTATAACTGTCGCGGCAAAGGTGCACGGCTGGGAAAATGATGCCGCCGTTGGAGCCTTCGCCACCGATCACCGCCTTGACGGCCTGCATCATCTCGACCACGTTGGCCTCGCCCACCGGCGTGCGGTAGACTCGGCGGCCATGCGCGGCGGCGACTTCGTCGATGACCGAAGACGTGGTCAGGTTCACCACCACATCGCCGGGGAGGCGGCGGAGGGCGGCATCCACCGCTAGCGCCAGCACGTCGTCGTTATCGAGCACGCGGCCGGTTTCGTCGGCGACGGCCAGGCGGTCGCCATCGGGATCCTGCGCGAAGCCCACTTCGGCGCCTGAGGAGCGCATCAGGTTCGAGAGATCGCCGAGGGTGTCGGGGCGCGGTTCGGCAACGCGCGGGAAGGGCTTGGTGGGATCGATGGAAATGGCGTGCAGTTCGCAGCCCAGCGTGTCGCGCAGAAACCCGGTGGTCATGATGGAGCCGGCGCCGTTGACGGCGTCTAGGGCTACCCGAAAGCGGCGGCGGCGGATGCGATCGGCATCCACGTGGCGGAGCACACGCTCGATGTGCAAGCGCGGCGGGGCGGTGGGATCGGCCGTAGCGCGGCGAATTTCTTCGTTCGTGGCGCGGCGGAAATCGCTCTGATGATAGAGGTCGAGCAACTCGCCGCGTTCGTAGCTATTAAAGAACAGGCCCTCGGAGTTGAACAGCTTCAGGGCGTTATATTCGGGCGGATTATGCGAGGCGGTGATGGCGATGCCGCCGCGCGCGCGGGTGGCGCCTACGTACATCTGGATCGTGGGAGTAGGCAGGATACCGACGTCCACGACCTCACAGCCGGCTGACAGAAGCCCGCAGGCCACCGCATGGTAGAGCATCTCGCCGCTCGATCGTGTGTCGCGGCCTACCACCACGCGTCCTGCGCCGACATAGGTCCCGAAGGCCTGCGCGAAGGCGCACGCGAGGCCGGGAGTCAGGAACTCGCCCACCACGCCGCGGATGCCGGAGACGCCGATCTTCAGCAAATGTTCGCGCGGCATCAGGCGAAGCTCCTGACTTCTTCGAGCAAGGCATCGAAAAGTTCTTTCGGCGGATCGCCCCTTTGCTCGCAGATGACGCGCACGATGGGTTCGGTCTGGCTTACACGCACGTGGAACCAGCGGTCGGGCCAGTCGACGCGCAAACCGTCGAGGACGCTGACGCGCCCGTCGCTGAAACGCGCGCGCAGATCCATTAACAAGGCCGGAATGCGCTGCGTAACCAGGGGTACCTGGCCCTTCAGGATGGAATATTTGGGATAGGAGTTGAGCACCTGGCTCAAGGTGCGGCCGCTCTCGTGCAGCATGGAAAGAACGGCGAGCATAGAGGCGATGCCATCGTAGACGAAGCGGAACTGGGGCATCATCACCGCGCCGGTGCCTTCGCCGGCCAGCGCGATCTGTTCGGGACGGTAGGTGGCGAGCGCGTCGATGGCCGCCTGGCGGCCCACTGGCACGCGGACGACCTTGCCGCCGTGGCGCGCGGCAATCTCTTCGAGCAGCGCGGTAGAGGAGATATTGGTGATGATCAGTTTGCCCGGACCTCGCGGCAGGAGATAATCGGCCAGCAGGGGCAGGACCACTTCTTCCGAGACCGGGGTCCCGTCTTCGGCGGCCAGGGCCACGCGGTCGGAATCGACATCGAACAGGAAGCCGGCATCCGCGTGCAAGGGCTGCATCAGGGGCGCAAGCTGCAAGGCTACCGTGTCGCGCGTGGTGGACGGTTCGTGCGCGAAGCTGACGCCTTCGATTTTTTCGTTGATCAGGATGAAGCCGGTGCCGAAGCGCTCGTTGGCGCGGCACAGGATCAGCGACGAGGTGCCGTTGCAGCAATCCACCAGCACGCGGAATTTGCGCAGGGCGGCGAAATCGTAGTTGGCGGCCAGATCGTCGAGATAGCGATCGATGGCGTGAATTTCCCGCGTGACATGGCCGATCCGCTCCCATTCGACGAAGGCGAACTTCTTCAAGTGGTAGATGTCCAGCAGCTCGCCGGCTTCGGCGGTGGAGAGATAGATGCCTTCGCGGCCGAAGAATTTGAGCGCATTCCACTCGGCGCTGTTGTGGCTGGCGCTAATGGAGACACCGCCAGCGGCATCCAGGCGGCGGATGGAATGCTGGATCACGGGTGTTGGCGCGATCCCCAAATCAATCACATCGTGACCGCAGGCCAGCAATCCGGCCACCAGCCCTTCGCGAATCATGACGCCGCTGGCGCGCGGGTCGCGGCCGATGACCACCGCTGCACCGGGCTCCAGAAACGTGCCGAATGCGGCGGCGAAATCCAGCACATGCGAAGCCGTCAGCGCCGAACCCACCACGCCGCGCAGACCCACCTGCGAGATGCGCAGCGACTTGGCGGCCTGTTCGGAGATCATTGGACCAGTTTCAACAGGCCGAAGGCTTTCGGCACATGAAAATTAGCCTCGCCAGTGGGCTGCCAGGCGATGAATTTACGGGACGGCGCAGCCCCCTGGCAGCGATAGAAATTGATGCGCATCTCCAGGCCGGCGGTAGGCGGGCGGTGGTCGATGGAGCGGAGCGGAATGCGCATTTCGCCATACCAGATTTTGTGCGCGGCATCGATGCGGGCTTTCACGGTGAAGCGCGAATTCCAGAGCCAGCCGCCTTCGGGCAGCGGGTGGACGCGGTCGATATCCAGATCCACCCACTCGCCTTGCGGTGAGACTTCGAACTCTTTGTAGCGGGTGATCTGTTTGAAATCGCTGCCCACGAAAACCTCCGCCACATCCCAATCCCAGAGTTGATTGGTTTCGGTGCTTTGGGATGGATTCGGTCTCAAGTGCAGTTCCTGGTAAGGGCAGATGAACAGGAAGTAGATGTTTTTGGGAGTCCAGCGGGAGCGGATTTCGGTCCGGTGGCCGGGAACGGACTCGCCGCGCGGACCGTTTTCGGCTATGACTGACGGTGCGTCCTTCCATTGCGGCGCATCGGGGTCGGCGCTCAAAGAAAAATCGGCGGGGGCGTAGCGGCTGGTAGCTACGGCCGGATCGCGCGCCATCAGGATCGAAGCAACCAGGCAGAGCAGTAGACGGTGCATTGTGTACTCACTGGGGTGATGAGCAATCAGCGCAAAATTTCCAGATAGCCGCCGGTGCTGGCATCCACGAAGACCGAGAAATTGCTGGTTCCCACGGATTCGCCCCAGATCACGCGCCATGTCGTATCGGGGAACTGGCTGGTCAATTCCAACAGAAAATTGATGGGCTTGCCGGGGTTCTTTTTGTCGTAATCGGCGCCCTTTTTGAGGGCGGTCTGGTAAGCCTGGTCGGAATCGATTTTAACGGCCGCCATGAGAAACGGCTTGGAACTGCCCGAGGGACCGGACCAGCTCTGGTCCGTGCCACCGAAAACGCCCTGGTGCAGATTGCCCTCCGACTCCACTACAGAGTAGGTATAGCTGCGCGCTTTGCCCTGGCTGGGCGAGACGAAGATGGCTTGCCAGGCGGCAGCCTTGCCTGGCTCGGCCTTCACTTCCGGCAGCAGAATGCTGGTGACTTTGAGTGGCTGGATATCGGGCGCCCATCCGCGGGCGGCGACATACATCTTCTGGAGGGCCTGGCGGCCGGTAACAGGCTCGGCAGGTTTAACCTCAACCTTCTTTTGCGGCGCAGACGTATCACTCGAACATCCGGCCAGCAGCAGGAGCAGGGAGCAAGCGGAGAAGAATGCGAATTTTTTCATGGAACCATCCTGCGAAGCCATATTCTAGCAAAGGCCAAAATGAACTGCTCTTTACGAATGTGACAGCGTGTCTGATGGGATGAAGGCGTATAATGTCTCTAACGAAAGGGGGGTGCCTCGATGGTATCGAGCATCCGGATGCTAAAGTTTGCGGGCCTTCTGACGGGGATGGCCTTATATCTACAACCTGTTTGGTCACAAAAACCAGGTGGAACCACTTCCGGCACGGGGGGTGCTGGAAATAACTCGGGCGCGGCCAACAACCGCTACCCACCGAGCCAGCCGGGCCCAACGCAAACACCCACGTTCGACTCCATGAACGGCAACATCTATTTGTCCGGCAAAGTCGCGCTGGACGATGGAACACCACCCCCGGAGCCGGTTACGATCGAACGGGTGTGCAATGGCGCACCTCGGGCGCAGGCCTACACGGACCAGAAAGGGCGGTTCAGCTTTCAGGTAGGGCAGACCCAGGATGTTCTGCAGGACGCCAGCGAGGATGGAGGCTCCAATCCCGTGGGGCCGCGCGGTCCTTTGGCCGGGAGCAGCGGCATGGCGAACCAGCCGCCCCAGTTGGGCACGCCGGCGATGCGACTGGACGGCTGCGATCTACGCGCAGTGCTGGCGGGCTTTCGTTCGGACAGCATCTCGCTGGGACGGCGGCATGCCATGGACGATCCGAATGTGGGCACCATCATCCTGCACCGGCTGGGCAATGTGGAAGGCGCGGCCATCAGCTTGACCAGCTTGCAGGCACCCAAGGACGCGCGGCGCGCTTATGAGAAAGGGACGCAGGATCTGCGCAAGAACAAACCAGCCGAAGCGGCGAGCCAGTTTCAGAAGGCCGTAGAAACCTATCCGAAGTATGCGGCGGCGTGGTTTGAACTGGGCAAGATTCAGCAGCAAAACGAGGAGGTGGCCAAAGCCCGGCAATCTTTCGCAAGCGCAGTGTCGGCGGATCCGCAGTTTACCAGCCCGTACATTCCTTTGATTGACATGGCTGCCAAGGCCGCACACTGGGACGAAGTGTCGGATGTGACCAGCCGGCTCCTTAAGCTGGATGCGGTGGATTACCCGATGGCCTATTTCTACCATGCGGTCGCCAGCTTGAGGCTGGGCGACATGGAAGCGGCGGAGAAGAGCGCGCGCGGAGGCGAGAAGGTGGATACGGCCCACGGATATCCGAAGATTGAACAACTGCTGGCCACCATCCTGGCGCAAAAGAAGGATTATGCAGGAGCCGCCGAACACCTGCGCAGCTACCTGGCGCTGTCGCCCAATGCGGACGACGCGGTGAAGATGAGGGTTCAGCTTGCCGAATTAGACCGGATGTCGGGCGCAAGCCATCAGGCATCGGCCGCTATTGGGAAAGACAATACGGGCGATAGCGGCCGCGCGGGTCCGCCATAGGCGTCCTTGACTTTGAGCGCTCCGGTAATTTATTCTAGCCATTCGTTTTGGCCATGCGCCGTGGCGCCTTGACTATGGGAAAAAATTCGCGCGGGGATACAGAGACCGTGGAACGGTTCCTGGATTCAACCCTGGAAAGCGTGGATGACGCCGAAGAACTGGCGTTGCAGGAAGCCGAAAAGGCCGGAGTTCCGGAAGACGATCTGCACAAGATCGCCATGGCGGTGCGGGAATCGATGGTCAACGCCGTGGTGCACGGTAACCGGTACAACGCCCACAAAAAAGTTCACGTTTCGGTTTCCAAGGGGCCCAGCGAGTTTATCGTGCGGATCGCTGACCAGGGTGAGGGCTTCGATTACGAGAATTTGCCCGACCCCCTGGCGCAGGAGAATCTGCTGCGGCATTCCGGCCGCGGAATCTTCCTGATCAAAGCCTTCATGGACGACTTTCAAGTGCGCCGCCTGGACCCGGCGGGCACCGAAGTAACTTTGGTAAAGTACCTGGTGTCGAAGTAAGATGAGAGATCGGCTCGGTTGCGAGCGAGGAGGCATATTTCTGTGAGCGTAAAGCTAAGCACAAGACAAGTTGGCGACGTGACTGTGGTGGATGTGGCCGGAAGGATCACCCTGGGCGAGGGATCCAGCGCGCTGCGCGATGCACTGCGCGACATGGTCGGCAAGGGCAACAAGAAGATCCTGTTGAATCTCGGAGATGTCTCCTATATCGATAGCTCGGGGATCGGCGAGCTGGTATCCGGCTTTACGACGGTCACTAACCAGGGCGGACAACTCAGGCTGCTGAACCTGACCAAGCGGGTGAAAGACCTGTTGCAGATCACCAAGTTGTACACGGTCTTCGACGTGCATGACGACGAAGCCGCGGCTGTGCGTAGTTTTGCGTAGTGGCCAGCCCTCGGGCTGCGGATCCGCTCTCACTGCGGGTCCGGCGGGCTGAGAATTCAATCGTAGCGTAGGGTTTCGGTAGGGTCGATGCGCGCGGCACGCCGGGACGGGATGTAGCCGGCGGCAAGGGCGGCGCAGATAACCAGTAAGATGCCCAAGCCGAAAGCCGGGACGTCGAAAACCCGCAGGAAGACCATTTCAGAGGCGAGCAGCCGAGACAGGGCCAGAGCCGACGCGGCTCCCAATCCGACTCCGATCGCGGCGCGCCGCAGGGACTGTTTCAATATCAGACCGGTGATGGAGCTTGTAGTCGCGCCCAGCGCCATGCGGATGCCGATCTCCCTGGTCCTTTGCGTCACCAGATAAGAAACCACGCCGTAGATACCGGATACCGTGAGCAGCAGCGCCAGCCCGCCTACGGCGAAGCCCATCAGCGATGCCGCCTCAAAAGGATAAATGGCGACCGCCCGGTATTGATCGAGCGAGTGAATGTCTTCGACCGCTCCCGGAGCCACGGCGGCCAGGCGCGTGTCCAGCCTGCGGCGTGCGGCTTCGACGTTGCCCCGCGCCCTGACCAGCACGGACCCTTTCACCGCGGGCGTGACCGGCAGATAGAGCAAGGCCGCATCTTTGCCGTACGCTATGCAGCAGGTGACCATATCACCGGCCACGGCGATGATGCGGACGTCCCGGACCGGGTTACCCACCAGGTGAACTACCTGTCCGAGCGAGTTCCCGCGCGGGACGAGGCGCTCCGCCGCGGCGGCGCTGAGTATGGCGACAGGCGCCTGGGAAACGGCTTCTTCTGCGGTGAAGTTGCGGCCGCGCAGAATCGGAATTCCGAGCATACCGAAGTATTCCGGCGAGACGTAATTCTGCGCGGTATTGATCGCCGGACCATCGTGCGCCGATGCTGTCACTCCAGGAACCAGCCCGCCCAGCGGCACCGATGACGCAGTGGCGATCGCGATGACTCCTGGATCGGAGGCGAGAACGTCGATCACCTGCCGGCGGCCCTTCTCGAAAATCTCCATGGCAATCACACCGCCGGTGCGGAAACCAATATCGAACGTGCTCATGGCGATGGTGGTGCGGACGAGCGCACCGCAGGCCACCAGCAACATGGTTGAGACGGCTATCTGGCCGATCACGATCGCGTTTCGCAGCCGCGCGGGCTTCAGGTCGGAGCTGAACTCGCCGCGCGCGGCCGGCACCAGGTTGGCGCGAGTCGACTGAATAGCCGGCGCCAGGCCGAAGAGGAATGCGGATGCCAGAGCCGCGCAGATCATAAACGCAATCACCCGCCAATCCACTGGGAGGTCCACGGTATGGATGAGATCGAGCAAATCCTTCGGAACGGTGGCGATCATGATACGAACCGCTCCCGCGATGGTGAGTTTCGCGATAACGAATCCGAGGAAGGCCGCCGGAATGGAGAGCAGCACGCTCTCGGTAAGCAGTTGCCGGATCAGGCGTCCGCGGGCGGCGCCGAGGGAGAGGCGGATGCCGATCTCTCGCTGCCTAGCCATAGCGCGCGCGAGCATCATGCTGGCGACATTGGTACAAGCGAGCACCAGCACCAGACCGAATGCCGCCGCCAGGGGGCTAAACACCATCAGAAGTTCGCGCGTCAGCGGGATGGCGCTGGCGTTCGACCGCAGCCGGACGCCCACAGCCCGGCGGTCGGGGGGCAGTTGTGCCGTCACCCGCCGCGACCACGCCGCCAGCGACGCTTCCGCACCCCGCACGCTTTGGCCGCGCCGGATGCGGCCCACGATGCTGAGGCGTTCCGGGGACTCCACGCCGAACAGATCCGGGCCATCCTGCAGCCGGGCGGCCATGGTCACAGGCGCCCAGAAATCCTGGGGCGCCTCGGTGAGGCCTTGAAATCCCTGCCGGGCTACCCCGATGACTTGCATGGGGCAGCCGCGGATCAGTATCTTGGCCCCCACAATGTCCGGCCGGCCGGCGAACATGCTTTGCCAGAGCTGATAGCTGATCACAATGAAGGGGTCACGCCCCGGCACGGCGGCATCGCCGGGCAGCAACGGGCGGCCCACCGCAGTTCCCACGCCCAGCATCTGTAAATAGTTCCCACTGACCAGCAGACCTTGCAGCGGGCGGCCATCCAACCGTGTGAAGAGTCCTTCTACGGCCGCTGCTTCTAAGAACGCCGGGTTATTGTTGGCGAGATCGCGATACTCCCCCCAGGTAAAGGCGTGCCCTTCGCCGGCGTGGTTCGTCCAGGTGAACGTGTACAGGCTATATGGATCGCGCACTGCCAGCGGACGCAGGACATAGGCATTGAACAGGGTGAATAGCGCGGTGTTGAGCCCCAGTCCCAGCGCGATGGTCCCCGCTACCGTGAGGACGAACCCGGGGCTCTGGCGGAAGCTACGCAGCGCGTAGCGGACGTCCCGCAGCGCGGTTTCGACCGTCTGTGTACCACGGACGTCGCGGCAATCCTCCTGGGCGGCTGCGATTCGTCCGAAGTTGAGACGCGCCAGGCGGGCGGCTTCCTGTTCGGAGTGCCCGGCAGCCTGGTACTTCCGGCGCGCCATGGCCAGGTGGAACTCCAGTTCGTCGCCGAGTTCTTCTTCCATGCGCGCCTGGTACACCAGCCCGCGGATTCGTAACAGCAGATCAGTCCACGTCATGCGCATTGGTGTCGTTTGTCGACATCAATAGCATAACGGCGTTGGTGTCGGATGTCAACAACAACAAAAGCGGGGCTTAGAGCCCCGCGCAGGCCGAGGGCCTGCCCCACTTAGGGTGTGTAGGGTTTGAGCTGGTCGGCGATCTTGGATTTGTCGCCTACCACCACGATCGTCATCTTCGAGGGAACCAGGTAGGTTTCCGCTACGCTTTGGATATCGCCCGGCTTCACCTCCATCACCTTCTCCACGTAAGTGGAAAGGTAAGAGCGATCCAGACCTTGCGAATCCACGAAGTGCAATTGCCCTATGATGGCATCCGGGCTGATGGTATTGCGCAGGACGAAGATGCCCGCCAGGTAGTTCTGAATGCCCTGTAACTCCTTGGCGGCGGGAGGCTCTTTACGCAGGCGGTCGATCTCGTAGAAGATTTCTTTCAACGACGGGCCGGTGACCGCCGTGGTCACATCGGCGCTTTCCACCCAATAGGCAAGATGGCGGCGCGTCGAGATCTGGCTGAACGGCGAGTAGGTGTAGCCCTTCTGCTCGCGAATGTTGCTGGTGATGCGGGAGGCGAACGAGCCGCCCAGCAGCGAATCCATCACGTCCAGCTTGATGTAGTCCGCGCTGCTCGGATCGGCTACAGGCAGGCCGAGCAGGAGATTCGATTGGGCCGCGCCGGGGCGATCGATGACCTGCAGAGAGCGGGCTTTCACCGGTTGCGCGGGCAGAGAGGGCGCGGGACTGCCTTTCGGCCAGCCGCCCAGTGCTTGTTCGACCGCGTGACGCAAATCGCCTTCCAGTTTGCCGGCGATGTACAAGTGCGTGCGGGCGGCTGAGAAATTATTCCGATAGAATGCTTGCACGTTCTCGTCCGTGTACCCCTTCAAGTCGCTTTCAGCCGGAAATGCGCGGCCGTAGGGATGTTCCGGAAACATGGTTTTCAGGAATCGCTCGCGAGCCAGCGATCCGGGTTCCGATTTGTCGACCGCCAGTTCGCGGAGCAGGTCAGCCTTCAGACGGGGAATCTCGGCGCCGGGCAGGGCCGGCGCGGCCAGCACGTCGGCCAGCAGCGCGACAAACTTTGGTCCAAAATCCGAGAGCACCACGCCGCCCACCGAGGTGTAATCCGAACCCGCGGTGATTTCGAGCTGGCCGCCCATTTCGGCGGCTTCCCGCGCCACCTGTTCGGCGGAACGCGTGTGCGTACCCTCTTTCATGAGGGCGGCGTTCAGCTTCGACAGCCACACTTCGCCGGGAGCTTCGTTGATCGCGCCCGCGGCCACGTACGCACGAATGGCCACCTTGGGCACCACACCATAAGGCGTGATGGTCACCTGCATGCCGTTGGGCAAGGTGAAATCCGTGGTGGGAGCCAGATGGAAGGGCTTGGGGGGCGGACCCTCGGGCGGCATTTCTTTGGTTCCGGCAGTCAAACCGGCGGACAGAGCACTCACCATAATCACACTCCAGAGCGGTTTCATTCGGTGCCTCCCTTGTGCGCATCGCGTGCATCGGGGGCGGCACCTGGTTCGATCAGCAGCACGGTGCGGTTGGTCTTTCGCAGATACTCGCGCGCAGTCGATTCCAGCAGCTTGGGCGTGACTTTGCGGAAGTCCGCCTCAAGCGAGTTGATTTTGGAAGGATCGTCGTCGAACAGGGCATAAGACGCCATCAGGTCGGCGCGGCCGAAGCCTCCAAACTGGGTCATCGTGTCGTAAAGGCTGGAGCGCATTTTGGTGACGCTGCGATCCAGCAGGTTTTGATCCACCGGCTTTTCCTGCAACCCGGCGATGACCGTGTCCACGGCGGCCAGAATCTGATCCGGCTTGACCGTGACATCGTGCACAAGCGACGCCGTCCACAGCATGGGGCCGTCGTAATCGAACATGTTGCCCAGCTCATTGATCGCGCCGGAGACCTCGCCGGTGAACCCATGCTTCTTGACCAATTCCTGATAGAGCAGGCTGTCGTCGCCCTGCACCAGGATCTGGTCGAGCAGGCCCATGGCGAAGTACTCAGGCGTATTGCGCGGCGGCATGTGATAGGAGAATGCCAGGGCAGGACGGTTGGCCAGCGGATCCTTGCGGGTGGCGATCTTCTCTTTTTCCTGGCGCGGCTCGGTGAGATCGGGGGGAGCGGGCAGCTTCGCCGGAGCGATCCCGGAGAAATATTTGGCGATCATCTGTTTGGCCTGCGCGGGATCGAAATCGCCGACGATGGCCAGGGCCGCGTTGTTGGGGGCATAGTAGGTTTTGAAAAAAGCGTGTACGTCCTCCAGGGTGGCAGCCTCGATGTCCTTTAACTCACCATAGAAATTGTGCGAGTTATACCAGTTCTGATTGGCGTATTGCGGCATCCAGAGCCACGGGAAACCCCCATACGGCTCGTTCAGGACGCTGACTTTCACTTCGTTCGAAACCACCCCCTGCTGGTTCTTCAGATTTTCCTCGGTGATGGCCAGGCCCTTCATGCGGTCCGATTCGGCCCAAAGCGCGGTCTCCAGTTTATTGGAGGGCAGCAGTTCGAAATAGTTGGTGAAATCGAAGCGCGTGGAGCCGTTCAGCACCCCTCCGTTCTCCTGCACCAGGCGGATAAACTCCATCTTGCCGAGGTTCTCCGAGCCTTGGAACATCATGTGTTCAAACAGGTGCGCGAAGCCGGTACGGTTCTTCGGTTCCACCCGAAAACCGATGTGGTAATACACCGCCGTGACCACCGTGGGCGCCGTAGTATCCGGCGAGAGAATGACGCGTAAACCGTTGGGCAATTTGTAGTAAGTAATGGGCACGGCGAAACCTCCTGGCTCGATGGCATGGAGCACGGGGAGCGCCACGAAGGCGGCCAGCCAAACCATGGCGACAGAACGATAGCGCATATTCGTACGACGCTCCATATCCGGCTACGGTAGCATGCCCGGGGCCGGGGTTGCGCAGCACCACCGATTCGTGCGTTTATTCGCTTCGGAGGGAGGCGTGCAGTCGCTTCCGTCGCTGGCGGGTCTGCGGAAAATGCTCCCTTACGGTCGCGCCTCGGTTCTGAGCCGCGCGCGCCAGCAAGCGGTTGCCACAGAATGCGGGTGAGGAGAATGCCTTTAACCAAGCAGCACGCGCGCAAGTCAGCACTATACGTGACGGTGGTAGTGGCAGCGCAACTTCACGCCGTGGCGCAGACGGCGGATCGGACCGGAGACGCAAACCGGGAGACGCAACCGGAAGCCGTCACGCGGCCAGAACCCGGCGTGTCGATCTATATCCCGCAGACCCAGAAAGAACGGCTCCACTATTATTTCAAGCACATGTTCAGCTTCGAATCCGTGGTGCGGTCCGCCGCGGGGTCTGGTATCAATCAGGCGCTCGATATTCCCCACGAGTGGGGTCAGGGAGCCGAGGGATATGGCCGCCGCTTTGCCAGTTCTTACGGGAACCACATCGTCCAGGCGACCGTCATGTATGGAACATCGGCGGTGCTGCACGAAGACAACCGCTACTTTCGCTCGGGACTGACGGGGACCGGTCCGCGCTTGAAATATGCGCTCCGCTCATCATTCATGGCGCGGCATGACGACGGCAGCATGCATTTTTCGATCTCGCGCATCGGCAGCTATGCCGCCGCCGCGGCGATCTCGCGTGCCTGGCAACCTCCCAGCACGATCGGTCCGCTGCACGCCGTGGATTCCTACGCCATCGCCGTGGGTGTGGAGGTGGGATTCAATGTGGCGCGCGAGTTTGTTCCTTTTCTCCATAGCCTGAGTCCGGTTGCCGAAAATCAGAATTCGGCGCACTGATGCCTGCAAAATCGAAAGGCGTGAGGATATCGGATTTGCTAAGGCCGCATGCCAAGGCTTTGACCGTGGGGTTGCTGGCCGTGGTGGGCGAAGGCGCCGCGAACCTGCTGGAGCCCTGGCCGCTGAAGATCGTGATCGATAATGTCTTGAAATCGCATCCGGTACACAGCTGGCTGGCCAGGTTTATTACGCCTTTGGCCAGCCAGGACCGCCTGACGGTTTTGAAAATTGCCGCGCTCTCCGTGCTGGCCATCGCGACGGTGGGCGCACTCTGTTCTTACGTCGAAAAATATCTCACCACCAGCGTCGGCCAGTGGGTGATGCACGACCTCCGGCTGAGGCTATACTCGCACATCCAGCGCCTGTCGCTCTCCTATCACGATCACAAGCAGACCGGCGACCTGATCAGCCGGGTGACCAGCGATATCGACGCCATTCAAAGCTTCATCGCTTCGGGGTTGCTGGGGGCGCTCATCAATTCGCTGACCCTGGTCGGCATGGTGGGGGTGATGTTCTACCTGAACTGGCGGTTTACGCTGATCGCCTTGAGCGTGGCGCCGCTGTTGTTCGCGGTGGTCTACACGTTATACGCGGCGCATCAAGAAAGCCGCGCGCGAAGTGCGAAAGAAAGAAGGCGAGATCGTTTCCGTGATCCAGGAAGTGCTATCGTCGATCCGCGTAGTGAAAGCCTTTGCGCGCGAGGAGTACGAACAAACGCGCCTGGAAGAACAGAGCCTGGAAAGCGTCGAAATCGCTTTGCGCGCACGGGGCTTGAAGGCCAAACTGTCGCCGCTGGTGGCCATCATGGTAGCGGTCGGGACCAGCATGGTGCTGTGGTTCGGCGCGCGCATGGTGATCAGCGGCAGCCTGTCGGCCGGCTCCCTGATTGTGTTCATCCTCTATCTCGACAAGATGTACAAGCCCATGCAGGAGCTATCCAAGATGACGGATGCGTAGTCGAAAGCGGCGGTGGGCTACGAGCGTATTCGGGAAGTCCTGGAGACCAATGGCGAGGTGCGGGATCTGCCTGGCGCGCGCAACGCTCCGCGACTCAGGGGCCAGATCGAGTTCGAGCACGTGACCTTCAGCTACCAGGCGGAATACCCGGTCTTACGCGACGTGAGCCTCCGCATCGAACCGGGCCACGTGGCCGCGCTGGTGGGACCGACCGGCGCGGGCAAGACCACCATCATCAGCCTGATTCCGCGCTTTTACGATCCCGACTTCGGGGGTGATCCGCATCGACGGCACCGATATCCGGCGCTTCCGCATGCAGTCGCTGCGCCGGCAGATCAGCTTTGTGTTGCAGGAAACGCTGCTGTTTCACGCGCCGATCTGGAACAACATCGCGTACGGGAAACCAGGCGCCAGCCGCGCCGAGATTCTGCGCGCAGCGGAACTGGCCAACGCGCACGAGTTCATCGAAAAGATGCCGCAGGGTTACGACACCCTGATCGGCGAGCGCGGCGTGACGCTTTCCGGAGGCCAGCGCCAGCGGATCGCGATCGCGCGCGCCATCATTCGCAATACCCCGATCCTGATCCTGGACGAACCAGTCGACCGGCCTCGATGCCGCATCCGAAAAGCTGGTCTTCGAGGCGCTGGACCGGTTGATGGAAGGCAGAACCTCAATCGTGATCGCGCATCGCCTTTCGACCATTCGCCGCGCGGACATGATCCTGGTAGTGAAAGACGGGGCAATCAGCGAGCGCGGCAGGCACGAAGAACTGGTCAAAGCCGGCGGGCTTTACGCCGAACTCTATGAATTGCAGTTCGGGGTAGAGGCGCAGGCGAGCACGGGATGAACGTCGGCATTTTCGCCAGCCGTATCGAATCGCACCATCAAGGGCGCAGAACACTTGGAACACGGAATGCATCGTCACTCTTGCAGGCAAGGAGGAAACGGTTTTGTCATCCGCAACACTGAACATCGCTCTGCAAACCGACTTTGTCCGGACCGAGTTGGAAACCGGACGCAGGATGTTGGGATTGGCGGCTCAACAGCGTAGCCTTCAGGATCATGAAGCCGCGATGCAGTCCTTTAACATGGCATGTGTGGCGTTAACGGGCGCCGAGCGCCATCTGGCACTGGCGAAATTACCACTGGCGGCCACCCGGGAAGTGGTGCCGCAAGTTCGCGAGTTACGGCGGCAAATCGCGGCTTTTGAGGGCGGCAGACCCGGCCAGACCCCATGTACGGCGCGGCGGACAGGCAGAAAGAGGGTGAAAAAAGTACACTCCGGTCCGGCGGCCTGACAGGGTGCTGGAACAGGTGAAGACGCCAGCTCTCTCCTGAAACTCTCGCCTCAGGCACGCATAAGCTCCGATAGACGAAACTGCCGACTTCGGCGGGCCGTAACGGCCGCGAAGCGGAACACCGGCAACGTGCCCTTCACGATCGCCGGTCATAGCAGCACAACACTCCAAGCGATCTGCTGGGCATGGCGCTTCGGTCACAAGGCCAAGCTCATCATGCACCCCTCTTCGGCCGATGATAAATAAGTTGCGATCCTGTTTGGTTCCGGCTACGCCGGGTTAGGGAGCAGCGCCCGTTAGTAGACAGTCTACAGAATATATAGTAGAATGCCTACATAATGAACCAGGACCCGACGCGCGTGGAACTACTGCAAGGCACCCTCGATCTGCTGATCCTGCGTACCCTGGCCATGGGGCCGGCGCACGGACATGCTATCGCCAAACACATACAGCTAACCTCGGAAGAACTGCTGCAGGTGGAGACCGGCTCCTTGTATCCGGCGCTGCACCGGCTGGAGGCGAAAGGCTGGGTAGCGGCCTCCTGGCAGAAGTCCGACAAAGGCAAGCGCGCGCGCTATTACCGGCTGACTCCAACAGGGCGGCGCCAGCTTACCTCCGAGCAATCCAAGTGGCGGGTGTTCGCGCGCGCCATGGGACTGATTCTGGCTCCCAGCGACCAGGAGGGAAAATGAAACCGTTCTTTCGTAAGCTGACCTGGCTGTTCGAACGCCGGAACAAGGAAGCGGAGCTGCGGGAGGAACTCGCGTTCCACCTGGATGAAGAAGCCGAAGAGCGGGAAGCGGCGGGGATGTCCGGGGCCGCCGCCCGGCAGGTAGCGCGTGCCGGATTGGGGAACACCACGCTGGTCGCGGAGAACACCCGCGTCCAATGGGGTTGGACGCTGGCCGCGCAACTGGGCCAGGACTTGCGCTACGCGTTTCGAACCATGGCGGCGAACCGATTGTTCGTGCTGCTGGCGGTAGCATCGCTGGCGCTGGGCATCGGGGCGAATACGGCGATCTACAGCTTCATGGACGCGATTATGCTGCGCGCGCTGCCGGTCCCCGATACGGCGTCGCTGGTGGTCCTGAACTGGCACACCAAACCGGCCAACGGGCGCGACAAGGTGATGCACAATATGAGCGGCACCACCTACGACGATCCGGGCGGCGGCACCGTCGCCGGCATCTTTCCCTATCCGGCCTTCGAGCTGCTCCGCCAGAACAACACGGTCTTTTCGGCCCTGTTCGCACATTACCTCTCCTGGGAATGGAGGAATCTGAACCTGACGATCAAGGGGCAGGCGAGCATAGCGAGCGGCGAAGCGGTATCCGGCGAATTCTTCGGCGGGCTGGAGGTGCGCCCGGCGGCGGGCCGGTTAATCCTTCCCGGCGACGATCGCCCCGGCGGTCCTGCAATCGCGGTGGTCAGCTACGCTTTCAGCCAGAGCCGCTTTGGAGGACCGAGCCAGGCGGCCGGCCAGCCCATCCTGATCGACAATCTGCCGTTCACCATCGTAGGGGTGACGCCTCCCGAATTCTTCGGTGTGGATCCGGCGGTGGCTCCGGACGTCTTTCTGCCGATGCACGCCAACGAACTGCTGGGCGCGTCGAACCAGTTCGGTTTTCGCCCCGTCGATTACCTGGAACGGAATTATTACTGGGTGCACATCATGGGCCGCCTGCGGCCGGGAGTGAGCCGCGCGCAGGCGCAGGCCGTGTTGGCGCCGTTGTTTCACGAATGGGTGGCCGGTACGGCAGCCACCGATAAGGAACGTGCGAATCTGCCGGAACTACTGGTCAGCGAGGGCGCGGGCGGCATGGACACCCTCCGCCGGGAGTACTCGCAGCCGCTATTTATTCTGCTGGCGCTGGTGGGATTGATCCTGGCGCTGGCCTGCGCGAATGTCGCGAACCTGCTGCTGGCGCGCGCGGCTGCGCGCAGGCGGGAAATCGCGCTGCGTCTGAGCGTGGGCGCGAGCCGGATGCGCATCGTCAGGCAGTTGCTTACCGAGAGTGTGCTGCTGGCACTCCTGGGCGGCGGGGCGGGCGTGCTGTTCGCGGTGTGGGGGATCCGCTTTCTCACAGCGCTGCTGGCCAATGGAAAAGCGAACTTCAGCCTGCATGCCGAGGCGAACTGGCACATGCTGGCCGCGGCGGCGGCGTTGTCCATCCTGACGGGCATGTTGTTCGGGCTGGCCCCGGCTTTGCAGGCCACCCGGGTGGACGTGATACCGGCCCTGAAGGAAACGCGCGCCGGACAGCCTCACGGCATGCGGTTCCGGAGCGTCAGCCTGAGCCATGCACTGGTAATCGCGCAGATCGCCATGTCGCTCTTGATGCTGGTGGCGGACGGGCTCTTTGTGCGCACGCTCTCCAACCTGCATTCCGTCGAGCTTGGGTTCAATCGGGAAAACGTGCTGCTGTTCCGGCTGGACGCGCGCAAGGCGGGTCACAAGGACCCGGAAATCGCCACCTTTTACGGCGAGTTGCGGCGGCGCTTCAGCGATCTGCCGGGGGTGCGCAACGCCAGCCTGTCGGAAGATTCGCTCATCGAAGCGGGCACCGGACTGCCCCTGGGTCCGGCGGGCGCGCCGCCGAACGATGACAACCGCCTGCTGACCGTGGGACCGGCGTTCTTCGCCACCATGCAGATCCCCCTCCTGGCGGGACGCGACATCGAGGAGCGTGACCGCGCCGGTTCGCCCGCGGTCGCGGTGATCAACCAGGTTTTCGCCAAGGTTAATTTTCCAAACCGGAACCCGCTGGGACAGCACCTGATCCTCCGCGAAGGCCGGCCGGGAGAACCGCTGGCGCGCGATATGGAAATTGTGGGCGTGTGCGGCAACGCGCGCTACGGCGGCCTGACGCGACACATTGCGCCGGTGGCGTACCTTCCCTACAACCAGGGCTATCCGCAGCCGGACCAGATGGTGTTCGCGCTGCGCACCGCTGGCGATCCGCTGCGGTTATGTCAACGCGGTGCGCGAGGTGGTGCGGCGGGCGGACGCGCACGTCCCGGTATACGAGGTCCGGACACAGGAGGCGGATATCGATCAGACCATCAACGACGAGACCACGTTCGCCGCGTTGTCGAGCGGCTTTGCGGCGCTGGCGCTGGTCATCGCGTGCGTGGGGCTCTACGGCACCGTGTCGTACAATACGGCGCGCCGCACGGGCGAGATCGGCATCCGGATGGCGCTGGGCGCGTCGCGCGGCAGGGTGGCTGGTATGGTGCTCAGGGAAGTGCTCGTGCTGGCTGCGGTGGGGCTGGCGATCGGCGTGGTGCTGGCTCTCGGCACGTCGCGGTTCGTCGCATCCTATTTGTACGGGATCAAATCCAACGATCCATGGGCGCTGGCGCTGGCGGCGGTCACGCTGCTGGCGGCGGCCTTGGTGGCGGGTTATGTGCCGGCCTGGAGGGCGTCCCGCATCGACCCCATGACGGCGGTCCGGCACGAGTGATCTGTCGAGAATGCGGGCTTGGCTCCGACTCTTATGAAACCGCGCAAAACGGGACGCGGCGTCCCTTTGCGCTCGTATGAAAATAGAGAGGAGCGAGCATGAAATATATGTTGATGACCGGCGGGACCCTGTCGGCCTGGCAGGAGTATGGCAAATGGCCGAAGAAAGACGTCCAGGACTACCGCGCATTCATAAACCATTTCAACGAGTTATTGCGCGAGTCCGGTGAACTGGTGGCGGCCGAAGGGCTGGCCTGCCCGGACGATGCCAAGCTAGTGCGTGCGGGTAATGACGGCAGGCCGGTGACCGACGGAGTCTTCCCCGAATCCAAGGAGTTTCTGGCCGGCTACTGGATGGTGGACGTGGACAGTCCGCAGCGGGCTTACGAGATCGCCGCGGGAGCGTCGGCGGCGCCTGGACCGGGCGGCGTGCCTATGAATAATCCCATCGAAGTGCGGCAGGTGATGAGCGGGCCGCCCGCGGAATTGCCGTGACCGCATCGCTCGACGCACGCACCGAGGACCTGCTGCGCGAGATCACGCCGCAGGTTCTGGGCGCCGTCATCCGCCGGTTCCGCGATTTCGCCGCCGCCGAAGATGCGGTGCAGGAAGCCCTGGTGGCGGCCGCCGTGCAATGGCCGCGCGAAGGCGTGCCGGATAATCCGCGCGCCTGGCTGATCCAGGTGGCCTCCCGCCGCATGACGGACTACATCCGCAGCGAAACGGCCCGCCGGCGGCGCGAAAATGAAGCGGCCAGCGAGGCGGAAAGGCTGGCGCCAGAACTCACCATCGAGCCCGCGCCGGACGAAGATGACACGCTGATCCTGTTCTTCATGTGCTGCCATCCCGCGCTGACGCCATCATCCGCGATCGCTCTGACGCTGCGGGCCGTGGGCGGCCTGACCACCGCCGAAATCGCCAGCGCGTTTCTGGTGCCGGAGGCCACCATGGCGCAGCGGATCAGCCGTGCCAAAAACACCATCAAGGCGTCCAAAGTACCGTTTCACCTGCCCACCAGCGAAGACCGCGCCGAACGGTTGCGCACCGTGCTGCACGTGCTTTATCTGATCTTCAGCGAAGGCTACACCTCTAGCGCGGGCGCCCAGCTTCTGCGATGCGAACTCTCGCGCGACGCCATTCGTCTGACGCGCGCCATCCATCAACGGCTCCCCGGCGACGGCGAGGTGGGCGGACTGCTGGCACTGATGCTATTGACGGACGCCCGCCGCCATGCGCGCACAGGCCCGGACGGCGAACTGATCCCACTGACCAAGCAGGACCGTAGCCTGTGGGATCAGGCCGAGATCGCGGAAGGCGTTACGCTCCTTACCGCGGCCCTGGCGAAGGGATCGGCGGGCGCGTATCAGATCCAGGCGGCCATCGCCGCGGTGCATGACGAAGCCCCGCGCGCGGAAGATACCGACTGGCCGCAGATCCTGGCCTTGTACGAGTTGTTGAAGCGCATGTCCGATAATCCCGTGGTCATTCTCAATCACGCGATTGCGGTGGCGATGGTCAACGGTCCCGTCGGCCGGGCTGAAGCTGCTGAATTCGCTGGATGCCGATGGCAGGATGGCGGGACATCATCGCCTGGACGCGGTGCGTGCCCATCTGCTGGAGCTAGCCGGCGACTATCCGGGTGCCATAGCGCATTACCTGAAGGCTGCGGGCCTGGCAACCAATCTGCCGGAACGGAATTACCTGATCACCCAGGCTCCCGCCTCCGCGAAAATCGCAGGATCAGCGCGGAAACGGACGATTCCGGCCATTGACCCGCTGCGGGCACCGCATCCCTTGCAGCACGCGCGGGAGCATGATGGCCAAGCCGATCAGGAGCAGTCCGATGGTGGCGGGCTCCGGGGTACGCACCAAGGCGGCGCTCATAACGCGGGCACCCATGCTTAGTTTGCCGTCACAGATGATCAAAGAGGCTGAAAAATCGTTAGCGATGGTCGTGCACGGATAGCCGAACGTGACGCTGCCGCCCAGGTTGTCGAGACGGATTACGGCTTCACCGGATGCAAATAAGGTGGCGGCTTGATGATGGCTAAGGTTCGTGCTGCCGGAAATCAAATCGATGGGGCCGGAGTACGAACTGCCGCTGCGCGATCCGGGGATCATCACCAGGTCGCCGCCGGGCAGCCCGAGATGCGTGGCGTTGCTGTCGATAACGGGATGGAGACGGAGCCGTCCTGGGATTCGAGCGTGGCGTCGAATAACATGCCAGGCATGTAAACGCCGGAAGTGCCGGGAATAGGAGCCACCGGGCCCCCGAGGGGCATGCTCCCCAGAACCATGTCGAGGGCAGAGGGATAGACCGCGCCGGGGGAAATGTAGAATAACAAACTGTCGCCTTTGCCGAGGGTGACCTGCGAGTTGTCGGTTACCAGAATCGAGCTGGCTTGGGCGGGAACGATGCTGGGCAAGCACGACCCCGCAAAGTAAGAGTTGTTTGATCAAGTTTTTCATCGCTTTATGAACTGATTCTAGGGCTGGAACTCCTGTAAATGACCGGGAAGGTTGTACTGGTACAGGCCTTATCGGTAACGGTACATATCGCGGCGAACGCTTGCATTTCCTCTTATCCGCGCTACAATAGTTCTTGGAGTGTCGAGCCAGTTGAGTGGGCGAAAGCCCACTTTTTTGTTGGAGGAAGGGTCACGTGCGCGGGCACGTGGTTCCAGTATGCGGCCGGTAATTACAACCCGGATTGAAGAGATCGCCGAGCGCGTCGCTCAGTCCGAGGGCATAGAAGTCGTGGAAGTGGAAGTCAAGGGCGGCGGAAAAAATCAGTTTGTACGCATTTCAATCGATAAGCCGGCGGGCGTCACTCACGCCGACTGCGAGCTAATTTCGCAACAGGTAGGCACGATTCTGGACGTGGAAGACGTGGTGCCGGGCCACTACACGCTCGAAGTGAGCTCGCCGGGCCTGGAGCGTAAGCTGTTGCGGCCGCGCGATTACGAGCGTTTTCAGGGAAAAAAGGCCAAGGTTACGCTACGCGCGCCGGTCGAAAACCAGCGCCATTGGGAAGGGGTTCTGGCCGGGTTCGCCGATGGAATCATCCGCCTCGACGCTGCCGGCCGCGAGATCCGCTTTCCATTCGAACAGGTGGAAAAGGCGAACTTGAAGTTTGAGTGGTAGGTCCCCTCCTCGCCATCGGGAATCAATCAAAGCGGCTAATAGGGAAGAGGAACACTTTGGAAACGATTTTTCAGTCCATCGAGATACTGAGCAAGGAAAAAGGCATCGATACGCAGATCGTCCTGGACGCCGTCAAGGACGCTATGTTGATCGCTGCCCGCAAGCATTTCCGCACCACCGAGGATTATGTCGCGGAGCTGAATGACAAAACCGGCGCCATCCAGCTTTTCGCGGTGAAAAAAGTGGTGGAAGCCGTAGAAGATCCGGCCAAAGAACTTACCCTGGCCGAAGCCCGCCGCATCAATCCCGAGGCGGAAATCGGCGCGGAAATCCGTATCCCGAAGAAGACTGATCTGTTGGGCCGCATTTCGGCGCAGACCGCCAAGCAGGTGATTTTCCAAAAAGTGCGCGAGGCGGAGCGGGAGACCGTATTCAACGAATATTCCGGACGTACGGGCGAGCTGGTGAACTGCACGGTGAAGCGCGTGGAAGGCCCGGATTACATTCTCGACCTGGGAAAGACCGAAGCCCGCCTGCCCAAGAAGGAACAGTCGAAACTGGAAAGCTATAGCGTGGGCGACCGGGTGCGCTGCGTGATCCGCATCGTAGACAAGTCGAGCAAGGGACCGGGAGTGCTGGTATCGCGCGCCGCACCGGAGCTGGTGATGCGCCTGTTTGAGCAGGAAGTACCCGAGATCTACGACAGCACGGTGACCATTAAAGGATGCGCCCGGGAAGCCGGCGAGCGCACTAAGATCGCGGTACAGAGCCGCGACCGGGACGTGGATAGCGTAGGGGCGTGCGTGGGCATGAAGGGAATGCGCGTGCAGTCGATTATCCGCGAACTGCGCGGCGAGAAGATCGACATCATCGAATTTTCCGACGACCCCGTGGTATTTGCCACGCATGCGCTAAGCCCCGCGAAAATCAGCCGCGTCACGATCATCGACCCGGCAGAGAAGCACATGGAAGTGATCGTGGACGATTCTCAGCTCTCGCTCGCCATCGGTAAGAAAGGGCAGAATGTGCGGCTGGCCGCTAAACTGCTCGGTTGGAAGGTAGACATTAAGAGCGAGGAAGAGAAGCGGCAGGAAGTGGAATCGGCCATGGCCGCGCTGGTGAATCCTCCCGAGCTGGTGTCCGTTTTGATCGCTTATGGATTGGCCGAAGAACTGTCCGGCAAGCTGGTAGAGGCGGGCATCGACACTATTGAGAAGCTGGGAAATATGACGCCGGAGCAGTTGCAGGAGATCCCGGGCGTCGATCCGGAGATGGTGGAGAACATTCGCGACTCGGTCACCAGCTATTACAGCCAGTTCGAAGAGGCTCCGCCCGCGCAGGAAGAGGTGGAAGCTGCTGCCGGTCCGGCCGAAATGGAGAGCATCGAGGAAGTAGAGATCGCGCCCGATGCGGGAACCGCGGCGCCGGCCCCGGAAGAAGAGAGGGCCAGCCCTTCGGTGGATGGCGAGCCGCAAGACGTTGAGTTTGTTGGCGAGTCTGATACGATAGAAGACTCGGGGCCCGCTTCTCACGACGAGTCGGAAAACCGCGGTTCGTAAAACGAGTGGAGTGCGTCTCCGCGTTCGAGCGTTGTATTTCTTATGAACAAGATCCGAATCAATGAGCTGGCTCGGGAGTTAGAGGTCAAAGCGCACGAGATAATTGACCGGCTGCCCGAATTGGGCGTAACCGAGAAGAAGACCCACTCCAGCTCGATCGACGAAGATGTCGCCCTCAAGTTACGGCGGATCTTCGGTCATGAAGCCCCGGAGGAATCCACCGGAGCCGTTCCCGAACGGGCTCCTGAGCGGGTTCCCGCCGCCACGCCGGAAGCCGAGCAGCCTGCCGCCACTGTGGAGACGTTACCGGTCTCCGAAGCGGCGCCGAGCAGTCCTGCCAGCCAGCCGTCAGCCATCGAGGAGAGGGCGCCTGCGCCGGCTCCAGGAACGTCAGCAATCGATCGTCCAGCGGGTCGCCCGGCGCATCCCATTCGTCCGCCTTTGGCGGGAAGTGCACCGCCAAGTGCTTCTCCGGCGGCACCCGCGCCGCCGTCACCTGTCGCGCCGCCGCCCACTCCACAGATGCCGCCCGCGGCCGCCACAGCTCCCGGACGTCCGGTTCCGCCGGCACCGCGTCCCATGCCATCCATGCGGCCGGGTCAGGTATTGTCGGGACCCCGGCAGCCGATGCCTCCGGGTGCGGGCGAGCCGATCCGTCCATCGGCGCCCATCGTGCAGAGGCCAGGAATTATTGCGCGCGGCCCGCAGCCAGCCAGGCCCGCCGGACCTGCTGCTCCGGCTAGTGTTACCGCCCCGGGAGCTGCCACGTCACCGGCGCCTGGCGCGCCTCGGCCGCCCGCTTCCCGGCCGCTGGCCGGACAGCCGGCCGCGCGTCCCGTGGTGCCGCCGCGTCCCGACCTGTTAGCCAAGCTCAGCCAGCCGCGCATGGCGACGCCGGGAATGCCCGCGGCTCCCGCGCCCGCCCGTCCGGGATTCCCATCGCGGCCGCAAAGCGCTCCCGCGCCTGGACAACCCATCTACCGTGGACCCCTGCGTCCGGGTCAGCCTGCCGTCCCGCGTCCCAGTCCGGGGATGCGCACCGGCGCTCCCGTGCGTCCCGGCGGCCCGCGCCCGATGCACCCCACGTCGCGCCGTCCGGGTATGGAGCCGGCGGTAGCGCCTCCGCCGCCCGATCAGCAGCGCCGTCCCGGCGACAAGCGCGGACGTCCGCAGCGCGATCGCAGCCTGGAGCCCGAAGAGAAAATCCTACGGCCATCCACGCGGCGCCAGACGCCCTCCGGACCGCCGCCGGTCAGCCGCGAGATCACGGTCACCGAAGGCATTACCGTTAAGGAGCTTTCCGAAAAGCTGGATGTGAAAGCCAGCATGGTGATCAAGAAACTGATGGATCGCAACATCCTGGCCACTATCAACCAGACGCTCGATTCCAAACTGGCCACCGAAATCGCGCGCGAGTTCGGCGCGTCCACCAGTACCATCACATACGAAGAAGAATCGCAGCAGAAAGATGAAGTCGCCGAAGAGCAGAAGGACGTGGTCAAGCGGGCCCCGGTGGTCACCATCATGGGCCATGTCGATCACGGCAAGACTTCTTTGCTCGACTCCATCCGGGAAGCCAACGTGGCCGCCAAGGAAGCCGGCGGCATCACCCAGCATATCGGCGCATACTACGTGGAAAAGGACGGCCGTAAGGTCGTGTTCATCGATACGCCCGGCCACGAAGCCTTCACCCGCATGCGCGCCCGCGGCGCCAAGGTGACCGACATCGTGGTGCTGGTGGTGGCCGCAGATGATGGCGTGATGCCGCAGACGCTCGAGGCCATCGATCACGCGCGCGCCGCCAAGGTTCCCATCATCGTGGCGATCAACAAGATCGACAAGCCCGATGCGCAGCCCGAGCGGATCAAGCAACAGCTCTCCGACCGCGGCCTGCTGGCCGAAGACTGGGGCGGCGATACGGTAATGGTTCCCGTATCGGCAAAGATGAAATTGAACCTGGATCTGCTGCTGGAGATGATTCTCCTGGTGGCCGATCTGCAGGATCTGAAGGCCAATCCCTCGCGGCCCGCCATGGGCAATGTTCTCGAAGCCAAACTCGACCGCGGACGCGGACCGGTGGCCACCGTACTGGTGCGCAACGGTACGCTGCACGTGGGCGATTATTTCATCTGCGGCGCGGTGTTCGGCAAAGTGCGCGCCATGCTGAACGACCGCGGCGAGCAGATTCGCGAGGCGGAGCCGTCCACCCCAGTCGAAGTGCTGGGTCTGGAGTCTCTGCCCGAAGCCGGCGACGATTTCCAGGTGGTCACAGACACCGCCAAAGCCAAGCAGATCGTGCTCTTCCGCGAGGCCAAGGTGCGCGAGGCCACCATGGCCAAGAGCAGCCGCCTGACGCTCGAGCAGTTACACAAGAAACTGGCGGCCGGCGAAGTGACCGAACTGCCGCTGATCCTGAAGGCCGACGTGGGTGGTTCGGCCGAGGTGCTCAGCGATACGCTGCAGAAGCTCTCCAACGAGAAGGTGCGCATCCGTGTGCTGCGCTCCGGCGTGGGCGCCATCAACGAGTCGGACGTGCTGCTGGCCTCCGCTTCGGACGCGATTATTATCGGCTTCAATGTCCGTCCGGAGCGCAATACCTCCGCGCTGGCCGAGCAGGAGAAGGTGGATATCCGGCTGCACACGATCATCTACAACCTGACGGATGAAATCAAGCGCGCCATGACGGGCCTGCTGGAGCCGGTGTTCAAAGAGGTTTACAAGGGTAAAGCCGAGGTTCGCGAGACGTTCCGCATCACCAAGGTCGGCAACGTGGCCGGATGCGTGGTGCAGGATGGGTCCATCACACGCGACAGCGAAGTACGGCTGCTGCGCGACAACGTGGTGGTCTACACCGGCAAGGTCAGCTCGCTACGCCGCTTCAAAGATGACGTCAGCGAGGTGAAGATCGGCCAGGAGTGCGGCATCACGCTCGAGAATTACGGCGATATCAAGCAGCACGATATTATCGAAGCGTTCGTCACCGAGCGGGTGGCGACCGAAGTCTTCGCCTGAGGCGCCGTGCCTGCGATCGGTGTGTTGACGCTCGAAATCATCCTTCAGAATTCGCATTCTTTGAAGGATAAGCGGCACGTGGTGAAAAGCCTGAAGGACCGCCTGCGCAGCCGCTACAACGTGGCAGTGGCTGAGATCGATTATCAGGATTTGTGGCAGCGGGCGCTGGTGGCCGCGGTGACCGTGGCGTCGGACCGCGCACCTGCCGAACGGCTGCTACACTCCGTGGAAGACGAAGCCGCCGCGCTGCTGGGCTCGGAGCTGACCGGCACGACGGTGGAATGGATGTGAGAGAGCGGTGGCTGGTGGGCGGTGGCTTGTGGGTTAGATCACAGCCACCATCCACCAGCAACCATCCACCAGCCACAGTTTTTCGATATGGATCAGCATCGTTCCCTGCGAGTCTCGGAGGCAGTCCGGGAAGAGCTTTCCGAGATCATCGGATTCGAGCTTTCCGACCCGCGCCTGATCTCCGTGGATGTGACCGGCGTAGCCGTCACGCCGGACTCGCGGCATGCCACGATCAAAGTAAGCCTGGGAAGGGATGAGCAGGAACAGAAGCAGGCCCTGGCGGCCCTGGAGCATGCCCGGAATTACCTTAGGCATGAACTGGCCAGCCGCCTGAACCTGAGGAGAATCCCGGAACTGCATTTTGAGCCGGATCACTGCCCGGATGCCGCCACACGTGTAGAAATTCTCCTAAAGAGAGCGAAAAAAAAGCGTGCGCCGACCGAAAATCAGCCCTAAAGTCAAACAAACTGTGGTAGTTTTGTTTTTGTTGACGGTGGTGCAGGCCTCCCGGCCTGCTCGGGCCGACCGCGAAATGCTTCGCCTGGAGCAGAGCGCTGAGGCCATGGGCTCCGCTTACTCGATCGCCGTCTACGGGTACGACCGGCAGACACTGGAAACGGCCGCCCAGGCGGCTTTCGACGAAGCGCGGCAACTGGACAGTATGCTTTCGAACTATAAACCCGATAGCGAGTGGAGCGAGGTGAACCGCGAGGCTGCCCGACACCCGGTGCATGTCTCCGCGGAGCTGTTCCACCTGCTGGCGGCCTGCCAGGAGTACAGCCGTGAAAGCGAAGGCGCCTTCGACATTTCCGTTGGTCCCCTGATGAAAGTCTGGGGCTTTTACAAGGGCACCGGTCACCTGCCGCATCGCGCGGAAGTGATGGCAGCCATGCAATACGTGGGCTATAAACACGTCCACCTGGATACCGCGCATCAAACCGTGAGTTTCGACCGGGAGGGTGTGGAACTGGATCCCGGCGGCATCGGCAAGGGCTACGCCGTCGATCGCATGGTCGACGTGCTGAAGCAGAAAGGCATCGCCATCGCGCTGGTGGCGGCCTCCGGCAGCAGTATATACGGGCTGGGTGCGCCGCCCGACGAACCGCGCGGCTGGCGCATCACCATCCGCGATCCCAAGAACGAACGGGCCAGTGTGGCCGAAGTGTTTTTGAAGAACGAGTCCATGTCCACCTCCGGCAGTTACGAGAAATTCTTTCGTGCCGAAGGTCACATTTATAGTCACATTATGGACCCGCGCACCGGATTTCCGGCGCCGGGTATGCTATCGGTTTCACTCATCACCCCGCGCACTATCGACAGCGAGGCGTGGGCGAAGCCGTTTTTCATCAATGGCCGCCAGTGGGCGGCGCAACATAATCCAGAAAGATTTCGCGCCTTTTTTTGCGAAGACAGGACGGAACAGCCATGCGCGTGGCTCCAATGACAAGCCGCTTTTTGGATGCGTGCAAGCGCAGACCGACGGATTATCGTCCGGTATGGTTTATGCGCCAGGCCGGCCGCTATTTGCGCCAATACCGGGAAATACGGTCGAAGCATGGCATCCTCGAAATCTGTAAACGGCCGGACCTGGCTGCCGCTGTTACGCTGCAGCCGGTGGAAATCCTGGACGTGGATGCCGCGATTATTTTCGCCGACCTGCTACTGCCCGTCGAGCCCATGGGCCTGAAACTGCGCTTCGCCACGGGCGAAGGGCCGCGTATCGATAACCCGGTCCATACCAATTCCGACGTGGACAGCCTCTCGACCGCCAATACAGACGATTTGGGCTATGTCGGCGAAGCCATTCAAAATGTAGTGCGGGCGCTGGCCGGCAAGGTGCCTGTGATCGGTTTCGTGGGCGCGCCGTTCACCCTGGCCAGTTACATGATCGAGGGTGGCGCATCTCGCAATTACATCCGCACCAAGCGCATGATGTATTCCGACGAGATCCTGTGGCGCCGCCTGATGGGCAAGATCGTGGACGTACAGGCGCCCTTCGCCAGCTTGCAGGTGGCCGCGGGCGCGCGCTGCATCCAGGTCTTCGACAGCTGGGTGGGCGCCTTGGGTCCGGACGATTATGTGCGCTTCGTGCAGCCTTACTCGCGCGCGCTGATTGAACGGATCCGCTCCACGGGCGTACCGGTCATACACTTCGGTACGGGCGCTTCGGGCTTTTTCCGGGAACTGCATGCGGCAGGCGGCGACGTGATGGGCGTCGACTGGCGCGTCAACATCGACCAGGCCTGGATGGAAATCAGCTATCGCTCGGCGGTGCAGGGTAACCTGGACCCGGTAGCCCTGTTCGCGCCGCTGCCCGAGCTGAAGATGAAGATCGCCGAGCTATTGAAGCGCACCGGAGCCCGTCCTGGGCACATCTTCAACGTAGGCCACGGGATCCTGCCGGAGACCCCGGTGGAAAACGTCAAGGCCTGCGTGGAGATGGTGCGAGAGTTTAAGCCGTAACGTTGAGGGGCCAACCATACGCGGGGCTACGAGCCCCGCGGCAGGCCGAGGGCCTGCCCCACCTAACCGAATTAACCATCAGCAGCATCCACCGGATAACCTAAGCACAATTGTCCGCGCTACCGGGGGCCTACTACCATGGCGTAGGAAATGAAAGTTCTGACTACCCCCAAACACAGCGAACGGGGCCATGCCATGCTGGAGGCGGCGTTGCTGCTCCCCTGGGTCCTATTCCTTTTTATTGGCACTTTCGATCTTGGATTCTATAACTACGCGCTGATCTCCACGCAGAATGCGGCGCGTGTGGCCGCCTGGTATACATCGCAGAGCAAGAGTACCGCGGCGGATGCCACTACGGCCTGCACCTATGCACTGGCGGAACTGCAGGCCCTGCCGAATGTGACCTCTTCGCTGAATACCTGCAGCGCATCGCCCGTGGTGGTCACTGCAACTCAGGTGACTGGCACGGATGGCGCCGAAGCCTCCCAGGTGAGTGTGACGTACACCAGCCCGGTGCTCATCCCGATTCCGGCCACCCTGCCATCGCAATACTCGTTCAACCGGACGGTGCAAATGAGGCTGGTGACCCAATGAGACGGCGCCGGCGGTCTCGCGGTAGCGGCGTCCTGGAATTCACCCTGGCGGGCATCCCCATGATTTTCACGTTCATTTCAGTGGTAGAAATGGGGCGTGCCATGTGGACGTACCAAACGCTGGCCTATGCCACCAAGGAAACCAATCGCTACATTGCGGTTCACGGTACGCACTGCAGCAGTGGAAGCAACGCCTGCTCGTTGACCGTGGCGAATGTCGCGGCGGCGGCGGAGGCTTACGCCATTGGCTTGCCCAACAGCGGACTGGTGGTGACCCTGACTTCACCCAGTACGAGTTATACGTGCAACCCGGCGTCCAACTGTTCCACAAACACCAATCCCTGGCCTCCGTCAGCCGATAGCACGGTAGGCACCGTGCTGCAGATCCGGCTGCAATACCAGTTCAGGTCGGCGATGGCCATGTACTGGCCGGGAACGTCGCCAACCCAGTTCGGAACTTATAACATGGGCGCGTATTCCAAGCAGCGCGTCCTATTCTGAGGGCCTTTATGCGACGACTGATCGAGCGCGGAGAGCGCGGGCAAATCCTGCCCATGGCGACTCTCATGATTATCCTCATGCTCTCCATGATGGGCTTAGCCATGGAGACCGGCATGTCTTATTACATGCGGCAATCGGCGCATGCCGCCGCCGAATCGGCCGCCATGTCTACCGTTTTGGCGGCGATGTCCAGCGTGAGCGGAAGCTCCATCACGTGCAGTTCGTCGTCCACCAGCGGAACGCAGTGCGGAACGTCCAGCACAGCCGCCAGCCAAACCTGCTCCTCCTCTCCGAACAGCCCGCCAAAAACCAATTTCGACAACGGCTGCCTGTACGCCAAGCAAAATGGTTTCGCGGTCGGCGGCAAAACAGTGGTTTCCATATCGGCGAACAACACCACCCCGCCGCCCTACAATCCGAACGTAAAGGTGGTCTATTGGGCGCAGGCCACCGCATATACGCGCATGCCGCAGTTGTTTTCCGCGGTTTTCAGCACTGGAGGAATGTTCGCAGGTGCGCGCGCCACGGCGGCGATCGTATCTTCCGGATCGGCGTCCGGCTGCATCTATGTGCTGAGCGGCACCGCGTCGCGAGCCATGCAAGTGGATGGCGCGCAGCTTACCACTACCTGCGGCATCTACGTGAATTCCAACAGCTCTTCGGCGCTGCACACCGAGGGCGCGGAACCCTACTTCATCTCAGCCAGCTCGATTTCGGTGGTGGGCCAAGTCAACAACATCGGCCAGGGTTCGATCCTACCCACGCCCCTGACCGGACAAACGGCGGTGGCCGATCCGCTGGCCAGCCTTACCGCTCCCACGGTCGGTTCCTGCAACCATACCAACTACAACTTCAGCTCGGGGACCACGACGCTTTCGCCCGGCGTGTATTGTGGCGGCATCAACATCAGCGGTGGCAATGTGACCTTCTCGCCGGGCGAGTACATTCTGGATGGCGGGGGCCTGCAGATCAACAGCGCGAGCACCGTCGTGAACGGCACGGGCGTTTCCTTTTACAACACCGCGACCACCGGATATAGCTACGGCACGCTCAACATCAGCGGCCAGCCGAGCGTGACGTTTACCGCGCCAACCTCCGGCTCGATGCAGGGCATCTTCTGGTTTTCGGACAGAAACGATACCAATACCAGCCAGAACCAGATCAACGGTTCGACTTCGGCGTCGATCCAGGGCACCATTTATATTCCGACCGCGCCGTTGCTGTATACGGGGCAGAGCAGCACTGGTTCCTACACCGCGCTGGTGGTCAATACGCTCGAGATCAACGGCTCCACGACCTTCAAACAGGATACGACCGGGCAGTATACGGGCCTCAGCGGCGGCGGCGCAACCCCGTTCCTGATCGAGTAACCGGACTCGCGGGTCAAACGCGCCAGAACCAGCCGCGGCGATACATACCGTAAGAAATGACCCAAAGCAGCAGGGTGTACGAGACCGCGTAGAGAAGGGCCGCATTGTAAGGCGACGCGATGGGCGCGAACACGTTCTGAAAGATGGCCTGGCGCCAGTGCAGCGCTGAAAGCGTCTCATCCAGCAACTCTGAAATCATGTACACCGTGATGGCATTCATGCCGATGATCGCCACGGGCTTTGCCAGGCGCCGGTAACCGCGGCCATCCACCAGCCACAGGCACATGGCAAAGACCACGAAGTCGAGTCCGGCCATGAACATGGAAAAGGAGCTGGTCCACAGCTTCTTGTTGATCGGCAGCCAGACGTTCGCAATAAGGCCGAGAGCGATCAGAATGTTGCCCGCCAGGAACAGCCAGGTGGTGCGCTCGGAGAGTTCCCGCTTCAGCCGCAGGAGGTGACCAGCCATAATCCCGAAAAGGGCCGTCGCGATAGCCGGAATGGTGCTGACGATACCCTCGGGATCCCACGTCTTTGTAGGGATGTAGTTATGGCTACCCAAAATGAGATTGTCGATGTAGTGAGCGAAGTTGTGCTCCAGGTCAAGCTGTCCCGCACCATAACCGGGGACCGGCGCCAGTTTCATGATCAGCCAGTAACCCGTCAGCAGCGATGCGATCCAGACGATTTGCCCGCGCACGCCCGTGGTAAGGTAAATCGCAGACGCGAGCAGGTAACAAATCGCAATGCGCTGCAAAACCCCCAGCAGGCGTTGGGTGGAGAGATCCAGGGGATAGGCGTAGACGATCAGGCCGAGCACATAAAGAATCGCGGCGCGGCGCAACACCTGAAGAAATAGCTGCATGCGCGCCACGCCGGCTTCCAGCCGTTTGCCCAGCGATAGCGTGATGGCCAGGCCTACGATCCATACGAACGACGGGAAAACCGTATCGGTCAGGGTCCAGCCGTTCCAGTCGGCGTGCTGCAGCGGGCCGTAGGTGTGGGAGCCGTCGCCCGAATTATTCACCAGCACCATGAGCGCCATGGTGGCGCCGCGAAATACGTCCAGCGACATCAGCCGGCCGGCGGCGGATTGCGCCTTTTCAGCCAGAGAAACAGTGGTTTGGGTCGCCTGAGCCGTTTGAGCCATGTAAGAAAGATAGCAGCACGCGCGCTATCGCGTCAGGCTGGAGTTCCTGGAGGCGAAATCCAGGACCCATCCCGGGAAGATCCCGAGCAGCAGGGTACCCAGCGCCGGAATCAGCAGGGCGGCCCGCAGACCCGCGCTCAAAGGCGGCAGATCCGCAGTCGCTTCGCTCGGCTCGCGCATATACATCACTACCAGGATGCGCAGGTAGTAATATGCGGCCACGGCGCTGTTCAGCAGGCCGAGCACGGTCAGCCAGACGAGATTGGAATCGAGCGCGGCTTTGAAAATATAAAACTTGCCGAAGAAGCCGCCGGTGAGCGGCACGCCGATCAGCGACAGCAGGAAGATGGTGAGCAGCGCCGCGGTACCCGGCTGCCTCACGGCGAGTCCCGCGAAATCGTCGACGCTCACAAACCTCTCACCCTTGCCGGAAAGGTGGGAGACCACGACGAACGCGCCGATATTCATCAGCGCGTAAGCCGCCAGGTAGAACATGGCCGCCGCGGTGCCCACCTGCGAACGCGCCGTCAACGCGACCAGCACATAACCGGCGTGCGCGATGGAACTGTAGGCCAGCAGGCGCTTGACGTTCGACTGCATCAGTGCCGCGAAATTCCCGATGGTCATGGAAAGCAGCGCCGAGCCCCATACCAGCGGCTCCCATTCACGCCCTATCGGTCCGAATGCGTTCAAGAAAATGCGCAAAAAGATGGCAAAAGCCGCGGCTTTGGCGCCTGTGGCCATAAACGCGGTCACCGGTGTGGGCGCGCCCTGGTAAACATCCGGCGCCCAGATCTGGAAAGGAGCAGCGGAAACCTTGAATCCCAGACCGACGAACATCAGGGCGGCCGCGATACCGATAAACACCGGAGGCGGCGCGGTGGGTCCGCCGCTGAGCACGCTGTGAATTACGGTAAGCGAAGTGGACCCGGTCATGCCGTAGACCACCGCGATGCCATACAGGAAGAAAGCCGTGGCGAAGGAGCCCAGCAGGAAGTATTTGAGAGCCGATTCGTTGGCGCGTTTGTCATCGCGCAGGTAACCCGCCAGCACGTAACTGGAGATGGACGAAATCTCCAGGCCGATGAAGATCATGATCAGCTCATTCGCCGAGACCATCACGCATTGGCCCGCCACCGAAAAGAGCAGCAGGGCATGGAATTCGCCGGTCTCCGCGCCCTCCCGCCGCAGGAAGCTGTAAGACGTGAGCACAGTCAGCACGCCCACGCCGGTCACCAGGACGCGAAAGAAGGTGGCGAAGCCATCCACTACCAGCAGGTCGGAGAACGCCGGTCCGGGCGGGGCGATCATCGAAGCCACCATGGCACCGACAAGCGCGGCGATGGAGATGTGCCCGTAAGCGTCCGGTGCGCGGTCGCGCAGCACCACGTCCAGCATCATCAAGAGCGTGCCGGTGGCAATCAGGATGATCTCCGGCAGGAAACGGAGGTATTCGACCGCCGATGGCGCGAAATTAACGAGCATGTGCCACCTCGGGCAAGCTCTGCTTGCGGGAATCAGGGCCCGGGGGCTCGGGGCTGGGGATTCGATTGCGCACCTGGAACTGAACGTTCACCTGGGTCTGGTCCAGGATGTGGGCGGTGGCCTTGCTTACCGCCGGCAGGAACGACTGCGAATATATTCCCATCCAGACCATCATCACGATCAGGGGCAGCGCGGCCGCCCATTCGCGCGGCTTTAGGTCAAAGATATGATGGCGCACCTCGCCGGAGGTCTCGCCGTAGAACACCCGCTGGTAGAGCCACAGCATGTAGCAGGCGGATAGGATTACTCCGATCGAAGCGAAGATCGTCCAATGGAAATTGGCCTGCGCGGAGCCTTGCAGCACCAGGAATTCGCCCACGAAATTGTTCAACGTAGGCAGCCCGATGCTGGCCAGCATGGTGACCATGAACACCGTGGAAAGCCAGGGCGCGACGGTCGCCACACCGCCGTAGTCCGCGATCTCGAGCGAATGCCTCCGCTCGTACAGATAGCCCACCAGCAGGAAGAGCGCGCCGGTCGAGATGCCGTGGTTCAGCATCTGGTAGACCGCGCCATCCATGCCCAATCTGCGTGAACGAGAAGATGCCCAGCACGACGAATCCCAGGTGGCTGACCGACGAATACGCCACCAGCTTCTTCATGTTGGGCTGCACCATGGCTACCAGGGCGCCGTACACAATGCCGATGATGGCCAGCACCACGATCCAGGGCGCGCAGGTACGCGCCGCACCGGGAAACATGGGCAGGCAGAAGCGCGCAAGGCCGTAGGTGCCCATTTTCAGCATGACGGAGGCCAGCATGACGGAGCCGGCCGTGGGGGCTTCCACGTGCGCGTCGGGCAGCCAGGTGTGCAGCGGGAACAGCGGCACCTTCATCGCGAACGCCACGAAGAATGCGAGAAACAGCAGCATCTGCTTGCTGGGGCCGTACCTCCAGGCCGGACCGCTGAACGAGATCCGGCCGCTCGACAGCATGCTCAGAATGTCGGAGTAATTGAATGTGCCCGCGTGATTGTACATGTAGATGATGGCGACCAGCATCAGCACCGAGGCGGCCATGGTGTAGAGGAAGAATTTCACGGCCGCGTAAATGCGCCGGTCATGGCCCCAGATGCCGATCAGGAAATACATGGGCACCAGCGAAACTTCCCAGAACACGTAGAACAGGAAGAGGTCCTGCGCCGCAAACACGCCGGTCAGCCCGAATTCGAGCAACAGCAGAAAGCGAAAAACTCTTTGACGCGCGTTTGAATCGATTGCCACGAGACCAGGATGCAGATGGGCGTCAGGAACGTGGACAGGATCACCAGCCACAAGCTCAGCCCGTCGACGGCCACATGATAGTGAATGTTGGGCGAGACGATCCAGACCGTGTCGGTGACAAACTGCAGCCCCGGAGCATTCGTCTGATACTGAAACGCCAAGCCGAGCGAGACCACGAACGCCGCCAGCGAGAAGCCCAGCGCGATTACTCTTGTGCCCCGCTCGGCGGCGCGTGGCACGAGCAGCAAGACGATGAAACCGATCAGCGGGATGGCCAGTACGATATCGAGCAGGTTCATCGCAGGCCTCCCGCTACGCCCATCACGAAGAGCAGGAAAACGCTCCCCAGCAGCACCCACGTCGCGTAGCTACGGATATTGCCGGATTGCAGCAACTTCAGAACATTGCCGATTCCGCGGGCGCGATGGCCCACGCCATTCACCGCGCCATCGATCACCGCCGCATCCACGCCCTTCCACAGCACCGTGCGCGATCCCGAAATCACCGGATTCACGACTACGGCGTCGTAGATCTCGTCCACGAAGTATTTGTTGTAAATCAGCTTGTAGAGCCCGCTGAAGCTGGAGGCCAGCGCATCGGGCAGGGCAGGGCGCGCCACGTAGAACAGCCAGCCAGCGCGATACCGCCTAGGCCGAACGCTACCGAAATCAGCATGGGTCCGAGGTCGTCGGCCTTCTTCGGCCAGCGGAAACAGCGGCGCCAGAAACTCGGGCACGTTGAAGAGCTTGCCGCCCGCCAGCGAAAGAACGGCCAGCGCCGCCAGCGGACCGAGCATCACCCAGGACGATTCGTGCGGGTGGGCCTTGCCGCGATATTCGCCGAAGAATGTCAGGAAAATCGCGCGGAACACGTAAAACGCGGTCATGCCGGCGGTGATCACGCCGACCCAGTACATCCACGGCGCGTGATGATCGGCCGCCACCAGGATCGCGTCCTTACTAAGAAGCCGGCAAAGGGCGGAACGCCGGCGATGGCCACGCGCGGCGCACACGATGGTCCAGAAGGTCCAGGGGATCTTCTTGCGCAGGCCGCCCATGTTGCGCATGTCCTGCTCGCCGCCCAGCGCGTGGATCACGCTGCCCGCGCCCAGGAACAGCAGCGCCTTGAAGAACGCGTGCGTCACCAGGTGATAGATGCCGGCCGAAAACGCGCCCACGCCCGCGCCCAGGAACATGTAGCCCAGCTGCGAAACCGTGGAGTAGGCGAAGACTTTCTTGATATCGTTCTGCAGCAGGCCGATGGTGGCCGCGAAAACCGCGGTGAGCAGGCCGATGATGGCCACCGTTTCCATGGCGGCGGGAGCGTGCGTGAAAATTGCCGCCGAGCGCGCCACCATGTAAACGCCCGCCGTCACCATGGTGGCGGCGTGGATCAATGCGGAGACGGGCGTGGGGCCGGCCATGGCGTCCGGCAGCCAGACATACAGCGGAATCTGCGCCGACTTGCCGCAGGCGCCCACCAGCAGCAGCAGCGCGATGGCGGTGAGGGTCGCTTCCGGCTTGCCGGTCACGCCGCGAGAACACGGCGCCGAAATCCAGCGATCCGAAATTCACCACGATCAGGAACATCGCCAGCGAAAATCCGAAATCGCCGATGCGGTTTACGATGAACGCCTTGTTGCCGGCGTCGGTGGCGAACTTCTTATCGAAATAGAAGCCGATCAGCAGGTAGCTGCACAAGCCCACGCCTTCCCAGCCCACGAACAGCACCAGGTAGTTGGCCGCCAGCACCAGCGTGAGCATGAAAAACATGAACAGGTTCAGGTACGCGAAGAAGCGGTAATAGCCGCCTTCGTGCGCCATGTAGCCGATCGAGTAAATGTGGATCAGGGAGCCGATGCCGGTGACCACCAGCAGCATGATGGCGGTCAGGCGGTCCACGGTGAAGTCGCAGCCTACGTTGAGGCTGCCGCTCTGGATCCAGGTGAAGTAGTGCTCGGTGTGGCCGGTCGAGCAGATCGCCGAGGCCCGCCAGGGTCTTCAACACCCAGAGGAAAGAGAGCAGCACGCTAGCCGATGGCGATCGTGTTGACGATGGCTTTGGAAAAGCGCCGCCCAAAGATCCCGTTGATCAGGAACCCGGCCAGAGGGAAGACGGGAATGAGCCAGAGTTGCATCAGTTTTTCATCGAATTCACGTCGTCGATATTCAGCGTGGAGCGGTTCTTGAACACGGTCAGGATAATCGCCAGGCCCACCGCCGCTTCGGCCGCCGCCACCACCATCACGAAGAAACTGAAAATATGCCCGTTCACCTGCTTCAACTGGTATGAAAAGGTGATGAAGCTGAGGTTCACGCGCGTTGAGCATCAGCTCGATCGACATGAACACCGTGATGATATTGCGCCGTAACAGGAATCCGGCCACGCCCAGGCGAACAGCACCGCGCTCAGGATCAGGTACCAGGAGATCGGCACGCCCGTGTTCATACTATTCGAGCTCCTTTCGCGCCAGGACCACGGCCCCCAGAATGGCGATCAGGATCAGCACCGAGATCACTTCGAAGGGCAGCAGATAATGGGTGAACAGCGCGCGGCCTACGTCCAGCGCGGTGCCGTGCTGGAACGCGCCAAAATGGACCTCGGCCGCCTCGGGAAAGAAGTGCTGTACGAAGTAAGCCATCAAGCCCAGGAAAGCGAAGACCAGTGGAATGCCGAGCAACTGCGCAATCCACGACCGCCCGTGGCGATCTCCGCGCCCGCGTTCAGCAGCATGATCACGAACACGAACAGCACCATGACCGCGCCGGCATACACGATCACCTGCGCGGCCGCCAGGAATTCGGCGCCCAGTAGCAGGTACAGCACGGCCAGCGAACCCATCACCCCGATCAGCGAAATGGCGCTCGAAATCGGGTGCGTCTGCACCACCACGTTGATGCCGCAGACCACCGCGATCGCCGCAAAGATGAGGAAGAGGATGACGTCCATTTTCAGCAAACGCTCAGGAAAACACGGCCACCAGCAGGCCGGTAACCAGCAAGTTGATGACGGCGACGGGGAAGAGAAGCTTCCACGCGAAGTCCATCAGTTGATCGTAACGGAAGCGCGGCAGCGTGCCGCGCATCCAGATAAAGATAAACAGCAGGATACCGGTCTTGGCCGCGAACCAGAATAGCGGCAGCAGCGCGCCCTGCACCGCCGGGACCAGAAAGAGCACCGCCACCAGGAAGAACACGATGGCCACTACGGGCAGCGTCACGCGGTCGAGGCGGCGCGCGGGATTGAGCCCGTGATACAGCGCCATAGCCGCCCCGAATAAAAATATAATCACCGGCACGAAATTCGATCCGGCCGATGCCGGCCACAGTGGCAGCCATCCGCCCAGAAACAGCGTAGTGGTCATGGCACAGACCGTGATCATGTTCGAGTATTCGGCCATGAAGAACGCCGCGAATTTCATACTGCTGTATTCGGTGTGGAATCCGGCCACCAGCTCGTTCTCGGCTTCCGGCAGGTCGAACGGAATCCGGTTGGTCTCCGCAAACGCCGCGATCAGGAAGATCACGAAACTGAAGATCTGCGGCATGGGACCTTGAAAGATGCTCCAGCGCGGAATGAATCCCAAATAAAAGCCGGACTGCTGTTCCACCAAATGGCGCAGGCTGAGCGTGTTCGCCAGCAGCAGCGGCGCGGCCACCGCCATGCTCAGCGGCAGCTCGTAGCTGATCATCTGCGCCGAGCTGCGCAACCCACCCATCAGCGAGTATTTGTTGTTCGAAGCCCAGCCCGCCAGCGCGATGCCGTAAACGCCCACCGACGAAACCGCGAGCACGAAAAGAACGCCGATATTCAGGTCCGTCAATTGCATCCAGGTTTTGCCGCCGGGAATGTGAATCTCGGATCCGAAGGGGATCACCGAGATCGATATCAGCGCCATGGTGATGGCGAAGAACGGCGCCCCCAGGTACAGCAGCTTGTTGACGTATGGCGGAATCAGGTCTTCCTTGGTGATGAGCTTGATCACGTCCGCCAGCGGCTGCAATAACCCGTGCGGGCCGACGCGCGAAGGTCCCAGGCGCACTTGGATATGCGCGATCACCTTGCGTTCCACCCATTGCAGATACGCCAGCGTGGTGAGTAGAACAAACGCCACCACCGCAGCCTTGATCAGGCTCAGCAGGAAAAAGTTCATTTATCGATTGCCGTGGTTCTCTACCACGGAGTTCAGTACCTTAGAATAGCGCCCCAGCGTGCCCGAGGTGAACAGATTATCGTGCGCCGAACGGATCAGTTCGGGACGCCCATCCAGGGGGATACAGCCGTTCAGGGCCGCGGTTTGCGCCGCGCCGCCCATTTCCAGTACCGGCAGCGGGACATCGTATCCGCGCACGTTTTTGCGGATCTCCGCGAAAACAGTTTCCGGAACCCACGGGCCCAGCTCGGCGGCTACGCCCATTTCACGGGCCAGCAGGCCCATGATCTCGAGGTCCGGCTTAGTCGCCCATCGCCCCCACTGCCCGCCGCAGCCGCTGCACCTCGCCGCATACGTTGGTGACAGAGCCGTTCTTTTCGTAGGCCGACGCGGCAGGTAAGATCACGTCGGCGGCGCGCGCGGTCTCGGTCAAAAACAGGTCCTGCACTACCACAAACCGTCCGCCCGGCGCGCCGGTGAGGTTCTTCAAAGGATTGGCGCCCACCACCCACAGCACGTCCAGATCTTCCGCCGCCACGATCTCGGGCAGCGCCAGGGCGCCGGCATCCGGCCGCAAGCCCATATCCAGCGCGCCGCGCGAATTCGAATAATCCACCAGGCAGATGTAGCGAACCGGAATGCCCAGCGACTCGCCGAATTCCACCAGCCGGCTCACGCCATCGCCCTTGATGGCGTCGCCGAAAACGATGACCAGCTCCGGCTCAGCCTTCAGCCGGTCGCGTAGCGATTCCAGGGCGTCGAACTCGCCGCCGGCAGCCGCGCGTAGGCTGGCGGCCGCATATTTATCCTCGCGCACCGGCTCCGGCGTGACCGCGTAAACGCGCGCCTGGTGATGCCGGTAGTTAGCGCGGATCTGGAACGAGAGGAACGGCTGCTCCAGCGCCAGATCCGCGCCGATCACCAGCACGGCCTTCTTCTGGTACAGGTCTTCGGTGGTGGCCAGCTTTCCGCTCTTTCCGCTCAGCGCGTCCAGCAGGCCTTCCACGTCGCCCGTGCGGTGATGGTCGATGTTTTCCGTCTCCAGCACCGTCCGCGCGAACTTCTGCAGATAGTAATTCTCTTCGTTGGTGGTATGGTTCGAGCCGATCACGCCGAACTTGCCGCCGCGCGCGCGGACCTCGTTGAATTTCTCCGCCACGACCTGGATGGCCTTCGACCACGAAGTTTCTTCGAGCTTGCCGTTGACCCGCACCAGCGGCGCCTGCAGCCGCTCCGGATGATTGTAGAAATCGAAGGCGTAGCGGCCCTTGATGCACAGGAATTCGCCGTTGATGCCGGAGCGGTCGCGATTGTTGCCGCGGATGATCTCGTCGTTACGTACGCCCAGCGTCGTCTTGCAGCCGTTCGAGCAATGCGTGCAGATGGTGCCCACGTGCTCCATTTCCCAGGGTCGCGTCTGGTAGCGATAGATGCCGCTGGTGAGCGCGCCGACCGGGCAGATATCGATGCACATGCCGCATTCGTCGCACTCCAGGTGGTCGCCCTTGTTCGGCGCGATCTCCGAAACCACGCCGCGATTGATCACGCCCAGCGCGCCGACCCCCATGCCTTCATTGCAAATGCGCACGCAGCGGATAGCAGAGGATGCAGCGCGGACCATCGAAGAAGACCACGGGCGACCATTGCTTCTCGTCCACGTGGACCTTCGTCTCCGTGAAGCGGCTTTCGCCCGCGCCGTAGCGGAAGACCATGTCCTGCAGTTCGCACTCGCCGCCTTTGTCGCACACCGGGCAATCCAGCGGATGGTTGGCCAGCAGGAACTCCAGCATCGACTTGCGCGCGGCCACCACCTGCGGGGTCTCCGTGCGCACGACCATGCCTTCGCCAACCGGGAGCGTGCATGCCGCCATCAGCTTCGGCATCTTCTCCACTTCCACCAGGCACATGCGGCAGGCGGCCTGCAGGGTCAGGCCTTCGTAATAGCAGAAGGCCGGCATTTCGATGCCAGAGCGCTTGGCGGCATCGATGACCAGCGTGCCAGGCGCGGCCTCGATGGCCCTGCCGTCGATTGTGAGATTTACCAGATCAGCCATGTGTCTTTGTGGGGCAGGCTCCCAGCCTGCGGCGGCCTCGCAGGCCGCCAAATTAGTTCGTGGTCCTCAGAAAGGCGGCCTGCGAGGCCGCCGCAGGCCGCGGGCCTGCCCCACCCGTTTCGTACGGACAGGGCTTGCCGTTCAGGTGGGCTTCAAATTCGTGATAGAACTTTTCGACGATCGAGATGGTCGGCAGCGCGGCGGCATCGCCCAGCGGGCAGAATGTGCGGCCCAGCATATTCTTGGCCAGGTCGCCGATCAGAGCGATGTCGCTGCGCTGTCCCATGCCGTCGTGAAAGCGCTGCAGCAGCTTGCGCAGCCAGGTGGTGCCTTCGCGGCACGGAATGCACCAGCCGCAGCTTTCGTGCGCATAAAACCGCATGATGCGCAGGGCCGCTTTCACCATGCAGGTATCCTCGTCCATGATCACCACGCCGCCCGAACCCAGCATGCTCTTGGCCTTGGCCATCGAGTCGTAGTCCATGGTCAGGCCTTCGCACTCTGCCGCCGTGAGCACGGGGCATGACGAACCGCCCGGAATGAAGGCCTTCAGCTTCTTGCCGCCCCGCATGCCGCCGCCCACTTCCTTGATCATGGTCTTCACAGGGAAGCCCAGCGGCAGTTCGTAAACGCCGGGACTGTTCACGTGACCGGACAGGCAGGTCAGCTTCGTGCCGCCGGCTTTGGGCACACCCAGCGCCGCAAACGCCGCGCCGCCGTCGCGGATGATGGCCGGAACCGCGCAATACGTCTCCACGTTGTTCAGAACGGTGGGGCACTGGAACGCGCCCACTACCGCTGGAAACGGCGGACGGATGCGCGGAATGCCGCGCTTGCCTTCGAGCGATTCGAGCAGCGCCGATTCCTCGCCGCATTCGTATGCGCCCGCGCCGGTATGCGTGTATAGATCGAAATCGAATCCGGTGCCGCGGATGTTCTTGCCCAGGTAGCCCTGTGCGTAGGCCTCCGCGATGGCGTTGTCCATGATCTCGATCAGGTAGCGATACTCGCCGCGAATGTAGATGTATCCGGCGTGCGCATCGACCGCCAGGCCGGCGATCAGCATGCCTTCGATCAACTGGTGCGGATCGTTTTCGATCAGCAGCCGGTCTTTGCAGGTGCCCGGCTCGCTCTCGTCGGCGTTCACCACGATGTACTTCGGCTTGGGCGACGTGCGCGGCACGAAGCTCCACTTCATGCCGGTGGGAAAGCCCGCGCCGCCGCGGCCGCGCAGGTTCGAGATCTTGACTTCCTCGATGATCTCCTCCGGCTTCATGCCGGCGGCTTTTTCGAAAGCCTTGTAGCCATCGGTGGCCAGGTAGGTATCGATGCGACGCCGAATTCGGCAATCCGAAGCGGCGGCTGAGGACCTTGGCTTCGAGCGGACTGGGTTCGTTGTACAGCATCTGTTATTGGAGCTTCCTCAAGCTGTCGATGCAGCTGGTCGAGTTTCTCGGGCGTGACATAGTGATGGAAATCGTAATTCACCTGCATGGCCGGCGCCCAGGAGCAGGCGCCGATGCATTCCACTTCCTCGAGCGAAATCTGGCCGTCCGCCGTGACTTCCTTGTGGCCGATGCCGAGCTTCTTGGCAGGCATGCTCCCATAGCTCCTCGCCGCCGCGCAGCAGGCAACTGATGTTGGTGCAGATCTGCACGTGATATTTGCCCATGCGGCTTGCGGTGCAGCATGGAGTAGTAGCCCACCACTTCGTCCACCTGCAGCGGCGTCACGCCCGTCGCGCTGGGCCACTTCCTCGATCAGTTCCGGAGTCACCGCGCCGATCTCATCCTGCGCATAAATCAGCATGGGAATCATCGCCGAGCGCTGCCGCCCCGGCGGATAGCTGTTCAGTAGCTTGGCAAACCGGGCTTCCAGCTCAGGTGAAAAAGTCATCAAAACATTGAGCCACGGATGGACACGGATGCACACGGATAAAAGCCAGCTTATCTGTGTGCATCTGTGTCCATCCGTGGCACTTTTTATCTGTCACTATCTCCCAACACAAAATCCATGCTGCCGATGGCCGCGATCACGTCGGCGATCAGGGTTCCTTCGATCATCCGCGGCACCGCCTGCAGATTGCCGAAGCTGGGCCCGCGCACATGCACCCGGTAAGGATGCGTGGTCCCGTCGCTGACCACGTAATAGCCCACTTCGCCGCGCGGCGATTCGATCACCTGGTAGACTTCGCCTGCCGGCACGCGGAATCCCTCGGTCACGATTTTGAAATGGTAGATGAGCGCTTCCATCTGCGTCTTCATCTTTTCGCGGTCCGGCAGCACTACGTGCGGGCGCGTCCGCCGTCCAGCGCCCTGCGGGCATGCCTTCGAGCGCCTGCTTGACGATGCGCGCGCTCTGGCGCATCTCCTCGATGCGCACCAGGTAGCGCGCGTACACGTCGTTCTCCGTGCGCGTGGGCACTTCGAAATCGAACTTCTCGTAGCTCGAATAGGGCTGGTCCTTGCGCGCATCGCACTTCAGCCCGGCGGCGCGCAGCATGGGGCCGGTCACGCCCAGGTCCAGCATGTCTTCCAGCGAAATGATAGCCGACGCCCTGCGTGCGGCCGATCCAGATGCGGTTGTTGGTCAGCAGTTCCTCGTACTCGTCCACGCGGCTCGGAAATGCGTCGATGAACGTCCTTCACGCGCTGCTGCCAGCCGCGCGGCGGCTCCAGCGCCAGGCCGCCGATGCGGAAATAGCTGGTCATCATGCGCTGGCCCGAGAACATCTCGAAGATGCGCAGAATCTCTTCGCGCTCGCGGAAGCAGTAGAGGAACACGCTCATCGCGCCGATGTCGATGGCGTGCGTGCCCAGCCACACCAGGTGGCTGTTCAGGCGCGTCAATTCCGTCAGCATCACGCGCGTCCACTGCGCCAGCGGCGGGATTTCCAGGCCCAGCAGCTTTTCCACCGCCAGGCAATAGCAGAGATTGTTCGAAAGCGGCGCCAGGTAATCGATGCGGTCGGTCAGCGTGACGGCCTGCTGATACGTCTTGACCTCGAATTCCTTCTCGATGCCGGTGTGCAGATAGCCGATATCCGGCCGGCACCTGATGATGGTTTCGCCGTCCAGTTCCAGCAGCAGGCGCAGCACGCCGTGGGTGGACGGGTGCTGCGGACCCATGTTGAGGGTCATGCAGGCGCGGCTTTGCTGTTCTTCCTCGGCGAGCCACCTCGGTGACGCCCGGCACAATTGTTTCGCTCACATGCGCGACCCCGTTACGCGGTAATCCTTGCGCAACGGATGGCCCTCCCAGTCGTCCGGCAGCATGATGCGGCGCAGATCCGGATGGTTGCGAAACCGTATGCCGAACAGGTCGAAGGTCTCGCGTTCGTACCAGTTGGCGCCGCGCCAAACTGCCGTGACCGAGTCGATCTCGGCGTCGTCGCCGTGCAGCCGGCACTTCACGCGCAGTCGCTCGTTGCGGTCCACGGAATGCAGATGATACACCACCTCGAAACGCGGCTCGGCGGGATACCAATCCACGCCCGTAACCGTACTTAAGCGCACAAAGCCGCTGATCGTACTTCAGGAATCCGCACACGCTCACGATCTTGTCGCGCGCGATTTCGAGCGTCAGCTCGCCGCGGTCGAACTTTCCCGATATTACGGCGCTGGAGTCGAAGGCGTCCACCGCCGCCGCACTGGCGTGCTCTTTCAGGTTTTCAGGAAGCATGTAATTCGATCACTTCGGCTGCCGGCTGGCGCCCGACCAATCCAGCGCGCCCTTTTTCCAGATGTAGAAAAAACCCGCCAGGATCAGGACGATGAAGATCAACATCTCAAAAAAGGCGAACATCTTCAGTTCCCGGTACACCACCGCCCACGGGTACAAAAAGATGGCTTCGATATCGAACAGGATGAATAGCATTCCCACCAGGTAGAACTTGACGCTGAAGCGCTCGCGGGCGCTGCCGGTGGGTGTGATGCCGCACTCGTAGGGCATGTCTTTCACGCGATTGCGGACTTTGTGGCCCAAAATATAGGAAATGCCGATCATGCCTGCCGCTACAGCCATAGCGATCAGCGCCTGCAGGAGAACGGGCCAGTAGGTTTCCGCGTACGTCTCGGGCATGTCGTTAAATTTGACTATAATGGTTGCCAAAGAACAGTGTCAACCAACGTGCAGATCCAGATCGTGGTGAACGGCGAAACGCGCACGTTACCGTGCGGCCAGACGATCCGGCAATTGCTCGTGGATCTCGGCCTGGACCCGGCGCGTGTGGCGGTGGAACTGGATCGCCGCATCGTCAAACCGCACGATTGGGAGGCCACTTCGGTGGCCGAGGGAGCGCGTCTCGAAATCGTGCAATTCGTGGGCGGCGGTTAACCGCTACGGGGCTTTCGCGGCGTGCGTCGCCGAATTTTGGATCGTGCCCGAATCGACTGTTTCGCCGGTCCGCGACACGATTTGAAAGTACAGTTGATCGCCGGAGATCTCCACCAGCCCGAACGTACGATCGCGGGCAAACCCCTTGGCGGTCTCCGCCGTTTGGACCAAGCCTCCCGAACGCAATTGGCCGGAGCTGCCCAGCACGAAATAGTTGATGCCGTTGCGCGGCTTGAGCCGTTCGTAAACGTGATCGTGGCCCGAAAATACCACGTTCACGCCATGCTTCTCAAACAGCGGCTCCAGTTGGCTGCGCAAATCGGTATCGGAGCCATGCATCCGTCCGTCGGAGTACAGCGGGTGGTGGAAAAAGGCAATCTTCCAGCTTGCGTCGGAATTGGAAAGCTCTTTTTCCAGCCAGTGCAACTGGTCCGGATCCATGTAATTGCTGTCCAGCGCGAAGAACTCGACGACGCCGCGCTTGAAGGTGTAGTAACGTTTGCCATCCATGTTGAAGGGCTTGTAAAAGCGCTCGTTGGGGTTGTCATGATTGCCCAGGGAAGCGTAAAACTTCACACCGCCATCCAACAGCGCCTTGTAGGGATCTTCAAATTTCTTCTTGAAATCCGCCGGCTTCTCCCCGCCGTAAAGATTGTCGCCGAGCATCAGTGTGAAATCGAACGGAAACGCCTCGTGGAAATCGGCCAGCTCGCGGCCCAGTTCGTATTGCGGCTTTTCACCGGTGCCGCTATCGCCGATGAGCGCAAACCGGACCGACTTCGGTTTGAGCGGCAGTTTCAGGTCCACCGCCGCGGCGGCGGCTACTGCCAGAGCAAAAGCAGAAACAAAAATCCTACGGCGCATGGGTCCTCGCGGGGAGAGCGTTCGGAACGAAATCGATAATCAGATTGGCTTCCACGTCGCGCAGCACCAGGGCGCGCCCCACTACGCGATAGTCCACCTCCGCCGGCAGCTTCGGAAGATTCAACAGCAGCGTGGGCGGCGTGGATTGCAGCGGAACGCCTTCCGGATATTTGCGGTTGACACGCAGGGCCGCCAGACGCACCGGCTCGGCGCGCCGCAGGCTCTTCTCGATCCGGGTCGATTCGGCTTGCAGCGTAATGCCGATCAATCTGCGAAACTCGGCGGCAATAGGCGTGGTGAAGATGTCGCCTGGCCGGGCGTTCCGGCGAAGCTCGCGGATCTGGTGGGCCAACGCATCCTCGTGGCTCGCTATGGTGCCCGCGGATTTGGTGGGCTTCAACTTGTCGAGCCCTTCCTGCGCCGTTTTGTGAAGCTTCACGTAATCCCCTACCCGCTTCTCAAAGTCGCTCTGGATTTGCGCATGCGGATCGGCGGCTTCCTCGGCGCGGAGGGCGACCACGCTGAGGGCCAGCCAGACGAATGCGCGCGGTATCATGGCTTGCCTCCATCGGCTTGCTCCGCGGCTTCTTCCACTACATCCTTCACGGCCTCGCGTACGGCCTGTTTCACCGCGTCTTTAACGCTTTCTTCCACGGCCTCCGCATCAAACGACAAATCGCCGTTCCGCCCGTTCAACTCCCGGATGACGGTGTCCACTACCGGCGCTACGGGCGGCAGGTCCCTGGCCACTGCCTTCGCCACGCGCTTGGCCAGCTTTTCCGCCGGCGCGGGCTCGCCGGCAGACTCTTTCTTGATCTGCTCGGTTGCCCGCCAGTCGGCGCGAAAGACCTTCAACATCTGCGCGACGACTTTGGCGTCGCGAAAGATCACGCCGACCTCCCGCCGCATGTCGAGTTCAATGGCGCGCAAGCTCTGGCTACCGATGAACGCCAGTTGCCCATCCCGAATCATGGTGCGCGTGTGCAGCCGCCACTGTGGCATCTTGCGCACGTCCAGCGGTCTGACGGCGCGCGTGAGCTTGCCGATGATCCGGATCCGCACCCCGGCCTTGGCGCGGGCCTCCAGCAGCCGGATCATGGGCACGTCGCTGATCTTGGGATCGTAGATGAGCAACTCCTTCCGCGCACCCTCAATGAAGGCCGACAATCTCTGCCGCGCGTTCGCCGGGCTGACCACCAGCGCGTCGCGCCCTGGTTCATAAGGATTCCGCTTCGAGTCGGCTTCGAAAACGCGGGCGGCTTCGGCGACCAGGCCGCGGCTGCGGGTGATGATGCCGAAGCTGCGTGACCGCTCTATATCCAGGTAGGTCAAATTAAACCCAAGGACAAACAGTTCGCGGCGATCCACGATCATGAACTTGCCGTGGTAGCGCACCAGGTCGTCGGCCGTGCGCGCCACGGTGATGCCCGCCGCAAGGAGCCGCAGTTCCAGCCTGCGCAGGTTCTCCTCACCCGCCCGGTTGGTGTGCGCGATCAGCGCCTGCACGGCAACCCCGCGCGCCACGGCGTGGGCCAGCGCCTTCTCCACCTCGCGCTGGTCGAACCGGAAAATAGCGATCTCCACGCTGCGCTTCGCGCCGTTGATCGCCTTGATCAGGGCCGCTGCTCCATCACCCGGCTGTATCAATAGCGCAAAGGGGCCACGCGCCCGCGCCGCCGCCAAAGAGGACACAGACTCACGGGATCGTGGCGGCGCGGCCGTTGGCCCTGTTTTGCGCGCGTTTGTCAAAAGTTTCATGGTGTTTCCGTACGCTGGTATCGTTCTTGCAATTCAAGCGGCAGTTCTCGCTTTTTTGAGACAGGCTACGCGCATGATTGTGAAATTGAACCCATTCATTTCCGGGCTCGTAGTGCTGGCCCTAACCTTTCCCGTTACGGGGGCCATCAAGAAAAAGGAGGACGACAGTGCGCAGAGCGGTCCCGCGATATTCTGGCGGGATCCCGGCGACATCGCCTCTCGCGACCTGTATTTCGGTCCCGGCGGCCGCCAGCATGAGCCTCATGGCCCGTACACTTTCGTGAAAGAGGACATGGCCGGATCCAACCCGAAATTCGTGGTGAAGGATCGGGATGGCGTGAAGTGGAAGGTCAAGCTGGGAGTCGAAGCGCGTCCCGAAACCGTGGCCACGCGCTTGGTATGGGCGGTGGGGTACGCGGCCAACGAGGATTACTTCCTGCCTGACCTGCACGTTAAAAACATGCCACCCCGTTTACATCGCGGCCAAAAGCTGATCGCGCCCGACGGTTCGATGCACAACGTGCGTCTGAAAAGAGAGGATGAAAAGAAGATCGGCGAGTGGAAGTGGCGCCGCGATCCATTTACCGGTACGCGCGAGTGGAACGGTTTGCGGGTGATGATGGCGGTGCTCAATAACTGGGATCTCAAAGACGAGAACAACTCGATCTACCGTGATGCAGACGCGGAACGCGTGTACATGGTGAGCGATTTGGGCGCCAGTTTCGGCACGCCCGCCGCCAGTTGGCCGCTGTCAAAGGCGAAAGGCAATTTGGATTCCTACCGGCGTTCGCCGTTCATCCGCCGCGAGACTTCCACCACCGTTGATTTCTCTGTCGCCGGGCGGCCGAAGTACGTGTACCTGGTGCATCCGCGTAATTACGTCACGCGCGCACGCATTGAGTGGATCGGCAAGAATATTCCGCGTCGCGATGCCCGCTGGATCGGCGATATGCTGGCCCGGCTGTCACCGGCGCAGATCCGCGATGCTTTTCGGGCGGCGGGATACTCGCAGCCGGAAATCGACGGATTCGCCAGCGTGGTCGAGCGGCGCATCTCCGCACTGACGGAACTTTGAGACCAATATGTTCGGGCACTCCTTAACCCGGCGTAGCCGCGGGCGGACATACTTGCGATACTGCGACGGCAAATGCCTGCATTACTATTTCTCCTTCATGGATGAAGACCTGGGGCTGTGCTACGTGCGACTGCCCACATGGTGGCCGTTTCGCCGCGATACATCAAGGAACTCGTGATCGTTGGCAAGCGCTTAACTACGTAGGTACTGACGGTCACGGCTTGGTCTGCTGTTGCACTTGCGTGCCGCGCGCGTGAGCAAGCGGTCCGCTGCATGTTACAACTTGACATGGCACCCGCCCGGTCCCGCCATGAACTACGGTTTCATCATCGACAATCGCAAGTGTATCGGCTGCCATGCGTGTACGGTCGCCTGCAAGACGGAAAATCACGTGCCCCTGGGAGTCAACCGCACGTGGGTGAAGTACGTGGAGAAAGGCCAATTCCCGGACATCCGTCGTCATTTTCAGGTCACCCGCTGTAATCACTGCCAGAACCCGCCGTGCGTCGAGATCTGCCCCGTAAGCGCCATGTTCCAGCGCCGCGACGGCATCGTGGATTTCGATTCCGACGCCTGCATCGGCTGTAAGGCCTGCATGCAGGCCTGCCCTTACGACGCCATCTACATCGATCCGGAACGCCATACCGCGGCCAAGTGCAACTACTGCGCGCATCGCACGGAGGTGGGGCTGGAACCGGCCTGCGTGACCGTTTGCCCGGAACAGGCCATCGTCGCCGGCGACCTGGATGAGCCCCTCAGCAACATCGCCGCCATGCTGCAGGGGAACACGGTCCGTGTACGCCGGCCGGAAGCAGGCACCCAGCCCAAGCTCTACTACATTGAAGCGGAAGAATCCGCCATCGTGCCCACCGCCGCGCGCCACGAGGCGTTCTACATGTGGTCCGAGCGGAACACCCAGGTGCATGGTGGAGGCGCGTCCTATCCGCCTGACAGTCCGCTGCTGCAAAAGGATGCCCTGGCGGCTTACGATGTTTCGCACGCGCGCCCGTGGGCCTGGCAGGTGCCCGCGTATCTCTGGCTGAAGTCCATCGGATCCGCGCCGTTTGCTCTGCCCGCGTTGGCCGCGGCGTTCGGCGCGCTACCCGCCAGCCGCGCGCGCAACATTACCCTGGCGATTGTCGGGCTGTTCTTCACCGCCGCTACCTTTCTGATGCTGGTGGGGGACCTGGATCGCAAAGACCGGTTCCTGCGCGTAGTGCTGCGCCCGCAAATGCGGTCGTGGCTGGCCCGCGGAGCCTTGATCCTCACCGCGTACGGCGCGCTCTGCGGGCTGGTGCTGCTGGCGGCCATGGCCGGCATGACGTCCGCGGCGGCAGCCCTGACTTGGCCCACAGTCGCCGCCGGATTCTTCGCCGCCATTTACACCGCCTTCCTCTTCCGCCAGTGCAAAGGCCGCGACCTGTGGCAGACGCCTTTGCTGTCGTGGCACCTGGTGGTGCAGGCGCTGGTTGCGGGCGCTGCCGTGCTGGCGTGGCTGCCGCGTTCGCTCGGCGGCTCGCCCGCGGCCCGCACCGTAGCGTTCGCCGGGCTCTCCGTCTCGCTGGGCTTGCACGCGCTGCTGCTGCTCGCTGAATTCACCATGCCGCACGCGACCGATAACGCCCGCTACGCCGCCCGCCTGATCACTCACGGCCCTTACCGCCGCCTTTTCTGGGTGGGAGCAATTCTGACCGGCTGCGTGTTGCCCGCACTGCTCCTGATCGCCGGATCGGCCGCGCTGGCCGCCGCGCCGGCCCTCGCCGGGCTGCTGATTTTCGAATGGTGTTTCGTCATGGCCGGCCAAAACGTGCCCAACAGTTAATCCCATGGGACCTAACGATAGAAGCGATTTTCCGCGCGACGGCAGCCACCTGGTCTCGTGCGCGCCCGTCTCCAAGTGGGACGATTGGGTGGAGTTCGACCCCGCCGCCTGGCCGCGCAAAGTGGCCCGCCACTTCGAGCTGATCCCCACCATCTGCTTCAACTGCGAGTCCGCCTGTGGACTGCTGGCCTACATCGACCGGGAGACCGGCCAGGTGGCCAAGTTCGAAGGCAATCCGCGGCACCCTTCGAGCCGCGGCCGGCTGTGCGCCAAAGGACCCGCGGTCATCAACCAGATCAACGATCCCGACCGCATCCTCTATCCCATGAAGCGGTCCGGCCCGCGCGGCAGCGGCCAGTGGCAGCGGACCACCTGGGATGAAGTCATCGCCACCTTCGCCGCGCAGATGCGCCAGGCCATTCAGGAAGGACGCGGCGATGAAATCATGTATCACGTGGGCCGTCCCGGCCACGATTTCATCATGGAGCGCACCCTCCAGGCTTGGGGCATCGACGGCCACAATTCCCATACCAACGTCTGCTCCAGCGCCGCGCGCGTGGGCTACACGCTATGGCATTACGCGGACCGCCCGTCGCCCGATCACGCCAACGCACGCTTCATCCTGCTGCTCTCCGCGCATCTGGAATCCGGCCACTATTTCAATCCGCACGCGCAGCGCATCATCGACGGCAAAATGGCCGGCGCGAAAATCGCGGTCATGGATCCGCGCCTTTCCAACACCGCCAGCATGGCCGACTACTGGATGCCCACTTATCCCGGCACCGAATCGGCCGTGCTGCTGGCCATGGCCAAAGTGATCCTGGATGAGAACCGCTTCGACGCGGCCTTCGTCCGCAACTGGACCAATTGGGAAGAGTACGAAGCCGGCGATTTCACCGCGCGCGGCCAGACTTTCGAGGCCTTCATCGAAGCCCTGAAACGCCACTACGCGCGCTACACGCCGGAATTCGCAGAGAAGGAAAGCGGCGTCAAAGCGGAGATGATCGTCACGACCGCGCGCGAGATCGCCGCCGCCGGCAGCCGCTTCGCTTCGCATCTCTGGCGCGGCGCAGCGTCCGGCAATTTAGGAGGCTGGCAATGCGCCCGCACCCTGATGCTGCTCCACGTTCTTACCGCCTCCGTCGGGACGAAAGGCGGCCACGGCCTGAACGCCTGGAACAAATTCGTCCCGCGGCCGTTCAGCACGCCGCCGCCGCAGAAGACCTGGAACGAGCTGCTGTATCCACCCGAGTGGCCGCTCTGCCAGCACGAAATGTCGTTTCTGCTGCCGCACTTCCTGAAGGAAGGCCGCGGCCGCCTGGCAGCTTATTTCACGCGCGTCTACAATCCCGTGTGGACCAATCCCGACGGCTTCTCCTGGATCGAAGTGCTGCGCGACGAAAAGATGATCGGCCTGCACGCCGCCCTCACCCCCACCTGGAACGAGACCGCCTGGTATGCCGATTACGTGCTGCCCATGGGCCAAAGCTCCGAGCGGCACGACCTGATGAGCCAGGAATCCTACGCCGGAAAGTGGATCGGCTTCCGCCAGCCGGTGCTGCGCGTCTACCAGGAGAAACACGGCGCAAAGACGGACTTCACCTTTGAGACCAATCCCGGCGAAGTGTGGGAGGAAGACGAATTCTGGATCAGCCTCTCGTGGGCCATCGACCCGGATGGCTCGCTGGGCATTCGCCAGTGGTTCGAATCGCCATACCGGCCCGGCCAGAAGATCACGGTCGACGAATACTATGCCTGGATCTTCGAGAACTCCGTACCCGGCCTGCCGGAAGCCGCGCGTGCCGAAGGCCTCACGCCGCTCGGCTACATGCGCAAGTACGGCGCGTTTGAAGTGACCACCGACGTTTACGGGCTGAACGAGAAGCCCGTGCCGCCGGCCGATATGGAAGGCGCCGAAGTGCAGTCGAACGGCGTCGTAGCCAAGGCCGGCAAGCCCGTGGGCGTGATGATCGAGGGCCGGCCGGTGGTGGGATACAACACCCCATCGCGCCGCCTGGAGATTTTTTCGCGCACCATGGCGGATTGGAAATGGTCCGAGTTCGCGCTGCCCGAGTATTACCGGAGTCATGTGCACCGCGCGGCGCAGAGCGCATCCATGGGCACGCCGCCCGTCGATTTCGATCCGGCGTATACCCCTTCGGTCGAGTGGCCTCCCGACGCGCGCGGCGATGTCTACACGCTGCTCCCTATCTTCCGGCTGCCGACGTTGATTCACACCCGCTCCGGCAATTCCAAAGCGCTCTATGAAATCGCGCACAAGAATCCGCTGTGGGTGAACCCGGTGGATGCCGCGCGGCTGGGCGGCACTCGCACCGGCGACCTGCTGAAGGTCCACACCGAGATCGGATATATGGTTCTGCATGCCTGGGTCACCGAAGGGCTGACGCCCGGGGTCGTCGCCTGCTCGCACCACCTGGGCCGCTGGCGCGTCAATAAGGAGGATCAAGTCGAGCGCCTGTCGAGCGCCTGGGTCGATCTGCAGGAAACCGGCAAAGGCAGGTGGAAGATGCGCCAGCTATCCAGCGTCGAGCCTTACCAGAGCCGCGATCCGGATACCCAGCGCGTCTGGTGGAGCGATGCGGGCGTGCACCAGGACATCACCTTCCCGGTCCATCCCGATCCCATCAGCGGCATGCATTGCTGGCATCAACTGGTGCGCGTCGAACGGGCCGCCGCGGCCGATCGCTACGGCGACATTTTTGTGGATACCAATCGCTCGCACGCCGTGTATCTGAAATGGAAAGCCCTGGCGCGGCCGGCGCCCGGTCCGGACAACCTGCGCCGCCCCTTATGGCTGCCGCGCGTCCACCGTCCGGAAGAGGCGGCTTTCTATTTTCGGACATAGCCGCCTGAACGCGCCGTGCGCTGTTGCGATCACGTGCCTTTCCGAAGCCGCACGTGAGCGAGCGGTCTCTTGGCTCTTCCGGAGCCTTCGGGCTCCCTCGGCAAATCTCTAACGAATTTCGACAAGAACCGCGGATGCCCAGATGCAATTTTGCACCGCTTCGCGCACTACTTCCCGCACGCTAAAGGAGCCCGTCGCGGAACAAGTAGTGACGTCACCCAAGTGCCGGCATCGAACGCCGGCGCGTTGATGTCCTGCGGCATGAAGTAAGCCATCAGGGAGCGCCTCCAGCAGACTGACGGTTGTCGTCCACAGTCCTGACCGCCGCCTAATGGGTCAGCAGAAACCCGTGCAAAACGACATTCGAGTCACGGTAGTATCCGGTAACATCCCCCGCAGTGTTGTTGCTCATGGGCGTTGTTCCCCCGTTAGACCCTGGATTGGCGCCCGGGGCCTGGAAAGTAGCAAGCCTGCCGCTCTGGTGGCGGAAGAAACCGCGTAGACCATTCCCGTAACCGTAATAACCTGTGATATCCCCCGTGGTGCTGATGCTCTTAGGCCAGGTTGCTACCGAGTTGGGCGGATCGAAAGAGATTATCGTTCCCGCCGCCGCTCGCGCAAAGCCATGAATGATGGCGTTTGGGTCATAATACCACCCCGTGATGGCGCCGCCTTTATCGATACTGTTGGCGAAAGTGCCGGAGTTCACACCGGTTCCCGCGCCGGGCGCATCGAACGTCGTGATATTGCCGTCAGCCGCGCGTTTGAAGCTGTGATAGACGCCCCCCGGGTCAGTATAATACCCGCTGATCGCGCCATCCGTGTTGATACCTTCGCCATTTGTTCCCAAGTAAGCGACCGTGCCGGCGCCCGGCACATCGAACGTAGTTATGGTCCCGTTGGCTGCTCGCACGAAACCGTGAAATACATTCCCCCCGTCCAAGTACCATCCGCTAATGGTTCCCGACACATTGATGCTCACCGGGATAACAGCGCTAGCAGCGGTCAATGCGAACGTTGTTATGGTTCCGTTGGCGGCCCGCACAAACCCCTGGCTCACACTGCCGTTGCCGTACCAGCCGGCAATGTCACCCCCCGCGTTGATGCCCACAACAACGGTTCCGCCCGTCCCGGCGGGTCGAAGGACGTAATCGTCCCATCGGCAGTGCGCAGGAAGCCATGCTGCTGATCGTTCCCTCCCACATATTCTCCAGCCACGTCCCGGCGTCGTTGATGGCTGTGGCCATCGTACCCTCGCCGAAGTTTGTGCCGGCCCCCGGAACGTCGATAGTTGTAAAAACGGCAGACTGTTGCGCCTCCGTTCTCATCGCGAAAAGCAAGCACAAACAGAGTACGACCGCGACTGGCCACTTCCACCCGGCGCTTGATTGCGGATCACCCTGTGCTCTGGTCATGTTCGTTTTGTCCTGATCCCTTCATCCCGCGAAGCCCAACCAATGATACATGCTGACGAAGCACGCCCGACCAAGGAGCGGCTCGACGTGGGTGTACAACACCGCAGGAATTGCACATCCGGAGGAAAACGATGGCTTTGCGACGTCAGTCCCACTCGGTCCTGATAGCCCTCGGTGGGAGCATGGTGCTGGCGAATCTGGCCACCGCAAAAACGCCCGCTGAACCTCCCCAGCAAGCACCACCGAGGGTTCCACGCCAACGCACAGGTCACAGGTGGACACCAGTCCCGGCCAGGTGCACATCTATGTGGGAGGATCCTTCCTCGCTCGAACACACCCCGTGGCATTTCAGTACCTTTTCGATTTCACCCAAGCGGGCAACACGTCTGGTTAAATCACGCCGCTCCTGTTCTAGCGCGTCGCGGGCGAGCTTTACACGCTGTACGTAGTACGGGGTATCGGAAAGGGTTTCAAGGTGGATATGAATTCGGCTGACGTCGGCGAAGGTGTAGGCGCCGCGGGAACCACAAACGAACGGTCCGTAACAAACGTGAGTCTATATCCAACAGTCGCTTTGGGAACCACGTTCGGTGCGCAAGGATCGGGTGCGGATTTCGTTCTTTGCGTCTCATTTCGGACCTACTCTGCTAAGGGCTCAGGCACTAAGAGCTACCGCATCGAACCGGCGGGCTGCCACCAGCCTCCGCGCCTGGCGGATCCAGGCTTCGCCTGCCAGCCAGGTAGACACGAACCCGATCCACATCGCCATGCCGAAGAATTCGTGCGGCGTCAGGCCCGTCAACCGGCTGGTGGCGAAGAACACGCCCATCACCGGCCGCGTGGTCGCGACCCCCAACGCGATCGCCGTCATCCGGGTAGCCCATTCGCGATGCTTCTCCATCCGGCCGCTGCGTATATGCCACCAGGCCTTGCCCAGCGAGAACAGAAAGAAGCAGCCGAACAGCGTAGTCGCCGAACCTTCCAGAAGGCCGCCCACCGGGTGCATGCTCAAGCGCAGGGCCGACCCAGCCGCGAGGACGCCCCCCACCATCGCCACGCGTCCGTTCCAACGGTGGAAGCGCGGATACCGCACGCGCAGCGTGGTGATAAATTGCAGCGGCGCCAGCAGCACGAACAGCAGGCTGGGAAGGATATGGAACAGGATCAATCCGGCTTTCGCCTCGAAATGCGCATCCAGAGCCGCCATTTGCGGCAGCTTGACCGGCGTGCTTCCCATCGCAACAAGCCGCCGGATCACCGCCGCCGCGCCGATGGCGCACAGCACCGCCATGGTGATCCAGGGGCGCCGCTGCTTGGTTGCGCTCATATGCTTACCCCTCGCGCAGCGCCACCAGCGGATCCACACGGCTGGCATAGCGTGCGGGCAAATAACACGCCAGCAGCGCGACCAGTGCCAGCACCAGCGCAGCACCCGCCACGCTCAGCGGATCGCTCGCGCTCACGCCGAACAGTAGCGTGCTGAGCAGGTGCCCGGTCCCCAGAGCCGCTACAAAACCTAGCGCCACCCCGATCAGCACCAGCGACATGCCTTGCTTCAGTACCATCGCCAGCACGTTCGCGCGCGTCGCCCCCAGCGCCATGCGCAGCCCGATCTCCCGCTTGCGCTGATTCACCGCGTACGCCAGGATCCCGTACAGCCCGATGCTCGCCAGGCCCAACGCCAGCATCCCGAATACGCTCAGCAGCGTCACCCCCATCTTGGCCTGGAACAATCCGCCGTCTACGATCTCCCGTCCGGTGCGCGGGGAGCTGACCAGAATCTCCGGGCCGGCCGCGTGGATCTCGCGCAGCACCGGCGTCATCATTTGCGCCGGATCTCCTTTGCTGCGCACGTACAAGGTCATGCCGTCGGAGTAATTCTGTTCCATCGGCACATAGACGCAGGGTTGCGGCGGTTCCGCCCAGCTTGAATAATTGGCGGTCCGGGCGATCCCCACAATCTGCCGCATCTGCTTCTCGCCCGGCAACTGGATGCGTTTGCCCAAAACGTCGCCGCCGCGAAAATAATCGTGCGCCAGCTTCTCGTTGACAATTGCCACCGGCAGCGAATCCGCCTGGTCGGTATGGGCGAAGTCCCGGCCACTATCGAGCCGCACGCCGGCCGTCTCGAAATAGTTCAGGTCCACCGTGTTGACGATGGTGGTGATCTTGTCCGCCTGCGAGCGCTGCTGCCGTCCCTCCACCTCGAGCCCGCTCACCTGGCGGCTCCACAACGGCAGGTTCGCCGACCACGATACCGACTCGACGCCGGGTATCTGCGCCACACGCTCGCGCGCCTCCTTATAAAATGCCTTGGTCTGCGCCGTGCCGTAACCTGCCTGCCCGGGATTGGTCATGAAGACGGCCAGGTGCTTGACCTGAAATCCGGGGTCCATATCGTATGCGCGCCCGATGCTGCGCAAGAACAGCGCGGCGGTCACCAGCAGCAGGAACGAGAACGCTACCTGCCCCACCAGCAGGGCGCTGGCCAGAGTGACCTTGGTCCGGCTCCTTCCGGTAATGCGCGCTTCCTCCTTCAACGACTCCGCCACGCTGGCGCGCGACGCCTTGAATGCCGGAATGATTCCAAAGATGAACCCGGTCGCGAGCGAGATCAACAACGCGAACCCGAGCACCGCCGCATCCAGGTGCGGCGTCACGAAATTTGCCGACCCGGGCAGCGTCCCCATCACCAGCTTCAACCCGCCGTAGCCGATGAGCAGTCCCACGACGCCGCTTAGCAATCCCAGGAAGACGCTTTCCGTGAGCAACTGCCGGACCAGCCGCGACCGGCTTGCTCCCATGGCCAGCCGCACCGCCATCTCCTGCTGCCGGGCCGACGCGCGCGCCAGCAGCAAATTAGCCACGTTCGAGCAGGCGATCAGCAGAACGATTCCCACCACCACCAGCAGCGCCACGCTGGCGAACATCATCGGCGCGAACGAACCGCCGTTGCCCCCGAAGATCACATCCCGGATGGGGCTCACCAGCGCCGTGTGACCCTGGTCCATCGCCGGGTTCTCACGCGCCAGGCCCGCCGCGATGGTCGCCATATTCGCCTGCGCCTGGGCTAGCGACACACCCGGCTTCAGCCGCCCTACGCCGCCGAAAACAATTTTGCCGCGATCACTCAGCGCCGCCTGCATTTCGGTGGGAAGCAGCCGCTCCGCCATGGTGGCCGGAATCCAAAGGTCCGGACCAAAGACCGCATTCACGCCGATAAACCTGGGTGGCGCCACTCCGATCACCGTGAACACCACATTGTTGATCCGCAGCGTTTTTCCGACAATGTCCGCCGCGCCGCCGAACACCGTCTGCCACGTTCCGTAGTTCATGACCGCGACCGGGTGGCCGCCCGGCGTGCTGTCCTCCTCCGGCAGGAAGAACCTTCCCTTGGCGGGCGCGAGCCCCAAGGTCGGGAAGTAGTTGCCGGTAACCAGTTCGGCGAACAGCCGCTCGGCCGGTCCTGACGGCTGCCAGGTGATCACGCGCGGCGACGAATATCCTGCCAGCGAAACGAAGACCTGGTTGCGCGCCTGATAATCTTTCAAGTTCGCGTACGAAATCGGCAGGGGTGCGCTGGCCTTTGAGGTACTCTGCCTTTCGGCCGTCAGGACGGCGGCCAGCCTCGCGGGATCCGCCACCTGCAGCGGGTTCAGGATCAGCGAATTAATTAAGGTGAAGACGGTCGTATTCGCGCCGATCCCCAGCGCCAGCGTCAGCACCACGAACAGCGTAAAGATCGGGCTCTTGCGCAGCGTGCGCAGGGTGTACCGCAGATCGCGCCAGAACCCTTCCATGAAATTCCCGGATTGGTTGTCGCCCACCGGTACGGCGTCGTGTTTCGGCATGCGCTCGCTCCCTTTGAATCCCTCTTTCATCGGATACATGTCGTCCAGTTCCGCCAGCGTCTTCTGATAGGCCTCCGGGTCGCCGGCGCCTCCGCTCTGCAATTCGCGATAGAAATCTTCCAGGTGCTGGGCGATTTCTTCCGCCAGGTGCGCCTCTCCCGCAGGCTCAAAGTGCAACGGCGCGATCCGTTCCCTGACTACAGTCTTCCAGTCATGCATGTTCTATCCCTGTGACCCGGCCGATCACGGCCACAAAATCCTTCCAGCTCTGCTGCTTCGAGCGGAGTTCCGCGGCCCCTTTCGGTGTCAGCTTGTAATACCGCCGGCGGCGTTGTTCCGCCTTCTCCACCCACAGTCCCTCGATCCACTCCTGCTTCTCCAGTCGGTGAAGCAGCGGGTAGAGCGAAGTGACGTGAAAGCTCAAAGCCCCGCCCGAGCGAAGCTGTATCAGCTTCGAGATCTCGTAGCCATGGCGGGGCTGACCCTCGAGCAGGGACAACACCAGCAGCTCGGCGCTGCCCTTCTTCCATTCCTGATCCGGCGGATTCGATGGCATATTGTTCAGTCCCTTATATGGGACCCAACAATGTAGACGGACGACGCCGAATTTTATTGCGGTTTCGCCGGATTTTTTTATGGACGGTTTATAATCGTTTCCACGGCCCGGGAGCGGCCCTCCTTTTGTACTTCGAACAGTTCTATCTGGGATGCCTGGCACACGCATCCTATATGGCCGGATCCGAAGGCCTTGCCGCCGTCGTCGATCCTCAGCGCGATGTCGAAATCTACCTGGAGGAGGCCCGCAAGAACGGTCTGCGCATCGCGTACGTGATTGAAACGCACCTGCACGCCGATTTCGTTTCGGGGCATCAGGAACTGGCTGCCCGCACCGGCGCCCAGATCTACCTGGGGGCGAGCGCCGGCGCCACCTTTCCGCATGTCGCGGTGCGCCAGGGCGACCAACTCCGCTTCGGCAAGTGCCTCATGCAGTTTCTAGAAACTCCAGGCCATACCATTGAAAGCATATGTATTTTAGTGTCTGATTTGGAACGCTCGGCGGATCCCTTTGCGGTGCTCACGGGCGATACATTATTTATCGGCGATGTCGGGCGCCCCGACCTGTCGCCGGGCTATACTCCCCAGCAGCTTGCCGGGTTGATGTACGATAGCCTGCATCAAAAGCTGCTGACCCTGGATGACAGCCTGCGCGTCTTTCCGGCGCACGGTGCCGGCTCGCTCTGCGGTCGCCAAATCAGCTCCGAACGGTCTTCCACTATCGGCGAGCAGCGGATCCGCAACTATGCGCTGCAGGCACATAGCCGCGACGAGTTCATCCACCTGATTACCGATGCCCTGCCCGATCGCCCGGCCTATTTCGCACGCGACGCCGAGATCAACCGCACCGGCGCGAGTTCCCTGGCCGAGATGCCGCCCTTGGCTTCGCTCGATGCATCCGCCGTTCGGAGCCTGCAGGCTTCCGGCGCCATCATACTGGACACCCGGCCCGATGCCCAATTCGGCGCGGGACATATCCCCGGTTCGGTCAATATCCCGCTTTCCGGCCAGTTCGCATCCTGGGCGGGAGCCCTGCTGGGGCTTGAATCCGAGTTGGTGCTGGTGGCCGAGAGCCCTGAACGCGCCGCCGAATCCCGCATGCGTTTGGCGCGCGTGGGCATAGAGCGAATTGCCGGCCAGTTGGAGGGTGGGATTGCCACTTGGCCAAGCGATGATCTGGAGCAGTTACAGCATATTACGGTCCAGGACCTCAACCGTTTGTTGGCCGACAACCTCCAGTTGCAGGTGGCCGATGTGCGACGCTCCGGAGAGTACGAAGAAGGGCATGTCGAGGGTGCAACTCTCGTGCCGTTGAACCAGGCGGCGCAAATGATCCGAGCGCTCGATCCCAGCCGTCCCGTGGCCGTCCATTGCAAGAGCGGCTACCGGAGCGCCATCGCTGCCAGCCTACTGCTGCGTGCCGGATTCCACCAGGTCATGAACGTGACCGGAGGCTTCGATGCCTGGAAAGTTTCCGGGCTGCCGGTCTCGCAGGCAGTAATGGCGTGAGCTCTCCATCACCTATTCCGGCAGTGCGGCTCTGCGCTCCCCGCGGTGAGATCAGAGTCACTACCATCCCTGTTCCCGAGCCGGGCACGGGCGAAGTGCTGGTCCGCATGGAAGCCTGCGGGCTCTGCCATTCCGACCTGTTCGTGGCTTCGCTCGAGAAGTTGCCGCTGGTGCCCTTGACCCTGGGCCACGAGGGCATCGGCCGTGTGGAAGCTGTGGGAGCAGGCGTGACCGGTTGGTCCCCTGGCGACCGCGCCGGCATCACTTTTCTGGCTTCCACTTGCGGTACATGCTCGCTGTGCACCAGCGGCCGCGAGCGTTTTTGCTCGCGCCAGTTGAATTTCGGATACACGGTCCACGGTGCGCTGGCGGGCTACACCATCGCATCCGCGCCGCGCCTGTTCCATGTGCCCGATTCCCTCCCCGCGGCGGAAGCAGCGCCCCTGTGTTGTGCCGGCTGGACCGCCTACGGTGCACTGCGCGAGGCAGGCTTGCATGCCGGTGAATCGGTCGCGCTATTCGGCATGGGCGGCCTCGGCCATCTGGCGATCCAATACGCGCGGCACCTCGGGCTGCGCGTGGCCGCCGTCGACCTGGCTGGAGAAAAGCTGGAGATGGCCCGCGCACTGGGCGCCGACTTGGCGATAGAAGCCCCGGATGCCGGACGCACTTTGCAGAAGCAATGGGGCGGCGCCGACGCGGCTATTGTCCTGACCGGTTCTCCCGCCGCCATGCAGCAGGCTTTCCGGTCGCTCAAGCGCACCGGCACGCTGATCACGTCCGGCCTCTCGACCAATCAATACGAATTGCCGATCGTAGATACGGTGCTGAAGGGCGTCACTATTCGGGGCAGTTTCCTGGGCACGCGCGCCGACTTGGAAGAGGTCTTCCGGCTGGCACAGTCCGGAGTTGGAAAGCCGCACATCGAGACCCACGAACTGGCGGAAGCCCCAGCCCTCCTGGAAAGGATGCGCCGAGGAGAAATTCTAGGCCGGGCCGTGGTGGCGTTCTAATCCCCAGCCCCCAGTCCCTAGCTCCGGCGGCTAAAGGCCGCCCCGTCAGGCGTGCCTGACTTTGGAGTGCTTGCCCGTTTTGGGCATCTTGAACTTCTTATTGGCCTTAAACTTCTTATTCTTAAACTTCTTGGAAGCCTTATATTTCTTGAATTTCGGTTGCTTATAGCTGGTTTTCGCCTGGGCCGGTGTCTGCAGGGGTAGTAACAACCCCGCGCCGATCATCAAGGCCGGTAGCACGAATCGGAGTCGCATTAACTATATTCTATTGTGCGTTCCGTGAAAACCACAAGTACATCATTAGGAAACTGGCGGCCGTCATGACGACGCAGGCGGCCGCCGCCCCCCGCCACAGCCGCTCCGTCCATGCGGTCTCCACCAGGGGCGTGCCGGCCAGGTAAGCCGTCCCGAATCCGGCAGCCAAGCCTCCGATATGCGCCGCATTATCGATGTGCAGCCCCGGCAGAAAACCGAAGATCAACATATAAACCGCCCACCGCACATACATTCCGTGAGCGGGGTGTGCCGTTCCCCGGCTGCGCACACCCAGCGCGATCATGGCGCCGATCAGCCCCATGATCCCAGCCGAGGCGCCCACCGAAAGCGCCGACGTCCAAAACGTGCTCAGGAAAAATCCGAAAACGGTGGCCAGAAAATAAATCACGATCATGCGGCTGGCGCCGTAGATCTCCTCCGCCTGCGCCCCCAGATCGAACAACACCCAGGAGTTCATGCCGATATGGAGCAATCCGCCATGCAAAAACCCGGCCGTCACCAGGCGCCACCATTGGCCGTAGCCCATGATGGCCGCCCGGTACTTGGCGCCAAAGGCGAAAAGCGTTTGCCCGTCGATGCTTAGAAAGCTCCCGCCCTGGCCCGAGCTCTGGCTGTACAAGACCGTCCCCAGGTACAACCCGAAATTGATTAAGAGGATGATGACGGTCACGAAGCGCGCGTGGGGAATGAAGCCGCCTAGGATCTCTCCCGGATTCCGGCGCTCGACCGCGCGCTGCCCCACGCGCTCGTTGCAGTAAGGGCACACTTTGTCGCGGCTCGTGATAAACGCCCGGCAATGCGGGCACATACGGCGTTGGTCCATGTTCCCTTATTGTACAACCCGGTACTTTCCCTACCCGCGCCGCTCGCGGCCTCCTGTTGCTTTCCCAAAGGGAGTGTGCCACACTACGTGTTGGAAACCCAAATAAGCGCAGCGCACAGCGCAAAGGGCCGCGTGTCCGCGCCGCCAAGCAGGACAGGAACTCACGGAAGAGTGGCGGCGCGGCCGTGGGCCCGTTTTGCGAGATTTAATAAAAGCCCGGATTAACCATGAAAGAAAAGAAGGACGTCTTGCAAGGCACCCTCGCCTTGATGGTGCTCAAAACTCTGGATGTGCTCGGACCCCTGCACGGCTACGGCATCGCCCGCCGCATCGAGCAGATTAGCGGCGACCTGCTGGCCGTGAATCAGGGAACGTTATACCCCGTGCTCCTGCGCCTCGAGGCAGGAAGGCGCCATCGCGTCCGAATGGGGAGCCTCCGAGAATAACCGCAAGGCCCGCTTCTACCGCCTGACCCGCCAGGGCCGCAAACAGCTCCAGGCCGAAGCGCAGGATTGGGAACAGACCGCCGCCATCATCGCCCGTTTCTTCAGCGCCAAGGCGGAGGATCTGCAATGAAAGCTCTCCGCCGGTTCTTCAAACGCTTAGCTGCCCCAGCCACCCGCCGGCGCGATGAGGAGCGCCTGCAGGGTGAAGTGGAACAGTATATCGCCCTCCAGACAGCCGAGAACCAGCGGGCGGGATTGTCGCACCAGGAAGCCCGCCGCCAGGCCGTGCTGAAGTTCGGCGCGGTGGAAGCCATCAAAGAAGAATACCGGGAACAGCGCGGGTTACCGTTTTTCGAAACTCTGCTCCACGATACACGTCATTCCTTCCGCCGCCTGCGCAAGAGCCCTGTCTTTACCCTGGCCGCGACCCTCACGCTGGCGCTGGGAATCGGCGCCACCACCGCCATCTTCACGCTGGTCCACGCGGTGATGCTCAAGTCCCTGCCGGTCTCGAATCCCGACCAGCTTTTCCGTGTTGGTAAAACTGCCAAGTGCTGCGTGTACGGCGGCTACAGCCAAAACGATGAGTTCTCCCTGGTTTCCTATCCGCTCTACAAGTATTTCCGCGATCATACCAGCGGCTTCGACGAGATGGCAGCCTTTCAGACCGACGGCACATTTCTGGGCGTGCGGCGGGCGGGCGACTCCCACGAAGCAGACAGCTTTTACGGCCGATTCGTATCCGGCAATTACTTTCAGATGTTCGGGGTGAGCGCCTACGCCGGCCGTGCCCTTACCGCCGCCGACGATCGTCCCGCAGCGCCGCCCGCCGCTGTCATGAGCTACCGGGTGTGGCAGCAGAAATATGGATCGGACCCCTCCGTAATCGGGGGCGCGTTCTCCATCAACCATCAGCCGTTCACGGTGGTGGGAGTCACGCCGCCAGGTTTCTATGGCGACCGCCTGAGCAATTCGCCGCCTGATTTCTACCTTCCGCTGGCATCCGAACCGCAGATGAAAGGCGGCAGTTCGCTGCTTGAGGCATCCGACATCAACTGGCTGAGCATTATTGGCCGGGCGGGCCTGGGCGTACACCCGGCAGCCATCGAAGCGCAGATGCGCGTGGAACTGCAGCAATGGTTGAAATCTCATTGGGGAGACATGGAACCTTACGACCGCAAGGCCCTTCCCCGGCAGACCCTCTTTCTCGCCCCAGGCGGCGCGGGCATCACCCTCATGCGGCAGCAGTACGCCGACTGGCTGCAGATCCTGATGATGGTTTCGGGCTTCGTGCTCCTGATCGTCTGCGCGAATGTCGCCAACCTGATGCTGGTCCGCGGCATCGAGCAGCGCTCGCAGGTTTCGCTCAGCATGGCTTTGGGTGCGCGCCCTTCGCGCATCGTCCGCCAGGCGCTGAGCGAGAGCGTTCTGCTGTCCCTGTTGGGCGGCGCGGCAGGTCTGGCCGTGGCTTTCGCCGCCACCCGTCTGATTCTCTATTTCACGTTTCGGGATAGTGGCCTGGTGCCCATCAGCGCCGCACCCTCCCTCCCGATCCTCCTGTTCGCCCTGGGCATCTCCCTGCTCACCGGGATTATCTTCGGCATCGCGCCGGCCTGGATGGCGATGCGCGTGGACCCCATCGAAGCGCTCCGCGGCGCGCATCGCGCCACCCGCCACGTGGGATCGCGCTCGCGCCGGGCGCTGGTGGTGGTCCAGGCCGCGCTATCGCTGGCGTTGCTCTCGGCTTCCGGCCTGCTCACCGAGGCTCTGTTGAAACAGCAACACCAGGACCTCGGCTTCCAGCAGGATGGGCGGGTGTTGATCTCTATCGATCCCGTGCTGGCGGGTTACAAGCCGGAACAGCTCGATCTGCTCTACCGACGCATTCACGACACATTCGGAGGGATTCCAGATGTGGCGTCGGTTGCCTCCGCCCTGTATACACCCCTCAGCGGCGACAGTTGGACCGAAGGCATGTATATTGAGGGCCGCCCCTCGCCGGAGCATGACGACAACGGCGCGGCATGGGCCCGCGTTTCGCCTGGATTCTTTAACATCATCGATAACCCCATCGTCGAAGGGCGGCCCATCGGCGATCAAGATACCGCCAGCTCGCGCCACGTGGCCGTCATCAATCAAGCCTTCGCGCACAAATTCTTCAAGAAAGAAGACCCCATCGGCAAACACTTCGGCAAGGGCGCCGCAAAATTTGCGGGTGATTACGAGATCGTTGGCGTAGCGAAAAACGCCCGGTACCTGAATTACAACCTGGATCAGCCGGTGGGAGCATTTTTCTTCCTCCCCGCGTTTCAATCCAGCACCTACAACATATCGGTGGACGACTCGACCGAGCTGCGCTCCCACTATCTCCGCGACATTATCGTGCGTATGCGGCCGGGCACCACCCTTTCCGAGCCCGTGGCACGCCGCGCGCTGGCTTCGGTAGATCCAAACCTGCCGCTCATGCGCATCCGGACCTTGAGCGAACAGGTGCTGGGAACATTCAGCCAGCAGCGGCTGATCGCCCGGCTCACCTCGCTATTCGGCGTGCTGGCGCTGATACTCGCTTCCATAGGCATCTACGGGATCACCGCCTACAACGTCGGCAGCCGCACCAATGAAATCGGCGTGCGCATGGCCCTCGGCGCCGGCCGCAGACACGTGCTCACCCTGATCCTGCGGGGAGCGCTGCTACTGATCGCGCTGGGCCTGGCCTTGGGAGTGCCGCTATCCGTGGGAGCCGGCAAGTTCCTGGGAAGCCAGCTCTACGGAATCAATCCATACGATCCGCGGATCATCGCCGCCGCCGTCCTGGCCCTGGCCGCCGCGGGAATCACGGCCGCGCTGATCCCGGCCATGAACGCAAGCGCCATTGCCCCGGTCCGAGCGCTACGCAGCGAATAAGCTCCCGAATTCCGTTATCTCTGTTTGCGCGTCCCAGCGCGATGCTATCATCCGCTGTTATGGCCAAGTTTCGCCTGATCGCCCTGCTCTCCTGCACTACGCTGGCGTGCCTGCTCTCCACGTCCGCCTCGGAACCGCGCAAGTTCTCATCGTTCGATCCCCAGGTCAATGCCCTGCTGGCCAAAATGACCCTCGACGAGAAGGTCGGCCAGATGACCCAGCCGGACCAGTTATTTCTCAAATCCGACGAAGATATCGCCAAATACTTCCTCGGATCGGTCCTTAGCGGCGGCGATTCCGATCCCAAGGCAGGCAACAGTCTGGAAGCCTGGACCAACTTGGTGGACCGCTACCAGAAGCGTTCCTTCGAAACCCGCCTGTCGATCCCGCTGTTGTACGGTGTGGATGCCCTTCACGGCCACAATAACGTCCTCGGCGCCGTGATCTTCCCCCACAACATCGGTTTGGGCTGCGCCCGGAATCCCGCGCTCATCGAGAAAATATCCCGAATCACCGCTGAAGAGGTCCGCGCGACCGGCATCAATTGGGCATTCGCTCCGTGCGTCACTGTGCCCCGCGATATCCGCTGGGGCCGCATCTACGAAGGTTTCGCCGAGGAGCCCGACCTGGTCAAAGAACTGGGCCCCGCCGCGGTTCACGGCTTACAGGGCGACCTCACCGACCCGCTCTCCGTACTTGGTTGCGCCAAGCATTATGTCGGCGACGGCGGCACCACCTACGGCAGCAGCACCATCGGCCCGCACCTGCTCGATCAGGGCGACACGCGCATGGATGAACAGACCCTGCGCAAGATCCACCTGCAGGGCTACATTACCACTATCCAGGCCGGCGTAGGTTCCATAATGCCTTCCTACAGCAGTTGGAACGGTTTGAAGTGTTCGGCGAGCAAGCGCCTGCTCACCGAAATCCTGAAAGACGAACTCGGCTTCGAAGGTTTCCTGATCTCGGATTACAGCGCCATCGACGCCCTGCCCGGCGACTACAAACACAAAATCGCAATGTCGATCAATGCCGGCATGGACATGGTGATGGTGCCCGAGCGCTATCAGGAGTTCATCGCCCGTCTGAAAGAGTCCGCCCAGGATGGCACCGTCCCCATGGCGCGTATCGACGACGCCGTGCGCCGCATCCTGCGCGTGAAGTTTGCCATGGGCCTGATGGACAAAAATCATTCGCGGCTTGCCGATCGCTCGCTCTGGAAACACTTCGGCTCACCCGAGCATCGCGCGGTCGCCCGGCAGGCGGTGCGTGAATCGCTGGTGCTTCTGAAGAACGGTGGCAACGCCTTGCCGCTAGGCCGGTCCGCGAAGCGTATCCACGTGGCCGGCAGGAGCGCCGACGATATCGGCAACCAGTGCGGCGGCTGGACCATCTTCTGGCAGGGCCAGAGCGGCAATGTCACCCCCGGCGGCACCACTCTCCTGCAAGCCATCAAGAAAGCCGCGCCGCAATCGAATGTCACCTTCGCCGCTGACGGTAAAGGCGCCCAAGGCGCGGACGTCGGCGTAGTGGTGATCGGCGAGAAACCCTACGCCGAGACAGCCGGCGACCGTCGCGACCTGTCTCTCGCCCCTGAGGACATAGCCACGGTCGGCAATATGAAAGCCGCGGGCATCCCGGTGGTAGTGGTCATTTACTCGGGCCGGCCCCTGATCCTCGATCCGATCCTGGGCAAGGCTGATGCCATCATTGCCGCCTGGCTCCCCGGCACCGAGGGCGACGGCGTGGCCGATGTCCTGTTCGGCGACTACAAGCCTACCGGTAGACTGACCTTCTCATGGCCGCGCACCATGGCCCAGGTCACCGTTCATCAGGGCGATGCCGGCTATGACCCGTTGTACAAATACGGCTATGGGCTGACGTACTAGTCGAGACCGTCGATCGGAGCACCTCGCGCCGTAGCTGCAACTGCAATCGACGAACGCTAACTCACGTCCGGCAACGAAGCCGTGCCGGTCATGCTGCGACTTCGACGTAGTCAACTAACGCGCGAGGTTCCGGTATAGGCTCCCCGATTTCACGCATGACCTCGAAGTGAGCGGCCAGTGCGTCCTGGAAATTCTGCCGCGTCTCTTCCTCCGTGTCCCCGGCCGCCGCACATCCGGGCACGTCGGGCGAGAACGCCGAATAGCCCGTGCTTGTTGGTTCAATAATTATCGGATAGCGTTTCGGAGTCATTTCAGACCTGGCTTTTTCAGTATACTGTGCATCGTGCCTGGCGCCAGTTCCTTGCCTTGGTTGCCTGGCACCGTAATCAGATTGGGCCGTTCTCGATGTTTGAAGTGCCGGTGGCTGCCCTTCGTGCGAATTTCTATCCAGCTGCTCCTCAAGCATGCGGATGACTTCGCGAACCTTCATGGGCATGACACGATGGTATCGCGCGTGTAGCCGAATCAGAGTTCCGGCTTGAACTTACTTCGTCCGGCTCAATCCCAGCGCGCGGATCCGCTTATGCAGGTTAGTCCGCTCCATGCCCAGCGCCCGCGCCGCACCGGACACGTTCCAGTTGGTCTCCTCCAGCGCCCGCAGAATATGGTCCCGCTCAGCGGATTCCCGGGCCTCCTGCACGCTCGATCGCGGTCCCGCGTCACGCTGCACCCGGATCTCCACCGGCACGGCGTCGCGCGTCAGGCGGTCGCCCGCCGTCAGGATCGCCATACGCTCGATGGCGTTGCGCAGCTCGCGCGCATTGCCGGGCCATGGATAGCTTTCGAGTAGTGGATAAACCGAGTCATCCAGGGTTTTGGGCTTGAAGTTGTTGCGCGCGCAGAAATCATCCAGAAAATACTGCGCCAGGAGCTTAATATCCTGCGGACGCTCGCGGAGTGCGGGTACCCGGATCGGCACCACGCTGAGCCGGTAATACAAATCCTCGCGGAACTTCGCCTGCGCCACCAGCGCGCCCAGATCGCGGTTGGTAGCCGAGATCACACGCACGGCCACCCGAATAGTCTGCTCGCCACCCACCCGGTGGAACTCACCTTCCTGCAGCACGCGCAGCAGCTTGGCTTGCGACGCGCCGTGCAGGTCGCCCACCTCGTCCAGGAAAATCGAGCCGCTGTCGGCCAGCTCGAACTTACCGCGGCGGACGCCGGTCGCACCCGTAAACGCGCCCTTCTCATGCCCGAACAGCTCGCTTTCGAGCAATTCCGTGGGAATGGCCGCGCAATTCACCTTCACGAACGGTCCTGCGGCGAACGGGCTGTTCTGATGGATGTGGGCCGCGAGTAATTCCTTACCCGTACCCGATTCGCCGATCAGCAGCACGCGCGCATCCGATCTGGCCGCCAGGCTGGCCTGTTCCACGGCGCGCTGGAACGCGGGGCTCCCGCCGATCATCTTCGGCCCGCCGCCCACCAGCTCACGCAGGCGTTCGTTCTCCGCGCGCAGGTTGGAATGATCTAGCGCGTTCTTCACCGCCAGCAGCACTTTGTCGCGGCTGAGCGGCTTCTCCAGGAAATCAAAGGCTCCGGCGCGGGTGGCCTCTACGGCGTCGGCGATGGTGCCGTGACCGGAGATCATCACGGCCGGGGCCGGGTTGCCGTTCTGCCGCACCGAGCGCAGCAGATCGATTCCGTTGCCATCCGGCAGCCGCACGTCGAACAGGAAAGCATCGGCGCGCTCCGCATCCGGATGCGCGCGAAATTCTTTCACCGACCGGCAGACGGCGATGCCGTAGCCCTCGCGCTCCAGGATCAGACGCAGCGAGCGGCCGATATTCTCTTCATCATCCACGATCAGGATGCGCTTGGTTGCCATTGGACGCCACGGGCAGCAGCACGCGGAATGCGGCGCCGCCCAGTTCTCCTTTCACCAGCACAATATCGCCGCCCGTAAGCAGAGCGCCCTTACGGGATATCGAAAGCCCCAGTCCCATGCCGCCCTTCTTAAACGAAATGGACGGCTGAAACAACGACTGCCGGATCTGCTCGTTCAAGCCCGGTCCGGAATCGTGCACCTCAACCAGCGCGTTCCCGTTGCTCACCGCGGTGATTCCCAGAATGCGCCCACCCTGTCCGGCGGCTTCGGCGGCGTTTTCCAGCAGGTTGGTCAGGATGCCTTTCACCAGGTCCTGGTCGGCGAGCGCTGTGGGATGGCCACTATCCAGGCGCATCTCGTAAGTCACCTCGGGATGGCCAGCCTTCAAGAAGGCGATGCGCTCTTCGAGCAGCGCGTTCAGGTCCAGCGGCTCGGGCAGCACCGGAGGCTCTGCGGCGAACTGAGAAAAGGCGCGCACGCGGCGCTCCAGACTCTCGACTTCCTCCACCACGATCTGTGCCGCCTGATCCACGAAAGCCCGATCGCGGTCGCCGTAGCGCGCCAGCATCTCCTCGACGGTCAGCCGAATCGGTGTGAGGGAATTCTTCAACTCGTGAGCCATTTTGCGCGCCAGGGACTGCCAGCTTGCCAGTTGTGTCAGGTAGACCAGGCGTTCAGTACTGCGCTGCAGGCGCTCCGCCATGTCGTTGAACGCGCGCATGGCCCGGCCGGTTTCGTCGTCCGCGCGCGGTTCCAGGCGGGTAGTCAGGTCGCCCGCCGCGAGATGCGAAAGCCCCGCGGTGAGCTGCTGAATAGGCCGGCTGATGCGATGCGCCAGGTAAACCAGGAATACCAGGGAAACGATCCAGACCAGGGCCGACAACAGCGCATAAGTATAGGTGAAGCCGCGCAGCAGGTCACGCGATTGGCGCTTCTCCACCACTTGGCGCGCGCTGCTATATTCGCGCCGCAGTTCGTCGAGCCCCACCGCTCCCAAGCCCGTGGACCACTCCCAGACATCGCCGCCCCGCCGCGCCAGGTAGTCGATACGGCTGCCGTCCGGGCCGGAAACCTGGAAAGTCTCCGCATCGCCGCTCTCGAAAAAGCTCTTTATGGACGCCGGCCAGTGGGCCTCCGCGTCCGCCGTATACCGCCGGGGTTCCATGCGGCCCGCCAGCGCGTCGTTCTTTAGCGCGTCGCAGGTGCGGTTGTATAGCTCCTTACCGGTCTTTTGTAGGGAGCGCGAGAGCCGGTCCAACTCGCCGGTAGAGGCATAGCTCAGGCTGCGATCCAGCAGCGAAGTGGTGATCCAGAGGGTGGCCGCCAAGGGGACCAGGGTAGCCGCGAGAAAAATGCCGATCAGCCTGTTGCGTAGCCGGTTCACAACGCTCGTGCGGCGCGGCCCACCAGCCTCTTGATTTCGCCCAGGCGCAACGGGCCGGCTTCCGCAGTCCACTGCGGTTGCTGATCCCGCGGACGGCGGCTGAAGATCTCGATCAGGCGCGTCAGGTTCAAGCCGGAATCGCCGATCACCGCGGCTTCGTCCCTCGGTTCGGCCGCGCGCATCTCGAACCGCAACCAGAATGGACGATCCTGGGGCAAGCCCGTGGCGCTGATCGCGATATTGTCCAGACACCACGCTTCCGCCGCCAGAGCCGACAGGTGCGCCACCGTCCGCTGCCCTTCGCCGAGCTTGGTGACTGAGAATTTCTCTTCCCACAGGTCGTAGCTGAAAACGAAGCGCTCCGGCTGCCGCCGCAGTATGGTTGTAAAGTTGTCGGTGGTGAGCGTCAACTGGGTGAGGAACACCACCGCGCCGCCATCCCGCAAACGATCCAACGGTTTGCCGGCCAGGAAATGCAGTTCGGGCGCGGCCACGTGCAGGTCGTCGCCATCCCACAACACGTTCAGACGCTCGAAGGCCTCAAGCCGGAGCCTGGACAGACCTATAGCCACACCGGCCAGCAGCCAGCGCCTACGGCTGATCGGAACCGCACCCTCCGAGGTGCGGCTGGTATCCGCTTCCTTACGGTCGCGGCTCGGATTGGCTAGCGCCATTCAGTAACTTCAATAGTTCATGCCCACCATGAAAACCGGTTCGATGTGGCCTTCCCTGATCGGGAATGCCAGCGCCGCATACAAGCCGTTCTGTCTGACACCCACACCAACCGAGTGGCGCAACACCGCCGTTTCGCCCTGATCCCATATTGCCCCACTATCGTAGAAAACGTCGAGAATCCGGTACCGGTACTCCAGCGAGTTGTGCATCACGCGGCTGCCACCCAAAGGGTCCAACTCGAACCTGTTCCAACCGCGGAGCATGGTGCTGTTGCCCAGCATAAAGCGCTCGTAAAGCGGCGCACGCCCGGTGATCTCACCCGTCGTGAACTGATCCATGATCTGGCTGCGACCCCAAAGATAGGCGTACTGCACGTCTCCCTGGTGACGGGTGTATGAATAATCGCTCCCTAGCGAACTGGTGGCCGCCCGCAGGCTGTAACCTGCGTCCCATTCCTGCTGGTTGGCGTTCGAACTCTCCAGACGACGATGATAGCGCAGAGTAGTCACCATCGCATTGGCGGATTCGGTCCGCGCGGCCGGAAACTGTGTTTCGAACCGTTCAAAGCTGGTACCAAGGGTAAGGTTCAGGGTACCGGGTGAGCCGCGTGAGAGGACGAAGGTCACCAACGGCTCAATGTTCTGGCGCGTCCGGTAGATGCCGGAGGTGTCCGTGGCGGCGCCCACCGTATCCAGGGCATTCGATGTGGCCGGATTCCATTGCTCGTGATAACTTTCAAAATCCAGCCGGAAGCGGACGCGGTCGGTAGCCAGGCGCTTGTCTTCATAGCGGGCGATGATGCCTGCATAGCGCTCCGCCAGTTCGTCTCCGTCGCTGACCACACCGATCGTGAACGCGTGGGTGCCCACCGTGGCCGTGCCCTCCACTGTTCCGTTCAAACCGGCGTCGGAGAGATACACCAGCCGGGGGACGGAGGCGTCGAATCTGGCGGGTGTGCCGCGCACATCGAAAACCACCCGCACGTGTTCGGGCTTCTCGCCGCGCAGCAGCCGGTGGGTAACGGCGCGCACGTGCAGTTCACGGCGGATGCGCCCGGCCAGATCGTCCAGCGCCGCGGGATTCAGCCTCTCGCCGACCAGGCGGGTCAACTCGCCGCGGAGCCCCGCACTGATGCCGGTGTGGTTATCGCCGGACAGTTCCACGCTTTCGACGGTGTAACGCGTGTTGACGTTCATGTCCTGATCCGGTGAACCGGCCCATAGCAGGCTGCTCGACAAAATCGCGGCGAGCCAGACGAATCTCATGGCCGCCAGCATTGCAGGTTCGGCACCAAATGTAAAGCGTGAAAGGGGAACGACTTAGATCGCGGCTGGCTGTGACTGTCGTTCACAGGTGTGCAGGGTACCGGAACAGGCAGAACGGCCAGCTTCCCGACCGAACCCACGTCGGCATGTAAGCTATTGTAAGTAAATAGCTTACATTCAGTGACCAGCGCGGTCGGACACGGTATTTGAGCAGGTAATTTGTGCGGGAAATTCGATGCTGGTTTTTAAATAATAAGGACGGGCTGTGTCTGTGAGACACAGGCGCAGGACGAACGGATTTTGGGCGACGAAGCCGGGCTTATAACGCTTTGGCCAATTCGGCGCCGAACGCCGTCTTGGGTGCCGCATCTTTGCCGCGCCTTGGCTTGCGGCCATTGCGCTGCATCTGTTGCGGCTGGGGGCGCTCCATGGGCTTGCTGTCTTTGCCTTTGGACGGCTGCGCCGGATTAGCCCGCAACAACCGGTCTTCCAGTGGTGCGCGATCGAAACGCCGGATGATGGCCTGCATTTCGTCGGCGGTAGGCGCTTCGACGAATGCGAAGCCCTTCGATTCTTGTGTTTCGTGATTGCGGATCACTTTAACCGAATCCGCTACGAGATTTTCGGCGGTTAGCCAAGCTTTAATATCATCGGCAGTGACCCACGTGGGCAAGTTGCCGAGAAAAACGGTGAAATTCATTCAGTGATTTGCTCTCTCCTCAGGTTGGATTGATGGTACTTCAAGGGAAGGATTCCGCGCTGCCATCTAGATAGTATCAGACCGTGGCGGCAGAGCGCAAACCAATTCACATCGGGTAACGTCCCTGTAAGAAATAAACGTCCAGTTGCGCGGTGGACGGCGCTTTGGCGCATCACTTCCATGCGTCCATAACGAGGTGGGCCCGATTCGACATTCCGGCCAGCCGCAGATAGCGATCCGCGAACCGGAGGTAGCGGTAGCCGGCGCGCTCGCCGAGGGCCCGATAAAGGTGGCGCAGCCCGCGCGCCCATGGAAGGTTTTGCGTTCGCACCCGCGCGAAGGGCGCCACGGCCGCCAACTGGCCGAGCGAAGCCACCGTAAAGGGCCGGATGTGCGTGTAATCGGCATAGAAAGCCACCATATCCACCGGCGTGGGCACCACGATCGAACAAAGGCCGCCCGGCTTCAGCACGCGATGGAACTCCAGGATGGCGGACTCCGGATCGGGAAGGTGTTCGAACAGCCAACAGCAGAAGATTCCTTCGAATGAGGCATCCGGAAACGGGATCGCCTGGGCAGTGCCTAGGGTGATGCGAAGCTCGCGGGAGTAGTGCTCCACCAGGTCCGGCGCATTGTCGATAGCGACGATATCCGTGGGATTCTGGCGGGTGAACCAGCAGCGGCCCGGCCCCACATCGGCGATAGGCTGTTTGCCGGCAAATCGTGATTCGTAGAAGAACCGGCCCCACAGCATCTCGATCTGGCCGGTGATGCCCTCGCCGGTAGTGAGAATGTATTGGCCGTAAGGTGTTTGTACTGCGGGCTGAGGCGCCACAATGGGAGAGTGCGGCGTGCCGCCGCAATTTCTCACTGCCAGCGCAGCGCACGCGTTGGGTCGATACGGGTAGCTTTGCCTGCCGCCAAAAGCCTGCCAGCAGGGCCACCGCGGCGACGGTGCCCCCGGCGATCAGAATGGCGGACGCATCCAGTGGCGAAACGTTAAACAACTGCGACCGGATCAGGCGCGCGCAAGCAGCCCGGTCGGGAGTCCAATGGCCAAACCCACCGCGATGACGAGGCCAACCTCCCGACCCACCATGCGCATCACATCGCCGCCGGCGGCGCCGAGCGCCATACGGATCCCGATCTCTTTCGTTCGCCGCGTCACCGTATAGGCCATCACGCCATACAACCCGATTGCGGCGAGCACGGTGGCCAGCATGCCGAAGAAGCTTGCCAGAACCGCCACGCGGCTCCGCCCGCCGATGGTCGAGCTGAAAAACTCGTCCATGGTGCGCAGATGGTCGATGGGCACGCCGGGCATCTGCTTTCGCGGCTACGCGCTGAATGGTGGCGGAAAGAGCTTCAGCCGGCTGCGAGGTACGGACGTAGAACGAGAGGCGGCCCATCCAATCGCGCGGCATGTAGTAGAAGGGGCGCGCTGGTTCGGCGGGCCCATGATATAGCTGGTCGGGGACTACGCCGACGATGACGAATTGCCGCTGACCCGGCCAATTGAAGTGCCCGCCCACCGGGTTGTGGCCGGCCAAATACTGCCTGGCAAATTCCTGGTTGACGATCGCGGCGTGTATGGGTGGATTGAAATCGGCAGGAGTAAAGTCGCGGCCGGAAAGCAGCGGCATACCCATGCGCGCGGAAATAGCCGGTCGAGACCATTAATTCGCGGGTCATGGTGTAGTGTTCGGGCGGGCGCGGCCGGTAGCCTTCGATTTCCAGACCCATTTCATTGACTCCACCCGTTAAGACGCCATAATCGGAGTTCGCCACGGCGGCGACTCCAGGCAAGGCGGCTAGTTGATCCACGAGGCGGCGGCAGAGAGAGTCAGCATCCTTTTCCGCATAGCCGCTTTGCATCGGGTCGATCTCGAACGTGACCAGGTGGTCCCGGCGAAAGCCCAGTCCACGGATTTCAACTGGCCCAGCGAACGGCCGAACAGTCCCGCCGCGATCATGGGCCAGACGCAGAATCCCAGTTGTGCCACCACCATGGCTATACGCAGCCGCACCTGGGCGCGGCTGGAACTAGCTAGCGCCGCTTTCGGTTTTCAGCACATCAGCCAGTTCGGTTTTGTGCATGTGCAGCGCGGGTGGCGAAGACCAGGGCGGTCAGTGCGATCGCCGCCAGGGCAAAGAGCAACACGCGCCAGCCGGGGGCGGGGTCGAGGAGCCGGCTGGCACCCGGCGGCAGCAGCAGACCGGCAGCCGGCCCACCCAGGGCAGCGGCCAACAGGATGCCCGCCCCTCCACCCGCTAAGGCCAGCAGCAGATTCTCGGCGAGAAGCTGGCGAATGTTTTGGACGGGCCAAAGGAGAAGAGGTCACGCGGGGCTGAAAAGCCCCGCGATGGCGGCGTTAGAGGCCGCGGCAGTCCAGGGGTCTGCCTCACCGGCCAGGGTCAGAGGACGGGGAAGGCCACGAAGGTGCTCAGTGTACCGCTGGGCGCGATCACCTGCACTTTACCTGTGGTAGCTCCGGAGGGCACCGTGGTCGAGATTTGAGTGTCAGAGACGACTGTAAAAGTAGCCGCAGTACCGTTGAACGTAACGCTGGTGGCGCCGGTGAGGCCGGTGCCCAGGATCCTGACCGCGTTGCCGACTCGGCCATTGGCCGGGACGGTTTTCAGAAATGGTCCGAGGCCGGTATCCAGGCTGTACACGGTGCCCACGTTATTCTCGGATCCGGCAAACGGTGTTGTCCCGTAAAATTTGCCGTTGGTGTGCTGCATGAGCCCGGCAAACGGACGGTAACCGTCGGCGGCGGAGAAGCTGTGCAGCAAGGTGAAGGTGCCGGTTGGGGTAATCTCGAAGATGGTTCCGTTCCCGTAGAGACCGCCGTTTTCGCACACACCATAAAAATTGTTATCGCTTCCGCGGGTCAAGGCTATGGGGCTCAAGCCATCGCTGTAAGTGAACTGGTGCAGCGTGGCAAGGGTACCCGAAGAAGTGATCTGATAGACCGTACCGCAGCCCGAGGTACAACTGGGCTCGACAGTGCCACCGAACGCGGTGGTCCCATAATAATTGGCGTCCGCGCCTTCCACCACTCCGCCGGTGACCACGTTGCCGTCAGGACAGCCGCTGGTGGCACAGAACCTGTAGATAGTGGTCAATACGCCGGTGTTCGGCGCGAGCTTAAACACGGTACCGGCATTGTTCCCGCCGCCCACAGTGGTCCCATAGTATTTGCCATCCGAACCCTGCACCAGCACCGCGCGCGCGTCGAATCCGTCGGAGCAAGTGTTCTGATCCTGGCAGAAGCTATGCAACGGGGTAAACAGGCCGCCCGAGGAAACCTTGTAGACCGTGCCATAGTTTCCGTACACGCCGCCGTTCATAGCCTCTCCGTAGAATTCGCCGTCGGAGCCCTGAACCAATCCACTGACGGGCTGGGCACCGTCGGGGCAATTTGTAAGCGCGCAAAAATTGTAGAGAACGGTGCGCACGCCGCCGGAAGTGATCTTATAGATGGTGCCTGCGCTGTTCGGTCCGCCCAACTGGGTGACGCCGTAAAATTGGCCGCTGGGCCCCAGCACCAATCCAGACGATGGATCGCTACCATCCGCACAGTTGGTCAGGGCACAAGTGCTGTAAAGGACGTTGATGGCGCCGGCGGTGGTCAGCCTGAAGATCGTACCGTCCAGGTGCGCGCCGCCGTATGTGGTGGTTCCATACAAGGCCCCGTCAAGCCCCTGGGCGACCGGTGCGAGGGGCGCTCCGCCGTCAGTGACATTGAAGCGGGTAAGCACGGTAAATGTCTGTGCAGGCGCCGCGATACCGGATACGGCGCAAAGTGCGGACAGGAGACAGCTCCTCTTCCATTGATTTCGTACGTTCATGAATCATCCTCCTCAGGATGGCTTGCCTATGTTCCGTGACTAGTGACTGCGCCCTCCGCGCCGTTACAGTCAAGGTGAGCGAAACAGCACCCGAAGTATGATGCACTGTGATGTTTCGTCGAAGCCATGCGGAGATTCCCGCCAGGGAATCTCCCGACGCTCAGTCAAACTCAAGAAAAAATCTGAACAAACTCTTCCTGAGAGCTCCGTAATCACTTGCAGCTGGCAATCGTCCAAACTTACCAAACCGCCGCCCGTCGTAAGATAGAGCTAATGGACCCAAGTTCCGAAGAGTTTTATCGTATTCAAAAGCTGCCGCCCTACGTCTTCGCCGTCATCAACGAGATGCGCGCCAAAGCCCGCGCCGCACAGCAGGACGTGATCGATCTGGGAATGGGCAACCCGGATGGCTCGACCCCGCGTGTGGTGGTGAGCAAGATGGTGGAAGCCGCGCGCAATGCGCGGAACCACCGTTATTCGGCGTCGCGCGGAATTCCCCGCCTGCGGGAGGAGATTACCCGGCATTACCAGACCAACTACGGCGTGGCACTCGATCCCGACAAAGAAGCCATCGTCACCATTGGCGCCAAGGACGCGCTGGCGCATCTTCTGTTTGCAGTGATCGGGCCGGGCGATGCCGTGGTCTCGCCCAACCCGGCATACCCGATCCATCAGTACGGCGTGATCATGGCGGAGGGACATGCCTGTCTTCTTCCCATGCCCAGTCCGGAAGAATTCCTGAACCGGCTCGAAGATCTCTACCGGACCTCGACACGAAAACCCAAACTGCTGCTGATCTCCTTTCCTCACAATCCGACAACTACCTGCGTGGAACTGGATTTCTTCCGCCAGATCGTCGACATGGCCAGCCGCCACGGCACCCTGGTAGTCCACGATTTTGCGTACGCCGACCTGGGCTTCGACGGCTACCGGCCGCCCAGCATTTTGCAAGTGGAAGGCGCCAAGGAAGTTGCCGTCGAGATCTTCTCGATGTCGAAGAGCTACAACATGGCCGGCTGGCGAGTGGGATACTGCCTGGGCAACGCGCGGATGATCGGCGCGCTGGCGCGCATTAAAAGCTATCTGGATTACGGCGTTTTCCAGCCCATCCAGATCGCTTCCATCATCGCGCTGCGCGAATGCCAGGAAGAGACGCGCAAGATTTGCGCAATTTACCAAAAGCGCCGCGACGTGCTGGTGAGCGGTCTGGAGCGGGCCGGTTGGCCTGTCGAGAAGCCGCGTGGATCCATGTTCGTGTGGGCTCCGGTGCCGGAAAAATATCGGGCGCATGGCTCGCTCGAATTTGCCAAACTGCTGATGGAGAAAGCTCTGGTGGCAGTCTCGCCGGGTATCGGGTTCGGACCGCTGGGCGAAGGGTATGTACGATTTGCGCTGGTGGAGAATGATCACCGGATCAGGCAGGCTACCCGGTCGATTGGGAAATTCCTGAAGGGGTGACACCGGGACGCGGAGACACGGGACGCGGGGACTCGCGACCTGGGGGCTCGGGGCTGAGCGGGCGAAAAGGCGAGCGGGCGAGGGGGCGAACCACGACGCGGGACGACTCGGTGCTTTTGGTTAGTTTAGAAGAGCAGCTTCAGGCCGAACTGGATCTGCCTCGAAGTGGTTGCCGTGGTCGTGATCAAGCCGGCCGATGGGCTCACCGCCGTGCCTGAAAAAACAATGGCGTTTGGCGTTCCCAGGTTCGTGTGGTTCAGGATGTTGAAGAACTCGGAGCGCACCTGGAGATTGATCTTGTCCGCCAGGGGAATGTTTTTGGTCAGGGAGATATCCAACGAGGCAAGACTGGGGCCGCTGTAAGTTCCCCGCCCCAGGTTTCCATACGTTCCCGCGGGCGGCAGAATGAAGGCCGCCGGGTTGAACCATTGGTTCGGATTGCCAAGCACCACCGGACCGCTAAACGAGGGATTCAGGGAAGGCCGGTCGGGGTTGCGCGTGTCGCCATCGCCCGAACGGTTCGCGCCGATCTGCGGCGTAAAGGGAAAGCCGCTCAGCAGGGTCGTGATGGTGTTTAGCTGCCACCCGCCGAGCAATCTGCCATGTCCCAGGGGCAGTGCGTAGGTGGCGGAAATGCTGGCCTGGTTGGTAACGTTCAATGCTGAAGGCCCCCAGTCGAGGCCCAGGTTATTGCGGTTGAGGATCATCTGCGCCTGGTTATTGGCCTGCGCGCCGGTAAGGGCCGAATTCATATCAAGACTCTTGGACCAAGTGTAATTCGCGCGGAATTCGAGGCCGTGCGCCAGGCGGCGGCTCGCGTCGACCTGCAGGGCGTTGTAGCTGCTATTGCCCTCGGTGTACCAGAAGAAGCCCGCGCCCAGGTACGGATTGGGGCGGGTTCCCGCGGGAATATATTGGGCACCTTGCGGCACGGTGCTGGTGGCTGAACCGTTTCCTCCAGCCTTGCAGCCGCCGGTATTGGTGCAGATCTGGGCGGGGATGGTGTTGGGGTCCACGCTCAGCAGGCCGTGATAGCCGAACGATCCGACGTACGACACGCGCAGAACGGAATCGCGATCGAGCTGCCGTTCCAGCGTGAAGCGCCATTCCTCCACGGTGGGCGTCTTGGCGTTAGGCTGCACGCCTTGCGGAGCGTAGGTGGTGCAGGGCGGGGGCACGCCGGGCCCGCAGGAGGGCGCAGGCGCCACGTTGCGCTGGACCGGCAGGAGGGACGGCAGCGAGGCGCCGCCAAACGAGAGCGCGCCGTTATAGGGCGGCAGCGAATTCAGCAGAAAGCTGAGATCGTCGATCAGGGAATAGTAAGTGCCGAAGCCGGCGCGCAGCACGGTGCGGCCATTGCCGGCGATGTCCCACGCCAGCGCCACGCGCGGACCGAACAGCCATTTGGCGTTGTTCTGGGTGAAGGCGGAGTTTCCGGTGATGGGCGTGGTGACCAGAACTCCGCTGCCGTTGGTTACGTAATTCGATGCGCGGCCTAATTCCTCGTTCCACCCGGTGGTGAACTCGTGGCGGATGCCGGCCTGGAGGGTGAGACGCGGGGAAAGTTTGATGGTGTCCTCCAGATACCATGCGCCGAACAGGCTGCGCCAGCCCAATTCGGAGGGGTTCGGCACGACCTGAAAGGTGGTGACCTTGCCCTGCAGGAATGTAGTCAGGCTGGCGAAACTGGCCTGGCCCAATTGGCGCGAAGCGCTGTTGTCGTTATCCTGCATGCGCTGAAACCAGACGCCCGCGCTGATCTGGTGGATGCCTTTAACGATCTGGACGCTATCGGAATAAGTGAAGAGGTTGCGGCGGTTCCAGGCGCCGGCCGCATTGTTGGGCCCGGCGGAGGTGATAGAGCCGGAAGCCGTGGTGGTGACGCCGCCACCAATAACCACGCCTCCGGGGCCGAGGCCGCTGACGAAGGAATCGGCCGCGGGGAACGTGGTGAAAGACAAGGGGGTCAGGTTGAAGGCACCGCGCGAGAAACCGGCGTCGAACGTATTCAGAAAATTCGGCGAGAAGACGTGGGTCTCGTGCGCGCTGGCGACTTGCGCGCGCAATACCTCATAGGATCCAAACAAGGGGTCGGCCAGCGGAATGACGGTATCTCCGTCGTCGATGGTGTACACTCCTGACAGCGAGTCGCGGCTACCGATCACATAGTCGGCGCGGGTGTTGCCGAAGTCTTCGCGTACGGATTGACGCGGATTGTTGTAGGCCAATGCGGTGCCGGTGGGCAGGCCGGCGACCATCCGCTCCGGACCATTGGGCTGGGGCCAGAAGGCCATGTAGGGCAGGATGGCGGAATTGAGATTGAAAACCTTCTTGTAAATGCCGGCGGAGTTAGGGAGGAGCCCCAGGCGCGCCTCGGCATCCGGCACGACCGAAACATTGCTCACGGCCAGGGCCTGGCGGAACCCTTCGTAGTTGCCGAACAGGAAAAGCTTGTCCTTGCGCAGAGGGCCGCCCAGGGCGCCTCCGAACTGGTTCCGGCGAAATGGCGGAACGCTCGCCTGATCGAAGAAGTTGCGGGCGTCGAGCGCGCTGTTGCGCAAGAATTCGAAGACGCTCCCGTGAAGAGCATTGCCGCCGGATTGCGTGGCGACGGCGATCTGGGCGCCCGCGCGTTTGCCGTATTCCGCGCCGTAGGTGTCAGTCTCAACATTGAACTCGCGGATGGCATCGACGCCCAGCAGTTCCCCGCTGACGCCGCCGGGCGAGATGGCCAGTTGGCTGGTACCGGTGTATTCGATGCCGTTAAGGAGGAACAGATTGTCGGCCGTGCGGCGTCCATCGACGGAGAAGGTATTGCCATCGCTGGTACTGGTTTGCGAGCTCTTCATCGCGCTGAAATTGATGGTGCCCGGATTCAAGCTAATCAGGTTGTCGAAACTGCGGCCGTTGAGAGGCAGTTCTTTGATTTGGCGCTCGCTCACCAGGCCGGCGACCGATGCGGTAGTGGTGTTGACCACCGGAACCGGCTCGGTGACGGTGACCTGCTGGGTCAGTTCACCGACCTCCAGCCGCAGATTGACGACCGCCTCCTGGCCGATGCGCAGGTTGATTCCGCCGCGCAGCGCGGTTTTGAATCCGGGCTTGGAGGCCTTCACCTCGTGCGCGCCAAGAGTCAGGGAGAGGACGCGAAAATTGCCTTCCGGGTCAGTGACAGTCGATCGCGAAGTTCCGGTTTCGAGGTTTTTCACCGTGACGGCGGCGGCTACAACCGGGCTTCCGGAGGGGTCCTCGACCCGTCCCGAGATGGAGGCGCCCACCTGCGCGCGCGCCGGAATGGCGACGAACAGCGCGACTGAAATGGTGATGGCGCAGAGCCCTTTCCCGGCATACGCGCTAGCGCGCACGCACCGCTCCCTCACAACCGTTTCTCCATGCTTTCCCTCTGTGCGGCGAATTACCATTTTGCCTTGAACCGGCGCCGCTTTGCCAGCGCGGGAAATTTACGATGCCATTCGCCGCCTACGAGAATATGGCAGAATGGCGAATACAGAGAAAAAATGCCGAAACTCAACCGATGCCTATCACGGCTCTTGCTCTTGACGGTTGCGGCGGCGATTGGTTTGTTCGCCGCGAAGCCGACCGATAGTCAAAAACCGACCTTCGCGAAAGACGTAGCGCCCTTGCTCCAGAAACACTGCCAGGCGTGCCACCGGCCCGGAGAGGCGGCGCCTTTCTCGCTGCTCAGCTATCAACAAGCGCGCCCGTGGGCCAAGGCCATGAAAGAAGCGGTGCTGCTGCATAAGATGCCGCCGTGGTACGCGGACCCGCACTTCGGAAAGTTCTCAAACGACCGGTCGTTGTCGCAGGAAGAGGTCGACACCCTGGTGGCGTGGGCGGATGCCGGCGCGCCGCAAGGGGATTTGAACGATCTGCCTGCACAACGGCACTACGTGGAAGGATGGTCGATACCCAAACCCGATGTGGTGTTCGAGTTTCCGCAGGCGTTTTCGATTCCCCCCACGGGTACCATCGAATATCAGAAGGTGATCGTGCCCTCCGGATTCACGGAGGATAAGTGGGTACAGTTCGCGGAGGCGCGGCCCGACGATCGCGCGCATGTGCACCACATGATCCTGTTCATTCGCGAGCCGGGATCGCACTGGCTGCGGAACGAGCCGCCGGGGGTGTTCTTTGTAGCGCCCAAGGTGACGGACGACAGCACGGATACCAGTGCCTTGCCCAGCGATTTCCTGGTGGGCTACGCGCCGGGACAGCCGCCGGAAATGCTGGAACCCGGAAAGGCGAAGCTGATCAAGGCGGGTTCGGACCTGGTGATGGAGATTCACTATACGACCAACGGCAAGGCCAGTACGGACCGCAGCAAGTTCGGGCTGGTGTTCGCCAAAGAGCCGCCCAAAACGCGCGTGCTGACGCTTTCCGCCACGAACGGCAAATTCAAGATCCCGCCGGGAGATCCGAACTATCGCGTCGATGCGGAATTCGAGACGGGCGCCACGGTGACGCTGGCCAGCCTGCACCCACACATGCACGGCCGGGGTAAAGATTTCGAATACCGGGTGGTGTATCCGGATGGCAAGGGGGAAACGCTGCTGCGTGTGCCTCGCTACGACTGGCACTGGCAGCTTTGGTACAACCTGGCGGCGCCCATCGTGCTGCCCAAGGGCGCGCGCATCGAATGCACGGCGCACTTCGACAATTCGGCCAACAATCCGGATAATGCCGATCCCACCAAAGAAGTGACGTGGGGCGATCAAAGCTGGGACGAGATGATGGTGGGATTCTTCGACCTGGAGTTTCCGGCCCGCATGGATATACGAAGCATTTTCGCGCAGAAGGTGGCGCGCAATTGAGGGCGCGCTATGCGGCCCTGACCCTGGCGACGCTGTTCGCCACATCAATTACGGCCCAGAATCCGACGCCGGCCAGGAAGAAACTGCTGGCGCTGGGCGAGGAGAAGGGCTACCGGCACGAAGCCGTATCGCACGCCCTGGCCACCATCGAGCGGCTGGGCCGGGAGAACGGTCTTTGGGATACGACCATCCGCACGGATACGGAAGTCCTCACCAAGAAAAAGCTGGAATATAACGCCCCGAACCTGAACAGTTTCGACGCGGTGCTGTTTTACACGGGCGGCAACCTGGAGATGGACGATCAACAGAAGGCCGATTTCCTTTCGTTCGTCCATGACGATGGAAAAGGCTTCATCGGCGTGCACAGCGCCACCATAACGTTCACCAACTGGCCGGCATACGGGGAGATGATCGGCGGATATTTCGACGAGCATCCGTGGGGGACGTTCAACGCGCCGGTGGTGGTGGAAGATCCGGCTTTTCCGGGGATGGACCAGTTCCCGCGCGGGTTCGTGCTGCGCGACGAGATCTACCAGATGCGCAACTATTCGCGCGACAAGCTGCGCGTGCTGCTGCGGCTGGATACGAGCAAGCTGGATCTGGGAAACCCGCGCGTGCATCGCAAAGACGGGGACTTCGCGGTGGCCTGGGCGAAGATGTACGGCAAGGGCCGGGTGTTCTATTCGACGCTGGGTCATCCGGTAGAGAACTGGGATCGCCCGGACATGCAGCATATGTACGTGGAGGCCATCAAGTGGGCGCTGAAGCTGGAAGACGCGGACGTGACTCCGCGGCCGCTGGCGGCGCAACCATGACCCGGCGGACATTCGCGCGGATGGCGGCGGCCGGGGCGGGACTGGTCCCGTTGGTGAAGGCCGCTGGACGGTTGCGGATCGGCATCGGCACGTACAGCTACCACAACCTCTCGATGGAAGCCATGGTGGCGCAGTTGCACGCGCTCGCGATCACGGAAATCGAGATGTCGCGCGGGGAATTCATGCTGCTGTCGCATCCCACGGAGCAGCGCTTCCGGGACGCCCGGGCGCTGTTCGACAAAGCCGGGATCCGGTGCGTCTCTTACTATGCGGCGACGATCCGCGATGAGCACGAGGTGGAGCAGGCGATCGCCTTCGCCAAGGTGCTGGGGGCGTCGAACATCACTGGGGACGGCACGGGCGGTGAGCTGTTGAAGGCGATTGACGAAGGCTGCACGAAGGCGGGGCTTTCGTTTGGTATCCACAATCACTATTTCAAGACCAAGTTCGCTTACGAGAGCCCGGAGGACGTTTTGAGAGCGCTGGCGGGCCGGTCGAAGACTATGGGGGCGACGCTGGACATCGGACACATCGCTTCGTGTGGGTACGATACGGTGGACGCGGTGCGCAAGCTCGGTCCTTATTTGAAGCTGGTGCATCTTAAAGATGTGGCGGCGGCGCACGGCGAAGACAACGTGCTGATCGGGCGCGGCATCGCGAAGATTCCGGAAGTGATGGCGGAGTTGCGCAAGCTACACTTCGGTGGCCTGGTGGCCATCGAGTACGAGAAAGAAGGTCCGGTGGAGGATGATTTGCGGAAGGAGGTGGAGTTTGCGCGAGCGCGGGCGTGATGTGTTGCGAGCGGTCGCGTTGGCCGGCGCGCTGATGCTGTGCGGGCTGGCGAGCCTGGCAGGCGCGGAGCATCCGATCCTGGCGATCGGAGCGGAGGCGCCGGATTTCTCGCTGCCTGGCGTGGATGGCCAGATTCACCGTCTTGAGGATTATGCCTCCAGCCCGATTCTGGTGGTGGTTTTCACGTGCAATCATTGCCCGATCGCGCAGATGTACGAGCAGCGGATCGAGCGGCTGTACAACGATTATCGCGACAAGGGCGTGGCGCTGGTGGCCATCCAGCCGAACGCGCCGGAGGCGCTGCGGATCGACGAACTGGACTCGTCGGACATGAGCGACACGCTGGACGAGATGAAGATCCGGGTGGCGTTCAAGCATCTCACCTACCCTTACCTTTACGACGGCGAGACGCAATCGGTCGCGCGAGCCTACGGTCCCCAAGCCACGCCGCACGTGTTTGTGTTCGACAAGGCGCGCCACCTGCGCTACGAGGGGCGCGTGGACAACAGCTATCGCGTGGAAATGGTGAAGACGCAGGATGCGCGCACTGCCATCGACGCGCTGCTGGCAGGCAAGCCTGTGGAGGTCACGCACACGGGCGTTTTCGGATGCTCCACCAAGTGGAAAGAGAAGGAAGCGGGGCGGCTGGAGGCGATCCGGAAGCTGGAACAGAAGCCGGTGACGCTTGAGGCGGCTACGGTGGACGATATCGGGAAGCTGCGGGCCAATACGGCGAAGAAGCTGACGCTGGTCAGTTTCTGGTCGACGCGCTGCGGGGCTTGCGCCGCGCAGTTTGGGGAACTCGAAAACACGTACAGGATGTACAGCGTGCGTGATTTCCACTTGGTGACCGTAGCTACTAATTCGGCGGATGATCGGGCTGCAGTGCAGGAATTGTTGGAAAAGCAGCATGCCACCAGCCAGAACTTGCTCTTCGCGGACCAGGCGGGCCTGCGGCGCACGTTCGGCGGGCAGTGGGATGCCGCCGAACCTTATACGGTTCTGCTGGCTCCCGATGGAAGGATCCTGTACCACCGAGCCGGGTCGGTGGACATCCTGCAATTGCGGCGGACGATTCTGGCGAATATGGAGTCGGAATACGCCGGGTTCAATCAATATTGGATCACGGGCGCTTCCGGCGGCCAAACCACGAACTGAGCTTTACGGCACACTGGCTCCGGCCGTGCAGGTTTTCTCTTCGCCATTTACTGGCATAGGAGACATCAAAATGAAGACCTGGAAAATAGCTGCGAGCTTGGCGATGGCTGCCGTTGTAGCCGGCATTATCGTGAATCTGCCGGACATCCGCCGCTACATCAAAATCAGCACCATGTAAGCATGCGAACGCTCTCAGGGGGGTGCTGAAAGGGATGGCTAGCCACGAAAGATTCTGGACAAAGTTCGCCCGCGCGGCTGGAAAACCCGCTTGGTTGGGAGGCCTCGCCGTTCGTATTGTTGCGGCGGTGCTGCTCCAAGCGGGTGTCATGCCAGCCGAGCCCGTCGCGGTGCATTACACAGAGGGTATGGTGCACGGTTTTCTGCTGCTACGCACGACGGACGGGGAGACCATTGCGGAGGGCGATTTGAACCAGTCGACCCACGGCAGCCGGGTTACCAGCAGCCTGGATTTCCACTTCAAAGACGGCTCCTTGCTACAAGAGACAGTGGTGTTCTCCCAGCGCCTCAATTTCCGCATTCTGAGATATCACCTGGTGCAGAAATGGCCCCGCTTTTAAGGAACCCATGGACGTATCGACCAACGGCGCCAGCGGCGAAGTGACGGTTCGTTACACGGACCATGACGGCAAGGAAAAGACGGACACCAAGCGGCTCGAGCTTCCGCCCGACCTGGCTAACGGTTTAGTCCCGGTATTGTTAAAGAACCTGGGACGGGCAGTTCCGGCGACGAAACTGTCCATGCTGGTAGCGACGCCGAAACCCCGCTTAGTGAAACTGGCAATCTCTCGCGAGGGCCAGGACGAGTTTGCCATCGGCGGCACCAATCGCAAGGTAACGAAGTATGTCGTCAAGGTGGAGATTGGGGGCCTCACCGGAGTGGTTGCGCCCCTGGTGGGAAAACAGCCGCCCGACAGCTACGTCTGGATTTTAGACGGGCCGACGCCCGCATTCATTGGATCGGAGGGTCCGCTCTTCGAAGGGGACCCGGTCTGGCGGATCGAGCTGACAAGTCCCATCTGGCCGAAAGCGGCGGGCTAATCAGGCGACACATTACTCGTAGCGAAGCGCGGTCGAGGGATCGACGGCGGCGGCGCGGCGTGCGGGCCAGTAGCTGGCTCCCAGGGCCACGGCGGCCAGCAGCGCGGCGATGGCGGCCAGCGTGACCAGGTCCGTCGCGCGCACTTCAAACAAGAGGCTGGATAGAAAGCGGGTCACGCCGAGCGAAGCGGCAAATCCCGCCGCAAGACCAACGGCTGCCAGGATGGCGGCTTGGCGTAACACCATCTGTAAGACGTCGCCCCTCGCCGCACCTAGAGCCATGCGAATGCCCATTTCACGGGTGCGGGCGGTGACCGCGCAAGAGACTACACCGTAGATTCCGACAGCCGCCAGGGCCAGCGCCAGACTTCCGAACAACGACAGCAGGGCGAGTGTGAACTTGCGCTCGGCCAACGAGGAGGCAAGGTAGGTCTCTAGGGGCTGGACGCGATAGACGGGCAGCGTGGGATCGGCGGCCAAAAATGCGGCGCGCGCGACCCGCTCCAGGGTACGCGGATCGACCGTGGTCCGGGCCACGAGCGAAAAGCCGAAGTTCAGATGCTGGGCCTGAGGAATATAGGCCGCGAGGCGGGGCGCGATGTCGAGACCGTACTGGCGCACGTCGCCCACGATGCCCACGATGGTCATCCAGGGTTTGGCATCGTCCCGGCCGCCAAGTTGAATCTGCTTGCCGATGGGGTCCTGATCTGGAAACTGCTCGCGCGCGCAGGTTTCGCTGATGATGGCCACGCCGGGAGCGTTGGGTGCGTCGGCATCTGTGAATACGCGGCCGCGTTTGAGCGGGATGCGCATCACGCGGAAATAATCGGGCGTGACGGCGTAGTTATCGGCGCTGGGAGCTTCGGAATCGTGGGGCAGCTTGCGGTCGCGAATGTGGAAACCGTAACGGTCGAAATCGGCAAAGGGGAGCGCGCTGGTCATGGCCACGCTCTCGATACCGGGTGTGGCGCGCAGGCGGGCGAATGCTTGCGCGTAGTAGTTCAACTCGACTTCCGGCTTCTGATAGCGCGCGGCATAGACAAACGTTTTCAGCGTCAGCAGGTTATGCGGATCGAAACCCGGGTCGACATTCATGAGATGCAGGAAGCTTCGTCCCAGCAGGCCCGCGCCAACGGCTAGCACAAAAGCCAGCGCGACTTCGCCCATCACCAGGAGGTCGCGAAGGCCACGGCGGGAACGGCCGGCGGTGGCTTTGCCGAGGTCCTGCAGGGCCCCCTGCGGATCCGCTCGCGAGGCTCGCCACGCGGGCGCCAAACCGAACAGGAGCGCGGCCGCGAGGCTGACGGCGAGGCTGAAGCACAGTACGGCGCCATCAATATGAATCTGGTTCATACGCGGCAGCTCGCGCGGCGCAAGTGACGTCAGCATGGCGGTACACGACCACGCCAGCAGCAGGCCCGCGAGGCCGCCGGCAAGCGCCAACAGCAGGCTCTCCGCAATAAGCTGGCGGATCAGCCGCCATCGCGCGGCGCCCAATGCGGCACGCAGGGCCATCTCCTTCACGCGCACGGAGGAACGCGCCAGCACGAGGTTGGCTACGTTGACGCAAGCGATCAACCACACGAATCCCACCGCGCCAAGCAACACCCAGAGCGCCGTGCTGACGCGGCCCACGATGTGCTGATGCAATGGCTCGAAGGCCACGCGGGCTTCGGGCGGATAGGACGCGGGATACTGGCGAACGAGGTCGCGCATGATGGTTGCCAACTCGGCGCGCGCCCGCTCCATGGGGACGGCGGGGTTCAATCGCGCGACCAGATGCAGGTGCTGGCAATCGCGGCAGGCAAACGGATCCGTCAGGGCATAGCCGAGAGGCTCGAAGATCTCCGGCGTCTCGGAGCCGGGAATTTCCAGCGAGCTGAACGACTGCGGCAATACGCCGACTACGGTAAAGGAGGAATCGCTTAAATGAATGACCCGGCCGATAATACCCGGGTCGCCGCCAAAGCGCCGCAGCCAGAGCCCGTGCGCGAGGATGACTTCGTGGCGGGTGCTGGGACGGTCCTCCTCGGGCAGGAAGATGCGGCCGATTTGCATGCGGATGCCCAGCGTATCGAAGAAATCGTAGTTGACACGCAGGCCGTTCAGCAGTTCGGGCTCGCCGTGTTCGACCAGGACGCCTCCGGCGTCGCGGTATAGGGACATGTTTTCGAAAGAGTGGCTCAGCCTGCGCCAATCGTAGGCGGTGGTGTAGCCGACGGTTTCCACGCGCTTGCTGCCCGAATCGTCTTCACCCAGCACGACCAGCCGCTCCGGATCGCGGTAGGGCAATTGATTCAGCAGGACGGCTTTCACGGCGCTGAAGATCGCAGTGCCGGCGCCGATGCCGAGGGCGAGCGTGGCGATGGACGTGACGGCGAAGGCGGGACTCTTGCGCAGGATGCGGAAGGCATAGCGCAAATCGCCGCTCAACTCGTCAAAGGGGCGCAGTCCGCGGGCTTCACGGCAGTCTTCCTTGTATCCTTCGACGGCGCCAAATTCGAGGCGGGCACGGCGCGCGGCTTCGGCGGGGGACAGGCCGGAGCGGACCAGATCGGCGGCGCGGGTCTCCATATGGAAGCGCAGCTCGTCAGCCATGTCGTGTTCGAGTGTGGCGCGGCGGGAAAGTGCCGTCCACAGCAATTGCAGGCGTTTCAGCATGGTCAGGACTCCTGAGTGGTGGCGCCCAGGGCTGCACCCATCGCGGAAACCAGGCGGTTCCAACCCTGGGTTTCCTCGCGGAGGCGGCGGCGGCCGGCTGGCGTCAGCCGGTAGAATTTGGCGCGGCGGTTGTTTTCGGAAGTGCCCCATTCCGCGGCCAGCAGGTTCTGGCCTTCCAGGCGATAGAGGGCCGGATAGAGGGCGCCCTGTTCGATCTGCAGCGCGCCACCGGAAATCTGGCCGATGCGTAACAGCACGCCATAGCCGTGCAAGGGGCCGAGCGAGACGGCTTTCAAGATCAGCAAATCCAGGGTGCCGGGCAGGAGCTCCGCCTGATGGTCCATATTCCTCCTCTAAGCTGCTTAGGAGAAGAATACGGCAGTTCTCCTAAGTTGTCAAGGAGAGAGTGATCGCGTGTCAACCCTCGTTAGAAATGTCCCCTTCCTTACCTCGGTAGAAGTGTCCCCTTTTTCTTGGCCCCACCCGCACTTGACTGCTCTTGGTTTTTTCTTCCTTCAACCCACCAGAAGGCGGTGGGAAAGTGGGAAACCTGCTCTTGGTTTTCCACTTTTCCACCGTCTCGTCGCCGGAGTTGTGGGAATGTGGGAATCTCGCCGGTTTTGCGAGATTTCCAAGGAGCGGTGGGAAGAGGTGAAATCCTGGTTTTGGATTTCCACGCTTTCCACCACTCCGCCATTTCCACAGCTCTTTGGTTCAGCCCACGGTCCCCCTGCGTGCCCGCATTTGTCGATAGTCTTTTCGCCAGGGGTGGCTGGCCTGCGGCGGCGCCGGTATCCGTCGCGCCTGCCGCCGTTTGACCGGCGGTTCGACGGCCGGGCGCGCGGCGATCTCCTCGTGACACAATCGTCGGCCCCCGTACCGGATCTCCAGCCGGCCGTCTTCCCATTCGCATACCACTACCTGACTCTTGCTCGGCGCATAGCGGCTTTGCCGCTTTACCTGGAATAGCCGCTTCTCGTGTCGCACCACCCAGTCGTTGCCGATCGTGCGCTCGGTCTCCAGCCGGAATGCTTCGTCCAATTCCGGCCGGCTCGGTCGGCGGCGGTGATAGTCCGCCTGCGCCGCGGCCGCGCGCGCGCATCGTTTATTGTGCTCGGCCAGATACTCGCTCTCCAGATACTCATTGGCGGCTGCATAGCTTTGGATCTTCTTGCGCCGCAGTTTCTTCACCAGCCGATCCTGATGCGTCCCGTGATTCCGCTCCACCCGCCCCTTGGCCTGCGGCGAGTTGGCGGCGATGATCCGGATCCCCAGCCGCTCACACATGCGCCCAAATTGCGTCACGGGCACTTCGCCCCGCAGCAGCTCCTTCTCCGTCGCTTCCCGCACATACACATTCTTCCAATCCGTGTACAGGGCCACCGGCACGCCATACTTCTCGATCCATGCCCGCAGCATGCCCGCTGCCGCCCAGATGGTCTCCTGCGCGCCCAGCCGCGCGAGCGTGGTCGCCGTGGCATCGTCCACCAGGTTCATCAGGCAGCCTGCCGGCCCGCGTTGCTCGAACCACCTATGGAAGCTGCCGTCCATCTGTACCAGTTCCCCAAAATGCTTCCGCGCCTCCCGCCGCTCCCGATGCTCCCTCCGCTTCCGCGCCCGGCTCCACAGCCCCTCCGCCAGCATCCACCGACGCAAGGTCTCCGCATGTACCTCGACGTGGTCTTCGCTCGCCAAGTGCTCGCTCGCCAAGGTCGGGCCAAATCTTTCCCCCACCACGCCGCTGTACTTTTTGCGCAATAGCCGGATGACCTGGGCCCGAAACTTCCTCGGCTTCGCGCGGTTCGATCCCTTCCCCGCGCTACGATGCTTGAGTCCCTTGGCCCCTTCCGCTTCGTATCGCCGCCAAATCCGCTTCGCCTGCCGATAGCTCAGACCCAGGATCCTGGCCGCATCCACCAAATTCAACTCTTCACTCGCCACGCGGGCCAGCACTCCCACCCGCCGCAACTCTCGCTTGCTCATCCATGTCCTTCCCAGCTAAAACCTCCTCAGGAGATCTTTAGCTTAGGGGACATTTCTAACGAGGCCATTAGGGGACATTATCAAAGTGGGGCGACAGGAGAGAGTGATCGCGTAGGCGCTGCGGTAGATTAAGAGGAATGGCGCACGCTTTGGCGGATACACATGCGGCACTGGCGCCGCCGGCGGTCTACCGGCGGTATGGCCGGGTGGCCTGGGGCGTCCTGGCATATAACGTTTTGGTGGTGCTGTGGGGCGCGTTCGTGCGTGCCACGGGATCGGGCGCGGGCTGTGGCGACCGGTGGCCCCTGTGCAACGGCGTGGTGACGCCGCGTGCGCCGCGCATAGAGACGCTCATCGAATTCACGCACCGGGCCATGAGCGGAGTGTCGCTGATCAGCGTAGCAGCGGTCTGCCTGTGGGCATTTCTCTTGTTTCCGCGCGGCCATCGCGCACGATTGTTCGCGGCGCTTTCGGTGGTGTTTCTTTTCGCCGAAGCGCTGCTGGGCGCGGGACTGGTGCTGTTCCGCTATGTGGAGCATGACGCATCGGCCGGGCGCGCCGCCTATCTTTCGGCCCACCTGGTGAATACACAGATTCTGCTGGCCATGCTGACGCTCACGGCGTGGTTCGGATCCGATGGGGTAGTGCGCGGGTGGCAGCGGGCCCCAAAAGCGGTTATGGCCGCGCTGCCGGTCGCGATCGTGGTGGCGGTCACGGGCGCGATTGCAGCGCTAGGGGATACGTTGTTTCCGGCGTCTTCGGTGGCTTCCGGTATGCGGCAGGAATTCTCGGCGACGGCGGGCGCGATCCTGCGGCTGCGCGCGTTGCACCCGGTGGTCGCGGTGGCCGGCAGCCTGGCGCTGCTGGCGGCGGCCGTGTCGGCCATACGCAGCACGCGGCCGGCAGCAGTACGGGCGGGGACCGTGGTGGCCGCGCTGGTTTTCGTGCAAATCGCCTCCGGAGTGGTGAACATCGCTCTACTGGCGCCGGTCTGGATGCAGATCGTACACCTGTTGCTGGCCGATTTAATGTGGGTCGCGCTGGTGATTACGGCATTGGAAATGGGGCGGCCCTAGCTATCGAAAGTTGGTACCGTTCGCGCATGGTCGCGGAAACCATGGTAGAGGCTGACCCGTCACTGGTAACATGCGTATTATCCGCATGGAAGGTACATGTGTAACTAACGCCTGCAGGCGCTGCCCGATCAACTCAGTAAGTGCCGTTATCCTTACGCTAATCCTGATGCTGGCCGGGCCGCAGGCGTTGCGCGCCGCAGACAGCCGGATCACCGCCGCGATTGATAATAACCGGCGGACGGAGTTGGCCGGGCACATCAGCCCGCAGATCTTATCCGGCGTGGATCAAGGGCGGGTAGATTCTTCCATGCCGCTGCCGTATGTCACGCTGGTGCTGAGCCCGTCCGCGGCGCAGCAGGCCGATCTGAACCAACTGATCGCACAGCAACAGGACCCGTCGTCACCAAACTATCACCAGTGGCTAACCCCGGAACAATACGGCGACCGGTTCGGAGCGAGCCAGGCCGACATCGATAAGCTCGCGGCATGGCTTGGGCAATTTCAACTTACGGTGAAATCAGTGGCGCGAGGGCGCGATATGATCGCCTTCAGCGGCACGGCCGGCCAGATGGAAAAAGCCTTCGCCACCGAGATTCATCATTACGTGGTGAACGGCGAAGCACACTACGCCAATGCGAACAACCCATCGATCCCGGCGGCTTTCAAGGGAGTCGTGAGTGTGGTGCACGGGCTGCATGACTTCCGCATGCGGCCGCGAAAGCAGGCTATGCATCCGCGCGATACGGTGAACGGGGAACATCAACTCGCGGCGGATGATATCGCCACGATTTACGACATTACGCCGCTTTATAGCAAAGGCATCAATGGGACGGGACAGACGATGGTGATCGCCGGGCAGGTGCAGTTAACACTTAGCGATATCGAGGCGTACCGCACCTTCTTTCAACTGCCGGCGAACGATCCCAAGCCGACCCTGGTGCCGGGCACGCGGGACCCGGGGGCCTGCCACCCCAGTCTGCCGAATTCGAACGCATGCGGCGACCTGGGCGAGTCGGACCTGGACTTGGAACTGGCGGGTGCCGTGGCGCGCAATGCCACGATTCTCTTCATCTACTCGTACAACGTAATGGATGCGGTGCAATATGCTATCGATCAAAAACTGGCGCCAGTGGTCAGCGTCAGTTATGGCGAGTGCGAATTGCAGTCGTCGTCCGATGCACCGATGTTCCAGACATGGGCCAGCAAGGCCAACTCCGAGGGCATCACGTGGTTCGCCGCCTCGGGCGACGCCGGCGCGGCCGACTGTGTGGGGGGCACGGACCCCACCACGAACAATAGCCTGTCGGTGGATCTGCCGGCCGCGGTCCCGAACGTCACGGGCGTGGGCGGGACGGAGTTCAACGAGGGCAGCGGGAGTTACTGGAATACCAACAACACCGCCAGCCACGCGTCGGCGCTGTCGTACATCCCGGAGGTCGCCTGGAACGATAGCACGATCGATGGTACACCATCGGCCACCGGCGGAGGCGCCAGTATTTACTTCACGAAGCCGTCCTGGCAAAGCGGAACTGGGGTGCCGAATGACGGTGCGCGCGACGTGCCGGACGTTTCGCTGGCGGGGTCTCCGGACCACGACGGGTACGAAGTTTATACGGCGGGAAGTTTTCAGATTTACGGCGGCACGTCGGCCGGACCACCGCAATTCGCGGGCATCGCGGTGCTGTTGAACCAATACCTGATGAGCAACGGAATTCAATCGAGCCCAGGGCTGGGCAATATGAATCCGAACCTTTATTCACTGGCCTCGGTTTCGGGCGTGTTTCATGACATTACCAGCGGGAACAACATCGTGATCCCCTGCCAGGGGACGCGAGGGTGCACCCTGCCGGCCATCGGGTACGATGCAGGCGTCGGCTACGACGAGGTCACCGGCCTGGGCAGCGTGGACGTGTATAACCTGGTGACCTCGTGGCACAACGGAAGCGTGGCCAGCAGGGCGGCGTCCGCAATGACGTTGAAAGCCGGTGCCGGCAGCATGACGTTCAGCCAGACCACCCCGTTGACCGCCACAGTGACTGCCACCAATGGAGGCACACCGTCGGGTTCGGTCACCTTCACGACCGGAACTTATGAACTGGGGAGCGCCGCGCTGACGCAGAACTCCAAGGGCACCGCAGTGGCGACGCTAACGCTCAATGGTTTCCAGTTAGCCGCGGGCGCCAACAGCATTACGGCCACTTACGATGGCGACACCTCTTACGACGGCGCGACGGCTTCGACCAGCATCTCGATAAGCTCGGCAACTCTTGGCCCGCCCACTATCAAAAGCCTGCTGAACGGAGCTTCGTTCACGACCGCTTTGGCGCCGGGTGGAATACTCAGCGTTTTCGGGAATAACCTGGCCTCGGCCACAGGCGCGGCCCCGTCGACACCGCTGCCGACGATGATGACCGGCACGTGGGTGACGATCAATGGCATCACCGCACCGCTTTACTACGTGTCGCCGACACAGTTGAACATACAGATTCCTTACGCGGTACCGGCGGGTACCGCGGTGCTTAGGATCGACAATAACGGCGAGAGCGTATTCTCGAGCTTCCCGGTGGCTGCCATGGCGCCCGCCATTTTCACGTTCGACAACGGGGCGCCGGTTCCGTTTACTACGGCAGCGCGCGGGCAGGAGATCATTATGTACATTACCGGGGCAGGCGGCGTAACGCCCGCCGTAGCCACGGGAGCGACGCCCGCGGCCAACACATCCCTGGCGAATCTGCCGGCGCCTGTGGGCGCGGTGACCGCCAGCGTGGGCGGAGCGGCGGCGACGGTCAACTTCGTAGGGATTCCGACGTGGTCGGTAGGGGTGGTGCAGATCAACTACACGATCCCAGCCAATGCTCCCACGGGCGCGCAACCGGTGCTGGTATCGGTGGGCGGGGTGAAGAGCGCGGCGACCACGCTGACGGTTACGCAGTAAAGCCAAGCGGCGGACCATTCGGCCTGCGGGCCGCCAGCTTCAGCAATGATATCATTTTATGATATCACCAAAGAAGTGAACAAGCATCACCGCGTGCTGGAAGCTATTTTCGAAAAACGCGCCAACATCGCGTGGTCAGACATTGAGTCGATGTTGTTGTACTACGGTGCGGAAATTTCGGAGGGTCGCGGCTCGCGCGTGCGCATCGCTCTCCATGGCGTTCGGGCAGTCTTTCACCATCCACAAAAGAGACCGACCGCGGGGCAGTTGCCTCAATGCGAAGATTCCTTATGGAGGCAGGCATCGGAATTGAGGGGAAATTATGACCTACAAGGGCTATCAAGCAAGAGTGGAACTGGATGAGGAAGCCGGTGTGTTCCACGGAGAAGTAATCAACACACGAGACGTAATCACGTTTCAAGGGTCCTCGGTCGATGAACTAACCCAGGCTTTCGAGGATTCTGTCGATGATTACCTGGCGTTTTGCGCTTCCCGCGGAGTGGATCCGGAGAAGCCGTGCTCCGGGAAATTTATCGTGCGCGTGCCGCCCGAGGTACATCGCGAAATCATGACGGAAGCCCGCCGACAGGGCAAGAGCCTGAATGCGTATGTCTTGGAAAAACTGCAGGGCAAGCCGGTCTCCGTGGCCTGACCTCGCGGCGGTCCCGGTATGTAGATTAAGGCGGAGCCTGAGCCGATCATTATAAGGCAATAAGGTCTTTATGCCCTAAGCGGCCCGGATCGCTTCGGCTCCGTCGGTAGCAATTATTTGGTTTGGGGACCCGCCACCAGTCCCAAGCCGGGCCGGTCCGGCAGGATCAGCTTACCTTTTTCCACAAGGACGCCGGTGAAGGGATCGTTGGCGATCAGCAGGTTTCCATCCAGGTCCGCGTAGTTCACCAGCGGGGAAAGGTGCGCGGCGGCGGTCACCGACACGGAGCTCGAAACCATGCAGCCCAGCATGGTTTTCAAGCCCAGCGATTTCGCCACCTGGATCATGCGGTGCGCTTCCAGAATGCCGCCGGCCTTGTCGAGCTTGACATTGACGCCATCGAAGGCGCCGGCAAGTTTGGGGATGTCCGATGCATGGCGGCAGGCCTCGTCGGCGATCAGGGGCAGGTGCGCGCGGCTGTGTACCCAGTGCATTTCGTCCAGCATTTCGGCGGGCATGGGCTGCTCCACAAACTCGACACCTTGGGTAGCCAGCCAGTTGATCTTGCGCACCGCTACTTCTTTGTCCTTCCAGCCTTCGTTGGCATCCACGCGCAAGGGCTTGTCGGTGGCGTTGCGCACGGCCGCGATGGTGGCTTCGTCGGTATCCAGTCCCACCTTGATCTTGAGCACCGGAAAATCGGCCGCCTCCCGCACTTTCTGACGTGTGGTTTCGGGATTGTCGATGCCGATGGAGAACGTGGTGACGGGCGTATCGCGCGGATCGAGGCCGAAGTAGCGGTAGATCGGGATGCCCAGCTTCTGGCCAATCCAATCCATCAGCGCGATGTCGATGGCAGCTTTACCGGCCCACTCGCCTTCCACGCGGGCGAACACCTGTTGCATGACTTTCGCGAACTGCCACGGATCGGCCGCCGCCAAAAGATCGCGCACCGACGCGACGGCTCGCCCGGCCCCTTCCGCATTTTCCTTGTACCGCACGATGGGCGCGCCCTCGCCGTGGCCGGTAATACCATCGTTCGAATAGGCGACGTAGAGGGTGTCGCGATAGTCGCTGGACGACATGGTGGTGGTCCATGTGTGGCGCAGCTTCAGTCGCTGGATCTCGGTACGAACGGTCGCGCGCGGCACGGCGGAGGCCAGCAGGGCGGGCCATCCGGCCTGCGCCAGAAAGAAGTGACGGCGGTTCATTTGAGTCTCCTGCAGGCGACCAGCAGGCGGCTCCAATGCGGATCGCTCAACTCGCAAATCTGGATTACGGGTTGGACCCGGGTGGTGGCGTTGATGAACTTGCCTTCGCCGATATACATGCCGGTGTGGGTGATGTGATCGGCCGCGCTGCCGAAATAGAGCAGGTCGCCGGGCTGCAGCTCGTCGCGCTTCACGGCCGCGACCCCATTCCAGGCAGCCTGCAAATCGGCATCGCGCGGGATCAGGGTGCCGCGGCGGCGGCACAGCATCTGGGTGAAACCGGAGCAGTCATAACCGAAGCTGGAAGTGCCACCCCAGGTGTAGGGCAAGCCGAGGAAACGGCGGCTAAGCTCGATGGCGGCGTCAATGGAAAGCGGCCGCGTATCGAAGGTGACGTCGCCGCGCTGCAGCCATCCGGCGCGATCGTCGGGCAAGCGGACTTCCAGCCAGCGCGGTTCGTCGGCGGGTTCGGCGATGACTTCGAGCCGCGTTTCAAACGGCACGGTGATCACGGGCCGGCGTTTGGTAACGTTCGGCTCGCGATAGATGTGGGCGAACAGGTTATCGACCTGCGCGACGCGTCCGCCGGCGGCGTACGGTTTTTCGCCCGCGGTTACGCGATGCGTTTCCGCGGCGGGGAGCCATCCGGTGTAGTCGTCGGGGGTGCGGACATGCAGCCAGCCGGGCTTTTCCTCGATCACGGCGACGCTCGATCCGTAGATGGCCTGCGACACCACCTCGGTATCGTCGGACGGCTGCGCGTACATATTGGCGACGGGATCGAGGATCACGGCCGTAGGCGCCGAGGCGGCCAGGAATGCCATTGCCATAAACAGGTGCATAAGACCTGCTTTCAGGCTAGCAGAGGCGGCCTTCGGCCGCGGTGGCTGGTCGGCAGCCTTCGGCTGCGGCGGCTGGTGGATGGTGGCTGGTGATTTAGGTCTTCTGGACGCGACGGGCCTGTACGTCAGACAGGGCCATCATGCCGGTATCCATCATGTCTTCGACGATGGGCATGAGACGGGCCAGGTTCTCGGCCGTATCGACTATCGATATCAAGATAGGCTGATCGCGGCGGATCAGGTGCGACTTGTGCAATTCGGCGGTTTCGCCGTAACCCTCGAGGCCGCGAAAGACCGTGGCGCCGGCAATTTTCACCTCGCGGCACTTGTCCACGATGGCTTCGTACAGAGGTTTGCCCTGGTAGCGGTCGGACTCCTTGATGTGGATGCGCAGAAGTTTAGCTGCCTGTCCCGGGAACATCGGATGCCTCCGTGGCGGCCTTGCCGCGCACCAGCCTGACCATCTCGACACCGGACGTTACGATCAGACCGTCCTCAAGCATTTCCTCAATCGCCTCGGCGGCGGCCGCGATCTTTTCCGGAGAGTCGATCACCGAGATCATAATGGGCAAGTCGCGCATGGGGTGAAAGAAACTCTTCTTGTGCTCGTGCCCTTTAGCGCCGTAGCCGAGAATACCTCGATAAACCGTAGCGCCCGCGATGTCGATCATACGCATCTTGTTTACGACCGCATCGTAGAGCGGCTGGTCGTGCCATTTGTCGGCTTCGCCCATGAAGACGCGCAACAGGGTGGCGGGTCCGGGTTTGAGCTCGTGCGGGAGTTTGGGCTCGGGCTTGGTGGTTTTGTGGGCGAATCGGACGACGGTGGTGTCCTGTACCTCGATCAGCCCGTCGCTGACCATTTCGTAAAGCGTCGGCAGAACCTCTTCCACCTTCTCCGCTGTTTCCACGAATTCGATGCGGATGGGCAGATGCTCGGCCAGCACTTCGACCTTGGGCGTGTGCATCATTTGATGCGCACCAAAGCCGGAGTAGGCGCGCGTGGCAGTGGCGCCCGCGACGCCCTTGTGCATGAGGAACATCATGATGGAGTCGTGCAGCGCGGTCATGTACCGCTGCGTATCTTCGTTGATGTAGATGGTGACCTTCTTGGCGGGGCCTTTGGTCAGCATATCGCCTCCACGGGGGTTAGCGGCGGGCCATCAGGAGCGCGCCCAGCCATACGCCGAGATAGCCGAGGATCACGCTGCCCGCCACGTACATGAGCCCCATCCAGCGCTCGCCGTCGCGCACGGCCTGGTAGGTTTCGTATTCGAAGCTCGAAAAGGTGGTGTATCCGCCCAGAATCCCCACCACCAGGAAGAGGCGCCAGTTGGGATGCGGGTGAAGACGCTCGGTCAGGAGCGTCATCAGCACGCCGATGAAAAACGAGCCGGTGACGTTGATAACCAGGGTGCCGAGCGGAAAACGGCCGCCGTATTTCGACATGATGAACGTGCCGCCCACATAACGCGCCAAACCACCGAGGCCGGCTCCGGCCAGCACTACCAGATATTTGTCCAACCGTATGGGTCTCCTTCCATGTCATACATCCAAGTCTCCCACCGGCTCGCCGAAGCCGGCTTCCCGAATCTCGCGCTGTTTTTCGGGCAGCAGATGGCGCGGCATGAACCAGGCGTTGGCAATGGCTGTGGGAATGACGGCGCTGCCGATTACCGTGGCTACCAGGTGAGAATACTGGCGCTGGTCAATGATGCCATGATTCAAACCGAATAGCGATGAAATGGTGCCGAATGTGAGTCCGGTAGACATCATCAGCGAGTAGTAGGTTCCCTCGTGTCCCTTGTAGCCGAAGACACGGACGGTGGGCAACAAGGCGGCCAGCTTCGAACCCATTTTCGCAAAGAACAAGGCAACGAAAATGAGCGGGGCGGCCACCAGCGCGGGCACCGATACGAAGCTTCCGGCACGAATGAAATAGAAAGGCGTGAGGAGACCGAAGGTCAGGGTGCGCAGGCGGCGGATCAGGAAATGGTCCTTTCCCACGGTGCCCGCCAGCACCATGCCGATGATGTAAGCGGGCAGCACGGCTTCGCTGCCGGACCAGACTGCTAGCCCTCCCAACCCGAATAACAGGAACAGGAGGTACTTGGTCTCCAGTTCTGAGACGCGGCCGCCATAGCGCGCGAAAAACCACTGGGTGACAAAAGGCAACGCCACGAAAATCACGGCCGCCGCGGCCAGAAAGATCAGGGTGCGGATGGTGAAGGGCGAGAAAATAAGGCCCAGGGCAATGACGGTGCCCAGATCGTTAATGAAGCAGGCGGCCAGGATAGCCTTGCCGAAGGTGGTGCGATTGAAGCCGAGCTCCAGCATGACGGCGTAGACCACCGCTACGGAAGTGGTGGAGAGCGCTACTCCCGCCAGCCAACTCGGACGCCAGGCCCAGCCCACGACGAAATGCGCGACCAGGGTAGCGCCGAAGAATGGAGCGAAGAATCCAACCAAACCCACGGCGGTAGATTCTTTCCATTTGGTGCGGAAGATGACGGGGTCGAGCTCGGCGCCGGCCAGGAATGTCAGGACGATAGCGCCGGTGCCTGCCAGAAACGTGATCCATTCGGCCTTGGCGCCGAGGGCGCTGCTGCCGGCAAGAGCGCCGATCACCAGTTGGGCGACCGTGCCAATGACAATCTCGGAGAGGGCGGTTGAGATGCGCAGCCAATTCGCCGCCAGAACGGCGACTAGCGCCAGAAACAACCAGAGGGCCGCGACAAACCACACTCGATCCATGGCAGGATACCTCGTTAATCTCTGTGTGTGATTTGCTGCAGGGAGTGAACGGCGGCTCCCACAGCGAATCCACTGTAGGAGTCATTGGCCGCGACAAGACGGCGTTAAGCGAACTCCACCGCTATCAAAACTTCAGGCTACATCCGGCGGCGGGGGAAATCAAGCGGCCTTCGGCCGCGGGTGCTGGTGGCTTGTGGCTGGTGGTTTTGTTTCGCTGCCGCTTGACAAGGAGCTTGCCAGTGTCCGACAAAGGAATCTCGCATGACCACGCTGGCGGCCATTCTAGGAACCCTAATCCTGCTGATCATTTTGTGGGACGGGTTCGAGGTGATCATTCTGCCGCGGCGCGTGGCCCGGCGTTTACGGCTGAGCCGGCTCTTCTATTTATCCACCTGGGCGATCTGCTCGTGGGTGGCGCGCCACATGCGGCCCGGCAAGAACCGCGAACGCTACCTGAGCTTCTATGGTCCGCTCTCGCTGCTCATGCTGATCATAGTTTGGGCCGGCGGCATGATGGCGGCGTTCGCCATGGTGCAGTGGGCGGTGGGGCCGCCGAACATGACGCTGCACGAAAGCCTGTACCTGAGCGGCACCACTTTCATCACGCTGGGCATGGGGGTTCCGCATACGCGCATGGCGCGCGTGGTGGTGATTCTGGAGGCGGGCACAGGCTTCGGATTTCTGGCCATGGTGATCAGTTACCTGCCGGTGCTTTACCAATCGTTCGCCGCACGGGAGACCAACATTCTGCTACTGGATGCGCGGGCCGGATCGCCGCCGACCGCGGCGGAGCTTTTCCGGCGCTATGCGAAGGGCCATGGCCTGGTGGCCATCGATTCCGTGCTGAAGGAATGGGAGATCTGGTCGGCCAACCTGCTTGAAACATATATCTCCTATCCTGTTCTGGCCTATTTCCGCTCGCAGCATGACAACCAGTCGTGGCTGGCGGCGCTCACCGCCATCCTGGACGTTTGCGCGGTGATGATCGCCGGCATCGATGGACTGGCTCCCTGGCAGGCGCGGTTGACGTTCGCCATGGCGCGGCACACGGTGGTGGACCTGGCGCAGATTGTGAACGCTCCGCCCAAAACCCCCGACCCGGACCGCCTGCCTCCGGAGGCTCTGGCGCGATTGAAAGAAATCCTGGCCGCGGCCGGGATGCTGCCGGCGAACGCCGCGGAGTTCGATGTCAAACTGGCGCAGGTGCGGCGGCTGTACGAGCCGTACGCGTTCGCACTCTCGCAGCGGTTCATGATCAATATGGCCACCTGGCTGCGTATCTCCGACAAATTCGACAACTGGCGCACCAGCGCGTGGGAGCACAGTTCCAGCGGTTTGCCGCGCTCGCTGTTCGATGACGGGGACGACGTGCACACGTAATAGAACTCCCGGTGAGCGAATCGCATTTGACAAATGGCGGCGGCGCGTTATTATTTGAGTTACTCCCCCGATAGGCGATCCCTGAAAACCTGTGACCCTCGAAACTATTATCCTGAATACCGAACTGCCCGGAATCGAAAAACACGCGCAAGGCAAAGTGCGCGATGTGTATCGCGTGGACGGACAATTGCTGATCGTCGCCACCGACCGCATTTCGGCTTTCGACTACATTCTGCCCACCGGCATACCGGACAAAGGCCGCGTTCTGACGCAGCTTTCCATCTTCTGGTTCGATTTCCTGAAGCCGGTGACGCCGACGCATTTCCTGACCGCCAACGTGGATGAATATCCGGCGGCGCTGCAGCCCTTTCGCAGCCAGCTCGAAGGCCGGTCGATGCTGGTGAAGCGCGCGCAGATGGTGGAGATCGAATGCGTGGCGCGCGGCTACCTGGCAGGCTCCGGGTGGAAAGAATACAAAGCGCAGGGAACCGTATGCGGTATTCCCCTGCCCGCTGGACTGCGCGAGAGCGACCGGCTTCCGCAACCGATCTTTACGCCATCGACTAAGGCCCAGTCGGGTCATGATGAAAATATTTCGTTCGAGCGGATGTGTGGCATGGTGGGCGCGGATCTCGGCGCACGGCTGCGCGACCTGACGCTGCGGATTTATTCAAGCGCGGCGGCGTACGCGGAAACCAAGGGCGTGATCATCGCCGATACCAAGTTCGAATTCGGCTACGTGGACGGCGAGCTGGTGTTGGGCGACGAAGTGCTGACGCCGGATTCCTCGCGTTTCTGGCCGGCCGAAAGCTACCAGCCCGGAGGGGCGCAGCACTCCTACGATAAGCAGTACGTGCGCGACTACTTGGAATCCATTCATTGGAACAAGAAGCCGCCGGCCCCGCCGCTGCCGGAGGAAGTGGCGCGCAAGACCAGCGAAAAATACCGGCAGGCGTACCAGGTGCTTACGGGCACGGAGCTATGAACTGGTTGGACGTCATCCTGCTGATCGTGCTGGTGGGATCGATCGTAACGAGTTTCTCGACGGGCCTGGCGCGCGAAGTGGTGGGACTGATTTCCATGATCGCGGCGCTGGTGCTGGCGATCTGGTTCTACGGCACGGCCGGCTCGCTGTTGCTGCCCTATGTGAGTTCGCCGGGCATCGCGCATTTTTGCGGATTCCTGATGGTGTTCTGCGGCGTCCTGCTTTTGGGCGGGCTGTTGGGACGGGTATTCGGACGGTTGATGAAAGTGGCGGGGTTGTCGTTCGTCGACCGGCTGCTGGGCGCGGGATTCGGGGTGGTGCGGGGATTGTTGGTTTCCATCGCCATCGTGCTGGCGCTACTGGCGTTTACACCGGGGAAGTCCCCGCCCAACGCGGTGGTGCATTCGCGCGTAGCGCCTTACGTGATCGACGCCGCGCGGGTGTTCGCGGCCGTGGCGCCGCACGAATTGAAGGATGGTTTTCACAAAAGCTACGAGCAGGTGAAAACGATTTGGGGCAACGCCCTGAAAAAGGGCATTCGGGAATTGCCGGATGCGGGGAAGGCATGAGATGAAAGAGAAATTCGAAGCGCTGGTGGAGCATCTGGTGGGCAACGGCTTTTTTCTCGAAGAAGTAGTCGAGTTGCTTGAGAGGACCCTGATCGAGCGGACGCTGGAGCGGACCGGAGGGAACCGCTCGGCCGCCAGCAAGTTGCTGGGCATCCATCGGAACACGCTGCAGCGCAAGATGGCGGAGTATCACCTGGGCGGCCGCAAGGCTGGACGAAAGCCCGTGCGCGGGGAATCGCGGGCGCGGCGAAAGGCCGCTATTGCCTGACGTGAACCGGATAGACCTGGTCATTTTCGACCTGGACGGTACCCTGATCGATTCCAAGCTGGACCTGGCACACGCGGCCAACGCCACGCGCGGCCACATGGGAATGCCGCCGATCGATAACGAGCGGGTCTACTCGTATGTGGGCAACGGCGCGCCGGTGCTGATCCGGCGGGTGCTGGGCGAGGCAGCCACGGAGGCGCAGGTGCAGGAAGGGCTGGAATTCTTCCTGGAGTATTACGCCGATCACAAACTGGACTACACAGTGCTGTATCCAGGGGTGCGGGAAGCGCTCGACCGGTTGCGGGACGCGGGCGTGCGGATGGCGGTGCTCACCAACAAGCCGGTGCGGATCAGCCGGGCAATTCTCGATGGCCTGGGGGTCGGCGGGCATTTCCAGCAGGTTTACGGGGGCAACAGCTTCGATTTCAAGAAGCCGCATCCCGTGGGGATAGAGACGCTGCGGCAGGAGTGGGGCACCGCGCGCGAACGGACCATGATGGTGGGGGACAGCTCGGTAGATATCCAGACGGCGCGCAACGCGCAAGTGAAGTCCTGCGGGGTGACTTACGGTTTTCAGCCAGAGTCGCTCGCGGCGGTGCCTCCGGACTTGCAGGTGGACCGGATGGAAGCGCTGGCGGACTGGATTGTGGCGCCGGAAGCGGGCTAGCGCGGTTTTTTTGGTTTTGAGCGGGATGCGCCGAAGTCAAAGGCGTGGAGATTCATGTCGACACGGGCGCCGCGGAAGGCTACTCCTTCCGACTGCAGACGGATGCGCTGCTCGAGCCCGGCATGTCCCGGAAGCCGGATATGCCCACCCGCACCTAGCACTCGATGCCAGGGAATACCGGGGCCGGCATTGTGCAAAGCCCAAGCCACCTGGCGGGCGGCGCCCGGATAGCCGGCGGCACGCGCCACATCGCCATATGTCGAAACACGGCCTTTCGGGATGCGGCATATGGTGCGCCGCAATTGCTCCAACATAAGCTTTCATAATGCCATGAGAAATCTTTCATGATTTTTTTGTTGACACTTTTGCAACATTAGCGGTAACTTGGAATTGGAAGTTGTATTGCATGGATCCTCGGTAGGCGAGGCGTCCGCGCGGCAAATAAGCCACTGCCCTAAAGCGTCCAAAGATGCTGGCAATCAGGGTAGACCAGGAACTCCCGGGTTAAGGGTTTTCCTAAGGTGGCTGAGGTCTTCGGATCTCTCACGGCGCGCGGTGCTGAAGCTTGGACCCGTTGGGGAATCCGTCAGCGATCGTTTTGCGATAGTTGGCCATTTCTCTGCGCCGGGGGAAATGGTTTTTTTATTTCCCCTCCAGTTTCGCTCGCCTCCAGAAAGGTATATGGCACCTAAAGACGATAAGCCTCCTAGTACGGGGGGCAGATCGTGGAAGAAACGGTTGTGACCCGGTAGCGGCTCCCTCCTCTATCGCCTCGCCCGCGTCTTCCACGCTTGATCCGGTGGCAAACGCGGGGCGGAAGGCGAGCTTTTCCTTCTCCCTGGTTTATCAATTTTGACTTGGTAGCTCGCCGCCGGCGGCCTGCGTTCCGGTGTTGTGCCGGTATGCTCGCGGCCCGCAGGCGCCAGTACCGTTGTCTGCGTGCTTTTGCGCGGAAAGGAGGAAGGGCGATGACCAACAAAACACTGACCATGGCCACGGCCGGCGTGGACGTTGACGCAATGCCGGTGCGTGGACACGTAGTAAAGTCCAAATGGACGCGGGACCTGCTCACCTTCCTGATGGTCTTTGGCCCTGGCCTGATCGTGATGGTGGCGGACAACGATGCAGGCGCGGTATCCACTTACAGCCAGGCCGGCGCACAATACGGAACTCATCTTCTCTGGATCGTCCTGCTCTTATTACCGGTTTGTTATTTCATACAGGAGATGGTGGTACGGCTGGGCATCGCGACGGGCAAAGGCCACGCCGCGATGATCTATCAGCGATTCGGCAAGTGGTGGGGGCTGTTCTCGCTAGTTGATTTGCAATTGGTAAACTTTCTGACCCTGGTCACCGAGTTTGCGGCCATCAACCTGGCGTTGACCAAGATGGGTGTGGATCCCCGGTACGGGGTGCCGCTGGCAGCCGTCGGACTGACGATGCTGGTGCTCACGGGCAGCTATCGCCGGTGGGAACGCATCGTAGTTTTTCTATGCCTGCTGGATTTTGCCTGGTTCTTCATCGCCTTCCGCCTGGGGCCTCCGCTGGGCCAGATCGTCAGGCACGCCCTGGTGCCCTCTACTCCGGCGGGCGGCATCACGCCGGACCTGATGTTCCTGGTGATCGCCATCGTGGGCACCACCATCGCGCCCTGGCAGCTCTTCTTCCAGCAAAGCTGCATCGCCGACAAGCGGCTGCGGTTTGCGGACCTGAAGTGGGCGCGTCTGGACACGTTCCTGGGGGCTTGCGTGACGGTTACCGCGGCGGTCTGCATGATGGTGGCGGGGACGGCGTCACTGAGGCACGGTTTTCGATTCACCGATCCGGCGCAGATGGCCATGGATATCGGCACGTTCGCCGGGCCGGTGATGCGCCATCTCATCTTGCTGATGATGATCAACGCGGCAGTGCTGGGCACCACGGCCATCTCGCTTTCAAGCGCCTGGGCCTACGGCGAAGTCCGTGGCTGGCCCCACAGCCTGCAGTTGCCCTGGCGCCAGGCCCGCGGATTCTATTCGCTTTACCTGATTTGTGTGGCCGCGGCGGCGGCAATCGTACTGATTCCGCGCGCGCCGCTGCAACTGATTATTCTCGGCGTGCAGGTGCTGGCGGGGGTGATCCTCCCTTCCGCCATCATCTTTTTACAGCTCTTGCTGAACGATAAAGAACTCCTGGGCGAGTACGCCAATAAGCCCTGGAATAACTGGGTGAACTGGTCCATTATTGTGGTCCTGTTCATTTTGTCCCTGATCCTGGCGGCGCAGGTAGCTGCGCCCAATCTGTTTCCGTCCGCTGTAGGCGGGCCAACCACTTGATCGAGGTAACGAAAATGGCAACGATGGCAAATCCGATGGAACTAGAGAAGGCAAGGAAAGACCATTTTGTGGTAGTTCATCCGCTGGATGACGTGCCCGAGACGAAGGTGGATACGGAAGGTCTGGGTCCCATGCCGATGACGCGCAGCGTGCGTCTGTCGCTGCTGAGCCTGCGGGCCTACCTGGTGCTGATGGTACTGCTGGTGATTTATCACGTAGTAATGCTGGCGCGCTAAGAGCGGCAACGCAGTTGCACGCGAAAGGAGGAGAAGTCATGCGGACAAAAACTACACATGCGGTTCGTTGCGCGGCACGCTGGATTCAGCGGTTTCTCGACGTACGCTTTCCGGTCGATGTTGCTTGTGGGCGCCGCACCCAATAAAGGTGTTCGAGAAGAGAAATTCAGCTTATATGAAAGAACCATCGAGTAGACCGGGTGAAACCGGTCAGGCAATCGATTAGCAGGCCGCCCTTCCCGATCTGAACGGCCGCGCGGTTATTGCCGGGCCGGATTCCCTCTCATAACAAGCAGTGCGGGAAGATGAAGTGTGTTCAAATTCAAAGGAGCGGCCGGCCGGAACAATGACCATGATGAGAACGCGTTACGCGAGCGAATTGGAATCGGTTCGCGGAAATTTGATCGCGATGGGAGAGACCACTACGGCACTGCTGGCCGAAGCGCTGCGCGCGGTGGTCGATCCAAGTCCAGAGTCAGCGGAACGGGCAAGCGAACTAGAAGCGCAAACCGATCATCAACACCGGCTGATCCACGACCAGTGCCTCAGCTTGATCACCTTGCAGGCGCCGGTGGCGCGCGATGCGCGCTTGATCACCGGAGCTTTGGACGCCATTGTGGATCTGGAACTAATCGGCGATTACGCCTACGAAATGGTTTCGCTGGTTCCCGTCAAACAAGGCCGGCCTCCGTCTCAAATGCTGAGCCAGATAGCCGAAATCGGGGCCAAGATCCAGGAAGTTTTGTCCGCGGCGGTCGATAGCTGGCGCCACGAAAGCCGGTCGCTGGCTCTTTCGGCGCGGCCGCGCGAAGCCGCCATCCGCGCCGAGTGCCACGCGCTGGGAGAGAAGGTATCGCAGCTTACGTCGGCGCCCGGTGACGTGACCGCCTACGTAAACCTCCTGCTGGTATGCCGCCATCTGGAGCGCATTCTGCGGCACGCCGTGTGCGTGACGGAACAGGCGGCCGAGGCTTCCCCGCCCGCCGCGGCTGGATAGATCCACTGTGATAGATCCGTTGCCGCTGCCTGGCGCGGTATAGTGCTAAGTAGGATCTGCGTGTTACGCCGGAGGGCTGTGGATACGCCTACATGACGTGACCGCCCAGTTGAATGGCACCAGGCGCGGATTGAATCGAGCGGGGGCATGACTCTTCCCAAATCTTGCTGGGCGGGCATTGTGCTGCTGACTGCCTTGTTCGCCTTCCAGCGGCCCTTTCGCGTTTACCCCAGCCTGGAGCCTTACGACGATGTAGCCCTGCCGGACGACTGGCAACAGAAAGCCGAGTGGATTTTCGGGCGTCTGATGTATCCGCCGCATCCCAACGCGCGTTTCGGACGCTGGGGGCGCCGGTTCGGGGGCAGCGGCGACTGGCGCGAAGGCGGCACAAGCTGGACTCAGGATTATCCGCGGGCGGACCGGCACTTCGCGCAGGCCATCCGCCGGTTGACGCGCATATCCGCCCGCTCCGTAGAGCAGCCGGTGAACCTGGACGACGGCGACGATGTCTACAACTACCCGTGGCTCTGCGCCGGTGAGATGGGAGATTGGAAACTGACCGACGCGGAGGCCAAGAAGCTGCGCGAATACCTGCTGCGCGGCGGCTTTTTGATGCTCGACGATTTCTGGGGAACGGAAGAGTGGAACCGGTTCGCGGAGAGCATGGACCGCGTCTTCCCGGACCGGCCGTCGGTGGAAATCGACAGTGCCGACCCTATCTTCCACACGATTTATAACCTGGACGACCGCTACCAGATCCCGGGCGAGTGGGCGCTGGCGCGGGGCACCACCTACCGCAACGACGGCCAGACCGCGCACTGGCGCGGTATCTACGACGACCGCGGACGGCTGATGGTGGCCATGTCGTTTAATTCGGATATCGGGGACTCGTGGGAATGGGCGGACGATCCGCACTATCCGGAGAAGTTTTCCGCGCTCGGGATTCGGATCGGGGTCAATTACGTGGTCTACTCGATGACGCACTGAGGGGCGTGGGGCGGGCCCGTGGCCTGCACGGGGCTCTTAGCCCCGTTACCGTTACGCGGGCCAAGCCCGCCTGCTATAACAGTTTTATGATGCGAATTACCCTCCTCACCGCCCTCGCGGCATCCTCACTTTGCGCTCAGGACTGGGCCGTGGCGCGCCTGGAGAAATCGCCGCGCCATCGCGAGTGGGTCACCGTGAAGCACGACGGCCGCTCGGTCGAGACCTTCGTGGCGTATCCGGAATCCAAGGACAAAACGCCCGTCGTGCTGGTGATCCACGAGATTTTCGGCATGAGCGATTGGGTGCAGGAAGTGGCGGACGAGTTCGCCGCCGCCGGATACATCGCGGTCGCCCCCGATCTGCTCTCGGGCATGGGTGCGAACGGCGGCCGCACCACCAGCTTCAAATCAAACGATGTGATGGCGGCCATCAGCCATCTGGACCCCGAGCAGATTACCGCCGACCTGAAAGCCGTAGCCGATTATGGGCTGAAACTGCCTGCCTCCACCGGAAAGCTGTTCGTCGCCGGCTTTTGTTGGGGAGGCGGTCAGACGTTTCGTTTTGCCACCAATCGTCCGGATATTGCGGCCGCGCTAGTGTTTTACGGTCCCCCGCCCAATAAAGACGCGATGAGCCGCATTAAAGCGCCGGTATTCGGCTTTTATGCGGGGTTGGACGCGCGCATCGGGGCCACTGTACCCGACACCATCGAGAAGATGAAGCAGCTCGGCAAGAAGTACGAGCCGGTAACCTACGAAGGCGCGGGTCACGGATTCATGCGGGCGGGCGAAGCTCCGGATGCGAGCGAGGGCAACGCCAAAGCGCGCACTGAGGCATGGGTACGGATTAAGAGCATCCTCGCCCACAACTGAGGAGCCCGGCTCCTCTTGACACTCTAAAGGGAGAGGCGCTACACTCCTTTTGGATGTCTATAAGAAGCTCGAAACCCGACGTACTGCAGGGCACCCTCGACCTGATGGTGCTGCGGACGCTGGAAACCATGGGTCCGCAGCACGGCTTCGGCCTGGCCAAGCGCATCCAGCAGATTTCCGAAGGCATACTCGACCTGAACCAGGGGACCCTCTACCCTGCCCTCCTGCGCCTGGAGCAGCGCGGCTGGATCGCCTCCAAATGGGGCGCGTCCGACAACAACCGGCGTGCCCGGTTCTACGAGCTGACCAAGGCGGGGCGCAAGCAGATCGCGCGCGAAGAAGACGAATGGGCGCGCACGGTGGCCCTGATGCAGCGGTTTCTGCGGACGGAATAGGAGACGCCATGCGCACATTGTGGAAGCGTCTTACCGCTTTGTTCGCAGGGCCGCGGTCCGACCGCGAATTGAGCGAAGAAGTGGAAACCCATCTCGCTATGCGCGCGGCCGAATTGCGCCATCAGGGCCTCGACCCTGCCATAGCGCGCGCGCAGGCCCGCCGCGAATTCGGCGGCATCGACCTGATGAAAGAGAATTATCGCGACCGGCGCGGCATCCCGTGGATCGAGACGTTCGGCAAGGACGCCATTTACGGGATACGCGGGTTGCGCCGCAATCCCGGTTTTGCCGCCGCGGCCGTTTTATCGCTGGCCCTGGGCATCGGCGCCAACACCGCCATTTTTTCCTTCATCAACACGCTCATGCTACGCATGCTGCCGGTGGAGAGGCCCGACCAGCTCGTCACCCTGTACCGGACGGGCGGCTGGGGCGTCGGTTATAGCTCGTATCCGCTGTACCTGGAATTTCGCAAACATGACGATCTTTTTAGCGGCGTGCTGGCCCGCCACTCCGAGCGCGTACGGTTCGATGAAGGCCATTCCAGCCGCGTTGAGTACGTGCAGCGCGAGTTCGTCTCCGGAAACTACTTCGATGTGCTGGGCGTGAAGCCGGCCCTGGGGCGGCTGTTTACTGACGATGACAACCGCAAACCGCAAGGCCATCCGCTGGTGATCGTGAGCTACGATTTCTGGCGCAACCGGCTGGGCCAGGATCCCGCTGCGCTGGGCCGTGTCCTCATGGTCGACGAGCAACCTTTGACCGTCATCGGCGTCGCGGCCGCCGGCTTCCATGGCGTCGAGGTGGAAAATCGCGTGGATATGTGGGCGCCCGCCATGATGAACCGCGCCAACATCATGGAGCCCGGCATGCACTGGGTCTGGATCATGGCCCGGCGCCGCCCCGAAGTTCCGGTGGGCCGCGTGCAAGCCGCGGCCAACACCATCATCCAGCAGTATCTGGCGAGCGTTTATGGCCGGCAGCGCGAGACTGCCTTCGGGAAGTTCGCCATGGCGCAGAAAATCGAAGTCCGCGCGGGCGGCGTGGGAATCTCCATGCTGCGCGATGCGTTTGGCAAGCCGCTGGCGATTCTGATGGCCGCGGTGGCGCTGGTGCTGGCCATCGCCTGCGCCAATGTGGCCAACCTGTTGATCGCACGCGGAACCGCCCGGCGGCGCGAGATCGCTCTGCGCTTCTCCCTGGGCGCGACGCGGCGGCGCCTGGTGCGCCAGTGGCTGATCGAAAGCCTGCTGCTGGCGATTGCCGGCAGCCTGGCGGGCCTGGCGTTCGCCGTCCGGGGGGAACGCTATATGCTCCTGTTCTTACCTCCCGGAGCGGGCGAGTCGTTCAGCGTGACGCCGGATGCCACGGTGCTGGCCTTCACGCTGGGCATTTCCATTGTCTCGGCGATTCTGTTTGGACTGGCCCCTGCCTTGCGCGCCACCTCGCTCGATCCCGCCGCGGCTCTCAAGGACGGCGGATCGCAGCAGCCCGGCCGCGGCGCGCGCGCAGGCTTTCGCAAAGCTCTGGTAGTGGCGCAGGTGGCGCTCTCCGTCGTGCTGGTGGTGGTGGCCGGATTGTTCGCGCATAGCTTGGCGGGACTGCGCGCCATCAATCCCGGATTCACCACAGAGAACGTGCTGACCTTTTCGCTCGATTATCCGCGCGCCTGGAAAGATGCCGATAAGGATAAGCATCGCGACCGGCTGATCGCCCGGCTCAGTGCCTTGCCCGGAATCGCGAAAGTGAGCTATGCCATGCCCGGACCCTACCAGGGAGGTTCTTGGAAATCCGGCATTCGCGTTCCGGGATCGGCACGGACCGCGCGCGAAGGCGTGGAAGTGGATGAACAGGGCGTGGGCCCCGCGTTTTTCGAAACCATCGGCGTGCGGCCTCTGCTGGGGCGCGATTTCGATGAGAACGACCCGCGGTCGCCGCGCAAGATCGCGGTGGTAAATCAGGCTTTTGTGCGCGAATTCCTGCCGGGGATCCGGGACCCCATCGGCCGCGTTCTCAGCTTCGACGACTCCAAGCCCGAAGGGGGCGAACCCACTTACATTGTGGGGCTGGTGCCCGACATTCTGCACGACGGGCTGAAAACGACAGCTCAATCCACCGTTTACGTGCCGTTCCAGCAGGGCAAGACGGCCATGTCTTTCGATCCTCCCCTGCTGGTGCGTTCGTCATCGGGCACGCGCCAGCTGCTGCCCGTGATCCGGCGCGAGTTGAACCGGATCAATCCGGAAGTCGCCCTGATCGAGCCGCGCACGCTGCGCGAGAAAGTAGATGACTCCATCTTCATCGATCGCGCTATCGCCACGCTGAGCGGATTCTTCGGCGGACTGGCCTTGCTGCTGGCGGCCATCGGAATCTACGGCGTGATGGCCTACGCCGTGGCACGCCGCACGTCCGAAATCGGCCTGCGCGTCGCCTTGGGCGCCGCACCCGCGAAAATCGCGTGGATGGTGCTGCGCAATGGACTGGCGCTGATCGCGCTGGGGACCGCCATCGGGCTGCCCCTTTCGCTGGCCGCGGGACGCGTCAGCTCCTCGCTACTTTATGGTATAAAGCCTAATGATCCGGCCGCGTTTCTGTCAGCGGTCGTGGTCCTCGTGGTGATCGGCGCGGTAGCCGCGTTCCTGCCCGCCCGGCGCGCCGCCGCGGTGGAACCGGTGGAAGCGCTTCGCCACGAGTAGTTGATTAGCTGGACGCTCCCGCCATTGCCAGGGTCCGTTCCTCGCACAGGACCCATCGGGGAGAATGATCGTGGCCGGCACACTCGGGAAATGGTTCTCCGGCTTTTACGCGTACTTCAGCGCCGCAGAGGGTACAACGATACAGCCCGGACTCGGGGCTGGTTTGACCGATTTCGCGCATACCTTACCTTAACCCAAGTTAGGCAGCTTTGGTGGGTCGCAGGGGCTGTTGGTTTCGTAAAATTCGCGCCGCGGGCCCCCCTTCGGAACGGCGCCTCAGTGCGAACCGAACAGCCACAGCTTGATCGGCTGGAAAAGCAGGTAGATCACGGCGGCCGCCAGCCAGATAGTCGAACTGACAGAGAGTGCGCGGGCGGTGGTGCGCACTTCCGGCGTGCGGTCCAACTGCAGCAACGGACCCTTTTCACTGGCGGCAGTGCGGTCGTACAGAAACAACGGCGCCGCGGCAAAAAGAGCAAATATGGGGAACCACAAGGAATTGCCCACTTCGTTAGCCTGTTCGGCCCGCCCGTGCTGCAACATCAGGCCGACGGACTTTACCAGGTCGGCGATGGCGAATAAGGCTAGGGCGAAGTGGCGGATGGCGAGGGCGCGTCCGGCGGAGCGCAGGCCGGTCATCAGGTCGCGCGAGCGCTGGATGGCTGGCCGGCCCTTGAGTTTTTCCACGACGCAAATCACCGGCCACAGGCAATCGCCAATGACCCAGCCGGGTCCGCGGAAAAACGGCGAACGGACCTGGGTGGCCACCAGCGTGGGGGTCATCTTGATCAACTTCCAAAACACGCGGAACGAGAGCAGCCTTCTGACGCGGACCTGTTCGTCTACCGCCATCAGCGCGGCCGAGGCGCGCAGCGCGTTGTCGAAGAATATGAACAGAACGGCGGCGGCCAACGGGACCAGCACCATGCGCAGGACTGCCAGGGGCAGTACCTTGCGGCTGACGGAAGCCAGGATGGCGGTTACCGCCACCATCGTGCCGTAGATCGGTATCGTCAACATGGCATACGCCGCGAGATGCTGCATCAGGAACGCTTTCGATCGGCGGAGCGCCAGAAATTCAGCATCCACCGCATTATGGAAGCGCCGTGTAAAGGCGATAGCGGAGGGCGGGCGATCGGCGGGATTGCGCGCCAGGCCGGCCAGGATGGCATCCGACACGTCGGGCGGAACCTTGTGGACCGCGGCAGGCGAAGGCGGATTGCCGGTCCGGTGAAATTCGATGAGTTCGCTGGGCTTGCCGGTAAAAGGCAATTCGCCGCATACCAGCGAATAGGCCACCACCGCGAGGCTGTAGATGTCGGAACGGAAATCGATTTCCATCCCCATGGCCTGCTCCGGCGACATATAAGCAGGCGTTCCGAGCAGGCTGCCGGGCATGGTGTGCGCGCCGGGGCCGCTATCGAACGAGCCGGAGGACGAACTGGAGGGAGTTCGCGCCAGGGCTACCGTCGCGATCTCCTCGGCCGGCGTGAGAACTTTCGAGGTCACCGGATCGGGCGCCGCGCGGTAGGCGACGGTCTCCATTTCACCGGCAGGTAGTGGCGGCGGCGTGTCGGCCGGGGGCGCTGCGGCGGCTTCCTGGACGGCGGGCAACGCGGGCGCCCATTCGCCCAGCAAGTTTACTTTGGCCACGCCGAAATCGAGCACCTTGACGGTGTATCCGCCGCGACCGTTGGGTTCGAGCCAGATGTTGTCCGGCTTCAAATCGCGGTGGACAATGCCCTGGCGGTGGGCCTCGGTGAGTGCCAGGCCGATCTGGTCCAGAATGTCGGCGATCAGCGGCAGGGAGACGCGCGGATTGCTCTTTTGAAAATCAGAAAGCGTCTGGCCGTCCAGAAACTCCATCACCAGGTAGGCCATGTCGCCGCGTTCGGTGCGGGCGACGCCGAAATCGGTCACATTGACGATGTTGGGATGGCGCAGGCGGCCGCAGGCCTGGGCTTCGCGGTGGAAGCGGGCGAGAAATTGCGGCTCGGCGGCCCATCGGGGGGCGATCACTTTGACGGCCACGACGCGCGTAGTTCCGAGATGCGTGGCCAGGTAGACATTACCCATTCCGCCCGCACCGAGTTTCTTGTCGATGCGATATTTGGCGTCGAGGATTTCGCCGATCATGGGATGGTTGGAGGTCCATCGCCATCATAACAGGGCGACCTTCGGCCGCCGGTGGTGGGTGATGGTTATGGGTAGTGGGTGGGGAATCAAAGCCCCTGACGGAGGGCTTCCATCGGGTCGACTCGGGCGGCGCGGCGCGCGGGGATCCAGGCGGCCAGCATAGCTACGGTCCAAAGTGCAGCTACGGCGGCGGCCAGGATCCAGGGGTCGCGCGCGGAGACGTGGAAGAGCATGGATCCCAGCAGGCGCGCAGCCAGCAGCGATCCGGCGATGCCGAGCGTGGCGCCGGCGGCGGTCCAGCGGGCGGCGTGGCCCAGCACCAGGCGAGCGACGGCGGCGGGCGTGGCTCCCAGGGCCATGCGTACCCCAATCTCCTGCGTGCGCTGCGCCACCAGGAACGAGATCACGCCGTACAGGCCGATGGCCGCGAGCAGCAATCCCATGGCGGCGAACAGGCCCAGCAGCCAGGCGTTGAAGCGCGGGCGCTCGGCCAGTTTGCCCACGCGCTCGTCCATGGTTTCGATTTTCACGGGCAAGACCGGGTCGAGAGCGGCGACCGTGGTGCGCACCCACCGCGCCATGGCGGCCGGATCCATGGCGCCGCGCAGGATGGCGGTCTCGGTGCGGCCGGCGCGTTCGGGCGAATGATTGCGGACGAGGTAGTATTCGGGCCGGTCGGGATCCATTATGGCGCTGTTCTTCACGTTGGCGGCTACTCCGATGACCGTGAGCCAGGCGCCCGCGCGGCCCGGCTGCATCTGCTTTCCAATGGGATCTTCGCCGGGGAACATGCGGCGGGCTAGCGTGTCGCTGAGGATGACGGTGTCGCGGTGGGGGTCGCGGTCCTGTTCGTTAAATCCTCGTCCGCGCAGAATGGGGGCGCCCAATGCGGCGAAGTAGCCGGGCGTGACGATGCGCCATGTCACCATGCCGCCGGTGCCCTCCGGCATGCGGGGACGGCCGGCGACATCGATGGCGGCGTAGATCATGTCGTGCGCCGGGCCGGTGGGCGGCAGCGAATCGCTGAGGCCCAGGTGCGCCACTCCGGGCAGGCTTGCCAGGCGACGCTCCAACTCGTCGAAGAAGGCGAGCTGATGGGCTTGGTCCGGATAAGATTTTTCGCCCAGGGTGATGGTCGCGGTCAGGACGTTGTTGGTGCGCATGCCGAACGGCTGATTCTGCAGGTTCCACAGGCTGCGCAGCAACAGGCTGGCTCCTGTGAGCAGCACCAGCGACGCGCAGATCTGCCCAGCGACCAGCGCATGACGAAACAGGAAGTGGCGCCCGCCAGTGGAGCGCCAGCCGGTGAGCGTTTCGGCGCGCGGCTGTTCGAGGGCCGGAGCGAGCCCGAAGAGAATGCCGCACCCGAGCGAGACCGACAGCGTGAACAGCAGCACGCGCGGATCGAGCGAGGCCTGGGCGAGGCGCGGAATGCCTTCGGGCGCGATAGCCACGAACAGGCGCAGGAGCACGGCGGCGAGAAGGCATCCGGCGGCGGCACCACAAGCCGCGAGCACCAGGCTTTCGGTCAGCGCCTGACGTGCGAGGCGGCCGCGTCCGGCGCCAAGAGCGAGCCGTACGGCGAGTTCCCGCTGGCGTCCGGCGGCGCGCGCCAGCAACAGATTGGCCACGTTGGCGCAAGCGATGGCGAGGACCGCGAGCACGGCGCCTAACAAGATCCAGGAGGCCAGGCGCGCGTCGTGGATCTGGCGGTCGCGGAGGAAGCGCACGCGCAGCGACACTTCTTTGCGGAAGGGACCGGGCACGAATTCGAGCGATCGTTTGAACAGCGGTTCGAGAGCCGCCGCGGCTTGGGCGGGCGCGACACCGGGTTTCAGACGCGCGATGGAGTGGAGCACCCGGCCGGTGTTGGGACGGTGCTGAGCCGCTTCATCGAGAGCCTGGGGAACCACCAGGTCGGCATGTTCAAGGGAAGGCAGCTCGAAATCGGGCGGGAGCACGCCCAGGATTTCGGCGGACTTGCCATCGAGCGGTATGGTCTTGCCGGCCACGTGACGGTCGCCGCCAAAGCGGCTCCTCCAGAGACCGTAGGAAAGCAGGGCGACGCGCGGCGCATTGGGGCGATCTTCATCGCGCGTGAAATTGCGGCCGATCAGCGGCTGGACGCCCAGCGTGGGGAGCAGGGTGGACTCGACCTGCGCGCAGGCCAGGCGCACGGGGTTGGTTTCGGTAAGATCGCAATCGCCGACGCCGGTCCATGAGGTCAGGGAGGTGAAGGGCTGCTGGCTGGCGCGCCATTCCAGGTAATCGGTGCCCAGCATGAACTCCTGCGGAAAGATCGGAGCCACGAAGCCCACCGAGACGAGCCGGCCGGGTTGCTCATAGGGAAGGCTTCGGAAGAGGATGCGGTCGACCACGCTGAAGACGGCCGTACCGGCGCCAGTGCCTAAGGCGAGCGCAAGCACCGCCACGATGGCGAAGGTTGGGGATCGCACCAGTCCGCGCGCGGCGTAGCGCAGATCCTGCGCCAGGATGTCCAACTGCAGCCGAGTGTGCATGCGGTTTTAGAAACCGGGATGCGGCGGAAGTTCCCAAGTACGATACTATCGGCGTGGTGCGGGCAAGGCGGCAGATCCGGATACGCGGTGTGGTGCAGGGCGTAGGCTTCCGTCCGTTCGTACACAACCTGGCGAAGCGGCTGGAGCTGGCGGGCTTTGTCCTGAATTCGTCGGCAGGGGTGGTGGCGGAGGTGGAAGGCGAGGCGGCCGCGCTCGATCAGTTTGTGGAGCGTGTGCGAGGGGAAGCGCCGCCGCTGGCGCGCATCGAAGAAATGCTGGTGGAAGAGATGGCGCCCGTGGGCGACGCGGGTTTTGCCATTCGCGAGAGCCGGCAACAGGAGGGCGAGTTCGTGCTGGTATCGCCGGACGTAGCGACCTGCGCGGACTGCTACCGCGATTTCACTGATCCGGCGAACCGGCGTTTCGGCTACGCGTTCACCAACTGCACCAACTGCGGGCCGCGCTACACGATCATTCGCGATATTCCGTACGACCGGCCGAACACCACGATGGCGGGCTTCCGCATGTGCGCGGCGTGCCAGGCGGAATACGACGATCCGGCGAACCGGCGCTTTCATGCGCAGCCGAATGCGTGCGCGGAATGCGGACCGCGGTTGTCGGCGCCAGTGGCGGAGGCGCGGGATCGGCTGGCGGCGGGTGCGATTGTCGCCATTCGCGGGCTGGGCGGATTTCAACTGGCATGCGATCCGGGGAACGATGCCACGGTACGGACGCTGCGGGAGCGCAAACGCCGCAGCGACAAACCGTTCGCGCTGATGGCGCGGGACGTGGCGGCCGCGGAGGCGGTGTGCATCGTTTCCGATGACGACCGGCTCGCGCTCACCGGGCCGCGGCGGCCCATCGTGGTGATGCCGCGGCGCGGCGATGCACGGATCTCAGCGGCCGTGGCGCCCGGCAACCAGACGCTCGGCGTCATGCTGCCCTACACGCCGCTGCATCATCTGCTGTTCGCGGGCTCGCCATACGATGTGCTGGTGATGACCAGCGGCAACCTGAGCGAAGAACCGATCGTGACCGCGAACGAGGAAGCGCTGGCGCGGCTGGGGCCGCTGGCCGATTGGTTTCTGCTGCACAATCGCGATATCTACATGCGCGCGGACGATTCGGTGGTGCGCACATTTGAAGGCCGCGAGCGCGTGCTGCGGCGGTCGCGCGGGTTCGCCCCGCAAGCTATCGGCCTGGGGATGGAAGTGGCCGAGGTCCTGGCGTGCGGGGCGGAGCTGAAGAACACGTTCTGCCTGAGCAAAGGGAGCTACGCGGTGTTGAGCCAGCACATCGGCGATATGGAGAATTACGAGACGCTGGTGTTTTTCGAGGAGACGCTGGCGAACCTGAAGAAGTTGTTTCGCGTGGAACCGCGGGCGGTGGCGCACGATCTGCATCCGGGGTACATGAGCACGCAGTGGGCGTTGCGCGTGCCGGACCTGGAGAAGATCGCGGTGCAGCACCATCACGCGCACGTGGCCAGTTGCATGGCGGAGAACGGGCTGCGGGGTAAGGTGATCGGGGTAGCGCTGGACGGTACAGGCTACGGCACGGACGGCAAGATCTGGGGCGGCGAGTTCCTGGTGGCGGATTACGCAGGGTCCGCGCGGCGCGCGCATTTGCGGTACGTGCCGCTGGCGGGGGGCGATGCCGCCATCCGGCAGCCGTGGCGTTCAGCCCTCGGCTATCTGGCGGATACATTCGGGGCGGGCGCCGAATTTCCGGAACTGGCGATCTGGCGGGAGGTGGCGGAGAAGGAGCGGCGGCTGGTGCGCAGCATGATCGCGCATCGCGTGAACACGGTGGATACCTCATCATGCGGGCGGCTGTTCGATGCGGTGGCCTCGCTGATCGGGCTGCGGCAGCAGATCAATTTCGAAGGACAGGCGGCCATCGAGCTGGAGATGACGGCGGCGGACGGGATCGCGGAGGAGTATCCGTTCGGGATTGAGGGCGAGGTGGTGGACATGCGTCCGGCGATCGAGCGGATTGTGGCGGAGGTGCGCGCGGGCGTGACGGCAGCAGTGATCGCGGCGCGGTTTCACAATACGGTGGCAGCGGCGATCGCGGAGGTTTGCAGACGGGTGCGCGCGGAAGAAGGTTTGAATCGCGTGTGTTTGAGCGGCGGGACGTTTCAGAATATGAAGCTATTGGCGCGCACGCTGGCCGGCTTGCGGGGGCTGGGCTTTGACGTGTTCATCCACGCGCAGGTGCCGCCGAATGACGGCGGCATCGCGCTAGGACAAGCGGTGATTGCGGCCTTTGGCCGCGGTGCCGGGTGAACAGGCTACGGCATTTTAGCGGTGTCGTCGAACGAGACATCGACGGTTACCGTTTTGCCTTCGTCGATGGCGATAGGGCCGGGTTGGGGCGGCTCTTTGGTGTACATACCGAGGGACGATCCGGAGGGCGGCGGGCCGGACTGGCCGTCATAAGCGCCGGTAGGATCGTAGACCGCAGCGATGTAGGCGGGCGACTTGGCGACGTCGCTGAAGGTGACCGAACCATCTTTCGTGGCGGCCATCTGCATACCGACGGGCATGGCATTGCCTTGGGCGAAATCCGGCGAATCGAACAGGAACACCTGGATCTTGTGTTTATCGTCAACAGTTCCCGATCCGGTGTAATGGAGGTTGACTTTGAGGGTGCGGGATTTATCCTGGGCGCTTCCATATTGGAATCCGGCTGCCAGGATTAACAAGCCGGCGGCGAGGTAGAAACTTTTCTTCATTTTGCGCTGGTCTCCTTATAGGGCACGACTGACTATTTGATTAGCATCGCACAGAATTCGCTACTGGACGCGCAGGCACTCGATGGGATCGACCCTCGAAGCGCGGCGGGCGGGAATCCAACTGGCGAGAGAGGCCACTACGGATAGAAACGCGGCGACGGCGCCATAGACGGCAGGGTCCGCGGGGCTCACATTGAAGAGCGCGGCGGAGGCTGTACGGGCTAGCGCCACGGCGCCGAACAGGCCAAGGGCCAGACCCGCGATCGCCAGAACCAGGCCGCGGCGCAAAGCCAGCCACGTAACATCCCGGGGACGCGCGCCCAGCGCGATGCGGATGCCGATCTCATGCGTGCGCTGGATGACCGAATAAGCCATCACGCTGTAGAGGCCCACGCCGGCCAGCAGGAGCGCGATCGCGCCCAGGCCGCTCAACAGGCTGGCCGCCACTTTCTGGCCATAGAGCGCCGCGCTGATGTGCTCGGTGAGAGGCTCGCCGCCGAACATGGCCACATTGGGATCGATACGGGCGGCGGCTTGCCGGATCATACTGACGGCGGGCTCGGGCGGACCGGCCGTGCGCACGTAGAACTTCACGCCCATCTCCGGCCGGTACTGCTGGCGGATGGGAATGTAGAAGTAAGGCTGGGTGCTTTCGGTGAAGCTGATGTAGCGGGCATCTTTGACCACGCCGACGATGGTGAACCATTTACCCCAGCCCTGCACTTTGTGCCCGATGGGGTACTGGTGGGGCAGGAAGCGGCGCTGAAACTCGCGGGAGACGATCATTACAGGCAAAGACTTCTCATCATCGTGGTCGGTGAAATCGCGGCCATCAAGCAGCGCAATGCGCATGAGATCGAAGTAGCCGGGAGCGACCATGTTGCGGTAGATTTTCATGTTCTCGTTAGGCCCGGGCACGTAGCCTTCGATCTGGAGATCTTCCCACGACGCGCCGACGAAGCCCAGCGGAATCGTGTCGGCAAAGGTGACGGCTTGCACGCCTGGCTGGGATTCGAGATCCTGCCCGAGACGGCGGCAGAAGCTGGCCGTTTGTGACTGGTTGAATCCGACCGAGGAGACGTCCAGCTCCGCGATCGCGACGTGGCGCGGGTCGAACCCGGGGTTGATGTTGCGGGCCAGCTGAAAGCTCTTCATGAAGAGCCCTGCGCCCGCCAGAGCCACCACCGCAAGGGAGACTTCCGCGACCACCAGCGCACCGCGAAGACGATGGGAGCGGGCGCCGCCCGATCCGCCGCGGCCGCCTTCCTTCAGCGCATCGCTCACATCGAGATGGGTGGCCTGCAGCGCGGGAGCCAGCCCGGCGATGAGCGTGACAGCCACCGCCAGCCCTTCGGTGAACAGGAGCAGCCGCCAATCAAGCGTCGTGGTGCGAAGGGTGGGGGTGGAAGTGGCCGGCAACAGCCATTTCAAGGCGATGCGCATCTGGTCTGAGAAGATGAGGCCGAGCAGCGATCCGGCGACGGCCAGCAGGAAGGTCTCGACCAGAAGCTGCCGCACGAGGCGGAAGCGCGGCGCGCCCAGCGCGAACCTTACGCTGAGCTCCCGCGCGCGGGTGGTGGCTCGCGCCAGCAACAGGTTGGTGATGTTGGCGCAGGCGATGAGCAGCACCACGGCGCAAATTCCGGCCAGGATGGTGAGCGGCGCGAGCAGGGTTTTTTGCGCGCCGAAGGCCGCCTGCCAGACGGGCATCACCGTCATGGAGATGCCGCGGTTGGTATCGGCGTAAGATTCGGCCAGCCGCGTGGCGAGGGATTGTAACTCGGCGCGGGCTTGCGGGATGGTGACACCGGGCTGGGGCCGGGCCAGCGCCAGGAACATGCGGGTGCGGCGGTCGCTCAGGTAGAAATCGCCCGAGCCGGTCAGTTCGCCGTAAGTCATAGCAGGCATCCAGAGATCCATCACTATGCCGGTCATCGATCCGCCGAACTCTTCCGGCGCGACGCCGATGATGGTGAAGGGATAGCGGTTGATACGGAGGGTCTGGCCTAAGACGGCGGGGTCCAGGTGGTAGCGCGTCTTCCAGAAGTTGTAGCTGATGACAGCGACCAGATGGCCGCCGGGGTTGTCGTCCTTCTCGGAGCCGGCGAAGAAGCGGCCGAGCGCCGGGGTGACTCGCATGACGTCGAAGAAATTGCCGGAGACCAGTTCGCCCCACATCCGCTCGGCTCGGACGCCTTCACCGACATTGAGCGCTCGCGGCTGCGAAACGGCGATGCCGGCGAGCAGGCGGGAACGATCGCGGAGATCGCGGAAGTCCGGGTACGAGGTGGTGAGGTGCTCACCGGAGGGCGCCACGGTTTCCAGCGCGACGAGTTGTTCGGGCTGGCCTGTGGCCGGATAGGGATGCAGCAGGACGCCGTCGATCCAACCAAAGACGGTGGTATTGGCCGCGATGCCCACAGCCATGGTCAGCACCGCGACTGCGGTGAATCCCTTACTGTTGCGCAGCGTTCTCAGGCCGTACTGGAGGTCTTTCCATAAGGTTGACATGGCGCGCTCCCGGTAGAGGTAGGCATTGCAATTTATATTCCGCGAGATTAGTGCGCTAATCTATGGCGGACGTAACAAACAATGGGATGTCAGTGTCCGATTATGGGAAGGGCAGTGCGGAAATGGATTGATCCACAAACTGCCGCATCACCATCGTTATCGCTTTAGCGAGCCGGTGAAACGAATCTATGCTCTTGTAATCCTATTTCTTTAAGATCTTCTCTACCGCTTTGGCTAGCTCGCGGAACTCCTCGTGGGCGGCCGAGTTAGGGGCGTACTCAGCCACGGTCAGTCCGCTGGACACTGCTTCCGCGACCACCACGCGCTGCCCGATGGGCGGCAGCACCTTCTTCCCCATGTCCTTGAGCGAACTGGCCAGGCCGCGGCCGAGGTTGGTATTCGAAAGAATTTTGGAAGGGACGAAACGGATGCGCGGCTTCTTGGATCGCCGCGCCGCACGGGCTTTCAATGCCAGCGACAGTGGCTCTTTGAGCGCGAACAGGTCGAGGGGCGATGGCCCGCATGGAAGCAGCATCAGGTCCGCCGCCAGGGCCGCTTCGTAGGTCGTCTCCGGTGCGCCCGGCGGCGTGTCGATGAGCACGATATCGACGTCCTTCTCCGCCTGGCGCGCGCGTGCGCGTAACGTCTGTACGCCGTCCTCGATCTTTTCAACCGAGCGCGAGAGCATGCCCTCGCCCTGCTCAGCCCATGCCACCAGGCTGTGTTGCGGATCGGCGTCCAGTATCCGCACGCGATGCTTCATAGCAGCGAATTCCGCCGCCAGATTCCCTACTATGGTGGACTTCCCGACGCCGCCCTTTCGTCCCGCAACGGCAATAATGGCCATACCCAGTACTATATGACTCTACTGGATGGGGATGTAATGCTTGCCGTGGTACAACCGTGCGGTCCCGTCCTGAGCCACCACGACCTGCAGCGGCCGCGGTTGCTTCAGGTCTGCCTGACGCGCCGCCGGGCAGTCCGCCACCTGCGCGCCTGCCTGATTGAAAAGGGAAAAATGGCCCGGCGCGTCCACGCCCGTACCGGGAAGGGCCCAACCGAAACCGTAACTGCCCACGCCGATCTTGTGGCCGCACACGCTCAGGTCTCCTTCGGTGATGAGCATTCCCACGTACTTGGCGGTGATGCTGGCCGCATATCCCGTGGTATCGATCAGTGCAAACACCGCGCGCGTGCCGGACGCTGTCTTCACCAATACGGCGTTGCGTTTCTCGGTCGGGATGGCGTTGCCCTCCAGGTAAAAGTCTTTCGGAATCGCCGAATCGAACGCCTTGCCTGTTACCACCTCAAAACGATTCTGTGCCAGTAAACTCTGGCAACCGGCGCCGGCTATAACTATCACGGCGGCCAGCCACAATCCAACCACGGAATTCCGCATATCGCACCTCGGCCCGTATTGTATCAGTCCTGACAAAGGAGACCCTTGCAGCATCACGCTAAAATAGCGTTCATATGACTCGAACCTCCCTGGTTTTCGCCTCGCTTGCCGTATTGGGCTTGGGGGCCAGCGTGTATGCCACTTCGCGAAAAGCGGACGATCTGGTGGATCGCGTTCAGGGCATCCGCATCTCCAGCCGCATCCCCTGCGACGGCGCTACCAATCCGCAGGACGACGTAGGCCTGGAAACAACTTTTTCGCCGGGAGGGTTGCGGCGGGCTTTTCACCTGGATGTCTTCGAGAGCCAGTATTGCCACAGGGTGGACCTGTATTTCTTTTGCCTGTCCCACGGCCACGACCACTGGAAACACCAGTGGGTCAGCGACAGCGCGAATCCCACCCCAACGCGAAGGTTTTGGGTCAATTCGTGTGCGGACTGGGGATCCGCAAATGCTCCCGAATATGTCCTGAGCGGATGGTACGCAGAAGGCGAAGGAAAGAAACTACTCTGGAAGCAGGCCGCCATGAACAAGGTTGGCGGCGCAGAAGAGACTTACGAGTTCGCCGATTCGGGCGGCGGAACGGCCCGCGTCGTAGTTAAGCAGAAGTAGGGCAGGCCCGCTCGGCCTGCCCTTTCGGTCTTTACGAGTGCTTCGTACCTTTTAAGGTGCCGGCGGCCTCCGGTCCCTTGTACTTACCGTCAAACTTACTACCGTCAATGGTGGTTTCCACCGTGTAAGTGGCCTCGTTCACGATCACTTTAAACGTGAATGAACTACCATCCAGCTTGGCATCCACCAGGGCGAACTCGCCTGGGTCACCACTCAGGGTGCCTCCGAGTTTCCCGCCGTCATCTTTCACCACCAGCGTCCAATTGGCGGTCTGGCCGGCATCGTCTGTGCCGACGACATCCCACGTGCCCACCACCGCGTTGTCGGCAGCCAGCGAAACAACGGATCCAGCCACTCCAAACAGAAGGATGGCCAGAAACAAATTCAACATGCGTGTCATGGTTCTTTCGTCTCCCGAAACGGAATTGCGCGTCATCCGCCGCAGCCTGGTTGGCGCACCGGTGCGCTTCCCTGTAGCATACCGCAACTGATGGCGCGACTTTTCAGGCTTAGCCTGACCCACCGCTGTGCGCCCAGGACCTTCTCCAGCCTATCGGAAAGCGTATTGCTGGAGGACGTAGAAGTATCGTGGGTTGATGTGCCTGGTGGCCATCTCGACGAACTGGCCTTTGAAGAAATGCCCGAAGCCGGCTCCGAACAGATGCGCGCCATACTTGTAAGTCACAAACGAATCCAGTTCCTGACCCACATGCGTGCCGGCGGCGCCCTGTGGAGAAACACCCAGTGATTTACCTTGGGCGTTGTACAGGGCGTCGGAAGCGCTGAACAGCCAATCGTTGGTGTACATCAGGTTCAGGGCGAAGGCTTTGCTGAAATTGTAAGTTTCCAGGTTCTTGAAGGTTTTCAGATTACGCCAGCCGAACAGGTCTTCGCGGCCGAACTTGTCGTGATTCGCTGACAGCAGTTGATCATACGTGCCGCTGGAAGTTTCCCCCAGCCTGGTGCCGGAAGCCAGTTTGTACTCGACCGAAAGATCCAGCGGCTTCTTGAACGCCGTCACCGTCTTGGTCAGCCCACCGAACCACGCATACGCGCGCTGTTTGACCAGCCCCACGTGCCCGGTTTGGCCGATGCCTTCCAGGCTGTAGGCGAACCGATCGGGCAGTTTCCCATACAGGCGCCCGCCAAAACTGTCCGTGCCCAGAGTTCCCTGCCCCGTCCAGCCGCCGACTACGTTCTGGGAATGCCGCAGCGCGTAGGCGTCCACGGAAACACCCCGCCACACGTTGGAAAACGTATTGTACGTGCCCCAGATACGCTCGCCAAGGTTGGGAGTGTTGAACCGGTCCGGCAGCACCTTGACGGGCGAAACCATCAGCAATTCGAAGCGGTCGCGCGCCGTGCGGTAGTACATGCGGGCGCTATCCAGCGGCCGGTCCGTATTACCCCATGGCGTGGCGCCAATCACGCGGGTCTCTCCATAGTTGAGAAACTCGCGCCCCGCAGTGGCGCCAAACCCGGTTTTGCGCCGGCCGAAGAACTCCACGTAGGCTTCTTCCAGATCCATCGGGTCCCGCATAGTGTTCGGCGCGCCGGCCCCATAGAAGGGCGCGCGTGTGTCCTGTCCCAACACTCGAATCTGCAGCCAGTCGAGCGGGACCAGTTCGATGCCCGGACGGATACGGCTGAGCATGTCCTGCTGGTTGACGCTCTTGCCGAAGTTCACGCCATAGCGCTCCTCCCATCGGGTCCGCTCTTCGAACGTGAACGCGAAGACGCCGTGCGTGGATTCACGCAGCCATTGATTCCATTCCTGTAGGGGATCCTCTTGCGCGAATGCCGCGGAGAACATCAGTGGGGCGATCAGCCAGTTGAGTCGCATGTCGATTCCTTGGAGTGCGGACGTGGCGCCGCTCGAGGGGATCATCGACTGCAACCCTTCAAATCATTAGCCGGTCTGGTTCCGCATGCCGTCGGCTATAATGATCCGGCATGCCCACACTCGCCGGTAAAACCATGTTCATCTCGGGCGCCAGCCGTGGCATCGGCTTGGCCATCGCGTTGCGCGCCGCGCGCGACGGAGCGAACGTGGTGATCGCCGCAAAAACGGAAACTCCGCATCCGAAGCTACCCGGCACCATCCACACCGCCGCCGCTGAAATCGAAGCCGCGGGAGGCCACGCGCTGCCGCTGGCCGTCGATATTCGCTACGAAGAGCAGGTCTACGCCGCGGTGGAAAAAGCCGTGCACCGCTTCGGCGGCATCGATATTCTGGTCAACAACGCTAGCGCCATCAGCCTCACCGGCACGCTCGAAACGACCATGAAGCGCTTCGACCTGATGATGGGAGTGAATACGCGCGGCACCTTTCTCTGTTCGCAGGCGTGCCTGCCGCACCTGGCAAAAGCCGCCAACCCGCACATCCTGACCCTCTCGCCGCCGCTCGATATGCGCGCCAAGTGGTTCGCACCCTGCCTGGCCTACACCATGGCAAAATTCGGCATGAGCATGTGCGTGCTGGGAATGGCGGAGGAATTCCGCGCACAGGGTATCGCCGTCAACGCGCTGTGGCCGCGCACCATCATTGCCACCGTGGCGCTGCAGATTATTCCCGGCGCGGAAGCCGAGCGCGGCCGCACGCCGGAGATCATGGCCGACGCCGCGTGGCAGATCCTGACGCAAAACAGCCGTTCGACGAGCGGCAATTTCTTCATCGACGAGGATGTACTGGCGGCCGCGGGTGTGACGGACTTCGCGCGCTACGCTGTTTCTCCCGGCAAACCGCTGCGCCGCGATCTGTTCCTGGATTGAGGCTGGCGGCGCAGTTCGCGCAGCGCGTCGTGACCGATCCAGCGCGCGGAACGCGATTCACCGGCGGCCAGCCGTTCGGCCACCTCCATCGCCTCGGTGCGCAAAGCCGCATTGCGCTTACCGGTCTGCCGTAACGCCCAATTCACGGCTTTCTTGACGAAGTTGCGTTCGTCGGTAGCGGCTTTCTCGACCAGCCGCAGGGCTGCCACGAACTGCTTATCCGACGCGGCCTTGTCGTGCACCGCTAACGCGGCCAGCAGCGCGTAGGCCGCACGCCGCTCGTATTCGGGCGCGCGCCGCGACCATTCGCGCACTTTGCGCCAGGCGTACTTCGTCTGCCACAGCAGCCCGACGCACGCCGCATCGCAGACCGCCCAGCAATCAAACTGGCTCACCCAGCGCTCGATCTCTTGTTCGCCGATCGCGGCCGGATCGGCGATCATGGTCGCCAGAATGCGCGCTTCGAGTACGCCGGTCCGCCATAACGCGGGCGCAAGTTCGGGATTGTGGCGGAATTCTTTGGCGATCGCGCGGATGGCGGGTGTGGACACGCCGTAGGCCACCGCTGGGCGGATCCCAAAACGAGCCATACCAGCAATGTTGGCGGCGCTCCCGGCGGCGCGCAGGCGATCGAGAATGGCTCTTACCTGGCCGGTCACTTACTCGCTATAACTCACTTCCATGTGGCGCGCCTTGGTTGCCGCGTAGGCCAGCAGCAGCGTGGAGACGACCAGCAGGCCAGGTATGGCGAGCCACGCCGGGGTCGGATCGGTGGAGGTGATCAGGAACGCCAGCGGACCGTCGGGCGCGTCGCCCGCCGGGCAGAGCGACTTCAGGTAGAAGATCACGCTGAATTTCTTGAGCAGCGACGGCAGGAACGGATTCAGGTTTTCCCAAACGAACACTACCGCCGCCGGGATCATGGGATTGCGGATGAGCACGCCGGTCAGCAGGAATACCGAGCCATAGCCGACGCAGGCCAGCGCCGCGGTCAGCGCGTACCAGCCCAGTTGCGCCATCCCCGGACCGTGAAACAGGTATTGCTGGAACACCGGTCCCCAGTGCGCCGATATGAACAGAAAGCTGAGCACCACGCTGCCCGTGAAATACACGATGGCGGCGATCAATCCCGCGAAATATTTGCTGATGGCCAGCACTTCACGCCGCACAGGAGACATGAAGTAATAGTGCAGGGTACGCTCCAGCACCTCGGCCCGGAACAGGTTCGAAAAGATCCCCAGACAGCCGAAGAAAATGCCCAGCCGCAGATAATAGACCTGGAAGATACCGGCGAAGATCATATTGTCTTCGGCCAGAGTGTGATGGTCGTGGCTCCCGCTAAAGAGCGAATGCATCCCGGTGATGAATACGGGGCCGATGGTGAGAATGTAGATCCACCAGGCGCGCTTCGAAAACAGGCTCTTCTTCAATTCCAGGCGCAGGATGGCGGCCACCTGGCGGCGCCACAACATCCAGGGCATGGCTTCGATCTGGCTCCAGGTCATGTGGTGCCTCCCTCGCCCCCGATCAGGTATTGATACACCGAATTGACATCGTCGTCCGCCGGCGCGACGGCTTCGATCTCCAGGCCGTCATCCAGCACGATGCGGTTCAGCAGCAGGTACAGGTTGTCCGCGTCGCGCGTACGCACCAGCAGGCCCCGGCCGTCAGTGCTCACCTTGGCCTCCACCACGTTGTCGCGTTCGAACAGCCGGGAAGCCAGCACTCCGGGCCGGTCGCAACGCACCAGGATCTGGATCGGCTGATCCTTCACTTCGCTGCGCACATCCTGGATCTGGCCCTCGGCTACCACGTAGCCATGGCTCAGCAGGATCACCTGGTCGGAGATGCGGTCCACCTCGTGCAGAATGTGGCTGGATACGATGACGTGCCGCCCTTCGTCGCCGAATTGCTTGAACAGCGCGATGGTTTCCGCGCGCGCCATGGGGTCGAGCCCGTTCAGCGGTTCGTCCAGCACCAGCACACTGGGACGGTGCGCGATAGCCTGCGCCAGTTTGATGCGCTGCCGCATGCCTTTGCTATACGCCGCTACGGGGCGGTGGGCAGCCTCTGTCATGGAGACGCGCTGCAACGCTTCCTGGGTCAGCTTGTCCGCTTCCGATTCCAGCATGCCGTGCACCAGCAGGAACGAATAGATAAATTCATAGCCGCTGAGGCCCTTGGGGAAGGCATCGAACTGCGTGCAATACCCGGCCTTGCGGAACAACTCCTCGGGCCGGTCCGGCGGGATGCCGAGCACGCTGATAGTGCCACGCGACGGCCGGATCAAGCCGGTCATCAGGTTCATCAACGTGGTTTTCCCGGACCCGTTCGGTCCCACCAGGCTGGTGATGCCGGGCGGAATCGAGAGGTTGACGCGATTCACTCCCAGCACCTCGCCGTAGAAGCGCGAGACGTTGTCGAAGACGATGCGCGGCTCGCTCATCGCACCACCTCGGCGCCGCGGATCTTGCGCGACAACAGGTACAGGCAGAAGCCGGAGATGGCCAGCAGCGCCATCCAGCAGCACCAGATAGGGATTTCCTGATCGTGCACGCGGAAGAAGACCGCGCCGGAGCCGCGGTGCATGGGCTGCTCGAATAGCGAGGTCCACACCGCGCCGATCAGGTGGCCGATGTTCAGCAGGTTGCCCCAACGCGTGCGCAGAATGGCGTTGATCGCCCCGCCAAATCCCGCCGCCACGAAGAATACGCCGAAGAGCAGCCCGCCCGCCATGGGTTTCCACTTCACCCAGGCCGACAAAGACAATGCCAGCAGCGACAGCAGCAGGATCCAGATCCACGCGCCCAGGAAAATGGCGCCTGCTATCCCGATATTCTTTCCGAACCAGCCATTCCCTTCGAGAGACGCTTGCAGGATGAAAAGCAGCAGGCCGGGAATCCAGGTCATCACGGACATCAGGATCAGCAGCACGCTCATCTTGCCCAATACGTATTCCGCGCGCGAGAAAGGCCGCGCCAGGTACAACGGCAGAGCATTGTTGGCCAGGTCGGGGGAGATCTGTCCCGGCCCCACGAAAGCGGCCAGGAAAAACGCCATCATGCTCTGCCAGCCCAGCAGGTTCATGAAGAATCGGGCATTGATCTCCACTATGTCCCTGATCTGCAGCATCTTCAGCGCGCTCAGGTTGTGCTCCACATAGATGATCAGCGCGAAGATCAGCGGCGCCAGCATGGAGACCAGGAAGAACATGCTGTAGAAGCGCTTGCGGCTCATCTCCTCGAAGGCATAACGCGGCAGGATCAGGAAGCGCGACCAGGCCGGGGTGGTAGCGCCTTCGTAACCTTTGTACGCATGTTTAAACACCGCCATTGGGCACCTCCATGGCTTTCAGGAAAATGTCCTCGAGCGAATCGCGCTTGTGGTTCAGGCGGCGGATCTGCACGTTCTGCTCGGCCGCCAGCGCATAAAGCTGGCGGATCTCCACGCCGTCGGGCATCACCAGTTTCATGCGGCCATTAGGGAATGCGGCGGCTTCGCAACCCAGCCGTTCGATCGCGGCCGTGAAAGTCCCGTTGGCGCCGCGGGTTTCGAGCTCCAGAAATTTGCGGTTGGCACGGCGCTCTTCCTCCAGGTTGCAGGACGCCGCGATACGCCCGTCTTTCAGAATCAGGACTTCGTCGCAGCACTCGTCCACATCCCGCAGCAGGTGCGAGGAGAGAATCAGGTGCAGGTCGCCATGATCGCGGATTTCCTGTATGAGCTGGATCATGCGCGCGCGCGCCGGCGGATCCAGGCCGTTGGTGGGCTCGTCCAGAAACAGCAGCTTGGGGCCGTGCGCGATGGCTTGCGCCAGCTTGGCCATCTGCTTCATGCCCAGCGAATAGGTGCCCAGATTCCGGTAGCGGGCTTCACCGAGCCCCACCCAGAAAAAGGCTTCATGGGCGCGTTCCATGGCCTGTTCGCGCGGCAGGCCCGAAAGTTCGGCCATCAGGCGGACGAAGTGTACGCCCGTCATCCCCGCGATGAAGGAATCGTTTTCCGGCATGTAGCCGATCATCCCGCGCACCGCTTTGGCTTCCGTGCGGATGTCTTTGCCGAAAATGCGCGCGGTTCCCGCGAAAGGCTGATGGAAACCGAGCAGGGTATTGATCAGCGTCGATTTGCCGGCTCCATTGGGGCCTAAAAGACCGATGGCCCGGCCGGTGAGCGATCCATTCAATTTCTTCAGAATGGTACGCTCACCGAACCGGACCTCGAGGTTGTCTAATTCAATGACTGGCATGGTGTCGCGGGTGCTGGGCTATAGGTTCGACACCCACAACCCACCACCCACTAGTTACGCACCTTAGTGTACTTGAGTTCCCGGCTTTTCGAGTAATTGCATCAGGCTCATGTTGCCGATCGTAGTAAAGAGGCTGCCGCTGGTGGCGAAGGTGATGCGATCGTTCTCGCCGTAGGCGGCGATCAACGTGGGCTTCGCATTAGCGGCCAACTCCTGGGCGAACTGCTGCTGGTTGAACTGCTCCAACAAAGGCGAAAGCGTCGAGCCGATGTTGTAGTAGATCATCGCCGAGAAATTCGTGTACTGGTCGTGCGGGATCAGCGCCGTGAAGGTGGACGAGCGCGGCAGTGTGTTGCCGGCGGCGCGGTTCTGGATGGCGCTGTCGAGCATCGCCTGGGTAGAGCCCGCCAGCAGGTAGCCATCCGTGTACACGTAGTGCACCTGCGGGAAAGGCGCATTGCTTTGGCTGGAGAGCGTGTAGTAAGTCTGGCCATTGGCCGTGGTTTGCTGCAATTGCACGCCGGCCGAGCCGGTCATGCCGGCGGCGGCATTGGCCGCATTCACCAGTTTCTGGATGGTGGCTTGCAATTTCACCGGATCGTACACCTCCACCGCGATCTTCCACGAGGGCAGCGGCAGAATCGGACCATCCTGCGCCATGGCGATTTCGCTGCCCAAGGCAGCCGCCAGATCGTTGCGGATGTCTACGCCAAGCAGCGCCTGGACCTCGGCGAGATGCTGCGCGAACGCCGGGTTAGACTGCTGCATGGTCATGATTTCATCGATGATCGCGGTGGGCTGTTTGACCGCCGCGGCCCACGCCAGCGTGGCTTGCGGCGAAATGAAATCCAGCGCTCCCAGCGAAGCCGGCGCGGCCAGCCACGAGGCGACTCCCGTGCGCTGTCCGTTGAAGATCAGCGCGGCGCGCGTTTCCGCGGCCCCGCCGTTGCCCGTCTGCTGCACCATCAGGTATTGCACGTTAGGCGCATGGCCATGGCTGGCCGGCGCTAAGGCTTGCAAGTCGGCGGCGAACAACATACCCACGCCCGAGCCGTACGAGGCCGCGATTTGCGATCCGAATTGCGTAGTGGCAAACACGGTGGGCGTGCCGGCGGCCACCTGCTGCAGAGCGGCGGCGTCCGTCGAGAGCGCCACCAGCGTGGGCAGCACCAGCAGCACGGACTGCCCTTGTGCGATGGTCCCGATGGCCGATGGATCGCTGACAATGCGAATCTTCTGGGCACTTGCGCCGCTTGCCAGCTTGGCCACTTCAGCTTGCGCGAACTCCTGGAAGCCGGGCTTGGTCAGTTCCGCCATCACCACCGGCTGACCGGGATGGCCGCCCGCCGTCAGCGATGCGGCCACCACCATTTCGTTGCCCAGGTACCCACTCATGGTGCTCATATCCGCGATCACCTGGTCGAGCTTGTTCTGCTGCCACCACTGGCTCAGGGTAGGGTTTTGATTGATCTTGGGCACGAACACCTGTTGCACTTCCGTGAGCGCCTGGCTCAGGTTCGGGATGCTGGCGTACACCACCGTCTGCGCGGGCACCAGCGTTAGCAGGTTGCTGGAGAAGCGCAGCGCCGGAAAATGGTCGCTATCGAGTTTGGCGTTGAGCGCGGTCACGGCGTTGAGCATGGCGATATAGGCGCCGGAGTTCTGGCTCCATGAGATCTCCGTGCTTGCGGGCGTGGCGCCCATGGCCGGGCTGGTGGCTACCTGATCGCCGGCGTGCAGCACGCTCTCGTGGCGGTCCTGCGCCACCAACACGGTACCTTCGATCACCGTAACACGCGAGCCCTTGATCCCGCTGTTCACGCTAAAGACCGTGCCAGTCACCGCTACCCGGCAATCGCGCGTGGCTACGTACAAATGGCCGGTGTGGCGCTTGGCGGCTTGCACGATAATCGCGCCATGGTCCAGCCCGATAGTCATGTCCTTGCCGCGCTCGCTGACCGACAAACCCGCCCGCTCCCGCATTTCCACGTGCGATCCATCGCGCAGGCGGAGCACCGCGTGCGTATCGCGGGCGCTGCGGATGGCTACTCCGGCGGGGATCTCAGAACCGCGAATCAGCGGTACGGTGCCTGTTTCCGAGACACGGTATATCAGGCCGTCGGTAGATTCGACTACCGCTTCCGGACCCGACGGGCGCGGCAGCAGGCGGTCGCCATAGCCCCAGAAAGCCAGGCCCGCAGCGGCCACCAGGGCGGCTGCCAGGGCCCAGCGAAGAACGGTGGCTGGTGGATGGTGGCTGGTGGATGTTGGGTTAGATACGAGCCCAAGCTTGGCGCCATTTAAGGCCTTGTAGCAGGCTACGCACTCGTGCGTGTGGTCCTTCAGCAGCAAGGCTCGGGCAGCCGGCAGCGTGCCCGCGCGATACGCCGGGATCAGGGCTTGAAAGTCCTCACACGAATGGAGTGTGGCGTGTTGCGCCAGTTGCGCCTCCACACGGAGGGCGGCGGCTTCCATCACCGCCGGGTCGATGGGTTCGTCGCGAATTTCGGCAATCGCTTGTTCCAAGAGGGGATCGAGGTTCGGATCTTGTGGCGTCATCTGATTTCTCCCATGTATGACCGGAATTCCTGCTGGATCCTTTCGCGCGTACGGGAAAGCGTTACCGCTACGCTGGCCGGCGTAGTGCCGAGAGCTTCAGCGATTGCCGGATTGTCCTTGCCTTCGAAAAAGCGCAGGACGAACATTTCGGCTGCCCGGGGACTAAGCCGGGCGACGGCCTCTCGCAGCCAGTGGCGGATTTCAGCGGACCGGTGCACGCGATCGGGAGCAAGCGAAGCATTTTCAGGAAGCAATGCGGCCACATCGTCCAAGGGTACTTGCGGCGCGGTCTGCCGGGAGCGGATCAGATCCAGCGCTGCGTTGACGGCTGCCCGCCGTAGATAACCTTCCATGTTGCCGACGGTTTCCGCGTCCGGTTGGCGCCGCAGCAGGCGCACGAAGACCGTCTGCATGACGTCTTCGGCATCGCTGGCGTTGCCCGTAACGCGGTAAGCCGCGCGGAATACGGTCGAATGGTGCTCCCGGAAAATGAGATCCAGATTGGGTGGAGCGGTCTGGACCGGCTCTAATTGCGCGGTGGCCTCCACTGTTTTCTTCCTCTCTTGCTCTTCATACATATGACGGCTCCGGGGCTTGTTGTTTAACAGTCTAGCTCGTTGAATCACAGCCTGATAGGGATAACGGGCAAGGGGGTGCGAAGGTTCCGGTGCTCCTGATCTGCCTCAGTGCAGATAGCGGAACGTGCGCCACTCGCTGGGGTTACCGCGCTGTCCGCCCTGATTTACCGGCCACACGCGCCAGCGACCCGGCTGCGCGCCCACGAATTCGAAGCTGTCCTCCAGGTTCGCAGTGGAATAGGCCGTGCCCGGAATCCCCTGATACTCAGTATTCCAGACGTCGTGATACATATAATCCCACTCCAGTAGATACAGGGTCGCTCCTGGGCTGGCCTCCCACCGGCACGTCACGCGGCGCGGATAGCCGTCGAACAGGGCATGATCCGCCGGCGAGACGAGCTTCGGCGCGGCCAGCGAAGGATCCTGGGGCTCTGGCGGCATGATGGTTACCAGTTGGCGCCCGGGGCCCGGCAAAATGCTGGCCGTTCCTGGCTGGCGGACCATTAGCTCGAAAATGCCGTTGGCCTCTTCCGGCTGGCCTTTTTCGCTGGCGGGCCGGAAACGCCACCCGGACATTTGTTGGAGCGCATGCGCGGTCCATTCCGCATTGTTGGTTTCGAGTGTCTGAAAGTGCGCGGGCTGGCCGTCCGCATTCACCGTGAACCGCACCCGTAGCCGGAATTCACCGGACGGATCGGGGTTCGCCGGCATTTTCCCGCGAATCAAATGGGGCCTTTCCGCGTCCGGTGGCAGGCTGAAGTTCAGCCGCGCGGTTTGACCGGTTCTGGACTTATCCCGCAGGCGGAAACGGACTTCCACGCGAGTAGCCGTCTTGACTACATGGCCTTCCCTGACCGCGGGCTCGAAGGTCCAGGTTCCGACTGCCCGCAGGGCCATCTCGTCCAGCCCGAAACCGGCCCCGCGGATCACCTGGATATCCTCGGGCGCGCCGAGTTCGTTCACTACCAGGCTCAGCACAATCGCCGCATTCACGCCCGCGCGGCGCGCTTCGTCGCTATATTCCGCGTCGGGCTGCGAAACCGCGCGCGGCGGCCGCGTGCTCCATGTCTGTCCTGGCAGGCAGGCCGCCAGAGTGAACAGCGCCATGGAGACGCGTCGCATATCAATACACGGTGCGCGGCTGCGGCGTCTCTCCGGCTTTGCCGAAGGGCTCCAGATAGCGTTTGGCGCCCGCCGCCATCAGCGCCATATCGGTAGGGCCTTGAAACAGCAGAAATCCCTGCTTCATGTATTCCTTGGCCTGCTCCGCGGTGGCCGTAGGCCGTCCCAGGAACTTGCCGTGCCGTTTGCCGGCCTCCACCACGCGCGCGATGGCCGCCTCCAGCGTGGGATGGTTCTGGTTGCCGCGCAGGCCCAGTGAGAAGGACAGGTCGTTGGTGCCGATGAACAGCACGTCCACACCGGGCGTGGCGGCAATCTCGTCGATGCGCTCCACTGCGCGCGCTTCTTCAATAATGATGATGACCATCACGTTCTGGTCGGCCGAATCGTGATAGCCGGCGTCGCCCGCGGGCCAGGTCGTGCGCGCCAGCACCGGTCCCGATCCGCGCCGTCCCGCCGGCGGATAGCGGCAGGCGGCGGCCGCCTGCGCGGCCAGTTCGGGCGTGCTGGTGAAAGGGAACATCACGCCGGTTACGCCCGCGTCCAGCACGCGCTTGGCCGTCCAGAGCTCGTTCACTGGTACGCGCGCGAACGTCATGGCGTGCAGGCCGCGCGTCGCCAGCACCATGTTGCGCAGCGTTTCGAGCGTAATCGGCGAATGCTCCATCTCCACCCACAGAAAGTCGTAACCCAGCGCCGCGGCGTGCGCCGCCACATCCGGACTGGCAACTGTGATGGTGGCCGCCACCACCGGCAGCCCTTCACGCAATCGTTTTCTTACAGGGTTTTCCCAAGTTGTATTCATTTCTTGATCAGCCAAACTTCGGCCACCTCGCACCCGCGGCCATTGCCGCCCAAACCAGCTTCACGATACCACGCCAGGTTCAGCTCGCCCGTCGCCGTGGCAGCCCGCGGGATCTCGAATTCCACCGGCGTCACCGGCTGCGGCTTCAACATCAGCGGATGGATTTCGATGCCATTCCCCGCCATCAGCCGGATCTTGCGGCCCGGACTGTCGCCGGCATATACCACGCGTATGCCGTATTGCGCCGCCGGATCCAACCCCGTATAACGCATCCGCAAAGGCTCATCGTAAAACGATTCCGCATAGGTCCACCAGGACCTGGGCCAGTGCGCGTGATATTCCAGGCTGGCGCTGCCCTGGACCAGATGCGGCTGGCGCGTGAGGTCGCCCAAATCGTCGTAAAACCCGCCCGGTCCTGGATCGGTCCAGTTCAGAATGCGATCGATTACCGCCGGATCGCCATGCGCCTCCGCGAACTGCCGCTCCAGCCAGATGCGGTTGTTCAAAGGCACGTCCAGCGTGTCGAGGCTGGCGCCGCGATCCACGCCGATCGCCTTGTAGCGCGGCACGCTCAGTTGCATGCCGATGCTCTGGAACAGGGCTTCCGCCAATTCAAAAATACGCGCGTGCCATTCGGGCGCGACGGGATGATCGACGGCACGATCCAGAATGGCGGCGGCCGCGGCGGTATCGCGAGTCTCGCGCAGCTTTTGGAGGGCTTGGTCTTCGAGCGTGGTTTCATACAGCAGCCGTTTGCGCGTGTAGGCGTCGTAATACGCGCGGTAGAGCGCCTGTTGGAAGCGCCAGTTGCGCAACACCGCTGGCGAGGCGTCGCGCTCCATCGCCTGAAATTGCGCGAAGGTCTCGTCCACGGCGGTGTTAGCCGCCAGCGGTCCGTGCCAGTCGCGTTCCAGACCCAGCAGGCCCTGCGCAAAACGGTCCGTGAACGCCTCGCCGATGAAATAGCGGCTAAACTGGCGCAGGATTTCGGTGACATCCTGATCCGGGTTCCAGCCGAGCGCGCTCCAGACGAATTTGTTTACGTCGTCGTTCGATCCTTCCGAATAGCTGATGAACCCGATGGTCCGCGGCTGGTAGAAACGGAAGATGCGGGCCTCTTCGACCGGCCGCGGGTTGATGCTCTCGCGTCCCTCGGTCAGTGCCCAGGCCGGGTCCCAGGATGGCACCGGGAACTGGCATTGCAGGTTGTGCGTGATGTCGGGATAGTGCCGGATCGGATAACGCGCGGGCACGGCGGCCCGCAGATCCGCCAGCGAGATACGGCTCTGCGGTCCATAGACCACGCCGCTCAGCCAGGCCGGCTGCTGGTCGCGCAGGATAGCGAGGAACTCGTCCAGCCACTCCTGGTTGAAGCTCTGCGGCGAAACCCACATCTGCGCGTGCGGATGATACCGGTGCAGGACCTCGGTTTCTTTCGCGAGCAAAGCCATCAGGTCGCGCGGGCGGGTATGGCCGGGATCGCCGCCGGGTACGAACACCGCGTCGATGCGCGGCAATTGCCGGAACACCTCGCCCCATTCGCGCAGCGCCGATTCGACGGTGGCCGAATCGGAATAATCGCGATCCATGGCCGGATACCAGATCCACACATCCAGGCCGTAAGCGTCGAGCAGCCGCGAGAGCTCGATCATCATGCGCATGGGCGGCAGCGGAAAATGCGGGCTGTCGCTGGCATCGTCCGAGCGCGGCGGGATCAGTTCCACCGCGTTGCTGCCGAAAACGGCCAGGTCCCGGATGTACTGTTCGAACACCGGCACGGACCACGCGTCATAAGTATTCGATTTGGGGCGATATCCTAGCTGATGGCCACGCAGCGGATAGCGCGGTGCGCTCACTTCGGTAAATCCGTCGGGAATCTCGATCGAGCCGCGCGTCATGCGGAGTTCGCGCAGCAACCGTCCGATGCCGAACAGCACCCCGCGCGCATCATTGCCGGCGATCGTCACGCCGTGCGCGCCGGTGCGAATCGCGTAGCCTTCGGCGGGTCCGTTCCCATGCCCGATTTCGATCGACGGAGACCCTTCGGCGGCGACTGCCTGCCACCGAATCCCGGATCGCTTATCGACCTCCTCGATCAGCATGGCCACGGCCTTCGACTCCGGCCCGGAACGGCCCGCAGGAGCTTGGATAGCGGCGTGGGTTAGGTCTAGCGCCCCGGCCGCGGGTGATAGCAGAATAGCAATCAGGAAAGGAATCGAATTCCGGCCCACGAATCAAATGAATACCACAGACGAGCCCGTCAGGCGCGCCTGCCCGCCCGGCTATCAGTGCTAGATTGAAGATAAGTATGCGAGCTTGTGGTTGGGCATGGCTGTTGGCGGGCGCACTGGCGTCGGGCGCATTCGCGCAGGAAAAAGGCATTGAACCGGAATGGGACATCCGCCCCGTGCTGAAGGAAATCGCCGCGCATGCGCAGCGCATGGTCCCCATCCTCGAACAGATCGATGTGCAGGCCATGGCCAAGAATGGCGCGCCGGACACCTACATCGCGCAATTGAACGGCAGCAAGGTGCAGGCCAAGGCGCTGGCCACCGAGGCCCAGGCGCTGGCCAATTCGCCCGACAAATTGTCGGCGGACCTGGCCACCTTCTTCCGCATGCAGTCGCTCGAAAAGACCCTGTATTCGATCGAGGAGGGCATTCGCCGGTACTGGAATCCGGCGGTGGCGGACATGCTGAATGGCCAGATGGCCGAGAACAGCCCCAATCGCGACCGCTTCCAGCGCTACATACTGGATCTAGCCGCGCAGCACGAACAGGAATGCGCCGTCATGGATCGCGAAGCCCAACGCTGCCGCGGCGCACTGGCCAAACAGGCCCCCAAAACGGAGAAAAAGTAGCATGCCGTTCACATGCACCATCTGCGGCGAGGAATCCACGCGCATCTGTGTCTGGTGCACCAAGGACACTTGCGGGAATCATCTGTGCGAGAAATGCGGGCGGTGTAGCGACTGCTGCGAGTGCGAGATCCGCCTTGAAGAGCCGGTGCACGAGCCCGCGGCAATTCACGAACCCCCGCCGCCTATGCACGAAGCGCCACCCATCGACGAGCCGCCGCCTTTGGACGAGCCCACGCCTGCCGGCGAGCCTCCAGCGTCGGATGAACCGGAGCCAGTTCGCGAACCTCCACCGGCCGATGAACCGCCACCTGCTGAGGAGCCGCCACCCGCGGAAGAACCGGCGCCCATCGAAGCGGCGACGCGCGAGCCCGATCCCGAACTGCCGGCCTGAATATGCGCGTTCATTTTGCGATCCTCTGCCTGGTGTCGTTCAGCGTGTGCGCCTCGCCGGCGGCTGAGGCGATCTTTAATGTCAAAGACTACGGCGCCCATGGCCGCAAATCCGATGACGCGCGCCCGGCCATCCAGAAGGCCATCGATGCCTGTGGCGCGGCCGGCGGCGGGACGGTCTATCTGCCCCCCGGCGAGTATACTTCCGGCACGCTGCACTTGCGCAGTCATGTGCGCCTGCTGATCGATTCGGGAGCCACACTGTACGCCTCGTTGGACGGCAAGGCTTTCGACAAAGCCGCTCTCATCTACGGCGAGGGAGTGGACAACATCACTATTGAGGGACGCGGCACGGTGGACGGCCAGGCGTCATACATCTGGCAGGACAGCGGCGATTTCGACGACGCCTACATTCGCGAGAACATGTTGCTGACCAAGGCGATGGGCAAGCCGCTGATGCGGTCGTTCCCCAAGGGCTTCGGAAAAGAGCAGATGTATCCTCACCTGGTGCTGCTGCTGCGCTGCAAAGACGTGCGCATCGCGGGTCTTTCGTTCGTGCGATCGCGGAGCTGGACCATCAATCCGTACGCCTGCGAGCGGCTGACCATCGACGGCGTCTATATCCAGTCCAGCCTGAAAGAGGCCGTCTGGGCGGATGGAATCGATCCGGATGGCTGCAAAGACGTGCGTATCGCCAACAGCACGGTCGAGACCGGCGACGACGCCATTGTCTTTTATTCCTCCGACATCTGGGGTCCGCCGCTGCCTTGCGAAAACATCACCGTCACCAATTGCCGGCTCTCCTCGGCATCCAGCGCCATCAAGTTCTGCGACGGCAACATGAACTGCATCCGGCATGTGACCATCGACAACACCGTCATCACCGACTCCAACCGCGGCATCGCGTTTATGGTTTTCGATGGCGGATATGTGAGCGACGTGGTGCTCTCAAACCTGACCATCGAATGCCGCCGCCACGACTGGTTCTGGTGGGGCGATGGCGATCCCATTCACTTCAACGTGAAACGGCGCAGCGAGGTGGATGGCCACGCGCGCGCCAATGAGCCGCCCGCCGGGTCGATCCGTAATGTGATGATCCGCAATGTGGTGGCGCGCGGCATGGGAACGTCGATGATCAACGGCCATCCGGATAGCTGGCTCGACGGCGTTAGCCTCGACAATGTCAAGCTCTTCGTCAAAAACGATCCGGAGTCTCCTTTGCAGAAGACCGTGAACGCCATGCAGGTCCGCTGGGCGCGCAATCTGCGGATGAAGGACGTGGAGGTCGTCTGGGACAAGCCCGTCTCCGAAAAGTGGCAGACCGCGCTGCGACTGGAAGATGCCCAGGACGTGGAGTTGGATGGTTTCCATGGACGGTCGGCCGTAGCCAGTGCTCCGGCTATCGTGTTCAATAACGTGGAGGGCGCCGCGGTTAGGAACTTGGCGGCCGCGCCGGGTACGGACGTGTACCTCAGCCTGGCCGGCGGCAAGACCAGCGGTATCCACCTGTCCGGCAACGATCTCAGCGGAGCCAAGGTGCCGTACCGGCTGGAGAGCGGACTGCGGCCCGGCGCGATCCGCGTTGTACCATAGCCCCGATGCCGCGGTCCGACTGGTATTCGGATACCGATCCGAGAGCGCTCGAAGTCTTCCTGGAGTGCCAGCGGCGCATGAGCGCGTCCCAGAAAGTGCAAACGATCCTGGATCTCACGCGCATGCAATTCGAGACGGCCGAAGCCGAAGAGCGCCGCCGGCATCCCGGGATTAGCGAGCGCGAGGTGTTCTTGCGGGCGGCCTCGCGCCGCCTGGATCGCGAGACCATGATGCGAGTCTACGGATGGGACCCGCGGAGCGCCGGCGGGTGAGCGATCTCGCGCCGGCACTGAGGCTATTGATCGATGCGCTCGGCCGGAGCGCGATTCCGTACATGATCAGCGGTTCTGTGGCGAGCGGCGTGCATGGCATCGGGCGATCTTCTTTGGACGTGGATTTGGTCGCCGACATCGGCCCTGCACAGACTGCCCGTTTGGCGCATGAGCTCGGTAAGGAATTCTATGCCGACGCCGAGGTGATGCGCGAGGCGCTGGCGGCTGGCCGCTCCTTCAACCTGATCCACTACACGAGCGGTTACAAGTTCGACATCTTTCCTTTGGTGTCCGATTCTTACCAGCGCATGCAGTTCTCGCGCCGGGTGATGCGCGACCTCGTCCTGGGCAGCGCCACGCTATCCGTACCGGTCGCGACCGCCGAGGACACCCTGCTGATGAAGCTCGTTTGGTATCGCTCCGGGGGCGAGGTTTCCGAACGCCAGTGGAACGATGTCCGTGGCATCATCGCCCTACAGCGAGACAGCCTCGACCTCGCATACCTGGCCACCTGGGCCTCGTCCTTGAAGGTCGCGGACCTGCTGGACGAGGCACTGGGTTCTGGCTAGTGTTGGACGGTGCTCACACGATACGGTCCGGCTTTTTCCGGATGGCCCGACTTGTCGTACAACGTGACCAGATCCTCGCGCGCGGCCTTGAGCCAGCTTATGGAGGGTCTGGTCTGACCGCTGATGATCTGGTAGCCGCCAAGTAAGTGCTGTTCCGCTTCCTGGTAGCGGCGTTCGCGCACCAGCGTACGGCCCAGCTTGATTTCCGCGATCCCGATGTTCAGGTGCCCGGGCGGTAGGATGGCTTGATATCGCGCGATCACTTCCCTGAATAATTGCTCCGCGCGGGTATACTCTTTCTTCTGCAGGTAGACGCTGGCCAGGTTCGCCGATTCCAGCGCGACAGATTGGTGGCGGTCGCCGTACACCGCTCGGTCGATCTCCACCGCGCGCCGAAAGCGCGCCTCCGCGTCGTCCAGTTTGCCGCGCCGCATCGCCAGCATGCCCAGTTCGTTCAGCGCGACCGCCACGCGCTGGTGCACCGGCCCGAAAGCGTGCTCCTGGATCGCCAGCGATTGTTTGAGCATCTCCTCCCCTTCGTCGAAGCGGCCTTCCAGGACCAGCGCCTGACCCAGGTAGTTCAAACTGGCGCCGGTTTCGGGATGATCGTTACCGTACCATGACCGGTTGATATCGAGCGCCTGCCGGTCGAACGCCTCGGCCTCGCCGTAATGGCCCAGGTTGGTTTGAATGGATGCCAGATTGAGGAGATCGTCCGCAACCAGCGGGTGGCGGGCGCCATAAATCTGTTGGTGCATGGCCAAAACGCGGCGGTTCAGCGCGTCCGACGCCGCGTAGTTGCTCAGGTAGAATTGCACGTTGGCCAGTTCCGACAAGCTGGCCGCAAGATCGGGAACCGCGGCCGCCGGTCCCGACTGCATGCTTACGGCTTCTTCCAGGGTACCGGCGGCGTGCTGGTAGTCGCCGCGATGCTCCTCGATTTTACCCATTGCCGTGAGCGCGCGCGCCAGAGCCGGGTCGCCGGGCCGCAGCGTCCGCCGGCTCATGTCCAAGCCTTCGCCCACCAGTTTCGCGGCGTCCGGCAGGCGGCCCTGGTCCATGCGCAATAATCCCAGCGCCAGCAGGCTTTCCGCTACCTCGCGATGTGCCCGTCCGTAGAGCGCGCGGCGCCGCTCCAGCGCGAGAGTCAGCAGCGCGTCGGCGCGATCCAGCTTGCCCAGCTTCTCGTAGATGTTGCCCAGCGTCTGATACAGTTCCGCCTGCACCTCCGGCTCGCGATCGAGCGCCCGCGCGCCCTGGACGCCTCGATCCACCAGGGCCACGGCGCGCAGCTCATCCGCCGGTCCCGCCGAGGGATCGCCGCCATCAAACAGGTTCAACATGAATTGTTGGATACGCTGTGCGCGAGCGGCTTGGGCCAGCGCGGCATTGCGGGCTAGCGCCAGCCGCGCGGTGAAGAAGATCACGAGGCCGGAAACCAAGGCGAGGATGATGGCCGCCGCGGTGACCGGCCGCCGGTTGCGCCGGGCGAATTTGCCTACCCGGTAGCGCAAGTTGTCCGGCCGCGCTTCCAACGGCTCGCCCTTCAAGTAATGATCGATATCGCGCATAAGCGCTTCCACCGACCGGTATCTTCGCGCAGCATCCTTGTGCATCGCGGTCAGGCACAAGACATCGAGGTCGGCCCACAATGTGCGGCTGGCCGTAAGCGCGCGCGATGCCGAAGGCTTTTCCGGCTCGGTCTCGACGATCATCCGTTCGATCTCGCTCGAAGTGTGATTGGCGATGTCGAAGGGAAGCCGCCCGGCCAATAGCTCATACAGGATCACGCCAAGCGCGTACACATCGGTGTAGACGCCCACGCGCTCGCCGCGCACCTGTTCCGGAGCGGCATAGGCAGGGGTCATTAGACGCAAGCCGGTGACTGTCTGATCGGCGGGTTCCTCGGGCTGATCCAGTTGCTTGGCAATTCCGAAGTCGAGCAGTTTGGCGGTGCCATCCGTTTTCACCAGGATGTTGGACGGCTTCAGGTCGCGGTGGATGATGGCCAGCCCGTGGGCATACTGCACGGCCTCGCACACCGAGCGAAACAACTCCAGTCGCTCGCGGATCGAGGAGCGGCGCTTCCCGCAATACCCGGTAAGAGGGTCGCCGTCCACGTACTCCATCACAAAAAACGGCGTGCCGTCGGGCAGCGTGTCCGCATCATAGAGGCGCGCGATCACCGGGTGGTTGAGTTGCGCCAAGGTGCGCTGCTCGCTCAGGAAGCGCTCGCGGCGGGCGGGTGAGAGCCAGGCGTCGCGAAGCAGTTTGACCGCCACCAGACTGCCCAGATCCGCCCGCTCGGCGAGGTAGACCACCCCCATGCCGCCTTCGCCGATCAGCTTCTTCAGACGGTAGGGGCCGATCTCCCGGGCCGCGGACGGGAGTTGGACCGCGCCCGTCATGTGGAACGCGGCCTCCGCCAGCCCGCGATCCAGCAGCGAGGAGCCGCGCGAATCCTCATCGAGCATGGCTCGCACCTGATCCAGCAAAGCGGAGTCGTCCCCGCAAGAGGTTTTGAGGAAGGCCTGCTGTTCACTGGCGGGGAGATCTGCGGCCTGATGAAACAGGTCCTGAATTCGCTGCCAGCGTACTCCGTCCATCTCCCTCCGTCCCGTCTCGCGGCGCTCAGCCCGCGCGCTGTAGCTCGTGCGCCAGCCACGCTTTGGCCGCCCGCCAGTCGCGCATCACGGTGGCTTCGGAAACATTGAGCAGCGTCGCCGTTTCGCTCACGTCCAGGCCACCGAAGAACCGGCTCTCCACCATGGTGGCTTGGCGCGGGTTCATGCGCGCCAGATCGTCCAGAGCCGCGTCCAATGCCAGCAGATGCTCCCCACATGCGACGGACTCCGGCAGCGATTCGTCGAAGGTGACCATGATGGCGCTCTCGCCCCCGCGCTTATCGGCATGCCGCCGGCGGGCCGCCTCTACCAGCAATTGGCGCATGGCGCGCGCCGCGATCCGCTTGAAGTGCAGCCGCGAGGTAGTGGCCACGTGCGACGAGTTGGCCAGCTTCAACCAGGCTTCATGTACCAGGGTGGTCGGGCTCAGGCTGGCGTTCGGGTCACCGCGCCTTACAGTGGAAGCGAGGCGGCGCAGTTCTTCGTAGGTCAGGCTGAAGACGCGGTCAAGCGTGCGTCTCTCTTCCGGAGTTGCGGCGAACTCAGCCGCATCGAACCTGGGCGCCGTATCCTTATTTCTCACGCGCATGACAGTTTTCGGTGAGCGTCTGCGCAATGGTTAGTGAACGCCCGCTAACCCGGGCCGCTCCTACTTGGCGAGTACCAGCTTTTTGGGATGCTATCACTCGCTGGGAGAGGGATGCAAGGCATGCCAGTACTGAACGTCCTGGTGCGTCGTAATTGTCTGCACTCACTGGTAGAAGAGGAAACATGATACCTCGCCGATCTTTTCGTGGAGCACTGGCTGCTCTGCCTGTCATTGTACTGTTAGCCGCGGCCGCTTCCCTGGCCGATGCGCAATCGTTCGAATCCATTCCTGCTTTGTCATTCACCAAGGTATTTGCCGGAGCCAATCCGCTGCCGCAGAACCTGATGATCGCCAGCACGGGTGCCTCTTTCAACTACACGGCCGCGGCTACTACAAACTCGGGCGGCTCGTGGTTGCTACTCACACCGGCCGGTGGTGTGCGATCTATGCCCTCGGCCGTTGCCGTCAGCGTGAATGACTCCACTAACCTGACAGCCGGAACATATACCGGTCAGGTCGTATTCTCCTCTTACCCTACCCCCACCATTACCATGACTGTGCCGGTGACACTGGTAGTAGCCGCGTCTGGCAGCACTTACTTTGACGACACCGCCGGGCAACTGACTTTCTCTCTGGCCACCGGCGCCACCCCGTCATCCCAGACCATCCAAATCCGCAACGGCGGATCAGGCACCTTGAACTGGAGCGGATCGGCCAGCACCGCCGATGGCGGCAACTGGCTGACGATGAGCCAGACCTCCGGAACCTCGCCGTCCATGGTGACCGTGAGCGTCACACCCGCATCTCTCCCCGGCGGTGGATCTGTGGCAGGCAATTTTTCCGGCCAGCTATCCTTTCAGACCACCGGCAGCGCCGTGACCGTCCCCATCTCAGTCACCGTGGGCAGCAGCATCTTCGAACAGGTGAATCCGATCAGTTTCACTATGCCTTTCGCCGGCTTGAACCCGCTGCCTCAGGTAGTGATCCCCGCCAGCAATGGCACGAATTTCAACTTCTACACTGCTATCGTGGCTACGGGCACAGGCGGCAGTTGGCTGAAGATCTCCCCCGGATCGGGTGTATTGACCACGCCCGAAGCCGTAGTCGTGAGCGTGAACGCCAGCACGCTGGCGGCGGGCACCTATACCGGAGAAATCCTCTTCTTCGCGTATCCCAGCAACAATCTGGCGATCACGGTGCCGGTCACTTTGACGATTGCCGCCACCGGTACGACTTTCTTCGGCAACCTGGCCGGCGGGCTGAGTTATTTTCTGACGACCGGCGGGAGCCTGCCCGCCCAGAACGTTCAAATTCGTAATGGCGGCACAGGTACTTTGCATTGGACCGCCGCGCCCAGCACTGCAGACGGCGGCAACTGGCTCAGCCTTTCCGCGCTCAGCGGGACCGCGCCCTCGAACCTGACCGTGACGGTGGAGCCGCTGTCTCTACCCGGCGGAGGCCAACTTGCCGGCACGTACTGCGGACAGGTGTTGCTCGAAACCACCGGAGACGTGGGCACCATTCCGGTGTGCACGACCGTGGGGACTAACGTTTTCCGGCAGGTGAATCCGATCGCGTTTACCATGCCCTTTGCGGGCGCCGATCCGCTGCCGCAGACCCTTACACTTGCGAGCACCGGGACCAATTTCAACTTTGGTTCGGGCCTGGTCTCGACCGGAACCGGGGGCGCCTGGCTTCAGATTACGCCCGACTCCGGAGTGCTCACCACGCCCGAATCCATGACCGTCGGCATCAATGCTTCCACGGTGGCGGCGGGGACTTATACGGGCCAGATCGTTTTCACTCAATATCCCAACAACAACCTGGCTGTCATCGTACCGGTGACACTCACGATCGAAGTATCCGGCAGCACCTTCTTCGACAACCTTCCGGGCCAATTGAGCTTTTCGATGATACCGGGCGGCACTCCGCCCGCGCAGACCGTACAGATCCGAAACGGCGGCACGGGTACTTTGAACTGGGCCGCCTCCGCAACTACGGCGGATGGCGGAAACTGGCTTACGATCTCTCCGGCAAGCGGGACCGCGCCTTCCACGCTGACGGTCGGCATCGTGCCTACGTCTCTGCCCGGCCTGGGACAGCTCGCGGGGACCTATTGCGGCGAGGTATCGCTGCAGACCAGCGGAGACAGCGGCAGCATTCCGGTTTGCGCCACGGTGGGTGCCAATGTCTTCAGCCAGGTGAATCCGATCAGCTTTACTATGGCCGCCGGTGGCGGGAACCCGCTACCCCAGACCCTCACCATCGCGAGCACGGGCACCACCAATTTCAACTTCTACACCAGCTTCGTATCCACAGGGAACGGAGGCAAGTGGCTGAGCGTCTCTCCCAGTTCGGGCGTACTGACCACCCCGGAGAACATCGTGGTAAGTGTCAGCGCGGCCACCCTTCCGGCGGGCGTCTACACGGGCGAAATCATCTTCTCGCAATACCCGTCAAACTCCCTGCTGCTGTCGGTACCGGTGACGCTGACCGTGGCCGCGACTTCCAGCGCTTACTTCGACAACCTGCCCGGCCAGCTCAGCTTCAGCTTCATACCGGGCGGCACTCCCCCGGCCCAGACCGTGCAGATCCGCAATGCGGGGACCGGCGCTCTGCACTGGACCGCATCCAAGAGCACCGCCGATGGCGGCAACTGGCTGACCGTATCTGCCACCAGCGGAACCGCGCCCACCAATGTGTCCATCGGCATCACTCCCACTTCACTGCCCGGACTGGGCCAGCTGGCCGGCAACTACTGCGGCCAGGTTGTGTTTCAAACCACGGGCGATTCGACCACCATTCCGGTGTGCGCGACGGTCGGAGCGAATGTCTTCCGGCAGGTGAACCCCATCAACTTCACCATGCCCTTGGCCGGCGGTAACCCATTGCCACAGGCGCTCACGATTGCCAGCACCGGAACGAACTTCAACTTCTATATCGCATCCGTCTCGACCTCCAAAGGCGGCGCGTGGCTCCAGATTGCCCCCAGCTCCGGCGTGCTGACTACGCCCGAGAATATGTTCGTCACGGTGAACGCTACTACGCTGGCCGCCGGTACATACACCGGCGAAATTGTTCTGAATGCGTATCCGGCGAACAATCTGTCGATCACCATTCCGGTATCGCTGACAGTGCTCTCGTGCGGCGCGTTCTTCGATAACGTGCAAGGCCAGATGACCTTCTCGTTCGCGCCCAGCACCACCAATCCGCCTTCCCAGCCCGTGCAGGTCCGCCCGGCGGGGTCGGGCGCTTTGCGCTGGAGCGTGACCACCACCACGTCCGACGGCGGCAACTGGATCAGCGTGTCGCAGCACAGCGGAACGGCGCCCTCCACCGTCAACATCGGCATCGTGAATTCGGCATTGCCCGGAAGCGGGCTGCTGGCCGGAAACTATACCGGCCAGCTAGTGTTTCAAGCCTCGGGCGATACGGTCACAATTCCGGTAAGCGTGGTCATCGGAGCGGGCGTATTCACCCCGGTCAGCCCGCTGAGCTTCAGCATGACTCTGGGCGGCGCCAATCCGTCTTCCCAGAACCTTTCGGTAACCAGCATCGGTACCGCTTTCAACTTCTACAACGCCGGAGTGGCCGGCGGAACGGCTGGGAACTGGTTGCAACTCTCACCCGCTACCGGCGTATCGACGACGCCGAAAACCATGACCGTCAGCGTGACCGCAACTTCGCTGGCGGCGGGAACCTACACCGGGCAGATCCTGCTTTCCGAATATCCGAGCAACACCATGACGCTGGCGGTACCGGTGATCATCACGGTGACAGATCCGCACGTACCTGCATCCATTACGGCGACTAGCGGAACGCCTCAAACCGCGGCGGTCAACAAACCCTTTGCCGAACCGCTGGGCGCCACGGTGCTCGATTCCGGAGGCAATCCTGTTTCCGGCGTGCTGGTCACGTTTAACGTGCCTGCCAGCGGCGCCAGCGGGACCTTCGCCTGCTCCGGCAACACGGCCATCACTAATGCGCAAGGCCTGGCAACCTCGCCGGTGTTCACCGCCAATACGATCAGCGGCCGCTACACGGTAACGGGCACGGGCGCTTCCCTCACTACCAATCCAGGTTTTGCGCTGACCAACAAAGCGGGCGCGCCGACCTTGATCGTGACCACCAGCGGGACGCCGCAAAGTGCGATAGTGGGGACCGCCTTCTCGACCAACCTGGCGGCCACCGTAACGGATACTTTTGGCAACCCGGTCGCCGGCGCGACCGTTACATTCCATCTTCCGGCCAGCGGCGCCAGCGGTACGTTCGCCGGTGGCGTGACTACGGCTACAACCAACGCCCACGGCGTGGCGACCGCCGCGGCGCTCACGGCCAACACGATGGCCGGCGCTTATTCGGTGACGGCAACGGTCGGATCGGTGACCACCAGCCCCGGCTTTGCGCTGACCAATCTGGCGGGCCCCGCGGCGCTGATCGGTGCCAGCGCGGGCACACCGCAAACGGCCAAGATCCGGACCGCGTTCGCTACCAACCTGGGCGCCACCGTGACGGATTCGTTCGGCAACCCGGTATCCGGCGCGACGGTTACCTTCAACGCCCCGGCCAGCGGCGCCAGCGGTTCATTTGCAGGCGGCGTAAACACGGCGACGACCAGTGCGCAAGGCGTGGCCACCGCGGCGGTCTTCACTGCCAATGCCACCGCCGGCAGTTACACGGTGACGGCGACTACCGGCACGCTCACCACGAATCCGGGTTTTGCCCTCACAAACCAGGCAGGAACGCCGGCGACCATCAAGGCGGTCGGCGGCACACCGCAGAGCGCGGCCATCAACACCGCGTTTGCCCAGCGGCTCTCCGCCAGTGTGAAGGATGCTTTCGGCAACCCGGTGGCTAATGTGACGGTGACCTTCAATGCTCCCGCCAGCGGCGCCAGCGGCACGTTTGCCGGGGGCGTGAATACGGCCAAAACAAACGCGCAGGGCGTGGCTTCCGCTCCGGTGTTCACCGCCAACGGTACGACCGGCAGCTATACGGTGACGGCGACCATCGGGACGCTTACGACCAGCCCGGGGTTCGCACTGACGAACACCAATTAGCGGCCGCCGGCTACTCCATTGCCGGGACAGTACTTCTGATACCAACGAATTGCCTCTGAATTCACCGATCGCATGGTAGAATCGGCGCTGGCTTCGCCGAGGGGGCGAGGCTCCATCCAAGGGGGCATTATCGAATGAAAACGAGTTTCTTGAAGAGCGCGCTGATCATACCGGCCACCGCGTTATCACTGGCGGGGCTGGCCCAGGCGCAAGACGGCCAAGTCACTGCCACACCCAGACCAAGGTTCGTGGTTCTGCATCCGCAGCCGGGTGCAAACGTCGTACAGCCGGCTGTGACTCTGCCGTTGTGGAATGGCAGCTACACTTACGGGTCCCAAACATATACTTACACCATGGTAGGCACGGCGCCATCCAGCAACACAGCGACCGTAGTTCAAACTTATATCATTCCCGTCAAAATCGTTATCGGCACGAGTACCTTCGACCCATCGCACGTGCTCACAAATGGAAAGACTGTCATCCAGAACACAGTAGACTCGCCACTGTTCGACAAGACCACCACATACACTCAGGGCGGTGTGACCGTGGGCAGGACCCAATATCTCGACGCTTACCAGCGCGCCAATTTCTGGGGCGTGGTTCACACAAATCGGAGCTACCATTTGATGTTGGGTGGACCTACCGTGCTTGCGGAACGGACGCTGCAACCGTCAGCCAGCTACAGTTCGACCGGAACGGCGTTCGGAGTCAACGCCGGGTTCGTCAACATCAACTGGTTCGACTCCAAAGCGCGGTCCCTGCTCACCAGCTTGAAAATCCCAGCGAACGTGTTGCCGATTTTCCTAACTTACAATGTGTATCTCAGCGACAATTCCGGAATATCCGGATGTTGCATCGGGGGCTATCACAGCTACACAGGCACTCAGGCCTATGCGCACTCCACTTATGTCGACGTGCCCGGAGCGTTCTCCCAGGATGTGTCGGCACTGTCGCACGAAATTGGCGAATGGGCGGCCGACCCGTTGACCAACAACACCAATGTCCCGGCGTTGTGCGGCCAACAAGGGAATTTTTCTCAAATCCTGGAAGTAGGCGACCCGTTGGAGGGCAACCCCAACTATGGCGGCTATCCATACACGGTAAACGGCTTCCAGTATAACCTCCAGGATCTGGTTACGCTGCCATATTTCGGAGCGCCGCCCGCCACCTCTGTGAACGGATGGTTCACCTTCCAGGGCGAGACACTCTCGGTGTGCCAAAACGGCGGTTAGGCGGCCTAAGAATCCGCCGCAGGGCATGCCCAGCTTGGGTCTGCCCACGCGCGGATTAGGGATGCAGCGCATCGGCCAGAACTTTTATGGGGCGATAGGCGGCCAGCCTTACATCGGGCGGCGGGATCCTGGTTCCGGGAGCGGGGCGGGCAGGCGGACGCGAGAGCCGGTCCATCTCCGCTTTTTCTTTGGCGAGCCACTCCACCTTGGCAGCGTGAGCCGCTTTTTCCGCAGCTCGCTCCGCTTTGCCGGGCTTCTTGTGTTTTTCGTTGATCGGGGCTGGGGGCGCGAGATAGTCCAGCAGTTTGAGGCCAGCTTCTCCTAACGCCGAAAGAGCCTTCGATACGGGAATGACCTCGGCGAGAAGTCTGTTATTGGCGGCGACCGGTTCGAATAGCGCGTCGTTGGCGGCCCATGTCTCGAACTGGCGGCGCAGCAGCGCCTCATCGTCTCTCGATCCGGCAGGGTTGGCGGCGAAGCGGCGGGCGGCCGACTCTATATTGCGAACGAGCAGGCTCTCGGGCGGGCAGGCATCCACAAACCGGTTGAGGGGCACGGTCTCCCATGCGGCGCCCCGGCGGCCGGTGCCGTTACCCAGGGCCTCCACGGCATCGGCCAACACACGCAGGGGGGCCACCGGCTGGCTGCCGGCGAGCCGGTCGAGCATAGGCTCGTAATTGGCGCGATGCAACACGCCGGTGAATTGCAGGTTGCGGCTCACAGGCTCCAGGCGCGCGTACATGCTATCCAAACCGGTGACTTCGCGGGGGGACCATAGCCTCTCCGCAATAGCGGCCGCAGTTGGCCAGATGCGTGAATCCACGGTCTCCGGACCGGCCATCTCGACCCACATGCAGGCCTCGCCGCCCATAATGCGGGCCGCTTGTTCGGGCGTCAGGTTCGCCATGTCGGGACCACCCAGCGGATCGATGCCGTAGTGATACGATGCCGGGCTCAGATGATCCAGATAATAGCCCCAGGAGAGAATCCCGCGATAGCCTTTGGCGGCCGATTCGGCGAGCGATTTCTGGCCGCGCCACGATTGGATGACGGCATCGGTGGGCAGGCCCGGCGCCAGGATCTCATCCCACCCCACCATGATCTTGCCGTACTTCTGCACGATCTTGATCAGCCGCTGATTGAAATAGACCTGAATGGCGGCCGCGTTAGCCATTCCGTGCTCCCGGGCGAAGGCTTGAATGGTATCGGACTGGTTCCAGGCGCGCGGATTCACCTCATCGCCTCCGATGTGGAAATAGGGATCGGGAAAAAGCCCGGTCATCTCACCGATGAAGCCGTCGAGGAAGGTGTAAGTGGTCTCCTTGGTGGGGTCCATTACCGAGCCTTTGCCCCAGAGGACGAAAGGTCCGGGCGCGGCCGCGAGTTCCGGATAACCGGGAAACCAGGCACTGCTGTGCCCGGGCATTTCAAATTCGGGAACTACGCGAATGCCGCGGTCACGCGCGTAGGAGACGGCGTCGCGAATTTGTTCCTGGGTGTAATAATTGCCTTCGGAACCCATTTGCTGCAAGCGGGGATAACGCAGACTCTCGACGCGAAACCCCTGATCGTCGGAAAGGTGCCAGTGCAGCACGTTAAGCTTGACCGCCATCATGGCGTCGAGGTTTCGCTTCACGACCTCCAGGGGCATCCAATGGCGGCAGACATCCAGCATGAGCCCGCGCCAGGGGAATCGCGGATGGTCGTCGATGTGCATGGCGGCGACTTCAAAACCATTCGGTCCGGGAAGGATGAGCTGGGCGAATGTGGCTAAGGCATGGATAGCGCCATCGGCGGTGGCCGCATTAATGCGGACCTCGGCGGGCGATACGTCCAACGCGTACGACTCGTCTTCGGCGAGCACGGGATACCCGGCGCCGCCGGCACAGTCGATCACCAGGCGGCGGATATCCGCCGGCGCCGGAGGAAACGTGGCATAGATCAGGCCGGTCTGGCGGGCTACCCGGGCGAGAAACGCCCTGACCGCGGGCTCCAGGCGAGCGTTGGCTCCGCCGATAGCGTCCACCACCAAGTTTGCATTGACTGGAAAGCTGCCCGCCGCGGGTTGGACGTGGACGGGCAATGGCATGAGGGGCCGCTCGGCGGCGGTCACGATCCAGTTCGTGCCGGCCGCCAGCCCCAGAAACAAGGTTGTTAAACGCACCGTTACTATTTTATTGAAGCCTGACAAAACGGGCGCGGTCGGCCGCGCCCGTTTTCCATGCCGGGACTCTATAAAGCGCGGGAGGCGCCGGCGGAACGTTTTCCGGAGGATTGGCCGGATTCCCCCGCGGTATCGGGAACCTCAGCCAGGATCTCTCCGGCCAGTTCCTGGAGTTTTTCGTCGGCTTCCCGTTCTTCATCCCAGGTCTGCTGCAGCAGGCCGGCGGCTTCGGTGTTGCCGAGATGTTCGGCGAGCGTGCGCGCGGCGGCGTACGCGGCCATCTCGTAATGCTCCACCCGCTGGGCAGATCCTATAATCGCGGCATCTAAAAGGGCAGGCTCGGCATCGAGTGCAACCGTCTCTTCGCCTTCTTCCACGATGCCCTTCATGCCTGCGCAAGGCTTGGCCTTAGCCGGCAAGCCAACCAGTTCGAAAACCTGCTCGACCCGCGCCACGTGGTTGCGGGTCACTTCGAGATGCTCCATCAGGGCCGCCCGTAGCGATTCGGATGCCGCGGCTTTGGCCATCTTAGGTATGGCGCGTACCAGACGTTTTTCGAAATCATAAATATCTTTGAGTTCGTCGTGCAATAGTTTATTAGGTGTGTCGATTTTCATATAGAGTTACTCTCGCTTGGATTGCTTCTAGAAAGGCCCTTCTCTATACCTTCACTGTCGGCGGACAGAACATCGATTGCCATGAAAGCGACGCCGCTACGTCTTATACACGATTTGCACGGGTCCGCGCCGCTTTTTGCGCGGCAGCGCGCCGTCCGGCTGCACCTTTTGTACGGACCGCTTTTTGGGCGGCGCGGCGCAAATTCGCGGCGCCACGCTTTCGTGCGCTCCCGCGCACCTGCCGCGAGAGGGACGCATGCGATGCAGCCGCCGACCCCTCTCGTTTCAACGCCGCAGTGGTGGCGCGCGACCGCCGCGGCGACGGCGGCCGGCTAGTCGCTTTAGTAGTCTTACGGCGACCGGGCGGAGGCGGTACGTCCACCCCCGCCCGGCGCGCTTTAGACAGGCCTATCGCGATGGCTTGCTTGGCCGACCGCGCGCCGTGCTTACCCTCACGGACATGGTCAATTTCTTCCCGCACGTACTCCCCCGCTTTTGTGCTGGGACTCTTAGCCTTATTTGCTCGGTGAATTGTCTTCTTCTCAGGCATTGGCTCGCTCCGTAAGGCCTTGCAACTTACGTAGCCCTCAGAGGTTCCCCCCACCGCGGAAGGTCTTCTGCTGTTCCACGTCGCTCCAATACGGCCGAGCGCGATAATAAGTAAAGACTTCGGCGCCCCAACTGGTATCGCTCATATCCGGCCAGTTGTCCTTATCGAAGCCGGGCGCTTGTTCGAGAACCGACTTGTCGACATCGAGGATAAAGCACTTCTGGTCCTCATCGAGCTTCAGCACACTCCAGGGGATGGCAAACAGCCTGTCACCCATGCCCAGAAAGCCGCCAAAAGAAAGGACCGCATAGGCGACTCTTCCGGACGGGACGTCGATCATGAGTTCGTTGATCTTACCCAGGTCCTCGCCAGCCGAGTTGCGGACCGCATCGCCCGCCAGGGTACTTGCCGAAAGTACGCCGCGATATTTTTTATCAGGATCGGTTTTGATGATCTTCTCGGATCGCATAATTACTTCTCCTATGCGCTGATCCAGAGCACGTTTGATTCCGGTCACGGCGCGGTGGAATGCACCTATGGTTAGGATGCACGATGGCGCGGCAATTGCTGCCGCACAGCAACGGGGAGGACTTTTCTTCTATGAATAAGACATTTTTATTATTAGCTCCTGCGTTGTTGACGGCCGTGGCTTTTGGCGCGGATGTTTCCGTGGATTATAACCATCAGGCCGATTTCAGCCAATTCCACACCTATTCCTGGATCGGCGTGCGGGCAGGCGATTCGCTTTGGCAGGACCGCATCAAAGGGGCGGTGGATGCCGCGCTCGCCGCGAAGGGCTGGCAAAGAGTGGAATCGGGCGGGGATGCCGCGGTATCCGCGTACGGCCGCGCCACGGAACGTGACACCATGGAAACGTTTTATGACGGCTTTCCGGGTTGGGGTTGGCGCAGTTGGGGAGGCGGCATGGGAATGGCGACAACCAATGTTGTGCCCGAACGCATTGGCACTCTGACCGTCGATATCTTTCAGGCCGGCACCAAGAACCTGATCTGGCGCGGCCGGGCCAGCAACGTGCTATCTTCCAAGCCCGAGAAGAACGACAAGAAAATGGACGACGCGGTAAACGATATGTTCAAGCACTTTCCTCCGCAAGGCAAGGGCTAGCCTTGGGCTAGCCTCGATGCTCGCGCGATCAAGGACCGATCACGGCTGGCCTGGTCCAGGCAGCCGCCGGGGCAACTACGATTGGACTCTGCGGCAAGTCTGACCGGTGCAAGTGCAGGCCATAAGGCGAGTGAAGTTACTAACCAGTAAGGTCTTCGACCTCAGTTCGACGAGCGTTCGGCTACCACTCACCCATAAGGTGTCGGCTAGTGTTTGGGCGTTGGGGGCTGGCTCACCAGCATCGAGATGGCTTCGCGCACCCGCGCGCGCTGCGCATCGTCCGCGGTGAGATAGTGCTGCTTGCCGTCCGGCGCCGGCGTGAAACTCGTGACACCGCGGTCGTTCACGGCGATTTGTCCCGCAGCCGATAAGCCGAAATAGCCGCTCTCCGGACGCACGGCGTAGAGCACCGCGGTCGGATCCCATAGCGGTTCGTCGTACGGCATGGGCCGGTAGGCGCGATAGGCATCCGCCAGCGGATGGTGCTCTTCAAGACGAAAATCGGCGGCGATGTTTCCGGCGGGATACTTGATGCTTTCGCCGATATCGAAGGCACTGGTCACGATGGCTCCCGGCCATTCGCGGAACAACTTCTGCGCGGACGGTATGTCCTGGTTGATGTTGTACTCGGTGCCATGCCCTGCCCGGAACTCGCCCGCCATCATTGACACGAGCCGGACTTTGCGCGCCGCCAGGTCACGGCCTCCGAGCGGGCTGGCATCGTCCGGACCGGAGTCGAGTAGCCGCGCCAGGTTGGTGCTGAACCCCACCTGCACGATCACCACGCTCGCGTCCGGTTGGGCCGCCAGGGTCTTGCGCAGCAACTGGACGGCCTCCGGCAGTTCGCTCTGATTGGTGATGCGGCGCTTGTAGAGCGGTGCGTCCCCGGCGCCCACCTCCGTCGCCACGCGCTTCGTATAATTTCCATCGTCGGGAGTTTTGCCGTTCTTCACCATGCCGATCGGAATGTCCGGGCGGCCATAATAGGTATTGAACAGATCCACGAACACCGGCGCCCAGCGATTGTCTTTCGTGATGGTGACCGCCAGCAACCGGACTTCGCCCCGGCTTTCAAAAGCGTGCAATTCCGCGAGGGCGAGGGCGTCGTCCACGTCGTTGCCCATATCGGTATCGAAGATGATCCGGACCGGTTCGGCCGCGGTCAGCCGGACAGTTGAACAGGCCAGCCAGAGAGCTAGACAGAGTCGCATTTCCGTAAGGATGTTAGCATGCTTGTGGGGCAGGCTCCCAGCCTGCAGAGGCCTCTCAGGCCGATCCGCTCAACCCCAGCCCCATAACAGCGGGATCCTCACTTTCCTCGAACTGCACCTCCGACTCGTCCGAGCGAGCGTGAACCGCGGTGCGCCACCGAGCAGCGGCCCATACCGCGCCTAAGGCACCCAGCACCAAGCCGCACCGAGCCGGATCTTCCAGCGCGAGCCGTTCATACCTGACGCCGAAGGCAATCGCCCACAACAATGCCACCGCGCCCAGCACCACCATATGAACCTGCGACTTGCCCGGAAGATACGAGCAGGTGAAGGGAATCTTGTCGAATCCGTACAAACATAATTCGGCCAGAACCAGAGAGATCATGGCGAGAATGGCAAGGTGACTGGCGGCAGCCCGCCACGGCCAGCGCCAGAAACAAAGAACCGCGAAGGCTGTCCAAATAGGGGCCGCCGAGAGCAGAAGCAGTGCGCGCCGGCTGGCTTTCAGATATCCGGCGACGCGGCGTGCGGCGGTAGCGCGGAAGATCCAATTGGCGCGCAGGTCCATCGGGAGTGAGAAGACGACGCGCGTCCCGATCACCGAGAAACACATCAAGGCGATGCTGGCGGCCAGCAGGGGCGCGTTGGGCTGGTCTCCCAATTCGGCGGCCGCGACTTCATCCAACTCCGCCAATGCCGCGGGTCGTTGTACCACAAAGATCATGAAGGCCAGCCCCATGCCCAGATAAAAGGCGAGGATGAGCCGATGCTGGCGGCTGCGCAGCAGCGTTCGAATGCTGAATTGGATGATGGCGGTCTGGTGCGCGGTCCCGAATCGCGGCAGCCATACCCCGCCGCGCGCGCCCGCGACAATATCCGGTTCCTCCACGATCTTACGCAGCGTCCGCAGATAAGAGAGCGTGTACACCAGGGCGGTGGCGCAAAGGATCACGGCCAGACCGGTCCACGCGCGGCGCGCCAGTAGGCCCAGTGCAGGCGACCCGTTCAACTGCTGGTAGAGGCCCAGAAACCAGAATGAGGGCGACCAGGCCAGCAGACCGCGGCCGCTCGCGTCCATCAGAGACGATCCCGCGGCGATCATTGGCTGCAGCAGATAGACGCAGACGATCGCGCAGTACGCCCCCAATTGGAGAAGCGAGGAGATGCGCAGGTAGAGCCGCCGCGGAAGCAACTGCGACGCGAGCCCCTGCAGCACCAGTACGCAGCAGAAGATGAATGTGCCGGCCAGCAGCATGGTCGTCCAATACGCCGCGAACATCCGCAGCACGCCCGATATTCCGCCGCTCTGCGGGACAATCACGGAAGCCAGCGAGACCGCCGGCCGGCCCGTCAGCCGCTGCCGGATGTGCCAGGCCGCCAGTCCGCAAAAGCTGAGCAGGGAAGGCGCCTGATTCACCAGCACCACCGCCCCGTAGCCCTGGCTGGGATTGAAAAGCGCATAGCTGGTGTATCCCGAGACGGCGCCGTTGTGCCAGTAGATTCCCTCGGCTTCGTCGTACACCCAGGCGAGAGTTATCTGGACGCCGGGGATCAGGCGGGCCTGTAGCCGGTGGGACAGGCGCACCGCCGGCGTGGCGGCCTGGAGTTGGGCTTCCAGGTACGTCAGCATGTCGCCCGCCGTGGACCAGATGCCTCCGGCCGGGCCCAGCGCGCCGAGTTCCCACACCGGACGAGGCTCGTGGAGTACGCTGTACCCCGGGATCACGCGCCGCGTCTCCGCGGGCGAGAGGTTGATGGCCGTGCCGCGCATGCCCAGGGGACCGGTGATGCGCCGGGCGATCAGTTCCGGATAGGAAACGCCCGCGCGCTCGGCGAGTGCTTGCCCAAGCAGGGCGAAACCCACATTGCTGTACGCGAATGAAGGATTCTCCGGCCGCGCCACGCCGTGACGGTCGATGAATGCGTACAGATCGGCTGTCGTATAAGAGGCGTCCGGGTTGGGAAAATTGCTGGCCAGATTATCCGGCATAGGCGGCAAGCCGGAATGGTGGGTAGCCAGGTCCAGCAGCGTGATTTCGCGGCCGGTGGGTTTGGGAACTGTACCGGGCGGCAGCAGTTCGCGCAGCGGTTCATCCAGCCGCACTTTGCCCTCCACGGCCATCTGTGCCAGCAGCAGACCGGTGAAGGTCTTGGTTACGGACGCGATCTGGTACATGGAGTCCCGCCGCGCCGTACCATAAACGAAAACGCGCCGCCGGCCGCCCTTCACCACGCCTATCGCCACTCCCATTTCGCGCGGAATCATGGGCGCCAGGTCCCGATCGAGCAGGGGTCCCAGCGAGTCCGTGTCCGCCGGTGGAGCGGCGGGCAGCAGCCCCAGCACGGGCGTGCTCATTTCCAGGGTTCCCTGCGCGCCCAGCGCCAGGGGCCAGCCCAAACCGGCGAGCGAGTGGAACAGTGCCACCGTGAGGCTAAGTGCCGTGGCCACCGCCGCGACTTTCGCCAGAAACAGCGTCCGCCCCCGCACCGGCAGCGGCGCCAGCACGTATACGTCGCGGCGCTCCAGGAACGTGGAATCCCAACTGAGCACCGCGAACAGGCCCACCACCAGCATGGTGGTCGCGATCAGAAAATGCTCGGCGCTCCACGCCACAAACAGGCGCAAAGCCGGCGGCGTGCGGATGTCACCGGCGCCCAGCGAAGGAATTGCCATCAGCATGCTGACGAAGATCAGCAGCGCCGCGAACTGCCCCAGCAGCTTGTTCGAGTCGCCGAGCGCATGCGCGGAGAGCAGTTCGATATCCACCATGCGGAACAGGAACTCGCGATATAGGACGCGGAATTGCAGCTTTTGCATATCGCGCCTCAGGCCTCGATCAGGTCTACGATTTCGTGCGAGATGGCCGCGGTATCCTGCTCTACGGCGAGCTGCGAGAAGATGGCTTCGAGCGTGGGCGCCGCCATCAACGCGCGTAAGTGCGCGATCGAATCGTCAGCCACTACCTTCCCGCGGTGCAGGATCACGACGTGCGAGCAGACCCGCTCCACGGTTTCCAACTCGTGTGAGCTGAACAGGACGACCTTGCCGCGAGCCGCCAGTTCCTGAATGAGGCTGCGCAACACCAGTCCTGTGCCTACGTCCAGGCCGGAAAAAGGCTCGTCCAGCAGGATGAGATCCGGATTATGCAGCAGCGCCGCGGAGAGCAGCACCTTCTGCCGCATGCCCTTGGAGTAAGACGAGATCGGAACATGGCGGTCGCTGTGCAGGGATAGCAGACGGAGAAGACCATCGATGCGCGCGGCGGCCGGCCGGCCGGAAAGGCCGCGCAACTGGCCCACCATGGTCAGGTATTCCAGGCCACTCAGGTGCCCGTAGAGATGCGGTTCCTCGGGTACGTAGCCCAGCCGCTGTTTGAAGGCAAGCAGGTCGTGCTGGATGCGTTCGCCGTGGAACAGGATTTCGCCCGACGTCGGTTCCATCAGGCCGGTAATCATCTTCATGGTGGTGCTCTTACCGGAGCCGTTGGGACCCAGGTATCCGGTAATCTCACCCGCGCGCGCGGCGAAACTGACGCCGTCCACCGCCGGTATGCCGTGGAACCACTTGCCGAGATTGCGAATTTCGAGCATAGGCATTGACCAGTCTTGACCCTATGTAGCAAACTACATTTGCGCTTGTCAAGTAGGATTCTACATAGGGTATAATCAGCCGTATGGCAGCCGGTTCCAAGCTTTCGCACACCGCGGCCCTGATCCTGCAGGCCATCCATGCCGGAGACGGATACGGATTCAGCGTGATGGAAATGACCGGATTGCCCAGCGGCACCGTCTATCCGGCCATGCGCCGCATGGAGCGCGACGGGCTGATCCGTTCGCAGTGGGAAAAGGAGGCGATTGCCGGCGCGGAGCAGCGTCCGCCGCGGAAATACTACAAACTCACGCGCTCTGGACGCACTACGCTGGAGACTTCGCAGAGCCGCTATCCCTTACTGGCGAAACTCGCGGCGGAGGTGGCTGAGCCATGAGATTCGACTGCGCGATCCTGCGGCTGGCCGCCTGCCTGCTACCGGGCAGGGAACGCGCGGAGTGGCTCGCCGAGTGGAACTCGGAGCTATGGTACGTGCGGGAGCGCGGCGGGCGGCGGGCGGCAAGCTTCGCCCTTGGAGCATTTCGCGACGCCTGGTGGCTGCGGCGGAATAGCCCACCGCCGCCGGGGCCCCCCTGGTGCTCAACGCTCCGGCTGCAATCGCCGGCGCAATGTCTCGGTTTCCTGGTCCTGATGGCGGCGGCCTTCGGGCTCCTGGCCGTGCGCTTGCCCCGCGTGCGGACAATGATCGTGCCGGTGCCTTACAGGGCGGCGGATCACCTGATTATGATTCCGCGAGTTGCCGTCGAAGATTACCGGCGTCTCAAGAACCAGAAACCGCGCCCGCTTGGGGATGTGGCGTTCTACCGGGTGGTGCGCCAGCGCGCCGGCACGACTCAGCTCTCCATCGCCGTGGCGAGCGAGAATCTCTTCGGGTTGCTCGGCATTCCGGCTCCGCGCGCCCACGCCGTAATTCCAGCAACGGTCTCCGCCGGTTCCTGGCTGCCTGGTCCAGTCGATGGATGGCTGTTGGACGACCGCCTGCTGAGTTCACTCCCCAGTGGGTCCCAAGGATTCGCGATCGGGCGGCTCAAACGGGCGCACGGCTACCGTGCGGCGCGCATTTCACTCGATAACGCGAACGGCGGCCGGGACTGGTTCGACTGTTCGCCACTGGTGGACGAACCGCCCATTCCCGCTTTCCTCGCCATAGCAATGTTTGCGCTGGTACTGGTTCCCGCGACCACTTCGCTCAACCTGGGAGAGTATCCCGCGAAACCTTGCTACCGCCGCTGGTTCTTCCTTGCGGCTAAGTTTGTCCTGGTCACTCCGGTCGTCCTGTTTGGCACGCTCAGCTTGGGATCGTTCATCGCGACTGCCATCCAGCCGCACGGATTACTGGTGGGATATGTGCTCGCCTATCGCTGGGTCTTCATCGACCAGCGGCAGCGTTGTCCGGAATGTCTGCGGCTGTTGACCCATCCGATGCACATCGGACAGCCTTCGCGGATTTTCCTCGAATGGTATGGCACGGAGTTCGTGTGCATGAAAGGACACGGGCTGCTGCATGTGCCGGAGACTCCCACCATCTCATTCGCGACGCAACGCTGGGTGCACTTGGATCCATCGTGGAGTGTCCTGTTCCCGCGCGCCGCAGCGCACGCCGGCAAAACTGGAATAACTTAATTAATTCTAAATGTCAGGGACCCGGTAAGTGAGATAATACTCGTCCGGTTTGTGACCCGCCGCACAAAGATAGCAATCTGCAACAGCACACTCATCTGTTCGTAACAAACAGTTGGTAAGTGTGACTTCCGGAGGAAATTTTGATCGTGCCAAACAGCAGAACCGTTAGTGTGTTTGCGCTTTTGACAATGTTTGCAATTGCGCCGGCGGCTTATTCGCAGGACAGCCTCACCGGTCCGAGCGGCATCAGTCATGTACTGTTGATCAGCATCGATGGAATGCATGCTCTCGACTACGTGAACTGTTCCTATGGAATCGCGGGTGTGAACAACGGCCAGCCTTACTGCCCGAACCTGGCCGCGCTCGGGTGGACCGGCATCAACTACCTGAATGCGTCTACTTCCAAGCCTTCCGATTCGTTTCCGGGGCTGATGGCTATCGTGTCGGGTGGTTCGCCGCGCACCGTAGGAGCGTTTTACGACGTGGCTTACGACCGTTCGTTGAACCCGCCGGCCAACACCACGGGCAATGGAGTTGCCGGCGGTCCGTGCACCCCGGGAGCGACTCCCCCTGGAACAACTACCGAGTTTGACGAAGGCATCGATCTTAACCAGGCGATGCTGAATGGTGGTGCACCCGGCGCTGCGCCGACCGACGGCGGAATCAACTCCATCGATCCGAGCCGTCTGGAGCGCGATGGCAACTGCCACCCCGTCTACCCATGGAACTTCGTACGCACCAACACCATTTTTGGAGTGATTCATGCGGCTGGCGGTTATACCGCATGGACCGATAAGCATCCTTCCTATTCGTCCGTGGGCGGCCCGGGCAACGGCACGAATGTGGACGATTATTACTCGCCGGAGATTAACTCAACGGTCATCAGCTTACCCGGCGTGACTACGCCCACCGGTATCAACTGCGCACCCATCCCGGATCCGTCGCAAACCAGTGCCTGGACCAACAGCTTTAAAAATATCCAGTGCTACGACACCTTGAAGGTGAAAGCCATCCTGAACCAGATTGATGGCCGGACCCATCTGGGCAAGACCGCCGCGCCGGTGCCGGCCATCTTCGGCATGAATTTCCAGGCCGTCAGCGTTGGCGAAAAGCTGATCGAACCTAATGTAGGTTCAGGTGGCTACGTCGACTCGCAGGGTACTCCGACCCCCCTCTACATGAGCGAGATTCAGTTCGTGGATGAGTCCATCGGGATGATGGTTACCGAGCTTTCGAAGCGCAACCTGCTGAAATCCACCCTGATCATAATCAGCGCCAAGCACGGCCAGTCGCCGATCGATCCCAAGCGGTATTACCCCATTCCGGGACCCAGCGGCAACAACGGCGAATCACCGGCGAACATTCTGGCTTCTTTCCTGCCCACTTCGGAATCGCCCACCAATCCCACGGGCATCGGCCCCACGGAGGACGACATTTCGCTGCTGTGGCTCTCGGACTCCAGCCAGACGGCCACCGCCGCCGCGATGCTGGAATCGAACTTGACCACCGCCGGCGTCGGCGAGATCTTCTGGGGACCGGCCATCGGCACGATGTTCAATTTGCCGGGCCTGCCTCCGATGGGCGATCCGCGTACACCGGATATCGTGGTGACCCCCAATTTCGGCGTAGTTTACACGGGGAGCAGCACGAAGCAGGCGGAGCACGGCGGATTCTCGCATGACGATACGAACGTGATGTTGCTGCTGTCGAATCCGAGCATGACCCGGTCCTCGATCCAGAGCCCTGTACTCACCATGCAGATCGCGCCCACGATTCTGCAATACCTGGGCCTGAAGCCGGGCAGCCTGCAGTCGGTAGCTAAAGAGGGCACGCCGGTTCTGCCCGCGCTGCAATAATGAAGTGGGGCAGGCTCGGTCAAGGGGCTCTTAGCCCCGCCATGCACAGCCTGCCCCCAACCTACTCAGTCGAAATCGGCGGGCCATTCGGGATGCCGGTTATGTTCAAAGAACCGATGAATCTGGACAGCCGTGACACGACCCAGCGAAAGCGGCGGCAGAGCCGATTCCGAGAACCAGCCCACATCCATGATGTCGGCGCTGTGGGCCGGAGATCCCCCAATCAGATCACAAAGAAAAAACAGCTTATAAGCATGGAACGGGATGGGAGTATGGCCGTGGCGGTTGCGGTCGTAGACCGCCACCAGTTTCCTGACACGCGTTTCATATCCGGATTCCTCGCGCACCTCCCGCACCGTGCCTTGCGCCGGAGACTCGCCTACATCCGCCCAGCCGCCTGGTAGCGTCCAGCCTCCGTCTTCCCTCTCCCGCACCAGCAGGACCTGGTTGTCACGAAAGACCGCCGCCCGCAGATCCACCTTGGGAGTGGCGTAGCCCGCCTGGCCGGCAAACAGGGTAAGGATCGGCGCCATATCGCACTCCGCGCCCTGGGCCATCATCTCCGCCGCAATCTGGAGCACCGCTTCGTAGCGTTCGAGATCATATTGCGGCGGCGTGTAGGCCAGGCCGGTCTGCGCGATGGCCTGCAAGCGTTGCGCCCAGTTGAGCCATTGTGGTTGCATCAGTATTCCTTCCAAAACAATTCCGCGTCCGACCGGCGAACGTAATTGGCATCGATGGCCGCGGGATCCTGAGCCTCTCCGGCGCGCCACTCAGCGAGGGCGATCCGTCCCGCGGCCGCCGCCAGCGCGCGCGGGGCCAGCGTCACGGGCGCATTCTCCAGGCGCGTACCCGCTACGGCTGGGGCGAATGGGGCAAAATCCGTCGCGATGAATTCAATTTCTCCCGGCGGCAGAGTCTGTAACCAGACCGTGAAGCGCATCACGGTCTCCGCTACCACCTGCACACCGTCTGCGCCGTATACCGCGCCGTAGACCTCGCCGCGGCGCGCATCCAGCACCACGGCGCGCAAGGGAGCCGTGCCAAAAGTCGCCATGGCCCGCAGGTTCGACACCGCTACCACGAGCTTGCCCGCCGCTTCGGCGAGCCCTTTCACGCAAGCCAGGCCGATGCGCACGCCGGTGAACGATCCCGGTCCGGAAGTCGCCGCAAAGCAGTCTATGTCCGTCACCCGGCAACCGTGCCGCTCGAGCAATTGAGCGATCCGCCCGAACAGGATCTGCCCGAATCCTTCCGGCGAATGTAGCAAGGTCTCTTCCAGCACCACGGCGCCGCGCAGAAGGGCCACGCTGCCGAATTCGTGGGTGGTGTCAACGGCCAGGATAAGTTCGTTCACTTTTCCAACTGATAGGCCTTATCCACGCTATAGACTTTGCCGTTGGCGTTCATGCCGTAAAGGCGCAGCGCCATGACGGCCGGGTAGTTCACGGCGATATGCGGCGGAAAGCTCAGCGTTCCTTTTTGGCCGGTGCCGATCACGCGATAGCCTTCTCCATCCACGGTGGCCTCCCCGGTCCACAGCCACATCATGGTGCGCGTGGCGCGCGTCTCGCGTTTGAACTTGGCGGCGAAAGCCGGCGGCTTCGATTGGGAAATGACGGTGTCCGTTGGCTGCTCTATCTCGAACGGCACCTTCTGCACGCTCTGCTCGACGGTCTGCATGATGATGCGCTTGTCCGATTCGAATTTGTAGGACTTCAGCATGCCCGCCTTGTGTCCTTCGCGCGACACATGCAGCACCCAGTCGTGCGTCCGGTCGGGCGGCTCGCCGGTGAAATGCTCGCCGTGATAGCCTTTTTTCTCCTTCAATTCGTCGCCGCTGATGGGATTGATCCACGCTACGTCGTAGCTATGGTTCTCCACCAGCAGTTCCACCGGCCCGGGGTTCTCCACGTATACGATGTACTCCGCCTCTTCCAGAGCCACGGCGCGTCCGCCATCGACGTCGAAGTAAGGCTCAAGTTCCCAATGCCGCGTGCCGGAGAACAGCGTGTACCAGGCAGTCATGGCCTTGGCGCCCGGCGAGTCCAGGTATTTGGCATCCACAGGGATGTTCCCCGCCCCGGCCGTGCCGCTATTAAAATAAGTCAGGTAATCGCCATCCATGGCGGCATTCCACAGGCGATGGCGGAAAGCGTCGCTCCCTACATCGTCCGGCTGCGATTTGCCCGCGCCGCTATCTTCGCCGGCAAATTTCAAATTCACGAAGGGCGTGGGAAAGAGCTGGTGCTCGATGGCACACACCTGGTCGTCTCCGGTGTGGTGCGACACATAATCCATCCAGCCGTCGTCCATCATCGAGCCGGAGGTTGCCAGGTTGCCGCTGGTGCGGGGGTGCTGGTAAGGATCGTTCTCTTTCAGCAGCGCACCGATCTCCTTCATCAGGGGGCGGCCCATGTCGTAAGTTTCAAAGGCCTGGACGCCCTGCCAGGTCACGTTAAAACCCGCGTATCGCCCAATCACGAAGTTGATGTAGCGGCGCCGCTGTTCCCACGAGGGAAACAGCCGGGTGAGCTGGTTCTGCGGACCGGCCAGGATCAGGTCGGCCACCATGCCTTTCTTATTGATGTAGCCGATGGCCTGGTCGAGATGCCGGAAATGTTCGAGGTTCGGCCGGTCGGGCGAGGGGAAGATGCGGGACGCCTGCTCGTCGGTGCCGAGCACCAGGCCGCGGATATGATTAAACTTCTGCTCCGCGCGCGTATCCACAATCTTCTGAAACAACGCCTGGTCGAGAAAGGCGAGGGGATAGAGGGTATCGCCCATCCAAAGGTGCGGCTGATGGCCTTCGGTCCAGGCCCAGTGATGCACATTGGCGGGGCGGACGAATCCAGGTGCCTCGGACGAGGCGGCGGTGAATGAGCCGTTTTGTCCTTCCCATCGCGGGACATTGCTGGTGATGCGCCAGAGCCATTCGCCCGCTTCCGTAGGCGTGAAGCGGATGATCAGGCGCTGGCCGCCATCCCAAAACGCGGGCAACTTGAAGGTGTGAAAGTGCGGCGACCGGAATTCCGCGTGCAATTCGACGTCGGCGTACGGATTTGGATGAGCGGTAGCCTCCTGCGCGTTTAGATCGAAAACAAATTCGCAGGGCGAGTAGGCGGGCGTGTTGTTGCAAGTGGATTGGGCGAATAAGGAAAGCCCGGCGCTCGCGAGCAGCATCAGGCGGAAGAAGGGCATCCTTATTAGTGTAATCGGGATGGATTAGTGTAATCGGGATGGGCCGGGCTTTTCTCAGCGCCACGGCGCGCAAGTAGTGTACACTCAACCTAAACAGGATGTCAGCCGATCGCGCGGGGCGCAAAATAGGGGTCGTTCTTTTTCAGTTGGGCGGGCCGGATTCGCTGGATGCCATCGAGCCGTTCCTTTACAATCTCTTCTGTGACCCGGATATCATCGATTTTCCGTTCGCGCGCATCGCGCGGCAACCGCTGGCGCGGCTGATTTCGACCACGCGCTCGCGGCAGGTGCGGGATCATTATGCCGAAATCGGTGGGCGCTCACCGATCCTGGAGTATACGCGGCGGCAGGCGCAAGCGCTCGAACACGACCTGCGGCGCGATTTTGACGCGCGGGTAGTGGTGGCGATGCGCTACTGGCATCCTTTCACCCAGGAGGCGATCCATGAGTTGGAGGCGCACGCCCCCGAACAAGTGGTGCTGCTACCTCTTTATCCCCAGTATTCCCGCACAACTACAGGCAGCAGTTTGAACGAATGGAACCGCCGGTTCCAGCCGAACGGCTGGAATCCGCACATATCCGCAGTCAGTGAGTTTCACGAAGACAGCGGGTATATCGAGACACTGGTGGAGAGTATCCAGGAATCCCTGGCGGGGTTCGACGATCCCGCGGACGTGGACATGGTATTTAGCGCGCACAGCGTTCCGGTGGCCGTGATCGAGTCAGGCGATCCCTACCAGCGGCACATCGAGCGCACCGTGGACCTGGTGTGGAATCGGGGACAGTGGCCCGCGCGCCGGCATCTCTGCTATCAAAGCAAAGTGGGCGCCTCAAAGTGGTTGCAACCTTCTATGCACGCCACCATCAAGCGGCTGGCCGAACAGGGGAGCCGGCATGTGCTGGTGGTGCCGGTAAGCTTCGTTTCCGACCACGTGGAGACTCTTCACGAGATTGACATCGAGCACCGCGCGCAGGCTCGCGGTCTGGGGATTCACGACTTCCGCATGGTGCCGGGATTGAACGACGCGCCGCGCTTCATCAGCGTGCTGGCACGCCTGGTGCGCGTTTCGGCCGCGCAAACCTCCGGCACGCAGGCCGCCGGCCGCTGAAATAGTACCGGAATTTTACGGATTTCTTCAAAAATTCACTGAATTCCGCGCGACACATGATAATATTTCGTTAGCCCAACAAAATACCGCCTTGTCGCCGGTCAGATTCCAGTCAAAGGAGCAGACGCGATGAACTCCGAAGACACGCAAGCCGTTGCGCAACGCGTGGTTAAAGTGCTGCTCATCAGTCCCTTTGAACGGGACCATGAGAGCCTGCGAAATATTTTGCAGCATTCCAGATGGCAACAGCACGGTGCGCAAACGCAGACCGGCGCGCTGGAGTTTCTACGCCATGACCCGGTGCCTGTTGTGATCTGCGATAGCGACCTGCCCGACGGCTCGTGGAAGGACGTGCTGGCTGAACTCGGCGAGATGCCGCGTCCTCCCTTGATGGTGGTGACGTCCCGCCTGGCCGACGAGCGCCTGTGGTCGGAAGCACTGAACCTGGGCGCCTACAATGTACTCGCCAAGCCTCTGAACTCCAAAGAAGTGTTCCATGTAGTGAGCTTGGCTTGGTTGCTTTGGAAGAGGCAGTGGGAATTAGCCAAGCCTGTGCCCCTCGCGCGTACTGCCTAGCTGACAATCTGCCCGGAGGCCTGTTCTACTAGTCATTTGCGGCCTCTGCAAAATCCCATCGGTTTCGGCGCGCCGGATTTCATCCTGCTGGCCTGGTCCGCACTCCTGGTTCTTCTGTTGCTTGCGGCGGTGCGTTATGAAGCGGCCGTCCGCCGATTTGCCGCCCGTACCCGCTGGGTGATGTTGCTGCTGGCTATATGTCCCATCGCTCTCCGCCTGGCTCTGCTCCCGTACGCCCCAGTCCCATCGCCCCGCACCCCCGACGATTTCAGCTTCGCCCTGTCCGGCGACACTGTGGTCCACCTGCGGATGGCCAATCCTGTACACCCGATGCACCGGTTCTTTGAAACTAATTTTGTATTGCAGGAACCGAGCTATAGTTCCATCTATCCTCCCGGTCAGGGAATCGCACTCGCCATCGGTCAGATTATCTTCCGCCAGCCTTGGGCTGGCGTGGCGCTTGCCGCAGGCCTGTTCTGCGGCCTGTGCTACTGGATGCTGCGCGCCTGGACCACTCCCTTGTGGGCGCTGGCCGGCGGTCTGCTCGCCGTGTTCGAATTCGGTCCGCTGCAATATTGGATGAACACTTATTGGGGCGGATCGCTGGCGGCCGCGGCAGGCTGCCTGATCTTCGGATCGCTGCCGCGGTTGCGGGAAACCGGACGGCGCCGCGACGCCGCCCTGCTGGGGACGGGCCTGGCTATCGAATGGCTCACCCGTCCGTTCGAAACAGCGCTGGTCGGGGTAGGTGTCGGGCTGTTTCTCACGGTGATGTTCCGGCGCCGGTGGCGGGCCCTCGGCAGTACGGCTGCCATCGCCCTGCTTGCCTTCTTGCCCGCGGCAATCGTCAGCCTGGTTCAAAACCGGCAGGTGACCCGCAGTTGGACTACCCTGCCCTACGCCCTCGGCCAGTATCAATACGGTGTGCCTACCACGTTTACATTCCAGCCAGTTCCCGTACCCCACCACCCCCTGACGCCCGAACAGAAAGTATTTTATGACGCGCAGAGCACCGCGCACGGCTCAACGCCTGATTCACCCACGGCCTTTATCGCCCGGTTGGGACAGCGTGTCCGGTTCTACCGTTTCTTTCTGGCAGCGCCCCTCTGGCTGGCGCTGCCGGCCTTCTTTGCCGCCTTGCGCCGAGCGCGTTACTGGTGGATCGTCGCCTGGCTCGCGATCCTGGGGCTGGGCACCAACTTCTATCCTTACTTCTATCCGCACTACATCGCCGCCGGCACATGCCTGTTTGTGCTGTTGAGCGTGGTGGCTCTGGAGCGCCTCAGCCGTTGGAGCCGGGAGTCCGCGCGCCTGATCTTTCTGCTTTGCGCCACCCAATTCCTGTTCTGGTATGGCTTGCACTTGGCTGCCGGGTGGGAACCCGCGGAGACGCTCACCGACAGATATGAGACCTGGGACTACGTCAATCATGGCGACCCGGAAGGCCGCTTGGCAATCGACCGCCGGCTGGAAGCGTCTCCCGGAAAACTATTGGTTTTCGTGCGCTACAGTCCGGCGCACGGATTGAGCCAGTGGATCAGCAACGCGGCCGACATCGACGCTTCGCGGGTGGTTCGCGCTCTGGACTTGGGTGACGCGGAAAACGAAAAACTCGTTCAATATTATCCGGACCGCACCGCCTGGCTGCTAGAACCGGACGCGATCCCACCGCGTCTGACCCACTATCAGGTAGAACCGCCCGCGCCGCTACCCGAGAAAGCCACGCCTCCCAAGAATCAATCGCCGTTTGAAGAAGTGCGTTAGCATCCGTGCCGGCGGCAGCGGAACGGCGACGTTTTCCTGAAGCGTGGTAACCGGCTGGGAATAGAGAAGCGGTTGCAGATCCCGATTGCGCAGCTCCCGACCGGCGCTGCAGATCGGCCAGCCCCCGGGGCACATGGTGCGCTATTGCGGGGGAATCCGGGTTGCCGTTCTCGGTATTGATGATGATTTCGGCCGCAACACAGCCCCTAGCTTGGCTGACGGCCCCTTGCATGCTTCGGGCCTCCGCCACGGCGCGTCTTATTCGTCCCGGAGCGCCACCAAAGGATCGATGCGGGTCGCCCGCCAAGCCGGCATCGAACAAGCCACCGCCCCCGTCACCAGCAGAATCGCCACCGCCAGCGCCATCGTGACCGGATCGCGCGCGCCTATCCCGAACAACAGGCTCTTCAGCACTCCCGTAATCGTGACACTCGCCAGCGCCCCCAGCACCAGTCCCCAAAACACCAGGACCATCCCCTGCGCCAGCACTTCCTTCAGCACCTCGCTCTGGCTGGCCCCCAAAGCCATGCGGATGCCGATCTCACGTGTGCGCTGGCCCACCGAGTACGAAATCACGCCGTAGATGCCCAGCACCGTGAGCAATGCCGCCAGCGCGCCGAAAGCCGCAAACAGAATCGCGCCCAGCCGCGGCTCCCAAAGGGAATCGTGGATCACTTGCGGCGTCGTCTGGACATCCGCCACCAGGATGTCGTGGTCCATGCGCTGCACCTCGCGCCGCAACGTGCCCAGCACCCCCTCCGGTTCGCCGCTGGTGCGCACCCACAAAGTCACTGCCGGCCCAAAGTTCTGCCGTAAGCTCGTATACACCATCATGCGCGGCTCTTCTCCCAGGCTGATGTAAGTGCTGTCTTTCACCACCCCCACGATCTCCACCCGCTTATTATCGCCGAAGAAACGCAGCCGCGCGCCCACCGGGTTCCTTCCGGTCCAGAACCGCCGCGCCATGGTTTCGTTAACGATCACGACCGGCGGCGCGTTCGCCGAGTCCCCATCCGTAAACGCTCTGCCGCGCACCAGCGGCATCCGCACGACCTGAAAATATCCCGGCTCGACCACGTCGATCAGCGCCACCGTGCCCGGACCGGCGCTCTCCTGTCCCTCTACCGACACACTGCGCCCGCGCGACACGATGAACGGCGGATTGCTCGCGAGAGTAGCGGCTTCCACCCCCGGCAGGCTTTCCACGCGCTCCAGCAGCCGCGCGTAGAAGGCTTGCCCAGCCGCATCGTTGAACGCGCGAGCCTTCACATCCACCGAGAGCGTGGCCGTGCGCGCAGCTTCGAATCCAGGGTTGATGGCCTGTGCGTACCGCAGGCTGCGCACAAACAACCCGGCGCCCGTCAGCGCCACCACCGAAAGCGCCACCTGGACCATCACCAGAACCGTACGCAGGCTCACCCGGCGCCCCGCGCCGGTCCACGGGCTGCGCCGTTCCCTCAGCTCCGAAGCCAGATTGGTGCGCGTGGCATGCATCGCCGGCGCCAGTCCAAACGCGATGGTAGCCAGCAGCGCCAGCAGCAGCGTGAACCCCAGTACCTGCCCGTCAATCCGGATGCCCGAATCGCCCGCCAGCATCCAAGGCGGCCGGAAGATCCACAGCAGATCGCGCGCCCACCGCCCTACCACCAGCGCGGCCGCGGCTCCCGCCAGCGACAAAAGCGCGCTCTCCGTCAGCAGTTGCCGGATCAATCGCCACCGGCTGACGCCCAATGCCAGCCGCAGCGCCATTTCCTTCCGCCTGCCCGACGACCGCACCAACAGCAGGTTGGCCACATTCGCGCAAGCAATCAGCAGCACCAGCCCGCTGGCACTCAGCGCTACGCTGGCCACCAGCACGAATCCACCTCGCGAATCGGGTGGAATCACCGACTCCGAGAGTGGGATCAGCGCCACGGAACGCCCCTGGTTGTCCGCCGGATAATCGCGTGCGACTTGCGCCGCGAGCGCTTTCAGATGGTCCTCCGCCTGCCGCCGGCTCACGCCGTCTTTCAGCCGCCCGATCACCGGAAACAGCAGCGCCTTGCGATGTTCGATCCAGTCCGCCATAGGATACAGGTGCGGGTACATCATCATGGGCGCCCACACATCCGTACTCACCAGCGCGCTGGTGCCGCGAAACTCCTTGGGCGCCACTCCCACAATGGTGTAAGGCCGGTTATTCAGGTTGATGCGCGATCCGATGGCGCTCGGGCTGGCGCCGAACTGGCGCACCCAAAACCCGTAGCTGATCACCACCACCGCTTGCGCGCCCGGAATCCGGTCCTCCTCGGGCAGGAATGTGCGCCCGGCCGCCGCGTGTACCCCCAGGACGTCGAAATAATTGCCGGATACGATTTGCGCCGTTAGATCCTGCGCATCGCCCTGCCCGGTGAGGGTAGCCGGAACGATCGAGTATAAAAGCAGGCCCGAGAATACACTATTGCGGTCCCGGTAGTCTTTGTAATTCGGGTATGAACAATAAAGAAAGCCCGGATTGTTATGATCCAGGGTATACAAAGAAACCAGGCGGGCGGGTTCGTGCACTGGCAGCGGCTGCAGCAGCACAGCGCTGACTAAGTTGAACATGGCCGTGTTCAACCCGATCCCTAATGCCAGCGACGCAATACATACCGCGGTAAATGCCGGACTATTCCGGAGCCCACGAAGCGCGTAAATCAGATCCTGCGCCAAGGTCTATAGTATACGCTCGCAGCCGTCGTAGGGCTGGCCCCAAGGACTGCGTGGAGTGGCGGAGATTTGGTCCGATAAATACCTGAATGGATCCAGGGCTCGATCGCCGCGGCTGCTTTACGCTGCGGAATTTGAGGATCGAGGCTGCGATTGCCGGTCAGACTGCGGTGTAGCGGGCTGATTGCAGGTTGGACCCAAGGTCGACGGTGGGCCGCGCAACCAGGGACGGACGGCGGGCAGGCGAGGCCGTCCGTCCCCATGATTCGGACATTTAAAGACCTGCGGCCGTAAAGACCGGAACCGCGATGTTGGGGCCGGCGCTGGCGCGCAGTATTTTGGTCCGGACGCTCCTGGTCAGGCCAAACGAGTAGGACCTGCCCAGAATGCCGGAGTCGAATGCGGCCAGCACGTACGTGTCGTCGATGCGGGTGATCTTCAGGCAGTTGCGGCCGGATTCGGGGGTGGGATTCGAAATCGCCAGAAAGGTCTTCGACACGCCCTCGCCGTTCACAGAAATCTTTTGCACGTAGGCCAGGTCTCGCATTTCGGTATTCATCGAGATGCTGTACTGGCCGGGCTGCAGAAGCGTGTCGCCGAAATACACGGCTGTGGGCAACTCGAAGGAACCCTTCAGTACCGGTTGCGCGCTGGCTATGGTAGTGGTCATGCCCAGGGCTAATGCCGCGAGGGCGAAGCGGATCGTCATGTTTTTGCGTATGTTCATGGTCGTTTCTCCTTTTTCGATTGGGCCAACTTTTGTTCGCCCTCGATCTATAAAGGCGAGAGGGGCGCGCGAAAACTATAGTGCGGTCGAAAAATTTATTTCGAAAGATTTTTGCGGCTGGACAGCCCGGAGCCCCGGTGATGATCTTCGGAAGATGGCAGAGTCGCCATCAGGAAGTCACTCAACTGCTGCAGGCGTGGAGCGGGGGCGAGCAAGCGCGCTCGATAAACTCGCCCCGGTGGTTTACCGGGAGCTGCACCGCTTGGCACAGCGTTACATGGCCCAGGAAAGGCCCGGCCAGACGCTACAGGCGACCGCGCTGGTGAACGAGGCTTACCTGCGGCTGGTGGATGTGAAGCAGATGAGCCGGCAAAACCGCGCTCACTTATTCGGCGTTTCGGGGCCCGACCACGCATAAGGATATGCCGGCGTGTTCACGTCATCCTCGCCGCGCTGCCTCGATGGCGGCGATGTCGATCTTCTTCATCGTCATCATCGCCTCGAAGGCACGCTTTGCCTCACCGCCGCCAGATACAAGCGCATCGGTTAACGCGCGTGGGGTGATCTGCCAGGAGAGGCCCCAGCGGTCCTTGCACCATCCGCACTGGCTTTCCGTGCCGCCATTGCCGACGATCGCGTTCCAGTAACGGTCCGTCTCTTCCTGATTCTCCGTCGCGATCTGGAAGGAAAAGGCCTCAGTGTGCCTGAACGCCGGGCCGCCGTTGAGACCGAGACAGGGAATGCCGAGGACGGTGAACCTCACCGTCAGTACATCGCCCTTCTTGCCGCCCGGATAGTCACCGGGAGCCTCGTAAACAGCAGTTACTTTACTATCTGGAAAGGTGACGGCGTAGAAGCGTGCCGCCGCATACGCCTCCTTGTCGAACCAGAGGCAGATCGTGTTCTTTGGCTTCATGTTCGTGCGCTCCTTGTACTCCCTGAGGGCGAACGCCGCGGTCTTTGCGTTCGGTCCATATCACCGACCCACCAGTTCACCTGCTGATCTGCCGCGGCCGACGTCTCAAATTGGTCGCCGCTGCGTCCTGCCCTTGAATCATACGGCTGGCAGGGATCGAGTTCGAGATCCGAAGCTGTGACAGGACAGTTCCGAATGATCCCGATTCAGGCGCCTCTCAGGGTAGATCACGCAAATCGGCGTAGCGTTTACCGATAATGCCAGGATAGTCGCCGTCCAGCCGATGCGTTGGCCGGCGTGGGCAAAGTGACCCACTACCCCATTCAGGGGGCGGAATGGCGAGGGCGGGCGAAGAGAATCAGGCGAGCAAAGCCCAAGTGGGCGGATCGAAAGGGCGGAGGAGTGTGGGTCGTGCGAAGGGCGAGGATTGCCGCGGTCGTCCGGGCGCTGGAAACGGCCGGTGCACGCGAGAACGTGCGGGACGAGAGACACGTATCGCGTACCGGAGGGGCCGGTGGGAGGGATTGTCAAAGATCAGGGATGGTGCTGGTTAACGGGTGTCGGCGGCGGGCGCCGCCATGACGTAGGGCGCATCGGGCAGGGGCGTAGAGGATGGGAGCGGAAACGGGATGAGCGGGTGAGGATCGGGGGAAGCGGCGAGCGGCTCGGGCTGCGCGGGCTGCTGATCGGAGGCGGGGCGGTGCTGTTGGAGGTGTTCGAGGTCGTGCATGGCTTTGGAGAAGGAACGCTCCAGGCGGGCGCGCTGCGCGGCGTAACGCTCCAGCAGGTCGAACTGGTCTTTGACGGACATCTGATTCATGAAGACGCCGGCCTCGCTAAGGGCGAAGCGCATGAGGAGCCACTGGCTGACGGCCATCTGTTCGAGCAGGAGCTGTTCGGTGCGGGTTTGGGGGCGCCATTCGGCTTCGAGGTCGTCGCAGAGCTGGTCGAAGTCTTCGGAGTTTTCGGGGGGGAGCAGGGTGGCGCGGGCGCGCAGGCCGTGACGGAGGGAATTCAAGCGCACGGCGGCCTTGCCTTCCGTAGTTTTGGGGCCGGTGGAGAGCTGCGCGTTCCGGCGGTTTGCGTCTAGCTGTATCTGGGAAACCATGGTTGTTGTCCTTACTTACCGATTCGAGCTTAGCTTGGCGGCAGTTGGGCGGGGGCTTGTGCGGGGTGGGGTTCGATACGGAAGTGCAAAGATTCGTTTGAGTTCGGGGGATTGGGAAGTTTTGTGACCGGGCGGGACTTAGAGCCCCTTGCAGGCATTGCTTCAGGCATGATGGCCTGCCCCTGTAGGCGCGTTGCCGGAGCCTCGTCGGGTTCCTGGACGCCCACAAGGAACGTCAACAGCGAACCCGTACAGATCGGCCCATCCTTAGATCGATAAGCGCTGAGGTTGTCCCCTGTTTTCAACTGTATGACGGGGCAAAGTCGGCGGCCTGCAGTTCGGTCCGGTAGCGCAGCACGACTGTCCTACTGAAGGCGAGCCTGGGCTCCGAGCGGTACCGGGCAACGAAGTCGTCAATGCCGGACTCGTATGCCCGCTTGGAAGCCGGCGAGCCGAGCGTATTCAGCACCGAGCGTTTTGCGAAGTCGAGGTCCGGCAGCCGAAGGACCCGCTTGGGCGTCTTCTTCCTGTCCGATCTGTTCATCAATGCGGCGCTCCCGCCGCCGAACCATGTTGACCGACGCGGGCGGCGTTGGCTGGGTCAAGGGAAGGCTTGAGGGCTTACACTTCGGTGTGGATACCGAAGGAAGGGACGTGCCAAAATCCGACAAAGATCGTCGTTTCTCCTTTTTCGATAGGGCAAACTTTTGTTCGCCCTCGATCTATAAAGGCGAGAGGGGCGCACGAAAAACTATAGTGCGGTCAAAAGATTTTTTCGAAAGATTTGTGCGGCTGGACAGCCCGGAGCCCCGGTGATAGTCTTCGGAAGATGGCAGAGTCGCCACAGGAAGTCACTCAACTGCTGCAGGCGTGGAGCGGGGGCGAGCAAGGCGCGCTTGATAAACTCGCCCCGGTGGTTTACCGGGAGTTGCACCGGTTGGCACAACGCTACATGGCTCAGGAACGGCCCGGCCAGACGCTACAGGCCACCGCGCTAGTGAACGAGGCTTACCTGCGGCTGGTGGATGTGAAACAAATGAGCTGGCAGAACCGCGCTCACTTCTTCGGCGTCTCGGCGCAGTTCATGCGGCGCATCCTGGTGGAGCGGGCACGCGCGCGGCGTACGCTGAAGCGAGGCAGCGGGGGGCCTGCCGTTACGTTCGATGAAGGCCTGCTGATAACGCCCGCGGCCGGGCCCGACCTGGTGGCGCTGGACGATGCGCTGAAAGACCTGGCGGCCATCGATCCGCGACGGAGCCAGGTGGTGGAGCTGCGCTTCTTCGGCGGGCTGACGGTGGAGGAAACCGCGGAGGTGTTGCACGTCTCACCGGTGACCGTGATGAACGATTGGAAGTTCGCTAAGGCGTGGCTGCTGCGCGAACTGGGCGGTGGTGCGGGCGGGCCGCCGTAATGGAACGGGAGCGCTGGGAGAATCTGGTGCGCTTGCATAGCGCAGCACTGGAGCAAGAAGAAAGCCAGCGCAGCGGGTTCCTGCGGGAGGCCTGCGCCGGAGACGAAGACCTACGCCGCGAAGTGGAATCCCTGCTGGCCTACGAGAAGAAGGGCGAAGGTTTCATGGAGACTCCGGCGCTAGAGGCGGCGGCTAAGGAGCTGGCCGGCGAAAAGATGGCACTGGCTCCCGGAACTCACTTGGGGCCATATGAGATCCAGGCACCCATCGGCGCGGGCGGCATGGGCGAGGTGTACCGGGCGCACGACCCGCGGTTGAAGCGGGATGTCGCCATCAAGGTTCTGCCGGCGGGCATGGCGATGGATCGCGCGCACATCGCCCGCTTCGAACGGGAAGCGCGCGCAGCCAGCGCACTGAGTCACCCCAACATCGTGGCGGTTTACGACCTTGGCCTGGAAGGTCAGACCTACTGGATCGCCACCGAACTGGTGGTAGGAGAGCCGCTCAAGACTTTAATCGAGCGCGGACCGCTTCCGGCGCGCAGAACCATCGAGATTGCCACGCAGATTGCCGGCGGGCTGGCGGCGGCGCACGCGGCTGGTGTGGTCCATCGCGATCTGAAGCCAGGTAACATCATGGTGACGCGCGAAGGCCGCATCAAGATCCTGGATTTCGGGCTGGCCAAACGCCGCACGGAAGGGGATGGCGTGCCGGAGGATCTTACCCATACCGGCGCGGTTATGGGCACAGCGGCGTACATGTCGCCGGAGCAGGTGCGCGGGGAGCCGGTGGATCACCGCTCGGACATCTTCTGCCTGGGCCTGATTCTGCATGAAATGTTGTCCGGCAAGCGGACATTTACGGGCGAATCCTCCGTGCACATCATGCACGCCATCCTGACTGAGGATGCGCCGGAACTGCCGGCGGGCGTGCCTGCCGGGCTGGCGCGCATCGTGGCGCATTGTCTCGAGAAGGAAGCCAGCGCACGATTCCAGTCCGCGGCGGACATCGGCTTTGACTTGGGATCGATGGCCGGCGCGGAGCGGACTGCCACTGGCAGCGCCCTACCAGGCTCTCACCCTGTCAAAAAAGATAAGACTGCGGCACGCCTGCTGGCCGGTGCGCTGGTGGTGGTCACGCTGCTGCTGGCGGCGCTGGCTTTCGTTTACTTCCGGCAAAAGCCCGGGGCACAGCCAACGGTCCGCTTGAGCGTATTGCTGCCGGAAAAATCGCGCGCCGTGTCGCTGGCAGTTTCTCCGGACGGGCGCGAAATCGCTATGGTCTTGGTGAAGGAGGGAAGGCAGCAGATCTGGGTGCGGCCCTTGGATGTGCTGGGGCCCACCGCGCTCGCCGGGACCGATGGCGCACTGGATCCATTCTGGTCGCCCGATAGCCGGTACATCGGTTTCTTTGCGGATGCCAAGTTGAAAACGATCGAACATTCCGGCGGGCCGGTGCAAACGCTTTGCGACGCGCTGGGCACCTACGGCGGCGCCTGGAACCGGAACGGCGAAATCCTGCTCGCCGGGTTGACGCGCGCGCAGACGATCCCGGCCGCCGGCGGAACGCTTGCGGACCTGCCGGGTCATGCCACGGTGACCGACATGTATCCAACTTTCCTGCCCGACGGGCAACACTACTTGGCGTCGCGCGGCCGTTCTGGTTCGCCGGAAGCAGGCGTCTGGGTCGTTCCCATCAGCGGACCGGCCACACGGCGAATCCTGCCGGATCTGGTGAAGGCCGATATCGTCGAACCGCCTCCCGGAGGCACCGTGGGATACGTGCTGTTTACGCGCAACAGTACCCTGATGGCGCTGCCGCTCGATATGAAGCGGCTGGAACCGGCCGGCGATCCGGCGCCCATCGTGCAGTCGATCGTGACAAGCTACCCTTCGCACGGGTTGGCCGCGGCTTCGCCGGAGGGAGTGCTGGCGTATGTGTCCGGCCCCCAGAGAGAACGCCAATATATGTGGCGTGACAGACAGGGCAAGATTCTCGGCACCTTGCCGGACGCAGGCAACGTGGTAGCCATTTCGCCGGATGGCAAGTACATGGTAGGCGGTCGGGGCGATGACACATCGGTGTTGCCGGTCGGCGGAGGCGCAGCCACACGGATATTGATGGTCGGCCCCGGCGGCGGCAACACTATCTGGTCGCCCGACGGCCGGTACGTCGCGCGTTCGCTGAGCGGGGGAATTGGCCGCATTGCCGCGAACGGCAGCGGGAACCCAAAGGTGCTGTATCGCGGGAAAGGCCTACTGGCTCCGAAGAGCTGGTCGCCGGATGGGCGGTTCATCTTATACGATCAGGTCATTCCGGGGACTCCGTCCGACCTGTTTGCGGTGGATGTAGAGCACGAGTCCATACCGATTCCGATAGCCGCGACGCCGGCCAATGAAAGCCAAGGTCAGTTTTCGCCCGACGGACATTGGGTGGCCTACACTTCCAACGAGTCGGGAATGAGCGAGATTTATGTAGTTCCGTTTCCGCCCTCGCCCGGCGGCGGAAAATGGCTGGTGTCGCGCGGCGGCGGCGTGCAATCCCGATGGCGGCGGGATGGCAAGGAGCTATTTTATATTTCGCCGGACTCGAAACTGATGGCCGTGGAGGTGACCACGCGGCCGGAATTCCAGTCCGGGACGCCGCAAGCGTTATTCATGACGGACTTGATCGACACCGGAATCCGCACGGGGCCGATGAGCTGGGACGTGGGGCCGGATGGACGGTTCCTATTTATTACCGACAGCTCGATTGATGCGTCTGTCACGGTGGTGCTGAACTGGCGCGCGGGAGGGAAGTAACAGGGACATCTGATCCTTCCGCGCGGGATGTGGCCAGAGCGGCCACAATGAGTGCAAGAAGAGCAGCTTAGTGTCGCACAGTGGGTGGCTACGGCAGAGCGTCTGTTTTTTGGGACGGCAACCCGCCACTTCTTTACCGCACGCGCACACGCCTCAGATAAAGTCTGATTGTAGGCGTCGGCCCGATGTTGTCTGTACGGCCTTGGACTTCCACCTTCAATGGCGGGTTAGCCGCCATCAGCGCGGCCAATGGCTGAAGCGGCCATCGGAGGCTGGTTGCAACATCGCATTAGTTGAAGTCGAAGAGCGCGTCGACTACATCTTAATCGACGTGTACCGGGGAGTAGGAATTGTTGACAACGGCATTGGCCCGCGCCTCCACGCCGTTCTGCTTGTGGGGGACGGCGGCCAGGAACCCGCCAACCGGATTCTCCGACACGCCGGTCCAGCCGCTTTTAGCACTGCCGGCTTCACCTTGGATCAGGCGACAACTCGATCATTTGACCCAGGCGCCTCGATCCAGAGACGCCAGTGGTGGCTCATCCTGTCCATCCTGGTTCAAAGCCACTTCTCCGCGTTATGGTGAGGACGCTTCGAGCGGAGACTCGCCATGAGAAGATGATATGGCAACTACCACGAGGTCTTTGTGAGTCCTACCGAATGGCAGAGGGCGAAATCCATTCTCGCGGAGGCTCTAGCGCTGCCGGCGAACGAGAGGCTAGCCTGGGTGCGCGGGCTCGAAGGGGTCCAAGCGAGTATCATTCATGAGGTCGAGCGCCTGCTTGCGCAGGAGCTGAACAGCACCCTGGCCCTTACTCAAGAGCAGAACGGCGCGTCCCGGAGCGCGGCAGAGCGGCTTCTACAGCCGGGAGACAAACCGTTGGGCCGCTTCGAAATTCTTTTCTTCCTTGGCTCCGGAGGCATGGGCGAGGTGTACGCGGCCTTTGATAACGATCTCCGTGAAGTTATCGCCCTGAAGACCCTCCGCGCGGATCTGGCGAATCAGCCAGTCTACCTGCGGCGGCTCCAGAAAGAAGTGCAGATTGCGCGGCGTCTCAGGCATGAGAACTTATGCCGCGTTTATGATACGCACTCAATCCCAGTTAAGGGTGGGGAGACTCACGCCGTCTCAATGGAATTATTGCACGGCGAGACGCTCCATCGCTGTATTAGGAGCCGGAAGATCGCGTTAGCGGACTCCAAGGCAATCCTGCAGCAACTGGTAGCGGGTCTCGAATCGGTCCATCAGGCGGGCATCTTACACAGGGATCTGAAGACCGGCAACGTAATTTTGACGCGGGATGCAGGTTCGCGCATGCGGGCGGTGATCACCGATTTCGGGGTGGCCCTGGACACGCGAGCTCCTATCGAAACGCAGACACAGTTCGGCCCTAAGGCGGTAGTCGGCACACCTTCCTATATGGCGCCGGAGCAATTGCGAGGCGAGGGCGCATCGATAGCAAGCGATGTGTACGCACTGGGCGTGGTAGCGTTCGAAATTCTAACCGGCCGCCTTCCATTTGAAGGCGCTACCAGTCTCGCCATCGCCTTGCGGCGTTTCGGCCACGAAGCACCGTCGCCACGCTCCCACCGTCCGGATGTGCCGCGACGTTGGGCGATGGCGATCCAGTGCTGTCTAGCGGAAAGCCCAAATCAGCGCCCGGAAACGCCGCGGCAGTTTCTGGAGGTGCTGGAAGGCAAGGGCGGCACGCTACGGGTCATAGCCCGAAGGCACGGCCGGCGAGCGGTGACCGTAGCGATCCTGACCGCGTTCACATCCGTAGCGGCGCTCGAATGGCCTCGCCCGCGACACCGTCCGCCGCCCGAGGCGGAAGCGCGCTTCAAGAAAGGCCAGGTATTTGCGGGCAGGCGAAGCGCCGATGGCATTGGCAGCGCTATCAAGGAGTTCAAGCAAGCTGTTGAAATCGATCCGAAATACGCGGAAGCATGGGCAAGTCTGGCCAATGCGTATTGCGCGGCGATTCACTACGAATATCTTAAGCCGGGAACTGCGCGAAGGGAAGCGGATACTGCGGCGAGAAAGGCAATCAGTCTCGATCCGGATCTGGCCATGGCCCACGGGGCGCTGGCGTACTTGAAATCGGTCGACTTGCGCACTTGGCGAACCGCCGGCGAAGAGTTTGAGAATGCGCTCCGGCTGGATTCCAGGGAGCCGTTTTGTCACGCCTGGTACGCGGCATTTTTGGGTAGGCTGGGCCGCTTTCAACAGGCGATCGCGGAGGCCAAGAAGGCGGTGTCTTTAGCGCCGGGAGATTTCTATTTCAACCATCAACTGGCCGCCGAGTATTTCAGGGCACGGAAGTTTCAGGAATACTTTACGCAGTCGCAGGAATTGGTACGTTTGCAGCCGGGTGAGGTGGATTCACATCTTGGCCTGGCACGGGCGATGGAATGGCTAGGCAGGTTCAGCGAAGGCTTGGGCGAGTGCGGCGCGGCGGACAGGGTTGCGCCGGACCGTAAGTCCTCCATTATTATTCTCTGTTTTCGGGGAACGATCGAAGCGGCGCAGGGGGATTTGAAAACCGCTCGGGCGCGTGCGCGTGCGGTCGAGGATTACTGGCAGACCAACCCGATCGAGTCCAACATCCTGATCAGCCTTTATGCCCGCCTTCACGATTATGCAAAGGTGATGGCTCTGGTCGATGCCGCGCTGGCGGCCGGCGATCCGAACGTGTTGATCTGCCCCACCAATCCCTACCTCGACGCGATGCGCGGAATGCCCGAGTATCAGGCATTTCTCCGGCAGCTCGGTTTCGATCCCGCTGAAGTGCTTAAGTTTGGTTGAGTCAAAGGCGCAAAGGGATGCGTGGCGGCGCGGCCGTGGCCCCGTTTTGCGCGAACGGTTAGAAGACGACAACATCGGGATTCATCAGCGGCTCGCTAAGGGGCCGGCCGAGCCATCCCACCTTTACCGGAACCTCATACAGGCGTTTACCTCCGAATCGCGGCCCGTAATGTTGCAGACCCGGAGCGACGACGCGAACCACGGGAATCCCAATCTCCGGGCGGGTCAGGTCCACGGCGAAGGCCTCGAGCCCCGCGCTGTGGAGACCCGAGGTGCATTGGGATAACTGTGCGTCCATTTCCAGATTGTGGGATTCCGGTACCGCTGTGTGCCCGTGCGGGCGCAAGTGAGGGTGATCGCCGAGCGAACTCCTGGTGAGCCAAAGATGCCGGTCCACGGGCGGTCCCGTCTGTTGGTCCCAGAACCAGAACTGGATCAGTTCGGCGATGGCGCGCTTGATGGCCGTAAGAGCGGACGTATCCGCGGCGCAACCATAGTAGATCTCGCCGCCATCCGCATTCGTGGACACGGCGGCGAAGACAGGTACGCCGAGGTCATGCGAAATGTCGAGCACACTCAAAGTGCGGTTTTGCGAATGGAAGAGATCGAGACTCGCTTGAATCTCCGGGTCGTCGCAGGCCGTAAGATCGACGCCTGGACGAGGAATACGGTTGTACCACCAGACGGCCACGGCATCGCGTTCGATCAACTCGAACAGGGCCCGCAAGATTGCCTCCGAGCGCGTAGGAGCGGCGGCGCATCCATTGGTATCGGCAAAGTTATACATTGGTTCGCCCGGAAAGGGATACCAGAGGTACGCACAGCCAGCCGGGACGTATCGCCGGGAACCCGCCCCGAGGCTCTCAGCCGCGACCCATGCGATTCGCTGCCGCGAGTCGAACTCGATGGGGATGCCGTGCATGGTTCCGGGCGCCTCATTCCATACGTCGCGGGCAGCGAACTGCCGGGCGCTGAACAACAGCAGTTCGGGCGGAGAGATCGCGGCAATCTCATCTGCCCGCGCGTGGACCACCGGCTCATCGCCGACAAACACACAAGAGTAGCGCTCAATTGCCTCCATCAGGCAGCGGGACAAGGCCTGTTCGCGGGTGCTCCCTTTTCCGCCCGCGGACAACGGGGGCGCGGGGGCGCGCACACCAGATTGGGGTAGCGGCAATAAAACGGAAGAACAGGCAAGATAGACAGAGCCAATAGCCGTCTCGGATGCCCGGGTGTTGGCGAGAATGCCAGTGCGATTGTCGGCGAGGAAGGCAAGGAACTCCGGGGGCGTGGGAGACGGTTCGGGAACACAGTGGCGACAATCACGGCGGCCCAGCAGAACGGAGGTGGTTTCCTCGAGCGTGCCCATGTCAAAGATACGGATGTGGGGGTCGGGTTCGATGGATGGGGCGGCAGAGAGGAGCGTCGCCGCGGTGGCGATCAGACCGGATGCGAGCGTGAGAGTCGAAGGCAGCCAGGCGACGGACGTATCTGTACAAGCCTCCTGGCTTATGCCGCGGACCGAAAGCTCCGGCCAGCGTCGAAGGCTCAGCCAATAGCGCATGCAGTCCCAGCAGATAGAGCCGGCAGAAAGCAGCGGACCAATCCAGATTTCAGTACCTACCGGCTTGGTTAGAAGGACGGGAAGGGTTGATAGGGTTCCTAAGGACTCGGAATTGGTCAGATAGTCGCCGGTGGCAATTACGCCGACGGCCGCGTCAGCGGAGACAATAACGTGATTGGCTATCAGCAGATTCTCGAGCTGCCGGGCGAATTCCGGAACTGAAGCGCGGATGAAGACCGGGCGACGGGGACCCGGTAAACCTTGCGTGTCCCAAAAAGCCAGAAAATTACGCTTATCAAACTGAGGATTGACAGTAATAAGGTTTGCGGTGTACAGTAATTCGACAGTTTCGAGGAGAACCGCTTGAGTTAATGGCGGACAGGTGGCCGCGATAAGAGCCTCCAGAGTTATAGGCTGTTGCAGGAGCGGGATAACGTAGCCGAGCGCCTGATTGTCGAGTAACAGGCACTCGGTTTCGGAAAGAAAAGCCCGGGCTGATCCCATGCCCGATCCCAGGATTGTAATCGCGGAATTGAGGCGCAGCGGTTCGCGAGGCAGAGGCATGAGCTGATCTTGTAGATTAGCTCAAAACAAGCGCGGGGGGACAGACGGCTTGAGGAGGTAAGAAATGTTTATCAAACGAAATTCACGCGGCAACGAGAGCGCGGGCATCACGAGGCGCTTAGCGATTACAGGTATGGCGGCTGGCCTCGCGGGCGCCATGCTGGAGTCGCCCCTGCGAGGTCAAAAGCCGGCCGCGAACGGTCAAAAATCGGCGGTTGTGCAACATAAGGTGGTCACCGCCACGCCGTCAACTCAGCTCTGGATGGCCGCCGATATGTACGGTAATAAGTCAGGCGCCTCCCTCGGCACTGTGATCGCTTGTCCGCAGAGTTGCGCGGCGGCGCGCCCAGGCTACATCGAAGTCAGGGCATCGCAATCACTGAGCGGCGTCTATTTGAACACATCGGAATGGATGCGCGAGATTATCTACACAAATGACCCCGTTTTCCGCCCGACAACCGACCAAAAGACTTTGGACCAGGCTTGGAGACATTACCGGAGGCTGCTCGGCTTTTATCGTGTCAGTAACGACGCTTCCACCACCGGATGCGGGCATATCTCCAGAAATGTCGTGGTAACCCAGATGACTTTACAGTCCGGAAGTCCTACTGAGACGCCACTTGGCGTTGGTTACAGCAGCCTTGTCTTCGGCGGCGTTCAAGATACAACCAGTCCACTTTTTCAAGCCAGCAACATTTACATTTTTAAAGGAGACTGGGCGACCGACTCCGCCAATGCTCCAATCATATTCGGCGTCGTCAACGCCATCGGTACAGATGACCGGCCGATCGACGTGTCGGCCTGCCCGGCGTAAGTTGGCGGTTTTTTTGGAAGAAATCGGACAGGATTGGAGACCTATATGTTGATCAGACGAACTTTGAACGTTTCCAGGCGCACGGCAATTACCGGAATCGCGGCCGGCTTTACAGGTGCTCTGTTGAATTCGCCGCTCGTGGGTCAAAAATCCAAGCATCTGGCGGGCCCTTCGATTTTCGTGGTTTCCGCCGAGCCGGACACGGGGCTCTGGTACGCCGATCCATACGGTAATCCAACGAGCCAAATACCCGGGTACATAGTCGCCTGTCCGCAGGACTGCGCGACAACCCGGCCCGGTTACTCGGAAGCCAGCAGTAATGCGGCTTTGAAAGGCATTTATCTGAACACAACCGAGTGGATGCGCGAGATCATTTTTACGGACGACTATCAGGGCAAAGTTGACGATACGACTCTTAAGCAGAATTTCAGAAAATATCGGAACCTACTCGGATATGCTCGAGTGAGCAACGGTCCGAACGCGGGCGGGTGCGGCTACATCTCGAGAAAGGTCCCAGTGACCAAGGTGAATTTGATTTCTGGGGCCTTGCAAGAGACAAAAATGGGGGTGTACAGCAGCCTGGCCATGGGCAAGATAATGGAACCTGTGTACTTTGCGGATACCATTTACATTTATCAGCATGACTGGCAGCAAAAGACCGGCTCGCCAATCACAAAGGCAGTCGGTGAAATTGGCACGGATGTACGGCCGATTGACGTCACTGGTTGTACGTAGCATTTATAAAAGGGCGGCTTGGAGCCATCGCCGCGCGGCGTCCCAGTCTCTGGTGATTGTCCGGGGGGAGAGATTCAGGAGCACCCCAATCTCTTCTTTGGTGAGGCCTCCGAAAAACCTCATCTCGACAATTTGTGCGGCACGTGGATCGATGAGCGCAAATTGGCTCAGAGCTTCGTCAATGGCAAGAACGTCGTCCAGATTCTCTTCCGAGGCGAGAAAAACATGATTCAAGTCGATGCGCCGGGTGCCTGAACCTCGCTTGGCAGCGTTATGGCTTCGTGCGTGATCCGTCAAGATCTGCCGCATGGCGCTCGCGGCAACCCGGAAAAAGTGCACGCGATCGTTGAAAGCTCCGCAGGATCCGGCGATTTTCAAATACAATTCGTTCACCAGGGCTGTAGGCTGAAGCGTGTGACCTGGGTGCTCGTGCGAGAGGAAGACGCGGGCAAGTCGCCGCAGTTCATCTTTGCAGAGGGTGAAGAGTTCGTTCTCAGCCGATAAATCTCCGCCGGAGAGCCTACGGAGGATCTGCGTAATGTCCCCGCGCCCATCTTCCGCCGATTGCATTTCCTAAGATGATACTGGATTCTGCGTGGACGAGCATCCGCCGGGCCGCAGGTTGGAGATTCAGCGCCGCAATCCGCACGTACGATCTCGGGCTTTGCGGTCACCAGGAGTAAAGAACCAGCTTGCGCACCGCTACTGTCCGTACCTCGAACGACAGGTCGGCGGTTCCACCGGGCAAAAGGAAGCCAACGCTGCCAGGCTCCGATCCAGCAGTCGGACCCAGGGCGAGGGCGGTGGAAAGGCCCGATGTGCTTTTCACGCGGACGACTGCGACCCGGCCGGAAGGGTTAGTGTATTCGAGCCGGGCGAACGTCGGACCACTAGTCGCCTGAATACCGGCGATGTCAGATTGCTTTGCCAGATACCCGGTTGGCTTTTTATCTTCGCCGTCCACCGACAGTAGCAGGAGATCGTGCGCGGGTACGGAGAAATCCAGGTCGGCCGCGGGGAGATCGCGTCCATTCCACACGTTGCGCACCGATCGCGGGGTGCCCACGAGTCCAAGTTTGCCCCACTCGATCTTCAATTGCGCGGAACTGTCCGTACGGTTCAGTATGGCGACGGCGCGTCTTCCGGCAACCGCCATGGACTTTGCCCAAACCTGGAGGCCCGGAGCGGGTTCAGCCACTTTGATGGGTTGTAAACCGTAAGGGTCATTATGAATGACGAGCGCTTCCCGGTTCTTCAGCAGCGACAAGGTTGCCGGCGAGAGCCGCGTCAGGTCGGAACCCACCATCAGTGGTGCGCTCGCCATCACCCATAGCCCCATGTGGATGCGGTCCATGGCATCGGTCATGCCACGCATACCCATTACCATCATGTCCAGGTCGTTATAGTAGCCGGTGTGTTGTGCTTCCGGATGATATCCGGCATCGAACGATTCGAGCACATTCTTGAGGGTGATGACGCGTTTTGCGTGTTCGGGGTCGTCCAGGCTCTCAACAACGGGTGGGATGATATCGCCTCCGGTGCGCCAGATGGCGTTTTCGATGCCACCGACTCCCGGAGCCCAGAACCAGGGATTCTGGCTGCCCCACTCACAGATGGAGAGAAACAACCGACGCCCCGTTATCTTCCCGGCATGTTGAATGGCGCGGGCTATTTGCGCGTACTGGAGCGCGCCCGAGCGCTTCTCCTCCGCGCCGCCGCACCAGTCCACCTTGACGTAGTCGAAGCCCCACTTCTGGAACTGTACAAAGTCCTGTTCGAAATGGCCCTCGCTGCCGGTATTCATATACTTGGGGCCGGAATCGGGGTACATGCTGCAACCGTCGCGACCCGCGTCCGTATAGATGCCGGCCTTCAGTCCCAAGCCGTGAATGTAACCGGCGATATTGGCCATGTCGCCGTCTCGCTGGCCGGACTTGATGGCGGGCCACTGCTTAGGGTTCACGACGATGTTGCCGGCGGCATCACGCTCGCCCAGCCACCAGCCTTCGTCGATGACGACATACTCGTAACCGGCTTCCTTCATGCCATTCGCGGCCAGAGCCTGGGCCTGCTGCTGGACGATTTGAGAATTTACGATGTTGGCGAAACTGTTCCAGGAGTTCCATCCCATGGGAGCGGCACAGAAGCATGCCGTGGCTGAGGCCGCAAGCAGAAACGCGAAGCGCACGAGTGCAACATATCACGTGTAAGCCGGCATCTGTGCGCCGTGTGCGCGAAAGCGATGAACTCGCGCCGCCAGCACCGCCTCACTTGCCCGCGGCTCATGGTCACACGCACTTCGGCGCGACCTGCTAAAAAGGAGTTCTCATGCCAAGACTCACTCCGCTCCATTTACTGATCGCCATTGCCACAACCGCCTGGGCGCAACCGAGCCAGACGTCCCGCCCGCCCATCATCGACATCCATGTGCACACCTTAGGCGGCATCCCGGGTGTAGGGCCGATGTGCCCGTTCAACCCACAGTTCCTGGCAGCCGACCCGAAGGTCAAGGCGGACCCCATCGGTTGGGCCAAACAGGATTGCTCGAACCTACTCGAGGCTTCCAAAACGCCCGAAGAATACATGAAAGCCGTGCTCGCGGAATATGAACGACTGAACGTCACGGCGGTGGTCATGGGCGACGAGAAGTCCGTGCAAAAGTGGGTGGACGCGGCGCCCGCTGGACGCATCATTCCCGGCACTTCCTTCGAAGGCGCCGGCGCCGGTAAGTACCGTGAGCTCGACGACCTCCGGAAATCGTTCACTACCGGCGGATTCAAAATCATGGGTGAGGTCGGTTTGCAGTATCAAGGCTTGTCGCCCAGCGATCCCTCGGTCGATAAATATTTCGCCCTGGCCGAAGAGTTGGATATTCCCGTGGGCATCCACATGGGCACCGGCGGCTCCGGGCGCGCCAACATCACCATGCCGAAATTCCGGGGATCGATGGGCAACCCGCTGCTGCTCGAAGACCTGCTGGCCCGGCATCCTAAGTTGCGCGTGTGGATCATGCATGCGGGCTACCCCATGATCGAGGAATTGCTCACGCTGCTCCAGGCCAATGCCTACGTTTATGTGGATGTCGCGGGGCTCATTTGGAGCTATCCATTGAAAGAGGTCCACATGTACATTCAGCGCATTGTCGAAGGCGGTTTCGAGGACCGCGTGATGTTCGGCACAGACCAGTTGATCTGGCCCAAGTTAATGGACGCATCCATCAGCGTGATCGAAGGCGCCACTTATCTCACGCCGCAACAGAAGCGCGACATCCTCTATAACAACGCCGCGCGATTTCTGCGCCTGGACCAATCCAAGAAAGAGAAGCCATAAGGCATACCGTCAGGCGCGGGGATCACCGCTCGTGCGCTTCCCCTTTTGCCAGCGCCAACAGCTTCCGTTTCCGGGTACTTTCCGCCGGTGTCCTGCCTTGCGACTCCAGCCACCGGCGGAAATCCTTCATCTGCACCCGGTGCTCGACCGCGGGATGCTTGACGTGCACCTTCAATTCGGTGAGCCCTTCGCCGATCTGCTCTACCCAAGTGTCGCCGCGCAGGATTCCCAGGGCCTGCGCCACCGCCTCATACAACGATTCCGCGGTCACTTCGACTGCGTGTTCAGTGCCCTCCAGATCGCGGCAGGAGACCAGGCAGGAGCGGAGGGCCATGCCAGGAAGGTTAGCATATTTCGCCTTTTGTTCGCCATAGATTTTGGCGTCGCAGGGATGGCCGGGTGTAAGCTGGAAGTGTTTTTGGTGCGGCCATGAAACACAATCCGCGCGCGTTCGTGGTACTCATCCTGTTGTTTGTGGTCAAACCGATGCTTGCCACCGAGCACACCGTCGAGGTGTATAAACGGGCCGGCAGGTTCGCGGGGTGGCCGGCGAACCATGGCATCTGGTCCTTTGGCAACGAGATCGTTGTCGGATTTGAATCCGGCTATTTGCACGTTCGAAGACCGGGTGAGCACGAGCATTCCATCGACTACAAGCGGCCCGCCGAGCACCTGCTGGCGCGCAGTCTGGATGGCGGCGAGACGTGGCAGATCGAAAAGCCGCCTGATCTCTTAGCTCCGCCGGGGACTAAGGTTGCGGGAGTTCCCACCGAGGACGGCGGAAAGCTCGCGGCGGACAGTCCCGGTGGATTCGACTTCACCAATCCGGGTTTCATGATGACGTTCCGGATGGCGGATGTGGATATCGGCCCATCGCGGTTCTACTATTCGGCGAACCGTGGTAAGACCTGGCAAGGCCCTTTCGCCGTACCCCTGTTCGGTCAAAAAGGAATTGCCGCGCGCACAGACTACATCGTCAATGGCCCATCCGACTTGACCGTGTTTCTGACGGCCGCCAAATCGAATGGACACGAAGGGCGCGTGATTTGCATTCGGACGCAGGATAGCGGGAAGACTTGGAATTTCGTATCCTTCGTGACGCCTGAGCCGGAGGGGCGGGACTACGCGATCATGCCGTCGTCGCTGCGGCTGCCGTCGCAAGCCATTCTCACGGCCGTGCGATACCAGAACTGGATCGATCTGTACCGGTCCGACGACGACGCGAGGACATGGACGCGAGTGGGCAGGCCGGCTCCGGATACCGAGAATCCGCCGAGCCTGCTGCGACTCCGGGATGGGCGCCTGGTCTTGACATACGGCCGGCGCTCCGCCCCATTTGGAATCCGGGCGCGACTCAGTTCGGACGAAGGCAAAACCTGGAGCGCGGAGATCGTCTTGCGTGATGATGGCGGCTGTTGGGACCTCGGCTACACACGCAGCGTGCAGCGGCCGGACGGGAAGATCGTGACCGTTTACTACTTCAACGACTCACCCGATCACGAACGCCAAATCGACGCAACGATTTGGGACGCCGGGGGCGAGACGCGCCGGACAGAGGAGAAGTGAGTCCCGCCGGATGGGCAGTACCGCGTAGGTTCTACGCCCTCGCCTTGGTAAAAAGTGTCCAATTCGAAAAGCGCCGAGGCGGCCAGATTCTAAACAATTCAGCCAACCTTGAGCAAAACTAATCAGTAAACGATTCGTGGTGCGTTCAGGGTGAATCGCTACGGAGAGTAGATTCCGCACAATTCCCGTGGAACTCAACGTGCCGTGAGCCCTGCCGTGCGAACACAATCCGGTGATTACGCGGCCGTGACTTCATCCCGGGAAAAGTTCGTTCGCGCACAATTTTCTGAGAACAGATTAGGAGACGCTCGCATGAAAGCTCGTTGTTATCTGCTCGCTCTATCGATTGGGTTGGGCGTAGCGTGCGCCCAAACCACGCAACCGAGTCCGTCGCCGCAAGACACGCCGCAGAGCACGTCGCCGGCAAAGCCGCAAACCAGCACCCCGTCCGTCGACAAGACGAGTACGGCAACCAGTCCGGCAAGTCCGGCGCCGGCCGAAATGAAGATTGCGACTTATAAGGGTGTGCTGGTGGATGTGGCCTGCTCTTCAGGCAAATCCGCCAGTGCGGCAGCCACGCCTGCGCAATCTTCCGATGCATCGAAAACCTCAACTTCCGGCCAGGCAGATCGCGCCGCGAGCGATGGCGGGGCGAACTGTCCCGTCTCGGCCAGCAGCAGCCAGTTAGGAATGAAACTGGACGACGGCAGGACGGTCCGCTTCGATCTGGTGGGGAATCAGCGCGCGCAGGAGGCCCTGAAGAACGACAAGAAATGGAACAAGAACATGAGCGCAAACGCGCCGATCAAGGCAAAAGTCAGCGGTGTGCTCAACGGGGATAAGCTGATCGTTACATCGATCCAATAGCGGGGGCTGGTGCGCGTCGGGCTAACCTGGCGGCGAATCCGGGTATCCTAAAGGCGATGCGGACACCTCGCCGCCCTAAGCCCCCGGTCCTCCCGGGAAGACGACCTCTTCACCGGCAGCCGGCGAAAGGCGGTGCCGCATGAGTTCGTACTCGAAGCTATCGTGGCGCTGGCGCCCCGTACCCGCTCCATGTTCGGCTGCCTGGCGGTTTACGTTGGGGAGAGGATTGTCGTGATCCTGCGTGACAAACCGGGCCCGTCCGCGGACAACGGGGTGTGGCTTGCCACGATCAAAGAGCACCACGAGAGTTTACGCCACGAGTTCCCGAACATGCGATCCATTCAGGCTCTGGGGAAGGAGGTGACCGGCTGGCAGGTCCTGCCCGCCGATGCGCCGGACTTTGAGGAGGCGGCTCTGCGCGCCTGCGACCTGATTCTCGCCCGGGACCCTCGCATCGGTAAGGTTCCGGGAGGGCGGCGCGGGTCCCGGCCGCGGAGCAAGAAGGCGTTGAAGTCTTGAAAGCGCGGAGACCCGGCGAGTAGTCAGGGCTGTTTAAGGAATTTACGATATGCTCCGCTGTTGAACGTTCTCCAGGGCGCAAAGCCTCTTTCTGTATACAACCGGGCTGAGGGCCGCGCTACTAGGGAGCGCCAAGTCCGTAAATGCGGATTTGGGGAAAGGAGACGGGCGTGATGCCATCAGGCGATCCCGAAGTGGCCACGAAGACTTTGCCGCCGGCGATGGTTGGGGTGTTGAACTTGGAGGCGAACCAAAAATCGTTGCTGGTCCAGATAGGGGTAGTAACGTTGGTCGCGTCGAAGGCGTAGAGAGCCCCTTGCATGCCGGGGCCCAGGGCACGAAATGGCACAATGGCCCAGAGGATCCCACTGGTGTTGCCGTTGGCGGAAAGGGACAGGCCCGCGCCAGGATAATTCGGCTCGATTATGGCGCCCTGGTGCGCGTCGGGGGTGAACTGGTTAGCGGTTCCATCGAAATCCCAGACGCGTGGGACATCACCGTGGGCCCAGAAATACAGCAGCGGACTGCTGTTGGTGCGAGGCCACATCGCCATGCTGTGGATCTCGAAGCAGCCCTGCCGTCCGGGTCCTTGCCCGCAATCTCGGGTGCCGGTGAAGGTCTGCACTGCTCCGGAGTTGTTGGCGGTTAAACCACCGAGGTCCTCGCGGTTGAGGACGGAGACACGGCCGGATTTGCCCGCGACCAACATCAGATTCGGCACGGCGGTGTTGGTGCTGGCAAAGAGAATGGCCCCGGCGTCGCCCAGGTCCAGATCATTGACGTTCAGGCTGGCGTAATTGGCGGGCGTGAAGAAATCGGCGACGGTGCCTACGTTGGTGAGGCGCAGGGCCGACTCGCTCCAATTTCCCGTGCCGGGACCGCCGAATCCGCCGTTGCCGGAGACGACGTAGACACCGGTGGAATCCAAGGCTGGGCCGCGGCCGGACATCCAGATTCCGCCGCCATGACCGCACTGGTTGCGGGGCGGCGTGAGGGTGGAGCAGGCTTGCCCGGTCTGCGAGGCATTCTGGGTGGTGTTAAAGGCCATGATCTGGGCAAAGCCGCTGCCGAGGAAGTGATATCCAAGCAACCAACCATGGTAGGGAGCGGTGGCTTCGTTTCCGTTCAGAGTACCGAAGGCCAGATAAATATTCTGGTGGGTGGGCTCTTCCAGCAGAGCCGGTCGCTGCAACTGTTGGCTGGCGACGAAAGGAACGCAAAGCGGTGGAATGGTCGCACCACTGGCAGCCAAGCATGGGGTAATGCGGGAGTTGTCGCCAGTTCCCGGGACGGCTGCCTGAATATCGACGCGGGCAGTGGGCTCGCCGGTAAGGAGATTCAGGGCGTACAACGTATAAACGGGAGTATCGCCCTCGGCGCTCAAGGCAACCACGAAGATGCTGTTCAAGGCAGGGTCAACCGCTGGCGTGCCGAGGATGCCGATCTTCATGCCGCCGAGCGTAACGGGCAAGCCAAGGGTAGTGTGCCATAGCTGGGTCTGCGAGGTGTCGGCATCGAAGGCATAGACGGAATTGTTGAGCGTGGCGACGATGACTAGGTTGTGGAGGGCACCATTTATGGTCAGCCGGGGAACGTAGAGGGGTTGCGCATAGACGGTGGCGTCGACAGTGTGGGCGAACAGGAAGCCGAAGGAAGCCCCAGAGACGTTGGACGGGGTGAGGGTGGTCTCCTGGGTATTGGCGCCCGTACGCGAGACGCTGAACTGGCCGGTCAGGACGCCTTGGAAAACCTGAGGCCAGGCGGCAAAGGGTAAAGAGAGCAGCAGGAACAACTGTACGGCGAAAAGTGCGCGACGCGACACATGATTGAACATTTGATTCTCCGAGACGGCCAGTGCAATCCGTCACGGCAACGCGGTGGCGCGCGCCGCATAGGCACCTGGCTATTATTTACTTACGATATCCTTAGCAGGAGCAAATTACCAATTTTCGGGCGGCCCAGAAGTACTAACGAGCCCAAAATAGTTCAGAGACCTACCTGTGGCCTGTGTTCCAGTGCAACGGACTTGCACCAGATTACATAACGATGCTTTGTTCGGGCAGGCTGCGCGGAACGGGGAGCGGAGGCGCACCCGAGCTATACGGCTACGACGCAGCTCCGGCCACGCCAGCCGATTTCGGCGACGCAGCCGTCCTGGACCAGGACCGGGACGGCGTGCTGTCCCGGGCAGAGGGTGCGCAGGCGGGCGAGGGCGGCGGGGTCGGCTTCGACATCGTACTCGGTGAAGTCGTGGCCTTTAAATTCGAGCCAGTCGCGCATTTCGCTGGTGTAGGGGCAGTGGGCGGAGCCGTATAGCTCGTACTTAGCTGTCATGGGCCAGCACCTCAACGGATTCGCGCAGGATGTGATAGATGGAAGCCTGCACTTCCTGAATGCGCGGGATGTAATCGCATCGCACCACGATGGGGAAATCGGCCAGATTGCGGCGCAGGATCTCGCCGCCATCATAACCCAGCAGCGCGAGGGTGGAGAGCTTGCGTTTGCGCGCCTCTTCGAGGGCCATAACGATGTTGCGGGAACCACCGCTCGTCGAGATGCCTACGGCCAGGTCGCCGGGTTGCGCCTGGGCGATCAACTGGCGGAGGAAAATCACGTCGGTGCCGATGTCGTTGGCGACGGCCGTGATGTTGGCGGGTTCGAGGGCCAGTGAAACAGCGGGAATCGGCTTGTAACCCGCGGGCGGAGAGATGCAGTCGAGCGCCCAATCGTTGGCATCGGTAGCGGAGCCGCCGTTGCCGAACAGGATCAGCTTGCCGCCGCGGCGGGTGCATTCCCAGATGGCCTGGGCCGCGGCACTGATGGCTTCCGATTGTTCGGCGGCGACCTGGGCATGGAGGCCGGAATCGTCCTGGACCTTGAGGCGGATGGAGGCAGCAACTTCCGCAATCACGTCGTCGGTCTGCTGTTTTTCGCGGCCGAGGAACGGATACAGGAAGCCGGCGTCGCCGGTATCGAGGCCCAGCTCGCGATGCTCGAAGAAGACGTGCACGGTCTCCCACAGGACGTGGTAGAGCATCTCAATGATTTCCTGGTGGATGAAGGGGTGCGGCGTGGCGGCGGCGACGGCGTAATCGCCCTCGACACCGGGGAGGGCGAAGGTCATGGCGCGGCGGTCGCGGGCGAGGCCGAGCGCGGACCAGACATCGGGATCGCCTTCGGGAGGTCCAAAGCCCATCACCATATCGTCGGGGGTGAGGAGGGTTTCGAGCCAGGGGCGGTAGAGCAGAGAGAGATCGAGGGCGGGCAGAGCTCGTTTGCCGACAATGACGGGGTGCACAAACTCGACCGAGACGTGCTGGGCGTCGGTGGAGTAACATCCGCGGCCGAAAGCCAGCAGGCGACCGCCGCGCAGAAAGCGATCGGACATTTCGCGGGAAGCGTGCGCGAGGCGAGTGGATTCGCGGGCGAAGAATTCTTCGCAGATCTGGTTGCGGTCGAGGAGCCGGTCTTCGACGAGGCGGGCGAGATCGCACTTGGTAGTCATCGGGCCCTCATGCTAGCAGATGCGTGGAAGAGGATCGCCGACGAGCATGTCGATGACCCGAGTGCCGCCGTACAAGGTGGAAACCAGGACGGTTCCGGCAGGCTGCGCGCGGACTTCGCCGATGATGGCGGCGGACTGACCTCCGGGAGTGGCGTGGAGGGCGGCCAGCGCCGCATCGGCAAACTCCGGCGCGATCACGGCCAGAAATTGGCCTTCATTGGCGATGTGCATGGGCTCGAGGCCGAGCAACTCGCAGGCGCCGCGGACGGCGTCATGGATGGGGATGCGCTCTTCGGCGAGGCAGATAGCGAGGCCGCAATCGCGCGCCAATTCGTTGAGCGACGTGGCTACGCCGCCGCGGGTGGGATCGCGCATCCAGTGGATGGCGGGGCCGGCGACGGCGGCCATAGCTTCGATTAGCGGCAGAACGGAGCGCGTATCGGAACATATCTCGGCTTCGAAATCGAGCTCGCCGCGGGCCAGCAGAATGGTGATGCCGTGATCGCCGATGGGACCGGAGAGCACCACTTTGTCGCCGGGACGGACAGATTGCGGCGAGACGTGGACACCCTCGATCGGGCGGCCGATGCCGCAACTGCTGATGTACATGTGGTCGGCTTTGCCATGCTCGACGACCTTGGTATCGCCGGCCGCGATGACCACACCCGCGCGGCGGGCGGCGGCGGCCATGGCGCGCACTTCGAATTCGAGGACTTCGGTAGGCAGACCGGCTTCGAGCACATAGGTGACGACGAGGGTCTCGGCGCGCGCGCCGGAGACGGCGAGATCGTTCACCGTGCCATTAACGGCCAGTTCGCCTATGGAACCACCGGGGAAACGCAGGGGTTTGACGACGAAGGCGTCGGTGGTGATCGCCAGCGGGACACCGTTGACGGAAATATGGGCGGCGTCACCCAGCGGTCCGGCCGAGCCATCACCAAGCAAGGGGATGAAGAGGCCTTCGATCAGGCGGCGGCTGGCGATGCCTCCGGCGCCGTGGGCCATTTCAATTTGCGCGTCACGGAAGCGGATCTTGGGAACAGTCGCCTGCATGGGATTTACCCGTCAAAGCGCGGAACTCACGCTGACCAGGGAAGCCTTACGGTGCTCGTAATTATAATATGCCGCGCAGGAGCCTTCGGAAGAGACCATCAGGGCGCCGACCGGATTCTCGGGCGTGCATTCGTTGCCGAACAGCTTGCATTGAGCAGGCTTCAACACGCCTTTCAGGACTTCGCCGCACTGGGCGGCCTTAGGATCGGTGACGCGGATGCCGGGGACGGAGAAACGCTGTTCGGCGTCAAACTGGGCATAGCTGTCGCGAATACGCAACGCGGATTGGGAGATGAAGCCCATACCGCGCCACTCGAAATAGGGCCGCAATTGGAAGACCTCGGCCATGGCTTTGAGCGCCGCGTGATTGCCCTCCCAGGGGACCACTCGCTTGTACTGGTTTTCCACTTCAGTGCGGCCATCCTGCAACTGGCGGAGCAACATCAGGATGGATTCCAGCAGATCGAGCGGCTCGAAACCGGAGACCACGATGGGTTTTCCTTCATTGCGCGCGATCCATTCATAGGGACGGCAGCCGATCACGGTGGAGACGTGACCCGGTCCGATGAAGGCGTCGAGGCGCATGTCGGGCGAATCGAGGATGGCGCGGATGGCGGGGATGATAGTGACGTGGTTGCAGAAAACCGAGAAGTTCTTCAGGCCGAGTTGGCGGGCGCGCATCAGGGTGAGGGCGGTGGAAGGGGCGGTGGTCTCGAAGCCGATGGCGAAGAACATGACATGGCGATCGGGATTGGCCTGGGCAAGTTTGAGGGCGTCGGCGGGGGAATAGACGATGCGGACGTCCGCGCCGCGCGCCTTGTACTCGAGCGGGCTGCCGTGAGTACCGGGGACGCGCATCATGTCGCCAAAGGCGGTGAAGATGACGTTCGGATCGGCGGTCATGGACAGGCCGTCATCGATGCGGCCCATGGGAAGCACGCAGACCGGACAGCCGGGACCGTGGATCAGTTCGATATTGGCAGGCAGGAGATCCTTGAGGCCGAAGCGGTAGATGGCGTGGGTATGGCCGCCGCAGACTTCCATCAGGCGGTAATGGCGTTGGGGATCGGCCAGACGGCGGATCTCAGCGGCAGTGCGGGTGATTAACTCGGGCTGACGGAATTCATCAACGTATTTCATGGCTTGCCCACGGGTGGCGCCGGAATGTCCGATCCGCCATAGCCTTCCACCTCGCGCATGGCGGCTTCGTCTTCGCCGAGGACGGCCAGGATGCGCATCTGATCGGCGGCTTCGTGCTCGCTGATCTTGCTCATGGCGAAACCAACGTGGATAAGGACCCAATCGCCAGCCAAGGCGGGATCGTCGGTGAGCAGGCCTACGTCGATCTTCCGGCGGACACCGCCCACATCGACCAGGGCCAGGTTTTCGCGCTCCGGCAACAGCTCAATAACTTGTCCCGGGATTGCTAGGCACATGTAGTGCTCCCCTCTTCATTGTTACGCATTGTCCTGCCGTTTGCGCCGGGCGACGATATCGAAGGTGAATTTCAGCTCATCCTTCAGCTTGAGGGCGCCGCCGGCGACGGAGGCCAGCTTGATGCGGTAGTCGGTCTGGCGGACGGTGAATTCGCCAAACACGCGGAGAAGATCGCCGGTAAGGGCCAGGTGAGCTACGATCCGCTGCGGACGAGTGACACCGTGAAGGGTCAAGTTACCGTCGATCTGCACGTGGTTATTTTCAAGTTGCGTGGCGCGGGTGCTCACGTAAGCGATTTCGGGCCAGGCAGCGGCTTCGAGCACATCTTCCAGCATGACGCGCTGCATCTCGCGGCGGTCCTTATCGCTGGCGTCGTTCTCAACGGTGAGGGATGCGGCGCGGATCTTGAGGGTGAGCGAAGCCTGCTCGGGTGTAGCGGGATCGCCGCGCACCTCACCGGTGAAATCGCGGATGGCGACGACCGGGTTGTGGCCCAAGCCGGACAGCAGACCGCCGGCGGCGCCCCGGACGGTGAAGCGGCTGACGCCTGCGTCGATCAGATATACATCACTTCCCGCCGGCGCAGACACGCCGTCAACCCCCACACTTCCGGTTGCCATTTTCGGCTCCTTTAGTCAGGCGAGACATCGCTTACATGTTTCGCAGACGCATGTATTTTTCGACGTCCGGAACGGCGGCGGAGAGCAGGTTCAAGCCGCTGATTCCGGCCTGCGCCATCAAGCGCCGGACGATGGGGTTGGAGAGAATCAATCCGGCGCCGAAGACCACCAGCGAGACGCCGGCCATCATCAACATGGTGTCGCGGGCATCGGCCGATCCGTTGTCAAGAGCTGTTGAATGTTCCATGTCAAAAATCTCCTTTTTTCGATCTGTTCACGCCAACACTTCAGCCCGGTAACGGGCTACGGTTTTTTCGATCAGGGACTCGACGAGGGCGACCGCGCCGCCGAGAGCAGCCTCGACGGCGGGGCTCAAGCCCATGACGCCTTCGAATTCGTCGCCCGAGGTGGCGGGCTCGCAGCCGACGATCAGCACTTGTTTGGGCCGGGCACCGAGGCTACTGACCATCTGCAGCACGCGCATAGGATTCATCACATGAGCGTCCACCAGGGCGGCGTCCTGAGATTCCGGCCCGGTGACGGGCGATTCGGGCTCAAGGACATAGAGGGTGCCGGGATTGTCGCCGCGCGGGACGGCATCGACAAGGATGGCGGCATCGTAATCGTCGAGCAAGGCATAAGTGAGGTCGAGGCCGCGGATGCCGAAGTCGATGACCCGCACCGTTTCGGGTAGCGGACGCTCGGACAGGCGGCGCACGACTTCGACGCCGAAGGCATCATCGCCCAGAAAGATGTTGCCGATGCCGGCAACGAGTATGCGCGGCCGGCTCATGGGAGAGGCTCCAGCTCTTCGGGATCGAAGAAGAAGCGATGGCCGGGCTGGCGAAGAAGTCCCATATCTTTCCCAGGGTCATCCTCCAGCACTACGGCGATGTGATGTTTGCCCTCGTAATCCTGTTCGATGCATTCGACGATGGCGATCTGGTTGTCGAGTGCGATATCCAAGACGTCGCCTCCACGGCGAGGATGGAGACGGACACGGCTGTTTGCGCGCAACTCTCCGCCCTTGACCGGGAGGCACTCCACGGGGGTTTTATCTTCGAGGAGTTGCCATTCCCAATCGTTCATTTGCGCTCCCCAACTGGTCGCAATCCGCGCAACGCGCCGTGGAGTTTCGCGAGATGTTCGGCGGGCAGCGTTTCGGTTCTTTCGAGCATGCGGCGGGCGCGCTCGTCACCATTGCGCACTTCCTCTTTCTCGTCGTCCGTGAGGGTCAGGATGCGGAGGGTGAGGATTTCATCGATTTCGGCGCCGTCGAAGAGATCGCCGGGACTTTCGGGGGCGACTTGCGCGTAATCGTAGAGGATGATGGGGGAGCTGAGCATGATTTGGCGCTGTCCGGGGTCGCCGGCGAGGACCGGCCAGGTACCTTCGTTATGGCAGCCGGCGGCGGCCTCGCGGTATTGATCCGGGGGATCGAGCAGCGAGACGAACTCGCCGTCGCGTACGGCGAGGAGGGTGTGGGTGGACACCAGGGAGTAGGGCAGGACTTCGTCTCGCGTGTATTGTTCGGGATTTGGTAGTGGGGTGGTGTTCGATACGATAACGGTTAGCCGGATTAGACCGGGTTCGAGCTGATGGGTATTTATAGTTAGATCACACAGCGGGGCAGAGTGCCCCGCGCAGGCCACGGGCCTGCCCCACTTGCCGGGGTCTGGCACAGAAGGCTGGAAGGGGGAGATCCTTTCGGCTGTCAGTTGCTGTTCGGTGGCTTGCTGCCAGTCTCCTGGTTGGATTTGGAGATAGCGGAGGCGGACATCGATGCTGGTTTGGGGAGTGGTGACTACCAGACACTCGGTACGCATAGTGGACGGTTCGCCGCTATAGGATGGCGGGACTAGCACTCCGAAATTGAAGCGGCGGCGGTTCTTGACGGCGGACGGGCGGTAGGGATACAGCATGTACCCTTCGTACAGAACCGCGTTCGCAAGGCGCTCGGCTGCTTCGAAACTCATCGAGCGACGCCCTCCTCTACCGGTAGCAGCAGACTTTCCAACATCTCCTCCCATGTGGTGGCTCCCATCCTGACTTTCTGCTGATAGAGGCGCTCGAAGACGTCGCGCTGCAGGCACAGCCAGGCGCTGGCGGGATAATACAGGTCCATCATTTCTTTCCAGAGCTTGGCGGGCAGGCGGAAGCGGGACTCCTTGTCCCAGGAGATGGGTGCGACCTGGAGGCTGCCGGCGGCGGATTCGTAGAAGACGGTGCCGCTGAACTGGAAGCAGAGGGGGATGTCACCCTGCTCGACGCCGTGAAAATACTTGACGGCGGCAACATTGAAATCGAAGGTGCAGGGAACCTGCAGATCGATCTGAGTGGCGGAGGTGAATTCGGGCACGATGACGCTGGCGTGGGTCCACAGCAGGTTGCGGAGCGTCTGGCCCCAACGTTGCGGCTCCCCGAAGAGATCGCGCATGCGATCCTGCTCTTCTTCGGCGTAGCGGCGGCGGGTTGCTTCGATCTGAATCTGGCAGCGGAGAGCAACGGTGCGGATGGTTTCCTTGCCCAGATTGGTTATCTGCAGATCGAAACCGAGTAGCGGAGCGGCGGCGTATTGGACCACGTGGGCGCCCGCGATTTGGAAGACCAGGTCAGGCACACGCGGCTCCGGAGCGGGCTTGGAGATCGGAGAAGAAAGACGCCAACTGCTGCCAGACTTCAGCGCCACCCGAAAGGCCGCGCCAATGTGCGCGGATGAGCCAGACCAGCTTGTAGCATTCATCGATCGGCAACAGATAATATTCGGGGACGGCAAAACCGCGGGAGCGGCCGAGGCGGTTCACCAGGAGGGCTTCGACATCGGGTTCGATTTCGCGCAGCGCCGGATTTTCGTCGCGCAGATCGCGCCAGGTATCGAGCGGGAGCTGCGATTCGGTGGCGCCGGCGGGGCTGGGATACAAGGCGATGATGCGGGAATCGATACTGCTTTCAAAAAAGAAGGCCATGTTGATGGGGATCATCAGGCCATCCCACTGGGCGTCCGTCAGGCGGAAATCGGCCAGCCAGCGAATGCGGGTGGGAACTCGTTTGTAGCGGGAGCCCGTCTGCGCGCTAAACAGCAGGGCGCAGGGACCGCAGGCGCAAACCAGTTTGCGAGCCTGCGGATCGACAAGGTGGGGATGCTGCGGGGACAGCCCGGCGCCGCAGAGTTCACAAGTCTCGACAGACCGGTTGCGGCGCGTGAACTGGCGCAGGACATCCAGGGAGCTTGAAACTTCAGCGGCGCTCACGGGTGGACCCTCTTGCCATTGGCGCCTCCGTTGGCTCCTCCATTAACGGTGGGGACGTAGCCACCCAGTTTTTCCAACGGGACAAAGCCGGAGGCTGAAGGTTGATCCTCTTCGACTACCACCTGAGCGAGGTCGGGCGCAGCCTCATAGAGAGCGTCCGCAACGATTTGCTTGAGCGAGCCGGCGGGAGAACCGCAGCCGGAGGAATGCGAGCGGACGCGCAGCCGGATTCCCGTGTCGTCAAATGACAACAGGTCGATACTGGCGTGTGATCCGAGACTGCCGCGAAGTTTATCCAGAGCCCGCCGCACACGCTCTTCGAGATCAAGTGGATGGAGTCCATTGGCGGCCAGAAGATTGCCCACGAGTTGATCGCGGCCGAGTTCTGCGAGGATCTCCCGGCCTGGTTCACCCTTAGCGGCAAGGATGGCGACGATGCGCTCCAATCCGGCGCTGTAGAGTTCCATGACGGATTGGACCAGTTCCCGGGCGGTGGCCAGGGAGGCGGGATCGGCCGACGATTCCAATTTATGAATTAGCTCCTCGATGCGCGCGGTTTGCTCGTTCACTTCAGTTGTTGTGTGCATGGGTTACCGGCAGCGCGGGCGCCTCCCCGGCGGAGGTGCGGGCGCCCGCGCCACAGAGCTACGAGTGTACGCCAAACGTGGGAGAGTGGAGAGTCTCCAACATCTTCCCTTTGCCCAAGTACATGTGGACACCACACGGCAGGCAGGGGTCAAAGCTGCGAACTGCACGCATGATGTCGATGCCCTTGAACTTGTCCGGCCCGTTCTCCTCGAAGATAGGGGTGTTTTGCACGGCATCTTCGTAGGGTCCCGGCGTCCCGTAGACATCGCGAGGATTAGCATTCCAGGGAGTTGGCGGATACGGGTGATAATTGGCGATCTTGCCGCCGCGAATCACCACGTGGTGCGAGAGCACGCCGCGCACGGCTTCGTGGAAGCCGCAGCCGATAGCCTCATCGGGCACCTTGAAGTCACTCCAGGTGCGGGTACGGCCGGCATGCAACTCTTTGAGCGCCTGCTCGGCGAAGTGCAGCGCAGCGGCGGCAGAGTAAGCCTGGAAGTAAGTGCGGGCGCGATCGCGCTCGATGGCGTTGCTCCATTTCGGTATCTTCCACTCGAATTCGACTTCGGGCAGGGAAACCGTTTTCGGGAGATAGATCTTGACGCTGTGACCGGTGGCCTTGACGTAACCGATATCCACCAGGCCGGCGAGCGCGGTCGCCCAGAAGCGGGCGATGGGTCCACCGCCGGTATCAAGGGCCAGGTAATCGCCGGTGCGTTTGTCGAACCAGCGGGGTGACATGACCCAGGTATACTTGCCGTCGAAATCGCGTTTTTGCGGGCGGGGGATGGTGGTTTGATTCCAGGGGTGGCGCTGATCGACGGGATTGCCCAGCGGATCTTTATCGACGAACGTTTCGCCATGCTCCCAATCGTCGTAATAAGAGCTGCCCAGCAGAATACGTATGTTGAGGTTGATATCGACCAGATCGGTAGTGACCAGCTTACCGTCGACCACTACGCCGGGAGTGACAAACATGCCGCGGCCCCAATCGGTCATCTTTTTGTAGGTGTAGTCGCAGACAGCGGGGTTATTGAAAGATCCCCAACAGCCGAGTAAGACGCGGCGCTGTCCAACCTTTTCATATCCGGGAAGAGCATCATAGAAGAAATCGAATAAGTCGTCGTGCAGAGGAACGACTTTCTTCATGAACTCGACATACTTCATCAGGCGCACGATGTAGTCGGTGAAAAGCTGGACTGTGGGTACGGTGCCGACGCCGCCGGGATAGAGAGTGGAGGGATGTACGTGCCGGCCTTCCATCAGGCAGAACATCTCGCGGGTCATGCGGCTCATCTGCAACGCCTCACGGTAGAACGCCCCGGTGAAGGGATTCAGCGCGGTCATGATGTCGGAGATGTTGTGGTAGCCGTGCAGATCGGAGTGGGGAGCATGGGTCTTCTGAGCTTTGGCCCAGACACTCGGATTGGTCTCCTTCACCATCTGCTCGCAGAAGTCGACGCCCACCAGGTTGTCCTGAAAAATATTGTGATCGAACATGTACTCGGCAGCTTCGCCGAGGTTGATGATCCATTCACCGAGGGCCGGCGGATGGACGCCGAAGGCCATATTTTGCGCATAGGTGGCGCAAGTCGCGTGATTGTCGCCGCAGATGCCGCAGATCCGGCTGGTGATGAAGTGGGCGTCGCGCGGATCTTTGCCCTTCATGAAAATGCTATAGCCGCGGAAGATCGAGGAGGTGCTGTGGCACTCGGCGACCTGGCGGTTTTCGAAGTCGATTTTGGTAAAGATTCCCAGACTACCAACGATGCGGGTAATCGGGTCCCAGTTCATCTCCACGAGCTTCCGGGACGGAGTGGGAGTTTCGGTCATGGTTCCAGTAAGAGTGCTCATATAATGGCTCCTTTACCTGTTAGTAAGTCCTGGGATGATAACCGGTGGTCAGTTCCGCGCGCGCGTGCCGCCACTTGGGTTCCTTATTAAGGCTCGAGTTAGTGAACGAGCGAAGCGAAGTCAGCGCGCGGCCGTATATACCCACGGCATTGGTGGACATTTTCGCGCCGGGAGGCTCGTCCATAAAGGGCATGAACTTATCCGGGAAGCCGGGCATGGTGCAGCCGATGCAGATGCCCCCCACGTTGGGGCATCCGCCGATACCGGCCATCCAGCCGCGCTTGGGCACGTTGCAATTGACGACGGGACCCCAGCAGCCGAGCTTGACGATACACTTGGGCGAGCCGTACTCGGTGGTGAAGTCGCCCTGCTCGTAGTAACCCGCGCGGTCGCAGCCTTCGTGGACGGTCTTACCGAATAGCCAGGTGGGCCGTAACTGATCGTCCAAAGGGATCATGGGAGCGAGTCCGGCGACCTGATAGAGCAGATACAGGACGGTCTCCATGAAGTTATCGGGCTGGACGGGGCAGCCGGGAACGTTGACAATGGGCAGGCCCGCCTTGGATCGCCAGTCCCAGCCGAGGTAATCCGCGAGCCCCATGCAGCCAGTGGGATTGCCTTGCATGGCATGGATGCCGCCATACGTGGCGCAAGTGCCGATGGCAACTACGGCCAGAGCTTTCGGGGCGAGGCGGTCGATCCAGTCACATGTGGGGATCGGCTGACCGGTCTCGAGATCCGTTCCCATGGCGGCCCAGTAGCCTTCCTTCTTGATCTTTTCGTTGGGAATGGACCCTTCGACGACGAGGACGAAAGGATCGAGCTTGCCTTCTTTCGCAAGGTGAAAATATTTCAGGAAGTCATCGCCATTTTCATAGGCGAGGACGGGGTTGTGCAAATGGACTTTGGGAAGCCCCGGTATGGCTCCCAGCAGAACGTCTTCGATGCTTGGCTGGGTGGCCGCGGTGATGGAAACCGAATCGCCGTCGCAGCCCAGACCGGCAGTGATCCAAACGATGTGAACTTCAGGGACGGGTGACGGCGACTGAGTCTTGCGGCCGTACGGAACAGTTGCGGCTGGCATACTTGGCCCTCCTTCTTTCTTTGTCGGATCTGTACTAAATACTACTTACGAGGGACGGTTTGGTCCGAGGACTTACACATGTTGTCCCCCCTCTAAGCGCTCTTTGACAAATACTCAATCGCATTATAGATAAACGGAGGGAGGGGCTCAATCTGATGTGGCCTATATTCTGGATCAGGGATTCCCTGATGGGGCCAATTGATACTGTGGGCGAGAGGATTAAGCGAGCTCCGCCCTTTTTCGCGGGCCGCGGGGCTACACCACTAACCGTTAGAATGAGGGTGCCGGACAATATGAAGTGTCTTCCGCTGTTCCTCTTGCTGGCATGCGCCCAACAGGCCGCCCCGCAATCCGAGCTTGAAACCAAAGAAGCTCCCGCGAAGTTCACGTCGAAGGTAAACCTGGTGCCTGTCACGGTAGTGGTGCGCGATCGCGAAGGTCATGCCCTAGGCAACCTGACCAAAGACGACTTTCGCCTGGCAGACAACGGCAAGCCGCAAGTGATCGCAAGGTTCTCCGTAGAAAAGCCGGGCACCACCCCGGTAGTGCTGGAAAAAGATGCCACTGATCTGGAACCTAAGCCCGCCAACAATCCGCCGGAACCGGGCACAACTCCGCCCCCAATCCTGGCCGATCATTTTGTCGCCTATCTGTTCGACGATCTGCACGTGAGTATCGAAGATATGATGCGCGTCCGGGATGCCGCCGCGCGCGTCATCGCCAATTCCCTCGCGCCCGCAACTCGCAGCGCGATCTACACTACCTCCGGCCAGATTGTTCAGGAATTCACCAACGACCAGGCACAACTGCTGCAAACCCTGACGCGGCTGCGTCCCGCCTCGGCCACAGGCACCCTGGGCCACGGCACCGAATGCCCTGACATCAGCTATTACCTCGCCGACCGCATTGTCAACATGAACGATCCGCAGGCCATCCAGGTGGCCCTGCTCAATTACCAGGCGTGCAGCCAGAATCCGCACCTGACCGCCAGCGACGTCACCATGTTCGCGGATCGCGCGCTGCACAATGGCGAGCACGAGACCCGCCTCGCGACCAGCGTCCTGGTGCAAGTGGTCCGCCGCGTGGCGGCCATGCCCGGTCAGCGCCATATCGTGCTGGCCTCACCGGGCTTCTTCGTGCCATATGCCGAGCAGCCGGACGTGACCGACGTCATCAACCGGGCGATCCGCGCGAACGTGGTCATCAGCACGCTGGACGCGCGCGGACTGTGGACGCCGCCCGCCTACCAGGCTTCCATGCCGACCGCGGTAGGGGGTCAGCAGGTGATCACCATGTTCAATCTGTACATGGAACAAGAGGCCCTGGCCCAGGAGGATGTGCTGGAAAACCTGGCGCATTCCACCGGCGGCGAATGGTTCCACGCCAATAACGACCTGGGTGAGGGATTCAAGCGCCTGGCCGTCGCGCCGGAGTTCATCTATGTCTTGGCCTTCACTCCAGAGAACCTGAAGTCGGACGGCAAGTACCACAAGCTGCAGGTCACTCTGCGCGACGCTAAGGGAGTTACGGTGCAGGCCCGCAAAGGCTATTATGCTCCCAAGCGCGACATCGCCCCGGAGGACCAGGGCAAACAGGATATCGAAGATGCCGTATTCTCGCGCGAGGTGATCAAGGATATCCCGCTTCAACTACACACCCAGTTCTTCCGTTCGGGCGATACAGGTGCGAACCTGTCGGTAGTGGCGCAGATGGATATCAAGGGTCTGCACTACAGGAAAGAAGCGGGACGCAATCTGGATTCGGTCACCATCGTGTCGGCCCTCTTTGACCTCAACGGCAACTATATAGCGGGCACGCAGAAGATCCTGGCGCTGCGATTGAAAGACGAGACGCTCAACCGCCTGGCGTCGGGAATCCGCATCAAGACCAGCTTCGACGTGAAGGTGGGTAGCTATGTGCTGCGCGTGGTGGCCAGAGACAGCGAAGGCCAGATGATGGCATCCGAGAATACCGCGGTCGAGATTCAGTAAGCGGCATTACTCTTACTCCCCGATGAATCCGTAGCTCGCGTTGGTCAGAAACGGAGCCGGCCGCCGCCGCGCGTACCTGAGCCGGTTGGCGCGCACGGTCTCGATGGCTTCGAGAAAGTATTCCTCCACGGGACGCGTGGCTTTGCCGCTCGCCTGGTCGTGCGCGAACAGCAGTTTGCCATCCTCCACCACGGCCCGCAGGTCGGCGCCCGTCAGTTTCGCGCTGGCCTCCGCGATCCTGCCGATATCCACTGCGCCGAGCGGCGGCGGTAACTGCGCCAAGCGCGGAGTAAGGATGGCTGCACGCGCGCCGGTGTCTGGCAGCCTGGTCTCCAGCCACAATTCTATTCGGCCGGACCGCAGCAGAGCCGGTGGCAGGCTATTCACGTCCATGGCGGTGATGATCACGCAGACACGCTCGGCGCTGGCGCTCTCCAGCCCGTCGAGCATGGTCAACAGGTAGCGGTGGAATCCTTGCCCGTCCGAATTCTCGAAGATCAGGTCGCCGTCGTCGATAAAAACCACCGAAGGCGCATTATGTTTTGCGGCGTCGAAGATCCGGCGCACGCGGGTGTAGAAGTTGTCGGTGCCCGCGATCACGGTGCCGTCGATCAGGAAGAACTTGCCTTTCAGCCGGGCCGCCAGCGCGCGGCCGATGGTGGTCTTGCCGGTGCCGGGAAGGCCGGCCAGCAGCACGCCGCGCTTGGGCTTAAGCTGTAGCTGCGCCGCCAGCGCCCGATTTTCAAAAGGCAGCGCGACCTTGGCCTCCAGCGCGTGAATGACGTCGTCGAAACCCTTGAGGTCGTTCCAATCGACGGGCTGGACTTGCTCCAGTTCCACGTTGCTGGTCAGGTTTTGGGCCGCCAGGTATTCGATGAAACGCGCTGTCTCGACCGCGCTATTCTGCTTCACCCAGGCGCAGGAGTTGCTGATCTGGTGCGCGTTCAGATCCGGAGCGAAGCGGTGGATCTCGGCATAGTTCAAGCGGCCGGCCGCGGCGGAGTCGAGCGAAGGCTGGCACAGGCACTCGTAGTCGCCCGGACCGAAGCTGCCGAGTTCGACCTGGTAGGCGCGGCTGTCGATGGGTTGCGGCGCGCGTTCTTCGTTGGTGGCCAGCACGATTCGCTTGTGACGCGCGGCGGCGCGGTCGAGCATGGCGGTAATGGCGATCTCCAGCAGGTAAGTGCGCGGGTAGTCGCAGGCGTTGACAACGGCCTTGATCAGATGAAAGTCGTCGATGATGACTAAGTGGTACCGGTCGAGAGCGCCATCGACTAACGCCAGGAAAGCCTCCTCCAGTGCGTTGGCCTGGTGGGCCGCCAGCACGCTCATGAACTCCCGCGCGCCGATCATCGTGCCGCCAGCGATCGCATGCACGTGCCGCAGCACGGTGGTCCGGCCCATGCCGTGGGCCGCTCTGAGCACCACGATGCCGGCGGCGCGCAGGCCCGCCAGTATGCGTTCGGTGGCCACCCTTTGCGCCGGTGTCAGTTCGATTCGATTTGTAATAACGATAGGGCTCTCCCGCAGCGCGCGGGACGCCTGCCGTTCGACTAAAGTCAGCATAATTCCGCTAAGGCTTAAGACAAGCTACAGGTTATAAATGTAAAGAGAGGCAGCGTCCGGAGAACGGGAGTTAGATGTGACTGGCGGGAGCCGGAGGAAAGCACTCCGGCTTAGTGCCAATCAGGCTTAAGCGATTTGGGCAATTATCGAGCATGAGCGCCTCCTTCCGAGAGAGATGAGGGATACCATCAGCAGACTAACATGAGCCGGGAATAGCAGGCAAGAGATTTTATATTAATTTGTATAAAGGTACAAACCTCATGACTCATACAGACAACTTCATGGAAGGACCGCCCGGCGCGCCGTTCATGCAGCGCATAGAAGATGCCAACCTGGTGATCGAGGCGTGCTATTCGGCCGGCGTGCAGTCCGCGCTGCTCTACGCTCCCAACCTGACCGCCCGGTTCTTTGATTTAAGCTCGGGCGAAGCGGGCGCGATTTTGCAAAAGGTGCGGACCTACCGGATCCGCTTGGCGGTGGTGTACGATCCGGAAACCGTCCCGTTCAGCACGCGATTCGGCGAGATGGCCGCCGAGGAGGGCCGCACCGGCTGGTTCCGCATATTTGAATCGGCCCGCGGCGCGCGGGAATGGCTGCGCGCGCAAGCCGTATAATGAATCATATGTCTGAAATAGCACTCGACCGCCGCAATTTCCTGCGCGGCGTCTCCGCCGTTACGGCGCTCTCCTACTCCCGTGTCCTGGGAGCGAATGACCGCATTCAGCTTGGCGTCATCGGCTGCGGGGATCGCGGCCGCTACGACATGGGGAATTTTCAGAAGGCCAAGGCCGACGTGGTGGCCGTGTGCGATATCTACGGCGCGCAGATCGACAAAGCGCGCGAGACAGCGCCCAACGCCAAGGACTTCAAGGACCATCGCAAGTTGCTCGAGATGAAAGAGGTGGACGTAGCCTTGATCGCCACGCCCGACCACTGGCATGCCCAGACCGCCATCGACGCGCTGAACGCCGGGAAAGACGTCTACGTGGAAAAGCCGCTCACGCGCACCATCGAGGAAGGCCCCCTCATCGTGAAGGCCGCGCGCGTGAACGAGCGCGTTTGCCAGGTGGGCATGCAGCAGCGCTCCGGACAGCACTATCTGCAGGCCAAGAAAGAATACTTCGATACCGGCAAACTAGGTAAGATCACGCTGGCGCGGACCTGGTGGCACGGCAACGGCTATCACCTGCGACGAGCGCCGGAATCGCTGCAGACCCAGCCGTCCAATCTCGATTGGGCGCATTTCCTGGGCCCGCTCAAATGGCGCGACTACGATCCGCAGCAGTATTTCAATTGGCGCGCTTACCTCGATTTCGGCGGCGGCCAGGTGACCGACCTGTTCACCCACTGGATCGACGTGGTGCACATGTTCATGGGCCAGGAGGTGCCGTTCTCGGCCTCCGCGGCGGGCGGCGTCTATAAGTACAAAGACGGCCGCACTGCGCCGGATACGATCAACGTTCTGCTCGAATACCCGGCCGAGTTTACTGCCACTTTTGAAGCCACGCTGGTGCCCGGCATCACGGGCGCGGCGGTCGAAATCTGCGGCACCGACGGCCGCTTGTGGATCGATCGCGGCCGGTACGAATTCCATCCCGTCGGCCGCGGCGCCAAGCCCGTCGTCGTGCAGGCCTTCAGCCGCATCGATGAAGACCACGTGAACAACTTCCTGGACTGCGTGCGCACCCGCAAGCGGCCCAATGGCGACGTGCTCATCGGCCATCGCTCGGCGCAGGCTTCGCACCTGGGGAACATCTCGTACATGCAGAAACGGCGGATCGACTTCGATCCGGTGCGCGAGGAGATCCTGCCATTCTAGTCGCAAAAGCCGCGCAGAACCGGGTGTTATACTGGCATTTACGCCTGTTGGGCCAATGGTTACAAGGTGAGGAGAAGTAGATGATTTCGTCAACACAAATGCGTCCGGGCATGGTGATCAAGTTCAATAATGATCTGTTTTCCGTATTCAGCGTGAACCACCGGACGCCGGGGAACCTGCGCGGATTCGTGCAGGCCAAAATGCGCAACCTTCGCAGCGGAACAATGATCGAGCACCGGTTTTCGTCGGAAGACCGGGTGGAGCGCGCCGCACTCGAAGAACATGAGATGGAATATCTGTACGACGATGGCGAGTACTTCTATTTCATGAACACCGAGAATTACGAACAGATGCACCTGACCAAGGAGTTGCTGGGCGATGCCACCGGCTACCTGGTTCCGCAATTGCGCGTGGCCGTGGAGTTCTACGAAGGCAATCCCATCAGCGTGGAATTGCCGGCCACCGTGGACCTCACCGTAGTGGAGACCGAACCGGGCATGAAGGGCGCTTCGGTATCGAATGTGACCAAGCCGGCCAAGCTCGAAACCGGACTGGTTGTGCAGGTGCCGCCGTTCATCGCCGAAGGCGAGAAGGTGCGCATCAACACCGCCGAAGGCACCTATCAGGAAAGAGCCTGAAGAGCGTCCGCCAGCGCGGCTTCTTCTTCCGGCATTACCGTCCGTAAATCCAGCAGGAGCCGTTTCTCTTCGATGCGGGCAATCACCGGCGGATCGTGCGCGCGCAGCCGCTTTTCGGCCTCGGTCTCGTCCGCGCATTCGATGGCGATCAGCCAGGTGGGAATGGATTGTTCGGGAGTGGCCCCGCCACCGGTCACCGAATGGCCGGCCACCAACTGGGCTTTCAGCCCCGGCAACTTCTCAAGCAGGCCCGCGGCGCGTTCACGAATCTGGTCCGCGCTGAGCCGGATCATGCGCAACGCCGGCACATCGTCCCAGCGCTCCAACAGCAGATTCCGGAGCGTATTTTCGAGCGCCTGGTAGATCATCTTATCCAGGCGGAGCGCGCGGAACATGGGGTTGCGGCGGAGCCGCGCGACCAGTTCCGGCCGGCCCGCCAGGATGCCCGCCTGCGGGCCGCCCAGCAGCTTGTCGCCGCTGAAGGAAACCAGATCCGCGCCGGTCTGCAGGCTATCCGCCACCACCGGCTCGTCGATGCCGAACGGACGCAGGTCCACCATGCAGCCGCTGCCCAAATCCTCGTACACCGGGATGCCGCGCTCGCGTCCCAGTGCCACGATCTCCGGCAGCGGGGGCCGGGCGGTGAAACCCTGCATGCGGAAGTTGCTGGGGTGGACCCGCAGCAGCAGCCGCGTACGCTCGGTGATGGCGTCGCGATAGTCGGCGATGCTGGTGCGGTTGGTGGCGCCGACCTCGCGCAGCACCACGCCCGCGCGCAGCATGATATCCGGGATGCGGAATCCTTCGCCAATTTCGATCAGCTCGCCCCGCGAGACGATCACCTCGTACCCCGCAGCCAGTTCGTTCAGCGCCAGGTAGATGGCCGCCGCATTGTTGTTGACGGCGATGCCGGGCGCACCCAGCAGCCGCTCGATCAGCACGCCGGTGTGAGTATCGCGCCTGCCGCGCCGGCCGGTAGCCAAGTCGTATTCGAGATTCGAATAACCGGACAGGACCGCCTGCGGCCCAAGCGGAGCCCGCCCCAAGTTGGTGTGCAGCACGACGCCCGTGGCGTTGATCACGTGCCGGAGCGAGGGCCGAAGCAAAGCGGCCAGCGCGGCGTGCACCCGTGCCTCGATGGAAATGCCGTTGGCGGCACCGGTCAAAATGCGGGTACGCGCCTCGTCCACCGCCCGGCGAACTTCCGCCACCACGATCCGCCGTGGGATTCCAGGCGCGGAGATGCGTTCGGCCAGTTCATGGACGGCCGGAAGGTCGCGCAGCATCTGGTTGTGGGTCACTGGCTTGGATGTAGGCTAAAAGATGAAGCTAAGGCCGCCGCGGAACATGCGGGGAGTCTCCATCAGCACCAGGCGCGAGCCGTCGGTGGTCGAGAGAGGCAGGTAGCCCTGCTGCAGGAGATTGCGCAGATCGGCGGTAAGTTCCATCCGCCAGGGCAAGCTGGAAAGCACCGGGATCGCCTGGCGAACATAGATATTGAACCCTGGCTGAGGCCGCAGGCTAACGGCATAAATAGGATCCGGCACAGACCAGCGGCTATCGGCTACCTGGTAGCTGGCCACGATGTGCGTGCCAGTGTGGCGGCTGGCGCCCTCCACGCGCATGGTTACGGCCTGCTGACGCGTTTCTCGAATCATGGATCGAAGCTCGTCGGGGTCGGTGCTTACCAGTTCGTTTCGATCGGCAGTCAGCGCTCCTGTGGATCCGTACATCACCGTGGCTTTCAAGTTGTCGCCGATATTCTGCGTGACCGCCGCGGTGTAGCCCATGCTGGCAACGCCTCCCGCGTTAAACATCGCGGTACCTGAAAAGAAATCGGGCAGCACGTCGCCCACCGGCAGGAATCCGTTCGGCTCCGCGATGGTCAAGGCCAAGTTGTTGATCGACTCGTGATACGCGCTCACGCTGAATTTGCGCGAGCCCATGGTGTGCGAATACCCAATTTCGATATCCTTGCCGCGCTGCACTTCCGCATTGCCGCCCCGGAGCGACACCATCGGGAACAGGCCCAGCGCGCCAATCTGGCGCTGCAGCGAATCATCCGAGCCGCTTGGCGATCCCAGGTCGGGACGCGCGTTGCCGGACGTGTAATCGAATTCGATCTGGTCGTTTTTGTCGAGTAGATAGCTCAGGCGGGCATAGGGGCTGAAATAGCTGAGGTGATCGTTGAAGGATACCGAATCGATCGCCATGCCATATTGCAGTGAGAGGGAATCCAGGATGCTGGCGTGATCGTCGAGATTGGCCGAGATGCTTCGCAGCATCGGCGCGGCGCCCTCCGGTCCAAAGATCGCCACACCCATACGCGAGGGCAGAAACAATTCGCGCATGGTGATAGAGACTTCGGGAGTAGCAGGGCCGACCGCCCTGCTGAAGGTGGTCCGGATAGCTGCCGATGGGATGCCGGATTGCGCACCGGTTCCCACATTGCCGGCGAATTGCAACTGATTGCTTCCGAACAGCGACGTAGCTAGCGCGAAAGCCGTACCCATGTCGGCACTGCTGCCGAAGCCCGAAACCAGCGAACCATCGCCGGCCGAGAGCACCAACATAGCGCGCGTATCGGAGAAGACCGCATGGTGTGGTTTCTCCTCGCCGGAATCGACGTCAGGCAGCATGCGCATGACTGGACGTGTGGAACCTGCCGTGCGCAAAACCCACTTCCAGTCATCGGTCATGAAAGCCGGGTGATCGACGGGGTAGACCAGGTGTATGGAGCTGAACAAAGCGGCCATGCTCACGTTGAGCATGCTGCGCATGCCCGGCTGCACCAGGATATTGTTCTTGATGGCCGGCACGAAACTGGCCAAGGTAACGCGCAGGGAATACGTGTCGGGAATCAGGCCAGCGAAAAGGAAGCTGCCTTTATCGTTGGTGAAGACCTTCTCGAACAAGCGGTCCTGCCGGTTGAACAGCATGACCGCGGCGCCCATTTGGGGAACGCCTTCGCCATTGGTGACCAGCCCCTCGATGGCTCCGGAGAGCTTGACGGACACTGCGGCGCGGGCGGGAACTGCCGCTGAAAGGCAGACCAATCCCACCACCATGCTGGAAACCGGGATGTGCGACCTCGTACTCATCATCCGGTGCCGCTTAGCATATCAACGGGGCGTCTCCCGTGCCGTTTCTTCTACCCCTTTAGGTTACCGTAAACTGGGCCGTGGGTGTCAGGGTCTGGTTCCGGTTCCGGTCTGTTATCTTCAGCTTCAAAGTGTATTGCCCCGGCGTCATTTTCTGCAGCGGCAGCAGCTTTTCCACAGTCACCTGCGAAGCGGATGCTCCGGGCAGACTGCCGATGTCCTCGGTGAACTCGAAGATCTTCTCGTTGCTGCCATTCTTGACCACTTCGTACTCGATCTGGCCGTTGGGCTTCTGAGTCTTCTCGTCGGGGCCGAAGTTGTACAGTTTGAAGTAGATCCCCATCTTCTCGTCGCGCTTGAAGCTCTCCGTCACGCGCGGGCGGACCTTGCTCGTGCCGATAACGAACTGGCCCACGCCGATGCTCCGCGTGGGAACCTTTTCGATCAGATCGGCCAGCACAATGGTGCTGGACGATAGTTTTTCGGTATCCACGTGGGGCACGTTCAGGGCGGTCTCGTAGTTGTTCATGTTGCCGCCCACAATGTCTTTCACCACCACGTTCAGCCGGTAGGTTCCGGGCGGCAGGGGAAGCGTCTTCTGATAGATCGAGGAGCGCTGCGCGTAGGCCTGCAGCATTTCGTGGGCGCAATCGACGGTAACGGTGTCTTCAAAGGTCTGCACGATGCGCCGCGTCATAGTGGTGACCCGGCCGAAGATATTAACGGAGGCTTTTTCCACGCCCGCCTTATCCTGGAACTGCATGTCCTTATTCTCGAATTGCAGCGTAATATAGGTCAGCACGGAAGCTTCGGTGAGCGGGAAGAAATCGGCGCGCACCTTCATGGGCAGGATGTTGAAGGTGATCTTGCTGGTGACCGCGTCTTCCAGGTCTTTGAACTTCACGGCCGGCGGTTTCTGCAGTTTCGCGAACTGCTCCAGGCGGTTGAACTCCATCATGCTCTCCGACGACCCGCCGAACGCCTGGCCGAGGTGCGTGCCATCAGTATTCTGGAAGCGCTGCGTCTTGGTGGAAAGGCCCATCTGCTCCATCAAGGTGAGGCCGGCGCCCGGTACATAGGTCAGGGCGTCCTTTTCGGACGGGTCCATGGTCATGTGGTACTCGCCCGACATGGTGGGATCCACGAACTCGATGATGATGTTGGTTCCGATGCCTTCCAGGTAGCGGTAGCGCCATTGCTCAAACGGATAGGTGGACGTTTCGCCGCCGCCCTCTTCCATGGGCCGCTCGTAGGTGCCGCCCGAGGGGTGCGATTCGATCTCATCCGGCGGGCCGTACATAATGTAGATGCGGCCACGATCCGTTTTCCAGCCAGGAATTCCGGAGGCGTAGTGATCGTTGGAGTACGCAATGCGGCGGTAGTGCTCTTCCTTGAACTCGTTCTCTTCGGTGTCCGGGGTAGGATCGCGCCGCAGCCAGAACTGTTCGATGAACTGCTCGCGCTCTTCGTCGGTGGCCAGGCGTTTGAAGGCGGTCTTCTCTTCATCGGTGATGATGTAGACCACGTCCTCGTTCAGCCACTTCTTATAAGGCGTTTCCAGTTCTTTGCGGAGCTTCTCGTCGCGCTTCTTCTTCTGTTTGTCGGTGAGAGGTTTGGCGATCGTTTCGCGGGCGGGGGCCGCATCGGCTTTTTTCTGATCGTCTTTTGGGGCTGGTGGCTGATCCTGGCAAACCGCATTCCCGGCCAGCATCAAACCCAGTGAAACACAGGAAAACAAAATGCTTTTCGAGATCATACGCACCGCTTCCCGGAACAGGGCCTTTTTCGTTAATCTATTGTACGGCTTCATTTTAGCACTCGTCAAGTTGGGCTGCTGCGGCACACTGGGCGAGGCCGTCACAGCCCAGCTCGGTTCAGATTACAGTAAGATCAACGGCTGCGGCGGCCGTCTGGTTACGGTCCGTGCCGGTGATTGTGACTTCGAGCGCGTAATGCCCCGGCGGCAGGGTCCCGGGAGCGAGCCATTTTTCCACAGTGGCCTGGGACGGCGCGGCGAAGGGGAGGCGGCTAAGGTCGTCGGCGGATTCGTAGACCTGGTCGCCCCCGACTTTTCGGGTAATTCGATAGCGCACCTGCCCGGAAAGCGGCGGATTCCGTATCTGCAGTAGGATTCCGATCTCCCCGGCCTGCTTGAATTCGCCTGACAGCCGCGGATGGACCAGCGCGGTTCCCACCAGAAATTCGCCCGAGCCCGAGCGGGCACCCAATACGATGGTGCTGGACACCGGATTTGCCCCGTCGAACGAAGGAACGGTAACCGCCGCCTGGTACAGGCTGACTTTGCCGGCACCGTTCGCGGCAGCCACCTGGAGGCGATAGGCGCCGGGAAAGAGCGAAACGGAAACGGTATAGACGGACTCCGGTTTCGCAACCTCGAAGGCCTCGGCAGTGGCGCCTCTGCTGGAGACGATCCGGCCGATTAGCTGGACTGTGCCGGCAGGCACCGGCAGCACCAGATTGGCCATCGCGGAGGCATTTGTCAGCGGGAAGTAATACGCCCGTGCGGACAAGGTCGCGAAATCGCGGGCTGCCGCGCCGGTCAGGGCCTGTTCCATGGTGCTTAATGGAGTTTGCGGCGATTGGCGCGGCGCGGCGACAGGCGGTATGTGTGCAAACATCCGGGTCAAGTCGGGAGGCTCCGGCTGGGGCCGCGCGAAGGGATCGGGCAGGCTCGCCGGGCGCGTCCGCAGAAGGTCTATCTCCGCGGCAAACGAAAGCGGATACCGGCCTGTCTGGTCGTGGTCCACGAACTCGATGGCGATGTTTTTGCCGACGCCTGGGATCTGTTGATAGCGCCATTGTTCGAACGGGTACGCAGTGGCCTCCCCGCCGCCTTCCTCCGGCGGGCGGACGTAGCGCGTGAAGGGATGCGACTCGACCTCATCTGGCGGGCCGTAGAAGATGTAGATGCGGCCGCGGTCCGTCCGCCAGCCCGGGATATCCGAGGCGAAGCGCTCGTTCGCCCAGGCGATGCGGCGATAGTGCTCCTCCTTCAACGGGTTCTCCAGAGTGGCGGGGCTTGGATTGCGCCGCAGCCAGAATTGTTCGATGAACCGATCGCGCAGGGCGCCGGTTTGCAACCGCTCGAAGGCCGCCTTTTCCTCCGCGGAGATGATGTAAACAACGTCTTCGTTCGCCCATTTTGCGTACAGGGAAAGCTCATCCTGGCACCACGCACATGCAGCCAGTAGCAAACCGAAGGCAATACCCGCGAGTCTGGAACGGGAGAGCATAGGCCGATCCCATTGTGAATCCGGGCGCCAGGCCCGTCAAGATGGGCCGCGCACGCCACATATAATGGAAGATCATGTCATCGGCGTACGTGGAACTCGCCGGCCCGGATTTGATCGCCAAGTACGAGCCGGTCATCGGCCTCGAAGTGCACGTGCAACTGGCCACCGCGACCAAGATCTTTTGCGGCTGCCCCACCAGTTTCGGCGCCCAGCCGAACAGCAACGTGTGCCCGGTGTGCCTGGGGCTGCCCGGCGCGCTACCGGTGCTGAACGCCAAGGCCGTCGAGCTGGCGATCGAGGCATCGCTGGCCTTGAACTGCGAAGTGCGTCCGGTGTCGCGCTTCGCCCGCAAGAACTACTTCTACCCGGACCTGCCGAAGGGTTACCAGATCTCGCAATACGAGGAGCCGCTGGCCGAACATGGCTGGCTCGAAATTCCGGTGGATGGCGTGCCGAAGCGCATCGGGATCACGCGCGTGCACATGGAAGACGACGCGGGCAAGAGCATCCACGACGGCTTTCGGGATTCCGACCGGTACACTTACGTGGATCTGAACCGCTCCGGCACGCCATTGATCGAGATCGTCACCGAGCCGGACATGCGCGGCTCCCAGGAAGCCTACGACTTCCTGACCGAGCTGAAGCAGACGCTCGAATTCCTGAACGTGTCCACCTGCGATATGGAGAAGGGTCATCTGCGCTGCGATGCCAATGTTTCTGTGCGGGTGAAGGGCGCCGAGCGACTGGGGGTCAAGGCCGAAATCAAGAACCTGAATTCGTTTCGCTTTCTGAAGCTGGCGCTGGATTACGAGATTGCGCGGCAGGTTGGCCTTATCGAAGGCGGGGGCACGATTCCGCAGGAGACGCGCCTCTACAACCCGGACACAGGCGAGACGGCCAGCATGCGCAGCAAAGAGCACGCGCACGATTACCGCTATTTCCCCGAGCCGGACCTGGCGCCGCTGCGGATATCGGACGTTTGGCTGGACCAGATCCGCGCCTCTATGCCGGAGTTGCCCGCCCACAAGCGCGCGCGCTTCATGGAGAGCTTCGGCCTGAGCGCTTACGATGCCGGCGTGCTGACGGCCAGCCGGGCCATCGCCGAATATTACGAGCGGGCCGCGGCGGCCTCCGCCGAGCCGAAGATGGCGGCCAACTGGGTAATGGGCGACCTGATGGGCGCGCTGAATGCGGAAGGCAAATCTGTCGCCGATTCGCCCGTGACGCCCGAACGGCTGGGCGAACTGGTGGCGCTGATCCGGCAGGGTGAGATCTCCGGCAAGATCGCCAAGGATGTTTTCCCGAAAATGTTCTCAAGCGGCGAGACGGCTACGGCCATCGTCGAACGGGAAGGGTTGAAGCAGATCAGCGACACGGGCGCTATCGAAATGATAATCGACACGGTGCTCGCGCAAAACCCGAAACAGGTGGAGCAGTACAAGAGCGGCAAAACGGCGGTACTCGGATTTCTGGTGGGCCAGGTGATGAAGGCATCCCGCGGGCAAGCCAATCCGGGTACGGTCAACGAGATGCTTAAGAAGAAATTAGCCACGGATGGACACTGATTTACAGGGATAAATATGCTTAAAGAAGGCGATAAGGCTCCTGATATTCAGTTGGAAACCGATGCTGGCGCTCCGTTCCGTTTGGATTCGCTGCGCGGGAAAAAGGTGGTGCTGTTCTTTTATCCCAAGGCCAGCACGCCGGGCTGAACGGTGGAGGCTCGCGAGTTTCGCGATACATTCAAGAAGTTTGAGAAGAAGGGCGTGGTGGTGCTGGGGATATCGAAAGATACTCCCAAGGCGCAGGCCGGTTTCAAGCAAAACGAGTGCCTGCCTTACACGCTGTTGTGCGACGTGGATAAGAAAGCGGTCGAGGATTACGGCGTATTGAAAGAGAAGAACATGTACGGCAAGAAGGTGATGGGGATCGAGCGCACTACCTTTGTGATCGACGAGCAGGGCAAGATCCAGAAGATTTTCTCGAAGGTCAAGCCGGCCGGCCACGCCGAAGAAGTGCTGGCGGCGCTGTAATTCAGTAAATCCCGCCGCCGGGCTGGGTGGATTCGACGGCTCCGTGGACAGCCGATAGAGCGTACGCTGTGCCGCCCTCGCCGGTCCAGGTGACGGCGTTGAATTTGCCTCCGGCGCGCAGGCGATACACGGAAACATTCCGCAGCGTGAGCGGCGTGCCGGGCTTGCACATGTCGGGCGGTCCGGTGGTGCGCAGGAAGTACGCCGCGCCGGTTCCAGCTACGAAGCCGCTGCCGTCCGGCTCCATCAGGTAGGCGGTCTTTTCGTCCGTGGCGATCGCCGATACCTGAGATGCGCTGCCGTCCTGAATTACGCGCGCCAGGAATGCGAGCAGGCGGCCCATGCGGTCGCGCGCCGCAAAGTGATCATCGGTGAAGATGCCGCGCAACAAGGGCGAGAGATTCAGGAAGCCATCGGCGATGGTGATCAGCGGGGTGTAAGGATCCGCCAGCGCCTCCTTTGAAGTCACCGAGCCGGTTAGGGCGGAGTAGCCAAACTGCGCCATCACGGCGTTGCCCGCGCTGGTGCCGCCTACCGGTACGCCGCGCGCGGCTTGTGCGTCGATCGCCGCCGTGAGGGGTGTGCCGCCATAGAACCTGACGTAATTGCCCTGATCGCCGCCGGCGATGAAAATCGCTTCGGCTTTCAGAATCGCTTCTTTCACGAAAGGCTGCTGGGCGCCCGCGCGGCTGCGGACGATCAGGGTGGCCACGGAATTCAACGCCGGGCACAGGTCGCGGATGTACGAATTATAGGCGGCAGTGCCCGAGGCGCGGATTACCAGAAAATCGCCGCCATTCGCTTTGCCGCACATCCAGCGGAAAGCTTCGTCCACGTCGGTGCTGCCGCCACCGAAGAAGAATCCGCCTTTGGTCACGGTGGCGGCATCGTCGGGATTGCCGAGCCGGATGTATTCCCAGCCGTCGCCTTTGGTCACGTTGCCGTCCGGCTGGGCACGCCCCGCGGCGGCCAGCAGGACGAGCGGGAGCAGGCGCCGAATCAATTGCCGGCCACCGGGAGCGTCTTCGTCAGCTTCACATCGGCGGACGATTCGCCCACCATCAACTCCACATCACCCGACTCCAACACCCAGCCTTTCCGTCCGACATCCCAATAGCGGAGCGAATCGGCGGTCAGTGGGATCTCGACGGTTTTGGTTTCGTTGGGCGCCAGCGTCACTCGCCGGAAGCCGCGCAATTCCCTGGCAGGCCTTTCTACCGCGGATTTCAGATGCCTGACATAAAGCTCCACCACCTCGTCGCCCCGCCGTGCGCCGGTGTTCTTCACTTCCACGCTCACGGTGACCGTGCCCGCCGCCGGGAGACGGCCGGGACTCACTTTCAACTTCGAATAACGGAATGTGGAGTAGCTGAGGCCGTAGCCGAACGGATACAGCGGATCGCCCTTGAAGTACATATAGGTGCGGCCGTGGCGGATGTTGTAATCCATCATGGGAGGAATCTGGTCGAGTGACTTCGGCCAGGTTTGAACCAGGCGCCCGCCGGGGTTGTAATCGCCGAACAACACATCCGCGAGGGCGCTGCCCATCTCCTGCGCGTTGTGGGTCATGTGCAGGATGGCCGGGAGGTTCTGCTGGCTCCAGTTGATGGCGAACGGAAAGCTCGAAACCAGCACCATGACGGTCTTGGGATTCGCGGCGTACACCTGCTTAACCAGGTCTTCCATTTCCAGGTCGATGGCGCTGCGGTCCACGGCTTCCTTACCGTCGCTGGGCGTGGGACACTTCGCCCAACCGGCATCGCAGGTGGTGTGATTGCCGACGAATACCAGCGCCACGTCGGACGCTTTGGCGGCCTTTACGGCGGCGTCATTCTCATTATTAGCCGCGTAGTTCACCGTAATGCTGGAGCCCAGCTTCGCCTTGATCCCTTCCAGCGGCGTGATGGTATAGGGGGGCGTGCCGCTGTACCAATCCAGCAGCACCTGGTCGGCGCGCGGGCCGATCACCGCGACCGATTTAAGTTTCGCGCGGTCGAGCGGCAGGAATCCGCCGGCGTTCTTCAGCAGCACGATCGACTCAAGCGCCACCTGGCGCGCCACATCTTTGTGTCCCGGCGTCTTCCAGGCATCCTCTTCACCCACCAGTTTCGAGTACGGCACGCGGTCCGGGGGATCGAGCAGGCCCAGCCGGATCATGACCCGGAACTCGCCTTTGATCACGTTGTCGATGTCGGCCTCGGTCAGCAGGTTCTGCTTGAGGGCATCGTTGACAGGATCGCGGAAGCGGTCAAGGAATTGATTGATCCCGGCTTTCACCGCGCCCGCGGCGCCTTCCGGCAGCGTCTTGTAATACTTGTGCAGGTTGATCATATTGCGCAGCGCGCCGGCGTCGGTACAGATGATCCCGTCCACGCCCCACTCCTGCATGGTGATGCTGCGCAGGATGGGATTCACCGTCATGGGGATGTGATTCCAGGCGTTGTAGGAGGCCATGAAAGCGCGCGATCCTCCCTCCTCGACGCCCATGCGGAAGGGCACGGAGTAATACTCGCGCAACAGGCGTTCGTCGAAATCGGAGGACGATCCGCCGCGGCCGTTCTCGTTGCTGTTGGCCAGAAAATGCTTCATCAGCGAAGCGGTAAGCCAGTACTTGGGGTCGTCGCCCTGTAGCCCTTTCACCATGGCGGCCGCCATCTTGCCATTGAAGAACGGATCTTCGCCAAAGCACTCTTCGGTGCGGCCCCAGCGCGGATCGCGGCCGAGATCGGCATTGGGAGCGCGCACCACCAGGCCGCCGCGCTGCTTGCTCTGATAGATGTAGCGGGTCTCGTTGCCTTCCACGCCGCCGGCCTTGCGAATCAAGTCGGGGTCCCAGGTTTCGCCCATCCCGATGGCCTGTGAGAATTGCGTGGTAGGAACGGGAACGGGGCGTCCCCATCCGCCGGGACCGCCCAACGCCAGGCCGTGCAGTCCTTCCACGTGGCCGGTGCCCTTGATGCCGAGGCGCTCCACGCTGGGGTTAGTGCCGAGGCAGGCGACTTTCTCGTCGAGCGTCATGAGCGAAACGATGTTCTCGACGCGCTGTTCGAGCGGCAGATCGGGATTCTGGAAGAGGTATTGATACGGGCCTGCGGCGGCCGCTGGAATGCGCGTCAAGGCCAGCAGGGCGGCAGCGGCCAGGATTCGGGTTGCTCGCATACCGTCCACTGTATCCGGTTGCGGTGACCCTGGGGGCGCGCGACCAAGTCAGACGCGATGCATTAGTTGTGGGGCAGGCCCGTGGCCTGCGGGTCCCTCGGACCCGCTTTTAGCGGCCTGAAGGCCGCCGCAGGCAGAGTGCCTGCCCCACAATTGTGCAGAATCGGTCGGCGTTCAAGAACTGAGTTACCGAACCGGGCGCGGCTCGGATCGGCTCACGCACCGGTTATGCGCGCTCGTTGGCGGCTAGCGCGTCCTCAACCGTCTCGCAGAATTGGAAAATGGTATCCAGGCGCGTCACCCGGAAGCATTCGCGTACGTAGCCCTGCGCACCCGCCATCCACATCTTGCCGCCGGTCTCCTCGACCTTATTGAGACTGTAGATGAAGCGGCCGATGCCGGTGCTGTCGATGCGCTTGACGCCCGACAGATCGAACACGATGCGGCGGCGGCCCTGGTCGAGCAGGCCGTTGAGCACGCTCTCGATGCGTTCGCCTTCGGGACCGCGCATCACGCTGCCTTCGAGAGCGATCACCGCGGTACCCGGCGCGATCTCTTTTTGGTTAATTTCCAATGCCATGGAGCGGTTTACCAAACCAGTATATGCCGGATGGGTCTTTTTGCGGAGGCCATCCGTATACCTGATGCTAGTATGATCCTCGCGGCGGCTATGAATCCGGAGGCATTGAGCGGCGTGGAAGACGTCATCGTCCGTATGCGGCGGGGCGATCCCGACGCGCTGACGGTCATGATCTCGCGCTATCAGCACAGGCTGTATCGCTATCTGCTGCGCCTGGTGCGGGAGCCGGCGGTGGCCGACGATCTGTTTCAGCAGACCTGGCTGCGGGTGATGGAAAAGATCGGCCGCTACGACGCGCGCCGCAATTTCGAATCGTGGCTGTTCGCCGTGGCGCACAACCTGGCCATCGATAGCTGGCGCGGCCAGCGCGGCGAGAGCCTGGACGACGCCGGCGAATCGGGCGATGCGCCCAGCGACCGGCTGCGCGCGGGAGATCCCGATGCGCTGGAACGGCTGCTCGATTTCGAGCGGGGCGCGATGCTGGCGGCTTGCATTCACGACTTGCCGGCAATCCATCGCGAGGTGCTGACGCTGCGCTTTGAAGAGGACATGAAACTGGAAGAGATCGCGGAGGTGGCCGGCATTCCGCTGGCCACGGTGAAGAGCCGGCTGCGGCGGGCGCTGGACGGGTTGCGCGCGGCCATGGAGACCAGGATGCCGGGAAGAAGGGGAGCATGAGCGAACACGAATCCATCAGGGAATTGCTGGCGCTGGCGGCCTGCGGAGCATTGGATGCGCAGGAACAGCGGCGGCTAGACGAACATGCGCGGGAATGCGCGGAGTGCCGGCGCGAACTCGAAGTGTGGGGCGCTTATGCGCAAGGCTTGAGGCAACTTCCGCAACCGCCCGTGCCCGCGCATTTGATGGAGCGCACCCGGGCGCGCGTGTGGCAGGCGCGGGCCACCGCGGCCGACCGCCGGTGGGATGAAATGATGCTCGGCGCACTGGCGCTGTTTGCCTGGACCGTCGGGCTGACGGCATGGTTCGTGGCGCGCATCTTTACCGGCGGCGCGCTGGTGATCATGGGCGCGAACCTGGTGCGGTTCGGAACCTGGTCCGCGATTTCGACGGTTCTGGTATGGCTGACCGCGGCGGTGGCGGCCCTGGCATTGGGCAAACGCCGCAGCGAGTTGAGGAGGGCGTTATGAGCCGCTTTCGTGAAGAATTGGATATTGTCCCCCGCACGGCCTGGGTAGTGGCCGTTTGTGTCTGGCTGGCGTTTTTTCTGCTGATGATGCTGGTGCCGTTTGGGATAGACCCGCAAGGCCGGCAATGGCCGCTGGCAGCCAAACTGGCCATGTCGGCGCTGCCGGGTCTGACGCTGTTCGCGCTGGTGCTGCTGATCGGCTACGTGAATGCCGATGCGCGCCGGCGGGGCATGCGCTACGTGATGTGGACCCTGCTGGCGATCTTCATCCCCAACGCCATCGGCATCATTCTGTACTTTGTATTGCGCGATCCGCTGCTGGTGCATTGCTCGCGATGCGGGGCGGAGGCCCGGCAGGGATTCGCCTTCTGCCCACGCTGCGGCGGTCCGCTGGCGCTGGGCTGTCCGCAATGCGGGCGAGCCGTGGAGCCGGGCTGGTCGCACTGCGTTTACTGTGGGGCGGCGATGCGGGCAGCTTAGATTAGCTGCGCCGTGCAATACCCGCCCACACCGCGGCGCCCGCGCCAATAGTAACCAGCGCGCTGATCGACGCGACGGGCTGCCAGATCACGCCGTAGACGATCATGCAGGCGCCCACCAAGATGTAGGACAGCGGGATCGCCGGGAAGCAGAAACTCAACGGACGCAGCTTCTGCCATCCTGGCCGCCTGCGGAAGATGAACACCGAGGCGACCGACATCACCGAAAAAAACGTAAGGCTGAAACCGATGTATACGACGAGCTGCGGAAAGGGCGTCAGGGTCATCAGCATGGCGCACACTCCCTGGCTCAGAATGGCGAACACGGGGGTGTGCCACTCGGGATGCACCGTGGCGGCGATTTTGAAGAACGCCTTGTTCTTGGCCATGGCGAAGTAGACACGCGGACCGATGGTCACTTCGGCATTCACCGTAGCCATGAGCGACAGGGCCATCAGGGCCGAGAAGGTTCCCGCAACTTGCGGACCGAACAGGTTGGATGCGGCGAGCGATCCCACCGCCAGCACACCCTTCATGGATTCGAGCGGTGTGGAGTAGATGAACACCAGGTTCAAGCCAATGAAGAGAGCGGTCACCAGCGCGGTGCCCACGGCCAGTGACGCCGGCAGGGTGCGCTCCGGCCGCTTCAATTCCTCGGCCACGTAGGTGGCGGCGTTCCACCCGCTATAGGCCACCATCACCCAAAGCAGGCTGATGACGAATTGCGCGGGCAGCGAGGTGGGCGCGGTGCGCACCGCCGGCTCGGAGAAGTGATGCCAGCTTCCCGATCCACTCAGGAAACCCAGTCCGATGAAGCCGATGATGACCACCAGTTTTGTGGCCGTCAGGGCGTTCTGCACGCGCGCCGTGCGCCGCACGCCGAGACAATTTAGAATGCTGAAGGCCGCGATCAACAGGCAGGCCACCGCCTGTCCCGCGCCCACCCGGATGGAAAAAGCTCCGGAGCCGAAGACGTAGGCCGCGTTCGCCTGTTTTAACGAAGGATAGAAGGACCCGAGATAATCGGAAAAAGCCAGCGCTGCCGCCGCGATGGGCGCGGAGAAGCCGGCGAAGAACGAGACCCAGCCCGTCATGAAGCCCCATACCGGACCGAAGGCGCGCGTCAGGTACACGTACTCGCCGCCGGAGCTGGGGAAATTGATGCCGAGCTCGGAGTAGCTGAGGGCGCCGGCCAGCGCAAACAGCGCGCCCACCAGCCAGACGGCCAGGATCAGCTTGGCGCTGCCCAGATCGCGCGCCATGAAGCCGGTGGTGGTGAAGATGCCCATCCCCACCATGTTGGAAACCACCAGGGCAGTGGCGCTGACGAACCCGAGTTGACGGAGTAGTCCCGTCTTCGCCTGAAGCTGCGTAAGCATGACCGCTTATGGCCATTGTATGCCACTCGAAAGCCGCCGAATCACGCGGCCTGTGATATAGGTAGAAAGCTATGTCCAAACAATCTGTGGCTGGTTTGTCGGCGTCGATGCTGGGGGTGCTGCTGGTGCTGGCCTTCCCGCTGGCAGGCATGGCGGGACAAGCCGCCGGCGCCTGCGAAACCAAAGATGATGCCGCCTATACCGAGGCCATCCACAAGAACACCACGGAGACGTATTTCTCGACCGAACTGGTCGACCACCTGCCGTGGAGTTCCTGCGTGCCGGCCCCGGATACTTACCTGGGCCACATCATCGGCGCGCCGGACGTGCTCGACAAGGTGGAACAGATCAACGGCTACATGCGGCAGCTCGCCAGCCGCAGCCCGCGCGTGCGCGTGTTCTCCATGGGCAAGAGCGAGGAAGGGCGCGAAATGATCGTAGTGGCCGTCGCCGACGAAGCCACCATCCAGAACCTCGACCATTACCGACAGATCACCGCGCGCCTGGCGGATCCCCGCGGGCTGAGCGAGACCGAGGCGCAGGCCCTGATCCAGCAGGGCAAGCCGATCTACTGGGCCGACGGCAGCATCCACTCGCCCGAATCCGGCTCTCCCGAGATGCTGATGGAGCTGGCCTACCGTCTGGCGGTGGAAGATACCCCAATGATCCAGGCAATCCGCAAGAACTCCATCGTGCTGCTGACGCCTGTGATCGAAACCGACGGCCACGATCGCTTTGTGGATGTCTACATGTACGGCAAGCATCATCCCGACGCGATGGCTTATCCGCTCACCTGGTGGGGCCACTATGTCTCGCACGACAACAATCGCGACGGCATCACGCTGTCGCTCGATCTTTCGAAGAACGTCACCCGCACCTACCTCGACTGGCACGCCACCGTGATGCACGACCTGCATGAATCCATCCCCTACCTTTATATTTCCACTGGTACCGGCCCGTATAATGCGTGGCTCGACCCGATCGTTACCAGCGAATGGCAGCGGCTGGCGTTTTACGAAGTGGAGGAGCTGACGCGGCGCGGCGTGGTAGGGGTATGGACGCACGGCTTCTACGACGGATGGGCGCCCAACTACCTGATCTGGGCCGCCACAGGGCACAATGCCATCGGCCGGTTTTACGAGACGTTCGGAAATCGCGGCGCGGATACGCAGATGCGCACGCTGCAACCCAATGCTACCAGCCGCGAATGGTACCGGCCGAATCCGCCCATGGCCAAAGTGAAATGGTCCGCGCGCGACAACATCAACCTGCAGCAAAGCGGCGTGCTGCTGGGACTGTATAACGTGGCCACGCACGGGCAGGAGTTCCTGCAGAATTTCTACCTGAAGAGCCAGCGCGCGGTGGCCAAGGCGCGCACGGAAGGGCCGGCAGCGTGGGTGCTGCCGGCGGACGATCCGCGGCGGGGCGACCAGGCACGCCTGCTCAACGTGCTGATCGCGCAAGGCATCGAGATTTCGCGCGCGGACAAGGCGTTTTCGGCGCCCGTACCGAATGGGGAAGGCGCGGCGATCGGCGGTCCCGGCAAGCCGGCGGAAGAGAAGAAGCCAGCGGACGCCAAAGCGCCCGCCGATTCCAAGGCGAAAGACGCGCCCCCGGTTACGAGTGAAAATTTCCCGGCGGGCAGCTACATCATCCGCATGGATCAGCCCTACAGCCGCCTGGCCGATACCTTGCTCGACACGCAATATTTCAGCGCCAAGGATCCGCGGCCCTACGACGATACCGGTTGGACCCTGGGCGCGCTGGCAAACGTCAAGACGGTGCGCGTGATGGATGCATCCGTGCTCGCGGTGCCCATGGCCAAAGTCGCGGGCGCTATCCAGATGCCGGGCACTCTCGAAGGCGCCGGACACGCGACTTACCTGGTGAACAACAACGGAGACAGCGCGCTGGCCACCTTCCGCTTCCGCCTGGCGAGTGTCCCCATGGAGACCGCGGAAGAACCGTTTGAGGCGGACGGGCACAAGTTCCATCGCGGCAGTTTCGTGATCGCCAAGGCGGACCGCGGCGCCATCGAATCCGCCGCGCGCGATCTGGGCGTTACGATGTACGCCACGGATGCCAAGCTAAGCGTGGCGCGGCACCCGCTCGAAGCCCCGCGCATCGCCCTGATGCACAACTGGACGAACACGCAGGAGGATGGCTGGTTCCGGGTCACGCTCGATCAGTTGAAGATTCCCTACACCTACATCGCCGATACGGCCGTGCGTGAAACGGCCAATCTGCGCGATCGGTTCGATGTGATCATCGTGCCGCCGTTCGCTGGAGAGCTGGCCTCCACGATTCAGGGGATTCCGATGCAGGGCAACCCCATGCCGTGGAAGAGCACACCGGACACGCCCAGTTTCTTCGCGGAGGGTCTCGATTCGAGCGACGATATTCGCGGCGGGCTGGGCTATAGCGGTGTGGCCGCGATCGAGCGGTTCGTGCGCGACGGCGGTCTGCTGGTGGCGGTTGGCGATTCGGCGGCTCTGCCTGTCGAAGGCGGTATGACCAGGGCGGTCTCGCTGCGCAGGCCACAGCGCCTGGTCTGCCCGGGCGATGTACTGCTTGCCAATGTAGAAGATGCCGGAAGCCCGATCGCCTACGGTTACGGCGACAAGCTGTACGTGTACTACAGCGAGAATCCGGTGTTCAACGTGGGGCTGGGCTTTGGCGGCGCGGAGGCGAACGAGAGCCGCAGCAGCGGACGGGGATCCGCCACCGATCCGGACGTGATCCAGGGCCGGCAATACGCGGCGCCGGAAAAAGCGCCGAAGCGCACGCCGCACGAGCGCGAACTGTACGTCCCCGAGGAGGCGCGGGCCTACCTGAGCTGGCGGATTCCTCCGGCGAATGAACTGCCGCGCGTGATCCTGCGATTTGCTGACGCGGGGAGCCTGCTGGTCAGCGGGCTACTGGATGGCGCCGCCGAACTGGCCGAAAAACCCGCGGTGGTGGACGTGCCGCACGGCCAGGGGCACATCGTGCTGTTCGCCAACAATCCCATGTGGCGCAACGAAACGTCGGGCAGCCACTTCCTGTTGTTCAACGCCATGATGAACTACCGGCACCTGGACGCGGGGCGCGCGAAACCGGAGGCGGATAAGTCCAAAGGCGCGGAGTAGGGTTTAAGGGGAACGCCGCCACGCAACCGCATGCACGCGCGGCGGCAGTTGCGCATGCACCAGGTCCAGATCGTCGCCGTGCACCGGGATGCGCACCGCGACGGCATTCGGAGGCGACGGGAAATTCTGGCTGAACGACAGTTGAATGGTGTGGTCGCTCACGGCCAGCGTGCGGGTAGTGTCCGCGTAGGAGCGTAAAAGCTCCGCCTGTTTGGGGCTGTCGCAAGTCAGCAGCGCTTCGCGGATCACATCTTCGGCGGAGGCGTAGGTCAGAACACCGACCACGTTGGGCTGTTTGAGGCGGGCATCCGTCGCGTCGTCGCCAGGCACTTCGAATCCCACATACCGGGATTTCACGGTCTCGCGCGCGGTCGAAAAACTGGCCATTGGCACGTAGGTATCAAACAGGTGCCGGCCGGAGCCCAGCTTGTAGACGGACCACCACTCGGTCTCTTCCAGGCCGCGCGCAATCACGAACAGGGCATCGTCCACCGTGTGGCCGTCTTCACCGGTGGCCGTGAGGGTGTATAGCGGCTTCTGCCGCGGATCGTCGCCGAAGCGCCAGGCATCCAGCGTGACGGTGGCTTCCGCGCCGATATCGTCCAGCACGCGCTTCGAGTGCACGGTCATGCGCAGCAGCAGGCGCTGGTCCGCGGGAAGCCCGGGTACCTCGGTACCGGTGATGTCGTAAGTGACATTCCGGATTTCGACCGTTTCCGAACCATCCGCTGCGGTAGTGTAATCGATGCTCGACGTGGCGTCCGCGTGCAGCGGCTTCGACGGCGCCGTCTGGCCCCAGGCGAGGCCGGCGGCGAAGAGCGGCAGACAGAACCTCACCTCAGAATCGTAGCAAACGCGCTACTGGTCGGAGTCGCGATCGTCGTGCTTCCCGGTCAGGAAGTGACCGGCGTTTTCCGGGTCGTCCAGCGATTTGAGCAGCTTGTCGATGTCCGCTTTCACCTCCACCACGGTAGCTTCGTTGCGCTCAAATGTTGCGATAAGGATCCGGCCGGCGCGACTATCCGGTCCCATGAAAATATAGGTGGCCTCGCCATTGCGGCGCGAATGTACGCGCACCATGGGATGCAGATTCGGGCCGGAAATCGTGTCCATGAAATGGTCGCGCTCGGTCCATTCCCGCTCGTCCGGCGAAGACTTCAGGTCTTCAAACACGGCCAGCTTGAAGCCGCTGGCGCCGGCCGGATGTGCCACGCTCACCACAAAACTGGCCAGACCCAGGAACGGAATGTGCATGGACCGCGTCCCGTAATGCGATTCGATAGCCTTGACGATGCGGTCGAATTCCGCATCACCGCCAAAAGCCGCACCCGCTGCCAGCAGTATGAAGGCTAATACCCGCGTGCTCATCGCACCCTCCGGATCCGGGAGGCGTCCAGCCGCGGAATGCCGAATTCGCCGCTCAGGTCGGCCAGTTTATCGGGGTCGATGGTGCCGATGATATTGACGATGGTCAGCTCCCTCGGCTCCGCGGCGATCACTACGATGCCACCCAGTTGCCCGTTGCCGGCGTCTTTGAAATAAACGTCCACATCCCCGTCGCGGCGCTTCGACCGTACGCCTACAATACGTCCCCAGGCCGGTCCGTGCAACTGACTGCGTACGGCCTCCAAGTCGGCCTGGCTGTATTCGCCCTCCCGGCTGAATTCGAAGCTGCGGACGTAGACGCCCTCCAGTCCCGCAATAATTCTGCGCGCTTCGGCATCGTCGTCGCCATCTTTCATGAATTTGGCGGCCATCTTCAGCATGGATTTGTCCAGGGTAACCACCACGGATTCTTCCGCCTTGCCGGCCAGCGCGTCCAGGTTGACCGGCATCTTGATTTCCTGCGCCCAGGCGGGGAACAGGGCCGCCGCCAGCGCCAGTGTCGCGATTCTCATGTATTTCCGTCCTCGCTAGGAAATACGAAGAAGGCGCCGCGGAGGAGGCATTTTCTTGCCGGCTAGTGGGCTTGGCTTAGTGCCTCATCGATAGCCTTCGAGATCTCTTCATAGGTGAAAGTCTCGATGAAAGGCTTGCCGTTCACGAAGACGGTAGGGGTATGGACCACGCCGCGCGACACCCCATCCTGATAATCGCGGTCCACCAACTCGGCGTAGTGCGGGTTGGAAAGCGCACCCAGGGCTGCGTTCGGCTCGATGCTGTGCGCCTGCGCGAACATGATCAGCCGCTGGTTGAAGGTTGCGTCAGACGTCACTTCCTGGCTGGCCATGGTGTAGCGCCGGTATTCGAGCCCCAGGGCCGCGTCGCGCTCGGTGAAAAAGCGCGCCGCAAGGGCCGCCCGCCGCGCCCACACATGTTTCGCCAGCGGAAAATCGAAATGGATGAAGGTCACCCGGGCCGCGTATTTTGGCAGCAGCTTTTCGTCCATCATGCGGCGGAAGGCGGCGCAATCGGGACACTGCAAGTCTTCATAGATCACCACCCGGACCGGACTGTCGGCGAGGCCTTCCACGTTGGGCTTGGGTGCGTCGAGCGACGGGGCGGTGAACTGCAGCCCCGCCACATCGGTTACGTCGAAGGTCTTGGTTGCATCATCCACCTGCATGTTCACGGTGCGCGCCGTGCCTCCCAGATATGTCCCTTCCACCACCTTGCCGTTGCGCAGCGTAAGGCTGTCGGCCAGGCACGCCGTCGCGCAAACCAGCGCCCAGATTGCTATCGGGAAACGCATTAGAACATTGTATGCCTGCCGCGCGGGCCGGATACTGTGGCAACATAAGAGAATTGTAGAGCGCAAACGAGCGCGCGGCCGCGCTCCGTTTTGCGCGACTTGACTTAAGGAAAGGCCATTCGAACTTGATCATCCGATTCCTGTTGTCCATCGGCGCGGTGTGCTCGGTAGGCGCTTGGGCAGCCAACGCGCAGCCGCAAGCGCCTTCACGCGAGAAGAAAGAATTCGTCGAATCGTGCGGTTTCTGTCATGGCGAGGACGCCACAGGCTCCCGCGCGCCTGACCTGGTGCGTTCGCCGCTGGTCAACCGCGATCAACACGGCGACCTGATTGGACCCGTGATCCGCAACGGCCGACCGGACCAGGGCATGCCCGCCTTCTCCTTGTCCGACGCCGTGATTCAGGATATTGTGGCGTACCTGCACCAGCGCGTGGAGGAATCCCTGCGCAGCTCGCATGTGGGCAACGACTATCCCATCGAGCGCCTGCTGACCGGCAACGCCGAAGCCGGACGTGCGTATTTCAATGGCGCGGGCAGGTGCGCGTCCTGCCACTCGCCTACAGGCGACCTGGCCGGCATCGCCAAGAAATATCCGCCGCTGGCGCTCGAAGAACATATCCTGGCGCCACCCGGCGGATTTGTCACCTTAACCGTCAGCACACCGTCGGGCGAGCAGATTAGCGGCAAGCTGGCGCACCTGGACGACTTTTCCGTCGCCTTGCGGGATTCGTCCGGCTGGTATCACTCCTGGCCGCGCGACAAGGTCAAAGTGACCGCGCACGATCCCATGCAGGCCCACCGCGAAATGCTGGCGAAGTATACCGACGCGGACATACACAATTTGTTTGCCTATCTGGAGACCCTGAAGTGAATCGCATCCTTATAACAGCCGCTGCCCTCTCCTTCAGCCTGACTGCGGCCATGGCGCAAGGGCTCGACCCCGGTGCGCTGCTGAAACTCCCCACCGACACCTGGCCGACCTATAACGGAGACTACAGCGGACAACGCTACAGCCCGCTCAAGCAGATCAATTCGTCGAACGTCGGCTCCCTGACCATGGCCTGGGCGTTCCAGGCGAATTCGGCGGCCATCAAATCGACGCCCCTCGAAGTGAACGGCATCCTCTATTTCACGGTGCCCGACCATATCTGGGCGCTGGATGCGCGCACGGGCCGGCTGGTCTGGCACTTCCACTACCGGTCCGACGGCGGCGATCATATCGGCCACCGCGGCTTGGGCATGTGGGGCAACTGGCTGTTCTTCGAAACGCCGGATGCGCACCTGCTCAGCCTGGATGCCAAAGATGGGCGCGTGCGATGGAACATCGAGCTGGCCGATGTCAAGCTCGGGTACTTCTCAACGATGGCGCCGCTGATCGTGGGCAACCACGTGATCGCAGGCGTCTCGGGAGACGTGACGGACATTCCCGGATTCCTGGAGTCGGTGGATCCGGAAACCGGCAAGATGCAGTGGCGCTGGTACACCGAGCCGCAGGCGGGCGAGCCGGGAGCGGAAACCTGGCCTAACGGCGATGCCCGCAGCCACGGCGGCGGCATGACCTGGATGACCGGCACTTACGATCCGTCCCTCAACCTGCTCTACTGGGGAACCGGCAATCCGAATCCGGTGCTGGCCGGCGATGCGCGCCTGGGCGACAACCTGTACACCTGTTCGATCGTGGCGCTGAACCCCGATACCGGCAAGCTGGCGTGGTATTTTCAACCTTCGCCGCACGACACGCACGATTGGGACGCGGTGCAGACGCCGGTCCTGTTCGATGCCGATTTTGGCGGCAAGCCGCGCAAGCTGCTGGCGCAGGCCAGCCGGAACGGTTTCTTCTTCGTGCTCGACCGGGCCAATGGCGAGCATCTGCTGACCACGCCCTTCATCGAAAATAACTGGTCGTCCGGCATCGATGAACGCGGCCGTCCCGTGTCGCTGAAGGAAAAGGAGCCGCATGCAGACGGCCGGCTCGTATTCCCGGGTTCCGACGGCGCTACCAATTGGATGTCGCCCAGCTTCGATCCGGGCCTGGGCTTGTTCTACGTGGTGGCGCGGCGCGTCTACAGCATCTTTTATTACACGGCTACCGGAAAGCCCGAGGGCTGGGCGGGACGCGATCACGACCTGTGGGCGGAGTCCACGATTCGCGCCATCGACTACCGTACAGGCGAGATTCGCTGGAACCACGAGTTGGGGCCGAGCGAAAGCACCGCCGGCATTCTGACCACCGCGGGCAAGGTGCTTTTCACGGGCGATTCGCAAGGTAACCTGCTGGTACTCGACCCGGCCACCGGCAAGACGCTCTGGCACGTGAATGCCGGCGGATCGATGGTGATGTCTCCCATGACCTACGAGCTGGACGGCAGGCAGTACGTGGTGGAGGGAGTGCAGGGCGTGCTGTACGCGTGGGCGCTGCCTGAGGGCTTCGCCGTGTCCGCGCCGGATCATCGTGCCGCGGATGATAATAAAAGGTGATCCCGCTACTGTCATTCTTTCTCGCCGTGACCATTCCCGACCTGGTTCAACTCAAACAGATGGAAGCGCGCTTCGCGCCTGTCGAGATGCGCGTCGATACCTCCGGTCTGTCGCCTGACGACCGGAAAGCGCTGGTGAAGCTGATCGAGGCCGCGCGCCTGGTGGACGATATCTTCCTCACGCAACTGTGGAGCGGCAATCAGGCGATGTACGCGCGCCTGAAGAAAGATGCTACGCCGCTGGGCAAAGCTCGGCTGGAGTATTTCTGGCTCAACAAAGGTCCGTGGTCGGACCTGGACGATTTTGCCGCGTTTGTGCCGGGCGCGCCTCCGCGCAAACTTCCCGGCGCGGATTTTTATCCGGAAGACATGCAGCGCACGGAATTCGAGGCTTGGGCGAAATCGCTGCCGGAAGCTCAGCGGCACCAGGCCGAAGGCTTCTTCACGGTGATCCGGCGGGATGCCGCGCATCACCTGACCATCGTGCCGTACAGCCAGGAATACCGGCACGACCTGACGCGCGCGGCGCAACTGCTGCACGAAGCCGCCCGGCTGACGGGCAATGCATCGCTGCGCCGGTTCCTGAACCTGCGCGCGGATGCATTCCTGTCGAACGATTATTACGCGAGCGACGTGGCCTGGATGGATCTGGACGCGCCGCTCGATATCACCATTGGGCCCTACGAAACCTACAACGACGAACTGTTCGGCTACAAGGCATCCTACGAGGCTTACGTCAACCTGCGCGACGATCACGAGACGGAACGGCTGAAATCGTTCGCCGGCCATTTGCAGGAGATCGAGAACAACCTGCCCATCGAGCCGCGCTACCGCAATCCGAAATTGGGCGCGCTGGCCCCCATCACGGTGGTGAACCAGATCATCGCGGCGGGCGATGGCGCGCACGGTGTGCGCACCGCAGCTTACAATCTGCCGAACGACGAGCGCGTGGTCCAGGAAAAAGGCAGCAAGCGCGTGATGCTGAAAAACGTGCAGGAGGCCAAGTTCCATGCCGCGCTGGAACCGATCGCCGCGCGCGTGCTGACGAAGTCCGCGCAGGCGGACCTGAGCTTCGACTCCTTCTTCGAACACATTCTGGCGCATGAATTGAGCCACGGCATAGGACCGCATCAGATCCAGGTGGCCGGCCGCAACACCAATGCGCGGCAGGAATTGAAGGAGCTGTACAGCGCCATCGAAGAGGCCAAGGCGGATATCACCGGCATGTTCATGCTGCAATACCTGTTCGACCACGGCACCGGCGGCGGGGCGGCCGCAGAACACCGGCTGTACACTACGTTCCTCGCGTCCGCGTTCCGTTCGCTGCGCTTCGGGCTGACCGACGCGCACGGCAAGGGCATGGCGCTGCAGTTCAATTACCTGACGGACAAGGGCGCCTTCGTGGCGAATGCGGACGGGACCTTCGCTGTAAATTACGAGAAGGTGAAACCGGCCGTGCGCGATCTGACGCACGATCTGCTCACACTCGAGGCGGAGGGCAACTACGCGGGTGCGCGGCACATGCTCGACACGCTGGGGGTGGTGCGTCCCAACATGCAGAAGGCGCTCGATTCACTGAAGGACATTCCCACGGATATCCGGCCGATCGACGTGACGGCCGACGGGCTGGCGCCCGCTAACTGAGACGCGGGGACACGGAGACGCGGAGACGCGGGGATCCCGCGATCGCTATAGATACCAGGGCACGCTGATCACTATGATGCGCTCGTTGCCTTTGAAATAGAGTGTGGTCTTCAGCGCATTGCCACGCTGGTTGTGAAGCGTGTTGTAGAACCAGCGGCGCTCTACGATCTCGGGGATCACCACTCCGATCTGGCGGTCCGGATTCTTTTCCGCCAGGTCCAGGATGAAGTCCACGATGGGCGTGATCACGAAGCGGTACGGTGACGAGAGGACTACCAGCTTGGGCGGCGCCATGCTCAGTTGCAGCACCGGCTGCTCCACGAAGTTGTGCCACTCCTCCTTCAGGTAAATCGTGCGCTCGCCTGAATCGACGTGGACGGCGGTGATATCCGGCGATATGTTCAGCGCGAAGGTGAGGGCCCGCTGGGAGATTTTGTTCCAACGGTCCACCGGCATCACGATCATGGGCGGCTTGAAACTGGGCAGCTTCAGCGGCGATTGGGTGCCCACCTCCATGGCCACCCGGTGATACTGGCGGCGCACGACAATCATCACGCCCAGTAAGATGGGGATCAACAGCAGCGTGATCCAGGCGCCTTCCACGAACTTGGCCACCAGCACCACCAGCACGGTAATTCCGGTGGCTACCGCGCCTAACCCGTTCACCAGCATGTTGCCAATCCAGCGGGGTCCGCGATGGCGGCGCCAGTGGAAGACCATGCCGGTTTGCGAAAGAGTGAATGCCAAAAACGCGCCCACCGCGTACAGGGGAATCAGGCGATCGGTCACGCCGCCGAATATGGCGAGCAGGATCGCGGAAAGAACCGCCAATACGTACACGCCCTGCGAATACACCAGGCGGCGGCCGCGCGCGGCGAACAGGTGCGGCAGGTATCCATCGTGCGAGATGATCCGGCACAGGCGTGGAAAATCGGCGAAGGCGGTGTTCGCGGAGAGCGCCAGCACCAGCAGGATGCCGCCGATGGTTACGTAATAGAAGATGCCCTTGCCCGCCACGGCGGCCACCAGCATCGACAACACGCTTTGATAGCCGGGCGCGCCCGGATCGGTGGCGGCAATGCCGTAAGCGCGCACCAGTAGGGCGATGCCGGCCAGCATCACGATGAGTAGCGCGATGATCATGGTCAAGGTACGGCGGGCATTTTCGGCGGTCGGCTCACGAAACGCTTTCACGCCGTTGCTGACTGCCTCTACGCCGGTCATGGCCGTGCAGCCACTGGCGAACGCCTTGAGCAGCAGCCATAGACCCACGGCCTCAACTGCACGCGGCGCCACGGGCGGCGCGACTACGGCCACCGGATGTCCGCCGCTCAACGCCGTCTTTACCAAACCGATGGCGATGGCGGTCAGCAAGGTTCCCACGAACAAGTAGGTCGGGATCAGAAAGACGGCGCCGGTCTCGCGCACGCCGCGCAGGTTCACTATCGTGATGACGACCAGAATCCCCAGGCAAATCAAAAGAGTGTGGGACACCAGGGAGGGCACCGCGGAGACCAGCGCTCCCACGCCCGCGGAGATGCCCACCGCCACGGTCAGGATGTAATCGATCATCAACGCCGCGGCGGCTAGCAGGCCGGGGAATGCGCCCAGGTTCGAGCGGGCCACCGTATAGGAACCACCTCCGCCCGGATACGCTTCGATGGTTTGCCGGTAAGAAAAGAAGACGATGGTAAGCAGCACGATGATGCTGGTGCTGATGGGGACGATGTAGGCGACGCCGGCCGCGCCCAGCGGCAGTAATATGGTCAGCGCCGCCTCCGGGCCGTATGCCGCCGAGCTCAGGGCGTCCAGACCGAAGATAGGAATGCCGGCAATCGGGCCGATTTTTTCAGCCCTTTCGTCGCTGGTGGGCAGCGGCGATCCAAACAGAAAGTCGATGATTCCCATGCGGTGGTTGGTTCTTTGAGTCTCCCACAAAACAAGAATCCTGCCGCGGTAGAATTGGCTCAAGCGCATATGGACACCATGTACTCGAAGGCCGTGGCACTGGCCGTGCCGGTCTTTCTCTTCCTGATCGCGGTGGAATTCATCACGGACCGGGTGAAGCATACGCGCTACTATCACTTGGCGGATGCCATCAACAGCTTGAGCTGCGGCGTGGTCAGCACCGGCGTGCGGGTGTTCTTTGGGTTCCTGGGTATCTTCTTTTACGAATGGGTACTGCTGCACGTGGCCCCCGTGCACCTATCGAACAAAGCGTTGGGCACCTGGATCTTCGCTTTCGTCTTCTACGATCTTTGCTACTACTGGAACCACCGCTGGGGACACACGGTGGGCCTGTTTTGGGCATCGCACGTGGTACATCACCAGAGCGAGGAGTTCAACCTCACCACCGCCCTGCGGCAGCCCGGCACAGGCGCTTTCCTGGGCTGGATTTTCTATCTGCCCATGGCCCTGTGCGGCGTTCCCGTGGGCGTGATGCTGATGGTCGGCGTGATCCAGCTTTTCTACCAGTTCTGGCCGCATACCCAACTGATCGGGCGGCTGGGCTTTCTGGACCGCTGGATTCAGACTCCCTCGAACCATCGCGTGCACCACGCGCAGAACGATATTTATCTCGACAAAAACTACGTGGGCGTGTTCCTGATCTGGGATCGTCTCTTCGGCAGCTTTCAGGAAGAACTGGATGAAGAGCCGTGCATTTTCGGCATCCGCGGGCAGTTGAATAGTTGGAACCCGGTGTGGGCCAACTTGCATTACTACGTGGCCATGGCGAAGGATGCCTGGCATACGGGCTCGTGGGCAGACAAGGTGCGGGTGTGGTTCGCGCCTCCGGGTTGGCGTCCGGCGGATGTGGCGGCGCGCTTTCCCAAGAAGTCTTACGATCCGCACGTGGATTTCGTGAAGTTCGATCCGCCGCGAAATACCGCCCTGAGCGCATACGGCCTGGTGCAGTTCGTGTTGCTGATCGGCGCCAACAGCCAATTCCTGGCGCTGCTGCCCAAGCAGGCGCCGGCACTGAACATCGCTTATTTCCTGTTCATCCTGGGCACGTTGGTCTGCTTGGGCGGGGTGCTGGAGAACCGGCGCCTGTTCCTGATCGCGGAGGCTGGCCGGCTGACTGCGACGGCGCTGGTTATATTGGCGACCGGCGAATGGTTCGGCGGCGTGCGCGATCCGCGCGTCATCATTCCGGTGGTGGCGTTCCAGGGTGTGTCGCTGGCCTGGCTGTGGTTCGCAGCGCGGCCCAAGACCGAGGCGGCCGTGGCGGTGGCTTAAACCACCAACTGCCGCCGCCTTCCGAAATACGCCGCCGCCAGCAACACCAGCGCGGCGAGCAGATAAAACTGCGTGCCGGATGCGACGCGCGCCATGCCCGTAAAGTCGGGGCCGGCGATGTGATTCATCGGGCCCACATACCACCACAGCGTGTACAGGGCTTCGAAGAACTTGCTCGATCCGCTCCAGACGCCCAGCGCCAGCGCCAGGGCCGGCACGAAGACCACGCCCGCCAGCCAGCCGCCAAAACCGGCAAGATCTCCGGCGGCCAGTGCGCGGATGCCGAGTCCGCCCGTTGTAAACGCAGCGACCATCACCCCCGCCACCCAAACCGCGGGCAGTTGCCTTGAGAGCACTCGCGCGCAGGAGAAAACCAGCGGCTGGGCGCCATAGCGTAACTCGCGTGCTCCCATCTTCGACCAGATCAGGATCGGCCATAGCCAGGCAAACGAGGTGATCGCCTGGCGTGCCTGCGCATCCGTCACTGCGACGCTGGCCACGAATAAGCCGGCGGCCACTAAGTACCACCACCAGCTCAGCCCTTTCAACATCAGGCGCAATTCGGATACCACGAGGCGCGCGAACCGGCCGCCGGCCACGCCACGGGCAAGCGGCGTCAGCCGGACGGATGCCATCCCCTGTGCCGCGGCTGCCGGCTCCTCTAATTGACCCGCTGCCTCGGCCGGTGCCGTCTCCGTTCGCCGAAAACGCAACCTGTCGCGGGCCGGATCGAAACGGTGGAAGGCCAATGCCGCCAGCCACGCGATCCCACATGCCGCGGCGGTCCACTTCAACCGCATCAGAATAACCGGCAGCGTCCAGTCCACACCGTTCCAGAGAAATGTTTTGGTGGCGCGCGCGGTCGGCCCAATCTGCAGGGCGAAACCACCTGGATAGGAAGGGTCGATGCGCTTCAGAGTGGCTATCATCCGGTTGGCGAGAAAGCCGAATCCGGCAAAATCGTCTGTTCCGGTGACGCCGCCGATGCCCAGGGAAGCCGACCAGACAAAGAAATAGATCACGTTGCCCGCTCCGCCGCGCAGCACCGGAAGGGTTTCAAACAAAACCGCGACCGCCGCTGTAAGGGAGACTGCGGGCAGAGCGATCCATAGGAAAGGCGCCAGCAACTGGACCGGTTCCACGGCGCCGCCTTCCGCGCGCGCCAGTTGTAGGATCACCGCCCCAATCGCCAGCACTCCGACCATGGCGGCCAGCACCGCGAAATTGCTCAGCGCCTTGCCCAGCGTGTACAGGCTCCGGCTCACGGGCGTGGTGGCCAGCACCAGCCCCACGCGCGTTTGTTCGTCGCGCTGGATGGTGTTTTTGACGATATAGAAGCCGGCCAGCGTGATGAAAGCCGAACCCACCAGTGTCATCATGGCGCCCACCCAGGCGGAGTTGTAGACGCCGCGGTATTCATCCAGCTCCAGGTGGATCTTTCCAGAGTAGGCGGCGTATGCCAGGCCGGCGGCGAACAGCATAGTGAGCAGGAAGCTATAGCGGCGGACGCGCTCGAGGAAGTCGGCGCGCGCCAGGTGATACAGCATGCGGGCGCGGGTCATCGCGCGGCTGCCTCGGCCTGTTGCGCACGGCTGGTGGACAGGCAGTTGAGATACGCATCCTCCAGCGTAGCTTCCACCCGCACCGCTCCCGGAGGCGGAAATTCGGCCAGCAGGCGCAGGTGCACTCCATCTGCGCGGCGCGCGGTGCCGCTGATCAGATAGCGCTCCCTGGCGGCGGCCAGCGACGGGCTGGGCACGACCCATTCCCACACCTTTCCCTCGCTTTGGCGCAGCAATTCTTCGGGCGACGCGTGGGCGATCAGGGAACCACCCGAAATCAGCGCGATGCTGGTGGCGGTAGCTTCCACATCGGAGACGATGTGGGTAGAGAGGATCACGATGCGATCGCCGGCCAGATCCGACAGAAGATTGCGGAAGCGCACGCGCTCTTCGGGATCGAGGCCGGCGGTGGGCTCGTCCACGATGAGCAGTTGCGGATCGTTGAGCAAGGCTTGGGCGATCCCGACCCGTTGCCGCATGCCGCCCGAAAAGCCGCCCAAGGGCCGCTTGCGCACATCGGCCAGGTTCAGCATCACCAGCAATTCGTCGATGCGCCGGCGGGCGCTCCCGCCGTCCAGCCCTTTCACCGCGGCCAGGTATGCCAGAAATTCCACGGCGTTTAGGTTGGGATACACGCCGAAATCTTGTGGCAGGTAACCGAGCACGGCGCGGACCGCGTCGGGATGGCGGGCAAGGTCCGCGCCATTCCACGTCACCGTGCCTTCGCTGGCGCGCGTAATAGTGGCGATGATGTTCATGAGGGTGCTTTTGCCCGCGCCATTCGGCCCCAGCAGGCCTAGCACGCCCGGCTCCAGGGCCAGGCTGAAGTTTCTGAGCGCCCACCCTTTTCCGCGATAGGACTTGCCTACCTGATCGATAACCAGCTTCACTATGCACCCCAACCTGTTAACGAACAAAGAGGCGGTTTAGTTCCCCGCCCCCACTTGACACGCTTTATAAAATAATGGCGTGGAGCTACGGGAACGGACCATAAACGCGGCCGAGCGGGCCCTGGCCGATCACGGGTACGTGAGCTTTATGGACGTGCTTTCGGGCATGCTGTTATTGCAGCCGGTACACGTGCGGGCCTGGCACACGGGTCGCATGCAGCATGTGGACCTGGTGCTGAATGTAGGCACCCCAAAGCTGCGGCAGGTGATCGCGACGTTTCAGCAATGGGCCCAGGAGCGCGGCTTGCGGCTGGAGGATCTGCCGCCGCACGATTCGTCTATGCGGACCCCTCCGAAATATCACGAAGCCAGCCAGTTTCCGGAATTCGAGAAACTCTTCCGGATGCACTACATGCCTCCGGACGTGGCGCCGAAAAAGCTGGACAAGCTGCGCACGAAGACGAGCGAGTCGCCGGCGCCTACGGTGTTCTGCATCGTGAAAGCGTCGCATTGCGGCCATTGCGCGGAGAAGCTGGAAAAAGACGATCTGCTCACCATGCAGGGAACGCAACCGCTGTGCATGGAGTGCGCGGACCTGGACCACCTGGTGTTTCTGGGAAGGGGCGACGCGGCTCTGACCCGGCGTGCCACGAAATATAGCGGCCTGTGGGCGGTGGTGGTCCAGTTCAGCCGCGCGCGCAAGCGCTACGAACGCCAGGGCGTGCTGGTGGAGCCCGAAGCGCTGGAAAAGGCGGAAGAAGAATGCCTGGCCGATGTAGACCTACGGGCCGCGCGCCAGGTGCGCGACGCGCAACGCCGCCAAGCGGAGGATATCGCGCTCACCGGCCGGATGGCGGAAAAAATTCGACTGCTTTATCCTGGAATTCCGCCGTCGGAAGCCGACCGGATCGCGATGCACACCGCCGCCCGACGCAGCGGCCGGGTAGGCCGTTCGGAAGCGGGACGCGCACTGGACGAGGATGCCCTACGGCTGGCCGTCACCGCCAGTATCCGCCACCGGCACACGCGCTACGACGAGCTACTGATGAGCGGGGTGGATCGTTCCGCCGCCAGGGGCAAAGTCGCCGGCGAGATCGAAGAGGTGCTGGCTCGCTGGCGGCAATAGCGCCGCAGTTTTACGCTTGCTTGGCAGCCAGGTCCCCGAGCACCGGCAAAACGATCTTCTTGCCCTGAAACGTCTGTATCAGAAGCAGGAGCCACAAGACGAAGAAGGCCAGGTCGATCAGGGTGACCACGAACCACATGCTCCAGGGCAGGATGGTTCGGAGAGCTACCCAGATGATGATCACCGACACATGCAGGAAGATGGACTGGAAGGCGTGAAAGCGAATCAATTTGTTCTTGTTGTAAGGCTCCAGCACCAGAAAGATGATGCCGGTGACGAGCCCCAACAGGTAGCAGAGGGCCGCTGCCGTATTTTCCGGCAGGCCGGACGTGGTAAGCACCGGAACCGGTGCTACCGCAGGAGCCGCCGGATCCACCGCCGTCCCGCATTTCGCGCAATAACGCCCTTCCACTGCGGCGCCGCAACTCGGACAGAAAGCCATGTATTACCTCCGTTTACCACATGCGGGATTAGGCCCGCCCCATCCGCGGTGCGGCAATGGAAAAAAATAGGCACCCGACCACGGCGCCTATCAGAATCGCGGCATTGCCTCCACCGATCAAATCGATCACCAGGCCTACCAACCCGCCCATCGCCGTGCCGACGAGCGCTACCAGGAGCTTTTTTAACATATCTTGCTATGCTCATGGTAGCCGTGAGTCAGGGAATTGTCATCTTTGCGCATGGTTCGAGCGTCCCTTCCGCCAATGATGCGGTCCGAGCGGTGGCCAGCGAGGCGGCGGCAGCCGGAGGGTTGGAGTTGGTGGAAACCGCTTTTTTGGAAGCCAAACCCGGGCTCGACCAGGCTGTGGCCCGCCTGGTGGAACGGGGCGCAACCCGTATCCTGGTGATTCCATACTTCTTGACGCTCGGCATCCACCTGCAGCGCGACTTGCCTGCCATCATTGAGCGGCTGTCCCAAGCCCATCAGAATGTGGAGATTAGCGTCACCCCACCACTGGATGGACATCCGGCGCTGGTGCGTATTGTGCTGGATCGCGCGCAAGGACTTGCGGGCTAGCTTGACAACAACGCACTAAAGTTTGATAATGGTCATGTGCTAATGCGCAAGTGATATCAGGAGGCTTGCAGAGACATGGGAAAGATTATAGGCATTGACCTGGGGACCACCAATTCAGTGGTCGCCGTAATGGAGGCCGGGCAGCCGACCGTAATAGCGAACCAGGAAGGCAACCGCACCACACCGTCGGTGGTCGCGTTCACCAAGAGTGGTGAGCGGCTGGTTGGGCAAGTGGCGAAGCGCCAAGCGATTACGAACCCGGAGAACACAATTTTTTCGATCAAGCGCTTTATGGGACGGCGCTATGACGAAGTTACCGAAGAAATGAAGATGGTCCCGTACAAGGTGGTGCGCGGCGATTCGAACGATGCGCGCGTGGACATCAACGGCAAAAAGTATTCCCCGCCGGAAATCTCGGCGATGATTCTGGGCAAGTTGAAGGAAGCCGCCGAAGCATACCTGGGCGGCAAGGTGACGCAGGCGGTCATCACGGTGCCCGCCTACTTTAACGACGCGCAGCGGCAGGCCACCAAGGACGCCGGCAAGATCGCGGGCCTGGAAGTCATGCGCATTATCAACGAGCCCACCGCGGCGGCCCTGGCTTACGGGCTGGATAAGAAAAAGAACGAGACCATTGCGGTCTACGACTTCGGCGGCGGCACGTTCGACATCTCGATCCTGGAAGTGGGCGAAGGCGTGGTGGAGGTGAAGTCCACCAACGGCGATACGCACCTGGGTGGCGACAACATCGACCAGCGCATCATGGACTGGATCATCTCCGAGTTCAAGCGCGAGCAGGGCATCGACCTTTCCAAGGACCAGATGGCGCTGCAGCGGCTCAAGGAAGCGGCCGAGAAGGCCAAGATGGAGCTTTCCACGCTGCTGGAATCGGAGATCAACCTGCCGTTTGTCACGGCGGATGCCACGGGTCCCAAGCACCTCACCATGAAGCTGACGCGGGCGCGCTTCGAGCAGATGGTGGAAGACATCGTGCAGCGCTCGGTGGGGCCGTGCAAACAGGCGCTGGCGGATGCCAATGTGACGCCGAACCAGATTGACGAAGTCGTACTCGTGGGCGGCCAGACGCGTATGCCGCGCATCCAGCAGATCGTGCGGGACCTGTTCGGCAGAGAGCCGCACAAGGGCGTGAATCCGGACGAAGTGGTGGCGGTGGGCGCGGCGGTGCAAGGCGGCGTGCTGGGCGGCGAAGTGAAGGACGTGCTGCTGCTGGATGTGACCCCGCTGTCGCTGGGCATTGAAACGCTGGGCGGCGTGTTCACCAAACTGATCGAGCGCAACACCACCATTCCGACGCGCAAGAGCGAGACCTTCTCTACGGCGGCGGACAGCCAGCCTTCTGTGGAGATCAAGGTATTCCAGGGTGAGCGCTCCATGGCGCAGCACAACCGGCTGCTGGGCGTGTTCCAGCTTGGCAATATTCCTCCCGCTCCACGTGGCGTACCGCAGATCGAAGTGACCTTTGATATCGACGCCAACGGAATCCTGAACGTCGCCGCGAAGGATAAGGCCACTAACAACGAGCAGAAGATCACCATCACTTCTTCTTCGGGCTTGTCGAAGGACGAAGTGGACAAGATGGCCAAGGATGCCGAGTCCCATGCGGCCGAGGATCGCCAGACACGCGAAACCATCGAGACCCGCAACCGCGGCGATGCCATGATCTACAACGTGGAAAAGACGTTGAAGGAGCATCGCTCCAAGATCAGCGACGAGGAAGCACGGAATATCGAGGCAGCCATCGAGGAGACCCGCAAAGCCATGCAGGGTACCGATGCCGCGGTGCTGAATGCGGCCATCGATAAGCTGACGTCGGCCAGCCACAAGCTGGCGGAGGCCATGTACAAATCGGCCTCGCAGCCAGGTGCGGGTGCTCCGCCGGAACCCGGCAAGGACGGCTCGGCCGGCACGGGCGACGATAAGAAGAAAGACGATGTAGTGGACGCCGAGTTTGTGGACGTCGACGACAAGAAGTAAACGCAACAAGTGGCGGGCCGCGGGCGACGGTTTTGAACCTTCGCCCGCTGCCCGTCAGCGATAATTCATCACCGGGCCCTTATGCCTTCCAAGCAAGACTTTTACGAAACGCTAAACGTGGCCAAAGGCGCCAACCAGGATGAGATCAAAAAGTCTTATCGCCGGCTGGCGCGCAAATATCACCCCGACGTGAATCCGGGTGACAAATCGGCCGAGGAGCGTTTCAAGCAGGTACAGGAAGCCTACGACGTTTTGAGCGATTCCAAGAAACGGCAGATCTACGATCAGTACGGCTTCTATTCGGATAATATACCCGCGGGCGGTGGTGCGGCGCCGGGAGCCGGACCGCAGCAAAACATGAATTTCGACAGCTTCGATTTCTCGGACTTCTTTCAGGGGAACGCGCAGGCGGGCGGCGCACGGCGGTCCACCACTGGAAACGCGGGCGGCTTCCGGGATATCTTCTCGCACTTATTCAACCGCGGCGAGGGTCCCGAGGAGGCGCCGGAAAAAGGCCAGGATCTCGAATATTCGATGAACATCGACTTCTGGCAGGCCATCAAAGGCACGCAGGCGCGCATCAATATCACGCGCTATGACGTATGCCCCACCTGTCATGGCAGCGGCACCGCCGGCGGCCAGACGGTGACCTGTCCGGAGTGCAACGGAACCGGCTCGGTATCGCAGATGGCCGGCGCCATGAAGTTCAACCTGACCTGCCCGAAATGCGGTGGCAGCGGCAAACTGAAGAACGCGTGCCCGACGTGCAACGGCGAGGGCCGCATCGCACATACGGAGACCGTGGAAGTGCGGATTCCGCCGGGAGCCCGCAACGGGTCGCGGCTGCGCGTGCCGGGTAAGGGCAACGCCGGATCGAAGGGCGCGCCGTCGGGCGATCTTTACATCACCACGCGCGTGGAGGAGCATCCGTACTTTCACCGCGAGGGCGACGACATCCAGATCCGCGTGCCGGTAGCGGTGTGGGAGGCGGGGTTGGGCGCCAAGATCGAAGTGCCCACCATCGATGGCCGCACGCTGCTGAAGATCCCGCAGGGCACCAGTAACGGGCAGAAGTTCCGCATGCGCGAGAAGGGTGTCTTCAACGCCCGCACGAACCAGCGCGGCGACCAGATTGTGGAAATCGCCATCGAGACACCCAAAGTCCAGGACGAACGCACCAGAGAGATTCTGCGCGAGCTGGCCGGCTTGCATCCAGAAGATCCGCGCGCGGATCTTTGGGCAAAGGTGTAGGCAGCCGTATGGGCAAAGCGAAATCAAAAGGCTCGTACATGATCTCGTCGGTGGCGGAACAATACGCCATCCATCCGCAGACGCTGCGGCTTTATGAAAGAGAAGGCTTGCTAACGCCCTCCCGCAGCGACGGCAACACGCGGTTGTATACCGACAGCGATCTGGAGCGCCTGGAAGTGATCCTGCACCTGACGCGGGAGCTGGGCGTGAACCTGGCGGGCGTCGAGATCATCCTCAACATGCGCGAGAAGATGTCGGAGATGCAGTCGCAGATCGAAGAATTTGTTTCCACGCTGAATCGCGAACTGGTGGCCCGGCGCCGGCCCCCCCGCGCGGACGAGAAAAACTCGTTGATACCGGTGATCGACTACTCCCGGGGAGCGGCCGTGGCGACTGGCCGCAAGCCCCGCGGCCAGATGCAAAGCAGCTAAACAGACTGCGTCTGGGTCCACGATCCGGGATGGAATTGCGCGTCGGGTTGGCCTGCCGCCAAGCCCGCCTTCTCCAGTTGCTGCAACGTGTAGTATCGCTCTGGCTGGATTCCCGTGACGGTTCCACTATAACCCGGCACATTGTAAGTGTTGGGGCCTACCTGATTGGCCGTGGAAATGAAGATCGGTTGGGCGCCCGAGGACTGCGCCGCACCCGCATAACCCAACTGGGCCGAGGTATAAGTGGTTCCGCCCGTCGTGATGGAGCCGGGATCGGACCAATAGGCCGTGGTGTCGATGGGCTGGCCGGATGCCAGGCGGTCCGCGTTTTCGAGAGCCAGCCGGCGGTCGAATTCCGTCTGCGCCTGCGGCGTGGGAATGCCGGGGAGTTGCGATGTTAAACCGGTCACGCTGCCGCCCGTCATTTGCGTAAACGCGTTGCCGGCCTGATTCTGGAGAGCTTGCGCGAAGATGGCGTCGGGGCCGAACACGCCGTCGATGGCGAAGTTGGTGGGGGCGCCTTTCTCGGGCTGATACGACTCGCTGGCAGCGGTCGTGTAGTTTCCCAATGGGTTCGCCGCCGCCTGCTCCGCGTAATAGCTGTTGAGCCAGGACTGCACATCCGGGGTGCCCAGTTGGCTCCCGGAGCTGGGCGGTTTAGGTGCGCCCGGCAGGGAAGTGCCGGCCCCGGATGCCAGCCGGCCGGCCGGGGAACCGGTACTGGCGGCAGATCCGAACATATCGGCGAATTCCGTCTCACTTTTGGCGGCTGTGGGCGCGATGGATTTCTCAATGCCCTCCATACGTAAGTGATGCATTGCCTGAATCATTTACCATTCCTCCAACGCGCGCCGGATGCATTGTCCGCGCGCTGCAGCGCATAGGTGCAAACCAGGAGCCGAAGCGCGGGGGCTTCCTTATCCATTGAAAAATAAAGGAGGGCGCGCGAACGGGGAGGGCGCGTGCGGCCGGGACAGTGACATGATCTCGGCGGCGGCGGAGGGTACGCGACAGAAAATCGTCGCGCATCCGGTTAGAATAGAAGACATGCTGAGAATCTTTCCAGTCGTCTTCATGGCTGCCGCGGCTTTCTCGCAGACCCAGCCGGCAGATCCGGGGAAGGCTCCAGTGGAGTCTGCCCAAAGAGTCCCGCCGGACCTGGACGCCGCGCTGCGGGCACGCATCTCTAAGTTCTACCAGCTCGAGGTGGAGGGAAAGTTCAGCCAGGCGCTGCAACTGGTGGCGGATGATACCAAGGATTTGTTCGTAGGAACCAGTAAACCCACTTACCGCGGATTTGAGATTCAAAGTATCCATTATTCGGACGACTTCACCCAGGCCCAGGTGTTCGTACTGGTAACCCGGTTGATGCCGGTGGAGGGGTTTCTCGGGCACCCCGTACCTACCAAACAGGCCAGCCGCTGGAAGCTGGAGAACGGCCTGTGGTGCTTTTATGTGAATCCGCAAACGGACCTGCCGGCCTCGCCGTTCGGGCCCGTGATGCGGCCCGGGATGGCCGCAGCTCCAACCGTGGTGCCTGGCGCGCAAACACTGCCGCCCCCGGCCGGCGTGCCTCCCACGGTCACTACGGCGCCTAACAGTACTGCAATGCCGAATGCCGCGCCGGGCGGCCGGCCGCTGCCGCCGCCGGTGGCCATACCCGCTCACTTAGGCGCACTGACTCAGGACAAACCCAACGTTCGACTGAAAACAACCGGTCCCTCAGCGGATCAGGTTGCGATAACCAATCCGGCTCCCTGGCCAGTGACCATCGCTTTGCGGGATCCGAAAATTCCGGGATTGAAGGCGAAGCTGGATCGCGAGACTTTGAAGACTGGGGAGAAGGCTATCTTGCGGATTGAGTCGGCCGATGGCGCGCGCATCCCGCATAATCCCATTACCATCGTGGTAACTGTCCCACGAACTAACCAGGTTATTCCGATTAGAGTCTCGTTTGTTAACTAAGTGTGGGGCAAGCCCTGGATCGGGCGGCCTGATATGCCGCCGCAGGCCGAGGGCCCGCCCCACTTAGATACAGTTACAGGATCGGGATGATCGATGGGTTCCCGAACAGCAACGTGTTGCCAACGGTTATGGCAATGGCGAATGGTGCGTTATTGCCGGTAGCGGTATCGGCGGGCACCTGGAAGTCCACCTCGTATACGCCAACCATCCCGTAGGCATATGTGGCCGAGAGAACACTGACTCCGGCATTGTTTATACCTACCACCATGCTGGCATTGACAGCCGGAAACTCCGGTATCAGTGTATTGTTCGGACCGGGCGTGGTCGGATCCAGCTCATTGGTATTGAGCGCCGGGCTGGTCTGGCCCAGGCCGGTGACGAACATGCGAATGGTTTCGCCGCGCCGCGCGGGATTCTCAGCGGACACGTAGGAGCCGTCGGGCCTGACCAACACCGCGCGGGTTACGTTGTCTGTGGGATCCACAAACTGGAAGATTCCAGGGCTGTAAGTGGATACGTTGACAGTGAAGGCTGGAGACGGGGTCCCGTCGACGGTAACTACCATGGGGACTTGTACCGCGGGAGTGCCGGCTTGCACGTCACAGGGTATCTGTACCGACACGGACTCCTGGCCATTCACATTGGCCACATCCAGGATCGGGGCGAGTTCGCCGTTGAAGGCCACAGTAACTCCGGCGACCTGATTCTGCGGTTCGAGGAAGGCGCTCGCCACACCCTGGATTCCGGTAGCCAGTCCGGTTCCATAAATCGTGGCCAGGCTGCACGGCGAAACGAACTGATTCTGGAACCCGGCGGAATTGACGACGGACATGATCGTCGCGCCGTTGGGCAGAACGGTCAGATTGAATGCCTGCGTGTAGGTCTTGCCGCTAGAGGTAATGCTGGCGGTCACGACTGCCGGACCGGCTGTGGCTCCCGCGGTGGCGGTAACCTGCGCCTGGCCCTGCGCGTTAGTCACCGCGCTGGTTGCGCTCAGCGTAACCGGACCGCTGGTGACAACAAAACCGACGGTGACGCCGGATACTGGTGTCGTATTATCGTTCGCCTGCACCACCAAGGCATCCGGGAATGCGGTATTCACCTTAGTGGACTGAGTGGTGGCGGTGATAGCCTGTAAGACGGTGACGACGGTATTTACGTTCATCGTAAAGACCGCTTTTACGCTTGCGTTACTGGCCAGAGCCACGGTTACCGACACCGGACCCGCCGTGGGGAAAACGTAGGCTGAGACCTGCCCGTTGGGCAGCGAGGTGGTGAGTGCGTTGGCGAGAGTCGCCGTGCCTCCGGTAACTGTCCAGGTGACCTTGGCGCCGTTCGACGCATTGCCACCGAGATCGGTAATTTGCGCAACCAGCGCCGAGGTGGCTTCACTACCCGCATTCACGGACTGGTTATTGCCGCTGATGATCTTCATAACGGCAGGAGTGCCGGGCGTGACAGTAAGTGGCGACGCTGAAAAAGTAATCGTGCCGCCCACCACGATGGTGTAACTGCCCGAACCCAGAGTGCCGCCGAAGACCGGCGTGCAGACCGCGATCCCGAGGGAGTTAGTAACGACGGTGCCCGGCGCCTGCCCGGTCTGCGTCTGGCAGCTTACGGTAGGGTGCCCGGCTGTTCCGGATGTGAGAGATACCGAGACTCCCGGAAGGGCGGCGAACAGGCCGGTAACAATTACGCTGATCGAGGTGGTAGCCGTGGTCCCGGCCGCGCCCGTCAACGGCGGCGCCGCGCCGGAAGGCTGCAGACTGATGGTGGTCGCAGCCTGCCCCGTACCCGATGGTATCGCCGTAGTTTCGGTAAAGGTCACACTCGCATTGGAAATGGAGGCCACGATCGTGGCTGAAAGAAAATCAGACCCAAAGAAGAATGCCAGGGGCGAAAAGGTATAAGTCGCCTGGCCGCTGGAGTTGGTCACGGAAGTCGCCGTGATGGTCGCGCTACCCTGTTGAGTCACGGTCCAGGTAACACTCGTGTTTACCGAGGGGGCACCCGCGGCGGTATTCACCTGCACGACCAGCGGGGTATACCGTTGGCCGGCGCCAGCACAGTCCGGACACACTAACTGTCCGTTCCCGGAAACGATGGAGATGGTTTGAGCCGAACCGAGGGCTGGGATAAGGAACAGCGCGGTAAGTAAGCCGCCCGCAAGCAGCTTGAGTTTCTGCATACACGTCCTCCTGACGTTAAAAGAGAGATTACGATGGCGGACGCGGAAGACCAGTCTAACACCTTCCGGACAAAAAAAAAGGGGGGAGCTGAAAGCTCCCCCCTTTCCACGACTGCTGCCGTGAAGGTTAGTGTACGAGTTGTTCGCCCGACTGACTGGCGCAGCCCGTTTCAGAGCAGATGAACGGTAGCGGAGCCCTCGGTAGAACGTCCGGAATGATGAGCGCCAGATAGGCGGCGGCGAAGTTGCGAATGCCAGTGTCGCTCACGAAGGAGTAGCCGTGAGCAAACTGGAAGTTGCAGACCGCGATCGCATATCCAGTGGTGCCGTAGGTCGGTGCGCTGTTGTAGCCAGGGTCGATGCTCGACATCGAGAACGCCCAAGTCTGGCCGGCCGGAATCAATCCGGTAGTCAGAGTGGTGTCCGCGGTCGAACTGTAAACGCCGCTGGTGCCCAAAGTGCTAGCGATACCGCCGTTACCGTAGAAGGTTACCGCGCAAGCGCCCGATTGGGGAACTGCACCGCTCGATCCAAGAGGATCGGACGAAGTATTCGAAATCGCGAGACCAGTATCAAACCCGTAGAAGTCGGTGACGTACGGGAACAGCAGGATAGTCTGGCAGAGCGCGACGGTGAACAGGGTGGTCGGAGCCGTAGCCACGTTCACAGTAGAAGAGAACTCCGGAATCGGACCCGTGGAGCTGTATGCCGGGAGCTGCGGGCTGAAGCCGCTCAGGGCGCCGGTGTTCAGGTTCGGAGTCGGCGTACCCGGGGTGCCCGGAGCGCCTACGAAGCTGGCGTAAACGTTGAAGGTCAACGAATCAATCGCCGACGGGTTGGTGTTGGTAACTTCCCAAACCACGGTGACGGAGCTTTCGGTACCGTCAGTGACCGGGGTTACAGTGTTAAAGCCAGGATCGGCCGGCGGTTCGGTGGTGGTAGATGTCACCAATGTAGCGTCGGAAGGAACGGTCAAGGTGCAACCATCACCCGACGTCACGCAAACTGCTGCCGGAGACTGCGCCCAGTTGTCTACCGATATAGTCACACCCGTTGGGATGTTACTGATGGTAGTCTGCAACCTTGTCCCGGTATCGGCTTTACCCGCCGCGCCAATGTTGGCGATCGTGATCTCCAGGCCGCTTTCCGAGTTATACACAGTGCCCGGAGTATTCTGCACGCCGTTCGTCAACACCTTGAAGGCGGTGGCGAAGTTCTCGGTGAAGGTCACGGACCCGACCGATTGATTGTAGCTCTGGCATTGCAGGAAGGCCGGATTGGTGGTGGCCGTGCTGACGTTCAAACCGTTGGACACGAAGCCGACGTAGTTCTGCGGATTGTTGATCTGAACCGACGTGCTGCTGGACGACGATACAAACGCAAACACCGGGGCCAGGCCGGCGGAACCGGAGGGCACGCCAGTGGCGTCCACGCGAACGTTGGTGATGCGATAGGTGCGCGAAGTGGCTGGAGGATCGACCGGTACGCCAAGGAATGTAATCGAATAAGTTCCAGGGCCGCCCTTGATGCCTTCAAAGACGTTGAACTTGGCTGGATTGTTGAACGTCATGCCGCCATCGCCCATCACGGAGCAAGCCACTGCCGGGTTCGTCGGCGAGAGGCAGGGATCCTGATTGGTGGGGCTCGGGTCATCGACGAGCAACAGAGCTTCTGTTACGCTGCCCGTCAGAATTCGGCTGGTCACCGGCGCGCTGAGAGATACTGTGATATTTGCCTGCGGAATGGGTGTTCCCGCTGGCGTCGGGTGCGCACCAGGAGCGCCGGTGCAGGTGAGCAAGATGTCACCGGTAAGCTCGGTAAACCCTTCGTGACGAAGTGTTGGTGTCACCGCGGCGGACGCGTTACAAACGACAGCCAGTTGTGCGCTCGCTGGAGCTACAGATCCTAAAATCAGGGCCAGCGTAGCGAGCGCAAGAAACCATCTGCGAAAATCTGCCATTTCCTTCTCCTTGTGAATTGCGAAATTGGATCGGTCGAAGTTCTCTCTCAACCTGAGCCTCTCCCAACTGCCTTAACCACCTAGGGAACTTCTCCGTGCGGGCGGAGATTTCAATTTAAGATGTTGCCGGCGACCCAACAGTCTGGCACCGGGTACTGCCGAATCACGCCCTGCGATGGGGCTGTGCGTATCTGTTTTTGTCCTTCGCCGGCTCGCAGGATTACACGAAAATTGCTTCTATCGCGGACTCAGTAAAGATATTCATACCGTATAGCTAAGTCCGTGTCAAGAGAAAATTCTTTGCATTCAACAGAAAACTGACAATTCCGGGTCCCTAAAGCACACATGCGACGATACGCCCGAATTAGACCATGCGGCAGGGTATGCCGTCAATGGTTTCACACCGAATCATCTCATTTTAACGATTTTTAATCATGCACTCGGTAGCTAACAGTACCAACGGTTTGGGGCAATTCGCCCGGCGCGCATGACATGTGATGTGTTATCAGGCAGTTAACCCGAATTTCGCAGATCAAATTCTTAAATGTGCAGCAGGTAACCGAGCGCCTCGCGCCTGGTAAGCTTTGACAGTGCATAAAGATACCACTGGACCTGGCGTTGGTAGCGGGCGGTGTTTCGCACATCTGTCTTAAAATCGACCACCACCCAGCGGTCGTGCTCGACAAATGCCAGATCGATTACACCTTCGATCAGCCGGCCGTCCGGGAGTGGTAAGTGGAAGGGTAATTCCCGATGGCAGCGGGCAGCGATGCGGGCGCGCTCCAACAACGGGTGCGACCAGGCGGCGGAGATGGCGGAGATGGCGGCGCGGGTCTGCTCTTCCGGCGCGGCGAGAAGCCGCCCATGTACCCGCGCCAGGGACGCAATCTGATCCGGCGTGCCGTGCAGATCCAGGTCTCGCAAGATGGCGTGGACGAGTGTGCCGAAGCTCGGACCTCCGGATCGCTCGGCGGCAGCAATGGTCTCGGTTCGCACCTGGCGGCGCTCGGGCGGATCTTCGAGGCCCGCGGTGGGCAGCGCGATACGGAACGACGGCGCCGAACCCGCCTCACCGATCCGCCGCCGGGCGGTCTGCCATTGCGTGAAACGAGCGATGCCCGCGGCAGCCGGCTCGGCCGGTTCGGCGGCGAGGATTTCCTCCTGGCGTAGACCAGCCATGGATGCCGCGTCCAGCCGGAGCGCGAGGGGATCCCACCAGACCACCTGGTGCTCGCCCGCCTGCGGGTTGTGCAGGCCGGGGCGGACGGAATCCTCTGGCTGGCCGAAGTGGTCCGGGGGGCGCTGCAGCACGGTGCGGTCCCCGGCGAAAGACGGGCAGCCGGGCGCGGCGGCCTTCTCGCGGCGCTTGTCGCGCGGAGGGTAGATGGCTTTATTCAACGGATCGAGCCAGCCGGCGCGTTCCTCGTCGCCCACCGCCGGAATGACCAGCAGATCGCGGGCGCGCGTGGCTGCGACGTAGGCAACCCGCACGCCTTCGGCGATCTCGCGGGCGTGTTCATGCTGCTCGTTCTCCAAAAGTTCCCAAGGCGCGGCGCCCAGCAAACGGGTGGCGCAAAGTTCGCCATCCACAAAGCGCTCAGCTGCTTCACGGGCCAGCTTGGCGGTCATATCGGCCAGGATCACGACGGGGAATTCCAGACCCTTGGCGGCGTGTACGGTCATCAATCGCACGCCGTCCGAGGCTTCCTCGAGCACGGGCGCTTCGGAGGATTCCGACTTCTCCGCTTGCGCCGCCAGTTCCTCGACGAAACCGCGGAAGGAGAGGCCGCCGGTCAACTCGAAAGTGCGGGCGAGGTCGCAGATGCGATAGACATTCGCCAATGCCTGCGCGCCCGCGCGGCGCAGGGTGAACCCGGCATGCGCGCGGGTGGCTTCGAGCAGTTCGTTGATGGTGTCGGCGACGGGACGCTGGTTGCGCCGGTGATGCAGGTCCTTGAGAATGCCGAGGGCTTCGACGATAGGCGCGAACTCGGCCGGCAGGTTTTCTTCGCGGGCACGGTAAGGATGCAGATGACGGTTGGGCTCTGTGTAGGTCGCGCAAAACGGGGCCACGGCCGCGCCGCCACCGTCCCGCGAGTTCATATCTTGTTTGGCGGCGCGACTCGCGCCCCTTTGCGCTCCAAGACGGAAGCGCAGCAGCAGGTCGTCGCGGATGGCGAATAACGATCCGCGCAACGTGGCGAACACCGAAAGCTCGTCATCCGGCCATTCGATGGCGGCGAGGGCCGCGCGTAAGGTCTCGACTTCCTCGCGGTGATAGAACGATTTCGATCCGACCAGCAGGTGCGGAATGTTGCGGGCTTCGAGCGATTGCGTATACTCGCGCGAGACGTCTTCGCCGTAGTTCACAAAGCGCCTGAAGAGCACGCAGATGTGTTTGGCTTGTAAGGGAACGCGCTCGCCATCGCGGGCGCGCACCTGCCATCCGCTGTCATTGACCAGCCATTCGATGTATCCGGCAATGGCGCCCGGCAGGCAGGCGTCGATGCGGTCCTTTCGGATGCGCTGCGGACCGTAAGGAGAATGTGCCGGAAGCACGACAATGGCCGGCTGCCGTGCGTATGCCGCCGTATGCTCCTCAAGCGGCGCATAGCTGGCCTGTCCGGATTGCAGATCGCCGGTCATTTCCGGCGCAAAAGCGGCGTTGACCAGTTGCTGGATGGGCCGCACGGCACGATAGCTTTTGGTCAGATGGAGACGCGTGACACCGCGCGCGGCCAGCGCGGCGCAGACATTTTCGTATAACACCACGTCGGCGCGGCGGAATTTGTAGATGGACTGTTTGGGATCGCCGACCACGAAGAGTTTACCCGCGACCGGCGTGACTTTGAGCCAGTCGTTTTCCGCGGGGTCGTTGGCCGCGAGCAGGATCAGGATTTCGGCCTGCAGCGGATCGGTATCCTGGAACTCGTCGACGAAGATACGGGCGAAGCGATCCTGCAGGTAGTTACGGACCTGGCGATCGCCGCGCACCAGGTTGCGAACCAGCAACAACAGGTCGAGAAAATCGAGCTTGCCGGCTCGTTTCTTGCGATCTGTGTAGGCCTCCACCAGGCTTTGCATTTCGCTATTCAGGGCGGCGGCGAAGTCCGCTCCGGCATCGCGGCGGAAGATTTCCAAGTCACGTGCCAGGGCGTCTTTGGCATCCAGCACCTGCTGGCGCGAGAGGCCGGGTGCGAAGTTTCCGGATCCCTTTTTGAAGTCGTGGGTAAGGTCGCGATGGAGTTTCAGCAGGCGCGCTTCGAGGGTATCTTGATCGCCGGGCCGGTTCACCAAGTCGGCCACCGGGCGAAGGGAGCGCACCAGGTTGTCGCTGGTGCGCGTCGCCTGGCGCGCCATGGCGACAAGCGCGCTGCACTGGTCGAGAAGCGCGGCAATACGGGCGGCGCGATCGAATGCAGGGCGGCGCCAAGGCTGGGTGTGGTCGCGCCACTCGATTAGTTGCTTGGCCGCCTGTTTAAGCGACTCGGCCGGCGGACTGTCGGACTTCCAAGACTCGCGCCATGCGAGGCGCGCCAGGGCGCGGCGCAAGACAGGCGATCCGGCATCCAGTTTCTGCTGGAACCAGAGATCGAAGGCGCGGGCGCGCAGGCGGTCGGCTTCCGGCTCGGTGAGTTCCTCGAAGGAGGGATCGATGCGGGCTTCGACCGGCCGCTCGCGCAGGATCTGGGCGCAGAAACCGTGGATGGTGCCGATGGCGGCTTCTTCCAGGCGCTCCAGCGCGTCTTCTAGGTTACGCCGCTCGAGGTCATCGGGAGTCGCGGCGCGGGCTTTGTCGAGCTCTTCGCGCAGACGGATCTTCAACTCGCCGGCGGCCTTATGGGTGAATGTGACGGCCACGATCTTCTGGACCGGAGTACCGGCCGCCAGCACGCGCACGATGCGGCGGATCAGCTCGGAGGTCTTTCCCGTGCCGGCGGAAGCTTCCACGATCAGGCATTCGTCGAGCGAGTTGCGGATGCGCTCGCGCGCGGCTTCGTCGCTGGTCTGGACGCCGGGAATCACGGGATGTTCCTGAGATCCTGCAGGGTGTCGAGCGCGTCGCGATTCTTACGCGCGGTGCGGCGCTCTTCACCAGGACCGCAGACGGACTGGTAATCGCAATACTCGCAAGCGCCTGCCTGCGGCGCGGCGGGCAGGAATCCCCGGCTGATTTCGCCATCGATGAGCGACATGGCGTGGTGGAAGAAGGCGCGGTGGCGGGGCGTAATGTCGAACGGGATTTCCTGGTAGCCGCCGCGCTCGGTGCAATAGGAGAGGCGGCTCATTTCGCAGGCAGCGCCGAGCAACTTCTCGGCAGCCATGGCATAGGCCAGCGGCTGCATGAGGGCGCCGCCGGCGATGTACTTCGGCAGGTCGTGCGGCGGCCTGCCGGTCTTGTGATCGGTGATGCGCAGGGTGCCGCGGGCAGGATGCTTTTCGATCAGATCGATGGCACCGCGCAGCCGCTCGCCGTTATCGAGCACGGCCTCGGACGGGGTACTGGCGGTATCGCGATTGGCACGCTCTTCGAGACCGAAGCTGTACTCGAAATGCACCGGCACCCAACCACCGCCATCGAACGCGACGTGCTCGATCCAGCCGTGCAGGTCGGTGCGGAGATCTTCGATCTCACTGCGCCAGACGCGCGGGATCGCCGGGGCGAGGTCTTCCTCGAACTGAGCGGCCACGCGGTCGAGCACGTGGTCGGCGAGTTGAGCGGCTGGCGCGGCGTTTTGCGGACGGATGGGCAGCAGTTGGGCGGCCTGCAATTCACGAAATAAACGGAACTGGGTTTCGTGAAACAGCGCGCCGCGGGTGAGGGGATCCATCTGCTCGAGTGCGACGCTCTCTTCGCGCGGATGCAGGCGATGAACGGCGTGCAACAGGAAGCGGTAGGGGCAAGCGGCGAAGTGCTGCAGGGCAGACGGCGAATAGCTGCGCGCGGCGAGGCGCTGGGTGGCGAGGACGGCGCGGGTGGCATCGTCGGAATCGACAATGCCATCCGCGTAGGACCACTTGGAGCGAGTGCGGTGGGCAGTCGCATAGAGGGAGCGGACAAGATGCGGGTTGGCCTGGATAAGGTAGCGGCCAGTGGCGCGGGCTTCGGCGGGGCTGAGGGCGAAAGTCCGGCCCAGGGTGGCGAGATCGAATTCCGCATCGTCGATGGCTTCGGCGGGATCGAGCGGCGCGGGCCAATCGAGGCGCGAGGGCGCGCCGGCGCGGGCGGCCTCTTCGAAGGTGCGCAGGTCCGGCAGACGGCCATGCGCGGCGCGCACGATTTCGAGCGCATAGAAGGAGGGCACGCGCGGGCGGGATTCGACCGCATCGACGCGCGGATAGGAGAAGACCAAGCGGGTACGCGCGGCGGCACAGGCGATGTGCAGGCGCCGGCGTTCGGCGGCCACGCGATCGTCCTGCACGCGCAGGCCGGCGGCTAGGGGCGCACGATAAAGATCGAGCAGGATGGGGTCCTCATGCGGGCGGCTGGGGAACAGACCTTCACACAAGCCGGGAAGGAAGACCACGTCGAAGGCGCGTCCGCGGGCTTCGTCGATGGCGCCCACGAACACGAGACCGTAGCGGCGCAGGGGCGGCTCGCCGCGCAGGGTACTGAGGCGGGTGGAGAGAACGCCGGCAACCTCGTCGAGCCCCACCGGGCCGACTTCGTCCATGGCCTGCAATTCGGCGAGCACCGACTGCACCGAGGCGGGATCACGCAGGGCGGATCCGGCCAGCGCGTCGAGGGCTTCGATCCACTCGCCCCAGGATGCCTGCTTCGGGAGAGCGGCGAGGCGATCGATCAGGGGCAGCGCGAACTGCTCCAGGTTCGTGAGACGCGCGATCTCGCGCCGCAGGTGCTGGCGGCGGCCTTCCTCTTCCTTGCCCAGGTCGCGCAGGCGTGCGTGGAACTCGTTCTCGAGGCCGCGCAGGCGGCGCACCCAACGGTCGCGTCCACCGATGACCGCGGCATCCACCAGCAGTTTTTCCCAGTGGTTGGGCGTAGAGACGGCGCCGCCGATGACGGGCGCTTGCTCATCTTCCGATGAGACGGTGTCTTCGACGGGCGGCGCGGCGGGCTCGGCATTTTCGTACAAGCGGCCGAGCACTTCGTCGTCCGGGGGCGGAGCGGCCTCGTCCGGATCGGTTTTGCGATCGGGGCGCGGCGCCTGGCCGAGCGAGAGGTATTCGGCGAAGCGGGTGGCGGAACAACCTTCGCCGGCGCACGCCAGCAAGGCCAGGAAGGCACGGCCGGCGGGATCGGGACGGGCGACACCGCGGCTGTAATACGCGGGGATAGAGGCACGGCGCAAGGCCTCTTCAACGAGCGGCTGATAGCGCTCCGGCGAGTGCAGCAGGATGGCGATGTGGTCGAAGGCCAGACCGGCGGCGGCGTGGGCGCGGATGCGGCGGGCGACCTCCACGCATTCGAGCGATTCGCCGGCGGCGGAGAAGTATTGGAGGCTATCGTCAGGCTCGCCGGCGGTGGAGGCAGGTAGGAAGAGGGAGTGCCGGATGCGGTCGAGAGCCGGGCTACTTGCCTGCACTGGCGGATCGATGGATGGCGCACCGCCGCTAGAGCCGAGCATCCGTTCGAAGAATCGGACGCTGCGGGTATCGGCGGCGAGGGTGGCGGCGAAGACGGCAGGGGACCGGCCGATGACGGCTTCGACAAGGTCGCGGCGCAAGGCGGAATCGAGATCCACATCCAGGAAAAGAATAGGCAATTCGAGCAAGCGGTGCTGGCCCTCGCGGGCTACCTGGATGGCGTGGCGCAGGAGCAGCGCGAAATCGGCCGTAGAGTGGGCGGCCAGTTCTTCCTCAAACAGGGTGACCATGCGAGCGAGGTCCCGACCCGGCGGTCCAGTTTCCGCGACGGCTGCCGGCCGCACGCCATTCATGCGCAGCTCAGCAATGGAGGCAGACACTGCCCGGGCGAGGCCGGGCGTGCCGGCGACCGGTTCGAAATACGGGATCGAATCCGGCTTCAGCTTGTGGATGATACGGGCGACGAGAGCTTCGGCGCCAAGAGACGTGAGCGGCGAGAGACTGGCGGCGGCCAGGCGTGCTTCGGCGAGATCGGCGGCCAGGGCCGTTAGAGTAGTGCGATGCACACCCAGAAACCCGGCCTGGCAGGCAGAGCGCACGAAGTCGTCGGCCGCGCCACGGGTGTGGGCGAGCACCAGGATTTCCTGGTAATCGCGAAGCGAACCCAGGAACGCAGCAGCGGAATCGAGTAACCTCGCGTAGGAGGGGGACTGCACCAAACGACGCACTAGTCGCAGTGTAACAAGGCTAGCTGTTAAGGTTACAAAACGATGCTGGTGAGAGAACTCAGACAGCGGCCGCCTTCGTGGCCGCGATATATGGAAGGCCGCGCGCGGCTGTCACTGCCGTTCCACACGCTGGAATGGGTGCTGCAGTGGACGGCTTACTACTTGAGCCGCTGGGCGCTGCTCGAAGTGCTGGAGTATTTGAGCATTCTGTCGGTGCTGGTGGCGGTGATCACCTATTTCTCGGAATCGGGCGACCGGGTGAAGCAGAAGCACTACCAGGCGTGGCAGGTGATCAACACGGCGCAGGGCAAGGGCGGTAGCGGCGGGCGCATCGAGGCGTTGCACGAGCTGAACATGGACCACGTGCCGTTGGTGGGGGTGAACGTCGCGGGCGCTTTTCTGCAGGGGGTCGAGTTGGCGGGCGCGAACCTGTTGCGATCGGACCTGGAGGCGGCGGACTTGCGCGACAGCAACCTGGAGAAGTGCGACCTGGAGGACGCCAACCTGCGGTCGGCCAATTTCCGTGGGGCGAATCTGCGCGGCGCCAGGCTGCGGGGTGCGGACTTGCAGGACGCCGATCTGGTGAGTGCGGACCTGGGCGGAGCCGACCTGAGCGGGGCGAATTTGCAAGATGCCGATTTGCGGAACGCGGATCTGCGGGGGATGGCCTGGGAGAAGATCAAGAGCATCGCGAAGGCGAACATCCACGGGGTGCGGAATGCGCCGCCGGGATTTGTGGAGTGGGCGCTGCGGAACCAGGCGGTGTCGGTGGGGGGCGAGCGACGAGTAGGGCTGGGTGCGTTTCCGTTGTGCAGAATTGTGCACTTAATTCGATTTAAGGGCGTGTTTCGATCGAAGCTACGAGTCGATTAAATAATTTATAATCAATCAGTTAGTGGCATTTTGGTGGCGCGGCCCGTGTGGAAGGCATTGTGCAGCCGCGGACGGACAAAGCCAATGACGAGACTGGTGGTTATCTGCGGCGGACCGGGCGCGGAGGCTCGGCTTCCGGCCTATACCGGAGGTAGCCCGGCAGGTTATTCAGGGGCACTTGGAGGCGCGAGGGTCAGCGCTGCCCTGGGGGTGACCAGCGGCGCGGGTGCGGTTCATCCTGCGAACCTCGGTGAGATTTACGGCGGCCTGTGGGCTCCGCCTCCCGTTGGCGATTAGCGACCTATGAGGTGGTTCGCCAGCATCGGGCATGCGGCGGGGGATGCCGGCTGCTGGCACAGGGAGAGGTTGAATCGCGGGTCGCGGTCATGAGGGGCTCAGGCTTCGCGTTCTCCAATCGAATACGGCGGCGATCCGTCAAGGACCGAACAGAGAACGGGTTACTATGATTTACAGAGGCTGATATGGCGCACGGCGTGCGCGGAGGCCAGCCCATGCTTCGACAAGTGTCCCCGTGGTTCGTTCTCCTAAGTGCTGCGTCCGCGATGACGGCGCAAAACTTCCGGCTGGGCGTCGATTACTCCCGGCCGATCGGTAACGGCCCGATTCCTGTTACCAACCTGTCGGCCGCGACGGATGGGCAGGGCGGAATTTACGCGCTGGTGAGTAACTATATAAGCGCGGAGCAAAGCTATCTGGTGAAATTGACCCCGGAAGGGGACGTAGTTTACCAGACGACGCTGCCAATCTACGCGCCGGTTATGGCTGTAGATACGGCCGGAAATGTATATCTGGCGGGGAATCCGGATGGGTCCAGCGTTTTCGTGGAGAAGTTGGGAACAGACGGCGCAAAGGTCGCTTATCAAACGCCGATTGGCGGGCAGATACCAACCGGGATCGCCGTTGATTCGAGCGGGCGCGTCTATGTCACCGGCCGAGCGTCGCAGGGCATGCAGACGACGCCTGGCGCATTCGAGTCAACGGCGACCAACTCCGCCGAAAACGGATTCGTAGTGCGCCTCAAGGCGGATGGTTCCCTCGATTACGCGACCTATTTAGGCGGTGGGGTACCCGCCGGGATCGCCGTAGATAACTCAGGGGACGCATTCGTCACCGGAACGGATTCGGCGGGAGGCTACCCGACGACACCGGGAGCTAACTTATTAAGCGGCTCCGCGTACCTTACGCGCCTGAATTCCAGCGGCACGGGACTGATTTATTCCACATTTACCGCGGGCAGCACAGCCTGCTGTGTGGCGGTGGACTCCGCAGACCATGCGACGGTGGCGGTGAAGGGTAGCAGCGGCACGGATTTTCTGGTCATGCGCTTCAATGCCGAAGGCACAGGGGTGATATTCTCGCAAGACCTGCCCGGGTCAGCGCTGCCGGCCGGATTGGCAGTGGATGGGGCGGGGAACAGCTACGTGGTGTTGGCGTCCGGCGCTACGAACGGCCTCCTTGCACCGGCGGTCGCCGCGAATTATCCGGCGAAGTACAGCGTCACGCCATGCGCCGCCGGAATGAACTCCGCGCTGGCCGTGCTCGATGCGAGCGGCAATGTTTTGCAGGCAACCTATATTCCGGCCACGGAAGGGGGGTTCGCCGGGTTCGGGCCGGCGATGGCCGTGGGCGCAAATTCAACGGTAGACGTGCTCGATGTGACGCTGGCAACGGCGGACGGCGAGTCGCCCGCCGTGATCCAATTCTCCCCGAACCCAAAAGCTGAGACCGTGCAACTCGCGTGTGTCGGCAATGCCGCCAATTACGACAGCGCGGCGATCTCGGGGGGCGAGTTGGTCAGCTTATTCGGACAGGGACTGGGGCCGGCCACCGGAGCGCGGCCGACGGTGAGCATGCAGAGCGGATATCCGGCCGAACTGGCCGGCGTGCGAGTGACTTTTAACGGCACGCCGGGACCGCTGTTATATGTGCAGGATGGCCAAATCAACGCGATTGCGCCGTGGTCGATTACGAGCGGCCAGAAGGTGGACGTTTGCGTCAGTTACAACGGGGCCAGCACAAACTGCATCACGCGGACGGCCGCGGACGCCCATCCAGGCGTTTTCACGCGGAACGGTTCTACGCTCGTTGTGAATCAAGATGGAACCATCAACTCGGCGTCAAACCCGGCGCCAAACGGAAGCTATGTGACGATCTACGCTACAGGGCTTGGGCCGATCGAACCGGGACTGGCGGATGGCGGCATCGTAGGACATCCGTTGCCGGCCAATGTGCTGCCGGTGACATTGACGTCGATTATGCAGGGCGTCCCGATTTTTCTGCCGCCTGGAAGCCCAACCTCTTCGCCGGTCACCGTGCAGTATGCCGGTCCGGCTCCTTTCGAGGTCGCCGGAGTCAGCCAGATCAACTTTGTGGTTAACGGGTATGGTTGGCCCATCTCACTGGTTGCCGGGACGGGTCAATGCTGGATTTACGTGTTTTCGGAGCTATAGCGGCACGCGATTGCGTCGGGCACTTCTGGCTGGCGGCTGAAAAAGGCTCTGCTTGCTCACGCGCGCGGCTGGGAAATTGGCACAGGAACAGTCTCCCGGCTGAATTCGACGTAGGGGAAGACTTCCGGGATGTGGGAATCGTAGTGGCCGTGGCGGTTCCAGGTCCAACCGGCGCTGGGATCGAGTTGGCGGCCGGCGGGGTCGAACTGTTGGAAGCGGGAACAGTCGATGCGCCAGACGTCGCCGGGGCGGGGTGGCAGGGCGCGGCCATCGGCGAGGTCGCGGAGGCCTTCCCAGGGCAGGGCTAATTCGACGGACCAGCCGGGGGGCGCGATGTGGACGGCGTGGCGCAGGCCGGGATAATCCCAATCGAGAAAGCCCCAGCGTTCGCCGCGGGGATGCACGTGGCCGCCCACGCCATCGAGCACCATGGTGCGCTGGGTGGCGGGATCGAATTCGGGCCGTCCGAAATAGGGACTACCGGGCTGCAGGATGTCTTTCCAGATCCAGAAAACTTCGTAGATAGTGTTTAGGGGGTTGATCTCAAATTCGTAATAGGCGTTCTGGCCGGCGATGAAGAGTTCAACATCATTATCTTCGTAGATACGGGAATCGCGTTCGGTGAGATAGCCGCGCACATGGGGCTCTTCGGCGGTGAAGCCGAAGTAGAGGCAGTGGTCGTCCCAGAGGAGGGCCACACGGGTGTCGTACCAGGCAGGGTGGCCGGTGACGATATCGACGAAGGGCGTGGATTTGGGGGCGGCGCGCCAGGAGGGCTCGTCGAGTTTGCCATCGATCTGGAGGGGGCTGGCGGTGCGGTAGCAGGTGTAGTGGGCGGGCATGGGTTTGTTGTAGCACCTGTCGGTGCTGGGTTGTGGGTGGTGGGTTGTGGGTGGTGGGGTTCCGGGTGCTGGGTGCTGGGTTCCTTGGTTGACACGATTGTCCGTTGTAGGTTATCTATTATTGTAGATAAGCATAATGAGTAAACCTAACAACCTTATTCAGGGTGCCTTGGATGTTTTGATTTTGAAGACTCTTTCGCTGGAGCCTAAACATGGGTGGGCAATTGCCAAGCGCATCCAGCAGGTTTCGAAAGATGTTCTGCAGATTCCGCAGGGGTCGCTTTATCCGGCGCTCCACAGGCTGGAGCACCAGGGGTGGATTCGCGCGGAGTGGCGGGATACGGAGGCGGGGCGGCACGCCAAGTATTATTCTTTGACACGCTCGGGGCGGGCGCGGCTCAGTAGCGAGCTCGAGAGCTGGGACCGGCTGTCGTCGGCCATCGGGTTGGTGTTGCGGACGGTGGAGTAGAATGCCATGCGCTGGATACGGATTCTGGGAATGCGATGGCGGTCCTTGTTTGCGCGGGACGGCTTGGAAGAGGAACTGAGCGGCGAACTGCGTTTCCATCTGGAAGAACAGACGCGGGAGAATGTCGCGGCCGGTATGACGCCGGCGGACGCGCGGCGGGCGGCGATGGAGGAGATCGGCGGCATGGAACAGGTAAAGGAAGAGTGCCGGGATTCGCGCGGCGTTACGGTCTTCGAAAACGTGATGCGGGATCTACGCTACGCGTGGCGGGTCCTGCGGCGGACACCTGCATTTCTAGCGGTGGCGGTGCTCTCGCTGGCGCTGAGCATTGGCGCGAACACGGCGATTTTCTCGTTTCTGAATGCGCTGCTGTTGAAGACTCTGCCGGTGGCGGAGCCGCATCGCCTGGCGCTGGTGACGCGACATATCGACCAATACGGTTTCGATACGCGCTCGTTCAATTACCCGATGTTCCGCGCGCTGACGGAACAGATGCGGGCCTTTGCAGGAGCGCTGGCATATTTTCCAGTGGCGGCAAACCTGACTACCGCCACTTCGGCGGAGCGCATTCGCGGAGAATTGGTGAGTGGCAGCTACTTCCGGGTACTGGGCGTGCGGCCGGCGCTGGGACGGCTGCTCACGGAAGCTGACGATGGAGCGGAGGGCGGCCCGGCAGTGTGCGTGATCAGTTACCGCTACTGGCAGGAACGCTTCGGCGGGGACCCGGGCGTGCTGGCGCGGCCGGTGCTGATGAATGCGCAGCCATTTCAAATTGTGGGCGTGAGCCAGCCCGGTTTCGAGGGCGCCGCATTGCAGAGCCGGCACGATATCGAGATACCGATGTCGATGACCAAACTCTTCATGGGCGAAAGCCGCGACAGCAGCGGTTGGAGCTGGATGGAGATCCTGGCGCGCCTGGCTCCGGGGGTGACGCGCGAGCGGGCCGAGGCGGAGTTGCGGGCGGTGGGCAAACGGCTGGACGATGCCAAGCTGACTTCGGCAAAAGGTCCGGGCGGGAACCTGTGGACGCTGCCGGACGGCAGCCAGGGCTTCGACGGAGAGCGTGAGCAGTTAAGCAAGCCGGTGCTGGTGCTGATGGCGGCAGTGGCGCTGTTGCTCGGGATCGCTTGCGCCAACATGGGCAGCCTGCTGCTGGCGCGGACGGCGCGGCGGCGAGCGGAGATCGCGCTGCGGCTGGCGCTGGGCGCGGCGCGCGGCCGGGTGATCGGACAATTGCTGGCGGAGAGCCTGCTGCTGGCCGGAGCGGGCGGCGGATTGGGGTGGCTGCTGTCGCTGGCGATGACGCGGACGCTGGCGGTATGGCTGGCGGGCGGGAGCGCGGAGACCGCGTTTCGTATTGCGCCGGATGCGCGCGTGCTGGCCTTCACGGCTGGAGTATCGCTGCTGGCATGCCTGCTGTTCGGGCTGCTGCCGGCGGTGCAGGCGTCGCGCGCGGACTTGATGGAGGCGATGCGCGGGGGACCTGGAGGATTGGGCCGGCCCTGGGCGCGGCGCGCGCTGGTAGCCGCGCAGGTGACGCTGTCGGTGATCCTGCTGCTGGGCGCGGGCCTGTTGGGGCGGACGCTGCGCAACCTGAAGATGGTAGATCTGGGTTTTCGCACGGAGCACGTGGCGATGCTCAAGGTGGATCCGGGGATGAGCGGTTACAACGATACAGCCGCGCGCGCGTTCCTCTCCGATTTGATGGCGCGCATACGCATCCTGCCAGGCGTGGATTCGGCGAGTGCCGCGACACAGGCTCTGCTGACGGGCGAGATGTTTGCGGCGAACGTGGAGGTGAAGGGCCACGCGCCGCATGGCGAAGAGCCCAACCATTTCTTCAACGTGGTGGGGCCGGATTATTTCCGGACGTTGGAAACGCCGCTGCTGGTGGGGCGCGATTTCAGGGATACGGACCGCAAGGGAGCGCCGGCAGTGGCCATTGTGAACCAGATGTTCGCGCATCATTACTGGCCGGTGGGCAATCCGCTGGGGCAGCATTTCCGGTGGGGCGGCGGGATCGACGCGGAGGTGATCGGGGTGGTGGGCGACGCGCATTATCAAAACGTTCGCGATGCGGCGCCCGTAACCGTGTATCTGCCGATCGAGCAGCGTCCTTTCAATCAGGTGACGATTGTTGCGCGCACGGCAGGAAACCCGGCGCGCCTCTTGCCGCTGCTGCGGGAACAGGTGCGCGCGCTAGATGCAAAGATGCCGGTAGTGCGGATGACAACGCTTTCGGCGCAGCGCGACGCGGACCTCTCGCGGGAGCGGGTGCTGGGGTTCCTTTCCGGCTTGTTCAGCGTGATGGCGGTGCTGCTGGCGGCGATCGGGATTTACGGCATCACAGCGTACGCGGCGGCCAGCCGGCGGCTGGAGGTAGGAATCCGGCTGGCGATGGGCGCACGGCGGAGGCACGTGCTGGGGCTTTTTGTGCGGGAAGGCGTGGTGCTGATTGCGGTGGGGCTGGCGATCGGGGTACCGCTGGCGCTGGCCGGCACGCGGGTGCTGGCGAGCCTGCTGTTTGACGTGCCGCCGCACGATCCGTTGACGTTCATCGGAGGCACCTGCGTACTGGCGGCGGCGGGCGCGGCCGCGGCACTGATTCCGGCCGCTCGGGCGGGGGCGGAGGATCCGGTCGCAGCGCTGCGGCACGAGCGGTAGGGGACGCGGACACGAGCCCCTTTGCGCGCGCGGGGCATTACAATGCCGGGTGGAGGACCTAGATGTTCACCGCTACCGCCGATCTGATTTTGCCCAGCACGACGACTGGTTCGTTTCCGCGCCCGCGCTGGTTCGATGTAAGCATGTGGGGGCGTCCGCTGGACACCTGCATGCTGGACGTGCGCTTTCGCGAGAAATTCCAGGACGCCATGACGGTGCTCATCGGCGACCAGGAACGCGCCGGGCTGGACGTGCTGACGCATGGGGATCTGCACGTGGACGAAGACCTGGCCGGCCGCGCCTGGCACCACTATCCGCTGCAGCGATGGACGGGTTTCGAAGGCGATCATCTGCAACCGGAGGAGACCACCGCGCCCTGGCTGCACTATCCGCCGGGCACGCTGCTGAACGAGATCTACACGGGCTGGCGATGGCCGCACGTGACGGGCAAGATCGAGCACCGGCCGCTGGACTATCCGAAATTGTGGCGGCTGGCGCAGGCGAAAACGCGAAAGCCGGTGAAGTTTGGGACCTGTTGTTCGCAGGTGATGGCGCTGTTTCTGGATATTCACACCACGGCTTACAAGGACAAGCGCGAAGTGATCTGGGACATGGCGGTGGCGATGAACAAGGAACTGCTGGCGCTGCGGGAGGCGGGGTGCAGGTGCATACAGATCGAGGAGCCCACGTTCCATTTCATGGCGAACACTTACGGGAAAGATCACGAAGAAGTGAAGTTCATGGTGGACGCGTTCAATCGCGAAGTGCAGGGGCTGGACGATGTGGAGCTATGGATTCATACCTGCTGGGGCAATCCGAACATGCAGCGGGTAATGGAAGACACCAGCTACGCCAACTCGCTGGAGATTTACCTGGAGCGGTGCCGCGGCGACGTGTGGACGCTGGAAATGAAAGATCGCAACCAGCAGGACATCGAGCTGTTCGCGCCGTTCAAAAATAGCCTGAAGAAAAAGATCTGCATCGGCGCGGTGAGCCACAGGGTGCTGCAGGCGGACCGGCCGGAGGACGTGGCGGGCGAGATCCGGAAGGCGCTGAAGTATATTCCGGCGGAGAAGCTGATCGTGTCGAGCGACTGCGGGTTCGGGCGGCAGGGGTGCAACCGGGAGATTGCGTTTTACAAGGCCAGCGCGATCGCGCAGGGGGCCAATATCGTGCGGCGGGAACTGGGGCTGGCGGAGACTTATGTGCCGGCGGCGGATCCGAAGCTGCAGGTTGATGTGGTGCCGGGGCGGGGCTAAGATCCCCTCGCAGGCCGGGGTCCGCCCCACGGCATAATGGAAGCAGGTCCATCATGCCTGAATGCTTAGACGCGGTGCGCCAGATCCTGGCGGCCGCCCGTTTTGCCGCGGAACGGCACGCCGCGCAGCGCCGCAAGGGGCAGAGCGCGGAACCGTATGTGAATCATCTGCTGGAGGTGGCGGAGCTGCTGGCGCGCACGGCGGACGATCTGGACACGAACCTGATTGTGGCGGCGCTGCTGCATGACACCATCGAGGACGTGGGCGTTACGCGCGAGGAACTGGCGGAGAGATTCGGCGAAGACGTGGCCGCGCTGGTGGTGGAAGTTAGCGACGACAAATCGCTGCCCAAAGAGAGGCGCAAGGCGCTGCAGGTGGAGAACGCGCCCCACAAATCACCGCGGGCGCAGGCGCTGAGCGCGGCGGACAAGACCACCAACGTGCGTAGCATCGCGAGCAGCCCGCCGGCCAACTGGAGCTTCGAGCGGCGGGTGGAGTATGTACGCTGGGCGCGGCAAGTGGTGGGGCGTTATCAGGATCTGAACGGGCGGCTGGCGAAGGAGTTCGAGCAGGTGAGCGCGGAGCTTCAGGAGTGGGAGAAATCCGGCGGCACGAATGATTTCTTCTGAGGCGCGGTTAGCGCTTCGTTCAGCAGGTCGCGCAGCAGCTCGTCGTAGATGCGGGCGTAACGCTGGGCGCCTTCATCCAGGTGCAGGGCGAATTCGCGCGTGAGCCGCACTTTCTCGCGGATGTAGGGGCGCGCTACCTGAGTGAAATGGTCGAACCAGTCGTCAGGCATGGCGTCGTCGTATTTCAGACGCAGATACTCGCGCAGAGCTTGCCAGACCTCGGTGTGGGCGCGCAGCATAGCGGCGGTATCGGGGACGCCACATGCGGCGATCGATTCAAGATACAGACCAGCTACGGCGTTTTCGATGGCGGCGCGGCGGAAGGCCACGCGCGGATCGTCCGCGGCGAGACTGGCGCGCTCGATTTCGAGAAGCGCGGGGAGGCTGGAGATCTCGCGCATGGTTACCTCCGGGTGCGGCGGGGCGATGCGCATCCGGCTGCGGCGGCGTTCGCGCGCGGCGTAAATTGCGGCGGCGGCAGCCATCACGGTGACCAGAGGAAACAGTTCGCGGAGCACAGGCCTAAACATCAGCGTACATCCGGAGAGCCTGCGCTACCATAGACACCATGAGTCCGAATCAGCCGGGGCAAGCGCCCAAGCTGCCTATTCCTGGTGTGAAGAATCTGATCGCGGTTGGCTCCGGCAAAGGCGGTGTGGGGAAGACCACCGTCGCGGTGAACCTGGCCATCGGGTTGGCGAAACTGGGCCATCCCACGGGCCTGATGGACGCGGATGTTTACGGTCCCAACGTGCCCCTGATGATGGGCATCAACCGCACGCCGATGGCATACGGCGAGCGCATCCAGCCCCTGGAGCAGCATGGCGTGAAGCTGATGTCGATGGGGTTTCTGAATCCCGGAGATAAGCCACTGGTGTGGCGCGGGCCGATGCTGCATAGCGTGATCCAGCAATTTTTGCGCGGCGTGGATTGGGGCGATCTCGACTACCTGGTGATCGACCTGCCGCCGGGCACGGGCGATGTGCAACTCACGCTGATCCAGACAGCGCCGATCACGGGGGCGATCGTGGTTACCACACCGTCGGACGTGTCGCTGGAAGACGCGCGCAAGGCGATTCACATGTTCCACCAGGTAAAGGTGCCGATACTGGGGATCGTGGAGAACATGAGCTACCTGGTGTGCCCGCATTGCCAGGAGAGGATCGACGTATTCAGCCATGGCGGCGGGCAGAGGACGGCGGCGGAGATGAAAGTACATTTCCTGGGCGAGTTGCCGCTGAATCCGGAAGTGCGGATGGGCGGCGACAGCGGGAAGCCCGTGGTGCTGGGGCCGGGAAAGGCGGGGGAAGGGTTTCTGGAGCTGGCGCGCCATACGATCCTGCGGATCGAAGAGGTCGGTCCGCAGTTGGGGCCAAGCATGGAGATCACGGATTGAGGCGCCGAGATCTGTTAGGCGCGGTAGCGGTGGCGGCGGGAGCGTGGGCAGCTCCGCCTGCGTTTGAACTGGAAGAAGCCACTACGAGCGATCTGCAGCGCCGGATGAAGGATGGCAGCCTGACGGCGCAAGCGCTGACGCAACTTTACCTGGAGCGCATCGAGGCGATCGACAAGCACGGACCGGCGCTGAATACCGTAATTGAGCTGAACCCGGATGCGCCGGCGATTGCCGCGGCGCTGGACGCAGAGCGCAAAAGCAAAGGCGCGCGGGGGCCGCTCCACGGCATCCCGGTTTTGATCAAAGACAACATCGACACGGCCGACCGGATGATGACGACAGCCGGGTCGCTGGCGCTGGCGGGATCGACGGCGGCACGGGATGCGGTGGTGGCGGCGCGGTTGCGCGCGGCGGGCGCGGTGCTGCTGGGCAAGACGAATTTGAGCGAATGGGCAAATTACCGGTCGAGCCACTCGACCAGCGGCTGGAGCGGACGGGGCGGATTGACGCGCAATCCATATGCGCTCGACCGGAACGCGTGCGGATCGAGTTCGGGATCGGGCGCGGCGGTTTCAGCTAATTTGTGCGCGCTGGCGATCGGGACGGAGACGGACGGATCGATTGTGTGCCCGTCGTCGACCAACGGGGTGGTGGGCATCAAGCCGACGTTGGGATTGATTCCGGCGACGGGCATTATTCCGATTTCTCATTCGCAGGATACGGCCGGTCCGATGGCGCGCACGGTGGCGGACGCCGCGATTTTTCTGGGCGCGCTGACGGGCAACGATTACACGAAATCGCTGGACGCGGACGGGCTGCGCGGGGCGCGGATCGGGGTGGCGCGGGACAAGTTTTTCGGGTTCAACGAAGAGACGGACCGGGTGATCGAGGCGGCCATTCAGGAGATGAAGCGGCGGGGCGCGGAGATCGTGGATCCGGCCGATATAGCGACGGCGGGCAAGTTCGACGATTCCGAATCGATCGTGCTGAGCTACGAATTCAAGAACGATTTGAACCTGTATTTAGGCGCGCTGGGGCCGAAGGCGCCGGTGCATTCGCTGGCGGATGTGATCGCATTCAACGAAAGCCATCGCGAGCAGGAGATGCTGTATTTCGGGCAGGACCTGATGATCAAGGCGGAGGGCCGGGGTCCGCTGAGCAGCAAGGAATATACGGACGCGTTGGAGAAGGATCACCAGTTGTCGCGCACGGAAGGCATCGACGCGGTGATGACGAAGTATCGCCTGGATGCGCTGGTGGCGCCTACCGGAGGTCCGGCGTGGTGCACGGATCTGCTGAACGGCGATCACGTGCCGGGCGGCAGTTCCACACCGGCGGCGGTGGCGGGGTACCCGAATATCAACGTTCCGGCGGGGTATGCGTGGGGGCTGCCGGTGGGGATTTCGTTCTTCGGCAGGGCGAATTCAGAGGCAGTGTTGATCAAGCTGGCGTATGGATTTGAGCAGGCCACACGGCAACGGCGGGCGCCACGGTTCCGGCCGCATGCGGAGATGGGGTCGTAGGCACAGCCTGCGCGAAGAAGGCGGCCTGAGAGACCGCCGCAGCGCGAGGCGCCGCCCCACAACTGCGCAGAACGAGCGTTTCTCGCATGTTAAAATCGACTTACCGCTATGAAGACAACCACCGAATCGCAAAGACTCGCGCGGCCGCTGGCGGAGGTGGATCCGGATGTTTATCAGGCGATCCTGAACGAAGCCGAGCGGCAGCATTCGCAGCTTGAGCTGATTGCCAGCGAAAACTTCACGTCAGAAGCGGTGATGGAGGCCGCCGGCAGCGTATTCACCAATAAGTACGCGGAAGGATATCCGGGGAAACGGTATTACGGCGGCTGCGAATTCACGGACGTGGTGGAGAACCTGGCGCGGGAGCGGGCCAAGAAGCTGTTCGGCGCCGAGCATGCCAATGTGCAGCCGCACTCGGGATCGCAGGCGAACCAGGCGGCTTATGCGGCGGTGCTGCAGCCGGGCGACACGATACTGGGGATGAATCTGGCACATGGCGGCCACCTGACGCACGGCCACAAGCTTAATTTTTCGGGCAAGACTTACAACATCGTCCCTTACGGCGTGCGCAAGGAAGACGAGCGCATCGACTACGACGAACTGGCGCGGCTGGCCCACGAACATAAGCCGAAGATGGTGCTGGCGGGCGCGAGCGCCTATCCGCGGGTGCTGGAATTCGCGCGCTTCCGGGAGATCGCGGATTCCGTGGGAGCGCTGTTCGTGGTAGATATGGCGCATATTTCGGGCCTAGTGGCGGCGGGGCTGCATCCGAATCCGTGCCAGTATGCGGACATCGTCACCAGCACCACGCACAAGACGCTGCGGGGGCCGCGCGGTGGACTTATTTTGTGCAAGGAGAAGTTCGCGGCGGCCGTCGATAAAACGGTTTTTCCGGGATTCCAGGGCGGGCCGCTGGTGCACATTCTGGCGGCGAAGGCGGTGAGCTTCAAGGAAGCCATGGAGCCGGGCTACGTGGAGTATCAGAAGCAGGTAGTAGCCAATGCCAAGGCGCTGGCGGCGGGCCTGATCGACGCGGGCTTCCACGTGGTATCGAACGGGACAGATACGCACCTGATGCTGGTAGACGTGTTCTCGAAAGGAGTGCGCGGCAAGGAAGCGGAGGCCGCGCTCGACAGCGCGCGGATCACGGTGAACAAGAACGCCATACCTTTCGACGTGAATCCGCCGCTGAATCCGAGCGGCATCCGGCTGGGCAGCCCGGCAGTGACCACGCGCGGGTTCCACGAAGCGGAGATGCGGGAAGTGGCGGCGCTGATCGCCGAGGTGCTGCAGCATATTCATTCCGAGGAAGCCATTGCGGGCGTGCGGCGCCGGGTGGAAGCGCTCACGGAGAAGTTTCCGCTGTACGAGTGGAAACGGCCAGCCTTAGCGCGGGCCTGAACGAAGGGCCATGCCCCTGCGCATCGTGGTGGATGTCCGGCGGGTGCGGGACTTCGGCATCGGCACCTACATTCACGGGCTGCTGCATGCGCTGGCGGCGATCGATCAGACCAATACCTACATCCTGGTGGCGCTGCGGGGGGACTTGGGGCTATTTTCCAAGCTGCCCGCTAATTTCCAAACCAAGTCTTACGCGCGGCCGGATTTAAATAAGCGCAATCATCTTCTGTTTCCATTGTTCCTGCACGGCCTGGCGCCCAGCCTGGTACATATTCCGTTGAACCAGGTGCCGCTGTTCATGATGGAGCCTTACGTGGTGACCACGCACGATATGGCGAGCCTGCTGTTCGATTCCGGTTCCGGGGCGCGCATACAGGCGCGACGATTTCTGTTGCGGCGCGGGCTGTTGCGGGCGAAACGAATCATGGCGGTATCGGAGACCACGCGGCGGGACGTACACGAGTCGCTGGGCATTCCCATCGATCGCATCCGGCTGGTTTACAACGCGCCCAATCCGGATTTCTTTTTGCCGGCGACGGCGAACCGGGCACGGATACTCGAGCGGTACCAGATCGACTATCCGTTTCTACTGTACGCGGGCAACATCCGCCCGCAGAAGAACATCCCGCGGCTGGTGGAGGCGTTCGCGGTGGCGCGGGAACGGCTGTCGCGGCATCCGGTTTACGGCAACCTGCACCTGATCATCATCGGCGACGAGATCTCGCGGTATCCTTCGGTGCGGCGGGCGGTGATCCAGGCGCGGGTAGAGAAGGCGGTCCGTTTCCTGGGCTTCGTGCCGTTCGACGCTTTGCGCATTTTCTTTGAAAGCGCAGCGTTGTTCGTGTTTCCCTCGCTGTATGAGGGCTTTGGGCTGCCGCCGCTGGAGGCAATGGCGACCGGGACGCCGGTGGTAGCTTCGAACGCCAGCTCGCTGCCGGAGGTGGTTGGGGATGCGGCTTTGCTGGTGAATCCGGAGAATGTGTTTGAAATCGCGCGCGCGATCCAGGACGCGCTGCTCGACTCGGATTTACGGGCGGAATTGATAACAAAGGGGAAAGCGCAAGCAGCCCGGTATAGCTGGGAGCGGACGGCGCGGGAGGTGCTGGAGGTTTACCAGGAAGTGGCGGCGGACCGCACCTAATCCACCGGGGACGGTGGTTTTCAACCAATGGCGCTGGGGCGGCAGAGATGGTGAAATAACTTCTTTTCAATCATTTAACATTTGGCCAGCAGCGTGCCATTAGCGGATGTGAAGCTTGCGACAACGCGGTCGCCACGGAATACGTCAGTATGAGTGGTGAGTGGCAGGCGAGATGGGGGTGTAAGATGACGAACATGAGATTCGGATTAGTATTCCGGCAAGCGCTTGGCCTGGTTGGCGTGGTGCTGCTGGCGGGCACGATGCTGGTTGCGCAACAGCCGCCGATGCAGCCAGAGATGCAGCCGCCTCCTCCGCAAGGTCCTGCGCCGGCGCCTGGTCCGATGATGAGCCCGCAGCAACTGGACACCCTGGTGGCGCCCATCGCTTTGTATCCGGACTCATTGCTGGGCCAAGTGCTGGCCGCTTCGACGTATCCGGTGGAGGTGGTGGAAGCGTGGCAGTGGCTGCAGGCGAACAGGAGTCTGCAAGGCTCGCAACTGATGGACGCGGCGCGGCAGCAGAACTGGGATGCAAGCGTCGCGGCGCTGGTGGTTTTCCCGGATGTACTGAGCCGGTTGGCGGCGGACGTCCGGTATACGACGGATTTAGGAAATGCGTTCCTGGCGCAGCAGGCGGACGTGATGAACGCCGTGCAGCGGATGCGGTCGCGCGCCATGGCGACGGGCAAACTGAATTCCAACGCCCAGGAGAGTGTGCAGACACAGATCGAGGGCGGGCAGCCGGAGATTGAGATTCAGCCGACCAATCCGGAAGTGGTCTACGTACCTTATTACGATCCTTCGTACGTTTGGGGACCTCCGGCCTATGGCTACTATCCCGCTTGGGATTATGCGGGGTTCGGTTTCGGGTTCTTCCCGGGCGTCTATATCGGGGGCTTTTTCGGCGGCCTGGGTTGGGGCGGATGGGGCTGGGGATTGAACTGGTTCCACTGCTCGCTGTTTGTGAATCCGTTCTTCTTCAACCATTTCGGTTTCGGGTGGCATGGCGGATTCGGTGGGTACGGCGGATGGCGCGGCGGCGCTGGCTGGCGTGATGGCGGGGCGCTCTGGGCGCATGACGCCAATCACCGGTTGGGCGTGTCGTATCCGAACCGGGCGCTGAATAACCGTTTCGGCGCGACTTCGACGGCGCGGGCGTCGGCACTCGGTAGAGCGCAGGCGGGTGTGCGGTCGTTCGCGGCGCACGACAACCAGGCAGGCGGATGGAATCGCTTCGGCCAGACGAATCGAGGGGTTGCACCGGGATCGAGCTATCGCGCCGGGCAGACGAATGGAAGCAATGCCTACCGCGGGTCGTCTTCGTTCGGGAATAGCTATAACGCGGGACGCAACTATAACGCGGGACGCAGCGCCCCGAGCTACCGGTCTACGCCTTATGCGGGGAATACTTACCGGCCTTCGTATGGCGGCAACAGCTACGGGCGGTCAGCGCCCAGCTACCGGGCTCCGTCTTATGGCGGCAACCAGGGCAGCGTTCATAGCTACGGCGGTAGCGTTCATAGCAACGGCGGCAGCGTTCATAGCGGCGGTGGCGGCGGGGGCGCTCGCAGCAGCGGTGGTGGCGGCGGCGGCGGCTTCCATGGCGGTGGCGGTGGTGGTGGAGGCTTCCATGGTGGCGGCGGCGGTGGGCATGGCGGCGGCCACCGGTAAGTAATTTCGGGCACGAACTCTGGCGAGAACCCCGTCTTTATGGCGGGGTTCTTCTTTTTTGGGGGGAAAGATGGCGGACTGGAGAGGCCGCGGCAGGCTTGAGAGAGCGTGCCCCATAAGCGCTAAACTAAACGAAGTTCGGTACCGGAAACCGTCCCTTTCTGTTCGGAAAGTCGCCGGCCCCGACACCGTGCCCACGAGCAATCTCCTTCGACATATGTCAGGGATGGGCGTTTTGCGGCCATGTGGAAGGCCCAGGAGCATCGGAGTTGAGCATCCGACGTGTGGGGACTGACCGGCCAGACATCCCCGAAACGCCCGTTTTCGGAAGCCCCTAAGCTTTTTTGAAATCTCCGAGTTGGGGGGCAGCCGCAACTTCCTCCACGGCTAAGCTTCGGATCGTCGGCCACGCACTTCAGAGCGGAGAACCAGCTCATTCGGTCCTCGGGCAATATCGTCGTCCGCCAGTGGCGCCTCCGCCTCCTTATCCAGGCCCGGTTCGCTCAGGCTCATCAGCTTATGCAGTCGCTCAGGCGTCAGCAACCTGAAAATTTCGTGCCGCAGGAACTCGACGTACTCGACACCGTTCCGCTTAACGTCGGCTTCCATCGCCGTTCTCGCCCTTCTTAGCCACATCACATAGGCGTGAAGCAAGGCAGCAAAGAGCCTTTCGTCGCTCTTGCGGTCCGGCTTCGTCAGTGTACTAAAGTGTAGCCCCCAGAAGATGTATACATCTCGAAACTGCTTTTCTTTGATGGCGCAGCTCATGGCAGTAAAGGCCCGCAGCATACTGCCATCGTTGAGAAGCTCAGCGTAAAACACGCGCGCCGCCTGCGTCGCGCACGTGTTCCCGACCGCCCAAAGTGTCCCGATATAAGCGCGAGCACCAGCAGGAACAAACGTCTCGGCCATCTGATGATTTGACGAGCAGGTGTTGTTGAAGATCAGCGGCCGACCGAATGCAGCAAGCATCTGAAACGCACCCTGGTGGATACTGTCTGAACACTGAATATGGCAGGAAAGAGCTATCGGGTCACGCATTGGCGTCCGCACAACCGTGCCGCGCTCTTCCTTCAATGCTTTGAACATGTCCTCGAACACATACTTCGGATATGCCTTGAGTGGATCGCTGCGCCAGGCGAATCCATCGAGGGCTGCAAAGATAGCCTTGGTATCAACCTGGACCATATCGCCTGGCGCAGGTGAAAAACCAACAACTTCGTAGTATTCCAGGTCATGTGTTTGGCCGATTCGGTCGACGAAGTTCAGTCGGGCGTGATATCCGTCAATCTCGCCGCCACCCGGACGAAAAGTCCCCGACCCGTTGAGTGGCGCCAAAGAGGACCGTTCGTGGTCTGTGGAATTCCCCGGGGATACACCTATACCCGCCGATTCGAAAGGTAGCCCAACTGCGACGTCAGCCGTACGGGCTGCCTAAATGTATACTTGTATAGAGACACTCGATGAACGCAACCATAGTCGATCTTCGTTACAACATGAAGCACGTGCTTCGCGCCATCGACCGCGGGGAAACGGTCACGGTCCTCTATCGCGGAAAGGAGCGGGCCAAGCTGACGCCCATCGCGCCGGCATCAGGCAGCGGCGCGCCTAAAACCAAGGATCAGCCGCTGTTTGGCCTCTGGAAAGACCGCGAGGATATAAGCGATCCCGCTTCCTATCTTCGGCGCTTGCGCCTTCCGCGCCGGGCTCTCGCTGAAACCGGCATCGAGAAGCAACGGCGTTTGCGAAAGTCGAAATGATCTTCGATACCGATGTTCTAATTTGGGCGTCGCGCGGCAACGAAAGGGCAGCCCGCGCGATCGACGCCGCACCAGATCGCGCCCTGGCCATCGTTTCCCTCATGGAGCTTCTTCAGGGCGCCCGATCAAAGCTGGAGGCCCGCCAAATCCGGCAGTCGCTTCGCCAGTTGCAATTTCGAGTCCTGCCTCTTTCCGAAGCCATCGGTGCCGCAGCCGTCGCCCTCATCGAACAGCACGCTCTCGCCCACGGTATTCAACTAGCCGATGCTCTGATTGCCGCCACAGCTATGGAGTCTGGTCTTCCCTTTTGCACGGGAAACGCTAAACATTTCCGTCCCATCCGCGACCTGTCCTGTGTAGGTTTTCGTCCATGACCCAGACGATCGTCGATTGCCCTGCCACTTCCTCAGTGGAGGATCCTGGGTAACGGCCTGGCGTTCATGAATCCACCTTGACGGTTTGTCGGCATGCCGCGGATTTGCAAGCACGCGTGCGGAGAGGCAGCCGAAAACGAATCGTCGCGCGCCGCGCTTGTGCGCATGGTCGGGTGCCTCGACGCCATAATTGGCCGCGATAATCGGATGGTTGGGAGGCCCCTGCGTCTCCCCTCTACTGGAATGCGATTCGAGCCGCGAGGCCAAAGTGCTGACCTTCCTGGGACGGGGCGTCTGCGAGTGGGGGGAGGCCGGCAGGAGCAGGATCAGGGTGAAGAGAGCGCGGCGCATGCTTCGTCAATTTAATTAATCGTCCGTATTAACAAATAAATTTGTCAATGTTCTAATAGCCGAGGCGATCGACGATCCGGCGGCCGCGGTGGCGGCGCGCGACGAGGGGTGGTCGGAGACGTAGATGAAGGAGCAGTTTCCAACCTCGGCTTGAGTAAACGGCCGGTGTGGGAGCATACACTAACCGCCCGTCGTCGCCAAGAAGATGACGCCGGGCACACAGTGATCGTCCGTACCCCCGAAAAGTCAACGCCTGCCAGACGGATTGCGGCGCGCGGGATTTTGTTGGAAACGCGTTGCCGTCCCTGGCCGCGTCGCCATATGTGAAGCTTGCCGGCGTCGGGTATAACTTCCGAGGTCTGTTGGGTGTCATAAACTCGGTGTTCGCGGGTATGTTCACGTTGTGGGGTAGGTGAGCGCCTGTGGGAGCCCGCCCCACTCGGACAAAAAGGTTTGATATTACATGGGGCTTCCGGGCACTAATTTGGCATCTTGAAATGTTTGATTGCGGCTTTTGCGCTGACCGCTTGCTTGTGCGGCCAGTCGACTAACGCGCCTGACTATAGCGCGGCCGGCATCGTGAACGGGGCTAGCTTTACCTCGGGCTTAGCTCCTAACACCATCGGGACTATCTTTGGGACGAACCTGGCTTGGGAGACGGGCGCCGTGGGGCCGCAAGACATCGGGAATGGGACGATGCCTACGACGCTGGTCAATGTCGAAGTCTATTTCGAAGGTTGGCCCGCCTACCTGTATTACGTTTCGCCGACGCAAATCAACTTCCTGGTTCCCAACGTGCTGCTGCCGGGTCCATTTCAGTTCTGGGTGGCACGGCAGGGAGTGCACGGGCCGATCGTTACCGTGAACCTGGCACTGGCGGCACCGGCCATGTTTCAGACGGCGGCCGGGGCCGTAATCGCGACGCACCTGGACGGATCGCTGGTGGAAAGCAAGGTTCCGGCCAGCGCGGGGGAGATCGTGATGCTGTGGGCCACGGGCTTGGGAGGAACCAGCCCCGGGGTGGCGGACGGAGCGCTCCCGACGGACGCGCAGGCCCTGACGCGCATGAATCAGTTCAGCATCCTGATCGACGGCGCGCCTATCGATCCCGCGCTGATCCTCTATGCGGGGGTGGCGCCGGGGTACGCGGGACTCTATCAGATCAACGTGCGGATGCCCGATCCGCTGCCCAAGAACCCGGAGATACGGCTGGCCCTGGGAGATGCGATGAGCCCCCAGGGCCTGATGCTGCCGGCGAAGTAGCAGTTGAAGTGGCGCGAACTACTTACCGGCTTTGCCGGCGTTAGCTCCCACACCGGTGCAGAAATCCCAGCCTGTTTTAGACAACTGTCCGGCGTAATCGCCGCAGTTGCCGGAAACGATGTCTTTGAAATCAGCGGTGACGCCGATCTGGCTATAAACCTCGGTCAGTTCGGCATTCGTGGAGGCGTAGAAATTGCCGGCCCAATTGACGATGCCGGCCATGCCCGGTGACGACACGCTGGTGCCGCTGCCCAGCCACCAAGTTCCGGCCTGGCCATTGATGGGAGTGCTGTCGTAGAACCAGACCGGCGTACGGCCATCGGCCACGAACGCCAGGTCGGGCGTGCCGCGCTGGGTACCGACGATGCCGGAGATACCATTCTGATAGCTGGGGCGGGGCTCATTTGGGGTGGGTCCACCGCCGGTGTTATACCAGGCGCTCTCATACTCGAAATTTCCGGTAGTGGCGTTGCGGCTGATGGTAGTGCCGCCGACGCAAACGACGTTAACGGAAACGCAGGGATAATTGACGCCGGCGGAATCACCGGCGGAGGAGAAGTAGACTACTGTCGGCGTAGTGAAATAGCCGTCATAGCCGTTATCGCCCGTAAAATCGCCAAAGCCCCAGCTCATATTCACTTCGCCGCCGCCGGCGGCAGCCACCAGATTACTGGCCAGCGTCACGGCAGGAAACAAATCGCCGGAGCCGCTGGAGTTGGCCTCGACGAGATAGATTTTGGCATGGGGGGCCATGGCGTGGGCCATTTCGATATCGACCGATTCCTCGAATTCCCATCCGCCGCTGGAATCCTGTGGGGGCGGAGTGTTGGTGGTGGTGGAACTGCCGGGGGCCGCGTAGACCACCTGGAAGTTGGCCACGGGCAGACCGAACTCGGTGGAATAGGCGGCCAGATCGCTGGTAGCGGTGGGATCGTCATAGGCATCAACGATGGCGATGGCTTTCGATCCACCGTGGGCGACAGCGGTGAGGGTGGATGGATTGCAGGCGGGGCCTTCGGCAACCAGCTTGTAAACGCAGGCCAAGGAAGCCGGCGTTTCGAAAAATCCGCCGGGGGTGGCATCCGGCGTAATGGGGCCGCCGGCCGGCACGAACACGCGAATAAAAGTATGCGCGCGTTTACCCAGGTCGCCCGGCTGCACGATACTCGATTCGGGCACAATTGTGGTGCCGGCCATGTGCACCTGGGGCAAAGCCGGCTGCAGGGCGCCGATCGCCATGCCGCCGGCCAGAACTGCTAGAAAGCGTTTCGTCATGTTTATTTTTGGGGACCTCCCGTCCAGAAGATAAGGCGCAATCGGTGTAAAGAAACCCTCATTAAATCGAGCGGCGGGCGAAGAACAGCCCGGGTACACTGGAGTGGTGCAGCGTTTCTACCGCTTCCTGACCCTGCTGGGCCTGCTGGCGCCGGCGATCGTTCTGGCCGCCGCTACGGCGCACAAATCGCCGCCGCAACCGGCAGCACGGCAGTCGAGTTACGTGCGCCGGTGGATGAAAACGCTGACGCTGCGCGAGAAAGTGGCGCAACTGATCTTCATTCCATTTCATGGCGCCGCTCCCAACGCGCGATCGAAGGAATACCGGCAGTTCATGAAGCTGATCCGGGAGACGCGGGTGGGCGGCATGGTGCTGGTGAACTGGAACAACGGCCGGCTCACGCAGAAGGCCCAGCCGCACGCGCTGGGCGCATTTCTGAATCGTATGCAGAAGATGTCGCGTGTGCCGCTGCTTGTGGCGGGGGATTTCGAGCGCGGCGCCTCGATGCGGGTGGATGGGACCACGGTTTTTCCGCAGGCGATGGCGTTCGGCGCGGCGGGCGACACGGCGCAGGCGAAGTTCGAGGGCGAGGTAACGGCGCGGGAGGCGCGGGCGCTTGGGGTGCAGTGGCTGTTCTTCCCAGTGGCGGATGTGAATAACAATCCCGACAATCCTATCATTAACATCCGCTCGTATGGTGAGGACCCCAAGCAGGTTTCCGCAATGGTGACGGCCTTCATCGAAGGGACGCGCACCGACCCGCACGTTCACGTGCTGACGACGGTGAAGCATTTCCCGGGGCACGGTGACACGGCGGTGGACACGCATTTGAACATGGCGGTGATCAATGCCACGCGGGAGCGCCTGGAGAACGTGGAACTGGCGCCATTCCGGGCAGCGATCCAGGCGGGAGTGGATGCGGTGATGACGGCGCACATCGCGGTGCCGGCGCTGGCTCCGGCGGACGTGCCGGCTACGCTATCGCCCGCGATTCTGACCAACCTGCTGCGCGGCGAGATGGGGTTCAAAGGCATCGTGGTAACCGACGCCATGGAGATGGGCGGCATCGCGCAGGGGTATACGGGCGGCGAGGCGGCGGTGCTGGCATTGATCGCCGGAGCCGATGCGCTGGTGATGCCGCCCGATCCGGAAGGGGCGGTGAAGGCGATCCTGGCGGCGATCCAGAGCGGACGATTGACGCGCACACGGATCGAAGACAGTGTGGCGCGATTGCTGGCGGCCAAGGAACGGATGGGGCTGGGGCGGCGGAGCACGGTGGACCTGGAGGCGATCAGCGACCAGATCGCCATGCCGGAAGACCAGGAGCGGGCGCAGGAGATCGCTAGCCGCGCGGTGACGCTGGTGAAGAACGACGGCGGGCTGGTGCCGCTGCGCGCGCCGGCGCAGACCTGCTTCCTGACGCTGGCGGAGAGCCGTTACTCGACCGAAGGGCAGGAATTCGCGCAAGAGGTGCGGCGGAGGGACAAGAGCGCGACGGTGGTGCCACTGGATGCGTCGATGCCGGGTCCGGCGCTGGATGCGGCGATGCAGAAGGCGGGGACATGCGACAGCTACGCGGTGGCGGCGTTCGCTTCGGTGGCGGCGTATCGCGGCGACACGGTACTGGGCGGCGAATTCCCGCGCTTGCTGGATGGGCTGTTTGCAAGCGGCAAGCCGGTGGTGCTGATTGCGCTGGGCAATCCGTACCTGGTGCGGAGCTTTCCGAAGGCGGGCGCCTTTTTGCTGACGTTCAGCACGGTGCCGCCATCGGAAGCGGCCGTGGTGCAGGCGTTATTCGGGGAGTCGGCGATTCGCGGACATACGCCGGTGAGTATTCCCGGGGTGGCGAAGTTGGGGGATGGGATTCAGGTAGCGGGGCGCGCGGCGGGGCAGTAAATCATAATTGCGGTGGGGAGACGCCTCTTCATACCGCGCTTGAGCCCTCCTGCACACCGAAGTCAGCCGCGAGGATATCAGCGGTCTGCCCTCGTAAAACCGGGCACCGATTCGTGGCAGCACGCCACACCACATCCCAGTCAATGCCGAAGTACGAATGGATGAGGATGTTGCGGAAGGCCACGATCTGGGGCCAAGGAACCTCGGGATGGCGGCTTGTCAGTTCCGCCGAGACACGTGCAGCGGCTTCACCGATAACGCCTAAGTTCTGGACGACCGCGCTGCGCAGCATCTCGGACTCCGAAAAGCCTGGAAGTCGGCTCCGGCTATAAATTTGGCAATGTGGTCGGCAGCCTCAACGATGTCGTTGAGATACAGACTCTCATGCCGCATATATACGCCGCGCTTCTTCAAGCACAGCGGCTCTGATCAGAGGCTTCAGTCCGTTCTTCGAAACCAGATCCACCTTCCGACCCAGAAGCCGCGACAAGTCCAACATCAATCCTGCGTAGTCGACCAGATCAACTTGCGCGTCCGGCAGGAATTCCACAAGGAGGTCGAGGTCACTTTCCGGTCGCATCTCGTTCCGCGCGGCCGATCCGAACAGCGAGAGTTCTCTCACGCCATATCGCCGACAGAGGTCCGCCAGTTTGGCCTCTTCGACCTGTGCGCAACCCAACTGGAGAGTCTGGCTCATGGATGCTCCTCCATTATGCCTAAGTTCTGTGCCCTATGGACCGCTGGTTGTCGCCAGGCGAGGCGAGAACCGCAGCCAGGAGCACCGCACGGCCGGGTACTCGATGGTTAACGCTCGGCACTCGCCGATATCGCAATTCACCCAATTTCTAGTGGCTGGCATAACATACCTTCGAGGGTCGTAGCACGCTCAATGAAACGGCACGGTGTGGCAGTTAACTGGCCAAGAGGGGCCTTTCGGCCTGAGCACGATCTGGCCGGCTGGTACTTCACCTGCCAGAACGAGGTTAGACTGCCAAGTCACGAAAAGCGTACTATGAATTCGGGGGCGTCAAGGTTCGCGATCCGATCAAGACGCTGGAAACCGCAGGCTGGCGCCACATGCAGACCTCTGGCGGCCATGGGGTCTTGCAAAACCCCGAGGGTCGATTACAGTTGTGTCGGGGAAATTCGGCGACGGCGTCCGACCCGGAACCTATCGTGCTGTTTTGCGCAAACTGGCATCAAGGAGGCTGATTAAGTGATCCGAACCTCCTCTCTGATCATTGAAGGGTAGGACCTGACTGCCCGCGCCAAGGAAGCCATCCAAATCCACCGGGAGGCATCGGGTGGCATCTGCAACGGGGAAGCGTAATAATGTACCGCTTCCTGACGGGCGCGGCTCGGTTTGAACGGGCGCGGCTCGGTTTCGTTTGCCGCCTCCCCGCGGCAAGGCGTATAATCCGAGGTCGGGCAGCTTACCTGAACGAGGGGATCATCCATGTGGATTCGAAAAGGACAACGCGACCGTTTGAAGGGCGTCGAGTCGCCGATGCCGACGCAACTGGTTTCCAACGAGGAATACATTCCGCGGCGGCAATCGCAGAAACAGAAGGAAGTCGAATACTGGACGGGGCAGATCGCGGAGGAGAAATCGAAGAAGCTGGGCATGGACCGGCGCAAATTCATGACCACGCCGATGGGACTGGCCGCGTGCTTTCTGGCGTCGAACAAGGTCTGGGGCAAAGTCTGGGACGTGGACGAAGAAGAGGCCAGCGACCAAGGCGCTTACGAAGAGAAGCTGCCCAAGGGCGAATACTTCGTGCTGGACGTGCAGTCGCACTTCACGAACGGCATTCCGATCGGGCTGCGGGGCGACATAGGGAAGATGGAATTCTTCCAGAACATGGGTTTCAAGCTGAAGGAAGACAAGGAGGCGTACAGCTTCCACAATTTCATCAAGGAGATGTTTTTCGACAGCGAGACCGACATGATCGTGATCTCCGGGGTGCCGGGGAAGGAGTTGCAGCGCGACAAAGACGGCAAGGTTTTGGAAGGACAGGCGCGCACGCCGGGCCTGAACATTCTGCCGAGCTGGCTGATGGCGCAGGCGCGCGATGAGATCAACAGCCTGTCGCAATCGAAGCGCGCGGTGAGCCAGGGGAACCTGGCACCCAATCACTATTGGGACAAGGCCGCCAACAAGCCGGATAAAGCGGCCACCATCGAGCAAATGGAGCGGGAGCTGAACCTTTACAAAGTGGTCTCGTGGAAATGGTATTGCCACACCGATCCGGGCCGGTCGGGCGGAGGGTTCCAGTGCGACGACGATAACGCGCAGTGGTTCATCGAGGAATCGCGCAAGCGCGGAATGAAGACTTTCAGCGTGCACAAGGGCTATTCTTACCAGTCGCGCATTCTGGGACACCTGGCGAATCCGAAGGACATCGAGCAGGCGGCGCTGCGGAATCCGGATATCACGTGGGTGATCTACCATTCGGCCATACAGCACGGACCCAACGAGCCGAATTGGGAGGAAGCCAATAAATACGATCCCGTGACCGGGGACTTTGCGTGGCACAACGTGCTGATGGACATCAAGCGGCGCAATCCGAAGATCGACAATGTGTATCCGGAGATCGGCAGCTTCTTCGGGCCGCTGGCGATTTCGAATCCCATCATGGCGATGCACGGGATGGGCAAGAACATCAAGTATTACGGGGTAGATCACGTGATCTGGGGGACGGACTGTTTGTGGTGGGGGTCGCCGCAGTGGGTGATCGACGCATTCAAGCGTTTCCAGATCAGCGATGAGATGTGCGAGAAGTTCGGATACAAGAAGCTGTCGAAGGAAGACAAGGCCAAGATCTTCGGGTTGAACGCGGCGAAGATTTATAAGCTCGATCTGGATGTGAAGCGGAATCCGCTGCCGGCCGACGCGCTGACGCGATTGAAGACGGCGTATGCGGGTCACGGCGGCCAGCGGTCGAATGAGGCCTTCGGGTGGGTGCGCGCGGACGATTAAGGGCGGCGCCGGTTTGGGCCGCTTTCGCGTTGAGTCCGGGGTTATTCGCGCAGAGCCACGTCAACCAGCCGGTACCGAAGTACGTCACGGGCGATGAATGCCTGTTCTGCCACCGGGTGAAGGTGGCGGACACTTGGGAGCAGAATCCGCATGCGCGCACCGTGCACCCGCGCGAAGACGCCGATGCGGTTCCGGCGGAGGCGGCGTTCGTGCTGGGCGCACACGCGCCGGGGCGCGGCCTGAGGCCGGACGGGTACGGCAAATACGACCTGCTGTCGCGCGACGGCAAGGGATGGGACAAAGAGGCTTTCGCACTGCGCTGCGCGGGCTGCCACACGACCGCGGCAGATCCGCAAACGCATGCTTTTTCGGCCTCATCGCTGGACTGCTACACGTGCCATGGGATCGCGCCGGAAAATCATCCGAACGATACGTCGCTGATCTGGTTTTCGAAGAAACATTCGAAAGATCCCAAGCAGATTGTGGCGATCTGCGCGCAATGCCATTTGAGAAATGGGAAGGCCAAGTCGAACGCGCTACCGTATCCGAATAATTTCGTGGCGGGCGACGATCTGTTTGCGGATTTCAAGGTAGATTTCGCGCAGGCGGACAATGCGAAGCTCAATCCGGGCGACCGGCACGTCGTGCGGAATGCGCGCGAGGTGGTCGAAGGCGGCGGCGACGTGACGTGCATCAACTGCCACCGGATTCACGATCGCAGCTCGGCAAAACACCGGCTGGTATTGAGCGGTCCGATCTGCCTGGATTGCCACAATGCGGACGGTCCCAAGAAGGTGGTGAAGCAGTACACGGTGCACAGCGATTTATGCGAATACTGATCGTGCTGGCACTGGCGATTGCGGCGACGGCCCAAGAGGCGCCCAAGGCCCATTTCCACCATATTCATTTGAACGCGACCGATCCGGCGGCGGCGATCGATTTTTATACGCACAAGTTCGATTGCGAGAAGGGCAAGTTTGGCGGACGGGAAGATGCGGTTTGGGCGCAGAAATCGTGGATCCTGTTCAACAAGGTGAAAGAAGCACCGCCCTCGGAGATTGTGTCGGCGATCTGGCACTTCGGGTGGGGCGCGGAAGATATGCCCGCGACTTACCGGAAACAGCTCGACTCCGGCACTAAGTTCCAGACGCCGATCACGGACATCAGCGACCTGGTTGGCAAGCCGGTGGGCAGCTTCTTTTTCGCTTATGTGGACGGGCCGGACCATGCGCTGATCGAGTTGAACACGGCGGGGCATCATCATTTCGGACATATTCATCTGTTGAGCGCGGATCCGGCGGCGGCGGGCCAGTGGTATAAGAAGTACTTCGGCGTGACCGGCTACATCGGGACCCGGACGGGGCGGGTCTACCGCGGCGTACACGTGGACCCTTCCGCTTCCCTCATGATGGACAACGTGAACATCATCATTTTTCCGGTGGAATACGCGCGGGATGCCATGCCGGAACTTTGGAAAGACCGGAAAGATTTTGCGTCGACCAAAGGGCGGGTCGTGGATCACATGGCGTTCAGCGTGGACAGCGTGCCGGAGACGCTGGAGCGGCTGCGCAAGGATGGCGTGAAGACGGAGGATGCCGGATTCATCGAGGGACCGGATCACGTACGGATCGAGTTAGTGGGAGATCAGGCCAAGAAAGAATAGTATGGAACAACCCATTTGGAATTTTGAACAGGAGCCGTGGATAGATGAGCGGCCGGACGAGACCAGCATCAATTTGCGGGCATATTTCGACCGCATGCCGGACGATAAGATGCAGCAGTATTCGCCTGACTGGAGCGATGCGCAGGTGATGGAGTGGGACGGGAATTTCAAGGACGACGACACGCTGATGATTGCTTGCTGCGAGCGGGATATTGATGCGGGGGAGTACCGGCGAGTTTTGGAGTTAGCTCAGGCTTATCGGAACCGGGTTCGAGCGGCCTGAGAGGCCGGCTGCAGACTGAGAGTCTGCGCCACTCCGGTTCTCTTGTTGATATACTGTCCCCATTTGGCAAAAAGGAGTGGGGTTCACATGCGAATAACAGGCGCGCTGTCTGTCGCTGCGCTTCTACTTCCGAACATCGTCCAGGCTGACGTAACCGGATCTATTCTCGGTGTGGTCCGCGACCGCACTAACGCCGTTATTGTGGGGGCGCGGATTGTCGCCACCAATGTACAGACCAACCTGAGCAAGACGACTAATTCGGGACCGGATGGGACTTATCGTATTCTGGCGCTGCCGGCGGGCACGTACAAAGTAGCGGCCGAGGCTGCCGGGTTCCAGCTGTTCGCGGCTACCGATATCGATGTGAAGGTGAACGATGCGCTACGCATCGACATCACCATGGATGTGGGCAGCGTGCAGCACCAGGTCACGGTCGAAGCCAGCGCGGTGCAGGTGGAGACCGAAAGCACGCAACTTGGCGACGTAATCGAATCGAAGAAGATGCTATCGCTACCCCTGAACGGACGCAGCTACCTGGATCTGCTGGGACTACAAGCGGGCGTGGTGCCGGTGACATCGGGCGTAGTTCCTGGCGACCGGCAGGTATCGGGATTGTTTGCCAATCCCGGGAACGTGTCGGTGAACGGGCAACGGGAAACGGCCAACGCATTTCTGGTGAACGGCGGCGATGTGAGCGAGGGCCGGAACCTGGGGGCGGGGCTGATTCCGAACCTGGATTCGGTGGAGGAATTCCGACTGATCACCAACAGCTTCGACGCCGAATATGGGAAGTTCAGCGGCGCGGTGATGAACGCCATCACCAAATCGGGCAGCAACGGTTTCCACGGCGATGCATTCGAATTTTTGCGGAACGACACCATGGACGCGCGCAACTTCTTCGATCCGACGAAGGCGGAATTGCGGCGCAATCAGTTCGGGTATACAGCGGGCGGTCCTTTTCTGAAGAACAAGCTGTTCTGGTTCACGGATTACCAAGGGACGCGGCAGGTGCAGGGCGCGAGCACGGGAATCGTACAGTTGCCCACCGTGGCGGAACGCGCGGGGCAGTTCGATCCATCCACTTTGACCGGCACGGTGCAAGGCAACTACTGGGCGCAAGCGCTGACGCAACGGCTGGGATATGGCGTGACGAACGGCGAACCGTACAGCTTTTCGGGATGCACACTGCAATCGGACTGCGTGTTTCCCAACGGCGTAATTCCGCAGTCGGCGTTCGCCAAGCCGGCGGTGGGGATCATGCCTTACATCCCGCTGCCGAACCTGGATCCGGTGAACGGGTATTACGCGGATTCCAGCCAGCGCAATACGGTGAGGGACGATAAGATCGGCGAGCGTGTGGACTTCAACAATCAGAAGACCGGCAACTGGTCTTTCTATTATCATTTCGACGATTCCACGGTATTCAACGCACTGGCCGCGGCCAGCGTGCCGGGATTCCCGGGGGTAACGCCGACGCGGGCGCAGGAGGGCGTCATGAGCAACACGAAGACGCTCGGGCCCACGGCAGTGAACGAGTTCCGGTTGAGTTTTTTCCGGACGGCGACCACCACCAACAAGCCGGAAGGTAGCTTCGCGAAATTAGCGGACCTGGGATTTGTCACGGGACCTGGAACGCTAGGAATCATTCCCTCAGGGCCCGCGAATTTTCCGCAGACCGTGCCGCCGATCTACTTCAACAGCTTCTCGATCGGAGTCAATACGCTGACCACCGGTCAGCCCAATAACACCTGGCAGGTGTCCGACAGCTTTTCCAAGGTGTGGGGGCTGCACAGCCTGAAATTCGGCGGGGAGTTCCGCTATCTGCAGATCAACGAGCGGAACGTCTGCGCGCCGAACGGCGATTTCAGTTTCAACGGAAGCGAAACGGGCGTGGATTTCGCGGATTACCTGATCGGCGCGCCGAACAGCTACAACCAGTGCAGCCAGCAGTTCCTGGATTCGCGCACGCGCTATGGCGGAGCTTATATACAAGACACGTGGAAGGTAAAACCGAACCTGACGTTCAACCTGGGGCTGCGCTGGGAAGTGAGCATGCCCTGGTACGACACACAGGGCAAGATCGAGACGATCGACCCGGGGGTGCAATCCACGCAATTTCCCACCGCTCCGACGGGCTGGGTGGTGCCGGGCGATCCGGGCATTCCCAGCACGCTTGCGCCGACGCGGTATAACAACCTCGGTCCGCGGCTGGGGATGGCTTACTCGCCGGGCTTCACGGATGGGGTGATGAAGAAGATCTTCGGCGGTCCGGGAAAGACCAGCATCCGGGCGGCTTATGGGATCTACTACACTTCGATTGAAGATTTGAATTTGTTCTACGAAGTGGGCGACGCGCCGTTCGGCTTGTACTGGGTGAGCCCGCAGCCGACCATGTTCGATCAGCCTTTCGAAACGCGCGCCGACGGCAGTTCGCAAACGCAGCGGTTCCCGTTCACGTTCCCCACGCCGGGGAGTCCCGCGAACAAGACGCTGGATTACTCGATCTACCTACCGATTTCGTATTCGCCCGGATACGACATTCACAACCGGCTACCGTATGCGGAGCACTACAATTTTTCGATCCAGCGTGAGCTTTCCAATTCGACGGTGATGACGCTGGCTTACGTGGGAACGCAGGGGCACAGGCTGATTTCACAGTACGACGCCAACCCCGGCAACGCGGCGCTGTGCATGCAGCTTAATGCGCAGGGGGCTACGGATTTGAGCACCGGCATAACGGCCACGCCATCGACACCGGCTTGCGGCCCGTATGGCGAGCAGGACACTTACCAGCTTCCCAACGGCCAGCTTGTGCATGGTACACGCACGGCGCTGGGACCGGCATTCGGCTCTGGGAACACATTCACGGCTAACATAGCCAACTCGAATTACAGCGCGTTCGAGGCGACGGTGGAACGTAAAGCCGCGGATGTGACTTTCCTGGTAGCCTACACTTACTCGAAAGCCATTGACGACTCATCGGGATTCGGCGAGTGGGTTAACTTTTCGAATTACGCGCTGAGCCGCTCACTATCGTCATTCGACATGCGGCATAATTTCGTGGCGAGCTACACTTGGGCGATTCCGCTCGATCGCGCATTTGGCGCTCTTCCCAAGCGGCTTACGCGCGGGTGGAACTTATCGGGCATCACGCGATTCTCCACGGGCCTGCCGGTCACGATGAGCCAGGGATCGGGCGATTATTCGCTGGTGGGCAGTGGGGCGACGGACCTGCCTAATGTGATCGCGCCGGTGGTCACGCAGAACCCGCGGAACGCCGATCCGAACACAGGCAACCCGAACGCCTACTTCCTAACCAGTTCGTTCGCGTCGGGACCACTGGGCACTTTCGGCGATTCCAGCCGGCGGTTTTTCTCCGGACCGGGAATCGTCAACACGGATTTCGCTCTGATGAAGTCCATCCCGATTACGGAGAGGATGTCGGTGCTGATTCGCGGTGAGTTCTTCAACATTTTCAATCACGCGAACTTCAACAACCCGGTGGGGAACTTCAGCAGCTCACAATTCGGCGAAGTGACCAGCGCGCGCGATCCGCGGATCGGGCAGGTGAGCGCCAAGTTTATCTGGTGATGCCTGGCGGGACTTATCTCGCGCTGCTTCTAGCCATACCTGCCGCCGTGGCGCACTACAACCAGGCGGTGGCGCTTAAGACGAAGGGGGACGCGACAGGGGCAGCGCGGGAAGTGCGAGCTGCCCTGGCCAGCGATCCGGCATACGCGGAGGCGCATGGCCTGCTGGCGCGGATCCTGCTGGAGCAGAACGATCCGGCAGACGCGGCCGGCGAGTTACGGCGGGCGATCGCAGCGAAGCCCTCGGCCGATCTGCATTACGAACTGGGACTGGCCGAAGGCCAACTCGGCAAGCTACCTGAGGCTGCCGCGGAATTTCGGCGGTCCGCGCGGATGAATCCCCACTTTGCACGCGCTTACGACCGGCTGGGCGTGGCGCTGCGGCGGCAGGACGACCGCGCGGGAGCGCTAGCTGCGTTCCGGCAGGCGGTGGATGCGGACCCCAAGGATGCGGACGCGCGCTACGACCTGGGGCTGGAGTTGAAGGGATCAGGGGACCTGACGGGGGCGATCACGGCCTTCCGGAAGGCGATCGAGATCAGGCCGGATTTTGAAAAAGCGCGCTATAACCTGGGAATTGCGTTGCGCGCGCAGGGGCAGACGGGCGAGGCACAGAAGGAACTCAACGAGGTCAAGGGGTTGCACGAGTTCCGCACACACCTGGCAGAATCGAAGCAACTGATCCTGGAAGGCGTGGAAGCGCTGAAGCAACAGAGGCTCACGGAGGCGGCAGATCGATTTCAGAAATCGGTGGACGAGAGCCCAGGGCTGCCGGTTGGGTATTACTATCTGGGCGTCACGTTGAACCGGCAGGGAGAGACGGAGCGCGCGCTGGCGGCTTACCGGCGGGCCCTCGAACTGAAGCCGGATTATGCGCAGGCGCACACGAGCTTGGGGCAGATTTACTGGGCGCGGGACGATCACGAGCGGGCGCTCGACGAGTTCCGGCAAGCGGTGATGTGCGATCCGGACCTAGCGGAAGCGCACTACAACCTGGCTTTGGGACTGGCGCAATCGGGTCACGCCGAGGATGCCATAGGCGAGTTGCGCGAGGCGGTGGCGCTCGACGCGGAGTACACGGACGCGCGCATCGAACTGGCGCTGGTGCTGAGCCAGAAGAACGATACGGCCGGGGCGGCGAACTTGTACCGGGAGGTGCTGCGGCGGCGGCCGGAATTCGCGGAAGCGCATAACAACCTGGGACTGGTGCTATTGCAGGCGGGCGATGCGGCGGGAGCGGAGGCTGAGTTTCGGCAGGCTGCCCTGCTGAAGCCGCGGTATGCGGAGGCGCATTACAACCTGGCGCTGGCGCTCAACCAGCAAGGCAAAGCGGCGGAATCGCGGGCGGAGTTGGAGAAGGCTTACGAGATCGCGCCGGAATTGAGGAACGCCGCCACGAAGCGGTGAAGGTCCTCGACGGTGTTGTACATGGGCGCGGGCGCTACGCGCAGGATGTCGGGCTCGCGCCAATCGCAGATTACCCCGGCCGCCGCCAGGCGTTCGAAGACCGTGCGGACGGGCGCGCGCAGGCGGATGGAGAGCTGGGCTCCGCGGCGCTGGGGATCGCGCGGCGTGACGATGGTGAAGGCGGGGCTCGCGTGCGCATCGAGCAGGGATTCGAGTTGACCGGTCAGGTCGATGCTACGGGCGCGCAGGGCTTCCATACCGGCCGCATCGAACAGATCCATAGAAGCGCGCAGGGCGGCAAGCGCTAAGATAGGCGGGTTGCTCACCTGCCATCCTTCGGCGCCGGGAGCGGGATGAAAATCGGGGGCCATGCGGAAGCGGGTGGCGAGATCATGGCCCCACCAACCGGCGAATCGGGGCAGGTCCAGGTTCCGAGCATAGCGTTCGTGAACGAAGCATCCGGCGACGCAGCCGGGACCGCCGTTCAGATATTTGTAGGTACACCAGACGGCAAAGTCGGCATCCCAATCGTGTAGGCTGAGGACCAGATTTCCGGCGGAGTGGGCAAGGTCGAAACCCACCATGCAGCCGTGGGCATGGCCGGCGCGGGCGATGCGGGGCAGGTCGAAGGCGCGGCCGGTTGCATAATTGACGCCCGCTAATAGGATCAGGGCGACGGACTCGCCTTCGCGGTGGAGCAAGTCTTCCAACTCATCCTCGCCGGCAACGGTGACCAGCGATCGGGCCGGATCGAACCCATGGAATCGGATTTGGGAAACGACGGCATGTTGATCGGAGGGGAAGGCATTCTCTTCGATCACGATGCGATGGCGGCGCGGAGAGGGCCGGTAGAACGAGACCATCATCAGGTGAAGGTTTACCGTGAGGGAGTTCATGTTCACCACCTCCACGGGTCGGGCGCCGACTAAGCGGGCGGTTTGGGCGACCAGCAGTTCGTTGTAACGAGTCCAGGGATGGGGCCCCTGGAAGTGACCTTCTACGCCCAGTGTTTCCCAGCTTTCCATCTCCTGCGCGATGTAATCGCGCGCTGGTTTGGGCTGTAAGCCGAGCGAGTGGCCGCAGAGGTAGACGGACTCGCTGCCGCCGGGCGCCTTAGGGATGTGGAAGCGGTCGCGGTAACTGCTCAACCGCGCCCCACGAGTGGCATCTTGGTAGCCATGACGGTCATGAAAAGAACGTTGGCGTCAAGGGGTAGGTTGGCCATGTAAAGGACGGCGTCGGCTACATGGCGAACATCCATGACAGGTTCGGGACGGCGGGTACCGTCGGCCTGGGGAACGCCGGCGGCCATGCGGGCGGTCATTTCGGTGGCGGCATTGCCGATGTCGATCTGGCCGCAGGCAATGTCATACGGGCGCCCATCGAGTGCGATGCATTTAGTCAGGCCGGTGATGGCGTGCTTGGTGGCGGTGTAGGGCGCGGAGTTGGGGCGCGGCGCGTGGGCGGAGATGGATCCGTTGTTGATGATGCGGCCACCACGCGGCTGCTGGGCTTTCATCAGCCGGATAGCTTCCTGGGCGCAAAGGAAAGCGCCGGTCAGGTTGACGCCTACGACCGAGGTCCACTGGTGGTAGGTCAGATCCTCCATGGGAATGGCAGGCGCGCCCATGCCCGCGTTGTTGAAGAGCACGTCCAGCCGGCCAAAGACTTCGTGAGTGCGGGCGAACAGGGCTTTCACGGCGTCGGGTTGGGATACGTCGGTGGGGACGGCGAGCATGCGGGCGCCGGCGGGTGGCGCGAGGGCGGCGGTAGCATCGAGTTCCGCTGCGCGGCGTCCGGCGAGGACCACCGCGTAGCCCGCGCCGTGCAAGGCGAGGCTCACGGCCCGACCGATGCCACTGCCGGCGCCAGTTACGAGGGCGATGCGATTATTTTCCATAGATAGCTCTCCCGTGCAGCGCCACTTGCTGCGCGGCCAGCAAGAGGAAGAAGACGCCATTGTACGACGCGTGCATGACCGCGGCGGCCCTGGTGGATCCGGTGCGGTGCCGCATCCAACCGAAGGAGGCTCCGGCCAGGGTGATCAGGAGCGCATGACGCCAGGAGTTGCCGTACTCGGGCAAATGCAGCAGACCGAAGGCAACCGCGGCTAACAGAATGCCGCCGGCGGGACCGAGCGAACGCACCAAGACGGGCTGCAGGAATCCGCGGAAAAGGATCTCTTCGCACACGGGTCCGATGGTCACGGCGAGGACGGCCATCAGCAGCACGGAGGAAGGATCGGAGAGCAGCTCTTTCATGGGGCTGTCGATGTCGGGGGTGCGCAGCAAGAGGCTGGCGATCATGACGGCGAAGGCCAGCATGATGCCGCAGGCCGCTATGAACGGCGTGGGCAAGGGCGCGGGCAGCCAGGCGAGCGATCGCCAGAAGGGGCGGCCGTAATAGCGGCCGAAGATCAGGGCTATGGCGCCCAGCAGGAGCGCGTAAAGAAGCAACTGAGCGGGCAGGATGACGTAGATCTTTTTGAGCTGCGCGGGCGAAAACAGCACGCGCATCAACAGAGACTCAAGGATCAAGCCAAAGAAAGCGATCAGCAGGAAGGCGGCTAAATCGAGATAGCCCCAGAACGGGTAAGTGTCAGGCGGGGGCGACGGGGGCGGCGGGGTCTCCGGCAGGGGAGGCTCGGGGGGCGCGACGATATCGGGGGGCTGAGGTTCCGGGCTCATGGCTCCTTTTCGATGAGGCAGGCGGCCAGCAGCGGCAGCAGCAGTTCGTGGTGGCCGGTAAGCGCATAACCGGCGCCGCCGGATTGGGCGTGCGGGCGCTCGACTACATTCAGGCGCGGGCGGTAGTGCTGGAGAAAATCGAGATTCACGGTGGTGAAGGCGGCCAAGGGGTGGCCGAGGTTGCGCACGGCGGAGACAGCTTTCAGGAAAACCTCGGGCAGGACGACGGCCGATCCGACATTGAGATAGACGCCACCGTCGTGGAGTTGGGCGACCAGAGAGCAGAGCAGGCGGAAATCGCGATGGGTGGCGCTGCCGAGAGCGGCGGGGTTCACAGACGGATGCATGTGCGGCGTGTCGGTGCCGATGGCCACGTGCACAGTGACAGGCGTGGAGGCGCGCCAGGCTTCGAGGAGCAGGCTGGCCGGCGCGAATTCGGGCTTGGCGATGTCATTTAGGCGGCGGCCGAGCGATTCTCCCAGGCCGAGGTGCTCGCGATCGCCGGCGGCGATAGCTTCGTTCATCTCGCGCCCGGTCTCTTCAGCGGCGCCGAAGCGGCCATCGGGCAGGACGGCTTCCACATCTTCGCTGGTGTGGCCGGCAAGGGCTATTTCGAAATCGTGGATGGCGGCCGCGCCGTTCATGGCAAAGGCGGTGGCGTAGCCGCGACGCATGAGATCGGCCAGGACGGGGGCGAGGCCACACTTGACGACGTGACCGCCCAACGCCCAGACGATGGCTCTGTGGCGGGCACGCGCGGCGGCGATGGCGGCGACCACGGCTCGAAAGGAATCGCCCGCGAGAATGCGCGGGAGAGAATCGAGCCAGGCGGACATGCCCGCACCCTTGCGGTAGGTGGACGCAAAATCCGCGACACGGACTTTGCCCCCGCGGGCCTGCAAAGGGACGGTTTTCAGGCCCGCCAAATCCATGGGACCCGTGGCGTACCTGCTGTGCGCGGCGGCGTCACCGTGTTCCGGATCTTTCATATCACCTGCCGGAGGGCCTCGGCGGTATAGCTTTTCTTCACACGGGCCACTTGTTCGGGGGTTCCCGCGGCTACCAGCCGGCCGCCGTATTCGCCGCCGTCCGGACCGAGGTCGATGATCCAGTCAGCGGTCTTGATCACGTCGAGATTATGCTCGATCACGACTACGGTGTTGCCGAGATCGACCAGCCGCTGGAGGACTTCGAGGAGCTTACGTACATCGTCGAAGTGCAGGCCGGTGGTGGGTTCGTCGAGCACGTAAAATGTCCGGCCGGTCTGGCGGCGGCTCAGTTCCTTGGCCAGTTTGATACGTTGGGCCTCGCCTCCCGACAGGGTGGTGGAGGATTGGCCGAGGTGGATGTAACCCAGGCCAACGTCATTCAACGTTTGCAGCTTGGGGCGGATGAGCGGGATGTTTTCCATCAGACCGAGCGCTTCTTCGACAGTACAGTCCAACAGATCGGCGATGGAATGACCTTTGTACTTCACTTGCAGCGTCTCGTGATTGTACCTCCGGCCGCGGCAAACGTCGCAGGTGACGTAGACATCGGGCAGGAAATTCATCTCGATACGCCGGAGACCGTCGCCCTGGCAGGCTTCGCAGCGGCCGCCCTTCACATTGAAACTGAAGCGGCCGGGCTTGTAGCCGCGCTCGCGAGATTCGGGCAGCATGGCGTAGAGATCGCGAATGGGGGTGAACAGTCCGGTGTAAGTTGCGGGGTTGGAGCGGGGGGTGCGGCCGATGGGCGATTGATCGATGCGGATCACCTTATCGATAAGGTTCATGCCTTTGACGGCGGTAAATTTTCCAGGCAAGGCGCGCGATCCGTAGATTTGCTGCGCCAGGGCGCGGTAGAGGATTTCATTGACGAGGGTGGATTTGCCGCTGCCGGAGACTCCGGTGACCACGGTCAACAATCCGAGCGGAAATTCGACATCGATATTTTTCAGGTTGTGCTCAGCCGCGCCGATGACGGCCAGTTTCTTGCCGTTCGCCGCGCGCCGCACGGGCGGGACGGGGATTTCGAGAGAGCCGGAAAGATAGCGGCCGGTGAGCGAGGCGGGATTGGCCTCGATACCCGAAGGCGTGCCCGCGGCCACCAGGTCACCACCGAGGCGGCCGGCGCCGGGTCCCAGATCGATGACATAATCGGCGCGGCGGATGGTCTCGGCATCGTGTTCGACGACCAGCACGGTGTTGCCCATATCGCGCAAGTGCGTGAGCGTATCGAGCAGGCGGCCGTTATCGCGCGGGTGCAGGCCGATGGAAGGCTCGTCGAGCACGTAGAGCACGCCGCGGAGTTTGGAGCCGATTTGAGTAGCGAGGCGGATGCGCTGGGCCTCGCCGCCGGAAAGCGTAGCGGCGGAGCGTTCGAGGCTGAGGTAGTCGAGACCAACGGCGGAAAGGAACTCGAGGCGGCGGCGGATCTCATCGAGAATGCGTCCGGCGATCTGCATGTCGCGATCGCCGAACTCCCAGTTGCGCACGGTCACCAAGGCGCGCGCAATGGGCATTTCGGTGAACTCGGCGATGGAGAAATTCTTCACGCGGACGGCCAGGCTGGAGGGACGCAGGCGCTTGCCATGGCAGGACGGACACTCGCGCGGCGACATATATTCGGTGAGCCACTCACGGTAGCCCTCGGAGGATTCGTCAAAAGTCGATTGCAGGATTTTGAGAATACCGGGGAAGCCGTTGGCGCCTTCGATCAACGTGGTCTGGGTCTTCTTCGGAAACTGATCGAAGGGGGTGGCTAAGTTGATGCGCAGGTCCTTGGCCGCTTCGGCGAGGCGCTGCCGCATATAAGCGGAGCCCGCGCCCGGTCCGAGGCCGCCTTCGAGCAGCGGACGGGAGAAATCCACGATGGCTTTGCCCGGATCGAATGCCCATTTGCTGCCTAAGCCGGTACACTCCTCGCACGCGCCATAGGGACTGTTGAACGAGAAAGAACGCGGCTCCAATTGGGGCACGCTGGTGCCGCATTCGGTGCAGGCCAGTTTCTGGGAATACAGGCGCTCTTCGCCGTTCACTACGGCGATCAGGACCAAGCCGCCGGCCAACTTGGTGGCGGTTTCGATGGAGGCTTCCAGGCGCTTCTCGATGCCGGGCTTCACCAGCAGGCGATCGACGACCACTTCGATGGTGTGATTGCGGCGGCGATCGAGCGGGATGTCGTCTTCCAGCGAACGGAGGACGCCATCGATGCGGGCGCGCACGAAGCCCTGGCGGGCCAGTTTCTCGAGATCCTTTTTGTATTCGCCTTTGCGGCCGCGGACTACTGGCGCGAGGACCATAATGCGTTCGTCAGGGCGCAGGGCGAGCACATGCTGCAAGATTTGTTCGGTGGTCTGGCGCGAGATTTCGCTGCCGCACAAGGGGCAAAACGGAGTGCCGATGGAGGAATACAACAGGCGCAGGTAATCGTAGATTTCGGTGATGGTTCCGACGGTGGAACGGGGGCTGCGGTTGGTGGTTTTCTGTTCGATAGAAATGGCGGGGCTGAGCCCGTCGATGGAATCCACATCGGGCCGTTCCATCTGATCGAGGAACTGGCGGGCATAGGTGGAAAGTGTCTCGACGTAGCGGCGCTGGCCTTCGGCGTAGATAGTATCGAAAGCTAACGAGGACTTGCCCGATCCACTCAGACCAGTGATCACGGTCAGGGTGTTGCGTGGAATCTCCACGTTGATGTTCTTGAGATTGTGTTGGCGCGCACCGTGCACCGAGATTTCTTGCAGCATGGAATTGTTTGGGGAATAACGACTCAATTCTATTGTCACGCGGGTTGAGTTATTTACGCAATTGGTGTATAAAAGATGACGAAGTGCTCCACTGTCCGACTTGCCACGGAAGACTGCGCCGCGTCCATCGAACGTTTGGCGAAAAGTTTTTGTATATGGGCATGTTCGAGTGCCGGCAATGCCACACGCGAAAGCCCGAACCACGCTGGTATGCGCTTTATCTCGGCGATTATCCGCGCTGTCCGCGCTGCGGCACTTACCGGTTGACGCGCCTGGCTTCGCGGGACAAGATCGATCCCATGTTCAAAGGGCTTTTCAATGTCATGCAGAAGCTTTGGGGCGCGGACTTATATCATTGCCGCTATTGCCGAGTGCAGTTTTACGATGTACGCAAGCCGGTGGCTCCGGAAGCCCGCGTACGGACAGCACCCGTGACATCGGCGCCAGTGACATCGGTTCCCGCAGCCGTTCCCGCAACGGCTCAGACGAGCGCACAGGATTAGCGCAGAAGCCGCTGGTTCTAAACGTGCTTGTTGCACCCTCATTTAAGCAGTGGGAGCGGAACGCTTGAACGTACTCGAATTGACCGCACTGGTGGGCCTGATTTCGATGGCTGCCGGATTTCTGGGCGCCCTTACGGGATTGGGCGGGGGAGTGGTGATCACGCCGGCGATGGTGCTTTTGCTGGGAATCGATCTGCATTATGCCATGGGCGCCGCCCTGATTTCGGTGATCGCCACCTCTTCGGGCGCGGCGGCGGCATATGTGCGGGAGGGTTTTTCGAACATCCGGATCGGCATGTTTCTGGAGATCGCGACCACTGTGGGCGCAGTCTGCGGCGCTTATGCCGCGGCTAAGATCTCGCCATCCGCGCTGGGCATCGTCTTCGGAGCCGTGCTGGTGCATGCGGCGTGGACATCCATGCACGGCCCACCGGCGCCGCGGCCCGGCGATCCGGACGATCCTCTAGCGCAACGTTTGCGGCTAAACGGAAGTTATCCCACGCCGGAGGGGCCGCGGTCCTATAAAGTCAGCGGCGTAAAAAGCGGATTTAGCCTGATGTTCGTGGCCGGGGTGCTCTCGGGATTGCTGGGCATCGGTTCAGGCGCGCTCAAGGTGATCGCCATGGACCGGCTGATGCGTGTGCCTTTTAAGGTCTCGACCACGACTAGCAATTTCATGATCGGCGTGACGGCCGCAGCCAGTGCCGGGGTCTATTTAAGCCGCGGTTATATCGATCCGGGGCTCACAATGCCGGTGATGCTGGGGGTGCTGGCGGGATCGCTGCTGGGGGCCCGGCTGCTGCCGGGCGCGCCCACCAAGAAACTGCGTCTGGTCTTCGGCGTGGTAGTGGCGGCGCTGGCGGTCGAGATGGTTTACAGCGGCATCACGGGGAGGCTGTGATGGCGGCGCGCCTGGAGCGGGAAACACTCACGGATCAGCAGGTGGACGAGATTATCGGAGCGCTGCTGCGCTACGGAGTGACTTTGTCGGCGCTGGTGGTGGCGGCGGGGGGCGCCTGGTACCTTATTCAATACGGCGGCGCGGCGCCGGGTTATCACGTATTCCGCGGCGAGCCTGAATACTTGAGGCATTGGCGTGGCATCGTGAGCGGGATTCCGGGGTTCCATTGCCGGAGGATGATCCAACTCGGGCTGGTTCTGCTGATCGCGACTCCAGTGGCACGGGTGGCGTTTTCGGTGGTGGCGTTTGCGCTGCAGCGAGACCGGAAATACGTGGTGATCACGTTGATTGTGCTGGCGGTGCTGCTGTTCAGCTTGACGGGGCGGATGAGCGGGTAAGAGAGGACACGGCCCATCCCCATTCGGTCCAACCGGTAATTTTCGGGGTACGCGGCATGTACATGCTTTCCCGGTGCTCGATGGTGAAGCCGGAAGCGGCGATGATCGCGGTGATGGGACGGGTGATATGACATCCGCCGGTCACACGTTTCCATAGAGGCTCGACGCGATGCTGCCAGCGAACTACGTCCGCGTCGGGAGCCAGCCCATGTTCACAGAAAAAAAGCCGGCCTTCGGGCTTCAACACGCGCCGCGCCTCAGCGAGCGCTCCGGCGAGCGAATCGACAGAGCAGAGAGTGAAAGTCGTGACCACGCTATCGAAGCTGACGTTTTCGAACGGGAGAGACTCGGCGATTCCGGCAAAAACTGAAAGCGGCAGATGGTGGGGCCGGGAGGCTGCCGCAGCACGCGCACGCAGTTCGGCGGAAGGATCGACAGCGGCGATGCTTTCGACCCTGGCCGGATCGTAGAACGGAAGATTGAGCCCGCCGCCGATGCCCAATTCCAGGACGCGGCCCGCCGCGCGTGGAACCACTTGGGCGCGCAGGCGCATGACCGGCGGAGTGGAGCAGCCTTTGGTCAGGAGCCAAGGCAGAATACGGCGCTCATAGAATGAGGGCATGCGTCGACGGGTTAGTCCGCCGGCACGCGGTCCGGTTTGGCGGACCAACTCCAGCGCAGATTCGAGAAGTAGGCGGCAATATCCTTGCGATACGTTTTGGTGGTCGCGAGCAGGAGCATCAGGCCGATCAGAATGACCGCGGCGAGCACGGTTTGCCCTACATCCAGATTGTTCTTACACCACGGCAGCCAGCGGCCGTATACCAACTCGATGTGCACCCAATACACCAGCAGCGACGTGGTGCCGAACTGGCGGACCCAACTCCAGCCCGGCGCGGCGGCATACTCAGTCCACAAGAAAGCCAGTGCCAGGATGACGAGGGTGACGCCCAGCTTGATGAGCACCTGCGCGGGGCTGTCGAGCCAGAAATCGGACTTCGGATAGATCGAGAAGGGCAGGTTGGCGAAATACCGCGCAATCAGAATCAGGCCGACGCCGAGCATCGCGCACCACTGCATGGCGCGGTCGTAATGCTCGTGTTTGAGGAGGCGGATCAGGCTGCCGGCGCTGACGCCGAAGGCCAGATAGGCGGCCCAAGGGAAGAAGCTGAAATAGTTGTAGTCCGGCGCGAGGTAAGCTTTCACGATGCCCGGTACACCCGCCCAGTTGAGTTGGGTGATCAGCGGCGAGAGGGCGGCGATCAGCAATCCCAGAGCAGCGCAGATGCGGGCGCGCTGGGCGGTCGAGAACAGCGACATGGTGGACAGGAGGGCGATACCGAATCCCATGCAGTTCAGAATGTCCACTTTGAGGAGATTGGTCCAGGGGCTGGGCCAGCTAAACAGCCAGAGTTGCAGGCGCAGCAGCATGGCTATGCCGAACAGGTAGCCGGCGCGGCGGAGAGTGCCAGTGATGCGGGCGCGGCGCGAGAGGCCCTTGCGTTCGAAGCTGTGCATGAGAAACGCCAGCGTCACGCCCGTAAGGAAGAGGAAGATAGCGGGCGGCATCCCCCCGAAGAATTGGGAGAGCATGTAGGCGGCGCCACCCCGCAGGTCCGGTTTCAGGAAGGAATGGAAGGCGTGGCCCTGAAGCATGATGATGCCGGCCACGCCGCGCAGCCAGTCGAGAAAAGTCAGCCGGTTTCTAGCAGGGGAAGGCATGCTCTACTTCTGCGGATACTCGCGTTTGACATTTTTCGGCAGGTGCAGCTTGAGAGCTGAATCGGCCAACTCGGGATTGATTTTCATGCTGGAATAGGTGAACACCATGTAGTCGCCCGCGGGCTGGTAGAACTTCTGCTGGATCGGGTAACCGTTGTCGGCCACCCACAGTTCCAGCTTCGTCAGATGCCGCAGGACCTCCTTGGATTTCGGGACCAATTCCAGGCGCTCGGTTTTTTCGCCGTCAATGGTTTCCGAACCCACTAGCCGCATGGTATAAGCCTCTTGTAGTTCTGCACGCGAAGTGCCGAAACCGATCAGCAGGAATTCATCCAGCAATTCCCGGTTCTTACCGAGGTCAAACTCCTGCACGGTCGCCATTTTGGGATAGTAAATTTCCACTTTGTGACCCTGAAAAGCCACGGTCTTCGGGTCCGGCTGGGTAAAATCGACCAGCATGCGCATATCGCGCTGGTGGGCGCGCTTAAGCAGGACCGTACCGGAATCGACATTATCCTCGTTGATGACGGCGGTGTGGGAGACGCGCTTCACATTGGCCGACATGCCGCGGAAGGAGGCGCCAGCCCGGTCGATGAGGCCGAGGACGGCATCCAGATCGGCAGCGGGATGGGGCCGCGCGAACGCGGTGAACGCAATTCCCAACAGGAGCATGAAGCGGCGATGCATGCGGTATCGGCTCAGGGCTTGGCGAAGACCATGTAGCCCTTGGTTTCACCGTCGGAGTCGGCGATGGGTTGGATGCGGGTCAGGGCTACTTGCTTCTGATGGGTGAACCGTTTCAGAAGTTCCGAGATCTTTTGGGACTGTTGGCCTTTAGACAAGCCGGCCAGCAGCTCAGGCTCGACCCAATAGACGCTGTTCCCGTGCTCGGAGGGGAGGACGGCAACGGAGCTGACGAGCGGAGTGCGCGGCTGATCGCGAAACCATCCGCGGGGGGTGAGCAGGACGAAGACGACGATGATGCCGACCATGACATCGTACTGCCAACTGGCGCGCGGATAGTCCCAGAAGATGAAACGCTTCAGCACCTGAAGGTTCAGTCTAACAGACGACGGGCGGGCTTCGCCCGCTGGTGCTGGGTTCTGGGTGCTGGGTGCTGGTGGTTTTGACTCGGGCGGGCTGCCACCGGGTCCGCCGCCTGCGGCTCGGGACAATAGCCGGGTATCCTGATTGAAGGGCGGACCGGCCTAGACTGCTTGCGGCGCGGACCGCCCTCCAGTCAGGAGAGACATGGCTATCGAAGAATTGACGCCGGGCGTGGCGCGGCTGAAGACGCTGATCGCCAACATTTACCTGGTAGGCGACCCAGGCGCGCCGTGGGTGCTGGTGGACACCGGCACGCCGGGGAACGCGGCGCGGATTCGCAAAGCGGCGGCCGAACGATTTGGACCGGAGGCACGGCCCAGCGCGATTCTGCTCACTCACGGGCATTGGGACCACGCAGGCTCGGCGCGGGAACTCGCCGAGGGATGGGATGTTCCGATTTATGCGCACAGGCTGGAGCGGCCGTTTCTCAGCGGTAAGGCGACCTATCCGCCGAAGGATCCGCTGGCGGGCGGCGCATTTGCTTTCCTCTGCCGTTTTTTTCCGGGCGGCACAACCGACGTAGGCGATCGCCTGGCGGATTTACCGGACGGAGGGGAGGTGCCGGGATTAATTGGCTGGCGCTGGCACTTCACGCCGGGACACGCGCCGGGGCACGTTTCTTTTTTCCAGCGGTACGAATCGATTTTGCTGGCCGGTGATGCATGCGTGACGATGGACCTGGATTCGGCGATGGGAATTCTGACGGAGGAGCCGCGGATATCGCGTCCACCCGCCTCTTATACCTATGATTGGGACCAGGCGCATGCCTCAGTGGAGTTGCTGGCCGATTTGAGGCCCAAGGTGATCGGCACGGGGCATGGCGAGCCCATGAGCGGCGCGGGGGTGGCAGAAGGGTTGACGGAACTGGCGCGGAGTTTTCCGAGGTCACAAAGCGGCCGGTACGCCCACCAACCGGCGCGCCTGGACGAACACGGGGTGGTGTTTTTGCCGCCTCCGATTCCCGATCCGCTACCGAAGATTGCGGCGGCGGTGGGGCTGTCAGTGGTCGCGATAACGGCCGTGGTGGCGCTGTCGCGGCGCGGGCGCGAATAGGCGGTAGCCGCCGGACCGGCTAATCGAACAGGCGGATTTGCTCCTTGGGGACAGGTTTGGCCTTGGGTTGGCGCCGCAAGGGGCTTCCCACGACTCCCAGTACCTGCAGTTCGGCGAGGGCGACGCGGGGAAGAAACACACGCTGGTTGTTGGAGTAGGGATCCGGGGGCACTACGGTGAAGCCGTGTGCCTCGATCGTGAGGAGGTTATTGGGGAGGATCCCGTCCATGACTTCGCCGTCACGGAACTTCACGCGGACCCAGAGGCCGTCCATTTTAGGGCGTGTACTGAACACTTTACGTTCGGCGGAGGGGTCGGGCGGCTCGAAATCCCTGACGAACTGGACGGCCTTCACCTCCTCGTAAGGGACCACGGAACAGGTGCCCTCGGGGGTCAGGAGTTCCACGCCTCCGGGCCGCAAATAGCTCAAAGGGTTTACATAACCCAGGAGGGGTTCGCGGTCAAAGCGGCTGATCCTGACTTTTTTGGAGGTGGAGCCGGCCAAATCAACACCTAAATTGAAACATTGTTTTAAACATGGATCGGGGTTATTGTATCATTGGCTCGATGGGCACGATGGCTGACGTGTCCGCGCCACCCGGCAGAGCCCTGCAGGGCGAAGTCGCGGCATTCCTCAATTTCTGCAGGATCGAGAAGGGGTTAGCCGACAATTCTCTGGCAGCCTACCAGAGAGATTTACAGAAATTGGTGCACTTCGCCGGCCAGGAATGCGGTGGATCGATTCCGGACGCCGAAGGACTTCGCCGGTATATGGATACGCTTTACCAGAACGGGCTGGGCAGCCGATCGGCGGCGCGGAATCTGTCGACAGTGCGCAGTTTCTACGGATTCCTGGTACGGGAGGGGCGGATCGCGAAGGATCATACGGAACACCTGGGGACTCCGCGGCAATGGCAGACGATCCCCAAGTTCCTCAACCTGGAGGAGATCGAGCGCATATCGCAATCTCCTGACGCGCAGCGGAAGACAGGATTACGGGACCATGCGATGATCGAGCTGCTGTATGCCACGGGGCTGCGGGTTTCGGAACTGTGCAGCCTCGGGGTGGCCGATCTAAACCTGGAAATGGGTGTGCTGCGGGCCACCGGCAAGGGAAAGAAACAGCGAATGATTCCGGTAGGCAAGGCCGCGCTGGCCGCCGTACGGAAGTATCTGGATACGGGGCGTCCCGCGATCCTGAAGGGGAGGCCCAGCCGGTACCTGTTCGTTACGGCGCAGGGAGGGCCGATGACGCGGCAGGCTTTCTGGAAATTGCTGCGGGGCCATGGGCGAAAAGCGGGAGTTTTCCATCACCTGACGCCGCACGTAATCCGGCACAGCTTCGCCACGCACCTGCTGGAAGGCGGGGCGGACCTGCGCAGCGTGCAGAGCATGCTGGGCCACGCGGACATATCTACGACACAGATTTACACGCACGTGATGCGGTCGCGGCTGCGAAAAACGGTGGACGAACACCACCCGAGGGCCTGATGAGCGATTACATGTTCATGCTGGAGAGCCACCTGAGCGCGGACCAGAACCGCGTGATGGAACAGGTGCAGGCGGTGGCGAATGCCGCCGGGGTAAACCTGTTTCTCACGGGCGGCTGCATGCGGGACATGCTGGGCGGCTTCCGCATCCGCGATCTGGATTTCAGCGTGGAGGGCAATGCGCTCAAGGTAGCCAAGACGCTGGAAGAACAGGGCGCGCAGACCGTGGCGCTGGACGAGAACCGGCGCACGGCGGAACTGGTTTTCGGGGGCGGGGTGACGGCGCAGGTGGCGTTATCGCGCAAGGAACGGTATACCAAGACCGGGAGCAAACCACAGGTAAGCCCGGCGCCGATTCAGGAAGACCTGCGGGGCCGGGATTTCACCATCGACGCGATGGCGCTTTCGCTGAACCGGGCGTCGCGGGGACTGCTGCTCGACCCGACCAACGGGTTGGCGGACCTGGGACGCAAAGAGATGCGGAGCACGAATCCGTATGTCTTTTACGACGATCCTTCGCGGCTGCTGCGGCTGGTAAGGCTGCGCGTCAGGATGGGGTTCACGGTGGAAGAGCGCACGCGCATGCAATACGAGAATGCACGCGCGGCGGAGTTGGAAAAGTTGATCGGTCCGCGGGCCCTACTGGAAGAACTGCTGCGAATCGCGAGCGAACCCAGCCCGCCGGAAGTGTTGCAGGCATTAGCCAGTGACGGGCTTCTGGGATTGTTTACGGAGGCGGTTGCGGGGCCGAAGCTCAACTTAGCGGCACTGAGCCGCCTGGAGAAGGCCGCGAAACTGGTGGAATCGGCGAACCTGGTGGTAACGCCCAAGCCGGCAGGATTTCTGTACACGCTAACCGCGAAGCTGACACCCAAGGAAAAGAGCGCGCTCTTCAAAGCGGTGGAAATGCCCAAAGCGGAAATCGAGGAGATGCGCAACCTGGAACCGCGCGCCAGGAAACTGGAGCAGGCCGTGAAATCGCCGCGTATCCGCAAGCCGTCGCACGTGTACCAGGTTCTGGCGGACGCGCCGCCGGACGAGATGATCTTTCTGCTCGCGCATTCGACGCAGAGGATCGTACAGGAGCGGATACGCAACTACCTGCAAAAATACCTTCCGGTGATGCAGGAGGTACCGGCCGCGGAATGGCAGACGATCGAAGGCCAGCCGGGCACACCGAAGTACACGCGCAACCGGCAGGCGTTCGTGGCCTCGCGGCTGGACGTAAAGCCCAAGCCACCCGAACCGGAGCCTGAACCGGTACCCGCCACGCCGGAAGTGCTGGCGCGCGGGCGGGCGCGCTAACCAGTCACCGGAAACCTGCAAACCATTACCAGCAAAACCATTGACATCCAAGTTATTTGTGAAGTAACTAACGCGCGTGCACGGGCAATGCTGCGCTTTGTGGCCGACATCACGTAAACACTCCGATGCGCGCTCGCTCCGTATAAATACACACTGCATCGCTTCCGATAGCGCTGTAATCTGCAGAAGTAACTAGGTGATAGTTACGTCCGCATTGGGTCTTTTGTAACAGGACGGACAAAGTAACTTAGAAGGGGCATTGCAGATTCGGAGGAAAACGCGATGAATAAATTGGCCGGGTTCACTATAGTCTCGCTAGTTTCACTGGGGATGGCGCATGCGTCGCTCATTCCGTGCACCATTACCGGCGCAGGAGGCGGCGGAGCAGTTAGCAACAGCACGGTAGTGGTATGCGGCAGCCTGACCTTCGATGATTTTCAAGTTCTCAATCCAACGGGTGGGGCAGCCGGAGTAGTGGACCTCCTTTCCGGTACGGAATATGACTCGACGCTGGGCACTGCATTCCTGCAATTCAATCCCAACTTGCAGAACAGCGAGGACGAGCAGTTATTGTTTCAGGTAGTGGGCGGCATCAATCAGATCGACATGTCGGTTGGCGGAACGAACGCCACGATAACTGAGCGCGCCTGCGCCAACCCCATTTCGACGAGCGGTCCGGTTGCAGACCTCTGCACCAATGCGGCCGGCACCACTACGGTAGCGCCTTTGGGCCAGATCACGGTCGCTTCGAATACTCCGAACCAGCCGGTGTTCTCGGATCCGTTCACGACGACGTCCCCGGTATACATCTTCAAGGACATCCAGACCGGTCCGGGGGGCGCACTGAGCGAGTTCACGCAGAGCTTTGAGACCTCGGGGACCAGCACTACTCCGGAGCCGTTGACATTGATCCTGTTGGGGTCCGGGCTCCTGATGATAGGGATGCTGCGGCGAAGGCCACGCAACGACTAGCGAACAGCTTGAGGACGCGCTCGCGCCGCCGGGACTTCTCCGAGTCGCGGCGGCGCAGGTGCGTCTTTCAGGGAAATGATGATAGGGTTCTAGGAAAAATCAGGAATAGCACCGACAGTTACTTACCTTGCACTAAGCCAATAAAAGCAAGCACTCGCCTCCATATCTAGGGAAACTCCCACTTATCTTGCATTTTTAGGGTTACTCCGGTATTCTTCGAGTTGACCAGAGAGATTGGTATCCATTCCCACGCTGTAGGGAAGCTCGAATGAAAAAGCTGCTGGTTCCGGTCCTTGCGTTACTCTCGATTCATATCGCAACCGCCTCGTACATACCCTGCACAATCACGGGTGAAGGGGCGGGCGGAGAAGTAAACTTTTCGACGGTGGTGGTGTGCGGCTCATTGACGTTTGACGACTTCAACGTGCTGAATGCCACAGGAGGGGCCGCCGGGCTCGTGGATCTTCTTTCGGGTACGGCATATGACTCGACAACCGGCGTCGCGTACCTGCAATTAAATCCCAATCTGCAGGCAAATCAGGACCTGCAGCTTTTGTTCGCGGTGTGGGGCGGCATCAGCCAGGTCGACATGTCTGTCGGTGGCGACAACGCGACAGTAACGGAACGCGCGTGCGCGAACCCCATTCCGACTACGGGCGGTGTGGCTGATCTTTGCACGGATCCGACGGGGACAAAGACTATAGCGCCGCTGGGCCAGATTACGGTAGCAACCGGTACACCGAACCAGCCGGTTTTTTCCAATCCGTTCAGCAGCACATCTCCGGTATACATCTTCAAAGACATCCAGGCGGGCCAAGGCGGCGCTCTAACCGAGTTCACGCAGAGCTTCGAACCCGGGACGGCAACACCCGAGCCGGCAGGCATGATCCTGCTGGGATCGGGGCTGCTGGGTCTGGCGATCGTGCGCCACAGATCGTATCGAAATTAGCTCGAAAAGTCCGACGACAGCGCTGGTACCAGGTGAAGAGGGATCAGACGCGCCCTATTGTAGAATTTCTGAAGGGATATGCGGCGCGTTGCAATCACGGGCGTAGGATTGGTGACTCCGCTGGGTCTCAGCGCGGCGGAAAATGTAGCGCGTAGCGGCCGGGGGGAGTCGGCAATCGGGCCAGCCAAGGCATTTCCCGTAGAAGGGCATGCGGCACAGGCCCTGGCCAGCGTGGCGGACTTCGAACTGGAGCCATTCCTGCGTTTCCCGAAGAATTATAAGTTCATGGGCCGGGCGGTGCAGTTTGCCATGCGGGCGGCGCGCGAAGCCATCGAACAAAGCGGCATCGATCCGCGAAAGATGGATGCGTCGAGGGTAGGGATACAGGTTGGTTCAGGGCAGACGGGGGTAGAGTACGATCACTTTTTTCCGTCGCTGATCATGGCGTGGGACGCGGGCCGCGAGATGGACTATAAATATCTGGGCGGACTGCCGTCGCACCTGATCGACCGGTACATCTGCCTGCGGACGCTGGCCAACGGGGGGCTGGCGCTACTCTCGACGGAGTTCGGCATACGCGGATCGAACGGAGATTTCACCCAGAAGGATACGGCGTCGGCGCTGGCCTTGCAGGCGGCATGGCTGGATCTGCTGGAAGGCCGCGCGGACGTGGCCGTGGCTGGCGGGTACGACTCGCTGGTCACTCCCGGCAATTTTCTGGCGTATGAGCAGGCCGGATTATTGTCGCACGCCGATCCGGCCGAAGCGTACCGGCCTTTCGACAGGCAGGGTGGCGGCCTGGTGCTGGGCGAGGGCGCCGGTTTCCTGGTCATGGAGGCATGGGAGCACGCCGAGGCGCGCGGGGCGGCCATTTTAGGAGAATTCCTGGGCGCCGGCGCGGCCATGGGCGATAGCGAACAGTGGCGGCCGGCCTGGAGCGGCGAGACCATCCGGCGGGCGGCATGTCAGGCCATGGGAGATACGCGGCCGGAGTTTGTGGTGGCGGCCGGTTTGGGAACGGCGGAGGAAGACCGGTGCGAGGCGCAGGCAATCGGCAGCCTGGCGGGCGAAAATGTCCCGGTGACCGCTTTTAAGAGCCAGACCGGGTATATGGGGGCAGGCACAGCCGCGGTAGAACTGGGACTTGGGCTGCTGTGTGCGCGGCAAGGCTTTGTACCGGCGATCGCGCATTTAAGGAGCGAGGATGCGGCGGGCGGGCTGGACATAGTTTGCGGCGAGCCACGCCGGCTGGATTCGGCGGCGCCGGCGGGGCTGTTCGTTTCGTGCTCATGGGGCGGCGCGGTAGCGGTACTGGCGGCGCGCGCCAACCGGGCCTGAATATCATTTGGGTGAATCTGATTCTGCTTGCATTCGGATCGGGGAATTCATACACTCATAGACCGGCTGACTGCAGCCGAATGAGGGGAAAACGAATGGAACTACGACGATGGTTGCTTGCCGCAGTTTTAACGCTTAGCATTTGCCCGGTGCTGGCGGCGCAGAGCATCACTTATACATTTAAGGGTAAGGTCGGTCCGATTCTCTCGGGTACGGATCCCCTGGGAGCGAACGGACAGGGTGGAGAATTGATGGCGGTGGTCAGCACGTCGCTGGCGCCCACGAGCACCACCGCGACTTCGGCCACCTACACGCTGCCGGCCGGGGCGATTACCGTATATCTGGGTGGCAAGAAGTACGTGACGGACACCAAGTCCAGTTTGAAATACAACTTCCCGGCGACAGGCCGCGAGGGCATGGTCTTCGTTGCCACGATCAGCGTATCGGGGCTCACGGCGACGGTGGTCGGGGCGGTATCGCTGGACAAGGGCAGTTTCCCGGCATCCGTGACGCAGCACCCGGCGCCGTTCAGCCCGACACCACAGAAACTGACGGCGGCCACCACAGCGGGCGGGCCGGGCAGCCAGGTGTCGTACAGCGCGGCATTGATCGGGAAGACGGTGCTGGGGCTTAGCGGGTCGGCTTCGAACTAGAGCGGCGTTCGGCCGCTCGTGCTTGTGGATGGTGGCTAGTGGGTTAGTTTCCGGGTTCTTGCACCTCGTAGAGGAGGAAGCTTAGCCAGTCCGCCTCGTCGTCGATCTGCTGATTGAGCGGCTTCCCGCCGGAGTGTCCGGATTTGGTGTCGTACTTCAGCAGGATGGGGCGATTGCTGCCGGTGGATGATTGCATCAGGGCGGTCATTTTGCGGGCATGCAAGGGATCGACACGCGTATCGAAATCGCCCGACATAAAGAGCACGGCGGGGTATTTGGCGCCTTTGTGGACGTTCTGATAGGGCGAATAGCGCAGCAGGTATGGGAATTGTTTCGGGTCGTCGGCCGAGCCGTATTCGGTAACCCAGTAACTGCCTACTTTGAACTTCTGGTAGCGCAGCATATCGAGCAGAGGATAGCCGCATACAGCCGCGCCGAAGAGATCGGGACGCTGGGTGATGGCTGCCCCCACGAGGAGGCCGCCATTAGATACACCTTCGATGCCGATCTGGCGCGGCCCGGTATAGTGATTCGCTACCAACCATTCGGCAGCGGCGATGAAATCGTCGAAGACATTTTGCTTCTTCTCGAACATGCCGGCACGGTGCCACTTCTCTCCGAATTCCCCGCCCCCGCGCAGGTTGGGTTCGGCGTAGACGCCTCCCATCTCGACCCATAAGGCGGCCAGGCGCGAAAAAGCAGGCACCTCGCTGGAGGCGAATCCGCCGTAGCCGGTGAGGAATACGGGACGCTTACCGTCCAATTGCATTCCTTTGCGGTAGACGAGAAACATGGGCACGCGAGTCTTGTCTTTGGATTCGTACCAGACCTGTTTGACGTCGAAATCCTCAGAGTGAATGGGAACCGGCGGCCGGAACCAAATGTGCGACTGAGCGCTGGCGGGAGTATAGCGATAGATCGCGCCGGGATCGGCGAAGGAAGTATACGAGAAGAATACTTCGCTGCCATCCCAACGGCCTTCGGGACCGAATGCGCTGCCGATGCCTGGGAGTTTGAGGTCACCCAGATACTTGCCGGCAGGATCGTACTGCTTCACGCGCGAGTTGACATCTTCGAGGTATTTCACGAACAGCCGGCCAGCCGCACCGGTTGCGCCGTCGATGGGCCACTTGGTTTCGGGAACGATCTCTTTCCATTTGGCGCGGGCCGGATCGCGCAAATCGACGGCCAAGATGCGCCAATTGGGCGCGTTCCAGTTGGTCCACAGATAGAGCCGGCCACCGCGAATAAACGGACGGAATTCGGCGTCGATATCGTTGACGATGGGGCGCAGGGGTCCGCCGGCCTGTAGATCCTGGATCCACACTTCGACCTTCTTGGGCGGCACGCCGATGATGACGGGGACCAGCAGGTAGCGTCCATCCTCGGAGAGGTTGGCCTGGATGATCGTGTCGGGGCCGTGGCCTTCACCGAAGATCTCGCGATCCTCCGCGGGCGGCTTGCCCATGACGTGATAAAAGACGCGGCTTCCCTGGGTGGTGGTGTAGCGGGAATAGAAGAATCCGCTGTGATCTTCCTTGATCGCCATGCCGAAGTAACGGGCGCGGGGCAGCGTATCGGGCAGCAACTGACGGGTCGGAAGATTGAGAATACGGAATTCCACTTCGTCCTCGCCACCGTGGCGGATACCGTAGGCCATCAGCAGACCGTCGCGCGTGATACCGGCAGGAAAAACGGACGTGGATTCGTCCTTACTGATGTCAGCGGGATTCACCATGACTTCGTCGCGGCCGTCGAGTCCGCTGCGGGCACAAATTGAGGCGCGATTCTCGTTGGCCAAGCGGCGGCTGAAGTAGTAGCGGCCCTGGCGTTCGATGGGGAAGCCGTAGGAATCGATGCGGCTCAATTGTTCGAGACGCCGTTTCACCTGGTCACGCACTGGAATGCGGGCGAGAAACGACTGGCTGTAAGCAATCTGGGCATCGAGCCAGGCACGGGTTTCGGGGCTGTTCTGATCCTCAAGCCAGCGATAAGGATCGGTGAGGGTGACGCCGTGCAAGGTTTCGGTGACAGGGTGCGGGGGGCTGGGAGGCGGGGACTGGCAGTTCGCCATCGCCGCAACAGCCAGCAAACCGGGGAACAGGCGGTATGCGGTCATGGTACCCAGAATAGCCTTATCGCCGCTGAAGCGGGACACCTGCCCTCCGGCCTTCCGCTAAGCCCTGCTAATCTTGGATAATTGACTCCGACCCGCCGCTACGAAGAAAGAGTCTTACTTCTCCTCACGCTGGTGATCGGTGCGGTTGTCGGCCTGGTTGTGGTCGCCTTCATCGTGGTGACCGAGAACCTGGGCGCCCGGTTGTACCCCGCATCCGGAGCCGCCTGGCGAAGGCTGATCATCCCGGTCGCCGGCTCCCTGGTCACCGGCATTCTGCTGGCACGCTATTTTCCTAACGCCCGCGGCAGCGGCATCCCACAAACCAAGACGGCCCTGTTCGTCCGGGATGGCTTCATTGCCTTCCGCACCGTCCTGGGGAAGTTCAGTATGTCGGCGGTGTCGCTGGCCAGCGGCATTGCGCTCGGCCGCGAGGGACCGTCGGTCCAGGTCTCCGCGGGCATCGCGTCGGTTCTCGGGCGGAGGCTGGGCCTGGCTCCCAGCAGCGTGAAGGCGTTGCTGCCCGCGGGCGCATCGGCTGCGCTCGCTGCCGCATTCAATACTCCCATCGCCGCCGTGCTCTTCACGCTCGAGGAAGTGATGGGCGACATGCACGCGCCGGTGCTCGGCTCGATTGTGCTGGCATCCGCCACTTCCTGGATCGTCCTGCACCTGCTGTTGGGCGACGAACCCCTCTTCCACGTTCCCGCCTACCAGTTGGTCAATCCGCTGGAGTTTGGTGTCTACGCTGTGTTGGGTTTGGCCGGCGGCCTTGTTTCGGTTGCTTTCGTCAAGCTGCTGTTATGGCAGCGCAAGCACTTCCTGAAACTGCCCAAATTCACGCTCTGGTGGCAGCCTGCCGTGGGCGGTCTGGTCGTGGGCATTTTGGGTTGGTTCTTCCCGGACGTGCTAGGCGTCGGCTACAACTTTGTAAGCCAGGCGCTGAATGGCCAGATGATGCTGCGCACCATGGCGCTCTTGGTTCTGTTGAAGCTAGTCGCCACCTCCACCTGTTACGCGACGGGCAACGCGGGCGGCATCTTCGGCCCCAGCCTGTTCATCGGGGCTATGCTCGGCGGCGCGGTGGGTGGCGTCGCGCATATCCTGCTTCCCGATTACACCGGCAGCGTGGGCGCCTATGCACTGGTCGGCATGGGGACCGCCTTCGCCGGGATCGTAAGGGTGCCGCTCACTTCCGTCATCATGATCTTCGAGATCACCCGCGATTACTCCATCATCGTGCCCCTGATGATCTCGAACCTGATCAGCTATTTCATCTCCTCGCGCCTCCAGGAAGAGTCGATTTACGAAGCCCTGCTCCACCAGGATGGTATTCATCTGCCATCCGGCGCGGGCGCCCGGGAAGCCTTGCTGATGGTGGGTCAGGCACTGCGGAAATCGTCCGAAGTACTGCCGGCCACCATGCGCGTGGGCGAAGCCGCAAGCACGGTAAACCGTGAGGCCGGTGCATGGCCTGTGGTGGACCCCGGTGGGTTGCGGGGCATGCTCAGCATAGACCAGTTGGACCGCGCGATCAAAGAAGGCCGCGCAGAGTATACCTTGGCCCAACTCGTCCCCGCACCGGATCCCCACCGGCTCAACGTGGAAGCGTTTCCCCACCTCCATGCCGACCACACCCTCGACATCGCCATGCGACGGTTCGCCGAAACTGGCCTGAAGGTGCTTCCGGTAGTCAGCCGCACCAATGTTAGGGAGATGCTGGGCGTGATCTCCATGGACGACATCATGGCCGCCTACGCCATGGGCAAAGTGGAAGGACAAAGCGAGCCGGTGCTGCCCAAACGTAAGCTGGTTGCCTTGCTGGGGGGTATCCTGGCCGTCCTGGCCGCTCTCGCTCTCGTAGGTGGTTTTCTCAGCTACTACTTTCGTTCCGAGCGTACCGCGCGCGCGCAGCGCAATTACGAGCAGGGCAACGCCCTGCTGCAGAAGGATCTGTATGCCGAGGCCATCGAGCAGTATCGGGATGCCCTCTCTTTGTCGCAGAGCAGCCAGTACCGGCTGGCACTGGCCGTCGCCTTGATCAAATCCGGGCACGCGGACGAAGCCAGCATCTATTTGAGGGAACTATTGAGGAGCGATCCCACCAGTGCGCCCGCCAACCTGGGTATGGCACAAGTGTCCGCTACCGAAGGTCGCATCGACGAAGCCGTAAACTACTACCACCACGCAATCTACGGCAACTGGCCCGGAAATGCGGCTGGCGGCCGTGTAGAAGCGCGCCTCGAATTGATCCAAACGTTAGGAGCTGCCGGCCGGCGCAAACAGGCGCAGGTGGAGTTGCTGGCCCTGGCCGCGTCACCCGGTGATCTTTCACTTAAAGAGCGGATCGCCCCCCTTCTGTTCCAGTACGGTCTGGTGAAGGAGGCGGCGGGCATGTTTCGCGACATCGTGCAACGCGACCCGCAAAATGCGAAAGCGTTCGCCGGGTTGGGCGAGGCCGATTATGCGCTAGGTGACGCTTCGGCTGCCAGGGACGCACTCGCCAGGGCCTTACGTCTGAATCCCAACGATACCGCTGTGGAAAAGCGACTGAACGAGTCGAACCAGATGATCGCCCTCGACCCCACTGAGCGGCGTCTGCCCGCGCTGGAGCGGTTCCGGCGCAGCCGGGAGTTGCTGGCCGCCGTGCTCGATGTGCTCGATCAGTGCCCGCCGGCCGGTTTGAAATCCCAAATGGAAAGTGCCCGTGCCTCGCTGGCGAAGCCGAACCGCCCTCCATCCTACGGCGATGCTGCCGATCAAAATACAGCGGTTGCCAGCCGGTTCTGGGCGGCGATCCAAAAACCGTGTACTGCCCTTCCGGCGCCCGATGCGCCCTTGAGCAAGGTTATGGCGCGCGTTATGGCCCAGTAGTGGCCCGCGGCCGCCGCCGTCCGCGTTACACACAAGAAACGCAACGGATTGCACTTCTCCCCCGTCTGATAAACTACACGGAGATGTGCGCGTGAAAGTCTTATTCTTCGGGATGTTGAAAGACGTGGTGGGGAGAGCGGAAGACCACCTCGATCTGGAAAAGGGCGCCACGCTGGGTGAGGTGTTCGAACATTACTGCAGCCGCTTTCCGCACCTCCGATCGATGGCATCCAGCATCCTGCTGGCGCGCAACCAGGAATTCGCGGACCGGAGCGCCATTCTGCTGGAGGGCGACGAGATCGCTTTCCTGCCGCCTGTGAGTGGCGGTTCCGAATATGCGCGCCAAATCTCGGAAAATGGACACTTCTTTGCGCTGACCCAGCATCCCATCGACACACGCAAAATCTCAGCACGACTGCTGCGCGGCGAAGATGGCGCAGTGGTTACGTTCGAAGGTGTGGTCCGGAACAATACCCGCGGCCGCCAGACCCATTTTCTGGATTACGAGTGTTACGAGCCCATGGCGATCAAACTCATGGCGGACATTGGCCGCGAGATTGCCGCCAACTATGCCATCGACCGGATCGCCATCGTGCACCGTCTGGGGCGCATGCTCATCGGTGAGGCCAGCGTGGTGGTGATCGTCACCGCGGCCCACCGCCAGGCGGCTTTCGAGGCCGCGCTCGAAGGGATCAACCGGTTGAAGCGCCTGGTGCCCATCTGGAAGAAGGAGCACTTCACGGACGGCGAGGTCTGGGTGGAAGGAGAGTGGGACCGCCATGCTACCCTGGCTCAGGGCGCTTAGCGCAACGCTGGCGCTGGCGGCCGCTCTGTGCGCACAAATCAAGGTGAATGTCAGGCTGGTCCGCGTTCTGGCGACCGTCAAGAACCCCGCCGGTGAACTGGTGGGAGCGCTGAACAAGGATGATTTCGAAGTCCTGGACAACGGCGTCAAGCAGCAGATCGCTGTTTTCGAGCGCCAGACCGATCAGCCTCTTTCCGTGGCTTTGATGGTGGACGCCAGCGGCTCCACGGCCAAAGATCTGAAGTTCGAGATCGATTCGGTCGTCCGGTTTCTGAAAGCCTTGTTTGCGGAGGGAAATCCCAAGGATGCCGTGGCCCTCTACAGCTTCAATTACGAGGTCACCGTCCACAATTTCTTTACACACAACGCCGGGCCGCTGGAGCATTCGCTGCGCAACATCCAAGGCGAAGCAGGGACATCCCTGTATGACGCCATTTTCCTGGGTTCCCGCGATCTGGAATCGCGCGATGGCCGCAAAGTTATGGTGATCGTCACCGATGGAGGCGACACCACCAGCCGTAAAGATTTCCATGCCGCCTTGGACTCCGCGCAACTGGCCAATACGTCGATCTATCCTATTCTGGTCGTACCAATCGCCAACGACGCGGGCCGCAACATCGGTGGCGAGCACGCCCTCACCACCATGGCCATGGGCACTGGCGGCCGCGTGTTTCAACCGACCCTGGGCGCGGCGCTTGATAGTGCTTTCAGCGAGATTATCAAGGACCTGCGCACACAATACCTGCTTGCCTATTATCCGAAAGACGTGCCGCTGACCAAGAACCGCTTCCACCGGTTAGACGTTAAGGTGCGCCACCCCGATTTGCGGGTGACCTCGCGCAATGGATATTATGGGGAGGCAGAGGATGATCCCAGGCACACCGGCGCCATGATACCAGTCCCCAGCGGAGACAACCAGGAGAGCCAATTACGTCCAGAAACGACGGAAAATCAGGGAATCGCGCTCCCGAGCAAACTTTTGAAGAGGTAAGATACCTCCGCCATCTGATCGAGGCGTCGATCCCGGTCCGTATCAAGCTTACCGATGGCGAGGAAGTAGCCGGCACGGTCGAATACTACGACCATTCATTTATCCGCCTGACCCGCAAAGATGGGCCGAACCTGTTCATCTACAAGCATGAGATCAAGTATCTGATGGAGGAGGGCTCCTAGGCCGGGCATGCCCGGACCATTGGAGACGGCCGTCGAGATCGCCCGCGAGGCCGGCGCCCTGCTGGCCACCTATTACGAACGCCATATTCCCTTCGAACTGAAGGGCGAATTCGACTTGGTCACCGAAGCAGATCGCGCATCCGAGAAACTGATCGTGGAGCGGCTGCAATCGCGCTTTCCGTCGCACGGTATCGTGGCCGAAGAAGGCGGCGGGCAGACCGGCAATTCGGAATACCGCTGGTACGTCGATCCGCTGGACGGCACCACCAACTTCGCGCATTCGCTCCCCATCTTCAATGTGACCCTGGCGCTGGAACAGGCCGGGGAGGTGATCGTGGGAGTCGTTTTCGATCCCCTCCGGCAGGAGATGTTCACCGCTGAGCGCGGCTCCGGAGCTTATCTGAACAACCGGCGCATCCGCGTTTCCTCTGTAAAAGCGCTCGACAGCAGCCTGCTGTGCACCGGCTTTCCCACACGCCGCCGCCACCTGAACGTCAACGTGCACTTCTACCATCAACTGGCTATGGCGACCCATGGCGTGCGGCGGACCGGTTCAGCGGCCATCGATCTGGCGTGGGTGGCCAGCGGGCGCCTGGATGGATTTTGGGAATTCGGCCTGAAGCCCTGGGATATGGCTGCCGGCCGTTTGCTGGTGACCGAAGCCGGCGGGCGCATTTCCGACATGCGCGATCAGCCGCACACCTTTCAATCGCCACACCTGCTGGCGGATAACGGCCATCTGCACGGGCAGATTGCCGAGATCTTCTCGGAAGTCTTCGCGGGACACTACCGGGTGCCGCTGCCGGTCATTTCCGCCGGCTCGAATTGACCGGGGTTCCGGCCGTTACGATCCCGGCTCGTCAACCGCCAGAATCTGGTCGCCCGGAACATCGCGTAGCACCTGGTGAATGCCGCTGGGCCACTTGATCTCAATCTCCTTCGCGGTCTTTGACGCTCCCAGGCCAAAGTGTACCCGTGAGTCGCTGGCGCAGGCGTAGCCCACAGCGGTGGTGGCTTCGTTGTACTGCTTCAATCCGTCTTCCGTGGTGAGTTTGATCTGCGCGCCCAGCCCCATCCGGTTGCTCTTGTGGCCGGTCAATTTCAGCAGAATCCAATGGTTGCTGTTTTTCGAAATGTTGTGGAAGTATTTCACCTTGCCGTTAAGGACCGAAACCACCGCGTCGATCCGTCCGTCGTTATCCAGATCGCCGAAGGCTACCCCGCGATGCGCCGCCGCCTTCTGAAAGTCCGGGCCCGCCTGCGCGCTTACATCCTCGAACTTACCGTTGCCCAGGTTGCGGAAGACGGCGTTGGGCTCTTCATATTTCCGGCCTGAGAACTTCTCTACGTTATCCAGCACGTTGCCGCGCGCCACGAACAGGTCTTTCCAACCGTCGTTATCGAAATCGAAAATGCCGTTGGACCATCCCGACATATCGCGCGTCGCCAGTAGGTGCATCTGGAACGTCCGCTCCCAAAACTGTCCTCCGCCGCGATTCTGAAAGAGCGGAAAAGTTTCGTTCTCCACCGCGGTATGCCAGATGTCGGGACGGCCGTCGTTGTCCACGTCTTTGAAGTCCGCACCCATGCCGGAGATCGCGCTCCCGCTTTGCGTATACGCCACCCCCGCTTGGAGAGCCATTTCCTCGAATTTCTTGCCGCCGAGATTATGGAACAGGAAATTGGGACGGTTGTCGTTGGCCACGAAAATATCCATGAACCCGTCGCCATCGTAATCGGCGATCACCGCGCCCATGCCCTTGCCCTCGTATTTGGCGATGCCGGTTTCAGCAGATACGTCAGTGAAGGTGCCGTCCCCGTTGTTGCGGTAGAGCGTGTTCGGCAGGTTGGGGTAATTGTTGGGATGGCAATACGAGCGCAATTCCGGCTTCGGCCCGCAGACCGGATCCTTGTTCACTTCCCATTTGCAGTAATTCGACACGAACAGGTCGGCATAGCCGTCGTTGTTGTAATCCACCCAGGCCGCCGACACGGACCACATTTTCTTGCCGTCCAGAATGCCGCCGCCCACGCCCGCTTTGTCGGTCACATCGGTGAACGTGCCGTCGTGGTTGTTGTGGAAGAGTTGGTTCTTGCCCGTGTTCAAGACGTAGATATCGGGCCAGCCATCATTGTCGTAATCGCCGATCGCCACTCCCATGCCGTAGCCTTCGCCGGCCACGCCCGCCTTCTCGGTGACGTCGGTGAAAGTGCCGTCGTGGTTATTGTGGTAAAGCCGGTTCCAGAACTTGGGGCTCTCCTTCTTCAGCGACGGGATGGCCGCGCCGTTCACCAGGTAAACGTCCAGGTATCCGTCGTTGTCGTAGTCCAGGAGTCCCACGCCCGCCACCATGGTTTCCGGCTGGTTTTTGTTGGGAGTGGGGCAACTATCGGTAACGAATCCGAGCCCGGAACGTTCCGCGATCTCTTCGAAAACGATGGGGCCGGGGGCGGTAGCGGCCAGCAGCGCACAGGCTCCGACTACAATAGGAAGGAAAGATTTCACTGCCGCGCCCGCTTGCTGGAGGGATACCTGAAGCGCACAATCATTGCCATTATATCGGTTCTTTTTGCCTTCGGTTTTGTAGCCCTCGTCGCCGGACGCCCTGTCGAGACCGCGAAACGCCCCGGTTTCGTGGATGTGGCGCCCCGCTCGAAGATCTCATATAAGTCCAACAACAGTCCGGGCGGCCTGAAGTACTTTCCGCAGCCCATGTGCGGCGGCGTGGCCATCTTCGATTTCGATAACGACGGCAAGTTAGACATTTTCTTCACCAACGGAGCGCAACTGCCCCAAATGAAGAAGACCGATCCCTCCTATTACAACTGCCTGCTGAAGCAGCGCGGCGACGGCACCTTTGAAGACGTCACGGCCAAGGCCGGGTTGGCGGGCGAAAATCTGGATTTCAACTTCGGCGTGGCCGTCGGCGACTACGATAACGACGGCTACGAAGACCTGTTTCTGTGCGGCGCCGGTAAGAACGCGCTCTACCACAACAACGGCGATGGCACCTTTACCGACGTGACGGCGGTCTCCGGCATCGGCGGCAAGCCGGCTAACACCCTCAGCGTGGTCGCCGCCTGGTTCGACTACGACAACGACGGCCTACTCGACCTGGTGGTCTCCAACTACACCGTCTGGACGCCCCAGACCGACCTGCGCTGCACCATGGACAACAAGGAGTATTATTGCGATCCGCGCCGCTACCAGAGCGTCCCGCCGCGCCTCTATCACAACCTGGGCCACGGCAAATTCGAGGATGTCACCGACAAATCGGGTCTGGGCGCGTCGCCCGGCAAAGGCATGGGGATCTCCATCGCGGATTTCAATAACGACGGATGGCCGGACATATTTATCGCCAATGACACCGAGCCGAATTCGCTGTTCATCAACCAGAAAAACGGCAAGTTCGAAGAAAAAGGCCTGGAGTTGGGGGTCGCCTACAACGAGAGTGCTCACAGCGGATCTTCCATGGGTTCAGATGCCAAGGATTACGACAACGACGGCAACGTGGACATTTTCTATAACAACCTGATCGGCCAGGTCTGGCAGCTTCTGCGCAATCGCGGCAGTATGTTCCAGTTTCCCTATGCCTCCAAGGTCCAAACCCTGAGCCTGTCTTACGCCGGTTGGAGCAACGGTTTCATCGACTATAACAACGACGGCTGGAAAGACATCTACTCGGCCAATGGCGATGTGGACGAGGTAAACGACAAATCCCCGCAGCACGACACCATGTTCGAGAACCAAGGCGGGAAAACGTTCGTGGATGTTTCCGAAGACATGGGCAAGGATTTTCTCCGCAAAGGCTACCAGCGCGGATCCGCCTTCGGCGATCTGAATAACGACGGGGCACTCGATATCGTGGTCACGTCTTTAAATGACAAGCCGCGCATCCTGATGAACACCGCCAATAGCGGCAATCACTGGCTGGTGCTCAGCCTGACCGGCCACAAGAGCGCGCGCGACGCCGTAGGCGCTAAAGTCAAAGTCACTACGGCATCCGGCCGCGTGCTCTACAACCACGTGTCCATCAGCGTGGGTTTTATGTCTTCGAGCGACAAGCGCGTCCATTTCGGCCTGGGCGACGAGACGAAGGATCAGCATCCGTCGAAATCCGCTGGCCCAGCGGAACCCAGCAGGTACTCAAGGATGTGGCTGCCGATCAGTTCCTCAAGGTCGACGAGCCGCATTAAATGAGATCCGCGGATCTGATACCATAAGGGCGAAATGGATCGCCGTAATTTCCTGAAAACAACGGCCGCGGCAGCCGTGCTGGCCGGGCCCGCCGTCATTCGCGCCCGCGGCGCGAACGACAAAGTCAACATCGGTTGGATCGGCGTCGGCACGCGCGGCAACGCCGGCATCGACTGGCTGAAAAAAGCCGCTCCCGATACCGTCACTATCACCGCCATCTGCGACACGTTCCAGGGTTATCTGGCGCGCGGCAAAGACCGCGTGCAGACCATCTGGGGCAACACGCCGGCCACCTACAACGACTACCACGATCTGCTCGCCGACAAATCCATCGATGCCGTCTTCATCATGACGCCCGAGCACCTGCATCATGACATGGCCATCGCCGCCCTCCGCGCCGGCAAGCACGTCTACCTGGAGAAACCCCTCGCCCACACCATCGAAGAAGGCTTCGACATCGTTCGCGAGTGGAAAAAGTCCGGCAAAATCGTGCAGGTCGGCACGCAGAATCGCAGCTCGATCCCTCTACAAAAAGGCCAAGGAACTGGTCAAACAAGGCATGATCGGCGACGTGCATTTCGTGCGCGCCTTCTGGTACCGCAACTCGACCGACGACAATCCCGCGTGGCGCTACGTGATCCCGCCGGATGCCAACGAGCAGAATACGGACTGGCCGAAATTCCTGGGGCCGGCCCCTAAGCGCGCCTGGGACCCGCATCGCTATTATCAATGGCGGCTCTATTGGGATTATTCGGGCGGCATCTCGACCGACCTGCTGGTCCACCAGACCGATATTGTCAACTTCATGCTCGACCGCACCGTTCCCAGCACATGCATGGCGTCGGGCGGAATCTACCGCTGGGCCGGCGCGGACGATGACCGCGACACGCCCGATACTTTCAGCGCCATCTACGAATACCCCGGCAAGCTGCAGATCAACTATTCCAGCTATTTCGGCAATGACAACTACGGTTACGGCGAGCAGTTATGCGGCAACGAAGGAACACTCGAAGTCCTCAACCGCATGGATCTGTACTTTACGCCGCAGTTGCTCAACGGCAAGGCGCCCGACCGTGTGAAGGCGCGCCAGCCGATCCACATGAACGGCCCCAAAGATTTCGGCGAGCGCGATGGCGCCATCAACCATTTCCGCAACTGGGTAGAAGCCATCCGCGGCAACGAGCAGGTGATCGCCTCGCCGGAAGTGGGCCAGCAGGCTGCCATTTCGGGCCACATGGCCACGCTTTCGTTCAAAAATAATCGCAAAATCACCTGGGACGATCAGGCGCAAAAGTACCAGTTCGTTTGAAAGCTGATTTCGCCCCGAAACTCTCAAAACTCGCGTAAACGCTGGAGATCCGCGTAAATTGCCGTTTCGTTATGCTCTCTTCAAAGCCTCGGGAAAGCTCAGAAAAATTTCTCCAAACAATTGAAAACGAAAGGTTTACGTGCGTATACGGGATGTTACAACTATGCTAACGGGCGCATGCTGTGCGATACTGATTATAGATCATTTCACGGTTGCGCATGTCCCAGTTAGACGACGCCATATCCCGCTATAACAGGCTGCTCGAAAACGGCCCCTGCCGTGACCTTGCTTGGGTGGACGATCTTCACAAGCGGATGGAAGAAGAGCACCTGTCCGCTGGCGGTCGTTTGATTTGCCCGTTTTTGCGCCCCAACTTCATTACGCGCCGCCAGTACGAGACCATAGTCAAGACCGGCGAAGCGCTCATCAGCGCCATTGACCGCATGCAGCGCATGGTTCTGGCGAGTCCCAGCCTGCTGGCCCGCATGGAATTGCTGCCGGCGGAGAAGATGCTGGCCGCAATCGATCCGGGCTACCAAGTACTGGAAGTAGCCGCCCGCCTGGATTCGCACGTGAACAACGGGACGTTGCAGGTGGTCCAGTACAACGCCGATTCGCCCACCGGCGCGGCGTACACCGAAGCTCTGGCCGACCTGTTCTACGATTCTCCGCCGGTGAAGGAATTCCGCAAGCGGTATCATCTATCGCGCGTGGGCGGCAAGAAGCATTTATTGGGCGCGTTGCTGAAGGCGTACAAGCAGTTCGGCGGACACAAGAAACCCAATATCGCCATCGTCGAATTTCGGCCGGCTTATCACTCCGAACAGAGCGAGTTTCAGCTCTTCCGCGACTTCTTCCGCGAGGAAGGCTACGCGGTCGAGATCGTTTCGCCCGATCAGTTGGAATACCGCAACAAAGTACTCCGCAAAGGGCCGTTTGAAATCGACCTGATCTATCGCCGTATCAGCGTACAGGAGTTTTTGATGCGGTTCGACCTGAACCACCCGCTGGTGCGGGCGTACCGCGAGCGCACGGTTTGCGTGGTCAACAGCTTCCGTTCCGAATTGGCCCACAAAAAGGCGATGTTCGGCCTGCTGACGGACGACACGCTGACCGCCAAGTTTCCGGCGACCGAACGCAAAGCCATCCACGATCATGTGCCGTGGACCCGGCTGGTGACCGCCGGGAAAACGACCTATCACGATGAAACCATCGATCTGCTCGAGTTCATCACCCACAACCGCGAAAAGCTGGTTCTGAAGCCAAACGACGACTATAGCGATCAGCACAGCTTTTTTGGTTGGGAAATGGATGATACCGCCTGGGATCGCGCCCTCAAGCAGGCCACGCGCGCGCCCTACGTGGTGCAGGAGCGTGTAGCACCGGTCCGCTCGGTGTTTCCCATGATGACGTACGGCCAACTGGAGTTCAAGGACATGCAGGTGGACGTGCACCCGCACGCTTACCTAGGCAAAGTTCTGAGCTGTTCTAGTTGGCTGTCGACCGGCAACAGCGGCTTCTCCTCGGTAGGCGGATTGGTTCCGACCTTTATACTCGACAGCAAATCGTAATTTCAGCACCTAGGTGCGGGGCTGAGAGCCCCGCGCAGGCCGGGGGCCTGCCCCACGACGGCTCGAGCCCGCAAATTCGCGACTCCTGCCGTATACCGGCTATCCGCCACCGCAAACGCCACCGCGTCCTCCAGCCAGTCGTGCCACACGCCGTCCGGATCGTGCGACGCCACCGTCAGCGTGTATTCGCCGTTGCACAGCTCGCAGCGGAAGGCGAAGGTTAGTTCGATCGCGGCTCCAGCGGCGCAGGGGCCCAGTTTCAGCCCCTCCAGCTCGGTATTCGTCCCGTATACGTTCATGCCCGCCCGGCTGCGGATCATCAGCCCCACGACCGGATCGGCCACCGCATCGCGAAAGCGCAGCACCACTCGCGCTACTACCAGTTCGCCGCTGCGCACGACCGCCGCGGGCTGTCCAGATTCGCCCAATAGTTCCAGTTTTTCGATCTCCGCCCGCCCATCGCCCCGGCGCCACTTCGGCGACATCACCGCCACCGCCCGATCGCCCCACTCCCGCATGCGCCGCGCAATGTGCCCGCCATAGGCGCGCAGCATCTCCTCCGGATCGCCGCGGCCCGCCAGTTTCCCCCGGTCGAGCCACCAGATCTCGTCCGCCAGTTGCCGCAGCAGTTGCTCTTCGTGCGAAACCAGCAGCACGGTAGTCCCCGCGCGCCGCAACCGGTCGATCGCGATGGCCGCCTGCTGGCGCACCAGCGCGTCATGCCGGGCCAGGCTGTGCTCCATCGCGAGCACTGCCGCGGGCGAGAAGTCCAGCGCATCGTCCGGTCCTAACAGCCGGCGCGCACCGCCCGCTTCCACAGTACCAGACACCGGCTTCTCGAGCCCTGTCGCCAACCGCAGCAGGGCGCCTTTTCCAGCGCCATCTTCGCCTATAATCCCGATCAGCGCACCTTCGGGCGCCGTGGCATCCAAACCATCCAGCGGCGCGCAAACCACTTGCCGAAAACCAATCGCCATTATCGATAGAATACCGGGTAGGCATGCCCGACTCCAATGTTGTTGACCGCATGCGCCAGGAATGGAACGCGCGCGCCCGCGAAGATCCGCACTACTACGTCGCATTCGGACGCCGTGAACAGGATGATGCCGAGTTCCTCTCGACGGCGGCGGATGTGGTGCGCGGCTTGCGCGGCGAGATCAAGCGCCTGGCGCCTGCCTGCCGCCGTGCAGCACTCGAAATCGGCTGCGGCCCCGGCCGTCTCATGCGCCCGCTGAGCGCCGATTTCGCGGCGATCGACGGTATCGATGTCTCCGACGAGATGATCCGCCTGGCCACCGAGAAGCTGCGCGATCTTCCCCACGCCCACGTCCACCATGCTTCCGGCTCGGACCTTTCCGCCTTCCACGATGAGTCGTTCGATTTCGTCTATTCTTACGCGGTGTTCCAGCATATTCCTAGTCGCGAGGTAGTGCTCGGCTACCTGGCCGAAGCTCGCCGGGTGCTATGCCCCGGTGGCATTTTGCGCGTCCAGATCAACGGGCTGCCCGAAACCTCCGCCCGTTACACCACCTGGGAAGGCGTGCGCATCAGCGCCGCCGACGTGGCCGATTTTGCGCGCCGCCACGATTTCCAGATGCTGGCGCTCGAAGGCGCCGCCACACAATATATGTGGACCACCTGGCGTAAACAGCCGCTGGGCTGGCGAGTCGCCCTACGTTCCGCGGCATCCGCTCCGGCGCGCATCCGGGCTATCAGCAACGCCCTGACCGGCGATCCTCTGGTGCCTGCTTCCGGCGCCCGCGCCTTCGCCGCCCTCCGCCTCGAAAACCTGCCCGCCGATTGCGACCTGCTCGATATGCAAGTCCTGATCGACGGCCGCGCCGGTACGTTGACCTATCTTGGCCCGCCGGAGTGGGATGGGGTGGTCCAACTGAACGTTGCCCTGCCCGCCGGCACCCGCACCGGACTGGTTCCGGTGGAGATCGTCTGGCTCAGGCGGCCGCTCACCGCCGCCGCATGGATGCGGGTCATCCCGCCCGGCCCCGCGGTGCCCCGCCTGGTTTCCATCCGAGATGGCGTCAATCTGCTTTCCGGGACCCGTATCGGCAGCCGCTGGATCAAACTCGTGCTGGAGGAACTGGCCGACCCGGAACACCTGCAGGTGTGGGTCGATGACGCGCCGTTGCCCCCACTGGATATCTTCTGTACCGATCCGCTGGAGCAGCGCTACGAGGTCAATCTGCATCTCCCCGAATCGGCCGGCCCGGGAACCCACCAGTTGCTCATCCGGCGCGGCACGCGCAGCTTCCCTCCGGTAGCGATCGAGGTTGCCTGATTTGACGCGCGCCGGCGGTCTGGTTTTCGCGATGATGCTGCTGCTGGCCACTTGTTCTCCCCGGCTTCCGGACTTCTCGCCATCTACCGGCGTGATCGAACTACCCGCCGGAACTCTGATGCTGCATCATGAGCTGGTTATCCCTGAAGGCGCGCACGATCTGGAAATTCGCGGCCACCCCGCCGGTACCACCCTACGAGCGGCGCCCGATTTTGACGGCCGCGCGCTGATCTATTCGAAAGGCGCCAGGGGTCTGCATCTCAGCTCTTTCCGCATCGACGGGAACCGCGCCGCCCTGGCCAAACCCGCCGGACTGCCGCCTTCCGATGTGCCCTTCGCCCGCTATTACCGCAACAACGGCATCCTGATCGAAAACGCCGTGCGCGTGACCATTCGTGGCATATCGATGTCGAACGTGGCAACCTATCCGCTGCTGGTCAGCGCCTCCGCCCGCGTGCGCATTGATAGCCTGCGTATTCAGGACTGCGGCTCCCTGTGGCCCTCGGGGAAGAACAACGCCTCCGGGGGCATTCTGCTCGAAGAAGGCACGCACGATTTCGAAGTCCGCCAGTGCACGATCAAACGCGTGCGCGGCAACGCCATCTGGACGCATTCCAATTATCACTCGCCGCGCAACGCGGACGGCATCATCGCCGGAAACGTGGTGGAAGAAGTGGCCCGTGACGCCATACAGGTCGGCCATGCCACAAACATCCGGGTCGAGAACAATACCGGCAGCCGGATCGGATATCCGCCCGAACTAGTAGACATGTTGAGCTATGCCGTCCCCGTGGCGATCGACACGGCGGGCAACGTGGACAAGTCCGTCTACACTGGCAATCGCTTCGAGGATATCAACGGCCAATGTATCGACCTCGACGGTTTTCACGACGGCGAAGTGCGCAACAACATCTGCATTAGCCACGGGTCCTATGCCGATTATCCCTACGCGCAGTACGGGATCGTCTTCGGCAACTCTAACCCCGATATGCAGCCGGTTAACGTCACTATCGCCGGAAATCTGATCGACGGCGCCGGGTGCGGCGGTATCTTTCTAATCGGCGCGCATCACGTCATATCGGGCAATCGGTTCCTGGGATTGAACCGCAACCGCTGCACCGGCGATATGAGGCAGCCGCGCTGTAATTACGCGCCGGACCAGCCGGATTTGCTGCGCTCCGGCATCTATCTGGGCCGCGGCGCCGCCCGTCCGGCGGATACCACGCACAATCAAATCACGGACAATGAAATCGCCGGGTTTGGTATGCGGAAGTGGTGCGTCGAAGCCGCTCCGGGCGTTCCACTGGCGGCCAACCAGATCGAAAAGAACCGCTGCCAGGACGCCACCGCGCCGTAAACAAGACTTAGGCTAGCCGCGCCACCATCAGGGTGATGTCGTCCGCCGGAGGCGAACCGGCGGCAAATTCTGTGAGTGCCTGGTTGACCGCGGCCACGATGTCGGCGGCGCTTTTGTGCCGGTTAGCCTTCAACACCTCGGCAAACCGTTCGTCGCCGAACTCCTCTTCCTTCCCGTTGGTCGCCTCCGTAACGCCATCGCTATAAATCGCAAGCGCGTCGCCCGGCTGCAGCTTGGCGGGGTATTCGGCGTAATTGGCGATGGACAGAATGCCCAGCGGTGGACCGCCGCCGTCCAGGTACTCGACCGCACCGCTCGCGCGTACGATGACCGGTGGATTGTGCCCCGCGCTGCAGTACGACAGATCGCCGGTGACCGGGTCAAGCACGCAAAAGAAGAAGGTGATAAACCGGTTGCTCGGACAATTCTTGCAGGTAATTTTGTTCAGCCGGTTCATCACCGCGGCCAGATTTTGCGGCTCGTCCGCGAGCACCTGCACGCGCGCCTGCAGCCCCATCATCATCAGCGAGGCCGGCATGCCTTTACCCGAAACGTCGCCCAGCACCATGGCCACGCGTCCGTTGGGGTAGGTGAAGAAATCGAAGTAGTCGCCCCCCACCGTGCGGCATGCGGCATTGTATCCGGCCAAGCCCACTCCCGGAACTTCGGGTGCCTGGGCCGGCAGAAAGCTGCGTTGAATCTCCGCCGCCTGTTCCAGTTCCCGCGCCATGCGGCGTTCCAACTCCTCCACTTCGGACAGGCGCGCGTGTTCTATGCGGATGGCCGCCACGTTGGCCATCACCGTGAGGAGGCTCAAATCGTCCTTAGTGAAAGCGCGAAACATGTTCGGCGAGTCCACGTAAATCAGGCCGATGGTGCGTTTCTCGGTCTGCAGGGGTACGGCCATCAGGGTGCGCACCTTCTGCTCCACGATGCTCATACGCTCGCGGAACGCCTCATCCAATTGCGCATCGCGCACCAGCACCGAGGCCTTCTCGTTCAGCACGCGGTCGCGCACGGCGGAACTGATATGGAACCCTTCGCCCTTATTCGCCTTTACTTCGAGGCGCTCGCCTTCGAGCGTCATCACCACGCCGCGCTGCGCGCCGACGCCTTCGATGGCCAGATCCAGGATGGTCGGAAAAAGGTCGGCCAGGGTGCCCCGCCCTGCCAGTTCCTGCCCGGCACGGATCAACGCCTGTACCTGTTTCGTACCGTGCTGGCCGGGCCTGTCCACAATGGTCTGGCTGGATAGTGCGCCCTCCAGGCTGGTCAGGATGGTTGATGTGCTGGGAGGGTCGGCTTCGCCCGATTCGAAGAACACCACGTCGCCGGCCGGTTTTGCGCCGCCGTTCTTGTCATCGAAGACAATTGCTAGGTGCCCGGCGGTGATGCGGTCCCCGGGTTTCAGCCGCAGCTTTGCCCGCAGCGGGATGTTATTCACCAGCGTCCCATTCTTGCTGCCCAGGTCCTGCACGGTCCAATCGTCGCCATCGCGCTCGAGGAGCATGTGCTGGCGCGATAGGCCGGCATCGTCCGGGAAACACAATTCCGTGGTGCTGGAACGGCCTACCGTGAAGTGGTCGCCCTTCAATGGGACGGTTTTGATCTGGCCGTCCGGGCCTTGAATGAGGATCTCCCGGGTCATCTGGTGCGTCGCTTTCGAGGGGGACACTTCTCGATTATATAACCGTCCCGCCGACCGCTTCCGGTGGCTATTGACACGGGCTTAATACTGTTTTACTCTAGGCATAGATAGAACGAGTATGGAGAACGGACCTCAGCGCGACCTATTTCCCGGCGCCCTGGAAATGATGATCCTGCAGAGCCTGCGCCGCGCACCGATGCATGGCTATGCCCTGGCGCAGTTGATCAAGCAGTCTTCCGACGATCTGCTGCAGGTTGAGGAGGGTTCCCTCTATCCGGCACTGCAACGTATGCTGAAGGCCGGCTGGGTATCGGCTGCCTGGGGGCTCTCCGCGCGCAACCGCCGCGTGCGAATCTACAGCATCACTCCGGCCGGAAAGAAACAGCTCGCGCATGAGGTATCCGCCTTCGAGCGCATGCTGAAAGGCATTACCAGGGTCATGGGGACGGGCTGGTCATGAGATGGCGTGGTATGCGCCGCGAACTGGCGGCGGAAATCGAAGCACACATCGCCGAGCGCGCCGACGAGCTTATGGAAGGCGGCTTACCCGAGACGGAAGCCCGCCAGACCGCACGGCGCGAATTCGGTAATCCTACGCTATATTCGGAACTGGGCGGCGAAACCTGGGGCTGGCCGCGGCTCGAACGGTTTGCAAGGGACCTGCGCTATGCCGTCCGCACCCTGCGCGCAAGCCCGCTGTTTACCACGGCTGCCGTCCTTTCCCTCGCTCTGGGGATCGGCGCCAACGCCGCCATCTTCACGCTGCTCTACGCGTCTCTCTGGAAGCCGCTGCCCGTTCCGGCCCCGACCCGGATCTATCAACTGCGACGCTACGCCGCAGAAGGTCCCTGGATCGGCGAATCCAGCTACTCGTACGTGCTCTTTCGCGAGCTCTCCGCCGCCGCTGGCGGTCTTGGTGAAGTGTTTGCCGCCGAATCGGTCGCGCCGCGGAAATTCAGCGCGCCCGGCGTATCGGGCGAACGCATCACCGGTGAAGGGGTAACAGCCAATTTCTTTTCCGCGCTCGGCGTGGAACCGCTCCTCGGCCGTGTCTTCGAGCGGCGGGATGACAGCGTGCTCGGCGGCAGCCGCGTCGCAGTCTTGAGCCATGCCTTCTGGACGCACCGCTTCAAGGCGGACCCCTCGATTTTGGGAAAGACGATTCTTTACGACGAAACCCCCTACACCGTCGTTGGAGTCGTGCAGGCGGGGTTCATCGGAGTCGAGGCGGAGGCATCCGTCGACGTATGGGTGCCTGCCACCGCCTCCGCCGACAAGCGCTGGCTGGACGAGCCCAATGTGCAATGGCTACGCCTGTTGGTGCGACTCGATCCCGGCGTTGCACCCGCGCGCGCCCAGGCATTGTTCGAAAAATCCTTCCGGCTGCACGTTGCCGAAAAACTCATGCCGGATGCGGACGCGCACTGGCGTCCCGCGCTCGAAGCCCAACACATTACGCTGCGGCCGGCCGCCGCCGGACTGGCAACCACCGGCCACAAGTTTGAAAAGCCTCTGCTATTTCTCCTGGTCCTGGTCGCGATCGTTCTGCTGATCGCTTGCGGCAATGTTGCCAACCTGATACTGGCGCGTAATTCCGCCCGCCGGAATGAAATTCTGATCCGCCGCGCGCTGGGCGCCGGCCGCGGGCGCATCGTGAGCCAGTTGTTGAGCGAGAGCCTGCTCCTCTCACTGGCGGGTGCGGCCGGTGGGCTGATCCTGGCAAGCTGGGGCACTCGCCTGTTGATTGCATTCCTGCCTGAGCCGTCTGTGCCGCTGGCATTCGATCTTCACCCGGGACTGGTGGTCGTTGCCTTCACCGCCGCCATCGCCGTGGCCACCACGCTTGTGTTTGGGCTGGTTCCCGCCTGGCGTGCCGGACGGGGCGAGGCAGATCTCAGCTTGCAAGCCGCCCGGCGCGTCACCCCGGCGTCGTTTGGCGGCAAGCTGCTGGTGGCCGGCCAACTCGCCCTATCGCTCCTTTTGCTGATTGGCGCGGGACTTTTTGCGATCACCCTGCGAAACCTCGAATCCGCCGACCTGGGTTTTCGTCCGGATAACGTGGTCACATTCGATCTCTCCTTTCCCAAGGGAACTTCCCAGGATCACCTGCGTCAGACTTACACGCGCATCAAGGACCGCCTGCAATCTCATCCCGGCACGGTGGTGGCGAGCTACGCGTGGCCCGGCATCTACGGGCGCGGCGGCTGGTCGGGAGGCATCGCGGTGGAAGGGCGTCCCGCCGCACCTGGTGAAGACAACGACGTTGGGATGATTGCTGCCGGTCCCGGGTTCTTCGAGGCCATCGGCATGCGGCTGTTGCAGGGCCGTTATTTGAACGCTCGCGATCAGGCAGGTAAGCCTGCGGTGGTGGTTGTTAACGAGAGTTTTGCGCGCCATTACTTCGTTGATGGTCCGGTCATCGGGCGGCGGATAACGTTTGCCGGGATGCCCAAGACGCCGCTCGAGATCGTCGGCGTGGTGCGCGACGCCCGCCACTTTGGCGTGCGGGAAAAAGTGATGCGCATGATTTACCTGGCCGACTGGAACCCGCAGGGTGGCAGCTTTTATGTCCGCGCGCGTGCGGGTTCCACGTCATTGGCCGCCATGATCCGGGCTGGCGTCTCCGCCGTCGACAAAACCGCCCAAATCGAAACGATCCGGCCGTTGCAGACAGCCGTCGATGACATGATCTCCGAGGAACGCCTGACCGCCGTGCTGGGCTCCGCTTTCGGCGCCCTGGCGGTCGTGCTGGCCGCCATCGGTCTTTACGGCGTGGTGGGTTATAGCGTTTCCCGCCGCACCAACGAATTCGGCATCCGCATGGCTCTGGGCGCGGCGCGCGGCGATGTGCGGCGGCTGGTGCTCCGCCAGACGTTCGTCCTGGTACTGGCGGGAGTCGCGGCCGGCCTGGCTGCCGCGATGGCCCTCGTCCGCATCCTCTCGACCGTCATTGAAGGCATGCTCTACGGCATCCACCCTGCGGACAGCATGGTCTTCGCGGGAGCGGTTCTGCTGTTGGCTTTGGTCGCTCTGATGGCCGCATTCCTGCCGGCGCGTCGCGCCTCGCGCATCGATCCCATGGTTGCCCTCCGTTACGAATAGCGCGGGCATGCAAATCCCAGCTCGCCAAAAACCGGGTCACCATGGACCCAGCAGACTGGCGGCCAGGTACAGGTTCAACGACATGGGCGTGCGCCAAACCGCTATGGTGACTGGCAATAACGGCCGGGAAGCACCAGCCGTCATTCCGTTCCGCCTGAGGAGCACGCCTGCGTTGAGGGCGCCATCGCTGAGTTGCGGCCACGCGATCTCCCCGTCATCAGCGCGGGCGAGGGCCGCCGCGGCCGTACACCTGTCGCGCCGGCGCGCGGTAAGATCAACCTGATGATTTCCCGCCGACCGACCGTTACTTGCAGCCTGGCCCTTGGCTTGGCCGTTGCCCTCGCCGCCCAAACGGCAACCGACGAAAAGGACAAGAAGAAAGAAGAGCAGGGCATGCAGTATCGCGTGGTCGGCCCGTTCCGCGGCGGCCGGTCCCTGACCGCATCCGGCGTGCCCGGCGATCCCGCCACGTATTACTTCGGCTCGACCGGCGGCGGCATCTGGAAATCGACAGACGGCGCCACTACCTGGAAACCGGTCTTCGATCATGAGAAATCCTCGTCGATCGGCAGCCTGGCGGTGGCGCTCTCCGATCCCAACGTGATCTACGCGGGCACCGGCGAGGGATGCATCCGCGGCAATGCCACCACCGGCGACGGCGTCTACAAATCAGTCGACGCGGGCAAGACCTGGAAGAACGTGGGACTGCGCGATTCGCGCGCCATCGGGAAATTGATCATCGACCCGCACGATCCGGATACTGTGTTCGTGGCCGCGCTGGGCCATCCCTACGGGCCGAACCCAGAGCGCGGCATCTTCCGCACTACCGACGGAGGCAAGACCTGGACGAAGGTGCTGTACGTGGACGAGAACACCGGCGGCATCGATGTGGCTTTCGATCCGCACAATTCCCACATTCTTTTTGCGGCTATGTGGCAGGTGCGCCGCCAGCCGTGGACCCTTTCAAGCGGCGGCCCCGGCAGCGGCCTGTATCGCTCGGCCGATGGCGGCACGACGTGGAAGAAGTTGGATGGCGAGGGTCTGCCCGAAGGTCCCTATGGCCGCATCGGCGTGGCGGTGGCGGCCAATTCCGAGCGCATCTGGGCGCTCATCGAGGCGCGCAGCGGCGGCCTATACCGCTCCGACGACGGCGGCGACAAATGGGAACTCATCAACCCGGATCATCGCTTCACGCAGCGCGCCTGGTATTACATGCACGTGGTGGCCGATCCGAAGGATGCCAATACGGTTTACATCCTGAATGTCGAGTTTCATCGCTCGATCGACGGCGGCCGCACCTTCAACAAGATCAAGGTGCCGCACGGCGATAATCACGGGCTGTGGATCGATCCGCTCAACACCAAACGCATGATCCAGACCGACGACGGCGGCGCCACCGTGACCGTGGACGGCGGCGACCACTGGACCAAGCAGGACAACCAGCCCACCGCGCAGTTCTATCACGTGATCACCGACAACCGCTTCCCGTATTACTTGTACGGATCGCAGCAGGATAATTCGAGCGTGGCTATCGCCACGCGCGGCTCCGAAGGCGGCACCATCGAGCGCCAGGATTGGTATCCCGTCGGCGGCGGCGAGGCGGGATACATCGCGCCCTATCTGCCCGATCCCGATATCGTGTTCGCCGCCGACTACCAGGGCCTGCTGACCATGTTTGACAAACGCACGGGACAAGCCAAGATCATCGGCTCGTATCCCGTCCTCAGCGACGCCAAAGGCGCGGCTGTCCTCGAACACCGCTTCCAGTGGACGGCGCCCGTGCTGACTTCGCCGCACGATCCCAACGTGCTCTACCACGGAGGGGAGCGATTGTTCCGGACCACGGATGCCGGGATGCACTGGACAGCGATCAGCGGCGATCTGACGCGCAACGATAAGAGCAAACAGCAGCCCTCCGGCGGTTCCATCACCATCGACGACACGGGTACCGAATACTACGACACTGTTTTTGCCGTGGCCGAATCGGCGCTGCAGAAGGGGCTGATCTGGACCGGGGCAGATGACGGGATGGTACACGTCACGCGCGATGGCGGCCAGAATTGGACCGATGTGACGCCGAAGCAGATTCCCGAGTGGAGCAAGATCAGCCAGATCGATGCTTCGCCGCACGACGCCGGCGCCGCCTGGGTGGCTGTGGACCGGCACGCCAACGACGATCTGCGCCCGTACATCTATGGCACCACCGATTACGGCAAGACCTGGAAACTGCTGGTCAGCGGCATTCCGGAGGGCTCGTTTGTGCGCGCCGTGCGCGAGGATCCCAAACGCAAGGGCCTGCTGTTCGCCGGAACGGAAACGGGCGTTTTTGTTTCGCACGATGCTGGGGCCGACTGGGAATCGCTGCAACTGAACCTGCCTACCGTGCCGGTGCACGACCTGGTGATTCACGACAACGACCTGGTGCTGGCCACCCACGGCCGCGCGTTCTGGATACTCGACGATATCTCGCCATTACGGCAGGCCAGCGATGCCTCGCGGAAGGCGGCGGTGTGGCTCTATGAGCCGGCGGCCGCGTGGCGCGTGCACTCCGCGCCCGGACCGAAGGATGCGCCCACCGCAGGCCAGAATCCGCCAGCGGGCGCCGTCATTTATTTCGACGTGAAAGAGAAGCCCAAGGCGGCCACGCTGGAGATTCTGGATGCCGCCGGCCAGACCGTGCGGCGGTATTCATCCTCTGAACTTGAGCCGCTGGAGGAGCCGCTCGATCCCGATGATGAGAAGCCCAAACACCAGCTCGAGATCAAGCCCGGATTGAACCGGTTCGTCTGGGATCTGCGCTACCAGGCCGCGCCGCGCGTCAAAGACTACTACCTGTTCGAATATGAAGCTGGGTCCAAGGGGCCTATGGCGCTGCCGGGGAAGTACCAGGTGAAGCTCACGGTGGACGATAAGGCCCTCACCGCGCCGCTCGAATTGAAGCTCGATCCGCGCGTGAAGACCTCGCCGGCGGACCTGGAAAAGCAGTTCTCGACGCTCATGCAGATTCGCGGCGAGATCACCCGCGTGTATGTGGCGTCCAACCAGATTATCGATTTGCGCGCGCAGCTTCAGGACTTAGGGAAGCGCGTCAAACTGGCGGAAATCCAGGCGCTCGACGAGAAGTTGGGCGCGCTGCAGGATCGTCTCCTGAATCTGAAGATCCACGCCAACGAGGATTCGCTCAATTATGCGCCGGGGGTGGATGGCAGCCTGGCCATGCTGGCCATCATTGTGGACAGCGACTCCGATTCGGCGCCGACCGCCGCGGCCACCGAGCAACTCGCGAAGTTGAAGGCGGAGGTGGATCAATACATGAAGCGCTGGTCCGATATTCAGCAAGGCGATTTGCCGGGGCTGCAGAAGGCCGTGGAGCAGAAGGGAGTTAGGGCGGTGATGGTGCGGTAGGGGCGTGCGCCCCCTTCGCCCTTTGGGGGCCTTCGCCCTTTGTGGGCCACATGCCTGCCGCCGGCGTCATGATAACGTGAGGGGGAATGCCGCTTGACCTGGATCCGGCGATCTTTCGCGCGGTGGTTTCGACCATCGTTCCGGAAGCTTCGGCGTTGGATATCCAGGGCTGGCGTGACTTCGATGCGATAGTGGAAGCGCTGCTGCGCAATAGGCCGGAGGCGCTCAAACGCCAACTCCGCATTTTCCTGGGCGCGATCCAATGGTTGCCGGTGTTGCATTACGGGCGGCCTTTTACGCGCTTGAGCCCGGTGGCCCGCACGCGCGTGCTGGCGCACCTGCAGAACGACCGCATCCAGAAGATCCGGGTAGGCTTCTGGGGGCTGCGCACCATCGTGCTGGCCGGCTACTACGGCCGGCGTGACGCCACGGATGCAATCGGGTACCGCCCCAGCGTTCGCGGATGGGAGGCGGCCGGATGAAGCACCTCAGCTACGATATCGTGATTGTGGGCTCCGGCGCGGGCGGGGGTACGGCCGCCCAGCAGCTCTCCCCGCTCTGCCGCCATGGCCTGCGCATCGCGGTGCTGGAGAAAGGTCCGCGCCTGCGCGACGACGAATTTACCGGGCGCGAACTGGAAATGGCCGGCGCGCTCTATGAGGATGGCGGCGGTTTCCTCACCGCGGATGGCTCCATGACGCTGGCAGCCGGCTCAGCCTACGGCGGATCCACGGTGGTTTATACCGGCACGTCGATGCTCCCGCCCGAGCGCGTGATCCGGCGCTGGAACGTGCCAGGCTTAACGCATGCCGACCTGGAATGCCGCGCGCGGAAATTCATGGCCGAAAACAACGTCCACCTGGTCGAGGACGAGTTGATCAACGAGAACAACAAGCTCTTCGTCGCGGGTTGCCGCAAGCTCGATTACGATGTGCGGCAGTTTCCGGTGAACATCAAGGGCTGCCGCGGATCGAGCCTTTGCAATCTGGGCTGTCCCAATCAGGCCAAGCAAGGCACCGACCGCGTTCAACTGCCGAATGCGGAGCGCAACGGAGTGGAAGTGATCACGCGTTGCCAGGTGCTGACGATCGGGGAGAAGACGCTGGCCGCGCGAGTTACGGCGAAGCCGCCCGGAGGTAAGGGCGATCCCTCGCCGTGGGAACCGGGCGACTACCAGATCGATGCCAGGATCATCGTGCTGTGCGCCGGCGCCTTGCACACGCCCGCGCTGCTGATGCGGTCGGGATTCGGGAAGGCGCTGCCGAGGCTGGGCCGCGGCTTCACCACGCACCCCGCGATGATCATGGTGGCCGAGCATGCGCAGCCCATCACCAACTTCGTCGGACATCCCAAAAGTTACTATCTCGATCAGTTCGCGGAGAGCGATTACTTCGTGCTCGAAACCTGCATGTATTTCCCGTTCATCACGGCGAAAGCGCTAGCGGGTTTCGGCGAGCCGCACAGCGCTTTCATGCGCGCCTTTCCGCGGCTGCAGATGATCCTGGTGCTGGCTTGCGACAAAGCCGACGACTACAATCGCATCACCATCGATCGCGAGGGGCGGCCGGTGGCGGAATACCGGTTCCAGCCGGAGGCGATCCAGGGCCTCATTCGCGGCGCGATTACCTCCGCCAAGATCTTCTTCGCGGCGGGCGCGGTGCGCGTTCACATGCCGGTGGCGCGTGAGACCACCATCGAAGCGGGCGATGCCGGGCGCTTGGAGGAGATCGCCGCCGCGGCCGATTTCAAGGCGGGCAAGGTGCCGGTCTCCGCCGCGCATTTGCAGGGCGGATGCGCGATGGGAAGCCATCCGGGCGACTCGGTTACCGATTCCAGGGGCGGCGTACACGGACTGCCGTGGCTGTTTGTGGCGGACGCCAGCCTGTTTCCCAATTCACTCGAAATCAACCCGTATGTGACCATCATGGCGCTGGCCGATCGCGTGGCCGAGCGCATTCGCGAGGAGGCTTCCGCGCTGCTATGAAAACGACCGGCGCCGATATCGTGGTGCGTGCCCTTGAAGACGAAGAGATTCCGTTCACCTTCGGAATCCCCGGCACCCATAACATCGAGTTGTACGACTCGCTGGCATACTCCGAGAAGATTCGTCCGATCCTGGTTACCGACGAACAAAGTGCGTCCTTCATGGCCGATGGCGTGGCGCGCTCATCCGGGCAACTGGCGGTGGCCAACGTGGTTCCAGGGGCGGGGCTGACGCACGCCCTCTCGGGAATCGCGGAAGCTTACCTGGATGGCATTCCCATGCTGGTGCTGGCCTGCGGCATCCGGCGCGATACCGGCAAGGCGTATCAATTGCACGCCGTAGACCAGATGGCCATCGCGCGGCCGGTGACCAAGGCGCAATTTCTGATCGAGCGGGGCGAGGATCTGTACGGGACCATCCGGCGGGCGTGCCGGATCGCGCGCGCCGCGCCGGCCGGGCCGGTGTTTGTGGAGGTGCCGGCCGAGCACTACATTTTTCGGCATGATGTCGATCTGGAGTCTTACGATGAGGAGCCGGAAGCAGTGCCACCCGTGCCATCCGCGGCGCTCGACCAGGCCCGCGCCATGCTGGCGGCGTCGAAGCGTCCGCTGCTCTATCTGGGACTGGGGGCGACTGGCGCGGGAACCGATCTGGTAACTCTGGCCGAGCGACTGGAAGCTCCTGTGGCCACCACCTTCGAGGGCAAGGGCATCTTCCCCGAGAGCCATCCGCTGTGGTTATGGTGCGGATTTGGCGCGTCGGCTCCGCCATTTGTTCAGAAGATCGCGGCCGGCTGCGACCTGACGCTGGCCATCGGCTGCCGGTTTTCTGAAGTCGGCACGGGCAGCTACGGGCTCGAGTTGCCGGGTAAATTAATTCACGTGGATATCGATCCTACGGTGTTGGGCAGGAACTACCGAGCTGATTTGCCCATAACTGCTGAGGCCGCCCGGTTTATCGTGGCTCTGCTGAGTAACCTGCCGGCACGCGGAGTTGCTCCGCAGTTGCGCGACACTATCCGCGCGGGACACGCCAAGGTATGGGCCGGATGGGAGCCGCCCAAGGATACTACGCGTGTGACACCGCCGCAGTTACTCAAGGCGGTGCAGGACATAGCCGGTCCGGCGGCGATCTATACGACGGACAGCGGCAATGGGACGTTCCTGGCTGTCGAGTGCCTGAGGCTCGACCACCCGCGGTCGTTTCTGGCGCCCATCGACTACTCGTGCATGGGCTACGCCGTGCCCTCCGCATTGGGCGCCGCGCTGGCGTGTCCCGGCAGGCCTGTCGTGGCTCTGGCAGGCGACGGCGCGTTCCTCATGACCGGGCTGGAACTGTTGACCGCGGCGCAGCTCGAGCTGCCCGTGATGGTGCTGTTGCTGCGCGATCGGGAACTGGCCCAGATCGCCCAGTTCCAGCAGACCGCACTGGGCCGCAAGGCTTGCAGCGAGCTGCCCGATTACGATTTGCCGGCGTTCTGCCGGGCGGTGGGCTGCGAGTACTTGATGATGAGTAACAACGGCGAGATACAGCCGGTGCTGCGGCAGGCACTCGCGCTGACTCAGGCGCGGCGGCCTGTGGTGGTGGAAGTGGCCATTGATTATTCGCGCAAGACTTATTTCACTAATGGCGTGGTACGGGTGAACTTCGCGCGCTTACCCTGGCCGGACCGGTTGCGCATGGTGGCACGCGCTTTGGTTCGACGGATATAAAAGCAACTTAGTAAGTCAGGGCGGCCTAAGAGGCCGCCGCAGGCCACGGGCCTGCCCCACTTAACTTGACCTCTTTTCCCGGCGTGGCGCTGGCGAAGGTTTGCGCGATTAATTCGCGCGCTTCCTGCTGAATGCGCCGCAAATGTGGCTCGCCCAAAAAACTCTCCGCATACAATTTATACACGCTTTCCGTGCCGGACGGGCGGGCGGCGAACCAGCCGTTGGCCGTCACTACTTTCAGGCCGCCGATGGGCTCGCCGTTTCCGGGGGCAGTGGTCAACGTGGCCTCGATCTTCTCGCCGGCGAACTCGGAGGCGTGCAGATCGGACGGTGACAGCTTCGACAGGATAGCTTTCTGTTCGGGCGTGGCGGGAGCATCGATGCGCTCGTAAACAGGCGCGCCGAACTTCTCCGTCAATTCGCGATAGTGCTCGCCGGGATCCTTGCCGGTGCGCGCCAGGATCTCGGCCGCCAGCAGGCCCATGATGATGCCGTCTTTGTCGGTGGTCCAGACAGTGCCATCGCGCCGCAGAAACGACGCGCCGGCGCTCTCCTCACCGCCGAAACCAAAGGCGCCGCTCACTAACCCGTCCACCATCCACTTGAAGCCCACCGGCACCTCCACCATCTTCAGCTTCAGGCTGGCGCAAACTCGATCGATCATGCTGCTGGATACCAATGTCTTGCCTACCGCCGCGCCCGCGGGCCATCCGGGCCGGTGCTGGAAGAGGAAGAAGATGGCCACGGCCAGGTAATGGTTGGGATTGAGCAGACCGGCGCTGCGGGTCACCACGCCGTGGCGGTCGTGATCGGTGTCGCAGGCGAAGGCCACGTCGAACTGGTCTTTGAGGGCGATCAGGCTGGCCATAGCATAGGGCGATGAGCAGTCCATACGGATTTTGCCATCCCAATCGACGGACATGAACCGGAAGGTGGGATCCACCACGTCGTTGCGCAGCGTGAGCGGCACGCCGTAGCGCTCGCTGATACGGCCCCAATAGGCGACGCCCGCGCCGCCCAGCGGGTCCGCGCAGATATTGAGCCGGGCGCCGCGGATAGCGTCCATGTCGAGCACGGCGGAGAGATCGTTCACATACGCCGAAACATAATCGTAGCGGTGGGTAGTGGAGACCTTGAGGGCGCCTTCGTAGGGCATGCGCAGGACCTGGCGCAGACCCGACTCCATCAGGGCGTTGGCGCGATCCTCGATCCAGCGGGTAGCGGCGGTTTCGGCCGGCCCGCCATTCGGCGGATTGTATTTGAAGCCGCCATCCTCGGGCGGATTGTGGGAGGGGGTGATGACGATGCCGTCGGCGAAGCCATCGGTCCGGCCCCGGTTGTAGGTCAGGATGGCATGCGAAAGCGCGGGAGTCGGGCGTATAGCCGCTCGCGCTATCGATCATCACGTCCACGCGGTTAGCGGCCAGCACTTCGAGCGCGCTCACCCAGGCAGGATCGGAAAGCCCGTGCGTATCCATCGCCAGGAACAGCGGCCCCGACGTGTTCTCCTGCTCGCGGTACTGGCAGATGGCCTGGGTAATCGCCAGGATATGGCCTTCGTTGAAAGACAGATCGAAGGAGGAGCCGCGGTGGCCGGATGTGCCGAAGGCCACGCGCTGGGCAGGCACGGAGGGGTCGGGGCGGCCGGCATAGTAGGCCGTGACCAGGCGCGGAATATTGACCAGCATGGATGGCTGCGCGGGTTTACCTGCATTCGGATCGAGTGCCATATTCCCTTATTTTCCCTCCATCGGCTATGCTTTATCATTAGCATGCCCGCGCATAATTCCGGTCCGGATATTTGGCTGATTCGTCACGGTGAGACGGAGTGGACGATTTCTGGACAGCACACCGGGCGCAGCGACATCCCCTTGACGGCGAACGGCGAGCAGCAGGCCATGGAAATCGGGCGGTATCTGGCGCATCGCCCGTTTGCGCTGGTGTTGTGCAGTCCATTGCAGCGGGCCCGGGAGACGTGCCGGCTGGCGGGTTACGCGGGCGTGGCACAAAGCGAACCGGACCTGTGTGAGTGGGACTACGGAGCCTACGAGGGACGTACCAGCACGGAGATCCAAAAAGACGCGCCGGGCTGGACCATCTGGACGGCGCCGGTGCCCCGCGGCGAGAGCATCGAGCAGGTGGCGGCGCGCGCCAGGCGCGTGATCGGCAGGGCGGCGGCGGAGAATAACGGCGACGTGGCCCTCTTTGCCCACGGGCACCTGCTGCGCGTGCTGGCGGCCTGCTGGCTAGGGCAACCTCCGGATGCGGGGCGACTGTATGCGCTGGATGCCGGGTCTGTGAGTGTGCTGGGCTACGAACGCGACGTCCGGGTGATATCGCAGTGGAACCTCACCGCGGGCACGCTGGCGGGCAGGCCGTAGTATCCTGAAGTACGAGGAGACAGGAATGGGATGCAGTAGCGGGCCGGTGAACCCGGCCAGTGTGGATGTTCCGGCGGGCGCGCACAAGGTGTTTTGCGTCAAGTTCCAGCGTGAAATGCAGGGCCTGGACGAAGTGCCTTTCGAAGGTCACCCGCTGGGACAGAAGATCTACGAAAATGTCTCCAAGGAAGCCTGGAAGATGTGGGTTGAGCACATGAAGATGATCATGAACGAATACCGGCTCAACTTGGGGACGCAGGAAGCGCAGGAATTCCTCCTGAAACAAATGGACGACTACTTTTTCGGCGAGGGCGCGGCCCTGCCGCCGGATTACGTGCCGCCGCGGGCGAAACAATAGCGGCAGCGCCGCGCCGCGAGCAGGCGCCCGTTACGGCTTGATGGTGACCATTACCACGCCGTGGCTGGGAACCGAAGCGGAGAACTTACCGCTCATCTCACCCAGATCCTTGTGCTGCCAGAGATCGCGCACCTTGGCCGATACGTGCTCGGGATAGCCGAGTTCAAGCCATGACGTGGTGATGCTGGCTTCCGCGCCTGTCCGATTCAGTAGAGCGACGGCGCGACCCCCATCGGCAAGCTGGCGAGCCCAGACCTCCAGCCCGTCCGCGCGATGCACCCGCCGTCCCTGCCGCCCGAGCGGGTCCTGATCGATGGCGATCACTTCCTTGTTGGTCAGGATGTCGCGAATCTCGGGGCTCATGCTGCGGATATCATTGCCGGCCATCAAAGGCGCGGCCAGCAGGCACCACATACTGAAATGCGCGCGGTATTCGGTATTGTTCATGCCGCCGTTGCCGACTTCGAGCATGTCGGGATCGTTCCAATGGCCGGGCCCGGCATAAGACTGCAGGCCATCCTGCAGGTCGAGGATCTGTACCACGCCGAGATCGCCATCCTTCTCGGTGCCGTTCCACTTGTCGCTGATGTCGCCGGTGCTGCGCCAGAGGTTCCCGACGTCGCCGGCCCACAGCCATGGCTTGGTGGAACCCCACTCGCAAAGGCTGAACACGATGGGACGGCCGGATTTCTTCAGGGCATCGCGCATGATCGAATACGACGCCTGCGAATCCTGGGTGCTATGGTTGCACCAATCGTACTTCAAATAGTCGACGCCCCAGGCCGCGTATTGGCGGGCATCCTGGAATTCGTAGCCGCGGCCGCCCGGACGGTTCTGGCATGTGCCGGTACCGGCGTCGGAGTAAATGCCGAACTTGAGGCCTTTGGAGTGCACGTAATCGCCTAACGACTTCATGCCGGAGGGAAAACGTTTGGCATCGGGGACGATATTGCCTTGCGGGTCGCGGTCGACCTGCCAGCAATCGTCAATGACTACGTACTGATAACCGGCATCCTTCATGCCGGAGGAGACTATGGCGTCGGCGGCCTGTTTGATGAGACCTTCACTGACGTCGCAGGCGAATTTATTCCAACTGTTCCAACCCATGGGAGGCGTGCGGGCGAGGCCGTTGTCGAGTGCCCGCAGGGCGGGGGCGGCGGCAAGCAGGGCGAGGGCCGCGATCCCCAAGGCAGCGCGGCTGGCAAACATTTTCATGACCATGTTGTCTGTTATAACTCAGGGCGCATTCGGGCGCGCCCCGAGCGCTGGTACTTTTCTACCTTTTCTTTACTTGACTGCCAAGTGGTCTTGGCTTATGCTGGACTGCGGAGTTCCACTTGCATGGCTAGTGAAGAAAAGAGGCGGATCCAGGTGCTGCAGGGCACCCTCGACCTGATTGTGCTGCGCACGCTGGCAAGCATGGGTCCGCAGCACGCCTATGCGATTACGGCGCGGCTGAAGCAGATGTCGGACGATGCCCTGGAGCTGAACCAGGGGACTTTGTATCCGGCGCTGGTGCGGCTGGAGCAGGCCGGCTGGATCAAGGGAACCTGGGGTAAAACGGAAAGCCATCGCGAGGCCAAATATTACGCCATTACGCGTCCGGGATTGAAGGCCTTGGATAAAGAGACGCAGCGCTGGCGGCGGCTGGCGGGGCTGGTGGACAAACTGCTGGTTGCGGGGTCATAAGCTATGGGATCCCGGTGGCTGACGAGGCTTTCGAGTGTGTTCCGCCATGAGCGCGCGGAACGGGAGCTGGAGCGCGAAGTGGCCGCGCACAGGGCATTGATCGAAGAGGACCTGCTGCGCCGCGGCATGCCGCCGGACGAGGCGCGGCGGGAAGCCCGGCGGGTGTTTGGCGCGATCGAAGAGATGAAGGATCGCCCACCGCGCCGAGCGTTCCTACACTGGCATCGAAGAGACGCTGCGGGATCTGCGGTATGCGTACCGCGGTTTGGCGAAGAGCCCCGGCTTCGCGCTGGGGGCAGTGCTTACCCTGACCTTGGGGATCGGGGTGAACACCACACTGTTCTCTGCGTACAACGCGGTGGCGCTGAAGCCGCTGCCGGTGGCGGATCCGAACCAGGTGGTGCGGCTGGAGCGCTGGTTCGAGAGCGGCAGCAAGGGCGACGGTCAGTATGCCTTCTCATTCCCGGAATACGTTTACGCACGGCAGCACAGCCACGCTTTTCGGAGCGTAGTGGCGGCCAGTTGGCCGCAGCCGGTGATGGTGGAGAGCGCCGGGCATCCCGAAAGAGCGGCGGCGCTGCTCGTTTCGGCGAACTATTTCGCGGATCTGGGCATCGGCGCGCGGTCCGGGCGCACCTTTCTGCCGGATGAAGACCAGACGCCCGGGGCGAATGCGGTGGCGGTGATCAGCTATCCGTTCTGGCAGCGCCGCTTCCACGCGGAACCGCAAGCTGTGGGCCAGGTGGTGAAGTTGAACGGGGCGGCGTTCACGGTGATCGGCATTGCGCCGGAGGCGTTCACGGGCACGTCGACGGTTCCGCAAGTTCCGGATTTGTGGACGCCGCTGTCGATGCAGGCGGAAGTGGCGCCAGGCCGGGACTGGTTGCACGAGCCGGGCGATCGCGATTTACAGTTGCTGGCCAGGCTAAAAGCCTCCACGACGTTCCGCACCGCGCAGGCGGAGGCCGACTTGCTGATGCGTCAGTTCGGAGCGACTTACCGGCAGCGCGACCGGACCCGGGCCATCACGCTGGAGCGCACCGCGGCATTTGGCAATACCGAAGACATCCGGTTCAAGGCGCTGATCGCGGCGCTGATGCTGCTGGTCGGGTCGGTGCTGCTGATGGCTTGCGCGAATCTGGCCAATATGCTGCTGGCGCGAGGCGCGGCGCGGCGGAGAGAGATCGGGCTGCGGCTGGCGCTGGGCGCCGGGCGCGCGCGCATCATCCGGCAACTGCTGATGGAAAGCCTGCTGCTGGCAATGCTGGGCGGCATGGGGGGCCTACTGGTCTCGGTGTGGACGACCAGGCTGCTTTGGATCTCGATCGAGCAACTGCTGGCCGGATCGTTTGGCGAGAACCTGGTGCTCACCTTGAACCTGAGCCCGGACGCGCGGGTCATGGGGTACGCCTTCGGCATGGCATTGATCACCGGAGTGTTGTTTGGACTGACGCCCGCGCTGCAGTCCAGCAGACCGGATCTGATCGCCGCACTCAAGAACGAGGGGACGTCGTGGGGCCTGGGAGGGAGCCGTTCGCAAATGCGCAGCGCGCTGGTGGCGATGCAGGTGGCAGTGTCGACGGTGCTACTGATCTCTACCGGATTGTTGTTCCGCGGGCTGGTGCGGGACGGAGGCGCCGATCCGGGATTCGAGGCGCATAAGGTAATCATAGTGTCCGGGGATTTCGGCAACGATCCAGCCAAAGGCGCGGCGCTGGAGCGGCGCCTGGCGGAGCGGCTGCGCAACCTGCCGGGAGTGAGGAGTGCGTCGCTCGGAGATGTTCCGTTGACCGGCACGTGGACTCCGCCGATCGCCGTAGAGCAGCCGCGCGGGGCGCAAGGCGAGTCAGCCGGAAGAACGCTTGCCAGCTACGCGTCCGGCGGCTACTTCGAAACGATGGGGATCGGCATACTGCGGGGGCGCGGTTTCACGGAACGCGAAGCGGCGAGCGGCGCGCACGTCGCGGTGATCAGCGAAGCCACCGCGCGGCGATACTGGCCCGGCGGAGATCCGCTGGGCCGGCAATTCAAGTTGGACCTGTATTTCCGCGGCCAATACACCACGTTCGAGGTGGTGGGAATCGCCAGGAACGTGCGGTTTGCAAACTTGACGCGCATCGATCCGGCACACGTCTACCTGCCCACCGCGCAGGATCTTTATGGCCTGCTGTTGCGCGCGGAAGGCGATCAGCAGAGCGCCATGGCTTCCGTGCGGACGGCGGCCGGGGCGCTCGACAGGAACCTGTTGCCGGGACTGTCGACGACTACGATCGAGGACGGGCCGTTGCGTGTACAAAAGGCGCTGGCGCGCACTTACGCTATGTACGCGGCGATCCTGGCCTTGCTGGCGCTGACGCTCGCAGGGATCGGGATTTATGGCCTGATGGCCTACCTGGTGAGCCAGCGGGTGGCCGAGATCGGCGTGCGCATGGCCCTGGGCGCCACCGCGGCGGATGTGCTGAAGATGATCGTGCTGCAGGGGCTGCGGCCGGCATTCGCGGGACTTCTCCTGGGGATGGCCGGTGCCACGGCCCTCTCATGGACACTGCATACCACGCTGGTCTTTCCGGGATCCGCCGATTTCTTCCACGGCGTACCTTTTTACGACCCGGCAACATTTCTGGGGCTAGCCGGTTTTCTGCTGTGCGTAGCTGGACTGGCGGCGTTGGTTCCGGCGCGCCGGGCGCTGCGGGTAGACCCTATGGTGGCACTGCGATAACGGACAATTCATCCCACTAACGGACAGGAGCGGGCCAAGTGGGGCGGGTCCGCGACCTGCAGCGGCCTCTCGGGCCGCAGCGGGGCTAAGAGCCCCGCGCAGGCCAGGGGCCTGCCCCACAGCGGCTAGGATTCGGGCACGGTTAGACGGCTGGGCAAATGGTAATTTAGTTGCAGGTTCTAATGTCTGTTATGGCGAATTTCAGTCGGGACCTGTCATTCGGACTTCGCCTGTTACGGCGCGATTTGTGGTTCACCGGCGTGGTCGTGGTTACGCTGGGGCTGGGCATCGCGGTGAACACCACCGTGTTCAGTTGGATCGATTCCGTGCTGCTGCATCCATTTCCAGGCGTGGGCAATCCGCAGGAACTGGCGCTGATCGAGACGGTGACCCCCACAGGGGAGTTCCTGGTAAATACGTCCTATCTCGACTACCGCGACTACAAGGACAATCTACGCCTGATTTCAGGAATCGCCTTGGGGCGGTTCACACCACTGAGCGTGGGCGCGGATGGGAAGACGGCGCGCGCCTGGGCGGAACTGGTCTCGGCGAATTACTTCGATGTGCTCCAGGTACGCCCATTATTGGGCCGCACGTTCCGGCCGGAAGAGGTCCAGCAGGAAGGCGGGGCGGCGCTGGCGGTGATCAGCTACGGCATGTGGCAGACGCGCTTCGGCGGAGATCCCAAGGTGCTGGGCAAAACGATTCGCATGAACCGGCACGAGCTGACCATCATCGGGGTGGCGCCGCGCGCGTTTCACGGCTCGATGGCGGGCGTTGTTTACGATGCGTGGATCCCGGTCACCATGGCCACGGCTATGGGTACGGGCAACGGTACACTGCACTACCGGGCCACGCGCGACGAGACCTCCACCGTTGTCAGGTTGAAGCCGGGCGTCACCATCGAGCAGGCGGGAGCGGAGGTGGCGGCGCTGGGCAAGCGGCTGGCGGAGACCCACCCGGATACCAACCGCGGGGTGGCACTCACGGTCACGCCGTTGTGGCACGGGCACCTGGGCGCGCAAGGCATGCTGCTCGCGCCGCTGCGCATCCTGATGGCGATCTCGCTGCTGCTTCTGCTGATCGTTTGCGCGAACGTCGCCAACCTCTTGCTGGCGCGCGCGGTGTCCCGGCAGAAGGAGTTTGGGATACGGCTGGCCATGGGCGCGTGGCGGTCGCGTCTGGCCGCGCAGATGCTGGTGGAGACCCTGCTGTTAGCGGCCGGTGGCGCGGTCGCGGGGGTTATGCTGCTGCTGTGGACGGGGCCGGCGCTCCTTTATATGGCGCCCGTGCACGACATTCCGTTCGATGTGGGAGGCGATTTGAGCCCGCGGACGCTGTGCTACACGCTGCTGATCACCCTGGTGGCAACCCTACTTTCCGGCATGGTTCCGGCGATGCTCACGGCACGCTCGAACGTAAACGAAGCGCTCAGCGAAGGTGGGCGCAGCGGTGGATCCGCCGCCGGCTCGCACCGTTTACGCGGACTGCTGGTGGTATCGGAAATGGCGCTGGTGATGGTGACGCTGATTGGCGCGGGTCTGTTCTACCGGAGTTTCCAGAACGCCAGCGGCATCCATCCGGGGTTTGACCCGAGAAATATCTCGGTGTCGCAATTCTACCTGTCGAACGCGGGCTACTCGGCGCGGGAACAATGGGATTTCTGCCGGACTCTGCGGACCCGGCTGGAGGCTAAGCCGGGCGTGATCGGCGTTACTTATTCGGACGTGGTTCCCAATGCGACTTCCTCCGGGTCGGGCTCGATACCCTGGCACGAACTCGACATAGATGGATATGTTCCCGCGTCCAACGAGCAGATGATGGTGCACCGGGCCACGGTACCGCCCGGCTACTTCAATCTTCTGGGCATCCGAATGATCGCGGGACGCGACTTCACCGAAATGGATACCAAGACGGCGCCTGTGGTGATTATCGTGAACCAGACTTTCGCCCGCCGGTTCTTCAACGGCAAAGACCCCGTGGGCCGCAAGGTGCGCCTCGAAGGCCAACTGGCAACGGTGGTGGCGCTGGTGAAAGACAGCAAGTACCACACCCCGATCGAGGGTCCGACGCCGTTCTTCTACATCCCCTTCCGCCAGTGGTTCGGGCCGGGCCTGAATTTCTCGGTCTTCATCAAAACCGCCGGCGATCCCATGCTGATGACGCCTTTTCTGCGGCGGGAAGCGCTGGCGTTGAATCAGGATGCGGTTTTCACCACGGAACTGCTATCCGATGCGACGACCGGATCACTCTTCGCACAACACGCGGCGGCAACCATACTATCGGCGGTGGCGGGCATCTCACTACTGCTGGCGGCGATCGGGTTGTATAGCGTGATGAGCTATGCGGTCAGCCAGCGCACACAGGAGATGGGGATCCGAATGGCGCTGGGGGCGCGGCCCGCCGACCTGTTGGGGCTGGTGCTAAGGCAGGGGCTCCGCTTGACGGTGCCGGGCCTGGCCGTGGGGATCATCATTTCACTGGCGGGAGCGCGCCTGGTGGCCGGAATGCTGGTGAACGTCAGCGCGTCCGATCCGGTTATTCTCGCAAGCGCGGCAGCTTTCCTGGCGCTGGTAGCGGCCCTGGCCAGTTACCTGCCTGCTCTACGGGCAATGCGTGTGGATCCGGTGGTCGCGTTGCGCCAATAGGCGGCGGTCCGTTACACCACCCAATCGACCTGATCCGCGGCGGGCATTTCGATCCAGCCCTGCTGGGGTATCGCGTCCATCGGCAGACCGCCCTGCCATAGTGAGAACTGAAAACGGACGGGTGCGTCGTGCGAGACACCCAGAGCGGCTAGCGATAGCCGCGCTTCGAGCACGGATTTGAAGGCGAACTCGACAGCCTGGCCGGCGGGAGGAGCCGCCGCGAGCTTCTGCTCGGTCACATGGGCGCGGCCGTAGTCGAAGCGCACGGTCACCTGGCTGGATTTCGCGGGATCGCTGGACGCCATGTTGAGGCGCGCCTCCATCTCCGATATGGACTGCTCCGAGCCGCGATGGAAATCCACGCGGAAGTAGAGATTTTCGCCGTCGCTGCCGTAGTAGACTTCGCGCACCAGGAACTTTTTGCCGTGCATGGAGCCGGAGCGCTCGTCGACGCGGTACAAGCCGGCGCCCAGCCATTCGAAGTAAGACGTGACCTCGCCGTCGATGACCGGGTGAATCGGCCCGGTGGGCGGCTGGTGGACGGCGCTCACGGCCACGCGCAGAATGGGACGCGATAGCTCCTCGGGCGGCGTAAGATTCAGGAAACGGTAAACGTTGGCCAGGTGGCTGCGGTAAAGCTGATCGAACTCCACGCGGTTGCCGGAATCATGCTCGGGGCCATACCACCAGCACCAGTCGCTGCCTTCAGCGATCAGCAGTTCCTCGTAGGCCAGGCGACGGCGTTCGGCGGGCACCTCCGGGGCGCCCTGATAGCTTTCGCGAGCGCGCAGCAACTGGGTCCAGGCCTGGTTATCCTCTTCCGCGCCGATCCAGACGTCGAAATTAGCGTTGATCCACGAGCCGGGGAAGACGTGCGAGATCGGCTCCGGCTCCATCTTGGAAAGGGCCTCGCTTACCGTGACGGCGGACATCTGGGGATCTTCCGAAATCAGCCGGTATAAGTGGCGTAGGAAGGGGCGCCCGTTGCGGTCGTAATATTCCCAGGCGTTTTCGCCATCCAGGATGATGGGCACCAGGGCGTCGCGTCCGCTGCCCAGAATGCCGCGGCAATTCTCACGGATGCGATGCAGAAAATCGCCGGCGGCCTGGGACGAGTCCATGCCGGAATAGACAAAACCGATCAGATCGCTCAAAAAGTGATCGCGGAAAACGGCGCTAAGCTGGCGGCCATTTTGCTCCCAGCGATAGGGACGATAGATGGTCTCGACGCCGATCCCGCGGCCGAGCGTGCGGCTGAGTACGCCGCTATCGCTGGCGGCCCAGCGGTACCCGGTTTCGGCGGCAATGCTGAAGACCTGATCGGAGACCGATCCTTCCGAGGGCCACAATCCCACCGGCGCGACGCCGAATTCGCGGGTGCAATATTCGATGGCCATTTCCAGTTGCCGCCGCGCGTCTTCCGGATGGCAGAAGCGCGGAGGCAGGGCCACATCGGGATGAGAGACCGAGGCGATGTTGGAATCGCACACCAGCGGCAGAATTGGATGATAGTAGGGTGTAGTGGAGACTTCGATCTGGCCGGTGCCGGCCAACTCGCGGTACACCGGAATCACCTTGCCAATGATCTCCTGCTCTTTTCGTCCGACCAGGCGCTGATCGTCGAGCGAATAATCGCGGCCCTTGGCGAAGAGTCCCCGGACATCCGGGTCGCTCACCCGAAATTCTTCGTCGAACCAGAGCAATTGTGAGATGACCTGAAGGTCGCGGAAATCCTGCGTGGTAAAGCGCCGGCGGGCCGCTTCCAGGGTCTTCTGGGAGTGGCGGGCTTCGTAGAGATCGGCGTAGCGGGGAAAAATCTCGGTCATGCGGAGCGGATGCGGCTGCAGGAATTGCTGCAAAAGGAACGATTGCTCGCCTTCCGAGAGCGACTGGGCGGGCTTGAGCGCCACTTCCAGATAGGGGTCGCGGGCCTCGCCGCGCGCGTATTCTTCCACCTGCACCATCATGGAGGGCACCAGGTTGAAAGTTTGCCGCACATTGGGAAACTCGCGCAGGATCGCCACCATGCCGTAGTAATCCTTGAGGGCGTGCAGGCGGGTCCAGGGGAGTTTGTACTCGCCGGACGCCAGATCCTTGTAGAAGGGCTGGTGCATGTGCCAGAGAAAGCAAAGGTAAATGCGAGGCATCGCTTGACTCAAAATGTTGCTGGAACCGGTTTTCAGCGTGCGAAGAAGCTGCTGGTGGGCGGCGGTGGATGGCTGCCTTTAATGGCCAGCCAGAGGATATCGTTCAACTCGTCGGCATCCGCGCGGTCTTCCTCGTGGAAATCAAGGCGGGAGGATCGCTGGGCGGTGGCCGAGTGCAGGGGATTGCGTTCGTCGAGCGGCACGCGCGGCTTCTCGGCGACGTAGGGCGCGGGATCGGCAGTGCGCTGGAAAGCGGCGGACATAGGCCGCGCCGCGGCATCGAACTGGGTCATGGGGCGCAGGCCCAGGATCAGTTCCATGGTGCGCAGCATGGACGTGGTGTTGTACATGGAGCTATCCACGGCATGATGTTTGACATAGGGTGAGATAACGAATGCCGGTGAGCGGTGCGAATCCACGTGGTCGGGACCGTTCTGGGCGTCGTCCTCGAGGACGAAAATCGCGGTGCTGGACCAGAAGCGGCTTTTGGAGACCGCTTCCACCAGGGTGCCCAGGGCGTAGTCGTTGTCCGCGACCATGGAAAAAGGCGAGAGTTTGCCGCCCTGCGTGCCGTAGGTATGATCGTTGCCGAGACGCATAACGATCAGTCGCGGCATGGCGCCGGATTTCTCAAATTGATCGAGATCGGCGAGAAACACTTTGACCCTGTCCTGATCCGGGTAATCGAGATCGAAATCGCGATAGAACCGGTTGGTGACGCGGTTCAGCACGGGATCGCGCACCAGCTCGATTTGGGAGCCGTCGGGGGCGGGGGTGGCGCGATTCTGAGCCATGTAGCCATAGTTGCGCATGGAAATGCCCGCGCCTACGGCGCTCGACCACAGGAATCCGGCGGGCGGAGCCATGGTGGGCTCCTGCTCTTCGTAATCGTAATGATCGCGCCGGTTGGCGTAGCTGTTGGGCCACATCTTCTGGATGTAATCGGTGGCGATACCCGCCGTAGACCAGCAGTGGCCGTCGGCGCTCACGTCGGCGCTGACGTAGAAATTGTCGAACAACACGAACTGGCGCGCCAGTTTATGCTCATTGGGCGTGATCTTTTCGCCGAACAGCGTGAGCGACGGGTCGCCGTTGCCTTCCTTCATGTCGCCTAGCACCTGGTCGAACGAGCGGTTCTCCTTGACGATATAGATTACGTGTTCGATGGGCGGAAACGGGTCTGCCGCATCCAGCTTTTCGTCGCGATAAGGCGAATTTTCGATGGCGGTTTTGGTATAGGCTTCCAGTTGCCCGGCGGCCAGCGGTTCGATGAACGAGGCTGTGCCGGTCTGTATGCGGCCCACGTATTCGACGACGGCGTTACCCTGATGACTGGCCTCTGGGCGCCGCGAGGGGTTCGGACCATGGGGATTCGCATGCGAGCCTCCGCCGCGGCCATTCAGCACCACCAGCGTACCGTTGGGCAGCACGCGCGCGGCAGTGGGATACCAGCCGGTGGGGATGAAGCCTTCCACGTGGCTATATTCGCCGGAAATATCCACGGCAGCCACCACGTTGCCATCGGAGCAGACTACGTAAAGATGCTTGCCGCTGGGGCCCAAGGCCAAGGCGCTCGGCGTCATGCCGGCCGGTTGGCGCGGCGTCATGGCGATGTTGATGGACTCAATCAGGCGCAGGTCCTTACCTTCCGTCACGCCCAGCGCGTAGACGCTGTTGGTATTCGAGGCGGCGACGAACAGGCGCGCGACAAAGGGGGTCTGGCCGTCGGCCGCTTCGCGCTTGCCGGCCAGCCAGACCATGTCGGTGGGATGCGGTCCCAGCCTGACGTCGGCAACCTGGCTGCCGGAAGAGGTTTCGTACTGGCCCACGGCGCCGTCGGTCCAACTCGTGACGAAAAAGCTTTTACCATCCGGATGGAAGAGAATGCGATACGGGCGGCGACCGGTTTTGAACCGGTCGATCAGCATACCCGATTGCGGATTGATCACTACCACCGAATCGTGGTACAGGTCCGCGGCATAGATGAGCCGGCCGTCCGGACTGAGGGCCACGTCGCCGATGAAGTCGGTATGCTTGCGTTTGTCGGGCGGCACGACGGTGAAGGTGCGGGCCGGTTCGAGCACGCCGCCGGCGAAGGTGAATTCAAAGACCGCCGCGCGGGAGCCGCCTCCTACATAGACACGATCGCCCTTGGGGGAAAAGGTCAGGCCGAGCCAGCCGTCGGCCACCGGAACGCGCTTGATCTCGCGCCCTGTGGCGGCTTCCAGCACGCTGACGCTGGGCGGTTTGTATCCGCCGTTCAGCACCAGCAGATATTGGCCATCGGGTGACAAGGCGGTCGACATGGGGAAGGTGTCGAGCGGAATCTGCTTGCCGGCGGGCGAGAGACGCCAGCCGCTATTCAGCAGGAATCCACCGTCCGGAAGGGGACCCACCTGTTCTCGGGGCGCGGGCTGCGAACACAGAACGGCGACCAAAACAAGGGCTGCAAGGAAGATGTAGGGACGCATCCAGCTACGATGATAGCCTGTCGCGGGTAGGGCGCGCCGGAGGGAGGCGGGTAGGGTCGGAACTCCGCCGGGCGGTGGCGCGGTCTGCTTGACGCGACCGAGCCACGCCGTCAGAGAATACTCAAATTAATGCGGCGGCTTGTTCGCTAGCGCCCGAAATGGCTCCAGCCGCCAGCGGAAACCCCCACCACTACTCCGGCGCCGGCCGCAGGCGCGGGGGAGTAATAGGAATTCGGATAATATCCGTAAGGGTAGCCGTACGACGGGTAGGAATAAGTATAAGGGTAATCATACGGGTCGCCGTAACCATAATAGGGAGAATATCCATACCCGTAACCGTATCCGTATGGGTATCCCCACCCGTAGTAGCCGGGCCATCCGAAGCCCAACCCCCAGCCGCCCCAACCCCAACCTCCCCAGCCCCAACCGCGGCCCCAGCCGTAGCCACCGCGATAACCGCCCCAGCCATAGCCACCGCGATAGCCGCCCCAACCGCCATAACCGCCGCGATAGCCACCGCGATAGCCACTGTACCCTCTGGCGCCGCCGGAGAAGCCGCCACCACCAAAAGAATGACCACCGCCGCCCGTCATGGCATGACCACCGCCGCCAAAGCCGCCGCCGTGTCCACCACCGCCACCGTGGCCTTGGGCGGCGAACGCCACGCTAGCCAGCAGCAGACACACGCACAAAATAAGTGTGTTTTTCATAAATCACCTGTGGTTTAGACTAGCACTGTCAAATAAAGGTTTCTAGTGGTTGAAATACACCAGCGGCGGTGCATTCCAACCAGCCAGACATGGATTTTAGAGCCTTGTTTTCAATATCTTATGAGCAGATCCGAATTGGCGAAACGAGTGCATGTTTCACCTCGTCGTCAATTATGAGGCAGCTATCTATGAACACTAATTCCACGCGCACAACGGGCACTGCCATTTGTACGTTTGCACTCACTTTTTTGGTTGGATCAAGCCTCGCTCTTGCGCAAGACCAGACTCCGGCGCCGCCGCCGGACAATCAGCAGCAGAGCGCACCGGCCACCGGGGAATGGCGTAAAGTGGGCGATCCGGCGCCCGGCCAAGCCGCGCAACAGAATCCGCCCGCGGATACCGGGGCGCCCGGAGCGACGGCTCCGCAGGCTGGTCCTCCGGGACCGCAACCTACTATGGATCCCGACTATGCACAAGGTCCGCCGCCTCCTCCGCCGAACTCCGGGGAACAGTATCCTAACGCGCAGGCCGGACCGGGACAATATCCGCCGAGCAATTATCCTCCGAGCAAGTATCCACCGAGTAACTATCCGCCAAGTGCTTACCCGCAGGGGCAATATCCGCAAGGTCAGTATCCGCAAGGACAGTATCCGCAGGGTCAATATCCGCCGTACAGACAGTACGGGCAGCAGTATCCGCCAGCCGCATCTTATAATCGCGGTCCGGTTCCGGCGAAGCTGACCCTCAAGCCCGGCACCTTTGTGACGGTGCGGCTGACGCAGGGTCTGTCGTCGGACCGCAACCATGACGGGGATGCCTTCTCAGCCACCCTGGCGAAGCCGGTGATTGTGGACGGCGTGGTGGTGGCGGAACGGGGGCAAACAGTCGGCGGGCACGTGGTAGAAGCCAAAAAAGCGGGGCGCGTGGAAGGCGTTTCGCGGTTGAAAGTTCAACTGACGGATCTGACGCTGTCGGATGGACAGCCGGTACCGATTCAAACGCAGTTGTACAGCAAGAATGGCCCGACCTCGGTTGGGCGTGATGCGGCAGCCATCGGCGCAACTACCGCGACCGGGGCAGCCATTGGCGCCGCGGCAGGCTGGGGGACAGGCGCGGCGATCGGCGCGGGCGCGGGTGCGCTGGCGGGCATCGTGGGAGTGCTGGTGACGCGCGGACGCCCGACGGTACTTTATCCGGAGCAGATTTTGACGTTCCGGGTGGAGCAGCCGGTAAATATATCGACAGAGACGGCGCAGCAAGCTTTCCGCTGGGTCAATCCGGGCGATTACGAGCGCCCCTACGAAGTGCAGAGGCGGCCGGCGGGACCGGGCTACGGCTACGGTTACCCCTATCCATATGCCAACCCGTACGCATACTCTTATCCCTACTACTGGGGCCCGTCGGTTGGATTCTATTGGGGACCGGGTTACTGGGGCCGCGGCTGGGGACGCTGGGGCTGGCGGCGCTAGGCGCGCTTCGCGCGTTGGGGCTGGGTTCTAGGTGCTGGGTGCTGGGTTTTATGGGCCCAGCTTCGCGGGGGGCCCTTGTTCTGGAGATTGAGTTAAGAGGATGACATGTCTGTTCGAAACTTCGTTTGGTCGAGTTTGATTACTTGCTTCGCGTGCGCGGCGCTGGTGGCCCAACAGGCCCCTCCGCCGCCGGCACCCTATCCACCGCCGCAGGGTAACCCGCCCGCGCAGGGTAGTTCACAACAACAACAGGGGTATCCGCAGCAGCCAAACTATCCACCGCCCCAGCAACAGGGATACCCGCAGCAACAAGGTTATCCGCAACAGCAAGGGCCGCCGCAGGGTTATCCTCCGGCGCAGGGATACCCGCAGCAGCAGGGTCCACGGCTGGGTCCGCAGCAGTTGGATCAATTAGTGGAGGGCATTGCGTTGTATCCGGATCCGTTGCTGGCGCAGGTTATGACGGCGTCCACTTTCTGGAACGAGATACCGGACGCGGCCACCTGGGCCAATCAACATACCTACCTGCATAATGACGAGTTATCGCGGGCCATGTATGAGGATCATCTGCAATTCGATCCGAGCATCATGGCGCTGCTGCCATTCCCGACGGTGCTGGACATGATGGCCCGCGATCCAGGGTGGACGCAGGCGCTGGGCAACGCCGTCCTGACGCAGCGTCCGGATGTGATGGACGCGGTGCAGCGGATGCGGCAGAAAGCCATGGATTACGGCTTCCTGGAGAGCAACGCGCAGTACCGGGTGATGGAAAACGGGCCGGGAGATATCGAGATTCTGCCCGTGAATCCCGGCTATGTCTACGTGCCTTACTACAACCCGTTGGTAGTGTTTGCGCCGCGGCGCGCGGGCTTCATGATCGGCGCGGGAATCACGTTCGGGCCGGGCATTTTTGTGGGAGCCTTTGCGCCGTTCGGGTGGGCCGGGCCGGCATTCGGGTGGCACACGCACGAAATCTTTTTCGATCACCGGCCGTGGGAGCGGACTTGGGGGAATCGGGGGTCGTACGTACATCCGTACGCGTATCCCGTGACGCGGCCGGCAGGTCCGCGGGTCGAGCGGCATGTGGAGCGCCGGGAGGATCACCGCCATTAGGGCGACCTTTGGCCGCCGGGGCTGGTGACTCGTGGCTGGTGGCTGGTCTTACTCGGAGTACTTCTGCGCTATTGGGAAGCGGCGGCCTATTCCGAAGGCTTTTGAGGTCACCTTCAGGCCTGGGGCTGCTTGCTGGCGCTTATATTCGTTGCGATCCACTTTGTTGACTACGTCAACTACGGTTTGAAGCGGCAGGCCTAGTTCCTGCGCGATCTGGCGAGGGGCCTGGTAGTCTTCCACGTAGGCTCTTAGAAGCGGGTCAAGGACTCCGTAGGGTGGCAGCGAGTCGCTGTCCTTCTGGTTGGGGCGCAGTTCGGCGGAGGGCGGCTTCTCGAAGACCGTTGCCGGAATCGCGCCGGGATGTCTGCGATTTGCGACGCGCGAGAGCTCATAGACCAGGGTCTTGGGGACGTCGCTGATTACTGCCAGACCGCCGCACATATCGCCGTACAGCGTGCAGTAGCCCACGGCCAGTTCGCTCTTGTTGCCTGTCGTCAATACCAGGGCGCCCCATTTATTCGAGAGCGCCATCAGGGTCACACCGCGCAGTCGCGCCTGCAGGTTCTCTTCTGTGACATCGCGGCGCGCGCCGTTGAACAGCGGATCGAGAACTCCCAGGAACTCCTCGTAAACAGGGGTGATGGGCGCCAACTCGAAACGCATGCCCAGGTTGGCGGCCAGGGCGCGCGCATCGCTAATGCTGCCCTCGGACGAAAAAGGTCCCGGCATGCCCACTCCGGTGACATTGGTCTCGCCCAGGGCATCTACCGCGATGGCGGCGGTGAGCGAGGAATCGATGCCGCCGCTGAGCCCGAGCAGCACGCTGGAGAATCCGCACTTGCGGATGTAATCGCGGGTGCCCACCACCAGCGCCTCGTAGACGGCTTCGCACTCGTCGGGCAGGTTCTCGCGCAACGCGCCGGTGCCGGCATCGGAATCGAAAATGACCAGGTCCTCGGCGAACGATGCACAGGAGGCCGCAACGCGCCCGGTGGAATCCATGGCGAAACTCGATCCATCGAAGACCAGTTGATCGTTGCCGCCTACCTGGTTGACGTAAACCACAGGCATGTTATGGCGGCGGGCGGTTGTTGCGAATATCTCGCGGCGCAGGGCGCGCTTACCCATGTGATAAGGCGAGGCGTTGATGCTGATCAGGACTTGGGCGCCGGCATGGGCCAGTTCCTGCACGGGATCGCGGCGATAGAGCGGGCGCTCCCAGAACTGCTTATCGTTCCAGGCATCTTCGCAGATGGTGAGCGCGATGCGGCGGCCATCGAGGGTCAAGATCGATTGGCAGTCGGCGGGAACGAAATAGCGGGCCTCGTCGAAAACATCGTAGGTCGGCAGCAGCATCTTGGTCTGACGAAAAACGATTTTGCCGCCGGCGAGAACAGCCGCGCTGTTGGTGGCGCGCTTGCCCATCTGGGATGCCGAAGGACCGACGTATCCGGCGACGATGGCCAGCGGAAGCGAAGCGGTCTGCGCCGCGAGACGCTCCAACTGCTCGACGGAGCGCTCCACGAACGTGGGCTTTTCAACCAGATCGCGGGGCGGATATCCGGTGACCGAGAGTTCCGGGAAGACGATTAACTCCGCGCCCGCCGCGGCACCCACGCGCGCGGTGCGGATCATGCGATCCACATTGCCGGCGAGATCGCCCACAGTGGTGTTGATCTGCGCCAGCGCGATCTTCATCCTATGACAATATTATCGTCAATTGGTGGCGGCCACGCCGCGCGGATTGTTTAGATACTGTAGTGCACGACGGTCGGGACCTGATTGGTGTTGACGGCCTTGATGCCGGTGGATTGCTCCAGAGCAGCGAGGAAGTCGCGATATTCGCCGCGGTTGAGTTTCAGCAGGATCTGTACGCGCGCGTTGCTGCCGGTGGCATCAGTCCAGGAAACACCGATGTAGTGATTCTCGGTTTCTCCCAGGTGCATGAGCGGCACTACATCCAACACCGAAGCTCCCATGCGCCGGTGTGTCTGGGTACCGCAGGAGATCTCAGTGATGTTCTTGACCGGCACCGCGATGCGGTTGCCATGCTGCATGAAGATTACTTCATCCTTGCCGATGGCGGCGCGGACCTTGTTATGGTTCAACGGCAAGTTACCGCCAGCGTAAGTTACGGGATATGCATCCACTGGCTTCTTTGCAAATACAGAAGATGGAAGCAAGCCTATGGTTAACAGAAGAGTTGCGTGCCAGAGTTTCATGATGTGAATTATCGAGGTTCTTATCCTAAACTGATGCTTCGCCAGCGATCTAAGTTCCACAAATGTTTCGTACTTGGGCGAAAGGTAGGCGAAGTATCGCGGGGCATAAAAGTGGACCCCGCTATACTGTATACAAATGGTTCGGCTCGTCTATATCTTGTGCGTGCTGGCGTTCGTCCGGCCGGGTTGGAGCGCGCCTGGCCCGGATGAGTATCGCGCCCGGCGGACGGAGCTGTCGGGAAAGCTGCGCAACGGTGTCCTGGTTCTGTTCGGCCGCACAGACAAAGGCGAGGAGAACATACGGACGGGATTTTTTCAGGAACCGAATTTCTATTACCTAACCGGCTGGCAACAGCCGGGCGCCATCCTGCTGATGACTCCGTCAGAGGATGACAAGGCGCACTCCTTCTTATTTCTTCCGCGGCGGCAGCCGGATCAGGAGAAATGGACCGGGCGCAAGATGGGGCCCGAAGACGCCGCCGTCGCGGAAATGACCGGCGTCGACAGCGTGCTGCCGCGGGAAGAGTTCGAGAGCGAACTACGAAGGCAGCTCGAACGGTATTCGGCCATTTACACGCTGCAGGATTCCGCGAACAGCCAGATTAAAGCCTTGGCGCCGCTGCGCGATACCCCGGATGCCGCGCCGCTGATCGCGCAGCTGCGCATGAAGAAATCGCCGCAAGAGCTCGCGCTCATCCAAAAATCGATCGATGTCACGCTGGAGGCGCATCGTGCCGCGTGGAGACGGGCGCAACCGGGTTTATACGAATACCAGGTGGCCGCCACCATGACATCGGCGTATTTCGACGAAGGCTGCCAGCGTAGCGCTTACGCGCCCATCGTGGGCGCCGGCCCGGACAGCACCATCCTGCACTATTCGCGCAATGCGCGGCGCATGGATCGCGGCGAACTGCTATTGATGGACGTGGGCGCGGAGTGCGCGGGTTACGCCGCCGATATCACGCGCACCATCCCGGTGGGGGACCGCTTCAGCGCGCGGCAACGGGAGATTTACGAAGTCGTGCTAGGCGCGCAGAATGCGGTGATCGCGGCGATCAAGCCCGGACTGCCGTTCAGCGATCTCAGCAAAATCGCGCGCGAGTACATCAACACCCACGGCAAGGATCTGCACGGCGAGTCGCTGGGCAAATACTTCACGCACGGGGTGAGCCATCACGTGGGCCTGGACGTGCACGATGCCACCGATTTCAGCCAGCCGCTGGCCGAAGGAAACGTGATCACGGTAGAGCCGGGGATTTACATTCCGGAGGAGAGCATTGGCGTGCGCATCGAAGATATGGTGCTGGTCACGAAAGATGGCGCAAAGCTGCTGAGCGGGGCACTGCCGCGCGATCCTGGCGAAATTGAGAAGGCGCTCGGCAGGTAAGAATGCAGCGCGTGAACCGGCAGAGAGCGATCTACTGGATGTTGCTGGCGGCTTCGTTCGGGCTGGCGCTGACGGCCAGTTGGACCAGCTTCGGCACGCAGATCGACAACGATGCGTACGACTGGATGTTCCGCTTGTACCAGCCGCGCGCCTGGCAGCCAGAAAGCATCCTGCTGGCCATTGACGAGCCCTCGCTGAACGCATATGGCGGTGTGCCCGGGCTACGCAACCCTCTGGCGCAGGCGCTCGAACTGATATCGGCGGCCGGGCCGAAGACCGTAGCGGTGGACTTGATCCTGGCGGACAACACCGACCCCACCATCGACCAGCACCTGGAGGCGGCCCTGCACGCGACGCGGAACCTGGTGCTGGCCTGCCAGCTTTTGCCCGATGGATCGGCCTGGGAGGATCCATTGCCGCGCTTTCGGGCTCAGGCCGCCGCGCTGGGCCACGTGCATGCCGAGCCGGATGAACTCGATTCGGTGGGGCGCAGCCTGCCGCTTGAAAAAGCGACGCATCACGACCGGCGCTGGGCCCTGTCGCTCGAAGCCTACCGGCTGAGCCGCGGCGTGGCCATCGTGGAATCGCCCACCGATCTGGATGTGGGCGGGCTCATCATTCCCTCCGCGCAGGCGGGGGGGCGTCTGATGCGCATCCGCTATGCTCCGCCGCCGGTCACGATTCCGAAAGTTTCGCTGAAAGCGCTGATTGACGATCCGCGGCTGGCGTCGCAGTTTAAGGGGAAAGTGGTATTTGCCGGGGTGACGTCGCAAACGGCGGCTAAAGACTGGCTGTTCACTCCTTATTCGGCGGGCAAGCCGATGGTGGGGGTGGAAATCCACGCCAACGCTTTCGAGACGATCGCGCAAGGGCTATTCCTGACCGATGCGCCGCCATTACCGGTGCTGCTTTTCAGCTTGCTCGTGGTGGCGGCCATCGGCCTGACTTATAGCCGTTTCGCAGGCCGCGCGGCCAACGGACTGGCGGCAGGCATTCTGGTGCTGGCGCATGCCACGCCGTACGTGCTGTTCACGCACCGCATCGTTTTTTCCTTTTGCACTCCGGTGTCGGCCGCCTGGCTGGCGCTGATTACGGCGGGCGCTTATCAACTGCTGGTCGTGCGCGGTTGGCTGCGTAGCACAGAAGCAGAACGGGACCGCTACCGCCAAACCATCCACTTCGTGACGCACGAAATGCGCACGCCGCTGACGGCCATCCAGGGATCGAGCGAGCTGATGGGCCGGTATACGCTGCCGGAGGAGAAGCGCAAGCAGATCGCGGACCTGATCAATTCGGAATCGAAGCGGCTGGGGCGGATGATCGAGATGTTTCTGAGCGTGGAGCGGCTCTCGGCGGGGCAGGTGGAACTTAAGAAAGAGACGTTCTCTACGGGCGACCTGGTGGGCGGATGCGTGCAGCGCGCACTGCCCCTGGCGGAGCGCAAGCAAATCCGCCTGTTGCGGGAGGCGGCGCCCGAAGAGATGGTGCTCACGGGCGACCGTGAGCTCATGGAGTACGCCTTCTACAACCTCCTCACCAACGCCATTAAATACTCGCCGCCCCGCACGCAGGTGACACTCTCCACCGTGCGCAAACAGGACCACGCGTATATTTCGGTGGAAGACCAGGGCATCGGCATGGACCAGAAAGAGGTGAAGAAGATTTTCCAGAAGTTTTACCGAACCAAGCGGGCAGAGCAGTCGGGCGAGGCCGGTACCGGTATCGGATTGTCGATCGTGGAGCAGATTGTGATTCAACATGGCGGTACTATTGAAGTGATGAGCCGGCCTGGACAGGGGTCCCGGTTCACGATGGTGCTACCCGCGCCGGTTCCCGCCCCGGCCGCGGAGAGAGTTTCGAGAGAAGGTTGATGCAGCGATTACTGGTGGTTGAAGACGATCCGGCGGTGCGCACGACTGTCACCACGTTCCTTGAGCTGGAAGGCTACTCGGTGGATGCGGTTGCATCCACCAGTGAAGCGCTGGAGCGGCTCTCGGCCAACAGCTATCCCATCGTCATCTCGGATATCTACATCGACGACCGCACGGGGCTGGACGTGCTGGACGCGGCCCGCAACAAAGATCCGGAATGCTCTGTGATCCTGATGACGGCGCGCGGCACCATGGAAACCGTGATGGCGGCGACGCGCGGCGGGGCCTTCGACTACGTGGCGAAGCCGTTTGAAATCGACCGCATGCTCGACACCATCAAGCGGGCGGAAGCCGCGCGGCAGGACAAGGAGAAGGAAGCCGGTCCGGACGATCTGCCGGAGAGCGAGATGATCGGCAGCTCGCCGGCCATGGTGGAGATCTACAAGACTGCGTCGCTGGTGGCCCCCACGGATGCCACAGTGCTGATCGAAGGTGAGACCGGCACGGGCAAGGAACTGGTGGCGCGCATGATTCACCGGTTCAGCGCGCGATCGGGCCAGGCGTTCGTGCCGGTGGATTGTGCTTCGATCGCACCCAGTTTGCTCGAAAGCGAATTGTTCGGCGCGATGAAGGGCGCTTTCACAGGGGCGGACCGCGACCGTATGGGGGTGATTGAATCCGCGCATCACGGCACGGTACTGCTGGACGAAATCGGCGATATCGAGCTGAACTTCCAATTCAAGCTGCTGCGCTTCATGCAGGAGCGCGAAATCCGGCCGGTAGGCTCGTCGCGCGGCAAGCGGGTGGACGTGCGAGTGCTGGCGGCCACCAACCGCGACATGCAGAAGATGGTGGACGAGGGCAAGTTCCGGGAGGATCTGTGGTTCCGCCTGAACGTGGTGCGCATCGTGATTCCGCCCCTGCGCGACCGCCGCGGCGACGTGCCGCTGCTGGCCCGGTTTTTCCTGAACAAGTACAATGCGCTCTACCAGCACACCACCCGCCTGATGGAATCCGGGCTGAGATCGTTACAGGAATACACCTGGCCCGGCAACGTCAGGCAGTTGCAGCACCTGATGGAGCGGCTGACGATTCTGGCGCCCAGCGGACGCATTGACGCGGAGGCTGTAGACCAGGCGCTTACGGCAATGGAATCGCGCGAGGAACCGGTGGAAACGCTGGCCGAAGCCGAAGAGGACCAGATCCGGAAAGTGCTGGCGGCTACCGGTGGCAATAAGAGCCGGGCGGCGCAAATTCTGGGAATCGAGCGCAAAACCCTATACCGCAAACTGGAACGGATGAAACTGTAAGTACCCGGCGCGATTCCCCGTCGCGCGGAGGCTAACGGCGATACCAGTAAGAATGCAGGGATTTTATACCCTCCAGGACTTGTTAACCAAAGTGAATCTACTTATAATTGGTTAACTTTAGAATGAATCATCTAATTTCTGCATCATTTCTTTTGGCCGCCGGTTCGCTGACTGCCCAGACCCTTTCTTTCAGCGCGTCTGCTATTTCCGCTGGAAACGCGCCAGTGGGAGTCAGGTTGTTCGATTTCAACGGCGACAAGAAGCCGGATATTGTGGTGATCAATTCCGGCGGTTCGAACACGGTAAGCGTCCTCCTGAACCTGGGGGGCGGCACGTTTGCGAGCCCGCTGCAAACCCCTACCGGCGGCTTGGGTTCGTCGGCCCTGACTTCGGGCGACTTCAATCATGACGGCAAGGCTGACCTGGCAGTCATCAATACCTTCACCAACAACGTCTCGGTCCTGTTGGGAAACGGAGACGGCACCTTCCGATTGAGCAGTTTCGCCGGGGTGGGCGAGGGTCCGGTGGCGCTCACGGAGGCCGATTTTAATCATGACGGAAATCTGGATCTGGCGGTGGTGAACAGCCTGACCGGAAACGTGTCGATCCTGCTGGGCAAATCGAACGGCACCTTCAGCGGAGCGCCCGGCATCATTGTGGGCAGCGCCCCCACCGGTGTGAGAGCCGGCGATTTCAATGGGGACGGCATTCCGGACCTGGCCGTGACCAACGGCACCCAAGGCGAGCAGGTGGTACAGATCTTTTTGGGGAATGGCGACGGCACGTTTCGCGCGGCAGGCAGTGTGATCGCAGGCATTGAGCCGTTCACGCTGGTAGTGCGCGATTTCAATCGAGATGGAAAGCTGGACCTGGCGGTGTCGAACCTGGCCTCAAACACAATTTCGGTGATGCTAGGCAACGGAGACGGCACGTTTAAGCCGGCGGTGGACTATCCGGCAGGCAACGGGCCCGTGGGGCTGCGCCCTGGCTTCTTCAACCAGCACCATATCCAGGATCTGGCGGCGTGCGCGGATGTGTCAGGCGAGATTCTGGTGTTTATGGGGAAGGGCGATGGCAGGTTCCTGGCGGCTCAGAGTTTCCCGGTGGGCGCGCCTTGCAACTCCCTGGCGGTAGCCGATGTGAATCAGGATGGTAAGCCGGACATCGTGACGGCCACGACCGGCGGACTGGTGGTGCTGATCAATAACGGGAGCAACTGACGGGGCGCAAGGGCGCGTCGCGCTAGCGCGCCGGATCGGGGCCTACGCCCGCCAGTTGCAATAACGAATGATGAACCAGCCGGGATGGCCTCCACCTGCGGGAGATAAGGCGGAAATCTTAGCCAACGAGAACGCAGGTGCGGGTTAACGCGCGAGGCTTGGCAGGCCCGCTATTCGTTGACGACCAACTGAGAATGCAGGCTCGCGGTGGAGTCTTCCCCGGCCCATACGTCGAAGACGCCCGGCTCCACTCCCCAAGCTTTGGTTTGCGGGCTCCAGAAGCTCAATTCATCTTTGCCTAGCGGGAACTTGAGCGTCTGGGTCTCACCGGGCTGGAGCGCAATCCGGCGGAAACCCTTTAGCTGGCGCACGGGCCGGGATGCGGACCCGGCGCGCTGGTGAATGTAGATTTGCGCCACGGCATCGCCGGCTACCGAACCGGCATTGGTCACGTCTACCTGCACCTCGGATACTTCGTCTGCCTTCATTTGACCCTTGCTCAGACGCAGGTTGGCGAACTTAAACGTCGTGTAACTGAGTCCGTAGCCGAACGGATAGAGCGGCTTGGTGGAAAGATCCCAGTAGCGCGAGGTGAAGTTGGGACGGTCTTCCGGCTCATGGGTCAGGTTGTGGTTGTAGTAGAGAGGCTCCTGCCCGGCCGTACGGGGCCAAGTTACCGGCAGTTTGCCGCCGGGGTTCACATTGCCGAACAGCACATCGGCCACGGCGTTGCCGCCCTCCGTGCCGGGATACCAGGCTTCCAGGATCGCCGGCACATGTGCCGCGGCCCAGCGAATATCCAGGGGACGGCCGTTTTCCAGCACCAGCACAACGGGCTTGCCGGTGGCAACGACGGTCTCCAGCATCTGCTGCTGGATTCCCGGCAAGTCCAGCGTGGCACGCGACGCAGCTTCGCCGTTCATGGAGGTCAGTTCGCCCAGCACCGCGATTACTACATCGGACTCCGTCGCGGCGGCCTTGGCCTGCGTCAGCCACCCGGCCACGTCCGCCGCCGTGGGTGGAGGTAACGGTTTGGAGCCGGTCATGGAATCAAACATCGACCGGTATTCTTTTGAGGGCGCCACGCCGGGCACGTAGTTGACCTGCGTATTCGGCCCAAGTCTGTTCTTGATCCCGGCAAGCACAGTGACGGGATGGCTCTTGCCGGGGCCGCCAAATAGGCCCTCCACCGTCCATCCGCCTTCAATATCCCTGGCGGAGTCGGCCAAGATTCCGATCACGGCCACCTTGCCCACATTTCCGGTAAGCGGCAAGGTATGGTTGTCGTTCTTCAGCAGCACCATCGAACGGGCAGCCAGTTTGCGCTCCAGCGCCAATCCCTCGGGACGGCTGAGCATGGCATCCACTTTGGATTCATCCACGTAGGGTTTATCGAATAGCCCTAACTCGTACTTGGCTTCGAGAACCGGCATGACCGCAGCGTCCAGTTGAGCTTCGGTCACCTTGCCGGCGGCCACCAGCCTGGGCAAGTTGCGAATATAGGTCCGGCTGGCCATGTCCATGTCCAAGCCCGCCGTGATCGCCTTGTAGGCGGCGTCTTCAGGATCGCGAGCATAGCCATGTGTCTGGAGACTAGCCACGGCAAACGCGTCGGAGAGCACAAATCCGTTGAAACCCCACTCCTGGCGCAGAATGTCGTGCAGCAGCCAGCGATTGCCGGTGGCCGGCACATCGTTCAGGTCCATATAAGCGCTCATGAAACTGGCTGCTCCGGCCTTTTCCGCGGCATGGAACGGTACCAGGTAGACATTCCGGAAGAGCGACTCGGGAATGTTGGATGCGTCGTAGTCGCGGCCGCCTTCCGCCGCGCCGTAGCCGGCAAAATGCTTGACGCAGGCCAGTACGCTTGCGGGGCCGATGGATTCACCCTGAAAACCGCGCACCTGCGCAACCGCCATGGCCGCGCCCAGGTAGGGATCCTCGCCCGCGCCTTCCACAATGCGGCCCCAGCGGGCATCGCGCGCGATGTCCACCATGGGCGTGAAGGTCAATTGGATGGCGGCCGCCCGTGCATCCTGGCCGGCCAGATGCTGCGCTGCTTCTTCTACAGCCGGGTCCCATGACGAGGCCATCGCCAGCGGCACCGGGAAAATCGTCCGGTAGCCGTGGATCACATCGAAACCGACGAGCAGGGGAACATGCAGCCGCGATTTTTCCACCGCGAGATGCTGCAACCGGTTCAACTCTTTTACATCGTTGAGCCACAGCACCGAGCCAACCTGCCCCTTGGCGATCGCTTCGTCAGGTTTTTCGCTCCCCAACCCGGCCATCTGGATGCCGGCGGCTTCATTCAACTGGCCTACTTTTTCTTCGACTGTCATTTGCTTCAGCAAGGCCTCGGCGCGGCGATGGGCCTCCGAACGGGTACGCGTTACGGTTTCTCCGGGCAGGGCACCGGCTATGGCAAGCAGCGCGCACGTTGCGGGAATCAGCGCTTGGGCGCGGCTAAGAGTAAAAGTCATGCGATACTCCTTTGCGAAGAGATATTGTATTGCGTCTCAGACTCCGGCGTAGGCATAGTTGCGGCACGACCATGCGCAAGACATTGCCGCACCCCTGGGCGGTCATTTCATGGAATGCAATCCATACCCATCGAGAATGCCGCGGAGCCGTTCAACACACTGGACTCCTCAAGGGCATAGCCGGTGGCGCGATCGACGGCTGGTATCCAGGTGGAATGGCTGGCTTATGCTTGCAGCGGCGGGCGCTCCGCTGCAAAATTATCCAACTGCTGCTCGATGTCACCGGCGGAGGTGCCTCTTCCGTTTCGACACGTACTGCTTGTGCGAAGTTTCCGATAGAACGGCTTGGGCAGTCCGGGATCAATTGCCCGATAAATCCGCATAACGGAAGCAATCCACCACATGATCGTTCACCATGCCGACGGCTTGCATGAAGGCGTAGCAGATGGTGGATCCGACGAAGCGGAAGCCGCGGCGCTGCAGGTCCTTGCTCATGGCGTCGGATTCGAGTGTGCGGGCGGGCAGATCCTTCAGGGTGCGGCAGGCGTTGATGCGCGGATGGCCGCCAATGAATTGCCAGATGTAGGCATCGAAGCTGCCGAACTCCTCTACCACGCGCAGAAAAGCCTGGGCGTTCGCGATAGCGGCCGCGATCTTGAGCCGGTTGCGCACGATGCCCGCATCGCCAAGCAGAGCGTTCACCTTGCGCTTGCCGTAGCGCGCCACGATGGCAGGGTCGAAGTTATCGAAGACTTCGCGATAGCGCGCGCGCTTGCGCAAGATGGTATCCCAGCTCAGGCCTGCCTGCGCGCCTTCGAGCACCAGGAATTCGAACAGCAGGCGATCGTCATGCACCGGCACGCCCCACTCCTGGTCGTGATAGGGGATCGAGAATTCATTTTTGGCCCACGCGCAACGATTCATTTCGATAACACTCCGGCCTCATGCGGTCTTAGCTCAGCCATACAAACGCAACTCGTGTGCAGTCGGCGGTCATTTTGTCGGATGGTCACGATCGGCCGCGGCAACGCGCGTACGCCCGGCGACCAGCGCAATCTGCATTGTGTCAGACTGCAATAGCCCGAACGTATCTCCCGGACGCGGTCAGGCCGCCGCGGGCTGAAACTTCACCGAGACCAGTTTCGATACGCCCGGCTCCTGCATGGTCACCCCGTACATGGCCTGGGCAGCTTCCATAGTTTTCTTCGAATGGGTGATCACGATGAATTGCGTGTGCGTGGACATTTCGCGCAGCAGGCGCGTCAGCCGTTCGATATTGGCCTCATCGAGCGGCGCATCCACCTCGTCCAGGATACAGAACGGGCTGGGCTGGTAGCGGAAGATGGCCATCAGCAGTGCTACGGCCGCCAGCGCCTTTTCGCCGCCGGAAAGCAGCAATACGTTCTGCAGCTTCTTGCCCGGAGGCGAGGCCACGATATCGATGCCGGAATCGGCCAAGTTGGTTTCGTCGGTCAGGCGCATCTCGCCGGTGCCGCCGCCGAACAGGGTCTGGAAGGCCTCGCGGAAATTCTGGTTGATGCGCTCGAAGGCTTCTGCAAACTTCTGCCGCGATACCAGGTCGATCTCGGCGATGGCTTTCTCGGTGTCGCGAATGGAATCGAGCAAATCCTGCCGCTGCGCGCTCAGGAATTCCTGGCGCTGTGAAGCTTCCTGGAACTCTTCCATGGCCTGCGCATTCACCGGACCGAGCGCTTCAATCCGCGCCCGGACTTCCTCGTACAACTTCTCGGCCTCGGCGATGGCATCCATATCGGGCACCGTTTCATCCGCGGCGGTCAGCTCCTGTACGGGGCAGTTCAGCTCTTTGCGGCTGGTCTCGTCCAGGTACTTCAATTCGGCCTGGCGCTTGACCAGTTCCACTTCAATCTGGGCGCGGTTCTGATAAGCTTCTTCCACCTTCATGCGAAGCTGTTTCAGCTCTTCTTCCGCGGCGGCCAGGCCTTCGCGCATGTGCGCCTCTTCGGCAGCCAGGCGGTTGACGGCGGCCTCCGTAGTGAGGGCTTGCGCGGCGAGGGTGGCCAAGTTGCGGTCCAGTTCGATGTTATTCGCCAGCAGGCTGGCCCGATGCACGCCCAACCGCTCGATCTCCGCGCCGATCTGGCCAAGCCGTGCGGTGGCGTCCTTCTTCTGGCCTTCGAGGCGGCCCATGGCGGCACGCTCGCCGCGATGGCGCTCTTCGAGCCCCGCCAGTTCCGCGCGCAACGCCGAGTGATCCTCGCTGAGCGCCGCGGCTTCTACTTCCAGCTTCTCCAGGAACTGCCGCTGGTCTTCAAGTTCCTGCTCGCGCTGTTCACGCAACTCTTCTTTTTCCTCAACCGCCTTGTGGCTCGCGGCGCGCTGTTCCTGCGAGCGCTCGGCGTCCCGTTTGAGGCGATCGAGTTCCAACCGCGCGACGGACAACCGCGAATTGGCACGACTGGTCTCGTCCGTCAGTTTGCGCATTTCGTGTTCCAGCGCCACGCGATCCTTCTCGCGCGCCTGCTGCACGCCGCGTAGCCGCTCCAGCTCCGCTCCCAGAATGCCGATCTCGCGATCCAAATCCTCCAGACGCGCCACCTGTTGGTCCAGCGCCTTCTGCCTGCCCTGCAGCGTCGCCGCGATCTCGCGGGCCTCGCGCTTCATGGCTAACGGGCCGCTGGCGGTCTTCTTACCACCCGTTACGGTGTGGCCGTGATAGCACAGCCCGTCGACGGTCAGAAAATAGAGGTGGGGATAACTGGTGGCCAGCCTCTGCGCGGCGCTCCTGTCTTCCGCCACGAAGCATAACGAGACACGCGGCAGCAAAGTGCGGGCGCGATCCGAGAGGCCGTTGGTCAGGCGCAGGGAATCGCTGAGCCGGGAAAGGATTCCGGTCTCCGGACCGATGGGCGGTTCGGGCAAATGGCCGTTCCCGTTGCCGTTGCCGTCCGGATGGACCAGAAAAGTGGCACGCCCATCCAATTCGGCGCGCAGGAAATCGAGGCCCCGGTCCGCCTGCTGCCAGTTCTCCACCACCACGTATTCCAACTCGTCATGCAGAAATTCTTCGGCGGGCTTTTCGAACTGCGGATCGACTTCCACGAAGTCGGCCAGCACGCCTTGCGGGTGCAGATCCTGCGCCTTGCCCTTTTCGAGGGCGGCAAACAGGCGCTTCACCGAATCGGTGGTGTAGCTGCGATGCGCCAACACCTCTTCTAGCGAATCCTTGCGCGCCTTCAACTGCGAACATTCCGTGCGCAATTGATCGATGCGGCCGCGCACTTCGACCGCGCTCTGCCGCCGCACGCTCAACTCTTCCTCAGTGTGGCGCCGCTCACCGGTCACTGATTCCAGCTCAAGCTGGCGCTGCGCCATGGTCTCGGAAAGGGTCCCACGCGCCGCCGCCAGCCGTTCCAGTTCAGCCGCCGTGGCCTGTTCGTCTTTCTGCACGCGCGCCGTTTCGCGCTCGATGCCGGCCAAATACTCGTTCATCTGGGCGAGCTGGTTGCGCAAGGTCGAGACTTCGCCCAGCAACCGCAGCACGGCCGTCCGGCTGGCCTCGATGGCTTTCTCGCGCTCCCGTACGGCCGCCTGCACTTCCTCTCGCAGGCGGTTCTTCTCGATCATGCGTTCGCGCGATTGCGCGATCTGTTGATCGAGCGCCGTCACCTGCTGCTGGTGGGCTTCCACATCCGCGCCCAATTGCCCCAGCCGCACTTCCAATTCCTGCGATTCCCGCTCGGCCTGCGAGATGCGCTGCTCGATCGCACCGCTCTCCTTGACTTGCGACTCCAACCGGCCGCGGGTGCGCTCGGTTTCCACCTGGCACTCGGCCAGTTCGCGCCGCAGCGCCGTAAGCTGCTGTTCGGTCTGGTAGGTCTGGCCCTGCAACTCTGTGTGCGCCTGCTCCTTGGCGGCCACCCCTTCGGTAAGTTCGCGCAAGCCCGTGGACGCCAGGTTCAGATCCAGCGCGGCTTTGGCGGCTTCGCGTTCCAACATGCGGAACTTGCCCGATAGCGCCACGCGCAGCCGGGAATCCATCTCGGTTTTGAGCTCGGCATACCGCCGCGCTTTGGCCGCCTGCCGCTTCAGCGAGTTCACCTGGCGGGTGACCTCTTCCAAAATGTCGAACACGCGCGCCAGGTTTTGTTTGGCGCTTTCCAACTTGGCTTCGGCCAGCCGCTTGCGGCTTTTGTATTTGGTGATTCCGGCGGCTTCTTCGATTACCGACCGCCGGTCCTGCGGTTTGGAGCTGAGAATCTGCCCGATGCGGCCCTGTTCGATGATGGCGTAACTCTCCGGCCCCAGGCCGGTGCCCATGAAGATGTCCTGGATGTCGCGCAGGCGAGCCGTGTGGCCGTTGATCAGGTATTCGCTCTCGCCGGAGCGGAACAGCCGCCGGGTGATGGTGATCTCGCCGTTCTTCCCGTGCGGTGCGGTGATCGGAATCGGGGTAGCATGCGGGTGCGCATGGCCGTTGGTCCCGGCAATGGAGGTGGCGGCATCGTGCGCTTCCTGGTACAGCATGGGGTCCACCAGGGTCATGGTCACCGCCGCCAGGCCGACCGGCTTGCGGTCGCGTGTGCCGGCGAAGATCACATCCTCCATGCGGGCTCCGCGCAGGCTCTTGGCTGACTGTTCGCCGAGCACCCAACTGATGGCATCGCTCAGATTCGATTTTCCGCAGCCGTTCGGACCTACCACCGCGGCGATGCCGCCGCCATTAAAACGGAGTTCCGTGCGGTCACAGAACGATTTGAAACCCTGCAGTTCGACGCGCTTTAGTTTCAGCAAAAACATTCACCTCGTCTTGCTCGGGGGATCGTAACCATACTAATCTCGCAACCGGTAAAAGTAAAGCACATTATGTACTGTAGAATGGACCTTTTACGGTTTGCCCCCAAGATGTTGTGTCTCATATGACGGCCAGTGCGGTTGGCGCTTCTCCTGGAAGGCCCGGATGCCTTCGTGAAAGTCGGCGCTTCGAAAGACCTCCTTGCGCATCCGGCAGGCGAGTTCGCCGGCTTCGGCCCAGTCTTTGCCGCGTGCCTCCCGCACGAATTCCAGACCGGCACGGATGGCCGTGGGGCTAGCCGCGGCGATGGCCCCTGCGATTTCGCGGGCACGATCCATCAGGCCGGCGGCATCTACCACGTGATGCACCAACCCATATTCGCGCGCTTCCGAGGCTCCGAAGATCCGGCCGCTCAAAGCCAGTTCCGTTGCCCGACGCTCACCCAACGCCGCCGCGACAGTGCGAAAAATAACAAAAGGCCACAGGCCGATGCGGATTTCCGTGAGGCCGAAGGTAGCGTCTTCGGCGGCGATGACGATGTGGCAGTTCGCTGCCAGTCCGGTACCGCCTGCCAGGGCCGCTCCGTGCACGGCGGCGATCAAAGGCTTCGTCATGCGCAGGCCGGCCGTGAAAATCCGTTCGTGTACATCGTTGATCGCGGCGCCGGTGGGCGACAGTACTTCGTGCAGGTCCATGCCCGCGCAGAACGACTTGCCGTTCCCGCACAGCAGGACCGCTCCCACCCCCGTATCGGATTCCGCAGCTTCGAGAGCTTCGACCAGCGCCTCGCACAACTCCAGGTTCAGGGCGTTACGCCGCTCCGGGCGGTTCAGCGCCAGCCGCAGGATGCGGCCTTCGCGTTCAATCTGTAAGCTCTCGCTCATCGACATCGATCTCCATGCCCAACAGTGCGGCGCCCATGGTTTTGCCCTGCGCATCGGTGCGCAGCGACATGGTGCCCCCGCCGCCGAGCCCCTGGTGCAGCATCAGGTTCAAGGCGTGCAGGTTGGGCAACTCGAAGCGGTCTACGGTTCCCTTGACCATCTCACCGAAGAACGTCTTCACGCGTTCCGGCGTTACTTCCCGCAACAGGATCGGGTAGTATTGCGGCTGCCAGGCAATCACCCCGATATTGGAAATGTCGCCCTTATCTCCCGAACGCGTGTGGGCGATGCGTGAGAGCTGCACCTTCATTCGACCACCTCCACGCGCGTCTGGATCTCCTCGCGCGGAATCAGCGCCGGCCAGTAGGCCACGATCTGCCGCACCTCGGGCCGGCCCTCGCCATAGCCCGTGCCGCCCGGCGGACCGGTGAGCACCAGCGGGATCATTTCGCGCGTGAAGCGGTCGACGGCGCGCTTGTCGGAGCCGCGCACGCTGATGCGCACCTGCACCTCCGGTGGATCGGCGCGGGCATGCGCAGCCGGCCCATGGCACGCGTTCACGCCGAAGTATTCGGTATAGATTTCATCGAACCGCAGGCCGAGTTGACCGAGCCGTTCGCGCGTAATACGGTCCGCTACGCGCGCCTTTTCGAGCGCCTGCGGCCAACTGTACACCAGTGTGCCTGACGCCTTCCAGCCGGCGTGATAGCTGATCGACGCTTTCAACATGGCCGGCCGCGGCCGGCCGTGCACGCCACATCCGCGCACGCGATCCGGGCCTATGTCCTCGAGGTGCAGGGAAGTAAAATCCGCCACGCAATCAGGCGTCATGTATTGACGCGGATCGCCGATCTCGTAGAGCAATTGCTCCTTTACGCCATGCGAATCGATGCGCCCGCCAGTGCCAGCGTGCTTGGTGACTATGAACGACCCGTCCGGCTCCGCCTCGACGATGGGGTAGCCGATGTTGGCGAGGTCCGGAATATCCTGCCAATCCACCTGGCAGTTGCCGCCGGAGCATTGCGCGCCGCACTCGATGATGTGTCCGGCTACGATGCCGGCGGCCAGGCGGTTGTAGTCTTCGGGATTCCAGCCGAAGCGCTGGATCATGGGGGCCAGGACCAGGGCGGCATCCGCGCAGCGGCCGGAGATCACCACGTCCGCACCGGTGGCCAGCGCCTCGGCGAGGGGAAATGCGCCGATGTAGGCATTGGCGCTCAGGATACTCCCGCGGATGGTGAAGAGCGGTGCGCCGGTATCGATATTGCGCAGTTCGTACCCTTTGCTGAGGAACTCGTCGATGCGGTCGAGCACATCGTCCCCCAGAACCACCGCGACCTTCAGTCCGGGAGCTACTTTCAGTACGGCGCGCGCGCAGGCCACCGGGTTCACTCCGCCGGCATTCGCGATCACCTTGATGCCGCGATCGCGCAGTTTGCCCGCGATGCGCCCGATCAAAGGCGGGAAATCGCGCGCATAGCCCAGGTTCGGATCGGCCTGCCGCTGCTTCTGCAGGATCGACATGGTGACCTCCGCCAGGTAATCCAGCGTGAGATAGTCGATCGGCCCGTCGTCCACCAGGCGCACGGGCGCCTCCAGCCAGTCCCCCCAGAAGCCTTGGCCGTTGGCAATGCGTATCACAAGGTCTCCAGCACCAGCGCCTCGCCGCGGGGGCGGTAGAGGGTGGCTTCCAGGGCCATGGTCAGCACTTCGCGCGTGTCCAGCGGATCGATGACCGCGTCGCAGTGTCCGCGGGCCGCCGCATAGCGCGCGTCGAGCCAGCTTTCGTAGTCGGTCTTGGTCTTCTCGATGGCGGCCTGCAGTTGTTTGGGCAGCGGTTCACCCTTGGCCTTGTACTTTTCGATCTCCGTCGAAAAAAGCGCCTGGACGGCGGAATCGCCTTCCATCACCCCGATGCGCGCCGTCGGCCAACTGAACGTGAAGTGCGGCTCGAACCCCTGGCCGGCCATCGCATAGTAGCCCGCGCCGCTGGCATGGTTCAGCGTCAGAATGAGCTTCGGCACGGTGGTGCACGACATCGCCTCCACCATATCGGCGCCCGCGCGCACGATGCCTTCGCGCTCGGCTTCCGGCCCCACCATGAAGCCGGAGACATCCTGCAAATAGATCAGCGGGTGGCCCAGGCGCTCGTTGAGTTCCACGAAATACGCGACCTTGCGCGCGGATTCGGTGTAGACGATGCCGCCGATGCGCGGCCGTCCCTCGCCGCGCAGGAAGCCGCGGCGGTTGGCGACAATGGCGACCCCGTTGCCGTTCAGCCGTGTATTCGCGCACAGCATCTCCGGCGCGTAATCCGCCTGGAACTCGGTATAATCGCCGGCATCGAAAATGCGGAAGATGACTTCTTCGATGTCGTAGGGCAGCCGGTGATCGGCGGGCAGCACGCCGTAAATGTCATCCGTTGGACGCGCGGGCGCGTTGCCCTGCTTCCGCGCGGGCGGCGCCGGCAGGTCGCGGAAGCGCTGGCGGATTCGGGCCAGGCACTCGGCGTCGTCCTTGGCGATATAGTGGGCCACGCCGCTGATGGCGGTATGCAGGTGCGCGCCGCCGATGGCTTCGGAATCCACCACCTGGCCGGTGGCGCCTTTCACGAGGTTCGGACCACCGAGGCCCATAAAGCTCGTGCCCTCGACCATGATGATGGTATCGCTGAGCGCTGGAAGATAGGCGCCGCCCGCGATGCAAGGTCCCATCACGGCGGCAATCTGCGGCACACGGAGCTTGCGCCGCATAAGGGAATTATAGTAAAAAATGCGGCCGCCGCCATACTGGCCTGGGAAGATACGGTCCTGGTACGGCAAATTGACGCCCGCCGAGTCCACTAAATAGACGATGGGGATGCGGTTGCGCATGGCGATTTCCTGCGCGCGCAGGCCCTTCGTCACGGTCTCCGGCCACCAGGACCCGGCCTTGACCGTGCCATCGCCCGCGATGATGACGGCATGGCGGCCCTCGATGATGCCGACACCGGTGACCGAGCCGAGGCACGGCGCTTCGCCGTCGTACTGGTCGTAGGCGAGCAGCAGCCCGATTTCGAGGAAGCGCGTGCCGGGATCGATCAGCCCGGCGATGCGTTCGCGCGCGGTCATCTTGCCGGCGCGGTGCTGGCGGTCGATTTTGGCGGGTCCGCCGCCCGCCCGCAGCCGCTCTTCGAGCGTTTTCACCTGGTCGACCATGTGGCGCATGTGCGCCATGCGTGCGACCTTGGATGCGGACGATGGCGCGGAAGAGGGTTCGGAAATTGTGCTCACGTTATGTGATCGTAGCGCGAAAAGGCGGGCGCGAAGCGCCGTGGGGCGTGGTTGCAACCGGCGTCCCCGCCGGGCGAGACTGGATAGTGTATGGTGACGCTCCAGGAGCTACGCCATGATCGGCGCGCGGCCATCATTGAACTGGCGCGGCGTCACGGCGCGCGCAGTATTCGGGTTTATGGCTCAGTAGCGCGCGGCCAGGCGACTGATGGGAGCGACCTGGATCTCTTGGTCGAGTGGGAGCCGGACCGGAGTCTCCTGGATGTGGTGGGCCTCAAGCAGGACCTTGAAGATCTGCTGGGCGTAACTGTGGATATTGGCTCCGAAAGCGGCCTCCACTGGTTCATTCGAGACGAGGTTTTGCGGGAAGCCGTACGCTTGTGAAAAGCGACCTCCTTTATCTGCACCACATCCGGGAGCGATGCGCCCGGGTACACGATTGTATCCAGCCGGGCCGGGATGAATTTCTCGCTAACGTGATCTATCAAGACGCCGTCATGCGTAACCTCGAAATTATCGGCGAGGCCGCCAAGCGAATTTCTCCAGAGTTACGCGACGCACAGGTCTCCGCGATGTGTTAATCCACGATTACCCCAATCTCGACTTGGAGCGCATCTGGCTTGTGGCTAGCCGCGATGTTCCGGATTTGCTCCGCGTGATCGACGGCTTCTTACTTGAGCGGGCAGGGACTTAATGCACGGGTCCGGGGGCTCCGATGGATCCGAAGCCCCTGGCACCGCGGTGTAGCGAAACAGCCGGCCGAAAGGCCGAGCCCTAACTAACTTGCAGTTCTGGTCTTCTGCGCCATAGCCGCCATTGAGGCCTTGGCGCGTCTCTGCATCTCGTCCGGCGCCACGTCCTCCTTGTGCGTGGCCACCGACCAGGAATGCCCGAATGGATCGGTGAGCCTCCCGAAACGGTCGCCCCAGAACATATCCGCCGGCTCTGCGTCGGACTTCGCGCCGGCGCTGACAGCCTGCTTGAATGCCGAGTCAACATCCTTTACATACAGGAAAATGCCGGCGGTAGTGCCGCCTAAAGCCTGCGGTGAGCGGCAACCGCTGCCGGGCATTTCATCCGCCAGCATCAGGACCGAGTCACCGATCCTGAGTTCTGCGTGGCCGACCTTTCCATCCGGCCCCTGCATGCGCGCGATCTCCTGCGCGCCGAAGGCCCGTTTATAGAAGTCGATCGCCCGGCTGGCATCGTTGACGGTTAAGTATGGGGTGACTGAATGAAACCCTTCCGGGATCGGTTTGACATCCCTTGGCATAGTGCGTCTCCTTTCAAACGACGTAGTTTTTCCAGTCAAAATGACGTGATTCCCCCAGTTTAGAGCGCGCCCTCACGCAGGTCTGTGCCATGCGGCACTTTGGCACGCGCGCACCGACCGGCCGTGGCGATAAGCCGTTCGATATCAGTGAGTGAGCAACTTGAAGGCGTGGTACCACTCGTTTCGCAGGAAGCCGGGCAGGCACCACAACATGCATAGCGGTTCAAGGGCCCGCGAAGCGATAATACCTCCGCAGTCATACGGTTCCCAACCGAACTGCTGGATGATCGCGGAAACCTGGGCTTTGGCCGCGCTGTTTTCACCGCACAGAAACATGGTGGGAGTGCCCTGCTCGAAATGCGGATTGATCATCAGCGCATTTCCCACGCTGTTAAATGCCTTCACCACGTGCGCGGCGGGAAGCTTCGCTTGGATCCACTCGCCGAGCGACTCGTTTGGTCCGGTGGTGTATTTCAGAATGCCCTGGACCGGCGGCTCGTCCGCCAGCGGATTGGTTGCGTCGATCACCGTCTTGCCGCCGAAGTTGGCCGGACCCGCCAAGTCGATGATGCTCCCGACTGCCCGTCCCAGCGCCGCCAGCACGATCAATTCGCCAAAGCGCGCGGTTTCAGCGAAGGTCCCGGCCTTAGCTCCCGGCGTTTGGCGGACCCAGTCTGCGACTTCCTTCTTTTTCGGGTCGCGCGTGCCCAACATGGCTTCATGACCATGCTTGAGGAAGCCAGCTCCCAATACCTGGCCCACGGTTCCCGATCCTAATATTCCGACTTTCATGATTTCTCCTTTCTGTTCTATTCGACGCCGATGGCCTTCGGGGATGTGATGGTCGCCCATCGCTCCACGATCTTGCCATGGGCAAAGCGCCACAAGACAAAGCCGTGGAATTCGATTTTCTGCGCGGTAGCGGCTTCGGTCGCGGTCCAGGAATTGCGCACCATTACCTTGTCGCCCTCCGCCAGAATATCTTCGACGGCAACATGCAGATCCGGCCAGCGTCGATATGCGGCTTCCATCATCTTGCGTGCGGCCGCCGGGCCAATTTCCACTCCGGTCGGCTCGTCGTGGTCCAGGAAGTCGTCGCTGAAGTTCCGCGGCGCTACTTCGGACTTTTTCCGATTCACGAAATCTTCAAAATGATTCCGCACGAACTGCTTCATATCTTCGAGGCTCAAACCAGGATCTGCTTTCGGCGGAACAAGAAAACCGGGCAAGTCATCACCCCTCCGGCTCGCCATACTGCCACGGGCCGTCCTTTCTTTTCCGATCGTCGCATCCCGATGGCGGCCGCTGCAATGACAAACATCGGGCAGTTTCGGCCATCCGCGGGGTCCTCAATGTACGGTTGACGGCGGACGCGGTTCGTGCGATTTTGGAGGGCGCATGCCACCGGCGGATCCCTTGCGCGTTGCCATAGTCACCACACCGGACGCCCAACCGCTCGACGTCGCGGGCGTGTATGAGGTACTGGCGGCCGCCGGTCGGAAAATACGCGAATTAGGGGATGAGAGCGGCCGCGGCTATCGGATCGACCTCGCCACGATGGGCAGAAGCCGGTACATAACCGGTGCGCTGGGCTTATCGCTGGTTGCACATCGTTCGTACCGGGAAATCAGGGGAAGCGTGGATACGCTGGTTGTAGTGGGCGGCATGGCGCCCTGGAATCCCTCCGGCAAGGACAGCATCGTCAGGTGGATTCGCCGGCAGGCTTCGCGGGCCCGCAGAATCGCCGGAATCTGCACCGGCGCTTTCGTGCTGGCGGAAGCAGGCCTGCTGGATGCGCGACGCGCGACCACGCATTGGTATTTCTGCCAGCAACTCGCCAGCCAGTATCCCAATGTCATGGTCGATCCGGAGCCGATCTTCGTCACCGACGGTAATATCTATACCTGTGCCGGCGTAACCGCCAGTATGGATCTTGCGTTGGCCCTGGTCGAGCAGGACTTCGGCGCAGAGGTGGCCATACGGATCGCGCGGGCGTACATCATGTTCCTGCGGCGCCCCGGGGGGCAAAGCCAGTTCAGCGTACCGTTGTCCTTCTCAGCGTCGGCACAGTCGCCGTTGAACCGGCTTCAGGTCTGGATCCTGGATCACCTGCATGAAAAGCTGAGCGTGGAGCGAATGGCCACGCAGGTACACATGAGCGCGCGTAACTTCACCCGCGTCTTTACCCGCGAGTTTCAAATGACGCCCGGTGAATACCTGGACCGCGTTCGCGTGGAAGCCGCGCGAAAACGTCTGGAAGAAACCCGCGACACCGTTGAACACGTGGCCGCTGCGGCGGGCTTCAGAAATCCCAGCACCATGCGCCGCGCCTTCCTGCGCGTGCTGGATGTCACTCCCAATGCCTATCGTGCGCGCTTCCGGACGCGTCCGTTGCAACGGATGAAATCATCCCGCCCATAAGTGAACCTCTCAACGAACCTCTATCCGGCCAGTCCGGGTCAGGCGGGTCGGGCAGGGTGGCGCGCCCCAGACGCCGCCGTCTCAGCCCAACCCAAGTCAGCCAGATCCAAGCCAGCCGAATCCGACCCGGACGGATCCGACGAATACCAATCCGACCGGTACGAGTCCGAACCGGAACAGCACTAATCCAAATAGCAGAAACAGACAGAATCGCCGGAACCGGAAACAAACTACTACTCCCAATCCTGGCAATCCCAATCCAACCCGCACTACATAAACCAGAGCAGGATTGACTTACTACTTACCGGACCAGCTACTTCATCGGCGAAAAATCGGTAGGGTCCATGAAAACCGAATCCACCTTGCTCACAATTTTGCCGTTGGCTTCCGACTCTTTCTGAACTTTCTGCCACTCCGGATCATTGCGGAACTCCTCCCAATTCTTCTTGGCGGCATCGCGGCTGGCGTGCGCGATGACGTAGATCAGCGTATTCCCGGACGCGGGCGTATCCTGCGGAACCCAATAGGCGATATTGGTCATGCCATGCTTTTCGAAAATGCGCATGGTGTGGTTGCGGAAACGCGCCAATAGATCCGGAAGTTTCCCTTCAAAACAGGTGTACGTGCGTAGTTCGAAAACCCGCGCCTGGGCGTTGGCGGAAGGCGCCGTAAAAGACGCGGCGATGACCGCCGCGAGGGGTAGAAACAGTTTCAGCGACATGCAGCCAGTTTACAATGGTCAACGGCACATGAAACGCCTGCTGGTTCTGATCGCTGCCGCGACCTTGTTCGCCGCGCCGCCTTCCGCCCGGGATGCCCGGAAGTTTATCGAAGAAGCCGAAGCCCGCCTGCTGGCTTTGTCGGTGGAGGACAATCACGCCGACTGGGTGAAGTCCACATACATCATTGACGATACCGAGATCCTGGCGGCCAAGGCCGATGAGCGGCTCATCAACGCCACCGTCGATCTGGCCAAGAAATCCACGGCGTTCGATGGGATCGAACTGCCCGGCGACGTGGCGCGCAAAATCAAGCTGCTCAAATTGTCGCTCACGCTGGCTACGCCGTCCGATCCCAAGGAGAGCGAGGAACTCACGCGCATCGCCGCATCCATGGAAGGCACGTACGGCAAGGGTAAATACTGCCCGCCGGGGAAGAGCGACTGCCTGGATCTGGAAGACCTGGAGCGCATCATGGCCAACAGCCGCAAACCCGCCGAGTTGCTGGATGCCTGGCGTGGATGGCATGCCGTTGCGCGGCCCATCCGCCCCGATTTTGTGCGCTACGTGGCCCTGGCCAACAAGGGCGCGCGCGAACTGGGCTTTGCCGACGATGGCGCCATGTGGCGCGCGAAGTACGACATGCCTCCGGACGATTTCGCCAAAGAGCTCGACCGCCTGTGGGAGCAGGTTCGTCCGCTGTACCTCTCGCTGCACGCTTACGTGCGCTCCAGATTGCGCGAGAAATACGGCGCGGATGTGGTGCCGGCGGACGGTCCGATTCCCGCGCACCTGCTGGGAAACATGTGGGCCCAGACCTGGGACAACGTCTACCCGCTGGTGGCGCCCGCGGATGCCGATCCGGGCTACGATCTTACCCGCATCCTGAAAAGCCGCAACACCGACTACAAGCAGATGGTGCGCTATGGTGAGCACTTCTTCACATCGCTGGGCTTCGCGCCGCTGCCGGAGACGTTCTGGCAGCGCTCGCAATTCCTGAAGCCGCGCGATCGCGACGTAGTTTGCCATGCCAGCGCCTGGGATATCGACTTGCTCGAAGACGTCCGGCTCAAGATGTGCATCGATATCACGGCCGAAGATTTCCTGACCATCCACCACGAGTTGGGCCACAACTTCTACCAGCGGGCTTACGACCGGCAGCCGTTCCTGTTCCGCGACAGCGCCAATGACGGGTTCCACGAAGCGGTCGGCGACACTATCGCGCTGTCGGTCACGCCTGAATATCTGGTGAAAATCGGGCTGCTGGACAAAGCTCCGGATGCGTCCAAGGATACCGGCCTGCTGTTGCGTAAGGCGTTGGAGAAGGTCGCCTTCCTGCCTTTCGGCCTGATGATCGACCAGTGGCGCTGGAAGGTATTCTCCGGCGAAATTCCGCCGGAAAAATACAACCAGGCGTGGTGGGAACTGCGCCGCAAATATCAAGGCGTGGCGCCGCCGGCCGGGCGCACGGAAGCGGATTTCGATCCGGGCGCGAAGTATCATGTTGCCGCCAACGTGCCCTACATGCGTTATTTCCTGGCTGATATCCTGCAGTTCCAGTTTCATCGCGCGCTGGCGCGCATCGCAGGGTGCACAGGGACCGCTCGACCGCTGCTCCATCTATGGCAACCAGGAAGCCGGCCGCCGCTTCAACGCCATGCTGGAAATGGGGCTGAGCCGCCCGTGGCCCGAAGCATTGGCCGCGCTGACCGGCGAATCGCGCATGGATGCCACCGCCATTCGCGATTATTTCGCGCCGCTGCAGAAGTGGCTGGACGAACAGAACAAGGGCAAGCCTGTAGGCTGGTAGTCCCGGCTAACCCGCGACCAGTGCGGCCAGCGCCTCGATTACGGCGATATTGCTCAGCAGGTTCGGCGGCAGGTTATGCCGCTTGCGCAGGAATTCGATGCTGTTGTAGGTGACCCAGACTTTGCCGGCGCCATCTTCCCACACCAGGATCTTCAGGGGGAGGTCCAGCGCAGCCGTGGGGGATGCCAGCATCAACGGCGTGCCGCCCTTGGGATTGCCGAAGATCAGCAGTTTCGTGTTGGGTATGGCGATTCCGGCCTTTTCCGCCTCGCCGCTATGATCTATGAGGGCAAAAATCTTCACGCCCTTGCTATCGAGAGCCTGCCTGAGTTTTTCCACCGTAGCGTCAACGCTATGGCTGGCGGGAATTGAGACGATGCCGTCGCTGGACGGTGCGGCCATGGAATTTCCTCTTAGAGTAGCGCTTCGATTTCAGCCCTGCAATCGGCCTTCGAGACCATACCCGGATGGCGCGCGGCGATGCGGCCGGCTTTATCGATGAGCAGCGTCACCGGTAGCGACTGATCGGCGCCGTAGAGGGCCGCCATCCGGTCGCTGCCGACGGTCATGCGGTAGTTGATGTTGTGCTCGCGCAGGAAAGGCCTGACGGATTTCCAGCCATCGGCATCGAGCGATACGCCCACCACCACGAAATTGCGATCGCCATAATGCTGCTGGAATTCCACGAACCACGGGATTTCGGTCTTGCATCCATGGCACCAGGTGGCCCAGAAGTTGAGCAGCACCACTTTGCCCCTGAGGTCCGAGAGCCGTACCGCGTGTCCCTCGGCGTCGATTAGATTGAAATCGGGTGCCGTCCGGCGATTTTTTCCAGGCTTCAGGTTTGCCCGCCCGGGTCCGGCCGCGGCCAGGCTTTGCCAGAGCGCTACCGAGCAGCTCAGGCAGCGCTCCGCGAGCGCCCGGGGAGCCGGAAATGCCACCAGCATCACGCCGGCAGCAATAAGCGCGGCGGCCCACATCCATCGCGGCTTTGGCGCGTGGCGGGCGTCACGCTCCGACCGGAACCGGGCCAGGGCAGCACCCGTATCCGGCTCCCAATCGTGTTCCGTATTGAGCATGGCGATGCGCGCCTCCACCCAGCGGCCGGTTTGTATCTCGCTATCGGTCCCCATATCGTTTGATGTACTCCTTCCGGAAAGACTGTTGTCCGCGCCGGAGCAGAGTCCCGACGGACGACGGATTCAGATCGAGCGCCCCGGCCATCTCGTCGTAGCTCAGGCCCTGGCTGCGCAAGAGCAGCAATTCCGCCTGCCGTGGAGCGATGCGACCCAGCACCAGGCGGACGCGCTGGGTTTCCTCGGCGCTGCTGCGGATCTCTTCCGGCGTCGGCACCGCACGCGCGAAGTTTGAAAAACGCTCGTAGCGCACCTGGCGTGTCTGCCTGCGCAGCTCGTTCAAGCCCGTCCGGACAGCGGTCCGGAATAGCCAGGCATCCGCGCCGGCGGCTGGAATTTGCGGCTGCCGCCAGAGTTTCAGAAAGACTTCGACGGCCAGTTCCTCGGCGCGGGCGCGGTCCCGCACGACTCCCGCGATGAGGCGCGCAATGCGCCCGTAGCGGATCCGGAAAACCACCTCCAGATCGAGGCGATCCTCCGCTGCATTAAGCACATCCACCGCTTCCCCTGGCGCATTCACAATCTAACAACACCCCTCGATGCGGAATTGTGACAGGTTGGCATCAAAAAAAGTGGGGCCCTTGGCTTCCGGGGCCCCACCAAAGATGCCGGACTTGAGTCAGGCGTTAGAAATCCAGCCGCGCTGAGATCTGTCCCGTGCGGTAGCCGCCGAAATCCGAATTGCGTGCGCTGGTAATCTGCCCGAACGACGGGTTGTCGATACCCAACACCGGGTCCGCCAGATTTACGTGGTTGAACACGTTGGTGAACGACGCCTCCACCTTGAACTTCACCCGCTCGGTGATGAGGAACGCCTTGCCCAGCGCGCTGTTCAGGTTCACCGTTCCCGGACCATTCACGATGCCCAGACCGGAATTGCCGAAGCGGCCGATCGGAGCGATGTCCGATGACGGATTGTCGCCGATCGTGCAAGGCTGCCCGATGCTCCAGCCGGGGGTCGCCGGACACGTAAAGGCAGCCGGATTGAGCCACATGCTGGCGGTAGGATTCGCCACCGATCCATTGGCCAGGCGGTCGGGCATCTGCGGCCGGCCGATAATACCGGAGCCGGTACCTGAGGGATCTCCATTGCTGAAGTAAGGGGTTTCGAACGGACCGCTTTGGACCAGGAAGATATTACTGAGCCGCCATCCGCCCAGAACTGCATCGGCAAAGCGGCTGGCGTTCGACATGAACCGGCGCCCGCGGCCGAAGGGGAGTTCGTAAACCGCCGTCGTGATCCAGCGATTCTTGCGCGTTCCCCATACCGGCCCGTACTCATCCTTGAGGTTATAGGTGTCCATGCTGCGGCCGCCGGCATTCTCGCTGGCGAATGAGTTCGGGGTGGGACCCTGGTTATCGGCCAGGTTACGGGCGAACGTGTAAGTCGAATTAAAGGTCAATCCTTCGCGGAAGCGGTGAGTCACTTCTACTTGCGCCGAGTTGTAATTCATGGTGGCGCCCACCGCGCGATCGTTGACCACGCCCCAATTCGGATAGGGCCGGCTACTCAAAGGCTGCTCGGCATAGAAAGTGGTGGAATATGCAGACTGGTTTAGGTTCGGCGCATAAACCAGGTCGCGCGTGCCCTGACCGATATAGGATACGCGCAGGCCGGTGTTGAAGCCTAACTCGCGGTCGATCGAGAAATTCCACTGCATGGTGTACGGCTCCCTCCAGTTAGGATCGTTCGCCGTACCGAAATACGCACTGCCAAAGGGAGCTACGGCTCCGCCGCCGCCGGTCTGGATCTGCGGCCACTGGAAGATAGGCCCGCCGGACCCAGAGATATTCGTGAACGTCGCCGTATTGGATTGCAGCGTTCCAGTAAGCGCATAGTAGATAGAACCCATGCTGGGCGTGTCGTACATTCCGAAACCGCCGCGCAGCACGGTCTTATCGTTGGCCGTCGGCCGCCATGCAAACCCGAATCGCGGAACCACGCGCGACGGCGCGGTGCGCAGGCCTTGCGGCAGCCCGGCCTGGCTGGCATCCAGCACAGGCGTGCAGGGAGCGCCATTAACCGATGGACCGGAGGTGCTGCCGAGTTGCGGGCAGGCATCGAACGACGCCAGGTAGAGAGGCGCGAGAGTGCTCTGGGCGCCGTTCGGATAAACCACCTCACCCGATTTCGGCACCTGCACGAAGTTGCCGATGTTGCCGTACTGGTCGGTGTAGCCAGGATGATATTCCCAGCGCACGCCAAGTTCGAGCGTCAACCGCGGAGTGACGCGGAACGAATCCTGGGCATATATTCCGTACTGCATGGAAAGCCCGTAGTTATCGTGCACCACGGTGTCGATGCCGGTGTAGCTGGGAAGCCCCAACAGGAAGTCGCCGAAAGCATCACCCGTGAATCCACCGGTAAAATTGAAGTTGCCGTAGTTATCGCCGCCGATAAACCCGAGTGCGGAGACGGCCTTGATCCGGCGAATATCGAATCCGAATTTGAAGGTGTGCCGGCCCTTAGTCCAGGTGGTGTTATTGTTCCACTGATAAGTATTGTTCTGGCTGATGGAATTACCCCGGTCCGTACACAGACAGGTATAACTGCCCATGTCCACTTCCGATAATCCGTTGAAGGGGAAACTAGGTCCAACGCCCACTAATCCGAGTGAGTCCGTGAACTTAGCGCCGTCGAACGGCAGGACCTGCGTGGTCGGATTCAAAGTGAAGCCGAACCGGAATTCGTTGATCAGGTTCGGCCGCAGGTTCCAGTTCCAGGATGCCACCAGCAGCTTGTAGTTGGTCGAGATATTCTCGGAGGGCACCAGCAGGCTCTGGGGCGAGGCTTGCCCGATATCTTTCCATGTGAAACGTCCGAAGACCGACATCTTGGAGGTCAGATAATGATCGATGCGCGCGTCAAACTGATCCGAGTTGACGCTCTCATCGCGATTGACGACGTAATTCGCCGCGTGCGGGCTGTTCGTGCTGCCCGCATTGGGCGTGGGATACAGAGAGAGAAACCCTGTGGCCACGGAACTGATCCGGCCGCTCGGAATGATGTCGTTTGGAAAGGGCGCGCCCGTGGTCGGATCCGTCACCGTGATCCCTGATGCCGAGAAATCGCCCGTGCGCATGGCCGCCGTGGGGACTTGGTTTTGAATGGTCTCACTGCGCGGCAGCCGCAACCCTTCGTACGTGCCAAAGAAGAAAGTCTTGTTCTTCCCGTTGTAGAGATGCGGAATGAATACCGGACCGCCGGCGGTGACGCCGAAATCGTTGTCGATCAGGGATGGCTTGGTCTGCTGGCCGAACGCCGTAGCATTCAGCGCGGCATTCTGGTGATACCAGAACAATCCGCCATGAAACTCGTTGGTGCCGCTCTTGGAAATGGTGGTCACATCGCCTACCGCGGCAAATTCCGCCGTATTGCCGGCGCCCTGCACTTTAATTTCGGCGATGCTCTCCATGGACGGAAACGCGTCGGAAAGGGGATTGTTGCCGCCCACGTTGGTGATCGAAATGCCGTCTACCGAAAATTGCGACATCGATTGAATGCCGCCCTGGATCGAAAAGTTGCCCGAATCATCCGGCTGTACGCCGGGCAACGCCGCGATCAGGGCATAAGGGCTGGTGCTGCCGTTGGTCCCGCGCACGTTGCCGGGCAGCGTTTGAAGCGCATTGCCGTCCAGGCTCGACTGGATGGTCTGCGTATCGGTGGTGATAACGCCGGCGGTCGCCTCCACTTGTACCTTGGTGGCGAGTTGTCCCACCTCCAGGTCGACGTCCACGCGCAGCGTCTGGCGCGCGTCGAGCTGTAATTGCGTTGCCGTGTAAGGTTGAAAACCGGCGGCGGTCACATCGATCCTGTAGTGGCCGGCCTTGGTATTGACAAATTCATAGTCACCGTTCGAGTTAGTCAACGTCGAGCGGCTGGTGTTCTCATCGGTATCGATTAGAGATACTTTGGCCTGGGGAACCACGGCGCCGGAATTGTCTTTTACACTGCCCAACACGGTGCCGAATGTGGACTGGCCGAATGCGGCTATCGGAGAAATCGCGAGCAACAAGTATAGAGACAGCTTGGACAAGAAACCTTCCTCCCTTGAAGTGATCTGGCGATTGTATCACGCCCGGAGAAAGGTCTCTATTACAATTTCACTGCAGTGAGGTTAAGAAAGTGACACGGCCTTACTGGCTGATTTTGCAGGTCTTATGCAATCCACCGGCCATGATCTCGATGTCACCGGCGTCCCGGCGGGTTAAATTAAACGAGATAGCCTTGTGTTCTCCCGGCGCGAGTGACACGCGCTGGAACCCTTGCAGCTCACGCACCACTCCTGAGTGCTTGGTATATAACTGCACCACTTCCTCGCCCACGCGCTTGCCGGAATTTTCCACAGTCACCGACACATGCAGGGGATTCCCCGCGTGCGCCTGCTCGGGCGCCTTCAAATCCGAATAGCGGAACGTGGTGTAACTGAGACCGTATCCGAACGGGTACAGCGGCTCGCCTTCGAAGTAGCGATAAGTCCTGCCCTTCATGCTGTAGTCATCGAATGGCGGCAATTGATCTTCCGACTTATAGAATGTGACCGGCAGACGTCCGCCCGGATTGTAGTCGCCGAACAGCACGTCGGCCAGCGCGCTGCCGCCGGCTTGCCCGGGGTACCACAACTCTACAATGGCGGGCACATGCTCGCGGGCCCAGTTCACCGCTACGGCGCTGCCATTCAGCAACACCAGCACCACCGGTTTGCCCAGCCCCGAGACGCGCTGGAGCAGTTCTTCCTGCACCCGTGGAATGCCCAGACGCACCCGGTCGCCACCCTGGAAGCCTTCCACCTTAACCCGCATCTCCTCGCCTTCCAGGCGCGGCGAGAGACCTAGAAACATCAGAACGACATCGGATTGCCGCGCGATCTTCAGCGCCTCTTCTTCGTAGCTGGCGTGCGGCGGCGCCCACACTAGCCGGATGTCCGCATCGCCGTGCACTTCGTGAAAGTCCAGGCGGATCGGGTACAGCTTGCCCGCTTCCAGGTCGACGGTTTCGTATTCATAGCCGCGCTCGTGTACGTTGTCGCGGCCCACCAGCCGTTTGCCATTCAGATAGACTTCGTAGGCGTTTAAGCCGGTAGCGCCTAACTGATATTTCCCGCTTACCGGAGGCGCCAGAAATCCGCTCCAGCGCACGCCGAAGTTGTCATCGTCCATATCCGCGCGGGGAGCTCCGTCCCACCAGTTGAAATCGATCTGCGGGTCGACGCGCGTAAAGAGCGGCTGCGGATTCACTGGAAGGGTGGCGGCCTTGCGCATGGCCTGCGAGACGAACGCTTGCGTGAAATAGGCGCGGCCATTAAAATTCGCGGTATTGAAATACTCCGCCCGCATGCCGTTCTGGCGGTCCGCGCCGTCGGATGTGAAGAGTGCGGATCCGGGCACGGTTTCGAGCAGAGGCATGCCTTCGGCCAGATCCGATCCGCGGGCATACAACACCCTGGTGCCGGAAGAGACTTTCTGCCGGATTCCGGCCAGCGGCGTCACCGGATGGGACGGCTCGCCGTTGTAGTTGCCGAGCAGCACTTCCACCGAATCCGCGTCCGGCCCGATGGCCGCAATAGTCTTCACGTTGTGGTCGAGCGGCAGCAGCCCGCCTTCGTTCTTCAATAGCACGATTGATTTGCGCGCCACCTCGAGCGCCAGTTGCTGGTGCTCCGGGCTGTCATTCACGCTATAGGGGATCTGGGCCCAGCGCACCATCTCCGGCGGGTCGAACATGCCCAGCTTGAAACGCGCCGTGAGCAGCCGCCGCACCGCGGTATCCACGTCTTTTTCGGCCAGCAGGCCTTGTTTCACCGCGGGCACCACGTTCTCGTATTCCAGGCCGCAATCCAGATCCGTGCCCGCCTTTACCGCCATCGCCACGCCTTCGGCCGCCGTCTTGGCTGCCTTGTGGCCCTGGTAGATATCGCCGATGGCGCCGCAATCCGAAACGACATAGCCGGGGAAGCCCCATTCGCCGCGCAGAATGTCGCCCAGCAATCGCGTATTGGAACAAGCGGGCTGGCCGTCCACGCTGTTATAGGCGCACATCACCGAGAAGGCGCCGCCCTCCTTAATGGCGGCTTCGAAGTGCGGCAGGTAGGTATCGCGCAAGTCGGCTTCGGAGATACGCGCGTCGAACACGTGGCGCGTCAGTTCGGGCCCGCTGTGCACGGCGTAGTGCTTGGCCGTGGCCACCGTCTTCAGATATTTCGGATCGTCGCCTTCCAGCCCGCGAATGAATTGCACGGCCATGCGGCCGGTCAGGTACGGATCTTCGCCATACGTCTCCATGCCGCGTCCCCAGCGCGGATCGCGAAAGATATTGATGTTGGGGGTCCAGAAGGTCAGGCCCTGGTAAATGCCGCGCTTGCCGCGCCGCACGAATTCATGGTGCTTGGCGCGCGCTTCGTCTGATATGGCGGTCGCCATGCGGAAGACCAGGTCGGTGTCCCATGTGGCCGCCACGCCGATGGTCTCCGGAAACACGGTCGCCCGCCCCGCGCGCGCTACACCATGCAGGCACTCATTCCACCAGTCGTATGCCGGCACGCCCAACCGCTCGATGGCCGGCGAGGCGCTCAACAATTGAGAAGCTTTCTCCTGCAGCGTCAAGCGGGAAAGCAGATCGTCCACCCGCTTTTCCAGCGGCTGGCTCGGATCCTTGTAGATCTGCCCGGTCAGCGGCAGGCAGGCGCACAGGGCCGCCGCCAGCAGGGACATCTTGGCTGTGATCATTAGTTCCTATCATGCCTCAATTCGGATAAACTGGTGCAGGAATGAAACCACTCTTTTTTGCCGTGGCCGCGGGCGCGGCCTTACTCGCTGCCGGCCTGTCGCAGAAAACCGGCCAGCCTTTCGCGGGCCGTTGGGACCTGACCGTCACCACCCCCAAAGACACTTACCCTTCCTGGCTGGAATTCACGGATAACGGAGGCCAGCCTAAAGTGCGCGTAGTGGGTCGCGTAGCCAGCGTCCATCCCGCCACGGATGTGAAGGTGGCCGGCACGCACCTGTCGTTCACCACCTCCGAATGGCTCGATAAAGAGATCAAAGTCGCCTGGGAATTCGATGCGGCCGGCGGCAAGCTCTCCGGTAAACAGAAGCGCGCGGACGGCGTCGAAGGCACCATTGCCGGCTTGCCCGCTCCGGCGTTGAAGCACAAAGCCCCAACTGCGTGGAGCAAGCCCGAGCCGGTATTTAACGGAACCGACCTCACCGGTTGGGAGCCCGACGATCCTTCCAACAACCACTGGGTGGCCCAGAACGGCGAGCTAGTGAACCAGGCTGCCGGCGCCAACATCCACACCACGCGCAAGTTCAGCGATTTCAAGCTGCACATCGAGTACAATTGCCCGAAAGAAGGCAATAGCGGCGTGTATCTGCGCGGACGCTACGAAGTCCAGGTGGAATACGAAAAGCCGGGCACCGACGACGCGTTGCACGGCATGGGCGCGGTCTACGGATTCCTGGCGCCGGCCGTCCAGATTGCGCGGCAGCCCGGCCAGTGGGAAAGCTACGATGTGACGCTCGTCGGCCGCAACGTGACCGTAGTGCGCGATCGCAAAACCACCATCGATCACAAAGAGATTCCGGGGATCACGGGCGGCGCCATCAATAGCAACGAAGGCGAGCCCGGTCCGCTTTACATCCAGGGCGACCACACCGGCGGCATGAAATACCGGAACATCACCATCTCCGTACCGGAGTAAACCGATGGCGTTGCAATTCACGACCTCCTATCTCGAAGACTCGCTGGCGCTGCTGCGCTATTACAAAAAGCTGGGCGAGGGCGCCATAGCACAGGTGACGGACGAGCAACTGTTCACCACCTTGGATCCCGAATGCAACTCGATCGCTGTCATCGTGAAACACATTGCGGGCAACATGCGATCGCGCTGGACCGATTTTCTGAACAGCGATGGCGAGAAGCCGGACCGCCATCGCGACTCCGAATTCGAAGAGCCGCCGTCCACCCGCGAAGGCGTGATGGCGGCATGGCAGGCAGGCTGGGACCTGGTGTTCGGCGCGCTGGAGCCGTTGACTGATGCCGATGCCGGCCGCAAGGTCACGATTCGTGGCGAGGCGCATTCGGTGATGCAAGCCGTCAACCGGCAGATCGCGCATTACGCGTTGCACATCGGGCAGATCATCCTGCTGGCAAAGCATTTCCAGCATGATCAATGGCGCTCGCTGAGCATCCCGCGCGGCAAATCGGAGGAGTTCCTGCGCAGGGTTGCCGCCGGCGAGGCCAGCCAGCGCTAACCCGGCACGTGCGCAAACGCGCGGACCGGGAATGTCCCGAAGCCTTTCACTTTTACAGGCACGGCAAAGAAGCGGAAGCCGGACACCGGCAGTACGCCCAGATTGCAAAGATGCTCGGCGATGGGAATCCCCGCGCGCAGCAGGATGGAATGCGCCGGGCGCGACAGATCGGCAGTGTCGTCGATGTTAAGCGAATCGATGCCGGCCAGCACGGCTCCGGCATCCGCAATGTGCTGCGCCGCGGCGGCGGTCAGGAACGGATGGCCTTCGAAGTATCGATCGGTGGCCCAGTGCCGGTCCCAGCCGGTACACACCAGCACGGCTTTGCCGCGCAAATCCAGATCGCCGAATGCCTCCCGACCGATGGCGCGGCCCGCATGCCGCACCACGATTCCCTCGAGGTTGGCCAGTGATTCGAGCGGCAGTTCGGAGAGATCCTGGCCATCGGCATAGCGATGAAAAGGCGAGTCCACATAAGTGCCGGTATTCGCCACCATCTCGATCTTGCCGATGTGGAACTCGGTGCCTTCGGCGTAGATTCGCCGTGACTCCTCCCGGCTCAGAAAATCGCAGATGACCGGCGCGGGCAGCCCTTTGTAAGTGATCAAGCCGTGCTCCACCGTGTGGCTCAGGTCAATCAGCGTCATACCGGATCTCGACCTGGCGGCCGCCCTCGGCAATGGATTGGCGGCCCGCTTCGATCACCGACTCGTTATAGCTGCTGTTCCTTGGCGTCGCGATCACTCCGGCGCGATCGATTTCGTCCAGCAACTCGCGGCGGCGGTCCGCGGGCGCGGACTCCAGTCCGATCATGGCCGCGATAAGATGCTCGACCGAACGAAAGCCGTAGCCCACCGGAGCCAGGCCGCTGCCCAGGTCTACGTACTGGAAATAATCCGGGCTGGGTTCCGCGTATACGGTCGATCCGGGGTCGTCCGCCTTGCCCACGTAGCTGTACTTCAGGCCGCGGTATTGATCGGAATGCTCGATCAGCGCTCCCTTGTCGTCTCCACCGCAGTACAGCACCATGCCCTGCGTGTTAGTGCCGGGCGCATCGTCGGGAAAGCCCATGCCGTTCTGCACGTTCAAACAGGCGCCATTCGTCCAGATCACGCGCGCGTCGGTCCACAGATAGCCGGTTTTGCCATTTGGAAACCGGTCGCGCACGCCGTACACGCTCACTGCCGTGGGCCGCAGCCCGGTGATGAAATGGACCAGGTCGACGTAGTGGCAGCCGATATAGGTGAAGGCGTCGGAGTGCTCGGCGGTCATCCAGTTCTGAAAATTGGAGTGCCGGTAATACCATTTCTCGAACAGCCGCGCGCTGCCGAGGCGGAACTCGCCGAACGCGCCCGCGCGATATTTGCGGCGCGCCATCAGGCTGCGGTCGTCGAAGCGCTTGTGATATTCGACGGCCACCAGCAGCCCGCGGGCTTTGGCTTCGCGCTCGATGGCATCGGCATGCCTGCGTTCGAGCGCGAGCGGCTTCACGCAGAGCACGTGCTGATCGTGGCCCAGCGCGGCCATCACCACATCGAAGTGAAGCTGATCGGGCACCGCAACCATCACGATCTGGCGCGGCGGAAGCGCGGCGATGGCCGCGCGGTACACATCCGGCTGCGCGGGTCCATCGCGATCGGGATACGCCTGAAAAGTCTGGCCAGGGAACACCTGCTGTAGCAGTGAAGCGCGGGCCAGGTCGCGCACCGTGCTGAACCGCGACGCGCACACCGCGATGCTGCCGATGCGCCCCTGCCGCTGCATCTGGTAAACGCGACGGCAGAAGCTGATCGTGCGTGATCATGCCGCCGCCCACGATCAGGACTTGAAGAGTCGCCATCAGGCAGCCACTGCCGGCGTACCGATCGCTTCGGCAAACGCCTCTTCCAGGCCCGCCAAGCTATCCAGGATGGCGGCTTCGGTAATCACCAGCGGCGGACAGATCTTGATGGTGGCCCCGCCATAGCCCACCGGGCTGAACATCAGCACGCCCTTTTCCACCGCCCGGCGCACCACGTCCCACGCCAGGTCGCCATCCGGCTCCTTAGTGCCGGGGATCACGCAGGCGAGGCCCGCGACCAGACCCTTGCCGTCCACATGTCCAATGCGCGGCATGCGGGACGCCAGCGCGCACAGCCGTTGATGCAGCAGGTTGCCCATGCGCCGCGAATTGTCCGCCAGGTTCTCGCCCACCACCAGGTCGATGGAAGCCAGCGCCGCCGCGCAGCAAACCGGATTCCCCGTGTGGGTGGATGTCATGCTGCCGGCGGGCTGCTGGTCCATCACGTCCGGCGCTTCCGGCCACCGCCGCCAGCGGCAGCGAACTGGAAATGCCTTTGCCGAACAGCGCCAGGTCCGGCACGATGCCGTAGTGTTCGAACCCCCACAGTTTGCCCGTGCGCCCGAAGCCCGCCTGCACTTCGTCGCAAACCAGCAAAGCTTTGTGGCCGTTGCACCACGACCGCAGATCGCGCATGTAGGCGGCGGGTGCGAAGGCCGCGCTGCCGCCCTGGTAGGTTTCCAGTATCACCCCCGCCACGTTCTGCGGCTCGATGGAGTTCTCGCGCAGGCTGCGTTCGAAAAGATCGAAGGAACTGTCCGGCGTGCGGAAACCATCCGGAAAAGGCGCTTGGATGAATCCGTGATCCAGGTTGACGATCCACTCTTTCAGCGCGGGAATGCCGCCGGCCTGCTGCGCCCCCATCGTACGGCCGTGAAACGCCTTATCGAACGAGACGATCACATTCTTGGACCGTCCGCCCGACCTCACGCCATGCGTGCGGCACAGTTTGATGGCGCATTCCACCGCTTCCGAGCCGGTAGTCAGCAGGAAGACCTTCTTCAATGGCTCGGGCAGAATGGCGGCGAGTTTCTCTACCAGGCGCGCACGGATTTCGCTGGGGAAGCAGTAATTCGTCAGCAGGTGCCCGGCAGCTTGTGCCGTGATGGCATCCACGATCTCCTGGCGGCCATGGCCCGCGTTGGTGATCAGCACGCCCGACGACCAGTCCACCCACTGGTTGCCCCACGCATCGAATACCTGAAAGCCTTCGGCGCGATGCCACACGATAGGCGGCTGCCCGCGCATCGCGATGGGCTCCAGCGCGTGCAGACGCTCCAGGATGGGCAGCGATTCGGGAACCGGCAGGTCCGTAACGATCTTGCGGAAGGGTGTGTCTACGCGGCGCACCGCCCGCGGGACCAGGCTGTACTCTTTATTAGCCATAATCTGGCGACCCTTTATTCTCCGGCATAGCGCAGGGTTGTGGCAAGCCGCGGCGATTTCCACCCTACAATGAGGTGATGTCCGTTCCCCTGCGCGCCATGGCGCTGATGATGGCGGCGCCGCTGCTGGTTCGCCCGCAAGCGCTCGCGCCCGCCCCAAACGCTGAGGTCCACGACCTCACACCCGAGCCCGGTTTTTTCACCGAGCCTTCCATCGCCGTGAATCCGCGCGATCCGCGGCAGGTCGTGGCGGCGTTTCAGGACAATGCGCACATCTCGTTTTCCACTGACAGCGGGCAGCACTGGCAGGCGGCCGCCGGCATCGCGCCTCCCAACTATCGGGTCTCGGGCGACGTTTCGGTGACCTACGACAATCGCGGCCACGCCATCCTCTGCTACATGGCATTCGACAAACTCGGCCGCGATTCGTATTGGGCTTATGGCGCCACACGCAGCGGGCTGTTTATCAGGCGGTCGCTCGATGGCGGCGCTACCTGGGAGGCCAACCACATCCCCATCATCGAGCATCCCACCGAGCCCAACATCCCGTGGGAGGACAAGCCCTACATCGTGGCGGACGACACCGGCGGCCGTTACGGCGGCAACCTGTACGTGGGCTGGACCCGCTGGACGCTGGCCGATTCGCAGATCCTGCTTTCCCGCTCGACCGACGGCGGCCTCACCTGGAGCGCGCCGGTCGAGATCAACGGCCGCCGCGGATTGCCGCGCGACGATAACGGGGCGCTGGAGGGCTTCGCCGGGGCGGTGGGCAGCGACGGCACCCTGTACGCCGTCTGGTCCGACAATGACCGGCTGCAATTCACCGTGTCGCGCGACGGCGGCGGGACCTTCGCGCCCGTACGCGATATCCTGGGCACCGGGCCGACCATGTTTCGCGTGCAGGATTTCTCGCGCGGCAATGGCTTCCCGCAGATCGCCGTGGACCGCCGGGCAGCCAAAGCCGCGCGCCTCTACGTGACCTGGAGCGACTACACCAACGGCGGCGTGGACGTTTTCTGCGCTGTTTCATCGAACGGCGGCAAGACTTGGGCGGCACCAGTACGCGTGAACGACGACGCGCTACACGATGGCGCCGATCACTTCTTTCAATGGATGACCGTGGACCAAGCCGCTGGCGATGTGGACGTCCTGTTCTACGACCGGCGCGCCGATCCGCGCAACCGCACCCAAACCGTGACCCTGGCGCGATCCACGGATGGCGGGAAATCGTTCGCCAATTATGCCTGGACCCAAGAGCCGTTTCAAACCAACGAAGCCAGCTTCATGGGCGACTATTCGGGGATCGCCGCTTACCAGGGCCGGGTCTACGGAATCTGGACGGAGAAGCCCAAGGCCGCCGCGGATGCCAAGACCCGCGGCACCATAGTGCGCGTAGGCATCGCCGATTTCCGTGGGGCAGCCTCCCAGGCTGCGGAGGCCTCTCAGGCCGACCCGCCTATGCGCTTTTGATGAATCGCGCAAAACGGGGCGCCCCCCGCCGGAAGCTGCGGAGTTCCTATCCTACATGGCGGCGCGGGATACGCGCCCCTTTGCGCTTCGAGCGGCCCGGTGGAGGCGCCGGATTCATGGGTGGATCTTTCCTTGGCTTGTTTGGCTTCTTTGGCGCGGGTTTCGATGCGCAGTTGGATGAGGTGTTGTAATTGCTTGTAGGCCTTGAAGAAAGAATTTTCCATCCGTACCTGCCAGCGGGAGATGCGGTCGAGTTCTTCGGTGTCGATTTCCGGTTGGCCGAGGAGGGCGGATTCGATGCCTAGGAGGCGGTCGCGGCGCCAACTGGCGTCGGCGACCTGGGTGACGAGGGCCTCCTCGGTAGGGGTGCAGGGGTTGAATTCGGTGCGGAACTGGGCGAGGCGGGCATCGAATTCCGCCTGATCCTCGCCGGGTGCGACGGGGGAACGGGCGCGCATCCCATGTTTGTACGCGTTGTTGCGGCTGGCGGCCTTGCCGGCGGCCGTGCGCGGTCCCGTGGATTTGCGCGCGTTGGCGCGACTTGCGTTTACTTTTGCCTGACTGGACATGATGTTCCGAACGAAGCTACGGCGGGTGGTCCGCGAAGCCGCTCACTCCAGGTCCAAGCTAGCAGGCGGGCCGGCGGGCGCCGGGGGTTGGGGGCTGCGTTGGGTGAGGAGCGTGGTGATGGGGTTGGGGTTAGGGATTTTGGTTCGGGCTGTGACTGCTTGGGCTGGTTTGGGTCCACGGGGTATTTCTTACACCAGCAGTTCCTAAGGATCCCGCGCAAAACGGGGCGCCCCTTTGCGCTTTACGTCAATTGCGGAACAGCCGGTGAATGCGCCGACAGCGCTTTCAATGTCTCCGAATACTGAGCCAGCCGGTCCGCCACTTCCTGATGCACGGTAGCGGCTGCCTTGCCGGTAAGCAATTCCAGCACATCCTCCAAATCCTGCCCATGCCAGATATGAAAATCGCCGTGCGTCACCGCCGCGACCACATCATCGCGCAGCATCAGGTGGCGCCGATTGGACGCCGGAATGAAAACCCCCTGCGTGCCGGTGAAACCCTTGGCGCGGCACAGATCGAAAAACCCCTCGACCTTCTCCGTCACCCCGCCCACCGGTTGCACCTGCCCGTACTGGTTCACCGATCCGGTCACCGCGATGTCCTGCCGTAGCGGCGTGCCAGAGAGCGCCGAAAGCAGCACACACAACTCCGCCAGCGAAGCGCTGTCGCCTTCAATCATGCTGTACGATTGCTCGAAAACCAGGCTGGCGGAGAGGCTCAACGGGCCCGCCTGCCCGTACTTACGCATGGCATAGCCGCTCAGGATCATCACGCCTTTGCCGTGGATCGGGCCGCTCATTTCCACCTCGCGCTCAATGCTGACCACGCCGCTGCGGCCAGGACCCACGGTGGCCGTCAGGCGCACCGGATGCCCGAACGAATAATCGCCCATGTCGAGCACCGAGAGTCCATTGATGCGCCCCACGGCGGTTCCGCTGATCTCCAGCAGGACCGTGCCATCCACCAGCGATTCCTGCAACCGCTCCTCGATCAAGCTCTGCCGGTAGCGCCGCGCATCCTCGGCCGCGCGCACGTCGGCCGCCGTGATGGTCTGATGCGCATTGCTGCCGGCAAGACAGGTCGCCTCGCGAATCAGGTCCGCGATATCGCCGAACCGCGTCGAGAGGTGATCCTGGGAATCGGCCGCGCGCGATCCGTATTCGATCACCCGCGCCACGGCCGTGCTATCGAACGGCGGGCTGTCGTCCTGCCGCGTAATGTGGTTCACGAACAGCGCGTAGGCCTGCTCGGATTCCGTATCACGCCGCATGCGGGTGGTGAAATCGGCTTTCACCTTGAACAGCTTCTGAAAATCCTCGTCGTGGGCATAGAGCATGTAATATATGGCCGGGCTGCCGATCAGCACCACCTTGACATCCAACGGAATGGCCTGCGGGTCGAGTGTCACCGTGCTGACTGCGCTCAACTGCGCGCTTAATTCTTCGATCTGCAGCAACCGGTCTTTGAGCGCCCGCTTCAGGCCTTCCCAGGCGTACGGGTTGAGCAGGCACTCGCGCGCCGGTATGATCAAATAGCCGCCGTTGGCGCGATGCAGCGCTCCCGGCTTGATCATGGTGTAATCGGTGACCACGCTACCCCAGCCACCCTGGTATTCGATGCGTCCGGTGAGGTTGTGATAGGTCGGATTGGTTTCCACCACCACCGGCGCGCCCTTCAGGTTGTGGTTGTCCACCAGCAGGTTGACCCGATACCGCGGCAGCGGGCGGTCCGCGCCGGGAAGGGGCAGGGGCGTGGCCGGCGTATCGGCGTCCTTGCCCTTGCGAAAATCGTCCAGGTGCGCGGTGACGTCGGCCTGCAGCGCCTCCAGGTATTCGAGCACCGCGGGCAGGTCGCGGTAGCGGGCGCGCAGATCGTCCATCAGGTGGCGCGTGGCGTAGGCCGCGGTCCCAGTGTCCAGCGCCCGCAGCGCATCCCGTGCGCCCTTTTCAATCTCGCGTATGGCGCGCAGCCGCTGCTCGATTTCATGCTGCAGGCGTTCGCGAATGTGCGCCAGTTTTTCGCGGTCTTCCTGCGTCAGCCGTTCTAATTCCTCTTCCGTGAGTGGCTTGCCGGACGCGGCGGGAACCAGCAGCAGTCCGCCGGGTCCCTTCAGAAGCTGGAAACCAGCCGACGTGACCCGCTGGTTCATCAGTCCCAATTCTTCCGCGCGCCTGACCTCCAGGTCCTCCATGGCTTTGTCGCGTTGGCGGGAATAATCCTCGCTTTCCAGCGCCTTGGGAATCTCGGCGGACAGTTCGTCCACCAGCAGCTCGATATCGCGCTTGAGTTGGATACCCCGTCCGGCGGGCAGGCGCAGCGCTTTGGGACTGCGCAGATCGGTGAAATTGTTGACGTAGCACACGTCCTGAGGAACCGGCTGCGTGGCGGCGCGGCGCTCCAGATAGTCGCGAATTAGCGTCGTTTTACCGGAGCCGGGCTGGCCCAGGGCGAACAGGTTGAAACCGGGGCTCGTGATGCTGGTCCCAAAGGCGAAAGCGGCGACGGCGCGCGGTTGGCCCAGGACTTCGCTCAGCATCGGCAGATCGGCCGTGGTTTTGAAGTCGAGGCTATTCGGGTCGCAAACTCTTTTCAGGTCGCGAGCCGCCAGTTCGGTGAGGTTTGCCATCTACTCATATGGTGCCACGCGCCGCGGCTGTGCGCAGTCCCCTATACAGCGTGGCCCGCGTGGGCGGCTTCCATGGCGATGGCGCGCGGAAACAGAATGTTGTTTTCCAGGTGGATGTGCTGGTGCAGATCGGTTTCGAGCGCCGCCAGCGAGCGGTAGAGTGTCTGAAAACTGATGCAGGCGCCGGCGGGTGCCGCATAATCGCCGCTCAACTGGCGCATTTCGCGCAAGGCTTCGCCGGCGCCATCATGCTCGTGCATCATCATGGCTACCGGATTCCGCACGGTGCCGAAAGGCGGCGGCAGCACCCGCTCCTTTTCCATCACCGCCTCTTCCAGACGCACGATGTAAGGGAACAGCATGATCTCCTCTTTCATCAGGTGAGCGCTCAACTCCGCCGCCAGGCCGGCGAAGGCCGTGTGCATGCCAATCAACTCCGGGTGGTTCTGGCCGTGGACCGCGCAGACTTTATCAAACAGGGGGCCCAGGCGGGCGATCTCAGCCCGTGTGTACTTGTGATGCGTGTCCTTGATGTGGGCGACCAGGTCGGCCAGCGGCTCATGATTCCATTCCCTGCCATGCTCCCGACGCTCGCTCGCGCGCGCCGCGCCGGCCAGTGAATCGATAACCTGCTCCAGTGGCGCCTGGGCGGTCCGGCAGGCCTGTTCCAGCGTCTGGTTCCCGCCGCAACAATAATCGATGCCCAGCTTTTCAAAAACGCGCGTGGCGGCCGGGTTCTCAATCGCCAGTTCGCGTACGGTTCGTTCGGCTATGATGCTCATGCTTCGAGATTAGCCGGGCCCCCTGCGCGGGGCTATGACTTTGGTCACCCGCTAAATTGCGGGCGACATCTGCTCCAGGCGCCATCCAGGGCGCAACCGGTGGAGCGCGCGTACCCGATTATTGAACAGATCGCCGAAATAGACCGTGCCGGTTTTGCCGGTGATGATGCCCGAAGGCGTGGTGATCTCGGCCTTCAGCGCCAGTTCCCCATCGCCCGCAAACCCGCGCGTGCCGGTGCCGGCAATGGTGTCGATAGTGCCGGTGACCGCGTCCACTCTCCGGATGCGAAAGTTCATCGTGTCCGAGATATACAAATTGCCGGCCTCGTCCACCGCCACGGCTTCGGGATCGTTCAGCAAAGCGGCGGTTGCCGGTCCGCCATCGCCGCTGAAGCCACCCTGGTAGACCATCCACATACCTGCCTCCGCGCCCTGGCTCGACCCGGCGACGGTGGTGATGATGCCGGTTTTGGCGCTGACCTTTCGAATGCGGTGCTCTCCCCGCGCCGCGATATACAGGTTGCCCGCGCCATCGAACGCCAGTCCCGAAGGCTGATTCAGGTGGGCCAAAATGGCCGGCCCGCCGTCGCCGCTTGACTGCGAACCTCCTGCCCCCGCAACGGTGGTGATGATGCCGGTAGCCGCTTCCACCTTTCGCACCCGGTCGGCTCCGTTGGTGAAATAGAGATTGCCCGCCTTGTCCAAAGCCAGCCCGCCTACCTGCCCGATTCCCGCTTCGATGGCCGGGCCGCCATCACCGTTACTGAGGAGCGATCCATCCCCAGCCACCGTCTCGATGAAGCCTGTCTCGAGCGAGATCTTGCGCACGCGGCGATTGTAGCCGTCCGCGAAATAGATGTTACCCGGGCCATCTACCGTTAGGTTGCCCGGTCCGCCGAGTTCCGCATAAATTGCCTGGCCGCCGTCGCCGCTGAATCCGGCGATACCGGTTCCGGCAACCGTGGTAATCACCCCGGTTCGCGCGTCCACCTTGCGAATGCGGTTGTTCCAGTCGCAGAAATACAGGTTGCCGGAATGATCGAGGCCGACGTCCGTCGGGAGATTGATCAGCGCGCTGGTAGCTGGACCGCCATCGCCTCCGTAATAGCCGCTTTCCACATCGCCCGGTCCGGAGCCGGCCACCGTCTGGATCGCGTACAGCGGTACGTTTCGAGCGTCGTGGGATGGAGCCTGCGCGGCCAGCGGCAGCGCCGCAACCAGTCCAACCAGCGTCCCGAATAAACGAATAAGCTTATTTCGCACGGCTCGATCTAACCCACCGATTCGGTCTCGGCCCTGAGTTGCTCCAGGTCGCGCACCACCACGTTGCGGCCTTCCACCTTGAGCACGCCTTCCGCCTGTAACCGCGAGAGATTCCGCGAAACCAACTCCCGGACGGTACCGAGCTGTGAAGCCAGTTCCTGGTGCCCGGCGGGCAAAACGATTTCCACGCCGGCCGCCGTCGCCTTCCCCTCGCTTTGGGCCAGGCGCAGCAGAAAGGCCGCCAGCCGGTGCCGCACCGTAGTGAACGACAGCTCTTCGATGATCCCCACCAGCCGCCGCAATCGCGCGCCCACCACGCGCAGCACCTTCAGCGCGACCTGGGGATGGGTGAGGCAAAGATTTTGAAAATCCGCCTTGCTCACGAACCACAGCGTGGCGTCATCGATGGCAGCCGCCGACGCCGGGTAGTTGCCGCCATCGAAAACAGGCACTTCCGCCACGGAGCTACCCGGACCGTCCACGCTCAACACCTGCTCGCGCCCGCTGGCGGATGTTTTGAAAATGCGGATATGCCCGTGTTCCACCACGTACAGGCCGGCGCACGGTTCGCCCTCGCTGAAAACGATCTGGCCCGCTCGATAGCGGCGCGCCGCGGTGCGTTGCGCGAGGAAGGCCAGTTCCACGCCGGTCAGGCCGGAGAAGATGGCAGCCTGGGTCAATGTCCGAATGCATTCGGCCTGGGTCTCCGGCACAGCGCTCATTGTAGCGGAACGCCTAGCGCCCCTGGCCCTCCAATTCCTTCTGCAACGCGCGCACGAATTCCCGCAGCGCCGTGCGGTCCGCCTGCTGCCATTTCACCACCGCGAAATAAGCTCCCTTATCGAAAAACACGGTATCCCCCGACGATCGCCAGTGCTGCGTCATTTCGAAAGCGACGCCCGGGGCTTTGGTCTCGTACACATCCACCGTCAGTTGGCCTGCGCCGGAATAAACGGCTTCGAACCCGCGCAGCACGTTGGCTTGCGACGGCGCGACGTCGTGTAGCGAGGTTCGCGTCCAAGCGCCCATCTGCGGTGGCAGCAGGCTTTCGCCGCTCACGGGCGGGCGGCTGCAGGCGCTCCCCGCCAGCGCCGTGAAAATCCAGTTTCTGCGGATCATCTACAGCGATTCTGCCACACCCGGCGCGAATCCGCCGGATGCTACCATCGCTTGGGATGGCGAAGTTTAAACCCGTAAAGCCAAAATCTAAAAGCAGCGCGGCGCCCCGTGGCGGCCTTCCCTGCGTGATTTTGATGGCTTCGGGCATCCTTCTCGTGCTCCTTTTTCTCTACTTCGTGATGAAATATGCGAACGGATAATCGCACACCCGGCCAGATGCGGCCCGTCGAAATTACCTCAGGCTACCTGCAGACGGCGGAGGGGTCCGCGTTGATCGCCGTGGGCCATACGCGCGTGCTGTGCGCCGCCTCGGTGGAGGATACGGTGCCGCAGTTTCTGCGCGGCAGCGGCAAAGGCTGGGTGACGGCGGAGTATTCCATGCTGCCGCGCGCCACCATGAAGCGCACGCCGCGCGAGGTGATTAAAGGCCGGCCCTCGGGCCGTACGCACGAGATCCAGCGGTTGATCGGACGCTCGCTGCGCGCCGTGGTGGATACCTCGCTGCTCGGCGAACGCACCGTGACCCTCGACTGTGACGTGGTGCAGGCCGACGGCGGAACCCGCACGGCATCCATTACCGGCGCGTTCGTGGCGTTGGCCCTGGCGCTCAAACAATGCCTGAAATACGGCATGATCAAGCGCATGCCGCTGACCGATTATGTGGCCGCCACCAGCGTAGGCATTCTGGGCGGCGAGCCCATGCTCGACCTGTGCTACGAAGAAGACTCGCAGGCCGCGGTGGATATGAATGTGGTGATGACCGGCTCGGGCAGTTTCGTGGAGGTACAGGCCACCGCCGAGCGGCACGCGTTCGACGATGCCCAGATGGCCACCATGCTGGCGCTGGCGCGCGTCGGCATCGCCGAACTGGTCGAGATCCAGAAACGTGTGGTGCGTCTGGCGTGACGCTGTACTGCGCCACGGGTAATCCCGGCAAATTGCGCGAATTCCGCCTGGCCGCCGCCCTGGCCAATATTCAGGTGGAGACGCTCCCCGGCTTGGCCTCCCCGGCCCCCTGCGAGGAAACCGGCGCCACCTTCGAGGCCAACGCCACCCTAAAGGCCCGTTACTATGGAACACTCGCGCCCGGATGCCTGTTTGCAGACGATTCCGGCCTGGAAGTGGACGCGCTGGGCGGCGCGCCAGGCGTCTACTCGGCGCGCTTCGCCGGCCCGGATGCCACCGACGAAGCCAACAACCGGCTTCTGCTCGAAAAAATGCATGGCGTCCAAGACCGTACGGCCCGGTTCGTCTGCGTGATCGCGCTGGTTGATGGCGACCGGCTGCTGAAGACGTTCCGGGGCGCGGTAGAAGGTCAGATCCTCGATGAACCCCGCGGCCCGCACGGCTTCGGCTACGATCCGCTGTTCTTCTATCCGCCATTCGGCTGCTCGTTCGGCGAAGCGGCGCCGGAACGAAAGCTTGCAGTGAGCCATCGCGGCGCGGCCTTGCGCGCCCTGTTCCAACATCTGGCGAATCACCCGGTTTGATAAGATTGATGAGTAGGGGATCCTTCCCGCGTGCTCACGCCTCCACTCACTGATTCGTTCGGCCGCGTCCACACCAATCTCAGGATCAGTGTGACGGATCGCTGCAATGTGCGCTGCTTCTACTGCATGCCGGAGGCGGGCGTGAAGTTTGTGCCGCGCGACGAGATCCTCTCCTTCGAAGAAATCGAGCGCTTCGTGCGCATCGCGGTAGGGCTGGGCATCGATAAAGTACGGGTTACCGGTGGCGAGCCGCTGGTGCGGCGCGATCTGCCGGTACTCATCGAACGTCTGGCCTCCATCCCCGGCCTGCACGATCTGGCCCTCACCACCAATGGCGTGGCGCTGGCGGAACTGGCCGGGCCTTTGTACGAAGCCGGATTGCGGCGCCTGAACGTGCACCTGGACACCCTCGATCGCGAGCGGTTCCGCCAGATCACGCGCCGCGACGATCTGGAGAAAGTGCTGGAGGGCATCCAGGTAGCCAGGCGGCTGGGCTTCGGACCCATCAAGCTGAACGCCGTGGCGGTGAAGAACCTGGTGGAACCGGACCTTGTTCCCCTCGCCCGTTTCGGGCGCGAAAACGGCTTCGAAGTCCGCTTCATCGAATTCATGCCGCTGGATGCGCAAGATCTATGGACCCGCGGGAAAGTGCTGCGCGCGGACGATATCATCGAGGTCCTGTCGCGCGAGATCGCGCCGCTCATTGCCATCCCGGATGCCGATCCGCGCGCTCCCGCGCTGGAGTACCGGTTCGCCGACGGCATCGGGAGGGTGGGGTTCATCGCTTCCGTAAGCCGGCCGTTTTGCCTGAACTGCAACCGCCTGCGCCTGACCTCCGACGGCAAGCTGCGCTATTGCCTGTTTGCCATCGAGGAAGACGACGTCAAAGGCCTGCTGCGGGGCGGCGCTCCCGATGAAGAGATCGTAGCGTTGATCCGCCGCAACGTGGCCGGCAAGTGGGCAGGACACGAGATCAACAGTACCCGGTTCGTGGCGCCGCCGCGGCCGATGTATGCCATCGGCGGGTGAGGTGGAGCCTCCGGCGAACGCCCTGAGCCGGAGAGAATTCGCCGCCCTCAGTTCCGCAGGACTCTTCCGGGTGGCGAGCGCCGGTTCGCTGCGGCCCCTCATCGTCGCCGTGCAGGTGATGTTCGATCGCGGAGCCCACTCCGGACGCGGATTGAGCGACCGCGAAATCGCCGCGTTCCAAGCCTACCAGGAGAAGGCCCGCCGCGAGTTTGCGGTCAGCGGCATCCACTTTGATTTGCACACGCTCGACGGCGCCTGGCTGCGGCAGCAGGGATATTCCGAAATCCCCGACAAGTTCCTGTCCGCAACCATGATCAATCTTTTCGTAACTGACAGCCTGGGTTACGACATCGACAGAGATCGCACGGGCGGCTGTTCGGAAGGTCCGCGGCCCATGAGCCGGCGGTCGGGCGGCGATCCGTCGTACAAGACTTTCCTGGGCTTGCACGATGCCCGCGATACTACGCTTCCGCACGAATACGCCCATCACTTCACGCTCGACACGCATCACCGGCCGAGCGCCGCTGGCAATCTCTGGTCCGATCTGCGCAACGATTACTGGCTCTGGCGGCAGCGCCACGGCGCCCCTGTTGCCGAGTTCCGCGCCTGCGCCGGCTTGCCCTGGGCGCGCTACGAAGGGCACTCCGGCGCGGCGCTCGGTTAGTAATTACGATACAATCGCACCTGAAAGCCCATAGGAGGCGCGAGCAATGGAAAAGAATTCGAGCGATATATCCAGAAGGTCGTTTCTGACAAGCTCCGGCGCGTTAAGCGCGGGAGCCGCGGCGTTCACCATCATCCGTCCGGAGCTGGTACGTGGCGCGGGCAACGAAAGATTGCGGGCCGGACTGGTCGGCTGCGGCGGACGCGGGACGGAAGCCACCCAGCAGTTTCTCCACGGCAACGAGAACGTGGAACTGGTAGCTATGGGCGACATCTTCGAGGACCATCTGGAGAAATCCCTCGGCGACATCCGCGACTCGAAATACTCCGGAGTCGCGGACAAGGTCAAGGTCGATCCGGACCATCACTTCGTGGGCTTCGACGCCTACAAGAAAGTCCTGGCGTCCGATATCGACGTGGTGCTGCTGGCCACTCCGCCCGGTTACCGGCCGGAGCATTTTGTGGCGGCTGTGGAAGCCAAAAAGCACATCTTCGCGGAGAAACCGTTCGGCACCGATCCGGTGGGCGTGCGCAAGGTGATGGAGGCGTCGAAAAAAGCCAGGGAGCTCAAGCTCACCGTGATGTCCGGCGCGCAGCGGCGCCACCAGCGCGCTTACATGGAGACCTGGCAGAAAGTGCGCGACGGGGCCATTGGCGACGTCCTGGCGACTTATGGGTATTGGGTGGGGACGCCCGTCATCCAGCAAAAGGAGCGCAATCCCAACTGGTCCGACATGGTGTTCCAGCATCGCGCCTGGTATTCGTTCGTGTGGATCTGCGGCGACCAGATAGTCGAACAGCACCTGCACAATATCGATGTCATCAACTGGTTCATGGGCACGCATCCGGAGAAGGTGTTCGCATCGGGCGGCGCGGCGTGGCGGCCCCGCACTGAGATCTACGGCAACATCTTCGATCACATCGACGCGGATTTCACATTTGCCAATGGCGTACACATGTCGAGCCATTGCCGGCAGTACCGCAAGCCGGCTTATACGGATGTCTCGGAGCTGATCATCGGCTCGCGCGGGCGCACCAACTGCAAAGACATGGGGGCGAAGGGCGAGGATCCCTATGTCGAGGAGCACATCGCGCTGGTGAACAGCATTCGCGGCCAGGGCCCCTACATTAACGACGGGATGGCGGTGGCGGAGAGCACCATGACCTGTATCATGGCGCGCGAATCGGCTTATTCCGGGCAGGAGATTACCTGGGAGCAGATGATGGCGTCGCCGCTCGACCTGCAACCTAAGTCGTTCGACTACGACATGAAGCTGGATGTGCCGCCGCTGCCCGTGCCGGGCGAGTACAAGTTCGCCTAGCTAGCCCATTGGTCGAGTGACGGGTCCCGCCACCTGCACGGCGCCCCGTCCGCTTGTGGCATGACAGCCGGCTTCCTACACGGCCTTGGCGACGTCCCGGTGCGTGGCCTTCACCCGGAAGCCCGCTTCCGCCAGACGCTTGCGAATGGCGTCGGCGATCATCACCGAGCGATGATGGCCGCCGGTGCAGCCGAAAGCGATCGTAAGATAGCTCTTGCCTTCGCGAATGTAGTGCGGCATCAGGTAAATCAACAGATCCGAAATGCGGTCGATGAACTCCACAGTTTGCGGAAACGACCGGATATATTTGGCCACGGCGGGGTGCCGTCCGGTCAGCTTCTTGAAACGCGGAATGTAATTCGGATTCGGCAGAAAGCGCACATCGAAGACCAGGTCGCTGTCAGGGGGAACGCCATGGCGGTAGCCGAAGCTGGTGACATACACCATGATCTTGGCCTCATCGCGCTCGCCGCGGAAGCTCTCGCGAATGAAGTCGCGCAGTTCGTGCACCGTGAACTTCGAGGTGTTGATGATCAGGTCGGCCATCGCGCGTATCGAGGCCAACTGGCGCCGCTCGGACTTGATGCTCTTGGCGATCGAGTTATCGGTGCCCAGAGGATGCGGCCGGCGGGTCTCACTGAAGCGGCGCATGATGGCAGTGTCATCGGCCTCCAGAAACACCAGCTTGGTATTCACCCGATTGCGGATGCGGACGTAAATGCCGGGAAACCGCTTGAGTCCTTCCCCTTCACGCACGTCCACCACCAGCGCGGCAGCGCGAATGCTGGCGGAATCCAGGGTCAGTTCGGCGAATTTCGGAATCAGATCGACAGGCAGGTTATCGACGGAATAGTAACCCAGGTCTTCGAGCGCCCTGAGAACCGAACCCTTCCCGGAACCGCTCAGCCCGGTAATGATCACCAGTTCGGCGGCCCGGTCCGTGGCGCGGTGGCGTTTACCCGGATCGCTATCCTTCGCCATCCGCCCCTGCGTTACGCCTCGATCAGATCGAAATTGCCATCCTGGCGGCGCACCAGGACCGCCACCCGGCTGGTTTGCGCATCCCTGTACACCATGTACGCGCCGCCCTTCTCCATCTCCATCAGCGCCTCGTCCAGGGTCATCGGCTTGCGGCGTTCGTGATGGTTGATATGGAAGATGCGGTGTCCGGCTTCGGGCTCCGGCTCGGCGGCCGGCTCGGGAGCTTCGGCGGCTTCTTCCTTACGCGGCGTGCGCTTGGTATCGCGCCACTTGGCACGCACTTTTATAGCCTGCTTTTCCAGTTTTTCCAGGGCCGAATGAATCGCGTTGAACAGATCCACGTTGGAACCAATGCCCACCAACGGGTGGTTATAGTAATTCACCGTGATCTCGGCTTGGTGCAGATGCCGTTCCAGAGACAAGATCACGTGCGCTTCTTTCGGCTCCCGTCCATCCAGGAGTTTGCCCACCTTGGCAAACTGCGCTTCAATTTTCTTGAGTTGCGCCGGAGCCAGTTCCACCTGCCTGCCTGTATATGTGATCTTCATGCGTCCCTTCCGTAAGACCGCTCCATGATCGAAGAGCCGGACCGGCGTCCGGCGCGGGCGGAAACCCGCCTCCCCATGTCAGGGGCGAACCCGTCTTTGGTGCGTAGATGGAATCTTCATATCCTCACGATATTTAGCCACCGTCCGCCGAGTCACATTGATACCCTCCTGCTGCAGCGCGGTGGTGATCTGCTCGTCCGTCAGCGGATGCGCGCTGTCCTCTTCCGCGATCATCTTTTTCACCTTGCGCTTCAGCAGCAGCAGGGGCGTGTTCCCACCCAGGGGGCCCTGCACGGCTTCGGAGAAGAAATACCGGAGCTCAAAAACTCCTTGCGGCGTGTGCACGTACTTGCCCGCGACCGCGCGGCTCACGGTGGATGGATGCACGCCTACTTCCTCGGCCACCTCTTTGATCATCATGGGCTTGAGGGAGTCGAGGCCGTCCGCCAGGAACTCGGTTTGGCGCCGCACAATAGCCTGGCAGACCTTAAGGATGGTCTGCTTTCGCTGCTCGATATTCTTCATCAACTGGATGGCCGACGTGTAGCGCTCGCGCACGTAGTCGCGTACTTCTTTGGTAGCTCCGTTGTCGCGGTCGAGCATGCGGCGGTATTGCGCGTTCAACCGGAGCTGCGGCACATCCTCGTCGTTCATCTGGATGATGTAGTCCTCGCCATCCTTGATGAAGTGAACATCCGGCTCGACGGTGCGCGCTCCCGCTCCGGAATAGCGCAGGCCGGGCCGTGGGTTGAGCCGCCGGATGGCCTTCACGGCGGTCTCGATATGGTCCATCGGACGCGCCAGGATCTTGGCCAACTCGCGATACTGGCGCATTTCAAGCAAGCGGAGGTGATCGGATACGATCTGCCAGGCCACGCCGCCATGGCCGTTCATGCTTTCGATTTCGAGCAGCAGGCATTCGCGCACGTTGCGCGCGCCCACGCCCGCGGGGTCGAGCGACTGCACCACCTTCAGGGCCGCGTCGATCTCTTCCAGGTTATGGTCGCCCATGGCGGCGATCTCTTCGAGCGAAGCCGAGAGATAACCGTCCTCATCCAGGTTTCCGATAATCGATTCGGCGGCGTCCCGGATGTTCTCCGCCAGCACGCTGACGCTCAATTGGGAGTGCAGATGATCGGCCAGTGTTACGGGAGCCGACAGGAAAGTTTCGAACGAGGGTTTCTCAACCGATTCCGAGGCAGGACTTTTGTATCCGGGATCCAGGTAGTCGTCGAAGAAGGATCCGAAATCGATTTCATCGAAGGGATCGGTTGCCGCGGCCGGCTCCACGACTTCTGTCGCGGCGGCTTCCGCGACAGTTGTGGTGGTGGCTTCGGGGATCTCCTGAAAAGGCTCAGAGAATACTTCGGCAGCGGCTTCGCCCGCGATTCCGTTGGTATGTACGGCGTCGCCCAAAACAGCTTCCAGAATCTGCTGGTCGGATGGATCGGTAACCCGCTCGGGCTCCAGCAAGGGAAGCAACTCTTCCGGAGTGATTTCTTCGCCGCCCTCCTCGGTAGATTCTTCGAGGACCGGGTTCTTGACGATCTCCTGAGTGATCATCTCCTTTAGTTCCAGCCGGTTTAGCTGGAGCACGGTCACCATTTGGACCAGGCCGGGGGTCAGGATCTGCTTCTGCGCAACCTTAAGTTGCAGCGATGGCCGGAGCATGCTCACAACCAATATGATATCACCGGCGGTGCGCGCGGAACCGTAAAAGCCTACTCATACCGTAAGCAAACAATGGGGTCCAGATTGGCTGCACGATTGGCCGGATAGAACCCGAAAAACAGGCCCACACCGACCGAAATGAGCACGCCCAAGGTGATCCACAGCACGGAGAGGGTGGCCGGGATGGAGGGCAGCAGGGCGCGAATAGTGAAGGTAATGGCGGCTCCGCACAAGATGCCAAGCGCCCCTCCGATGCCCGAAAGCGTGACCGCTTCCAGCAGGAACTGCACGCGGATGTCCGCCCGCCGCGCGCCGATGGCTTTGCGGATGCCGATCTCCTGGGTGCGCTCGGTGACCGAGATCAGCATGATGTTCATTACGCCGATGCCGCCCACCAGCAGACCGATGGAACTGATGACGCCAGTCAGCAGCACCATGGCGCCGGTGAGCTGGTTCCAGAGGTCCAGGAAGAAGTTGGCGTCCGCGACATCGAAATCGTTCTCGGCATTATGTGGCACGCGCCGGCGGCGGCGCATGGACTGGATGATGTTATCGCGTGCGCGGCCCATATCGGCATCGTCGCGCACCGATCCCATCAGGAACACCTCCCGGATTTCCGGATAGTTCTTGTGAAAATTGGTCAGTGGGATGCAAGCGAACTGATCCACGCCAAAGCCGCCAAACAGGCCGGGGTCCTTTTGAAAGACACCGACCACCTCGTAGAGCCGGCCGTTGAGCCTCACCAGTTTCCCGATCGGGTCCAGGTGCGGAAACAGCGCATCGGCGATGGCCATGCCGATGACGATCACGTCGCGCGAATGTTCCAGGTCGAACTGGGAAATAAACCGCCCTTCGCCCACGCTGAACAGGGGCAGCGCGCTGGTGTAATCGGGCTCCACGCCGCGCACGAACATGCGCTCGACATGCTGATCGCCGTAGCGGATCTGGTCGGCCACCTCGCCGAAGTTCATGCGGTTGGCAAACGCCGTGGCGAAGGCTAGTTCGGGGACCGTGTCCTTCAGGTATTGGGCGTCATCGAATTGCAGGTATTTGCGGATGCGAATATTCTCCGGCAGCCGCGACAGTCCGTTGTAACCCGGAGGAATGCGCGTGACGAAGAGAGACTGCGAGCCGAAGCTGCGGATGCGGCGCTGGATATAGCCGTTCAGTCCGTCGATGATGGCCGCCACTGATATCACCGAAGTGACCCCGATCACAATGCCGAGGATGGTCAGCGCCGACCGGACTTTACGGGACCGGAGGGTGTCCAGAGCTACCAGCAGGTTTTCCCTGACTTCGGAACGGGTCATTTGGGGCCACGGATGGACACGGATGCACACGGATAGGACGGACTTATGACGCGCCTAATTCTTGCGATTTTCATCTGTGTCCATCTGTGTCCATCCGTGGCCTATTTTACTCGGTCCGTAGCGCGGCCACCGGGTCCAACTTGGCGGCCTTCATGGCGGGATAGATACCGAAAAACAATCCGATAATAGAACTCAGCACCACCCCCAGGACGGCCACCCAGGTCTGCACGGCGGCGGGAAGCGACGTCAGGCTGCGGATGGCCAGCGCGCACAGGAATCCGATAAATACGCCGATCATTCCGCCTACGATGCACTGCATCACGCTCTCCGTCAGAAACTGACTGAGAATATCATTTTGCGTGGCCCCCATGGCGCGGCGTATGCCGATTTCCTTGGTCCTCTCGGTGACGCTTACTAACATGACGTTCATAATTACGATGCCGCCGACTACAGCGGAGATCGAACTGACCATCACAAATACCGCAAAGAACGCAGAGCTGATGCTTTGCCACAGTGAGATGTAACTTTCGGCCGTCCCGATGAAGAAGTCTTCGTCGCGGCCTTGCGTAATATGGCGGCGGGCGCGCAGCAGGACCCGGACGTCATCCTGCGCCTGCTGGAAGATCTGCTGGCCGCCGGCGGCCTTGATCTCAAGCGTCAGACTGTTCCGCGCGCCCCGGAACCGAAGATAAGTGCGAAGCGGAATGATGATGAAAGTGTCCTGGTCCTGCCCCAGGACCGAACCGATCGACTCGAATGTTCCGATCACCGTAAACTCCTGGCCGCCCGCGCGAACCACATGGCCGATGGGATCCACGCCGGGGAAGAATTCCTTCACCAGGTGATCGCCGATAATGCACACCGATGCGGCATGGCGATCCTCAAGGTCCGTAAAATAGCGGCCCAACGCCAGGGTGCGCGTGTCGATATCAGCCATGTTCGCGGTTTGCCCGATGAGGGTAGCATCCTCCAGATCGCGGTCCTTGTAGCGCACGCCCAGCGGCGTGGTGACGGAGGCGCCCACGTACTGGCAATGCGCACACGCCGCAGACACGGCATCCAGGTCCTCCGGCAGGATGTTCTTGTTGCGTTGCGCTTTCACCACCACCGAAAAATCCGTGATGGCGAACGGCAGCCGCGAGATACGGAAGACGTTGGTTCCCAGGTTTGCGATCTTTTTTTCCACGTAATTGTTCGCGCCTTGAACCAGGGTCATGACCGCGATGAGCGTTGCCACCCCCATGGTGAGGCCGAGCATGGTGAGCGAAGCGCGGAGTTTGTGTGCGCGGATGGCGTCCGCGGCCAGGTACAAGTTGTCACGTACAGCCAGCATGCGTTCTACAAAGTAATTTTGCGCCAGTTCTTACCCACTTGCACCACTAGCTCGGCCGGCGGATCGGGAAATGCCAGGTCGTGCACGCGCGCGCCGTTAATCTCGACGGCCCCCGCCTTGATCTTCCGCACCGCATCCGTGACCGAGTCCGCCAAGCCGGTCCGGGCGAGCATTTTGTCCACCCTGATGCCGTTCTCTGTTCGCACCCCGTCCGGCAAAGATACGGTCTCGATATTCGCGGGGATCTCATGGCGGCGCACCACCCGGTTGAACTCCTCCTCCGCGCGCCGGGCATCCGCCGCCGTATGGAAGTCGGCAACGATCAGCCGCGCCAATTCCGCTTTGGCCTGCATGGGATGCAGTTCGCCTGCGGTGATGCGCGCACGCATGCCCGCGATCTCCACCACGCTGCGGTCGGTGAGCAATTCGTAATAACGGTACATCAGGTCGTCGCTGATCTGCATGACCTTCCGGTACATGACCTCCGGCGGCTCGGTGATGCCGATATAATTGCCCAGCGATTTCGACATCTTGTTGACGCCGTCGAGACCCTCGAGCAGCGGGACGGTGGCCACGATCTGCGATGGCTGGCCGTAGTCTTTCTGAATCTCGCGGCCTGCCAGCAGATTGAACTTCTGGTCGGTGCCGCCCATTTCGACGTCGCAGTGCAGCGCCACCGAATCGTAGGCCTGCGCGAGCGGATATAACAACTCATGCACAGAGATCGGCGTGCCGCTTTTGAAGCGCTTGGTGAATTCATCCCGCTCCAGAATACGGGCTACCGTGTATCGCGAACATAGCCGGATCAAATCCTCGTAGCGCAAGGGCTGCAGCCATTCGCTATTGAAACGCACCTCGGTCTTCTCGGGATCGAGGATCTTGTAAACCTGCGCGCGGTAGGTTTCGGCGTTGCGGTCGATGTCTTCGCGCGTCATGGGCGGGCGGGTGAGATTGCGGCCGGTGGGATCGCCGATGAGTGAAGTCATGTCGCCGATCAGGAAGATGACCGTGTGGCCCAGGTCCTGGAAATGTTTCATCTTGCGCAACAAGACTGTGTGGCCGAGGTGCAGATCGGGCGCCGTGGGATCGAATCCTGCTTTCACTCGCAGCGGGCGTCCGGCCCGGGCTGCCTGCACCAGGCGTTCGCGCAGATCCTCTTCGCGGATGATCTCGACCAGACCCTTCTTCAGATAAGTCAACTGTTCTTCGATGGAGGGCACGCTCAAACCAAATTAGCATGGCTGATCGAGTGACTCGCCGGGAGTAGGATGGAATATGCGCGCAGGTGGGCTCTCACTTGCCATCGTCACGATTCTGGCTGCGATGCTGGCTGCTTCGGCGCTTGGCGGCATCTTGCCTCGGGGGTGGGGGCAGAGGACAGGCCAAGCCGGTATGATCGCCATGTTCCAGGTCCCCGACCGCGGCGCGATCAGTTGGGAACCAATCAGACGGCACCCGTCAACGGGATGGTACATTGCGCTGGCTGTCTGGGCGTTGGTTCTGGTAGGCGCGGTGGCGGTACGCCATCACGTGGCCCGCTGGAAGGAGGGTATCTCCAGCGAAATGATTTCTTTAAACATCCAAGAAAAACCACCACGCGCCGGGGCGAACCCGGATTTATAGTTCCAGAAGTACCGGATCGCGACGACCCTTCCTTTGACGGGATACAATGGACTCCGTTTACAGGAGAGGATCGAATGAAACGGACATTAACCTGGAGTTTGGCCACGGCTTTGGTGCTCGCCGGTGCGCATGTTGTTTCGGCGCAGACCGCCTGGACGCAGCCGCGTCTCACGAGCGGCAACCTGCCGCAGCCGGCGCCACAGGTAACTTCGCGCGCCATCGCCCATACAACTCCGACACTGCCGATCATCTCCCCAGGTTCGAGCATCACGTACGGTGGCGCCAACGCGCCGGACACCTACACGGCGACCACCACCTTCAGCTCGACGCCGGTGCTGGTGGATAACGGAGCGGTGAAGATCTGGCAGCAGCAAACGCCCACCGGGTCGAATGGCGAATGGGACGTGTTTTATATGCAGACCGTCAACGGCGGCCCGCTGGCGGGCAATATCAACGGGGATTGGAACATTGTCATCTCTTATACCCTCAACGAAGCCGTTTTCTTTGATCAGGTGGTGAATCAATGGCTGGTGAATGGGACTCCGGTGAATCCGCTAAGCGGGATTGGCAGCATCTGCTGCGCCTCGGCGACGAACCCAATCCTGCCCGGCGAGGCATTCTACAATTCCGGCTTCCAGGGCGCTCTACCTGCCGGTGTTCAGACCAACTGGCGGCAGGTATATGTGGATCCTTACAGCCTGGTCTCCAGCGGCGGCGTCAACCCCAGCACCGCCAACGAGTTTATTTTTGCACTGCATTTCACCATTCAGCCACCGCCGCCGGTGGTCTTGTCCGCAATCAGCGCCAGTGCGTTCGGCGCATTTCCAACCTTCGCGCCGGGATCGTGGATCGAAATCTACGGCACCAACCTGGCGTTGAATCCGCAGACCTGGGCCAGCACCGATTTCAGCGGCGTGAACGGCCCCACCAAGCTGGGCGGGACCACGGTGACAATCGGAGGCCAATCCGCCTTCATCGATTACGTCAGTCCTTTGCAGGTGAATGTGCAGGTGCCGGGCAACGTCAGCACCGGCTCGCAGTCGCTGGTGGTCACGACCGGCGTAGGATCGAGCGCGCCGTTTCCGGTGACTGTGGATGCCACCGTGCCAGGCTTGCTCGATCCACCCGGCTTCAAGATAGGCTCAACACAATACGTGGTGGCGCAATTCTCCGACAACAGTTACGTATTGCCACCCGGCGCGCTGTCGGGGATCACCTCGGAGAGGGCGAAACCAGGCGACGAGATCGTGATCTATGGCATAGGCTTCGGCCCTGTCCTTCCCGACATCCAGCCCGGCCAGTTGGTCCAACAGAGCAACTCGCTGGTGGAACCTCTAACCATCTCCTTCGGCGGCACCGCGGCGCATCTCGACTACTACGGTCTCGCGCCCAATTACATGGGACTTTACCAGTTCAACGTGACTGTGCCGCAGATCGCCCCCAGCGATTCGGTGCCCCTGACGTTCAGCTTGGGCGGGACCGCCGGTGCGCAGACCCTAGCGATCGCCATCGGGAATTGAAGCACCGCGCGGGCAGGGCGGGGTAAGATGGCAGATTACCGCCTATGCCCGTGACAATTGAAAACCAGGTCGCCCTTGTAGTGGGGGCATCCAGCGGCATCGGCCGCGAGACGGCGGTGCTTCTGGCCCGCGCCGGCGCCCGGGTGATGGCTTCCGCGCGCCGCGAGGAACGTCTGCGCGAATTGAAAGAGTCGATGGCGCGCGAGAGCCGCACCATGGAAACGCTGGCCGCGGACGCCGCTTACGCATCCCAGATGGAATCGCTCGCGGAAGAGACGCGCAAGCGCCTGGGCGAAATCGACATCATGGTTTTTGCCACCGGAACCAACGTGCCGAATCGCGCGATGGAACGGCTCACGCCCGAGACTTGGGATACGGTCGTGCGCGTCAACCTCAATGGCGCTTACTACATCACCGCCTCGGTGCTGCCTGCCATGCGCCGGAGGCGCGCGGGTCATCTGATTTACATCGCATCGGTATCGGGCCTCTTTACCGATATTTCGGGGGCGGCATATCAGGCTTCCAAGCGCGGCATGGTGGCGCTGGCACATGCTACCCGGTTGGAGGAGAAAGAGAATGGCATTCGGACCTGCGTGATCTGCCCGGGCCTGGTCGATACCGAAATCCTGGACCGCCGGCCGGTCAAGCCACCGGCCGAGACTCTGGCCAAAGCCCTGCGGCCGGAAGATGTCGCGGAGACGGTGCTTTTTGTGGCGCAGTTGCCTGCGCGCGTGTGCATACCCGAGATGCAGGTAGTGCCGACGGTGCTGTGAGGCGCCAGCCTAAATCAAAGCGGCTTTCAGATCTTCCGAGAAACGCTGCACCGCGATGATCTGCTGGTCCGATGCCGGCTGCTCGAAGCCTTTTCCCGCCAGGAAGGCACGTCCCTCACGCCAGACCAGGTAGGCGAGGCCGCGTTCGGTCCAGACCCCTGTGCTGCCGATATTCCCGTAACCCTCCGGCGTGCACGCCACCAGCGCGACCAAATTCTCGCGCGCAAACATACAGTATCCGCGCGTTTCGGACAGAAGTTGGATTCCGCTCGAGCCCAGGTGCACGGCTACACTGGCTACATTTTGTAGCGGCCCAAGTCTTCGTCGTTAAGATTCTCCAGCCAGCGGCGCAGCTCCGTCTCGTTCTCTTTATCGGAGACGGATGCGGCCAGTTTGGAGGATTTAAGCACGGTATCGTCGACGAAAATCGGGCAGTCCAGGCGTAAGGCAAGCGCCAGGGCATCGCTCGGGCGGGAATCCACGCTGATGAGCTCCCCGTCCCGTTCCAGCCAGATCAAGGCGTAGAAGGTTTCCTCTTTCAGCTCGTTGACCACCACTTTGCGGACGCCCGTATTGAGTCCCAGCAGGAGGCTCTTGATCAAGTCGTGGGTCATGGGCCGCGGTGTCGCGACTTTTTCGATCTCCAAAGCGATGGCGTTCGCTTCATAGATGCCCACCCAGATCGGCAGGACTGCATTGCCGCTGACGTCCTTCAGGATGACGATGGGCATGTTCGTCACGGGGTCCATCATCAAGCCGCGAATTTTCATTTCGACTTCCATAAGACCCTCCCAGCTACATTAGAACACATTCGTCACGCTTTCACCGGCCAGCGAGTTGGGTCCCGAGCGCGTCACTCGTACGTTCAGGTACTGCCCTAGCAGCGACGCGCCGCCGGTGTCCGGATGCGTGAAATTCAGGGTGCGATTCTGGGAGGTGCGGCCGATCCACTGTCCTAAGGCCTCGTGGCGCCCCTCCACCAGCACCTCCTCGACTCCTCCGATCAAGGCAGTATTGCGGCGGATCTGAATGGCACGCTGTTTTTCATTGAGGATCGTCAGACGGCGGGTCTTTTCCTCCTCGGGGATCATGTCTTCCATGCCCAGCGCCGCCGTGTTCGGGCGCGGCGAGTACTTGAAGCTGAATAGGGAATCGTACTCGACCTGGTCGAGCAGCTTGAGAGTGGCCTCGAAATCCGCTTCGGTCTCCCCGGGGAAGCCCACGATGATATCGGTGGTTAGCGCCATGGGGCGCCGCGCGTCCTTGATCCAGGCGATACGCTGCATATATTGATCCCGCGTGTAAAGCCGCTGCATAGCGGCCAGTACACGGCTCGATCCCGACTGCACCGGCAGGTGCACGTGATTGCACAATACCGGATTGGCATCCATGGCATCCACAATGGCCTTGGTGAAATCGCGCGGATGGGACGTGGTATATCGCACGCGGCGAATGCCGGGGATTTCCCCGGTCCGCGCCAGCAGGGTGGCGAAATCCCAGCCCGCCGGCAACGGATCGCGATAGCTGTTGACGTTCTGGCCCAAAAGCTGGATCTCCGTATAACCCGCATCCGCCAGACGGCGCGCCTCGGCCATGACGCTCTCGCTGGCGCGGCTGCGTTCCGGGCCACGGGTAAAGGGAACCACACAATATGCGCAAGACTTGTCGCAGCCTTCGATTATGGTGATGTAAGCGCGATGCGGATTATCGCGGCGGGTGAACGGCGTATCGAAGGTCTCATCGGTATCCAGGCTGAGTCCGGTCACCCGCCGGTTGCCGGCTTCCAATTGGACCAGCATCTCAGGCAGCCTGGTGTAGCTCGCCGAACCAGCCACCAGGCTCACGTGCGGCGCGCGGTCGAAGATCTTTTCTCCCTCCTGCTGCGCCACGCATCCCAACACGCCGAAGACCTTGTTCTTGCCCGCCGCGCGCTTGAAGTTCTGGAGGCGGTTGAAGACTTTCTGCTCGGCTTTATCGCGGATGCTGCAAGTATTGTAGAGCACCAGGTCGGCCGCTTCCGGCGTATCCACCTGGTTGTATCCTTTGGCCATCAGCGTCCCGATCACCTTCTCGGAATCGTGGGCGTTCATCTGGCAGCCGAAGGTCTCAATGTAGAAGGCTTTCCCAGTCACTACGCTATATTCTACTCCGTCCAGGAATGGCCTCCGTGAATGACTATCCTTTTGCCAGTTGCCATCGGCGTCCAAAGCACGCAAACTGTAGGGTTATGGCCTCGAAGGTCCGCAAAGCCGTATTCCCCGCCGCGGGGCTGGGTACCCGCTTCCTCCCGGCGACCAAGGCACAGCCCAAAGAGATGCTCCCGCTGGTGGATAAGCCTATCATTCAGTACGGTGTCGAAGAAGCCATGCACTCCGGCATTCAAAACATCATTATCGTTACCGGGCGCGGCAAGACGGCCATTGAAGACCACTTCGATGTGAGTTTCGAGTTAGAGAACCTGCTCGAAACGCGTGGCAAAAAGGATCTGCTGTCGATCGTGCGCAACGTCTCGGACATGATTAATGTCGCCTACACCCGGCAAAAGGAAGCCCTGGGACTGGGGCACGCGGTTTTGCGCGCCATGGAACTGGTGGGCAACGAGCCCTTTGCGGTAGTGCTGGCTGACGACGTTATTGACGCCGAAACGCCCTGCCTGCGCCAATTGCTGGACGTCTACGAATTTTTCTGCTCCCCCGTGGTGGCGGTGATGGAAGTGCCTCCGGACATGATCTCGAACTACGGCGCGATCGATGCCGAGCCGATCTCGCACAATGGCAGCCGCGACCGTGTTTACCGGGTCCGCGACCTGGTGGAAAAGCCTACACCATCTGAAGCGCCATCGAACCTGGCTATCGTGGGGCGTTACGTGCTCATCCCTGAGATATTTCAATCGCTCTTGGCAATTGAACCCGGCTCCGGATCGGAGATTCAATTAACCGATGCCCTACGCCATCTCTTACGAACCCGTCCTATTTATGCGTACCGGTTCGAAGGTACTCGCTACGATGCGGGCGATAAGCTCGGTTTCTTAAAGGCAACTGTGGAATTCGCGTTGCGGCGGCATGATCTCGGCGGCCCGTTCCGGGAATACCTCAAAAGCCTTACCCTATAAGTTTCTTGTGCTTACGAGATTTAAGGCACGGCTCCAAAAAGAATATATCCAATTAGTAACGGGAGTACTAGAAATCTTATCGAAAGTTATTGCATCTGCGCAAGTCGGATGTTATTATTATTCGGCGGTCGCCCATTACCGCCAAGCGCCAATTCAATGGTTGAGACCATATTGATCTTCGCTTTCTCGCTGGCTCTGTTCGTTTACTGGTTCCGCTACACCGTTCTGCTGCTCTTGAGCGAAGAGCAAGCGGGCCAAAACGGTGCAGTGATCCATCAACTGAGCCTTCTTGAGACGCGGGAAGCTCTTAACCGTACAGGCGATCTGCCGCTCGACCCTCTGCATTCCTCGCTGCAGAGCGATTACCGAATGCTCCGTTACCTCCTGGATCACGCCGCTGGCATGGGCTTGCAGCCGCTCGAGCGCTACCTTCTATTGCTCGATTATCAGATGATGGGCGTCTGGTATTACCTTACCCGCAGTACCTCCCACGTTCAGGCGCGACGCGCGCTTTCAGAGATGGCCGGCGTGCTCAGTTATATCGCCTATAAAATGGGTGAACGGGCGCTCGCCACATCCGAGGCATAATCCAAAAGGACAACCCGTTCTCGATTCGGGAACCTTTCGCTTCGTACCGGTGTCATAATGTGTTCAGGGAAGGCTTTTCATGGCCACCTCGATTCTGGACCTGAACTCGCATAAGACGGCGGAAGCCGCTACGGATTCCGAAGATCTGGCACTGGTTCATGCCCTCCGGGAGGGATCCGAGCGGGCTTACGAATCCCTATTGGTGCGTTTCCAGCAGCCGGTCTACAATCTAGCCTTGCGGTTGCTGAACGATCCTTCGGATGCTTCCGACGTGGTGCAGGAAGTTTTTTTGAAAGTTTTCCGCAACGTGACCCATTTTCGGGGCCAGAGCAGCCTGAAGACCTGGATTTTTCGCATTACGATCAATGAGGCCCACAACCAGCGCCGCTGGTTCTTCAGGCACAGGAACCGGGAGGTCGGTTTTGAAGACGATCAAGACGATTCCAGAAGCCGCGCGGATGTTTTGGCGGATGGCGGCCAGTCCCCCTACGACTATGTCTTCGACCAGGAAAAGCAAGCCCTGATCGTAGAGGCCTTGGCCCGTATCAATCCTGCTTTCCGGGCTGCCGTGGTGTTACGGGATATCACCGATTTAAGTTACGAGGAGATTTCCGAGATTCTGCAGGTTTCCCTGGGGACCGTGAAGTCGCGGATCCTGCGAGGCCGGGAGGCCTTGCGCCAAGAGTTGGAAAAGAGGCTGCAATCGCAGCCGGCGTTGCGTTTAATGCCGAAAACGGCCGAGTAGGTGCTATGAGTTGCCAAACGGTTCGAAATTCCGCGTCAGCTTTCCTCGACCAGCGAATGGCCGGGGCAGAACGGACTCGCGTGGCTCAGCACCTGGCGGAATGCCGGGAGTGTGCCGCATATATTGATGAGCTTTCCGACTTGCGCCGGAGTCTGAAGAGTTTGCCTGTGTCGCCAGTTCCCTCTCGCCTGCAAACGCAATTGCAGATTGTCTCCTCGCGCGAGCGTGCCCGGTGGAATGCCACCAAGACGCTGCCCCTGGCTTTAAGAACCTGGGTGATCGACATCCGGCTGGCGATCGATAACCTGATGCGTCCGCTGGCGGTGCCCTTTGCAGGTGGCCTGGCATCCGCTTTGTTGCTGTTCGGCATTCTGGTGCCCACCCTGGGATTCCGTCCCGTGGTGAGCAACGATGTTCCCCTCGGATTGTACACGGCAGCCACTTTGGTCGAAGTTTCTCCGGTCGGGCTGAACAGCGATGAAACGGTAGTGGAGTTGTTCGTGGATGCCAAAGGCCAAGCCACGGATTATTCCGTGCAGCGGGGCCAGGTCAGTCCGGCCCTGCAGGCCGATCTCAACCACATCATGTTCTCCGCCCGCTTCACACCGGCTACGTGGTTCGGGCAGCCCACCAAAGGCACGGTGCTAATTTCTTTCCGCCGCGATCAATACGTGGTTCGCGGGTAACCGTGGCGCGGCAGAAACTCGGGCAGCATTTCCTGATTTGCGGTTCGGTTTTAGAACGCATCGCGGGTGCGGCATGTCCCTCGCATGAGCCACTGGTGGTCGAGATTGGCCCCGGGGCCGGCGCGCTCACCAGGCACCTCGTGTCACGCTCGGACCGCGTGATTGCCGTTGAGATCGACTCTGATCTTGCGCAACGACTCCGCCACGAATACTCCGCCGAACCTCGCCTCCAGGTGGTCGAAGCCAATGCTCTGGAAATCGATCTCGCGCAATGGGGACCGGCGGTCGTCGCCGGCAATCTGCCCTACTACGCCGCCACGGCTATCATCGAGCGGGTGCTGGAACTAGGCCCGCTCCTGCGGCGCGGGATCTTTCTGGTGCAGAAGGAAGTCGCGCATCGCATCACCGCCTCGCCCGGAACCCGTGACTACGGTTATTTAAGCATTGCCATGCAGTTTTCGGCCGATGTGGAGTTGCTGTTCGAAGTGAAGCCCGCGGCCTTCTATCCGCCTCCCAAAGTGGATTCGGCGGTGGTTAGGTTCCAGCCAACTGGACGCAGCCAAGCGTTGGGCATCACCGACCGGCGCGATTTTCTCCGTTTCGTATCGCTGTGCTTCCGCCAGAAACGCAAAACCATCCGAAACAACCTGCTCTCCAAGTACGGCGCAGCCATAGCGGAATGGCCAGAGGTTAACCTTCGCGCGGAACAAATCGATCTACATACGTTTGCCGCAATGTACCGGCGTCTTGTAACATAGCGCCTGAGGTGATGGATGAAGTCGAACATTCTCCCGATGGCGATTGCCGCGTTGTGCCTGCCTCGCTTCGCGCCGCTGATCGCCCAGATGCCTGACGACGCGGCGGCGCCAAGGGTCCTGATGGTGGTGAGGGAGCAGATGAAGAGAAGGCCGCGAGGCGGCACACGCGCGCAGCGAGGAGGCTTGGCCGCGGATTTTTGCTAAAGGAAATGTCACGACCTATTACATCGGCATGGCCGCCGAGTCGGGACCGTCGGAATCCTGGTTTTTGGAACCCTACGACTCATTTGGCGAAATGGAAAAAGCCCGCGCGGAGATCATCAAGACCTGGGCCGCCGAACTGGAAGGGGCCAACGTAGTAGACGGCGAATTGCGAACGGGATCCAGCACTCTGTTGTCCGTCTTTCGCAGCGATCTGAGCTATCACGCGGCACAGGCGATGGCATCCCTGCCGAAGTGCCGCCACATGGCCGTGACGGTGCTGCACATCAGGTACGGTCGTGAAACCGACCTGGCGCAAACCGCCAAGCTGCTTATCGAGGGCGACGAGAAATCCAATTCCGATCAGCCGGTTCTTACCTACCAGGTAGTCTCGGGCGCGCCTGCCGGAACATATCTGATCTTTTCCCCGATGGATTCGCTGGCGCGCATGGACGCTGCTCCGGCCCGGTCCGCCGCCGCCCGGCAGGCCATGGGCGACCGCAGCCGTCAGCGATTTGATTCACTGGCCCCCGAAGTGGTGCAGTCGAGCGAGAGCCTGCTGTTCGCCTTCGATCCGCGCATGAGCTACGTCTCGAAAGATTTTGCCGCGGCTGACCCGGAATTCTGGAATCCCAAACCGAGCGCGGCAGCCAAGCCTGCCCGGCCCGGCAGCACCAGGAAACCGGCTCGCGCTACGCCCTGACAGCTACCATTCGAGCTTCAGATCGGCGTGGAACTTCTCGTCCGATCGCATCATTTCATCCCAGGTGACCGTTGCATTCCGGTATGCCGCGGTACGCCCTAGAATCGCCGTGAGGTTACTCTCGACGGCCTGTTCGGCGTTGTTCAGGAGCTTGCCGGTCTGAATGCTGTCGATGAACGCCTTCACGTTGTTGATGGCGCCCTGCCGGAACGTATCGTCTTTCTCCGCGCCCATCCAGGCGTTTTCGCCGGTGATGCGGACCAACCCGCCATAATGGGAATCCACCGCGCCCTTGGTACCGAAGCATCGGACACAGAGATCGCTGAAGCTGTTGGTCAACTGGTTCGAGCTAAAATCGGCCTGTACATCGCCAGGGTAGCGGAAGGTGACCAGAAAGTGGTCGTAGGCATCGCCGGTGTTGTACGGCGTGCCGCTCCAATCGGTGCGGCCGCCGGCGCCATATGCGGAAACCGGATGCGATCCGAGGAACCAGTTAGCCACGTCGATCACGTGGATATTCTGCTCGACAATGATATCGCCGCCCAGCACGCGATCCATGTAGAAATTCACCATACGCGCCTCGCCCGGATCCATGCCAGGCTTCGACTTGTCGGGGGCGGGCCGTCCTGCGTAGTAGAAGACCTGGGCGAAAACCGGCTTGCCGATGTCGCCGCGGTGTATGCGCGACGCGGCCTCCTGAAATACCGGCTGCGAACGCGTTTGGAAGTCAACCAGAAAACTGTGCTTTCCCGCCGCGCGCTTGCCGCTCTCCAATATGCTGCGGCATCCGGGCACATCCACTGCGACCGGCTTGGCTATATAAACATGTTTGCCGGCTTCCACGGCCGCACGCACTTGCTCCGGATGAAAGTAAGGCGGGGTCTCGATGGCTACAGCGTCTACCTTGGATTCGATCAGCCGGCGGTACGCATCCGGCCCATAATAGGCGCGCGCGGAATCCACCTTGAAGCTGGACTGTGTCGCATCCAGGCGCGCGCGGATGACATCCGCCAGGGCCACGATGCGCGCTCCGGCAAACTCCGGAAAGAAAGCGCCGATCCAGTTGCCACGCCCGCCGCAGCCAATCAGCCCCACCTCGACGGCCGAATTGGCCTGCGTTCCGAAAACCGTCTCCGGCTTAAACAGCAGGATCCCACCTGCCGCGGTCTTGAAAAAATCACGGCGCGCCGGCCGCGAGGAATCAGGTTCCACAAACACCTCCTGCCAAGGCAAAGCTTATCGCATATTGGACAGTCTAATGAGCCGCGCAAAACGGGGCCCGGCCGCGTCGCCACGACCACGTGAGTTTGTATCTGCTTGGCGGCGCGGACACGGGCCCCTTTGCGCTCTTGATGTCAGTTGGCCGTCAGCCGCTCTACCCAGATCAACTCGCATGCACCCGCGCCTTCGTCGGTGCGGCTCAGCGAACTGCGCCAGTTCCAGCCATCCGCCGCCTGCGCCAGCACCAGGAACCCGCGCAAGTCGATCAGGTTTCCTGGGCGTATGGATTTCAGACTCGATTCGATCTCGTCATTGGCCGGAATCATGTGCATGTTGGCGACGTGCGCCGTAATGTCGGCGTGTGGCGCGGGCCAGTGGCTGGTCTTGGGGCGCCAGTAGAACTCGCGGTAGCCTCTGTATATTTCGAGCTGGTCCAGAACAGCTTGATCGGACATCAGCCGCCACCCGACGGTGAGATCCACGGGCGATAGCTGGGCTTCCCGCCCCAGCCAGTATCGCTCCGTCATCAATACCCGCGCATGCAGGTGGAAATCCGCTAAAGGCGTGATCTGATAATTCTTATAGGGCCAGGGCCGCGGTTGGCTGATCAGATTCTGCTCCGGTTCCTCTACTGCCAGCACGCCGCGGGGACGTTTGATCTCGTTGGGGTACCAGGAGAAGGCAAACGCCAGCACCAGCGCGAGAAGAATGCCGAGATACACTCGCATGATCGCTTAGTCCGCCATTCGGCGGCGGACATGTTCAGATTGTAGCGCTGCGAGGGTCTCTTACCCTGTGTTTTGCACTACCGCCTTTTTCAGGCGTGGAAGTATTGTCAAGGCCACCCCGTAGACCAGCAGCGAGAGGAAGAGAGCGGACTTCTCCTGGTGCAGATCCTGGGTCAACAGGCGATAGCCACCCAGTATCATAGCCGGATAGACCAAGCGCGAAAGCTCAGGATACCCTCGCGCGGATGCCACCCAGGCCAGCAGCAGAGACAGGCCGGCGAGAACGGTGGTTCGCAAGGTAGCGCAGTAGGCGCTGCCGGGTACCGGACCGAATGCGAAGTGATAAACCACGATCAGGCATCCGGCGGCGACTCCCGCGCATAATCCGGCGGCGGCCGCGGCCATGACCAGGCGTACGGGCTGAAACGCCCGGCCGGTCAGAACGTAGGTGAGCAGGGCGGCAAGGGCGCTTATCCACAGCGCCGGTTGCCCGCCTCCTTCCCATGGCGCCGCACCGAGCAATAGGGCACCCGCCTGAAGGCCCGATCCGGAAAAGACCACCGCCAGCAGCAGGAAAGCGGCGGCATGTACGGCGAGGGTCATCCGTCCGAAGAACCGGCCCGCCAGGGCGCAGGCGGCCGCGAGCACGTACCAGGGGAACTCCGCGTTGCCAGCCAACAGAATTCGGCTGCCCGCCAGCACTAGTACGATGGCGAAAGTGGAGTAGGTATAGAAATTGCGGCTGGCGGCGCCCTCCCGATCAAGCCTGAGAAACGATACAAGGTAACAACCGGCCCCACCAGCCAATGCCAGAGCGCCAATGGCCGGGGCCAGGCGCGGATCCGTGGCGGAAAGCCGGAGTGCGCCATCCAGCACGATAGCGAAAGCGATCGCGCTCTGGGCAATTTCGAACCCGGTGAAAGCGTATCCACGCAACAGGGTGCGGACGATCGTGCTGCATAGGTAGATCGAGAGAAGCGCGACCAGCGCGCAGATCAGCCAGGCGTGCGGGATAGGTGCATAGATCTCCGGCAGTCCGTGCGGGTTGGTGACCAGCCACGTGGCCAATAGCACGGCCAGATCTGCCGTGGCGGCGGCGAGCCACCGCTCACTGAGCCAGTGGTTCAGACAAGCGGAGATTTCGACGGCCGCGGCGATGACCAGAAAGACAGTGGTAAATGGCGCGATGTCGTGCGTGGCCAGGAGCAAGGCGCCGGAAGTGCCGAGTACGGCCAGAGTGGCAATTGTGGCCACGATCAACAGGTTCTTTCGCCAGGAAACAGCCAGACCGACGATGCCAAAAGCGATCAGCAAGATGCTCGCCGCCCATGTCGAGATGGCGTGGAACTTCAGGGTGGCTTCCCAGAGCAACGGAGAGAGAATCAGAACCGAAGTCAGGCTCAGGACCGCGGCTTCCAGGCGGCGCGCGGCAGGTGTGCGCGCAGCCCAAACGAGCCAGGTCATCGCGTAGAGGACAGCAGCGGCCGCTCCGGCTTTTGACGATACGCTTCCGCTCTCAGTCAGGCTTCGCAACAGGTACGCACCCGACAGCCCGAGAAGCGCGCGGCCGGCGATCGGAAAGAGCGATGCGGCATCTGGAGGCAAAACGGATGCCGGTTTCTGTTGCGGCTCAAAGAGCGGGGACTCGGCGCCATGGCCGACCAGCCCCACATGCGCTTCGATTTGGGCGACGCGGCGCGACAGATCGCGCATTTCAACCGCCAGCGCGTCCCAATCGGCTTCCTGCATGGAAACCTCCTTCGATCCAGGCGAGCGGTCCAGGTGAGCCCGGCCTTTTATGCCGCCTTGCTTTCCTCCCACGGCGGCAGGAACTTTACCAACACCAGCAGAATCGCGAACGGCATGACCATGAGCAGAATCGCCGGCAGCAGCCCCTCGCGCGTGGCGAACTCCATTTTGTAGCTGGTATAACCCAGGAAACTTTTGGAGAAGAGCTGACCTCCAATCACCACGTTCCAGCGCATCGCGAAAATGCCGATCAGGGCCAGTATTGACGCCGTAATGTACAGAGCGCGCCGCGCGGCTTCGGAAAATCTCCACAACTGCGTGGAGGCCAGCAAGGCCAGCGGTACGAGCGTGCCCAGAAGGAGCTGCAGGATCACGTGAGAAGCCCATAACCGCGTGTGCACCATGAAGTCCAGGCTACGGAACGATTCATCGGCTTCATACGTGCGATGAATCAGATCCATCATCTCCAGCGTGAAATCGATCAGAAACGTGTAGAACAGATACTTGGCGATGGTGTCCAGGCAGGGCATGTCAATGGGCACTTTTTTCAGTTTCATCGACGCGGCGTAAAGCACCAGCACCGCCGCGATGCCCGATACCATGGCGGAGAACAGGAATACGACCGGCATCAAGGGCGTGGACCACCAGGGATTCGCCTTGATGGAGCCGAATATGAAACCCACGTAGCCGTGAAGCAGGAAGGCTGACGGGATGCCGATCACTGTGACCGCATAGCCCACCTTATCGTCGATCCGCAGCGACGCCGGGCTGACATTACTCGATCCCAGCGTCAGTACTCTGTAAATGATGCGCTTCCAGCCGGACGAGGTTTGTGCCAGGTGTACGATTTCGCCGCGATACTCCAGCCAGATTTCGAGCAGGAGCACCACCGTGAGATACCACAGGTACACGAAGCCAAACATGGCCATCGCCGACGAGCGGTGGGGTGTCAGGTACATTTCGAGCGACCGCTCGGGATGGCCGAGGTGAAGCTGCAGGGGAAGAGGCGCTACCAAAAGAAAAGAGAGCGCGGTTAACAGCGCCAGCCGGTAGGTGGGACGGACAGCGTCTACCTTGAAGACGCGCTCGAGCGAGGCCAGGATGAACGCTCCGGCCACCAGGCCGGTGATGTACGGGTAGAGCACGATCAGCATGCCCCACTGCAACTCCACCTCGTTCGGATACATAAAACCGTCGACACCAGGGACCATGGTCAGCTCCTTAGCGCACCGCGCCATCCAGGTCTTTGTAGTAGACCTTAGCTTCGGTAGCCATGTGCGGCTTCAATACCTGCACCTTGTTGTTGCGCAGGAATTCGTGTACCGGATCCTTGGGATCCTTGAAATCCACCAACTGCCGCGCACCGGTCGGACAGTTCTCGCAGCAAGCGGTGGTCAGGCCCCTGGTGATGCGGTGATAGCAGAGCGTGCATTTGTCCACCGTATTGGTGGCCGGGTGCAGGTAACGGCAACCGTACGGACACGCCTGTACGCAGTAGCGGCAGCCCAGACAATAGCTCTGGTCGACAAGCACCACGCCATCGGGGCTTACGAAAGTAGCGCCTACGGGACATACCTGCACGCAAGGTGAATTCGCGCACTGATTGCAAAGCTTGGGCACGAAGAAACTCTTCACGTCTTCGCGCGCCAAAGGGGGAAAGCCGTGAATGCCGCCATCGGGGGAATCCACTCTCGGTCGCTTGCCTTCCTCCACCTGGTAGCGTTCTACCCAGGTTCGGAAGTAGCCTTTGGGGACACCATTTTCCTGGGCGCAGGCGCGCACGCAGTTGCCGCAACCGATGCATTTATCAATATCGATAATCATGCCCCACCAGTGATCGGCCATCCGGTAGGAGTCCGGGGCGGGCTCGGCGCCGGTGATCTGGTCCAGCGTGGCGCCCACGGATGCCAGCAGCAGCAGTTTGCCGCCAAGTCGAAATATGTCTCGCCGGGTAGGGTCCATGGCTTCTTCTCAGATGTGCGGGTTATGGGGCTGATGACAGGAATTGCAGGCCACGTCGCCCATGTGCTCGGCGGTGACGACTTGTGGGAAGCTCCTCGGCTTGGCTGCGTCCTTTTCGTGGCAGCGGCGGCAGAGGGTGAGGACTTCGGGCAGTTGCGGCTTTAGCGCACTCGGATCATTGGCATGCTGCGCCTGCGGTCCATGGCACGCCTCGCAAGCCACTCGGGCGTGGCGGCCACTGCTCCGAGCCTTGGCCTGGTCGTCATGACAGGCGATGCATGCGTCCTGCCCTGCAAAAAAAACAGGCCGCTGCCGGATGCTCTCAAGCGCGCCTGGACGATAGTGACCGTACTGGCCGAACGCCTTGGGGATGACCGCCTGGCGCAACAGCATAAAGGCGCCCAGAGCGGCAATGAAGACCACCACCAGCCGCAGCAAGTGAGACGCGTCTCTGACGAAGCGGCGCAAGTGTACCCCCTTTTCGCTTCGGGATGGGGGCGTAGCAATATAATGACCAAAGGACCTTTAACTATTAAATCATCCGATCGGGATTCGACTTGTGGAAAATCGCAACAGTTTGTGGTGGATTCCGCCATTTGCAGTTGGGGCATATCACGCGATGTGGGGGAAAAGTCAGCAGAGCAGGGACTCCGTTCCGTCATCCCTCGCAGAACGGAAATCCGACAAGCAGGGGCGCCAGTATGCCGAGGTATCGCATACCGCTCGCATAATCCTGTGTTCAATCAGCGCGGCTTGGCCGCTTGTGCGTCGCCGGCGGCCAAGGTTTCCAGTTGGCGTTCCAGAGCATCTAACTTGCTGTCGAATTCGCTCAGGATGGCCTGTTCGTTTCTGAGCGCACTGGCAAGCTCGCTTTCGTGCGCCGTCAACTGCTGATCCACCCCCCTGGCTGCCTCCAATTTGAGCCCCGCTTGGCTTTCTTCGAGTTGTTTGCGCCGTTGTGGATCGGTTTCGGCGGGAAGCTCCTGTTCCACCCTGGCCAGCACTTCAGCGGCGTGCGTCTGGCGCGAGGTTTCTTCGCCAATCCGCTTGCGCACCTCTTCCAGTTGCTGCGAAATGCGCGCCACCTTCTGATCCTGTAACTGCACCCGCTGCAGAACGAGTTGTACGTGCGGACCGATCGAGATCGATTTCTCCATCGTCAGGCGCAACTGCCGGACTTCGGCAAGCAGCGCCTGCAGCGTAGCGCTGTCGCCAGTCTGCGCGCATGCCGGACCACTTAAAACGATCGCGCCGAGTACAGCGCCAAGGGTTACCAGACGTTTCATCGCGGTGCCTCCAACATAGCCGTGGCAGGGGTTACTCATCCATCACACAACGGAAGCCCAGCGTGCCGGCGCGATCCTTGGAAGGCGCCATCAGCAGATACTTGCCGTGCTCGTTCAGCCTGTAGGCTTGCGGAAAATACCACATGGACCCTTGCGGCTGGTAGTAGCTTCCACCGCGTACGATGGCCGCGCGGGTATGCTCATCCATAAATTCGTCGGTCCACTGCCAGACGTTGCCTGTCAGGTCCATCACGCCGAATGGGCTGGCGCCCGCGGGGTGCGCGTCCACCGTCGCGGGACCGGGCAGATCGCGGCCCTTGTACGGCGTGGGAACCGCCTGCTCGTCCCACGCATTGCCCCATGGATAAAGCCGTCCGTCCGTGCCCTGCGCGGCGTATTGCCATTCCCATTCGTGCGGGAGGCGTTTACCCGCCCAAGTCGCATAAGCTCGCGCATCTTCAAGCGACACCCACGTGACTGGCTTTTTGGCCCAACCTTCCGGATAGGTCCCGTTGTGCCAGTCTTTCAGAAAATTGTGGCTGTCCTTGGGCGCGTAATGCGTCGCTTCCAGGAATTTTTCGAACTCCGCATTGGTGACCGGGTAGCGGTCGATAAGAAAAGGCTTCATTGCCAGCAGGTGATGATGTCCGCGCCGGGGCGCGTCTTCCCACGGATATTGCACGTCGAGGCCAATCCAGTTGCTGCCCTCGATCTCGATGCCGGTGACCTGGAAATCGAAGTTGCCCGCGGGAATGCGAACCATGCCGCCTGGCGTCGACTCGGGCGGCTTGGTCGCCGCAGTCTCCCTCATCCGCTGCGGCAGGAATTTCCATTCGCTGGAGAGGCTCGCCAGCGGCACCCGCACCCACTCACGCGTCCGCTCAAGGATAGATTTCAAATCTCGCGGCGCTCCGTCCGGCAAAACGGACAAGATCGCGCCGAAGCCTTTGGCTTCCATGGCGAAGCTTAGGACGGCTGTGTCACCCGACATACGCGGCGTTATTTCAACGCCGCTCCACAAATCGTAGTACTGCGCCCCCTGCTGATGAGGAACGGCTAATTGCTCTCCCCCGACATCATATTCATTGCGGTTGACAACGGTCCAGAGCGTGCGGCGCTCGCCGGGAAACCGGCTGGCGAAGACGCCATACTGGAGAACGGGTGCATACGGTTCCCACTCCCGGCTCACCAGCAACTCCGCGAAGTGCCGCTCGATGTATGCCACACGCCGCAAGGCCTCCGCGTCCCGGGGATTGATCTGGTTCCAGATGCCCCAGATGTTTTCCCAGCTTTCATAACCTACGCCGTTGAAGAATGCGGCTTGCAGGTTATCGGTCTTGTCGCGCGCCCAGCGATCGCACACATTAATCATGTGCCGGGGTTCCAGCCATTTCAGCTTGCTGACCATGGGGGCGAACGGGTATTTCCAATAGCCCCAGCTCTGGTTATTCCACATGAGTTGCTCGTCGGCGCGCGGCGAGCCTTCCGGCTCCAGGGTGACAGGATGGCCGGTCTCGTCGGAGGCGGTCCGGTACGCGCGCGGAATCCCGTCGAAGGTATCGCCGTTGATGCCGTCGGCCCCGATCTCCGCCATCAGTTGCGCCGCCGCCTTCCAGTAGGGCTGCCCCACATCGCGTGTGCCGGTATCCCAGGGCATGCTGGGAAAAAATACGTGCACTAAACGCCGGTGGAAATCTTCCACCATCTGGCGCAAGGCCGGAATGCCACCCGGCAGATCCCGAGCCAGGTCCCATTGGTTGCGGTTGTCTATTCCAATGTTGGGATAGACAGGCCATATCAGCACGCTATCGATGCCGCCATAACGGCGATCCACGTCATCCAGATAACGGTTCACGGTGTACTTCCCGGCTTCCGGATCGTAGAAGAAACGTTCTTCGGCCATCATCTGCGGCTGGATAAAGTTCCGCTGGGTCCACAGCAATTCAGGCCGGCGGTATTCGGCGTCGTCGTATCCCATACGGATGAGGCGCTCGTGCCGCCACTGACGCAAATCTTTGAGCCAGGCTTCGTGTTCGCCCGAAGCCGCAGTCTGCCACTCGCTCAACTCCGAGACCCAATCCGGGGTGGAGCGCCCATTGGGACCGGGGATCTGGCTCCCGTCGGGCGGAAAGCGGGTATCCTGCGCCATCACGCCAGCCGCCAGCAAAAAGACGCTAATGAAACCTTTCATCAAGGTAAAAGATATCACGCGGGCTTTAATGTGATTAAGAATCTATAATGCGCTGCGACCCGGTAAAGTTTGCACTCTCCCGTTAGAAACGTACTAATAATTACTCATTATCGAACGTAAGTGTTTGACAAAGCGGGATCTTTGAGATCGGCGCGCAAATTGCTGCATGGCACGACCGAGGGACATTATGACACGCACCATTCTCAGCGCAGGTCTTCTGGCGTCAACACTGTTTATCGGCGGTTGTGCGACCAAGAAGTACGTGCAAACTACCACCGCGCCGATCCAAGCCAAGGTTGACCAAGTCGGCGACCAAACTACCAAAAATGGGCAGGACATTGATAAGACCCGCACTGACCTAACCGCGAATATCAGCGGCGTGGACGAGCGGGCCCAAAGCGGCATTAGTGGCGCCAAAGAGCAGGCGATGACTGCTCAGAACAGCGCCAAAGATGCCATGAACAAGGCCAACCAAGCCTCGGATATGGCGAGCAAGGATTCCGAGGAAATCAACAGTCTGCGCCAGGTCGTCACTAACCTGGACGACTATAAGCAGGTCGCGGATCTCACCGTACCCTTCGCATTCAACAAATACGCCCTCACTCCCAAAGACCGCGAAGACCTGGACAGCATGGTAGCCAACGCCGCGAAGAATAAGCGGTATTTCATCGCTGTCGAAGGTTTCACCGACCGCACCGGTTCGAAGTCATACAACGAAACGCTCAGCCGCAAACGCGCCGATGCCGTCACGGAATATCTGGTTGCCAAACACGATATCCCCATCTATCGAATCCACCAGATTGGACTTGGCGAGGAGAAGCCGGTTGACGACGGCCACACCCGCGCCGCCCGTGCCAAGAACCGCCGCGTGGAAATCAAAGTTTTCAGCGCCGACGAGAGTTATTCGGTCTCTCAGCTGCAGCAGCCCGCGCAACAACCGCAGCAGACGGCGCCCCAGCAACAACAGCAGCAGCAGTAGCATCGCCGGCTAGCGCAATAGCCGTCGTCACCATCGGGTGGGTCCCCTGGGGACCCGCCCTTTTTTTATGCGAGTGAATCCTGGGTAGTGACCGGAGCGTCGCGCAATGCACGCCACCAGATATAGAGACCTAAAAGGCTGGTGCTGACTTCTACCAGGGTTCCGAACAGAACCAGTCCATGGGCGAGCTGCCGCAACGATTGCCCCATAATGGCGCCTGTAAGCTGGAGCCCCAAGCCGCCGCTCAGCAGGAGCAGACGCCGGTCGTGCCGGCGCGCAGCCATTAATAGAGTCCAAAGCATCAGGTCGAGGACTACGGCACAGATACTCAGATCCCGGCTCACCAGAGTCATCCGCATGTTCGGCGTGCCACCTTGGTGTCTGATAAATGACACAGCTGTGATGAAGGCCGCTCCTAGCACCAGCCAGTGGCGCTCGAACATTTTCTGTTTGGAATACCGGGCAGCCTGATCGATGAATGCAATCACTACGCAATAGACCAGCACATCCAGGATGACCTCGTCATACCAGTAGTACTTGTCGTAGAGAGATTTCGTTCCGGCGAAGTGAATCGCAATCTCGACCAGAGTGGAGACGAGCAGGGCCAGAGAGTATCCGAAGACGAAGGGATACTGCCGGTAACTTCCGCGAGCCATGGCGGATATCACCAGGTAATTCAGCCACAAACCTATGGCCCAAGCGCTATACTGCAGGGCCTCTCGTATCATTCCCCTCCGTTTGGAGGCCTACTCACGTTCCGGCCGTCCGCGCGGTGGGAAGCTACTCAAGCGGTCTTGCCGCACCACGGATCTGGCGGAAACGATGGGCCATGCGATACTTTACCACTCCAGGGGTCCGGCGGGAAACTGGGACCGTGCGCTACTTTGCCGCACCAGGGGTCGGGCGGAAAACTGGGACCGTGTGCCACCATTTTGCCATTCCAGGGGTCTGGCGGAAAACTGGGACCGTGTGACACTGTCTTGCCGCTCCAGGGGTCGGGAGGGAAACTGGGACCGTGTGCGACCTTTCCGCACCAGGGATCGGGAGGAAAACTGGGTCCATGAGAGACCTGCGGAGCGGCCACGGCGGCAAATCCAGCAACTGCCATCCACAGCATTACCGCTAAACAGACTACCAGGCGAACGAACCGGCTCTTCGAGAATACGTGCATCGTGTGCTCCTTATTTGTAGGTAAACCCAATACTGTCGGATTTGTCGCCGGATTTCACCGGTCGCTACCCGATTTCAGTTGGAAGTACCATAGTTGAGAAAGATCGGGGTTTCTTTCATCCGAAGTTTACCCTAATTTCAGGGGGCCTAGCGGACAAAATTCCGGCGGAACCACGTTTTTCAGCGGCTGAATACTAACCAATCCGGTGAGTTAGCCCTATCTGGCGTAGAGCTTGCTAGTCACCAGGGGTATATTGCCGCTGTTCCCGCATGGTCCGCTCGGCATAATTTGGGTCAGCCAGGAACGTCCGCTGGCTGGAACCCTGCAACCGCATATCCGCACTAACCTCTTCGACCATCGCAGGGGTAACAGCTCTGGTCTCAAGAGCAAACGCCGTGAGCAACAGGTTATCGCACATGGCGTTGATCAGCCTCGGAATGCCTTGCGTCCGGAAGTGGATTTCGCGCAAAATCTCAGGCGAAAAGACGTTCTGTTCTTTCATGCCGGCCCGTTTGAGCCGGTAAAGTATGTACTCCTCAGTCTCTTCAGGTTGGAACGTGCGCAACACACAGCGCAGGGCGATGCGCTGTTTCAACTGGCGAAAATCGGGAGCTTCCAACTTGCGGTCTAACTCCGGCTGGCCGGCCAACAGGATCTGGAGCATTTTTCCGCGCCGGTTCTCCAGATTGCCCAACAGGCGAATCTCTTCCAGCACATCCCATTCCAGGTTGTGGGCTTCGTCAACAATCAACACAGTGGTCCGCCCCAGGTTGGCCCGCTCGATGATCATTTCGTTCAGAGCGAAGAGTACTTCCGTTTTCGAGGTACGCGTGCACCTCAGACCGAAGTCGTAGGCGACCATCTCGAAGAATTGCTGGACTGTCAGGCGGGAGTTAAAGAGAGAAGCATAAGTGACTTGCTGAGAAGTCAGAAAGTCGCGTAGACACTCCAGCATAGTGGTTTTCCCGGTACCCACCTCGCCGGTGAGGACCACGAACCCTTTGCGGCTCTGCACGCCGTAGATCAGGTTGGCGAGAGCTTCTTCGTGGTGCGCGCTCCGGAACAGAAACGACGGATCCGGACTCATGTTGAACGGATTCTCGGCGAAACCGAAAAAGGCATTATACATGGGCTATCTGCATCTTAGCATGGCATAGCGCTCACCCCGTGTCACTCACAGGTGTACCGCGGCACAACGTTCAGAAGCTTAGGCTTTCGTGGCTTTGGTGGGGCTGATCAGCACATGCGCATTGCGCCCTTCCATCCGTGGGGCGCCTTCCACACTGCCGTAGGTGGCCAGGTCGGCGGCAAACCGCGTCAGCAGTTTCCGTCCCAAATCCGCGTGGGCGATCTCGCGCCCCCGGAACTGGACCACGGCTTTCACCCGGTTGCCCTCCTGAAGAAACCGGATGGCATGGTTCTTTTTGAAGTCGTAATCGTGATCGTCGGTGTTGGGACGGAATTTCAGTTCCTTCACCTGCACCACGTGCTGTTTCTTTTTGGCCTCGTGCTGCTTCTTTTTTTGCTCGTATTGATAATGGCCGTAGTCCACCGCTTTGGCCACCGGGGGAACCGCGGTGGGCGAAACGATCACCAGATCGAGTCCCATTTCCTGGGCCTTGCGCAAGGCCGCGGCCGTGGGCATAATCTCAGCCGTTCCATCCGGAAATACCGCGCGCACCTCGCGCGCACGAATGGATTCGTTCACATTCTCTCTACGGGCTGGTCTGCGAGGAGGTAAATTTCTGCCTGGAACCATGTAAGCTATTGGGCGGCTACTTCAGAATTTGGCTTGGATGGGCAACGGCACACGTGGGAACTCGCGGCGCCGGCCGGTCGGACGGGATCGAGGATGGAGGTTAATACCAATCGAGATTCGCTGTCTACAGTAGTGTACAGCGAAATGCAGGGTCTTGTCCAGCGTTCGCATCAGTATCAGTCAGTGCGCTTAAATGAACCGAACCCTTCGGACCCACGTATCATCCAATTAACGCTGTGCCCGCCTCTGCTGGGGAACAAGACCGAACTGTCGATGCCGGCCTGAACGGTGCCGCCAAGCCCTCGCCTGAGTCCGTCCGTGCCCAACTGGAGAAGATCCTGTCCAGCGCCGCCTTCGCCGGCTCCGAGCGGCCCAGCCGTTTCCTGCGCTTTGTCGTGGAGCAGGCCCTCAGCGGCAATCAACTGAAGGAGACCCTGGTAGGGGTCGAGGTCTTTGGACGGAAACCCGCATACGATCCGCGACTGGATGGCGTTGTCCGTGTGGAAGCTGTCAAGCTTCGGTCCCGGCTCAAGGAATACTACGAAGGCGAGGGAGCCGGTGACGCGGTTCGTATCGACCTGCCAAAGGGTGGCTACCTGCCCTGTTTCGAGTCGCTCCACGCCCCGGTCCTGGAAACCGAGCCGCTGCCGGCGGTTCCGCTCAGCCAGCGAATCCGGCGCGGCTGGTGGACCGACTGGCGGGTCGTGCTGCCCGCGGTGGCGCTGATCGCATTGGCTGCGGGTTTCCTGCTGGCGCGCAAGTCGCATTGGCGGCCGGCGACTCCGAATTCATCATCCATCGCGGTGCTTCCTTTTGTGAACCTGAGCTCCGACAAGGAAAACGAGTACTTCAGCGACGGTTTGACGGACGATTTGATCAATGCCCTCACTCAGGTGCAGGGTTTGCGCGTGGTGGCCCGCGGTTCGGCATTTCAGTTCAAGGGAAAGAACCCGGACGTCCGCACCGTAGGCCGGCAACTCAACGTGGCGACCGTTCTGGAGGGCAGCGTACAGCGATCCGGCGACCGTTTGCGGATCACTGCGCAACTGAGCACCGTAGCGGACGGCTACCACGTGTGGTCGGAGACCTATGACCGCCGCCTGGCGGATGTTTTCGCGGTGCAGGATGAGATTTCACGCGCGATCGTCGGGGCACTGGAAGTGCGCGTCGCCGGAAGCCCTGTCCGGCGGCTGGTGCAGTCGTCTACACAGGATCTGGACGCTTACAACCTGTATCTACAGGGACGTTTCCATCTGAATAAGTGGCGCCCTGAAAGCGCGCGCAAGGGTATCGAGTATTTCGGGCAGGCCATTGCCAAGGACAGTAACTATGCGCCTGCCTATGCCGGCATGGCCGACTGTTATACCTGGCTGGGAGTGTTTGGCTGGGCTCCCGCGCACGAAGCCATGCCGCAGGCACGCGAAGCCGCCAAGCGCGCGTTACAACTCGATGAGACACTTGCTGCGGCGCATGTGTCACTCGGTTATGTCAAAGCTCTCTATGACTGGGATTGGAGAGGCGCCGACAGTGAGTTCAAGCGGGCGCTGGAACTGAGCCCGGGCGACGCCGACGTCCATTTCGCGTATAGCGTGACCTATCTCAATCCCTTGGGAAGGTTGGATGAGGCGCTGGCGGAGATTCAGCGGTCGCTTGCCCTGGATCCTCTTTCGCCGTACAAAATCGCCTCGGCTGGAATGATCTATACCGACCGGCACGAATATGACATGGCCGAAGCGCAGTTCAAGAAAGCCATCGAATTAGAACCGAGCTTTGTATATGCCTACGACCAGCTTCGCAACCTGGAGATCATGCGCAGCCACCTCGAGGCGGCAGAAGGTGTAACACAAGCGATGCGCTCCGTTTTTCAGGAGGTGGACGATACTTCCGCCCGCGCACGCATGGCTGCGCAACAGGGCAAACAAGCCGAGGCGCGCGCCCTGGTGGAGAAATGGATCCAGGCTTGCGACCGGACCCAAAGGCCCGGCAAGGCTTGTGCCGCGGCCCAGGTTTATGCCAGCATCGGCGAAAAAAATCTGGCCTTCGAATGGCTCGACAAAGCCCGGGAAGAGCGCAATCCCATGCTGGCCTACGCCAAGTGCATGCCGTATTTCGATTCGCTGCACGGCGACCCGCGATTCACCCTGTTGCTGAAGCGCATTGGGTTAGCAGACTGATTTGTTATTTACCGCTATCCGGGAAGGCGGCGCGCGCCAAAATCGCCCTTGAGCGTGCTTGCGCCGAAGCGGCTTCTCGCCCGTGGCGTGCTTTTCGCAGCACCACTGCGTAGTGGGCTAACGTCTCGGCGACTGCCGGATCGCCGGCTCCAAACGCATCCTGGCGGATCTGCAGCGCGCGGGCATAGTGTGCCGCCGCGCTTGCATATTTACCTTGCGTCCGTTCCATCTCGGCAAGATCGCATAGAGTGACCGCCACGAATGGATGGTTCGGTCCCAGAGCCTTCTCGCGGATCCCCAGCGCTCGCAAATATAGCGGCTCGGCTTTTGCGTATTGCCCCTGCACGTGATAAATGGCGGCCAGATCCTGTAGTGCCGTGGCCAGCAGCGGATGGCCCGCACCCAGCGAATCTTCCACCAAAGCCGCGGAGCGCCGCGAGAGAGTCTCCGCATCGGTGTAGCGGCCCCAATCGAAATACAGTTCCGCCAGTCCGTTCAAAACGGGCGTAAGCTCCGGCGCGCGCGGACCGGCGGTCTCTTCCACCACCGCGAGCGCCCGGCGGTATTGCGCCTCCGAGCGCGAGAAGAACCCCGCTGCCCGGCTCGCTCGCGCGTTCTCGATCAGCGTGATCGCTGCCTTCGCCTGAATACCCTCAATTTCGGCCCCCACCAAACTCAGCGGGATCAAACCCACCGCCAGCCCCAACACTCTTCCGCGCATCTTCCCCCTCCTGCTCGAGCGTGCGCCGGAAGCACGAGCCCGCACAAGTATTTAGGGGTAGGGTAACGGTTGGGGTAACGGTTAAAGCCGGACCAGGCCCGATGCCCTCAGCCCCCCGGCCCCTACTTTTTGTTATGCTTTAGTGGTTGAATTCATACTAGTCCCCACCCGGGTGTGAGTCCGGGCCCCACGAAGAGGTTTCACCATGTCAGGTCATTCAAAGTGGGCGACCATCAAGCACAAAAAGGCTGCACTGGACGCCAAGCGCGGTAAAACGTTTACGCGCATCATCAAGGAAATTATGATCGCCGCCCGCAGCGGTGGCGATCCGGATGCCAATCCCCGGCTCCGCACCGCCATCCTGGCGGCCAAGGGCGTCAGCATGCCCGCCGACAACATCAAGAAGGCCATCATGCGGGGCACCGGCGAGTTGGAGGGCGGTCAGATCGACGAAGTCATGTTCGAAGGCTACGGCCCCGGCGGCGCCGCCGTCCTGGTTATGGTGGCCACTGACAATCGCAATCGCACGGTCAGCGAAATCCGCCACGTTTTCTCCAAAAACGGCGGCAATCTCGGTGAGTTGGGAAGCGTGGCCTGGATGTTCGAGCGCCGTAGCCACATCGTGATACCCGAGGACAAGGCCAGCGAAGAACAGCTCATGAACATCGTGCTGGATGCGGGCGCCGACGACATGAAGAATGACGGCGGCAGCTGGGAGGTGATCTCGCGTCCCGAAGCTCACGAAGCCGTGCAGGGAGCCCTGCAGAAGGCCAAGATTCCTGTCGAGACGGCCGAGATCGCCATGTTGCCCAAAAACCTTGTGAAATTGGAAGGCAAGAACGCCGGCGCCATGCTGCGGCTCAGCGAGGCGCTGGAAGAGCACGACGACGTGCAGAACGTCTATTCGAATTTCGATATCGACGAGAAAGAACTCGAGGCGATGGCCCAATAAGGTGCTGGTTCTCGGCGTGGATTGCGGCAGCCAGCGTACGGGCTATGGCATCATCGAGTCGGATGGGGGCGTCCATAAGCTGGTTGCGGCAGGCGTGATTTCGACCGACCCGAAGGACCCCTTCCAGACGCGCCTGCAGGAAATTGCCTGCGGGCTGCGCGAGGTAATCAGACGCCATGCGCCCGCCGCCGCCGCCGTGGAGCAGGTATTCTACGCGGCCAACGTCCGGACGGCCTTGAAACTGGCGCACGTGCGCGGAGTGGCTCTGCTGGCCATCGCCGAAGCCGGGTTACAATTAGGAGAATATTCACCCTTGGAAGTCAAAACCAGCGTCGTGGGCTATGGGCAAGCCGGCAAGGGGCAGGTTCAGTTGATGGTGCAGTCGTTGTTGGGTCTAGATTCCATAATCGAATCCGAGGACGCGTGCGATGCTCTCGCGGTCGCGATTTGCCATGCGACGCGAGCTCTCACGATGGCCGCAACGTACCCGGCCCCGGCTGTAAGGGGGCGGATATCACAATGAAATGGTCTCTGGCGCTGGTTTGCTGCGTTTGTTTCGGTGCGACCAGCGGCAACGATACTCCCCGGATCACCTTCATCAAATCGTTCCCTGGCAGCGCGCCCGCCTACTTAGCCGTATCCCTGGATAAGAGCGGTGCGGGAGACTACAAGGAAGCCCAGGACGACGACAAACCGGTGCACTTTCAACTGACTGATTCCGAAGCGGCCGGCATCTTCGACCTGGCGGAAAAGCTGGGATATTTCGATCATCCGCTCGAATCCGGCCTTAAGGTCGCGTTCATGGGCGAAAAGACGTTCCGTTATGAGAACGGCGCTGTCAAACACGAAGTCAAATTCAATTACTCCGAGGTCCCTGAAGCGCAAGTGCTGGCCGACTGGTTCGAGCGTATCAGTGAATCGGAACAACTTCTGGTCACGCTGGAAGTCTCCGCCAAGTACGATCGCCTGGGCGTGGATAAAGCCGTGCTCCAGTTGGAGGCCGCGTATGATCGGAAGCGCTTGGTGGCCACCACTCAATACTTGCCCATGCTTGACCGCATAGCCAAAAACGAAGCTTACATCCACCAGGCGCGCCTGCGTGCAGCCAGCCTGGCGGATCAGATCCGCGCCCCGAAATGAAGTTTCCCGCTATTCTGCTGTTTGGCGGAGTTCTCTCCTGGGCCCAGACAGTCCCTGCGCCGGTACCCTCGCAACCAGGCCACGATCACCCGGCAACGGCCCCTGCCGCCGAACCCCCCGAGGATCAGCAGTTGTCGAATGCCGTCGGGGAGGCCGGCAACAGTCCTGTTGATTTCATCCGCGCGCTGGAAAAGCACCTGGCGAAATATCCGAATTCGCCGCGCCGGAACGAGATCGAGCGGGCGCTGGTGAAGGCCGCGATCGAAGCCAAGGACGACAAGCGCATCATCGAGTATGGGGAACGGGTTCTGGCGCGGGAGCCCGACGATATCCAGGTTCTCGACAAAGTCATGCGCGCCTTGCTGGCTCCGGACGCGGGTAATCCGGCGGATGTCGCGCCGCGCGCACTCAAGTACGCCAGCCACTACGAAGAACTGCTGCGCGAAACCCGCAAACAACCTGCTCCCAGTCACTTCAGCGAGGCCCAGTGGCATGAAGAGGTAGACAAGGGCTTGAGCAAGGCGCTGGCATGCGAGGCGCGCGCCACGGGCAACCTGGGCAAGACCGATGAGGCCATCGCGCTGGCACGCCGGGCTTTTGACACGTACCCATCTGCGGAGTCAGCACGCGAAATCGGCCGTTGGCTGGTACGCGCCGGGAAACTGCAGGACGCCATCGGTCCTTACGCCGATGCCTTCACCATCCCGGACCCGCGCAACACCGACACGGACCGCGCCAAGGACCGCGGCGAGTTGGGCGACCTCTACCGCAAGATCTACGGATCGGAGAAGGGGCTCGGCGACATGATCCTGGAAGCCTACGACCGCACTACCGGACTGCTGGCTGCCCGCAGCCTTCGCCTCCGGCAAAACGATCCCAACGCGCAGGTCTCCAACGTCATGGAATTTACTATCTCCGGCGTGGACGGCGTCAAACTGCCCATCGCTTCCCTGAAGGGGAAGGCCGTGGTCTTCGATTTCTGGGCCACTTGGTGCGGCCCCTGCCGCGCGCAGCACCCGCTCTACGAAGAGGTGAAGGAGCGCTTTCACAATTCGCCCGATGTAGTGTTTCTTTCGATCGCGACCGACGACGAACGCAACCTGGTAGCGCCATTCCTGAAAGAAAACCACTGGGCCCAACAGGTCTATTTCGAAGACGGGCTGGCGCGCGTGCTGGCCATTACTTCGATCCCCACCACCATTGTTCTGGACCGCCGTGGCCAGGTGATCAGCCGTATGAACGGTTTCGTCCCCGCCCGGTTCGTGGATATGCTTACCGACCGGATTCAGGATGCGCTCAAGAACTGACGCAAGCTGGCAAGTAACCGCTAGGCCTTGCATCCGCTTCGAAATCTTGTCATAATCGCCCGTCGGACTCCGATTTTATGACACCTGAACCCACTGCTGACAATGCCGCTCCGCCGTTGGGCGAAGTCGGACGCATCTCGAACGTGTTCTTCGACCCTAAAAAAGCATTTGCCGACATCGCCGCGCGGCCCGGCTGGATCGTGCCGGTCGTCCTCGTAATCATTTCCTATCTCGCCTTCATGTACTGCTTCACCACACACGTGGGCTGGGAGCGGTCTATGCGTCAGGCCATGGAAACCAATACGCGCATGCAGCAGATGGATGCGCAGCAGCGCGAGACGATCATCCAGCAGCAGATCAAGTACGCTCCGATCGGAGCCTACGTGGTGGGTTCCCTCGCCATTCCGGTGGTGGCGTTGATTATCGCGGGCGTGCTGCTGCTGATGTGCAAGATGATGGGCGCGTCGCTCACCTTCAAACAGATGTTTGGGATCACGACCTATTCCATGCTGCCCGGACTGATATCCAGCATTCTGGCGATCATCGTGGTCTTCACCAAGAATCCCGAAGATTTCAACCTGCGCAATCCCCTGGCATTTAACCTGGGAGCATTTCTGGAACCCCCGCCCGGCTCAGGGAAGGCGCTCTACGCCCTGGCCACCTCAATCGACCTGTTCACTTTCTGGCAGATCGCGTTACTGGCCGTAGGCATTTCGGTGGCCGCACGCAAATTCCCCTTCTCGAAAGCACTGACCGCGGTGCTCATCCCCTGGGTGGTGCTGGTAATCGGTAAAATCGGCTGGGCCGCCCTGTTCGGGTGATTAAACGGCTTTTGTGCGCCGCGCGCGCTTCTTTTCCGCCGGCTCGGCGGGCGCTTCTTCCGACTCTCCCGCCGCGGCCGTAGCCACCTGTACAGGTTTCTTCTTCTCGGCCAGACTGCGCTTCAGAGCTTCCATGATGTCGATGACTGGCGCCATTTGCGGCTCCGGCGTCTCCACCACGTCTTTCTCTTCCTTTTTCGCCTCGATCATCTTCATCAGGTTGTCGCGGTAGGTGTCGTGATACTTCTCCGGCTCGAATTCCGCTTTCAGCGTATCGATCAACATGTTGGCCATGGCCAGTTCCGCCGGCTTCACCAAGTCGGTGTTGGTGCGGAATTCGTCCACCTGGCGGATCTCATCCTGGTAATACATGGTGTGTAGCAGGATGCCTTTTTTTCCCGGCCGCAGGATCACGATGTGCTCGCGATTGTGCATGGCGATCTTCGCCAGCGCATAGTAGGCCGCCTGTCCCATGGCCGCGAACAGCAGGGCGTAAGGCTTCTCCCCGCCCTCATCCGGCGCCATGTAGTAGGAGCTTTCGAGGTAAATGGGATCCACCGCATCGCTCTTGACGAATTCGAGAATCTCCATGACCTTGGCCGTCTTGGGAGCGACTTTCTTGATGTCCTCATCCTCGATGACCACGTAGTGGTCCTTCTCGTATTCGTAACCCTTCACCAGTTCACTGCGCGGCACCGCTTCGTTCTCGGCCTGGCAAAACGTGACCTGCTTGATTCGCGACTTGTCTTTGGCGTGCAGCAGATTGAAGCTCACGCTCTCGCCGCGCGCGGCGCTATAAAGTCGCACCGGCAGCGAAACCAGACCAAATGTCAGATGCCCTTTCCAAACCGTGCTGGCCATTTTCACACCCCCAGGTGAACCATAGTCGCAGTCTCGAAGATATCATGTAAATTGAGGAGGGGCAACAGTTTATGGCACTCGAAGAGTACGTCCGCAAACGCAAGTTTAGGAATACTCCCGAGCCGGCGCCGCAAGCCGCGCCTGGCCCAGCCTCCGCCGGCGCCGCCCCGCGTTTCTTTGTGCAGCGCCATGATGCCACCCGCCTGCATTACGATTTCCGCTTGGAAATCGGCGGCGTGCTGGTCTCCTGGGCGGTTCCCAAAGGCCCGTCACTGGAGCCTCTCTCCAAATTTCTGGCCGCGAAGGTTGAGGACCATCCTCTGGAATATGGCGAATTCGAAGGGAACATTCCGGCGGGCAACTACGGCGCGGGCAGCGTCATGTTGTGGGACCGCGGCACCTGGGACCTGCTGGGCGACATCCCCGTCGATGCGCAACTGGCCCGCGGCGACCTGAAGTTCCACCTGCACGGCGAGAAGCTCAAAGGCGAATTCGCTCTGGTGCACATGAAGAACCGCGGCAAGGGCAACGAGTGGCTGATGATCAAGAAACGCGACGAAGCCGCCGTGCCGGGTTGGGACATCGAGCAGCATGCCTGGAGCGTCCTCTCCGGCCGCACCCAGCAGGAAATCGCGCAGGGATTGCCCGCCCGCAAGACCAAACAACAGACCGCCGGCGACCCCCAGCGCGAATGGAAAAGCCGTCCTGCCGGCCGCCACGCCGCGCCCCCCGCCGCCCGGAATGCGCCGGCCGCGACCCCCAAGTTAAGCACTGCCGCACAAGCGCTGGTCAGTAAGCTCCGCGGCGCGCAGAAAGCACCCATGCCGGCCGCCATCGTGCCCATGAAAGCGGCGCTCACGGCCGCCCCGCCGCATGGCGATGAATGGCTGTTCGAGGTCAAGTGGGATGGGGTGCGTGCCATCTGCTTCATTGAGCACGAAGCCGTCCGGCTGGTCTCCCGCACCGGCCATTCCTGCGAAAAACAATACCCTGAATTGAGCGTGATCCCGCACTACATCGCGGCCGACGAGGCCATTCTCGACGGAGAGATCGCCGTGCTGGACGACAAAGGCGTGGCCCATTTTGAGCTGATTCAGCCGCGCATCCACCAGTCCGATCCCAATTCCATCTCGCACCTGGCCCGTTCGCGGCCGGTGGTGTACTTCGCCTTCGACCTGCTGTACCTGAATGGCTACGACCTGCGGCAGGTGGCCTTGTCCGAACGTAAGCAACTGCTCGAAACGATCCTCACGCCAACGGGCGTGCTGCGCTACTCCGAACATTTTCCGGGCGCCGGCGACGCGATGCTGCAGGCCGCCCGCGAAACCGGCGTTGAGGGCCTGGTGGCCAAGCATGCCCGCAGCCGCTACGAGTCGCGCCGCAGCAGCGACTGGCTCAAGATCAAAATTGTGGACCGGCAGGAGTTCGTTATCTGCGGCTTCACCGCCGGCGAGCGCGACCATTTCGGCGCGCTGGTGCTCGGGCTCTACGAAAACAGCAAACTGGTCTGGGTGGGCAACGTCGGAACAGGTTTCGATCAGCGAACCATGGCGATGCTGCGCCAGAAGCTCGATCCGCTGGTCACGCCGGATTCGCCCCTTTCAGGCGCGCCCAAAGTGGGCCCCAAGGTGGCGACGGATGTGACCTGGGTTACACCGGAATTGGTCGCGGAAGTGAAGTTCGCCAACTGGACGGGCGACGGCAAACTGCGCGCGCCAGTCTACATGGGCCTCCGCCCAGACATGGATGCCCGCGATTGCGTCCGCGAACAGGCGGGGCAGGCTCCCGAATCCACCAGTTCATCGCTCTTCCCGGCCGATAAGCCCGAAATCACCCTCACCATAGACCGTCATGCGCTGAAATTCACCAACCTCAACAAAGTCTTCTATCCGGCGGAAGGCATCACCAAGCGGGATCTGCTCACTTATTACGACACCGTGGCGCGCCTGATCCTCCCCCACCTGAAAGACCGCCCTCTTTCGCTGAAGCGTTATCCGAACGGCATCGAAAAGCAGTTCTTTTTTCAGAAGGACGCGCCCCTGACCTTCGCGCCCTGGCTGCGCACCGAGGAGATTTACTCCGATCACAACGAGGCGCCCATCCGCTACGTGTTCGCCCAGGATCGCGCCAGCCTGCTCTATCTGGTGAATCTCGGCTGTATCGACCACAACCCGTGGATGAGCCGTTCGCCGTCGCTCGACAATCCCGATTTCGTCCTGATCGACCTCGACCCGCAGGATTGCCCCTTCGATATGATCGTGGAAGCCGCGCTGCTGGTGCGCCAGAAGCTGGACGCCATCGGCCTGGCCGGGTATCCGAAGACCACCGGCGGCGACGGCATGCACGTCTACATCCCGCTCGAGCCGGTCTACAGCTACGACGAAAGCCGCACCTTCGCCGAACTGCTGGCGCACCTGGTGCTGCATGACCGGCCGAACCTGTTCACCACCCCGCGCGCCGTTTCCAAACGCCAGAAGGGGCGCGTGTATTTCGACTGGATGCAGAACGGCAAGTCGAAGACCATCGCCGCGCCGTATGTGCTGCGGGCGTATCCCGGCGCGCCGGTCGCCACGCCCCTCGCCTGGGATGAGGTGCGCCCCGGACTTACCCCGGGGCAATTCAATATCTTCAATGCACCGGAGAGGTTCGCCAAGGTGGGAGACCTGTTCGACGGCGTGCTGACGCGCCTGCAGAGGCTCGAGGAGCCGCTCGAAAGGCTGGATAAGCTGCTGCGCGGCGCTTAACCCGCCGGCGTTTCAGTGCTGGTGGTGATGGTGATGCTGCTCTTCGACCGGAATGACACATCCGGTTTCCGCCACTGCGCAGCCCACATGCTCGAATTGCACCGTGCTGTGCTGGATGTGAAAATCGTGGGCCAGCACTTCGTTGATGCGCGCCAGAATGCAGTTGCTGGCGGAAGGCGGCACGTCTTCGATCAACACGTGACAGCTCAGCGCGCGGGTGCTCGATCCCAGGCACCAGATGTGCAGGTCGTGCACATCCAGCACGCCTTCCACCCGGCCCATGGCATCGATGACCGACTGCAGTTGCAGCCCGCGCGGCAGCCCTTCCAGCAGGATGTTCAGCGACTCTTTGATGATGTCCCAGGCGGTCCAGATAATCAACGCGCCGATAACGATCGAGAGCAGCGGGTCAACCTGGCTCCAGCCCGTGTATCGAATGATCAGCGCCCCCAGGATGATGGCGAACGAACCCAACAGATCGCCCAGCATGTGCACGAATGCGCTGCGCACGTTGATGTCGTTCTGGCGCGCCGCGCGCAGCCCCCACATGATGCCGCCGTTGAGCAACAGCCCGGCCAGGGCTACCAGCATCATGACAGTCTCCTGCACGGGCTCCGGATGCCGCAATCGCTGCCAGCTCTCATAGAAGATCCACGCGGATACGGCCACCAGGGTTAGCGCGTTGATGAAGGCCGTCAGCACACCGGCGCGATGATACCCGTAGGTCTTAACCTCATTGGCCGGCCGCGATTGCAGGTAAAAACCGAACCAGGCAAGCAATAAAGCGAGGGCGTCGGTGAAATTATGGCCGGCGTCGGAAATCAGGGCCAAACTGTGCGCCCGGATACCCGCGAAAACCTCCAGGGCCATGAAGCAGAAGGTAGCCACCACCGACCAGCGGAGCTTTTGGCCGGTGCCGGACATGTGACCGTGGGAATGTGAGTGCAATCACCCTCCACTAACGATTTTACCAGTCCGACCGGCTCACTGACCCATCAGGTCGAGGACCGCCGCCGTCATGGCGATCGTGCCCGTCCGGATGGCCGGTTCGGGGAGAGGGGCAAACCGGCTGGAATGCAAGCCAGGCAATGGCTTTCCGGTCTGCCGGCTCTCCTGCAGCTTGGCCGGATCGGCCGCCCCCAGCCACAGCATGAAGCAGGGAATCTGATGCCCTTCCAAGCCAAACAAACCAAAGTCCTCGCTGACCATGGCGGACTTGCCGGCCAGCACATTCTCGCTGCCCAGCGCCGCCCGCAAAGCCGCCTCCGCCCGGTGGGCCAGCGCCGGATCATTATAGGTTACCGGCACCGCCTCTGCTTCGTTGACCTTCACGACGGGCGGCCGGTCCTCGGGCAAGCCCGCTGCCAGGGCAACGCCGCGCGCCGTCCGGTCAATGTCCGCCAAAATGTTGCGCCGTACACCGTCGTTGAATGCGCGAGTGGAGATTTGCAGCGTCACCTCGTCCGGAATGATGTTGTGTTTCGTGCCGCCGTGGATCGAACCTACGGTGACCACCGCCGGATCCTGCGGGGACGTTTGCCGGCTGACGATGGTTTGCAGCGCCAGTACGAATTGAGCCGCCGCCACAATGGGATCCTTCGTCAATTCGGGGCGGGCGCCGTGTCCGCCGGTGCCGCGGATGATCACGTCCACGGCAGTCGAACTGGCCAGCAGCGGACCCGCCACCACCGCCACTTGCCCGGCCGCATATTCCGGCGTATCGTGCTGCGCCAGGCAATAATCGGGACGGCCAAAGCGCTCATAGAACTGATCGGCGAGCATGGCGCGCGCGCCGCTCACCCGTTCTTCGGAGGGCTGGCCAACCAGCATCAGCGTGCCGTGCCAGCGGTCCCGAATGCGGGCCAGCGTACGCGCCATTCCCAGAAACGAGGACATGTGGACGTCGTGCCCGCAGGCGTGCATCACACCCACCGTGGCGCCGCTATCGTCGGTGACGTGCACCTGGCTGGCGTAGGGAAGGCCGGTCTTCTCCTCCACCGGCAGGCCGTCCATATCGGTGCGCACCAGCACCGTGGGTCCCGCGCCGTTCTTCAGAATGGCCACAATTCCAAATGCCCCGTGGCCGTCCGGGTATTTCCCGATATGGTCCGTTACGGTGTAACCGGCCTGGCGCAATTCGCCGGCCAGCCGGGCGGACGTCTCCGCCTCGTGTTGCGACAGTTCCGGATGCGCGTGCAGGTCCTTGTATATTGCGTAGAGCGCCGGCACCTCGGCGTCCACCAGGGTGCGGTAGTCGTCGGCAGCGGCGGCCACGACGGGACAGAGGCACACCAGCAGTACGCAACACATACGAAGTTTCATGGATCGATTATGGCTTAAGTTCACCGAGGCGCGGATGGCGCCGTTTTTTTTTAAGCCCCCTAAAGAAAGTGTATGAAATACCGCAAAAACCGGGGTAGAATTGTCAAAAGCAGTCCAAATTGGCAGGAATATCCAGAATGCAACTGAGAGAGCGCCTGATGGACGCGGTGAAAGGCGCCGCCGCCCGCCGCGGTGTCTTGCTGGCACGCTACGAGCACTCCCACCGGCGCGACCGCCTGGCCACTGTGCGGCGCGTAGCGGAGGAGCGGACGCTCCTGTTGAGCCACGGAGAAGCCTGCCAGCTCATGTCGTGCATCGATAGTACCCGCTTGATTGCCGGCGACATTGCCGAAGTAGGCGTGGCTTACGGCGCCTCGGCCAAGCTGCTGTCACTGCAACTGCCCGAGGGCAAACATCTCCACCTGTTCGATACGTTCGATGGCCTCCCCGAGCCTTCTCCGGCAGATGGCGCACGCTTCTACCGCGGCGAATTCAAGTCCAACCTGGAGCAGGTTCGGAACTACGTGGGATCGGAGCGGGTGCATTACTATCCCGGCCTGTTTCCGGCCACCGCGGGGTCGGTCTCCGGCCAGATGTTCTCCTTCGTGCATCTGGACGCGGACCTCTACGAGAGCACGCTCGCCGCGTTCCAGTTCTTCTACCCGCGCCTGTCTCCCGGCGGCATCATCCTCTGTCACGACTACATGTCGGCCTCCGGCGTGGTGAAAGCGGTCGATGAATTCTTTCACGACAAGGCCGACCCGGTCATCGAGCTGACTGGTTACCAGGCCATGATCGTGAAGCTGTCTAACGGCACTCACTAAACAAAGCCTCGTCGTGTGCCGCGCGACACGACGTGTTCACGCCCCCACAAGCCGGCTTCTACGCGATCCGCTCCCACGCACTGAAACCGTGGATTCGCGCCACTTCTGATGATGGCCACCCTCTTGCCTATCGGACCCGCGGGGTAAGGAGGTTTTCAATGTTGCTGCTCAAGTATTTGTTTCTAGCCTCTGGCATCGGCCTTCTGGCCGGCGCCATCGGGCTCGTGCTATGGGATCTTTATCGGGCGAATGCGCGCCGTCTCGCCGACGGCGTCTCCGGTCCACCGGATTTCGATGCGGTCCGCTGGCGATTCGCATTACGCCTCGTGCTGGCGGCTTGCCTGCCGCTGCTGATCAGCCAGTCGATTACCGTGGTGCCCGGCGGAATGGGGGGCGTGTTGATCAGCCAGGTTTCCGGCGTCGTGCCGGGCACGCTTTATCCGGGCGTTCACGCCGTGGTTCCGTTCGTGCAACACGTGGTGCTCTACGATATTCGCGACCGCGTCTTCACCACCTCGACCGGCGACGATCCGAAGTCCAAAGGCGAAGTACTCAAAGTGCAGACCAAAGAAGGATTGCCGCTGGGTTTAGCGATTTCGATCCGCTATCGCCTGGATCCGCGCCGCCTCGACTTCGTTCAATCCAATCTGCCGCAGCCAGTGGACCAGGAGGTCGTGCCGCCGGTAGTGGATAGCGTCTTCCGCCAGATTGTGCCCAGCTACCTGGTGCGCGATGTCTTCGCCAACAGCCGCGAGGAAGTGCGGCAGCGCGCTTCCGACGCCATTACGCGCAAACTGAGCCCGGACGGCATCGTAGTCAAAGAAGTGATGCTGCGCGACATCCAATTGCCGCCCGAATATGCCAAGGGGCTCGAATCGTTGCTGTTGAAGGAGCAGGAAAACGACCGGCTCTCGGTCGATCTGGAGATCAAGCAGAAACAAGTCCGCACGGCCGAACTGGAAGCCGATGCCGAAAAAGCCCGCCACGTGAAAGAAGCCGAGGGCGAGGCCGCGGTCGTGGTCCTTCAGGCCAAGGCGCAGGCAGACGCCATGCAATACACACTGCCGCTGAAACAGAAACAGATCGAGCAGACCCGCCTGGAAGCGGAGGCGCGCAAAGAATCCACCATCAAGAACGCGGAAGCCCAGGCGGCCGGCAAAGTGATCGACAGCAAGGCGGAACTGGAGAAGCGTAAGATGCTCTCGGAAGCCGAGGGCGATCACATCCGCGTCGTGGCCGCCGCCGATGCCGAACGCATGAAATCGGAAGCGCAGGTGCTGAAGCAGAATCCGCTGCTGATCCAGAAGATCATCGCCGAACGGCTCAGCGATAAGGTGCAAATTATGATGGTGCCGAACGACGGCAAGTTTTTCTTCGCCAACGATGTGCTGCGTGGGGCCATGTCTGGAACGCCCGCCGTGGCGTCAAGCAAACCGGGTGACCCGGAACAGCAATAGGGCCCCGAGGCACTAATCCACAAGGCCGCAGCGCACCGCGAACCGTACCAGATCGGTGGAGTTATGCAGGTTGAGCTTCTCCATGATGCGGCCGCGGTGCGCATCCACCGTGTACACGCTCAGGTTCAGGATGGTGGCAATTTCTTTGTTTGTCTTGCCCTCCGCGATCATCTGCAGCACTTCGCGCTCGCGGCTGCTGAGCAGATCGATGGGATCGGTCACATGGCGGCGATAGTCGTTCAGCACCGCGTCCGATACGCCCGGGCTGAGGTAGCCCTCCCCGCGTGCGACCGCGCGCACGGCCGCCAGCAGATCACTCGAGATCGAGTCCTTTAAAAGATAGCCGCGCGCCCCCGCGCGCAGTATCTCGCGCACATACACGGAATCCTTGTGCATGCTCAACGCCAGCACCCTGGTGCGGGGGGAAAGGTCGGCCACGCGGCGGGTCGCCTCAATGCCGTTGAGTTCCGGCATGGCTACGTCCATGACGATGACGTCGGGTTGCAACTGTCCGGCCAGGTCGAGCGCTTCGCGCCCATTTCCGGCCTCGCCCACGATTTCCATGTCCTGCTGCGCGGCCAGGATCATCTTGAACCCTTGCCGCACCACGGCATGGTCGTCAGCCAACAGGATGCGAATCTTTTCTCTCATGCTCTGCGCCGCCCGCCGGAACACGGACTTCGATTTCGACGCCTTGTCCTTGTTTGGATCGCACCGTTAAGTCGCCGCCCAAGCTGCGCGCCCGGGCACGCATTCCGATCATACCCATGCCGCCCTGCGCGGCGCCAGCGGCCGGCAGTCCGCGCCCGTCGTCGCGAATCGAAAGACACACTTCGCCCGCCCGCGAATCGAGTGTGACCACCGCGTTGTGTGCACCTGAATGCCGGGCCACATTGGTGAGCGCCTCCTGCGCCAGCCGGAACAGGTGGGTTTCGGTCTCGTCCGGGAGGCGCCCGGTCACCGTGGACTTGAACTCGGTTTGAATACCGGTCCGGTGGGTGAAGCCTTCACAGAGCCAGCGAATCCCAGCTTCGAGGCCGAAATCATCCAGGATCGTGGGCCGCAACAGTTGCGACATCTGCCGTACATTGCCGATCGATTCGTCCACCAACTTCACGCAGTCTTCTACCCGGCCGGGGTCTGGGGCCCCGTTCGCGCCCAGCGCCGCCAGGTTGGCTTTGAGCGCGGTGAGCGACTGCCCCAGTTCGTCGTGCAGTTCGTGCGAGAAGCGCCGCGCGGTGCTTTCCTGGTCGTCCAACATGTGCCAGGATACGCGGCTCAGTTCGCCCGCCTGCCATTCCATCTGGCGCAGCAGGCGGGCCGTAAGCCGCACCGTCAGCACGGTCGAGAGCAGCGCCAGCACCAGAAAAGCGGCCAGGAACGCCGCCGATATCTTCACAAGGCGCTCTGACCGCCGGTTGATTTCATTTTGCGCCGCCACCGTTCTCCGGTAGCTCGATTCGATCAGCTTGGCCACCACCGAAGTGAATGCCTCATGATCGCGGAACAGATCCAGCGAGGAAAACGTCTCCGGCTCGTCGACGCTGAGCAGGCGCCGCGCTTCGGCGGAGAATGCCAGCGAAGTTTGCCGGAGTTGATCGTAGAGACGCCGTTGCGGCGTCTGCGCGCCCTCCGCCACAATGCGGTCGATGTTCCGATTGGCCTCGTCCAATTGCGCCAGAATAGCGCCGTAATCGACCGAATCCGGATCGCGCGCCAGGATCGAAAAAACCTCGCTCAAGCTGGCCTGTTGCCGGTGAACCTCCTCAAGCAGCCGGTTGGTGGACTGCTGTTCCTGGATCAGTTGCGCCGCGTTCTCCTTAATGCTGTGGATGTTACCCAGCCCGATGAACGCGCCGGTGAGCAGCAGTAGGATGACCAGGCTGAAGCCGGCGATCAGCACCCGCAGCAAACTGTGCTGCGTCACCCGCCGGTCAGCCTCAGGTGAATGTTTGTTCACTCTCCTCCAACTCCATGATGGCGCTCGACCGGACCCCGCGCATATCCCCTATCGAGGCTAATCCAGGCACCCGACAGGGGCTATAAGCCGAACATTTCAGGGTTCTTTTTCGCCGCCAGGATAGCCCTCCGAGTCTATCGTATAAATTCGGCCGCGGCCTCAATATGGAATTGACGGGAAGAAGATTCCCGAAAAGGAGAGACCAAAATGAAAAAGAGTTTACTCGCGATTGTTTTCGCCGCCGCGGCCCTGCCGTTGATGTTTGCGCAGACCCCTGCGCCGGCCCAAAGCCAGCCGAACCAGAGCACCACCACGACCAAGCCGGCGAAGAAAGCCAAGAAGCACAGCACCAAAAAGACGACGGGCGCCACCGCCACTCCGAGCGCCACGCCCCAGAAGTAACTGTTCCCTTCCCTTCCTTTCCAAACGTGGGCAGGAAAGCCTACCTGCCCACGCGATTTTCCATCCAAAGTTGCGCGATACTTGGCTTTTGAACAGCCGCCGCTACTTCTGGATTTTAGCTGCCCTCTCCGCCATCCTGGCGATCGCCCCGCTCCGCACTGGAGATCTCACCGGCTATGACGATGCGCAGTACGCCCACATCGCCAAAGATATCCTGCGCACGGGCGACTGGCTGGTGTTGCACAGCAACGGCAATCCGGCATTGGAGAATCCGCCCATGGTCGACTGGATGGAAGCGTCTCTGTTTGCCGCTTTCGGTTACTCGGATTCGCTCGCCAGGCTGCCTTCGGCCTTGTGCGGGCTCGGCACCATCCTGCTGGTCTACTGGCTGGCGCGCCGGTTGACCGGGGACGCGTCCGCCGCGGTGCTGGCCATGTTCGTGATGGCGACATCGCTTTACTTTCTGAAGTACATGGCGCGCGGCATGACCGACGTGCCGTTCACCTTTTTCTTTCTTTGCGCGATCTGCGCGTGGTCGCTTACCGATACGGATCCGCGCTGGTACCTGGCCGCCGGAGCCGCGACCGCGTTCGCCCAGTTGACCCGCAGCATGATGGGACTGGCGCTGCCGGGCATTTTCGTGCTGCACTTGATCGTCAGCCGCCGCCGGCCGCCGCTGCGCTACGCGATCCCGGCCCTGATCGTCGCATACCTGCCTTTGACCGCGTGGTACATCTACCTGGTTCACCTGTTCGGCGCCTGGTTCATGGCGGTGCACTCCACCTGGCTGCGGAACGAGGTTTATGGGGGGTTGTCGCCCGCGTGGCGGCGATACACGGGCGCTTTCGAATATGCCTGGATGTTGGCGCGTTCCTACTGGCCCTGGCTGCCTGCCATGATCGCCGGCATGGTTGTGGTCATTCGCAGCCGGGACCGTCGCTTGTGGCTGCTGATCCTCTGGGTCGCGGTTGTCTTTGCCCTGTGCGCGGTGGCGCGCAGCCGCGTGCTGCGATACATGCTGCCGGCATATCCGGCATTCGCCATCCTGGCATCGCTGGGCTTGAAGCAGTTGGTGCCCGCGCGCTACTTGAACAGGGGTCTGCGCATCCTCACGCCCGTGATGGCGTTAGCAGTCCTCGCGGTTGCCATCTTTCCCCGGACCCATTTGGAAGCCGCTGAAATCCGGCCCATCGCGCGCGCCGCCACGGAGGCAACTTCCAGCGGCGAACGGGTGGCATTCTACGACGATGGCCAACCTCGCTTCGATGAAGACAATCAGTTGCAGTGGTATGGCGACCGGTTCCTGCTGCGCGTGTTCACTGCGCCGGAACTGATGGAGGCATTGCAGGAGCGCCGCGCGCGTGTGTTCGTTATGGATAAACCAAGCTACGCGAAATACGTGGCGGGCCAGTTCGCTGTGCAGGTGGTGGCGGAAAGCGGGCACCTGATCTGCTTCCGCTTATGCTCCGGCGGCGCCGCCGGATGCGGAGCGGCTACGCCTTAACTTTCTTCAGAGCGGTCTGAATCTTCTTGTCCAGGTCCGCGCTGTCTTTGGAGACAGGTACCAGCTTCAGAGCTTCCTGCGCGCGGGTGCAGAAGATCTTCACCTTATCCGGCTGGTCCATTTTATTGTGCGTGTAGAGCTGCGATTCCTCAAAGAGCGAAGCCGCCATGGCCTGCATGAATGCCGCGCGTGGGACCTTGGCATCGCCCGTCTTTAGAAGATCCGCCGCTTTGGCGGGATCGTTTTTGGCGCCCGCCGCGCGGCACGTGGCCAGCACTACGGCGTGCTCGATGGCGCGCTTCTGGGCGGTCTCGAGTTCGGTTTCGGGCGGCCAGGCGCCGCCGGCAACCTTGTTCAACAGCACCACCTCAGTGGGGCTTCCGGTCGGATAGGCGAAAGCCAGCGTTATATATTCGTCCTGGCCGTGGAACTTCGAGAATGCATCGGCAAACTGCAGCGCGAGCGTGTTGGCTGCACCGCGGTAAGTGTTCACCTGCCGGTGAAAATTGGTGGTCTGCGCGTGATTGGCATGACCGCCGGCCTCGTACGACTCGGCCAGGTCCATATAGCCTTGCGCCATGCCGGCAGTCATAACGAGCAGCCACGGCTGGGCGCGCGCGGTGTATTCGTTGTCGCTGGATACGATATTGCCCAGGTTCTCCACGGTCTTTTGATAATCGCCCGTGGCGTAGTTCTGTTTGGCTGCCGCCCAAAAGAACGCGGGGGTTCCAGGCTGCGGCGCGCTGCTGCTGTTCGCACAAGACAATAGGATCACAATAGCCGAAAGCAGGACGCAAACGGCTATAGTTCGATTGGCCCTAGCGGTCATGGATATGCCTCCGAGCAAAGCTGTATCACAGGGCATCGCCGATTGCAAGCCATACCGCAAACAGCCTAAGTGCTGCTACCGGCGGACGCGCCGCATCCAACCGCCTAGTGATAGTCCCGCGCGAGCGCTGAGTATGGCGATGCCCAGGGCCAGCGCCATGCGCAGCCAGAATTCCGGCCTGCCGCTTTCGACCTGCGTGAAAGCGTAGCGCACCCAGTTATCGGTCGGCGGCACGAAAAAAGGAAAGTAGTTCGTCCCAAAGAACCAATTTCGGGCTGCCGGCGACTGTAGGAAGTTCGCGAAAGGCCACTGCGCCAAGACCAGGGTCCCTAAAAACGCGGCGCCGAACGCCGGCGCGCGCTGCTGGCGATTCCAATGTTGTGACCGGTGGCGAAGCAGGTCGAGCGCCGCCGCCGGAACCATGATCAGCAACGGAAACGGCGGCGGAATGAAGCGCGTCACATGGTGAAAAACGGGGCCCAGTTTGGGCTCTGCAGGAAACAGGGGCAGAAGCCACAGAAACATCAGGTTCAGCGTGGTGAAGATGCCGGCTATGGCGCTGGCCGCCCAGCGGAACTCGGAGACTTCGCCCACCGCGACCAGGAACATGGGCGCGAACAGCGACAGCACCAGATAGAACACTGCGCTGTGCATATAGTCGGTGAACGTGTACTCCTGGAAGATCGCGATCCCAACGCCGAGCAGGTAGGTAAAGCTGTAAAGGAGCAGCCATTCGAGCTTTCGCCGCAGCACGCCGCTGGCCCGGTTCATTTCCGCCAACAGCAACACCACCGCGCCAAAGCGGATCGCCATCAGGCCAAGTATCAACACCACGTGCGGCGGGCTGAGTATCTTGACGTCTAGTCCGTAGGCTGCATGCCACCAGTTATCAAACGGCGCGGATGTAACCATGGCCGCGCCGCCCCAGCAGCACAGGAAGGCGCCAAGTGGTCCGTAAAATCCCCAAATGCGTACCGCGCCAGCATGCGGGTGGCTATCAGGCGCGAACGTCGTGCTGAAGATCAACCATGCCGAGGCCGTCCCGGCCAGGATGCCGCCAAAATGAATGAACAGGTGAGGCGCGGTCCAGAAAGTGTCCCGGCCGATGCTTTCGTGCCAGGAAATGTCCCAAACCCCGCCAAATGAGGCTGAAGTAACCGCCAGCAAACAAGCCCAGATGTACCAGGGAACGCTGGTGCGGCCGGACGCAGTCGTTTCCTGCCAGGTAATGGTCGCGCTCTGGGCCATGCTTCAAACAGTATAAACTCGGTGCAGGGACGCTTAAAGGGGCGTCAACGGCCGGGTCTCTGTTCCCACCCGCACCGCATGCGTCAGCGAGTCGTCAGGAGGTAGCCGGAGCAAGGTTGGCCGCAGCAGGATCAGCACCCGGTCCGTGCTGCGGTTCCGCGTGGTAGAACTGGTTAAAGGGCCGATCAGCGGCAGGCCGGCAACCCCCGCGATGCCGGCAATGCTGTGCGCGTCTTCGTCGTCGATCAATCCGGCGATCACGGCCCATTCCCCCAGATCCAACGTCACATCCGATTTCAAGGACCGGTTCGAGATAATCGGAATGCCGTTTGACGCCTGCCCAGCTAACACCTTGAATTCCGCTTCAATCGAAACCGTCACATCTTCCGTGCTGTGCACGTGGGGTGTGGCTTTGAGGGAAAGTCCCAGATCTTCGAAAGTGAAGGAGGGCGGCGGAGTATACGCTCCAGGGCCGCTGAAATTGGCGGGACCAAAATAACCGGCAGTCTCGACGGGGTACTTCTGCCCCACATGAATACTGGCCGGCTGGCCGTCGATGGAGCGTGCGGTGGCGTGCAGCAGATTCTTGCTGTCGGATTTGGTCATGGATGCCACCAGTTGCAGGTTGGCTATGCCTATGCCGATCAGCGTCGCCCCACCACCGAAACGCAACATCCCGGAAATGTTTTGGGCAAGCCGCGGCACGTTGTTCATGAACGTGCTAAACGATGCGAGTGGAAACGAACTCGTCAGCGGAAAGCCGTAATTCAGATTGTAAGTACTGCTGACTTCCAGGAATTCCATGTCAAACAGAACCTCCGCCCTGGGATGCAGCAATTGCTTGAACAGTTGTTGCGCGGCCAGCACCTTCGAAACCGAGTCGCGGATCACCACCATGTTCTTCTGACTGTCCCACGCGATCTTCTGCACGCCGCAGGATTGCTGCACGGCGGTAATCATGGCGGTCAGATCCTGTTGCGTGGTGGGCTCCGTCAGGGGCACCACAATAGCCGCGAAGGGCTCCTCGTCCTTGCGCTTCTGGGGAGTATCTTTCACCACCATGAAGAGCCGATCGGAGATGGGCACCAGGAAGGAACCGGTTACCGCTTCCAGCCCGTGCAAAGCATCGCGGTAATTGGCCTGGTCCATCTGAAAATGGATCGTTTGCGTGGCCTGGTAATCTCCATCGAAAACGCAATCCAACCCGTAGGAGTGCGCCACCGTCTGAAAGAGTATCTTGGCGTTGGCGCGAAGATCGAAATCTTTCAGTCCGGGTTGCGCATTCAACTGGGTCGGAGGCAGCGGCTTGCGCGCTTCGGCCAGGTCTTCCGCGGTCGCCGCGGGCGGTGGAGGCGGCTCCGGCTCCGCATCACTTGCTCCTAAGGTTGCCTCTATTTGAGGCGTCACCTTGGCCTCCAGAGCCGCCCTGGTTTGTAAAGCCAGGCCGTGCGACCAATACAGGTGGTTGTTCGGATCGAGTGCGGCCGCTTCCGAGTAGAGCATGTATGCGCGCGTGGTCTGGCCGGCCTTCTCGGCCTTTCGAGCTTCCTTATAGAGTTTGGAGGCTTCCGAAGCCCAGGCGCTGGACCCCATCAGCAGAGCCAGGATAATCGGAAGAGTGCGCACAAATCATTGACGCGACGGGAGCTTGCGCCGTGCAGGGAAAAGCGCGCGGACGGTTATCATAGAAGCTTAGATGAACGCCATCGCCGCGCGACACTTGTTCGAGCTACTGATCGTTCCCGTGTGCGTCCTGGCGCTGACCTTGGCCCTGGGCTACGCCGCCAAGCGCCTAATTCTGCGTCTTTTGCGCAACTGGCAGGCACGTAGCAAGGGGCGCACGGCCCCCATCGTCATCAGTGCCCTGAGCGACCCGTTCATGATCTGGGTGCTGATCCTGGGCGCGCACCTGGCCATGGAGTCGTCCAAACTGCCCCATACGGCCACACTCTGGGTGGGGCGTGTTCTGCTCACGCTTTGGATCCTGTCGCTCACCATAGCCGCTGCCAGACTCGCCGGTGAACTCATTCGCTTTCACGGCACCGGCATCCCCGGAGCGCTTCCGGTGACCACGCTCTCGCAAACTTTGGTGCAAGTTGCGGTTGTGATCCTCGGCTTGATGGTGCTCCTGAACCTGCTGAACATTTCGATCACCCCCATACTCACCGCACTGGGAGTGGGCGGCCTGGCCGTGGCGCTGGCCCTTCAGGATACGCTATCGAACCTGTTCGCCGGTTTCTATGTGACCGTCGCCCGCCAGGTCCGGCTGGGCGACTATATCCGCTTGAATACGGGAGAGGAAGGATACGTCACTGACATCGGCTGGCGCAGCACGACGATCCGTTCGTTGAACAATAACATGATTATTGTTCCGAACAGCAAGCTAGGCCAGGCCATTGTGACCAATTTCTACCTGCCCGAGAAACGTGTGAGCGCTTCGATTCAGGTGGGCGTGGGGTATGACAGCGACCCCGATCAGGTGGAGCGCGTGCTGCTCGAAGAAGCTCAGAAGGGCGCGAGTGAAATCGCAGGCATGCTCGCCGACCCGCCGCCCTCTGTGACCCTCGATCCCGGCTTCGGCGACTCCGCTTTGAATTTTACGGTGGGCTATAGCGTGCAGGAATTTGCCCAGCAGTTTCGCGTGCGGCACGAACTGCGGAAACGCGTCCTGAAGCGGTTGCGCCAGGAACATATTGACATGCCGTTTCCCACCCGCACAGTCTACGTCCGCGGCCAAGGTGATGCGTGAGGCATCTGGCCGCTCCCTTGGCATTGTGCTTTATCGTTATACCTGTTGCACAAGCGGCGGAATTGCGGACCGAGACACTTCAGGCATTCGAGCAGTACATTCATGAAACGGAAGCAGCCCTCGATCAACGCCTGCGACCGCAGGCTGGATTCCTCTGGTCGGATGACGAACCCCAGCGTATAAGCCAGGTTCGCGCGGGTCGCGTAGCGATTGAAAATCGCGGCGGCGCGCGCAAAATCTCAGTGCCCGGCGGACTCATTCACGATTGGGTGGGCGCGGTATTTATTCCGCGAGTCACGCTGGCGCAAACTCTCGCGATAGTCGAGGACTACGACCATAATCACGATCACTATCAGCCCGAGGTCCTGGCGTCGCGCCTGGTGAGCCGCGATGGGAACGACTTCAAGGTCTACATGCGGCTGATGAAGAAGAAGGTCATCACCGTGATTCTGGACACTGACTACGACGTGCGTTATTTTCCGCTCGACAGCACCCGCTGCCACAGCCGCGCCTATAGCACGCGCATTGCGGAAGTGCAGAATGCCGGCAAGCCGGACGAACGCATCCTGCCGCCCGGTCGCGATCAGGGTTTTCTCTGGCGGTTGTACACCTATTGGAGGTTTATGGAGCGTGACGGCGGTGTATATGTGGAATGCGAAGCCGTCTCACTCACTCGCTCCATCCCGGCCGGGTTGGGCTGGCTGATCGAGCCGATCATTCAGAGCCTGCCACGTGAATCGCTGGCTAATACGTTACGCGAGACCCGTACCGCGTTGGGCAGGTAACACCCCGATTGATAAGAATACAGCTACTTTCCCCTTGCTTTTCCCTTTTTCTTCGCCCAAAATAGAGCAGAGAGGAGTTCTTTCCGATGGCTCTAACCCGGCGCCAGAAGCAGGTGCTCGATTTGATCGCGAAATTTGTCGAAGACAACGGCTACAGCCCCAGTTACGAAGAACTGGCGCAAGGCCTGAACCTGGCCTCGCTGGCCACTGTACACAAACACATCGCGGCCCTCACCACGAAGAATTATCTGAAGCGCGGCTTCAACCAGAGCCGTTCGCTGGAACTCGGGCCCAAATACGTGCAGGAGAACCGTCGTCACCGCAACGGCGCTCTGTTGGAGATCCCGCTTCTGGGCCACATCGCCGCCGGGCCGCCGGTCGAATCCGTCGAGCAGCGCGCCACGTTGAGCTTTGCCGACTTCATCGGCCATCCGGACACGTTCGCGCTCGAAGTGCGCGGCGAGTCGATGATCGGCGATCACATCTGCAATGGAGACATGGTCCTGCTGGAACGAGTCTCCGAAGTGCGCGATGGTGAGATCGTAGTAGCGCTGGTCGATGGGGCTGAGACAACTCTCAAGCGATTTTATCGGGAGCCGGGAAACAAAGTCCGGCTCCAACCCGCCAACCCGGCGTTGCCGCCGATTATGGTTCCGGCGGCGGACGTACAGATTCAAGGCCGGCTGTTAGCCGTTCTCCGAAAATATAAGTAACTCAACTTAGCGCCGTAAATGAGTTAAAGGGCACGCATGGCCCACTTAGACAGATTCCTGTCGGAGTGACTAGTTTGTGGTCAACGTGGCTACGCCGGAGCGCAACTCAGTCTCGGCTCGCAGCCAGTCTTCTTCAGAGGAACCGCCCTGATAACCGCGGGCTTCCCAATACGAATAAGCTAATTGGGCGATGTCGTCAAACGTAGGATCGGTGGTGTTGGTTAATGCCGGACTCGACGAAGGGGCCAGGGCATTCTCGGATCTCTCTGCCGGGGCGGAGTTCCTGTGCTTGCGTGTTACTGCACTTTTGGCGCGCGCTGAGGCGGCGCCGGAAGACACCAAAGGCTCGGAACCTGCACTTCGTTTACTTGCCATAGAAGGTATTTCTCTCCCTAAATTTCAACTTATTCTCAGATTTTACCAGACTTCACCGCACTTACCGAAAAAAAGTTTTTATCAATTCGATCATCGTTTTACACGCACGGTGTGCGGTTTCGGACAATCGTGTCGGCCCGGAGGTATATTAATGTTAGCGTGCGATCCACACTGGCAAGTCTGCTCCTGCTTGCGCCGATGGCCGCGAGTCTGACCGCGGTCACGCCGCGAGTGTTGGAAGTGGACGTGGATGGCATGATCCATCCGGTTACTGTTGAGATTCTATCGCGTGCGATCGAACAAGCTCACCGGGACAACGATTCGCTGGTGATCGTCCGCCTGAACACACCCGGTGGTTTGATGGATGCCATGCGCGAGTCGATCGAAAAAATCATTGCCTCGCCTGTCCCGGTGATCACCTATGTGGCGCCCAGCGGCGCGCGCTCGGCCTCCGCGGGATTTTTTATTCTGGAATCCGGCGATGTGGCCGCCATGGCGCCCGGCACCAATACCGGCGCGGCGCATCCCGTCATGATGGGCGGCGAAATGGATGCCGTCATGAAACAGAAGGTGGAAAACGATGCTGCCGCGTACCTGCGCAGTATCACCGCCAAGCGCGGGCGCAACAGCGCACTGGCCGAAAAAGCAGTGCGCGAGAGCCAGTCGTTTACCGAGAAGGAAGCGCTCGACAATCATCTGATCGAACTGGTGGCTTCCAACGAGCAGGATCTGCTGAACAAGCTCGATGGCCGCGAGATCGCGCGCATGGATGGCGCCAAGATCGTCCTGCATACGCGCGGCGCGGTGATAGACGTTTACGAACGAAATCTTCGCCAGCGGATTCTGTCCGCGGTCAGCGATCCCAACCTGGCGCTGGTTCTATTGGTGCTCGGCGCCCTGGGCATCTATGTGGAATTCACTTCGCCGGGATTGATCGTGCCCGGTATTCTGGGCGCCATCCTGGCGCTGCTGGGCCTCTCCGCTCTTTCCGTGCTGCCCATTAACTGGCTGGGGGCCGCACTGCTGCTGCTGGCCTTCGCGCTGTTCATCCTGGAGGCCAAGTTCGCCACACACGGCATTCTGGGAGCCGGCGGCGCGCTATCCATGATCCTCGGCGCGGTCATGCTGATCGACAGCCCGTTACCAGAAATGCGCATCCACCTTTCTACTGCCGTGGCCCTGGCGCTGCCCTTCTCGCTCATCACCATGTGGCTGCTGTCATTAGTGGTGCGCGCCCGCCGCAACAAAGTCGTGACCGGCGTGGAAGGCCTGATCGGCGAAACCGGTACCACCATCACCCCGCTCGCGCCCGGCGGCAAAGTGTTTCTCAAGGGCGAATATTGGGATGCGGTTTCGGCGGCGCAGGTGCCTGCCGGCGCTGCCATTCGCGTGATTGGAATCGATAAACTCAAACTGACGGTGGAAGCGGTTGCCCCGCCAAACGGAGCGTCAACATGATCGACTTTACGAGCTTTACCACCATCGTGATCATCATCGTGGTGCTGTACCTGGCGTCTTCCATCAAGATCCTGAAAGAGTACGAGCGCGGCGTCATCTTCCGCCTGGGGCGTCTTCTCGATCAGCCCAAAGGCCCAGGCGTCATTCTGGTATTTGCGCCCATCGATCGCATCGTGCGCGTCTCGCTGCGCGTCGACACCCTCGAGGTGCCCGCGCAGGACGTCATCACGCGCGACAACGTGACCGTGAAAGTAAACGCCGTGATTTACTTCCGGGTCATCGAACCGCGCCTGGCGGTAGTGGAGGTGACCAACTTCCTGTACGCCACTTCGCAGCTTGCGCAGACCACGCTGCGTAGCGTTTTGGGGGAAGTGGAACTGGACGAGCTTCTCAGCCAGCGTGAAAAGCTGAATATTCGGCTGCAATCGATTCTCGATCAGCACACCGCGCCCTGGGGCGTAAAAGTGAACATGGTGGAGGTGAAGCAGGTGGATCTGGCCGAGCAGATGATCCGTGCCATCGCCCGGCAGGCCGAGGCCGAACGCGAGCGGCGCGCCAAGATCATTCACGCCGAGGGCGAATATAGCGCGGCCGAGAAGTTGGCCATGGCCGCCGAGGTGATCCAGCACCAGCCCGTGGCGATCCAGTTGCGCTACCTGCAAACGTTGGTCGAAATCGGCACGGAGAAGAATACCACCATTGTTTTTCCCCTGCCTATCGATATACTCTCATCTTTGGAGCGGGCCATGAGCAAACTAGGCGAGCCCTCCAAACCGGCTAATTCATGAAGAACAACGAAACGGGCGAATCCGAACTGGTGCTGGGCAACCGGCAGTTGCTCAGCGGTTTTTTCGTGATTGTTATATTATTCGCGGTCTTCTTTGTGATGGGGTATATCGTGGGACGTAATTCCACGCCCGCGCCCCAGATTACCGCGGCGCATGACCAACCCGGCACAACCGCGCCCTCCGGCGGACGTCCGCAGCCGGCGGCTCCAGCGCAGCAAAACCCGGCCGCGGAGCCTGCCAAGGACGATGGCGGAGCCAGTGCGGCCGCCTCTCAGCCTACCGTCGCCGAAGCCCCCCAGCCCGCGGCGGCCAAGACGGAACCTCCTGCCGCGCCGGTGGCTGCCGCCCCCGCGGAGCCTGCGCCCGGAGAGACTTACCTGCAGGTCACTTCCGTCAAGCCAGACGTGGCCGAGACCGTGGCCAAGACTCTTAAGGACAAAGGATTCCCCGCCGTGCTATCACCCGGCCCTACGGGCAAAACGCGCGTTCTGGTGGGGCCGTATTCGGATTTATCCAAGCTTGGACAAGCCAAAGCCGAGCTGGAGCGTCTGGGCTTCGCGCCGTTCCGGCAAAAGATCGAGAAGTGAGCGATACGTTGGTTCAGATCGGGAACCGGAGCGCGGGCGCCGCGCCACGCTTGCCTGTATGGGCCCGCCGGAGCGCTACGCATTACGAAGCTCTGCACAACCTGAAGGCCAGTCTCCGGCAGCTTAATCTGCATACGGTATGCGAATCGGCGCGCTGTCCGAATATCCACGAGTGCTTCGCGCGCGGCGCCGCCACATTCATGATCCTGGGGAACCTGTGTACCCGCGGCTGCGGATTCTGTTCCGTGCCCAAAGGGTCGCCGTCGAAACAGGATATGCGGCTCGATCCGGACGAGCCCGAAAATGTCGCACGCATGGCCGCAGCCATGCAACTGCAGTACGTGGTGATCACCAGCGTGAACCGCGACGACCTGCGCGACGGCGGTTCGGCGCATTTTGCGGAAACCGTTCGCCAGGTACGGCGTGCGCTGCCGGACGCCCGCGTGGAAGTCTTGACCCCGGATTTTTGCGGCGATCTGCAAGCCGTCGCGCGTGTGCTCGACGCCGCGCCGCACGTCTTCAATCACAACATCGAGACCGTGCCGCGCCTCTATGCGCGCGTGCGTCCGCAGGCCGATTATCAGCAATCGCTCGACGTCTTGGATTTCGCCCGCCGCTACCATCCTGGTGTCCTGACGAAATCCGGATTGATGGCGGGACTCGGCGAAACCGAATCCGAAGTGTACGCGGTGTTAAGCGATCTGCGCCATGCCGGGACAGCCGTTGCCACCATCGGCCAATACCTGCGCCCCACCCGCCGCAACCTGCCTGTGGCCGCCTACATCGAACCGGCGCAATTCGACCGCTATCGCGATTATGGATTGTCCATCGGCTTCCAGATGGTCTTCAGCGGACCACTGGTGCGCAGCTCGTACATGGCCGACAAGGTAAGCGAAGAAGCACGGCGGTCCGTCAGTTGAAATACGCCGCCGCGCTGCTTTCAGCCATCCTGCTGGTGCTGGCGTTTCCGCATTTCAATTTCGTGTGGCTGGCCCCCGTGGCTGCCGCACCTCTGCTGGTGGCAGTAGCGCGCGAGCCGCGGCCCTGGCGGCGCTTTCTGTTGGGCCATATCGCGGGCGTGGTTTATTGGTTCGGCGTCTGCTATTGGATTGAGGGAGTGCTGGCCAATTATGGCGGCCTGAACACCGCGCTTGCCTGGCTTTCTTTTCTCCTGTTCTGCCTAATCAAGGCCCTGCATCTGGGCGTGTTCGCGCTGCTGGCCGGGATCTTCATGCGTCGCTGGTGGGCTGCGCCGGCGGTCGCCGCCCTGTGGGTCGCCATCGAAGCCACCCATGGCTTTTTAGGATTCGCCTGGCTGGCGCTGGGCGATGCCGGTATCAACATGGGGTTGCCCATGCGCCTGGCGCCTGTCACCAGCGTGTACGGCCTGTCGTTCGTATTCATGGTCATGGCTACTGCCATGGCGTTAGCGGTGCTTGGGCGGCCGCGCCTGCAACTGATGTGGCTCATCGTGCTGCCCTTCCTGATCCTTCTGCCGCCGCTGCCCGATGCCCAGCGCGGCCGCCAGACCGCCGTCCTGGTGCAGCCGAACATCTCCGAAGATGCGCAATGGACGCCGGAGTCCGTCGATCGTATGCAGCGCAACCTGGCCGCGCTTTCGCTGCGAACCGTCATGACCGGCGGCGACGAGCATCCGGCCATCGTGGTGTGGCCCGAAGTGCCCGCGCCGCTCTACTACGATGCCGACCCGCGCCTCCGCGCCTATATTGCGGGATTGGCTGCCGCCGCCCACACGCATCTCCTGCTGGGGGTGGTCGCCCACACGCCGCAAGGCGCGCCCCTCAACTCCGCGATCCTGGTGGCGCCCGATGGAACCCTGGTCAGCCGGTATGACAAGGTCAACCTGGTGCCTTTCGGCGAGTTCGTCCCCTGGCCGTTCGATTTCATCAAGCGCATTACCACGGAAGCCGGCGATTTCACGCCCGGCACGCAGGTGGTGGTCTCTCCCATCGACGGCCACAAGATCGCCGCTTTCATCTGCTACGAATCCGTCTTTCCCAATTTCGTGCGGCGCTTCGTAGCAGATGGCGCCGAGGTGCTCTTCAATATTTCCAATGACGGCTATTTTGGCCGCAGCGCCGCGCGCGAACAGCATCTGGAAATCGTGCGCATGCGCGCCGCCGAAAACCGGCGCTGGATCCTGCGTTCGACCAACGACGGCATCACCGCGACCATCGACCCCGCTGGGCGCCTGCGCGGCAGTCTGCCGCTCTACGTCGAAGCCGCCTCGCGTACCGGCTTCTCCTACATCCAGGCACGCACCTTCTACACCCGTTATGGCGACTGGTTCCCGATCCTGTGCGCGGCCGTTACGGTCGCGCTGCTGATCTTCACGCGTCTGGGGCGATCAACTCAATTGAATGCGTGACACCGGGGCTCATTTGCGCCAGTCCCGCGGCTAGCGCCTCACCGGCACGCACGAGTTCATCGACGGGCATAGGCGATAGGCGATCGATGATAAACCACAGGTTGCGGCTCTGGGAAGTCAGCACGGTCCGTTTGCACTGGCGCCAGTTCCATCGCCGGCAGGTAACGCCGGCATCGTCGCGCCACACCACCTCCCCGGCGGCCGGCTGCTCGATTACAGGTACGCCATCGCGCACGGTGTCGAACGGCTCATCGCCGCGCGCCAGAACCAGACGCGGCATGCCCACGTAACGATCCAAATCTTCACCACCGAAACATGCCCCAAAGCGGATGCTCAGCGCGTTGTACAGATCCACCACCGGGTCGATCACGGGCAGGCTTCCGTTCTTTTCGGCGCGCTTCCACAATGCCTCTACGGAGCAGGCAGTCTTCTTAGGATTGGCGCCGAACGCCCGAAACGAGCTTCGCCAGGCTTCCAGATGATCCGCCATCCACGCGGGCGGCTGGAGGGGAATCGCCGGCGCCGGGACACTCGGAGGCAACACGAAATCCCGCACCACCACGCTGAGCGCCCGGTATTCCGGATACCGCTCCCAAATCGCCGGATCTACGATGGGACGAAATGTTTCCGTAGGGCCCAATGCGCTACTTCACCAGGATACGCTGGCCGTAGGTGATGGCGCCGCTCGTCGTGTCGGAAAATTTCAGGCTGACCGTCGCGGATTGCGCCGATCCCGTGCCCGTGAAAGCGAATGTCTTATACGGCGACCCATCCGATGATGGACAAAGGGAACCGCCGCCGTTAGTAAGGCTGGCGGCCGCCGTGAGGCTCGTCAGCACCACGCTGGCATTGGTAGGCAACGCCTTGCCCGAAGTGTTCGTGATGGTCACCTTCTGGAGATACGTACCGGCGCCGGTATGCTCCAGGGTGCCCAGCGAGACGGATACTTCCGCGGTAACATCCAGGCAGGCGATGGGTATGTTCACCAAGCCCGTGGAAACACCGCCGATCGTCAGCGCGACCGTGTCGGTCCCCACCGGCGTGCCCGCCGCGAGCGTGAAATTGAGCTGGTCGGTGGCCAGCGCACCAGGCGCCAGTCCCGAAAAGAGGACCGAGGCTTCCCTCTTGCTAACGGCGATCACCGGTGCGGCCAGCGTCACGTAGAGTGGCGGCGGATTCGGTGTAACCGTCCCGGTAGCGATGGCCGGGCTGGTCGCTCCCAGTCCGACCGCGTAGGTAGTGAGGGTATCGCCCGCATTTGCCGGATTGGTCATGCTGATCAGTTTGCTGCCGCTAAAGAATTCTCCCGTGCCGCTTCCGGACCCATTCAACGAAATCAACGCTGGGCTGTATTTGCTTACGGTGATGGGGAAGCGCGCCGATGCCAGCCCGTCGTGTGTCACGCCTACCTTGCCGGCGCCCACCGTGGCCTCCCACGGTACCTGGATATTGATTTGGTTGGCCGAACTGTAAGTCACCGGGCAGTCAATTCCATCCAGGGTAACTACCAGATTGTTTCCTGTCAGGTTCGTGCCGAAGATAGTGGCCAGCACGCCCGGGGATATCTGGTTCGTAAAAGAAAATCCGTTGTCAACCGCGGTGATGGTCGGTGTTTGTGCGAACGCGGAGATGGCGGCAGCCGCCACCAGCGGGAAAATGCGGAAAATTGTTCTCATTATTGGCCTCTGAAGTTGCTTTCTGAGCGCGATTAGAGCTTCGGGGTGAGTATACACGCTCCGGAGAATCCCCGCCAGTCCCAGCCTTCCCAAAACCATCCACCATGGATCGAGTTATGCTATTTAGGACCCTCCTGGAGCCCTCCGTGGAGACGCTTCCCTTCGATGCGCAATACATTGCCGCCCTCCGCAATTGCGACCCGGTCGTAGAGGCTCATTTTGTCGCCTTTTTCAAGACGCCGGTGTGGCTCAAGGCACGGCGTCACCTGCGCTCGCCGGATATGGCCGAGGATGCCACCCAGGAAACCCTTTTGCGCGTGTTGCGCTATTTCCATTCCGGCAAGACGCTGGATTCTTCCGACCGTCTTCCCGCCTTCGTTCATTCCACCTGCCGCCATGTCGCGCTCGAGATGTTGCGCGCCGGCGGACGCTTCCTGCCGGTCCCGGAATCCGCCGAAGAGAGCGCTGACCTGCACGCGAGTATGGAATTGCAGGTGATCACAGAAGAGCGCAAGCACATGGTGCGGCAGGTGCTTTCGCAGTTACCCGGCAAGGATCGCGACCTGTTGCGCCTGGCCATGCTTGAGGAAGTGGAAAATACGGAACTCTGTACCCGATTCGGTGTGAATCAGGATTATCTCCGGGTTCTGTTGCATCGAGCCCGGCGAAGGTTTCGAGATGCTGTACTGCAGGCGGAGGCCGGGGACCGCACGAAAGGCCTCGCCGCGGGATGATATGTTTTGAACGCCGGGAGCCGCCGGCTGTAAGTGGGAAACAACAGCATAATCATCAATCATGCTGAGTCCTCCGCGAGTCTCGCGACTGTCACTTAATCACCGGAACCCGCATTACTGCTCGCACGCCACCCGGAACCCGTAATCCGCATAGTGAAACTCCGGCGGAATGCTGCTGCGGGCAGCGCACCGCGCAATCTTGATCTGATGCCGCCATGCCCCGCCGCGCGACGCCCGCCGCGACCCTGTGGCCGGCCCTTGGGGATTCTCTGCGGGCGAAGCGGCATAATATCCTGGGTCGTACCAGTCCACGCACCATTCGTGCACGTTCTCGCACATGTCGTAAAGACCGAAAGCGTTGGCCGGAGCCGAGCCCACCCTCTCGGGCCCGCGCTGCCATCGCGTGGCATAATCCGGACGATCGAACACTGGCTCGTCGCCCCACGGGTACAGGCGCAGCGGAGCGCCGCCGCGCGCGGCGAATTCCCACTCCGCTTCGGTAGGCAGCCGGAACCGCGCCCCGCTTTCCCCCGATAACCACGTACAATACGCCACCGCGTCGAACCAGCTTATGCCCACCACCGGTTGGGCCGGATCGGAAAATTCCGGCTGCTCGCGGAACGCCGTCATTGGGCTGCGCGTCGCCTGCCGGAACTCATCGTACTCCACGTTGGTCACCTGGCAGCGTCCCAAGCGGAAGGGCGCCACGCGCACGCAGTGCACGGGACGCTCCTCGTCGCGGCCGTCCGCCTGGCCCATCAGGAATTCGCCGCCCGGAATCTCGATCAGCTCCGGCATCACGACCGGGCCCGCGGCGTCCGGCGTGCCCGCCGCTTCCGTTCCGGCTCCACCAGCGAGAATTGCAGCTTGCGCTCCGCGGCGTCCACCCGGTCAAGCGACACGCGCACCTGATCTCCGATCGAAAACTCGCGACGGGTGTGCTGTCCCACGATCTTCCGCACGTTCTCGTGATACGTGTACCGGTCGTCGGGAAGCATATCGATGGGTACCAGCCCTTCGATGAAAAGATCCTGCAGCTCCACGAACAGTCCGTATTTCGTGGTGCTGATCACCAGCGCGCCAAACTCCTCGCCTACGCGCGATTCCATGAATTTCACTTTCTTCCATTCCACCAGTTCGCGTTCGGCATCGGCGGCGCGCCGCTCCGACTGGGAGCACTCCTCAGCGATGGCGCGCAATTCCGGCTCGCCGGGCGCGGGTTTCCCCTGCAGAGCTGCCATCAGCAGCCTGTGGACGATCAGGTCCGGATAGCGCCGGATAGGCGACGTGAAGTGCGTGTACGAGTCCGCCGCCAGCGCGAAGTGCCCGTGGTTTTCGGTGCTGTAGCGGGCCTGTTTGAGCGAGCGCAACATCAGGTAGCTGAGAATGCGCTCCTCCGGCTTGCCCTCGATTTTGGCCACCAGCCGCTGATAATTTCGCGAGGAAATGCTCGGCGATTTGTCCGGCAGCACAATATCCTTGCGCACCTTGCGTCCGTCCCGCCTGTGATCCGCGTATCCGAATTTCTTGACCGGAATGGCGCCCACGCCCAGCGAATATCCAAAGTGCGCGGCCACCTCCTCAAATTCCATCACGCGCTTGGGATCGGGCGTTTCATGGATACGGTAAATCGACGCCTGCAGCGCTTTTTCCAGGTGCGAAGCCACCGCTTCGTTCGCGGCCAGCATGAATTCTTCGATCAGCCGGTGCGCGATATTGCGCGGCGCGCGAATCACCCCGGTCATTTCCCCGAATTCGTCGAACTCGATCAGCGGCTCCGGCAAATCGAAATCGATCGACCCGCGCTTCACGCGCTTGCGGTTCAAAACCAGCGCCAGTTCCTGCATCAACTCGAATCGGCCCACCAGCGGCGCATAACGGGCGCGCAAACCGGCGTCGCCTTCGAGCAGCAGGTGCACGTCGGTGTACGTCATGCGCTCCACGCTGCGGATGATACCCGGCGTGAACTGCTGGCTCACCCGGTCGCCCTGGTGATCGAATTCCATAAGCGCCGAAAGCACCAGCCGGTCCACCTGTGGATTGAGCGAGCAGATGTTGGTGGAAAGCTCGAAGGGCAGCATGGGCACGGCGCGATCCGGAAAATAAACGCTGGTGCCGCGCAGCCGGGCCTCCGCATCGATCGGCGAGCCCGGCCGCACATAATGGCTCACGTCCGCGATGTGCACGTGCAACGCGTAGTTGCCGTTGGGCAAGCGGTCGACCCAAACCGCATCGTCAAAATCGCGGGCGGTCTCGCCGTCTATGGTCACAATAGCGTAGCCCCGGAAATCCTGGCGGCCTTCGATTTCCCAACTGGCGATCACGCCCGGTACCTGCTCGGCCTGCTCCACCACCTCCGGCGGAAATTCATGCGGCAGATGGTGCTTGCGGATCACGATTTCCACGTCGATGCCGAAATCGTCCGGATGTCCAAGGATTTCGATCACCCGGCCGGCGGCGCGTCCGCCATCTTCCGGAAACTCGAGCAATTCCACGTTGACGATCAGCCCGTCCAAGTCGGCGGCCTCGGACAGCATGATGGGCGTCGCGCCGATACGGTCGATCTGCCGTGTGCCGGAAGGAATCTCCATGCCCTCCGGTATGTCGATCCACTGCTGGATGCGCTCATCCTGCGGCACCACGTAGCAGCCTCGGCGGCCCACGCGGAATTCGCCGACCACGGTGGGATGCGCGCGCTTCAGGATCTTCAGGATCTCGCCGTCCGCGCGCCCGTCCGCTTCGATGCGCGCAATCCGCACCAGCACGCGGTCGCCGTGCATGGCCTGTCGCGCCGAATCGGCGGGAATGTAGATATCGCCTTTGAGCCCCTCGATGGGTCGCTCCGGAATCAGGAAGCCGTAGCCATCCCGGTGCATGTGGATGCGTCCGATCGCAAACTCGCGCGTTTTAGCCGTGACCACGTAGTGCCCCGACCGCAATTCGACAAGCTCGCCCCGCGCCAGCAGGCGGACCAGCGCCAGTTCCAGGTCCGCGCGCGTGGCGCCCTTGGCTGCAAGCTCGCGCACCAGTTGTTTGAAATTGGCCTTGGAGTGCGGCAGGCGTGTGATGTGGTCGAGCAGCGCCGCATCGGTCATAGTCTGATTGTAGGTCAGCGGAATTCGAGCACGAGCTGATGGACCGCGGCCGGCGCGGCAGTTTGCTTTGACAGACGCGGGCCATCCGCCGCAGTAAACCGTCCGGCGCCCGCCGTGGATTGGGTCACCGCTTCCAAATCCGCCGCGTCCAGGTCGGGTTGTTCTCCCCGAGTAAATACCAGCGTGAGGTCCAACTGTGCGGGCACGTCTGATCCGAGGCCGCCCGCGGACGGAAGCACGTAGCGCTGTCCCTTTTCCGCGCGTGTCTTTTGCACGGTATTCCAGCGGCCGTCCGCGCCCCTCTGAAAGAGATAGATGGTTCCGGCATCGCTGGCTTCCGCCTGAATGCGAACCGAATCGCCGAGGTGAAACACAGTTCCCGCGGGCGCAGGCGCATACTGGCCATCCGAGTCTTTGACCAAGAGGTTGTACTTGACGCTCGGCTGATCAGCCAGGGCCATGGCCGCCTTTGCGCGCGCCATGGGGGCTGCCAATGGTGCCCTTGCCACGAAGTTGGCGGCCGGTGCAGGGCTGACCTCCACCATCTGCGTTGCTGACGCCATAACTTGCTGCTGCCCTCCAAGTGCGCCGGCAACTCCCGGAGCGGCCGGCGCTGGCGGAGGTGGTGGTGGCAACTGCGCCACAGACTGGAGAGGCGAATTCACCACGCGCTGATCGCGCGCGAGGACCGGAGGCTTGGGCAGCTGCCGCGCTGCTTCCTTCTTCAAAAACGGAGCCTGGAACTCTTTCGCGGGCGCGGCCGCCGGCGGCGCTGAGATTACGTCGGCCATAAGCGCCTCGCGCCGAGCTTCCCTCCGCGACTTAAGAGCCAGCCCGCCCACGATCAACACTGCCGCCAAACCACACGCCACCAACCCCAGCGTTGCAGGACGCCGCAACCACGGCCAGCGGCGCTCACCGCCGGGCTCGCGCGCCGGCCCCAGTGCCTCCAACAATTGCTGGCGCGCGCTGGTGTCTTCGAGAACGTCGCGCAGCGCCTGCTCTTTGGCCAGCGCGTCGAATAGCGCCTGATCGTCCAGCGATGCCTCGAACAGCGCGCGCTTTTCGGCCGCGTTGAGCGTATCGGTGGCGTAGCCGCCCATCAGTTTTTCGATCTCCTCGCGGCTCATTTCTTACCCTGCTCCCAATCTCCGCCCATAAGTTCCAGCAACTGCTTGCGGCAGCGATAGTCCCATGTGTAAATGGTATTGATCGACTGCGCGCCCATGTGTTTCTGGATCTCGCCGAAATTCTTACCCTGCAGTTTCAGCCGTAGCAGGTCCCGGCAGCGCTCCCCCAACTGACCCACCGCTGCTGTCAACCGCTCTAACATCAGCTTCCGCTCCACCAGCGTAGCCGGATCGCCCTCCAGGTCCGGCAATTGGATATCTGCTATGGAAACCTGGGTGTATTCCCCGTGGCGTTGCGATTTGCGGCGCAGGCTCATGATTTTGAACCTCGCGATCTGGAGAGAAAGCGGGACCAGTTCCTCCAGTCGGTCCACGTGACGGTACTTCTCATGCAGGAGGATCAGCACTTCCTGTGCCAGGTCTTCGGCAATATCCCCCTGCAGACGAGATGCCGCGAAGGCTACGATCCTTTCACGTAATTTGAGAAGGATCTCCTCTCGCTCCACGTGTTTTACCGGCCGATGCACTCATCATGACACAATCAGGCTTCTCTGGAGCGTGCGCATTGGACCGGGTGTCGCGACGTATAAGGAAGGAGTCGGCAGTTTCCTCGCTGCGGCCCAACCACCCCGGTCATGGCGCACTGCGGAATCCGTAGCGTGAGATTGAGGCATTTCATCGCTTTCGGCAACTCAGTGGGAGTTGCTGGAAGCAACCGCGGATTGGAGCAGAAAGTCTGGATTAGGATCCGCATCGGAGCCCGCGGCTTTGAGCGCAACGCCGAGGCGCCTGCGCTATCCCGGATTTCCCCGTCGGACTTTTCGATGACGCGTGCGAAGCGCTCTGGTATCGTAGTCTTTTCATGTCCATCCTACCGATCCGTGGCGCATTTCTCATCCGCTCTCTCTCCTTGGCCGGCGCATTGGCTTGCGCCGCAGCCGCTAGTGGACAGGCGGTCATCACCACTGTTGCAGGCGGCGGATTCGTCAACAACGCCCCCGCCGTTCAGAGCCACCTCGGCAATCCGCAAGGCATCGCTGTCGACTCATCCGGCAATGTATATATCGCCGATACCGGACGCATCCTGAAGATCGATCACTCCACCGGCACCCTCACCGCTGTCGCGGGCGGAGGGTCGTCCGTGATTAGCGCCAGCGACGGTCCCGCCCTTTCCGTCCGCATCTTCCCCACCAGCCTGGTGGTCACCGCCGCCGGCAACGTGCTGTTCCTGGACAGTTCCATGCTGCGTCAGTTCAACGCACAGCAGACTGCCATCACCACCCTTGCCGGAAAGGATGGCACTAACGGCTCGACGGGCGACGGCGGTCCGGCCTCCCTCGCCCTGCTCAATATGCCGCAGCAAATTTGCCTCGACCCGGCCGGTAACATCTTCATCGCGGAGCTGCCCGGATACGTGCGCCGCATCGATGCCGCTACCGGAGTGATCACCACCGTGGCCGGCAACGGCGGTACAACCTTCCGCGGCGACAACGGCCCCGCCGTTTCGGCTACCCTGCTACGTCCTTCCGGCATTGCGGCCGATTCCAGCGGCAACATCTACATCGCCGATGCGGGCGAGCTGAGAATCCGCAAGATCGCCGCCGCTACCCAGATCATCACCACCATCGCGGGCACCGGTCACGGACCCACCGCCGGCGACGGCGCCAGTGCCCTGCAGGCCTCCTTCACGAGCCTCGGCGCGCTTGCCGCCGACAGCCACAATAATCTCTACCTGATCGATGGCGACCGCGTCCGGCGCATTGCCGCGGCTACCGGCGTCATCTCGACCGTAGCCGGCAACGGCAACGCCGGGCTCGCGGGTGACGGCGGGCAAGCCACGCAGGCGGAGCTCAACGGGCCGTCGGGCCTGGCGGTCGACAGTGCGGGCGACATCTTTATCGCCGATTCCGTCAATGGCCGCGCCCGTATGGTGGCCGCCGCCACCGGTGTGATCTCCACCATCGCGGGCACATCCCAGAATGGCGATGGCGGCCTCGCGGCCGGAGCCGTGCTGACCATTCCTTCCAGCGTCGCCGTGGATTCCTCCGGCGACCTGTTCATCGCCGGCGGCAACTCCATTCGCAAAGTGACCAAGTCCAGCGGCGCGATTACCACCTTCGCCGGCGGAGGATCGAGTACCCAGGATGGCGTCTCCGCCCTGCAGGCCAAATTGAATCCGCTGGCTATCGCCTTCGATTCCACGGGCAACCTGATCGTCGGCGAACCAGGTCTCATCCGCCGCATCGATACCACGGGCACAGTCACCACCATCGCCGGCACCGGCGCACAGGGATTCTCGGGTGATGGCAGCGCTGCAACGAAAGCGCAGGTGGCTTATGTGAATGCCCTGGCGCTGGACGCCGCAAACAACATCTTCTTCGCGGATGCGGGCAATAAACGGCTGCGCCGCATCGACGCCTCCACCGGCGTGATCACCACCGTGGCCGGAAACGGTAGCACAACTTTCTCGGGCCTTGGCCAGCCGGCTACCCAAACCGGCATCGGCAACGTGGCTGGTGTAGCCGTCGATTCGAGCGGCAACATCTACGCCGGCAGCCTGAACACTTACTTCCTTCTGAAAATCTCATCTGCCGGTGCGGTCTCCATTGTCGGTGGCGACGGCGGCTGCGCCTACATCGGCGACGGCGGACCCGCCACCATTACCGTATCGCCGGCCGGTCTGGTCAGCGGCGCCTCCATCTGCCAGCCGTCCGGCATCGCCGTGGATGCGACCGGCAATGTTTTTGTAGGCGACAGTACCTGCTATTGCGTCCGGCGGATTGCCGCGGATACCGGGATCATCCAGACCGTGGCCGGAAACGGCAGCCAGGGCTACACCGGCGACAACGGCACTGCCACTCAGGCGGAACTCCGCTCCGTCTCGTCCATCGCTCTCTCCGGAACCACGCTCTATATCGCCGACGGCCAAAGCGCCGTGGTCCGCGGCGTGACGCCCGATACGCCGCCCGCATTGCCCGGCGCACCATGGTTCTACGAGCTGGTCAGCTCCGCCAGTTTCCTGACGGGCGCCGTTGCGCCGGGCGAACTGGTATCTTTCTTCGGAAATTACCTCGGTCCCGCGGTCCCCGGAGGCCTGACCATAGGTACGGACGGCAAGGTCACCAGCCAGATTCCGAACGTGAATGTGCAGGTCTTCTTCGACGACGTTCCTTCGCCCCTCACCTATGTCGCCGCCGGCCAGATCAATGCCATCGTGCCCTATTCGCTTTCCAACGGTATTCATTCGGTAAAGGTCCAGGCCCCCGGCGGCACCGTCTCCAGCGGCAATGTGGAGGTGGCCGGAAGCGAACCGGGCGTCTTCCCTGGCGCCATTGTGAACCAGGATGGTTCGCTGAACAGTGCCGCGCATCCCGCGCCCATCGGTTCGTACATCGTCATGTATGGCACGGGTCTGGGACAGACCAATCCCGCTGGAGTGGACGGCGGCGTGACCCCTCTAACCAATTACCCCAAGCAGGCCTACCCCATCGCGCTTTCGATCAGCCGGAACCCGCTATTCGGCACTCCCGTGCCTATGCAGGTGCTTTACGGAGGTCCGGCGCCAGGGCTGGTCGCCGGTGTTTTCCAGATCAATGCGCTGATTCCCGAAGGCGTACAGCCGGGTGAGAATTTCGTGGCCATCGCAGCCGGCCCCGGAGCCGGTCCGGCTGTCACACTGTACGTCCAATAGCGGACGCGGCCCGCGGCCCCATGCTAGCGTATCCTCATGCCCCGGTTTTCCGACCGTGAGCTGAGCGATTTTCTCCTCCGCGCGTGCCACGATCTGAAGGCGCCTGTGCGCGCCATGCGCGCCCATGCCGAACTGCTGGCGCGGCGCGCGGAAACTCCGGCTGCGCCTGCCCATGCGGAGAGCCTTGGTTTCGTAGTCGAGGGCGCCCGGAAGATGGATCTGCTGCTGGACCGCCTCACCAGCTACTCCATCGCGTTGCAGATCGATCCGGAGTCCTTTCAGGCCACGTCCCTCGGATTGGTAGTGCGCACCGCGCTGGCCAGACTGAATCAGGAAATCCACGCCCGCGGAGCCGAAGTAAGCTATGCCGGACTCCCTACCGTACAGGCGAATCCCGACCGTCTCATCGAGTTATTTGAACATCTGCTCCGAAATTCCCTGCAACATAGCGGGGCGCCCTCCCCACGCATCCACATCACCGCCGAGGAGCGTTCCGACGACTGGGTGCTGGCGGTGCGCGACAACGGCCCGGCTCTGGACGCCGCGTACCTGGAGCGTATGTTCAAACCGTTCGAGCACGGTCCTGGCCGCGCCGCCGGCGCCGGCATGGGACTGGCCATCAGCGCCATCATCGTGGAAAAGCACGGCGGCAAAATCTGGGCCGAAACCCAGCCCGGCCAAAGCGCCACGGTCTATTTCACCTTGCCCGCTTAGCCATCACCCTTCACCCGCCCCCACCGCCATGCCATTCTCGAAGGTCCGGATCTTGCTTTGCAGCGTGCGCAGGCAGATACCAAGCATGTCCGCCGCGCGCCGCCGGTTGTTTTTTGTGTGCTGCAGGGTCAGCCGCACATAAGCTTCTTCCACTTCACTCATGGTTTTGCCGGCCCGCACCTGTAAAACATCGGTCGCCGGAATATTCGCCGGGGACGATGTCGCGGCTGATGCCACCGCCGGCAGCCCGGCCGCCGGCTGACGAGCCGCTACCGCGTCCGGCAGATGCCACAACTGGATCTCGCCCGCGCCGGCTACGATGGCCGCCCTCTCGATCAGGTTGCGCAGCTCGCGGATGTTCCCCGGCCAGGCGCTGCGTTGAAACCGCTCGATTACGTCTCCGCTCAAATGCGTCACCCGGCAGCCGTGTTTGCGGTTTACATCGCGGATCAGAGCCGCCGCCAGCACCGGGATATCTTCCTTGCGCTCCCGCAGCGGCGGCAGCGAGATGTGAAACACGTTCAGCCGGTAGTACAGGTCCTCACGCAGTTGCTTGTCCTCGATGGCTTTCTCCGGCGCGCGATTGGTGGCCGCCAGCACCCGCACCGCGATGGGAAGATCATGCGCGCCCCCCAGCCTGCGTACCTTGGATTCTTCGATCACCCGCAGCAGCTTGGCCTGCGTGCCGATCGGCATGTCGCCGATCTCGTCCAACAATAGCGTTCCGTTGTTGGCCTGTTCGAAACAGCCTGCCCGCCGCTCCACCGCGCCGGTGAACGATCCCTTCTCGTGGCCGAACAACTCGCTCTCCATCAGGCTCTCGGGCAGCGCCGCGCAATTGATGGCCACGAACGGACCCCGGCTGCGCGGGCTCAGCCCATGAATTGCCCGCGCGACCAGTTCCTTGCCGGTGCCGCTCTCGCCGGTGATTAGTACCGACGCCGTGGTGGGCGCCACCTGCCGGATCAGCGAAAAAATCTCCATCATGGCCGGCGAATCGCCTACCAGATCGCCCAGCACGCCCTGGTAGCTGAGCTGCCGGTTCAACCGTTCAGCCTCGCTCAGCAAATCGCTTTGCTGGACGGCCCGTTCCAGGAGGGTGCGCAGCACGCCCGGTTGCACCGGCTTTTCCAGGAACCAGAAGGCTTTCAGATCGTGTACGAAAGAAATAGCCTGGTCGATACTGCCGAACCCGGTCAGCACGATGGCCGGTGTGCGGTCGCCGCGCGCCGCCAGTTCCTTGAGCAGGGCGATGCCGTCCATGCCCGGCATCACCAGGTCGGTCAGGATGGCATTGGCGGAAAAATGGGCCAGCTTATCCAAAGCTTCCCGGCCGTCCGCCGCGGTCTCGGCCTCAAAGCCCAGCGACCTGACCATTTCAGCCAAATCTGACCGCTGCGTATCGTCGTCATCTACGATGAGAATCTGTGCTGGCATTCTCACTACCCCCTAAGTGAAAAAATCGACACTGTACCGGCGCCTCGAGGCATCCGGTGGTCACCCGATTGCTTCCCACGCTACCCGGATGGCAACACGCATGAGAAGAAAAAGTTCCCCCTCCGCTAAAGATGCTCCCGCCCATGCGGAAATCTGTTTCACCCGGATGCTCGACCGGCATCGCACTCCCATTACTCAGTTCCTTTACCGGTTCGTTGCGGACCAGGACGTCGCCGAAGAATTGGCGCAGGACGTTTTTCTGCGAGCCCATAGCTCGCTTGCCATCTACGGGCCTCCCGGTCAACTGGCGGCCTGGCTTTACCGCGCCGCCGCCCAAAGCGCGCGTGGACGCCTGTTCGGCGGGCTCCCGGCGCCGGCGCGCCCACAACTCGAATCGCCCGAGAGCCGGATCCGTTCCGCCATGGCGGCTCTGCCCGCTTTCGAGCAGGCCGCGGTGCTCATGCATAAATATGAACGATTCGATTATGCGCAGATCGCCCACGTGCTGGAATGTTCCGACACGGCCGCGAAACATTTGCTGCTGCGCGCGTACCAAATTCTGCGCCGCCAATGGTCCAGCGCCGTCCCGCAAGCCGCTCAACCCGTGTCCGGCCAAGTGTTGGCGCCGCCCCTCCCCACTGGGGTTTAAGCCAGCCCGTAAATCCATTGCTGTTTTCGTCAAGGTGCGAAGGGTCCAGCAATTTGCTCGCCGGAACGGCCAGCGATGCTTCTCTCTTTCTTCGGGAACTTCAGGTAGAACACGGAGCCTTGGCCGGGTTCCGAATCTACCCAAACCCGGCCCCCGTGCCCCTCCATCACGCGTTTGGTTATCGCCAGCCCTACCCCCGCACCCGGATATGCATCGTTGTGGATCCGCTTGAACGTCGCGAAGATGCGCTCAGCATACCTTGTATCGATCCCCATTCCGTTGTCGCGCACGGAAATCACCCACGCGTCGTCGTCCGGAACTGCGCCCACATGAATCTCCGGCCTGCGTTCGCTGCGGAACTTAATGGCATTTTCGATCAGGCTCGCGAGCGCATAAGTCACCTGTGACGGATCGCAGTATAGCTCCGGTAGAGGACCGCTGGTCACTAACACTTCGTGGCGCGCGATTGCATGGTCTATCATAGTCAGCGCGCTTGCCAGCAGTTGGTGCCCCTCACACCGCTGGTAACTGGTAGGGCAACTCGTCACCCGGATGTACGTATAAAGTCCGGCCATCAAATTCTCCAGCCGCCCCCCCGAATTCCTCAGGTGTCCGAACAGGAGTTTCGCGTCCTCATCGAGTTGACCGCCGTATTTACTAACGATCAAATCCACGAGCGAGCAGATGTGATTGATCGGACTTCCCAAATCGTGCAGGGAGTCGGAAGACAAGTGCACGCATTCCGCGTCACAGAGCGACGCGACAAGTGCTGGGCCTTGATTTGTAGGCTGCATCGGATTGAACTTGGTGGCTAGGGCGGGCATAGAGTCTCATTCAACCGGCGATGGATGCGCTCTCGGATACGGCCGGCAACAGCAACTGCAAGCGCGTGCCTTTTCCCGGGGCGCTCTCCACCTGAACGCTGCCACCGCTGCTCTCCACGAAACCACGGACCGCCGCCAGGCCCAGGCCCCGGCCCGGGAATTTCGTTGTAAAGAACGGATCGAACATATTCCGCTGGGTCTCAACGTCCATGCCGCACCCGGTATCTCGTACCTCGATGGATGCATATCTACCCGCATGCCCACCGGCCGCGCCTGGATCCTTCGCGGCGCCGATCCCTTTTAGTTCCAACGGCGTGATGCGTACCGAAATCACTCCGGTACGGCCTTCGCCGATAGCCTCCACCGCGTTCCTGATCAGGTCGATGACCGTTTGACGGAGCAATTCCGTATCCGTCTCCACCGGCGGTATGCGGCCCTCGCTCTTGAATTCCACGCGAATCGTCTTGGGAACCGCGGCCAGCGGGATGGCGGCTTCCACCAGTTCACCGAGGTTGGCTTCCTCCGACCGGATGTTACTTTTGCCTGCGTAGGCCAGCATCTTGCGCGTGATCTCCGCGGCGTGCTCGCCGGCCTGGATCACGCCTTGCATTAGTTCGACCGACGGGTGCCTCGCGGGCAGCCTCTCCATCGCATAACTGGCGCCACATAGAATCGTCACCAGCAGATTATTGAAATCGTGTGCCAGGCCGCCTGCCATCCTACCCAGGCTTTCGAATTTCTGCTTCTCCAGGTTCGCGATCCCGGCCTGTCTCTGATCTTCGATTTCGGTGCAGGTGCCAAACCAGTTGGTGATTTCTCCCGCCGAGCCCCGCGTGGGGATGGCCCGCACCAGGTGCCAGCGATAACCCCCATCCGCTGCCCTCCGCAGCCTGTGTTCGATCTCGAAAATCGTGCCCTCGCGCTTGGCCTGATCCCACGCGCGCATGGTCTCCGCGCGATCGTCTGTATGCACCAATCCGTCCCATTCCAGGACGGCCCCATCCGCCAGAGTCAACCCGATATATTCCAGCCACCGGCGATTGGCATACTCAAGCACGCCCTCGGAATTGACCATCCAGACCATCTGTGGAATAGCCTCCACCAGCACGCGGTAACGGTCCACGCTTTTCTCCAACGCGTGCCGCTGTTCCTCAATCCGTTCCTGCAGGTGGAATCTCTCGATAGCGTTCTGCACCGCCCGCGGCAACGTCCCCGCGCTGACCTGCGCCTTAGGGAGGTAGTCCATCGCTCCTGCCCGTATGGCGCGCACAGCCACCGCTTCCGCGCTGAACGCCGTCAATACCACGGCCGCGAACGGAATCCGTCCAGAACCGCCTCCCAGGTGGTTTAGCGCCTCTATCCCATCCATGTCCGGAAGATTCACGTCCAGCAGAGCACAATCCGGCCGCCACGCCCTCGCCATCTCAATCCCCATTTGCGCGCAATCCGCCTCGGCAAATTCGAATTCGTTAGCGGCAGATTCCCTGAAACATCTTTTATAGATGTCACGATCAATAACATTGTCGTCAATGATCAGAATTCGAGACGGCCGGCTGGTCTGCATCGCTTTTCCCGCTGAGCGGGCTATGGGCTTGGGTTGCAGATTACGCGCCAAACGTCCGGTCCCGATTTAGGATGCCCAAATGCAGCGTTTCTTTAGCCAACCCTTATAAAACTCGATCCAGGTGGCCGCTGACGTGCAATGCCAAGCCGCTTTGGTTGTAACCGTACTATTTATAAGCTAATGGCTCGAAATCAAAGGTCAATTTCTGCACAGTCGCGAATGCAAAAATTGCATTCGCGAAGCAGGCTTGGGCACTATCGCTGCGGCGCAGCGCTCTTTACCACGGAGGGTAAATTATGCCTGAAATTCTGTTAGCCGAAGACAACCCGGCGGATGTTTACCTGATCCGCGAAGCTCTCCGCGAACACCACGTGGACTGCTCCATACGGGTCGCCAGCGACGGCCAGCAAGTACTCAAAATTCTCGATGCCGCCCACTCCTCTGCACCGGAGTCCTTACCCGCCCTGATCATCCTCGATCTAAACCTACCCCGCCACGATGGCATCGAGATCCTGCAGCGGCTGCAGCAATCGGGCGATCTTCGCCATGTGCCGGTCGTAGTGTTGACGTCGTCGGATTCACCCCGTGACCGGTCCGCCGCCGATCAATTAGGAGTTACCCGATTTCTGCGGAAGCCCTCCAATTTAGAGCAATTTCTGAAACTCGGAGCCATATTCAAGGAACTCCTGGAGCAACCCTCCGGCAAGCAGTACCTGGAGAAAGCCACGTAACCGGGCCGCAACCATCTTGAGGAGCATCCCATGACAGCCGAAATGACCGCCGACCAACTTGATACCAGCGAGCTATTGAAGGTCCTGATCGCCTTCAAGGAGGGAGATTTCTCCGTTCGCCTGCCGGTAGATCGTACCGGGATCGCCGGCAAGGTGGCCGACACCCTAAACGACATCTTCAAGCTGAACCAGCGCATGGCCAGCGAATTCGCCAGGATCAGCGGGGCCGTTGGCAAAGAGGGCAAGATCAGCCAGCGCGCCAGCCTGGGATCCGCGCCCGGCGCATGGGCCGATTGCGTGGACTCCGTCAACAGCCTGATCGTCGATCTGGTCCAGCCATCCACGGAAGTCGCGCGCGTGATCGGCGCGGTGGCCAAGGGCGACCTGTCCCAGAGCATGGCCGTCGAGGTGGACGGCCGCTCCCTCAAGGGCGAGTTCCTGCACACCGCGCGCGTCGTCAACACCATGGTGGAGCAGTTGAATTCGTTGGCCTCCGAAGTAACGCGCGTGGCGCGCGAAGTCGGAACGGAAGGCAAACTCGGCGGCCAAGCCGTGGTAAAAGGCGTGGGCGGCGTCTGGAAGGATCTTACCGATAGCGTCAACTCCATGGCCGGCAACCTGACGGCTCAAGTCCGCAACATCGCCGAAGTAACCACGGCCGTCGCCAATGGCGACCTGTCGCGCACCATCACCGTCGACGTCCAGGGCGAGATCCTGGAACTCAAAAACACCATCAACACCATGGTCGATCAGCTCAGCTCGTTCGCTTCGGAAGTTACCCGCGTGGCGCGCGAAGTCGGCACCGAAGGCAAGCTCGGCGGCCAGGCGGAGGTCAAAGGCGTCGGCGGCGTCTGGAAGGATCTTACCGATAGCGTCAACTCCATGGCAGGCAACCTGACGGCTCAGGTCCGTAACATCGCCGAAGTGACCACCGCCGTCGCCAACGGCGACCTTTCCCGCAAAATCACGGTGGATGTGCGCGGCGAAATTCTGGAGCTGAAGAACACCATCAACACCATGGTCGACCAGCTCAACAGCTTCGCTTCGGAAGTTACCCGCGTGGCGCGCGAAGTCGGTACCGAAGGCATCCTCGGCGGCCAGGCGGATGTGCGCGGCGTGGCCGGCACCTGGAAAGACCTCACCGATTCGGTCAACTCCATGGCCGGCAACCTGACGGGCCAAGTCCGCAACATCGCCGAAGTGACCACCGCGGTCGCCAATGGCGACCTTTCCCGCAAGATCACGGTCGCGGTGCGCGGCGAAATCCTGGAGCTGAAAAACACCATCAACACCATGGTCGATCAGCTCAGTTCGTTCGCCTCGGAAGTCACCCGCGTGGCCCGCGAAGTCGGTACCGAAGGCAAGCTGGGCGGGCAGGCCGAAGTGAAGGGCGTGGCCGGCACCTGGAAGGATCTTACCGAAAGCGTCAACTCCATGGCCGGCAACCTGACCAACCAGGTCCGCAACATCGCCGGCGTGACCACCGCCGTCGCCAAAGGCGATCTCTCCACCAAGATCACCGTGGACGCCCGCGGCGAAATTCTGGAGCTGAAAAACACCATCAACACCATGGTCGATCAGCTCAACAGCTTCGCTTCGGAAGTCACCCGCGTGGCGCGCGAAGTCGGCACCGAAGGCAAGCTGGGCGGCCAGGCGCAGGTCAAAGGCGTCGGCGGCGTCTGGAAGGATCTTACCGATCAGCGTCAACTCCATGGCCGGCAACCTGACCGCCCAGGTCCGCAACATCGCCGAAGTGACCACCGCCGTCGCCAATGGCGACCTTTCCCGCAAAATCACCGTCGATGTGCAAGGCGAAATTCTGGAGCTGAAGAACACCATCAACACCATGGTCGATCAGCTCAACGCCTTCGCCTCGGAAGTGACGCGCGTGGCGCGCGAAGTCGGCACCGAAGGCGAACTCGGCGGCCAGGCGCAGGTGAAAGGCGTCGGCGGCGTCTGGAAGGACCTCACCGATAGCGTCAACTCCATGGCCGGCAACCTCACGGCCCAGGTCCGCAACATCGCCGAAGTGACCACCGCCGTGGCCAACGGCGACCTTTCGCGCAAAATCACGGTGGATGTGCGCGGCGAAATCCTGGAGCTGAAGAACACCATCAACACCATGGTCGATCAGCTCAACGCTTTCGCCTCGGAAGTCACCCGCGTGGCGCGCGAAGTCGGCACCGAAGGCAAACTCGGCGGCCAGGCCGAAGTGAAGGGCGTCGCCGGCACCTGGAAGGATCTGACCGATTCGGTGAACTCCATGGCCAGCAACCTCACCAACCAGGTGCGCAACATCGCCGAAGTCACCACCGCCGTGGCCAAGGGCGACCTGTCCCGCAAAATCACCGTGGATGTGCGCGGCGAAATTCTGGAGCTGAAGAACACCATCAACACCATGGTCGATCAGCTCAGCTCCTTCGCCTCGGAAGTCACCCGCGTGGCGCGCGAAGTCGGCACCGAAGGCAAGCTCGGCGGCCAGGCCGATGTGAGAGGCGTGGCCGGCACCTGGAAAGACCTGACGGACTCGCGTCAACTCCATGGCCGGCAACCTGACCGCACAGGTCCGCAACATCGCCGAAGTCACCACCGCCGTCGCCAACGGCGATCTGTCCCGCAAAATCACGGTGGATGTGCGCGGCGAAATTCTGGAGCTGAAGAACACCATCAACACCATGGTCGACCAGCTCAACGCCTTCGCCGGAGAAGTCACCCGCGTGGCGCGCGAAGTCGGCACCGAAGGCAAGCTGGGCGGCCAGGCGGATGTGAAAGGCGTCGGCGGCACCTGGAAGGATCTGACCGATTCCGTCAACTCCATGGCCGGCAACCTGACCACCCAGGTCCGTAACATCGCCGAAGTGACCACCGCCGTGGCCAACGGCGATCTTTCCCGCAAGATCACGGTCGACGTGCGCGGCGAAATTCTGGAGCTGAAGAACACCATCAACACCATGGTGGATCAGCTCAACGCCTTCGCCGGAGAAGTGACCCGCGTGGCGCGCGAAGTCGGTACCGAAGGCAAGCTCGGCGGCCAGGCCGACGTGCGCGGTGTCGCCGGAACCTGGAAAGATCTTACCGATTCGGTGAACTCCATGGCCAGCAACCTGACCAACCAGGTGCGCAACATCGCCGGCGTCACCACCGCCGTAGCCAAGGGCGACTTGACCACCAAAATCACCGTGGACGCGCGCGGCGAAATTCTGGAGCTGAAGAACACCATCAACACCATGGTGGATCAGCTCAGCTCCTTCGCCTCGGAAGTCACCCGCGTGGCGCGCGAAGTCGGCACCGAAGGCAAGCTGGGCGGCCAGGCGGACGTGAAAGGCGTGGCCGGAACGTGGAAAGATCTCACCGACTCGGTGAATTCCATGGCCGCCAACCTGACCACTCAGGTGCGCAACATCGCCGAAGTGACCACGGCCGTCGCCAAAGGCGACCTCTCCCGCAAGATCACCGTGGATGTGCGCGGCGAAATCCTGGAGCTGAAGAACACCATCAACACCATGGTCGATCAGCTTAGTTCCTTCGCGGCCGAAGTTACCCGCGTGGCCCGCGAAGTCGGTACCGAAGGCAAGCTGGGCGGCCAGGCGGAAGTCCGCGGCGTCGCCGGCACCTGGAAAGATCTTACCGACAGCGTGAACTCCATGGCCGGCAACCTCACCGCCCAGGTGCGCAACATCGCCCAGGTGACCACCGCCGTGGCCAACGGCGACTTGAGCCGCAAAATCACCGTCGACGTGCAGGGCGAAATTCTGGAGCTGAAGAACACCATCAACACCATGGTCGATCAGCTCAACTGCTTTGCCTCGGAAGTCACCCGCGTGGCGCGCGAAGTGGGCACCGAGGGCAAGCTGGGCGGCCAGGCCGAAGTCCGCGGCGTCGCCGGAACCTGGAAGGATCTGACCGACAACGTCAACTTCATGGCCGCCAACCTCACCACCCAGGTCCGCGGTATTGCCAAGGTGGTGACGGACGTCGCCAACGGCAACCTGAAGCGCAAACTGGTGCTCGAAACCAAGGGCGAAATCGCGGAACTGGCCGACACCATCAACGGCATGATCGATACGCTGGCGGTCTTCGCCGACCAGGTCAGCAACGTGGCGCGCGAAGTCGGTATCGAAGGCAAGCTCGGCGGCCAGGCCCGGTGCCCGGCGCGGCCGGCATCTGGCGCGACCTCACCGACAACGTCAACCAGCTTGCCGCCAACCTGACCACCCAGGTGCGCGCCATCGCCGACGTGGCCACCGCCGTGACCAAGGGCGACCTGACCCGGTCCATCGCCGTCGAGGCCCAGGGCGAAGTCGCCGCCTTGAAGGACAACATCAACGAGATGATCGTCAACCTTGCCGAAACCACCCGCAAGAACACCGATCAGGACTGGCTAAAGACCAACATCGCCAAGTTCACCGGCATGATGCAGGGCCAGCGCGACCTGTTGACCGTATCAAAGTTACTCTTGTCCGAGCTCACTCCGCTGGTCGGCGCACAGCATGGCACGTTTTATATCCGCGAAGCCGAAGACGGCACCGAGACCCTAAAGCTCCTCGCCGCCTACGGCGCCAACGACAATGTGCCCACCCAGTTCCGTATGGGCCGCAGCCTGGTGGGCCAGTGCGCCGAAGAAAAACGCCGCATTCTGGTGACCGACGTTCCTGGCGACTACATCAAGATCAGCTCCAGCCTGGGCAGCGCCACGCCGCTCAGTATCGTGGTGTTTCCGGTGCTGTTCGAAGGAGAAGCGCGCGCCGTGCTCGAGCTGGCCTCCTTCCGCCATTTCACCGATGTCAACCTGGCCTTCCTCGATCAGTTGACCCAGGGCATCGGCATCGTGCTCAACACCATCGCCGCCACCATGCGGACCGAGCAACTGCTCAAGCAGAGCCAGGCGCTGGCCGAGCAGCTTCAGAAGACCAATGCCGAACTGGAGGAAAAGGCCCACCTGCTGGCCGAGCAGAAGAACGAGGTGGAAACCAAGAACCGCGAAGTGGAGCAGGCCAAAGCCGCGCTGGAAGAAAAAGCCGAGCAGTTATCGCTCACTTCCAAGTACAAGAGCGAGTTTCTGGCCAACATGAGCCACGAGCTCCGCACTCCGCTCAATAACCTGCTCATCCTGGCGCAAATGCTGGCCGAGAACCTGGAAGGTACGCTCACCTCCAAGCAAGTCAAGTACGCCGAGACCATTCACTCGTCCGGTACCGATCTGCTGGCGTTAATCAATGACATTCTTGACTTGAGCAAGATCGAATCCGGCAAGATGGATGTGGAAGTCGGCAGCGTACGGTTCAACGAGCTTCGCGATTTCTGCTCGCGCACCTTCCGCCACGTCGCCGATGGCAAGGGACTCGATTTCTCCATAGAACTGGCCGAAAACCTGGCGCCGGAAAGCATCCTCACCGACGCCAAGAGGCTGCAGCAGGTGCTGAAGAATTTGCTGTCCAACGCGCTTGAAGTTCACCGAGCACGGCATGGTCCGGCTGCGCATCGAACGCGCCACCTCGGGCTGGAGCGCCAATCATTCCGTGCTCAACCGCGTCAAAACGGTAATCGCGTTTTCCGTCTCCGATACCGGCATCGGTATCCAGCTGGACAAGCAGCGCATCATCTTCGAGGCCTTCCAGCAGGCCGACGGCACCACCAGCCGCAAGTACGGCGGCACGGGATTGGGCCTCTCCATCAGCCGCGAGCTGACCCGTCTGCTGGGCGGCGAGATTCGCCTGCAAAGCGTGCCGGGCGCGGGCAGCACGTTTACCCTGTACCTTCCGCAAGCATACGTCGCCACCGCGAAATCCGAACCCGTGGCCTTCGAGACAGATGGCGCGCATTCCCAGGTGATCCCGGTTAACGGCGAGAGCGTGGAGGATGAAGAAGGGCTCGACATTATCTTACCGGTGCCCCTTACCGCTCCCACCGCCGTGGTGCACGACATCGAAATCGACGACGATCGTAACCTGATTCAGCCCGGCGACCCGGTGCTGCTCATTATCGAGGATGACGTTACGTTCGCCAGGATCCTGCTGGATCTGGCGCACGATCGCGGCATTAAGGCTCTGGTCGCGCTGCGCGGCAACACCGCGCTCACATTGGCGCGCGAGTTCTGTCCCGGCGCCATTACGCTCGACATCACCTTGCCCGATATGGCCGGCTGGACCATCCTCGACCGTTTGAAGCATGATCCGGCCACCCGCCATATTCCCGTCCATGTGATAACCGGCGACGAAGATCGCCGCCGCGGCTTGGCCCTGGGCGCCATGACTTACCTGGAAAAAACCGTCACGACGGATAACCTGACCGCCGCCTTTGACACCATTCGTCACTCCATCGAGCGGCGCACCAAAAAATTACTGGTAGTGGTTTGGGACCCGAACCGCCAGAGAGAGTGGATCAACTTCCTCGGTGGTAAAGACGTGGAGATTATGGCGGTGGGGTCCGGTGGCGAAGCTTTGGCCGTGTCCCGGCAGAAATATCTGGATGGCATCGCCATCGACCTGCACCTGCGCGATATCCCAGCCGTCCAGCTTGCCGAAGAAATCCGCGCCCAGATTAGTCCACAAACTCCGCCCATCGTCATTTGCGGGCCGCTTAGCCCGGGGGCCGAACTGGAAGCCGATATCCGGCGCCTCGCCCGCGAAAGCGTGGTCCGCTACGCTGAATCGATGGAGCGCGCGCTCGAAGAAACCGTCCTGCTGCTGCATCGGGCCCACGCGGATCTGTCCGAGTTCCAGCGCGAGACGTTGGAATCCGTGCGCCGCGGCGATTCCGCGCTGGCCGGCCGGAAGGTGCTGGTGGTGGACGATGACGTGCGCAACATCTTCGCTCTCACCTCGGTGCTCGAACAGCACGGCCTGCAGGTGGTTCACGCCGAAAATGGACGGGCGGGCATCGAGGTCCTGCTCAAGACGCCCGACGTGGACGGCGTGCTGATGGACATCATGATGCCCGAAATGGATGGGTATGAAACCATGCAGGCCATCCGAAAGGTGGCGGAGTTCCGCACCCTGCCCATCATCGCCGTAACCGCCAAGGCCATGAAAGGCGACCGTGCCAAGTGCATTGCCGCCGGCGCATCCGATTACATCACCAAGCCCGTGGATCTGGACCAGCTCTTCTCCGTGCTGCGGGTGTGGCTGGTGCGGTGCGGTGAACCCGCCACTGCCGCCAACGCTGGATCGTCTGGTATGTAGATATGTCAGACTCCGCCCAAGCCGTGGAACTCGCTCGCGAGACCGTCGCCGACCCCAGGATGAAAATTCTCCTGGTCGACGATACGCCCGAGAATCTGGTTTCGCTCGAAGCGGCCCTCAGCGGCTTGGGCGAGGATCTGGTGCTGGCGCATTCCGGCAAGGAGGCCCTGCGCCGCCTCCTCGAAGATGATTTCGCGGCCATACTGCTGGACGTCAGAATGCCCGAGATGGACGGCTTCGAAACCGCCGAGATGATCCGCAGCCGCCCGCGATCCAAGCAGACCCCCATCCTTTTCCTGACCGGCTATCGCAACGAAGAACACCTGTTTCGCGGTTACGACCTGGGCGCTGTCGACTTCCTGTTCAAGCCCATCGTGCCGGAGGTGCTGCGCTCCAAAGTAGCCGTGCTGGTGGACCTGAGCCGCGGCAACGCCAAGCTCAAAGAACAAGCCGACGCACTGCGCAAGCAGGCCGACGTGCTGCGCAAAGCCGAGCAGAGGTTCCGCTCGCTCCTGGAAGCCGCCCCCGATGCCATGGTGATGTGCCGCGCCAATGGCGAAATCAGCATGGTTAATTCACAGACCGAACTGCTGTTTGGCTGCCGCCGCGACCGGTTGATTGGCCGCAATATTCGCGAGCTGGTCCCCGGATGGAATTTCCCTATCCCCCCGGGCCTGGAGGAAGACGTCGACATCAGCCTCACGCATCCCGCGGGCAGAGATGTCGAGCTACGCGCGTTTCGCGCCAACGGCACCACCTTTCCCGCCGAGATTACTTTCAGTCCCCTGCGCACGGAGGACGGCGTCGTCATCACCAGCTCCATCCGCGACATCAGCGAGCGCAAGAAAGTTGAAGAGGAGATTCGCCAGCTCAACGCCAAGCTGGAGCAGCGTGTGCTGGAGCGAACCGAAGAGCTGATGCGTTCTAACGACGAACTGCAGCAGTTTGCCTACATCGCCAGCCACGATTTGCAGGAGCCCTTGCGCAATGTCTCCATTTACGCGCAGCTTTTGGCCAGGCGCTACACCGGCCAGCTACTAGGTGACGCGGACCAGTACATCAAATTCATTGTGGAAGGCTCCGAGCGCATGGAGACTTTGATCCACGACCTTCTGGATTTCTCCCGCGCCGATGCCCGCGGCACCGATTTCTTTACCCGCATGAGTTGCCAGGCCGCGCTCGACGACGCCAAATACAACGTGCGCTCCCTGATCGAAGAGACCGGCGCCATGGTTTCGTCCGAACTGCTGCCCTACGTGCTGGGAGATCCGGTCCAGATCACGCGCCTGTTCCAGAATCTGCTGGTGAATTCCATCAAGTATCGCGCTGCTGAGGCTCCCCGCATACATGTCTCGGCCAGGGAAACCGGCCAGGAGTGGCTATTCTCCGTGCGCGACAACGGCATCGGCATCGAGCCGCAGTATGCCGAGAAAATCTTCGGCATCTTCAAAGTCCTGCAGGCCCGCGACCGTAGTTCCGGCAGCGGCATGGGCTTGGCCATTTGCCGCAAAATCGTAACCCGCCACGAAGGGCGTATCTGGGTCGATTCCGCCCTGGGCGAGGGCGCTACTTTCTGCTTCACACTGCCCACCCATCGCTGACCCAGCGGTGAGCCGGAGTACCAAGGCGCAAGGATTGCAACCGCCGGATGATGGAGGATGGTCCATGTATCGGCGTTTTTGGCTGGCATTGATTCTGGCAGTAGGAATTACGGTAGGATGCCGCACAAATGAAACTCCCGAGGCGCAGGTGAATGATGTGGAGATTACCGCGCAAGTGAAATCCAAGCTGGCGTCGGACGTAGGTCTTTCCACCGTGCCCAATGTCGGAGTCAACTCGACCAACGGAGTGGTCACCCTATCCGGCATGGTCAACACCGAGGCGGACCGCGCCCGCGCCGCCCAGCTAGCCGCAGCCGTACCCAAAGTAGTGCGCGTCAACAACAACATTCAAATCAACACCGCTCAAGCGCCCGCCAGGTAATCGGTTCCTCACGGAGCAGGGCGGTTGCGGGCTTTGCGCCTCTGCCAAAAACAAAGAACCCTCTTATAGCGAGAAAGGCCGCGGCAAGTCTTTCGCCGTTGTGGGTTGCTCGCTCAAACAGTCTCGAATCCGGTCTCTGAGCATTTCTGGCATAAACGGCTTAGGAAGAAACGACCAGCCGTTGTTCAGTACCAGCATTCCGGTAGGAAGGCCGGAAATCAGCAGGATTTTTGTGTTCGGTCGTTCCTTGTTTAGCTGAATCGCCAGTTCGATGCCAGTCATCCCAGGCATGTCCACGTCCGACAAAAGCAAGTGGATGATGCCGTCGAATTCACAAGCCTTTTTGAGCGCTTCGTTCCCATCCCGCGCAAGAATGACGTTGTAGCCGCATTTGTGGAGCAGCGCAGCCACGAATCTCTGAATCTGTCCATCATCGTCGGCAAACAGAATTGTCGTATCGGAATTGCTTGGCGGTGCCTTCTCTGCATTGCCGGGGACCGTGGGAGGAACCATCAGGCCGTCCTTCTGGCGAAAGCCACTGCGGACTGAGCAACGATGCGGGCCTAGGAACTAGCAGCCCGCCCGGTTCGTCTGGCTTTATCTGCCATTGTAATCGCACCAACTCCTAGTTCGTCTTCTTCAGAATTGAGCCGATAAAACCCACCCTTTGGTTAATGCGACTCAACCGTGCGCCTTCATCGAGGATGATGGCGGCCAGTCAACTTCAATGATCTCCTTTAGAATTTCACGGGCTTTTGCCTCTGCTTCTTTCCGGGCCTCCTCAACGGTGCGATGAAACCGCCGCCCCTCATACACGAATTCAAACCGGCTTAGATCGCACACAGAGGCAAGCCATCCTTTCTCCTCTTGCTCCACGAACAGGCGCAGGTGCTTGTATGTGACATTCATACGTTACGCAACGTTCGTGTTTGACGCAACGCCTGGAGCCAGTCTTCCTGCGGCGATCCGTTCGTGAAGGCTCTGGCCAACCATAGCTTAAAAGCGTTTGCGGCAATTTGCCGTTGTTGTTTGAGCGTTGCGCCTTGGACTGCAAAGGCATCGCATGGTCGAGGAATGAACTTCGATTGCACAGCTCTCGATGAGACCGAGGGGGGTCGTTTGGTTGCCATAACAGGCTCCTGATGCCGAATCGTCTTCGACCGGCTTGAATACCTTTGTCGAATATCATGCTGCGGTTGTCGGACGGGCCGGTGAGAATGGCTGTGGCCCAACTGCCAACAAGCCGCGAACGGCCTTTACCATCATGTACTCTGGATCGTCGGGATTGGCCCGTAACCACCGGTCTGTCTGTTTGATGCTCGTGAAAGTAACCCCACACCTCGCATTGGCGTATGCGAGGAGTGCGGACTGCCAGATGGAAAGTACCGACCTCCCAGGCGACCGAAGGCGAGCCCCTTGCTGTCGCGATAACACAAGGGAAAGCTGTCGCTGCGTGTTCTGACGAGGATTTAACATAACTTAAACCCTATTAACATGGCTTGACCCTTGATTGCAGTCGCAGGAGAAGAGAAAAGATAGCAAAATCTTCTGCGGGTGAAGTACTGCAACTGTGCAGCAGTGTGACAGAGATGCAATGTGGCGTCAAGGGCAAAACACACGGATGTTCACCGATAAATCAGTGAAAAGGTGAAACACAGCCGATGTCGATGGTAATTATGGAGAGTCGCCAGGCACGAATGTCAAAGGGTTTAGCTGGCCCAGTTGAGCGATCTTGACCGCTCTGACCGGCGAACTCTGAGCAATATTGATCGCGATTTGTCTCGCTTCACGACGACTGTGAGGAAACCAACGATCACATGTGTCCTATGTGCTGGTTCACGCGGGGATCGGCAAGTCGCGTTCCGGGGCAGCAATACTTCGTGGCGGCTTCGCTACGACATGTTCGAGTTGCGGGCCTGGCGGATCTTGACCATTCAAGAGGATGAGCGTCGTGAGAACCAGTAGACAAAACGACCGGAGGACCAGAAGATGATGAGGCTGGACATTTTTCCAATGGAGCATACCACCTAAGGTTGTGAATTGGCCATCGCGGCGCGAGGGAAGACCCGGGTAGTTAATAATAGCAGTAGCATCCACCCGGCATGAACCGCCACGGCATTACCGCCCCAAGGGTTCTTGGGTGATTTCAGCGAACCGAAAGTTTTAAATGAATTCTTTGCGAGGCCTTTCGCGCTTACCGCGCTTGCTTGGAAAAACTGCACATCCCGGTCATGCTTCTCCGCCGCACCCCGCGAATCAAACGTTCCAAGATTCCTTCGCTTGCCCGTCTTGGCATCGACTTTGCGTGAATAAAGACGATATTTCCCGGACTTCAGTTTACGGATCATTCCGCTGCATCGAGCACCTTTCGGCCCAATGGTCTGGATTCAACCAAACGCTGGCCGCCCCACCTCGTGGCTGCGAAATTGCTCTATCTAACTCGACTGTATGTCGCGCTCACTCAGCAGTATTCGTTAGACGAATCGAAAAAAAGGAGAGAGACGATGATGTTAGTACTCATTATTCTTCTGGTCTTAATCATAGGAGGCGGCGGAGGATACTACGGCTATGGACGCTGGGGCTACGGCGGCGGTGCCGGTATCGGACTCGGCACCATCCTGTTGATCCTGCTCATCGCCTGGATGATTGGCGCTTTCCACTAAACCGGTTCGTGCCGAACTGTTGATTTGCAGCGCAACGGGACGCGTGCCGCGCCGTTTTGCACGAGTTCCTTAAAAGCGCAAAGGGACGGTGCCCGCGCCGCCATGAAGGATTGGAACTCGCGCGATAGTGGCGGCGCGGCCGTGTTCCCGTTTTGCGCGAGTTAATTAAAAGGAGGCCGTAGTGTTTCTGATCTTGTTTGTGGTCCTGTTGGTTTTATGGGTAATGGGGTTCCTCGCGTTCCACGTGGCGGGCGGACTCATTCACCTGTTGTTGGTCATCGCGCTTATTTCCCTCGTACTGCACTTCGTACGCGGCAGCCGCATGGCTTGAACGCAAGGTAACTTAAGGAGTTTTCCATGGATTCGCCTCAAAAATGCTCGCATCCCGCCTGTAGCTGTACCGCACCGGCGGGTCAGTCCTACTGCAGCACATCCTGTGCGGACGCTAAAAGTATCACCGAACTGGCGTGCCAGTGCGGCCATCCTCAATGTCGAGGAGAGGATCTGAAGTGAATCATACCCCTGCCCGGCCGGTAAGCTGGTTCCTACTTGCATTCATTGCAGTCTTACCGGCCGGCGCGCAGGTGAGAAAAGCCGGCCGCGCCATGGCCCGGGCGCTGGCTTTCGATCCGGCTCAAATCAACGATGCCAGCCGGTCGCCTACTATCGGTTCGAACGCGAAAGACGAATCGGCCGTAGTGCGCGCCCAGATTCTGCTGGACCGTGCGCATTTTTCCTGCGGTGAGATCGATGGCAGTTTCGGCAGTAACCTGGAGAAGACCGTAAGTGCGTTCAATCGCGCCCATGATCTTCCGCCGGATGGCAAAATAGGGCCCGAAACGTGGGCTATACTGAATGCCGATCAATCCCCGGTCTTGACCGCCTACACCATTGCCCCGGAAGATCTGGCTGGACCCTTTGTCGAAGTTCCAGCCGGCATGACGGAACAGGCCGCGCTGCCGTCTCTCGGATACGCATCGGTGCTCGACCAACTGGCCGAGAAGTTCCACTCCAGCCAAGGCTTGCTCAAGGCACTTAATCCGGGTTGCACCTTCGACCAGGCCGGCGAACAGATCCAGGCGCCAAACGTATCCGCTCCACCCCCCGGTGAGGCAGCTTCCGTCGTGGTCTCCAAATCCGATAGCTCCGTATCCGCCTATGGCGCGGATGGCAAAATCCTCGTCTACGATGTGGCCACCATCGGCAGTGAGCACGATCCCCTTCCCATTGGCGACTGGAAGGTCGCGCACATACTGCACAACCCGGTATTTCACTACGACCCGGATTTGTTTTGGAACGCCAATCCGTCCGATCAGAAGGCGGAGATCAAGCCCGGGCCGCGGAATCCCGTCGGGGTCGTCTGGATCGGCCTCACCAAAGAACATTACGGCATCCACGGAACGCCGGCTCCCGGCAAGATCGGCCATGCCGAATCGCACGGCTGCATCAGGCTGACTAACTGGGATGCGTTGCAGCTATCTGACATGGTCAAACCGGGAACGCCCGTCACGTTACAGCAGTAGTTATGCGGTCCAGGGCGGTCCTAGTCTTCGCCGCGGGTTTCTTCTCCGGTGTAGTCTGTCTGGCGCTGCTCCAACATGAAAGCGGATTGATGCCCGGCATGCGCGCCGCCCGTGCCGCCGCCCTCAAGCCGCCGCCCCGCGAACCGCTTCCCCTCGTCGCCCGCAAGAACCTGCCGGACGAGCCCCTGGTCGAACGCCGGCTCATCATCCCAGTGCTGGGGGTCAAGCCGGGAAGCCTGATGGACACCTTCAACCAGGGCCGGACCGGCCATATTCACGAAGCTCTCGATATCATGGCGCCGCGCGGCACACCCGTCCTGGCCGCCGACCAGGGCCGCGTCGAAAAACTCTTTACCAGCAAACCCGGCGGCCTGACCGTCTATCAATTCGACGGCAGCGGCGCCTATTGTTACTACTACGCCCACCTCGATGGTTACGCGCCGGGCCTGAAAGAGGGGCAACTGCTGCACCAGGGCGACGTCCTAGGCTTTGTCGGGAGCACCGGCAATGCATCCCCCGCCGCCCCGCACCTGCACTTCGCCATCTTCCGCTTGGGACCCGAAAAGCACTGGTGGCAAGGCACGCCCATCGATCCCTACACACTTCTGGCAGGCTCCGCCGGAGAATAACTGCGCGCGGCCGGTCCGCGGGCGGCCTTGGGATCGCCGCGCACCACCTCCAGAAACGCACGCGCCGCGTGGCTCAGCGCCCGCCGCGTAGGATACACCAGCCGGATCTTGCGCTCCACGTGCATTTCTTTCACTTTCACCTCGCACAACAGCCGCTGCTCGATCTCCTGCTCCACGCACATACGCGGCAAAAACGCGACCCCCTCGTTATTCTGCACCATCTTCCGGATCGTCTCGATAGTGGGCATTTCCACGGGCATATTCAGCGGCACCCGCCGCTGCTGGAATTCGCGCAGCACTACGTCGCGGTACGGCGAAAGCACATTGTGCGCGATAAACGTTTCCGCCGCCAGGTCCGAAATCGATACCGCTGCCCGCCGCGCCAGTGGATGCTTCGGCGACACCACGAACGCCAGCGCATCCGTGTAAATCACCGTCGAGGTCAGCCGCTCGTCCGGCGGATCGTAGCTGATCACACCCAGTTCCAGGTTGCCGTCCAGCAGTTCGTTGGGAATCTTGCTCGACAGGCTGCGGCGTACCCGTACATTAATCTTCGGATGCAGCCGCCGGAAAGTCTTGATGTGCCGCAGCAGGTATAGCGCGCTCGATTCGTTCGCCCCCACCGTCAGCGTCCCCGCCGAATTGTCGCGCAGCTCCGCCAGCGAGTTTTCCATCTCCAGCCGCAAATTATCGAACCGCCGCGCATAGTCCAGCACCGTCCGCCCGGCATCGGTCAGCACCAAGTCCTTCGCCGACCGGTCGATCAGCTTCTCCCCCAGCTCCGCTTCCAGGCGCTGTAGCGACAGCGAAACCGCCGGCTGCGTGCGCAACAGCCGGTCGGCCGCCCGCGAAAAGCTTTTCTCCGTGGCCACCGTCAGAAATACCTGTAAAGCGTACAATTCCATTTAGCCATTATAACAATTAGTTATATGGACCGCTAATATTATAAATTTGCTAAATCCTACAAGGAAGCCCATAATGCTCCCATACGGCATTTTTATGAGCGATCGAGTCTACATCTTCGATACCACGCTGCGGGATGGCGAACAATCGCCGGGCTGCAGCATGACCGTGCCGGAAAAGTTGCGGATGGCGCGCAAGCTGGTGGAACTCGGCGTGGACATCCTGGAAGCGGGCTTCCCCATCGCCTCCCAGGGCGATTTTGAAGCCGTCGATGCCATCAGCCGCGAATTCCCCTGGGCCCAGGTGGCCGCGCTCGGCCGCGCCTGCACGCTCGACGTGGAGCGCGCCGCCCAATCGCTCAAGCACGCGCGGCGCCCGCGCATCCACACCTTCATCGCCACCAGCGAGATCCATCTCAAGCACAAGCTGAAAAAATCGCAGCAGCAGGTCCTGGAAGAGGCCGTGGCCGCCGTGGAGTTGGCCCGCCAGTATGTGGACGACGTGGAATTCTCCGCCGAAGATGGCGCCCGCACCGACCCCGATTTCCTGGAACTAATCTCCCGCGCGGTGGTGGCAGCCGGCGCCCGCACGGTCAACATTCCGGATACCGTGGGCTACTCGGTTCCTTTCGAATACGCCGCCCTGATCGGCCGCATCGTGCGCGCCCTGGGCGATTGCGCGGTGGTCAGCGTACACTGTCACGACGATCTCGGCTTGGCCACCGCCAACTCCATCGCCGCCGTGGAAGCCGGCGCCCGCCAGATCGAGTGCACCATCAACGGCATCGGCGAGCGTGCCGGCAATTGTTCGCTGGAAGAAGTGGTGATGCTCTTCAAGACCCGCCAGGATCGCCTGCCTTACGACACCGGCATTCGCACCGAGCACCTGTATTCCGCCAGCCAAATGCTCACCTCCATGATCACCTTCGGCCCCCAGCCCAACAAGGCCATCGTGGGTCGCAACGCCTTCGCGCACGAAGCCGGCATCCATCAGGATGGCTACTTGAAAGAGAAAACCACCTACGAAATCATGGACCCGCGCTCCGTGGGCGTGCCCGAAAGCCGCCTGGTGCTGGGCAAACACAGCGGCCGTCACGCGTTGAAAAAACGCACGGAAGATTTAGGCTACGACCTCAGCAAGGAAGAGCTTGATTCGCTCTATCACCGCTTCACCGCCATGGCCGACAACAAGAAAGGCTTGCTCGACGAAGAGATCATCTCCCTGATCCATGCCGGCCAGCGCGTGATGAAAGTGGCTGCGGATTGACGACGAACCTCAACGTCCTGGTTCTGCCCGGCGACGGGATCGGCCCCGAAGTAACCCGCGAGGCCGTGCGCGTGTTGCGTCACGTGGCGGATAAGTGGAAGCATTCGCTCCATATCGCTGAAGGCCTGCTGGGCGGCATCGCCATCCACCGGACCGGCAGCCCCTTTCCCGACGAAACCGCCCGCCTGGCCGCGGATGCGGACGCCACCCTGCTGGGCGCGGTCGGGCTGCCAGAATTCGATCAATGCCCGCCCGAAAAGCGGCCTGAAAAAGGGCTATTGGGCATTCGCCAGGCGCTGGGAGTTTTTGCCAACCTGAGGCCGGTGCGCACGTTCGCGGCGCTGCTGGATTCGTCGCCGCTCAAAAACGCGCTGGTCGAAGGCACCGACATGATCATCGTGCGCGAACTTACCGGCGGCATCTACTACGGTACGCCGCGCGGCATTTCCGGCAGCGGCGCGGACACCCGCGCCGTCAATACGATGACTTACACGCGCGCTGAAATCGAGCGCGTCTCGCACATGGCTTTCCGCCTGGCGCAGGGCCGGCGCCAAAAAGTGACCTCGGTGGACAAGTCGAACGTACTCGAAAATTCCCAGTTATGGCGGCGCGTGGTCACCGATGTTGCCGCCGAATATCCCGATGTAGCGCTGGATCATCTGCTGGTCGATAACTGCGCGATGCAGTTGATCCTCAACCCGCGCCGGTTCGACGTCGTACTGACCGAGAACATGTTTGGGGATATCTTGAGCGACGAGGGCGCCGTGCTGGCAGGGTCCATCGGCATGCTGCCCTCGGCCTCGCTCGGCGGCCGTAAGCCGTCCGGCGCATGGGTCGGATTGTACGAGCCGGTACATGGCTCCGCCCCCGATATCGCCGGCCAGAACAAGGCCAACCCGCTGGGAGCTATCGGCTCCGTAGCGGCCATGTTGGAATACAGTTTCGGTTTGAAGGATGAAGCCGCCCGCGTGAACGCCGCCATTGAAGCCGTACTCAATAGCGGCCAAGTAACGGCGGACCTCAAACCAACGGGCGCACCGGCCACCACCGAACAGGTTGGCCAAGCCGTCTGCGCCGCTATCGGATAGGCCCGGAAGCTTACCCGCTCGCCGGGCCTGTCTGGATTAAAATAGGTGTTGGGTTGTGGGTGTCGGGTGGTAGGTTCAACCCACAACCCATCACCTACGACCCATCACCCTCCCGTTAATCTATGCCGCGCACCATCATCGAAAAACTCTGGGACTCCCATGCTGTCCACCAACAGCCCGGCGCGCCCACTTTGCTTTATATCGACCTCCATTTGGTCCACGAGGTCACTTCGCCGCAAGCCTTCCAGGGCCTGCGCGAGCGTGGCCTGAAAGTTCGCCGCCCCGACCTCACGGTCGCCACCACCGACCACTCGACGCCCACGACCGATCCGTCGTTGCCTATCGTGGACGAAATCGCCGCCCGCCAGGTAGCGCAGTTGGAAACCAATTGCCGCGATTTCGGGATCCGCTGCTACGGCCGCCGTAGCGACCGCCAGGGCATTGTCCACGTCATCGGACCCGAGCTCGGTCTCACCCAGCCCGGCATGACCGTGGTCTGCGGCGACAGCCACACCGCCACGCACGGTGCATTCGGCGCGCTGGCCTTCGGCATCGGCACCAGCGAAGTGGAGCATGTGCTCGCCACCCAGTGCCTGCTGCAGCGCCAATCGAAAACCTTTCAGGTGCAGGTCGATGGCGTGCTGCGCCCCGGCGTCACCGCCAAAGACATCATCCTGGCCCTGATCTCCCAAATCGGGATCGGCGGCGGCACCGCGTCCATCTTCGAATATCGCGGCTCCGCCATCAGCGCCCTCACCATGGAGCAGCGCATGACCGTCTGCAACATGTCCATCGAAGGCGGCGCGCGCGCCGGCATGGTGGCGCCCGACGATGTCACTTTCGAATATCTGGCGGGCCGTCCCTTCGCCCCCAAAGGCGCCGACTGGGATGCCGCCCTCGCCCGCTGGCGCCAGTTGCCCACCGACGAAGGCGCTACCTACGACCGCTCCATCTCCATCGATGCCGCGCAGCTCGAGCCCATGATCACCTACGGCACCAATCCCGGCATGGGCATGCCCATCACTTCGGCGCTTCCCGAGCCTTCCCAGGTCTCCGATCCCCTGCAGCGCGATTCCATCGCCAAAGCCCTGCGCTACATGGATCTTGAAGGCGGCAAGCTCCTGCTCGGCCATCCCGTCAACGTGGTCTTCATCGGAAGTTGTACGAATTCTCGCATCTCCGACCTCCGCTCGGCCGCCTCGCTTCTCAAAGGCCGGAAAGTGAACCCATCCGTCCGCGTGATGGTGGTGCCCGGATCGCAGCAGGTGAAGCGCCAGGCCGAAGCCGAAGGCTTGCCCGAAATCTTCCGCGCGGCCGGATGCGACTGGCGCGAGCCCGGCTGCTCCATGTGCATCGCCATGAACGGCGATCAGCTCCAGCCCGGCGAATACAGCGTCTCCACCAGCAACCGCAATTTTGAAGGCCGGCAGGGCAAGGGCGGGCGCACTTTCCTCGCCAGCCCGCTGACCGCCGCGGCCGCGGCGCTAACCGGCGTGGTCACCGACGTGAGGACACTTCTTATGAACTTCCGCAGCCGCCTTGTACCGCTCCCCATCAACAACGTGGATACGGACCAGATCATTCCCGCCCGTTTCCTGAAGACCATCTCCAAGCAAGGCCTCGATAAGCAGCTCTTCAACGACTGGCGCTACGACGCCCAAGGCAATCCCAAGCCCGATTTCATCCTCAACCAGCCGCGCGCACGCGGCGCTCAAATCCTGCTGGCCGGCGATAACTTCGGTTGCGGCAGTTCCCGCGAGCATGCTCCCTGGGCACTGACCCAATTCGGCTTCCGCGCCGTAATCAGCACTTCCTTCGCCGACATTTTCAAGCAGAATTCCCTGAAGAACGCGTTACTCCCCATCGTCGTGCCCGCGGATGCCCACGCCGCGCTGTTCGCCCTTGTGGACCGCGATCCGGATGCCGAAGTTACCGTGGATCTCGCCTCCCAAACCTTGTCTATGCCCGATGGCCGCCAGGTCACCTTCCCCATCGATCCATTTTCCCGGCATTGCCTGTTGGAAGGTGTCGATGAACTAGGTTATATTCTAAAGAACGAAGCGGCGATCGCGGCTTATGAGGCTGGGCGTTCCGGTTCAATCAATACCTTGGCATAGTTTAGGTTTCGAGTTAACCCTGGGTAATTTGGCACCATAAGAATAAACTTTCACCACTTCGTAACGCGTTCGCAGTAATATTGGTCTACAACTATAGTATGGGGATTAAGACAACCTTGCTGTCGGTTGTTCCGGCACTTACCCTTTGTTCCGCCCTTTTCGGGCAAACTGCCAATCCACGCTTTATTATCATTGGCGTGGATGGCCTAAGCGTTGACGGCGTCAATAAGGCGCATACCCCTCGATTACACGAATTGATGACCCGTGCCGCATGGACGCTCGAAGCGCGTGGTGTCATGCCCACCCTCAGCAGTCCTAACTGGGCCTCCGCCATCAATGGCGCGGCGCCCGAACAGCACGGCATCACCTCCAACGGTTACATCCGCCATAAGGTCCAGTTTCAGCCCGTCTGCCGCACGGAAGATGGTAAGTTCCCTACTATCTTCGGTGTCATGCGCGCCGAACGTCCAGCCAGCAAGATCGCCGTGTTTCATGATTGGGACGCGTTCTCCGACTTGCTCGAGAAACATGCTCCCGATGTGATGCGCCACGTTGCCGGCGCGGCCAATACCACTCGCGAGGCAATCAACTACTGGACCGCCAACCGCCCCGACCTCATGTTCGTGCATCTCGACAACGTTGATCACACGGGTCACGAGCACGGTTGGTACAACAAGCATTATTACGAGGCCGTGGAGGCAGCCGATGGCTACGTCGGCCAGATCCTGGACATGATCGACAGCCTGCAAGCGCGGGCCACCACGTTTGTCCTGGTGACCTCCGATCATGGCGGCACCAATCACGGCCACGGCAAGAACTCGCTGGCGGAATTGCAGATCCCCTGGATCTTCGCCGGCCCCGGCGTGCAGCCCGGTCAGATCACTTCGCCCGTGAATATTTTCGATACCGCGCTCACCGTCGCCTGGGTTTTCCATCTCGAGCCGCCCCAGTGCTGGATCGGCCGCCCCGTTCTGGCGGCGCTCAGCCCGTCGTTGGTGGCATCGCACAAAGGACCCGTTAGCGCTTCCATACAGGATTGCGGCCAAGGTGGCACGCTGGCGGGTTCCGTGCCCTCTACGCCGATCGAAAAGACCAGTCTCGGCGCGGTGCGCTCCGGCCAGACCAACTGAGAATTCGCCGTGATCCGGCCTAAAATCGACCTCATCTACATCGATTCCGGTGGAGGTCATCGCGCCGCGGCCACCGCTCTTGAGTCTGTCATCCGCGAGCAGCAGCGTCCCTGGGATATCCGCCTGCGCAACATCCAGGACATGCTCAACCCGGTGGACGTGGTCCGCAAATTGACTGGCATCCCCATGCAGGAGGTCTACAACATCATGCTGCGCAAGGGCTGGACCCTGGGCACTGCGCAGATGATCCCTCCCATGCATCTCGCCATCCGCGTCTTCCACGACGCCGAGGTGGGCGCCCTGTCCGATTACTGGCGCGCCGACCCGCCCGACATGGTCGTGTCGCTGATCCCGCATTACAACCGCGCCCTCAAGCAGGCCCTGGCTCAGGTAAGTCCGCAAGCCCCGCTGGCTACCATCCTGACCGACATTGCGGACTATCCGCCCAATTTCTGGATCGAGCGTCAGGATCAGTACGTCATCTGCGGCTCTAGCCGCGCCGTGGAACAGGCGCGCGCGCTTGGTTATCCGGATAGCCGCATACTGCGCGCCTCCGGCATGATCCTCAACCCGAAGTTTTATGCGCCCGCTGAAATCGACCGCGCCGCCGGACGCACGAGCCTGGGCCTCCGCCCGGATCTGCCCACCGCGCTGATCTCCTTCGGCGGGCAGGGTTCGCTCGACGCTGTCAAAGCGGCCAAAGCCATCAACCGTTGCCGGACCCCGGTCCAGATGATCGTCCTCTGCGGGCGTCACCAGGAAGCTATGCGCAAGCTGCGCGCCATGCGCCATCGCGTCCCCGTACACATTGAAGGCTTCACCACCGAGGTTCCGTCGTTCATGCGCCTGGCCGATTTCTTCATCGGCAAGCCCGGACCCGGCAGCATCAGCGAGGCGCTGGCCCTCGGCCTGCCCGTAATTGTCGAGCGCAACCCGTGGACGCTCGCCCAGGAGCGTTACAACGCCGATTGGATCCTCGAACGCCAGGTCGGCATGGTCGTCAGCCATCCGGCGCAGCTCAGCCGCGCCGTGACCGCTTTGCTCTCGCCCGATCGCTTTGCGCGGTATCGCGCCAACGCCGCTGCGCAACGGAATTCCGCGGTGTACGAAATCCCCGAGCTGATCGCCGGCATCCTGGCGGCGCGGCAGCCTGTCTGGTCGGGCCTCAGCGAGCCTTTGGCGCGGCCGGCCGCTGAACCAGCTCGTTAACCTGCCGCAGCGCCGGAAATCGCCAGGCCCACAGCGCCACGATCGCGATCGTTCCCAATCCTCCCAGCACCACCGCCGGAACCGTCCCGAACCATTGCGCCGTGATGCCCGATTCGAACTGCCCGACCTCGTTCGAAGCTCCGATAAACAGCACGTTCACCGCGCTCACCCGCCCGCGCATTTCGTCCGGCGTGGACAGTTGGATCAACGTATGCCGCACGATCACGCTCACCATATCGCACGCCCCGATCATCGCCAGCGCCGCCAGCGACAGCGCCAGGTTGCGCGAAACTCCGAAAATCACGGTGAAGATGCCGAATCCGGCCACGCACCATAACATGATGGCCCCCGCATGCCGCCGCAAAGGCCAGTGCGCCACCGCCGTCGCCATCACCACGGCTCCCACCCCCGGTGCGCTGCGCAGGATGCCCAGCCCCGACGCGCCCGCATGCAGAATCTCGCGCGCATACACCGGCAGCAGCGCCACCGCACCGCCCAGCAGCACCGCAAACAGGTCGAGCGAAATCGCTCCCAGGATCAGCCGGTTCCGCCGGATGTATCGCAGTCCTTCGAGAGCCATTACCCCCAACACCGCTGGCCGCTTCTCTTGCGTGGTAACCACCCTAATCCCACCCAACAACAGCAGCGCGCCCACATACTCCACACCCGCACACGTGTAGACCAGTGCCGGGCTGGCCGTGAACCCGTAAAGCAGCCCGCCCACGATCGGCCCCAAAATCGTGGCCGCCTGGAAGATCGAAGAGTTCCAAGCCACCGCGTTCGGAAAATCCTCCGCCGACACCAGCAGCGGCAGAAACGCCTGCCCCGCCGGACCATTGAACGCGCGCACTGTCCCGTTCAACAGCAGTACGCCGTAGATAGGCCATATCGCTGTGAAGCCCCGCAGCGTCAACGCCAGCAGCAGCCCGGAGCACAGCGCAAATCCCGCGCAGCACACTTGCAGAATGCGTTGCCGCGCGAACCGGTCCGCCGTCTGCCCGGTCACCAGGAACAACAGCACGCCCGGCAGGAACTGCGCCAGCCCGACCAGTCCCAGGTCCAGCGGCCTGTGCGTCAGCCCGTACACCTGCCACGCCACCGCTACCGCCTGCATCTCCGAAGCGGTGGTGGTGGCCACGCGCACGGCCAGGTAATAACGGAAATTGGGATGTTGAAAAGCCGCGTGGGTTCCGGACTTCTGCATGCGAACCTCTCAGTGTCCCATCCGGCGCCACGTACTACAATGACCATCGGATAATGCTATGCATCAGCTCGCGTCCGCTACGCTTTGCCTGTTATGGCTTTCCGGGGCCGCGGGAGCCATTGAGCTCACCGGCTATTCTCCTATCGCGCCCCTCGCAAGTTACACCTCCGCGCCCGATGGCGTCACGGTAACTTGCACCGACCAGTCGCAAGTCCGCTTCTATATCCTTGCGCCCGACCTGGTCCGCGTCAGAGCCTCCTTCGGCAAGCCGTTGCCCGATCGCGATCATTCCTGGGCCATCGAAAAAACCGCCTGGGACACTCCCAAATTCGCCGTCCACGAAGATTCCGCCGCCCTCCTCATCTCCACGGCCGAACTGGAAGTCTCCATCCAACGTTCGCCCCTGCTGGTCACCTTTCGCGACGCCGCCACCCATCGCGTGATCAATGCCGACGCCCTCCCCATGATGCGTAATCCCGCCGGCGCGGTAGCCGCCGCCAAGAAACTCGGCCTCGACGAGCACTTCTATGGCTTGGGCGAAAAGGCCGCCCGCCTCGATAAACGCCGCGCGGAATTCACCATGTGGAACTCCGATACTCCCGCCTATCGCGAAGGCACCGATCCTATCTACCAGGACGTTCCTTTCTACATTGGCTGGCTCCCCGGCGCCGCCTACGGTATCTTCTTCGATAACAGTTACCGCTCTCATTTTGACTTCGCCGCTAACTCGCCCGAATACGTCGCCTTCACCGCCGAAGGTGGCGACATGAATTACTACTTCTTCGCGGGGCCATCCATGAAGAAGATAGTCGCCCGTTACGCGGATCTTACCGGCCACCTGCCCATGCCGCCTAAGTGGGCGCTCGGCAATCAGCAGAGCCGCTGGAGTTACTACCCTGATACCGTAGCGGAAGAGGTGGTGAGCCGCTACCGCAGCGAAGATCTGCCCCTCGATGTCCTCCATCTGGATATCGATTTCATGAGCCAGTACCGCGTCTTTACCTGGGATCAACACGGTTATCCCGATCCCTCGGCCTTCACCGCCAACCTGCGTAAACAGGGCGTCAAAGTGGTCGTCATCGTTGATCCCGGCGTTAAATACGAGCCACCCGCGGCAGGCGCTAACGATGCCGCCACCAACCCCGAATTAGCCGCCCAGGATAAGAGTTACTACGTCTACAACCAGGGCATGGCCAACAATTACTTCTTGAAGCGGCAAGATGGAAAGGTGTGGATCGGCGCGGTATGGCCCGGTAAAGCCGTCTATACCGACTACACGCTGGATGCCGCGGCCAAATGGTGGGGCGACTTACACCGCGCCTATCTCGATCACGGTGTAGCCGGTATCTGGAACGACATGAACGAGCCCTCCGACTTTCTCGATCAGACCGGCAAAACCCAGATGGACGTCGTCACGTATGATGGCGATACTCACTCTCCTTATGCCGAAAACCGGAATCTGTTCGCGTTAGTCGAGGCCCGCGCCACTTACCAGGGGCTCGTCCGCCTCCGCCCCAACGACCGGCCCTACATCATCACTCGCGCCGGATACGCGGGTATTCAACGCTATTCCACCATGTGGACCGGCGATAACACCGCCACCTGGGACGCCATGGCGCTCAGCATTCCCATGTTCGAAACGCTGGGCCTCTCCGGCGAGCCCTTCATCGGCGCGGATGCCGGTGGCTTCATCGGCCGCACCAACCCCGAGTTGCTCACCCGCTGGTACGAGATCGCGTTCCTTACCCCTTTCTGCCGCAACCATGCCCAGCGCGATAGTTACGACCACGAGCCCTGGCGCTTCGGCACTTACTACGAAGACATCATCCGCAAGTATCTGAAGCTCCGCTATAGCCTTCTCCCGTTTCTCTACACCGCGCTCGAAGATGCCCACCGCACTGGCGTGCCCATGTTCCGGCCGCTGCTGCTCAATTATCAGGACGATGCCAACACGCTCTCCATCGACGACGAATTCATGATCGGCGCCGATCTCCTGGAAGCCCCCGTCCTGACGCCCGGCGCTACCGGCCGCCTGGTCTATCTTCCGGCCGGCACCTGGTATGACTACTGGACCGGCCGGCAAATCACCGGCGGCCAGATGATCCACGCCAATGCCCCGCTGCAGACCGTGCCGCTCTACGTCCGCGGCGGAGCCATCATCCCCACCGGACCGTCCATGAACTATGTGGGCGAAAAACCCACCGACCCGATCACCTTCGCCATCTATCCCGATGGCTCACGGCAAAGCCCAGACCGCGCTCTACGAAGATGATGGTGTAAGCCCCGCATACCAGAACGGTGTGAGCCGGAGAACCGAAGTCACCTACCAGTCATCCGATACGGGCGGCTCCCTGGACATGAGCGCCCCCGCCGGCAGCTATCAGCCTGGCGCGCGCAAATTCATATTCGTGATCCGCCCCGCATCCGGTGGACCTACCGTCGAGGTGCCCGACGATTCGCAGCAGCGCCATATCCGTATACAGTAATATCGTGCGCCTTATCTTCGTTTCCATCTTGTCCATCTTGGCGGCGGAGCTTTTGGCCGCCGCCGGCCCCTATCGCGAGTGGACCGTGTACGGCGGCGGTCCCGAGAGCATCCGTTACTCCGCGCTCGACCAGATCAATCGTGCGAATGTCGCCCGCCTCGCCGTCGCCTGGACCTACGATACCGGCGACGCGTTCCCCGAGTCGGAGATGGAAGCGAACCCCATCATCGTGAACGGCGTCCTCTACACCACTAGTCCCAAGTTGCGGCTGATCGCCCTCGACGCCGCCACAGGCAAGCTGCGCTGGTCGTTCGATCCCCGGCAGAACGATAACTCCTTCGGCAAAGCCCGCAATCGCGGCGTCACCTATTGGGGCGAAGGCGCGGACCAGCGTATCTTCCTCCCCGCCGGCCACTGGCTCTATGCGGTTGACGCCCGCACTGGCGCCCCCGTCAAAACCTTCGGCGATGCAGGCCGCGTCGATCTGCGTGCCGGTCTCGGCCGCCCGCCCGAGGACATGTCCATCTCCGCCACCACTCCCGGCATCGTCTACCATGACCTCCTCATCATGGGCAGCATCGTCAGCGAGACTTTGCCCGCCTCCCCCGGCGATATCCGCGCCTACGATGTCCGTACAGGCAAAATCCGCTGGACCTTTCACACCATCCCGCACCCCGGCGAGTTCGGTTACGATACCTGGCCCAAAGACGCCTGGCAATACATCGGCGCAGCCAACAACTGGAGCGGCATGAGCCTCGACGTCCAACGCGGTCTGGTCTTCGTCCCCACCGGCTCCGCCGCCTTCGATTTCTACGGCGGAAACCGCCATGGCGACGATCTGTTCGCCAACACCCTGCTGGCCCTCAATGCCGCCACCGGCGAGCGCGTCTGGCATTTTCAAGCGGTCCGCCACGATCTTTGGGACCGCGACTTCCCCGCGCCGCCCAACCTGGTCACCGTCTCGCGCGACGGCCGCAAAGTGGATGCGGTCGCCCAGATCACCAAATCCGGCCACGTCTTTTTGTTCGATCGCGAAACCGGCAAGCCGCTCTTCCCCATCGAAGAGCGCGCCGTACCCGCTTCTTCAGTTGATGGCGAGCTCGCCGCCGAGCGCCAGGGTCTGCCCGTAAAGCCGCCGCCCTTCGCGCGCCAGGCTTTCACTGAGGACATGGTCACCCAGCGCACGCCTGAGGCCCACGCCGCCGTTCTGGAACGCCTGCGCAAAGTCCGCAGCGCCGGCCAGTTCGTCCCGCCCAGCCTCGAAGGCACGGTGATCTTTCCCGGCTTCGACGGCGGCGGCGAATGGGGCGGCGCCGCCTTCGACCCCGCCTCCGGCTGGCTCTACGTCAACGCCAACGAGATGCCCTGGATCCTGCGCCTGGTCACCGCGCCCCCCGCCGGCAAGACCACCGGCCGCAGCCTCTACAACGCCCGCTGCGCCGGATGCCACCGCCAGGATATGCGCGGCACTCCACCCGAGTTCCCCGCCCTGGCCGGCATCGCCCAGCGCCGCACCCGCGACCAGATCGCCGCCATGATCCATGATGGCAGCGGCCGCATGCCCGCCTTCCCGCAATTGCCCCCGGACCAGGTGACGGCCATCATCGCCTACGTGGCCACGGGCGAAGTTGTGTCCGTCGCTAAGGCCGAGCCCAGCCCCTGGCCCATCGACCAAAAATACACGCACGACGGTTACAACAAATTCCTCGACCCGGATGGCTATCCCGCCGTCGAGCCGCCCTGGGGCACCCTCAACGCCATCGACCTGAACAAGGGCGAAATCGCCTGGAGAATCCCCTTCGGCGAATATCCCGAACTGGCCGCGAAGGGCGTCCGCAACACCGGCAGCGAAAACTATGGCGGCCCGGTGGTCACCGCCGGGGGCCTCCTCTTTATCGGCGCCACCGATCGCGACCACAAATTCCACGTCTTCGACAAATCCAACGGCAAGCTCCTCTTCGAGACCGACCTGCCCGCCGCCGGCAACGCCACCCCCGCCGTCTACGAAGTCGCTGGACGCCAGTACATCGTCATAGCCTGCGGAGGAGGCAAATCGGGAGCCCCTTCCGGGGGCAGCTACGTAGCCTTTTCTCTACCAGACCACTAGCCACCAGCCACCTGGTGCGCCGCGCGCTAACATTTAATTGGAACGGAGCCGCACATGTTCCCAATCTCCAAAATCCTCCTGCCCGTCGATTTCTCCGAGCGCGCCGTCCAGGCCGCCCGCTTCGCCGTTCCCGTGGCGGAACGATTCGATTCGGAAATTATCCTGCTGCACGTCCTGCCGCCTTACTACGAGTTCGGAGCGGTGGAACTGGGAGGGCCCATTCTCATGGACCTGCGGACCCAGCGCCGGGCCGACGCCGAACGCCGTATCGCCGGCTTCCTGAGCGACGAGCTGCGCAACCGCCGCGTGCGCCGCCTACTGCTCGAAGGTGATCCGGCAAACGAAATCATGGACTGCGCCCACCATGAGGAAGCCAACCTCATCATGATGCCCACTCACGGCTATGGACCCTTCCGCCGCCTCCTGCTCGGCTCCGTTACGGCTAAAGTCCTCCACGATGCAGATTGTCCGGTCTGGACCACGGCCCACGCCGAAAACCCGGCCGCTGCCAACGCCGGCATCAAGAGTATCCTGTGCGCCGTTGATATCGGGCCGTCAGGGGCCTCCGCCCTGGCCTGGGCCTCCCACCTGGCAACGGAGTTTGGCGCGCAACTTAACCTCGTGCACGCCGTCGCCGAGTTGGATCCGCGTACGGAGGGATATCACTTCTCGCCCGAATGGCGCAAATTCCTGGTGGACAACGCCGAAACCGAAATCGCCGCCATGCAAGCCAAAGCCGGAACCCACGCCGAAGTAATCATGGCCCTGGGCCCAGCCGCGGAAATGATCTGCCAGGAAGCCCAAAAGTCCGCCGCCGACCTGCTGGTCATCGGCCGCGGATCTGATGCCGGTATCCTAGGCCGCCTGACCGGCCAAGCCTATTCCATCATTCGCCAGTCGCCCTGTCCCGTAGTAAGCGTCTAGCCGCTCATCGCGCGAAGGTCGCTCCAGTACGCGCCTTAGTACGTCTGATGCTTGCAGCTGTTCCGCGCTGGTTCTATCATTCTCAACTGCGGCCCCAGACATGACGCACGTCATCAGGTTGTGTCTCGTAGTACGGGGCCGCCGATTGAACCTTGCCGGCCGGACTGCATCTTGCGCAACGCTGCTGTAACGAAGCAGGCCGCAAGATCACAAGGTGAATGTGGAAGAGGATATGACCGAAGAAGCCTTCTTACGGTACAGATTGGCGGTTGTGGAACGTATGCCGGAAACCCCCTCCAAGAAACTTCTGATTATCGCCATCGAAAGCCGCATGGCCATGCTCAAGTCGCGCACTTCGCACGTTCCGTCTGAGATCGAACAGCGCTAAGTGGTGCAACCCTAACGCGACCTCCAATTCCGGCCGGCGAGATCGCCACCGCCGCCCGCAGTTCCCCATGACTGGTCACCGAGGTCGCGCTGAACAGCCCGGTCCCCGGCCTGTGGAGGGCTCTTAGCTCACGGCCCTCAAAAACTTGCCTAGTCGCGGCGCAGGGCGGACATGGGATTGACTCTGGTCGCGCGCAGCGCCGGAACATAGCAGGCGGCCACGCCCACCAGCGCCAAAAAAGCCGCGATGGAGGCAAAGACCAGCGGGTCGCTGGACCGTACCCCGTAAAGCAGGCCGGAGAGCAGAGGTGTGAGCGCCCTGGCCATCAGCAGACCTGCGGCGATCCCCGCCAGCACGGGGAAGGCGCTTTGCCGGAGCACGAGCGCGCGAATGTCATCCACACATGCGCCCAAAGCCATCCGGATGGCGAATTCGCCGGTTCGCTGGGCGACCGCGTAGGACGCTACACCGTATATACCGATCGAAGCGAGCACCAGCGCGATGACCGCGAGCGCGGCGCCTAGCATGGTGACGAAGCGGGTCTGCGCGCGGGCCTTATCGACGTAATCCTGCTCCGGGCGAAGGTTCGAAAACGGCAGGTCCTTATCCAGCTGCTTCAGTTCACGGCGCAGATGAATCGCAAAAGCCGCGGTGGGTAAGGCAGTCCTGACGACTAGCGAAATCTGAGGCCGCGGGGCTAGTGCAAAGGGGAGATAAATCTGCGGGCGTTCGGCGCTGGTGAGCGAATGCGATTGCAGATGCCGGACCACACCTACCACGACTACGGGCTCACGGACAAACTCGTAGACTCCGCCGGGAGAATCTTCCACGCTCAGCTTTTTGCCGATGGGATTTTGCCCCGGCCAGGTTTGCGCGGCGAGCTTGTCATCAATGATCGCGACGTGGGTATGCCCGGCATCGTCGGTTTCCTGAAACTCCCGGCCGGCCAGCAATGCGGCGCCAATGCTGCGAAAATATCCCGGAAAAGTCGCACGATGGTCGGCCATCACGGTATTCTGTTCGCGAGCCGGCGCGCCTTCCGGCCAATAGTAGCTGTACCAGTTAGGCATGCCTTCATCCAGAGGCAAATGCGAAACGCCGCTGACCGATTGCGTACCCGGCACTACCGCCAGGTTGGCGCGCAACTGGCGCAGGAAGTTGTTCACGGATTCCAGGGTGGAGTAACGCCCGTAAGGGGGCGCAAGCTGAAAGGTCAGGACCTGTTCGGGATGGAAACCGGGATCCACATGGAGCAAGCCGGCAAAGGTCCGGATCATGAGGCCCGTACCCACCAGAAGCATGAAGCTGAGGGCCACTTCTGCGATTATCAGAAACTGGCGGAAGTAATCCCTGCCCGGGGTGGCCGTCCGGCCGCTGGCTTTCAATGCTTCAACCAGATCGCCGCGGGCGCCGGCCCAAGCGGGGCCGAGACCGAACACAATGCCGGTCGCAATCGAAACTAATAATGTGAAGGCCAAAACCGGGCCATCGAGAGGTACGGCGATGAGTCGCAGAATACCCTCCGGCTGCAGGGAGAGCAGCCATTTGAGCGCGATCCAGCCAACGGCCAGGGCGGCCGCGCCCCCCAGGCAACCGAGCAAAATGCTCTCGGTCAGGAGTTGCCTCACGATACGGCTCTTGGCGGCGCCCATAGCGGCGCGCAGAGCCATCTCGCGGCGACGGGCGCGCCCGCGGGAGAGCAGCAGGTTGGCCACGTTAGCGCAGGTAATCAGCAGCACCAGACCAACAGCCACAAATAGCGTGAGCAGCGCCGGATGGACCGTGCGCACATCGTCGCCGTGCAATGACAGCACAGTCAAATGCAGCTCCTGTTCACTGAAATCCTGGAATTCCTTGCGAAGCTGCCCGGCGATGGCGTCCGCCTCGCTTTGCGCCTGGGCAAGGGTGACGCCCGGGCGAAGCCTGCCGATCAGGCGGATGTAGGCCTGGCTGCGGCTCTGCTGCTCCAAGTCGCCGGGAAACGGGGTGAACAGCTGCACGTCGGGCGGCACGCTGGAACCCTCCGGAAACAAGAGCTTGAAATCGGGGGGCAGGACGCCGGCGATGGTGAAGCTGTCGCGATTGAATCGCGCGGTGCGGCCGACGATGGAGGGGTCGGCGCCAAACTGGCGGCGCCACAGAGCGTCGGTTAACATCATGACCGGACGATTACCGCCGCGGTCCTCGCCGGGGGCGAAGAACCGGCCCAACTGGGGCTTGGCGGCGAGCAGCGGAAGAAAATTCGCCGTCACCATTCCAAGGCGTACTTGTTCGGGCTCCGCATTGCCGGTAAACGCTCCGCTGGTTACCCATACGCCCGCGATTTCGGAGAAGGCGCGGCTGCGACGCCTGAGCTCCACAACTTCCGGGCCGGAGGCAGGTCCGCGCGTCTCGCGTCCCCATGCCGACCAGATGATGGCGAGGCGGCCGCCGTCCGGGTAAGGAAGGGGGCGCAACAGCACAGCGTTCACCACGCTGAAAATCGCGGTATTGGCGCCGATCCCCAGGGCTAGCGCGAGTATCGCAACCGTGGTGAAGGCGGGGTTCTTGCGCAGGCTGCGCGCACCGTAACGCAGATCCTGCAGGGATTGTTCAAACATACGGCCGCTCCTGATTAGCCTGACCTCTTCTTTCAGCTGCTCGAGACCGCCCAGTTCGATCAAGGCCGCGCGCCGGGCTTCGACAGGGTCCATGCCGGCGGCACGGTTTTCGGCGATCAAGTGTTCCACAAAGGCGCGCAACTCGTCGTCCAGGTCGAGTTCGACACGCTGGCGCGCGAAGAGATTGCGCCGGAGGCTGGCCAGACGGCTGAACAGCAGGCATCCTTGTACAGAAATTCTATACGTGAGAAGTAGGGGTGTCAAACGAGGTGGGAGCCGCAAAATTTAAAGGCCCCGGCTGGGTATCCGGGGCCTTGCACTCAGAGGATTGGCGGCGGGAGGGGACTCGCCGCCAAGGGATGCTGTCTGTATTGATCTCAATATAACACCATCAGGTCTGAAAATCTAGTGGTAAAGGAAAAAAGTGACGATAAACTTGAGGGGAGTCGACCAAGACAAAGAAAAAGGCCCCGGCTGGGTATCCGGGGCCTTGCACTCAGAGGGTTGGCGACGGGAGGGGACTCGCCGCCAGGGATGCTGTCTGTATTGGTTTTAATATAGTTCTTTAGGACCTGTTTGTCCAGTGTTTTGGGAAGAAATCTTTAAAAAAGTTTTGACGCGATAGTTTCGTTGGAAAGCGCAACGGCCGGGCGGCCGCGGCAGTAGTAAAATCCATCGAATGAACGGTCCGGGAGCCTACGGACCGTCTCGCTCGGCGGCCTGTGGCAGAGAACAGAGGGAATCCGGCACGTGACGCAGTAACGCTCTTCGGGAGCGGGTGGGATCTCTTGGTAGGATGTTCAGGTCTTCCAGGCAGAATAACCGGGGGACCGAACTCCCTCTCTCGTCCACAACATAAAGCGAGAACTGAGGGAGTTTTGTGTCAGATTTTTTTAAGTCGCTGAAAACAAGGCGAATATAGTTGGCAGACCGCGGTGATTGAAATCCGGTTGGGGCCGTTACCGCTCGTGCACATCTTCCAGATAGGTGTACCCGTGCAGTCCTTCTTCATAGAAGCGCAGCAGGTGGCCGGATTCTTCGTATCCCAGGCGGCCTTCCCGCAGAGCCGTTTCCACGTCGCGGCGCAACCGGCTGATCAGCGCATCGGCGGAGAATTGCACGTAGTTCAATACCTCGCGTACAGTATCGCCCTTGATTACCGAATCCAGAATGATCTCGCCGCTGTCGCTCAGCCGCACGTGCACGGTGTTGGTATCGCCGAACAGGTTGTGCAGGTCGCCTAGAATTTCCTGGTAGGCGCCCAGCAGGAACGCGCCCAGGTAATATTCGCCGCCGTTGAAGGGGTGGAGCAGCAGCGTACGCTTGACGTCGCGGCGATCGATGAACTGGTCCACCTTACCATCGGAGTCGCAGGTGATATCGCCGAGCACGGCGGGACGCAGCGGCTCTTCCTGCAGGCGGTGAATCGGCATCACCGGAAACAACTGCTTGATGGCCCAACTATCCGGCATGCTCTGAAACAGCGAGAAATTGCAGAAGTAGGTGTCGGAAAGCATGGCGTCGAGGCCTTCCAACTCTTCCGGGAAATAATCGAGCGACTGCGCCAGGCCCTGCACGCGCCGGCAAATCGCCCAATAGAGGTTTTCGCACTGGCAACGCTGATCGAGTGAGAGGTAACCGAGGCTGAACAGATTGAGCGCCTGGTCGAGCGCCTGCTGCGCGTCGTGATAACTTTCCAGCAGGTTCTTGGTGCTGAGCGAGCGATTGGTCTCCTGCAGATCGATGAGCGGCTGCTCGGCATCGGCCGGCACCTCCGCCGGAACATCGGACTCGCCCATACCCGACACACCCAGGACGTTGAAGACCAGCACGCTGTGATACGCGGCGATGGCGCGCCCGCTCTCGGTCACGATCGTCGGGTGGGGTACGCCTACTTCGTCGCAGACGCTCTGGATGTGGTAGACGATATCGTTGGCGTATTCCTGGAGCGTATAGTTGACGCTCGATTCGAAGTCGGTTTGGGAACCATCGTAGTCGATGCCCAGTCCGCCACCCACGTCGAGGTAGCGCAGGCCTGCTCCGCCGCGGGCCAGATCCACGTATACGCGCACCGCTTCGTTCACGGCCGCCTTGATCTGGCGGATGTTGGTGATCTGGCTGCCGAGATGGAAGTGCAGCAGGTTGAGGCAATCGGCCATGCCGGCATCTTTCAACTCCTGCAACGCGCGCATAGCCTCGCTGACAGACAATCCGAACTTGGAACGATATCCGCCGGAGGAACGCCATCGTCCGGAACCGCGGCTGGCCAGCTTGACGCGCAACCCGATGACCGGCCGCACACCGACGCGCTCCGAGTAACGCAGGATCAAATGCAATTCAGTATACTTTTCCACGACCGGGATGATCTGCCGCCCCATCTTCTGGGCGAGCATGGCCATCTCGATGTATTCGTCATCCTTAAAACCATTGCAGATGATGGGGGTCTCATTATCGGCCATGGCCATGACGGCCATGAGTTCAGGCTTGGAGCCGGCTTCCAGACCGAACTTGAAAGGCCTCCCGAACTCCAGTACTTCCTCCACGACCTGCCGTTGCTGGTTGACTTTGATGGGATAAACGCAGCAGTATGTGCCCTGATAGTGGTGCTCTGCCATGGCGCTTTCAAAAGCGCTGTGCAATTCACCCAGACGGTGTTGGAGAATTCCGGCAAAGCGGATAAGCACGGGCAGCGAGATTCCGCGCAGCACCAGCGTATCCACGAGTTGCTTCAGGTCGATGGAGCGCAGGGGATCTTTGTCGGGGTGCACGGACAGGTGGCCGTTGGCGTCCACCGAAAAATAACCTTTGCCCCAACTGGCGACATCATACAGCTCGCTGGCATCCTGCGCGGTCCAGCGATCGGACGGCTCAATAACGAGCGAGCCTTTCCTGGCGTTTCTCTCCACTCCCACCTCCAAGTTTTCAGTGTCCTAAGAATTGGGGGGAAGGGCAAGGGGAAAATGAGACGCGGGGACGGGGAGACGCGGAGACACGGCCGCAGCGAGATCCGTCATGGACCTGTAACATCGGGCGGCCGGCTACGGTTTCCACTTAATGTTGCAGCCTGCGCTGGGGCGTTGTTGCGAGTTTACCGGTTGGCCGGTAAGGACTGCGTCCAGAGCCGCACGCAGGTCTGCGCCGGTTATAGGAACGTCATTCCTGGGACGGCTGCCATCCAACTGCCCGCGATAGACCAGTCTCCGCGCGGCGTCGAAAAGGAAGAAATCCGGCGTACAGGCGGCGTCGAAAGCCTTGGCTACTTCTTGCGTTTCGTCGTAGCAGATCGGATAGTTCAGTGCCAGTTCCGCGGCCATCTCGCGTAAGCGTTCCGGCGCGTCGTCGGGATATTGTGCAACGTAGTTCGATGAAATCGCCACGATGCCCAACGGTTGGGCCGCATAATCCTTCCCGATCCGCGCCAGTTCGTGCTTGACGTGCTGCACGTACGGGCAGTGGCGCGAGATGAACATTACCAGCAGGGCTTTCTTGCCGGCGAAGTCCGCCAGGCTGACCGGCGCACCGGTGATGACATCCGGCAGTCGGAAATCGGCGGCGGGCGTTCCCAGCCCGACCATGGTGGATTCAGTGTGCGCCACGGCTGCTCCTCCTACGCCCTATAATTATCCGCTTTCCAGTTCTTGATGGCGCGCTTGATGGCGTCGGGGGTCATGTTGCCATCGGCGGCCCGTTTGGCGATATCGACGAATTCGTCATCCGGCGCGAACCGCAAGGCCACGACCTGGCGCGTGTCCAGCCGTGCGTCGACCAGTTTGCCGGTGAGGGCGAAGTGACGCAGGTTCTCCTCGGCGCGGATAGCCCGGTCCTGCGCCTTCAGCGCGAACGTGCGCGCGTAATAGAAAAACATACCGCCGCATACCGTGAGCACCACAATCAGCGCGGCGCTGTATAGCCGCTCGTGGTCGCCCCAGGATTTATAGAGATTGATCAGCGACCCGATCAGCGTGAAGAACAGGATGCTCGCCAAGACGTAGTGATACCCGGCCACATAGCGCACATGATTGGAGTAATTTTGGGTCTGCATGTGGCGATTGTACTAAAGATCACGAGCATTGCACTGCGGCATGGTGCCAGGTCAACGGATACACACGCGGTCCAGGACATCCAGGAATCTCTTGGCATATGGCGATGAGGCGCGCACTTTTGAAGGATTGATATGCTCGAGGATTTTGAAGGAATGGTCCCCTTTCGAGTACTCACCTTTTCCGCAGTCCCTCGTCGCCTTCTGAAGGCCTGCGAACAGATCGGATTTCGGAATGGCCTCGATGTCTGTCCGCTGACTTAAGCTAGCCCCACGGAACCCCTGTCCGTAATATTCCTGCAGCGTGTCCTTGTCCGCGTAAAACCAAGCCTCCATCGCCTGGACCATAAAGTGAATCTGGTCGTCTGAGGCTCCATGGGGACGCTCCCATCCATCGCCCTCGCGCTGTCTGACATGTTCCCATGGAGTAGCCGCGCTGATGGGCACTTCGCTGTCGACCAGCAGAATCGGCAGATCGAAGGTCGCCGCGCCTTCATGAGCGGTCCGAAAGCTCTCGTAGGTCTGGTGGCGGCCGCCACTCGCAATGATCCGCGGCATCCGGCCTACGAGTCCGGCCTTCTTAAGGAATTCGGAAAAGCCGCGACGGCACTCGGTTTGCAATGCTTTATTATGATCGCCGCCGCCTTCCACGTAGACCTTGACGTTCACCAACGGTTCCCCCCGATTTCGCCGCGACGCCAAAGCTGTCCCAGGCCGTATTCGTTCAACCACTTCGTCAATTCATCTTTAGAACGCCGGCTCATTTCCGTTGATCCTTCACGCTTCTCGCAAATAATGATAGCCTCGGGCACTTTGGTCAGGCCGTCGACCAGCGCATCGGAGTGAGTAGTTACGATCAACTGCATACGATGGGATGCATCGACCAGCAAGTCCGCGAGTCCGGGGAGCAAGTCCGGATGCAGTCCCAGTTCCGGCTCTTCGAGGCAAACCAGCGGTGGGGGCGCCGGATGGCAGAGCACGGCCAGAAGGCACAAGTAGCGAATGGTCCCGTCGGAAAGACGGGTGGCTGGAACGGGAGACTTCAAACCTGAATAATGGAGGAACAACTGGATGGTCCCTCCCAGAACCTTGGTTGAAAAATCTTCAATGGAGTCGTCGGCATCTCTCAACTTCTCAACGAGGCTCCTTCGGAGGTTGGCCCGATGCTCCAAGTCATTGAGGACCAGTGCAATATTAGCGGCATCATCTCGCAGAAACTCTGAAGGAAGATCGGTCGGTTGCGGCCTACGGGGTGGTGTATTACGACCAAGGTTCAATTCGCGAAAGAGCTTGATCTTGGCGTACTCATTCCCGAGATACGTCACCTCAGGGTACTGGTCGGGGTCTTTCCGCTGGGACAGCACGGATTGGTCAAGCGGTAAGTCTTCGCGCCGAAGTACCCGGCGCACGCGTCCATCGCCTGGTGTTTCCGTCTTCACGTTTAATACCGGATGGCCTTGTTGGTAGCGGTAGTAAAAGTAGACATCCTGCTCCGGCGAACTGGGACGTGCGTTCTCAATCGCTTCGTCCACGAGTTCGGCGCGCTGTCCGACCATCGCGAATTCGAGCCGATGACGAAGAGGCATCTTCCCACGAGGGTGGGATACAGTGACATCGATCTCCCCGGTAGGCGTCTCACCCGAGCCTTTCCATAGCCACTCACTAATTCCGCCGCCCGCCTGGATTGGCTCTAAAAGATTTCCGGGCGCGGCTTGTAGAAGTGCTATCGCCTCGATGAGATTGGATTTCCCTGCGCCGTTCGGGCCGATGAGGACGTTCAACGACTGCAACTCCAGTTCGGGACTATCAGGGCCGAAAGAGAGAATGTTCCGCGCCTTTATTGTCCGCAAGAACCGCTTATCGCCGAGCATTCAGTCTCCATTCTAACCGTTCATCCCGCCCGCACCTCCAACGCCAGCACCCAGTCCTGGAAGATCGGTGCAACCGGCGGTTGCCACACTCCGCCGGCGCCGGCGACCGCGCTGCCCGCCGCGTGCTCCTTACCGGTAGCCGGGTTGAAATAGAACGCGCGGTACGTCAGGCCGGGTTCCAGCTCTACAATTTTGGGCGTGTCCCACATCGCCGGAAGGAAAATAATGCGCAGCTCGCGCGGAATGCCCGCGCAGTACGGCTGCACATAGTTGGCGGGCGTCCAATGCGGCTCGACCCACTCCGGATGCGGCTCCAGGCGCCACCACGGGTAGCGCATCAGCAGCGCCTTCGATATGCCTAACTGGCGCGAACCGGGTAAGTCGCGCGCGACGTCCCAGGGCGTGTCGCCCCACGATCGCCCGTGCGGCGACGGCCCGTAAGGCTGCTCGGCCGTGTTTACCTGCCAGATTCCGTTAGCGCCATAGGTGTGGCCGGCGGCGCCGCTCAGCACGCAGGCCCAGAACATAAACCGCTGCACCTCCTGCCGGCTTTGCTCCAGGATGCCTTCGTAACAGACCTCGCCATCGATTACAGGCATGGCCGGCGCAGCGGCGCGGGACGAGGTCACCAGCTTCACCGTATTCGGAATGCTGGCGCGGTCGCTGTGGCCGGTCTGCAGCATATCGAAGTCGAGGACCGCGGCGTCTTCCACGGTATTGCGCGCGCTATCGGACGGATGAATTGTGATGGGATGATGGAATGGATCCGTGGCGCGGACATAACGGGCCAGCTCGGTCCAGCCGTGCTTCTGGAAAGCGCGGTCGCGGGCCTGGTCCGCCGACAGGTAATAGGGCATGGTTCCTTCCCCGGCCAGGCACCAGATGGCCGGATGGGCACCCCACCGCGCAATCAGATATCGCCAATGCTGTTTCATTTTGGCGATGCCCAGAACCGGCAGATAATAGCCCCAGGCGCCCACGATGCAGGGCGCAATGCCGCGATCCACCAGGTGCTGGATCCTCAAATCAGCCATGTCGAAATAGGCGGGATTGATGCGCGCGAATTCCGGCGCCCAGGGGAAGCCCGCTTCGTTGGCGCCGCGCGGATCGAACTGCGGCATATCGGGATAAAGGCCCGCCACGATTTGTACAACGGTGAAGCCTTTGGCCGTGCGATCCGCCGTCAGGCGTTCAAAATCGGCGGGCCAGCGCAGGCGCTTGGTGAGGCCCATCCACCAGGTGTCGCCCAGCCAGAAAAAAGGCGTTCCATCGGCATGTTCCAGGTGACGGCGGTCCGGCGCGACACGGGGCGGCCCATGGCGCAGCAGAGGACTGTCGCCTTCGTAAGGCGAGACCTCCAGCACACCCTGCTGCCCGTGCAAATTCGAATTGGAGGTATCCGTGCAGACGGTCTCATAGGTGTAGCGGCCCGGCGCGCCGGCCGCGTAGCGCACGCGCCACTCCTGGCCGGCGGCCCAAAATGCCGGTACCCGCTGTTCCCCGCCCCGCGCGTCGCGCACGATGGCGTCCAGTTCGATTTCGTTGAACGGATCGTGGTACGGCTTTCCCGAAACAAAGATCCATTCGGTCATTTCACCCGCCACGGCATGCCGTTCCTGCGCCTGCGTGGCGCGGGGCATAAACGAGGCGGCCATGGCACCGCGTAACAGGTTCCGCCGTGAAATTGTCATAGCACTAACCGTTCGTCGCCATCCCGCCGCGTGACCCGTTCGCGGTCCAGGTATTCGAGCAGCGGGATGGCGTACTTGCGCGAGACCCCGGTCCAATCCTTGAAAGTGCCCACGTTCAATCGCGACCCTTTGTGCGCTGCGAGCAGCGCCCGTAATTTTTCCACGGCGCTGTGATGGAAGACCAGTTCGTCGCTGACGCGCACCAGCCGTTTCTCACGGAGGAGAATCTGCAAGAGCGACCGGGCGCGGGCAGTCTCCACGCCGGATTTGGACAGCACATCGGGCACCGCCGGGACAGCCAGTCCGGCCTGCTCGAAGGCGCGCTCGATGGCAGCGCGGGCGTGTTCCTCATCTTCTTTCAGCGTCAGCTTGTGACTGGCGAGCCGCACTGTTTCGCCTTCCACCGCGATCTCTTTAGATTGCGCCAGCAGCGCGTCGATGAGGAACGGCGGAGAATCCGGCAACTCGCGGCTCCGCAGATCCTGTTTGGGGATGCCGGGCAGCAACGGGTTCTTCTGGTGGAACTCCCGAACTGCCCGCAACAGGCGTTCGCGCGCCGACTGAAACCAGGCGCGATCCGCGAACCACAGCGCGGGCTGCTTCAACATGACCAGGGCAGCCGCCGCGCCTGCCGCTTCAATTTCGCGTTCCGGCAGACCGGTGCGCGACACCAGTTCCGCCATGCCGGTGCCGTATTTCGATTCCCGCACCAGCAGCGCGACGCGTCCGGCGGCCGGTGCTTCAGCCAGCGTGCGCAGCCGCTCCGCCACGCGGTCGCCCTTGCGATAGCGGACGCCTGCCGTATCCAGCACCACCCCTCCACCGATGGTAACCACCGGCGAGAACATGCGGATGATGAAGCGGTCGCCGGGCAGCAGCAGCGCAGGCTCGCGCAAAACGATACGTGCCCAGGCGCTCTCGCCCGGCTTAAGCGCGGTGCGCCCTTCCAGCAGCCGGACCTGGGCCTCGATCTCCGCGGTGCCCGCGTGGAAATGAACGGGGGCGCGATGCTTCAGGGGCTTGGCGGAGGTGAGCAGGTCGAGCCTGCAATCCACCTGCGTGGTGGCACGGAAAATTCCGGGCGCGGCCAGCACCATGCCGCGGGCAAGGTCCGCCGGATCGATATCGGCCAGATTGAGCGCGGTGCGCTGTCCCGCGAGCGCCTGTTCGGCAGCCGCTCCGTACACCTGCACGCCGCGCACACGAAGACGGCGTCCGGTGGGATATAGCTCGACTTCCTGCTCTTTGCGCACGGCGCCCGAAATCAGCGTGCCGGTTACCACCGTGCCGAAGCCTTTCACCGTGAAAGCGCGATCCAGCGGCAGACGGAAATATCCCGCCGCGCTTTTTTCGGCCACCGCGGATGCCACCCGCTGCAACTCGCGGCGCAAGTCGTCGATTCCGGCACCCGTGGCTGAACTGACCGCCACAATGGGAGCGCCTGCCAGGAACGATCCGGCCACGAACTCCTCGACTTCCAAGCGGACCAACCCCAGGATATCGGGGTCCACCAAATCGGCTTTGGTAAGCGCCACGATCCCCTGCGGAATGCCCAGCAGCCTGCAGATATCGAAATGCTCGCGGGTTTGCGGCTTGATGGATTCGTCGGCCGCGATCACGAACAGCACCAGGTCGATTCCGCCTACGCCGGCCAGCATGTTCTTGATGAATCGTTCGTGCCCGGGAACATCCACGAATCCCAGCCTGAGGGTGGGCGTCAATTGCAGGTGCGCGAAGCCGATATCGATCGTGATGCCGCGCCGCTTTTCCTCTTCCAGACGATCCGCGTCGATGCCGGTGAGCGCCTTCACCAGGGCAGTCTTGCCATGATCGATGTGGCCGGCTGTACCGACGATGATATTTTTCATGCGGCTGAAGATTCATCGTAATACGGAGCAGGCGGGCGGCTGGCTCATCTGGGCGTGGCCGGCCGGCGCGCCCCCGGCGGCAGCCGGCCAGGGCTCAACTGCGGGGCATCACCGGCTCAGGAAAGCGGCCGCGGTTTTTGTGAAGTCGGGCCAGCGGTCTCCTCCTATGGGCCCGTGCCCGCCGCCGGGCACGATCCAGAGGCTGGATTTAGGGATCGCGTTGAACATATCCACGGAGATTTGTACCGGATAGAAGGGGTCGCGATCGCCTTGGATAATTAGCGTGCGGGCGGTGATCTTTTGCAGATCCGCGGGGGTGAAGGCCAAGTCGTCATAGCTGTCGGCGAAGCCGCGGGCCTGCGCGAAGAGAGCCTCGATCTGGGTGTCGCCGCCGGGATGGCGACGGCGCATGTTTTCCATCTCTTCAGCCGGCAGCAGGCTGGTCGAGTAAACGCGCATGATGGTTCGGGCCTGGTCGGGGAAGTGGCTGGTGGAACTGACCAGCACCATGGCCTGGACGCGATCGGGCTGATTGGTAGCGATGTGAAGGAGGAGATTGCCGCCGGCGCTGACGCCTACGCCCTTAAAAGTACGGACGCCGAGGTGATCAAGCAGGGCTACGATATCGCGTGCGGCGGCATCGTGGCGGAACACGCCCAGCGGGTTGGTGGACCGTCCATGGCCGCGCAAATCGGTCGCGATCACTTGAAAATTGGCGGCCCACTCCGCGGCCAGAACTGCCCAATCGAGGCTGGCGCCGCCAAATCCGTGCAGCAGGACTACCGGCTCACCGGCACCGTAGACCTCGTAATACAGTTGAATTCCTTCGGGAGTGTGGAACAGGCCGGAGGTGGGAGTCATTTCCGCTAGTTTACATTGCCAGCCCGAGGCCTTTGGCCGGTTTTGGGGGCCATCCGGTTAACCGTACTGTATACCAGAGTTAACCAAATGCACTATATAAGTGGTTACCAAAGACCTGCCAGGATGGCGTAGCGGCGCCAGTCGCGCCGGACAAGGAACGGGAATGAAGAGAATATTTAGAATCTTTTTCTCGGAGGATGTGGGACAGGACCTGGTGGAATACACGTTGTTGATCGCTTTTGTGGCGCTGACCAGCGCCGCCTTGTTCTTAGGCACGGGAACGAGCGTCAGCCAGATCTGGTCTTCGACGAATACGGTCCTGGCGACCGCAGCGGGTTCGCCGGGGAATGGTGGGGGTGGAGGCGGCGGCGATCAAGGCGGTGGCGGCGATCACGGGCACTAGGGCGAAGTCAGGCGGGTTGGCTTGCCAGGATGGCGGCGGCGTGGCGGAAGACCGCGGCTAACATTGCTTCGGTCAGCTTACCCGTAGAGGTATTCTGCTGGCTGGGGTGGTAGGAGCTGATCAGCAGGGGTTGGCCGGCAGCGGTTTCGAAGACGCAATCGTGGCCGAAGACGAAGGCCGCGCGGCTGCGAATGAGGCCGCGGCGCCGCAGGATCCCCAGGTAATTGTCGAAGGCCAGGCGGCCTAGTGCGACGATCACCTTAACGTCGCGCAGCAGGTCTAATTCACGTTCGAGATAGGGCAGGCAGTTGGCGATCTCCTCACGGGTGGGCTTATTGCCCGGGGGCGCGCAATGGGCGATGGCGGTGATATAGGCATCCGCCAGGCGCTGGCCATCGTCGATCGAGACGCTCTCCGGCCGGCTGGCGAAGCCGGTCTGATACAGCACGCGGTACAGCACGTTGCCGGAGACGTCGCCGGTAAACATGCGGCCGGTGCGGTTGGATCCGTGGGCGCCAGGGGCCAGGCCGATGATCAGCAGCCGGGCGCGCGGATCGCCAAAGGAAGGCACGGGACGGCCCCAGTAATCCCAATCGCGATACGCGCGGCGTTTGACCCGGGCCACTTCCTGGCGATGGGCGACCAGGCGCGGACAAAGGCGGCAGGCGACTACTTCATCCTGTAAGACGCGCAGGGCGTTAGAATTCAAGCGATGCATGTTCCTTTTCGTTTGGACGGGCGTAGAGCCCTGGTTACCGGCGGCGCCAGCGGCATCGGCGCAGCCACTTGCCGCGCGCTCGCGGGCGCGGGAGCCCAGGTGACGATTGCCGATATCGATCCGGATGGCGCGGCAGCCCTGTCGCGGGAGCTCGGTGGCGCCGGAATCCTCATACTTGATATTACCGACGAAGCGGCGGTCCAGGGGGCGTTCGCGGGCTTGGCGGGACTGGATATCCTGGTGAACAATGCCGGAATTGGCCTGGTGGGGGGCGTGGAGCAGACCGAACTGGCGGATTTCGAGCGGCTCCTCCGGGTGAACGTGACGGGCATGTTTCTGGTGACGCGGGCGGCCATGCCGCTGCTGCGGGCGTCGCACGGGTCGATGGTGAATATCGGGTCGGTGGCGGGGATGGTGGGGGTGAAGAAACGGTTCGCATATTGCGCCACAAAGGGGGCAGTGATCGCCATGACGCGGCAGCTCGCGGTGGAATACCCGACCGAGATCCGCGTGAACTGCGTTTGTCCGGGCACGGTGGACACCCCTTTCGTCGAAGGATATCTGGAAAAATATCATAAACATGAAAAAGAAAAGGTACGTGCGGAATTAAACCAGCGGCAGCCTGTGGGTAGGCTCGGGCGGCCCGAAGAGATTGCGCACCTGGTTCTGTACCTTTGTTCACCGGAGGCGGAATTCGTAAATGGTTCGGTGATGACCATCGACGGGGGCTGGACGGCGGCCTAAAAAGGCTGAGAACAATAATTAATTTGCGAATACTTGACGCAAACCGGGCCGAATGTGCACAATTAAGGTGTCCGGCTGCTCCGGCCGGAGGTTCTGTATCAGTTTGGCTCCTGTTCGCGAGGGCGGGAGAGGTTCTGGCGAACCACAGGTTTCACGCCTGAGCGCTCGGGTGTCCGGATTATGAAGAAGTCGCGACGTACCCTGCCCTATTTCCTATATTTTTCCTTTATCTTTTTCCTGTTATCGAGCTTTGCATTGGCCGCCACGGCGCCTACGCCGGTCCGCCACAAGCATAAACGCACGGTACGTCATGCGGTCGCCGCGCCTCACGCGGTGGCGCAGCATACCGCGCTGGTGCGTCGCGCTTCGTATACGCCCAACGGGCCGGTGGTCCGGGGCGGCCCTTGGACGGAACCGACTTATGCCGATTCAACGGTAGGAGACAGCGTGGATGGCGAAGACCTGGAGGTGCGGCGGTCGGCGGTAGAGGCGCTGGGGGCGTACAACGGCTCGGTAGTGGCAGTCGATCCCAATACAGGGCGTATCCTGACGATGGTCAACCAGAAGCTGGCGCTAGGGAGCGGCTTCCAGCCCTGCTCGACGATCAAGGTCTCGGTAGCACTGGCGGCGCTGAGCGAGAAAGCCGTGGGCAGCGACGGGAAACTCTTCCGGCACGGCGGCTACAATCTGACGCAGGCGCTGGCGCACTCTAACAATTACTATTTCGCGACGCTGGGCGGCAAGCTGGGGTTCGACAAGGTCAGCTATTACGCGCATCTGTTCGGGTACGGTGAGCAGGCCGGTCTGAATATTCCTGGTGAGAGCGCCGGGCGGTTTCCGTCGGAACCTCCCGCCAATGGCGGGGTAGGGATGCTCTCGAGCTTCGGCGAAGAGATTTCGCAGACGCCCCTGCAACTGGCCGCGCTGATGTCAGCGCTGGCCAACGGCGGCACGCTGTACTATCTGCAATACCCGCGCACGCCGGGAGAGATCGCGCAGTTTGTGCCGCGGGTGAAGCGGCAGCTCGACATCAAGAACCTGATTCCGGAGTTGAAGCCGGGCATGCTGGCCGCCGTCGAATACGGCACGGCACACCGGGCGCAACAGGATGAGCCGATCGCTGGTAAGACGGGCACCTGCACCGACAGCCACACCCACCTGGGATGGTTCGGGTCGTTCAACGATGCCGGGAAGAATAAGCTGGTAGTTGTCGTCCTGTTGACCGGCGGGCGTCCGGCGATCGGACCGCTGGCCGCGGGTGTGGCGGGGGATGTTTACCGCCGGCTGGCTGAGCAGAAGTATTTTGCCAGCGATCATGCGATTACTCCGGCTACGTTGGTTTCCACACAGATCTGCTGCAAGTAGTCGGCCCTGCGGCCACACAAACAAAATAGTCGGCCTTAGAGGCCTCCGCAGGCTTTGAGCCTGCCCTCTCCTGTAAATGGCGCGCACTTTACATGTTTATCACTGCAGATGTGCACTGGACATGATAAAGTGGATGACCAAAGAATACGGGAACCATCATGAAGTCCTCCTGGTTTGCAGTTCTCCTTATTGTTGGTCTTATTCCGGTGGTCCAGGGTAGTCAGAACCTGGAGCACGCCCGTCAAATGGAAGAATCCGGCGATGGCCTGGGGGCGCGCACGCTCCTGGCGCATGCCGCGCAAAGCAACCCGCACGACATCGTGGCGCTCACGGAGTATGCGGAATTCCTGGACCGCTACGCGGATCCGGGCGTGAAAGATGCATATGAGAAGCTGCTGGCGGGTCTGAACGGTCCCACGCACAAGACGCTGCGGGCGGTGGTAGCTCGACGTCTGGTGGAGCTATCGCTGCTGTCAGGCGACCGGGCGGGAGCGGCGCGATACGTGGCGATTTACCACGATGCCGGCGGGACCGGCAACATCTCGGCCGAGCCGCCCGCCGCGGACGAGGCCGGCCGCCAATATATAGAGATACCCGGACCGCTCAGCTCATTCAGCCGCATGGCGGCGATCTCGGGCGAATCGCAACCCGACGATATTCTGCCGTCGCTGGCCCGCAACGTGGTAACCAACGGCTTTCAGGCCACGCACAGCAACGAAGCCCTGGAACAGACCGAGTACCTGAAACTGGTGCACCGCTATCTCTCGCAGGCGCGGGAACTGGAAAAGCTGGCGGGAACCGGCAAGGCCATCAAGATCGAGAACTGCGATTCACCGGTGGCGGGCGACCTGCTGCGCATTCTGGGCTTCCGCATGCGCGGCGGGTGCGGCAGCGAGGTGGTGCTGGAAACGGTGAACGCCACGCGCGCGTTTCTGACCACGGATTCGGGCTTCCCCATCCCGGCACTCGAACAGGCGCTGCGCACCAACCGTCCGTTCACCTACGACTATCAGCCGGCGCGAGTTCCGGTGCTGTTCGAGTCGGATTACTGGCTCTCCGCCAAAGAGAAAGAGACGAGCAATTTCATCGACGTGTTTCTGTCCGATCCGGCGCTGTGCCGGCTGTATTTGGGAATGTCGAAGCTGGACCATAACACGGCCGAGGAATTCCGCAAAAACATCCCGTCGCCGCGGTTGAAGGCGTACGCGCATGTGCTGGATTTCTTCGGCGGGATGTTCGAGGTGCGCGACGGTAAAGCAGTGGTTCCCGGTGCGCCGCGGACGGTGACGGCGTGGACGGAGCTGTCTGGAGGTTCCCCGGATCAGGGAGCCGGGTTCTTCGAAAAGCTGTTAGCGAAGGATGACGGCTGGCTGGCCAGTTACTTCGATGCGCTGGCGCGAATCAACGGTCCACTGCACGACTATTTAACCGAACCGGCGAGGATGCAACGCTTTTACCAGGCAATCCGCGGGAAGGTGACGAGTCCGGGGCCGGCGCGGCCGGTATTCCGGGCAAACGCGGACATGATGCTGTTGACCACGCGGCTGTGGATCGAGCCGAACGGGCACCTGCACGTCCCGGGAAACCTGCAAGTGTGGAAAGACCTGTTCGCGAGCCATCAGCAGGGCAAGTACGACGCCAAACTGACGCGCGCGGCGGGCAGCTGGAAAGAGCCGGACGACGTGCTGGAAGCGCTTTTCGGACTGAGCCGCAAGGCTGTCGAGAATGAGCCGCTGAAGATCTTCCTGGCGCTAAGCGATCTGGATCGTTACCGGACGAAACCGCTCACCCCGGAGACGGTGGATCTGCTGGTCCGCAGCTATCATCTGTATGGCAGCCAGTACGCGATCTTCAACGACGCCGCCACCATCAGCGACAAGTCGATTGCGCAGTTCATGGATGCGGCGGAAGCGGTGGGCCGCATCAGGGAGCCCCTGCTGCGCGCGGACACGCTGGGAATCATGCAGTCGCTGGTGGGCCTGTGGCAGATCTTTTCGCGGGAGGGTAGCCTGTCTGCGGCGAAGGCAGACGACACCTTCGCCAGCCTGCTGACGCCATTCGCCGGCGTACGCGACGACCGTACGCTGTTCGATGCCGGGCGCGACGGGGTGAAGTTGCTGCTGGCGGCCACGGATTCGAAGCCGGACAGTCAGCCGCAAGCGCGCATCGTGGATCTGCTGGCGGGCGCGGCCGATCCGAGCGACGCGGAATCGCACACGCAGATGGTGCAGGAGATGGTGCGTATTCTGGAAGCGCAGCACATGGTGTCGCTGGACGACATCCTGGAACTGGGGAACCATTTCGACAGCCTGACCCGCGGCGGCAAGCTGAACACGGCGCTGATAAACCGGGTGACCACCCGCCTGGCGGAGGTGCCCCAAGCGCGCGCGTCGTTGACCGCGGTGGAAAAGAACGCGCTGGCGTTCGGGTATTGGACCGAGAAGCACGTGGATGCGGAACACAAGTTGAATTTGCGGGCGGCCGCGGAGAGGGCTACGGGCGATAAGGCGCACGATTTGCGCGGGCTGCTCACGCCATTGCTGCGTGACACGCTGGTAGCTTACAACTACGTACACTACGCGCCACCTGGGGCGCAGATTCTGTATACCAATCCGGTGTTCGTGCGCTGCCACGATTTTCTGGGCGTGCAAGGCGCGAACCACATGTGGCGCTCGACGGAGGTATTCGGGTCGGGCTGGCCGGCGAACGGAGGCGGCCGGCTGGTGGGGTCGCTGGCGGGATTGCCGTACGCGCTGGCGGAGGCGGAACAGAACTTCCTGGTGCCGGAGCAGACGCAGGCGCTGATCTGGGGCGACCTGGTGCCGCAAATGATGTTGAGCGCGGTGATCCCGCGCTGGTGGAACGTCACGCCTTCGCAGGTGCACTGGGTAGCGCTGCACATGCGCTACGGGGAATCGTTGATGGCGGAATCGGCGCTCGATCCGGAACTGCGGCAGCAGACTTTGGTAATACTGAGCGCGCAGGCGTCGCCGGCGCGAGTGGGCCAGGTGAAGACTCTTCTGGAAGGCGGCAGTGTGCAGGCGGCGCTGAACAAAGTGACGCCGGCGGAGCTGTTCATAATGGCGTCGCGGATGGAAGAGAATCCGCAAAGCGCGCCTTCGCCGCTGCTGGCGGAGATCCGGCGCATGGCGAAGGAATCGCCGCAGCAGATCAACTACCGGGCGATCTCGGCGGCATTCGGCACGCCCAAGCCGACGCTGGCGAATTCCTACCGGCCGGAACTGCTTCACCTGCGTACTTTTCCGACGTTGATGGGATATTCCAGCCGCATTCTGGCGGAGAGCTGGGAATCGAACACGTTGTACTGGGCGGAGATCGCGGATGAAACGTACCTGCGTCCGTCGCAACTCAACGTGCGCATTCCGGAATGGACCGAAATGCTGGTGCAGCATATTTTCGCGTCGCACCTGGAGGACTGGCCGGCACTGCTGCACTCTCTGCGCCTGGTGGGCGACGACGTGTTGGCCAAGTCGCGGCCGCAGTTGATGGCGGAACAAAGAAGCGAGGCAAGGCCGTAAGGGGACGGCGTTCCTAAATATTCAGGTGAACTCATGAGTCTGATATCTCGACGGGGATTTCTAGGAGTTGCAGGAGCGGGGCTGATCCGGGCGCAGGATTCGCAACACCCGGTCTTCCGCGTGAAGGTGGACATGGTGGTGCTGAGTTTCACCGTGACCGACAGCCACAACCGCTACATCAATGGCCTGAAGAACACCGACTTCAAGATTTACGAAGACGGCATCGTGCAGAAGATGGCCACCTTCGCGGAAGGCACCAAGCCTCCTATGCAGGTGCTGCCGGATGGCACCACGCGCGCGCTGGTGGCGGGCGAACCGGCGGAGGCGCCCGGAAATCCGGGGATCGACCTGCACAGCGACGCGTTCGTAGGCACCAACGTGTTTGTGCTCTTCGACACGAGCAACTTCATGTACCGCGGCTTCGTCTACGCGGAGGATGCTATCGCCGATTTCGTGCGCGGGCTGGATCGCGCCGATTCGGTGGCGGTATACACGTTCAGCCGGAACCTGTCGCGCGCGGCGGTGCTGACGCGGGATCGCGGCGATGCCATCGGCGGGCTGCGCAAGAGCGTGGCGGGCGACGATACGGCGCTTTACAATGCCCTGCTGCTGACCCTGCGGGATGCGGCGCGGGTGCCGGGACGCAAGGTGGTGATCGTGTTTTCGAACGGTCCGGACAACGCCAGCATGGTGGCGCCGGACGATGTGCGCGCGGTGGCCGAGGACGAAGGCATCCCGATTTATGTGATCTCGACCAACGAGGTGAATAAGGATCCGATTTCGAGCAGCGTGTTCCGGCGCATCGCCACGCGCACGGGCGGCAAGGCTTATTGGGCCAAGACCTGGCAGAAACAGGTGGAGGCGTTCGAATCGATTCGCGAGGATTTAGGCAACTCGTATACCGTAACTTATTACCCGCAGCCCAACCCCAACGACGGCTTCCGGAAAATTGCCGTAGAGATTGTGTCAGACGTGGGGAAGAAGTACCGGGTCCGGTCGCGCCCGGGCTACCGGCCGCGAGGCGGATTCTAGGCTGGACGATTAGTGAGAAGGCGGCTTGAGAGGCCGTTGCAGGTCGCGGACCAGCCCCACACGGAAGCAGGCCATTTCGGTCGTGTTGCGCACCAGCAGGAGACCGTTGTCGATGGCCGGAATGTTCCAGGTGCGGCCTTCAACGGCGGAGAAGCGGGCCAATTCCTGATGGCTTTCAGGCGTGGCGCGTACGAGCACGACGTCGCCCTGCTCGGTAGTGACAATCAGGTAGCCGCCCGCCAGCAACAGTTGGCCATATCCGTAGCGGCCGCCCTTCCACTTCAGTTCGCCGGTCCTGGCGTCGATGCAGGCCAGGATGGCGTCATCGAACCCGTAGATATAGCCCTGATAGAGAACCGATGAGTTGAACTTATTCTTCATGCGGTTGTTGTGCCACACGGCGCGCGCGGCGAAGGTGTCTCCGGTTTTCGAGATCTCGAGCAGCGCGGCGCCGGGGCCGGGGCTGGACGAGAGCAGCACGTCGGACTCGTCGACTATCACGGGCTGCGAGCAGTTCATATCCATTTGCGCGGGGAACGGGTATTCCCAGAGCAACCGGCCATTCTCGGGGGCCAGGCCAACGGCACGCTGCCCGCTGATCCAGACGATCTGGGGCCGGCCGGCGAGCGTGGCCAGGATGGGCGAGGTATACGCCACAGGATCGTTCAACGATTGCCATAGAGGCGCGCCGGAGAAGCGGTCGTATGCCACGATGCTTTTGCCCGCGGAGCCGCCGGGCGTGACGATCAGCATCCGGTCCACGATCAGGGGGGAAGCGGCCATGGCCCAACGCGCATTCTCTGCGCCGTTGTCGGACAGGATGTTTTTCGACCACTTCGGCTTGCCGGTTTTGGCGGAGAGGCAATACAAATCGCCGTTGGCGCCCAGCGAATAAACGAGGCCGTCGCGGTAGACCGGGGTGGCGCGCGGACCGGCGCCGCCCATGATCTCGTCGAAGAGCGCGGGGTAAGTGAAGGCCCACAACTCGCGGCCGGATGTGGGGTCGTAGGCGGTGATGGCTTCGCGATCGCGGCGCTGCTCGATGGTATAGGCGCGGCCGTCGCCGACGGTGAAGGATGCGTATCCGCCGCCGATGGGCTGCTTCCAGAGGCGCGGCAGCCCGGATGCGGGCCAGTTGGTGTCGATTTCAGTTTCGGCGTAGACACCGGCACGGTTTGGGCCGCGAAAATCGGTCCAGTAGGAGGGCCGGACCGGTGCGGCGGTTGGTGGCGGCGCGGCCGGGAGCGCAACCGGAGCGGCCACGGGCTGAGGTGCGGGAGGCTGGATGCGCTGGCGGGCGCGGCTGGCTTCGAGGAGCGCTTCCTGCCGGCCGCGCCGTGCGAAGGTGACGCCGTACACCTTGAGCGAGCCATCCCATTTCAGGCGCATGCCATACACGGCAAACAGCTCGATGACCGCGAGGGCGCAGATTCCCAATGTGCCGGCCATGCGCGGAAGCACCCGGACGCCTTTGCGCATCCACCAGAGGACCAGGCCAAGCGGCGGAAAGATTAAGGCGGCGGTCCACAGAGCCCAGCGGGTTTCGAGGACCGATTTTTGGGCAGACGGCACGCTTAAACTTTATCGCGTTTGGTCTGGCGAGCGTATTTAATCGCCAGGGAATGATAGAGCGGCCGCGGAACGGAGCGCATGACAGAAGACAGCAGGCGGTAGCGCCAGCCGGGGACCACGATCAACTGGTCACGGTCGAGCGCGCGCAGGGAAGCGCTGACCACGTCCGCAGCGGACATCCAAAGAGACGCCGCGATGTTCTTGCGATCGAAGTGCATGCTGTCGTGGAATTCGGAAAGGGTGAAGCCGGGGCAGAGCGCCTGCACACGCACCGGCGAGCGGATGCTTTTCAACTCCAGATAGATACCTTCGGTGAAACTGGTCATCCAGGTTTTGGTGGCGGAATAGCTTACGCTGCCAGGACTTTGTCCGAAGCCGGCGACGGAAGAAACGTTGATAATGTTGCCGCGCCGGCGCGCGACCATGCCGGCGAGCGCCGCGTGCATCAGGCGCATCGGTGCGAGGATGTGAAGGCGATGCATGCTGTCCTGGCCATCGACCGGGAGTTCGAAGAACCGTCCGGTGATACCGAAGCCGGCGTTATTGACGAGGTATTCGAGAGCCGGGGCGGCCGCGATGCGCTCTTCCACAGCTTTCAATCCGGCGTCGCAGGTGAGATCGGCCGGCAGAATCTCGGCCTGAATGGAGTGGGCGGCCTCGAGGTCGCGGGCCTCCTGTGCGAGCCGGTCCTGGCGGCGGGCCACCAGCACCAGGTCGCAGCCGCGCGCCGCAAGCTGACGCGCGAAGGTGGCGCCAATGCCACTGGAAGCGCCGGTAATCAAGGCCAGGGGACGCGTTTGCATAAGCGATCAGGGGTCATGATAGCATTTGACAACTTGGCCGCCGGGCGGCAGGCGGGGACTCAGGGAATTCCTGATAGTTGTCAGACAAATCCGAAAAGGTTAACAGCGGAGCGCCCCTCTTCCAAGCATCTCCTGGTTTTCCAATAAGCTCCGTGCGGATAGCGGAAACTATCCATAATGCGCGATACAGACTGTATACAGTTATGTTGGTAGTGCGTCACAATTTAATGAAGCTCTCCCGCTCCCTATGATGGATGGCGCCAAACCTGTTCGAAAGCGGAGTCCGAGACGCGAAGTTTCAGGGTCCAGCCGAAACGAGTCCGCCTTGCTCGTGAATCCGCTCGATCCGAAGCACATTGTAGGAGTGGAGGAGATCGCGTCGCCCGATGGGGGGCCGGCGATAACGGCGCGTGTCAGTTTCGACGGAGGCGCTTCGTGGAGGGAATCCTGGCCGCTGGCGTTGGGGAGCGGCTGGGCGGGCGTGGTGGGACCCGTGATCGCGATAGACGCACGGGGTAATCTGCAGCTTGCGGCGCTGGCATTGGAAGGGAACCGCTCGCGGGCATCGCTGGTGGTGTACCGGTCGGAAGACGGCGGCATTCACTGGACGGCTCCCAGAGTGGTTTTGACCGGCGGGTCGGAGTGCTGTTATTCGATCGGCACAGACTTGAATGCCAGGAGCCCGTTTCGCGGCAGCCTTTACCTGGTGGCGGATCTGGACAATTCGTTATGCTTCGCACGCACCAGCGACGGGACATCCTGGAGCGGCACGGCGCAAAGCCGGCCGGGACAAATATTGCCGGGGATGTGTTTCAACCCCGAGGTGATCGTGGATACTACCGGCGTGGTGCACGTGGTGTGGATGACGGGGCCCTGTGACTGCGATATTCTCACAGCGAGCTCGAGGGACGGGGGCGCAAGCTTCGATGCGCCGGTGATGGTGGCGGAAGGCATCACGGGGGTGCAGGACGGGCTGCCGGAAACGGCGCCGGCCACCTGCATCGCGCAGGACGGCGTAGCACTGTGCGTCTGGGCCGACGACCGGGAGGGCCGTTCGCGGATCTACTGCCGGCGGTCGATGGATGGAGGGCGAACCTGGCAGGGACCGCCTTCGGGCGAGCCCCTGGCGCCGGATGCGGCGTCCGTTCAGCACGAGTTCCAGCCCCACCTGATCGTAACCGCGCGCGGCGAGATCTGCTGTGCGTTCTACGAATACGGGCACAAAGATCCGGGCGGCGATTTGCTGGTGGACCTGGCGATGACGGTATCGTACGATCGCGGCGCCACGTTCAGGAGCCGCATGGTGCTGAGCGAGCAGCCGTGGGATCCGTCGGTGGACAAGCCGTTGTCGCGCAGCGCCACGCGGGGCGCGCTGGGCTGGCTGGCGTTGGGATAAGGCGCGGCTTAGGGCCCCGCGGCGGCCACGGGCCGGCCCCACCGCCTGCTAGAATAAAGGGCAACGGTTAACCTTCATGGTGGCACGCACTCTTTTGGCGCCGGTCTTTGTCTGCCTGGCGCTACTCGCGCAATCCGATAAACCAGCAAAAGCAATCAAGGTCCAGGTGAACGAGGTGATCGTACCGGTTACGGTCACCGACGAGAAGGGACGCTTCGTCTCGAACCTGGAGGCCAAGGACTTCAAAATCCTGGACCAGGGCAAGGAGCAGCACATCGAGTTCTTCAGCCACGACCGCAATCAGCCGGTGGTGGTGGGATTCCTGATCGACCTGAGCAACAACAGCCGCATCCATTGGGCCAAGTACCAGGACGCGGCCATCGAGCTGGCGCTGAACCTGCTGCCGGGCGATAAGAAGTACAGCGGCTACCTGATCTCTTACGCCAACGAAGCGGAGCTGCAGGTAAATACCACCACGGACTCGGAGAAGATCGTGGACCGGCTGCGCAAGCTGAAGCCGGCGGGCGGGTCGTCGTTGTACGACGCCATTTACATGGCGTGCATGAACCGGCAACTGGTGGAAGGCGAGCCTTACGACCCGCGGCGGGTGTTGATCGTGATCGGCGACGGGCACGACAACGCCAGCAAGAAGAGCCTGGACGAGGTGATCGAGATCGCGCAGCGCAGCCTGGTGACGATTTACGGCATGAGCACGGTATCGTGGGGGTTCTCGAGCGAGGGCGACGAGAATATGCTGCGCATGACCGGAGAGACCGGCGGGCGGGTGGTGTATCCGCTGAACGACTTGTACTCCGACGTGGACGGCTATCTGTCGCATCCTTCCGACGACGGCAACTACGCTTTGACGGTGGGAATGGGCGCGTATGCTTCGGAGATTTCGAGCGGGATTTTTCACGCCATCGCGGCGATTGCCGGCGAAGTGACCACGCAGTACATTCTGCGGTATGTGCCGGACGTGGGGAATACCAGCCCGAAGCAGTTCCGGAGCATCAAGGTAGTGGTGCCGGAGCTGCCCACGGCTAAGGTGCGGTTTAGGAAGGGATACTATCCGTTTGCACCTTAGGCTCGCTTTGCGCTAGGACGCGCAAAGCGAACGTGGCTGGTGGTGGGTGGCTGGTGGTTGGTGGTTTTGATTCCGCCTGCTTGCTTCGCTCGCAGGGCGGATGGGGATTGGACGATAAGAGATTTGATGGCGATTGCGGAGGTCGTACCCATTCGTGCGCGTGCGCGGGGGGAGTTTGTCCTTTTGCAATTGGCTGTGCCGGGGCGGCCGGTGCATGATGTCGGGGTGCTGCTGGTGGATGCCGATCCGGAGTCGCGGCGGCACGCTTTGCGGTTGAGGCCGCATTGGGAAGATTTGGCGGAGGCCGAGGATGCCGTTTATCTGGCGGCGCTTGCGCGGGACTTCGAGGACAAGATTGCCGAGGCTGGGGCGCGGCGTTTGCTCGAAAGCTGGGAAGATTCGTTTTCGCATGTGCTGCGGGTTTCCGAACGCCAGGCGGTGGTGGTAGATTCGTTTTCGCGCGTGGCGGACCGGCTTTTTGCTCAGCATGTGGAACCGGTAAGGGTGGAGCGGTTCCTCACACATCTACCTCTTTATTCGTTGCGCGCGGCTGCGGGTAAGTTCGGGCCGGAAGAGGCCGTGGACCAGGAGCCGGAAGATTGGGTTCGCGTTCCGGCCCACTTGCACTTGCGGGAGGGGATGTTTGTGGCGCATGTAGTGGGGCAGTCCATGGAGCCGCGCATTCCGGACGGCAGCCTCAACATCTTCCGCACGCCGGTAGTGGGCTCGCGCAAGGGCAAGATCGTGCTGGTGGAGTTGATCGGGATGCACGAGCGGTACACCCTGAAGCGATATACCAGCAGGATTACGCGGAGCGGCGAGGACGAGTGGGAGCACGAAGCTATTGTGCTCGAGCCTTTGAATCCGGAGTTCGAGGCACTCGATCTGCGGCCGGATCAACTGCGCGTGTTTGCCGAGTGGATCGAAACGCTCGAATGACGCTTGCTCGTGCGGGCTCGATCGGCAGGAAACTGCTCGCCTGGTACGACTCTCATCATCGCGATCTTCCCTGGCGTCAGACTACGGATCCCTATCGCATCTGGGTATCCGAGATCATGCTGCAGCAGACCCGCGCGGAAGCCGTGATCCCTTATTACGCGCGGTTTCTGGAGCGGTTTCCTAGCGCGGCGGCTTTGGCTCGCGCTTCCGAGCAGGAGGTGCTGGCTTGCTGGAGCGGGCTTGGGTATTATTCGCGCGCGCGCAATCTGCACAAAGCCGCGGTACTGGTGGCGGACGTCTTTCCGGACAGCTATGAGGCTATCGCGCAATTGCCTGGGGTGGGTGATTACACGGCGGCGGCGGTTGCGAGCATTGCGTTCGGGCTGCCGTACGCGGTGGTGGATGGCAACGTGATGCGGGTGGTGGCTCGGGTGACCAACGACGCGGCCGATACTGGCGCGGCGCGCACGCGGGCGCGGTTTCGGGAGATCGCGCAGCAATGGTTGGACCGGAAGAGGGCGGGGGCGTTCAACCAGGCCCTGATGGAACTGGGGGCTACCGTTTGCCTGCCGCGCTCGCCGCGATGCGGCGTGTGTCCGCTACGGGCGGAATGCGCAGGGCTGCGCCTCGGGCGCACTTTGGAATTGCCGGTTAAATTGCGCAAGGCTACGCCGGTGAAGATCGAGAGCGGGGTGGCGATTGTGGAGCGGCGGGGAAAGATTTTGATGTGGCAGCGGGGCGCGGATTCCGGGCGCATGGCGGGGTTTTGGGAGTTGCCCGCGATTGAGCAGGTGCCGGGGTTGCAGGGGGCGCGGATGGTTGGTACGTTCCGGCATACGATTACGCACCATCACTACCGGGTCACGGTGGTTGTGGGTGCGGTGCGGCAAGCTGCGCGAGGATTTCGTTGGATTCCCCTGGGTAGTTTGCAAGCGCTGGCTATCAGCACCACGGCCCGGAAAGCGCTGCGCTTGGCGGGAGTAGGTTAAAAGCAAGGCGGAGCTACCAGGCGGTTCGGTGGGGCGAGGCTTGGTCGGACACTTCCAGGGTCCATCGATCGACGGGTTCGCGGCCTAGCGTTACTTCGATGGGGACGCTACGGCCGCGGCGGGACACTACCAGGCGCAGGCGGTCGTCCGGATGGAAGTTGGATAGCTGGCGGTCCCAGTCGGTGGGACGCACGCGGAATCCGTTGAAGCTGATCAGTTCGTCGTTGGTATCGAGGCCCGCGTCATAGGCCGGGGTGCCGCGCGGGATGCGGGTGATCACGAGGTGGCCATTGTCGTCTTTGGTATCCGCGCCCAGCCAGGCGTGGTGCGACGATTCTTCGCTGGCGAAGCGCAGGCCGAACCAGTCGAGCGCTTCGCGATAGTCGAGCTCGCTAGCGGAATCGAAGACCTGGGCGAACCAGGCGCTGAGATCCGTGCCGGCCACTGCGGAGGCGGCCGCGCGAAAGGCCGCGGGGGTGTAGCCACGCGCTACGGGATTTTGCGCGAGCGCCAGGCGCATCACGTCGTCGAGCGATTTGGCGCCGTGAGTGGCGGCGCGCACGCGGGCATCCAGCAGGAAGCCGGCTACCGCGCCCTTGGTGTAGTAGCTGATGGCGGTGTTGACGGAGTTCTCATCGGGACGGTAGAACTTGATCCAGGTATCGAAGGATGACATGGAGAGCGACTGGACGAGGCGGCCGGGAGTGGTCTGCAGCTCGCGAATGTTGCGCGAGAGATTGGCGAGCAGGTCCTGTTCGGTATCGAGTCCCGCGCGGTGCACCAGCACGGGCCCGTAGTAGCTGGTGAAACCTTCGGCGATTCCCAGGCTGGTGGTGTAGGGCTCGGTCTCGTACTGGCCGGGCGTGAGCTCGGCGGGGCGCAGGCGCTTCACGTTCCAGGTGTGAAAGAATTCGTGGCTGGCGAGATCCAGCCAGCGAAGATAGTTGCGCGGGGTGCGCGTGGACCAGCGGTCGGCCATGAGGGCGGTGGAGTTGCTGTGCTCCATGCCGCCGCCACCGCCGGTGAGGATGTTCAGGAACAGATATTTGTCGTACGGCAAGCCGCGCCACAGTTTGGCGTCCTGAAGTACGATAGCGGCCAGGTCGTGCGCGGCGCGGTCGCCGTCGAAGACACCGTCTTCCTCTACGTCCACCAGGAAGTGCGGCTTGCCCTCCACGGTAAACTCGTGCACGGCGGGATTGCCGGCCACGATGGGGGAATCGACCAGCATCTCGTAATCGCGCGCGCGATAGTGGTGCTCGCCGCCGAGCGGCGGCATACCGGTGAGGCTCCGTTTCCAAGCCGGTGGCAGGACCAATTGCACGTCGTGCGGGCGGGGGATGCCATCGGTGAGGGTGAGGAATGTGGCCGCGCCATTGAGGAGAGCGAATTCGCTATCGACCCAGTTATCCTGCACGTTCATGACGTGGCAGTAGACGCGATAGGAAACCATGACGGGATCCGCGCCGCCGGTTTCGATGCGCCAGCGGTTCTTGCGCGACTTGGCGATGGGTAGCGGACGCCCATCGAGTGTGCGGGCGGTTACGGCTTCCAGGTTCTTGGCGTATTCGCGGATGACGTAGGGGGTCCATACGGCCATCATCAGCTCGACGCTGGGACGGCCGGCGGTGGGGACGCGCGCTTCTACCTCCGCGTAGTGGGTTTCGGGCGCGGGGATGCGGACGGTGTATGCAATCGGTTCGGGGGATTGGGCTGCGGCTAAGGCGGAGAAGAGGAAAAGCAGGACGGCGCTTCGCGCCAAGCGGGGCTGAGAGCCCCGCGCAGGCCGAGGGCCTGCCCCGCTGCGTATGGGTAATGGGTTAGCTTCGCCGGGCTTTTGATGCGGCACGCGCGGGCGCCTCGGCTGACGTGGCTGGCTTGCGCGCGGGCGGCTGGTTCAGCAGGCGCTTGACGGAGCGGGTCAACTGTCCGACTTCGCCCGCACTTTTGGCGATGACCACGTCGGCGCCGGTGGACTCTTCGGTGAGGCCCAGCGGCTCGACAAAGCCGGAAAGAAGAATGATGCGCGCGCCGGAGCCCGCGCTGCGAATGCGCTTGATGAGCTCGACGCCGTCCATGCGCGGCATCTTGTAATCCGTTACGATCACATCAAACTTTTGCCTCTCGAGGAGATCGAGGGCCTCGTCTCCGCTGGTAGCCGTGGAGATATTGCATCCAATTTCCTGGAGCAGGGATTTGCGGGCGATCAGGCCCTGTCGATTATCATCAACCAAGAGGATCTCGGGAGCTTTTGCCCGAAAGGGGGCAGGCGATTGTCTCATGCTAACGGAGGCGAGGTTAACAGACCTGTAACAGAGGTGTCAACAGTTTTGCATCAGCTTGCAAAGAGGCTAGATGGAGTGCTTGACAATCTCGCGCGCTATTCGACTTCACGCGGCGCGGTGTAGCCGGCCTTGGCGATGACCTGATATTTAATGGGCTTCCCCTTTTCGTCGACCACGCGCAGCGGCTCGTTGGTAGCGGGGTTCACCAATTCCACTTTGATTTTGCGAAATTTTCCATCGCGCGCTTTGTTGGCGGGCTCATAGCCGATGGAGTACTGATTGCGCAGGGAATCGGAGATCTGCCCGAAGATATTGGGAAACTCGCCGTAGAAGCGCGGGAAGAAGGCCATGCCACCGGTTTCGCGGGCGAAGGTGTTCATCTGGTTGTCGGCCTGCAGGAAGCCGATACTATCGCCGCGGGGACTCATGATGCGCAGGGCCTGCATGAGGCTGATGGCGTACACCGGGACGCCGCCATCCTGAATCGCGTGGCGGGCTTTATCGTAAGTTAACTTACTGAAAGTGTCGACGCCCGAAGACAGCAGCAGAATCGCCTTGCGGCCTTCGATTTTGGACATGCGCTCTTCGGTATCGGCCAGCGCGTCGAACAGATTGGCTTCGGAGAATCCGGGGATGCGCAGGCGCTGCAGGGCTTCGTAAGTCTGGCGTTTATCGGTGGTGAAATCGGAGAGGATCTCCTCTTTCATGTCGTAAGCGATCACGGCCACATAATCGTCCGCCTTGAGGGTTTGCGCGAAGCCGTATGCGGCGGTGAGGGTCTGGTACCAGGTCATGCCGCCATACCATTGGAACTTGTTGCTGAACTCGATGAGCAGGCAAACGGTCATGGGGGCTTCACCCTTGGTGAAGGATTTCACCTGCTGCGGAACATTGTCTTCCAGGACGCGGAAGCTGGCGCGCGGGATATTCGGAATGAAGTGGCCCTTGTTATCGAGAATGGCTACGTCTACGCTGACGACGTTGACGTCGCTCTTGAAGCTGGGCAGATTGGTGGGAACATCGGGCTGGGCTTTTTTGCTGAGCTTGGACGGGATGGGCGCCGCTTCAGGCTCGCTGGAAGGCTGGCGCGGCTTGGCTACCGTGTTGCCAACGTCTTTCGCGGGGCCTTCCTGGTCCTGTGCCGCGGCGATTCCGGTGAAAGCCAGAAGAGCGATTGCGGCCGACGGCAGAAACATTGATCCGATTCGGGATTTCATGGACATACCAATACCCCAGTAACTATAGCAAAGGAGACGCAGCAGCCGGGGTTTAGGTTTCTCGGGAAGACCGCTTCCTCACGGTCGCGGCTCGGATTGCGGCGCTGGTCGGATTGGGTCGTGGCGGCGATTGGGGCGTAAGGGCTGTGGCGTCAATTATTCCTGGCGCAGGGCGGTGACCGGGTTGATGCGAATGGCGCGGCGCGCCGGAATCCAGCAGGCTAGCAAGGCGATGGCCATCATCAGGAAGAGCACGATGACCATGGTCAGCGGGTCGGTGGCGCGGACGCCGTAGAGGATCTGTTCGAGGAAATGTCCGGCGGCCAGAGCCAGGGCCAATCCGGCGACGGTGCCGGAGCCGATGAGCAGCATGGCGCGGCGCGCCACGATGGACAGCACCTGGCCCTGGCTGGCGCCGATGGCCATGCGGATGCCGATTTCGCGTGTGCGGCGGGAGATGGCGTAGGCCATCACGCCGTAGATACCGGTAGCCGCGAGGATGAGAGCGAGCACGCCGAACGCGCCTAACGCGGAGGCCGCCATGCGCGCAGGGAACAGGGGCAGGTCGAGACGCTCGATCAGGGTGCCGGCGGAGAAGAGCGGCAGCGACGGGTCCAGATCCTTGGAAGCCTCCTCGACCTGGCGGAGGGTCTGCAGCCCGTTCATGCGGGTGCGCGCGACGAGGGTGGCGTTGGCGGCGTAAAAGGTTTCGAGCGGAGTCCAGAAAGCGGGGGTCGGCTTTTCGGCGAGCGAGAAGTACTTGCCGTTTTCGGATACGCCGACGATCTCGAAGGGCTTGCCTTCGGGGCTGGTGCGGAAGTGTGCGCCGATGGGGTTGCGTCCGTGGAGCAACTTTTCGACGAAGATTTTGTTGACCACGGCGACACGCGGAGCATCCTTGGTATCGCGGGAATCGAACTCGCGGCCGGTGAGAAGTTTGGTCTGCATGGTGCGGAAATAATCGGGGCTGGCGGTGAAACTGAAGGCGATGGGCGCTTCGGTGGCTTTCGGAATGGGCTGGCCTTCGACGTACACGCTGTCATTGGAATTATTCAGCGAGAGCGGCAGCCAGTCGATGAGGGCGGCGGATTCGACGCCGGGGATGGCGCGCACTTTATCGAGGAAGCGGCGCTGGAACTCGCGCCCGCGCTGCTCGCTGTAGCCCTGGATGTTGAGATCGAACGAGGCGGTGACCGCGTTTTTCGCGTTGTAGCCGATGGGGGCGTCGAGCGCGTGCTGCAGGCTGCGGACCACCAGCACGGAGCAGACCAGCAGCACCGCGGACAATCCCACCTGGACGGCCACCAGGTAATCGCGCAACTGCCAGTGGCGCAGCTTTTCGGAGATGGCCTCGTTCTTCAGGGCGCTGACCAGATTGGTGCGGGTGGCTTGCAGCGCGGGTAGGAGCCCGAACAGCAGCGTGGTGAGCACGGAGACGAGCAGGGCAAAAACAAAGACGCGCGCGTCGGCTTGAGCTTTGATGACCAGCGGGAATTCGGACGGCGCATGCCAGGCGGAGAGAGCGTCGGAGATCCAGAAAGCCAGCAGCGCGCCGCCGGCACCGCCGAGCAGGGCGATGACCAGATTTTCAGTCAATAGCTGACGCACAAGTGAGCCGCGGGCCGCGCCCACGGCCAGGCGAAGGGCGATCTCCTTACGGCGGTCGGAGGCGCGCGCCATGAGCATGCTGGCGAGATTGGTGCAGGCTACCAGGAGCACCAGGCAGGAGACCGCGAACAGCGCAGCGGCGAAACCGATGACCGGGCCGCGCAGATAGCTGCCGGCCAGGCCCAATCCAGCGAGAGCGATCTTCATGCCGTCATCGTCTTTGGGAAACTCGCGCGCGAGCGAATGGGCAATGACGTTGAGGGCGGCTTCGGCCTGCAGCATGCCGACGCCGGGCTTGAGGCGGCCGGCGACGAACGTGTTGCTGCTGCCGCGGTTCTCCAGATATCCGCTGCCGCCTTCGAGCTGCTTCTGCATCATCATGGGGAAGAAAACGTCGGGGGCGAAATAGAGCTCGGTGCCGAAGAAGGCCGGCGGGGTGACGCCCAGGACGGTGAAATCCATGCCGTTGATTTTGACCACGCGGCCGATGGCGGAGGGATCGCCGCCGAAGCGTTTTTGCCAGCAGGCGTAGGTCAGGACGGCGACGGGATGGCCGCCGGGGCGCAGGTCGTCATCCGGGTGGATAAGGCGGCCGCGGGCGGGGGAGACGCCCAGCACATCGAAGTAATTTCCGGTGACCAGGTAGCCCCAGAGGCGCTGGCTGTTACCGGGCAGGCCGAGGCTGGCGGGGAGGAAACGATAGGCCACCAGTCCGGACAAGACTGTGTTGCGGTCGCGCACGTCGCGGTAGTTGGGGTAGGAGAGCGTGGGGTAGGTGTTGCCGCCCAGGGTTTCGTTGAGCGATACCATTTCCGAGGCGTGGGCGATGGGCAAGGGACGCAGGAGCGCCGCGTTAATAATGCTGAAAATGGCGGTATTGGCGCCTATGCCGAGGGCCAGGGTGATAACGGCCACGGCGGAAAACGTGGGGTTCTGCCGGAGACGGCGGAGGGCCAAACGCAAATCGAGTGCCAGACGATCCATGGGCGGAGCGTGAGCAACTGACGCGCCACGCGCAAGTACGGCAAAGAAAAGAGCGCGGCCGGATGGCATGTTCGTTATCGAACGGCGGAGTCCCGCATGCGAACGGCGGCCACCTGCGATAATCGGCTAAACCTATGATCGAGTGCCGGCGGATCAGCAAACGCTTCGGAGATTTTCTGGCGGTGGATGACGTTTCAATCGAAGCTAACGGTGGAATCTGCGTGCTGCTGGGGCCTAACGGCGCGGGCAAATCGACGCTGCTGAAGATTATGGCGGGGCTGCTGGCGGCGGATGGCGGCGAGGTGCGAATGGCGGGCTGCGACATCGCGCGGGAGGGGCCGCGGGTGAAGCGGATGATCGGGGTGCTGCCGGAAGATCTGGGGCTGTTCGATGCGCTGACTATCGAGGAGCACCTGGAACTTTGCGGGCCTATTTACGGGCTGAGCCGCGGAGAGACGCGCGCGCGCACGGGGGCGCTGCTGCGGATTCTGGGGCTGGAGAAGGGGCGGTACACGTATCTGGACCAGTGCTCGCACGGGATGCGGAAGAAGACGGCGCTGGCCATAGCGCTGCTGCACAATCCGCGGGTGCTGCTGCTGGACGAGCCGTTCGAAGGCATCGATCCGGTTTCGGCGGTGACGATCCGCGATTTGCTGCGGGCAGTGGCGGGACGGGGCATCACTGTTTTCCTGACGTCGCACGCGCTGGCGATGGCCGGTCAACTGGCGACGGATGTGAAGATGATCCGCGGCGGACGGATCGTATTCAGCGCGGCGGCGGCGGAGATGACACGGCCGCTCGAAGAACTCTACTTCGACCTGGTGGAGGCGCCGGTACAGGAGGACCTGCCTTGGCTGGGCTGGCCGCCATCCTGAAAGCGCTGCGGCGCGCGGTGGGCCGGGACCTGGGAACGCTGGCGTCGATCAAGGTTAACAACCTGTTCCTGTTCGTGCTGCTGCTGGTGTACGGCGCGCTGAGCAGCGGGCAGCCGCCCAAGAGCGCGGAACCGTTTTTCGTGCTGCTCGGCTTCCTGCTGCTGTTTCCCCTGTCGGCAGATCCGCTGGGTAGGATTCCGGTGGCGCTTCGGGGGTTGTGGCCGTTGAGCGGATGGCAGCGAGTCGGGCTGCGCTTCGCGAGCCTGGCGCTGAGTCCGGTGGCGTGGATCGGGGCGGCCATTCTGGTGAAGACGGCGCGTCCTATGATGGCGCTGGCATTTTGCGGGCTGGCCGCGGCGATGCAGGGCGCGGCGGCATTGGGGCGGGCGCTGGTGAGGCGGTCGCCGCATTGGGACCCGCTGCGGCACATCCCGCAATTTCCGGGGCGGCTGGGCGGGCTGGTGCGCAAGGATCTGCGGGAGATGTTGAGCATGATCGATCCGTACGCGGCACTGGCGATCGGGGTGGGCGGCGGGGCGTATCGCGTGATGGCGAAGCACCCCGATCCGGCGGCGTTTGCGATTATCGGGCTGCTGGTGGCGCTCACTATGAGCACGTATGCGCAATCGCTATTCGGTCTGGACCTGGGGGCGGGCATCACGCGCTACAGGCTGCTGCCGGTGCGCGGCTGGGAGGTGTTGCTGGCGAAAGACATCGCGTTTCTGGTGGTGCTGCTGGTGATGCTGCTGCCGCTCGATCCGGCGCCGGGTATGACGTTCGGCCTGGCGGCGCTGGGGATCGGGCATCATTCGTCGGTGCGGTTGGAGATCGCGCATCAGCGGTGGCGTTTCACGGGCGGACGGCTGTTGCCGGTGGGGGCGGTGCAGGCGGTGGGCGGGATGGCGCTGGGATTTGTGGAGCACGAGCGGGGGCTGGCGGTGTTGGGGCTGGTGGCGGCGGGGTATGCGGCGTCGGTCGTGTTGTATGGGCGGCTATGGGACGCGGGGAACCATCCGCGGGTGAACGGTGTCGAATGAGGGGAGTCCGCTTATGACGCTCGAACTGCGCAACGTCTCGAAACGGTTCACCGGCGTCCTGGCGGTGGATCACGTCAGCTTCCAGGCCAGGGCCGGCGAGATCACGGGATACCTGGGGCCTAACGGGTCGGGCAAGTCCACGACCATGAAAATGATCACCGGGCTGATCGAAACCACAGCCGGCGATATTTTCTTCGATGGCCAGCCGATCCACAGCGACCTGCAGGGTTTTAAGCGGCGCATGGGTTACGTGCCGGAGGAGCCGCATCTTTATGCGCACCTCAGCGGGCTGGAATACCTGATCATGGTAGGCCAGCTTCGCGACTTGCCGGCGAAGGAAAGCGCAGATCGCATTGACGGACTGTTGCGATTGCTCTCGCTCCACAGCGACCGGCACGCGCCGATATCGTCGTATTCGAAAGGCATGCGGCAGAAGGTGCTGCTTTCGGCTGCATTGCTCCACAGTCCCGACCTGATCCTGTTGGACGAACCATTTTCCGGGCTGGACGTTTCCACGTCGCTGGTCTTACGGGGGTTGATCCAGGAACTGGCCGCGCGCGGAAAGGTGGTGCTGTTCAGCTCGCACGAATTGGAGACGGTGGAGCGGATCTCGTCGCACGTGGTGATTTTGCATCGCGGGAAGGTCGTGGCGGACGATTCCATCGAGCGATTGCGCACGCTGATGGCGCTGCCCACGTTGGAGGAGATTTTCTCGCAGCTTGCGGTCGAGCAGGACACGGCGGCGATCTCGCGGGAATTAGCCGATTTGATTCAGGCGTGAGATGCCGAGCATACATTTTCGGATTCTTTACCGGCAGTTTCTTTTCCGCCTGATGGATGTGGAACTGTTGGCGGGATCGGCGCGCGGAGATGCCAGCGGATTGCTCGGACAACTGGGAGCACTGCTGATCTTCGGCAGCGTGCTGCTTACGCTGGCTGCGGTTACGGTAGGGCAAGCCATACGGGATGCAGGATCGGCCGCGGCGGTGTGGTCGACGGAGCGCTTTCTGATCTCGCTCACCATGCTGGTGGTGGGCGTGTTCGCGCTGCTGAGTTGGGACTCCACGTTTCCGGACCGCAGCGATGTGCTGGTACTGGGTCCTTTGCCGGTGCGCGGGCGTACGCTGCTGGCGGCCAAGATCGCCGCGGCCGCTTCCGCATTGGGGCTCACGGTGGCGTTGTGGAACAGCCTGGGTGGCTCGATATGGCCGATGATACTGGCTCCAGCCGGTTCCGGCTTCGCGGGCACGCTGCGGTTGGTGGCGGCGTTCTGGGTGGCGCTGGCGGCGGCGGGCGCGTTTCTGTACTGCGCGGTTTTGGGAGTGCAGGCAGCGGCGGCGCAATTGCCGCGCAGGTGGTATCTGCGCCTGTCGCCGGTTCTGCAGATCGGCGCGTTCATTTTGTTTCTGGGGGTTATTTGCTTTCAGCCGTCGCTGAACAGTGCGGCGGAACTGGGCGCGGCGGAGAATCAACGGGCGCTGGCCTGGCTGCCGGCGTACTGGTTCATGGGCTTTCTGAGCGAACTGAGCGGCGCGTTCCCGGCCGAGGGGCACGCGGTGATGGCGCCGCTGGCGCAGAGGGCAGTGGCGAGCCTGGCGGTGGCGATCCTGGTGGCGGGCGGAGCGTTCCTTCTCTCGTATTTCCGGACGCTGCGCAAGATCGTGGAAGAGCCGGACGTGGCGCCGGGCGCGCGCGGAGGGCTGCGGCTGCCGCGATTTGGTAATTCGCCGCAGACGGCGCTGGCGCAGTTCGTCATCAGGACCGTGGTGCGCAGCCGCCAGCATCGAACGATTCTGGCGTTCTACCTGGGTGGAGGTTTCGCGGTTGCCGTTGTATACCTGGGAGGCGCGAGTGAGATGCTGCACCAAACGTGGATCGAAATGGCGGAGCGGGTGAACTTCCCCATACTGGTGGCGAGCGTGGTGATGCTGTCCGCCTCGTGGCTGGGGATGCGGACGATTTTTGTCCTGCCGCTCGATCTGCGAGCGAACTGGCTGTTTCGTGTGACACCGGCGCTGGGAGGGGCGGCCTCGCTCTCGGCGGTGCGGCGGGCGCTGCTCACGCTCGCGGTGCTTCCGGTATGGGCGGCCACGGCGGCAGTGCTGCTATGGTTTTGGCCTTGGAGAGCGGCAATGGAACATCTGCTGATCCTGGCGCTGCTGGGCAGCATCCTGGTGGATCTTTCTCTGCGGGGCTTTCGGAAGATTCCTTTCACCTGCTCGTATCTCCCGGGAAAATCGAAGGTCCACATGATTTTCTGGTTTGGTATCGTTCCGGTGGTGGTGGCCATTCACAAAGCGGCGGAACTGGAACTACGCGCTATGGCGAATCCGCGGGAATACTGGGCGATGGCCGCAATTTTGGCCGCCTCTGTGTTCGCGGCGCGGAGGATGTCGAATGCGAGCGTGGATCGGGGCGGGCCGGGGGTTCAGTTCGAGGAAAGGGCGCCGGATGAGATGATCGGGCTGGACTTGAGCGGGTATTCGCCGAATTGATGGAGGCGCGAGGCGTTCAGGCGGTCAATTCCGCAGCTGAAGGGGGATCGGCGGACGATTTTCCGAGGCAACATTGTTTAAATTTGCGGCCGCTGCCGCAGGGACAGGCGTCATTGCGTCCGGTTTTGGGAGCGGGGCGAACGTAGGGGACCGCGGGCGATTGTGCAGAATTGTGCACTTTTTCAGATTCAGGGGGCGGCGGCGGTTCGTAGTCGCCGGGATCGAGGGGTGTTTCGATCTGGCCGGTGGAGTCCGGATAGGGGTTGAGCGGAGCATCGGCGAGCTTGATGATGGCGAGCGCAGCCTTGATGCGGGCACTGGAACTGGCGCGGGGATTATCGATGATTTCGTGCAGCGCGGCGAAGGCGTTGCCGGCGAGGAGTTCGCTCTGCTCGCGCCAATGCAACGACTGATTGTAATGCGCCTGATGGAGGCCCAGGCGGAAGGCTGGCGAGGAGCGCAGCCAGTTGCCGACGGTATTGCGATGAATGCCGGCTTCACGCGCCGCGCCGGTGACGGTGACGCCGGCGGCGATCAGCGCCAGCACCTGTTCCTGAGCCGGGGTCAGGGGAATGTTTGGGGACATATGCCTCCTAATCCGAGCAGAGCACGGCGACAGGGAGGAGTCTGAAGTTCGGGGCGGGATGTGGTTGAGGGGGAAGCGAAAATTTTGCGGCGAGAGTGGTGACTATACTGGCAGAGGCGGCACCGTGGCCAGAAGCGGCGCGGAAGATTCCTTTCACCTGCTCGTACCTGGCAGGAAAGTCAAAGGTCCACATGGTGTTCTGGTTCGGCATCATTCCGGTGGTGGTTGCGATTCACAAAGCGGCGGGGCTGGAACTGCGCGCTATGGCGAATCCGCGGGACTACTGGGCTATGGCGGCGGTGCTATGCGCCGCGGCGTTCGCGGCACGGAAGATTGCGAATGGCAGGGCGGACCGGGGCGGACCGGTGGTTCAATTCGAAGAAACCAGCGAAGAGGAAGTACTTGGGCTGGGGTTGAGCGGGTACTCGGCGTTGTGATGCGAGAAGGCGCACTGAGAGGCCGGGGGCCTAGGCTCGGTCCCGGCGTCGCTAGGCGGGGCAGGTTCGCAGAAGAATCTGTTCCGTCTCCTTCCAGAGTTTCCGGAAAGACCGCGACCGCGCTGCCGCGAGTTTCAGGTCGAATTGCGCACTCAACGCCGCCTGATCCTGCGTGGGGCTGTATCGCATCCGCGGAGGCATCTGTTTGCTAAGCCAACCTTTTGCATCCCGAATTTCCTCCGGCGCTGCGGGGGCCTCCAAGCTGGGTCGCAGGTTGCGCAAACCCGCAAGTGACTCAGCTGCAGCCAGGAACCATGACTCGTACTCTCGATGGGCGAGCACGATGGACACGAAAAGATCCGGTCGCGCGCGTCTAGCGCGGCTTGTTAGTTCGAGGGCAAAGTCTTTTGGACAGTCATCATCGCTGTCGATGAGGACGAGAATAGGGTGAGCAGGGTGCACTTCGGCAACCGCTTGAATGGCACGCTCTAAACCACCAGCCCTCCGCAAGTTGCCAGAGGGATGCCTGAAGCACCGACACACAGCAGGATGAATCATCGGGTCGATGCTGTGAATGATGCGGCGCAACAGTACCGGAAGTCCAGTGACTTCGCCATCACCTTCCACTAGGGTGCGATTCGTGCGATTCTCATGCGTGAGGCGCAGTGGCCTCCGGCGTGAGCTGGTTGTTCCTCAACAGTTCTCCTGCTGTGTAAAGTCGTTTCCGCAGGATGGATTTGCCACTACTATCAACTGGACCGATCCGAGTTTCACCATCGTGCAACGCAACTGCGAGCAACGCGCTTTCCGGCAGATCTTTGCGATCCAGGAGATCCGCGGAATGTGTCGATGCGATAATCGGAACTTGACAGCTGGCCTCAAGAAGTGCGTCAAGGAGAGTTCCCACTGCCGCTGGATGTAAGTTGGTCTCAGGTTCCTCCAGGCCGACCAGGGAAAGTGGTGGAGCTACCGTGGTCGCTTGGAAGATTGCAAGTAGTATCGCGATGGCACGCAATGTGCCGTCCGAAACATCGGAGCTGTTGAGCCTCCAATTGCTGGGATTCGTAGCCGGATGGAAGGCGAGCCAACGGTAATTACTGGACTCTGTGACCGTCACATCGTCGAATTCCGGATTGAATGAGCCGAGATAGCCTCTGATTCTGGCAGTCACATCCGGCCTAGTGCGCTCGATCCGAGCCAGCACGTCTGCTGCATTAGATGCGTCTCGAGATAGCACTTTGCCAGGTCCGACGACCGTTGGTTTCCGCATGCGCTCTGGGCTGGGGGCATAAAAGGTAAGACCCGCAATTAGGCTAAACACTGACGCAAATCGGGGTAATGCACCGAAAGAGACGAGTGCAGGTCTATCCCCCGTGAAAGCTGGACTCGTTGAGGCACTGTTTCCAGTCAGGGTGCCTCGACTGACAGAAAAGTGCTCGTCTCCAACTTCACAGCGCTCCCGATCGATCACCGCGGCGCCGTCTTCGCCTTCAGAAATAGTCAACGAGTACGTCCCGGTGCTGCTGTCGTCCAGCTCGAAATCGACAGTTATGTTGAAGTTCTGAGCGATCCGCCCTTTGGGTAGCTTGCGGAGAATTGATTTCAGACCTGAACGAGCATCAATGACCTGCTCGAGGGGTGCATGCATGCTGTGGACGACGAATCGAAGTGCATCCAGGAAGTTGCTCTTTCCTGAGCCATTCGGCCCAACGAGAAGCGTTAACGGCTCCAAACGAACATTGCAAGATCCAATGCTGCGGTAATCCCTGGTTGGACACTTCTCAAGCTCGCTGGCATCCCTTCAGTGTACACTCGTGAATTCTTGGAGTTTAGCTGCTCGTGGATTCGCAGAAGGCAAGGCTGGGTCATCAGGTGCGGCATGCCGGTCCCGCCTTGATTCCGGTGAGATCGTCGACGGCGTTCCGGACTTCCGCTGCGCGGCGGCCGCCGGAACCGCCAGTTTTTGTAGATGCGCGGCGACTGTGTGTCGAGTAAATCTCACTCGTGGGCACTGTGTCAGGGGCCGGCTACTTTCAGAACCGAGAGGGACTTTTATGCCACCGAACCGGTTTAGGTTAGCCCTTATGGGCCGGCCCGCAATTTGCTCTGAATTCACTGTACTGGGACTCGGGCCGACTATACTGGCAGAGACGGGCATGCTGGTGCGGCTTGCGAGGGTGGACGATGCCGCGGATATCGCGCGCATTTACAACCAGGGGATTGCGGACCGGGTGGCCACGTTCGAGACTCGGCCTCGGACCGCGGACGATGTCCGGGAGTGGTTCGACGGCGTGCACCCGGTAGTGACTGTTGAGGACGAGGGAATGGTGGTGGCGTTCGCGGCGACCTTCCTCTATAGGCCGCGGGCCTGCTATGCGGGGATTGCGGAGGCGTCGGTATATGTCGAGCGCGGTTTTCGCGGGCGCGGGGCGGGGCGGATGGCGCTCGAAGGACTGATCGCGGCCGCGGAGAAAGCCGGATTCTGGAAGCTGGTGTCGCGGATCTTTGTAGAGAACGGCGCGAGCCGGCGATTGGTGGCGTCGGCAGGTTTTCGGGAGGTGGGGATTTATGGGAAGCAGGGGCGGATCGAGGGGGTGTGGGGGGGGATCGTGGAGCGCTTGATGGGATCGGTTGTCGCGCGAATCTTGCGCTTCGGTTTCGTCCCGTTAATATGGTGCTCGACGAGGCGGATCTGCCGGGGGGTACAGGGCTACGAGAACTGCACGGGCTTGGTGCTTGATCGACCAAATGTGAGTATGCTCACATTTCTGACAGCTTCGAATTCAGCCCCTATGGATTGCGTTAGTGTCACATAAGCATACCATACGCTGCATAGCAGATAATATCAGATCGCGTAAACCCTTGCTGATCAGCGCCAACATATTGGATGTTGGCGGTCCAATTCTGGTTTGACTGGGGAAAGTGCGGGGTGGTATAATGTGATTTAGGCTTTGATATTGCTAGGGGGGCCGACTTCTTGGCGTCAGCCCCCGCTGAAAACCTCTTGGGATGAGGTAAACGCAGAAAACTAATGGAGTTGGATTATTTGAGCGCTCGGCATTTGGTTGCGCTATATGTCGGCGAGAGGTGCGGTCTGTCTATACCGTCCTTGTCGCCTTTTTCATAATACCAGGGATTGTGGTGGCCTGCAACTGTTTTTTGTACTAGGAATACTGCTAAAGGATAGATCCAAATATGGTTAACGACGATATCAAGACGCATCTCCAAGCAGTTCTTGACCATTACACCCAGATTCGGGACCAAACGCATTCCCAGGTTTCCGAATTGCAGGCCAAACTGAAAGAACAACAGAACACCATCGCCAGTCTCGCAAGGGAACTTTACGGCTCAAACGTCCCACCATCGGTGCGCCTGATTGGTTCGCTGAAATACGCCAATATCTCGGTTAGGTGGGCGATCCTAGACGTTCTGGAATCAGGCCCACTGGCGACTGCCGACGTTGCGGACATTCTGAAACGTGAGGGCGTCACGACCAGAGCCGCAAATTTCACCAATAACGTGTCGGCGGTCTTGAGTACCACGATGAAGGGTGCCGATGAAGTGCGGCAGACACCTGATGGGAAATGGGAACTAACTGAAAAGGGCCAGAATGCGATTTTTCACATCCGTTTGTCCCCAAAGTTCAAGAAAAGTTGCCCCTGGGCAGGCGCGTCGATCATTGCACCGGTCAGCGGGTTGACCACGAAAGGAGGAGCCTAATGCGTCATTGTAATGGCTGAGTGGCGAACACTATTAAACAACCGTTAGGTTGGCGGTTTGCGACTGCAGTAGCACCGCTTACCGTGCAGCAATGGCGAAATCGGGAGACGCGCCGGGCTTGGGACCCGGCGGAAGTTCCGGGTCTAGCGGTACTCCCTTTGTCAGTCCGATTCCGGCCTGCCGCACTTGCAGAATTTGATGGCGAATTTTAATGGATTTCTGAATGTCGAATACCTTCTTGGGAGAACAAAATATGCGAACGCTGATGGTAACCGTTGTATTGCTCATTTTCGTGGGAGTGGCGCCAGCCAAGAAAAAAGCACAATCTCCCCTTACGGATAGGTTTCTGGCCATCTCGTGTGCCGTGGTTCAGATAAGCACGGATCAGGGCACTGGGACTGGATTCTTCGTCTCTCCGGACGGCGATATGGTGACCGCCGCCCACGTCGCGATCAATTCGAAGTTTTCGGAGTCTGTCCCGGGCGGCCCGATTCAGGTCGATGTGGACTACAAACCGGGGCTCCGGCTCCACAGACTAGGGGGCGCGGTGGATGTGCTGCAAAACCTTCCCGCCCTTTCTCCAGCCGATGGAGCGAGGGCGAGATCAGATTTGGCATTAATTCGAACCGGACTCAGAACGCCCTGCTTTTTGAGGATTGGAGCGCATCCCGAGGACATCGCCATCGGCCAGCACTTGATAGGGATTGGATTCCCGGAATCAGCGACAGACCGCGCGCTCTATGAAGGCATTGCCAGTGCGCGTTACAAGCATCCGCCAGTCCCCGTGGCATTGCTCAACGGAAGACCACTCTATCCAGATTATGATGTGCTCAGAATTCAAATGCCAATTACCGCAGGAGCGTCAGGCGGTCCGGTTATTGCGGATGACGACGACGTTGTTGGAGTGATCGTAGAAAACCCCGAACAGTGGTTTGTGGACCTGAATACCCTAATTGACCTGGAGCAAGCGAATAACGGTTTCAGTGCTCCGGTGTCGGACCTGCCAAAGCTGGTAGGAAAATTGGCTTGGGTTGTTCATGATTTTGTAAGCTCGGGTGCCGGGTTGGCTGTTCCAATCTCTTACCTTCAGGTAGGACAACAGAACCAGCAGGAGCGATGTCCTGCGCGGATGGCGTTGCAGACGTGGAAATAGTTCGAACTGCCAAAATTGGCAAACCGTTGACCGTTATTACATCCTGAGGCGTACCGAGCCGTAGGCGATCACCTGAGATAAAGGTCGAACTGTTTGCGGTTGCCGATTTTTTGGGGGGATCGTTGGTTGCGGATGCCGCTGCAGCAAACGCGAGCATCACGAAAGCTGCAATTACGAATCGTTTGAACATATAATCTCCGAACCGCTAGGCATTCTATAATCATTTGGATGCGATGGCAAGGGAGGGGGCGCGGCGCCCTACCTTGCGTTTATTCCTGAGCGCATGCCCTTTCAGTTGCGATCAACGCATTTGGGGTGCTCTTGGAGCTCATAAATTAAGAGCTCGCTCTGCTCGCGCCAATGCAACGACTGATTGTAATGCGCCTGATGGAGGCCCAGCGGAAGGCTGGCGAGGAGCGCAGCCAGTTGCCGACGGTATTGCGATGAATGCCGGCTTCACGCGCCGCGCCGGTGACGGTGACGCCGGCGGCGATCAGCGTCAGCACCTGTTCCTGAGCCGGGGTCAGGGGAATGTTTGGGGACATATGCCTCCTAATCCGAGCAGAGCACGGCGACAGGGAGGAGTCTGAAGTTCGGGGCGGGATGTGGTTGAGGGGGAAGCGAAAATTTTGCGGCGAGAGTGGTGACTAGCGAGATCCGGAGCTCGCGGGCGCGATCGAACGCGAACTGGGTCATCTTGACGTTCCCGGAGGTTCCGGACCTATGCCGCGGAACCGGCGGAAGCCGGCGGCCTTCGATCCATTCCTGGTGTTTGCTAAAGGCGAAGCAACGCTACGCGGAAGGCTGCGGGAACTGGATATGGACGGTTTGCGGGATATTGTAGCGGAGCATGGCATGGACCCAGGCAAACTGGTGCGCAGGTGGAAGACGCCGGACCGGCTGGTAAAGCACCTCGTGTCAACTGTGCAGGCCCGATCCCGGAAGGGCGACGCATTCCGGTGAGCGGGCCGGCGGGCATTGGGGCTGCCGATATTCGCCGCTGCCGGCCCGAATTTGCGACAGCTAACGCGTAGAACGAAATGTAGAATGAAATGAAATAAGGATACCGTTATGGACGTAACGCTGCCAGCGGACTTGACCAAACAGGTCGAGCAAGAACTCGCTAACGGCCACTACAGGAGCCGTGATGAATTGATTGAACAGGCTGTTCGACACTTCTTCGACGAGCGCCAGCGTGGCCAGGCGCGGCTCGACGCGCTCCGGAGGATCGGCCGCGCGGTAGATGAAGCGGGCTTGTGTGAGCGAGTGTTGATCCCCGATCAGGAATGACGGCCACGCCACTCGTGGTCCTGGACGCCTGCGCCCTCGCCAACTTCTCTTCATGCGATACGCTGCTGCGCATTGCCGAACCGCCCCGACTCTTTGAGCCGAATTGGTCGAAGGAGATTATTCGAGAGACCACTCGCACGTCGGAATTGAGACTCGGGCGGCCCAATTCTCTGACCGCTCATTTCGAAAACGAGCTGCGCGCCACCTTCGGCGAGGCATGGATCGGCGGTTACGAATCGCCGATTCCGGAAATGACGAACGACGAAAAAGACCGTCACGTAGTCGCCGCGGCGGTTCAGGGTAACGTTAAACCTTCGCCACTTCGGTCCGGAGCATTTGGCACCGTGGGGTGTCCGGGCGATGCACCCGCAGACCTTCTGCACCAACAGGCATCCGACCGGGGCCGTACGTTGAGGCAACTCGTGGACATCCTGAACGCCACCGTGCCCCACGTCTCCGGCAAAACCTCAAGGGGATAGAGGCGATTCGTAGGACACTTCGCCGATGTGATGGGAAAAGACGGCCTGAGAGGCCTTTGCAGGCCGGGGGCCTGCCCCACGTGACTATACTGGCAGAGACGGACATGCTGGTACGGGTTGCGGGAATTGACGACGCCGCGGCTCGAAGGGCTGATCGCAGCGGCGGAGCAGGCCGGGTTCTGGAAGCTGGTATCGCGGAAAAACTGGTGGCGTGGATAGTGGCTGGTGGCTGGTGATCGGTGCCTGATGGGACTCGGTTGATCAGTCTTTCGCTGCCCCGAAAGCGTCCGTATGTTAGATTTGAAAATTAGGAGATGGTTTGACGCCTGAAGCGCCCGCATTCCTGCTGCAAATCGACATTCTAGAAATGGTTGGGCAGGGTGGACCCCTGACCCTCGCCGTACTTGCGATCCTTTTGATCTTCTCTGTTTTTTCCTGGGCCATCATATTTTCCAAATGGAACGGGCTGCGCGCGGCGCGCGCGGCGGACCGGCGCTTTCTGCGCGCCTTTCGCAAGGCGAGCGGGTTGGATGCAGTGATGGTGGCGAGCGAACAGTTCAAGCCCGCGCCGCTGGTAGCGGTGTTCGAGTTCGGCTACGAGGAAGTCCACCGGCAGGCGAAGGCGCGCGGCTCGGTGACCAACAAGCTGGCGCTGGAGCGCTCGCTGCAACTGGGCACCAGCGAGGAACTGGCCAAACTGGAACGGAACATGAGCTGGCTGGCGACGACGGCGTCAGTGAGCCCGTTTATCGGACTTTTCGGCACGGTACTGGGCATTATTCGGGCGTTTCAAGGTTTGGGCATGCAGGGCAGCGCCAGCCTGCGGGCGGTGGCGCCGGGCATTGCGGACGCCTTGATCGCGACCGCTGTGGGACTGGCGGCGGCCATTCCGGCGGCCATCTTCTATAACTATTTCGGGCATACCATCCGCGAGATCGGCACGCGCATGGACGACTTCGCGCTGGAGTTCCTGAACCTGGCGGAGCGGAGCTTCGGGGAGTAGCGCGTGGCGATCACCATGAACGGCGGCGGTAACGGGCGGTCGCGCCGGCGGGCGGGGTTCGGCGCGATGGCCGACATCAATGTCACCCCATTCGTAGACGTGATGCTGGTGCTGCTGATCATCTTCATGCTGACGGCGCACGTGATGGAGTTCGGCATCGAGGTGGATGTGCCGAAGACGCGCAACGTGCGGGACAGCGCAAAAGAGCTGCCGGTGGTGAACATCACCAAAGACGGCACGCTGTACCTGAACGACAAAGAAGTGAACATTCACGAACTGCCGGAGGCGATCCAGCGGCGTTTCCCCGGGGCCACGGCGGTATACCTGCGCGCGGATAAGGAAACCATCTGGGAACCGATTGCGGAGGTGATGAGCGACATGGCCGCGGCCAAGTTGCAGGTGAACGCAGTCACCCAGCCGGAGGATGCCGCCGATAAGAGGCGTAAGTAATGGCGGGGCACGCCGACATTCTGGACCAGCCGGAATCGCTAGGCAGGCCGATATTGGGATCGGTGGTTCTGCACGGAGCGATTTTCGGGACGCTGCTGTTCTGGGGGGCGGTGATCAGCGGGCATCACGAATCCTGGGGCGACGCGAACTCGGGCGGGCCGGGGAGCGTGGCCATCAACGTGGTGAACAAGATTCCGATGCCATCGCGGAGCGGGATCGTGAATCCGCTGGCGAACCCCACCGAATCCGCGGTACCCACACCTCCGCCGGCGGCCAAGGCACAGCGGCGGGCGCCCCCGGAAGAGCCGGACGCGGTACCGATCCAAAGCAAGACGCATCCTAAGACTTCGGAGATCGCACGGTCGGCGCAGAACACCTGGCGGGCGAAGCAGCAGGACCAGCCGAACCAGCTTTACAGCCAGGCGGGACAGGCATTGGTGACGCCGATGATGGGGCAGACGGGATCGGGCGGGGTGGGGATCGGGCAAGGGTCGCCATTCGGGAACCGGTTTGGCAATTATGTGATGATCCTGAAACAGCGGGTGGCGGAGAAATGGCACACCAACGACGTGGATCAACGCATACATTCGCTACCGCCGGCGATTGTAACCTTCGATCTGCAGCGGGACGGTTCGGTAAAGAACGTGCGGGTGGTACAGAGCAGCGGAAATTCGGCATTGGACTTCTCGGCGCAACGTGCGATTCTGGACGCCAGTCCTTTTCCACCACTACCGGGTGGATATGAACGCAACGACGCCAATGTCGAGTTCTGGTTTGAGTTGAGGCGCTAAATGAAAAAAGCTTTGTGGTTAGCGGCGGCCGCGGCGGGCTTGTTGATGACGCTGGCGGCGCAGCAGAGCGATATCCGCATCAAGATTGTCGATACCGGCCGCCCGGCCATTGCGGTGCCCGATTTGCGGGGCAGCGGGGCGGCGCAGCCACTGATGAACGCGTTCAACGAGACGCTGTACAACGATCTGGATGCGTCGGGTCTGTTCAAGATCGTTCCCAAGACGATGTACCCGCTACAGGTGCCGCAGCAGCCATCGGATTTCAAGGAACAGCCGCAGAACCAGACGCAACGTCCGGGGCAGCCGGCGCCCAGTGGGGGCGGGGCGTGGCTTTCGGACTGGGCTTCGCCGCCGGTTTCGGCCACCTACCTGGCATTCGGCTACACGGCGGTACAGAACAACGTGCTGATCCTGTACGGCTGGTTGTTCAACGTGGGGCAGACGAGCGTGGCGCAGGCGCAGGTGCTGGGGAAGCGCTATTTCGGCTCGCCGGACGAGGCGGGGGCTAAGAAAACCGCGCACGAGTTCGCAGCGGATATCATTGCCCAATTAGGGGGCAGCTCGCTACTGGGGACTAAGATATACTTCGTTTCTAACCGGTCCGGACATAAAGAAATCTGGGTGATGGACCCGGATGGGTCGAACCAGAGGCAGATCAGCCATTTGAACTCGTTATCGATCGAGCCGGCAGTGTCGCCGGACGGGACAAAAATCGCTTTTACTAGCTTCGCTCGCGGCAATCCTGCTATATTTATTCTCTCTACGGATACGGGACGGCGCTTGCCTTTTTATAATCAAGTCGCGTCTTTGAATGCGACCGCGAATTTCACACCGGATGGCAAGCAATTGGTATATTCGTCGAGCGCTACCGGTTGGGCGCAGATTTATATTGCCAACATCGACGGGAGTAATCTGCGGCGCATTTCGAGCACACGCGCTTTAGAGGTGGAGCCCAAGGTGAATCCGAAGACAGGCTCCGATATGGTGTTTGTGTCGGGACGGTCGGGCCCGCAGCAAATCTACCGCATGAACATGGACGGAGCGGACGTACAGCGGCTGAGCAACGGCGAGGGGGAAGCATCGAACCCGTCGTGGCATCCGAACGGGCAGATTATCGCGTTTGCCTGGACGCGGGGTTTCGCGACCGGAAATTTTAATGTTTTTGTAATGGATGTGGCGACGCGCAACTTCAACCAGTTGACCTACGGGGCGGGGCGCAACGAGAACCCCGCGTGGGCACCGGACGGCCGGCACCTGGCATTTATGTCGACGCGCAGCGGGACGCCGCAGATCTGGACGATGCTGGCGGACGGCACGCAGGTGAAGCGCTTGACGACGGCGGGAAGAAACGAGTCCCCGGTATGGGGCAAATAGGGTGCTGACGCACCCGGTGCTGGGTGTTAGGTGCTGGGTGGTGGGGAAGGCGCGTTGCGGGGTCGCGTTCCGCGCCCGGTGCTGGGTGTTAGGGGCTAGGGGCTGGGAAGGCGCTTTGCAGGTATTTACGAGGTATCCGGATCCGGCGGTGCTGCTTTAGCTGCCCGGTGATAAGTGTTAGGTAATGGGCCGGCGGCTTGGGCCCACGACCTGGCATCCGTACAGGTTTCAGGTGCCAGTTTTGAATGCTGGGGGCTTCGTTGCCAGCACCCAGCACCGAGAACCCAGCACCCATTTTTCAGGAGGCTTTAGTTGATGTTGAATAAACGGAGTATCAGCACAATCGGAATTTGCCTGATGTTGGCGATGTTTGCGACCGGCTGCAAGAAGAAAGCGCCGCCACCGGCTCCGCCACCGCCAGCCCCAGCTCCGGCGCCAGCCCCGGCTCCGGCCGCCGCGCCGACCATCACTGAGTTTGTGGCTGAACCTTCCTCGATCGATCGGGGCCAATCATCCACACTGCGTTGGAACGTTACGGATGCGACCAGCGTGAGCATCGACAACGGCATCGGAACGGTGCAGGCTTCTGCCAGCCGCCGCGTATTCCCGGGCGCATCGACGTCTTACACGTTGACGGCCACGGGTCCGGGAGGCACCCGGACGGCGACGGCTACGGTGAACGTGAACGAGCCGGCGGCGCCGGCGCCACCGCCCGCACCCGCTCCGAAGGTATCGCTGGAGCAGATGCTGTCGGGCAGCGTAGTGGACGCCTACTTCGACTACGACAAGAACGATATTCGTGAAGACGCGCGCGCGGCTTTGACAAAAGACGCCGACGCATTGAAGGCGATCTTCGCGAGTTTCCCGGACGCCACCATCTCGATCGAGGGCCATTGCGACGAGCGCGGGTCGGCGGAATACAACCTGGCGCTGGGCGACCGGCGAGCCAGCGCGGCCAAGGACTTCCTGACGCAACTGGGCGTACCGGCCGATAAGCTGAAGACGATCAGCTACGGCAAGGAACGTCCGCAGTGCACCGACCATAATGAGGAGTGCTGGCAGAAGAACCGCCGCGCGCACTTCTCGACAGGGCAGTAAAATCAGGTAAGGGCCGGGGAGTCCCGGCCCATCCGCAACCGGCGGGGCGGCACGGCCGTCCCGCTCACGAGGAGAACCTATGACCTTTTGGCGTGGGCTTGTGCCGGCCCTATTGATCTGCCCTTCTTTAACGTTCGCGGCCAGCAAGGAAATTGTCGAATTGCAGCGGGATGTGGCGCTTTTGCAGGAGCAGGTGCGCACGCTGCAGCGTTCCCAGGACGAGAAGCTATCAGCGATTCAGGTGCTGGTACAGCAGGCGCTGGATGCATCCAACAAGGCCAATACGTCCGTGGCGCTGTTGCAGAGCAACCTGCAGCAAAACTCGCGGGACCAGCAGAGCAAGGTGGGCACCGCGGTAGTTGACTTGAGCACCAAAGTTGACGCCATGGGCACGGACGTTTCGGCACTGCGGGAATCCGTGGCGGATATTGCGAGCCAGGTAAACAAGCTGCAACAACAGATGGTGGACATCAGCAACGCGGTGCGGAGCATCCAGGCGCCGGCAGTGGCTCCGCCTCCCACGGGACCGGGCGGTAGTCCCAATCCGGGCGGCGGTTCGATGGCGCCATCGAGCAGCATTCCGCAGGTGCCGGCGGAGACGCTGTATCAAAACGCCATGCGGGACCAGAGCGGGGGTAAGGACGATCTGGCGCTGCAGGAGTATACACAATACCTGACGGATTACGGCAACCTCAGCCTGGCGCCCAGCGCGCAGTTTCATGTGGCGGAGATTCATCTGAAGCAGGGCAAGCTGGACGATGCGCTACAGGAGTTCGACATGGTGCTGGAGAAGTACCCGGACAATAGCAAAACTCCCGACGCGCTGTACATGAAGGGCAACACGCTGGTGAAGCTGGGCAAGCGCACGCAGGGCAAGCAGGAGTATTGCGAACTGGTAAAGCGGTTCCCGTCCAACGATCTGGCGGGCAGGGCGCGCTCGCAGGTGAAGAGCCTGGGGCTGACGTGCGGTCCGGCGGCTCCTCTGCATACGCGGAAAAAATCTTAAGGATAAAGCAAGAGCGGGCTGAGAGCCCTTTGCAGGCTGGGAGCCTGCCCCACGTAGTTATGACGCGATATCGGATGTACGTCAACGGGGAGCGGGTGGAGAGCCATGGCGGGGCCTGGCTTCCGGTTTATGATCCTTCGACGGAAGAGATTATTGCCGAGGTTCCGGATGCGGATGCGAGCGACATCGACCGGGCGGTGAAGGCGGCGGTAGCGGCGTTTGAAACGGGGGCGTGGCCGCAGACTTCGGCGCAGGAACGCGGGCGGCTGCTGTGCAAGCTGGCGGAGCGGATCCGGGCGAATGCGGCGGCGCTGGCGGAGCTGGAATCGCGGAACTGCGGCAAGCCGATTGTCGAGGCGGAGTACGACATCAACGATACGGCCACCTGCTTTGAATATTACGGCGGGCTGGCGAACAAGGTCTTGGGACACGTCAACCCGGTGCCGGACAATGCGCTGAGCCTGGCGCTGCGCGAGCCGGTGGGGGTGGCGGGGCAGATCATCCCTTGGAATTATCCGCTGCTGATGGCGGCGTGGAAGCTGGCGCCGGCGCTGGCGGCAGGCTGCACATGCGTGCTAAAGCCCGCGGAACAGACGCCGCTGACGGCGCTGGAAATCGCGGACTGGTTTGCGGAGGTGGGATTTCCGCCGGGGGTAGTGAACATCGTCACGGGCTACGGCGATACGGCGGGTGCGGCGCTAGTGGCGCACGAGGGCGTGAACAAGATCGCGTTCACGGGCAGCGCGGCGGTGGGCAAGCTGATCATGAAGAGCGCGGCCGATACCATGAAGCGGGTGACGCTGGAACTGGGCGGCAAATCTCCCAACATCTTTTTCGCGGACGCGGATTTCGAGGCAGCCATCGACGGGGCGCTGTTCGGGGTGTTCATCAACCAGGGAGAAGTGTGCTCGGCGGGCAGCCGGATTCTGGTGGAGAAGGCGATCTACGGGAAGTTCGTAGAGGCGATGGTGGAGAAGGCGAAGACCATCCGGCTGGGGGCGCCGCTCGACCGCGAGACCAAGATGGGGCCGCTGGTGAGCAAGGAGCAATACGAGCGGGTGCGGCAATACCAGGAGATCGGGAAGGCGGAGGCGCGGCTGGCGGCGGGCGGCGGACGTCCAGCGGCGATGGGGCGCGGGTACTACGTGGAGCCCACGATTTTCGCGGATGTGGACAACAGCGCGCGGATCGCGCGGGAGGAGATTTTCGGACCGGTGGCGGCGGTGATCCCGTTTGAGGGAGAAGGCGAGGCAGTGCGGATCGCGAACGATACGCCGTACGGGTTGGCTGCGGCGGTATGGTCGCGCGACATTTTCCGGGCGTTCCGGATGGTGAAGGCGCTGCGGGCGGGGATCGTGTGGGTGAACCACATGCAGCCCACGTGCGTGGAGGCGCCCTGGGGCGGGTACAAGCAATCGGGGTTCGGGCGGGAGTTGGGGCCTTGGGGGATCGAGGAGTATCTGGAGACCAAGCAGGTTTATATTAATTTGAACGAGCAGCCGATCGGGTGGTATTGACGGGTGCAGGGCATGTCACCAGAGGAACACCCGCGCCAGATTCTCGAGCGGGAATTGACCGAGCGGCCGCTGTCGGCCCGGATTCGGGAGCTGTGGGGCGCGATGCCCGATGAAGTGCGCGTTAAGCTGCCGAGCGACGGTTCCAGCCAGGTTGATCATTACGTTTACGGTGTGCCGAAGAGAGAGCCGTGAAGCTCGCCTTCGCCGATGGGTTTTATCAGGTTGCGTTGACGAGCCCGCCTGACTCCTATTATCAGGATGTTCGGTCGAAATAAGGCGCGAAAAACTCCGCCAGAACTTCATGAAGCTCGCGTTAGTAAGCCAGGGGTTCGACTAGCTGGCCGGAGTGCGTCGGGACTGCGGGAATACGGCGGCGGGTCGGGCTGAGAGCCCTCCGCAGGCTGGGAGCCTGCCCCACGGCGCTTTTGGAATTTTGGCATACATGGCAGAGCTGCGGAAGCTAGAATGGGTAGATTCCACGATGGTTGAACTTCAGTTGGCGGAGCTTGAATCCGCGGCTTTGAGCCGCATCCGGGAGGCTGGGTCGCCGCAGGATCTGGAGGCGGTGCGCATCGACGTGCTGGGGCGCAAAGGGTCTCTGGCGCTGATCAGCAAAGAGATGGGGAAGATGGCGCCGGAGGATCGCGCGCGCGTCGGCAAGCTGCTGAATGCCGCCAAACAGGCGCTCGAATCGGCGCTGGGCGCGCGGCAGGCGCAGTTCGAGGAAGAGGCGCTGGCTGCCCGTCTGAACGCGGAGTGGATCGACCTGACACTGCCCGCGCCGGGGCCGCAGACCGGCCACCTGCATCCGATTACGCAAATCCAGGCGGAGATTGAGGCGCTGTTCACGTCGCTGGGCTTCGCGGTGCTCGACGGGCCCGAGGTGGAAGACGAATATCACAATTTCGATGCGCTGAACATTCCGGCCGACCATCCGGCGCGGGACATGCAGGACACGTTTTGGCTGACGGACGGCAATCTGCTGCGCACGCATACGTCGCCGGTGCAGGTGCGCGGCATGGAACGCCTGGGGCCGCCGCTGCGCATGATCGCGCCGGGGCGGGCATTCCGCAACGAGAACGTGGATGCCTCGCACGAGCACACGTTTTATCAGCTGGAAGGCATGATGGTGGACCGGGACGTGTCGGTGGCGCACCTGATCTATTTCATGAAGACGCTGCTGACCGCGATATTCAAGCGCGAGGTCACGGTGCGGCTGCGGCCGGGATATTTTCCATTCGTGGAGCCGGGGTTCGAACTGGACATCCAGTGCCTGATCTGCGGGGGACCGGGCTGTCCAGTATGCAAGCAGAGCGGGTGGGTGGAACTGCTGCCCTGCGGCCTGGTGAATCCGAACGTGCTGCGGATGAGCGGCATCGATCCGGAGGAATGGAACGGGTTCGCGTTCGGGTTGGGGCTGACGCGGCTGGCGATGATGCGGTATGCCATCGACGATATCCGGCTGCTACAGGGCGGCGATCTTCGTTTTCTACAGCAATTCTGATGAAGTTCTCATACAACTGGATTTGCGATTACGTTCCGGGTGCGGATACTCCGGCCCGTAAGCTCGAGCGGCTGATCACCATGCGCACGGCTGAGTGCGAAGGGATCGAAGACGCCGGCGCGCTGATGGCGGGGGCCTCGGCCGCGCTGGTGAGAACGGTTGAGCCGATTAAGGGCAGCCACAATGTGAAGGCGGTGGTGGAGACGGCGCGGTACGGGGAGAAGGTGGTGGTATGCGGCGCGCCGAATTGCCGCGTGGGGATGACCAGCGTGTGGGCGCCGGTGGGAAAGAAGGCGATCCACGGGGTGGAGAGCGACGGCATGCTGGCGAGCGGCGCGGAACTGGGGATCAATCGCGACGCAGCGGGCATTTTAGAAATCGCGCGCGGCGTGGGGGAGCAAATCGAGTTGTTGGGCGATTTCGACACGGTGCTGGCTCGTTGCGTGCCGGACAGCATTATCGAAATCGACAACAAGTCGATCACGCACCGACCGGATTTGTGGGGACATTACGGGATGGCGCGGGAGGTGGCGGCGATTTTGCGGAAGCCGCTGCGCGATCCGGTGGACCGGTCGCGGATTCCGGCGGGAGCGGCGGCGATCGGGGTAGAGATCGAGGACCTGGATCTGTGCCCGCGGTATAGCGCGCTGGTGTTCGAGAATGTCACGATCCGTCCATCGCCGCTGTGGCTGCAATACAGGCTGACGGCGATCGGGCTGAACCCTATCAACAACATTGTGGACATGACGAATTACATCATGTCGGAGCTGGCGCAGCCGATGCACGCGTTCGACCGCGACCTGCTGCACGGTGACACGATTTTTATCCGGCGGGCGCGCGCGGGCGAATATTTCCGGGCGTTGAACGAGCAGGAATTCACGCTCGGGGCGACGAACCTGGTGATCGCGGACGCAAAGGCCGCGGTGGCGCTGGCGGGCGTGATCGGCGGGATGGACAGTGCGATCGCTGCCGGCACCACGCGCATTGTACTGGAGAGCGCGTGCTTCAATGCGTCGAGCGTGCGGCGCACGTCGGCGGGGCTGAAACTGCGCACGGATGCTTCGATGCGGTTCGAGAAATCGCAAGATCCGGAGAACACGGTGCGGGGGCTGGCGCGGGCGGTGGAACTGCTGGAGGAACTGTCGCCGGGGATCCGGCTGGTGGGCGGGCTGGCGGACCAGCGGAAAGCGATCGCGCCACCGCCGCCGATCCGGCTGCCGATGGAGTGGCTGATCCGCAAGCTGGGGAAAGAAGTCAGCGCGAGCGAGGTGCGCGACATTCTGGAACGGCTGGCATTCGGCGTTACGGAAGACGCGCCGGGCGTGTTTTCGGTGACGGTGCCTTCGTGGCGCGCGACCAAGGACGTTTCGGTCAAAGACGATTTAGTGGAAGAAGTGGGACGGATGATCGGGTACGATTCGATCGCGCCGCGGCCGCCCGCGGTGTTGACGACGGTGCCGCCGGCGAATCCGGAGCGGGCGTTTCACGGGCACGCGCGGACGGTATTTGCGGACCAGGGCTTCACGGAAGTGTACAACTACTCGTTCGTGGAGGAGGCGGACGCGCGGGCGTTCGGCATGGATCCGGCCGAGCATGTGACGGTGGCGAACCCGATCGCGCCGAACCAGTCCTTGTTGCGCATGTCGCTGCTGCCGGAGCTGCGCGGGAACGTGCTCGAGAACAGCAAACATTTCGATACGTTCCGGATTTTCGAAATCGGGCGGGAGATCCACAAGCAGGCGGAGGGCTTGCCGCGCGAGGCACCGCACCTGGCGGCGGCCATTTACAGCAAAGAAGGCGACGGGGCGGCGGGGCTGTACGAGATGAAGCGCGCGGCGCAGTGCCTGATGCCGGGGGCGGAGGCGCGTCCGGCGGCGGCGCGGCCGTACGAACATCCGGCGCGCGCGGCGGAGATCGAATGGCGCGGGGCGGTGATGGGGCGATTGTTCGAACTGCATCCGTCGTTGAGTGAAGGGCGGACGGCGATGCTGGATCTGGATCTGCCGCTGGTGGAGAAGGCGGCGGCGCGGGAGATGCGCTACACGCCGATCCGGCGGTATCCTTCGAGCGCGTTCGATCTTTCGGTGGTGGCGGGCGGACGGGAACTGGCGGGCGATCTGCGCGATAAGCTGGCGGCTCTGGCAGGGCCGCTGGCGGAATCGATCGAATATCAGCGCCAGTATGCGGGTCCGCCGCTGGCGGAGGGGACCAAGAGCGTGTCGTTCCGGGTGACGCTGGGGTCGGCGGACCGGACGCTTTCGTCGGAAGAGGTGGGGGAGATCCGGGCGCGGCTGATCGAGGGGATGCGCGCGCAGGGGTACGATTTGCGATTGTGAGCACGCGGCGGACGCAGCCCGGCGGATGGGTGAGCGACCGGCGGCGGCAGCAGGCGTGCCGGCGGTGCGGCGGCGAGGTGCCCAAGGGGCGCTTCACGTTTTGTGCGGCGGCGTGCGTACACGAGTGGAAGCTGCGAACCGATCCGGGTTATTTGCGCGCGCAGGTTTTTGCGCGGGACCGCGGGGTTTGCGCGCAGTGCGGGCTGGATACGGAGGCGCTGCGGAAGGATAAACGCAAGCTGGATTATCGGGCGCGGCGGCAGTTCGAGAAGGACTGGGGATTGCGGCGGCATTTGTGGGACGCGGATCATATCGTGCCGGTGGCAGCGGGCGGGGGCGAATGCGGGCTGGAGAATATGCGCACGCTTTGTTTGAAGTGCCACAAGGCGCGGGGCTGGCGGCCTGAGAGGCCGCAGCAGGCTGAGAGCCTGCCCCACTCATTCCAGCAGGGCTTCAGCGGGGACTGCTTCGCTGGGGGCCTGGCTGCCTCTCCAGTTGGTGAATGATTCTTTGACTACGTGGGAGACCGCGTCGCGGTTTTCTATGATCGCTCGCACCCAGGCCCAGGCTCCCTTGCGGGGGAAGTAGATGCCGCGGAAGAACAGTCTGGCGATCAGATGGCTGATCTTGTAGGGGGCGGGCTGGTCTGCGATGGAATCGATGGCGCGGCGGGTGGCGGCGGGGCTGTAGGCGCTCATCCAGGCTTGGTGCACTTCGTCCTGCACTTCGGCCGGCGTCATGTGCAGCGGGGTATGCGCCATATGGAAGGGCGCGAAATCGAGCCAGTGTTTCGGACGCGTGAGGCGGCCTTCTTTTTCGAGACGGGTGTAGAGGGGCGTGGACGGGAATGGCGTGATCTGTCCGAAGACAGGGAGCACCGGCGGCCACTCGCGAATCTGGCTGAGAGTGCGTTCAGCGACCCCTGTGCGGTCGTTGTCCAGGCCGAAGATGAACGAAGTAATGGCGTAAATGTTGCGGCGCGCCAGGCGCTGCAGGACCGCGGCATACTCGCCAGGCTTGTTGAAACTTTTGTTGACGCTGGCCAAGTTGGCGGGGTCGAGGGATTCCATGCCGATGAAGATCCAGCGGCCGCCGGATTCGGCGATGAGGTCCACCAATTCTTCGTCGCGCAACAGGTTGGCGCTGATCTGCCCCACCCAGGAGACCTGGGCGTTGGCGGCGATGATGTCGCGCAACAGAGACTTGGTACGCTTTCCGTTGATGGCGAAGTTGTCGTCGACGAAGAAGACGGCGACCTGCCCTTTGGATTTCTTGGCGCGGGCTTTCAAGAGCAGCAATTCGTCCACGATGCTCTGGTTAGAGCGGAAGCGGATGGAGTCGCCGAAGAAACCGGTGACGGTGCAGAACTCACAGCCGTAGGGGCAGCCGCGTCCGGACTCGATGGGGATGATATGAAACGTTTCCCACTCGCACCGGAAATGTTCCATGATGGGGCGGACAAAGCCGGGAATGCGGTTGAACTGGTCGATGTCGAGCGAGTCCCAAGGGATCTTGGGGTAACTCTGGAGGTCGGGCTTGTGCTCCTGACCGAAGGCGTCGACCGGCACATATCTTTCCTTGAGGGCACCGCGGGCTGCGTCGGCGACGATTTTGGGCCAGGTTTCATCGGCCTCGCCGAGGGCCACGGCATCGGCGTGACGCGGGCCTCCGTCGCGGCCCAAGGCCTCATCGGGCAGTTCGGTGACGTGCGGTCCGCCCATGACCACTGGGACGCCCGCGGCGCGAAGGGCGTCGGCCACGCGGTAAGCTTTGGCGATCATGCGGGTCATGGCACCGATCCCCACCAGACCGATGCCCTTGGCGAGCACGAAGCGCACGATCTCGGCGTCGGTCATGGGTTGAGTGTTGCCGTCGATCAGCAGCACTTCGTGTCCGGCAGGTGTGAGGGCCTGGAGGAGAAACATCCAAAGATGCGGCATGAAGTTCGCGGTCACGCCATTGTCGGGGTTATACAGTAGGATTCGCATAGAGACACCGAGCCTGTGGCCGCACGCGGCCGAGGTCCGCGCACGCGGTCAACTAATTCGCCAGCGCCCTGCTCCCAGAGCTGGGTTGGAGTTGGAAGGAAGTCTTTATTCCCGCGGGTGAGGCGGGAGTTGCCTTGAGTGCTGTGCGGATGCATTGTAACACTGTACGAGGCTTCACTATTCCGCGGCCGTGGGGCTGGCCACAGCTATTTGCCGACTTCCACTATGGTGAAGGAGTCGGGGACCATTTGGCCGCGGCGCTGACCGGGTGGGGGCGGGGTGAATTCGCCGGTTACGGAGAAGATGTGGCCGGTCTTGGTGTCCACGGTCATGGTGCGGGCACCCTGCTTGGTTTGGACGTTCTGCGCCACCGCGAAGTCGGTTGGGCTATTTTCTTTGATGACGGTCAGGGTGCCGTCACCCTGCGAGCTATAGGCTTCCATGGTTTTGGAATTGAAGCCCGCGCCGTCTACGCCTTTGCCGATGGGGAGGGTGGTGAGGATTTTGCCATCCTCGGCGTTGAGGATGGCCATCACAGCCGGGTCGTGGCACGCGGCGAAGAGGATGTGATGCTTCTCGTCGAGCGCCAGACCGCCGGGACCGCCGCATTTGCCGGCGAGGTCGTAGTGCGCGGTGACTGCGAGAGTCTTGGCGTCGACGACGGCGATATTGTCCTTGTCTTCGATATCGACGTAGATGTGACCTTTGCCGTCGCTGGCGGCCTGCTCGGGCGCGCCGCCGAGATCCACGGTGCCGGCGACGGAGCCGTCCTTGGCATTGATCACGGTGGCGTTCGGCGCGCGATGGCTGAACACCCAGACGCGCGCGTTGAAAGGATCGAACATGATGCCGTCGGGGCCGCCGTCGACGTCGATGGTCTTGATGGTGGCGAGCGTTTTGGTATCCCACATGACGACGGGCTTGCTGCTGCCGAAGCCGTGGTGCGATTTCGGATCGACGGCCACGCCGCGGGCGTTGGCATTGGGGATCTCGCCCACGGGAGCGAGCGTGTCCAGATTGAAGACGGTGATGCGGGCGCCTGTTTGGGCGGGACGCGGGATGTATAGCCTGCGGCCGTCTACGTCGGCGTAGACGTAATCGAAGCCTCCCTCGCCACCGACCTTGACGGTCTTGACTACTTTGTAATCCTGGGCGAAACCGGCAGAGGCCAGCAGCGCCACGCCCAAAGCGATCCCTCGAGTTTGCATATTCTGTCCCTTCGGGTTGCGGAAAGAGCGAAAGACCGCTTGCTCACGCGCGCGGCTCGGAAATGTGCCTACAACGCGCGGCTCGGAACGCCTTTCCTCAACCTCGGATAACGTATCACACGTAGACGCGGCGAACGCGTGCGCTAATGCTGGACAGGATATTGTATGAAATCGTACCTGCGACGCGCGCAATCTGCTGGGCATCGAGGCGGGCATCGCCTTCCGCGCCTAACAAAGTCACGTCGTCGCCGGGCTTTAGGTGGGGGGCATGAGTGATGTCTATAGTGGTGAGATCCATGGAGATGGTGCCGATAATGGGAGCGATTTGTCCGGCGGCAATGACCTTGCCGCGATTGGAGAGGCGGTGGAAAACGCCGTCGGCATAGCCTGCGCCGAGGATGGCGATGCGCATGGCGGCGGGAGCGCGAAAGGTGCCGCCGTAACCCACGAGGGTGCCTTCGGGAATGTTTTTGACGGCGAGGATTTTGGCTTTCCAGGTGAGGGCGGGCTGCACATCGAGGATCTGTTTGGGACCCGCGCCACGGGGTGGAGAGACGTAGCCGTAGAGGGCGTGTCCGGCGCGGACCATGGTGTACCAGGCGTCGGAACGGCCGTAACCGATGGCGTTGGTGGAGGATGTGTGCACGCAATCGAGGGAAATGCCGGCTTCGCGCAGCGCGGTGTAGCAGGCGCTGAAATGGGCGAGCTGGCGGTCGGTCTGCTGGGAGGTGAAATCCGCCGCGGAAGCGAAGTGGGTCATGAGGCCTTCGATGCGGGCGTATTGCAGGGCGCGCAGGGCAGCCACGATTTCGGCAGGCTCGGCGCGGGTGCCCAGGCGGCCCATGCCGGTATCGATTTTGAGGTGGAACGCGAGGGGCTGATGGGCGTGGTGCGCCATGCGGTCGAGCTCGGCAATGTCTTCGAGGGAGTGGGCGGTGGGGGTAAGATCAAACTCGATAATCGCTTCGCGTTCCTGGGGCAGAAAACCGGCCATGACGAGGATGCGCGCGGGGATGCCGGCCTGGCGCAGGGTGACGCCTTCATCGACCGAACTGACGGCCAGCCAGCGGGCGCCTTCGCGGATCAGCGCGCGCGACACGGACAGCGCGCCGTGGCCGTAGGCATCGGCTTTGACCACGGCCATCACTTCGACGGCGGGGCCCACGGCGGCGCGCACGTTGCGATAATTACGCACGATTTGAGGGAGAGAGACCAGCACGTAAGAGCGAAACGGGGGAGACATCATCTCATTTTATGGTCATTAAGGATTGGAACAATTTTTCGTAGGAATCAGATACGGCGTCCCAGGAGTAAAGCCGGCGGACACGCTCGGCTGCGCGGCGGCGCAAGAGCTCGCGATCATCCTCGCGCATGGCCAGGGTCAGCTCGATTTTTTCGGCGAGATCGTTTTCAAAAGGGATGCCGGCATCACCAGCGACTTCGGCGTTTTCGGGAGTATTGCGATAGAGAACCAGGGCGCCGCGTCCCATGGCTTCGATCAATGCCGGATGGGTGCCGCCGACTTCGGTGGCGTGAATATAGGCGAAGCAATGCGAATCAAGCTGGTGGTAGCCTTCGCCATAAATTGCGCCGGGCATGACGATGCGGGGATCGCGTGTGTCGCGGACCTGGCGGATATAATCGCGGGCGTAAGGGGCGTCGCCGATCAGGGCGAGCTTCATCTCGGTAGAGACGCGCTCGAAGGCCTGGCGCACCTCGAGCGGATGATTCTCGGGCTCCATGCGGCTGACATAGAGAAAGTAGCGGCCGGGTTCGAGGCCGAGGCTCTGCAGGGTGGTGGTGGAGGCGATTTTGCCGGTTTCGGCGCCGTAGGGGATAAAAGTGGTGCGCTTGCCGTACGACTGATCATAATAACTCTGGATGGCGCGAGCATCGGTGACCACTTCATTGGGGAGAATGGTGGCGAGCCGCTCGGAAACGAGATACCAGGTTTTGGCGGCGCGATTCCATTTTTTACGCTTGCGTTCGAGGCCGTCGACGTTCAGGGCCACGCGCATGCCGAACAGGCGCGGCAGGATGGTGAAGACGGCATTGGCGCCATTGCAGTAGAGGGCGATATCGACGCGGTGCGCGAGCAAATGAAGGGTCGAGAGGAAAGTGTGCGCGATGGTATCGAGATACTTGTGGCGGATGGTGGGGAGATAGCGCAGATGGACGCCCCGGTAGATCGGCGCGGCGGGGCGCTGGCGGCAGTAGACGACGACGTGATGGCCGCGCGCGGCGAGGCGGGTGGAAATCTCTTCGGCAAAGGTTTCGAATCCGCCGTAACTGGCAGGGATGCCGCGGGTCCCGAGGATCGCGATGCGCCAGCCGGCGGGCACTACATTTTCGCGGCTTGGGAGCGCGATACCAGGCGGGGCGCTTTCTTAGGAGCCTGCACGCTCACCGGCGCGTATTTAAACCAACTGGCGATATAGGCGTGATCGACGCGGCGCCTTCTTTGAATCTCGGCGCGTTTGCCCATCACGCGCCGCCAGTTGCGCGCCAGGAACCAGAAGGCGCGCAGGGAACTATGCTCCCAGGCGAGGCAGCACATGACCACGGTGAGATCGCGCAGGGTGATGGAGAATATGTTGCGCCGGTAAAGATCGGGCGAGATATTCTTGATGCGCATCAGGAAGCGGTTCTTCACCGAGTGCATGTTGATTTCAGGCGGCAGGGCGCCGCGGTTGCCGGGCAGAACCTTGCGCACATGATAGCCGCGCGCGTAGGGCACATAGATGCACTTCCAGCCGAGTAACTGCGCGCGCCAGGCGACGTCGGCATCTTCGCGGTACACGAAGAAATCGGAATCGAAGAATTCGCCATCGAGCGAGATATCGTCGATCATTTCACGGCGGTACAGGGCGGCGGCGGCGGTGGCGCCGAATACATATTCGTATTGCAGATAGTGGCCGTTGTCGACTTCCTGGCTGCCGCGGTCTAAGTGGCGCAGCATGGGATTGAAGTAAATACCGGTGGAGTCCACCACGGGCTTGACGGGAATCTCAAAGGTAGCGGACATAGTGAGCAGCTTGCCGCAGACGCTGCCGATGTTGGGATCGAAGTTACCCGCATCCACCAGGGCTTGAATGAAGTTGGGAAGCAGCAGAACGTCGGGGTTGAGAGTGAGCACCCAACTGCCGCTGGCCAGCGCGATGGCCTGGTTTTGCGCGGCCGCGAAGCCGCAATTTTCTTCGTTGTAGACTACCTGGCAGCGATTCTCAAACTGTTCGAGTATGTCAATGGTCCCGTCTGTCGAAGCATTGTCAATGACGATGACTTCTTTATTCGGATACCGTTGTTCGAGGACCGATTCCAGACACCTTTTAATAAAACGGCCGCTATTGTAAGTTACGATCGTGACGGATACGAAGTCGTTATGGGGCATGAACTCGAACCTGAATTAACGCCGATCTTGTACATCCGTTCACCCATACTGCGGGAAAAAGACAGAATCATTCTCAGCCGGCTGGCCGGACGAATGATTTGCCAGCCAGCGCCATAACCTTGCCAAAAGCTGCTATAGGCGTCAGGCTTCGAAATTCGAATAAACCCAGGAACATCCTGGGGATGGACCCGAGGAAAACAGCCGCACAAATCATCCTAGAGGTACTGGAGCGGTAGTGCCTGACCGAAAACCCCAGTAGACTACGATACCAATAAAGTTGGCGGTTCTCCAGCGAAATCTTTACAATCGAATGAGCGCCTGTATGTTTAGCTACGGCTTGGGGCGTGTAGCACATACGGTAACCTTTTTCACGGGCTCTCCAGCAATAATCCACGTCTTCGAACCAGAGCGGAAAGAAGCGCTCGTCGAAGCCTTGCAATTCGGTCCACACATCCCGGCGGATCATGAGGAAGGCGCCGGCCGGCTGTTCCACTTCTCCAGGTGCGGAGAAATCAAAACCTAAGCAACGGTAGTGCCAATTGGCGGGGTTATGCGGCCAGATGCGATTGATGAGAAGAACCTCGCAGATGAGGGCGGCGGGAGTGGGGAGGCGGCGAACCGCGAAACCAGCCTGCGGACGGCCGGCCGAGTCGACAAGTTTTCCGCCGGCTCCGGCCACGCGCGGCTGGCGGCAGCACTCGACTAAAGCGTCGAGAGGGGTCTCCAAAAGGGCATCAGGATTCAGTAAGAGCACAAAGGGAGTTTCCAGGGACCGAACACCCTGGTTGACGGCGGCGGCAAATCCAAAGTTTCGGGAATTCGCAATCAAGCGCACGCCGCGGCGAGTAACTTCGTGACAAGTGCGGTCAGTCGATGCATTATCCACCACTACAATTTCGGCGCCGGTGGGGAGGGCGCGGTCGAGGCACGGACCGATCTCGGCCTCGGATTCGTGTGTCACGACAACGATACCCGCCTCACTCATGTGTCACTTTGCCCCACCGGCGGTAAGCAGAAAATACAGCGCCCAGTAAAGTTCGCTTCCAGTTTTGCGCTGCATGCGGCGAATTTTGCGCTCGCTTTCGCGCAGAACCGGAGAGAGGCGGCCGGCGACCGGCGGGTCCGCGCGCAGTTGGGAGAAACGGCGGATGCCCTCGGCCTTACCGCGCAGCCAGGCGAAGCCCCGGCCATGACGTAGCGCGGCGAGACCCCAAAGCCCCTGAGCGGCGGCGATGGGCCAGGCGCAACGCAGCAGCATGTCACCCGAGTAATGCTTGGCGACGAGAAAGACCTGGTTACGCGCGATGCGGCGAATGACATCGGGGTGGCGGGGACCGAGTGTAGCGCTACCCTGGTGCCAGGCCAGCGCGCCGGGAACATAGCGGCCGGAGTAACCGGCCAGCGCGCAGCGTATGCCAAAATCCACATCCTCGAGATAGGATTCGAAGCGCTCGTCGAGAGGGCCGATTTTTGCGAACAACTGGGTACGGAACAGAGCCGCGGTCATGGGGGCGATGGCGATGAGGCACGGCTCATCGAAGGCGGGCGAATCAAGACATGCATGGCCTACGCGCCAGGAGGTGGCTCCGCGGCAGATGGCGTCGTAAGTACCATCGATGCGATCGCGGGCGGCGGCCTGCAGGATTTTTCCAGTTACAAACCATACGCCGGGAGAGAGCGCGGCGGTTAGTCTCTCCAGCCAATCCGGGGCCAGATCCACGTCGTTATTGACGATGGCCAGGAGCGATGTGTGGACTTCGCTAATGCCGCGGTTGATGGCTCTGGCAAAGCCGCCATGCCGGCCCATGACGATGATGCGGGCGCCCAAGCGAGCGGCGAGCGCGGCGGAATCATCCTGCGAGCCATCGTCCACGACGAGGATTTCGGCGGGAGACTGAGTTTGGGCGCGGAGGCCGCGGAACAGGGGCTCCAGCAGGTCGCGCCGGTTCCAGACGGGCACGACGACGGTGACATCGGCGGTCACGTCCGCCGCCGCGGGAACCGTTTCCGGATGAGAAACAGGAGATTGTGAATGCCATCGCGCCAGGGGTTCAATTTTTTTTCGCCGATACGCGAGGAATACATGATGGAGATTTCGCCGAAGCGCACGCGAGGATTTTTGAGGGCTTCGATTTTAATTTCCTCGGAGAAGGCCATGCTGTCGGATTCGAGTTGCATGTCCTGGAGGATGGAGCGGCGGAAGACCCACATGCCGGATTGGGAATCGCGCACCCAGCGGAAGTACAGGACGGACATGGCAATCGAGAGCACCAGGTTGCCGAAGTGATGTTTCAGGGTCATGGCGTGCTGGTCGCGCACGGGAAAGCGGGAGGCATTGAGGAAATCGACTTCGAGGTGGCGGAAGGCTTCGAGGAGATAGGAGAGCGCGTCGACCGGGTAGCTGTGATCGCCATCCAGGGTAACGATCAAATCGCCGGTAGCGCAGGCGAATCCGCGTTTATAGCTGCGGCCGTACCCGCGCACATCTTCGCGGATGACTTGCGCGCCGAGTTTGGCGGCGATCAGGGAAGTGCGGTCGGTGGAAGCATTATCGACGACGATGACCTGGTCGACGAAATCGGGCATGGCGCGGAGGACGCGCTCGATGCCCTGTTCTTCGTTGAGGCAGGGGATGATTACGGTGATGGTGTCGCCTTTGTACATGGAGATGGCGGGGACCCGCTGAGAGCGGGTCCGCAGCCTGAGAGGCTGCCCCACATGACATCCTAGCGCGCGGCGCTGGAGCGCTGCGCGCTGGTGATGGTGGCTGGTGGCTGGTGGTTTTATTTCCGGCGGTGGTTGGTGGGAAGGTGCGAGGGCGCACTCTGGTTATGTAGAAGCATGGATCAGGGAAGGAGCGAATGAAATGGCTGACAAGAGTGAGAAGTGCGCGCATCCGGCTTGCAGTTGTCCGCGGGCGAAAGACAGCGAATATTGCGGGGCTTATTGCGAGGGGGCGGCGGGCCGGCCTTCGGTGGTTTGCGAATGCGGGCACAGCACTTGCGTGATTCCGGCGCGGCAGACGTCGGGGGCGGGGCTGGCTTAGAGTAAGTTACCGATCCACCAACCGGGAGCTTTTGCCCGAGATTGGGCGATATTACACATTGCGCCGAGTGGTCTTCGCCAGGAAGTTTGACGGACCGGAGAATGCCATCCATAAGCTGGTGAATAACTCGTGACGCTGGATAGGGATGGTGGCAGAGCCGGTTTGGCGGGCGACTCTTTCCGGTCTTGGCCCTATAGTTGCTGCGGTAGTCTGTCCAAGTAGACGGGAAAACTATGACGGGACGAACGAGTCAGGGCGCCCGCCGGGAGGAACGGTATCCGTTAGGGTGTCCGGTACAAGTTGCGTGGCAAATTGCGTCTGGCGAGACACGCGCCGCCCGGGCTACCTGCGTGGACGTGTCGCCACACGGCGCCTGCATCGAGTGCAGCGAACCGCTGGCAGCGCGCTCAACCCTTTATCTGAAAGCCCCCGGCTATGGCCTGATGGGTAACGCCAGTGTCCGGTATTGCAGGCGAAAGGGCCTGAAATATCACATTGGGCTGGAATTCAGCTGGGCGGCGGCTCTAGCCGAAGAAGGACGGAAGCACGCGCTCCGCGAGACGGAGCAATAACCGGCCGGCTGCGGCGGCTACTCGACGGGCGCTTCTGCTTCGTCGAGGATGAGGATCTCTACGCGCCGGTTTTGGGAACGGCCGCCGGGCGTTTCGTTGGAGCTATTAGGCCGGTAGGGGCCGTAGCTGGAGATCGACAGGCGCGACTCTGGAATTCCATACTGGCGGCTGAGCATTTCCTGGATGCGCAGACTGCGGGCCATGGCCAGCGCCCAATTACTTTCGAAGCGATGGTTGTGGATGGGCACGGAGTCGGCATAGCCGACCAACTTGACGTCATTGGGCATTTCGCCCAGAACACCGGCAATACAAGAAATCATGGGCAGGGCTTCCTTTGAGACGCGATCCTCGCCGGATGCGAACAGGACGGCTTGGGGAAGGCTGATGCGAAGGCCCTGCGGCTCCATGCGGAGGCTGATGCCCGCCTGAGAAAGAGTCTGCTGTGCGCGCAGCAAGGCCTGCCGGCTGGGAGAGATTGGTTCGGGTAGCTTGGGCGGCTGGGGTGCGAGTGGTGCGGGCTTCGGCTGGGGCGCCGGCTGGGAACGGTGAAGGCTGTTAGCGGCGATCCCCAGGAAGAACATGAGCACGATGGTCAACACATCCATATAGCTGACCATCCAGCGATCGCGGATGGCGGTGTTCGGCTGGTAATAGCGCGGGTTGAGCGCGCCGGCAGTACGGGATGGAGCACGCGCGGGCATTTAGGGTTCGAGCACTTGTGCGGCAGTGGCTGAGACGGCAGTCTCGGGACGGAAGCAGGCAAGGCGCTGGCGGATGAGGCGGGGATGAATGCCATCGAACAGGCAGAGCACGCCTTCGGTGATCATCTCCTGCAGCTCAAACGATTCGGCGACGCGGGCGCGGATGCGGTTGGAGAGGGGCAGCAACACGAGGTTGGCCAAGGCCAGGCCGTAGATGGTGGAAACGAAGGCCACGCCCATGCCGGATGCCACCGAGGACAGGTCGGTGAAGCGGCGCAGGGCGTCGATCAGGCCGACCACGGTGCCCAGAACGCCGATAGTGGGAGCGAATCCGCCGGCGGTTTCGAGAACCTTGGCGTCGGCATCGCCCTGCCGCTCTTCGAGGCGCAGCTTGTTTTCGAGGGCGGACTGCAGCTCGGCGTGATCCTGCACGTCGAGCGAAAACAGCAGCGCGTCGCGGAGAAATTCGTTGCCGGCGCGTCCGGCCACGGGCTCAAGGGCAAGTTTTCCGTTGGTGCGGGCGATGCGGGCACAGGAGAGGATCTCTTTGATGAGGTCTTCGCGATTCAGGTCATCAGGGGGCCAGAAGAGATCGCGAACCCGCTGGGCGGCGCGGCGTAAGGCGGCGAAGGGAGTGGTGACGATGGTGACGCCGAGAGTGCCGACGATGACGATGAGGAAGCCGGTGGGCTGAAAGAAGTAAGCGAAGCCGACGCCCGTGCGGGCGATACCGGCGGCTACGGCCACCAGAGCTACCGCAATGCCGATCAGCAGCGCCGTATCGAAGCGGCGGCCCTGGCGGCGGGGGAGATCGCGTTTCGACCGGATGAGATTCTCCAAGGACGCTACGGTGGTGGACATATGGATGGCTTGGCAGGCTTGACGATCACGTGGAGGGCCATTCGGAATTTTCTATAAGTGCTGGTTGATCATGCCGATATGGCTTACGGGAGAGTGCTTGGCCCTGTCAAATTATTGACGGCCTGGTGGAATGTCAAAAACGGCGGGGCTGAGAGCCCCGCGCAGGCCGGGGGCCTGCCCCACGGCCGCAGCTACTCGTAGCGCAAAGCTACCATGGGATCGACTGACGACGCGCGGCGCGCCGGGATAAGGGTGGCCAGCGCGCAGGTACAGGCCAGCAGGAGCGTGACCGCCGCGAAGATCAGCGGGTTTTGGGCGCTGCCCTTGGCGAACTTGGAGAGCACCTGGTTCAACACCAGGCTCAGCACAATTCCGGACGCGAGCCCAGCGATCACGTTGCGCGCGGTGGACCCGAGCACGATGCCCAGCACGTGGCCGCGGGAGGCGCCTAGCGCCATGCGGATGCCAAACTCGTTGGTGCGCTGGGCAACGCCGTAGGAGACCACGCTGAAGAGCCCGACGGCGGCCAGGGCCAGCGCCACGAAGGAGAACGCGCTGAACAGCGCCGCCACCAGGCGTCCATAGGCATACTCGTCCTCGTTCTGGATCCAGTGTTCCAGGTCGCGCGTCTGGCCGAACACCTGCTGATCCGGATCCACGGCTTTTACTTCGGCGCGCACGCGGTTCAATATCGCCAGCGGCGAAGTCCTTGTGCGCACCAGGATCTGGGTCCACACCTGCATACGCAGGGTAAACGGAACGTACACCGAAGGCTTGATGGGTTTGCGTAGCCCATCGTTGCGGGCGTCCGCCACTACGCCGATGATCTGCAGCCATCCGTTGCTGTCCGGCACGGCGGGCGAAAACGGCATTTCGCCCTTGAGGTCGGGAAGGCGTACCTGCTTCCCGATCACGCCGCCATTCGGAAAGTAGCGGCGTGCCATGGTCTGATTGATTACCGCGAGGCGCGCGCCGCGGGCGATCTCCTCACTGTTCCACAGGCGGCCCTGCAGCAGGGGGATGCGCAGCACTCCAAAATAGCCGGAGCTGATGAAGTTCGCGCGCAATTTTTCGCCCTGGGAGGAAGCAGCGCCAAAGATCTCGAAGGATTGGTCCCAGCCGTTGGAAGGCGGCGTGGCATTGGTCGAGATGCCGGCCGAAGCCACTTCCGGCATGGCCGCTACGCGCGCCAGGAGCTGTTCGAAATAGTTGGCGCGATCCTCCCAACTGACATGCGCGTTCTGGTGCACGGGAATGCCCACGGACATGGTGTTGTGCGGGTCGTAGCCGAGATTGGCGCGGACCAGGCGCACGAAGCCGTTGATGGTGGCCGCGGCGGACGTGAGCAGCAGCAGCGTAAGCGCGATCTGGCCGGCCACCAGCAAACCATGCATGCGTTTGCCGTGCGCGCTGCCGGTGGTCCGCCGCGAACCGGCCTGCATCAGCCGCGATACCTGGGGCCGGGAGAATTGGACGGCCGGCGCCAGTCCCGACAGGACGCCGGTAAGGACCGCCACCGCGATGCTGAACGCGAGGACCGGAACATTAATGCGGATGACCACTTCATGCGGAAACGAGAATTGCGGCAGCCACTTGACCAGCAGGGGGAGCAGGCGATAAGCGAGGGCCACACCCGCCAGCGCGCCGATGAGCGAGAGTGCCAGGGCCTCCGTCAGAAGCTGCCGGTAGATCCTTCGCCGGCTCGCGCCGATAGCGCTGCGAACCGCCAGCTCGTGCTGCCGCGCGGTGCCGCGCGCGAGCAATAGAATGGAGACGTTCGCGCATCCGATCAGCAGCAGCAATGCCACCGCGCCGAACAGCAGGAAGAGCGATTGCCCCAAGTGCTCCACGAACTGGTCGTTCAGGCCCTTCACCGCCACGCGAAACTTCTTGGGGAAGTGGTCCGGCATCTCTTTGGCGAACTGCTCGATCAACGGTTGCAACTCGGCGTTGGCCGCTGCCCGGGTAACGCCCGGTTTCAGCCTGAGGAGGGGAGTGAGGGTAATGGCCGCATCGTTGGTGATTTTGAGCGGCAGGTATACGTCGGCATCCTGCCAGGTGAAGCGCGATGGCAGCACTCCCACGATCGTGTAGTTCTTGTGAACCAGTTGCAGCGTGCGGCCGATCACCGATGGATCGGAATTGAAATGCCGCTGCCAGAACAGGTAACTGAGCACCACCACCGGCTGCGGGTCCTGGCCTTCGGGAGCGTCGGAAGGAATCAGCGTGCGGCCCAAAAGAGCGGGCACGCCGAAATGGATTCCGGCATTGCCCGTGAGTTGAACGGATGGGACGTCTTGCGGCAGTTCTTCGTCGGTGGTGGTGAGGTTCCAGGTCCCCCAAGTGGCGGCTACGCTTTCGAGGCATTTCACCTGGCGCAGCAATTTAAGCTGCGGCCCGGTCAATTCAAGCCAGTCGTCGCCGGTATCGGTCTTCACCACCAGGTGGATCATGCGATCGGCGCCTTTGTAGGGGTAGGGATTCGCCAACAAGCCGTAGATCACGCTGAAGACGGCAGTGGTGGCGCCGATACCCAGCGCCAGCGAAACGATGGCCGTAAGACCCAAGCCGGGTTTCTTGCGGAATTCACGGAAGAAGAACTGCAGGTCTCGCCACACGTGGGTTAGACGATGGAACGCGGTTTCCGTTAACCGGGCTTCTCCAATTGGACCAATTGTTGCCGGTTTTAAGCTGCCATAATGGGAAAACTGGAGGCTCGCGAATGCGGCTGCTGTGGTGCTTCGTAGCGCTTTCAGCCGGCTTTCTGGAGGCGGGCGTAAATCCCGCCGCGGAGATGCTGGCGAAAGCCTGCAGGGCAGGCGATGCCAAGACCGCCGAGACGCTTCTGGCCTACGGCGTGAGTCCGGATCTGCCCGACCGTTACGGCGCTACGCCTCTCTATTATGCGGCATCCCTGAACCAGACCGAAATCGTGGACTTGTTGTTGAGCTATCACGCGGACCCCAATTCGCCGGTGGAGATCAATAAGGGCAGCTCCTCCTACGATACGCCGTCGGCTCCGCTGCACTATGCGGCCGAGGTGGGCAACCTGCGCATCGCCCGGTTATTGGTTGCGGCGGGCGCTCAGGTGAACGCGAGGGGCCAATCCGGACGTACGCCTTTGCATTTCGCAGGAACCCAGTTGGGTATGATGCAGTTCCTGATCGAAAAAGGGGCCGACGTGACTGTCCGCGACACGGAAGGCGTCGCGCCGCTGGACGAGGCGGTATGGCAGGGGTCGCTGGATGCTGTCGCGATTCTGCTGGCCCACGGCGCGCGTTTGAACGAGATGGAGCCGAAGACCGGCGCTACACCGATCAACGAAGCCGCCTACAGGGGCCACGCCGCCATCGTTAAATATCTGCTCCAATTCAGGCCCGATGTGGAGACGCCCGATAAACGCGGCGCTACTCCGCTCGAAAACGCCATCCGGATGGGGAAAGAGGATCCGGCCCTGTGGCTGCTGGAAGCCGAAGCTACCACACCGAGGCCGCCGCAATTCTTCGAAAAGACCATGGATGCCGCGGTGAAGAAAGATCAGTCCGCTTTGGTGGGTGCGCTACTGCGGCATGGCGTGGCATTGAACGGGATTCTGCCATCCGGATCCACGGCGCTGGGCGCCGCCACGCTGGCGCGTGCGGGAAAGGTAGTGGGGCAGTTGCTCGATAATCACGCGGATCCCAACATCGGCGGCCGCGAAGGAACGACCCCGCTGGAGGACGCAGCCCTGGCGGGGCTGGACGCGATCGCCGGCATGCTGCTCGATCACGGAGCCGAAGTGAACCATATCAACCGCGATTCGGGCAATACGGCACTGTATGCCGCCGCCTCTTTCGGCAGGACCGGCGTGGTGAAACTGCTGCTCGCGAGGGGCGCCGATCCGAACTTGTGCGGCGCGAACCGGAAGAGCCCTTACCAGACGGCTGTGGAGAATGGCAGTAAAGACATAGCGGATGCGATCCAAAGCCACGGCGGCGGCCAAGCATGCAGATAGCCGGCGAGCGGCTTCTTGCGGAACCGCGCAAAACGTGGCTCGGCACCGCGCCTTGCGCTGCTACGAAGCACCGCTCGCCGGCGTTGCTATCAACGTGTTATCAACGCTGCCATGGACCTTGCGATCAACAAGTTCCGCAGCAGTACAGGGTGGTGTGCGGGAATTCCGTAGACGATCCATCGAAGCCGTAGGTTCCCGCGTAGCTTGACGGATCCTGATAGTGGCCCACGATGGTCACGGTAGAAGCGCAACCACCGCCGCCATCGAGGTTTCCATGGATCAACAGCGTGGGTCCCATGCTGCCTCCGGTGACTACGCCCTTGGGCGAACCACAAATGGTGCCCTTGATGGTTCCTCCGGTTATCACAAACGGATAAGTGTTTGGGTTGAACGTGACGCTAATCTGCCATTTCACGGCCGGCCCGTTGTAGAGAGTAAGGCACGCGGTTGCCTGTGCCGCGGCGGGGCCTCCTTTGGCCGCTTCTTCCGCCGTTAACCGCTTGCCGGTTGCATCGTGCTTATTCTTGTCACTCATTCCAGGTTCTCCTTCCTCTGGTTGCTGAGTGACTTTTTCGGGCTCGCGATTTCACGGCGCGGCGTCGTCAATAGCGGCTTAAAACAAAGCGGCCTGAGAGGCCGCTGCAGGCGGAGCGCCTGCCCCACAAAATTGCACTAGCTCGCGGCTAGAATTGCCGCCGTCGATAAATGAGAATTGGTTGTGCTGCAGATGCGCGGCGCATTGGAATGGCTGGCGGTTAGTGCAAAACTTTACCACCAGCCACCCGGCTACCGGCACTTAGCGATGGCCGCCGTGGCCGCCGTGGCCGCCGCCACCGTGGAACCCGCCGCCGCCACCGTGGAACCCGCGGGCGCTACCGTGAAAATCGCCGCCGCGGCCCCAATGGCCGCCATCATGGTCCCAACCACCACGGCCCCAACCGCCCCAGCCGCCGCCCCAGCCAAAGCCGAGCCCAATCGACGGTCCAGCATAGGGATAACCATATCCGTAGTAGCCCGGGTACCCGTAATAACCGTATGGGTTCGCGTAAGCGTAAGGATAACCGTATGAACGAGCGTAGGGATAGGTGTAAGCCGGCCCCACTCCGACCCCAAACCGCACCGCGGCATCGGCCTTCGGGCTGGCGAATGCCAGCATGCCGGCCAGGGCCAGCGTTGCAAGTCCAACCTTTTTCAGCATTTTTTCCACCTCCAATTCATTGGACGCGGTCGCTTTCTTCCGGACTGCAAATGATTGTAAAGGTGTCAGGCAAGGCGGTACCGAGGGGCCTCAGGCCGCCTGGCCGGGGCTGGGAACCCATGCGGAGGCCGAGGGCCTGCCCCACCGCATGGGGCATAGCCAGCAGTTGCGGGACGAGCGCCGCGGGTAGGGGCTTCGACAACAGATACCCTTGGGCCAGATCGCAGCCCAAAGCCCTGAGCGCCTCAAGGTCATGCACGGACTCCACACCTTCGGCAACTGCCTTCATGCGAAAGCCGTGCGCCAGCGCGATCATGGCATGCATCAGGGTGGCTTCGCCCTCGCTGCTCTCCATCCTCCGCACAAAACCCTGATCGATCTTCAGGTTGTCGATCGGGAGGCGCGCCAGGTAGTTCAGCGAAGAGTATCCCGTGCCGAAATCATCCAGCGATATGCTGACGCCAAGCTGCTTCAACTCCCGCAGTTGGCGCGCCGATTCCGTGAGGTCCTGCATCACGGCGCTTTCTGTAATCTCCAGGTCCAGGCATTTCGGATCCAGATCGTTTTCCGCCAGCACCCGCCTCACGGTAGCGGGAAGGCGCCCGCCGATGAACTGGGCCGCGGAGATATTGACGGCTACCTGAACGGGCCGGCATCCGGCGGTCCGCCACGCCACCTGCTGGCGACAGGCCTCGCGCAGCACCCACTGCGAAACCGGCAGGATGAGGCCGGTAGCCTCCGCGACGGGTATGAATTCAGATGGCCCTACAGTACCCAGCTTCGCATTCTCCCAGCGCAGCAAAGCCTCCATGCCCACCACTTCGCCGGTGGTTAAATCCACCTTCGGCTGGTAGTGCAGGGACAGCTCGTGGCGCTCAATGGCGTGGTGCAGCTCGGTTTGTATGGCCAGACGCCGGCTGGCGGTCACGCCCATCGCGGCGGTAAACATCTGATAACGGTTCTTGCCGTAGCGCTTGGCCGCTTGCATGGCGGCATCCGCATTCCTGTGCAGCTCGGCCGAATCGCGGCCATCCCGCGGGTATAATGCGATCCCGATGCTCGCGCTGAGAAATACTTCGCCATGGTCCCCGTGAAACGGAGCGCTCAGGGCGGCCAGCAGCCGCTCCGCAATGCGCGGCGCCATCCGCGGGTCGTCCTTTTGGGACAGGATCAGCTCAAACTCATCCCCGCCCACGCGGGCCAGTATTTCCGAGTCGCGGAGGCAGCCTTTCAGCCGCAGCCCGAACTGCCGCAGCAGGTCGTCGCCTGCCTGTCGTCCCAAGGTATTGTTGATCAGTTTGAATCCGTCCAGGTCGAGCGTAAGCAGGGCCAGTTGCCGGCCGCGGCGGCGGGCGACCTCCAGGGCTTGGTGCAACGAGTCATCCAAAACCTGCCGGTTTGGCAGTCCGGTCAACGCGTCGTGCGTCACCTGGTACGCCAGATCCTGTTCCATGAGTTTGCGGGCGGTGATATCCGAGAGAAGGCCATCCACGTAACGAAGTCCATCTCTTTCGTAAACACCGGTCGCCCGGGAGTGGACCCAGACCCATTGGCCATCTTTCCGCCGGATGCGGTACTCTTCGTTGTAGCTCTGTCCGACCCACGATCCATCGCTGCTCGCCCGCATGGCGTGAATGACGGCGTCGAAATGGGGAAGATCGTCGGGGTGAATCAGCGCGCGCCAAGCTCCGGGCCGGCAGATCTCCGCAGCTTTAAATCCGCACACACCCTCGCATCTGTCGCTGGCAAAGACCGGCTCTCCGATGCTGTTGGCAGTCCACACCACGTCGGGAATGTTGGAAATGAGGGAACGGTACTTCCGCTCGTTTTGGCGCAAGGCTTGCTCGGCCCGTTTGCGGCCGCCGATATCGCGCGCAATAGTGGAACAGCCCACCACCCCGCCTGCCCCGTTGCGGACCGGCGAAACCGTCAACGCCACCTGGACGATGCTGCCGTCCATGCGCATGGTCTCGGACTCGAATTGCGAGCTCTCCCCGCGACGAATGCCGTCCAGAACCCGCCCCTGCTCCGGGAGACGTTCCGGGGTCACCAGAAGCGCGATGGATTTTCCGATCATCTCCGCGGAGCGATAGCCCCACATGGCTTCCGCGCCTTTGTTCCAGGTCAAGAACGCGCCGTCCAACGCGTTGCTGAAGATGGCGTCTTCGGTAGAATCCACGATGGATGCCAGCAGACCGCGGGCCTGTTCGGCTTCCTTGCGCAGCGAGATGTCGCGCACAATGGCGGCGCAACCGACGATCCTGCCTGCATCATTCTTAACTGGAAAGGGACGCAGCAGAATGTCGATGCGCGTGCCATCTTTCCGGATCCCGACGCCATCGAAGGCGGGCAACTTTTCGCCGCGCAGCATCGCCTGTTGGTTTTGATTTAAAAGCTCCTGGTTTTCGGGGCACACCAGCATGGACAACGGCCGCCCCAGGATTTCGCCGGCCCGATAACCGTACAACTCTTCCGCGCCGCGGTTCCAGGTGGTGATCCGGCCATCCGGCGTGTTGGCGAATATGGCATCTTCGGACGATTCCACGATGGATGCCAGCAGGGCTCTGGCTTCCCGGGTTTCCCGGCGGGCGGTCGCGTCTTTCTTGATGGCGATGAAGCGGGAGATGGCGCCGTCCGGTTCGCGAACGGGCGTGATGGTCATCTCCTCCACGTACAGCGTCCCATCCTTACGGCGGTTGACGAGTTCGCCTTGCCAGATATTCCCGGACACGATGGTGTTCCACATTTCCTTGTAGAACTCCGCGGCCTGCCTTCCGGAAACCAGAATGCGCGGATTCTGGCCTATAGCTTCCTGCGCGGTGTAACCGGTCAGGGTGCTGAACGCCGGGTTGACGTACTGGATATTTCCCCGGCGGTCCGTGATGACGATCGAATCGGAAGCCTGTTCAATCGCATCGGCCAGCGCATCCCGGTCCCTTTCCGCGCGCAGGTACGCCGCGGAGTGATCCGCCGCCAGGCGGGTAAGCCGCGCATTTTTGCGGGAGGCCACAAAAGTGGCGCAGGCCGCTACCAGCCCGAAAGCCAGGATGGTGTTCACGTGCGAGCCCCAAAGCGACAAGTGCGGAAAGATTAAATCCTTTGCCCCCTGGTACACCGTGGCGCCGGCCACAGCCACCAGGAAGCTCTCGATCAGCGCGCGGCGGGCATTTTCCATATTCAGGACTCGATACTCTGTTTATATATTGCTCAACTCCGGAATTTAACGATACTCCGTTTGGTTAAATCAGGTTAGTTTTTATGGATTAAAGCGGGATAATAGACCGGCGCAATCGTGCGCTTTTCCCAGAATTGAAATCCCGTGTCAGTGCACGGCCTGGGGAGCCGGTGTGCCATCGGACCATTGGCCGGCCCAGACGAGGAAAATCGTCGCGCGTTCTTCAGGGTCGTCCGCGGCGATAACCGGCGAGCCGGGCAGATTGGCTCCCCAGCTTTTCGCCACGCTGCCCGCGACAAAAAACATCAGATGGGGATGCCAGCGCATGCCGCGGTCGCTTAGGTACTGCTGTTTGGACAGCATGTAGCACATCGCTCCCGGCTCCAACGCGGGCAGTTCCTTCTTATCCAGCGCGGATGCGGTGGCCTCGACGATCGCCGCCTTCGATTTTCCTTCCAGGACCAGTTGGGTCTTCATCAAGAAGATGGGCGCAAAGGTTCTTGCGGCTGGCGGATTGAAACAAATGGGGGAGCGCACTTTGGGATTCCAGAACTCCGGATCATTGGTGGCGGCGCCCCAGGATCGCTCGACGAGACAGAGAAAGCCATTCCTGCCCTTCACCGCGGTCGTGTATCCCGCCCGTCCCAGCACCATCACTTCGGCGGCATCCGCAATGGATGCTGGAGCGCCACTGCGAGCCAGGGCGATTTCGGAGTTCTCGTCCGGCACCAGATACTGGTCGAGAGGAGCCATGGCTGGATAGGGAACCTTCTCCGCCTGCGCGCGTGCCGGGGAGTTTGCGCCAAGGACCACCATCTGGGCGAGGAAAACCAACGGAAGGAAGCTGAGCGTTTTCTTCTGCATTAAACTCCCCCTTAGCGCACTTTCCAGTTCAGCTCCGGGACATATCCGGCGTCGAGAACGCGAGACGATTTGGTTGCCTAGATTACATCACAGAACGGCCGAAGTGGTCAACGCCCGCTCCCCGACGTGTCGCGGCGGGCGATTCGACCGGGGATCGGCGGTCGGCTCACGCCGGGTCCGCAATGCCGGACATAGGGCGCCGGCGCCCAAATGGGCTGTGCCAAGGGAGTTTCCGGTTGCTAATCCAGCGGCGCCCTCGACAATACCTTTCTCCGAGTGGCGCGTGATCCGACCGAAGCGGGTCGACGTGCTTCGCAATCGTCGGTAAAAGCTTTGCGACTGCTTGCGCTTAACGTTCGCCCCTCCCGTGTGGACGTCTCGCGTAAAATCAAATAGGCAGATCATGCGCGAGTACGATTTGATTGCCGACTGGTACCCGACCGACCGCAGCCGGACTTTCGGCGTCGCTGAAGCGCTTGCCATCGCCGATCCGCTCCCATCCCACTCGCGCATTCTGGATGTCGGCTGCGGCAACGGCGTGCCGATCACCGAGGCGCTTGTGAATGCCGGCCATCGCGTCGTTGGTCTCGACAGCTCTGCTGGAATGCTTGCCCGGTTCCGACTCAACCTTCCGGGGACGCTGATCGTGCGCGGTGACGCTCGGCGGTGTCCGTTCCTGGATGGCTGCTTCGACGCGGCGATTTCGTGGGGGATGATTTTTCACCTTACGCCCGCGGATCAGGCTGCCGTGTTTCGCAAGTGTGTCACGTGCGCTCAAGCCGAGTGCGCCGTTTCTCTTCACAGCGACGGAGATCGAGGGCGTTGACAATACCGGTGTCATAGGCACGATGAACGGCGTGACATTTCGCTATTACGCCGTCCCTGACTATCAACGCCTCATCGCCGAACACGGGCTGGTGCTCGTAAACATTCACGATGATTCCGGCGTATGCACGTACTATCTCACCCGTAGGTCGCCGTGAGGCGATTGATCGATTACGTCACCGGTTCATCGGTAACGGTGTAGCGTTTGCCGGTGCCACTTGTCGGATCGTCAGACACCCTTCCGGAGCCGATGCTTCAGGCTTTAGGCTCGATTCCGATACGGTCATTCACCGCCGATGCAATCCACTGAATGCAGCCGAGATATCTCAAATGTGCTGCAGCACATTTACGGTACGCCGAGCTCGCCCGTAGTCACATTGCGAAGACGGAGAGTACGGCCCGCGAGATGTGGAAGCTAGCTAATGGAAGGAGAGAGAGGCGGGAACAGGTCAGGGAACTGCGGTTTGAATGTTCCCATATTGTTCCTTTGACTGAAGCCCCGATGTTTCTGGCCACTTCTAAGTTATTGTGGTGGCCAGGGACGGAATCGAACCGCCGACGCCAACCTTTTCAGGACTGCTTACCGACAATGCCAAGTGGTTCGGAATCAGTGGAAGTCAATGGCAGCAAAGAGATTACACTGCATCACATTCAGGACGGTTTAGGATCATTTAGGCCATTTTCGCCCTGGCGATGTTCCCTTATTGTTCCCGCTGGCGATTGTTCCCGCCGGCGACATGGCTGCCCAAAGCGATTTTCAACCGGGAACGGGTGATCGAGATGCGCCAGCGGGGCGCAAGCATCTGGGCCATTGCCAAACAGCTAGGCGTGGAGCGGGGGACGGTCTTAAGGACACTGCCAGAACGTTCCAGAACATCGTACGGGGATTTTGAAACATGGATGCCAGGCAGTCGCAGCCTCCTGCCTAGTCCTGCGCCTGGCCACCACCTGCGGGCCGCACTTCACGAGGGAGCGCGCTACACTTTCACGTGGATTACTTCCGGTGCCGTGATCCATGACCTATACATTGCTCGATGAATAAACTCGCCGATTCACTCGCATGCCTCGCTCTCTCCAGGACAAAACCCGGGTGGCCGCGCCTCTTATTCCCCCGGAGGCGCGGTCGCGCGGTGACAGACAGGCTTCCGGCCGGACTCACGGTGTCCACACGAAGCCGTGTAACACGCCACCCCCGTCGATATAAAATCCGGCGATCTCGCCGAACGCGTTGTTGGCCTGGGTGGCAGATCCTTGGCCGGGGGCAGTGCCCGCGCCAGGAGCGTCAAGCGTCGCGAGGCTGCCAGGCGTGCCGTAGAAGCCATGCTGCACGTTGTTGCCGTCAACATAGGTTCCCACGACTTCACCCGACGCGTTGATGTTAGATGTGTAGGTGCCCTGGCCCGCGCTAGTGCCCGCGCCAGAAATGCCAAACGTGGTAATAGCGCCGCCGGGAGCACGCACGAAGCTATGGCCCACATTGCCGGCGTCTATATAGTATCCCAAGATGGCCCCCCACTGGTTCATGCCTGATGTACCGGTACCCTGGCCAGCGCCTGTTCCCCCACCTGTAACTTCGAAAGTCTTGATCGTGCCGCTGGGAGTGCGCAGAAAGCCGTGACCCACACTGTTCGCATCGAAATAGTATCCGGTAATGGCCCCCGATGGGCTAAGGCCTGCTGGGTAAGGAATCGAAATGGATGTCGAGCCCGTAATGTCGAACGTCGTGAAGTCGCCGTCGGGATCGCGCAGAAAGCCGTGACTCACATAGTTCACGTCAACGTAGTCTCCCGCGATCGCCCCCGATGGATTGACGCTCTCGGCAAATGTGCCTTGGTTGTTGCCGGTGCCCGCGGCTGGAGCATCGATGGTCGTGATTACGCCGCCGGGATCGCGCAGAAAGCCATGGAAAAAAGAGCAGCTCCCGTCAAGGAAGATTCCGGCGATCACCCCAGATGCGTTGATACTGCTGCCCCAGGTGCCGCACGACGCCGGAGCGTCGAATGTGACCATGTGGCCGTTTTTAGAGCGCAGGAAGCCGTGCCTCCCCCAGTTCGAGTCCCAATAGAACCCGGTGCTCTCTCCTGACGCGTTGATTGCGGTAACCCAGGTGCCTTGGCCCGCGGCCGTGCCCGCGCCCGGGGCGTTGAACGTGGCGAATCCGGAGCCTTGGGCGCTCCCAGGAAGGCCCAGCCCCGCCCCGCAGACCGCGAAGAGCAGCGCGCACGCCGCTTTCCCTGCTCCGCTCCAAGTGTTCCGCCGCTTGATCCAATAGCCGGCCGAGTCATGTTCACGTTTTGTGTATTGATTCATGTCACCCTCCAGCCGCTCCGATTCGCGGCTTGATTGCGATTATGCGGTTCGCGCCCGCCTATTTCAATCCGCGGGCGGTAACCGTTGGGTAACATCCCGGTAACCGCGTACCTATCGAAAAATGCGGGACTTGCTGGCGAAATGGCGGCCGTGATAGACTCGGCGGGATCACGCACCGTGGCTGAATTGTCTCTCCAGCGGGCACGCCTATATCGCTTCGGACCGTATGAACTGGATGTCCGCGTGGGCGAACTGCGCAAGCACGGCATACGCCTTCAGTTGCGAGAGCAGGCATTCCAACTCTTGCTTCTATTGCTGGAAAACTCTGGCAAGGTCGTCGTTCGGACAGAGATCCGCGACCGGCTCTGGCCAAACAAAACCGTTGTCGAATTCGACCACGGCATCAACACCGCCGTCCGTCGGCTGCGGGATGTTCTGGGAGAATCGGCCGAAGCGCCGCGTTACATCGAAACCGTGGCGCGCCGCAGCTACCGCTTCGTAGGGCAAGTCGAAGTGGTTGAGGCATTAGCCCCCGAACCACCTGCACCCACTCCTCGGATCGATACCGGGGATCTGGAGGGCAAATCCGTCTCCCACTATCTGGTCCTGGACAAGCTAGGTAGCGGCGGAATGGGTGTCGTTTTCCGGGCGAAAGATCTCAAGCTCAAGCGAAGCGTAGCGCTGAAGTTTCTGCCCGAGGAATACAGCAAGCATCCGCAGCCTTTAGCACGCTTCCAGCAGGAGGCGCGCGCAGCCGCGTCGCTAAACCATCCCAACATTTGCACCGTCTACGAAATCGGCGAACATCACAGCCGGCCCTTCATCGCGATGGAACTGCTGGAAGGGCAGACGCTTAAAGATCTGCTTAGGGAGAGGCCGCTGCAGCTCCATGAACTGGTGGATTTGGCGGTGCAGATCGCAGGCGCGCTGGAGGCGGCGCACACGCGGGGCATTGTCCATCGCGACATCAAGCCGGCCAATCTGTTTGTCACGCGTCGCGGGCAGGTAAAGATACTGGATTTTGGACTGGCAAAGCTTTTGCCCGAGCGGCAGTTGAGCACGTTACACGATGCGGCCGTCGAAGAAAGCGCGCCGGATTCGACGACAGCCGGGTGTGAGACATACCCAAGCTCTCCCGTAGGTACGGTAGCCTACATGTCGCCGGAGCAGGTGCGGGGCGAGCCGGTCGACCAGCGCTCGGACCTGTTCAGCTTCGGTGTGATCCTTTATGAGATGCTAGGCGGTCGGCGGGCATTCTCCGGCTCCTCCTCAGTGGAGGTGATGAAGGCAATCTTGAGGGATGAGCCGCCGCAATTGCCGGCCTCAACTCCGCCGGCGCTGGAACATATCGTGCGCCGGTGCCTGGAGAAGGAACCGGCCCGACGGTTCCAAACCGCAGCCGATCTCGAATTCGCCCTGCAGCGGTCCTCACCATCGCTGCCCCGTGGAGAGGCACCGGAGCAACGCAACTGGCTCAAATGGGCATTGGCGGCCGCAGTCGCTGCCACTGGGGTTGCGGCCTTCCTTTGGTTCAGCCGCCCGCTGCCTGTGCCCCGCGTTACCGGTATAGCCGAGATCACCCACGACAGCCGTCCGATATTCTCATTCCCCCCTTTCATTTCCGACGGTTCCCGCATCTTTTTTTCGACAAACGATACCAGTGTGCCGGCCTGTCAGGTTTCGCTGAAAGGGGGAGAGTCCGTCCCATTGACGATGCAAATGAAGGGCGTTGTATGTCTGCTGGATATTAACCCGGAGCGGACGGAATTCCTTGCCTGCAGGGGCTCGGATCGCGGCTGCGAGCTTTGGACCGAGCCGATACTCGGAGGCGCGCCGCGCCGGCTGGGCAACCTGGTGGCTGACAACGACGCAGCCACATGGTCTCCCGATGGCAGGCAACTGGTCTACGCCCGAAATAAGGAATTACGCCTCGCCAACCGAGACGGGACGGACGTCCGCAAAGTCGCTGCCGTTGCGGGCCAACCCTTTTTCCCTCGATGGTCGCCAGATGGCCGCAAGATCCGCTTTTCTGTTGGGGGTGGCGGCGTTAAGCCGCAACGAATATGGGAGGTGCGGACCGATGGCAGTGGCCTTCATAGGCTGCTTCCCGGCTGGAATCCATCGTGGCAGATGTGTTGCGGTAACTGGACGCCGAATGGAGAATATTTCGTGTTCGAGGCGAATCACGCGCTCTGGGCCCTTCGCGAGAATGTGGGCTTTGTCGAGCAAGCCAGCCGCGAGCCGGCTCGATTGAATACCGGCCTGCTGATGGCGGCAGCTCCACTTCCCAGCGCCGATGGCAAGCGCGTGTATTTCGAGGGCTGGGAGAATAGGAACGAGTTCCTGCGTTACGACCTGAGATCGGGCCAATTCGCTCTGGAACTAGTAGGCGTCTCGGGGACAGGTCTCGAGTTCTCTAAGGATGAGAAATGGGTTAGCTATGCCTCAGTTCCTGAGGGGACGCTTTTCAGAAGCTCGGCGGACGGGAGCCAGCGGCTTCAACTCACCTCGCCTCCTTTCAAAGCTGGAATGCCGCATTGGTCACCCGACGGGAGGCAGATTGCCTTCGTCGGTTCGCCTGACGGACAGCCAACGCGGATTTACCTGGTGCCCTTCGACGGGGGAGCGCCAAGGCAGGTGAGCAACGGAGAGAGTGGACCGGACGGCGACTGCGACGTGTCTTGGTCGCCGGACGCAGCGTTGCTGGCATTTGGTACCAAGGGGAAGAATCTTCTGAGTGTCCAGGGTCAATTCCAGGCCGCCGACGCAGCCATCCATGTCGTGGACCTGAAAACGAGGCGTGTGTCGATCCTGCCCGGATCGCAAGACATGTGGTCGCCCCGCTGGTCGCCCGACGGCCGCTTCATTGCGGGCCTTTCGGGGTCCGGGAGCAAGCTCGTGCTGTATGACATGCGGACGCGGACGCAGACCGAGCTTTTCAATAATGGGAGCGGAACTCCAAGCTGGTCCCGGGACGGCGAATTTCTGTTCTTTAGCAGCGCGGGTGGATGGCGGCGTGTTCGGGTGCGCGACCGCAAGGCGGAACTTGTCACCCGGCTGAAGAATATCTCACTGGCGGGCTGGGGGTGGTTCGCAACAGCCCCGAATGACTCGCTGGTCACCGCACGGAACATGGGAGTCGACCAAATCTATGCTCTCGATTGGGAGGCGCCATGACACGCACCACCGCCCACCCTGTCGCGCGTGAAAACCTGCGCAATCGGCGTAGGATCAGCCTTGCTATGATCAATTCGAAGGAGCCACCCGTGACGCTTACGATAGACCTTCCGGATGCAGAGGTAACGGCGCTTGCCGCCAAGGCGCGCGCACGAGGCGTGTCCGCCGAAGAGTACGCCCGGCAGGTGCTGGAGCACGACCTTGCGCCGGACTGGCTCCGGCGGTCGTGGGAGAGCGCGGCCCAAGCCGGGTTGAATCGGCTTTCGATGGATGAGATCGACGCCGAGATAGCCGCGGCGCGAAAAGCGCGGCGCGAGCACCCTCTCAACCCCGACTCATGATCCGAGTCGTCCTCGACACGAACGTTATTGTCTCAGCGTTGTTGCAACCCCTCGGCCCGCCCGCAGCGGTGTTCTTGCTGGTCGCGGGCGGCGCGGTTCAACTGTGCATCAGCGGTAGTGTTTATGCCGAGTACGAAGAAGTAATCCGGCGGCCTCGCCTCGCGCGCGATGAAGAAGTGATAGCCGCGACGCTGCAGACTGTCCGCGAGAAAGGTTTCTGGGTGCGGCCCACGGAGACGATCAAGGCGTGCTCCGACTCGGACGACGATATTTTTCTGGAATGCGCGCATGCCGCATCTGCGGATTACCTGGTGACCGGCAATCTGAAGCACTTTCCCTCTTCGTGGGCGAGCACCCTGGTGGTTACGCCCCGGCGCTTTCTCGACCTCCAGTCAGCGGATGCTCGGCCAACATGAACCGCTCCCGTCTTAACTCAACCATTTTCGCGTGAGACGAAACGCCGCTCGCCCTCAGTTTTCGTGACCACGGCCTAACAACTCCGCCACGGCGGCCTGGGAATCGCCCCCCATCGCCATGCCAACGCTTTTGAGAAACCTGTCGTAGCGGAGCCTGCCGAGAGCGACGGCTTGGTCGTGCACATCTCTGGGCGGTTCTGGAACGCAGGTCAGGAAGGTCTTGGCCAGCACGTCTACGAACGCGAACAACGCCTGCTGTCCAATCCGCAGACTGCGAATTCCTCGGGCCATGCGGTCCAGGCTCGCCGCGATCCGTTGTTCCGCCGCATCGACGCCGCTTTCGCGGCCGGCCAGTTCCCGCTCTATTGCCTCTCGCATCAACGCGCTCGGGCTCGAGAACCCGCCTTTCTTCGTCGCCGCCTCGATCCGCTTGTCTAGCTCTGTGTCATATCTCAGCCCGCGGCTGACTGCCTTTTGCTTCCGTACCATAAGTCCCCCTACTCTGTAGGTGCGAAAATGGGTGGCCTGTGACACAAAAGACGCCGTGCACAAATGTGCACGAAACGGCCTAAACTGTGCCCGCTGGAACTTACCGATGGTGCATCTCTTAAGAACCAATGGGCGGACAAATGTGTCGCGTTTCCTTTATGTTCCACTACCAGTGTTTTTCGCGCCTGATGATGGGGGTTGCCTGTTGCGGGCGAGACAATTTGGTGAAAATCTGAGACTTTCTGTAGATTCTTCGTTGGATCGCCGCGCATGTGAAACTTTTGGGGGATTTTGTGATGAATTACTGAGATAAACCGCCACGCACCCGTCCTCTCGCGCCGTACGGATCACAGCCCGTGGCCGACAATTCTAGTAAGCAAGTCGATCTCGATGCTCCAGCCGACTCCGAAGTGGCCTGTTCTCTTTAGCGCTCCAACCCCACATCGGTTACCGGGTGGCTCGCGGTCCGTGTCCGTCTGTCATTAACCTTGCGAATGTCACGGCGGTGACACCTGGCGGCCTACAGAGTGTGGACGTCACCCTGCATTGAGCCGGAAATCCTTCGGAGAAAGGTAAGTAGCTTGCCAGTCACATCCGCAATGGTGTTTAATGGTGGCGTCGGTAAGCGGCTCCTGAATGTCGAGGAGGCTGCCGGATACCTGGGTCTGAAGGTGGACACGGTCTACAAGAAGGCCCGCCTCCGGGAGCTTCCCTTCGTCAAGGTGGGGCGAGCGTTGCGGTTCGACAAACAGGCGTTAGATCGCCTGATCGAACAGCACACAATCAAAACCATCGACTGAAAGGAGTACGCAGAGTGTCCATTCACAGAGTTGAAGACGGAGTTTTCAAAATTCGCTGGAGGGAAGGAGGCAGGAACCGAAGCCTGAGCGTTCAATGCCATTCGTGGTTACATACACCTGACTAGTGAGTTCAAGCGCCAACCAGGGGGCTCTTATGAAAGCGACTTGCGAACCTCTTTAGAACGATTGAAGGCAAAGCTAAGCGATTGATGAACAAGTTATAAGGGACCGATTAAGGCCCCTCGCGGAAAGTTTAGTTGATTCCTCCAACCAGAGTTGCCACGAGTTGACTATTTTGCGCATTGGTGTCCCCCGCAATGGTTGCGCATTGATAGATGATTGTGTCGGACACTGTGAGGGTTACGGCAGCAAGAACCGATACAGTCGAAGGGAAAATACTTCCACCATCACCCCCGCCGCTAATGTCCAAGAGAGTTTGGGCGGTCTGTAATGTTAATTGACAGGTCGCAACGGCTGTTGCATTGGGTGCCGATTGCAGTACCGTCTTGCCAGTTACTATATAGGAACCGACAGGCAAATATAGTGAAACAACGGTTTGGTATGTCGAAGGGGATAAGATGATGGCTGGGCATGAAGGCAAAAGACAAGTCGCTGAATATGCATGAGACGGACCTGTAGGACCAGTCGGGCCTTGATTACCTTGCGGTCCCGGTATTCCTTGCTGTCCTTGCGGCCCTTGCGCGCCGGTTGCTCCTTGAGGCCCAATTGGACCTTGGGGACCAGTAGGGCCAACAGAACCGACGGTAAGATCGAATTTAGTGGTTTGATTGGTGCCGGGTTGACTTCTAAACAGGAGCTCGTATGAACCTGCCCCTAAGCCGATTGGTAAACTCGCGACAACGATGTGGTTGGTGAAAGAAACCAGCGTTAGTGTGGTACTGCCCAAAGTTACCGTCGGGTTCTCTGCACTGGATGGGTGCAGATTGGTTCCAGTAATCGTGATCAGATTATTAGAAGTATTAACGACCGCACTCAGGATGACCGGACCAGTTTGGCTCCAACCGGGTACAGTAAGGAACGCTGAACAGATCAAGAGCGAAGTTATGCGAAATTGGTTTAGCACTTTGTGAAGCCTCCTTGTCTGGGTGACAAAAGAGGTTAACGCCCTAGATGGATTGTTGTAAAGGGTAGTTTGGCGTTTATGGTGCGTTCCATGAGGCGCGGGACGTATAGGCCCACCCGAGGCCTGAGAATCGATCCTGGGTCAAATATGGCCCTGATCGAATGGCGTTACCGGAGGGGCCGGTCGCGTTGGAAGAGGCGAGGCGATTTTGGCTTCCACAGCTGGCGCAAACGCAGTCCCATTCCTCAAGGCAATCTCCGAGGAACCAAATTTATTGGAATGGTAATGGAATGGAACGGCCTTTGGGGGGGCCTGAAAAAGTGGCTGCAAGTGCTTGAAAACAAAGTTGGTGGCCAGGGACGGAATCGAACCGCCGACGCCAGCCTTTTCAGGGCTGCGCTCTACCGACTGAGCTACCTGGCCGCAACTTTTCATTCTAACAGACGCCCGCTATACTTTGCTTTTCTCCGTCCCCGTTACACTACCTCGAGCGCCGCCAGCTCCGCTCCAGTCGCCTTCTCCACGTCCGCGTGCAAGCTGTTGCCGTGCGCGTCCATGGTCACGATCGCCGCAAATCCGTTCACCCGCAGCCGCCACATCGCTTCCGGAATCCCGAACTCCATCAGGTACACGCCCGGCACATCTTCGACCGTCCGCGCGTAATACTGCGCCGCTCCGCCGATGGCATTCAGGTAAACCGCGCCGCACTCCTGCAGCGCCGCCAGGGTCTTCGCCCCCATGCCACCCTTGCCGATCACCGCGCGCACACCGTATCGCCGGATCACATCCGCCTGGTACGGTTCCTCCCGGCTGCTGGTCGTCGGACCGGCCGCCTTCACCACCCACCGCTCGCCCTGCTTCAACATCACCGGCCCGCAGTGGTAGAGCACCGCGCCATGAAGGTCCACGGGCGGCGGATTCTTCATCAGGTACGCGTGCACGTTATCCCGCCCCGTGAACATCTCGCCGTTGATCAGCACCAGGTCGCCCACCTTGAGCGCGCGCACGCTGGCCTCGCTCAACGGCGCCGTCAGCACCACTTCGCGCCCCGTCAGCGGGAACCCTTCGGCTTTCGCCATGCGCTCCACCGGACGGCTGGGATCGCGGTACAACCATTTCGTAATGGCGCCGCTCGACGCCTCCAGCCGCACGCCCAGCCGCCGGAACGCCCAGCAATCATAGGCCACCGAAACGAAGAAGCTGGCCGGCAGCCGGTTGGCCGCGGTAATCTTGCAGCCGATCAGCGACGCCTTGCCGCCGAAACCCATCGCTCCCACGCCGAGCTTGTTGGCCTCCTCCATCACCTCGGCTTCCAGCTTTGCCAGCACAGGGTTCGGATTCACATCATCCAGCGTGCGGAACAACTGCCCCTTCGCCAGTTCGTAGCCGTGCGCGCGGTCGCTGCCGATGCACACCCCCAGCGCTCCCGGCGCGCAACCTTGCCCCTGCGCCTGCCACACCGCGTGCAGCAGGCACTTGCGCACTCCTTCCAGATTGCGATCCGCGCGACCCAGGTGGTCCAGGTTAGAGGGCAGCGAATACTGTATATTCTTGTTCTCGCAACCGCCCCCTTTCAGGATCAGCTTCACTTCGACCTCGTCTTGCTCCCATTGCTCGAAGTGCATCACGGGCGTCTCCTCGCCCAGGTTGTCGCCGCTGTTTTTGCCGGTCAGCGAGTCCACCGAATTCGGCCGCAGCTTACCCCGACGGGTGGCCTCGGCGACGGCCGTCCGAATCGCGCGTTTGATCTCGAGCTGGTTCACCCCAACCGGCGTATGCACCACAAACGTGGGCATGCCCGTATCCTGGCAGATCGGACCTTCATCATCCGTCGCCATATCGATATTCGACAGAATGATGTTCAGCGCCTGCGCGGACTGCGTCCCGGGCGTTTCCGAAGCGGAAGTCAGCGACATGGCGGCGCGCACATCCGGCGGCAGGTTAGTGGAAGTCTGCGTGATGAGTTCCAGCAGGCTCTGAGCGAGGAATTCCATATATCGGCTCTGTAACTTCTATTTTACCGGAATTATTTCGCCGGATGCCCGCGGCGCAGGCTCCGCCGCACTACACCCAGATCTTCTGGATGGGCATGCCCTGCTTGCACAAGTCACAATGCGCCGCGTCGGCGTAGTAGCTGGCGTTGAGCCGGGCCAGGTAATAAAGCGGGACCTGTCCGAAATCCCGCGTACCCGGCGTAGGCTGATAGATGATTACTGCCAGCGCGATCACGCGCGCTCCGCGAGATTCCAGCAACTCCTGCATCTCGTGCAGTTTGCTGCCCGAGCGCAGCATGTCGTCCACGAGCACAACCTGCTCGCCCGGCTGCTGCTCCAGAAACTGGCGGAACCGCATGGGCTGATCCTGGTCCTCGCGCTCCGCCCAGTACACCTGGCGCGCGCGCAAGGCTTCACAGACCCCGTACGCCACCGGCAGCCCCGCATTGGCCGGTGTCACGATGGAAAGGTCCGGAATAATCGCCCGGATCTCGGCGTTCTCGCGCAGCAGCCGGCTCAATCCCACGCTGAGCATGCGCGCGTGCTGGTAATAGCGCATGGCCAACGGGACCTGCAGATACTCGTTCGAATGCAGGCCGTTGGTGTATTCAAAATGGCCTTCGCGTAGCGCCCCGGTTTCGCGCAGCACGCGCACCACTTCCTCTTGTGTAGGCAACAGGTGCATGTTTCGCTCCCCACCCTCTCTTCCCTCACTGCTGGCTGCCGCCGCTAATTCGCTCCGTGCCCGGTAAGGACGCGAGGAATCGTGCGCAGGATGATTTTCCAATCCAGCGCCAGCGACCAGTTATCAATGTACTGCATATCCATTCTCATCCAGGTCTCGAAATCCAGGTTGTCGCGGCCCGATACCGCCCACAAACACGTCAGGCCCGGACGCATGCGCAGCCGCCGCCGCTGCCATGTCTGATACTGATCCACCTCGTCGGGGACTGCAGGCCGCGGCCCCACCAGCGACATGTCTCCGCGCAGCACGTTCCAGAGCTGCGGCCACTCGTCGATCGAGAATTTGCGCAGATATCGCCCTACTGGCGTCAGCCGCGGATCTTCCGGTATCTTGAAGGCCGTCTTGCGCGTGCTCAAATGCGCGAACTCCGCCTTCATGCGCTCGGCATCCGCGCACATCGAGCGGAATTTGTAGAACAGGAACCGCCGTCCGTTCAATCCGCAGCGTACCTGTTTGAAGATGGCCGGACCCGGCGAGGTCAGCCGGATCAGCAGCGCCACCACGATCATGAACGGCAGCAGCACCACTAGGCCCGCCGCCGCGATAACGATGTCGGTAGCGCGCTTGACCAGCAGCCGGATCTCGTCGTGGGGCGCCGCGGAAAACGTCAGCAGCGGCGTGAAGCCCAGCCGCTCCAGGTACACATCGCTGTTCACATGCGGGAAGAAATCCACCGCCACGCGCGTGCGTACGCCCTCTTCGTCGCACAGCAGAAAAACGTCTTCCAGCCGCGCCAGCGTGTCGGTCCCGACCGAAAAAATAATCTCGTCGATCACCCCGTCGTGCAGCAGTTTCGGCAAGTCCGCGATCGGGTAAACCTTGTATGGCGACGCCAGGTTGATTTCCGCCGGAGCGCCCGCCGGTTCCGGCGCCAGGAACCCGGTCAGCCGGATGCCGTACGGCGCCGAACGCTCCAGTTCCTCGCCCAGCTTGCGCGCCCGCTCGCTGGTGCCCGCCACCATCACGAAATGCGGACCGCCGAATTCGCGCAGCATGGCCCCCGCCAGCCTCCCCGAAAGCAGCCGGAACAGAAACAGCAGGATCCAGGTGTAGGCCACGAAGATGGCCAGGAACGGGCGGCTCAAGTCCAGGCGCAGCATGAATTCGAACAGCACCAGCGACACCGCGCCGTACAGGCATTGGGTGAACGAATCGCGCAGAATCACGCGCGGGTCGCCCGCATCCAGCTTGTCGTAGACTCCCAGCCACAACCCGGTCAGCACCCATACCCACATGGCGAACGCCGCCACCAGTTGGCGGGTCGGAGACAGGATATAAAAAACGTGCTCCAGGTGGAAAAGCAGGCGCGTCTGGTAGGCGGCCGCAAAAGCCAGTGCCACCAGGATGATATCCGATAGCCCAAACAAAACTCGGGCTTTACGGTGCTGGCGACTGAACATCCGCAAGCCATCGTAGCATGCGGGCGTAGGCCGGCCGGGATTCGCCTGAAGGCGGCACGACGGCATGACGCTGGTGATCCTGACGCTACAATAAAATCAGCACGCCGCATCAGCCATCGACCGCCGAAGCCGAACTCCTGCGCCGGTGGGTGGACACCTGGCGCCGTGCCGGTCCCGAGTTGGAGGAAGTGCGCCGCCGTGAGATCGCATCCGTCGATACCCAGGAGGCCATTCGTCAGATCTTCGGATCCGGAGACCACTTTCCCGATCTTCCGCCGGCACCCGCAACTTCCGGTCTAGTGGAGCAACAGGCCATATTCGCGAAGTTACGAGCGGATAACGCGCGCCGATGACGCCCTTATTAGAGGCGGCGCGAGACCTCCAGATTTTTTTCATGGGCCGGCAATGGAAATTCTGTATCATCGGGGGAATAGCGCTGCTACGCTGGGGCGGGCCCCGCTTTACGCGCGATGTGGACGTGACGCTGGTGAGCGGCTTCGGGCAGGAAGACGAATTTAGCGCTCCGCTTCTGGAATCGGGCTATCGGGCGCGCCTGGCGGACGCCTTGGATTTTGCGCGCCGCTATCGCGTCCTGCTCGTCACGGCGCCGAACGGTACACCCATCGATGTGGCGCTCGGCGGGTTGCCCTTCGAGGAGCAAATGGTGGAGCGATCCACTCTCTTCGAGTTCGCACCCGGCTACCTGCTACGGACCTGTTCGGCCGAGGAAATAGAGAGCCGCGCATCATGAGACAGGGAACACATTCTGCATGACGTTCCCCATTGCCCACTTGCGAGATGCTAGGTGTTCGGGTAACAGCTAGGCCTCTGTCTTGGCTTATCCTATATCTTTCTTCTCGGACTCTGGCATTTCTGCACGTGAGTCGGATTCTCGCCGTTCCGGCGACTCGGCAGACGCAGCGGGAAGGCTCTGTGGGGGCCTGGTTGTTTCCAGCGGCATTGCGACGGGCAATCCGGGAGACTCCGTTATAGGTGCATGGTGCTCCAATTCTTTCAGTGGCAACTGAACGGCATAAAGTGGGAGGTCTGCCGGGCTGATAACTTCTAATCCCCACCGCTTGCCCTGATTGTGTACATCCCTATCGGTGGAGTAGAGAACGGTCGCTCCTTCCACTATGGCGATTGCGACTATTTGCCGGTCAAATTTCAGCTTTTGCCAAGGCTCAGTTCTCTCCCCTTCTCTCTTGTCTCCAGCCTTGATAGCATTTGCGAGGCGCTCGGCAACCTCAACCGCGGCGCGCGTTCCGAATGGTCTTGTAACAAAATGCTGAGCGCCTTGAATGATCTTGAGGTAGTGCTGAATGGAAGCGCCAGCGAGGACCGCTGTCACTAGAAACTCGCTCAGTACTGGATCTGGAATGAGGATTTTTTCGCCCTTGCGGCTGAGTTTATCAACGAGCCGCTCCATCCTTTCCCGCGGGATGAGTCCTGAAATCCAAAGGGACGGCAGAGGTATTAAAGAGCAAAATGGAGAGGGTGTTGCTGTCGAACGATACCATGGCAAATGCTCACCTGTTATCGTCGCTGCCCCTCAATTCAGAAAGAAACGCGAAAGGATCGATCCTATCAATGTTAGGGGTTGGTACCTCCCGAAGCGCCTGAATTACGTTCTCAAGTGGCTGTTCGGTCAACTCGCTCCATGTATCTATCGTAAACTGCACGCGTTTCCAACGGCTGTTTGCCCTTATCCAAGTCGCTTGCCCGTGAAGCCGCACCTGTTGAAAGATTAGCCTCGCAAGACTGCGGCCCTTTTCTCTGGTCGTGGTGCAGATGACTGGTGCTTCATGCTTTTCTCTGATATACACCGAAATAGTCTCGTCCCTGCCTCCGATTTGGATGATCTCGCCATCAATTGAGTCCGGCTCGATTATGGGGCCGAGATCCTCGGAGACGGGCTTGGATTTCCCAGGAAACTGAACTACGGTACCGTAGGCACCACGCAATATGGCAGAGGCACCGTCGTCCGCAAGACGGTTATCGATCGATTCGTATAGTCTCATTGCTTTTTGAGACGCGGAGTGGTCGCGTATTGCGATTACTTGCTTCTGGACCTTTTGGAAAGCGATGTCATCGATAAAGGGCACGAGCACGGTGCTCGATTCCCTAATCTCAAGTAAATGGACATGCTCTTCTTGGCCCAGCAGGGCAGCCAAGTCAGCTACATATTCCGCCAGTCGAGCCATCGGGAGCGTGCGTGCCGGGATGTCGATCACAAAAATGGTTTCGTCGCGCTCAGCCATGTGCTATGTTCCTGACTGAAACATCGGCTCTAACGTGCGGCCCCAGCGACCTTCGCAGCGTCATGGGACACAGGCTGGAGATAGTCCGTCATTGTCCGGGAAGACCATGATTCGCAGCCAAGGCTTAATTCTCTTGGATCTTCTTTTTGTCTCCTTAACCCGCAAGATCATACTACCACTGCGCGATACCTTGGGATCCTGTCGGGATTAAACCGCCCGTCTTTGGATCGAGAAGCCCCGTGACCTTACCGTGGTGATCTGCCGAAGCTACCCCAACTCCCCAGCCGCGGCCTGATCCAAAAACCACGTCACCTTTTTCCCCTGCCGCGAAACCAGTTGCGCCGGATATTGCTTCGGATTGAAATCCTGGTGAAAGACGTTTCCCACATTGGCCGTCTTATCCGGCCCGCTCACCAGGAACACCGTGTTCTTGGCCGCTAGCAGAGCGCCGGGCATGAGGGTCACGCGCCACTTGCTCATCTTCTGTACGTACACCGCGGCCGCCACTTGGTCGCGATCCTCAATCGCCGCCTCGCCCGGAAACAGGCTGGCCGTGTGCGCATCCGGTCCCATCCCCAGTTGCACCACGTCAAAATGCGGCTGCTGGCCGTCTTCCAGGCCGAAGAAGTTGCGAATGTCGTCCGCGTATTGCTGCGCGGCGGTCTCCGGCTTGATCTCTCCGTGAATCCGGTGTACTTGCGGCGCTGGAATATGCGCGGGCTGGATCAGGTTCTCGTTCGCCAGGCGGTAATTGCTCTCGGTGTCGTTGGGCGGCACCATGCGCTCGTCCACGAAGAACAAATGCACGCGCTGCCAGCGGAAGCCGGATGCCACCATGCTTTGGAAAAGCAGTTTCGGCGTGGACCCGCCGGAAACCGCCAGGGTGGCGCGCTCCTGCTCGGCCAGCGCCTGTTCCAGCAGCGCGCTGATATGCTGCGCGCAGGCCGCAGCCGTGGCGCGCGCGTCCGGATAGGTGAACCACTGCACACTCATGTGTAGTCACGATACCGCAAGTTCGGCGGCACGGGCCAGCGCGCGAGCGAAGGTCGCATCGTGGCCCGGTATGGAAAGATCCTCCCGCATCAGGGCGTAATCCGTCATCGGCGGCAACAGGGTCTTGCTCACCAGGCCCCCGGACCGCACCTCCGCCGCGTGCCCTTCCTCGAATGTGATCGATAGGATGGGATCCGGCCGGTCCGCCGCACGCAGTTCCACCAGGCTGAGGCGGCCGGTGGCTTGGCCTTTTTCCGCCGCGAAGCGTATTCGCGGATGCACGCCGATCTTGTCCAAGCCGTCCAACAGCCACGCCCCCAGATAATAGGCCGTAGTAGGCGTGGACACCGTCTTATACAGAATCGCGATGTCCGTCACCAGCGGCAGGTTCGTGAGCTGGGTCCGGTTCTCGAATATGTGCGCAATCAATTCGCGCCAACGGGTCAGCCGCGTCCAGGCCAGGTCCGCCATCAAGCGCCCGGCGGCCTGTGCGGCGCTCAATTCCCGCAGCGCCGCGGCCTGATCCGGAAACGCGCCGCTATCCACCACCACCTTCTGCGCGATGGCCGACAACTTAGAAAAATCGTCCAGGTGAAAAAGGCGTGGGCTGCGGCACCACAGGATCACCGGCAGATCCGGCACCGCCAGCGGCAGCACCACCGGCGCCAGATCCGGCAGGCTGGCATCCGAAGCCGTAATCTCGATCTGTTCGCAGCAGATCTGCTGGCGATGGCCGAACGGCATCCAGCATTGTGCAAACACGCGCGCCGCCAGCGTACGCGCGGCGTCTTCGGTGAACCGCACCACGATCGCGCGGCTGGGATGCTCCGGCATCAACGCGGCCAGCGTCTCGCCGATGGCTTGCGCGTCGTCCGATTGCTCGGCCGCCACCACCAGCGTCATGGAGCACGCACGAAGCACACCCGCATCGCCTTCGCCCTGCTTGCCCAGATTCACCCATAGATCCGACATCTCTTTCAGGATGTGGTCGGGTGATATGGTCCTGCCGGCGGCCATCAGGGTTGTCTCCACACATGACCGCGCCGCGCCAGCATGTCGTCGGCGGCCTTCGGTCCCCAGGTGCCCGCCGCGTAGTTCGGAAAATCGAACTTGGTGTTGTCCCACACATGCTGGATTGCGTCCACCACCGTCCAACTCGCTTCCACCATATCCTGCCGCGTGTACAGCGTCGCGTCGCCTATGATGGCATCCAGCAGGAGCGTTTCATAAGCCGACGGCGATCGCTCGCCAAAGCTCGAGCCGTAATTGAAATCCATCGAAACAGGCCGCAGTTGCATGCCCGGGCCCGGCCGCTTGGAAAGAAATTTGAGCGAAATCCCTTCCTCCGGCTGGATGCGCAGGATCAGCAGGTTGGGCGCCGTGGTGGTTTCATCGCCATTGAAAATCGCCAGCGGCGCGGCATTGAATTGAATCGCAATTTCCGTCACCCGCTTGGGCAGCCGCTTGCCCGATCGCAGATAGAACGGCACGCCCGCCCAGCGCCAGTTATCTACAAAAAAGGTGACCGCCGCATAGGTGTCGGTCTGCGAGTCGGGTTTTACGCCCGGCTCCTGCCGGAATCCCGGTACATCCTCGCCTCCGATGCGCGCCGGACCGTACTGGCCCGACACCGTGTTTTGTAAAACCTCGTCCGGCTTCATCACGTGGATCGATCGCAGCAGCTTGGAACGTTCGTCGCGCACCGAGTTGGGCCGGAACGTCGCGCTCGGCTCCATGGCGATGGTCGCCATCACCTGCGAAAGATGATTCTGAATCATGTCCCGCAGCGCGCCGGCTTCCTGGTAATACGAGCCGCGGTTCTCCACTCCGATCGATTCCGCCGCCGTAATCTGCACGTGGTTCACATACCGGCGGTTCCACAGCGGCTCAAAAATTCCGTTGCCGAATCGGAATGCCAGAATGTTCTGCACCGTCTCCTTGCCCAGGTAGTGATCGATGCGGTAGACCTCGGATTCCTCGAAGGCGCTGTGCAATTCCGTACTCAGCTTTTGGGCGCTCGCCAGGTCGTGCCCGAAAGGCTTCTCGATCACGATCCGCCGCCAGCCCGATCCGCCCCTTCCCACGTTCGCCTTTGCCAGACCTTGTGCGATAGGAATGTACTGGCTGGGCTGCGCCGAAAGATAGAACAGCGTGTTGCCGCCGGTGTGCCGCGCCGCCTCGATCTCCTTGAGCCGTGCATCCAGCGCCGGATACATCGCGGCATCGTCGAAGTTGCCCGCCATATAAAAGATGCCCTGCGCGAAGGCCGTCCACACGTCCGCATCGAACGGTGAGTCCTCCAGGAACTCCTTCACGGAGGCCAGCATCTTCTCGCGGAATTCATCGTCGCTCATGGCCGTGCGCGAAATGCCCAGCACCGCGAAACCGGCGTCCAGGCGCCGCTCGAATGCCAGGCGGTAAAGCGCGGGCAGCAGTTTGCGTTTGGTCAGATCGCCGTTGGCGCCGAAAATCACCATGGCGCACTCCGGCACGGGCCGCTCGAAGCGCAGGGGATCCTGGAATGGATTCTCCAGAGACATGTAGTCCAAAATAGCACGATCCCCTTGCGTCAATGCTAAATTAGGCTGGGATTGTTGGAGCGCAGTCATGATCGTTGCTGGAGTAGATTTCGGGACGTTGAGCGTCCGCGTTTCCATATTTGATGACGCCAGGGGCCGGCTGGGCTCAGCCACCGGCGAGTATCCACTGGCGCGCAAAAAAGAAGATCCGGACTATGCCACACAGTCGCACCGCGACCACATGGCGGCGCTGGCGGCGGCCACCCGCCATGCGCTGGAAAACGCCGGTGTCGACGGCAGCCAGGTAGCCGCGCTGGCGCTCGATACCACCGGCTCCAGCGTGATCCCGGTGGGCGAGGGCCTGCAGCCGCTCGATGATTATTACCTTTGGTGTGACCACCGCGCCGCCGGTGAAGCCGCTGAAATCACTACCACCGGCCGCCGCGAAAACCTGGAAGCGCTCCAGTGGTGCGGTGGCGTGTATTCCTCGGAGTGGGGATTTTCGAAGCTGCTGCACTGGCTGCGCACCAATCCCGCGGCGCGCAACCGTATGGTCACGGCACTGGAGCATTGCGACATGGTGGCCGCGGTGCTTTGCGGCATCACCGATGCGCGCCAGGCGCCCCGCAGCATTTGTGCGATGGGTCACAAATGGATGTGGAATCGCGAGCTCGGCGGACTGCCTCCCGAAGAGTTTCTGCTCAAGGTTGACCCGCTCCTGGCCGGCATCCGCGCGAAACTGGACGGCCGCTACGCCACGTCCGATCAGATCGCCGGGCATCTTTCGCCCGAATGGGCCGCGAAGTTGGGATTGCCCTCCGGCATCCCCATCCCCGTCGGCGCGTTCGACGCGCATTGGGATGCCATAGGCGCCGGCGTGCGCGAAGGCGACGTCGTCAACGTTGTGGGCACCTCCACCTGCATCATGGCCATCGCCGAACACGTGGATCTGATCCCCGGCGTCTGCGGCGTGGTGAAAGGCTCCATCCACCCGAATTACTACGGCATCGAGGCGGGCCTCTCCGCTACCGGCGACATCTTCGACGCCATCGCGCGCCGCGCTGGATCCACCGTGGCCGCGCTCTCCCGGGGCCTGGAGAATTATCGCGGCGGCCAGACCGGCCTGCTGCGCCTCACTTGGGATAACGGCGATCGCACGGTGCTGGTGAATGCGGAACTGGGCGGCGTCACCCTCGGTTGGAATCTCACCCACACCGCGCAGGACGAATTGTTCGCCGCCATCGAGGGCACCGCCTTCCACACCCGCGTGATCTTCGAGCGCATGGCCGAACACGGCGTGGCCATCCGCCGCGTAATCAACGGCGGCGGCATCCCGCAGAAGAACGAAACCCTCAACCGCGTGTACGCCAACGTGCTGAACAAGCCGGTGCTGGTGCCTGAAGGCGATGTCACCAGCCTGGGCTCGGCCATCATGGCCTTCATGGCCGCCAAAGCATTCCCCAGTATCGAGGAAGCGCAGCAGGCGCTCTGCCCGCGCTATCGCACCATCCAGCCGGATGCCCGCGACGCCGCACGATACGAGCAGCTTTTCCCGCTGTATCGCAAGCTTTATTTCGCGCTCGGACAGCCTGGTTCGGATGCCGCGCGCCTCGGCGACGTGTTGCCGTCGCTGCGCAAGCTGGCCGCCCAGGCGCGCCAGGGAGGAAATCAATGACCGGCAACAGACGCGATTTTCTGCGCACCGCCGTGGCCGGCCTGGCGTGTGCCGGCGCATTGCGCCCCGCAGGTAGCGAGGGCTTGATCGAAGTCCTGGTCGATGAACCCATCGCCACCATTGCGCCTCAGATCTACGGCCACTTCGTGGAGAACCTGGGCGGCGTAGTCTACGATGGCATCTGGGTGGGCGAGGATTCGTCCGTTCCCAACATCGGTGGCCTGCGCAAGGCACTGGTGGAAGCGTTGCGCCGCGTCAGCCCGCCCGTTATCCGCTGGCCCGGCGGCTGCTTCGCCGATAGCTACGACTGGCGCGATGGCATCGGGCCGCGCGCGCGGCGTCCCCGCCGCACCAACTTCTGGGCAGGCGCCGCCGAGTGGGGCAAAAACGCGCGCCACACCGGACCGCAGAGTTACGATCCCAATCAATTCGGCACCATCGAATTCGCGCGCTTCTGCAAGCTGACCGGAGCGCAGCCTTACTTCGCCGCCAATCTGCGTGGGTCGACTGCACAGGATTTCGATCGCTGGGTGGAATACTGCAATTCGCCCGCGGGTTCCACCACGCTGGCCGAACAGCGGGCGGCAGACGGCGAACGCGATCCGTTGAAGGTGCGTTACTGGGGCGTCGGCAACGAAGCTTGGGGCTGCGGCGGCAATTTCACGCCCGAGGATTATGCCACCGAGTACCTGCGCTACACCGCCTGGGTGCCCGGCTACGATGTGCCGCTCGCGTTCGTGGGCTCCGGCCCCAACGGAAACGATCTCGATTGGACCCGCAGCTTCTTCACCAAGGTGGCGGAAAAAGGCGGGCTGGGCGGAATGTGGGGCTGGTCCATGCATCACTACGCCTGGAACGCGAGCGGCGGCCGCACCAACGATTGGCTCGCGGGCAAGGGCGACGCGCTGCGGTTCGATGCCGCGCAATATTACGAGATCCTGCGCGAGGCCAACCAGATGGACTCGTTCATCACCAGCCAGTGGGGGGTGATGGGCGAGCGTGATCGCCAGCATCACGTGAAATTGGTGGTTGACGAGTGGGGCGCGTGGTACGCTCCCGGTACGGAGCCGTTTGCCGAGGCGCTGCTCGGCCAGCAAAGCACCCTGCGCGACGCGGTGCTGGCGGGACTCACGCTCGATACCTTCAACCACCACGCGGATAAGGTCGGCATGGCCGCCGTGGCCCAGTTAGTGAACTGTCTGCAGTCGCTGTTTTTCGCGCACGAAGACAAGTTCTGCGTGACCCCTACCTATCACGTCTTCGACATGTACGCCGCGCATCAGAACGCGCAATCGCTGCGCACGCTGGCCGCCGCACCCGCCATTTCCTACCCACGCGGCGAGGGGACCGGCTCGCTGCCGGGGCTGTCCTGTTCGGCCTCGCTGCATGACGAAAACGATGACCTTGACCGTCACCAACCCGAGCCTCGATCAGACGCGCGAGGTAGAGATCCGGCTCCGGGGCGCGTCGATCGCTTCGGCCAAGGCGGTGGTCCTCGCCGCCGCGGACGCGCACGCGCACAATACGTTCGAGAATCCGCGCGCCGTGGAGCCGCGCGAAGAATCGCTCACCGCCTCGGGCGCCGCCTTGACCCGCCGCTTTCCCGCGGCGTCGGTCACGAAGTTGGAGCTGACGCTCGCATAGACGTAAGATTAAAAGCAACGAAATGCTGATCAAGCGTCTCACGCTGAAGAAGCTCCTGTCCTTCAACGACACCACGGTTGAGCTGGGAGATCTGAACGTTTTGATCGGCCCGAATGCGGTGGGGAAGAGTAACCTAATCGAGGCCATCAGCCTGCTGCAGGCCGCGCCCAATGGCATCGACGTTCAGATCCTCCGCGGCGGGGGAGTGAGACAGTGGCTCTGGCTCGGCGACCGGGTGCCATCTCCCATCGCGACGCTCGCATGTGACTTGACGCTGCCCGGCGATCAATTCCCTGACCTCCTACATTACGACCTGCAGTTTTCGGAAGATGCGAGTGGCTTTACGATCCTGGATGAGCGCCTCCGCAAGGATGGCCCGTCCAGTGCCGAGAGTTATTTCGAACGTGCCGCGGGTCACGTGAGCTTCGGTCCACAGGATTTGGCAACCGCCAGAGCGCTCGCCAAGCTCACCTCTATGCCAGTTAGATCATCGGTACTTTCGCAGTCTAAAAGCCCGGTAGATCCCACTCCAATCACCGCGGTGGGTAATAACCTCGCTCAGATCAGAATTTACCGTGAGTTCCGCACCGGTCCAAATTCGCCGGCCAGGACAGGCGTATCGACCTCGGCACAGAAGGACTATTTGTGGGAAGCCGGCGATAATCTCGCATCGGCGCTCCATGAACTGGATTTCGTAGGCACGCATGATCAAATCCGAAAGTATCTGCCGCGGTTCTGCCAACGCTTCGAAGACGTGAAGGTCAATGTGGGCGAAGGCTTGGCGCGAGTGTTCCTGCGAGAGGCCGGATTGCTGGAGATGCTTTCGGGGATTCGGATGTCTGACGGGACATTGAAGTTCCTCTGCCTGCTGGTGGCCCTGTTCCCCCCTAAGCCGGCGCCCCTAATCTGCATCGAGGAACCGGAACTGGGTCTGCATCCCGACGCGCTTCGTCTGGTAGCCGAGATGCTCCTCGAAGCGTCGCAGCGTACGCAAATCATCCTCACGACGCATTCTGAAGCCCTCGTCGACGCATTCTCCGCCCGTCCCGAATCGGTCTTGGTCTGCGAACGCGACTTCGACAACGGCACCCAATTCAAGCGTCTCTCTCGCGATCAACTGGATGAGTGGTTGGAGCACTATACTCTTGGCGAGCTGTGGCGGAAGGGCGAAATCGGCGGGGGCCGCTGATAGATGCAGGACGAAATTCGGATCTATTTTGAGGGTGACAAGAGTCTCAAGACCGGGTTCGATACGTTTTTCACGGCGATCAAGCGGCTGGCCTCGGAGAGACGCTGCCCGTTACGGATTGTCGCGACAGGCGCAACTCCCGAACGGGGCTTCTCCATCGCCCTTAGAAAGCACCGCGACGCCTAGAACATTCTCCTCCGCGATAGTGAAGGCCCCTACGCGCCGGCCTTCTCGGAATCGCTCTGCCGGAGCCAAGGCTGGTCCCTGTCTCATGCCGGTTCTATCTTCTGGATGGTGCAAATGATGGAATCCTGGTTTCACGCCGACAAAAATGCCCTTGAGGCGTTCTATAAAGATGGCTTCCGGCGGAAGGCGCTCAGCGCTAACCCGAAAGTGGAAGAAATTCCGAAGCAAGATTTGACCAGGGGCCTGAAGGCCGCAACCAAAGACACCGCCCAGGGAGAGTATCACAAGACCAAACACGCGCCCGCGCTACTGGAGTTGATCGATCCGGACTTGGTGTGCGAGGCCGCCCCCAATTGCGAGAGGCTTTTTAAGGCTGTGCTGAACAGACTCGGATAACCTGCCGGATCGGCTCGTTGTCCGCATACACGCGCCACTCCGCAACAAGCGATCCCGCCACCAGCGCCCGCCACGCGGCCGGAGTCCGCCACCGGTTCTCTGGCTTGAGCGCGCCGCCGGTTGAGTAAGTGCCCTGCGCCGTCCCTAGCATCACTACCACCGGTCCGGATGACAAAGTCTCCTCCACCGTGATCGAGTAATCCGGCACTATGCTGAAGTAGCCTGCCCAACCCGCTTTCATCTGCTGCCGGCCCGTGACGCGCGTCCCGAGTGAGTCGATGAACACGTGATCCTCCGTCATGAGCGCGGCGAGTTCATCCGCGTTCCGCCGGTTGATGGCATCCACAAAGGCGCGCGCCACCGCTTCCGGATTCACTGTCGTCATGGCTGGCCATTTTATCAATAAGCCCCAGGGCCGCTGGACTTCACCCGTGTCCACTCGCTATGGTGAACCAGAGCAAATCCGCGATGGCCGCCGTCCCCGATCCCCACGCACTCCTCGCCGAAGCCTTCGGGCCGGGCGCCGGAACCGCACTGATTTCCGCCCCCGGCCGCGTAAACCTGATCGGCGAGCACATCGACTATCACGGTCTGCCGGTCCTGCCCATCGCCATGCGGCGCTCGATCCGCGTAGCCTTCCGCGCGCGCGACGATCGCCAGGTCCGCGCCGTAAGCGATAGCGGCTATGGCCTCCGCCAATTCACCTGGATGGCGGACCTTACCCCAGCCGCCGCCGGCGATTGGGAGAATTACCTGCGCGCCGCCGCGCGCGCCACCGCGCAGAAATGGGGCGTCGGGCGGGGTATCGACGCGGCTATCGTCTCCGACCTGCCCCCCGCCGCCGGCTTATCGTCCTCCTCAGCTCTGATCGTAGCCGTCACCCTGAGTCTGCTTCGTGCCAATGGAATTGAGCCCGTTTTTGAGCAGTTAATGGAGATTCTGCCCGAAGGTGAGCAATTCGTGGGCACTCGCGGCGGCGGCATGGATCACGCTGCCTCCCTGGCCTCGCGCGAAGGCTGCGCCTCGCTCATCGAGTTCGCCCCCCTAGCCATCCGCGCCATTCCGGTTCCCCAACAATGGGCCTTTCTGGTCGCGCACAGCCTGACGGTCGCCGAGAAATCCGGCGGCGCGCGCCAACTGTACAATGCCCGCCGCGTGGCCGGCACCACCGCGCTCCAACGCCTCGGATACCCCTCCTATCGGGTCGCCATCGGCAACCGCACGGAAGCGCAGCTCGAAGAAATCACCCGCCCGCTGACCGCCGAAGAGCGCGACAGTTTCCTGCATGTCACGAGCGAAGCCCTCCGCGTCCGTGCGGCCGTCGACGCCATGGAGAGCGACGATCCCGCGGCCTTCGGAGCGCTACTCTCGGCTTCGCACGGCAGCCTGCGCGACCGCCTGCACGTCAGCAGCGCCGCGCTCGACCGCCTGGTGGATGCCGCCATGCTATCCGGCGCCCTGGGCGCGCGCCTCACCGGCGCCGGTTTCGGAGGCTGTGCCGTGGTCTTTTGCCTGGCGCCCGATCTGCCCGCCGTGCGCGGTAGGTTGATTGAGCGTTACTATGCTGGATTGCCGCAGTTCGACGAGCGCATGCACCTGATCCACGCCGAACCTGGACCCGGCGCTCTATTTTCCATGAAGGAGCTCGATGCATCTCCACACACTTGATTGGGTAATCGCCGCCGCTTCCATCCTCATTTGCTTCGTACCCGCCCTCTTCTTCGGAAAGCGCTCCGGCAAGAGCACCTCCGAATTCTTCGCCTCCGGCCGCTCGGTGCCCTGGTGGCTGGCCGGCCTGTCGATGGTCGCGACGACGTTTTCGAGCGATACGCCCAACCTGGTCGCCAACTTCGTCCGCACCCAGGGCGTCGCCGGCAACTGGCAATGGTGGGCCTTCACCCTAACCGGCGTCGCCACGGTCTTCTTTTATGCGCGTCTCTGGCGCCGCTCCGGCGTCCTCACCGACCTCGAGTTTTACGAGCAGCGCTACTCCGGCAAGGCCGCCAGCGCGGTGCGCGGCTTCCGCGCCGTCTACCTCGGCTTCTTCTTCAACTGCATGATCATGGCCACTGTCAACCTGGCCGCCGTCAAGATTGCCGCGGTCCTGTTCGGCTTTCCCCGCTGGCAGACGCTGCTCGCAGTGGGCCTGCTGAACGTGGTCTTCGCCGCGCATTCCGGGCTTTGGGGCGTGCTGGTCATCGACATGATCCAGTTCTTCATCAAGATGTCCGCCGTCATCGCCGCCGCTTATTTCGCTGTCGAGTTGCCGCAGGTGGGCGGCATGCACGGGCTGGTCGAAAAGCTCTCCCACATGCACGGGCCCGGCGGCTTGAACTATCTGAACATGCTCCCGGATTTCACCAGCAACTGGGATCTGGCGGTGGCTATCTTCGTCATGCCCCTCGCCGTGCAGTGGTGGGCCGTCTGGTATCCGGGCGCGGAACCCGGCGGGGGCAGTTACATCGCGCAGCGCATGCTGGCATCCAAGTCGGAGAAGGACGCCCTGGGCGCTACGCTGTTTTTCAACGTCGCGCACTATGTGATGCGCCCTTGGCCCTGGATCCTGGTAGGACTGGCCTCGTTGATTGTTTATCCCCAGTTATCGGACATTCAGAGATCCTTCCCTAATCTCGACCCGAGGCTGGTGGGTCACGACATCGCTTTTCCAGCCATGTTGCGGTTCCTTCCCGTGGGTTGGATGGGGCTGATGCTGGGCGGCCTGATCGCCGCCAATTCGTCGACCATTCTCACGCACTTGAACTGGGGCGCGTCTTACCTGGTGCATGACTTCTACCGCCGTTTCATCAACACAGGCCAGCCGGATAAGCACTACGTGATGGCCGGCCGGTTGGCTATCGTCCTTCTCTTCGTCGCATCTTCAGCGCTGGTCTTCGCCTTAGACACAGCCAAGCAAAGCTTCAGCCTCATCCTGCAGGTGGGAGCCGGCACAGGCTTGCTCTACCTGATGCGCTGGTTCTGGTGGCGAATTACCGCCTGGTGCGAAGTGGTGGCGATGTCCAGTTCGTTCGGGATCTCGGTTGTCTTTCTGATTCTCGACAAGACCGGCATCGTCGTCGGCACTTACCAGCAATTACTGATCACGGTCGCCTTCACCACCGTTTGCTGGGTCGCCACCGCTTATTTCGGTCCGCAGACCGATGATCAGACTCTGATCACTTTCTACAAAAAAATACACCCGTTCGGTCCCGGCTGGCGTCGCGTGCGTGAAAAAGCGGGCATCTCGCAAGCCGAGGCGGCTACCTGGGCGCAGCACGAAAACATTCCGCTATCGCTGCTTGGCTGGTCCACGGGCTGCCTGATGATCTGGTCCGCGCTATTTACGGTAGGCAACTTTCTGTACGGACGCATGGGCTATGCCTTCGCCTTGCTGGCCATCTTCCTGGTCACCGGCACGATCTTGATCCGCGTGGTCAACCGGCTATGGAACTAGCCTGTAGCTGGCGATAGTAGAACACCAGGTCCAGCTTCGGCGGCGTGTGACCCATCGCCCGCAGGAATCCGGAGACCTGCCCGCGATGGTGTGTCCCGTGATTGACTACGTGCAGCACCAGCGGACCCACCGGCTGCCGGTACGGATTGCCGCGCATGTCCTTGTAATCCACTTCCGCACGCGCATCGGCGTCCGATATTCCCGCCGCCCACTCTTTCCATCGCCGGTAAAGCGCGGGCCAATCGTTCTGCAGGACCGCAAGCTGGTAATCCGCCTCCGTCAGAAACACGTTCGCGGGTTCCTGTTTCAGCCGCGACAGCCACACCCGGTCCGCGCCGAACAGGTGGACGAGCGTTCCCAGCACACTCTTGTCCGCCGTGCCGAAATCCCGCATGATCTCGTCCTGGGTCAGCTCTGTGGCCGCCGCTACCAGTTGCGCGCTGGCCCACGCCGAGTAATCGATATGAGATCGCACTAAGTCCGCCGAAACCATGTCCTACTCCTTTTAACGCGCAAAACGGGCCACGGCCGCGCCGCCACGATCTCGCGAGTGCCTATCCTCCTTGGCGGCGCGGACTCGCGCCCCTTTGCGCTTTTAAAAATGTTCCTTCAATTCCGCAAACCGCGCCACCCGCAACAGCTTGCCCTTGCCCGACCGGATCTCCTCCCGTTCCAGCCTCCACGTGTGCGGATGCGGAATGAACACCGCATTCAACCCCGCTTCAAGCGCCGGATTGACGTCCGATTTCGCGCTGTTCCCCATCATCCACGCCCGCTCGGGATCAATGCCGCGCTCCTCCACCAGCCGCCGGTACGCCGCCACATCCTTCTCCTTCACAATGGCCGTGTGGCCGAAATGCGTGCCCAGCCCCGAGCGGTCGATCTTCAACTTCTGCTCTTCCGGATGTCCCTTGGTGAACAGCGTCAAATCGTGCCGCGAGACCAGGTATGCGAGCGTCTCTGGCACGCCTTCGATCACCTCCATCGGGCAATCCAGGATGCGCTCAGCGAACGACATCACCGCCGCCAGGTCCTCCGCGCGCACCTCGCGCTCCACGAGGTGCTCGTAGCACTGCCGCAGGTTGCGCCCGAAATTCAATGAACCGTAGCCATGAATCTTGGCGTTCACTACTTCGATCTCGTCCAACACCGCGCGAATCTCCGTTGGCGTAAGCGTGGAGTGGTCCAGATATTCTACGAACTCGTCGAACGCCTGTTCAAAGTAGATGTTATTCTCCCAAAGCGTATCGTCCGCGTCGATGATTAAATATTGGCGCGTCATTTCGCGGTCTTGGGCGCGAGCCGGAAGGGGATCTCGATCACCGCGTCCACATCCACCGCTTGTCCCGCGCGCGTGGCGGGCTCAAACAGCCATTTGTCCATGGCTTCTTGGGCGCTGTGGTCCAGCCGGTCGTCCAGGTGCTGCAGCACTTTCACCGAAACCACCTGCCCGTCGGCCCTGATCACCGCCGCCAGGCGCACCTTCCCCTCCACCCTGTCCGCGATCGCCGCCGGATAATATTTGGGATCCACCTTGCGCAGCGGGACCGGCGCCGACAAGGCCGATTGCGCCGCCGTATCCCGTTCCCGCGCCGCGAACCAGACCATCCAGCTTCCCGTGTAGCTGGTCGTGTTCGGCATCTGGATCGACATGGCGTAAATCTCGCGCCCGTCGAGCATGGGTTCCGGCGCGCTGGTCACGCGCATGGCGGTGGGATGCGGTCCGGCCGCCGGCGCTGCCGGTAGCGCGCTGTGCACCGCCGCCCGTAAATTGGCCAACGCGGTGGGTGCAGGCGCGCGCGCCATCAGCGCCGGCTTGGTATCCGTGGTCCCATTGTGCACCAGCAGGCCCGGGACGCTGATGATCCCGCCTTCCGCGGATGGCTCCGCCGCGCCGGGCCGCGGCTGCGGTCCCGCTGCGAACTGCGCATTGCGCGACCCTTCCGGCGCCGGCGCAGGCACGTTCACCTTGGGATCGAGACCCACGATCGCCACACTCACGGCCGCCCCCGTTTCCGGCAACGCCGGCGCATCCGGCAATGCGGGACCCAGCGCGCTGGGCTTCGCGCGGCCCGCGGGCGCCACAAAATCACGGTGCGGAGCCACCGGCATCTTGCCCAGGTTCACGGTGGGCGCCGCCAGGTTAGCGGCGACTGCGGGCGCCTCCGGCAGCGCAGCGGCAGCCTTATTCTCCGGCTCTCCGGCGCGCGGAGCCACGAAGTTTCGCGGTTGCGCCTTCACCGGCTGCATGCCGAGCACATTCCCTGGGCTGGCGGCGTTGTTGGCCGTGCGAATTTCCGGAGGCGCGGCCACCGCAAGCGCGCCCGCCACAGGTTTCGGCGCCTCCACCGGCGGCACGAACACTTTCGGCTTCGGCGGCGCCTCCACGTGCGGCGGCTCTACGTGCGGTGGATGAAACGCCAGCAGGTTCGGCGAGCTCACATCCTTCTGCATCTCCAGCTTCGGCGCCGGCTGCCAGATGAATTGGCGCGCCCGCGGCGCCTTCGCGGTGCCCGCCATAATCTCCTGCGATGCGATCTTCACCTCCGCGCGCGGCCGCTCGAGCGGCTTGCTCATCGCGGTCGGCGACACCTCCGGCAGCTTTTCGCGAAAGTTGTACCACACCAGCTTGCTCTGGTGCGGCGCGATGGTCAGCGCGTAGAGTGACTTCGGCTTCTCAACCACGGGGCCGGAACTCACCCACGCAAGGATCAGCCCGTGCGTCAATAACGAAACTGCGAAAGGGGCGGGCCTGGGTCGTACAAACATGTCTGGTTCACACGCCGGTGGGCTTGCCGCCGTATCCGTTTCCCGGCGCTACCTGCCGCACCCGCGCAATGTGCCGCTGCCGCGGGATGTATTGCGAAAGAAAATCGCTGAGCGCGCGCAGCCGCTGCGCTTCCGACCGCGTACGCAGCAGTCCGTGCAGAAAATCCGGATCTTGAAGCCCCTGCGCCAGTTGAAAGCTCAACTGCTTATCGTCCAGATCCGGTTCCGGCGTTACCTGCTTCAGTACGCCCGATTCCAGCAGGCTCTTATATTGGGTCAAGGCCATGTGCTGCAGCTCGAGCGGTGGGGGCGCCTCCTCGTCGTCGTCGAAAAACTGTACCTCGCCGCGCAGAAATTCCTTTTCTTCGTTAAGCATCATCACTTCGAATCGCCGCCGCCCCAACGTGATGAGGTCCATCTTCCCGTCCGGGTAGCTCTTCAACACTTTCTCCACGATCACCGTGCATCCGGCGTTCACGATGCCGTCGTCCCTCGCCAGCACGATGCCGAATTCCGAGTTCTCGCGCAAAGCTCCACCCACCATTTCCTTGTAGCGGTCCTCGAAAATGTGCAGCGGCAGGCGGGTTCGCGGGAATACCACGACGTGCAGCGGGAACAACGGGAGAAGCTGCGAGGACATGCTACCATTATTGCGTCTCAAGCCTGTCCGGGCAATCTTTGGAAATGCATATCGAAGGTAAAGTGGTCCTGATTACCGGGGCTTCCGAAGGCATCGGAGCGGCCTGCGCCCGCGTATTTCGCGAGCGCGGCGCGCGCCTGTCGCTGGTGGCGCGTTCCGCGGATAAGTTGAAAATCGCCGGCGGCCCCGATGCGCTGATCACCGCCGGGGACCTGACGCTGCCCGAGATTCGCGAGACCGCCGTGGCCGCTACGATCGCGCGGTTCGGCGCCATCGATATCCTCATCAACAATGCCGGCATGGGCCTGTACGATCCCGCCTGGAAGGCGCCGCTGGACGACGCGCGCCGCCTCTTCGAACTCAATTTCTTCGTACCGCTGGCCTTGATCCAGCTGGTCACGCCGCATATGCGGAAGCGCGCCTCCGGCGTCATCGTGAATGTCTCCTCGGTGGCCGGACGCGCCACACTACCCTGGCTCACCATCTATTCGGCATCCAAGTACGCGCTCTGCTCCCTCACCGACGGCCTGCGCATGGAACTGAAGAACGATGGCATCCACACCATGACGGTTTGCCCCGGCTACGTGCGCACGAACTTCCATCAACATGCGCTGAGCGGAGCGCCGCCGGCCAAAATCGCGCGCCGTAAAACTGCCGCCATCACTCCCGATCAATGTGCCGAAGCCATCGCCCGCGGCGTCGAGCGTGATGCCCGCACCGTCATGGCTCCGTGGTTCGGCTGGCTCTTCGTCTTCGCGGAGCGGCTGTTCCCATCTCTGGTCGATAGCCGGCTGGCCGCCATGTTGCACGACGTATGATCCTCAAGCTCAAACGCACCCCCGGCATCTATCTCGTCGGATTCATGGGTTCCGGCAAAAGTACCATTGGCCGTCTTCTGGCCGACCGGTTGGGTTGGCACTTCGTCGACCTCGATGCCGAGATCGAAGCCGCCCACGGCGCCACCATCGTCGAGATTTTCGAGACCCGCGGCGAACCTGAGTTCCGCCGCCTGGAACGCGAAGCCATGCGCCAGCGCGTGCGCGCCATCGAAGCCGGACGCCCCACCGTGCTGGCGTTAGGCGGCGGTGCTATCGTGGCGCCAGAGAATTACGCGCTGGTCGAAAACAACGGCATCACCATCTGGCTCGATTGCCCCTTTGAGACCGTGCGACGGCGGGTGGCCCCGGCCGCGCACCGGCCTCTGGCGCGCGATCCCGAAAAATTCGCCGAGCTATACGAAGTGCGCCGCGGATCCTATGCTCGTGCCGATTTCCGCATCCCCATCGAAGGCGACGATCCGGCCGTCGCCGTCGCCGCTGTCCTAGCCCTGCCTCTGTTCAAATGAAGCTGGAAGCGAAGCTCCGTCGTCAGGCGCGCGCCATCTTCAAAGCGGCCCTTCAAGCGGCCAATCCGGCCCAGGCAGTGTTCCGCCGGCTGCAGCGCGAGGATTACACGCGCTACCGCCATATCTACGTGATCGGCGCCGGTAAAGCAGGAGCGGCCATGGCCCGTGCCGCCGAGCGTGTCCTCGGGCGCCTCATCTCGGGCGGCCTGCTGAACGTGAAATACGGCCACACGGTCCCGTTGCGGCGCATCCAGTTGAACGAGTGCGGCCACCCCGTCCCCGACCGTCAAGGCGTTGAAGGCTCCCGCCGCATCGCCGAAATCGCTGCCAACGCTGGCGCCGAAGATCTGGTCCTCTGCCTGATCTCAGGCGGCGCCTCCGCCCTGTTGCCACTGCCCGCCAATCCCATTACCCTTGAAGAAAAACAGGCAACCACGAAATTGTTGCTGGCCTGCGGCGCCAGCATCCACGAAATCAATGCCGTTCGTAAGCACATCTCCCAAATCAAGGGCGGGCAACTCGCGCGGCGGGCCTACCCCGCGAAAGTCCTGACCTTGCTGCTTTCCGATGTCATCGGCGACAACCTCGACGTGATCGGCTCCGGCCCCACCGCGCCCGATCAATCCACCTTCGCCCAGGCGCGCGCGATTCTTGAGAAGTACGGCATCCTCGGCCGAGTGCCTGCCTCAGTCCGCGTTCGTCTCGCCGGCGGCGAAAGCGGCGCCATCCCCGAAACGCCAAAGCCGGATGATCCCATCTTCGCTCGCGTGCGCAACGTGGTGATCGGTAGCAACCGCCTGGCGGTGGACGCCGCAGCCGCCCGTGCCCGCGAGCTCGGCTTCCGCACCCTCGTACTATCCACCTTCGTCGAAGGCGAAACCCGCGAGATCGCCCGCATGCATGCCGCCATCGCCAAGGAAATCGTGCATTCCGGGCAGCCGGTGAAGCCACCCGCCTGCATCATCACCGGCGGCGAAACCACCGTCACACTGCGCGGCGATGGCCTGGGCGGCCGCAACCAGGAGTTCGTCCTCTCGGCCGCCATCGATATCGCGGACCTGCCCAACGTGGTGGTGTTCAGCGCCGGCACGGACGGCTCCGATGGCCCCACCGATGCCGCAGGGGCCATTGCCGACGGACGCACCTTGGCGCGCGACGCTCGCGCCCCCGAATTCCTCGCCCGCAACGACTCGTATCATTATTTTGAAGGTCTGGGCGATCTGGTGGTGACCGGCCCAACCAACACCAACGTGATGGATGTGCGGCTGATCCTGGTAGGCGGCGCGCAATGACGTTCTGGCGCAAAGAGCTGATCGATCCCGCTCTCCAGCGCGAGACCGCCGCGCACATTCGCGAGCAACAGGAATGGATCGCGCGCGAGCCGGGCAATGCGCGCCCCTGGTATAACCTCGCGCAACTTTACCGTATCGAACAGAGGCAGGATGAAGCGCTCGCGTTGTTGCTCGAAGCCGTGCGCCTGGATGACGCGTGCGCCGATGCGCACGTCGCCCTGGCAGAAATATACGCCGTCCGCGAAGACTATCCTGCCGCCCGCCGGCACGCCCAAAAAGCCGAAGAGCACGGCAATCCGCAGGCAACCGGGATGCTGCGCCGCCACGGCATAAGCTAACCACCGGCCCAGGCCGCCCCACGGCTATAATCAAATGGGCATGCAAGAACTGGCCTTTTGGAAAGCCGTCGTTGTGGACGAATCTAACTTCCTGGAAGCAGTCGTCGGCCTACTCGCCGATAACAATATCCGCTATTGTGTGATCGGAGGGCAGGGAGTAAACGCTTAACGTCGAACCGTTGGTTAGTTTGGATCTTGACCTGGTAGTTGCGCCAGACCAAGTCGGGTCGGCCGAGACGCTCCTGCATTCGCTTAATGTCGCCGGAACAGATTCCAAGCTCCGCGTTCAGCTCCAAACGGACCCGCGATACGCCGCCTTCGTTTCGCGCGCGCACCAAACTGAAGTGCTCGGCCTCGCACTATCCGTGGCAAGCCTGGAGGACATCCTGCAAGGAAAAATCTGGGCAGCCCGGGATGAGGCCCGCCGCCCAAGCAAACGGCGGAAGGACATCCTCGATATTGAGCGGATCCTGGAAGCGTACCCTGATCTGCGCGCCCAAGTCCCGGCAGAAATCATCGAGAGGTTGCAGGCGCCTTAACTACACCGGTCCAGAAGATCGGCGATCCGCATTCCAAACCCCGGGATGGCTTCCGGGTTGAACTCGTCGTTCTCTTCCAGAATCGCCCGCCGCTGGTCGGAAAACAGGAATGCCTGCCGCGTCTCCAGGCAAAAGACCCACACCTCGCGCGTGCGGCACTGGCGATAACGCTGCGCCTTCCGGGCGAGCATTTGAAAGGTGTCGTTCGCCGACGCGATCTCGATCGCCAGGTCCGGGACAAAGCGCTGCACGCGCAGATTCATGTTGAGCTGCGCCCTCTTGGCCTCGGCAATAAAGCTGATATCGGGACCGTGCACATTACCATCAAAGTCGAATTCCTGCTCGGAAATGACAATTCCAAGCTTCTGCTTCCTAACATGCGGGCACAAAAGCTCCATCAGAAAGTCCCGGAAGAGATTGTGCTGCGGCTTGTTTCCAGACACCTCGACCAACTCCCCATCGATGAGTTCATGGTTGCGCGCAAGAACCTCAGGCAATCGCTCGAAGTCGTCAATGGTCAGTCCGTCCAACCTCGCCATAAACCTATTCACCTCTGCCCCGTCACACCCCGTTCGTAAATCACCTTGCCGTCAAAAATCGTCTTCTCCACTTGCGCCTTCTCGATCTCCACCGCAGGCACGCTCAAAATGTCCTCCGAAACCACAACCATGTCCGCCAGCTTGCCGGGCTCAATCGATCCCTTGATCTTCTCGTCGAAGCTGGCATACGCCGACCCCATGGTGTACGCGCGAATGGCTTCCGCTACGCTGATCTTCTGTTCGGGCACCCAGCCATCGGGATGCTTGCCATCCAGCGTGCGTCGCGTCGCGGCCGCATAAATGCCCAGCAGCGGCACCATCGGCGCCACATCCCAATCCGACCCGAATGCCAGTACCGCGCCCGAATCCAGCAGCGACCGGAACGCGTACGTCCCCTTCGCCCGCTCCGGCCCGATGCGCTTCTCCGCCCACCGCCCGTCATCGATGCAATGGTACGGCTGCATGGACGCGATCACGTGCAGTTGGCCGAATCGCGGAATGTCCTCCTGCCGCAGATGCTGCGCGTGCTCGATGCGAAATCGCCGGTCGCGCGCGCCGTTCTGCCTCTCGGCCTCCTCGTAAAACCCCAGCACGATGTGGTTCGCCTTGTCGCCGATCGCATGGATCGCCACTTGCAGCCCCGCGCGGTCCGCTGCCAGCACCCGGTCCCGCATCTTGCTCTCCGGGATCATGCCGTCATTGGCCAGCCCAGACGTGTTCGGCGCGTCCAGGTACGGTTCGAAAAACAGCGCCGTAGTCGATCCCAGCGATCCATCTGCGAAACCCTTCAGCCCTCCGATATGCAACTTCTCCCCGCCGAATGCAGCGCGCACGCCCACCGCCGCCAGCCGTTCCCAACTGGCCAGCGGTTGATGGCCCGAGATGCGTACGGTCAACTCGCCGCGCGCCAGCAGCTCCTGGTACACCCGAAAAATTTCGGGCGCGGCCGACATATCCTGTACGCTGGTCACGCCGTGTTCCGCCGCGTAGCGCATGGCCGCCCGCACCGCGTCCGCAATCTGGTCGTCGGAAGGCTCCGGCATTACCCGCTCCACGCGGCCCATGGCGGCGTCTTTCAAAACGCCCGTGGGCTCGCCGCTCGCATCCCGCACAATCGTGCCGCCCGGCGGATCGGGCGTCTCGCGCGTGATCCCTGCCAGCTTCAACACCTGCGTGTTCGCCAGCGCCATGTGGCCGTCCAGCCGGCTGATGAAGACAGGATGCCCCGCGCTCGCTTCGTCGATCAGTTGCCGCGTCGGCAACCGCGCCGGCGTCCAATTCTCGTGGTCCCACTCGCCGCCCGTGATCCAGCGCCCCGCAGGCTGCTTCGCCGCGAATGCCGCAATCCGCTCGCGGAACTCGGCCTCAGATTTGGTGTTCCGCAATTGCACCTTCGCCAGGTCCTCTCCGCCATTGAAGAAGTGGACGTGCGCGTCGTTGAAGCCGGGCACCACCAGCTTTCCTGTCAAATCGATCACCTGCGTCCCCGGCCCGATCCATTTGCGAATGTCGCTGTTCGATCCCACTGCAACTATGCGGCTTCCGATGCACGCCACGGCTTCCGCCCGCGGTTGCTGTTCGTTCACCGTCCAGATCTTGCCATTCACCAGCACCAGGCTGGCCGCCGGCTGTGCATGCGCCATAAAGAGACTACCTGAAAAGAGCACGACCGCCACTCCGGCGGCCCGCAACTTGAACATGCTCTGATTGTATAGAATGGAAGCCCTGTATGAAAGGAATCTTCCGACTACTGGCGCTCGCGGCGATGCTGTGGCCCCATGATCACAGTGAGTGCCGCGCACAATCCTCCGCAGCGCTCGGCGAGCGCATCGCCGCCATCATGAGCCGCGCCGAATACCGGCACGCGCGCTTCGGCATGGAGTTCCGCGCCCTCGACTCAGACCAACCGCTCTATCAACTCAACGAGCAGCAGTTCTTCGTGGCCGCTTCCACCACCAAACTGCTCACCGAGGGCACCGCGCTCGCGCTGCTTGGCCCCGATTACCGGTTTCACACGCGCGTCTATCGCACCGGCCCTGTGGATGGCGCCGGCACTCTCACGGGTGACCTGGTGCTGGTGGCCTCCGGTGATCCCAACTTGTCCAATCGCATTCAGCCCGATGGCACGCTGGCTTTCCAAAATCAGGATCACGCCTACGACTCGCTGCCCGGCGGCGCCCGCGTAGTCCCTGGCGACCCGCTGGCTGTGATCCGCGAACTGGCTGGCCAGGTTGCAAAGGCCGGAATCAAGAAGATCTCCGGACACGTCATCATCGATACGAGCCTCTTCCCCGAAGGCGAGCGCGAACTCGGCACCGACGTGGTGATCTCGCCCATCGTGGTCAATGACAACCTGATCGATGTGACCATCACGGCCGCGGCCGAAGGCTCCGCGCCCCGCATCTCCCTATCGCCCGCCACCGCCTATGTCCACGTCGCCAGCCAGCTCAAGACCGGCCCCGCCGGTAGCGGCGCCAATATCGCGTTCGCCGACGAGCGCCAGCCCGATGGCAGCTACAAGGTGACCGTGCAAGGCGCGGTTCCCGCCGGATCGTCTCTCCTGCGCACCTACCGCGTGCCCGAGCCCAGCCGCTTCGCCCAGATGACGTTTGTCGAGGCGCTGCGCGACGCGGGCGTCTCCGCCACTGCCGACCTGAACTTCAAGCCGCCTGCGCAGACACTCGAGCCGTTTTACAAACCGGAGGATCAGGTGGCCGACCACATCTCGCCGCCGTTCGCCGAAGAGGTCAAAGTCACCCTGAAGGTAAGCCAGAACCTGCACGCCAGCGCGACGCCCTACATCTTAGGCGCGGTGCTCGGCAAGAACCGCGAAGATTCGGTGCAGGCCGGCTTCGACCTCGAAAATAGGTTTTTGAAGCACGCCGGCCTCGATATCTTTGGCGCGAGCCAGAGCGACGGCGCCGGCGGCGATGCTTATTTCACGCCGGATTTCATGGTGCACTACCTGATCTCCATGGCGCGCCAGGACCGGCTCTTCCCCATTTTTCTGAAAGCCCTGCCGGTGCTGGGCAGAGACGGAACGCTCTGGGACATTCAGACCGATTCCCCGGCGGCCGGCCACGTCTACGCCAAGACCGGAACGCTGGGCCGGTCGGACCTGCTGAATCATTCGCTGATGATCACCGGCAAAGGCATCGCCGGCTACCTCGATCGCAGGGACGGCCGCCGCCTCGCCTTCGCCGCCTACATGGGAATGGCTGACGGCGATCCGCAAACGATCATGCATCGCGTCGGCAATGTATTAGGCGAGATCGCCGCCGCGGCCTACGACGCGCCGCTAGATGCAGGCTTTTAACGCCTGCTCCAGGTCCGCGATAATATCCTCCACCGCCTCGATCCCCACCGACAGCCGCACCAGGTTATCGCGAATCCCCATCCGCTCCCTGTGTCGCGGCGAGATCTCCCGGTGCGAGCTCATGGTCGGATACAGCATCATCGAGTGCACGTCCCCTAGCGACGTCGCACGCACGATCATGCCCAGCGCATTCATGAACCGGAACACTCCCTCCCGGCCCGCGCCCTTCAATTCGAAGCTGACGATCGCGCCGTACAGCCCCGCGGGAAGCAGCCGCCGGATCTCCGCCGCATCCGGATGCCCCGGGTCGGCCGGAAAATACACCCGCTCCACCGCCTCGTGCGACGCCAGCCACGACGCCACCCGGCACGCATTAGCGCACTGCCGCTCCATGCGCAGCGGCAGCGTCTTGATGCCGCGCATGGTCAGGTAGCTCTCAAACGGTCCCAGCACCGGCCCCATAGCCCGCGCCAGCGCCCGCAGTCCCTCGTAATGCGCCTCGTCCGTCACCACCATGCCGCCCAACACATCACCATGGCCCGCCAGGTATTTGGTCGCGCTGTGCACTGTGAAATGCGCACCCAGTTCCAGCGGGCGCATCAAGACCGGCGTGGCGAAAGTGTTGTCCACCACCAGCGCCGCGCCCGCTGCGCGCGTGATCTCCGCGATCCGGTCGAGCGGCGCCACCCGCAGCAGCGGATTCGAAATCGTCTCCACCAGCACGCATCCCGGCTTCGCCTCCACCACCGTTTTCCGGAACGCCTCCAGGTCGCACACATCCGCGAACCGCACACTCACACCCGCGGGCTCCATCACGTTCATCAGCAGGCTGACCGTGGCTCCGTACAGCGCATTGGCCGCCACCACGGATTTCCGCCGGTCCGCCAGCGCCGTCAGCAGCGCCATGTGGATCGCCATCATCCCCGAGCCGCATGCCAGCGCGCCGTGGCCGTTCTCGAGAGCCGCCGCCAGTTCCTCCAGCGCCGCATTCGTCGGATTGTCGTAGCGCGCGTAGCAATAGCCTGCGTCTTCGCGCCCGAACACCCGGTCCAGTTCTTCCATGCTGTCGTAGAAATAGCTCGATGCCGTGTAAATGGGAGTGGTGGCCGGCACGTGACCACCGGTCCTTTTCCGGTCGCCCGCGTGTACCGCCTTGGTTTGTATCTTCACGATGACTTCCTTTTCCAGCGCGTCCCCGCCTTGGTGTCCTCCAAAATAATTCCCTGCTCCAGTAATTGCCGGCGGATCTGGTCCGACTTCGCGAAATCGCGCGCCTTCTTGGCCTCGTTGCGCGCCTGAATCTGCGCTTCGATTTCCGCGTCGCCCATCTGCCCGCTCTCGGCGGTAGCCTGCAGCACGTCGAAAACGGCATCGAACCGCGCCAGAAATTCGAGCGCCGGCGCCTGGTTGCCCGCCCGCACATCGCCCGCGTCCATCGCCGTATTGACGTCCCGCACGTACTCGAACATGGCCGCCAGCGCTTCCGCAGTATTCAAATCATCATCCATGGCGGCGGTGAATTGCGCCCGCGCCTGGGCCGTGCGGCCCGTTAGTGCCTCGTTCACTCCATCGGCGAATGCGCCCGTCTCCAGCCGCAACTTGAAATTGCGCAGCCGCTCGATGGCCGTCTTGGCCGATTGCAGCCCGTCAAACGTGAAGTTGAGCGTCTTGCGGTAAGGCACCGACGCCAGCAGGTACCGCACCGCCTCCGGCGCATACCCGCGTCCCAGAATATCGCGCAGGGTGAAATAATTCCCCAGCGATTTCGACATCTTCTGCCCTTCCACCATCAGAAATTCGGCGTGCAGCCAGAAGCGTGCGAACTGTTTCCCGGTAAGCGACTCCGATTGCGCGATCTCGTTTTCATGATGCGGAAAAATCAGGTCCACGCCGCCCGCGTGAATATCCAGCGTATCGCCCAGATACTCAATCGCCATCACGCTGCACTCGATGTGCCATCCCGGCCGCCCGGGCCCAATCTCCTCGTCCCAGAAAAACTCGCCGTCCTTGGGCGCCTTCCATAACGCGAAATCGCGTGCGTCGGCCTTCTCGTATTCGTCCACATCCACCCGCACCCCTGCACGGATGCCGCTGAAATCATTGTGCGACAGCTTGCCGTATTCCGGAAAAGTGGAAATGCGGAAATAAATCGAGCCGTCGCTTTCGTACGTATGGCCGCCCGCCGTCAGCCGGCCGATGGCCTCCGCCATCTGGTGAATATGTTCGGTCGCCGGCACCACATGTTCCGGGGTCTGGAGGCGCAGCAGTGTGCAATCGTCGCGAAATGCCTGCTTATAGTGCGCCGTGTATTGTTCGAGCGAAGCGCCGCGCGCCACCGCGTTGCGGATGATTTTATCGTCCACGTCCGTGATGTTCATCACGTGATCCAGCCGGAAGCCGCTGGCCGCCAGCCATCGCCGTAAGATGTCCACGAATGTGAACGTACGGAAATTGCCGATGTGCGCGTAATCGTAAACGGTCGGGCCACACGTATACATGCGCACGGTATTGTCCCGCTGCGGGGCGAACTCGGCCACTTGTTGCGTAAGCGTATTGTAGAAACGCAGGGACATATCTGGGGAATTTTTATGGTAGCGCAAAGGGGCGCGTGTCCGCGCCGCCGGAAAGGACAGGAACTCGCGCGAGAGAGGCTCGCAGCAGACTTACCGAAACCACCGCTCGACGCCCTGCTGTAGAGCCGCCGCCCCCGCCACGCCGCTTAATGCCGTAACGAACGCCGGCGCCGGCCCGCGCCGTCTCCACTCTTCGTGGATAGCGTGCGCCCCCAGATAGAACAACCATCCCGCCGCAATCGCCAGCGGATAGCTGATCCACTGTGCGCCCAGACGCGGTGCAATGGCCAGCCCCAGAACACCGCCTGCCAGCGTGGCGGCTTCCACCGCAATGCTCCACGCCAGGGCCGTCGCCCGCGACGCCACCGACGCCCGCACAATCGCCCCCAGTGCCATCCCCTCGGGGATCTTGTGCAGCGCGACCGCCAGCACCACCGCCAGCCGGATCCCGTGTTCCGACGCCAGTTGTACCGCAGCCAGGCTCCACCCGTCGAAAAAGCTGTGCAGCATGCTGGCCCCGATCAGCGGCGCGGCGAATCCGTGCAGCGCTGTCCGGCAAGCGTCATGATCGTGGTCATGCGAGCACGTCGGGCAAATCGGCGCCACCCGCCGGTTGATCAGAAACAACAGGCCATAACCGCCGGCGAAGAACACCCCCGTAGTGATCCAGCCCGCCTCACCGATCAACTCTGGCAGCAGCCCAAATAAAACCACACCCAGGAGCACGCCAGCGCTGAACGGGATTACCAGGCGTGTGCGGCGTCCCGCGCTGGTCAGCCACAGCCCCAGAAATACGCCAGCCACGCCGATCAGCGTCGCAAACAGCGGGGGACCAATACCGGAGGTGACGAAAGCGAAGGACAACTCTTCACGCTAGCACAGGCGGCCCGGCCGGCTTTCAGCCGCGGCGTTCCGGTCGCCGCCATTGACGTTCCAGAGTTCCGTTGGCTTATCCCTTCAGAATCCGCAGGCGGTTGAGATCCGCTTCAGTCCAGCGAGCTTGCACTTCGATCATCGTCTTCAGTGTCTTAATGGTGAAGGTGTCCCCGTTCCCCGTGCGGAGCGACCGTGACGCGGCGGCCATCAGCGTGTCCATAGCATTGATGAGGTCCTTTCTGGCGGATGAAATAAAACCCATCGCGGGTTAGGGCGGCGATGATTTCTCGGGCTGTGAGCGAACGGATACGGCTATAGTCGATGCCCATGAATCAGACGGTGACGGCGATACGGGGCTCCAGTTGGGAAACCTCCTCGACCTCCACCGAATCGCGCGGGCCTTCGGGCAACGGCTTGGCATTCTCGACGAATTCCTGGACGATCATCCGGACGACTTCATTGATACGGCGCAGGGCTTCTTCTTTGGTGCGGCCTGATGTTGCGGCGCCAATGGTTTCGAGTGCCGGAACGTGCGCAAACCATGCCGGATTGCCCTGGGAGTCCTCGTCCGGTTCCACCACCACCTTGAAGCTATAGATTTTCATGATCGTTAATACGCGCCATATCTGCGTTTGTTTTCAGTGTAGCCCCCCACGAAGGTGCGGCGAATCAAAGGTTCGAAACGCTGGAAACGCGACGCCCAAGCTAAGTTGCGAAAGAGATCGACCACTTCCGGCCTCATCCCGCGCACGGGATGATCCAGCCATCTTGCAGTTCCGAAGTGCGCCCGTAGCCAGTGCGCCTCACCGTCCCTGCACCGTGTCATGTGCAGTGCTACGGGTGACGCGCCAGGCTATAAGCGTACCTGACCCACTATCAAACAGTGTCCTGTGTGGCGGGGAGCGCTCTCTGCGTGGGATGCCAGAGATCCGTTGCCTAACGGCCACCGTAGTCGAACTCCGCCCAAACCGCGGCGTGATCGGACGCTCCGGTTGCCCGGCGTGTTTCCAGGTCCACGTCTATTGCGCGGCAAAGCGCGGCGGACGGAGTTGTTGCCAGAATGTGGTCGATGCGCCATCCCCAATTATGCGCGAAGGCATTCCGAAAATAATCCCAGTAGGTGTATTGCACCCGCTCAGGATAGAGTTTCCGAAAAACATCAGTGAATCCCCATCCGACAGCGAATTGATAGGCCTCACGCGCGTCGATGTGGAAGTCGGGATCGTTCACGCGGTGCTCCGGATGGTAAACATCTATTGGTTCGGGTGCGACGTTTAGATCGCCCAGCCAAATCGCCGGTTTATTCGGATCGAGCCGCTCGCCGAAATACCTGTGTACGCGGTGAAACCATTCCAGCTTGAAGACGTACTGATCGGTGCCGATCTTGTGTCCCTGCGGGACGTAGGTATTGACAATAGGTAGACCGCCTACCACGGTTTCGAGGATACGGACATCTTCACTGTCCGGACCGGGGCACAATCCATGAAACACGCTTTCGGGCTCGCGCCGAGTCAGCGTGGCCACGCCATTGTAGCCCTTCATGCCGCGGAATGCGGCAAAGTATCCGGCATCGCGGAAAGCCGCGGCGGGAAATTCACTGTCGGGCACCTTAGTTTCCTGCAGACACAGCACGTCGGGTTTGTTTGCGGCCAGCCAGTCTACGACTAGCGGCAGCCGTCGCCGGACCGAGTTAATGTTCCACGTCGCAATTCTCATCGTTCATTTCGATGGTAGCGGAAGCGGACCCGGTTCGAGTCTGTCCCATCCCTCGGCGGGCCCGCGCTGGCCGTGCGTGAAGTGCGCGAAGGGCTGAATCCGACTGGCGATCAATCCGCGCGTGACCGGATGCGGCGGGTTCAGCACATGCAACTCGAAATTGTGCCGCGGCCCGCGCTCTGGATCGAGACCTCAGGCCAACATCGGTTTAATAACGTTGCCGCCGAAGTCGGTGAGTTTCTCGTTTCTGCCGTTATGCAGGAACCATAGGCGGTTCTGGTCGAGGCCCAGCAACTGCAGAATGGTGGCATGGAAGTCGCGCATGTGATACCGTTCACCCACACCGCGCAGCCCCATCTCGTCCGTCTCGCCGATCGAAGTGCCCGGCTTCACGCCGCCGCCCGCGAACCACATGGTGAATCCGTGCGGATTGTGGTCGCGTCCATTGCCCCCTTGCGACATGGGCAGCCGTCCGAACTCCGCCCCCCAGATCACCAGGGTCTCCTCCAGCAGGCCGCGCTGTTTCAGGTCGGCCAGCAGCCCCGCCACCGGCAGATCCGTCATGCCGCACATTTTTTCGTGATTCTCCACCAGGTTGCTGTGCGCGTCCCATTGCATGGAGACGGGGCCGCCGCCGGAATAGATCTGGACGAACCGAACGCCGCGCTCCACCAGCCGCCGGGCCAGCAAGCAGCGGGTTCCAAACTCCGTCGTGTGCGGCTGGTCCAGGCCGTACAACTTGCGCGTTGCTTCGGTCTCCTTCGAGATGTCCACGGCTTCCGGCGCATGGCTTTGCATGCGGAACGCCAGCTCATAAGAACTGATGCGCGCGGCCATCTCCGTATCCGTATCGAGCGTGTCCATCTCGTTCATGCTCTGCAGGAAGTCGAGCGTGCGCCGCTGCCTTTCCGGCGTGACGCCCTCCGGCGGACGCAGATTGATGATCGGGTTAGGTCCGGGCCGGAAAACCGTTCCTTGGTACACGGCCGGCAAAAACCCCGCTCCCCAGCAGGGCGTGCCGCCTTCGGGAGTCCCCTCAGGCTGCGGCATCACCACGTACGCAGGCAGGTTCTCGCTCTCGCTTCCGAGGCCATACGTGATCCACGAGCCCATGCTCGGATATCCCATCAGGATGCGGCCCGTGTTCACCTGGTACATGGCCGGCGCGTGCACCGTGCTTTCGGTATAGAACGATCGCACGAAGCACAAATCGTCTACGCGCTGCGCCAGGTGCGGAAAGAGCGTCGAGACCTCGCGTCCGCATTGCCCGTATTTATTGAACTTCCAGGGGCTCTTGAGCAGCGGCGTGTCGCCCTTGGTGAACTCGCTGACGATGGTCCCGTAACTGGCGGGCAGCAACTGGCCGTCGTACTTTTCGAGCGCCGGCTTGGGGTCGAACGTGTCGATGTGGCTGGGCGCTCCTACCATGAACAGGAAAATCACCGACTTCGCCTTGGGCTTGAAGTGCGGCGGTTTAGCGGCCAGCGCGTTCACCCGCTCTCGCGCCTGCGCGGGCGGATCCAGCAGCGACGCCAGGGCAATGGCGCCGAAGCCGTGCGCGGCGCGCACCAGAACATCCCGCCGCGTTACCGCGGGACGGAAATGGGAATCGTCGCACTGCGGACATTTATGGGACATAGACGAACTCGTTCCGGTTCAACAATGCCAGGCACATGTCGGCGAGGTTTCCGCCGCCTGCGAAGAACTTCGCCGCTAGCTTCCCTTCCGCGGGTGACGGGGTGCGCGCCAGCGCCAGTTTCCAGGCGGTCTTGATCTCACACGCGCGGTTGTCTTTCTTGCATTCCTTGACCAAGCGTTCCGCAAACGCGCGCGATTGTTCCTGCATGAAATCGCTGTTGAGCATCGAAAGCGCCTGCAGCGGATGCGTGCTGACCGGCCGCACAGGGCAGGACGTGATCGCGTCCGGTTGATCGAATGCCGTCAGCAGCGGCAGGCGCACGCTGCGCTTGTCGTACAGGTAAATGCTGCGCCGGTCCTGCACCCGCTTGTCGGGACTCACGGGCCACAATCCGTCCCGCTCGTGCTCGGTGAAGATCAGGTTATAGACCTCCGGCTCGATGGGTACCCGCACAGGCCGCCCGCCCAGTTGCGGATTCAAGGTTCCCGAGACCGACAAGATCGTGTCCCGCAGCGTTTCGCCCTCCATGCGCTTGCGATTCATCCGCCAGTACAAGCGGTCGTCCGGATCGATGGCTTCGCGATCCTTGTCCGGCAGCGCGCTTTCGAGGTACACGTTCGAAGTCACAATCAGCCGATCGATGGCCTTCACGCTCCAGCCTTGCGCCACAAACTCCGACGCCAGCCAGTCGAGCAGTGCCTGGTTCGAGGGACGATCGCCCATCACGCCGAAATCGTTGGGCGTGCGCACGATCCCCGTCCCCATGCGGAACTGCCAGATGCGGTTCGCCATCACCCGCGCGGTCAGCGGATTGTCGCCGGTTGCGAGCCAGTTAGCCAGCGCCGTACGCCTGCCCACCGACGCCTTGGGAATTTCGTACGAAGCTTTCAATACGCGCGGTACCGCTGGCTCAACGGGATCGAGGCGATTCTTGGGATCACCCATGCGCAGCACATAGGCCTGCGGCGCGGCTTCCTTGCCGTTGACATAGACGTACGCCGTCGGCAGGGGATCCGGCTCGGTGGCCTCCACTTCATGCAACTGGACGCGCAGTTTCGCTCGCTTCTCGCGATCTTCCGGCGTCATGGCCGCCACCACTACATCCCAGGTGGGCTCGATCTGATCGTTGGCGTTTTCCGCGAGCACCTTCTGCTCTGCCGTGCGCTTGTCTTTCGGCGTCTTCCAGGCTTCCTGCAGCTTAGGTTCGAGCTTCGCCAGACGCTCGGCTTTGATGCCCTCTTCGTAAGGCTTGGCCAGTTCCTTCAGGGCGTCCGCGACCGGCTTCAAGCGCTCCTTGTAAGCCTTGTCCGCCGCTTCCCACGCCGTCTTTTCGGCCGGGGTGGCGATCTCCACGTCTTTGCCCACGGCCCCGGCGAACACTGCCTGCAGCCGGTAGTAGTCGGCCTGCAAGATCGGATCGAACTTGTGATTGTGACAGCGCGCGCAATTCACCGTGAGACCCAAATACGTTTGCCCCACGGACGTGGCGATTTCGGTGAGCACTTCTTCCCGGCTCACTTCCGGATCGATGTTCCCGGCCACCAGGTGCTCCTGCCCCGCACGCAGGTACCCGGTCGCAATCAACGCTTCCTTGTTGTCCGGGAAAATCTCGTCTCCGGCGATCTGCTCCTTGATGAAGCGGTCGTAAGGCTTGTCGCGATTGAATGAGTCGATCACGTAGTCGCGATAGCGCCAGGCGTGCGTGCGGTCGGCGTCCAGTTCGAAGCCGTTGGTATCGGCGTAGCGCACCACATCCAGCCACTTCAATGCCCACCGTTCGCCGTAATGTGGAGAGGCCAGTAGCCGGTCCACGACCTTTTGATATGCGTCCGGCGACCGGTCATGGACGAATGCATCCACTTCGGACGGCGTCGGCGGCAGGCCGATCAGGTCGAAGGTGACGCGCCGGATGAGCCGGATGCGGTCCACCGGTTCGGAAGGGCTCAGTTTCTTGGCTTCCAGCGCATTCAGAATGAATGCGTCGATGGGCGTGCGCACCCACGTGCTGGAGGTTTTCGGCACGGGCGGCCGGACCACATGCTGGAAGGCCCAATACTTTCCGCGCGAGCCAATGAACTTGGTTTCCTTGTCCGTTTGGTCGGGCTCGCTGGCGAACAGCACAGCTACAGCGATTCCCAACAAGGCGATCTGGATGGTTGCCCTCACGGTTGTCCTAGTATACTTCCGGTATGCCTTGGGGTCAAAGCTTTACGCGCCGCCGGCTCCTGTTTAGCGGGGCGGCGGCGGGCATGGCGTGGTCCTGGCCGGCACGCGCGGTGCCCATCTCCTCTGTGTTTCCCGTGCGGTTTCGGAAGCCGAATCCGTACGAGAGCTTACGGCCGCTGATCGAACCAGGTCACGACGAATTCACCGTCGAGAAAGAAGTGGCCGAAATCGCGGAGCGCTGGAAGCGAGGGCTGGCGGCGCGCTCCGTTCCACTGGCTGACGGCTTTAGCGGCACATCGCCGGTTTCGGGCAGCGATCACGCCTTTCAGAAAGGTTTCGAAGAATGGATGGCCAAACTGGGCGAAATACGAAGTGCGCGCTTTTTCCCGCTAGCCGGTGGCCGCCTGCGCTACGAGATTGCCAGCACTGCCGGCGGCCTGCTCAATTACCGCGTAGGCGTCTGGAAGCAGGAATGGCAGGGCGAACTGCTCGCGGAATTTGAGCCCGTCGAGGAGACCCTGGCAACCGCGCCACAACCCCTCTTCCGCGACGTGACCAGCGAGACCTTCGGACCGGTCGATTCATTTCAGCGGCAACTGCTGCGTGGAGTCCCGTATTGGCGGGCGCGGCTGGATTCGGCATCCGGTATCGACGTCTACGGCAACAACGGGATCGCGGTCGGCGACATCGACGGCGATGGCCGCGACGAAGTCTACATCTGCCAGCCCGGCGGGCTTCCCAACCGGTTATACAAGTTGGGCGCGCACGGCAGCGCGGAAGACATCACGGAACAGTGGGGTGTCTCTGTACTGGATGATTCCACCGCCGCCCTGTTCCTCGATCTGCGCAACACCGGCCGCCAGGATCTGGTGGTGCTCACCACCTCTCGTCCGCTTCTCTTTCTGAACGACGGCTCCACTTTGCGCCACAAGCCGGACGCATTCCGTTTCCGAACGCCGCCGCAAGGAACCTTCACCGGCATGTCCGCCGCCGACTACGATCGCGATGGACGGGTGGACCTCTACCTCTGCACCTACGTCTACTTCCAGAGCGAGGACCAGTATCGCTATCCCGAGCCGTATCACGACGCCCAAAATGGCCCGCCCAATTTTCTCTTTCAGAACCGGCTCACCGCGGATGGCGAAGGCTCTTTCGAGGACGTCACCGCCGCTACCGGTCTCGACGAGAACAACAACCGCTACAGCTTCGCGCCGGCCTGGTGCGACCACAACGGAGACGGCTGGCCCGACCTGTTCGTAGCCAATGACTTCGGGCGCAAGAATCTGTACCGCAACGAAAATGGCCATTTCCGCGATGTGGCGGCGGCCGCGGGCGTCGAGGATTTGGGCCCGGGCATGAGCGCGGCATGGTTCGATTACGACGGCGACGGGCGGCCCGACCTCTACGTGAGCAACATGTGGACCGCCGCCGGCCAGCGCGTGGTGGCGGATGCGCATTTCAGACCGGTGGTTAAAGACGGCCTGGCGGAAGCTTATCGGCGGCACACCAAGGGCAATTCGCTCTACCGCAATCGCGGCGACGGGACATTTGAAGAAACTGGAATGCGCGAGAAGGTCGAGATGGGCCGATGGGCCTGGTCGGCGGATGGCTTCGACTTCGATAACGACGGCGCACTGGAGATCTACGTCGCGTGCGGCATGCTCACCAATCCGTCGGAAGCCGATGCCATGAGTTTCTTCTGGCGGCAGGTAGTGGCCCGCTCGCCCGCCGCGCAGTCGGTGGCGCCGGCATATGAGAACGGCTGGAACGCGATCAACCAGTTCATTCGCGAAGATTACAGTTGGAACGGGCGCGAGCCAAACGTGCTGTATGCACGGCGCGACGGCCGCTACATCGATTATTCGGGCGTATCCGGCGCAGATTTCGCCGCTGACAGCCGCGCCTTCGCCGTGACCGATTGGGACGGCGACGGCAATCTCGACCTGCTGTTGAAGAGCCGCCTCGGCCCGCAAGTCCGCGCGCTGCGAAACGAGTGGGGGACCAGCAGCCACGCCATCGCCATCAAATTGACAGGAGGGCCTTCGAATCGCGATGCCATCGGCGCCGCGGTGGAGGTGGAGTGGGCCGGCCGGCGCACCGTGTCTTTCGTGCAGGCCGGATCCGGCTATCTGTCCCAGCACACCAAGACCCTGCACTTCGGGCTGGGCGACGCGGTGCGGGCTGACCGGGTCGCGATCCGCTGGCCTTCAGGCGCGCGTCAGGAGTTTCGCAATCTCGATGCGGGGTTCCGGTATCACGTCACAGAGGGAAATAACGAACCGCGCCGCGAAGCCTTCACCTCGCGCCAACCCCTGCCGCCCGCCCCCGCGATTTCACCGGACAACCGCCCGGCATTCGACGAGACGTGGCTGCTGCTGCCCGTGCCGGTTCCGGAGCAGCGGCGGGGCCCTGGCTACCTCCTGCTGACTGCCGCCGGAAGCGAACGTCTTCCAGTTGGAATTCCCGGTGAAGCGCTGGACCTGAGCCGGGGGGCGCCGGACGTCGCCGCCGGTTACGCCTTGTTCCGCCGCTACCTGTTTGATTACCGCACGGACCTGCTCCTGCCCATGTTGATTTTGATTGACGAACGAGGCATGGCGCACAAAGTCTATCCCAACGTGCCATCTGCAGCCCGCCTACAAGAAGATCTGCAATTTTTGCGAAACCCGGACCGCGCGCGTCTGGCGCTGCCCTTTCCCGGCCGCTATTACACCCAGCCACGGCGCAATCACTTTCGCCTCGGCTCGGCGTTTTTCTGGGCGGGCTATCCGGAGCAGGCCCTGCTCTACCTGGACGAGGTCATCCGCCAGCAGCCCGACAACGGCAAGGCACATTTGGCGGTGGGTTTCATTGACATGGAAGCGGGACGCGACGGCCCCGCCCGCCAGCATCTAGAACGCGCCGTCGAGTTGCTGCCCAAATCACCAGACGCGTGGACCTACCTGGGCCGCTTCGAATTGAATGCCACGCGTTATCGCCAGGCGCTTGCCGATTTCGAGCACGCCTTAGCTCTTGACCCAAACGCAGCCTACGCCCTGATGAGTGCCGGGCAGGCGCACGCCGGTCTTGGCGACGATCTCTCCGCCGAATCTCTCTTCCGCCGCGCTCTGGCGGCCGACAGCCGGGATGCCGATGCTGCCAACCAATTGGGGCTGCTGCTCGTCCGTCACAACCGAACAGAAGAGGCGCGGCGGACCTTCGAGCAGGCCATCGCCGCGCAACGCGACCACGTGTGGGCCATCAACAACCTGGGCGTACTATACATGCAACTGCAGAAGGTCGACGACGCTATAGCCGCGTTCCGCTACGGCATCGAGGTCGCCCCGGACGAGGAGCTCTCGTACATGAATCTGGCGCGCGTCTACGCCCGCGCCGGCGACCTCGCCAAAGCCCGGGAAGTCTTGAAGCAGTTACTCACCCGCAGTCCTTCCAGCCCTGCCGCGCGAAAAGCGCTGCGGGAACTCGGTGAATAGGCTGGATTCAAAAAATTTTCTCCCGAAGCGCTTCGCTTGGGATACAATGTCCGAAACCGGACGTATGGGTTAGCGGGTGCGTGTCTGTTTTTAACTAAGCGCGCTGTTTCGGAACTCAGGCGAAGAACAGTCGGCACGAATATGAGGCCATCATTGCGAAACAGTGTACTAAGGCAGCGTCACCTTTGGAAGCCGTTCAGGGGCTAGGTTCTCAAACGGTAATCGCCGGTTAGGAGGGGAGTTCATGCGAAGGTTCGGTGTTCTTGCCATAGTTTTGTGCCTGATCGTTGGCTTGGTTCCTTTAGCCGCGCAAACGACGTCCGGCGCCATTGTTGGAACCGTAACCGACCCGAGCGGCGCGATCATCGCGGGCGCAACCGTTACGATCACCAACATGGGCACCAATATCGCAGTTAAGACGGCGACGGACGCCGCCGGCGAGTATGTTGTGACGCCGCTCGAAGTCGGCAAGTATTCGGTAGCTGTGGAGGCCGTGGGATTCAAACGTTCGGTCCGGTCGGATATTCAAGTGAATGTACAGGACCGCGTGCGAGTGGATGCGCGGCTCGAGGTCGGCCAGGCGTCGGACACAGTTGAGGTTCAGGCCGCGGCCCCGGTCCTGGAAACGGACACGTCTTACCTGGGCGAAGTGGTGGACAGCCAGAGGATCGTGGACCTGCCGCTGAACGGCCGGTTCTTCACGCGCCTGGCGGTACTCACAGCCGGAACGGCGCCGACACCGGCGGGCGCCCGCGACGAGAATACAGGCGGATTCAGCGCTAACGGCGTGCGGCCCTATCAGAATAACTACATTCTGGATGGCGTGGACAACAACAGCCTCTCGGAAGATTTGAGTAGCCAGTCGAGCTTCGTCGTCGGGCCGCCGCCGGACGCCATTCAAGAGTTCAAGGTGCAGACCAACTCGATGAGCGCCGAGTTCGGCCGGTCGGGCGGTGCGGTGCTGAACGTGACCATCAAATCCGGCACGAACCAACTGCATGGCACGGCGTATGAATTCCTGCGCAACAGCGATCTGGACGCCAACAATTTCTTCAACAATGCCAACGGCGCCCCGATCGCGCCATTCAAACAGAATCAATTCGGTTTCAGTACCGGGGCCCCTATCCTGATTCCCAAGATTTATAACGGCAAGAACAAGACGTTTTTCTTCTTCGACTACCAGGGGACTCGCATCCGAACGGGCGACACCTTTCTGGCGACGGTACCCACGGACAACATGCGGGTGGGCAATTTTTCGCCCGTGAACGGCACGGCTTTTAACACGATCTACGACCCGACTACCGGCACCATCAACTCTTCCGGAGACGCGGTGGGGCGTGTGCCGTTCCCCGGGAACACCATTCCGCAAACACAATGGAACCCGATTGCCGCCAAGTTGTTGAGCATGTTTCCCGAGCCGAACACGCCTGGCCAGTTCAACAATTTCGGGCCTGCGAACAATTACCTGAGCAATCCAGTCGAGCCGAATGATACCAATCAGCTCGATCTGCGCATCGACCACAGGATTTCGGATAAAGATTCGATCTTCGGGCGGTTTAGCTGGGCGAACGAGAGGGATGTTCCCCCGGGAGCGATCCCTCCTCCGCTCGACGCGGCATCTTTCTCATCCGGCGTGTTCCTGCAGAAGCCCCGCAACGTGGTGGTGACCGAAACGCACATCTTCAGTCCGCGTGTGGTCAACGAACTGCGCCTGGGGTATACACAGAACGAGTCGGACCGGCTGCAGTTCAACTCCACAGTTAACGAATCCGCGCTGGTTGGTATCCCGGGGGTTCCATTTGCCTCTAACAATGGCGGTCTGCCGCAGTTCGGCGTTTCCGGGCTCAACGGCTTCGGCAGCTCGGAATATCAGCCGACGGTGGAAAAGCAGGCGATCGAACAGCTTATTGACAGCGTCTCGCTGGTTCGCGGCCGCCACACGATCAAAATCGGCGCGGAGCTGAAACCGCGGGTGGACTTCTCGATCTTGCAGCCGCCGGTTCCCCGTGGATATTTCGGCTTTAGCGGGACCTACACCGCACAGAACATAGAGAACACTTCAACCACCGGTGTGGGTACGGCCGACTTCCTGCTCGGCGCCGTGTCGGGAGGCGCCAACATCTCCTCGTTCATCAATGATGAGTTTCAACAGCCGGGCTATTTTGGTTACGTTCAGGATGACTTCAAGGTCAACCGCAAGCTGACCTTGAACCTTGGGCTACGTTACGAGTTCGTTGAGCACGCCAAGGAGCGATACAACGCTGAGGCTAATTTCAACGTATTCACCAACACGCTGCAGATTGCCGGGAACCGCCAGGATCCGCTCCCGCCGAATTTCTTCCCGGAAATTGCAGTCACTCGCGGTGCACCGCCCAGCCTGGTTCCGAACCAGAAGCACGACTTTGCCCCCCGCATCGGTCTTGCGTACAACTTATTCGACAAGACCGTGCTGCGTGCGGGGTATGGAGTATTCTACTCTTCGTATGAAGCGGGACCGCTGAGCATCCCGAACCCGGGGAATAACCCGCCGTTCTTCGAGCAATCGAACTATAACGTGCAGAGCCCGTTGGTTCCGAACCCGATCGTCAGTAATCTTTCGCAAGGATTTCCCCTGAACGCGCTCGCCAATCCCTCGGCGCCCTCTCTATTCGCTCTCGATCCGAACTTCACCAATCCCAACGTGCAGCATTGGCAGGCCAGCATACAGCAGGAGTTGGGATGGAACGCAGTGTTGGAGGTGGCCTATACCGGCTCCAAGGGTACGCACCTTTACGAGTTTCGCAACGCTAACCAAATCCCCGCATCAACCAACCCGAGTGCGGACTACAACGCGGAGCGCTTGCGCCCGTATCTGGGCTCGGACCTCGCATTCTGGTGCTCCTGCGACAGCTCGACCTATAACGCTTTGCAAGCCAAGCTCGAGAAACGGCTCTCCAATGATCTCAGCTTCCTGACCGCCTTTACGTATGGCAAGTCCATCGACGAGCAGTCCCAGGCTTCGCTCGGTTTCCACAGCGGCGGAGGCTTCCGGGACAATAATAATCCGCAGTGGGAAAAGGGCCCATCGGATTACGACCAAAAGTATCGGTTCGTCAATAGCTTTTCCTACACGCTGCCCATAGGTCAAGGCAAGGCGCTCTTGGGCAGTTTGCATGGCATCGGGAACGCCCTGATCGGCGGCTGGGAATTGCAGGGAATTCAATCGTGGTCGAGCGGGCTGCCCTATACGGTCACCGAGTCGGTGGATCAAAACAACAACACCGGCGATACGGAAGAGCGGCCGAATAGAGTGCTGGGAGCGCCATTGTATCCGTCGAACCAAGGCGCCAGCCAGTGGTTCAACCCCGCGGCGTTCACCCTGCAGCCGTTCGGCACTTACGGCAACGCCGGCCGCAATATCATCTGGACCGCGCCTCAGTTGCAGATTGATACGTCGCTGTTCAAGGACTTCGCCATAAAGGAACGCGCGAAAGTGCAATTTCGGGCGGAGTTCTTCAACATGATCAACCATCCGAATTTCCGCGCCAACAGCCTGGTGAGCAGCTTTGATGCTCCCGGGGCGGGCTCGTTCACGTCAGCGCAGCCGGGACGGCAGATCCAGTTCGCGCTGAAGTTTATCTACTAAGGAACCGCGCAAAACGGGGCGCCCCGCGCCGCTGAAAGCTGCGGAGTTCCTGTCCTATATGGCGGCGCGGGATACGCGTCCCTTTGCGCTATTTGAGTAGCACTAACAGAGCCGCGCGCGTGAGCAAGCGGTGGCAGCGCTTATCGCGTGCGCGGTAAATCCACCGCCGGATTGCGCCCGAAAAAATCGAACGGCCGCAGCTCAAACCAGTGCCACGCGGCCGGCATAATCGGCCAGTCTTCCGGGCGCGTCACGTGGTGAAAGCCCACCGTGTACCAGACGACGATATCGGTATTCTCGATGGGCCGGTTGGCCTTAGTCCACGCCGGCAAACCATCGCCGCCGTGGCTTTGTGTTGGATAATCACCCGCGGCATAACGCTCGTCCGCGCGATAAGGCGTCACCCACAAGTGATGGTTGATGAACCCCGCGCGCTTCTGCGGATAATCGTCGTCGCTCATCAGTGTTACAGCGTTGTGCCCAGGCGCGATCTCGTAGCCCGAAGGATACCCCAGCGGACCCATCACATTCGGGTTGACCACCCGCCACAGCGCCGGATGTTCCATCATCATCTGCAACTGCGCCTCTTGTTCCACCTTGGCGATCTTGTCCTCAGTCACCCAGATGCTTTTGCGCGGCGTGTCGCCGGCCACCTGCTGCGCCTTCAGTTCTTCCTTGAGAAAACTGTTTTGGACCCCATCCACGTCCATGTCCAACCGGAAGCAGAAATAGTGGTCATGGTTCACGCCGACCGTGTTCTCGGCCACGAAATGGCCATAGCGACGGTCCTTGCCGTCGGTATCTTCCGCCGCCGTCCGGCTGCGCACGGCCTTCACATCCACGCTGCCCGTGGCGCCCACCCCGACCCTGATGCTTCCATCCTGCATGAAGGTCCAATCGACGGCGTAATCGTAGTTGCCGAACGTGGTGATCATGCGCAGGACCAGATCGCGCCGGCGGCGGCTGTCCGGTAGCATGCCGCCCGGAGAGTGGCGCCACGCGAAATCTCCTGCCTCACGCTCGAACAGACATGCGGTCCGCGGCCACTTCTGCGGAATGCCGCGCGAATTGGCGATCACCGAATCGAAGTACACCGCGTGGTCCGGGCAATCCGCGCCCGGCTCCAGCCGGCTGGCGACGCTGCCCCACACATTGCCTTCGCCCAGATCCAGAAACGTCCAGTGATACCAGCCCTCCGCAGGATCCTGATACGGCACGAAGATCTCCGATAGCGAGCCCTCGTACATGATGGAGCGGAGTTTGCCGCCGTCGTTGTAGGCCACGTTGGTCACCAACAGGCCTATCCGCGGGTCGATGCTGAAGTGAAAATGCCAGTTCTGCCAGGTGACCTGCGTTCCCTCCAATTGAAAACCATGCACCGGCTGTTGGACGGAAATTGGTCCCGGCACTTCGCGCGGCGGAATCGTATCGCTGTCGTAATCCGCATTGCCGGGCGGCACGGGCACCACCCCAGTGTCGATCACCCGGATCACCTTCCCCGCCTCGGAATCCCAGACCACCACAAGCCCTTCAATGGGATGCCCGCCATGATTCGAGGATCCCCGCGCCATCGAGCACACCACCCGTTGCAGCCGGCGGCCCTGTTCTTCCGCGGTGCCGAAGTAGCCCGGCGAACTGCCATCGCAACCCACCGTCTCCAGGTCCGTGATCCCGCGCTTACGCAAAGCGGCGGCCACCTGCGGATCTGCCTTCACCTGTTCGTCGATTTCGCTTTCGTCGGCGATCAGGACCGGTTCAACGCCCTTCATCTCTGTCCACGAAACCAGTTTCCGGTTCGCTACATCCACCACCGCCTCAAACGTGCGCCTGCCCTGCTTAATGATGGCCAGGGCTTCGCGCTGGATTGGATCGCCGGGCTTCCACCGCAGCACGTCCGCCTTAGGCGGCTCGTGCAGGCTGACTCCGGCATACCGGCTGGCGGCATCCAGTTTGCCGGAGGATTTCAGCGTCTCAAAAACGGCCCAGTATTCGTCCGCCGTAAGCGCATCCAGCGGATGGCGGACAGCAGCGGCGCGGCACCAGGCGGTAGCGCATAGAAATAGCGCCGCCGTACAACAAGGGCGGGATATTCTCATTCCTGGTTGAACCCCGTCGTGGTGCGGAACGCTTCCACGTAATGGCCGTCTTTTTTGGTGATGTGGCCCCGCATCTCAGCCTTGGTCTTTTCCAGGTCCGCCTTCTCCCAGTCCGGCCGGTAGTGGTGGATGGAAGGCTCCCACTGGCTGACGTGGGCCATGGCGGCATCCAACTTCTTCTCCACCACGCTATCGATATTCACCCAGTAATTGGCGTCTTTATTGGTCACGTAGTAGTAGAACTCCTGCGGGACCAGCCACGGCTGCAAGCCTTCGTGCAGCAGTTGGTTGGGGAAATAGAGGTGCCACTCGGCCGCCCGGATGGCGTCCAGCGTATTGTTGGCGGCCATCCGGTGATCGGTCTTGTGCCATCGGACATACTCGGTGCCGGGATCGATGGATAGCACGACGTCGGGTCGCACTTTGCGGATGATGCGGGTGACTTCCTCCACCAGGTCGCGCGTATTGGCGTACTCCAGCATGCCGTCGTGGTACTCCAGCCATGAGATGTTTTCTTTAGGGATGCCGAGGATGCGGCAGGCATCCTCTTCCTCGTGCATGCGGATGCTGGCCAGGTGCTCGCTGGTCATTTCGGGATCGTAGGAACCCTTATCGTCGTTGGTGTAAATCACGATGCGGATGTTGTTGCCGCCTTTGGCCAGCAGGGCCAGCGTCCCGGCGCAGCAAAAAGTGTCGTCGTCCGGATGCGGCGTGAAAAGCAGGATGGTCTTGCCGCGAAGATCCTGCAGCGGCGTTGTGGTTTGCGACGAAAGTGGCAGTGCCACTATCGCCAGGAGAGTTGTCAAGAGTAGAGTGCGGAGCATGGAACTGAAACTATACTCCGCACCGCCTCCCCTCCGCAAGCTTCAGGCAGGCCTCAGGCAGGCCCCTTCAAACCGGCCAGCACCCCGTGCATGTAGGCGTACGAGCGAGCCATACCTACAAACGGATCGTTCTCGTTGATCTCGTATTCGAGATTGACGCACGCCGTGTAATGCATTTTCTGCAGCGCGCTAAAAATGGCCGGAATGGGCAGCACGCCATCGCCCACGTCGCAAAGCGTGTTCACGTCGCCGAACACGCGCATGTCCTTAATGTGCATGTCGAGCATGCGCGCGCCGGACGCCGCGATGGCATCCAGCGGCTTCACGCCCGCTTCCGCCGTGTGCGCCACGTCCACACATACGCCGCAGCGCGGATCCATATCCTTGAGGATCCGAAGCGCATCCTGCGGAGCCGGAAAAATATCCTTGGGACCGTGGTTGTGTACGGCAATCTTGATGTCGTACTCCCGAACATACTTTTCCAGTTTGGGCAGCGTAACCTTTGTCGGCGCGCAGACCATCAAAGGCATTCCGGCGAGCTTGGCATACTCGAATTTGTGGCGGATGTCGCTCTCGTCGTCCTTCCGGAATTCGATATTGCCCCCTCCCACAATAACCAGTCCCGCGTCTTCGAACTCTTTGCGCGCTTCGCGGATCTGGTCCGGCGTGGATTCCAGCGGCAGATGGAACGACTTGATGTTGACGTACCGCACCCCCAGCCGTTTGATCATCTGAATCGCTTCGGCACGCGGAAACTTCCGCAGCGAATAGGACGCGACGCCCAGTTTGAATCCGGCTTCGTCCTGGGGTGTGAAGGCGCCCAGGCCGCCACCGGAAAGAGCGAGCGCCGGGCCTGCGCCAAGAACCGTCTGCAAGAAGGAACGCCGGGATGCTGAGTGCATAAAGAGATTGTGACGCATCGTCCGCCGCCGCGCCAGCCCGTACGCCCTCTATAATGCAAGGGAACGCGTCATGAGAATACTTTCCTCAACCACCCTTGCCTGCGCGATTGCATGCATATGTTCCGCGTTTCAGGCTCCCAAAGATCCGCCGCGCCAGTTTGAACTCAAAGCGGAATCGGAACAATTTTGGAAACTGATCGATCGCCGGGCCGCCCTCCAGCGGGTTGCCGGCGATTTCGGGTTTACAGAAGGGCCCGCATGGGACCCCCGCGGCTTTCTCTACGTGAGCGACGAGGAGCAGAACAAGATCTTTCGCCTCTACCCCGACGGCCGCCGCGAGGTCGTTTTCCAGACCGGCGATCCGGATGGCAGCACGCTTGACCTGGATCACCAACTGGTCACCACCGCCAGCGTGCTGCGCGCCGTGGTCAGGGTCCGGCCCGACGGATCATACCAGGAACTCGCCGGCAAATACGATGGAAAGCGCTTCAATAGCCCCAACGACGTAGTGCTCGGTCCGGATGGCGCGCTCTATTTTACCGATCCCACACTCGACCTACCGAAGGGCGAGCGGCAGGAGATCCCGTTTCAAGGCGTCTACCGGCTCGCAACGGATGGAACCGTACGTCTGCTGACACGCGAACTCGCGCAGCCCAACGGACTCGCCTTTTCCCCCGATGGCAAGCGCCTTTACATCGACGATAGCGAGCGGCGCGATATCCGTGTGTATGATGTCGGCACAAACGGCGGCCTGAGTAACGGGCGGGTCTTCGGCACCGAACCGGGGCCGCCCGGATCGGGCGTGCCGGACGGCATGCGGGTCGATCGCGATGGGAATATCTTTGTGACCGGACCCTTGGGGATCTGGGTGTGGGATGCCCGTGGCAATCATCTGGGCACCATCGTTGTGCCGGAACAGCCGGCGAACCTGGCCTGGGGCGATGCCGGCTTCGACACGCTGTACATTACCGCCACAACTTCCGTCTACCGGATCAAAACCAAGACGAAGGGTTTTGTTCCGTACATGGACAAGCCGCGCCGTTAGCCGCTTACTGTGGCTGCGCCTTGAGCAACAAATGTTTTTGGAAGCTGGCGTCGACTCGTGCGACCGGGCCGCGCACGCGGCCGAACGAGCGGGATGTTTCGTAATCGTTGACCAGATAGTCTCGATTCTCCAGCCCCCTCAACTCCACCGGGCCCTTCCACTGCGCAGCATAGAAAGCGTAGTACATGCTGCCATCCTTGCGGATGGCGTGCGCCTCCGGACGGTCGAAACCGATATCGTAAAGCTCGCCCAGATACTCGCCCTTGGAAAGCATCTGCTCCCTGTAGATGCCCAACCATTTCGCCCACACGTCTTCCTTTGCCGGCGTCAGATTGAACTGGGCATCCACGCCTGAGCCAACCGGCCAGACGAACTGCGACCCGACCACCGCGCCCACGCCAATCGTAGATGCAAAGTCATCATGGCCCGTGCTAAGTTCCACGTGGTCTCCGAAGTAAGCCGTAGCGTCACCGTGCAGGGCCTTGAGCGTCTTCCCTTTGGATCGCACCTGAAAGGAGCTTTCCGGGTCGGATGCCACGCTCATGTTCACATACGGCAGCGTAAAGAAACTGGCCGCCGTGCCGCACGGGCACCATTCGACCAGCGCATCGGGCTTCACGCCGCGCGCCGTGTCGAAAATCATTTTGAAGAACTGCGGCATCGCCTCGACCGATTCCTCGGGCCGTGCGTGGTGATGTGCCGGGTTATAGCAAGGCGGAGCCCCGTTCATGTGCATGCCATCCAGTTTCAAACCGTCAAAGCCCCAATCCCCTATGATTTTCTCCACCAGTTTGCGGTGATACTCCACCACCGGTGGAACCGCGGGACAAAAGTAGAAATCGTTAAAGAAGGAAATCTTCCGTCTGGTTCCATCGCGGTTCAACAGGAGGTATTCAGGATGGTTCTTCGCGATTTGCGCTTCCGGACGCGTGCCCAGCGGCAGCCACCAGAGCTGCGCGCGCAGGCCCGCGGCGTGAATCTGGCGCACCAGCGATCGCATATCCGCGTCTTCCCCCGGGAAGTTGGCCGGCGACAGCGACCAGTCTCCATCGGCAGTCTCCCAGCCGTAATCCACTCCCACCCACTTAAAACCCAGTTTCTTGACCATGGGAAGCGCACCCAGTATCTGGCTGAGCTTGAAATGCCTTTCATATCCCCAGGCGCACCAGATGGGATCGAAAGCGCTGTCCGGCGCCGCTTGGAACCGGACGCCCTGGCGCACCATCATGCCGCGATATTGGCGAAGCGCGTCGAAGTAGTCGCCCCGGTGCACCGCCACGAATGTCCGGAACGTCTGCAGCGTCTCGCCTGGTTTCAGCACGAAATCCTTCCGGTAGCTGACCGCCACGGTAGCGTGTGCGGAATCCGGCATGGATACCGGAAGTGAAACCAGCTTGGGCGCCATCTCCAGATGCCCCACCGCGATGCCTGCGTCGGGCCGCCAGACATCGGCAACAGGTGTACCGCCGCCGTAATCGCTGGCATTCATGCCCATGAAGTTTTCCTGCCGGAAGCCAATCTTCAGCGGCAACACCCAATCGGGCCGGCGTTCGTATGAAGCGCCCTGGTAGGACCAGAACGCGGGAGTCTGGCGACCGGCCGCGCTGTCGATCGAGTAGGCATGACTGGTCCAGCCTGCCACCTTCAGATCCGCGGCGCCTGTATTGGTATATTGCACTTCGAACACCGCCATGCGTGGAAATTCGGCGTCATCCAACGTCACAGTCACGGTCTTCTTCAGGGATTGCGCGGACCCGGTAATCTGGTATTTCCTTGAGACCCCGAACTGCTCCTCGTGCTGTTCGATAAGGGCAAAATCCTTGACTGGCCGGCCGCCGGCAGTGATGAACTCGGAGGCCGAGAAGCCCCCGAGCCGGGTCTCCTTGCCGTCGAATTTCGCGGTAACCCGGCTGTGTAAGTCGCGATCGAACTCGATCCGGATCTCGTTCCCTTCAACGCGAACTTCCGGTGAATCCGCCAGGGCGGCCGGGCAAAGCAGCAGAATGAAGACTCCGCATTTTGCACCATAACCCGCCGGCCTCACCCGTACCCACTCGCTCCGCATGGCCGCAATCCTCACGGTTCTACTGGAATCCCTATTTCCGAAGCTGCCTGAGGCGTGTGATACACCCGCTCGGTAGCCTTCACAAAATCCGCGGCCGTCGCCCGGGCCGTATCCACGAACGTCTGGGGATTGAGATCGGTGAGCGGAAACCATGAACTTTGAATCTGCACCATCACGCGGTGCCCCCGCCGGAAGGTGTGGTCGATGTCCGGCATCTGGAAACTGAGGGCCGTGATCGTGCCCGGAGTCATTGCCTCCGGCTGAGACCACGAGTTGCGGAATTTCGCGCGCATCGGTTCCCCACGCACCAGTTGCTGGTATCCCGCGGAACTGCCCTGCTCCGGATACACATCGATCAGCTTCACGTCGAAATCGGAATCCGTTCCACTCGTTGACACCTGCAGCTGCGGCGATACCGGACCCGCAACCGTGAGATCCTGCGCCAAAGCTTCGCTCACGTACGTAAGAACATCCGGCCGCGCGGCGGCGAAGCGCTGATCTCCGTACATGAATTCGCTGGCCAGGTCTGTCGGAGGGTGTTCAAGATATGGCACGGGCGACTTCGGGTCGCTCACGTACTCGTCATAAGGTTGCTCGCCCGCTGCCGGAGGTTCGAAACTCAGTTTTCGGTTGGCGTGCAGATAGAGCGCCCGCTTGACCGCATTCGCCGGTGGCCAGGCATCTTCCCTTATCCAACGGTTCGTGCCCGTTTGGTAAACGACCGCTCTCGCGAGTTCCGCTGGCGGCCCGTCCTTAAGATAGTGCTCAAAGAAAGCAAGTGCAATCTGGTCCCGAAAGTATACCGACGTCGGCGTTTGAAAATCCATCGGCCCCAGTGACTTTCCCTCGGAGCGGATCCATCCGCCATGCGTCCACGGCCCCATCACCAGGGTAGTCTGAATGTTCGGGTTCTGCCGGCTGATCGCCTCAAAGGTTCCAAAGGTTCCCGCCAGGTCTTCCGCGTCGAACCAGCCGCCGGCCAGCAGCACCGGGCAGTGAATGTTTTTTAAGTATTGGGCGTTGTTCCGGGCGCGCCAATAGTCGTCGTAGGTGTTGTGGTCTACGTTTTGATCGAAGAGCGGGTTGTGGATGAGGGCCTTGAAGCTGGTTAAAGCGGGGCCGCGCCGCAGGAAAAAGGCGGAGCCATCTTTGGTCTCATAATCGAAGGCGTGCCCCGGATTTGAGGGCGGCAGATCTGGGCCGTTGGCTCGCAGCCAGAAGTAATTGGAGTACAGCAGGAATTGTTCGGCGAGCATAAACACGCCGTTGTGGTAGGCGTCGTCTCCGTGGAACAGGTCGGTCATGGGCGCCTCGGGAGAGGCCGCGTTGATCGCAGGGTGCGAGTCGATGATGGAAGAAGCCGCGTAGAAACCCGGATAGGACACGCCCCAGATCCCTACTTTTCCATTGTTCCCCTGGATGTTTCCAAGGAGCCAATCGATGGAATCATGTGTATCGGTGCTCTCGTCTGTCTGGCCCGGAGCGGGCGCTTCAATATGCGGCCGCATGTCGACAAAGGTGCCCTCCGACTGGTATCGTCCGCGCACATCCTGGAAAACGAAAATGTACCCGGCGCGGTCGAAGGATGCGGATGGACCGAGCTGCCTGCGATAGTTACGCTCTCCGTAAGGGGCAACGCCGAACGGCGTGCGCATGACGAGGAAGGGATGCGGACGGCTGGCGTCCTTCGGAACGTAGACTTGGGTAAACAGCTTCACGCCGTCTCGCATAGGGATGCGGAACTCATGCTTCGTATAGCGCGCCTCCGTATCGAACCGCTGACGATAGATCCGGTACCAGGCGAGAGCACCAAGCACGATCACAATGAGCCCTATGGACCGAAGACTTTTGTGGAGTGTTCTCATCGATTCCCAATCACACATTCGAGAATACCGTGAGTTTCCGGATCGGTCATTCGTTGGCAGGAAAGGGTTCAGCTGGGTGGGCTCCCGTCATGATCGACGTTCCCATCCTCGTCATCTACGCTCTTCCGCCCGACCGCGGAACAACCGACCCCGTTACCATCGGCCCGGGTCATTTGGTTCGCGCATACGGATCACTATGTGTTGCTTCGCAAAATGTACGCCTTCATCGCTGGCCTGCCTCCAAAATCCACAAGCGATCGGCGGAACTGATGCTGGTTTGCTGAAAAATTCGCTGAAAAATTCAGCCGATCTAACCTTCGGCCCGGGTTAGAACACGTAAGCCGCGCCCTGCCTCATGTCACCACCGATCGCAACGGAGAGGCCAAACGTGTCGTTGGCCGACCCGTCTTTGGCGATCAGCTCGGCCCTGAACTTCGAGGTCGTCTCCCAGCCGCTCTTCGGTTTGACATACACATAAGCCTTGCCCTTAAAGGTGTCGGCGTCGCTAGCCCCGACCACCACAATATCGCCCGCGATCGCTACCGAATAGCCGAACCAATCGTAGGCCGCCCCGTCGGAGGCTGTCAGCTTGGCGGTTTGGGTCATAGTCGACCATCCGGCCTCCGGCCTCGCGAACACATAGGCTGCGCCGCGAGCTGTATCGTTCTGGTACGCACCGCCCACCACGGTGTCGCCGCTCACTGCCACCGCTTGGCCCAGCCGGTCTCCGATCTGTCCGTCTGACGCGGTTAGCTCGGCTACGGACGTCAAGCTTCCGGCCCATCCCTCCACCGGTTTGACGAAAACATATACCGCGCCCTGGTAGAAGTTGGAACCCACCGTGGCGGCTTGCGCACCGGCTACCACCGTGTCCCCGCTTATGGACGCCGACATGCCGCACTCCCCGAATGGCGTGCCGCCTGCCGGGGTTAGTTCGGCGTTGAACTGCGACGTAGTGCGCCAGCCACTCGCCGGCTTCACGAAGACGTACACTGCGCCGTCATACGAATCGTTTTCGGCGTACGGCGCCCCAATGGCAATGGCGTTGCCGCTGATGGAAACCGACGCGCCAAACCAGTCGTCCTTCGCGCCGTTGGACGCCGTCAACTTGGCCGTTTGAGTCATGTCCTTCCAGCCGCCGGGCGGTTGGACGAACACGTAGGCCGCGCCTTGATCATAACGGTTCGATCCGATGGTCACGCCATAAGCCCCGGCCACCAAGGTATTGCCCTCGATGGCTACGGAATACCCGAATTCGTCGCTTGCGGCGCCGTCCGAGGCCGTCAATTCGGCGGTCGGTCAGGTTAGCCCAGCCACTGGCCGGTTTGACAAAGATGTAAGCGGCCCCTTGCGCGGAATTGCCCCCCGGCGCGCCCACTACCACGGTGTTGCCGCTCACCGCGACCGAATAGCCCAGCAGGTCCCCACTTTGACCATTCGAAGCGGTCAACTCGGCCGCTTGCACCATTGGATCGATTGTGATTGGGTAACGCGCGCGCGAATCGTCCACCCTCAATAGCAAACGGTCGCCTTGCACTTCCAGCGAGGCGCGCAGTTCCCTGCCGCCGGCGTCGGATGCAGCCAGACCGGAGTACCTTAACAGCGGCGGACCGCCCTTGCGCTTCATGCTCAGACCGTTGCTGCCTGGATCTAACTCTGCGGCCAGGTCGCCCGAGAGCGCCAGCACGATGGTCAACGCGAGAGTGCCCTTGCCCCGCCGCGGCGGCCTGCTAAGCGTGAAGCCCTGCTCCAGCCCGAACGGTCCGTTGACATACCATTCGGTCAGAAACCCGTGCCGGTACCCGACACGATTGTCACTTGCCTGCGGCGTGGCACTGGCCACCGCCCGGATGTCGCGGCCGTATCCGTACCCACTCAGCGTCATGCCCCAGCGCGCGCCCGCGGCGTGTATCTCCACGCCTTGCGCGCTGAAATCCGCAGTCACTCCTTGCTGGGCATTTACTGCATGCCGGGTGCCGCCGCCAAACCAAACGCCGTAGCCCGGAACGTCGCGGCCCAGCGCCGCCGAGACTCCCGACTGCGCTTCGATCGGTAAGGTCGCATGGCTTGCACCGTTTAATACTAGGGTGCTGCGTGCCAGAAGCATGCCAATACGAAGAATATCCATGGAAGCCTCCGCCTTAGTAAGGTCTACCGGTCTCGCCCCTCGCGGCCCATTCCACGCCCTGCGCAAAGAGCTTCCGGAACTCCGGACATGCCAGGTTCGGGTTAGGTTCATCCTTCCAGGTGTGGCCCAGCATGGTGGTGTACACGCGGCCCTTGCCATAATCGCGCACCCAGTCTAATGGTTCGTTCTGGTGCGAGATCTCGGAATTTGCGTAAGTCAGAACCGTTAGCCCTTCGGCGGGCCCGTGCTGGCCGTGCGTGAGTTGCTCGGAGGGTTGAATCCAGGTGGCGGGCAATTCGCGCGTGACCGGATGCTGCGTGTTTAGCACATGTACTTCAAAATTGTGCCGCGGCCCATGCCCTGGATCGAGACCCGTGCCTTGCGCGATTCTCACCACCCGTCCCTCGGCCGTGACCATCAGGCCGGCCCCAAAACTCTTGTCGCGCCACCCCAGGCCGATCATATCGTTGTAGGCGTGCCATTCGAGAAAGGCGTTATTCGCGGCGTGGTACACCACCAGCCCGCCGCCGCTGCTCACGTATTCTTCGAGCGCTTGCTCCACCCGCCGCGGCCAGCGAATCCCAGCCGGAGTGTGCCCGCCGTTGAAATTGTTGACCACCACCCGGTAGCGGCCGAAGCTGGGATTCCAGGCCTCCCAAGCCGCCGCTGGAGCATCCGCGGGCGGGCTCGTTGAGACCTCCACTGTGAAGCGCCCCGTCTTGAGGAGCAGGGCCCGTAGCTCTCGCGTCGCGGTCTGCCAGTCGTGGTTGTTAATCCCGTCCACAATGAGGACGGCGATCCGGTCCTCGCCGCGGGCCAATGCAGCCCAAAACAACGTGGCCAGCACCAAAGCGCAACGCATAGGTAGATTTTGACGCGGTACTGGCTCAAATAGCCAGCCCGTTTTCAACAAACCCCTTTCAAACCGTCCGATTCGTATGGCCAAATCGTGCGGCGCGTATGGTCAAATCGTGCACCTGGGTTCCCAGGATTGGCGCCCAGACCGCTCGGTTTTAGAATCAATAACTTAGGAAATGCAAGGGTTGCCAGCCATTTTGGTTCCGTATCTTCAAACCGTGCGGGGCATCCTCAAATCGTGCGTCATCGGGCAGTTCCCTGCCCCGTTTATGTGTAGGTCTCTTCCCGGCGCAATCCGCAGTAATGAAGCCAAACGGCCTGGGACACGATGTCGTACCGGAAGCGCCAGCGTCCGAGAGCGAGCCGGTATCGGCCATCACCGGGAGCTACATCTTCAAGTTTCTTGATGTTGTGCTCACGGCTCCGGTTATAAGGGTCAGTTGAGAGGATCTTGGCCGCGCTTTTTTCGACAGCGCCAAACTCGCGATTAGCTTTTTGCAGCTTGTTGGACAGCCGATCGTAGTGGGAGGTGGTACGAACCGCGAAAGGCGGCGGCGTCATGCGCTACGATACTTTGCGACGCCTCGCGCCCGGCACGGCGCGTTCGGCAAAAAGATCTTCGATAGGCCGGCCTTTTCCGGCCACGAAATCCGCATAGCTTTTCCTGATCGTCGCCCGGACCTTTGGATCCCGGATTTCACGCTCGTCCTCCAGTTCGTCGGGTGTGAGCTTCGGGACGATGGTGATCGAACGGTCCGAAACCTTGAACTGGACTTGGTCGCCCGCCTTAAAACCCGCCTTGCGGCGTACGCTCTTCGGCACGGTGATTTCAGTTTTGAGGGTGACGGTCATGAGGTGATAATTACAGTTAGATCCATCTCCAGTGTAGGCCGGGCATCCGATTCCGTCAAATCTGCGTGCCGGGTCGGTGCGGAAAGAACCCACCGCCGACGCTTTCACTCCCGATAGCGCGCATGTTTATATGTGTATAGTGTGTAGGCTATGTATTCTACATATATACCGCTCATGTTAATCGTCCAAGTCATGAACCTGGTTGCACCAGAAAACATGGCGTCACCAAAAAACAAGAAGGCCGAAAATCGCCCTTTTCCTGAGCCTTATTAGTTTAGTGGTATGTTCCCCTATCTTGAGGCATGAACGCTCTTCTCCGGCCGTTTTTTGCCGAAGGCGGAGGCGTTCCGGCTGCCTCCCCTGCCCTACTCGTCAATTTCGACGACCGGAAGGGGTTCTTCGACCTCTCGGAGGGCTTCTTCGAGGACGGTAAGGTTGGTCCTCAAGGTGGCGGCAAGCCTCCGGAGCTCGCTGACAACGCTGTCGGTACCGGTAACAGTATATGTAGTGTATGTATAATCTGTAGTATCCATAGACTAGGAGCCGTCTAGATTACGCTTTTCGCGGGTGCGGCCATCGACTTTCACGGCCGCATCGTACGCAGCGAGAAGATCCGGACCGGTCTTTGCAGCCCGGAGCACCGTCTTCATGACCAGGCTGTCGTTGATCCTCTTCCGTTGCGATGCGAGCCAGGCGCTCAGCTCGTGGATCAGCTTTTGGTCCTGCTCGTGGAGGTAGAACTGGATAGCCTTGCCCCGGATGGGCGCTGGCGCCGCAGTGCGCGGGTGCTCGGTCCTCCGTTTTGCGTTGCGCCGCGGCTGTGCGGCACGAACTGACGAAGGCCGCTCCGCGTGCTGAACTGCCGGCGGCGCGGTGGGCTGCGGCGCTGTCGGCGCTTTCTGCCCCAACACCTTCAACAAATCGGCGGTTTTGTTTGTTTTGGCCATTGTCTCAATAGACTATGCAGTGTCCATAGTATATGTACACTATACATCAATCAGAAAGGGACATCAAAGAAACCGCGAGCTGCAGGACTTCTTCACGGGCGGTCGCGTCGAGAGCCGCCCATCCCTGTCCGATGGCGTGTTGGTAGCACTCCCGATAGCTCAAGTGGATTGGGATAACTGCGGCGCCGATCTGTTTCGCGCTCTCGTCCACCAGCCGGCCGAGGATCGTGTTCTTCTTTACTTTATTGAAGAGCACCCGGACGGCGGCCTGAGGTCCCTTGGATTGCACGAACCGGACGGCTTCCTCGGCTTCCCACACGTCGGCCGGGGCAGGGGAGGTGACAACGAGGGCAATGTCCGCGGACCGGACCGCCGCGGCGGTCGCGGGGTGTTCGAGGTTCGGCGGCGTGTCGAAGAGCAGAATGTCGTACACCGTGTCCGGCTCCGCACGCTTGCCGTCGATGAACCCAAGCGCCTTGTTGCTTGTGCCCTGGGCATCCCAGTCCTGAATCGCGACGGATTTCCCAGCCTTTTTGAAGGCTTCATGGAGCAGCAAGCACACCGTGCTTTTGCCGACGCCCCCTTTCTTTGCGAGCAGCGTTATCGTCATCTTTGATGCTTTACGCATAAGTATAGAGAATATCAATAGAATGTCCATAGTACATAGGATGTGTACTGTGCATAGTCTACACATACTATCTAAGTGCCAGCCGTAAACCATTGCGTTTGACAAGGATAGCGGTTGCCGTAGGATGACGGGAGCAGTTTTCAAGAGTCATCATTGGAGGAAAGCACATATGGAATGGGTCAGTTTCGATGAGATCAAAAAGACGGTCACGCTGCAGATGGTGCTTGACCGGTACGGGTTGAACTTGCGGCCGGTGGGTGCCGGTTCGCTGCGCGGCAAGTGCCCGCTTCCGACGCACAGCTCAAAGGAGAGCAAAGAGAGCTTTACCGCGACCGTTAAGAAGGGCACGGGCGGTGCCTTGTCAGTGCCGGGATAAAACACCCGCAATTTTGCCGGTTTCGCCTACCCGCGGTAGCGGCAACCTGGGCGGAGACGCGGTAGGTACTCTACACGAGATTCTAAATTCCACTTGGTGAAACTCAGGGCTGGCGCTACTATCGAGGTTGCGCCAAACGGTCGAGTTCTCGCGGACGGAATGTCGGACGTGCGTGGCGTTCTTGACGCAGTTCCACGATCCCCAGCGCGTTTATCGTCTGTATGGCTTCACCAAAGCCCAGCTCATCCCGCCTAATCAGGCGTACGGTATAGCGGGCATGGTCAACAGCTCCGATGAATTCCACCTGGTGATCGAATTGGTCCTGCCGGACGCCAGACAGGCTCGGTGTTCCAATGTTCCTGTTCCTGCTGACGGCGCGGGAGGGTCGGGTATCGGCTAACCACCTGGCTGTCCGTCTTCGCAATTCTCCAGACGCGCCCCGCACATGGCCCGCGCCGACGTATTGGTGCGTCCGGCCCGCTCGTTCAGCAGAATTCCTAACGACAAAATCGGCAATCCCGCGGGTATTTTATCTCGGCACTAACAGTGCCTGGGCTTGCCAGTCGCAATCGTGTGTTGCGGCGAGAGGTGGCCGCCGCGGCGGGAACGCTCTCGATTTCGTTGCGCTCATGGAAGGCTGCTCGGTGCGCGAGGCAGCAGTTAGGCTCCAGCTGTGGTTTTCTGTGCCGGCGACCAATTCGAAACCAACGCCGACAAAGCAGGAACCTCGGGCAGCGGCTGTGCAGGAACCAAAAACACAACTGGTTTCAAAAGAAAGCAGGGCAGGGGATACTGACGGGCCGAACAAGCCCTTGGGCTTCACGCTAAAAGGGATCGACCCTGGGCACCCGTACCTGGCGGCTCGTGGCATTTCACGCGAGACGGCAGAGGCCTTCGGTGTTGGGTTCTTCCCAGGTAAGGGTTCGATGGCCGGCCGGTGCGTGATCCCCATAGCGAACCAGGGCGGGGAAGTGGTGGCCTATGCCGGCCGCTCAATCGACAACGCGGCGCCGCGTTACAAGTTTCCGGCTGGCTTCCGGAAGTCGCGCGAGCTGTTTAACCTGCATCGCGTGAAAGACGACCTGCGCGTGGTCGTCGTGGAGGGGTTCTTCGACTGTATGAACGTGAGCCAGGCCGGATACCCGTGCGTGGCGCTGATGGAATCCGCCATGTCGGGGATCCAGGAGAATCTGATTGCCGAGCATTTCGCGGAAGTTATCCTTATGCTCGACGGCGACGAAGCCGGCCGGCGTGCGACGGATGAGATATGCGACCGTCTTCAGACCGTCGTCTTCCGGGTCGCAACCGTGGAGCTCGGGGACGGCGTCCAGCCCGACCAGTTAACCGTCGAAGAGATTCACGTTATACTCGGAGTGCGCTGGTAGTTAGTACCGGAAAGGAACCTTACGGCGCTGTTTCCATTGCAGCGCCTTTTTTTGCTTTGGCTAATGAATGACTTGAATTTCTGTTAACGTTTCAATTCTACGAATCACGTTATCGCCGCCAGAGATGCAAGAGGGACGTACGCTGAACTCGCATGCCAAAATCGCCCGAGTTGACCGAGAAGCCCACTACTGTGGGATCGAGTGTTTCCTATGTTTGCGGCGCCGCGATAACGCTCGGAGCTCTCACGCGCATATGGCTTTGGTGGCACTTCATCGGCTCCGCCGACGCACATATCTGGTCGCAACACGGAGCTGAGATACTGGTGCACGGAATCGCGCATACCTATCAGACCGTGGCCATATTCAACCACCCGCCCGTTATGGGATGGCTCGCGGCGCTCTGGAGCTATCTCGGACATGGCGATTTGATCGTCTTTTCCCGCTGGCTAAAGATCCCGGGCCTCATTGGGGAGCTTGTAACCCTTGCGTTGCTCTGGCGCATGGTTTCCCCTGTCGCCGCGGCAATTTATGCCCTTTCGCCTGTTGCGATCCTCATTTCTGCGTTTCACGGAAACACGGACGCGCTTTGCGCGGCGTTGATCCTTGCCGGAGCGTTGGCCGCGGAGCGGAAACATTGGTTTATCACGGGTGTACTGTTCGCCGCCGGCCTCAATGTCAAACTGGTACCACTCTTGCTGGTTCCAGTCCTTTTGTCATCGGTCCCCTGGCGAGCTCTACCTCGACTCGCTGCAGGCTTGGCGCTCGCTGGTATTCCGTTCCTGCCGCCTGCCCTCTCCGCGGCATCAGCGATGCGGCAAAATATCCTGAACTACAATCCACCGGTTCAAGATTGGGGCGCAGTGGCGTTTTTGGGCTATGCCACAGTGAAGTCATGGTACCTTGGCAATGGCCGATTCGTTGTGCTCGCCGCCATCATCCTTTTTGCAGTTTGGTCGCGATTCCAGCGAAATCTACCCGTGGGCAATCGACTGGCTGTAGGCTGTGCGCTCTGGCTAATCCTTACACCCGGCTTTGGGTTGCAATATCTGATTTATGAAGTACCGCTACTCTGCTTGGTGGATCGGGGGTACGCCCTGTTGTGGAGTTGTTCGGCAGGCGCAATGCTCGCGGTTGAATATGGGGTGGGGCTTGAGGGTGGGGTACATCCACTCACGTCCTGGAAACCGACGAATGTCGGAGATCTGGAAGTTGTTTCGCGGCTCGGCATTGTCGCCGTCACAGTCCTAGTCTATTTTGCTGCAGCAGAGTTACGCAAACCGCGCAATAAGCCTGAGTTACAGAGCTGAAAAACGCCGGGGCTCTTTTTTATAAGGACGACTTTTGGTCGGGCGAAAACGTCGCCTGAAGTTAATCTCGCCTGTGGACGTTGTGGAACAGTGCGCCATCCCTCTCTAAGTCTCACTGGATATCTTTAACCATAGTCGGCGCCACCGAGTAGGTCACCACGGCTGATTTGTTGGGGGCAAGCACCACAAGGCACGGCGAAGAAGAGCAAACCACGAACCCGGAGCGCTTAACTGAAGACACAGTGCCGCCCGTGATGTAAAGATTCTCTGGGGAAGGGCGGAATTTGCGTAAGTCAGAACCGTTAGCCCTTCGGCGGGCCCATGCTGGCCGTGCGTGAGTTGCTCGGAGGGTTGAATCCAGGTGGCGGGCAATTCGCGCGTGACCGGATGCTGCGTGTTTAGCACATGTACTTCAAAATTGTGCCGCGGCCCATGCCCTGGATCGAGACCCGTGCCTTGCGCGATTCTCACCACCCGTCCCTCGGCCGTGACCATCAGGCCGGCCCCAAAACTCTTGTCGCGCCACCCCAGGCCGATCATATCGTTGTAGGCGTGCCATTCGAGAAAGGCGTTATTCGCGGCGTGGTACACCACCAGCCCGCCGCCGCTGCTCACGTATTCTTCGAGCGCTTGCTCCACCCGCCGCGGCCAGCGAATCCCAGCCGGAGTGTGCCCGCCGTTGAAATTGTTGACCACCACCCGGTAGCGGCCGAAGCTGGGATTCCAGGCCTCCCAAGCCGCCGCTGGAGCATCCGCGGGCGGGCTCGTTGAGACCTCCACTGTGAAGCGCCCCGTCTTGAGGAGCAGGGCCCGTAGCTCTCGCGTCGCGGTCTGCCAGTCGTGGTTGTTAATCCCGTCCACAATGAGGACGGCGATCCGGTCCTCGCCGCGGGCCAATGCAGCCCAAAACAACGTGGCCAGCACCAAAGCGCAACGCATGGAAACATATTACTCTGAAATCCGGGACCGGACGCGCATCACTCGTAGATGGTGGCCTGCCACGGCAGCAGACCAACAGGGCTGCCCGGCTGGGGCTGGACCTCAGTCACATTGGAAATCAGAATCCGTTTAGGCACCACGTCCGTCGGCAGCCAAAAATCCACCCGCTCGTCGGAGAAATTCAGCACCACAATAGCCCGCGCGCCCGCCTGCGCGCGCACATAGGCGTAAACCCGCGGATGCCCACCCGAAATGTCGCGGTAGGTGCCCCGCACCAACACGCCGTGCGACTTCCGCAGCCGGATCATCTCCTGGTAGAACGACAACACCGAGTCCCGATCGCTGCTCTCCGCCTGTACGTTGATCTTCTGATAATTCGGGTTCACCGCCAGCCAGGTCTTGGCCGCTTTGCTGAAGCCCGCATTGCGCGACCCGTCCCACTGCATGGGCGTCCGGCTGTTGTCCCGGCTGGTCAGCGCGTTATTCGCCAGGTACTCCGCGGCCGGAACCTTTCCCGTCTCCACCAGGTCCTTCCATAGGTTCCGCACTCCGATATCGTCGTACTGCGAAACATCCGTGAACGGGAAATTGGTCATGCCGATCTCTTCGCCCTCGTAGATCAGCGGCGTGCCTCGCAGCGACAGCAGCATGGTGGCCAGCAGTTTCGCCGACCGGCTCTGAAATTCGGGCCGCTTCGAACCAAACCGCGACACCGACCGCGCGAAGTCGTGGTCTTCCAGAAACACGATAGGCCACACGTGCGGGTCGTCCGCGAATGCGTTGTCGCGGTTGAACTCTTTGAGGTTCGCCAGGCTCCAGGGCACGCTCCGCCACCCGTCCGTGATGTCCTGCAATTGGAATTCGAAGCGAAACGCCGAATCCATTTCCTGGTCTCGGTCGTCCGTCGCCCGTACCACCGACTGCCGCGACATCCCCCAGCCTTCCCCGACAAAGTAAAGGTCCGGATGGCCGCTCGTGGCTGCCCGCATCTCCTTCAGATACTCGTCCAGCCGCGGACCCGAAGTGCGCAGCAGCATCCCGTCGTCTTTCAATTCAGCCGGCGTCATATCGCGCATCGGCTGCGGTTTCGATATCTCGCCCGCGCAATCGAACCGGAAGCCGCTCACCCCTTTATCGGCCCAGAAATTCAGCACCGCGTAGAGCTCTTTACGGACCTTCGGGTTTTCCCAGTTCAAATCGGGCTGCTTGGTGGAGTAATGATGCAGGTAATACTGGCCCGTCGCGCGATCGAATTCCCACGCCGAGCCGCTGAAGAATGAGGGCCAGTTGTTGGGCGGTTTCCCGTTCACCGGATCCCTCCAGAAATAGAAATCCCGGTATGGATTTGTGCGCGACGAGCGGCTCCGCCTGAACCATTCGTGCTCGTCGCTCGAGTGATTGAACACCATATCGAGGATCACCCGGATATGCCGCCGTTTGGCCTCGTCCATGAACCGCTCAAAATCGTCCATGGTCCCGAAGTCCGGGTGAATGCGCCGGTAGTCTCGCACATCGTAGCCGTTGTCCGCGTTCGGCGAATCGAAGCAGGCCGTGATCCAGACCGCGTCCACGCCCAGGTCTTCCAGATATCCCAATCGGGAAGTCATCCCCGGGAAATCGCCGATCCCATCTCCGGACGAATCCTGAAACGACCGCGGATAGATTTGATAGAGGATGCCGTCCTTCCACCACGGCTCCGCGCCCCGCCCCGCCGCGAAGACCGCCACCTGGGAAGCGCACAGGCAGCGCGAAAACGCCCGCCGCGTAATGTTCATGGATATGATTCCCAGGTCCATTTAACCAGAAAGCGCGAAAGGGGACGCGGGTCCGCGCCGGTTACCGCCCGCCGGCAGGATGCGCCCGGTCGAACAGATCATGCCAGGATTCGTCCAGCGCCGTCCACCGGTCCAATTGGCCCGGTTGGCCTTCCAACAGAGCCAGCGCGCCATGTCCGTCGTCGCACAACAGTTCGGTGATGGCCGGTTCGAACATGCTGCCCCACAAACCAATCGTTACCGGCATGGTCAGCCGGCGCAGACACACCGGGCAGCGCCGCCGCTGATCGTCGAAACTCCACACCAGGGCACTGCCGAAAACGCAAATGAACGCCAGCGTCAGGCCCAGCGCGCCGCCCAATATCCGCAGTGGGCCGTTGTGGATGTGTGCCCGAAGGGCCGTACCCCCTTCTACCCACAACAGCGTCACCAGCGCCAGCACGGAGGCGGTTTTGACTGCAAGAAAGCACGCATAGCGCCATCCCGAGCGGCGTAGCGAGAGCCGGCGAATGGCGGCCAGCACCGCGCCCGCGGCCAGCGCGAATGCAATGGGAACGGCGTATACGATCAGCGTGCCCGTCGGACCTTCGCCCGAAAGAATGCGCCGCGTGGGGTGGCCCGCCGCCATTTCGATCAGCGTACGCGTGATGGCGAACCCGTGCGTAAATCCCGCGGTGAACGAAAGCGCGCATGCTGTGGCGAGGAGGAGAGCGCCCGGACCGCGAATCCAGTATGCCAGGTAAGCCCGGTTGAAGCGAAGCCAGAAGGCATCGACGAAGGCCACCCGGATGCTGTGCGCCATCTGCGCCGCCGCGCCTCGGATCAATTCGCCGCGCTGCACCAGAATCCACCAGCCCTGGAGGCTGGACGCCCACCGGGCGTACCACGCGGGACGCACGCGCCGTGGCACCACCCAACTCGCCATCCGGATCAGGCTGCGGAACGCAAAAGGCGGCACGGGCCGGTCTCTCCTCAACTATAAGGATATCAGCCGCCGAAACTCGTAATTCCAGGCTGGACGGATGACGGTACGGCGGATTCACTGCCGCCCCCGAGGTTCCGCGCCGGATGCGAGCGGGCCGCCATGTTAATGTGTAGGCGGGCAGGAACAGCCGCCCGCCGCGATCCTTGACAACCGAATCTTCCAAGCGCAGCCACCGTCCGTGGCTTCGCTCTTTTTTCAACTATCGCCAAGCAAACCACTTATTGGCTTCGAACATGCCCGTTTCGCATTACCGGCGCTCCCGCCTACCGATAAAGCCGCACCACCCACTCGGCGTACAGTGCCGGTTTCCGGCCCCCTTCCACCTCCACGGTCACCGCCCAGACCAACTGGTATCCTTCGTCGAATTCCTCCAGCGACTGCAGCGTGAACCGCGGCCGGATGCGCGCCCCTTCCACCACCGGCGACGGGAACCGCACCCGGTTCAGCCCGTAATTGATCCGCATCCGAAAATCCCCGCCGATCTCGAAGCAATCGTGCGACAGCTTGCTCAGCAGCGACAGCGTCAGGAAGCCGTGCGCGATGGTGCGCCCGAATGGCGATGCCGTCCGCGCCCGCTCCACATCCTGATGGATCCACTGGTGGTCACCGGTGGCATCCGCGAACGCGTCGATGCGCGCCTGGTCCACCGTGAACCAATCGCCCACCGCCACCTCCTGCCCGGTCAGCGACCGGAGTTCCTCGATCGTGTCGATTCTGCGCATGGTTTTTTTACCGGAATGTGCGAAGCTGCGGATCGCTTAGGTGCGGCACACCGTTGAAGCTGAACAGCATCACCTCGTCGCCGCGCACCCGCATGGTAGTTACCGCCGAATTATAAAGCGCGCCCGCCAGTCGCAGCAGGTGACCGTCCGCCACGCCCAGCGACGCCGCCACCCAGATCGAAATCGGAGACGCGGACGTGAAAACTCCCACCGTCTCGCCGGGCTGGTACTTCGTCAACGCCTCGCGCGCGCTCAGGATCCGCTGCTGGAACGCCGCCCAGGTTTCCGTTCGGCACGGAAAGCGGCCGTGCATCCAGGCCAGCATCGCCTGCGTATCGCATTCCGTCCAGGCGTGATGAATCGGCGAATCCTGGTCCTCCAGCTTGCGCATCAGTTCGTCGTAATCCTGTTTGAAATTCGGATCGATCGCGCACAATTGCGGCGCGAATTCGCCGAAGACCGCAGTCATGTCGAACTCGTTCCACTTGGGCTCCGACACGATCTCGGGCACTGCCACGCCCGCATCCCGGTAAGCCTGCCGCACGCCCGCGGCGGTCTGCTGCTGGCGGTTCAGGCAGCCGGCGATCAGCGCCTTGAACTGGATCTTCTGTCCAACCAGATATTGCCCCAGCAGGTAGGCCTGCCGGTGCCCCAGATCCGAGAGCGCATCGTAATGCGCGCGCGTGCCGGCCTGCCCGTGCCGGATCAGGTACAGCGAGCTCAACCGGCTCTCTCCGCCACGCCTGCCGCTACCTCTACCAGCCCGCGCACCCGCTTATCGAAGTAGCGGAAGCGTTCGTCGTGCGTCTGCCCGCGCCGGTACCGGAAATAGATTTGTTGGAGCACCACGGCGATCTTAAAAATCCCGAATACTTCATAATAGCCGAGGCCCGAAACGTCCCGCCCGGTCACCCGCGCGTAGCGCTCCACGATCTGCGCGCGGGTGTGCCATCCGGGCAGCGTGGTGATGTCGCTCAGCGCGTCGCGCCGCACCGGCGGATCGGCCGCCTCCGGCCAGTAGCACATCACGCACCCCAGGTCCACCAGCGGATCGCCGGCCGTGGCCATCTCCCAATCCAGCACCGCCTCCACGCGGCCCGGGTTAGAGGCGTCCAGCATCAGGTTGTCGAGCTTGTAATCGTTGTGCACCAGTGTGGGCGCGGGCGACACCGGCAGCCGCTCGGTCAGCCAGCGGATCAGTTGCTCCATCTGCGGCAGCGTCTCCGTCTGCGCGCGCTGCCATCTCTCCGCCCAGCCGCTCACCTGCCGCTCCAGGAATCCGGCCGGCTTGCCCAGCATCACCTGGCTCACGTCCACCGCGTGCAGCGCGGCCAGGCAATCCACGAACGCCTCGCTCACGCGCGCGCCGAATCCCGCCTCCCCCGCGTATTGCGCCGGAATTTCCCGTCGCAGCACCAGCCCGTGCCGCCGCTCCATCACGAAGAAAATCGCCCCGATCACCGCCGGATCGTCGCACAACAAAAACACCCGCGGCGCTTGCGGGAAGTACGGATGCACCGCGCCCAGCACGGTGTACTCGCGCGCCATGTCGTGCGCCTTGGGAGCCACCGGCCCCAGCGGCGGCCGCCGCAGCACGTACTCGTGCTCGCCCGCCTCCAGCAGGTACGTGAGGTTCGAATGGCCGCCCGGAAACTGCCGGACGGTCACCCCGGCGTCGGCGCCCTCCAACTTGCCGCGCAGGTATCCGGCCAGCGCGGCGGTGTCGATCTGTTCTCCTTCGCGAATGGGAGCGGCGTCGGGTGACATGTGCGTTCAGGCGATGGCCAGCGGACGGATGGGCGATCCCGTCCCGCCGCGGATCTTCAACGGCGTGGCCACGAACAAAAAAGTATAGCGGCTCTCGGCCGCCAGTTGCTCCAGGTTCAAACACTCGATGATGTGGATGCCGCTCTCCACCAGCAAATGGACGTGCACCGGCATGTTACTGTCCGGCACTTTTTCAAACGCCACCGTATCCGATCCGGCCGCGAAAATGCCGTGCCCGCTCAGCCACCGCGCGCCCGCCTCGCCAGGCCCCGGACCGTGCACCTGCGCGATGAAGCGCGCCGCATCGTCCCAAAAGCGCGCCCAACCGGTGCGCAGCAGCACCACGTCGCCCGCGCGCACCTCCACCTGCTGGGCCGCCGCAGCCGCAGCCAGGTGCTCCGGCGTAATCTCGAAATCGGCCGGCAACGCCTCCACCCCCGCCTGCCCTGCGATGTCCAGCAGCACGCCGCGCCGCAGAATGGGCGCGATGGTGTCCACCGTGTACCGCTCCAGGCCGCTGGCATAACTCTGTACGCCCTCCGCGGTCTCTCCGCCGTGCAGTTTGCCGCCGCACGAGAAATGGCACAGCGCGTCGATGTGCGTGCCCACGTGCCCGCCCAGCGTCAAGCCTTCCGACGCGGAGCTGGCTCCGTTGCGCGCCACGTAATCGCCATGCTTCTTGTTCAACCCGAACAGGAACGGCGGATGGTTCGGATGGTGCGGCATCCCCGGGTAATAGGGCTGCGCCAAGTCGTAAACGCGGGCCGCTTGGACGGCCGCCAGCAGTTGCTCCATAACGATGCTCTCAGGCTCTCTCTGATACTAACGCCAAAAATAGCAAGACCGGTCAAGCGCACCGCCGCGGCTTGATCTACACTCTGGCATGGAGGCCTGTGAAGCCATCCACCGAGCAGGACTACCACGAGCGCATCGTCCGCACGCTCGTCTACATCCAGAAGCATCTGGATGACGATCTGCAACTCGATGATCTGGCCGCCGTCGCGGCTTTTTCCCGGTTTCATTTTCACCGGGTCTTTCGCGGGCTCGTCGGCGAATCGCTCAAGGAGCACATCCGCCGGCTGCGCCTGGAGCGCGCCGCGCGCAATCTGAAACAGTCCGGCGAGCCCATCACTCAAACCGCGCTCGAAGCGGGCTTCGAGACGCATGAAGCGTTTACGAGGGCATTTAGCGATATGTTTGGAGCATCTCCTTCCGCCTACCGGGCCGCGCACAAGCCCGCGCCCGAGTCGGAATCCCGCACGCATTACGATGACGTGTCCGGATTTCATACGCCGGATTACGGCGGCCTTCCACCCGTCGAGGTGAAGGAGTTCCCGCCCCTGCGCGTGGTGTTTCTGCGGCATGTGGGTCCGTATAACGCCGTGGGCGCCACCTGGGGCCGCCTGATGTCCTGGGCCGGCATGCACGGTCTTATGGGCCCCAACATGATGATGATCGGCATCGTGCACGACGATCCTGAAGTCACGCCGCCCGATAAGGTCCGCTACGATGCCGCCATCACCGTCCATCGCCCGGTTGAGCCGGAAGGCGAAATCGGCGTGATGGAGCTGGCCGGCGGCACCTATGCCATCTTCACTCACAAAGGCCCGTACGAAGAGCTCGGCAATACCTACCAGCGCATCTACGGCAACTGGCTGCCCACCAGCGGCTACCAGCTCCGCGACGCGCCGGCCTTCGAGCAGTATCTGAACTCGCCCATGAGCGCCAAGCCGGAAGACCTGCTCACGCTGATCCATATTCCAGTATGAAAACCCGCAAACCCTGGCGCGAAAAGATGAATAATCCGGACTTGCCCAAACTGGTTCCGGTGCTGCCCTACATGCGGAAGCGCTTCGGCGACGGGATCATGTTGATCGCCAGCCCGCGCGAAGTAGAAAGCTGCATACGCGCGGTGCCCAAGGGCAGCGTCATCACCATCCGCCGCATCTGCGAATTTCTGGCCGCGAAATATGCCGTGGACGCCACCTGCCCGCTGACCACCGGCATCTTCGTCCGCATCGCCGCCGAGGCCGCCGAAGAAGATGCCGCGGCCGGTCGCAAGCGCATCACACCCTACTGGCGTGTGGTCAAAGACGATGGCTCGTTGAATCCGAAATTCCCCGGTGGCGCCGCCCGCCAGGCCGAGCGTCTGCGCGCGGAAGGCCATCGCATTTTACCCGCCTCGGGCAAACGTCCCCCGCGGGTCGCCTGCGGGGAACGCTGGTACAATCTGGAGTTATTGGCACACTCGCCGGCGTTTCCCAACCTCGTTGCCCCGCGTGCGCAAGACCCGCGGATTTACGCCGCCCGGCCGTAGACCGCTACGCGCTGCGCGCCTGCGCCGATTGCCGCCTGGAATTCCTCGATCCCCAGCCGGACGATTCCACGCTGGCCGCGATCTATACCGACGGCTACTTTCTGGGCGCGCAAAGCGACGACGCGGCCGGCCGTCGCTCCCGCATGAAAGCGGCCACGGGTGCGCTGTATCTTGACGCGCTCGCCGCGGTGCTCCCCACTCCAAACGCAACTCTGCTCGAAATCGGCTGCGGCCACGGCGAAGTGCTGGTGGAGGCGCGCCGTCGCGGCTATCGCGTTTCCGGCATCGAAATTTCCCCGCACGCCGCGGCGGTTGCCAATACCCGCCTCGGCGAGCCGGCGGTGCAAGTCGCTTCTCTCGAAACGGCCGCTCTGCCGCGCGATCATTTCGACGCCGTGCTCGCGGCCGACGTCATCGAGCATGTGCGCGATCCGAAAACCTTCCTGCTGCGCATCCGCGATCTTTTGCGCCCCGGCGGCGTGGCGCTGGTGATCACACCCTCACTCGATAGCTGGACGCGCCGCCTGCTACGCCGCCGCTGGATGGAATACAAGGTCGAGCACCTGTATTATTTCAGCGCCGCGTCCATCCGCCTGCTGCTCGATAGCAGCGGCTTCGAAGAGATCCGCATCGCGCCCAGCCGCAAGGTGCTGACCCTCGATTACCTGGCGCGCCACTTCGAGCGCTTCCGCGTTCCCCTGTTGAGCCCGCTGCTGGCCGCTGTGCGCCGCCTGATGCCGGACGCCGTCGCCTACCGTCACCTGCGCATTCCCGCCAGCGGCTTGATGGCCATGGCCCGCAAGCCCGGCCTGCAAACCGAGCCCGATCCCGGCGGCCTGCTGCAGTCCCTCCACGCCAGGCTACCCCTTGGCGCGCCCTTGGCTCTCACCGTACCGCGCCATCGCCTGCACTCTGATCCGGAGGCCATCCAACTGCTCCTGCTGCGCCACGGCTTCCGCGACGTCCTGGTGCGCGCCTATTCCGGCACGCTCGTCACCGCTGTCCGCGGCGATCTGCCAGCGCGCCCGAAATGCTCCATCATCATGGCTGCGTTCAACGAAAGCCGGTCGTTCCCCATCCTGATGGATGCGCTGCTGAAGAAGGAACTCGCCGGAGTAGACCGCGAGATCATCATCGTCGAAAGCAATTCGACCGACGGCACCCGCGAACTGGCGAAGCAATACGAAAACCACCCCGAAGTGAAGCTCGTGCTCCAGGACCAGCCGCGCGGCAAAGGCCATGCCATCCGCGAAGGCTTCCGCCATGCCACGGGCGACATCATCCTGATCCAGGATGCCGATCTGGAATACGATCTGGACGATTACGATGCCCTGCTGGCGCCCATCCTCGCCTGGCAGGCGCTGTTCGTGCTGGGCACCCGCCATGCCGGCGATTGGAAGCTGCGTAAATTCGCCGGACAGAAAAGCCTCTCCGCCGCGCTGAATTTTGGCCATGTCTTCTTCACCGGACTGATCAACGTTCTCTTCCGCCAGCACATGACCGATCCGTTCACCATGTTCAAGGTCTTTCGCCGCGATTGCCTGTTCGGCCTGGAATTCTCCTGCAATCGCTTCGATTTCGATCACGAGTTGGTCATCAAGCTGGTGCGCAAAGGCTATGTGCCGCTCGAAATCCCCGTGAACTACGCTTCCCGATCGTTCCGCGAAGGCAAGAAAGTACGTCTGTTTCGCGATCCGTTTACCTGGCTCTGGATCGACCTCAAGCTGCGCTTCACGCGCCTCTACCCGAAGAACCTGGCATAGCCCATCCGACGGGATGCCGCGTCATCTGCAGCCTCCGGTCCGTAATTTGCGCCAGCAGGCGCCAAGGCAGAACGCGTTCCCACATTCCGCGTCGCCGCACGCCCAGGCTCTTCAGCGCCTTGAACCGGATGATGCCGGTAAAGCCGGGAAGGTAGCCGGCAAATTGCGGATCGAATCCTGCCGCTCCCAGCGCCCGCTGCAGCGTGCGCGGCTCATAGAAGCTGATGTGGATCTCGGGATACACGTACCGCCATTCCAGAAACCGGGATCGCTGCGGTTCCGCATTGCCTGTAGTGTAGAAGAACAATCCGCCGGGCTTCAGCAGTCGCCGGATCGCGCGCAGCGTTTCCAGCGGGTCGGCCACGTGCTCCAGAACTTCGATGGCCGTCACCACATCGAAACTGCCGCCGAGTGACGCCAGCCGCTCCCGCGTCACCAGCGGAATTCCAAACTCTGCCGCCCGCCTGACGATGGGTCCCTCTTCAAAGCCCGTAATCCGCGCGCGGCTGTGCTGGCGGCAGTACCGGACCAGCCCGCCGTTGCCGCAACTGAAATCCAGCCATTCAGTGCGCTCGTCCAACGGCACCAGCGACTCGACCGCCTGCAGGATTCCTTCCCATTCGTAGACCCGGATAGTCTCGTGCGGGTGCTCCAGCTCGAATATGTAATCCACCCACGGGTCGGCGCCGCGGCCCGCGAAGTAGTCTTCCGAATAGACCGCCGCGGAGTCGGTCAGGGGATTAGCCACAAACCGGAACCCGCAGGCGGGGCAGTGCCGGAAGTGAAACAACTCTCTGTGGAACGTGCCGCGCTTGCTGCCGATCTCTTCGGTCGCACCGCCGCAAATCTTACAGCACGTCATCGTTCGGAAAATCAATTGTACTGTGGGATAATCGATTTTCCCCGATGCGCTGGCTGCGTACCTACGGCGCGCCCATCCTCTGGGTGCTCATCGGCGTCATCCTTTTTTGGGCCTGGGGCGGATTGCTTCCCAGGATCCGCTGGAACGCCATCGAGCTGATGATGGGCCGGAACCTGCTGCGCGGCTACGGCCTGGTGGTCGCTCCCCTGGACCCTCCCGCGCTATGGCGGCCGCTCTTCGGCGCGCTCCTGTGCGCGTTCGTAGAGCTGTTCACTAGCGATCCGTACGTCGTCTATCAAATCGTCTACGCTCTTTCGCTGACCGTTTTCCTGATCGCCACGTTTTATGCCGCACGCACGCTCTGGGGCGCCACTGCCGGGCATGTGGCCTGCTTGTTCATTCTCACCAGCGGCGCATTGACCGCCCGTCTGGTCGCGCACGTGCACAGCATTTCCCACGTCGCCTTCCTGATGACCGCCGGTCCCGCGCTGTTGGCGACCGCGCTGGCCCTCCGGTGGGCGACGCGCACGCGACTGTTCGTCGCGGGCGCCTGCTGGGGCCTGGTGTGGCTGGCGCGCTGGGAGACGCTGCCCTTTTTCGGGATCACGCTGGCGGTCCTGCTCTACGCCGCGTATGCCGCAAGCAAAAACCCGCGCGCGCTCGCCACGTGTTCCTTCGTGGTGCTGGGCTTCGCCGCGTTATTCGTTCCGGCCACCATCTACCAGAGCTGGGTGAAGGTCCATTACGGCATCACGGGACCTTCCGCCATCACTACTTTCTATGCGGCTGAAGCCTGGATCACTGGCACCGGCGACGAAGACGCCGGTTTCGCCGCCGCGGTGCGGAAGTATGGTTCGCCGGAGGCTAATCACTCCAGTGTGCTCGTCGCTATCGCCCATAACCCGGAGGCTTTCTGGTCGCGGTTTCGCTTCAACGTCCGCAACTTCCTCCATCTCTTTACCGGTAAAGATTTCTTCGATCCGCTGTGGCTGTTGTTGCTGGCGGGCCTCCTCTGTGATCCCGGCTGGACGCGTAAGCACTGGCTGCCGCTAGCCTGGCTCTTCCTGCTATTCCTGTCTTCCGCCAGCGTCTGCTTGTTTCAGATCGACACACGCTACCTGACCATCAGCCTGCCCAGCATATTGCTGCTGCTTTCTGCCGGGGCGGCCTGCTTCGTGCAATGGGCGCGCCGTCGCTGGATCCGTGGCGGGCTGCCCGCGGCAGTGGCGTGCCTCACCCTAATCTGTCTACGGCCGGCGGTCACCTCGTACCATCAGTGGATCGCCGCGCGCGAAAATCCGTTCCTTGCCGGCCGGGGCCGCCAGATAGACTTCGTGCGCGAGCAGGCGCGAGAGTTCCGACAAACGGTGCACCCTACCCGCCCGGTCACATTGATGGTGTACCCGCCCGCCGGCATGCCATCCGACCCGTTTCTGCTCTCTTACTTCGCCGAAACCGGTATCTGCTGGAAGCAGCCGGGCCTCTACCAGCGCGACAAAATCTTCTCCTGGTTCCCGAAAGAACTGGAATATGTGTATGTCCCCGAGGAATCGCTTTACTCTACCGATCTCCTTTTGAAATTGCGGCCCATCGCCCGATTTGAGCAGCAGGGTTTCGTCTATTACCTGATCCAGCCGCCGGTACGGCCTTACCATCCGGGCGACGATTCCGAGCGCGACCGTGTGGACATCGGATTCGTGCCGCCTGGTAGGCCGTTCGCCGAGCAGGATACCGCCCGGCGCGAAAGCTTGCGCCTTCTGCTCGCGCGGGATTATCCGCGTCTCATTCCCGGCTTCGTCGAAAAAAGGGCGGAGGCCGGGCTCAAGGCATCGCTCGAATTCGTGCCGAACACCCCCCATGCCGACAAAGTGGGCTGCGGCGTATTAGCGGCAGCACCGGACGGCCGCCCCGATCGCCTCTTCAAACTGATCTTCAAGGTAAAGCCCAGCTCCATGCCGCTGGTTTCAGACATGCAGATCGGCTACATCGAACTGCAACGCCGGGAGCCGCTGGGCATCTTTCGCGCCTCGAATCAGGATTACATCCTGGGTGTCGCATCCGCGGACAACGGGCCGCTGTTGAACGCAGCGGATGGCACTCTGAACATTCCAGTCCGGGAAAAGGACGAGCTGTGGCTCTACGCCTGCGACGACGGCGGGAACAAAGCCGGGACCACCTACTGGGCGCGCATGCGGATCGGGAAGAATATCTGGGTTTCGAGCGATCCGGTCAACCTGCCATAGCGCGCCACAAGGCCGTGGTCTCGCAATTGCGCCTCCGCGATACAATCGGAGCAAGCGTGAAAATCACGATTTCGAAGGAGAATTATCTCAAGGCCATCGCCGAAGCCGAGTCGGAAGGTGACACGGTCAAGGCGGCCACGCTGTCGCGCTGGCTCAACGTCACCGCGCCCGCGGTCACCATGGCCATTAAGCGTCTGAAACGCGACGCGCTGATCCACGTGGATGAGGAAGGACACATCACGCTCACGCCCGATGGCCACGAAATCGCGAATCGCATTCTGAACCGGCATCACCTGATCGAGCGCATGTTGACCGAGATCTTCGGCATGGAGTGGTACAAGGTGCACGAAGAGGCCGAGCAACTGGAGCACGCGGTTTCCGAGGACTTCGAGCGCAAGCTGGTGGAGAAGCTGGGCGCCGGCGAAGCCTGCCCGCACGGCAATCGCGTGGGCTTGGATACGCCCGCCGACCGCCGCCACCGCGGGCTGAAAACGCTGGATGAGAACAACGGCAGCGAAACGGTGGCCGTCACCAGTGTGTACGAGCGCGACCGCAGACTGCTCGAATATCTGGAAGGCCTGGGTGTGCGGCCCGGTTCCAAGGTGCGAGTGGAAGCGCGCAATGCGGACGACACGCTCACGCTGCGCATCGATGGAAGATCGGTGCAATTGGGCCGTTCGGCCGCACAGAAAGTGTGGGTGAAGGCCGGGCGCCAATGAGCGATGGCGGCAGGTGGTCACGCGCGCTCGTCACCATCCTGTTCATTGCGGCGATCACGGTTCTGGGCATGCGCCAACTGAGCCCGCCGGATGCGTTGCCCGGCACGGCGCCGGCGCCGGAGTTTTCCGGATTCCGCGCGCTCGATCATCTGCGTGCGTTTGCCCGCGGCCCGCACCCGTTCGGCTCGCCGGCGCAGGATGCCGTGCGCCAATACATTGTTAACCAAGCGACCGCGTTCGGTGCGCAGGTCGAGGTGGAATCGCTGCCGGTCACGCGCGATGCGCGCGGCGGCTATCCGCTGGCCGCCGGCATTGTGCGCAATATCATGGCGCGGATTCCCGGCTCCCGTTCCACGCGGCCGCTGGTGCTGATGGCGCACTACGATTCGGTGCCCGGCGGACCGGGCGCCGCCGACGATGGCGAGGGCGTGGCCGTGCTGCTCGAAACCCTGCGCGCGCTGCATACGGGCCCACCGCTGGCGAACGACCTGGTCTTCCTGTTCACCGATGGCGAAGAGCCCGGCCTGCTGGGCGCGAAAGCGTTTGTGGATGCGCATGCCTCCCTGCCTGGAATGGCGCTCAACTTCGAAGCGCGCGGCGACAGCGGCCCGGGCATCATGTTCGCCACCAGCAAGGGAAACGGCTGGATGATTCGCCAGCTGGCGGCGGCCGCGCCCTACCCGGTGGCCAATTCCCTGAGCTACGAAATCTACCAACTGCTGCCCAACGATACCGACCTCACCGTGGTAAAGCAGGCCGGCATCGCGGGCATGGACTTCGCTTTCATCGGCGACGTGACCAATTATCACACCCGCATCGACGACGTGGCGCACATCGATCCGCGCAGCCTGCAACACCAGGGATCCTACGCGCTGTCGCTGGCGCGCCGCCTGGGCAACCAGGACCTGCGCCAGGTCACCGCGCCGGATGTGACGTACTTCAACTTTCCGGGTTTGCGTGTATTGATTTATCCGCTCGCCTGGGCGTTGCCGCTGGCGCTGATCGCGGCTCTGTTGTTCGTGGTTGTAGTGTGGCTCGCGCTGAGCCGCCGCGCTATCGGCATTGGCGGCTTGCTGCTTGGAGCCGCGGCATTGCTGCTGACTATCCTTGCCGGTGCCGGCGGAGCCATCGCCCTCTGGCGGCTGGTGCTCGCCTGGCATCCGGACTTCCGGCAGATGCTGCAGGGCGATCCTTATCACGCCTGGATCTACCGGGCGGCGTTCACGGCGCTCTCAATCGGCATCTTCGCCGCGATCTATCAGTTGCTGCGGCGCCGCGTTGCCATGCTGAGTCTGTGGGCCGGGGCCTTGCTGCTTTGGCTGGTGATAGCCGTGGCCGGAACGGTAGAGTTGCCGGGCGCGAGCTATGTCTTCCTCTGGCCGCTGCTGTTTGCGCTCGCCGGATTCGGTATCCTGATCGCGCGCGGTGGTGAACTCGATTCATGGGGAACGGCGGCCATCGTCTGGGCGTGCGCCGTGCCCGGCATCGTGATGATCGGACCGCTGATCGATCAACTGTTCGTGGCCATGACCATGACCGTAGCGGCGGCGCCGGCGCTTTTCACGGTGTTGCTCCTGGGCCTCGCGATCCCACTCGTCGAGATCGTGTGCGCGCCGCGCCGTTGGTGGCTGCCGGGGGCGGCGGTCGCGGTCTGTGCTGCGTTTTTGATTGGGGGCGCAACATTAGCCGGCTTCGATGCGGATCATCCGAAGCCCACCAGCCTGTTCTACGGGCTGGATGCCGATAGCGGCCAGGGCGCTTGGTTCAGCGGCGATGTTCACCCGGATGCCTGGACCGCACCGGTGATGGGCACCCATCCGCAAAGGGTGGCCGCTTCGCCGTTCATGCCGTTTCTAAAATGGCCAATGTGGGAGAATGCTGGCGTAAGCGCGGCGCTTGCCGTGCCGGTGATGGATCGAATCGACGATTCGACCGAGGGCGATGTGCGCACGCTACGCCTGCGCATCGCATCGCCGCGGCACGCAGAGATCGTTTACGTGTACGGCGATCCGCGCGCGCAGGTGCTGGCCGCCGAAGTGAACGGGAAATCGGTGGGGCCGGACATCCGCGCCCGCGACTACAAGCTGGGCTTAAGTATGCTGAACGTCATCCGGTTCGAGCAGTGGAGCTTCGAGTATTTCGGTCCGCCGACCGATGGCTTCGACCTGCACCTGAGAGTGAAGGCGCCGGCTGGCCCCTTGCACATGCTGATAATCGATCAGTCGTACGGGCTCACGGGATCGGGAGCACCGGACCGTCCGCCGCACACCATGCCGTTCCCCTGGGTTACGGACTCGGTGTTCGTACGGAAGTCCTACGATTTTTGAGGTGGGGCAGCGCCATGCGCTGCGGCGGCGTCTCACGCCGCCTAAGCGGGGCCAAGGGCCCCACGCAGGCCAGGCCGCAGGCCAGGGGCCTGCCCCACGCGGCTGCCTAGTGCGCCACCGGGGTGTCCGCCGCGACCACCGGCGGATGCGCGCCCTCCGGAATGGGCGCCAGCATGCGTTCCTTGCGAAAAATCAGGGTGGACGTATTGAAGCTGGCTACATCGATCCCGTGTCCGTGAGTAATGGCATCGGTGGGACACGCCTCCACGCAATAGCCGCAAAAAATGCAGCGGTTGTAATCGATGTTGTAGACCTTGGCGTAGCGCTCGCCGCCGCTGATACGCAGCTTATCGGTGTTCTCCGCCGCTTCGATGTAGATGCAGTTGGAAGGGCAAGCCGCCGCGCATAAAAAGCAGGCGACACATTTCTCCATACCGTTCACGTCTCGCTGAAGCACGTGCACGCCGCGGTAGCGCTCTTCCAGCTTGGGCGGCTCGTCGGGATAGTTTTCCGTCACCGTGGGGGACATCATCTCTTTCAAGGTGACCCCCATGCCCTTGGCGATAGCCGCCGCCGAACCCAGTATTTCGTCGATTTTATTCGCCATGCGATTTCTTTCCGCGCCCCCGCCGGGAGCTCAATTTTTCGAGCTTCAACCCGCCCGCCACTCCGGTACGTCTTCATCCGCCGCGAACGGCTGGACCCCGGCCTGGCCGGCTACCTCCACGATTTCACGCTTGTTGAACCCCTCCAGGCTCCAGGTGACCTGACCGTCGCGCCCGATCAGAAACATGGACGGCACGTGTCCGATGCCGTACGCGTTGCTGGCCGGATAGCCGCTTTCCTCAGTGTCGAGCAACATCGGAAAACTGATTCCGAACTCGCCGCTGAACTCCTGGGTGGTCTCCGCGTCGTCCTGCGATACGCCGTACACTGCCAGCGACCCGGGCGCACGCCCGCGATGGATGCGTTCCAGGTAAGGCAGAGTCATCTGGCAAACCGGGCAGGTAGATTTGAAGAACGCCAGCAGCACCGGCCCGTCCGCCAGTAACGCAGTGAGATCGACTGCTCCATTCGGCACCCCACCATCTACACGGGCGAGCTTGAAGGCGGGCGCGCGGCGACCGGCGCGCAGCAGTTCATTTTCCCTGGCTGCTCCCATACAACCAGTTTACCTTCTTAACGAACCGCGCAAATCGGGATACGGCCGCGCCGCCACGACTCCGCGAATTCCTATCCTACTTGGCGGCGCGGACACGCATCCCTTTGCGCTCTTAACGAACCGCGCAAATCGGGATACAGTTGCACACGGTGCAACTTCTGCCCGGCGGCCGTAGGCCGTTACCCGTGCGCCCGTGTGTTGCCGGGCGGGCACACCGATCGCCGCCCGAAGTGCTGATAAGAAAACAGCTAGCGTCTGGTGGGCGGATTGCTACTTGCCTCGTCATGCAGGCTCATGGATGGAGGGCGCCGGCGTGGCGATCGCGAAAATAACTGGACAGGGCCTAACGTCCATCGCGGTTCTGGTTGCCCTCCTTTGGGCCTGCGTGATCGGCGAGCGCGTGATCGCAGGGCGGGCGAATGCCGGCGCGGCCGAAGTCTACGACGCCATGCGTACCCTGCGGCTGAAGAAGCAGCGCGAACCGGCAGCCGTCCCGGGCAAGACTGAGCATCACCGAGCGCGCCCGGCTATGGGCTGAGTTCCAGATTTCCGCGGATCCTCCCGAGACTCCTGTAAGATCGAACCATGCGCCATTTTGGGGCGGAACTGGCCGTGGTTATGTCTCTTCTTACCTCCGTGGGGTGCGGTTCCCCGGAACAAAGCTTCTCGAAGCTCGCCGATGAATTCGTCTACACTTCCCTGGCGTTCTCGCCAGCCACCGCTACTGCCACAGGTTTACATCAATACCAGGGCCAGAACCTCGATGACCAGTTCGACGACTTCAGCCTCGCCGCGCTCGATCATCAGCGCGAGTATTACCGGCGATTTCGGGAACGGCTCGGAAACGAAATTAAGCCCGAGAGTCTGAGCGCGGAATCGCGCGCCGATCTGCACATTATCCAGAACCAGGTGGCGCTGGCCCTGCTCGACCTGGAGGAAACCCAAGGCTATCTGCACAATCCCACGGTTTACGTGGAACTTGCCGGCAACGCGCTCTTCGCCCCGCTAACGCTCGAATACGCGCCGCTGCCCGACCGCATCCGGCACATCATCGCGCGCCTGAAGAAACTGCCGCTGTTTCTCGATCAGGCGCGCACCAACCTGGTCTCCGCGCCGGGGATCTGGACCAAAGTTGCGGCCGAAGAAAACGAGGGCAATATCGCGCTGGTGGATACCACTATCCGCGCCGCCGTGCCGGCGGACCAGCGCACCGCTTATGCAGCCGCCGCGCGTCCGGCCCTGGATGCATTGCACGCTTTTCAGGGTTATCTGCAGGGCAGCCTGTCGGCCCGCGACAACTACGACTGGCGCCTGGGACGCAGGCTATACACTCTGAAGTTTCGCTATGCGCTGGATGCGGGCGTGGACCCCAGCGACGTGCTGGAAGCCGCCGCGCGCGGCTTGCTGGATCTACGCGCCCGTATGCTGGCCCTGGCTTTGCCGCTCCATCACAAATTCTTTCCAGAACATGGGGACCATGCCGACTTAGCCGGACCGCAGCGTGAAAACAAAGTGATCTCGGAAGTGCTTGGCCGCATCGCGGACCGGCATTCCACCCCCGAGGAATACGTGGCGGATGCAAAGAACGATCTGGAGGAAGCGCGCCGGTTCGTGGCGCACAAACACCTGCTGACGCTGCCGCCCCACGCTAACCTTCAGGTGATCCCGACACCAGTCTTTATGCGGGGGATCTACGCCGTAGCAGGCTTCAATCCGGCGCCCGCTCTGGAGCCCCAACTGGGAGCGTTTTATTGGATCACTCCTATTCCGCCGGATTGGCCCCGGCCGCGCGCCGAATCCAAGCTGCGCGAGTACAACTTCTACAAGCTCAAGCTGTTGACGCTGCATGAAGCCGTTCCCGGCCACTACGTGCAGTTCGAGTTTGCCAACCAGATTGAACCTGCTACCCGGCGCCTGCTGCGCGCCCTTTACGGCAACGGGCCGTACATCGAGGGTTGGGCGCAATACGCCACCCAGACGATGCTGGATGAAGGCTTCCTGGACAGCTCGCCGGAACTGCGCCTGACTTTCCAGAAAGAAGAGCTACGGGTGATCGCCAACGCCATCCTGGATATTCGCCTGCAAATGCTGAACATGACGGACCAGGAAGCGTTGGATCTGATGCAGACTCAGACCTTTCAAGAGGCCGAGGAAGCCACCGCCAAGCTGCAGCGCGCCAAGCTCTCGTCGGCGCAATTGCCTTGTTATTTCGTAGGCTGGCGGGGATGGCTGGCTGTGCGCGACAAGTACCGGCAAGCCAAAGGTGCGGCATTTCAGTTGTCGGAGTTCCACGATGCAGCGTTAAGGCAGGGCGCGGTGCCGCTGCCCGAACTCCCGCCGCTGCTGGAATAGTCTCGAATTTGGCGCAGCCTGGCTTATAATCAAATTAAGGGACCACGTGCGGGATGCCGGAAACTGAGCCGCTACCTTCGACCAATCCAGCGACCAATCCAGCGACCAATCCAGCGACCAGCTTCAGCGACCAATCCCGAGCCCGCGGAGACACCGCCCGGACGTGCCAGCGGCTTCAATCCGATCTCCTGGATCCGCGATCTGGCGCTGTCCGTCCTGATCGCCGTCGTTCTCATCGTTTTCATTTACCAACCGGTAAAGGTGGAGGGCACCAGCATGATGCCCGCGCTGCACGATCAGGAACGGATATTTATCAATAAGTTTACTTATCGATTTGGCGCCGGCCAGATTGAGCGCGGCGACATGGTGGTTTTCTGGTTCCCGCTGGATATTTCAAAATCCTACATCAAGCGGGTTATCGGGCTACCTGGGGATGTAATCGAAATCAACCACGGAGTGGTCATCGTTAACGGAAAGCCGCTGCCTGAGGATTATGTTCCCGAAGAGTACCGCGACTACCAGTCCCACTTGCCCGAACGCGTTCCCCCAGACCGGTATTACGTTCTGGGGGATCACCGCAGTTCATCCAACGACAGCCGTGCCTGGGGCTATGTGCCGCGCCAGAATATCTATGGAAAGGCTGTATTCGTGTACTGGCCGCTGGATAAGATGGGACGCGTACATTAGCAACGATCAGATTGCTACGCAGCGAAAAATTCCGCACCGTAACAGGTATTAACCGAAGACCAACGGGAGAAACCCTGATATGTAGAATATCGTGGGTAAAAAGTACCCATAATGAATTAAACGGTAATAATTCGGCCTTGAATAATCTTCATGCCGCCGAAGCTGCCGTCATCACCCTAGGCTGTTCCAATTGGTGGTCTTCCGTCGATGCCTTGCGTCCTGCCCAATACCTGCGCATCCGTTCGGAAACTTGGGTACGCTCTTGTGGGCTCATAAACTTACGTCCACGCCGGCTGGTGATGATGCGGAGCGTAGTCGTTTCCTGGCCGAGTTGCTCGAGCGAGGCGATCACCCTGTCGAGCCTCGTTTTTTCTTCGTAGAGTTCCGCGATAGTTTTGCTTAAATCCATGCTTTGTATCATGCAATCCAATTGCCGCAGAGAATGTTTTCTTATCGGCGGAACAGCCATATAACCAAAGAAAACACCACGCTGAGCACGAGGCATGTAACAACTGGAAAGTAAAAGCTGGTGTGTTTGCCCTGGATGTAAATATCGCCGGGCAACCGGCCTAACCGAAAAGGTAACTTCTCTCCCAGCGTGCAGACCAAACCCACCGCTACCAGGCACAAACCCAAGAGAATCAATAGTCGGCCCATGCTCATCTAGCTCTACGGAAAAGGCGCGCGGGCCACACCAGCCAGCGATCGGATACATTCCACGATGCCATCGAGCGACGCGCCGGGCTGGAATACGGCCGCTACCCCGCGCCGTTTGAGGGCAGCGGCATCTTCGTCCGGCACGATGCCACCCACAATCACCTTCACGTCCAGCATATCCTTTTCTCGAAGCAAGTCCATGACCCGTGGAACGATGGCATTATGTGCGCCGGAAAGAATTGATAATCCAATTACTTGCACGTCCTCCTGCAAGGCGGCGTTCACAATCATTTCAGGCGTTTGGCGCAGACCGGTATAAATTACCTCCATCCCGGCGTCTCGCAGGGCGCGGGCAATCACCTTGGCGCCGCGATCATGGCCGTCCAGCCCAGGCTTGGCAACGAGCACTCGAATCGGCGGGGTCATTTGGAATCCTCGGCGCGGAGGGACAACCGCGCATTAAATATGAGCGGTCTCCTGATAGGAGCCAAAAATATCGCGGAAAGCGTCACAAATCTCCCCTAAAGTTGCGTAAGCACGCACCGCGTCCATAAGAAATGGCATAGTATTTTCAGTACCCTCAGCGGCGCACCGCAAGACGTCCAGGGTTTTGCGCACACGGCTATTATCCCGCCGGGCGCGCAAGGCCGCCAGTTTCCGCGCCTGATGGGCTTCGGCCTCCTGATTGATCTGGAGCAGTTCGATGGGCTGATCCTCGGACTGAAAGGCGTTGACCCCTACCACAATCTTTTCTTTAGTCTCGACGGCCCGCTGGTACTGGTAGCTAGCGTTTGCTATCTCGCTCTGGGGGAAGCCTTTCTCGATGGCGGCGATCATCCCGCCCATGTCGTCGATGCGGCGGAAGTAATCGCTGGCAGCCTGCTCCATGTCGAGGGTCATGCGCTCCACGAAATAGCTGCCGCCCAGGGGATCGGGAGTATTGGTGACGCCGCTTTCGTAGCCTAGAATCTGTTGCGTACGCAGGGCGATGGTGACGGCTTGTTCGCTGGGCAGGGCGTAAGCCTCATCGAGCGAGTTGGTGTGGAGCGATTGGGTTCCGCCCAGGACCGCCGCGAGAGCTTGTATAGCAGTCCGTACCACGTTGTTGTAGGGCTGCTGCCAGGTGAGCGAGCACCCGGCCGTTTGCGAATGGAAACGGAGCTTTTGGCTGCGTTCCTCCTTGGCGCCGAACCGGTCGCGCATGGCGTGAGCCCACAACTTGCGGGCCGCGCGGTACTTGGCTATTTCCTCGAAAAAGTCGTTGTGAGCGTTGAAGAAGAAGCTCAGGCGGGGCGCGAATTCATCGATCTGGAGGCCGCGTTCGAGCGCCCACTCCACGTATTCCATACCGTCGCGCAGGGTGAACGCCAACTCCTGGACGGCGGTGGATCCGGCTTCGCGGATGTGATAGCCGCTGATCGAGATAGGGTTGAACCGGGGGGTATGGCGCGCGCCAAATTCAATGGTATCGGTGACCAGCCGCATGGAGGGACGCGGCGGGAAAATGTACTCCTTCTGCGCGATGTATTCCTTCAGGATGTCGTTTTGAAGGGTGCCGGAGACCACCTTCCAATCGACGCCCTGATGCTCCGCCACCGCCAGGTACATGGCCCAGAGAACCGCGGCCGGCGAGTTTATGGTCATCGAGACGGTCACCTGGCCCAGCGGAATGCCGCGAAAGAGGATTTCCATATCTTCGAGCGACGAAATGGAGGCTCCGCACTTGCCGACTTCGCCTTCGGAAAGCGGATGGTCCGCATCGTAGCCCATGAGCGTCGGCAGATCAAAGGCTACGGAGAGTCCAGTTTGGCCCTGTTCCAGAAGATAGTGATAGCGGCGGTTGGTCTCTTCGGGCGTGGCAAAACCGGAAAACTGGCGCATGGTCCAGAGCCGGCCGCGGTACATGCTTTCGTGGATCCCGCGGGTGTAAGGAAACTCGCCCGGCTTCGCCAGATCGCGCCGCGGATCAAAATCGTTCAATTGCTCAGGGCCATAAAGAGGCTCGATGGGCACCCCGCTGATGGTGGTGTGCTGCTTTTCTGCGACAGCCATA